>NZ_CP096297.1:0-4449210 GCF_033676985.1 Providencia sp. PROV236 | reverse complement strand
GGGTGGAGTCCGTATAATCTTCCACCCTGTGTACTGCGTCGAAGCGATTTTTATGATGACTCATTTACGTTTAGGTAAGTGATTAAAATGAAAACACCGCTTTATGCGCTGTGACAGTATATGTCAGCAAACCTGTCAGCCAGGCTATAAATAAAAGTGGTTTGATTGCGTCATTTCATTGACGTGACCCCCTATGTTTTATTACAATCCTGCCTCTTTCTATATTGTTGCGATAGAGGCACAGGTGTAAATCAGTTTCCACTGGTTGCCAACGCGTTTACTGAATCAGTAATAAATTTAAAAGTTAGGTAGAAATCGTTATGAAACGCACTTTTCAACCGTCCGTACTGAAGCGCAACCGTTCACACGGTTTCCGTGCTCGTATGGCCACTAAAAATGGTCGTCAGGTTCTGGCTCGCCGTCGTGCTAAAGGCCGCGCTCGTCTGACCGTTTCATCTAAGTAATAAAGCTAGCCCTCTATTCTAGTGGTTACGCTCGCTTTTACCCGGGAGTTACGTTTGTTAACTCCCAGGCACTTCGATAATGTCTTTAAGCAGCCGCAGAGGGCGAGTTCCCCAGAGATAACAATCCTTGGTCGCCTAAACGAGCTGGGGCATCCCCGCATCGGTCTTACCATCGCCAAAAAAAATGTTAAACGAGCTCATGAGCGAAATCGTATTAAACGATTAGCCCGTGAATATTTTCGTTTGCATCAACATGAGTTACCTCCAATGGATTTTGTGGTATTGGTAAGGAGAGGGGTAGCTAATCTCGATAACCAGCAAATCACGGAAGCATTGGGTAAGTTATGGCGTCGGCACAATCGCTTGGCTCAAAAATCCTGATCGGGCTGATTAGGGGGTACCAATTGGCGATTAGTCCGCTATTGGGGCCTCGTTGCCGTTTTAATCCAACTTGTTCAAATTATGGAATTGAGGCATTGCGCAGGTTCGGAATGTTAAAAGGTAGTTGGTTAACAGCGAAACGCGTATTAAAATGCCACCCTTTACACGCTGGTGGTGACGATCCTGTTCCACCTAAAAAAAACGATGATAATAGAGAATTATAACGATGGATTCGCAACGCAATCTTCTACTCATCGCTTTGCTATTTGTTTCGTTCTTAGTCTGGCAGGCTTGGGAAAGCGATAAAGTTACCCAAGATGTAAAAACTGTCCAAACGACACAACAAACAGATATGCCAAGCAGTGATTCCCAAACTGTAACGAGCAGTGGGCAAGGTAAGCTGATCACAGTGAAAACAGATGTGTTAGATTTACGCATCAATACACGTGGTGGTGATATCGATGAGGCTGACTTGTTAGCCTATCCTGCGACCCTTCATTCGGAAGATCCTTTCCGCTTACTAGAAACTACACCAGGTTTTCTCTATCAGGCACAAAGTGGTCTGATTGGCCAACATGGCCCTGATAACCCAGCGAATAACAATGGTCAACGTCCTGTTTATAATACGGCTGAATCTAGCTTTGTATTACAGGATGGCCAAGATGAGCTACGTGTTCCAATGACATTCACCGATAAAGACGGTGTGGTTTATCAAAAAACCTATGTCTTAAAACGCGGCCATTACACTGTTGATGTTGAATACAATATTCAAAACCCAACAGCACAAGCTTTGAACCTCGCTTTCTTTGGTCAGTTGAAACAGACTATTCAATTACCAAAAGAGCGTGATACGGGTAGCAGCAACTTTGCATTACATACTTATCGTGGTGCGGCTTATTCTTCTGATGAAACTAACTATAAAAAATATAGTTTTAGCGATATTGAAGATAAAAACCTCAGCATTACCACTAAAGGTGGCTGGGTAGCGATGCTGCAACAGTATTTCGCGACGGCATGGGTTCCTGCAAGTAGCGAAAAAAGCACTTTCTATACCATCGACCTTGATAAAACCGCTGCAATCATTGGTTATAAGAGTGAGCCTGTGACCATTGCTGCAAACGGTGCGGGTACATATTCATCGACATTGTGGATTGGTCCTGAAATCCAGTCAGAAATGGCGGATGTTGCTCCACACTTAGATTTAACCGTTGATTATGGTTGGTTATGGTTTATCTCTCAGCCACTGTTCAAACTGCTGAAATTCATTCACGGTTTTGTCGGTAACTGGGGTATTGCTATCATTGTTATTACCTTTATTGTCCGCGGTATCATGTACCCGCTGACTAAAGCACAGTACACTTCAATGGCGAAAATGCGTTTACTGCAACCTAAACTGGCTGCAATGCGTGAACGTATTGGTGATGACAAACAGCGTATGAGCCAAGAAATGATGGCGATGTATAAAGCAGAAAAAGTTAACCCGCTGGGTGGCTGTTTACCTCTGCTGATCCAGATGCCAATCTTCCTTGCCCTTTACTACATGTTGATGGGGTCTGTTGAGCTGCGTCATGCACCATTCTTTGGTTGGATACAGGACTTGTCAGCACAAGATCCATACTACATCCTTCCAGTGCTGATGGGTGTGACTATGTTTGTTATTCAGAAGATGTCGCCAACGGCGGTAACTGACCCAATGCAGCAGAAGATCATGACTTATATGCCTGTCGTGTTCACGATCTTCTTCCTGTGGTTCCCATCAGGTCTGGTACTGTACTATATCGTGAGTAACTTAGTGACTATTATCCAGCAACAGATTATCTATCGTGGTCTGGAAAAACGTGGTTTACATAGTCGCGATAAGAAAGAAAAGAAATAATGTAAATCATAGATGAGCCTTCTGCTCAGCTATCGATATAATATTAAGGCGGCCATTTAATGACCGCCTTAATTCGTTATAGGATGACAGAGAAACATTATGCAAACCAATGATACGATTGTTGCGCAGGCAACGCCTCCTGGTCGTGGTGGGGTCGGTATATTACGAGTATCAGGCCCAAAAGCGGCATTCGTTGCTCAAACTGTATTGGGCAAACTACCAAAACCACGTTATGCAGACTACCTGCCTTTTCGTGATGTCAATGATAGTGTGCTTGACCAAGGGATTGCGCTTTTCTTTCCCGGCCCTAACTCCTTTACAGGTGAAGATGTTTTAGAACTACAAGGGCATGGTGGCCCTGTCATTCTTGATTTATTACTCAAACGTATTTTAACCATTGATGGTATTCGTATTGCTAACCCTGGCGAATTCTCTGAGCGTGCATTTTTAAATGATAAGCTGGATTTAGCACAAGCAGAAGCGATTGCTGATTTGATTGATGCGAGCTCAGAACAAGCTGCGCGTTCAGCGATGAATTCACTGCAAGGCGCTTTTTCTGCACAAATTCATCATATGGTTGAAGCATTAACGACTTTACGTATTTATGTTGAAGCTGCGATTGATTTTCCTGATGAAGAAATTGATTTTCTTTCTGATGGTAAAATCGAAGCCAAGCTGGATGAGGTGATTGCCGACTTAGGACGTGTTCGCGGCGAAGCGCGTCAAGGCAGTTTACTGCGTGAAGGGATGAAAGTGGTGATCGCTGGTCGTCCAAATGCAGGTAAATCAAGCTTATTGAATGCATTAGCAGGTCGTGAAGCTGCGATTGTAACCGATATCGCAGGTACGACCCGTGATGTCTTACGTGAACATATTCATATTGATGGCATGCCACTACATATTATTGATACGGCAGGTTTACGCGAAGCAAGTGACGAAGTTGAACGTATTGGTATTGAGCGAGCGTGGAAAGAGATTGAGCAGGCGGATCGGGTACTGTTTATGTTAGATAGTACAACCACCGATGCTACGGAGCCACAAGATATTTGGCCTGAATTTATGGCCCGTTTACCCGATACTTTGCCTGTCACTGTGATCCGCAATAAAGCAGATAAAACGGGAGAACAAATTGAATTTATTGAAGATGCCCGTTATCCACTGATCCGCCTTTCTGCTCGAGAGGAAAAGGGCATTGATTTGCTGCGCGACCATCTTAAAGAAACGATGGGTTTCAATAGCAATATGGAAGGTGGTTTTTTGGCACGTCGTCGCCACTTGCAAGCACTGGATGCCGCAGCGATACATTTAGCGCGAGGCCATGAGCAGTTAGTGGTGGCTCGTTCAGGTGAACTACTGGCGGAAGAATTACGTTTAGCACAACAAGAACTCAGTGAGATTACGGGTGAATTCACCTCAGATGACTTGTTAGGCCGTATTTTTTCTAGTTTTTGTATTGGTAAATAATTGCTCAAATCGTTTTGTTATACTATTGTTACAAGAAGTAGTGAAAATAGCCTCATCAAAAATTTGATGAGGCTATGGTTATTTATCACGAGTTTTGTTGACCGATTATCTGTCTTGACTGATCGGTATTATCTCGATGATATGTGGAGTCTTTACTCTATATCTGTAAACAATGATTAAAGTGGCAGACCTGGCAGAACAGGTAAATCAGGCAAATCAATGTCTAAACAGATAACAGCACCTGTAATTGGATCAACCACCGCTTGGATACAAACGTCGATATCATCTGCTGCTGCGTAGGTTGCAAAAGCTGATGAGAAAAGCATTGAGATAGCTAACAGTAAGTGTTTCATGATTATCTCCAACATTGTAAATAGTTATTAAAGGCCGAGACCTGGCAGAACAGGTAAATCTGGCAAATCAATGTCTAAACAGATAACAGCGCCTGTAATCGGATCAACGACTTCTTGGAGACAAACATCGATATCATCTGCCGCAGCATAGGTTGCGAAAACAGAAGAGCAAAGTATTGATAGACCTAACAGTAAGTTTTTCATGAACCATCTCCTATAAGGATAAATGATTATCAAAGATTCAGACTAGGAAACACGGGAATATCAACATCTATACTGATATCAGCGCCTGTAATGGAATTAATAACTGCTTAAATATTAGCGCCAGAACCATTCGCTACAGCATAGATGATGAAAAATGACTAACAAATCAGAGAGATACCTAACAATAAATGCTTCATGACTATCTCCTGTTGTTTGAAAGTCATTTGAAGTCTAGTTAGGCGTAACCGGCATAATACCAGCATTAATAAATTAATGTGATCTGTATCATAATTAACAGATCAAAATCAATTGATTGATTTTGTTTTGCTAATTAAATCAATAAATTCAAACTCTTATATTGTGGCCGGAATATTCTCATTAAATTCATTGGTTTATTTTTAGAGTAAAAAAAGTAGCAAATAACGAAAGTTTAATATTTCGTTAAGCTCTATTCCTGATTACTTATTACAATACTGATTAATATGAATATCAGGTCTAAATTAATGAACGATATCACGACGATAAACATTTATAGCTTTGTACAGCGCCCTGATTTGATCGAACAGTCGGAGGTGCTGTTAGACGCCTTATGGCCACAATTCATGTGTGAAACCGCAGTTCCCGATGAGTATTGGGAACAACTCTATCAAGAACCAATGAATCATTTCCAATTTTTAGCCGCCACAACGGTTAAGGGGAAAGAAACGGTTATTGGGGTAATTAAAGCTGTGCCTTTTCAATGGGCTGATAGTGATCTGACTAAGCTAAAAGAGTTTGGTTGGGATGATATTTTTAACTTTGCGATTGAGAACAAACAAGGGGATACCCGCTATGTTTCAGCGTTATCAGTCACGGTTGAACCTAAATATCGTGGGTATCACATACCCGAATTGTTAATTAGCGCGTTGAAAAAAGCGGCGATGAACTATGGTGCAAAAGCCGTTGTCGTACCTGTTCGCCCAACGCTCAAACATTGTTATCCATTGCAATCATTCGATGATTATTGTGCTTGGAAAAATGAAAAGGGTGAGCCATTTGATCCATGGATCCGCACACATTGGCGACTAGGTGGTAAAATTTTATGGCCAATATACCGTTCAATGGTGATAGAAGGCACTATTGAACAGTGGGAGTCATGGACAGGTATGCGTTTTATGCAGTCAGGTCAATATGTAGTGCCTAGCGCACTTGTACCTGTTTCTGTTGATTTTGAAAAACAATGGATTGAGTATATCGAACCGAATTTGTGGATGATACACCCATTGGAACATGGATAACGATTAATCAATTATCCGACTTGAATGTGTGAATACGGTGGCTTTTCCTTGGCGGCAAAAGCCCACCAATGTGAGGTTTGATTTTTCAGCCACTTCAATTGCCAGTGAGGTAGCCGCAGAAACTGCAAATAATATTTCTGCGCCGCAGCTTGCCGCTTTTTGCACCATCTCATAACTTGCACGACTAGAAACTAATACGGCGCCTTGCTGCCAGTTTTGGCGATGCTTCATGCCTAATAGTTTATCAAGTGCCACATGACGGCCGACATCTTCACAGCCGCCAACTAATTCGCCTGTGGGGGAAATCCATGCGGCGGCATGGGTACAGCCGGTAATAGCACCGATTTCTTGAACTTTTTTTAATTCTGTTAAAGCATGGTCAAGGTAGCTGAGTGAAAATGTTTGGGTAAAAGGCAACGGCATAATAGGTTTGAAAATTTCATCGAGCTGCTCTGTCCCGCAGATACCACAACCTGTTCTGCCTGCAAGATTGCGTCTGCGCTCTTTCAAACCCATAAAACGGCGGCTGGATAATTCGATATGAATTTCAATACCACGATGACAACCTTGGACAATATCAATCCCGCGAATTTCTTGCCCTGACTGTATGATCCCTTCGGATAATGAAAAGCCAACCGCAAAATCCTGTAAATCTTTTGGTGTTGCCATCATTACGACATGGGATATACCGTTATAGACCAATGCGACAGGTAATTCTTCTGCAACCCAGTCATTGACAGGCTGTTGAAGGTTGCCTTTTTGTTGCACGCTTGTGTGATTTGCACCAATCATTTTGAGAGATTTTGACTGTTTCGTGTTATTTGTTTCATGCATTAGATGAATTCCTAGCACTAATGATACATAATATTCATTATGGGTAAAAAGAATTTACACCATTCTCAGGCAATGAACCTGAATACGATACGGAAGACGTTGAATAAGAACAGTTTACCTGAGTATTGATATTTAAGATATTCAGTAGGTAAACAAGAGCAATGTAAATGAGGAGATCCCCATGCAAGTCAGCAGAAGGCAGTTCTTTAAGATCTGCGCTGGCGGTATGGCTGGTACAACGGCAGCGGCGCTGGGTTTTGCACCCTCAACTGCGTTAGCGTCGACACGTCAGTATAAATTACTGCGTGCGAAAGAAACCCGAAATACCTGCACATACTGCTCTGTCGGCTGTGGGCTGTTAATGTACAGCCTAGGTGATGGAGCGAAGAATGCAAAAGAAAGCATTTTTCATATCGAAGGAGACCCGGATCATCCGGTAAACCGCGGCGCACTCTGCCCGAAAGGTGCAGGACTTATCGATTTCATTCACAGTGAAAGTCGACTCAAATACCCTGAAGTACGCGAACCAGGTACTAACGAATGGAAACGCATCACTTGGAACGAAGCGTTTGATCGCATCGCTAAGCTGATGAAAGAAGACCGTGATGCTAACTTTATTAAACAAAATGAAGATGGTGTAACGGTTAACCGCTGGCTGACCACGGGTATGCTATGTGCATCAGCAGCGAGTAATGAAACCGGTTTTGTAACCCAAAAATTTAGTCGCGCCCTCGGCATGCTTGCCGTGGATAACCAAGCGCGTGTCTGACACGGACCAACGGTAGCAAGTCTTGCTCCAACATTTGGTCGCGGTGCGATGACCAACCACTGGGTTGATATTAAAAATGCCAACCTTGTAGTCGTTATGGGTGGTAATGCGGCAGAAGCGCATCCAGTTGGTTTCCGCTGGGCGATGGAAGCTAAAATCCATAATAAAGCTAAATTGATTGTTATTGATCCACGCTTTACCCGTACAGCGGCGGTGGCGGATTTCTACACGCCTATCCGTTCAGGGACTGATATTGCCTTTTTATCAGGTGTGATCAAATACCTACTGGATAACAAAAAAATCCAGCAGGAATACGTCGAAGCTTATACCAACGCTAGCCTTATTATCCGTGAAGATTACGGTTTTGATGATGGTCTATTTACAGGCTACGATGCTGAAAAACGTCAGTACGATAAAACCACGTGGAACTACGAGATGGATGAGAATGGCTTCGCATTACGCGATCCAACTTTGACTCACCCTCGTTGCGTGTTGAATCTACTGAAAGAACACGTTAGCCGTTATACGCCAGAAGTGGTGAATAACATCTGTGGTACGCCAATTGAAGACTTCCTACAAGTCTGTGAGTACATTGCAGAAACGAGTGCTAAAGACAAAACGGCATCATTCCTTTATGCACTTGGCTGGACGCAACATACCATTGGTGCGCAAAACATCCGTACTATGGCAATGATCCAGTTACTGCTTGGTAATATGGGGATGCTAGGTGGCGGTGTGAACGCACTGCGTGGCCACTCGAATATTCAAGGTCTGACCGACTTAGGTTTGCTATCACAAAGCTTACCGGGTTATATGACCCTACCATCGGATAAACAAACCACACTTGAAAGTTATTTAGCGGCCAATACACCGAAAATGACCCAACCAGGTCAGGTGAACTATTGGGGCAATTACCCGAAATTTTTCGTCAGCATGATGAAAACTTTCTATGGTGATAAAGCGCAGAAAGAAAATAACTGGGGCTTTGACTGGTTGCCTAAATGGGATCAGGGATACGATGTGTTGCGTTACTTCGAAATGATGGATAAAGGTGAAGTGAATGGCTATATCTGCCAAGGCTTTAACCCATTAGCCTCATTCCCGAATAAAAACAAAGTGGCAAAATCACTGTCTAAGCTGAAATTCTTGATCACGATTGACCCACTGAATACGGAAACGGCTAACTTCTGGCAAAACCATG
The DNA here is from genome assembly GCF_033676985.1 of Providencia sp. PROV236. NCBI lineage: Bacteria > Pseudomonadati > Pseudomonadota > Gammaproteobacteria > Enterobacterales > Morganellaceae > Providencia > Providencia sp. PROV236. Next base: position 4,440,387 of record NZ_CP096297.1, on the reverse strand, counting down.
GTGAGATAAACGAAGTGGATCCTGCTGAGATCCAAACTACGGTTTTCCGCCTACCATCATGCTGCTTTGCAGAAGAAAATGGTTCGATTGTTAACTCAGCACGTTGGTTGCAATGGCACTGGAAAGGTGCGGATGCCCCAGGTGAAGCCATCAGTGATGGTGAAATTCTGTCTGGTATCTATCATCGTATACGTCAGCTGTATGAAACAGAGGGTGGAGAAACGCCAGAGCCAGTTCTAAACATGACATGGAACTATCTCGACCGTGATAATCCAACACCGGAAGAAGTTGCCCAAGAAAGCAATGGTTATGCTTTAGTCGATCTGAAAGACGCTGATGGCAATGTCATTGTGAAGAAAGGCGAACTGTTGAGCTCATTTGCTCAATTACGTGATGATGGTACAACATCAAGTGGTTGTTGGATCTTTACTGGTAGCTGGACACCGAAAGGTAACCAGATGGCTCGTCGTGATAACTCTGACCCAACAGGTCTGGGTAACACACTTGGCTGGGCGTGGGCATGGCCATTGAACCGTCGTGTTATCTATAACCGTGCATCTGCTGACCCAATGGGTAAACCATGGGATCCGCGTCGCCAAATCCTTGAATGGGATGGTAGCAAGTGGATTGGTATGGATGTACCTGACTATAGCAACGCTCCTCCGGGTAGTGGTGTTCATCCGTTCATCATGCAACCTGAAGGTATGGGTCGCTTGTTTGCACTGGATAAAATGGCTGAAGGTCCATTCCCTGAACACTATGAACCGATAGAAACACCGCTTGATACTAACCCATTGCATCCAAATGTGGTTTCTAACCCTGCGGCGCGCGTGTTTAAAGATGACTGGGCGCAAATGGGTAAAGCGACAGAATTCCCTTATGTGGGAACAACTTATCGCTTAACGGAACATTTCCACTATTGGACAAAACACGCATTGTTGAATGCCATTATTCAGCCTCAGCAATTTATCGAAATCGGTGATCGCTTAGCGGCAGAAAAAGGCATTAAACAAGGTGATATGGTGAAGGTCAGCTCTAAACGTGGCTACATTAAAGCGAAAGCGGTGGTCACAAAACGTATTCATACGTTGAAAGTCGACGGTAAAGATATTGATACCATTGGTATCCCTATCCACTGGGGCTTTGAAGGTTTAGCAGTGAAAGGCTTTATTGCTAACACACTGACACCATATGTGGGTGATGCCAACACGCAAACGCCTGAGTTTAAGTCATTCCTTGTGAATGTGGAAAAGGTGTAAGGAGATAAATTATGTCAATGCAATCACAGGACATTATTCGTCGTTCCGCCACCAATTCCCTGACGCCCCCAGCGCAAGTACGGGACTATAAGGAAGAAGTGGCGAAGCTGATCGACGTAACAACGTGTATCGGCTGTAAAGCGTGTCAGGTTGCCTGTTCTGAATGGAACGATATTCGTGACAAGATCGGTACAAACGTTGGGGTTTATGATAACCCAACTGATTTAACCGCTAAGTCATGGACTGTCATGCGTTTCTCTGAAGTGGAAGAAAATGGCAAGTTCGAGTGGCTGATCCGTAAAGACGGCTGCATGCACTGCTATGATCCCGGCTGCTTAAAAGCTTGCCCATCAGAAGGCGCAATTGTTCAGTACAAAAACGGTATTGTTGACTTCCAATCAGAGCATTGTATTGGTTGTGGTTATTGTATTGCGGGTTGTCCGTTCAACGTGCCACGTATCAACCAAGAAGATAACCGTGCATACAAGTGTACGCTGTGTGTCGATAGGGTTGAAGTTGGTCAAGAGCCTGCGTGCGTGAAAACCTGCCCAACAGGGGCTATCCACTTTGGTACTAAAGAGGATATGACAGCGCTGGCAACTGATCGTGTGACTGAACTGAAAACACGCGGTTACAACAACGCGGGTCTGTATGATCCTGAAGGCGTTGGTGGTACACACGTGATGTATGTTCTACATCACGCTGATAAGCCTCAGTTGTATCATGGCTTGCCAGAAAACCCAACCATTAGCCCGACAGTCACTTTCTGGAAAGGTATCTGGAAGCCGTTAGCAGCGGTTGGTTTTGCTGCAACTTTTGCGGCGGCCATCTTCCACTATGTGGGTATTGGTCCGAACCGCGTCTCCAAGAAGGAAGAAGAAGAGGCTCTGAAAGATATTCAGAACTCAACGACTTCTGAGACTTCAAAGTCAGTTGAAGGGGAGGATCAAAAATGATACCGCAGGATAATGAAAAAATTATTCGCCATAAGCCGATTGAAAGGATCAATCACTGGGCGGTTGTGATTTGCTTTTTGTTCACTGCCATTAGTGGGTTGGGGTTTTTCTTCCCATCACTCAACTGGTTTATGAACATTTTGGGTACACCACAACTGGCTAGGATCCTGCATCCATTTGTCGGTACGGCGATGTTCCTGTTGTTTATCTTTATGTTTTTCCGTTATTTTCACCATAACTTTATCAATAAAGAAGATATTAAGTGGGCGAAAAATATCGGTAAAGTCCTGAAGAATGAAGAAGCAGGTGACGTTGGGCAATATAACCTTGGTCAGAAAGGGGTGTATTGGGTGGTGACTATCTGTTTACTGCTGTTGGCGGTAAGTGGTGTGATCATGTGGCGTCCTTACTTCGCTGACTTTTTCTCTATCCCAATTTACCGTGCAGCGATTATGGTGCACTCTCTGTCTGCGATTGCGTTAATCATCATGATTGTGGTGCATGCTTATGCCGCAATTTGGGTGAAAGGCTCAGTTCGCGCGATGGTTGAAGGTTGGGTAACACGTGGCTGGGCGAAGAAACATCATCCACGTTGGTATCGTGAAATCGTCGAAAAAGAAAAACAGCAGCAACAAGAGAAGAACTAAATTCTTTAATTGTTAACTAGTTATCAACCCACAGGCAATATTGCTTGTGGGTTTTTTAATATTCATTACGCGGCATTCTTCACGTTGTCGTATTTTTTGTTAAGGTATGCTGATTTCAGGTTCACGAGTGACTCATTACACCTAGTAATTCGTTTAATTATCACTTGGCTGTGCCTAGAATATAATGCAATAAAGATATATAAAATCATTTTATTATTACTTAATTATAATAATTAATTTTCTGGAGTCGATTTGGCATAGTCCTTTTACGAGGTAATTACGGAATATTGTTGTGTTTAACTTCAAATAAATAATATTTGAATGCTATTCAATAATAATGTGTTTATTGTTGAGTATAATTTAAATATCCATCATTTAAAGATGCTCCTTAAATTACGTTATTTTGATTTATAAGGGTATTTTTTTTTGCTATTGATCGTTTATAGATGCTCATATTATGGCATTTTAAAAGGATGGTTTAAATAAGACTTTCTTAATTGGATTTTAAATTATCATATCAGAACAATCAATAATGCCATTTTTAGAATAATTCAATAGCAGTATGCTCGATTAGTGAATGAATAAAATATTAATAACCTATAAATATTACTAGATTAGAATAATTAAATAATTGAACTTCAATATATTAGCTTTCTAGACATTAAGTGAGATATTTATTATAACGGTGTAAATCATTATTTTTTAATAAGAAATATTCTAATAAAAATTATCCTTTTTGAAATGACGTTCACCGCAGCTAAATAAATATTCAATTCCATTTACGACAGCTAAATAATGAGGTAATTCATGGATCTTCCTTTACAAGGTATCAAAGTACTCGATTTCACCGGTGTACAGTCAGGGCCATCTTGTACCCAAATGTTAGCGTGGTTCGGTGCTGATGTAATTAAAATTGAACGCCCCGGTGTGGGGGATGTCACCCGTAATCAGCTAAGAGATATTCCTGATGCAGATGCGCTTTATTTTACCATGCTGAACAGCAATAAGCGCTCTGTTGAATTGAATACTAAAACACCAGAAGGCAAGGAAGTCATGGAACGTTTGATCAAGCAAGCCGATGTGCTGGTTGAAAACTTCCATCCAGGTGCTATCGACCATATGGGGTTTACTTGGGAACATATTCAAGAACTTAACCCACGCTTGATTTTTGGCTCGATTAAAGGATTTGATGAAAATTCACCTTATGCAGATGTTAAGGCCTATGAAAACGTTGCTCAGGCTGCGGGGGGGGCGGCTTCAACGACAGGTTTTTGGGATGGCCCACCATTAGTCAGTGCGGCAGCTCTTGGTGACAGTAATACCGGTATGCATTTGCTGATTGGTTTATTGGCCGCGTTATTACATCGTGAAAAAACCGGTAAAGGGCAACGCGTGACCATGTCGATGCAAGACGCGGTATTGAATCTTTGCCGAGTCAAATTACGTGACCAACAACGTTTAGAAAAAGTGGGTTATCTCGAAGAGTACCCGCAATATCCAAACGGTAAATTTGGTGATGCAGTGCCTCGTGGTGGTAACGCTGGCGGCGGCGGTCAACCGGGCTGGATCCTAAAATGTAAAGGCTGGGAAACTGACCCGAACGCTTACATTTATTTCACTATTCAAGAGCAAGACTGGGAACAAACTTGTGTGGCGATCGGCAAGCCTGAGTGGGCAACGGATCCCGCATACAGCACTCCACAAGCTCGTCAGCCACATATCTTTGATATTTTTGCTGAAATTGAAAAATTCTTAGCGGATAAAGACAAACACGAAGCCGTTGAGTATTTGAGCAAATATGGTGTGCCTTGTGCACCTGTACTAAGTATGCGTGAGATTGCACGTGATCAGTCATTGCGTGATAGCGGTAGTATTGTGGAAGTTGAGCAGCCAAAACGTGGTACTTACCTCACTGTGGGCTGCCCAATGAAGTTTTCTTCATTTACCCCTGAAATTAAGAGTGCACCGTTGTTAGGTGAACATACAGATGAAGTATTAACTGAATTGGGTTATAGCGCAGAGCAAATTGCATCTATGCGTACTAATAAAGCAATTTAATTCTCTATTAGGGAGCTTTATTTAAGCTCCCTCCACACGATTTACATTTTTATGAGGTGGACATGTCGACCGATCAAACACAAAACTTGACCGATGGAATGCATATTATCGTTGATGCACTGAAAAAGAATGGCATCGACACAATTTATGGTGTTGTGGGGATCCCTGTCACCGATATGGCGCGTCACGCGCAGGCAGAAGGCATCCGCTATATTGGCTTTCGTCATGAACAATCAGCGGGTAACGCAGCAGCTATTAGCGGTTATTTAACCCAAAAACCTGGTATTTGTTTAACAGTATCTGCCCCCGGCTTTTTAAATGGTATGGTGGCGTTAGCCAATGCGACGACTAACGGTTTTCCAATGATCCAAATTAGTGGTTCTAGCGATAGAGCCATTATCGACCTGCAACAAGGCGATTATGAAGAGCTGGATCAAATGAATACCGCGAAACCTTTTGTTAAGGCGTCATATCGAGTGAATAAACCAGAAGACCTCGGTATTGCTTTAGCTCGCGCTATTCGTGCTTCTATTTCAGGTCGTCCGGGAGGCGTGTACCTTGATTTAACCACAGAAGTACTTGCAGCTGTAATGGATAAAGATGAAGCAGATAAAACTATCTTTACTGTGGAAGATCCTGCACCTCGTCAGTTACCAGCACCCGAATCAGTCGATAAAGCCCTTAAATTATTGGCGGCGGCAAAACGCCCGTTGATTATTTTAGGTAAAGGTGCGGCTTACGCACAAGCAGATGAAAGTATTCGTCAATTTATTGAAACAACAGGTATTCCTTATTTACCAATGTCAATGGCGAAAGGGCTATTACCTGATGATCATCCACAATCAGCGGCAGCTGCACGCTCTCATGCATTATCAAATGCAGACGTGGTAGTGCTCATGGGAGCACGTCTGAATTGGCTGCTCGATCATGGTAAAGGTAAGCATTGGTCAACAGAAACACAATTTATTCAGTTAGATATCGAGCCAACAGAGATTGATAGCAACCGTCCAATTGCCGCGCCTATTGTTGGTGACATCTATTCAAGTATTGAAGCGTTACTTGCTGGCTTGAAATCAACCCCAGTTAAGTCCCCGAATGACTGGATGGCGGGTATCGATGATATCAAAAAAGTGAATAGCGAAAAAATGGCCGCTAAGCTGAATACTGATACTTCACCATTGAATTATTTCAATGCGCTGCGTGCTATTCGTGATGTGCTGGTCGATCACAAAGATGTGTATGTTGTGAACGAAGGGGCAAACACCCTCGATAATGGACGAAATATCATCGATATGTATAAACCACGTCAGCGTTTAGACTGTGGTACTTGGGGTGTGATGGGAATTGGTATGGGCTACGCAGTGGGCGCAGCGGTAACCAGTGGCAAACCTGTAGTCGCAATTGAAGGTGATAGTGCGTTTGGCTTTAGTGGCATGGAAATTGAAACTATTTGCCGTTATAAGCTGCCAGTAACTATCTTGATTTTCAATAATGGCGGTATTTACCGTGGTGATGGCGTTAACTTGCATGGTGACAGTGACCCATGTCCAACCGTGTTCATGAAGGGCGCTCGTTATGACAAGATGATCGAGGCTTTCGGCGGTATTGGTTATAACGCAACCACACCTGATGAAATCCAACAGGCTTTAAAAGCAGGCCTTACTTCGGGCCAACCAACATTGATTAATGTGGTGATTGACCCTGCGGTAGGCACTGAAAGTGGTCACATAGGTAATTTAAATCCTAAATCGGTTGTCAAAAACTAAACAACCTTTTCAATTAAATAAAAACGTAATGCCACTTAGTTAATAAGTGGCATTAGGACGCTTTTTGCCCAAAAAAGGTGAGTCTAATGACGGATTTTATGTTCAAGATATTTATGAGCGATTTATTGCCCATAATTATCATTATGGTATTAGGGTACGTGAGTGGTCGACGTAACGTATTTACTAATGACCAAGCAAAAGCATTTAATAAACTAGTATTAAACTACGCATTACCGGCGGCATTATTTGTTTCATTAGTTCGTGCAAATCGCGACATGATTTTTGCTGACATGAAACTTACGATTATTTCATTAGTTGTTCTGCTGCTGTGTTTCTTTTTCACATTCTTTAGCTGTAAAAAATTCTTTAAACATTCGCGCCCAGAAGCCGCAGTTTGTGCCTTAATTGCTGGTTCACCAACGATTGGTTTTCTTGGCTTCGCAGTCTTAGATCCTATTTATGGTGATACGGTTTCTACCGGCCTAGTGGTTGCGATTATTTCAATTATCGTTAACGCAATTACTATCCCAATAGGCCTATTTCTACTTAACCCAGGCAGCGCTAATGGGCAAAAAGGCGGCGGTGGTATGAGTGCGCTTATTTCTGCCTTTAAAGAACCCGTTGTTTGGTCACCAATATTAGCGACCGTTTTAGTCCTCGTCGGAATTAAAATTCCTGATGTTTGGGATCCAACATTCGACTTAATTGCTAAAGCGAACTCTGGGGTGGCGGTATTCGCAGCAGGACTGACATTGGCAGCAAATAAATTCGAATTCGATGGTGAGATTATTTATAACACCATGCTGAAGCTGATTTTAATGCCAGGTTTAATGTTAATTGCTGGACTATTATTCCATATGGAATCGACACAATTACAAATGATGGTATTAGCCGGTGCGCTTCCACCTGCATTCTCAGGAACCATTATTGCGAGCCGATTTAATGTGTATACCCGAACAGGAACCGCATCATTAGCGGTCAGTGTGATGGGTTTCATTATTGCGGCGCCATTGTGGATTTATATCGCACGTTTAGTCGCATAAATCGGCCGATGTGAAGCATTTAATAAGTTTCATATCGCCAGCAAATTAAGGAGTGATTATGGCTTTTCCTCTTCCATTAGATGGTATTCGAGTACTGGATTTTACTGGCGTTCAATCAGGGCCATCTTGTACCCAAATGTTAGCGTGGTTCGGTGCTGACGTCATAAAAATTGAGCGACCGGGTATTGGTGATGTGACACGCAGTCAACTTAGAGATATTCCAGATGTAGATGCGCTTTATTTCACCATGCTGAACAGTAATAAACGTTCCTTAGAACTGAATACCAAAACGCCGGAAGGCAAAGAGGTGATGGAAAAGCTGATCCGCCAAGCCGATGTACTGGTTGAAAACTTCCATCCGGGGGCGATTGATCATATGGGGTTTACGTGGGAAATCATTCAGCAACTTAACCCGCGACTGATTTTTGGCTCGATTAAAGGGTTTAATGAAAATTCACCTTATGCAGATGTCAAAGCGTATGAAAATGTGGCACAAGCAGCGGGTGGTTCAGCATCGACAACGGGTTTCCCTGATGGTCCACCTGTTGTGAGTTCGGCTGCTTTAGGGGATAGCAATACAGGTATGCACCTACTGATTGGTCTACTGGCTGCATTATTACAACGAGAAAAAACGGGTAAAGGGCAACGCGTGACCATGTCAATGCAAGACGCGGTATTGAATCTTTGCCGCGTTAAATTACGCGACCAACAACGACTCGAAAAGTTGGGGTTTTTAGAAGAGTACCCGCAATATCCTAATGGAACTTTTGGTGATGCCGTTCCACGTGGTGGTAATGCAAGTGGAGGTGGACAACCGGGTACGATGCTGAAATGCAAAGGCAGTGATACCGACCCCAATGCTTATATTTATTTTATTAACCAAGATCATAATTGGGAAAATACCTGTGATGCAATTGGTAAACCTGAATGGAAAACGGATCCTGCTTTTGTCACGACAGAAGCAAGAGCTAGCCATATCCAAGATGTTTGGGATGCCATCGAAGAAATTGCTAAAGATAAAGATAAGCATGAATTAACCGACTATTTCGATCAGTTCGGTGTGCCATGTTCCGCAGTATTAAGTATGAAAGAGTTAGTTGATGATCCCTCTTTACGAGGCAGTGGGTCCATTGTTGAAGTCGAACAACCATTACGTGGGCATTATTTGACTGTCGGCTGTCCAATGAAGTTTTCATCGTTTACGCCTGAAATTAAAAGTGCGCCACTTTTGGGGGAACATAATAATGAAATACTTAAAGAGCTGGGTTATAGCGATCAACAAATAGCAAATATGAAAGATAAAAAAGTTATTTAATTATATTCGACATATTTCTAATTGCAGGTTTTTAGTTAAGGTAGGGAGCTGTATTCCGTTGTGCTCCCAGCCTACCTGCAACACGAATTATTATCGAGTATAAAGATTATTAAATAACCCAATCAGACACATCAATATCTTATCAATAATAATGATGAGCGGGTTTTGCTCATCCATTATTTGCCTATTTATATTAAGGGTTAATAATATGGACAATGTAATAATTAAAAAAAGCAGTAAAGTTGCCGCTGTTGATTTTGTCCCTGCTTGGGGAGATTTAGATGGCAATATTCGTCGCTTAGCTGAGGCGGCGGAAAAAGTTGCAGAGCAAGGGGTCGACTATGCGGTATTCCCTGAAACGGCAGTGAGCGGCTATTTATTTTCTGATTCTGCGGAATTGGCACCTTATCTCGACACCATACCCGGCAAAACAACGGCAGCGATCTTACCGATACTCGCACGTACGGGTATGTATATGAGCGTTGGTATTGCTGAACGCGATACGGATACTGGATTAGCCTATAACTCAGCGGTATTGATGGGTCCAGAAGGTATTATTGGTAAATATCGTAAAATAGGTTTGAACTCCCAAGACCAAAAAGTGTTTGCGCCGGGTAATACAGGAGTGAAAACGTTTAATACGCCAATTGGCCGTATTGCATTATTAATTTGTTACGATGATACCTATTGGCAATATGTACGTTTGGCAGCGTTAGAAGGCGCGCAAATCATTGGTTGGCACTCAGTTTCTGACCGTATGATGCCGAATGCGACGCCTGCTGAGATGCTAGGGGATCACTCCACGGTTGCTCATGTGCAGCATATGAGTGCATTTAATGGTGCATGGGTCGTTTGTGCAACACGCAGTGGTATTGAAACCAATCCAATTACTCATGGGCAACTGTACTATAACGGTGGTTCAAGTGTATGGGCGCCTTCGGGTCATAAAGTGGCACAATCGCCAGTTTTAAGCCCGCTTGAATTAGAGCCAGGCTTGAACGGTATTTTCTGTGCAACTATCTCTCTTGATGAGGCCGACAAACAGCGAGAAGCATTGCTGGCAAAACGTCGCCCTGAATTGTATTTCCCGACATTGGCTTTCCACCGCAGCCCAACGGATATCAATGCAACGACCACAAAAGTGCAAACAACATTGATTGCAGCCCAATGGGATAAATCAACATCTAGTCTTGATACTGCCACCGTGGGTGAAAATGAGCTGTTGGTACTGCCTGAATTATCTGCATTGCCATACACCAATGATCCAAACGTTTTACTGACACATGCAGAGAAACAAGGCGGAACGTTTGAACAAACTATTACCAAGATCGCCGCCGCTGGTAAGGGATATGTCGTGGGTAGCTACCCTGAGATCGACGTCGATAAGTTATATCATACCGTTGTATTGGCAGGGCCTGCGGGAGAAATTTTAGCAAGATATCGTGTAACACATCTTAATGAACGCGATAAAGGCTGGGCGAGTGCGGGTAATGCAGTTAGCGTGACATCAACACCAATTGGGCGCATTGCATTAGCTGCGGCCCATGAATTAGAAGTTCCAGAACTCGGTGGCTTATACAGCACGTTACGTGCCGATATCATTGCAGCTCCAGCAGGGCTACCGAGTGATTTACGTGTTGAAATCGAAAGCCATTTATTCTCTGTTGATAACCCACCGACTGGGCGTGCTGATTTTATACCCTATGCTATCGCGACGTTAAATCAGCTATGGGTGGTATGTGGCGGCCGACATGATCGTGATTTTACGTCAGCAGCAATTTATGGGCCAGAACCCGTAGTACTAACGCCAACCTTGACGGCTGAGCGTGATGCAGCGGATGTTAGGTTACAAGCACAAGTACCTGCCCCCTATACATGGATTAATCAAGAGCGCTTGATTAGTGGTCAGCAGGCGATTTGGTTTCCACCGTTAACAGCTTAATTTTAAAAATGATATTTGAAAAATACTCTCTGCCAATTCGCAGGGAGTATTTATTTTTTATATTCGTCATACTTCAAGTTGCAGGGGAGGTGACTACGCTACGCTCACTGACTACCTGTCACTTGAATTATTTAGAGATTTGCTTTTAGGTTAAATAATTATGACAACACCAACACCCAAAATCCCCTTTATGCAATTGCCAACAATTGCTTTTTTATTAGCCATTACATCAGGTATGTTAGATGGTTATGCTTTTTTCACCACTAAATCGTTTGCCACTTTCCAATCAGGCAACATCATTATGTTAGGCTATGAATTCGCCAAACATGGTTTAGCGGCAATTATTCCGTATATCATTACCATCTTTGCATTTGGTGCAGGGGCAATGCTATTGGCTTGGTTACGTTATAAATACAATACCAATGAAAAAACGTGGACATTCACGCTGTTATCATTAGAAATCATCCTAATTTTGTTGCTGATCGCTTATATTTATTTTTATAAAGTCGAGGCAAGCGGCTTCCATGCTGTGTGGGCCTTATCCTTTATTGCTGGTATGCAGGGTAATGCATTCCATAAAATTAACGGCATGCTATATGGTAATATTGCAGTGACTTTAAATGTGCAGTTAGGGTTTAGCTCATTAGCGGAATCTGTTGCTTTTAAAGGCCAAGAAAGAAGAGAAGCGCTGTATAAAAGCTATTGTTACTTTTTGACCCTATTTGGGTTTGCGGGTGGTGCTTTTATGATGGCTATGTTAGCAGATTACGCCAGAGAATATGCATTATTAGTAACGTTAATCCCATTATGCTTAATTTTTACCATGGGACGTCATTTCTCAAAAGAGAATAGCGGGTTATCTATCGATTCGAATTAAGTGAAATATAAAGAAGGTTGTTAATTTATTTTTTATTTTATTAACAGACTGGTGAGCCAGTCTGTTAATAAAATAAACAAGTGACTATATCGATGATAAGATTTACTTAACCATATCACTATTAATACTGTAGCTTGATGTATTTGCCATCAAATGACGCCTTGATATAGATTCATATTTCATTTGAATAAGTTGGTGTGGTATTGATTCATTATCTTTTATTGAGTCCGGGAATATATCTGAAATTTCAATCAATGAAACACCCGTAAGCTTAATCTCATAATATTTTTCAAGCTGCCCATGTCGGCTTGTGCGATAGAATATAAATATCGCCTCTAAAATCTCATTACTATCTAGTGAAACGGAAAGTAACGGAGAGGATTTATCGATTAATTTAGTAAACATGACAGGTTGATAAGCTGCATTTTGAACTCGAAATGAACCACTATTTAAGCTAATGACTTGAATTTCGTTTTCATGACCAATTTGATGACGGTTTCCGATTGAATCAATTGTTGAACATCCAGCAGATATCAAGCCTTGGTTTTTGCCCGTTAATGTTAAATAAATAGGTTCTGCCATAAAAATTCCTTTTCAATATAGAGTTATATACGGATTAATCATGAAATACTAATTGCATAAAGAGATTTCTTTTACATAAGTTGTCGGTGACATCCACGATATTTTATCACAGGTTTGGTATCCATCATTTTTAAGCACAACGTGGACAATCAAACCGATGGGCAGACCACTAACGATACCAGCAAATAATAAATACATTAAGTATTTAACTATTATTTTATTATATTTGGGGATCTTGTTGAATACCAGAGAAAATACACTACCACCGAGTACATAGAGTACGGATGGAAAACCTATCGCACACATAGCAATAGGCCCTGAAAATACAATAACATCTTTCATTTGAAATAATGATAAAGTATAACTGTATATCAATATGCTAATTAAAACACATATAATAAAAAGTAAACTACCCATTAATATCATCGCCCATTTAGGCATAATCACCCCTTAGGCCATATATGAAGCGCTTTATGTATATCAGCGGTAGGTTTAACTTCTCTCTTCCATTTTGTTTTTAATAGTTCAATCACTTTTTCACTAATTTGATATTTATTGTCTAAATATTCTAATCCAATAGCAACAGCAAACCCAACGACAAAAACAATTCCAGCAACTGCGATAATACTCCCTCCCAACAAAGCTGTACCAAGTAAGAAAGTACCTATCCCCCATGATGCTGCTGCTATTAAAGCCGTTTTTGCCATATCAACCGTGATATTGCCGAGAAAATCAGCAAAGGCATACTCATCTTTAAAAAACCATTCAAGTCCCCGATAAATAGCAGAAAAAACAAGACAAAAACGAATGCCATTAGCAATGCTCGCTTCTAATCCTTGTTGCCCGATCCCCATCGTTAGCATAGTTGGATGAGCTGCACCATATCGAGTCCCTGTTACTATTCGTCTTACACCTGCATAGCCTGATATGCGAATATATCGATTTCCATTAGGACCAACATACTCAGTTGCTGTAATTCCTAAGCGCCCAAATTCACGAATTAAAACATATAAATCAGGAGCGTCACGAAGGGTACCCGCATAAGGTGAAAAGGGATCAGTCACATTAAAGATTTTCATAAACGGGTTATTTCTTCGTTCTCGTTCTTTCAGTTTAGCTTCTCTATCATATGGATTTATAATTTCTGGGGGCTTAATATCATAGAGGATCCCAGTGGCTTCGTCTGTGGTAATCAAGGCATCATACTGGATATTACCATTTAAGGCTTCCGTAACACCAATTACATCAAAATACTCATGTTGTGGTTTTAATCGGTTAACACCAACATTACCTTTAAGGTAATCTCCCATGTACCCACTCCATGTTGGGTCGTATTTTTTCACCACAATTATTTTCCTTAAGCATAATTAAATTTAACTTAAGGTTAATTTAATTATATTAATAGATCAAAAAGTTTCGTTAGAGCAGGATAATTAACTTAAAAAAAGAGTAGATGACGTTAATTTTTCTCAGAAAATGAATAATTAGAGCAGTATAGTTGAGATTTATGAAATAGATCTATATTGCATAATCTATGTTAGGGAGTGACTTCATTAGCGTTATCTTACTTTACTCTTTTCCATCAGTATAAAAACAGAAACGGTTCGTCACCAAGGCAACAAAGTAGCTACTCAGCCACTTTTGTTTTATCCTGAGTAGTAGATAACAGCAATTTTTGCTGATATACCCGAAACTCTTCAAGTTGCAGTGTTGTTGACTACGTTCAGCTAGCCGAGTCATAGAGTTTATCTATGCTCCCCCGTCTATCTTCACTTGTCGCCTAACTGCAACTCGAATTATTTGGGGTATAAGCATAAAATACGCACAATAAATCCGAGGAAGTGGTTACCATGGCCTCGGACAAGTCGTTTAAAAAATTTAAAAGAGAGCAATGCGATGGGTATTCGTATCGTCCCTAAAGAAGATTTAGGACAAGAAAGATTAAAAGAAAAAGGGATTGGTTTTATCCCTCCTGTTCTATTCCCAAATTTAAAAAGTCTCTATCAACGACGCGCTGAACGATTAAAAGAACTGGCCGCGGGAGAGCATCCTTTTGCAGATTATCTTAAGTTTGCAGCGGAAGTGGCAATGGCACAACATAATGCGCAGCATGATCATCCCCTTGAGATTGATATGAGCGCAGTGTTAACACGTTCAATGGCAAGCAACAATCCACCATTAGATGCTAAAACCTTCCCTCGTACCAACCATTGGCATAGCATTTTACATGCCATCATTGCTGAATTATTGCCAGTCGTACCTGATTCAGCACGCCCTGCGTTAGAAAATCTCGACAAAGCGTCAGAGAGTGAACTGGAAGAAATGGCCACCGCGTTGTTAAGTGAGCAATTTGAAAAGGTGCCTTCCGATAAATCTATATTTGTTTGGGCGGCATTATCGGTTTATTGGGCGCAAATGGCAGCACAAATACCCGGTAAAGCACGTGCGGAACATGGCGATCATCGTCACTACTGCCCTGTTTGTAATAGCATGCCTGTATCGAGTGTTGTACAAATTGGTACATCACAAGGCTTGCGTTATTTGCACTGTAATTTATGTGAAACTGAGTGGCATATGGTGCGCGTAAAATGCAGCAACTGCGAACAAACTCGTGATCTTAATTATTGGTCGCTTGATGATGAAAATGCCGCAGTAAAAGCTGAAAGCTGTGGTGATTGCGGTAGTTATTTAAAAATTCTGTATCAAGAGAAAGAAGCGAAAGTCGAAGCCGTTGCTGATGATTTAGCCTCTATCATCCTAGATGCGCGCATGGAAGAAGAAGGTTTTGCTCGTAGTAGTATTAATCCATTTTTATTTCCTGGCGAAAAATAGTCACTAATAAGAGAGTAATCACGATGGCCGACGACTCTATTGCCGCCTTATATCGCCAGCTTCCCGCTATCGACAAACTACTTCAGCTTGATGAGGTACAAAACCTTGTTGTTGAGTCTGGGCACCACTGGGTGACTGAACAGTTACGTGATATGCAACAGCAAGCACGTGAATTTATCCAACAACATGAGCAATTACCTCAGTGGCATAATGATTGGGTGGCAGAATTAGTTAGGCGGCATGGGTTATTGCAAGAAAGCGCATTAAAACCAGTATTTAACTTAACAGGGACCGTGTTGCACACTAATCTCGGGCGTGCGGTAATGGCAGAGCCCGCGATTATGGCAGTGAATCAGGTGATGAGCTCTCCAATCACATTGGAGTATTCTCTTGATGGTGCAACGCGAGGGCATCGTGATCGCGCATTGGCAGATTTACTCTGTCAGCTCACCGGTGCGGAAGATGCTTGTATTGTGAATAACAATGCTGCTGCGGTGCTACTGTTATTAGCAACGGTAGCAAAAGGCCAGCAAGTCATTGTTTCTCGTGGTGAATTAGTGGAAATTGGCGGGGCATTCCGTGTTCCGGATGTGATGGCACAAGCAGGATGCCAATTAGTCGAAGTCGGCACAACTAATCGTACTCATCTACGTGACTATGCAAATGCTATCAATGATCAAACTGCATTATTGATGAAGGTGCATACCAGCAATTACAGTATTGAGGGCTTTACTGCTGAAGTGGAAGGTGAACAGCTGGCGGAGCTAGGTAGGCAACATCAGTTACCAACAGCCATTGATTTGGGTAGTGGTTCGATGGTGGATATGACTGCTTACGGTTTGCCCGCCGAACCTATGCCGCAAACTTATCTCGCACAAGGTGTCGATCTTGTTTCAATATCGGGAGATAAGTTACTGGGTGGCCCGCAAGCAGGGATCATACTCGGTAAGAAAAAGTGGATTGACGCAATTCAAAAACATCCTCTAAAACGTGCGTTACGTGCGGATAAAATGACGTTAGCAGCCTTAGAGGCTACATTAAAGCTCTATCTCACACCTGAAAAGTTGGTTACTGAACTGCCAACATTGCGTTGGTTGACACGCAGTGCCGATGAAATCAAGGTACGAGCAGAACGACTGATTGTTTCATTGCAAGCTTTTTATGGCGATAAATTTGTGGTTGAAATGGAACCCTGTCTCTCTCAAATAGGCAGTGGCTCATTGCCTGTAGATAGACTACCTAGCTATGCTGTGACTTTCACGCCATTTGATGGACGTGGAAACTCATTAGCCTTACTCGCTACACGTTGGCGTCAGTCTTCAAAACCAGTGATTGGGCGAATTAAAGACGGCAAATTATGGCTTGATCTACGGTGTTTAGACGATGAGCATGGATTGTTACAGGTGTTATTGTCATGATTTTTGCCACCGCAGGCCATGTCGATCATGGTAAAACTACATTAATTAAAGCTATTACAGGGGTGAATACTGCTCACTTACCTGAAGAAAAAAAACGTGGCATGACCATTGATTTAGGCTATGCCTATTGGCCTCAGCCCGATGGTAGCTCTATTGGTTTTATTGATGTTCCCGGCCACGAAAAATTTTTAGGTAATATGTTAGCTGGCGTGGGGGGGATTAATCATGCATTGCTTGTCGTTGCCTGTGATGATGGCGTTATGGCGCAAACGCGAGAGCATTTAGCGATTTTGCGTTTAGCGGGTTGCCAATGTGTGACGGCTGTTTTAACCAAAGCGGATCGCGTTGATGAACAGCGAGTAACAGAGGTCGCGCTTGATGTAGAAGCTGAACTACATCGCCAAGGCTGGTTCGATACCCCTTTATTTATTACTGCTGCAAATGAAGGCCGTAGCATCCCTGAATTACAGACGTATTTACAACAACTGCATCAGAAAACTGCCGATCATCAAAATCAACAGCAACGTTTTCGTCTCGCTATTGACCGTGTCTTTCATGTGAAAGGTGTGGGGATCGTGGTGACGGGCACCGCTTTAGCGGGCAAAGTTGCATTGAATGAACCGTTATGGCTAACGGGAGCCGATTCTGTAGTGCGTGTGAGAGGAATTCACCGGCAAAATCAACAATCTGAGTTCGCGCAAGCAGGCGATCGTGTTGCATTAAATCTTGCAGGGGATATTGATAAAACAAATATCACCCGAGGTGATTGGTTGTTGTCTGAGAAGCCTTTTGCTGCGGCGACAAGGGTGATTGTTGAATTAACGTGTGACTCGGTGATTAAACATTGGCAACCCGTGCACCTTTATCATGGCGCGAGTCATATTACAGGACGCGTTTCGTTGCTAACGGAGCAAGGAAAGGCGCCATTATTAGCCGAGCTGATCCTTGATACACCTTTGTGGCTGGTAGATGACGATAGGCTGATTCTTCGTGATATTAGCGCTCGTGAAACCCTTGCTTCGGCGCGAGTGATCCGCTTAGTTTCCCCTCGTCGAGGTAAAAGACAACCTGAATTTATTGAATGGTTACGCAGTCTGTGTGCAGCGAAAGATGAGCTGAGCCATTTAAAATTGCAGTTGCCCAATGGTGAATTAGATCTCAATGGTTATGGATGGTCTCGTCAATTAACGTCCTATGCTCTCGAAAATTTACTATCACAGGTTGAATTAGTTCGTGTAGGAAATTTGGCATTATCAGCATTTAAAGCGCAGGTTGCGAAAGAACGATTAGTGCAGATACTGGAAGACTTTCATGAAGTACACAGCGATCAAATTGGCGTCAGTAAAGCGCGTTTAAAAAGAATGGCGCTACCAACAATGAGTGAATCATTAGTATTTAAATTGATTAATGAACTGCTTATTGATGAACGTATTAAGCAAACTCGTGGCTGGTTACATATGCCACAGCATGGGTTAGTGTTTGACCGTGAGCAACAGCAAATTTGGCAGCAAGTTTCAGGGTTGTTTCCTCGGGCGGATTCATGGTGGGTACGTGATTTGGCCGCAGAAACTAAGCATGATGAGGGAGTCCTGCGTAGTGTAATGAAAAAAGCAGCGCAAATGGGACTGGTGACTGCGATTGTACGTGATCGCTATTATAGCCGTGAACAAATCGAGCAATTTGCTGAGCTGATTTTACATTATTGTATTGAGAAAGGTGCGATCACTGCTGCTGATTTTCGTAATGAACTGGGTGTTGGCCGTAAGCTTGCGATTCAAATACTGGAGTTTTTTGATAAGAGTGGTTTTACGCGGCGTAAAGGGGATGAGCACTTTTTGCGTGATAAAGATATTTTTATCGAATAGATTCAGTGCATAAATTAGTTTTGTAAAGGCATCTTTGCCGAATATATTTACCACATAAATTAGTTACAATGGTCGTTTGTGCGACCTTATTGGTTAAGGCCGTTGTGACTTATCTATCTTGTGGTAAACCCGATGAAGAAAAGAATTTTTTCCGCTGTTTATCTGATGCTGATTTTTATTGCTTCACTTTTTTTGGTATTCGAGAAAAGCGGCGTAATCTACCCAGCGCTAGTTTCAATAAGTGTCTACGCGGTAATATTTGGTGTACTTTACCTTATTACAGCGAGATGGTTATTCTCTGCTATCGTCACCAGTACATTATTCATCATTGTTAAATTTCTTAACCAACTCAAAGTTCATTATTATAAAGAGCAACTTTTCTACTCGGATATCAATATTATGACGGATACCTCCAATATGGGTACGTTAAGTCATTATTGGTTAGCGGGAGTTGCATTAATAGGCTTGTTAATTTTATTGGTGATTAATGGGATCTTGAGCTGGCGCTTAGTACGTCCTGCTAAATCTTTTTCTTGGCGTTTACTTGGAATACTTCTCGGTATTGGCGGTTATTTTGGCGCAAGTTTGGCTGCATCACATTATTATAATGAGTGGACAGAAACATTACCGAAAGGTCGCGGTACTGTCACTAATTTAGTGATGTCAGCGAAAAATTCAGTGTATCAATCCCCACAAATTAAAGGCTCATCAGATTATTTCCTGCAACAGGCCGCCTCAGTCACCCTACCTAACAGTGATATTACAGAAAAGCCTGATATCTTATTATTGCTTCAAGAATCAACCGTAAATCCTAATATCTATAAATTACCTGAAGGAACAGAACTACCCGATTTATTTATGTTCCAACAAGATAATCAATTGACTGCTCATAGTGCGATGCGAGTGCAAACTTTTGGTGGTGGGACGTGGTTATCTGAATTTGCTGCATTGACAGGGCTGAATAGCGATGACTTTGGCTCTCAGAAGAGTGGGGTATTCTATTTTATTGTCGATCACCTTAATAATAGCCTATTTAAAGAGATGAAAGCCAATGGCTATTACACGGTGGTTTTAACTCCTTTTAACCGTGGTGCTTATCATTCAGGACATGCCTATCAAATGCTAGGCGTCGACCGTATTATTCAACCACAAGAATTAGGCCATCCAGGCAAATTACAAGATAATCTATGGACTATCAGCACTGATGATATGCTGAAGTATGCCAAAGAAATCTTAGCCAAAGAAACCGATAAACCGGTATTTATTTTCTCATTAACCATGTATGAACATGGGCCCTATAAAGAAAGCCATAGTGATGATTATGGCTTAAAAGGCAAAGTGAAACATGCTGATTCAGCTGGTGAGTTTAGCCATTATATGGAAAAAATCGTTGCTTCAGATAAGGCGATGCGTGATTTCGTTGATTTTATGGCAAAGCGTGAACGTCCATTGATGTTCCTGTATTTTGGAGACCATCAGCCGGGGATCAGTTTGAATCAATACCAATCTGAGTTTGTTAATCCGGCATTTATAACCCAATTTACGCTGCGAGATAATTTAAAATCAGGTAATAGTATTAAAACAGGTTCACTCACTGACATCACTTTCCTTGGCGGTATGTTATTAGAGCGGGCTAATCTCAAAGTATCACCATTCTATGAAGCTAACATTAAAATGCGTCATTTGTGTAATGGTAAATTGGATGACTGTGAAGATAAACGCTTGTTAGAGAGCTATCGTCATTATATTTATCAAACATTGAAAGTAGCAGATAAGAAAATTGACTAAATAAAATGATAAAAAATAGCGGGAATATCCCGCTATTTTTTTATTTAAATTTATTTGGGGTCATTATTAATTGAGCATTATCGGGGAAAAAATATCCCGCGGAGCTTGTAGACCACCGGTTAGGTAGGTTTCAAGGTGGTTTTGTAAAGTTAAATAAAAATCGAGGTTCTGCTATACATTCAGAGAAAACAGCTAAAAATGATTTGGTTATGGTAAAACTGAGGGCTATTCGATTATTTTTAAGTTGATTACTGGGTTAAGGTGCGGGGCCTAGAGCCTCTCTAGAACATGGGTTGTATAGTATTGTTTTTTAAAGTAAAAAAGATAGTCTAAAAATGATATTTAACTTAAGATGTACAAACATTAGTTTTCTTAGTAAATTAAATAAAAAGACTAATAACATATAGCTCCCTTTCAAATCTAAATGGGGGATTAACTCACAAATACTAACTAAGATTGGTTGATGAATTTAGGGATAATGTTATATGAGACATGAGCATGCTTTAACGCTTGATGCTATACGTATTATGGATTTCATTGAAAAGCATGGTAGTTTTGCTGCCGCTGCAAATGAGTTGGGAAAAGTACCCTCATCCCTTAGTTACTCAATGCAAAAATTGGAAGATGACCTTAACGTGATTTTATTTGATCGTTCAGGGCACAGAGTAAAATTTACGAAGGCTGGTCGATTATTATTAGAAAAAGGTCGATTATTATTAAACGAAGCAGAAAAAATACGACTAGATGTTAAGGCATTAGCTAATGGGTGGGAGTCTCATCTTACTATAGTCTGTGAAATATCTATTCCCTCTAAAATACTATTTCCTTTAATTAATAAGTTAGATGCTATATCAGGAACTCAAGTTTCAATATTGACAGGTGTGTTATCCGGTTCATGGGAATTATTAGATACAGGGAAAGCAGATATAGTGATATCTTCAGATAGAGGATTTAAAAAATCATCAGAGTTTAATTGCAAACGGTTAAGTAAGATGCGACATATATATGTTGCTGCACCTGAGCATTCTATCCATAAAGATGAAAAACCCAATCCTATTAATTATAGTGGTATTGTGATTGCGGATACTACATCTACAAATACTGCATTATCTGTACATATATTAGATAAGCAAAAACGTTTAACTGTTTCTAATCTTGAAGATAAGAGAATGGCGCTATTAGATGGATTAGGTGTAGCGACGATGCCATATTGGAAAGTTAAAGATGATATTGAAAATGGTAAGCTTAAAATAGTTAATAATGGTTTTAATCACTACTCTAACATTGTAGTTGGTTGGCATAGAGGTACTATGGGGAAAGCAAAGACATGGTGTATTAAAGAAGTGTCTAAACTATTTAATAGCGTTGAATGCTAATATTAAATTTATATTAGTTACACGCATACGTCTTTTTTCTTTAATATAAAAATATTGAATTATGAATGCTGTTAATAACCGCCAATTAATTGTAATGAAATACTGTATATAGAGTGTATCCCCTATATACAGTATTTATTATTATATTATGCTACACCCTGTAGAGGATTAGTGTTGAATGTATATAAAATAATTTTCCATTCACCATTTTCTTTATGCAAGATAAATACCTCACGATTTAAATCAAGAATTGTTTTCTGTTCTTTAGTATCTGTTACTACCGAACCATTATGATGATGAGTTCTTACAAAAGCGGTATTTCCATCAACCCATATAGTATCAATAGCAAAGTCAGTGTTGAATTTCTCTTTACTAAACAAGTTATTGTATTGATCTTCTTTCTTTTCTTTTGAATCAGCGGTGAGTAAGTTATTCCATTGAGAATAACTTTCATTGGCATATAATGAAATAATTTCTTTGGTATTACCTGCATTTAATGCTTTTTGATATTTCATAATCACATCTAAAACTTCTTTTTGTGCGTTTGATTTTTCAACATTTTTATAGACTGTGTATGATGGTGGTGTGCTAGAAAAAGATGTTATAGGTGTTATTAGCATTGAAGATAGTATTCCAATAGGTAGAATTATATTCTTAATGATTTTCATAGTAATATCCTTATGGTTAAAAATTAGTTTTTTCTATTTGAAATACATATATTAAATAAACTGGGGTAAAACTATTTATTTTCTATTTTCAGTTAACTTAGCAGTAACATAAGAATAATTACCCATTCTTGATGTTGTTATTTCATAGCTAGAGTTCTTCTCCTTGGCTATATTCGCTATTTTAGCTTCTGCTTCTGATACAGTGCCTCCCCATGCGGAAATAGTTTCTGCCATACTCATAGAAGATATAATAGAGAATACAAAAAAGCTTATTAATTTAATTTTTTTCATTAATTAAATCCTTAAAATGAAGTTGTTATTTACGAATGTGCTGAGCATATCAAATATATTAAAGATATATAGTGATTTTAATTTAGCGTCATCGTCAATAATTTTGGTTATGTTTATATGCAATGTTCTAATAAAATTGTAGCAACTTATAGTTTGTTATTAAGTAAATCTTATCGATATGAATATGGTTATGAAAATTAAAATTTATTTTTATTCCAAAGAAAAATGAGAATATACAAAACTTATGGTTGGAAAGGAGGGGATACCTAAATTGAAACAATATCAGGAGTGGTTCATTCATTGTCGTGTGATGGAAATGTTTAATACCCGTGAAACAGTACTGAGTGATACTCCAGCTTCAGTTGCGATATCTTTTAGCGTCGCCATCTTATCCCTATTTATTCATCACCATGTTTTAAAATAGTATCATATTACTTAATGTTGGCGCGCGATACGATGGTGACAAAACCACACGCCAACGAGAGCGCGTAGTTTGGTGAGATAGAATGGATTATTTACGTGTGGCTAGGATCACACTTGAGGCTTTAACCAGTGCGGTAATATCAACACCTTTAGTTAACGCCATGTCTTGGAAGCTTTCATTGGTGATAATGGCTGTCAGTTCAATGCCTTTGTCAGTAACAAGGTGAACGGTACTGTTGACCGCGCCTTCGACAATATTGCTAATCTTACCATTGAATTGATTACGTGCCGAAAATTGCAAGCCACAATCGGGTTTTGCCAGTACCACCCAAGGGGCTTTAATAATCGCAATGGCTTCTTTACCGACCACTAAGCCTAATGTTTTGCAGCTTTCGCGTGTAATTACGGTGGTGAGTTCTTCTCCATTACCTAAAGATAACACCACTTCATTATTTACCGCACCTTCTTTGATCGCGCTAACAGTACCTGTTAATTGGTTACGAGCGGAAATTTGCATAATTGACCTCATTTCTGAAAGTAATAAAACTGTCCACTCATAGAATAAAACGTTATAGGTTACTAATCCAAAATAGGGGCTTGGTTCGTGGATAAGATCACATTACGCTTAAGGTGAATTAAATTCTAATTCATAGATATCACCACGACAGATGATTTCGCTATATTCGATAATTACCCCAGATTTACTGGTACTCGTTTGCCGTACAAATAATAGTGGTGCACCCACAGTTGAATTTAACCAGTTGGCTTGTTCTTCATTGCAGCTGATTGCTTTAACCTTATGTTGTACTTGGCTAAAGGTGATACCCTGACTCTCCCATAAGGCATACAGTGAATCAGTCAATTTTGCAGGTTCAGGCAAATACTGAGATGGAATATAGTTATTTTCAAAAGAGACGGGTTGGCCATTAGCGATACGGATACGCCTTAATTGTGCAATTTGCGCCCCCACAGCTAAGCCGAGTTTTGCTGCAATGTCTGCGGGTGCTTCTGTCAGTGTGCGTAATAGCCACTGAGTAGTGACGGTTCCGCCAGCTTTGATCACTTGCGATGTAAAACCGCTTTCATGTGATAATGAATAACCTAAATATTTAGCGATTTGTGTTCCGACGCCTTGTTGGCGGATCACAACTCCTTTCTTTTCTAGTGCCTGCATGGCTTTACTAATAGTCACACGCGACAAATTGAGTTGCTGTGCAAGATGGCGCTCCGCAGGTAAAAAGTCCCCTGCATCCACTATTTGATGCTCAATAGCAGATTCAATCGCTTGTTGTAACTGGCGATAAAGGGGCATCGTGGAATTGAGATCTAACTGCGATTTTATCCATTTAAGAAAGCGTGCTTGCATTGTATTTTTCCATAAATCTTTCAACAAATTAAGTTTATAACAGAGTTGATAATATACATAATAACATCGAATGGACTTACATTGGCATTGTTTTTTGATTTATTGGACTGGTATTGGACTTAATTGCTGCTAATATAATTAATGTTGTTAAGGAAAGTAGTAGTGGGAGTAAAAATGGGGCTGAAACCCGACATTAAAAACGCGATACTTGGATGCTTATATGGTCAGGCAACAGGGGATGCCATGGGTATGCCCTCTGAACTGTGGCGTCAAGACCAGGTTCAACAGTTTTTCGGCTGGATAGATAACTTTTTGCCAGGGCCAGACGAAAATATCGCAGCCATCGGGTTTCGTGCCGGTGAAGTGACAGATGACACTCATCAAGCAATAGCATTAATGGATGCGATTATCTCGTGTAACGGTAGGGTAGAGCCGAAGGTGATTGCACAAAATATTTTGGCATGGGCAAACTGCATTAACGCCTTTGAGAAAAATATTTTTGGGCCAACTTCAAAACAGTCTCTATTAGCTATCCAAGCTGGAGAACCCATTAGTGAAATTGTGTCGAATGGAGTGACTAATGGTGCAGCAATGCGGATCGCGCCTGTGGGCTGTGTTGCTTCAACTGCGGATCGCAATCAATTTATAAAAACCGTTGAAGCGGCTTGTATTCCGACACATAAGTCGGATATTGCGATTGCAGGCGCCACTGTTATTGCTTGGGCAATTAGCCGAGCTATCGAGCAAACATCGTGGTCCCAAATTAAAAAAGAACTCCCTATACTCGCTGATGAGGTGCAATTGTTGTACGCCTCAACATTTAGCCCTTCTTTAGGTCAAAGAATTACCTTGGCTTTTCAGAAGGTAAGTGAGTTGAAATCATACTCTCCTAAGGCAACGCTCAAAGAGCTGTACGATTTTATCGGTGCTGGTATGGATACGATAGAGTCGATTCCCTGCGCTCTAGCCATAGTTGACCTTACAAATGGTGATCCTGTCATGTGTGCGAAGTATTGTGCCAACCTGGGGGGGGACACGGACACCATTGGGGCTATGGCTGGAGCGATTTCGGGAGCTTTGTCAGGTATTCAATCTTTTCCTAAAGAATGGATTGCATTGATTAATAATTCTAATAATATAGATTTCCATCCTTACGCAGAGATACTCGCCACCTTACGTCAATAAGGAGAGTTGAATGAGTGCACTACCTGACAATGCACAAACCAATGAAGCTTGGAAAATCGAAAATACGGGTATAGATATTGTCCCTGAACATGAACGTACCGCAACACCG
This sequence comes from Providencia sp. PROV236, assembly GCF_033676985.1. Taxonomy (NCBI): domain Bacteria; kingdom Pseudomonadati; phylum Pseudomonadota; class Gammaproteobacteria; order Enterobacterales; family Morganellaceae; genus Providencia; species Providencia sp. PROV236. Next base: position 4,414,621 of record NZ_CP096297.1, on the reverse strand, counting down.
CTTGAGCTATTTTGGATTTGGTCCGCAGCCAATATAGGTATACTTGGTATTGTTTATGGCGCAATTATTGTTTCCTTTCGTCTCTCCTTTTTTCAATCATTACTCGCCACAATAATTGGTATTGCTAGCTTTGCATTAGTTGGCTATATCAGCCTATCAGGGCAAAAAGGTCGTACCTCGACGCTGACGCTTTCGCGTACCATTTTTGGTAAAACAGGAAATATTGCTCCCACGTTTTTTAGTTGGATCACACTGATGGGCTGGGAAGCCATCAATATGATCACGGGAACATTAACCCTTAAAGCCCTATTTCAAGTACTTGGCTTTAGTGATTCGATTGCCTTAACCGTTGTCTGTATGGTGCTATTCGGTGGATTGGCCATCACGATTAGCTTGTTAGGCCAAGCAACAGTGGTGGTAATGCAAAGTTGGATCACCCGTATTTTTGGTACCATGACCTTAATTGCTGCACTGTATATTATTTGGCAAACCGATTGGAGTGCTGTTTTATCAATGCCTTCGGGGGATTGGTTAACGAGCTTCTTACCTGCGGTGTCGATTATCGCAGCAGGAACAGGGATTGGCTGGGGAATTGCAGGAGCTGATTATAGCCGTTATCAAAGCGACCGTTCATCAAAATCGGCCATTTTTAATGCCGTAACATTCGGTGCGACATTACCATTATTTATTTTACTCTTTACAGGTATTCTGTTGTCAGCGCGTTTGCCTGAACTAGCCTCCGCAGAAAATCCAATCGCATTAATTGGTACCGAGTTACCAAGTTGGATGTCAGTTCCTTATCTGCTAACTGCAACGGCGGGGATCATCACAATTGCAGTACTGAGCCTCTATTCTGCTAGCCTTAATTTACTGACTATTGGCGTGAAAATTCGCCAAGTCTATGCTGTTGCATTGGATGCCGTGTTAGTCATGGGTGTTGCTATCTATATATTGTTTATCTCAGGGGAGTTTATTAATTCCTTTATCGCCTTCCTGCTGTTTTGTGGCGTGTTTTTAGCTGCATGGGAAGCCGTGTTTATGTTGGATTATGCGGTGTTGCGTAGTCATAAAGGTTATGAGTTTGAACAATTATTTGGACAGTCGAATGCCGGTATTCGTTGGGTGCCGCTATTATGTTGGTTACTGGGTGCACTAGCAGGACTGTTAGTTAGTGATAATGAATTTATTAAAGGGCCTTGGGCGACAGGTATTTTTGAAGGCTCCAGTTTGTCTATTTTATTATCGTTTGTATTAAGTTTTGTATTGTACGGCTTATATCTGATGTTTAGTCGTCCGGTGGAGAAGCATTAATGCGTACTGCGGTAGTGATAGGTGCGGCGGCGGGCGATCGTGTTCTGAGTGTTGCAAAAATGCCCCGCAGTGGCGAGGACATTATCGCCCGTGATCATGGCTGGCAAATTGGTGGCTGTGCCTTTAACGTACTACGTGCTTTAGCTCGCCTACAGATCCCTGTCATTAATGGTATCCGAGTGGGGAATGGTCAATGGGGGCAACGTGTCTGCCAAGCACTCACCGAGCTTGGCATTCCTCCTAGGTTAACCAGCGAAACACAAGATAATGGCTGGTGTTTTGCATTAGCCGAAGCGAGTGGTGAAAGAACATTTATTTCAATACCCGGTTGTGAAGAGCAGTGGGATCGCACTGAATTACAATCATTTGCTCTTCCCCCTAATAGCATTATCTATGCGAGTGGTTATGAGTTAGGGTGCCAGCAAGGGGAGGCTATCCAACAGTGGTTACTCAATGATTGTTTAACACAAACATTGGTTTTAGATCTTGGGCCTCGCTTGGCCACTCTCCCACATAATTTTTTGCGTCAGTTGCCAACCGATAGAACGATTTTAACCGTTAATCGTGATGAGGCACGCTTTCTTTGTGGTGAAGGGGAACTGGTGCAACTCTCTGCGGATTATGCAAGTAGCACGGGTATTACTTTAATTTTACGCCTAGATAGCCAAGGTGCTTGGTTGTGTCAGCCCGATAGCTCACCTATTTTTGTTCCTGCCTATCAAGTTTCTGTTGTCGATACGATTGGTGCTGGAGATGCACATACTGCGGGACTGATTGCAGGATTATCTCAAGGTTTGCCATTGAAGGATTGTGTCGACCTTGGTAATCATGTGGCCGCGATCGTTGTTAGCAAGCAAGGCGCTGCTGGTGCCCCAACATTAAAAGAAATTAATCAATCGATGTTAACGCCAGTTACCCCACTGATATGTTAACTTTCCGACAATCACATTTTTTATTTCTCTGTGAGTAAAACCATTGCTACATTTATAGGTCTGAGACTCTATATGTACTCTAAATAATTTGAGGTGCAGCTTGTTGTGAGCTTGCACCAATCGCTCAACGCTAGAAGACAATTAACATGAAATACTTAGTTACTGGCAGTGCAGGGTTTATTGGTTTTAGGCTATGTCAGCGTTTATTGGAGAGTGGGCATGAAGTTGTTGGGATCGACAACATGAATGCTTATTACGATCAGGGGCTTAAACAATCTCGTTTACATCTCCTTGAGCAATACCCGCATTTTCGCTTTATTCCTCTCGATATTACTGAGCGTGAAAAAGTGGTGGTACTGTGTACTCAAGAAGGGTTTGATAGAGTGATCCATCTTGCTGCTCAGGCAGGCGTTCGTTACTCACTGCAAAACCCGTTTGCCTATGCAGACAGTAATCTTAATGGCCATCTTGCTATCTTAGAAGGCTGCCGACAAGCGAAAATCAAGCACTTAGTTTATGCGTCTTCCAGCTCAGTCTATGGGATCACTGACCAAACGCCATTTAGTACGGATATGCCTACTGACCATCCCGTTTCATTGTATGCGGCAACGAAGAAAGCCAATGAATTGATGGCGCATTCCTATTCACATTTGTATCAGCTCCCGACGACCGGTTTGCGCTTCTTCACGGTGTATGGCCCGTGGGGTCGTCCAGATATGGCACTATTCAAATTTACCAAAGCTATTTTAGCCGGTGAGCCAATCGATGTTTATAATAACGGCAATCTCAGCCGTGATTTCACTTTTATTGATGATATCGTGGAAGGGATCATCCGTATTTCCGATATAATCCCACAAACAGACCCAGAAAACTGTTCGCTTTCACCTGCACAAAGCAGTGCGCCATACCGTTTATATAATATTGGGAATGGGCAGCCCGTCAAATTGACGGACTTTATTGCTGCACTTGAAAAATCATTAGGGAAAAAAGCGATTAAAAACTTTTTACCGATGCAGGCTGGGGATGTGTATACCACTTGGGCGGACACTGAAGACCTATTTAAGGTCACCGGTTATCGCCCACAAGTTTCTATTGAGCAGGGCGTACAGGCATTTGTCGATTGGTATCAATCCTACTACCGCCTGTAAAATATCATCAATTTCCCTGTAATGTCCTAAGATGGATTTGAGAGGTCAGTTTTGAAAATAGCAATTGCCGGTACAGGCTATGTGGGTCTGTCTAACGCCATGTTACTGTCACAAAACCACGAAGTGGTGGCCGTCGACATCGTGCCTGAAAAAGTGGCGATGCTGAACAATAAGCAATCGCCGATTATCGATACCGAAATTGAACAGTTTTTGCGTGAAAAAACACTCAATTTCCGTGCCACCCAAGATATTGTTGAAGCCTATACGGGCGCACAGTATGTAATTGTTGCCACACCGACTGACTATGACCCGAAAAGCAACTACTTCAATACCAAGTCAGTTGAATCAGTCATTCATGATGTGCAGAAAATTAACCCAGCAGCCACCATTATTGTTAAATCCACCATCCCTGTTGGCTTTACTGAGCGCCTGCGTGAAGAGTTTGGCTACACCAATGTGATTTTCTCCCCTGAATTTTTACGTGAAGGCCGCGCGCTGTGGGATAACTTGTACCCATCACGCATTGTGGTGGGTGAACGCTCTGAGCGAGCGGAAATCTTTGCGGATTTGCTGCTTGAAGGCGCTATCAAAAAAGATGTCCCCGTGCTGTTTACCGATGGCACTGAAGCGGAAGCGATTAAATTATTTGCCAATACTTACTTAGCGATGCGTGTGGCCTATTTCAATGAATTAGATACCTATGCAGAGAGCCGTGGCTTGAACGCACGTCAAATCATCGAAGGGGTGTCTTTAGACCCACGTATTGGCAGCCATTATAACAACCCTTCATTTGGTTACGGCGGTTATTGCTTGCCGAAAGACACCAAGCAGCTACTGGCTAACTATGACGATGTACCGAATAACCTCATTAATGCGATTGTGGAATCTAACCGTACCCGTAAAGACTTTATTTCGGATGCGATTATTGCCAAAGCGCCACGTAAAGTCGGGGTATATCGTTTAGTGATGAAAGCGGGGTCAGATAACTTCCGCGCCTCGGCGGTACAAGGTGTGATGAAACGCATCAAAGCGAAAGGCATTGAAGTGATTGTCTATGAGCCAGTGCTTAAAGAGGACGAATTTTTCCGTTCAAAAGTGTATCGTGATCTTGAAGCATTCAAAGCCGATAGCGATATTATTTTAGCCAACCGGATGGTGCCTGAACTCGAAGATGTCGCAGAGAAAGTGTATACACGTGATCTGTTTGGCAATGATTAACTGACGATAAACCAGTCAATACCGTCAATATATTGAGGCGATAAATGTCGCCTCAATCCTCTAAATTTTAAATAAGCTATCCTTTTCACATTATTTAACTTGGTAGTCATCAAATAAAACTGAGTTATTAATTAATTATAAAATTATTTAAATTCGGTAACTCAATGTGTATTTCACTACGCATGAATTACTACTGTTTATTGTCTGTAACTAGCATCGTAATCATATACTATGAATATAACTTATTGATATTTAAGTTATTATATTTAGAGTTAATGTGTTTTTTAAAATTATCGCTAAATATCCCGAAGAGATTATTTTTGAAAAATAATGCTATTTTTATCAAAAATAGTGATTTGCAAGTAATAGCTAATAAAACATAGTAGATAGTTGTTAGTATTGCTTAGAATGACTTCAATAATGGGTTTCTTAAATAATGCAAAAAATTATAACAACAAAAAGAAATGGATATTTTGTATATCAAAAGCAAATTGATATCGATTTTGCACAGATTATTGATGATTATATTCAAGGTAAAATAACGGGACAAATCCTCAATAGCGGTAATGTTGAGCGCAGTGTGGCACGCATCACGGTGAATGATAAACACTATATTATCAAGTGCGAAAAGGAACGAGATAGACGGTTAGAAAAGCGTATTATGCGTGTAATTTCAGGCCCTTACTTTTCACGCTTATTTCATCGATTGGTACGCGCACAGGATCAAGGTTGCCAGATCACTAATGATATCTATTTCGTTGCAGAAAAAATACGCTTCCGTGAGGCACTAGAAACATGGATTATCGCTGAGTATGTTGAGGGAACGGTACTCTCTGAGATAAATGATATTAAACCTTATTATACGGAAATAGCAAAATTAATTAACAAGTTGCATTCATATGGCCTTGCATCAAATGATATTCATGCAGGTAATTTTGTACTGACAGAAAGCGGCCTTAAAATTATAGATTTGTCAGACTTTGGTAACTTCGCTATATGCAAAGCAAATGATTTAGTGGCTTTAAAACGTTTTTATGGGATCGAACCCGAGAAAAAAAGTGTTGTGTACCGATTTATCTCCCTACGTAACCAGATCCGTCACTGGTCACGAAAAATGCGTGGAAAGAAAACGCGTCTATAACTGCCGCCAATCATAAATTAGAGTAAGAAAGTGCATCAAGGAACTCAGGAATAAAACTCCCTGTTCCTCGGCAATTTTGTTTGGCCTGCTCACCTGCTCGCTTCATCAGCGCACATGCACTGGCAATATTGTATAATTGATCTCCTGATAACGCACAACTCGCTGTGACGACAGCAGATAGCCCACAGCCAGTTCCAACGACTCGCGTCATTATTGGATGGCCCCCAGTGACTGCAATAGTTTTATTGCCATCAGTGATATAATCAACTTCACCACTAATTACAACTATGGTTCGTGCGCTATTAGCGAGTGATTGTGCGGCGGGTAAAGCATCGTTGGTGGTATCTAATGAATCAACACCCCGCCCACCTGAGCTGAGGCCTGCTAACGCCATGATTTCTGATGCATTACCACGAATAGCAGTGGGTGATAAAGCCAATAATTCATGACAGAAACGAGTACGGAAAGACAATGCACCTGCGGCTACCGGATCTAAAACCCAAGGTTTTTGAGCTTTGATAGCACTGTGTACGGCTAAACGCATGGCAATCTGACGTTCAGCCGTTAAGGTACCAACATTAATCAGTAAACCATTAGCGATGGCAGCAAACTGTTCGGCTTCTTCGGGTTCAATAACCATTGCTGGCGAGCAGCCTATCGCTAATAAAATATTTGCGGTGAAAGATTGCACTACGTCGTTGGTCATGCAGTGGATCAGCGGAGAGTGTTCGATAAGCTTTTGTTTAAATGCTAAAATTTTTTCTACGGGGATTGTTTCAAATTGCATTTATTACTCCTACTTATACAAACAATTTAATTATACTTGTAATTCGTCAAATTGCAGGGTTGTTGACTCGTGTTAATCACTTAATTAAGTTTTGATTTTACTAGATTGCAGATATTGCTAATCCGCTAAGTAATTCTCTAAAACCATCCCCCCCGCGCCTTGTGCCACCACTTCATAGGAGTCGTTCGCGGCAAAAATATGCGTTTGGATATGCGGGAAGGCTGACATTTTTTCTTCTATCGCTTTTTTTGTCATCGCAAAAAAATGATTTTTGGGAGTCAGTGTTCCTCCACAAACAACAACGTCAGGCTGTAAGGTTAAAATGGCATTTGCGATGGCAATACCATAATAGTGAGCTGCCTCGGCTAATACGTCCAAACATAATTGATCTTCCTGTGCTAAGGCTTGGAATATTGTGTGGTAATTGATTTCTGACTCATTGTTAGTGAGTTGATTAATTAGAGAAGGCTTACCTAAACGTAGTTGTTGGATCACTCGAGATTTAATTGCGGATAGGGAACTGTATTGCTTTAAGCAGCCATAGGAGCCACATTCACATCGTTGTCCTTTAATATCAATCGTTGTGTGACCAAATGCTTGAGCTGTACTAATTGGTGCAGGCGCAAAGGTGTTATTGATGATCGTGCAGCTGCGTATATCGGTATCACAGGTCGTAAATAAAAAACGTTGGCTTTCTGAATTATATCTCAGCCGATATTCTGCAAGGGCGGCGAATGTAATACCACTGCCCAAAGTAACAAAACAAGGAACTTTACTATCAATATAGTTGAATAAACTGACTATTCTGGCGTTATATTGGCTAAAGGCGACTTTATCTCGCTCTAAAATATGATCGATGGCAATACCAATACCTAAGATTTTTGCTGTCGTTAATTGATGTTCGGTAAGAAGTTGATCAAGTTTTATTAACAGATTGTCGAGCATGCTTTCCGCGCTTTCTAAATGCTCATTTTTTATTTTTATCATTCCTAAAATATCTAATTTTAGGTTGAGCAACATGATCGTTGAGTAGAGGTCGCTCATTTCAATACCAACCACATAACCATCATCTGAGTTGATACTGTATAGTATTGGTTTACGCCCACCGGTTGATTCACCGAGTTCAGAGGTCGAAATCAATTGGCTCTTACTTAACTCATCAAGAAGTCTAGCGCAGGTTGCTGGTTTCATACTGGCAAGTGAGGCTAATGCTTCGGCTCGGATTGGTCCATGATTGAGGATCAGCCGATAAAGCATTTTTAATTTGCGAGTTTTTGAATTTTTCGAAGTACGAAATTCATTTAATAGTGTCAGTAACAAACCATCACCTTTCTTTTATCAACACGTGCAGCGTTAAAGATTAGCATATTTATTCTCACCATACTTCAAGTTGCAATGCCTTGCGTTGAGGTACGGTGATGTCGCTCACTGTTGCTGAGCAACATTTCTAATTTTTAGAGTATAGGTAAAAAGAGCCGCTTCTAGGTAGCTATCATACCTAAATACTTTTTCTTAAAATGAGATTAAGATCGCTGTTCGATTTTTAAATTACTTTATTATCCCCTTATTACCTTTTTATATTTTAAATAATTCGAGTTGCAGGTTGGCGGCAAATGAAGGTAGGCAAAGTGCATAGATAAACGATGTGACTTGGTGAGCACGACATCGCCACCACACTTTGACGGCAAGCGCTGCAATTTGAAGTATGACGAATCTCTATATATTCAATCATTCGAGTAGTTTTGGGGACGATTATGCACAACACGAACGATATTTTAGAAAGCCTGCGTTTTATTGAAACGCGTACTGATATTAAACCAACTGTGGGTATTATTTTAGGCTCTGGCCTTGGCCCATTTGCAGATACTTTAGAAAATGCGGTTCATATTCCGTATAGCGAGATCCCTCATTTCGCTAAATCGGAAGCGGTTGGCCATGCTAATGAGCTGGTGATTGGTACTATCGCAGGTAAAAATGTTGTGGCAATGAAAGGGCGTTTCCACTACTACGAAGGGTTTTCTCTCGAACAAGTGACATTCCCTGTGCGCTTAATGAAGGCATTAGGCGTCGAAAAATTGATTATCACTAATGCCTGCGGTGCGGTTAATACCGATTTCAACCCTGGCGACTTGATGGTTATCACCGATCATATCAATTTAACGGCAAACAACCCATTAATGGGACCAAATAATCCCGAATTAGGCGTTCGTTTCTTAGATGTGAGTGAGGTTTATAACAAAGAACTTCGCCAAACTATTCTTGATGTCGCTAAAGAGCAGGGCGTTGCATTACGCCAAGGCGTGTATGCATGGTGGACGGGTCCTACATACGAAACACCAGCAGAAATTCGCATGATCAGAACACTAGGTGCTGATGCTGTTGGTATGTCAACAGTGCCTGAGGCATTAGTGGCTCATCACTCACAGATCAAAACAGTAGGTATTTCCTGCCTGACTAACATGGCATGTGGCATTTTAGAACAACCACTAAGCCATGATGAGGTTATTGAAACCGCTGAAAAAGTAAAAGCGACTTTCCTGAAATTAGTCACCGGTGTGATCGCACGCTTCTAACTTTTTCTCAAACTAATATAAAGAATGCCGTAGGCAGTATGTGGGTGGGTATTAAAATGAAATTAAAGGGATTAATTTTAGTTTCGCTGGGCGCTTGCAGCTATGGCATTTTATCAACATTGGTGGTTTTGGCGTATCAAGCTGGGTTTTCTTTAAATGATGTTATCGGCAGCCAAACAGTTTTAGGGGCTGTTTTGTTATGGTTATTTGTTGTCGCTGGAGCCGTAGCTAGAAAGAAAAAACTGAGCTGGCCGACGCGTAAGCAATCAATGTTGATGTTACTAACAGGAACCACAACGGGGTTAACTGGCTTACTGTATTATGCATCACTACAGTATTTGTCACCCGCACTAGGAGTCGTGCTGTTTTTACAGTTCACTTGGATGGGGGTAGCGATTAATGCTGTTGTGACAAGGCAGTTCCCTGTATTAATGACGATTATTTCTGTGTTATTGATTTTAATTGGAACTCTGTTTGCAACTGGGCTGCTGAATACATCAGGTATTCAATTTCATTGGTTGGGGATTGCTTTAGGGCTATGTGCTGCGTTATCGAATGCAGTACGCGTTTATGTGAGTGGAGCACTTGCTGTTAACACTGATCCTATGATGCGTTCAGCCATTATGGTCACTGGTGGTGCTATTTTAACCTCTATCGTTGTTCCTCCAATCTTCTTGTTAGATTTGACGACATTTAATGCACTGTTTTTCTCTTATGGTCTACCTCTTGCTTTTTTCGGATCCTTCTTTGGCATGTGGATGTTTGCTAAGGGGACTCCTCTGATAGGAACCAGCTTGGCGACCATTTTAAGTTCAATGCAGTTGCCCGTAACCATATTATTATCTGTAACCGTATTACATCTACCCCTTGAATTCATTCAGTTTATTGGTGTTGCCATTATTCTATTTGGCGTCGCTATTGCTGAAGTGAAAATAAAAACAAATAAAGTAAGAACTCTAAATAATTCGATCTGCAGTTAATTTATTACTCTAAATAATTCGAGTTGCAGGTAGGCGACAAGTGAAGATAGACCGGGAGCATAGATGAACTATGTGACTCGGCTGGCTGGGGGCAGTCAACAACCCTGCATCTTGAAGTATGACGAGTATAGTGAGATTGCAACTTGAAGTATAAGGGCTATCACTCCCAATGGAGCTTCGTATGAATATTAAAACCCGCTTAAAAGTTATGTTATTTTTACAGTATTTTGTCTGGGGAAGCTGGCTAGTCACACTCGGCGCCTACATGATCAAAACACTAAATTTTTCTGGTGCTGAAGTTGGACTAGTTTACAGCTCTAAAGGCGTTGCCGCTATTCTGATGCCCGGTATTATCGGAATTATTGCAGATAAATACATTCCGGCAAATCGATTGTATATGATTTGTCATATTATCTGTGCGGGTTCGTTATTCTATGCGGCAACGGTGACGGATTCGACACTGATGTTTTGGATAATGCTGATAAATGCGATGGCATTTATGCCAACTATTGCATTATCCAACTCGATTAGCTATTCCTCACTCAGCCAATATCAATTAGATTCTGTTGCAAACTTTCCACCTATACGAGTATTTGGAACGGTTGGCTTTATCATTGCAATGTGGAGCATCAGTTTATTAAAATTTGAATTAAGTAGTATGCAACTCTATATTGCGGGAAGTTGCTCATTATTGTTAGCGTTGTATTCTTTGACACTGCCACACATTGCTGTGAATAAAAAAGCCATCTCAACGAGTTGGGTGAGTAAATTAGGCCTTGATGCGTTAGTCCTATTTAAAAAACCGATCATAGCGGTATTCTTTTTATTTGCCATGCTATTAGGCGCGGTTTTACAAATTACCAATACATTTGGTAGCCCATTCCTACATGATTTTGCTCGTGATCCTCTCTATCAGGATAGCCTAATTGTTCAATATCCTTCGATTTTATTATCAGTTTCACAAATGGCTGAAGTTGGTTTTATTTTGGCGATCCCCTTCTTTTTAAAACGTTATGGCATCAAAACCGTCATGTTACTGAGTATGTTAGCTTGGACATTAAGGTTTGGGTTCTTTGCTTTTGGTGATCCATCTGCAATCGGCCTGATGTTTTTGATTATGTCGATGATTGTTTATGGTTGTGCTTTTGATTTCTTTAATATTTCTGGATCTATTTTTATTGAAAAAGAAGTCGATAACCGCATGAGGGCCAGCGCCCAAGGGCTGTTTATGACTATGGTTAATGGGGTAGGAGCTTACTTTGGTGCGATAGTCAGTGGATTAGTGGTTGATTACTTCAGTGTAGATGGCGTGAAAGATTGGCAGACTATTTGGTTAGTATTCGCTTCTTATACTGTGGTGCTGGCTGTTATTTTCTATTTCACCTTCCATTATCATCATAATAGAGAAGGTGAACTGACAGTAGCTAAAGCATAAAGTGAGTACTGGCTCTCATATACTCGCCATACTTCAAGTTGCAGGGCTTTTTGTTGAGATATAAGTGACTGCGCGACGCTCACCGAGTCACATAGTTTAATCTATGTGACTCGTCTATCAGCATCTAGAATTATTTAGAGTATATATGAGAGCCTGTGAATAATGGCTAATGTTTTGCTTGAGATCCCCAAATAGCATCAGCGACAGGAATTGTCGTAAATGTGGTAATAATTTGATTATAGGTATCTTCAGGCTTAAGAGTGGTAAATTGCTCTGGGTAAATAAATTTTGCTAGGTATTCGATGCCAACAATATTGTATGGGTGATTATAAAAATTATGATACACACCATATAATCGGCCATTTTTCACGGCGCTGATTTGGTTAAATCCGATCCTATTTTCTAATCTTTCAAAACCACTTTGATTTTCTTTCTCCGTTACGCCATAACCAAATGGTGCAGCAATACTGTTTTTATTAATCCAACGAGAGCCCGTCACAATATAAACATCTGGTTTGGAGGTTAACACTTGCTCTAAAGATACAGTGCCTGAAGCTCCTGGTAAAAATTGGCTACCAATATTCTTAGCGCCAGTTGCTTGGACCATTCCACCCCAGCCTGCATTGTTATGGGTAAAGCAGCAGCTATCACTGCCATTGGCACCCGCTTTGGCTTCAATAAACACTTGAGGCTGTTGTTTAATTTTTGCTGTTGTTTGTTGAACGGCAGTCAAATGGCTTTGGTAAAAATCAGTATAGGCTTTAGCTTCTGTTTCTTTATTTAGCGCTTGACCAAGAATATCGATACTTGCAGTGGTGTTTTTTACAGGCTGTAAAAAAGTATCAATATATAGGATAGGAATATTGGCTTCTTTTAGGCGGCTAACTACCCCCGAACCTTCTAAAGCGGGTTTGGCACGTAGCTGAGCAATAAGTACATCAGGCTTTTGAGCAATAACCAGTTCAGTATTGACTTCACCTTTATCGTTAAATCCCATATCAGGGATTTTTTGCATATCAGATTGCCATTTTTGGCCTAGTAACTCGACCGTTTTTGGATCTGTTTTTTTTAGGTTATTGTTCCAAGCGACAACACGATTAAATGGATTATCTCTGTCAAGTAATGCAAGAGTTAAAATATCCCTACCATCTTGTAGGACAACCCGTTTAGGTTCTTGCTGTAAGGTAATTTTCTGGCCATCAATATCAGTGAGTGTCACTGGGTATGTTGTTGCTAACCCAGAGAAGGAAACAAAAGTAATGATTATTGTGGAGAGCAGGTGATTTACGATTTTCATATTTAGACCCCTTTTGAACTTGACATAACGATAACAATTATCATTATCAAAAGTAAAGTGCGGAGGGCTAATCAATGGAAAAATTTAAGTATGTATAATGTATGAGTAGAGAAGCCAGTAATATTTACCGGCTCTACTAGACACAAAAAAGCAATTGCTTATTCAATATTTTGAATCTGCTCTCTCATTTGTTCAATCAACACTTTCAGCTCAACAGCCGAATTGGTAACTTCACTATTAATTGATTTTGAGGCTAGCGTATTAGATTCACGGTTGAACTCTTGCATCATAAAATCAAGGCGTCGGCCATTAGCATCTTTCTTTTTAAGGATATTACGCGTTTCTTTTACATGAGCTTCGAGCCTATCAAGTTCTTCAGCGACATCAACGCGTTGCGCTAATAGGATCAGTTCTTGCTCTAAACGGTTACTATCGACTTGAATATCAGCTTCTTCTAACTTAGTTTTCAAGCGCTCGCGTTGCCATTGCAAAATTTCAGGCATATGTTGACGAACTTTAGCGACTTCAACGAGAACACCATCAAGACGTTGCTCAATTAAAGTATGTAGTGCAGCACCTTCAGCTTCTCGGCTTTGTATAAAGGCATCAAGTGTTTCATCAAGCCCTAATAAAAGTTGTTCACTAATCGCATCTAAATCTTGTTCGCCAGCGGACATTACACCGGGCCAACGCAAAATTTCTAATGGGTTAATTTCACCTTCGTGACTATAATTTTTCACCCAATTAGCGGCACTAATAATTTGACGTGCAAGTTCTTCGTTAAGGATCAACTCACCACGATTTGCACCATCTAACTCAAAGCGCAGATTACATTCGACTTTACCTCGAGTGAGACGAGAGCGGATCCTTTCACGGATAACTGGCTCTAGGCTTCGGAATTGTTCAGGGAGACGAATGTAGGTTTCTAGGTAACGTTGATTAACGGAACGCAGCTCCCAGGCCGCACTCCCCCATTCCCCCTTGATATCACGGCGGGCAAAAGCGGTCATACTACGGATCATAATTCGTTCCTATAAAAATGGATATGACAAGATTATAGCGCTATGCATGATGTCATGATAGGCATTATCGTTTTAAGCACGTATAATGCGCGACAATTAAGTTGAAAATGGAGATAACACCATGCGTCCAGAAGGCAGAATGGCAGACCAAATGCGTCCAATTAAGATTTCACGCAACTATACTAAGCATGCGGAAGGCTCTGTTCTTATTGAGTTTGGCGACACGAAGGTGTTATGTAATGCAACAGTAGAAGAAGGTGTACCTCGCTTTTTAAAAGGCCAAGGTCAAGGTTGGGTCACCGCAGAATATGGTATGTTACCTCGTGCGACTAATTCACGTAACCAACGTGAAGCAGCCAAAGGAAAGCAAACAGGGCGTACCATGGAAATTCAACGTTTAATAGCTCGTTCTTTACGCGCAGCTGTTGATCTTAAAAAGTTAGGTGAATATACCATTACATTAGATTGTGATGTGATCCAAGCTGATGGTGGAACGCGTACCGCTGCAATTTCAGGCGCTTGTGTCGCTTTGGTTGATGCATTAAATAAAATGGTTGAACAAGGTAAATTGGTAAAAAGCCCATTGAAATCGATGGTTGCAGCTGTTTCTGTCGGGATCGTGAATAACGAAGCGTTGTGTGACCTTGAGTATGTCGAAGATTCTGCGGCTGAAACCGATATGAATGTTGTGATGATGGACGATGGTCGTATGATTGAAGTTCAAGGAACGGCTGAAGGAGAGCCGTTTAGTCATGAAGAGCTACTATCATTATTAGCGCTTGCTAAAACGGGACTAGATTCCATTTTCGAAGCTCAGCGAGAAGCGTTGAAGTAAAGTTATTTTTAATAGGCGGCTGAAATAGTCGCCTTTTTTATGTCTGATTGTTTGCGATTAGCAATCAGTGATGTGTGATTTATCGTTTTAAACATATTGACGTTAATTATTGAGGAATTGACCCATGAAAGCTTATCAGCGCGAATTTATAGAACTTGCCATGAAAAAAGAAGTACTTAAATTTGGTGAGTTTACGCTGAAATCAGGCCGCAAAAGTCCTTACTTTTTTAATGCAGGATTATTTAACACAGGGCGTGACCTAGCTCTCGTTGGTCGTTTTTATGCGCAGGCTCTCAAGGAAAGTGCGATTGAATGTGATGTCCTGTTTGGGCCGGCGTATAAAGGTATTCCTATTGCGACAACAACTGCGGTCGCATTAGCTGAACATCATGATATTGATATGCCATACTGCTTTAACCGTAAAGAAGCGAAAGATCATGGCGAAGGCGGTACGTTAGTCGGAAGCCCATTAAAAGGAAAAGTCGTGGTGGTTGATGATGTCATTACCGCGGGAACTGCAATTCGAGAGTCAATGGAAATTATTAAGCAGCAAAATGCAACACTTAATGGTGTGCTTTTGTGCCTTGACCGCCAAGAAAAAGGGAAGGGTGAAATCTCGGCGGTGCAAGAGGTCGAGCGTGATTATCACTGCAAAGTCTATTCAATTATTACAATGAGTGACTTAATCGTCTATCTCACGGAGCGCGCAGATATGCAGCAGCATTTAAGTGCGATGATGGTATATCGCGAACAATATGGTATTTAACTTGTTAAATTACAGCCCAGATCACTGGGGATCACAGCAAGATAGAAACTGAATTAGCGGTAAGAAAAAAGCCCTCGCCCAAATATGGGCGGGGTGAGTAGTCGTTCAAACCACTATTGTAGCTGAGCTAAAATTAAAGGCCAGCGAGCTTCAAATTCAGTTGTTGGGCGATAACGGAATTCTGAACGCACGAAACGAGATAGCATCCCTTCACAAAATGCCAGTAATTGGCTTGCGAGAAGTGATTCATCATGGGTAAAGCCGTGACCGTCGCGTATTTTCTTTTCTTTTAATACTTGGCGTAATTGTGACTCAATTCTTTCAAATAATTGGTTAATACGACCTTGAAGCCTATCTTGCTCAAACATCAGAGCATGACCTGTCATGATCCTGGTCAGGCCTGGATTTTTCTCTGAAAAGCCTAAGATAAGCACTAAAATAAGTTTAATTCTAAGGATCGTATCTTTTTCATCATTTAAGATGAGATTAATACGTGAAACGAGCGAATCCTCAATAAACTCAATTAAGCTATCGAACATTTTCGTTTTACTTGGAAAATGACGATATAACGCAGCTTCGGATACGCCAACATTTGCTGCAAGTTTTGCAGTGGTAATTCGCTGACTACCATCACTACTTTCGAGCATTAATGCAAGTGATTGTAATATCTCTTCACGCCTGTTGCGTTTTTTTGTTATCGCTTTTTCTGCCATGTCTTATGAGACCCCTGCTAAAACAGCACAACAAATTATCTAAAATTTTACCCTAAGTAAATATAATCGAGGGTAAGTATAAGATAAAGCAGGGTGATAGTTGTGAAAGGGGTGTAAATCGTATACATAAATCGTTTAGTACATTAAGCAGTAAAAATCGATGCATTTGGCAGAATGAGTAATAAAGATACTCGGTATTAATACTTGGTAAGCTCTACCTTGTAAATTCCAATTACTGCCAAACAACATTCAATTTTGACCATTAAACATACTGTTTCTATATATATACACTCATAATACTTCAAGTTGCAGCACATTTTGTTAAGTGATAATGACGACGTTTATTTGTACCAGTTACATGTTTTTTATGTTCCTAGTAGCTAATTGACTCGTCACTTAGCTGCATCAAGAGTCATTCTAGAGTATAGATTTACTCCTTCAAGAGGGATAAAACCCTAATACCACAACCACACCATCCACATTTTTAGTTAAATTTACTGGTAGATTTATTTTTATTTCAACATCAATAATGGTTGAATATTACCAGTAATATCAATTTGTTATTGGCGACCTGAGTGGCCAAATCCACCGGTACCACGTTCTGTTGCATCAAAGTCATCAACAATATTAAATTGTGCTTGTACAACAGGGACGAAAACCATTTGTGCTAAACGCTCTCCTGGCTCAATTGTAAATGTTTGATTTCCTCTATTCCAAACGGAAACCATTAACTGGCCTTGGTAGTCTGAATCAATGAGACCCACTAAGTTACCAAGTACCACGCCATGTTTATGACCTAAACCTGAACGAGGAAGAATAACTGCCGCAAGTTGTTCATCAGCAATATGAATAGCGAGTCCTGTAGGTATAAGCTCAGTTTGGCCTGGTGCTAAATCAATTGGAGCATCAAGGCAAGCACGTAGGTCTAATCCAGCAGAACCTGATGTTGCATATGTTGGTAAAGGAAACTCGTTACCGATACGGGGATCAAGGATTTTCAGATCAATTTTTTTCATAACGTTGAAGTATCTCGTCAAGTAAGTAATGGCTTAATGTCAGCTTGTTATTGTGGGGAAGCAGTACATCGCCAGAAGCGTCGAATATATGTAGCGCATTGTTATCACTATTAAAACCATTATCTGCAAGGGAAACATCATTCGCACATATTAGGTCTAATTTCTTTTGCAGGCGTTTTTGGCGTGCATATTCTTCCACATTTTGAGTTTCCGCAGCAAACCCAACAACATAGGGGCGGTGTTCGGTTAAATAGCCGACGCTGGCAACAATATCAGGGTTTTTAACGAGAGTAATGATGACCTCATCACCTTGTTTTTTAATTTTATTTTCAGCAATTGTTTTTGAACGATAATCAGCGACGGCAGCACAACCAATAAAAATATCTTGTTCAGTGATTGTTTTATGTACTTGCTCATACATATCAAGTGCACTAATAACATCAATACGAGTTACGCCTTTAGGTGTAGGTAAATTCACGGGGCCAGCGATTAAAGTCACTTGTGCACCACGTTGGCTTGCCGCTTCGGCAATGGCAAAGCCCATTTTTCCAGAACTATGATTACTAATAAAACGAACAGGATCTAAATCTTCACGAGTTGGCCCTGCTGTAATCATAATTTTTAAATTCGTTAGATCAGATTTAGCATTAAAATATTCACGGGTAAAACGCACAATGTCTAATGGGTCGATCATTCTTCCGGGGCCAATATCGCCACAGGCTTGGCTACCCTCATCAGGACCCCAGATCATATACTGGCGTTGTTTCAATCTGATTAAATTTTCTTGAGTGGCAGCAGCACAATACATTTGTTGGTTCATTGCTGGAACAACCGCGATAGGTGCAGAAGATGCTAGACAAATTGTCGTCAGCAAATCATTAGCCATTCCTGCTCCAACACGTGCGATTAAGTCCGCAGTTGCCGGTGCTAAAATAATAATATCAGCCCATTTCGCTAATTCAATGTGGCCCATGGCAGCTTCAGCGCCTGGATCAAGCAAGTCATCAGCGACAGGGTGGCCGGACACTGCTTGTAGGGTTAAAGGTGTAATAAATGCTTTTGCTCCTTCAGTCATCACTACACGAACAATAGCCCCTTCATCACGTAGGCGGCGGGTTAGCTCAGGAATTTTATAAGCAGCAATACCGCCACTCATACCAAGAACTATTTTTTTACCTAATAGCTGCGTCATTGTTCTGTCCATCCGATCATCGTGAAGAGCATATTATCATATCAGAAATATTGTTGAGAGCACTGTATATATCATCACCCTTTTATTTTTGCGAAGCGCTACGCAAATCAGTAAAGGATACATTGTTGTGATTATTTTCTACATATAAAAGTGTGTGAAAATAACTCAGCAAGGGTTTGCTTATGGAATATGAAGAACACTTAAAGCCAAGGGAAAAGCTACTAGCCTATGGGGCACCAGTATTGACGGATGTGGAATTATTAGCAATTTTTCTTCGTACAGGCAGCTTCGGAGAGCCTGTTTTACAACTCGCCGAACGTTTATTGCATGAGTTTGGTTCATTACATTTACTCCTGCAAGCGGATTATTCGAGGATTACGCAATGCAAGGGGGTAGGGATTTGCAAATATTCGCAATTTCAGGCAATCAGTGAGCTAGCTCGCCGTTGTTTTTCTAAGCAGTTTTTATATGAAGATGTGATATCCGAGCCAAACTTTCTAAAAAAAAGGCTGCTGGAACTATTTGCAGGTCAGGAACGAGAGGTTTTTGTGGTACTGCTATTGAATAATCAACACCAGATAATTTGTCATGACGAATTATTCAAAGGAACGATTAATCGTGTTGAAGTACACCCTCGTGAAATTATTCGTTATGCAATGAAAATGAATGCAAGTGCAGTGATATTGGCACATAATCATCCTTCAGGGAATGCGGAACCCAGTGAAGCTGATAGGCAAGTCACTTTCCGTATTAAAGATGCTTGTGCTTTAATGGGGCTGACTCTGTTAGACCATTTTGTCGTTGGTCATAAACATTGTGTTTCGTTTCTTGAACGAGGGTGGCTGTAAAATCATTTTTTTGACTAAAAAATGACAACTTTTGCCGCATTGGGCTTGAGTGAAAATGAATGAAAGCGTATACTACGCCACCTTTGAGGATCTTGGGTTTGGCGAGAAGAGCCTATCTCAGTAAATTTTTTACTAAGATGATAACAATCTTTTCAGTCATAAAGTTTGCTGAGATGGGCTCCTAAGCCTGACGAGGCGGCCATACCCAGAACAAAAAAAGCTCGAGCTGATTAGATTTTTGGAGAATAGACATGTCACGAGTCTGCCAAGTTACTGGCAAGCGTCCAATGAGCGGTAACAACCGTTCACACGCATTAAACGCGACCAAGCGTCGTTTTTTGCCAAACCTGCACTCTCACCGTTTCTGGGTTGAGTCTGAGAAACGTTTCGTAACACTGCGTGTATCTGCTAAAGGTATGCGTGTTATCGATAAAAAGGGTATTGATGCTGTTCTTGCTGAACTGCGTACCCGTGGTGAGAAGTACTAAGGAGCTAAAAAATGGCTAAAGGTATTCGCGAGAAAATCAAGCTAGTCTCTTCTGAAGGTACAGGTCATTTCTATACCACTACGAAGAACAAGCGCACAATGCCAGAAAAACTGGAAATGAAAAAATTCGATCCAGTTGTTCGTAAGCATGTGATCTACAAAGAAGCAAAAATTAAATAATTGCTGCTTTCTTGTGAAAAACCCAGCCTCGGCTGGGTTTTTTTATGTAAGAAATCAGTAAGATATATAGATAGGCATTCAACGCTATATCGATTCTTCCTAAAGTAGTAACATATTCACTATGAATTGAATTAATAGTGTTAGTTTTTGTCAAAGAACTATGTCATTTTGCGTATAGATATAATTAAGAGTGTCTGGTGAAAAAACAGTTTAAAAAAATTCTTGTTATCAAGATGCGGTTTCATGGGGATATGTTACTGACGACGCCGGTTATCAGCACATTAAAACAAAACTATCCTGATGCCGAGATTGACGTGTTACTTTATCAAGATACGATCCCTATTTTATCAGAAAATAGGGAAATCCATGCTTTGTATGGCATGAAAGGCAAAAAAACGAATGGGTTGAGTAAAGCCTGTAATTTTTTAAGTTTACTGAGAAAATTGCGCCGAAATAAGTACGACCTTATCGTGAATTTAGCCGATCAATGGATGGTATCGGTACTTGTTCGAGCGATCCCCGCACCAGTTAAAATCTCACATGACTTCGCTCATCGCGACTCAAAATTTTGGCGAAATAGTTTTACTCACTTAGTCGTTCCTCATGGCGAACATGTTGTTCTTAATAATCTCTCTGTTCTTGAGCCGTTAGAGATAACTCAATCAAAAACACATCTAACAATGTCATATTCAGAGCAGGATTGGAAAAATATTGATCAACGGTTATTAGATTTAGGGGTGCATAGCAGTTATGTTGTTATTCAACCGACAGCTCGGCAAATTTTTAAATGTTGGGATGACGAAAAATTTTCTGAGGTGATTGATGCATTGCAAGCTCGTGGTTATCAAGTTGTCTTGACATCGGGCCCAGCAAAAGAAGACCTTGATTGTATAGAAAATATCGCTTCTCATTGCCAATCTAAGCCTATCATTGAATTAGCTGGAAAAACCACTTTCCCTGAGCTCGGTGCATTGATTGCTCATGCAGCGTTATTTATTGGTGTTGATTCTGCGCCTATGCATATTGCTGCTGCGGTGAATACACCAATAGTGTGTTTATTCGGTGCAACAAATAATGTGTTTTGGCGACCATGGAGCGATAATGTTGTGCAATTTTGGGCTGGGGACTATGAGCCTATGCCGCCAAGAGAGCAACTTGATAGAAATAAAAAATACCTTTCTATCATCCCTGCTTCTGATGTTATTAAAGCGACAGAGGATATGTTGCCAATGAATATTCGTTCAATGATGGCAAGGTTTTAATATGATTTTGGCCTTTTGTCTGTATAAATATTTTCCTTTTGGTGGCTTACAGCGTGATTTCTTGCGTATCGCTTTAGCGTGTCAAAACCGAGGCCATGATATTCGAGTTTACACGCAATCTTGGAGTGGTGATGCTCCCGCAGGGTTTGAAATTATCATTGTTCCAGTGACATCAAAAACGAATCATGGACGCAACGCACAGTATTGTCAGTGGGTGCAAGAGCATCTTAAATCGCATCCTGTAGATCGTATTATTGGCTTTAATAAAATGCCTGGCCTAGACGTTTATTATGCTGCTGATGTGTGTTATGCGGAGAAAGTTGCTAATGAAAAAGGTTTTTTTTACAAATTAACGCCGCGTTATAAACATTACGCATTATTTGAGAAAGCCGTGTTTCAAGTTGGGAAATCGACCAAACTTTTAATGTTGACACCGCACCAAATTGAACATTTTAAAAAACACTATGCAACAGAAACATCGCGTTTTTATATGTTGCCTCCAGGTATTGCGCAAGATAGGAAATATGATCAGCAAATTTCAAATGCTAAGCATATTTACCGAGAAAAAAATCAAATATCACAATCAGCTTATTTTTTGTTGCAAGTAGGCTCTGATTTTAAGCGAAAGGGTGTTGATCGCACAATAAAAGCAATGGCAGCATTACCTGATACCGTTAAGAAAAATACGGTACTCATGGTTGTTGGTCAGGATAAACCCACGAAATATCGACAACTAGCAGAGCAATTAGGTATAGGTGACCAAGTATCATTTTTTAGTGGACGTGATGATGTTGCTGAATTAATGGCTGCTGCCGATATATTGATGCATCCTGCATATCAAGAAGCGGCGGGCATTGTGCTACTTGAAGCGATTACGGCTGGTTTACCCATCATTGTGACACAAGTGTGTGGCTACGCACCTTTCATTACTAAAGCGCGGTGTGGTGTTGTTATCAATGAGCCCTTCGAGCAGAAAAAATTAAATTCGGCTCTATCGGAAAGTCTGCAAAATACGTCCCAGCTAAACAACTGGGCGGAAAACGCTCGTTATTTTGCTGATACGGAAGACCTATATAGCCTGCCTGAAAAAGCAGCGGATATTATTTTAGGAGCTCTAGATGATTGAGCTTAAAACGCCTTTTAGTGAGTTATGGAAAAACAAAGATCCATTTATTGAAACAGAGCACTTACAGGGTGAAGTTTTTCGTCAACTAGAAAGCCGTAAAACATTGCGTTTTGAGCTAGAAGGGCAGAGTTACTTTATTAAAATCCATTATGGTACGGCGCTAAAAGAAGTAATAAAAAACCTATTTTCACTGCGTTTGCCTGTACTTGGAGCTGACAGAGAATGGAATGCAATCCATCGTTTAGCGAATGCAGGTGTAGATACCATGGATGGCCGTGCCTATGGGCAAAAAGGTTGCAATCCATTACGGCGCCACTCATTTATTATTACTCGAGACTTAACGTCAACAATTAGTTTGGAAGATTACTGTGCTAATTGGTTAAATACTCCCCCTGATTTTAAGACGAAACAAATGATTATCCACCGCGTTGCTGATATGGTGAAAAAGATGCATGCGATTGGCATTAATCATAGGGATTGCTATATTTGTCATTTCTTACTTCATTTACCTTTTACGGGAAGTGAATCAGATTTGAAAATTTCAGTTATCGATTTGCACCGTGCACAGTTAAGAAATAAGGTACCAATTCGTTGGCGAGATAAAGATCTGATTGGTTTATATTTTTCTTCTTTGAATATAGGATTAACTTCGCGTGATCTCTTCCGTTTTATGAAAACCTATTTTGGTTTATCATTAAGAGAGATTATTCGTACAGAGCAAGCATTGATGGCGAAAGCATCAGTTAAAGCAGAAAAAATCCAAGAACGCACAATTAGAAAATCTTTATAACTCCATTCCAAAAAAGAGTAGAAAGAGTATGTTTTTTGACAAACAAAATGCAGTGGTAAAACGGATAGATTTGTCATCATCAGATGTTTTAAGGTCTAGTGATAGCTTGCATATTTCATATGGAATTGATCGCAACTTTCTGTATGGGTGTGGCATATCAATTGCGTCTATATTAAAGAATAACACTGATATAAATTTTGTTTTTCATATTTTTACAGACTACTTTGATGATGAATGGGAGCGTTTGTTCAAAGCTCTTGCATATCAATACAATACTAGCTTAGTTATTTATGTAGTTGATTGTGAACAACTAAAATCATTGCCAAGTACTAAAAATTGGTCATATGCAACTTACTTTCGGTTTATCATTGCTGATTATTTCTCTAATCAATTGGATAAAATGATTTATATGGATGCTGATATTATGTGTCAGGGTTCATTAAATGAGTTATTGCACGTTACATTTAACGGTGATGAAGTTGCAGCTGTTGTTCCTGAGAGAGATAGCGTTTGGTGGGCTAAACGAGCAGACGCATTAGGCATTCCAAGTATTGAAAAAGGTTATTTTAATGCAGGTTTTTTACTCATCAACTTGGAAAATTGGTCTCGTTTAAATATTTCAACTAAAGCGATGGAACTTTTATCACAGGAAGAGGTTAAAACCAAATTATCATTCCTAGATCAAGACATCTTAAACATGTTGTTAACAGGAAAGGTGATTTATTTGGATAAAAAATACAATACTCAATATAGTTTAAATTATGAACTGCAAAAGGATAAAAAAGAAAATCCAATCACAAGTAGTACAATCTTAGTTCATTATATTGGGCCGACAAAACCTTGGCATGAATGGGCAAATTATGAAACTGCGAAGCCTTTTTTGGATGCTAGAGCAGCGTCGCCTTGGAGAAAAGTTCCATTATTAAAAGCTAAGAATAGCAACCACTTACGTTATTGTGCGAAGCATTTTTACCATCAAAAATCATACCCATTATTTTTAAAAATGTATTTAAAATATTTTTATCAAAAACTATTTTAAATCTGGAGATAATATGGATAGTATCATTAAAGAGAAAATAGTTATTGGTGAATTAGATAAGAATATAAATTATCTTAATGTAGCATATGGGGTTGATGAAAATTTCTTGTTTGGTGCCGGTATTTCTATCTGTTCATTATTATTAAATAATAATAATTTTTTCAAATTCCATCTAGTAACTGATTATATTGATAATCAATTTATGGAATGTTTAAAAAAAATAAATGAGAAATATAAGTCGCAAATAATTGTGTATCTTTTAGAACCTAATGAATTAAAAAAATTACCTACATCTGCTGTTTGGTCTTATGCTACATATTTTCGTTTTTTTATTTTTGATTTTCTATGTGAACAAGAAAAAAGTGTTTTGTATCTTGATGCAGATATTGTATGTAAAGGAAGTTTACTTAATTTATTAAAAATTAAGTTTGAAAATGAATATGCTGCTGTAATTCTAGATGTTGATGAGATGCAGAAAAATTGCGAGTCTAGGCTTAATATATATGGTTATAAAGGTAAATATTTTAATGCTGGAGTAATTTTTTTAAATTTACAGATGTGGAAAAAAGAAATTTTTACTAAAAAAGCATTTGAAATGATACAAGAGAGAAAACTAAAATATCTAGATCAAGATGCATTAAATATTTTATTTGATAGAAATAATATATATTTAGATAGAGATTATAATTGCATCTATACATTAAAAAATGAATTGAAAAAAATAAATTATCAGGATTATATCAAAAAATCAACAATATTAATTCATTATACCGGTGCCACAAAGCCATGGCACTATTGGGGCATTGATTATCCTGCAAGCAAGCCATTTAAAGATGCTTTTGAGAATTCACCATGGAAGGAGTTACCTTTAAAAGGGGCTCAAAAAAAGGTGGAATATCAAGAACGTTATAAGCATGAGCTTAGGCAAAAGAAAATAATTAAAGGATTGATCAGTTTAGTAAAGTATAAATATTTTAAATAAACATTCTCAATCAATAAACTATGTGGAATTTGTGTACATTTTTATTGATTGCTCTGAAAATGATCTGTTATCTATTATTTAGTTGAATCAATAGTGATATTTTTTGTCAAAAAGTTATATAATTTAGGATAGTAGATTAGAGTAATGCTTGATAGATGATGTGATGTAAAGAAATATCATCTTTAAAAGACTAGCTCTTAAAATAAAGGCCTTATACTTCTTAGAGGTGTTTTGGTCATTGAAGGATGAAAAATGTTGACCCATGAAATTATCAAATCACTGGTAAAAATTAATGATGCTATAACGAGTGATAAAGAATACTTTCATATCGCCTATGGGGTAGACGATAAATTTCTCTATGGGGTTGGTACGTCGATCGCTTCAATCATTCTTAATAATAAAGAGACGCATTTTCATTTCCATATTCTTGTCGATAGTATCACGAAGCAAAGTCTTTTTGATGAGTTAGTGGCTAACACTCAACATAAAATCACAATCTATCTGATTGATAACAAAGAATTTAAGAGATTGCCTTTGCCATCCAAAGCTTGGAGTCACGCCATTTATTTTAGATTGGTAATTATCGATTATCTTTCACAAACAATTGATAAATTACTTTATTTGGATGCAGATATTATCTGTAAAGGTGATCTTTCATATTTAAAAACGTTAGAATTTAATGAAGATACTTATCTGTATGCAGTAAAAGATAAATTCCGTAGTGAAAAGAAATCTCTGCCTATGGATATGCATAAATACTTTAATTCTGGTTTTTTATATATGTCAGTTCAACGCATGGTTAGGGATGATATACCTAACAGAGTAATTGAGCTGGTGAAAAATAACGAATTTACGCACCCAGATCAGGATGCATTAAATATATTACTTAATGATAAGTTAATTAACATTAGTGAAAATTTTAATTTTATGTTTTCTTTAGATTGGTATATTACGAGTAAAAGAGATATTAGTAATATATCAGATGATGTTATTTTTATTCATTTTGTCGGCCTAACTAAACCTTTTCATGAGTGGGCTAAATTTTATAAAGAATATCAGTTTTTTGAAGCTGCAAGGCAAGAGTCGCCGTGGAAAAATATTCCTTTACTTAAAGCGGATAGCTATAAGCAGTTATCGCGGAAAAAATCTCACCTAAGAAGAAACTGGAAGATTTTATCTTTTCTCACTGCAACGGCAGAATACTTAATAAAGAAAATGTCTCACTGATATATTTAACAGTTTAGTGATACTAAGCTGTTATTTTGATAATTTTTTATTTATCAATAGAGCCACTAATACATTGTATAAAAAGAAGATATCTAGGAAGATAAATTCAAAAAGGCAATAAACCAAAAAATAGCCAATTGATGATATAAAAATGCCTACGTTAAGTATGCTTTTTTGCATTCTTATGCTTCGATAGAGATCTTTTTGATTTATAAAGAATGCTATACAAAATAAAACTAATCCACCTAGGCCAACATTATAAATAATGTTTAAAAAGAATGGGTCATCATTATTGTGTACATACTCATTTTTACGCTTAGAAAATCCTCCGCCCCCGGAGAATCTTTCAGCATTATTATCATTTAAATATTGGTTGTATGATACCGAGCCGTAGCCAGCACCAAAAATAAAAATTTCTTTATTATTCATGAAAATAGGTAATCGAGTTGAGATAATCTTATCGCGGCTTGAGGTAATATTTTTCGAATATAAAGTCTGATCAATTTTTCTTTTAACTTGAGGGATTTCATTATATGCGGCCGTAGTTATTACCAAGCAACTGATAGTGAAAATAGCAATACTTAAGATAAATGATTTTATGGTATTAGAAAAAATAAATAAAATTAAAACAGACTCTACAAATAAGGCAAGAACCCCACCTCGGCTACCCGTATATAATAAAAACACAAATGCCAATATTGACAGTAAAAACATTGCTAACTTGATTAGTACGTTTCTAAATATAAATACAGCACTAAAGGTAAATGGGAAAAGCAAAGTCATATAATGTGCAAAGCCGTACCTTAATTGTATAAATAAGGGGAGGCTGCTATCTTTAAACTGTTTAAGTATGGGGGTAATAAAAATGGTAAAGGCTAATGTTGCTATCAGGGCATAGCTTATAGTTTTAATATTTTTTGAGCTATCATTCTTAAATACGAATAAAAATAATGAAAGAATTATCACATATCGCCAGTCATTAAAAAACTCTTTAAATGCCTCTATAGTGAAACTTGAATAAGTAAATAAGGCTATACAGAGTAAACACCAACCACTAAATAAGAAAAAAACCTTTCTAGATTTTATTAGATTTACAATATCACTTTTAATGTTTGTTTTTTCTTTTATAGCAATACCAATTGTTATGATGAAGAGTAATACAGCGGAAACATTGAGAACACCTTGAGTATCATTAGTGAACATACCCAAAATAACCAGTGATACTAATAGAAAAGGGATTTGGCTAATAATGTTTTTTTTAATATCCACAAATTTTCCTATTTTTATCGTTAATAATTTTTTTTTTAGAAATCATAAGATACCAGTAGTATCTTTATCATGCTAAACATAACATCTTATATTGCTTATATCAGGATTGTATTTATCATATGGAAAGATGTCCAGCGACCTAGCGGAAAAAGCGATATTTTAGTTTAAGTTTTGTTAATTTATAGTCGTCATACTTCAAGTTGCAGCGCTTCTCGTTAACCTATGGTGATCAGGTTCACTCATGCAACTTGCGGTGTTTTCTATGTTCCTAGCGATTTGTTGATTTGTTGGATCTAGAATTATTTAGCATATATAAAATTAATTGTTACTGAGGGATCTACTCATGCCAGAACTACCTGAGGTCGAAACCAGTCGTAGAGGAATAGAACCTCATCTTGTTGGAAACTCAATTCAATATGCGATTGTACGCAATAGCCGTTTGCGTTGGCCTGTTTCTGAACAAATAAAACGTTTATCTGATGAAAAGATCCTCAGTGTACAGCGTCGTGCTAAATATCTGCTGCTTGAATTGGAAAAAGGTTGGATCATCATTCATTTAGGTATGTCTGGTAGCTTGCGTATTTTGCTAGAAGAACTGCCCGAAGAAAAACACGACCACGTCGATCTTGTTTTGAAAGATGGTAAAGTTTTGAGGTATACCGACCCGAGGCGTTTTGGAGCTTGGCTATGGTGTGAAGATCTTGAAACAAGCTCAGTTCTTGCACATTTAGGGCCAGAACCACTCTCGGATGAATTTAATGCCCAATATTTATTTGAGCAAGCAGCAAAACGAAAAATTGCGATAAAGCCTTGGCTAATGGATAACAAAGTGGTGGTTGGTGTTGGCAATATTTATGCAAATGAAGCTTTATTTGCGACAGGAATTTCGCCAGAGAAGATCACCAACACTCTGACACTGGAACAATCAATTGAGTTAGTCACTCAAATCAAAAAAGTCCTACAGCGTTCGATTGAGCAGGGTGGTACGACATTAAAAGATTTTCTGCAATCAGATGGTAAACCGGGATACTTTGCACAAGAATTATTTGTTTATGGTAAAAAAGGTGAGCCTTGCTTAATGTGTGGCACATTAATCTTAAGTATTAAACAAGGCCAGCGTAGTACATTTTATTGCCCAAATTGCCAAAGATAGCGTTTTAAAGCTTGTTGAGTTTTTTTAACATCGCCCGTTCAACAACGGGGGGTAAAAATGAGGAAACATCACCGTCATGAAGCGCAACATCTTTTATCAATGATGACGAAATAAAAGATAGGTTTTGTGAAGGAAGCAAAAATACAGTTTCCAATTTGGGTACTAAGTGGCGATTCATATTAGCGAGTTGCCACTCATACTCAAAATCTGCGACTGAGCGAACTCCCCGAATAAGAATATTGGCATCGTGCTTTTGTGCGAAATTTGCCATCAACTCTGAAAAACCAACGACTTCAACGTTACTTAAATGTGCTGTTACCTGTTGGGCAAGGTCAACGCGTTCTTCAAGGGTAAACATAGGGCTTTTGCGCTGGCTATTGGCAATTGCCAGCAATACATGATCGAACATGGCTGCTGCACGTGAAACAATATCAATATGTCCTGATGTGATGGGGTCAAAGGTGCCAGGGTAGATAGCTTTATGTTGCATAATGTTGGTATCTCAACGTTTGTAAGTACTTAATGTAAACCGTTTGGATTAAGTAACATCTGAATGGACTCAACATTATCGACAATTGGGCGTTGTTGCAACTGAGGAATGGCTTTGCTCGTCATACTTTAGGCTGCGGCGCTTTTGTTTACAGTATCGTGACTATACTCATTCTCTCATCATATACTTTTAGCGACTCATTCATGTACTACTTAGCCACAACTTGAATTATTTAGAGTAGACTATCTAATTTTAAGGCTATTTTTAGGTGTATATTCTACACACCTTCACGAAAGGTTTGTGTTAAGATAGCGCCAATTTTGGTAAGTGAATCAGATCGAATGTTATTGCGTTTATATCAGGTACTCCTTTATCTCATTCAGCCTCTTATTTGGGTTCGCCTATTAGTGCGAGGCCGCAAAGCACCCGCGTATCGTAAACGTTGGGGGGAACGCTATGGTTTCTGTGCAGGCAAAGTTGCGTCAGGTGGGATATTGTTGCACTCTGTTTCGGTCGGAGAAACACTTGCCGCAGTGCCTTTAGTTCGTGCATTACGCCATCATTACCCCTCATTGCCAATTACAGTAACAACGATGACACCTACGGGTTCAGAACGTGTTGTGTCAGCTTTTGGTGATGATGTTTATCATGTCTATCTTCCCTATGATCTTCCCGGCTCTATGCGTCGTTTCCTTAATCAAGTTGATCCAAAGTTGGTGATTATTATGGAAACTGAACTATGGCCGAATATGATAAATCAGCTTCACCGCCGTAAAATACCTTTGGTGATTGCTAATGCCCGCTTATCTGAACGCTCGGCCGCTGGTTATCAAAAATTAGGTAGTTTTGTGAAGCGAATGCTGCGTAATGTCACAATGGTTGCGGCGCAGCATCAAGAAGATGGTGAACGTTTTATTCAGTTAGGGTTACGACGAGTTCAATTGAATGTGACTGGTAGCTTAAAATTTGATATTTCAGTGACACCTGAGCTTGCGGTGAGAGCCGTTACCTTGCGTCGACAATGGGCTGCACATCGGCCGGTTTGGATAGCAACAAGTACCCATGAAGGTGAGGAAGCCATTGTTTTAGATGCACATCAGCAATTGTTAAAACGTTTCCCTGATTTATTGCTCATTTTAGTTCCCCGCCATCCTGAACGTTTTGCGAAAGCTGAAGAGTTAACGACTAAGGCTGGGCTAAAATCTATTCGCCGTAGCCAAGGTATCGTTCCTACTTCAGATGTTCAGGTGGTGATCGGTGATACTATGGGTGAACTGATGCTACTGTATGGCATTGCCGATTTAGCTTTTGTTGGTGGCAGCCTTGTAGAAACGGGGGGGCATAATCCGTTAGAAGCCGCAGCGCACGCTTTACCTGTGTTGATGGGACCGCATACGTTTAATTTCAAAGATATTTGTGGAAAATTAAAGCAAGCTGATGGGATGATCACGGTTACTGATAGTGACACAATGGCGCAAGCTGTCACTAGTCTGCTCTCTGATGAAGACTATCGCCTATATTATGGTCGCCATGCCGCAGAAGTATTGCATGAAAATCAAGGGGCATTGCAGCGTTTGCTCAAGTTATTACAGCCATACTTACCGCCGAAAGAACAATAACACGGTCAAATTTTTGAGTCTGTGACAGAAAACTTGAATAAAACGACAATAGATGATGACTATTTGTCTCCCTTCCTTATTATTCACTCTAAACTATAGTAGAATTCGCCGTTCTATTTCCATTTGCACTATTAGGCGCATATTCATGGGTGTTATACATGCACCTAATAGATAATGGGTACCTTTACTTGAATATTTAAAATAGTATGCCAGCAATCAATCAATCGATATCGAACAAATATGTTTATTTGTGGGTCATTGGCTATGCCATTGCATGGATTTTGGCCAGTTTTTATTTAGATCCAACAGTACCTTACGATACAGTTGAAGCCGTTAACTGGGGTATGAATGGAGAATGGGGCTCACCAAAAAACCCTTGGTTTGTGGGAATGGTGATGTGGCCTGCTATACATCTAGGTATTTCTTATAGTTTTTATTGGTACTTTATTCATTTTATTGGTATCGCATTTGGATTGTTAGGTGTCTGGAAGCTGGCATATCGCTTAACAGGACGTCGTGATCTTGCATGGTTTGCGATGTTGATGTTGAATTTATCTGGTGTAATTAATTTCGATATCATTCCTTATAATGACAACTATATTTTAGTCACCTTCTGGGCGTGGATCCTATATTTCTTTTTGCGTGCAGTTTATGACAATCCAGCATGGTGGCTGTTATTTGCTTTGTGTGCAGGCCTTGCCACAATGGGTAAATACTCAACTCTCGCTTTAGTTGGCTCCGTATTTTTATTAACGCTATTTGTTAAGCAAGTTCGTCAAAGCTATCGACACCCTGTTTTCTATTTAGCGATAGCGCTCTGGTTTGCGATTGTTTTACCTAACTTCTTTTGGTTGATGGCGAGTGACTTCTCGGCCTTCAAATGGGTAGATTCACAGATTGATCCTGGATTTAACTTACATACCACTCAAGCAGCGTTAAGTGTTTTTTATCCATTAATTATCGCAGCCATTATTGTATACAGTTGCGGTGGTAAACTCGGTTGGCCAAAGCCATTGGCTAATCGCATGGTTAATTTTATTATCCTGTTCCCTTTAGTGGTTATTTATGGTTGGTTTTCTTTCCATGATGGCGGTCGGATCACTGAGTGGTTACAACCTTTTATGGCAGTGTGCGCGCCTCTATTTATTGGTTCAATTACTGTCATGCCGAAAAAGCCACTTCGAAAACCATTAATTGGCTTAGCTTTCTTTGGCGTGTTGGTGCTGATGGGTTACTCTATCGTACAAAGCGCGAATATTCGTGGTGCTGGACAAAAGTTTATTGGTGTCAAAACCTTGATTGCAGAAGGTGAACAACGTTGGCATCAACGTTATGGCACACCTCTAAAATATGTTGGTGGTGAAGATAATTTACACCAATGGTTTATTATTTATGCAAAAGACAGACCGCATGTGATCCAACCATGGACCCTAGAACACCATATGCCACCTAATGTGTATAACCGCGATATTACAGAAGCAGAGATCCGTCAGAATGGGGCAATATTATTAGGTCGTAAATATGATGATTGTGCTCACGAGAACTTTGATAAAGTGCGTAAATATTGGCCACAATTTACGATTGAAAAAGAAGATGTGATTTACCGTTCTGAGCCTGATGCTAAGCCAGAAACCATGTGTTTTGGGTTTATTGCGCCAGAGAAATAATGTACAAGATAGAGTGTCTCAGTGCATCAAGGCACTCTATAAACTAAATACTAACTTATTTGATTAACCGCAACAAAATACCTAAACGAACAAACCTGTTTGATTTTGAACCGTCATGGAATAGTCGAAATACTCTAAACCATCTCATATGACCTAAATAATTTAATTGAAAAACGGATGGGTATTTACTTGCACATGTTAAAGATATGCCCTGATCATCATCTATGATACCTGATGAAAGAAAGTCTTTTTGTGTTTTGAAAACTATTTTGTAGAATTCAGGCCATTTTTCTTTACCTGCAACTAATACTCCCCCAATGATGTGAGGATCATTATTTAGAACTTTTTCTAATACTGCCTTCTCATCCGTTAGATCCAACGTATTTTTAATGGAAAAAAAATGAATTTTATTTTGATCAAACGGGTGATACCACTCAGTGATACCATAAAGAGTTTTATTATTTCGGACATAACCAAAATCAACCCATGCAGCTAATTCACTCTCAACTAAATTTAAGTCAATGGCTTTTTTAACAAAAAAAGGTTTTAAATTATTAATCAAAACATATTCAGATGACCAATATTCAGGGTGGCGTAATAATTTAGGGTCAATTAAATTTTTAAATGTATCACTATTTTGAATTGTTGCTATTTTTTCAAGGATAAATTTAAATTTTTTCTTGAGATCAATAGTAATTACGTGGGTTGGTTTACCTTTTCTTATATCTAAGATTTTGTCCTTAAAATTAGATGTTGTATAGATAATAATTTTATTGTCTAGTTTTGCTAATTTTTTAAAATAATTCAAATAGGTATCATTAGAGCGTTCCAAAGAATTAGAACGCCCATGTTCTCTATTCCAATTACCTCTGCCTATATCAAAAAAGGCTGTGACTATCGTTATTGATTTATTCATAATAAATAATAATATCTGTTAGTTTAAGGGCAGAATTAGGTATAATATATAGGTTAACATATCGTCAAACTTACAAAGAATTTTTCAACTGTTTAAAGACAAGATCGGGTTCAATCGACTTCATTGTCTTATCTACTGACTTAATCTCATGTTGGCCTAAACCATAGCCGCCGATTAACCCAGGGTCTGTTGGGCCGAATAGGGTAAAATTCGTCTTATCCAGCGCTGCGGTTAAGTGACTAAGACCAGTATCAACAGAGACAACAGCCTTTGCATTGGCAATTTGAAGTGCCACTTCGGCCAAGGTGAGTTTGGGTAAAACGTCGACAAAGTCAAATCCTTCAGCAAGACGTAGTGCCCTTTGATACTCATGTTCGGCACCCCAAGGTAATTTTATTTTGACACCACTTTCAGCCATAAGAGCGATTAAGCTACGCCAATGTTCTTCTGGCCAATGTTTATCATCACGCGTTGTCGAGTGCAAGAAAACGACATACTCACCTTGTAACTCTGTGGGTGCATGTAAAAAGTGCTGGGCGATGGCGTAGTCACCTTGTGTTTTTGGGCAATCATAGCCAAGGCTTGCGGCAAACAATTGGCGAATGCGCTCTACAGCATGCTGTTGCTTACTGATTTGATGTTTGTAGTCATAAAAAAAACTGGCAATCGGTTCGCGTATGCTGTGGCGATCATAACCATGTTTTGCACCATGGGCGAGGCGCGTCACTAAAAATGCGCTCTTAAGTAGCCCTTGCGCATCAATAACGGCATCATAGTGAGTTGCAGTAAGTTGTTGACGAAATGCCGCTCGTTCAGCACGGATCGGTGCTGAAAACCAATTTTTACGCCAACGTCTTATTGCAACGGGGATCACTTGGTTAACCGCACTGTGCCAAGTTGGAATTTGTGCAAATCCTTCCTCGACGGCCCAATCAAACTGGATCTCAGGAAAAACGTGCTGAGCATCGGTTAATGCAGGTAGGGAATGTAAGACATCCCCCATGGATGATGTTTTGACTAAAAGCACACGCATTAATCGAAACCTATTTGTAAGCGAGCGAGAGCTTCGATGACTAATTTAGGCTGGATATCGATTAAACTTTGATGATAACCACTTTCGCCATCGCCTTTGCGTACTTTATGGTATCCGCTGATTAGGCGGATCACTTCCGCTTTATTTGATAACGGCGGCGTAAAATCAGGGCTGCTAGGGCCATATAAAGCAACGAGTGGTTTATCTAGTGCTGCTGCAACGTGCATTAAACCTGAATCGTTAGTAATAACGGCTTGGCAGCTAGCTATTAAGTTAACGGCTTGTTCTAACGATGTCTTACCTGCGAGGTTAATACAATGCTCGCGAGCCGTATCCGTTAGGCTCTGTTTGATGTCTTCGCCTGCCTCATGGTCTTTTTGTGAACCAAATAACAGCACTTGATAACCTTTTTCACTGATTAGCTGCTCTGCTAAAGTTGCGTAATGATAGTGAGGCCAACGTTTCGCTGGACCAAATTCGGCACCGGGGCAGAAACCAATAATCGGGCGTGAAGTATCGATATTAAATGTGTTAGCGGCATCAATAACTTCTTGCTGTTTAACGGCTAGTTTTGGCCACAGGATAGGCTCAGGAATATCGGTTGCGTTATGGATAGTGTGCTTATCATAAGCAAGTGCTACATAACGCTGTACCATAAGAGGAAATGCGGTTTTATCTAAAGTTCGGATATCATTAAGCAAACCGTAACGCATTTCACCACGCCAGCCAGTACGTTTGGCGATTTTTGCAAAAAACGGTATTAAGGCAGACTTAAATGAGTTAGGTAACACGATCGCTTGGTCATAGTTATGGTTACGCAGGCTAATACCGAGTTGCCGGCGCTCACCAATAGCGAGAGCGCCGTGACCGAGTGGCATAGGGATCGCTGCATTGACCTCTGGCATTTTTGCTAAAAGAGGACGACACCATTGTGGCGCCATCACATCGATTTGTGCGTGAGGATATTGCGCCTTTAATGTACGATAAAGGCTTTGTGACATCATCATATCCCCTACCCAAGAGGGGCCGATCACCAATATTTTCATAGATTATTTATTAGTCTGCTTGATTCAGCCACTGCATGTACTCAGCGACACCTTCGGCCACCGTTTTAAATGGTGCCTGATAGCCTGCTGCGCGTAATTTAGTCATGTCCGCTTGGGTAAAGCTTTGATAGCGACCTTTGAGTTTCTCAGGGAACTCAATGTATTCAACAGAAACGTTTTTATCATTGTGGAACTGCGTGACTGCATCAGCAACAGCTTGGAAAGATTCTGCACGGCCCGTACCGCAGTTAAAAATCCCTGACACATTATTCTGCCAGAACCATAAATTGACGGCAGCAACATCACCAACGTAAATGAAATCGCGACGGAAAGTTTCGCTACCTTCAAAGAGCTTTGGATTTTGCCCTTCGTTAATTTGCTTATTTAAATGATAAGCCACACTGGCCATACTGCCTTTATGGTTTTCACGTGGTCCATAAACGTTGAAATAACGGAAGCCGCACACTTGTGATTGTGCTTCAGGCAAAATATTACGTACATATTGGTCGAACTGGAATTTGGAGTAACCGTAAACGTTTAATGGCTTTTCGAATTGGCGCTCTTCAATGAAGTTATCACTACGGCCACCATAGGTTGCAGCTGAAGATGCGTAGAGAAAAGGTATTTCACGATCTAAGCAGAAATGCAGGAGCTCT
Organism: Providencia sp. PROV236; assembly: GCF_033676985.1. Lineage (NCBI taxonomy): Bacteria > Pseudomonadati > Pseudomonadota > Gammaproteobacteria > Enterobacterales > Morganellaceae > Providencia > Providencia sp. PROV236. The sequence goes on along the minus strand of NZ_CP096297.1, from coordinate 4,378,465 downwards.
TTGGAAAACTGATAGTTGTTATCCATCATGTATTTTCCATCCCACTCGGTGGTTGATGAGCAAGCTCCTTCATGGAATATCGCATCAATATCACCAAAGTCATCACCCGCCATCACACTGACAATGAACTCTTCTTTATCCATGTAATCAGCGATATCGAGATCAACAAGGTTAGCGAATTTCGTACCATCTTTCAGGTTATCGACAACTAAAATATCGGTGCGGCCAGCATCATTTAATGCCTTCACAATGTTACTACCAATAAAACCAGCTCCGCCAGTGACTATGATCATCGGGTGTACCTCAGTGGGTTAATGATATACTCGTCATACTTCAAGTTGCAGCGCTTTTTGTTGAAGTCGAAGTGACTACGCTCACTCGCATCAGCCACATCGTTTTCTATGCTCCTAGCGACTCATTCACTTGCCGCCTAGCTGCCCCTCGAATGATTTAGAGTCTATACAGAATATGAATCTTTCCATAATAACATTTATATAGAGTGACAACAGCTTTAACTGATAGGTAAACATTCTACTCGCGATATTTTTATAAGCTAATGATCGTGATCTTGGCTACAAACTTAACTTATTTATGCTGCGTAAGTCGATAGTTCTGGTGTCTATTATTAAACTCTAGAAATGGTTAAGTTATGGGAGAACATCATGTCGCAGCAATTTTATCAGCAAATCAAACAACAACTCAATGAAACTGAGGCCGCAGGTTTATTCAAAAACGAGCGCATTATTACCTCATCGCAAGATGCTGATATTGAAATTGCTGGAGGTCAGCATGTGGTTAATTTTTGTGCTAATAATTACCTCGGTTTAGCTAATCACCCCGATCTTATTGAAGCCGCCAAGCAAGGTATGGATAGCCATGGTTTTGGTATGGCTTCAGTGCGTTTTATCTGTGGTACACAAGACGCCCATAAACAATTAGAAAAAAAACTGGCGGATTTTTTAGGTATGGAAGATAGCATCCTCTATTCCTCCTGTTTTGACGCGAATGGTGGCTTATTCGAAACTCTGTTAGGGCCTGAAGATGCCGTGATTTCGGATGCACTTAACCATGCATCGATCATTGATGGTGTACGTTTGTGTAAGGCTAAGCGCTATCGTTATCCAAATAATGATATGGCTGAATTAAGGGCATGCCTTGAAGATGCTAAAGCTGCGGGAGCTCGACATATTTTGATCGCAACGGATGGGGTATTTTCAATGGATGGTGTGATAGCTAACCTGAAAGCCATTTGTGATCTTGCTGATGAATTCCAAGCTCTGGTGATGGTGGATGATTCTCATGCAGTTGGTTTTGTTGGTAAAAATGGTCGCGGCACCCATGAATATTGCGATGTTATGGGGCGTGTTGACATTATTACTGGCACATTGGGTAAAGCTCTCGGTGGGGCTTCAGGAGGTTATACGGCAGCGAAAAAAGAGGTGGTAGAGTGGTTACGCCAACGTTCCCGTCCTTATTTATTTTCTAACTCCTTAGCCCCAGCAATTGTTGCCGCTTCAATTAAAGTTATCGATATGATGAGTGAGGGGGGCGAGCGACGCGCACGTTTATGGCGCAACGCGGCCTTGTTCCGTGAAAAAATGTCTGCTGCGGGCTTCACCTTAGCGGGAGCGGATCATGCCATCATTCCAGTTATGTTAGGCGATGCTGCACTAGCACAGGTTTTCGCCAATGAATTACTTGGAGAAGGGATCTATGTTACCGGTTTCTTCTACCCTGTTGTTCCTCAAGGGCAGGCGCGTATTCGCACGCAAATGTCTGCTGCTCATAGTGAAGAGGATATCCTACGTGTTGTTGACGCATTCACCCGCATTGGCAAAAAATTAGGTGTCATTGCTTAATGATCATTAAATAAGGCCACTCTATGAAAGCATTGTCCAAATTAAAAGCAGAACCAGGTATATGGATGACAGATGTGCCGAAACCGGAACTTGGGCACAATGATGTGATGATTAAGATCCGTAAAACCGCAATTTGTGGTACGGATGTGCATATCTATAACTGGGATGAATGGTCGCAAAAAACTATCCCTGTTCCGATGGTTGTAGGTCATGAATATATTGGCGAAATTGTTGAAATAGGACAGGAAGTTAAAGGTTTTAAAATAGGAGATAGGGTGTCAGGTGAAGGGCACATTACCTGCGGACACTGTCGGAACTGTCGAGGTGGCCGTACACATTTATGTCGAAATACGGTTGGTGTTGGGGTAAATCGCCCAGGGTGCTTTGCACAATACCTTGTGCTACCTGCCTTTAATGCATTCAAGATCCCCGATAATATTCCAGATGAAATTGCGGCTATTTTCGATCCGTTTGGTAATGCTGTTCATACTGCGCTGTCATTTGATTTAGTAGGGGAAGATGTTTTAGTTTCAGGGGCGGGGCCGATTGGAATTATGGCTGCCGCAGTGTGTCGGCACGTTGGCGCACGCCATGTTGTGATCACTGATGTTAATGATTATCGACTCGAACTTGCTAAAAAAATGGGCGTCACTCGCGCCGTGAATGTCAGTCGTGAAAATCTTAAAGATGTAATGAAAGAATTAGGTATGCAAGAAGGTTTTGATGTGGCGTTGGAAGTGTCTGGCTCCCCAGCAGCATTTCATTCTATGCTAGAAACCATGAATCACGGCGGGCGTATTGCTCTGTTGGGGATCCCTTCCTCGGAAATGGCGATCGATTGGGGGCAGGTGATTTTCAAAGGGCTATTTATTAAAGGTATTTATGGTCGTGAGATGTTTGAAACTTGGTATAAAATGGCGACGCTTATTCAATCAGGTCTCGACCTCTCACCTATTATTACCCATCAATTTTCTATCGATGACTTCCAAAAAGGCTTCGACATTATGCGTTCAGGCCAATCAGGTAAAGTGATTTTAAATTGGGATGAATGATCCAAATACGGATTGCTGTTTAATGGCAGCAATCCGTTAGGCGGTCTATGGTTTTTGTTGAGAAAACAGGGGTTTTTTACTGTTTAATAATAATGGCTGTAACGTTTTGTCTTGATAAAGAGATTCAACCACTGACATTAAAAACTGAATACCACTTAATTTAACCGTTTGATTTTCTGACAGTTCAAATTCACAAGTCCCCACATGGATCAACTGAGGATGCTTATCTTTTGGCATTACAGGGGGGTCATTAGGCAATGGTTTTGGCTGTTCAGGCTGCATTTTCAGCGGTTTGTCTTGTTTTGGCGTTTCATGACCATTCAATAATGCGCTAACCGCGACTAATTCAATATCTGCTGGCAGTTGTGGTAAATATTTTTGTAATGCACGTACTGTCGATGGGTGTGGGTGGCCAATTGCAATGGCACTGCCATTTTTACGTGCATAGGCAACGGCCTTATTAAGTTGAATGCGAGTTTCTTCTTCTGATTGATGATTATCAAGAAAAATGTTTCGACGAACAACAGGGACACCAAACTCTTTTGCTGCATTCGCGGCTTGAGTATTACCGATGGTGACGCTATCTAAAAAGAAGAAATTAGACTGAGAAAGTGAGCCCATTACATTGCGCATGCCTGAAAGACTCGATGTCATTTCACTGCCCATATGATTATTCATACCGGTTGCATAAGGCACTTGGCCAATGGCGCGTTTAATGATGCGATCAACTTCTTCTGCGCTCATTGAAGGCGCTAGGGTATTTTTCTCTAACGGCTGTTTGCTCAATGGTTTCATTGGCATGTGAATAATAATTTCTCGACCCTGCTGGTGTGCTTTTGTGGCAACCTGTTTACCATGAGGGGAGTCAGGAAGAATGGCAATAGTAATAGGCGTTGGTAGTGCTAATATTTGGTTATCTTCCTTAGTGCGATAGCCAAAATCATCAATGACTATCGCTAATTTTGCCGCACTAGCCTGAAGAGTCACCATTAACAACGATAAACCAATGAGTAACTTAGAAGGCTGGTGTTTCAACATATTTATTTTCCTAACAATTTTTTCGGCTATTTTGTTGTCTATCGACCTAGCCAAGGGCGAGGGTTAACTGTTTTACCCTGCCGGCGAATTTCGAAGTACAGTGCAGGGCGTTCCTGACCACCACTACTTCCCACTAATGCAATAGGCTGACCCGCGCGCACTTCTTGGCCTACATTAACCAGTGCGCTTTGGTTATAGCCATATAAACTCATGTCACCCTTACCATGCTCAACCACCACAACCAGACCATAACCTTGCAGCCAGTCAGCCAGTAAAACACGACCATCGGCGATCGCTTTCACTTGGGTACCTTCATTGGCACCAATAACCATGCCTTTCCAGCGCAATTCGCCTGAAATTGCCTCGCCATAATTATGCAGCGTTTGCCCTCGAACTGGCCACAAAGCTTGCCCCGCTGGGCGACCAAGTCCCCCAGTTCGCGACATGAGTGAACGCTCACTTTCGGATGGTTTATAAGAAGTACCAGTTTGCTTCGCTTTACGTTCTTTTTCGGCAACTTCTGCACGAATACGCGCCGCTTCACGTGCTTCACGTTCCGCTCTCGCTTTGGCTTCACGCTCTGCTCGAGCTATTTTATCACGCAGTCGGGACTCGTTTTGTTTCATCACAGCGAGATTTTTTTGATCTTCTTTTAACGTACTTTCAAGCGCAGTAAGTGTTTGCTTACGAGCCGCTTGAGCATTATCCAACTTGCGTTTTTCTTGCTGCTGTTTGGCTAACGCGGCTTTTTGTTCAGCTTGTTTTTTCTGTTCTAGCTGCTTTTGCTGATTGAGTTCAAGTGTTGTTTCTTCGAGTTGTTTGATATTTTTTTCACGGGCTTGGTTAAGATAACTGTAATAAGCGAGGATCCGCTCTTCACGTTGGCCTTCCTCACCTTTTAAAAATAGTGATAGACCTTGGTGTTTACCCAAACGGAATGCAGAATCGAGTTGTTCAGCCAGTAGTTTTTCATGTGCGGCTTTTTGTTTTTGTAGGCGCGTAATATTACTATTTAAGGTAGATATTTCTTTATCTAATTGTTTTAATTCAGTTTGTATTTCATGAAGCCCACGACCTACCGCTGAAATATTTTTTTCTTGCTGTTGAAGCTGATTAAGCAACGCCGCTCGTTTTGCTTGTTGATCTTTGACGCTTTTCTCTTTTTCAGCGATATTTTGCAGTAAATTTTGTAGCTGATCTTTATTTTGGGTGATCTGATTGGCCGCCATCACCTGAGTTGGCGATAGCGCTATTAATCCACAAGCAAACAGTGCTGAGGTAATAGCCTGACGAATAAAGGTTATTTTCATCCGGTTATATATATTGGCCATTCTGATAGAAAACCTCGAATAAATACGATAGCTAATTATTTCATCTGATAGGTATGGTTACCAGTGCCCAATTCTGAAACTTACAAAATAAACAGTGATAAACCAAAAGGCTACACTGTGATTTAACATGACAGGTTAGCTATGGTTTCGCCGCCATTATTTTTTAATCTATACCCGCCATACTTCATGCTGTAGCGCTTTTCGTTGAAGTCGAAGTGACTACGCTTACTTATCGCCTAGCCGCACCTAGAATGATCTAGAGTATAATTGATTGTATCGCTTATCTCGCTAATTAGTATCATTAAATCAAATATTATGGGCTAAATTTTAGCTAAACCGAGTATAGATCCTCTTTATTCGTGACTTTTTGAGGGGTAATGGGTTTGTGATAGGATGGATTATAGGTCTATATTGAGAGTGATACTCTTTATAGCTCAAGTTGCAGCACCTTTGGTTAAGGCATGGTGACCTGAGTCAGCGACCTACTTAGGCATGCGCTTAGTGGCTGGTTCATTTGTTGCCTAACTGCACATTAATTATTTGGAGTATAAATGACGTTTTTGTTGGAAAAAAGACCGTTTCTGCGTAGCGTTTCGCAAAAAAATCAATCTAGTTTGCGCTAACTGGCTGTAATTAGCTCAACACAAAGGTATACTCTGAGCCCTTTGATATTCATTTTTAACTAACGGGAGTGATTGCCCCCCATGATCCAAGAAATCATGCAATTTGTCAGCCGGAACATGTTATTGAGTCTGGTTTGGATAGCGCTGCTCGTCGCGGTGGTCGTAATGACCTTTAAAGGTTTGTTCTCTAAGTCAAAAGTAATCACTCGCGCGCAGGCGATTGCTCTGATTAATAAAGAAGAGGCAGTCATTGTGGATTTACGTTCTCGTGACGATTTCCGCAAGGGACACATTATTGATTCTATCAACTTAACACCTTCTGAAATTAAAGATAATAATTTAGGTGAGTTAGAAAAACATAAACAAAAACCGGTGATTGTTGTTTCTGCAAGTGGCATGGAATCAGGCAAACCTGCTGAGCATTTAGTGCAACACGGTTTTGAAAAAGTCTTTGTCCTGAAAGAAGGGATTGCTGGTTGGTCAGGTGAAAACCTACCATTAGCGCGTGGTAAGAAGTAATTTATCTGCTTGATATAGCTCTATACTCTCTTGTTTTACGGGTATGTGAGTATATATAGTCAAACTCATACGGAAGTTAAAAGGTATTAACATTATGTCAGAACAAAACAACTCAGAAATGGTATTTCAGATCCAACGTATCTATACAAAAGATGTTTCATTTGAAGCACCTAACGCACCACACATCTTCCAACATGAGTGGCAGCCAGAAATTAAACTTGATTTAGATACTTCTTCAACTCAACTGACTGAAGGTGTTTACGAAGTTGTTTTGCGCGTGACAACGACTGCAAAACTCGGTGAAGAAACGGCGTTCCTGTGTGAAGTTCAACAAGCAGGTGTTTTCTCTATCGAAGGTATTGAAGGCACACAAATGGCACATTGCCTAGGTGCATACTGCCCAAACATTCTGTTCCCATATGCACGTGAAGCAATCACTAGCATGGTGGGTCGTGGTACATTCCCTCAACTGAACCTTGCGCCAGTCAACTTTGATGCTCTGTTCATGAATTACCTACAACAGCAGCAAGGTGAAGAAGCGCAGAACACAGAAGTTCAATAGGACGCTTAATGAATACTGCTTCAATGACAGTGATCGGTGCCGGCTCTTACGGCACCGCTTTAGCGATTACGTTAGCGCGTAATGGCCATCAGGTCGTGCTATGGGGTCATGACCCTAAGCATATCCAAAAATTACAACAAGAACGTAGTAATCAGGCGTTTTTGCCTGGTGTTTCTTTCCCTGATAGTTTATCGCTGGAAACGGATCTAAAAAGCGCCGTCAAAGCGAGTCTTAATATCTTGATTGTAGTACCAAGCCATGTTTTTGGTGATGTACTTAAGCAGATCCAACCTTACCTCCAAACGGGTTCACGTATTATTTGGGCAACTAAAGGTTTGGAACGAGATACTGGGCGCTTATTACAAGATGTGGCGCGTGAGGTATTAGGTAATGATATTCCACTTGCAGTGCTATCTGGGCCTACATTTGCTAAAGAATTAGCGGCAGGTATGCCTACTGCTATCTCAATTGCGGCAACTGACAGCCAGTTTGGCGATGAACTACAACAACTTTTCCATTGTGGCAAAAGTTTCCGTGTATACAAAAACCCCGATATGATTGGTGTGCAACTTGGTGGTGCCGTGAAAAACGTGATCGCCATCGGTGCTGGTATTTCTGATGGTATGGGCTTTGGCGCTAATGCACGTACCGCCTTGATTACACGGGGCCTTGCAGAAATGAGTCGATTGGGTGCTGCTTTAGGTGCCGACCCCTCCACCTTTATGGGCATGGCAGGTTTAGGTGATTTAGTGTTAACCTGTACTGACAACCAATCACGTAACCGCCGTTTCGGTATGATGCTAGGTAACGGCGTGAGTGTGGCTGAAGCTGAAAAAGAGATCGGGCAGGTGGTGGAAGGTTATCGTAATACCAAAGAAGTGAAAGCATTAGCTGAACGTGCGGGTGTTGAGATGCCGATCACGGAGCAAATTTATCAAATCCTCTATTGTCATAAAAATGTGTTAGAGGCAGCGCAAGCCTTATTAGGCCGAGCAACCAAAGATGAAATTGCGCATACGCCAACGTCAAAGGACTAAACGAAAAATTAAGTGAGTTATTATGTCGCGTGAAGAACTGGATAGGATTTGGGGGTTTATTAAAGATGAAGCAAAATCACTTGCTGATTGTGAACCGCTGTTAGCCAGTTTTTTCAATGCAACGCTGCTAAAACACGATAACTTAGGTAGTGCACTGAGTTATATGTTAGCCAACAAACTTAGCTCCCCAATTATGCCAGCGATGGAAGTGCGGGAGATTGTTGAACAAGCGTATCGTAATGATGAACAAATGATTTTTTCTGCTGCTATGGACTTATCCGCTGTGCGTTTACGTGATCCCGCAGTGGATAAGTACTCGACGCCACTTTTGTATTTAAAAGGTTTCCACGCACTGCAAGCCTATCGTATTGGCCATTGGCTATGGAAAGAAGGCCGCCAAGCACTCGCTATCTATCTACAGAACCAAATCTCCGTCTCTTTTGCCGTTGATATTCACCCCGCTGCGCGTATTGGCTGTGGCATCATGCTTGACCATGCAACAGGTATTGTTATCGGTGAAACCGCTGTCGTTGAAAATGATGTTTCGATATTGCAATCAGTAACATTGGGCGGTACGGGTAAAACGTGTGGCGATCGCCATCCTAAAGTTCGTGAAGGGGTGATGATTGGTGCAGGCGCGAAGATCTTGGGGAATATTGAGATTGGTCGCGGTGCGAAAATTGGCGCAGGCTCTGTGGTACTTCATCCCGTCCCACCTCATACGACCGTTGCAGGGGTACCTGCACGTATTGTCGGTAAACCCAATAGTGATAAGCCATCATTTGAGATGGATCAGAACTTTAATGGCGCGATTTATGGTTTTGAAGATGGTGATGGGATTTGAGAAAGGTAATTATTTTGTCTGAATTGGCGCTGTTAAAAGGTTTGGATGAATATAATTGCCACTCAGATGAATTGTTTCATGTTACTGCATCAGAAGTTATTGAATCTTCTAATAATGATAACGGCAAGCAATAATAGCTAAACCCTCATTATCTATTGAATAAATTAGCCTATTTGTTTCATCTATTCGTCTAGACCAGAAGCCAGCTAAGTTTTCTTTTAGTGGTTCTGGTTTTCCTATCCCATAAAAGGGGGGCCTTTTAGTATTATCTGACCGGTCCTAAATAAAGTTGACACTTTTCCAATCTAAAATTGGAGAGTGTAATGAAACCAATAGGTAAACGAACTCAACGTGATTATTCTCTTGCCTTTAAACTGGCGGTTGTTGACCAAGTAGAAAAAGGCGAGCTCACCTATAAACAAGCTCAATATCGATATGGCATACAGGGGCGTTCAACTGTTTTGGTTTGGTTACGTAAGCATGGTAGATTAGATTGGTCGGAAGGTACGCCCAATACTCTTTATAAAGGTGCTGCTATGAACCAAACCTCGGAGCAACAAACACCTGAACAACGCATTAAAGCCCTTGAAAAAGAGCTTGAGGAGATGCAGCTCAAAGCTGATTTTTTTGAGGCGGTTGTCAAAGTGATGGATAGGGATTTTGGAGTTCGCCTCTCAAAAAAGCGCAAAGCCGAGTTATTAAGGAAAAAACGGTTGAAAAACTCACCGTAACCAAAGCTTGTCGTTTTATGAAAATCACTCGGCAAGCCTATTACAAACGTCAAGATACGTCTGATAAGCGGAAAAAATTAGATGCAATTATTGTTTGTGCTGTGAAATCTGAGCGAACAGTTCACCCTAGGCTTGGGGTGAGAAAATTACACTTTCTTTTGAAACAAAAACAATTAATTATTGGTCGTGACCGATTATTTTCTTTGTTGAGAGAACATCGCTTATTAGTGCCTAATAAGCGGTCATATCATCGAACAACATTGAGTCATCATCGATTTCATCGACATCCAAATTTAATTAAATCAGGGTTTATCCCTTCACAACCGGAGCAACTGTGGGTTGCTGATATTACGTATTTATCCACACACGAAGGAGATACTTATTTAAGTCTGATCACCGATGCTTATTCGCGAAAAATAGTGGGTTATCATCTTGATGACAATATGAAAACAAAAGCCGTCAAGAAATCATTTGTACAAGCATTAAAAAAACGAAGTTCAACCACGACCTTGATCCATCATTCAGATCGAGGCTTACAATACTGTTCGTCGGAATATCAGGAAATCCATAAAAAACATAATATTCAATGTTCTATGACGGATGGCTATGACTGTTATCAAAATGCATTAGCAGAGCGAGTCAATGGGATATTAAAAATGGAATATTTGTTAATAAAGCCGAGAAATTTAGAACAGGCTAGGAGGTTGGTTGAAGAATCAATACAGATTTATAATGAAAGGCGACCTCATTTATCATTAAACTATAAAACGCCCGATGAGGTTCATCGAGCATTTTATACCTGAAAAGTTGTCAACCTATATCAGGACTAGTCAATCAATGAGCTTACTAATGCGTTTGAGCGTTTTTTGTCTTAGGTTTGCCAGTATCGATAGTCTTCCCATCCTTGGTCAGTCCATATTAAAAATCTACTCATTTATAAGCTCTCTTTTCTTTACTTTACCAGCTTTAAATTAAGCGATTGATTTAATTAGATGTTCGGCATTTGATGGTGAGCGTAATAAATAAATCGTTTCTATAAGGCTATTGTAATACTCTAAAGACATAACCACAGCATCCTTTGAATCACGACGAGTGATGATAGTTGCATCTGCATCATCAACAACCCTATCTAATACTGCTTTTAGATTACTTCTTGCATCACTGAATGAAATGGTTTTCATTTACCTTCCAATACTTGTACTGAATTCTGTACAAGAATAGTCGTGTGATGAGGGAAGTTCTAGTAAAGCATAATTACTAACTTAGTCGCGTAATAATGCCCCAGCGTAACCCAACTGCCGCCATGCCTCGAACACCACTACCGCAACAGAGTTAGATAAATTCATACTGCGGCTATCAGCTAGCATTGGGATACGAATTTTTTGCTCGATGGGCATATTATCGAGTACATAAGGTGGCAATCCACGCGTCTCTGGCCCAAACATCAGATAGTCATCTTGTTGATAGCTCACATTGCTATGGCTTGGCTTACCTTTGGTGGTTAAAGCAAACACACGGGCACCGGTTGCAGACTGATTATTATCTGGATTGAGCCCTTCGCTTTCTAAGAAAGCAAAATAGTCATGGTGATGTTTGATATCAGCAAATTCACTGTAATCTAAGCCTGCTCGGCGTAGACGTTTATCATCCCAAGTAAAGCCTAACGGGTGGATCAGGTGCAGGCTAAAGCCTGTGTTAGCGCAAAGACGAATAATATTGCCCGTATTGGGTGGAATTTCAGGTTCGAATAAAACGATATGTGGCATAACGAATGGCTGTAGTGAACAGCATGGTTAAAGAAAACAATGGACAGGGATTTTACGCGTAAATGAAGAAAGATGCATGTGGTTGTTGGTGTTTATATTCGTCATACTTCAGGTTGCAGCGCTTTTCGTTAAGGTATGGTAACTACGTTACGCTCACCGAGTCATAGAGTTTATCTATGCTCCTTGCCTATCTGCGTCTCGAATTATTTAGAGTATAAAATGATACAAATAAAAAAAGCAGGCCGAAAATTGAGCCTGCTTTAGTATGATTATGAACGTTTAAAATTACTTTTTATAGCCGTTAGGGTTTTGGGATTGCCAACGCCAGCTATCATTCACCATATCTTGCACAGAGTATTGAGCTTGCCATCCTAAATCATTAAGAGCTTTACTAGGGCTAGACCAACACTCAGCAATATCACCAGGGCGGCGATCAACTATCTTATATTGAATTTGCTTGCCTGATGCTTTTTCAAAGGCTGCGATCATTTCTAATACACTAGTACCTTTGCCTGTACCCAAATTATAGATATGAAGCCCTGATTTCTGGCTGACACCATTTAACGCGGCAATGTGCCCACTTGCTAAATCCATAACATGGATATAATCACGAACACCTGTACCATCTGGTGTTGGGTAGTCAGAGCCAAACACCATGACTTCTTTATGGCGACCAACAGCAACTTGAGCAATATAAGGGGTCAAATTATTTGGAATACCTTGGGGGTCCTCACCCATTAAACCTGAATTATGTGCGCCGACAGGGTTAAAATAACGTAATAAAGTCAGTGACCATTCATCATGCGCAATATGTAAGTCGGTAAGAATACGCTCAACCATATATTTGCTGGTACCATATGGGTTGGTTGTACCACCAACTTTAGATTCTTCAGTTAATGGAACTTCTTCAGGATCACCATACACCGTCGCTGAAGAGCTAAAAATTATGCTCTTCACACCTGCTTTTTGCATTGATGCGATTAGTACCAAAGTACCATTAACATTATTGTCGTAGTATTCAATCGGTTTCTGAACTGACTCACCAACCGCTTTTAAGCCAGCAAAGTGAATAACTGATGCGATTTGGTGTTCAGCGAAAATGGTATCTAAAACGTTGCTATCACGTACATCACCGACGTAGAAAATCGGTTTGGTACCCGTGATAGTTTCAATGCGATTGAGCACTTCAGGATTAGCATTGCAGAGGTTATCTAAAATAATCGGCTGCATGCCCTGTTCAATCATCTGTACACAGGTATGGCTACCAATGTAGCCAAGACCACCAGTGACTAATACTTTTGCGTTTTTCATTGTACTTTTCTAGTACTCATAAACATAATTATAATCGTCTGACTTGGCATCGATACCATTTAAGATCACACCCGTAATTTCGATATCGTTTTGCTTAAAGCGTTTGAGTGATAACTCGACATCTTTTACGGTATTCACACCGTAGTAGGCGATAAGCAATGAGGTCCCAACGTACTTACCAATAATGGCTGAATCGGTGATTGCCAATATTGGTGCAGTATCGATCACGACGATGTCGTATTGACCTTTTACCGTATCAAGTAAACGTTTAAAGCGCTCGCCCATCAGTAATTCAGAAGAGTGCGTGACATTCTTACCGCGACAAATCACGTCGAGGTTTTCAATCACATTGCTATGAATATTTGGCTGGCTAGTATCTGATTGTGAGAGATAATCGGATAGACCTAATTTATTGCTTAATCCAAAGGCTTTATGGATACGCCCTTTACGTAAGTCAGTATCGATTAACAATACTTTTTTGCCTGCATTTGCTAGCACCACCGCCATATTAGAGGTAACAAAGCTTTTACCTACACCCGGTGAAGCACTGGTGACCATAACCAGATTATTACCTTGGTTCATTACCGAGAAGTAAACACTAGTACGCAAAGAACGAATGGCTTCAACCGCCGTATCGGCAGGGTTTTCTAATGCGAGTGGGTGCTTGTTACCTTCTGCAATCAATTTCTTCTCATGGGTAGAGAAAGGAATAGTGGCATAGACGTTGATGCCCAGTGCATCAATATCCTCAGTGCCTTTAATTTTATTATTAAAGAACTCACGAGCAATCACATATGCACAACCCACTATAAAGCCCAGTATTGCAGCTAATACTAAGATTAATGCTTTCTTAGGTGCTACGGCATTCGGTTGAGATTCGGCGGAGTCAATAATACGAACATCAGCAGTGATCCCTGAGTTTAATACACTCAGTTCCTGCTGTTTTGCCACTAATTGATTGTAGATAGCTTGCTCAGACTCTACATCACGGGTTAAACGAACAATTTGTTGTTGAGTGTTCGGCAGTTTTTGAATCGCTTTACTGATTTTCTCTTTCTCACGTAACAGCTGCTGGCGCTTATCAAGCAGTGATTGGTAAGCTGGGTGGTTACGTGTATATAACTGCTGAATTTCAACTTCTTTAAAGGTGAGTTCATTTAACTTTTCTTCGACTTGCAAAGCACTATCAAGGGCGGATTTTGCTTCTAATGATAAGTCGATAGATTCATTCTTTTTGCGGAAAGTGTTTAACTGATTCTCATAGTTATCCAGCTTGGTTTTAATCTTAGGCAGATATTCATCTAAGAATAATAAGGTGTTATTTGTGACTTCTTTTTTACGCTCGGTATTTTGGTCGACGTAATTTTGAATAATACTGTTTAAGATTTGCACGTTTTCGGTTTTATCGGCACCTTTAATGGCCATATTGATAATACCGGTTCCTTTACCCACTTCAGCGATGGCTAAAGTATTACGTAGATCTTCAATGGTTGAATAGCGCGCATTTTTAACTAAGGTAAATTCTTGGCCAGCCTCTGCAACTAAGGATGAAACCAATAAACTAATATCGTCTTGTTTTAAGAGAATACCAACGGTGCCTTCAAGAACTTGACCTTCAATATTGAGAGAATATTTGTTATCACCCAAATAGGTCAACGTCGCAGGCTTTCCAATAAAGTCTTCAGGAACTAAATAGAGAGCCACGACAGCATCGGTTTTATCACCCCACAGCTTATCAAAAAAGCCTGCCGGTGCGATTTGAGTATCTAAATTCAGGTTAGTCACGGTTTTGCCCAGCACCATTCGTGACTTAATGACTTCAATTTCGGAATCGACTTGGCCGCCACTGCTGGCTAATGGCATAATTTCACTCATTTGGTCAACAAGAGAAACTTGGCTGGCTTTGTCATATTGCAGTGTCGCATTAGCTTGATAGATAGGAGTCGCTAAAAAACTGTAAGCTGCTGCAACCAAAATAAAAAACAGAGTAAAAAAGCCGATTTTAAGATAACTGGACTTTAATACTTTAAAAAGCGCCAGCAGATCGATCTCGTCCGAGGCAGGGGAGCTATTTTTTGTCGTGTTCATAATCAGTTAAATGCTAAGCCTTCCAAAATTAAAATTAAATTTTCCCTTGCCACTGTATAACGGCTTTTTCCATCAGTTGATAAACATGTTCAAACATTTCATCACTGCGTTTATGCGGATCTGGGATCTCGGTTTTATTAAGCCACTGGCCGAATAACATGACTTTGCCACGAGTTTCGGGAAACTGTTGATGGATCCTATCAATATGATCGTTTTCCATCACTAGGATTAAGTCTGCTTCTTTACACAATTCGCTGGTTAAACGTCGTGATTGATGATTGTCTAAACAGAGATTATGTTCCTGTGCAATGCGGATAGCACTGTCGTAGGCGGGGCGATTGTCTTTGGCAATAATGCCAGCAGAGTGTACTTTTTTATTGGGGAAATGGGCCTGTAATAAACGCTCCCCTGTGGGGGAGCGACAGATATTACCCATACAAACAACTAGGATATTGTTAAACATGACGATTACCAGTCGTGAATACGTTTTGTACCTTCAGTTAACTGATTATAGGTCGCGATGGTTGGTAGTAATTGGGTGATCAGACGGTTCCAACGTACCACAGGCGCGGCGGTAACATAGACCAGATCGTATGGTTGTAGTTTAAACTCTGTACCCATCACCATTGCCGTAGCGTCGGATAAATCTAACTGATACACCGCTGCCATTTTTTTCGGTAGCAACGCATCAAGCTCTTTATCACCCGAGGTTTGATTTTTAATTGGACGGATAACAAATACACCAGTTGCATTAGCGGTTGTTTGATCGGTACCCCCTGCTTTACTCAAGGCTTCAGTGATACTCATACCTGCACGATCAATAGTCAGAGTATTTGGCTGGCCGACTTCACCCATCACAAATACTTTTTGGCCGTCGTTGCGTGGGACATAAAGTGTATCACCTGGGATCATCAGATAGTTTTGGGTCATATCGCCATACTGTACCAATGATTGCAATGAGAGCTTAATTTCTTTGCCATTACGGGTCAGCACGACGTTATCCCAATCGGCTTTTTCGGTGAGGCCGCCCGCGTTATTAAAGGCTTCCAGAACGGTCAGAGGGATATTGGTAATTGGCAATGTACCTGGTTTTGCGACCTCACCAGAAACATACATTTTTTGTGAGCGGAATGCCGCAATACTGACATCCACTTGCGGTGATTCAATATAGGTAGCCAGTTTACTGCTAACTAAATTACGGATCTCCGACAGCGTTTTGCCAACAACTTTCACGTTACCGATATAAGGGTAGTAAATGGTGCCATTGGAATGAACCCAGTTACCTGAGTCGGCAGCGCTACGGTAAGAACCCGCTGGAATAGTTAATTCAGGGTGATCCCACACAGTGATGGTTAATACGTCACCCACACCCACACGGTATTCATAGGTTGAAAGTTGCTTTTCAAGTGTAGGGTTTGGTTTGGCGATCACTGGAGCCACGTACATCTCATCTAACAGTTTTGGTGAAATCGGATAGATATCCACAAATTTAGAGATATCACGATCGCCAGTGTCGACGACATTTTTGCCTGATGTAGACATATAGACACCAGGAGTAACGGTACAGCCGGTGAGCAAAATGCTGGCTGCGAGTAGTGTAAGTGGGAGACGCTTACTAAGCACAAGACCATCCTATGATAAAAAATGTTTAGATAAGGTATAAGTGATGGGTTGCTATCATCATCCCACTTATACGTGTACGTGTTTAATATAATTTTTTAGGTAGTTTATAGCGAAGGTAAATTTTTGGCAAAAGCAGAACGATAAATTTAGCCTATCGCTTAATCATTGCCAAACAGATCACGTGTATACACTTTCTCTGCGACATCTTCGAGTTCAGGCACCATCCGGTTGGCTAAAATAATATCGCTATCGGCTTTGAATGCTTCAAGATCACGGTACACTTTTGAACGGAAAAATTCGTCCTCTTTAAGCACTGGCTCATAAACAATCACTTCAATGCCTTTGGCTTTGATGCGTTTCATCACACCTTGTACCGCCGAGGCTCGGAAGTTATCCGAACCCGCTTTCATCACTAAACGATATACCCCGACTTTACGTGGCGCTTTGGCAATAAGAGCATCCGAGATAAAGTCTTTACGGGTACGGTTAGATTCCACAATCGCATTAATGAGGTTATTCGGTACATCGTCATAGTTAGCCAGTAGCTGCTTGGTGTCTTTCGGCAAGCAATAACCACCGTAACCAAATGAAGGGTTGTTATAATGGCTGCCAATACGTGGGTCTAAAGACACCCCTTCGATGATTTGACGTGCGTTCAAGCCACGACTCTCTGCATAGGTATCTAATTCATTGAAATAGGCCACACGCATCGCTAAGTAAGTATTGGCGAATAATTTAATCGCTTCCGCTTCAGTGCCATCGGTAAACAACACAGGGACATCTTTTTTGATAGCGCCTTCGAGCAGCAAATCCGCGAAGATTTCCGCTCGCTCAGAGCGTTCACCCACCACAATGCGTGATGGGTACAAGTTATCCCACAGCGCGCGGCCTTCACGTAAAAATTCAGGGGAGAAAATCACATTGGTGTAGCCAAACTCTTCACGCAGGCGCTCAGTAAAGCCAACAGGGATGGTGGATTTAACAATAATGGTGGCTGCTGGGTTAATTTTCTGCACATCATGAATGACTGATTCAACTGACTTGGTATTGAAGTAGTTGCTTTTCGGGTCATAGTCAGTCGGTGTGGCAACAATTACATACTGTGCGCCCGTATAGGCTTCAACAATATCTTGGGTGGCACGGAAATTGAGTGTTTTTTCACGCAAAAACTGTTCAATTTCGGTATCGATAATCGGCGATTGCTTATTGTTCAGCATCGCCACTTTTTCAGGCACGATGTCGACGGCCACCACTTCGTGGTTTTGTGACAGTAACATGGCATTGGATAGACCGACATAGCCTGTTCCGGCAATTGCGATTTTCATTATGAATCCTAAAAAATATTAGAAAGAAGTAGTAAATTAAATTTTCTTATGAAGAAATGTAGTGTGCGTGTATATCTAATTATTTTAAGCAGTCATTTATTGCAGCTAAATAACGACTAATAATAATTTGTTCATTAAATTCATTAGCCATTTTTGTTCGACTTTTCTGCCCCATTTGTAAACGTTTGTCATGAGGCATTTCAATAATTAACTCCATAGCAGCGATTAAGCTCTCAGTAGAGCGTGGTTCACATAAGAATCCATTGGCTCCATGTTCAACAGTCTCTCGACAGCCAACATTATCAGTAGTTACAATGGGTTTACCCATAGCACCCGATTCTAGCAATGATTTAGGAACACCTTCTCGATAGTAGGATGGTAAAACCATGCAATCCACTTTGGCGATTTCTTTTTCAACAGAATCTGAAACGCCTAGATAAGTAACAATTCCTTCATTTACCCAAGATTGCATTTCTAATTCAGTGATTGCGGAAGGATTATTTACTCCTAAAAATCCAAGTAAACGGAATTCTACTTTTTGGCCATATTTTTGTTTTAAAACTCTAGCTGCTGCAACATAGTGCTGAGAGATCCCCTCATAATTTCCCCAAAGCGTAACCATGTTTGAATAGATTTTGAGTAAGCAGGGTTGCAGCCACGAGTAAGTCTTCCCTTGTTATTGTGTAGCCAGAATGCCGCAAAACTTCCATGCCTAAGCGAACTGTTGAGAGTACGTTTCGATTTCTGACTGTGTTAGCCTGGAAGTGCTTGTCCCAACCTTGTTTCTGAGCATGAACGCCCGCAAGCCAACATGTTAGTTGAAGCATCAGGGCGATTAGCAGCATGATATCAAAACGCTCTGAGCTGCTCGTTCGGCTATGGCGTAGGCCTAGTCCGTAGGCAGGACTTTTCAAGTCTCGGAAGGTTTCTTCAATCTGCATTCGCTTCGAATAGATATTAACAAGTTGTTTGGGTGTTCGAATTTCAACAGGTAAGTTAGTTGCTAGAATCCATGGCTCCTTTGCCGACGCTGAGTAGATTTTAGGTGACGGGTGGTGACAATGAGTCCGTGTCGAGCGCTGATTTTTTCGGCCTTTAGAGCGAGATTTATACAATAGAATTTGGCATGAGATTGGATTGCTTTTAGTCAGCCTCTTATAGCCTAAAGTCTTTGAGTGACTAGATGACATATCATGTAAGCTGCTGATAGGTTTCCAGTTTTCCGCTCCTAGGTCTGCATATTGTACTTTTCCTCTTACTCGACTTAACCAGTACCAACCCAGCTTCTCAACGGATTTATACCATGGCACTTTAAAGCCAGCATCACTGACAATGAGCGGTGTGGTGTTACTCGGTAGAATGCTCGCAAGGTCGGCTAGAAATTGGTCATGAGCTTTCTTTGAACATTGCTCTGAAAGCGGGAACGCTTTCTCATAAAGAGTAACAGAACGACCGTGTAGTGCGACTGAAGCTCGCAATACCATAAGTCGTTTTTGCTCACGAATATCAGACCAGTCAACAAGTACAATGGGCATCGTATTGCCCGAACAGATAAAGCTAGCATGCCAACGGTATACAGCGAGTCGCTCTTTGTGGAGGTGACGATTACCTAACAATCGGTCGATTCGTTTGATGTTATGTTTTGTTCTCGCTTTGGTTGGCAGGTTACGGCCAAGTTCGGTAAGAGTGAGAGTTTTACAGTCAAGTAATGCGTGGCAAGCCAACGTTAAGCTGTTGAGTCGTTTTAAGTGTAATTCGGGGCAGAATTGGTAAAGAGAGTCGTGTAAAATATCGAGTTCGCACATCTTGTTGTCTGATTATTGATTTTTCGCGAAACCATTTGATCATATGACAAGATGTGTATCCACCTTAACTTAATGATTTTTACCAAAATCATTAGGGGATTCATCAGAACATAGTGTCCAACCCCTTTCTCATAAAGCATCCTTGCGATTAATAAGAATCGAACAGTACCATCATCAGGAGCTTCCGATACTTTAAAACGATTTAAATCGACACCAGAACCGGGGAGCCGTTCTGTAATATCTTTTGAGGCAAATCCACCTTTTAAAAAAAGATCTCGATCATCTTCATTTTGAAAAAAAATCTTAGATGCTTTTTTTTGACTTATTTTATATAGTTTACGTGCGATTTTGGCGGATAAGTTTTCATCAATAAATAAAGTTCCTAATCCTGCAATATTATTTATGACTTTAATATTCAGTAGTGAAGCTGCAAGTGTTCCATATATATTGTTTTTTGGGGTGAAATTTAAAACACATTTAATTGAATGTGTCTTAAAAAGACGATAAAAATTTAGAGTGGTGTAAATATCTTTTAAAGGATTTTTTCCACCTTGGTCTATTGATATGCTTTCAAATAAACAACCTAAATTTTTCAGGCGTTCTGAATAATCATCTGTTGGCGCTATTGCTAATACCTTATATCCAGAATTAATTAAACTCTTTATAGTATTTTGCCTAAAGTTATATAAGTACCAACTTGTATTAGCTGTTATGGCAATCATGAAAATAAAACCTTACACATTGTAATATTCTTTATACCACTTAACTAAATTAGCAATACCTTCTTTTATATTAACTTTAGGTTTATATCCAGTGATATTAAATAAGTCTTGGGTATCAGCAAAGGTTTTATATACATCTCCTGGTTGCATTTCACGGAAATTCTTTTTAGCTTCGATACCTAGTTCTTCTTCTAATGTTTTAATGAAGTCCATAAGATTAACGGGTGCACCATTTCCTATATTATAGACTCTATAAGGAGCTGAACTTGTTGCAGGAGAACCTGACTCTACCGTCCAGTTATCATTTTTTTCAGGAATAATATCAGAAACACGAATAACGCCTTCAACAATGTCATCTATATAAGTAAAATCGCGCCACATATCACCATTATTATTTATATCAATAGGTTCACCATTGATAATTTTTTTAGTAAAAATAAATGGTGCCATGTCTGGGCGTCCCCAAGGGCCGTAAACAGTAAAAAATCGTAGCCCAGTTGTGGGAATGTTGTATAAGTGCGAATAAGAATGAGCCATCAATTCGTTCGATTTTTTCGTGGCGGCATATAAAGATACAGGATGATCGACAGAGTCAGATGTAGAGAATGGCGTTTTTTTATTAAGTCCATAAACTGAACTTGATGAAGCGTAAACTAAATGTTCAATATTGTAGTTTCTACAGCATTCAAGAATATTTAAAAAGCCAACTAAATTACTATTTGCATATGCATGCGGGTTTTCTAATGAATACCTAACGCCTGCTTGAGCAGCTAGATGGATAACCCGATCAAATTTATTATTATGGAATAAAGCCTCCATATTTTTTTCAGATGAAATATCAAGTTGAGTAAAATAAAAATTATCAAATGTATTTATTAGTTTTAAACGGGATTTCTTTAAATTTATATCATAATAATCATTCATTGAATCTAATCCAATGACAGAATGGCCTTGTTTTAGTAATTCATAACAAATTTTTGCACCGATAAAACCAGCGGCGCCTGTAACTAAATATTTCATAGATAAATCACTCTTCCCAATATGAGCCTAGTTCATAATCTGCACTTTTTGGATATATTGGCTCCCAGCCACTTCCATGACAAAATGTCATTTCTCCAAAATAAATTTTTCCATCACAGTTATACAGATCTACACGTACGTATTCAAAATCTTCAGATAAACAAATTGCTAGCTGTAACATTTTCCCTAGATTTTCTGGGAACATGAAAGTCGTCTCAATTTCATCATATTTAGGCTGTATTTTGAAATTGGCTTTCTTACCATCAATAGTATAAATTGATCTCTTATGATTACTAAATCTATCAGAATCTATCTGAATAAAAATCTTTTGTTCGTTACTGTTAAAAATATGAAATTTGTAATCATTAGGGACACGACCATTTTTATCTTTAATCAGTTTTTCGAATAAAATTTTTGGTTTTTGTATATCATAAAAGGGTTCATCTATTTTAGAACCTATTTTTTCATTTAAATATTGGTTGAACTTATTACAAATACTATTAAGGTTTAACTTGTCTTTATTTTTTATTATTAAAACATTTTCTCCACCACCACCATTAGATGTTTTTAAAACAAACTCATTTGGTAAGTTATCAAAATCTTCAGCATGGATAAAATCTTTAGCTTTAATTAGTGGTATTAAATACTCATTCCCAATTTTCTTTTCGACATACTCTCTTACTGTATATTTATCTACAAGTTTAGATAGTGTATACGGATTAGTATTTAATTTTCTATAGATTATTTTTTCAGAGAAGGTTTTTGGATTTTTAAAATTTGGCCAATATTTATGAGTTAAAATAAATCTGGAATATATGTATATTTTTTTTCCAAATATTATTCTAATAATATCTCTAATGGTGTTTTTTATTTTCTTTTTCATATTTACTTATTTGTTTAATGAAATTATTTAAATAATGGTTATATGAGAAGTTGTCTAGTATAAACTTAATTTTTATTTCTCGATTTTTTTCTAAATGACAGGCAGTATTTAGTAACTGTTCAAACTGATAAGGAAACATTGTATCTGAAGCACAATTTTGTGTTACAAATCCTAGATTATCATTTTTGATTATATCATAAATCCCATCAACTTTTGATGATATAACAAAACATCCTGCTGACAAAGCTTCAATTATAACTCTTGGTAAACCTTCTTTATGACTAGCGAAGAGAAAAATATCAGAAGCAAAAAGATATTCATAAATATAAGGAGTATGCGGAATGAGTGATATATTCCCCGTCAAATTTAGTTCTTTTATTTGTTTGATAATTTCATTATAGTACAAATTATCTATGTCTGATGTGGGACTACCTAATATATATAAATGTTTATTTTCTATTTTTAAATTAGAAAAGGAGTTAATAATGGATTTTTGATTTTTCCTTTTACAGATACTCCCTATTGTTATAAAAACTTTGTCATTGATCTTATGGTTAAACTGTATTTTTTTTAAGTTTTTCTTATCAGGAAGATTAAATCCAGTATGTACAATGTTAAATTTAGAAGAGTATCTAATTTTTTCATTTTCAGAAAAACATGAATAACAATCGTTAGATATTAATATGATTTTGTCAGATATTCTGGCAGCTATATAGGAAACTAATTTTACTCGGTCATTTATTCTAACATACCAAACAATTTTTTTTTGTTCATGAAAATGCTAGGCAAAAAAAATAAAAATGTCCTAATGTCATTAATGCAAACAACATCATATTCTTTAAGTGAGAAACTAAATATTGATTTACACCATAGAAAACATAATGAGAATAAATATAAAATTTTATGGTATATCTTTAAGTTTCGACGGGATAATAATAATATATTGGGTACATTAAATATATTGACATTTAGTCCATCATCTTTTGCTTTTGATGATAAAAGACCATCTTTAGTAGTTATGATAGTAACATTATATCCTTTATTATGTAAACCGTTAGCTAAGCTTAACATACTCTTAGGTGCTCCATAAAGACCACTATGGTAGCTATCTATGAAGGCAATTCTTTGAGTTTTTGTTTTTGAATTCATTATATTATGTTCTCGAATTATAGCTATAAGTTGACTTTTTTAGCTAATTATCATTAGTATCAAGTAGCTAATGACTATAACTTATTTAAATAAATATTTATTAGTTTATTGTAGTTATATTCTATATCAAAGATATCTACATTTATCTCTAATTTACCTTTTGTTTTTTTTATATTTATGATGTTATCAAGCCAAGAGTTCATATTATCTAAATCTATGTAATTTATGATATTAGATATTTTAGTTGAAGTTGGAACATTTGTGGAAGCAATAATAGGAACACCTGCTAGTTGACTTTCAATAGCAACAACACCAAATCCTTCGTGAAAGGACGGAAATAATAGAATATCAACATTTTTTTCTAAAAAAGAAATTATAGAGCTTATACCACCTAAAAAAATAACGCGATCTTGTAAATTTTTTTCTAATACTAAATTCTCTAGCTCTGTTCTTAATGATCCTTCTCCTGCAAGTACAAGTTTATAACGGGATGATAAATTTGAAAGTAAGTTAATAGTGAACTCATGATTTTTAACGCGCTCAAGTCGCCCCACAGAACACAATATGATATCACTTTCAAGCCAATCTCTTTCTTTTCTTATATCTATATCTGATTCTTTTCCTTTCAAATTTATGCCACATGCCATAACAGTTACATTTTTTTCGAATAAATAATTACTTTTTGATTGCTCACTAACAGCTATTTTATGTGTGGAGAAAAATTCCATACATATTTTTAATAACATAGAACTCATTCTTTTAATAGGAGAAAAATGTTTACTATTACGATTGCTATGTATGTGAGATATTCTAATTGGAATTTTTAGTAAAAAACCAATTAGTGATATGATACCATTTGTATAACTAACATTAGAGTGAATTACATCAAACTTATATCTCTTAAGTGTTGAGTATAAATCTTTCATATAGATAAGTTTATTATTTTTACTTGAGTTAACTCGTAATATTTTAACGCCTTTATCTATAAGCTCATCTTCCAATGCTCCTTTGTGAGGTTTATCAACAAGAATATATATTTCTAGGTCAGTTCTCTTTTCTAACATTAAGGTTGTTAGATCTCTTAACCAACATTCTATGCCTCCAATATCAAGCTGTCCGGTGATAAATAAAATTCTCATCCTTCACGACCTTTAATTGAATAAATTGTTAAAAGTATAATAGTTAGTATGGATACAATTAAAGATGATAACACTGCACCATTAGCTCCTATATATAGTATTGAAAAATAACTTAGGGGTATATTAATTATGAGTATTATAAAGAATAGGATTGGTTGATATTTAATTCTTCTTCGTGCAGTATTAATATTACCAAACACAAGTGCTAAAAATATAAATGGTGCTATCAGAATGATCTTGCTATATAAATCAGAGTATTGAATAAATTCTGTGTTAAATATCAGTAAAAAAAGTAAATCTTTGAATAAAAAGGAGAATGTGCAAAATAAAAAAGAAATTAAAATGGTAAAAATTACAAGCGTTTTTGTTATATTTTTAAATACATCATGATTATTATTATAGTATGCTTGAGCCATTTTAGGCGTGAACGCTTGGCAAACTGATTGAACAATAATTTGAGCAACTGTTATTATGTACATGAAGCTACCAAAAGCACCTAATTCTACCAAGCCTGAATGTTTTTCTAACAAAAGTCTTGGGATACTGGTATTAAGGGATATTAATAATGCAGTTATCGCTAGGGGAAATGATATAAGGGTGAGTTTTTTTAAAGCTGAGAATGTAATGCTTTTTTTATTAAACTGAAACTTATATTTACGATAGTCATAAAATATAAAAACTACTATAGATGATATAATGTAAGTCAGTAATGCAATATTTAAACTTTTTGTGAATAAATATGCTAATAAAAATAAAACCCCATTACTAATGGCTCTACTTGTTCGTGATACAGCGATCATTTTCATTGTGTCTGACCGCTGATATTCTCCATAAAAAATATCGAAAAGGCAATCAAACAGCTTATATACAGATAACAATATTACTGAATAAAAATAAGTATCATTAAAAACAAAAATAACGGATAAAATTAATGCAATTATTGAAAAAATAAGTCGTAAATTAAAGTATGTATCAAAGCTAAATTTCCTGGCTGTATCTATTACGATATAAGATCTAAGTCCTCCTTGAGCTAACATAAACAATGGATTTAATATTGCCAATGATAACGTAAAAATGCCGACATCATTAGGTGTTCCCAGTTTATTTATTATAATAAGTATACACCATTGAGAAAATGAAAAAGATAGGTTACCTATCAAAGTATATGTAGCGCCTTTAAAAATTTTCACATTACTTAGAAGTTTAGACAATATTAGCATAGTTCACACTTAACTGTATTTTTTATTTTTTTGTTTGAAAAATTTCTTATAATAATAAAAAAACTACAAAGAAAAAATAATGTTAAAGGAGTAATTCTTATACTTTCTAATATAGAGTAGAAAAAGTAATAAATATACATTCCGAGTAAAAAGTAATACTGTTTCTCATTATAATTACCTTTTGATAGAAAAAGCATTATTGGATAAATGATGAGTGTTGAGAAGAAAAAAAATGCGGAAATAATACCAAAATTTACTGCGTATGCTACATATGTATTATCTACTATAATAAATGATGGAAGTAGTGATGGTGATAAGTATTTTAGGTAATCTAAAGCCCCTAAGATATATTCGGCTCTACCATTTGTAATATTATCACTACCTTTACGACTAAACTTGTCTATTATGGTGGAGTTTATTATTTCACTAATCACTGGTAATAAAATAAAAGTACTGAAAATAATACATATTATTAAGGTAATAATTAAAGTGTATTTAATATTAATTCTGTTCTTTAAATAAAAAGGTAGTATAAATAATATGGATATTAATGGTGATAGTATTGATGTTCTACTATTGCTGTATAAACAAAGTGGAATGATTAAAACAAATGAAATAAACGATAATAATAATTCTATTTTTTTTTCATAAAATAAAAAAGAATATAGGTTTAAAAATAGGGGCAAAGATAATACTAAACCTAAAGAATTGGGATTATCAAACATTGCAGAAAATCCCACATATAGAGATGATGAAAACTCCATATATATATATATACAGATTAAAATACTAAAGGTCGAGAAGTAAATGATAACTTTTGATAGATTGTTTATTAACCATTGTGCTGTTATCACTGACATTATCATAATAAGTGTCAACTTTGCCAAGGATAATAAACTATCTAAACTTGGTTCAAAAAATATTGAGAAATAAGCAAAAAATAATCCCAATAATATATTAAAGGAATAGAATAGAGCATCTATTTTTATTTTTTTATTTTTTTTTATAAAATAAATAAATATGATTAATAGGCAAGAGACAAAGAAAATAATATTCGCAAAATTATAATTCTTTAGCTTGTCAAATATTAAGATGAGATAAAAATTTATATACAGTAATGGTATCAATATATTGTTGATTGAAGAGGTTGAAATTTTCATTAAGTTTTATCGTTCTTTAATAGAATTAAAATAATTTCACAGTACTGTATTTCAAATACCCATAGCTACCGCACTGGGTTGTCGGGTCCCAGAGCACCATTGAATTCTGTAGTCACGCTTATTAATTGAAAATGTTACCTTTTTCCGTAACTGGTCAATTGATAAGCATTTCTTATCATTTTATACTCGCGAAAGAGTATGCCTCTGCGCTGACACGGTCAAGCAAATGCGCCTAATAATAGCATTAAATATAGGTCGTGACTATTGGTGTAATTGTCTTAGAGAATAGTCTTATTTATCCAGTCAATTATATAACTTCTTTTAAATTATTATGTTATGCGTATTCTAATCATCGCTTGCCGAAAGTCTGAAATTTTATTTTAGGGCTGATGAAAATAACCTTATATTTTATCGAGGTATTCTATTTATTGACGCTAAGTATCTATTGGCACATTAGTACCGTGTTGATTTAAGTTAAATAACTTAGAGAAACATAATTATTGTTCATTAATTGTGTTTCAAACGCGTAAACAGTGTTTTATTAATAAAAAACAACTATAAATTATCTGAAAACAATTAATAAGCGTCTAGAGTAAATTAATTTTACCGACGTTTATTGTCTTTTATGTCGATATAATGAAGTGTAGTTGGGGGGTGAATAAATAACAACACGGTACTCGTCATACTTCAAGATACAGGGGTGTTGACTGCGCTCAACTAGCCGAGTCACATAGTTATCTATGCTCCCCGCCTATCTTCGCTTGTCGCCTACCTGTATCTCGAATTATTTAGAGTATCTACTCGTCATACTTCAAGATACAGGGGTGTTGACTGCGCTCAGCTAGCCGAGTCACATAGTTATCTATGCTCCCCGACTATCTTCGCTTGTCGCCTACCTGCATCTCGAATTATTTAGGGTATCTACTCGTCATGCTGCAAGTTGCAATGTTCTCTATTGAGGTGTGGCAACTGTACTCAGTTAGACGGGGCACACAGTTTACTTATGCTCCCGGACTATTTTGACTTACCGACTACTTATAATTCGAATTATTTAAACCAAGTACTACCACTTAAATGGCAGGGTAACCATAACGGATGCACCCACGTCATCACGTGTGTTGTAATCTGATTGAGAAACCCAGACTTTAGTATCGGTATTAACTCGGTCATCAAAGTTATGCCACCAACCTAAATCAATACCTTTAATGGTTTCGGATCTTGGATAGGCTTTATTTTGTGGATAACTTTCTTTATTGACCTTGGCATACACTAAGCGAGTGCTGACACGGTTATCATCATCAAGGGTATATTCTACTTTCCCTGATATCATACGACCGTCACCGCCCATCGCATGGCCTAGTGGGGCACCTTGTTGGTAATAACCGTCTTTATAAATAAAGTGACGATACATCACGCCATTTTTATTCCACTCGGTATGCGTATTGGCGCCTTCAATATACCAGCTCAGAGGTTGACCCCAAGCGGTGTGATAACCTTCAATACCGCCCATGAACGCATTTTTCGATGGGAACATGCCAGCTTCGTCTTCACCGATCATTTGACCATAAATACTGACAGGTAAACCAATTAGCGGATAAAGTTTAATTTTTGCATCTAGGCCAGCAAGTTGGTTACCTGGGTCATCATTAACATCGCCCGTATTATCTCTACCAGCCATGGCATTCCAGAACGAATTCCAGTTATTTGGACGGCCTTCACCACCCCACATGACTACACGTGAACCGCCCAATTCAAAGAAGTCAGTTGGGTTCATGGTCATACGTAGGCCAATCAATTTAGTATGCGGCTGTGAGGAGTACTGTTTAATTTGTCCTGCGGTTAGCTGATATTGCCATGAGCCAATCCATGAAAGCCAAGGCGTCTCAAATGGGCTTTGGTCAGCACGCTGTAGTAGGAAACCTGTTACTGGTCTTGCAGCGTCAGTACGAATTAAGCTGCCATCATGGCCAGGCCCCCACCATTGAGGGATCTCACCAAAACTTATCCATTGGTTCCACACTTTAACGCCGCCATAGGAGCCGTTTAGGTTGTAGTCGGAACCATTTTCAACTCGCAGTGCGCGTTCCGCATTGGCTTTTAAATTTAAATCAACATCATCAGTGCTGTAGTTACCCTCAACGGTGTAGCGGAAGTCGCTGTATTCGCTTTGTGCGAACCCTTGTGGCATTGGTGATTTACCCGTTGATAGGTAGGTTTGTAGCTGAACGCTGTTTTTAGTGCGGTTGAGCTGTTGTTTGATACGTTGAACAAGAGCTTCTTGTTCATTATTGGTGATATTGGCGTTATTTAATGCGCGGGTAATTTCTTCTGAAGATAACGGCCAAGTCGAAAGGCTAATTTGGATAACGTTCCGTTCTGAGAGCCACGCAAGATCGTTTCTTAAGTTGTTGTCTGGAAGAACTAGTCCACCCGCTAGTGTGCTGCCACTCATTGCACTCAATAACGTTAGGATGGCTAGTTTGGTCAACTTGATATTTTTCATTGATGAATCCATTGAGTTGAGTCGTCTAATTTTTTGTGTTTTTATGAAAAAAATATGCAAAATATTAATTTAATGCAGCACACGAATTTAGTGTGGTAATACCCACGCTAACATTACCCTTATATTCGTTGTGTTGATTAGGTATGCGTGCTTCGGCCTTTTTATAATAGGTAATCTATCTGTAAATAAAAAGCAGAATATCAATATATCAGACAAACGGCATTTTCTAGATATCGGTATAACGATATAACTCTAAATACGATTTATTAGAATTCAGAGGTTAAGTGTTATTTTGACAATTATTCCGTGTCTATTTTTTCTAAATAACTTTTATTCTTGATTAAAAAAGTTATTTAGTTTGGTGTGTAATAAATATCAGGAATATTGCTTAGGTTGAAATTAATACACTGTTAATGATGTGTAATAAAATAAGGCTTCTTCAACTTAATATTCAAGAAGCCTTAAGTTAGATTTATGATTGAGTGGCGTTAGCGCCCATGTTCAGGAAGCCAAATTTGCAAACGTAGCCCCCCTAATGGGCTATCATCGGCTTTCACCCAACCTTTATGCTGTGAGATGGCAGTTTCCACAATGGCAAGGCCTAAGCCAGTGCCTCCGGTCTCTCTATCTCGTGCTTCGTCTGTGCGGTAGAAAGGGCGGAAGATGTGTTCACGGTCGGCTGGGCTAACGCCAGGGCCATCGTCGTCAACAGTGATTAGTACACCATTGTTTTCTTCTTTGAAATCGACAGCGATATGAGTATTTGAGTAGCGCAGTGCGTTACGGACGATGTTTTCAAAGGCACTACCAATCGCCGATGGATTGCAATAGATAGGCCATGAGCCCGGTGGTGATGTGACATCAAGGGTTTTATTCATCTGTTCCGCTTCGAATTTTGCGTCTTCTAAAATATCGCCCCACAGATCATCAGCCTTAATGTTCTCCCTTAAGATTTCATTTTTGTGCTGACTGCGTGATAGTACGAGTAAGTCATTGATCATGCTATCAAGGCGGTGGGTTTCGGTTTCAATACGCTCTAATTCTTTACTTTCACCATGCCGACGGCGTAATAAAGCTGTCGCTAATTGCAAACGCGTCAGTGGGGTTCTCAGTTCATGAGAGATATCAGAGATAAGTCGCTGCTGGGCACTCACCATGCCATCGAGAGCGCTGATCATTTGGTTAAAACTGTTCCCCGCAGATAAAAATTCTTGAGGCCCCGCTTCCAGTTCTGGGTGAGGCCGTAAGTTGCCTTTTGCGACATCATCTGCTGCCATTTTGAGTTTGCGCGCAGGGCGGGCAAGGCTCCAAGATAGCCAGAGCAATAACGGGGCACTGATGAGCATGGTGGCAATTAACAGTAAGAATGGCCGGTCAAACAATAAGTTGATAAAGTCAGATTGTGGGCTATTTGCAGGACGAACTAAATAGAGTTGGTAATGGTCTTCACCATCGCGTATGGAAAAAGGGCCTAAGATTTCGGCACGACCATACTTTTTCTTTTTAGGGTGATCAGCATTGTCTGATTGCCCAATAAAATTACGGATAACTTGCATTTCACTTGGCATCGCACCAATAACGCGTCCTTCGCTGGTCACAATAATGAGACGTTGGCCAGGGGGCGCCCATTTTTTGATGGAATTGGAAATTCGCCTCCACCAAAGTAGGTCGTTCATCGGTGCTTGTGCTAGTTCAGCTTCAATGTGCTGCTCAAGCATTTCCCCTTGGCGTTGCTCACTCTCCATAAGGACAGTGAGCTGCCTAGAGTCAAGCTTGGGCACCATCAGCACTAGCATCAATACTAGTGCGAGGGTGAACCAGAAAATCGCAAATATCCTTGCGGTTAAGCTATTTATCATGTTGCAGAAACCATTAAGTATCCACGACCACGCAAGGTTTTAAACCAAGGTTGGCCATCTGTTCGTTCTGGCAGTTTACGACGTAAGTTTGAGATGTGCATATCAATCGCACGGTCAAACGGAGTCAGACGTTTTCCGAGTACTTCTTGGCTTAAATGTTCTCTTGAAACGACTTGGCCAAGGTGCTGCGCTAATAAATACAGTAAGGTGAACTCAGTTCCGGTTAAATCAAGGATTTCATTATCGAAACTGGCCTCTTGACGGCCTGGATTGAGTTGTAGCTTATCCACTTGCAGAACAGGTGTATTGCTATTGTCCCCTTGGGTTTGCTCACTCCAATTTGAACGGCGTAGTAGCGCACGAATACGGGCAACTAATTCACGGTCATTGAATGGTTTAGGAAGATAGTCATCTGCACCTAATTCAAGCCCTAATACTTTGTCGAGTTCGCTACCGCGTGCGGTCAACATAATGACAGGGGTTTGGTGGATCTGACGTAGTTCTTTTAAGGTCTCAATGCCGTTTTTCTTTGGCATCATGACATCGAGTAATAATAGATCAATGGATGAGTCAATCTGTTGTAAAGCCTGTTCACCATCATAGGCGATGACAACGTTGAAACCTTCCATTTCGAGCAGTTCTTTTAAGAGCGACGTGAGTTCACGGTCGTCATCAACTAATAGGATTTTATGCATGTGTTTAAGTCCTCCAACTGCCAAAATACGATAACAATCTTCACGATTCCATGACTTTACGTTCTTTTACATGCTCTGACGCTAGTTTGCAGCCACCAGCGTATAGTTATCCACATTGAATCACGAGCACTGTCCGAGAACAAGGAGTATTGGAATGCAAAGAACTTCACAAACAACAGTCAAGTTAGTGTTAGCTTCTGCATTTATTATCGGTTCAGTGACGGCTTTTGGGGATACACCAGAAAGTGTTCAACAAACTGGTGATACATCTAGCCCGCTAATGCTACAAATGCAAAATGAGTCTGCATCTTCAGTGCCTGTCATGACTCAACTTCAACACTATGAGTTGTTTGGTAGTGAAGAACGCACAAGTACATTTATGTTTAATGGTATCACGTTAAATGAAAAACAGCGTCAGCAATTGCGTGATTTAATGGCAACTCAGCGTCGTTATCAATTTGATAACCCAGTTTCTGTGCAAGAGCGTGAAGCACTGCACAATCTAATTGTCGCGGACGACTTTGATGAAAAAGCCATTCGTGAACAGTTAGAAAAAAGTTTGCAAAAAGAATTGAATCAGCGTGTTGAAATGGCTCGAATTCATCATGAATTGTACCAGTTATTAACACCTGAGCAGAAAGCCCAATTAGAGAAGATACATCAACAAAAAATGTCTCAGTTTCAGGCTTTGCAGTAACGAATTCTTTTGATCTAAATTCTCTTGATCGTAGTAGTGAAGTAGCAATAAGTGAAGTTTTTCCTTGCCATAGACACCATCCCTGTCTTTTACAGCCCCTTTTAGGGGCTATTTTTTTGCTGGTCGTCATGTTTGCATTATCGATTGTGACTTTGTTGGCTTGTTAATCCCCCCATGTTTGTCTTGCCTGATATCTTATTCATCTTGCATTTTAAGCCATTTATAAAATATTATTTTTTGCAATTATTGAAATTTCAGTGAATTATTTGAGATAGTATGACTTATTCTGCTAGCGATTCTGCTATTTGAATAGAAATCAGATAAAATTCGTATGATGAGTATTATCTCTCTATATTCCTATTGTTATTTTTTTCAGAATTTATAGTCTTTAACGCTTAAAAAAATAGTTGTGTGTATTGCAAAGGAAAAAATATTATGAAAATGAAGGCACTTGTTGCAGTCGCTGTATCAGCTGTCATTTTGACTGGGTGTAAAAATTTAGATCAGGGCATGCTAACGAATTCAGGTATGCAACTATTTCAAGCTGCTACATTAACTGATAGCGATGTGAAGCAACTAAGCGACCAATCATGTAAAGAGATGGACGCTCAAAATAAAATCGCTCCTTCTTCTAGCAAGTATTCAAAACGTTTAGACAAAATTGCTAAAGCGCTAGGAAATGAAGTTGATGGAACACCTGTTAACTATAAAGTTTATATGACTGATGATGTTAACGCATGGGCTATGGCAAATGGCTGTGTACGTGTGTATAGCGGTATGATGGATCTGATGAATGACAACGAAATCGAAGGTGTTCTTGGTCATGAAATGGGCCACGTTGCGCTAGGTCATTCACGTAAAGCAATGCAAGTTGCTTATGCAACAGTTGCTGCACGTACAGCCGCTGCTTCAGCAGGTGGCGTGGTTGAACAACTAAGCGCATCACAAGTTGCTGCTTTGGGTGAGAAATTGGTTAATTCTCAGTTCTCTCAGCACCAAGAAAGTCAAGCGGATGATTTCTCTTATGACCTGTTGAAAAAACGCGGTATTAAAACCGAAGGTTTAGCAACTAGCTTTGAGAAACTAGCAAAATTAGGTGGTAGTGAAAGCAGTATGTTTGATTCTCACCCACCATCAGCGGAGCGTGCTCAGCACATTCGTGAGCGCATCGCCGCAGACAAGTAATCTGTATTTGTTAAAGCTATTCAGTCGTTACTACTACTGAAGTTGTTGACGAAGCGGGATAAAAACATCGTTTTTCCCGCTTCGTGTTACCTGTCGAAAATTAATGAATTGATTTCCTAATCTATTGTAAGAACTGTAGTCACTGCCGCCAAACATAACAGGTTTCTTGCTACCACTATTCTCTTTTGTTCCCTTCCAGACTTATTTCTACTTATTTATCTGAGAGTATCCTCTCAAAAAAAGTGAAATCAGACCTTCCTTGTTGTGCTCTTTAGTGGGGCTATATATCTTTATTTTTGTAAAAGAAAAATAAGTATTGATAAATAAAAATAGAAAACGTGTTGCAAGGAATAAAGATGGAAAAACCACAAAGAATTTCTTTGTTAGCAAAAGGTATGGGGATGTTATTGTCGTTTACTTGTCGACTATTAACAGGGGTAAGAACACGTTGGGTTGGGTGTCAGCCAACAATCACTTCACGGATTTATTATGCGAATCACTCTAGTCATTTAGATGGGTTAGTTATTTGGGCGGGGCTACCGCCTTTAATGCGCCATGCGGTTCATCCTGTTGCTGCTAAAGATTATTGGGATAAAACGCCATTTAGGCGTTATTTGGTTAATAAAGTTTTTCGCGCAGTATTAATTGATCGAAAAGGGGATGGCCCAGCCAAAGAAAATGTATTAGAACCCCTTGAAGCGATATTAGCAAAAAGTGAGTCACTGATATTATTTCCTGAAGGAACCCGTGGAGATGGTGAAGAGCTGAGTCATTTCAAAAGTGGTATTTACCATCTCTCTAAAAAATACCCCAATGTTGAAGTGGTACCTGTATATCTTGAGAATTTAAATCGTGTTTTACCAAAAGGCTCAAAATTGGTTGTGCCAATTATTTGCTCTGCGGTTGTCGGTCAACCTTTAGCGCCATTAGCGGAAGAAGAGTCTAAAGCCGAGTTTTTACAACGAGCAAAACTTGCTTTAGAGGAGTTGATGCCATGAGTATTTGGGATAGCGAAATAGCTTTATTGTTATCAGGTGTTTTCAGCATCCTGGTTGTGGCAAGTATTATTGGTGGGATCCTTGCCTATCGTTATTCAGGGGAAAAGAGTAACCCAACAATTGATAATTTAAATGCCAGAATACGTGCTTGGTGGTTAATGTGTATTGTGTGTGTATTGGCTGTAGTGATTGGTAATATCGGGGTTGTTATCTTATTTGCCTTGATCTCCTTTTTTGCTTTGAGAGAGTTTATTACTTTAGCACCGACAAGGCGTAGTGATCACGAAGCGTTGTTTTGGTGTTTCTTTATTTTTCTCCCTCTGCAATATGTGTTAGTTGGGATCCAATGGTATGGCATGTTTTCAATCTTTGTTCCTGTATTTGTGTTTTTATTTTTACCAACCCGTATTGCAATAGCAGGAGACACTTACCATTTTCTTGAGCGTACTGCCAAAATTCAGTGGGGAATGTTAGTCACTGTATTCTGTTTAAGCCATGTACCTGCATTATTGATGCTAGATATTAAAGGCTACGAAGGTGAAAATGTAAAACTGCTATTATTCCTTATTGTCGTGACGCAACTTTCAGACGTTTTACAGTATGTATTTGGTAAGCTCTTTGGCAAACGCCCAATTGTGCCTAAGTTGAGCCCGAATAAAACGATAGAAGGCTTTTTAGGTGGGATACTGTCTTCTGTATTGATCGGGATCTGCTTGTATTGGGTTACGCCATTTAACTGGTGGGTTGCGGGGTTAATGTCTCTTGCAATTACCTTAATGGGGTTTGTTGGTGGATTGTGTATGTCTGCGATCAAACGAGACAGCGGCATTAAAGATTTTGGAGCCATTATTGAAGGACATGGCGGAATGTTAGACCGCATTGACTCATTATGTTTTGCCGCCCCTATTTTCTTTCATTTTACGCGTTATTTTTATACCTAATACTAGGTTGATTGAAATCTAAAGACAGGGTGCTTGAAGCCTAACTTTAACATTTGAAAGAGAAACAGCAGAGGGAAAACTCCCTCTGCTCAGCAACTACCTCGGTTCGTAATCGAGGGTTGCTTGGACTACAGTGTGACCACTGGTGATATGCAACGAGCAGAGCTTGTCGCGTAACATCGATGATAAACACAGTACAGTGATACATACTGTCAGTATCACCATAAAGGCATACTTAGTCATTTCTCCTTGACCTCTTATTGGCTAAGAGGCACAATCTCAAGTGTCGAGTTTGAGATGTGTGCCCCGTTGGTTGAACATATTCACTAACGGGGCTTTCTCATTTTTGGCCCAGACTGCATGCTTGAACCAAAAAGGATCAAGCACCCACCGAAAGCCTATCAAAATTAAATTCCTTCTGCATTTTGACATTGTGATTAGCACAGTTGAGCCCGCATTTTATGATGATGGCACTACCTCTTATGGGGGAATGTGTTGTGGATTGAACTGGAAAAGACAGGGTGCTTGAAGCCTAACGTCAACATTTGAAAGAGAAACAGCAGAGGGAAAAGCTCCCTCTGCTCAGCAACTACCTCGGTTCGTAATCGAGGGTTGCTTGGACTACAGTGTGACCACTGGTGATATGCAACGAGCAGAGCTTGTCGCGTAACATCGATGATAAACACAGTACAGTGATACATACTGTCAGTATCACCATAAAGGCATACTTAGTCATTTCTCCTTGACCTCTTATTGGCTAAGAGGCACAATCTCAAATGTCTGGTTTGAGATCTGTGCCCCGTTGGTTGAACATATTCACTAACGGGGCTTTCTCATTTTTGGCTCAAACTGCATGCTTGAACCAAAAAGGATCAAGCACCCACCGAAAGCCTATCAAAATTAAATTCCTTCTGCATTTTGACATTGTGATTAGCACAGTTGAGCCCGCATTTTATGATGATGGCACTACCCCTTATGGGGGAATGTGTCGTGGATTGAACTGGAAAAGACAGGGTGCTTGAAGCCTAACGTCAACATTTGAAAGAGAAACAGCAGAGGGAAAAGACTCCCTCTGCTCAGCAATTACCTCAGTTCGTAATCGAGGGTTGCTTGGACTACAGTGTGAC
Source organism: Providencia sp. PROV236 (assembly GCF_033676985.1). NCBI lineage: Bacteria > Pseudomonadati > Pseudomonadota > Gammaproteobacteria > Enterobacterales > Morganellaceae > Providencia > Providencia sp. PROV236. The sequence goes on along the minus strand of NZ_CP096297.1, from coordinate 4,341,653 downwards.
CACTGGTGATATGCAACGAGCAGAGCTTGTCGCGTAGCATCGATGATAAACACAGTACAGTGATGCATACTGCCAGCAGTGCCATAAAGGCATACTTAGTCATTTCTCCTTGACCTCTTATTGGCTAAGAGGCACAATCTCAAATGTCTGGTTTGAGATGTGTGCCCCGTTGGTTGAACATATTCACTAACGGGGCTTTCTCATTTTTGGCTCAAACTGCATGCTTGAACCAAAAAGGATCAAGCACCCACCGAAAGCCTATCAAAATTAAATTCCTTCTGCATTTTGACATTGTGATTAGCACAGTTGAGCCCGCATTTTTATCTGTATTTTTAACCCTAATAGGGGATATCAGTTAAGGCGACCCGTTCCTAATATCTGTGTCACTCATAAGGTTAAGCCCTCATGAGCGATAAATGTTATTATTTAGAGTATAAGCACTTAATTTCTGTTTCGAAGTAAGGTAACAACCGCTATAGTGGTTCGCTATTCTGTGGTAATCATGTTTATGCGCTAAAATTATGTAAGCTGGATCACAATAAACAATCAAAGCTTGATAGAAAGCAGGTATATACAATTAGCTATACCGTATTATAGTGCTAGGTGAATCAATTCAGCATTGGCGGTTTGTAACAGAATTTGGTTTAGAAAAGCACGGTGTTGAACGGTGTTTTTCATTGATTTGCAATTTATATTCATTAATCAGAGGTCATCATGGTCAAGCAGATTAAAAGAATTGGGGTATTAACAAGTGGTGGTGATGCACCCGGTATGAATGCTGCAATCCGCGGTGTTGTACGAGCGGCATTAAGTGAAGGTTTAGAAGTGATGGGTATTTATGATGGATACCTTGGCTTATATGAAAACCGCATGAAACAGCTAGACCGCTATAGTGTCTCTGACATGATCAACCGTGGAGGTACCTTCTTAGGTTCAGCTCGCTTCCCTCAATTCCGCGATGAAAAAGTTCGTGCTGTTGCTATTGAGAATCTGAAAAAAAATCATATTGATGCCTTGGTTGTTATTGGTGGTGATGGGTCTTACCTTGGCGCTAAAGCATTGACTGAAGCTGGTTTCCCTTGTATTGGCTTGCCGGGAACCATCGATAATGACGTCGCAGGAACGGACTATACTATTGGTTACTTCACTGCGCTGGAAACCGTGGTTGAGGCTATTGACCGTTTACGTGATACATCGACTTCTCACAAACGTATTTCTATTGTCGAAGTCATGGGGCGTTATTGTGGTGACTTAACGCTATCAGCAGCGGTTGCTGGTGGATGTGAATTCTTAGTTTTACCTGAAAATGAAATGTCATTTGATCGTGAAGAGCTACTATCTGAAATCAAACAAGGGATTGAAAAGGGTAAACGTCACGCTATCGTAGCGATTACTGAGCATGTTTGTGATGTGGATGAATTAGCCAAATATATTGAAGCGGAAACTCATCATGAAACACGTGCTACAGTACTTGGGCACATTCAGCGCGGTGGCTCGCCTGTTGCGTATGATCGGATTTTGGCATCGCGCATGGGAGCGTATTCAATCCAATTATTGTTAGAAGGCTATGGTAGCCGTTGCGTTGGTATTCAAAACGAAAAATTGGTTCATCATGATATTATTGATGCAGTGATGAATATGAAGCGTGTGTTTAAGAAAGATTGGTACGACACAGCGAAAAAACTGTACTAATTCACCTCTATGTATTGCAAATCTCACTTGTATGACCCGATTGCTCGGGTTATGCAAGTCTGATCCTACCTATCTTCTGTTTGTATATTCTTTTGTAGCATAAATTGTCATTTTTAATTATTTCAAGTTATGGATGAGATCTGTCAGCCTGCCTTAACATTAAATTGATGAGGATAGAGGAATGGCGAAAAAATGGCATGTAGCAACGGCATTGTTGCTGATACTCACAACGGGAGCATGGGCGAAAGATATTCAATTGTTGAATGTTTCTTATGATCCCACTCGAGAGTTTTATCAACAATATAACCAAGCGTTTAGCCAACATTGGAAAGAAAAAACGGGAGATACCGTTATCGTTCGTCAATCTCATGGGGGCTCAGGAAAGCAAGCGACTTCGGTCATTAATGGATTAGAAGCGGATGTTGTGACTCTTGCTTTGGCTTATGATGTTGATGCAATTGCACAAAGTGGACGTATTGATAAAGAGTGGATCAAGCGTCTTCCTGATAATTCTGCGCCTTACACTTCAACAATTGTTTTTCTTGTTCGCAAGGGAAATCCTAAAAATATTCAAGATTGGAATGACCTCATACGTAAAGATGTTTCTATCGTGACGCCGAATCCGAAAACTTCAGGTGGCGCACGTTGGAATTACTTGGCTGCTTGGGGGTATGCATTAGAAAAGGAGCAGCAAGATCCTGAAAAAGCAAAACAGTTTGTGAAGCAACTTTATCAAAATGTTGAAGTACTGGACTCAGGGGCTCGCGGTGCAACAAACAGTTTTGTTGAGCGGGGTATCGGTGATGTGTTGATCGCATGGGAAAATGAAGCATTACTTGCTATTAATGAGCTTGGTGAAAATGGTCAATTTGAAATTGTTACTCCAAGTATTTCAATTTTAGCGGAACCCACAGTTGCAGTGGTAGATAAAACGGTTGATAAGCGAGATCGTCGTGAAGTGGCTCAAGCTTATTTAGAATATCTCTATTCGCCGGAAGGCCAAGAAATCGCAGCAAAAAATTATTATCGGCCACGTAACGCTGAAATTGCGCAAAAATATCAACAGCGCTTTCCACAGTTAAAATTACTGACGGTAGATAAAGAGTTTGGTGGCTGGACTAAGGCGCAGGAAACTCATTTTTCGAATGGTGGAGTCTTTGATGAGATTAGTCGTCGTGACTAACGAACAATATTATTACTCTATTATTTATGGCACTCCAGCTAACCTGTGAGGGGCAGGTTAGCTGGATAACTATGATTTTATTGCCACACGTATTTCACACCCAATTGTCCTAAATAGAACGTTTGGCGATTGTTGCTGCCAGAGGTGATCCCTGCACCTTTTGGATTTTCCCATGTACTTGGCTCAACCGCAAATCCACCCCATAAGGTCAGTTTCGGTGTTAGGTTATAGAAAACTTGGGTACCAACACGGTAGCCATCTTTCACTTTTTGGGTTGTGCGCTGCTTATTATCGTAGTTGTGTTCGTTTAGGTAGTAGCGGAAGTAGGGCATAATGCTCCAGTCTTGATTTAACGTCACAGGGAAGTAACCACGAATTTGGTTCTGCTCCCATGTTTTGTTGAAATCTTTATCCCATGTCCAGTCCGTGTACATGTAAACTTTCGCTGTAGCGGAGTCATTGATTTTGTATACCAAACCGTGTTCGGATTCCCATTCGTAGCTATTTGGCGCATGGAAGTTATCGTAGTGGTAGAACGCATCCCAAAAGTTGAATGCCCACTTATCATTAAAGTGATAAGTCCCGCTTGGCATTAACCAAAACAAGGTATTGGATGGACGAGCCATGGTGCCAGGCGCTGAATCATTTGATTCTTTACGGTAGGTAACGTTGAGGTTGAATTGTCCAACATCACTGGAGTACATTTTTCGTGTTACACCAATTTGGGTTCGGTTACGAATAAATGAGTCCTTTGATGTTGAAAAATTATGGTTATAGCTTCTAAGTGACTCTTTATGCTCAAGAAAGAAGCTCCATTTAGATTCGGGATTTGATAAAAACAATTGACCAACCATGGTTGTTTTGTCGTAAACCTTCCGCCCGCTAGTGTTATGGTGGCCTTCGAATTTTTCCAATTCCATATAGACGTTAGAGGAAATACGCCAATAGTCATTATTCACTTGTTCTGTTGAGAGTGCAGAAGCAGTAAAGCCCATCGCGGTAAGTAGTAGTAAACCATTCAATGATGTTTTCATGATGACCCTTTAATTTTTAATTATTGTTCAGTAACGTAGCGTTATTAGTTGAATTTTGTGTGTTATAGCCCGCCTTTATATCCTTAAAGGATATAAAGGTCGGAAAGTGCGAGTGTTTATAAATTAATTAATGAGTGGTGTTGTACGTTTCACCATGACCATAAGGGAACAGGATTTTGTTACCTTGTGGATTTTTAATATTGACGGGGAGCAGCCCTTTCGGTGGGTTTAATGGCTGTGCTTGTTGGTCTGCAAACAAGGTACGTAAACCACTACGAATATTGGTTTCGAGTGAGTTACGGTTATTGTTAGTGACGTCGAATCCGGTGATCCCATAGATGGCAAGGTTAGCTTTAACCCCTTTTAGGTATGCAATGTCATAGGGATTACGTGAAGAAATCACTACCAGTGGGATATTGGCTTTATTTGCTTCATCAATGAATAGCTGAGCATTAGCAGGATTATCTTTCAGGTTATAAGTGGTTAAAATTACCAGATCTTGACCTTGCAAAAGAGGCTGAACATCTTTTGCATTGAGGGTATTTTCAGTCAGTTTAACAACGGTTTCTTTGCTTTCTATTGTTGTGCCTGTTTCATTAGCGATGTCATTTAAGTGCTTTTGAATTAATTCATTACGTGGTTTTTCATCCGATACAACTAAAATCTTATTTTGTGATTTTAAGGTGTAAGGAAGCACATTATCGTTTTTGATTAGCGTAATTGCTTGTTCTGAGACCATATTTTCAAGATCTTTATGGCTTTTAGAAGCGACAACTTGCTGCGCATTATGTAAATCGATTGGCTGTGCGGTGATCTGTTGCTGTAATTTTTTCAGCACGACACGTTTTGCTGATTCATCAATGCGTTTTTTCAGCTCAGGATTTTTTTGAGCCTCACTTTCAAGATGGCGGTACATGTTGTCCAAACGTGCAACTGATTCCGTATCCCACATTTTAATTGGCATTAAGATCACATCAGAACCAGCAAGTAATGATGTTTCTACTGCCCAGTTTATATCGAAATTATCGGCAATAGCGCCCATATCCATCGCATCTGTGACGATTAAACCATCATATTTAAGCTCATCACGTAAAATATCGTGCAGAATAGGTTTTGATAATGTAGCAGGTGTCCCAACCTCTTTGCCACTAAGGGTTTTAATTTTACTGTTATCCAATGCAGGAACGATAATATGTGCGGTCATGACAGCATCTGCGCCATGGTTCAGGGCATATTGGAAAGGGGGCAATTCTGTTGAGCGCCATGTTTTTTCATCTGAATTTACAACAGGTAGGTCAACATGCGAATCAGAAGAAACATTACCGTGACCAGGGAAATGTTTCAATGATGTCAACAAGTTATATTTATGAATACCTTTGATATAATTGGTTGCAAGTTGTTCAACAAGTTCTTTATTATCTGAATATGAACGTACTCCAATCACAGGGTTGTTTTGGTTATTATTCACATCGACAACAGGGCCGAAGTTGATGTTAAAGCCTAAGCTGGATAATTCATAACCGTGGATCATACCTGTTAGCTCTGCTAGCGCAGGGTTACGTGTCGCACCTAATGCCATGTTTCCGGGCATTTCTGTACCGACACGTAAACGAGTGACATAACCACCTTCCTGATCGGTACCAATAAATAGGGGTAAATTACTGCGAGCGGCTTGTAATTGATTGATAAGTTCTACGGTCTGCGGTGTATCAATTAAATTTTCACGAAATAAGATCACTGAACCGAGGTGATACTGATTGATGACTTTCGCAACTTCATCATTCATTGCTAGAAATGGCGCGGGCTCGCCATTATTGTCTTTATTCCAATATCTAAAATCTAGCATGAAAAGCTGACCAATTTTTTCTGCCTCAGACATATTTTTGACGATCTCATCAGCAGATTTTTGTTTATCTTTCCACATATTATCAAGCTGTGTTTGTGAAATCGGGTCGGCGAGTGACATGGCACTTAATAAGCAAAGAGAAAGTAGGGTAAGGTTTTTCATCGCATTATTCCTTGGTTATTTTTCGATGAATAATAAGTAGGGTAAATTAATTATAAAGTGAGACAAGTCACAGATAAGATTATTCTCATTTGCTAGTGCTTAAGAATAGTTTGCAATTTAACAAATTGTGCTATGTCATGTATCTATATGATTTTAATAATCAATCCTATTGGAATAATTAATATTCCAATAGAATAATTCCATTTTGGAATTACTCTATTCTGTGATCTCAATGGTAAAGTTAGACATATGAATTAATCGCCTTAGTAATTATCTAAAACTCAAATTTTATGTTAATTAAATTTAAAAATAGGATTTAGAGATTGCTGAAGTAGGCTAAATTTGAAGTTAAATAAAAAGTCGCAGCTTATTGATTGCGACTTTTTTCACACAGTAAAATAATGGCTAGAGATATATTTACTCACTATTGCCAGATATATTTAATGCCAAATTGGGCTAAATAGAAGGTTTGTCTATTATTACTACCTGATGTTGCATAATTATCTTTTGGATATTTCCATTGTGTGGGTTCTATCGCGGCTCCTCCCCACAAGATCAACTTTGGGGTCAGGTTATACGCTAGCTGTGTTCCAACGCGATAGCCATTTTTGACTTTTTGGGTTAAATTTGCACGAGCAGTGTAGCCACTTTCGTTAAGAAAGTAGCGAAAATAGGGAGAGATTGACCATTTTTCATTTAGCTTAATCGAGAAGTAACCTCTAATTTGATCTTGTGAAAAGATTTTATGGAAGTTGTTATCCCACACTCTATCGGTATATAAGGTTATTTTTGCTTTAATCGCCTCAGAATGTTGGTAGCTGAAACCGTGCTCAGCCTCCCATTCATAGTTATTTGATCTTAAAAAATTACTGTAGTAGAAAATCGCATCCCAAAAATCAAATGACCATTTTTTATTAAAATAAAAACTTCCTGTTGGCATTAACCAATATAAACTGCCTGATGATCGCGATGGCATGTTAGGTGCAGAATCATTCGATTCTTTTCGGTAAGTTCCATTGAGATTAAGTATTGTGGAATGGCTTTTATACAGTTGGCGGGTAGCACCGATTTGTGTGCGGTTACGAATGTATGAATCACGGGAAGTGGAAAAATTGCGACCATAATTGCGCAAAGATTCGCGGTGATCAAAATAAAAACTCCATAGTGATGCCGGATTTGTCAGTGCGAGTTTACCGACCATACTTGCTTTATCGAATACTTTATTATCAAGGTTATCGCGTTGCCCTCGATACTCCTCAACCTCTACATAAATATCGCTATCAATACGCCAATAGTCATTATTTGCTTGAGATACAGTAGCGGTGAGTAAAACTATTATAGTGCTTAGAATTAAACCCTTTAGATATTTCATAATCATCCCTATAGCGAATGTTTTATTTTATAAATTTCGATAACAATATAATTAAAACTGATGGTGGTTATTGTTTATTAATATATACCTGTGATACTTCAAGCCACAGTATGATTGACTCAGTGTATTATCACTAATTAGATGATGTATATGTAATTGGTGATTAATTGACTTGTCGTCTAACTGCACCTCGAACTATTTAGTGTATAGTGAAAGAAATAATCTATTTATTCATAATAAATAGATAGGCGATTAATCACGAACCGTGTAAATATAATGTTAAGAAATATGCGCTGTCTAGCATTCGTCACGGGTGGTAGATTGAGAATAATGATTGTAATTAATAAGATATGAAAGTTTATATCACAATGATTTCAATTTGTTTTCTATGAGGGATAAATTAAAGATTGAAGGAATAATTTGAGTTAAGGTATTTTTAATTTTGTGAGTAGATTAAGTAAATTAAAATTTAGATTCAGAGGAGACAATTATTTATTAGTAATCTGTGTCTGTTTTTATTATTCGATATAAATAAGATAACCGCCAATAAATATTGACGGTCACATACTTATTATATTTTAAGTTGTCGTAGATGTTGTCTAACGACACTTAGAATTATTCAAAGTATCACTTAGCAAAATAATTATTTTGCTTTTTTGGCTTCTGCTGCTGCTTTAACAATCACCGCAAATGCATCTGCTTTTAGTGATGCGCCACCAACAAGGGCACCATCAATATCTGGCTGAGTAAACAGTTCAGCTGCATTACTTGCATTAACAGAACCGCCGTATTGAATAATGACTTGCTCCGCGATTGCAGCATCTTTCTTCGCGATGTGATCACGAATGAATTTATGGATTGCTTGTGCCTGTGCTGGTGTTGCTGACTTACCAGTACCAATAGCCCAAATTGGCTCATAAGCAATCACTGCACCTTCGAATGCTTGCGCGCCTAATGTATTGAGAACAGCATCAATTTGGCGTGCACAAACTTCTTCCGTTTTACCTGCTTCATTTTCTGCTTCAGTTTCACCGATACAAAGTACTGGGATCAGCCCTTGCTCTTTTAATACGGCAAATTTTTTCGCAATAAATTCATCACTCTCATGGTGATAGGTACGACGCTCTGAGTGACCAATGATGATGTATTTTGCACCAATATCTTTGAGCATTTCAGCAGATGTTTCGCCTGTAAATGCACCAGAAAGGTTTACATCAACATTTTGTGCGCCTAAAGCAATTCGGCTGCCCGCAATAGCATGTTTTGCTTGGCTTAGGTAGATTGCTGGTGGTGCGATGGCAACATCACAGCCATCAACGCTGCTAAGTTCATTACGCAGGCCTGCAATCAGGTCATTAACCATATGGGTACTGCCGTTAAGTTTCCAGTTACCCATAACCAATGGATGTCGCATGTTAATTCCTCCAACCAGAGAGTTTGATTTATCAATAAGTGGCTCATTGCATCATCTTGATGCAGCGAGAAAATCAGCATTTGTTAGATATTATAGAGATAATGCCTAACTATAGCTTTGCTTTTTATCACGTCGATGATAATTGCTGTGATCTACATCAGCTTAAGGTGTCTCTACTTCTAGCTTAATCGGTTCAACAGCAAAAGTAAGCACATTATTATCACTTTTTACTAAAACATAGCGAAGAGCGCCTAAGCGAGCTTCTTCTGCACGTGTTGGGTTTTTATCTGCCATAAATTTATTCAGTGCTTCTGTGAGCTCAGGGGCTTTATCAGGAGAAACTTGCGGATCGAACTGTTGGATTAAGGCAATAATATATTGCTCGATTAATGCTCTATTAGCCTGTGCACGTTTAGTATCATCTGCGGGGAGTAAGGTGAGTTGCAAACTTTTAATTTTCTCACTGCCCCGCTCAAGTACTGCTGAGGAGTAGATATAGGGATTAATCGAGGAGGCTGCGCGAATATAAGGTGCAGAAATATCTTGGCTTGCGAGCACCTTGTATTCATGAAGTGGTAAGGTCGGATTTGCTTGATTAAACTGGTTTCGTAACTGTGGGATAGTCAAGTCAAATGAAGGAGCATCAGGCGCGAGATACGCCACTTCAAAATTGGTATCAGGTAGCGTCGGTACTTTTTGTGCGAATACCATTTGTGGCAAACCGAGCACAAAAACGGTTATGATGACGTAAATTGGATGGAGTGCGTGTTGTTTCATTGGTTTTTGCCACTCATTCTATGGTTTTCAAAATACTTTGAGGTGCAGTTAGCGACAAATTAATTGGTCGTTAGCAATAAATAGATACTCTCAATAATTCGGGATGTAAGTAGGCGATAAACTAAGATAGTCAGAGAGCCCAAATCAACTATGTGGTTCGACTAGCTGAGGGGCATCAACCACCTTACATCTGGAAATATAATAAGTACCGAAAGCAAATACGCTGTACCTTTAAGTATCACAAGTATATCAGGAACGGATGTAATGACATTACAACAATGGGCTTTTTCCTTCAAAGGCCGAATCGGCCGCCGGCCATTTTGGGCCGGCATCGCCTCATGTTTTATTTTGATGACCGTGATAGTGCTATTTCAGAATGCATTTTCATTACCTGAAAGTGTTGTGGCCATATTATTTATTTTATTGTTATATCCTTTAGCGGCAATATTTACTAAACGACTGCATGATAGAGGAAAACCTGGTGGATGGTTTGCATTAGTGATCCTTGCATTTGCTTTATTCTCCATGGACGTCAGCCATATGGCACCGTTCTGGCAATGGGGAATTGGTCGTTTTCTACCGCTATTAATTGCAATGATTATGTTATTAGATTGCGGTGTGTTTGTAGGGATGGATTCTGAAAATAAATATGGTGAGAAAACGCAAGCGGTAGATCGCCTTTCTTGACCCCCATTCAACGATGGGGATCAAAAGCGCGTATTACCAATACTGCTCACTGCTGATGTGGCCAGGCTTGCGACGCAGATGTTTGCTCATGGAGCGTGTTTTTATCAGTAGATCGCGGGTATCTCTGACCATTTCAGGGTTGCCACATAGCATGATATGACTATTTTCAGCATCTAATGAAATGCCTGCGGCGTGTTCCAGTGCTTGATTTTCTATTAATGCAGGTACTCGACCATGCAAAGAATCGGCACATTGCTCACGGCTAACCACGGTGATTAAACGTAATTTTTCTGGGTAGCGCTTAGCTAATTGCTCCATTAGTGGCAAATAACTCAGATCCTTTTGATAACGAACAGCATGCAATAAGACGATCTTCTCAAAGCGTTCAAGCCCTTTACCTTCTTGTAGGATAGATAGGAATGGCCCGATAGCGGTGCCTGTTGATAACATCCACAGATTTTTGCAGTCGGGAATTTCATCGAGTACAAAAAAACCAGATGCTTCATCGGTTACTTGTAGAGTATCTCCACGGCGCAGTTGAGCGAGTTTAGGGCTAAGTTTACCGTTGGGAACAACGACAAAATAAAACTCAAGGCGATTATCACTCGGCGCATTAACATAAGAGTAAGCGCGTTGTACACGTTCACCTTCAATTTCTAAAGCAAGTTTCGCAAATTGTCCGGCGATAAAAGGTTTAATGGGGGCATTGATGATGAGGCTGAACAAAGAATCTGTCCAAAATTTTGCTTCTATAACGGTTCCAGTCACCCAATTTGCCATAAATTTTCACCTCTGAACTTTCCTAGCCTTGTTGTACATCAGGGGTTCATACTAAGTGAGTTTGAGATTTACGTTTATCGATAATGTGTCTCTGACCTGTCATGCTTTGATTCTCAGTGCTTCTATTAAGCTGTGTAGCCGCATTCATTGGTTCAGCGCATCAGATACTTTTGCAAATCTTATAATCTCACTGAATAGTCATTTTATTGTGCATGGAATCATTTGAAGCGCAGTTAATTATGCTATTAAAATAGATGTTAACTGAAGTTAATGTACAGTTTTGTTGCCATATCTGGCGAATATCGCTGACGTTGGCTCATTAATTAAAATGCTGTCCTACCTCGAAAAAATATTTAATTTTGTTATCTTAGTCACGCTCTCACAGAACATGTGCGTTTTGTAGTTTTATCGAGAAAAAACAAGCAATAACTATTTGTGATAATGCCCTGAAATTAAATCGTCATGCCATTGCTATTAAATAGGCGGGCTTGGTGTGTATTCAGGTTGGCAAATTTGTTTGAGAATAAAATGAGAAAAATAGAAAACTTCAATTTATTGATCCTACTGATTGCCTTAGCGGCAGTTGGTCAGATGACGCAAACAGTGTATGTCCCTGTTATTGCTGATATGGCGGTTTACTTTAGTGAGCCATCTGGTTCGGTGCAACGAGTCATGGCGGCATATCTGTTTACTTACGGTTTTTCTCAACTGGTTTATGGACCTCTGTCTGATCAGATTGGTCGTCGTCCGGTGATCCTCGCAGGTATGGTGATTTTTTTGCTATCGACGACGTTGGCAATTTTTGCACCAACATTGGATGTTCTTGTATTAGCAAGTGGTTTACAGGGCTTAGGGACTGGTGTTGCAGGGGTAATGGTGCGTACTATGCCTCGTGACCTCTATAAAGGGACATCACTTCGCTATGCGAACAGCCTTTTAAATATGGGGGTACTTGTTAGCCCGCTATTGGCACCCATGTTCGGCGGCTTATTAGCCCATTTTTGGGGCTGGCATGCATGTTATATCTTTTTGTTTGTCTTAGGTGCTTTTGTCCTTTTAAGTATGTATCGCTGGTTACCTGAAACTCGGCCTGTTTCACCTGAAAAACACAAAATGCTCGCGTCATTCCGCCAATTATTATCCAGTGGCTCTTTTGTTTCTTATTTGGTGATGTTGATTGGTGCGCTAGCCGGTATTGCGGTTTTTGAATCAAGTAGCGGCGTATTGATGGGGGGAGTGTTAGGCCTTAATAGTATTACCGTCAGTATTTTATTTATTATCCCTATCCCAGCCGCCTTTTTTGGCGCATGGTTTGCAGGGCGTGATGGGAAAAGCTTTTATACCCTGATGTGGCAATCCGTTATCTGCTGCTTGATTGCAGGTTTGATGATGTGGATCCCTGGATGGTTTGGTGTTATGAATATTTGGACTTTGCTCGTTCCTGCATCGGTCTTTTTCTTTGGTGCGGGTATGCTGTTTCCTTTAGCGACAACAGGGGCAATGGAACCTTTCCCTTATTTAGCAGGTGCTGCAGGGGCATTAGTCGGTGGTATGCAAAATGTTGGCTCGGGGGTGGCAACATGGGTTTCCGCATTGTTACCACAAAATGGCCAGTTTAGTTTAGGGTTATTGATGTTCTTGATGTCACTGTTAGTCCTGCTATGTTGGCTGCCAATCGCCCACCGTATGGATAGAACAGAACACACGGTATAATTTAGAATAGGCGGCATAGAAAGTATACCGCCTATTTAGTTATCGCGTTAACGGCGCTGAAACAGGGTGTGGTGCGGTATATAAGTTTCTTTGACTACGTGTTGTAACGTAGTTTTCTGTTGCTTCCATTGAAGCGATTAATTCAGGTCTTTGCTCTATTGGATGAAAAAGAATAGGGTGGTTATCGTCGATAAATTGACGATGATCGACCATTGCCGCCGAAGCATGTTGTGTGAGTGTCACCGTGCTGGCTGGGATGCTATCTTGTAGGTGATTATCGATATAAATTTTGAGGCCTTTGAGCTTCAAGTTTGGCGTACTATCAATTGCGCCTATAATCGATAACTGTTCTCCTTGGCGAGTGATTTGCCAGCATTCTAAAGGGATCTGTTCTTTGACCGTACCAGACTCTTCTTCTACTAATAATGTCAGCCAATAACTGTTTTGTTCTTTTGGTAATTGCATTATTGAGATATCGATAACTTGGTTAACGTAACTATCTGAAAACAGAGGAACATGAGACTCAACATTATAGGCTAATGGAGTACTATATTGATGTGGTATCTGCTTTAGGTGATTGATAGGTGTATAGGCGTGTATGGCATTAATGGCGGGTTTATTACCCCAAGGGTCATTTAATGAAAAGTATTGCTTTTGTAACCGCCCACCTTTTATCCACATAGCACAAAGTACGCTGTCTTTCGTGAGCGCTTGAGTATTTATTTGTTCTGTCAATGCATCAAGTAAATGAGGTTGATTGGATGACCAAAACAATTGGCTACCTTGCCAATAATGATCAAGTACTACTCTTTCCAAAGGCGATTTTCCATCCCATAGGCTGAACAGTCGATTTGCCAAAGAATCTGGATTGATATAGGTGTAAACAGTTTTTTGGTTATTCGTTTCAATTAATTGAAGTTTAACTAATTCGCCTTTATCTGGGATGTTTAGGCTTAGGAGTTCAGGCGTTTCAAAGCTAATTAATTTCTGATCTTCAATATGGCGTGTATCAGTGATTAACCCATATGCGGTGGCGTAAGTTATCTGTAATGAATAGGAAGATGTTTTATTGTGTGTGTTTGCAGGTAAAGCACCGAGGGTACGTTTGAGCGAAAGATAGCTATAAGGGTGATTTTTGCCGTTAGCGAGCGGGATGATTGAGCCACTGACCCTGTAAACCGGAACATCGTTGGATAACTGTTCAGTGGTTGGTGTATAAGACAAAATTTCTTGAATTTTATTATTGTAGTAAGAAGAGTGAGGAGTAAAAGCATCATATTCAGCTTTGTTTTCTCCTGCTGCTATCGGGTACATCGCTGGATATATTTCTTGTACACTACCATTGTATGGATCAGTATATTTATAAGTGACATAACGTTGTTGTGACTGGTCATAAGAGATTTCAAATCCATTACTGTTTGGCGAAAATGGGTAGTTTTCGTCTGTTGTATGTCTTAAACCTAAGCTGTGCCCCCATTCATGCCATAAGATATCTGATTGCGCCATTCCCCCACCAAAAAATGGTGAGGCCATACCCAGTATCGATCCATGAATTGAAGGATTAATTGCCATATAAGTGAGGAGATTATCTTGTTTATTGGCTTGCCTGATCATCTCTCCTTGTAAATAAGCCCATGCAACTGACATATCGGAAAAGTCATGGAGAAGAGGGTTTTTGTCGTATTGGGGCATGGTGAGCACTGAGTTGGTAAAGTTAGGATTGTTATAATAAAAAAGCGCCGGTGCTCGCGTTTCTGATGGGCTGTTGTATAAAGTGAATTGTGAAACTGGCAGTTTAGCTGCGGCCTCTGTTCCCCAACTGAGAGGTGAATACGCGTAAAGCCCTTGCCCATATTGATAGAGACTACTATTTTCAACTCGAGCGACCAGATGAGTGGCTGGATGAACTGGTGGTGAAAAATAACCGTTTTGGTTTGTATAAGGTGTAATGATCGGGCGATTATTTGCCATAAGCTGAATTTGGATACCCGGTTTTATCCACTCTCCTTTTAGTGGGGCAGTGAAACTATTTTTATCCGCTATTTGATGATCGATTGATGACTGTGCTGGTAGCGGATCGATCTGCTTGGCGAGCCGATTGGGTCCAGTAAGGCGTACTCGACCTAATTCATATCCCTGCTTATCGCTAACAATCGCCTCAACATTAGGTGAGATTAGGGAATTTGGGCTGGTAATATCGATTTTTAGTAAGGCCCAACGGCCTGCAACCAAATTTAAATAAGGGGAGTCAATGTGTTGCTGGTGGGTTTGGGTGAGTGAAATATCATGAACATACATGTCATCAGGAAGTGGATGTGAGTGAGGTTTTGGCTCTTGGTAAATCGGATCTGCTATGTGAAAAGTTCTTTTTCCCGGTATTGAGACTATAGGTGCGTTATCCGTTTGTAGTTGCACCGACATTGGCGCTGATTGGCTGCCATCGCGCATCACGGCCACAAAATCAAACTGTTCAAAGCCAGAAAATGGAGTATGAACATTGGGTTGGTATTGCCATTCACCTGTATAGCGATTTAGAGTCACTTTCCCCGAATTAGTATCTTCAATTAATTGATAATATTGAATATCAGGGTGTCGAGGTAAGGTGCCTGTAACCGCACCAACAGTGAGTTGGTTTGGGGTTTCTGTTAGATTTTCGGCAATAATAAAGGGCAAAATTTGTTCTTGGTATCCGAAGCTCAGTTTTTCAAGTTGCCGATTTTGTGGGTCGGTAATCACGAGAGCATTGTTTGCTTTATTCCAACTCACTTGTAGTGAATTATCTTCGCTATAATAATGTAATGCATGTTGCAAATAGTCGGCGAATTCATTTGGTGATGCAAATTGTGTGGTAGGTGCTTTGAATGCTACTCGTTGTATATCGATATGATGGCCATTGGGGGAAGTTAACAAAAAAGTCAAATGTGTCAGGTGGTTAAGTTGTTCTGGTGTAAAATGAATTTGATGTACAGTTTGGTGTTGCCGTTGAGTATCGACATGTTTTAATAACTCAACATAACTGATTTGTTGGCGCTTTTTTAACTGAAACTGCGTAAAAATTAAACCATCACCTTTAATTATCATTTTATTATTATGATAGCTAATAGTAATTGCTTGAGCTAATGGGGCGAGTTGCTGGTTGATAATCTCTTCAATTTCTTTACTGAGCGTTTCCCATGTTAAATGCGATGAAAGGCTTATATCATCGAGTTTTAAAACAATGTCTCGCTGCTTATCCTTAATTTCAATTGAAAAGTATTGTGCGGCTTTAGCGTGTAGAGCGGTCAATTGTAATTGGTTAATTGCGGTTGGCGGCAGCGTGATGGTTTGATGTAAATTCGATGATAAGGGGTTAACTGCAACCACATCAGCGAAAGGCATCCATTCAACCGAAAGAATCTCTTTCTTGGGTTTTAATGGCTGAGGTATCAAGGGATATGAAAAAGCTTGCTGGGGGATCAATGATAACTGTTTAGTGTCAGGTAGTGCCCAGCCCAATCGAAATTTTGGTGGAGTCCCATTCGTTGTTGTCGTAATACGTACAGAGCAGCTTTCACCCTGTTTTAAATTATCCAAACTAATTGTTGCTGTTGGATCACCTTGCTTAACGGTGACTTTATAGTTTCCAACTTTAAACTGCACATTATCCTGTATGTTGGATATATCAAGAGCAAAGGTAAACTTCCCCGTTTGTGGAATTGCCACTTTCATATCATAAACCCAGACCGTTTCTGTGGGTTGGCTGGGTAAATGATGCTGTGATCCTTGTAAATGAGGAAGTGTTGCTAGCAATGCTGATTGCAGCTCCTCTGGTGGGTGTTTATGTCTATAGGCATAAACGGCAATACCTGATTTAGTCGGTTGTTCTAAGGCAGTAGTGCTGTGGCGCGATGACTTTCTCTGATATTGTGGAGGTGTAATATCATTAATGAGCTTCCTAACCGCAGGAGAAGTGTTCTTCTCTTTAATAATGAGTAACCCTTTACCTGTCACAGACATCATATGGCGAGCTAACTGGATTTGTTGATCATTGGCGTTGGATGAAAGCACTAAGGTACTGTAGCTGCGATGCCACTGACCATTGGGTAACAACGCGTCGGCAAGCTGTTCAGCGGCGCGAGTTTCACCTTTATTCCATAGATAAGGCGAATCAAAGCTATCAATATAGAGATTTTGTTTGGGGTGTAAGGTATTTCCAGCAAATAGCTCCGGACTGACAGCACTCAAGAGTTTATTACTCTCAGCTTGATATTGCTGACCATTTAACCAATTCATGATTAAGAAAATCGCATTTCCATCTATGGTGTGATCTGGCGAGTTCTGAAGGGCATCAAATAATGGTGAGCTTTTATCAATGATGGCGATTCGGCCTTGTGAATGATAATAGCCAAATGTAAGGTGGCCTTTGCTGGCCTGTTGATACAAAAATTGTTCCTCGTTTGGGTTATCCATAGCTGGTCTCCATTTTAGTGAAAAATAGGCTTAATTTTATTTAAATTCGCTATTTATTTTTCAATAATGAGGCAGCGGCGTCTAATTTATTATTAATACACTAATAAGCTAATTATTTGATTTATAGGGTGTAATGAACAAAAAAGCAACACCGAAGTGTTGCTTGATTGGTTAGAAAAAATGGATTAAAGCTGTATTAAGCACGATCTTCCCACTCTTGTGCTCGAGCCACCGCTTTTTTCCATCCCTCATATTTGTAGTTGCGTTCTGTGGTTTCAATACCTGGTTTGAATACACGCTCAATCGTTGCTTTAGATTGCAACTCATCAAGGCTATTCCAGAAGCCAACCGCTAAACCGGCGAGGTAAGCCGCACCTAGCGCGGTACTCTCACGTACCTCTGGACGCTCCACTGATGTTCCTAGAATATCAGCTTGGAATTGCATCAGGAAGTTGTTGGCAACAGCACCGCCGTCAACGCGTAATGCTGCTAAACGTGTTTCTGCATCTGCTTGCATAGCATCTAGCACATCACGTGTTTGGTAAGCGATGGATTCCAGTGTTGCACGAATGATGTGATTACGGTTAGCACCACGTGTTAAACCAAAAATAGCACCACGTGCATACGGATCCCAATAAGGAGCACCTAAGCCTGTGAAAGCAGGAACGACATATACACCGTTGCTATCTTTTACTTTAGTCGCAAAATATTCAGAGTCAGTAGATTCGTCGATCAGTTTCAGCTCATCACGTAGCCATTGAATTGATGCTCCCCCAACAAAGACCGCACCTTCGAGAGCATAATTCACTTCGCCTTTAGGGCCACAAGCAATGGTGGTTAACAAGCCATGGTTTGAACGAACCGCGGTTTCACCGGTATTCATTAATAAGAAACAGCCTGTACCATAGGTATTTTTTGCCATACCTTGTTTAACACACAACTGACCATAGAGTGCAGCTTGCTGGTCACCGGCAATGCCTGAAATAGGAATACGTGTACCGCCCTTACCACCAATATTGGTTTGTCCGTAAACTTCAGATGATGGACGAACTTCTGGCAACATGATACGTGGAATATTTAATGCTTTAAGGATCTTGTCATCCCATTCCAGATTACGAATGTTAAACAGCATAGTACGTGAAGCATTGGTATAATCTGTGACGTGAACACGGCCTTGGGTCATTTTCCAGACTAGCCATGTATCTACAGTTCCAAACAGTAGCTCACCTTTTTCTGCGCGTTCACGAGCACCTTCTACGTGATCTAAAATCCATTTAACTTTGGTTCCTGAAAAATATGGGTCGACAACGAGCCCCGTATTTTGACGGATATATTCCTCTAATTCTTTATCGTTCTGTTTCAGATGAGTACAGAAGTCAGCAGTACGGCGACATTGCCAAACAATGGCATTATAAACCGGTTTACCGGTTGCTTTTTCCCAAACAATGGTCGTTTCACGTTGGTTAGTGATACCAATGCCTGCAACTTCATCTGTACGAATATCTGCTTTAGCTAGCACTTCCACCAATGTTGAGCTTTGTGATGCCCAAATTTCCATTGGGTCGTGTTCTACCCAACCTGGCTTAGGGTAGACTTGGGTAAATTCACGCTGGGAGATACTAATAATATTGGCGTCATGGTCAAGTACAACGGCCCGCGAACTGGTTGTTCCCTGATCAAGAGCGACAATATATTTTTTCTCGATATTGGTTTCTGTTGTCATAATTTAAACCTGTTCCGGTAATGATTAAGCGTTTTTACTAGATGTTTTTACTGATTTTTCATCTTTTTTCGTATGGACGAAGCTTGGTAAATGACGAGAGATCAGTGTGCGATATGCAAATGCACCAATTAATCCACCTACAATAGGTGCAATGAGTGGTACTAAGAAATAAGGAATTTCACGGCCGCCAGTTAATGCGATATCACCCCAGCCAGCCAAATATGCCACGACTTTTGGTCCAAAGTCACGGGCAGGGTTTAGTGCGAAGCCTGTCAACGGGCCGAATGAACCACCAATGACTGCAATTAAAATACCGATCAGTAGCGGTGCTAAAGGCCCTCTAGGGATACCGTTACCATCATCGGTTAATGCTAGAATCAGACATAGCAGGATGGCTGCAATCACAACTTCAATAAAGAAGGCATGTAGTTCAGTCAGCTGTGGAGCTGGATAAGTTGAGAACACCCCCGCAGTAAACAAGCTTTCTTGTGTACCTCGGATAATGTGATGCACTTGGTCATAATCAACAAAGACAGGTGAATACATAAAGTAAACTAAAGCAGCAGCGAAGAAGCCTCCTAACATTTGTGCAACAATGTAAGGGGTAACTTTATGTCTTTCAAAACTTGCGAATAGCCATAGTGCAATAGTGACAGCAGGGTTTAGGTGAGCGCCCGAAATCCCTGCGGTGAGGTAGACGGCAAGGGCAACACCAAAGCCCCAGATGATACTAATTTCCCAGAGGCCGAGCTGTGCTCCTGCGATACGGACAGCTGCTACGCAGCCTAAACCGAAAAAGACGATAAGTGCAGTACCTAAAAATTCGGATATGCACTGACCGCTGAGTGTAGTTGTGGTCGTTTGGCTCATATCTTTCTATCCTACGAAAATTAAAATTATTGTAATGTTTTTCAGAGTAAGATTTTCAAAGTGAAAACCTATAGTGTAAATTTATCGTTAATGAGCGCAAACGAGAAATATCGAAATTGAAATATGTGTGTTACATCACCAAAACGAAAGAAAACGACCAAAAATAGTGATGCAATCGACCTTTGCTATGTGATCAGACCAGTGTTTTAAAATACGGTATCTTGGGAATCGGAGTCAAGCTACTAGACACAGAGGATCATGCTACTTACAATCGTAAGTAAAGCTTACAAGGGAGATCAAAAGAATGTCATTTGAAGTATTTGAGAAACTAGAATCAAAAGTTCAACAAGCGATTGATACCATCACATTGTTACAAATGGAAATCGACGAACTGAAAGATAAAAATAACGCGTTGGCTCAAGAGTTAGATAATGCAAAATCAGGCACTGAATCACTGGTGCGCGAAAATGAACAGCTGAAACAAGAGCAGCAAACGTGGCAAGAGCGTTTACGTGGGTTGCTTGGCAAGATGGAAGAAGTCTAAAATATCTTTCATATTTCGTGCCGCAGCGTTGTTGGCTTTTCTCGGTTACTCGAATCGCATACTTATGTGTGCTCATCGGAAAGCCTTCAATCGTCGCCTAGCTGCAACACGAACTGTTTAGGGTATTTAGGTATGTAATGTATTTGATGATGTTAAGCTGATTTTGGTATTTGTAGATGACATATTAATAGCAATGGAAATTTTTCTGGGGCTTAGTCTATGAATGTTGCAAATGGCTCTATAAAAAGAAGGGCTGATAACAAAATCAGCCCTTCTTTTTTTTAATTCGAATCAGTTTATTGAGCGTTAGAGATCTTCTTCGTCAATAACTTCAAAACCACTGCTATCTTGTGTGGAAAGCGGCTCTTCTGACAAAATAATACCAGTATTATCAGCGTATAGATAATCGCCAGAGAAAAAAGTGACCCCACCAAAATTGACACGAATATCGCTTTCGCCAATGCCTTCATCTGGGCAACCTGCTGGCATCGCTGCGATGGCTTGGATCCCTAAATCAAGTTCCATCAATGCATCGACCTGACGTACCGCACCATATACTACGATGCCTTCCCAGTGGTTATCCATGGCTAAGCGCGCCAATTCAGCATCAATCAGTGCTTTGCGTACGGAACCACCGCCATCAACGAGAAGAATGCGACCATGGCCGTCTTCTTCCAGCAAATCATACAGTAGGCCGTTATCTTCAAAGCACTTGACTGTAATGATTTGACCGCCAAATGAAGTACGTCCACCAAAATTGGAGAAAAGGGGTTCTACCACGTTAACGCTTTCTTGGTAGATATCACAGAGTTCGGAAGTATCATATTTCATAGTGTATGGTCTTTTTTTGCTGCAAGAGAAGTAAAGTATATCCCTTTTAAGAGGTGATTGGCAAAATTCACCTCTTAAAAATAAACAACTAATTGCTCAATACTACGCCAATGGAAAAGAGAATGTTAGTGAATAGTGCCGCTTTTACCATATTTTCTAGCATGGGGCGCATGCCCTCTGGGGTTGGATCGCTCAAGACACGGCGAACATGGTTCATTAACATAGGGACGGCGAGAAGGAATAGCCAACACGCCCAGCCATGCATATAGAACAAGTTAAAGAACGTTAAGCATAGAATGGCGATAATAATGATGATTGCGTGATAGATTCGAGAGCCTTGAGGCCCTAAACGTACCGCTAATGTATTTTTACCCGCTTTAACATCATTTTCGATATCGCGCATATTATTAATATTCAGAACTGCAACTGAAAGCAGCCCGCACGCTGTAGCAGGTAGTACAGTGATAATATTAAAAGTATTCGCTTGTAAGTAATAAGTTCCGATGACGCTGAGCCAACCGAAGAATATCAGGACAGAAATATCGCCTAACCCAAGGTAACCATAAGGTTTTTTACCAACGGTGTAAGTGATAGCCGCAACGATGGCCACCAATCCCAACACCAAAAAGCCAATCGCATCTTCAGGTTTTTCACACGCAACGATAATTAATAGAATGCCTGAAATGCAAGCTGCAATAATATTAATTTTCAGCGCTTTTTTCATATCAGCCTGAGTGATGACTCCTTTTTGCATCCCACGTAGGGGACCAATACGTTCTGCTGTATCGGAGCCTTTAACTGCATCACCGTAATCATTGGCAAGATTGGACAATATTTGCAGCAAACCTGCGGTAATTAGGGCTAATAGCGCGACAGGCCACTTAAAATTGCCCGTTAAATAGGTGAGCGCGGAGCCAGTGATAATCGCAATAACCCCTAAAGGCAGAGTCTTAGGACGTAAACTTTCTAGCCAAGCCTGCTTGCGGCTAATAGAAGTAGATGAGCTCATTCAATAATTTCACAGGTTTATACTCGTCATACTTCAAGTTGCAGCGTTGTTGACTACGCTCACTCGCACCAGTCACATAGTTACTATGCTTCTGGCGACTCGTTCACTTGTCGCCTAGCTGAACTTCGAATTATTTAGAGTCTATTATGTTCAATAAGATTAAAAGCCCCCGCATCAATAAAGTTGCGATGGGCTAAATAACTGTCAGTTTCTAAAGTACAGCCATGGTTCAATGGCTGTACTTGATTAGACGTATACTCGTTATATTTCAGGTTGCAGCGTTATTGACTTCATTTATTTGTCGCCTCGCTGCACCTCGAATTATTCAGAGCATGATATTAAGGATACATGAAAACCTGATAATTAATAAGATTATAAAATAAATCTACTCAGATCTTCGTCAGCCACCAGCTCATCTAAATGCTGTTTAACATATTCTGCATTGATTTGGATGGTTTGGCCGCTACGTTCGCTGGCGTCATAGGATATTTCTTCCATTAAACGCTCTAGCACCGTGTGTAGACGACGTGCACCGATGTTCTCTGTTGATTCATTGACTTGCCATGCAGCCTCAGCAATACGGCGAATACCATCTTCTGTGAACTCAATAGTCACACCTTCGGTTGCCATCAATGCTTTGTATTGCTCAGTCAAAGAGGCATTGGGTTCAGTCAAAATACGTACAAAATCTTCAGTGGTCAGTGCTTGTAGTTCAACACGGATCGGCAAACGACCTTGTAATTCAGGGATCAAATCCGATGGACTAGAAACTTGGAAGGCACCTGATGCGATAAAGAGAATATGATCTGTTCTTACCATGCCATGCTTAGTGGAAACAGTACAACCTTCGATCAATGGTAATAAATCACGCTGAACACCTTCACGGGATACATCTGGGCCAGAAGATTGCCCACCACGTTTACAGATTTTATCGAATTCATCGATAAATACGATACCGTGTTGTTCAACCGCTTCAATCGCTTGCTCTTTTAACTCTTCTGGGTTAACTAGCTTAGCGGCTTCTTCTTCAATCAACAGCTTAAATGCTTCTTTGATTTTCATCTTGCGTGCTTTTTGTTTTTGCCCCGCAAGATTCTGGAACATGGATTGTAATTGATTGGTCATTTCTTCCATGCCAGGAGGAGCCATGATTTCAACACCCATTGGTGCCGCTGCAACTTCAATTTCAATCTCTTTGTCATCTAGCTGGCCTTCACGTAATTTCTTACGGAATGATTGACGCGCAGGGGATTGCTCATCAACAGGCTCAGATTGACCCCAGTTATTTTTTGCTGGTGGGATTAATACGTCAAGAATACGTTCTTCGGCCAGTTCTTCAGCACGGTAGCGATTTTTTTCAATCGATTGCTGGCGTACCATTTTAATTGCTGAATCAGCTAAATCACGAATGATAGAGTCAACTTCTTTACCGACATAACCGACTTCAGTAAATTTTGTCGCTTCAACTTTAATAAATGGTGCGTTGGCGAGTTTTGCCAGACGGCGAGCGATTTCTGTTTTACCTACACCAGTTGGTCCAATCATTAAAATATTTTTCGGTGTCACTTCATGGCGCAGCGTTTCATTCAGCTGCATACGGCGCCAGCGATTACGTAATGCAATAGCAACAGAGCGTTTCGCATTATTTTGGCCAATGATGTGGTTATCGAGTTCGCTAACTATTTCGCGTGGAGTCATTTCGGACATACTGGCAATCCTTATGATTTTGAAGAAATTTCTTCAAAGTTTACATTGTGGTTGGTATAGATACAGATATCACCGGCGATCGAGAGCGCTTTTTCCGCGATTTCACGTGCGCTTAAATCTGTATTTTCAAGTAAGGCGCGTGCTGCGGATTGCGCATATGGGCCACCTGAACCTATAGCAATTAAATCATTTTCTGGCTGAACAACATCACCATTCCCCGTAATAATGAGAGAAGTATGTTCATCAGCGACAGCAAGCAGTGCTTCTAGTTTGCGCAACATGCGGTCAGTACGCCAATCTTTTGCTAATTCAACAGCTGCTTTAGTTAAATGGCCTTGGTGCAATTCAAGCTTACGTTCGAATAGCTCAAAAAGTGTAAATGCGTCGGCAGTGCCACCAGCAAATCCTGCAATAACTTTGTCGTTATATAAACGACGAACTTTGCGGACATTGCCTTTCATGACGGTATTACCCATCGTCGCCTGCCCATCTCCACCGATTACGACTTGGCCATTACGGCGAACACTTACGATTGTTGTCATGAGTTAGCCCCTGGTTATATGACGAAAAAATATGCGGCTTAAATACTCGTTATACTTCAAGTTGCAGCGTTGTTGACTACGTTCTCTCGCGCCAGTCACATACTGATGTATGCTCCTAGCGACTCGTTCACTTGCCGCCTAGCTGCACCTCGAATTATTTAGAGTATTGACTCGTTATACTTCAAGTTGCAGCGTTGTTGACTACGTTCTCTCGCGCCAGTCACATACTGATGTATGCTCCTAGCGACTTGTTCACTTGTCGCCTAGCTGCACCTCGAATTATTTAGAGTATAAATTTTCAAACTACCAACTTTCATAAATTGGTAGCTTGAACATGCAAAATACTGTTACAGCCACTCTTGATAGTACGTTAAAACAGTACATGGGGGAGGGGGTTATATTTTTCAACCCCCAGAGGCACGAAGAATACATCCTGATACACCAACACCACTTGCTCGATCACGCATTTTTTCAGCGGTAGACTTAGAATATGGACCAAGTATGATGCGGTGCCAACCGCCACCAACAGTGACTCGGCTTTCAATACCAGAAAATGCGAGTGTTGCACGAACAGATTCTGCCTGCTCCGCTGTACGGAAAGAACCACACTGTACCAACATATTTTGCAGATTATTCGCAGGTTTACTTTCAGTTTGCGTGGCTGGCGCTGATTGCGCAGGCTGAGCTGGTTTTGGCTCAGGTTTCGGCTCTGAAGGCGTGACAGGTTTACGCTGCACCGGTGGATTAACGGGTTGCGTTGGCTCATTAATGATCACCTGTGACCGTGGTACAGGTTGCCCGTTATACGGAACTTCTTGTAAGTTGGTGACAGGGCCGCGTCTATCGGAGTCAATTTGCTCTAATAGCTGACGTTGTTCCGGCGTCAGATCAGATTGGCGCATAATATTGCTACCTGACTTATTTTGCTGCTGGATCTCAGGGAGATCTACGCCGCGACGTTCAAGCTCTTTAATATAACGCCAACGCTCTTCTGGTTTAGGAGGTAAGGTATTTACCGGAGCTGATGGCGTATGCGCCCCTGTACTTTGAGGTGATTCTTGTTTGTTGTGAGTGATATAAAAAAGGCCGCCGACAAATAGAACAACAATCCCAACCGCAACAACGAGTGTCGTTAGAGGAAGACCTTGTGCTTTTTTTGCTTTGCCTTTACTGGTTTTACGGCGGGCAGATGAGCGCCCGCGAGCTACATAATCTTTTTGTGCCACGCTGTTACTTCACTAGGTTATTGTATGTCAGTTATTATCTCACTTTATATGTTACTTAACCTGAACGAGTTTGCCTAGCTTTTAGGCGCTTTAGTGCTTTCTCTAATGATTAAATCAGAATCTAAGAGGCGTGAACCAGGAGTTACACTATTGCCTTGCAGCTGTTCAAGCAGCAATAACATGGCATGGCGGCCTATTTCATCGCGTGGATGGTTAATGGTTGTTAGCGGTGGCAAGGTATATTTTGCTTGTTCAAGATTATCAAACCCAACGATAGAAAGATCATCTGGTAGTATTAATCCTAATTTTTTGGCTTGCCACATGGCACCGATTGCCATGATATCACTGTGGCAAAAAATCGCTGTTGGTGGCTCTGGTAGTGAAAGTAATGCCTTTGCGGCTTCAGCCCCACTTTCATGACTAAAATCGCCTCGCACAATATAGTGTTCGCGTAGTCTTTCACCTGTGCGTAGCATGGCTTTTTTATACCCTTCTAAACGATATCGGCTATGAGGCATATGTTCAGGGCCGGCAATACAAGCAATCCGTTTATGACCTAATTTTTGTAAATAATGTGTTGCATTAAATGCAGAGGTCAAATTATCAATATGGACGGTAGGTAATTTAAGGTCGGGAGAGAATTCATTAGCCATGACGATAGGCGGGAGATTCTTTTGTTCTTCCGTTGACACATCAAAGGGGAGGTTCGATCCTAATAAGACCATTCCATCAATTTGTTTAGTAATAATAAGGTTAATAAACGCATTTTCTTGCTTTTGTTGATGCTTGCAATCGCCTATCAGCACAAAATAACCTTCTTCAGCAGCGACTTTTTCTAAACCGCAGATCACATCGCTAAAGAAAGGATCACTGATATCAGGCACGATCGCCAAAATGGTTTTTGATTCATTGCGTTTATAGCTTCTTGCAAGGTTATGTGGATAGTAACCAACATCCATCACCGCCTGTTCCACTTTCTGGCGTGTCTGCAAGGAAACTTTTTCAGGGTTCATTAAAGTTCTGGAAACGGTTGCCGTTGATACGCCTGCTGCATTAGCAACATCTTTCATGGTTGCAGTACCATTTTGTTGTTTTTGTTCCACAACGCCTTCCTTACGTTAGTTAATCGTTTGCTTTTTTGCATGGCGTAAAGACGTCATCGCATCAAGTTACGAGTTATTCTAATTGGTTTAATAATAATATCTGTTACCTAGTTTACATAAAAACTGTGACTTGAGTCATTTTTTAGAGCTGCTTCGCAAATATTGAAAATAATTCACAAGGCAACCGTTTTTAGCTTATTTAATGATAAATATTTGGCTCTATAGCGGTGAGTTGTTTGCGCTATTTGATTTAGTTACGATATTTTTACTCTCATAAAAAGAAATATGATACGTAAACATGTTTTGAGTGATTTATCTTTGATAGATAAGGCTAGCCATCAGTAGGATCGACATCAATATTCCATTTCACTTTGCGACTTTCTGGCTGGCTTTGTAGCTCAGGTAGAAGTTGCGCCGTAAATTTTTGCAAATAGCCACGAGAAGGGTGTTGTAGTAACAGTTGCCAGCGGAAGCGGCCACCGCGTTTAGCTTGAATTGCTGGAGCGGGTCCTAAGATCCATAATCGAGGATCACTTTGTGGGTGTTCAGAAATATAATGGCGTACTTTCTGTAGAAACTGCTTTGAATCTTGGTTGTTGTGATCTTCTGAACGGATCAAAATATGGCTAGAAAAAGGAGGAAGCATGGCAATTTGGCGTTCTTCCATCGCTTCTTTAGTGAATGCATCATAACCACTTTCTAATAATGTCTGTAGTAATGGATGTTCCGGATGGTGAGTTTGTAAAAACACCTCACCTTGCTTGCCCGCGCGGCCAGCTCGTCCAGACACTTGCACGTAAAGCTGAGCAAAGCGTTCAGCGGCTCTGAAATCACTCGAAAACAGCGCTCCATCAACATCAAGTAGCGCAACTAAGGTGACATCTGGAAAGTGGTGTCCTTTGGCCAACATCTGTGTGCCAATCAAAATACGTGCACCACCCGCATGGACTTCATTTAAATGTTGTTCTAATTCACCTTTACGGCTAGTGGTATCACGATCAATACGTGTTACCGGAACGTTAGGGAATAATTCAGTGATCCCTTCTTCGAGCTGTTCGGTTCCCATCCCCACAGGAACGAGGTGTGTGGAGCCACAATGTGGGCATTGTTTAGGAACCGGACGTTGGCTATCACAATGGTGGCAACGTAGCTGATGAAAGTTCTGATGCAAAGTATAGTAGTGATCGCAACGTTGGCATTCGGCTATCCAACCACATTCATGGCAAATCAGTGCAGGGGCATAGCCGCGACGGTTTAAAAATAAGATTACTTGGTTGTTTTGTGCTAAGTGCTCTTGAATATGTTTAACCAATAAATGTGATAAGCCAAACTTGAGTGGTTGGCCTTTAAGGTCGATAAGATGTTGAGTTGCAGGGCGTGCGTTTCCTGCGCGTAGTGTTAAGTTCAGTTGGCGATATTTCTTTTGCTGAACATTAAATAATGTTTCTAGAGAAGGCGTAGCCGTTCCCATAATAATAGGAATGTTTTCCTTTTTTGCACGGAAAACTGCGAGGTCGCGTGCATGGTAGCGCCAGCCATCCTGTTGCTTGTAGGAACTATCATGCTCTTCATCGATAATGATAATGCCCAAGCGAGAAAAGGGAGTAAATAGTGCAGAGCGTGTACCAATGACAATGGCATTCGAACCCTGTTTTGCGCGTAACCAGACAGCAAGGCGTTCGCTGTCATTTAGCCCTGAATGCAGCACATCAACAGGGGCGTTGAAACGTTCGCGAAAACGACTAATTGTTTGCGGTGTTAAACCGATTTCAGGCACTAAAACTAATGCCTGTTTACCTTGCGCTAAAATATTTTCTAATACACTGAGGTACACTTCGGTTTTACCAGAACCAGTGATACCCGCAAGGAGCCAAGGTGAAAAAGTATCATCTTCAGCACGGATGGCACCGACGGCGGTAGCTTGTTCGCTATTGAGGCGTAAGCGTTCTCCACTGACAGAAAATTGAGATTGCCATTTTTCTGCTATTGGCTGAACAGGGTACAGGTTAATGTAATCTTTCTTTTTCAGCGACTGAAGCGCGCTTTCGCTCAATTCCAGTTCATTGACTTGGTGGCGATAAATTGCACCACGACGCAATAAAGCCAGAGCTTGTTGCTGTTTTGGCGAACGTTTTAATTCGTTAAGATCGACACTTTCGCCAAGTGCAGTTACCTGCCATTGCCAAATTGGCGAAAACTCAGCGGCCTTGCCTTGACGTAATAGAATAGGTAACGCATGAAAGAGAACTTCACCAATGGGGTAGTGATAGTACTGCGCTGACCATAATAGCAATTGCCATAGGTCGTCAGGGAAGAGGGTTTCATTATCAAGCACAAGCTCAACGGATTTCAGTTGGTCTTCGGGGAGTTCGCTAGTATGGCTGTGGTTAACCACAATGCCTAGAGCTTGCCGTTTACCAAAAGGCACCATGACACGACCGCCAATTGGAGGGATCGGCATATTGTCATCTAAGCAATAATCAAAAGCGCGATTTAAAGGAACAGGTAAAGCCACCTGAACGACGATCATATCTAGTATTCCGTCTAGTTTTTGTGCGATAATAGTAAGATTGTCTGGTTAGAGTATCATAAAAAACTCTACTCTAAATAATTCGAGATGTAGATAAGCGACAAGTGAAAGACCAGTAAGACAGACGGGGAGCATAGACAAACTGTGTGGCTCGGCTCGCTGAGGTTAGTCGATACCTCTGCATCTTAAAGTATGGCGAGTATATGCAGTTTTCATTGCGCGATAAACATATTTTCTGTATGATCCGCCGCCTTTGGTATCTAATTTTGCCAATAAACATTTTTAATCAACACGACGTGTGGTGTCCGGCGTTAGGGCTGGAATGGCGACACGGCCTTAATAGAGGTTCTCCCATGAAAAAAGGTATTCACCCTAAATACGAAGAAGTTACTGCTACTTGTTCTTGCGGTAATGTTATGAAAATCAATTCAACTGCGGGTCACTCACTGAACCTGGACGTTTGTGGTAACTGCCACCCGTTCTATACTGGTAAACAGCGTGACGTTGCGACTGGTGGTCGTGTTGATCGCTTTAACCAACGTTTCAGCATCCCAGGTTCTAAGAAGTAATAAAACCTACAGATGCAAAAAAGGGAAAATACGTTTTCCCTTTTTTTATGGAAGAAATAAACCGTTAGAGATGGTCACCCACACCAAACACATACCATTGTTTCTGATCTTCGCGTTTGATTTTACCATGTCGATATCGGTTTTATCGGTCACTTGCCCACATCTAAATAGCGATAACTGGAGCACAGTACAGATAGAAGCGCACTCTCTAAAGAATACGCATTAATCACATTTAGCGTTTTTTACATGGCGCTGGGGCATATTGTGCATTTGCGGGAAAAGGATTAGCTTCACAGTCAGGGAGCTGTTCACGAACTTCAAACATTGCAAAACCAATGACACCAATATTACGTTCATCACCTTGAATATTTTGATTTACATAAGAATTCTCAGGGGTAGCAAAGCGGAAAGCTGCGACGTGATCTTGGCTTTTACGGAATCCTTCAATGGTTACCTCACTCTTTGGGCGGATCAGATAACCACTATTTTGATATGAGCCTGCACGGCCATTGAGTACATCGATACCATCAACCGTTGTGACCACTTCATAAGTTCTATTTCTATCGGTATTGGCGATGGTTAATTGATAACGCTGTCCCTCTTTGGCGGGTAAAATATACTGGCCTTGATGATTACGATAGATTGGCATTTTATAGCCACGTTGGTCAGTGACTTTGATTTCCAATGGAGATAGTGCGATGTAATTCATGGTTTGAATGTGCGATGGTATTGATTCTCCGCGGTAATAGATAGTGGCAGTATCAAAAGGTGAGTTGGTTAAACGTGATGCATTCACGGTTGTTACAGCAGAATTAACATCTTCACCCCATTGAGTACCTAATTTTTTGGCTGAAGATTGAATATCAGCGGTTTCTCGGTACTTTTGTGAGTTTATGGCGGAATAGTTTGTGCATCCAGCGGTAATGAGTAACGCAGTACCAATTAGCCCCATCAAAGCCTGATTATATCGATTCATTACATTACCCTTCATGATTTTTGTTATTCGTTGTGAGTAGGAAATAATGCTGGGAGTGTAAAATTACGGATCGTGTAAAGCTTGAGGGAGATTCTGAATTGCGAATAATTCAGAGGAATCTAAACCGAAGTAGATCTCCAAACCCTTTCAAGTTGCAGTTTTGGTTGACTGTACTCAGTTAGCCGGATCATAGAGTTTATCTATGCTCTTCGTCTACCTTCGTTTGTCGCCTAACTGCAACTCGAATTGTTTAGAGTGGAAAAAACGCTACGTCATCAGTGAGTGGCGTAGTTGAAACCAGAGATGAAGTAGCAGCAATCAGTATTCCCAAGTTTCAGGGTCAATGCCGAGTTCGCGCATGATCTCTTTAGCGGCCTCTGGGATTTCATCATTACGCTCTTTGCGTAAATCCTCATCATTTGGCAGCGGCTGGCCAGTAAAGGCGTGCAAAAAAGCTTCACACAGTAATTCACTGTTGGTTGCATGACGTAAGTTATTGATTTGTCTGCGGGTACGCTCATCAGTTAAAATTTTCAGTACCTTCAATGGAATTGATACTGTAATTTTTTTTACTTGCTCACTTTTTTTGCCATGCTCAGCATACGGACTGACATATTCACCGTTCCATTCAGCCATGAGTTACCTTGGTTATTTTCATTAATAATAAAAAATAATACATCAGTTATCTTTCAAATCACAAAATATTCATGGTCTAAGATATTTAACTGACATATAAGTTAAAATACTAGCAACATAAAACGTCATAATTTCTTTTTGAAATTAATGAGTTGATATGTTTTGCATAAATTACAATCAATTTACGCATAATCATTAAGGATGATTATTCCATTACTTGATATAAACGTAAAGAAGTTTAGCCGTCTAGATATGTTGACGTCTATACTTCTAGTGGGTATTATTTGGCTTACCGTCTATCAGGAGAAGCGTTTATGTCCCTTAAACCGTCGACTATCGCCATTCATAATGGGTTAAACGAAGATTCGCAGTTTGGCTGCGTTGTTCCGCCCATTTATTTATCCAGTACTTATAATTTTACTGAGTTTAATGAGCCTCGTGTTCATGATTATTCACGTCGGGGCAATCCTGGGCGTGATATCGTGCAAAGAACAATCGCACAGCTTGAAGGCGGTAGCGGAGCAGTGATGACAAACAGTGGGATGTCCGCGTTACATCTTTTATGTACTGTTTTTCTGCAACCAGGGGATCTACTTGTCGCTCCTCATGATTGTTACGGCGGAAGTTATCGTCTGTTTAATAGTCAGCATCAACGCGGTGCTTATCAAGTGCAATTTGTTGATCAAAATAACCAAACTCAATTACTCGCTGCCCTAGCTAAAAAACCTAAATTGGTGTTGATTGAAACGCCAAGTAATCCACTACTAACTATTTATGATATTGAAACAATTACAAAACTAGCTCACGATGCAGGGGCTTTAGTCATTGTTGATAACACTTTTTTAAGTCCTATATTGCAGCAACCGATTTCGTTAGGTGCTGATTTTGTTGTGCACTCTTGTACAAAATATCTTAATGGTCATTCAGATATTATTGCAGGAGCCGTTATTGCCAAAGAGGAAAAGTGGGCAATAGAATTAGCATGGTGGGCGAATAACATCGGTGTTACAGGGGGAGCCTTCGATAGCTATTTATTGCTCAGGGGGATCAGAACGTTATCACCACGCATAAAGCAGCAACAAAGTAATGCTCATGAGATAGTAAATTATCTTAAAACTCAGAAGTTAGTGAAGAAATTATATTATCCTGAATTAACAGAGCATGCAGGCCACAAGGTCGCCGTAAAACAGCAGAAAGGTTTTGGTGCAATGTTGAGCTTCGAATTTAATGGTGATGAATCACAGTTACGTCGTTTTCTAAGCTCACTCACACTTTTTACACTTGCGGAGTCATTAGGGGGCGTTGAAACCTTAATATCACATAGTGCGACGATGACACATGCAGGAATGTCAGCGGAGGCACGAGCGGCGGCGGGTATTACTGATAGCTTATTACGGATTTCTGTCGGGATCGAAGATAGCCAAGATCTGATCGCGGATTTAGAAAATGCATTTAAAGTAGCAGCACAACGTTAGCGGAGTATTTGATGAGTGCACTGACAGCAGTTGAGGCGGGTCCACATCACCGCCAGTTACATAAATTTGGAGGGAGTAGTTTAGCTGATGCGAAATGTTATCAGCGGGTCGCCAATATTATGGCTAACTATAGCCAATCCGGTGACTTAATGGTGGTTTCAGCTGCGGGTAGTACAACAAATCAGTTAATTAATTGGCTAAAATTAAGTCAAAGTGATCGTATTTCTGCTCATCAAGTTCAGCAATACTTACGTCGTTACCAGCAAGATTTAATTAATGGGCTATTGCCAGAAGAGAAGGCCAGCAAACTAACTCGTTTATTTATCGAAGATTTAGAGCGCTTAAGTGCTTTACTGGATAAACCGATTAATGATGCTTCTTACGCCGAAGTCGTTGGTCACGGTGAAATATGGTCAGCACGCCTGATGTCTGAGGTGTTGCAAGAATCAGGCATGCAAAGTGTTTGGTTAGATGCTCGGGCGTTTTTGCGTGCAGAAAGAGCAGCTCAGCCGCAGGTTGATGAGCCACAATCACGCCAATTATTACAGCAAATTTTAGCGCAGTATCCTAAACATCGTTTGGTTGTGACAGGGTTTATTTCCCGTAACCAAGCGGGTGAAACGGTTCTTCTAGGGCGTAATGGTAGCGATTATTCGGCAACACAAGTCGGCGCATTAGCAGATGCTGAAAAAGTCACTATTTGGAGCGATGTAGCAGGGGTATATAGCGCTGACCCACGTAAAATTAAAGACGCCTGTTTATTGCCTTTATTGCGTTTAGATGAAGCCAGCGAACTCGCTCGTCTTGCTGCACCGGTACTACATACACGTACCTTACAACCCGTTTCTGTGAGTAATATCGACCTGCAATTAAGATGCAGCTATCAGCCTGAGCAAGGTTCAACAAAAATTGAACGTGTCTTAGCATCAGGAACTGGCGCAAAAATTGTGACGAGTCATGATGATGTATGTTTAATTGAACTCAGAATTGCACAAGGGCGTGATTTTAATCAGATCTATAAGGATATCGATTCACTATTGAAGCGTACTCAGCTACGTCCACTCGCGCATGGTATTCATCCTGATAGGAATTTACTGCAATTTTGTTATACCTCTGAAATTGTTGAAAGTGCCTTGAATATTTTAGAAGAAGCCGCGCTTCCGGGAACGTTATCACTACGTGAAGGTTTTTCATTGGTGGCATTAGTGGGGGCAGGGGTATGTAAAAACCCACTGCATAGTCATCGCTTCTACGCAGAATTGAAAGAGCAGCCTGTTGAATTTGTTTGGCATTCGGAAGATGGGATCAGCTTAGTTGCGGTATTGCGTTCAAACCAGACTGAACATTTAATTCAAGGCATGCATCAAAGTCTGTTCCGAGCCGAAAAACGTATTGGATTAGTTTTATTTGGTAAAGGCAATATAGGTGCTCGTTGGTTAGAGCTATTTGCCGCTGAACAACCGAATATTTCTGCGCGTAGTGATTTTGATTTCGTGCTTGCTGGTGTCGTTGATAGCCGCCGCAGTTTGCTTAATTACCAAGGTATTGATCCTAGTCGTGCCTTAGCCTTTTTCGATGATGATGCAATAGAACATCAGGACGATAATCTGTTTTTATGGATGCGCTCCCACCCATATGATGATCTCGTTGTGCTTGATGTAACAGCGAGCGCGGAGCTGGCGAATAGCTATATTGATTTTGCCAGTTATGGCTTCCATGTTATCAGTGCTAATAAAATTGCGGGGGCAGCAGAAACACAGCAGTATCGCCAAATTCGTGATGCATTCAGTAAAACTGGGCGTCATTGGTTGTATAACGCCACGGTAGGGGCAGGTTTACCAATCAATCATACTGTGCGTGATCTCAAAGAAAGTGGCGATGCTATTTTAGCCATCAGCGGTATTTTTTCCGGCACTTTGTCATGGCTTTTTTTACAGTTTGATGGCTCTGTACCTTTCAGCGAATTAGTTGAACAAGCATGGCAACAAGGTTTGACGGAACCTGATCCACGAATTGACCTCTCGGGGCAAGATGTCATGCGTAAATTGATTATTTTAGCTCGCGAAGCAGGTTATGAAATTGAACCTACGGATGTCCGTGTTGAATCATTGGTTCCTCCGCAAGCAGAAGCCGGCTCATTAGATGAGTTTTTTGAAAATAGTGCACTGATTAATGAACAGATGCAACAACGCTTAGAAGCAGCCCAAGAAATGGGGATGGTTTTGCGCTATGTTGCGCGATTTGATGCGGTGAAAGGGCGTGCTCGTGTTGGTGTCGAAGCGGTTAAACCTGATCATCCTCTATCTTCATTACTACCGGGCGATAATGTTTTTGCCATCGAAAGTCGTTGGTACCGCGATAATCCATTAGTGATCCGCGGGCCCGGTGCGGGTCGTGATGTAACTGCGGGGGCTATCCAATCAGATCTTAATCGTCTTTCTCAGCTGCTATAACGTATTTTTAAGGTAGGTATTATTTTTTTAATGCCTACCTCCTTACAATTAATCCTATCTATTTTTGCGTTTTTGTTCTGATGATTTAATTCTTAAGCAATATTCATGTCTTAAAAGTGCTGAATCGACAATATATTGCGCTAAAGCAAGACATGAATAAGAAAAACTAATAAAAATATCGCTGTAATTAAATTTCAGAAAAATCCCCCAAATTGCTTTTTTTCTGATATCTATATAGAGGCAAGGGTAAAATTTGGTGGCTGCATCACAAAACTACAACTCCAGCGCAGCTTGCTGAAATTTAATTACAGGAAATTGGACGCAGTTGCTAACCGTTAACTAACCTAGAACGGACCGCATTCTGCCAGAAGCACAAGGTTAAAGTCTCATGAATCAGCAATATTCTGCAATGCGTAGTAATGTCAGTATGTTGGGTAAGCTACTCGGCGACACAATTAAGGAAGCTTTAGGTGAGGACATCCTCGATAAAGTGGAATCCATCCGTAAATTGTCAAAATCATCTCGTGCTGGTAATGAAGTACAGCGCCAAAAACTGTTAATGACATTACAAAACCTCTCTAATGATGAACTACTACCAGTTGCGAGGGCATTTAACCAGTTTTTAAACCTGACTAACGTTGCTGAGCAATATCACAGCATCTCACCACACGGTGAAGCAGCGAGTAATCCTGTTGCACTCAAAAACTTATTCAGCCGCTTAAAAGATAAAAGTTTTACTGATGGCGATATTCATAAAGCGGTTAACCAGCTCTCAATCGAATTGGTTTTAACGGCTCATCCCACAGAGATAGCACGTCGTACCCTGATCCATAAACTGGTTGAAGTAAATACCTGTTTATCACAACTCGATCATGATGATTTGGCCGATTACGAGCGCAACAATATCATGCGTCGCTTGCGTCAATTAGTCGCGCAATCGTGGCATACCGATGAAATTCGTAAAATTCGCCCAACGCCTATCGATGAAGCAAAATGGGGATTTGCAGTTGTAGAAAACTCATTGTGGGAAGCGGTACCTGCATTTTTACGTGAGTTTAATGAGCAGCTTGAAGAATCTATCGGTACAGTGTTACCGGTTGAAGCCAACCCAATTCGCTTTACCTCATGGATGGGTGGGGATCGTGATGGTAACCCAAATGTAACTTCAGAAGTTACGCGTCATGTATTATTGCTCAGTCGTTGGAAAGCGGCGGATTTATTCTTAAAAGATATTCAAGTTCTGGTCTCCGAACTATCGATGACCGAAGCAACCCCAGAACTGCGTGCATTAGCAGGAGGTGATGATGTTGATGAGCCTTATCGACAAATAGCTAAAAACCTGCGAGGCCAGCTATTTTCCACTTTGGAATATTTAGAGCGCCGAGTCAAAGGTGAGCAAGTACTGCCACCTGCTGATTTATTGACCGACAATGCACAATTGTGGGAACCGTTGTACGCATGCTATCAATCACTCATGGCATGTGGGATGAGTATCATTGCGAATGGACAACTACTGGATACATTACGTCGTGTACGTAGCTTCGGTTTGCAACTCGTCCGTATCGATGTTCGCCAAGAAAGTACGCGTCATACGGAAGCTCTGTCTGAGTTAACACAGTATTTAGGTTTAGGTGACTATGCCACTTGGTCTGAAGAAGAGAAGCAAGACTTCTTATTAACGGAATTGCAATCGCGTCGTCCGTTGATCCCGCGTAGTTGGCAACCAAGTGCTGAAACAGCAGAAGTCTTCGAAACCTGTCGTGTGATTGCGGAATCTAAGAATGATTCTGTCGCGGCCTATGTCATTTCCATGGCAAAAGTGCCTTCTGATGTACTTGCGGTTAAGCTATTACTCAAAGAAGCCGGCGCTTCAGTGCGTTTACCTGTTGCACCACTATTTGAAACACTTGAAGACTTAAACAACGCTGAAAGCGTGATGAAAAAGCTGCTAAGTATCGAATGGTATCGTGAGCTAATTGATGATCGTCAGATGGTCATGATTGGTTATTCTGACTCAGCAAAAGATGCGGGGGTTATGGCTGCTTCTTGGGCACAATACCGCGCACAAGATGCTCTAATTAAGTTATGTGATAAAGAAGGCGTCACATTAACACTCTTCCATGGCCGTGGCGGCACAATTGGCCGAGGTGGTGCACCTGCTCATTCTGCACTGCTCTCTCAACCGCCGGGAAGCTTACGAGGTGGTTTACGTGTCACTGAACAAGGTGAGATGATCCGCTTTAAGTTTGGTTTACCACAGGTGGCGATCAGTAGCTTAGCGTTATACGCGAGTGCTATTTTAGAAGCGAACTTACTGCCACCACCTGAGCCAAAACAAGAGTGGAAATCTGTAATGGATTCTCTATCTGATGTTTCTTGTGCTATGTATCGTGACTATGTCCTCGAACAGCCTGACTTTGTGCCTTACTTCCGCGCTGCAACACCTGAGCTTGAATTAGGTAAATTACCACTAGGCTCACGTCCTGCAAAACGTCGCCCAACGGGGGGGGTTGAAACTTTACGTGCTATCCCATGGATTTTTGCGTGGACTCAGAACCGTTTAATGCTCCCTGCATGGTTAGGGGCAGGCGCTGCACTGAAGCATGTGATTGAACAAGAAGGCAAACAAGCTGTATTGGATGAAATGTGGCAGCAATGGCCTTTCTTCAACACACGTATTGCTATGTTAGAAATGGTGTATGCGAAAGCGGACTTATGGCTCGCTGAATATTACGACCACCGTTTGGTGGAAGAGCGCCTTTGGCCTCTTGGCTTGAAACTACGTGAACAGCTTTCTGAAGATATCAAAAGTGTGTTAGCTGTTTCGAAAGATGAGGCACTGATGGCTGATTTGCCATGGATTGCTGAATCAATTGCCTTACGTAATGTTTACACAGATCCATTAAACGTTTTACAGGCAGAATTACTACACCGCTCTCGCCAGCAAGAGCAGCCAGATCCGCGCGTTGAGCAAGCATTGATGGTGACCATTGCCGGTGTTGCCGCGGGTATGCGTAATACGGGTTAATATAATTATATCTATATAAAGATAAAGGCTACTATATTATTGGTAGCCTTTATTGCTTATAAATCAGTAAATTGATAATGATAAAAGTAATTAATCATCTAAAAATTGTTCTAGAGTTGTCGTGTTTTCACTATTCTTAAATTGTGTAATTATTGTTCTATAGATTTTAGCTTTGTTTCGACTTCGTTATAATTTTATATTTCAAATGGTTAGATTTTTTAGTTGCAGAACTAATCAAAGTAATAACTTGAATAATATAGAGTATTAGCTTAGGTGATGGAGTTAGGACCACATCAATTGCAGTCCTAATAAATGATCGGCGAGTCTTACGGTCTTACCCCTAACGTATGGCAAATAGCATAAGTTAGTTCAGAGCGGTTCAACGTATAAAAATGGAAATCCTTCACACCTTCTCGGCTTAAAATTTTCACCATATCCATCGCAATCGATGCACCAACTAAATTGCGGCTTTCGGGGTCATTATCTAACCCTTCATACATTTTGCTCATCCATGATGGAATACGTACGTTGGTGAGCTTGGCAAAACGCTCTAGCTGGCGGAAATTTGAAACAGGCAAAATACCCGGTACGATTTCCACATCAATGCCTGTTGCGACACAACGGTCGCGAAAGCGTAAATAGCTTTCAACATCAAAAAAGAATTGGGTGATCGCGCGGTTAGCACCTGCATCAATTTTCTTTTTTAAGCTAATTAAGTCTGCCTGAGCGCTTTTCGCTTCAGGATGGACTTCAGGGTAAGCAGCAACAGAAATATCAAAGTCGGCTTCGGTTTTCAGTAATTCGACTAAATCCGCTGCATACATATCGGGTTTGCTACTGTTATCGGGTAAATCACCACGCAGTGCCACGATTTGACGAATTCCACTATTCCAATAATCACGTGCGATCTCTTTTAATTCATCGCGTGATGCATCGATACAAGTCAAATGAGGAGCCGCGATGAGACCCGTTTTTTCTTTAATGTCTTTAATAATGCTATGGGTTCTATCACGTTCGCCTGAATTTGCGCCGTAGGTCACAGAGACAAACTTAGGTTTAAGATTCTTTAACCGATCAATCGATTTCCAGAGAGTTTGTTCCATCTCTTCAGTACGCGGCGGAAAAAATTCAAAGGAGACATTAATCTGCCCATCTAACTCTGCCAAATTTTGGTTTAGCGCCTCGCGCTGATTTGCGTGAAAAAAACTCATACCCTGCCTCTCGTGACATTAAGTCTTGCAATCGTAATTGTATCGATAGTTTATTATATCCATTTACGCGTCTATACGTTTAGACGTCTAAATAGAGATTACCGAATATTTAAATAGAGTCAACACTTAAATGAAATAGTCACAGTGAGAGTTTTTCAGAGGCAATAGGAAAAAAATTCAAGTTGAAGAAAGCG
This sequence comes from Providencia sp. PROV236, assembly GCF_033676985.1. Classification (NCBI taxonomy): domain Bacteria; kingdom Pseudomonadati; phylum Pseudomonadota; class Gammaproteobacteria; order Enterobacterales; family Morganellaceae; genus Providencia; species Providencia sp. PROV236. The sequence continues at coordinate 4,301,917 of NZ_CP096297.1, read as the reverse complement.
CAACAGCAAGATGCTATTGCGCTTATCAAATTTTATTCAGTCAGACAAAAATGTTCAATCAGCTGACCAATCAGTTGGCGGGTGGGTTCAATAAATGCGATATCGATAAACTCATCAGGCTGATGAGCTTGTTCAATTGAGCCGGGGCCAAGAACTAAAGTAGGGCAGAGCTCTTGAATAAAAGGGGCTTCCGTACAGTAATTAACAGTATCTGCTTTTTGACCGAGAAGTTGTTCAATCACAGCGACCATTTTATGATCAGTTGGGCATTCATAACCTGGGATAGGGGGATGCAGTGCTTCAATGTCTAAACGACCCGGCCATTTTGCTTTGACTGGTTCAAGGGTTTCATTCAATAGCTCATCGAGATCTTGTAAGGTTAGACCCGGTAAAGGACGAATATCCATGTGTAATTCACAGCAACCACAAATGCGGTTCGCAGCATCACCACCATGAATATGACCGAAATTCATCGTTGGGTAGGGGATCACGAACGCAGGGTTGTTATAACGCTCTTTCAATGTGTTACGTAGCGTCATCAAATGGCTAATCGACTCATGCATTAATTCAATTGCATTAACACCTCGGGCTGGATCACTTGAGTGCCCCGACTGACCGGTAATACGAATGGCATTTGAAAGGTGCCCTTTATGCGCACGTATTGGCTGTAACGAGGTAGGTTCACCAATAATGGCAAAGTCAGGGCGCAGTTGAGTACTCGCCGCAAAATAACGTGCCCCCGCCATTGAGGTCTCTTCATCGGCAGTTGCAAGAATATGCAGTGGACGAGTAAATTTGCTCGTATCAATATCACGCAGCGCATCAACAATAAAAGCAAAAAAGCCTTTCATGTCGGCGGTCCCTAAGCCATAGAGCTTACCGTCGTGCTCCGTCAATGCAAAAGGATCTTTACTCCAACGGCCTTCATCAAAGGGGACGGTATCTGTGTGGCCACACAACATTAGGCCACCACTGCCTTCACCAATTGATGCTAATAGATTGTATTTATCACGGGTATCCGGTACGGGTTGGATATTAACCGTAAATCCAAGTGTTTCTAGCCAGCCTCCCAGCAATTCAACCAGTGCTTTATTGCTCTGATCGAGTTGTGCATCAGTTGCACTGATGGATGGAGTGGCAATTAATTGACGATAAATCTCAATAAATGCAGGTAATTTAATATTCACTGTTGACAGCCTTTATCCATAATAGTATCAATATTCATGCACTTTATTTGAATAAAAATACACATTAAACTGTTTGGGTCACGAGTACAAGGTAGAAAGTATATGTTGAACACACTCATTATCGGGGCCAGTGGCTATACTGGAGCGGAATTAGCGGCTTATCTGCAACGTCATCCTGAAATAAATCTTCAAGGGTTGATGGTGTCAGCGCAAAGTGCTGATGCAGGTAAATGCTTCTCTGATTTACATCCCCAGTATAAAGGCATCATCGATATTCCAGTGCAACCATTGACCGATGTTGCAGCAGTAGCACAAGGCGTTGATGTCGTATTTCTTGCAACGGCTCATGAAGTGAGCCATGACATCGCCCCTCAATTTTTAGAAGCGGGTTGTGTCGTGTTTGATTTATCAGGCGCCTATCGTGTTCAAGATGCTGCTTTCTATCCACAATACTATGGTTTTGAACATACAAACAGTAAATGGTTAGATCAAGCCGTTTACGGCCTTGCAGAATGGCAGGCTGATAAAATTCGTCAAGCCCAGTTGATCGCGGTACCGGGGTGCTATCCAACTGTTTCTCAGTTAGCGCTTAAACCACTGATTGAGGCTAAATTACTTGATGAACAAATGTGGCCCGTCATTAATGCAACCAGTGGTGTTTCAGGTGCTGGGCGTAAAGCTTCCATGACTAATAGTTTTTGTGAGGTGAGTTTGCAGCCTTATGGCATTTTTACTCACCGTCACCAACCCGAAATTGCAACGCATTTAGGCCGTGAAGTCATTTTCACTCCACATTTAGGCAATTTTGCTCGCGGTATCCTTGCCACGATCACTTGCAAGGTGAAAGCAGGGGTAACTGATGAGCAAATTCGTCAAGTATTTAAAGATGCCTATCAAAGTAAACCGTTGGTGCGTTTATATGACAAAGGCGTTCCGGCACTAAAATCTGTGGTTGGTACACCATTTTGTGATATCGGCTTTGTGCTAAAAGGTGAACATCTGATATTAGTGGGTACAGAAGACAATTTATTAAAAGGCGCAGCTGCACAGGCAGTGCAATGCATGAATATTCGTTTCGATTTTAATGAAACACAATCATTATTTTAGTGCCATCACGGTCAATGAACTTATTAAGGATCAACCCCATGCAACCATTAGTGATTAAATTGGGTGGTGTATTACTCGACAGCGAAGAAGCGCTAGAGAGGCTGTTTACGGCATTGCAAACTTATCGTCAGTCACATCAAAGACCATTAGTCATTGTGCATGGTGGTGGCTGCTTAGTTGATGAATTAATGCAGAAATTGCAATTACCGGTAGTTAAAAAGCAAGGGCTACGCGTCACCCCAGCAGATCAAATTGACATCATTACTGGGGCATTAGCGGGGACTGCTAATAAAACATTATTGGCGTGGGCAACTAAATACCAGCTACAAGCGGTTGGTCTATCATTAGGTGATGGGCAAAGTGCGGTAGTGACTCAACTTAATGATGAACTAGGTCATGTTGGCAGTGCGAAACCGGGCAATGCGAAATTACTGCAATTACTATTAGATGCAGATTATTTACCAATTATCAGTTCAATTGGTGTGACATCGGATGGTTTATTAATGAACGTCAATGCAGACCAAGCGGCTACAGCGATTGCACAGGCATTGAATGCAGATTTAGTTCTATTGTCTGATGTGAGCGGCATTCTTGATGGTAAAGGCCAAAAAATTGATGAAATGACGACGGAGAAAGCTCAGAAACTAATTGAACAAGGCATTATTACCGACGGCATGATTGTAAAAGTCAATGCGGCACTTGATGCAGCAACCACCTTACAGCGACCCGTTGATATTGCGAGTTGGCGTCATGCGGAGCAATTACCCGCACTATTTAATGGTACCTCCATCGGAACTCGAATTTTAGCATCGAAAGTGAGATGCATGCGGTTAGCTTTGCTAATCAAATAAACAAATGAACTCTTAATTAAGCGGAATCGGGATAGATAAGTTATGAAAAAGGGCATCAAAAAAATTGTATTAGCGTACTCAGGTGGTTTAGATACATCAGCAATTATTCCATGGTTAAAAGAAAACTATGATGATTGTGAAGTAGTTGCATTCGTTGCTGATGTTGGGCAAGACAGAGAAGATCTGGTTGGTGTTGAACAAAAAGCGCTGCAATCAGGGGCATCTGAATGCTATGTCGTCGATCTGCGCGAAGAATTTATCAAAGAATATATTTACCCAGTATTAAAAACAGGCGCTCTTTATGAAGGTAGCTACCTATTAGGGACGTCAATGGCGCGCCCAATTATTGCTAAAGCGCAAGTTGAAATTGCATTGAAAGTGGGTGCTGATGCTGTTGCTCATGGCGCAACAGGTAAAGGCAACGACCAAGTTCGTTTTGAAAGTACATACACTGCGTTAGCACCTCAATTAAAAGTGGTTGCGCCATGGCGTGAGTGGGATTTACGTTCTCGTGAAGCGCTTCTTGATTACTTAAAAGAGCGTAATATCCCAACGACAGCAAGCCTTGAGAAAATTTATAGCCGTGATGAAAACGCATGGCACATCTCAACGGAAGGGGGTGTATTAGAAAGCACATGGAATGCGGCTAATCAGGACTGCTGGGTGTGGACGGTTGATCCAAAAGATGCACCAGATGAAGCTGAATTAGTCACCGTTGGTGTGAAACAAGGTGAAGTCGTTTCTGTTAATGGTAAAGCGCTGTCACCACTGGGTTGCCTTGAGACTCTGAACGTACTGGGTGCGAAGCATGGTGTGGGCCGTATTGATATTGTTGAAAACCGTTTAGTCGGCATGAAATCACGTGGTTGTTATGAAACCCCAGGGGGAACCATCATGATGGCTGCTCTGCGTGGCATTGAGCAGCTGGTTCTGGATCGCGATAGCTTTAAATGGCGTGAGCAATTAGGTCTAGAAATGTCTTATGTGGTTTATGACGGTCGTTGGTTTGCACCTTTACGTCAATCTCTACAAGCTGCGGCAGAATCTTTAGCGCAAGATGTGACGGGTGAAGTGGTATTGAAATTGTATAAAGGGCAAGTGACGGCAATTCAGAAGAAAGCGGATAAGAGCCTGTATTCTGAAGAGTTCGCTACATTCGGTGAAGATGAAGTTTATGATCACAGCCATGCTGGTGGTTTTATCCGTCTATATTCACTGTCTTCACGTATTCGTGCGTTGAAGGAACAGAATAAAGCGAAATAGTTTTAGTATTTTCCCGGCAGCGGTAGGCTGCCGGGTACGACATATATACTCTAAATAATTCAAGTTGCAGGTAGTCAACATCCCTGTAGCTTAATGGATGAAGAGTATATTTTATCAATCAGATAGGGATCAATTATGGCACTTTGGGGTGGACGTTTTAGTCAAGAAGCCGATCAGCGGTTTAAACAATTTAATGATTCATTGCGCTTTGATTATCGCTTAGCACAGCAAGACATTATTGGTTCGGTTGCATGGTCAAAAGCGTTGGTCACTGTTGGAGTGTTATCAGCGGCGGAGCAGCAATCTTTAGAACAGGCATTGAATGAATTATTGCAAGAGGTTCAAGATAACCCTGAAAGTATTCTGCAAAGTGATGCTGAAGATATTCATAGTTGGGTCGAAGGAAAACTGATTGATAAAGTAGGGGATTTAGGAAAAAAACTGCATACCGGTCGTAGTCGCAACGACCAAGTGGCAACGGATTTAAAACTGTGGTGTAAAGATCAGGTTGCTTTGTTATTAGAGGCGGTTTCGGAGCTGCAAAAAGCGTTGGTTATCACGGCTGAAAATAATCAAGATGCGGTGATGCCTGGATACACTCATTTGCAACGTGCACAGCCAGTCACTTTTGCACATTGGTGCTTAGCTTACAGTGAGATGCTTGCGCGTGATGAAAGCCGTTTAAAAGATACATTGAAACGTTTAGATGTGAGCCCATTAGGTTGTGGCGCATTAGCTGGCACTGCTTATGATATCGATCGCGAACAGCTAGCGGGTTGGTTAGGATTCTCTGCTGCTACGCGCAATAGTCTCGATACGGTATCCGATAGGGATCATGTCCTTGAACTATTATCTGATGCCAGTATTGGCATGGTGCATTTATCGCGTTTTGCTGAAGATTTAATCTTCTTTAACAGTGGCGAAGCAGCTTTTGTCGAATTATCAGATAAAGTCACCTCAGGCTCTTCATTGATGCCGCAAAAGAAAAACCCAGATGCCTTAGAATTGATCCGCGGTAAATGTGGACGTGTACAGGGTGCATTAACAGGCATGATGATGACCCTTAAAGGCCTACCACTGGCATACAATAAAGATATGCAAGAGGATAAAGAAGGCCTCTTTGATGCACTTGATACATGGTTAGATTGTATGCATATGGCTGTTTTAGTGCTTGATGGCATTCAAATCCGACGTGGGCGTTGTGAAGACGCGGCAAAACAAGGTTACGCCAATGCGACAGAGCTCGCTGATTATCTTGTAGCAAAAGGTGTTCCATTCCGCGAGGCGCATCATATTGTTGGTGAAGCGGTGGTTGCAGCTATCGCTCAAGGTAAGGCACTAGAAGAGATGGCTTTGAGTGATTTGCAAAAATTCAGTGACACCATCCAATTGGATGTCTATGAAATTTTATCATTGCAATCATGTTTAGATAAGCGTTTAGCAAAAGGTGGGGTTTCTAAGGGACAAGTCCAAAAGGCAATTACAGAAGCTAAAATTCGTTTAGGGTTATAATGTTATTTTAGCATTGAATAAGTTAAACATGGGGGGGAGAGAATTCTGCCCCCAATTCCACGAGTATACGCGTTAGCGTTTAAATATATTTCACTTTTATCTGTTTTCCATAAGACAATCTCGCTGTTGATTTATAGTGACTCATCACATTCTGCATTTTCAGTGTTTTTTAAAGGTATTCTACTGAGAGCATTGCTAAATTTTTTGCTTTGTTTATCCATTGAAATTGATAAATCCCTCTATTATTCTCAAGTTGTTGCCAGCCAGTTGGTTGACTCTTTTGGATATTATGAATATTTGACGTTTTTATGGTGCTTGTACCGCCATCAAAGCAATTCAAATTAGCGCCGTTATTAGCAACGTTATAGCTGCATGGAGGAAATACAATAGTCGCTTTAAATGTAATTTTTCCATGACCTGTATTTGCTTGTACGTTTGTAGAAAATAATGATGTTGTTAACAAAATAAATGACAAAGCGGAAATGGTTTTTTTCTTATTCATAATATTAGACCTATATATTTTTCTGTAATGGGGATTTGTATTATTCCTTCAGTATTTGACGAAATGGATTATATAGATATAAATTTATTTTGAGTGTTAACTAACTTTAAAAAGAAAATGTGAGTAAATATATTAAAGAAAGATTCGTTATGTTTGTATTTAAGCATTCCCTCTATTAAGCATTATTTGGATTATGGTTCTAAAAATAACGCTTACATATATGCCTATGGCGTTACATGTTGACATCAATATGCCTTTGGGTGGTTTTATTTGCTGTTATTTTCGAACCTCTATACGGCTTGTTTAATTCGTTTAGCTAGGGTGAATATAACTGTTGCCAATTTGTTTTTAATGAAAACTAATAAATCAATGAATAAGATAAACATAATTTATCTGAATGTTACATTGGTTTTTTCATTATTAAATTTAAACTATGTCCTATAGCCTCATTTGTTTATTTAGGAATTGGAAGATATTTTAATTATCGATAATATAAAAATATGTTTATGTTATCGATAAGTAGTTATTACTATTTAGATATAAATAAAAGATGCCGCGTGTTCTATGTGTATATTATTTTGCCATGAATTTTAATATATTCGCTATACTTCTTGTTACCGTACCTTTCACCAAGGTATGATGACTATGCTAATTCATATAAAAAGTAGGCCTATTGTCGACGTAACGTACTAATTACGAGGTAATTTCGAACATTTAACTCTAATTGATAGTTAAAAGCATCAGAAACCTGCTATACTGATTGGCAGTTTATATTAATAAAAGATAAGGGCTGCAAAATGAACATTCGCGATCTGGAATATCTAGTGGCATTGGCTGAACATAAACATTTTCGCCGTGCAGCTGACTCTTGCCACGTGAGCCAACCAACATTGAGTGGCCAAATACGTAAGCTAGAAGAAGAACTTGGCGTCATGTTGTTGGAAAGAACCAGTCGTAAAGTTTTATTCACTCAGCAAGGTTTATTGCTTGTTGAGCAAGCCAGAACGATTTTAAGAGAAATTAAAGTCTTACAAGAAATGGCTGCTTTACAAGGAGAGAGCATGTCGGGGCCTTTGCATATTGGTTTGATCCCAACAATTGCTCCATATTTACTGCCATTAATTATTCCTGAGTTACATAAATTATTTCCTAAACTGGAAATTTATTTACATGAAGCACAAACCCAACAGTTATTAGCTCAGCTTGATAGCGGTAAACTTGATTGCGCAATTTTGGCTCAAGTCAAAGAAACTGATCCTTTTATTGTTGTGCCATTATTTGAAGAGCCGATGAAACTTGCCATTTATGAAGGACACTCATGGCGTGATCGTAATACTATTGATATGAGCGAGTTATCGGGTGAAAAATTATTAATGTTGGAAGATGGGCATTGTCTGCGTGACCAAGCGATGGGCTTTTGCTTTCAAGCAGGCGCTAAAGAAGATACACATTTCCGTGCTACCAGCTTAGAAACATTGAGGAATATGGTTGCAGCAGGCAGTGGAATAACATTATTGCCTGATTTAGCTGTACCCAACGAGGCATGTCGTGACGGGGTATGCTACTTAAATTGTATCCATCCCGAGCCTAAGCGTACTGTCGTGCTTGTTTATCGCCCTGGCTCGCCTTTACGTGGCCGTTATGAGCAGCTAGCAGAAGCTATTTATAATCTAATGAATAGTTATTATAGAAAGAAAATGTAATTGGCTTGGCGTATTGACATATTGCTGGGAGATCCCCAGCAATATGGTAGTTGAAGTTTAGAAAAGACGATTTAAACCATTCAATGCAGCTACACGGAAGGCTTCCGCCATTGTCGGGTAGTTGAACGTAGTGTTCACAAAATACTCAATCGTATTTCCTTCCCCTTTTTGCTCCATAATAGCTTGCCCAATGTGAATAATTTCTGCGGCTCTTTCACCAAAGCAGTGAATACCCAAAATTTGCAAAGTTTCTCGATGGAATAGAATTTTCAAACTACCCACATTCATACCTGCAATTTGTGCGCGTGCTAAATGTTTAAATTGAGCACGGCCCACTTCGTATGGGATCTTCATTGCAGTTAATTGCTGTTCTGTTTTACCAACAGAGCTAATTTCAGGAATGGTATAAATGCCAGTTGGTATATCTTCAACGAGGTGAGCATTGCCTAAGCCTTCAGTGATTGCTCGCGCAGCGATGCGTCCTTGGTCATAAGCCGCAGAAGCAAGACTTGGATAGCCGATAACATCACCAACTGCATAAATATGTTCATTGGAAGTTCGGTAAGCTTTATCAACTTTGATCAGCCCACGGCCATCTGCTTCGATACCAACATTGGCTAAGCCGAGTGTATCAGTATTACCTGTTCGTCCGTTGGCATACAGCAAACAGTCAGCTTTCACCTTTTTACCTGATTTCAAGTGAACAATAACGCCATCAGGAACACCTTCAATTTTCTCATATTCTTCATTATGGCGAATAACGACACCACTATTCCAGAAGTGATAAGAAAGCGCATCTGACATTTCTTGATCTAAGAAAGCAAGTAGGTGATCACGTGTATTAATTAAATCAACTTTGACACCTAAGCCTCGAAAGATAGAGGCGTATTCACAACCGATCACGCCAGCACCATAGATAATTACGTGGCGCGGTTCGTGAGTTAAATTCAGGATCGTGTCGCTGTTGTAGATACGTGAGTGATTGAAATCAACATCAGATGGGCAATAAGGACGAGAGCCTGTTGCGATCACGATATTGTCTGCACTAAGAACATCACAGCTACCATCGGCGTAGCGTACGCTAACATGTTTTTCATCAATGAATGTTGCTTCGCCAGAGAACATTTGGCAACCATTACGTTCATAAAAACCTTGGCGCATACGTGTTTGTTGACTAATGACACTTTCAGCATGCTGAAGAATTTCAGAGAACGAGGAACGTAAGGAGCGTGAATTATCACTGTAGAGTGGATTTTGGTTAAATTCGATAATTCGGCTAACGGCGTGGCGAAGTGCTTTTGAAGGGATAGTTCCCCAGTGGGTACAACCACCGCCTACACTGTTATAGCGTTCAATGACGGCGACGTTTTTCCCTTGTTTCACTAGCCCCATGGCGGCGCCTTCTCCGCCAGGTCCGGAACCAATGACAATTGCATCAAAATGGATGTGTTGCATGAGGTAAGACCTGCTCTAAAAACAAAATGACAACATGATGTTAGCATATCCGTCGATTATTTACTCGCTTTACCGCTCACCTTTGAAATTATGCTGATTTAAATGTTAAATAACTTCAAGCTTTTTGGGGACATGTCTTACAAATTCAACCTTAGTAAAACAAAACACAGTTAATTGATAAAAAAGTAAAAAATTGCCGAAAAATGATTTGGTCAAAGTCTGAAAAACAGTAATCTGTAGGTCAAATCGCCTTTTCACTCAAACAGGCTAATAAATTTCAGGTATGCTAAATGGTAGTGGAGCTGAAGTTTTATTATTTTGATATACTCGCCATATAATTCAAGTTGTAGTGCTTTTTGTGAAGATAGGGTGAACGGTGTTCACTCGCTACTGATTATAGCTTTATATATGATCCTAGCGATTCATTCACTGATCACGTAGCTGCACTTTGAATTATTTAGAGTGTATCAATGGCTGTTTAATGACATAGAAATCAGGATCACCGTGAGCAATATTATTGGCGTTAGAGCAAAACAGAAAGAAAAAACTCGTCGTTCGCTCATTGAAGCCGCATTTAGCCAATTAAGTGCAGAACGTAGTTTTACAAGCCTAAGCTTGCGTGAAGTTGCACGTGAGGCTGGTATCGCACCCACTTCATTTTATCGCCATTTCAAAGATGTTGATGAATTAGGGCTGACGATGGTTGATGAAAGTGGCTTGATGTTACGTCAACTCATGCGCCAAGCGCGTCAGCGCATTGCAAAAGGCGGTAGTGTGATCCGCACATCAATCTCGACTTTTATGGAGTTTATAGGTAATAACCCTAATGCGTTTAGGTTATTATTACGTGAACGCTCTGGAACCTCTGCTGAGTTTCGTGCAGCGGTGGCACGGGAAATCCAACACTTTATCGCAGAACTTGCCGATTACCTTGAACAAGAAAGCCGTATGCCACGACATTTTACTGAGCTACAAGCAGAATCCATGGTCACCATCGTTTTTAGCGCAGGTGCTGAAGCTCTAGATATCGATGAGGAAAAAAGGCAGCATCTGGAAGAACGGTTAGTGTTACAGCTACGTATGATCGCGAAAGGCGCATATTACTGGTACCGCCGTGAACAAGAAAAACAAAATCAAACTGACCCCGATCTCACTAAATAATATAAAGGAGAATCAATGACGGAACACAATCGCTATGAGAAAAGCACATTACTACTCGCACTAGTGGTTGGCTTATCGACTCACGGAACTTTCTCTGCTCTGTTTAACTCCTTAGTAGAGTTTTCTATATTTCCGATTATTACTTTAATATTAGCAGTTTATAGCCTACACCAGCGTTACTTACATCATGCAATGCCAATGGGGTTACCTAAATTTGTCGTGGGTAACTTCTTTTTAGGTTTATTTGCGTACGCTGCGATCCTGCGCGTGCAGCACCCAGAAGTGGGTTCTAACTTTATTCCTGCAACCATTATTGTTGCACTAGCTTTGTGGTTATATACAAGCTGGAAAACACGCAAAAAAGAACAGCAGGAACTGGCTGCTGAAAATGAAGCTGAAGTTTAATTTGGTTAAAAAATTAGCTTAATAGAAAACGCCGTAATGTAAAACATTGCGGCGTTTGTGTATCTATACTCGTTATATTTCACATGACTACCTTACGACAGCTTGAATTTTTTAGAGTATAAATTAAACAATTAACGGCGAGTCAGTAAAACACCGCTTTCCATATGATGGGTGTAAGGAAATTGATCAAACAACGCTAGCTTTTTCACTACATGGGTTTCATTTAAAACGACTAAATTGTCGCACAAGGTTTCTGGGTTGCAGGAAATATAGAGGATATTGTCATATTCTTGTACTAATTTGACCGTTTTGTCATCTAAACCACTGCGCGGAGGATCAACAAAAATTGTATTACATTGGTAATCGCTAAGATTGATACCGTCAAGTCGTTTGAATTCACGTACACCGCGCATGGCTTGGGTAAAATCTTCAGCTGACATTCGGATAATTTGTACATTATTAATGTGGTTAGCTGCGATATTGTATTGCGCTGCTGTGACAGAAGGCTTGGCAATTTCAGTGGCAAGTACCCGTTCAAAGTTTTGCGCTAACGCTAATGAAAAATTACCATTACCACAATAAAGCTCTAGTAGATCACCCGTCGAATTTTTTGTCGCAGCAATAGCCCACTCTAGCATCTTAACGTTCACTTGTGCATTCGGTTGAGTAAAACTATTTTCTACTTGGCGATAAATCATATTGCGACCGTTTATTGTCAAACACTCATCAACATAATCATTATCTAACATAATTTTTGTTTTTGATGCACGGCCGATAAGCTGAAGATCGAAACCTTCATTAGTGAGTTTTTCTTTTAATTGCTTAGCTGCTTCAATCCATTCATCGCCTAATTTCTTATGATATAGCAAAGAAACGATAAGTTTATTGCTTAGTGTTGAAAGGTAATCAATCTGAAATAATTTATGGCGTAGCAGCTCATTTTCTTTTATTAGTGGCAAGATTTTTGCCATAACATGATTAATGAGCTGACTTGCGACAGGAAATTGATCAATTCGAATGCGCTCTTTTGTTTCTTTATCAAACATGATGTGAAACAGGTCATCACCGTCATGCCACACTCGAAACTCTGCACGCATTCGGTAATGGGATTTTGGCGATGAAAAAATTTCAGGTTCAGGTGCGTTAAAAGGAGCCATCATAGCCTTTAAACGATCAGTTTTTTCTGCGAGTTGCTGCTCGTAGTTTTCAATATGTAAGGAGTTTGACATGTTTGGCTCCATATACTCGTTATACTTCAAGTTGCAGGGTTGTTGACTACGCTACGCTCGCCGAGTCATAGAGTTTATCTATGCTCCTGGTCTATCTTCACTTGTCGCCTACCTGCACCTCGAATTATTTAGAGTATAAAATAGTAAAATTCAGATCAGGAGCGAAATTGTAGGGAATGCGCTGCAGATGTCCAGTTTTCATTATCCATCCGTAGACACCAATTGCGATTCCTCATAGGATAATATGTAGAGTGAACAGGGAATTTGGTGTGAGTCCAAAACTGACGCGCAACGGTAAAAGTCCGATACCTGTCCACAACCTTTACCTCGCTTTGTTGAATATTTGCGCGGATCTTATATTCAGCCTCGCGGAATTTTAATTTAATTGATTTTCCGGGTGTTATCATAATGAATAATAATAAGTTGCTGCCGTTTTCGGTTGCTGCTGTGGCAGTGTTGTGTGGTATTTCTTCTCTGGCAAATGCAAAAAATCAATCTGACGAAATGGTGGTGACAGCTAACCGTTTTGAACAACCAATTTCATCGATATTAGCGCCTGTAACTGTAGTCACACGTGAAGAAATTGATCATTGGCAATCTAATACCGTGGTCGATGTATTGAAACGACTACCCGGTGTTGATATCTCACAAAGTGGTGGTATGGGACAACAAAGTTCTTTATTTATCAGGGGAACAGAATCCCGCCATGTTTTGGTTTTAATTGATGGTGTACGGTTAAACCAAGCAGGAATATCTGGGTCATCTGATCTTAGCCAAATTCCTATCTCATTAGTCCAAAAAATTGAATATATTCGCGGTGCGAGATCTGCCGTTTATGGTTCAGATGCTGTTGGTGGTGTGGTGAATATTATTACTCGCCGTGATAATGATGGAACAACATTGAATGCTGGAGCCGGTTCATATGGTTATCAAAATTATAACGGTTCAACTCAACAGAAAATTGGCGACAATACAACTGTAACCGCAGCGGGTGCTTATACCCACACAACAGGGTTTGATGTAGAAGCTAGAGGGATGACTGGCATGCATCCACAGCCTGATAAAGATGGTTTTCTTAATAAAACATTATGGTTAGGAGTGGAGCATCAGTTTTCATCTGAGGTATTAGCTTACGCGCGTGCTTATGGTTACGATAATAGAGCAAACTATGATAGTTATGACGATGGGGTATCACTTGTTGATACGCGTAAGCTTTATAGCCGTACCTATGAAACCGGCGTAAAATATCAACAGGGCAATTACTCCAGCTCTTTAATGGGAAACTATAGTCGGGTGAAAGACTATAATTATGACCCGCGTCATGGACAATATAGTCAATTTTCCAGCTTAGATGAATCCCAGCAATATAATTTGCAATGGGGTAATAGCTATCGCTTAGATAAAGGAAATATTAGTGGTGGTGTTGATTATCAATATCAAAATATTGAACCAGGCACTGCTATGGCGAATAAAAAAGAATCGGTAAAGACAACAGGGTTATATTTAACCGGCCAATATGCTCCAATTAACTCTGTTACAGCTGAAGCAGCGGTACGCGCAGACCATCATTCTGAATTTGATTGGCACACGACATGGCAATCAGGACTCAGCTGGGAATTTTATGATGGATATAAAATTATTGGTTCTTATGCCACAGCGTATAAAGCACCTAATCTAGGGCAGTTGTATGCGAACTCCTCCTCGGAATGGGGAACGACACTTGGTAATCCAAATCTTAAACCAGAAAAAAGCCAACAATGGGAAATGGGTTTAGAAGGCGTAACGGGCCCACTATTATGGCAATTCAATGCTTATCATAATGATATTGATAATCTAATTACATATAAATATGGTTACCCAATTTCTACCTACGAAAATATAGATAAAGCGAAAATCAAAGGAATTGAATGGATTGGGGAAATAGAAACGGGCATTTTCCAACATCAGTTAACTTACCAATATATTGACCCTAGAAATAAAGATACGGATCAAGTTTTGCTAAGAAGAGCAAAGCAGCAAGTAAAATATCAGCTTGATTGGACTATGTATCAGATGAATATGGGAATTACTTATCAATATGTGGGACAGCGTTATGATGTTGATGCATTAGGAAATCGTTTAAAAGTAGGCGGATATAGCGTTTGGGATATCACAGCTGCATATCCGATCACTTCACATCTCACAATTCGTGGTAAAATAGCTAACATGTTCGATAAAGACTATGAGACCGCGTATGGTTATCGCACCGCTGGAAGAGAATATTTCCTTACTGGAAGCTACAACTTCTAATCACAATCTATCTATTCGCCCGACCATTCTTGTGTTCGACTCAGGAGTGGGCGGGTTATCTGTTTACCGTGAAGTTAAAAAATTACTTCCTAATGCTCACTATATATATGTATTCGATAATGAAGCATTTCCTTATGGTGAAAAAAGTGAAGAGTTTATTATCGACAGGGTGTATCAGATTGTAGATGCCGTGGCAAAGAAACATGCTTTGACGATCACCATCATTGCTTGTAATACGGCGAGTACGGTCGGTTTACCAAACTTAAGAGCACATTTTACCTTTCCAATTGTGGGGGTAGTGCCAGCGATTAAGCCTGCAACTAAGTTAACCCGAAATGGTGTCGTAGGGCTGTTGGCAACAAAAGGCACGGTGAATCGTGAGTATACAAAAGAGTTAATAGCGCGATTTGCAACGGATTGTAAGGTAATTTCACTTGGTTCATCAGATCTTGTACAACTAGCAGAAAGAAAACTCCATGGTGAAAAAATACCATTAACTGAAGTTGCAAATGCAGTGAAACCATGGCTAAGAATGCCGGAACCACCTGATACCGTAATTTTAGGGTGCACTCATTTCCCATTACTTGTTGAAGAACTTGAACAGGTGTTAGCGAGTGGGACAAGATTTATTGATTCAGGGGCTGCAATTGCAAGGCGTACAGTTTGGTTGATCAGCAATCAAGCAGACGAGACAACTTCAAGTGAAGAAAAAGACTTTGCATATTGCTTATTAATGAACGATGAAGCGCAAGCATTACAGCCAGTATTAGCTGGTGAAGGGTTTGATTCGCTGGAAAAACTAGCGATTTAACTCAAATTTGATGGAATGCTGAGCAAACAGAAAAAAAATGCAAAAAAGGGGTTGCGTGATTTTCCTGACTCCCTATAATGCGCCTCCACTGACCGACGATGAGCCGACACGAAATGTGATGGCAAGCCCAAGGGATAACCTAAAAAGCATCACGAAGGCAGCGAGAGATTCTGAAAAGAATAAGCGAAAAAAAAGCTTGACTCTCGATGAGGAAAGCGTATTATACGCCACCTCGCGACAACGACCTAAACGGTTAATATCGAAAGATAAAGTCGCAACGCTCTTTAACAATTTATCAGACAATCTGTGTGGGCACTCACAAGACACTATCAAAAAATATTTGATTTTAAAGTCTTGAAGAGTGACTAACACGTTAATTCATATATATGAAATAAGGTAGTAACGCTTATTTTGGAAGGATAACGCGAAAGCAAGCAGCGATGAGCCGAGACAGTACTTAGGTACGGCGAGGTGAGGCGATGTGCAGCTGACAAAGTTAGCCGAACAAAAGAACGTTACGGTCAGTAAGACATTCTTTGAGCATCAAACACTTTTAATTGAAGAGTTTGATCATGGCTCAGATTGAACGCTGGCGGCAGGCCTAACACATGCAAGTCGAGCGGTAACAGGAGAAGCTTGCTTCTCGCTGACGAGCGGCGGACGGGTGAGTAATGTATGGGGATCTGCCCGATAGAGGGGGATAACTACTGGAAACGGTGGCTAATACCGCATAATCTCTTAGGAGCAAAGCAGGGGAACTTCGGTCCTTGCGCTATCGGATGAACCCATATGGGATTAGCTAGTAGGTGGGGTAATGGCTCACCTAGGCGACGATCCCTAGCTGGTCTGAGAGGATGATCAGCCACACTGGGACTGAGACACGGCCCAGACTCCTACGGGAGGCAGCAGTGGGGAATATTGCACAATGGGCGCAAGCCTGATGCAGCCATGCCGCGTGTATGAAGAAGGCCCTAGGGTTGTAAAGTACTTTCAGTCGGGAGGAAGGCGTTGATGCTAATATCATCAACGATTGACGTTACCGACAGAAGAAGCACCGGCTAACTCCGTGCCAGCAGCCGCGGTAATACGGAGGGTGCAAGCGTTAATCGGAATTACTGGGCGTAAAGCGCACGCAGGCGGTTGATTAAGTTAGATGTGAAATCCCCGGGCTTAACCTGGGAATGGCATCTAAGACTGGTCAGCTAGAGTCTTGTAGAGGGGGGTAGAATTCCATGTGTAGCGGTGAAATGCGTAGAGATGTGGAGGAATACCGGTGGCGAAGGCGGCCCCCTGGACAAAGACTGACGCTCAGGTGCGAAAGCGTGGGGAGCAAACAGGATTAGATACCCTGGTAGTCCACGCTGTAAACGATGTCGATTTGGAGGTTGTGCCCTTGAGGCGTGGCTTCCGGAGCTAACGCGTTAAATCGACCGCCTGGGGAGTACGGCCGCAAGGTTAAAACTCAAATGAATTGACGGGGGCCCGCACAAGCGGTGGAGCATGTGGTTTAATTCGATGCAACGCGAAGAACCTTACCTACTCTTGACATCCAGAGAACTTAGCAGAGATGCTTTGGTGCCTTCGGGAACTCTGAGACAGGTGCTGCATGGCTGTCGTCAGCTCGTGTTGTGAAATGTTGGGTTAAGTCCCGCAACGAGCGCAACCCTTATCCTTTGTTGCCAGCGATTCGGTCGGGAACTCAAAGGAGACTGCCGGTGATAAACCGGAGGAAGGTGGGGATGACGTCAAGTCATCATGGCCCTTACGAGTAGGGCTACACACGTGCTACAATGGCGTATACAAAGAGAAGCGACCTCGCGAGAGCAAGCGGAACTCATAAAGTACGTCGTAGTCCGGATTGGAGTCTGCAACTCGACTCCATGAAGTCGGAATCGCTAGTAATCGTAGATCAGAATGCTACGGTGAATACGTTCCCGGGCCTTGTACACACCGCCCGTCACACCATGGGAGTGGGTTGCAAAAGAAGTAGGTAGCTTAACCTTCGGGAGGGCGCTTACCACTTTGTGATTCATGACTGGGGTGAAGTCGTAACAAGGTAACCGTAGGGGAACCTGCGGTTGGATCACCTCCTTACCATTGAAGTGTTTTTGTGAAGTGTTCACACAGATTGTCTGATAGAAAGTAGAGCAGCAAGCGCGTCTGCGAAGCAGAGACTGATGTCCCCTTCGTCTAGAGGCCTAGGACACCGCCCTTTCACGGCGGTAACAGGGGTTCGAATCCCCTAGGGGACGCCAATGCGCCGGTCATCGAGTGAAAGGCGATACCCCAATAATGATTAAGCCCATTACAGTGTAGTGGGTTTAACAATTATGCTCTTTAACAATCTGGAACAAGCTGAAAATTGAAAACAACGCACATTGTTTATCGCTTAAACAATGTGAGAGTCTCTCAAAAATCTCAACGTGAAGGTTTTCTTCAAAACGAACCGCGAGTGGCATGAGCGAGCAGTGTGAAATTCAAGGCGGACAGCGCACAGCTAGCGCAGCGTACATAGGTACGTGAGCATAGCGAGCACTGCCCAACGCAGAAGTTCACCACGCACAGCCATGACGCCTAAGTTCGTCTGAAACGAAACACTTTCGGGTTGTGAGGTTAAGCGACTAAGCGTACACGGTGGATGCCTAGGCAATCAGAGGCGATGAAGGACGTGCTAATCTGCGATAAGCGTCGGTAAGGTGATATGAACCGTTATACCCGACGATTTCCGAATGGGGAAACCCAGTGCAATCCGTTGCACTATCGTTTGATGAATACATAGTCAAACGAAGCGAACCGGGGGAACTGAAACATCTCAGTACCCCGAGGAAAAGAAATCAACCGAGATTCCCCTAGTAGCGGCGAGCGAACGGGGAGCAGCCCAGAGTCTTAATCAGCATCAGCATCAGGAGAACGGTCTGGAAAGTCCGGCAGTAAAGGGTGATAGCCCCGTATCCGAAGGTGTTGGTGTTGTGAACTCGACGAGTAGGGCGGGACACGTGTTATCCTGTCTGAATATGGGGGGACCATCCTCCAAGGCTAAATACTCCTGATTGACCGATAGTGAACCAGTACCGTGAGGGAAAGGCGAAAAGAACCCCGGCGAGGGGAGTGAAATAGAACCTGAAACCGTGTACGTACAAGCAGTGGGAGCACCTTCGGGTGTGACTGCGTACCTTTTGTATAATGGGTCAGCGACTTATATTCTGTAGCAAGGTTAACCGTATAGGGGAGCCGTAGGGAAACCGAGTCTTAACTGGGCGAATGAGTTGCAGGGTATAGACCCGAAACCCGGTGATCTAGCCATGGGCAGGTTGAAGGTTGGGTAACACTAACTGGAGGACCGAACCGACTAATGTTGAAAAATTAGCGGATGACTTGTGGCTGGGGGTGAAAGGCCAATCAAACCGGGAGATAGCTGGTTCTCCCCGAAAGCTATTTAGGTAGCGCCTCGTGAACTCATCTTCGGGGGTAGAGCACTGTTTCGACTAGGGGGTCATCCCGACTTACCAACTCGATGCAAACTACGAATACCGAAGAATGTTATCACGGGAGACACACGGCGGGTGCTAACGTTCGTCGTGAAGAGGGAAACAACCCAGACCGCCAGCTAAGGTCCCAAAGTCATGGTTAAGTGGGAAACGAAGTGGGAAGGCTCAGACAGCCAGGATGTTGGCTTAGAAGCAGCCATCATTTAAAGAAAGCGTAATAGCTCACTGGTCGAGTCGGCCTGCGCGGAAGATGTAACGGGGCTAAACCATGCACCGAAGCTGCGGCAGCGACATTTAGATGTTGTTGGGTAGGGGAGCGTTCTGTAAGCCTGCGAAGGTGTACTGTGAGGTATGCTGGAGGTATCAGAAGTGCGAATGCTGACATAAGTAACGATAATGCGGGTGAAAAACCCGCACGCCGGAAGACCAAGGGTTCCTGTCCAACGTTAATCGGGGCAGGGTGAGTCGACCCCTAAGGCGAGGCAGAAATGCGTAGTCGATGGGAAACAGGTTAATATTCCTGTACTGGTGATAATTGCGATGGGGGGACGGAGAAGGCTAGGCTATCCGGGCGACGGTTGTCCCGGTTTAAGGATGTAGGCAGGTGAATTAGGCAAATCCGGTTCACTAATGCTGAGGTCTGATGACGAGTCACTACGGTGATGAAGTAGCTCATGCCCCGCTTCCAGGAAAAGCCTCTAAGCTCTAGATTATCATTAATCGTACCCCAAACCGACACAGGTGGTCAGGTAGAGAATACTCAGGCGCTTGAGAGAACTCGGGTGAAGGAACTAGGCAAAATGGTGCCGTAACTTCGGGAGAAGGCACGCTGGCGCTAGGTGAAGTGGTTTACCCATGGAGCTGAAGCCAGTCGCAGATACCAGCTGGCTGCAACTGTTTATTAAAAACACAGCACTGTGCAAACACGAAAGTGGACGTATACGGTGTGACGCCTGCCCGGTGCTGGAAGGTTAATTGATGGGGTTATCCGTAAGGAGAAGCTCTTGATCGAAGCCCCAGTAAACGGCGGCCGTAACTATAACGGTCCTAAGGTAGCGAAATTCCTTGTCGGGTAAGTTCCGACCTGCACGAATGGCGTAATGATGGCCAGGCTGTCTCCACCCGAGACTCAGTGAAATTGAACTCGCTGTGAAGATGCAGTGTACCCGCGGCAAGACGGAAAGACCCCGTGAACCTTTACTATAGCTTGACACTGAACATTGAGCCTTGATGTGTAGGATAGGTGGGAGGCTTTGAAGTGTGGACGCCAGTCTGCATGGAGCCAACCTTGAAATACCACCCTTTAATGTTTGATGTTCTAACGTTGCCCCGTGATCCGGGGTGCGGACAGTGTCTGGTGGGTAGTTTGACTGGGGCGGTCTCCTCCCAAAGAGTAACGGAGGAGCACGAAGGTTGGCTAAGCATGGTCGGACATCATGCGGTTAGTGCAAAGGCATAAGCCAGCTTGACTGCGAGAGTGACGGCTCGAGCAGGTACGAAAGTAGGTCTTAGTGATCCGGTGGTTCTGAATGGAAGGGCCATCGCTCAACGGATAAAAGGTACTCCGGGGATAACAGGCTGATACCGCCCAAGAGTTCATATCGACGGCGGTGTTTGGCACCTCGATGTCGGCTCATCACATCCTGGGGCTGAAGTAGGTCCCAAGGGTATGGCTGTTCGCCATTTAAAGTGGTACGCGAGCTGGGTTTAGAACGTCGTGAGACAGTTCGGTCCCTATCTGCCGTGGGCGTTGGAAGATTGAAAGGGGCTGCTCCTAGTACGAGAGGACCGGAGTGGACGCACCACTGGTGTTCGGGTTGTCATGCCAATGGCATTGCCCGGTAGCTAAGTGCGGAAGAGATAACCGCTGAAAGCATCTAAGCGGGAAACTTGCCTTGAGATGAGTCTTCCCTGACTCTTTAAGGGTCCTAAAGGAACGTTTAAGACTAAGACGTTGATAGGCTGGGTGTGTAAGCGTAGCGATACGTTGAGCTAACCAGTACTAATGAACCGTGAGGCTTAACCTGACAACACCGAAGGTGTTTTAGAGAGATTGAGTTGTTTTTGAGTAGTGAGAAGCCGAAAGGTGAGGGACACACAGCTTGTTTGAGATTGAGGTTCTGGTTTGCGTTGAGATAACTGCAAACGGGAACGAAACAGAATTTGTCTGGCGGCAATAGCGCGGTGGTCCCACCTGACCCCATGCCGAACTCAGCAGTGAAACGCCGTAGCGCCGATGGTAGTGTGGGGTCTCCCCATGTGAGAGTAGGGAACTGCCAGACATTAATTTTAAAGGTTGTGTCAGTACTGACTGACCGCACCATATTGCTGATATGGCTCAGTTGGTAGAGCACACCCTTGGTAAGGGTGAGGTCCCCAGTTCGAATCTGGGTATCAGCACCAGAAATTATCGGCATTTAAAAAGAATTTACCTAGCGGCAATAGCGCGGTGGTCCCACCTGACCCCATGCCGAACTCAGCAGTGAAACGCCGTAGCGCCGATGGTAGTGTGGGGTCTCCCCATGTGAGAGTAGGGAACTGCTAGGTTTCAAATATAAAAAGCCACCTTAGGGTGGCTTTTTGCTATCTAGCTTTTATAAAGCACATCATTACATACGTTTCATACCTTCCATGCAATCTTCTACTGTAACTCTATTATTTAATGATTCTCTTCAATCAGCCTGTTAGACTTATCTAATCTTTATTTGTTATGTGCTGAAGGCAACAATGAACTCATCCCTTGAATTAAAACAATTTAATAGCTTTGCGCTGGAAGCAAAAGCAAAGTCAATTTATCTTGCAGGATCGGCAGAGCTTATTTATCAGCTATGGTGTGATGCAAGAAAACAGCAATTACCAGTTTTAATTCTTGGCGGTGGAAGCAACGTTCTCTTTATTGATGATTTTGATGGTGTAGTCATTCTTAATAGAATAATGGGGGTGACGACCACTGAGCAGGCTGATTTTTGGCATGTATATGCAGGCGCTGGAGAAAATTGGCATCAATTAATAGAATCTTTACTAAATCAGGGGATCTATGGTGCCGAAAATCTGGCGTTAATACCTGGGTGTGTGGGTTCTGCTCCGATTCAAAATATAGGGGCTTATGGCATAGAGCTCAAAGATCTTTGTGAGTATGTGGATACCCTTGATTTAACGACTGGAAAGCCATCAAGACTCTTGGCAGAAGAATGCCGCTTTGGCTATCGGGATAGTATCTTTAAGCATGAATATCAACACACACACGTTATTGTGGGAGTTGGTTTAAAATTACCTAAGCAATGGTCTCCTAAGCTTACATATGGGGATTTGGCATTGTTAGACCCACAAACGGTAACGCCACAGCAAGTTTTTAATTCAGTATGTAATACGCGTAAAATGAAATTACCGGATCCTTCTGTTACAGGTAATGCAGGTAGTTTTTTTAAAAATCCGATTATTTCGGCTGATAAAGCAGAACAATTGAGGCAACAATATCCGTCATGCCCACAATATTTACAGGATGATGGTTCCATTAAAGTTGCGGCTGGCTGGTTAATTGATCAATGCGGTTTAAAAGGCTACGAATTAGGTGGTGCGGCAGTACATACTAAGCAAGCACTTGTACTGATTAACAAAGGTCATGCTACCGGATGGGATATCGTCAATTTAGCTAAATATGTTAGTCAAAGGGTTTATAAGCGCTTTGGTATTATGCTTGAGCCAGAAGTTAGATTTATTGGAAAATATGGTGAAATTAACCCAATGGACTGTATTTTATGAAAGAAACCAGTATTCCTCTACAGTTGATAGATATTCTGTCCGATGCTCAAATTCATTCAGGGCAACAGCTGGGTGATATTTTAGGGATGACCCGAGCAGGCATTAATAAACATATTAAAACACTGCGTTCTTGGGGGCTTGATATACAGACTATTTCCGGAAAAGGTTATAAGCTTCCCTACTCTATCAACCTTCTGAATGCTCAAGCCATTATGCAGCATACTCAAGGTAGTAATATTATCGTTGAGCCGGTTATTGATTCAACCAATCAGTATATGTTGGAAAGGATACCTAGCTTAAAATCTGGCGATGCATGTTTAGCTGAGTACCAAAGTGCGGGAAGAGGGCGACGTGGTCGTCAGTGGATTTCTCCTTTTGGTTGTAATTTATATTTATCAATGTATTGGAAGTTAGATCAAGGTCCCGCAGCCGCTGTAGGACTTAGCTTAGTGGTTGGTATTATCATTGCTGAAACATTGAATAAAATAAGCAAATCAAAAGTTAAAGTTAAATGGCCTAATGATCTTTATTTAAATGATAAAAAATTAGCAGGTATTCTTGTTGAGCTAACTGGTAAGACAGGCGATGCAGCCCATATTATTATCGGAATTGGCATTAATATTGGGATGGGTAAAAATAATATAAATAAAGATAAAGAAATTAATCAAGAGTGGTCATCACTTGCTGATGAAGTTGATTATATTGAGAGGAATGAGTTATCTGCAAATATTATAAATGCACTAAAAGATGCTTTAGTATTATTTGAAAAGGAAGGTTTGTTGCCATTTCTATCTCGTTGGTTTGAATTAGATAATTTCTTGGGGCGAGATGTTAAGCTATTGATTGGAGAGAAGATTATAACTGGTATTGAAATGGGGATTAATCAGCAAGGTGCTTTATTATTACGCCAAAATAATGGGGAGGTAATCCCTTATATAGGTGGTGAAATATCATTACGCTCTAATGAATAATAATTAAATATATGCCGGATAATTACCGGCATATAAAATTTACTTTCTTATTCTAACACTCTGAATAGAATGATTATCGCCCTTTGTCATTATTAAGCTAGCGCGCTCTTTGGTTGGCAAAATATTTTCTTCTAAGTTTAATCCATTAATTTCATCCCAAATAGAACTTGCTATATTAATAGCTTCCTCTTCGCTCAATTTAGAGTAGTTATGGAAGTAAGAATCAGGATCTGAGAAAGCACCTTGTCGGAATTTCAAAAAGCGGCCAACATACCACTGTTTTAATAGCTCAGGAGCGGCATCGACATAGATAGAGAAATCTACAAAGTCGGAGACAAACACGTGGTGAGGGTCATGTGGATAATCCATATCGCTTTGTAGGACATTGAGGCCTTCTAAGATGAGTATATCCGGCTGATCAATAACTTGCTGCTGATCTGGTACAATGTCATAAGTGAGATGCGAATAAACAGGGGCGACGACATTACGGGCACCCGATTTAATTTGAGAAACAAAATTGACTAGTTTCCTCATATCATATGATTGAGGAAAACCTTTTTTCTTCATGATGTCGCGATCTTTTAACACTTGATTTGGATATAAGAAACCATCTGTTGTAATCAAATCAACTTTTCTATGTTCTGGCCAACGAGTTAATAGCGCTTGTAATAAACGTGCTGTTGTACTTTTACCAACGGCAACGCTGCCAGCAATACCAATAATGTAAGGTACCTTTGCTCCATTTGTCCCTAAAAATTGTTCAAGGACAGCTTGGCGCCGTAAATTGGAGCTAATATAAAAATTGAGTAAACGCGATAATGGTAGATAAATTTCAATAACATCTTCCATCGAGAGCTCTTCATTAATACCTTTTAACTCTAGAAGCTCACTAGAAGTTAGTGTCAAAGGGACTGAATCTCGCAATGTTGCCCAATGTTCTCTATCAAACTCTAAATATGGTGTAGTAATAAAATTCTCTGTCTGTTTCATAAACCAACATCTGCCTATTCTATGCAGGTTGGACAGGTTGCCTAAACACCCGTATCCGTAAAATTAAGTTGCATCATAGCGAGTGAAAGATAGTTGGCGTAGAACTTTTTATGTTTTATGTGAATTTTTTTTGACGAAGGCAGTAAAAACGGCATTGATTGTTGAAAAAAACAACAGTGGACAATCAATAGTTTTGAACCTTATAGTCACTTTTGGACTTAATAAACAATGAAGATTATTTTTTAGCAGCGAGAGAACACTTTACGGACTAAATAATAATGGATTATAGTTGCGGTCTGCTGTAGATGTTTTAATCTGAATATAGCGAAAAAAACAGCAAAATCACAAAAAACGAATAAAATGTGAGCAAGTAAACAAAAAATTAAATTTTTTTGTTGCAAGTCTCGCTCACTCTTCCTAGAATGCGCAGCACTTGATGCCGGCATAGCTCAGTTGGTAGAGCAACTGACTTGTAATCAGTAGGTCCCGAGTTCGACTCTTGGTGCCGGCACCAATTAACAATTTGGATAGGTGGGATACCCAAGCGGCCAAAGGGAGCAGACTGTAAATCTGCCGTCATCGACTTCGAAGGTTCGAATCCTTCTCCCACCACCATCTCCTGAAGGGTCTTATAATAAGATTTATTCAGGTAACAGTTTAACAGCTGATAACTCAGGTAGCCGAGTTCATTGCGGGCATCGTATAATGGCTATTACCTCAGCCTTCCAAGCTGATGATGCGGGTTCGATTCCCGCTGCCCGCTCCAAGATGTGCTGATATAGCTCAGTTGGTAGAGCACACCCTTGGTAAGGGTGAGGTCGGCAGTTCGAATCTGCCTATCAGCACCACTCCTCATATGTTCTCATTCATCTCCCTGATTTGTCTCCTGTAAAAAACAAGCAAATAAATTTTAACTGCTTGGTTGATGTGGTGTAACCACCGATTCCGTGTCTTAGAGGGACAATCTAATGTCTAAAGAAAAATTTGAACGTTCAAAACCGCACGTTAACGTTGGTACAATCGGCCACGTTGACCACGGTAAAACTACCCTGACAGCAGCAATCACTACTGTTCTGGCAAAAACTTACGGCGGTAGCGCTCGTGCATTCGATCAAATCGATAACGCACCAGAAGAAAAAGCGCGTGGTATCACCATTTCTACTTCTCACGTAGAATACGATACTCCTACTCGTCACTACGCACACGTAGACTGCCCAGGACACGCCGACTATGTTAAAAACATGATCACTGGTGCTGCTCAGATGGACGGTGCAATCCTAGTTGTTGCTGCGACTGATGGTCCTATGCCACAAACTCGTGAGCACATCCTGTTAGGTCGTCAGGTTGGTGTTCCTTACATCATCGTTTTCCTGAACAAATGTGACATGGTAGACGACGAAGAGCTGCTGGAACTGGTAGAAATGGAAGTTCGTGAGCTTCTGTCTCAGTACGATTTCCCAGGCGATGACACTCCAGTTATCCGTGGTTCAGCTCTGAAAGCGCTGGAAGGCAACCCAGAGTGGGAAGCGAAAATTGTTGAATTAGCAGAAGCACTGGATAGCTACATCCCAGAGCCAGAGCGTGCAATTGACAAGCCATTCCTGCTGCCAATCGAAGACGTATTTTCAATCTCAGGTCGTGGTACAGTAGTAACAGGCCGTGTTGAGCGTGGTATCATCAAAGTTGGTGAAGAAGTTGAAATCGTTGGTATCCAAGCAACGGCTAAAACAACTTGTACTGGCGTTGAAATGTTCCGTAAATTGCTGGACGAAGGTCGTGCGGGTGAGAACGTAGGTGTTCTGCTGCGTGGTACTAAGCGTGAAGAAATTCAACGTGGTCAAGTACTGGCAAAACCAGGTTCAATCAAGCCACACACTCAGTTCGAGTCAGAAGTTTATATCCTGAGCAAAGATGAAGGTGGTCGTCATACTCCATTCTTCAAAGGTTACCGTCCACAGTTCTACTTCCGTACAACTGACGTAACCGGTACTATCGAACTGCCAGAAGGCGTAGAGATGGTAATGCCAGGTGATAACATCAACATGATCGTTACCCTGATCCACCCAATCGCGATGGATGACGGTTTGCGTTTCGCAATCCGTGAAGGTGGCCGTACAGTAGGTGCGGGTGTTGTTGCAAAAATTATTGCATAATCACAACCCACTTTAGTGAAAAGGGCATCTATAAGATGCCCTTTTGTATTTCACGCTTTGAACAACCAATAAGTACATCAATCACCATCTTATTCAACATCATCGAGTTTTATCGAATTGACTGAATAACGATTTTTCAAGCCATAATCAAAAGCAACAGCGCCGATAACACTTCTAAGTCAACGTATAATACGCCTTTATTTACTGTGGACATCAACCTTTAATGAAAGATGTTTACTGCTTAGTAAAAAGCTAATGTAAATTAATAGTAACGATAATTGAAATGGTAATCATTTTTATTTAAACTTCCTGTATGTGATTTATACAGGTAGCTATTATGTATGTATGTCTCTGTGAAGCAGTCACCGATAAACAAATTAGGAATGCTGCTCGTAAGTACCAAGTGACATCACTGAAAGGGTTGCGTCAGATCCTCCCAGTAGGTCGTGAATGTGGTAAATGTATTCGGCAAACGCGTGAAATTTTAGATGAAGAGTTGGCATTACTTGAAGATCTTTGTATTGCAGATGTAGCATAATCGAAATAATAATTATTTAACTTATTCATTAATAAGTAACTTTCATTCTAAATCTTATGGATAAAATTACTCATATATCAAATTTCAGTACTACACTTTAAATACTGGAAGCGATGGAGAGTAAAAAAATGATAGCCCACCTAAATAAGTTGTTGGGCAATGAATTAGTTGCAATCAATCAATATTTTTTGCATGCACGTATGTTCAAAAATTGGGGGCTTACTCGTCTTAATGAAGTCGAATACCATGAATCAATTGATGAAATGAAGCATGCTGATAAATATATCGAACGTATCCTTTTCCTTGAAGGCCTGCCTAACTTACAAGATCTGGGTAAACTAAATATTGGTGAAGATGTCGAAGAAATGCTCGCTTCAGATCTTAAGCTGGAGCTTGATGGTGCTAAAAACCTGAAAGATGCGATTAGCTACGCAGACTCAATTCATGATTACGTAAGTCGCGATTTAATGATTGAAATCTTAGCTGATGAAGAGAACCACATTGATTGGATAGAAACTCAGCTAGATTTAATCAAGCGTATGGGTATTCAAAATTATACTCAAGCGCAAATTATTGAAGAGTAAAACGTGTTGATGGAATAAAATAGTGATGCCTTACCCTCTTAGTGGGTGAGGCATTTTTACTTTAGAGCCCGTAAAGTAAAAAAATCAGAAAAGTTTGCACATATTTTCCTCGATTACTTGCGTTTCACATTCAGTTGCGTATAATGCGCGAGCTTACTGATTAGTAAGCCCTAGATTTTAGGACTTAAAGATCAGTATTGAGTCAACGATTTGTTGCTCATTTAGACAATACTCCCGATTTGGGGGTTACATAAAGAACGATTACACTCCCCCATCAATCGAAATGGGTGCGAGGAGTAATCATTTACGTTTATAAAATAGTTGGAGCTCTGGTCTCATGCAGAACCAAAGAATCCGTATCCGCCTGAAAGCTTTTGATCATCGTTTAATCGATCAATCAACTGCGGAAATCGTAGAGACTGCTAAGCGCACTGGTGCGCAGGTACGTGGTCCTATCCCGCTGCCGACACGTAAAGAGCGTTTTACCGTTCTGATTTCTCCGCACGTTAACAAAGATGCGCGTGATCAGTACGAAATTCGCACTCACAAACGTCTGGTTGACATCGTTGAGCCAACCGAGAAAACCGTTGATGCTCTGATGCGTCTGGACCTGGCTGCCGGCGTTGACGTGCAGATCAGCCTGGGTTAATCAGGTCGTCGAACGATTGAGAGGTTGAAACAATGATTGGTTTAGTCGGTAAGAAAGTGGGAATGACTCGTATCTTCACTGAAGATGGCGTTTCTATCCCTGTAACTGTTATCGAAATCGAAAATAACCGCGTTACTCAGGTTAAAACTGCAGAAACTGACGGTTACAATGCAATTCAGGTGACTACTGGTAGCAAAAAAGCGAACCGTGTATCTAAGCCTGAAGCAGGTCATTTCGCTAAAGCTGGCGTTGAAGCTGGCCGTATTCTACGTGAATTCCGTACTGAAGAAGGTACTGAGTTTAACGTAGGTCAAAGTATTAGCGTTGAAATTTTCGCTGACGTTAAAAAAGTCGACGTTACTGGTACATCTAAAGGTAAAGGTTTTGCCGGCACAGTTAAGCGCTGGAATTTCCGTACTCAAGATGCTACTCACGGTAACTCCTTGTCACACCGTGTTCCGGGTTCTATCGGTCAAAACCAGACTCCGGGCAAAGTGTTCAAAGGCAAGAAAATGGCAGGCCAACTAGGTAATGAGCGCGTAACCGTTCAAAGCTTAGATGTAGTACGTGTTGACGCTGAGCGCAACCTGCTGCTGGTCAAAGGTGCTGTTCCAGGAGCAACTGGTAGCAACCTGATCGTAAAACCGGCTGTCAAGGCTTAACGTCGAGGAGATAGGAATGGAATTGGTAATGAAAGACGCGCAAAGCGCGCTGACTGTTTCCGAAACTACCTTCGGGCGTGATTTCAATGAAGCGCTTGTTCACCAAGTAGTTGTTGCGTATGCAGCTGGTGCTCGTCAAGGTACTCGTGCTCAGAAAACTCGTGCTGAAGTTTCTGGTTCAGGTAAAAAACCATGGCGTCAAAAAGGCACAGGCCGCGCACGTTCTGGTTCTATCAAGAGCCCAATTTGGCGCTCTGGTGGTGTTAGCTTTGCTGCTAAACCACAGGACCACAGTCAAAAAGTTAATAAGAAGATGTACCGTGGTGCTCTGAAAAGCATCCTATCTGAACTGGTACGTCAAGATCGTCTGATCGTTGTCGAGAAGTTCTCTGTTGAAGCACCTAAAACTAAGTTGCTAGCACAGAAACTGAAAGATATGGCTCTGGAAGATGTGCTGATCATCACTGCTGAATTAGATGAAAATCTGTTCTTAGCAGCGCGTAACCTGTACAAGGTTGACGTTCGTGATGCAGCGGGTATCGACCCAGTTAGCTTAATCGCCTTCGACAAAGTGGTTATGACTGCTGATGCTGTGAAGCAAGTTGAGGAGATGCTGGCATGATCCGTGAAGAACGTCTGCTAAAAGTACTGCGCGCGCCGCACGTATCTGAAAAAGCTTCTACAGCGATGGAAAAAAGCAATACCATCGTTCTCAAAGTTGCGAAAGACGCGACTAAAGCAGAAATCAAAGCTGCTGTGCAGAAACTGTTTGAAGTCGAAGTTGAAGGTGTTAACACTTTGCTGGTTAAAGGCAAAACTAAACGCCACGGTCAGCGTTTCGGTCGTCGTAGCGACTGGAAAAAAGCTTACGTTACGCTGAAAGAAGGCCAGAATCTGGACTTCATTGGCGGCGCAGAGTAAGTCGGAGGAGTAAAGAACAATGGCAATTGTTAAATGTAAACCTACGTCTCCGGGCCGTCGCCACGTAGTTAAAGTGGTTAACCCTGAGCTGCATAAGGGCAAACCTTATGCTCCGCTGTTAGAAAAAAACAGCAAATCCGGTGGTCGTAACAACAATGGCCGTATCACCACTCGTCACATTGGTGGTGGCCATAAGCAACATTACCGTCTGGTTGATTTTAAACGCAACAAAGATGGTATTCCTGCTGTTGTTGAACGTTTGGAATATGATCCAAACCGTTCTGCGAACATTGCACTGGTTCTATATAAAGACGGTGAACGTCGTTATATTCTTGCACCAAAAGGCCTGAAAGCTGGCGACCAGATCCAATCTGGTGTTGATTCAGCAATCAAAGCGGGTAACGCACTGCCTATGCGCAACATCCCTGTTGGTTCTACAGTTCATAATATCGAACTGAAACCAGGTAAAGGTGGTCAGTTAGCGCGTTCAGCAGGTACTTACGCTCAGATCGTTGCTCGTGATGGTGCTTATGTCACCCTGCGTCTGCGTTCTGGTGAAATGCGTAAAGTTTTGGCTGATTGCCGTGCAACTTTAGGTGAAGTTGGTAACGCTGAGCATATGTTACGTGTTCTGGGTAAAGCTGGTGCTAGCCGCTGGCGTGGTATTCGTCCTACCGTTCGTGGTACGGCGATGAACCCAGTTGATCACCCACATGGTGGTGGTGAAGGTCGTAACTTTGGTAAACACCCTGTAACACCATGGGGCGTGCAAACCAAAGGTAAGAAAACTCGTAGCAACAAGCGTACTGATCAATTCATCGTACGTCATCGTTCTAAAAAATAATTAGAGGATAAGCCATGCCACGTTCTCTCAAGAAAGGTCCTTTTATTGACCTGCACTTGCTGAAGAAGGTAGAGAAAGCGGTGGAAAGCGGAGACAAGAAGCCTCTCAAGACTTGGTCCCGTCGTTCAACGATCTTTCCTAATATGATCGGATTGACCATCGCTGTCCATAATGGTCGTCAGCATGTTCCAGTTTTTGTTACCGACGAAATGGTTGGTCATAAGCTGGGTGAATTCGCACCGACTCGCACTTATCGCGGCCACGCGGCAGATAAGAAAGCTAAGAAACGTTAAGGATAGGAGGAAGAGATGGAAACTTTAGCTATGCATCGCCACGCTCGTTCTTCTGCCCAGAAGGTTCGCTTAGTTGCCGACCTGATTCGCGGTAAGAAAGTGTCGCAAGCTCTGGAAATTCTGACCTATACCAACAAGAAAGCTGCTGGTTTAGTGAAGAAAGTACTTGAATCTGCAATTGCTAACGCAGAGCAAAACGATGGCGCTGACATTGATGACCTGAAAGTTGCGAAGATTTTCGTTGACGAAGGTCCAACCATGAAACGCATCATGCCGCGTGCGAAAGGCCGTGCAGATCGTATTCTTAAGCGCACCAGCCACATTACTGTGGTTGTGTCCGATCGCTGAGACTCTGGAGACTAGCAATGGGTCAGAAAGTACATCCTAATGGTATTCGCCTGGGTATTGTCAAACCTTGGAACTCTACTTGGTACGCGAATACTAATGAATTCGCTGACAACCTAGACAGCGATTATAAAGTACGCCAGTACTTGAATAAAGAATTGGCAAAAGCGTCAATTTCACGCATCGTTATCGAGCGTCCTGCAAAAAGCATCCGTGTGACTATTCACACTGCTCGCCCAGGTATCGTTATCGGTAAGAAAGGTGAAGACGTAGAAAAACTGC
Organism: Providencia sp. PROV236; assembly: GCF_033676985.1. NCBI lineage: Bacteria > Pseudomonadati > Pseudomonadota > Gammaproteobacteria > Enterobacterales > Morganellaceae > Providencia > Providencia sp. PROV236. The sequence continues at coordinate 4,269,960 of NZ_CP096297.1, read as the reverse complement.
GTAAAACAGTAGCGGATATCGCTGGTGTTCCTGCGCAAATCAATATCGCCGAAGTTCGTAAACCAGAACTAGACGCTAAATTGGTTGCTGACAGCATCTCTTCACAGCTGGAACGTCGTGTTATGTTCCGTCGTGCTATGAAGCGTGCAGTACAGAACGCAATGCGTCTGGGCGCTAAAGGTATTAAAGTTGAAGTCAGTGGCCGTTTAGGCGGTGCTGAAATCGCTCGTACCGAGTGGTATCGTGAAGGCCGTGTGCCACTGCACACATTACGTGCTGACATCGATTATAACACTTCAGAAGCGCACACCACTTACGGTGTTCTCGGCGTTAAGGTATGGATCTTCAAAGGTGAGATTCTGGGTGGTATGGCTGCTGTTGAACAAGCTGAGAAACCAGCTGCTCAACCTAAAAAGCAGCAGCGTAAAGGCCGCAAGTAAGGAGCGTCGCTATGTTACAACCAAAGCGTACAAAATTCCGTAAGGTGCACAAAGGCCGCAACCGTGGTCTGGCGCAAGGTACGGATGTTAGCTTCGGCACTTTCGGTCTTAAAGCTGTTGGCCGTGGTCGTCTGACTGCACGTCAGATCGAAGCGGCTCGTCGTGCTATGACCCGTGCTGTTAAGCGTCAAGGTAAAATCTGGATCCGTGTGTTCCCAGACAAGCCAATCACTGAAAAGCCACTCGAAGTTCGTATGGGTAAAGGTAAAGGTAACGTAGAGTATTGGGTTGCCTTGATCCAGCCTGGTAAAGTCCTATATGAAATGGACGGTGTGCCTGAAGAGCTGGCTCGTGAAGCATTCTCTCTGGCAGCAGCGAAACTGCCTATCAAAACCACCTTTGTAACTAAGACGGTGATGTAATGAAAGCACAAGAGCTGCGCGAAAAAAGCGTTGAAGAGCTGAACTCTGAACTGCTAAACCTGTTACGTGAGCAATTTAATCTTCGTATGCAGGCGGCAAGTGGTCAGCTACAACAGTCTCATCTGTTGAAACAAGTGCGTCGCGATATCGCACGTGTGAAGACTTTACTGACTGAGAAGGCAGGTGCGTAATGAGCGATAAAATCCGTACTCTGCAAGGTCGTGTAGTTAGCGATAAAATGGAGAAATCTATTGTTGTTGCTATCGAGCGTATGGTGAAACACCCTCTGTATGGTAAATTCATCCGTCGTACGACTAAATTGCACGTACATGACGAGAACAATGAATGTGGAATCGGTGACGTGGTAGAAATCCGCCAAACTCGTCCACTGTCTAAGACTAAGTCTTGGGCCTTAGTTCGCGTTATTGAAAAAGCTGTTCTGTAATCGAATAGTCTTTTACAATGAATAAACGGCTCTTTTTTTACTGAGCCGTTTATTTTTTTCTGTCCATAACGAAGATGTGGTGTTATAATGCCGCGCCCTCGTATTATGGGGTATATTGAACGGTCTCTTCAATAATGAAGTGGCTCAGTAGTAGTTGACATTTAGCGGAGCACTAAAATGATCCAAGAACAGACTATGCTGAACGTGGCCGACAACTCCGGTGCACGTCGCGTAATGTGTATCAAGGTTCTAGGTGGCTCGCACCGTCGCTACGCAGGCGTCGGCGACATCATTAAAATTACTGTTAAAGAAGCAATTCCACGCGGTAAAGTGAAAAAAGGTGATGTCCTGAAGGCGGTAGTGGTGCGCACCAAGAAGGGTGTACGTCGCCCGGACGGTTCTGTCATTCGCTTCGATAGTAATGCATGCGTTATTCTAAACAATAACAGCGAGCAGGTAGTCGGTACGCGTATTTTTGGGCCGGTAACTCGTGAACTTCGTAATGAGAAGTTTATGAAAATTATCTCACTGGCACCTGAAGTACTCTAAGGAGCGGAACTATGGCAGCGAAAATCCGTCGTGATGACGAAGTTATCGTGCTAACTGGTAAAGATAAAGGTAAGCGCGGTAAAGTAAAGCAGGTTATTTCTTCTAGTAAAGTTATCGTTGAAGGTATCAATCTGGTTAAAAAACATCAGAAGCCTGTCCCGGCTCTGAACCAACCAGGTGGCATCGTTGAAAAAGAAACTGCTATTCAAGTTTCTAACGTTGCAATCTTTAACGCGGCAACTGGTAAGGCTGACCGTGTAGGCTTTAGATTCGAAGACGGCAAAAAAGTCCGTTTCTTCAAATCTAACAGTGAAACTATCAAGTAATTTTTGGAGTATACGATGGCGAAACTGCATGATTACTACAAAGACGAAGTAACTAAACAACTGATGACTCAGTTTGGTTACAATTCTGTCATGCAAGTCCCTCGGGTCGAGAAGATCACCCTGAATATGGGTGTTGGTGAAGCTATTGCTGACAAAAAACTGCTGGATAACGCAGCAGCTGACCTGGCAGCAATCTCTGGTCAAAAACCATTGATCACCAAAGCACGCAAATCTGTTGCAGGCTTCAAAATCCGTCAGGGCTATCCAATCGGCTGTAAAGTGACCCTGCGTGGCGAACGCATGTGGGAGTTCCTTGAGCGTCTGATTTCTATTGCTGTACCACGTATTCGTGACTTCCGTGGCTTGTCCGCTAAGTCATTTGATGGTCGCGGTAACTACAGCATGGGTGTACGTGAACAAATCATCTTCCCTGAAATCGATTACGATAAAGTGGATCGTGTACGTGGTTTAGATATTACTATCACCACTACTGCGAAATCAGATGACGAAGGTCGCGCACTGTTAGCAGCGTTCAACTTCCCGTTCCGCAAGTAAGGCAGGGTACTCATGGCTAAGAAATCTATGAAAGCGCGTGATGTTAAGCGTGCTAAATTAGCTGAGAAGTTCTTCGCAAAACGCGTTGAATTGAAAGCTATCATCTCTGATGTAAACGCATCTGATGAAGATCGCTGGGACGCTGTTCTCAAGCTGCAAACACTGCCACGTGATTCAAGTCCTTCTCGTCAGCGTAACCGCTGCCGTCAAACTGGGCGTCCGCACGGTTTCCTGCGGAAATTTGGTCTGAGCCGTATTAAAGTCCGTGAAGCCGCTATGCGCGGTGAAATCCCGGGCCTTAAAAAGGCTAGTTGGTAATTGTCACCATTTTGAATCACGGGAGTAAAGACAGATGAGCATGCAAGATCCCATCGCGGATATGCTGACCCGTATCCGTAACGGTCAGGCCGCGAACAAAGTTGCGGTCACCATGCCTTCCTCCAAGCTGAAAGTGGCGATTGCCAAAGTGCTGAAGGAAGAAGGTTATATTGAAGATTTTAAAATTGAAGGCGACATCAAGCCAGAATTGGAACTGACTCTGCGTTATTTCCAAGGTAAGGCTGTTGTAGAAAGCATTCAGCGTGTAAGCCGCCCAAGTCTGCGCATCTATAAGAAAAAAGATGAGCTGCCACAAGTTATGGCTGGTTTAGGTATCGCTGTTGTTTCTACCTCTAAAGGTGTCATGACTGATCGTGCAGCTCGCCAAGCTGGTCTTGGTGGCGAGATTCTCTGCTACGTAGCTTAATTCGGGAGGAAAGAATGTCTCGTGTGGCAAAAGCACCCGTCGTCATTCCTGCCGGCGTAGAGGTAAAACTCAACGGTCAGGTTATTTCGATTAAGGGTAAAAACGGCGAGCTTACTCGTACTATCCATAATGCAGTTGAAGTTAAACATGAAGATGGCCACCTAACTTTCGCTCCACGCGAAGGTTTTGATGATGCATGGGCACAAGCGGGTACAACTCGTTCACTGTGTAATGCAATGGTTGTTGGTGTTACCGAAGGCTTCACTAAAAAACTTCAGCTAGTCGGTGTTGGTTACCGTGCAGCAATCAAAGGCAATGCAGTTAGCTTGTCTTTAGGTTTCTCGCATCCGGTTGAACACGCACTGCCAGCAGGCATTACTGCTGAATGCCCAACACAAACTGAAATCGTACTGAAAGGTGCGGATAAGCAAGTGATTGGTCAAGTAGCGGCAGAACTGCGTGCTTACCGTCGTCCTGAGCCTTACAAAGGCAAGGGTGTTCGTTACGCCGATGAAATCGTGCGTACTAAAGAGGCTAAGAAGAAGTAAGGTAACACTATGGATAAGAAAGCAGCTCGTATCCGTCGTGCGACCCGCGCACGCCGCAAGATCCAAGAGTTGGGTGCGACTCGCCTGGTGGTACATCGTACTCCACGCCATATTTATGCGCAGGTTATCGCTCCGAACGGTTCTGAAACGTTGGTGGCCGCTTCTACTACAGAAAAAGCTATCAATGAGCAAGTGAAATTCACTGGAAACAAAGACGCAGCAGCAGTTGTTGGTAAAATTATTGCTGAACGTGCACTGGAAAAAGGCATCACTGTTGTTGCTTTTGACCGTTCTGGTTTCCAATATCATGGTAGAGTCCAGGCACTGGCAGATGCTGCCCGTGAAGCTGGCCTTCAGTTCTAAGGTAGAGGTGTAAGATGGCTCACATCGAGAAACAAGCTGGCGAACTGCAGGAAAAGCTGATCGCGGTAAACCGCGTAGCAAAAACCGTTAAAGGTGGCCGTATTTTCAGCTTTACAGCACTGACAGTAGTTGGTGATGGTAACGGTCGCGTTGGTTTTGGCTACGGCAAAGCGCGCGAAGTTCCGGCAGCAATCCAGAAAGCGATGGAAAAAGCCCGTCGCAGCATGAAAACCGTTGCTCTAAACAACGGCACTCTGTTCCACCCTGTGAAAGGTACACACACCGGTTCTCGCGTGTTTATGCAACCTGCTCACGAAGGTACCGGTATCATTGCCGGTGGTGCAATGCGTGCTGTTTTAGAAGTAGCTGGAGTTCGCAACGTACTGGCTAAAACCTATGGTTCCACAAACCCAATCAACGTGGTTCGTGCAACACTGGATGCTTTAGACAGCATGAAGTCTCCAGAAATGGTCGCAGCTAAGCGTGGAAAATCCGTCGAAGAAATTCTGGGGTAATCAGCCATGGCTAAGACTATTAAAATTACACAAGTTCGCAGTTCAATCGGTCGCCTGCCTAAGCATAAGGCAACTTTGATCGGTTTAGGTCTGCGTCGCATTGGTCATACAGTAGAACGTGAGGACACTCCTGCTGTTCGCGGTATGGTCAACTTGGTTTCCTACATGGTTAAAGTTGAGGAGTAAGAGATGCGTTTAAATACTCTATCTCCGGCTGAAGGTGCCAAGCACGCGCCTAAGCGCTTAGGTCGTGGTATCGGTTCTGGTCTGGGTAAAACCGGCGGACGTGGTCACAAAGGTCAGAAGTCTCGTTCTGGCGGTGGCGTACGTCGTGGTTTCGAAGGCGGCCAGATGCCTTTATATCGTCGTCTACCAAAATTTGGTTTTACTTCACGTAAAGCAATGATCACAGCAGAGATTCGTCTGTCTGATTTTGCTGCTGTTGAAGGCGATGTTATTGATCTGAACGCACTAAAAGCCGCGAATGTTGTTGGCATCCAGATTGAATACGCGAAAGTGATTCTGTCTGGCGAAGTGAATCGTGCAGTTACTGTACGTGGCCTTCGTGTTACTAAAGGTGCTCGCGCTGCGATTGAAGCTGCCGGCGGTAAAATTGAGGAATAAGTGACAGATGGCTAAACAACCAGGATTAGATTTTCAAAGTGCCAAGGGTGGTGTTGGTGAACTGAAGCGCAGACTTTTGTTTGTTATCGGTGCACTGATCGTTTTCCGAATTGGTTCTTTTATTCCGATTCCTGGTATTGATGCCACTGTGCTTGCCAAATTGCTCGAACAGCAACAAGGCACCATCATTGACATGTTTAACATGTTCTCTGGTGGTGCTCTTAGCCGAGCTTCTATCTTTGCTTTGGGTATTATGCCGTATATCTCGGCTTCAATTATTATCCAACTATTGTCAGTGGTTAACCCACGACTAGCAGAGATTAAGAAAGAAGGTGAAGCAGGTCGTCGGAAGATAAGCCAATATACCCGTTGGGGTACTTTAGTATTAGCAATATTCCAATCTGTGGGTATTGCAATGGGTCTTCCGAATATGCCAGGGATGCAAGGGCTAGTTATTGATCCGGGTCTCCCGTTCTACTTCACGGCTGTTGTTAGCTTAGTTACAGGAACTATGTTCTTGATGTGGCTAGGTGAGCAGATAACTGAACGAGGTATTGGTAACGGTATCTCAATCATTATCTTCGCTGGTATCGTTGCGGGTCTTCCGCCGGCTATTGGCCATACTATCGAGCAAGCTCGGCAAGGCGATCTGCACTTCCTCCTGTTGCTGTTGGTTGCAGTGCTCGTATTCGCGGTAACTTTCTTTGTTGTGTTCATGGAGCGTGGTCAACGTCGTATCGTCGTTAACTATGCAAAACGCCAACAAGGACGCCGTGTTTATGCGGCACAAAGCACACATTTACCACTAAAAGTGAATATGGCGGGTGTAATTCCTGCAATTTTTGCTTCCAGTATCATACTGTTCCCGGGTACAATAGCGTCTTGGTTCGGTGATGGAACTGGCTGGGACTGGCTGACAACTATTTCTATGTATTTGCAGCCTGGTCAACCATTGTATGTGTTGCTTTATGCTTCTGCGATCATCTTCTTCTGTTTCTTCTATACGGCGTTGGTTTTCAACCCAAGAGAAACAGCAGATAACCTGAAGAAGTCCGGTGCATTTGTACCAGGAATTCGTCCGGGAGAGCAAACGGCCAAGTACATTGATAAGGTAATGACTCGCTTAACTTTAGTTGGTGCATTATACATTACCTTCATCTGCCTAATCCCGGAGTTCATGCGTGACGCAATGAAAGTACCTTTCTACTTTGGTGGTACTTCCCTCTTAATCGTGGTTGTCGTTATCATGGACTTTATGGCTCAAGTGCAAACTCTGATGATGTCAAGTCAGTATGAGTCTGCATTGAAGAAAGCAAATCTCAAAGGTAAGTAATCACTCTGTGTGATTATGGTTTGCTTAAGAAGTTACGGAGAGTAAAAATGAAAGTTCGTGCTTCCGTCAAGAAATTATGCCGTAACTGTAAAATTATCCGTCGCAATGGTAGCGTTCGTGTAATTTGCAGTGTTGAACCAAGACATAAACAACGTCAAGGTTAAGAAAAAGCATTTTTTTCTTGCAAAGTTGGGTTGAGCTGGCTAAATTAGCCAGCCAATCTTTTTTATCGAAGATACATTATTGTTTGAGTATCCTGAAAACGGGCTTTTCAGCACAGTAATGTATATTTTAACTTAGGAGTGCATAGTGGCCCGTATAGCAGGCATTAACATTCCTGATCATAAACATACCGTAATCGCTTTAACATCGATTTTCGGAATCGGCAAAACACGTTCACAGGCTATCTGTGAAGCAACTGGTATTGCTGAAAATGTTAAGATCAGTGAGCTGTCTGAAGAACAAATCGACAAGCTGCGTGACGAAGTTGCCAAGTATGTGGTAGAAGGTGACCTACGTCGTGAAATTACCCTGAGCATCAAGCGTCTGATGGACCTTGGATGTTACCGTGGTTTACGTCATCGTCGTGGTCTTCCTGTGCGCGGACAGCGTACTAAGACTAACGCTCGTACCCGCAAGGGTCCGCGTAAGCCGATCAAGAAATAAGTCGGGGTACTGAATAATGGCAAAGGCACCAATTCGTGCACGTAAGCGTGTAAGAAAACAAGTCTCAGACGGTGTGGCTCATATCCATGCTTCTTTCAACAACACAATCGTTACTATTACTGATCGTCAGGGTAACGCATTAGGTTGGGCAACTGCCGGTGGTTCCGGTTTCCGTGGTTCTCGCAAATCCACTCCGTTTGCAGCTCAGGTTGCAGCAGAGCGTTGCGCAGAAGCCGTGAAAGAATACGGTATCAAGAACCTAGAAGTTATGGTTAAGGGACCGGGTCCAGGTCGCGAATCAACAATTCGTGCTCTGAACGCCGCAGGTTTCCGCATCACTAATATTACTGATGTGACTCCTATCCCTCATAACGGTTGTCGCCCACCGAAAAAACGCCGCGTTTAATACGTTTCGTTTTTTTTAGGACTGTTGGAGAAAGAAAATGGCTAGATATTTGGGTCCTAAGCTCAAGCTGAGCCGTCGCGAAGGAACAGACCTCTTCCTGAAGTCTGGTGTTCGCGCGATTGACACCAAGTGTAAATTAGAACAGGCACCTGGCCAGCACGGAGCGCGTAAACCGCGTCTGTCTGACTACGGTGTTCAGTTACGTGAGAAACAAAAAGTTCGTCGTATTTACGGTGTTCTGGAACGTCAATTCCGTAACTATTACAAAGAAGCAACACGTCTGAAAGGCAACACAGGTGAAAACCTGCTGACTTTGCTGGAAGGCCGTCTTGATAACGTCGTTTATCGTATGGGCTTTGGCGCAACTCGCGCAGAAGCACGTCAAATGGTTAGCCATAAAGCTATCATGGTAAATGGCCGTGTAGTTAACATCGCTTCTTATCAGGTTTCCCCGAATGACGTTATCAGCGTTCGTGAGAAAGCGAAAAAACAGTCTCGTATCAAGGCTGCTTTAGAGCTGGCTGAACAGCGTGAGAAGCCAACTTGGCTGGAAGTTGATGCTGCTAAGATGGAAGGTGTGTTCAAACGTATTCCTGAACGTACTGACCTGTCTGCGGACATTAACGAACACCTGATCGTCGAGCTTTACTCTAAGTAAAGCTTAGCACCAAAGAGAGGACACAATGCAGGGTTCTGTGACAGAGTTTCTAAAACCGCGCCTGGTAGATATCGAGCAAGTGAGTTCGACGCACGCCAAGGTGACCCTTGAGCCTTTAGAGCGTGGCTTCGGTCATACTCTTGGTAACGCACTGCGCCGTATTCTGCTTTCGTCTATGCCGGGTTGTGCGGTGACAGAGGTTGAGATTGATGGTGTACTGCACGAGTACAGCACCAAAGAAGGTGTACAGGAAGATATCCTGGAGATTCTCCTCAACCTGAAAGGGCTGGCGGTAAAAGTTCAGGGTAAAGATGAAGTTATTCTAACCTTGAATAAATCTGGCATTGGCCCTGTGACCGCAGCCGACATCGTCCATGATGGCGATGTCGAAATCGTCAAGCCGCAGCACGTTATCTGCCACCTGACTGACGAAAGCGCATCAATTAATATGCGTATCAAAGTTCAGCGTGGTCGTGGTTATGTGCCGGCTTCTGCCCGAGTACATTCGGAAGAAGATGAGCGCCCAATCGGTCGTTTGCTGGTCGATGCTTGCTATAGCCCTGTAGAGCGTATTGCCTATAATGTTGAAGCAGCTCGTGTTGAGCAACGTACGGACTTGGATAAGTTAGTTATCGAAATGGAAACTAACGGTACAATCGATCCTGAAGAGGCGATTCGCCGTGCAGCGACTATTCTGGCTGAACAGCTTGAAGCTTTTGTTGACTTACGTGATGTTCGTCAGCCAGAAGTTAAAGAAGAGAAACCAGAGTTCGATCCTATCTTACTGCGCCCAGTTGACGATCTGGAATTGACTGTCCGCTCTGCTAACTGCCTTAAAGCAGAAGCTATCCACTACATCGGTGATCTGGTACAGCGTACTGAAGTTGAGTTGCTTAAAACGCCTAACCTTGGTAAGAAATCTCTTACTGAAATTAAGGACGTCTTGGCATCTCGTGGTCTTTCTCTGGGCATGCGCTTAGAAAATTGGCCACCAGCAAGTATTGCTGATGATTAGGATCACAGGTTAAGGTTTTACTGAGAAGGATAAGGTCATGCGCCATCGTAAGAGTGGTCGTCAATTGAACCGCAACAGCAGCCACCGCCAAGCTATGTTCCGTAACATGGCAGGTTCTTTAGTTCGTCATGAAATCATCAAGACGACTCTGCCTAAAGCGAAAGAACTGCGTCGCGTCGTTGAGCCGCTGATTACTCTTGCCAAGACCGACAGCGTAGCTAATCGTCGTCTGGCATTCGCCCGTACTCGTGATAACGAGATCGTGGCAAAATTGTTTAATGAACTGGGACCTCGCTTTGCAGCTCGTGCGGGCGGTTACACTCGTATTCTTAAGTGTGGCTACCGTACAGGTGACAATGCTCCGATGGCTTACATCGAGCTTGTTGACCGTGCTGTTGAGTCTCAAGAAGCAGCAGCAGAGTAATTTGCCTGCTTTCAAGAAAACCGGGTATATTTGCCCGGTTTTTTTGTACCTGCTATTCTATCCTTGATTATATTCCCCTTAACTTGAATTTTTTCATTTAAACCCTATTTACTCTATGAGTGGAGTATGACTTTATGAATATGTATAAAATAGGCCAAATAGCACGCCTTGCTGATGTGACCCCGGATACAATTCGTTTTTATGAAAAACAAGGATTGATGGGGCATAAAGTAAGAACAGAAGGTGGTTATAGATTGTTTACTGACCAAGATTTACAGCGTCTCAGGTTTATTCGTTATGCGAAGCAGTTGGGATTTACTTTAGAGGCAATAACCGAGCTGTTGTCTATAAGAGTCGATCCTGAACACCATACTTGCCAAGAGTCGAAACAAATTGTTGATCTACGATTAGCAGAGGTAGAAAGGAGGATCCAAGAACTGATTATTATGCGTGATTCATTAAAAATGTTGAGTTCGGCTTGCTGTGGTGAAGAGCATACATCGACATATTGTTCTATAATGGAAATCCTTGAAAAAGGTGCATCAAAAGTTTATTAACTTATAAAGGGTATATTATGAGCCAGTATCAACACAAACGTGGAAAAATTAAAGATAATGCGATTGAAGCATTATTGCATGATCCATTATTTAGGCAGAGAGTTGAAAAAAATAAAAAAGGTAAGGGAAGCTATAACAGAAAAGAAAAACATAATAAAGGTGGTAACTGGGAGGCCAGTGGTAAGCAGTTTTTTAACTTATTACCACTGGCTTTTTAGTTATTACTTTTTATTTTGTTCTTTCAATAAATCACGAATTTCAGAGAGCAATACTTCTTCTTTAGTTGGAGCAGGTGGAGCTTCTGGCGCAGCTTCTTTTTCGCGACGAACTTTATTCATAACTTTAATTGCCATAAAAATAGCAAAAGCGACAATTACAAAGTCAAATACAGTTTGTATAAACATACCATAATTAAGGACAACTGCCGGTATATCACCTTCTGCGGCCCTTAATATGACACTAAATTGTTTAAAGTCGACCCCACCAATTAATAAACCAAGTGGTGGCATAATAATATCTGCAACTAATGATGAGACGATTTTACCGAATGCCGCACCAATAATGATACCGACAGCCATATCGACAACATTGCCCTTCATTGCAAATTCACGAAACTCTTTTAAAAAACTCATTTGACCCCCCTAAGTAAAAATACTTTGCTAAAAAATAAATATTTAGTTAATAAATTATAGTATCTAGATCAATTAAGCTACAAATAGAACATGCTTTTTATTTTGTAATTTATAAAAAGAAAGGACTTGGCTGAAATAGTTTTTCTACATCAGGAACGTATTTTTTATCAGTGATAAACATGATTACATGATCACCTTGTTCAATAATATGGTAGTCACTAGCAATAATAACTTCATCTTCCCGAACTAATGCTCCAATAATAGTTCCTGGAGGGAGTTTTATTTCGGAAATTTTCTTTCCAACAACTTTAGATGTATTTTCGTCACCGTGAGCAATAGCTTCGATGGCTTCTGCTACACCTCTTCTTAATGAAGACACACTGACAATATCAGCTTTGCGAACGTGTCCTAAAAGGGCGGATATTGTTGCTTGTTGTGGTGAAACCGCAATATCAATAACACCACCTTGTACCAACTCAACGTAAGCAGTGCGTTGAATGAGCACCATTGCTTTTTTGGCTCCCATTTTTTTTGCTAGCATAGCTGACATAATGTTAGCTTCATCATCATTGGTCAACGCGATAAACACATCCATCTGTTCAATGTGTTCTTCAGTTAGCAATTCTTGGTCTGATGCATCACCATAAAAAACAATAGTATCGTGTAGCAGTTCGGCGAGCTCTGTAGCTCTTTGCTGGTTTCGTTCGATTAATTTCACGCTATAATCTTTTTCAAGCCGTTTGGCTAAACCAGCGCCAACATTTCCTCCACCTACAATCATAAGCCGTTTATAGGGTTTTTCTAGTCGTTGCAGCTCACTCATGACCGCTCGAATATGTTGTGTAGATGCAACGAAAAATACTTCATCGCCTGCTTCTATGATAGTGGAACCTTGAGGGCGGATTGGGCGATCTTGGCGAAATATAGCAACTACTCTGGCATCAATATGTGGCATATGCTCACGTAAACTAGAGAGCGCGTTACCCACTAATGAGCCACCATAATAGGCTTTAACAGCAACGATGCTTACCTTACCTTCAGCAAAATTAACAACCTGTAACGCACCAGGGTACTGAATAAGTTTATAGATATAATCAATGACTAATTGTTCAGGGGATATCAAATAATCAATAGGGATCTGTTCTGGTAAAAACAGTTTATCCGCTTCACGAATATATTCGGTAGCCCTGATCCGTGCGATTTTATTGGGGGTATTGAAAAGGCTGTATGCTATTTGGCATGCGATCATGTTAGTTTCGTCAGAGTTAGTAACGGCAACTAACATATCTGCATCTTCCGCACCTGCATCACGAAGTACGCGAGGGTGGGAACCATGCCCATTAACGACGCGTAGATCAAATTGATCTTGTAATTGGCGTAAACGATCGGCATTGGTGTCAACGACAGTAATATCATTGTTTTCATCGACTAGATTTTCAGCAAGCGTACCGCCAACTTGTCCAGCACCTAAGATAATGATTTTCATTGATTATTCCTATCTCAGACAAAGTTCATATAGTTAAATGGCTTGTTTTACTAAACGTGCATAAAAAAAGCCATCACCGCCTGCTGCACTTGGTAGTATTTGTAAACCTGCTTCGGTTCCATCGTTGAGTATAGCTTCAGGATGTTTTGCTAAAAAGTTTTTTACTTGAAGGCTATTTTCTTCTGGCATCACTGAGCATGTTGCATAAACAAGTGTTCCACCAACTTTTAAGTAAGGCCAAATTGATTCAAGTATTTGAGACTGAAGCGTAGTTAATTCGTTAATATCAGAATCACGCCTTAGCCATTTGATATCAGGGTGGCGGCGTATTACACCTGTCGCTGAACACGGTGCATCAAGCAGAATGCGATCAAACAGTTGTGCATCTGCCCATTGCTCAGGTTTCGTACCATCGCCTTGGACTACAGCTGCTTGCTGTTTGAGTCGTAACAGATTTTCTTTTACCCGTTTAAGACGATGTTCATCAATGTCGACTGCTAGTACATGGGCTTTAGGGGCGAGCTCTAATATATGTGTTGTTTTACCGCCGGGTGCTGCACATAGATCAAGAATAGAATCACCATTTTGGGGGTCAAGTAATTCAGCGCAGCCTTGGGCTGAAACGTCTTGTACTGTTGACCAACCATCTTCAAAGCCAGGTAACTTTGTTACTGATATGGGTTCAGCTAATCTTATTGCAGAAGGATGTAATGGGTGTAGCTCAGCATTAATTCCTTCATTCGCTAATAATTCTTGGTATTGCTTAGCATTATGATGTTGTGAGTTAACTCTTAACCACATAGGAGGACGCAAATTATTTGCTTCCACAATAGATTGCCAGTCTTGTGGGTATGCGCTTTGTAGACGTTTTAATAGCCAACTAGGATGAAGATATTGGCTAGCATTGCCTGTACTACGTTCTTCGAGTTGAGCTTGTTGTCTTTGAAATGATCTGAGTACCCCGTTGACTAAGCCTTTTAATTGGGGACGTTTGAGTGCAACAGCGCCATTCACCGTTTCTGCTAGTGCTGCGTGAGCAGGGATACGAGTATAGAGTAGTTGATAGATCCCAACCATAATCAGGTAATGCAATGTTCTTTGTTTACCTGTTAATGGTTTTTCCATTAGTTGACTGACGAACCATTCCAACTTAGGTAAATAGCGTAGTACACCAAAGCAAATCTCTTGTAATAGAGGTTTATCTTTATCATTTATATTTTTTTGTAATTCAGGTAATACCGCGCTAAGAGATTGTCCACCATCGATGACTTGGCCGATGGCTACCGCTGCGATACTACGCAAGTTATATGTATTTTTCATAAGTGAGGATGAATTCATTAGTCACTAAAATAAATTTGCCTAATTATAGTATCAGGCAAATTTATTGGTGTTTTAATTAATTTGCTGGCCCGGTACGAACCATTCACGGCGAGAGTTGAGCAAATCTTGGGCGCTCATTGCTTTTTTACCTGGAGGCTGCAATTGAGTGATATTTAGCAGCCCATTGGCAGTCGCTATGCATATGCCATTTTTATCAGCGCTAATGATGGTACCTGGTTTTTCATTATGCTCTCTAGCAATGACTTCAGCGTTCCAAACTTTGATCAGTTGTTCTTGGATCGTAAAATAGCTCATTGGCCAGGGGTTAAAGGCTCTAATACAACGCTCAATTTGTTCTGCTGATAATTTCCAGTCAATTTTAGCTTCTTCTTTCGACAGTTTTTCTGCGTAATTTGCCAGTGAGTCGTCTTGTTTTTCTGGTGCACATTGATGTTTAGAAATAAGATCTAAAGTAGCTATCAATGCTTCAGGGCCGATAACAGCCAATTTGTCATAAAGTGTTGCACTAGTATCTTCAGGCATAATTGGACATTTTGCTTTATAAAGCATGTCACCTGTATCTAGCCCTTCATCCATTTGCATAATGGTTACGCCACTTTCTGCATCACCAGCCCAAATGGAACGTTGAATTGGTGCCGCACCTCGCCAACGAGGGAGTAAAGAGCCGTGAACATTCAGGCAGCCGAGGCGAGGAATGTCTAACACCGCTTTTGGTAAAATAAAACCATAAGCGACAACAATCATCAAATCAGCATCATGCTCTTTAATCCATTGATGATTTTCTTCCTTTTTCAATGTGGTTGGCTGAAAAACGGGTATTTGATGTTCTTCCGCTAATATTTTTACTGGGCTAGGCGTCAATTTTTTTCCTCGCCCCGCAGGCTTATCTGGGGGAGTTAGAACGCCGACAACTTGATGATGAGTTTTAAGTAAAGCAGCCAAATGGCCAGCAGCAAATTCAGGCGTGCCTGCAAAGATAATTTTTAGCGATTCTGACACTGTTATTTCCCTGTATGAAATCTGTTAGTTAGCCGTTTTTGCTTCTTTTGCTCTCATTCTATCCAGCTTTTCAACCTTTTGGCGAATACGCTGACGTTTTAATGGAGATAGATAATCAACAAACAATTTACCAACAAGATGATCCATTTCATGTTGAATACAAATTGCGAGTAAGCCATCTGCTTCAAGTTCAAATACTTCTCCGTTATAGTCAAGAGCACGTACTTTAACGTTTTCTGCTCGTGGAACGAAGCCGTGTTGTTCTGGTATAGAGAGGCAACCTTCTTCAATACCTGTTTCACCTGATTTATCTAATAATTCAGGGTTAATAAGTACGAGGCGCTGATCGCGAGTCTCAGAAACATCAATAACGATAATACGCTGGTGGATGTTTACTTGGGTCGCAGCAAGACCAATACCTTCTTCTTCGTACATCGTTTCGAACATATCATCGATAATACGTTGAATTTCGGCATTAACTATTTCTACTGGCTTAGCGATTGTGCGTAAGCGTTCGTCTGGATAATGTAATACATTTAATACTGACATAAGTTTTTCGAGCAGCGTCCAAAAAGTGAATAGGAATTAATGCCTATTCTAGACATTTCTTGGCCATATTGACAGTATTGGTTATGAATTGTTCACTGATGAACATATTTGCCATAAAGTCAGGGAGATACCATGGAAACCCAAGAAATTTGGTTAAGGATGTCTCAGGTCAGTCGGCTTTCGCCGAGTAGTGCATCAAAAATTATTAATGAACTCATACTATTGGGTAATATAAATATAGCTACCTTGCAGCGGTGTGGGTTGAGTGAGCTGCAAAGTCTACAGTTCATACATTTCCCATCAGTAAAGATAACTCAAGCACGAAAGTGGTTAGAGAAAGAAGAAAATCAATTGATTACTTTTAGTAGTGGCTTATATCCATTTCTTCTAGCCCAAATCGCGAGCCCGCCGTTAGTGCTTTTTACAATTGGGCGCTGTGAATTGATGACGTTAGCCCAAATAGCAATAGTTGGTAGCCGACAAACAAGTGAGTACGGGCGCAAATGGGCTGAGAAGTTTGCAAGTGCATTTGTTAGTTACAAATTGGCGATTACCAGTGGACTTGCTTTTGGTATTGATGCTATTAGTCACCGAGCTGCTCTTGATTCAAATGGCAATACGCTAGCGGTTTTAGGTAGTGGACTAGCGAATATTTATCCTAAACAGCATACTGCTCTAGCTGAACAAATAAAGGAAAATGGGGTTTTAATCTCAGAATATTTTCCTGATGCGCCGCCATTAGCCAAGCAATTTCCGCGGCGAAATCGTATTATTAGTGGCTTATGTAAAGCAACAGTTGTTATCGAAGCTGGGTTGAAAAGCGGTTCTCTCATTACAGCACGTTACGCCATTGAGCAAAATAGAGATCTTTTTACGATACCAGCTCCGTTAGGCCATCCTGCTTTTAGTGGTAATCATTGGCTATTACAGCAAGGAGCATATCCATTAACTGCTCCTGAAGATATTAAACATCACATTGATATTGGTTTAAATTGGTTACCATTAGAGCCATTATCTGAAGAAAAAATGAGTGTTAAGTTTAATCAAGTAGAATGCGAGGTATTAAGCGTACTTGAATATCAACCGACATCTATAGATGTGGTTGCGGAGCGTATGCAAAAATCAATCGCAGAGGTTGCTTCTATTTTGACTGAATTAGAAATAGAAGGTGTAATTGCTTCTGTCGCTGGTGGATATATCAAATTGAGTTAGTTGTCTAAGAGAGAGTCATGTCGAATCAATTGCCTTTTGCAACAGAAAAAAATGAAGTTTGTCCTGAGTGCGGTGCACCGCTCGTGATCCGTAATGGCACACATGGGCCTTTTTTTGCCTGTTCCACATATCCTCAGTGCCATTATATTAAACCTATGCGTCCTTCCACAGAAAACCCTATTATCAAGGTTTTAGAAGGACAGGCGTGTCCTCAATGTGGGCACGATTTGGTTTTGAAGCAAGGCCGATTTGGTATGTTTATTGGCTGTAGTAATTACCCTGAATGTGAGCATATAGAACTTATTGATAAACCTGACGAAACAAAAGTATCTTGCCCTCAGTGCAATACAGGGCACCTTTTACAACGTAAGTCTAGGTTTGGAAAGACTTTTTATGCATGTGACAGCTATCCGACTTGCCAGTTTATTATTAACAATAAACCTATCGCTGGTGAGTGTGAATTTTGTCATTATCCATTACTTATGGAAAAAAAGGGGACTCAAGGAGTAAGATTGTGTTGTGCAAGTAAACGTTGTGGTAAACCACAAAAAGAATAATGATGAGTTAAAAATATGCAAACTAAAGCTACACCTGCAATTGAAAATATTATCGCTTTCCTTAATCAAGAAGAAGTGATTGCTTATCCAACTGAAGCGGTTTTTGGGCTAGGTTGTGATCCTGATAGTGAAAAAGCAGTTAATAAACTACTTGAGTTAAAACAACGCTCTTGGGAAAAAGGGTTGATCCTCATCGCAGATAGTTATGAACAACTAAAAAACTATGTTGATGATAGCCAACTGACAGATAAACAAAAACAAGTCATGCTTGATAGCTGGCCAGGGCCCGTTACATGGGTGATCCCCGCAAAAGAATCAACGCCAAAATGGTTAACAGGACGTTTTGATACATTAGCGGTAAGGGTTACAGATCATAATTTAGTTAAATTACTTTGTCAGCAATATGGTAAGCCGCTAGTATCGACGAGTGCTAATTTAAGTGGGCAAGAGCCTTGTAGAACAACTAGTGAAGTTATTGAACAGTTTCAAGGAAGTATTCCTGTACTTGATGGCGTAGTTGGCGGGCGCTTAAATCCTTCAGAAATTCGGGATGCTAAAACTGGGCAATTATATCGTAAAGGATAATGTATTTTATGGGGTTATATGCGGTTTTTGGTCATCCAATAGAACACAGTAAATCACCAATTATTCACCAAATGTTTGCGGAACAGGTAGGGATCCCGCTGAAATATGAGCGAGTATTGGCGCCATTAACGGGTTTTGAGCAGGCACTGTCTGATTTTTTTTCAATGGGAGGAAAAGGGGCTAATGTAACGCTTCCTTTCAAAGAAAGAGCTTACCAAATGGTTTCGGAATTGACGGATAGAGCGCAATCATGTGGTGCTGTAAATACAGTAATGAAACTCGATGGTGATCGGCTATTAGGCGATAATACCGATGGTGTTGGATTACTATTAGATTTGGAACGACTCAATTTTATTAGTCGCAATAGCCGCATATTGATCATAGGGGCTGGTGGTGCAACAAGAGGGGCTCTATTACCTCTTTTGGAATATGGCTGTCAAATTACGCTAACAAATCGAACTTTTTCTAAGGTAGAAGAATTAGTTAAACAATTTATAAGTTTTGGCAGCATAAAAGGAGTGCAGATCGATCAGATCAGATCTGCTGATTTTGATCTGATCATCAATGCGACCTCTTCGGGTGTCAATGGTGACATCCCTGCGGTTCATCCAAGTGTATTTTCAACACATGTTGCTTGCTATGACCTGTTCTATCAGCGCTCGCTAACACCATTTTTAGCTTTTGCAAGTGCACATCAAGTAAATAGGCTGGCTGATGGTTTGGGCATGTTAGTTGGGCAGGCCGCTTTTGCTTTTAAATTATGGCACGGTATCCTTCCCGAAATAGAGCCAGTCCTTTTAGCATTACAAAAGGAACAAAGAAAGTGAATCAGGCAATACAGTTTCCAGATCGAGAGGAATGGGATGATACAGCTAAGGTTGTACGTTTTCCTGTAATGGTTAATGGGATGCTAGCTGAATGTGTGATATCTGATGCGCTGCTGTATCGCCGTTATGGGCACAATGCTCAACCGATAAGTTTGTTTCAAAATAACCGTTGGGATATAGAAGAAGAGTTTGAAGCCTTGATTGCTCAAGGCCATGGAGTTGATAGCGTTTATTCGCTACCAGAAGAAAGATAATCATTCTTCCACTGAACATAATTATTAGCTGAGTAGCGTAAATGTTCTAATTCATCCTTTGTGAGTTTACGTGCCGCTTTTGCTGGGCTGCCTACATATAGGTAGCCACTTTCTAGAGTTTTACCTTGAGTGACTAAACTATTAGCACCTATAACAACATCACTTCCAATAGTTGCGCCATCTAAGATAATCGAGCCCATACCAATTAACACACGATCGCCTATAGTGCAGCCATGTAGCATAACTTTATGGCCAACAGTGACATCTTCACCAATAATGAGTGGATTTCCTTCGGGGTTATTTTGTGATTTATGCGTAACATGAAGGACTGAGCCATCTTGTATATTGGTTCTGGCACCGATTTGAATATAGTTTACATCACCGCGTAATACCGATAATGGCCAAATGCTAACGTCATCAGAGATCCGTACATCCCCGATGACTACAGAAGAAGGGTCGATAAACACACTAGAACCCGTTGTTGGGTAAATACCTAGATAAGATCTCAAATGTTTGTTCATAGTAATGCCATTGTTTTTAATGAAGTGGACAGATCGTACCACGTATTTGTTAAATAAAGGTGTAGGATCACTCAATGTGAGAAATATTGAAGATACTTTTTATTAGCTTGTTTTGTACTCATTATGCTAGAAAAAAAAGCATAATGATGATTTTATCTTCAAACAGTTATTTTTTTCAAAAAAAGGGTTGCCAGAATTTTCTGACTCCCTATAATGCGCATCCGTTGTCACGACAAACCGCTCCGGTGGTAAGGTTAGAAAAGAAACCTAGTGATGACAGAGGTGAAAAAGAAAGAAAAAGTTAAAAATAATTACTTGACTTTCTGATAGAAAAACGTAGTATACGACACCTCGCGACAACAACCTAAACGGTTAATATCGAAAGATAAAGTCGCAACGCTCTTTAACAATTTATCAGACAATCTGTGTGGGCACTCACAAGACACTATCAAAAAAATATTTGATTTTAAAGTCTTGAAGAGTGACTAACACGTTAATTCATATACATATGAACTAATAGGTAATCTGGTTTCTTCGGAAATCAGGCGACAGTAAAACATTCTTTGAGCATCAAACACTTTTAATTGAAGAGTTTGATCATGGCTCAGATTGAACGCTGGCGGCAGGCCTAACACATGCAAGTCGAGCGGTAACAGGAGAAGCTTGCTTCTCGCTGACGAGCGGCGGACGGGTGAGTAATGTATGGGGATCTGCCCGATAGAGGGGGATAACTACTGGAAACGGTGGCTAATACCGCATAATCTCTTAGGAGCAAAGCAGGGGAACTTCGGTCCTTGCGCTATCGGATGAACCCATATGGGATTAGCTAGTAGGTGGGGTAATGGCTCACCTAGGCGACGATCCCTAGCTGGTCTGAGAGGATGATCAGCCACACTGGGACTGAGACACGGCCCAGACTCCTACGGGAGGCAGCAGTGGGGAATATTGCACAATGGGCGCAAGCCTGATGCAGCCATGCCGCGTGTATGAAGAAGGCCCTAGGGTTGTAAAGTACTTTCAGTCGGGAGGAAGGCGTTGATGCTAATATCATCAACGATTGACGTTACCGACAGAAGAAGCACCGGCTAA
This sequence comes from Providencia sp. PROV236, assembly GCF_033676985.1. Lineage (NCBI taxonomy): Bacteria > Pseudomonadati > Pseudomonadota > Gammaproteobacteria > Enterobacterales > Morganellaceae > Providencia > Providencia sp. PROV236. Next base: position 4,249,317 of record NZ_CP096297.1, on the reverse strand, counting down.
CTCCGTGCCAGCAGCCGCGGTAATACGGAGGGTGCAAGCGTTAATCGGAATTACTGGGCGTAAAGCGCACGCAGGCGGTTGATTAAGTTAGATGTGAAATCCCCGGGCTTAACCTGGGAATGGCATCTAAGACTGGTCAGCTAGAGTCTTGTAGAGGGGGGTAGAATTCCATGTGTAGCGGTGAAATGCGTAGAGATGTGGAGGAATACCGGTGGCGAAGGCGGCCCCCTGGACAAAGACTGACGCTCAGGTGCGAAAGCGTGGGGAGCAAACAGGATTAGATACCCTGGTAGTCCACGCTGTAAACGATGTCGATTTGGAGGTTGTGCCCTTGAGGCGTGGCTTCCGGAGCTAACGCGTTAAATCGACCGCCTGGGGAGTACGGCCGCAAGGTTAAAACTCAAATGAATTGACGGGGGCCCGCACAAGCGGTGGAGCATGTGGTTTAATTCGATGCAACGCGAAGAACCTTACCTACTCTTGACATCCAGAGAACTTAGCAGAGATGCTTTGGTGCCTTCGGGAACTCTGAGACAGGTGCTGCATGGCTGTCGTCAGCTCGTGTTGTGAAATGTTGGGTTAAGTCCCGCAACGAGCGCAACCCTTATCCTTTGTTGCCAGCGATTCGGTCGGGAACTCAAAGGAGACTGCCGGTGATAAACCGGAGGAAGGTGGGGATGACGTCAAGTCATCATGGCCCTTACGAGTAGGGCTACACACGTGCTACAATGGCGTATACAAAGAGAAGCGACCTCGCGAGAGCAAGCGGAACTCATAAAGTACGTCGTAGTCCGGATTGGAGTCTGCAACTCGACTCCATGAAGTCGGAATCGCTAGTAATCGTAGATCAGAATGCTACGGTGAATACGTTCCCGGGCCTTGTACACACCGCCCGTCACACCATGGGAGTGGGTTGCAAAAGAAGTAGGTAGCTTAACCTTCGGGAGGGCGCTTACCACTTTGTGATTCATGACTGGGGTGAAGTCGTAACAAGGTAACCGTAGGGGAACCTGCGGTTGGATCACCTCCTTACCATTGAAGTGTTTTTGTGAAGTGCTCACACAGATTGTCTGATAGAAAGTAGAGCAGCAAGCGCGTCTGCGAAGCAGAGACTGATGTCCCCTTCGTCTAGAGGCCTAGGACACCGCCCTTTCACGGCGGTAACAGGGGTTCGAATCCCCTAGGGGACGCCAATGCGCCGGTCATCGAGTGAAAGGCGATACCCCAATAATGATTAAGCCCATTACAGTGTAGTGGGTTTAACAATTATGCTCTTTAACAATCTGGAACAAGCTGAAAATTGAAAACAACGCACATTGTTTATCGCTTAAACAATGTGAGAGTCTCTCAAAAATCTCAACTTGAAGATGTCGTCAACAGACAGAAACCGTCGGGTTTCGTGTCGACTGACAAAAAAGACACCTTCGGGTTGTGAGGTTAAGCGACTAAGCGTACACGGTGGATGCCTAGGCAATCAGAGGCGATGAAGGACGTGCTAATCTGCGATAAGCGTCGGTAAGGTGATATGAACCGTTATACCCGACGATTTCCGAATGGGGAAACCCAGTGCAATTCGTTGCACTATCGTTTGATGAATACATAGTCAAACGAAGCGAACCGGGGGAACTGAAACATCTCAGTACCCCGAGGAAAAGAAATCAACCGAGATTCCCCTAGTAGCGGCGAGCGAACGGGGAGCAGCCCAGAGTCTTAATCAGCATCAGCATCAGGAGAACGGTCTGGAAAGTCCGGCAGTAAAGGGTGATAGCCCCGTATCCGAAGGTGTTGGTGTTGTGAACTCGACGAGTAGGGCGGGACACGTGTTATCCTGTCTGAATATGGGGGGACCATCCTCCAAGGCTAAATACTCCTGATTGACCGATAGTGAACCAGTACCGTGAGGGAAAGGCGAAAAGAACCCCGGCGAGGGGAGTGAAATAGAACCTGAAACCGTGTACGTACAAGCAGTGGGAGCACCTTCGGGTGTGACTGCGTACCTTTTGTATAATGGGTCAGCGACTTATATTCTGTAGCAAGGTTAACCGTATAGGGGAGCCGTAGGGAAACCGAGTCTTAACTGGGCGAATGAGTTGCAGGGTATAGACCCGAAACCCGGTGATCTAGCCATGGGCAGGTTGAAGGTTGGGTAACACTAACTGGAGGACCGAACCGACTAATGTTGAAAAATTAGCGGATGACTTGTGGCTGGGGGTGAAAGGCCAATCAAACCGGGAGATAGCTGGTTCTCCCCGAAAGCTATTTAGGTAGCGCCTCGTGAACTCATCTTCGGGGGTAGAGCACTGTTTCGACTAGGGGGTCATCCCGACTTACCAACTCGATGCAAACTACGAATACCGAAGAATGTTATCACGGGAGACACACGGCGGGTGCTAACGTTCGTCGTGAAGAGGGAAACAACCCAGACCGCCAGCTAAGGTCCCAAAGTCATGGTTAAGTGGGAAACGAAGTGGGAAGGCTCAGACAGCCAGGATGTTGGCTTAGAAGCAGCCATCATTTAAAGAAAGCGTAATAGCTCACTGGTCGAGTCGGCCTGCGCGGAAGATGTAACGGGGCTAAACCATGCACCGAAGCTGCGGCAGCGACATTTAGATGTTGTTGGGTAGGGGAGCGTTCTGTAAGCCTGCGAAGGTGTGCTGTGAGGCATGCTGGAGGTATCAGAAGTGCGAATGCTGACATAAGTAACGATAATGCGGGTGAAAAACCCGCACGCCGGAAGACCAAGGGTTCCTGTCCAACGTTAATCGGGGCAGGGTGAGTCGACCCCTAAGGCGAGGCAGAAATGCGTAGTCGATGGGAAACAGGTTAATATTCCTGTACTGGTGATAATTGCGATGGGGGGACGGAGAAGGCTAGGCTATCCGGGCGACGGTTGTCCCGGTTTAAGGATGTAGGCAGGTGAATTAGGCAAATCCGGTTCACTCCATGCTGAGGTCTGATGACGAGTCACTACGGTGATGAAGTAGCTCATGCCCCGCTTCCAGGAAAAGCCTCTAAGCTCTAGATTATCATTAATCGTACCCCAAACCGACACAGGTGGTCAGGTAGAGAATACTCAGGCGCTTGAGAGAACTCGGGTGAAGGAACTAGGCAAAATGGTGCCGTAACTTCGGGAGAAGGCACGCTGGCGCTAGGTGAAGTGGTTTACCCATGGAGCTGAAGCCAGTCGCAGATACCAGCTGGCTGCAACTGTTTATTAAAAACACAGCACTGTGCAAACACGAAAGTGGACGTATACGGTGTGACGCCTGCCCGGTGCTGGAAGGTTAATTGATGGGGTTATCCGTAAGGAGAAGCTCTTGATCGAAGCCCCAGTAAACGGCGGCCGTAACTATAACGGTCCTAAGGTAGCGAAATTCCTTGTCGGGTAAGTTCCGACCTGCACGAATGGCGTAATGATGGCCAGGCTGTCTCCACCCGAGACTCAGTGAAATTGAACTCGCTGTGAAGATGCAGTGTACCCGCGGCAAGACGGAAAGACCCCGTGAACCTTTACTATAGCTTGACACTGAACATTGAGCCTTGATGTGTAGGATAGGTGGGAGGCTTTGAAGTGTGGACGCCAGTCTGCATGGAGCCAACCTTGAAATACCACCCTTTAATGTTTGATGTTCTAACGTTGCCCCGTGATCCGGGGTGCGGACAGTGTCTGGTGGGTAGTTTGACTGGGGCGGTCTCCTCCCAAAGAGTAACGGAGGAGCACGAAGGTTGGCTAAGCATGGTCGGACATCATGCGGTTAGTGCAAAGGCATAAGCCAGCTTGACTGCGAGAGTGACGGCTCGAGCAGGTACGAAAGTAGGTCTTAGTGATCCGGTGGTTCTGAATGGAAGGGCCATCGCTCAACGGATAAAAGGTACTCCGGGGATAACAGGCTGATACCGCCCAAGAGTTCATATCGACGGCGGTGTTTGGCACCTCGATGTCGGCTCATCACATCCTGGGGCTGAAGTAGGTCCCAAGGGTATGGCTGTTCGCCATTTAAAGTGGTACGCGAGCTGGGTTTAGAACGTCGTGAGACAGTTCGGTCCCTATCTGCCGTGGGCGTTGGAAGATTGAAAGGGGCTGCTCCTAGTACGAGAGGACCGGAGTGGACGCACCACTGGTGTTCGGGTTGTCATGCCAATGGCATTGCCCGGTAGCTAAGTGCGGAAGAGATAACCGCTGAAAGCATCTAAGCGGGAAACTTGCCTTGAGATGAGTCTTCCCTGACTCTTTAAGGGTCCTAAAGGAACGTTTAAGACTAAGACGTTGATAGGCTGGGTGTGTAAGCGTAGCGATACGTTGAGCTAACCAGTACTAATGAACCGTGAGGCTTAACCTGACAACACCGAAGGTGTTTTAGAGAGATTGAGTTGTTTTTGCGTAGTGAGAAGCCGAAAGGTGAAGGACACGCAGCTTGTTTGAGATTGAGGTTCTGGTTTGCGTTGAGATAACTGCAAACGGGAACGAAACAGAATTTGTCTGGCGGCAATAGCGCGGTGGTCCCACCTGACCCCATGCCGAACTCAGCAGTGAAACGCCGTAGCGCCGATGGTAGTGTGGGGTCTCCCCATGTGAGAGTAGGGAACTGCCAGACATTAAATTAAAGACTTATTGCAATGTGATAAGCAGCCGAAAGGCAAAAGAATAAGTGGAGCGGTAGTTCAGTTGGTTAGAATACCTGCCTGTCACGCAGGGGGTCGCGGGTTCGAGTCCCGTCCGTTCCGCCACTTAATTTAGGGGCGTAGTTCAATTGGTAGAGCACCGGTCTCCAAAACCGGGTGTTGGGAGTTCGAGCCTCTCCGCCCCTGCCAGTTACCAATTAAGTAAAAATAAAAGAAGTATCTTATTGATAACCCGATTATTTTAATCGGGTTTTTCTTTTTTTGGCTAGTTTTCTGTTAGTTTTTCTATTTCTTTCCTTCCTATTTTCCCAATTCTAGTATTGCTCCAATCAGTAATTATTCACTGATCGCTTCATGGGCATTTCAAATGAGTTAGTTGTACCTTTAAAATTATTTATTACACATAGAACTGATAAATAAAAACGCTCAATAGGATTTATTGAGCGTTCAAGTTCAGCGAACGGATATTTTAAATGGGGGCGCTGAGTTGAGCATTTTGAATAGGCGTTTTTATTAATTGGTTAATTAGTGCCTGCTGATCATTTCTTTGTAGCCATACCGCGTAAATGGGCTTTGTAATAACGGCCTCTGAGAGCGTTTTTAGTCCAGGGTATTGGGTACTCCAATGTGCGGGTAAAAACGCGGCAGAAAGTGATACAGACAGTAATTGGCGGGCAATATGTGCAGATGTCGTTATCATAACAGGCGTATCATCAGGAGTAAGCATAGGCTCATTTTTGGGATGAAAGTCCGCACTCCATTCAAGTTTAATAAAATTATAATTTGTTAACGCAATATTCTTTTGAGAAGCCATGAGTTGTAGTTCTATTGAGCCAATAATTGTGCTTTCAAATTCATCCATTTTTGGTGGTTCAGTAGCTATTAATAAATCTAATTCTCTAGAGTGTAGCTGCTTTACTAAGGATTGGCGGGTTGAAACTCTAGCTTCAAGGCGAAGTTCATCATGTTGCTCATATAAAGATTGCATCCAATCTGTTAAATAGCCTTCCCACAATGACGAGGTGGCGCCTATTGATAGCTCTGTATGTTGGGATGCGTGCGATATTTCTTTTTTCGCCTGTAGCCATGTGTTCATTAAAGACTCAGCATAAGGAACTAAACGCTCTCCAGCGGCGGTGAGTCGAATATTATTACGGTGTCGAGTAAATAGATTAGTACCAAGCTGCGTCTCTAGCTGTCTTATGCGAAAGCTAACAGCAGATTGTGTTAAATAGAGTGATTCTGCGGCTCGGCCGAAGTGTCTGGTTCTACTGACTTCCAAAAAAGTTTTCAATAACTCAGTATCCACATACATCTCCAATAATTTTTGTCGTGATGATTTAAATGTTTTGTTTTACAGATTGTCAATGCTGTCTAATACTCCGCGCCATAACGAGTTGACAGTAATAAGTTAGGAGTGTGTCAGATGGCAGAAAGCTTCATCACGACTAATCGTTTTTTTGATAATAAACATTACCCACGTGGCTTTTCTCGTCATGGTGATTTCACCATCAAGGAAGCTCAATTGCTCGAACGCTATGGACAAGCTTTTAATGAGCTTGATTCAGGTAAGCGCGCTGCACAAACTGACGAAGAAAAGCTTTTCGTCGCTGTTTGTCGCGGTGAACGTGAACCAGCAACTCCCGAAGAAAAAGTGTGGGCGAAATATTCTAGCCGTATAAATCGTCCTAAACGCTTTCATACTCTTTCTGGCGGTAAACCTCAGATTGACCCCTCAGAAGACTATACAGACACGGATGATTAATATCATCAACATATTTAGAGGGGCTGCGGCCCCTTAATTTATAGTTGCCATATTTTAAATTTAAGTGTTATTGGCAATGATCGTTCGTGTTAGTAGTATATACTTATGTGTTTTAAGTGCGTTATCTTGACAGATTGCTAATACGCTATCTTAGCTACAAAGGCTCTGATGGCATTTTATGTCAGGTTTTATCCATTGTTAGTAACACCACTATTTTGTCACTTCTGCTGTGCTCAGCTTACTTGTTTTTGTAAATGAAGCAATAACTTATCCATTGCTCGGTAGCTTAGTGCCTCAAGAAGATGCTGTTTATCTATCTGTGGTGTATTTTGCATATCTGCAAGAGTTTGTGCGACCCTCAATACTCTGTGCCACGCTCGTATTGATAGCCCCAGTTTATTTAGTGCACTTTCTAAAAAAAGGGCATCTTTAGGGGAGAGTTGGCAGAGCTTTGTTGTTTCTCTGCCTGTTAATTGGCTATTGAGCTTTCCGCTTCTTTCTAGTTGCCTATTTCTTGCGCTAATGACACGTGCTCGTATGAGTTCACTGTTTTCACTTTGATATTTTTGGCTACTAAGTGAGCCTAGTGGCAGTAAGGGAATATCAATCGAAAGATCAAATCGGTCAAGGAAAGGGCCTGAAATACGGGAAAGATAACGTAATATTTTCGCGGGTGAGCTACGGCTGTTCTCTCCTTGATAGTGGCCGGTTGGGCTTGGATTCAATGCTGCTACAAGTTGAAAATTTGCTGGGAAACAAACCTTGGCTTTAGCTCTAGAAATCACGATTTGCCTTGCTTCAAGGGGTTCACGTAATGCGTCGAGTACAGAGCGGCTAAACTCAGGTAATTCATCAAGAAATAAAATACCATTGTGGGCGAGCGATATTTCTCCCGGCTTTGGCAGACTACCTCCACCGATTAAAGCGACCATTGAAGCACTATGGTGTGGTGTTCTAAATGGCCTTTCAGGCCACACCTGATTGTGATTTGATAAATGACATAAACTACGTAGCGCAGCCACTTCTAAGGCTTCTTGTGGTGTTAGAGAGGGTAACAGAGTTTGCAATCGACTCGCTAGCATGGTTTTACCTGTCCCCGGTGGGCCTAAAAGTAATAAGTTGTGTCCTCCACTTGCACTAATTTCTAGTGCTCTTTTCCCTTGTTCTTGACCAATAATATCATTGATATTGTGTTCATAATCAGGTGCTGTTGGTGCACCTGTTGGATAAATATTACTGGGTAATGTCCCTTTTTCATGCAAAAAATGGCAAAGTTCTAATAACGTTTGGGTTAGTTTTACACTATTGTCGGGTAATAAATTGAGTTCATGTTGGCTTTCTAGTGAAAGTATTAATTGTCTTTTTTGCTTTAATGCTGCTAGGGCAGCGGGAATGGCTCCATTGGCATATCTAATATAGCCAGATAGGGCAAGCTCCCCAATAAATTCAAAGTAATGAATTGTTTTTGTTGGTATTTGTCCAGAAGACGCTAATATTGCGATCGCAATAGCGAGATCATATCGGCCACCTTCTTTGGGTAAATCTGCAGGTGCTAAGTTTATGGTTATCTTTTTTGCGGGATACTCGAAGCCGCTATTTATTAAAGCACTACGAACCCTGTCTCTTGCTTCTTTGACGGCAATTTCGGGTAAACCGACAAGTGTCAAACCGGGAAGCCCATTACTGATATGTGCTTCAACGGTAACAAGTGGTGCATCCATACCAATTGATGCTCTCGTATAAACAATCGCTAATGTCATATTCCCTCCCTTTACATAAACAGACTAATATTCTGTTCTTAGGGAAGAAGCTACAACTGAACTTTTGAAGTGTACGAAAACGCTCGAAAACTAATATGTAAGGCAGCTTGTTTGCATCTGTTTTTTGCGATGTCGCACGTAACTTAATGTTTAATCTTAATATTAAAATTTTGTTAGAGACAAGAACTTGATATGAATATTGCAAACAGCGGTAACTGAATAACGTGGGAATTATAATTATTATCAGCAATATTATTTTTTTTAGGTGGAGTATTGGGCTAATTATTCGGCCATTTATAATTGTATTTACTGTTTTTTTAGCAAAACCGCAGTGGATTACTCTGTTTTTATTCTATCTGCATGATTTATAATGAAATATATATTTTGATAATAAAAAAACAAAATAAAAGTTGTCAAAATAATTTTAAAATGATAACTCTTAAATATAGACAATGAACAATAATAGTGAAAATAGATATTCATGAACACATTCTTCCGAGTGATTAGCCTAATTATTATTAGCGTGGTGGTGATTATTATCCCACCGTGCGGGGCTGCACTTGGACGACGAAGGCTAAATTAGTAGCCAGATCTTACGAGAACCCCGCACCGAAAGGCGCGGGGTTTTTTTTGACACTAAGTTTGCCAACATCATTAAATCTAAAAAAACAGAATAAATACAAATAGATAACTAAGTTAAGGACAGGAGAGCGACATGAATGGGGCACAATGGTTAGTTCAAGCATTGCGAACGCAGGGAGTTGATACTGTTTTTGGTTACCCTGGTGGGGCGATCATGCCAGTTTATGATGCGTTGTATGACGGTGGTGTTGAGCATTTGTTATGTCGTCATGAGCAAGGTGCGGTCATTGCTGCGATTGGTTATGCGCGGTCAACATCAAAAACTGGGGTGTGTATCGCCACCTCTGGTCCGGGCGCAACAAACTTGATCACGGGTTTAGCTGATGCCTTGTTAGATTCTGTACCTGTTGTGGCTATTACGGGACAAGTGAGTTCTGAGTTTATTGGCACTGATGCTTTCCAAGAAATAGATGTATTGGGATTGTCGCTTGCTTGTACCAAACATAGCTTTTTAGTGGAGAGTATTGACGATTTACCTCGCATTGTTGCTGAAGCTTTCGCAATCGCAAATAGTGGTCGTCCGGGACCTGTACTGATTGATATTCCGAAAGATATTCAGCTACAGAAAGCAGATTTAGCCCCTTTTTTCATGCCTGTAGAATCTGATTTACCAATACAGAGAGATGCGATTAATCAAGCTAGAGAGTTGCTAACGTTGTCTCATAAACCAATGTTATACATTGGTGGTGGTGTGGGAATGTCAGGGGCTGTTGATGAGCTAAGGCATTTTATCGCGCAGACTGGCATACCTTCTGTCGTGACGCTTAAAGGGCTTGGTGCAGTTGAGCCATCAGAACCTCATTATCTTGGAATGTTAGGTATGCATGGTACTAAAGCTGCAAACCTAGCAGTACAGCGTTGTGATTTATTGATCGCTGTTGGTGCTCGTTTTGATGATCGTGTGACGGGTAAGTTGAACACATTCGCCCCTAACGCAAAAGTTATCCATATTGATATTGACCATGTCGAACTGGATAAACTACGCCAAGCTCATGTGGGGCTATTAGGCGATGCGAAAGTGTTGTTACCCGCATTGATGATGGAAAAAGATATTTCATCATGGCAGCAAGAAATACAGCAGCTAAAGCATGATTTTAACTGGCGATATGATCATCCAGGTGAAGCAATTTATGCTCCTTTGTTATTAAAACAATTATCTGATCGTATTGATGCTAACACGGTTGTGACTACCGATGTTGGTCAGCATCAAATGTGGTCAGCTCAACATATCTCGGTGGCATCACCAGAAAATTTTATAACGTCGAGTGGCTTGGGAACGATGGGTTTTGGTATTCCAGCCGCCATAGGTGCTCAAGTTGCACGCCCTGAGGATACAGTCATTTGTGTTTCTGGTGATGGTTCCTTCATGATGAATGTGCAAGAACTTGGCACAATCAAGCGTAAAAAATTACCAGTTAAAATTTTACTGTTAGATAACCAACGCTTAGGTATGGTTCGCCAATGGCAAGAGCTATTTTTTGAGCAACGTTATAGTGAAACTATTTTGACTGATAACCCTGATTTTGTTGCTTTGGCACGAGCATTTGACATTCCTGGGCGCCGTATTACCACCAAATCTGAGGTTGATTCTGCATTAGATGAGTTACTCAATAGCGAAGGTGCTTTCATCTTGCAGGTATCAATAAACGAATTAGAAAACGTCTGGCCGTTGGTTCCTCCAGGGGCGAGCAATGAAAAAATGATGGAGAAACCGTTATGATGCAACATCAAATTGCCATACAAGCCCGTTTCCGCCCTGAGGTTTTAGAGCGTATATTGCGTGTCACCCGTCATCGTGGATTCCAAATTAGTTCAATGACTATGGATCACATGCTAGATGGTGATAATGTAAATATAGCGATGACTGTAAATAGCCAGCGGCCGTTAGCGCAGCTTTATGCTCAGTTAACTAAACTGCCTGATATTTCAGAAGTTGAGATAAAAGAAATAGAATCACGACTATTACGCACACAAAGTGCAATGTAAGGAATTATAAAATGACTAAGAAAGCTGACTATATTTGGTTTAACGGTGAAATGACGCCATGGGCTGATGCAAAAGTTCATGTTATGTCTCATGCTTTGCATTACGGAACCTCCGTATTTGAGGGTGTCCGTTGCTATGATTCACATAAAGGGCCTGTTGTTTTTCGCCATCGCGAGCATATGCAGCGCCTGCGTGATTCTGCAAAAATTTACCGTATGCCAGTCAGCTACAGTGTTGAAGAGTTAATGGAAGCTTGTCGTGCAACGCTGCGTAAAAATAACTTAGTCAGCGCATATATTCGCCCACTTGTTTTCATTGGTGATGTTGGTATGGGGGTTAACCCGCCTGATGGTTATAACACGGATGTTATTATGGCCGCTTTTCCTTGGGGTGCATACCTAGGGGAAGAAGCTTTAGATCAAGGTATCGATGCGATGGTTTCTTCTTGGAATCGTGTTGCGGCAAATACTATTCCTACGGGCGCGAAAGCAGGTGGTAACTATCTGTCATCTCTACTGGTTGGTAGTGAAGCTCGCCGTCATGGTTATCAGGAAGGTATTGCGTTAGATGTTCATGGTTACCTATCTGAAGGTGCTGGCGAAAATATTTTTGAAGTTAAGGATGGTATTTTATTTACCCCTCCGTTTACTTCTTCTGCGCTTCCAGGGATCACTCGCGATGCAATTTTGACCTTAGCTAAAGATATGGGTATTGAAGTGCGTGAACAAACATTGTCACGTGAGTCATTGTATCTTGCTGATGAAGTCTTTATGACTGGAACAGCCGCAGAAATTACCCCAGTGCGTAGTGTAGATGGTATCGAAATTGGTATTGGCCGCTGTGGTCCTGTGACTAAAAAGATCCAGCAAGCATTCTTTGGCCTGTTTGATGGAACAACAGAAGACAAATGGGGTTGGTTGGATCCAGTTAACCCTCAATAATAAATACAGCTTGATTTACAGGCGGTCGTTCCCCGCCTGTTTTTAAAAACACGGGAGTAAAGATATGCCTAAGTACCGTTCAGCAACAACCACTCATGGTCGTAATATGGCAGGAGCTCGCGCATTATGGCGCGCTACGGGGATGACTGACGCTGATTTTGGAAAACCGATTATTGCGGTTGTTAACTCATTTACCCAATTTGTACCTGGTCACGTTCATTTGCGCGACTTGGGTAAACTCGTTGCCGAACAAATTGAAGCTGCGGGTGGTGTCGCAAAAGAGTTTAATACGATTGCTGTTGATGATGGTATTGCGATGGGGCATGGTGGAATGCTGTACTCCTTACCTTCTCGTGAGTTAATTGCAGATTCTGTTGAATACATGGTAAATGCACATTGCGCAGATGCAATGGTCTGTATTTCTAACTGCGATAAAATTACTCCAGGTATGCTAATGGCTGCCTTGCGCCTAAACATTCCAGTTATTTTTGTGTCAGGTGGCCCAATGGAAGCGGGTAAAACCAAGCTTTCAGATCAAATCATTAAATTAGATTTAGTTGATGCGATGATCCAAGGTGCTAACCCGAACGTGAGTGATGCTGATAGCGAGCAAATTGAGCGTTCAGCTTGCCCTACATGTGGCTCTTGCTCCGGTATGTTTACTGCAAACTCAATGAACTGCTTAACAGAAGCTTTGGGTTTATCGCAGCCGGGTAATGGCTCTCTTTTAGCGACTCATGCTGACCGTAAAGAGCTGTTTATCAACGCAGGTAAGCGAATTGTTGAGCTGACTAAGCGTTATTATGAACAAGACGATGAGAGTGCATTACCACGTAATATCGCTAACAAAGCGGCATTTGAAAATGCGATGACATTAGATATCGCGATGGGTGGTTCAACGAATACAGTTCTGCACTTATTAGCGGCGGCTCAAGAAGCTGATGTTGATTTTACCATGACCGATATTGATCGTCTGTCACGTAAAGTTCCACATTTATGTAAGGTTGCTCCAAGTACACAAAAATACCATATGGAAGATGTCCACCGTGCTGGTGGTGTTATCGGTATTTTAGGTGAGTTAAGTCGCGCAGGTTTGTTACAAGAAGATGTTAAAAATATCCTTGGACTGACTTTTAAGCAGACTCTCGAACAGTACGATGTGATGCTAACAAAAGATGAAGCTGTGAAATCGATGTTTTCAGCAGGGCCTGCGGGGATCCGTACTACTCAAGCATTTTCTCAAAGTTGCCGTTGGCCATCGCTAGATACTGACCGTGAAAATGGTTGTATCCGCAATATTGAGCATGCTTATAGCTTAGATGGTGGATTGGCCGTTCTAGCCGGTAATATCGCAGAAGATGGATGTATCGTAAAAACAGCTGGTGTCGATGAAGGTAGCTTAACATTCCGTGGTCCAGCAAAAGTTTTCGAGAGTCAAGACGATGCGGTAGAAGCAATTCTAGGCGGTAAAGTCGTTGAAGGTGATGTAGTGGTTATCCGCTATGAAGGACCGAAAGGTGGTCCTGGAATGCAGGAAATGTTGTATCCAACCTCCTATCTAAAATCCATGGGATTGGGTAAGAGCTGCGCTTTGATCACCGATGGGCGTTTTTCTGGTGGTAGTTCAGGGCTTTCAATTGGTCATATTTCCCCTGAAGCGGCGAGTGGTGGTTTGTTAGCGCTGGTACAAGATGGTGACATTATTGACATCGATATTCCTAAGCGAACGATGGTACTTGATGTCAATGAAAGCGAATTGAACAAGCGCCGTGATGCGGAATTGGCACGTGGTGATAAAGCCTATACTCCACGTAACCGTCAACGAGAAGTGTCTTATGCGCTTCGTGCTTATGCCTCGCTTGCGACCAGTGCAGATAAGGGCGCTGTACGCGACAAATCTAAACTGGGAGGCTAATTGTGGCCGCTGCAAAACCATTACCCTCAGCGCCTTCTGGTGCTGATTACCTAAAAGCGGCGCTAAGTGCGCCGGTTTATGAAGTCGCCCAAGTTACCCCTTTGCAAGCAATGAGTAAGATTTCTGCTCGGGTAGGCAATACGGTATTAGTTAAACGTGAAGATAGGCAGCCTGTTCATAGTTTTAAACTACGTGGCGCTTACGCCATGATTGCCAGTTTAAGTGATGAACAAAAAGCCAAAGGGGTAGTAACGGCTTCTGCTGGTAATCATGCCCAAGGGGTTGCTTTATCTGCAAGCCGCGTTGGGGTGAAAGCAAAAATTGTGATGCCTATAGCAACCGCTGATATCAAGGTTGATGCGGTACGCGGTTTTGGTGGTGAAGCCATCCTATTCGGTGCAAATTTTGATGAGGCAAAAGCAAAAGCGATTGAAATGGCGGCACAAGAGGGCTACACCTTTGTTCCCCCGTTTGACCATCCATCAGTGATTGCGGGCCAAGCAACTATCGCATTGGAGCTATTACAGCAAGATGCTCATCTTGATCGCATTTTCATTCCAGTTGGTGGTGGTGGTTTAATTGCGGGCGTTGCTGTTTTAATCAAGCAACTAATGCCTGAAATCAAAATCATTGGGGTTGAAGCGGAAGAGGCTGCTTGTTTAAAAGCGGCGTTGGCGGCTGGGCATCCAGTTGATTTAACACGTGTCGGTTTATTTGCTGAAGGTGTCGCAGTAAAACGTATTGGTGATGAGACATTCAGGCTGTGCCAACAATACGTTGATGATGTGATCACCGTCGATAGTGATGAAATTTGTGCGGCATTGAAAGATATTTTTGAGGACGTACGAGCAATAGCCGAGCCTTCAGGGGCTTTAGCATTAGCAGGGCTAAAAAAATATGTTCAGCAACATAACATTAAAGGCGAACGTTTAGCTCATGTGTTATCTGGTGCGAACATGAATTTTCATGGTTTGCGTTATGTTTCTGAGCGCTGTGAAATCGGTGAGAAACGAGAGGCTTTACTCGCGGTCACAATTCCTGAGCAAAAAGGCAGCTTTTTGCGATTCTGTCAATTATTAGGCCAACGCTCAGTGACTGAATTTAACTATCGTTATACGGATGCTGATCCTGAGCGCGCATGTATTTTTGTTGGCGTAAGGCTAAACGGTGGCGAAAACGAACGGGTTGAAATTGTTCAAGAGTTGAAACAACATGGCTATGAAGTGGCTGATCTTTCTGATGATGAGATGGCAAAGCTGCATGTTCGTTATATGATAGGGGGCCGCCCATCTAAGCCATTGAATGAACGCCTATATAGCTTTGAATTCCCTGAGTCACCAGGTGCGTTATTGAAGTTTTTAGAAACGTTAGGTACCTATTGGAATATCACGCTATTTCATTATCGTAGCCATGGCACGGATTATGGTCGTGTATTGGCCGCTTTTGAGCTTTCTGGCCCTGAAGTTCGTTTTGATAGGCATCTTGAAGCGCTTGGTTATGAATATCATGACGAAACTGGAAATCCATCGTTCCGTTTCTTTTTAGCGCCTCAAGATACACCACAGACATTAGATTAGATTAGATTTTCAGGTAGCAACTGCCAAAACGATTTAATCAATGGCTCATTTAGGCGTTTGCTAAGTAAGCAGACGCCTAACTCGAATGGCTCAACTAGCGAAACATTATCAAGCTGTAAGATACGGCTACGGACAGGCTCAGGGCTGTTATCAACAACCACACTGGGTATCAGCGCAATACCACAACCTAGTGCCACCATTGAGACGATTGCTTCATGGCCAGAAACGGTTGCATAAATAACAGGGTTGTTAATATTGTAACGACGAAACCATAACTCGATACGTTTTCTGGAAGGACCATGTTCAGGCAAGATAAAGGGAATAGAAGACCAATCAGGATGTTCTTCTGTTGCCATGCTACGAACAGCACAAGGTAGCGCTGGCGCTATTAGGACTAAGGGGATTTCACCGATTTTGGTAAATCTGACATTATCAGGTAGCCGCTCTGGTTTACCGGCTATCCCGAGGTCTGCCTCCTTAGTTTCGACTTTATCGACGGCATCGGCAGCATCGCCAGTGGTGAGTTTTATTTCTACGAGTGGGTGTAATGCTCTAAATTTATCGAGTACCTGCGGTAAATGGCTATAGGCTGCGGTAACGGAACAAAAAAGACGTAGTTCCCCAGTTAAAGATGGACTTTGTTGGTTTAGCACATGTTGTAATTGCTGATATTGCAATAGTGTTTGCTGAGCAAATTGTTTTAAATGTTCACCTGCTTGAGTGAGTTTTACCGAGCGATTATCTCTAATAAATAATGGATGCCCTAATTGTTCTTCTAAGCGTTGTATTTGTCGAGATAGCGTAGATGGGCTGACATACATAGCTTTAGATGTTCTACCAAAATGGCAGCTTTCTGCTAAGTGTAGAAATAGTTTTAAATCTCGGATATCCATTTAGTGGCTCCACTGGGTGGCATAAAAAATAGTGTTGCATAAACTGCAACATTGTATTGTTAATATATCAATTTAAGCAATGCAAATCATCGCATATAGTAAAACCATAATCGCTTGAGAAAAGCGGCAGGCAACATTGATTGCTTGAAATAACGAACACAACAGAACAATGGAGTAAGACAATGACGAATTATTTTAATACTTTGAATCTGCGTCAGCAGTTAGAGCAGTTAGGCAAGTGTCGTTTCATGAAACGTGAAGAATTTGCTGATGAAGCAGGGTACCTGAAAGGTAAAAAAATCGTCATCGTCGGTTGTGGTGCTCAAGGTCTAAACCAAGGCTTGAATATGCGTGATTCAGGTTTAGATATTGCTTATGCATTGCGTGCAGAAGCTATCGCTGAGAAACGTGCATCATGGCGTAAAGCGACTGAGAATGGCTTTAAAGTGGGTACCTATGAAGAATTGATCCCTCACGCAGATTTAGTGATTAACTTAACGCCAGACAAACAGCACTCAGCAGTTGTTCGTGCGGTTCAGCCAATGATGAAGCAAGGCGCTGCATTAGGTTATTCGCATGGTTTTAACATTGTTGAAGTTGGTGAAGAAATTCGTAAAGACATTACTGTTGTGATGGTTGCTCCAAAATGCCCAGGTACTGAAGTTCGCGAAGAGTATAAGCGTGGTTTCGGTGTTCCAACATTGATCGCAGTTCATCCTGAAAATGACCCGAAAGGTGAGGGAATGGCAATTGCGAAAGCTTGGGCTGCTGCAACAGGTGGTCACCGCGCGGGTGTTCTGGAATCATCATTCGTTGCTGAAGTTAAATCAGACCTGATGGGTGAACAAACTATTCTGTGTGGTATGTTGCAAGCAGGTGCTTTGCTAAGCTACGACAAAATGGTCGCTGATGGCGTTGAGCCGGGCTACGCAGGTAAGTTGATTCAGTTTGGTTGGGAAACGATCACCGAGGCACTGAAACAAGGTGGTATCACATTGATGATGGATCGCCTGTCTAACCCTGCCAAACTGCGTGCATTTGCACTGTCTGAGCAGCTGAAGACGATTATGGCGCCATTGTTCCAAAAACATATGGATGACATCATTTCAGGTGAGTTCTCTAGAACAATGATGGCTGACTGGGCAAATGATGATAAAAACTTACTGACTTGGCGTGAAGAAACCGGTAAGACTCCATTTGAGAATTACCCTGAGTACTCAGGTAAAATCGCAGAGCAAGAGTATTTTGACCATGGTGTTCTGTTGGTTGCAATGGTTAAAGCAGGGGTTGAGTTGGCATTTGATACCATGCTGGAAGCCGGTATTCTTGAAGAATCAGCTTATTATGAATCTCTGCATGAATTACCGCTGATTGCGAATACTATTGCGCGTAAACGTCTGTATGAAATGAACGTGGTTATTTCAGATACAGCGGAGTATGGTAACTATCTGTTCTCATTTGCAGTTGTTCCGATGCTGAAAGACTTTATGACTAAGTTACAAGCGGGCGATTTAGCGAAACCTGTTGCAGACAACGGTACTGATAATGCGCAATTACGTGATGTTAATGAAGCTATCCGTAATCATCCTATCGAGAAAATCGGTAAGACTCTGCGTGGGTATATGACGGATATGAAGAAGATTTCTAGTGCACAATAATTTTTCGTCACTCTTCGCGTGATAGGTGCGTTGGCTTCACTCGGTTACCCAAGTCACATACTAATGTATGCTCCTTGGGATAACCTAATTTTTCGTCACTCTTCGCGTGATAGGTGCGTTGGCTTCACTCGGTTACCCAAGTCACATACTAATGTATGCTCCTTGGGATAACCTAATTTTTCGTCACTCTTCGCGTGATAGGTGCGTTGGCTTCACTCGGTTACCCAAGTCACATACTTAATGTATGCTCCTTGGGATAACCTCCTTTGCCGCCTTCCTCTAACGCGAATAGTTTAGAAAAATGTATTGATGTTATAAAAGAAAAAGAACAAAACCACATCGTTCTAATGAATGATGTGGTTTTTTGCTTTTATAAAGGATCGTTGCTCAAGAGTTGGCTAGGTTTCTGCTACAATCCGTAGTGAGTTCCATTTTGAATAACTAAGCGATGTAGAGAAACCATGCGATTAAATCCAAGCCAACAGCAGGCTGTTGAATTTGTGGATGGCCCATGCCTTGTACTGGCGGGTGCCGGTTCGGGAAAAACCCGTGTTATTACCAACAAAATAGCGCATTTGATCCGCCATTGTGGCTATCAACCTCGTCAAATTGCAGCGGTAACTTTTACCAATAAAGCCGCGCGTGAGATGAAAGAGCGTGTCGCTCAGACGCTAGGTAAAAAAGAAGCACGTGGATTGATTATCTCGACATTCCATACGCTTGGCTTGGAGATCATCAAGCGTGAATATAAAGCGCTAGGTATCAAGGCTAATTTTTCTTTGTTTGATGATCAGGACCAAATGGCTCTATTAAAAGAGCTTACCTTTGATTTGCTGGAAGAAGATAAAGACCTGCTACAGCAACTTATCTCCTCGATCTCGAATTGGAAAAATGATCTATTATCGCCAGAGCAGGTCATTGGGCGTGCGAGAAGCGAAAAGGAACATCATTTTGCAGAATGTTATCGTCGTTACGAGTTACATTTAAAAAGCTGTAACGTACTGGATTTTGATGATCTGATCAGCAAGCCCACAATACTATTATCTCAAAATGAGGAAGTTCGTGAGCGTTGGCAGCACAAGATCCGTTATTTGCTGGTGGATGAATATCAAGATACTAATACGAGCCAATACCAATTGGTTAAACTACTTGTCGGTCAGCGGGCGCGTTTTACCGTTGTCGGTGATGATGACCAATCTATTTATTCGTGGCGCGGAGCTAGGCCGCAAAATTTAGTATTGTTAAGTGAAGATTTCCCAAAACTGAATGTGATTAAGTTAGAACAGAATTACCGTTCATCTGAGCGAATCTTAAAAGCAGCAAATATCTTGATTGCCAATAATCCACATGTATTTGAAAAGCAATTATTTTCAACCTTGGGTTATGGTGCTCCGTTAAAAGTGATCACCGCAAATAATGAAGATCATGAAGCGGAAAGAGTGATCGGGGAATTAATTGCACATCACTTTATCAATAAAACGCAATATAAAGATTATGCGATCTTATATCGAGGGAATCATCAGTCACGTATTTTTGAAAAAATGCTGATGCAAAACCGAATTCCTTATCGAATTTCGGGAGGCACTTCATTCTTTTCACGTCCTGAGATTAAAGATCTATTAGCTTATTTGCGCGTACTGACTAACCCAGAAGATGACAGTGCTTTTTTACGTATTGTAAATACTCCTCGCCGTGAAATTGGCCCTAAAACAATCCAAAAACTTGGGGAATGGGCAAATCAACGTGGTAAAAGCCTTTATCAGGCTAGCTTTGATTTAGGTTTAGAGCAAACTCTTACAGGTAAAGGGTTAACTGCATTACAACAATTTACCCATTGGATGGATAAAATTGTACAGCAGTCAGAACGTGAACCGCTATTAGCTGTTCGTGATTTGTTACGGGAAATGGACTACGAAAGCTGGCTCTACGAAACATCGGCGAGTACTAAAGCTGCTGAGATGCGGATGAAAAACGTCAATCAATTATTTACGTGGATGAGCGAAATGGTTGAGGGGGATGAATTGAATGAGCCAATGTCATTAAGCCAAGTGGTGACCCGTTTTACTTTGCGCGACATGATGGAGCGTGGGGAAGATGACGAAGGATCCGATCAAGTGCAATTAATGACATTGCACGCATCAAAAGGATTAGAGTTTCCGTATGTCTTCCTCGTGGGTATGGAAGAAGGTTTATTACCTCATCAAAGCAGTATTGATGAAGATAATATTGATGAAGAGCGTCGCTTGGCCTATGTCGGGATCACCCGTGCCCAAAAAGAATTATTTTTCACACATTGTCGTGAACGTCGGCAATATGGAGAGTTAATTCGCCCTGAGCTAAGTCGTTTTTTATTAGAATTGCCGCAAGATGATTTAGAGTGGGAGCAGCAACGCAAGGTTGTGACTGCGGAAGAACGAATGCAAAAAGGGCAATCTGCACTTGCTGATATCAAGGCCCGTTTAGGGCTAAATAAGAAAGGATAGGCAAATATATACTCTAAATGATCCGAGGTGCAGCTAGGCGGCAAGTGAACGAATCACTAGGCGCAGAGAAAACACTGTGACTGGTATGAGTGTATCTTAATGAAAAGCGTTGCAATTTGAAATATGACGAGTATCGTTATTCCCCACACTGATGTGGTAAGTGTGGGGAATAATTGTTTAACTATTAGAGCTATTACGCTCTTCAAGAGTGATAGGCCAATTTACATAACCTTGCCACTGTACTTCCTGTTGCAAATTTTCTGAGCGTAGCGGATGCTCCGCTAGCCAGCGGTATGGCAACATAATCGTCAGAGATGTTGATTCTGCATGGAGCCTCAATGCAGGCAAGGTATCATCACGTCGACGGCTAGCAAAAATAATCGCTAATCGTAACAGACGACATAAATAATAAGCTTGTTGTATTGGCAATGCATTTTGTTGGCTAAGAGTAGCAAGGTCAACAGGGCCTTGCTGATTACGTAATAATGCAGCAAGCAAGCGTTTTTGTGCAGGGGTGAAACCGGGTAAATCAAGATTTGTAATTAAGTATCCCGCATGTTCTGGCCCTTTGCGAAAATCAACGCTTAAACCAATTTCGTGCAGCATACAGGCAGCTATTAATAAATCACGACACCGAGAATCTAAGTTCCAGTCTTTGGAGACCTGCAAAAAGAAATGCTCTGCGAGTTGGCTCACTCGCGAGGCTTGTTCAATATCAACCTGAAAGCGTCGTTGGATGTTACGTAGTGTGCGTGCGCGAATATCTTGCTCAATAGGTAGTTCAAGCATGCCATAAACTAACCCTTCACGTAACGCGCCACCTGCCAATGTCATATTATCAATAGACAGCGCTTCAAAAATAGCAATTAGGATTGATAAGCCACTTGGGAATACCAAGGCTCTTTCAAAAGTCAGCCCTTCAATTTCGAGCTCTTCAAGTTTATGGCACTGAATGGCTTTATATTTGAGCTGTTGGAGCTTATCGAGGGTAATCAGCTCATCCATCCCTTGTGCGATCATGATCTCTTGAATGGCTTGAACGGTACCGGATGCGCCAACGCAAATTTTCCAATCGTGCTGTTTTAAAGCATCAGCGATTGGGGCAACGACTGCGTGAGCGGCTTTTTCTGCTTGAGCAAAATTTTCTTCAGTTAGAGAGCGATCACTGAAATATCTTTCAAGCCAAGTCACACAGCCCATTTCTAGGCTAAACAATTGTTCTGCTTTTGCTCCAGTACCTGTGACGAGTTCTGTACTGCCCCCACCAATATCAACGACTAGGCGTTGATCTGGGCCGCCAGTTGTGTGGGCAACACCTTGGTAGATCAATCGAGCTTCTTCTTCCCCCTGAATAACCTTGACGGTATTGCCGAGGATCTCACTGGCTTTTTGCACGAAAATATCCGCATTTTTAGCCAGACGCAGCGTTGCAGTAGCAACTACTCGTATCTGATTATTTGGTATATCTTGTAAGTGTTCTGAGAAGAGACGTAGACATTGCCATCCACGCTCCATTGCTTGCTCTGACAGCATGTTATTGCTATCTAAACCCGCAGCAAGGCGCACTTTACGTTTCACTCTAGAAATAATCTGAATGCTACCAGCAACCTCACGCACGACCAACATATGAAAGCTGTTCGAGCCTAAATCAATTGCTGCATAGAGAGAAGAGGATTTCAGCATATCGTTATCACTCAGCCTGAACGTTTATGGTTATTACGTGGGCCATTATGGCGACGTGGCGAATTTGAATTACGACGAGGCCCTCCAGGGCGCGGACGATGGCGACGTTTTGGCGCAGGGAGATCAGTTAGCAGTGCTTCGCTATTATATTTACTGACAGGAATAGAATGTTGAATGTATTCCTCAATAGCAGGTAAATTCAATGCATACTCTTCACAAGCGAGACTGATTGAATTACCACTTTCACCTGCTCGTCCAGTACGGCCGATACGGTGCACATAGTCTTCACAATCATCAGGTAAGTCATAGTTAAACACATGCGTTACTGATGGGATATGTAACCCACGAGCCGCGACATCGGTTGCAACTAAAATATCAAGATTACCTTGAGTGAATTCCTCTAAAATGCGTAAACGTTTCTTTTGTGCAACATCACCTGTTAATAATCCGACACGATGCCCATCGGCAGCGAGGTGCGCCCAAATATCATCACAACGATGTTTGGTATTAGCGAAAATAATGCAGCGTTCAGGCCACTCTTCTTCGAGTAATGTTTGCAATAAACGCATCTTTTCTTCATTTGATGGGTAAAACAGCTCCTCTTTAATACGATGACCTGTTCTCTGCAAAGGCTCTACTTCGATATATTCAGGGTTATTCATTTGCTCAAATGCCAGCTCTCTTACACGATAAGAAAGTGTTGCGGAGAAGAGTAGGTTTAGTCTCTCAGTGACCGCAGGCATACGGCGGAATAACCAGCGAATATCTTTAATAAAGCCAAGATCATACATGCGATCAGCTTCATCAAGTACGACAACTTGGATAGCGCCGAGATCAACATGACCTTGTTTCGCATAGTCAATTAAACGGCCAGTTGTACCGATAAGGATATCAACGCCATTTTGCAGTACTTTTAATTGCTCATCATAGCCATCGCCACCATAAGCAAGCCCCATTTTTAAGCCAGTATACTCAGCCAGCTCTTTTGCATCAGAGTAGATTTGCACGGCAAGTTCACGTGTTGGAGCCATGAGCAATGCGCGTGGTTGATTGGCTTTTTTCCCTTCAATAGCGGGATGTGTTAGTAAGTAATGGAATGTCGACGTTAAAAAAGCTAACGTTTTACCTGTACCAGTTTGCGCTTGCCCCGCAACATCTTTGCCTTCGACAGTGAAAGGCAAGGTTGACGCCTGGATTGGCGTACAAAAATTGAAGCCTTTTTTATTAAGTGCTTCAATGACTTTTGGGTGCAAGGCGAAGTCGGAAAACTTCTTTTCTGTCAAGTGTGCTTTACTCATAGTATGGTAGAATATCAGTTAACGGTTGGTTTACGAAAGTGTATCTTTTGAAATAAAGCATACTGATGCCAATTAATGTTACACTAAGACGGTAAAAATGATCCATTGGAGTACAACATGAGCGACAAAATTATACATATAACTGATGCAAGCTTTGAGACCGCAGTACTAAAAGCAAGTTCACCTGTTCTCGTCGATTTCTGGGCTGCATGGTGTGGTCCTTGTAAAATGATCGCGCCAATTCTTGATGAAGTTTCTGAAGAATATACAGGCAAACTGACCATCGCAAAACTGAATATTGATGATAACCCAGCAACGGCACCAAAATATGGTATTCGTGGTATCCCAACGCTTCTACTATTCAAAAATGGTGA
This sequence comes from Providencia sp. PROV236, assembly GCF_033676985.1. NCBI lineage: Bacteria > Pseudomonadati > Pseudomonadota > Gammaproteobacteria > Enterobacterales > Morganellaceae > Providencia > Providencia sp. PROV236. Next base: position 4,225,719 of record NZ_CP096297.1, on the reverse strand, counting down.
AGTAGCGGCAACAAAAGTGGGTGCATTATCTAAATCTCAGTTAAAAGATTTTCTAGACGAAAATCTGTAAGTTATAGCTGATATTTAAGTCAAAACGTTTAGCGGTATATCTATTTTATATAGAGGACCGCTAGACGTCCTCTCTGAAGCATGATAAGTTATCTGCATCCTCGTATAGTATCCGTATGGCTTGCTTTATAATCCGTTGTTCTTATCATAAATATCTGGTTTATCAGTTCAGTTGTGGTTCATTTATTGTGATCTAGGGCTGATAGTGTATTGATTTCAAAAAATTATTAATTTGAATACTGATTGCTCGCGCTTGCAATATTCAGTCATCTCATTTGTGATATTTTGTTATATCAATTTAAGATAGTTATGTTGAAGTATGTTGTTGGTGCTAATTCAAGTCACAGTTGCGTAATGAGTCTTTAATTTGTGTTTTAGTGCTTTGAATGCGGCAAATTTGCTATATTGGGATCAATGTTGTCTTAAATGCACAAAAAAACTATTGCTAATATTGTTTGTGTTTCTAATAATAGGTCGCGCATCATTCTGATGATTCGACGCTAAATGTTAGTGCAGTCTTAGCAGTAACAAGCGCAAGAATTTTTACGCATTGTTAATCTTGTAGTTTGTAGTTATTAACAGGGCGTTATAAAGTTAAACTGACACTATGTATACTCTAATAATTCGAGAGTACAGCTAGGTGGCGAGTGAGCGAGTTGATAGTTGCATAGAAATCTATGTCTCTAATACCCGTGAACATAACCAACAATGCGGTGGCTTGGAATAGGCGAGTATAATATATATAGTTGTCTTCAATTTACGTTCATAGTTCGAGAAATACCCCGAGTTAAAGAACCCACCATTATGAATCTTACCGAATTAAAAAATACGCCAGTATCAGAACTGATTACGTTAGGCGAAAACATGGGGCTAGAAAATTTAGCCCGTATGAGAAAACAGGATATTATCTTCTCGATTTTGAAGCAGCATGCTAAAAGCGGGGAAGATATCTTCGGCGATGGCGTACTGGAGATATTGCAGGATGGGTTTGGTTTCCTCCGTTCCGCAGACAGTTCTTACCTCGCAGGTCCCGATGATATCTACGTTTCTCCTAGCCAAATCCGCCGCTTCAACCTTCGCACTGGCGATACCATTTCAGGAAAAATTCGTCCTCCTAAAGAAGGTGAACGCTATTTTGCGTTATTAAAAGTTAATGAAGTTAACTTTGATAAACCTGAAAACGCCCGCAGCAAAATCCTCTTTGAAAACTTAACCCCATTACATGCAAATAATCGCCTTCGTATGGAACGTGGTAACGGTTCAACTGAAGATTTGACCGCGCGCGTATTGGATCTGGCAGCGCCAATTGGTCGTGGTCAACGTGGTCTGATTGTCGCTCCGCCAAAAGCAGGTAAAACAATGTTGCTGCAAAATATCGCGGCGAATATTGCTCACAATTATCCAGACTGCGTTTTGATGGTTCTGCTGATTGATGAACGTCCTGAAGAAGTGACAGAGATGCAACGTTTGGTTAAAGGGGAAGTAATTGCTTCAACTTTTGATGAGCCTGCTGCGCGTCACGTTCAGGTTGCTGAAATGGTTATCGAAAAAGCAAAACGCCTTGTTGAGCATAAAAAAGACGTTATTATTTTACTTGATTCGATTACACGTCTTGCGCGTGCATACAACACCGTTGTACCTTCATCAGGTAAAGTTTTAACGGGTGGTGTGGATGCAAACGCATTACATCGTCCTAAGCGTTTCTTTGGTGCTGCACGTAACGTTGAAGAAGGTGGTAGTTTAACCATTATTGCGACTGCTCTTGTAGATACTGGTTCTAAAATGGACGAAGTTATTTACGAAGAGTTTAAAGGTACAGGTAATATGGAATTACACCTGTCTCGTAAGATCGCAGAAAAACGTGTCTTCCCAGCTATCGACTATAACCGTTCAGGTACACGTAAAGAAGAGCTGCTCACTTCGCAAGAAGAATTACAGAAAATGTGGATCCTCCGTAAGATTATTCACCCGATGGGCGAAATTGATGCGATGGAATTCCTTATCAGTAAATTAGCAATGACGAAAACTAACGAAGAGTTTTTCGATTTTATGAAACGTTCATAGTCGATAAGCTTTCAGTATTGCTGGTTCGCATAAGCGCTGTTGATAACAGCGCTTTTTTTATATCAGTTTATTGCTTATTTTTCGATTGTGCATACAGGTGATATTGATTTATAAAATCGTATAAGGCCTATCAGGACTAGGAGTGTTCTACTATGGTATATCAATAGTTAAAACAAATTTGAAAGAAAGAAGTATGTAACGTTTGTAAAATATTCGATTTATTTATTTATTGATTTTGCGTGTTAAATGACATTTTAAACTATGGGATCTATACGAGTTTCAATTTTATCCTTCTAAAATAAAATATCGATGATTAAATATCATGTTTACCACGAGTACCCAAACTAAAATGTATTTTGTAAAAACGCCAATAATAATCGCTTAAAATTAGTGAGTTTTGATACGAAACACAAATATATTTCCTGTTAGCAGGATTATTTGTTGTTAAGTATATTGAAGTGAATAATTTCATCAGCTTTATTCTAATGTAATGGTCATAAATGGCTCAGATGATTTATTATCATACAAAATCAATAAGTACACGCTTAGCTCGTGTGAAAGTGTATAACATTATCTATTAACAGTATTTTTCTTGTGTATTATATGAATGATTTGAGATACTACTTTAATCTTTCTGTTTGTTTAAATTAGTTTTGTGAAAGACAGGGGCATTTTTATGTAGGGATACTAAAATCCATGTTTAACACTGCGAATGAAGGCGAGCAACGGAAAGTTGAGAACTGAAAAGTAAGGAAAACATCATACAAGCGTATAGACATGATGGTTATCAATAAAATAATAATTATTGTATTGGATTTTTTCTATCATAAAACGGAGAATCGATTTGTTAAGTAAAATAATTTTTGTTTTATTTGTATGCTGATTAATTGTATATGATACATGCTATTGGTGTATTTATTAACAGAGAATATCATTTGCGCATTGTCTTTTTTTGATTTATCAAAAAAGGTGCAATAATTAAACAAAAAAAAGCCTAAAATTATAATGCTAAAGAGTGACTGGTTTTTATGGCATGTATATTGCTTTATTTGGCATAAGATACATAAATAGGATGTTGTCGTATCCTTGTTATCTACAAAATAGTTTGAAGTGCAGCTGGGTAGCAATAATATCAATCATTGGGTGGGTAAGCCTGTATGATGAGTGTGATTGAAAGTGATGCTGCTATTTGAAGTATAATAGGGATACGGTAATAACCTTATGGGACTAATTTTTAATATATACTCGTCATCTTTCAAGTTGTAGGAGCGTTGACTACGTTCAGCTAGCCGAGTCATAGAGTTTATCTATGCTCCCCGTCTATCTTCGCTTGTCGCCTACCTACAACTCGAATTACTTAGAGTATAGTTATTAAAGACTCGTCTTATAGCGCTTATCTATTTTGAGATGATAATGCATGTGCTGTCGCCCGTGGCTTTGTATGGGAACAAATATTTTAGTTTTAGGTTAGTTAGATAAAAAGATAAGAGAGTGACTCGTGGACACCGCACAATTTTTTGCTAGTCTGTTTTACGTTTTTTTGTTCACGTTAGTATTTATTTTTATCGCTCGTGTTGTAGCAACCAAAATCGGGCTGGTAGATAAACCTAACTTTAGAAAAAAACACGTAGGATTGGTCCCTTTAGTTGGGGGGATAACGGTCTTTTTTGGTATCTGTTTTGCGTTTGTCATTACTGAGGAATATATTCCTCATAAATGGTTATACCTTGTTTGTGCCGGCTTGCTGGTATTTATCGGTGCTTTAGATGATCGATTCGATATTAGCGTTAAATTAAGGGCGGGCGTGCAGGCAATGGTTGCTGTTGCCATGATGATGATTGCTGATCTTAAATTAGAATCGTTAGGTCATGCATTTGGACCATGGGAGTTAGTCCTTGGGCCATTCGGTTATATTGTCACTCTATTTGCTGTCTGGGCTGCGATCAATGCCTTTAATATGGTTGATGGTATTGATGGGCTTTTAGGTGGGCTATCTTGTGTTTCGTTTGGGGCGCTAGGCTTTTTGTTATATCAAAGTGGTAACTACGCGTTAGCATTTTGGTGTTTTGCCTTTATTGCAGCTATTCTTCCTTATATCTTCTTAAACTTAGGCATATTGGGCCGCCGCTTTAAAGTATTTATGGGGGATGCGGGAAGTACCTTGATCGGTTTTACCATTATTTGGATCCTTGTGGAATCGACCCAAGAAACGATACATCCAATTAACCCTGTCACTGCGTTATGGATTATTGCAATTCCACTAATGGACATGGTAGCGATTATGTATCGTCGTATTCGCAAAGGTATGAGCCCATTTTCACCTGACCGCCAACATATTCACCATTTGATTATGCGTTCAGGTTTTACCCCAAGAGGCGCTTTTGTGCTGATCACATTGTCGGCCGCGTTTTTAGCATGCGTAGGAATTATTGGTGAACGTCTAACATTTATACCTGAATGGGTAATGTTGGCACTCTTTTTGCTTGTCTTCTTTATGTATGGTTACTGCATCAAACGAGCGTGGAAAGTGGCTCGTTTTATTAAACGCGTCAGACGTCGTATGCGTAGAGGTGCAGTACGGTAACGACAAACGGAAATAATAGAGGTTCTGTGCAGTGAAAAACTCAGAAACACAACCTAATCAGTATCAGCCGCCGATAGAACCGGAATTGGATATCCGTGGTTTGTGCCGTTCTTTATGGCAAGGTAAAATTTGGATCGTGGCAGTTGCTGTGTTATTCGCAGCAATTGCATTGGGAGCCTCCTATTTTATGCAGCAGAAATGGAGCTCAACGGCGATCACTGACTTGCCAACCGTGAATAATTTGGGTAGTTACTATTCGCAACAACAGTTTTTACGTAATCTGGATTCTCGAATCAATTCGACGGGTCAAGAAGGTCAACTACCCACGATTGCCAATGAAGCATACCAAGAGTTTATTAAGCAGGTAGGTGCTTATGATACTCGACGTCAATTTTGGTTAACAACGGATTATTATAAGCAGCGCTTAGAGAATGATCAGAAGGCAGATGCCGCACTTTTGGATGAGTTGATCGACAATATTCAATTTACGCCATCCGATAAACTTAAAAATACCAATGACAGCATTAAGTTAATTGCTGAAACCTCGAAAGATGCTAACCAGTTATTACGTGAATATGTTCAGTTTGCTAATCAACGCGCAACGGCAAATCTGAATGATGAAATCAAAGGGACTTGGGCGACTAAATTGCAGTCTATGAAAGCGTTAGTAAAACGTGAAGATATGGTTGCTGAATCCGCTTATGAAAGACGTTTAAATGTTCTTCAGCAAGCACTGAAAGTCGCAGAAAAACAAGGTATTTCACGTAATCAAAGTACTGCACCAGTTGATGAAATCCCAGATTCAAAAATGTTTATGCTAGGGGTTCCACTACTGGAAGCTCAGATTGAAACGCTGAAAGCGACAGGGCCTGATCATGATACTGATTATGATCAAAACATCGCAATGTTATCGACATTGAGTGTAGGGCCAACTCTCCAAGACCATTTTCAGGCTTACCGTTACCTACGGACACCTGAAGATCCCGTCAAACGTGATAGTCCACGCAGAGCCTTTATGATGGTTCTATGGGGTGCTATTGGTGCGTTGGTTGGTGCAGGCGTTGTGCTTGCTCGCCGTCGTCCATCCTGATTTGTATAAGTGGCTGGCATCAGGTCAGCCACTGCATTAAGTCATTATAATTAAATAAAAGCAGCTAACTGCATAGATAAATATAAGAGAGTCACTGTGAAAGTATTGACTGTATTCGGCACTCGACCGGAAGCCATTAAGATGGCCCCACTGGTGCATGCACTTGCTAATGATACGGCTTTTGAAGCTAAAGTATGTGTAACGGCCCAGCACCGAGAAATGCTCGATCAGGTACTGAAGCTATTTGAGATCACACCTGATTATGATCTCAATATTATGAAGCCGGGGCAAGATTTAACCGATATTACCTGTCGTATCCTAGAAGGGCTAAAAAGCGTATTTGCTGATTTTCAGCCTGATGTTGTGTTAGTGCATGGTGATACCGCAACCACGATGGCTACTAGCCTCGCTGCATTTTATCATCGCATTCCTGTTGGGCATGTAGAAGCAGGGCTGCGTACCGGCAACCTGTATTCCCCTTGGCCGGAAGAAGCAAACCGCAAAATTGCGGGGCATTTGGCAATGTACCATTTCGCACCAACGGAAAATTCTCGCCAAAATCTACTGAAAGAGTCACTCCCAGATAACCATATTTTTGTAACGGGCAATACGGTTATTGATGCGCTGTTGTGGGTGCGTGATAAGGTGATGAGTGACCAATATATGGTCGAAAAATTGGCTGCAAATTACCCATTCATAGATGCAAACAAAAAAATGGTTTTAGTGACGGGTCATCGTCGAGAAAGTTTTGGCGGTGGTTTCGAACGTATTTGCCATGCATTGGCTGAAATTGCCCAAAGCCACCCTGATGTTCAGGTAGTTTATCCTGTGCATTTGAATCCAAATGTCAGTGAGCCTGTCAAACGTATTTTGCATGGTATTGATAATATTATTCTTATTAGCCCTCAAGAGTATTTGCCTTTTGTCTATTTGATGAATCATTCTTACTTGATTTTGACGGATTCAGGTGGGATCCAAGAAGAAGCGCCATCACTAGGCAAGCCAGTTTTAGTCATGAGGGACACAACTGAACGCCCAGAAGCTGTCGATGCAGGCACCGTACGCCTTGTTGGTACAGACACACAAAAAATTGTTGCAGAAGTTAACCGGTTACTGACAGATGAAGCGGAATATCATGCAATGAGCCGCGCTCATAACCCATATGGGGATGGTCATGCTTGTCAGCGTATTCTTGAAGCACTAAAAAGCAATCAGGTGAAATTATGAGTTTTGAAACTATTTCTGTTATCGGCCTTGGTTATATTGGTTTACCAACAGCAGCCGCATTTGCCTCGCGCAAAAAGCAAGTTGTTGGCGTTGATGTCAACCAACATGCGGTTGATACCATTAATCAGGGTAAAATCCATATTGTTGAGCCAGAACTCGACAACGTCGTTAAAGCGGCTGTTGAAGCAGGTCATCTGAAAGCCTTTACTAAGCCGCAACCGGCAGATGCATACTTGATCGCGGTTCCAACGCCATTTAAAGGGGAACATGAGCCTGACCTGACTTATGTGAAGGCAGCTGCCGAGTCGATTGCGCCTGTGTTGAAAAAGGGTGATTTGGTGATTTTAGAATCCACCTCGCCTGTTGGTACCACTGAGCAAATGTCAGAGTGGATGGCACAAGCGCGTCCTGACTTAACGTTCCCACACCAAACTGGTGAGCAAGCCGATATTGATGTGGCGTACTGCCCTGAGCGTGTATTACCGGGTCAGGTGATGGTCGAGTTGATTAAAAATGACCGTGTTGTTGGGGGTATGAACCCGAAATCGTCATTACGTGCGAGTGAGCTATATAATATTTTCCTTGAAGGTGAATGTGTTATCACTAACTCAAGAACCGCAGAAATGTGTAAGCTGACTGAAAATAGCTTCCGTGATGTGAACATTGCCTTCGCTAACGAATTATCCCTGATCTGTGCCGAACAAAATATTAATGTTTGGGAGCTGATCAGCTTGGCAAACCGCCATCCTCGCGTCAATATCTTGCAACCAGGTCCAGGTGTTGGTGGACACTGTATTGCCGTTGACCCATGGTTTATTGTGGCACAAAATCCACAACAATCACGTTTGATCCACACTGCACGCTTAGTCAATGATGGCAAACCAATTTGGGTGGTTGATCAAGTTAAAGCGGCAGTTGCAGATTGCTTAGCTGAAACAGGTAAAACTGCCAGCGAAGTAACAATTGCTTGCTTCGGCTTGTCATTTAAACCAAACATTGATGACCTACGTGAAAGTCCAGCGATGCATATCACTAAGATGATCGCTAACTGGAACAAAGGTAAAACCTATGCGGTTGAGCCTCACATTCATGAATTGCCAACATCATTAAAAGGTATCGTTGAGCTCGCTTCAATTGAAGATGCGGTGACAGATGCAGACATCATTTTAATGCTTGTTGATCATAACCAATTCAAAGCGATTCAAGGTTCATTAATTAAACAAAAATGGGTTGTTGATACCAAAGGAGTTTGGCGTTGAAACGCATTTTAATTACAGGCGGAGCCGGTTTTATCGGCTCTGCGGTCGTTCGTCATATTATTGAAAACACCAGCGATAGCGCAATTGTTGTGGATTGTTTGACCTATGCAGGTAACTTAGAGTCATTAAGCGAAGTTTCAGGCAGTGAGCGCTATGCTTTTGAGCAAGTCAATATTTGCGACCGTGCGGAGTTAGACCGCGTCTTTACTAAATATCAACCTGATGTAGTGATGCACTTGGCAGCAGAAAGCCATGTTGACCGCTCTATTGATGGGCCAGCTGCCTTTATTGAAACGAATATTGTTGGTACTTACACCTTGTTAGAGGCTGCTCGCAGTTATTGGATGACGCTAGACGAATCGAAAAAAGGCCAGTTTCGTTTCCACCATATTTCAACTGATGAAGTGTATGGTGATTTGGAAGGGCCAGATGGATTCTTTACTGAAACAACGCCATATGCGCCAAGCAGCCCTTATTCGGCCTCTAAAGCATCCAGTGACCATTTAGTGCGAGCGTGGCAGCGTACCTATGGTTTGCCAACTATGATCACCAACTGTTCAAATAATTATGGTCCTTATCATTTTCCTGAGAAACTGATCCCGCTGATTATTTTGAATGCGCTAGCAGGCAAGCCTCTTCCTGTTTATGGCAAAGGCGAGCAGATCCGCGATTGGTTATTTGTTGAAGATCATGCACGTGCGTTGCACTTGGTAGCTACAACAGCACTACCGGGTAGTACCTATAATATTGGTGGTCATAATGAGCGCCGTAATATTGATGTCGTTGAAACGATTTGTGGATTGCTTGAAGAGCTATGTCCACAAAAGCCACAAGGTGTTGCACATTATCGTGATTTGATTACTTATGTGACTGACAGACCTGGTCATGATATGCGCTATGCTATTGATGCAGATAAGATTGCCAATGAATTAGGATGGACACCACAGGAAACATTTGAGTCCGGTATTCGTAAAACGGTGTTGTGGTATTTGAATAATGAAACATGGTGGCGTCGTGTTCAAGATGGTTCCTATTCGGGGGAACGTCTAGGTCTGAACCGTTAAGGAGGGATCATGAAAGGTATAATACTTGCTGGTGGGTCGGGAACGCGTTTGCATCCGATTACACGAGGTATCTCGAAGCAGTTGTTACCCATCTATGATAAGCCGATGATCTATTATCCGCTATCAGTACTCATGCTTGCGGGTATCCGCGAAATTTTAATCATTTCTACACCTGATGATTTACCTATGTTTAAGCGGTTGTTAGGTGATGGTCATGAGTTTGGTATTGAATTGAACTACGCAGAACAAGCTTCTCCTGATGGCCTCGCACAAGCCTTTATTATTGGTGAAGAATTTATCGGTAATGACGCGTGTTGCTTAGTATTGGGCGATAATATCTTTTTCGGTCATTCATTTAGCCCGAAACTGAAATCGGTTGCAGCGAGAACCAAAGGCGCCACTGTGTTTGGCTATCAAGTGATGGATCCTGAGCGTTTTGGTGTGGTTGAGTTTGACGATGACTTTAAAGTACTGTCCATCGAAGAAAAACCAAAGAAACCGCTATCAAATTGGGCGGTAACAGGTCTGTATTTCTATGACAATCAAGTGGTTGAATTTGCCAAGCAAGTTAAACCATCAGAACGTGGCGAACTCGAAATCACCTCAATCAATCAAATGTATTTAGAGCGTGGTGAATTGAATGTTGAGCTGTTAGGTCGTGGTTTTGCTTGGTTGGATACAGGGACTCACGATAGCTTGATTGAAGCCGGCACTTTTGTTCAAACCGTTGAAAAACGCCAAGGTTTTAAGGTTGCTTGTTTAGAAGAGATTGCATGGCGTAATGGCTGGTTGACCGATGAACAGGTCCAGAAGTCAGCGAAGCAACTCAGTAAAACAGGTTATGGCCAGTATTTAGAGGATTTACTTCGTGTCCGTCCGCGCCAATATTGATCACCTGCAATGGGAGTCTGATTTTTTCGGACGTTCTACTGCCAAGTTGGACTTCACAGCACAACAAACTGAGATTATCCTTGAAAGTCAATTAGATGACTATGCTATTACTCAGGCAAAAATCTCAGCGGGTGATATTGAACGACTTGATGGGTTATCTCAACTTGGTTTTTCCTTAGTTGAAGGTGAAGTGGATTTTGCTCTGACTATTGGCACAGAAAATGCTTATTTGAACAGTGGCTTATTGGTAACAGAGCGAGTCGATATTGCTGTTGCCGATGAAATCCCTGCATTGCGTCAGGCGGCTGAACAGGTGTTTAGTCAAAGCCGTTTTCGTGCCCCTTGGTACTGTAACGGTGACAGTGGGCGTTTTTATGCATTATGGATAGAAAAAGCGGTTTTAGGCACTTTTGACCACACATGTTTGTTAGTTAAAGAGGCATCAGGGGCGATTTTAGGCTTTGTGAGTTTAAGGCACCTTGATGATGACACTGCACGTATTGGCCTTCTGGCTGTGATGCCTGGAGCGAACGGGCGAGGGATTGGCCGTAAATTGATGTCAGCAGCGTGGGTATGGTGTAAGCAACACCAAAAAAGACAGCTAAATGTTGCCACGCAAATCAGCAATATTGCTGCATTGAATCTTTATTCACGTAGCGGTGCTGCGGTTGCTAGCACTGCGTATTGGTTATATAGGGGACAACATGATTCCATTTAATAAGCCACCCGTTGTAGGAACTGAATTAGCGTATATGAAGCAAGCCATGGATAGCGGCAAGCTGTGTGGTGATGGTGGTTTTACCAAACGCTGTGAAGAGTGGATGGAAAAGCGCTTTGATTGCCCTAAAGTCCAATTAACGCCTTCTTGTACCGCATCATTAGAAATGGCGGCGATCCTCATTAACATTAAGCCAGGCGATGAAGTGATCATGCCTAGCTTTACCTTTGTTTCAACATCCAATGCGTTTGTGCTCAGAGGCGCGACCATTGTATTTGTGGATATCCGTCCTGATACCATGAACATTGATGAAACAAAAATCGAAGCGGCGATCACAGAGCGCACTCGTGCGATTGTCCCGGTTCATTACGCAGGCGTCGCTTGTGAAATGGACACGATTATGGCAATTGCTGAAAAGCATAATCTGTTTGTCATTGAAGATGCGGCACAAGGGGTAATGTCCACCTATAAAGGCCGAGCTTTGGGAACGATTGGTCATATTGGTGCATACAGTTTTCACGAAACCAAAAACTACTCTTCAGGTGGTGAAGGTGGCGCAACATTGGTCAATGATAAGTCACTGATTAATCGTGCTGAAGTGATCCGTGAAAAAGGCACCAATCGCAGTCAATTCTTCCGTGGCCAAGTTGATAAGTACACATGGCGTGACATTGGTTCAAGTTATTTGATGTCTGACCTACAAGCCGCTTATCTATGGGCGCAGCTAGAAGAAGCGGAAAAAATTAATGAACGCCGTTTGCTATTGTGGCAGCGCTATTACGATGCATTAACGCCTTTAGCGCAAGCGGGTAAACTTGCATTGCCTATCGTGCCGGAAGGTTTAAAACACAATGCACACATGTTCTACATTAAGTTAAAAGATGTCGAACAACGCACTGAGTTTAATGACTACATGAAATCCCACGGTATTTTGACAGTGTTCCACTATGTTGCACTGCACACTAGCCCTGCGGGTGAAGAGTTCGGTCGTTTTGACGGTGAAGATCGCTACACGACTAGTGAAAGTGACCGTTTAGTCCGTTTGCCGATGTTCTACAATATGACTGATGAAGAACAGCAAACCGTTATTGATACGATTAAAGCGTTTTTTGCCTAATGTCATTAGCAAGAGCTTCTATTTGGACAGCTGGGTCTACCCTGATAAAAATTGGGGCGGGCCTACTGATTGTAAAACTATTAGCGGTCTCTTTTGGCCCTAGTGGTGTCGGGTTGGCGGGAAACTTTCGCCAGCTCATCACTGTTCTTGGTGTGCTATCAGGGGCAGGGATTTTTAATGGAGTCACTAAATATGTTGCTGAACACCATGAAAATCCTGAAAAGCTACGCGCCGTATTAGGAACGTCATCCACTCTGATCCTAGCATTTTCGACACTACTCGCGTTGATTTTCTTACTATTTAGTGGCTCGATTAGTGAAGGACTGTTTGACAGTAAAGATTACCAGCGAGTTATCCAAGCGGTGGCTTTCATTCAGATGGGGATTGCGTATGCCAATTACTTTTTAGCAATCTTAAAAGGCTATCGAGACGCGTCTGGCAATGCTCAGTCTATTATTTTCGGTAGTATAATTGGCGTTGTTGCTTATTATTTATGCTATACCATAGGTGGCTATGATGGCGCCTTAGCAGGATTAGCATTGGTACCGGCACTTGTCGTGCTACCAGCGGCTTTGATGATTGTACGCCGTAAGCGATTTGCATTATCCATGTTAAAACCCGCTTGGGATAAAGCGATCGCGACAAATTTAGGTAAGTTTACCGTCATGGCGTTAATTACGTCGGTGACGTTACCTGTCGCATACATCATGATGCGAAATCTATTAGCTGCAAAATACAGTTGGGATGATGTAGGCCTATGGACAGGGGTGAGCACCATTTCTGATGCTTATCTGCAATTTATTACGGCAACATTTTCTGTGTATTTGCTACCTACGTTGTCTCGGCTACAACATAAACATGAAATCTCAGCAGAGATCATTAAAACCTTAAAATTTGTCTTGCCCGCCGTTGCTGTCGCCAGCTTTATGGTGTGGTTACTGCGTGATTTTGCGATTTGGTTACTGTTTTCCGATAAATTTTATGGCATGCGTGATTTGTTTGCATGGCAATTAGTGGGTGATGTTTTGAAAGTTGGAGCCTATGTCTTTGGCTATTTGGTCATTGCAAAGGCAGCTTTACGTTTTTATATTTTGACTGAGGTGAGTCAGTTTATCCTCTTGATGGGCTTTTCCCATTGGCTGATACCTGCACACGGTGCTGTAGGGGCAACGCAGGCTTATATGGCGACCTATATCGTGTATTTTCTCCTCTGTTGTTGTGTATTTTTGATCTACCGTAGGCGAGTATGACAACCTTAATACATGTACTGGGATCTGACCTCCCCCACCATAATCAAACGGTGCTGACATTCTTTAATAATGTGATCTGCAAAGAAAATGCAGAGTCACCAAAGCCGCATTTTATGGTGGTTAGCCTTGATACACAGTTGGCGGATGCCTATCCACAGTTGGATATTGAGGTCTTCGAAAGTAAAAAATTGATTGCTGATGCCGTGATCCGTCGTGCAACGGCTGACCGTCGGGAGCGTTTTTTCTTCCATGGGCAATTTAATGCGCCTATTTGGTTGGCGCTGCTATTTGGTAAAATTAAGTCACATCAATTTTGGTGGCACATTTGGGGGGCAGATCTGTATGAAGACTCCACTTCCCTAAAATTTAAATTGTTTTATATCTTACGCCGATTGGCACAAAAGAAAGTGGGACATGTTTGCGCGACACGGGGGGATTTGTGCTATTTCCAGCAATCAAACCCACGAGTCCCTGCATCAGTCCTGTATTTTCCTACACGTATGGATCCAAGCTTGACCGTTAATACGCCTCCAGTGCGTCAGGGCGAGAGTTTAACTATCTTACTGGGTAACTCAGGTGACCGTTCAAATCGCCACATAGAGGCGCTGGGGGCGATTAAACAGCAGTTTGGTGAACAGGTTAACGTGATTGTGCCTATGGGCTACCCAGCTAATAACCAAACGTACATCCAGCAGGTTGAACAAACTGCGCAATCACTGTTTACATCGGGTCAAGTCAACATCCTGAAAGAACGCATGGAATTTAGTGATTATCTGAATTTACTGAAAACCTGTGATCTCGGTTATTTTATTTTTAATCGTCAGCAGGGCGTGGGAACAGTGTGTTTGCTGATCCAGTTCGGTATTCCTTTTGTTATCAGCCGCCAAAATACATTTTGGCAGGATCTGACTGCGCAAAATGTTCCGGTGTTCTTCTATGGTGATGAACTCTCTGTGGGTTTGGTTGAAGAAGCACAACGCCAAATGGCGCTATTAGATAAGCAGCACATTGATTTCTTCGCACCGAATTTTACTGATGGCTGGCATGCAATCTTAGCCGTTGCGGAGGATCAAGCATGACCTTAGCCGAGTTGGGAGGCTTATCGCTTGTTTATCTGATCTCCATTATTTTTATGGGAACGTTGCTGTATAAAGAGTTCCGACGCGTACGTTTCAATTTTAATATCTTTTTTTCATTACTGTATTTACTAACGTTTTACTTTGGTTTCCCGCTGACTTGTGCACTGGTCTTTCAATTTGATGTGGCCATTGTACCTGCGGAATACTTGCTATATGCCCAACTCGCGGCAACCAGTTTTTACGCCATTTATTATGTTACGTACAAAACACGGCTAACCAAAGCGCCTACTGTGGCAAAGCGTCCGCTATTTACCATGAATAAAGTAGAAACTAACCTCACTTGTTTATTGCTGATTGCGGTGGCTGTGGTGACTGTTGGGATCTTCTTCCTGCAAAATGGTTTTTTGCTATTTAAGCTAAAAACTTACAGCCAAATATTTTCCAGCCAAGTTTCAGGGGTGGCGTTAAAACGCTTTTTCTATTTTTTCATCCCTGCGATGCTGATCGTTTACTTTTTACGACCAACGCAAAAGCGCTGGATTTTATTCCTGGTGAGTACGGTCGCTTTTGGTTTTCTAACCTATGTTATCGTCGGTGGTACACGAGCAAATATTATTATTGCATTCGCACTCTTTTTGTTTATTGGTATCGTCAGAGGCTGGATCACATTATGGATGTTGGCTGCGGCGGGGGTTGCAAGCATTGTCGGGATGTTCTGGCTCGCGCTTAAACGCTATGGATTAGACGTGAGTGGGGCAGAAGCATTCTATACGTTCTTGTATTTGACTCGCGATACCTTTTCACCGTGGGAGAACCTTGCGTTACTGTTAAGCAACTACGATAAGATAGAGTTCCAAGGACTGGCGCCGATTGCGCGTGATTTCTATGTCTTTATCCCATCGTGGTTGTGGCCTGATAGACCGGATACGGTCTTAAACTCAGCTAATTACTTCACATGGGAAGTGCTTAACAACCATTCAGGTTTAGCGATATCACCTACCTTAATTGGCTCATTAGTGGTCATGGGAGGCGTGATATTTATCCCGCTTGGTGCCATCGTTGTCGGTTTGATTATCAAATGGTTCGATTGGATCTATGGTATGAGTTTAAAAGAATCAAATCGTTATAAAGCAGCGATCATGCAAGCATTCTGCTTTGGCGCCATTTTTAACATGATAGTGCTAGCCCGCGAAGGGGTGGATTCTTTCGTGTCACGTGTCGTCTTTTTCTGCCTAATTTTTGGGTTTTGTTTGATTTTGGCGAAATTACTGTACTGGTTATTTGAAAGTGCGGGGCTTATTCGTGATAGAGCCGTTTTTTATTTAAAAAACCAACATCGCGACGACCGCTAGAGGAGTTTTATGGAACAGCAATCTATTCCACAATATAGCATCAGAGGTCACCAAATCTGGGGCTTCAGAGATATGGCGCATTTTTTGGATCATCTGTTTGCTGATGGCGAAACCCAGTCTGGCACACTTGTGGCAATTAATGCAGAAAAAGTGATGACCGCAGAAAATGACGAGGCATTAAATACATTACTTGGACAAGCCGAGTACCTCTATGCAGATGGTATCAGTATTGTGCGCGCGATCCGCCGTAAATACCCACAAGCACAAGTTTCGCGTGTTGCAGGAGCCGATTTGTGGGAAGCACTCATGGAACGGGCAGGGAAAGAGGGCACCCCCGTCTTTTTAGTGGGTGGTAAGCCTGAAATTCTCGAACAAACCGAGAACAAGCTACGTGCCCAATGGAATGTGAATATTGTTGGTTCACAAAACGGTTATTTCACAGCGGAAGATCGTGAGGCACTGTTTGAACGTATTCGTGAGAGCGGTGCTAAAATTGTTACAGTTGCGATGGGTTCACCAAAGCAAGAGATTTTGATGCGTGATTGCCGTAAAGTACACCCTGATGCGCTGTATATGGGCGTTGGCGGTACTTATGATGTCTTTACAGGCCACGTGAAACGTGCGCCGAAAGTTTGGCAAAATTTAGGCTTAGAATGGTTGTATCGTTTGTTATCGCAGCCTACTCGTATTAAAAGGCAATTCAAACTACTTAAGTTTTTAGGCTACTACTATAGCGGCAAACTGTAATTTTTATCGTGATATGTCACGGCGTCTGTATTTTGCAACGCCGTGACAATAAAACCTCTTCATTTCTGGCCTCCTACCTCAATTATTTCTATAATCCTTCAAAATTATATGCAAGATATGTGCTTTTGGCTCAAACTCAGGCTTATGGCATTTTTTTCGACTAGTATAATAGTCATTATATGAATGGTTATCATGCTTATTACTACAAATATACCCGAAATCTTTCAAGTTGCAGTGTTGTTGACTACGTTCAGCTAGCCGAGTCACATAGTTTATCTATGCTCCCCGACTATCTTCACTTGTCGCCTAACTGCAACTCGAATTATTTGGAGTATATATAAGTCATAATTGATTTTTAAAGTAACGACAGGGGAATTTATGGAGAGTTCTAAACAAGGACTTCAGCGTGGGCTAGAGGCTCGTCATATTGAGCTGATCGCTCTTGGTGGAACGATTGGCGTTGGTCTATTTATGGGCTCAGCGAGTACATTAAAATGGGCAGGGCCGTCGGTTTTATTGGCTTATATTATTGCTGGGATCTTTGTATTTTTTATTATGCGCTCAATGGGCGAAATGCTTTATGTTGAGCCGGTTACAGGCTCCTTTGCTTCGTTTGGCTATAAATATTTAAGTCCTTTTTGGGGCTGCTTAACCGCATGGGGCTATTGGTTTATGTGGGTTGCCGTGGGGATTTCGGAGATCACTGCCATCGGCGTCTATGCAGAATATTGGTTCCCTGATGTGCCACAATGGGTATTTGCTTTGATAGCAGTGGCTTCTGTCGCTTTAGCGAATCTTGCTGCGGTAAGGCTATATGGCGAACTTGAGTTTTGGTTTGCGATGATCAAAGTCACCACGATTGTGGTGATGATTTTGATTGGATTGAGCCTGATTTTCTTTGGTATCGGTAATAACTTTGAACCGATTGGCCTTGGAAATCTCACCGAGCACGGTGGTTTCTTCGCTGGTGGCTGGAAGGGCTTTTTATTTGCTTTGTGTATCGTCGTTGCATCCTATCAAGGTGTTGAGCTAGTCGGTATCACAGCTGGCGAGGCGAAAAATCCACAGGTGACATTAAAAAAAGCCATTAATAATATTTTATGGCGAATATTGATTTTCTACGTCGGGGCAATTTTTATTGTGGTGACGTTGTTTCCGTGGACGGAAGTGGGTCAACAAGGTAGCCCATTTGTACTGACCTTTGCAAAAGTCGGTATTGTCTCTGCGGCTGCGGTGATTAACTTTGTGGTATTGACTGCTGCACTGTCGGGCTGTAATAGCGGAATGTATAGCGGAGGGCGCATGCTATACGCTTTAGCACATAATAAGCAGTTGCCTCAATCATTATTAAAACTGACGCGTAGTGGCGTTCCTGCACGCTGTGTTGGCTTTACTATTCTCTGTCTATTGGCAGGTTCGAGTCTGAATTATCTTATCCCGAATCCTGAGAAAGTGTTTGTTTATGTCTATAGCGCTAGCGTGTTACCCGGTATGGTGCCTTGGATCGTGATTTTGACGAGTCAATTACGTTTTCGTCAGCAGAACAAAGACAAGCTTGCTGAGCACCCATTCAAATCAATCCTATTTCCTTGGGTGAATTATGCGACTTTGCTGTTTTTAGCTTGTGTGATTATCGGGATGGCAATTAACCCCGATACGCGTTTATCTTTGATTGTCGGTGCGATATTTTTATTGGCGGTTTCTGCACTTTATTTTCTGATCCGCGCTATTAACCGTGGTGGAAGTCAAAGTATAAACCACGCTAAATAAGGTTAGTTATTTAACATTTTCGTGATAAAGAGAGGAAATATGCTCTCTTTATCGACGAAATGAACAAAAGGCAAGCAATCGATATTTTTATTTAAAAAAGGACTAGACAGAGAGTGATTAAATCCGTACTATCCACACCCGCAACGGCGTTAAGCGCCCGTAGCTCAGCTGGATAGAGCGCTGCCCTCCGGAGGCAGAGGTCTCAGGTTCGAATCCTGTCGGGCGCGCCATTTAATTAGCGTGCTGCTACGGTTGGCAAAACAAAGTTGTATGTAGTATGATAGCAACACTTTGAATAAAGTGAAGTTATGGTGGCTATAGCTCAGTTGGTAGAGCCCTGGATTGTGATTCCAGTTGTCGTGGGTTCGAGTCCCATTAGCCACCCCATTTTTTTGTGACATTGCGAGGGTGGCGGAATTGGTAGACGCGCTAGCTTCAGGTGTTAGTGTCCTCAGGACGTGGGGGTTCAAGTCCCCCCTTTCGCACCACGAAAAGATGCAGTCAGTAAGAGTAAAGTAGTGACAATTTCGGCGAGTAGCGCAGCTTGGTAGCGCAACTGGTTTGGGACCAGTGGGTCGGAGGTTCGAATCCTCTCTCGCCGACCAAATTTAAAGAAGCCCGTCTTAACAGACGGGCTTTTTGCTATCCCCGCTTTGCTCATCACACTTCGATCCGTAGCACTTTTCATTAAGTATGGTGGCTGCCTCTGCTACCCAAATCACATACTTATGTATGCTCATCGAGATATCTTCGCCTTGCCGCCTAGCTACAACTCGACTTGTTTAGAGTATAGCCAGTGTTGTTTCTTCAGTTAAAACCCTTTTACAATAATCAAATCAAATCAAATCAAATCAAATTAACTAACCCAACCTGCATAACCTGCCTTATCGGGTGGTGATAAATGATGATCCTAAGGGGGAGGGGAAGGCGGCTTTAGGGATACTCAATTTATAATGAGAAGCTATTAATTACTTGTTTTTATTTATAATTTGGCGAAGTGATTGGTTTGTGTCGTAAAATAGATACAAATTACTATATTGGTGTCTCTAAATGGAGACATTTTACTGTATGATTTATAAGAATAATTTTTTAAGTTATTTTTGATGTCTCTTAATTGAGACAGCTTTGCTAAAGAAAATTAGGGTGATCAGAAATCATCTCACATATAGCAAAGATGTGGTGGTAAAAAACGATGTGAACAGCGCGAGAGACGTGTATTTTCAGAGTAACTGTGGGTAGATAAAGCGGAATAGTACTTTTAAAAAAGTTGGCACGCATCCTGCATTATTTATTGTGTAGATGCTCATTCCACTTCTTATGATAGCAATGCTTCATAAACCAAGGAATGACGCAAGCCGATTACTGGTGCCTATTGTCCAATTTAGATGAACAAGAGCTAATCCTCTTCTCATCAACCCATGGACGTAACGTTGAGTGAGGCACCATCTGTCTGTAGACCTGATTGTATATTTACACACCTGCTAGTATTGGCAGGTGTTTTTTTTCGTCTGTATACTCGTCATACTTCAAGTTGCAGCGCTTTTCGTTAAGGTATGGTGACTAATCATTCGCGCCAGTCACATACTTTTGTATGCTCTTAGCGACAGCTCGCAATATTTAACTCTTTAATCAAACCTCTTCAATAGTGCATGAAGAGGTTTCCTATTCATTAACGGTTTCTACTACAAAACCATTTGCTGAACCAACGAGTGATGTAGGCGTAGCAAAGAATAATGAATGTAATGATGAAAACGTCTTTATTTAGGTCAACAGTGTCAAAACCTATAATGCTGATAAAAACAAAGGGAGAGCAAATCAACAGTAGCAGATCGAAAAATACTTGCAGGCGATTTGGTGTGGAAATTATCCAACGCCAAATAGTTTTAATTACATTCATATAGAAATCCTGATCCTAGTTAATGCATATATTATTATTTATACACTATGTGAATATTATATTACAGAGTTAGAGCGGTTTTGTTTGAAGCTAGACAACAAAGTATTGTTATTAAAAATAAACAGGTAAAATCATTATTGAGTTAATTATTCTTTTTTTGAATTATTAATGGCAGTAATTGTTATTTTTTATAATTCAAAAAGTGAGTCATTTAGTCGTATTGATAACGATAAATGATAAGCGAAAAAAAACTCCACGATTAAAATGGAGTTTTCAATATAACAAAATCAATTTTTATTGGTTGAGTTAAGAGCGATCTTGCTTCAACGAATGCAATAACGCCTCTTGGCGGATTTTGGCAGCATCTTCTGCCTTATGAAGCTTGTCTAATGCATCCGCTAACCAAGCTGCATCATGGGCATCGAAACGTTGAGCCAGCGCCGCTTTAAAATACGCTTCCGCAGACTCCCATTGCGCATGTTGTAGCGCTATTTGCCCCATCGTACTGTTTAATAGAGGTGTAGCACCTGATTGTTTAATCAGGTGTTTTAATACCTTCTCTAGTGATTCAGGTTTATCAGTACGTAGTCTTGGTGCCAAGAGCAGTAGACGTTCATCATATTGTTGTTTCAAGCCATCAATAATGATTTTTTCGGCGCTTGCCATATCGTCACATTCAATCAGATGTTCAGCTAAGAAAGACTGTAAAGCAGTTTCATGGCGAACTTTGCGTGGTTGCATCTTCCACCAATTTTTTAACCCATCACTGCCATTCTCTGCGATACATTGATTCATTAATCCTTTGTAGGCTTTGAGTTTTAAGGCTTCTAGTTCATCTTCATTGTGCAGTTGCACCTTGGCCATTACAGGCAATAACTCAATCAGTGCTTGATAGGCACCTGAGCGTAGATAAGCTTGTTCTGCAAGGCGTAAAACTTCAGGGTGTCTAGGTGCTTGATCAAGTAGCTTATCAATACCTGTGCGTGCCGCATACACCTCATCTTCTGCTAATTGGATACGAACACGAGTGATATCAACAGGAAGTTGATCGCTTCCTGCAACTTCTGCGGCTCTATTGAGGTATTGATGGGTACGATGCTCATCGCCACGTTGTTGCGCAGCTTCAGCAGCCAGCAGGTAGTTGATCACAGGTTGCTGGGAGAAGTCAGCATGTTTACTCATCAGCTTTTCAACCTGATCGAAGTCACCTTCAGCCAGTTTGAGAAAGGCTTTTTGTGTTTGTGAATGTGCTTTGTGGTATTTACGACCACTGACCCAGCCTTTAGTTCTTGAGGTTGTGCTCATAAAACGGCGATAGCACCAGCCAAGGAACAGCAAAACAAATTGCAGTAAAATAAAGCACAATACTAGGCTAGTCACACTCGTGGTAATGTCGTAATTATCTGTACGAATAAAAACATAACCTTGGTGTCCAGCTAATAGTGGCCCTAAAATAACGCCAGCAATGAGAACGATAAACAGTATGAGTATCTTAATCATAGTTACCCCTTCTGCTCATTGGTTGTTGTTTCCGCGGGTTGAGCTTCTGGTTTAGCTTCAGGCTCGGCGGGCGGCGTTTCATTTTCAGTCGCTTGAGCGGGTGCTTCAGCGACAGGCATTGATGTATTTTCATCAGACTGTGATAGTAAGTTACGCACCCGTGCTTGCATCACCTTTTCCAATTTCGGTTGGCTTTCCAACGCGTCAGGCATTTCTGCATCAATTGGCTGGTTTATCAGCTCGTCAACTTCGGTTAAGAAGGCTTTGGTGGCCGGTGCATTCACATCAAAATAGGCGCGAACCCATGTTGAAACTTGCTCCAGAGATTGTTTATAGGTCTCTTCTTGATAGCGCGGTACTGCTTGTGCGGCGATCAGTAGCTGTGAGCGAATATTTTCACGTAGGTAGATATCTTGATTCGGTGCGAGTAGCGGAGCCTCTGAACCATCACGGGCACGGACTGTAATAAAGTCGTTGGTAAAACTTTTCCAACTGCGGGCTAAATTGTCTTTCCAATCGGCGATATCACTAGAAACTTCCTCATCATCAACCTTAGCGTCACCACTATTGATATCATCTAGGCGTAAATTGTCGACTTCATTACTGAGTTGATTTAAACGTAAAATAATACCGTCGTAGTCGACTTGATTGATTGCTGCTAGGCTCGCGATGTCATTACCGATCGCTTTACGAATGTCGAGTAGACTTGGATCGTTCATTTCAGCGAGGCTGGAATCTGCGCTTTTCAGTAAAACAGCCGCAGTAACAGGATCGTGATCATTCCACAGTTTTCTACCTGCCATTTTGACCATGAAGTCTGCTTGAGCTAATAACCAATTTTTGACATCAGAGCTGGACAGGGCATTGACATGTGCTTGCAGCTCTTGCATACGGCGATTAAGCTGAGCTTCATATTCAGTAGCGCGTGATTTAATTTCTGACTGTGAGGCAATCAATGAGTCCAAACGCTGCCTATCTGCTTTTTGTTGTTCAGCTAAATCACTTAACTGTTGCTTCAATTCATTGTTTTCATTAACAAGTTGAGCATTGCTTTGTTGAGTGAAGTAATAGATACCACCACCAATAGCGATGATAATAGCGATAGCGATAGCACTACCGATGAGACCTGAACGTTTTTTTTCCGAAGACGGCGTTGTTTGGCGGTTTTTTGGTGTATCCGCTACCGTTTCATGATTAACCGCCTCGGTGGATTTATCTTGTTCCGTCATAATTAGCATCCCATGTCGGTTGAAATTAATGCTTCCAATAAAGCATTATTATCTGCGCTATTTGCCACACAGACCTTTTGCCAGCCATCTTGGCGAGCTTGGTCTGCAATCCGTTCGCTGACAACCAATAAGCGGCGCTTAAACCACCACTCTTTTGTATTCTCAGCAATTAATTCATTAAGTAAGGCTAACATTTGACCGCTACTAATCACAATATCGGTAATGTCGGCGTTAACCCATTTTTGATTAAACTCTGCTTTATCGTATTTCACAGGGTATCTGGTATAACATTCACAATACTCAACTTGTGCGCCGCGAGACCTTAGTGTCGAAGCAAGTAGCTCTCTTCCGCCATTGCCTCGTAATAATAGGGCTCGTTTACCTTCAAGAAACTGTAATTCAGGAAGGCTGAGCAGTGCTTCGCTCGTTTCGCCATGTTCAGGCCAACGGATAGTCGATCCTGTGATTTCTTCAAAATATTGGCCAGTTGAACGGCCAATACCATAATAGGATAACTTATCTGACCAGTTGAGTCCCGTGTGCTTAAGGGTTAAATCTGCATACCAGACCGCATTTTTAGATAAAAGAAACACTAAATCATTTTCATCGAGCTGATGAAGCCTTGATCCTAATACATCAAGCTCAGCCCCCGGTCCAATTTCAATGAGGGGGGCAGCAAAGGCTTCGCCCCCTTTTGCATGAATGGCGGCGATCAGTTCTGCGCCTGATGGCTCGGGCCGAGTGATGAGTACTCTCATTCAGGTGCATTTCCTGCATACACTTTGGCTAGAATTTCACGAGCGCCTTTATCGAGCAGCTCTTCGGCAAGTGAAATACCTGCCTGCGTTGCTTGTTCAGGGGCAATTAAACGTTCTCCTCGAACAACTTGGCTACCATCTGGGGCACCGACGAGAGCACGTAACCAAATTTGATCTGTTTGCCAAATCGCGTAGCTACCGATAGGAACTTGGCAGCCCCCTTCAAGACGCATATTCATCGCACGTTCAGCAAGAACACATACTGAAGTGTTCTGGTGATTGAGTTTTTCCAACAGGCTACGAGTGTATTGGTCATCTAAACGGCACTCAATACCGACTGCTCCTTGGCCAACGGCAGGTAGTGATTGTTCAGGTGTAAGAGCAGTACGAATTCTGTCTTCTAAACCTAAGCGCTTTAAACCTGCAACAGCCAATATGATGGCATCATATTCGCCGTTATCTAATTTTGAAAGACGTGTTCCAACGTTGCCACGCAGATCACGAATAATCAGATCAGGGCGTAACTCTCTGATTTGACATTGACGGCGTAGACTGGAAGTCCCGACGATACTCCCAGCAGGGAGTGCGTCAAGGTTAGCAAAGTGGTTTGAAACAAATGCATCACGGGGATCTTCACGTTCACAAATGGTGACTAATCCAAGCCCTTCAGGGAACTCAACCGGGACATCTTTCATTGAGTGCACCGCAATATCTGCACGTTTTTCAAGTAATGCTAATTCGAGCTCTTTAACGAAAAGGCCTTTACCGCCGACTTTTGCTAACGGAGTGTCTAAAATGATATCGCCTTTAGTCACCATAGGCACCAGTTCAACCTGTAAACCTGGATGGAGTTGCTCTAGCTTTTCTTTGACAAAGTGAGCTTGCCACATGGCTAAAGGGCTTTTACGTGTCGCAATACGGACGATATTCGTTGCTGTCATTTCGCTGCTTTCTCAGGCATTCAATGCCATAGATTAACCATACAATTATTCCTAGTTTTAACATTTTAGCGCCTAGTTTTCCAGTTAACACCGTTAAAGCTTGCTAATCATTGAGACGATTATTGATAGATAGCATCTTTTTATGAGGAATGAATGAGAGATAAAATCATCAAAAACAGAGTAGGTCGCTAAAATTAATTTAGCTAATCGTGCTATTATGTGAGTGAAAAAAGATCATGTTATGACCGTTTTATGGTGAAGCGTGCAAGCTTAGGTGCAATGCGAATTACGTCTATAATGAGTGCAATAAGCGCCTTTTTGAGTCTGGAAGTAATTTGTTATTATTCCATTGATAAACAAGGGATATTTTCAGGGTATAAAAAATAAAAAGTCTTTTTATACAATATGTTGAAAATTAATTTGTATCAAAAATACACAGAGAAAATTATGTGATCTACTTTACCCTTTTGCGCCAAGGTGTTAAATTGATCACGTTTCCAACAATTCATTTGAAAAAAAATTTAAATATATCTCTATCTATTGCTAGTGGGTGCTGGGGTTTCCCAGATGTGTCGTTTAGTCATTCAAGCCAGGCGTATCCCTTGTATCTCTATATTGAAACTTTAAAACAGAGACTTGATGCGATAAACCAACTTCGGTTAGATCGCGCAACAGCGTCAATGAGTGAAACCTTTTGTAAGGTTTATAGCCTGCTGCCTGTCTTGTTTCATTATCATCACCCAATGATACCTGGTTATATAGAAGGTAATGTTCCTCACGGCGTTTGTTTCTTTACCCCTGATAATGACCAGCAAGTTTGGTTATCTCAATTTGAAAAATATCTTTCACAAGCAGATAAAGCGAATGGTGAATTACCTATTACAGGTATTTACTCGATGGGAAGTACTTCCTCAGTAGGGCAAAGCCAATGCTCAGATATTGATATTTGGGTCTGCCACCCTGCATGGCTGGATCATGAAGAAAAACGCTTGTTACAGAAAAAGTGCACCCTAATAGAACAGTGGGCGGCTTCATTAGGCATTGATGTCACTGTCTTTTTAATTGATGAAAATCGTTTTCGTCATCATGCCAGTGGTCATATTGGCGGCGAAGATTGCGGTTCAACGCAGCACATCTTATTACTTGATGAATTTTACCGTACCGCGGTACGTATGGCAGGTAAAAGATTGCTGTGGGCCATGGTACCAGTTGAAGAAGAGCAACACTATGATGAATATGTCATGGCACTTTATGCTCAGGGTGTATTAACACCTAATGAGTGGCTCGACCTTGGTGGCTTGGGCGAACTCTCCGCAGCAGAATATTTCGGGGCGAGTTTATGGCAACTGTATAAAAGTGTCGACTCACCGTATAAAGCCGTTTTGAAAAGCTTATTGCTCGAATCTTATTCATGGGATTATCCGAAAGGTAAGTTGTTGGCTTTAGAATTTAAGCGCCATTTACATGCAGGTGAGATCGTCTGTTACGGTTTAGATTCCTATTGTTTAATGTTAGAGCGCGTTACCCGTTATTTAATTGAAATCAATGATACCACCCGCCTAGATTTAATTCGTCGCTGTTTTTATCTTAAAGTCTGTGAAAAACTCTCTGAAGATGATGATGTAAACACCTGCTCGGGTTGGCGTCGTGATGTACTTTCTCAATTAGTAGAATCATGGGGCTGGGGAGCAGAACGCTTAGCAATGCTGGATTCACGTAACCAATGGAAGATTGAGCGAGTTCGTGAAGCGCATAATGAGTTACTCGATACGATGATGCAAAGTTATCGTAATTTAATTCGTTTTGCTCGTCGTAATAATTTAAGTGTCAGCGCTAGCCCACAAGATATTGGGGTGTTGACCCGTAAGTTATATGCTGCATTTGAGGCCTTACCGGGTAAAGTAACCTTAGTGAATCCCCAAATAACACCGGATCTGAGCGAGCAACATCTTACCTTTATTTATGTGCCAGCCGGTCGTGCTAATCGTAGCGGTTGGTATCTTTATAACCAAGCACCGCATATCGAAACGATTATTGGTCATCAGCCGTTAGAATATAATCGCTACTTAAACAAATTGGTTGCTTGGGCATATTTTAATGGGCTGTTAACTGAAAATACCCAAGTGTATATGCATCATGGCAAATCTCAATGTGATGAGAAAAAATTGCTTGAGTTGATGCATGATGTATCAGGGCACTTCCCGATCCGTTTACCTGCACCAACGCCAAAAGCCTTATATAGCCCTTGTGAAATTCGTCATTTGGCGATCATTGTTAATTTAGAGAATGATCCAACCCAAATCTATTCTGATCAAGTTGTCCATTTTGACTTCAGAAAGTTGGACGTCTTTAGTTTTGGTGAAGACCAACGTTGCTTAATTGGCAGTATCGATCTCTTGTATCGTAATTCATGGAATGAAGTGAGAACGCTGCATTTTAGTGGCGAGCAATGCATGTTGGAGGCATTAAAAACCATTCTAGGTAAGATGCATCAGGACGCCGCGCCACCCGATGCGGTTGAAGTATTTTGTTATAGCGAGCACTTACGTGGCTTAGTCAGAACTCGGGTACAACAATTGGTTTCCGAATGTATTGAGTTACGTTTATCCAGTAATCGTCACGATCCTGGGCGCTTTAAGGCATTACGCATTGCAGGGCAAACATGGGGTCTGTTCTTTGAGCGTTTAAACGTCTCGGTACAGAAATTAGAAAATGCGGTTGAGTTTTATGGGGCGATTTCTCATAACAAACTGCATGGCTGGCCTGTGAAACTGAATGCAAAAGAAGAGCACCACTTACCTGCTGTCGTTGATGGTTATGCAAGTGAGGGAATCGTACAGTTTTTCTTTGAAAATACAGCGGATAACACAGGGTTCAATATTTATGTGTTAGATGAAGCGAATCGCGTTGAAATATATTCACATTGCGAAGGTTCAAAAGAAGAGCTGGTGCGTGATGTTAGCCGTTTTTACTCATCGTCTCATGACCGCTTTACTTATGGCGCTAATTTTATCAACTTTAACTTGCCTCAGTTCTACCAAATTGTGAACCAGCAAGGCAAAAACCAAGTGATACCCTTTTCAGGGGGAACTTGGCCTTTTGATATCGAAAAGGATGATGACTTAGTGGATGTAAAATCGATTGAGCCATCACCTCAACATCAAGCGCACTACTATTAATAATTAAAAGGTGAACGGTTCACCGCTTTGAAAGGCGATGGCTTGCGCTAACATGTCCGTAAATAGCCCTCCTGAACGGTCACAGACCCAATTATTATCTTTATAATCATAATGGTAACCACCTTGCTTGGTCGCTAGCCATATTTGATGGAAAGGTTCTTGTCTGTTGATAATGATTTTACTGCCATCTTCGAAACTGAGCGTCATTACACCGCCATTTGTCTCGCAATCAATATCAGCGTCGCCATCATAGTTATCCAAATGCTCTTCAATGGATGCCATCATTGTGTCTGCAAGTTGGTGAAATTCACTGTCATTCACGGTTAAATTCCTATTTGCTCAAATAATTTGCTACATATACTCTAAATAATTCGAGGTGCAGCTAGGCGACAAGTGAACGTAGTCAACAACGCTGCAATTTGAAGTATGACGAGTATAGAAATTATAGAGGCGAATGTGGATAAGGGTCAATCAACCCGTTTTCAGGTGGTTATCATATTGTGGATAGGGAAGAAAATCGCATTTCAATTGATTAACAATAGTGATTTGCACAAGCACACCTGTTAATCTGTTAGCTATATTCAGACGTCAAAAGTTAGTGTTACAGGCGAAACATCATGAAAAAAAGTTTAGTTGGGCTATCTGCATTGATTATTTTATTGTCACTTTCAGGCTGCGGTTTAAAAGGGCCTCTTTATTTTCCACCTGAAGAACAGGCGACTCCTGCAAAAGCATCAGATGTAGAGCCTAAAGCAGCGGACAGTACGGCGGCACAATCGCCTACATCAGTATCAAATCCCCAATAAGCTGCTGCGATGGAGCGGAATATGCAATTTTCTAAAATGCATGGCTTAGGTAATGATTTTATGGTGGTAGATGGCGTTACACAAAACGTCTATTTTTCGCCTGAATTAATCAGCCGTCTCGCGGATAGGCATACAGGTGTTGGTTTCGACCAATTGTTATTGGTTGAAGCGCCTTATGATCCCGACTTAGATTTCCATTATCGTATCTTTAATGCAGATGGTAGCGAAGTTGCTCAATGTGGCAATGGTGCTCGTTGTTTTGCTCGTTTTGTACGTCTTAAAGGGCTCACCAATAAACAAAAAATTAAAGTGAGTACTCAAGCGGGCCGTATGGTTCTTACTGTGAATGATAACGATGACGTGTGTGTCAACATGGGAGAACCTGAATTTGAGCCACAGAAAGTGCCATTTCGTGCCATTAAAGCGGAAAAAACTTATATTATTCGTGCGCTAGAACGTACAGTGTTATGTGGTGTTGTTTCAATGGGAAATCCCCACTGTGTGATCCAAGTTGAAAGTGTGCACACCGCAGAAGTCGAAATATTAGGGCCGGTATTGGAAAGCCATGAGCGCTTCCCTGAGCGGGTCAATGTTGGTTTTATGGAAGTAGTGAGTGCGAACCACATCCGTTTACGTGTTTATGAACGTGGCGCCGGTGAAACGCAGGCATGTGGTAGTGGCGCTTGTGCCGCGGTTGCGATTGGTATTCAGCAAGGGGTGTTGGCAAGTCGGGTTAAAGTTGATTTACCGGGGGGCTCACTCGATATCAGTTGGGAAGGACCGGGTACACCGTTGTATATGACTGGGCCAACTAGCCATGTCTATGATGGAGTTTTACAGCTTTAGTTATTAAGAGGTTATGATGGATAAAACGAAAATTGCATCAGAAAGCTGTCATCAATTAGATGAGCGCCAAGTGGTGCAGTACTTACAGGAACAACCTGATTTTTTTATCCGTAATGCTTCGCTCGTTGAACACCTTTTGATCCCACATGCTATACAGGGGGCGATTTCGCTCCCTGAAGCGGTAATGAACCGCCAACGTTTAAAAATCAAACAACTGGAACAAGATATACGTTTTATGGTCGAACAGGCACATGAAAATGGCCAGTTATTTGATGAGCTTTTATACTTAGTGATTGAAATGTCGATGGCTGAAAGCCTTAATGGGATGCTCACAGCGCTCAATCGTTGGGCGAAAAGGTTAGGCTTATCGGGGGCTTCAGTGCGTTTATTTAGTGAATGCTGGCGGCTTTCTGCCCCTTTGGATGCACAGGCACTGGTAGTATCACGCAGCGCATTCGAATCTATTCGTATTCAACGTTTTGGTGATAGAACCAATTACTTAGGCCGTTTAAATGGTCCAGAAATACAACTTTTGTTACCTGATGCGCTAAATGTTGGTTCAGTCGCTGTCTCTCTGTTTGGGCATCATGGCGAGTCAGGCATGGTTATTTTTACTAGCCGCGATCGTGACCATTACCAGTCAGGCATGGGCACAGTGATGTTAGAGAAAGTCGCACAAATCTTGCCGAGGTTACTATGTCGATGGATAGAACGCCTCTAACTGCTCAGCCACAGGGGCTGATGATCCAAGTCGAATCCTTTCTACGCTATTTACATGTTGAGCGTCGGCTAAGCCCTGTCACTATTACTAATTATCGCCGCCAATTAACTACCGTTGTTGAGATGCTTAATGACATGAAAATGGCGCAGTGGCAGCAATTAGATACGGTGAAGGCGCGTAATGTTGCAGCCAAAAGCCGTCGAGCAGGGTTACAGGCGGCAAGTATGGCGTTACGTTTATCTGCTTTGCGTAGTTTTTGCGATTGGATGGTTCAACAAGGGGAGCTCCCTGCTAATCCAGTTAAGTCTGTACATGCCCCCAAAGCTAAAAAACGGCTACCAAAGAATATGGATGTCGATGAAGTGTCACAGCTTCTGAATATGGAAAGTGGTGATCCGTTGGTCGTTCGTGACCGCACAATGCTTGAGGTGATGTATGGTGCAGGGTTGCGCTTATCTGAACTGGTAGGTCTAGATGTTCGTCATTTGGATCTGGCTACCGGTGAAGTGCGAGTGATTGGTAAAGGTAGCAAAGAGCGTAAGATCCCAATGGGCAAAACCGCAGTCCGCTGGCTAGAACGTTGGCTGGAAATGCGTGAACTGTATGATCCAGAAGATGATGCAGTCTTTATCTCTACACAAAGCGGTAAACGTATTTCGAATCGTAATGTACAAAAGCGTTTTGAACAGTGGGGCATCAAACAAGGGGTGAATAGCCATATCAACCCCCATAAGTTGCGACACTCGTTTGCAACACATATTCTTGAATCAAGTGGTAATTTACGCGGTGTGCAAGAGCTACTCGGTCATGCAAATTTATCCACAACACAAATCTATACACACCTTGATTTTCAGCATCTGGCAAACGTTTATGATGTAGCTCATCCCAGAGCAAAAAGGGAGAAACCCTAATGCATTTTTACCGACCGTTATCACCGATCCAAGCGATGACTTTTGACTTGGATGATACTTTATATGATAACCATCCAGTCATTGATAAAACGGAAGAAGAGGTATTACGTTTTGTCCGCGAATATGATCTGCGATTTAATCATTTTACCAATGATGACTTATATACATTCCGTAATATTGTTGCCGATCAAGAGCCTGAGATTTGCCATGATATAACGCGCTGGCGTTGGTTATCATCGAAAATGATGTTTTGCCATTATGGCTATAGCCGTGAAGATGCTCAAAAAGGGGCTGATGACATCATGGCGCATTTTACTTATTGGCGAAACCAAATCGACGTTCCTCTGGAAACTCACCAAATATTGACGCAGCTAGCTGAAAAATTACCGCTGGTAGCGATCACCAATGGTAATGCAGAGCCAGATGCATGCGGGCTAGGACAATATTTCCAATTTGTCTTAAAGGCTGGTCCCGATGGTCGTTCGAAACCTTATTGTGACATGTATCGGTTGGCAGCACAAAAGTTAGAGTTAGAGCCGCACGCTATCCTTCATGTTGGTGATAATTTACTGACAGATGTTGAAGGGGCTATTCGCAGCGGTATGCAAGCTTGCTGGATCAACAGTGACAATAGAACATTGATGGAAGAAAAAGATGTGCGTTTATTGCCACATGTTGAAATTTGTCGGTTGGCTTCTTTATTGTCACTGGTATAATCATTTTTCTGTATATAAACACAGTGGTGGTATAAATATACCACCACTGTCTTGCTTTGATGGTAATTATGGACGTCTCTAATCTGCTCGAAGGTCTTAATGATAAACAGCGTGAAGCGGTTGCAGCTCCACGTACTAATCTCTTGGTTCTTGCAGGTGCAGGGAGCGGAAAAACACGTGTGCTAGTTCACCGAATTGCTTGGTTGATGGCCGTTGAACATGCATCGCCGTTCTCTATCATGGCGGTTACCTTTACCAACAAAGCTGCGGCAGAAATGCGCCATCGTATCAATCAATTGATTGGTTCAAGCGAAGGTGGCATGTGGATTGGCACTTTCCACGGGCTGGCGCATCGTTTATTACGTCAACATTATTTAGATGCGGGGCTACCACAGGATTTTCAAATTTTAGATAGCGATGACCAATACCGCTTAATTCGTCGTTTGCTTAAAGCGATGAATCTCGATGAAAAGCAATGGCCTCCACGTCAAGGCATGTGGTACATCAACGGTAAAAAAGATGAGGGGTTACGTCCTCAACATATTGAAAGCTATGGTAATCCAGTTGAAAGCACATGGCTGAAGGTCTATCAAGCCTATCAAGAAGCGTGTGATCGTGCTGGGCTGGTGGATTTTGCTGAATTACTCTTACGAGCTCATGAATTGTGGTTAAATAAACCGCATGTCTTACAACATTATCGCGAACGTTTTACCAATATCTTAGTGGATGAGTTTCAGGATACCAACAGTATTCAGTATGCGTGGATCCGCGTTTTGGCTGGTGAAACAGGCAAAGTGATGATCGTTGGTGATGATGATCAGTCAATTTATGGTTGGCGTGGCGCACAAGTTGAAAATATTCAGCGCTTTTTAAACGATTTCCCTGGAGCAGAAACCATTCGTCTTGAGCAAAATTATCGCTCAACCAATAATATCTTGAAGGCGGCTAACGCCTTGATTGCTAATAACAGCGATCGGTTAGGTAAAAATTTATGGACAGAAGGCGGCGATGGCGAGCCAATTTCTCTCTACTGTGCCTTCAATGAATTAGATGAAGCACGCTACGTAGTGAGCCGTATTAAACAGTGGCAAGAAAATGGTGGTGCATTGCAAGATTGTGCCATGTTATATCGTAGTAACGCACAGTCACGGGTATTGGAAGAAGCGCTTATTCAGAGTGCGATGCCATACCGTATTTATGGCGGGCAACGCTTCTTCGAACGCCAAGAGATCAAAGATGCTTTATCGTATTTAAGACTCATTGCTAACCGTAATGATGATGCTTCTTTTGAGCGCGTCGTCAACACACCAACGCGTGGTATCGGCGATCGCACCTTAGATACCGTGCGCCAAACCGCCCGAGATCAGCAACTGACCCTATGGGAAAGTTGTGAATACTTATTGCGTGAGCAAGTTCTGGGCGGACGTGCAGCAGCAGCGATTGAGCGCTTTTTAGAGCTAGTTGATGCTTTAGCCAAAGAAACGCAAGAAATGCCATTGCATGTACAAGCGGATAGGGTAATTAATGACTCTGGTTTGCGCGCAATGTATGAACAAGAAAAAGGTGAGAAAGCACAGGCACGTATCGAAAACTTGGAAGAGCTTGTCAACGCAACGCGTGACTTTAGCTATCAAGACGAAGATCAAGATTTAATGCCATTACAGGCATTTCTTTCTCATGCGGCCTTGGAATCAGGTGATGGTCAGGCTGATGTGCATCAAGATGCCGTTCAGCTAATGACACTGCACTCAGCAAAAGGTCTGGAATTCCCAATCGTATTTATTGTTGGCATGGAAGAAGGCATGTTCCCAAGCCAAATGTCGATGGATGAAAGTGGTCGTTTAGAAGAAGAGCGCCGCTTAGCTTATGTGGGGATTACGCGGGCGATGCAGAAACTCACGATCACATACGCTGAAAGCCGCCGTTTATATGGCAAAGAAGTTTACCACCGGCCATCTCGTTTTATTGCTGAGCTACCCACAGAGTGTGTGGAAGAAGTCCGTTTACGTGCAACCGTTTCACGTCCTGTTAATCATCAGCGCCTTGGTACACCAATCACTCAGAATGACTCAGGTTATGCATTAGGTCAACGTGTCGTTCATCCTAAATTTGGTGAAGGTACAATTATAAACTTGGAAGGAAGTGGCGAACATTGTCGTTTGCAGATAGCCTTCCAAGGGCAAGGTATTAAGTGGCTGGTGGCATCTTATGCACGGCTAGAGAATGTCTAACTCATGATTTAGTGGTATTTCATTCAATTATTTTACTGAGTGAAATACCATTAATTAAGGATATAAAATCATTTTTTTTAAATATTTTTGTTGTTATTCAATAATGATTAAAACTAATCATGTTATAAAATAATTATTAATGATAATTAATTTATAAATTTGTTTTTTAATTGAATTTTTTATTCAGAATGATATGTAATAAAAATTTGTATCTAACAAAAAGTTAGATTAGCATTCATTACTGCATTATTTATATAACATAGATATACTCGTCATACTTCAAGATACAGGGGGGTTGACTGCGCTCAGCTAGCCGAGTTACATAGTTCATCTATGCTTCCCGTCTATCTTCGCTTGTCGTCTACCTGCATCTCGAATTATTTAGAGTATATACCTATTATAGTTTATATTAATTAAGTTTAAAAAGGAGTTAATAAAGTGAATACATGGAATGTAAAAAATAGATTAAGTGATACAATTGATTTTAATAGAAATTTAAGCATTACAAATCTTAAAACTGATACAGATGAATTAGCAAAAGAACAATATAATCAAATGGAAGGGTTATGTTCAGAGATATCCGTTACAGTCAGAAAGGCTGAAAGAGATGTTCGTATTTTAAATCGTCGAATGGCAAAAGTAGATAAATCCTCGCCAAAATATAAAAGCTATGAATCTCGTCTTAATAAAGTTAAATCACTCTTAACTGAGTTGAAAACTACGGCTGAGGAAATGAACGCTGCCACTTTTAACCAAATGGTTACAGTTCATTATTTCAGAAACACGATGGATAAAGCAGAAAAAAATATGCATAACATCATTACCGACTACTCTAAAGGGAATTTTAGTTTAGATGAAATGCAGGTGAAATTAAATAATCTGAAAAATAATACTATGAATCATATGGAAAAGTTACTGCCATACAAAAAAGTTAATGAACTAATTGGCGGGAAGGTTGCTTCTGGACTTGAGTTGTTTAATGAACATAGTAAAAAAATAAGTTTAATTTATAAAGATTCTATGGCATCACTTTGTAAGCGTATTGATACGATTACAGAAATTGTAAAATTTTATGAGGAGCAATCTGACATAGTAGTACCAGAAGCTCAGCTCACTGGAACAGAAGTTTTTTTAGAGCAGATGGATGTAGAAGGAAATGTACCATTGGAATTAGAGCTTACGCAGGTGGAAGGAAATCATTCACGCTTATCTACTGAACTTGCATCAGCTGATGTTTTAAATCAACAAATGTCTGAGTTTGAAAATGGTCATAATGGCACAAGTGTATTTACTGGCAAGCAAGTGGATCAATCTATAACTCGACAGCAATATAGCTGTGTTGGGATTTGTAGGGTAATGCATTAATTATTCAATAAGATAGAGCCATTTAAAATTAAGATGCTCATTCATTTCATGAGCATCTTTTATCGTAATTTTTATAGTTGGTTACTTTGATTTAAGAGTCTAATCATCAAGATTTAAGTTTTTAATTTTGATTTTTCCATACAGTGAAGTATAAAATCACACCGAAAAACCTTTCTCGTATTTATCATGTCATTAAATAACTTAATTGATTCTCTCGCCACCAATGGTTGGTATGTATGGGATGACTTTGTGACTCCTGAACAACGTCAGGCAATCAAGGATTGCATCCCAGATATTGCTTTGAAAGATGCGCGTATTGGCAATAAAGCATCATTACAAGGCAATAAAACCATTCGCGGTGATCAAACGGTATGGCTAGAACCTGAAATGGGTGTGCCTATTACACAATATATGGATAAAATGGATGCTATCCGTGAAGAGTTAAATCGTCAGTGTTATATGGGGCTGCGTGATTTTGAAACCCATTTTTGTCGTTACCCTAACGGTGCATTTTACAAAAAACATATTGATAACTTCCAAGGACAAGGCATTCGTAAAGTCACCACTGTGATTTATTTAAATGAAGAATGGCAATCAGGTGATGGTGGGGAGTTGGTCGTGTATGATTTACAAGATCAAGAACTATTTCGATTAGAGCCATTGGCTGGACGGATGATTGTGTTTATGTCCGAAAACTTTCCTCATGAAGTTTTGCCTACCCAAAAAAAGCGTGAAAGTATTGCTGGTTGGTTTTTAACTGAAAAAATACTTTGACCCTTATTCCATTAAGCCGCCCCGAATAGGGGTGGGCTGTTTTAATATTCATATTATAAATATTATTAGGAATAGTAGATAAAATCTTAGTTTGTTATTTTCTTTACTCTATATTAGCTTGAATTAGAGGCTAATGACTTTGTTGTTCTTGATAACTTTTAGCTTAATAATAGTGTTTTTATATATTATGAATTAATTTTTTATAAACAATAAGGATGTTAATGCTATGAACAATAATAAAGAAACGAAATCAATATTAGATTATGAAATAAATCAGTTTTTCGATAAAAAGATTAATGGCATCCCCGCAGAGAAAATAATGGAACAAGTCTGGCACGGGGTCGATATTCTCGATGAGTATATCATAAATATAAGTGGTATTCATCAGGAGTGGCTTGAGTTAGCCAACCAACTATTAAGTAAAACTAATAATAACCTATATATTGAAAATTATTTGTCTACACTTAATGATATGTTTAATGATGCAGCTCAGAGTTATAATGAAATATATGATTCTATGAGTTCTGTTATGTTTTCGTATAATGACATATTAAGGTCAATAATCTCTGATTCTGAAGATATTAGATGCGATATATCTATATTAGAAAAACGATTGTTAGCAGAAACACCAAAATTTTATGAGCCTATAGAAAATCATAGTGATATGGGGCCATTGTTCCATCAATTAACCAAAAAAACTAACGAATTACTTTCAGCTTTTCGTGATGCTAAAGATATCGCACATAAGGTAGTTCCTAAAATTCTCTCTTTATATAAATACCATGTAAAACCAAAATTACTTAATGATGCTAATTCTTTAATTAATGATCTGGTCACTGGTGATGTTATTTCCATTGCAACGATGCTGACACATAGAGTAGAAAATACGTTAGAAGATATGCGATATTGGTCTGAGTCAGCGCCTATTTTAAAAACTAATCAACAATCAGTTGGCACAGAAATAATTTCTAGCATAGAAAACCGCATGATTGATGCAGTATCATGTTTTGGAGCAGGTGTGGATAGTAGTGGAATTAACATGGATAACCTAATTATAAATGACAAAGGGCTTAATCTGTTATCAATGACAGCCCCACGCCGTGAAATAGTATCGATTGTATAATGGGGTAATTGAGATTGATGAGTATATACTCGTCATACTGCAAAACACAGGGATGCCCGCATTACGCTCACCGAGTCAGCGAGTTTATTAATGCTTCCTGTCTATCTTGGCTTGTTGTTGACTTGTATCTCGAATTATCCAAAGTATATATAACCACCTGCTAATGCAGGTGGTTATGGTTTAATGATGACGATGACAATATATTAAAATTTAAGTCAATATAGGCTTAAACTCTTTTCCACTAAATATCTTTTTTGCATTACCTCGTTCAATTTGATAATGCGAAACATGTCTCTGCTTATCGAGTGCCGAAACTTGTTGTGTTTGGTATTCATGCAATCGCCAAAAAATAAGTTGTTTCGCTAATTTTTTATTCGCATGTTGACTGCGTTCTGACTGTACTTTCACGCTGATATTCGTCGCGATATGTTTTGCTCTCACGGCTGAGCAAGTTTTATTGACATGCTGCCCTCCTGGTCCTTGAGATTTGATAAACTCAAATACAATTTCACTGTCTTCAATAGCTTGCAAAGGTGAAAAACGTATTACACTGAGAAACCAATTTTTTCTCTTATGTTTAGGCCGTATAGGGCTTTGACATTGCCACTGAATAGTACCAGACCACATATTCGCTAACGTTTCAGTATCGCTACCTTCTAGTGAAACTAAAGCAGACTTTAAACCTTGCTGCGATGGTAAAGACTCTAATATATCAACAATAACATCATATTGTTTTGCTTCATTTAAAAAGTAAGCTAATGCTTTTTCAACAGCGATACAGCATTCTTCAGGGCCTTGAGCAGAGGAGAATTGTAATAACATTATGCACACTCTCCACTGGTTTTATAGGTTATCACTGGCCGTAAGCGTGCAATAACATCAATCAGTCCAGCTGCAACCATACTTTCAATCACAGTATCAATAGATTTATATGATTGTGGGGCTTCTTCGTAGATCAATTGCTTGTTAGCACAAATGACTCGGCTACCTAATGATGTGCGTGATAATTGTAATGGCGTATATTTATGCGATAAGCGGCCTTTACATTCGGTACGCATCCATTTGCGGCCAGCGCCATGCGCTAATGAATTCAGGCTGATATCATTGTTGTTTGGCATCACCAGATAACTATAATCACCGCGTGAACCGGGGATCACCACCATACCTCGATCAGAAGGAGTCGCGCCTTTACGATGTAACCAGCCTTCAACGCCGCGAAAAGTGTAGGGTTCAACAAGATTATGGTTGATATCCAGACGCATTTCACCGGTGGCTTTAACTTGCTGAAGCATACGTAAGCCTATTAATTGGCGGTTAGTTTCTGCAAATTGCAATGCATCTTGATGTGCAAGTAGATAAGCGCTAGCTTCATCCGTATTTTCAAGCAGACCACTATGGTTGTGCTGCTCAACGTGTTGGCGTAAAACCGATTGACCTAACCCACGAGAGCCACTGTGAACCAGTAGTAGCGCTTGTTTCTTATTAAAACCATGTTGCTCGAAACGTTCGTTATCAATAATTTTATCAATGTGCTGGAATTCGGCAAAGTGGTTGCCGCCCCCAATGGAACCTAATGATGCGATAAAATCATGTGACTTCATTTGCTCTGGCGCATTCGCCTCCAGCCACTCCATTGAGGCAATGTCTGATAGGGTTGATAATTGCTTTTCAAATTTATCTAAATTTAACTTAGCAATTTTGATATCTGTTTGAAATAAACTCATCCCACAGCCAATGTCATTACCTACCAATGCAGGGTAAAAACGCTGTGTTGAGAAAAATGCGGCACCAATAGGATAGCCACGACCTGGATGTAAATCAGGCATGCCAACGACAGCAACCATGTCAGGCAGATTAGCCGTAATTTGTAATTGTTGGATCGCTTTACTTTCAATCCATGTATTTTCTGTTGCGATATAACTGACGTTATCGCCGACAGAATGAAGGGTATTGCCCATAAGCTATTAACTCATTTCTAAGAAAAAATAAGGTGATTTAGCGGGCAGTAACGAGAGAGATAGAAAAAACTATTTCTGAGTAGACCCGCAAAGAGTTTGATGAATTGTTGTCATGATGTACCTCCTTGCTGTGGGTTAAATAAGTGGTATTAGGGAATAAAAATCGAGCGGATGATAACGAGGTGAATTGGCTATTGCAAGGAAATTTTTAATTAATCCGCTTCTTTAGGATTGATAGAAAAAATAAGGCACAAGTTTGTGCCTTATGGATAAATCTAAAAATTAGCCTTTATGAAGCAATATGCACCGTTTTACCACCAATAATGGTACGTAATACTTTTACATTTTCGATATCGTCCGCAGGGATCTCAAACACATTACGATCAAGCACGATCATATCAGCAAATTTACCTGCTTCGAGTGATCCAATGACGTCTTCACGATGTTGGGCAAATGCAGAATCAATAGTCGCTGAGCGTAAGACTTCGATCACGGTCAGATCACGGTCATTATCCAAGCGCGGCGCTGGTTGACCATTAATATCACGGCCACGACGCGTCGCAGCGACTTTTAAGTCGTACCATTCGTCAAAATCATCAATAGGCCAATCGCTACCAAATGCGACAACAGCACCAGCATCAATAAATTTAGCGATCGGCTCTAGTTGTTCAAAGCGTTCTTCACCTAACATATTGCACTCAAAAGCCGCTAGCTCAGGTGTTGGAGCTGCCCATTGAAACGATAAGCAGGCAATTGTTTTTAAGCGAGCAAAACGCTCATAGTCCTTTGGATGTACTAATTCGTTATGCGCTAAACCTGGACGGATATCTTTTTCTGGATGCGCCGCCCGCATTTTTTCAATCGCATCAAGAACAATGGATACAGCACCTTCACCAACGGTATGTAAATGTGGGTCATAGCCAGCCGCTGCAATTTTTTCCATTAATTCATCAAGGATCTCTGCGGTGAAGTAGAGATCACCGTAGTTATCTGTTTCAACCCAGTTTGGCGCACTGTCAGTGCCTTGATTGATTCGATAGGGTTGTAGCAATGAAGCCGTCATGGTTGGGTACTGTAAAACACCATCAACAAACATTTTTATGTTACGCAGGCCGATGCCTGGCTTGGGTGTCCAATCTGCTTGGTGCCATTTTTTTGCAAAAGCAACCGCTTTATCAACAGCAGCAGCGACAGCAGCCACATTTGGTGTATCGTCAGGGGTGATTTCACGCGCGGCTTGGAAACGCAGTGTGAGTTCGTCACGACGTTGTAATTCCGCGAAAGCTTCAAGCTGCTGCTCTGAGACTCGTGCATCCATAACTGTGGTAACGCCCTGTTGGTTAAGCACTTTTTGCACCAGTTCTGCGACTTCAACGGCTTGGTCATCACGGATTGAAGGAATGCTGTCAGCTGCACGCATTGCAGGAGCATCTTCTAAAATACCATTCAGTTCACCATTATCGTATTTACCAATTTTGCCATCAGGTGGCTCAGGTGTCTCTTTAGTGATCCCAAACAGCTCTAACGCACGGCTGTTAGCAAGAAGTGT
The DNA here is from genome assembly GCF_033676985.1 of Providencia sp. PROV236. Lineage (NCBI taxonomy): Bacteria > Pseudomonadati > Pseudomonadota > Gammaproteobacteria > Enterobacterales > Morganellaceae > Providencia > Providencia sp. PROV236. The sequence goes on along the minus strand of NZ_CP096297.1, from coordinate 4,184,934 downwards.
ATGACAGTCATTAGAAAACAGTACCACAGGGCGGTTAGTTTTCAATTTATCCATGTCTTCGCGGTACATATCAATACCCGCAGGTAACATGCCTTGACGCAGCCATGCAGTAACTTTTAGCCAGTCATTTTCTCCTGTACGGGGATCTTTATCTAAATGGTCTTGGACGCGCTGCAAGATTTGATCAATAGTGAGGGACTCATAGTTGAGGTGGCAACCAAATAACTGAATGCCTCCCCAAAATGGGTGCATATGGCCATCAATGATGCCAGGCATCATCATTTTGCCTTCTAAATCGATACTTTCGGTTTCTGGCCCAACATACTGGTGCAACGCTTCTGAAGTACCACTCGCGATAATATAGCCATCTTGTACGGCAATGGCATCTACAACGCTATCTTGTTGATCGGCGGTGTAAATATAACCGTTGAAGTAAATGACATCAGCAACTTTATTATTCATTTCTATCACAGTCTTTATCAAGGGGCTCAACCTGTATGGAGCCAAAATAGCAAAGGGGATACTCGTCATACTTCAAGTTGCAGCGTTGTTGGCTAAGCCCAGCTGCAACTCGAATTATTTAGAGTAACGCCATGAGTTTAATTAATGATCATATTCGTCTCATCATCCGAAATTGCTGGAGGGCGACGTTTGAAACCATGAGTCAATAAGGTTAAATAAATAGCACCGGCTGCCAACCAACATAGGCCGACGGTAAAGGCTTCTTTATCTAAACTTGTCCATAGCCATAAAGTCAGTATGACACCAATTGACGGCATAATCAGGCAAGTAATTAATTTTTTACCATCTAAGGCTTCTTTGCGGTCAATGTAGAAATGCTTAATGACTGACAAATTCACAAAGGTAAAGGCGATTAATGCGCCGAAGCTAATCATGGATGCCACCATGCTCAATGACAAAACCAAAGACAGCAGTGAAGCGATGGCGACAAAAATAATGGAATACACAGGCGTATTCAGCCTTGGATGTAAGTAAGCAAAGATAGAGCGCGGTAGCACACCATCACGTCCCATCGCATAGAAAATACGCACGATACTGGCTTGTGAGGTCATTGCAGAAGCAAATACACCAATCACATAAGCGGTAATAAAACTCGATGCCATCATTGCACCGCCCACTTGTTTCATGACAGCAAGGCTCGCTACATCGGTATTTGGGATGAAATCTTGCCACATTGGATAGCTTAAATGTGCGCTATAAGAGATAACCACAAACAGTGTACCAGCAATAAATACGGTATAGATAATGGCTTTTGGTAGCGCACTACGTGCATCTTTGGTTTCTTCTGCCATGGTTGAAATGGCATCAAAGCCTAAAAACGCTAGGCAGAGTACCGCAGCACCTGCAAATAACCCAGACATTTGGTCTGAAGCTAACGTTATAGGCGCTAATAACGCATCAGTATCGAGTACGAAGTTAGTCTTAAAACTCAGGTATAAAAATACGGCAATAAAGATGAGTTGCATCGCGATGATCAGCATATTCATCGAAGAAACCAATTTGATCCCTAAGATATTCATCAGGCTGACAACGACAATAGTACTACAGATAATTACTGGCATCGGGATATTGGGGAAAGCTTCGTGAACGAAGATCCCGATCGCGATATAGTTGATAATCGGTAGAAATAAGTAGTCAAGCAATTGTGCCCAACCGACTAAGAAACCCAGTGTGCCGCCAAACGTTTTTTGTACGTATGAATAGGCGGAGCCTGCAAGTGGCAGTGCACTTGTCATACGGCAATAACTCATGGCAGTAAATAGAACAGCGGCTAATGTAACAAGGTAAGCAATAGGTAAATGACCTTCACTTAACACTGTAACTTGCCCATAGGTGGTGAAAATTCCGAGAGGCACCATATAGGCCAACCCGAAAAAAACTAACGCAGGCGTGGTCAGTACACGTTTCATTTGAACGGTATTCTGTTGCATGTTTAAGCCCTTCCCAAAAGCCTTTAACAACCATCAACTCTTATACTCGTCATACTTCCAGTTGCAGGACTTTCGTTGAAATATAAGTGACTACGCTCAGCTCGCCGAGTCACATAGTTTATCTATGCTTCCCGCCTATCTTCACTTGTCGCCTACCTGCATCTTGAATGCTTTAGAGTATATCCAAGAGTGAACCTTGCATGTAGCTGACCCGTTATATACTCGTCATACTTCAAGTGGCAGGGGGGATATCGCTCACTTGCGCCAGTCACATAGTTTTCTATGCTTCTCGCGACTCATTCGCTTGTCGCCTACCTGAACCTCAAATTATTTAGAGTATATTTTGAATCACAGTATTATTATTTTACTGTATCCAAAATAACGAAGGGCCTATAACATCGGTCATAGTGCTACATTATTGTATTAAATTAAATTTTAGAACCGACCTGTATCCAATTTCAGAAAACCTCGCACCAGGACACTAATTAATATATGTCATCGTGCGCACTTTAATGAAACGTCAGTGATGAATCGGACCATCACCATCCGCTGGGGTGAATACAAGCGGCGTACAATATAGTGATGATGCGCTTATTACGCAATCATTTATTTTGAAAAATAAAAATATTATGCTAATTCAACGGGTTGATTTTATTTCTGATATTAATCAGAAGCGGATTTTAGATAAAACTCATCATAACCAATTTTTTGATTAAATCAATACTTATAGATCATCATTAACAAATTGATAAATAAAGGATTATTGTTTTTTTGTTCGGTGGGAACTAAAATAGGGGTTAATCACAGAAGATTATTTCTCTCAGGGAAATGATAATGATTTATTTTAATCAGAAATAAGTTATTTAAAATGAATTTAGTTTAAAGTTGTTATTTTAATTAACACTAATAGTTTATGCATTCATAAAATAGATAAAATAAACTAATAACTTCTGTTCCATAAAATGAAACATGGCACTTATCGTTATTAAAACAATAAGTGCCATGTTGGTTAATCAACGAGATTTATTAGGCAGTTCTTCTTAGCTTTTGTTGAGTGTAAAGTGCATCTAAGGTAAACAAAATTAATGCAACCCAAATAAAGCCAAATGTTACCAATAGCTCGGATGTCATTTGTTCGCCATAGATAAATACGGCAAGCAAGAACATAATGGTTGGACCGAGGTATTGGAAGAAACCCAGTGTTGATAATCGCAAGTGGTTCGCCGCTTCTGTGAATAACAAAAGAGGGACAGTTGTGATAATCCCTGCGAGGATCAGTAAAAGATTTAAATGCCAATCATTCATCATCATATTGCTTGTCGGACTATCAGCAAAGAATAGTAAGAAAATGATCCCTACAGGAAGTAACCATAATGTTTCGAAGGTCATCCCAATTTGTGCGTCAACACCTAATTTTTTACGTAACAGGCCATAGGTGGCAAAAGTGACGGCTAAACTTAATCCGATCACGGGCACAGAGCCGAATTGCCATAACTGGATCAAAACACCAGTCAGTGCTAATCCTACAGCAATCCACTGCATACGACGGAATCGCTCTTGCAAAAATAGCATGCCAAACAGCACGTTAACCAATGGGTTAATAAAATAACCTAAACTGGCCTGTAACATGTGCCCATTGTTAACGGCCCAAATATAAATTAGCCAGTTGGAAGCAATGGTGACCGCTGTTGCACCCAGTATGAGTATTTTTTTGGGGTGCTTTAACACTTGGCGCATGTAGCTCCAGTGTTTTGTGGCAGTTAATAAAACCAACATAAAGAAAAATGACCAAATAATACGGTGAGTCAGGATTTCTTCTGCCGGCACTTGTTGGATCGTTTTAAAATAAATGGGGGCGACTCCCCAAATCAAATAGGCTCCCAAGGCACATAGTACGCCTTTGGTGGTATTTTGCTGGCTCATTATTGACTCTGAATTTGAATTTAAAGAAATAGCTAAAAATAATTTGGTTCTTATACCCTAAATAATTCGAGGTGCAGCAAGGCGACAAGTGAATGAGCCGCTAGGAGCATTCGGAAGTATGTGACTAATGCAGGTGAGCGTAGCTACTATACTTTCACGAAAAGCGCTGCAACTTGAAATATGACGAGTATAAATCGAGCATGAATATAAATAGGCTCGATTTATGACTCGATAATGTGACATTGTGCGGGTTTTTTTACAAGTTATTAGTTTACCGAGCAACTAAATTTTTACTTTTTATTTTCATCCAATCAGATAAGTCGCTGTCGCAGTAGCAATATGTTGGTTACGTTCATTGTGCAATTCACAGCGAGTGACGGCAATTTTATTACCATCTCGCAATAAACTGGCACTTGCCGTAAAGGTTTCACCGCGACCGGGGCGCAAATAATCGACTCGTAGATCAATCGTGCCCATTTTAGACATTTTATCTGCAATGTCTTGATGCACTAGAGGGGTGATGCGTTGAAGGATCCGATTAATACAAACCATTCCACCAGCAACATCGAGAATAGACGCAATCACGCCACCATGTAGGATATTTTGGGTAAAATTACCAATCAGCTCCGGTCGATTATTAATGGTTAATTGAACAAAATCATCGGTCATATGGGCCAATTTGATCCCCAAAAGGTGATTAAAAGGCATTTTATAGATAAACGCATCACTCATGAGCTTGGTTGCTTCTTCTAATGTGTAAGTACGGTCATTCATCTTTAATCCTATTCATCCTTTAAAAATGTAAATAATAAGTTAACACTATGTATAAAATATGTCTCTAGTAAAGCAATGAATAATCTTTCAGCAACCCTAAGATTTTGCGTGTAGAATGAGACAAACTTTACCTTTAAGTCTATACCCGTCATCCTTCAATTTGCAGAGGTGTTGACTACGCTTAGCTAGTCGCCTACCTGCAACTCGAATGATCTAGGGTATACTTCAGAATAGGAATGATAGGATGCGCGTTCTTTACAAATTACTTGGAGCTGTACTCTGTTGTTGGTCTGTTTCATTGATGGCGGCCGAAAATACGGATATGGCATCACCCACAGAAGCCAACCATAACTCTCCTGTCAGAGGAAGTATCATTTCAGGGTTACTACAAAATTACGATAACCCTTTTGTCCTCTACCCTTATGAATCAAACTACATTATTTACACTTATACCTCCTCAATGAATAAAGATGCGATCAAAAGTTATGATTGGGGTAAAGATGCATTACGTGATGAAGTAAAATTTCAATTGAGCTTAGCCTTTCCTTTATGGCGGGGGATTGCTGGGGATAACTCAGTGCTAGCTGCATCCTATACTCAACGTTCTTGGTGGCAATTAAGTAATAAAAAAGAATCTTCGCCATTTCGTGAAACTAACTATGAGCCGCAAATCTTCATTGGTTGGGCGACGGATTATCAGCTAGGTGGCTGGACACTACGTGAGTTTGAAACAGGTTTTAACCATGAATCAAATGGGCGTTCAGATCCCACATCGCGTAGCTGGAACCGTATTTATGCACGAGCAATGGCACAAAATGGTAATTGGCAGGTTGACTTAAAACCGTGGTATCGCCTTCCTGAAAGTGACAGCAGTGATGACAATAAACACATTACTAAATATATGGGCTATTACCGCTTAAAAGTGGGTTATGCACTCGGTGATAGTGTGATCAGTGCAACTGGTCGTTATAACTGGAATAGTGGTTATGGTGCCGCAGAGCTTGGCTGGAGCTATCCAATTACTAAGCATGTGAGGTTTTATACCCAATTATTTAGTGGCTATGGCGAATCCATGATTGATTACGATTACAGACAAACACGCTTTGGTATTGGTGTAATGTTGAATGATATGCTTTAGTCGTTAGCGGTTATTTGCTAGCATACAACTGCTTTGCTTCAAGTATAAGTTTTAAATAGAGTTGAATGCTTGAAAAGTGCTACCCTAAATCTTTCAAGGTGCAGTTCTTATTTCTTAACGGAAGGTGCTGCAACTTGAAGTATAACGGGTAGAACCCGCTACTATTTTGCTGCTCGATTGGGCAGCTATCTGTTTGTAATTTGAGGATCCGCGTGTCTACTGCTGAAGTGATCTCCCAATTGTCACTTGCTGAAAGCATACTCAACAGTACTTTCGGTTATCAGTCTTTCCGCCCTGGGCAGGAAGCAGTGATCCATGCCATTTTAGATAACCGTGATTGTTTGGTTTTAATGCCAACAGGTGGCGGGAAATCTTTGTGCTATCAAGTGCCTGCACTGGTTAAAGAAGGTGTGACTTTAGTTGTGTCCCCGTTGATCTCATTAATGAAAGATCAGGTTGACCAATTGTGTTTGCATGGCATTAATGCAGCTTGCTTGAATTCCTCTCAGACGGCTCAAGAGCAGCGGGAAGTGATGGAGGCATGTGCACGGGGTGAACTTAAATTACTGTATGTCGCGCCAGAGCGGTTATTAACGGATTATTTTCTCAGTCAGCTAGCCAGCTGGAAAATCGGTTTATTAGCGGTTGATGAGGCGCATTGTATTTCACAATGGGGTCATGATTTTCGTCCTGAATATCGTGCATTAGGTCAGTTAAGGCAACATTTTCCAAATGTTCCTGTCATGGCGCTAACCGCAACCGCCGATGAAACCACTCGTGCCGATATTGTTCGTTTATTGGATCTTCATGACCCACTGATTCAAGTTAGCAGCTTTGATCGACCAAATATTCGTTACACTTTAGTTGAAAAATATAAGCCACTTGACCAGCTATGGTTTTTTATTAAAGGGCAAAAAGGCAAGGCAGGTATCGTTTACTGCAATAGCCGTAGTAAGGTGGAAGATACCGCAGAGCGCTTGCAAAAACGCGGTTTGAGCGTTGCTGCTTATCATGCGGGGCTTGATAATCAACAACGTGAGTGGGTACAAGACGCCTTTTTGAAAGATAATTTACAAATCGTCGTGGCAACGGTTGCGTTTGGTATGGGGATTAACAAATCCAATGTGCGTTTTGTTGCCCATTTTGATATTCCGCGCAATATTGAAGCCTATTATCAAGAAACAGGGCGAGCAGGGCGGGATGGTGTCGAAGCCGAGGCGGTGCTGTTTTACGATCCTGCTGATATGGCATGGTTGCGTCGTTGCCTAGAAGAAAAACCTGCGGGTATGCAACAGGATATTGAGCGACATAAACTGAATGCGATTGCAGCATTTGCAGAAGCACAAACTTGCCGTCGCCTCGTGTTACTGAATTATTTCGGCGAAAATCGACAGACGCCATGTGGTAACTGTGATATCTGTTTAGATCCACCAAAACAATACGATGGGCTGGTGGATGCGCAAAAAGCCCTTTCCTGTATTTATCGTGTTGGTCAGCGTTTCGGTATTGGCTATATTGTTGAAGTATTACGTGGCGCAAATAATCAGCGTATTCGTGATTTAGGCCATGATAAATTACCCGTGTATGGTATAGGCAAAGATCAAAGTAATGAACATTGGGTGAGCGTGATCCGCCAATTAATCCATCTTGGCATGATCACACAGAATATCGCGCATTTTTCTGCTCTACAGCTGACAGAAGCTGCGAGGCCAATATTACGGGGTGAAACGACATTATTGCTTGCTGTTCCACGTGTATTAGTGACAAAAAGCCGTAATCAGCAAAACAAAGTTTATCGAGGCAACTATGATAAGAAATTATTTGCTAAGTTGCGCAAACTACGTAAATCTATTGCTGATGAAGACAATATTCCGCCATTTGTTGTATTTAATGATGCGACATTGATTGAAATGGCAGAACATTGCCCAACTTCTCCTGTGGAATTGTTATTAATTAATGGTGTCGGAGAGAAGAAGCTTGAACGTTTTGGAGATGCTTTTATGGCATTAATCCGAGATCATCTTGAAGGTTATGAATGACGAAAGGATAACCACATAATGACCCCTGAAAAGCTAAAAGAGAGTTGGTTAAATCGAGAAACGCAATTTTCTGCATTTACCAACGGGCCTCTTTTAGATTTTTGGCAGCAGCGAGAAGAAGCTGAGTTTTTAGGGGTTGATGACTTACCGATCCGCTATGTGCGTTTTACTCGAGCGCAACATGATAAAGCCATTGTTATCTCTCCTGGACGTAGCGAAAGTTATGTTAAATACCCTGAAATTGCTTATGATTTCTATCACCTAGGTTTTGATGTATTCATTGTTGATCATCGTGGCCAAGGGCGATCGGGCCGCATGTTAGATGATCCCCAAAAAGGCCATGTCGAAAAGTTCACTGACTATATTGATGATTTTGCCAAGTTTGTTGAACTTGAAGTGCAATGTCGGCATTATCTCAAATGTTATGCTTTAGCTCACTCAATGGGTAGTGCTATACTTGCGGGTTATTTATTGCGAGATAAGGTCACATTTGATGCAGCGGCATTGTGTGCACCCATGATTGGCATTAATTTGCCAATACCGCATTGGCTGGCAAGTTTTATTGTCGAAAGGGCAGAATCGCATCCTAGTGTACGTACGGATTATGCCGTTTCGACAGGCAAATGGCAGCCATTACCTTATTTAATTAATGTCCTGACACACAGTCAAGAACGTTATCGGCGTTATTTACGCTATTACGCCGATTACCCTGAATTACGCCTTGGTGGTCCCACTTACCATTGGCTAAAAGAAAGTTTTGCAATTGGCGATGAGCTAATTGCTAAAGCGGGAGAAATTGATGTGCCACTGATGCTGTTAGAAGCCAGCGAAGACAAAGTGGTCAGCAATCGAGAGCTACAGGCTTTTTGTCAAAGTCGGCAAAAAGCGCAGACAGGAAGAGAAGAAAAATTACCTCTCGTTATCGAAGGGGCACACCATGAAATCCTGTTTGAAGTGGATGCACTTAGAGCTATGGCTCTGAATGCTATCTGTGATTTTTTTGAGCAGTATTAGTTAGGAATTAAGTATGAAATATCCTGTTGTTGCCTCTGATTTGGACGGTACACTTTTATCTCCCAATCATGATTTAACCGCATTCACCAAGGAAACATTGAAACAACTTGTTGATACACAAGATATCCACTTTGTATTTGCCACTGGTCGTCACCATGTTGATGTGGCACAAATTAGAGATAGTCTTGGTATTGATGCTTACATGATCACATCTAATGGTGCGCGAGTGCATAACACTAAAGGTGAACTGATTTTTAAGCATAATGTTGATCCTGATATCGCTCATGAGCTGTGTTTAATGGAATTTGATCATCCCGATCTTGTCACCAATTACTATGGTGGTGATGACTGGTTTATTAACCGTGAAAGCCCAGAGCAGAAAGAGTTTTTCAAAGAGTCTGTTTTTCAATATAACCTATTTGATCGTAATAACTTTGATACTTCGGATGTTTGTAAAGTGTATTACACTAGTGAAGATCACGATATGTTGGTGGATCTACAAAACCGTATTCGTGAACGCTGGCAAGATCGCGTTAATGTCACCTTTTCACTACGCAGCTGTCTTGAAGTCATGGCAGGTGTTGTATCTAAAGGCGAGGCGTTGCAGCAAGTTGCGGCACTTCAAGGCTATCAAGTCCATGATTGTATCGCGTTTGGTGATGGTATGAATGATAAAGAGATGCTGACTCTATCAGGCAAAGGCTGCATCATGGCTAATGCACACCAAATGTTAAAAGATGAATTACCGCAACTGGAAATTATTGGTTCTAATGCTGATGATGCGGTTGCCCATTATTTAAGAAATAAATATTTAAATGGCTAGTTATTACTATTAACTTTCCTTAAAAAATCGAGATAATTATGAAGGTTATCTCGATTTCGTATAAATTCAAGAAACATAAAATATCTTTTCATGTGTTATTAAATCATTGAACAATACTTATTCCGTTATCATTTTTCTCCTTGTAACGAGAAGGCCAAATTTCCTCGGGCTTCATCTCTAAATACTCAGCAATGATCCGCTCTCCTTTTGGCCATCGGCGTACTAAAGTATTATTAAGTGTCGAAGAACTTAAGCCAGCTAAAGGTGATATTTGCGATAATGTTGATCCTCTTTTACGAACAGCCGCAATGATATCTGCTGGATGCTAATCTTTTTCCATAACTTCTCCAATAAAAATATGAATAATGTAAGATTTAATATGATAGTTATTGATATATCTTTCTACGTTAATAAATTAAGGGGTGTTTATTTATAAATTAATTCTAAATATTATTCTGTACAATTATTGTTACATTAATTTATTTCAATTTTCTTTGAATATAAAAAATATTTTACATTTATTTTTTATGATAATAGTCTATGGTTTTCTTAATTAGTTACTTATTGAGGCTATGAGAAAATTATTTGACAATCGAAAATATAATGCCCTATTTTTAAGATGGTGGAGTTTAAATTAAACTGTAGACGTTTTTAATTGGCTTTTTATTTATTATGTTATTAATTACGGTTTTATTATTAAGGTGATTATTTGTTTGTTAATTATTTAAAATAAGGAGAGTTTATGAATGTAAAAAGTGATTTTCTTGAGAGTGCTTGTCGGCAATTTACAAATAAAATAGAATGTTTTTTTGACTTAAAGGTGACAGATGTTTCTTTAATTCGTATTGATTTGGAGAGGGAAAAAATTAATGGTATTTCTAGCCACTATGATTGGTTACTAATGAATTGGGATGATGACTTAGATTTGCTAGTAAGTGAACGAATATCTTCAGGTATACAATTTTGGAGTAATTACTCCTCTGCATACGCAAATACTTTTTCTAGGATAAAAAATAATAAAATGAAAGTGGATATTTGCCATAAGACAGGATCTGTATATGAAATTATTTCAATAAATACTAAAAAAGATATTGGAGTAAAAGATATATTAAACTTATTTAAAATGCGTCCAGTGCTCTCTGATTTTACTCATAAAATTTGGCAACAAAAAGACAATATAGATTTGCCTCTAAGAGAAAAGATTGTTCCATCTGAAACGACAGTGGTTGCTGCTGATGGACAGACAAGTGACTTATTCAATATTCATAATCATATGCGGTTTGGCAATATTCGTTTAACGCAAAAAGAGATGCTAACAATTCGTATGTTACTATCACAATGTAGAACAAAAGAAATTAGTTATATTCAAGGTTGTTCTATTATGACAGAGCATAAACGTATACAAACTATCAAAGAAAAACTGGGTTGCCCCAATGCATCATCAAGTGGATTATTTAAAGCTCTCAATGAGCATGGGATCACAACTGCATGTTTAGATTTGTTCTTCACTAAACAATAGAAGCCCTAATGAATGATAATGGGATGAATATTTTATCTAGTTTAGGTCGTATTTATATTCATAGAATGATTATCGACATATACCCAAAATTCTTCAAGTTACAGTATTTTGGGCTAGGCTCAGCTAGTCGCCTAACTGTAAATCGAATTATTTGAAATATAACAATATGGAGGTTAATTTTGAAATGGAAATATCGCTTCGGTGCTGTAATGGGAAATGCACTAGAATCTTATGAAATTGCCATCTTTGCAGCAATTTCACCTTATTTAAGTGCTGAATTAAATCGATTAGGCTATGAACAAGCGACTGAAATGGTGTGGGGAATATTTGCATTACGTTTTTTATCAAGGCCAATAGGCGGTTATATTATTGGTCTATATGCAGAGAAAGTGGGTAAGAAATCAGCTCTTATATTGATGAGTTTTATTACGGGACTAGCCACATTATCTATGGCATTTTTACCCATTGAATTACTCGGAGCATATACACCAATAGCCATACTTATTATTCAATTAGCATTATCTTTTAGCTTTGCAGGTGAATACCCATCATTGGTTACATATTTATTTAAAGATTCAAGCCTAAATGAACGTGCAAAAATTTCAGCTATGATTGCTTGTAGTGGTTTATTAGGATTTGCTATTTGTTTAGGTATGGTATTTGTACTCGATAAGGTGTTACCTCAAGAAACAATGCAAACTATTGGTTGGCGTATACCATTATTTCTTGGGTTAATTAATGTTATTATTAGTTTTTGGTTTAGAGCTAAATTACCAGAGCAACCAATAAATAACTTAAAGAATAAATTGAGTATAAAAAGTGTTATTGCTGTTATTTTTATTGCTATACCTGGTGCTGTTATTTTTTATATGCAGAGTATATCTTCGATAATAATTATTTCCCATTTAAATCTTGGTGATTTTAAAAGTTTATTCATGATTGTGTCTACATGTATTTTAATCTCACTGATTATCACAATTGGTTGGTGGACCGATAAATACTGTTCACCAGAAAAAATTTTTAGTGTTGGAGTTTGGGGCGGAATGTTACTTTCAATACCGCTCTACTATTTATTAGAAGGCACTAATGTTACATTTGTTTTCATTGCACAGTTTTTATTACTCATATTCTCATCATTGATTTTAAGTGCAACAAGCTCTGTATTGTTCTCTGGCTCATTAGGTAATGTGGTGGTATTGGCATTAGGCAATAATATTGCACAAACCTGTATTGGTGGTTTAACTCCATTAACGGTTAATTACCTAAAAAACTATGGCATTGCATATATAGGGTTATTTATTTCATTGATTTGTTTGGCATATATTATGTATGGTTATTTAACTAAAAATTATCATATAAAGCAATCTATTTAAATAAGGATATATTATGGATATTAAAAGTGATTTTTTAGAAAATGCATGTTGCAATTTTAAAAGAAAGTTTAATAATGTGTTTTATTTTACTGACTATGATGTGGCGTTTATTAGAATTGATCTCGATAATAAAAAAATTAATAGCGTCAATAGTAATTATGATTGGATACTAATGAATTGGGCTGATGATTTAGATCTCATGATAAGTGAACGAATATCATCAGATATACAATTTTGGAGTAATTATTCCCCTGCATATATGAATACTTTTTCTAGAATAAAAAATAATAAAATGAAAGTGGATATTTGCCATAGAATTGGAAATGTCTATGAATTAATCTCTTTGAATAGCAAACATGATTTGACGGCGAAAGATATTTTAAATTTATTTAAAATACGTCCGATGATCTCTGATTTCACACATAAAATTTGGCAACAAAAAGACAATATAGATTTGCCTCTAAGAGAAAAGATTGTTCCATCTGAAACGACAGTAGTTGCTGCTGATGGACAGCCAAGTGACTTATCCAATATTCATAATCATATGCGGTTTGGCAATATTCGTTTAACGCAAAAAGAGATGCTAACAATTCGTATGTTGCTATCACAATGTAGAACAAAAGAAATTAGTTATATTCAAGGTTGTTCTATTATGACGGAACATCAGCGCATACAAACTATCAAAGAAAAACTGGGTTGCCCCAATGCATCATCAAGTGGATTATTTAAAGCACTGAATGAGCATGGGATCACAACTGCATGTTTAGATTTATTCTTCACTAAACAATAGAAGCGCTAATGGGTGAGGGTAGGTGAACATTTTCCTACCTAACCCATATCATATTCACTGTTACATCAACGAAAAATGCTTTTTTTAAGATTACGCTACTTTTCCTATTCTTTCTGGGTAAAAGTGGCATTAAACTATTAGCTAGTTGTCTACAAAGCCCCCTATTGCATAGTCGTGGCTTGTCGATAACAAAGGATCACACTGTTTTCTCAGTCGGTTTTTTTGCACTGTTGAGGGTTGTTTAGGATGAAAAAAGTCGCGTTAGCATTATTGTTAGGTTCTGTTTGTTATAGTTCACTATTACTTGCCACCACCTCGAATACCTCCACTCCGACTCAACAGACAATCGAGCAGATCACACAGCTAGCACAGAAAGGTGATGCAGATGCTCAATACTTACTTGGCCAACGCTATTTTAAAGGTGAAGGCGTATCACAAGATTCCAAAATAGCCGCACAGTGGTTTATCAAAGCTGGAGATCGAGGCAATTCAGATGCGCAGTTCCAATTAGGTACGATGTATGTGAATGGTTTCGGTGTACGCCGTGATTATGATAAAGCAATGCTGTGGTATGAAGAAGCGGCAAAGAATAATGACGCCCGAGCTGAAACTAACATGGCGATGATGTACGCTCAGGGCCTTGGTGTTGCTCAAGATCTCGATAAAGCCGCGTATTGGTTTAGAAAAGCGGCACAGGGTGGTAATGCTATCGCTCAATTTCAGATTGGGCAGATGTATACGATAGGTAGTGGCGTTGAAGTGGATAATGAAAAAGCGGTTTTTTGGTTCCGCAAAGCCGCTAAACAGCGAGATGCAAAAGCGCAAGATCGCCTTGGGGTGATGTATTCTGAAGGTAAAGGTGTGAAAAAAAACCTTCAACAGTCTTATGCATGGTTAGCCACCGCGGTATACAGCGGTAATAAAGAAAGTCATCGCTTACAAGAAAAAATTGCGTCACAGCTTAATGACAATGAGTTAAAACAAGCGCAAAAATTAGCGGATAATTATATTCAAACCTATGGATTTAAAGCAGGCTAAAGAGCAAATTCGATTAGTGGGATATTACTTGGTATCCCACCATGATAATTGCAGATAATACCAGATACGCCCAACTCATTCGGTAAAAGCGGTTATATCCCCGACCCCTACGTACACTCAACTGTAACGGTTGATTAGATAATTTACTCACCAATATGCGATAGCTAACAATATAGAGTAGAGTTAACAACTGCCATAAATACAATATATTGACAGCAAAAGATTTACCAACAACGAGTAATATCACCAATGGGATAAGAAAAAATAGAATTGAGCCAACTTTCTCAAATTGGCTGACTCGTAACAGAGTCAGCTCATCTTCTGGTGTTATCGCCGTTTTCATAACTCACCAGACTTACGTGTAGGATTACGGCTCGAAAGGTTATTGGTGGCACTTTGTAGTGCATTATCACGAACATCCACTCGTGCTTGGAATGGTGGGAACGGCAGAGGAATGCCTTGTTCGGCAAATGCAGCCAATATATTTTGATGGATTTCGTGACGAGCGGGCAGTCGATGTCCCATTTCAGCGGCATAGACGCGCAACTCGAAAATTTGAATACCCTGCTGGAGATCCACTAAATAGACTTCAGGATTGGGGTTTTCTAATATCATTGTTGAGCGTTCCGCTGCATTGAGTATGGTTGATGTCACCAGTTTGCTGTCTGCATCAGCAGGTGCTGGAATTGTCATGACAATACGTGTGATAGTGTCACTCAAAGACCAGTTAATAAACTGCTCAGTAATAAAGGCTTTATTTGGCACAATGATCTCTTTTCTATCCCAATCTGTCAGCGTTGTTGCTCGGGTATTAATTTTTGTAATACTCCCCGTCAGATTGCGGATAGTCACCGTATCACCAATACGAATCGGTTTTTCGAATAAAATCATCAGACCTGAAATAATATTGGCAAAAATCTCTTGTAAACCAAACCCTAAACCGACCCCCATTGCAGCGATTAACCATTGCAATTTAGACCAATCAATCCCCAACATTGAGAAACCAACAATGGTACCGATGATAGTCAGTGAATATTTGGTTAATGTGCTGATAGCATAGCCAGTACCCGGTGTTAAATCTAAATGTTGTAATACCGCAAGCTCAAGCAATGCGGGTAAATTACGAACTAACTGCGTAGTAACAATAATGATCAATATGGCAATGAAAATTGACCCCATCGTGATTGGCTGGACGGTATCCACACCATTAACGGTTGAGGTAACATCCCATAGACGAATATTTTCGAGAAATGAAAACGCGCTATGTAGCTCGGACCATAGCCAAATGAGGGAAACTAAGGCAATCATCGTTAGGATCGAACGTACCAACCCGACGGATTGTGCGCTAATTGCATCGAGGTCAATCACTTGCTCATCAATGTCAATCGCACCTTCGCCACTTGCATTTGGTAGTGGAGAATCTTCTTCTCCCTTTGCCCGTTGCGCTAAGATATCAGCACGACGTTGTTTAGCACGTTCAAAAGCTAACTTACGACGTTGTATTGACATCCAACGACGAATTGCATGATAAACAATTAACAAGACAAACCAAATTGCGACCGAGGTTTCTAAACGGCCTAATAAGGCTTGAGATGTTGAAAAATAGCCTAATAAAGAGAAAAAGGCAGCGACAACAGGGGCAATCAACAACATCCACCATAGCGCTTTATTGATCAGATTCTCACCTGAGCCATGTCGGTCTAAATAAAGCGGAACATGGGTACGACGTAAATTGTTGGTCATTAAGCTTAAAGCAACACACAACAATAAGAAGCAGAAACGGCCAATAGTGGCGGCGAATTCCCTATCGCTGTAATACTCAAAGGTGATCAGCGCCATCATTAACGGGACGATCACGAAAATTGCGAGGCGATAGTAGCGCATTGCCCGTTTGACCGCGTCTTTATCCCACCCAAAGTGAGCAATAAATAAACCGGTAGGGCGTGAAAAAGTCTCACTGATCATAAATAGCCATAGTACAGGCGTGGTGGCACTGACACCGTATCCAATCGCCGCGGCCATTGGATATTGCCAAGCGCTTTGCAGCCCATAACCAATGGCTGACCACATCATCGGCAGAGGTAATGCAACGATGATTGACCAAAAAATCGTTCGTATTGTCAGATAAAAGTGATCTTGAGTGACTTTACCAATTCGTAGGCTTGCACGATCGAGAAAGTCTTGATAGTGGCGGCGCGTACTGATGCTGAAAATGACTAAAATAATCGACCCAAGCAGATATAAGAAAGTATCTTGGGTTGTTAACATCACCTCTAAAGCCCCTGTTAGCTGTGACAAGGTATCTAAGGAAAGCAGTTGGGTAATATCGGTGATCAAAAGTACCGGATAATGCAGCGTCACTGGTGGGGCATCCGCAATCCAAAACAGATAACGGTGTGATGCGTCTTTAACTTCTTTTAAGGCATCAGTGAGCTGGCTGGTGGCAACATTAAGTTTTGTGAGCTCCAGCATCTCGGTATCAAAACCAGAAATCAGAGCGGTCAATAATTCTTTACGCGTTTTTATTAATGAGGTGTATACCTGCGCTTGTGCGGCGTTTAAATTATTTTCAGTTTCTTGACTAGAAATATCTAATTTAGATAAGCGCTCTAGCGTATCTTCATAATTTAATCGTTGTACACGTAAATCAGCCATATCGCGATTAAGCTGCTGACTTTTCGGTATTTCAGGTAGGCGCGATAGTTGAGTACGTAATGCTTCACCTAAAGTACTGGAACCGTTTAGCCACTGAGCTTGTTCGCGGATTGTTGTCAACGCTTGACGTGCATCTTGTATACCCGCAGAAATTTCGGTTTGGCTGACGCTAATAC
Source organism: Providencia sp. PROV236 (assembly GCF_033676985.1). Lineage (NCBI taxonomy): Bacteria > Pseudomonadati > Pseudomonadota > Gammaproteobacteria > Enterobacterales > Morganellaceae > Providencia > Providencia sp. PROV236. The sequence goes on along the minus strand of NZ_CP096297.1, from coordinate 4,167,720 downwards.
TATTCATACGAACGGCTTGGTCAGTCAGTGCTTGTGATAACTTACGGTTAATATCGATTTGCTCTTTAAGAAAAGGGGTTAATTCACCCTGTTCGGCAAGCATCTCGGTGTGCTCTAAGGCTAATACCGCTTTTTGTTGGCGCAAGGTGCTTTGAACTTCACGTAATTTTTGGAGTTCTAGCTCTAGGCGATTGTAGCGTTTTTTATTCAGTTCTAATGTGACTCGGGAAATTTCTTGGCGATTATTGGCTGATAACTGCGCCATTTCGAGTTCATTAACTTCTGATTTGCGAGCACTTACTTCGGCTTGAGCAAGTATAGCTTGGGCTTCTGCAAGTGGAGTCGCTGGTGTGCTTAACGACTGTAAGCGAAAGGAAGCTTCAGAGAGTAAGCGTCGTGCTTCAGATAATTGCTGAGGCAATGCACCAAGTGATTCGCTGATTTCGCGGCCTTTATCTTGCTCTTGCTGGGTTTTACGGCCTTGTTCCAGTAGTTGGCTGCTCACTTGAACAATTTGTTGTTCAAGTTCAGAGAGGCCAATATTTGAAGGAATAGGATTAGGTTCATCGCTCTCATTGAGCAAATCTTGCCTCAATCCTTTAATAATTTGAGGGAACTTATCAATAGCTTCTTGATAAGACTTTGCTTTTGCATCAGAGTCATTGGCTTCATTGATCCAATTGAGTGCCCCTTGCAATGCTTGAGCAATTTCAGCATCTTTGGGGTTTTTGCTTGGATCAAGTTGCGCTAGCTCCTGCTTAATCTGTGCTTCATTCTGCGTGGTGTTAGAAGCCCCAGCCGCAGAGAAGGCGATTAGCAGGCTGAAAAAAAAACTGATAATCAAACGCACAGTCAGGAGCTCCTTCAAGCAATTAATAAGATCTTACTGAGTTTCAACCGAACTATTAATAGAGTCAGTGTCAGTTTCATCAACGATCACTTCCGCTAATAATTCTCCCATACGTGTTGCATAACCAGGGATCAGCGAAGGATTAAAACGTATGGTATTAGGTTCGAAGAGGTTGATCACTGTCGAGCCTAATTTAAAGCGGCCCATTTCTTCGCCTTTTTTCAAAAATACTGCATTTTCAGCGAGTTGTTCAGGGTAGGTCCAGCGTTTGATTACGCCTTCACGCTGATTATTCACACACCCACTCCAAACTGTTTCAATACTACCTACAATGGTGGCACCCACTAAAATTTGTACCATAGTGCCCATTTCAGTTTTGAAAACACAAATAAGGCGCTCATTACGGGCAAACAAATTAGGCACATTGGCCGCAGTCAGTGGGTTTACCGAAAACAGATCACCTGGGACATAAATCATTTCAGTCAATAAACCATCACATGGCATATGGACGCGATGGTAATCACTTGGTGACAGGTAAGTGGTGATAAAGTCACCATTACGGAATTTATCCGCTAATTGGTAATTACCTGCTAGCAGGGCTTCCACAGTATAATTATGGCCTTTGGCTTGGAAGATTTGGTCATCTTGGATAAGGCCTAATTGACTCACCGCACCATCAGCAGGTTGCGCTAATTGGTGATTACCAGAAACCAACGGGCGCGCTTCTTCTTTTAGTGGTCTAACAAAGAAATCGTTAAACGTTGCATATGCGGAGAATTCACTTTTCTGTGCTTCACTCATATTCACCTTATATGCTTTTGCAAATAGTTTTATTGCCCATTGAGTAACAAAGCCAACATTTCGGCTAGCAAACCAGCCAGCAAATTGAGTAAGGCCTTGCTTAGGCAGCATATATTGCAAACGTATTTTAATTTTCTCTAGCACGTTAACCTCAAATTCGTAAACGCTAATTAGCCTATAACAGCCATTGAAATTGTTGGTGGAGAAGGTTGCCTTCCATTAATTTCACAACTTCTGTTGGCTGCCAAATACACTCTATTTTTCGCAAGCCGGCATTGTACCTTTGCCTATCTAAATAGTATATTTTGTTTCGACGAACTGAAAAATCTTTACCATCAAGTGAGGACTTTTCAATATATAATGTAAGTGCTCACTTACTATATTTGCTCTGCAAAAAGTATTATTTCTCTTTACCTGTAAAATTACCGCGTGGTTTAACTTGTTCCATGCTTTCTAAAATACGGTGATAATTTTCAAAGCGTGATTCAGCAATGTCCCCTCGCTCGGTGGCTTCGCGTATTAAACAGCCCGGATCATCTAAATGTTTACAATCACGGAATTTGCAACCCCCTAGGTACTCTTTAAATTCGACAAAACCTTTCGTCACTTGTTCCGTAGAAAGATGCCATAAGCCAAATTCACGTACACCTGGTGAGTCAATCACATCACCCCCTAGCGGGAAGTGATAGAGCCTTGAGGTCGTGGTCGTGTGTTGGCCTAATCCTGAATTATCGGATACCTGATTCACTAAAATGGCTTGTTCATTATGGGGCAACAGCGTATTCAGTAAACTGGATTTACCCACACCAGATTGGCCGACAAATACCGATATTTTGCCTTCTAGCGTGTTAGTAAGTGCTTCCATTCCTTCATTGGTATGACTGGAAACTTCGAGGACTTGATAGCCAATATCGCTATAAATAGTCATCAAATCACTCACCCATTCACGGTTTTCTTCATCTAATAGATCAATTTTATTTAAAACGATGATGGGTTTGATGCCTAATGTTTCGCAAGCCACTAAATAGCGGTCAATAATATTCAGTGAAAGCTCGGGTAAAATTGCCGAAACAACGACAATTTGGTCAATATTTGCGGCAATTGGTTTCAATCCATCATAATAATCAGGGCGAGTCAGCACTGAGTGGCGCTCGTGTACAGCTTCGACAATGCCATTGATTTTAATGTCAGTTTGCGTATTGAGCGCAGGGCGCCAAACAACACGATCGCCAGTCACAAGGGATGAGATGGTTCGGCGTAAGTTACAACGCTGTATAGTGCCATCATTTGCTTCAATATCCGCATGTTGACCGAATCGGCTGATCACCAGCCCCTCTTGGGCTTCGCCGAGTTGACTATCATCAATTTCTACAGCATGTTGCTTTTTCAATCGTTTCTGATGATTTGCTTGTACGCGGCGCTGCTGGCCTTTCGACAGTTTTTGCTTAGCCACCTGACCTCTCTTGATAATGTTGGCTGAGTTTTGTTTATTTGAGTCGTTCGCACCGATATCTCAAACGCGCTATTATAGCATGAACTTTAGTGGATCAAATTAGGGCATATGATGCAAAAGAATGAGAATAATTTAATCTGGATCGATTTAGAGATGACAGGACTCGATCCTGAACGTGACCGTATCATCGAGATTGCGACGATTGTGACGGACAGTCAACTTAATATTTTAGCACAAGGCCCCGTAATAGCGGTTCATCAAACACAAGCTCAGCTCGATTTGATGGATGATTGGAACGTGAATACACACACCAATAGCGGTTTAGTTGAACGTGTCAAAAGTAGCCAATTTAGTGAGCGCGATGCTGAATTAGCTACGATTGAATTTTTAGAGCAGTGGGTGCCGAAAGGCGTATCACCGATTTGTGGCAATAGTGTTGGCCAAGATCGCCGTTTTTTGTTCCGCTACATGCCTGAGTTAGAAAGTTATTTTCATTATCGTTACCTTGATGTGAGCACACTAAAAGAGCTTGCACGTCGCTGGAAACCAGAGATCTTAGATGGTTTCACCAAAAAAGGCACTCACCAAGCACTGGATGATATTCGTGAATCTATTGCGGAATTAGCCTACTACCGCGAAACCTTTATTAAATAGTGGTTACCTAATCAAATGATTAAAGCAATTGGCTGCGAGTGGGCAGCCAATTTTTTTGATATAAGCAGATAAGCTTTAGTTGTTTTAAATGGTATTAAATAATGATACCATTTTAGTATGAATAAACGACATCTAAAGACACTTTCAGATGTGTTTGCTCGCCCTGTTAATGGGTCAATAAAGTGGTCAGAGATAGAGGTTCTGTTTATTGCTCTTGGAGCTGAAATACATGAAAGGGAAGGATCAAGGATTGCGGTTTTATTGAAAGGCGAAAAGCGTATTTTTCACAGACCTCATCCAAGGCCAACGACTGACAAAGGGGCGGTTAATTCTATTCGTAACTGGCTGGATAGCCTAGGGATTAAACCATGTTAAAAAATACAATGACAATTGATGGATGCGTGGCGGTTATCACATTTGATCCTGAAATTGAAATGTTTAGAGGTGAATTTATTGGTTTGAATGGTGGTGCTGATTTCTACGCATATAGCGTTGATGAATTGAAGAAAGAAGGCGCTATATCCCTCGCTATATTTTTAGATGAATGCCAGAAAGAAGGGATCGCACCTTATAAAAATTATAGTGGTAAAATTTCAGCTAGATTGAAATCTGAAGATCACCATGCATTGACGATAGTCTCACAGGCTTCAGGCTTGTCTATTAATGAGCTATTAAACGAAGGTGTAAAATTAGTATTAGCAAAGCATGAATCATGTTCATAGTGTTTGTGTGGCTAATCATTGGCTGCCTGCGGGTGGCTAATTTTTCTTTTCCTATGGTTTTGCTATTAAAAGTATTACTGTAATTTTCCTCTCTGTGATCTAAATCTCAAAAAGTTCCTTCAAATTTTTTGTCTAACAAAGGCAAATTTAGTTACTTTCATTAGTGGGTGATAGGAGATAGATTAACTCCATCGCAGATAATATCGGTTATCTACTCAGTCTAAAAAAATAAATGAAGGATAAAAATTATGAACATGATTAAAACACTAACAACAGCCTCTCTGTTATCTTTACTGGCTTTTGGTGCTTCTGCTCAAACGATTACTGCAACAGGCGATACACTTTCTTCTACTGAAGCAATCATTGCTCAGAAAGCAAAAGATGCGGGTGCAGACAATTACACCATCACAAGTGCACGTGTCGGTAACTTTGTGACTATGAGTGCAGATCTTAACAAATAAGTTTTGCTATCCCGCCGAGTTAACGGAATGCCTATTTAGGCACTCCGTTGCTTGTTTATGCCAACCAGCCATCAGCGATATATCAATTTAGAATGTCTTCAATATTTATACTCTTCTGTTCAATATCGATAAAAGTGAAAAATGTTAATCGATTGAAATCAAAAGTTTACTTATGATGCTGATAAAACCATCATAATGTCGAATTTATCAGCAAACGAACAAAAAAATAAAAAATTTGCGTCAAGGGGCTTGCCTGACGTGCAATTTTTCGTATAATGCGCTCCCCGTACCGATGAAGATTTTCGTTAGTACGGCAAAGCAAAAAGAGTGTATTTTGCGGGAATAGCTCAGTTGGTAGAGCACGACCTTGCCAAGGTCGGGGTCGCGAGTTCGAGTCTCGTTTCCCGCTCCAAACTCTCTTAATGTTTTAGCTAAAACACTATTTTCGGTCTGCGGGAATAGCTCAGTTGGTAGAGCACGACCTTGCCAAGGTCGGGGTCGCGAGTTCGAGTCTCGTTTCCCGCTCCAATCTCTCTTAGTGTTTTAGTGCAGTAACCCACCAAATGCGGGAATAGCTCAGTTGGTAGAGCACGACCTTGCCAAGGTCGGGGTCGCGAGTTCGAGTCTCGTTTCCCGCTCCAAAAATTTTATAAAATTCAAAAAAATCCCATCTTTAAATATCTAAAATTTACAATGCTTATATTACTGGCTGGCAGCTATTTGAAATTTTGTATCGTAAAAACACAAGTGGGTAATAGATTGATGTGAGATTAATCAGATGAAATTATCTTTTTGACTTCAGTCATGCTAATAGAAAGAATATTCGCAATTTCTTCAATACTCATTTCTTTATTAAGCAGTGTATTTACTAAAATTTTAGATTGATTTTGAGCCGTTTTCTCTGCATGTTTGGCGGAGTTAACCTTATTTTTGGCAATTTCCTGCTCTTCCTTACGCACTTTCTCCACCGCTTGATATGTTGGTACATACTTCAAACTGTTCTCCAATTCATCCATTAGTCCCAGCGCGCGAAAGCTTTGATAGTCTTCTGTACTAATAATTAAATGGTCAATCAGTTGGATATTTAAAATACGACCTACTTGGATCAAGCGATCGGTAATATCTTTATCTTGCTCAGAGGGAACCAGTCGCTTTGAAGGATGGTTGTGGATGGCGATAACACGTGTGGCATTTTTCATGACTGCAACACGAAATACATTCATTGGTTCGATAGGTACAGATCGCACCGTACCCAGTGCAATTAATTCAATATACAGAATAAAGCCAGCTTCGTTCATCCCTATGATCCAGAAATGTTCCTTTTCCTGATCTATCTTATTTTCACGCTGTAAAATTTTCGACATGACCCCGAATACATCATCAGTGCCTTCTATATAGCGTTTGTCGTTTTTTCCAAGCTGAATGTCCATAACTTTCCTGTCGTTAGATAGCCGTACAAAAAAATATAGCATAATTTAGCGCTGACAATAATCAATCATAGTGTTTTATGTGATTGTGTTAATCCAAGCGGTAGATATCACATTGAAGTAGATTACTCTGCGTAGACCTAATTGCTAGGTGGGCGTGCTAGCCACTCTATTTAACGTTTTATCACTCTTCAACTTTTTCTTTTCTATGTGTTCTTTTGATGTGAATAAATTATGCGTTATGGATATTTGCCATTTATAGATTTGTCATCTATAAATATTAGAACAAAAAATAGACACATGAGGATCATCACATTTCTTACGATCTTTTTTCGATCTTGTGGTTTTTTCTGCTTGCATTCATCGGGTTGTCGCCATAGAATAGCCTCCCCTTAGCGATAGGGGCTATCAATAAGTATCCTGATTGTTATAATTTCGTTTGTAACAATAAGCAAAAAGCCTATTTTTGGCTATTTCAGTTAATTTCTTGTTTCAATCTAAAGTTTTTATAACTTTACTTGCTCTGTGAGTAGTTAAAAAGTCAATTTATTTATTTTCCCATTGTTATCGAGTTATCCACAATCTATTCGCGAAATCATATCGCCTATAAGGCTCTGTAATACTTTATTACACAGAGTTATCCACAGGGTGATGGGCTAGGTATTTTTATGTGCCCATAAAAATACTTGCGTTATGTTATTAGTTATATAATTGAATTTAAAAATAAAATATTTTTATTTAAAATGTGGGTAGCACAACTTGCAAATTCTTTAGCTATTGTCTATTAAGCAGTTTTTTATTTTATGCACACAAGATTGACTTTTATTGAATTGGGTTATATAGGCGTATTATTTTTAAGCGTCTCTTGGTAAACCTTTAGATATGGCTCGTACAAGGCGTTTTTGTTGTGAAGTTTGAATTGTTACTTGGTTTTCTTCCCTGCGTTTTAATTGCTGTTGTATTGCCCATGTAAGGTGCTCATCCAACATATCATTTAATTGCAAACGAGCACGTAGTGCAGTCACGATAGTGTCTTGATAGGGGGCATTACCTAATGCCACACTAATATTTCTCAGCCATTTCAAATAGCCAATACGGCGGATGGCAGAGCCTTCAGTGACTTTTAAAAATGTTTCTTCACTCCAACTAAATAGCTCAAGCAGCTCTGGTGTATGTAATACGCGCCTTGGACTAAAATCTTCTTCGTCTGTTAATTGAGAAAAACGGTTCCAAGGACAAATGAGCTGGCAATCATCGCAGCCATAGATACGATTGCCCATTAATGGGCGAAACTCTTCTGGAATAGGGCCATCAAGTTCGATGGTCAGATAGGAAATACAACGTCTTGCGTCAACGACATAAGGCTCGACAATCGCGCCAGTTGGGCAGGTTGTCATACAGGCTACACAGCGGCCGCACTGCTCTTCAATTGGTTGATCGACGGGAAGAGGTAAATTAACCAGTAACTCACCAAGAAAAAACCAAGATCCAGCCTCACGATTGAGGATCAGGGAATGTTTACCTGTCCAGCCTAAACCCGCTTTAACCGCAAGTGGCCGCTCTAAAATAGGCGCGGAATCAACGAAGGGGCGAAAATTAAGATCATCAGAACAAAGGTGCTCGCGGCAGTATGCTAAAATGCGATCACTGAGTAGTTTTAACCGCTTCTTGAGTAATTTATGATAGTCTCTACCTAAAGCATAGCGGCTGATATAGCCAAGTTTGGGGTTATTGAGTGTGCTAGCAAAGGCCGCTTTTGCAGGCAAATAGTTCATTCGAACACTGATGACGCGAAGTGTTCCGGGGTGTAATTCATGTGGTCTTGCGCGCATCATGCCATGGCGTGCCATCCACTCCATATCGCCATGATATTGCTTATCCAGCCATGCTTGTAGCTTAGGCTCTTCTAATGATAAGTCAGTATCGCAAATACCGACTTGCTGAAACCCTAATTCAAGGCCCCATTGTTTGATATTTTGTGCGAGAAGATTGAGATCGAGAAGTGTTGCCATGTGATTTTATCAGGGTATTAAACTCAGTATAATTGCAGCGGCACTTTATCACGCTAACGCTGTTTCACAAAGTATCTCCGTTGCAAAAAGATTGGCCTTAATAAGGATCAAGCGGTTATCTGATATCCATAATTTGAATATTTCTGTAATGTTATATTTCAAGTTGCAGCACTTTTTGTTGAGATAGAGTGGCTCTATTTACTGGCTGCCTAGCGATACTCCGAATTATTTAGAGTATTTTTAAGGAAAATAAAGTGGCTTGAGTTAATATAGTCACTAAATTGATCTATTTTTTATAAAGCTGATTAAACCATTCATGAAAGAACGCATTTTACAACTTGCTAACGAAGAACAGACCGTAGCACTAGGGCGTGCTGTCGCAGCCGCTTGTAAACAAGGGGCCGTGATCAATTTATATGGCGATCTTGGTGCAGGCAAAACGACATTTAGCCGTGGTTTTTTACAAGCGTTAGGGCATCAAGGGCATGTGAAAAGCCCTACTTATACACTTGTAGAACCCTATGATCTTCCTGGTAAGCAAGTTTTTCATTTTGATCTTTACCGTTTGGCTGATCCAGAAGAACTGGAATTTATGGGGATCCGTGATTATTTCTCCCCTGAGTCGATCTGTTTGGTGGAATGGCCTCAACAAGGCAAAGGTTTTTTACCTGAAGCTGACCTTGAGCTGCATTTAACTTATCAAGGTGAAGGTCGTCAGGCTCACTTTATTGCTTTTTCTGCAAATGGGGAGTCGTTGTTAGAAGCATTACAAGCACTCTAAGGGATATATTGCTCATGACGAATGCATTGCCAATAAAAATAACAAAAAGGAGCTTCTTCTCCTTCTTATTATTGTTGACTATTTTTGCGTTATTGTTGGTTGCTCGCCCTATACAAGCAGCCACCTTATCGAATATTCAGGTAAACAACAGTCCATCAAATGCAGAGGTGACCTTAACATTTGCAGATGGCAGCCCTGATTACAAATTTTTCCCTTTGCATTCGCCAGAGCGGCTGGTTATTGATCTGAAACAAAGCGGTGAAATCATCGGATTACCTATGAAATTGCCCGCGGGTGATCTAGTCAAAGTGATCCGCGCTAGTCAGCCACCGACAAGTCAACATAAACGTATTGTTTTAGAATTAGCGGCAGCAGCAAAAGCTCAAGCATCACTTAAACAAGTGGCTGGTCAGTATCAAGTCGTCTTTACGCTTTCTACAGGCAAAGGAAATTCGGCCACTACATTTAATAATAGCGCCCAATCTGCCCAAAGCAGAAGTAATGCTGTCCCAGATAAACAGCTAAAAATGAATTCGCCGTCGGCTGCGGTACCTGTGCCTGTGAAGACAAATAAAACGATGCCCAAAGGTTCTAAACAAGTTGTGATTGCAATCGATGCAGGCCATGGAGGCAAAGATCCTGGCGCCATCGGTAAAAATGGTTACCGTGAAAAAGATGTTACTTTAAGTGTGGCACGTAAGTTATATGCGAAATTAGATGCAGACCCCATGTTTAAACCCGCAATGACCCGTGATGGTGATTATTTTATCTCGGTAAGTGGTCGTTCGGATGTCGCTCGTAAAAAAAATGCCAATATGCTTGTGTCTATTCACGCTGACTCTGCGCCAAATAGTCGAGCTCGTGGTGCATCGGTATGGGTACTTTCTAACCGCCGAGCAAATAGCGAATTAGGTAGTTGGTTAGAGCAACGTGAAAAACAATCTGAATTGCTTGGTGGTGCGGGAGATGCTCTGAATGGGGCTGATCCTTATTTAAGCCAAGCGGTACTTGATTTGCAATTCGGCCACTCACAGCGCGTTGGCTATGATGTTGCTGTGCATGTGATACGTCAGTTACGAAAAGTGGGTAATATCCATAAAAGTAGTCCGGAACACGCAAGTTTAGGTGTGCTACGTTCGCCTGATATTCCATCGATTCTTGTTGAAACCGGTTTCATCAGTAACAGTGCGGAAGAGCAGTTACTAAAATCGGATGCTTATCAGGAACAAGTCGCAGAAGCTATTCATCAAGGTTTACGTCAATACTTTTTAGCAAACCCTCTGCAAGCTGCACCTAAATAAGGAGATATGGCATGGCGATACAGATCCTTTCTCCCCAACTTGCCAACCAAATTGCTGCGGGTGAGGTTGTTGAGCGTCCCGCCTCTGTTGTCAAAGAACTGGTTGAAAATAGCCTAGATGCGGGGGCAACACGTATTGATATTGATATTGAGCGTGGTGGAGAAAAGTTGATCCGTATTCGTGATAATGGCTGTGGTATCAGTAAGGATGAACTGATCCTTGCATTAGCTCGCCATGCTACGAGTAAAATTGCGACATTGGATGATCTTGAGGCGATTGTGAGTATGGGGTTTCGTGGTGAAGCCTTAGCGAGTATTAGCTCAGTGTCGCGTTTAACTCTAACATCAAAACCCGTGCAGCAGAGCGAAGCTTGGCAATCATATGCAGAAGGGCGTGATATGGCGGTGACTGTCAAGCCTGCGGCTCACCCTAATGGAACAACGGTTGAAGTATTAGATCTTTTCTATAATACGCCAGCAAGACGCAAATTCATGCGTACGGAAAAAACGGAATTTGGTCATATTGATGAAATTGTACGGCGTATTGCGCTTTCTCGTCCTGATGTCGCCATTAATTTGAATCATAACGGTAAGTTAGTTAAGCAATATCGTGCTGCACAAGATGACACGCAGCAAGAGCGTCGTTTAGCCGCGGTGTGTGGTACCGGTTTTATGCAAGGTGCATTGGCTATTGCATGGGATCACGGTGACCTTGGTATTAAAGGTTGGATCGTGTCGCCCTCTGCTGGGTCTGTTAGCGATATTCAATATTGTTATGTGAATGGACGAATGATGCGGGACAGGTTGATTAACCATGCTATTCGCCAGGCCTATGAAGGGCATCTAGATGAAAATCAGCAACCAGCCTATGTGCTTTACTTAACGGTTGATCCTCAACAGGTTGATGTTAATGTGCATCCAGCTAAACATGAAGTGCGTTTTCATCAAGCGCGGTTAGTGCATGATTTTATTTATCAAGGGGTGCGGACTGCGCTATTAAATGCACATCAAGCGGATGAATTACCGGGAATAGAACCTGTTACTCATGAAGTGGTGAACAGAACCGCAGCGGGTGATAATTATTTTGCCCCATCAGCAGTGCCTCTGACAATAAAGCCTGAGCGAGAGGCTCTTTCTGAAACAGAGCATTTGTACAGTGAAAAACCACGTTCATCATCATCGGAGCCAATCGGCCATGTAAACCGAGCAAAGGGTGGGTTTGAACACACAGCACCAACATACGATCGTAAAGCAGGTCAACTGTATCAGGCATTAATGTCAGTTCCTGTTGCTGAAGATGATAAAAAACCATTATTCCCAACTCGCCCTCCATTAGATGGCTCGGTTATTTCTTCTCAGTCTGTTGCAGAAAATGCCAATAGCTATACTTTTGGTAAAGTATTGACAATTTACGCAAAAAACTTTGCATTAATTGAGTCTTCATTAGGGTTAATCCTGTTATCCTTAACCGAAGCAAATTACTTGTTGAAGTTGGCGCAATTATCTCCAACAGGAGAAGCGTTAAAACCTCAGCCGCTGTTGATCCCGCTAAAATTGACACTTAGTCATGATGAAATTGCGATTTTTCAGCGTAATAAGGAACAATTGACATTATTTGGTATTGAAGCCACGATATCTCATGGAAAAGTTACTATTCATGCGGTATCGTTACCGTTAAGAACGCAAAATTTATCACAGCTTTTTGCCAATTTACTGGCGTTTTTGTCGTCAAAAGAGCATTTATCACATCAAGATATTGCACAGTGGCTTGCAAAAACAGTTTCACAAGAAAAAATGCAAGAAAGCTGGAGCTTAGCACAAGCAGTACAGTTACTCGCTGATGTTGAGCGGCTTTGCCCGCAGCAGGTTAAAAAGCCGTCACCAACATTATTACAATTAATTAATTTACAACCCGTGGTAGCTACGCTAACAAATGAGTGAATTGGTAACTCAAAACAAACCGAATGCAATATTCCTGATGGGGCCTACGGCCTCAGGTAAGACCGCGTTGGCGATTGCTTTGCGTCAACACTTGCCTGTAGAGATAATCAGTGTCGATTCGGCGCTGATCTACCGTGGTATGGATATCGGCACAGCGAAGCCAAATGCAGAGGAACTGAGTCAAGCACCTCATCGTCTGATCGATATTCTCGATCCTTCTTTACCTTATTCCGCTGCCGATTTCCGGCGAGACGCACTAAATGTAATGGATGAAATTACCGCTCAAGGTAAAATTCCATTATTAGTGGGCGGCACAATGTTGTATTTTAAGGCTTTGCTTGAAGGTCTTTCGCCATTACCTTCAGCAGATCCTGTTGTGCGTGCAGAAATTGAACAAATAGCACAATTACAAGGGTGGACTGAAATACATCGCCGTTTAGCTGAGGTTGATCCTGTTGCGGCAGCTAGGATTCATCCGAATGATCCACAAAGATTATCCCGAGCTTTAGAGGTATATCTCATTTCAGGGCAAACTTTGACTGAAATGACACAAACAGCAGGTGAAGAATTACCTTATAATGTGTTTCAGTTTGCTATTGCGCCCCAAGATCGTAAAATTTTACATGAGCGCATTGAACAACGTTTTCATCAGATGTTAGCCGCTGGTTTTGAAGAGGAAGTTCGTGCTCTTTATAAACGAGGTGATTTACATGTTGATTTACCTTCAATCCGTTGTGTGGGTTATCGACAAATGTGGTCATATCTGGAAGGCGAAATAAATTATGATGAAATGGTTTATCGGGGAATTTGTGCAACACGCCAATTGGCAAAACGCCAGATTACCTGGTTGAGAAGCTGGGAAAATGTTCATTGGTTAGATAGTGAACAACCACAGCAGGCGCTTAAGGCAGTTATGCAGGTCATACGCTAATTAATTTGAGGTGTATACTCTAATAATTTTAGGTGCAGCGAGGCGACAAGCGAGCGCACCGCTAGAAGCATGAAAATTATGTGACTAGTGTGAGTGAACGTAGTCAACCATGTCGTAGCTTGAGGTATGACGAGTATAGTTAGGTAACAAGTCACTGAGCCGTTAGATACGTAAATGACTATGTAACGGGTACAAATGAATGTTGCCAACAACCCTGTAACTTGAAGTATATACGTGCATAGAGCCATTGTTTGTGTACAATTAGAACGGTTAAGCGCAATTTTTGAGTAGTTACTTTTTGGAGCCGTAAGGTTCTCATTTAAAAACAACAAAATAAGGAAAACATAGAATGGCTAAGGGGCAATCTTTGCAAGATCCGTTCCTGAACGCATTACGTCGTGAAAGGGTTCCGGTCTCAATTTATTTAGTTAACGGCATCAAATTGCAGGGGCAGATTGAATCTTTTGACCAGTTTGTCATTTTACTGAAAAATACAGTAAGTCAGATGGTTTATAAGCATGCTATCTCTACTGTTGTCCCTGCTCGTCCTGTTTCTCATCATAGCGGTAGCGCTGCTGGTGGTGCAGGCAATGGTAATTATCACGCTGGGGCTCCTGCTCAACAGGATGGCGAAGCTGCTGAGTAATACCAGTTGCACGTTAAAATTCAAGGAAAACATAGGTAGGGAGACTTTACCTGTGTTTTTCCTTTGTCTTTATAGTGATTAAGCCTAAGAGGTTATAGCCCTTGTTTGATAGGTATGAAGGCGGTGAGCTGGCTGTATTGGTACATGTCTTTTTTTCTCAAGAAAAAGACACTGAAAATCTGGCGGAATTTGAGTCACTCGTGACATCTGCGGGGGTTAAACCCGTACAGATAGTAACAGGCAGTCGAAAGTCCCCTCATCCTAAATACTATGTCGGGGAAGGGAAAGCGGAAGAAATCGCTGATGCAGTAAAGGAAAGTGGTGCAGATGTGGTGTTATTTAACCATACTCTTAGCCCTGCTCAGGAACGTAACCTTGAACGGCTATGCGAATGTAAGGTTGTTGACCGTACAGGCGTGATTTTAGATATATTTGCGCAAAGGGCGCGGACGCACGAAGGGAAACTGCAAGTTGAACTCGCGCAATTACGTCACTTGTCCACTCGCCTTGTGAGAGGATGGACGCACCTTGAGCGCCAAAAAGGTGGAATCGGTCTACGTGGTCCTGGTGAAACTCAGCTTGAAACTGACCGTCGGTTATTAAGGGGAAAAATCAGTCAGATTTTATCCCGCCTTAGTCGAGTCGAAAAGCAGCGAGAACAAGGCCGGCAAGCACGTAATAAAGCAGATATCCCAACGATATCGTTAGTGGGTTATACCAATGCGGGTAAATCAAGTTTATTTAACCGAATGACATCGTCAGAGGTTTATGCAGCTGATCAGCTGTTTGCAACACTTGATCCAACATTGAGGCGTATTGACGTTGATGATGTTGGGACGGTTGTGCTTGCAGATACAGTTGGGTTTATTCGTCACTTACCACATGATTTAGTTGCGGCTTTTAAAGCAACGTTGCAGGAAACACGTGAAGCAACTTTATTGTTACACGTTATTGATGCAGCGGATAACCGTTTGGATGAAAACATTCATGCGGTCGAAAGTGTTTTGGAAGAAATTGAAGCTGATGAGATCCCGACACTATTAGTTATGAACAAAGTGGATATGCTGGAGGATTTTGTCCCGCGTATCGACAGAAATGAGGATAACAAGCCGGTTCGTGTCTGGGTTTCAGCGCAAACGGGTGAAGGTATCCCCTTGTTGCTACAAGCACTGACGGAACGCCTTTCAGGTGAAATCGCACACGTTGAAATGCGTTTGCCACCAAGTGCAGGTCGTCTACGTAGCCGTTTTTATCAGCTCCAAGCTATTGAGCGTGAATGGCAAGAGGAAGACGGCTCAATTGGCCTTGAGGTGCGTATGCCAATGGTTGATTGGCTGCGTTTGTGCAAACAGGAACAACAATTGCCTAGCTATGTGATTTAATATGTCGCTAGGAGATGGAATTGATATTAAGAGTAATGCTTTGCTCTTAACCCGAAAAATCAATCATAAAGATATGGAGCTAAAACATGGCGTGGAATCAGCCCGGTAATGACGGACAAGACCGCGATCCGTGGGGAAGCGGCAATAAAGGCGGCAACTCTGGCGGGAATAAAGGTGGTCGAAAACGTGGGGCTTCTGATCTCGACGATCTCTTTCGTAAGCTGAGCAGTAAGCTTGGTGGTAAAAAAGGCGGCAATGGTGATGGTGACAATAAGCAACCATCACAAATCAGTGGCCGTCTTGGTATGTTGGCTCTGGCTGCGGTAGTCGTTGTATGGGCCGGTTCAGGTTTTTATACCATTAAAGAAAGTGACCGAGGCGTTGTGCTACGCTTTGGCGAATATAGCGGTATTGTAGGGCCTGGTTTGAACTGGAAACCAACGTTTATTGATAGAGTGATCCCAGTTAACGTTGAAACAGTCCGCGAACAAGCAACTAACGGCATGATGCTGACATCAGATGAAAACGTGATCCGCGTTGAAATGAACGTACAGTATCGTGTGACCGATCCTGCTGAATACCTGTTCAGTGTGACTAACCCTGATAACAGCTTACGCCAAGCTTTAGACAGTGCGGTACGTGGTGTTATTGGTCAGTCAGCGATGGAACAAGTCTTGACGACAAATCGTGCATTTATTCGTGATGTAACGCAAAAAGAGCTCGAAGCGACTATTGCCCCATACAAAATGGGTATCACATTGCTCGACGTCAACTTCCAAGCAGCTCGTCCACCTGAAGATGTTAAAGCAGCATTTGATGATGTGATCGCGGCAAGGGAAGAAGAGCAAAAAACGATTCGTGAAGCGCATGCTTACCGTAACGAAGTTCTGCCAATGGCAAAAGGTAACGCGCAGAAGCTGATCGAAGAAGCTGAAGCTTATAAGGCCAGTGTGGTGTTTAAAGCAGAGGGTGAGGTGGCTAGCTTTGCCAAAATGTTGCCTGAGTATCGTGCAGCACCTGAAATCACTCGTGAGCGTCTCTACATTGACACCATGGAGCGTGTGTTAAGTAATACACGTAAAATTATTGCTAATGATAAGAGCAACAGCATGTTAGTTCTACCACTGGATCAATTAATGCGTGGTAGTGACAACAGTGCGGCACCAAAATCAAGCTTAGCACCTAAAGTGATGAATCCAAACACTAACAGTTCATCATCTTATGGTTCGGCACCAGCACAGCCAAGCAGTGGCGTTCGTGGTGATGCTGTTAGAGTAGGGAGACAATAATCATGCGTAAATCGCTAATTGTTATCGTTATTGCCATTTTGGCAGTCGCTTACGCATCAATCTTTATTGTTCCTCAAACTGATCGTGGCATTGTGTTGCGTTTTGGTAAGGTATTGCGTGACTCTGAAAACAAACCGATCATTTATGAGCCGGGTCTGCACTTTAAAGTTCCGTTTATTGAAACGGTGAAAATGCTAGATGCACGTATTCAGACATTAGAAATTCAAGCAGACCGTTACTTAACTAGCGAAAACAAAGACTTGATGGTGGATTCGTACCTGAAATGGCGCGTCACTGACTTTAGCCGCTATTATGTGGCAACGGGTGGTGGTAACCCTTATCAAGCGGAAACACTGTTAAAACGTAAGTTTAGTGACCGTTTACGCTCTGAGTTTGGTCGTTTAAGCGTAAAAGATATCATCACAGACTCTCGTGGTCGTTTAACCATTGATGTACGTGATGCGTTGAATAAAGGCACTGCGATTGATGGAACAGCAGAAGAGGCTGATGCTGCTATCGCTTCTGCTGCGGCACGTGTAGAACAAGAAACTAACTTGAAGCCACTGGTTGTTAACGCAAACAGTATGGCTGCGTTAGGTATCGAAGTGGTTGACGTTCGAATCAAACGTATTGAACTGCCAAACGAAGTTTCTGAGGCTATCTATGCACGTATGCGTGCAGAACGTGAAGCCGTTGCACGTCAACATCGTTCGCAAGGTCAGGAAGAAGCGACGAAGATCCGTGCGGTTGCTGATAAAACGGTAACTGAAACTTTAGCCGAAGCTGAGCGTACAGCATTGACGCTGCGCGGTGAAGGTGATGCGATGGCAACAAAACTGTTTGCTGATGCCTTCAATCAGGATCCTGAGTTCTATGCCTTTATCCGTAGCTTACGTGCTTACGAGCAGAGCTTCAAAAATGGTGATGATGTTATGGTGCTTAGCCCAGATACTGACTTCTTCCGTTTTATGAAAGCACCAACTAAGTTACGTGCGACTGATTAAGTTACATGTAATCGCTTAAGTTACGTGCAACAGTTGAAAATAACTGTTAATCTAGTAAAGAAAAGCCTGCTTCGCGGGCTTTTTTTTCGCCTGTCATTTTAAGTTTCGGATTTTTCAGGGAAAATTCATGCTGCTCAAGCAGATTACGGTCAGTTTGGGTTATGACAGAAATAAAAAATGCCATCTTTTTGGCTTTCCAGCAAAAAAATTTTTACTGTGCTAAAAATCACTGGAACAGATTATTTTAGATGGTAGAATTCATTTTTAAGCAACCGAGTGTATTTCGAAATGGGTAAGAACGTTGTCGTACTGGGCACCCAATGGGGTGACGAAGGGAAGGGCAAGATTGTAGACTTGCTGACAGAGCGCGCTAAATACGTAGTTCGCTATCAGGGCGGCCATAATGCTGGCCATACTCTTGTTGTAAACGGTGAAAAAACCGTTCTCCACTTAATTCCATCCGGTATTCTTCGTGAAAATGTCATCAGTATTATTGCTAACGGTGTGGTACTTGCGCCTGATGCATTGATGAAAGAGATGAAGCAATTAGAAGAACGCGGTGTGCCTGTTCGTGAACGTTTGTATATTTCTGAAGCATGCCCACTGATCCTGCCTTATCACGTTGCGTTAGATAATGCGCGCGAAAAAGCACGTGGTGCGAAAGCGATCGGTACAACAGGTCGTGGTATCGGCCCTGCTTATGAAGATAAAGTTGCTCGTCGTGGACTACGTGTTGGCGATTTGTTTGATAAAGCAGCTTTTGCCGAGAAGTTAAAAGAAATCGTTGAGTACCATAACTTCCAGCTGGTGAATTACTATAAAGAGCCAGCGGTTGATTATCAAAAAACGCTCGACGATATCATGGCAGTTGCTGATATCTTAACCGGTATGGTAATTGATGTTTCTGATCTGCTCTATAAAGCACATCAGAAGAATGAATTAGTCATGTTTGAAGGTGCACAAGGTACATTACTGGATATCGATCACGGTACTTACCCATATGTAACCTCTTCAAATACCACTGCGGGTGGTGTAGCAACAGGTTCAGGCTTAGGCCCACGTTATGTTAGCTATGTATTAGGTATTATTAAAGCTTACTCAACGCGTGTTGGTGCGGGTCCATTCCCAACTGAGCTGTTTGACGAAACGGGTGAGTTTTTGCGTGAAAAAGGCCAAGAGTTTGGCGCAACTACTGGTCGTAAACGTCGTACAGGTTGGTTAGACATTGTTGCTATTAACCGTGCGGTTCAGATCAACTCATTGTCTGGTTTCTGTATGACGAAGCTGGACGTTTTAGATGGTCTAAAAGAAGTTAAAATCTGTGTAGGCTACCGCCGTCCAGATGGTCAAGTTCTTGAAACCACACCGTTAGCAGCTGACGAGTGGGAAGGTTTAGAACCAGTTTATGAAGTCATGCCTGGTTGGAATGAAACAACATTTGGTGTTAAAGACAGAGCGCTATTACCTCAAGCCGCTTTGAATTACATCAAGCGCGTTGAAGAACTAACCGGTATCCCAGTTGATATTATTTCAACAGGTCCTGATCGCTCAGAGACTATGATCCTACGTGACCCGTTTGACGTATAGTCTACAGATAGCGACTTGCTAGAAGCATGCATTAAAAAGTGCTGATAAGCAGATGAAAAAACACCGATTTATTCGGTGTTTTTTGTTATTTGTTACCGATATTTTAAACCCGCTAAGTCACTTCCGGATGGGTGTTGATAGATCCGTAGTTTAAAGTAGTTTGCAGACGCATTAACATACTCAAAAATTTCCGATTGGACTTCTTCATATTCAACCCAAGTGGTTGAACGGGTGAAACAATAGATTTCGACAGGTAGTCCATTGGGTGTTGGTGGCATGGTACGTATGACTAAATACATATCGGTTCTGACATCACCGCGCATTTTTATCCAATTCAAAATATATTTTCGAAATAGCTGTAGGTTAGTGACGCCATTATTCATTATCCAGTCATTTATATCACCGATATCACCTCGTTCTTCTAGCATATTTTCTATACTCTGACGTAGCGGAGTGGTATTTTTTAATTCGCTGATCAGATCTTCAGTTGCAAAGCAGATAGATGATTGGTCAATATAAAAGCTGCGCTTAATGCGACGTCCTCCTGAAGAAAACATCGGTTGCCAGTTAGTATATTTTTCGGTCAAAAAATCTTTGGTGGGAATACGTGAAATAGTGTTATCCCAATTTCGAACCGTAATAGTATGTAGTGCTATATCAATGACTTCTCCGCTGATATTACTGCTGGGTAATTCGATCCAATCATACAGTTTTAATACCTTTCCATTTGATACCAAAATATTGGCGACAAACGATAACAGCGTATGCTGAAATACAAACATTAATACTGCCGCGATAGCACCGAAGCTGGAAATGATAATGATTGGAGATTGTTCGGTCATCAATGCGATGATCAAGATAAAGGAAATTATCCAAACGACAATTTTAGCTATTTCAATATAGCCCTTGATCGAATTATTGCGATGTAGCACTTTTTTTGATTGGCGCAGGATAAATACATCTAGCCCATCATTCACTAATGCGGCAACATTAATAATAATCAGCGCCCAACAGATAGTTTTAAAGGTAATGTTCACTTCATCAGAAAATGAAGGCAGCATCTGATTGATATAAAGTACCAACGTCACAGCAACGATCGACGCTATTTTTCGCGCAACTCCATCAATTAATTCATCATCACTTAAATTAGTGAGTAATGGTAATAATCTTCTAGCAAACCGCAAAAAAATCACTTTTCCAACAAACCATGTGAGTAGCAATATGGCCACTAGAAGGGAAGTCATTAAGAAGGTGTTCCCTGATATATAATTATATATTTCAATAATTTGTTCCATAATTTCCTATGTCACCTCTTTATGGTACTAACCGTTCATTGTAAAGCAGATCAAATTAAAAGATTTGATATTAAAAGTGGATCCAGCAGTATCTATTCCGTTATGACTCTTTCTAAACAGTATAGATAAACTAAGGTAAGCTCAAGAAACACGAGTCGCTAAAAAATATGTGCTATTATGTGTTCGATTGTTCTTTGATATTCTTTGTTGTCAAGGTAGAGCGAAAAAGGGTGACAACTAAACACCCTATAATGGTAATTGCTGATCCTACTATCTCATGATAGAGCCATTTTTCTTTGTTGATAAGTTAAGTTAAACGCTATTTTGCGATGTCAAATTGAAGCGAAATTAGTTCCATTATCTTATTGTTAGGGTGAGTTTATTCATTTGAGAATAGGATTACTGATACTGAGTGACTGTAGCGCGAATACCAATAACGTGAAGTCTAGTGGTGATTAAGGTATTGGCCTCACGCAACACGTCGACAATAATTTTTCTATAATTTGAGATTGAAAAGGCACAGATGGTGAGATTGCCATTGGCCTAGCCAAAAATTTTGAGGTGATTGTGCAGCTAACAAGTTTTACGGACTATGGATTACGTGCATTGATATACTTGGCATCGCTCCCTGAGGGGAAAATGACCAGTATCACAGAAGTCACTGAAGTTTATGGTGTCTCGCGTAATCATATGGTTAAGATCATTAATCAGCTCAGTCACCTTGGCTATATTAAAGCAACACGTGGTAAGAATGGCGGGATTACATTAGGCCAAGCAGCAGAAACAATACGCATTGGCGATGTTGTTAGGGCACTTGAACCCTTAACATTAGTTAACTGTAGTGGCGAATTTTGTCATATAACACCAGCCTGTCGATTGAAGGGTGTGCTTCATCAGGCGATACAACAATTTTTACAAGAACTTGATAAACATACGCTGGCTGATATGGTCAAAGACAACAGCCCGCTTTATCAATTACTGCTTGATTAGATAGGCAGTAATAACAAATTCTGATGACAACGGAGGTAACGATGTCACATGATCCTTTTCAGGAAAGAGAAGCAGAAAAATACGAATCCCCTATTCCGAGCCGAGAGTTTATTCTTGAACTCCTGACCAAGCGGACTGCACCCGCAAAACGTGAAGAAATTGCACAGCTATTAAACCTTTCTTCAGAAGAAGAACTCGAAGCCTTGCGCCGCCGCTTGCGGGCAATGGAACGCGATGGACAATTGGTCTTCACTCGCCGTCAATGTTACGCCTTACCAGAGCGCTTAGACCTACTGAAAGGTAAAGTTATTGGTCACCGTGATGGTTATGGTTTTTTGCGCGTTGAAGGTAAAAAAGAAGATTATTATCTCTCACAAGATGAAATGAAACGCGCCCTGCACGGTGATGTCATTTTAGCGCAAGCTTATGGCCAAGATCGTAAAGGGCGTACTGAAGTTCGAGTCGTTCGTGTACTTGAACCACGTAATAATCAAATTGTGGGTCGCTATTTTATTGAATCAGGTATGGGGTTTGTGGTGCCTGATGATAGTCGCTTAAGTTTTGATATTTTAATTCCTAAAGATCAAATTAATGGTGCTCGCATGGGCAATGTAGTGGTGGTTGAACTGGTTTCAAGACCTCAGCGCCGCGCTCAAGCAGTAGGTAACATTATTGAAATTTTAGGTGAAAGCATGGGCACAGGTATGGCGGTTGAAATCGCTTTGCGCACCCATGAAATTCCACACACATGGCCTCCTCAAGTTGAGAAGCAGGTTGCTGATTTAAGCGAACATGTACCTGAGTCAGCTAAAAAAGGTCGAGTCGACCTGCGTGATTTACCATTAGTGACCATTGATGGTGAAGATGCTAGAGACTTTGATGACGCAGTACATTGTGCACCGAAAAAAGGTGGTGGCTGGCGTGTATGGGTCGCGATTGCGGATGTTAGCTATTATGTACGTCAACAAACAGCCCTTGATGATGAAGCTCGAAGCCGTGGTAACTCCGTTTATTTCCCATCACAGGTAGTGCCGATGTTACCAGAGGTACTATCCAATGGCCTCTGCTCATTAAATCCAGGGGTAGATCGCCTGTGTATGGTCTGTGAAATGACCGTATCAGCATCGGGGCGTTTGTCATCCTTTAAATTCTATGAAGCGGTGATGAATTCACATGCAAGGCTGACTTACACAAAAGTTTGGAAAATTTTGCAGGGTGATGAAGAGCTGCGTGAACATTACAAAACATTAGTTCCGCATATCGAGCAGCTACATGCACTGTATAAGACATTAGATGCTGCGCGTATTGAGCGAGGTGCAATTTCGTTTGAATCAGAAGAGGCGAAATTTATTTTTAATGCCGAGCGACGCATTGAACGTATTGAACCTGTCGAGCGTAACGATGCTCACAAGTTAATTGAAGAGTGCATGATTTTAGCCAACATTGCAGCAGCGCGTTTTGTTGAGAAAAATGAAGAACCTGCGCTATATCGTGTGCATGACCGCCCGAAAGAAGAGAGCGTGATGAACCTGCGTTCGGTGTTCAGTGAACTGGGACTCACATTACCGGGTGGCATGAAACCAGAGCCAAAAGATTATGCACAAGTGATGAATGATGTGGCAGAGCGCCCTGATCATGAATTGCTGCAAACGATGATTTTACGCTCCATGAAACAAGCGATTTATGATCCTGAAAATCGTGGCCACTTCGGGCTGGCACTAAAATCCTATGCGCACTTTACATCACCAATTCGTCGTTACCCTGACCTTACTTTGCACAGGGGGATCAAATATTTACTGGCGAAAGAACAGGGGCATTCGGATCATCGTTGGACACCAACAGGTGGCTGGCATTCTGATATGGATAGCATGTTACAACTCGGTGAGCATTGCTCAATGACTGAACGTCGTGCTGATGAAGCTACTCGCGATGTCGCCGATTGGTTAAAATGTGACTTTATGCAGGATCAAGTGGGTCAAGTGTTTACAGGCTTGATCACCAGTGTTACCGGTTTTGGCTTCTTTGTGCGCCTTAATGACTTATTCATTGATGGTTTAGTCCATGTCTCGACATTAGATAACGATTATTATCGCTATGATGCAGTCGGTCAGCGTTTGATTGGTGAATCATCAGGTACCACTTATCGTCTTGGCGATGAAGTGGAAATCCGTGTTGAAGCAGTACACATGGATGAGCGCACCATTGATTTCGCCTTGATCTCAACAACGCGTAAGGCGAAAAATCCGGGCAAAACAGCTCGTGATAAAATGAAAAAAGAAGTTAAAAATGCCACGAAATCAGCGCGTGGTAAGCGTGATGTCAGCAAAGAAAAGAATTTTGAACCTGATTCAGCGTTCCGTCGTTCAGAGAAGAAAGGCAAGAAAACGGATAAAAAAACCGATAAAAAAGCGGATACCAAGGCAAAAGCGAAAAAAGCCTCTGATAAGACGAAGAAGATCACTGCAAAATTAAAAGCAAAACGCGCAGCAAAAAAAGCTGAGAAGCAAGCAGGCTAATATAAGTAAAGGGGGTAGCGTAGGCTACCCCAAACTGTGAGCCAACAAATTAGGTTAGGTGACGTGATGTCACCTTGAATTCCATCAACAAAAAAGATATTTATGAGCGAAATTATTTACGGCATTCATGCGGTGAAAGCCTTACTTGATCGTGATGCGTCACGGATCAAAGAAGTTTATATTTTAAAAGGGCGTGAAGATCGCCGTTTGATGCCGATTATTCATGAAATCGAGGCGCTTGGCATTGTTGTGCAAGTTGCTAATCGCCAATGGATGGATACACAAACGGAAGGGGCCGTGCATCAAGGCATTATTGCAAAGGTGCTGCCGGGTAAACAGTATCAAGAAGGTGATTTACCTGATTTTCTGGAAAGTACAGAAGCGCCATTCTTATTAATTTTAGATGGTGTGACAGATCCCCATAACTTGGGTGCTTGCCTACGTAGTGCCGATGCGGCAGGCGTACATGCGGTGATTGTGCCTAAAGACAAATCCGCACAATTGAACGCAACTGCCAAAAAAGTGGCGTGTGGTGCAGCAGAAAGTGTACCACTGTTCCGTGTGACTAACTTGGCAAGAACATTGCGTTTGTTGCAAGAGTATAATATTTGGATTGTCGGCACTGCTGGCGAAGCAGACCATACGCTTTATCAAAGTAAACTGACAGGGGCAATGGCTCTAGTAATGGGCGCTGAAGGTGAAGGAATGCGTCGTTTAACCCGTGAGCATTGTGATGAGCTAATTAGTATTCCAATGGCGGGCACGGTTTCTTCATTGAATGTCTCTGTAGCGACAGGTGTTTGTTTATTTGAAGCTGTACGTCAGCGCAGTGCAAAATAAATAATTTGCCGCCATCCCTTGAGTTTTTCCTCTGGGATGGGTATAGTTACGCGTCAATTTTTTAGCCGCACTCAATAAGTTCCTTGCCTCCGCGGGCCGCGGTTAACCCTGACAGGAGGCTGAATAATCCGTAAGGAGCAACTACTAATGCGTCATTACGAAATCGTTTTTATGGTCCATCCTGACCAAAGCGAACAGGTTCCGGGTATGATCGAGCGTTACAGTGCTGTTATCACTAACGCACAAGGTCAAATCCACCGTCTAGAAGACTGGGGCCGTCGCCAACTGGCTTACCCAATCAATAAACTGCACAAAGCTCACTATGTTCTGCTGAACGTAGAAGCTCCACAGGAAGCGATTGATGAGCTGGAAACTAACTTCCGCTTCAACGATGCCGTTATCCGCAGCATGGTTATGCGCTTAAAACACGCAGTAACAGAAGCTTCTCCAATGGTTAAAGCTAAAGACGAACGTCGTGGCCGTGACCTGTCTGATGAATATCAGGATGAAGAAGCTGAAGAAGCTGGGGATTCTGAAGAGTAATTGCGCAGGTGTTCACTAATCGTTTGGTGCTCACAGGCACAGTCTGTAAAGCATTGATTCGAAAAGTGAGTCCATCGGGCATCCCTCACTGCCAGTTTGTTTTAGAACATCGTTCGGAACAACAGGAAGCTGGGTTGACTCGGCAAGCATGGTGCAGAATGCCCATAATTGCTAGCGGACAAACCTTACAAGCCCATACTCACAGTATAACGGTCGGCAGTCGGATTACAGTCACTGGTTTTATTAGCACCCACCAAGGGCGCAATGGCCTAAGTAAACTGGTCCTTCATGCCGAGCAGATTGATTTGATAGATTCTGGAGACTAGCCATATGGCACGTTATTTCCGTCGTCGCAAGTTCTGCCGTTTCACAGCGGAAGGCGTTCAAGAGATCGACTATAAAGATATCGCAACGCTGAAAAACTATATCACTGAAAGTGGTAAAATTGTACCAAGCCGTATCACCGGTACTCGTGCAAAATATCAGCGTCAGCTCGCTCGTGCTATCAAGCGCGCTCGCTACCTGTCTCTGTTGCCATATACTGATCGTCATCAGTAATTGGTACAGTCCATTAACGACTTTAAGAGGATAAGGTAATGCAAGTTATTCTGCTTGATAAAGTAGCTAACCTAGGTAGCCTGGGTGATCAGGTTAACGTTAAATCGGGCTATGCTCGTAACTACTTAGTTCCACAGGGCAAAGCTGTTCCTGCAACTAAGAAAAACATCGAATTCTTCGAAGCTCGCCGCGCTGAACTGGAAGCTAAATTAGCTGACGTTCTAGCAGCAGCTCAGGCTCGTGCAGCATCTGTTACTGCACTGGGTTCTGTCACTATCGCTTCTAAAGCGGGTGACGAAGGTAAACTGTTCGGTTCTATCGGTACTCGTGACATCGCTGATGCAGTAACTGCAGCTGGCGTTGCAATCGCGAAAAGCGAAGTTCGCCTGCCAAACGGCGTTCTGCGTACTACTGGTGACCACGAAGTTCACTTCCAGTTACACAGCGATGTTTTTGCAGAGCTGAACGTTATCATCGTTGCTGAGTAATCAATAATGATGGTAGTGCCATGAGTTTACTGATGGCACAAAAAAACACCGGCTGGTCCGGTGTTTTTTATTGTCTGTAATAAATGATTTTCGACTAAAACTAAGGTGTACGGTAGTAACTACCATCGCTTAAACGAGCAAAACTAAAGGTTTTTCCATCTGGAGTGGTGATCTCCAACACCTCTACTTCACCTTTGGCATTCGCTTTTAAGCGAACTTTTTGGCCTTTATGTAAGTTGCTTAAGGGTTTTTCTGCCCCTTCGGCTCGTGCCATGACAAAGGCATCATTAGCCTGCAAATTATTATCACGAAATAGCTGCGCGAGTGTTTTTCCTTTCTGTATTTGATAATTCCGCCACTCATTTGCCGATGGTTGAGATGCTGTCGTCGGCTGCTGCGTTTGTTTTGGTGGTGTCGTTGTCGCTGGTGGAGTGGTATCAACTGGCGCAGGATCCTCTGGAGGCTCTTGAACTATTTCAGGTTCAGTCGGTAAGCCTATTTGTGGTTGATCAGAGTCCCCGTTACTGACAGGCTCTTCTGGTGTTGAGGTGATGATTTCAGGCGTTGTCGGTGGTGGTACAACAATAGGTTGAGGCTGATTTTGCGTAATTTGGCTTTCGGTGTTTTTTTCACCTGTAGGCCAAAATAGTGCCGCTATAATGATAATGGCTAAAATAGCGATACCAATACGATGAAATACCGAAAGTTTAAACATGGCTCCTCCTTGATTGAGGAATAATAGCTGTGAGTTGAATATATTGTTATACGAATACTAGCATTGATTCTTAGTAAATTGATTACTCGATGTTATTTTTCAGAGAACACTTAACTATGCAGCAACATGAAAGATGATGAGCTAATCGTTTAGGTTTACCCATAAGTGTAAGGCTGTTATCCTTGGTTTTTTCTTAAAACCATACAGGTATTTTCATGGCAAACCAAAATTTTGATTCAGTAGAAGCACAAGCAAGCTATGGGATTGGCTTACAAGTGGGCCAACAACTATTAGAGTCAGGCTTAGAAGGCTTAGTGCCTGAAGCGATCCTTGCTGGCTTGACTGATGCACTAGAAGGTAATATGCCTTCAGTTCCTGTTGAAGCACTACATAAAGCGCTACGTGAAATTCATGAACGTGCTGATGCCGTCCGTGTTTCTCGCCAAGAAGCAATGGCAGCCGAAGGCCGTGCGTTCTTAGAAGAAAACCAAAAACGTGAAGGTGTTTCAACCACAGATTCAGGTTTGCAATTCTCTGTTATCAATCAAGGTGAGGGGGCTATCCCGACTCGTAGCGACCGCGTTCGCGTGCACTATACTGGTCGTTTGGTTGATGGCACTGTATTTGATAGCTCAGTACAACGTGGTCAGCCAGCCGAATTCCCTGTTAGTGGCGTGATCCCTGGTTGGATTGAAGCTTTGACTCTGATGCCTGTTGGTTCTAAGTGGGAGCTCTACATTCCTTCTGAACTCGCTTATGGTGAGCGTGGTGCGGGTGCATCTATTCCACCATTTAGCACTTTAGTTTTTGAAGTTGAATTATTAGATATCCTGTAATTCGTTTTATTGCTGGATTAAGAAATAGCGGGTCTAAACACCCGCTATTTTTTTATCTCTACTTTTTGTTGTTTAGGTTTATAGGAAAAAGGTGCATCAATGGCTTATGACTGCTAACCTAGTTTTAACAGTTAGCGGGAGAGAGGTGAATTATGTTAAAACAAATTTGCGAACTGGCTATAGACGCGGGTTCTGCCATCATGAGTTACTATACCGCCGAAGAGCCGCTACAGGTTGAACGGAAAAGTGATGATTCACCTGTAACTGCTGCCGATATTGCTGCTCATAATATTATTACAACAGGATTAACGCAGATCGCGCCTGAAATTCCTCAAATATCAGAAGAAGCACCACCATCGTGGGATGAACGTAAGAATTGGCAACGTTATTGGTTAATTGATCCGTTAGATGGTACCAAAGAATTTATCCACCGTAATGGTGACTTTACCGTTAATATCGCATTGATTCAAAATGGTGTTCCTGTCATGGGCGTGGTTTATGCACCAGCAAAAAACTTACTTTACTATGCTGAAGGTAATCAAGCATGGAAGGAAGAAGGCGGCCATAAGCAATCTATTCATGTCAAAGAGATGACGCCACCTACAATAGTCATTAGCCGTTCCCATCAAGACGGTGAATTACGTGATTACCTCAATCAAATGGGGAGCCATGAAACCGTTACTGTAGGGTCATCATTAAAGTTTTGCTTAGTCGCTGAAGGCAAAGCACAACTTTATCCACGCTTTGGGCCTACCAATATTTGGGATACAGCCGCGGGCCATGCAGTGGCAATTGCTGCGGGAGCGAAAGTGCTAGATTGGAATGGAAAGACATTAGATTATACACCACGTGAATCCTTTTTAAATCCAGGGTTTCGCGTGACATTGTTTTGATGTGGATAAAATAAAGAAGGGTGGAAAAATGATTATTTTCCACCCTTATTGAATTAATTATCCAGTTTTAATACTTTTGCCGTAGCAGCTCGAATATCAAGACAAGCTTTGGCATCAACTTTTAAGTCAATTCCATAAGTTGGAATAATATCTTTCAAGCGTGCTTCCCAGCCATCTGAATTTAATTGCTCTGCAAAGCAGGTTTTCAATACATTCAAGGCGATGAAGGCAGCTGTAGAAGCTCCCGGTGACGCACCCATCAAGACAGTAAATGACTTATCGGCACTGGTGATGAGTTCGGTACCAAATTCTAAAACACCTTTTTTGTCGTGATCTGGTTTAATGATCTGCACGCGCTGGCCTGCGACCACTTCTTTCCAGTCTTCATGCTGCGCTTCTGGGTAGAATTGTTGCAGCATGGCAAATTGGTGAGCAGATGTTTGCAGCACTTGGCCTACTAGGTATTCTGCTAGCGACCAGTTATCTTTTGCAACCGCAAGCATTGGCTCAAGGTTATTCAATTTAACGGATTCGAACAGATCTAAATAGGAACCATGTTTAAGGAATTTACTCGAAAAACCTGCATAAGGTCCAAATAATAGGGAGCGCTTACCACCAATAATACGTGTATCTAAGTGTGGGACAGACATTGGTGGTGAACCTTTATCTGCTTTACCATACACTTTTGCGTGGTGACGAGAGGCAATTTCTTCGTTGTCGCAACGTAGCCAGATACCACTGACTGGGAAACCACCATAGCCTTTGCCTTCAGGGATCCCTGATTTTTGTAGTAATTCGATCGCACGGCCACCTGCACCTACGAACACGAATTTTGCAGAGGTAATGGTTTTTTCATGGGTAAGTAGGTTTTTAACTTCAATATTCCATCTACCATCGGCTGCTTTTTTAACGTCGATGACTTCATGTTTATAGTGAACTGAAAAACCGGATTGTTCGCTGAGTTGCGCCATTAATAAATGCGTTAGTGCACCGTAATCGACATCTGCACCGGTATTAACACGGGTAACGGCAATCGCTTCTTTAGGATCACGGCCTTCCATGATCAGTGGAGCCCACTCATTGATCTGTTTTGGATCATCACTGTATTCCATATTGTGGTAACAGTGGTGAGCAGACATCTGCTGGTAGCGTTGCTTTAAGAATTTTACGTTGTCTTCGCCCCAAACAAAGCTCATATGTGGGCATGGATGAATAAAGTCACGTGGATCTTTAATTTTACCTTTGGTGACGAGATAAGACCAAAGCTGGCGAGAGAGGTCAAATTCAGTATTGACTTCAAGTGCTTTACTGATATCTACCGTACCATCTGGATTCGGTGGCGTGTAATTCATTTCACAGTTAGCGGCGTGGCCTGTACCTGCGTTGTTCCATGGATGAGAACTTTCTTGTGCGCAATCATTGAGTCTTTCAAATACGGCGATGTTGAGTGATGGCTCGAGCTCTTTTAAAAAAGTTCCCAATGTTGCACTCATGATACCGGCACCAATTAGCGCGATATCGACTTGTTCAGAAATAGGCTTACTCATTAAAAACTCCTACTGCTTAGTGGGCTTAAAACACAGTTCAGTGCCTTCTTGATACACAACATAAGCACGGCGCCATGGGTCATCACCGATTAAACGCCATTTGTGGCCAGTGCCTGTATTATCTTGTGCTAATAAAACATCACCGGGTTTGATGATAAATGTTGAACCATCTTTGGTTTCAAATTCTAGCGTACCCGTCAGCGTCAGCACATAACGTGGAACAGGATCTTTGTGCCAATCCCATGATCCGCCTGATGTGGTTTCGCGAAATGAAAGTTCACTCACTGCAATCGCGGGTGTTTCATTGTCACCTCTTGCTTCACCACTTAATTCTATCGTGCCTTCTTCAAAAAGAGAGTTACCATCTTCACCGGTCCACATACGAACACAACGTATCATATTATTAACCCCTTACTTTGTATTTTGCACTATTGAATGGATAAAAAATCGATAAAAGATATTCATAAAAAGACATTTCCTAAATTGGTAAAAGCCAAATGAATATATTTTGTTACCTTTTAAAAGAGATAATTCATTAATACATTGTAACTTATTCTAATTAAAATAAATACTGTAGTAATTAGCGGGATGTTTTTAGAAGATAATGGTAGAAAAAAAAGAAAAATATATATGTTATTGATTCAAAATGATTATTTATCTTGATTGGCATACTTGTAAAAAATGTAACATAATGAAAAATCTATAAATCCAAATAAACATGATTTAATTTTCCTTCTCAATTCGTATCGAGAAGGAAAATAGAGAAATATAAAATGTGATATTAAGTGTTTTTTAATATATTATTTAATGCTACGTGTTGTATGAGCATAATTGTCTTACCATCGACAATTTCACCGTTTTTGATCGCTTGTAATGCTCTGGGAAATTCCCACTCTAATACTTCAATATCTTCCCCTTCATCAGCGAGTCCGCCACCTAAATTTAAGCGATCTTGATCATGGTATTCAGCAATATAAAAATACAGCTTTTCGGTGACTGAGCCGGGGCTCATATAAGCTTCAAAAACTTTTTCGATTTTTTGTACCTTAAAGCCAGTTTCTTCTTCTGCTTCAGCGATAATTCTTTCTTCGGGGGAAGCATTGTCGAGTAACCCAGCAGCAGCTTCGATAAGAAATTGATTGTAGCCGCTGATATATAAAGGAAGCCGAAATTGGCGGATCAGGACAATGGTATTTTTACTGCGATTATAGAGCAAAATGACAGCGCCATTGCCTCTATCATAAGATTCTCGGCTCTGCTCTTGCCAGTTTCCATCGCTACGTTGTAGCTCATAAGTGTATTTCTTGAGGGTGTACCAATTATCAGAGAGTAAAGTTTCACGGATATTGCGCACTTTGGGATGTTTAGCGGACATGATATTACCTTCATAATGGTGGTAATAATTAATCTAACATTATCGTTAGTGCCCGAAAATAAGAGTCTATGACAGTTTGCATGATAAATATTGAGGGGAAAAATGTTAGCGAAAAGGGGGCAAGGCCCCTCTTCGTATTTTTTAAGGTTTATTGAATGATTTGAATTTGCTTAACTTCGACTTCGCGAGAATTCCAATCTTTATCAATTTTACCACGGATTTCTACTTTATCTTTTGGGGTCACATTGAGGCCGTTCCAACGTTTTGGACTAATCTCAAGATTGATAGTGCCTGTGCCATCAGTAAATTCATAATGCTTCTGATCTAACTGTTTTACGATGTTTCCACGTAAAATCACCCAGCTGTCATCTGATAGTTCAAGTGCTTTGGCAACAGTAGTTTCACCGCTATTCGGGCCATTAAAGCCACCTGCTTGAGTGGATGAAGTTTGTTGTGCTGATCCTGGGCCGTCAAATCCACCTGTTGCCGCAAATACAGGTGCAGAAGCAAGAGCAGCGATCATTGCAATAATAGGTAGTTTTTTCATCGTGGTTCTCTCCATTGATTACTTAAATTTGTTGACGGAGGCTATTAAAACAAAAAGTTCTTAACAAGATCTTAAGAAGTCGTAATAAAAGAATAGTTTTTTAATTTAGCTAATTATAGCTAGTCATCGGCCTATTAATTAGATAAATATATTAATATTCGAATGAGGGAGATGGCCATGCGTATTTTGCTGATAGAAGATGACAGGTTAATTGGTGATGGTTTAAAGGTGGGTTTAAGCCAACTTGGCTTCACGATTGACTGGTTTACTGATGGTAAGCAAGGGCAAACGGCATTATTCGATGCACCTTATGATGCCGTGATCTTAGATCTCTCTTTGCCTAGTTTAGATGGTATGGATATTTTAAAACATTGGCGCAAACAAGGCCGAGAGGAACCTGTTTTAATTTTGACCGCAAGGGATGCGTTGGATCAACGCGTACAAGGCCTACAACAAGGGGCCGATGATTATTTGTGTAAACCTTTTGCATTAGTTGAAGTTGCAGCCCGTTTGCAGGCTCTGATCCGTCGGCGTAGTGGTCAATTAACACCGACCTTGAAGCATGGTGATGTTGAATTAGATCCTGTAGCGATGACCGTGACATGTCACGGTGAGTTGGTTGAGCTAAAAAGCAAAGAATTAGCATTATTGTCTCTATTTTTACACCATCCAAATAAAGTATTGTCTCGAGCAGCAATCGAAGAAAAACTGTATAACTGGGATGATGACGTTTCAAGCAACGCAGTCGAAGTCCATATTCATCATTTACGTCGTAAGTTAGGTACAAACTTTATTCGTACAGTCCATGGGGTCGGTTACCGCTTAGGTGAAAATGCATGAAAACTTTTAGCTTGCGCTTAAAATTGACCTTGATGTTATTACTACTTGCGTTAATGACGTGGGGAGTGGCCAGTTTACTGGCGTGGCACCAAACCTATAAGACCATTAATGAGTTATTTGATACTCAGCAGATGGTATTTGCGAAACGTTTATCTGTTCTCCCTTCAGACTTAGATTTTGCTGGCTCTTCATTAGCCAAAACGAAGAAAATATTACGTAAAAACCGTGGTAATCAAGATGATGATGCATTGGCCTTTGCTATTTTTAGCCCACAAGGTGAAATGTTACTGAATGATGGCGACAATGGCCGAAAAATAGCCTTCGACTTTCGTCGTGAAGGTTTTAGCGAAGGCAAAGTGAAGGGCAGCGATGATGAGTGGCGATTTGTTTGGCTAAAATCGTCTGACGGGCAATACATCATTGCGGTAGGGCAAGAATGGGAATATCGGCAAGATCTGGCAAAAGATATTATGGTCGCCCAGTTTTTACCTTGGCTAATAGCATTACCTGTGATGTTAGTTTTATTTTTATGGTTATTGACCCGTGCACTTCGTCCTTTACGCCAAGTGGCTGCCCAGCTCTATCGACGGCAGCCTAATGAGCTCAATGCGGTTAACGTAAAACGATTACCCTCAGAAGTGAAACCGTTGTTAGATGCGCTTAATAGCTTATTTGAGCGCATCCAAATCATGTTTACGCGAGAGCGGCAATTCACCTCTGATGCGGCACATGAATTACGTAGCCCATTGGCAGCGTTGAAAGTGCAAGCCGAGGTGGTGCAAATTGCAGGACAAGATGCGGCGATCCGTCAGCATGCGGTGGCCAATTTATCTGAAGGTATTGATCGAGCAACACGCCTCGTTGACCAATTGCTGACCTTATCCCGTTTAGAATCGTTATCACAGCTTGATGATATCGAGCAGTTACAATGGTCTGCATTAATCGAATCATCAGTACAAGAGGCTGACTCAGAAGCGAAAGCAGCACAAGTCACCGTTGAAGTTTCAGTACTCAATGAACCGCCACCGATTATGGGACAGCGGTTACTGCTAGCCATTTTGCTACGAAATCTTCTTCATAATGCTATTCGTTATGGCAAAACGGGTGGGAGAATAGATATTGAACTGAATTACCGTTATCTTGCCATTAAAGATGATGGGGAGGGGGTCACCAAAGAGGTATTAGCGCGGTTAGGCGAACGCTTCTATCGACCTGCTGGGCAAGAAAAAACAGGAAGCGGTTTAGGCCTCTCTATTGCGAAACGTATTGCGGAGTTACACCATTTAAGACTTGAATTTTCTAATAGAGAAACGGGTGGATTTTGTGTGACGGTCTTTCTGGGAGAAAACAAAAATAGTGTGATATAATATCATACTATAAAATAACATATTGATAATAAACTACACTATAATAACCATATATATGAAATTTAAAAATGAAAACAGAAGAAAAAACAAAAGTTAAAAAAGAAAAACTAAATGAAATAATAAGTAAGTTAAATGAAAGTGATGATTTATATTATTTACAGCTACTATAATAAACAAGAATAGATTATTGTATGAGGCCATAGTGAAAAGACGAAACATAGATAAGTTAAGTAAAGATGATATTGCCAAACTTAGTTTAATCCATTCATCTATTGGAACTGCAGATAGTTTTGACTCATGGTTTGAAGAATCAATAGCAAGTAAAAAAACACCAAGAGTATTAATTTTAATTTTTATAATAAATTACATAACACTTGTTTTTTTTATGGGGGCCCCATTAATTCTATCGCTAATACCTTTAACAATCGCATATTTAGTTCCTGTGATAATATTTACTTTTATAATGTCATTAACAAAAAGAATACCTTTTTTTTTCTATTTAAAGATCAAATTAAAAATTTATTTTTTTTCTTGATTCAATTCAAGAATTAATTTTAATTTAATTATTGAGGTCGTTGCTGCATACAATAACATTGGTTTATTTCCTAGCGCTAATTTTCTTTTATAATTTTCACTAGTCCATTTAACAATTCTAAATCCAACATTATCAGGAAAGTTACGTGCAAAAATTCCCACTTTTCTTAAACCATTGGGAGTCTCCATTGGAAGATTTTTTATTTCAGTTCTTTTTTTTTGGATCAATAATTTTAAATGCAGCAAACCCCACATAGATATTATTAACAAAATCAATATCATAATAAACTTTCTTAGCTGTTATACTATCACCACCTAAAGCGGAAACACTTTGTTCTATTAAAAATTTAGTTGGATCTCCTCCAAGGTTTAATTCACCATCGCTAAGCTCATAGGTAATATCAGAAATACCTTGATATAAACGTCCTCCTCCATAAGCCATACTTATAGTACCTGATGTTTTCATTCCTTTACTTCCAATTTTTTTACCCACATAAAAGGTAAAAGCTCCCATTGTAGTTTGAATTGCACCTCCTAATATGTCTAAACTTTTGTCACTATAAAAAAGCCACCCTTCACCAAAATAAGATCGAGTAGCATCATACAGTTCTTTACTTGCCTTTCTTAGTTGTGAATAAGCTAATTTCTCTGATTCGTATTCCAGCTTAATTTCTTCTGTGTACTTGTAAAGTTCAGGCCAATTTCCTGTTGACCCCATGTTTTCTTTAACCCAATCCCTAGCACCATCTATTCTCTGATATCTAGCTTTGTTATTATATAATGCAATATTAAAATCAGCGCGAATCAATCTGATAACTTCATTAATTTCACTTCTGTAACCTTGTTTACAGTAGGGATCATCAAGAAAATATCTTGCAGACAGTTCTGATATTTTTCTTAACTCATTTGCATACCATTCAAAAGTTTCTTCTGGGGTAGAAAACATTTAGAAAACCCTTTCATCCCATATGCTGTACGAACTGGTTCCTGCAATCACATGTTCCCATGTGACCGACTGAAACTTAATCGATACAGATTCTTCTGGTTGAGCTTGGTTATGACTAACTGAATTAGGGTAAAAGCAATTTAAACTAACAATTGATGCCCCTGTTAATTTTATTTTGTAATATAATTCTAGCCCACCACTCATTGATGTTCTATAGAAAGCAAAGTCACAAGTTAATATTTCGTTAGATACTAAAGATTGCGAGAGTAGTGGGGACGATTTATCTATTGGTTTTCTAATATCGATGGGTTGAAAACTCACATTTTGATCCATTGATAAGTTAGAAGATAGTTCATGAATGAGGATCTCATCTTCATGTCCATTTTGATATTTATTTCCAATTGAATCTATTGTTGAGCACCCCTTTGAGATTAGTCCTTGCTTGTTTCCTTTTAACGTAAGATAGATAATATTCGCCATTTGAGTATTCCTATTATAAAAATTTAATATAAGTTTAGATAATACAACAGCGCAACCCTAAGTTAAATATATAATTAGATTATCGAGCTTAAGAATATTAAATAAAAATGGGGTATATACTCTAAATAATTAGAGATGCAGATAGGCGACAAGTGAAGATAGGCGGGGAGCATAGATAAACTCTATGACTCGACTCGCTGAGTGTAATCAACAACCCTGCAACTTGAAGTATAACGAGTATAGAAAAATAATTCCAAGCTGAGAATATAGGTATTATTACTCAGGAATTGATTAGGGTAATAATAGCTCACCGATATTACCTAGAGTGATGATTTTTTATGGCTCTATTCAGGATAATTATTCATAATGTTGATCATAACGCTTGAGACATAATTCAGAATAACTGTCTGTTTTTGTAATCGACATTTTCAATTTTTATGCTATTCGCTAGTACACAGTTACTGTGTACTAGCGGTTAAGTCATACTAATTAGTTAATTCAGTTTTAATCAGTTCAATCACTTTATTGATTTCAGGGGCTGTGAGTGCGCCATCTTTAAAATAAAGTACATTGCCTTGTTTGTTCAATATGATAATCGCTGAGCTTTCAGGGGCGAGGCTCCAAGCTTGCTTCACAACACCGTCGCTATCGACAATAAATTGTGAGTAAGGAAATTCTTTTTTGCTGTCCTCAACACTATTGCTAACAAACACGCCTGTACCAAAAATAGCATCATCGGCATTAATAATTGAGGTCGTTTGATAACTATCATGTGGGAAGCTGGCTTTTTTGATCGCTTCAATTAATGGTGCATTGAGCTCTTTCGCGGAGGAGCGGCCTGCAATATGCTGAATTGTCCGAACTTTTCCCGGTAACTGTTGGCTTTTCCACTCTTGGTATGAAAATTTCCCTTCTTGGTTTAAGAGCATTTCACCTTTGTCTGTCACAGTAACGGCTGGAACGGGTTGATTGAGCTGGATTTGGCTTGCAAAAGCGGTTGATGATAAAGCCAGTAAGCAAGCAAATAAAAAATTCTTTTTAATCATTATGTTACCTCATTTTTGTGATTGCCTTACATCAAATGGCAATGTGTGACGGTGAAGGTACTAAGTAGTTACTGTTATAGCATAGCTCATCCGATGAGTTGTGAGATGAAAATTAACATTTTTGCAAAATTTAGCATAACTACACAGTTTTTGCGGTTATTGACAGAGAGTTTGCAGTGTCATTTTCTGTAAATGAATTGAATAAAACTGCAATAATCGAACCAAAGTAAACATTGCTGGTCTATTATTAACGAGCGGTATGAGTGAACGAGTATCGTCAGACAAAAGGAAAGGAAAAGTTCTAATGAAAATATTTAACCGTTATAACCCATCCAAAATTGCACTCTACGTTAAAACGCTATTCCGTGGTCGCCTATATATTAAGGATTTTGGCGCTTTTGAATTTAACTATGGCAAGATTTTACCACCTAAGGTGGGTGATAAACGCCATTACAATGTGATGAGTGAGGTGAACAAACAAATTCTTGTTTTGCAAACTGAGTTGGGGTGATTGCTGTTAGTATCAATAGTTATGCTGTGTTGCTATTGAGCTAAAAACAGCGCCACATAAAGTGGCGCGTTAACAAGAAACGGCTTCGCTGTAAGACATTAATCTTTGATATTTTTTGTTGGTTGTTCTGCGTTAGCCGTTTCGGTGTTGTTTTTACCTGCTTGTACGACAACGGGTGCTGGTGGTGTCGTTAGACGAGTCACAAGCAGCTGGTCAATCTTATAGTTATCAATATCGACCACTTCGAATTTATAACCTGCATACTTCACATAGTCCGTACGTTTTGGCATTTTTCTCAGGCGGTACATCATAAACCCTGCGATGGTTTCGTAGTTGCTGAAATCAGGGAAATCATCAATATCAAGAATACGCTGTACATCCTCAATTGGTGTGCCACCTTCGACTAACCATGAGTTCTCGTCACGTGTGACAATTTGTTCTTCTTGTCCGGGGCCGAGTAAGTCACCCATTAATGTGATCATAACGTCATTAATCGTGATCACTCCCATGACCATGGCATATTCATTAAGAATAACCGCAAAATCAACACCATTGGCTTTAAATGCCTCTAGAGTATCAGAAAGCGATAGCGTATCAGGGATCATTAATGCAGGCTGAATATGTACACCATCTTTTAAATTCAGGCTTTGTCCATTTAGTACGCGATTCAGCAGTACTTTTGAGTCAACATAGCCAATCACATGGTCAATGTCACCGTTACATACCAAAAACTTCGAATGAGGCTCTGTTGATATTTTATGTTTGATGCTGTCTTCAGATTCTTGCTTATCAAAGTAAATAATACTTTCACGTGGCGTCATTGCTGAAGGAACTGTACGAGATTCTAATTCAAATACGTTTTCAATCAGCTCATGTTCTTGTTTACGTAATACACCTGCCACTGCACCTGCTTCAACGACCGCAAAAATATCATCAGACGTGATATCTTCATTACGTGCTGTAGGCAATTTGAAAATTTTGAAGATAAGGTTAGCAAGGCCATTAAAAAACCATACAAATGGACTAAGTACTGCGAGGCAAAAGCGCATTGGATTGACAATGTGGACCGCGATCGCTTCTGGTTTTACCATGCCAATACGTTTAGGCGTTAAGTCAGCGACTAAAATGAATAGGCTAGTGACAATGGTGAATGACAGAATAGAGGCGACCTGTTGTGCCCAAACAGGTGATAGGAAGTTAATAAAAATATCCTGTAGTGCGGGAGAAAAGGCGGATTCACCAACAATACCTGCTAAAATGGCGACAGCATTTAGGCCGATTTGTACCACAGTAAAGAATTTACCCGGCATTTCTTGTAATTTGAGAACGCGAGCTGCATTGATATTGCCTTCATCGGCCATCAGTTTCAATTTAATGCGGCGGGAGGCTGCCAGTGAAATTTCTGACAACGAAAAAAATGCGCTAATTGCACATAATAAAAGAACGATCAGTAAACTATTAAGCATAAATTATCCAGATAATACCTTCAGGAACATATGATCCTTGGTAATGTAGGATCCCCTGAAGGTAACTGTCCTTACTACACAGATAAAAGTGGCGCGGAGTGCGCAAAATTTGGTTAGTCACGTTAGTATAGCATTAGGTTAAATTATCTGCCTATACTTGTCATACTTCAAGTTGTAGCGTTGTTGGCTGCACTAAGCTAGCCAAGTCATAGAGTTTATCTATGCTCCTCGCCTATCTTCGCTTGTCGCCTAGCTGCATCTCGAATTATTTAGAGTATAAGTTTATGTTTGGCGGCAAGCAAATCCCAATCCCCCCTAATCCACAGTAGCCCGCTGGATTTTTGTGTAAGTATTGTTGATGATAGTCTTCTGCAAAATAAAACGCATCTAATGGTGCAATTTCAGTGGTGATGGTTCGTGAGTCTTGCTGTGCCTTCATTGCTTGTTGATAGGCATTCAGTGTGGCTTGTGCTTGCTGTTGCTGTGATTCAGAAATTGTGTAGATTGCTGAACGATATTGGGTTCCAATATCGCCACCTTGACGCATGCCTTGGGCAGGATCATGATTCTCCCAAAATAGGGTTAATAAATCAGCGTAGCTAATGACTTGTGGATCAAAGACAACACGGACAATTTCTGTATGGCCAGTTAGGCCAGTGCAAACCTCTTCGTAAGTTGGGTTTGGGGTGATCCCCCCGCTGTAGCCGACAGATGTTGAATATACCCCCGGTTGTTGCCAAAATAGTCGCTCTACACCCCAAAAGCAGCCCATAGCAAAATAAGCCGTTTCAGTATTGTTCGGAATATTATCAATCGAATGATGGTTAACTGCATGATATGGTGAATGAGGGATCGCACATTGTCGACCGGGTAATGCTTGTGAAATACTCACTGGGTGTAATTTATTGGAAGACATAACAGAACCTTATAAGTGATGGTGTGCAATTTAAGTAAAAATACTCATCGTATTTCAAGTTGTAGCGTTGTTGACTACGTTCACTCGTGCCAGTCACAGAGTACTCTATGCTGCTAGCGGCTCGTTCGCGTGTCGGCTAGCTGAAACTTGAATTATTTAGAGTAAATTAGGATAAAAACTTGTATCTAATGTTTATTTTACTCAAAATAAATTGATATTAAGTGTTTAGTCAAACTATCAATGATCTTAGGAGCGGGCGTGTCAAAATACCCTATCATCTGTTTTCTCTGCTTAACGGCGGCTGTGCCTGTAGCGTATGGTGCAAATCTTCGCCTTAATATTGAAGGACTTGAAGGGCAAACAAATCAGAACGTCCGCGTTCAACTTTCCAATATTTCTCAAGATGAAGTGGCTCCTAATGGTCGTTTTCGCGCTCGAGTCACTAAAGCGATCGAAGAAGGGCTAAGACCACTTGGCTATTATGAGCCTAAGATTGAGTTTAGTTATCAAGAAAACAAGCCTCCCGCACGTTCAATATTAACGGCAAAAGTCACGTTAGGTGAACCGGTCACGGTGCAAGGCGTGAAGGTGATATTAGAAGGGGGCGCAAAAACTGACCCCAACTATGCCAAAATGATAAAAAATAATACCCCTAAAATAGGGACTATTCAAAATGATGGCGAATATGAAAGTTTTAAAGGGAAATTTAGCAGTTTAGCTATCCGTGAAGGCTACTTTGATGCCGTTATGGAAAAAAGCCAACTGGGTATTTCATTAGATCATCATGCATCTTATTGGGATTTCGATTTTAATAGTGGTGAACGTTATCGTTTCGGTGCTATTTCCTATGAAGGTTCACAAATTCGCTCTGATTACCTCAACAACTTAGCGCCTTTCAAAGAAGGTGAATACTATACTTCAGAGCAGCTTGCTGAGTTTAACCGTAGACTTGCAGAAACAGGTTGGTTTACCTCCTCAATTGTGACGCCAAATATTGCCAAAGCGCGTGAGAACCATACAGACATCTTACCGATGGAAGGCGTGATGGTTCCTCGGGCAAAAAACTTTGTTGAGTTAGGCGGCGGCTATGCGACAGATGTTGGTCCTCGAGTAAAAGCGACGTGGAATCGGCCATGGGTAAACTCGCGTGGGCAAAGTATTACGTCCAATATTAGTTTATCTCAGCCAGAGCAAATCATTGACGCGAGCTACAAAATCCCCCTAAAAGCGAATCCACTTGAGCAATATTATGCGGTCCAAGGGGGTTATAAGCGCACTGATTTAAACGATACAGAATCAGATACAACGACTTTGAATGTGTCACGTAACTGGGATTATTCAAGTGGTTGGCAGTATGGCGTTAATATGCGTTGGATGCTGAGCCACTTTACGCAGGCCGATGTAACGAATACCACCATGTTACTTTACCCTGGAGCAAATGTAAGTCGAATTCGTCAGCGCGGTGGGGTCATGCCGAGTTGGGGAGATAGCCAACGTTATTCAATCGATTACTCTAATGAAATCTGGGGTTCTGATATCGATTTTCTTGTCTTGCAAACGAAACAAGTGTGGATCCGTTCACCTTGGGAAGGACACCGCTTTGTTGTCAGAGGCAATTTAGGTTGGATAGAAACCAATAACTTTGACAAAGTGCCACCTGATTTACGTTTCTTCGCGGGGGGGGATGGCAGTGTGCGTGGTTATGGCTACCAAAAAATTTCACCAGAAGATAGCAAGGGCAAGCTGACAGGGGCATCAAAACTGGTGGTAGGCTCTATCGAATATGATTACAACTTCACGGGCAATTGGTGGGGAGCAGCCTTCATTGATAGCGGTGAAGCGGTTAATGACATTAAGAAAAGTGATTTTAAAACGGGGGCGGGGATTGGTGTCCGTTGGGTTTCACCAGTAGGGCCAATTAAGTTTGATTTGGCAACCCCGATAGGTGACCCTGATAATAATAAGATTCAATTCTATATCGGCTTGGGGACTGAACTATGAAATGGATGAAGTGGTTTAAATGGATAAGTCTCGCCGTTTTATTAGTACTGGTCTTAGTCTTTGCGGCATTGGGATGGGTACTTGGCACGCAATCAGGCCTACATTTTGCACTAAATAGCGCAACGCGCTTTGTTCCGGGGCTGGAAATCCGTTCTATTGAAGGTGACATTCGCGACTTAACCTTAGCAGGCGTTAAATATCAAATGCCGGGTGTCGATGTGAATGCAGAGAAAATCCATCTTGCTTTACGTTTACGTTGCTTAACTCATCGTGAATTGTGCATTGACGATCTTTCGACTGAGAATGTTGTGGTCGATGTTGATACTTCAAAAATGCCACCTTCGGAAGAAACTCCGCCTTCAGAGCCGTTAACGGAATTGAATGCGCCA
This sequence comes from Providencia sp. PROV236, assembly GCF_033676985.1. NCBI lineage: Bacteria > Pseudomonadati > Pseudomonadota > Gammaproteobacteria > Enterobacterales > Morganellaceae > Providencia > Providencia sp. PROV236. The sequence continues at coordinate 4,124,840 of NZ_CP096297.1, read as the reverse complement.
TTAACTATCAGCCTCAATCAGCTGCAATTAACATCAACTAAAGTGACTGTTGATGGAACGAATATTGATTTAGCGAAGTTCAAAACGGGATTGCATTGGCAGAAAAAAGCACTGACATTAGCCCCGACTGACATTATTGATTTAGCGATTAATTTACCTGTCAGTGAAGAAAAGCAGCCTGAGCAGCCAGTGCCAGAAACCCCTGTGGGTGAAGAGAAGCCGATAGGTGAAACGTTAAAGGCATTGTTTGAAAAACCTTTATTAGCTGAATTGCCTGAGGTCATTTTACCTGTTGATTTGAATGTTGAAGGTATCAATGGCTCGAATCTACAACTTTCTGGTGCAACAGAGGCATCTATCAATGATTTGCGCTTGCAGCTGTCTAATGATGGGCAAAATGTTTTACTGAAACAGTTTACTGTTGATGCACCACAAGGCAATGTTGCTTTGTCAGGTACGGCAACTTTAAAAGATAAGTGGCCTGTATCCCTATCGATTACAGGGGAAAGTCGTCTTGATGACCTAAATGGCCAAAAAATTGATTTATCCTTGAAAGGCGGATTGCTTGAAGAACTAAAATTGGCTTTAAATCTTAGTGGCCCCATTAATGCAACATTGAATGCGGAAACTGACCTTGGTCAAGCCGATCTACCTATTTTACTGACCTTAGAAAGCCAAAAGTTAACATGGCCTTTGGTAGGCGATGCTCAGTATCAACTGGATGGCACGCGTTTACGTTTAAACGGGCGTCCATCTGCCTATGATTTATCACTGCGTTCAGCGATTACAGGTCAAGAAATTCCACCGTCAACTCTGATGTTAGACGCGAAAGGTAATGAAGAGCAAATTAACATTACCCGCCTACGCTTAGCCGCTCTGCAAGGTAATGCAGATATTACGGGGGTGGCAGATTGGAGTAAGGCGATCAGTTGGAATGCAGTGCTGACGCTATCGGGTATTAATACCGCCAAACAATGGCCCGAATGGCCAGCGAAGGTTGATGGTAAGATCGCCACGCGAGGGAGTTTGTATGGCGGTAGCTGGCAAATGCAAATCCCAGATATTTCCCTTGATGGCAATGTGAAAAATAACGTTTTAAAAGCACGTGGCCAAGCTTCAGGTAATGCGGCTGGGCAGTGGGATATACCTGAATTCAAACTTGCCTTAGGCAAAAATCAGTTGGATGTGAAAGGAAATCTTGCTGAGAAATGGAACTTAGATGCGAAAATTAACGCGCCGGGGCTGGATGGTATTCTACCAGGCTTAGGCGGCGTCATTCTTGGTGACATTAAGTTACGAGGCGATCTCACCGCCCCTGAAGTGGTAGCTGATTTAACAGCACGTGGCGTTAGATGGCAAAAAGACCTTGCTATCGATAATGTGGCCATTAAAGGTAATGTTGCTTCTGGCGAGCAAATCAAAGGCGATTTATCCGTTGTTGTACGCCAGTTAAAACAAGGTGACCTTGTGGTCAGCAATTTGACATTAGACGCTAAAGGCAGCGAGAAAAAGCACACTTTAAAATTAGATGTCAAAGGTGAGCCTGTTTCAGGTCATTTAACCTTAGCGGGTGGTTTCGATCGTCAAACAGAGCAATGGAAAGGTAACCTAAGCAATACGCTATTTGAAACCCCTGTTGGTGAATGGCAGCTGAGTAAAGTTATGGCATTGGATTATGCCAATCAAACACAAGAAGTGACGATCGGAACCCATTGCTGGGTCAATACGAATGCACGTCTTTGTGTGCCAAAACCGATCAAAGCTGGAAAAAGTGGTAGTGCTGACATCGTGTTAGAGCGCTTTGATTTGGCGATGTTAAAACCTTTCCTAACCGATGAAACGCGTGTTCAAGGTGTTTTCAGTGGCAAGGCTAACGTAGTATGGAAAGATAATGGCAGCTTGCCACAAGCTAAAATTGATCTGAAAGGTAATGGTGTCAAAGCCGTTCAGCTGGTGGATGGCACGCGTTTACCATTGGAGTTTGAAACACTGACGCTCAGTGCTGCATTACAAAATGGTAAAGCCAATTTGAATTGGTTATTTAAAATTGCTAATAACGGCCAACTGAAAGGTAATATCCAAGTTTCTGACATTGAGAAAAAACGTCAACTTTCAGGTAATGTGGAAATCAACGCTATTACATTAGCCATGATTAAGCCACTGATTGGCGAGAAAGAAGTGGCAAATGGTGACTTAAATGCCAATTTACGCCTCGGTGGTAGCGCCAATAATCCATTGTTGAATGGTAATTTGGCACTTTCTGGATTGGAAGTGAAATCGTCATTAATTCCATTTGATATTAAAAGTGGTAATTTAGGCATTGCTTTTAATGGCACAAGCTCGGTGATGACTGGTCAAATCAATACGCCAGAAGGTTATCTCAACATCAATGGTGATGCGGATTGGCGTAAAGTGGATGCATGGCGAGCCAAGGTGATGGCTGTGGGGAATAACCTGCGTGTCTCTATCCCACCGATGATCAAAGTCGATGTGCAGCCTGATATTGTATTTGAAGCTTCACCTTCACTACTGACGCTAAATGGTAGTGTGAATATCCCATGGGCGCGTATTACCGTACAGGAGATCCCTGAATCAGCGGTAGGGGCATCTTCTGATGTGGTCATGTTAGACAGTGATCTGAAGCCAATTGATGAAACTAGTACGCCAATTCCAATTCAAACTAATTTGGATATTAAAATTGGTAATGATGTGCAATTGGATGCCTTTGGTTTGAAAGCGCGCTTAACGGGTATGCTGAAAGTGTTGCAAAACAAACAAGGCTTGAGTCTCAATGGGCAAATTGATATCCCGTCAGGGCGTTTCCATGCTTACGGCCAAGATTTGCTTGTACGTAAAGGGCAAATTCAGTTCTCTGGGCCACCGGAACAGCCGTTCTTGAATCTAGAGGCTATTCGTAATCCAGATAACACGGCTGATGGTGTTATTGCAGGCGTTAAGGTCACAGGACTTGCAGACAAACCAAAAGTCGAGATATTCTCTGAGCCAGCCAAAACTCAGCAAGAAGCACTATCCTATCTGTTACGCGGAGAAGGATTAGATAGCGGAGATGCTAATGGCTCTCAGATGACCTCAATGCTCATTGGGCTTGGTGTGGCACAAAGTGGACAGCTTGTCGGTAAAATTGGTGAGACATTTGGGGTATCTGATCTGGCGCTCGATACCCAAGGGGTAGGTGATAAATCCCAAGTGGTCGTGAGCGGCAAAATTACTAACGACCTACAAATTAAGTATGGTGTTGGTATATTTGATTCATTGGCAACGCTAACATTACGTTATCGATTAATGCCTAAATTATATTTGGAAGCAGTGTCTGGTGTTAATCAGGCTCTTGATCTCCTTTACCAATTTGAGTTTTAGAATATGCGTGTAATTGTTTATGGCAGTTTAAGGCGCAAGCAGGGAAATCATCACTGGATGACTTATGCTCAATTACTTGGAGAGCATAAGTTAGAAGGCTATGAGCTTTACGATCTTGGGTATTATCCAGCAGTTGTCAAAGGAGATGGGGTGATTGAATGCGAAGTTTACCGTATCAATCCCTCTATTTTGACTGAATTAGATGAGCTAAAGAAAAACTCACAGGACTATGTCCGTGAATTAATTTCTACGCCATATGGTAATGCTTGGATTTACCTCTATCGTCATTCCGTTGACGGCTTGCACCGCATCAAGAGTGGTGATTGGCTAAAACGCCACGAAGAAGAGTAGTGTCAGTAAATGCCGATATCTCATATAGGATATCGGCGTTTTTCAGATATGAAAAAGGCTCTAACAGTCCTGTTAGAGCCTTATATACTCGTCATACTTCAAGTTGCAGCGTTGTTGACCTAGCTTGCTCACGCCAGTCACACCGTTTTCTATGCTGCTAGCGATTTGTTCGCTTGTCGTTGCTGCACCTCGAATTATTTAGAGTATCCCCCCGAAAGGGTTAATTATTTCTTCGCAGCGCGTTCGAAAGAAGCGATGATTTCAGCTTTAGCGGCTGCTGCATTATCCCAACCATCAACTTTAACCCACTTACCTTTTTCGAGATCTTTATAGTGTTCAAAGAAATGTGTGATTTGTGCGCGCAGTAATTCAGGCAGATCGTTCACATCTTTAATGTGATCGTATTCTTTGCTCAGTTTTGTGTGTGGTACTGCAACCAGTTTCGCATCTTCACCTGACTCATCAGTCATTTTCAGTACGCCAACTGGGCGGCAACGGATCACTGAACCCGGTTGTAATGGGTATGGGGTAGGGACTAACACATCAACAGGATCACCGTCTAAAGACAGCGTGTGGTTGATGTAACCATAGTTACATGGATAGAACATCGCGGTAGACATGAAACGATCGACAAACAGAGCGCCAGAGTCTTTATCAACTTCATATTTGATTGGATCTGCGTTAGCAGGGATTTCGATAATAACGTAGATATCTTCTGGCAGTTCTTTACCTGCCGGTACATTGTTCAGGCCCATGGAAAAGTATCCTTTATGTTAAAAACTAATATAGTCATCAATATGTTAAGTCGTAAAAAATACAACTGCTATCATGATTGATACATAACGTGGGGGGTATTATAGCCGTAAAGAGGGGTAAAACTCACTAGTTGGTAGGACATTCATAAAAAAAAGCTGAGAATGCAAAACAAAAAAGGCGAGATTTCCCGCCTTTGCTCAGTGAAACAGATTATTCAGTGTCAGGGAATTCACGCATGAATGATTCTGCTTTTTCAACCATAGACTCAGTTCCAACAAAGAACGGTGCTCGTTGGTGAAGCTCACTTGGGATAATATCTAAGATACGATCACGGCCATTACTCGCTTTACCGCCGGCTTGCTCTGCAAGGAAAGCAATTGGGTTGCACTCGTACAATAGACGAAGTTTACCATTTGGATGACTTGCTGTGCTTGGGTAGATATAAATGCCACCTTTTAGCAAGTTACGATGGAAATCTGCGACTAATGAACCAATGTAACGTGTCGTATATGGACGCCCAGTTGCCTCATCTTGTTCTTGGCAGTACTTAATGTATTTTTTAACCCCCATAGGGAACTTGATATAGTTACCTTCGTTGATTGAATACATTTTTCCTTCTGCTGGAAACATGACTTTCTCATGAGATAGGCAGAATACGCCAAGAGATGGATCATAAGTGAAGGCATGCACGCCACAACCCGTAGTATAAACTAGCATGGTTGATGAGCCATAAACAACATAGCCAGCGGCGACTTGACGATGACCTGGCTGCAAGAAATCAGCTTCAGTCACAGGTTGGCCAATTGGAGTTATACGATGGTAAATTGAGAAGATTGTGCCGACGGAAACGTTTACATCGATATTTGAAGAACCATCCAGTGGATCCATTAAAACGACGTATTTCGCGTTTTCTGCACGGTCACCTTCGAAAATGACAATTTCGTCTTCTTCTTCAGAGGCAATACCGGCAACTTCTCCGCGTGCTTTCAAAGCCGCTTTCAGTTTTTCATTTGCATACAGGTCAAGCTTCATTTGGACTTCACCTTGAACATTCGAAACACCGCTCGTGCCAAGAATGTCTACCAGTCCAGCTTTATTAATATCACGATGGATAATTTTAGCGCCCAGTTTAATCGCTGACAGTAACGCCGTCAGCTCTCCTGTTGCATGAGGAAAATCTTGTTGCTTATCGACGATGAATTCGCCTAATGTTTTCATGACGAAGGTCCTGAATATAATTGACAGAGGTTTGCAGGGAGGGATTGTACCTTACCCTGCGCGTGGAGTTTATCTAAATTAAAAAAAGATTCATAGGTTAATGCATTTATAAACCTGTATTTGATGGGTAGAATAGTGACAAACCTCATGCTATTGGATGGAAAATAATGCACATACATATTTTGGGTATTTGCGGTACGTTTATGGGAAGCTTGGCAATACTGGCTCGTTCACTTGGTCATAAAGTCACGGGCTCTGATGCAAACGTGTACCCTCCTATGAGTACGCTGCTCGAAAAACAAGGTATTGAACTAATTCAAGGTTATGATCCTAGTCAGCTCGAACCCAAACCTGATATGGTGGTTATTGGCAATGCAATGACCCGCGGTAATCCATGCGTAGAAGCTGTATTAGAAAAAGGTTTAACTTATACTTCTGGCCCTCAATGGCTACATGATCATGTGCTACCTGAGCGTTGGGTGCTTGCCGTTGCGGGGACTCATGGTAAAACCACAACCGCGGGTATGTTAGCGTGGATTTTAGAAGATTGTGGCTACAAACCAGGGTTTTTAATTGGTGGTGTACCAGGAAATTTTGAGGTTTCCGCACAATTGGGAGAAAGCCCATTTTTTGTGATAGAAGCTGATGAATATGATTGTGCATTTTTCGATAAACGCTCGAAATTTGTGCATTACAGCCCAAGAACATTGGTGCTCAATAATCTCGAATTCGACCATGCAGATATTTTTGATGACCTTGAAGCGATCCAAAAGCAATTCCATCACTTAGTTCGCATTGTACCAAGTAGTGGCAAAATTTTTATGCCTGATAATGATTCGAACTTAAAGCAAGTAATGGGGATGGGGTGCTGGAGCGAACAAGAACTTGTTGGTGAACATGGTGAGTGGCAAGCTCGTAAATTAAGCCATGATGGCAGCCAATTTGAAGTTTTCTACCAAACTAAAAAAGTGGGTGAAGTAAACTGGTCGCAAGTGGGTAATCACAATATTCATAATGGGTTAATGGCGATTGCCGCCGCGCATCATGTTGGTGTTCCCGCTGAAGAAGCTTGCCGAGCATTGGATAAATTTATCAATGCCCGCCGTCGCTTAGAATTACGTGGTGTTGAAAATGATGTCAGTGTTTATGATGATTTTGCACATCACCCAACGGCGATTTTAGCGACTTTAGAGGCATTACGCAGCAAAGTTGGTGGTACTTCGCGTATTATTGCAGTACTGGAACCTCGCTCTAATACCATGAAGATGGGGATCAACAAAAATGATATCGCGCCAGCGCTTGGGCGTGCTGATGAAGTGTTCTTGTTCCAACCGCCGAATATTCCTTGGATGGTCACTGATATTGCAGAAAATTGCGTTCAACCTGCGCGCTGGAGCTCTGATATTGAAACATTGACTAATATGGTGATCGAAACGGCACAGCCAGGTGATCATATTTTAGTCATGAGCAATGGTGGCTTTGGTGGGATCCATAGTAATTTATTGGCAGAACTAAAAAAGAAAGCCGAATCTGCTCACGAAGAGTAATGCTTTCTCATTAAACCATATTCTAACTAATTGAAGTGCAGCCAACGACACTACGGTTAGAAGTATAACGAATATATTGGCAGCTTAGGCTGCCTTTTTCATTGCTATTGCTAATAAACCGGCTATATAAAGACAGGTCAGCAACAAAATATCCAAGTGAGAAGGCGAGAAGCTCCCGCCTGTAAGAGTATTTTTATTAAAGCTCTTGATCAAACAGAGTGAGAATCGCTTCGTAAAGCTCTTTTGTAGTGAAGTTATTGGCAGGGGTTGAAAAAATGGTATCGTCACCCGCGATACTTCCTAAAATCCCCTCTGCTTTGCCTAAAGAATCTAATAAACGGGCGATAAGTTGTGCTGCGCCTGGACTCGTTCTAATCACAACCACAGAGTGGTTATAGTCGATATCAAGAACAAGATTTTTTAATGGGCTAGTGGCAGTCGGTACGCCCGGCTCCGTTGGTAAGCAATAGACCATTTCCATTTTTGCGTTACGAGTGCGCACAGCACCGAACTTTGTTAGCATTCTGGAAATTTTAGATTGGTTGATATTTTCAAACCCTTGTTCTTGCAGTGCGATCACTATCTCTGCCTGAGAACTAAATTTCTCTTCTTTAAGTAGGGCTTTAAAAGCCTTAACCAAGTCTTCTTGTTTAGACGGTGTACGCATAATTAACCCATCCTTTGACAATAAATTGAGTTGCATTATCCGTAAATGTGAATTTTTATGCAACAAAATTGCGTGATGATGATTTTATATACTGAATTTGCGATGAATTAAATGAACAAAATAGTAATTTATTTTAAGTAGTTACCTATTTTAGTGAGAAAATTTGGCTGATCGCATAGAGAGATAATGCAATTTGCTAATAAAAGGTGTAAATTTTTTGTTAATCACTTTGTGAAGTAAGTCATGATTAGCAGTAAAAACAGTTTATTATGCAAAAATCAATAGTGATAAAAACTATTTGTTAAAAAAGTGCCCGTTATCTCATTAACAGATAAGGATTTTGTTTAGAATAGACAGAATCAATGTGAAAAAATATTTGCGTTAATATGTTTCAGCATCTGTTAATGAATTGTTTTTTATCGGTAATGTACTAAATACATAACAAGATGAATTCATATACTTTTTAAAGTACAAATAAAGGAGTTTCAGAATGAAAGTTGCAGTTCTCGGTGCAGCAGGTGGTATCGGTCAGGCTTTGGCCCTTCTTCTTAAAAATCAGCTCCCAGCAGGTTCAGAACTCTCTCTCTACGACATCGCACCAGTAACTCCAGGTGTCGCCGCAGACCTTAGCCACATTCCTACCGACGTTAAAGTTGTTGGTTTCTCAGGTGAAGATGCAACTCCAGCGCTAGAAGGTGCTGATGTTGTTCTGATCTCGGCAGGTGTCGCACGTAAGCCAGGTATGGATCGTTCAGATCTATTTAATGTTAACGCAGGTATCGTTCGTAATTTAGTGCAACAAATTGCGGTGACTTGCCCGAAAGCATTGATCGGTATTATCACTAACCCAGTTAACACCACGGTTGCTATCGCTGCTGAAGTACTGAAAAAAGCAGGTGTATATGACAAAAACCGTCTATTTGGTGTGACAACACTGGATATTATTCGTTCTAATACTTTCGTTGCTGAACTGAAAGGCAAAAAAACTCACGAGATCGAAGTGCCAGTTATCGGCGGGCACTCTGGCGTGACTATCCTACCTTTATTATCTCAAATCCCTGGTGTGAACTTCACTGATGAAGAAGTCGCTGCATTAACTAAGCGTATTCAAAATGCGGGTACCGAGGTTGTTGAAGCAAAAGCGGGTGGCGGATCTGCAACGTTGTCTATGGGCCAAGCAGCTGCACGTCTTGGTCTATCCCTGATCCGTGGTCTGCAAGGTGAACCTAATGTGATTGAGTGTGTTTACACCGAAGGTGATGGTGAACACGCACGCTTCTTCGCTCAACCAGTTCGCTTAGGTAAAAATGGTATTGAAGAGCATATCTCTTTCGGTAAGTTGAGTGACTTTGAACAAAAAGCACTGAAAGAGATGCTAGAAGTACTGAAAAAAGATATCGAGCTTGGTGAGAAATTCATTAACGGTTAATTACTGTTAATCGCCTCATCATTGTTTGATGAAAACCGCTGATTTGACATTGACTGTCGAACAGCGGTTTTTTTATGTTCTTTCAACTCTGTAACTGTGGCTTATCTCTTACTTTTCTTTCCAACAATTCACCTGTAACTGGATTGAAATAGCGACTTGGCCATATTTCAGAGGGATGGATCTCGAGGAAATTAGCAATAATCCATTCACCTTTTGGCCATGGACGAGATAATGCATTAGCAAGTGTTGATGAACTCAGTCCCGCATGGCGAGAAATCGCGGCTAAAGTTGTGCCTCGCTTACGTAAAGCCGCAATAATATCTGCTGGGTGCCAATCCGATTTCCGTAAAATCATTTTTTAGTCCTTTTTTTACTCAGAATCATGTAGAGTTAGTGGTACATCTAACAGGAGATTGTGATACATTCACTGCAATCGTCCTGTTATTGGAAATAAAATAACAGAAATTTCCCAAAAGTATTTCTAATTTTTTCTGAAAATTCAGTTTTATGAAAGGTATTTTATTTTTGTGAAATATGAGAAAGATTTAGCATTTATATTTGTGAGCTAATATAAGATATTGAAAACAAAAACTAACTATTTTTAGTTATTTGTAAAAATTGGCATATTAACGATTATAGTTAAAAGTATTTGTAATATAGAAGCAACATAAAGAGAAAAAAGATAACTGTCAGTGAGTTTTTAGCCAATTTATTGTTATTAAAAGAAATTAAAATACATTTTACATGTATAACTCATAAACTAACTAATAATTAATTTTCATAAAACAAAAGAGAATAAGGTTATTGAGAAAATAAAAACATTTTTCAGCAATTATTATTAAATTGTACATCGTGACTAGGAGGGTCAGGCATGCAAAAAGAATGGTTAACAGCGAAAGAGTTAGTCGGTTTAAAGGGATTACCAATGACGACTCAAGGTATTAATGCAATGGCGCGTAGAGAAAATTGGCTATGCCGTAAGCGGCGAGGCATCCAAGGTAAAGCACTCGAATATCATATTAATAGTTTACCAGAAGGCTTATTTGAACCTTCCTCTGTTTATGAAGCGCCTATGTCTTATCAAGTAAAGCACCATGACAGTGCATTTATTTGGCAAGAGATTTACAACCAACTTTCAACAGCAGAGCGCGGTAAGATATTGGCATTTATTATGCGTGAAGGCGTAATCGCATTAGTAGATTTAATTAATAAAAAATAATTTACCTGAAAAATGAATTGAAGGTAATTAATGAAGAATATCTATATAACAGAACATTATTCTTGGTTAATAACCGTTAGATATAACAGCCTCAACGGCAGATTTCATAATATAAGTTCGAAAGAGATAATATGAAAAAAATGTGGTTCACTGCGAAAGAATTAGCAGGTTTAGAAGGCTTACCTACCTCTCCTCAAGGCATCAATTTAATGGCAAGAAGAGAAGGGTGGAAAAATCGTCGTAAGCGTGGTGTGCAAGGTAAAGCGGTAGAATATTATCTCGATAGCTTGCCAGGGGAAATACAGAACCAATTGAGTCTTGCTGAACCTACTGTTGGCTATCAAAGCCATAGAATGGATGGCTCTCAAATCTGGACGGAAGCGTATTACCAGCTTACAGAAACCGAACGAGATAAAGTGGTTAAATATATTCTGCGTTACGGTTTGTCATCATTATTGGTTCAGATAGATAAAGAAGAAAAAGGGGAAGAATAGGTTCATTCCCCCTTCAACTCACACCGTTTAGGCTACGAGTGACGTGAAATAGCGACTTCGGCGAGGCTGATAAGCGCATCTTTGTATATTGAATCATCAATGATACTCAAAGCATCAATGGCTTTTTGTGATTCTTGTTGTGCCCGAGTATAGGTATATTCAAGAGAACCACAACGTTTCATGGTTGCAAGCACGGCTTCTAACAGGTGGCGGCCATTACCTTGTTCAATTGCTTGGCGGATCATTGCTGATTCTTCTTCAGTACCATTATTCATGGCATGGAGAAGAGGAAGCGTTGGTTTTCCTTCATCAAGATCGTCGCCCGTATTTTTCCCTAACTGAGTGTTATCTGCATCATAATCGAGTAAATCATCGATTAATTGAAATGCAGTGCCGAGATAGCGGCCATAGTCTTGGAGTGCTTTTTCTTGTTCGGGCGTTGCCGATGCTAAAATAGCAGAAGCATGAGCAGCAGCTTCAAATAAACGCGCTGTTTTACTGTAGATCACCTGCATATAGTTATCTTCAGTAATATTGGGATCGTTGCAGTTCATCAGCTGTAAAACTTCACCTTCAGCGATCACGTTAGTCGCTTCTGACATTAGCTTTAATACACGCATTGAATCCAGATCCGTCATCATTTGAAAGGATCGCGTATAAATAAAGTCTCCGACAAGAACGCTAGCTGCATTTCCAAAGACAGCATTCGCCGTTTGTTTACCCCGCCGCATATCAGATTCATCAACCACATCGTCATGCAATAATGTTGCGGTATGGATAAATTCAATCAAGGCTGCAACTTGGATATGTTTATGCCCTGAATAGCCGAGGGATCGTCCAGCCAATACTGCGATCATCGGGCGGATCCTTTTTCCGCCGCCGCTAACAATGTAATAACCAAGCTGGTTAATTAGCGCAACGTCTGAATTCAATTGACTGAGGATCGCTTCGTTTACCGCTGACATATCCTCGCTAGTCAGTTCAACAATAGATTCTAAATTCATTGTAATTTATTCATATTATTAAATTTTAGCCGCTACCAACTCATAAAAAGGGTGCTGCCATTGGAACAGTTATCTTGTAAGCATAACATTAATATTTCTAAGATAATTAGTTGTAATGCAAAAAATGTTTAAATAAGTAACAATTCGAGTTATTCATCATAAATTAAGGGTTAGTTAGCGCATCGAATAAAAAAGTCGGTTTTTTTGTGATCTAACTGCATTATTGGCTTGTGTTTCGATGCTTTTTTGCGTAGAATTCGCGCCCTATTGTGAATATTTTATAGCGTGCTCTTGCATTAAATTTTTTTAGCGGGTACGCGGAAAGCGGAGTTAATATGTACGCGGTTTTCCAAAGTGGTGGTAAACAACACCGAGTTAGCGAAGGTCAAACTGTCCGCCTAGAGAAGCTGGACATCGCAACAGGTGAAACTGTTGAATTTGATCACGTTCTGATGGTTGCTAACGGCGACGATATCAAAATCGGCGCTCCTGTCGTTGAAGGCGTTAAAGTTAAAGCGGAAGTGGTTGCTCACGGTCGTGGCGATAAAGTTAAAATCGTTAAGTTCCGTCGTCGTAAACACAGCCGTAAACAACAGGGTCACCGTCAGTGGTTCACTGATGTTAAGATCACTGGCATCGCTTAAGATTTAGGAGAGCAGATTAATGGCACACAAAAAGGCTGGCGGCTCGACTCGTAACGGTCGCGATTCAGAAGCAAAACGTCTGGGTGTAAAACGTTTTGGTGGTGAAGCTGTATTAGCAGGTAGCATCATCGTTCGTCAACGTGGTACTAAGTTCCACGCAGGTAACAACGTAGGTTGTGGCCGTGACCACACTCTGTACGCTTTAGCGGACGGTAAAGTTAAATTTGAAGTTAAAGGTCCTAACAATCGTAAATTTATCAGCATCGAAGCTGAATAAGTTTTCTGACTTTTAATTCGAATTAAAGCCCTGCAAAAACTTTTTGCGGGGCTTTTTATATTCAAAATACGCCATCTCTGGGTAATACAGCCATCCAGCATTATAATATGGCTATCAAACGGAGAAAGAATTATGAAATTTGTTGATGAAGCCAAAATATTGGTTGTGGCGGGAGATGGTGGCAATGGTTGTGTCAGCTTCCGCCGTGAAAAATATATTCCAAAAGGCGGGCCTGACGGCGGTGACGGCGGTGACGGCGGTGACGTCTACTTACAAGCAGATGAGAACCTCAATACGCTAATCGATTACCGTTTTGAAAAGTCTTTCCGTGCTGAGCGCGGTCAGAACGGCCAAAGTCGTGAATGTACAGGTAAGCGTGGTCAAGATATCACGATTAAAGTACCTGTAGGAACGCGTGTACGCGATTTAGGTACTGGAGAGATACTTGGAGATATGACGCGTCACGAACAGCGTCATATGGTTGCTAAAGGTGGTTTTCACGGTTTAGGTAATACCCGTTTTAAATCCTCTGTCAACCGTGCTCCACGTCAACGTACCATGGGTACGCCGGGTGAAACGCGCGATTTGATGCTAGAACTGATGCTATTAGCTGATGTAGGGATGTTGGGAATGCCTAATGCAGGCAAATCTACCTTTATTCGCTCAGTATCAGCAGCAAAACCAAAGGTTGCCGATTATCCATTTACAACACTTGTGCCTAGCTTAGGCGTGGTACGTATGGATAACGAAAAAAGCTTTGTGGTTGCAGATATCCCTGGTTTGATTGAAGGGGCCGCAGAAGGTGCAGGTTTAGGGATCCGTTTCCTTAAACACTTAGAGCGCTGTCGGGTGTTATTGCACCTAATCGACATTTGCCCAATTGACGAGTCTGATCCTGTTGAAAACGCCAAGATCATTGTTAGCGAACTTGAAAAATACAGCGAAAAACTTGCAGAGAAACCACGTTGGTTAGTCTTTAATAAAGTGGATATTCTCGGCGCTGAAGAGTCTGCTATACGTGCGGCTGAAATTGCTAAAGCAATGGGCTGGGAAGATAAATACTATATGATCTCTGCGGTAAATCACGAAGGTGTCAAAGCACTGTGCTGGGACATTATGGAGTTTATGGAAACTCAACCTCGTGATATGGCAGTGACAGAAGACGAGAAACAACCTGAAAAAGTTCAATTTATGTGGGATGACTATCATAAAGAGCAGCTCGAAGGTGCAGAAGATCTCGACGATGATTGGGATGACGACTGGGATGATGAAGACGACGAAGGCGTTGAAATCATCTATCAAAAGTAATCGAACGATCTAAACTCCCATAAGATGGGACTCAGATTGCGGACAAAGCCCTAGCTTTTTAGTTAGGGCTTTTATCTAGCTAAGCTAGTATAAATAGTGCTCTAACCGATGCGTTAAAAAAACGCTCACCTCAGCAGTATCAGTTCGAAGCAAGTGGCTTTGCGAAGATCATCTGATTGGTAAAGTCGATATCATCATATAGGATCCGTCATGCTTCAATGGATCTAAAGCTTATTATTCTAACCATTCAAAAATGTATTGATATTTTATTAACAAAAAGAGATAAAACCCCCGCGGACGGGGGAGTTAAAGGTTTCTCAATAGCTATTAGGCGAGCATTCATTAATGGCGATTACGGACAATTTGATATCGACGAGTTAAATACTCAATTGGTACGCTCCAGATATGGACTAACCGGCAGAACGGGAACAGTAAGAAAATTGTCATTCCTAAGAAAATGTGTAATTTAAATACCCATGCAACACCTTCAAGGTTTGCTGAAGCACCGCCATGGAATGTCACAATTGATTGTGCCCAAGCAACTAGCTTCATCATTTCACTGCCATCCATATGTTGAGCAGAGAATGGGATCGTGAGCAGACCTAACGCAACCTGAATAACTAAAAGCGTTAAAATCATAATGTCACCAAATGAAGATGTCGCTCTAATTCGTGGATTGGTTAAACGACGTTTTAATAGCATCACACCACCGATTAACATTAATACTCCACAAGTACCGCCTCCGACCATGGCCATGATCTGCTTATATTCAATGGGCAAGAAAGATTCATACATCCAATGTGGCGTTAACATGCCCAAAAAGTGACCTACAAAAACGCCGATGATCCCGATATGAAACAAGTTAGAAGCAAGTCGCATGTTTTTTTTATCTAACATCTGGCTAGAACCGGCACGCCACGTATATTGACCATAGTCGTAACGTAACCAACTACCGATAATAAAAACAGCAGCGGCAATATAGGGATAGATATCAAAAAATAACATATTGATGTAATTCATTTTTGTGCTCCCGTACCCAACGAATTCCCCACGTTGAAATATTGAACTTTGGTCTCTTGTGCAAAGCGACGCTGGTGTTGGATAATTTTGTTATTGCCACATTGCGCACCTTCTCCAAGAAAGGTCACTTGCTCTTCTTCCCATACAGCATCTAATGCAGCAGGAGTATCATCTAAAGGCTCTTTCTCTACCTGAGCGGCCAATTGTGATGCATCTAATTCACTTTGTGAGAGACAAAGCAACACATCAAACAGTGTATGATAATCACTACCTCGTTGTTTTAAACGCTCAGCCAACAGGGCCAAAATAGGGGCAATGTTATTTAATCCTTCAATGCATTCAGTAGTAGATAGCAGTGTTAAATATTCAAGATAAGTCGGTAAATAGTCTGGAAGCTCACGACTGCTTAACGTGATCCCAGCTTGTTGATATTGATTTAACAGATCAACCATTGCCTGACCTCGGGAGCGAGATTCACCATGAACGTGCTCAAATAACAATAACGATCTTGCTCTACCTCGATCAAAAAGTTCACTGTAGTGAGATTGCGCATCTAATAACTCTTGTTGTGTTAATCGGTGAATAAAGGCCATTAATTTCGCAACTTGAGTTACAGGAAGTTCATCAGCTTCCTGTAATGCATCAATAAGTTCACTTCGGTTATCCCACAGCTCCTGAGTGGGATAATCTAAGAGATGAGAAATAACTTTCAGAGCGATCATTATATTTTCTCCTCTGAACGGCGTTGGTCTTGAGGTGTTTTTGATGTGATATCAATGGCATCAATACGATGACTATTAAACAGATTAAATTTGCTATCGCTACCATGACAACCATCACCAAAGCTAAAACCACAGCCATTCCGCTCAGGGAAGGCTTCTCTGGCTAATTCACGGTGGCTTGATGGGATCACAAAGCGATCTTCATAATTAGCGATAGCCAGATAGCGATACATCTCTTGCGCCTGTGCTTCGGTTAATCCAACTTGCTCTAATGCGCTTAGATCTGTTTTTCCTTCAACGGTTTCAGCGCGTTTGTAATGACGCATTGCTAACATACGTTTTAAGGCTAATAAAACAGGAGCAGTATCACCGGCAGTCAGTAAGTTTGCTAAATACTGAACAGGAATTCGTAAACTTTCTACATCAGGCAGCACACCAGTATGTGGTAATACACCTGCATCTGCTGCCGATTGGATTGGCGATAGAGGTGGTACATACCACACCATGGGTAAAGTGCGATATTCAGGGTGTAATGGTAAAGCCAACTTCCAATCCACCGCCATTTTATAGACAGGCGAACGTTGTGCGGCATCAATTACACTGAGTGGAATACCTTGCTCTTCTGCTGCTTTAATTACTTCAGGATCGAAAGGATCTAAGAAGATATCTAATTGGCTTTGATAGAGATCTGTTTCGTTATCAGCACTGGCTGCTTGTGAGATTTTATCAGCGTCATACAGCATCACACCTAGATAACGAATACGCCCCACACAGGTTTCAGAACACAAGGTTGGTTGACCTGCTTCAATGCGTGGATAGCAGAAAATACATTTTTCTGACTTACCACTTTTCCAGTTAAAGTAGATTTTTTTGTATGGGCATCCGGTTAAACACATGCGCCAACCACGGCATTTATCTTGATCTATCAATACAATGCCATCTTCGGCGCGTTTATAAATTGCGCCACTTGGGCAGGTTGCAACACAAGCAGGGTTTAAGCAGTGTTCACATAAACGTGGTAAATACATCATGAATGTATTTTCAAACTGCCCATACATTTCTTTTTGCATATGGGCGAAGTTTTTATCTGCTGCACGTTTACTAAATTCCCCCCCTAAATCATCTTCCCAGTTTGGCCCATTTTCGATTTTCGTCATACGCTGACCGGTGATCAACGAACGAGGGCGAGCTGTCGGTAAAGAGCCTTCAGGAGCATTTTTTAAATGTTCATAGTCATAATCAAAGGGCTCATAGTAATCGTCTAAGGCCGGTACATCTGGGTTAGCAAAAATTTTAGATAATAGACCAACACGGTTCCCCATTCTTGGTACTAACTTACCTTTAATATTTTTGATCCAGCCGCCTTTCCACTTTTCTTGATCTTCCCAGTTTTGCGGATAGCCTATACCCGGCTTTGTTTCAACGTTATTGAACCATGCATATTCAACACCTTCGCGACTAGTCCAAACATTTTTACAGGTCACTGAACAGGTATGACAGCCGATACATTTGTCGAGGTTCAGTACCATGCCGACTTGTGAACGAATTTTCATTATGCCTTCTCCTGTCCATTCAGGGTTTGTTGATAAGCATCCCCTTCACCATCGAGCCAATCAACCCGTTTCATTTTACGCACAACAACAAACTCATCACGGTTAGAGCCCACAGTACCGTAGTAGTTAAAGCTATAAGCTAGCTGAGCGTATCCACCAATCATATGCGTTGGTTTAGGGCAAACACGGGTCACTGAGTTATGAATACCACCACGCATTCCTGTGATTTCAGAGCCCGGCAGGTTAATTTGACGCTCTTGTGCGTGATACATATAAATCATGCCGTCTGGAATACGTTGACTGACAATCGCTCTCGCAGTCAGTGCCCCATTACTGTTATAGGCTTCAACCCAATCGTTATCGCTAATTCCCATCTCTTTGGCATCATCTTCACTTAACCACACCACAGGCCCTCCACGGCCTAGCGTTAACATGAGTAAGTTATCGCTATAGGTTGAGTGGATCCCCCATTTCTGGTGAGGAGTAAGGAAATTGAGTGCTTTTTCAGGGAAACCATTAGGTTTCTTACCTTTAACTGCATCAATAGCTTTAGTATCAATTGGTGGGCGATAAACCACTAAACTTTCGCCATAAGCACGCATCCACTCGTGATCTTGATATAGCTGTTGACGGCCACTCAAAGTACGCCAAGGGATCATCTCGTGAACGTTGGTATAGCAGGCATTATAAGAAACATGTTCATCTTCAAGACCCGACCATGTTGGGCTTGAAATGATCTTACGAGGCTGAGCAACGATATCGCGGAAACGAATTTTTTCATCTTCTTTGACTGTTGCTAAATGAGTGTGGTCACGTCCTGTGACTTTACTCAGTGCATCCCATGCTTTTACCGCCACTTGACCGTTAGTTTCAGGCGCTAAAGAGAGAATAACTTCTGCCGCATCAATTGCGGTCTCAATGACAGGGCGTCCTTTTGCTGTACCGTCATGACGAACACGATTGAGTTTTTTCAGGAAATCGACTTCTGTTTGTGTATTCCAGCTGATCCCTTTACCACCATTGCCCAGTTTATCCATGAGAGGTCCTAATGACGTAAATCGGGCATAGGTGTTCGGGTAATCACGCTCTACTGAAATAAGGTGCGGTGCTGTTTTCCCTGGAATAAGATCACATTCACCTTTTTTCCAATCTTTCACATCAAAAGGTTGTGCCATTTCAGCCGCAGAGTCATGCTGGATCGGTAATGTCACCAAGTCAGTTTCGACACCTAAATGACCAACGCAAAGTTTAGAGAAGGTTTTAGCGATGCCTTTATAAATCTCCCAGTCCGTTTTAGATTCCCAAGCAGGATCAACCGCAGCCGTTAATGGATGAATAAAGGGATGCATATCCGAGGTATTCATATCATCTTTTTCATACCAAGTTGCGGTTGGTAAAACGATATCGGAGAATAAGCAGGTGCTCGACATACGGAAATCTAATGTCACCACTAAATCAACTTTACCTTCGCCGCCATTATCTTGCCATTCGACCTCTTGTGGTTTGACTTGGCCTTGTTCACCTAAATCTTTCCCTTGTAAGCCGTTCTCTGTGCCCAACAGATATTTCAATAAATATTCATGCCCTTTACCAGCCGAGCCTAATAGGTTAGAACGCCAGATAAATAAATTGCGAGGGAAGTTTTGAGGGTTATCAGGTTGCTCTGATGCAAAGCGAATTTCACCTGATTTTAATGCATTAACAGTGTAGTCAGCTGCACTGATCCCCGCTTCTTGTGCTTTTTGGGCAATAGTCAGAGGATTGACATTTAATTGAGGAGCTGATGGCAGCCATCCCATGCGTTCTGAACGCACATTCATATCAATCAAACTACCGCTAAAGCGTGATTTATCGGCTAATGGCGATAATAACTCTGTTGGCGACACCGTTTCATAACGCCACTGACTTGAGTGGTTATAGAAAAATGATGTACTGTTCATATGACGAGGAGGGCGTTGCCAATCAAGGCCAAAGGCTAATGGCAACCAACCTGTTTGTGGACGCAGTTTTTCTTGTCCAACATAGTGTGCCCAGCCACCACCACTTTGACCGACACAACCGCAGAAAATCAGCATATTGATAATGCCACGATAGGTCATATCCATGTGATACCAATGGTTAATACCTGCACCGACAATCACCATTGAACGACCATGTGTTTTTTCTGCATTATCAGCAAATTCACGCGCAATACGAATAATATCTTGGCGATTTACCCCTGTGACTTTCTCAGCCCATGCGGGTGAGTATGCTTTGATTTCATCATAATTTGAGGCGCAGTTTTCATCATTTAAACCGCGATCAACACCATAGTTAGCTAATAATAAATCATAAACAGTTGTCACGTATTTTTCTTCGCCATTCGCAAGTGTAATGCGTTTAGCTGGAAGCTTATGAACTATCACATCATCAAGGGCAACACCTTCAAAGTACTCACTTTTGATCCCACCAAAGTAAGGGAATGCAACGTCTACAACATCATCATGGTTATTTAAAAGCCCCAATTGTAAGATGATCTCTTCGCCAGTTTTGCCGTCTTTAGGTTCAAGATTCCATTTAGCGGCACCTTCCCAACGAAAACCCATTGAGCCTTGAGGCACAACCAATTGCTGTGTTTTTTCATCAATGGCAATGGTTTTCCATTCAGGATTTTTCTCTTGATCAAGATTGTTGACTAGATCCGCAGCACGCAACATACGACCCGCCACTAACTTGCCAGAATCGTGTTTGTCTAACATCACCAACATTGGCATATCAGTGTATGTACGCACATAGTTACTAAAATATTCAGCTTGGCGTTGAACATGGAATTCGTTAAGAATAACGTGTCCCATCGCCATAGCCATTGCACTATCAGTGCCTTGTTTTGGGTTTAACCATTGGTCACAAAGTTTCGCAATTTCTGCGTAATCGGGGGTGACCGCGACGGTTTTAGTGCCTTTATAACGCACTTCGGTAAAAAAGTGGGCATCAGGGGTTCGTGTTTGCGGTACGTTAGAGCCCCACGCAATCAGATAAGAAGAGTTATACCAGTCGGCTGATTCAGGAACGTCTGTTTGCTCTCCCCAAGTCATTGGCGATGCTGGCGGTAAATCACAATACCAATCATAGAAACTTAAACATGCACCACCAATAAGAGATAAATAGCGCGCCCCTGCGGCGTATGAGACCATTGACATCGCTGGAATGGGGGAAAAACCGATAATACGATCAGGGCCAAATTCTTTTGCAGTAAACACGTTAGAAGCAGCAATGATTTCATTTACTTCAGACCATGATGAACGTACGAATCCACCACGCCCACGCGCTTGTTTATAGCTTTTTGTTTTTTCTGGTGAACTGACAATTGAAGCCCAAGCATCAACAGGATCGCTATATTGTGCCTTTGCTTCACGCCATAATTTAATCAGACGCTTACGTACCATCGGGTATTTAACGCGGTTCGCACTATATAAATACCATGAATAACTGGCACCACGAGGACAACCACGTGGTTCATGATCCGGTAAATCAGGGCGTGTACGTGGATAGTCAGTTTGCTGAGTTTCCCATGTCACTAGCCCATTTTTGACATAAATTTTCCAGCTGCAAGAGCCAGTACAGTTGACACCATGAGTAGAGCGGACAATTTTGTCGTGTTGCCAACGACTACGGTAACCATCTTCCCAGTCACGGTTAACATTCAGCTCTTGGCCATGATCCCCTGAAAAGGTATCACCAAGCTGCTTAAAATAGCGGAATCTATCGAGAAACTTACTCATCAGATACTCTCCCAATGCGCGTGAGCGCTCTCACATTGCGTATAATTCGTCATTATTGTTTATTGTGTTTACGTCCATAGACCAACCAAGTGATCAAGACGCAAGTGATATAAAATAGAACAAAGATTTTCATTGCACCGGCAGGCGAGCCAGTCATAGCTAGCGATGTACCGAAGGCTTTAGGAATAAAAAAGCCACCGATGGCACCAATTGCAGAGATAAAGCCAAGTGCAGCAGCGCTTTCAGTGACCGCTTCTTTTTGAGCAGCTTCATCGGAGGCGCCTTGTGCTTTCATACGGTCAATGGTGATTTTTCTAAACACCACAGCAATCATTTGGAATGTCGAACCACTACCTAAACCGGCTGTTAAAAACAACACCATAAAGACGCCATAGAACGCGATAAATGAGCCACCAGCATCATTTTCAGGTAGTGTTAAAAAGAGAAGGGCTGAGAAAATCGCCATAATAATGAAGTTAATCAGCGTGACTCTAATACCGCCAAATTTATCAGACAATATCCCACCCACGGGGCGAGCTAAGGCGCCTAATAAAGGGCCAAAGAATGCATAATGTAAGATAACGATATCTGGAAATTGGGTTTTAGATAACATCGCAAAACCCGCTGAAAAACCGATAAATGAACCAAAAGAACAGAGATATAAAATACTTAATAACCAGAGATGCCCACGTTTTAAAACAGGCAGTTGCTGCCTTAAAGAGGCTTTGTTAGCAGCAAGGTCATTCATACCGAACCATGCGGCAAATGTTAGGATAAGTAAGAAAGGCACCCAAATCCACGCTGCATTTTCTAGCCATAAACGTGAACCATCTGGTTGAACAACACCGGGGCCACTAAACATAGCAAAAACACCAGCACTAATGACTAATGGTGCAACTAATTGCATGACACTAACGCCAAGGTTGCCTAATCCGCCATTTAACCCTAATGCACCGCCTTGGCGCGCTTTAGGGAAGAAAAAGCTGATATTGGCCATACTTGAAGCAAAGTTCGCACCTGCAAAACCACATAATAGTGAAATCACAATAAAAGTTGAGTAAGAGGTTGTGGTGTCTTGCACAGCAAAACCGAGCCAAACACAAGGAATGATCAGAAATACAGTACTGATTGCTGTCCAGCGACGGCCACCAAAAATAGGGATAACGAATGAGTAAGGAACCCGTAAAATTGCACCAGAAACAGAAGGCAGTGCAGTCAACATAAACAACTGGTCGGTGGTAAAGTTAAAACCTACTTTGTTTAAATTTATTGCAACAGCACTAAAAAGCATCCATACACAGAATGATAAGAGTAAACAAGGAACAGAAATCCATAAATTGCGTGAAGCGATCTTTTGACCAGTCTTTTCCCAAAAAGCATTATTTTCAGGATCCCAATTTTCGATCACCCCTTTACGCATTTTTTCTGGGTGTTGAGTGAGTGCCATAACAACCTCGATTAACGGTTAAATTGGCACCTTTGTACGATTAGAATTGTTGATAAGTCATGATCTGCGTCAAGCAAACATTTGTTTGCTTTTTAAGCTAAGCGGGCTTTTGATACCTAAGTATTAATAGGCTTAATATTATTTATTTTTTAAATTAATAGGTTAAGGAAAATCATTCTAATTTAGCAGGGAAATTACCTCAGCTAGCTATTTGGAGGTAACGCTTTAGTGGTATATGGTATTTTATGCATTTTTAAGACACGTGGCTTAGGAATACATTTAGTCGAAAAATAACAATGAATGCACTCAAAAGAGGTTTAAAGAAAGTGCTTATTCACTGTTGAGACAGCGCAAAGATGATTTGATTGTGACCTACGATCGCTGAAATAAAAAGCCCCCATACTAAAAATAGGGGGCTCGTTATCAGTCTGAGCCCACCATGTGAGCTTTTTGTTGTTTGAATAGCCTTAAACGATCAATTCTTTTGATAAAGATCTTTATATAGCCTACTTTCAAAACGTACTAATGGCGCTCGTCGGGTCCGTTGTTGATTTTGAGGTACGGCATAGGCTGAAATATATTGCACAAAAGCAACACGTTGGCCACTTGCTGTTGTGATAAAGCCTGCTAGGTTATACACGCCTTGTAGCGCACCAGTTTTAGCAGAGACTTTGCCATTAACACCGGCTTCATCTAAACCACCACGATAGCGTAATGTTCCGTCATGGCCAGCAAGAGGAAGCATCGAAATAAAGTCAAGCTGCTGATCGTTTTTGGCGATAAACTGCAACACTTCCATCATGGTTGCGGGGGTAATGAGGTTATGACGAGATAAGCCTGATCCGTCGACCATCACGGTATTCGCCAAATCAATCCCTGCTTTTTGTTTCAAAACTTGCCGCACTGCATCGGATCCAGAGCGCCATGTGCCCGGTACGCCATAATAATCTCGGCCGATAGTTCTAAAAACAGTGTCTGCGATCATGTTGTCAGATTTTTTCAACATAACTTTCAGTAAGTCATGTAATGGCTTCGATTCTGTTTTGACCAACACCTGTGATTGAGCCGTTGGGAAGGTGCGTTTTTTCACATGGCCTGTAATTTCAATACCTGCATTGAGTAATTCGTTTTTAACAATCGAACCTGAATAGCTGGCACCATTTTGTACTGCAAAAGCAAGAGGTAATGGTTCACTACGTTGAGATAAGCAGCCTGTCAACGTGTAGCGATTTAATTCACCTGGAACGACATCAAGTTCACAATAGCGCCCTTCAGGAGCCCCTTTAGCAATCGTTTTTACTTCACTAAACATATTGACGGGATAGAAGCTAGCCGACTTGATATAGGCCATATCCCCCACTTTTTCGGCTGGATAAAGAGACACAGAAAAGCAGTTGCGGTCAATAATCGCCGCCGCTGGTGGTGCGCTAAAGCATTGAGTCATGTCATTCCATACCCAACCTGGCGCCTTATCATGGCTGGTAAATGCGGAAATATCGACGATCAAGTCGCCATCGACTTTATGAATGCCCACTTGTTTTAACGCGTTAACCATATTGCGTATTTGTTGGCGAGTGAGGGTAGGATCACCGCTGAAACGGATCACCAGATCGCCTGTTAATGTATTATTATTTAGTTTCGCATCCGTCTCGAAGTTAGTGACGAAGCGATAATCAGGCCCCAGTTGCAAAAGAGCAGCTAGCGCAGTGACCACTTTTTGTGTACTGGCAGGTAGTGCCATTTGCTGCGCATTGTAATCAATAATGGGGGTGTCACTACCGACTTTCTGCGCAACCAGAGCGAGGTTAGTACCATCAGGTAGATATTGCTTATAATCATCAATCGGAATAGCAAGCGCTTGCCCAACTGTAAAAGTGAGTCCTAAAGTGATGATCCATTTTCTGGTGAGTGTTAATAACGACATAAATTTCACGCATTAGGGTAGACATACTGTACATACTAAAGTGTAATGCCTGAAAAAGTAAACGATGACCGACTATTAAGTCTACGTTAGAATGGTTACCATTGTGATAAGATAAGTGTGTGAATGCATTTTCAAAACGCATTTACGGCCTGTGTATTGTTTGGACACCCCCTTATGTTGTAGGGTGTTTAGTGTACTGTTGTTACAAAAATCAGGAAGATACTTATTTTTAGATAGGATTGAAACAGAGGTATTTATCAATGAAACAGATTCCAATGACGGTATTTGGTGCAGATAAACTTAGAGAAGAGCTTGAGTATCTTAAATCTGTCCGCCGCCCGGAAATTATTGCATCGATTGCAGAAGCACGTGAACACGGTGACCTGAAAGAGAACGCAGAATATCACGCCGCTCGTGAACAACAGGGGTTCTGTGAAGGCCGAATTCAAGAAATTGAATCGAAACTTTCGCATGCTCAAGTGATTGATGTGACTAAAATGGCAAATAACGGTCGTGTCATTTTTGGTGCAACAGTCAGCGTTTTGAATGTCGATACCGATGAAGAATTGACTTATCGTATTGTTGGGGATGATGAAGCAGATATTAAGGTTAATCTGATTTCTGTTAACTCTCCGATTGCTCGTGGTTTGGTAGGTAAAGAAGTTGATGACGTTGTTGTTATCAAAACACCAGGCGGCGATGTAGAGTTCGAAATTCTTAAAGTTGAGTATATCTAATTCCTATTTCCCTGAATTGGTTATATTATTTTACGGTATTAGCGAAAAAGGCCGCTAGCGGCCTTTTTCTTCATATAGAAGCTGCCTTTAATGGCATTTTTATATAAATTAAGTGTAATTATTTAGGTAAAATAATTTTCCGCTCAGCTGATGGGCGGTAAAGAACAAGTATCTTGCCTATAATTTGTACATTTGCAGCACCTGTTTCGCGAACAATCGCTTCAGCGATCAAGTTTTTAGTTTCACGGTCTTCGCCTGCGATTTTGATTTTGATAAGCTCATGGTGAGCTAATGAAAGCTCAATCTCAGCTAAAACACCTTCAGTTAAACCATTGTTGCCAATCATAACAACAGGGTTTAAGTGATGAGCTAAGCTTTTCAGGTGCTGAATTTGTTTTTTATTAAGATTCATCGATTTTTTACTTCTTTAGTATTGAAAATGGCTTATTCTACCGCCATCTGATATCTATCACCATCAATTAATCTCTATCGGGTGGTAAAGAAGTGACAATAAATACCCAGAAGATTCAGGTCACATGTAAGTCAAAGCGTTAATAAGCATGTTGTTTGGAGAACTTTGGGGATAGATGTGTTTCTATGAGTATAGTTGGAAAATGCAATGGCCAATAAAAAACGTTCTGCAAGCTCCAGCCGTTGGTTGCAAGAACATTTTAGTGATAAATATGTTCAGCAAGCACAAAAGAAAGGGCTTCGTTCGCGTGCATGGTTTAAACTGGATGAAATCCAGCAAGGTGATAAAATTTTTAAACCAGGTATGACCGTTGTTGATTTGGGTGCAGCACCCGGAGGTTGGTCACAGTATGTTGTCAGCCAAATAGGCCAAAATGGTCGGGTGATTGCATGTGATATTTTACCTATGGATCCTATTGTTGGCGTCGATTTCCTGCAAGGTGATTTTCGCGATGAGGCAGTGCTAGCAGCGTTGTTGGAACGAGTTGGTGATAAAAAAGTTCAGGTGGTCATGTCTGACATGGCGCCGAATATGAGCGGGACGCCTGCGGTCGATATACCTCGATCAATGTATCTGGTTGAGTTAGCTTTGGATATGTGCCGTGCAGTATTGGCCCCTGGGGGAAGTTTTATTGTCAAAGTGTTTCAGGGAGAAGGCTTTGATGAGTACCTAAGGGATATCCGTTCCCTATTTACGAAGGTAAAAGTTCGTAAACCCGAATCTTCGCGGGCACGATCGCGTGAAGTATACATTGTAGCGGCAGGGCTAAAACTGTAGTACCCTGAGCGTTATTTGTTAACACAGTTGTAATATGAGGTTAATCCCTTGAGTGACATGGCGAAAAACCTGATTCTCTGGTTAGTCATCGCAGTTGTTCTGATGTCCTTGTTCCAGAGTTTTGGCCCAAGCGATTCGAATAGTCGCAGAGTTGATTATTCTACGTTTATCAATGAGTTAGCCCAGGATCAGGTACGTGAAGTTCGTATCACAGGTCGTGAATTAAACGTCAGAAAGGCGGATAATAGCCGCTATACAACTTATCTTCCTATGCAGGATGAGAAGCTGTTAGATACCATGCTTAACAAGCATGTAACTGTCGTTGGTGAACCACCAGAAGAACCTAGCTTACTGACATCTATTTTTATTTCCTGGTTCCCAATGCTTCTGTTGATTGGTGTCTGGATCTTCTTTATGCGCCAAATGCAAGGTGGTGGCGGTAAAGGAGCAATGTCATTCGGTAAAAGCAAAGCGCGGATGCTGACTGAAGACCAGATCAAAACAACTTTTGCTGATGTGGCTGGTTGTGATGAGGCAAAAGAAGAAGTTGGCGAAATCGTTGAGTTCTTACGTGAACCTGCGCGTTTCCAAAAACTGGGTGGTAAAATTCCTAAAGGCGTCCTAATGGTAGGGCCTCCGGGTACAGGTAAAACATTGCTTGCTAAAGCGATCGCTGGTGAAGCAAAAGTACCATTTTTTACTATTTCAGGTTCTGACTTCGTTGAAATGTTTGTCGGTGTTGGTGCATCTCGTGTTCGTGATATGTTCGAACAAGCGAAAAAAGCAGCGCCTTGCATTATCTTTATCGATGAGATTGATGCGGTCGGTCGTCAACGTGGCGCAGGTTTAGGCGGCGGTCACGATGAACGCGAGCAAACATTGAACCAAATGTTGGTTGAAATGGATGGTTTTGAAGGCAATGAAGGTATTATCGTCATTGCAGCGACTAACCGTGCAGATGTTCTTGACCCTGCATTATTACGTCCAGGTCGTTTCGACCGTCAAGTTGTGGTTGGTTTACCTGACGTACGTGGTCGTGAGCAAATCCTGAAAGTTCATATGCGTCGTGTGCCGATTGATCCAAACGTAGATACGTTTATTTTGGCGCGTGCAACACCGGGCTTCTCGGGTGCTGAATTGGCTAACTTAGTCAACGAAGCTGCATTGTTTGCCGCTCGTGCTAATAAGCGTGTTGTTTCAATGGTTGAGTTTGAAAAAGCACGTGACAAGATTTGGATGGGTGCTGAACGTCGTTCTCTGATGATGACTGAAGAGCAAAAAGAGTCGACGGCTTATCATGAAGCAGGTCATATGATCGTTGGTCATTTGATGCCTGAGCATGATCCTGTACACAAAGTTACCATTGTTCCTCGTGGACAAGCGCTGGGTGTTGCTTTCTTCTTGCCTGAAGGTGATGAAGTGAGTCGTAGCCGCTTGAAACTTGAAGGTATGATTGCAACTGCTTACGCAGGTCGTATTTCGGAAGAATTGATCTATGGTCCTGATAAAGTCACTACAGGTGCTTCATCGGATATTCAATTTGCTACGAATACCGCACGTAACATGGTAACTCAATGGGGCTTCTCAGACCGTTTAGGCCCAATGCAGTATTCTAAAGAAGAAGGTCCTGCATTCTTAGGCCGTTCTTCAGGTAATGGTTCAGGTATTTCTGATGAAACAGCACGTATTGTTGATGAAGAAATCAAAATTATCCTAGACCGCTGCTATCAGCTCGCTTATAAAACGCTGACTGACAATATTGATATTTTGCATGCAACTAAAGATGCATTATTGAAATATGAAACGATTGATATGCCTCAGATTGATGATCTGATGAATAGACGTCCAGTGCGTGAGCCAGCAGGCTGGGATGAAGACAAAAAAGTGAGTAATGTAACAGGTTCGTTTGGTACAGGTTTTGGTGGTTCAAAAACTGAAGCAAATACTGATACTTCTCCGTCTGAAGAACCAAAAGATAATACTGATGAATCTAATTCATCAAACAATACAAACGATAATAAACCACAGTAAGTTATTGTTTGACACGTAATCTCAAACCCCAGTTTACTGGGGTTTTTTACATTGAGGCACAATAATAATGAAAATCAGCGCTAGAGGTTGTGAACTTGATTTATCAACACCTAAAGTGATGGGGATTTTGAATGTTACTCCTGATTCATTTTCAGATGGTGGCACCCATAATCGTTATCATGATGCAATTGAGCACGTTGCTAGAATGGTCAAGGAAGGCGCAACCATTATTGATATTGGTGGTGAATCAACGCGCCCCGGAGCCGCTGACGTTTCAGTTAATGAAGAGCTAGAGCGTGTTATTCCAATTGTCGAAGCCATTGCACAACGTTTTGACGTATGGATTTCTGTTGATACTTCAAAAGCAGAAGTTATGTCAGAAGCGGCTAAAGCTGGTATGCATCTGATCAATGATATTCGTTCATTACATGAAAAGGGTAGCCTAGAAGTTGCGGCAAAGACAGGCTTGCCAGTCTGTCTTATGCATATGCAAGGTCAACCACGAACGATGCAAGAAGCGCCTAATTATGAAAATGTCGTACGAGAAGTGAAAGATCACTTTCATTCAGAAATTGAGCGCTGTGTCGCAGCAGGGATCCATCGACAACAGATAATACTTGATCCAGGTTTTGGTTTTGGTAAGAACTTAGCGCATAATTACCAACTATTAGGAAATTTAGATCAGTTTCATGATTTCGGATTACCGCTATTGGCAGGTATGTCACGTAAATCTATGATTGGAAACTTATTGAATGTTCCACCTCAAGAACGGCTTGCGGGCAGCATTACTTGTGCGACCATTGCATTGATGCAAGGAGCGCAAATTATTCGTGTCCATGATGTTAAAGAGACAGTTGATGCAATGAAGATCGTTCAGATGACTCTGTCAGAAAAGGAAAAGTTAGCGTATGAGTAACCGTAAATATTTTGGTACCGATGGTATTCGTGGCAAGGTGGGCGATAGCCCAATCACACCTGATTTTGTTTTGAAATTAGGTTGGGCAGCAGGAAAAGTGCTGGCACGTCATGGTTCGCGAAAAATTATCATTGGTAAAGATACGCGTATCTCTGGCTACATGTTGGAGTCATCATTAGAGGCGGGTTTGGCTGCTGCGGGGCTATCAGCCTCTTTCACAGGTCCAATGCCAACCCCAGCCGTTGCTTATTTGACTCGCACCTTCCGTGCAGAAGCAGGGATTGTTATTTCAGCGTCACATAACCCTTATGATGATAATGGGATTAAATTCTTCTCAATCGATGGTACGAAATTACCTGACGAAGTTGAAGAAGCTATTGAAGCTGAAATGGAAAAACCGATTACTTGCGTTGAATCGGCAGAACTTGGCCGTGCAAACCGTATTGTCGATGCGGCAGGTCGCTATATTGAATTTTGTAAAGGTACATTCCCAAGTGAACAAAGCCTTTCTAGTCTAAAAGTGGTTATCGATTGTGCAAATGGAGCTACTTACCATATTGCACCGAACGTTTTCCGCGAATTAGGGGCAGAAGTTATTGCTATTGGTTGCGAACCTAACGGTATCAATATCAATGAAAAATGTGGTGCAACAGATGTACGCATGCTGCAAGAGCGCGTAATCGCAGAAAAAGCCGATGTTGGCCTAGCATTTGACGGTGATGGTGACCGTTTAATTATGGTTGATCACCAAGGTAATAAGGTTGATGGCGACCAAATCCTCTATATCATTGCTCGCGAAGCATTGCGTCAAGGTCAACTCAAAGGCGGCGTGATCGGGACGCTAATGAGTAACATGGGTCTCGAAATCGCACTAAAACAATTGGGTATTCCATTTGAGCGAGCAAAAGTTGGTGACCGTTATGTTCTTGAGAAGCTGCAAGAAAAAGGTTGGCGCATGGGGGCAGAAAACTCAGGTCACATCATCTTATTAGATAAGACGACAACCGGTGACGGTATTGTTGCTGGTTTGCAAGTTCTGAGTGCGATGGTCCGTAATCAAATGAGTCTACATGATCTGTGTAGCGGCATGAAATTATTGCCACAAGTACTCGTTAACGTACGTTTCGCAGGTACACATGATCCTCTACAAAGTGAGGCAGTATTAGCGGCGAATGAGCAAGTTGAAAAAGAACTTGCGGGTAAAGGTCGTGTATTGCTCAGAAAATCAGGTACTGAGCCTTTGATCCGTGTCATGGTCGAAGGGGAAAACGAAGCGGATGTATTGGCGATGGCTAATCGTATTGCTGATGCAGTGAAAGCGGCTGGCTGATAAAATTTATTAGTGATTGCTGTTTTAAAAACAGACTTGTTGCTGAGTTGAAAGCTGTGCTGTCAGTTATTTTACTCAATTGTTGTTTTTTTCTGCAAATGAGCTCAGGAAATAAAATTTGGCTTGCTTGTCGGCTCAGCATTAGTTAGTATTCGCACCTGCTCATTCCCGCAAAGGTCATTCTTCAAGGGCAATAGAGCAGGTGTGCAGTAATAAAGGTCATAGATACTATGAACCGCAACTGAATAGGTAACTCAAATGTACATAGCTCTTTTAATTATTTTCTTGCTAGCAGCAATCGGCCTAATTGGTCTGATCATGTTACAGCAAGGTAAAGGTGCTGACATGGGTGCATCATTCGGTGCGGGTGCTTCTGCAACACTGTTTGGTTCATCGGGTTCAGGTAACTTCATGACCCGTATGACTGGGATCTTGGCTGCTGTGTTTTTCATTATCAGTTTGATTCTTGGCAATATGACTGCCAACAAATACGGAACTGGTAGTAAGTGGGAAAACATTAGTGAACCTGCTAAAGTCGAGCAACCAACAGACGTTCCGGCAGCACCAGCTACACCAACGAGCGACATTCCTCGTTAAGTGTTAAAGATCCCGGATGAAGGCATTTAAGCCATCATCAAAGAAGTAAAGAATTTGAGGTTATTGTTTGTTATAAACGGATAACCTCGCCTCAGTGCCGAGGTGGTGAAATTGGTATACACGCTACCTTGAGGTGGTAGTGCCTACAAAACGGGCGTACGGGTTCAAGTCCCGTCCTCGGCACCATTATTTAAGATGACTTGTGATCTATGAGTTATCTGTGTAGAATATGTCACGTTTTCGAACGCGGGGTGGAGCAGCTTGGTAGCTCGTCGGGCTCATAACCCGAAGGTCGTCGGTTCAAATCCGGCCCCCGCAACCAATTCTTAGTCAGCATATCTTTTCAGATGTATTTATCGTAAATTCTCATCGATTTATTTAGATTTTAAAGATATACTAAGAAGATGGTGAACCCGTTGGCACTACAGGGTCCAGTTTCATAAAGCCCCGAAATTTCGGGGTTTTTTGTTATTTGACAATCGAATTAACTGGGCTTTTATAGCCCTTTTTTTATGTCTGGGGGTGGGCTTGTCCACATTAGAGCAAAAATTAACAGAGATGATTTCAGCACCGGTGGAAGCACTTGGCTTTGAATTTGTAGGCTTAGAGTTTGTCCGCGCGCGTACATCGACATTGCGTGTTTTCATTGATAGTGAAGAAGGCATCACCGTTGATGATTGTGCTGATGTCAGCCATCAGGTGAGTGCAGTATTGGATGTCGAAGATCCAATTTCTGTCATTTATAACCTAGAAATTTCGTCACCAGGGCTAGAACGCCCACTGTTCACTGTCGCCCACTATGAGCGTTTTGTCGGTGAAGAGGTGGCTCTGACTTTGCGCATTGCGATGCAGAACCGCCGGAGATGGCAAGGTATTATTAAAGCTGTCGAAGGTGAAATGATAACGGTTACTGTGGATGGTAAGGATGAAGTGTTCGCCCTTGGCAACATCCAGAAAGCTAACTTGGTACCCCACTTTTAATTAAGTTCAATGAGGCAACTAGGATGAACAAAGAAATTCTGGCTGTTGTTGAAGCGGTTTCTAACGAAAAATCCCTCCCTCGTGAAAAAATCTTCGAGGCTCTGGAAACGGCACTGGCGACAGCAACCAAAAAGAAATATGAGCAAGAGATCGATGTTCGTGTCGAAATCGACCGTAAATCAGGTGACTTTGATACGTTCCGCCGTTGGTTGATCGTTGATGAAGTGACTATGCCAACACGTGAAATCACGTTAGAAGCGGCACAATATGAAAATCCAGAGTTGAAACTGGGTGAGTATGTTGAAGATCAAATTGAATCAGTTGTTTTTGACCGTATTACCACGCAAACGGCGAAACAAGTTATCGTTCAAAAAGTTCGCGAAGCTGAACGTGCGATGGTTGTTGACCAATTCCGTGAGCAACAAGGTGAAATCATCACTGCTCAAGTGAAGAAAGTGAATCGTGAAAATATCACGTTAGATCTTGGTAACAATGCTGAAGCCGTTATTTTACGTGAAGACATGTTACCACGTGAAAACTTCCGTCCAGGTGACCGCATCCGCGGAGTCCTGTATGATGTTCGTCCTGAAGCACGCGGTGCGCAGCTTTTTGTTACTCGTTCTCGTCCTGAAATGCTGGTTGAATTATTCCGCATTGAAGTACCTGAAATTGGTGAAGAGATCATCGAAATCAAAGCTGCTGCTCGTGATCCAGGTTCTCGCGCTAAGATCGCAGTAAAAACTAACGATAAGCGTATTGACCCAGTTGGTGCTTGCGTAGGTATGCGCGGTGCACGGGTTCAAGCCGTTTCTAGTGAATTAGGCGGCGAGCGAATTGATATTGTGTTATGGGATGATAACCCTGCTCAATTCGTTATTAATGCAATGGCTCCGGCTGATGTGGCATCTATTGTCGTCGATGAAGACAAATGTACGATGGATGTTGCCGTAGAAAGTAGTAACTTGGCTCAAGCGATTGGCCGTAATGGTCAAAACGTTCGCTTAGCGGCACAATTACTGAAAAAACACCGTGGTGATGACAAATGGGAACTGAATGTCATGACCGCAGAAGAGCTGAATGCAAAACATCAGGCAGAAGCACATGCTTCTATTGACACATTCACCAAGCATCTTGATATTGATGAAGAGTTCGCCACTGCACTTGTTGAAGAAGGCTTCTCGACGTTAGAAGAACTGGCCTACGTGCCTATTAAAGAGCTTCTGGAAATTGACGGTCTCGACTCCGATACTGTTGAAGTTCTACGTGAAAGAGCAAAAGCGGCCCTCACTACGATTGAATTGGCTCAAAAAGAGAGCCTAGGTGATAATCAGCCAGCAGAAGATTTATTGAATCTGGAAGGTATGGATAATACTCTAGCTTATAATTTAGCTACTCATGGTATCTGTACACTGGAAGATCTTGCTGAGCAGGGCATCGACGACCTGATTGATATTGAAGGTCTGGATGGTGAGAAAGCAGGAGCACTCATCATGGCTGCACGTAATATTTGCTGGTTCGGTAACGATGCGTAAACACTGTAGCAGGAAGGAACGGCATGACAGAAACTGTAAAATCATTGGCAGCAGAAATTCAAACCACAGTTGAGCGCCTGGTACAGCAATTTGCTGAAGCAGGGATCAAAAAAGGTGAGAATGACTCTGTTAGTCAGTCAGAAAAAGAAACATTGCTGGGGCACTTAAATCGTGAACACGGCGGCTCGGCGGGACAGCCGAGTAAGTTAACATTGCAACGTAAAACGCGTAGTACGTTGAGTGTTCCAGTTACCGGTGGTAAAAGTAAATCGGTAAATGTAGAAGTCCGCAAAAAACGCACTTATGTGAACCGTGACGCTGAGCAAGCGCAAGCGGAAGAGCAGGCGAAGCGTGAAGCGGAAGAGCAGGCACAGCGCGAAGCTGAAGAACTGGCAAAACGTGAAGCTGAAGCTAAACGTATCGCAGAAGAAAAAGCGAAACAAGAAGCACAAGCAAAACGTGATGCCGAAGAAAAAGCAAAACGTGAAGCAGCTGAAAAAGCTACGCGCGAAGTAGCGGAAAGAGAAAAAGTGAAACCAAGCGAAAATCATCAAAAAGCTGGCAAAGCCGGTGAGAGCAATTCTGAAAAACAGCGCCTTGAAGCCGAGGCAGCCGCTCTGAAACGTAAAGCGGAAGAAGAAACTCAACGTAAAGTTGAAGCTGAAGCTAAACGTGTTGCAGAAGAAGCTCGTAAAATGGCCGAAGAAAACGGTGAAAAGTGGACGAGTGATGCAAAATCTGAAGAAGATAGTGACTATCACACCACAACCTCTCAACATGCGCGTGCAGCGGAAGATGAGAGTGATGAGAAAGAAGAAGGCCGTCGTTCTCGTAACCGTAGTGCGAAAGCACCTCGCCAAAAGAAAGGCAATAAACTTTCTGAGAAAGCCGATCGTGAAGAAGAACGTGCTGCTGGCCGTTCTGGTCGCGTTAAAGGTAAACAACGTAAGGGTAGCTCACTGCAACAAGGCTTTACTAAGCCTGCCGCAGCAGTAAACCGTGATGTTATTATCGGCGAAACGATCACTGTTGGCGAATTAGCTAACAAAATGGCTGTTAAAGGCTCACAAGTGATTAAAACAATGATGAAGATGGGCGCTATGGCGACTATCAACCAAGTCATTGACCAAGAAACTGCACAACTTGTTGCAGAAGAAATGGGCCATAAAGTTATTCTGCGTCGTGAAAACGAGCTTGAAGAAGCGGTAATGAATGATCGTGACACTGGCTCTGCAATGGAAGAGCCACGTGCACCTGTTGTGACAATTATGGGTCACGTTGACCACGGTAAAACGTCACTACTTGACTATATTCGTTCAACCAAAGTTGCTTCAGGCGAAGCGGGTGGTATCACCCAGCACATTGGTGCATACCATGTGCAGACTGACAAAGGTATGATCACCTTCCTAGATACCCCTGGTCACGCCGCGTTTACCTCGATGCGTGCTCGTGGTGCACAGGCAACGGATATCGTTGTTCTGGTTGTTGCAGCGGATGATGGCGTGATGCCACAAACTATCGAAGCTATCCAACATGCGAAAGCAGCTGGCGTACCGATCGTTGTTGCTGTGAACAAAATTGATAAACCAGAAGCGGACCCAGATCGTGTCAGAAACGAACTGTCTCAATATGGCGTTATTTCTGAAGATTGGGGTGGTGATACTCAGTTTATCAGTGTATCTGCGAAAAAAGGAACAGGTATTGATGACCTGCTCGACGCTATCCTACTGCAAGCTGAAGTCTTAGAGCTGAAAGCGGTTTATGCAGGTATGGCAAGCGGTGTTGTTGTTGAATCTTACCTTGATAAAGGCCGTGGTCCAGTAGCCACTATCCTTGTTCAAGAAGGTACATTGAACAAAGGCGATATCGTGCTTTGTGGCTTTGAATACGGCCGTATTCGTGCGATGCGTAACGAATTAGGTAAAGAAGTTCAATCTGCTGGCCCATCAATGCCTGTAGAGATCCTCGGTCTATCAAACGTTCCATCAGCGGGTGATGAAGCGACAGTTGTTCGTGATGAGAAGAAAGCGCGTGAAGTTGCTTTGTATCGTCAGGGCAAATTCCGTGATGTTAAACTGGCTCGCCAACAGAAATCTAAACTGGAAAACATGTTTGCTAACATGGAAGACGGTAAGGTTTCTGAATTGAACATCGTTCTGAAAACAGATGTTCAAGGTACCTGTGAAGCGATCACTGACTCACTGATGAAACTGTCAACTGATGAAGTTAAAATTAAAATCATCGGTTCTGGCGTTGGTGGTATCACTGAAACTGATGCTACTCTGGCAGCGGCGTCTAACGCAATCATTCTTGGCTTTAACGTACGTGCTGATGCTTCTGCTCGCCGTGTTATTGAAAGTGAAAGCGTTGACCTGCGTTACTACTCCGTTATCTATAGCCTGATTGATGAAATCAAACAAGCAATGAGCGGTATGTTAGCGCCTGAATACAAGCAGCAAATCATGGGTCTTGCAGAAGTTCGTGATGTATTCAAATCACCGAAATTTGGTGCAATCGCTGGTTGTATGGTGACTGAAGGAACTATCAAACGTAATAACCCAATCCGTGTTCTACGTGATAACGTGGTTATTTACGAAGGTGAGTTGGAGTCACTGCGTCGCTTTAAAGATGACGTCAACGAAGTGCGTAATGGCATGGAATGTGGTATCGGTGTTAAGAACTACAACGATGTCCGCGTTGGCGATATGATCGAAGTCTTTGAAGTAATTGAAATTAAACGTTCAATTGACGGTTAATTTCACGAGTAATCACACATCTAATATGTGTGGAGCTCATTGATATATTCCTAGGGGGGCTTATGCCCCCCTATGTATCGGAGATATGGATATGGCAAGAGAATTTAGTCGTTCTCAGCGTGTAGCACAAGAAATGCAAAAAGAAATTGCAATTATCTTGCAGCGCGAAGTGAAAGATCCTCGCATTGGTATGGCAACCGTTTCGGGTGTTGAATTATCAAGAGACTTGGCCTACGGAAAAGTATTTGTCACTTTCTTAAACATTTCTCATGAAGAACATGAGTCACAAATGGTTCAAGATGGTATTAAAGCGCTAAATGAAGCTTCAGGCTTTATTCGTTCTTTACTCGGAAAAGCAATGCGTTTACGTGTCATTCCTGAGTTAACGTTCTCTTACGATAGCTCATTGGTTGATGGTATGCGTATGTCTAACTTAGTTTCTAATGTTATTCGTAATGATGAAATACGCCGTGCAAATGCGGACGATAAAGAGGAAAAATAATGGGGCGTCGTCGTAGCGGCCGTAATATAGATGGCGTTGTGCTGCTGGATAAACCTACTGATATTTCTTCAAATGATGCGCTGCAAAAAGTGCGGCGCTTCTTCAATGCAAATAAAGCGGGCCACACCGGTGCGTTAGATCCACTTGCAACAGGGATGCTCCCAGTGTGTCTTGGTGAAGCAACCAAATTCTCTCAGTTTTTACTTGATTCAGATAAACGTTATCGTGTAATTGCTCGCTTGGGGCAACGTACCGACACTTCTGACTCTCACGGAGAAATCATCAGTGAGCGTAACATTGAGTTTACACAAGCTCAGCTTGATGAGGCTTTAGAGCACTTTCGTGGTGATACTTTGCAAGTTCCCTCAATGTATTCCGCATTGAAACATCAAGGACGCCCTCTGTATGAGTATGCACGAAAGGGGATCACCGTAGAGCGCGAAGCCCGCCCAATTACAGTCTATGAGTTACAGTTTATTCGCTTAGAAGGTAATGAGCT
Source organism: Providencia sp. PROV236 (assembly GCF_033676985.1). Classification (NCBI taxonomy): domain Bacteria; kingdom Pseudomonadati; phylum Pseudomonadota; class Gammaproteobacteria; order Enterobacterales; family Morganellaceae; genus Providencia; species Providencia sp. PROV236. The sequence continues at coordinate 4,086,991 of NZ_CP096297.1, read as the reverse complement.
TGAGCTGGAAATCCACTGTTCTAAAGGCACTTATATTCGAACCATCATTGATGATTTAGGTGAAATGTTAGGCTGTGGTGCTCATGTGACCTATTTGCGCCGAGTTCAAGTGGCAAATTATCCGTACGAACGGATGGTGACATTGGAACAGTTAGCAGAGCTAAGAGCAAGAGTCGATGCAGGTGAGGGCTCTTTTGAGTCATTACTCGATAGTTTATTGTTACCGATGGATACCGCTGTCGTGCATTTTCCAGCGGTCAATTTAACTGAAGAAACAGCCGCTTATTTTAAGCAAGGTCAACCAGTTAGAGCCGATATTGGTGGATTAGCTGAAGGTACGATGATCAGAGTGACTCGAGGTGACTCTCAATGCTTTATTGGGATTGCGGTGATCAGTGAAGATCTTCGGGTTGCGCCGCGACGTTTAGTCGTCGAAAATGAATAATCCGCATCGCGGCACTTATTGCTTTGCGCCGTTAAGCAGCGTAGAATAGCGGCGCTTAATCTGTGAGATGCTAAATTAGAGATTGGCTCTCATTACATACATTTATACATTTGGAGTTTATTATGTCTCTAAGTACTGAAGCGAAAGCAAAAATCGTTGCTGAATTCGGCCGCGGTGAAAACGACACTGGTTCAAGCGAAGTTCAAATCGCTCTGTTAACTGCTCAAATCAACCATCTGCAAAGCCACTTTTCAGAGCATAAAAAAGATCACCACAGCCGTCGTGGTCTGCTGCGTATGGTTGCTCAGCGTCGTAGATTGCAAGCTTACTTGAAAGGCAAAGACATCGCGCGTTATACCGCTCTTATCGAGCGTTTAGGCCTGCGTCGCTAGTCTTTACTCTAAATAATTCGAGGCGCAGCTAGGCGACAAATGAGTGAGATACTAAGCGCATACATCAGTATGTGACTAGTGCGAGTGAATAGAGTTAACAACGCTGCGACTTGAAGTAGGACGAGTATCGTCAGTTTCAGTGAAAAGGGGCCACCGGCCCCTTTTCTTCTAAAAGTTATATTAAAGTTGAAGTAATACTCGAATTATACTTAACTTAAATGCTAAGCTATGATCCGTAATTAATTGTTTTATTAACGCCTCTTCAGCTACACCGATTCGCGCGGCTAATGAGAAAATTGATAACATGAACATCAGTGTTCTCATTAGTCGCGAGGCTGTGGTAGGAAGAGAAAGCCAATGTCGCTAGAAAAGCTCCAGCGGCCTAAAAATGAAGGGTAATATTTTGTTAAATCCTATCGTTCGCAAATTCCAATACGGTCAGCACACTGTATCCATTGAAACTGGTATGATCGCTCGCCAAGCGACAGCCGCGGTAATGGTGAATATGGATGATACTGCGGTTTTCGTTACTGCGGTAGCTCAGAAAAAAGTTAAAGAAGGGCAAGACTTTTTCCCTCTGACGGTTAACTATCAAGAGCGTACCTATGCCGCTGGTCGTATCCCAGGTAGTTTCTTCCGTCGTGAAGGTCGCCCTGGCGAAGGTGAAACCCTGATCGCTCGCCTGATTGACCGTCCACTACGCCCACTGTTCCCAGAAGGCTTCCTGAACGAAATCCAAATCATCGCTACTGTGGTGTCTGTTAACCCACAAGTTAACCCAGATATCGTTGCAATGATCGGTGCATCAGCTGCATTAGCTCTGTCAGGTGTTCCTTTCAATGGCCCAATCGGCGCAGCTCGTGTTGGTTTTATCAATGATGAATATGTATTGAACCCAACTGCTGACGAATTGAAATCAAGCCGCCTTGATTTAGTGGTTGCAGGAACTGAAAGTGCTGTTCTGATGGTTGAATCAGAAGCTGAGCTGTTAAGCGAAGAGCAAATGCTTGGTGCCGTTGTTTTTGGTCATGACCAACAACAAGTTGTTATCAATGAAATTAATGAATTAGTAAAAGAAGCAGGCAAAGAAAAATGGGATTGGCAACCTGAGCCAGTTAACCAAGCTCTGCAAGATAAAGTTGCTGCCTTGGCTGAAAGCCGTATGGGCGATGCATACCGTATCACTGAGAAACAAGAGCGTTACGCACAAGTTGACTTGATTAAAGATGAAGTCACCGCGGCAATTGTTGCTGAAGACGAAAACGTCGATACTTCTGAAATTGCAGATATTCTTGCTAACTTAGAAAAACAAGTTGTACGTAGCCGTGTTATCCGTGGTGAGCCACGTATTGATGGTCGTGAGAAAGACATGGTTCGTGCGTTAGACGTACGTACAGGTGTTCTGCCACGCACCCATGGTTCGGCACTGTTTACTCGTGGTGAAACTCAAGCACTGGTAACGGCAACACTGGGTACTGAACGTGATGCGCAGGTAATCGACCAACTAATGGGCGAGTACACTGACCGCTTCTTGTTCCACTATAACTTCCCTCCATACTCTGTTGGTGAAACTGGTATGGTAGGTTCACCTAAACGTCGTGAAATTGGTCATGGCCGTTTAGCAAAACGTGGTGTTCTGGCTGTTATGCCAAACCACGCTGATTTCCCATACACGGTACGTGTTGTATCTGAAATCACTGAATCAAATGGTTCATCTTCAATGGCTTCTGTATGTGGTGCTTCTCTGGCTCTGATGGATGCTGGTGTACCAATTAAAGCGGCTGTTGCTGGTATTGCAATGGGTCTGGTTAAAGAAGGCGACGATTTCGTTGTACTTTCTGACATTCTAGGTGACGAAGACCACTTAGGTGATATGGACTTTAAAGTAGCTGGTAGCCGTGATGGTATCAGTGCACTGCAAATGGACATTAAAATTGAAGGTATCACTCGCGAAATCATGCAAGTTGCATTGAATCAAGCGAAAGGTGCTCGTCTACACATTTTAGGTACGATGGAACAAGCGATTAACAGCCCTCGTGAAGAGATCTCTGAGTTCGCACCACGTATCTACACTATCCGTATCAATCCAGACAAGATCAAAGATGTTATCGGTAAAGGTGGTTCAGTGATCCGTGCACTGACTGAAGAAACCGGTACAACCATTGAAATTGAAGATGATGGTACTGTGAAGATTGCTGCAACTGATGGCCTGAAAGCGAAAGAAGCGATTCGTCGCATCGAAGAAATTACTGCTGAAGTTGAAGTTGGCCGTATCTATCAAGGTAAGGTCACTCGTATCGTTGACTTCGGTGCATTCGTTGCTATCGGTGGTGGTAAAGAAGGTTTAGTTCATATTTCTCAAATCGCTGATAAGCGTGTTGAGAAAGTGACTGACTACCTGCAAATGGGTCAAGAAGTACCCGTTAAGGTATTGGAAATCGACCGTCAAGGCCGTATCCGCCTAAGCATGAAAGAAGCTGTGGCAACGGAAGAAGTTCCAGCACAGCAACAGGACTCAGCAGAGTAGGCTGATACTGAAACAGCGCCTTTTGTATGAAGGCACATTTAGCCGTAATTTGCTGAACTAGTGGTAATGTAAGGACGGAGTATGCTGAACAGTATCTGTCTTCGGTTTAGGGATTTAAACACGTTTACTCGTGTAGTCTCTGCGCTTATCTTTTTTGTACTACTTGGATGTAGTAGCAAAGATTGGCGTAAAAACGAGGTATTTGCTGTTCCTTTGCAACCATCATTACAGCAAGAAGTGATATTGGCTCGTATGGAACAAATCCTTGCGAGCCGATCTTTAACCGATGATGAATACGCCCAGCTTTTATATGAGCGCGGAGTGTTGTATGATAGTCTCGGTTTGAGGGCATTAGCGCGCAATGATTTTTCAACTGCGTTAGCGATCCGCCCTGATATTCCTGAAATCTTTAACTTTTTAGGAATATATTTTACGCAGGCTGGCAATTATGATGCCGCCTATGAAGCGTTTGATTCTGTATTAGAGCTTGATCCAACTTACAATTTCGCGCGTATGAACCGTGGCATCGCATTATATTACGGTGGCCGTCATAAATTAGCGCAGGATGATCTGCTGGCGTATTATCAGATAGATCCAAATGATCCTTTTCGTTCTCTATGGCTTTATCTTGTTGAAAAAGACATAGACCCGCGTATAGCGCAAGAAAATCTTGCTGCTCGCTATAATCGTGCGGAGAAGGGGCAATGGGGCTGGAATATCGTAGAGTTTTATTTAGGTGACATCAGTGAAAATACATTGATGACGCGTTTGAAAGAAACTTTTACGGATAACACTTCGCTCGCTGAGCATCTCAGTGAAACTAACTTCTATTTAGGTAAGCATTACCTAAGTCTGGGGGATAAGGATAGCGCAACTGCGTTATTCAAACTGACGGTGGCTAACAACGCTCACAGCTTTGTTGAACACCGCTATGCATTGTTGGAATTGGCGCTGTTAGGCCAAGAACAAGACGACCTTTTAGAATCGGGCCAGCAATAGCTGACGAACATTTCATGACTATTTTTTGAGCCATCATCTTTAGGGGTGACGGCCTATTTGTTCGTTTAATAACACAATTTGAGCCAGTTCACATTTTAAATGAAAATGACCGAAATGAATTTCGTACGGTTATGTAAACTGGCCGCCATTAAGTATGAGGCACCTTTACATGACCACCGAGACTGATATCTCTTTCGCTGATTTAGGTTTATCAGCGTCTATTTTGACTGCACTAAACGACCTGGGATACGAAAAACCTTCACCGATCCAGCAGCAATGTATCCCATTGTTGATGGAAGGTAATGATGTGCTGGGGATGGCCCAAACAGGTAGTGGTAAAACTGCTGCTTTTAGTTTGCCGTTACTCCATAACATCGATCCTGATTTAAAAGCCCCACAAATTTTGGTTCTTGCTCCAACTCGTGAGTTGGCTGTTCAAGTTGCTGAAGCGATGGGCGATTTCTCTAAACACATGAGCCGCGTTAATGTTGTTGCTCTGTATGGTGGCCAACGCTATGACGTACAATTACGTGCTCTGCGCCAAGGCCCGCAAGTGGTTGTCGGTACGCCTGGCCGCCTACTTGACCATCTAAAACGTGGTACTTTGGATCTTTCTAAATTGAAAGGCCTCGTATTAGACGAAGCCGATGAAATGCTACGTATGGGCTTTATTGAAGATGTTGAAAACATCATGAGCCAAATTCCAGCTGATCATCAAACTGCGTTGTTCTCTGCGACTATGCCTGAGCCAATTCGTCGTATTACACGCCGTTTCATGAAAGAGCCTAAAGAGATCCGCATTCAAGCTAGCATTACAACACGTCCAGATATTGCTCAAAGCTATTGGACTGTGTATGGCATGCGTAAGAACGAAGCATTAGTTCGTTTCTTAGAAGCTGAAGATTTCGATGCTGCAATCATCTTTGTGCGTACTAAAAACGCAACATTGGAAGTCGCTGAAGCGCTTGAGCGTAATGGTTACAACAGTGCGGCACTGAATGGTGATATGAACCAAGCACTGCGTGAACAAACCTTAGAGCGTTTAAAAGATGGTCGTTTGGATATATTGATTGCAACTGACGTTGCGGCTCGCGGTCTTGACGTTGAGCGTATCAGCCTAGTTGTTAACTATGATATTCCAATGGATGCAGAATCTTACGTTCACCGTATCGGTCGTACTGGCCGTGCGGGCCGTGCGGGTCGCGCATTATTATTCGTTGAGAATCGTGAGCGTCGTTTGCTGCGTAACGTTGAACGCACCATGAAGCTGACTATTCCAGAGGTGGAACTGCCAGATTCTCAGCTATTAAGTGAACGTCGTCAGGCGAAATTTGCTGAAAAAATTCAACAGCAATTTGAAAGCAGCGATTTAGATCAATACCGTGCACTGTTGGCTAAGCTGTCTCCATCAGAAGATGTAGATATGGAAACATTAGCAGCAGCACTGCTGAAAATGGCTCAAGGTGAACGTGCCCTGATCCTGCCACCTGATGCTCCACGTCGTCCACGTCGTGAGTTTAACGACCGTGATGATCGTCGCCGTGATCGCAATAACAGCAATGGCAATGGTTTTGAGCGTGCAGAGCGTGGCGGTAGTGCTCGTCGTGAGCGTCGTGATGTTGGTGATATGGAAATGTACCGTATCGAAGTTGGCCGCGATGATGGTGTAGAAGTTCGTCACATTGTTGGTGCGATTGCGAACGAAGCTGACATCAGCAGCCGTTATATTGGTAATATTAAATTGTATGGTACCCACTCTACCATTGAATTACCAAAAGGCATGCCAACTGACGTATTAACCCATTTAAGCCGTGCACGTATTCTGAACAAACCAACTCAGATGCAACTGATTGGCGATGCGCAACCATTTGAACGTCGTGAGCGTCGTGGTGGTCCACGTCGCGAAGGTGGTAGCGAAGGTGGTTTTGGTGCAGGCCGTCGTAACGACCGCGAAGGTGGAAACCGTCGTAGTGGTGGTGATCGTGATAATGCGGGCGGTAACCGCCGTGGTGGAAACCGTGATCGTGGTAATAGCAGCGCTCCACGTGGTCGTAATGAAGATCATAATACTGCGGCACCACGTCGTCGCAGCACTAGCCATAACGCATAATTAAATGCCTAAGTGCCTTGATTAAACCGGCACTGGTTAAAATACAAAACCCGCTTCCAATTGGACTGCGGGTTTTTTATTGGAGAAAGTTAATATTCATTGCATTATTTTCTATTTATCGTAAATACTCCTGCATTGCTTAGCTCTTTAGTATTTATGTATCGCATTTGGCTTGCAGAACCTAGCATCGAGTCTAATGCTTTTATATGAGAGGTCTATTCAGATTTCAAACTTGATGGAATATAATGGTATCCGCCCTTAATGTAATCTCTGATTATTTCTATTTTGACACTTTGATCTATAGAAGATAGGTTATTAGGCTAAAATATAAGGCCAAAATCAATAGGGACTATTTGTCCTGTTTCTATTTTCAAAAAATTTTCAGGTTTAGCGTCAGCCATTAAAAAACCTTTATCATAGAGATCTTTTATCCCACTGAGCGTTTCTATTTTATTAGGTGTTTGGCCATGAACAAATGGCATTGTAATTCTTTCTCCAATGATAAATGCATTTGGAGATATGCTATGGGTTTTATCTCTATATGCATTACACATAGTAACCTCATGTTTAGCCTCACCTAAATTGAACTTTTTAAGCTGTTTTATGACAAATTGGCTGTCATGATAGACGTGACTTCTACCACCTCTACCAATTCGTTTTTCCATGTTCTCCACAGGTTTTATCCGGCAGTGTAGTTCTATCGCATTTGCTTGCCACTTATTTATTTTAGGATAAATAAGTGTATCTTTTTCTTGAGTAGTCATCTTCTTTCAAAAAACGACAAGAATTTTATTTGTAAAGTTAGATGGTAGACATAGGATGTATGAGAGAAAGGAGTTAATGGCTCCTGAGATTGTTGACGAAGCAGAATAAAAATATGGTTTTTCCTACTCCGTATTATCAGCCGAAAATCAATGAATTGGTTTTGCTCATTTATTTCAAAAACTTTAGCCACTGCCGGCAAACAGAATACGTCTGTCAGCAGTTTGAGGGGCTTAATGGCCCTTGGATTATTTCCTATCCAATAACTCTTCTGCATGTTTTTGTGGCATGGGGAGAGTGTCATGACTGACGATCACTTTTTTAAGCTTATGGTTAAAAGCTGCCACAGTGATCTCTTCGAGTAGTCTGACTTCAACAGGACTTAAGCCGCCTTCATTTTTTTCTAAAGCTTGCACAATAATGCGATGATGTGGCGTTAATGGAAGCCGAACACTCAGTTTCATTGTGTCAATAAGTTGCACTAGAAGGCTTTGGGCGACGTAAAAATCACCAATGATCAGCCGAGACGATGAGAAATCACCTTTTGCGGTATATTCTTCATGGGTCTCTAGGTTTTTTAAGGTCATTGAGTTGGTGCGAAGTTGTAAGTAGAAGTCGGCCATGTATCATCTCCCTATACGCGTCATCTTTTAAATAAATACTCTAAATGAGCCCTAGTGCTTCTTTTAACGGCTTTAAGTAGCGGCGGCTTACTGGGATATGTTCCCCTGAGCTTAAGACTAGCTCTGCTTGCCCATTATCACCAAACAAAATTTCACTTAATTGCGTCATGTTAACTAAATATTGACGATGGCAGCGCACTAATGAGGTGCGTAACTCTAGTGTTCTGAGAGTCAGCTCTGTAAAGCCTTCTTGGCCTTGTGTGCTCATCACATAAACGCCACTCATGCGCGAAGTGACATACTGCACTTCATCCAATTTCATCAGCCAAATGCGGCTATGGCCGGTACAAGGAATAAATTTTAATGGCTCGTGATCACTTAAGATTTCAAGATCTTGTTTTTGTTGGCCTTGGCGTAGGCGAGTGAGTGTTTTATTCAGTCGATCGCTTTCGAGTGGTTTTAATAAATAATCAAATGCGTGTTCTTCAAAGGCTTGTATGGCGAATTCATTAAAAGCAGTTAAAAAAACGATATAGGGACGATCTTCAGGATCAAGCATGCGTACCATCTCAAGGCCAGTGATACGAGGCATTTGAATATCAAGAAATACCACATCGGGTTTCTTTTTGTGGATCACACCGATTGCTTCAATTGCATTGGCGCATTCATCCATAATTTCAATATCATCATGTTCTTCAAGCAAACAGCGCAAGTTTTCCCGTGCAAATGGTTCATCATCAACAATTAGTACGTTCATAAGTATTCAATCTTTTTATTATATTCGTGATACTTCAAGTTGCAGCGCCTTTTGTTAAGGTATGGTGACTACGCTCGCCGAGTCATAGCGTTTATCTATGCTTCTCGTCAATCTTCGCTTGTCGCTTACCTGCAATTTGGATTATTTAGAGTACATGTTAAAACGTAAGGCAATCGTAACTGTACGCGTGTAAATTGCTCTGGCTCATATTCCACACTCACACCATATTGTTCGCCATATTTAAGTTTAAGGCGCTTATCGACTAGGCTCATACCCAATCCATCACTTTGTGTAGTGGGTTGATAGCAGCCGGCATTGTCTTCTATCTCAATATATACTTGCTCACCGCGTATATAACTTCTTATTGTAATATATCCAGTATCTAATAACTGTGAAGTACCGTGTTTAATTGCATTCTCTACAATGGGTTGTAGTGAAAAGGCAGGCAATTTAACTTGTTTTAAGTGTTCTGGTATATCTAGCTCTATATGTAATTTTTCTTGGAAACGTGCTTTTTCTATCTGTAAGTAAGCATTCACATGTTCTAATTCTTCGCCTAATGTGGCGTCTTGCTCTGGACGCTTGAGGTTATTTCTAAAGAAGGTCGAAATATACTGAACGAGTTGACCTGCTTGCTGGCTATCTCGGCGAATAACTGCTTGCAATGTATTTAAGACATTAAATAAAAAGTGTGGATTAACCTGTGCATGTAATAGCTTCACTTCAGATTGTAATAAAGATTGTTTATTACGTTCATATTGCCCCGCGAGGATCTGAGCCGAAAACAAACTGGCGATACCTTCACCCAGTGTCCGGTTAATAGAACTGAATAGCCGATTCTTCGCTTCATAAAGTTTAATGGTACCAATAACGCGTTCATTTTCACCTCTAAGTGGGATAACAAGTGCGGATCCAAGCTTACATGTGGGGCTTAAAGAACATTTATAAGGTGTTTCATTACCATCTGCATAAACCACTTCATTGTTATCAATAGCTCGCCTCGATTGCTCTGAGGCAATAGGCGTTCCTGGACAATGATGATCAGCACCAATACCAATAAAGGCTAAAATCTTCTCTCTATCCGTGATGGCAACGGCACCAATTTCGAGTTCTTGATAGATAATTTTAGCGACTTTCATGCTGTTATCTGCATTAAACCCCTTACGTAAGATCCCATCAGTACAGAGCGCAATTTTTAAGGCTTGGGCTGAAAATGCAGTGGTATATTTTTCAACAATGGCACGGCGGTCGAGCAAAATACGAATAAACATTGCCGCACCAATCGTATTAGCAATGACCATGGGCGCTGCGATATTTTTAACCAGCTCTAAGGCTTCGTCGAAAGGGCGTGCTAATAATAAAATAATGAGCATTTGGATGATTTCAGCCACAAAGGTGACACAGCTAGCGGTGAGAGGGTTAAATATTTTATCTATTTGTCCACGCTTCATGTAGTAGCGATGTACCAGTCCACCAATCAGCCCTTCAGCAATTGTTGATACCATACAGCTGAAGGCGGTCATTCCTCCTAGAGAATATCGGTGTAGGCCGCCTGTAAAACCGACGGCAAAGCCAACAGCAGGTCCACCGAGCAGACCGCCAAGGACTGAGCCGATAGCACGTGTGTTAGCGATTGAATCATTAATGTGTAAACCAAAATAGGTTCCCATCACACAAAAAACTGAGAAAATGACGTAACACATCACTTTATGTGGTAGACGAATTGTCACTTTTAATAAAGGGATGACAAGTGGGGTTTTACTCAGTGCCCATGCTATGACTAAATAAACACACATCTGCTGCAAGAGCAGCAGGATCAGATCGAACTCGTACATTAAGGTTTCCAGTTTTGCTGCTTTAAGAGGGCGATTGTTGTGTAACCGACTGATAGCGATTGTAGCGTAATGGGCTGATAGGAGAATAGTGATTTGGTCAAGCTATGCTATCTTTATACTGGTTATACTCGTCATACTTCAAATTGCAGCGTTGTTGACTACGTTCACTCACGCCAGTCATATGGTTTTCTATGCGCCTAGCGATTGGTTCACTTGTCGCCTAGCTGCACCTCGAATTATTTAGAGTATATAATGCCTCTTATAGAGATGTTAACGATGATCAACTGTACTTTGCATTATGTAGAGTATATTTGACATAAGACTGTAATTGGTTCAATAATAGACGTTTTCCCCTTCTATGTGTGACCTTGCGCACAAATTTATTAACGCTGTATCGGCAATTACTGCGATAATTTTATTGCCATAGTTTCCTCCGTGATTATTTAAGGTTTTACTAATAATGAAAAAAAGAACAATAGCACTGATTTTGTTGATGCTGATTTTGATAGCGGCGGCGGCACTTTTTCATTCCCATAACCAATTTTTATTATTACAAGGTGAAGTTGACGCACCTGAAGTTATGGTGACATCGAAAGCTAAAGGGCGAGTGATTGAACGTCATGTCGAGCGCGGAGATGATGTTAAAAAAGGGCAGCTGTTAATTACATTAGAAAGTCCTGAGCTAGCAGCCCAGTATGCGGCACTGAAAGCCGCAAGAGATCAAGCTCAGGCGCAACTCGATCAATCACTTCATGGAACTCGTGAAGAGACCATCCGTAATTTACAAGCATCATTATCGCAAGCGGAATCTCAGTATCAGAATGCCACTCGTGAATATAACCGTTTAAGCAATTTATCGGGTAAAGGATACGTGTCAGCTAATGAGCTTGATAGCTCACGTAAAGCTAAAGATGTGGCTTTTCAGCAAGTTCAAGGCGCTAAAGCACAACTTGAAGAGGCGAAAAACGGTGACCGCATTGAACTGCGCCAAAAATATCAGGCAGAGCTCAATGAGGCAGAGCAAAAATTAGCTGAACTACAAGTACAACTCGATGATTTACAAGTCAAAGCTCCTGTCGATGGTGAAGTTGGTCCAATTCCCGCTGAAGTGGGGGAAATTTTCAATGCAGGTAGTCCATTACTCACCATGGTCCGCATCCCCCAAGCGTATTTTATTTATAACTTACGTGAAGACATCCTTGTTGATGTGAAAAAAGGCGATAAGGTTCAGCTTGATGTGCCTGCGTTAGGTGATAAAAAGATTGAAGCGGAAGTGCGTTACATTGCGCCGAAAGGGGATTACGCAACGAAAAGGGCAACTCGAGCCACAGGTGATTTTGACTTGAAAACCTTTGAAGTCCGTTTGTATCCGTTGGAATCCATTGATGGCCTAAGACCTGGTATGAGCGTGTTATGGCGTTGGGATAAATAAAAGGCGCGAATATGAAATTAAAATTCGCTTGGCATGGTTTTGAACATGCTTTTAGTCGAGAAACACAAGCCGCCATTCGTAGTCCAGTTTTTCATTGGTTAAGCTGGTTATTTCCGCTGATGCTATTTACGTTGGTAAGTGCTAACTTTTCAGAAGGCACACTGATGGATCTCCCCGTTTCTGTGGTGGATAACGATATCAGCCCAGCCTCAAGACTCGTGGTGAGAGACTTAAATGCAGGGCCTCATGCAGACGTTAAAGCGATTGATAATAACCTCAATACGTCATTAAAACGCTTGGCGAGTGCGAAAGATTATGCACTGCTATATATTCCAACCAATTTTGAAGCAGACGTGTTGCGTGGGCGTCAGCCCGAACTACGTATGTACTACAATGCGTTATTCTATGCTTCAGGCAGTTATGCCATTCAAGATTTTAGTGGATTAGTCGCTGAACTGAATGCGAAATATCGTACTCAATTAGCGAGCTCCATGGGGAAAGCATTGCCGCAATTGGCACAAGTGACACTTTCCTACGATAGCTTATTTAATCCAAGTGGTAGTTATATCTATTATCAGCAATTTGCAGCGACGATCCATATGTTGCAGCTATTTGTGGTGACTTGCACCATCTATACGTTATCGCGTAGCTCTATATTACAAAGTGTGAAACCGTTTTCGATGGCAGTTTTAGGGAAAATGGCACCTTATACGCTATTTTTTACTACATTATTAGTGGTGGAATTGGCCGCGTTAGTGAGCATTTTTGATGCTAAGGTGGTGGGTAATCCTTTATACATGATAATGGTTGGCTTTTTTTATGTGATAGCGGCGCAAAGTATCGGTTTATTACTGTTTAGCTTCACCTCTAGTGCGATTATGGCCTACAGCTTAATTGGGATGTTAGTCAGTATCGCCTTGGCCTTTTCAGGTATGGCGGTACCTGAATTATCAATGATTTTACCTGCTCAAATCATTTCCAACATTGAGCCACTGACGCATACACTTAACGCCATGTTTGATATTTTCTTACGTGAAATTTCATTCATGCGAATTGTGGAAGTGTGTTTGTTTTTACTGATTTATCCAATCGTCACCGCTTTTTTGATCCGTAAGCGATTACCTAAACGAATTGCAGCTCAAGGGGGGGAACTCTAATGCAAATGTATTTTGCAACCTTCCGCAAAGTGTTGCTCGGTATGTTGGATAAACCAATGTGGTTATTATTGCTGGTTTCTTTATGCGTAATGAGTTTGGTGTATGCAAAACCGGTTTTGTGGGATTTGCCCGTTGCGGTTATCGATCAGGATCATAGTGTTGCGAGCCGTGCATTAATTCGTGATTTAGATGCAGCACCTAAGGTCGTGTTGCACAGCTATGACAATTTGGCTCAAGCGCGCAAAGACATGATTGACCGGAAATTGTTTGCCATCATTATTATCCCAACAGATTTTGAAAAATTCTTACTCAATGGAAAAAATATCACCGTACCTGTCTATGGTGATGCGACGAACCGCTTAGCCAGTGGTCAGATCCAACAAGAGTTAGTAAGTGCTTACCAAACGTTGTTGAATAGCTATAACACTCAGCTGCTGGTGGATTCAGGTTATAGTAAGCAACAAGCAGAAGTGATTATTACGCCAATTCGAAGTGTAACTGAGCCTCTTTATAACCCTGGAGTCAGTTTTGCGGCGATTGTGTTTCCAGGGCTGTTAGTTATGCTATTACAGCACTCATTGTTGATTGCTTGCGTACGTGTCAGTATTGCGATCCGTGGAACACCTAAGGGTAAGCCACCGCTGGCCGTGTATTTAGGCGCACTTTCAGCGCTGATCCCAATATGGCTATTTTTATCGACAGTATTTTTTGCCTTATGGCCATGGATCCTTGGATATCGGCAAGAAGCACCATTATACCAGCTGTGGATGCTGACTTTCCCATTCTTACTTGCCGTATTAGGGCTCGGCAAGTTAGTGACTGAGTGTCTACGTAGTGTTGAAATGATTTATCTGACGCTGGCATTTATTACGACACCTGTATTTTATATGTCAGGGACAATTTGGCCATTACAAGCGATGCCTGAGTGGGTACGAATGATCGCTTACGCTTTACCGTCTACTTGGGCTACGAGTGCCATGGCTGGTATCAACCAAATGGGGCTTCCGTTCAGTGGGGTGCTAATGGATATTGTCATGATGTTAGTGCTTGGTGTGATTTATACCGTCATCGGTGTGTTTATTGGCATGTTGCGGGATGGTGAGCTACGTCATATCTCTCATATTATTCATCGTTGGCGCAAACAGCATCATGAATAATCGAAAAACGGGCGCAGTCCCGTTTTTTTTGCGTCGTAATCTTCATGATTAAAAATAGAGTGGAGTTGTTATTTTAAGTTTATTTAATTCAAAGTTAAAATATACTCTATATTGTAGTATTTAATTAATTTTTTAATCATATTAAGAATGATGATTAATCATTTTGTAAGAACTTATTTAATTGAGTTTATTTTTAAAATAGATTGATATAAATTTCAGCCCTTAATTAAAAGGGGCATTTATGGACGTTTCTATTATACTTTCAGCATTACTTTCTTTTATCAGCTACTTTTTCATTGGTACTATTATGGTACTGGTATTTCTGTTTATTTATACGCGTATTTCTCGACATAATGAGTGGGTGTTGATTAAGCAAAACAATACAGCCGCAGGTATTGCGTTTATTGGTGCGATGATCGGCTATATCACGCCTTTATCGAGCGCGATATCTCATTCGGTGAGTATTTTGGATTGCGTTATTTGGGGCGTTATTGCTTTATTGGTTCAATTATTAGTACTCGGTGCAACCAAAATATATATGCCTAAAATTAGCGAAAAAATTGAACAAAATAATATCTCTGCTGGTTTATTTTTAGGTGGGACATCGCTTGGATTTGGTATTTTGAACGCTGTCAGCATGAGTTATTAATCAAAAAAATGCACTATGAATAAGAAAAATAAAACGAAATATCATAAGCGAAAAAAGAAGGCCGGCTATAAGGGGTATCCACAGCTTAAACGAGTTGGTGTGAGTACTAAAGAGGAGCGGAAAGGATCAGGGTTATTGACACTAGTTATTATGAGTGGAGCGGTATTTTTTGGTTTACGCAGCTGCGATCAAGAGTCGGAAGCGCCTAAAATCACGCTATTTAAGGATACCAATGACTGCGTGCAAGCGGGATATAACCTTTCTTTTTGTGCACAAAAACAAGAGGAAGCGCAGCAAGAATTAATACGAAATATGGCGACATATAGCCAGCTCGATGTTTGCGAAAATTTATACGGTATAGGCAATTGTATACAGAGTAAGCGTAAATTAAGCCGCTTACAGTATGATCAATGTTTGGCGGAAAATGCTACCCCCGAATATTGTGATCGTTTGAGTGAGCAGGATGTTTATGGCCCTAAACTGGCTGGGTTTTCAATTGATGAATCTCCTGAAGCAGTGCAACGCTATAGCTCAACACATACTCACTCATCGGGGAGCTATTATTTTTCTAGAGCTCGTCCATTTTATTCTACTCGATATGAGCCTAATGTTTACCGTGAAGTGGGGTCATCAGAAAAGTGGCTTTCCGATGGTTCAAATAAGTTAAAACCTGCTAATTATCATCATAATTCAACCCGCACGACATCTCGAGGTGGTTTCGGGAACAAATCGAAAAGTAAGGGTGGGTAATTATGTTAAGAATACCACTTAAACCTAGAGAGAATTTAAATCAGATAGCTGAAGATTATGGTTTTAACTTTCATATTATTGATGATGAAATCTATTGGGATGAATCACACGCCTATTGTTTTACATTAGATCAGATTGAAACGGGTATTGAAGATCCCACCGCTGAATTACATCAAATGTGCTTAGAGGTTGTTGATACAGCAATCAATGATGAGTTGGTTCTCAATCAATTGGCGATCCCTGAATTGTATTGGGATGCAATAGCCGATAGTTGGAAGACGAATAAATCTTCACTTTATGGGCGAATGGATTTCTCATGGAATGGTTATAGTACTGCAAAACTACTGGAATATAATGCAGATACACCAACATCGCTTTATGAATCTGCATTCTTTCAATGGCAATGGCTGTCTGAGATGACGGCATGTGGTTTATTACCGACTAATGCAGATCAATTTAATTCCATTCAAGAAAAACTGATCCAGCGTTTTTTACTGTGGCGAAATGAATACCCATTCTATTTTTGTTGCTGTGAAGATTCGATTGAAGACAGAGGAACGGTTCTATATTTGGAAGATTGTGCTAGCCAAGCAGGGTTACAAACTCAGTTTCTGTATATGGAAGAGGTTGGTTTAGGGGTTGGTGGGGTTTTTACTGATCTGCAAGATCAAATCATCCATCAAGGTTTTAAATTATACCCTTATGAGTGGATGTTTCAGGATGATTATGGGCCCGTATTGCGTAGTCAGCGTACAGAATGGGTTGAACCCTTGTGGAAATCGATTTTAAGTAATAAAGGGTTATTGCCTTTATTATGGCGTTATTTTCCTAACCATCCTAATTTATTACCGGCTTATTTTGCCGATGAGCAGATTAATATTGTCGGCAAACTTAAACAAGACATGGGTAATAATTGGCAAGGTTTTACCACAAAGCCACTATTTTCACGTGAAGGCGCCAATGTTTCTCTATTCCTTAATCACGAAAATGAGGTTATAACGGAAGAATTTGGTGAATATGCACATGAACCGCGAATTTATCAAGCCAGTGCATTATTACCTAAATTTGGCTCTGACTATACATTAATAGGCAGTTGGGTCATTGGTGATGAGCCAGCAGGAATAGGCATTCGAGAAGATAGATCATTAATTACCAAAGACACGTCTCGCTTTGTTCCGCATTATATTATGGGTTAATTAATTACGTGATACTGTAATTTGCATATATTTGGTTTTTTCTTATCGTATTTGACTAGCAAGATGTCTCATCTCTTGTATAACGATAATAACTCATCAAATGTTTACTGTTCCCATTTATGGGGTATTGATGTCGGCTTTGGGGTAAAGGATTCACGAATTCCACTATTGATAGATATATGAGTGAATTAAGTTCTTATATAAATAGATATTGTAAAATAATTGGATTGAAACCGATGTCTGTATTTTTATAGGGTGTGAATACGGCACTCACACCCCATAAAATAATACCCCTAATCCACCATCTCTAACCCTGCAACTTGTCGCCAGTAACCATTACAATCTTTATCATCAATAGGGAGAGGGGCTTTCCCTGTTTGATTGGCTTTAAATTGGGTCAGTACTGCCAGTGAATCGATACTGTCAGGGGAAATACGCACAATATCCACTAAATCGTTCATTGACGTTTGCTCATTACCTAAATTGTAGCAATAACCACTTTGTGTTTGCAGACCATTGAGGGTGAAGACTTGCTGTTGCTCTTGAGATAATACCTTGCGGCCTTGTGGGTAATGAATACAACAAGTCTCACAATCATCTTTAGCCCTGTTTTCTGAACGTGCGGTGAAACAACGAGCCGAATAAGCCAGTGGAAGGTACCCATAGCTCATTACTTCAACTTCAAACTTATTGCGGATTTTTAATTCATCACATTGATTTAGCAAATTAATGAGCCAATCTCTAGATAGCTCGACAGGCATACACCAACGCATCATACCTTGGCGTAATAAGATATTCAGTGCTTGGGCGTTATAGCAATTCAGTCCATGACCAGCAATAAAAGGCAGTTTGCGTTCAGCTAGCATGTTAACGACACCAAAATCATGTGCTTCAACGAGAAAATCACCGTTATCAACTAATTTGCTGATCTCTTTAAGTTCAGAAGGTGCTTGTAATAGCGCTAATGTACTTAAAATAATTTGTTTGCCACTTGTGGAGAGCTGTTTTGCAAGATCAATCCAATCTGCGGGCTTCATTGCACGCCGTTTGCTACAAACGGTTTCACCTAGATAGATAATATCTGCATCACTTTGGGCGGCTAATTGATAAAATTCGTAAAGTTTGTGTTTGGGCCAGTAATACAGCACTGATCCTAATGAATACTGCATATTTGACTCCTTTTATTGCCATTCACGGTGATAGGCACCCAGCGTAGTTTGGCTGCCTTCAGAAAGATCCCCGAGTGTTTTTAGCCATTGAGGCTCTGCCATAAATGCGGTTGGATTAGCATTGTATTTATCGATGGCCTGCCGCCAAATGCGTGTTACTTCAGTGACATAAGCAGGACTTCTTTGGCGACCTTCAATTTTCACTGAGGCAATATTAGCAGCCATTAGGTCAGGCAATAGCTCAATAGTATTGAGGCTTGTGGGTTCTTCAAGCACATGGTACTTATGGCCATCGACTAAATAACGGCCTTTACAGAGTGTAGGATAGCCCGCATTTTCATTGCCTTGATAGTTGTCGATTAGCACTTCATTAAGGCGTGATTCCATCCCGCGTGGGGTTCGTTGCCAACGAACAAAGCGCGCTGGTGAGCAAGCTCCAACCGTATTGGGTGATTCGCCCGTAAGGTAAGATGACAGATAGCAGCGTCCTTCAGCCATAATGCATAGGCTACCAAAGGCAAAAACCTCTAAAGGCACAGGGCTACTTTTTGCTAATTGTTTGACTTGGTGAATGGATAACACACGAGGTAATACAACTCTATGCACTTCAAAGTTGCGTGCATAGAAACGGATTGCCTCTGTATTAGTGGCCGAAGCTTGTACTGAAACGTGGCGCTCTATATGTGGATATTTGTTCGCTGCATATTCCAACATGGCCAGATCGGCGAGGATCAGCGCATCAGCACCGAGTGATGCAGCGAGATCAACAGAATCTTTCCAGCGCTGAAAGCCATTAGGATGAGCAAAGGTGTTGATCGCAATATGAAGTTTACGTTTACGGCTGTGAATGTAGCGCTCGGCTTCATGAAGTTTTTTTTCAGTAAAGTTAAGTCCTGCGAAGTGGCGTGCATTAGTATCATTTTTTAGGCCGATGTAGACAGCATCAGCACCATTATCTACAGCCGCTTTGAGGGCGGGTAAGTTGCCAGCTGGGCAGAGTAATTCCATGAGAATTGTTCCAGAGTAGAAATTCGACAATTTAGCATTGTAGTCAACTCATCAGGTCTACATTTTGATTTAAGGCAGTGAATGAGGGATTAAACCATTATAAATCTGTGGTTATTTTCAACAGCAATTGTTGATATTTTGTGCGGATTACGGTGTGGTTGTGATGATTAATTGGTGATTTTCACAAATTAATACTGGTCGTATGTGTAAATCTTGATATAGGATCAAATGAATAAATCTATTTTCTGTCAATATACATATCATATTTCAAGTTGCAGCGTTGTTGACTAGGTTGATTCGCGCGAGTCACATTGATGTATGTTTCTTGCAGCGCATTTATTTATCGCCTAGTTGCATCTCGAATTATTTAGAGTTTATATGGTCTGCATATAATCAGGTATACCGCTATTGATTTCTGTTGGTTGCTTTATAGAAGTGCGTAACTGTTAGCAGATAGGCAAAAATGATAAGGGAGTCGTACTATGTTAGGAAAAATTCGTTCTCAACTTATTTCAAAAGGTCCTTCATTACTGAAGTTGCCTTTAAAAATGACCCCATTCGCCATACAGCGTCAAGTGTTAGAACAGCTGCTTAGCTGGCAGTTTCGTGAGTCGGTCAAAGAAGGAGAGTTGGATTTTCTTGAGGGTAAATGGCTGAAAGTTGAAGTCAGTGACCTTAACTTAGTTTGGTTCATTAGTCTACAAAATGGCATATTGGTGGTGCGCTCTGATGAGCAAGCCGATGTGCATGTGTGTGCAGTGGCGAATGATCTGATCCTGATTGCGGCACGTAAAGAAGATCCTGATACGTTGTTTTTCCAACGTCGATTGGTGATTGAAGGTGATACGGAGCTAGGTTTATACGTCAAAAACCTAATGGATGCGTTTGAGTTAGAAAATATGCCGACGCCACTACGTTTTGCATTATTACAACTGGCGGACTTTATCAAAGCTGCCCAACAAGATGAGGACACTGAGTCTAAAAGCTCTGTGGTTGTTTCATGCTAATTCGTGTTGAGATCCCCGTTGATGCCATGGGTATTGATAAGCTGCTGCGTGAGGCATTCCCAACTGAGGCAGAAGCTAATTTAGTGCAAAAACTACGTGAAGACGGCCTATTAACCCTTGGTGTTGTTGCAACCAATGATGATGGCGAAGTTATTGGCTATGTAGGATTCACCCCTGTTGACGTCAATGATGAAGATGTCCAATGGGTTGGTCTAGCGCCTCTGGCGGTGAGAAAAGAATTTCAGAGGCAAGGTATCGGTGGGCAGTTGATCTACGAAGGGTTAGATAGCCTGAATGAGTTCGGTTATGGTGCCGTCGTGGTATTAGGAGATAGCCAGTATTATCGTCGTTTTGGCTTCGAACCCGCTTCTAAGCATAATGTTGTTTGTCCATGGCCTGATTTACAAGAGCATTTTATGATTTGTGGATTAGAGAATGGCACATTGAGTGATCACCAAGGGAGAGTGACTTACTCTGCGCACTTTGATGCTGTTTGAATGAATAAGTAGTCAACGATATCACTAGGCTGGTCGAGTACCAGCCTTTCTTTTGCCTGTTTGCTGAGTCTTTTGATCTGAAATTCCAATTTAGATGCTGCCGAGCGATCCCCCACCGCACCATTAAACACTAAAGTCAGTGGTAATTTACCTTTCAGTGCTTTTGCACCTTTTCCTTCTTGATGTTGTGTAAAACGGCGTTGGACATCCGTGGTGATCCCACAATATAACCTGTTATTTTTCTCTCTAATTAGGTAGATGTGCCAAATTTTTTGCGTATTCATTTGCTTTTGTTGCCCTATTTTTATCTTTCTGTGCTGAAATCAAAGGAGAAAAAAGATGCCAAAATGTGAAAGGTTATCGAATAAAGATAAATGTAACATACTAAATTATAAACAAAAAATGACACGCAGTGTTCATGAATTTGTCATCAATACCATCCATCTAGATCAAATAATTTGAATGATAACAGCAAAATTAGCTAATTTTCATTATCAATTAAAGTGCATAATATGATCCATATCACAGGGGGACAATAAAATTCCCTGATAAAAACTGAATCTCAATGAGGAACACATTATGAAAAAATCAACATTAGTTGCTGCAACTTTAGCTTTAAGTGCTATTTCATTTGGAACAATGGCTGCTGAAGAAGTTCAACATTCTAGCCAACCAGCCGCAGGTTATGTTTCAGTAACAGGCGCTGTAAGTGTAAATGATCTGACCGCACAATTGGCCAAAAAAGCTGATGAAGCTGGTGCAAGTTCATTCCGCGTAATTTCTGCTGGTGGTGAAAACTCAATGAATGGTGTTGCTGCAATCTATAAATAGTAGTATTCGTCATACTGTGACGATATGAACCATATAGGTTATAGTGGTTAGCAAATTACCCATTTCTAAACGTTCAGAACAGCTTAAGCACGCTCGATGACATGAAATAGTGTATAAAGAGCGTGTTCTGAACGGCTAACTTAGGTTTTTGCGATGAATACCCAACAATCCTTACAACATATCCAGCGTTATTTTTCTCGCCAACACGTCTTTTCACTATTTACTTATCAAGATAATGATATCTGGCCCGCCAGTTGCTATTATGCATTTGATGCTAATCAGATGAGCCTGTTTTTTATGACTGATGCGAACTCGCGTCATGGTCAATTAATGCTTCAAAACAGCCGTGTTGCTGGCACAGTCTCCGCACAAACGAAAGTCGTTAGTCAAATCCAAGGGATCCAATTTATTGGTGAGGTGGTTGCTATTGTCGAAGCGGCACAGCAAACCGCCCGTGATTTCTACTGTCGCCGCTTCCCTGTGGCGTTAACAGCAAAGTTGCCTGTATGGCGATTAGATTTGCAAGAAGTCAAAATGGTGAATAATCAATTAGGCTTTGGTAGCAAATTGTATTGGCTGCGTGATAGTTAGCGTAGCCGGTGGATCACTTGATTACTGCTTCCTCGCCAAAGCAAAGCGGGATCATGCAATTCTTGAACAAATTTCCCATCCACTAACACGTTGATGAAACTCACCACTTTCTGCTGTTCGAGGGTGAGATCTGCAAATAGATAACCCGTCCATAGCCAAATATCTTTATCAGGGCACACCGTTTTTACACGTTGTACTAATTTCAAAATGGCAGGTAGGTTTGCGGGGTGTAGTGGATCCCCGCCGGAAATGGATAACCCTTGCCGACGGATACGTGGATCTTGCAGATCTTGGATGATTTGGTCTTCCATTACTTGTGTGAAGGGAAGACCTGAATCAATTCGCCATGTACTTTGGTTGTAGCAACCTTTGCATTGGTGGATGCAGCCAGAAACAAACAGTGTACAGCGTGTTCCTGGGCCATTCACCACATCAACTGGGTAGTATTGATGGTAATTCATCGCATTAACCCAGCTGGCCGTTGCCTAAATGTTTAATGCGTCGTTTGACTTCTTCTTGTTTACCCGCGTTAAATGGTCGAGCATCTGGGCTACCTAGATAACCACACACTCTGCGGATCACGGAGACACGGTTGGTGTCATGGTTACCACAACGTGGGCACACAAAACCTTTACTGGTACAGTTAAATTCACCGGTAAATCCACATTCATAACATTCATCAATAGGCGTGTTGGTTCCATAATAAGGTACATGCTCATAGCTGTAGTCCCAAACGTCTTCAAGTGCTTTCAAGTTGTGCTGTAAGTTTGGATACTCGCCGTAGCAAATAAAACCGCCATTTGCGAGAGCAGGGTATGGCTGTTCAAAATCAATCTTATCGTATGGGTTAACGCGTTTTTCAACATCAAGGTGGAAACTGTTGGTGTAGTAACCTTTTTCCGTAACACCTTCGATAACCCCAAACTCAGCAGTATCAAGGCGACAGAAACGATCACACAAGTTTTCACTTGGGGTGCTATAAAGGCTAAAACCATAGCCTGTTTCTGCTTTCCATTCATCGGTCGCTTGGCGTAGGCGATCTACAATCGCGATAGCTTTTTCTCTTAATAATGGGTTGTCGTACACATGCTGTTGTGTACCAAATAGTGCATTGATTGTTTCATGTAAGCCAATATAGCCTAATGAAATGGATGCGCGACCATTTTTAAAGATCTCCGCCACACTATCATCTGCTTTGAGTCGTACTCCGCAGGCGCCTTCCATATATAGGATAGGTGCAACGCGTGCTTTGACATTTTCTAGGCGTGCAATGCGTGTCATCAAGGCTTTTTTGGCGATCGCTAGGCGTTCTTCGAGTCGTTGCCAAAACGCGTCTTCATTGCCTTGCGCTTCAATGGCAATACGCGGCAGGTTAAGGCTAATGACACCTAAATTATTACGACCATCATGAATTTGTTGGCCATTTTCTTCGTAGACACCTAAGAAGCTGCGGCAGCCCATTGGCGTTTTAAACGAGCCCGTTACATCGACAACTTTGTCATAGTTTAAGATGTCGGGGTACATGCGTTTGCTCGCACACTCTAATGCTAACTGTTTGATATCATAGTTAGGATCACCATATTGGTGATTAAGGCCTTTTTTAATAGCAAACACTAATTTAGGGAAAACGGCAGTTTTACGATTTTTACCTAACCCAGCGATACGGTTTTTTAGAATGGATTGTTGGATCAAGCGTGCTTCTTGCGATGTGCCTAAACCAAACCCAAAGGTTACGAAGGGGGTTTGACCATTGGCGGTATGCAGTGTGTTCACTTCGTATTCAAGGGATTGGAAGGCATCGTAACATTCTTTTTCGGTTTGGCTATCAGCATAGCCTTTCGCATCTTCAATGCCCCAATTGATCGCTGTTTTTAGATGTTTTTCATAGCTGATGTGGACATAAGGAGCAAGGATTTCATCAATGCGGTTGATAGTGGTGCCACCATAAATATGGCTAGCTACTTGAGCGATAATTTGGGCTGTCACTGCGGTGGCAGTGGAAATTGATTTAGGAGGCTCTATTTCGGCATTACCCATTTTAAACCCATTAGTTAACATGCCTTCAAGATCAATCAGCATACAGTTAAACATGGGGAAAAATGGCGCATAATCGAGATCGTGATAATGAATTTCACCGCGTTCGTGAGCAATAACCACATCACGTGGCAAAATATGTTGTTTAGCGTAATGCTTTGCGACAATGCCTGCGAGCAAATCACGTTGGGTAGGGATCACTTTGCTGTCTTTGTTTGCATTTTCATTGAGTAATGAAACATTGCTTTGTTCAATCAGACCGCGAATATCATGGGTCAGTTGGCTACGTTTTTCGCGTTCATTATCTCGGTCATGGCGGTATTCGATATATGCACGAGCTAGGTTCTTATAGGGGCCAGACATGAGTTGGTTTTCAACAGCATCTTGGATCAGAGCGATATCCACTTTTTCACGGTTGCCAAGTAACTCTGTGACAGTTGTTGCAACTTGAAGAGAGTAGTCATCATCCTGAATATTCACCGCCGCCGCCGCACGTTTTATGGCTTCCTGAATTCTCTGGAGGTCAAAATTCACCTGACAACCGTCACGTTTAATTACAACCGTTTTCACTGTAATGCTCCTTATTGAGTTATCCACAAGCTTAAATGGCACGAAATAGGTGATCGTGGCACTGATTAGGATATTGTGGATAAAACTGTGAATAAATACTATATGTAGTGTCTTGGTGTAATTAAAGCACAATATATAGGTTATTGCTTTTTTTTAGCTACTCTTATTTTGATCCAAAACAAGGAAAAAAATAAATTGTATGAATATCAAAAGCAGAGGAACGAAAATAAAAAAAGTTATTGGGAGCGATAAAGAGATGCAGGGTATCGAGGAGGGCATTTGATGATGATAATCATGCTGAATAGAAGATTAATTAATTTTTCGTTTATTTTAAAAGAGATAATAGCTGTTGCCGTGTGTATTCTACTTGGCAACAGCCTCATACCTTATCAGGAATAACAGCGTATTATTTTAACAGGTCAAATTTTGCTAAATATTCTCCCCAATCTGCTAAACCTTGAAATTCGAAACCAACACTTTGATAGAAGAGGTGTGCTTCAAGATTATTAGTATGATACCCAATCATCATGGTTGGAATTTTATCTTGATTTGATAATTTGATCTCATCAATTATTAAGGCCATTGCCTGCCGCCCATAGCCTAAGCGTTGATAATTTTTATCTATCATGAAACGATAAATCCAATAGTTTCCATCATCAGGATCAATGCCATACATGACTAATCCAATGAGTACCTCTTCGTGCTGGATCCCTTTAACCGTGAAATTAGGTAAAAATTGAACTTCAGCAATTGAATATAAGTTGGATGCAATAAATTGGGATTGTGTTTCTGAAACTTGTAAATCGGCGCAATCTTCCCAGTTGTTTTTATCTAGCTTAACGAGCGTTACCATTAACTTCTCCTATTTAGAGAAGTACATCTTCTCTAAATTATAAATGAATAGAATAGGTGGTGAATATATTTAGTTTTTTGTTATGCATGATAACCTCCTTAACTTAAATTTATATTTTAGATCAATGAATGGTAGGGAGCCGGCTCAACTATGCAGGAATGCTAACAAAATAACAATATGCTTTAATAAATATGTTGTAAGTAAGAAATTAAGGTTGCTCATCATTGTAAAGCACGTGAAGTGTGGATTTAGCTTATTGCGGGGCGTATTAATTAAGAATTGATTATATAAAGAGGGAAAAGCGATATATTTCCCTCTTTATAATATAAGTACTATTTACGAACAGCGATCGCTTCGATTTCGATTTTTACATCTTTTGGTAAGCGAGCTACCTCAACGCAAGAACGCGCTGGGAATGGGGCATTATGCTGCTTGAAGAATTCTTCATAAGTTGCATTTACCGTCGCGAAGTCATTTAAGTCTTTCACGAATACTGTGGTTTTCACGATATTCGCCGCCGTTAAACCTGCTTTTTCTAAGATTGCCGCCACATTTGCCAGTGACTGGCGAGTTTGTGCTGCGATATCTTCAGGAACTTCACCCGTTTTTGGGTTTACAGGGATCTGACCAGAGGTGATCACCATACTACCTAAATCAACGCCTTGAACGTAAGGACCGATAGCCGCTGGTGCATTTTCTGTACTGATTTCGTATGACATAACTACTCCGTTTAATCAGGTAAAATTAGCATTATATAAGGGACAGTATAAAAGCTTTGTCGCTGACATACAAAGCTCATACAAAACCGCAGTCTACGCTGATATTGATTATTGATTATTGATCACGGCGTCTCTATCAAACTCTTTCTCACAGAATTTACAGGTTAGTGCGACTTCTTTGCCAACTTTTTTCACTTTAAATCCACTTGAAACAGGCTCATTGTGGCTAATGCAATTACTGTTTGGGCAGACGAGTACATTGTCGATATGCTCGGGTAATCTTAATTCAAGTTTCTCAACCACTTGGTAATCTTCAATACGATTCACTGTCGCTTCTGGAGCGTACATTGCCAGTTGGTTTGCTTGTTCTGGGGTTAAAAACGTATTTTCGATTTTGATTAAGTCTTTTTTACCCAAGTTATTCGACGGTAAATTTAACCCAATAGTGATGCGCTCATCGGTAAGTGTGAGCTTAAATAAGCTCAGTAATTTGAAACCAATTTGAGCAGGAATGTGGTCGATGACAGTACCGCAGCTGATAGCTTCTACTTGTAGTTTATGATCGTGTGTCATGATTGATTTCTCCTCAGATTGCCAGTTCTTTATTTAACACCAGTGATAGCAAGGCTTGTCGTGCATAAATACCATTACCTGCTTGTTGAAAATAGTAGGCGTAAGGTGTGCTATCAACATCGACGGTGATTTCATCGATACGTGGTAGTGGGTGTAGTACCTTCAGGTTTGGCTTTGCAACGTGTAAATCAACCGCTCGCAACACAAATTGTGCCTTCACATTGGCATATTCAGAAGGGTCTAAACGTTCTTTTTGTACCCGTGTCATATAGAGAATATCGAGCTCAGGCATTACTTCATCAATATTATTATGTAGGCTATAGGTAGAGCCTTTCTCTTCCAGTAGATGCAGAATATGCACTGGCATGGATAACGCATCTGGTGCGATAAAGTAAAAGTGATTTCCTTCAAACTTAGACAGTGCTTGCGTTAGCGAGTGGACAGTTCTGCCATATTTTAGGTCACCAACCATCGCAACTTGCAGATTTTCTAAACGGCCTTGTGTTTCTTGAATGGTAAACAGATCCAACAACGTTTGCGTTGGGTGTTGGTTGGATCCATCGCCCGCATTGATGACAGGGATATGACCTGCAAATTGACTGGCAAGGCGTGCGGCACCTTCTTGTGGGTGGCGCATCACAATTGCATCTACATATTGGCTGATAACCGAAATAGTATCTGCGAGGGTTTCACCTTTTTTACCTAAAGATGTATTAGTGCTATCCGAAAAGCCGACGACCGAGGCACCTAAGCGATGAATTGCAGTCTCAAAGGAGAGGCGTGTACGGGTTGATGCTTCAAAGAAACAACTTGCGATAACTTTATGTTTCAGAAATTCAGGCTGTTGTTGCTGTTTTAGAGAAGCAGCCACTTTGAGTACTAGCTCAAGGTCGGTGCGATCTAAATCATTAATTGAAATTATGTCGCGATGGTATAAAGGGTTCGGCATCGTTGTTCTCCTGTGTCAGCAAGATGTTTTAGGTAAAAGGCCAAAAAAAAGCCCCTCAATGAGGGGCTTTCTATCAAATACGGAGGGGAAAAACAGGCTCTCCAGACCGCCAGATGGCAGTGTAGTGGAGGTGTTCTCTGTAACAAATAGAGCGACAGCGTTCATGTTTTCTCCTGACAAATTGTGGCGCATTATACGCGTGTCTTTTCACGACGCAAGCGTTTGCATGCAGAAAAAATAAAATTTTTTTGTTATTTCGCGCTATCGACTCTCATACAATTCTGCGTAAAAAGAGAGAAATCAGTGAGATATTTATCGGCTGCTTAGTCGTTTGGCGATACGTTCCAATTGGATCATCAGCAGCAATGTCATTCCGACTAAAATAACCGTTAGTGCTGAGCCATCAGCAATATTTCCTCGGTCGGTTAAACTAAAAATAGATACTGGCAGTGTTGCCCATCCTGGAGGATAAAGCATCATGGTTGCGCCTAGCTCCCCTAAAGATAATGATAGGCTCAATGCTAATGCAGATATCATCCACGGCATTAATAATGGCAATGTGACATGGCATAAGCGATACCAAGGCGATGCACCTAAGCTAAAAGCAACATTTTCGATATCAGGAGAGATACGCGCTAGACCTGTTGATACATTACTAAAGGTAAATGCGCTTATCAGCACGAAATGTGCAGAGAAAATAATCCAAAATGTACCGTTCATCTGCAAATAGCCTTGGCTGAAAGCAACCAATATGCCTAGCCCGATCGAGACGGAAGGGATCGCACTGGGTAAATAGAAGGCAATGCCTAAGTATTTTTGTATTTTGGGAGAATGACGGCGTAGCGCTAAAGCGGCGCATAATCCACAGATTAAAGCAAATAGGCTGGCGCTAAAGCCAATTACCAGACTAGATAAAATGGCATCCCACGCAGGGCCTCGAAAGGCATTAACGAAGTGAATAAAAGTAAACCCTGAAGGTAATATTCCATTCCATTGCTGGCTAAAACTGGACATCAGGATGATGACGAGTGGCAGCAAAAAAATCACGCTAAATAAGCAGATAGCGATTGTCGCGGCAATGACACGGCTTTTTGATGACCATATTAGCATGATGATTTCCTCGTATTGATGCGACCCGTAGCCATTCGATATAAAGAGAATAAACCGAGTGACAGTAAAATATTAATTAACGCTATCATGCAGGCAACGGTGTAATTCGATTCAAGAATGGCCTTACTATAGACCATCATCGGCAATGTATTGACCCCTTTGGCGCCAATAAATAGCACAATGCCGAATTCATTGGTGGTGAGCAGTAAACATAGGCTTCCCCCAGCAAGCAAAGCAGGTAATGCAGCGGGAAAAATGACTTGGCGGATCACACGAGCAGGATGTGCACCAAGTACGCTAGCGGCTTCGAGTTGGCTTTTATCGATTTGACGCAGAGCCGCCATCAGTGGTCGCATAATTAACGGAGTGAAAACGGTAATTTCAGCCAAAATGACGCCATTAACGGAGTAAAGAAAATCAACGGGGGGGAGTTCAAAATCAAATAACGCCATGAGTGTGCCATTTAGTAACCCAGCGGAGCCATAGATAAAGGTAAAGGCGAGGGTGATCAAAAAGGTGGGTAGTGCAATAAACGTATCAATTACTTGTGTGATAAATCGGCTGCCCGTAAAAGGGATAAAAACCAATATCACAGAGAGAATACTACCAATGATCAAACAACCCAGTGTTGCAAAAACGGCAATGTACAGTGTATTGCTTAAGCCATTGATAAAGCGACGTGACTCAACCACTTCCCAAAACGTGGTTAAACCCCATTGCCCAGACTCATTTTGTAACGCTTGTTCTGCAATCAACAACAATGGGTAAAAGAACAGCGTAGCGAGTACTAATAATGGCAATAGTACCCATAAATAGGGGGATATCTTGATAGGACGACGATCTGTTTCTATTGCTTGTGACATGTCACGCCTCAATTAAAATCGTATTTGCGGGTGAAAACCATAAAGTTAGTGGATCGCCAATTTGTGGGCTTGGATGCAAGTGAGTGACAGCAACACTTATCGTTTCATTGGCTATGTCACAGATCAAATGGGTAAGATCGCCTTTCCAATTAATAGAACGTAAAGTGGCATTTAAGTGATTGGTCGTTTCTGGGCGTGGTGACAAGCTAATATGTTGCGGACGCACGCAAACCAGTTTATGGCCACTAGAGCGTACAGCTGAGGTTTGTGCTTCAATCAGTGCGCCTAAACAACTGACCGTCATTTGCCCAGAAGGCGGGATATCCCCAAGTGCGGTTGCGGGTAGGATATTGGCTCGGCCTAAAAACTCTGCCGCAAAACGATTAGGAGGCTGGTGATAAAGGGTGTTTTTTTCACCATGCGCGACCATATATCCCTCTTTCATTATGCCAATTTTATCCCCCAACGCGAGAGCTTCGGTCTGATCATGAGTAACATAAAGGATAGTTAATTCAGGTAATTCACGATGTAAACGTGCGATTTCTTCGACCATATTGTGGCGAATTTGTGCATCGAGAGCAGATAAGGGTTCATCAAGTAGTAATACCCGAGGCCGTACTGCAATGGCGCGAGCGATAGCGACACGCTGTTGTTGGCCACCAGAAAGTTGATGTGGATACCGTGTCGCATAGTCAGTCATACCTACAATTTTCAGTGCTTCAATCACACGTTCATTGACCAACGATTTAGGCTGTTTTTGCGCTCGTAGCCCAAAGGCAACATTATCTTCAACTTTCATATGAGGGAATAAGGCATAGTTTTGTACCACCATACCAAGCCCTCTTTGATAAGGTGGAAGATGGGTGATATCCGTATCACCCAGTAAAATACGTCCGCTGTCTGGTTGTGCAAAGCCGGCAATAGCGCGTAAAACAGTCGTTTTCCCTGAGCCAGATGGTCCGATAAGCACTAAAATTTCACCGGGCTCGATGGTCAGTGATAACGGTTTAAGTACCACGTTGTCATGATAGGACACTCTTAATGAATCAAGGGTGATCCCTGAATGTGCCGCCGTTTGTATCGTTGAATTAGTCATTTTTTTCATCAACATATCTGTATTACTCACTTTCAGTGGCTTTGTGCCAACGTGCAATATCGTCCGAAAGTGCAACGGCAACTTCATCCCAATTAGGTTGCCAACTTTTCACGCCTTCCATGGTTTTGATTGCGGTACGATATTTTTCATCAGTTGGGGTAATATCGGTGCGTACTGGGATCCCCCATGAAAGCTCACTGACTCGGCTTTGTGATTGTTGACTTAATAAAAAATTAATGAGTTTTTTACCATTTTCGGTTTCAGGACCACCTTCAACTAAACCAACCACATAAGGCAGGATCAAAGTAGAACGTTGCCCCTGCTTATCTTCAGGCCAAAAGATTTTGACATTCGGATTACGCTCCATTTGCGATAGGTTCATTTGTAAATCGCCATTAGCAACGTATAGCTCTCCCTTGTTAACCAGTGCAGTCAACTTACCTGTTGATGCGGAAGGGCCAACATTGTTCGCTTGCAACTTACCTAAATAATCTAGCCCCGCTTGTTTGCTGCCAAAGTTATGAAACACCTGTAGCATGACAGCGGTTCCATCTCCAGCTTGACCCGGGGTCGAGTACTGAAGTTTATTTTTAAAGCGGCTATCGAGTAATGAATCCCAATTTTTAGGGGGAGCTTTTAACAATTTATCGTTATAGATGAATGTCAGATAATTATTGACGATAGGAGTGTAATATTTGGTTGAATTGGGGATCGTTGTTGCGGCATCAGGAGTAAATTCAGCGAGTAGCTTGCTAGTGGCTGCGCGTTGAATAAAAGGCGGTATAGTGACCAACACATCAGCTTGCGGGTTTGTACGTTCTTTGGCGAGACGCTCGACAATAGCCCCCGATCCACTTTCTACATATTGTACTTTGATACCAGTTTGTTGGGTAAATTCATTAAATTGGTTTTGATACCAGCTGTTGTTGCCATCGTGCAGGCCATCGGCGGAATAAACTGTGACAACGGGTGCCGTTAGCGCGGGAGCGGAACATAGTGTAGCCATTAATAAGCAAGAAAGGCGAGAAAGTTTCATTGTGATCTCCTGTTAGCGAAAGTTTTCTGGTATATACCAGTTGGCTTTACGCTAACGAGAGATTATGACAGAAAGATGAAAATCTATTTTTTTTCGAAAAATCTATTTTCATGAACCGTGCTACAAGGTATCAACCTCAATACGCAGGCTATCATGACGCCAATATTCCACATCATAATCCAGTATGCGCCCATATTGGTCATAGTTTAAGCGTTGTAATAAGAGCGCGGGACGGCCGACTGTGACGCCTAATGCATTAGCGGCCGGCTCAGGCATCGCGGTTGGGTAAAATGATAGGTGCATACTGGTGTAAATCAGGTTGTAGTGCGTTTCATACACTTCAGTGAGGCTGCCGTTCAGATCATGACTGAGTAATTCGGGGACGCGAGCAGGTAAACAATGGTTTTCGCAATAACAAATAGCGCGATCATCTGCAAAACGTAATCGAGTGAGTAAATAGATTTTTTCAAAAGGCTCTAGCAGCAATGGCTTGGCAACTTGGTTTGGTACGGTGACAACACGACCATCCAATAATTCTGTTTTAGGCTGACGACCTTGCTCAAGGCACAATTTATGGAAGTTAGTGTTTTGGGTTGGGTTGAGCCATAAGCGTTCAGGTGTGACAAACCAGCCGCGCCGCTCGGAACGGTAAATCAAACCACTGGACTCTAGCTGCATCAAACTTTCACGAATGGTGATACGAGTGGTGTGGTATATCGAGCACAACTCACGCTCTGAAGGCAGTTTGTCACCACTCTTTAAGCTGCCATTTTCGATTTTTGCTTGCAATTGCGCGGTGATCAACCGGTATTGCGGAAGCTCTTCAGTCGTCGATTTCATAAATTTTCACCACGTTAGTTATCCAGCACATTATACAGAGTTATATGAATTTTTTGTTGCAGAGTGACTTTTCCTTTGACCTTTTAAGTTAACTATACGCATTATAATGCCTATCTGGTATAGACCAATAGGTGAGTTGAATGTCTGATCGTAATTATTTGTTATTAACCCCCGGTCCTTTGACGACATCACAAACGGTAAAACAAGCCATGCTGTTTGATAGTTGTACATGGGATGATGACTATAATCTTGGTGTAGTACAGCAAGTTCGTCAGAAATTAGTCTCTTTAGCGACCGCAGCGGCTGGATACACGTCAGTTTTAATTCAAGGTAGCGGTAGTTTTGCTGTTGAGGCGTTATTAGGGAGTGCGATTAGTTCGCAGCACAAGCTACTGATCATTAGCAATGGCGCATATGGTAGACGTATGGCCGAAATGGCTCAGCGTATGGGGTTATCCCATCATTTATATGATTGTGGTGAAGTGGCGCTACCCGACCTTCATCATATCGAGCAGTTATTACAGCGAGATCAAAATATTACGCATATTGCGATGGTGCATTGCGAAACAACGACAGGGATCTTGAATCCTATCGCCTCAGTGGGGGAATTGGCTAAACGCTATAATAAGCGTTATCTAGTTGATGCAATGAGTAGTTTTGGTGGTATTCCAATGGATATCGCTCAACTTAATATTGATTTTATGATCAGTTCTGCCAATAAATGTATTCAAGGTGTGCCGGGCTTTGCTTTTGTTATTGCTAGGGTGAATGAATTGGAGCAATGTGAAAATCGCTCTCGTTCATTGTCTTTGGATCTGTATGCTCAGTGGCAATGTATGGAGCAATATCATGGTAAATGGCGTTTTACTTCCCCGACACATACTGTATTGGCATTTGCACAAGCTTTACAAGAGTTGGAACATGAAGGGGGAATAACTGCTCGCCATCATCGTTATTCACAAAATCAAATCAAATTGGTTGCTGGTATGCGAGAGCTAGGCTTTGAAACTTTACTTGATGAGGCAATGCAATCGCCAATTATTACTGCATTTTATTCACCTAAAAACCCACATTACCGCTTTAAATCATTTTATGAGCGGCTAAAAGCCCAAGGATTTGTTATCTATCCGGGGAAAGTTTCACAAAGTGATTGTTTCCGTATTGGTAATATTGGTGAAGTTTATCAACAAGATATTGCTGCTCTATTGTTGGCGATCGAGAAGGCTATGTATTGGAAAAATGAGGAATAATGATGAGTCGTATTAATGCAGTGATCCTTGATTGGGCGGGTACAACGGTAGATTTCGGCTCTTTTGCACCAACCCAAATTTTTATTGAAGCATTTCATCGTGTGTTTGATATTGATATTACCCTTACAGAAGCACGTATACCTATGGGGCTGGGTAAATGGCAACATATTGAAGCGTTAGGCAAGCTAGCGGCAATTGATGAGCGCTGGCAGCAGAAATTTGGACGTTCAATGTCTCATGATGACATTGATGCTATTTATGAAGCCTTTATGCCATTGCAAATCGCCAAAGTCATTGATTTTGCAGCTCCTATCGATGGTGTTATTGATACCATCAAAACACTCCGCTCTTCAGGGATCAAAATTGGTTCATGCTCTGGTTACCCACGGGCCGTGATGGAAAAATTAGTACCCGCAGCAGAGCAGTTAGGCTACAAGCCTGATTATTGGATTGCTAGTGATGAGCTTGCGGCTGGTGGCCGCCCAGGGCCTTGGATGGCGTTAAAAAACGTGATTGAATTGGGCGTTGATGCTGTTTTCCATTGTGTGAAAGTCGACGATGCGGTACCGGGAATTGAAGAAGGCCGTAACGCAGGTATGTGGAGCGTTGGGCTAGCATTATCAGGTAATGAGTTCGGCAAAACATGGGATGAATATCAGAACATGTCCGCTGATGCAGTGGATCGGCTACGGCAACATGCAGCCGATAAATTATTTACTGCGGGTGCCCATTACGTCGTGGATACCTTAGCGGATTTACCTGATGTTATTGAACAAATCAATAAGCGGTTAGCGAAGGGCGAAAGACCTTAGTTTTTATTATTGCTTTGTTAATTATTTTTATCAGTATGATTGGCTTACTTTGATTTGATCTTCAAATTGGATTAAGTAGGCCAAATAGGCTGTTATTTCAAGGTGAATTCATATTATAAGTTGTGTATAACAAGCGCTAATTGCCTCTGACTCTTCATATTTTTTAGGTGGCTCAAAGTGTGTAAGCCACGTCTAACATCAATGAAAGAGAGAGCACCGTGGTGACAACGTACAGTTAGTAGCTATCATTAATGAATGGTTCCTGTGCGATTAAAAAAATCGAGAAGGTATTGCTCAAGCTCATTTTTTTGAAAAAAACGTTTATAAAAGAAGCTACGGAAACGAAAAACACAGCGCTTTAGTCTTGTTATTCGCCATTGTTGCTGCTTGGCTTCCCACAATAATTGTAGTTGTGTGCGAAATTTGGGCGTAGTGATATCAAAAATAAATAAAGCAATTTTAATTTTTTCTGATTTTTTATCCCATTGAGGTGAAAAACGTAAAACTATCGTATGTTCATTAGGATAATGAAGATGAAGAAGGCGATCAGGGCCGCTGACATGGTTAGTCAATGTTTCTACTGTTTTAGATGTCGTTAACCATTGTGAAACTTCTTGATATAGCTGCGTCAAATGATTTTGCCGTCTCTGGCGATAGTATTCCTGCTGAGATTGACGTTGTTGTTGAGATTGCAAAGCGTGTTTTATTTTATCCATATCGTTAGGCTCATTCTTGCAATATAACTGGTGTTATTTCATATAAATAAATGATGAAGTTATAGGGTTATCATCTATAAAATAATATAAGGTATATTTTAAATAAAAATTCAAAGAAAGCGTATTTAACCAATGATGATAGTAACAATAATTCTAACTTTATTTAAATGAAGCCTCAATAACAATTTTGTTGTTGAGTATGCTATTATCATGTTAATCGTTTGATTAATATAATAAGAAGTTAAATAAATTAAATTAATTATAAATTGCTATTGATGTGAAATAAATAATATTACAGTATTTACTATAATTTTTATTGATAATCATTATCTAAATGTAGTTGTTTATCGTTCTTGAAACTCATTAACTGATTAATATATTTGTGTTTTTTGTTTTGAGGGGATTTTTCGTTAAATTGACATGATTGTGTTGACGAAGCGATAAAGTAGAGTGATTTCAATTATGTTATATATTAGATGGAATGTAAAAATATCGTTCTATTCTTTATTTTCATTTTTTATGAGGTTGTTTTTTGTCTTCAACAAGTTTGTTGTTGTGACATTGAAGAGATGTATTTTGGTTATGTTCAATCATTATTAATTATTATTATTTATAGTAATTAGCATTGTTTTATATTTAAAATATCCATCTGTTTTTAGAGTGGATGTTACCTACATGCTTAATGAAGTAGTTATTGATTAATGATATCTTTAATTATTTATTATTAATTATGTTTGCAAACATCACAATCAGGGTGATGTTTGCAAATATGGCAGGATCAAATGACATCTTTTGGCAGCTCAGGCGCTAATGTTGCGACCATAACTGCTTTGATTGTGTGTAATCGGTTTTCTGCTTCATCAAATACCATGCTGTACGGAGACTCAAAAACCTCTTCAGTAACCTCTAATCCACCCCACATATCAAACTCCTCAGCAAGTTGTGCGCCTAGTGTCGTATCTTCATTATGGAATGCAGGTAAGCAATGTAGGAATTTTACATCAGGGTTGCCAGTTAGTTTAATCACATCCATATTGACTTGATAAGGTTTGAGCAATTTGATCCGCTCAGCCCAAACCGCTTTTGGCTCTCCCATTGAAACCCACACATCGGTGTAAAGAAAATCAGTATCTTTTACCCCTTCAGCGACATCTTCGGTTAAGGTTATTTTACCGCCTGTTTTGTGTGCTGCTTGTTGGCAAATTTCAACTAACTCTTGCTCTGGCCAGCAACTTTTTGGTGCGACTAAGCGAATATCCATCCCTGTTAACGCGGCTGCTTCTAACATGGAGTTCCCCATGTTATTACGTGCATCACCCAGATAGGCAAATTTAACTTCAGACAATGGCTTGTTTGGTTGGTGTTCTTGAATTGTCAGCAGATCGGCCAATAACTGTGTGGGATGGAATTCATTGGTTAATCCATTCCATACAGGCACTCCCGAATGAGCAGCCAGCATTTCAACATTAGATTGGCTGAATCCCCGATACTGAATACCATCATACATTCGGCCGAGAACACGAGCGGTATCTTTCATGGTTTCTTTATGACCGATTTGGCTACCTGATGGACCAAGATAGGTAACACGAGCACCTTGATCAAATGCGCCCACTTCAAAAGCACAGCGGGTACGGGTGGAATCTTTTTCAAAAATTAACGCGATATTTTTACCTGCTAGCAGGGGTTGTTCAAGACCTGCTTTCTTCTGTGCTTTCAGCCATGCTGATAGTTTTAATAGTGAATGAATTTCACTGGGCGTAAAATCAAGTAACCTTAGAAAGTGCTTTTTATAGAAGGGGTTCATAGAATATAGCCTTTTTTTATTGAATTAATATTCAATTTATATTCATAAAAATTCAAAATCAACCCCTTATAGAAAAGAAATTATTCATATAAGTATGGTTTCACTGGCTACCCTATGGGAGAATGAGTTTGAGACTAGCAATAATGATAAAAGGGGTGTGGACATGGTGGATAAAGCTGAACAAGAAGCTCAATACGAAGAAACTCGTTTAATTATTGAAGAGTTACTGGAAGACGGTAGTGATCCAGATGCATTATATGCAATTGAACACCATTTCTCTGCTGATAATTTTGAACTACTCGAAAAAGCCGCAGTAGAAGCCTTTAAATTAGGTTATGAAGTCACTGATGCTGAAGAACTCGAAGTTGAAAATGGCGTAACACTGATGTGTTGCGATGTGATCAGCGAAAGTGCATTAAATGCAGAATTGATCGATGCGCAAGTTGATCAGCTAATGAAACTGGCAGAAAAAATCGGTATTAATTACGATGGGTGGGGAACTTATTTTGAGGATCCTGACGCAGAGTATGATGACGAAGACGCTGACGATGAAGAAGAAGGCGAACGCATTCACTAATCAGAGCTGATAACCAGAGGATAGCTATGGGCTATCCTCTGGGGTTTTAATAAGCTATGATTTTTTAATCGGGCATGTAAATCATGCTGTATATAGGTTTGTTACCAAATCTGCTGATTAAAAGTGATAGTGACCTCAATTATAAAATAGTTTATCACCTGCTCTCTGCTTTGAAGTGATCTATTTCATTTTTGAAAGTCGATTTATTCGTGAAATAAGCCCTCTTATACCCTAAATTACTCGCTATTTACTTAGCCAGTATAAAGACATCAATGGCGCCTGAATAAGCTTTACCTGCTTCAGGCCGTCCATCACTACAAAGATCCCACTGCATGATGAGACTCCCCGTATTACTACCTACAAATGGTGTTTCACCATCGAATAGAAAGTCACCACCGCTACAACCAGGAGGCGTGTTTTTTAAACTACCAGTGATATAAGGCCCTGTTTGCACGTTATTTAGAAATAATTTTTTCTTGTTGATATCTGTGATACCAGAGGATACCTTAGAAAAAACTGAAATCGCATTCAGCCCTGTTTCACAACTATAATTAAGTGTAGTTGATTTAGTGCCATAGGTGGTTCCTTGAACGGGTTTAATTGCAGCATTTTTCCATTCTACGACGGCTGGAGTATTGATAGTGCATGCAGGGCGAACTAAAAAACTAGGAATTATTCTTGTAGATTTAATCGTCGACCATCCGCTAGCAGCTCCACCTGGATGAAATGCATTAGCAAAACTTTTGAAAGTCAAGCTATTATCAGATGAAATCGAATAAAGGCCTGGTTTTACATATGCTGACCCACTATTATATATTCTATATTTTAAACCTGATGCTTTTTGAGTTGAGCTTACCCCACTAAAAATAGAGTTACTGTAGTATTTATTGAAAGTATCACTAGGAGGCTTATTTGCTGTTATTACTTTATTCTGATTATTCCCGTCAATATTTAGAGAGATGCTACCAGAAACAATAACCAAATATAATGTAGTAGGAGAACTGGGTGACTCCACATTAATGAGTGGGACACCATAATATTGACTAGGTGAACCTATGTATTTAGAGCCTTCTAACTCTAATGAAGTTAAAAACCGATTACATCCCCCATATCCCATAGACTGTGCACAGTTATTACCATTCACTGTGGCGTAAGTTGTGATATCACTTATTGAAAGTTCAGGTGTAATAAACCCTTCTCTAACGACAGAACCTACATCAATTGTTTCTGCAAAAGAGAAGCTTGAAAATAGGGTAAAACCAATAATTATTCTTTTTAAAGCTAATAAATATTTTACTCTGGAGATAGCCATAAGACACCATAAATTAGTTTAAATACAATTAATGCTCAATTGTTTAATAAGTTCATCTGAAGGTAAATTATTTGGTAATTGATAAGAAGCAGTACATTGTTGTTCTTCTTTATTGCCCCATTTTACTGAAATAATTCCTTTTTCTTGTAAGCCGCTTAAATATAATTGACCTAATTCGCCGACAATACTTGAGTCTGATGTAGAAAACTCTTTGTTATTATCAATAATGGTAGCAATAGCCCCAAAAGGAACAAAACCACCATTATAATTGACGGTTAATAATGCTTGATAGCCGACATTAGTTTTAAATTGAGCTTTTACTACAGCACCTTTAGTTGGATAAACATTGACTGATGTATCGATAAGTGTTGTATTTTCTGGTAATGTTGTAGGGTTAATACTTACAATATTTTTGTTATAATCAGATAAATAGGATGAAACAGCATATCCATCAGAATTTACTGTATTGCCATTCTCAACTTTAGCGCCTTTAGCATCTTGAGCTTCAACAATAGCAATTGAAGAGCCAAGTGTCGGCGATAATATTATCCCATTTTTATGTATAACAACGCCACCATTACCACTAAGGTTTACGCTACGGTTACTCTCCGTATAATTATAGCCGGACGAAATATTTCCTTTATTACCAGTATAACTTGCATTCAATGAACCACCGTAGTCTTGGTCTTTATTACCCCAACTTTGATTAATACTATAAGATAAAGCATTATTCAATGCGTTTCCACTAAGTCCAATAGACTGCGAAACTTTTCCATTATTAGAATGAGATAATTGGTAATTAGAATAAATGTTTTCCGCTAGCTCTGATTGACTAAATAAACTAAATGGTACTTGGATACTTAACGATAGCTGTTTATTTTCAGGCCATTTTCCATTTGTATCATCGGTACGGCTAATTGAATAAGCAGTATTAACATTGACTCCTTTAATATTCGTATTATAGGACAAAGATAAGTTTGTGACTGTTTCATTACGATCCCAAAAATCATCACGAGATGCCATCAAGGAAACGCTACCATACTTACCAATTGATTGGCTAAGGGAGGTTTGGAAGCTATTTTTTTTACGCGATGATAACCATGGCATAATTCCTTGGTTGATATCATATCCAGTATTATTGAAATCACTAAAACTATAGTAGTCTTTTGTTGAATATCTTAATGCTGTCAAATCAACGGAGGTACCAGTGGATAACAAACTTTTTGAATAACGAACACGATATGATTGCCCAGTTTTGGTATCCTGATGATTAAATTTAGCCGACGATACAGTGATATCAGCAGAAAAAGCCCCAAATACCCCGATAGAAAAACCAGTACCTAATGTACCTGACATATATTTTTCAGCGAGTAATGTACCACCATATAGGGTTAAATTTTTAGGCAATCCATAAATTAGAGTACCTAATATAAAATTACTTTTCCGGGAACCATTTGTAATTTCACCATTATATTGGCCAGAAGAAATTTCATATTTCATTTGGCCACTTCTAACCATAACTGGTAAAGCTGAATAAGGTTGGTTAAAGGTTTTTATTGTACCATCTTCTTCTGTAATTGTAATAACTAAGTCACCACCCATATTAGTAGGATATAAATCACGTATGCTAAAAGGGCCTGGGGCTACATAAGTTTGGTAAATAATCGTTCCATTCTGAGAAATGCTGATGCGTGCATTCGACTGAGCTATCCCATTAATCTCTGGTGCAAATCCTCTTAAACTGCTTGGTAGCATTTGTTCATTTGAATTAATTTTTATCCCTTTAAAGGGAATACTATCAAATATTTCACTACCTGTGTTGGTTTCTCCAATGAATAGTTCCGAACGCCATTTTCTAATTTCTCTCATTACATAGCTATTTGAAAATTTCGTTTTTGAATCTGTCGTTTTTGAATCTGCGCGATCAAATGTATTTCTTGTATAAGTTGCAGTTGAGCGTAATCGCCAAGCTCCTAAATTTATACCGCCATTAGCAGTTGCATAAAAATTATCACTTGATGATTTTTTTGAGTAGCGATTGCCATCTTGCCAATTTTTTCCACCACTAAATTGATAGTTAAAAATAGCAGCAGGAACGCCTTCACTAAATAGATTAGGATCAATATATCCACCTACTTGATGCTTCATATCAATTTGTGGAATGCTTAAGTACAAACTCAATTTAGCAAGATCAAATCTATAGGAAAAATCAGGAATGAACTCATTAATATCCGAAACAATTTCATTACCTTTTAATGATGATAACCCTTTAATAATTTGAGTATTAACACCTAGTTCATCTAAATTCTCTTTAGTTAATTCGGGATAAACTTTACCATCATTATTTTCAATGAAATTAATCTCTTTTACACCCGACTCCTGTTGGTTAATATAAACAGTGACTAAATAATGTCCAGG
The DNA here is from genome assembly GCF_033676985.1 of Providencia sp. PROV236. Taxonomy (NCBI): domain Bacteria; kingdom Pseudomonadati; phylum Pseudomonadota; class Gammaproteobacteria; order Enterobacterales; family Morganellaceae; genus Providencia; species Providencia sp. PROV236. The sequence goes on along the minus strand of NZ_CP096297.1, from coordinate 4,045,565 downwards.
AGATATCGCGCCGGATTTAGAGAAAATACTTAAATCAATATTATCACGATCACTACCATTAGGGAATGACAATAAATTGGGATCAAAGTAGTCCTCTGCAAAACTTGAAAATGTCATTGAGACAAGTAATGCGACAATACTTTTTTTATGTAAAAATAAAACCTTGCTTTTTCTAGTAACCAAAATTTTCTTCATAATAATGTTTTCTTATTTTAGCCGCATTTAAAAATCTTGCTCTATAGATTCTGTTTTTCCGGATAAGTCATTAATTAATGACCATTGAATTTTTCCTGATGCATTTTTAGGTAGTAGGTATTTCTGACTATCATTAGGTGGTACCATTCTCATTAATTCATCTTCAGATATTTTTTTGTTACCGATAGATATAGAATCAAAGGTTACATATAAAGGTGAATTGTTTCTTACGATTAAACTCTCTCCCTCTTTTTGGAATTCCAGCATATCGAAGGTTTTATTAATTTTTTTTATCTCTAAGTCATTTGGTCTATAAAAAAGTTTAAAAGATAATACTGTGTTTATCGCTATTTTACTATTTTCATCTTCATTAAATGAAGGTATTGCTTTTATATATATATAATAAACACTCTCATTTTTCCTATTAAGGATTCTGTCTTTTTGAATTATTCTCCAACTCATTTTTTCATAGCCATTAATTTTTTTTAATGGAGGTAATATGATAAAAGGTGAGTCTTTATACTTATAATCATCAGTACTATCTTTAATTGACATTGGAGATGTTTCTGAAATCCATGCCTGCATTAAATAATTATTCTTAGAGTTATTTTTTATTGAGAAACTAATCCCTGACTTATCTGATTCATTATAAATCAGTCTAGTGCTATAAAAATCAAACCCGCTGTTAACGTCATTTGCATTTGACGTATTTATAGACAAAAAAAGCACAAATAAAAATGCAATCAATCGCATATCTTAAGCCTACTTTTTGAATACATATTGATAATTATCACTAATGCCGCCGTAATCGTTGATTAATGACCATTCGATAGTGTTTGCTTTATTATAAATTGATATTATTTTTTTCTCATTAGGACCAATTAGGGTATCGAAATTGGATATTGACTTATTATTTACCTTAAGGCTAGCAAACGTTAAGTAATAAGGCGATGGATTATAAACCTCTAATTTATTGTCATTTATTAATTTAAATTTCAAATCACTTTCGGATTTTTTATAACTGATGGGTAAATTTTCAGGACGATAAAATAGCTTGATTACACTTCGGGTTGAAATTGTAATTTTTGCTTGCATACTATTATCTTCACTTCCATTATTGGTTTTTTGACTTGAAGGGATAACATTTGCAGAAAAATAAGCAATAGACTCTTTATCACTAGGTAGTGATTTTTTTGATTTTAAAATTATCTTTATAGTATTTTCTTTATTTGGCTCTAATCTAAATAATGGCGGGATAACATAAAAATTGTCATCTAATATTCCATTAGGTGAAACATATACACCTGCTTGAACTAAGTAAGCTTTATCATCATTATTAATGATTGTGATTGTTTGTTCTTTATTACCTTCATTATATACAATGCGTGTTTGCCCTAGAGCAACACCAGAAGCTGCATAGCTTTCTGCCATTATAAGCATTGATAATGATAAAAAGATAATTTTTTTTAATAGAGTAAACATAGAAATTACCGATACTCAACTTGAAAAGTCATCGTCGCATTAAGTTCTGTTGCCTTTATATCTGCACTTTTTTGACAATTTATACAGAAGATATTCGATTCAAATGTTTTTTCTGAATAATCAGTAGTGCCATCATCCTTTCCTGTCCATACAATGTCCCCTGGTTTAAATCGTTCACCATTGTCTTTCAAAAGTGCAACGCCGATGTTCTGATCGACAAGGTTATTAAATAGAGTATTGTCACCAGATAATGTTGTGCCTGATAGTTTGATTGAGGGGGTAACAAGATCAATATTTTGACAGTTACTTAACTGTAATGTTATTTCTTTAGGGGAAACGCGTTCATAAATAATATTTGTGGTGATTACTTTTCCAAAATCGACATCACCTTTTACTTTTTTATCATTAAAAACTGAAATATTGCAAGAAGCTGCAACAAATGTTGCTTTGAACTGGATTTTTGCTGTATCAGCAGAATAAGAGTATGCCGATATTAGTAATAGTAATGGAGATACTTGACAAGTTTTCTTTATAAATTTCATGGGATATCTCTTAAGGGTAAATAAAATCAAAAGTAATAGTTGCAGTAGCTGAACCACTTGATATTTTCTTTGCTGCGTTTTGTAATACAAAACCCACGGTCATATTGATTAGCTTTTCTGTGGGTTCTATTTCTATCTCACTATTATCTTTTAATGGTTTGCTTTTATTTTCATTAAATTCTAAAGGTGTGATGTCACCATTTTTTATTTGAAAACCAACCCCTTCTGCTGTACCTGATGTGAAAAAAGTTTCTGGATCATTATCTGGTGTGATCCCATTAACTTTTATCGAGGGATTTATTCCTTCTGCGAAACCTTCGCATTCATATAATATTTTTAAAGGCTTAACTCTAGCTGCTAAATTTGCATTTTCAATAAAGTCACCAAGATAAATATCTCCAAAATCAATATTACTCACAGTACTAAATGAGCAAGCACCTTTAATGATTTCTGCTTTAAATCCTATTCCTTCATCTGAGTAGCTATTAAGCGATATAAATAATAATAGGACGGATAAAGTTCTATTTTTGAATGCTTGAGCTATAAACATTTTCACTACCTATATCATTAATTGCTATCCAATATACTTTTCCAGTAGAGGCTTTAACGTTATATGTCTGCTGACTATAGGGCGCTATCATTGAATTACCTTCTTCAACAGAAACTTTAACTTTTTTACCAGCGATATTTAAACTCGAGATACTTACGTAGTACGGCGAATTATTAATCATTTCGATGCCTTTTGAGGTTGACTTAAAAGTTAATCCTTTTTGGGCTTCTTCTGGTGTTGAAGCTAAATTACTCGGTCTATAAAATAATTTTATTTTATTTGCAATCGCAATGTTTATCGCTCCACTAACCGTATTATTTTCATTACCTAGTTTTCCTGAAGGAATTGCTGTTCCAATGAAATAGAAAAGCGATTCTTGGTTCTTTGGTAAATTAACATTATTGTTTTTAATTATTTTAACTTGGTTTGTATTACCCGGTTCTAGTCTGAATATTGGTGGTATAGTTTCAAATGGTGATTGCTTATCATCTGGCGTTAAAACTTTAGTTTGAACTAGGTAAGCAATATCTTTAGTTGTATTTCTTATACCAACAGTTTTCGTTTTGTCATTTTCATTATAAATAATGCGAGTTGCATTAATGCCAAAACCTGCGGAAAACGCATAAGAGGTAATTGACATAAGTATAATAGCTGAAATATATTTAAACATTTTGCAACTCACTGATATTTCTTAATATATTATGTGAAAGCTGGCGATCTCGCCAGCTCATGAAACACTTATAAATTAGTTATAGGTATAAGTGAATGTGATTGGCGCTTTAACATCACTTGATGGAATAGCAAAATTTTCTTTTGCTTTAGATGCTAATTTTGCTGTGAAAGCAACAGTTTGCTTAGTACCTGTGTTAGATAATTTGATACCTTGATTATTTGTAACTGGTGTATTGGAATTAGCTACTTCATATAAAATAACACCGTTACTACCTGTTGAAGCTGAGCTGAAAATTTCATTAGTACCTGATAATGTTGTACCTGTAACTTTTAACTCTGCATCGCCTTTACCTTCCACTGAGACTGTTTGTGGTTGGCCATCTTCACCCACTTCAATTTGAGTGCCATACTGACATTGGGTCAAAGCGATTTCAAAGCTTTTATTACCGCCTTCTAAATAGTTTGATTGACCCATAGAAAAATCAGACATAGGGATCCAACCTAGATCAACACTGGTTTCACCAGAAATACCCAGATCGACATCACAAGTTGCTGAGCTAATTTGCCCAGTAAAATCAACGGTCATTTTATTGTTTGCATGAGCAACAGATGCAAATAGTACAACTGCTGCAATTGGTGCTAAAATTGCTTTATTACTTAATTTCATGGATGTCCTCTAATATTTTAGTGTTTATACATATTTTGCTTAGGTGATATAATTTATAAACGTTTAATTACGTTTAGCTAATTATTCATTTTTTGAATAATAATTTATATAGGTAAGGATTCTTAGTGTTAAAAGATATTTAGTCTTATATATTAGTAAAAAATATTCTGTTCTAATTTGTTGTCATAGGGTAATTTCAATTCTGCTTCATTGTCATATCTAGATATAAATATATTGCTATACAATTTTGCTACTTCTCTATTTTTTTCAAAAATATTTATGAATACATTTTTAAAGAATGATTCTGCTGATGTATCAAGAGTTAATAGTAGTTGAATTAGCTTACTAGCACTAATGTTACAAACACCACACTCATAACGGGATAGTTGTTGTTGTGATATACCTATATGACTAGCTAGCTCTGCTCCTGTCATCGACTTTATTTTTCTTAATCGATAAATTTCTTTACCAATAGCATTTAGAAATAGGTTTTGAGTGTCATTCTCAGATAGATTTTTGTTACTAATTTTGTTCACTAAAAAGTTCCTTACACAATCGCTTTATTTATTTCAGATCGTGTGTGTATAGATCAATTTTGATACCTTTAATTTGGGTTATATGTGACTTTGTTAGTCACTTAATACTCCGAATTCGTGTATATTAAGAGTTTGGATATTTAGTGTCAAGCAATGGTGAAAGTGAAAAAAACTTAATAATAAGCGTTTTTACTAGCTATTTTAAAGTATGTTTTTTTCTATAAAATATAGATGGAATAAGGATTTGCATTGGTTAATCAAAAATGGATTATCTATTTTGAATGGTTTAACGTGTTGATTTTTAGTCTGTATAAGATAATAAAATAAAATAAAGAACTGCAATTAATATAATGACATAGTTATATTAAATTAAGTTTAGCAAGCCATTTATTTAATCTTGTCCAATTTAATCAATAATTAAATCAATATGTTGTGATTTTTTAAAAGGATAATAATTATTTTTTTAGTACTTGATTGTCTATTTTTTTTATTTATCTAATGAAAAATTAAATATTCTAATGATAATTTATATTGCCTGTGAATAGTGTTGCTTATTTTATTTTAATGTTCCTTTCCTATTTGTTTGTTTTATGAGCTAATAGTGTTTGGTATTCATGTATAGATTTATTCATTTAATGAATAAATCTATACGTTCTGCACGTCATGTAATTTTAAATATAAAATTTAAATGCGTATTTTTTTACTATCAGTTTTTTTTAAGTAAATATATAGACAGTTATTCTGATTTGATATTGTATTCTATTAAGGTGAATTTTATTTAATGAGGTAAATATTTATGCGATATTTTTATATTTTTTTGATTTGTTTTTTTATTTTTATATAAATAACTTTAATGATTTTTGTTTTTGTTAACAAAAATAAATTTTTTATTAACATTTTGAAACGTTAAGGATAAATGAGCAAAAAATTTTGAATGTTAAGTGATGTTATAATTTTTGTCCCTATTTATACTAAGGTTACTGATGGTAAATGAACAACTCAGAGGCCAAATTTGTATTTAATTACTCAGAAAAATATAGTCAAGTTTTCATAGTTATCATATTACGATATTTTTTCAATTTTAATAAGTCATATTTAGATGTTAAATAAGTAGAGAGTCTATATCTGTGAGTAACAAGCTGAGTTTTTTGGCCTAGTGATAAGAACTAAAGTGCATAAAGAAGTTTTGTAGAAATATGAATGGTTGATATTATTTACACTAATTTAGATTGAAAATGGTACTGATTTAGATGTCCGAACAGTGTGTATTGATATCCTGAAATGATTTATCAATGGACGAAGTGGGGCTACTTTAAAATTATACCATTATCTATGATGTAGCTGACTGGATTGTCTTTGTTGAATATATCGAGAGATGCGTATTCACTAATCAGAACTGATAACCAGAGGGTAGCTATGTGCTATCCTCTGTGAATTGATGGCTATAATGTTTTTAACATCCGAATTTCACAGTCACTGTGGCCTGTATTGCCCAATGGTTCATCAATAAACTCAAAGCCTAGCTTCTCATACAACTTAATAGCCGCTTGTAATTCTGCGGTTGTTTCTAGATAGCAGCGGCTATAGCCTTGTGATTTGGCAAATTCTAATGACATCAGTACTATTTGTTTAGCGACGCCTTTACCTCTGAGTGCTGAGGATAGGTACATTTTTTGCAGTTCCGCGGTTTCACTATCACCACCAGCCACTTGCGAGACCCCGCCTCCACCAACAATTTGCCCATCCATTTCAACTACCCAATAAGCGCTACGTGGCTTACTGTAGACTTCATAGAGGGTGTCTAAAATAGGATCAGCGACGGCAAAACCTTTATCCGCGGTTAACCCATGTTCTGCGGAAACTTCACGGATCACCGCGGCAATCCCTGCATTATCTTTTTGTTCGATTAAACGAATAGTGTGGTTTGTGTTTGTTGTCATGACAGACTCTCATTATTTTTATTTTTACAACTCAGTGCGAGAGAACCAGAAGGGAACTTCAATCTGAGAACTGCGAATGCAGTAAATTAATGATAATCGAATTTTAATCACTTTAAAAGAAAGCCCTTATTGATGGAGTCAATAAGGGCTTGTCATTATTTCAAAGCAATCAATTACAGTGATGCGATAGTGACTTTTTGAGCTTCTAGTTTACCTTTAGCTTCAATGTTAGCAGCTAAACGTTCACGCTCTTTCTCAACAACAGCAGCAGGCGCACGGCTTACAAAGCCTTCATTAGCTAGCTTGCTTTCAATGCCTTCGATTTCTTTACTTACTTTATCTAGCTCTTTATCTAAACGAGCTAGTTCAGCATCTTTATCAATCAGGCCTGCCATTGGGATCAGTAGCTCAGTGCCACTAACTAATTTAGTGACGGAGACAGGTGCTTCTTCACCTTCAGTAAGTACACGAATACTTGCCAAACGCGCCATTGATTTGATGAAGTTTTCGTTTTCTGCAACGCGACGTTTTGCATCTTCAGAAGCGCCACGCAGCATGACATCAAGTGGTTTACCTGGAGAAATATTCATTTCAGCGCGAATATTACGAACTGCAATGATAGCTTCCTTGATCCACTCTAAGTCACTTGACGCCAGCTCATCAACTTTCGCCGCGTCAAACTCAGGGAATGGCTGCAACATGATAGTATCTGCATCAATCCCTTTCACCACTTTCACTCGTTGCCAGATGGTTTCGGTGATAAATGGAATGATAGGGTGCGCTAAACGCAGTAAGCCTTCAAGAACTTCAATCAAGGTAAAGCGAGCTGCACGAACTTGTGCTTCATTACCTTTATGAACGGCTGGTTTGGAGAGCTCCAAGTACCAGTCACAGAATTCGTTCCATGTGAAGTCATACAAGATACCCGCAGCAATATCATAGCGATAAGTATCAAGTGCTTCACGGTAGGCTTTGATGGTTTGGTTAAATTGCGCCATGATCCAACGGTCAGCCAAAGAGAAGCTCATTTCACCGCCATTTTGACCGCAGTCTTGGTTCTCTGTGTTCATCAACACAAAGCGACTTGCGTTCCATAACTTATTACAGAAGTTACGGTAGCCAGACAGACGTTTCATATCCCAATTTATATCACGACCAGTTGAGGCTAATGCAGCCAAGGTGAAGCGCAATGCATCGGTACCATGTGCTTCAATACCATCCGGGTACTCTTTACGGGTACGTTTGGCAATTTTTTCAGCCAATTGCGGCTGCATCATGTTACCAGTGCGTTTTTCTAATAAGTCTTCCAGTGAAATACCGTCGATCATATCCAATGGGTCGATAACGTTCCCTTTGGATTTCGACATTTTCTGGCCTTCTTCATCACGGATCAGACCTGTCATATATACCGTCTTAAACGGCACTTGTGGAACACCATTTTCATCTTTGATGAAATGCATGGTTAGCATGATCATGCGGGCGATCCAGAAGAAAATAATATCGAAGCCACTGACCAATACATCAGTTGGGTGGAATGTTTTTAGTGCTTCGGTATTTTCAGGCCAACCTAATGTTGAGAAAGTCCATAAACCAGAAGAGAACCAAGTATCTAATACGTCATCATCTTGACGTAGTGCAATATCAGCACCAAGGTTATTTTCGCGGCGTACCTCTTCTTCATCGCGGCCTACGTACACATTACCTTTGTCGTCATACCATGCAGGGATACGATGACCCCACCACAATTGGCGAGAAATACACCAGTCTTGAATATCACGCATCCAAGAGTAGTACATATTTTCATATTGACGAGGGACAAATTGAATGCGACCGTCTTCAACCGCTTTGATGGCGTTTTCAGCCAGTGGTTTAGTACGAACATACCATTGGTCAGTCAGCATTGGCTCAATAACTACGCCGCCACGGTCACCGTAAGGTACGGTCAAATCGTGAGGCTTCACTTCGACCAACAAACCTAATTGTTCGAAATCAGCCACGAGTGCTTTACGTGCTGCAAAACGTTCCATACCACGATAGGCTTCAGGAATTTCGCTGCTGTAAACGGTTGACGGATTACCGTGGGTATCAAAAACTTCCGCTTCTTGGCGAACATTACCATCCAGATCCAACATATTGACCATTGGTAACTGGTGTCGTTTACCTACTTCATAGTCGTTAAAGTCATGAGCTGGGGTGATTTTCACACAACCAGTCCCTTTTTCCATATCGGCGTGTTCATCACCAACAATTGGAATGCGGCGGTTGACGATCGGCAGAATGATTTCTTTGCCAATTAAGTCTTTGTAACGTGGATCTTCAGGGTTAACTGCGACACCCGTGTCGCCAAGCATGGTTTCAGGGCGCGTTGTGGCGACAACGAGGTAGTCCTTACCTTCTGCTGTTTTCACGCCATCTGCTAATGGGTAACGCAGGTGCCACATTGAACCTTTAACTTCACGGTTTTCAACTTCCAGATCAGAAATTGCGGTATGCAGTTTGGGATCCCAGTTAACAAGGCGTTTGCCACGATAAATAAGATTATCTTTATATAGGCGCACGAACGCTTCTTTAACTGCTTTGGATAGGCCTTCATCCATGGTAAAACGTTCACGTTCCCAATCAACAGAGTCACCTAAACGGCGCATTTGTTGAGAAATATTGCCACCAGACTCAGCTTTCCACTGCCAGATCTTATCGATGAATGCTTCACGGCCGTAATCATAACGGGTTTTGTTCTCTTCAGCGGCAATTTTACGCTCTACAACCATTTGAGTCGCGATACCTGCATGGTCAGTCCCCGTTTGCCATAAGGTATTTTTACCTTGCATACGTTGGTAACGGATCATGGTATCCATGATGGTTTGCTGGAAGGCGTGACCCATGTGCAGGCTGCCTGTGACGTTTGGTGGTGGGATCACGACACAGAAGCTGTCTTTGCTAGTATCACCATTTGGTTTGAAATAACCGCTTTTTTCCCAATGAGCGTAGCGTGACTGCTCAATCTCAGCAGGATTATAAGTTTTATCGAGCGAAGGCTCGGCAATTGCATTCTCTGGTTTTTTGTCCATCTTTAATATCGTATTCAGTTAGTTGGCGGCGTCGCCATAGTCAAATTGAAGCCGACGCTGCGGTAAATTTTATACCGTTCACGCGCCAACTGTTTTAAAGTTTCATCGATAGGCACAAAGTCTATCACTTCATGGAATGCGGTGGCAAAATCTGCGAATTGGTTTTGCAGATTAATTAATACATCGCGTTGTGCATTGCCTCGTTTCCCCGGCCAGCAAATCTCAATTGGCGCACCATAACGAGGGCCTTCACCCGCAAGGTTATGAGGAACGAACTGATGGGGATCTCTTTGCCAAAGTGCCTCATCGAGTTTTTCTGCTTGCTCAGCAGTTTCACACGCAAGCAATATACGCTTACCATTACGCCACATCTGTGCTGCAAGTTCGCAAGCCAACCACTCATGAGCTTCAAGTTCATCCTGTTCAGCGGGGGTGGGGGGTAGTTGATAAAATGTGGCGTTTTTCATTGGATCCCCGTTATACTTTGCACCGTAGTGTTGTTGACTACGTTTATTCACTACTCATTACATACTTGTATATGCGCCTAGCGACTCATTCACTTGTCGCCTAGTTACAACACGAATTATTTAGGGGATGTATTCCGTCATACTTCGCGCCGTAGCATTGTTGACTACGTTCATTCACTACTCATCACATACTTATGTATGCGCCTAGCGACTCAGTATCTTTTCGTAAATGTTGTATTTACAGAAATCTTTCTGAATTATAACTGGTTTTGCTGCTGGTTCAAAATCGGTTGGTAGTTATATCGATTATGTTGAGCTTAATTGACTGTCCTAAAAAATAACATCCCGAATCACGGATAGCCATGATTCGGGAGCACGCTTATTTTTCAGGAACAATAATCAATTTAGATTAATCGTCACCATTCAAACCGACGCGGTTCAGTAAAAATTGTGACAGCAAGGAGACTGGGCGACCCGTTGCTCCTTTTGCTTTACCTGAACGCCATGCTGTACCTGCGATGTCCAAGTGTGCCCAATTATACTTAGTTGCGAAGCGCGATAGGAAACAGCCTGCGGTGATTGCACCAGCAGGACGCCCGCCTGTATTCGCTAAATCTGCAAAATTAGGTGTAATTTGATCAAAATATTCGTCAGCTAATGGTAAGCGCCATGCTCGGTCACCAGATTGCTCCGACGCATTCAATAGCTCGTGAGCTAGCGGGTTGTGATTAGACATCAAACCAGTATAGTGGCTACCTAATGCGATGACACAAGCCCCTGTTAGCGTTGCAATATCAATAACTAATTCAGGATCAAAGCGTTCAACATAAGTTAGCGCATCACACAATACTAAGCGGCCTTCTGCATCTGTATTTAATACTTCAACCGTTTGGCCTGACATCGTGGTAAGGATATCACCCGGACGATAAGCACGACCACCGGGCATGTTTTCACAGCCGGCTAGAACACCAACCACGTTAATCGGTAGCTGTAGTTCGGTAATAAAGCGCATTACACCATAAACGGTTGCAGCACCACACATGTCATATTTCATCTCATCCATGCCATCGGCTGGCTTGATAGAAATACCACCTGAGTCGAATGTCAGCCCTTTACCGAGTAATACAATAGGTTTTGCTTCAGGATCAGCGCTACCTTTGTACTCCATAATAGACATCAGAGACTCATTTTGAGAGCCTTGCCCAACAGCAAGGTAGGCATTCATGCCTAACTCTTTCATTTGCTCTTCGCCGATAACGCGAGTTGTTAACCTATTATCTGAAATATCAGCCAGTTGGCGCGCTTGAGACGCTAAGTAAGCTGCATTACAGATATTGGGTGGCATATTACCGAGATCTTTCGCTGCCTTCACACCCGATGCAATCGCTAGACCATGCGCAATTGCGCGTTCACCACTTGGCAATTCACGGCGTGTTGGTACATTGAAGACCAATTTACGTAGTGGACGGCGGTGCTCGGTTTTATTACTTTTTAGTTGATCAAAGACGTAGAGAGACTCTTTTGCTGTTTCAACAGCTTGGCGTACTTTCCAGTAGTTATTACGGCCTTTGACATGTAGTTCAGTCAAGAAGCAAACTGCTTCCATAGAACCTGTTTCATTCAGTGTACTAATTGTTTTCTGAATGATTTGCTTAAACTGACGTTCATCCAGCTCACGCTCTTTACCACAGCCAATGAGTAGAATACGTTCAGACAGGACATTTGGTACATGATGGAGTAGTAGGGACTGGCCTACTTTACCTTCAAGTTCCCCGCGGCGCAGCAGGGCGCTGATATATCCGTCGCTTATTTTGTCCAGCTGTTCAGCTATAGGGGACAGACGGCGTGGTTCAAAGACTCCGACAACGATACATGCGCTGCGTTGTTTTTCCGGGCTACCACTTTTTACACTAAACTCCATGCGTTCTCCTGAATCTTAAAGACAAAGGCCCATGCTCCCGCTAAAATTATTAGCGTACCGCATTAATCTACCTCATAGAGTATGAACTCTTTATGTTAAACTGAGCGGATATCTGGTTTTTCAACAATATTAAGCATCTTCTGATTGGGTAATCAGTATATACTCAAAATAATACCAGTTGCAGGTAGGCGACAAGTGAAGATAGACGAAGAGCATAGATAAACGCTATGACTCGGCTAGCTAAGCGTAGTCACCATACCTTCACAAACAGCCCTGCAACTTGAAGTATGAAGAGTATAGAGAATGCTTTTATATCATTCTAGCCATACAATGAGCCAGAGTATATGTTAACAAATGGTAGATATTGAACGAACTTAGCCATTTTCCACCCAAAAGACAAGTTTTCACAGGCGTATAAGCGTGATCATTATTAGATATTTGGTACGGGAGACCCTGAAAAGTCAGCTAGCTATTCTTTTTGTGCTAATGTTGATTTTTTTCAGCCAAAAGTCCATCGATATCCTCGGGGCTGCGGTACAGGGTAATATTCCTTCAAACTTAGTGTTACCTTTGCTGGGATTAGGTGTGCCTGAAATGGCGCAGTTGATCCTCCCTTTGAGCCTATTTCTTGGGCTGTTAATGACATACAGTAAGCTATATACCGAAAGTGAAATTACGGTTATGCACGCTTGCGGATTAGGAAAAAGCGTGTTGGTTAAAGCCGCTTTGGTGCTTGCCACCCTGACCGCGTTGGTTGCAATCGGCAATATTACATGGATGCTGCCTTGGTCCTCTCAATATCAGGAACAAGTACTTGCTGATGCGAAAGCTAACCCAGGCCTAGCTGCGATGGTGGAAGGGCAATTTAAAACCACCAAAGACCGCAACATCGTGCTGTATATTGGTGAAGTTAAAGGCAATGATTTTAAAAATGTCTTTCTAGCTCAATTACGCACTGCTAATGAACAGCGCCCATCAGTCGTGGTGGCCGACAGCGGCTACATGAAAGAAGATGCTGATGGCCGCCAAGTAGTGGTACTGGATGAAGGGACTCGCTACGAAGGAACGGCATTATTACGTGACTTCCGTATTACCGATTTCGAAAACTACCAAGCGGTTATCGATCATAAAACCAGTGATACCAGTAATGACAAAGTTGAACAGAAAACGATGTTCGAGCTTTGGAAAGCCAATGATCCTGACTCGAATGCAGAATTTCATTGGCGTTTAACCATCGTATTCTCTGTGGTGGTAATGGCACTGATGGTTGTACCTCTTAGTGAAGTCAACCCTCGTCAGGGGAGAGTGCTTAGTATGCTCCCTGCGATGTTGTTGTATCTTATATTCTTTCTGTTACAAAGTACGCTACGCAACAGTGCAGAAAAAGGTGATGTCGACCCGAAATATGCCTTATGGGCGGTTAACTTAGGTTACCTTGCTCTTGCGGTAATTCTTAACTTATGGAATACCGTACCAATGCGCCGTTTACGTGTCAGATTTAATAGAGGGGCTGCCTAATGTTTGGTGTTTTAGACAGATATATTGGACGCACGATCCTCAACTCTATTTTAATGACCTTGTTCCTACTGGTATCCCTTTCAGGGATCATTAAGTTTGTTGAGCAGCTGCGTAAGGTAGGCGATGGCGACTATACTGCGTTAGGTGCAGGGGTATTTACATTGTTAAGTATCCCCAAAGATATTGATATCTTCTTCCCAATGGCCGCTTTGTTAGGTGCTTTGCTAGGACTAGGTGCATTAGCGTCGCGCAGTGAATTGGTCGTGATGCAAGCTTCTGGCTTCACACGTTTACAAATTGCGCTTTCGGTGATGAAAACCGCGATCCCTCTGGTGATTGTTGCGATGTTTATCGGGGAGTGGGTTGCTCCTGCTGGTGATCAATGGGCAAGAAATTATCGTGCAGAGAAAATTGTGGGTAATTCATTAGTTGTCACCAATGAAGGTATGTGGGCGAAAGACGGACGTGATTTTATTCATATTCAACGCATTGCCGATACCACATCGATTCAAGAAATCTCGATTTACCGTTTTGATGAACAACATAAACTTAAATCCGTGATGTTTGCTTCAAGTGGCGCTTATGATAAAGACAACAAACTATGGGTATTATCTCAAGTTGATGAATCTATTTTGAGCAGTGAGAAAAAAATTACGGGCTCCCAACGTTTAACTTACGATTGGAAAACCAACCTTACCCCTGAAAAATTGGGTATTGTTTCTCTCAATGCAGATTCACTTTCTATTCGTGGTCTTTATCAATATATCTCTTATTTGAAAGAGAGTGGGCAAGTTGCTGCGGTTTACCAACTGAGTATGTGGAAGAAGATCTTAGCACCACTCTCTGCTGCGGTTATGATGCTAATGGCGGTATCGTTTATTTTTGGTCCTTTGCGTACCGTACCAATGGGGGTACGTGTTGTGTCAGGGATCGTCGGCGGTTTCTTATTCTATATTTTAAACCAAGGCTTTGGTAATTGGAGCTTGGTCTATTCCGTACCACCAGTTATCGCGGCGTTACTGCCAAGTATACTATTCCTTGGTGTCAGCATTGTTCTATTGGTGAAACGTAAATAAGCCGTCGTTATCAACGATCACAAAGGTTGTAGAATCAAATGATTTTACAACCTTTTATCAACGAGATATATATTTTATACTGAGAATATGATTCCCCATCTTACTGAATATGGCTTTAATTTTTCCCTGTGGTTTAAATAAAATTAGTTGTCTCTTTTTGCCTTTAGTCTCTGAGGTGTGTATACCAATAACCCCTATTACACCGCATCTTGTTCTATTAGCTATTTGCTGTGCGTAAGAAAAATATCCTCCATTTGCACTGTATGACTTTTCAATAAGACCGGCATGCTTTTTTATTTTTTTAATTATTTTTTGTTTGGTATCACACTTAGATTTTTCTGAGGGAAAAGGGGAGGTAGACTGATTTTTTGCTCTTAATATTTGTTGTGCGAATTCATAGGAAAACTGATTTTTATCTGAATATATGAAGCGTAATGTGTGTCTGTAATGTGATATTTTCATCTTAGCCCCTTTATTTATTATGCTATTTAAACAATAGGCACTAAGCATAGCGGGTGGGATAACTAAAAAATTGCATAAAAAGCAGTTAACTTCTAGAAAACTGCCTGAATTTATCAGGCAGCTATAGAGAATAATGTGAGTGCGCGAACAAAGCCACGGGTTAGGGTTGGGGTGTAGCTCACCAGTGCATTAACTGCGTTGGTGGTACTCCTTCAATGTTTTCCATATGCATGGTTAGCGGATAATGCGGCAACCATGTCGTTCACTCCAATAGTCAGTTTACTAAATTTACTGCTATCTTTACGCGTCATTACCACAAAAACACCAATATTTTGCTGGGGGATCATCGCCATATAGCTATTAAAGCCACCGCCGCCACCGGTCTTTTGATAAATGCCCGGACGACCGTTTTGTGGTTTCATATAAACCCAGCCAAGTCCTAATCCATCAGCGTTACCAGCAACATCCATTCCTTTTACATCAATCAATTTTTCTCTTGGGAAATAAATACCTTGCTCGCGTGCAGCGGTGGCTTTTCTGAGGTTTTTATCCGTTGATAAAAATTGCTGCATCCACTTTTGCATATCAGCGGGCGTTGAATACACACCGCCACTTCCAGCTGCTGCTAGCGTGTTATGACACGGACTTGGTTTAGCCCCTATCATTAAACGGGAGCATTGTGATGCATTCGGGGTGTAGGTTGTTTCTGTCATTTTGGCCGGTGAAGTGACATAGCGATGAAATAACTGTGGATAAGACAACCCCGATGCTTTAATCATAGCATCAGCAAGAAGATCGTAAGCAAGGTTGGAGTATGACGCTTCTGTACCCGGTGTAGCATCAAGCTTACCATTTTTTAGCCAAGTCCAGCGGTTATCTTGTGTAGGCCAAATAAACACAGGTCGACCCCATTTTCCACCAGGCTGTTCTCTTGGAAGGCCACTTGTATGACTCGCTAAATGATATAAGCGGATAGGTTGTCCACTATTGTTATCGGGCACAGTTACGCCATGGTAGCTATATTGCTGCAACGGATCGGTAATCAACAATTTTTTGTCTTGCTCTAACTTTATCAAAATTTCGCTGGTCATTAATTTTGATATAGAAGCAATTCGAACCAGTGAATGTGGCCCCGGTTTTTTTCCATTTCCCGGCGCAGTTTCACCATAGTAGCGTGACAATGCTTGGTTATTATCAATAACAATGATAGCCATACCGCGGGCATCACTTTCATTAAAAATACGGTTTGCATACAAATCGACAATCTTAGCAACGCGCTCGTAAGTTCTTCGATCCCCTTCGAACACTTTCCAGTCACTAGATTCGGCATCATTGTTGTTGCCTTGTAAAAACTTAGGTTGTTTCTCAGTCGTTGTTGAGCAGGCCGCTAATGCGAGAGACAACGCAGATACTGACAGAATTTTTAGAAATGATTTCTTCATGTTTAGAAGCCAGCCGATGTGTAATTTTGCATATGATCCAACGGATCTACGTTATTTTTTCTTCGAGAAAACCTTCATCAAAGCGCCAATTAAGATCCCAATAACCAGTCCTACCGCTATCCACCCTAGAAAACCCATGTATTAAGCCCTTCAATCGTTTCGTAATGAACATACGCTAGCAAAAATTATTGTAAGTCGCCAGCAGCCTTGATGAGGTGAACAATTAAATCAAATATTTGACTAAAGTAACATACGACTAGGCTGATAAATAAACAAAAAGTATTAATTGGAAGGTTAAAGTATTTGAGGGATATGTACTCTAAATAATCCGAGGTACAGCTAGGCGACAAGTGAACGAATCGCTAGGCGCATAGAAAACTCTGTGACTGGCATGAGTGAACGTAGTCAACAACGCTGCAACTTGAAGTATGACGAATACATAGACAAAATCATAATCGATGTAAGTACATGCTTTTTTTTTAAGCGAACAAACTGAATAATCAAGATAAATGTTGCTAGTCGAGACAAGGCAAGTATAATAGCCACGTTTTCCAAGGAATACATCACTTCGTGCCGGAGTGGCGGAATTGGTAGACGCAGTTGATTCAAAATCAACCGCCTTCGGGTGTGCCGGTTCGAGTCCGGCCTTCGGCACCATAAGAACATCAAGAGACGTCAATCGACGTCTTTTTTTGTATCTAAAATCCAGTGTTTGCAAGGCTTTTCCCGCGTTTTCAGTCAATGCATGTCAACTTAACTCAACCCACATCAACCTCCGTGTGAGTATATAACTGAGTATATACATCGCTTCGATAATGAATGTATACTCATTTTACCTCGAATTACCGATGCTATAGCAAGGCAGGTGCAGCCTGTGGCGTAGGCTCATAGTTGGTTATGCAGCTCGAAATCATTAACAGTAATCTGAGATATCTTGTTTATATACTCACTCTGGGGTGAAGAGGACAAAGAATATGGCATTAACCGATACAAAAGTTCGTGCAGCTAAACCTGAAGAGAAAGCTTATACACTGACAGACAGTGATGGCTTGTTTCTTTATATTCACCCCAATGGCTCTAAATATTGGCGCTTCCGTTTTCGCTTTGGTGGCAAACAACATTTAATGGCCTTTGGCGTATACCCTGAAATTTCCTTAGCAGATGCAAGAGAAAGAAGGGATGCTGCTAGAAAGCAAGTTGCTTTAGGTATCGATCCTCGTGAACTCAAGAAAGAATTAAAGGAAGAACAACAAAAGGAATTTAATACTTTTGAGAAGGTAGCTCGCGATTGGCACGCGACCAATAAAAAGTGGTCAGAAGGCCATAGCCATCGAGTATTAAAAAGTCTTGAAGACAATATCTTTACTGCTATTGGTAAACGTAATATTGCTGAACTAAAAACTCGCGATCTACTCGAACCGATTAAAGCCGTAGAGATGTCTGGACGTCTTGAGGTGGCTGCACGTTTACAACAACGTGTGACAGCCATCATGCGTTATGCCGTACAAAGCGGTTTAATCGACTATAATCCAGCGCAAGATATGGCTGGCGCAGTTGCCACTGGTAAACGAGTCCACAGAGCCGCTTTAGAGCTTAAACGTCTACCCGAGTTCTTACAACGTATCGATGATTATAAGGGAAGACCTTTAACTAAACTTGCAGTCAAACT
Organism: Providencia sp. PROV236; assembly: GCF_033676985.1. Taxonomy (NCBI): domain Bacteria; kingdom Pseudomonadati; phylum Pseudomonadota; class Gammaproteobacteria; order Enterobacterales; family Morganellaceae; genus Providencia; species Providencia sp. PROV236. Next base: position 4,027,358 of record NZ_CP096297.1, on the reverse strand, counting down.
TACCTTGTTAGTCTTCATTCGTTCCAGTGAATTGCGCTTCGCTCGTTGGGAAGAAATTGATTTTGAAAATGCCATGTGGACGATCCCCGCTGAACGAGAAGCGATAGAAGGGGTTAAACACTCACATCGTGGATCAAAAATGCGTACCCCTCATTTAGTGCCTTTAAGCCGACAAGCCATTGAGATCTTAAAACAGATCTATCAATTCAGCGGGAATCACGAACTGATCTTTATCGGCGATCATAACCCTAGAAAACCAATGAGTGAGAACACGGTTAACAATGCATTACGTGTAATGGGCTATGACACTAAGACGGAAGTTTGTGGGCATGGTTTTAGAACAATGGCGTGTAGTTCGTTGATTGAGTCAGGGCTATGGTCTAAGGATGCAGTAGAACGCCAGATGAGCCACCAAGAGCGTAATTCAGTGAGGGCTGCTTATATTCATAAGGCAGAGCATCTTGAAGAAAGGCGCTTGATGGTACAGTGGTGGGCTGATTACCTGGATGCGAATAGGGAAGGGCATGTGGGGGCGTTTGGGTTTGGAAGATAATATTGGAGTGAATAATTAAGCTAAAATGATAAATTTTGTCGATAAAATACTGGTAACAATTGAACGGTTAAACATATTTTTATATAGGATATAGTCTCATAATAGATAACCTTTTTAGATAGATAACTAAAAGGGTTATCTATCTAAATAGTATTTACTTGTATTAAGTCAAACGTAACCTGATTGTTTTTACTGACAGTGTCAACTCCTCATTAATTGCACTCACAGCGAAATGACGACAAAGCATACTGTATTAACTACTTGCTTTCGAGTTCAATTTATTGCCGTATACTAAGTACTTTGCAACAGTACCCATGATATTAATCTCTACCATATAGTGAATCAAAGAACACAGATGGATATTTACGTAATTCTGACTCGATAATGTGGCGATGAGTTAGTACCATTTTCTTGCCATATTCTGTTAACTCAGCTCCGGAGCTAGTAAGGCTAGCTGAGATGCCTGATGCAACCACTCTGTCAGCAAGTCCGAGCGTATATAGCTCTGTAGCAAGACTATCATTTAACCCTATACGTAAAAACATCTGTAATTTCCTAATAGATTCGGCAATAGCTGTATTTTCAAGGAAATTTTCAAATAAATCAGCACATGCACCAACTATAAGCATGGCCTCGTAACCAAGACTATTGTCACAAATATTAATGATATTTTCGATTTTTAAGTTGCGATGCTGACTACCAGCTCTATATTTGAAACCATTTTTATTTGCTTGTAATAATATTTCATTATAAGGAACACCAGAGCACCATTGTTTGGCAATAGATAGTCCTGCATTTTCACCTATCAACTTACCTAAACTATTATCCATACCAATATGTTCTATAACAGGCCACAGAAATTCTAGTACACCTAATACATCAGATTCTTCATCTAAAGTTATAATATTTTCTCTCAGCCATTGCTCTAGATAGTCTAATTTTTGGATACCTAGTAGTGCCTTTCCATAATAAGTACGTTTTTCTGGTTCAACCTGTTTAACTTTCTCTGCAACTACTCTGAACGCTTGGGCTAGCTTTTCTTTTTCCGCATCATTAGCGAGGCAGAAAGCAAGAGTACCATTATAAAGTTCAGTTAAAGCTTCGCCATCAAGCATTTCATCACTACTTAAATTAGCAAGTAAGAAGCTTTCAAGGCTTTCTAAATATTTAATCCTTTGTTGCATCTGTTTAAGTAACTCTGTAACATTTTCTCCCCTTCTAGCTAATTCAACACATCTTTCTTCATAATTATAAGGTGACTTAAGAAACTCCATAGGATCAATGGAGTAATTCTTATCAAATAGCGGTTGTATAATACTCAGAAGACTACTTAAACAACTCTCAGTGTTTGATGGGTCTAACAGATTATTCATTTGAGACCATTGCCACCGTTTAGATGAGCGGCGTAGATCAAATAATTCTGTATCAGAAAATATGATACTTCCTTCTGTATGTTTTCCTGCCCTACCTGCTCGCCCTAATAGATTGTGAAAGTCTCGGGTGGATATTAGTTTTTCTCCTTGAAAAACGCCAGATACAACAAGATATTTGATCGGTAGGTTAACACCTTGTGCTAAGGTTGATGTGCATATCACGCAACGCCCCAGACCATTCTCCATTGCATGTTCAACTGATATTCTAAGCCCATTAGGTATACTTGCACTGTGAGGAAGAACTCCACGCTCTATCGCTTTTGTGACAACTGCATCGATTCCCAAGTGTAACTCAGACAATCTAGCAATTTTCTTGATTTCAGTTTGATCGCTATACACTATTGGCGCTTCAAGTTGATCGATACGATCTAATGGTTTAATAATTTCTCTACAAATTTTTATAACGGAGTTTTTTTGCCCACAGAAAACTGCAACTGGCCCATTTTCTGAAAGTTTAAGTCCTAAGTATGCAGCGACTAGTGATTTGTCATCCTTTGGCGGAAATAATTTTTGTACTTTTTCGCTTTTCTTCTTGGGGATTTTGAGTGATTCCATAACTCGCGGTACAAAGAATTCTTCGACATTAATGTTAAAGGGGTCTACGTAGTGGAACTGACCACGTCCCATTCTCCAACTAGCAAATGCAATACTTCGTTCAGTAGATAAATATTCAGATCCGTTAACTACCGTTCCATTTCCTGCATACAACCAGTCGCCTATAGTTTGAGCGTTTGGTAAAACAGCAGAAATCAAAACATGCTGTGTATCTTTACGCAACTCTCGTTTCAAACTTGTTAGAAGTAACTCATAGGTAACACCTCTACTTCCTGTATCGAACTGATGTCCTTCGTCATAAATGACCAAAGATATTACTTCTGCTAACTTAGGTTTATGTCGTAATAGGTAGACAAGCTTTTCAGGTGTAGCAACAATAATGGTTGGGGTAGTACTACTCTCCACCTTTTGTTCAAATAAGTGTGATAATAATTCATTTTCAAAATCATCTAGTTGCGGAATATCATTGAGCTGATTAACCAGAACATCTTCATCAGTAAACGCAGCTGATAAAGATGAGCTAATTTCTCTACATAGAGAACGAAAAGGCGCAATAATTACCGCAACAGAAGCCCTTCCTGATAAGAAAGACGAACGGATAATTAATTCTGCTGATTTAGTTTTGCCTGCACTAGTAGGGAGCTGAACAACGGCAGATCTACCGATAAAAACGTCTGCATCTCCAAGTAGTCTCTGTGCCGGCCAAAACTCTCTGATAAAGGTTGCTTTAGCTAAAATAGGAAGCCATCTCTCTAAAGGTAAGCCTGTATAGATAGGAAGTAGATTCAATGATGAGTTTTTTATCTTACGGGCGATTACTGAAGTAAGGATATCTGCTAACAAAAGCTCTCTATCAGACCCTATAGCGTGACAGTATTTCCGAATATTTCTCGAAGCCTCTAGCACGCTAATTGAGGTATCCAGATTGATATCAAAGTAAGCCTTAATAGATATTGACAATTCTAACATTAACTGAGTCAAAGGCGTCTCTTTGACAAGTGTTAAAGGCTCATGAAATCTGTCTTTCAGTAACCACTCTAATAACACTTCTATCCCCGACTCGGTCAAATCAACTTTCAATTCATCTAGTTTATTGGACAAGACGGCAGAACTCCCCAGCATATCTGCAAGGTAATATGATGCAGCTCCCAACAAGCAAAGGTAATAGTCATACTCTGTTTGTAATTTTGAACCAATAAGAGCATCGAAATACTTAGCAACATTTCGAATTTCACCTCTTCTTTGTTCATAAAGAGTAACATTCCTTTCTGAGGAGAGTTCTTCACGACATAAATCACCTAATATGCCTATTGTCATTAATAACAACTTACTAGGAGACTCAGTCAAATGTATATGATGCTCTTCATCTAAGCTAAATTCGTACATTTTAGCTTTTGCTTTAGTGATTGAGAGTAGTTTCGATGATTGATTCTCAAACCTCATTAGCGGCCCTCTCGAACAGCGTATGAGCAAGAGTCATTAGCTCATTTCCTTGAATTGCCAGAAGTTCTAGATCTTGTGCATAAGGATGGTTTGTTGTGCTAGCACCAGAAAGTACTGCGGCATCATATGCACTATCAGAGCAAATGGCTGCTGCTCCGAATTTCAACTTATAAGGACGATTAACTGAATCTTGAAACCTATTTATTGTACCTATGCCAGTTAAATCGTTTCGGTCGATCATTCGTTGCTTTATTCCATGAAGTGACTCAGCTAAGCGCAGGTGATCTTTCGCTGAATGATCTATAGCTTCTTGAAGCATTGATTTCGGACCAGCGCTCAGTTTAGCCTTCACTTCATACACTAATAACTCATCATTATTTGGATCTCTTTCCACTTGCTTAAAAGCTAGCACATCAGATCCTTTTGTGGATTCGTTAGGTACACCTTTTCGATCATAACGTGTTCTAGGAACGAAGTAGTTATGTAGGTAAGTTAAGTAATCAGCGACTAGAATTTCTGCGAAATCTCCAGCTCGAATACTGGGCCCAGGTGCAATAGTAGCACTCGGAAATTTCATAGAGAGTAGATAATCTGCGCGGGTCTGCCCTGGAGCCTTGAGCAGATCGATTTGAGCATCATTACAATAGTGATTTCTAAAATGCTTGGCCCATGCTGTCATTTTTCGTTGGTCATTAACATCATGATTAAAGCGAAAAACCTTTGCTTCCCGACCACATTCTAAAGTCAGCACACCTCCAGTATCATGGAGCCATTGTATATGCTCATTAGTCCACGGCATTTTTATTTCCTAATCGATAGTATTTCTAGAATATAAACAAACACTCTAGCTAAGTCGCTAGTATACTAATAATACGTTTTTTAACATTGAGTAAAGTAAGAGCAATATTGTAATATGAGTAATTAAAATTAATTCACTATCTCTTACGATAGTAATTTAGATAATGAAAGTATTCAAAAAAAACAGCATCGCAAAATTAGGTTACATGTAAAAGCTATAACTTACTTGTGGTTTCTCATTTTTATCTACATATTTCATAATTTCACCAACTTTCTTTGCACATTCGATTGTAATTGGTAGTCGGCCATCAAGTTGAGTGTTATTCCAATTCATTTTTGTCAAACCAAGTATTTCTTCACATAGTTCTTCTAACGATGAATCATTTTCATGAGCAATAACTCTTAGTGGACTAGGAATATACATACCGGGGTAAGTTTTGTAGAAATCAACAAATCCTCTAGTGTAAAGCAAACCTTCGGACTCTGAGATAGATAGCAAAGTTCCTCGTTTTGGTGGGTAATTAGTTTCACTAAATAGTCTTATATCTGATTCGGTAATCGATACATAATCTCGAGAGCGAATTAATTTTGCATCGAGAGCTTCATTAAAACCTTCAATTTCACAAACTCTAAATTGACTTGATTTATGAATTACAACTCTTGCAGGCATTTGCATTAATGCTTTGTCATATTCTGATAAAGCACTACTTAACAACTCGAAAGCTTGCTCTTTTGACATATAAGGACGCCGATCTGTTTTATCTAATGCAACTGGACTACCTCGTAAAATTACGCCATGGCCAAATTCATCAAATACTTGTGCCAAACTTGTTGAAATAGTTTCACCATCCCTACTTTTATAAAAGCCAATACCTACATAGCATGACCTAGGTTTATAAGTATTCTCAACTAGTCTCCAAGGAACAGTACGGTTTCCTTTATAATACAAAGCAGTGCTGAAGTTCCAAGCTTTAGTTGCATCATCCTGTTGACCTCGAGATGCCTTGGAGTCGTCAATTGTATTTTCAATAACAAGCTGTAAAGGTACACCTAAATGCATTGTTTTTGCTTTTATCATCCTTCTAAAATTATGTTCCATATAAACTTCTAGTTGAGCGTTATCATCAGTACTTTTTCCTGTATTTTTTGTTACTGATTCAAACAAATCATCAGGAATAACACAAACTATTACATCGACAGCTCGATTTTCAGTTAAAAACCTAATCTGATCATAAAACAGCTCAACAGCAGCATTAACTCTATCCTCTCTTTTTATAATTGATGCAATTTTATTCAAACTGGATTTTTGTATGGATCTTGTATAGGCAGGTGAAGAAAGTAACTTTGAATGAAAGCCATGAGAGTCTGCGAAGCCACCAAAGCCTTTAAATAAGTTTGCAAGATTAGATTCTTTTGGGAGTATTCCTGCTCTACATTTTTCTAACCAAATATCTAATTTATCTACACCTTCACCTCGCCCAACAATACCTAATCGTAGCTCTGATTTCCTAAACTCATCTTTTTTATCATATACTCCAAGCCTTTCAATTCCAGATCTTGGACATATATGAGTCCCTTTACCAAATTCAAGAGTTGGTTCAGCTAGTACCTTAACTTTCATCAGAACTATCCTCCATTTCTTCATCTGTTTCAAAATCTGGATATTCACATTCGAGTATTTCTAGTTGTGATATTGCTAAAGAAGAACTCTTTTTATTAAGTTCTGAACTTAGAAAAAAAGCTATAAATCGTGTAATGTTTCTTACTGTTCCTGATGTCTCTAGTTGTTTTTGTTTGGACAAAAATTTGTCATGTCCTAACGATTTTTTATAACGATTATAGGTATATAGCCAGCTAGGAATTATTAAGCAATACCAATCATAACCAATATCGATGAATGATAAACTGAAGCTGATGTGTTTAAAATAAAGAATTTTTTCTGGATTTTTCGAGTTCATCTTTTTTTCAAACACTGTTCTTGTTGCTTTTTTCTTACCAATCCATTCGATTTTTCTAAATTCGTCTTCTTCATGTTCAGGTAAAAAGTAAAAACAGTTTTCTGATGAATTAAAATTTATATTCAAGTCAGCAAGCTCATCTCTAAAAGTGTTTTTTAGTAATTCTTTGATTATACTTCTATATTCCTCAAATTCGGATTCCAATAGTTCTTTTGTTTGCAACGATTCAATGTTATTAACATCAATTAGCTGTTTTAATGAAGGGTCAAACTCGGGATTTACAAATGAAAATAATTTTCCTTCATGAAAAACCCATCGATTTGATAAGGAACCATTTAAAACCATAGCTAACTTAATCAATGTTTTTTTATTATAACGCCACTTGTTGAAATTTAGCTCCTGTCTAGCTCGTTCTAGGACTTCTTCGAAGTTAATGTTGACTTCTGAAATAAATACCTCATCAGGAAATGTTATTTTTGCAAGGTTTGTGGTAATTATTTTTTGCTCAGGAGCTTTAACGTCGGTGTATTGAAGGTAGCCATCTATATCACCAAGTATTAACTTTAACTCATGTAAAACCCTTTTTTGGGCTGGAAGGCGCAAAGAGGTTGTTTTAGATAAAACATCTGATAGGTCTATAATTTGGTTTTTTGTGCTAAATTCGAATCTACCTTGAACTATTTTATCGATTGCTTCTTGAGAATAGGAATTTTGTTTCTCACTGAGGATAAGAATAAATAGTTCATCGAAATTATTTTCAAATCCATGTTCAAGAAATACACTTAAGGTTTTCTTAACTTTATCTATTCCAGATGTTGAAGTAACTTGAAAAGCTATACGGTCATATTCATCACCTAAGTCTATTCCTGGGAAATTTTTTTGTTTTGAATTAAGGTTAACTAATCTAGGGAGATTAAATACTTCTTTTAATACAGGTATTAATGCATCTTCAAGAGAAAGATTTACATCTAGCCTACCTTGCTTAGTAGCAAGATTAACTTGGCAAATGATCCTACTAATTACATCTCTTAGCTCATTTTCGACTGTGATTGTTTCCAAGGTTACAGATCTCCTTTACTACGTGTCTTTAAAGCCTGGTGCAACAGAAGCGCTCGAACATCCTTGAAGAATATTCGTATTTTCTAACCTGAGTTGATACTCAGCCCCATTTAGTTCCACATTAGTGCTACAATCTACATTCCATTGACGAAGCAGGTAACCAGCAATAGCAGAGCGGACTTCCAGAGTTAAAAGGTTTTTATATCCGAAAGCAAGTCTATTGTTGTTTGCATTGCATTGCATTGCATTGCATTGCATTGCATTGTCATATTTCTCAGCTTTTTCATTAGTAGCAGATACACAATTTCGCATATGTAAAAGCTCATCAATAAAACTTTTATCAATCTCATAGGTTATAAATTCAAAACCACAATCAAGGTACTCTCGACCTCATGGAACGAACTGAATGTCTTTATGTTTGATAAAATATTTTTGCTGATGCCTATCTCTAGGATCATAAGTAATAGACGATACAGGAATGCTCGACATCTACTTATTTCTTCACAGGAAGGGCAACATATTTTATGTTCCACTATCTCGACCCATAACGTCTCTTTAAAAAACAGTATTAGATATATTTCTGTATTACCATTTGGTAATAAGAAGCTAATTAATCATTAATTTTTTTAATTCAGAATCTAAATACTTATCAACAGCTGCTGCATCAATGTGTCCGGCATTGTGCCAAGCATATATTTCTTTTAATGCTAGTGTACCAAATCTAGCCCAACCAATTAGATTGGTTCTAAGAAGAAATTGAATCATATCACCACCTGATCTCAGTGCCGCATCGCCAGTATCAATTAGGCAAAGCGAGCCATGAGCAACTAAGAGCATCCGCCGTAGCTCTGGATTGCTAGTAGAAGGAATGCATTCTTTCCACGGTTTTCCATGATAAAAACGCTGCTTGCTTGTCCACATTAGACGGGTTAAGAGTTCTGTAATCAAAACGGGTATAGCCATGGCAATGCCGTGTCTGAAATCGTAACCTTTTTCGAAAACTTGTGTGGCGACGGTAGCAAAAGATTGCCTATGTTTACCAAATTCACCGACATCCAGTAATAATAGTAAGTTGTAGAATGGTATTGGTATACCAGCACCTCGCCCAGATGCTCCAGAGGAGCCTGCCATATCAGAAAATAGATGCCCTAACCAGTTAGCAAAACCAGAAAAAACTTTTGCTATAAAATTACCACCCTTTAGCTCATGGGTTTCAGTATCAATCGTAATTATCTGGCCGTTTGAAATGAAAGTGGAGGTGTCTGTAAATTGATTTAATATAGAGAAAAATAGTCCAATAAGATCGGGAGAATGTCCTAAACTCTTTAAATGGTGATTTTTAGGCGAAAGGTTTTTAACTTCTCCATCAGTTCCATTTGGGCCATATGTAGTTGCTTGGTCATAGTTAACTTTGAAGTTATTTTCTAAATAACCAATCGCACTCTTGGTTGAATTGACACCATCTTTAGCTCCAGACCAACCACATGCAGAGGCAAATTTTTCGACTGCGGAGTCAACTGCACTATCTGAGATTTTAGTGAGTGCCCCGTCTCCTGGCATACCAACGAAGAATACATCGATCAATCCACCGATGACACCACATGTACCAGCAATGAGATAGTCATATTTATCGCATTGTGCATTTTTGATGGTAAATTCTTCTTTGATACGTTTTTCGAGTTCTATTCGCTGAATGGGGGACATCAGCGTAGTGAAGGGGTCAGCATTTAAATTGACATCATTATTAAAAGCATATTGTTCAATTGACTGCTGATATTGTACCCAGCTCATATCCTGATTGAAATCGAGAGTGTCAAGTAGTGCTATTGGAGTAATAGCCAGCTTAGTCTGTAAATGAGCGATTGAATTCTCTAAGTTGAGTAAATCTTGAGTGATATCTATGTTTTCAGCCAAGAAGGGGTTAATATCTTGAGTAACTAGCATTATATCTAAATCAGCTAGCGCTTGATCAAGAATATCATTATTGGTTTCTTGGTTTTGTAGTAAAGCATTCAGTGCATTATCTAGCTCACTTAGTTTGTTTTCTGATTGATCCAGCTGGTGCTTTTGCACCAGCATGGCTGAAACATGTTTGTCTCGTTTAATCACTATGAAAATATCCCTGACAGTTTTCCTTTAATTACATCGGTGGCTTTAAAATAACCAATGGCTTCAAATACTTTGGAGAGTTTTTCCATATCAATAGTCGAGATATCTTGTTTTAATACTAATACGTTTACAGTTTCACCACCATTTTCACGTTCAATAGTTTTTTCTTCATAGAACGACATAATCAAAGTATAAATTTGTTGTTTAGTTGCATCGCGAGTAAGCGATTGAAGTTTTTCGTGATTAAGCTCAGCCGGACACTTCAGTTTAAAACACTTACTTTGAGTTGAGTCACTTTTTTGTGTAAGAACATTGCCTGCTGAGGTTAACAGTTTAACTTTTTGTAAAAGCTGTTTTACTTTTTCATCTTGAACATTATAAGAAAGAATAGCTTCACTTAATTTGGTAGTGATGAAGTTGATATCTTCCATTAAGTAGGAAATAGTTGCTTGTGTTTGCTTAATAACTTCGTTGAGCATTAACTCTCTGCGTTTCGTTTTATCAAGCTCATTTGCTCCAGTTAGATGTTTAATGCCTTTGTAAGCACCAACTCCTAGTAAGACTGCAACTCCAATACCAGTTGCCATACTAGAAAATCCTAGTACACCACCTAAACCCAAGGTGGCAAGACCCGATGTTAACCCCGCAGCTGACATACCTACAACTGAGCCTGAAAGGTAAACAGCGGCCAGAGGTACACCCACGGCCCCAGCTTTTGCACCAAGCTCTTTCATTCCACGAGTCAATGCATCATCGCTAAAGTCATCATTTAGCATTTTAAAATCTAGCTTGAGCGCATCTATGATTAGTTTAACTTCATCATCACTGACATTAAATAGGTCATAATTGTCATTAAAGAATGTAAAGTTGTCATATTGACCATTATTGACGCTCATGAATACGCTGAACAAATCTTTAACGAGCGAAATTTTAACAAGTTTATTGTGACTTGGAATGCAAGTTTTATCGATAGTTTGTATTAATGACTCTAAATTTTCTAGCTTGCCAGTTGTGCTGTATTCTCTCAGTGCGAAACGTGATTCGGAACTGAGCTCTAAGCGAGTCATGAGCAATAGAATTTGAGCAAATTCATCTTTATCTAGCTCGCCATCATTAGAATATGCCATGTTCACTATAACTTTTAAGTAAGTGACTTTAAGCTCTTCTGGCATCTCGGATAATGTAATTAACTGGTCTTCTTCTTCAAAAGTGTCAAATTGACTGCTTATGATATTTAAAAACTCAGACAATTTTTCAATATTACATTCGCTAATATTTTCAACTTTAAAAGAGGAACCGTCTTTTCGAGTGATTATGGTGTACTCGATAACTTTTTCTTTACCTTTATCGTTAGTTGTTACATTACGGATATACTCTGCTTTTTCTAACTCACTGAAGTTTATAACTATAGGTGATTCAAATACAGGTTTGTAGACCATTTTTTCGCCAGTAAATGCCAAGCCATCTTTACCACTGCCGAATACTGTAGTATCGAGTAAAGCTATGACAGAGCCAATGGTATCTTGTAGGTTCATTGATCTTGCAGCGTTATTCAGTTTTTTTTCTGGGATATCAGGCGCAATATAGAGGCCTTTCAGAGCAATTTGGCTGACATTTTCTTTAATAAAGATATTGATGTTTTGCATTGTAAATACCGAGTTTTAAATAGTTGACTTTAGATGTTAGTACGATTCCATCCATAGAATATCACCTAAATTTAGCTTTTGTTGCATAAATGAAAGGGAGTGTACATCTAAAACCATGCTATTTCCGTGAGTATTAACACATTGATTAAATTAAAAACTACTGCATAACATGATGGTGTTTTTATATTTAATTCTAATAGAAGGAACTTAACTTGAACTTTATCGGACAGAAATCCCAATTATGGCTATCTTATTTAAGTGATGGACAATTAATGATAATCATTATTAGGTTATTTCTGAAGCATTAGTGTTTTGCATATCCTGAAAAATCATCACGAAATGATTACTTCAAATCCTAGTTTACGAAATAGTACTTTAATTTTTCGACTGTATGATGACATTTCAGTGTTGTGGGTCTACAGATAGTATCCTGGTTTTCAAAGAATACGATTTCATTAAGTGCCTCTTGCTCATTATGGAGTTCTTACCATCATCAGTGCTGATGGTAAAGTAATTAGTAGGATCAACAGTACTTCGCTCAATTCAGACACCTATATTACTGGTTGCAGGGATGATTATCCATACACGATAAACAGCTGGAGTTGTTTTTATGCCTAGCTATATCAACCTCTAGGCTCTATATCAGGTTGTATCAATAATGTATCAGGGAGAGTTTTATTATGTATTAAGCGATACAGATATTCAGGAGCGGTAGCGAGTGTGTTGTTGGTGTCAGGAAAGCGTATACCAACCACCATCAGCTGGTGGCTATTCTTGATTAAGGGATGATTCCCTGGAAAACAGCTAGTTTGGTAAAGCCATCCAGCCAGCTCTGGTAATGGCTTAGCAATACCTCATGGCGATCATGATACTTTTTCATAGTGAGATTTCCTGGGGGTTAAATGATGTTGGTGTTATCAGCGGATAAAGGGTAATGATGTGATGTTTAAGATCTGGATTCGGCAATGCGTGCTTGTAGCCAATTCTCGACTTCACTCTTTAACCAACGAGAGCTGCGCCCTAATTTAATCGGTTTTGGAAACTCACCATCTTGAATCTGTTTATAAAACCATTTGTCCGTTAATCCAGTTAAGCCGGTAATAAATTTCATATCAACGAATTTGTCATTTAGTAAAGATACTTTCATATTATTCATTTAGAAGCTCCTGTCTTTGAAATGGAAAGGCAGAAGTGATATCGAGATAATTATCGGGATATGACTTCTCAAATCATATCCCAGATATGTAAATAATTACTTATTGGCTGCATCCAAAACAACGAAATCTATCGTGATAAGGTTTGCTGTAATCTTTAGCAAGATAACTTAATGCTTGCATGGTATTGATATAGGCTTGTTCAAAACCAATTTTTTCTTGTTCTAAGTAGTGACAACTGGAAAATTGCACTAATCCTTTCTGAGGGTTATTAAATAATCCTAGCGCACTGTCCCAAGCATTAATAATTAATGCTGCGAGATTATTATCTTGATGATAATAGCCAACGCCATGGTAGATATCTTTATTTAATAATAAGGCAACATGGTAATGTGTTTTCTGATTAATCGGTCCTACTTCTCTTACCCAAACATAATTTACATTAACCCTTAGATTCCGTCCCCATAAATGGCTTTTATTTTTAACGTCAACCATGATCCTTCTTTTTAATGATTCAAAAAAGCGAGTAATCACTTTGGGATCATTCTTGTAATCAATGTCGTTATAAGGAAATCGTAAATCAATTCTAAAAACAGATAATCGTTTAAACTCACTGAGTGATTTATTGATCATGTAACTAATTCTTTGTTGGTAATAAGAATTACAAGTATAATTCGACATCATCTAACCTCTTATATTTAACGGTAATTAGTGTTTCATATAAGATGGTTGATATGTATTTAATTACATTTTATTTTCATTAATCAATAAATATAGGGGATTATCAAACCTATTATTGCTAAAGTATGACTATCGATATAATACTCTATAACTATTCATTTAATCACTCCACATAAAGACTATGTAGAGTGATTAAACTCATTACACTATTAATATATTAAATATATATATTACCATACCAACATGATTGAATGTCATCACTTTAAATATTTTCATGGATAAGGTGCTTTAACTTTAAGTTTTTATAATTTTCTTACTCTGAAGTTACCTTGGAATGTCTAATCAATATTCGTAAAAATATTAATTTTAATAAGGTAGATGCTTTCTCTTTGAGCCATGTTTTGGTTATGTATTCAAAATTTAGGTCATCAATCTAATGGGGGTTAGTGTCAATTGTTAGAAATTTCTCAGTTTTTCAAATGCTCGACGTTTGGCTAAAAAATAATTTTCAACGGATTAGATACATAACCCATATAAAATATCTATAGAATAATTTGTTTGGATTAACAAAGTACTAAGCTCAATGTTTAAGTGCTATAAATGTTATTTATCAGTTAGATAGAAAGAAATGATTTGTCTCAATGTATAGTCATTAAGTGGATAATAAACATTCGTAACTGAGTCGAGAGGTAGACAGGAGTACGACAAGATTGTATTATTTTTCATGTTTAAATTTAATAAAGGGTAATGAAATGGAAGAAAATAATGCAATGAAAGAGTTTTATTCAAAATTAAAAAGTGAATCGAGTTCTAATTTTATTAAGTTTTTCACTAATAACTTGATAAATGATGTTAAATTATTTCATGAGATTCCTTACTCTCCAATCATAAATGTCGAGCAAAATAAAGAGTATTATCTTAATGAGTTTAAAAAATTAGTTGGCTATAAATCATTCTCAAACGTAACAATAGAAAAGCTTGAATCTGTTTATAATAAATCAAAAGATGAATTCATATCTGAAGAAGAGATAAACTGGTTAAATAAAGATATTAGATTTGTACATTATATTTGGGCGAGAATTATCTTAATAGATTATAACTTTAATGGGATAAAATTAAGTTCTAATTTAATATCTGCAATACAGATGTCAACATCAAGTAAAGAAAAAAACGCCTCTATTATAAATTTTATATATGATTCTTATCAAATTACACGTAGTGTTAAACTTTTCTTTATTAATCAATGGATAAATGAATATAATCAACAATTAAGATTTGTTAATATTCCACGTTGGATTTTTGAAAAAGAAGAAACCACTATGGACTGGGTTTGGGGTTACCTTTCAAAAGCGAATGACAATCCTGATTACGCGATCAACTCATTTTGTACCTTGAGTCAATTACAGTCTATTTTTGACATTTCTTACAAAAGTATAAAAAAAGAAAGGTACTTAGTTTTGATCGCTATTTTATTGTTATGGGGGGCAAGCTTATTACAAAAAAAATATTTAATACAAAATATGAGAAAAGCCTATTTACAAAACAAGCTTAGATCGGAGAGAGTAAATCAATCAGCATTAAGTTGTTATATAGAAAAAGATAAAAAAAATATGCTAGTTGATATGGCTGAATATTTTGAGTTACCTTTAAATAAAATGATAGAAGCATTGATTGAGGGTAAATATAAAGAAATTTTTCAAGATGAAAATGTTATTTAAAATGCAAGTTTAATTCAGTTTTTGCTTTCATTAATTTGAAGGCAAAACTTATTATTTTTTATGTAGACTAGTTCATTGTCAGTTTTGGTAAGCGCTCATTTTATTTCATTATTTTTTACTTCTATATCACCCTCATGAAACTCTTATAACGACAATCAATTTTAAATATAAAGATTCATAACGTCCCCGGTTTTTAATAATGACATACTTTGACCTGACTATTTATCAATTTCATTGAAAATAATTTTTTACGCGACATACCCTGTCCGGTCGGTTTGTTACGCTGTTGGCTCCTTAATTCATTGGAATCAACATTATGCCTAAATATCGTATTGACCCTGATTTAGCCTTTATTGCCAACTGTACTAATGACGACTTAAGCCTTTTAGTTTCCGTTCTGACGCATGACCATAAAGACGGCAAAAAACGCTGGAGTGAGCGTTTAACCCGCAAGCCAGAATACCAACTCTATTATCCTAACCATCAGCGTTATTGGACAGATATTTGCGCTGAGCTACAAACCTTTGGTGCCAACAGTTTAGTCAGTGCCGTGCGCGGCAATAAAGGTGTGTTATATCGCGAAATCCTGCTAGATGTTTGTAAAAAGCTGAAAGTTAACTTTAACCCAAAAAGCGACATTGAAACGCTGGAAATGAACCTGTTAATGACGGTGATGGAGAAAAGTTTAGATAAACTCAGTGAAGAAGAGCTCCGTACTCTTTCCCACGATTTACAACTGAATCTCACCAATCCCACACCGCAATTGGTCATGATAGCCTTACAAGCTGCCGTTCGCACTTCCGGATTTGCGGCACTCGAAATTGCTACCGTCGCTACCATGAGCATCATCGAGCTACTCGGCGGCGTGGCGACATGGGGGACGATATTTGTCGCTAATCGTGCCTTATCCTTTTTAGCGGGTCCGATTGGATTGACTCTCACCTCGGCATGGCTCATTGCCGACATTGCCGGTCCTGCGTACCGCGTCACGATACCCGCTTGCATCATTGTGGCGTATTTGCGCCAAAAGTCCCTTTCACCGGCCTAAGCCCACGCTTAAGCCCTTTTGTGTTATCGCTGGTAGGAAACCGAATATGGCACAACCGTCACCTCGCCATGACCGATTAGTTCATCGACTGGCGTATATCCTGACCCATTTATTTAAAGGAGAAACGTTATCACCCCGAGTATTAGCGGCTGAATTTAATGTGTCCCTGCGTACCATACAACGGGATTTTCATGAACGTTTGGTCTATTTGGACATTGAACAACAGGAGGAAGGCTATCGCCTTGCAGGCGGACAATCCGCCTTACGTACTGACAGTGATATTTTGCAGTTTGCCCAGATTACGGATATTACACCGCTTTTTCCGGTGCTTGACCGCAAGTTACTGTCGTTATTACTGAGTCGGCATGCGCAAGGCTCCCCGTATGTGGTCTATCACGCACCGCCCAAAGCCTTACCGTCCGTGTACGGCGGCTTTGCTTTAATTACACAAGCTATTTTGGATAACCGATTTATTCATTATGAGATTGGGGGAAAAACCACGCATTGGGTTGCACCGTATAAGCTCACCTATTTTAATGGGCATTGGTATGTCTGCGGCGTGATGAATGGCCTTATTCATGCGGTTGAGTTGCTACATCTGCGTGATGTGGAGCTCAGTGCCCGGCACTTTAAGCCCGACACTGCCTTATTACAACGCATGACTGAGCGCGCTTTTATACAGGCTTTACCCCATTTTCAATACATCAAAGGGATATTGCATCCCCATCAAACTTAACCATCAAGGAGACACGATGACGCAGCCATTAAAAACACGCCTTTCCCCACTTAAGTGGGGAGTGCCCTTTATCACCAGTGCCTTACTCTTTTTATCACCCGCCGCACACAGTCTGATTTTAGACGAAGAGTGGGGGGATTGGTATGGCAGTACCGCGATGGCTTGGGAGCTTAACACGCAAAATGAAGCAGGTGAAACCCTCACGTTAACCTGCACGAATAAAGCGTTTCGTGTCCAACTGAAAGCGCCGGATTTCACGGAGCCTGTGGGCTCTGATTATTTCGTTCAAGGCATGCAACTGCGTATCAACGATACCGCGTACGATTTTTTTCCTAGCGCATTTGAAGATACCGTTGGACCGGATAAAGCCTTATTCCATGCCCTTAAGCAAACGAAAGACACCGACATCTTACAATTTACATCCTTACCCATTGATTCCGAGCCCTTCTCGGCAAAAGGTCTCGCAGAGGCACTCGCCGATACCGATTATCAGGACTGTGTTGACCATATGTAAGCTTCATCCCTGAGTCAATCATTGCTTTATTAACAACCTCATTCCAATATATTCTAAAAGGAGTTACTTCGGTGATAAGTAAACTAAAATATCCTCTATTATCCAGCTTGTTACTGACCTTCGCCGTCAGTACAGCTGCTCAGGCCGTCCCGTTACGTGGAGAAATACAACCCGACCGTTATACCTACTATCTCACACCGGCTTATGGCAAAACGTTAAAGGCGTTAAATGATAAATCCAATCGCCCTTACTACCCCATTTATCCACATGGTGAGCTTTATCCTTATGGCTCTTACCAACAAACCAAAGATAAACCCGCCCCCACCGCCATGACCTGCGTCAGCAGTGTTTATTACAATCAAGGCGCAGCAGCAAATTGGTTAAAAATTGTCTGTGCCGATAATAACGGATTGGAATATACCGGCAATCAAAAGTGGCCCCCGAAGTCTGTTGCTACCCGCATTTGTAAAGTGGGAGAAGCCCGATGTGATTCCTTCTTGAGCTTAAAGAGTGACGGTTGGTCAGGTCCACAATAACGTGTCATTAATCATTTATCCACATTAAGCCAGCCTCACGGTTGGCTTTTTTCATTAAGGAAAAACATGTCAATTTTAAAACTCATAGCAACTACCGCCAGTGTTGTATCACTAGTCTACGCGACAAAATATGCACAACAAACCATTGCCGAAAAAATGGCTCAAACGGGACAGTATTCAGATGCAGAAATACAGGCAGCACGGTTAGGTACAATATTGGCCTGTGCTGATTTGCTTGGTGGTGCACTGGATAAACTGCTGAATACCTTCTTTAAAGCACACTAGCCCCTTCGATTTACACGCCATTTGTTATATCAACAGACACACGGCAGACAGCTGAGTCTGCCGTTTTTTATTCCCTTCAATATCAATAATATCAAGGTTATTTTTATGAATACTGACACAATCGCAATGACATCGGTTCCCAACCATCAACGCACGGATTTCTGGCAAACCCATTTTGGCACAATTAGAGGCTTTTCAACCTTTGAAGTGGTGATTTTTACTACTATGGGTCAGTTTTGTGAGGACTACCACGGCGGGTATTGGGAATATTGCACCTTATCCAATGGTGGTGCTTTCATTTATCCCGATTTAAATCAAGAAAAACTGACATTATTTAACCCTCATAACGGCAATGAAGCGGACGTTAGTTGTGAAGCGGCAGGGATTGCTGTGTGCTTGATGATGTACAGTTTATGGTCATTTCAAATCGAGAGTGAATTATTAGTCGAACGCTTTTATCAATTACGTGATTATGCAGCGCAACACACTGAAAGTTCAGCCATCTTTCATCTAATCGATTAAATCCTACTTAATTCACTCTCTCAGTTTTACCTATCTACTTTATTTTCAAGGAAATTTATTATGACTCGTCTAGCTTCCCGCTTTGGTGCGGCGAATAGCATTCGTCGCGAGCGCCCGTTAACCATCGAAGAATTACTCCGTACTGTACCGAGTGTTTTCTCTGAAGAAAAGCACGAATCCAGAAGTGAACGTTATACTTACATACCAACCATTACTTTATTGGATAGCCTTCAAAAAGAAGGCTTCTACCCGTTCTTTGCTTGTCAGACTCGTGTACGTGATACCAGTCGTCGAGAACATACAAAGCACATGTTACGACTCAGACGCCATGATCAAATTACAGGTAGCCAAGTGCCGGAAATCATCTTACTCAATAGCCATGATGGCTCCAGTAGCTATCAAATGTTACCCGGCTTCTTTAGAGCCATTTGCTGTAATGGCCTCGTTTGCGGTGACACGTTTGGTGAAGTGAGAGTACCGCACAAGGGCGATGTGGTGAATAAAGTCATTGAAGGGGCTTATGAAGTATTAGGCACCTTCGATGCCATCGCAGATAAACGCGAAGAAATGCAAAGCTTGATATTACCCCCACCAGCACAACAAGCTTTGGCACAAGCGGCTTTAACTTATCGCTTTGGTGAGGAGCATCAACCGATTACCGAAGAACAAGTATTACAACCTCGTCGTTGGGAGGATAAGAAAGATGATCTGTGGACTGTGTACCAACGCTTGCAGGAGAATTTAATCAAGGGAGGATTGTCTGGTCGGAACGCTAAAGGTAAACGTGCTCGCACTCGTTCAGTGAATGGCATTGATGGCGATATTAAATTGAATAAGGCATTGTGGGTGATGACAGAAAAGATGTGCAATTATTTACATTATAACAATCCCATTTAGTGTACAATAATTAACCACAATATTAATGCTATAACTTGTTAATTAGGTAGCTTCATCATTTATAAATGATTTCTGTCTATAATTATGGCTACCTTGATTTTTTAAATTTTATAAGGAGAGTCTGAGTGGAATTAGGATTTTTTTTTGGTGCTGGTGCAGAAATAGGATATGGGCTTCCTAGTGGGGGGCGATTCGCAATAGATATTTTTAGGCAAGATCCAAGCAAATATAAAATAGAGTTACGTGAGCAACTAAGAGCTCTAGATTCTCGTTCTGCTTATGCAAGTGATTGGTTGCCTTCTGAATATGCAGGTAAGAGCATTTATGCCTTTGGGCGAAATGAATTTACTAGTTTGATTGAATCTTCAATCGAGTATAAACGTACAGAGATCATCCGTAGATTAAATCAATTTGATCAGGAGTGTGATGCAGCGATTACTCAATTAGGTATTGATAAATCACAATTAGAACAGAAATTTACTGATGCGCTAGATTCGGGGTTTGGTGAAAGATTATATACTCATGCGATACGTCTTAATGAGTTGTTATCTAGGGATGTCCGTTTATTTGACTCGGAATATTATTCAGCCATGCTTGATGTTGTTAGGGCATCAAATCAGAATGATGATTTAAAAAGATATGCGTCAGCATTTATGCAATTATTAGTTGGTGCGCATGGACAAGCTTTAGTGCAACGTCTCAATCAAGAACTTTTTGAAGAAGCGCCCGATGACTTACCTATTTTTGATGATATTGTTGGAATGTTTCGTATAGAGTTCAGCAGAATTGGTTCAACAGCTCTTGAGTTACTTTTAGAAGAGGATAGAGTTTTTGAAACAAACGATGATAGCACTGCTCTAACTTTGCTTTGCGCTATAGCCCAAAAAGTATTAGAAAATATTTTTACTACAGTATTAGATTACCAAAAACTAATTGATGACCATTTTCGTTATTTATTCTCTCCAGCAACGGAATGGGCTAAATTTACAAGGATGGTTATTTTCCTTAAAATAGCCCGTGATTATATTAGTTCACAAGCACCATCGATAGAGTCTCTTCCTGAGCAAGGTTATTATCATGATCTTGCTAGAGCGAACAATGGTATAGATCTAACCGCTGTTGGAACAGCGAATTACAATAGTTTACTTGCTGGAATTTTTAGTCATTTATCTGTCAATTTACCAGAAATTATTCATCTTAATGGAAGTATTAATGATTATTATAACCCGTATAAAAACTCAGTTATTACTTGTCGATTAGAAGATTTAGATCAGGAACAAATTCATGTACCATTTATTTTAACTCAAAGTGGATTAAAGCCTTTAACGTCGGTTGAAATGTCACGTAGATATGTGACATTATTTGACAAATATGCTGATTCTGATGCAGTCGTTGTAGTCGGATTTGGTTTTAACAAAGATGATAGTCATATTAATGGGCTTTTTAGAGAGCTAGTCGAAAATAAAGGTCGTAGGTTAATTATTATTACGCTAAATACAGATGGAACAGCAGAAGAGCAAAAGCGGAAGTTAAGAAGTAAAATGCGTATTTCTCATGAATATAATCATTTAATCCATATTATTACAGTTGATGGTCAAACTAGAACACATAATGATACCTTGTGGCTTGATGCAGTAATCAACCTTGTCAATCAACTTAATGAATAGGGATTTTTTTGATTTGTGTATTTTTGAGGTTTGATAAAAGTAATAGGTATGGTCAGCAACGAGTCTATTCCATAATTTATTACCTAACGGAATAGACTCCGATTAGATAGTGAGTATACATTTAAGTATACAAAAATTTTTCTATTAATTTATATCAAACAAAAACAATGTATTGTATATAAAAATCGAGTCCGGCCTTCGCACCATAAGAACATCAATAGACGTCAACTAACGTTTTTTTGTATCTAAAATCCAGTGTTTGCAAGGCTTTTCCCTACTTTTCAGTCAATGCATGTCAACTTAACTCAACCCACATCAACCTTCTTATGAGTATACCTTCGCTTCGTTAATGTTTGCATGCTCGCCATACTTTGAATACATGAGGATTGGCTTCCTTTAGCTATTAAAATCATGCAGTTATCTATACTCCCCGGCTATTTTTACTTGCCACCTACATGTAATACAAAACAGGTAAAAATCAAGGTTTGATTTCGGCAGGGTGTTCATCTCCAGGACTCAATCGGTAATCGCTTTCAAATTGGTCACGAAGATGAAATTCAAGTGATCGGCCTAAATAGTGGTTCTTTTCGTGAGCAGAACGCTTCATATAAACCCATTGTATTTACTAAGCCTATTGATAAATCATCTCCTTTACTTTCAGTAGCTTTGGATAGTAACGAAGTTCTAGAAGCAAAATTTATTTTCTATCGAACAAGCCAAAAGGGGCAACTTGAAAAGTATTATGAGATCAAGTTGACAGGTGTTTTATTGATTGAAATTCCAGATATATTCCCTGATTCAATAAAAGATAATGAATCTATGCCGTATCAACGAATTCAAATGAAATACGAATCCATATCAAGAAGTCATTTAATGGCAAATACTTCAAGTTATAGCATTAATAGTGAGATGGTTAAGTAGTTTGTATCATCAAAAGAGATGTACTATTTACACATCTCTTTTGAAATAACATATTCATTTGGTGCAAAAATAGATGATTTATAGCACGTATAGTATCCGTTGGAAGTTAAATCTATCCTGACATAGGTTGAAAAGAAAAAGCTAAATACGATACCTATTATAAAAATAATCCCCAAAAACCCAGCTAATTTATTATTCATTCTTATTAGCTTTTTTTATATCCTAAAATAAAGCTATAATATGAAAAATACAGTACTAAAGGTGATTCAAAACAAATGAATCCTGTTTGAAATGAGAATAAAATTCTAGGTTTCATTTGGAAGTAATCAATATAATATGTTGCTGATAAATAGATCCCGAAAATTGCTAAAATCAAAAGAGCTATAGAGGATAATATTAATTGTATAGGGTTTATTTTATCCACGACCTAACGCCTTCCAGTTATTAAATACAGGTTGAGGACTTCTTGTTTCTACTTTAGTTCTACGGTGAAATTTTAAGTCTCTTATGATTGATTCACTTATGCCAAATTTATCATCTAACCAATAGAGTAGTAGCGCTGCTAATACACCTACAGAAAATACGCCTAAGGTTACGAGCATTACGCTTGTTCCAGTGGTTAAAGCGGCTGTAACTAATCCACTCGTTATAGCGGTTGTTATTTGAGTGCTAATAGCTAATTTTGCCATATCCATAGTTATATTTACGAAAAAATTAACTAGTGTGGATTCATTTTTGAATATTAATTCTACCATTCTATAAGCTGCTGAAAAAACAATGGCAAATCGAGCTGCTCCGAAAGAAATATTATTCATTCCTTGAGTTCCAACTCCCATGTATAAAATTCTAGGGTTGTTGACTAAATATCGAGTTCCATCTAAATAGGTTCTAATTCCAGCATGACCAGATAAGCGGATATAAGTATTTCCATTAGGACCAATGTATTCTGTTGCTATAATATTGAAATTTCTAAATTCGTTAACAATTCTACCACTCTGTATGTCTCATAGGTATTTCCTGAAAAATTAGATATAAAGTCACCAATACCAAACAACGTTTCTTTAGGGTCTTTGAATGGTGTCGGAGTTGTTAGGTTTTTTAAAATATAATTAGCTTCTTCAATGGTAATCACGGCAGCGACATTGTCATCGTCCTCTTCGTTATTCAGGATCCCCTTGATTTTTGTTAGGCTGGCTTGGTAGTAGAGTTCATCATAATCAGGTACGGCTTCGAAACTAAATTTATCATTAGCATCAATGAGTGTTTTTGATACTGGATCATATTTATATGCGATGTTACTTCCATATGAAATTCAACTTAGGTTAAGATTATGAGAAGTGTTGATAATATTCAATAAAAATATAAAAGAGATTATGAACTAATATAGATAACTCTACCTGATATTGAGTGAAGCACTGACTACACGCCTGAAGTAACAGGTTATAGTCTTTCATTTTCAATAAATTACCCTCTACATTTGCCTACTAGTTCACACACTGTAATGGTCTAATAATTCTTTACATCGTTCTTTGAGAATCTCAATATCGTCTTCATTATTAACTATGTGCATTTTCTTGTGGCAATTAGGGCATAATGCAACGGTATTGTCACATGTATCATCACCACCTTTGGAAAGCCAAACGATATGATGTGTTTCTAGATAGGGTTCACCATTAGTATTTTTAAACGGTGCTTGTTGTAGGCAAAGCTGACATTTGCCTTTCGCTAGCCTTTTAGCCAACTCTGCGACCCAAATATTTCTTTCATAATTTGTCGATTGTTGCTGATAGCGAGTGGCTACTTTTCTACTTTTAGCTGCTAATATTTGAAGTTCCTCAAGGGAAAGTTTTTTTGCTTTACGAGCTCTAATATTATCTATATTGTCTCGATCTTTTCGCTGGATCTGCCGTTCGCATGAAACTAGCTTTAACGGAAAAATATAAACTCTTCTAGGTTTTCCTTGTTCATCAGTTTGTGTTTCTGAATACGGGAGGTCATCAAGAATAACTTCACCCATGTAGGTATACTCTTGAGCTTTAAATACTTCAAAAAGATGAACTGTAACGCCATTAATTCTTGATTCAGCTAAAGTTTTATTTTGCTGAAAGCTTAAGCTTTGATCACCTTTAGTGCCCATACCGGTATAATGAAGTACATTATCGGACCAGCGATCATCGTAAATAGATTTAATATGATTTGAGATAATAATTAGAGTATTTGTTTTATGGGAACGACGCATGCCACCTTGGGGGCTACATCCAAATATTCTACAAAGCTCAGTGTTGTTGAGCTTTGTGCCTATTTTAAGATCATTATATTTTTCCATGATTTTTTGCCTGTTCTTAAAATATCTAGCTTTAGCATATACCGAATAACGGTTAGCTTAGTTAATCTTACTTCTATACTTTACAGGTGATAATTGATTATTGGAACTACGCATATGCTTAATCTTGCAGAATATCTTAATTCATTAAAATATATCCTATCTACTTATTTTTACATATAAAATAGTGCTATTCCTTGAAAGGAATTATGTTTTTATTTTACTCTATCTTATTGATATATTTGTTTTTATAGGGTGAGGTTTTGTTATAATAAGTTTACTAACGGATATTCACAAATAGGCAATAAAAATTTTTATACTGTTAATGAAATAAAATAGTATGAAAAAATATTATTTGTCGGAATTTGGTGAAATATGCTTTAAAAGCCCTCGAAATAAGTATGAAAATGCATAGATTAATTGCATATTGAAATGATAAAAAATGCTTATGTAATAAATCTAATGCACCGAATAAAACTAATACCATTGTTCAGCATTTATATCTTACATCTCCTTTTGCTTAGGAGTTGTTTTTATTATTTTTAAGATGTGTATTAGTTCTTTTTACGATACTCGAAGGTGGTTCACTCAATGTACCTATTTCTTATTGCCTATCATTATGCATTGGGTTTTGGCTTATGTGAGCGTATTGGCTCAAGTATATTACTGGTCGTGTATTCAATATAGAGATCATCATAATAGATAGTGTTCACGTTCAATGAATGTCCCGATAATTTTGTCATGCATTTCAGGTGACTTCGAGTAACCTAACGTCTTACGGTTAAGGCGCTTCAAGCGGTTTCTCAGATTCAAATTCTCTCTTTCTATTCGTTGCGTATAAAACTTACTTGCTACATGTTTCTGCTTGGGCAATATCTCATAAGCACTGAACTTATCCGTGCACCAAAAAGCGACATTAAACCTAGACAGTAAAGCCAGTAACTGGCGAAGAGTCCTTTTGTTTCGACGACCAAACGTATGAGCAATAATCCGTTTTAGGCGGGGCTCCCACGCATACCAAAGCCAGCGTTGTTGCTTCTTATTAGTCACAAAAGACCACTGTTCATCGACCTCGCAAAGGAGTTCAATGTGCAGATTATCAAGAGGTAAAGAGGTTACCTGTCTAGGCGAGAGTTTTTTAAAGTACGAACAACCGCATTAATGCTGATATGAAGGGCCCTAGCAGTATCACGAATACCGGCATTATTCATCGTGAGGTCGATAATTTTATCTTTAGTTCCGGGTTGGCAAGCACGATATTTATAATCGAGTTGGAAGCTTCGGCAGCAATCTTGGCAACGATAACGTTGATGACCAGTGCTACCTAATCCATGTTTTTTCACTGGGGGCGTTTGTTGACAAAATGGGCACCTTACATCGACTTTAGCCATGAATATTCTCCGATAAATTACCCTATATTACAGGTTAATCACCGGATTGAATACATGACCAATTTTTTCTTTGAATCACCAGAAGAAGCAATAAAAAAATCTTATGAAACAGCCAAAATAACCCTTCAGGTAGGAAAAGCTAAAAAACCAAAATTAAGGGTTTATTGCTACCAAGATATCATGTTACCTGTTTTATTATATGGCCTAAATTTCAAATGGTCATCAGAAGAACTATTAAAGCCGCTAAATATATTACTACATGAAGATGCAAATGGTGTCTTAATTAAAACATTAACAATATGGTTTAAAAACAATTTAATCATGAGTGAGACTGCTAAAGAATTATTCATTCATCGCAATACATTAGATTACCGACTAAAAAGAATATCAGATATCACAAAGTTAGATTTATTGACCATTGAAAGTAAAGTTTTATTGTATGTTGCGCTACAGCTGAAAAATTAATTCAATAATGGCTTAGGACGAAAATATCGTTTTCTCCTAAGCTATATGCCATCACCAAACGGATATCCTTCATAAATTTTCAACAATAATGGCGGTTTTTCGGATAGGATGGGTAGTGTTGTGGTATTAGCTAAACTTGATGATGCGATAATAATTCTCGGTATTAGGAAAATACAGCGATATGCGTTCAGCCAAGCTTATGCGTGTTTTAAGATAATAGTAATATGGTCATGTATTCAATCCGGTGATTAACCTGTAATATAGGGTAATTTATCGGAGAATATTCATGGCTAAAGTCGATGTAAGGTGCCCATTTTGTCAACAAACGCCCCCAGTGAAAAAACATGGATTAGGTAGCACTGGTCATCAACGTTATCGTTGCCAAGATTGCTGCCGAAGCTTCCAACTCGATTATAAATATCGTGCTTGCCAACCCGGAACTAAAGATAAAATTATCGACCTCACGATGAATAATGCCGGTATTCGTGATACTGCTAGGGCCCTTCATATCAGCATTAATGCGGTTGTTCGTACTTTAAAAAACTCTCGCCTAGACAGGTAACCTCTTTACCTCTTGATAATCTGCACATTGAACTCCTTTGCGAGGTCGATGAACAGTGGTCTTTTGTGACTAATAAGAAGCAACAACGCTGGCTTTGGTATGCGTGGGAGCCCCGCCTAAAACGGATTATTGCTCATACGTTTGGTCGTCGAAACAAAAGGACTCTTCGCCAGTTACTGGCTTTACTGTCTAGGTTTAATGTCGCTTTTTGGTGCACGGATAAGTTCAGTGCTTATGAGATATTGCCCAAGCAGAAACATGTAGCAAGTAAGTTTTATACGCAACGAATAGAAAGAGAGAATTTGAATCTGAGAAACCGCTTGAAGCGCCTTAACCGTAAGACGTTAGGTTACTCGAAGTCACCTGAAATGCATGACAAAATTATCGGGACATTCATTGAACGTGAACACTATCTATTATGATGATCTCTATATTGAATACACGACCCACCTCGGAGCAATTAACGAATAAAGGTATTGAAAGTATCTATAGTTATACTTTGTTTCATTACGATCAAGAAATGCGCCCGATCCTTGAGCAAGGTATTGAGTTAGGGCGGAGTTTTATCCAACCTGCTTATTGGGGAAAACGTGGTCTCGACTATTTGTGGTTAGGGATCGGGGCATATTTAGCAAAATATCCGCAATATCGTTACTTATTTGGTCCCGTTTCAATGTCAGGAACCATGCCAATTGCAGCGCGTGACCTATTAATTGCCTTTTATCGCCTCTATTTTTCCCCTGAACATGCCATGGCACAATCTCGACAGCCTTATCCAGCATCATTACCACAGGTGCTGGCACAGTTTTCTGGTGATAATTATCAAGATGACTTAATTAGGTTGAAAAGCTTATTGAGCAATATTGGCAGCTCAATCCCAACATTGTATAAGCAGTATACCGAGCTGTGTGAACCCGGTGGAGTACAGTTTATTGATTTTGGTACTGATCCTGCGTTTAACAACTGTATAGACGGATTGGTGTTGGTGGATCTCACTAAGTTAAAACCAACACGTTATCAGCGATATGTGGCGGTGCATTTAGGTAATGAGTCTAAAGAAGCGGAGACGTGACATGTCACACCATTTATATTGGTGATACTTCAAGTTGCAGCACCTTCCGTTAAGGTATGGTGACTATACTCATTCACTGGTCACCTAGCTGCACCTCGAATTATTTGGAGTCTATATTGATTATTTAAAGCAAATCTCAGCCCAACGAGTGAGGCCTGCGGTCACTGAGCCGAAATCATTACCACGTACAATCGGGATATTAGGCAACTGTTGTTCAATCGCCTGACATAACACAGGCGATTGCGCTGATCCGCCAGTCATAAAAATAGCATCGGGTTGAACCCCTCCTTGGCTTACTGCTTCTTTGACTAACTCAATCATTTTGCTTTTCGGCGATTCAATTGCATCGACCATTTGTGCTCGGCTAATATCAACTTCCAATATTTCATTGAGTAATGCGATGCGTACCAAGTAATTATCGTCTTTAGAAAGCGCGATTTTAGCCTCTTCTGCACGACGAACAAGGCTATAGCCTAATGTTTCATTATAGACTTCGATTAAACGTAATAGCTTCTCAGGCTCTTGTGCGTCTTGGCGTAAGCGATTAAGAGCTGCAAGATTTTGTTTTGCATAGAAATCTTTTTGTGCTTCAACATTATTAATAGCAATTGGGTTCCAAAATTGGCTGATTGGCATTTTGATCCCCGATACCATTTGGCTACTCATGCCAAAGTGATCCATCAATTTCTTTAATGCTAAATAAATATCAAGATCGTTCCCACCAACACGTTGGCCGCTATGTGCTAATAAGCTGTCGGCTCTATCCGTTTTTCCCCTGTAGCTAGGGCCCATTTTGATTAATGAGCAGTCGGTGGTTCCACCGCCAATATCGACGACCAGCACGGTTTGGTCTTGTGCTAACGCGGCTTCATATTCAAGGCCTGCGGCAACAGGCTCAAATTGAAATTCAATATGCCTAAAACCAGCCCGCTTTGCTGCTTTAATTAAGATAGCTTCAGCTTGTTGATTGGCGAGATCACCACCGCGACCGTGGAAGTTGATAGGGCGACCAATCACTGTATCTGTGATGGTGTGCTGAAGCTGTTGCTCTGCGGTGTGTTTAATATTGGCCATCATCGCGCAAACAAGATCTTCAAAAAAACTAATCTGCACTTCATGTAGACCAGATGCCCCAAGAAAGGATTTTGGAGATTTGACATAATAAACATCACGTGGATCTTTAAGGTACAGATCTAATGCAGCTTGGCCGAACACGATGTCTTCCGGTACTAGCTCAATACCTTCTTCGCGGTTATAAGCTATTGAGCGTCTAAGAATTTGCTCACCAACCACGTCGGACGGTGCAATATTTAAGTGGCGAAACAAATGCTCAGAGACCGATTCGCGAGTGGGTGCGCATAGAGTAGAAGGTATGTAGGTACTATGACCTTCTAATGGTAGTAGGGTAGGTTTACCTTGAACCATAATTGCCACAGCACAGTTTGATGTACCATAGTCAAAGCCAATAAACATTTCGCCTCCTCGTCTCTTTGTATTGCTGAAAAAGGCGGCAAACTTTACCGGAAGCGATGGTGAATTGCTACAGGAAAAGTGTGCTTAATTAAGTTAGATTAGTCTAACCACATTTATGAATGACAAACTGAGGTTCCTCAATGCCAATTGTTGAAATGTTAAGTACAGGGGATGAAGTACTGCATGGGCAGATTATCGATACTAATGCAGCTTGGTTGGCAGATTGTTTTTTCCAAGAAGGTTTTCCTTTAAATGGACGAACAACGACCGGTGATAACTTAGATGACTTGGTTAAGACACTGTGCGAACGCAGTCAACATGCCGATATTTTGATTGTTAACGGCGGGCTTGGGCCAACCAGTGATGATTTGAGTGCATTAGCTGCTGCGACAGCAGCAGGTGTTCCTTTGGTCGAACATGTGGAATGGATTGCAGTAATGGAACGTTACTTTGCTTCAAGGGAGCGAGTGATGCCGGAAACTAACCGTAAACAAGCATTGTTACCAGAAGGGGCTGAATTAATTGATAATCCAGTAGGTACGGCATGCGGTTTTGCCATGGAGCTCAATGGCTGTTGGTTATTTTTCACTCCTGGTGTTCCATCTGAATTTAAAGTGATGGTCGATGGACAAATTTTGCCACGGCTACGTCAACGGTACCCACTTAGTGAGCCACCTTTGTGTTTACGTTTAACCACCTTCGGCCGTAGTGAAAGTAGCTTAGCAACACAGTTTGATCCGTTATCTCTGCCTGAAAGTTGCGTACTTGG
This sequence comes from Providencia sp. PROV236, assembly GCF_033676985.1. Taxonomy (NCBI): domain Bacteria; kingdom Pseudomonadati; phylum Pseudomonadota; class Gammaproteobacteria; order Enterobacterales; family Morganellaceae; genus Providencia; species Providencia sp. PROV236. Next base: position 3,997,070 of record NZ_CP096297.1, on the reverse strand, counting down.
CTATCGTTCTTCCATGCCAATTATTGAATTGAAGTTGACAGGGCCGGCAACACAAAAGCAGTTAATGTTATCGCAGTGGCAAACTATTAAGTCTGAGGTGAATGAAAACCTGATTTTTGAGGGAACCGAAGGCTTACCTAACGTTATCTGTCACGATTTAAATCAACAACAATTACGTGTAGCAATCAGTGAAGAGTTTAGTGCGGGGTTATTGACTTGGACATTGAATTCGGTTTCGGCTCCCCTAAATGGCAGCAGTGTGCTCAATCAGCAAGAAGATCAAAGTTTAGCTGCCTTGATAATACGTGCCAGCACGATGGCTAAGCAAGAGGATGCACAAATTGGCTTGGCTATCGGTGATCATCATGATGGCTGTTTAAACTTAGCGTTGTATACTCCACAACAAAGCTATGCACAGCGTGTTCGTTATATGCCAAGTAACCATAGCACTAAAATAAAACAGGATGTGAGTGTGATGTTGATGCTGGATATGTTGTTACGTTGGCTAAGAGGGCGGAATGTATTTGGTCAATACGAATGGTTAGAGCAGTCAGAGACGTTGGTATTGTAGCCTGAACTACCATAATTGATTACATAGAATATGGATAAGGGACTTCTTAATAGCCTTGATAAATTTAATAAAATAGTGGGCAGTACAAACGTTTTACAATCAATAATTCATTTAGCAATATGTGCGTGTCATTACATTTTTCGCGAATGCAAATGCAAACTAATATCATTTGTGCTAATGACAAGGTAATATATACCCGTCATACTTCAAGTTGCAGCGTTGTTGACTACGCTCACTCGTGCAGTCACATAGTTTTCTATGCTCCTAGCGATTCGTTCACTTGTCGCTTAGCTGCACCTCGAATTATTTAGAGTATAGACGCCATTATTTGTATTATGGGCACAATTAGCACTCAACCTAGGTTGTGAACGATGATGCTAACCGTTGTGTTTATTGAATGAAAAAGACGGAGGTTATTGGATGTTTGTAAAATCATTAACATCAGGGTTGGTATTGTTATCGGCGTTGGTATTAGCGGGTTGTGATCAATCGAAAGAAACGACAACAACGTCCGCACCTGCTGAGAAGCAGGTGATGACAATTGAACATGCGCAAGGTAAAACAGAAGTTCCGCGTCACCCTGAAAAAGTGTTTGTAATGAATATGGAAACGCTCGATATCATGGATGCATTAGGTGTTCCTGTTGCAGGCCTACCACAAACAAACGTTCATCTTCCTAAGTTTCTTTCTAAATACAGCGGGACCGAATATATCAACGCAGGGACGCTGTTCGAACCGGCTTACGAAACGATTAGTAACGCTCAACCAGATCTAATTTTAGGTGGCAGCCGTGCTCGTGATGCGTATGACAAATTGAGTGCAATCGCACCAACAATTTCAATGGATATTGATAATAAGCATTTTATTGATAGCTTAAATGAGCGTACTAGCGAACTTGGTGTGCTGTTTGGTAAAGAGCAGCAAGCCGAGCAACTGGTTGCTGATTTCAAAGATAAAATAGCTAAAATTAAACAAAAAACACCTAATGCAGGAAAAGCGATGGTGATCTTGGTTAGTGGTGGCAAGATTTCTGCTTACGGCCCAGGTTCTCGTTTTGGTTTTATCTTTGATGAATTAGGTTTCGAACCTGCTTACGTGTTCCCTGATGATACTGGCAGACATGGTAATATTGTCAACGCAGAGCTGTTAGTCAAGTTAAACCCTGATTGGCTATTTGTGATTGATCGTGATAGTGCAATCGGCCGAACTGATGCTCAGCCAGCAGCGCAAGTCTTGGATAATGCATTAGTGAGAAAAACGTCTGCATGGAATAAACAACAAGTGACTTACCTTGATCCAACAGCGGTTTATATTGCGGGTGGGATCCAAACATACTCTCAATTAATGGACGATGTTAATAACGCATTAGAAAAAAGCCAAACAAATTAATCAATGAAAACGCTTTATCTCTTTTTTGGAATTATCGCATTATTGGTATTAGCCGTGATTAGTTTGTTTATCGGAGCGGGTGACGTGTCACCCGTTTCGCTTTTCACTGATCCAGAGATGCAAGATATCTTTTTTATCAGCCGAATTCCTCGAACCGTTTCTTTAATCCTTGCGGGTAGCGCGATGAGCGTAGCAGGGTTGATCATGCAACTGCTTACTCAAAACCGTTTTGTTGAGCCTTCGTTAGCGGGAACAACACAATCAGCGAGCTTAGGCTTGTTATTTGTGATGGTGCTTTTCCCAGCGGCAGGTATTATGACTAAAATGGTGGTGGCAAGTGGTTTTGCTTTGCTAGGCACCATGTTGTTTATGTTGCTGCTACGTAGAGTAATCTTAAAATCAGCCTTAATCGTCCCACTCGTTGGTATCATGCTTGGCGCTGTAATCAGTGCACTGACTATCTTCACAGCCTACTCTTTCGATTTATTACAATCTTTAGGTGCTTGGATGAGCGGTGATTTTTCTAGCGTTATCCAAGGCCGTTATGAGCTGTTATGGCTAGTTGGATTACTGACATTATTAGCCTGTTGGATTGCCGATAGTTTTACTGTTGCAGGTATGGGGCGTGAATTTGCAGTCAACGTCGGTTTAAATTACCGCAAAGTGATGACGATTGGCCTATCAATAATCGCATTAATTAGTGGTGTCGTGGTTGTGGTGGTAGGTGCGTTGCCGTTCTTAGGATTGATTATTCCAAACCTTGTCAGCTTAGTGATGGGGGATAATATTCGTAAAACACTGCCTTGGATTTGTATTGCGGGCGGCGGACTAGTTTTACTCTGTGACATTATTGGTCGCTTGGTTCGTTATCCCTTTGAGATCCCAGCTAGTGTGGTTTTAGGTGTGATTGGTGCGGTTATTTTCCTTTTTTTATTGTTGAAGCAGCAACGTTATGCAAAAAGTTAATGCGTCAGTGGTGTTACCTAAAAAAAGTATGACACCATTACAAAGAATATGGCTGTTATTAGGGTTATCAATTATCGCTATTGTCCTGTTTATGACGATTAACCTTGGTAATAATCTGGCTTATATTCTACCTCATCGAGGTTATATGGTACTGACGATGATACTTGTGGCATTTGCTTCAGGGGTTTCGACGGTACTGTTCCAAACTATCGCTAATAATAAAATTTTAACTCCCTCTATTATGGGGCTAGAAGCGTTATTCATTTTATTACAGACTATTTTCGTGTTTTATACCGATAGTCTGCCTGCGTCTTGGTTACTGAATATTGGTAAATTTTTATTAGAATCCTCTCTATTAGTATTATTTTCTGTGCTGCTATACCGCTGGTTGTTCGTATCTGCAAAACTGAATATTAATCTAGTACTGATGGTCGGTATTATTTTAGGAACCTTGTTCCAAAGTACAGCGACTTTGTTGCAACGTTTGATGGATCCTAATGAATTTTCGATCCTACAAAGTCGTATGTTTGCCACTTTTACTCGAGCAACACCTGAGTTAATTTTATTTACCCTTGTTATTACCTTGGTTGTCGGTATCTTGTTGTGGCGCATGCGTTATTGCTTTGATGTTTTGGCATTAGGGCAAGCGAATGCAATTAATTTAGGTATTAATTATCGCCAAAAAGTGACGGTGATTTTATTACTTATTTCTATTTTAGTGGCGGTGTCTACAGCCTTAGTTGGACCGTTGACTTTTTTAGGTTTAATGGTCGCTAACCTAGCCTATTTCATCAGTGGTAGCAGCCAACATCGTTATCTATTACCTGTCTCCTTTTTATTAGGTGTGATTGCATTGATTGGCGGGCAATTGATCCTCGATTATGGCCTAAATATGGCAGGTACGCTCTCTGTCGTGATTGAGTTTATCGGTGGCATATTCTTTATTTATATGGTGTTAAGAAGGTTTTAGTATGATTGAAATTAATCAGATATCGAAAAGTTATCAGGATACTAAGGTCTTAGATAACATCACGACCACCATTAAAAATAGTGGCATTACCTCGATTATAGGGCCTAATGGGGCGGGTAAATCAACGCTATTGTCAATCATTGGGCGTCTGCTCACCGCAGACTCGGGGCATGTAAAAGTCAATGAATTAGATGTTGTAAAGACGCCAAGTGATAAATTAGCGACGTATTTATCGGTGTTGCGTCAAGAGAACCAATTTGCCAGCCGATTAACCGTCGAAGAGCTGGTGGGGTTTGGGCGCTTTCCTTATACTAAAGGGCGCTTAACTATTGATGATAAAAAGAAAATTGATGAGTCACTCAATTTTTTAAATTTATCTAATTTGCGTTATCGTTATTTGGATGAATTATCAGGGGGACAACGCCAACGTGCTTATGTCGCAATGGTACTGTGCCAAGACACGGAATATGTGCTACTGGACGAGCCACTTAACAACCTAGATATGAAGCATGCAGTGATTATGATGAAGTTGTTACGCCGTGCCGCAGATGAATTAGGTAAAACGATTATCTTAGTGATCCACGATATTAACTTTGCGTCAGTTTATTCAGATCATATCATCGCGATGAGAGCGGGGAGATTGGCTTATCACGGTGCGCCGAATGACATTATGAAAGCAGAAATTATCGAAGATATTTTTGACACGCCGATCGAAGTAAAATCCGTCGATAATAAGTTAATTGCGATGTATTACTAGGGGGGTATTTATCTTTGCAGGTAAGTTTTGATGTGAATTAAAGCCATTTTAGTCAAAGGAAATAGGCTTGCCACCTAGATAAGTTAAGGATAAAGCCGCGTTCAATATCTTGAAGCGGCTTTATAAAATTATTTCTTAGGGCGAACAGCAGTCACTTCGATCTCTACACGCCAAGCTGGATTTGCTAATTTAGCCACTTGGAATGTTGAACGAGCAGGTAGATTCTCTGATTTGTCATTATAGAATTTTGAATATCCAGCCATAAAGCCAGCAAAATCCATATTTCCTTGGGTTTCATCACCACCGACCAAGAAAACTTGCATTTTGACAACATCATTCATGGTCAGACCTAATTTTTCTAAGTGGTCTTTGATTTGATTCATGATGTTAACAGTCTGAACTTCAGTGTTACCGTAAGACTCTAAAACACCTTCAGGTGCATCTTTAGAGATCTTAGTAGGAACTTTCCCGCTTAGGAAAATGATATCATTGTTAGCGCTAATTTCTACGGATTCAGCGATAGGCATTCCTTGTAGCTTATGGGTTTTAACACCTTCAGCATTTGCACTTGCTACACCCAAAATCAACGGAAGGGAAAGCAGTAAAGTTTTATAGCGCATGTAAGCTCCTTAACATTATCAAAATTATATACTCTTCATAATTCAAGTTGCAGCCTTTCCCATATAGGGAGTGACATCGTTGACTCACACTAGTCACCTAGCTGCACCTCGAATTATTTAGAGTACATTAAGTGTATAAATACTCGTAAAAAAAGCGTTCTTATTACTCAGTAAAACGAGATAGCCTGTATGGATGTGGATCGATAACGGGTTTGGTATCCATTAATAGATCCGCAGTCAGTTGACCAGACGCAGGGCTTTCTGTCATACCCCAACCTGTTGCTGTATTGATAACAAGGCCCGGGTATTGTTCAATTTTAGAGATGATTGGTATTTCATCATCTGTTGGGCTAACGGTACCACCCCAACGTTCAACTACTTTAGACTCTTTAAATACTGGGAATTCTTTTCTCAGTCGTTCCAGTACTCCATCAAGATGTTCAGTATTTGGTGTATTGGTTGCGGTACGGAACTCTTCAAATGGTGTCTTCTCATCTAATTGCCATGAAGTTGCCATGGTAAATGAGTTAAAGAGATCTTTACCGATAGAGAATTCTAATGGCAGCTCACCACCTTGTAGCAGGTGCATAAAGCGTGGCCCTAGCAGGAAGCTATCTTTAACAATTGAGCTGGTGAAGATGCGAGGAGCAACTGCATAAGTCCCATCAGCTTGTTCACGGAAGTGGATACCATTTGGTAAGTGTACGTTACCTTTTGGTGCACCAGGTACGCCAGTAATGCGTTGCTGAGACAGATAAACGTTCAGTGTTGGAACATCAATACCAAGGTTGCCCATAAATAGGCGAGACCAGATACCGCCGGTCAGAACAACGTTAGAGGTTTTGATTGAGCCTTTTTCGGTGACAACATCAGAGATTTTGCCGCCAGCTGTTTCAATACCGCGTACTGCACAATTAGTGTAGATGCGGATACCCAATGATTTTGCGTAGTTAGCCATCGTTGGTGTCACAACTTCAGGGTCAAGGCTACCTGAGTCTTCTTCAAAGCCAGCGATTTTCCAAGGTGTTTGAGCACCGGCAAGGCGTTGAGCTAGCTCATCACCTTCGATCATACGGGTTCTAAGTGGAGTGTCGAAACCTGGATTTTCCGCTGTTTTTCTGATCCACTCTCTTGAGATTTCTAAGTCTTCTTCACTAGAAGGAACCTCTACACGGCCTTGAACACGGAAACTGGTGTCAGCACCAATTTTTTCATTCATGCCATTCCATAAAATTTTTCCATAGTGGTGTAATGGAAAAATCTCTGGCGAGGTTTTGTAGCTAATAATTTGGCTATAGGCACGGCCTGATTGCTCGCCACCTACAACGCCTTTCTCGCAAATAACAACATTCATTCCTCTTTCTGTAAGATTAATTGCAGTCATTATTCCTTGAAGGCCGGCACCGATAACTACGGCATCAGCAGCTTTTGGTAATGCGCCTTCAGTACCTGCTACCGCAGGAACACGAGATTTAGTAGTTTCAAAACGACCTTCTCTGCGGATCATTGGAACAACCGCAGCACCCCCTGCGAGAACACCCGCAGCACCGACCCCTAAAAGTAGTTTTCTTCTCGAGATTTTCATCTATAACCTCAATAATAACCTTAGTTTTTATATAGTAAATTATTACAATTTAAGATAATCATATTACCATAATTCACTGTATTGTTAATTAGGGGTATTATTTGTTAATGATATTAAGTGAAATGCTAATATTCGTAACCGAATATAGTCAAGCCTGTAAAGGCTTTACGCGGTTTCTTGATAAAAAGGGCTATTTTAAGGAAGGAAAAAACGCAGGTTAATGTCAGATTAAGTGTACAGTCATTATTTTTCTGACTAAAGTAAAGTTAAAATTAGTTTCATTTGGTAAGTAATAAACAAAAATACTTAAATTAGCCAAATAATGTTCAGTTTTTTATTATGTGTTTAATCGATAAGGTTTGATAAATAACGTAATAAATTTGCGGCTTCAATGAATTTAATTTGCCTTATGGATTGATGGTGTGGTTGAAAAATAACTTTCTATTGCATAAGGTTTTCTAAATATCACTATTTATGTGGTTTTACTTATTTAAAATGATATTTTGGTTTTGTCTTGTTTTTATATTTAAATAGCGTCACATGTTGTTTACACTATTGTTTAATAAAATAGATAAATATATTTATCATAATTTTTTCCTTTATATACAATTGGTTGTTGTTTTCTTATTTTGTTTAAGTACGTGGTTAGTCATTTTTACTGATAAATTTATTAAATTTGAATCTAGTTGTTAACTCATTCTGTAAAATATACTAACAATTTATTTGGGGTTATTGTGAGTACCAAATTCATTAATATTGGAAACAACCTTTTTATTCCAATATTAATTTCGCTTGTTTTTTGAGTAAATATTGTATCTAAACTAAGCTAATTCGCGAGGAAATTAATGATACTCCCTACTGTGAGTGATTTTTGGGAAAATACTTTCATTTAAAGCCTTTTTGTCGAATTCGCGGTGCAAAATAGCGATGAATAAACATAGATTTGTTCTATATTGGTTTATTATTTTGCTGTCGCAATAAAAATGAATTTATGAACAAAAGTACGCGGAATAATTAATCGTATTTAACAGCTTTTATCTTTAATAAAGTGTTTAATGTATTGGCTTAGCGGTGGTGGGCTGGATAGTGTTTCTGGTTTATTGCTAATACTACCATGGTACTCGTGGAAAATTTTTTGCATGAAAGTTAATCCATCCTGATCTAGGGTTAATAAGAATCGGTGTAATAGATCAAGTGTTAATGGTGTTATGCCATTCTCATAACGAGAAATTTGTTGTTGGCTAATTCCCATTAACTTTGCGAGTTGTTTACCCGTGATGTTTTTTTCTTTTCTTGCTTTGCGTAAAAAAAGACCTGCTAATGCAGTCAGTCTATTTTCTTCCATATTCAGTTTCTATCAAATTTTCTGTGTGAAGGTAATGTCATGGTTGGCTATATATAGCATTTACTATAGCGAGTTAATACCGGATGTAAAAATGTTTGTATCTAATTAGATGGTGATTTTTGATAGGTTAATTCTATCATGCATGTATTTTCGATCGTTTTTTTCGATGTAAATGGTTTGTGTAATCTCATTTTTTTTGTTTATTGAAAGGTTAAATATATGATAAAAATAGTCATTTTAGGAGTTGTTTTTATCTTAAATTCTAATTATGGTTTTAAAATTAATGTAATCGATCTTTAATTTTCTTTTGTTCGATATTAAATTTTTGAATCATTTTGTTTCAATTTATTACTGATTGAAATGATTTTTGTGAGGCTAAAAAGAGGGAGACGCAAAGTGGATAGGCTTTTTGTGCTTTTGTAGCAATAATTTTTCATGTACCACGTTATTTAATTTTTTAGTCATATTTCGACGATATTGTTTTGCACCTACAATATCTGAATATGGCTAATTTATAATGTTTATTTCACGAAAAGAATGCTTACTTATGTTAGTGTTAGGTGCATTAGCACCTGCTTATGCAGTCGAAGAACGGATCATAAACGCAACCGAATTAATTATTAGTTTTAGTCAATTAAATAATACCGATGCAGGAAAAAATATTTTAAGTCAAAATATTGCAACAGTTATCTCTATCAATAACTCTTCTACTGAAGAACTACGCCAACAAGCGATTTATGATAATACCATTGCTGCATTGTTTGGTTCTATGTCAAATGGCTTACTGGTTTCTGATGCTTTAGGGGAAACAATGAGTCAGATATTTGCTAAAAATAATAGTATTAATGAGAACATGTATAGTGCTTCAATATTCTCATCAAGTTTCGAAAAACTATTATTTGAAGCTAATACACTGACTCAGGAAAATACGACCTTTGCTAAAAATTTTTATGCCAATGGGAGTATTGATGGCGATCTTAATAATCTCGCAACGGATATTACATTGCCTGAAGATGGTTTTTATAATATTTATGATATTGCTTACCAACCGGATAATGAACATAAAAATACAGTGGGGAACTCTCGTCCAGTTCAAGTCTCTGCTGATAATATCGAAAGTTTTGATGGTATAGATTTTTTTGGTCATGTGGTTGATGGACAAAATGATATTTTATCTACGGTGGTCAGTAATGCCGCCTTCCCTAGCGGCCACTCAACATTTGGTTTTACGACAACGTTACTGTTTGCTGAAATGATCCCTGAATTATTTCAAGCATTTTTATATCGTGGGGCTGAGTATGCTAACAGCCGTGTAGTGTTGGGAGTGCATTATCCTCTAGATGTCATTGGAGCGCGTATAATGACACTCTATACGTTAACGCAACTATTGAATAACAACCCTGATTATTTAAATCAAGATACCGTATCGTTGTTAGGGCAAACTGTAACAACATCAAATGATTTTCAATCATTAATAGCAGATGCACAATTGGATCTGCGCTCACTACTTGAAATGGGATGTAATAGCACTATCGCTGACTGTATTGTCGATAACAGTACTGCTGATGAGTTGCAAAAGAAAAAAGAACAATATACATGGAGCTTAACTTATGGTTTATCTGCGATTGGCCCAACAGATTTAGCTCCTGTTGTTCCTGAAGGTGCTGAAATATTGCTTGCAACTCGGTTTCCTTATTTAACTAATGAACAAAGGCGAGATGTTTTGGCGACAACTGAAATTGAATCAGGCCACGCCCTAGATGATGGTTCTGGTTGGGCTAGGTTAAATTTATATGCAGCCGTGGACGGTTATGGAGCATTTAATGGTGATATCCATATCATCATGGATAGCAGTAAAGGTGGTTTTAATGCCTATGATGTATGGGGAAATGATATTACTGGTGATGGACACTTTATTAAAGATGGATCAGGTGCTCTTGAACTGACTGGTAACAATAGTTTTTCAGGAACGACAACAGTTATGGAAGGTGGCCTAATTATTAATGGCTACCATGGTAATTCACTCGTTAATGTTCAAGATAATGGGATCCTTTCAGGCACTGGCACCATAGGTGCATTGAATGTTGAAAAAGGCGCAGTCATTGCTCCGGGTAATAGTATTGGCACTTTATCTGTGAAGGGGGATGTGATATTTGATGAAGGCGCTTTCTATTTAATGCAATATTCCCTTGATGGAGGGAATGATTTAATTCAAAGCGATGGTATGGCACAAATTAATAATGCTGACCTTATTATTTCTCTCTCTGAATGGGGTAATTTACTGCAATATAACAATGTTAATAGCTTTCTTAATCAAGAGATGACTATTTTAACAGCGCTGAAGGGGCTAAGTGGTGAATTTAATCAGTTAGAACCTTATTCTTTATTTCTAGACTCGTCATTAAATTACACAGAGAACTCTGTCATATTAAATTTTAAACGTAATGATGTTCTCTTTACCGATATCGCTTTGACTAAAAATGAGCGTTCTATTGCTAGCGCTATTGATTCAATGGCTGCCGGTCATCCTATCTATGAAAGTATGTTGATACTAACTAATGAAAATGAGGTTAGAGACATATACCATCAATTATCAGGTCAAATTTATGCGGATATCACTTCTGCAATGATTAATGATAGCTACTATTTACGTGACACACTCAATCAGCGGCTATTGCAATCCAGTGGTCGTAACGTCGCACCGGATATTAAAGTAAACTCAAGTGGTGCTTGGGCTAAAATACATCGTGCTTGGGGACATGCTTCAGGAACTTCGAATTCAAGAGGTTATCGAACATCAAATTATGGTGTGTTATTAGGTATTGATTCCGTTTTTGATCATGGCTGGCAAGGGGGGATAGTAACCGGCTATACACAAGCAACAGTTGACAATGGCTATCGTACGAATGCCGAAGCTCATCAATATCATATCGGTGTTTATGGCAGTAAAAATTTTGATAATGTGATGATACGTTCTGGTGCGACATACTCTTTATATAATATAGATACTCAACGTTCTATTCAGTACTACGAACAACAGGATTATTTAACAGGTAATTATTCAGCAAATGTCTCGCAAATATTTATTGAGGTGGCACAGAAGACTACCTTTAACAATGTGAACATAGAGCCTTTTTTTAATCTGGCTTATGTGAATATGCGAAGTACTGATATTAACGAGATGGGAGGGATTACAGCATTGCATGAAAATAAACAAAGTGCAGATGCTAAAATATCGATATTAGGATTAAGAGCGGAAACTGAATTACCAATAGGGCAATCATTGTACTTAAATCTTCATAATGAATTGGGTTGGCAGCACCAACTTGATAATGTTAATCGAGATATGTCTTTGGTACTGAAAGGATCAAATCAACATTTTACTGTGAGTAGTGTCCCTGCCTCAAGAAATGGTGCTGTAGTAAACGTTGGTGCTGATTTGTTCATGAGCAAAAATGCTAAGATATATTTAGATTATTCAGGAAGCTTATCTTCAAACTATCAAGATAATAATGTTGCTCTTGGGATTAACTGGACGTTTTAAAAAATAAATTAAAAGGTTTATAGCGAAATATTGCTATAAACCCTTTTTAAGCTACCTAGTGTTTATCATTTAAATATTTAGGTTCTTTAGGTAATTTAAAGCAACATAACAAACAGATAACGAGTACGACCATGACATAAATAAAGAATGCATTTTCTGCGCCACTGGCTTTAAATTGTAATGCAACAGACGGGGCTGAGCCGCCAAATATTGCATTACCAATAGCATAGGAAACACCGACCCCTAGCGCACGTAAGTGAGGGGGAAACATTTCTGCTTTTACCAACCCACTAATCGACGTATAGAAGCTGAGTAACATCATTAAAAATATTAACAGTAAGGCGATAATGATAGGGGATTGAGCGAAATGGCGCATGCCTAATACCATCACCGGATAGATAAATATAATCATCGACAATGTGAAAGTGATCATAGCTGCGCGGCGACCTATTTTATCGGAAATGATACCAAATAATGGTTGAGATATCATGAAGACAAACAATGAGGTGGTCATGATATAGCCGACGACTTTACTATCAATACCGATGTTGGTGAGATAGGTTTTTGAGTAAACGGTAATAATATAAAAGCATAAAGATCCTGCCGCAGTATAGCCAATAACTAATATAAAGGATTGCCAATGCTGTTTTAGTAGGGCAATTAAAGATCCGGATTCTTTAGATTCTGATGCATCATTACTTAATGTTTCATCTAACCGTTTTCTCGCAATCAGCGACACAATAGCTGCAAAGCCGCCAAGAACAAACGGGATCCGCCAAGCGCCATCATGCAATTGTTGTTCGCTGAGAAATGCTAACATGATGACACTGAGCAAACTGGCAAGTAATTGCCCGCCAGACAGAGTGACATATTGGAATGATGCAAAAAAGCCCCGTTGCCCTTTAAGACCGAGTTCGCTCATATAGGTTGCAACAGCACCATATTCACCGCCAACAGATAAACCTTGCAGTAGGCGTACTAACAACAATAAAAGAGGCGCTAACATACCGACCTGTGCATAAGTTGGGAGAGCAGCAAACAGGAAAGAACTGAAGCCCATTAAATAGATTGAAGCGACCATTGAGCGCTTTCTGCCATGTCGATCGGCGATACGCCCAAATAACCAACTACCAATCGGGCGCATAAAGAAACTTGCAGCGAATACTCCCCAAACATAAATAGATTGAGTGAGCGGTTCCATCGTTTGTGGGGTGAGTGCTTTGGTAAAATATGCAGCAAACACGGCATAAATATAAAAATCAAACCATTCAACCAAGTTGCCCGAAGCTGCCCCAACGATCCCACGAATACATTTTGCTTTTGCGTTTGCATCTAACGAGGCATCGGCTTTTTTTGCACCAACTTGAGATATTTCCAATTTATCACCACCGCAACAAAATTAACAATAATTTAACTAATAGCGATATTCACTTATCGAGTCAATATTTGACCGCTCATTAAATTAAATATTGAGATCAACATCCTGTTTTTAATGTCTCTTTTAGATAAATCATAGTGTTTAATTTTAATAGTAACTCTGTGTTTTAAAAGGTTTTTTTAAGTGTTTTATTTAGTTGTTATTCTAAATTTAATTTGCTCAGACTTTAAGCAGATAAAATTGGATTAATCCTAATAGGTTGTCTATAAATCTATAGATAAGTCTAAATAAGATTTTGTTTGACGGAAAACACTAACGGCCTTATAGCGCAAGGGAAAAGAGAGGGTTAAATCTAATTAAGTTTATTTAAGGAGAAAATAGAACATTTAAGCTAGGGAATGAAAATGGAAATTATTTCTATTTAAATACCTTTTATTAAGTTTTTGTTAGCTAATTGATATGTGAATATTTGTTAACATCAAGTTTTTGCGCATATCATGATATATTAAATCAGAAGCTGTTTTCCTTGTATATTGTTATCTCCTAGCATCAATTTATCATTTCTTTTTTTTATAAAAACACGCGCTATATATTTTATTATATAAATAACATTGATAATTGATATGTTAAGTCAATGATTTTGTGTGATTCATTGACTTTATAATCGGTGCATTTATTGATGTAAGACAATCTCTTAAATTTAATGATAGGTATTATTAATCATATCAAAATTTAATTACCTTCAATTATGCGGGCAATCGTTTTATTGAGAATAGCACGCATCATATTTGATAGAAATCGCTACTTCTAACACTTTAAAAAAATTAATTGAGTGAGTTATGTATGGCAAATATGAAAGAGAAAGCATCGGTTTTTGCTCCTCTGACCCGTCGAGGATTTGTTAAGGCAAGTACGATCACGGGTTTGGCTGCGGCGGCTGGGGGATTTTCTCTTCCATTTCGCGCTTCAGCAGCGACAGAGCAAAAAGTAGCAACTCCAATAGCAGATGAAAAAGTCGTTTGGAGTGCATGTACTGTAAACTGCGGCAGCCGCTGTCCATTGCGCATGCATGTGGTTGATGGCGAAATCAAATACGTCGAAACCGATAATACAGGTGATGATGTTTATGAAGAGTTGCATCAAGTGCGTGCGTGTTTACGTGGGCGCTCTATGCGTCGCCGTGTTTATAATCCTGACCGTCTACGCTATCCAATGATGCGTGTAGGTAAACGTGGCGAAGGTAAATTCAAACGGATCAGTTGGGATGAGGCTTTTGATGTCATTGCCGACAACATGAAACGTTTAATTAAAGACTATGGCAATGAGTCTATTTACCTCAATTACGGTACTGGTACCTTGGGTGGCACCATGACCAAATCATGGCCGCCAGGAGCTACCTTGATCGCCCGATTAATGAATTGTTGTGGTGGCTATTTAAACCATTATGGTGACTACAGTACCGCACAAATCGCCGCAGGTTTAAATTATACCTATGGCGGCTGGGCTGATGGTAATAGCCCTTCTGATATTGAAAATTCTAAATTGGTCGTGATGTTTGGTAATAACCCCGGTGAAACACGTATGAGTGGCGGCGGGGTGACTTATTATGTTGAACAGGCTCGCGAAAAATCCAATGCTAAAATGATCATCATCGATCCTCGTTATACCGACACAGGTGCTGGTCGTGAAGATGAATGGATCCCTATTCGCCCAGGAACTGATGCGGCATTAGTCAGTGCGCTTGCTTATGTCATGATCCAAGAAAATTTAATTGATAAGCCGTTTCTTGATAAATATTGTGTCGGTTATGACGAAACAACAATGCCCGCAGGCGCACCTGAAAATGCGCACTACAAAGCTTACATTCTTGGCGATGGGCCTGATGGTCAACCAAAAACGCCTGAGTGGGCGGCTGCGATCACGGGGATCCCCGCATCACGGATCGTAAAATTAGCGCGTGAAATTGGTACAGCAAAACCTGCTTATATTGTGCAAGGTTGGGGTCCACAACGTCGCTCTAATGGTGAATTAGCTTCTCGCGCGATTTCAATGTTAGCAATTCTGACGGGCAATATTGGTATTAATGGCGGTAATACGGGCGCTCGTGAAGGATCGTATAGCATTCCTTTTGTTCGTATGCCTACATTAACTAATCCAGTGACGACCAGTATCTCTATGTTTATGTGGACGGATGCAATTTTACGTGGCCCTGAAATGACGGCGACTCGTGATGGTGTTCGTGGTAAAGATAAACTAGATGTGCCAATTAAAATGGTATGGAACTATGCAGGCAACTGTTTGGTTAATCAGCACTCGGAAATTAACCGTACTCATGACATCTTACAAGATGAGTCGAAGTGCGAGATGATTGTGGTGATTGATAACCATATGACAGCGTCTGCAAAATATGCCGATATCCTACTACCTGATTGTACAGCATCAGAACAGATGGATTTTTGTATGGATGCTTCTGCTGGCAACATGTCCTATGTCATTTTTGCCGATCAGGCAATTAAACCGCGTTTTGAAAGCCGCAATATCTATGAAATGACCAGTGAAATTGCTAAACGTATGGGCGTTGGTGAGCAGTTTACTGAAAATCGTACCCAAGAAGAGTGGTTACGCCACCTGTATGAGCAGTCTCGCGCTGCATTGCCTGAGCTACCAACATTTGAAGAGTTCCGTGCGCAAGGTATTTTCAAAAAACGTGACCCTAACGGCCATCATGTGGCTTATCAGAGCTTCCGTGAAGATCCTGTTGCCAATCCACTAACCACACCTTCCGGCAAAATTGAAATTTATTCAGCACAGCTGGCGGAACTGCAAAAGACATGGGAGCTGAATGCAGGGGATGAAATACATCCATTACCAATATATTCCGTTGGCTTTGAGCAGTACGGCGACCCATTAATGGAGAAATACCCATTACAGTTAACCGGTTTTCATTATAAGTCACGTACACACTCGACGTACGGTAACGTTGATGTATTAAAAGCGGCATGTCCTCAAGAGCTATGGATTAACCCTCAAGATGCGGCAAAACGCGATGTAAAACATGGCGATTTAGTGCGTATATTTAATGATCGTGGTGAGGTTCGCGTTAAAGTTAAAGTGACACCGCGTATTCTGCCAGGCGTTGTAGGTCTCGGTGAAGGTGCTTGGTATGACCCTGATGGGAATCGAGTGGATCATGCAGGAAGTATTAATGTATTAACCACGCAACGTCCATCGCCTTTGGCGAAAGGTAACCCATCACACTCTAATCTTGTTGAAGTTGTGAAAGCTTAAGGATGCCAGTTATGTCAACGCAATATGGTTTTTATATCGATTCAAGTCGTTGCACTGGCTGCAAAACCTGTGAGCTAGCGTGTAAGGACTTTAAAAATTTATCTCCGGAAGTTAATTTCCGTCGTATTTATGAATATGCGGGTGGTGATTGGACAGAGCAGGATGGCGTATATGGGCAAAACGTATTTGCTTATTATTTGTCGATTTCCTGTAATCACTGCGACGATCCTGCCTGTGCAAAAGTATGCCCAAGTGGGGCCATGCATAAACGCGAAGACGGTTTCGTGGTCGTTGACGAAGAAGTTTGTATTGGTTGTCGTTATTGCAGTATGGCTTGCCCTTATGGCGCACCGCAATTCGATGAAGTGAAAGGTCATATGACCAAATGTGATGGCTGCTATGAGCGTGTTGCTGAAGGTAAAAAGCCAATTTGTGTCGAGTCTTGCCCATTGCGTGCATTAGATTTGGCGCCAATCGAAGAGCTACGGGCAAAATATGGTAATTTGGCCGAAATCGCACCGTTGCCATCTGCGGAATATACTCATCCAAACATTGTTTTAAAATTGAATGCCAATAGTCGTCCTGTCGGTGATACCACCGGGCATCTGGCTAACCCGGAGGAGGTATAATATGGGATCGGGAATTCATGAATGGCCATTAATGTTTTTTACTGTTATAGGCCAAAGTGTCGCGGGTGCTTTTGTCATGATGGCAGCGGTACTATTGAGTGGAAAGTTATCGGCTGATCTAAATCGCAGGGTACATTACAGCATGTTTGGACTCTGGCTATTGATGGGCATTGGTTTCTTATTATCGACTATCCATATGGGGAGCCCATTACGCGCTTTTAATGCATTTAACCGCTTAGGAGCGTCTTCGCTAAGTAATGAAATTGCCAGCGGAGCTTTATTCTTTGCATTAGGTGGCCTGTATTGGTTATTAGCGGTGTTGAATAAAATGCCAGCCGCATTGGGTAAGCTATGGTTGATCGTGGTAATGGTTTTAGCAGCCGTATTTATTGTAGCCATACCACGTGTTTACCAAATCGAAACGGTGCCAACATGGAATAATAGCTACACCATAATCAACTTTGTATTAACGGCATTCCTTGGTGGGCCAATATTAGCTGCACTCTTACTGCGAATTGCTAGATTCGACTTACAATGTATCCGTCGCGTGCCTGCGTTAAGTATTGTGGCATTGTTAGTGAGTGTAGCAGTGGCTATTTCACAAGGCTTTGATCTGGCTAGTATTGAAACGCCAGTACAAAGAGCGGTTGATTTGGTTCCTGATTACGGGATCTTGATGGATATTAAGATCGTCGCAATTGCAATGGGGTTGGGCTGCTGGATCATGCCGTTAGTGGCAAGACGTAATCCCTCCGTTCTGAATATGATAATAGGTTTTTTATTCGTATTTGTAGGGGAAATTGTCGGACGCGGTGTTTTCTATGGTCTGCATATGACGGTGGGTATGGCTGTTAATTAATATACTCTTAGGCTTAGCAATCTTGTTGCTAAGCCTGTATTCTCTCACATCAGTCACATAGTTATAGGTTTTAGGGGATATATATCCGTTATCTTTCAAGTTGTAGGATTTTTCGTTAAGGCATAAGGGACTAAGCTCCCGACTATTTTCGTTTGTCGCCTACCTGCAACTCGAATTATTTAGAGTATAATCCCTTTTATTATTAATAGTTATATAAAAAGTGAATAGAAGCACATCATGAACGAACAATCTTTGAACAATATTTCTTTGACGGCGCGGGTTCTTGGCGCCGCGTTCTATTATTCGCCAAATGAGGTGCAAGACATTATTGGCTTACTGTCATCACCTCAATGGGCTGAAGATTGGCCATATGGTTCGGCAGAGCAAAAACAGACTATTGGCCGTCAATTAGCTGTTTTGCAGACAGATAATGAAATCTTAGATGAAGCTTATCAGCGGCTATTTATTGGCCCTTACGCATTGCCATCACCGCCATGGGGTTCTGTGTGGCTAGATAAAGAAAATGTCATTTTTGGTGATTCCACACTGCAATTACGTGAATGGATGCAACATAATCACATTGATATTTGTTTAACGCAAAATGAACCTGAAGATCATTTTGGTTTGATGTTGATGATGGTGGCATGGGTTGCTGAGAATGAGCCGCTTAAATTAAATGAGTTATTAGCTCAGCATTTATTGCCTTGGGCGTTTCATTATCTCAATAAACTGCAAGCTAATGCCAATTTTCCATTTTATGTGGGGTTGGCAGAGTTAGCGCAATTGACGCTGACAGGTTGGCAGAATTCATTAAAGATTGATGTGGCCGACAAAGAGATCTTTTTCCGCTAGAAAATATGAGTGAACGATATAGCCATTTTAATGGCTATATCGTCATTGTTATTAAATAATAACGTTTGTTATTTGAAATAATGGCTTTTCTAATTCAACATTTTTGAAGTGAAAAATATTGATACAGCTATTAATTAAATGGAATTATTATACCCAAGTTATCTGAATAGTGATTCAATGCTCGAGTTCCCCCTTGATAAAATTGCTCTTGTCGGTCATCAAGATATTGTCTGTATTCTTGGTTATTAGTTACATTAAAATTAAAGTATTTTGATTGATTTGTGTTTTTAATCATGTAGTTGTTGGATGGTGACTCACCGAGCTTCCCATTGAAAATCAAGGGGTCTTTCTTTGGGTAAATATAGTTATAAATTAATTCATTATTATTGTTTAAATCATTCAAAGCAAAGCTATGAACTGGAATAAGAAAGGTCATGAAAATAAATAGTAATTTAATCATGTTTAAAGTCTCATATCAACTTGGGTTAGAATGTAGTGTGTTTTTAGTTTAATAACGCAATTAAATTAAGCGGCTGTAATAAATTTTTTCTATTGATTTTTTTATTGTTAAATATAAGCCCTCAGAATTATTTTTATATTTTAAATGAGAGATAATATCTCCGTTTGAAATATAGTTAGATGTATTGTAATTCAAAATGTAGCTACCTAACGAATAATATGATAAGTATAAAAACAGTGCAAAAATAAAGTATTTTATTTTCATTTTTAAAAGCTTATTAACGATATGTATAAGATAGCATTTTTATTTAATTTTGTTATTTTTATAAACGAGTTGTTTGGTTTAACTATTTGATATATGGTGATTTTTTATTGTACCATCATTTTTTGTAAGTAATTTTTATCAATAATCTTAATAAAGGTTTAAGTATATTTAATAATATCTCCAGGCTGACAATCTAAAATTTCGCATAGTTTTTCTAGTGTGGAAAATTTAATTCCTTTTATTTTCCCATTTTTGAGCAAGGATAAGTTTGCCTCGGTGATCCCTAGCTCTAAAGCTAAATCCTTTGATTTTATTTTTTTCTCAACCATCAAAACATCTAGAGTTATTATTATAGGCATAGTTATATATACTGTTGATTTTCATCACTAATTTTTTTTGCTTCTTTCATTATTAGTGCGAGAGAGAGGATCATAATGCCGTAAATTATCTCACGCATTGCATTTAAAGAAAACCCTAAATAAAAGACAAAAATGCGTTCACCAGGCGGTAAACTTATTGATAATGCTAAACTTGTTAATGAGCCTAACATGCCATTCACGATAGGTGTTATGACTGCTAATATTCCACCAATAAAGAGTGTTTTGATATTTCGTTGTGTCCAAATTTCGCCTTTTGATGCTTCAAAAAAGAAATAACCAACAAAAAATAGGCTTATAGAAGAAATTAAAACAGGAATATGTGTTAGTAGCATTAGTAATATTACACTTATGGAACTTAGTTCGATACTCTTGTCTAACAACGTCGGATCAATGTTTTCGATTATCCCGTACAACATTTGTTCTTTTTGAGTTGCCCAAAAATAGTAATCACAAACTAGATCTGCGATTGCCATTATCCAAATTATAAAAGCGACTGATTTAGAATAAAAAAATAATTTTTTCTTACTTTTGCTCATTTCCGTTTATCCACATAGACCTTGCGTTAGTACATTAATTATCAAATTATAATAAAAAATTATCGTAGTAAAGAAAAAAATTATCGTTTCACGATAATTTTATTTTCTGTATATGCGGTGTTTAAGAATGAGGTTTATAAATTTGAGTTAGGTTGAGTTGTTTTGTCTGGCCATGATGGAAAATATATCAGTTGTGATACCAATTTGACGGAAATAGGGAGGCCATATCCGATTATTTTTTCTTCGGGGTATAGGGGGAATCAAAGAGTCGGTTTAAAATCTATTTGTCTTATTTCGAGGTTGTAGCACAACTTGTTGAATTATCGTGTTCGCTATTGAACATATAGTTTGCCAGCGCTAGTGGCTTGTTTGCTGATTGCTTAGCTACTCCTCGTATGATTGAGAGTATAAACTGTGTTTGAATAGTCATAATAGGTAGGATATGCGCAATCAGTTGTGGATGTTGGTCGTTGCTTTTATTTTTTTATTGATACCGAAATCGTATGCACAGGTATTGCCACATAGTACCAAGGATTGGCAACTTGCAGACATCCCTCCAACACTTATGCAAGTCAAACAAGATGAGGCTATTTTTGCTCCGATTGCGGGTGAAATGAAGGCAGTAGCGGAGCTTTATGCAGAACATGGCTTTTATTTGTATAGTCCCGCAGGTGATTACCGACCGATGCAATTCGGTAATGATTATGCTTACGTGAATGTCGACGCAATATCGACTCAAAAACCACGCTTAGCCCCTGTAGATGATCGGCTGAATGATTTAAATAATCCAATTTATGATTATTTACTGACAACGCAAAATACCCCGGTTTACCGTTCCGCTAAAGAAAGCAACCAGCCAATCGCGATGTTGTTCAGTAATCTGCGCTACCCAGTGTTAGATCGTATGATCAAAACGGAAAAAGGGGGGCAGAAGATAGCATGGCTGATTATTCGTTTAGGAGATCGCTTAGGCTATATCAAATTAGCGGATGTTGAGATGGATAAAGGGATCCCAATTTTGACCTATCACCATCTATTAAGAAACAGCGAAAATAAAAAATTTCAGCATACTTCGACGACGACTTCAGTTGAAGCATTTCAAACGCAAATGAATTATTTGAAGCAAGCGGGTTACCAGACATTAGCTTTGGAAGATATTGAAGGTTATCTAAATAAGTCTGTGAATTTACCCGCCAAATCGGTCGTGCTTACTTTTGATGATGGCTTAAAGTCAGTTTATCGCTATGCGTATCCGATTTTAAAAAATAATCAGCAGCAGGCGACCTTATTTGTGATTTCATCACGAGTCAAAACAATTCCTCAAAAATGGAGCCCAGATGGGTTGCAATTTATGAGTAAACAAGAAATTAAAACCAGCCAAGATGTCTTTAATATTCAGTCGCATACGCATTTTTTACATAAGTTAGATTACCGCAATAGCCCAATTCTATTTAGCCGCAAGGAACATACTATTTTTCTCGATTTCCAACGTTCTATGCGGGTATTACAGAAGTTTGAGCCAAACCAACGTTATTTAGCTTACCCATTTGGTGGTTTTAATCAAACTGCCATGATAGCGGCAAAACAAGCGGGGCTAGGCCTTGCTGTGACAACAATTCAAGGTAAGGTTCATTTAGGTGATAATCCATTTGCGCTAAAAAGACTTTATGCACTGAAAACAGATCCCATTGAGAAATTTGCCCAAATGGTTGGTAATAGTGGTGATGAAATTATCAATCAAAACATTGTGGTAGATAGATAGTAAGATTTAATTGATACGTTTAAATATCATATTCAGACAATAAATCACAAGGATTAAGTCTTTGTGATTTATTTTTTACCTTGCCCCATTTCTTTTAAGAATCGTTGCTGGTAACTAAATAATTCTTTAGAAGAAATACAATGATAATCCATTGAGAATTGTTTGGCGGTATCTTCAATGATTAATGCTAAAGCTGGATAATGACGATGATTCCAATTTGGAAATAAATGATGGGTTAAATGTAAGTTCAAGCCACCTAACCAATAAGTTAACCAGCGGGGTGTGGTATGCCAATCGTAAGTGGTTGAAAAAGTATGATGGTAAAACCCATGTGGCATATTGCCTTGTTCTGGTGGTGTATAGAAGGTGGCTTTTGCCCAGTGAGTTCCCAATATCAAGACGACAAACACCAAAGAAGCCAACATTTGACTCAATAAATAGATCAGTAATAGGGTTCCAAGGCCAATGTGTTTATCGGCAAGGGCGTAAAATGGAATAACAATCGCCACGACAATATGCAGCAGTTTGGCCAATAAAAATGCCATGATGCCGCGTTGCCCTTGATGGCGCATATGTGGAGCGACTCGCGTAAAGTGGAATCGGTCTAACCAATCAAATAACCAAATCAGCGCTGGGAAGGTTAATGCTGCAACAAGTGGCCAATAAAGATGTTGCGCCCTCATAAAAGGGTACCAACGTTGGTGAGGTGTTTGTCGTAATACAAAGTTTTCTTCAATATCCAGATCATAATGGCGAATATTGGTGTGAGCATGATGGAAAATAATATGTCGTACTCGCCAACATTCAGGATCGAGGCCTAGAGGGATGGTGACCCAAAAATTAAGCCAGCGATTAGCTTTCGCCTGTTTGAAAATCGCATTGTGAGAGGCATCATGAACAAGATTGATTGCAAGTAGTAAGGCAAAGCAGATAAATAGCGGATAAAATACAAAAAAAGTCCATGTACTATTTAACCACAATGCAGCAGCATAACACCCCAAGCAACAACTCATCAGCAAGATGCTTTTTAGGTAAAATTGACTGTCAGCAAAACGGTGATCGCCATGCTGTTGCAAATAGTGGTTCGCTGCCTTCATCAATGCTTGGCGAAACGCTTGATCAAGGCGTTGTTGATAGCCAAGCGGCCTAAGTGGTTCAGGACGCATGCTTAACCTGCTTAGGCTGTCGGCCTATGCCAAACAGTAATAGTAGACTATGTAGCCAAAGAGCCGCAGTAAAGATTAGCCAAAATGGGCTAAGCCATTGCCAAATAAATAACACGCAAACAAATAATATAGAAGCAATGGTGAACCAGCTCCATAGGCCGGTTGTACTGCCGTCAGAAAGCCCCGATAAAGCTAAAGTACCCGAGGCAAGTAGCACAAATAGAATGACTTGCTGGAGAGTGGTTCCTTGGTAGCCATAACCATATAAATACACATAGCCAATCACTAATGTGAAAAGTAACAGTGTCCCCAAGACAAGCTGCCATTGGTTGATTTGATACTGTGAAACCTTTTGCTTAATCGACTGTGGTTTGCCCTTGAATATGCGCCAAAATGGACGGTTATTATCAATAAACGGATTTTCAGTTGCGGGTTCACCTTTGATGCCATAGTGGTACTCGGTATCAGGAAGGGCAGAAAATGTGCCGAACCATTTATCCCAAAAAATAAAACTACCGCCAAAGTTACGATTTGAATAATGGCCTTCTTTTACATGGTGAACGCGATGGTGAAGTGGGGTAACCATGATTTTCTCCCACCAACCGAGATGTGGTATCAAGGCACTATGGTTAAAAAACTGGATGCTATAGTGCAGGATCGAAATGGTGATAAAAATCTCTAACGGCACTCCAAGTAGCGCTAATACCATAAAAAAGGGAATTGAGGTTAATGATGAATACCATGAATTGCGCACACCCAGTGAGAGGTTAAAGTGTTCACCTTGATGGTGTACCACATGGACGGCCCACAATAAACGGAATTTATGGTGTAAACGGTGTAACCAATAGAAGCCGAAATCCCAAGCAAATAAGGTAAAAATCCAGACTAAGGCGATAGGCCAATGATCCACGACACCCAATGAAAAGTGGCTAACCACAAAACCGTAGCAAAATAATTCTAATC
This sequence comes from Providencia sp. PROV236, assembly GCF_033676985.1. Classification (NCBI taxonomy): domain Bacteria; kingdom Pseudomonadati; phylum Pseudomonadota; class Gammaproteobacteria; order Enterobacterales; family Morganellaceae; genus Providencia; species Providencia sp. PROV236. Next base: position 3,972,786 of record NZ_CP096297.1, on the reverse strand, counting down.
CACGAAATAGCCACAACATGATATGGCCTGAATTGAGGTTAAATACCCATTCTTGCCAGCTAATTGAACCTTTCTGAGTTTTCACAATAATGACTCCCTCAAGAGTCACAACCAGCAACATGAAGATAATAGGAAAAGTTAATTCATTCACTAGCGCTTTCTCCATGGGGCAAACGGTTTTGTATCCAGCGGGCAATATATAGTGCCGCGATTGCTGTGATAGCCCCTGTGACTACATCAATAAATAGATGGCGCTTCAATACTAAAACAGAAAAACAGATAGCAGCGGCCCATAATAAATAGAGAGTCGTACGAAATTTGTGGTGTTGTGACCATAATGCACTGAGCACGACAAGAGTCAATGAGACATGTAGAGAAGGTAATAAGTTTTGTGGGCTATCGACACTTATCAAATCACACAGTGCTCGTTCAGACAGTGAAATACATTCAATAAATGGATAATGCATGGTGGTTGGATAAATCAGATAAACAGCCCCCGAAACTAAAGCACAGACTATCATGGCTAACATTAAAGAGCGTATACGATGGTAGGCGCTAAATAAGTAACCGAAAGGGATAAATAGGAAAAAAGACAGATAAACCCATATTGCATTGGTACTGTATGCGACAGTATTATCAACCCAACTTGGGGACAATAACGTCGCATGATCACTGATTTTGCCGGTGAAGTTATACACAATGCCGACAGTTCCCCAGCCAATCAGGCAAGAAAGCAAGCGTAAGAAAATATGATTAAAATTCATTCAGCACCTTCACGCGTGATCCTTCTGCGCTTTACGGCAAAAGACGGTAACACGGGGTCAACGGTGAGAGTCCAAGAAAGCTTATCGGTATCAATATGCTGTTTTGCAAAATAAGCTACTAGATGGCGCTGGCACTGGGTTAATTGATGCGCAGGGCATTCACTCTGTAATGTCAGGTGGTTACCTTTTTGGAGTAGCCTAAAATCAGCCGTGATGGGTAATTGATTCACGATAATACGCGCAACGGGATCGGCAAACAGTGTGACTAAATTACCATCATGATCAGGTAATAAAAGTTGATCGTCACAACGGCCTTCTATTTGCTCAATAGCTAATTGAGGATCACCGCAAGGACAAGGTGTATCTCGTACGACTAAAATATCATCGAGTTGATAACGAACGATTGGCTGTGTTTTACGAGTAAAATCGGTAATGATTGGTGAAAAACGCCGTTCATCTAACCAATGTGGTTCAATATGCAAAAAAGCCTCATTGAGATGCATCGTCCCATGCGGACATGTGCAGCCTAAAAAACCTTCTGTCGCTTGATACACTTCAGCGACATGGGGAAAGCATTGTTGCAACCGTTGCTTATCATGGGGTTGTAAAACCTCGGCAACGGAAATGACTTGATTGACATTAAGCTGTATACGCTGCTCTTCTACCGCTTGAGCAATTGCACATAATACTTGAGCTGGGGCGACAATGATGGATGGCTGATAACGTTCCAATGCCTGTAGTTGTTGGCAAAAATCTGCATAGAGATCGTAGAAACGCAGTGAGATCCAACGGTTATTCACACTCTCATATAGGTTATTATTAGCACGTAAAAACAAGGCCACGCGCTCACCCTTGAATAAGCCATTTGGCAACATTTTGGCTAACATGCTACCTGACCAGATATGCTGCTCTTGAGGGCTGACGACAAACAACCCACGACGCCCAGAGGTTCCAGAGGACAGCCCAACACTGTACTTGCCAACTTTGGGGGCAAAATCACGTGATTGTTCGCTTTGCTGAGCACAATGGAATAGTACTTGGCTAGATAAACCTGCGGTATTCATTTGATCGAAGTGATCCATCATGATTTGTTTATTCATAATGGGAAATTGTTCAAGAGGGCGATCAATAAAGGCTCTAAAATAGGGGCTTTTACGCAATACCTTATGTTTGAAAGCCGTAAGCTGTTTTTGCTGATAAGCTTCTAGTTCAGCTCTACTTTTAAAATGGCGATGGCGAGTACGCCAATAATGCCATAGCATTGCGACTATCAAATTAACTCCCCTTCGTGACACAGCTGAATGGCAATATTTTGCTTATCAAGTTCATGTAATTTATTCAGAGTTTGATAATAAGCTTGTTTATTATCCATGATGATATGTGCAATCGCCATTGGGCCACGTAACTCACGGTAATTGGTTGGGGACCAAGCGGCATCCCCTGCCAGCAATACCCAGCCATGCTCAGTGAGGACGCATAGGCCGATATGCCCTGGGGCATGTCCCGGTAGTGGAACAATCAATAATGTTTTTTGTGAGTTGACAGCGAAGCCTTGACCTAAGATTTGTAATTCAGCGGGCAGATCAACGGCTTCAAAACCTTCATAAAACTGTGCGCGTTGTTCAAAGTCCTCTGGGATCAAACCGCGAACAAAAGCCCCTTTAAGCGCTGCAAAGCCAGTTAGTCCGCGTGTTTTTTGCCAGCCATCGCCTGAACAGAGAAGCGGCACATCGGGGAAATCACGGAGACCTGCAATATGATCACCATGAAAATGTGACAAAATAATGCCATTGAGATCGCTAGGGGTGATCCCTTCACGAGCAAGTTGGTTAATGAGTGCATCTTTAGGGTCAAAATAGACAGGTGTGACAGTACGGTATAAACGCATGATGCCATTACGGGTACTTTCATAAAAGTGGTTTGCATAACCCGTATCAAATAGCCAACGCTGCTTTTCATTATGTATGAGCCATGCCCTAGCAGGAAATTTACATGCCTTAAAACTGGCTCCTTTGAGCGCTACGCAACCGGGGTGAGTACAGTATCCGACTTCGAATTGCTGGATAGTTAACATCATTTCTCCTGCTGACGGAGCCATTGTGCAGTTAAATGGATCCCTTCTTCCATATCAAAAATAGGGGTATAGCCTAACTCTTGCTGTGCTTTACGGTTATCAAGTGTCATGGTGAAATACGCCGCACCTAAACTATAGCGAGTGAGCAATGGCTCTTTTTTGGTGAGGTGAGAAACACCCTCCAGCAATGTCGCTAGTGTGAATAACACGGGATAGGGTGCAGCGCTTATCTGACAATCTAATTGTAACTCATTAAATAATTGCTCTAAGGTTTGCCTGAGTGGTTGAGGTTGCTGGTTCGTTATATTATAAGAAGCACCACTCGTGAGTTTGTCTTGAGTTGTGGCCAACATCATGCTGTGCACAACATTGCCAACGTAGGTTAAATCAAAGGCGTTTTTTCCACCATCAGGTAGAATGAGTTTGCCATTTCTGGATTTTATTTGCGCCAATAAACGTGGCAACAGCACGCGATCATAAGGACCAAACAACCCTCTAGGCCGAAGAATGGTATAACGGGTTTGCGGATAGTAAGCAACACTACGAGCAATAGCGGTTTCCGCTAAATATTTGGTTCTTGCGTAGTGATTGGCGAAACGGAAATTGGCTTGTGATTCAGGAATATTTTGCTGATGTGTGAAATTAAAATAAATCGCGGGGGTTGAGATATGAATAAATCGCGAAATCTGCTGTTCACCTGCGGTATCGGCTAACATTTGTGTTGTATAATAATTGATGCGAGCGAAATCATCATATTTCCCCCAAGGGGATGATAGCGCAGCACAATGCCAAACAGCATCACAATCGTGCATCATGGTTTTGGCATCTGTACTCGATAAATTAGCAAGATCACAAGGGAAAAATTGTGCGCCTTGTTGGGTAAGCAAAGTACCGATTTCTTGATTTCTCCCACAAGCCACCACTTGGTGTCCCTGTTGAAGGAGGCCATCAACAGCATTACGACCAAGGCCGCTGGTTGCGCCAGTCACTAAAATTTTCATGGGATCAGCACCATAGAGCAAAAAGCTAACCCAGCAGCGGTACCAATCAGCATGACATTAGGTTGTCCATAAAAACGCCCACTGATGATTGCTTCATGGAGTGCCGAAGGGATCGACGCCGCGACTTGATTGCCGCGAAAACGATAAATATCAATTAATTGTTCTGATTTAACTCCTAAGCGTTGCCGCATATGTTCAAGGGATAAGTGGCTCGCTTGGTGGGGAACGACGGTACCAATCTGATTAAGCTGTAACTTTGAGTCAGTTAATACCTGCTGCATAAAATCTTCTACCAATGAAGATGCCATGCGGAATAGCTTTTTGCCTTGCATATGAAATAAAAAGTCATCGTCAGTCATGCCTGCGCGTGGGTTTTTACGTGTTCCCCCCGCGCGGATCTCGCACAGCTCGATGCCTTTAGTATGTGTTTCATGGTGATAAGTGATAATTCCGCTGGTGCCATCCCCTTTTTCGACAATCATGCATGCGGCACCATCACCAAAAATTAATGAGGATTCTTGGTCTTGCCAATCAATACCGCGAGAGGCCAAATCTGCCGAAACAATCGCAATGCGTTGATATTGGCTAGTGGCAAGAAAGCCTGCTGCAACTTGCAGTGCAGTGATAAAGCTGACACAGCTGGCATTCACATCAAAGCAAGCAATACCTTGTTTCAACGAAGATTGCTCAAGAATATGCGCGGCGGTGCAAGGCAGTGCTTGTACGGAAATCGCTGATGCTGAAATCAGCATATCAATGCTGTGTGGCACAATGTGTTGGGTTTCTAGCGCGTGATGGATTGCCTTGGCGGCTAGTTCAGCTTGGGAGTCGTTATCTTTCGCATGGAAGCGATGTTCAATACCGGAGCGTTTAGCAACATAACCTTTTGGTTTGTTGAGTTTAATATCCAACTGCCATGATTCTATTTTATTTTCAGGAAGCGCAATGCCTGATGAAATAATTTTTATTGGAGTTAGGCCATTAGGCATCGTGAGACTTACCTTTATAAATCATTATATTCGTCATACTTCAAGATGCAGGGTTGTTGCCTAGCTGCGTCGCGAATTATTTAGAGTATATAAATAGCAGAGTTCCTTTACCTGTCATATAGGATAAATGCTGCTATTTAAACAGGGGACCCTTGATTGAAGTGATGGACTGTTTCTTCAAGTAAAGTTGTTATTATATGTTGTAAATGGGCTGAATGTGATGAGAGCCAAGCTACATCAATCGGCCAAGTCGAAAATGGTTTATCTTCAAGAGGAATAAAGTGGATATCGTGATGGCTAATATGTCGAGCGCTATACGGTAATAAACTGATCCCTGCTCCAGCAGCAACTAAAGCAATAATGGTTTGAATATCACTAGACTCTTGGGCTGGTTTGAGTGATAGCTGCTGATGTTCTAAAAATTGGCTAATTTGCTGAGACAAACCCGCACCTCGCGCTTTGCGTAATGCCAAATAAGGATGGATTGTTAACAGCTGTTCTATGGGTTTATCCACCCATTGTGAATGTGAAATAGCGAGAGCTAAGGTTTCTTGTTTTAGCGGGTAGATTGAAAATTGTGATGGAAGTTTTTTGTCAGGGCGACGTAGAAAGGCTATTTGTAGCTGGCGGTTTTCCAATTTTTGGATCATGGTCTCTGATGGCATATCATCCAACGAAATTGTTGTCTGAGGTAAATGTTCCCGTAAGTGGGCAACAAAAAAAGAGGCTTCATGAAAAGCTGAAATGCCAAAACCCACGCTCAGTGACGTTGGAAGTTGTGTATTTAACTCAATAGCTTTATGTAGCAATTTTTCTGTTCTTGATAGAATTTGTTGAGCTAAAGGTAATAACGTTCGACCACTGTTTGTCAGGTGTGCTCCATGGCGCCCACGTTCAAATAAAACCACTGAAAGCTGCTGTTCAAGTAGCTTGATTTGTTTGGTTAGCGCCGGTTGGGTGATATGCAACAGTGATGCGGCCGCATGATAGTTAGCCGTTTCAGCTAAAATGACAAATGCACGTAATAAACGACTATCCATCATGCCTCTTTAATAATCTGAATGGGCCAAAACCATAATTAGTTTTATCAGTATATGACTTATTATGACTTAACACAGGGCTTTGAGATAGCCACCGCAGTATCAGCAAAGCGTACACTTCGGGTATCACGTTCATAACCCATGGTTTGTGTTAGCGCACCATATAGCTCAGGGCGGCGCCCTGAAAGCCAACGACGGCCTGTTGACATCGGGAGCAGGTCTAAATCGAGATCAGCAATAATGATGTCATCTTCTATTGCATGACTTTCTTTGATGATGCGGCCATATGGATCGATGAGCATGGCATTACCCGTGCGTATCTCGTCCTCATCTCGGCCGACTCCATTACTGAAAACGTAAAAAACACCATTATCATGAGCTCTAGCAGGTAGCCAGCGCATTAACCAACCACGGCCGTGTTCACCTTGAAATGCGTTACGCAGTGCTTCTGGTGCTTGTTGTCTATTTTCCCATAATGCCATCGGGATTGGTTTCATGCTGTGAGGGCTACGAGAATTTGTTCCACCTGTTTGGTGAGGTGCTAAAATAATATCAGCGCCCATTAATGCAGTAATACGTGAGTTCTCGATCAGGTTGTTATCCCAGCAGATCAAAATACCCGCCTTTACCCCCCAAGGTGTATCGAATACCGTGTAGCTATCACCTTGTTGGATGATTTGATGTTCAAAAGGATGCAGTTTTCGATGTGCGTGATAGCTACCATCAGGCATACAGGCGACCCAAGTATTATAGCACTTATCATCTAAACCTCTTTCAATTAGCCCAACACCAATAATCATATTGAGTTCTTGTGCTCGTTGCCGGATCGGAGTGAGTGATGGGCTATTATGTAAGGTTTCACTGAGTTGATAAACATCTTCATCGGACAATTTGGGTACATGCCAATAACCTGTAATACACATTTCAGGTAAAGCTAAAATTTGCACATTTTGTGAGGCAGCCTGATCGATAAAATGATGGATCTGCTGAAGGTTATAATCTTTGTCGGAAGCTTTATGTTGAAACTGTACGGTCGCAACTCGTATTTGTTTGGTCATGGCATCAACTCCTCTCTAATGAAAAGTAGATGACACCATATAATGAAACCTAAATATAATGAGATATTCTCTAATTCAATAACTATTGGTTATCGAATGGAGCGATCTGGATAGAATATTGTATGCTTATCGCTTGAGTTGTTGGCCAAAAAGAGGGGTATTTCATCGATTGATTTTTAATTTTTTGTACAAACTGGTATTTAATATTGATAGTTGTATTTTTTCTAATCAATTTTGTGAGTTATTGTCACATTTTTTTTGGGGTTTATGTTGTTTTATCATAATTGATGTATTAAATAGAAACACTTTTTATTGGTTTGTTACATTCACCTATCCATATAACTGATTGATTATAATCATTTATTATTCTGAAAGATAAACTAAATACTAGTAAATATAACCAATAAGTCTGATTTATTATGAGTTATAAGGTTAAAATCAGCTAAGCATTGATTAAGTATATAAAATGTATCTAAAAGGAGGCGATCTTAGTTTTTAATATGTTCCGTACTCCTTTATTGTGTATTGATTTGCTGCTGCACTCTTAGATTGAAAGGATCGGATAACATAAATAAACCATTGTGAATGGTAAAATTATTATAATCTAAAATAAGTGATTTAAATTAAATTTTAATTTAAATTATTTTAATTTCTCTATATATATCAATAATGAAATGAAATTATTTCATAATAGTACATGGAGTTTATTATTAAATTGTAACTAGAGAATTTTTTTATACAAATACAACGTTTAAGTGTAATATGTAATAGTTTTATTTATCATTGAGTTATGTGTTTAAATTTATTTTTTTCAAGAAGATCAAACATAGTAAAATACTAACTAAATTATTTTAAAATTTAAGATTTTCTCAAAGGATATATTTGATAGGTTTTATCTAATTTGATTGATTGTATCGATCGTTACAAACAGTTTTACTTTCAAATAATGAAATCTATAATTAAGTCAAATCCCATATTTATAATCTGGGCTGTTTCTTTTAATTATGACGATTTAAAATAACAATTTACTAAATTTACTATAGTTAAATCTTACTGATTTTTATTTTCGTCTATAGATCGCTTAATATGAGCTCGGGTCTGAACAAATGAAAAATGTAAACCAGATCGTTGGTAAAGAAATTCGCAGAAGAAGAAAGAAACTAGGTCTCTCTGGTATTGAGCTTGCCGATCTTATTGGTGTAAGCCAGCAGCAAATTTCTCGTTATGAAAGAGGGGAATGTAATATTACCTTAGGTAATCTTCTTAATTTAGCGAAAGCACTAGAAACAGACTTGATTTGTTTTTTTAATGACGATATTTTTTTAATTGAAAAATATTCTGAATCAAAGAAAACAGCCGAAAATAAATCTAACACTATGAAGTATAGAATGGTGAATCATTATTTATAGTTTGTAATTTATCTTTAATAAATCGCCTTAATAAAAATTAAATTCTACCTGACGATTTTATATCGTTAGGCAGTTTGTATGTCAGTCGTCTTTCTTAAAATAGGAATATAAAATGAAATTATCTAAAATTGCATTAGCTACAATCATTGCAGCTTCATTTGTAACTGGTGCCGCAAATGCAGCAACTGATCAAGGAAGTGGTGTTATTAACTTTAAAGGTAAAGTGATCAATGCACCATGTACTTTGCCTGGTGATGGCACCGTTAACGTCGATTTAGGTCAAGTTGCAAACAAAGTATTAGAAACTGGTAATAAATATAGCCAAAGCGTTCAATATACGATTGCATTAGAAAACTGTGACTTAGGCGAAGTTAAAGATTCAGATGATAATGTTCTATTCCCAGCTGTTAGCAAAGTTAAAGTCACTTTCTCTGGTACCCCTGATTCAACAAAAACTGAGCTATTAGCGAATACAGGTACATCTAAAGGCGTTGGTGTTCGTTTGATTAACGCTGATGGTGCAGTAATGAAAGTTGGTGATACTAGTGTTGAATTACCAATGGTTGCTGGTCCTAATAAGTTGACTTTCAGTGCACGTGTTGAAGCGAACGGTAGTAAAGTTGAAACAGGTAGCATTATCTCTCAAGCAACTTATGCATTAAATTATCTGTAATTTAATTCGTTATATTTTAAATTATCTAATTACTGATACAGTAAAAATACTTAAATCATGCATGTTATTTGCAAGGTTTGAGGGCTGTTTATCGTCTAGATAATACTTGAACTATACCGAAAATATTAAGTAACAGGTAATGAATTGCCTGTTACTTTCCATCTTTTGTTTTAATTGGTTTACCTATTTTGACAGGGATCATCATGTCTTTATCGCCTCAATTTAAAGTGAATAAAGTATTATTCTCTATTCTGCTGGCACTGTCTGTATCCGGTGTTTCTAAGGCTGTAGAGTTTAATATGAATATTATTGATGCAAAGGATAGAGATAATATTGATCTCAGTCAGTTTTCTAACCCTGATTTTATACCCGCAGGTGAGTATCTTACGGATATTACATTAAATGGCCGAAAGCTCTCTGGACAATATTTAATTAAATTTAATGAAATTAATAAAGATACTTCTTCACTTTGTATAACCTCTGAAATGGTGCAATTATTTGCACTGAAAAAAAAAGTTAGCAATGAAATATTAAAGAATAAAAATGGTCAATGTGTTGAACTACCTAAATCAACAGATATTCACTATCGTTTCGATAAAGCTAACCAAAATATTTTATTTTCAGTGCCTCAAGCTTGGCTCGAATATGATGATCCTTATTGGGTGCCACCATCCCAGTGGGAAAATGGTATAACAGGTGCATTTATTGATTATAATTTATTTGCTAACTATTCTGCACCGAAAAATAATAGCGAAACGGTTAGTGCGAGTAGTAATGGTACCGCTGGGGTTAACTTAGGTGCGTGGCGCTTTCGTGCTGATTATCAATATCAATATAATCGTTCACAAGGAACAAGCAATCAGCGATTCGATTGGACTCAGCTGTATGCATTTAGAGCGTTTCCTGAATTAGGTGCAAAAATATTATTAGGTGAGTCTTATTTGAAAACGGATATTTTTGATAGTTTCCGTTTTGTAGGGGCGTCATTTTTTAGTGATAGCCGAATGCTACCCCCTTCTATGCGTGGTTATGCACCTCAAATTACAGGAATTGCACAAACCAATGCAACCGTCATTATTTCCCAGAATGGGCGTGTGATTAAGCAAACTCGAGTTGCACCGGGTCCGTTTAATATTCAGGACATTACTGAAGCGGTGCAGGGAACGTTGGATATTGCCATCGAAGAAGAAAATGGCTCAAAAACAACTTATCAGGTGACCGCGACCTCACTGCCATTTTTAACTCGACAAGGCCAGCTGCAATATAAGTTTTCAGCTGGTGAATCAAGTCCTTTCGGGCGTTCACAGCGAGTTGAACCACGATTTTTTGCAGGTGAAGTGTCCTATGGGCTATGGAGTAATACGTCCATATTTGGCGGTTTGATCGCGACAATAGATAATAATAACTATCAGGCTGTGAACATTGGTATTGGTCAAAATATGAACCAATTCGGTGCTATCTCGTTTGATATTACACGAACCAATGCAAGACTTGATCATTTTGGTACCTATTCTGGAAACAGTTATCGACTGAATTATTCTAAACGTTTTGAATCTACCAATTCACAAGTTACTTTTGCTGGCTATAAATTCTCGGAAAAAGAATTTTTAACCATGCCGCAATATATTGATGCGGCTAACGGTGTGTTGGATTTTAGACGCGATAAAAACGTTTATACCGCATCTTTTAATCAATATATCAGCCCACTTGATGTGACTTTGTATTTCAATGCCTCTCATCATCAATTTTGGAACAGTGAGTCGACAACAACATTTGGCATGAGTCTGAGCAAGATTTTCAGTTTAGGTAAACTGAAAAATATTTCGGCTACATTGTCGCTGAATAAAATTAAATATCAGGAAACGGATGATAACCAAGCCTATTTATCATTCTCTATTCCTCTAGAGAGTGGTGGTTCAGTAAGCTATGACATGCAATATGCAGATGGTGGTAAAAGCTTAGGCCAATCTGTTGCCTATTATAGTGAGAACCTTAATAACAACTATTGGAGTGTGCGTGTTGGTGGAGATAAGCGTGAGTTAGGTCGTATGGAGCCGAATCTTAGTGGTAGCTACCAATATTCATCACCATACGGTGTGTTAAACATCAATGGTACTGATAACATTAATTCTTACAGAGCGTTAGGCGGAAGTTGGTATGGTTCGATGACTGCGACAAAATATGGCGCTGCCTTGCATCGTAATGGAACCGCAAATGAACCTAGGATCATGATTGATAGTGGTGATGTTGTCGGTATCTCAATTGACAATGGCCAATCAGTGACTAACCGCTTTGGGGTAGGCGTAGCAACCAGTTTAAACAGTTTTTCTAACTCTGATGTATATATCGACATGAACACTCTACCAGATGATGTTGATGTGAATGACAATATTATTGGTAAAACCCTAACCGAAGGTGCGATTGGTTATCAAATGATCCGCGCAAACCAAGGTAAACGCATTTTAGCCGTAGTTCGTTTAGAAAATGGTAAATATCCACCATTAGGTACCAGTGTGGTGGAAATAAATAGCGGTAGAGAAGTGGGGATCATTGCTGACAATGGCATTGTTTATTTGACAGGTATTAACCCAGATGAGGAATATTCTGTTAAATGGGCTGGTGGAAATGAGCAATGCCGTTTGAACTTCACTAATTTTTCCGAGAAACAACAAAGTAAAGTTTTACTTCCCTGCCTTTAAAGGAAAGCGTTATGAATAAAATGTATCGATCCTCTGTTTGCTTTGCATTTATATTGCTGAGTGTGCAAACAGCATCAGCGGCAATTAATATTGACCGTACAAGGATTATTTTTCCGGGACAGGATAAATCTGTTAGTTTAGTTATTAATAATCAAAGCAAAACGATGCCTTATTTGGCGCAATCATGGATGGAAGATGAAAAAGGTAATAAGGTTTCTGAGCCTTTTACTGTGCTTCCTCCAATGCAACGAGTTGAGCCAAATGCAAAAAATCAAATAAAAATTATTAAAACTGAAGGATTAGATAAATTACCTCAAGATAGGGAATCATTATTTTATTTAAATGTGAGGGAAATTCCACCTGTTTCTGATAAAGAGAATGTGGTGCAAATCGCGATCCAGAGTCGTTTAAAAATGTTTTATCGACCGCCTCAAATTGAAAACAACAGCGATAAAGTATGGGCTAAGGAACTTAAATACACTCACACAGGCCGCAATTTAGTGATTGCTAATCCAACAAAATATTATGTCACGTTGGGGTATTTAAGCAGTGACTCAAAGAATAATTTTCCGGGATTTGAAAGTGTAATGATTGCCCCGATGTCACAAGAAACGGTCACGGTTCCTGCCACACCTTTTAGTCAGTTATACAGCGGTTATATGGATGATTATGGTGGAATGAAAATGCTTACCTATCAGTGTGCTGCCTCCGTTTGCCAATTAACTAAAGATAGTAAATAGGAATTGACGATGAGAAATTGCTACGCATCAATAGGCTTGTTTATTTGTATGCTATTTTCTAGCACTATTTATGCAGATAGTAGCATGATGAAAGGTGATTTGAATTTTACCGGTCAAGTTATTTCATTGCCTTGTAAGATCAGTTTTTCATCATTGGATCAGAATATTGATTTAGGACCGATTTCTCTTAATTTTTTTAATGAAATAGGGGACAGAAGCCCCAAACAAGAAATTAAATTGAAATTTGATGATTGTATTTTTCCTTCATTCAATCGTAATGACAGGGAGCCAGTAGTACGGATCATGTTTATTTCTGAGCCAACAAAAAGTACTGACCGTAATTTATTTGGCGGTAAAACCCTTTTAAACGGTTACGGTATTCGGTTAATGGATAAAAATGGGAATACGGTGCCAAATGGAGAGTATCGTAATTACCCTATTTATTTTGACGATAACCAGCAAATAACAATTTATTCAATGTTAGAAAGCTATCTTCCTCGAAAAGATTTAACTGTAGGTAATATTAAAACACAAATTACGTTGAGTATTGCCTATCTTTAATTAAGGTGTATAACGCATGATACACAGAAATATCAAATATAGTAGTTTCTTACTTTTATTATTATTAACGTTTTTCAGTACAAGGGGATTCGCTTTAGATTGCGTGGAAAGTGGTACCGGTGTGGTTATTAAACCTCCTGTCCCTGTTGGGCAACTGGCTATTCCAGCAGATACGCCTGCTGGTACCATTATATGGCAGTCTGATCCTATGACTGTGACAGTATTTTGCGATAATGTACTTGGGAATATGGTTGACGTCGTTCATATGTATTTCAACCCAACATCCCAGAAATTAGGAACTGGCCTATTACTAGGCGCTAATTACCAAGGCCAGCAGCTGGAGCGTGATAAACAAAAAGTCAGTTTAGGGACACCACCTATTAGTGGAAAACAAAATGTTACGGTAGTCGTTAATTTCACATTGTATATTAAAGTTACAGGGGTTGTTCCCCCATCAGGACATTACGATGGTGATAATCAATTTACCGTTTTCCAATTTGATGGTAGTGGTGGAATAAATACGACACCAGGTGCAAAAAACCTAAGATATTCAATTTCAGGGTTGACAGGCATTCGATTTTTAAAATGTGGTGCAGATATTAAAGTTTACCCTGAATCTCAGCAAATTGATTTTGGCCAACTGATGATCACGGAATTGAATCGCGGCCAAGAGTTTACTAAGCAATTTCAAGTTCAAGCGTTAAAAAGAGGCTGTTTAGATAATTTCTCGATGAATGTTAATTTTGAAACAACCGATAAGCTTAACGGTGATTATGCGATTGACCTAGGAAATGGAACAAATTTGACCATCGCAGATGATAAAAACAATCTAGTGAAGTTTAACTATTTCGAGTTTTTTGGTTCCTTACCTAAGGGAAGCACATCTGTTATGCGAACGTATAATGCATCGATTAAGAAATCCAGTACGGTGAAAACAGGGAGCTTTAATGCCTCGACCATTGTACGAATAAATTATTATTAGTGATGTTTGTGGAAGTGTTTTGCCAGGGAATGGCTTTATTGCGCATTAACAAAAAGGTGGCAGGATTAACTGCCACCTGCTTTATTATTTAATACAATGTTTACAGGTTTGATCTTGAACCTGCTCAAAGAAGTTATTCCCTTTATCATCCACTAAAATAAAGGCAGGCAGTCCTTCAACTTCCATTTTCCATACAGCTTCCATGCCGAGTTCTGGGTATTCAAGGCAGCTTAAGCTTTTGACGTACTCTTGCGCAAGTATTGCTGCTGAACCACCAATACTTCCTAAATAAAAACCTCCATGTTTTTTACATGCATCGGTGACAGTTTGGGTGCGATTTCCTTTTGCTAACATCAGCATGCTACCACCATGGGATTGAAAGAGATCAACATAAGGATCCATTCGATTTCCAGTGGTAGGACCTAAAGATCCGGAAACTTTATCTTCAGGTTTTTTTGCTGGTCCTGCATAGTAAACCATGTGATCTTTAAAATATTGTGGTAGCTCTTCGCCACTATCGAGGCGTTCTTTGAGCTTCATATGGGCGATATCACGCGCAATGATGAGTGGCCCACTGAGTGACACCCGCGTAGAAACTGGATGTTTACTGAGTTCAGCTAAAATATTTTTCATTGGTTGGTTTAAATCGATATGCACCACTTTAGCTTCATTGTGATGGCGTAATGACTCTGGAATATATTGCGCAGGATTGTGCTCCATTTTTTCAATCCATATTCCGTGTTTATTGATCTTCGCTTTGATATTGCGATCAGAAGAGCAGGAAATCGCTAATCCGATCGGACAAGAGCCGCCATGACGAGGCAAACGGATAACTCGAACATCATGTGCGAAATATTTCCCACCAAACTGAGCACCAAAGCCGAAGTGGCGAGTCGCTTCTAATAAGGTTTCTTCCAATTCAATATCGCGGAAAGCTTGACCATGTTCATTACCTGATGTCGGTAAATTATCATAATATTTTGTTGACGCCAGTTTTGTCGCTTTTAAGGTTGCTTCTGCTGAGGTACCACCAATAACAAAGGCGATATGATAGGGAGGGCAAGCTGTTGTACCTAGTGCCTTCATTTTTTCAATTAAAAATGCTTTGAGTTTGTTGGGCTCTAAGATTGTTTTTGTTTCTTGAAATAAAGCGGATTTATTGGCTGAGCCAGCGCCTTTATTGACGAATAAAAAATGGTATTCATCGCCTTCGGTGGCAAAAATATCAATTTGAGCAGGTAAATTAGTGCCGGTATTGACCTCGGTATACATATCTAGCGCAGCATTTTGTGAAAAGCGTAGATTCTCTTGCTGGAAAACTTGATAAACACCCCGTGATAATTGCTCCGCGTCGTTACAACCAGTCCAAACTTGCTGGCCTTTTTTAGCTACAATGGTTGTTGTGCCAGTATCTTGGCAATTGGGTAAGATCCCTTTTGCAGAGATTTCTGCATTACGCAGTAGTTGTAACGCGACATACTTATCGTTTTCACTGGCTTCTGGATCCGACAAAATAGCGGCAACTTGTTTTTGATGGGCCGTTCTTAAAAAAAATTGGGAATCATAGATAGCTTGTGCTGCGAGTACGGTTAATGCTTCTGGTTCAATCTTTAATATATCCTTGCCAGCAAATGATTGTACAGAAACATACTTGTTAGTTAATTGATAATATTCAGTATTATCCTCTGCTAAAGGATACGGATCTTGATAGAAAAACTCTTTATTAGGCATTTTGTTCACTCACATATTAATTCAGTGGAATATATTCGTCATACTGCAAGTTGTGCGTTGTATGTTGAGGTAGGGTGATGAAACCCACTTATTACCTAGCTGTCCCTCGAATTATTTAGCGTATTTTGAAAATATGCCCCGTACAGGCGACTGTTATTACTAATTAAATTTTGTGTTTAGATGGTCGATAAAACCGAAATAGATGATACAAAAACTGAATACACTTATTTTTAATAGGGATATTATATTCAATAAAATGGACGAAATAATATGATATTGATTAACATTATAGGTATTAGCTTGCTATTAAAGTGAGAATTGGCATGGGATTGCTGAAGGGATATGTTATTAATGTTACAAGCTATTTGCTGATGAAACCTAAATTAACATGTGTTTATTCATCTTGAGCCAATATTCAGGCATTGATCGGATTTCTACCACTTAATTAACAAATTACTTTTAACAATAAGACCTCTCACGCGATATATAGAGATAAAATATCGATGATGCTTATCATCTTAAGTGTAATAAAAATCATTATAAGACGTAACTCTATGAATAATATATTTAACTTATTTAGAGTATAGTTAGGGTGTGGAGGAGGAAGGACAAAAACTTCAGATCACTAACAATCTTGTTAAGTTGCTTATTTTTCTCATAAAGACAATTATTTCATTGAATTTTCAAAATGAAAGACAAATGAAGTGCCGAAAATGGCTTTCAATTTGCACTAACTGTGTTTATCATGCAGCACTTAATGAAATTTAAATGGCGCTACTGGTTTTGGGCTTTGCTGGGGTTATCTCCGATGAGCTTATACAGTCTTTAACGGTAGCGATTCTATCTGCATTATTAGTAGGGATAGAGTGTAATATAAATGACTGAGACAACCTCTCTGACACCACTCGTTGAATTAAAAGCATTAAATAAAGCTTTTGATGGCAAACAAATTATTTCTGAGCTTGACTTAACCATCCAAAATGGTGAGTTTCTAACCATTTTGGGGCCTTCTGGCTGCGGCAAAACAACGGTTCTGCGTTTAATTGCTGGCTTAGAAGATGTTGATGACGGCAAAATTATTCTTGATGGTCAGGATATTACTGATATCCCTGCCGAGCATCGCTTTGTGAATACGGTATTCCAAAGTTATGCACTTTTCCCGCATATGACTGTTTTTGAAAATGTCGCTTTTGGCTTGCGAATGCAAAAAACCCCTGCTGATGAAATTCAAAAAAGAGTTGACCAAGTATTGCGCATGGTACAGCTTGATGATTTCGCGCAACGCAGACCCGCTCAACTATCTGGTGGGCAACAGCAACGTGTTGCGATAGCGCGAGCGGTGGTGAATCGCCCAAAAGTGTTGCTTCTGGATGAGTCGTTATCCGCCCTTGATTATAAGCTGCGTAAACAGATGCAGAACGAATTAAAAGCGCTACAACGCAAGTTAGGTATCACTTTTATTTTTGTTACGCATGATCAAGAAGAAGCGCTTGCCATGTCAGATCGCATTATCGTAATGCGAGAAGGTAAAATTGAGCAAGATGGTTCTCCTCGTGAAATTTATGAGGAGCCAAAAAACCTGTTTGTGGCTCAATTTATTGGTGAAATCAATATTTTTGATGCAAAAGTACTTTATCGTATTGATGAACAAAGGATCCGTGCCAGTGTAGAAGGTCATGAATGCGATATTTTCACTGCACTTCCTGTAGAAGAAGGCCAATCGGTTCATGTGTTACTACGTCCTGAAGATCTTCGAGTAGAAGAAGTCAACGATACAGAAAACTATCCAGGGTTGATTGGTTATGTTCGCGAGCGTAACTATAAAGGGATGACGTTGGATTCTGTTGTTGAGATGGAAGATGGCAAAATCATTATGGTCAGTGAATTCTTCAATGAAGATGATCCTGATGTTGATCACTCCTTAAACCAAAAAGTTGCTGTAACTTGGGTTGAAAGTTGGGAGGTAGTACTGGATGATCAAGCGTAAACACAAGATCCTGCAAAATGTGATTATCACAGGAGTCGTTGCTTGGTTAGTGTTGTTTGTATTTTTACCAAACATCATGATCATTGGTGCTAGCTTTTTGACTCGTAGTGATACAGACCTTGTTGATATGATTTTTACATGGGATAACTACATTCGTTTGTCTGATCCCATGTACGCTGAAGTTATGCTTCATTCGCTAAATATGGCGTTGATAGCCACTTTTTTCTGTTTGATTATCGGCTATCCTTTTGCGTTTATATTGGCAAAATTACCGAAACGCCTCCAACCTTTAATGCTGTTTTTATTGATAGTGCCATTTTGGACTAACTCATTAATCCGTATCTATGGATTAAAAGTTTTTTTAAGTACTAAAGGGTATTTAAATGATTTTTTGCTATGGATTGGCATTATCGATAAACCTATGAGGCTGATGTATACACCAGAGGCTGTCATATTAGGGTTAATCTATATACTGCTACCATTTATGGTAATGCCGCTCTATTCCAGTATTGAAAAACTGGATAAATCTTACTTAGAAGCAGCAAGAGATCTTGGCGCGAGCAAGTTCCAGACATTTGTGAAAATCATTATTCCGTTAACTATGCCAGGGATTATCGCAGGTTGTTTATTGGTTTTATTACCTGCAATGGGGCTGTTTTATGTGGCGGATTTGATGGGGGGAGCAAAAAACCTCTTGATAGGTAACGTTATTAAGAGTCAGTTCCTGAATATTCGCGATTGGCCGTTTGGTGCAGCAACGAGCATCTTCTTGACAGTGATGATGGGGCTATTGCTATATGTGTATTACCGAGCTGCTAAGCTACTGAATAAAAAGGCATATGAAGAATGATCGGTCGCACGCTACGAGGTGGCTTTATGGCCATCATCTACGCTTATCTTTATATACCCATTATCATTTTGATTGTTAACTCTTTCAATGAATCACGTTTTGGGATTAATTGGCAGGGCTTTTCGACGAAATGGTACGAACTGTTAATGAATAATGACAGCCTGCTGCAAGCGGCTGGGCATTCCATAACGATGGCGGTATTATCGGCAACCTTTGCAACCATTATCGGCACATTAACCGCTGTTGCGTTATTTCGTTACCGCTTTAGAGGTAAGCCATTTGTTGGTGGAATGTTGTTTGTGGTGATGATGTCGCCTGATATTGTGATGGCAATTTCTTTGCTTGTACTTTTTATGATCTTAGGTGTTTCCCTAGGTTTTTGGTCACTATTATTTTCGCACATCACTTTCTGCTTACCTTTTGTTGTCGTAACGGTATACGCAAGATTGAAAGATTTTGATGTGAAAATGTTGGAAGCTGCTCGTGATTTAGGTGCTGGTGAATTTACGATTTTGCGTAAAATTATCTTACCTCTTGCATTACCAGCGGTGGTTGCAGGTTGGCTACTAAGCTTTACTTTATCAATGGATGATGTGGTTGTTTCATCATTTGTGACTGGGCCAAGCTACGAAATCCTACCATTGAAAATTTACTCGATGGTCAAAGTTGGGGTTTCCCCAGAAGTTAACGCACTGGCTACCGTGTTATTATTAATGTCGCTGATTTTGGTCTGCTTGAGCCAATGGGTGATGCGAGATAAGCTGTCCAAGCAATCACAATAGTTTTAGTGGTAAAAAACTGAGCGGCAGCGATTGTCGCTCAATTCTTTTAATGCCATTTGGCGAAGAGGGTAGGTTCTGTTAGGAACCTATAAGATACATATACGCAAAATAATTCGAGTTTGTAACGGTTAGTTGTAACTTGATGCATGGCGAGTATAAACAACACTTTGTTGAGGAATGCTCAGTAATGAAAAAATGGTCCTATTTACTGGCTGCTGGTGTGATGGCTGCAAGTATTGGCGTGGCAACTGCCGCTGACGAAAATAAAGACGTACTGTATTTCTATAACTGGACAGAATATGTTCCCCCCGGTTTATTAGAGCAATTTACTAAAGAGACTGGGATCAAGGTGATTTATTCCACCTATGAATCAAATGAAAGTATGTATACCAAGCTCAAAACCTACAAAGAGGGCGCTTATGACTTGGTGGTACCTTCAACTTATTTTATCTCCAAAATGAGTCAAGAAGGGATGCTGCAAAAGATCGACAAAGACAAATTGAGTAATTTCAAAAATCTCGATCCTAACCTGCTACATAAAGAATTCGATCCACAAAATGATTACTCAGTGCCTTATATTTGGGGAGCGACAGGTATTGGGATTAACGGTGAAGCTGTTGACCCTGCGACTGTCACTTCTTGGGCCGATTTCTGGAAGCCTGAATACAAAAATAGTTTACTGATGATGGATGATGCACGTGAAGTATTCCAAGTTGCTCTAACTAAACTAGGCTATTCAGGGAATACCACCGACCCGAAACAAATAGAAGAAGCCTATAAAGAGCTACAGAAACTACGCCCTAATATCTTAGCTTTTAATTCTGATAATCCAGCAACTCCATTTATTGAAGGGGAAGTCGATGTCGGCATGCTTTGGAACGGCTCTGCGTTTGTTGCTCGCCAAGCAGGCTTACCGATTGAAGTGATATGGCCAAAAGAAGGCGGTATTTTCTGGATGGATAGTTTAGCCATTCCTGCGAATGCGAAGAATCCTGAAGGGGCTCATAAGCTAATTAATTTCTTATTACGTCCTGAAATTGCAGCTCAGGTTGCTGAGTCCATTGGCTATCCAACACCAAATCTTGAAGCGAAGAAAATGCTGCCAGCAGAAATTGCTAACGATCCATCACTCTATCCAAGTGAAGAAGTACTGAAAAAAGGTGAGTGGCAAAGTGACGTTGGTAATACCAATATTTTGTATGAAGAGTATTTCCAAAAGCTAAAAGCTGGCCGCTAATTGATTTGTTCTTGTTTATCTTAAAAATCTTAATGACTGCCGACAAACAGAATAGGTTTGTCAGCAGTTATAGGCATCGCGATTGGCGATGCCTTTTCTTGATTATTTCGCTATATTTTTTGTCACAAACAGTGCGTAGGCATCAGCCCATGTCTGGATAAACTCTTTACTCTTCTGGGCAAAATTATTTTGCTCATCCACCATACCATCAAACCATTTCAAAAAGCACTCAGGTTGATTGAGTGTTGGCATATTTAAAAATGCCAAGCTATTGCGCAGGTGCTGTTGTGCAATTGCTGTACTGATGTTACCGATTGAAACGCCAAGTATACCAGCAGGTTTGCCATTCCATGAATTATCACCCCACGGGCGGGAGCCTTGGTCGATAGCATTTTTCAACACGCCAGGGATTGAGCGATTGTATTCTGGGGTAACAAAAATAATGCCATCACATTGGCTGATTTGTGATTTAAATTGAGCCACAGTCGTAGGCACATGCTGATCAGCATCTTGGTTGTATAAAGGAAGCTCGCTAATATCAATGAACTTAAACGTGAAATGACTAGGGAACAGCTTAATCAAAGCATTTGCGACCTTTTTGTTGTATGAATCGGAACGCAAGCTACCAACAACAACACCGATTTGATATTGATTTGACATAATAAAACCCTTTTCACATGAATGAAGAAATACATTTGTATCTTAGTGCTTTATACGGTGTAAGGTGATATTTTTATCATCAAATATCACATTTAACGTAAGTGGTATACCGTTGTATCACGATTATGACTCATATAAAAATTTTAATCATTTCAGTAAATTTCTCAGTGAGAAAATTCATTATACATACTTTAAATAATTCGAAATGCAGGTAGATGCAGAGCATAGATCAACACGCCGACTCGGCGAGCGTAGCGTAATCAACCTCTTGCACCTTGATGTATGAGAAGTATAGTCATAACAGCGTTTTAGCCAGCTATGACCTTTTGACAATATAAAATGCGTGTTTGGCGATAAAAGCGCAGCTCAATTTTATGCTAGTTTAAGTCATGATCAGATAATAACCCGAGACTAGAGTATGCAAATAATTGAATGGGATGATTTCACTCGTGTAGAAATGCGTGTAGGCACAATCATTAAAGCAGAAGTGAATAGCAAAGCCAAAAAACCTGCTTATGTGATGGAGGTAGATTTAGGCGAACTGGGTATTAAACGCTCAAGTGCACAGATCACCGTGAATTATACCCCAGAGCAGCTGATTGGTAAGCGAGTACTCTGTGTTTGTAACTTCGAAGTTAAGCGGATTGCAGGTATTAAATCAGAGGTATTGATTACAGGTGCACCCGATGAAAAAGGTGCGATTGTGTTAGCCGAATTTAATTTGCCGTTACCTAACGGTGCGCTTCTCGCTTAATCATTGTGTTTGTCATGACTTCACGTTACGTATTTTTCGCTAAGCCGCATGTGAATTATTTAGCGTAGGCCGCGCTTTAATTTTTAAAATCGTTATAATTCTCCTATTCGTTGTGAATAGGAGTTATCTATTGCTATTACCTGAACTGCACTATCGACAATACTCTGAAGATGTTATTTCTCATCAACATGATGGGCAGTGGCAGATCGTGTTTGCATTATCGGGGGCAATGGAAATCAATATGCATCGGCAGCACTTTTTATTAGGTGCGGGCAGTGGTGTGGTGATTGCCCCAGGTGTGAAGCATGCCTTTAGTGGGCAATTGGGTAATCAAAACTATGTATTAGAAATGCCAACGACCTCACAGTGGAGTGTTGATGAAAAACTGACCCAGTTTTCGTTAACACCCGCAGCAATAGGGTTACTCAATTGGTTGCAACGCTTTCCTCAGCCGCCCGAACAAAACTTCATGTTAGCTCGATTGTTACTTGCCCAATTAAAACCAGAGAGTCAGTGGATTGATACTGTAAATCAATGGGTAGATGCCCGATTACATTTACCGATCAGCTGCCAAGATATGGCAAATGCATTTTGTATGTCAGTGAGTACTTTGCAACGTAAATTTAAGGCTGAAACACAATTAACTGCGATGCAATTTATCTTACAAAAACGAATGGAAACAGCGAGCCGGTTACTGATGACAATGGCATCGATTGAACAAGTTGCACTATCGGTAGGCTATGAGTCTCATTCTGCTTTTAGCCAAGCATTCCGTCAGTTTTATGGTAAAACACCCATGGAGTACCGCTCCTCTATTCGGGTTTAAATCGTTGCTTAATAAGCGCGTTATATTCGCCATGCAGAAAATCGGTATTGATATTCGCCTGTTTTAACTTTAATTCTAATAAAGTAAGCTGTTTAGATAAAGATGAGTAATTTGGATCGTCCTCGGTGAGGCTTTTTAACATTTCGGCTAGAGTTAATGCATCTTTACGGTATTGCAACTCAGCGGGAAGATAGCCTGAATTTTTCAGTAATCGATAGCCCGCTCTTAATTCAGCGGGAATTTGGCTGTCATCATCGAGTAATAAAGGATGGCCTTCTCCTTTAAGATTATCGAGTTCACCGTTATTTAAAGCTGTTTGAATATGGCGTTCAGCCCAATCATCGATTATAGACATGGTATTTGTTTTCTATTTTATATTTCCTATATAGGATAAACCACATATAGAAAATATAAAATAGGCTGCGTTTTTAGCAGCCTATTCGCAATCAATGACACAAGGCGTAATCTTTCAAATGGGTTCCAACCATCAAATCCTTTAGTCTCTTTTAAGTCATAAGCATAGCTAGCGATTGCAGCCCTAAATAGCTGAAATCCCTATATCTAAATCTGTAAATATGCCTTGTGGAATGGAGTAATCGACCATTGCACTAATGATAGAAAGTACGACTACAAATGCGATTGTCATGCCGAACATGACTGATTTCAGTGATGCTCAATATTATTTAGAGTATAATGTCGCCTCTGCTTGTAACTGCATTTTATTGTATCTTTTATTTGCAATGGGTTGGTACTTTGGTTCGTCATCTAAAAATTGTGCTAGTTGCTCTGTAATATCTTCTAAGAACCAATGCATTGGCGTTTTTAAGGCAATTGATATACGAAATAAATGCAGTAAATCAACTTTGTTTTTACCTCTTTCATAACGTGAAATTTGTTGTTGGCTCACACCAAGTATGGTTGCTAATTGGGAGCCAGTGTAACCCAGCTCTTTGCGTTTTCTTAGGATCCGTTGACCAATCAGATAATGCATCTTTTCACTATTATTTTGAATATACATAATGACCACCTAACTCATTAAGGTATGGTTAAAATGACAGAGCCTGCACCAGCAAATGGCCCTGCGCTAACACGCCCATTGACTTCTAGTTCAGAGCTAATCTGAACCTGAGTGGTGCCATTCTTCGGCACATAAATTGAAACACCGGTTTGTCCAGCGATATTATTATTTAGGTATAAGTTTGCTTTTAAACTATTATCTCTACGAAGTGGGACTTTGCCGCTATCAGCCCCTGATGCGATGACTAATACTGTCATTTCTTGGTTACAGGTTACGTGGAAAGACGTGGACTTTCTGGCTTTAGGTAAGCTAACTTCATCGATATCACCATAATTAATGTTGATACTTGACTCAACGATGCGACATGCCCCAACAGGAGGTGGTGCAATACCACACAGAGAACCCGGTAGAAGATAACCTGAAGTTTCCACTAAACCTGAGTTGATACTTTGATAAAAAAGTCCCACGCATTCTTGGTTTTTTGATAAAGCATCACCGGTATGTAGAGCGGTTCCGCTCAAAGGAAAGCCACTAGATTGCATAACCCTAGCTCGGACTTCCCTCATGGTTTTTAGGCCTGTCACATTGGCTATTGTTTGTGTGACTCGGCCTGGCTGACCGTTTGCGTTGTGTTTATGGTTAATATTGATATAGCAAGAAGACCAATTGGCGCATGGGCTAGGAGTATAAGGGTCTTCTTCATCCCAACGCTCGATAACATAGGTATACGTTGCGTTAGCAGGGGTTCCTGTCGATTCCGTAATATACGAAAAAATTGCCGCAGAAGCAGAAAATGAGCTAGCTGCTATACTGGCAGTGAAAAAATAAGGTAACCATTTCATGTTAGTGTGCAGCCTCTAAGTTATTCGTAGTCCAGTTTGAATGTTGCTATGGCATTAAAAGGGCCTCGTTTGATCTCTCTCTTGCTGATCGCTTCAGGTTCACCTTTTAAATAAGCCTTAAATTTCAATGCAGTCGTACCATTTTGCAAAGCAAGCTTTTCACCTTGAGTGTTGACGGGTAAAAAAGTGCCATCTGCATCTTCAATACCAATTGCAAATCCACTCGCGTTACTACTCGATTGCAGTGCAAGATAGCCGGGTAGAGCCATATTGGCGGTGCCAGAAAAGGTGACATTGACGGATTTACCTACACTGGTATCACATTCAGATAAATTGATCGTAAATGCTTCACTGACTGTTCTGCCGTAGGCATATAAGTTTTTATCGGGAACATTACCGAAATCTAAGCGAACTGATTCATCACCCGGCTTGATGATGCAAGGCTCTTCCACCAAAATGCCATGAAAATGTAAGTTATCAGGTATGGCAGACGCGCTACCTATATAAGAGAGCATAAACATTAATATCAGTGTCTTTACGCTGTTATTCATTATTGATACTCCGCTAACAGTGTTGCTGTCACCGAAAATGGTCCTTCAGTGAGCGTAGAGCCTGGCCGTTTAATCGGAACAGCTTTAATTGCTGGTGGTGTTGTTGGTGTGATAGTAATGGGTTTATTAATCTCAAAAGGCTGACCGTTTTGAGTAATGCGGATTGCTAAATTCTTTTCATTAGTTTGCAGAGCTGCGCTATCAAAATTGCTTTGTGGCCCTGAAACTGAAAGCTTAAGTACCCAGCCTTTTGAGTTCTGTGCACACACCAATTTATAGTCGACATCTTGGGTGTAATTAATGCCATCAAGGCGGTGAATACCGACATTTTTGCCAAAGAACACATCAATGACATTGTCGTCTTGGATGGTACAAGCGGGTGGCTCAAGTAAAATACCGTATAACTTCATGTTTGAAGCAAATGTGCCTGTGGCGACTAACGACAGTAAGAGGCCAACTATCAGGCTGTATTGTTTGTTCAGCTGAAACATAGCAATTCCTCTCACTGATACTCAATTAATAAAGTAGCGATCGATTCAAAATAACCACCTTTTAGGTTGGCTGTTAGATCACGTACGGGAACGACTGCAAATTGAGGTGCATTGGGGTAGATAAAATTTACGGTTCGACCAACGGGTAGCTTGCTATTGTTGTAATGAATGGCAATGCCAAGTCCATCAATGTTGGTGGAGAGGGATTGGCTATCAAAACTTGCCTTATTGCCCTGTACTGACATTTTCATGGCATTTTTTGCTGATGCAGGCATTTTGTTACATTGAACGGTGTACAGGACGTCTTTTTTATAAGCAGTACCATCAATGCGAGAACTCATGACTTCGCCAAAATTAACTTCAATAAGATTGCCATCATTGATAATGCAAGGTGGAGGCGCGATCACTGTACCGGTAATGTTGACGTAAACAATACCGGGTATCGCCCGTACTTGAGCGGTAGGATTGATCCTAGATTGAGGTAAGTCTGCATAGACAGTCGATACCCCAAAAAGCGCACTGATACAGAGGCATAATGTGAAAGGCTTAATATTTAAATCAATCATAATTCACCCTAAAGTCCATTACGGCTCTAAAATGTCCTTCACTCAATTTTTCAGGAGTACGTACTGGAATGACGTAATAGGTTAACTGCCCTTGAGGAAATTCCAGAAATTGTGGACGACCACGGCTACCTAAACGGATAGTGTTCTTTTGTTGATCGGTAACTTTCAAGGCCAATCCACTTATTCCACTGACCGCCAACATTTCAGGAAAATACGTATCAGCGGGGGCAACAAATGACACAGTGACAATAGGTTGCATTTCACTCCATGTCGGTGTGTCGGTTCGTTGATCATAAAGAACGCCTTGTGAACGAATACAATCACGAAATAGTAGAGTGAAAAGCACAGGCTCTGCTTGGTTACCAGGCTTACGTAAACGATAAGCAGGAACATCACCGAGAGAAACTTCTTGCCATGCAGAAGCCATATCTAACGTGCATGGCGCTTCAGTTAAGGTACCTCTCACATGTATTTCGCCATGCAGCCCCTCAACTTGCCAATTATCACTATTGGCTGCCAATAGTGGCGGAGCTACACAGAGCATGGTGCTACAGAATAAGAGAGCCTTTTTCATGAAAATCCACCATTAATTATCTGAAGAAGAGGCAACGATACAGCTGGTACCACTGCATTTGAATGTCAGCTTAGGTCGACCCCCATAATCATTGATATAAGTCAGTACAGGTGAGGTTCCTAGCATACTAGCGCTACCGCGCAGGGTGGCATTCCCCTTCGGTGAAATCATTACGGGCTCAAAATTACCTACTGTGTCACTCTTCAGATCTTTAGCGGCGTCAACAATCGTTACAAAGTAAGCGGTTGGATTATGGATTTGGTAACTATCCCCTACACGCTGTAGAGTGATTTTTTCTTGCCATGGGTTATCGAGATCACTGCGTGAAGCGTAGAGTGCTTTTGGGCGATAGAACAACTTAATACGCGTTTGTAGTGCGATTTGCAGGACATTAGGTTGGCTGCTTTTAGGGGGTATTTCACGTAAATTAAAATAGAACACGCTTTCTCTATCTTGTGGTAACTTCGTAATGTCTGGTAGAGATTGAATTTTGACCTGACTTTTATCTCCTGCCTCAACGCGCTGTACTGGTGGCAAGACCGTGAGTGGGGATTCGATTTTGGTGCCGTTAGCATCTTCTATCCAACCTTGAGCAAGGTAAGGAAGCTCTTTGTTTTGGTTGGTCACATTGAGGCTGATCGTTTTTTCATTGCCATTAAAAATGACACGCGTCCTATCTAAAGCGATAGCTGCATTTGCCTCACTACAAAGAACCGCAGTTAATGTCATTGTGGTGGTAAAAAGTGCGATATTGTTCATTTTCATATGTATTAACTCTTTTTATTAAGCTTTATCTTTACAGTGATGCATCGTCAGCGGAATACTGAATATCGGGTCGCGTCAGTAACCAGCGTTCGCGAGGAATGATGTTTTGCACAGGTGTCACTGGTGGCTGAACATTATGGATTACAGGTGCTGTGGCAGTATTTACAGGTGTTGCACTTGGATCCATATCACAAGGTAGTAGCAGTGAATTAAACTCGACACTTTCAATATTCTGTGGGATTTGAATGCGACACTGTGTCTGCCCATTCCAATTCACATCCAATATTTCGTTTGGATTGATACCTGAAAGATATACAGAGCCATTATCATTGACGATGCCAACTTCATGTTTTTTAGCATTAAGAATAGAGGCACCAAATGGCGGATAAGAGCCATCAGCAAGCGCCAAGCGAACCATCGTTTTCAAACCAGAAAGGACATCAAATTTACGATAGGCAATTGCCCCTTCAGTAACGGTAAATTGCTGAACAGATTTCACGGCTTCAACATTATCTGGTAGCTTGTTCAGGTCAACACTGGTACTCATACGGTAGTAATCGTTGATATCAGCAATAACCGCTTTACCGAATCGGTTAGTGCGAGTGTTAGCGCCAAAACCTTTGATTGGGACATTAGCAACATTCTCTGTATCCACCATAACTCGGCTCGCTCCCGGTAAGTTGATACGGTGAAGTGCCGCACCATAACCCGTTAATGTTGCACCGCCTTGTAATGAAAGAGCTGCGGAAGAGTAATCTCCTGCGACATAGCTGGCGTTACCCGTTACGGTCGCTGCATCACCATAATGGATGTAATAACCGTTCGCTGTAGCTTTACCTCGTGAACTTAAACCTGTACCAAGGCGATAGCTATTTCTGTCATCTAATCGATCGTAGTAACTGACTGTATGGGAGTTACCTGTTCTATTGATCACGCTGTTATAGCTAATGGTCGCTGCATCACCCATTGGCAAGGAAACGTTGAGGTATAAACCATCATCATTCTTTCTACCTTCATATTGGTTACGAAAGGCATTCAAACTGACGTTAATATTTTTGAATTTACCTAGATCAAAATATTTAGAGAGAGAAAGGTTGTAGCGCTTGGTATTTGGTCTATTCCAATAGGTTTCATGGCTATAATCAAAGTAGGCACTCAGACCAAGTGCAACAAATTGCTTATTCAGCATGATGGTATAAAGTTCTTTGGTATTATCTTGTGCTGAATTACGATAGCGTCGATCGAGATATTGGTTCATATTCATGAAATCGCGCTCAGAGAACCGATACCCAGCGAAAGTGACTTGGCTATCATATTGTTCAAAGCGTTTTGAATAGCTAAGACGATATGAACCGCCAGTATAGGTTTTATTATCAGAAGGTAGTTTTGCTCTAGATTCAGTGATATCGAATGAAATAGCACCAAACATCATGAGGTCACGACCCACACCTACAGATAGCGCATTATAGTCACCTGCTCCAAGTAGCCCGCCGTAGAGCGACCAACCATTTGATACACCCCAAGAAAATTCACCTAATGCGAATCCTGGACCTTCAGTACGGTGATCCATATTACTTGGGCGGCCACCAATTAATTTAAATTGCACGCGACCAGGACGAGTTAAATAAGGAATGGTTGCGGTGTCCATTTGAAATTCTTGAACAGAACCATCTTGCTCTTCAACACGCACATTGAGTTTACCGTTTACGGCATCACTTAAATCTTGAATACGGAAAGGACCCGGAGCCACTTGGGTTTCATAAATAACACGTCCCATTTGGCTTATTGTCACTTTGGCATTGGTTTTAGCAACACCGCTAACTTCTGGTGCATAGCCACGTAAATTCGGGGCTAGCATGTTATCTTCAGAGACTAAGCTGGCGCCAAGGAAACGAAATGAGTCAAAAATACCTGAACGCAAATATTCTTCACCGAGAGTTAATTTTGCAC
Source organism: Providencia sp. PROV236 (assembly GCF_033676985.1). Lineage (NCBI taxonomy): Bacteria > Pseudomonadati > Pseudomonadota > Gammaproteobacteria > Enterobacterales > Morganellaceae > Providencia > Providencia sp. PROV236. Next base: position 3,943,212 of record NZ_CP096297.1, on the reverse strand, counting down.
TCAGTTCAGAGATAGCTCTATAAGCATAATATTGGCTCCAATCCCAGCTACGTTCAGTTGATTGGCCCGTGGTATCGTTATAGTTTGCTTGCCAATTTGCACGAAAACGCCATGCGCCAAGGTTAAAGCCCATTACGCCATTACCTGTTATTTGCTGATTGGTATTTGAGTTTTTATGATCGGTAACTTGAGCATTAATATTATAATCAAATAACGCTCCTGAAATTCCGTTATCCCAACGTGAAGGTGGATCCCAGTTCTCAGCGGTATATTCAAGATAGGCTTGCGGAATAGTAATATTAATCGTTTCTGTTGCAAGAGAACCTTGTGCTGACATTCCCGTAATAGAATCTATTTTTAAGCACTGTCCATCGTGCCACCATTGTGCTTTTTTTTGCCATTCATTACGTAATGCTAATTGCGAAATAATCTCAGGTGATAAACAAGGAACGGTTTCTTGCTCATTTTGTTCAGAAACAATATAAGGAACGTCATAAGTTGATGGCAGTGTATTATTATTTAAGCTGATATAAAATGGGTAAGTGCCGGGCATAATATAGCCGGCTTGCGTAAATTCACTTAAATCGATATTCTCACGATCTTTGAGATCGAGAATATCCGTATTAAATTCAATATTTCCAGTCGCTAAAACAGAATTAGGCTGTGCGAACGCAATAATTATCATTAATGCGATAGGATTAAAATAATGACGCGTTGAGTCAGCTAAGACTTTATTTGTTTTTGTTAATAACAGAGCCATAATAGTCCCTTCGCGGTAACTCAGTAATAATCCATTTTGAAACGGACAGTGGTTTGATAATTCCCTGACTCAAGTCGCTGATTATTTGTGACTAAACGCATGCCATAATTTAGCGTCATTGAACCTGATTCAATGCTACGAGCAGGCAGAGGTTTTCCTGGAAATGCATGATTTCCTTGTTCGTCTGTAATTTTTAACGAAATTCCTTTTGCTTTGCCGAATAAACGGAAATTATCTCCATCATGTGAACCATCAAAAGTAATTTCAAACGACTGCCAGTCAGGTTTGCCCGGTGTTAATGGTGTCAGGACGCAATTAATCAAACGAATAGAAAATGGGCGAATAGGGCCTTGTTTATCATGTATCATTTGACTGATGGGGATAGTCTTCAATTCAATAGATTGATTACGGCTCCCTGCCTCAATTGCGCAAGGGCTATCAATAATTGAGCCTTCTACTGCGACATATCCATCACCCTGCATTGCTCGGTATGTTTGAACACTCGCACTTACAGGGATGGCTATCATTCCTGAAAACACCATGGCTAAAATGCCAAAGTGATTCATAGATATACTCCGTTTAAAATAGTGACTGATACTCGTTATATTTTAGGTTGCTGCACTTTCGTTAAGGTACAGAGGCTATATTTGTTGATGTTAATCGCATAAATTTAGCTATTTTTAGCGACTTATTTATTACTTAGCTGAACCTTAAATTATTTAGAGTATCTTTATCCATCATATATGCATGCGATAAAATAAGGCCTATACTTCCTTGTTGAGGCCTTTTTACTGTTATTGGTAGTTTAAAGCGAAGGTAGCGATAGCTTTGAATTCGCCTGGTGTTGCTGCATTCGCTGAGTTACCTTGCATATAAGCTGCAAAGTTCAGGTCATTGTTACCATCTTTTAGGGTTACAGCGTCAGATGCCGTACCTAGTTTGATTTGTTTTCCACCTGCGTTAGTTAGGACGATAGCTGCATTTTGCGCTTTACCTTCGATAGCTAAAGAACCATCAACGATGGAGCTTGGTGCGCCAGTAAAAGTAGTCTGTACTGTTTTTAGTGTTTCAGTCGTACAGTTTTCTAATGCAATTTTAAAAGCACGGGAATTACTACGTCCGCCATCTTTTAATTCTGCTGTAGAAATCTGTCCCATGCGAACGATTTGCTCTGATGTTTCAGGAGTAATTGAGCAAGGTGCATCAATAATGGAGCCAACAAATGTCACTGTGCCATGTCCTTGGTCTGCTGCATTTGCTGCACCAGCAGCGATTGAAAGTCCTAAGCCTAAAACTAATGCAATTTTATTCAGATTCATTTTATACATTTCCATTAAATAAAAAGACGTTATAAAAATTAAATAAAAACAACGGATTCATTAGCTGTTTTTATTCTTTATTGATTTCTCTAATGTGTTTGAATTTGATGCATCAAATAGAAATCACAGTCAGTAAAGTTATTTTCTATGAACAAGAAATCGAACAATATGCACCAAATTGTCCAATTAAGTTTTTAACTTTATGAAATTATGTTTATTGAAATAAATAACTTTATTGAGATGAATTATTGTTATTTTATTATGTTTTTAACGGGTGCGGAGCGTACTCGCGGAAGGCTTAACTTTTATTCCGCTATCACTTTTAGAGTGTAAATAAAGTAAAATAAAATTAATTGTTTTGTATCAATGCGTTATGAGGTAGAGGGCACGAGTTAACACGGAATTTGACTTAATTGGATAATGGAACAATAATACGGACAGTTTGGTGCAAAGTGTTAATTTTAAATGTAAAAACTAGAATTCGACGATCGGTTTTATCTGTTTTACTCATAATAGGTAAAGATAAATAATCAAATTTATCCTAAACTTTTAGCTTTGAAGTAGTGTGTTTTGGTGTTTTTTTCTGGTTAATATTTAATCTTTAGTTTATTTTTTTTAAAGTTTTGCTATGTTAGATTCATTGCGATTTCAGGAAATTACTTTTAAATGGGATATAAATACTATGAAGCAGAGGAAATTCTTAACTCGATATGAAATAGACGCAATATTGAGTGAAGCTAAAAAAGGACGTTATTCTGAGCGGGATTATTGTATGTTATTAATGTGCTTCATTCATGGGTTTCGCGTCAGTGAATTATGTCGTTTATCTCTGAAAGATATCGATCTTAATTCAAAAGTTCTTTATGTGAGACGTTTAAAAGGTGGTTTATCAACGACACAACCTTTAGTTGAAAAAGAATATAACGCATTAAATGAATGGCTGAATATACGTCGTCATTGGCGAGAGGCAGATTCACCATGGGTTTTTTTATCACAAAAAAATGGCGCTATTTCTCGTCAGCAAGTTTACGGATTAATTAAAACCTATGGAAAAAAAGCTGGGGTTTCGATTGATGCGCACCCACATATGCTACGTCATTCATGTGGTTATGCATTAGCGGATTTAGGGCGCGATACACGCTTAATTCAAGATTATTTAGGTCATCGAAACATTTCACATACTGTTATCTATACAGCGAGTAATGTAAAAAGATTTTACCATATTTGGGATATCTAATTATTAATAATGCTTAAGTTAAAAAAAATCATGAGCAACTCAGTATCACATTGGTAATATAAAGCATATCTTGATATTAAAGGATGTTTATTTCTTTTGATTTCAATATATATTATGCAAAAAATATTATTTTTGAAAGATGCCGTTACAATTAAAGTGTTAATATTATTTAATTTCAAATTGACATGTTAATTTATTGGTATTAATAAATGAGAAATTTGTAATTGATAATTTAATTTATATTGCTTGGAATTAGGAGTGATTATAACTTAATTGATTAGAATGTCATATTTTAAGATTATTCTTGCTGATTATTTTTTAGAAAAGTAAATATATTCTATACTTTTGGGGCGTTAAGGTAGCTCTAATTAGTTTATTTTACTCAATTGAAAACTCAAGTAGGTCTTCCCCACTTGAGTGATTTATTTTATGGCATTAATGGTGAGGGGGTAGGGATACGATCGTCATTGATTACTTTACCAAACCGAGTACTACCTTGATTCCATTCTTTTATTGCGGTGGCTATTTCTATTTTTGTACGACCAATGAAATTCCACCACATTAAAATCGATTCATGCAATGGCTCTCCACCTAATAAAAGAAGATGACTTCCAGATGAAAGATTTATAGTAATTTTACTTAGATTTTGACCTAAATAAATTAATTGATTAGTTTGGCTGTGCTGAGTTTCAATAACGGCATTTCCTTCAATAACAAAAATACCATATTCAAATTCAGGACGTAGCAATAATACGATTTCTTCATCACTTCGTGTGGTGATATCTAGCCCTATTAGCGATGAAAAAGATAGAGTTGGTGCCTTGTAGGTTTCGTATTCACCGACTAATAAGTGGAATTTAGCTGAGCCTACAGACCACTCAGGTAAGGTTGGATAATGGTCAAAACGTGGAGGGATATCTTTAACTGTCTCTGGTAATGCAATCCATAGCTGAACTGCATGTAGTTTATGACTTTCTCCATAGGTATCTTCTGAGTGGCTAATTCCTTTGCCTGCCGTCATTAAATTAACTTGTCCGGGACGGATCACCTGCTCGCACCCTAAACTGTCTCGATGAAGCACTTCGCCTTCGATCATCCAAGTGAATGTTTGTAATCCAGTATGCGGATGTGGCGCTACACGCATTCCTTCTGAATCACCTTTAAAGACAGTTGGCCCCGCATGATCGAGGAAACACCAAGCGCCAATTAAGCGTCGCTCTTTTGTTGGTAAAACTCGGGAAACAGGTAATCCGCCAACATCTTTAATACGTGCACTAATTTGCTGGAAATTAAGTTCACCCTGATTAGTTGGAATGCTCATATTATCCTCTTTATATTTTTTATAGATGCTATTGGCGAATATCACTATACTCAGGCGTTCTATCAAATATGGCTTTGGCAAAAGGGCAGAGTGGAATTATTTTCCGGTGCTCACCTCGCATTCTTTCGACAACTTTAGCAACGAGTTGTTTGGCAATCCCTTGGCCTTTTAGGCTCTCATCGACAATCGTATGATCAATAATGGCGAGTCCTTCTCCCGTATAGACAAAGGTAATTTCAGCCAAACGGATTTGTTTATCGTCAGATAAAATAAAAAAGCTAGTATGGTCAGATTGAATATTCAGCATATAACACTCCGAGTAATGAAAGCAGATTTATAGTCGTCATACTTCAAGTTGTAGGGTTTTTTGTTGAGGTATAAGTGACGACGTTACGCTCACCAAGCCACATAGTTTATCTATGCTCCCTATCTATCTTTGCTTTTCGCCTACTTAAAACTCGAATTATTTAGAGTATATATTTAGCTTAGTGAGAATCTATCGCAAAGACAATTAAGTTTACCTGTTCATTCATATCGAATTATTTGAATGAATTCCCCCTCCTTTGTAGCCGAATTTGCTTGTCTACTGAACAATCGTGATGAGCGAAATTGTTGCGTATTTGTCACATAATTATTTCAAAATGTTAATTTAAACTCTGTAAAGTGATTTCAATCACAATAAACCCGCCGTTTTTTGCATATAAATCGCTCACATTCATGTCGTTTTCATCAAAAGGGGATCATCCCAATGGTATTTTCTATTCGAGATACACTCTTTTCTTTATTGACGTTAGATGGTATTTCAGGCCACGAATCTTCTATTGCGAATGTGATGAAAAGCCACTTTAAAACTACAGCAAAAGAGGTTTGGCAGGACCGATTAGGTAACGTAGTTGCCCGATATGGCAGCGAAGCACCTAATGCTATGCGTTTAATGGTGTTTGCACATATGGACGAAGTTGGCTTTATGGTTCGAAAAATCGAACCATCAGGTTTTATTCGTTTCGAACGTGTCGGAGGGCCTGCACAAGTGACGATGTCGGGTTCGGTTGTGCGCCTTGCTGGAGAGTTTGGTTCAATACCGGGTTGCATCGGTATTAAGTCTTATCACTTTGCCAAAGGCGATGAGAGAACACAATCCCCTTCTATTGATCAGCTATGGATTGATATTGGTGCAAAAGATAAAGCAGATGCTGAGCGAATGGGTGTGAAGGTTGGTACAGCAATTACCCTCTATAATCCACCGCAAGAGCTAGGCAATCAAATGGTTTGCAGCAAAGCACTAGATGATCGGTTGGGCTGTACGGCATTACTCGGTCTAGCAAATGCAATTCATAATAAAGATCTTGATATTGCAGTTTATATTGTTGCATCGGTACAGGAAGAATTTAATATTCGAGGAATCTTGCCTGTACTAAGGCGTATTAAGCCCGATCTTGCTATTGGTATTGATATCACCCCTTCTTGCGATACTCCCGATCTTAATGATTACTCTGATCTGGTTATTAATGGTGGAGTGGGTATCACCTGCCTCAACTATCATGGCAGAGGCACCCTTGCGGGGTTAGTGACTCCTGTTCGCTTAATCAAGCTATTAGAAAAAACGGCGATAAACCATCAAATTCCAGTTCAAAGAGAAGTTGCCCCAGGAGTCATCACTGAAACCGGTTATATTCAAGTTGAGCAAGATGGTATCCCTTGTGCCAGTTTATCTATTCCTTGTCGGTATACACATTCACCTGCCGAAGTGGCCAGTTTAAATGATCTGAATGACTGCATTCGGCTACTCACTGCATTAGCGACATTACCAGCTAATCAATTTCCTATTGAGTCTGACTCAAACAATGATCAAGAGGTTATTACAAAATGAAAAAAATCCTCGTTGCATGTGGAACGGGTATGGCGACTTCCACCATGATTGCCCAAAAACTTCAAGACTATTTAGCTTCTGAAGGTATTTCAGTCGCAACTTCACAATGTTGTTTGAATGAAATACCACTCAATAGTCGCGGTGTTGATTTAATTATTACTGCAATGAAAACAGACACCGATTACGGGGTTCCTTCACTTAATGGAGCAGCTTTACTTACAGGGATTAATGATGATGCATTAAAACAACAAATTAAGACATTGTTATCACAAGAACACTCTAAATAATTCTAATTGCAGGTAGGTGACAAGTGAGTGAGTTGCTAGAAGCGTAGAAAACTATGCGATAAGTAGCGAATGAATGAAATCAACAATACTGCAATTGAAATATGACGAGCTAGAACCTAATAGGTGACGTTATGTTTGATTATATACTTTCATTAGGCGGTACTGTATTTGTCCCAATTGTCATGATAATTATTGGTTTAATATTTCGCCTTCCGTGGCTGCAAGCCATCAAAGCGGGTGTAACCGTTGGCATTGGTTTTGTTGGAATGGGGCTAGTGATTGTGATGGCAATCGATAGCCTTAGTCCCCCCATTAAAATTATGATTGAGCGCTTTGGCTTGTCACTTCATGTACTGGATGTTGGTGCAGGGCCGGCATCTGGAGTGGGATACGCAACAGCCGTTGGTGCTGTTATCATTCCAACTATCTTTCTATTGAATATCGCTTTGTTGTTTACACGTCTTACAAAAACAATGAATGTTGATATTTATAACTATTGGCACTATGCAATCACTGGTACGGTCGTGCAAATGGCGACAGGAAGCCTAGTTTATGGGATTGCAGGAGCGATGTGCCATGCTATTTTATCTCTCAAAATGGCTGATTGGACGGCAAAACGTGTTCAAACGATTGTTGGCTTAGAAGGCATTTCGATCCCGCAAGGTTATGGCTCCAGCTCAGTCCCTTTATTTGTCCTTCTTGATAAGATTTATGAAAAAATTCCATTCCTGAAAGGGAAAAGTATTGATGCACAAGCGATCCAGAAACGCTATGGCATGGTCGGTGATCCTGTGATCATCGGGGTAGTTCTTGGATTATTATTTGGCCTTGCAGCAGGGGAAGATTTTAAAGGCTGTGCAACCTTAGTGATCACTGTTGCCGCGATTATGGTGCTATTTCCACGCATGATCCGCTTAATTGTTGAAGGATTATTGCCGATCTCTGAAGGTGCTCGTAAGTTTTTTCAAAAACATTTCCATGATCGTGAAGTTTTTATTGGCTTAGACTCTGCTGTGACTTTAGGACATCCAACAACAATTGCAGTGGGTTTACTCCTTATTCCTATCATGTTGGTGCTTGCCAGTGTTTTACCCCTTAATAACGTTTTACCGCTAGCCGACCTACCCGTTGCACCTTTTTTTATTTGTATGGCGACAGTGATCCATCGTGGTGACTTACTTCGTACTTTAATTAGTGGTGTGATTGTCATGAGCTCAGTTTTATTAATTGCGAGCCAATTTGCTCCTTTCTTTACAGAAATGGCGCGTAATGGCGGCTTTGATTTCGCCGCAGATGGGGCACAAATCAGTGCATTATCAGTCGGTAATATGTTTGGTTGGTCGATATACGAATTGATGTCATTTGGTTTGATAGGTGTTGTGGTGACCGTCGGAGTGGTTGCCTGTGTGGTTATTTTTCTACGTAATCGTGAATTACCTGAATAAGGAGTGTAGATATGAGTTGGTTAAAGGATGTGATTGGAACGGAAAAAGCCGTTATTGCAATGTGTCATTTGCGTGCATTACCGGGCGATCCTGATTTTAATGCGCAGCAGGGAATGCAATGGGTAATCGATAGAGCTTATGACGATTTAATGGCGCTACAAAACGGCGGTGTTGATGCTGTCATGTTTTCAAATGAATTCAGCTTACCTTATCTTACTCAAGTAAAGCCTGAAACAACGGCTGCGATGGCACGGATCATTGGGCAACTGATGAGTGAAATACGTATTCCCTTTGGCGTTAATGTGCTGTGGGACCCCGTTGCATCATTAGATTTAGCTATGGCAACCGGCGCTAAATTTATTCGAGAAATATTCACGGGGGCCTATGCCAGTGATTTTGGGGTATGGAATACCAATGTGGGTGAAACTATCCGTCATCAACATCGTATTGGGGCTTCTGAGGTAAAAACGCTGTTTAATATTGTTCCAGAAGCAGCGGTATATTTGGGGGGACGTGATATTTGCTCTATTGCTAAATCAACCGTTTTTAATAATAAGCCAGATGCTTTATGCGTTTCAGGGCTGACAGCTGGCGCTAAAACCGATAGTGCTATTTTAAAACAAGTTAAAGATACGGTGCCGAATACCGTGGTTTTTGCCAACACAGGGGTATGTTTAGAAAATGTGGAAGAGCAACTAAGCATTGCTGATGGTTGTGTCACCGCCACAACATTTAAAAAAGATGGCGTTTTCGCCAATTTTGTTGACCAAACTCGAGTGGAGAGATTTATGGAGAAAGTACACAGCATTAGGCAATGAAAAGGAGATAAGCAAACAAGCTTATCCCCTTAGGTAACAATAGTGAGCCCCGCAATCTTCGCCAAAAGGTAGGCAGGGCTCTATTTATAAGAGTATACCGAACCCAAAAGGAGTCAATATATAATGATTGATGATGCTAAATGGATCCAAATAAACCAAACAGCACAAGATTGGCAAGAAGCACTGGCGATAGCTTGTGCTCCGCTGATTGAGTACGGTGCGGCTGAGTCCGCCTACTTGCAAGGTATCATTGACAATACAAAAAGTTGGGGACCTTATTATTTGATTGCACCGGGTATTGCGATGCCGCATGCACGTCCTGAACAAGGTGTTATTGATAACCAAATCACACTGACGACATTAAATCAGCCCGTTGTTTTTGGCCATGAAGAGTGTGATCCGGTATGGCTATTAATTACTATTTGCGCCATTCATAGCGATGATCATATTCGATTGATTCAGCGTATTAGTGAGTTGGTTGATAGCCCCTTATCACTCGATAAAATCCGGACAGCAAAAACAGTGAGTGATGTTTTGCTTTTACTAAACTAGAGCCTAGGTTAATAAGCAGAGGAAATCCATTTATGAGTCTGTATAAACCTGATCGGATCCAACAAATGTTACAGTATTTGTGGAAATGCCGAGAGTTATCAACACAGCAGGCAGTTGAATTATTTGGTTGTGCAGAAGCGACAATCCGCCGTGATTTTCAATATATCGTTGAACACTATCCCGGTATGACACGTACACATGGGCGTATTGATTTTGATGATAGTACAACAGACAAAGAATCACAGTTTGATGTTAGACGTTCTTTAAATTGTGCATCTAAACGCGAAATTGCATTAATTGCTCGCCAATTGATCCATGAAGGAGATTGCTTTTTCCTCGATTCAGGTTCGACGTGTCTCGAACTTGCTAAATGCCTTGGTGATATTAAAGTCAAAGTGATTTGTAATGATATAAAAATTGCTAATCAGCTTGGCGCATTTCCAAATGTTGAAAGTTATATTATTGGTGGGTTAATTAGACCAGGGTACTTTACAGTAGGTGAAAGCTTAGCCTTGGAAGCCTTGAATGCTTTTGCTGTAGATCGTGTGTTTATGTCTTGCGATGCCTTATCGATTGAGATGGGGATCACAAATGCAACGATGTTTGAGGTTGGTGTAAAACGCAAGTTGATTACTCGTTCACCTGAGGTAATTTTACTTGCAGATCATACTAAATTCGATATGTTTGAGCCCCATGCAGTAGCCACATTATCTTGTGTAAAAACCATTGTCAGTGATAGTGGATTATCCAAAGAAACCCAACAACGTTATCAGCAAGCTGGATGTCAGTTAAAATGTACTTATTAGTTAAATACACTCATCATACTTCAAGTTGCAGCGTGGTTGATTACGCTCACTTAGGCTAGTTATCTTATTTTCTATGTTGCTAGCGATACGTTTGCTTGTCGCCTTAGCTGCACCTTGAGTTATTTAACGTATATTTGTATTTATTGAGGAAAAACATTGGTTATTTTTTTATGTTTTTTCCAAAGCAATACATCAATGAATAAAAATACCAATAAGCTAGCTCCTAATACTGGTAAGCAATAACCTAGCATAATCGTGAGTGTTACAATTAATAGCTGCCATGGAATTGATAATGATAGCCAACATGCAGTTAAAGTGCTTAATGGGTTATTCTGTGGACGACTGGGGCGGCGTATCCACCACATACGATATCCAAGCAGTAATAAGCAGCAAATACAGAAAGTAAAACCGAGTAACAGCAATCTATTTGCCATTCCAAATAGTTTTCCCATATGTGCATCAACACCCCAGCGCGTTAATTTAGCCATCATTGGAAAGTTGTCGAAATAAATATGGTCAATGACTTTATAGTCATGTGGGTTAATCGCGATAGCATCGACTTGTGTTGGCCAATCACGTTTATTTTCAGTGATCGTCCATGCGTCACTCGCTGTTTTTGGCTGACGTATTTCCACGTTATCAGCTTTAATTCCATTACGACGAGCCTGATATAAAACAATTTCCCAATCTAAATCAGGCTTATTAATATTTGACGCGCTATTCTGCGACTGTAAGCCTTTATGATTATGATCTTCATGTTGATGATCTCCATGATTATGACTTGAAATGACGGCTTCATTTTCAGACTTTAATTTAGTATTCAATTGTGGAGTTAACCAATCGAATGAAGTACGTAGCGCATTTATATTATCACCAGCCCATTTTGACCATGTCAGGCCTGTTACAGACATAAATAACATCCCTAAAAATAACAATAATCCGAGGGTTATATGCCAATGTCGAGTAAAAGCAAAAGGACTTCTTTTTTTCCTTGATAAGTGCTTACGTCGATGATTTATCCATAAAATTACACCTGTAATTGCAGAAACCCACAACCAAGAAGCTGCTAATTCGCTATAATGTCGTCCAACGCTTCCTAAATAAAGTTCGGTATGTAATTTCGTTAGCCATGTATGTGTAGGTAAAAAACCAGAAACAGGCGAGAAAAAATAATCAGCTTTAATTGCCAGTGAGTAGGGATCTATAAAGATAGTGCGCAATTTTTCCGATTCTAGATTTGGGTACATAAATTGAATGTAGGTTGTCTCGTCTGGTTGAGGTGCTGGGCGTACTTTATGAATAAAGTATTGTTCACCAACATAATGGCGAGCCGCTGAGATTTGTGATGAGAGTGGCTTACTATTACCAGAGGGCTGTGTCGTTAAAACATCACGATAAATAATATCTTCAAATTGAGTGGAGAGTATATATATAAAGCCAGTTAATGCTGCAATAAAAATAAAAGGCGCTATAAATATACCAATATAAAAATGTAAGCGATGTACTAACGCAGTTAGTGAGCGACGATCTAAAGGTTGCATGATTTACCTCAATATCAGTCAATTGTTGGATTAATTAAATTCTAATTTATGATTTATATTGTAACAAATTGATTGTATCTATAATTCATGATGCTTTTAAAATAGGTAATAAGTAAATTTAAGCTTATTAAAAAATTAGTTAATTAAAAAGAAAATGGAGTATGTCTTTAACAAAATATTCTTTAATTAATAAGTAAGTTAGGATTTTATATTTTAAAATTAAATTCACTCTTGATGCGATAACTATTCATTATTTAAAATACTAACTAGTCTTGATAATTATTTTAGCTTTCTATATGTATTAGTGAAGTAAATTCACATAGATGGCTTTTTTCTTTTCTATCCCACAAATAACGTGACCAAGGTAGTGCTAATTCATTGGCATGATTGATAATTTGAGGTTTAAATTGTTCGAGTGGTTTCGCTTCATGATGACGAGCAAAAACACTCCCTGCATATCGATGACCCGTATCAGGAGCAATAACTAAACAAGGGGTACTGGGATTGCGCTGAAAGAGATACTTTCCAACACAATAACTGCCTCCACTAGATAGACCTGCATAGATGGCATATCTCTTGATTAATTCGACAGTACCGCTGAGGCAACAATCGAAAGAAAGCCAATCGATAGAGTCATAGTTCTCATATTTCACATTACGAAAATCAATAGCACTACCAATGCCTGCGATAATTATTTCAGGATCATAAACATCTTGGGCACCAAATGTCACACTACCAAAAGGTTGTATTCCACACAGTGTTATCTTAATGCCTTTTTGGCGTAAAAATATCCCTAACGCTCCGGTTGAACACCCCGAGCCGATCCCACCTAATATAGTCAGTTTTTCTGTATTAATATCATTAAGAATAATGTTAGCGAATGCTTCATACCCACCATAATGAATATCATCATGATATTGTTGCATCCAATAATAATTGGAATTTTCTTTTAATAATTGTTCTACTTTTTCAACGCGATAACTTTGATCTAATTTTAAACTACCAGCGGATGGAACGCCTTCAACATAAGCCCCTAATAATTCAATCTGAGTTTTCATTGAGGATTCTACTGTTTTTGAGGCGATAATATGACATTTTAATTGATACTTATGGCAAGCGAGTGCTAGCGCATAAGCATATATTCCACTGGAACTGTCAATAAGGATAGAATGTCGATTAATAATTTCCCGCTCAAGAAGGCTTTTTACGGCATATAGCGTTGAATAGATTTTCATCGACTCAAACCTAGCAAGATAAAAATTGTTTTCGAGCTTCACAATTTTAGGTTCTTTGAGCGCCTCTGCGATATGGTCGTATATCAAAATATTTCTCCATAACACGGTTGTAACCCATGTGTTTTGATGAAATCAAACACGAAAGTTAAAGTATCCCTATCTGGTGGTGAATAATAAAGGTAACCAAGTAGTGAGCCTGTATGTGCGACGACCATGCCATCTGCAAGGTTATTTTTAATTTGCTTTTTAAAATAGTGATAAAATTGTTTAGGCAATATACCTTGTGATAATTCAGCACTATTTGTTGAACATTCAATAATTTGCATTTTGTTACCAACAGAATAGGCTTGGCGTACACGCTCCAATAGCTTCTGATAATTTTTCCGTTCATCTCGGTAATAAGATACTAATATGTCACGAGTTTGCGTTGTATCGACTGTCTTATGTTCTAATCCATAAATGCAGTAAATTCTTCCTGAAGGTCTGTAAATATCAATAATTTTTTGTTGTTGACTTAAATATAAACAAGGAACATCAATAAATACTGAGTCTGAGCGCTCTACACCATATAGGCAGGTAGTTATATCGTCCAATGTTAAACGGATCCCAAATATTTTACTGACACACCTCAAGGCAGATATAATATCAGCAGTAGAACTAGACATACCTACACCAATCGTAATATTACTAGTAAAATCCCAGTGACCCGTCAGTTGTTTTATCGCGATCTTTTCAAAAAATATCGATAATGACTTTGCAACTTTTTCTTTTTCTAGTTTGGCCAGATTGCATGCCTTATCAGGGATAAATTGTGCATAAGTTGAATTATTTGATAATGCTGAAATAACAGATATTTCTATATTATCCTTATTAAAAAATGGGCCTTGATACAGTTCTCCTAATGTACCGCAACACTTTGCTATGTAATAGGGCGATTCCATTTTTTTTCCTTTGTCATACTCAATATGTTCAGTGCTAGGTGTTCTTATATTGAAAAATAATTTCTCTATTATTGATTTATAACAGTTATAGATATGTTAATTAATATCTGTAACTACTTCTGATACAATTAAGAGTATCAGGTCAATAAATGATCATTATTAAATTTATTGGTTATTGGATTATGAAAAATTTCTGATTTAACATTTTTATTAATTTTTCATTCGATCGTCGTGTAGTGTTGCTGACATGTGGATTTTCTACAAATTGTTGGGGGCCTTTAGATGATGTTAAGAAAATGTTCTTTTAGAAAAAATAGCTAGTAATCATATTTTATCTAAAAGGTAAATGAGATTTTTTATCGTGGCCAAGCAAATTTTAAGGTAGGGAATTTAATTTGAAGTGCTTTTTTTAGGGGAAAGTAAAAACTAAAAAATGCAATTATCTTATTGTGAGTATCCCAAAAGGATTGTTTTTTCTATAAAAATAAAAATCATTTCTATTTATAATTTAAATATATATTAATTTTTTCAACTCTAAATAGACTATTTTTTTCTATGAATTTAAATTTAATTTCATATTATGTATTTATTACATTAAAACCCTTTCAGTTTAATTTTAAAGTCAGAATTTAAATCTATTTATATCATAATTTATGATATTTTAATCTATTTGTTTGGTTTTTGTTCTTTTTACTCTTATTTTGGGTTTAATGCGGCTCCTTTCTGTGTTGCTGTATTTTATCTTATTGATAATAAATAATTTATTTTTACGGTAATTATTTTTACAATGTAATAATTATGACTGTTTACTATTTTTGGCATTTTATGCTGTTTTGGTGTGAACATGTCAGTCATGGCGACTTTTAATACTATTGGGTTATTCTTTATTTGACTTTTTTTCTTTAAAAAATATTTGAGATTTATGTTTTAATATATTGATATTATTGATAATTATTGTTTTTGTTTTGATTTTTTATTAAATTTCACTTTTTCTCTTAGTATGTTTTTTACTCATTTGACGTTAGTTTTTGGGTTAGGTAAATTACGCTCATCCAGAGTATTTTAGGTGTGACATGTGTTGAGCTTTTTTGATGCATTGAACTTTTTTCGAATTTATTTGCGTTATTTTATGCTGTCGATCTCATCGTGATTAATTCTATGAGATAAACGTAAATTCAGTAGCTAAATTAAGCTTTAGAGACTAATAGGTGTGTTAGAGAATATAGAGTTAAATCAAAAATTACTTATTGATGATAAGAAGATTTTTACCATAGAAATTGGAAAGGAAATCAAAAGATTAAGAAGGCGTAGAGGGCTAACTGGACAAGAATTAGCAGATTATCTTGGTGTTTCTCAGCAGCAACTATCTCGTTATGAATGTGGTATTTGTGCAATTAAATTAGATTATTTAATGGTTCTTTTACATTATTTGGAAATATCAGTTGATGCTTTCTTTAAAAATGTTCTTGTGAATGTTTTTGAAGAAAATAATGAGATTGGCTTCCGTTGTTATAATATTTTTTTTCCTCTTGATAATGACTTGAAATATCAAGGGTTAAATAATGGGGTTTTTTCTTAAGAGTATTTTTTAAATTTTAAGGTGTTTATTTTTTACTGAAAACCTTAGTAAAGGTTTGTTGTATTATTTCAATTAAGGAACTTAATTTAATGAAAAAATTATTTTATCGACATTAATTTCTGGCGCAATGAGTGCTTCTGCTATAGCGGTAGATGCGGGTAAAGGTACAGTAACTTTTACTGGGTCTATTATTGAAGCGCCTTGTTCAATTGCACCTGGTGATGAAAGCCAAACAATTGATTTAGGACAAGTGTCTAATGTGACTTTACAAACAGGTGGAATGTCTTCTGCTCAACCTTTTGAAATTCATTTACAAGGTTGCACATTGAATGCCGAATATAAAGATAAAGATGGCGTGACACAAAAATATAACAATATGGTTGAAGTGAAATTTGAAGGCACTGAATGGGTTAATAATGGTAGCAATACCGGATTGATCCAAATTACTGGTGATGCATCTGGTGCGGGCGTTGTTTTGATGAATAAATCAGGTGCGAAAATTAATATTAATGATTCAACTGTTGAGCGTGCTTATACCTCTGGAAACAATACATTAAGTTTTCAAGCGGCTTTGCAAGGTTTATCTGATGCGACAGTAGTGCCTGGTAGCTTCCAAGCTGTCACCAACTTTACTTTGGCATATAACTAATCGTAATTAGTTATTGTTAATGATGTATTTCCCCTAACGCTTTAATTTGTTAGGGGATTTATTGAGAGAGAAGGATGCCATATATGAAAGCTATCTTTGTCAGCGTACTGTTATTTGTTAGTCAATTTTCCATTTCATCGAGTGTACAGGCGCAATCTCCATTATGGGGAAGCGTTAATATGAATGGCAGTATTGTTGATTCAGCATGTGCGATTGATATTGGCTCTTATGAACAGGTTGTTGATATGGGCGTTTTACCTGTAGGAACAATACGTCAGCAAGGGCAAGGCCCCATTCACCCTTTTTCTATCATGTTAATTGACTGCACTTTAACGCCTTATATGGGATCGCCATGGCAAGCTTTTACTGTGACTTTCGATGGTCCAGCTTCTGGTGATTGGTTTACGGTCTCTGGAGATGCTCGTGGTGTGGCATTGTTATTACAAGATGCTGACGGACAGTTGATTTACCCTGGAAAAACGACTGAAAAACAAGCGATGACATCTGGAAATTTGGTATTGCGTTATGGATTGAGGTTAGTTTCCGATAATAACCCTCTACGCCCAGGGGAATATCAAAGTGCCCTGCGTTTTAAGCTCGATTATTACTAATTATAAAAAATCACGTTTCTTTTTTTAGTTTGTATTTCGCCTGATTTGATTTTTAGGGATGTTATTTATGTCTTCATCACAACCTATATATTTTCGCTTAAGTAGTTTAGGGTTAGCCATTATTTTTTCAATGTATGGTTTATCGACTCCATTATGGGCTACTGAAACAATTGAATTCAATACAGAGGTATTGGATTTAGAAGATAAAAATAACATCGACTTAAAGCAGTTTTCTCGGGCTGGTTATATTATGCCAGGCACCTATTCTTTTACATTAAAGGTAAATGGCGAACAACTTTCTGAAGTATCAGTACCTTTTTATTCTCCTGAGGATGACCCTCAAGCAAGTCAAGCCTGCATATCCACGGAGATCGAGGAGCAGCTGGGATTAACTTCCTCGGCCAAAAAAGAGCTGACTTGGTGGCATGATGGGGAGTGTCTTGCACTACAGAGTTTACCGGGGATGCAGGTTAGTGGGGATTTAGCGACGTCATCATTGTATGTGAGTATTCCACAAGCTTACCTTGAGTATACTGCGCCTAACTGGGATCCGCCATCACGTTGGGATGAAGGAATTACCGCATTAATGTTGGACTATAACGTGAATGGTAATGCCACTAAATCTTATAGTAGTAATAGCGATAGCTACGCATTAAATGGAAATGGTGTCGTTGGCGTGAACCTAGGTGCTTGGCGCTTTCGTGCAGATTGGCAGGGGCGTTTAAATCATATTACAGGCTCAGGTGATGCAGTTAATAAGGATTTTGATTGGAATCGATTTTATGCCTATAGAGCGCTCCCATCACTCGCTGCAAAATTAGTGCTGGGAGAAGATTATCTCGTTTCTAATATTTTTGATTCATTCCGTTTTATCGGGGCGAGTATTCGTTCTGAATTGAATATGCTCCCGCCAAACTTGCGTGGCTACGCGCCTGAAGTGACAGGAATTGCGAAAACGAATGCAACAGTGATAGTGAGTCAGCAAGGACGAGTATTGTATGAAACACAGGTTGCGCCAGGACCCTTTCGTATTCAAGATTTAAGTGATGCGGTTAGCGGTAAATTAGATGTTACAGTTGAAGAACAAGATGGTACAACTCAGTCTTTTCAAGTGGATACAGCAAGTTTACCTTACTTAACACGCCCTGGACAAATTCAATATAAAGTCGCATTAGGCCAGCCAACAAATTACTTGCGTCACAGTGAGGGAGACTCCTTTGTGACCGGAGAGTTTTCGTGGGGGGTAAATAATGGATGGTCATTATTTGGTGGTAGTCTTAACAGTAAAAACTACAATGCGCTATCACTGGGTATTGGGCGCGATCTATTAGCATTTGGAGCCATATCTTTTGATATTACCCAATCCTTTGCGCGCTTACCGCACATGGGAAATTTAAACGGTGGTTCTTACCGTATAAATTACTCGAAACGTTTTGAGTCAATTGATAGCACGATTCAATTTGCGGGTTATCGTTTTTCAGAGCGTGATTTTATGTCGATGTCTGACTTTTTAAATACATTAAAAACAAGTCAGCGCTATGGAGGAAGTAAAGAGTTATATACGATATCACTGAATAAAAATTTTGGTGATTTAGGTATGTCGTTATATCTCAATTATAACCACCAAACATATTGGGATCAGCCAGATAATGATTATTACAGCATTATGCTATCGAAATATATCGATATTGGCCCAATAAAAAATGTCAGTATTAACTTATCGGCAAATCGAAGTATTTATAACGGTGTTAATGATGACAGCTTATATCTTTCAACCTCATTTCCATTAAACAATGGTGCTAATGTAGGCTATTCGTTGAGTAGTAGCCGTTACGATACTACCAATCGAGCGACATATTATGATCGTATTAATGATAGAACAACCTATCAACTAAGTGCAGGCAGTAGCAGAAAAGGTGGAACAGGGAGTGCGTTCGTTACCCATCAAGCTGATGTTGCACGCTTAACGGCTAATGTGAGTTATATGCATAACCAATACAGCGCATTTGGTTTATCGGCCAGCGGTGGGATGACGCTAACCCCAGAAGGCGGTGGTTTGCATCGTCTCAATACGCTTGGTGGAACGCGCATGTTAGTTGATACGGATGGCGTCTCTGATGTGCCAATCAAAGGGATAGGCGCACCAATCACGTCCAATATGTTTGGTAAAGCAGTTGTTGGTGATGTGAGTAGTTACTACCGTAACAAAGCCCAAATTGATTTAAATATGCTGCCAGACAATGTCGATGCACAACAATCAGTCGTGCAGGCGACACTGACGGAAGGTGCTGTGGGTTATCGCCATTTTGCTGTGGTGTCAGGGCAAAAAGCAATGACGGTTCTGCGGTTGCCGGATGGTAGCCATCCACCATTTGGCGCTCAAATACAAAATAGTAAAGGACAAAATACAGGGATCGTTGGTGATGCGGGAAGTGCTTATATTAGCGGTATTAACCCTCAAAGTGTGATGACGGTGACTTGGGGAGAGGATAAAACGTGCCAGGTAACATTTCCTAATCAGTTTGGTTCGTTACAGGATGTATTACTGCTGCCATGTGCACCAACAACGTAACCTGTCTCAATGATGACTGCAAAACAATAATATTATTTGCGAGCAAAGTGACCAAATAAACTCAAAAAATTGCATGCATATACAGCGTGTAGTTTAAGAGAAAACATAGAAATAAAAGGTAATATAACAATGCAATTAACGACTTCTTATCGTGCCGTGATCAGCCTGATCAGTTTGGCAATATTCAGTAGCTCTGCTTATTCAGCAGTATCAATGGATAGAACACGTATTATTTTTGACGGTGGACAAAAATCAATTTCACTGAATATTTCAAATAATAATAAACAGCTGCCCTATTTGGCTCAAGGATGGATTGAAAATAAAGAAGGGCAGAAAATTCAATCGCCATTAGTTGTATTACCACCTGTGCAGCGTTTAGAACCAGGTAAATCAAGCCAAATAAAAATTGAAGCGTTACCTGCGATTAATTCATTACCACAAGATCGTGAATCTTTATTTTATTTTAATTTACGGGAAGTACCACCTAAAAGTAATAAGCCTAATACATTGCAAATAGCCCTACAAACACGAGTTAAATTATTTTATCGACCGAAAGCGATAATACCAGAACAAAATAATGCGCCGTGGCAAGAGAAATTAACCTTAGATAAACAAGGTGAGCGTTATATCGTGAAAAATCCAACGCCGTATTACGTCACGATTATTAATGCAACGACCAATGGTAAAGCCTCTGATGGAAAAGACTTTACACCTGTTATGGTGCCTCCGTTTGGACAAGATGATTTAGGCCTCAGCGTGAATCAACTCGGGAATAACCCTGTGCTGACTTATATCAATGATTATGGTGGCCGCCCTAATTTGACCTTCCGTTGTCAGGCGTCGAGTTGTCAGGTTGTACCAAATGATAAAAGCGAATAATTCAAATGAGTGCCTGACTAACGGGGCTCATACTGACTGGCAGTAAGGAGTGAGAATGAAAGGCTTACAGAGAAAAAACTTTTTTCGATACGGCTTATTAACCATAGCGTTGAGCTGTATGGCTTTACCGAGTCAGGCAGAGGACAGCAATCGCAGTATTTACCGTCCAGTTGATAACTGGAATGTTGATGGGCAGCATGGGATTGTTTATGTCAAAGGTTCATTAACTGAAAGTCCATGTCGTTTGGCTATGACTTCAAGCTATCAGTCGATAGACATGGGAAATATAGACATAGCGACTTTACAACATAATGGTAAGGGAGCACCGGTACCACTTCAGATTGAGTTAGTGGATTGCTTAGAAACCGCAACTCGACTTGAAAATGTCCAAACTGGAATGACGGCTTGGAGCTCATCTCAGCCAGCTGTGAAAATTCGATTTGTTGCGCCTTCGGTACCTTTTTACAACGATTTTGTTCGCGTAAGCGGTGTAAAAGGCTTGGGACTCGCGATTACGACACCAAGCGGAGTTTTATTACCCCTAGGGCAAGAAAGTGAACCTCAGTTATTGCCTTCAGGACAAAGTAAGCTGACTTATTATGTGACTCCTGTCCGAACGGGGCAGTTACAGCCGGGTGCATATTCAGCCTTAATTGCTTTTGAAATGCTGTATGACTAAGTAGGAATGCGACATGAATATAACAAAATGCCGCCTCCCTTCATGTCTAATGACTGGAAGTGCGAAAGGATTACTACTGGGAATATTGTGTTTATTTTCTAATTTCGTTATGGCGGAAATCTATACCCTGACCGTTAAAGTCACAGTAGTCGAAAAAACCTGTGATATCTATGGCAATTAAGGTCCTAATCAACCCATTACTGTCGAGATGGGCGACCTTATTATCAAAAATATTGATGGTAAACGATATAACACTGAGATCCCTTATATCTTAGAGTGTGAAAATTCAGCCGACAATCCCGCATTGAAATTGAAAATTAATGGAACGCAGATGGCAGGACAAGCAGCAAATGTGTTGAAGACATCAGTGGATAATTTGGGGTTAGCCTTAAAGGCGGATAGTAGCAATCTTAATATAGGCGCATGGCATAAGTTTAATTATAAAACTCGGCCTAGATTGAGCGTGACTCCAATTGCCAGTGGTACAGGAGGCATTAATGATGGAGAGATGACGGCCTCCGCCACTTTAAGTGTGGAGTATCAATAATGAGGCTAAAAACAATATTAAGGTTAAATGTTTTTGTATCAGTAAGTTTGCTATTACCGATGGCACATGCTGTTGACGTCAATTTCACGGCGAATTTAATTCAAAACCCACCGTGTGATGTGTCTGGGCCTGAAGGTATGAATCAACCCATCAAAGTCCCATTCGGTGAAGTTGGTATTACTAAAATTAACGGGGTTAATTATCAAAAAGACTTTACGCTAACGCTAAGTTGCGGTGCAGGATTAGGGCAGTCGGTCGCTTTATATCTAGAGTACCGAGGCATGGTAGCGCCTTTCGACGATAAGGCATTACAAGCCAGTGTACCAGGACTTGGGATCCGTTTATATCACGAGGGGCAGGTAATTCCACCGAATACGGGAACCCCAATAAAAATGTCGAGTAATGGCAGCGCTGATTTACCGTTATATGCGGTGCCTGTCAAAGATACTGACCCTTCAGTGACCTTGTTTGAAGGGGAGTTTACTGCAACGGCTAGCGTGGAGATGAATTATCCATGAATAGACTCAATGATAGGGTAATACGCTGGATATCAATAAGTGCAGGCCTATTACTTTGTAGTTGCTTGCCATTAACTGCTCAGGCGATGAACAGTAATGATATTCAGTACAGCGGAAAGTTGATTGCATTGCCATGCACAGTCGATCCTCTCTATGAAAATTTTGGGGTTGATTTTGGTGGCAATATTAATTCGAAGGATTTGCTGAATGGACAACGTCGTTATAGCAAGGAAGACATCCAATTTCATTTGACGGATTGTGATACTTCTTTGGGAAATAGTATTGCAGTGAAATTTAGCGGTGTTTCGACGACAGACAATGGATTATTGAATGTGGATGCGGGGAGTCAGGCAAGTGGGATAGCAATAGGCCTTGAAACTCCGAGTGGGGTAGCGCTGCCAATAAATAATACTCAAGTAGAGCCTGTAATATCGATAAAAAAAGGGGATATGACTATTCGGCTGCGAGCATATGTGCAGGCGGTGGAAGGCGCAACGATAGAAAGCATTCAACCGGGTTTTTTTATAGCGACGCTGACGTATAGCTTGGTATATGAATAGTGAAAATATTTCAATACGAGCTGAAAAATGGGCAATAGCTAGTAGTAACTTTTTTGGGTAAGACCTATATCGTTAGATTGAGTTCTAGGCTTAATTTGTTTTAAACCTCTAGAAGGGACTTGAGTATATATAACTGACCTTCCTTTCTTATTATATTGGTGTGTGTTGACGAGAATAATATGAAATCATTACTAAACTTAATTATACTAATTCCATTCTTTACATTCGGAGATAATTATGAATTAGAACTCAAGTATCCCTTGCCTGGCTCTAATTGGATTATGCCTGATAAAATAACTTGGATTTCAATTGAGAATATCCGTTCTCCAGGACAGCTTGGGCATAAGGCAACGTGTGGTTATACCAGTTCTATTGGTCCGAATTTTGTCCCTTGTAATACATGCACATTTAGCAGTCGTATCTCGTACAAAAGCATAAATGGGAAAGAAACAGTTAGATGGTCAGATAAAATTGAATTACCAAATTCCTGCCATAATTATAGCAGTGATAGTCTTATTCGTGCTCTCACTTTCAAGACTGCTTTTGCCGGTAGTTCTTATGGGTCTGAAGGCCAGTATGAAATGACGGCGGGCACAGTTGTTTGCGCACGACTATATGGAGTAGGTAACACAGGAAATGTAACTACTCCTTGGGATTTCGAAAACTATGGGACTCCACTTCATTATGTTTCAACATGCAAGTATATCAACGCTGCCCCTGTCCCTCCGGTTTGCGTAACTTCTGTACCAAATATTAACCATGGTGTTATTAGCCGTGAACTCGTGGCAGGACACGTCGCTACTGGACAGGGCAACATTAACTGTAATAAAAGTGCAGATGTGAGTATTTATGTTATGTACAATGATCCTGTATCGAAAACTGATGTAATGAAATCCCCCTCTGGCTCCCAACTTTCTCATACTCTTACTATATCCTTGGACGGAAAAGATTATGTAAATGCTATAGAGTCCACTATTGAGGGTGGGAATATCCCCATTTACATCTCTGATACATTAGGAACAGAAGCGGCGGTTGCAGGTGAATACCTAGGTAGTACGGTTATTGTATTTGATTATAGGTAGCAAAAATGGCTCCTCTGGTTTTTTTAAATTAATAAATTAGAGCTTTTTTGCTGAAGGTTAAATAGGAAAAAATAGTGGCAGATGCCACTATTGCGGAAATATAGATAACTAAAAACGATATATAATACCTAACATAATGTCATTTGTTTTTACTTTAATTTTCGATTTAGACTCAATGTAGCTTATATCAGATTTCCCTGCGTCTAAATAGCGATAGCTCAGATCTAATGCTAAGTTTTCATTGAAGGTATATTGTGTTCCGACTCCGAAACTCCATGCGAAATTAATCGCTGTTTTGGATTTTGAATATGAATCAACATCACTTACATCAGGGGAATAAGGTATTTCTGTATATTCGTATGTTGTTTTATGTTTTAAACTTGCAATTCCTAACCCTAGGCTAATATAAGGAGTGAATGCACTACTATTTCTGAAATCATAATAGGAATTGGCCATAAAGGTATTGAGGGTGATGTCATTCTTCGCATCATCGGGATCCCAATAGCCATGAGTTCCAGGTGTACCATAGGAGGATGTCGCTAGATTATAATGAGAAGAAGCTTTATCTCTCATTGTTATATCGAATTCAGTCCGAATAGGTAGGCTAAACATATCATAAAAATCATATCCAACCGAGATCCCACCACCAAATACTCCTTTGGTTTTGTTTCCACCATGATAAGTTTCATCTAATCCATCTTCTGATATCCATTTTTGGTCAGACAACTGGACGATTGAACTACCTAATTTACCCGTAATATAAACGCCATTGTTTGCATGTGCGATATGGCTAAATAATATCGCGGTGACAGCTAAGCCAAGTGTGCTTTTTGGTAACCCCATACTTATTCTTATACATTTACGAATGTCCCTTTATCATGAAGACGCTCTATTTTAAATTAGCATTATTTTTAACGAGGGCTAAACCTAACACAAATTTCATGATGGTTCTTTATACAAATGCTAAAAATTTAACGTGAGTTTGAAATAAATAACGATTAGGTTTTTTCGGAGGATATTTTAGCGAAAAATAAAAGAATAAATTTAGTTTGAATTGTGTTCTAACTCATCAATATAATCCTCATACCACTGCATTATTTCACTTCTCCCTTCCAAACCAAGAGAAACATCAGGGTAAACACCAATCGATAATTTTTTCTCTTTACCTGAGAAGCGATATTTCATTCGTCAGTAACGAGCGCCAT
The DNA here is from genome assembly GCF_033676985.1 of Providencia sp. PROV236. Classification (NCBI taxonomy): domain Bacteria; kingdom Pseudomonadati; phylum Pseudomonadota; class Gammaproteobacteria; order Enterobacterales; family Morganellaceae; genus Providencia; species Providencia sp. PROV236. The sequence continues at coordinate 3,918,199 of NZ_CP096297.1, read as the reverse complement.
TAGGTTTTGTCCACTTCCCATTAATTGAGACACACCAAACTAGAATTTTCTAACTGTTTACGATATACCTCCGGTGGGAGGTGATTTAAACTTTCATGGGTTCGGTTAAGGTTATAATCTTGTTGCCAAAACCACACCATTTCTCGAACTTGGCTTAATGATTTAAATAAATACGCATTTAAAAACTCACGGCGAAACGAGCCATTAAAACGTTCGATAAAGCCATTTTGTTGCGGTTTACCCGGTTGAATATGGCACAGTAAAACTTGGTTATTCTCACAATAATTCAATAGATTAACTGAGATTAATTCAGGACCATTATCGACTCGAATTTGTTTCGGCAATCCTCTTTCGGTTTTTAAACGCTCAAGCACTCTGATAACGCGCTCCGCGGGTAACGATGTATCAACCTCAATCGCCAAACATTCACGCGTTCCTTCATCAATAATATTGAGTGTTCTGAAGCGCTTACCACAATATAAACTATCATGTACAAAATCCAGCGCCCATTGAACATTCGAGATTTTTTCAATCACTAATGGTCTTTTTTCTCGTTTCGGAAGTATTTTTTTTACTCGCCGTTTCAGGTTTAGCCCCAAGCGGCAATAAACGCGATAAACTCTTTTATGATTAAAGGGATAACCTTGAAATCTTAGCCGAAAATAGCATTTCCAGAAACCTGACTGAGGTGATTTTGCTATAACAGTTTGTATGGCATCGATCACCACACTATCTTTTTTACGCCAATCTAACGGCTGACGATAAAACGAGGCTCGGGGTAATGATGTTAATTTACAAGCTTTACTGACTGATAAACCTGCCTCTTTTAATGATTGAGCACAGGACTTTTTCTCAGCCATTACCAACCCTTTTTTGCGAAAAGCTCCTTCATTGCATGATTTTCAAGGCTAACTTCTGCAAACATTTTTTTAGCTTGGTATTTTCGTCTTCAAGCTCTTTTAATCGTTTAACATCATTAGCTTCCATACCACCGTACTTTGATTTCCAGTTATAGTAAGTCGCGTTGCTGATCCCATTTTGACGGCAAATATCTTCGACTTTCATACCAGAGTCAGCGAGTTTTAAAATATTAACGATTTGAGTTTCAGTAAAACGGGCTTTTTTCATCATGACCTCTGTAATGGTTAGGGCAGAAAATCTAATTATAGCAGTCTTATTTTAGGGGAAGTGGACAGCATGAACACATTTATATTTAAAATCAAACGATTAAGTAAAGGCTTTGTTTTTAAAATTAGCGCGTGGGCTCTGATTGGTATGTTCGTACCGTTCTATTTGAAAAGGGATTGAGATAGGATGGGGGCCTTGAGATTACTGACTTGGCGAGGATTTATTGATTTTGCACTAAAGAATATAGATTTATTTTACGTTTTTTTGCATTCTATTTTGCATACTAATGCTCTTATTTTAGGCACGTTTAAACGGTATTTAAAGGAGAATTGGGCAGTGCTCAATCATCCGGTATAACAGTCAACTAGAATTGGAAACTGCTTTAGGAACTTTTTAGTAACTACCTCTCATGTTGTGCAAGATTTAAACAATTTACAGTGTTTGCAACTATGTATGGATGAAAATAGTTTCTAAGTTACAGAAGAGTTTTTTGTTCTTCAGTGGTTTTGTTGTAAATACCTTATTTATAATACAGTGAGCTAAATTCGTCCTAAATACTACCTGTGCTCTATAAGTGTTTTAATTTGTTCTACAGTAATCAATTTTCTTGAGTATCCCTTAAAATAACAATCGAAATTCAGTTTTGAGTATTTAGCGCTAAACAGGCCTGCTGTAGCCCATTGTCACAAGCCAATTGGAAGTAATAACGTGCGGCGTAGTGCGAGGTTTGCGCCACTTGGCCTTTTTGGATCAACCAACCTAAATTGTATTGAGCATAGGCATTATTTTGTTCCGCAGCACGCATAAACCATTTTTGCGCCAGCTCAATGGAAACGGGTACGCCATCACCTTGATAATAAATCAACCCTAAATTTAACTGGGCATCGTTATCCCCTAACTCAGCAGCTTGCGTAAAGTAGCTGAGTGCTTTTTCTTTGTCTACTTTGCCACCTTTACCTTGCCAATAAAACCAGCCCAAATTATTCAATGCATAAGCATTGCTTTGATCTGCGGCGGCTTGATACCACCTGATTGCTTCTGCCATGTTGGGTTGGCCGCTAGCGCCATTTTCATATAACCAACCCAACATATTTTGTGCAGAGGCATGCCCTTGTTCGGCAGCGGCTTGAAACCACTTGAGTGCTGATTGTGCAGATGATTGATTATACTGACTTTCTTCCATATACAACCATCCCAGTTGATGCTGTGCATCAGCTTCACCTTGTTCTGCGGCTAACGTTAGCCAATGTAAAGCTTCCGATCGCGATTGTTCGACACCTCTCCCTTTTTCATAAATCAATCCTAATTGGTATTGCGCTGGCAAACTGCCTTGTGTGGCGGCAGATTTAAACCAGTGAATGGCTTTTGGCCAAGATTGCTCCACACCCAATCCTGATTCATACAACGCAGCAAGGTAAAGTTGTGCATCAACATTGCCTTGTTCAGCAGCTTTTTGAAAGTGCTTCGCTGCCGATACATAATCAGGGGGGCTGGCTTGGTAATCACTCAGTCCCTCTTCAAAATGTTTAGTGGCATTGATGGCTTGTGTGGCAGATTGCTCTTTTGGTGCGGGCTGGTTATCGCAACCTGCCAGTAGTAAGGGGCTGATAAGTATAAGTGTCCCAACATGTCTTTTCATCATATCCTGCTGACCTTATTGTATTGGGGAGTTTTGAATATCGGCAATGCGCAATGTGTAAATTAACGAAGCGCCCGGTGGAACGGAGGGTGGGTAGCCTTCATCGCCATAGGCTAATTCAGGTGGCACCACAAAAGTAATTTCACCGTGGTTTTGTAAATGACGGATCGCTGATTGGAACAGTGGTGGATAGTTATCAAGCGGTAGGGTCAAGGATTTATTTTGCAGCTCCATATCACTGACGACGGTACCATCGAGTAACGATTCTTTGACTACAATGCTTATCACATCGTTGTCTTTAATTTTACCTTGTCCTAGATAATTAATTTTGTAGTCATAGCCCATCGGGTCTGATTTCACTTCTTTTTGTTTTTTCCACTCCGTTAAGAAACGTTTGGCCAATGCCAACTGCTGAGTTTTTTGCTCGCGTTTATTTTTTTCCATCGAAGCTTGTGAGGCAATGAGCGCTGCGTGTAGCTCGGTGGGGGAAAGTTGCATGCGTCCTTCGATGGCATCGGTGATCCCCGCTAGGTAAGCTTGTTTATCCAATGATTGCCCATAGGACTGATTATCTTGATGAAGAGTGAGTGCATCTTGACCGATGGCAATTCCCGCGGCATAAGCTTGGCGTAGCGAGTCATTTTTTTTCAGATCATCGGCGTTAAAAGTGATTAAGGCTGAATTTGCCTGAGAGGCTGCCTTATTTTTTTGAGTCAATAATTGCAGGTTATTGTTAAGACGCTGAACATCGGCTTGCAGTTGCTGAAGTTGTTCTCGATACTGTTGTTCACGTCGCTGGCTGGCGTACAGTTGTTGTTGCAATATTTTCAATTTGATTTGGGGTAATTGGATCCCCGTGGATGAAAAGACGTCTGGACTATTTTCTGTTTGCTGAGTTTTACGAGCTTCATATTCTTGTGCGAATTGAAGCAACCCCGGCAAACTATTCTGTTGAGGTTCACTGTGTGCGCTCGGAATAATGAAAAGAGCACTGAACAGACTGAATGAAAATATCCAATGACGTGAGGGCCACACCCGAAAGTACGCAGCCATAGGAGACTCCTTAAATAACAAAAAACAATCATTAAAAACAGAGTTAACTATCAAAATAAAAGGGATTAATTTATTTTCATTCAGTTTGCCTATGACATGGGAAAATAGGATCGAGTTAATAAAAACAGAAATAAACCCCGTGATACGTCACATCACAATACGGACTGGATTGTGGGAGTGTTTTCTGTTTTTATCCTTCCGAGCAATTAAATAAAGATTACAAATTTAATTTTCAATAATCAATCAGAATTTAGAACTGTGGGTTTTCAGTAGAATAATGCTGGAGGAAATTTTTGGGCTGCGGCATTAAATAAAGCATGATGCAGTCTATAGTGGATAATCTAAAAATGATTTTTTTTTACAAAAAAAGAAAGAGATACAAATGTTGAACTAAATAGATTTTTTTAAGTGTTTGATTGGATTGGTTTTTAATCTTTTTTTAGGAAACAAAATAATTTATTTTGTTGTATTTTATAATTAATCGATTAATAAATATGAATATTTATGATATTCGATATAATCAAAACTATATTACCATCCATTATTGATTAAGGCAGAATAAATCACTATCAATAAAATCCACTCAAATTAAGAACGGATCCCGCCAAGCCGCATCACTCCTAAATGGAGTAAAATTTGATACACTTAATATGAGTTAGTGGGGATGTAAATATAACCTGTGTGTTATAAAATGCGGTTTGATTTTGCAAAAAGTGTCGAGTAAATTAGTTAGCACAAAAGGGAACGAAATAAATTATTTTGTTGCGTTATTGGGTTGAAAAAGCAAACACAGCAGGAGTGTTAAAATGAACGACCTTTATTTCGATCTACGCTCTGAATCTGATATGAGAACCGTATTTACTAAAGCAGTTGGTCAAGAAATATATCGAATACGCCGTAGTAGGGGCATCACGGGAAGGGAATTAGCCAAGGAATTGAATGTTTCGCAACAGCAAGTTTCTCGTTATGAACGCGGGATATGCAATATTACGGTTGATACGTTGATTTTAATTTTGAATGTTTTGAATGTGTCGGTCGATGGTTTTTTTAAACAAGTGTATTTGAATATTTCTGATTTGCAAAAACAGATTGATGAAAGTTATCAGCGGGTCTTTCTTTCATTAAAAGTGAGTGATGAACAGGTGTTTAAATTTAATTAAACCAATAAATAAACTTTATTGTTCTCAATGTTTAAATTTGATTGTCTTTTATTTAAATAAAGACAATGTCTTCCTATTTGAATTTAAGGGGGATGTTTTCTTTATTTCAATATAGAGATAAGACACAACTTGAAAATAGATGATGTAATCATCCCTTTAATTAAACCACGTTATTTTTATTGCAGAGGCAAATATGAAAAAGATTATTTTAGCAACCCTGATTTCTGGCGTAATGAGTGCATCCGCATTTGCCGCTGACCAAGGCCACGGTAAAGTGACTTTCAAAGGCGAAATCATCGATGCACCATGCTCAATCAGTGCTGACTCGATTGATCAAACTGTTGAATTAGGTCAAATTGCCAATTCAATTCTGGCAAATGGTGGCGCATCTTCACCAAAACAATTCACTATTGAATTAGAAGACTGTGTGTTCCCGAATAATGCGGGTGTGCAATACAACGACAAAGTGCAAATCACGTTCAGCGGCGCAAGCGCAGGCTTTAACTCTAAGCTACTGGGTGTGACTGGCCTGAACCCAGATGAAGGCTTAGTGGGTAACGTCGGTATCCAAATCACGGATACACAAGGTGCTCCAATCGATATGGGCATCTCAACCACTCAGTCTCACCAACTGCAAGCAGGTAGCAACACCCTGCAATACAGTGCGTTTGTCCGTGGTGCGAATGTTGCCGTTGACGCTATCCCACTGGGTAAATTCGAAGGCGTCACTAACTTCACTTTAGCGTACAACTAATCTGGCGGTGAGGGGTAGCGGCGCTATTCCTCACGTTTTTTCCACCAATAGTCGAGGCGCTTTGTGAAAGGACGGCAAAAACATAATGCACTGCTGTGCGTGCTTTTCGGAATACTGGGCGCGAGCGCACCCGCTTTTTCTGCTCCTTCTCAAGGGTGGGGAAAGGTCTCGATGTATGGGGAAATCGTCGACACCGCCTGTGCAATCGAAACCGAGTCTCGTGATCAGACGATTGACATGGGCGTTATTCCTCTGAGCGTATTAAAGCAATTTGGTAAAGCTCCGCCAAAACCGTTCAACATTCAATTAGTCGATTGCCGTTGGGAACGTTATCCCAGCAGTAAAGGCGAATGGCAAACCTTTGATGTGACCTTTGATGGCCCCGCAAACGGCGATTTTTTTACGGTGACAGGTGAAGCTAAAGGGGTGCAATTAGCAATGCGTGATGACCAAGGAACACCGGTAATTGCAGGGAAACCGTTACCCAAACGCGACATTGTTCCCGGTGAAATGACCTTGAATTATGAATTGCAGCTGGTAACCAATAATCAGCGCTTACAAGCTGGATCTTATCAAACGCTTTTGCGTTTCAAAATTGATTATTACTGATTCTTTTGCGGTTTGGCGCTCATTTGCCTAGGGATATTTTTTTATGTCGCGTACTTATCACCAACCTTGTGCGGTCTACCTTGCTGTAATGACAGCACTCATGCCCTATTCGTCCCCGTTAATGGCGGCGGATGTGGTGCAATTCAACACTGAACTGTTGGATTTAAACGACAAAAAAAATATCGACTTAGGTCAATTTTCGCGTGCGGGTTACATCATGCCCGGCAGTTATCCGTTGAAAATTCAACTTAATCAGGAAACATTACCTGAACAAAAAGTGACATTTTACCCGTCAGCTACCGATGCTAATGAAAGTCAAGCCTGTTTAACGGGTGACATTGTTAGCCAGTTGGGGTTAAAAGACGAGGTGATCAAAGATCTGACATGGTGGCATGACGGCAGTTGTGTGGATTTGGCCAGTATTCCGGGCGCAGAGGCGCGCGGTGACTTGTCCACATCGACCCTATACCTTAGCGTACCACAAGCCTATTTAGAATATCGTACCGCTACATGGGATCCACCGTCACTATGGGATGAAGGGATCCCCGGTATCCTATTGGACTATAACGTTACCGCACGAACTAACCGTCCACACAAAAAAGGCCACAATACCTATGCCCTAAATGGTAATGGCGTGGTGGGAGCGAATGCGGGCGCATGGCGTTTACGTGCAGACTGGCAGAGTCGTTTAAACCATGCGACTGGCTCGGGTGATCCTGTCAATACGGATTTCCAGTGGAGCCGGTTCTATGCCTATCGCGCGATCCCACAAATGCGCGCCAAACTGACGTTGGGGGAAGATTATCTTAACTCTGACCTGTTTGATAGCTTCCGTTTTACGGGCGGTAGCTTGCGCTCCGATTTGAACATGTTACCGCCAAATTTACGTGGCTATGCACCAGAGATTTCAGGTGTGGCGACGACAAACGCTACGGTGATTGTTAGCCAGCAAGGCCGTATTTTATATCAAACACAAGTAGCGGCGGGTCCGTTCCGTATTCAAGACTTGAGTGATGCGACCAGCGGAAAACTGGATGTACGTGTGGAAGAGCAAGATGGCACGGTGCAAGAGTTCCAAGTGGATACCGCCACCATTCCATATCTGACCCGACCAGGGGCTGTGCGTTACAAACTGTCATTGGGTAAACCGTCCACCTTCGATCACCGTAGTAGTGGTGATGTGTTTGCCACGGGTGAGTTCTCGTGGGGGATTTCCAACGGGTGGTCACTGTTTGGCGGCAGCCTCAACAGCCAAGACTACAATGCTTTCGCGGCCGGTATTGGACGTGATTTACTGGCTTTCGGTGCGATTTCCTTTGATGTGACGCAGTCGATTGCTCGTTTGCCGGGTGAAGACCGCCTGAGTGGCGGCTCGTACCGTGTCAACTACTCAAAACGTTTTGATGATTACGATAGCCAAGTGCAGTTCGCGGGCTACCGCTTCTCTGAGCGTGACTTTATGAGCATGTCAGATTACCTGAATGCTAAAGAAAGTGGTGAGCGTCGCGGTGGCAGCAAGGAAATGTACACCATTTCGTTGAATAAAAACTTCCGTGATATCGGGCTATCAACGTATGTGAACTATAGCCATCAAACCTATTGGGATCGTCCAGATAGCGATCGCTACAACCTGATGCTCACCAAAACCATGGACTTTGGTTCAGTGAAAAATGTCAACGTGTCGTTGTCTGCGTATCGCAATGTGTATAACGAGACCCATGATGACGGCGCTTATTTGTCACTGTCAGTGCCGTGGGGCAACGGGGCAAATATCGGTTACTCGATTGCAAGCAATAACAATGACGTGACCAACCGTGCGACTTATTACGACCGCATTGATAGCCAAACGTCGTATCAATTCAGTGCGGGAAGTGCACGCCAAGGCGGTACGGGCAGTGCCTATATTACCCATCAAGGTAGCAATGCACGTTTAACGGCTAATGCAAGTTATACCCACAACGGTTACACCGCGTTTGGCCTTGGGGCACAAGGTGGTTTCACCTTTACCCCTGAAGGCATCGATATGCACCGAGTGTCCACAATGGGCGGAACACGTCTGTTGATTGATACCGACGGTATCAGCGATATCCCAGTGAAAGGACGCGGTGCAGTCGTGAACTCGAATGCCTTTGGTAAAGCAGTGGTGCCCGATGTGAACAGCTACTACCGCAATAAAGTCAAAATTGATTTGAATAAACTACCGGATAACGCCGAAGTCACCGATTCGGTGGTACAAGCGACCTTAACGGAAGGGGCGATTGGTTACCGTAAGTTCGAAGTATTGTCAGGGCGTAAGATGATGGTCGCCGTGCGTTTAGCGGATGGCTCTTTCCCTCCATTTGGTGCGCAAATTCGCAATGCACGTGGGCAAGATACGGGCATCATGAATGATAACGGTCAAGCGTATGTCAGTGGGATAAATCCGAATGAAATCATGGTGGTACAGTGGGTTGGTGAGGATCAGTGTCAATTACAGTTCCCTGCACAGTTTGACACGCTTAGTGCCAATTTATTATTGCAGTGCGAGCCGATAACCTCGCGCCCGCCATCATTTGACAAAGTGAAAGAATAATTAAGAGAGACAGCGAATGAAAATGAAAAGTCCAAAACGTTTATTGATGGCAACCGCATTGTTATCGGTCATGTATGCAAGCCAAGCGTGGTCAGCGATAGCGCTTGACCGCACCCGTGTGATTTTTAATGGCGAACAAAAAAGTGTATCGCTGACTATTACCAATAAAAATCCACAGTTGCCATACTTGGCGCAAGGGTGGATTGAGAATGATCAAAGCCAAAAAGTCTCGTCGCCATTTGTGGTATTGCCGCCCGTACAGCGTTTAGAGCCGGGAAAAACCAGTCAAGTGCGTATTGAAGCGCTACCGGATGTGGCAGCGTTACCGCAAGATCGTGAAAGTTTGTTCTATTTTAACTTGCGTGAAATTCCACCGAAAAGTGAAAAACCGAACGTATTACAGTTGGCGTTACAAAGCAAAATTAAATTATTTTATCGTCCATCTGGGATCGCACTTAGTGATACGGAAAAAATGAATCAACCGTGGCAAGAAAAACTGACGTTAACGAAACAAGGCGACCAGTATATTGCCAAAAATCCGACGCCATTTTACGTCACCATTATTGGTGCCGCAGCGACCGCCAATGCGCCTATTACTAAGCAATTTGATGCTGTGATGGTTGCGCCATTTGGAGAGCATGCTTTGGGCGTGTCTAGCGCTCAACTGGGCAGTTCACCGGTGTTGACCTATATCAACGACTACGGCGGGCGTTTGAAACTGCATTTTAAATGCCAGAGCAACCAATGTGCGGTTGTACCTGAGAAGAAATCATAAGGAGCCGCATGATGGCGATATCTGCAAACTGTCATCGATATTCCCGTTTTGGCTGGGTGAGTAGCTTATTGTGTCTTAGTCTGTGGAGTGGGTTGAGCCATGCTGCCGATCGCAATGCCACCCTTTATCGCCCTGATGGTAATTGGAATGTGGAAGGTGCGAGTGGTCAACTGTATGTATTTGGTTCGCTGACAGAAAGTCCGTGCCGAATTGCCATGGAATCGGTGTACCAATCAGTAGACATGGGCAATATTGAAACCGCGGATTTGAAGAAAGTAGGGCAAACGGGCAGGCCAGTACCATTCCATATTGAGTTGTTAGATTGTATTGAAACCCCTACGGCACTGCGTGATATTAAAACGGGCAGTGTGGCGTGGAGCAGTGAGCAACCGGGGGTCAAAATGCGTTTTTTAGCACCATCGGTGCCATTTTATCCTCAATTGGCGAGAGTGGTGGGTGTGCAAGGTCTCGGGTTGCAATTGAGTGATGAGGCTGGACGAGTGATCCCACTGGGCGAAAGTAGTGTTCCTCGTTTACTATCACCGGGACAAGATAGCTTAAGCTTTTTTATTACGCCAGTGCGGATTGCCAGCGAATTACAAGCAGGCGCTTACCGTGCCTTGATTTCTTTTGAGTTGATGTATGACTAACTTTATCACTCAGAAGGAGTGTTCACATGAATAAATATATACTCTTTTTTAGTTGCATGCTTTTTTTAAATATTGTTCAGCCATCATATACATATGCTAAAAATGGACAAATAGGTGAGGTTAGGGTTCGAGGTGAACTTATTGCTGAGCCATGTGTTATTCGCCCAGGAGATGAAGAGATAGAAGTCGACTTCGGCACTATAGTGGATAAATACTTGTATATTAATACCCGAAGTCATATTGAGTCTTATGTCATCCATTTGGAAGATTGCGATACCAGTATATTTAATACTGTTGATGTCACTTTTGTTGGAAATGAGAATCCAAATTTACCTGGTTTATTAGCTTTAGACAGCAATAGTGTGGCGACACGAGTTGGAATAGCGATATTAGATGAAAGTGAAAATATTATTGAAATTAATACTCCAACACCAGCCTATAAATTAAATAATGGGAATAATGAGTTGCGATTTAAGGCTTATGTTGAAGCTGAGTTAGATGCAATTAAATCTAAAAGTATTGGGTTAGGTGCATTTACTGCAACAGCAACGTTTAAGTTATTTTATGATTAATAGGACGTGTTCCCATGAAAATATTATTATTTTTTATTCTCTCTATTTTATCATGTCATTCTTACGCTTTCGTTTGTAAAACAAATGATGGCGTTGAAGTTATGGGAGGAACGCAAAATATTTATGATGTTCCTATCGACAGTGACATATTCGCTCAACCTGATCGTATCAATGAATTCGCAGATATTGATGAGTTTATGACATGCAGAAATGAGGCGCCTTTATCATATGTCGATTATTTAAGGTTGACAGGGGCAAGGGCAGGCACCAAATTTACTAACATTTCTGGACTAAAAACAGGAGTTGTTCTCAATGGTAACTATCTTTTAGCCCCATTTAGCGGGCAAGATTATCCTGTATTTGCATTACGAGTAGCAACCCAACCATTACCTATTAAATTATATTTACAAGTGAGTACAAAACCAACAAATGCAGTGTTGATTAGAAAAGGCGATCTGCTAATGACACTTTATCTGCATAAATATGCTACTTGGTCGATAGGTGGTGACCCATTTGATCATTATGACTTCGAATGGAATTTTTATGCAGCTGATGATGTTATTGTCGGAACAGGAACTTGTGACATTAATAATAACCAAATCATTGAAATAGATTTTGGGCAAATTAATCCATCGGGTATTTCGACAGTTGGAGCATCAAGCCGTTATCAAATTAATAAAGATTTAATTTATCATTGTGATGATAATAACCTTACGATGCCGATAAAAATGTATTTTACTGCTGAGCCTGCAGGGTTTTCAAATAATGCGATGCTAGTGAGGACTGGAAGCGCTTACGGTTCAGGTTCAGTAATGCCTGGGATGGGGGTGGAAATGTATCACGAAAATAAAGTGGTATCCCCGTTAAATGGCAATTTTATCTCTGAAATTAAAAATGGATATGGCCAAGATACAGTGACTTTCACCGTAGTGAAAAAAGAAAATATTATGCCTGGTGATTTAATTGAAGGAATGTTTAATGCATCAGGAACGATTGTGATGTCAACTCCTTAATAATAAATTTAGCTCTTGAACATTGTTTTTAGATGTAAGATGAGTCTTTTTCAACAAGAAATATTAATTAATACACTATAAAGGATTTTAAAAATTTGGCTCTAACTACTGCTTTACTCTCCATACTAAATATTTATTAATATAGGTTTTAGATAGCTTTATATAAAAATCGGGTGTCAGAATAATTTTGTCCCCATGTGGTATCGCACGTTTGTATCATTATAAAAGAGGTTCAATATGAAAATTAAATTAGCATCTATCGCTGCATTAATGTTAGCGGCTGGCGTTGCAAGTTCTGCAATGGCGGCAACAACAACAACAGTGACATTTAAAGCACAATTACAAAAAGGAACTTGTGATATCGCAACAAGCTCTGGCTCAATTGTTGACTTTGGTGTTTTCACCACTGAGAGCGTCACTCAAGGACCAACAACCGCGATTGCAAATAAAGATTTCAACTTAGTCTTAACCAACTGTGCTGGTGCTGAGACTCAGTCTGGCGCTTTAAGTTTATACGCAGATGGTCAAGCAAGTATCTTTAATCCAAATCTTTTTGCTAATACAGATGCAAAAACATTAGCGGTGGGAATTAAAACTAACCCTGCTACCGGTACAGCAGTTGAAATTAAACCAAACCAATTAATCAATGTTAACCAATCACTGGTGATGAGTACAGATGATGAAGGTGCAGTGACTGATGTTGACGGTAATGCGGTCAATTTATTACCAATGCAAGCAGACCTGTTCGCTCTGAATGGTTCTAACGATACCGATATCCTGAGTGTGCCGGTTATCTTTAGTGTTGCTTATAACTAATTAAAGTCGGGTGATTACAGTTTGTAATCACCCTCATAAAAGCCTATGAAAAATACACTGTCGTTAAAAATGTGGCTATTGTTCATTGTCACCAATTTTTTGTTATTAAATAGTTTCGCTTATTCCGCTGGCGTGGGTATTGATGCCACACGCATTATTTACCCACAAGGTGAAAAAAGTGTGTCTGTCACGTTAAGAAATAATGATGAAAAGACAAATTATCTCACGCAAATCGCGATAGCGAGTGAGCAATATCCTGACGCTTTTGAAGTGGCACCCCCTTTATTTCGTTTAGAAAAAATGAGCCGACAAGATGTACGTATTATGTTGGTCAATAATCAACTCCCTAAAGACAGAGAATCGGTTTTTTATTTTAAAGCCCGCATGGTACCCGCGAGAGATAAAAACAGTGAAGGGGTTATCATCGGTTTTGATAATATTATTAAATTATTTTATCGGCCGACTGATTTAAAACAAACCGCTAAGGAAGCACAGTCATCGCTAGTATTTAAAAATGTTGGTAATAAAACTGAGGTTATCAATCGTTCCCCTTATTACATCAGTCTATTTAACGTGACGCTGAATAATAAAGCGATGGTGATTAATTCAGAGAATAAAAATAACATGATAGCACCATTTTCAAGTATTAATTTTGACCTAAAAACGCCGACAGGGGCGATAGCAAAATGGACCGCAATTAATGATTTGGGAGGCTATGATGGCTATTCAACAGAAATTCAATAAATGTTTGTTAGGATTATTATTCCCCGCAGTTTTATTACCGAATATCAGTTTAGCCGATGAAAGTGCAACGATTTATTTTAGTGGCACGGTGGCCAATGCCACGTGTGAATTTTCTGCGGATAGCGATCAGGAAGTGATTTTTGATGAGCCGTTTAGTAGCAGTGTACTGAGTGCATTACAGCCGGGCGAAGAGAGTGATTATCGCAAGCCTTTTACGGTGGAATATAGCTGTGAAGGGATCTCAGAGGATACCGAATCCATCGATATTGTGATTACACCATTAAGCAGTACACACATAAAAAATAACGTGTTGTATGAAGATAGTGCGATCAATGTGGGTTTTTTATTGATGAACTGCGGTGATGATAATGGTGCGTGTGAGGAAGTGATCTTCTCGGGGGATGAGGCCACGGTCGAATCTGGGACGGGGGAGCACTATTTTGAAGTCGTTGCTGCAAAAATTGACAATCAAACCATAACCTCAGGTGATATTGATGCTGCCATTGAACTTTCACTGCAAATCCCTTAATAGGAAAAAATATGGAGTGATTTTTTCCTTCATATTGTGTTTTTTTCTGCCTATTCTCGTGAATGCAGATAACGACTCGATCCATTTTGAATTTACAGCATATGTTGATCAGGAGCCTTGTGAAATTATTGTTGAAGATCTTTATGATACGACGGATGAAATAGATTTTGGCATTGTTTCCATTCAGGACATTATTGATCAAACGCAGACAAGACAGTTTGAGATCATTTTGCAAGATTGTGAAGGTGACTTTTCAACCAGTTCTATTCAAATGACCTCGGGCAGCACCGTTGATGGTTCAAATGACTATGTATTTAATAGCGATCCCGATGCTTATTTTGGTGTCGCGATCATGGATGAAGATGAACAAGAATATTTTTCAGTCGGGGATATCGTCTTTGATCAGATTGAAGATGGCGATGAGCATATTATCTTAACCGCGGTATTAGCCTGTTATGATCGCGGACAAGGTTGCTTGAAAGATGAAGTGGGCGATTTTTCTGCGCATGTTACTTTTAGCTATTTTTCAGATTAAGGTGGTTATAATGAAAAATATAACGCTTACTGTTCTGTTATTTCTGACTTCCTTTCTAACTTATTCCGCAGGGCTCAGTTTAAATAAGACGCGCATTATTTTTAATGAAGGGGATAAATCGGCATCGATTACCTTTAAAAATAATGTCGATTCCCCTTTTCTGGTTCAAAATGAAATTTATAATGTGGATAATCAGAAAAGTGATTTTTTTGTGATTACACCATCTATTTTTAGGGTGGAAAAAAACTCGACCTTTATGATGCGTATTTTTCCTGCCTCATTAAATTTATTACCGAAAGATCGTGAAAGTGTCTTTTATTTTAGTTCAAGAGCAATCCCACCCAAAAGAAATGATGAAAAAAGCAGTGGGAAATTATCCATCGTCACCAATTTGGTGATTAAGCTGTATTATCGACCTGAAAATTTACCGATGACGGCGAAAGATTCGTATGAAAAAATCTCGGTCAATTATGCGAATAATACATTAACCGTCAATAATCCGACGCCTTATTATACCACCCTCGTGGATATGAAGGTGAATAATACGCGTAAAATAAAGAATAAAATGGTCGCGCCTTATTCCAATATTACGATCCCCGACATGGTGGGGCTGAATTCTTTTTCATGGCGAATAATGAATGATTATGGTGGTACCACCAAGCCCTTTATTTTTGAGAGTAAGGCTAAAAAATGAAAATAATTTCATTCATCGTATTACTATTAGGTTTATTAAACATTCATCAGGTTGCGGCAAAAAATACCAGCAGTGGTTTGCGTTTCCCGAGTGAAAGATTAGAGCGTGTTGATCTTTTCGGTATAAAAAGCAGACAGCAAATGGGGCTGTTATAATGGTTTCGCCAAAAATCAAAAAAACACCCCCCAAATGCCGAGACTTATGTTAACAGATGATAGCTGGAAGTTACTATCAAAAATCATGCACCTAACCGGACGTATTTATAACAAACCAGAACATAGAATGACCCTTGAAGGTATTTTATTCCGAATAAGAACAGGCATTCCATGGCGCGATTTACCTCGTCAATTTGGTGAATGGAATACGGTATTTAGACGTTTTAACCTTTGGTCAAAGAAAGGCGTGATGATGGAAATTTTCCAATTTCTATCTCGCTTCAATGATCCTCAGTGGCTATTTATTGATGCCAGTATCGTGAAAACGCATCAAGATGGAGCCAACGTTAAAGATGCTTCAAAGCAGGCTATAGGCAAAAGTCGAGGCGGCAACTCAACTAAAATACATTTAGCGGTAGATAGCAGTGGTCTTCCGGTTCATTTTGAGTTGTCAGGTGGGCAAGCCCATGATGTGAGTTATGCAGAAACATTGGTTACCTCTTCACCGGAAGCCGAAGTTGTTATTGCAGATAAAGGCTATGACTGTGAAGCCTTACGACAGTTGATAAAAAGCCGTCGGGGTCAGCATGTCATCCCAAGAAAAGGGAATAGTAAACAAGGGAATAAAGATATTGATTGGTGCTTATATCGATATCGTCATTTAGTTGAAAATGCCTTCCTAAAAATAAAGAAATATCGAGCGGTGGCGACTCGGTATGACAAATTAGCCCGAAATTATGAAAGTGTTGTTGCTTTAGCATTTTCAATCATGTGGCTCCCAATGTGGGTCGATTGAAATATGCACTACAAAGATAAACACGCTCTAGTTTTTCATCAAGAAAGCCGAGGGCTCTCATTTTTATTAAAGAATAACGATCACAATGCCTATCTCGTTCAAGCCGATATTGCTATTCCTGATGAGTCGACAGGGTTGAATGTAAAAAAGGAGAGCTCAATTCCTTTTATGATCACACCACCTTTATATCGGCTAGAGGCAAAGTCAGAATATAACTGGCAAATAAAAAAAATTGATAATTTAAAAAAATTGCCGCAAGACCGAGAGTCGGTATTTTTTATTCGCTTAAAAGCCATTCCTCCGAAAGGCACTAAAAATACCGTGAGCTTTAAAAAAATGGATGGTGATTTAACCTTATCGAAAGTTTTACATTATAAGTTTTATTATCGGCCAGAGGCAATTAAGAATCTTAAAATCGCCAAGGTGAAGGATAAATTAAAATTTACGCTTGCTGAGGGAAAACTGATTGTTAATAACCCGTCACCACTTTATTTAACCTTTGGGAAATTAGCGGTCGGTCAACATCAAATTGACAATATGCAACTGTTTAAATTCATTCCCCCTTTTGGTCAACAAAGCTATTCATTGCCGAAAGGGAATTATGCGAATGCCACGGTGAAATGGCGATTATTAAATGAATTTATGCTGGAAATGCCAGAGCAAACCCAAAAACTATAAAAAAAATCACTGAGAGATAACTATGAAATTATATACGTCGTCTAAGATGAAAAATAATCTTTTTTATCTAAGCTTTATTTCTTATTGTCTTGGCGTTGCTGGTTATTCTTATGCAGAAGATTACTTTGACCCAAAACTATTATCTTTGCAGTCAGGAATGGATCCGAATTCCATCGATTTATCTCAATTTGAAAAAGCCAATAGCGTCCCTGAAGGTAAATACAATATTACGGTGTTTATTAATAAAAGAGATATGGGCAGTATGGACATCACGTTTGTAAAAGGCCGTGATGGAAATGTTTCCGCTGAATTCACTAAACCGATGCTCGGTGAGCTTGGGGTGAATTTAGCCTCACTTCCAACGCTACAAAAGCTCACTGATGATGAAAAGATGACTGCGTTAGGGGATTACATTCCTGAGGCATTTGTGAAAACCAATCTGTCTAAACTGACCATGGAAATCAGTATTCCACAGATTTATATGGACAATCGGGCTAATGGTTACGTACCAGAAGGCATGCTGGAAAATGGTATTCCGGCTATCTTGCTGTCTTATCAGCTTAATGGGAGCCACAGCCGTAATCAATCTCAGCGGGAAACACAAAACAATGACAATGCCTTTTTGAGTTTACGTGGCGGTGTCAATTTAGGTGCTTGGCGCTTGCGTTCAAATTATCGTTATTATTATTCGAACTCCGAAGGGCGTCGTAATTACACTAATCGTACGTCTAGTTTTTCCAATACCTATGTGATGCGAGCCATTAATGCATTACGAGGTGAGTTGTTAGTGGGGGAAAGTTCAACGGGCAGTAACGTGTTTGACAGTATTCCGTTTAAAGGCATCAAACTGTTTTCGAATGAAAAAATGCTGCCTTCCAGTATGCGCGGTTTTGCGCCTGAAATTAATGGTATTGCACAATCTAATGCACGGATCACGGTGAGCCAAAATGGCAACGTGGTGTATCAGACTTATGTTGCACCAGGGCCTTTTAGTATTAAAGATTTATATCCAACGGGGTCTTCAGGAAATTTACAGGTCAATATCAGTGAAGAAGATGGCTCTGAAAGAACGTTTGTTTACCCGTATTCTTCATTACCCGTGATGTTAAGACCGGGTGGAATGAAATATGAAGTAACGGCGGGGGAATATAACGGCAATTTAACCCGTTCGTCTAAACGCGCCAAATTTGTGTTGGGCAGTCTGATTTATGGCTTGCCGCATGATGTGACCGTCTACGGCGGTACGTTATTTTCTAAAGATTACTTTTCTGGGGTGATGGGCACGGGGATTTCCTTGGGGGATTTTGGTGCGCTGTCTGTCGATATGACCCATGCGGCGGCGTCTTTTGTGTCGGGAGATCGCAAAGAAGGGCAATCGTTTCGGATTAAATATTCGAAAAGCTTAACCTCTACAGGAACTAATGTCGATTTAACCGCATTACGTTATTCCACACGCCATTTCTTCAGCTTCTCGGATTTTAATACCCACAATTACCAGCTCAGTGATGGGGTAGCCCCCTGGTTAGGCTTACGCCAACGTTCCAGTTTCCGAACCGCGCTTTCCCAGTCACTGGGCAAATATGGCTCAATTTATTTAAGTGGTAGCCGTACCGACTATTGGGACTCCAATACTGAAACTACCCAATTATCGACAGGGTATAACGGTAATTTTAAAGGCGTGAATTACAACGTCAGTTATGCCATTGATTACAGAAAATCCGATAGCCGTAATGACTGGCCTAAAAACCATCAAATTTCGTTTAATGTGAACGTGCCTTTCAGTTTATTTACCAATGAAGAGCACTTACGAAATATGAGCAGTAATTATTATATTTCGAAAAACAATCGCGGCAATTATAGCCAGCAAATGGGTTTACACGGTTCATTGTTGGACAGGGATTTATCTTATTCGGTTTCACAAAGTATGGGGAATAACAACCAAGAAAGTAATAGTGCCATTAGTTTGAATTACAACACCTCAAAAGGCAGTTTTTCTGGGGGATATAACTATTCATCAAGTTCTTCTTCTGTGAATGCGGGGGTTAATGGCGGGATGGTGATCCATTCAGGTGGCGTGACACTGGCGCGCACGTTAGGTAACTCCGTGGTGTTGGTGGAAGCGCCGGATGCAGACGGTACCTCGCTAAACCAAGGTAACGCCAAAATCGATATGTTTGGTTATGCGGTGGCACCGAACGTTAACGAATACGCCAAAAATACCATTGGCTTAAATGTGAATACCTTACCGGATGATGTGACGTTACCGAAAACTTCGCAAAATGTGTATCCGACCAAAGGGGCGGTGGTAAAAGCCAAGTTCCCAACGCGTGTCGGGATGCAGGCGTTGATTTCGCTAACCTATCAAGGCGGTACGATCCCATTCGGGGCGATTGCTAAGCTGGTGGATGATGAGGCGACTGAAGAAAACACCAGCATTGTGGGTGATAACGGTCAGCTTTACATGAGTGGGTTACCGGATTCGGGTACCTTACTGATCCAATGGGGGAATGGTCACAATGCATCGTGTGGTGCTCATTATACGCACTTAAAAGAGATGGCAGTAACCGAAGACAACCCAATTAGAAAAATCAGTTTAGCGTGTCAGTGATTAACGTGAAATGGCGAAGATTAAATTTAGGAGTTAAATAATGGCATTGACTTTAAAAAGAAACGTCGTTAAGGCCATCTTAGCGTTATGTTTACTGAATAGCTCATTCGGGTTTGCTAATACTATTGATGTTACCATTCCACCGGATACAGAAATTGCCTATGTTTCGACGAATGCAAGCGTACCATTAAGTGGTCCAAGGAATAATACTGCAAATAGAACTGTTGATGGGTTTATTGCTATTACGGATGAAGTTTGGTTTTGTATTAGTGAAGATTCGCTCTATGAAGAAGATGGGCACTATTACTTTTATCTCATTAATGAAGATAATAATCATGTGGGGTACTTTTCCTTGAATTATTCAGCGGCAGCAGAATGGGTAAAATATGATGGTTCAACAGACGAAGGATTTGTTCGAGTCCACGATGGAGAAGTGATTGATCTCGATAATTTGGAGCCAGTCGAAGGTAACCCTTATTGCTTAACCCCTCCTAACCCAGGAGGCGATGAGCCCTATTTTGATGCTGATGAAGATCGCAATGTTGATATTACGGTAACTGGTGGGGTGATTAAATTTTTATCGCCTGAGGATGCTGCACCTGGTGAGTATTTTATCGCATTAAATAATTTAGAGCGCATTGATAATTTATATGCATCATCGTTATCTCCCATACCTTCAGGCGATTTATCTCAAGTTTTAATTAGCTCGATTAACATTAATGTATTAGATGCTTGTACCATCGATGTGAATGGTAATACTTCACCTAAATTTTATGTTGCTTCTGATGAATCAACAGGATTGGTTGATTATGAAAGAGTCACCGTTGAAATTGACTGTGATAGTAATATTGGAAATACCGTTTTAGGCTCTGTTCGATTGCAAACTGGACTAATAAAAGATGAACCTAATAAGTTCTATTTAATCAATGAAGATTATGAAGATAATGGTTTATATATTGAAGGGATAATCAATAACAATGGTTCAGATTGTGATGATGAAGGCGATATTCTATTTAATGGTGAAACTTTTGATATTGATTTAGAGTATGAAAATGGCACTTATGGTGAGTTTACCATTGATTGGAACCTCTGCAAAGATGAGGATTATATTGAGCCGGGTGTATATAGTGGAGCATTAGATTTATCGGTATTTGTTAAGTGAAATTGAAATTATAAAACTGGTATATTGGCAGTAAGAAGTCTTCTACTGCCAATTCAATTATCAATTTTTCTATTTTACATTTTTTAATTAAAACTATATTTTTATATCTCAGTTGATTCTGTCTATATAACAATCTATCGAATCGGCAAAAAATGGAACAAACACCCCACTGAAATTATCTTTAATCTCCATAATGTTTTATATTTTAATAAATGAAGATATTTTGATAAAGGGAGCTATTTCTTTTTAAAAAGACGATGTTTATATAAAGTACTAATTAGCTGAAAAACAGACTGCTCGCTTTAAAAAACGATTAATAACGATTTAGCTCAAGGTGGTGTGCTGACTTCTCGATTAGGCAGCAAGTGTTCTGCGCAACTAAATCAGGGCACTTTTCTTAAGGAATTTTGTTCATACTCAATGGGGGACAGATCACCATTGGCAGTATGAAGCCTTTCTTGGTTGTAATAGCGCATATACGAAGTAACATCTTCTTTCATCTGTTTACGAGTCGGCTATGGGATTTTTAGTACCCAATCGTGCTTTAAGCTACCAAAAAATCGTTCTACAACGGCGTTATCCCAACAGGCTCCAACATCGGCCATACTTGCTCGAATACCATAACTTGTTAGTAAGTGACGATAGCGCTTACTCGTATATTGTGCTCCGCTATCACTATGAAAGAATAAGCCTTTTTCAGGCTGGCGTAAATTATACGCTTTCATCAAGGCTTTACTGACTAAATCTGCCGTCATTCGTTTATCAATGTGCCAACCCACTATACGGCGTGAGTATAAGTCCATCACGATGGCTAAATACATCCAGCCTTCCCCTGTTTTTAAATAGGTCACATCACCCGCCCACACTTCGTTAGGCGCATGAGGATTAAAATTTTGATTGAGCAAATTATCGGCTACGGCATCACTGTGTTTGCGTTTTGTGGTGACTTTATAAGCAACACGCTGAGTGACGATTAGATCAAGCTGAGCCATTAGCTTTTGAACGCCATAAGCACTCACGCTAAAGCCCTCTTTGCATAACCGTTTACGTAACGTTCTATAACCTAAGCTATTTCGACTCTGTTCAAAAATAGCTTTGGCTCTGCGGTACAGGCTAAGTTGTTCTGCGGAGATCAATTTTGCTGGGCGTTTAAGCCAAGCGTAGTAGGTAGAACGACTTATTTTCATTAACTTGCAGAGCTTCAACACGGGAAACTGTGAAGATAATTGCTTAATCGTTTTAAACGCTACTTGGTTTCCTTTAGCAGGAGGGCGCTGGCTTTTTTTAGGATCTCTTTCTCCATCCTAAGTTCTTTATTTTCTTTTCGAAGCCTTAATAATTCAGCTCTCTCATCGGAATTCAAGCTGCTACCTGATTGCTCAGCGCTGATGAATCCCCTAATGATTTTGGTAAAAATCATTAAGTTAAGGTGGATACACATCTTGTCATATGATCAAATGGTTTCGCGAAAAATCAATAATCAGACAACAAGATGTGCGAACTCGATATTTTACACGACTCTCTTTACCAATTCTGCCCCGAATTACACTTAAAACGACTCAACAGCTTAACGTTGGCTTGCCACGCATTACTTGACTGTAAAACTCTCACTCTTACCGAACTTGGCCGTAACCTGCCAACCAAAGCGAGAACAAAACATAACATCAAACGAATCGACCGATTGTTAGGTAATCGTCACCTCCACAAAGAGCGACTCGCTGTATACCGTTGGCATGCTAGCTTTATCTGTTCGGGCAATACGATGCCCATTGTACTTGTTGACTGGTCTGATATTCGTGAGCAAAAACGACTTATGGTATTGCGAGCTTCAGTCGCACTACACGGTCGTTCTGTTACTCTTTATGAGAAAGCGTTCCCGCTTTCAGAGCAATGTTCAAAGAAAGCTCATGACCAATTTCTAGCCGACCTTGCGAGCATTCTACCGAGTAACACCACACCGCTCATTGTCAGTGATGCTGGCTTTAAAGTGCCATGGTATAAATCCGTTGAGAAGCTGGGTTGGTACTGGTTAAGTCGAGTAAGAGGAAAAGTACAATATGCAGACCTAGGAGCGGAAAACTGGAAACCTATCAGCAGCTTACATGATATGTCATCTAGTCACTCAAAGACTTTAGGCTATAAGAGGCTGACTAAAAGCAATCCAATCTCATGCCAAATTCTATTGTATAAATCTCGCTCTAAAGGCCGAAAAAATCAGCGCTCGACACGGACTCATTGTCACCACCCGTCACCTAAAATCTACTCAGCGTCGGCAAAGGAGCCATGGATTCTAGCAACTAACTTACCTGTTGAAATTCGAACACCCAAACAACTTGTTAATATCTATTCGAAGCGAATGCAGATTGAAGAAACCTTCCGAGACTTGAAAAGTCCTGCCTACGGACTAGGCCTACGCCATAGCCGAACGAGCAGCTCAGAGCGTTTTGATATCATGCTGCTAATCGCCCTGATGCTTCAACTAACATGTTGGCTTGCGGGCGTTCATGCTCAGAAACAAGGTTGGGACAAGCACTTCCAGGCTAACACAGTCAGAAATCGAAACGTACTCTCAACAGTTCGCTTAGGCATGGAAGTTTTGCGGCATTCTGGCTACACAATAACAAGGGAAGACTTACTCGTGGCTGCAACCCTGCTTACTCAAAATCTATTCAAACATGGTTACGCTTTGGGGAAATTATGAGGGGATCTCTCAGTGCTCAGCGTCGAATTTTGCTTTCCAGTTATTTCAGTTATAAAGTAATTTATCGGTGATCCCTAAAGAAGCTGCCGCTTTTGGGACGCTATAACCTTGTTCGGTGACTAATGCGACCGCTTCTTGCTTAAACTCAGTAGTATAAATTCTGTTTGTTCGTTTTTTCATTTAACACCTCAATAATTGGATTATATTCCATTATTAAAGTGTCCTGTTTGATTAAAGCAGATCAGAAATTAGTGAACTGTTTATCAATGCAGGGATAGCTAATTTCGAAAAACTCCCTGACGATATCGAAGCCTGTGGAAAATTTGCAAAACTGTTTAACACCTTTAACCAACATTTAGAAGCTGCCAAAATACAAGGTATGCGTTGGGATCATTCCATTATAGAAAATGACAATACCCATGAAATCACGCTAGCCATGAATAAGCACTTAAGTTCATCTTGGTTTTCGCTTGTCATCATAGGAAGGTAAGTATCTATTTAACAGCTTGATTAAATAAAAAATAACACCACAATAGCCATCTTTACGGATACCCGTAAAGATGGCTTAAAATAGAGTTTAGTTTGATTAACGTTCTAGATTATGGATGTTATTGGGGTACCACAGCATTCTTTATTTCCCGCCTTAAGGGATGAAAGCGGATTGAATCTCATTCTGTTATCCTATCTACCCACTCGTATGATAAACATATCCTCCACTGTGAAAAATTCCTCCTTGTTCAAGGTAAACATCACGTCCATAGCGTTCATAGTCAAAGTAATGGGATAAATGACCCAATTGTGCTAAATCATAAGAACCACTTTCTTCTAACCAGTAATAACCTAAATCATATTCATTATTGACTCCCGCTAATTGCTGGAAAGAATCTAAATTATTCGCTAAATGAATTAAATCATGGATTGAACTCGCTGAAGAACCGATTTCAACTGCCGCCTGATAAAGATCAATTTCATCAGGCGATAACATGGCTAATTGCGTGGCTAACTCGTTCAACTCATCTAAAAGACTGTATTCTGAAATGTAAGACGAAAGGCCATCAATTGAAGATTCATAGTCCGTCAAGAAATACTCTTCATACTGAATACCATCAATGCCAATCCGCATTAAGCAGTATTCTATTTCTTTTGAGGTTGCCGGAAGCTCAAGCCATTCACCAACCAGTTCACCTTCGTTATATTTTCCTAAGTTCGTAATAAAAACAGAAATCATTCCCGATTTTAGGCATGGGGAAGCTGTCGCTGTTATACACATATTCATGTCCTATTATTGATGTATTGTGATTTAATTAATGGCGATATTTTGATAAAGGGATCAATTTCCCTTTAGAAGATGATATTGATATAAAAAGCCAATCAGCTGAAAAACAGGCAACTCGCTTTAAAAATGATTAATGACGTTTTAGAGCAGGATAATGAGTTGCCTTACAGTCCCGATAACATGTTATGCTTTCTATCATGATTTCATTTTGCGCGGGTTAAAACGAAAAAAGCCCCTGTCCAATAAACTAGGGTCAGTTCATCAGGACAGAGGCTCTTGCTTTGGTGGAATATGGGTTACAAACTAAAATGCATTATAATAAAACTGTGTTCATGATTACGTTTTTAGGCATAAGCTATTTCGAAATCACTTTATTTTGGCTTTCCAAAGAATCCATGTAGTCGGCATATTACCGCATTACTTGACTTCTCGTATTGCAAATGGATCTCCTATATGACATCGTTAAAGTCTTAGTGATTCATTGGATTATTAAACTTGGCAAAATCAAAGGGGGAAATAGTTTGTTCCTGATTAGCATCCAAATAATCCGCCCACCACTGTACCATCAATCGCCTTTCCTCAATATGTTCTGCCTTATGAATATAAGCAGCCCTCACTGAGTTACGTTCTTGGTGGCTCATTTGCCTTTCTACTGCATCTTTCGACCATAAACCTGATTCAACTAATGAACTACACGCCATCGTTCTAAAACCGTGCCCACAAATTTCAGTCTTCGTATCATAGCCCATCACACGTAAGGCTTTATTGACTGTATTTTCACTCATGGGTTTAAAGGGATTATGAGCGCCCGTTAGGATCAATTCATGTTCACCCGTCCATGTCCAAATTTCTTTCAGTATAGTGATGGCTTGGTGGCTAAGGGGAACTAAATGCGGAGTGCGCATTTTAGCGCCTCTGTGAGAGAATTTAACTCCGAGTATAGGCTTTCGCTGAGCAGGAATAGTCCATAAGGCTTTATCGAAGTCAATTTCAGACCAACGCGCATAGCGAAGTTCGCTTGATCTAATAAATACTAATAAATTTAACATCACGGCTAGGCGAGTGACGGGTTGCCCTTTATAAGCATCGATACGGGCGATGAGTTCAGGTAGACGGTCAAGGTTAAGAGTTGGACGGTGTTGGCGTTGTACAGTCGTTACAGCCCCTGCGGTATCAATAGCAGGGTTATAGCCAATAATACCTGATTATTGCACCGCATAACGCATGACAGCAGCGATACGTTGCTGTAAACGCGCCGCTATTTCATAAATCTCTTTACTTTCTGCTGCACGGATAGGGATCAGTAGATCAGGTGTTTTGAGGGTAGTGATATCACGTAGACCAATGTATGGGAATACATGCGACTCCAAACTCTTTAAAACCTTTTCACTGTGTGATTCAGACCATTTTTTATTGCTGGCATGCCATTGTCTTGCGATGGTTTCAAAAGAGAGATTAGCATCAGAAGCTGTTTTAGCCACACGTTTTTGCTCACAGGGATCAATGCCATCAGCAATCAGTTTTCTGGCTTCATCGCGTTTAAGCCTTGCTTCAGATAAAGGCACATCAGGGTATAAACCCAAGGCTAAGGTTTTCTCTTTACCTAAGTGGCGATAGCGTAATCGCCAGTATTTAGAACCATTGGTGTGAATCAATAAGTGCAGACCTGCATCATCGGTTAATTTATAGGATTTCACATCGGGTTTAGCCGCCCGAATTTTAGCGTCAGTCAGTGCCATAGTGAGCTTCCTGAGAGATAAAGCGGGTACAAAATTCTATCGAACTAGTGTATACCCGCAATTGTACCCGCACAATAGGGTTGATGTGGGTAGGGTCGAGTAGAATTCAGTTGAGTTGAAACTTTGGGAGAGTGTTGATTTTAGCGGGCTTCACAAACAAAAACAGACGTCGGTTGACGTCTGTTGATAATAAGGTGGTGCCCGGACTCAGAATAAAACTCGCAGTATAATTTATTGATATATATGTAATTATCGAAATCCAAAAACATTAGAGCCCCCGTTAGGGCCCCAAGATGTTTTTGTATTGATTTTGAAGTCGAACAGGGTACTTTTCTGTCGCACCCCAAATTATAGTTTGGGTTCGTAGCACGGAATCGTACTCGTTACCAACTTCAAGGTGACTTTTTAACATCACTTAACAATTTTAGCATAACTTTACCATATTAATATTCTCCATTGACATTGGTTGATAATAGTAGAGTTCAGATAACGCCATCTAGAGGGCATCAAAGAAAACTCTGCTAAGTAAAAAGTCTGTAACGTATTGGAACTTGTGCGGTATAAATGAGAGAATCTTTTTATCATGATGTATATCGTTATTAATTTTTAATGTGGATTGATAAAAGGAAAAAATATGTTTAAGAGAGCAATTGTTGCGATGATATTCACATTGCCTTTGAGTGCTTGCAGCGAG
The DNA here is from genome assembly GCF_033676985.1 of Providencia sp. PROV236. Lineage (NCBI taxonomy): Bacteria > Pseudomonadati > Pseudomonadota > Gammaproteobacteria > Enterobacterales > Morganellaceae > Providencia > Providencia sp. PROV236. The sequence goes on along the minus strand of NZ_CP096297.1, from coordinate 3,891,147 downwards.
CAAAAAGAACCTAATCAAATTGCTCCTACCGAGCAGCAGACCGAGCAGAGTGAAGCGTTCAAACAAGCACATCAATCGAACGCGGCTTTAGATTGGGATGGTACTTACACTGGGAAACTACCGTGTGCTGATTGTGAGGGGATTATCTATAAATTAACGCTGAACAGTAATGATACTTATACATTGGTTCGGTATTATGAAGGTGCTAAAAATAGCAAAGCTGATATTTTGAAAGGTAAAATCCTTTGGAAAGATAATGGTCGCATCATTACGCTGCAAGGCATGGATAATGAACCCAATCAGTTCTTTGTAGGCGAAAATACATTGTTCAAGCTGAATGAGGCCGGAGAGAGAATCAAAGGACCAATGGCTGATCTCTATATGCTGACTAAAGAATAACGTATTTATTTTTAACAGATACATTACCATCAGTGAAAAATGGGGCGTAAGCCCCACTTATTTATTCCGTTTTTGAGTTAAACTCTTTAAAAGCCCCCATGGTTTCCGCTGCATACATGGCTGAAGGACCTCCTCCCATAAAAATAGCAACGCCGAGTGCCTCAGCCAGCTCTTGCTCGGTAACCCCCAAATCAATTAATTTTTTTGTATGAAAACCAATACATCCATCACAGCGGTTAGCAACAGCAATACCAATAGCAATCAGTTCTTTTGTTTTAGTATCTAACGCACCGTCTTTTGTTCCTGAAGAGACTAACCCTGAAAAGTTTTTCATCACATCAGGAATATGTTGTCCAAGATCAGCTAAATTAGTTGAAATGTTGTGAGTGATCGTTTGGAATTTAGTCATACTGAGCTCCTTTTTTTAGAGGGTCATAAATAAAACGATATGTAATTTTATATAATATATTAATATAAATTAAAAGCGACTACGATTGTATCTTTGAGCTATTTAACTTCATCAAGTAAAAAGAGAGGTTTCAAGTGAATGATAAAATAGGGCATATATTTTCTGTCAGCACCCAAAGTGCTTTATTGGGTTTAATATTTCCATCAATACTATTCACAAAGTGTGTCATCTCATGATATTTACCCTAAAGGGAGATTATTTAACGTGTAGTGTGGCTATAGTCGTTCGCGTCCAGCAAAATGAGCATGCATTTGTTCTGTCAGTACCCACAACGCTTTATTGAGCTTAATATCCCCATCAATCCCATTCACTGAACGCGTGCGAGCGCGTTTACCTTTCGCATTTCTGCCTGATAATCCCCCTTTAATTAAATTTTCTTGCAAACGTTGGTACACCGTCCAAAGATCGTCCTTCTTATCTTCTACACGGCGTGGCTGTAATACTTGCGCTTCGGTCACAGGTTGATGCGCTTCACCATAACGATATGTGAGAGCAGATTGAGCAAAGATGTGTTGTGCGGGTGGCGGTAATATCAAGCTTTGCATTTCTTCGCGTTTATCTGCGATGGCATCGAAGGTGCCTAATACTTCATAAGCCCCTTCAATGACTTTATTTACCACATCGCCCTTGTGCGGTACTCTGACCTCACCAAACGTGTCACCGCAAACGAGGCCATTACAGCAAATGGCTCTAAAAAAGCCGGGTAGCATCTGATAACTGCTTGAGCCATCATGACTATTGAGTAAGATGATTTCAGGCACTTGACTTCCTGTAATTTGGTCATGACGACGTAACCGTAACATATGCTTGGTGTACTCTCGACGGCTGGCATCGCGTACACGAGTCTGGCAAGCGAAGAACGGGTAGAAACCTTCGTTTTGAAGACTATCGAGTAAGGTAATGGTTGGTATGTAAGTATATCGGTCACTTCTGGATTCGTGTTTCTCTTCAGAGAAAACACTCGGTACAGTACGAAACAATTCTTCAATGGTTAACGGGCGGTCACGACGAATAGAGCAAGCATTGCCAAAACGGGAAGCTAAACGAGACATAGGGGTTCTCCTCAATAATTAAACTGATAAATAATTCGATAAATGGATTAAATTAAAGATTGCTGGTGGGGGAAAGATAAAACCGTGACTGATAATTCAGTCTATAAGGCGAAAGATTTGAGCTTGCTCCGGATGCTGTATAGCGTAATCACGCAACAAATAAAAATATTCCACCAGCACAGGGCTTTCGGTTTTAAACGACCAGATGCTATACACCAGTAAACAGACAGCAATACCGGCTGCTTCAGGGCTTAACTCAGCTTCGTTTCCGTTATGCGGGTTAAACATTTGCAGGGAGGTTTCAAGCATATCAGGCCAGATAAATGCGCCGCCATTAGACAGCATACTGAACTCCCAGAAAGCACCTTGATAGCGATTACAAAGCTTCGCCATCATGTTAAAGATATCGCCTTCAATACGTTGCCAATCGGGAACAGTGCCAAAGTAAAAACGCCAGAAGGTATCACGACCACGGGAATTGACGAGGTTGGTTTTGATAACCGTTGATTCTTGCTCTTGTAAAGTAAACATAATAGAACTCCAATTCAGTCGATATTGATAGACAGTAATAAACAAAAAAGCCCTACACCTTGCGGTGCAGAGCTTTCTCGAAATGATAGGTATATTGAGTATCATTTTTAGTGACTCATTCTGATGATTGATTCACTAAAATAATACAGATATAAAAATAAATGTAAGTTAATTAATGGGTTAGTCTGATGATGCTTTTATAATGGTATCACCATTACGTATAGTAAACACACTGATGCTATAAAACCGATGACTTTGACTAGCAAATGAAGTTCTGTTTGCAGGTACAAAGATATCCATCTCTTTTTTTTCTACCCCCACTTTACCAAAAGAATAAGTGATACAGAAGGTGAAACAATGCAGATCTCAACTTCCTTCTTATAGTTCGCTGTTTGAGCGTAAAACACAGGTTGATCGTTGCTCTGAACGGGTACAACCACTGACAGCACTAATAGGGCATAAGGTAGACTGAAACAGCGCATTGCATAGACTGGATTTTCCGACACCAGTTTTTCCCATCAAACCGATTGTGGGCGAATAATGAATAAGCTCGCTCAGTTTCTGTTGTAATTGATGTTTAATTGCCGTGGGGAGTGGCGAAAGCACCGCCTCAAAAGGTGAAGCGGTGGTGGAGGGATTTGTTTTCATAATGACTTCCTATGATAAATGAAAAGGCTCAATACCTTTGTCTTTCAAGGAAGTAATATAGGTTTGAAAAAAATTACATTATGATAACTAGTGTTCAACGTGTTGCATTATTTTCTTTCTTTTTATTTTTATAACTAAATAGACCACTTGTTATATTATTAATCATTGGGATTTTTGTATATTGCTTAGCAACTTGTTCTAAATAGTATAAGTGATAGTTATTTTTTTGTTTAACTTCTTTAACAAATAAAGAAAACTCTTTTTCATGATAATAAGAAAGCTCTTCATAATGACGGGATAATAACGCTTTTGGAATTTGTTCTAGCTGTATTTGAGTACTTTTTCGATGACTTTTTATCGGGACGAGTTGAATAGGCTCCACCGTTCTCAAGAAAGGAAAAAGCACATGACTGGCACTAACACTAAAATGATATACTGAATTATCTTGATTTCGACAGAGACCTTGTTCCCATTCTTCTTGCTCATCATCATTGGCCATTTCAGCTAAAAGAGAATTAAATGCCATATAATTAACATGAACATTCTGTTTACACGCTTTACACCATTCTCTCGTCATATCTCTAATAAAAAAATCGGAGATGTCATTCTTATACTCCCTAGTGTCATTCCTCTGATAATAAAAAATGATATGCAGATAAGGTCTATTGTTGGCATCCAATAGAATAACGCGAGAGTAACTGACAAAACACGAATATACTTCGCGTCCTTTAAGTGTATTAAGCATCGCGCTAAATGCATTAACAAGCTCTTTTATATGTTCAGATATTAATTGAGTATCTGAATAATCTTTTTCTATATAAAATGAAATAGGTAATAATTTGATATTTTTATGATTATTAATGCAGTGATTATAATTATTCACCAGTTTTTTATACGCATCTTGTTTCTCTTTTAACCACAATTTCATTCGACTTAATAACTCACCTTTTGGCTTTTTCGTGACACTATCTCTATGGGTTAAAGTGGTTGTTGTATTATTTTGGTAGTTAAAATAAATATAAACTTCATCAAATCTAGAACGGTCTTCACGCCATGGTATTGAATTTTTTCTGTCAGCTTTATTATTAGCCTCTTGAATACGTGCTTCTAAATATAAGTCATCAATAACATATTGCTCATCATTCTCTCTTTTATAAAAATCAGTAAAGGTATACTGATCGCGTAATATGCGTTCAGAAACAATATGAGCTGGTGTTATTTTATCTTGTTCTCTTAATCCAAGAAAACTTAACTCTTTAAATACCGTATTCATGCGTTATTCCCTCTAACATTTGTATAACTAAAACATTACTGTGAGTAATGATGGGTTAGTACAAAAATAGCACAAAATAGCCTCAAAGTCGATACCTACAAACCCTAAAAATAAGGGGTATAAAGTAATAATTTTATATATTTTAAGTGGTTATATTATGGTGGTAAAGTAGGGTGTTTTTTGGGAGTTGTTCAAAGTTTATGGGCATTTCAGTGTGACTAGACAGATTTCGAGCGACATTATTTATCATTATCACTGTCTTTTTTATCATCAAACTCACTCAGACCAGCGTTAACATTTCAACCCTAACACTATCTCATAAAAGACTCAGGGAATAGTTAGATTTTTTAGTCTTTAAATGTGATTAAGCGATTATAGCCTTGGAGTTTGTATATCATTACATCAGTTAAGTTTTCCACTGCAAATGATACACCTCAAGAAAGATAAAATATTTAGGTTATTAATATGATTATAAAGAAGTGAGAAAACATTATTTATATTTAACAGAAAGAAGAAAGCATTCTTATCCTATTGTCCTATAGATAAATAATGCTAACTCTCTACTGATTATTCGCTGTATTACGACTCAATGAAGGTCATAATGATAACAATCTAATATCATAGTCTTCTATTAACACTGTCATTAAAGCGAAAAGAATGACAAGCAGTAAAATCAAGATAAAGATAATGATAGGTCTAACCGAAAAATAAGAGGTCAATTTATTCATTAAAAAGTCTATCAACTCTTGATGCATAAAATATTTGGTGTCATGATATAATTATAGGTAACTAAGTTTACATTATGCTAATGATAAAAATTAAAATCAGAGCTATAATTTCATCATTAACCTAAGCCAACACATACTAACTTAATATTTTAGAAATTAATCCCTGTTGGTATAGTAGTATATTTAATGTATTTATTTAATGTATTTATTTAATGTATTTATTTAATAAATTAAAACTATCCATTAGACGTAAAGATGCAATATGTATCCATATAACGATAGAGTATATTACTCATAGTCTATCAATACCAAAGTAAAATATGAAAAAACTTATAATTTCAATTTGTTTATTAGAATGAAAATAAATTTAGATGAAAAGTGTGATAAACCATATTAACAATATCGATTAATCTACTTCTAATCATACTAAAAAAATTTAATGACATCACTCTATTTAGCATTGAAATAAATGATAGAATAATCATTTATGACAAAGATCTATCTCTAGACTCGCTATATTACGATTATAGTTAAAATAAAAAAATACATCCTACTGAGTTGTTATGACATTCACTCAACTCAGGAAAATATCATGCATTACCCTATCGATAGCTATAATCTTAAATACTTCGATATTATTCATAATACCTTTATAAAGGCTCAAAGAAACTATACCCGATTATCTGTATTTCGTTTTGATTTACGCTTTCCAAGAACGATAAAAGCCATGAGAGATGACCGTAAAGTCATTACACGTTTCATTGATTCACTTAAAGCGAAAATAGCCGCCGATATAAAACGAAAAAGTACCACTTGGCACCGAAGGCTCACATTAGACTTACATTATGTTTGGGTAAAAGAAATTGGAGAGCGTAACCATAAGATTCACTACCACCTGATGATATTCCTAAACAAGGACATCTATCATTGCTGGGGCGATTTTAATCGTGACCATGGGTGTTTATCGGCAATGATACAACAAGCTTGGGCGAGTGCGTTACAGGCAGAATTATCAGCGGTAAAACAAAGTGTTCATTTTTGTAAGAATGGCGTGATGTACCTTAACCAAAATGCGAATGAATTAGAATACAAAAAACACTATGCCCAGATAATAGAACGTGCACAATATCTCTGTAAGCATCACACGAAACCATACCATCAAGGTGAGCGGCTTATTGGATACAGTCGCTGAAGAAAATAATTTACAGCTCCGCGTTATCGTTTGAAGGATTCACACCGCATTTCATTAACCCTTTCGGATCCTTCTCCTTTTCACTCTTAGGAGAAACAAACGATGACCAATACAACCGATTACCCCTTACTGAATGACCAATTTATCGACATGAAATTTATCACTCATCTGACAGGATTAACGGATAAGTGGTTTTATAAACTCATTCAAGAGGGTGAATTCCCCAAACCAATAAAGTTAGGACGTAGCTCACGTTGGTTAAAGAGTGAAGTAGAACAGTGGCTGAATGAACGTATCACCGCTTCTAGAGGCTAAGTATTATTAATTTAGTCAGTTACAGCGATTTTTTACAACTCACTAGTGAAATATTATATGAATGTCAAAAGAAGACGATCTTTAGGGTACTAAGGAAGGTGCCGATTGATAGTTTTTTGTACAGCAACCATGAAAAGCATAACGAGATCTGCTATCATTAATAATGCCATAGGCGCCAGTCAGTGCGGGAATATTAAAAGACTTTGATGCTGATGTGAACAGAGCATAGGACTCACGGGAAATACTTGACCAAGGAATATGCGGGTCATTACCCCAACAAGTAGACGAACAGCCTGACATGAAAATAAATTACAGGCCGCGATTATCGATACGCTATACGCCGTCCGGTACACTTTGATGATTATGCTGGTCGTAAGGCAGGTGAACTATTTAGCCAAAGCCGAGCAGAAACCCTTTGACCCGATTTACCATATCTCCCGTCTACCTGATGTGCATGATAAGCCGATAGGTCGTCCTCGTTCCCGTCATCGTTAAGTCAGCCATAGGGCATGCTGTAGCAGCAAGGGGCTGTATGACGATCTCTATGGCCCTTATAGCCGTTTATTGTGGCGACACCGTGCAAGTTTAACCCTTGCCTTAATAAAACGCTCAGAATGGCGCTGAGCGCGTTATTCACCCCCATTACTCCTCTTCAGCCGTCACTTTGCAGTTGCTGTAGACCGTAGCGTGGTCGGTGCCGACAACATAGGCAATGACAATTGGACTGTTGTTACTGGGATCGACTTCCTGACGCAGATTAACCCGTCCATCCTCCGACGTATGGTAATACCCGATACCGTCATATTCCGCTTCGCCATAACGGGTTTCAGACCCATTATTACTGTCCTGCTCAAACACACAACACACCGGAGAAAAACAATGAACATTTACAATCTGAATGACTGATTAGTTAATGTACTTATACTAAGAACCTATCTCAATAGGACTTTATTCCAGACAATGATACCAATATTGCAACGCCCCGGAAAAACTAATTGGTATTGGCCTATAAATACAACAATCTTAAAGTGATAATTGTAATTAACTTGTAGGTGTGAACTGTATTTCATATAAAATATTCTACAATTAGGGCTTAAATCCATAACTAATTGAGTTATAAGCAATTAAACTGTGTTCGTGTGAATAATCATAAAAAAGGTGAAGCATTGTGGGCATATTTAAATCGATTTGGGATTTTTTTGGTCTTTATCAGACTAAAAGAATAAGAATTTTACATATGTTAATTCTACTCTTAGTGATATCGCAAATCATTGTTAGTAATTGGATGACGGGTACTAAGTCAGTAGTTATTCCATTTTTTGAAGAGACTTATTTATTTACTTGGATTCATATCGTTTCAGGCTTTGTGCTTTTTTTCTTAACGTTCTTTTTAGTCGTGTTATGTTTTCACCAGAGAGGGTTTAGATATTTTTATCCCTATCTCTGGGGGGATTTTAAGCAAATCAAAGAAGATATAAACTCTCTTTTAGCTAAAAAGCTACCAGACAGCTCACCTAAAGGGCTTGCCGCGACAGTTCAAGGTCTAGGGTTAGGTGCTTTATCAATTGTTATTTTGTCTGGTATTGCATGGTTTTTTCTATGGTTACAGCAGTCTCCATTTGCTTTAGAGGCTAGAAGTATTCATAAATCACTCACAATTTTAATTGAGATTTATATTTATGGTCACGGTGGTTTAGGGATTATTCATTTTATAATTTGGAAAAAAAGTAAAAATAAATAGGTTTGCTTGATACCTCATTGGCAATATGGGTGATTAGTCGCCCATATTCATTAAATGATATTTTGTTGCAATCTGTAGATGCTAATAAGTTACCGTGACGCAAATATGCGTTACCCCTGTATCTCAATGGAAGTGTGAATATTTTTTGGTCATCGATGATAACTTTTATCCAACCGCCATTGGTGCAGCAGAGATTGTGACACAAAAAGGAAAAGTAGAAGTTTGTCGTGGAAAAGGAAAATAAAATGCGAAATGAATTTTTTGAGGCTTTTATCGATGAATTTGGAGATGCTACAACATCAAGGTATGCTTCTGTTGAAGAAATAGAAAAATGGAAGGGAAAACTTCCAGAGTTACTTTTAAATTATTGGCGTAATGAGGGCTGGAGTAGTTATTATAATGAATTATATAAAAAATAGTACTTTTTATATTGGATTTTTGTCGCTACAAAATGGAAAATCAATTTGTTGGATGAAATAGATTTATTGTTTTATTCAAAGTTTGACTGTTTTAAGTTAATACATGTATTTCATGTATTTATTTAATGACGATATCATTTACGTAATGGCATTTTCTGATTGGTTGGGAAAGGTTCATTTATTAAACGAAAAACAGCCTAAAATTATAATCATAGAGAAGCATTGTTCTTTATGGCATGCATCTTGCTTTCATTAAGTATAAAATCCGTTAATAAGACATGATTGAACAAAAGCTACACTAATAACAACTAGGTAAGCCTTTATAGGGTTATTGTGATAGTTATTGAAGACTCGTCTTATGGAACTTATCTCTTTTGAGATGATAATACCTTAGCTGCCTGTTATTGAGGCAATATAAGCTAAGGCATTGTGGTTTTAGGTTGGTTAGATAAAAAAATAAGAGAGTTGACTCGTGGACACCGCACAATTTATTGCTAGTCTTTTTTACGTTTTTTTGTTCACGTTAGTGTTTATTTTTATCGCTCGAGTTGTGGCAACGAAGATCGGGCTGGTTGATAAACCTAACTTCAGAAAAAAACACGTAGGTCTGGTCCCTTTAGTTGGGGGGATAACGGTCTTTTTTGGTATCTGCTTCGCGTTTGTTATTACAGAAGAATATATACCCCATAAATGGTTATATTTAATCTGTGCAGGCTTATTGGTATTGATTGGTGCGTTAGATGACCGGTTTGATATCAGTGTTAAGTTAAGAGCAGGTGTACAAGCCGTAGTCGCTGTCGTCATGATGACCGTGGCTGACTTAAAACTAGAGTCATTAGGTCATGCGTTTGGGCCATGGGAGTTAGTGCTTGGGCCATTTGGTTATATCGTGACACTGTTTGCTGTTTGGGCAGCTATTAATGCGTTCAACATGGTTGATGGTATTGATGGGTTACTCGGTGGGCTATCTTGTGTCTCTTTCGGTGCATTAGGCTTTTTGTTATATCAAAATGGCAATTATGGATTAGCATTTTGGTGTTTTGCCTTTATTGCAGCTATCCTTCCTTATATCTTCCTAAATTTAGGTGTACTAGGTCGTCGTTTTAAAGTCTTTATGGGTGATGCGGGAAGCACACTGATTGGTTTTACAATTATTTGGATCCTAGTCGAATCAACTCAGGAAGCAGGGCGTCCAATCAACCCTGTGACAGCATTATGGATTATTGCGATCCCATTGATGGATATGGTGGCGATTATGTACCGTCGTATCCGTAAAGGTATGAGTCCATTTTCACCTGACCGTCAGCACATTCATCACTTGATTATGCGTTCAGGTTTTAGCCCAAGAGGGGCTTTTGTTCTGATTACACTGGCAGCAGCCATTTTGGCATGTATAGGAATTATTGGTGAACTCTTAACATTTGTGCCTGAATGGGTCATGTTGGCATTGTTTTTGCTTGTATTCTTTATGTATGGTTACTGCATCAAACGGGCATGGAAAGTAGCTCGTTTTATTAAGCGCGTCAGACGTCGTATGCGTAGAGGTGGTGCAGTACGGTAACGACAAACGGAAATAATAGAGGTTCTGTGCAGTGAAAAACTCAGAAACGCAACCTAATCAGTATCAGCCGCCGATAGAACCGGAATTGGATATCCGTGGTTTATGCCGCTCTTTGTGGCAAGGTAAAATTTGGATCGTGGCATTTGCGGTGATTTTCGCCGCTATTGCGTTGGGTGCATCCTATTTTATGCAGCAAAAATGGAGTTCAACCGCGATCACAGACCTGCCAACCGTGAACAATTTGGGTAGTTATTATTCGCAACAACAGTTTTTACGAAACCTGGATTCCCGTATTAACTCGACGGGTCAAGAAGGGCAATTGCCAACGATTGCGAATGAGGCTTACCAAGAGTTTATTAAGCAAGTGGGTTCATAGTAAGGCTGGTATTGATAACGATTTTTTGCAGTTAATTGAACAGCGCATAGTCTCACTAAATAACGAGATTTCAAAAGATCGCAACTTGGGCCCTCAGTTTAAAATCGGCCACAGTTATGTAACACCACCGTTAAATACAAAGATTGAAGATGCTGCAGCATGGTTTCAAGGTGTCGTAGAAACTGAAATTGGACCGCTTCTTGAAGAATACTGGTTTGACGATATAGAACGCGCTATCAAATCCAAAGACGCTTTGGTTGAAGGCATCTAATGTCTGCCGTTATTGAAGCGAAAAGCCAAACTACTTCGTCGAGACGATTAGGAAAGATTCCTGTTCGTAACCTGTGGTTGTTGATGCTCTATGCTTCGGACCTTTATCGCCACCTTGGCACCAATAAAGCCGACGTAGAAGACAACCCAGAAGACATAGCAGATTTGGTTGCCGAGATTCTCTGCCATCAAGTTGAAGAACGCATGATGCGAAATTTAAGCTATGGGTATGAATCGAAAGTTGCTGTAATCAATCGAGTTCGTGGACGCATAGATACCCTAACCACCGAGCGGCAAAGGCTACTTGAAAAAGGTAAGGTATGCTGTCGCTTTGATGAGTTAACGGTAGATACTCCCCGTAATCGTTATGTTAGATCTGCATTAGAACGATTAACAAAGCTGAATATTAAACCAACTCTTGCCCATAAATGCCGAGCCTTAATGCTGAGTTTAGAACGTCTAGGCGTGAGCAAGGTAAAGCCAATAAATTACAGCGGAAAGTCGGAAAAATTTGGACGCCATGATATTAGCGATCAGAAGATGGTTGCTGCAGCCGATTTGGCTTTTTCACTCGCTATACCCACAGAGTTTGACGGTCAATTTCATCTAACAGCTCCTGACACTCGAAAAGAGTGGCTTAGAAAATTGTTTGAAAAAGCTGTAGCGGGTTTCTATGCCGTAGCACTAGATAAAAGAGAGTGGCGAGTATTGGCTGGCAAACAGTTTGATTGGCAGATATCAGATAAAAGCTCAGGGATAGACGAAATTCTTCCCAGCATGAAAACAGACATCATTATCGATAATCGTTCACCAGACAAGCGTTTGGTAATCGACACAAAATTCAATTCAGTGACCACTAAAGGTTGGCATAGGGGACAGACTCTTCGCAGTGGTTATATCTACCAAATGTATACTTACCTTAGAAGCCAGGAAGACACTTCAGACCCCAAATCACTTGAAAGTATTGGCATGTTACTTCACCCGACAGTGGATAAAGAAGTCGCTGAGATGGTAACAATTCAAGGCCACCCAATATGGTTTTGCACTGTTAATTTAGGTGAGTCAGCTATTTCAATCAGAGAGCGCCTACTTGCTCTTTTACAAAAGAGTTTCCAGGAGAAAAAATAATGGTCACATTCGATCAACTTATGCTACCGCTAATAAAGGCATTAGTGAACCTTGGGGGCTCAGGCAGTATCGACGAGATATACGAAGAAGTTGTCGAGCTTGAAAAGTTTGATGAGGGTACTTTGGCTGTTCTGCACAACCCTGAAAAAAGTAGCCAAACGGAGGTTGATTATCGATTGGCTTGGGCGAGAACCTACCTCAAAAAAGCAGGATATCTTGAGAATTCATCAAGAGGCGTTTGGGCTTTGACTGATAAAGCCAAGCAAAATGCTAAGCTGGGCTCTATTGATGGATGAGATTTTAAGTAATATGTTCTCGGTGCGTTGTTCTACCGCTGTATCAGTGAGAACTTTGTAAACTATATCGAAGCAGGTGATGAGAGCGTTAATTACGCTAAGTTAGATGGCAGCATCATTACCGATGAGATTAAAGATGATGCCGTCAGAACCAGAGGCTATTTTCTTTACCCTAGTCAGTTGTTTTGTAACGTTGCCGCGAAATTGATAATGCTATAGAAAAATCGATGAAAGGCCATGACATTTGGGAACGCTTAATTAAAGATAATCCTTCAGGCTTAACTTAACATTCTCAATATTAGATGCCATAGTATAGAAATTCATGTTAAGTATCTCTTATAGAAGGTTTCCATGACCGTTCCAACCTACGATAAATTTATTGAGCCGATATTACGTTTTTTAAAGCATCATCCGGAAGGTGTTGCAGCAAAAGATGTCCATGAGGGGGCAGCTGAAATCTTAGGATTAGACGACAATCAGCGCTCCGAGCTCGTTTCAAGCGGCCAGTTAGTCTATAAAAACCGTGCCGGTTGGGCTCATGATAGGCTAAAACGCGCAGGTCTCTCACAAAGCTTATCACGAGGAAAATGGTGCTTAACGAAGGAAGGTTTAGAGTGGATTAAAAATCATCCATTCCCACTGACTAAAGAACAGGTTGAGCACTTAGCTTTTGATTTTAAAGATATAAAACTCAAAACCAACCCCGATGCAGTCCTACTCGATGAAGATACACAAATAGATTCAGAGACGTCTTTGCAAGCACGCAGCCCTGATGACCGCCTGAATGATGCATTAAAAGAAATCCGTGATTCTGTCGCCATTGATTTACTCGCAAATTTACTTCAAGTATCCCCAGCTCGTTTTGAATTCATTGTCTTAGAGTAACTATTCACCCGCGAGCTATTGACGGTGGTTTACACTAGGAATGCTGGCACCTGATAATTCACTTTGAGCATATGGTGTTCGACGATTTCACGTAACCATTTATAGGCTGAGATCTGCTGAAGCTTGGCAGTCTCTATAAGTGAGAACATACGTTCACGGAACAGATCGCCTCTATATGAGCGAGTCACGTAGCAGCACTTTCTCATCAATATATAATTACGCAGGACACGCTCTGCGGCATTGTTCGTTAACGGGCAGTCTGGATCATCCATAAAGCGCCACACCATTGCATCATCAGACATGAGATTTCGGCACCGACCTCGATAACGTTTCGAACATTGATAACTGCCCAGTTTGAGCCAATGAAGCCAGCTTTTTCTTAACCGCCTGAGCCGGCGATAGTATTGGGTTTTGGTGAGCTTCTCTTCGATATATCGGTGATGGCACCTGAACACACTGTGGGCGATCAACGCGAGTTTTTCCCCGATTTTTTGATTTTCAGGACAAACACTCTCCTCGATAGCGATGACGTTTCGTAAGATGTGCGCCCAACATAGTTGCCGTTTTGATTCATCAATGTATTTGTAGGCTGAGTATTGGTCGGTCACTAAAAGGTGTGAAACAGCTTCTCCAAGCAATCGCTTAGCCGCATGTTGGTTTCGACCGCTGTTGATTTGGAAAAAGGCAACGTCATTACTCAGGGCTGCCCACATCCAGCGTTTCTCATTATTACGTTGATGCGAGGTTTCATCGGCCATAATCAGTTGAGAGGCTTTGACTGTTTCATGGATTTGCGTATGAGTATCTGCTAAGTACTCCGTTACTCGTCCTTGTGCGGCTGATATCGCACCTGTAGAGAAGTTAAGCTGAAACACATCTTTCAGCATAGATTGTATTTTGCCGATGCTTTGATGGTGCTGCGTCGCTTGGATTGCGATAAAACTATGTAGATTTGGGCCCATCTGAACATCAGAGACATGCTCCGGAAGCTCTGCTTGATGCTTATCACCACACCATGAGCACTCACCTTTGAAGACCTGATGCTCAACAAGTGTGTAAGAGATATCTGGCAAATCAAAAATTTGGTGTCGTTTATAAGGTTTTCTATTTGGAATAACACAACCACCGCAATGGCATGTTTTCTTTGGTAAGTATTGCTCAACCGAGGTACTGTCTTCAATAGGGTGAAGCAGTCGGCGGTGGCCTTTATGACCTGGCTGAGCTCCTGGCTTTTTTCCAGATTTTTTCCGATTCGGCGAAGTATTCTTAGCTTTATTATGCAAAGACTGTTGGGATGACGGCACAGAAGAGTTACGGCTATTTTGGTTTAGTCGGTCTTCAAGTTCGGCCAGCTTATTCCATAGAAAATGGATGATATCTTTCGCCTCTTCAGGAGAATCGAAATCTGGTGGTGGAGGTAGTGTTTTCTTATTCATACCTTCAGATTGCCAGCTCAGAAAGATCACTCAAGTCGAATATGGGATCAAGTTAACCTCGTCACATAACTTTGCTGTCAAGGCATCGCGGGTGAAGAGTTACGTCTTAGATGTACTCCATAAACTGGGTTATGGTAGCCATCGTGATGATTTACAACGTGTTGGTGGTACCGGAGACGGCGGGATTGACGGGATCATTTCGTTAGATAAGCTCGGGTTAGAACGAATTTATGTACAAGCAAAACGCTGGCAAGGCACAGTCGGTCGCCCTGACTTACAAGCATTTTATGGCGCACTTGCGGGGCAAAAAGCGAAGCGAGGTATTTTTATTACGACCTCAGGCTATACCGCTAATGCGATTGATTTTGCTAAATCCGTTGAGGGATTAGTCCTTATCGATGGTAACCGCTTAGTTAATCTAATGATGGATAATGAGATAGGCGTTAGCTCACAAGTTATTAAGCTACCAAAGCTGGATATGGATTATTTTGAGTAACTGTATTAAACAGATAGAGTTTGTCGCTCATGTAATTAAAAAATAATAGCTAAGTTTATAAGACTTAATGCCTAACACTATGTTTTGCTAAAGGTTTGCAGACTTTACTATTCCAATAGTGTTTAATATAGAAATACCGCTATTTCGATACCTGACTGCCCATTTAAGGCGTATTAGTCAAGCACTGATGAACAATTAGAGTAGAATATGAACAAACAACAACTGGCTGCCAAAATCTGGGAATCTGCCAACCAGATGCGCTCTAAGATTGAAGCTAACGAATACAAAGATTACATCCTCGGTTTTATTTTCTATAATTAATTAGGTTGGAGCTTATTCCGTACTTTATATCCATCAGTCCAGCTTCAACCCGTAGAGATGATTGAGTCAGTGTGGATGAATAACCGCGTTGAGCGGATCAGTTTAATGTGATGATGCGATGCCAGTCATGACTTGATAAACAGAGTATTAAGCCATTGGTTGAATGGGATAAACAAGACGCATGATAAATGATGGTCTGAAACAAACGGTAGGGGCGAAGAGTAATGCAGAACGCCTCTGAAGACTAGGAAAATAGTTTTCAGCGATATCATCCAATATCACATCCCCCATATGCTCAAAAAGCCCGTGATAATGATAGTCTGTCTGATAGATCCCTTCTTCAGAGCTAATTTCTATTATTTTAGTGGAAGGGCCGTTTTTCTTATAGGTCGCTATACTTGCATCAATAGTTTCTTCTGTATGATAAATGAATGCACGCATTAGGTTGTAAGTAAAATCAAATGTATACAGAGGTTCTGGTATTGTTGGGAGTACTAACTTATCGAACAAACTCATTTAATCGATCCTTATTCACTCAAATATAACTCCGCCATGCCATCTAAACGGCTTTTCACCTCTTTCCAATTCGGCATAACACTGGTTAGCAAACGCCAGAACTTCTCGCTGTGGTTGTGCTCGGCGATATGGCATAGCTCATGCAAAATTACGTAGTCGATACACTCTTTGGGTGCTTTGACCAAATGTGGATTCAGCATGAGATTACCCTTCGTTGAGCAGCTTCCCCATTGTTTGGTCATCGGCAGAACCCGAAAACTCGGAATTCCTTTCACCCAAGTGGTTTGTGGCAACAATGCGGCTAAGCGTTCGTGGAAAATATGCTCGGCACGCACGCTATACCAGCCTGAAACCAAAGCTTTGATCAGAGCTTGCTTATCTTCGTTAAAGTGGTTTAGCGTCACTAGCAGTTTGCCTCGTTCCATTTTGACGTTAGAAATAGCATCTCGGTCTTCAACCACTTTGAGAACGTAACGTCTACCAAGGTAGAACTGCATTTCACCGCTGACGTATTCTTTGGCCTGCACATATTGCAAGTGACCACGAAACTCCTTCAAAGCAGCATAAATCCATTTCGCTCGCTTCATGACAGCGTCATGGATATCACTACGTTCGGCATCATCAGGAGCATTCACCACAACTTCGCAATTAGGATGTACCTTTATCGCTATCTTGCGCTTCTTATCTTCTGGATGAGGCTTACGCACCACTTCATAAGTCACAGCTTCATCACCATAGATGAAGCTGTACTCTTCTAGCTTGCCTTCTTTCGAACTTACCGATGTCATTAATGATGACCTGCCACGCCTAAGCGAGTGATTTGAATGATATCGGCAAGAATAAGCTTGGCAGCATCTAAACCTAGCCCAGCGTCACGAACTAACAGCGGCAGTAGTTTTAGCCTGATTTGGTTTTCAATTTCAGACGGATTAATTGAGAATTCCGCTACCGCTGATTTGACACACTCATCAATATTAACGGCGTAGTCGAAGCATTCCTGTTCTGATAACGGATTGATTGGAAGGTGTTTTAGAAACAAACCATAATAAGCCTGAACATTGCGTTTAATCTTGGGATCAAGCTCGGCGAAACGGTCAGTTGGGATACCTTCAACTTTGCGCTCTTTCACTTGCTCTTCAAAATCAGCAAATAGCAGATATTGTTTTACAGGTGCATCAAACATCTCTTTGGCTTGTTCAATTGCCTTTTTCAGCAGATCAGAGAAATACTCTTGTGCGTAAGGGTCATCTGCTAAATCTTGCTCAATCATTTTGGTTACACGACCCGTGATAACATCTTTTTTGTTGCGGGCCTCGTCGTCACTCATCTCTTCAGGTTTGGCGGCTTTACCCATATTACCGACCAGATAAGCACCGTCTGGCTCTTTGATTTCAACGCCACCAATATGTTTATCTAGCAGCGCCCGAATATCTTCGGCATACTGATCGTAATCTACGGTTTCTTCAGCATCTTCACGTACTTGCTTACGCAGTTCAGACATCGATTTTAGCGTCTTTTTATACAAATCACGCTTATCGTCGAAGCTCTTATCATCAAAATAGGTTGCTGATTGGAGAGCCACTTTTAAACAGTTTGCGAACAGCGTCAGTGCTGAATAGAAATCTTCGCGTTTTTTCAGATTGGTATCGGTCAGTTGACCATCAATGGTTTCAATCTTAGGTGTTAGAGCTTGGCGTAGCGCCTGACCATCTTGCTTGTTTTTCACATCAGCAAAAATAGCCCATAGGTCGTTATACAAACTCGGCAGCTTTTTATATTCGGTATCCATACGGCTATATAAGCCTTTGAGATCCTCAATGTCGAATCCACCTTGAGTGCGCTCAGCCAGTTCTTGGTAATCAGCAATAGTGGAATCTAGCTCTTTGAGGATGCCGCGATAATCGATCAGATAACCGAATTGTTTTTTCTGATGCAGACGGTTTACGCGAGCAATCGCTTGAATGAGGTTATGCTGCTTCAGTGGTTTATCGATATAAAGCACAGTGTTTTTTGGTTCGTCAAAACCAGTCAGCAGTTTATCCACCACAATCATAATGTCGGGGCCATCATCACGACCAAAGGCTTCGATGATCTGTTTGGTGTAGGCTTTTTCGTCCATGCTACCAACGTTCTCTTTCCACCAATTCTGTACCAAGTCTTTGCTTTCGCCATCAACGGTATCGTGGCCTTCACGGGTATCAGGTGGCGACATCGCTACCACCGAGGTGACTTTACCAATCTTATCCAATAGTTTTTTGTATTGGATTGCTGAGGCTTTAGAGTCACACGCCAGTTGGCCTTTTAAGCCTTGGCTTTTGAAGTTTTGGAAGTGGTCGGAAATATCATAAGCGATTAACTCCAAACGTCCTTCGGTTTGGTAGATCTGGCCTTTCTGGGCGAATTTTTTCTTCAGGTCGGTGCGCTGTTTTTCCGATAGCTTATCCGTTGCACGGTCAAACCAGGCATCAATCGCACGGTCATTGGTACTGAGTTCTGGAATACGCTCTTCATACAAAAGCGGCGTAACGGTTTTGTCTTCCACCGCTTGCTGCATGGTGTAGGAGTGGATGATTTTTCCGAATTTGTTTTCGGTCTTATCATCTTTCAGCAGTGGCGTCCCCGTAAAACCAATGTAAGCAGCTTTGGGTAAAGCTTGCTGCATAAAGATATTGTTGGAACCGTTTTGGCTACGGTGGCCTTCATCGACCAACACAATAATATCGGGGCTGTCGTTGTAGCACTCTGGCAAAGTGACTGCCGTACCGAATTTATTGATGATAGAGAAAATAATTCGCTCATTGCCTTTACCAATTTGCTCGGCAAGGCGTTTGCCCGTCGTCGCCATTGCCTCTTTTTTGTCTTTATCCGATAACGCTCCACCAGAGGCGAACGTGCGAGCTAATTGATCTTCCAAGTCAACACGGTCGGTCACGACGACTACGCGACACTTTTTCAGCGCTTCTAACCAGATTAACGCTTTCGACAAAAAGACCATAGTGAACGATTTGCCCGAACCTGTGGTATGCCAAATCACGCCGCCGTTACGTGCCCCATTATCATCAAACGAAGTCACTCGTTCAATCAGGGCTTTAATGCCAAAGACCTGCTGATAACGGGCAACGATTTTGCCTGCTTTTTTATCGAATAAGGTAAACAGGCGCGTCATTTCTAATAGGCGATCATGGCGCAGCAGAGACACCAATAAGCGGTCTTGGTCGGTGACAACGAGTTCACCGCCAGCAATCAGTGACAGATATTCGTCGCGCACTTTGGCTGGGCGATGGTTAAACAGCAGGTCGAGTTTATCTTGCGCTAATGGGGTGTTTTTCAGGCGAAGATAGGTCGCTTCGGTGATCTCTTCTTCTTTCCATTTTGCCCAAAACTTCTCGGGTGTGCCGCAAGTACCGTACAAACCATCGTTACCATTTATTGAAAGCAGCAATTGGCTGTAGGCAAACAGATGAGGAATTTCGTCGTTTTTCTGATTACGGATATTTTGCGAAATCCCTTCGGAAATCGTCGGTTTGCCTTCATGAGAAGAGTCTGGGCGTTTCGCTTCAATCACTACCCAAGGCAGGCCGTTAACAAAACACACCACATCGGGAATGCGTTTACCTGTGCCGTGGGCATTTTCAATTTCCATCTCTTCGGTGAAGTGGAATTGGTTATTCTCTGGCGTTTCCCAATCGATGATTTGAATGGTTGGATTGGTCTTTTTGCCATCGATAAACTCAGTCACACTGATGCCATAGGTTAGGGCATTGTAGAGCTTTTCATTCGCGGCTCTTAAGCCTGCGTTCATCGCTGGGGTCGCCAGCTCTTGAATGATTTTATCGATAGCCGAATCTGAAAGCGGATAGGCTTTACCCATAAAGGTATGGGTTTTGTGTTTCAGCACACTGCGCAGCACATTGGGTAGAATCACTGATGATAAGCGGCCACGCATCGCCAAGCATTCAGCAGGCGGAATAAATTGGTAGCCAAGGTTGGTGAGCAGCGTTAGTGCGGGTATTTTGGCACTGTGCTCTTCGCGAAAATTAGGCAAAGGTGAACTCATGACTCATCTCCCCAATACTCACGTTCAAACGTATCCAGTTCTTGAAGGCGTTCACCAATAAATTGAATAATGTCATCTTCAGGCATGGTGGCAAGTTTGATTCTATACCCGCGATAAGTACCATTCCCTTCAATCCAACGTTCAACATTACAAGCAGTGAGAATCAACGAGTCTGCTTTACTTTCATCAGAATCTCCCTCTAGGTGGGCGTAAACATTAATTGAAGATTCACCTTTTTCACCAGAAAGAAATAGCACAACATCCGAATTGGTATCTTTCCAGCTCGCTAAAGCAAATCGCAAAGCAGGATATCCGCTCCAATGATGTAACCGAATCGCAATCTCTTTTCCTAGTTTGGACTGAAGTGCCGTTTTCAGCCTTTGATGATAGTCGTTTATCGCTTGCTGTTTAGTTTCCTGAAGCTCTTTAATAGTAGAGAGGTTATCTAAGACAAAATCGAGGGTTTGTTGATTAACCGATGGCTGAGACATAAGGCTCTCCAAATGTAAGATGAATTCACGCAGCAATAGCGTCCATTTATGGATAGGTTGGGAAAGAAACTGTTCCGCTAGCTGAGTTTTTAAAGCAGAAATTAACGAGGGATAGCTGATGCCATGCCAGCCACTTGGTAACGCTTCACCTGTTGGAGAAAGCACTACAAAAATAACCTGTTTACCTGCAAAGCGAGTTTGATTTTGCTCTTCTCGAACAAAACGTTCATAGTCATCAAACGGATTATTTTGCTGATGGTAGATTTTATTCTCTAACACCATCACCCAATCAGCACTTTCTAGCAGTAAATCAATACGTTTGCCTGCTTGAGTTTTGACTTCTCGCTCGGGCACTTCGGTTAATGCGCAATCTAGAGAACGATAGTCTTCAGGTAAACAAGTCAGTAGTGCCCTTAGTGCAGTATCACCGAGTTGATGTTGACCGTTGCTGTCACAAAAGAATGCCAAAATATCGGTAGTGGGATTCTCGTAATACCCCTTACTCCCAATACTAAAAATGGTGGGCTCTGCAACTTCAACTGGCTCTAGTTTTTTAAACTCCGCTAACAGTTGCTGCATTCGTTCCAATGCGTTTGTATCCATGCCTAGCCTTTATTTATTATTTGACCGCCCGTTATTCGGGCGGTATTTGCTAATTATTATGCGGCGACGTTTTCATCCACTTTAACTCTGCGCTTACCCGTTAACAACTGCTGCATTAACGCCTTTTTCTCATCTTTAAGGTGAGCGAGTTTGGCTTGTAAAAGCTCGATTTCTTTATCGGCAGCGGTGAGAACTGAGGCGATTTTTTGTTGCTCATTTAATGCAGGCAAAATAAATGGAAAACTGCATAAAGCATCAAACCCAACCGATTCTCTAACAGAACCCTGTGTACTATTTTTTATTCTTTGTTTTGCCTCATGCGAGTCCATCCAATAGCTTAAGTAATCTCTTTGAAGTTTTGAGTCATTTGTACTGAATACAACATACATAGGACTCAGAACTCCCTCACTAAACTGATTCAAACAGGCAAAGGATCCAACGTTTAAACGTGAAGGGTTGTAGCCAAATTGACCTTGTTTCACAATTTTGTAATTGCTGATATTTTCACTCGCTACTCGCTTAGAAAATTGGTCTTCGGGTAAAACAAAACCACTATGATTCGTAACACTTAAAACACGAGTAATTTTGTTATCTTTATTGCGAGATTTTTCTTCGATTAGTAGCGACTTTAAATGTGTAAGCTCCCACTCCCCTTCAAACACCTTCCCAGTATCAGGATCAACCAACCGTTTCTTACCCGTCAACAACTGCTGCATCAGGGCTTTTTTCTGCTGCTGGCTGGTTGCAATGAGCTTTTCTGTTGTTGCAATCGCTTTATCCCAAGTGCAGAGAATTTTGGCGATTTTGCGTTGTTCTGGGAGTGGAGGAACTGGTAGCTTAAATGACTTGATTTGCTCAAAATTTAGTCCTTGCCTATTTCCGCCAGCTTGAAACTGTTCTATTTGTTTTTGACCATAAAACGATAGCAGGAAGTTCTTTAAATATTCAGGTTCTAAAGCATCTGAACGAATGATGCATACGTGTTGATTTACGTTTGCTTCGTTTAGATGAGATACGGCACTCCTGCCAATTGAAGCTCCTGTTATATTGAGCAAAACATCATTTTTATAAACGATGCTGCCTTTCATTTTTGCATGTTGGTCTTCATCAATAAACGCGACATCAGAAAGATCTAAATTTCCCCATAGAACATTCTGGCTTCTAATTAATGGGATGCCAGATGGTTTATATGCGTTGCTTCCACCTTTGGGAGTAACTCCACTGCCAATCTTAGTAGCTAAACGTCCTAGATTCTTTAAAACCCAACCATTAGGCACCATAACCCAACTCCTCTAGGTAGCCTGCCATTTCCGCTTCCAGATCAGCCAGTTCATTTTGCAACGCCAAACGTTCACTGCGAACTGCCATCAAGTCGATCTCTTCTTCTTCCTCAAAGGTATCAACATAACGCGGAATATTAAGGTTAAAGTCGTTTTCAGCAATTTCTTCTAACGTCGCTAGGTAAGCATATTTATCCACGCTTTCACGCGCTTTGTAGGTATCGACAATCTTCTGGATGTTTTCTTCGGTCAGCACGTTCTGATTTTTGCCCGATTTAAACTCACGCGAGGCATCGATAAACAGCACGTTTTTATCGTCTTTATGCTTTTTAAAAATCAGAATGGCCGCAGGAATGCCTGTGCCAAAGAAGAGTTTTTCTGGCAGGCCAATCACCGCATCAAGCAAGTTTTCTTCAATCAGTTGTTGGCGAATTTTGCCTTCTGATGAGGCGCGGAATAACACCCCATGCGGCACCACCACGCCCATACGCCCAGTTTGTGGCTTCAAGGTTTCAATCATATGCGAGATAAACGCATAGTCGCCTTTGGTTTTTGGCGGCACACCACGACGGAAGCGACCAAAGTGATCGTTCTCGGCATCTTCATAGCCCCATTTATCCAAACTAAATGGCGGGTTGGCGGTTACGACATCAAAGTGCAGCAAACCACCGTTGGCATCTTGCAGTTTGGGGTTACGAATGGTGTCGCCCCATTCAATGCGGTGGTTATCTTCGCCGTGCAGGAACATGTTCATTTTCGCCAGTGACCAAGTTGATCCAATCGCTTCCTGACCATACAGGGCATATTTCTTCGAACCGTTGAAGTTCTTTTGCACCTGTTTGCCACACTTCATTAATAGCGAGCCAGAACCACAGGCAGGGTCACAAATGGTATCGCCTTCCTGCGGCGCAAGGATAATGGATAGCAGATCCGAGACTTCCGCAGGGGTATAGAATTCGCCCGCCGATTTACCGCTACCCGCTGCAAAGTGTTTGATCAGGTATTCGTAAGCGTTACCAATCACATCCAGAGAACCAACACGGCTTGGGCGTAGGCTAAGGGTTGGTTTGCCAAAGTCTTCTAGTAAGTGGCGCAGAATATCGTTTTTCTGCTTTTCATCACCGAGTTTATCGGTGTTAAAGCTAATGTCTTGGAAAACGCCTTTGAGTTTAGCATTCGCTTCTTCAATCGCGTGGAGTGCAGTATCAATGCGGGTTCCATTACCTGCTTCAAAACGTGCTTCATACAGATCCCAGAACGAGCTGCCCGTTGGAATCTTAAACGACTGGCTTTCGAGCATTTCGGCGATCAGTTCAGGAATATCACCGTATTCGGCTTTTAGCTCTTCGACTTTATCTTGGTGCACATCGGAGATGTACTTTAAGAACGTAAGCGGTTAATGAACCACACATACTAAACAAACTCGTCATTTGCCATAGTAGCTTTTTCATTGGAGGGACTATGGAACAACAAAGTAAACGAGAATACTGGGCTGCAATTCTAGAGCAGCAACGACAAAGTAATTTAGGCATTAAGCAGTTTTGCTCGGAGCAAAACATAAGCTATCAGACTTTTCACTATTGGTCGAAAAAGCTCACGCAATCCGAGCCTGAAACCAGGGTTCAACCTATCGTGGTGACAGAGCCTACCGTGAGCACAAGTTGTGTTGTGTTAATTCTCAATAATGGCATTCGAGCAGAACTGCCGGCAACGCTTAGCTCGCAACAAATTAAGACTTGGTTTGAAGCGCTACAATGATACCAACAGGTAAGGTTTTCCTCATCTCTGGAGTCACGGACATGCGTAAGTCCATTGATGGACTATCGTTGATTGTCGCGGAGACTCTTGAGATGGATCCGTTTAGTGAGTCTTGGTTCATTTTCTGCAATCGTACCCGAGATAAATTGAAAATCTTGTTTTGGGATACTAATGGCTTCTGGCTGTACTATCGTCGCTTAGAAAAAGGGACCTTCAAGTGGCCAAGACCCAGTGAGGACGGAGCCATTCATATTACTAAGCAACAACTGGGTTGGCTTCTTTCGGGGTTAACGCTCGAACATGCCAAAGCTCATCGTCCACTTCATAATCTAGAAGTGTGACCGCTGATACTGATCGTCACGTTGGGCTTGAACGATCCTTTTTTGCTGTCATACTTAAGTCATTGAGATGACCAGAGCCCAGACATGACCGACCTCCCTGATGATATCGACCAGCTAAAAGCTATGCTGCTTGAGCTTCACCAACAGAACGAAGCAAAAGATAAACTCCTTGCGGCAAAGCAAGAGGAGGTTGCCGAGCTCAAAACCAAAATTGAGTTGTTGATTGAACAGCTCAATTTAAGTAAGTCAAAGCGCTTCTCATCACAAAGTGAAAAAATACCCAAAGGTACGTTTAACGAAGCGGAGCAACAAAAGAGTACGGCTAAATCCGACGACGACAAGAAAAAAACAGGCCGTAAGCCTTTTCCAAAAGAGCTCGAGCGTGAAGTTCATAAACATGAACTCAATGCCCCTTATTGCGACTGCTGCGACGAGCCTTTACATCAATGTGGTGTTGAAACTTCTGAAGAGCTGAAAATCATCCCACAGAAGGTTAGTGTTATACGTCACGAGCGAACCAAGTACGCTTGCCGGCAGTGTGAAAAAACACAGACTGAAACAAAGATTATCACAGCCCCAAAACCCGCAAGTATGCTCCCTAAAAGCCTAGGGAGTGCAGATGCATTCGCCGCTGTAGTCACAGCAAAATACGTTGATGCTCTGCCACTCTATCGCCAAGTGGATATTCTCAATCGCTCTGGTATAGATATTAGCCGCGCTACACTGGCCAACTGGTGCGTTCAGTTAGGAAGCAAAGTGCAAGTCATTATTGATGCAATGAAAAGTGAGTTATTGAAAGAAAAGCTCATCTGCGCGGACGAAACCACTGTTCAAGTATTACGTGAAGAAGATAAGAAAGCACAATCTAAGTCATATATGTGGGTCTATCGTAGCGGTGAGTTCGTCAATAACCCAGTGGTTATCTACGACTATCAAGCCAGCCGCAGAGCAGAGTGCGTACAAGACTTTTTAGGTAGTTACTCTGGTTACTTGCTATCGGATGGCTACAGTGCATACGACAAACTTGAGGACGTGACTCAAGCTGCTTGCATGGCGCATGTACGCAGAAAGTTCACTGATGCTCAAAAAGCTTCACCATCAAAAAAAGCGGGCAAGCCAGAAAAAGCACTGAACTTTATTAGCAAACTATACGGTATTGAAAAGAAAGCCAAAGGGCTTGACGCAAAATCTCGACACCAACTACGACAAGAAGAAGCCAAACCTATTTTAGATGAGTTCAAGCAATGGCTTGACAGTCAAAATGTTCTCCCTAAAGGATTACTTGGCAAAGCCATCACTTATACGCAAAACCAGTGGCCTAAGCTGCTTACCTACCTTGAAGACGGCGATATAAGTATCGACAACAATGTGACCGAACGAGATATAAGGCCGTTCACGACAGGTCGCAAAAATTGGATGTTCTCTACTTCGGTAGGCGGAGCAAAGGCGAGTGCAAACTTGTATAGCCTCGTGATGACTTGCCGCGCTAATGACATGAACCCTTATTATTACTTCCAACACCTGTTTACCGAGTTACCAAAACGAAGTCCGAAAGATGATGTGTCGGATCTCATGCCATGGAACGTAGAAATCAGTGAGGTTGAGTAAAGCTTTACTGGTTCATTAAGCGCTTACTTAAGAACAGCATGGTCAGAATAAAGTCTTTGTATATGGATGGATCGACTGTACCTCGGAAGGTATCACAGGCATTCCATACCGCTTTGTTGATTTCGGATTGGTTGATTAAGGTATGTGGCATAAATCCTAGCTCTTAATTGTTAGATGAATTCATTAAGTCAGTTGCAATCGCATTTAACTGCTGCTGACGGTTATTAATTAGTTTATGCAGTAGGGCATTTTCTTTAATGCTGGCGGCATAAAGCTTGGCAATGGTGTTCTGGATTTCGATACTGGGTAAGGCAATCGGTGTTGCTGCCAGCACTGGCTTACGAATGCTAATTTGAAAACTGCCTTCGGCACTGCGTTTAAAATGCTGCTGTGCAGGGGTTTGATTTAGCTGCCAGGTTAAAAATTGAGTGTTCACTAAACCTTGCCATTTCGATTTAAGGTGTAAAAGAAACAGACTAGGTGCGCAGGTCGTGTTTTCTAAGTCGCCATCAACATAGCTGGCAATATGCTTTGCCCCTTTGGCACTAAACAAAATATCGCCTTTTTTGAGCCAATCAGGTTCACGTTTACCGGTTAGATCGGTGACGATTAAATCGCTGTAGATTAACTCGCCAAGTTCAGAGATATCTTTAGCTTGTACCGCTTTCACTGAACCACTAGGAATATCGCGTATGGCCCCCCGAAACGGGTAGCCCGCTTGAATGGTCACCAAATCCGATAAGGTCACTAATGTCGAGGAGCTGACTCCTTCAATCATTGGCCTTGTACTCCACACTTTGAATAATTTGCTTATTCTGCCACTTATGAAGAACGTTGCAACACTTAACTACAGTAATTAAATGATGCAACTAAAACCTTTGGCAATATTGTTACCTTCTGGGACTTAGAGCAGGCAACCATTGATGTCATCACTTTGTTTGGAGACAAAAATACCAAAAATGTTGTACTGGAGAAGAGCTATAAGGAATATATGGAGGGCTTTAACGATATTGTTACAGGTCAAGTGCGTCGAGGTTTTATCGATATCGTAAAAGAGTTGAAAGAACGCTTTCCAAACCCAGAACACATTGAAAAAGAACAAGATAAAAAAGAATTTGCCAAGCTTTTTGGTGAATACCTAAAAGCAGAAAATATTTTACAAAACTATGATGAATTTGCTGGTTTAAAAGCGTTGCAAAACTTGGATACCCGTGATGAACAAGCTGTCGAAGAGTTCAAGTCAAAGTACTATTTGGACGATGCGGATATTGAGGCAATGCAAACCATCGACATGCCTAGCGAGCGTGCGATACAAGATTATCGCTCAACCTACAACGATACCCGCGACTGGCTACGCCGTGATAAAGAAGGGCAGGACAAAGATAAGTCAACAGTAGGCTGGAGCGATGTCGTCTTTGAAGTTGATTTGCTTAAATCTCAAGAAATCAATCTCGATTACATTCTTGAACTGATTTTTGATCATAATAAGAAGAACAAGAGTAAAGAAGGTTTGATTGAAGAAGTCCGCCGTATGATCCGCGGTAGCCTGGGCAATAGAGCGAAAGAGAGCTTAGTGGTTGATTTTATTCATCAGACAAATCTAGATGAGTTCAATGACAAAGCCAGCATCATCGACGCCTTCTTTAAGTTCGCTCAGGCGGAGCAGAAGCGCGAAGCCGATGCCATTATTGTCTCTGAAAAGCTCAATGAAGAAGCAGCCAAACGCTATATGGCCTCATCACTCAAGCGAGAGTATGCCTCTGAAAATGGCACTGCGCTTAATGAAGCATTACCTAAGCTCAGCCCTTTGAATCCACAGTACCGAACGCAGAAGCAAACAGTTTTTCAGAAAATCGCCGCTTTTGTTGAAAAATTCAAAGGTGTGGGTGGTCAATTATAAGCTGAACTCCATGGTATAATTAGTGCCAATTATCAGTAAGCGTTGATGATTTCAATGTGATTGTTTGTAGATAATCAACGTCGTGGTTGACAATATATTGCGTTATTCAATGTACAACGCTGATTATAAGGTCATCTAATTTAGAGAGCTTTTTTTTTAAAAAAAAAATCAGTTATACTAAAACGGATACTTGAAAGATTCTACTATCGATGAGGTGACATTTATGAATAAAGCTCTATTTGCCGGTATTATTACAATGTCTTTAATGGCAACTTCCGCTTTCGCAACAACGGACACTAAACCTGTAACGGACACTAAACCTGTAACGGACACTAAACCTGTAACGGACACTAAACCTGTATCGCAATGGAAGTGTGAAGACTTTTTGGTCATCGATGACAACTTTTATCCAACCGCCATTGGTGCAGCAGAGATTGTGACACAAAAAGGAAAAGTAGAAGACCCCACTTTAAATATTAGTGGTATCGAAACGGCAACTCCCTTGATTGTCGATGCGTGTAAAAAAGCCCCTAAAGAGTCATTTATTCAAAAAGTCGAAGAATATTTGAAAAAATGGTGAGGTAAAAAGTGCTGGGGTAATTAGACAGTAAGAGCCTATCTCAATAGGAGGTAAATTCATGAACTTACCCAGCTATATCAATGCTTAAAAGTCAGGCTGTATAAGGTTTTGGTTACAGTAATAATATATTTTTTATGCGGTAATTAATCCCTATTGAGATAGGCTCTTAATCTAACAATATGTTACTTGATAAATCTAAAATAGCACTGCATAAAAATGATGAGGTAAGCTATGGATCTTCCATTACAAGGTATCAAAGTACTCGATTTCACCGGTGTACAGTCAGGGCCATCTTGTACCCAAATGTTAGCGTGGTTTGGTGCTGACGTAATTAAAATTGAACGCCCAGGCGTCGGTGATGTGACGCGCAATCAGTTAAGAGATATTCCTGATGTCGATGCGCTTTATTTTACCATGCTCAACAGTAATAAGCGTTCTGTTGAACTGAATACCAAAACGCCGGAAGGCAAAGAGGTCATGGAACGCCTGATTAAGCAAGCGGATATATTAGTTGAAAACTTCCATCCGGGTGCTATCGACCATATGGGCTTTACTTGGGAACATATTCAAGAGCTAAATCCACGGTTAATCTTTGGCTCTATCAAGGGGTTCAATGAGAACTCCCCTTATGCAGATGTAAAAGCGTATGAAAACGTTGCGCAAGCTGCGGGTGGAGCGGCGTCAACCACAGGTTTTTGGGATGGCCCACCATTAGTCAGTGCAGCAGCACTAGGCGACAGTAATACGGGAATGCACCTATTAATTGGTTTATTAGCGGCATTACTGCAACGTGAGAAAACGGGGAAAGGGCAACGCGTGACGATGTCGATGCAAGATGCCGTATTAAACCTTTGCCGTGTGAAGTTGCGCGACCAGCAGCGTTTAGAAAAAGTGGGCTATCTTGAAGAGTATCCTCAGTATCCAAACGGTAAATTCGGTGATGCCGTTCCTCGTGGGGGCAACGCTGGTGGCGGTGGCCAGCCGGGTTGGATCTTGAAGTGTAAAGGTTGGGAAACAGATCCAAACGCATACATCTATTTTACTATCCAAGAGCAAGATTGGGAGCAAACTTGTATTGCTATTGGCAAGCCAGAGTGGGCGAAAGACCCTGCCTACAGCACACCACAAGCGCGCCAACCACATATCTTCGATATTTTTGCTGAAATTGAAAAATTCTTAGCCGATAAAGACAAACATGAAGCCGTTGAATATTTAAGCAAATATGGTGTGCCATGTGCGCCTGTATTGAGCATGCGTGAGATTGCTCGTGACCAATCATTACGCGATAGCGGCAGCATTGTTGAAGTTGAGCAACCAAAACGCGGGACTTATCTCACTGTTGGTTGTCCAATGAAGTTCTCATCATTCACCCCTGAGATTAAGAGTGCGCCACTGTTAGGTGAGCATACCGAGGAAGTGTTAACTGAGTTAGGTTATAGCGCGGAGCAGATTGCCTCAATGCGCGCCAATAAAGCCATTTAACGCGAATAAATGAGGGGGGCGCTAATAAGCCCCCTCCACACTTTCTTTTTACATATTTCATGAGGTGGACATGTCGACTGATCAAACCCAAAATTTGACTGATGGTATGCATATTATTGTTGATGCACTGAAAAAAAATGGCATTGACACAATTTATGGTGTTGTGGGGATCCCTGTGACGGATATGGCTAGACATGCACAGGCTGAAGGGATTCGTTATATTGGTTTTCGTCATGAGCAATCTGCGGGTAATGCTGCGGCAATCAGCGGCTTTTTAACCCAAAAACCCGGCATCTGTTTAACGGTGTCTGCACCGGGGTTTCTAAATGGTATGGTGGCATTAGCGAATGCGACGACCAATGGCTTTCCAATGATACAAATCAGCGGCTCCAGTGATAGAGCAATTATCGACCTACAACAAGGCGATTATGAAGAGCTGGATCAAATGAATACCGCTAAGCCCTTTGTTAAAGCATCCTACCGAGTCAATAAACCGGAAGACCTTGGTATTGCTCTGGCTCGCGCAATTCGTGCTGCTGTTTCTGGTCGTCCTGGTGGCGTCTATCTTGACTTAACAACCGAAGTATTGGCTGCGGTTATGGACAAAGATGCAGCAGACAAAACAATCTTTACGGTTGAAGACCCTGCTCCACGCCAACTACCTGCGCCTGAATCTGTTGATAAAGCACTTAAATTATTGGCATCGGCAAAGCGTCCGTTGATTATTTTAGGTAAAGGGGCAGCCTATGCCCAAGCGGATGAAAATATTCGTCAATTTATTGAAACAACAGGTATCCCTTACTTGCCTATGTCGATGGCAAAAGGGTTATTGCCAGATAATCACCCACAATCAGCCGCGTCAGCACGTTCCCATGCACTCTCTAATGCCGATGTCGTCGTATTAATGGGGGCACGCCTAAACTGGCTATTAGATCACGGAAAAGGCAAACACTGGTCGCCAGAGACGAAATTTATTCAATTAGATATTGAGCCATCTGAAATCGATAGCAATCGTCCAATAACAGCCCCTGTTGTCGGCGATATCTATTCAAGTGTTGCCGCACTACTTGAAGGGTTAAAAACCACACCAGTGAAGTCACCGAGCGATTGGATGGCTGGGATTGATGAGCATAAGAAAGCAAATAGCGAGAAGATGGCCGCTAAGCTGAATACCGATACATCACCGATGAACTATTTCAATGCATTGCGCGCAATTCGCGATGTGTTAGTCGACCATAAAGACGTTTATGTGGTGAATGAAGGGGCTAACACCCTCGATAATGCACGAAATATCATCGATATGTATGAACCTCGCAAACGTCTCGACTGTGGTACTTGGGGCGTGATGGGGGTTGGTATGGGTTATGCTATTGGTGCAGCGGTCACTAGCGGTAAGCCTGTCGTGGCTATTGAGGGAGATAGTGCGTTTGGTTTTAGTGGTATGGAAATTGAAACTATCTGCCGTTATCAACTGCCAGTCACCATTTTAATCTTTAACAATGGGGGGATTTACCGTGGCGATGGCGTCAATTTACATGGCGATAAGGACCCGTGCCCAACGGCATTAATGGCAGGCGCGCGTTATGACAAGATGATCGAGGCTTTTGGCGGCATTGGTTATCAAGCAACAACGCCAGCAGAGATACAGGAAGCCTTGAAGGCAGGTTTAACATCGGGTCATCCAACCTTGATAAATGTCGTTATTGACCCTGCAGTTGGAACGGAAAGTGGCCATATTGGAAACTTGAATCCTAAATTTGTTGCTAAAAACTAATGAGTAACGAAATATAAATACCTGAGAAATTAATGCGTTATATTATTTTAATTAACGCATTAACTCAATTTCACAATATTAGGTGACCCGCTATGATCGATTTCATGTATAAAATATTCATGAGTGATTTATTGCCAATCATTATTATTTTGGCTCTCGGATTTGTCAGTGGTCGACGAAATGTATTTACTGAAGATCAAGCAAGAGCATTTAATAAACTGGTTTTAAATTATGCTTTACCTGCTGCGCTATTTGTCTCACTCGTTAGAGCGAATAGAGAAATGATTTTTGCTGACATGAAGCTTACGATTATTTCATTAGTCGTTTTATTAATTTGCTTCTTTTTTACCTTTTTTAGCTGTAAACAATTTTTTAAACACAGTCGTGCCGAGGCTGCTGTTTGTGCGTTAATAGCTGGGTCACCCACTATCGGTTTTCTTGGATTTGCCGTTTTAGATCCCATATATGGGGATACGGTATCAACTGGCCTAGTGGTTGCCATTATCTCTATCATTGTCAATGCGATTACTATTCCGATTGGGCTCTTTTTACTTAATCCATCAAGCGCGAATGGGGAAAAAAGTGGCGGGGGGATGAATGCACTCATTTCCGCATTTAAAGAGCCGGTTGTTTGGTCACCTATTTTAGCCACAGTATTAGTTTTAATTGGTATAAAGATACCAGATGTGTGGGATCCGACATTTGAGCTCATTGCAAAAGCCAATTCAGGGGTTGCCGTCTTTGCCGCAGGACTCACACTCGCCGCAAACAAATTCGAGTTTGATGGTGAAATTATTTATAACACGATGTTAAAACTTATTTTCATGCCTGGCCTTATGCTCATCGCTGGGTTAGTGTTCCATATGGAGTCAACCCAACTTCAAATGATGGTATTAGCTGGTGCACTCCCTCCAGCCTTCTCCGGTACAATTATCGCTAGCCGCTTTAATGTTTATACCCGAACTGGAACTGCCTCCCTCGCTGTTAGTGTTATTGGTTTTATCATCGCAGCACCGTTGTGGATCTACGTTGCGCGTTTGGTTGCATAATAAATAGATGAATGTGAGGCATCAAATAGATGCCTCGTATCCATCATACAATAAGGAGTGATTATGGCTTTTCCACTTCCACTTGAAGGCATTCGTGTTCTTGATTTTACAGGGGTACAGTCTGGCCCATCATGTACTCAGATGTTGGCTTGGTTCGGGGCAGATGTAATAAAAATTGAGCGACCGGGTATTGGGGATGTCACTCGTAACCAGCTTAGAGATATTCCTGATGTCGATGCGCTTTATTTTACCATGCTCAATAGTAATAAGCGTTCGCTAGAGCTGAACACGAAAACCCCTGAAGGCAAAGAGGTGATGGAAAAGCTGATCCGCCAAGCGGATATTTTGGTTGAAAATTTCCATCCGGGAGCGATTGACCATATGGGGTTTACCTGGGAAGTCATTCAACAGCTAAACCCACGCCTGACTTTTGGCTCCATCAAAGGGTTCAATGAAAACTCCCCTTATGCGAATGTGAAAGCCTACGAAAACGTTGCGCAGGCCGCGGGGGGATCCGCATCAACAACGGGTTTTCCTGATGGCCCACCGGTTGTGAGTTCAGCGGCACTAGGCGACAGTAATACGGGAATGCACCTATTAATTGGTTTATTAGCGGCATTACTGCAACGTGAGAAAACGGGGAAAGGGCAACGCGTGACGATGTCGATGCAAGATGCCGTGCTTAACCTATGCCGCGTTAAATTGCGTGACCAGCAATGCCTCGAAAAACTTGGTTTTTTAGAAGAGTATCCTCAATATCCAAATGGTTCATTTGGTGATGCAGTACCGCGTGGCGGTAATGCCAGCGGTGGAGGGCAACCGGGAACGATGTTGCGATGTAAAGGGAGTGATCATGACCCGAATGCCTATATCTATTTTATCAATCAAGATCACAACTGGGCCAATACCTGTGATGCATTAGGTAAACCTGAGTGGAAAACCGATCCTGCCTTTGCAACCACAGAAGCACGGGTCAGCCATATCCAAGATGTTTGGGATGCTATTGAAGAGATTGCTAAAGACAAAGATAAACATGAGCTAACAGATTACTTTGACCAGTTCGGCGTACCTTGCTCGGCGGTTTTGAGTATGAAAGAGATTATGTATGACCCATCTTTGCGAGACAGTGGCTCTATTGTTGAAGTAGAGCAACCATTGAGAGGCCATTATTTGACGGTGGGTTGCCCAATGAAATTTTCAGCTTTTACGCCAGAAATAAAAAGTGCACCACTTTTAGGTGAACATAATAGCGAAATTTTAAAAGAGTTAGGCTATAGCGAACAACAAATAGCCGAAATGAAAACGAAAAAAGTTATTTAAATTATCCAGCCCAATTAATTTTATTATTTAAATAAATTAATTGGGCTGCTTTATATGACTTCTGACAATAACGGTGGTTATTAAATAAGGACGAATAGCACTGAGAGATCCCCTCATAATTTCCCCAAAGCGTAACCATGTTTGAATAGATTTTGAGCAAGCAGGGTTGCAGCCATGAGTAAGTCTTCCCTTGTTATTGTGTAGCCAGAATGCCGCAAAACTTCCATGCCTAAGCGAACTGTTGAGAGTACGTTTCGATTTCTGACTGTGTTAGCCTGGAAGTGCTTGTCCCAACCTTGTTTCTGAGCATGAACGCCCGCAAGCCAACATGTTAGTTGAAGCATCAGGGCGATTAGCAGCATGATATCAAAACGCTCTGAGCTGCTCGTTCGGCTATGGCGTAGGCCTAGTCCGTAGGCAGGACTTTTCAAGTCTCGGAAGGTTTCTTCAATCTGCATTCGCTTCGAATAGATATTAACAAGTTGTTTGGGTGTTCGAATTTCAACAGGTAAGTTAGTTGCTAGAATCCATGGCTCCTTTGCCGACGCTGAGTAGATTTTAGGTGACGGGTGGTGACAATGAGTCCGTGTCGAGCGCTGATTTTTTCGGCCTTTAGAGCGAGATTTATACAATAGAATTTGGCATGAGATTGGATTGCTTTTAGTCAGCCTCTTATAGCCTAAAGTCTTTGAGTGACTAGATGACATATCATGTAAGTTGCTGATAGGTTTCCAGTTTTCCGCTCCTAGGTCTGCATATTGTACTTTTCCTCTTACTCGACTTAACCAGTACCAACCCAGCTTCTCAACGGATTTATACCATGGCACTTTAAAGCCAGCATCACTGACAATGAGCGGTGTGGTGTTACTCGGTAGAATGCTCGCAAGGTCGGCTAGAAATTGGTCATGAGCTTTCTTTGAACATTGCTCTGAAAGCGGGAACGCTTTCTCATAAAGAGTAACAGAACGACCGTGTAGTGCGACTGAAGCTCGCAATACCATAAGTCGTTTTTGCTCACGAATATCAGACCAGTCAACAAGTACAATGGGCATCGTATTGCCCGAACAGATAAAGCTAGCATGCCAACGGTATACAGCGAGTCGCTCTTTGTGGAGGTAACGATTACCTAACAATCCATCAAACCAAGTGTGCTTATCAACGTGCTCAGCTATCAGCACTCTGAGGCGATGGAAATAGTAAGCGGCAGTGTTTCTGTGGACACCAACTAACTCTGCGGCAATACGGGCTGTGGAGCCAGCAATAAACAGCTCAAGTAACCGTGCTTGTTTATACTGACTGAGTCTACTTTTTCTCATGGAACTATCCTAGATGATCTTAGTTATCTAGGACAGCCCCTATTTTTATTTCAATGGCTATTGCTTCCTTAATTCATATAAATAAAATATATAATTAAATTTTATTTTTTATATTTCTGCGCGAAACAATGCTCGCTGTGATAAAACTGAGTAGAGAAGAAATAATCCCTGCACTTATCCAAAAAGTAGAGAGTGAATCAAAATCATAAATTGTTTCGCCATTCACAATACTTGATGTTTTTTCAATAATAACGCCCGTAATAAATTCCCCTAAACCTGCTCCTGCATAGCTCATAATGCCAATAGTTCCAAGTACAGCTCCAGCTGCTTTTTTCGATGAAATATCAACCGCAATTAAACCGCCAAGAAAACATGTCAAAGCACCAATAGTTGCGCCAAAAATAATCATTGCGGTGATGTCAGTGTAATAGTTGCGCGGAAAATAGATCATCATGGCAAAACCGAGTGTGTTAAGTAAGCCTATAATACCTGCCATAACACTGCGATTTTTGGAGAAAAAACGATCAGATAACACACCCGCAATAATCGTACCGACTATCCCTGCTATTGCGTTAACGCCAACAATGCCTGAAGCTTGAATAGTGGTGTAGCTTTTAGCGTGTTCTAAATAGAAGATCCCCCATGAGTTAACCGCATAACGGTCGATATACATAAAAGCGGATGCTAGCCCTAACGTCCATAAAGCGGGATTACGCAATGACCATAGTTGGTTTTTCAAGACGGATTGTTTTGATTTTTCATTGGACTTTTCTATATCTGCATCTGAGTTAGTTCCAATCGTTGTTATTGCTGGGTATCCAATGCTCTGAGGCGAATCACGCATAAATAGTAAAATCATTACAATACCAAATACCCCAAGAGTACCGCTGGTAAAATAACCAAATTGCCATCCATAAGTCGCTATAACAGCAGCAATAACAAGGTAAGTAATAGCTTCACCAATATTATGAGCAGTGGACCATATAGAATAAAAGGTTCCTCTCTCTTTATCACTGTACCAACGTGCTAGCGATACAACACTTGGACCGACTCCCATTGATTGGGCCCAACCATTGATGCCCCAAAATAATGCAAGTAATAAAGCATTCGTTGTGCTTCCCATTAAATAATTCATTCCAGCACTTAATAGTAAGCCTAAACTCATAAATTTTACGACGTTAGAGTGGTCAGCTAGAAAGCCGTTAACCAACTTACCAATGGCATAACAGAAGAATAACGATGAACCAATTAAACCCAGTTCTGTCGGGGTAATCCCTGCTTCAACAAGTGCACTTTTTGCTACAGTAAACGACAGTCGGCAAACATAGAACATAACATAACATATTGTCATCGCTAAAAATGTTTGCCAGCGTAAAAATTTAAAACGCTTATCGTAAAGTTGCCCCTGAATAGGAGCCGCTTGTGCTGCTTTAAAAAACTGAAATAGATTAGACATTATTTAACTCCACATGATGGATGAATAAATAGATGTCGATTAAGCACTAGTTTTATTTTCCATTAATATATTTCATTTCCATAATGTTCAGTTTTGTAGAGTACGTAATCGACTGGTTTTTTATATTAATTAATATTTTTATAATACTTTTTATTTAAAACTTTATTATTGTGTCACGTATTTAATATGTATTTTTCGATGTAGACTGATTTTAGATAAAATCATGCTATAACCAGTTATAGCGTTCGAATATAACTGGTCAACCTATTGGATAGGTGGTTGATTATTGAATGGTTAATAAATTTTTTGAGTAACCATTTTAACTAATTGAGGATACACTTCGGGATTTGACATCAAAACTACATTTCCTTTGTGTAATCCATCATGGATTAAAAAATTATTTGTTAATCCCCCCGCCTCATTGACTAATGCAATACCAGGAATACTGTCCCATGCATTCATGTGTGGTTCGTAATAGGCGATTAAGCGTCCAGCGGCCACTTGTGCAGTCATCAATGCTCCAGATCCACTACGGATGAACATACCACCAGCATGCAAAAGTTGACTGATAAAAGGAACAAACTCCTCAGGAGTAACGCGATGAGAGGTTCCCACCCCCATAACGCCATCTTTTAATGTTTTTCCTGAGTGGACTTTAATTGATTGCTGATTAAGAAAAGCACCAAATCCTTTACAAGAATGAAATAGCTCTTTATGGTTTGGATCATAAATGGCACCAATAACGGGTTCACCATGAATAATAACCCCTATAGATACGCACCAGGTGTGTAATCCATTTAAAAAACATGATGTACCATCAATAGGGTCTACAACCCAAACACAATCAGCAGAAGTAGTCGTTGCTCCACTTTCTTCTCCAAAGAAACCATCTTGAGGAAAACGATCATTGATAAGTTTACGGATAACTTCTTCGACAGCTCTATCAGCAATACTGACAACGTCTTGTAAATCATTGCCTTTATGTTCTATAAACAAATTATCTCGTCGCTGATAGTAATCAAATGCGATTTCGGCACCTTGTTTAGCAATTTCACAAGCAAGCTGGTAACGTGCTAACATTTCATTTTCTGATATAGAATTCATTTCGCCCTCATTGCACACGTGTGCATTTAATTTTAAAAAAATAGTGCAGTACTTGATTTATAGGAACAGTATAATATTAATATTACGAATTCTGTGATCAATGCCAAATAAAACAAAAATTTCAAATTATGCAGATTTTCGAACGATAAGTTCAACTGGTACACGGGTTCGTATAGAAGGTAGTTGAAAATTCCTGATCCTATTCATTAATAATTTAACGGTGTTTTCAGCTAGTATTTCAGTGTCTTGCCGTACTGTCGTTAATTGATAAGGAAATGTTGATGCTTGAGGAATATCATCAAAACCAATTATTGGGAGCATTCTGTCTGGCATTATATGACGTAAATAATCCATAGCTCCAATAGCTAGAATATCTGTTGCGCAAAATAAACTATCAATATTTGGTTTTTTCTTTAAAAGGTTAGATGCTGCTTGCCATCCTGCTTGGTAGCCTTCACTCGATGTAAAAACCGATGATACTTCTAAATTAACGTTCTTTAGCTGTGTTTGTAAAAATTGATAACGTTGTTGTGCGCTGAATGAAACACAATCACCAATAAAACCAATGTGACTAACATTATGTTTTAGTAATTGGTCTGTGACTAATTGCATTCCCGCTTGGTTATCACTAAATATTTGGTCTGTTCCATCTAAATTAACCTGTTTATTAATTAGGGCAACGGGTATTTTTCGTTCAACATATTCTTCTACTAGGGAGATCGGTGGCGCACCTGAAGTTAAAATCACGCCTGCAACATGATAACTGAAAAGCTCACGTAGTTTAGGTTCCAGTTGTTTGGGTTCACCTGCGTTTATAAGTAATGGTATGTAGCCTTTAAGTGCTATTCTTTTTACGATAGGCGATAATAATTTATTACGAAAAGGATTATCAAACCCTGAAGTAACTAAACCAATAAAGTTACTACTTCCCGTATTCATACTCCGAGCAATAATATTGACCTGATAACCTAATTCTTTTGCGGCAGCTTCAACTGCTTTACGTGTTTTATCGGAAACCGAAGCGCCAGGTGTAAAAGTCCGAGAAACTGCAGAGCGAGAAACTTTTGCTAACAATGCGACATCATTTGCTGTAACCCAATTTTTTTTTGCTTTTAATTCTGACATTAATTTATACCTAAGCTATAATTTTTGACGTTTACATGTAATGATCGGTGTCCAATATGTTGATCTATATTTTTCTAAATAAGTTTATACAGTCTACAAAATTGACTAATTCCACGTATTAAAGAAAAGATTCTCAGAATATATTTTGTAGGTGAACTTGATGACCTATACGTAAACACATTATCCATGTAATTATATAGTTATTAACAGGCTACACTATATGAAGGTTATATTCAAAAAATAATTTTAACTATTATATACGTGATGAGGAGGTTCAAATTGTTTGGAATTACTCAGTAATAACCCTACCCGCTCTGCCAATCGACCTGTATGATACTACGGTTAAGTCGCTTCAAGCGGTTTCTCAGGTTCAAATTCTCTCTTTCTATTCGTTGAGTATAAAACTTATTTGCCACATGTTTTTGCTTAGGCAATATCTCATAAGCATTGAACTTATCCGTGAACCAAAAACCTAGCCAGTAACTGGTGAAGCGTTTTCTTGTTTCGACGACCAAACGTATGAGCAATAATCCGTTTTAGTCGAGGTTCCCAAGCATACCAGAGCCAGCGTTGTTGTTTCTTGTTAGCGACAAAAGAGTGTCCACTCCCCCTAAAATGAGATAGCTATAGTTAGATTTTCTGCCCTAACCATTGCAGAGGTCATGATGAAAAAAGCCCGTTTTACTGAAACTCAAATCGTTAATATCTTAAAACTCGCTGATTCTGGTATGAAAGTGGAAGATATTTGCCGCCAAAATGGGATCAGCAACGCCACTTATTATAATTGGAAATCAAAGTATGGTGGCATGGAAGCGAATGATGTTAAACGATTAAAAGAGCTTGAAGATGAAAATACGAAACTGAAAAAGCTCTTTGCGGAAGTTAGCCTTGAAAACCACGCGATGAAGGAGCTTTTCGCAAAAAAGGGTTGGTAGTGGCTGAAAAGAGATCCTGTGCTCAATCATTAAAAGAGGCAGGCTTATCAGTCATTAAGGCTTGTAAGCTAACGTCGTTGTCACGAGCCACGTTTTACCATCAGCAAATAGATTGGCGTAAAAAAGACCAAGTAGTGATCGATGCCATACAATCTGTGTTAGCGAAATCACCACAATCGGGATTCTGGAAATGCTATTTCCGACTGAGATTTCAAGGCTATCCTTTTAATCATAAACGAGTTTATCGCGTTTATTGTCGATTAGGATTGAACCTGAAACGACGGGTTAAAAAAGTGCTTCCGAAGCGTGAAAAAAGACCATTAGTGATCGAAAAAGTCCCGAATATTCAATGGGCATTGGATTTTATGCACGACAGTTTATATTGCGGTAAGCGCTTCAGAACTCTCAACATTATTGATGAAGGAACACGTGAATGCTTGGCGATTGAAGTTGATACGTCATTACCGGCTGAACGCGTCATCAGGGTGCTTGAACGTTTAAAAGCCGAAAGAGGGTTACCGAAACAGATCCGAGTCGATAATGGCCCTGAACTCATTTCAGTTAACTTATTGAATTATTGTGAAGATAACCAAATTTTACTGTGCCATATTTAACCGGGAAAACCGCAGCAAAATGGGGTTATCGAACGTTTTAATGGTTCGTTCCGTCGAGAGTTTTTAAATGCGTATTTATTTGAATCATTAAGCCAAGTGCGAGAATTAGCGTGGTTTTAGCTGCAAGATTATAACCAAAATCGAACCCATGAAAGTTTAAATCACCTCCCACCGGAGGCCTATCGTCAACAGTTAGAAAACTCTAATTTAACGTGTCTCAATTAAAGGGGAGTGGACAAAGCCACTGAAAATACCCATATCCTGATTACGAAATTAAAAAGTACCGACTCTAGCAATACGTTAATCGTCAGTTCCATTCAAAAAATGAGTAATATTTTTGAAGAAGTAGACGATCAAGGCATCGCCACAAACTCAGCGGATATTGAAAAAATACGCGCTAAACGTTTGGTATTTATTATCGATGAAGCACACCGCTCTACTTTTGGTGATATGCTAATTAAAATTAAGCATACGTTTCCACGCGTCTTATTTTTTGGTTTTACCGGTACCCCCATTCAAGAAGAAAATGAAAAAAGCGGCAATACGACTAGCACTGTATTTGGTAACGAATTACACCGTTATAGTATTGCTGATGGTATACGCGATGGTAATGTGCTTGGTTTTGATCCTTACAAAGTCCCTACCTTTAGAGACAGCGATCTCAGGCAAGCTGTCGCCCTAGAGCAAACCAAGGCCAGTTCAGTCATGGAAGCCATGAATGACCCAGTTAAAAAGAAGAAATTTAACCGATTTATGAATGACATACCGATGGCGGGTTATAAAGATGCAACAGGCAAATACCATAAAGGTATTGAAAGCTATGTGCCTAAAAGTCAATATTTGACTGACACTCACCAAGAAAAAGTCGTGAGTGACATCTTAGATAAATGGGATGTACTCAGCCAATGTCATAAATTCCATGCGCTTTTTGCTACTAACAGTATTGCCGAAGCTATTGACTATTATCGCCGTTTAAAAGCCGCCAAACCTGAGCTTAAAATATCCGCTTTATTCGACCCTCATATTGATAATGATGGGACGAGTGACCGAGGGCCTACATTTAAAAGTGATGGTTTAGCAGAAATTATGGCTGACTATAATGCACGCTATGGTCACGATTTTGATTTTGCTCGCCATGCTGCCTTTAAAAAAGATTTAGCGGCACGTCTTGCTCATAAAAAGCCCTACGAACATATTCACACTGACCCTTCAAAACAATTAGATTTACTGATTGTAGTCGATCAAATGCTCACAGGCTTTGACTCTAAATGGCTGAACACCTTGTATTTAGATAAGGTCATTAAATACCAAAATATTATTCAAGCCTTCTCACGCACCAATCGCTTATTTGGCCCTGACAAGCCCCATGGCATTATTCGTTATTACCGCTACCCACACACCATGGAGCAACACATTAACGATGCAGTAAAGCTCTATTCTGGCGACAAACCTATTGGTTTATTCGTTGATAAATTAGCCAGCAATATTGAAGCCATGAACGAATTGACGACAGAAATGAGTGAACTATTTATCAATGCAGGGATTGCCAATTTCGAAAAACTCCCTGACGATATCGAAGCCTGTGGAAAATTTGCAAAACTGTTTAACACCTTT
Source organism: Providencia sp. PROV236 (assembly GCF_033676985.1). Classification (NCBI taxonomy): domain Bacteria; kingdom Pseudomonadati; phylum Pseudomonadota; class Gammaproteobacteria; order Enterobacterales; family Morganellaceae; genus Providencia; species Providencia sp. PROV236. The sequence continues at coordinate 3,848,688 of NZ_CP096297.1, read as the reverse complement.
AACCAACATTTAGAAGCAGCCAAAATACAAGGTATGCGTTGGGATCAATCTGTCTATTCCATTACAGAAAATGACAATACCCATGAAATCACGCTAACCATTGACGAGCAAACCTATTTAACCTTAGCGCTACGTTATAAAGAATTGGCTATCAAAGGGGAAGGCACGAGTGCGAGTGGAGGCGATGTCTCTTTTGATATTAGTGGCTATTTAACGGAAATCGATACCGGTAAAATCGATGCTGACTACATGAACAGCCGCTTCGATAAATATTTAAAAGAACTGAACAACCATCAAGACTCAGCCAGTATTGAAACGACATTAAATGAGCTCCATAAGTCGTTTGCCTCACTCACCCAGCACGAACAAAAATACGCTAAGCTGTTCTTGCATGACTTGCAGCGCGGAGATGCTCAGTTAATTGAAGGATATACGTTTAGAGATTACATCAATACTTACAAAGGTAATGCTGAAAATGCATTACTCAACACGGTGGTTGATGCTCTTGGTTTGGATAAAGGGTTACTTATTGCATTAATGTCTGATAATGTAAGCGAGAAAAACCTGAACAACTTTGGTCGCTTCGATGCCTTAAAAGATTCGGTAGATAAAACAAAAGCTAAAGCCTATTTTGATAAACAAGATGGCGCGGCACTCCCTCCGTTTAAGCTAAATATGCGTATTGAACAGTTTTTAAAACAATTTATTTTCGCCCAAGCCGATGATCGCTTAAGTGATGTTGTTGATGTACCCGATGACGCATTGGAATCGCCATGAATAAGCACTTAAGTTCATCTTGGTTTTCACTTGTCATCATAGGAAGGTAAGTATCTATTTAAGAGTTTGAATTAAATAAAAAAAAGAATACCACAATAGCCATCTTTACGGATATCCGTAAAGATGGCTTAAAATAGAGTTTAGTTTGATTGGTACTCTAGCTTATGGATATCATTGGGGTACCACGACATTCTTTATTTCCCGCCTTAAGAGATGAAAGCGGTTTGACTCTCATTCTGTTATCCTATCTACCCACCCGTATGATAAACATATCCTCCACTGTGAAAAATACCGCCTTGTTCAAGACAAATATCACGTCCATAGCGTTCATAGTCAAAGTAATGGGATAACTGACCCAGTTGGGCTAAATCATAACAACCACTTTCTTCTATCCAGTAATAACCTAAGTCATATTCATTATTGACCCCCGCTAATTGCTGGAAAGAATCTAAATTATCCGCTAAATGAATTAAATTATGGATTGAACTCGTTGAAGAACCGATTTCAATTGCTGCCTGATAAAGGTCAATTTCATCTGGCGATAACATGGCTAATCGCGAGGCTAACTCGTTCAACTCATCTAAAAGGCTGTATTCTGAAATGTAAGAAGAAAGGCCATCAATGGAGGATTCATAGTCGGTCAAGAAATACTCTTCATAGTGAATACCATCAATGCCAATCCGCATTAAACAGTGTTCGATCTCTTTTGAGGTTGCCGGAAGCTCAAGCCACTCACCAACCAGTTCACCTTCGTTATATTTACCTAAATTCGTAATAAAAACAGAAATCATCCCCGATTTTAGGCATGGGGAAGCCGTCGCTGTTATACGCATATTCGTGTCCTATTATTGATGTATTGTGATTTAATTAATGGTGATATTTTGATAAAGGGAGCTATTTCCCTTTAGAAGATGATATTGATATAAAAAGCCAATCAGCTGAAAAACAGGCAACTCGCTTTAAAAATGATTAATGACGTTTTAGAGCAGGATAATGAGTTGCCTTACAATCCCGATAAGATGTTATGCTTTCTATCATGATCTCAATTTGCGTGGGTTAAAACGAAAAAAGCCCCTGTCCAATAAACTAGGGTCAGTTCAGACTCACAGACTCCTAAGAGATGAAACCCCATCAGGGGTTTCCGTTAACTTATGGCTATCAATCAAACGTGTATTCACACTCGATACATTCATAACGATCAAATACCACGCCATCTAAAGCTGAACCACTCACAGCCCCAGCAGTAGCTCCAGCGACTAAACGTCCAAATAGAGCGCCTACCGCAGCACCAGCAATCGTCCCTACAACAGGAACAGCAGAGCCGATAGACGCTCCAGCTAGTGCGCCTGATACGCCACCAGCAACAGCTCCGGTCTTTTTCCCGATATGACGTTCACGAATGCGAGTTGAATCGCAGGCCGGGCAACGAATGTAATTTTCCATGATAATTTCCTTTTAGGTTGATTTAAAAGCAAAAAAGCCCCTGTCCGTGAGGACAGAGGCTTTCAGTGATAAAGTTTTTTTATTGAATGAGATGTATTACGATAAATCGTGGTTAGTTATCATGCGTTTTGACGATGCAAATTCCCATGAAGAATATTGCCACCATTTCTCAATGAATCGATATAGTCGGCATACCACTGCATCATTTCTCGCCTACCTTCTAAATATTGCGCATGATTATAGGTTCCTCGAATAGAGTTTTTATCCTTATGTGCTAGCTGCATTTCAATCCACGCTGAATTAAATCCTTGTTCATGCAGGATTGTACTCATCGTGTGACGAAAGCCATGCCCTGTCGCCTTACCGTCATACCCAATTCGTTTTAATACCATGTTGATACTGGCTTCACTCATGGGTTGATTGATATTGCAACGCCCCGGAAAAACCAGTTGATATTGGCCCGTAAAGGCATGTAGCTCTTTTAAGATCTCAAGCACTTGTTTGGAAAGCGGAACAGAGTGTGGTCTACGCATCTTCATTCTTTCTTCGGGAATTAACCAGAGTGCAGTATCAAAATCAAACTCACTCCAGTGAGCAGCCCTTAGCTCAATCGTTCTCACTCCTGTTAGTAACAGCAGTTTAGTGGCTAAACGGGTAATAGGACTGCCTGTATATTCCGAAAGCTTCTGCAAGAACTCAGGAAGCTCTTGAGCGGTAAGGTGAGGGAAGTGTTTTGTTTTTGGTGCCTTAAGTGTTCCAGTGAGCTCAGCAGCTGGATTTACGGTTGCTCGTCCTGTTGCAATGGCATAACGAAAAATTTGATTACAGAACTGTCTAACCTTACGCATTTTTTCTAAAGCGCCACGCTTTTCAATCATCCGTAAGATCTCCAACATTTCTAAAGGTAGGATCTCAGCGATAGGACGTTTAGCTAAATAAGGAAAGATATCTTTATCTAAAGCATCAAGAACACTTTCCGCATAGCTTTCGGACCATTCGGATGATTTATGAGTGTGCCATTCAATGGCAATCGCTTTAAACGTATTTTCTACGGTGATCTTCTTCGCGAGCTTTTCTAACTTCTTTTGTTCAGCCGGATCGTTACCTTCAGCTAATAGTTTTCTAGCTTCATCGCGTTTAACTCGCGCATCAGCAAGAGAAACATCAGGGTATACACCAATCGATAATTTTTTCTCTTTACCAGCGAAGCGATATTTCATTCGCCAGTAACGAGCACCATTGGGTTTAACGAGAAGGTAAAGTCCACGCTCATCAGAGAGCTTATATTCTTTGTCTTTAGGTTTGGCAGTCTGTATCTGCCGAGCGCTGAGTGCCATAATGGGGGCCCCTAAATTACATTGAACACGATGAGCCCCCAAAAAAGCCCCCAACAGACACTTGATTTAGGTAGAGTCGTGTTGAGTTCGGTGGAGCTCGATGAGTGATAATACAAGGTAAATCAATGAATATAAAGGAGTTTACTTGACTTGAGGAGACCACTGTAGAAGTGAAAGTGGTGCCGGACTCGGAATCGATTTTTCATTATAACTGGTTGTATTTAAATCCATTAATTGAATTTGATTTTATTTATACCCTCTTTTGTACCCTCGGTCCGTTTGGTGGGTTTTGTTGAGCACGGTTGGGGCGATAGAGCGCAGCAAATAGATTGTTTTTTTGCACAGATGACAGGTGTAATTATAACGTATTCGAATCCTTTTTAAGTATACATTTAATGGGGATCATGTTCATGTTAATTGTTTCTAGTATGAATCATGGTATTGCCAATTTGACATGTTTAATGATGTCTTATTGTGTCATTTTTGTTTAATTCCTCAATGCCTAATTCAGTTAAGATCCAACGGTTTGATATGTGCCATTGAATACTAATCAAAGTGGAAGTAGGCTTAATTTATCCATCCAATATAGGATAAACTCAAAGTGATCAGTACTTATTCAATTCAATGTCACACACATGACACACGCATAAGGGCCATCTCTGTCTTGGCGACGTTCAACATAAACAGCTAACACGCCACGACAATCTGGCACCTCCTTACCAATATAATGCTCGCTATTACCAACCCATTTATACTTTCCTGCACAATAACGAGCAAGGCGAGAGCCTAAATGTTGCTGATGGATCTTCATTGCTGCGGATTTACGGATGATATTCATGGTTCACCTCATACTAAGCCATGTTCAGCGAAAGAGAAGATTTGCTGACCACCGATGATCAGATGGTCAAGTACTCGTACTTCAATTAGCTGCAATGCTTTTATTAATTGTTGCGTGATAGATTTATCCGCTTGGCTTGGCGTGATATCGCCTGACGGATGGTTGTGTGCAAAGATAACGGCAGCAGCATTAAAATGAAGTGCTCGTTTGACGACTTCACGAGGATAAACCTGTGTGCTGCTAATCGAGCCAGCAAACAGGGTTTCACTGCTTATCAACTGATTTTGTTGATTCAAGTAGAGCACAATAAACGCTTCACGCTCTAATGCTGACATTTTTAGCCGTAACCAATCCCTCACATTTTGCGTTGATGTAAAAGCAATACCCGGTTCACGCAGATACTTATCCAGTATGGTCAACGCACGTTTGATAGTACGTTGTTCATTAGGAAGCAGTGTTAAGGTATTCGTATAAGTATTGATACTCTCCATCGTTAATATCTCCATCATTACGAGGCTAGTTGAAGCATATTTTCAGCCATCACCCACAAGGCTCGGTTAAGCTTCACATCACCATCAATCCCATTCACTGAACGCGTGCGAGCGCGTTTACCTTTCGCATTTCTGCCTGATAATCCCCCTTTAATTAAATTTTCTTGCAAACGTTGGTACACCGTCCAAAGATCGTCCTTCTTATCTTCTACACGGCGTGGCTGTAATACTTGCGCTTCGGTCACAGGTTGATGCGCTTCACCATAACGATATGTGAGAGCAGATTGAGCAAAGATGTGTTGGGCTGGTGGCGGTAATAATAGGGACTGCATGGCATCACGTTGTTCATCCATGCGTTCAAATAGCCCTAACACTTCATAAGCCCCTTCAATCACTTTTTCCACCACATCGCCCTTGTGCGGTACACGCACCTCACCAAAGGTTTGTCCGCAAATTAAGCCATTCTGACAAACGAATCGGAACATCCCCGGTAACATCTGATAACTCGATGAGCCATCATGACTATTGAGTAAGATGATTTCAGGCACTTGCTGACTGGTGATTTGACCTTCACGACGTAGACGTAACATATGCTTGGTATGCTCACGACGGCTAATATCACGAACACGCGTTTGACAAGCAAAGAACGGCTGAAAACCTTCTTTCTGTAAACTTTCTAATAACGTAATCGTAGGGATATAGGCATATCGTTCACTGCGGGATTCGTGTTTGTTTTCACCAAAAACACTGGGTACAGTACGATACAGCTCTTCGGTAGTTAGCGGGCGGTCACGACGAATAGAGCAAGCATTGCCAAAACGGGAAGCTAAACGAGACATAGGGGTTCTCCTCAATAATTAAACTGATAAATAATTCGATAAATGGATTAAATGAAGATTGCTGGTGGGGGAAAGATAAAACCGTGACTGATAAATCAGTCTATAAGGCGAAAGATTTGAGCTTGCTCCGGATGCTGTATAGCGTAATCACGCAACAGGTAAAAATATTCCACCAGCACAGGACTTTCGGTTTTAAATGACCAGATGCTATACACCATTAGACAAACTGCGATACCGGCTGCTTCAGGGCTTAACTCAGCTTCATTTCCGTTATGCGGGTTAAACATTTGCAGGGAGGTTTCGAGCATATCAGGCCAGATAAATGCGCCGCCATTAGACAGCATACTGAACTCCCAGAAAGCACCTTGATAGCGATTACAAAGCTTCGCCATCATGTTAAAGATATCGCCTTCGATACGTTGCCAGTCTGGCACAGTACCAAAGTAAAAACGCCAGAAGGTACTACGACCACGGGAATTGACGAGGTTGGTTTTGATAACCGTTGATTCTTGCTCTTGTAAGGCAAACATAGTAGAACTCCAATTCAGTCGATATTGATAGACAGTAATAAACAAAAAAGCCCTACACCTTGCGGTGCAGAGCTTTCTCGAAATGATAGGTATATTGAGTATCATTTTTAGTGACGCATTCTGATGATTGATTCACTAAAATAATATAGATATAAAAATAAATGTAAGTTAATTAATGGGTTAGTCTGATGATGCTTTTATAATGGTATCACCATTACGTATAGTAAACTCACTGATGCTATAAAACCGATTACTTTGACTAGCAAATGAAGTTCTGTTTGCAGGTACAAAGATATCCATCTCTTTTTTTTCTACCCCCACTTTACCAAAAGAATAAGATACAGAAGGTGAAACAATGCAGATCTCAACTTCCTTCTTATGGTTCGCTGTTTGAGCGTAAAACACAGGTTGATCGTTGCTCTGAACGGGTACAACCACTGACAGCACTAATAGGGCATAAGGTAGACTGAAACAGCGCATTGCATAGACTGGATTTTCCGACACCAGTTTTTCCCATCAAACCGATTGTGGGCGAATAATGAATAAGCTCGCTCAGTTCTGTTGTAATTGATGTTTAATTGCCGTGGGGAGTGGCGAAAGCACCGCCTCAAAAGGTGAAGCGGTGGTGGAGGGATTTGTTTTCATAATGACTTCCTATGATAAATGAAAAGGCTCAATACCTTTGTCTTTCAAGGAAGTAATATAGGTTTGAAAAAAATTACATTATGATAACTAGTGTTCAACGTGTTGCATTATTTTCTTTCTTTTTATTTTTATAACTAAATAGACCACTTGTTATATTATTAATCATTGGGATTTTTGTATATTGCTTAGCAACTTGTTCTAAATAGTATAAGTGATAGTTATTTTTTTGTTTAACTTCTTTAACAAATAAAGAAAACTCTTTTTCATGATAATAAGAAAGCTCTTCATAATGACGGGATAATAACGCTTTTGGAATTTGTTCTAGCTGCATTTGAGTACTTTTTGGATGACTTTTTATTGGGACGAGTTGAATAGGCTCCACCGTTCTAAAAGGAAAAAGCACATGACAGGCACTAACACTAAAATGATACACTGAATTATCTTGATTTCGACAGAGACCTTGTTCCCATTCTTCTTGCTCATCATCATTGGCCATTTCAGCAAAAAGAGAATTAAATGCCATATAATTAACATGAACATTCTGTTTACACGCTTTACACCATTCTCTCGTCATATCTCTAATAAAAAAATCGGATATATCCTTATCTTTCGTCTGATAATAAAAAATGATATGCAGATAAGGTCTATTGTTGGCATCCAATAGAATAACGCGAGAGTAACTGACAAAACACGAATATACTTCGCGTCCTTTAAGTGTATTAAGCATCGCGCTAAATGCATTAACAAGCTCTTTTATATGTTCAGATATTAATTGAGTATCTGAATAATCTTTTTCTATATAAAATGAAATAGGTAATAATTTGATATTTTTATGATTATTAATGCAGTGATTATAATTATTTACCAGTTTTTTATACGCATCTTGTTTCTCCTTTAACCACAATTTCATTCGACTTAATAACTCACCTTTTGGCTTTTTCGTGACACTATCTCTATGGGTTAAAGTGGTTGTTGTATTATTTTGGTAGTTAAAATAAATATAAACTTCATCAAATCTAGAACGGTCTTCACGCCATGGTATTGAATTTTTTCTGTCAGCTTTATTATTAGCCTCTTGAATACGTGCTTCTAAATATAAGTCATCAATAACATATTGCTCATCATTCTCTCTTTTATAAAAATCAGCAAAGGTATACTGATCGCGTAATATGTGTTCAGAAACAATATGAGGTGGTGTTATTTTATCTTGTTCTCTTAATCCAAGAAAACTTAACTCTTTAAATACCGTATTCATGCGTTATTCCCTCTAACATTTGTATAACTAAAACATTACTGTGAGTAATGATGGGTTAGTACAAAAATAGCACAAAATAGCCTCAAAGTCGATACCTACAAACCCTAAAAATAAGGGATATAAAGTAATAATTTTATATATTTTAAGTGGTTATATTATGGTGGTAAAGTGGGGTGTTTTTTGGGAGTTGTTCAAAGTTTATGGGCATTTCAGTATGACTAGACAGATTTCGAGCGACATTATTTATCATTATCACTGTCTTTTTTATCATCAAACTCACTCAGACCCGCGTTAACATTTCAACCCTAACACTATCTCATAAAAGACTCAGGGAATAGTTAGATTTTTTAGTCTTTAAATGTGATTAAGCGATTATAGCCTTGGAGTTTGTATATCATTACATCAGTTAAGTTTTCCACTGCAAATGATACACCTCAAGAAAGATAAAATATTTAGGTTATTAATATGATTATAAAGAAGTGAGAAAACATTATTTATATTTAACAGAAAGAAGAAAGCATTCTTATCCTATTGTCCTATAGATAAATAATGCTAACTCTCTACTGATTATTCGCTGTATTACGACTCAATGAAGGTCATAATGATAACAATCTAATATCATAGTCTTCTATTAACACTGTCATTAAAGCGAAAAGAATGACAAGCAGTAAAATCAAGATAAAGATAATGATAGGTCTAACCGAAAAATAAGAGGTCAATTTATTCATTAAAAAGTCTATCAACTCTTGATGCATAAAATATTTGGTGTCATGATATAATTATAGGTAACTAAGTTTACATTATGCTAATGATAAAAATTAAAATCAGAGCTATAATTTCATCATTAACCTAAGCCAACACATACTAACTTAATATTTTAGAAATTAATCCCTGTTGGTATAGTAGTATATTTATTTAATGTATTTATTTAATGTGTTTATTTAATAAATTAAAACTATCCATTAGACGTAAAGATGCAATATGTATCCATATAACGATAGAGTATATTATTCATAATCTATCAATACCAAAGTAAAATATGAAAAAACTTATAATTTCAATTTGTTTATTAGAATGAAAATAAATTTAGATGAAAAGTGTGATAAACTATATTAACAATATCGATTAATCTACTTCTAATCATACTAAAAGTATTTAATGACATCACTCTATTTAGCATTGAAATAAATGATAGAATAATCATTTATGACAAAGATCTATCTCTAGACTCGCTATATTACGATTATAGTTAAAATAAAAAAATACATCCTACTGAGTTGTTATGACATTCACTCAACTCAGGAAAATATCATGCATTACCCTATCGATAGCTATAATCTTAAATACTTCGATATTATTCATAATACCTTTATAAAGGCTCAAAGAAACTATACCCGATTATCTGTATTTCGTTTTGATTTACGCTTTCCAAGAACGATAAAAGCCATGAGAGATGACCGTAAAGTCATTACACGTTTCATTGAATCACTTAAAGCGAAAATAGCCGCCGATATAAAACGAAAAAGTACCACTTGGCACCGAAGGCTCACATTAGACTTACATTATGTTTGGGTAAAAGAAATTGGAGAGCGTAACCATAAGATTCACTACCACCTGATGATATTCCTAAACAAGGACATCTATCATTGCTGGGGCGATTTTAATCGTGACCATGGGTGTTTATCAGCAATGATACAACAAGCTTGGGCGAGTGCGTTACAGGCAGAATTATCAGCGGTAAAACAAAGTGTTCATTTTTGTAAGAATGGCGTGATGTACCTTAACCAAAATGCGAATGAATTAGAATACAAAAAACACTATGCCCAGATAATAGAACGTGCACAATATCTCTGTAAGCATCACACGAAACCATACCATCAAGGTGAGCGGCTTATTGGATACAGTCGCTGAAGAAAATAATTTACAGCTCCGCGTTATCGTTTGAAGGATTCACACCGCATTTCATTAACCCTTTCGGATCCTTCTCCTTTTCACATTTAGGAGAAACAAACGATGACCAATACAACTGATTACCCCTTACTGAATGACCAATTTATCGACATGAAATTTATCACTCATCTGACAGGATTAACGGATAAGTGGTTTTATAAACTCATTCAAGACGGTGAGTTTCCGAAACCAATTAAGCTGGGTCGCAGCTCCCGCTGGTTGAAAAGTGAAGTAGAACAGTGGTTACAAGCGCGCATTGATGAATCGCGTACTTAGCGTTAGCCTAATACCAATAAATCATATAGGAAGTGATACCTCGGCATAATTGTTTTAGCAGTCTAGTCGCTTTTATATTTAAATTTCAATTTATTACATCTTCATTGTGTTTCATGATGCCTTCAGCAAATAGCGCCTGTAATCCACCTCGATTAAACGTTGAAATCACGCGATGTTTTTCTTCTAAGGTCAATGATTTAAAGATGTAGTTCCATCCGGCTTCAATTTCTTTCGGTGTGACATTATTGAGTGGTGCAGATTGCAGAGTACCTTTTCCCGTAACTAACCACTCTAATGAACACCCTGTGTATTTTACTATTGCTTCAATTTTGTCAATACCCGGAAGGCTCTGACCGCTTAGGTATTTTCTAATTGTAGCATCACTGATACCGCACTCACTCGCAAAACTACGAACGGAGTTTTTACCAATTAAGATTTTTAGTCTGTCCTTAAAACCCGTGATACCTGAAGGTGAATCGGGGTTATTCTACAGGGACATTGAACGAGATGATTGGGTCATTATTGAACTCCTTGGTGAGAGATAAAGTTTGCATTTTATTGATATAATAGTTCGTTGTGTGTTTGTATTCTAGAGCGTGTTGATCTTTTCGGTATAAAAAGCAGACAGCAAATGGGGCTGTTATAATGGTTTCGCCAAAAATCAAAAAAACACCCCCCAAATGCCGAGACTTATGTTAACAGATGATAGCTGGAAGTTACTATCAAAAATCATGCACCTAACCGGACGTATTTATAACAAACCAGAACATAGAATGACCCTTGAAGGTATTTTATTCCGAATAAGAACAGGCATTCCATGGCGCGATTTACCTCGTCAATTTGGTGAATGGAATACGGTATTTAGACGTTTTAACCTTTGGTCAAAGAAAGGCGTGATGATGGAAATTTTCCAATTTCTATCTCGCTTCAATGATCCTCAGTGGCTATTTATTGATGCCAGTATCGTGAAAACGCATCAAGATGGAGCCAACGTTAAAGATGCTTCAAAGCAGGCTATAGGCAAAAGTCGAGGCGGCAACTCAACTAAAATACATTTAGCGGTAGATAGCAGTGGTCTTCCGGTTCATTTTGAGTTGTCAGGTGGGCAAGCCCATGATGTGAGTTATGCAGAAACATTGGTTACCTCTTCACCGGAAGCCGAAGTTGTTATTGCAGATAAAGGCTATGACTGTGAAGCCTTACGACAGTTGATAAAAAGCCGTCGGGGTCAGCATGTCATCCCAAGAAAAGGGAATAGTAAACAAGGGAATAAAGATATTGATTGGTGCTTATATCGATATCGTCATTTAGTTGAAAATGCCTTCCTAAAAATAAAGAAATATCGAGCGGTGGCGACTCGGTATGACAAATTAGCCCGAAATTATGAAAGTGTTGTTGCTTTAGCATTTTCAATCATGTGGCTCCCAATGTGGGTCGATTGAAATATGCACTACAAAGATAAACACGCTCTAATATTATGGTGATGGTGAGCGTTCTTTTAGATGTATACGAAGTTGTCCATTTGCCAGGGGATGTGTCATTCACTGATTTAAAATAACCATCATTTGATAGTGTCTATATTCGTTTTTCGAGTCATGAAGCCTGCCTGGTGGCGGTTAGTCCAGCTTGTCTCTATCGACTGGTGTATGGCAAAGCCTACCCTGATAAACTCACCGAAGAAGAGGATTTAAATCTGAGTTTTCATATCGATGAACGGCTGTTACGCTACCACCCTATGCTGGAAGGTATACTGCTCAGTGAATGTGTGCGTCTTAAACAGCACGCCTTTGCTAACAAGTTAATCAGTTTATTTCAGCAATTTAATGATCCGGAAATACGCCCGAAATTGGTCTGGTTATGTTGGTATGATTTGCTGTTAGGGGCACAGTTAGACGATTGGAACCATACACTTAAGTTGAAATCCAAAGAACAACTCGTAGAATGGGTGATTGATAGGCAAGCCGAAAATTGGGGATTAACAGCTATCATGGATGAATATGTATTGTTTAGCCGATAACATACAGATGCACAATAAGGAGAGCAACATGAACAATATCATTAATGTACTGCTATCTAAGATATGCTGATGTTCTTTCTCATGACAAATCCAGTAAATACCTAAAGGCCAACTGTAGAATTCCTTACTGAATACCCTATTAATCAATATGAATAATCAGTAGTGTTAACCAATGCGGGTTCCATAAGCATATTTAAGATGATAAAATTCCAATGGTGGCTATGTTAGCGTAAGGTCTCGTTGATTTAAAAGCAAAGGCTAACAGTGGCAGCCATGTTAGGTTGGCTGCTTCACCATGCCTAAAAGCTAATATTAAGATTATCACTCATTGTAAGTGATACCAACTACCTGGAGATCTAAAGGCGCAGTAAGACTTATCTGTAAGTATATCTTATTTATAGATAGTTTAATTGAAAACTATTTCACACAAGCTTATTTTTGGTATAGTACCTAAAAATATTTGAGTAAATTAAGAATTATCAGTGGACAGGCAGCTGTAAGCTTGGGGCGGTAGCGTGCCAAAATCATTATTCAACTATTTTTGATGCTCATTTTTTAATGCTCAAAGTGCAGCTTAATTAATCCAAAATGAAAATATTAGCTACTGGTGGTTCAGGCTTTATTGGTTCTGCGGTTATTCGTTATGTTATTAATAATACAAATGACTCTATTATTAATATTGACAAACTATGCCTGTGATCATTGAAAATTCTTGATTTTGTCGAGAATGAGATCATGCTGGCAATATGAATATTGAGCTAACCATCGAACAGATACGTGCTCTTGAAGCACTACATAGTAAATGCCGTGACCGCGGGGGCTGCGACAGAATACGTTGTCTGCTTCTGCCTACTCAGGGATGGTCTACGGCTATTATTGCCCAATCTCAGCTCATTCATGAAACAACAGTTTTTCGCCACATTGTTGATTATCTTGGCGACGGTAAACTGACGCCGAAAAATGGTGGTTCACAGGAGCACCTTTCATCTGAGCAGAATGCAGAGTTGAAACAGTATCTGACCGATAACACTCTGATTACCAAAACCAGCACAGTGGCTCACATAAAAGAAAGGTACAACGTGTGCTACAGTATTCCGAGTATGAATAAGTGGCTGCACAGGAACGGCTTCAGCTATAAGAAACCCACAGGGGGGCCACATAAATTTGATGCTGAAAAATAGCAACAGTTTGTTGAAAAATACACGGAGCTGAAGCAAACCGCCGGAAATAATGTTCCCATCCTGTTTATGGATGTAGTTCAACCTACACAGTCAACAAAACTCAGCTATGGCTGGTTGCATAAAGGTGAAAAGAAAGTTGTCGAAACAACAGGAAGTCGCACCAGACTGAATATCTTCGGCGCTCTGAATCTCAATAATATCGCTGCGACTATCACACGGGAATACCCAACGATTAATGCCTAGAATATCTGCCGTTTTTTTATAGCGATACGGGAAACTTATCCACTTTCTCGGAAGGTCTGTCTCATTCTGGATGATGGCCTTACCATTGTACTCAGCATGTTAAGGACTGGGTTTACGTGATGAATATCGAACTGCATTCTCTGCCGCCTTACAGCCCCAACCTTAATTCGATAGAACGGCTATGGAAGGTGATGAACGAACATGCTCGAAATAACCGCTACTTTGCAACAGCCAGGGCGTTCAGGGCGTTCCACTGGCAGCCAGTCTTGAGCACAAAGAATATGGTATCCATGGCAGCACGGTATCTCTCGTTTACAGTGAGTGCCGAGCGGATAATTGGTTTTGTGCTCAGGGATAAGTGGTGCTATTTTTTCCCAGAGTTCATCGCTGATCCGCCATCTGCTGCCTATTATATTTTCACCTTCAGAATTTACTCTTTACGACATTCTGACAATCCCTTCTGGGATAGGCTCTTAATTTAAAAGTGAAAAATTTATCAATTAATTCAAGTGAATAAAAATAAATTTACTATAAACACACCATCTAGGTTTGCTAAAATGAAAAAAATATTGAAAGAAATAGGCTTCATTAGAAAGATATGGTTTTGGTTCTATTTTATTATAAATAATAAATACATACCTAATTTTAAAAAACCTAAAACGTATAATGAAAAATTAAACTATCGGAAGAGAAATGCTAATCATGAGCTTTTTAGCAAATGTTCCGATAAAATTGAGGCCAAAGATTATGTAGCATCTATCATTGGTGAACAGTATATAATTCCAACTCTTTATACTGGTTCAAATATTTCATTAGAAAAAATAAAAAACATATTAGGCGAACATGGTGATTGCTTGCTAAAAGCAAATCATAATTCTGGTCCAGTCTATTTATTAACAACGAAAATGGATGATAGTGATTTGTTAATGGCTTGTAATGACGTGAATAAACAACTAAAAATAGATTTTGGAAAATATCAAAATGAGCCATGGTACAGTAAAATTTCACCACAAATATTAGTAGAAAAACGTATTTATCCTGAAGAGGGTGAGTCTGACTTAAAAGACTATAAATTTCATGTTTTTAAGCAGAATGATGGGACAAGCAAAGTTATATTACATATAGATTTTGATAGAAATAGCAATCATAGTAGGTCATTTTTTGATGATGATTTAAATTGGTTACCATTTTCTTCTTTTGTACCTTCTATTTATACTTCCATTAATAAACCAGTAAATTTTGAAGAAATGTTGATATTAGCTAAAAAATTAGCAGAGCCATTCAATTATGTAAGAGTTGATTTTTATAATGTGGCAGGAAAAATTTATTTCGGAGAACTCACATTTGCGCCTGGTAGTGGTAGCTCACCATTTACAAATAAAGGATATGACCTCTGGATGGGGAATATGTGGCATAAAGATCCGGCTAATTAATTATAGCTATGCCTGTGATCATTGAAAATTCTTGATTTTGTCGAGAATGAGATCATGCTGGCAATATGAATATTGAGCTAACATCGAACAGATACGTGTTCTTGAAGCACAACATAGTAAATGCCGTGACCGCGGGGGCTGCGACAGAATACGCTGTCTGAAGTGATGGCATAGTTAATTTGTCCACCTGATTAGAGGTGATATTCTTACCTCAAGTGGGCACATGGTTAAGCAATATTCAGCAGAGTTTAAAATCGAAGCCGCTAAAATGGTCGTTGACCACAATTACTCCGTGGCGAAAGCCGCACAGGCAATGGGCGTGAGTCTGGCCGCACTTAATCTCTGGGTTAAAAAACTGCGATTAGAGCGACAAGGTAAAACCCCCGCAGGACTCCCGCTTACGCCAGAACAGATTGAACTTCGTGAGATGAAAAAAAAGATACAACGCTTTGAAATGAAAAACGAAATCCTAAAAAAGGCTACGGCGCTCTTAATGTCGGACTCATTGAAGGATTCACGATAATCGACAAACTCAGAGCGCATTATCCCATCACAACACTTTGCCAACTTTTTGAACGTCATCGCAGTAGCTATCGTCATTGGCATCATCGAATGAAAAATGCCGTACCAGACGGAGAACGAGTGATTAAACGAAGCTTAGTTAAAGACGCTTGGAACTTAAGCGGGGACTCTGCTGGCGCAAGGACTATCGCTACGATAGCCACAACGCAGTACAGTGTAAATATGAGCCGTTATCTCGCTGGTAAGTTAATGAAAGAAATCGGTATTACGAGCTGCCAGCATGTGAAACATCGCGGTCTACTATTTCCATCGCCTCAGAGTGCTAATAATTGAGCACGTTGATAAGCATTTTTGGTTTGATGGAGAGATAGAAATCGGCGAAAGTTATTTTGGTGGACGTTGTAAAGATCAGCGATGCAGAGCTGCAGCCGGTAAAGTACCTGTATTCGGGCTATTGAAGCGAGATGACAAGGTTTATACTGAGGTTATACCGGATGCTAAATTTACCGATAATTGAGTCAAAAATTTACCCTGACAGCATCGTCTACACGGCTAATTTTGCCAGTTATGACGTACTGGATTTGAGCGATTTTAAGCATTACAGGATCAATTACAGTACTCAGTTTGTAGATAAAAAAAACGCAAAAATCAGATAAATGGCATTGAGAATTTTTGGAACCAAGCGAAGCGTCACATGCGTAAATTTAACGGTATTCCGAAGGCTCATTTTGAGCTGTATCTGAAGGAATGTGAGTGGCGTTTTAATACACCAAGTGTAAAACACTAATTAACAATGTTAAAACAGATAGTTCAAGGTAAAATTTAAACCTTATCTAGGACACCCCAAAAATTAATACTAAAAAGAAAATATTCAGCTAAATTAGATTTGGTTGGATATTATGGTTTGCTATAAATGTCGAATAAAAAAGAAATTATAAAAAATTTAATAAGCTTTGGTACCATTGATGTTCTTGGTTTATTAATACCAATAGTTACTATGCCCATATTGACAAGAGCACTGGGGCCTAGTCAATATGGAGAACTTTTATTATTATTAACAATGTTATATTTTGGTCATACTATTATAGACTATGGAACTCAATTTACTGCAGTAAGAAAATTAGCTAATGTTAGAAATAATAAGCATGATATTAATAATATTTACTCAGATAATCAAAGCTTGAGGCTTGTCTTATGCTTACTTTACCTAATCGGTTTAATTGTTTACTGTTTCGTTTTTTCATTACATGATACATTAAATAATTTAATCATTTTTGGTAGTATGTACTTAATCGGTTATACATTAAGTTCCCCATGGTTTTTTCAAGGTATTGGTGCTGTCGAACAGTTAATGAAAGTTTCCTTAACTGCGAAATTAATTAACCTTGTAATAATATTATTTTTTGTCAATTCACCTAAAGATTTAACAATTGCCATTGCAGCATTTTGTCTACCAATACTGTTTAGTGGTTTATATCTAACAACTTATATTTATTTAAAATATAAATTAAGCATACCAAAATTTAATAAATTACTTAATTCTCTTAAAGATGGAAAAGATGTATTTATAGGCTTATTGGCTCCCAATTTTTACAATACGATACCTACAATTGTTTTGGGTACTATTTATCCCCCTTCAGAATTTGTTAATTTTGCAATTGCTTCTCGATTAGCTTCAGTAGTTGTAACAATACAAGATGTTGTTGCTAAGGCACTCTATCCTGTGCTTTCTAAAATAAAGGAAAGTCCGGTTATTAAATTGTTACTACTAAATAGCATAATTTCTATATTCCCAATTGCATTTTTATTGATCTGGGGGGAACGTTGTTTACTTTTTTTTCTAGGGAAAAATTTCTCTGGCGCTAACCTATATTTAATAATTTTTACTATTGGAGTACTTTTTATTGGCTTATCTAATGCATTCAGTAAAGGCTTCTTTTTACCTAAAGGGTTAGATCGTATATATAGAAATATATCATTGAGGATATCTATTCTATCCGCAGTGATTTGTATATTTTTTATATACTATTTTGGATTAATCGGTGGGGCTATATCGATTACTTTAGCTAGATTCTTATTTTTTATGGATTATTATCTTACCTACATTAAATTCAAGAAAAATCATTGTTAGTATAAATATATCCTATATACATTAGAGTTATTGCTCTAAAAAATAAAATTCATTCAACCTCATCATCCTAAAAGATTAATTATATCGCTCAATTTTATATTTTGGAAAAATAATGGACTTGGTTTTATATTTCGGAATTCTTTTTTTATCCATCATATCAATAATCAAAATTGGTGGCATTGGATTAAAAATAAAAATGAACTGCAGTTTCTTCCTACTTTTATGGTGGGGATATTACTTCTGGCTGAAAATACCTTATTTTATTTATAACGAAAAATATGATTTAGATTTTTTATATTTATCCTTATCTATTGTGTTTGTATACTTCTTAGGCTTTTTATTAGGTACATTTATAAAAGTCTTTAAATTGAATTTTTTTTACACGACGAATGAATTCATACTTAAAACATCAACAAGAAAAATAGTATTCCTCTTTTTCATTTTAGTAATAACCATATTGTTTTATAACTATAATAAATATGGAACTTTAAATATTGTAGAATCTATTTCCTCCATGAAAGAAAATAGAAAAGAAATTACTTGGGGAGGTATCACAGTTTACTTTAGTTTTTTTGTTAATGCTTTTAGTAAAATAGTAGCACTTCTTTGTATTGCTTTGTCCATAAAGAATAAAAACTATAAAATAGCGTTATTTATGTGCATCGTCATGATGCTAGTTTCTGCTCAAGGTGGTTCTAAATATGCATTACTGTGGTTACTATATCCTGTATCTATTTATTCACTATTATATAAGCCTATTAATGCTATGTTATTAGCTATTCCTATTTTGATATTAGTATTATTAATACCCATAATAAATATATATAGAGATGCTGGTCATTTAGATGTAGATGGCAATTACTTGCTATCAATACTTCTCAATCGTTCTGACTTATTCAACGGAATTTATGACCTTGTAGTTCACGTTTATGAAAAGAATGATTTTGAACTTGGGCTAACAATATACTCATTGTTCTTAAGATTCATACCTAGAGATATTTATCCAGATCGCCTTGGCTCAAGCGATGCATTTATGACAAAAGAAATATATAATCAGGATTTTTGGATTTTTAATTTTGGTGGGATTGGTGAGTTTTATTTCAATTTTGGTATTTTAGGTGTATTATTCATTGGTGTTTTTTCTGGTTATATAATAAAAGTCATTAATTCTAACTTAATGAAATCTACAGAAAATAATATGTTTCTATTCGTTTGCTTAATAGCATCCCCTTTTTGGGCAATGCCATGGGGTATTGGTTTTAATGTGTTTTTTACTGATCTATTCGTTTTTTGGCTATTGTCAATACCATTGTCATATTTTCTAATAAAAATCATGTTTAGGTTTAAATTAAAATGAAATCCTTAATACTTATAAATTCAGGCGAATCAGGCGGTGCAGAAAAAGTAGTTTCCATATTATCGCATACGCTTACAAAAGATAGTACAGGTATTGTTTTTATAAAAAATAACGTGTTCCATGAGTTTAATAATAATCTTAACTATTTCACATTAGATGAAAATAAAAACAAAAAAAATAGGTCAATATTACTTTTGGCTTTAAAGTTAAAAAAAATAATAAAAGCTAATGATATTAGAATTGTACAAAGTCACATGTATAGATCAAACTATATTAATATATTAGCAAAAATTTTAGGTAGTAAACATGAAGTTCAAATTGTTAACTGTGATTGTGTAAGTACAAAATATACCCATGGTATCAAAAGCATTTTGAGTAAATTAATGATTCGCTTATTATATCGATTTTCAAATATCACAATTACAAAATCTAAAGCTATGCTTGAAGATTTAAAAAAATATACGCGTATTAAAAATGAACAAGTAATTTATAATCCAATAGATATTACAAAAATAAATAAACTAAGTACAGTTAGCTCAACTATTTTTAATAGAAACGACTATGACTTCACTAAGATAATTGTCAACGTAGGCAGGTTTCATCCACAAAAAAGACAAAAAGATATAATTATTGCTTTAAGCCATTTAGATAAATCATATGGTCTAGTGCTTATTGGTGATGGAGAAGAACTACTTGATTGTAAAAATTTAGCTAAAGAATTAAATGTTTCTGATCAAATCATTTTCACTGGCAATCTTAAGAACCCTTTCTCAGTTATTTCTCAATGTGATCTGTTCATAGTTTCTTCGTCTTGTGAAGGCTTTCCTAATGCACTTGTTGAAGCCATGGCATGTGGGTTACCTATTATTTCATCTGATCATTTAACTGGAGCAAAAGAAATTTTATCAAAACAAGCTGATCTTTTGAATATAAAGCAATACAATGACTCTTTTTCATGTGAGGAGTATGGGATATTATATCCAGTAGGTAATACATTTGAATTAACAGCAGCAGTTAAACATATATTTTCTAATAATTTAATCAAATATTATAGTGAAAAATCAAAAGATAGAGCATCAAACTATGATGCACCTACTGCTATAGCAAAATATATAGAACTATTATCATAGTTAGTATATAATCAAGTGGCTTTTATTTATAAATAGAGACATCTATAAATCCTTGGTAAAACTCATAATGAATTTTATAATTATTCAAAACTCAGTAAAAACGGTTTTAATATTTCGAGTTGGATATATAAAAGAATTATTAAAACATGGTAATGTTATCGTAATTGCACCAAATGATGATGATAAATCAAAGAGAAAATTGGAGTCTATGGGGGTTGTAGTTGAAAAAGTATCTACTAACCGATTAATATCCATAATTCAGATGAATTATTTTATTTCAAAGTATCGCTTCAAAAAAAAAACATCCTTTATTTGCCATTTTTTAATAACTTTCTTAATGTGTTATCCTAGCCTTATTCCATTTAATAGAAAGCTAATTATTTATACTGAGGGATTAGGTAGTCTATTTGCAAAAAAAACTATTTTTAGATATCTATTGAGATTTTTATTAATCCATAACCATGCAGTACGATTGTTTTGCAATCAATCTGAAAAACAACTTATTGGGAAAAAATCAGATATTGTTACAAATGGTATAGGTATTGAGCTAGAAAAATTCATAAAAAAAAGCAGTATTCCATCAAAGAAATATTATCGCTTACTATATATTGGCCGATTAATTAATGACAAAGGGATCAGAGATGCTATCGATGCATTTAGAATCATTTCTTCTATTCGTTCGGATGTAGTGCTTACATTAGTTGGGGATATTTATCCTAATAATCCATCATCTCTAAATGAAAATGATATACAATTATTAAAATCTGAATTTAATTCAAATATTGAATTTATAGGATTTACTGAAAATGTTTTAGATTGGTATCATTCTTCAGATATTTTATTATTACCATCTATTCGAGAAGGATTTCCAGTATGTGTTATGGAAGCTAGCTCTGTTGGTATTCCAACAATTGGATATAATGTACCAGGAGTTAGAGATGCTATTAGAAGTGGTGAAAATGGTGAATTAGTAAAATTCAGGGATGTTAATGGTATTGCGGAAAAAGTACTATCCTTGTTAAATACTAATAAATTGTCTTGTTATATCGAAAGAGCGAACACTTATGCTAAAAATAATTTTAGTAGCCAAGAAAAAAATGCTCAAATATTGAAAATACTATTAGATTTCAATACGGGTAGTAAGTATCAAATTTAGCCTTACTACACTAAGAATAAATATATTCTATGTTAACAGTTAGCCCGTCTTATTAAAATAGCTTTAGCATAGTTAATGTATAAACAATCTCATTTTAATACTTTCTAATTATTGTAGGTTAAAGGATGAAATATTTAGTAACAGGTTCTGCTGGTTTTATTGGTAGCCACGTAATTAAAAAACTCAATATGTTAGGACACGAAGTCATTGGAATTGATAACATTAATGACTACTATGATGTCTCTTTAAAGTTATCTAGACTAGAAAAAATACATCATCCTTTGTTCAAATTTATACATGTTGATATTTCTGATTTAAACTCTATTAATCAACTGGTTATGGATAACGATTTTGATTGTGTTATTCACCTTGCTGCCCAAGCAGGTGTACGTTACTCATTAGAAAATCCATTTGCTTATGCAGACAGTAACTTAACCGGTCACTTAGCAATTTTGGAAGGCTGCCGACAAGCGAAAATCAAACATTTAGTTTATGCGTCTTCCAGCTCAGTCTATGGGATCACTGACCAAACGCCATTTAGTACAGATATGCCTACTGACCATCCCGTTTCATTGTATGCGGCAACGAAGAAAGCCAATGAATTAATGGCGCATTCCTATTCACATTTGTACCAGCTCCCGACGACCGGTTTGCGCTTCTTCACGGTGTATGGTCCGTGGGGCCGTCCAGATATGGCACTATTCAAATTTACCAAAGCCATCTTAGCCGGTGAGCCAATCGATGTTTATAATAACGGCAATCTTAGCCGTGATTTCACTTTTATTGATGATATCGTGGAAGGGATCATCCGTATTTCCGATATAATCCCACAAGCAGACCCAGAAAACTGTTCGCTTTCACCTGCACAAAGCAGTGCGCCATACCGTTTATATAATATTGGTAATGGGCAGCCCGTCAAATTGACGGACTTTATTGCTGCACTTGAAAAATCATTAGGGAAAAAAGCGATTAAAAACTTTTTACCGATGCAGGCTGGGGATGTGTACACCACTTGGGCGGACACTGAAGACCTATTTAAGGTCACCGGTTATCGTCCACAAGTTTCTATTGAGCAGGGCGTACAGGCATTTGTCGATTGGTATCAATCCTACTACCGCCTGTAAAGTATCATCAATTTCCCTGTAATGTCCTAAGATGGATTTGAGAGGTCAGTTTTGAAAATAGCAATTGCAGGTACAGGCTATGTGGGTCTGTCTAACGCCATGTTACTGTCACAAAACCACGAAGTGGTGGCCGTCGACATCGTGCCTGAAAAAGTGGCGATGCTGAACAATAAGCAATCGCCGATTATCGATACCGAAATTGAACAGTTTTTGCGTGAAAAAACACTCAATTTCCGTGCAACGCAAGATATTGTTGAAGCCTATACGGGCGCACAGTATGTGATTGTTGCCACACCGACTGACTATGACCCGAAAAGCAACTACTTCAATACCAAGTCAGTTGAATCGGTCATTCATGATGTGCAGAAAATCAACCCTACAGCCACCATTATTGTTAAATCCACCATCCCTGTTGGCTTTACTGAGCGCCTGCGTGAAGAGTTTGGCTACACCAATGTGATTTTCTCCCCTGAATTTTTACGTGAAGGCCGCGCGCTGTGGGATAACTTGTACCCATCACGCATTGTGGTGGGTGAACGCTCTGAGCGAGCGGAAATCTTCGCGGATTTGCTGCTCGAAGGCGCTATCAAAAAAGATGTCCCTGTGCTGTTTACCGATGGCACTGAAGCGGAAGCGATTAAATTATTCGCCAATACTTACTTAGCGATGCGTGTGGCCTATTTCAATGAATTAGATACCTATGCAGAGAGCCGTGGCTTGAATGCACGTCAAATCATCGAAGGGGTGTCTTTAGACCCACGTATTGGCAGTCATTATAACAACCCTTCATTTGGTTACGGTGGTTATTGCTTACCGAAAGACACCAAGCAGTTACTGGCTAACTATGACGATGTACCGAATAACCTCATTAATGCAATTGTGGAATCTAACCGTACCCGTAAAGACTTTATTTCTGATGCGATTATTGCCAGAGCGCCACGTAAAGTCGGGGTATATCGTTTAGTGATGAAAGCGGGCTCAGATAACTTCCGCGCCTCGGCGGTACAAGGTGTGATGAAACGCATCAAAGCCAAAGGCATTGAAGTGATTGTGTATGAGCCAGTGCTTAAAGAGGACGAGTTTTTCCGTTCAAAAGTGTACCGTGACCTTGAAGCGTTCAAAGCCAATAGCGATATTATTTTAGCCAACCGGATGGTGCCTGAACTCGAAGATGTCGCAGAGAAAGTATATACACGTGATCTGTTTGGCAATGATTAACCGATAGGCTAAATTTATCGTTCTGCTTTTGCCAAAAATTTACCTTCGCTATAAGCTATTTAAAAATTATATTAAACACGTATAAGTGGGATGATGATAGCAACCCATAACTTATACCTTATCTAAACATTTTTTATCATAGGATGGTCTTGTGCTTAGTAAGCGTCTTTCATTGACACTACTCGCAGCCAGCATTTTGCTCACCGGCTGTACCGTTACCCCTGGTGTCTATATGTCTACATCAGGCAAAAATGTCGTCGACACTGGTGATCGTGATATCTCTAAATTTGTGGATATCTATCCGATTTCACCAAAACTGCTAGATGAGATGTACGTAGCACCCGTTATCGCCAAACCAAACCCTACACTTGAAAAGCAACTTTCAACTTATGAATACCGTGTGGGAGTGGGTGACGTATTAACCATCACTGTGTGGGATCATCCTGAATTAACTATTCCAGCGGGTTCTTATCGTAGCGCTGCCGACGCAGGTAACTGGGTTCATTCCAATGGCACCATTTACTACCCTTATATCGGTAACGTGAAAGTTGTTGGTAAAACGCTGTCGGAGATCCGTAATTTAATCAGCAGTAAACTGGCTACCTATATTGAATCACCGCAAGTGGATGTCAGTATTGCGGCATTCCGCTCGCAAAAAATGTATGTTTCTGGCGAAGTGGCTAAACCAGGTACATTGCCAATTACCAATATCCCTCTTACCCTTCTGGAAGCCTTTAATAACGCGGGCGGTCTCACCGAAAAAGCCGATTGGGATAACGTCGTGCTGACCCGTAATGGCAAAGAAATTAAACTCTCATTGCAATCATTGGTACAGTATGGCGATATGACCCAAAACTACCTAATGATCCCAGGTGATACGCTTTATGTACCACGCAACGACGGGCAAAAAGTATTCGTAATGGGTGAAGTCGGTCAGCCAAATACCCTGACTATTGATCGTGCAGGTATGAGTATCACTGAAGCACTGAGTAAAGCAGGGGGTACCGATCAAACAACCGCTAATGCAACCGGTGTGTTTGTTATCCGTCCTATTAAAAACCAAACCTCTGGTGATAAAGAACTTGATGCGTTGCTACCGAAAAAAATGGCGGCAGTCTATCAGTTAGATTTATCCGATGCCACTGCCATGGTGATGGGAACGGAATTTAAACTGCAACCTTATGACTTAGTTTATGTTACCGCCGCCCCTATTGTGCGTTGGAACCGCCTAATCACCCAATTGCTACCAACCATCGCGTCATATAATCAGCTAACCGAAGGTGTTAAACGCGTTCATGACTGGTAATCCATATGTTTAATAATATTCTCGTTGTCTGTATGGGGAATATTTGCCGCTCCCCCACGGGGGAGCGCCTATTACAAGCCCATTTCCCCAATAAAAAAGTGCACTCCGCGGGCATTATCGCCAAAGAAGATCGCCCCGCTTATGATAGCGCCATCCGTATTGCACAAAACCACAATCTCTCTTTAGATGGCCATCAATCACGTCGTTTAACCAGTGAATTATGTAAAGAAGCAGACTTAATCCTAGTGATGGAAAACGACCATATTGATAGAATCCATCAACAGTTCCCTGAAACGCGTGGCAAAGTCATGTTATTCGGCCAGTGGCTTAATAAAACCGAGATCCCTGATCCACATAAACGCAGTGATGAAATGTTCGAGCATGTTTATCAACTGATGGAAAAAGCCGTTATACAGTGGCAAGGGAAAATTTAATTTTACTATTTGAAGGCTTAACGTTAATTGATTATGAACACGACAAAAACCAACTCCGCTGCCTCTGACGAAATCGATCTGCTGGCGCTCTTTAAGATACTCAAATCCAGCTACCTTAAAATCGGCTTTTTTACCCTCTTTTTTATTGTTATTGGTGCCGCTTATAGTTTTCTAGCGACACCAATCTATCAAGCCAATGCAACACTGCAATACGATAAAATGAGCCAAGTTTCATTGTTAGATCAAATGAGCGATGTGATGCCATTTGCTAACAATAATAGTCAAGCCGATTCCGAAATCGAGGTCATTAAGTCTCGGATGGTGCTCGGTAAAACGGTTGCAGACCTTAATTTAGATACCCAAGTCGCACCCGCTGGTTTTTTCGATAGGCTATGGGGAGACAAAGCTTCTGTCGCTATTTCTCTCTATTCTTTACCTGAACATCTTATTGGTGAACCCGCTATTGTGACCTATTTAGGCGAAAACCGTTATGCTCTTCATATTGATAACCAAACCTTTGAAGGCAAAGTGGGCGAACTCCTAAAACAAGATGAAATCAGCTTGCTGGTATCTTCAATCAATGCTGAAGTCGGACAAGAATTTACCTTATCTAAAGATGCCCGTTATTCGACCATTGAAAACCTACGTAATACCTTAACGATTGCAGAAGTCGGTAAAGGCACGGGGATTATTAGTCTTGCTATTAAAGGTGCCGATAAAGCGGAAAATGTGCAAATTCTGAATAGTATTATTCAGAATTATGTGGACCAAAATACTGAGCGTAAAAAAGAGGTTACCAATAATACCTTATTGTTCTTAGATGAATATTTACCGAAAGTAAAAGCTAAATTGGACAACTATGAAAATCAATTAAATGCTTTCCGTAAAAAGAATGAATCTATCGATCTGTCTTTAGAGGCTAAATCGGCTCTTGATAGCGCCTTGCAAGTCGAAGAGAAACTCAATGAGTTAACCTTTAAAGAGGTAGAGATCCAGCAGCTCTATACCCGTAACCACCCTGCTTACCAATCATTGTTGGATAAGCGTCAGCAACTGTTACGTGAAAAAGAGAAAATCAGTAAAAATATCCAAAAACTTCCCAATACCCAGCAACAGATAGTGCGTTTAACCCGTGATGTAGAGTCCGAGCAAGCTATCTATAATCAGCTAGTGGCCAAACAGCAAGAGCTGAGCGTATTAAACTCCGGGATCACCGCCGATGTGCGTATTATTGACTCGGCAGAATCCCAACCTAATGCCGTGGCACCGAAAAAAGCGCTCATAATGGTTCTGGCGACGATCCTCGGTTTTATTGTGGGTTGCGCTTATGTGATCGCCCGTGAGTTCTTTAATAATAAGATTAAAGGTACTGAAGATATCGATGCATTAGGTGTTAACGTCTATGCCACTATTCCATTCTCGACTCATGAGAAAAAATTAGTTGCAGCGGGGAATAAGCGCCCACTTGCATTAGAAAACCCAGCCGACACGGCAGTAGAGGCAATCCGTTCCCTACGTACCAGCGTTTACTTCTCGGTGATGAACCAAGGGAATAACTTGGTGATGATCAGTAGTGCGTCACCGGGCGTAGGTAAAAGTTTTGTTACCTCTAATATGGCGGTTGTATTAGCTAATGCGGGTAAAAAAGTCCTCTTAATTGATACCGACTTACGTAAAGGCCGTATTCATAAAGCCTTTGGTTTAAGCAATAAAGCGGGGTTATCCGAATATTTGGCTCAGCAGGGCATTACGCAACCGACCATTCACCATGGTGTGATTGAAAACCTAGATGTGATCTGCCGTGGTAAAAATGTCACTCACTCTTCTGAGTTACTGATGGGAGAACGTTTTAAACACCTGCTCGACACGGTGAAAGGGCAATATGATATCGTGGTTATCGATACCGCCCCAATCTTAGCAATCACTGACTCCGCGATTATCGGTAAGTACGTCGGCACCTCACTGCTTATTGCCTACTATGGTGTCAATACGGTGAAAGATATTGAGCTATCGCTAAAACGTTTTAAACAAAACGATATCGAAATCACAGGCGTGATCCTCAATGGTATCGATGCGAAATCAGACGACTATAACTATGTCTATGAGTACTAGTCGTACAGGAATTTAAAATGAATCATACAAAGGTCTTAGTCACAGGCGGTCTTGGCTACATTGGTAGCCATACCTGTGTGCAGATGATTGAACAAGGCATGCAGCCAATTATTTTAGATAATTTATGTAATGCCAACCCAGAAGTCCTCAACCGCATTGAAACCATCACAGGTAAAAAACCTGTCTTCTATGCCGGTGATGTACGTGATAACGCTATTCTGGATACGATTTTTGCTGAGCACCAAATCACATCAGTGATCCACTTTGCCGGGTTAAAAGCGGTTGGTGAATCCGTTCAAAAACCGATTGAGTATTATGATAATAACGTCAATGGCACGTTAGTATTACTTGCCAGTATGCAAAAAGCGGGCGTCAAAAGCTTAATTTTTAGCTCATCGGCTACTGTGTATGGTGATCCAGAAGAAGTACCGTTAACCGAAGACTCTAAAGTCGGTGGTACTACCAACCCATATGGCACCAGTAAATATATGGTTGAGCGTATTCTTGCTGATCTATATATTGCACATAACGATTGCTCGGTTACTTTACTACGCTACTTTAATCCCGTTGGCGCCCACCAATCAGGTTTAATTGGTGAAGACCCACAGGGTATTCCAAATAACCTAACACCTTATATCGCTCAAGTAGCAGTTGGTCGTCATAAAGAAGTCATGGTATTTGGCTCTGATTACCCAACTCCAGATGGTACTGGCGTACGTGATTATATCCATGTTATGGATTTAGCTAGCGGTCATATTGCAGCATTAAACAATGTCAGCCATCAAGCAGGCCTACATATCTATAACCTAGGTACGGGTAAAGGAACGAGTGTATTAGAGATGATTGCTGCTTTTGAAAAAGCATCAGGTAAACCTATCCCGTATAAAATTGTTGAGCGCCGCCCTGGCGATATCGCTGAATGTTGGTCTAGCCCTAAAAAGGCCTTTAATGATTTAGGATGGAAAGCACAATATTCAGTACAAGATATGGTTAATGATAGCTGGCGCTGGCAATCGCAGAATCCTAATGGCTATAAATAGATTTATTTGATTTAGGTTAAGATATGAATATTGATATAGATTCTTTTGCTTTATATATTGGCGTTAAGGCGGAGTATTTAGCTATGTTATATAGAACCACATGCGAATTAGAAGGATTACCATTACCGAAAAGAAATAGGCATGGTAAGGTAAAAATGAGTGAGGTTTTGATTTTTAAACAACACGTTGAAGATAAAAATAAAGGGGGACTATCCTAGATAATTAAGATCATCTAGGATAGTTCTACGAGAAAAGCAGACTCAGTCAGTACAAATAGGAATGGTTAATTGAGCTGTTCGTTACAGGCTCTACAGCTAGTATTGCTGCCGAATTAGTTGGTGTCCAACACCGTGGCTTATTGTTCCCATCGCCTCAGAGTGCTAATCGCTGAGCACGTTGATAAGCATTCTTGGTTTGATGGAGAGATATAAATCGACGAAAGTTATTTTGGTGGAAGCCGTAAAGATTCTTTAGGTAGAGGCACCGTCGGTAAAGTGACTGTATTCCAGCTATTGAAGTGTAGTGACAAGGTTTATACTAAGATTATACCAGATGCCAAATCTCACACATTGCTACCGATAACGAAGCTTTACTGAAACTCGGCACTTAAATCCACACTATAATGAATAGCCACCAATTGACAGTTTACATAGCCGAGGCTACGGTCATTTCGATATTCTCGCGACCAAAGCTTGGTATTCTCGTTTAGATAGCGCCCTTTTAAAAATCACGCCAATAGTTGCAGATGAGCCAGCTTTGGTGGCAGGTTATTACAACATTGAAAAAGAGCGCTTAAAAGAGGCGTATTTTCAACGAGGGCTATTGCTTCTGATGTGAACAATAACCCAGAAGGCACCACGCTTTGGCATCTAGTACGTGAAGGCAAACTAGATGATTAATCGTAAGAAAATATTATGTGCTGCACAATCGTTAATCATAAAGTGATCCAGAAAGGTGATGCAACATCAACGGATGGTGGCATACTTGAAGGGTGTTATGTTGAAAGCCAATATGTGGCTATCTTGCTTCTACTAGTGCATTTGTTATAACAGTAAGATAAATATCCATTTAATGGTTTGCATTAAATAAAAAAAGAATACCATAATAGCCATCTTTACGGATATCCGTAAAGATGGCTTAAAATAGAGTTTAGTTTGATTAACGTTCTAGATTATGGATATCATTGGGGTACCACGACATTCTTTATTTCCCGCCTTAAGGGATGAAAGCGGCTTGACTCTCATGTTGTTGTCCTATCTACCCACCCGTATGATAAACATATCCTCCACTGTGAAAAATACCGCTTTGTTCAAGACAAACATCACGTCCATAGCGTTCATAGTCAAAGTAATGGGATAAATGACCCAGTTGTGCTAAATCATAACAACCACTTTCTTCTATCCAGTAATAACCTAAATCATATTCATTATTGACCCCCGCTAATTGCTGGAAAGAATCCAAGTTATCCGCTAAATGAATTAAATCATGGATTGAACTCGTTGAAGAACCGATTTCAATTGCCGCCTGGTAAAGGTCAATTTCATCAGGCGATAACATGGCTAATTGGGTGGCTAACTCGTTCAACTCATCTAAAAGACTGTATTCTGAAATGTAAGAAGAAAGGCCATCAATGGAGGATTCATAGTCGGTCAAAAAATACTCTTCATAGTGAATACCATCAATGCCAATCCGCATTAAACAGTGTTCGATTTCTTTTGAGGTTGCCGGAAGCTCAAGCCACTCACCGACCAGTTCACCTTCGTTATATTTACCTAAATTCGTAATAAAAACAGAAATCATCCCCGATTTTAGGCATGGGGAAGCTGTCGCAGTTATACGCATATTCGTGTCCTCTTATTGATGTATTGTGATTTAATTAATGGCGATATTTTGATAAAGGGATCTATTTCCCTTTAGAAGCTGATGTTGATATAAAAAGCCAATCAGCTGAAATCAGGCAACTCGCTTTAAAAATGATTAATGATGGTTTAGAGCAGGATAATGAGTTGCCTTACAATCCCGATAACATGTTATGCTTTCTATCATGATCTCAATTTGCGCGGGTTAAAACGAAAAAAGCCCCTGTCCAATAAACTAGGGGCAGTTCAGACTCACAGACTCCTAAGAGATGAAACCCCATCAGGGGTTTCCGTTAACTTATCGCTATCAATCAAACGTGTATTCACACTCGATACATTCATAACGATCAAATACCACGCCATCTAAAGCTGAACCACTCACAGCCCCAGCAGTAGCTCCAGCGACTAAACGTCCAAATAGAGCGCCTACCGCAGCACCAGCAATCGTCCCTACAACAGGAACAGCAGAGCCGATAGACGCTCCAGCTAGTGCGCCTGATACGCCACCAGCAACAGCTCCGGTCTTTTTCCCGATATGACGTTCACGAATGCGAGTTGAATCGCAGGCCGGGCAACGAATGTAATTTTCCATGATAATTTCCTTTTAGGTTGATTTAAAAGCAAAAAAGCCCCAGTCCGTGAGGACAGGGGCTTTTAGTGATAAAGCTTCTTTATTGAATGAGATGTATTACGATAAATCGTGGTTAGTTATCATGCGTTTTGACGATGAAAATTCCCATGAACAATATTGCCACCATTTCTCAATGAATCGATATAGTCGGCATACTACCGTAGTATTCGACTCCTCGTATTGAAAATGGATCTCCTATATGACATGGCTAAAGTTTTAGTGATTCATTGGATTATTCAACTTTGCAAAGTCGAATGGCGAAATCGTTTGTTCCCGATTAGCATCCAAATAATCAGCCCACCATTGCACCATTAATCGGCGTTGATCAATATGTTCTGCCTTATGAATATAAGCAGCCCTCACTGAGTTACGTTCTTGGTGGCTCATTTGTCTTTCTACTGCATCCTTCGACCATAAACCTGATTCAACTAATGAACTACACGCCATCGTTCTAAAACCGTGTCCACAAATTTCAGTCTTCGTATCATAGCCCATCACACGTAAGGCTTTATTGACTGTATTTTCGCTCATAGGCTTAAAGGGATTATGAGCGCCCGTTAGGATCAATTCATGTTCACCCGTCCATGTCCAAATTTCTTTCATTATAGTGATGGCTTGGTGGCTAAGGGGAACTAAATGCGGAGTACGCATTTTAGCGCCCCTGTGTGAGAATTTAACGCCGGGTATAGGCTTTCGCTGAGCAGGAATAGTCCATAAGGCTTTATCGAAGTCAATTTCAGACCAACGCGCATAACGAAGTTCGCTTGACCTAATAAACACTAATAAATTTAACATCACAGCTAGGCGAGTGACGGGTTGCCCTTTATAAGCATCGATACGGGCAATGAGTTCAGGTAGACGGTCAAGGTTAAGAGCTGGACGATGTTGGCGTTGTACAGTCGTTACAGCCCCTGCGGTATCAATGGCAGGGTTATAACCAATAATACCGGATTGCACCGCATAACGCATAACAGCAGCGATACGTTGCTGTAAACGCGCAGCTATCTCATAAATCTCTTTACTTTCTGCTGCACGGATAGGAATAAGCAGGTCAGGGGTTTTGAGGGTAGTGATATCGCGTAATCCAATATAAGGAAAGACATGCGACTCCAAACTCTTTAAAACCTTTTCACTGTGTGATTCAGACCATTTTTTATTGCTGGCATGCCATTGTCTTGCGATGGTTTCAAAAGAGAGGTTAGCATCAGAAGCTGCTTTAGCCACACGTTTTTGCTCGCACGGGTCAATACCATCAGCAATCAATTTTCTTGCTTCATCACGTTTTAAACGCGCCTCTGATAAAGAGATATCAGGGTATAAACCCAAGGCTAAGGTTTTCTCTTTACCTAAGTGGCGGTAGCGTAACCGCCAGTATTTAGAACCGTTGGTGTGAACCAATAAGTGCAGACCTGCACCATCGGTTAATTTATAGGATTTCACATCGGGTTTAGCCGCCCGAATTTTAGCGTCAGTCAGTGCCATAGTGAGCTTCCTGAGAGATAAAGTGGGTACAAAATTCTATCGAACTAGTGTATACCCGCAATTGTACCCACGCAATGGGGTTGATGTGGGTAGAATCGAGTAGAATTCAGTTGAGTTGAAACTTTGGGAGAGTGTTGATTTTAGCGGGCTTTACAAACAAAAACAGACGTCGGTTGACGTCTGTTGATAATAAGGTGGTGCCCGGACTCGGAATCGAACCAAGGACACGGGGATTTTCAATCCCCTGCTCTACCGACTGAGCTATCCGGGCAACGGGGCGCATTAAACCGCATTAGATGGTTTGCGTCAACGAGTTTTTGCTAAAAAAACGTAATTTTTAACTGAGTGTTTCCTTTTTCAACAAAAGCTGTTGCTTTAACGCGCGATTGATCGTTTTTAGCTTAATGCGCCTTTTTTGCGACACAACGCAATAGCTAAAATATCTTCAGAAAGATGTTGAGCAATTTCAACATCACGAATGTCTCTTTGAACTAATAGACGGTTTAAACAGCCTTCTAGGACAAGTTCCATTTGATTTGCGACGAGTTCTGAGTCTTCAATATCTAATTCATCTAACAGCTCTTTGGTATACAAGAAAGAGTTGTCTTTTTGTAGACGACTGAGTTGGTGAATAGGATGTTGGGGATCGGGATAGTGGTTGCAAGCGGAGACAAATAAGCACCCAGGGAAACGGCCTTCACTGACACGACTATAAAGTTGTTGATAGCGAGCGGTAAGCTTCTGTTGTGGGCTCAACGTTTCATCTAGGCGAGTTTGGCGCTGCCAAATTTCAATTTGTTGTCCGTGATAACGTAGGCAGTCATAAACCAAAGCTTCATCATCAGGCCAAAACTGGCGGATCACACTAAAGTTAGGTTCAATTTCATGGAGAAGGCGCTCTGTCGATGCGGATAAACCTTGTTTTTCTAATTGGTTAAGAGCGTGGCTTAAAATCTCTTCGCGCTGTACTGACATTGTTAGCTCCGTCACATATTGTTCTCATACTTTAATCATAACAATGTTTACTCGCTCGTCATACCTCAAAGTCATAGCGATTTACATTTAGGCAAAGCAGGATATGCTTGATGGCTTACATCCCGCGGTACGATTGCCTCTCAAATTATTTTACTTTATCCCACCTAAAAATATTTTCTAAAATGATTGAAATAATAATTCCCATAAGTAATCCATTAGTCACTATTGGGCGAATAGTTAATGGGATATCTTGCAGATAAGCAGGGGGAACACCCATTAAAAAAATACCTATAAACAAAGGAAGTGCAAGACGGTATATATTGCGAGGATTCAGTTTTGATACATTAATAAACAGTAAAGAAGACCATAATAATGGCAAATAAGTCACCATCATCACAGTACTGCTAATGACTAAGGGAAAGGAAGCGAAAATCCCTGAAAGCAGCGGGACTAAACTGATAATTAAAAAGAAGAGGCTACCAATGATAAACGGTTTTTTGGTGGAGTCACCTGTTTGAGTAATTAATCCAACTGATGAAACAAAAGGTGCGAACGGAACAATACCAAGTGGTGAGCATGTCAGTGTCATAATGCCTGAAGCAACAAAACTTCGACGGTATATAGTAGGGGAGGCTGTTGCTCCTTCATGAAAAATATCTGTACCTTTTATTGCACCAAAGGTATTCGAGGTATTGAGGAAAGCGGTAATCACACAGGTTGCCACAATACCATAATTGATTGACTCTGCTTTACCGAGTGGAAATAGCTGCCAATTGATGCTGCTTGATACACTCATTTCTGGGGAGAAAAAAGCTAGGAATAATATCCAGCCTAAAATTGAACCGATTAAAACCGCGTATTTATTAATATTGCGGGGTAACAATATAATGATTGCGATGATCAGCGCCATGATAAACAGTGCTAATAAGAAGGTATCAAACTGAATATGTACAGGCTGGTCAGTGGCATTAAAAGGCAGGCCAAGCATTCCTTTTAGGAAAATAGAAATCAAATTGGCGCCAAGTAAAAACATGAACACGGCCATGACACTAGGCGAAAATAATAAAGCTAAATATTTACCAATACCGCTGAGACCAATAAAGATAGTAATTAGACCCGCAATGGCAATGCCTAAGGCAAAACTGATCCCGATAACTTCAAGCGGGGTTCCTTGAGCTGATTCAGTAAAAGTGACAGATAAAATCATTCCCCACCATAAACCAGCGGATCCTTCCATTATAGAACGTTTATGGCCAATAATAGCTTGGATCAGGCAAGCGAGTGATGTTGCTATAAATGAATATTGGGTAATAACCAGTGTGGTGTCATTAGATAGCTGAAAGGCTGATTGCAAAGTGGGGGGGATCACCACGGTATTGCAAAAAATAAAGAAAAACCATTGAAAGCCTGATAATACACTGTCTTTATTTAAGCCTAACATCGATCCCCCGCCTATAATATAGCTAAACAGCACTTTAGAATATGTCAAGTATATTCGTCATCATTCAAGTTACAGGGGCTTTTCGTTAAAGTATGGAGGCTACATTCAGTATGCCAAGCTACATAGTTTATCTATACCCCCTAGTTATTTTTGCTTATCGCTAAACTGCACCTCGAATTATTTAGAGTATATACTGTTGGTGTTTAAAGAAAATTAACTAATTACATTTAACATACATGAGTATTAATGCTTTGACATTCTTCTGCATTAAAAAATGAGAGGATGAAAGCGTGGCTGATAGGTACATTTGTTTATGAAAATTATCATAGCACCTGATTCATTCAAAGAGAGTATGAGTGCAGAGCTTGCTGCAAATGCAGTAAAGCAGGGGTTTCAAGCCATCTTTCCACATGCTACCTACCTTAGCTTACCTATTGCTGACGGGGGAGAAGGTACAGTTGATGCCCTGATTGCAGCGATTGGCGGCGAACGTATCACTGTTGAGGTCAGTGGGCCGCTAAATCAAACTGTGATGGCAACTTATGGATTGTTGCATCAAGGGGAAACAGCGGTCATTGAGATGGCCGAAGCGAGTGGTTTGATGCTAGTTGCTCCTAAAGATCGCAATCCTATGTTAACGCATAGCTTCGGTACCGGTCAGTTGATCAAGGATGCCTTAGATAAAGGTGTTAAACAGATCATTCTCGGTGTTGGTGGTAGCGCGACAATTGATGGTGGCGTTGGCATGCTACAGGCTCTGGGGGCTATTTTCTATGACGCTCAACAACAAGTGCTAGGGTTGGGTGGCGAAGTATTAAATCACATTACTAAGATCGACCTAGCAAATTTAGATCCTCGTTTACAGCATTGTCAGATTGATATCGCTTGTGATGTAGATAACCCACTAGTGGGTGAACGTGGTGCAGCTGCCATTTTTGGCCCTCAAAAAGGGACTACAGCTGAAATGGTGATAACTTTGGAACAAGGTTTGAATCAATTAGCGAATGTTATTGAGCAAATGACAGGCACAGATTATCGTCATTTATCAGGTGGTGGTGCGGCTGGTGGGATCTCAGTTGCGGCAGCTGCATTTATGGGCGCTCAGCTAAAACCGGGTATTGAAATTGTCATCCAAGCCGTCAATTTGGAAAAAGAGATTGTTGATACTGACTTAGTGATTGTGGGTGAGGGCAGTATGGATGGGCAAACCGCAGGTGGTAAAGCGCCGATCGGTATTGCGAAGGTGGCAGCGAAACATAATGTGCCAGTGATAGCGTTGAGTGGGGTATTAGGTAAAGGCGTTGAAGCACTACATCAAGAAGGCATTGATGCTTTTTTTAGTATTTTACCTCGTTTATGTCCACTCGAAGAAGCTCTGACTGAAGGTGCAATGAATCTACAGCAGACAGCGTACAATGTGGCAAAAGTTCTAAAGTTGGGACAGCAATTGTAATGCATTAAAAAAACAAAACCCGCCATTATTGCGGGTTTTGTTCAAGTAAAGAATCACTTACTACAATATCATTCCACCAAATAGGAAACCGAAAGTAACGGATAAAATAACCGCTATGGTACCTGGAATGAAGAATGGATGGTTGAACACGAAGCGACCGATACGTGTTGTCCCTGTATCATCCATTTGTACTGCGGCAACCAATGTTGGATAAGTTGGCAGAATAAATAAACCCGATACCGCAGAGAACGATGCAATCGCAGTTAGTGGGCTAACATGTAAAGCTAATGCCATTGGCATTAATGCTTTTGCTGTTGCAGCCTGTGAATAAAGCAGCGCTGAACAGAAGAAGAAAATAACCGCTAACATCCATGAATGTTCGTGTATCAAATCACCCGCAGTTTCTTTAATCCAATCAATATTGTGCTGTACAAATGTATCACCTAGCCAAGCAACACCAAGGATACAAATACATGCACTCATACCGGCTTTAAAAGTACTTGAATTGAGGATCGAGTCAGTGCTAACACGACAGAACACGGTAATTAATGTTGCCACACTCAGCATGATGATCAAAATTGCGTTAGTGGTATTCATTAATGGTGTTTGCACTAAGCCTAAGCTCGGGCTATTGACAATGGCGTAGATAACAACACAGATAACACCGAGTAGGAACAACAGAACCGATGATTTAGCGCCCGGTTTGATATCTTTGACTTGACTACCACGTAATTCAACTAAACCTTCAGCTAAACGTTTTTGATAAACAGGGTCATCAGACAGTTTAGAGTTAAATGTCCAAGAAATGATGAATGACATCAGAATAATGGCAAGGAAAGTGGCTGGCAGCAAAATAGCGAGTAACGTAATGTAGCTAACCGTATTACCAGCACCAACCATTGCCGGGTTTTCCATTACCGATGCCATGTATACCACTGCCGCAGAAATTGGTGATGCTGTAATACCAATTTGAGCTGAAACAACCGCAGTAGACAGAGGACGGCATGGTTTCACACCTTGCTCTTTGGCAACTTCGGCAATAACTGGCAATGTCGCTAAAGAGATGTTACCTGTACCTGCAAAGAGGGTCAGGAAATAGGTCACGATTGGGGCAAGAATGGTGATATATTTTGGATTACGACGTAGTAGTTTTTCTGTTTGGGCAACTAAGTAATCGAGACCACCGGCGATTTGCATTGCAGAGATCGCGGCGATGACCGCCATAATAATTGAGATAACGTCAAATGGAATGGTTCCTGGTTTCACGCCAATTGCAGCGAGTACCAGTACACCAAGGCCACCGGCAAAGCCGATGCCTATCCCACCTAGACGGGCCCCCAAAAATATGGCCAGTAGAACAATTATAAATTCCACGGCTAACATAGTGTTTACTCCTCGACAAATTTAAAATTAAAAATATGAAACTGTTATGTTAATTTTTTGTGTGTGCATGAATTAAAAAAGGCACGCTTTCCAAAGGAGAGGCGTGCCTTGATTTTTAAGAATTATTTATGTTTAACATAGATGATTAGTCATCAAATCGTTTCGCTTTATAAGCTGGGTGTTTTAGGTTCTCTACAGAGAAGATATCATCCAGTTGCTCTTCGGTCAGTAAGCCGCGCTCCAGTACGACTTCGCGTACGCTCTTACCTGTTTCTGCACAGATTTTGCCCACGATATCACCATTATGGTGGCCAATAAATGGGTTCAGATAAGTGACGATACCGATAGAATTAAACACGAACGCTTCACAGATTTCTTTATTAACTGTAATACCGTTAACGCATTTTTCAACTAGGTTGCGGCACGCGTTGCTCATCAGCGAAATAGATTCGAACATGGCTTGACCGATAGCGGGTTCCATGACGTTTAACTGTAGCTGACCCGCTTCAGCTGCCATTGTAACACAGATATCGTTACCGATAACTTTGAAACAAGCTTGGTTAACCACTTCTGGGATTACTGGGTTAACTTTTGCTGGCATGATAGAAGAACCTGCTTGTAATTCAGGCAGATTGATTTCTTTCAGACCCGCGCGAGGACCGGAAGACAGTAAACGTAAGTCATTACAGATTTTAGACAGTTTAACTGCAAGGCGTTTTAAACCTGCGTGAACAGTGATGTAAGCACCACAGTCTGAAGTTGCTTCGATTAAGTCTTCTGCTGGAACACAAGGCAAACCTGTTACTTCAGCCAGTTTCTCAACAGCGAGTTTTTGGTAACCCGGCGCAGTGTTCAAACCAGTACCGATAGCCGTTGCACCTAAGTTAACTTCCAGCAGTAACTCAATGCTGCGTTTTAGGTTTTTCTCTTCTTCTTTTAAGAGGGTTGCAAATGCATGGAACTCTTGACCAACCGTCATTGGCACTGCATCCTGTAATTGGGTACGACCCATTTTCAGGATGTCTTTATATTCTTCTGCTTTTTTCTCAAAGCCTTTTTTGAGGTATTCAACTGATTCAATCAGTTTAACAACGGAGTTGTATACCGCAATACGGAAACCAGTAGGGTATGCATCGTTGGTTGATTGGCTTTTGTTTAAGTGGTCATTTGGATTGAGGAATTCATATTCCCCTTTTTTATGACCCATCAGTTCAAGACCAATATTTGCAAGGACCTCGTTGGTATTCATATTGAGTGATGTACCTGCACCACCTTGGAATACGTCAACAGGGAATTGATCCATGCATTTACCTGACTCCAGTACAACATCACAGGCTTTAATAATAGTGTCTGCAATATTGCGTGGAATAGTGTGAAGTTCTTTGTTCGCCATTGCAGCCGCTTTTTTTACCATTACCATGCCCCGAATAAATTCTGGCACGTCATTAATGGTGCGGTCGCTAATATAAAAGTTTTCAATCGCACGCAGAGTATGAACACCGTAATAGGCATCAGATGGGACTTCTTTCTGACCTAACAGGTCTTCTTCGATACGAGTATTGTTTGACATGAGAACCTTCTTAATTAGATTACAGTTACTGTCTATTATGCGCTTTTAAAATATATATACCGTGAAACAAAATATTATAGGTGTAAAACACCTGTTACTTCATTATCAGCATAATGATCTACTGATTTATGGGTAGATGATATGCTGTTCTTAAATCATTACCTTGAACCTAGATCACTATATAGTTTGATTTATGAAACAGATTTCAAAATGTGTGAACAATCTCACAGATGAAACTAAAAAAATTAGCAATCTCCGAGAGTTGAAAAACGTTATAGTGACCCCAATCATTATGGCTATACTAATTAGAAATGCTAATTTTGTTAGTTGTCTCTTGATACAGTTCACAAAGGTTTTCTAAGGGGCGAAAAAGAAGATAGAAACAAAGGAGAACATTGTGCGCTGGTTACCTCTCATATTGCTTTGCCTTCTCATTTATATTGAGTCCGTTATATTCGTTCGTGTTGCTTCTGCCATTGGTGTATTAGCAACATTGATACTGGTCGTGCTGACATCCTGCTTAGGCGTCTCTCTAGTTAAAAATCAGGGGATGAAAAATGTCATGCAGATCCAACAAAAAATAGCCGCGGGAGAAAGCCCAGCTGCTGAAATGATTAAAAGTGTAGCTTTAGTATTAGCCGGTTTCTTACTGATTGTTCCAGGCTTCTTTACTGACTTTATTGGCTTGCTTTTATTGTTGCCTCCAGTTCAAAAATTGTTTGTGATGCGCTTGATCCCGCATATTCGTTTCTCTTCAATGGGAAATGGCTTCAGTGCAGGGCGTCATAACCCATATCAACAAGGTGATACATTTGAAGGGGAATTCCAACGTAAGCAGGATGACCCAACTTATACCCTCGATAAGTCAGATGATCCTACCGAATCAGAAAAAGATAACCGTCCTAAGCCATAATCCCTCTACGGGGGAAGTGAAAAACTAAAAAATTTTTATCTTCCCCCCCTTGAAGTCGCTTTATCTAGCCCCAATCTCCTGAATCATGGTACTGGTTTAATTAGGCATACTGGTATCGTCCTTTTACCTAGTGTGGACTTTATTTATAGGAGAACTATTAATGAAAATTCGTCCATTGCATGACCGTGTTATCGTCAAGCGTAAAGAAGTTGAATCAAAATCTGCTGGCGGCATTGTTCTGACTGGCACAGCAGCAGGTAAATCTACGCGTGGTGAAGTCCTTGCCGTTGGTAACGGTCGCATCCTCGAAAATGGCGAAATTAAAGCGCTGGATGTGAAAGTTGGCGACATCGTTATTTTTAACGACGGTTATGGCGTGAAAGCTGAGAAAATCGACAACGAAGAAGTGTTGATCATGTCAGAAAGTGACATTCTAGCGATTGTTGAAGCGTAATTTTCACTTAGATCTTCTCAACTAACGAAAAGAATTTAAAGGAAAGAAATAATGGCAGCTAAAGACGTTAAATTTGGTAGTGATGCACGCGTAAAAATGCTTCGTGGTGTGAATATTCTTGCGGATGCAGTTAAAGTAACTTTAGGTCCTAAAGGACGCAACGTAGTTCTGGATAAATCATTCGGCTCTCCAGTTATCACCAAAGATGGTGTTTCTGTTGCACGTGAAATCGAATTAGAAGATAAATTCGAAAACATGGGCGCACAGATGGTAAAAGAAGTTGCCTCTAAAGCGAATGATGCAGCGGGTGACGGTACTACAACTGCAACAGTTCTGGCACAAGCCATTGTGACCGAAGGTCTAAAAGCGGTTGCTGCGGGTATGAACCCAATGGATCTGAAACGCGGTATCGATAAAGCTGTTGTTGCAGCGGTTGAAGAGCTGAAAGCACTGTCTGTTCCATGTTCAGATTCAAAAGCAATTGCTCAAGTTGGTACTATTTCTGCAAACTCTGACGAAACCGTTGGTAAGTTAATTGCAGAAGCAATGGATAAAGTCGGTAAAGAAGGCGTTATCACTGTTGAAGAAGGTACTGGTCTAGAAGATGAACTGGATGTTGTTGAAGGTATGCAGTTCGACCGTGGTTACCTATCTCCTTATTTCATCAACAAGCCAGAAACAGGCGCTGTTGAACTGGAAAACCCATTCATCCTGTTGGTTGACAAAAAAGTCTCTAACATCCGTGAATTACTGCCAGTATTAGAAGGCGTTGCTAAAGCAAGCAAACCACTACTGATCATCGCTGAAGATGTTGAAGGTGAAGCACTGGCAACTCTCGTGGTTAACACCATGCGTGGTATCGTGAAAGTGGCTGCGGTTAAAGCACCTGGTTTCGGTGATCGCCGTAAAGCAATGCTACAAGATATCGCTATCCTGACTAATGCGACCGTTATCTCTGAAGAGATCGGTATGGAGCTTGAAAAAGCAACATTAGAAGATTTAGGTCAAGCAAAACGCATCGTTATCAACAAAGATACCACGACTATCATTGATGGTGTGGGTGATGAGTCTGCGATTTCTGGTCGTGTTGCTCAAATTCGTCAACAAATCGAAGAATCAACTTCTGATTACGACCGTGAAAAACTGCAAGAGCGCGTAGCTAAATTAGCTGGTGGTGTTGCAGTAATTAAAGTTGGTGCAGCAACTGAAGTTGAAATGAAAGAAAAACGTGCTCGTGTTGATGATGCTCTGCATGCAACTCGTGCTGCGGTTGAAGAAGGTGTTGTTGCTGGTGGTGGTACTGCACTGGTACGTGTTGCTGCTAAACTGGAATCACTGAAAGGTGATAACGAAGAGCAAAACGTCGGTATCCGTGTTGCACTACGTGCGATGGAAGCACCAATGCGTCAAATCGTCACTAACGCAGGTGAAGAAGCCTCTGTGGTTGTTAACACAGTTAAAGCATCGAAAGGTAACGAAGGTTACAACGCGGCGACTGATACTTATGGCGACATGATCGATATGGGTATTTTGGATCCAACTAAAGTAACCCGTTCTGCACTGCAATTCGCAGCATCTATCGCAGGTCTGATGATCACCACTGAAGCGATGATCACCGATCTACCGAAAGATGACGCTCCTGATTTAGGTGGCGCAGGTATGGGCGGTATGGGTGGAATGGGCGGCATGATGTAAGCCATTTGGCGACATCACGTTCATTTAATCACTAAGTACTGTCAGCCGGTATTGCTAGTTTTACTAGCGGTACCGGCTTTTTTATATCTAGACATGCTAAGTTAATTATTACGATGTTCAAAATGTCGTATTGCGATAATAACTCTGATTTTAATTAGATATTTGTGCATTTATTTTTGCGCTAAAGGTACGCATCAGGTTATATTTGGGGTAAGGCTATACTCGTGATACTTCAAGTTGTAGCGCTTTTTGTTAAGGTATAAGTGATTATTTTTGTTTGCCCCAATGATATCGTTTTCTAGGTTTCTGGCGGCTCACTCACTGGTTACCTAGCTGCACCTCGAATTATTTAGAGTATATAATTGGTTTGATGAGTAACGAGCAAAGGTATTTTACGCATTCTATGGTAGACTCTGTTTGCTGACGGGTATGGTTCAATTCAATGACACCGTTAATAACAGAAGAAAGGATTGAATGGTTCTCAAACCAACTGCAAAAACACAATGATAAATGAGGGAAAACATGCGAATTAAAGTATTGCTTGGTGCTGCTGCATTACTACTTTTAGCAGGTTGTTCGACAACAACTAATTTAACTGCCGCAGGCTCACAAGTTCGTTTTGTTGAAAACCAACCTGGTAGTGACTGTCAACTTCTGGGACAAGTCACAGGAACTCAAAGCAATTGGTTGAGCGGTGTTAATAGCGATTCTAGCTCTATGCGTGGCGCAGCGAACGACCTGCGTAACAAAGCGGGTGAAATGGGCGGAAACGTTATTTTTGGTGCATCTAGCCCAAGTGAAAGCATTATCTCTAGCTTCATCCCTGTGGATAGCAAGATTGTAGGCCAAGTTTATAAGTGCCCCTAAAATGAATATTTAACGCCCAGCTGCTTTATTCAGTCTGGGCGTTTGCATTTCAGCACTGCCTCAAATTTAGGTCGAGTAACGTTTTACTCGGCTCTCCCCCAATTTCTCGGGCTAATTTAGGGACGAGATAACCTGAAATTTTCCCTAATAATTGTTGAATCACTAAGCGAGCTTCTTGGTCACTCACTAAGAAATGGGCCGCCCCTTGTACTTTGTCTAGCACATGTAAGTAGTAGGGTAAGATCCCCGCATCAAACAGTGAGTTGCTTAAATTAGCCAATGTATCGGCATTGTCATTAATACCACGCAACAGTACACTTTGATTGAGTAATGTGACGCCTGCCTTTTTCAATTTTTGCATTGCACTACGTAGTTCATCATCTATTTCATTGGCGTGGTTAATATGTGTCACCATAATAGATTGTAATCGTGAGTCGGCTAGCCTTTGACATAAGCCATCGGTAATCCGTTCAGGGATAACAACGGGTAGGCGAGAGTGGATCCTCAGACGTTTAATATGCGGGATCGCTTCTAATTGACCAATTAGCCAATCGAGTTCATGATCTTTCGCCATCAGAGGATCACCACCTGAAAAGATGATTTCATTGAGTTCAGTGTGGTTTTTTATATAATCCACCGCTATCAACCAATTATTTTTGTTTCCCTTGTT
The DNA here is from genome assembly GCF_033676985.1 of Providencia sp. PROV236. Classification (NCBI taxonomy): domain Bacteria; kingdom Pseudomonadati; phylum Pseudomonadota; class Gammaproteobacteria; order Enterobacterales; family Morganellaceae; genus Providencia; species Providencia sp. PROV236. The sequence continues at coordinate 3,804,510 of NZ_CP096297.1, read as the reverse complement.
GTCTTCATAGGGGAAATGACGGCGAAAGCAGTAACGACAGTTAACCGCACAGCCCCCTTTCACTAACATCAATGCGCGGTTGTGATATTTGTGTAGTAAACTGGGGATCTCATTATCTTGTTCTTCTAATGGATCAGTAGAAAAACCCGGATGGGTATCGAATTCTGCTCTTGCAGTTAATACTTGCAATAGCAGAGGGTCTTGTGGATCGCCTTTTTTCATGCGTGAAATAAATGGCCTTGGTACGCGTAATGGAAATAATTTACGTGCATCATTACCATCTTTCGATGCCTGATGGTTTTCTAGCCCCAGTATTTGTAGCAATTCATTAGGATTAGTGATTGCTTCAGCAAGTTGTTGTATCCAGACTTCTCTGGACAGGGTGTTTTGAGTTACAATATCGACCATTTTTTGGCTATGCCATTTTTAGTGTATAAATTTAGAGGATCTCCATGGCTACTTATAGTACCAATGAATTCCGCTCAGGTCTTAAAATCATGTTAGATGGCGAACCTTGTGCAATTCTTGATAGTGAATTCGTTAAACCGGGTAAAGGTCAGGCGTTTGCACGTGTTCGTATTCGTAAACTGATTTCTAACAAACTGTTGGAAAAAACATTTAAGTCTACTGATTCTGTCGAAGGTGCAGATGTCATGGATATGAACCTAACTTACCTTTATAACGACGGTGAGTTTTGGCATTTCATGAACAACGAAACTTTCGAACAGCTAGCAGCTGACGAAAAAGCGGTTGGTGATAACGCTAAGTGGCTGATCGACCAAGCTGAGTGTATTTTGACTCTGTGGAATGGCCGCCCAATCGCAGTGACTCCGCCTAACTTTGTTGAGTTGGAAATCACTGATACCGATCCTGGTCTGAAAGGTGATACTGCGGGTACTGGTGGTAAACCAGCAACTCTGAGCACCGGTGCAGTGGTTAAAGTACCTCTGTTCGTTCAGATTGGTGAAGTCATCAAAGTTGATACTCGTTCAGGCGAATACGTTTCACGTGTGAAATAATACCTGTTTGATTGAGATTAAAAAACCGTAATGCGTTAAATGGCCCCATAAAGTGGGACATTTTTAGTTAAGCGGCTTGTGAGAAGGCCTGATTTCGACATTTAGTCGAAGTCAGGCCTTTTGTCAAAAGAGAGAGTGATGATCCTGATATCCAAGAGATTGTTTGTGATGTTGCCTCGGATTATTCACCCTTCACAGGTTGTACAATTAAAAAAGCAACAAACTATCGGCTGAAGCAAAATAGCCTCTCGATAGGCATAAAATCACGATGCCATCATTTCTGGTATAGGCGTCACGAGAGCCTTACTTTCAACCCATTTAGCTATATTATCTAAAACCAGCCGTGACATAGCCATTCTGGTAGACCAAGTTGCGCTTGCCATATGAGGTGTAACAACAACATTATCACAGTGTAATAGACTTTCTGGCACATTAGGCTCATCACTAAACACATCTAATCCAGCACCAGCGATAATCCCTTGCTGTAACGCATTGACCAATGCAGATTCATCAATCACGCTGCCCCGTGATATGTTGATTAAAATACCATCAGAGCCGAGCGCTTTTAGAATTTTTTCGTCAATAAGCGCTTTGTTTTCTGAGTTTCCTGGTGTGCAGACCATTAAAAAATCGCTTTGAGAGGCTAAATCAGCAATATCTTTGACCCAAGGATAATTCACATCGGGAATCACTTTGTGGTCACTATAAGTAATTTGCATAGAAAAACCTTCACAGCGTTGAGCAATGGCTCTACCTATTCTGCCCATACCAACAATTCCGATTCGAGACCCCGAAACTTTTCGTGTCCATGGGAAATTACCTGCTTGCCAATGGCCTGCTTCGATAAATTTCTGTGCGGCAACAATTTTCCGTGAAGTTGATAGCATAAGCCCCATAGCAAGATCGGCAACATCATCGGTTAATACGCCTGGTGTATGGCTGACTGCAACATGATGTTCAGCTGCTGCGTGAATATCAACACCATCATAGCCAACACCAAAAACTGCGATAAGTTCTAATGACGGTAGGCTTTTAATCAGCTCACGAGTCACGGTTGATTCACCATTAGCAATCATAATACTGAATTCTTTTGCTAGTGTAGAAAACGCCTCAGAAGTGAGCTCGTTATATTCATAAATATCATAGATCTCTTTAAGTTTTTCAGTGAGCTGGCTAGGTAAATAGGCTTGTTTAAGTACTTTTAATTTTGTCATATCATTTTCTTCTATTAAGAGGTGAGAGCTGGATCTTCAGTAGCGGTATTTTTGTTTGGGCGAGCGACCACAATGCCAACAATTCCACCTAATACCAGAGCAATTGCCACAATTAATAAACCATAATGGTAGCTATCTGTAAGGTCTTTTATCTTGCCCAATAATGGTGGTAAACCTAACCCCACAAAATTCGCAATTGTGTTAATAAAAGCAATGGAAGCTGCCGCGGCGACACCTGCCAGTTTTTCTGTTGTAACAGCCCAGAAAATAGGTGTTAATGCAAAGTTGAATCCAACAGTCAGGACTAGCAAAATATATGAGAGTAATAAGTTATTACTGTAAATCGCAATTGCTAATGATATGCCTGCTAGAATCAAGGGTAATCCCATGTGTAGCGAACGTTCTTTAGTCATATCAGAATGACGACCATTGAGATACATAAATAAACAAGCAAAAACAAATGGGACAGCCGATAAGAGACTTATGACAAAATTACTTTGTTCACTGACAATGCTCTTCAGAATTAATGGTAAGAATAGTGTAATACCAATAGAACCAAATGCTTGCAAGAACCAAACTAAACTCAGCAATAGCACCACTCTATTTTTTAGTGAACTCAGCCATGAATGGTTTTTATTTACCACAACATCTTTATTATCTTCTTCTAGCTGAGTAATAAGCCATTTCTTTTCTGGTTCAGATAACCACGTTGCTTTTTCTGGGCTAGATGGTAAACGCCATAAAATAATAATCCCTAGAATAACGGCAGGTAGTCCCTCAATAGCAAACATCCAACGCCAGCCAGCAATATCAGCAATACCATGCATATTTAGAATTGATCCTGACATTGGTAAGCCAATAATCGATGCTAAGACAGATCCCATATAGAAAAATGACATTGCGCGTGCACGGTTACTTCTTGGGAACCAACATGAGATGTAATAAATAATCCCTGGGGTGAACCCTGCTTCAGCCATACCTAACAGGAACCTCATAACATAAAGCTGTGTGGGTGTTTGAACTAATGACATTCCCGCACTGACTAATCCCCATGTGATCATTATCCTAGCAATCCAGACTCGTGCGCCAACACGGGTCATAATAATATTGCTCGGAATTTCAAAAATAATATAGGAGATATAAAACATTCCTACACCAAGGCCATGCATACTTGCAGTTAACCCTAGGTCGGCATTCATCTGTAATGCTGCGATAGAAATATTGGTCTTATCAAGATTCGCAATAAAATAGCCAATAATGGCAAAAGGAATAATCTTACTATTTAATTTTTTTAGTGTAGAAGTATAGAGGGCGATGCTCATAAATTAGTACCTCATGAGTCTACCTTCGAAAGGAGAAAAACACCTGACGAAGACAAGATTAATATTGATAACTCAATGAATTAATTCAATTGTTACCACTCGGCAATAACACCATCTTCGAGGCGCCAGACAGGATTACGCCAGTCAGGGGCTTGTTTACTGAGTTCAATCACTTTTTCTTCATCAATCTCCACGCCAAGGCCTGGTTTCATTAATGGCATAAAGAAACCACCTTGCATGTTGAAATCGTCTTTATTTTTAACAAAATCAAGTAACTCTGCACCTTGGTTATAATGGATTCCCATACTTTGCTCTTGAAATATCGCATTGCGCGATATAAAATCAATGTGCAAACAAGCCGCTAAAGCGATTGGGCCTAAAGGGCAATGTGGCGCTAATGCGACATCATAAGCTTCTGCCATACCTGCAATTTTATAGCATTCAGTTATGCCGCCAGCATGTGATAAATCTGGTTGCAAAATCGCTAAGCCACCTGCATCTAGCACGCGTTTAAAATCAAAGCGTGAGTACATGCGTTCGCCTGCTGCCAATGGAATCGAAGTTTGTGCGGCTAATCGTGGGTAATATTCCGCTTGCTCGGCTAATACGGGCTCTTCAATAAATAAAGGACGGTATTGTTCTAACTCACTAATTAAGACTTTTGCCATTGGCGCACTGACTCGCCCATGGAAATCAAGCCCAAATTCAATATCATGACCAAATGCTTCACGTATTTGTGCCACAGTGGCGACAGCCGCATCGATTTTATGGTGACTATCAATTAATCCCATTTCTTCGCAGCCATTGAGTTTGAAAGTATCAAAACCAATGTTTCGTAATTTTTTTATTCCATCAATGACTTCCGCGGGTCTATCTCCACCCACCCAGCTGTAAGCTTTGATTTTATCGCGTACTAAGCCCCCCATAAGCTGCCAAACAGGTGCATTCAATACTTTGCCTTTAATATCCCACAGAGCTTGGTCAATACCTGCAATGGCACTCATCATAATAGGGCCTCCGCGATAGAAGCCTGCGCGGTACATGACTTGCCATAAATCATTAATACGAGCAGGATCTTGACCAATTAAGTAGTCACTTAGCTCATGGACTGCGGCTTCGACTGTACGTGCTCGGCCTTCAATAATAGGTTCTCCCCAACCAACAATACCTTCATCAGTTTCAATTTTTAGAAACATCCAACGCGGGGGCAAACGATATGTAGTAAGTTTTGTGATCTTCATTCCACTGCCTCTCGATACGCCTTAACAAATGCTGCTGCCTGTGTTCCCGTGCGCTCAATGGATTGATTAGCACGATAAAGATCACTACCTAATCCAGCACCCGTACAGCCTGCCTCTATCCATTGCTTTAAGTTTTCAGGTGTGACACCGCCAACAGCAAAAATAGGAATATCTGGTGGAAGTACTGCTTTTAGTGCTTTGATGTATGTTGGCCCGAAGGTTGAAGATGGAAATATTTTTAAAGACTGGGCACCTGCATCAAGTGCAGTGAAAGCCTCCGTTGCTGTAGCGCATCCAGGACACACTGTCATACCGAAACTGACAGCCCTACGGATCACCTCTGGCTGTATATTTGGCGTAACGATTAGCTTACAACCCATATCAGCAAGCTGATTGACTTGCTCAGGTTTAAGTACTGTTCCTGCCCCAATAAGAGCCTTATCACCATAAGCGTCTAAAATGGCAGGAATACTTTTTTCCCATTCGGGGGAATTCAGCGGAATTTCAATTGCATCAAAATCTGCCTCAATAATGGCACCGACATGTGCTATAGCATCTTTTGGGGGAATACCTCGCAAGATGGCTATAAGGGGAAGATTAGTTTGCCACTGCATGAGCAATGCTCCTTATACCTGTTAAAAATGCCGTCTCTCCAGAAACGACTGAAGATTTGCGTCCTATTGCACCGAATGCCTGTTGGTAGCGGTTTGATAGCGCATCTCCAGCCACGATAGTGATCTGCTTATCATCAAAGTGTTGGCTCATTGACATCACTTCAGCACCAATTAGCAGACCAGATAAAAATTCGCTCACGTGCTCTCGCGGTAAAGTTCCTAATAGATGAGAAGCACGTACTTCAAAGAGCTGCGGCAAAATTAAAGGCGTAGAAAGACCTTGCTCCAATCCCGTAGTAAAAGCATCAGCACAGCGTTGTTGCTCTGGCAGACCAGCCCCTACTAACGAATGGTGCAGTAGCAAATAATGTAATTCACCCGTTATGACGGTTCGAAAATCAAGGATTTGCTCACGGTCAGCCTGAACCCATTTACAGTGAGTACCAGGCATCACATAGACAGAAGATGGAGAGAGTGCATGCGCGCCAAGTAATTGAGTTTCTTCTCCTCGCATTACGTTGTGATTATCTTCACGAGAAACACATAAGCCAGGAATGATCCAAATATTGTCGCTAACAGAGGTTAATTGCTCTCCAATTGCAGTGAAATGAGTGGGAACAGATAAATAAGGAGCAACTTTCCAACCTACATTACTCCCAACCATTCCCGCCATAATTACAGGGGTGGCACTATTTCGCCAACTTCCTATCATTTCTGCTAACACCGTTTGAGGAGATTTCCCATTCAGACGCGTAATACCTGCTTCTGATTGTTTACTTGCTAGACATTTGTCATCTTGATAAAGCCAAGCACGTAGATTAGTCGATCCCCAGTCAATTACGATGTAGCGAGCTGTCATGTGATTTCCTTTAGCCTTTGTGTTGAGCTTGCGATCATCGTCAATGCCGCTTGCTCTGCCGCATCACTGTCTTGATGCCGAATTGCATCAAACAGCGCTTTATGTTCTTGGAGAGTTTTTGGCATGTTGCCTTCATCACCTCGCCAAGTCCGTTCAAATACCGCTCGTTGAAGTGAACTGATCGCAACATTGAGCTGTTGTAAAACTGGGTTATCGACCGACTTCAAAACCGCTTCGTGATAGCGAATATCCGCTTCGTTAAAAGCTTCTCTGTTTTGATTGTTGGCAATCATGTCATTGAGCGCTGATTCAATTTCAGCTAAATCGCTTGAGGTTGCCCTTTGAGCGGCCCAACGCGCTATGGCTGGCTCAACTAAATTCCTCACTTCACTCATGGCAGTAATAAGCCGTGGGTCATAGTCGTGTTCGAGTACCCATTGCAAAACATCTGTATCTAAGTAATTCCATTGGTTTCTTAAGGCAACGTATGCCCCAGAGTACCGTTTGATGGTGATTAGTCGCTTCGCAAGCAGCGAGCGAAATACTTCGCGAATAATGTTGCGTGAGGTTTCAAATTCCTCACATAAATCAGCTTCTGCGGGTAATGCTGAACCTGGCACGTACTTACCGCTGATAATTTGTTTCCCTAGCGTAATCACGATGCGATCAGTTTTGTTGAGAGTCATATGTCGTCCTTATGCGTTATATGTACTGCTCTACTTTACCATTTACGCTGAATTCTTCTTCAATTTTGTAGTACCAATATACTTATTATTCTTCATCATTTTTCATGATTGTAGTACAATTTGTAATTATTGCACTACGATAATGATCACAAAAGAAACAAAACTCGCGCAAAAATACTAAAAATGCTTTATTAGCTAAAAATTAGCGTGTGTATTTTCTACGGCTTTGTAGTACAGCTGATGAATGGAATTGGCTGATGGCGAAGGGATAAATAAGCTAAAAACGCCCTAGATAACGGTAGTGCTTCCGAGGAGTTTTGATCATCACGATCCCAAATAGCGCCATTAACTGAAGAAAATAGGTGATCGTGAAAACAAGAATTACCTAAGAGTGTTGATGGTAATCACATGCAGTGATGGAAGGATTTGCTTGTGATCGTCATTTTTAAATTGTGATTATATTTTGCTATAAAAAGACCCCCAGTATTGGTTATCCAACCACTGAGGGCCATTTCAAACATAACAGTTTTTTGTACTTAAATTGGTATTAACTCAGCAGCACTTAAAACCACCTTTGCCGCCATAACGAGCATCTTGGCGATCTTTAAAGAACTCTTCATAGGTCATCGGTGTCTGATCTGGATGATTAAGCTGCATATGTGCAACATAATTATCATAGTCAGGCACACCAATCATCATTTTTGCAGCTTGCCCTAAGTAGCGAGCTGCATTACCAAGTGAACCAAACATATTTACCTCCTAACTAGTCAAATCAACTAGTGGTGTCGTGTATTTGCTACAATTTCTTTATAGTTAGCAGGCATAGGCTCATAGGGGACTTCATTGGCGCTAGGCTCAGAGGTGTTTAATGCCTTCAAAGCCGTACGGATTGAGAATAGTGCGAGTAGCACTACAACAATCATAAAGAAAATAGTTAGCCCAGCATCTAAACGGTTATTAAAAATCAATTGTACTAGCTGTGACTCGGTATATTGAGATGGAATATTACCACTATCAATCATTGCTTGGAATTTATTGGCAACAGCTAAGAAACCAACACGAGCATCTTCACTGAAGGTTTTCTCCCATCCAGCAGTCATAGTACATATCAGTAGCCATGCGGTGGGGACTAAAGCAACCCAAGCGTATCTCTGACGCTTCATCTTGAACAGAACCACTGCGCAAAGCATCAGAGCCATACCCGCAAGCATTTGGTTGGCAATACCGAACAGAGGCCATAGCGTGTTGATACCACCGAGTGGATCGACAACCCCTTGATGCAAGAAGTAGCCCCAAGCTAGGACGCACAATGCCGTTGCGATAAGGTTTGCAGGTAATGAATCTGTACGTTTCAAGGAAGGAGAGATTACGCCTAATAAATCTTGTAACATAAAGCGTGCGGCTCGTGTTCCTGCATCTACCGCAGTCAAAATAAATAATGCCTCGAACAAGATAGCAAAGTGGTACCAGAAAGAAACATTCATTAACCCACCAAGGGCACCATGAAGAATATAGGCCATACCTACAGCGAGTGTTGGCGCACCCCCTGCACGAGAGATGATACTTTTCTCTCCGACTTCGTTGGCAATATTAGTGAGCTGATCAGGTGTGATGTGGAAGCCCCAGCTACTGACAACTTGCGCAGCTGACGAGACTACGTCTTCTGTTCCGGCTGGCGCTAGCATGGCTAATGGGCTGTTCATGGCAAAATAAACACCTGGGTCAATCACACAAGCTGCAACCAGCGCCATGATAGCAACAAAAGACTCCATTAACATTCCACCATAGCCGATAAAACATGCTTGGTTTTCGTTAGCCAACATTTTAGGGGTGGTGCCCGATGCAATCAGTGCGTGGAAACCGGATACTGCGCCACAAGCAATAGTAATAAATAAGAATGGGAACAAATCACCAGCCCAAACAGGACCAGTACCATCAATAAACTTAGTTAGTGATGGCATTTGCAGATTTGGATTTAAAATGAGAATACCGATTGCGAGACCGATAATGGTACCAATTTTTAAGAATGTTGAGAGGTAGTCACGCGGTGCCAATAACAACCAAACTGGCAAGACCGCTGCGATAAAACCATAGCCAACCAACATCCACGTTAATTGTACGCCTGTATAATCAAAATAAGGTGCCCACGTTTCACTTTCAGCGACCCAGCCTCCAGAGATGATCGCAAAAACCAGAAATATTAGGCCAATAATTGAAACTTCACCAATTCGGCCTGGGCGGATATAGCGGGTGTAAATTCCCATAAAAATGGCGAGAGGGATGGTGAAGGCAACGGTATAAGTACCCCAAGGGCTATGAGTTAAGGCTTTTACTACGATCATCGCAAGTACCGCAAGGATGATCACCATAATCATAAAACAGGCGATAAGTGCTAAAATTCCCGCCGTATTTCCCATCTCTTCTTTAACGAGTTCGCCAAGAGAGCGACCATCGCGCCGAGTTGAGACAAAAAGCACCATAAAATCTTGAACAGCACCGGCTAGTACGACTCCAGCCAGTAACCATAGCATACCGGGTAAGTAGCCCATTTGTGCTGCCAAGACTGGCCCTACAAGTGGCCCAGCTCCAGCGATCGCGGCAAAATGGTGGCCAAATAAGACTTTTTTATCGGTAGGTACATAGTCTAAGCCATCATTGTGGCGAATTGATGGAGTCATACGTGTTTCATCGACTTGCAGCACTTTTTTGGCAATAAACAACCCATAGTAGCGATAAGCGATTAAATAGACACAGACAGCAGCAACCACTATCCATAACGCATTTATTTGCTCGCCTCGATTTAATGCGATGTAACCGAGCGCAAAAGCGCCAAGTACCGCGAGCACAATCCAAATTAATTGTTTACCCATAGCCACCCCATCCGTTTCATAATCAAACCGTTATCAATTATTGTGATGCTAATGACACATATAGCTTGAGTTAGCAGAAAGGCAAAATAGCTAAAACGTGAAACCATCCCGTAAAAGTAAATAAATTTAATAACTGCAATTAATATCACTAATTTATAGAAATTTTCTGGATTTTATTTTGTTTTAAGCTAAAGAGGTAGGTGATGCTTATTGATAATGCTGAATGAATAAGTAAAGTTAGAGTAATAAACTAATTTGGTTTTCTAATAGTGAAATCAAGGCTAGAGTATTTAACGTGCTAAATAGGGGGAGGAATTTCCCCTATTTTTATATATGAATTAGGCTTTTCTTAAGTATTGAATTAACTTTTTCCCAAATAAGGTAATAATTAGTCCCATCATAATTAATGTTAGCCCAGCAATTTGTATGCTATTAATATGCTCATCAAGGAATAATGCACTACTGCTTAACCCAAATAATGGAACGAGCAATGAAAATGGTGCTACTTTCCAAGCTTCATAACGGCCCAATAAAACCCCCCATAACCCATATCCTACAAAAGTAGACAGGTATGCAAGGTAAATGATGGTACCAAAAACAGGCCAATTAAAACCCGCTAGCCCTTGGCTAATGGCTTGCTCACCTTCGAAAATCCATGAACTGACAAAAAAAGGAATGATTGGGATCAATGCGCTCCAGCTAACTAATGAAAGGGCACTGCATTTCTCTTTACCTTGATTTTGCATGATCATTCTATTGGTAATATTTCCACAAGCCCATGAAAATCCAGCAATTAATGTAAATATCAAGCCTAATAGTGGAATATCATCTAAACTACCCGTTGTTGCACCTTTGGCTAAAATCGTGAGTCCAGCAACAGCAATTAGCATCCCAATAAAATGGGTAATTTGCAGGGACTCTTTTAAGAGTATGGCACCTAACAGCAAAGTAAAAAAAGCTTGCGACTGGAGAATAACAGATGTGATCCCAGCTGGCATACCAACGCGTATCGCACAGAATAAGAAAGCAAATTGGCCAAAGCTAATCGTTAGCCCATAGATTAGTAGTAGCTTTAGTGGAACCTTGGGGCGCTTAAAGAAAAAAATAGCGGGGAACGCAACAAACAAAAAGCGTAACGCGCCAAGTAATAGAGGAGGGAGTGCTGTTACACCGAGTTTAATGATAACAAAGTTAACGCCCCATATAATAACCACACAAAGTGCCAGTAATATATCTTTGAAACTCATGCCATTTCTCAATAGTTGCCATCTATAAGTTTTCTACTCTACTCTTGGACGAGGCAATCGGCGATAGAAAAGGTGCTTTCAAGTTAAAATAAAGTAAAAATAAGTTAATTGTTATGGTAAATAGTGGTTAATTTGTTATTTTTTTATCTCTTGAGCTAGCAAATTCGAATATTTATAATATTGTTTCACATGCGTTTTCAGGACGACCTGAATATTGACGCTTTTAATTAATGGGGACGACCCCGGCTATTATGGAAGAAAAGAGTGGCTTGGATCATCCTTTTGTGTGCAGGTTTATTAGAAATTGTTTGGGCAGTAGGTTTAAAGTACTCTCATGGTTTTACTCGTTTGACACCAAGTGTTATTACTGCGATCGCGATTATTGCGAGTATGGGGTTACTTGCCACAGCCATGCGTGATTTACCCGCGGGTACTGCATACGCAATTTGGACTGGTATTGGTGCTGTGGGCACGGCGATTGTAGGGATTATATTCCTTGGTGAATCGGCGAATATATTCCGTTTGTTAAGCCTCGGCTGCATTGTGATTGGCTTAATTGGTTTGAAACTCTCTAGTTAGCAACCTCTAATAATAAGTGAAATACAAACCTTGTATTTTACTTATTATAGTACTTTTCTTGCATGTTATTTTTAATCTGATTGCATTTATACTCGTCATACTTCAAGTTGTAGGGCTTTTGTTAAGGTATAAGTGACTACGCTACGCTCCCCGTCTATCTTCACTTGTCGCCTACCTGCAACTCGAATTATATGGCTGTTCTGCGAGTGGTGATCCTTTTTCTCATTAATCCATGTTGGTATATAAATAATCTCTATTTTCATATTGCTGTGATAGAAAACGATCGTTAGCGGCTACGGATGATTTAGCTAGCGATAAGAGCAAATGTTAAGAACTGTATCAGCTGCTCCTAGCTGGTAAGCTTTGGCCAATGTTTATCAAGCATATTGGGAGGAGAACGGTGAGGGCAGTATTGTATATTGCTTTAAAGAATAGTGATAAGAGAATCAAACGTATGATCAGCTTCTTTTAACCTAATGCTAATAATTAAATATAATTAGACGCTTGCTGTAAATAAAACACCCAAATCAACGATTTATTATTGATTGATTTGGGTATGATTTTATATTGTGTTTTCAGCATATCGCAATATTCAATTTTTACCTTGTGATGTTTTTCAATATAACGAGAAGGCCATATATCTGCGGGTTGTAAATCTAAGAAGTCAGCAATAATTTTTTCGCCTTTAGGCCAACGGCGAGCAAGAGCATTACTCAATGTGGATGAATTTAATCCAGCAAGGCGTGATACTGCGGAGAGTGATGAACCTTTTTTCTTTATTGCCGCAATGATATCTGCAGGATGCCAATCTTCTTTCATGATACCTCCATTTGTTATTGAATAATTAAATGTCAAATATAATTATTCTTTGTTTAATTAAATGTACTAGTGCTTTTTTGTTAATAATAAAAATAAACAAAGATTAATTATTTTTAAATATTTATAAATAAGGACTGTGAATCTGATTTTTGATGTGCTAAAGATATATCTCCTTTAATGTGAATAATTAATTCTAATTGATGGGGGGTAAAATGAATATAGAAAACAAATCATTGGAAGAAATATGTACTAATTTCACTCGATATTTTTCTTATTATTTCGATTGGAATGATGTAGATGTTACTTTTTTCCATGTTAATTTGGCTAATAAAGAAATTCATCATATATCTAACAATTACGAATGGTTATTAACTTGCTGGGAGGACGATCTCGATCTGCATTTAAGTGAAAGGCTCTCTCCAGGTTTTCAGTATTGGAGTAATTATTCGGAAATTTATGAAAAAACGTTAGCTAAAACAGAAAAAAGGAATGTAAAACTGGATATTTGCAACAAGTATGGCAATATTTTTGAGATAATTTCAATTAATTCTAAGAAACTGCTTTCATTAGAAAATACCTTGGAAATTTATCAAACACGTCCGATTATAGCCGACTATGCACGTAATATATGGTTTAAAAGAGAAAATATCATTTTACCGGTTAGAGCAGGGATCCCATCATCTTATAAAGCAATAAAAGAGATTAAAAATAACCCTAAAGATTTATTGGATACATATCATCATATGAGATTTGGCAAGATTCGTTTTACACGTAAAGAGATGGTTACTATTGGATTATTTCTATCTCATTGCAAAATAAAAGAAATCAGTACAATTCAAGGTTGTTCAGACGCATCAGAAGTTAAGCGAATTCAAAACATTAAGGACAAATTAGGCTGTTCTAATGCTTCTTCAAGTGGTTTATTTAAGGCTCTTAAAAATCATGGTATCACGCAAGCATGTTTAGGTATTTTAGTTAATTGTCCATAATGAAATTATTTCAATTTCCAATGAAACGCTTATATTAAAAATATAAATTTAGGATAATATATGAAATGGAAAATTCGATTCGGTGCTGCGTTAGGAAATATGTTAGAACATTACGATATTGCTGTTTTTGCAGCAGTTTCAGTGTATCTTAGCGCTGAACTGAAACGTTTGGGTTATCACCAAGCGACAGAAATAGTCTGGGGTATTTTTGCACTACGTTATATGATTAGGCCTCTTGGTGGCTATATTATTGGGTGTTATGCGGATAGGGTAGGTAAAAAGCCAGCACTCATTCTGACCACAGTCATTACGGGGGTGGCCACATTCTGTATGGCTTTAATTCCTATTGAAACTCTTGGTGTTTATACACCAATTGTAATATTTATTCTTCAGGTAGCCCTTTCTTTTAGTTTTGCGGGTGAATATCCATCATTAATTACCTATTTATTTAGTGGAGCAAACAGTAATGAAAGTTCAAAAGTGTCTACACTTTCTGCTGGGAGCTCATTATTGGGTTTTTTTATTGCTTTTGGATTAGTTTTTGTATTAGAAAAAATCATAGAGCCTGAGTTAATGCAATCTATAGGTTGGCGGATTCCTTTATTATTGGGGATTGTAAATGTTCTTGTGAGCTTTTGGTTTAGAGCAAAACTACCAGACCAACCTATAATAAAAACTGATCATACTGTAGTAAAATGGCGCAATTGCTTTTATGTTTTTCTAATTGCAATCCCATCAAGTGCCACTTTTTATACACAGAGCATATCTCCATCTTTAGTCTCTCAGTATTTTAAAAATCCTGAACTTAAACGTATTTATGGAATGCTATCAACTGGCTTACTATTAGTCGCAATGATTATTTGTTCATGGCTTACTGACAAATATAGTAAACCTGAAAGAGTTTTTAATATGGGGGTTATGGGATTAGTTATTTTTTCTATACCCATTTATTATGCTATGAATAATGGAAGCTTTGAAACTATTTTGGTATCACAGTTTTTTATTACCATATATATTTCAATGATTTGGTGTAATGTCGCCGATCAATTAGTTAGAGCCTCTGGTGGGGAAGTCACAATACTTGGCGTTGGATTTAATTTGACAGCGACTCTTGTCGGTGGAATGACACCATTAATTATAAGTTATTTAGTTGATATTAATCTGATTTATGTAGGTATGTTTTTATCGTTATGTGGATTATTCCCATTAACATTGAAAATGCTAAAACTAAATTAGTTTCAATGTGTAAGGATGAAATTATGGATATAAAAAATAGTTCAATAGAAAAATCATGCTCGAATTTATCTAAAGAGTTTTATAACTGTTTTGATTGGAATGAAATAGATATCACGGTTAATCATTTAAATATAAAAAAGAAAGAAGTTTATATTATATCTAATAATTATGAATGGCAATTAATGTGTTGGGATGATGATCTTGATTTATTAGTTAATGAGAGATTAAATGCAAGAATACAATATTGGAGAGATTATTCTGAAGCTTTTAAAAGAACATTAGAAAGAGCGAGTAAGAGAAAGTTGAAAATTGATTTCTGTGACATACATGGCGATGTAATTGAAATTATGACAATAAATTCGAAAAGTGAAATTCCCCCTTTAGATATAATGAAGATTTACCAATATAAACCAGTAATTGTTGATTACGCATATAAAATATGGAGGAATAATCCAAATGTCACTTTACCATTAAGAGCTAAAATAGAGGAAGTTCCTATTGAATTATCAAAAGGTATAAAACAAAAAAGTAAGCTAATTGATATACATGGATACATGCGATTTGGTAACATTCGATTTACGCGAAAGGAATTAATTACAATACGTCTATTTTTATCCCATTATCAGATAAAAGAAATTAGTGCTATTCAGGGATGCTCTGATGCATCAGAAATTAAACGGATTAAAAATATTAAAGAAAAATTAGGGTGTCCATATGTCTCTTCAAGTGGCTTATTTAAAGCATTAAAAGAGTACGGCATAACACTAGCTTGTCTAGATACGTTTATTATTTAGATTTAATCAATGCATGCGGAGTCATAGATTGAGCATGAAACATTATATTATTCAAAGTGATGAAAAGGGAAAAAGGTATGAAATGGAAATTTCGATGCGGCGCTGCCTTGGGCAATGCACTTGAATATTATGATATTGCTGTGTTTGCAGCAATATCAATGTATTTGAGTGCAGAGTTAGAGCGTTTAGGATATTCACAAGCAACAGAAATGGTATGGGGAATTTTTGCTTTACGTTTTTTAATTCGTCCTATAGGTGGCTATATAATAGGGCGCTATGCAGATAGGGTTGGAAAAAAACCAGCGTTGATCCTAACTAGCTTGATTACCGGTATAGCAACACTTTGTATGGCATTTTTACCAATCCAATGGCTTGGTCATTATACACCTATAGCTATTTTAATTATTCAAATGGCTCTTTCGTTTAGTTTCGCGGGCGAATACCCTTCTTTGGTGACTTATTTGCTCAATGATGTATCTTCAACGGAGCGATCACGAGTCTCTTCTCTAGCCTCAGGTAGCTCATTATTAGGCGTTATTATTTCATTAGGGTTAGTATTT
This sequence comes from Providencia sp. PROV236, assembly GCF_033676985.1. Lineage (NCBI taxonomy): Bacteria > Pseudomonadati > Pseudomonadota > Gammaproteobacteria > Enterobacterales > Morganellaceae > Providencia > Providencia sp. PROV236. The sequence goes on along the minus strand of NZ_CP096297.1, from coordinate 3,788,461 downwards.
ATATTAGAAAAATTATTAAGTTACGAAATGATGCAAGCCGTGGGGTGGCGTATTCCTTTACTGGTTGGGGCTGTTAATATTGCGGTTAGTTTTTGGTTTCGAGCTAAATTACCTAATCAACCTGTCTCTTCAGAAGGTTATCAGTCAATAGATTGGTCACGTTCACTATATGTTTTTTTATTAGGCGTGCCGGCAGCAGCAACTTTTTATGTGCAAAATATTTCCTCGTCATTAATTATCGAACACTTGCAATTAGATGTATATAAAAATACTTATGCAATAATTTCATCTAGTTCCTTATTGTTGATGATGATTACATGTGCGTGTCTAACTGATAAATATAGCTCATCAATTAAAACATTCAACATTGGGGTTTGGGGAATCGTTATTCTCTCTATACCTATGTATTACATTATGCAAAGTGACATTATTGAGCTTATTATTATAGCTCAATTAGTGATAACGGCATGTTGTGCAATGATTTTATGTAATGCTGCCGATCAAATGGCTAGTGCTTCTGCTGGGAAAGCAACAACTCTTGGAATTGGCTTCAATTTTACAGGAGTGATAATTGGCGGAACAACACCATTAATCATTAACTATCTAGTGGAGCTACATTTGGCGTATGTAGGGGCATTTATTGCACTTTGCAGTTCAACTGCTTTATTAGCTAACTTTATAAAAAAGAAAACGGCCATGATAAAAAAATTAAGCTTAAATACATAAAATATAATTTAAATATTAAAGTCTGATATATTATTAAATAATACAAATTTCAGATAGGCAACAAGCGAGGACAGTCGGGAGAATATAGATAAACTCTGTGAGTATAGCCTAGTACCTTATATTTTAACGAAAATTCCTGAAACTTGAAGAATGATGCGTATAGAATAATAGATTTTATAATATACGATATTTAATAAATAAAGATATTAACTACAAATTGTAATAGTATTTTTTAATCAATATTTATCTATGGATATAGGATATTAAAAATGAAATGGAAATTTCGATTTGGTGTGGCTTTAGGCAATGCGCTTGAATATTATGATATTGCCGTATTTGCGGCGATATCCGTGTATTTAACGGCAGAGTTAGAGCGTTTAGGGTATTCACAAGCCACAGAAATGGTATAGGGAATTTTTGCTTTACGTTTTTTAATTCGTCCTATAGGTGGATATTTGATAGGGCGCTATGCGGATAAAGTAGGAAAAAAACCAGCATTGATCCTGACAAGCCTAATAACAGGAACAGCAACACTTTGCATGGCATTATTACCTATTCAATGGCTTGGTTCTTATACTCCAATAACTATCTTGTTCATCCAAATGGCACTTTCATTTAGCTATGCAGGCGAATATCCATCATTAATTACCTATTTAATCAATGATACCCCAGATAATGAGCGTTCTCGGTTATCTTCTCTATCGGGTGGAAGCTCATTATTAGGGGTCGTTGTTTCATTAGGTCTAGTATTCACATTAGAAAATATTTTAACCCATGAAATGATGCAAACTATAGGTTGGCGGATCCCTTTGTTTTTAGGAACTATCAATATAGCGATTAGTTTTTGGTTCCGAGCCAAATTACCCAACCAGCCTGTAGTCCCAATGCATGAACGATCTATAGATTGGTCTCGGGCATTGCATGTATTTTTAGTGAGCACACCAGCAATGGTCACTTTTTATGTACAAAATGTTTCATCATCATTAATTGTTGAACACTTACAATTGGGTGATTATAAAAATATTTATGGCATGATTTCGGCTAGTTTATTATTAGTCACTATGATTGTCTGCTCATATCTAACAGATAAATACAGTTATTCAGTAAGAGTATTTAATGTTGGTATTTTTAGTGTGATTATTTTTTCTATACCTTTGTATTTTATTATGCAGAGTGGCGTTATTGAACTAATTATTATTTCTCAATTAATAATAACAGTTTTATTTTCTATGGTTTGGTGCAATGTCGCTGATCAAATGGTTAGAGCTTCTGGTGGGCAGGCGACAACGTTAGGTATTGGTTTAAATTTAAATGGCGTGTTAGTTGGAGGGATAACGCCATTAATTATCAGTTACTTAGTTGAATTTAATTTAACCTATGTCGGTGTATTTATTGCATTATGTTGCTTGACGGCAATGCTATCAAATGTTTTGCAAAATAAAGTGATGATACTGAAAAATCAAAGCTAACTATATGAGGTATAGAAAAAAGATAAAAAATTAGGTTGCCCTCATGTCTTGCCAAGTCGTTTATTTAAAGCATTTAAAGAGCATGCATGACGTTGGAATACCTCGACATTAGTGAGTCTAACTTAGTAACACATATCAATTGAATACTAGGGAAATAGAAAATGAAATGGAGATTTAGGTTTGGGGCTGCACTAGGCAATACATTGGAGTATTACGATGTTGCCGTATTTGCCGCGATATCTATGTATTTAAGTGCTGAGTTAGAACGTTTAGGATATGCTCAAGCAACCGAGATGGTATGGGGAATATTTGCATTACGCTTTATTGTCCGTCCTGTCGGTGGTTACGTGATAGGACGTTACGCAGATAGAGTCGGCAAGAAGCCTGCTTTGATATTAACGAGTTTAATTACAGGCACTGCAACGCTGTGTATGGCTTTATTACCGATTGAGTTATTGGGGGCTTATACGCCAATGGCGATTTTGGTTTTACAAATGGCTTTATCCTTGAGCTTTGCAGGTGAATACCCCTCTTTAATCACATACTTATTTGCAAGCACAACTCATCATGAGCAAGCTAAAGTATCATCAATTATTAGTGGTAGCTCAGTTCTAGGCGTTATTCTTTCGCTGAGTTTGGTTTTTATTTTAGAACGAGTTTTAACACCTGAAACAATGCAGTCTATAGGGTGGCGGATCCCTTTGCTACTTGGCGTTGTCAACATAGTGATAAGTTTTTGGTTTAGAGCTAAATTACCTCATCAGCCTCTGGTAGCAAAAGAGGAACAGGCAATTAATTGGTTACAAGCTAGTCATATTTTTCTGCTGACAATACCGGGTACGGTTATTTTCTTCGCTCAAAATATCTCCGCTTCTATTATTATTGAAAAAATACAGATTACAGATCTAAAAAATATTTATGGCATAACACTATCGTGTTCATTATTAATATGTATGTTGCTATGTGGTTGGTTGACAGATAAATATAGTTCACCAGAAAAGGTATTTAATTTGGGTGTATCGGGAATGATAATTTTATCAGTTCCTCTCTATATTGCGATTAGTCATCACTCTGTCATCTTCCTCATACTTTCTCAGACTATTATGACTATTTATGCAGCGATGATCCTCTGTAATTTTTCTTACATGCTATCACAAGTAGCGCAAGGAAAGGTTGCGACATTAGCATTTGGTTTTAATATTGCAGCGACAGTATTGGGAGGGATTACACCTTTAGTTATTAATTATTTAGTTGAAATTAATTTACTTTTTGTTGGTGTTTTTTTAGCTTTTTGCGGTGTAAGTCGATTTGTGGTTTATCGATTACCTAAATCAACATTAAATTAAAATTATATAAGAGGTTGTCATGGATATAAAAAGTCATTTATTAGAGAAAACATGTTTGAATTTAAAAAAAGAGTTTATTAATCATTTTGATTGGAATGATATTGATGTAACTTTCTTTCGTGTGGATGTTAAAAATAGAAAGATTTATATTATATCTAATAATTATGAATGGCAATTGATTTGCTGGGATGATAATTTAGATTTACTCCTTAAAGAAAGACTGAAACCAGGAATTCAGTATTGGAATAATTATTCTGAATCGTTTAAAAGAACCTTAGCGAAGGCGGATAAAAGAAATCTAAAAGTTGATTTTTGTCAGAGTAAAAATGACACTTTTGAGATGATAACAGTTAATACTAATAGGCAATTTTCGTTATCGGATATGGCTAGTATTTATAAGTATCGGCCAATAATCTCCGATTATGCATATCAAGTATGGAAGAAAAACCCAGATATTGCTTTACCGATGAGAGCGGATATCCCACTTCCTACCAATAATTTTGATAGTAAACGAGACGAGCAACTAATTAATCATCAATATATGCGTTTTGGTGATATTCGTTTTACGGCTAAAGAAATGTTAACGATCAAAATGTTATTATCTCATTGCCGAGTGAAAGAGATCAGTTATATCCAGGGTTGCTCTGAAATGTCAGAACATAAACGTATTCAAAATATTAAAGATAAGTTAGGTTGCCCTCATGCATCACCGAGTGGTTTATTTAAAGCTTTAAGAGATCACGGTGTGACATTGGCATGCCTTGATACGCTGATTGATTTTCCATGATATAGAAATTCAAGGGGAATTTTTATTGCATATTTTAAAAATAAATAGAGTGATAAAGTTATCAAGAAGTACATGTATGAAAATTTTTTAGTTAATTATTATTAGTTATGGTTTTTATGCTAATTATTACTCACAATTTATTTAAATTTTAATTAATAAAGTGATAGAAAAGGATTTTTATGAATATCAGATATCATGCATTAGAAACGGCTTGTTCAAATTTTAAAAAACATTTTGAAGATTATTTTGATTGGAATGATATTGATTTGAATTTTACGAGTATTGATATTGAATATAAGGAAGTTAAAATTATTTCAAATAATTATGAATGGTTATTAACCTATTGGGAGGATGACTTAGATCTACTGATAAGTGAAAGGCTAGAAGTTGGTTTCCAATATTGGGATGGTTATACCGAGAGTTATAGAAATACATTTGCAAAAACAGAAAAAAATGGTTTTAAAATTGATTACTGCAACAACTATGGAAATGTTTATAAGATCTTATCTATTAGTTCAAAAAGAGTTCTTTCGGTTGATGAACTTATGGATATCTACTTTCATCGCGCAGATATCTCAGATTATGCACACCAAACATGGCAGAAAAATCAAAGTCTGGCTTTACCATTAAGAGCCAATATAGAAGCGAGACAGTTTTCGTTATTAGATGACGACCAACAGCGAGCTGGGTTAATCGATACTCAGAAATTTATTCGTTTTGGCAATATATCCTTTAACTACAGAGAGGCAGTAACACTGAGATTACTGTTATCAAACTGCCGGATTAGTGAAATTAGTGTGATGCAAGGGTGTACAGATGCTATCGAGCTAAAACGAATTCAACGTATTAAAGAAAAACTAGGTTGTTCTGATGCGTCACTTGAAGAACTGCGCAAGACAATGACCGAACATGGAATAATATTAGTTGGGTTAGAACGGCTGGCCAGTTTTTATAAATATTATTAATTAAAAATAATATCTAGACTGTGTTGATATTTGTTTTATTCGCTTAACATTTTCAGTACGGTCTATATTTTATGATTTCCACTAGGTTTAACTTAAATATTAAGGTTATTGCCATGGATATAAAGAATGAAATCTTAGAAGGTTCTTATGATAATTCTTTAATTGGCATGTATTTAACGTATGTTGGTGGTTTTGTTGCTTTATGTTATTTGACATTATTAGTATCAAATCGGCTACCGAAACCGCAGACTGCCTAGATAATAAAAAAGCAGCAGTTAGATATGTATCTAGCCGCTGCTTTTATCAATAGGTACTTATGTGTTACTTACAGTGTAAATACACCAATCACTGCAATTACAGAAATGATCGCTGAAGCACCATAGAAAACCCATTTTGACGCAGGGACATGCACTTTAAAGTCATGCAGTGTGTGGTGAATACGGTGCATACCACACCATACCGGCAAAATGATCATCAGTAATAAGAACACTCGTCCAATAAAGCTGGAGCAGAATGCCATAATGCGTTCATAGCTGAGCATTTCTGGTGCGACACCTAGTGGAATTAAAATCCCAAGTAAGATAATAATTGCAGGGCCAATCACCGCGCTCCACATACCACCGGCACCAAATAATCCCCAGAAAATCGGTTCATCGGAACGTTTAGGCGTTAGATTCATCTGATCCTCCTTGGATTAAAATAGTAGCGCGATGGCTAAAATCGCAGCGGTAACAATAATGGTTAATGCCCAAAAGCCTTTTACAATTGGCTCATCTGGCATTTTTTTATCTTTAACAATAATCGCGACAGCTTTCGGGGCTAACTTAAACCATGTCGTGGTATGTAGTAGTGTTGCTGCTAACGTAATAATGTTAATGATCAAAACGATTGGGTTATGCAAGAAACCCACAAAGCCAGCCCATGATTCAGGGCCACCTTTCAATGCAAATACACCGTATAGCACCAGTAGACTGAACCAAACTTGCAGTACGGAAGTACTTTCACGCATGATATAAAAGCGATAAAAACCCAGCTTTTGCCACCAGTCGCCTTTCATTTCCCTGACGTAGGGTTTACGTTTTGTTGTCATGACTTCAATTCTCCTTATCGTGGCTTCAGCATGGCGATAACAAGGTCTTGTGCACTAGCTACTTTACCTTGTTGAATTGCCGCAGCAGGGTCGACATGCTTAGGACAGACTTCAGAGCAGTAGCCTACAAACGTACAGCTCCAGACACCGTTATCACCATTTAACAATGGCATACGTTCTTTCGCACCATGGTCACGGTTATCAAGATTGTAGCGCTCTGCTAATGTGATCGCAGCTGGCCCAATAAATTCAGGGTTTAGTCCGAATTGTGGGCAAGCTGCGTAGCATAGGCCGCAGTTAATACAGCCAGAGAACTGATGGTATTTTGCCATCTGTGCTGGGGTTTGCTTATTTGGCCCTTCTGACGGCTTTCTATCGTTACCAATAATATAAGGTTTGATCGCCTCTAAGCGTTCGATAAAGTGAGTCATATCAACAACCAAATCGCGCTCGATTGGGAAGTTACCTAATGGCTCGACTTTTAACCCTTCTGGATAATCACGTAAGAATGTTTTACAGGCCAGTTTTGGTACGCTGTCAACCATCATGCCGCAAGAACCGCAAATCGCCATACGGCACGACCAGCGGTAAGACAGATCAGGCGCAAGGTTATCTTTAATGTAACCTAAAGCATCCAGCAACGAGGTTTGCTCATCATAAGGGACATCATATGCCACTAAATGGGGCTCATTATCCGTTTCTGGATTGTAGCGCATGATCTCCATTTTTAAGTGTTTCATATCATCCATTAGCTTGCTCCTTCTTTGCCTTGTCTTGAGCTTCAGCTTCTGCACCATATACACGTTTTGCTGGCTGAGATTTAGTAATCTTCACATCACTGTATTCAAGGCGAGGTGCGCCTTCGGGATTATAGAATGCCAATGTGTGTTTTAAGAAGTTCACATCATCACGCTCTGTGCAGCCTTCGTCGAGACGTTGGTGTGCACCACGTGACTCTTTACGGTTAATCGCAGAATGAGCCATACACTCGGCAACATCCAAACCAAATCCGAGTTCGATGGTGTAAAGAAGATCAGTATTGAAGACGCTACTATGGTCACTAATCTCAACGTGTTTAAAGCGCTCTTTCAATTCAGCGATCTTATCAACAGTTTTTTGCATTAGCTCAGGTGTACGGTAGATACCGCAGCCTTCTTCCATTGATATTCCCATTTCATCACGAATTTTCGACCAACTTTCTTTACCTTTTTGGTTGAGAAGTTGATTGAGATTTTCTTCGATATCGCGAGTACGTGCTTCGATAGCGCTTGCATTCGCAGGTGTGGCTTCCGCTGCATGTTTTGCAGCTTGCTCACCGGCTAAGCGACCAAATACCACCAGCTCAGCTAATGAGTTGGAGCCTAAGCGGTTTGCACCGTGCAGACCGACTGATGAACATTCACCAACAGCGAATAGGCCTTTGATGCGAGTCTCACAGTTTTGATCTGTTTCGATACCACCCATTGTATAGTGAGCTGTTGGACGCACAGGAATTGGGTCGGTGACAGGGTCAACACCAACGTAAGCTTTTGCCAGCTCGCAAATAAATGGTAGACGTTCATGGAGTTTTTCTGCACCTAGGTGGCGGAGATCCAGATAGACGACGTCACCACGGTGAGTGCTGATAGTGCGTCCAGCACGCCATTCGTGCCAGAAAGCTTGTGAAACTTTGTCTCGTGGACCTAGTTCCATATATTTATTTTCAGGTTTACCGAGAGGGGTTTCTGGTCCCATTCCGTAATCTTGAAGATAACGATAACCATCTTTGTTAACGAGGATCCCACCTTCACCACGACAACCTTCAGTCATCAAAATCCCTGAGCCAGGAAGACCTGTTGGGTGATATTGAACAAATTCCATGTCACGCAGTGGCACACCATGGCGGAAAGCCATCCCCATACCATCACCCGTCACAATACCGCCATTGGTATTGTAGCGATAAACACGGCCAGCACCACCCGTAGCCATAACGATAGAATTTGCGCGGATCTGAACTTTGGTGCCTTCCATCATATTGAGGGCAACCAGACCGCGTACTTGGCCTTCATCCACAATGATGTCCAGAACGAAATGTTCATCAAAGCGCTGAATTTGTGGGTATTTTAATGATGTTTGAAAAAGAGTATGAAGCATATGGAAGCCGGTTTTGTCAGCAGCAAACCAAGTACGTTCAATTTTCATTCCACCAAAGCGGCGAACGTTAACTGAACCATCTGGTTTACGGCTCCAAGGGCAGCCCCATAGTTCCAGTTGGGTCATTTCTGTTGGGCAGTGTTCGACGAAATATTCGACGACATCTTGCTCACACAGCCAGTCACCACCTGCAACAGTATCATTAAAATGATAGTCATAGGAGTCATGAGCCTGAGTCACTGCGGCTGATCCCCCCTCTGCGGCCACGGTATGGCTACGCATAGGGTAAACTTTTGAGATCAGAGCAATCTTGATGTTGGGATTTGCTTCTGCGGCAGCAATCGCTGCACGTAAGCCTGCGCCCCCGGCCCCGATAATCGCTAGATCGGCATTGAAGGTTTGCACTGCGCTTCTCCATTGTTCAAGTGTAAATTGATAAATTCTTTTAAATACTTTTGATACTTAGCTATTTATTTGTCAGCACCAGTGAATACCGGTCTGCAAAACTCTCTTTTTTAATTAGTAAATAATATAATAGCTAATAATGACTTATCATGCTGGGAATTATAGCGAATAGTACCGGAGATAAATTTGATATAGAGGGGGGTTTTAGGTGATTTACTCCATAAAGTGTGATCTGAACCAAGTTTTTGCTAATTGTTTTTTCATGATTAGCATTTTAAGTTTAATAAAGAGTAAAAAAATGGAAATTCAAATGATTACCATTATTTTTCGGTGAGTTGGCAGCGTTAAAATCTAATCGAAATCGTTCTCATCGCGAGAGAGAGCATAAATTATTATAAAAATTTACCCAAATTGTTTTGTTTATTCTAAATGTGTAATTATGAGATGAAAAGCCAATATTAAAATATCTAATTTTGATATTTGTGTTCTTTCTGTGATGACTTTTTAGAATATTTTTTAAGATCTCTTATTTATAACATCACATTAACATTATATAAGAAATAATCATGTTTTTACCTTGAAGGCATCTATGACTTACGATTATGCGAAAAGGTTTTTTGCTTAATCGGTTGAAGCAGAGGATAATCGCGCATCAATTCGCTTGCCTTGTTACATTTTTGTGTGCCTACAGCGTTTATTACAGCATCATTGCATTTGGTTGAAGTGAATGCATTGTTTGTAAGGCAAGAGGTGAGTAAACTGCTCGACTATGTTTATTTTGGAGTTATGTTAATGAGTGAAGTAGCAGACTGGCAGCCCAGTGCCCCCATCGCTAACCTGTTACAGCGAGCAAAAATCGTCGCTGAAATAAGACGTTTTTTTACTGAGCGCTGTGTGCTAGAGGTGGAAACTCCTGCAATGAGTCAGGCCACCATCACAGATATTCATCTTGTTCCTTTTAAGACCCGTTTTGTCGGACCGGGAGCGGCACAAGGGATTGATCTCTATCTGATGACCAGCCCTGAATACCATATGAAGCGTTTGCTTGCTGCTGGCAGTGGGCCAATCTACCAACTCTGTCGTAGTTTCCGTAATGAGGAAGCTGGAAGGCATCACAATCCTGAATTTACCATGCTTGAATGGTATCGGCCTCATTACGATATGTATCGTTTAATCAATGAAGTCGATGATCTACTTCAGCAAGTCTTGGATTGCGAAAGTGCGGAACTTCTCTCTTATCAGCAAGCATTTTTACGTCATTTAGATATTGATCCGCTTTCCGCAGAAAAAAGTGAGCTAAGGGAGGTTGCTGCACGCCTCGATCTAAGTAATGTCGCAGACCAAGAAGAAGATAAAGATACCTTGTTGCAATTGTTGTTTACGATGGGGGTAGAACCTCATATCGGTAAAGAAAAACCGGCTGTGGTTTATCATTTCCCAGCAACGCAAGCCTCTTTGGCTGAAATTAGTACTGAAGATCATCGTGTTGCTGAGCGTTTTGAGGTTTATTTTAAAGGCATGGAACTAGCAAATGGTTTCCGTGAATTAACCGACGCTAGTGAGCAACGTCAGCGTTTTGAACAAGATAATCGTCGTCGTGCTGCGATGGGGCTACCTATTCATCCGATTGATGAACATTTATTATCCGCATTAACTCATGGTTTACCTGAATGCTCAGGTGTCGCATTAGGCGTCGACCGCCTGATCATGTTGGCGCTGAATGCAGAAAAAATCAGTGATGTGATTGCATTTCCTGTGACGATTGCATAACTCACTACTTGATTGCAGCCTATTGGCTGCAATCAATCGAGTGATTATGGATGTTGTTGCTGTTTTTGCAGAAATTGTACCCCTAAATCAGGGAAATCAGTAAAGACACCATCAACATCGGCTTGGTTGTAGATAATATCAAAGAGCTGCTGACCATCTTTCGCGTATTTCGGCAATTTATCAACACGAATGGTATAAGGATGCACCGCCATATTGTTGGCATGGGCGTCTTTAACCATGCCTGTTAGCTTAATATTATCAGGTGTTGACTCTTCGCTGACTAACATATGGTAATCAGGACCAATACCATCGGCATATTTAGCCACTTCTTTCATCGAGCCTGGCTTGAACATCCAGTCATAACTGTAGTTTACCCACGTTCCATCAGGTTTTTGTTCCTGAGTTTCATTCCAATCTGTGTAGGCTATCAATTGAACCAATTTTAAATTCATGCCCATTTCTGGCATCAATGTATTTTTAATGCGTTTAAGTTCATTAGCATCAAAACATTGTAGGTAAACATTTGAATCTTTATTGGTATAACCATATTGCTTAAGGACTTCGAGGGTTTTTTTAGTGATGTCTTTGCCTTCTTGTTGGTGGAACCAAGGCGCTTTGATTTCAGGGTAAATACCGATGTTTTTCCCCGTCGATTTATTCAAGCCTTGAATAAATTCGATCTCTTCTTGGAAAGTATGTACTCGGAAATCAGATTTCCCCATAGGGAAACGATTTGGGTAGCTTTGTATTTTTTTACCATCGACAAGGTCAAATCCTTCCGTGAATTTTAGTGATTTGATTTCATCAAGGGTGAAGTCAATCGCGTAATAACGTCCATCTTTGCGGGCTCGATCTGGAAAGCGTTCGGCGACATCAGTGACGCGATCAAGGAAATGATCATGAAGAACAACCAGTTCATTGTCTTTCGTCATCACTAAATCTTGTTCAAGAAAATCTGCACCTTGTGCGTAAGCCATCGCTTTCGCTGGCAGTGTATGCTCTGGTAAGTAGCCACTAGCGCCGCGGTGAGCGATAACAACTTTTTCTGCCGCTTGCGCAACAGCGGTCGCTGACACCACTAAAACCATACTGGCAACCAATGTTTTGAATCGGAAGTGCATGATGATATCTCCTTGTCACTTTTTATACTCGTCATACTTCAAGTTGCAGGGGTGTTGACTACGTTCAGCTAGCCGAGTCATATAGTTTATCTATGCTCCCCGTCTATCTTCGCTTGTCGCCTACCTGCATCTTGAATTATTTAGAGTATAGGTAAAAAAATAGGTCATACTTCTTAGTAAGAATATGACCTATTCAGGTTAAAGCATTAATGTGAACCTTTTAGTTCATTTTCGCTAATTCACGTTTATGTTTGGTTTCGCTAATCATAACGATGAATAAGAGAACAACGGCTAATGCAGAGCCACCGATCATGACGGCAAAACCACCGTCCCAACCGAAGTAGTCAACGGTATAACCCACGATTGCACTCGCTGCCACAGAACCACCTAGGTAACCAAATAGACCGGTGAAACCTGCCGCAGTACCCGCTGCTTTCTTCGGTGCTAGCTCCAGTGCGTGCAAACCGATCAGCATGACTGGACCATAGATCAAGAAACCAATGATTAGCATACAAGCCATATCGATATTCGGGTTACCTGCTGGGTTCATCCAGAAGACGATGGTGGCAATAGTCACCAAAATCATAAAGAACACACCCGTTGCACCACGGTTACCACGGAAGACTTTATCTGACATCCAACCACACAGTAATGTTCCCGGGATACCTGCATACTCATACAGGAAATAAGCCCAAGAGGATTTATCCATCGCAAAGTGTTTTACTTCACGTAGATAAGTTGGTGACCAGTCAAGAACACCATAACGGAGTAAATAAACGAAGACGTTTGCAATTGCGATCATCCATAGAAGTTTGTTAGGGAAAACATACTTCATAAAGATTTCTTTTGCTGTTAGCTCTTGCTCATCGGATTCTTTGTAGTCTGGTGGATAATCATTTTTATATTCTTCAATTGGAGGTAGACCACAAGACTGTGGTGTATCACGCATTAAAGCAAAGGCGATCATCGCAACAAGGATGGCAGCAAATGCAGGCATATATAGCGCAGCTTTCCAATCGTTAAACCACGCCATACCTAGCATGAATAGTAGAGGAGGAATACCACCACCAACGTTGTGAGCACAGTTCCAAATAGAAACAATTCCCCCACGTTCTTTTTGCGACCACCAGTGAACCATAGTACGGCCACAAGGAGGCCAGCCCATGCCTTGGAACCAACCACATAGAAATAGCAGTACAAACATCACCATGATGCTTGAAGTTGCCCATGGCACGAAGCCCATAATGAGCATCACTGCTGCGGCGAGGATCAGACCGGCGGGTAAGAAGACACGTGGGTTAGATCGGTCTGATACTGACCCCATAATGAATTTAGAGAAACCATATGCGATAGAGATCCCTGACAATGCAAAACCCAGATCCCCTTTGGAGAAGCCTTGTTCAACAAGATATGGCATCGCTAAAGCGAAGTTTTTTCTTACTAAATAATAGGCTGCGTAACCAAAGAAAATACCCATAAAGATCTGCCAACGCAGTCGACGATAGACGGGATCTATCTTCTCAGCGGGCAGCCTCTGGGCATGAGGTGCTGGTTTAAAAATACTTAACATATAGCCTCCGATGGCATGCTAATAGTTATTTCACTCTTTTCTTTTATCTATTGAAATAGAAAATGATGAGTGTTTTTATGGGTAAAACAACTAAAACGAAAGTGTTTGAGTGTTATATCGAGCAATATCTTTCATAAGTGCATTTATGATAGTCATAAAAAAACATTTTATCTGTAATCTACTGCACAAATATTTGTTTTATTTATTGGTCGCATAGTTAATGTTATTTATGAATGAAAAGAAACCATTTGAAGTGAATTTTTTGTGATGTTTATCACGATTTTTGTCTTTTTATTACTTATTTAGACGTAATTGCTTTCGTTTTTGTTCCTTATCAAACACTGAGCACGTTTCTTGTCTATATTTAGTTATAGATTATAAAAATAGACCATACTAAAAGTAGTGTTGATGAATGTGAGGAAGACGACATGAATGGTTCATCTGTAGCTGAAACGGATGTCATCATTATCGGTGGTGGCGCAACAGGTGCAGGTGTTGCTCGTGACTGCGCCCGCCGAGGTTTAAAAACAGTTTTGCTTGAACGCCATGATATTGCTACTGGTGCAACAGGGCGTAACCATGGCTTGTTACATAGTGGTGCGCGCTATGCTGTCACTGACGGCGAGTCAGCAAGAGAGTGTATTGAAGAAAATAAAATACTAAAACGTATTGCACATCATTGTATTGAGCGGACAGATGGTTTGTTTATTACACTTCCAGAAGACTCGCTTGAATATCAACAACAATTTATTCGTGCCTGCCAAGCGGCGGGTATTGATGCGAATGCCATCGATCCCGCAGAAGCTATTCGCCTTGAACCGTCAGTCAATCCACAACTGATAGGTGCGGTTAGAGTGCCTGATGGTACGGTAGATCCTTTCCGTTTAACCGCAGCCAATATGTTGGATGCTCGTGAGCATGGTGCCAAAGTACTGACTTATCATGAAGTAATAGGCTTAATTCGTGATGGCGACAAAGTCCGTGGTGTGACTGTTTATGATCACCAAGCTAAACAACAGTATGATATTTACGCGGAAATCGTGGTTAACGCAGGGGGGATTTGGGGTCAGAAAATCGCCGAATATGCAGATTTAAAAATCAAAATGTTCCCAGCCAAAGGGGCTTTATTGATTTTGGGCCATCGTCTAAACAATATGGTCATTAACCGTTGTCGTAAACCTGCGGACGCCGATATTTTAGTTCCGGGTGACACTATTTCATTGATTGGAACTACATCAACGCATATCGAATATGACCAAATCGATAATATGTATGTGACACCTGAAGAAGTCGATATTTTGATTCGTGAAGGTTCGATGTTGTCACCTGCATTAGCGAAAACGCGTATTTTGCGTGCTTACGCCGGCGTTCGTCCTTTAGTGGCGAGTGACGATGATCCATCAGGTCGTAATGTCAGCCGTGGTATTGTGTTACTCGACCATGCGAAACGCGATGGCTTGGAAAACTTTATTACTATCACTGGTGGTAAGTTGATGACCTATCGCCTCATGGCTGAGTGGGCAACTGATAAAGTGTGTGAAAAACTAGGTCATTCAGCGAAATGTACCACCGCGGAAGCCGCGTTGCCGGGCTCGCAGCATAGCGCTGAAGAAGCATTACGTAATGTCGTGGCCATTCCTGCGCCAATTCGCGGCTCAGCAGTTTATCGTCATGGTGATCGTGCTTCGGCGATACTGAGCACTGACCGATTAGATAAAAGCTTGGTGTGTGAATGTGAAGCGGTCACCGCAGGGGAAGTCCGCTATGCGGTTAACTCTTTGACAGTGAATAACTTACTAGATTTACGTCGTCGTACTCGAGTCGGAATGGGAACTTGTCAGGGAGAGCTATGTGCATGTCGCGCAGCAGGGCTATTAAATCGTTTTAATGTTACAACACCTCATGAAACTGAACAGCAATTAAGTCATTTTCTCAATGAGCGTTGGAAAGGTGTGCGCCCAATTGCATGGGGAGATGCGTTACGTGAAAGCGAATTTACCAGCTGGGTTTATCATGGGCTATGTGGCATGAATGAAACCACATTAAGTAAAGGATCTGACAAGGAGGCTGGCAATGAAATATGATGCAGTCGTCATGGGAGGAGGGCTAGCTGGCCTTATCTGTGGTATTCGTTTAACACAGTCAGGTTTATCTTGTGCCATTGTGAGTGCGGGACAAAATGCGTTGCATTTTTCTTCAGGCTCCTTGGATTTATTAACCCATTTGCCTAATGGTCAATTAGTTGAAAGACCTCTTGAAGCTTTAGAAGCGCTGAGTGAACAGTCACCACATCATCCTTATAGTCGTCTTGGGAAGTTAGCCGTAATTAAGCTAACTCACCAAGCCGAAGCTTTATTGCAACAAAGTGGTATAAAGCTCAAAGGCTCTAGTGATGAGAACCATTACCGTATCACGCCTTTAGGCCATAAACGACTAACATGGCTAAGCCCTAAATCAGTGCCAACAGTTGATCTGCATAAAAAAATGAAGATGGGGAAAATTGCTGTTGTAGGTATCGAGGGTTTTTTAGACTTCCAACCACAAATGGTATCGGATGAGTTACAACGCGAAGGCCTTGCCGCGAGTGCCTATTATGTTCACTTACCGCTGTTGGACAGATTAAGAGAAAATGCCAGCGAATTTAGGGCAATCAATGTCGCTCGTTGGCTAGATCGCCCTGAAAATATGGCGCAAATTGTCGCTGAAATGGCCCCATTAGTTGCTGAATCAGAGTCTATTTTCATGCCAGCTTGTATTGGCCTAGATAGTGAAGAACCGTTGCTTGAGCTACAAAAGCAACTCGGTAAGCCTATTTATTTATTGCCAACACTCCCCCCATCATTATTAGGAATTCGATTACACGAAGCATTATTACGTCAATTTCGCCGTCAAGGTGGCATTATCATGCCAGGCGATAAAGTAACTTCCGTGAATTGTGTGGGATCACGCATTGAGTCTGTGATGACACGCAATCACGGTGATATCTCATTGAAAGCCTCTCAATTTGTATTGGCGACTGGGAGTTTTTTCAATAATGGATTAGTTGCTGAATTTGATCGCGTATATGAACCGTTAATGCACCTTGATTTGTGTGATATTCCTCAGCGTGGTCAATGGACTAACAAAGAGTTTTTTGCTTCACAGCCTTATATGGCGTTCGGAGTACAAACTGATGACCAGCTACGTGCGCAAAAAGAGGGTCAGACATTTGAAAATTTATATGTTGCTGGCGCTATTTTAGGGGGCTTTGATCCTTTAACCGAGGGCTGTGGTGCAGGGGTTTCATTGATCAGTGGTTTGCACGCCGCTGAAGAAATTATTGGTTACTTTGCAAGACAAAAAGCCATGCAGGCGGAGGTGGCACAATGAGTATTCAGGATGCAAGCTTTGAAAGCTGTATTAAATGTACAGTGTGTACGACCTATTGCCCTGTTGCTAAGGTGAATCCTCTGTATCCGGGGCCAAAACAAGCGGGGCCTGATGGGGAGCGTTTACGCTTAAAAGACCCGATGATGTATGACGAAGCGCTAAAATATTGTACTAACTGTAAACGGTGCGAGGTTGCTTGCCCGTCAGACGTAAAAATTGGCGATATTATCGCGCGGGCTCGTAATACCTATAGCCAGCAGAAACCGAAATTACGAGATGCTATCTTAAGTCATACCGATCTGATGGGATCATTATCAACGCCTTTTGCTCCCGTGGTTAATACGATCACAAGTTTGAAACCGGTTCGTCAGATCCTTGATAAGGCATTGAAAATAGATCATCGCCGTGAGTTGCCTAAGTACTCATTTGGGACTTTCCGCCGTTGGTATGCAAAACAAGCTGCGGAGCAGCAAAGGTTTGCAGAGCAAGTGGCTTTTTTCCATGGCTGTTATGTGAATTACAATCACCCACAGCTTGGTAAAGATCTTATTAAAGTCTTCAATGGCATGGGGATCGGTGTTCAATTACTGAAACGTGAAAAATGTTGCGGTGTGGCATTGATCGCGAATGGTTTTATGAAACAGGCGAAACGGCAAGCGAATGTAAACCTAGAGTCGCTACAGGAAACGATCCTTGAAAATCATGTACCTGTTGTTGCGACCTCATCAACCTGTACTTTCACTATCCGTGATGAATACCCTCATGTGCTTGATGTGGATACATCGCAAATGCGTGAAAATATTGAGCTAGCAACGCGTTACATTTATCGTTTATTAGAGCAAGGCCGTGAGTTAAAACTTAAACATACACCATTAAAAGTCGCCTACCATACACCATGCCATATGGAAAAAATGGGTTGGACATCTTATACATTAGAGCTGATCAAACGCGTACCGGGGGTGGAGCTAATTGTGCTTGATTCTCAGTGTTGTGGTATCGCGGGGACTTACGGGTTTAAAAAAGAGAACTATGAAGTATCTCAAGGGATTGGCGCAGGATTGTTCCGGCAAATTGAAGAAAGCGGCGTTGATATGGTGATCACTGACTGTGAAACCTGTAAATGGCAAATTGAGATGTCGACCAGTAAAAAATGTGAGCATCCGATTAGCTTATTAGCCAAAGCATTATAATCGTTGTTTGGTTAACCCATTAGAGAAAGGCATAACAACCTTTCTCTTTTTTTATGTTATGAGTCGGGATGGCACTGGCGATAGATATCGCCAGCAGAATGGAAAACTACAGTGACTGTTGAAGCGTTTTCATCAGGAGCAATACTGAGGTACCACCCGGATCAGCATGGCCAATACTACGTTCCCCGAGGTAACTGGCTCTTCCTTTGCGTGCTTGCATTGGAATGGTCGATTCAACACCTTGCTTTGCGGCTTCTACTGCTGCTGAAATGGCTTCATTTAAAGGTTGGGAGGCGGCATTTTCGAGAGCAGTACTCACTGGCCACCACACATCACACATGGTTTTATCATTTGGTTCTGCTTTGCCTCGAGAAACCACGCCTTCAGTACCTGCTTTAATAAGCTCTGCCAAATCTGCGACGCTCAGCGCTTCTTTACCAGCCGCACTTTGAGCTGCCTTAATAAAAAAAGTCCCAAATAATGGGCCGCTCGCTCCGCCAACACTCGAAAGTAATGTCATACCTGTTGTTTTGAGTAGAGTGGCAATGTCTTTATCTTCAACTGAAGGCAGTTTTTCGGCGACTTTTTGAAAGCCTCGGTTCATATTAAGGCCATGGTCACCATCGCCAATTGCTGTATCTAGCTCGGTTAGATTGTTTTGTTCTTGAGCAAAGGTCTGCGAACATTGGATTAACCAATGATAGATCTGTTGTTGTGTTAAATTCATTTGTATTACTCCTTTTGGCCTAGCATTTCCAACGTAAAGCAGGGGTGTTAACGGGTTCATCCCAGAGCATCAATGCTTCGTCATCAACTTTTAGTAACTATTCACCCGCGAGCTATTGACGGTGGTTTACACTAGGAATGCTGGCACCTGATAATTCACTTTGAGCATATGGTGTTCGACGATTTCACGTAACCATTTATAGGCTGAGATCTGCTGAAGCTTGGCAGTCTCTATAAGTGAGAACATACGTTCACGGAACAGATCGCCTCTATATGAGCGAGTCACGTAGCAGCACTTTCTCATCAATATATAATTACGCAGGACACGCTCTGCGGCATTGTTCGTTAACGGGCAGTCTGGATCATCCATAAAGCGCCACACCATTGCATCATCAGACATGAGATTTCGGCACCGACCTCGATAACGTTTCGAACATTGATAACTGCCCAGTTTGAGCCAATGAAGCCAGCTTTTTCTTAACCGCCTGAGCCGGCGATAGTATTGGGTTTTGGTGAGCTTCTCTTCGATATATCGGTGATGGCACCTGAACACACTGTGGGCGATCAACGCGAGTTTTTCCCCGATTTTTTGATTTTCAGGACAAACACTCTCCTCGATAGCGATGACGTTTCGTAAGATGTGCGCCCAACATAGTTGCCGTTTTGATTCATCAATGTATTTGTAGGCTGAGTATTGGTCGGTCACTAAAAGGTGTGAAACAGCTTCTCCAAGCAATCGCTTAGCCGCATGTTGGTTTCGACCGCTGTTGATTTGGAAAAAGGCAACGTCATTACTCAGGGCTGCCCACATCCAGCGTTTCTCATTATTACGTTGATGCGAGGTTTCATCGGCCATAATCAGTTGAGAGGCTTTGACTGTTTCATGGATTTGCGTATGAGTATCTGCTAAGTACTCCGTTACTCGTCCTTGTGCGGCTGATATCGCACCTGTAGAGAAGTTAAGCTGAAACACATCTTTCAGCATAGATTGTATTTTGCCGATGCTTTGATGGTGCTGCGTCGCTTGGATTGCGATAAAACTATGTAGATTTGGGCCCATCTGAACATCAGAGACATGCTCCGGAAGCTCTGCTTGATGCTTATCACCACACCATGAGCACTCACCTTTGAAGACCTGATGCTCAACAAGTGTGTAAGAGATATCTGGCAAATCAAAAATTTGGTGTCGTTTATAAGGTTTTCTATTTGGAATAACACAACCACCGCAATGGCATGTTTTCTTTGGTAAGTATTGCTCAACCGAGGTACTGTCTTCAATAGGGTGAAGCAGTCGGCGGTGGCCTTTATGACCTGGCTGAGCTCCTGGCTTTTTTCCAGATTTTTTCCGATTCGGCGAAGTATTCTTAGCTTTATTATGCAAAGACTGTTGGGATGACGGCACAGAAGAGTTACGGCTATTTTGGTTTAGTCGGTCTTCAAGTTCGGCCAGCTTATTCCATAGAAAATGGATGATATCTTTCGCCTCTTCAGGAGAATCGAAATCTGGTGGTGGAGGTAGTGTTTTCTTATTCATACCTTCAGATTGCCAGCTCAGAAAGATCACTCAAGTCGAATATGGGATCAAGTTAACCTCGTCACATAACTTTGCTGTCAAGGCATCGCGGGTGAAGAGTTACAACTTTTAATAAGGTGATTGAAACGCCTTGCATATCAAGCGCAGTGCAGTATGAACCGACTAGGTTACGCTCAATCGTGAGGCCAAATTGATGACAACAAGTTTGTAAACGATGGTATACCGCATAGAGCTCAGATAGCGGAGTTGCGCCTAGGTTATTGACGAGGGCAATGACACGATCGCCTTTTTTTAATGGCTGTTTGATCTGTTTGTGTTCTTGCCAGCAGCTATTTTGACGATCCCATTGGCGGATCACGCGTTCATAATGGCCATTGTCGATCAAAGTTTGGAACATCTGATCAACCGTATTATTTAAATTGCTAAAACTGCGCCGTTCAATACCCGGTTCTCCGTGAATGCCAACACCAAATTCCATTTCATTATCAGGTAGCTCAAATGAAGGTTTTCCTGCCGCTGGCACAGTACAAGCGTGTAACGCCACTCCTAAACTGTAGCCATTATTATTGGTTTTGTGGCCCAGTTCGACGAGCTGGTCAAGTGTGTATCCTTTAACCGCAGCCGCACCAAGTATTTTTTCCATTAATACGGTGTTGGCAACACCACGACGCCCTGCGGTATATAGACTGTCTTTTACTGCCACGTCATCATCGACTAAAACTGTTGCGACTTGAGTACCTGCATCATGCAGTAGCTCGGCGGCAGTTTCGAAATTGAGAACATCCCCTGTATAGTTTTTGATGATCATCAAGACACCTTCGCCACTGTCAATGGCCATCGCACATTCCATCATTTGGTCAGGTGTCGGCGAGGTAAACATTTCTCCGGGACATGCTCCATCCAGCATGCCAAGTCCGATGTATCCGCTGTGCATGGGTTCATGACCGCTGCCACCTCCAGACAATAACCCCACTTTATTCTTTATTGGAGCATCCTTATGAACTAGGTAGGTAGGATCGATATTTAAACGCAGTTCGGGGTGAGCCGCTACTAGCCCTTGATTGACTTCACTGATGATATCTTCAACACGGTTAATCAGTTTTTTCATCTTACAAACTCCAGAAAATAGAGGTCGATGGTTATACTCGTCATACTTCAAGTTGCAGCGCCTTTCGTTAAGGTATAAGTGACTACGCTCACTCGCGCCAGTCACATAGTTTTCTATGCTCCTAGCGACTCATTCACTTGTCGCCTAGCTGCAACTCGAATTATTTAGAGTATATATCTGTTCGTTTGTGTTCTTTTTTGAGTGAATTGAAACGTAAACAGCGCGGTTCGTTTCGATTGTGCAATCAGACTATCACGGCTGTGGAATTATTGATGGGGCAAACCTATAAAATGAGAGTTGGATCGGTAATTTTTATTCGTCGATGAGAGGGAACATTTTCCCTCTCAAACTCAGCAAATTAATGTTGATCAGCCAGTTTTTGCTCCGAGGTGTGAGCAAAGAAGGTTTTTAGGATAAAGTTGAGTAGTACACCATAGGCTGGTAAGAAAAATAACATACAGATTAACAGCTTAAAAGTGTAATCCACTAAAGCAATCTCCACCCAATTAGCGGCCATAAAAGGATCACTACTGCGGTAAAATGCAATGAAGAAGAAGGCAATCGTGTCAATCAAGTTACCAAAAAACATGGCGCACGCAGGGGCGACATACCAACGTTTGTTCTGGCGTAATTTATTAAATACGCTGACATCCAGTATTTGTCCTAATACATAAGCCATAAAACTGGCGGCTGCGATACGTGCAACAAAGAGATTAAATTCATTGAGAGCACTAAAACCTTGCCATGCACCTTGGAAAAACAGTGCGGATATGACGTAAGAGATCAGCAGCGCAGGTAGCATGACCGCGGTAATGATACGGCGAGCTAGTGGCGCGCCATAAATACGCACTGTCAAATCGGTGGCTAAGAAAATAAAGGGAAAGGTAAATGCACCCCATGTGGTGTGGAAACCGAAAATATTAATCGGTAGCTGCACTAAATAGTTACTAGAGGTAATAATTAGGACGTGGAATAACGAGAGCCAAATTAACGCAGTGGCTCGTTGCTGCGCAGTGAACGTAAACATATTGTACCTTTTTAAGTAGCCATGGGGTGAGGGAACCCATAAAACATAGCCTCGACATCGAGGGAGCGCGTATATACTCGTATACTTCAAGTTGCAGCGCCTTTCGTTAAGGTATAAGTGACTATACTCACTCGCGCCAGTCACATAGTTATCTATGCTCCTAGCGACTCGCTCACTTGTCGCCTAGCTGCACCTTGAATTATTTGGAGTATAATACGTTTGTTGCGCAACAAAAGCAAAACTGTTAAACCTGAGATAGGCTTTTTATTATATAATCAAAACATCATTTATTTTTTTATAAGTATGGTTATGTCTGATTCATTTGCAAATGCCACAAAAACCCTTGATACACTTGGCTTACGTTGTCCTGAACCTGTGATGTTAGTTCGTAAAACTGTTCGTGGAATGGCAGCGGGAGACACATTACTGATTATTGCCGATGACCCAGCAACAACGCGCGATATACCCGGATTTTGCCGTTTTATGGAACATGAATTGCTGGCGGTTGAAGCGGAACAAGCACCTTATCGCTATTTGTTACGCAAAAAAGCAGAAGGGCTGTAACTGTGATTTGAAACCGTATGACTGGCTGGGAATATGTTATCTATTTAAAATAGATCAAGGTACAACGCAAGTTCTATATCGGAACTAGCACCTTGATTTAACTATTGGTTATTGCGTTTGCTCTTCAATCAGTGACAAAATCTCTTCACGGCTCAATTTTGTGCCTGCCATAATTAATTCAATATTAGCGCCAGCAGTGAAGAGCGATTTTACCATTTGACGTTGGGTTATTTTGACACCTTCTTCAACGCCTATTTTACGGCCTTTTTCAATACCTTCTTCAATACCTATTTTATGACCTTTTTCCTGACCTTCTTGTCGTAGCCGCTCTGCTAAATTCATAACCACCTCTTTATGTTGTGGAATTTGCTGACTAAAGCAATGAATTATTTGTTCAAAGTGCTCTGGAGACTCCAAAACCACCAGTAAGTACTGCAAAATAATCGTAATGTCATCTTGACTATTACTATTATTATTGAGCGTTTGAGCAAAGAGTTCAACCATTCGTTGGTATTCATCACGCAGGTTTTTATGCTTCATTGCCAGTTCCATTACTGCAATTTTTCGATGATTAGCTAGCTCATTATCATCTATGACAGTGATATCAACTAAAGGAAACGGTTTAAAATACAGCTCTTCGGCAAGCTCTTTCCAATCAAAGCAGCGAGTCCATAAATTCTGATAAGGGTAGGGGGACATTTTTCCATGATAAAACAGTATGGGTACAACCAATGGTAGTACCTTGTGTCCTTGCTGTAAGTGTTGGTTCATTGCGGAAAAAGCATAGTACATCAATCGCCAACTCATTAATTTATCTGGCGTTGATTGATGTTCGACTAATAAATAAAAATAACCATCGCCCATATCTGTTTTTACAGAGTAGAGAACATCTGACAATCGTGAACGCAATTTATTATCGATAAAAGACGAGTTAGTGAGTGCTAGCGTCTTAAAATCACATAATGATTTGATATTTTCTGGAAGGTAAATATCAAAAAAGTCTCGTGCATTATCGACTTGGTTCAGAAAACCCTTAAAAGTCGCATCATGCGGTGTTTTAGGTGGCTGTAGTGACATAGCGTATATATCAAAGTTATTTTGGAGCATTGATAGTAACCAATATGACGGTGAGAGAGGAGCAAGTTACTCCTAATTTTAGCAAAAATTAATCAATTAAAACAAAGTATTAGTCTTATCATTTAAACGAAAACTACATTTGATTAGTAGTAAAAAACAATAGTTGCTTAGTTGACTAGTAATGAGTTTGCTATGTGTATTAAAAAAGCGCCACAAGGGCGCTTTTAACTAGATGCGATCAATAATGATGGCTATTTTTTCACTTGCGGCAATTTCACTTTCAATAACCGTACGGCATTCGCCGTTACTAGAGCCGTAGCCCCTGAATCGGCGAGTACTGCTACCCATAACCCTGTGATCCCCAGCAAGCTGGTCACTAAGAACACCGCTTTTAAACCAAGTGCAATAGTAATGTTTTCACGAATGATCTTACGAGTTGCTTGGGACAGCGCAATGATTTCTGGCAAACCGGTTAAACGGTTATGTGTCAGCGCAGCGTCTGCCGTTTCCAGTGCTACATCAGTTCCACTACCCATTGCAACGCCAATACTG
This sequence comes from Providencia sp. PROV236, assembly GCF_033676985.1. Taxonomy (NCBI): domain Bacteria; kingdom Pseudomonadati; phylum Pseudomonadota; class Gammaproteobacteria; order Enterobacterales; family Morganellaceae; genus Providencia; species Providencia sp. PROV236. The sequence goes on along the minus strand of NZ_CP096297.1, from coordinate 3,763,932 downwards.
GATGCTTTCATTGCTGGCGCATCATTGATGCCATCACCAACCATCATGGTGCTGTGATTACGGTTTAATTCCATTACCGCGGTGACTTTGTCTTCAGGGAGCAAACCTGCACGGTATTCCATACCGAGTTGTCCTGCGATAGCACTTGCCGCTCGTGGGTTATCTCCCGTTAACATAACGGCATTAACATTGAGCGCTTTAAGCATAGTCATTGCATCAGTAGCATCACTACGTAAGGTATCTTGTAGTGCAGTTAAACCAATAACTTGGTTGTTTTCTAACGTCACAACAACCGTTTTACCTTGCGCTTCAAGTGCTTCAACTTGATTCTGCCAAGTTGGCTCAAGCGGTGTATCTAAGCGGCTTGGTGCACTCACTAAGATATGTTTATCACCAAGGTAGCCTTCAACACCTTTACCTGCCAAGGCTTTGCGATTTTCAGCTTCGACAACCGTGATAGACAGTGCTTCTGCTTTATTAATGACTGCTTTAGCTAATGGGTGATGTGAACCTGCCTCAACGGATGCAGTGATCCTCACTAACTCATTTTCAGATAAACCATCAACGGGCACTAAATCGGTAACATGAGGTTTACCTTCAGTTAAGGTGCCTGTTTTATCCAGTGCAATTGTCGTAACAGAACCGAGTTGTTCTAATGCGGCACCACCTTTAATTAATGCACCTCGGCGTGTTGCCGTTGCTAGGGCTGAAGTGATTGCTGCTGGTGTTGAAATAACTAATGCACAAGGACAACCTATTAGTAACAGCGTTAAACCGCGATAAATCCATGTTTCCCATGGCGCACTAAAGAAAATAGGTGGAATAACAACAACGAGTGCCGAAAACAGCATGATTAATGGAGTATAAATACGGCTAAAGCGATCAATAAAGCGCTCAATAGGCGCACGGCGCTCTTCCGCTTCTTCAATCAGCTGTAGAATGCGGTCGATAGCATTTTGACCTTGCTCAGAAACCACTTTCATCTGTACAGCGCGATCAACAGATAAACAACCCGCCGCGACTTTTTCACCTACATTACGTTCAACAGGGACAGATTCCCCCGTTAGTGAGCTTTCATCAAAACTAGCAAAACCAGAAACCAATTCAGCGTCTGTTGGTAAACGCCCGCCCGGTGCAATTTCAATAATATCGCCTGGACGTAATTGTGAAACCGGAACCGTCATTTTTTGCCCATCTTTCACTAAGATGGCTTCTTCAGGAACAAGAGCCATTAGTGCACTGACTCCGCGCCTTGCTCGGCCTGCGGAGTAGGATTCCAACATTTCGCCTAACATAAATAGCAAGATAACCATTGCCGCTTCTTCGGTAGCTTGGATAAAAATGGCACCGATAGCTGCTACTGTCATCAATGTTTCGATGGCAAAAGGTGTACCTGTTCGAATCAAACGTAATGATTTACGTGCAATAGGGTAAAGCCCAAACAACGTCGTTAATGTAAAAGCAATCAGACCAACTTTCGGGTTGATCAGCTCAATACCCCAGCTAATGGCCATTAGAATAGCTAAAATGATAACGGGTTTGGATTCGCTTAACAGGCTCTGCGGTGGCGCGATTGTTGCAGCGCTATTATTACCAACATCATGTAATTCATAACCCGCGGCTTCAACGGTTGAGCGGACGGTTGCACTGATATCACTATCGGCATCAACCACCAACTTTTCAGTTGCAAACAAAACCTTAGCTTGAGTCACTTGTGGTATTTGTTTAACGGCATTTTCGATTTTTTGCGCACAACTCGGGCAATCCATCCCACGGATTATCCAGTTGAAACGTTGTCCCGCTGTTTGTACGGGCTCAATTTCGTCTGCCACATTATGAGATACGCTACAGGCAGAGCCATGTTGATGTTCTGTATGATCATGAGTTTGATGAGAGGAACTACTACAGCCTGTGTGCTGATGAGTCTCCTCATCATCGTCAGGGTGTTTCTCAACAGTACTATGAGCATGGGTATGTGAGTCATCACTTACTTTTTGACTATTTTGTACAGCGGTAGACGAACAGCTGTTACTTGAGCAGCAAGAACTGGTGTGCTGATGTGCTTCTTTATGGTTGTGTGAGTGCATATAAGCCCCCTTATCAAACAATAAACGTATACTCGTCATACTTCAATTTGCAGGGCTTTTCGCTAAGGTATAAGTGACTGCGTTACGCCTAGGTCACATAGTTTATCTATGCTCCCCGTCTATCTTCGCTTGTCGCCTATCTGCAACTAGAATTATTTGGAGTATGATCAATATTGATAAGTCTACACTTTGGAGTCTACTCCAGAGTCAAATAAATAAAGGGGCGCCAATTGACAATAAATGCTATTTGAGAATTTTATCAATTGGCGAAGTGTATTTTATAGATAAATCGCTCGGATAATAAAGAATTGCCCAAGGAAATAGAGTGCGGCAACAATCGCTTTAGATGCTTTAAACGAGAAGCGGAAGCGTGCAATCAGCCAAATACAGTTGGAAATAAATAGCAAGAAAGCGCCAACCATAATGGAAAAGTTGTAATCACGACCTAAACCAAAGAACTGGTCACCAGCGACCCATGCCATGATCATGCTCATGATTAACAAAGCAAACACCATCGCTTGCATATCTTCTAATTTGGTCCAAATTAAAACTAGGGTGATAGCTGCAATGACTAGAGGGATAGGAAGCCAAGGTAGGTATAAGCTGAAATCAAGTTGCATACCAAAACTGATGGTATAGAGCAGGTAGCTAGTGAACATCAAAGCTACAGATGCAAGTAAGCGCTCACTTGATAGCATGCGCATCATATCAGCCAGTAGTGAAACTGCTAAACCGGCCAAGATCAGATAACCTTGAGAGGTTAAAAAATCAGCGTTCCACCCCCAAAGTAGTAGTAATATCAGTGTGATAGGACGAAATAGCCAGCGTTGCCACTCAGGGCCACGATAAGCGGCATCAACATACAGCCAACCAGAAAAAAGTACGGCAAGGAATGGCCAACTAATCATAAACACATCCTTATAGATTCGAATAAATGAAGCAACTGTGGTGGTATTAGTTCTTTGACATTAAGATAAACTATATTGTTGAACAGATTAAGTGCAATGTTAAATTTATGAATAAACCAATTTTATTAATTATTGTGTTTGCGATTATTGCAGTATTAGCGACTAAACGTTTTTTTGACCAACGCAAGCAAAATGAAATTAATGATAGTTCTTTACCCGTTAGCTACTCCGTCGTGGTAGAAAGTAAAAAAGACTATCCTTATCCAAATATGCGCTCTCGTGAACGTGATGTCGTGTCACCGGAAACTTTCCGCTACGAAGTTTATTTCAAGCCATTGAATAACATGAAGGTGATGAAAGTGATCGTAACCGAAAAACAGTATCAAGAGATTGAACAAGGCAGCCAAGGAACTTTGCGCATGCAAGGGACAAGGTTTCTTGGCTTCATACCTGATTAACGGTTTTATTGTTTTTTCTTAGCGTCTTCAATGGCTTGTTTTTGTTTCTTTTGCATGGCTAACATCTCAAATACGCCAAAAAAGAAAATACGTGTTTGCAGCCAACCTGATAATTTTTCGTCTTTGGCTAAGGTAGCTTTTAAAAAGATAGTCTGCAATGCATGCATGAAAATCATAAAGATCATCGCAATATCCATAAAATACTTCAGAGGCTTAGGAAATGGATGGATTAAATTGAATACCATAAATGCCCAAACACAAATCATTAGCACACGGCCTGCATTAATTAGCATGGCTTGTTTCCTCAATTGAATGACGAATAAATAAACGATAGGCGACTTGGCCTGCAATTTTCTCACGATGCAGCTGCCAATTTGTTGGAATGTTAGTAAGTGGTGACTCCGCTTCTGATTCTACATATATCCAGCTTTCATCGGCTAACCATTGGTTTTTTTCTAATAGTTGAATGGTTTCGAGTAGTAAGCCCTTGCGAAAAGGGGGATCAATAAACACCACATCAAAAGGGGTGCCTGTTTGTGCAAGCACTGCAAGGCTATTTCCTTGTACAATTGTGGCGTTATCTGCTTGCAAACGTGCTTTATTTTCAGTGAGTAACTGGCTGTTTTGTTTCTCTAATTCAATAAAAGTCACATGATCAGCAAATCGAGAGAGGGCTTCAAACCCCAGTGAGCCACTACCCGCAAAGCAATCAAGGCAACGCGCATCTCGTACAATAGGCATTAGCCAGTTAAATAAGGTTTCTTTAATTCTATCGGTGGTGGGACGTAAGCCCTCACTATCGCGGACAGGGAGTTTTCTTCCGCGCCATTTTCCACCGATGATACGTATTTGACCGATTGATGCACTTTGTGGTTTTTTTGCCATAATATCCATTGCTGCTCAATGTAACTGAGCGTCGAAAAATTGATGTTATACTCGCCATACCTCAAGTTGTAGCACTTTTCGTTAAGGTAGAGTGACTACGTTCATGCGCACTAGTGACATAGTGTTCTATGCGTCTAGTGATTGGTTCATCAGTTGCCTAGCCGCACCCTGAATTATTGAGAGTATATCTATTGTAGCGCGTCATTTTCACAGTTTTTACTTAAAAAATCAGATTAAATTGTCATGATTTTTCTTTCAGATATGTGTTGCAGCGCGATGAAATGATAGACTGCATGTAATTTTATTGCGATTTAATTATTAAGCGCCATGTTTTTACCGCGAGGAGTGTAGTGGCTGATGGCTAAAGACAAGAAAAAAGGCTTTTTCTCATGGTTGGGTTTTGGTCGTAAAGACGAAAAAGAGACCCAACAGCAAGAAGCAGAACAACAAAAAATAGATGCTGCTAAAGCGAATGAGCTGCAACAACAAGATAATGAAGCTGCCATCAAAGCAGCTGAAGATGAAGCCGAGCGCCAGTATCAAGAGAAGCAAGCGCAAGAGCAAGCGGCAATTAAGGCAGCTGAAGAAGAGGCGGAGCGCTTACATCAAGCACAGCAAGCTGAGTTAAAAGCAGCTCAAGAAGAAGCTGAACGCCAACGTCAAGCAGAGCTGGCGGCTGAGAAAGCCGCGCAAGAACAAGCGGAACGTGATCGCCAAGCCGCGGAAGCGGCGCGTTTAGCGGAAGAAGAAGCTGAACGCCAACGTCAAGCAGAGCTGGCAGCAGCGAAAGCCGCAGCAGAGCAAGCCGAACGTGATCGCCAAGCCGCAGAAGCGGCGCGTGTAGCGGAAGAAGAAGCTGAACGCCAACGTCAAGCAGAGCTGGCGGCAGCGAAAGCCGCAGCAGAGCAAGCCGAACGTGATCGCCAAGCCGCAGAAGCGGCGCGTGTAGCGGAAGAAGAAGCTGAACGCCAACGTCAAGCAGAGCAGGCAGCAGCGAAAGCCGCAGCAGAGCAAGCCGAACGTGATCGCCAAGCCGCAGAAGCGGCGCGTGTAGCGGAAGAAGAAGTCGAGCGTCAACGTCAAGCAGAGCTGGCGGCAGCGAAAGCCGCGCAAGAGCAAGCCGAACGTGATCGCCAAGCCGCGGAAGCGGCGCGTGTAGCGGAAGAAGAAGCCGAGCGCCAACGTCAAGCAGAGCTGTCGGCAGCGAAAGCCGCAGCAGAGCAAGCGGAACGTGATCGCCAAGCCGCGGAAGCGGCGCGTGTAGCGGAAGAAGAAGCTGAACGCCAACGTCAAGCAGAGCAGGCAGCAGCGAAAGCCGCAGCAGAGCAAGCCGAACGTGATCGCCAAGCCGCAGAAGCGGCGCGTGTAGCGGAAGAGGAAGCCGAGCGTCAACGCCAAGCAGAGCAGGAAGCAGCGAAAGCCGCAGCAGAGCAAGCCGAACGTGATCGCCAAGCCGCGGAAGCGGCGCGTATAGCGGAAGAAGAAGCTGAGCGTCAACGTCAAGCAGAGCTGGCAGCAGCAGAAGAACAAGCAGAACGTGATCGCCAAACCGCGGAACAAGCTGAACTTGAAGCGCAAGAAATTGTCGCATTACGCGATGAAGTTCTCAGTGAACAAGCCGAAGAGGAAGCGCCTAAGCAAGTTGAACAAGAGAAACCGAAAAAAGAAGGTTTCTTTAGTCGCTTGAAAAAAGGTTTATTAAAAACGCGTCAAAATTTAGGTTCAGGTTTCCTTGGTTTATTCACGGGGAAAAAAATTGATGATGATCTGTTTGATGAATTAGAAGAACAGCTGTTGATCGCCGATGTTGGCGTTGAAACTACGCGCAAGATCATTGATAACCTAACTGCACATGCAAGTCGTAAAGATTTAAAAAATGCAGAAGCGTTATATGGTCGCCTGCGTGAAGAAATGTCTGATATTTTAGCGGGTGCGGACAAACCGCTGGTTATTGAAGACAAGAAACCCTATGTTATTCTTATGGTTGGGGTTAATGGTGTGGGTAAAACAACCACCATTGGTAAATTAGCTCGCCAGTATCAGTCAGAAGGGAAAAGCGTCATGTTAGCGGCTGGAGACACTTTCCGTGCTGCGGCGGTTGAGCAATTACAAGTATGGGGTGAGCGTAATCAGATCCCTGTTGTCGCTCAACATACGGGTGCCGATCCTGCATCTGTGATTTTTGATGCCATTCAATCTGCACAAGCAAAAGGTGTGGATGTTCTTATCGCTGATACCGCAGGTCGCTTGCAAAACAAAGCACACTTGATGGAAGAATTGAAAAAAATCGTCCGAGTCATGAAGAAACTGGACGAAGAAGCGCCGCATGAAATCATGCTAACCTTAGATGCAAGTACTGGACAAAATGCTGTCAGTCAGGCGAAACTTTTTAATGATGCTGTAGGTCTGACAGGTATTACATTGACTAAGCTCGATGGTACAGCAAAAGGTGGGGTTATCTTCTCTATTGCTGATCAATTCGGTATTCCTATTCGTTATATCGGTATTGGTGAGGGAATTGAAGATTTGCGCCCATTTAAAGCAGACGACTTTATCGAGGCTCTATTTGCCCGAGAGGAATAATTTTCGATGATCCGCTTTGAACATGTCAGTAAAGCTTATCGTGGTGGCCGGCAGGCTCTTCAGGGGGTAGATTTTCATCTGCAACCGGGAGAGATGGCTTTTTTAACTGGGCACTCAGGTGCCGGTAAAAGTACGCTACTCAAACTCATTTGTGGTATTGAGCGCCCAAGTGCAGGGCATATACTGTTTAATGGTCATGATATCAGTCGATTGAAAAATCGGGAGATCCCTTTCTTGCGCAGGCAAATTGGGATGATTTTTCAAGATCATCACCTGTTATTTGATAGAACAGTCTATGACAACGTCGCGATGCCATTGATTATTTCAGGGGCGAGTTCAGAAGATATTCGTCGTCGAGTTTCGGCGGCATTGGACAAAGTTGGTTTGCTTGATAAAGCAAAAAACCTGCCAATACAATTATCTGGCGGTGAGCAGCAACGTGTTGGTATTGCCCGTGCGGTAGTCAATAAACCAACTATGTTATTAGCGGATGAACCAACGGGTAACCTTGATGGCGAATTGTCTGAGGGGATCATGCGCTTGTTTGAAGAGTTCAATCGTGTTGGTGTAACGGTGCTCATGGCGACTCATGATATTGCATTGATTGAGCGACGTAACTGCCGTGTACTGACCCTGAGTGAAGGAAGAATGGTCGGAGGTCAACATGGCTAAAAATGTACGCAAAGGTAGACCAGAAAGGCCAATGCAGTCAAAAACCAAAGCGTTGAAAGGTGGCTGGCGTGAGCAATGGCGTTATGCATGGTTAAATACGATTGCGGATATGCTAAGACAGCCTCTAGCGACCTTTTTGACGGTTATGGTAATTGCAATTTCTTTAGCTTTACCAAGTCTTTGTTACATTGTTTGGAAAAACGTTGCTCAAGCAGCAAACCAATGGTACCCGACGCCTCAGCTTACTGTTTATTTAGATAAATCCCTTGATGAGCAAGGTGGACAAAATGTGGTTAATCAACTGCAAGCCCTTGATGGGGTTGAAAGTGTAAACTACTTGTCACGTGATCAAGCGATGAGCGAGTTCCGTAGTTGGTCGGGTTTTAGTACCGCACTTGATATGTTAGAAGAAAACCCATTACCTGCTGTGGCAATCATTACACCAAAAATTGATTTTCAAAGCTCAGAGGTGTTAACCACCTTACGTGACCGAGTCGGTCAGGTTAGTGGTATTGAAGAAGTACGCATGGATGACAGCTGGTTCTCTCGACTTGCGGCGTTGACTCAGTTGGTTGGGCAAATTGCGACGGTGATTGGTGTTTTAATGATTGTGTCGCTATTCCTTGTTATTGGTAATAGTGTACGTTTAAATATTTTTGCCCGTCGAGATACCATTAATGTTATGAAACTCATCGGTGCGACAGATGGATTTATTATGCGGCCATTCCTACATGGCGGCTTGCTAATGGGGGCACTTGGTGCAGTGATCTCCCTGATTATGTCTGCACTATTGGTTTGGAAGTTATCCGATGTTGTGACCCAAGTTGCGAGTGTCTTTGGCACACAATTCCATATCGAAGGACTGCTATGGGAAGAATCATTATTGGTTATTCTTATGTCAGCAATGATTGGTTGGGTGGCCGCGTGGCTAGCAACAGTTCAGCATCTACGCCATTTTACACCTGAGTAATCATAGTATTATCGGCACAGCGGTCAACTTTGCCGACTGTGCCGATAAAAAAAACGATATAAGTAGGAACTTTTGAGTTTTACAAATGTCTGACTTTGACTTGCTGCGATAATAGTAAGTGTCATTTATTTGACTCACTAAAACTGCTAAACTACGTTTCACTAATCTCGTATATCACATCGAATTAATCTCTTTTATATTATTTTCAATGAGGATCTGAATGACCAAAGACATGCAATCATTAGCACTTGTTCCGCAAGGAAGTATTGAAGCCTATATGCGGGCGGCTAATGCTTATCCTATGCTCACCGCTGAGGAAGAAAAGGAACTTGCTGAACGGCTGCATTACCATGGTGATCTGGATGCGGCAAAACAATTGATCCTATCGCACCTGCGTTTTGTGATCCATGTGGCTCGTAGCTACGCAGGCTATGGTTTACCGCAGGCAGATCTCATTCAAGAAGGAAATATTGGCCTGATGAAGGCCGTTCGTCGCTTTAATCCAGAAGTTGGCGTTCGCTTAGTTTCTTTCGCTGTTCATTGGATCAAAGCTGAAATTCATGAATACGTCTTACGTAATTGGCGTATTGTTAAAGTTGCAACCACTAAATCACAACGTAAGCTGTTTTTTAACTTAAGAAAAAACAAAAAACGTCTTGGTTGGTTTAATCAAGATGAAGTTGATATGGTGGCAAAAGAGCTGGGTGTTAGCACAAAAGATGTCCGTGAAATGGAATCCCGTATGTCTGCGCAAGACATGGCATTTGATATGTCAGACGATGATGACAGCGGTGATTTTGGTCAGCCTGTTGCGCCTGTGCTGTACTTGCAAGATAAGTCGTCGGATTTTGCAGGTTCTATCGAAGAAGATAACTGGGAAAGCCATGCGACAGATCGCCTTGCAGATGCTTTAGATTCATTAGACGAACGTAGCCAAGACATCATTCGCGCGCGTTGGTTGGATGATGATAATAAAACGACGTTACAAGAACTGGCTGACAAATATGGTGTTTCTGCTGAACGTGTCCGCCAGCTGGAAAAAAACGCAATGAAAAAATTGCGTGCTGCTATGGAAGATGACGAAGAAGACGAATACTAATCTTCTTTTAATCTATCTACTCCTGCATTTATTGTTACCAATCACTATGGTGCAATAAATGCAGAAATTATTTATGACTCACTATATAGCTCTAGGGGTAATCCATCAGGATCAGCAAAAAAGGTAAATCTTTTTTGTGTATAGGGATCCACTCGTGGTGCTTCACAAGCCACATCATGTTGGCGCAAATAATCAATCCACTTATCAAGATCATCAACGCTAAACGCCAAATGACGTAAACCACAAGCTTCAGGATAACTTGGACGTGGTGGTGGCGTTGGAAAACTAAACAATTCAATTTGATACTGATTATCTAGTGCTAAATCGGCCTTCCACGAATCAGACTCTGCTCGATAATGTTCTTCCAATAAATGCATACCTAAGATCTGGCAATAAAAATGTTTACTCAATGCGTAATCAGAAGCAATGATGGCAACATGATGGATCCGTTTTAGTTTCATCTAATTAAACTCGCTTTTCCCATTGATTTTCATTTGCTGTTTCCGTAAAGCCGCAGGCTAATAAAAACGGTATGAGTATATTTTTATTTGTATCGGTAACGTCTTCTAAGCTAAACAGCCAATGCGTGACTTGGGGCTGTTGTCGACAAATTTCATCCAGCAAATAAAGCCCTACACCACGACGGCGGGTGATCTCACGTATTAAAAAGTGGCTAATAATCCCTTGTTGGTGGTTAATTTGCACTTTTGCAGCACCAAGTAGGCGATCATTAAAACGCGCCGCATAGATTTTTTGTTCTGATTTAATCAGATCATCGACGTGATTTCGGGTCTGGTCTGTCCAGATTTTGTACAGGTCAAGATATTGTTGTTCAGTAGGATCCACCAAAGGAATTATTGTCAGTTTCATGATATTTGTAGCTGTTTCCCCGTTCATTTTTCAGTCACACCTGCCGACAGAGTGATCTGTAACCGATTTTTAGATTTTAGAGTTAAAAATTTGGCTTGAAGAGATCTTCCGAGTTTAGCTCGGATTTATTTAAATTTAACTAGAATATAACACTAGCATTTAGCCAAAAACTACCGATTAACATTAGATTTTTATTCTGCTTATAACGTAATTATCTATCATATCCATTTGCTATTTAGCATATTTATCTTGTTTAATGTTATGAAATATATGGTCTTATTGGCTATGCATTGAAATATAAAGTATAGATTAATACCAATTATAATAATCTACAACAAATCAAACACAAACACGCAGAATCATGCGGAACCATAAAGATGGGGACGGACGAATGAAACAAATGAATAAAGCATTATTAGCGGGATGTATTGCGATGGCATTTAGCCAAGCGGTATGGGCTAAAGAAATTAAAATCGCGGTTGTTGGTGCTATGTCAGGTCCTGTTGCTCAATATGGCGATATGGAATTTACAGGGGCGCGCCAAGCGGTTGCTGATATCAATGCAAAAGGCGGTATTAATGGCGATACCTTAGTTGCGGTGGAATATGATGACGCATGTGACCCAAAACAAGCGGTCGCCGTGGCAAACAAAGTTATCAACGATGGTATCCGCTATGTTATCGGTCACCTGTGCTCTTCTTCAACACAGCCAGCATCTGATATCTATGAAGATGAAGGCGTTATCATGATCACCCCTGCCGCGACTAATGCTGATTTAACCACGCGTGGTTATCAAATGATCATGCGTACTACGGGGTTGGATTCAGACCAAGGGCCAACAGCGGCGAAATATATAATGGATCAAGTCAAACCTAAACGTATTGCGGTCGTTCATGATAAACAACAGTACGGTGAAGGCTTAGCGCGCTCTGTGCGCGAAAACTTGAACAAAGCAGGTGTCAAAGAAGTCATGTTTGAAGGTGTGACCGCAGGTGATAAAGACTTCTCTGCGTTAGTTGCGAAATTGAAAAAAGAGAACGTCGATTTCGTCTACTTTGGTGGTTACTACCCAGAAATGGGGCAAATTTTACGCCAAGCAAAACAGTCAGGTTTGAATATTCGTTTTATGGGGCCTGAAGGTGTTGGTAACTCATCACTGTCGAATATTGCCGGCGAAGCCTCTGAAGGCATGTTAGTGACGTTGCCTAAACGCTACGATCAAGTACCAACAAACCAACCGATTGTTGATGCGATCAAAGCTAAAAAAGAAGATCCAACCGGTCCATTCGTTTGGACAACGTATGCAGCAATCCAAGGTCTGACAACGGCAATGGAGCGTACGGGGAGCCGTGAACCAGAAGATTTGGCTAAAGATCTAAAAGCCAATCCTGTTGATACTGTAATGGGAACATTGACTTGGCAGCCTAATGGGGACTTGAAAGGTTTTGAGTTTGGTGTATTCGAATGGCATGCAGATGGCACATCCACTGCGGTGAAGTAATCTTACTATTCAGGCGCTAACCGGAAGTGAGCTATGCTGCTTCCGGTTTCTGCACTCTGTTTAGGGATAGTAGTATGAAAGGATAGCCTTATGTCAGATCAAATTCTTTATTTTATCCAACAGTTCCTTAATGGCTTAACACTAGGCAGTACCTATGCGCTGATTGCCATCGGCTATACTATGGTTTATGGCATTATAGGTATGATTAACTTTGCGCATGGCGAAGTGTACATGATAGGTAGCTATGTTTCGTTTATTGTGATCGCCGGCCTGATGATGTTAGGGATTGATGTTGGATGGATCCTTATCGCTGCGGCATTTGTGGCAGCAATTGTTGTTTCAAGTTCTTATGGCTGGAGTATTGAGCGTGTCGCTTATCGGCCAGTTCGCCATTCAAAAAGACTAATAGCGCTGATCTCCGCGATCGGGATGTCAATTTTCCTACAAAACTACGTTAGCCTATCTCAAGGCTCCCGTGATCTCGCACTACCGAGTCTGATCACAGGGCAGTGGGTATTAGGTGAAAGTGATGGTTTCGAAGCGACCATTAGCAAAATGCAGCTGACTATTTGGGTTGTGACTTTGCTAGCCATGTTAGCGCTAACGGTATTTATTCGTTATTCACGGATGGGTAGGGCATGCCGCGCATGTGCTGAAGATTTAAAAATGGCGAGTTTGCTAGGAATTAACACCGATCGCGTCATTTCTTTAACCTTTGTCATCGGTGCAGCAATGGCTGCTGTTGCGGGTGTATTATTGGGGCAATTTTATGGTGTTATCAACCCATACATTGGGTTTATGGCTGGAATGAAAGCCTTTACCGCTGCGGTACTGGGGGGAATTGGGAGTATCCCTGGCGCCATGTTAGGTGGCCTGATCCTCGGTGTTGCTGAGGCGATGACATCGGCTTATTTAAGCACTGAATATAAAGACGTTGTGTCATTTGGATTATTAATTGGTGTGTTGTTGATCATGCCAACCGGCATTCTGGGTCGTCCGGAGGTCGAAAAAGTATGAGAAAAGAAAATTGGATTAATGCCATTGTTGCCTCAGTGATGTTCTTCATCTTAGCGGTTTTTATGATGGGGTTACAGCTTACCCTTGATGGTACTAAGCTCGTGGTGTCTAGCGCTGATTCGGTTCGTTGGAATTGGATATTTGCGGGTATTGCGGTGATTTTTATTTTCCAGCTAGTCCGACCCTCATTAACCAAAGTATGGCAAGGTGTCCCTAAAAAATCATGGGCAATACCGGATTTTGATGGCTCTACGGCAAGGCAAAAGATTCTGGCTGTTTTTATTATTATTGCAGCAATTATTTGGCCATTCATTGTTTCTCGTGGCAGTGTGGATATAGCCACCTTAACATTAATTTATGTAATGTTAGGTTTGGGGCTAAACGTGGTGGTGGGTCTTTCGGGTCTGTTGGTTTTAGGTTATGCAGGTTTCTATGCCATCGGCGCCTATACATTTGCGTTATTAAATCATTATTACGGTTTTGGCTTCTGGGAAAGTTTACCTATTGCAGGGTTAACCGCAGCATTAGCGGGTTTTTTGCTAGGATTCCCAGTGCTGCGATTACGGGGAGATTATTTGGCGATTGTAACCCTAGGTTTTGGTGAGATTGTGCGTATTTTATTGCTCAATAATACTGAAATTACTGGGGGACCGAATGGGATCAGCCAACTGCCTAAACCCACCTTTTTCGGTTTAGAATTTAGTCGTAACGCAAAAGACGGTTGGGACACTTTCCACAATTTCTTTGGTCTTGATTACAATGCGGGCGATCGCATTATTTTCTTATATTTCGTTGCGCTATTATTGGTAGTGTTAACGTTATTTGTGATTAACCGTTTACTGCGTATGCCATTAGGGCGTGCTTGGGAAGCTCTGCGAGAAGATGAGATAGCTTGCCGTTCTTTAGGTTTATCACCCACAAAAATTAAACTGACCGCATTCACTATCAGTGCTGCCTTTGCTGGTTTTGCAGGCACGCTATTTGCCGCTCGCCAAGGGTTTATCAGCCCTGAGTCATTCACTTTTGTTGAATCTGCATTTGTATTAGCGATCGTTGTTCTTGGCGGTATGGGATCGCAAACTTCAGTAATATTAGCTGCGATCATATTAGTCGTCTCAAGAGAGATGATGCGTGATCTGAATGCCTACAGCATGTTGTTGTTGGGGGCTTTAATGGTCTTAATGATGATTTGGCGCCCTCAAGGGCTATTGCCAATGAAACGTCGTCAAATGAAATTGAAGAATACAGAACAATTAGTGGATCAGGGGGAAAAAGTATGACCCCTCTATTACAAGTTAATGGTTTGTCGATGCGCTTTGGCGGCTTATTGGCAGTGAATAACGTGGAATTGACGTTAAATCAAGGCGAAATCGTCTCTTTGATTGGCCCGAACGGTGCTGGTAAAACCACTATTTTCAACTGCTTAACAGGTTTTTATAAACCGACAAGCGGCTCAATTATTTATCGTGAAAAACATTTGGAAGGCTTATCGGGGCAGGCAATTGCTCGTCTGGGGGTGATCAGAACCTTTCAACATGTCCGCTTATTTAAAGAAATGACGGTGATTGAAAATCTATTAGTCGCGCAGCATCAACATTTGAAAAGTGGTATTTTTTCTGGCTTATTAAAGACACCTGCATTTCGTCGAGCAGAATCAGAAGCGATTGATAATGCAGTTAAATGGCTTGAACGCGTTAATCTATTACAGTTTGCTAACCGTCAAGCTGGTAACTTAGCATATGGTCAGCAACGTCGCTTAGAGATCGCTCGTTGCATGGTGACTCGCCCTGAAATTTTGATGTTAGATGAGCCTGCGGCAGGTTTGAATCCAAAAGAAACCAACGATCTGGATGAATTAATTGCTGAATTACGTTCACATCATCAAGTTTCTATTTTATTGATTGAGCATGATATGAAGTTGGTGATGGGGATTTCAGATCGTATTTATGTGGTTAATCAGGGAACACCACTGGCGAATGGAACGCCTGAGCAAATCCGTCAGCACCCTGATGTTATCAAAGCTTATTTGGGGGAGGCTTACTAATGTTAGAGTTTAAACAAGTTTCTGCCCATTATGGAAAAATCCAAGCCTTACATCAGGTCAGTTTGAATATTCAAAAAGGCGAAATTGTCACCCTGATCGGTGCTAATGGCGCAGGGAAAACCACTCTGCTAAGTACATTATGTGGTGATCCACGCGCCTCTGAAGGGCAGATCCTTTATCGAGATGTGGATATTACTCAGTTGCCTACAGCAAAAATTATGCGTGAAGATATTGCGATTGTGCCTGAAGGGCGACGTGTTTTTTCACGAATGACGGTTGAAGAGAATTTGGCGATGGGCGGTTTTTTTGCTAATCGTCAGCAATATCAGCAACGTATTGAACGTGTGTATACGTTGTTCCCTCGTTTATACGAACGTCGTAGTCAGCGTTCAGGAACTATGTCAGGGGGCGAACAACAGATGTTGGCGATTGGTCGTGCACTGATGAGCCAACCTGAATTGCTGTTGCTTGATGAGCCATCATTGGGGCTAGCCCCGATCATTATCATGCAAATCTTCGATACTATTTTGCAACTACGTGAGGAAGGCATGACGATCTTTCTTGTTGAACAAAATGCAAATCAGGCATTGAAATTGGCGGATAGGGGCTATGTACTTGAAAATGGCCATATTGTACTGGAAGATAGTGGTAAAGCATTACTGGCGAATGAAGCGGTAAGAAGTGCTTATTTAGGTGGTTAATCATTAAGAGAAGGGCATTAATATAAAAATATGTATCGATTATTAATGCCCTTTTGAAAAGTATCATGATGGGTTAGTTGTAGTTGGTTTTTTTGTTATTACGAATAGGAGTTGATCTTTTTTATCATGATTTTCTAAAAACAGTCCATCTTTACCTTTAATGAAAAATGTTTTTCTTATTATTGAAACCGTCATCCCTTTTAATATTTCGCCATCCTCCTTTTTTATTAGCCTGATTGTTTTTTTGGCAGTGACAATGCAATGCCCTTGCATGGTTTTTTCTATAAAAATTAAAGGTCGTTTAATACTTTGTTCATTATCCATCATGCTATTACTAATAACATAATTATCATCTTTGATGAGTGGTTGTAATGCAATCAATGGATCTGCTGTAAAACCTTGGTGAGAAAACTGAGATATAAATTGTGCATTTCTACGTCCAAACTCTGCGGTAAGAAGCTTTGCATCTACAAGTTTATAGGGTTCTGGTTGTCGATATGGTGTATATAGAAAATAATCCATTCGATGAAGATCAAGGTTGAATTGTTTAGATAATTTAGAGTCATAAATGAATCCATTTTTTTGGTTTTTAAGATCTAAATCTTCACCAGTTTTTATCTCATTTTCTGAAGGTATAAATTTCTCATATTCTTTTTTTATCATTATTGACGTTGTATTTTTATCATGAAATATCTCTTTTTTATATAAGTCTGGTAATTTGAAATGCCTTTCAATAAACTTAATATTCGCTTTTCTGTCAGATGTGAATCTAATTCTATTTATAAATGATACTAGTTTTTTCCATATGGAATTATTATTATTTTGAATGCTATTAATAGAGTTAATGAATGAGGTTGATCCACAAACCGGTTTTTTTAATCTATTAGGATTAATGGCCGGATTGGAACATGTTGCTTGAATGGTTATTGTCATAGAAAACTCACTTATTTAATTCTTTTAGATGCATATATACCTTAAATACCACCACTAAAATTGTATAAATAGATACTCTTACCGCCATTCAAATCATAAAAAGACAACTGGCTACACTCACCCACGATAATATTTGGTCACTTTTAATTGTGAAGCAGTTCTCATTTCAGCTATTTGCTTGTTTCTACAGATTAAATCAATTGTATATACATCTTCTTTTGAATAAATAGCAAGTTACCCATTGTTGTATAGGTACACTCCCTCCTTTCTATCTAATTTTTGTACAAAAATTAAAATTTAAATGTATATACTTTGTGAATTAAATGTATATATATTTAGGGTCAGATGAGTAACAACACAGATTATGATGATAATAAAATTAGGCGCTAAAAAGTTTAACTGATTGAATTTTAATTAATTAACTAAAGATAGCTACTCGGTTATCAGTCAGTGAAAAAATAATGACTAATCACAAATATCATTGATTGTTGTAAAAAAGTTAAATTGAATGAAAGGGGATAGCAGATGTTAAACCGTACAGACTCTACACGTATTATTCGTGCTCCGCATGGTAGCGAGAAGACCTGCAAAAGCTGGCTGACAGAAGCAGTTTACCGCATGATCCAAAACAACTTAGCCCCCGACGTGGCTGAGCATCCACAAAGTTTAGTGGTGTACGGTGGTATTGGTCGTGCAGCGCGTGATTGGCAATGTTATGACAAAATCCTAGAGGTTCTGAAAACTCTCGAAGACGATCAGACCTTATTGGTGCAATCAGGTAAGCCTGTCGGTGTCTTTCCCTCTCATCCAGATGCACCCCGTGTATTAATCGCTAACTCAAACATTGTTCCACATTGGGCAAATTGGGATCATTTTAATGAGTTAGATAAAAAAGGCTTGATGATGTATGGCCAAATGACAGCGGGATCGTGGATCTATATTGGCTCACAGGGCATCGTTCAAGGCACCTATGAAACTTTCGTTTCTTTAGCAAAACAACATTTTAATGGCAACCCAGCAGGCCGTTGGATCTTAACCGGTGGATTAGGAGGCATGGGCGGTGCACAGCCTTTAGCCGCAACTATGGCCGGTTTTAGCATGATCGCGGTTGAATGCGATGAAAGCCGCATCGATTTCCGTTTAAGAACTCGTTATGTCGACAAAAAAGCCACTTCATTAGATGAAGCGTTGCAATATATCGAGGAAGCAAAGCGTGATGGTAAGCCTGTATCCGTTGGTTTATTAGGCAATGCTGCTGATGTATACAGCGAATTGGTGAAACGCAATATCACCCCTGATTCGGTGACAGATCAGACAAGTGCGCATGATCCTGTTCATGGCTACCTACCACAAGGTTGGACACTGCAACAATGGCGTGAAAAGCAGCAAACAGCACCAAATG
Source organism: Providencia sp. PROV236 (assembly GCF_033676985.1). NCBI lineage: Bacteria > Pseudomonadati > Pseudomonadota > Gammaproteobacteria > Enterobacterales > Morganellaceae > Providencia > Providencia sp. PROV236. Next base: position 3,745,802 of record NZ_CP096297.1, on the reverse strand, counting down.
AAGTGACAAAAGCAGCGAAAAAAAGTATGGCAGTGCAGGTTGATGCCATGTTGACCATGCAACAACGTGGTTCAGCGGCTTTCGATTATGGCAACAATATTCGTCAAATGGCAAAAGATGAAGGTATCTCCAATGCCTTTGATTTCCCAGGTTTTGTTCCTGCTTATATTCGCCCTCTATTTTGTGAAGGTATCGGACCGTTCCGATGGGTCGCACTTTCAGGGGATCCAGAAGATATCTATAAAACAGATCAAAAAGTTAAAGAACTGATCCCCGATGATAAGCATCTACATAACTGGCTGGATATGGCACGTGAGCGGATCGCATTCCAAGGCTTACCAGCCCGTATTTGTTGGGTAGGGCTCAAAGATCGCGAAAGGTTAGGTCGTGCATTTAACCAAATGGTGAAAAATGGCGAACTAAAAGGCCCGATTGTCATTGGTCGAGATCACCTAGATTCAGGCTCTGTAGCGAGTCCACATCGGGAAACGGAAGCCATGAAAGATGGCTCTGATGCCGTGTCTGACTGGCCACTGCTGAACGCGCTACTGAATACCGCGGGTGGTGCGACATGGGTGAGTTTGCATCATGGTGGTGGTGTCGGTATGGGCTTTTCACAGCATGCCGGTGTCGTCATTGTTTGTGATGGTACCGATGCGGCAGATAAACGCTTAGCCCGCGTTTTACATAATGACCCAGCGACAGGGGTTATGCGTCATGCTGATGCAGGCTATGACATCGCAATCAACTGTGCAAAACAGCAGGGTTTAAATCTACCTATGGTCAAGTAATGTCTTTTGCCGACCAAGTAATTGGTCGGCCTTATTTATAAGGATTTCTGTATGAATATGCAGCTACAGCAAAAAAGGCAAGGGCCACTGTCAGGGATCAAAGTGATTGATTTAAGTCGTGTACTAGCTGGACCCTATTGCACAGGTATGATGGCCGATCTCGGTGCCGAAGTGATAAAGATCGAGGTTCCTGACCACGGTGATGATAGCCGTCATCTAGGTCCTTTTATTGATGGAGAAAGCGTTTATTACGGTTTGATCAACCGAGGTAAGCGTAGCATTGAGCTCGATCTGAAGTCTGATGCTGATCGTGAGATCCTTTACCAACTGGTCAAAGAAAGCGATGTGGTGGTTGAAAATTTTCGACCGGGGGTGACGGCGAGACTCGGGATCGATTTTGAGAGCTTAAAACAACATAATCCCACGTTAATTTACGCCAGTATTTCTGGTTTTGGCCAAGATAGCCCATTAGCCAATTATCCCGCTTATGACATCGTAGCACAGGCCATGTCAGGGCTGATGAGTGTGACAGGTTTCCCACAAACAGGTCCTACACGCAGCGGTGAATCAATAGGAGATGTTTGTGCAGGCATGTTCGCGTCTTGGGCGATCAGCAGTGCTTTGTTCGCTCGGGAAGTCCACCAAGAAAGTGCGCAATATATTGATGTAGCAATGGTTGATGTATTGCTAAGTATGCAGCTAACAGGCTTATCTAACTTATTTGCCAATGGTGAGGCACCTAGCTTAGTCGGTAATCGTCATCCAGTTTCAACGCCTTTTGATACCTATCAGGCGCAAGATGGCTTAGTCGTCATAGCCATTGCCAGTGAAAAATTATTTCAGCGTTTCTGTGAATGTATGGGACAGCCAACATTACGTGATGATCCTCGTTATAAAGACGACCCAACCAGAACGATTTATCACGCTGATTTACGTAAAGAAATAGAACAATGGACAGCGCAAAAAACAGTAGAGCAAGTTTGTGATTTATTGTTAAACGCAGGCGTACCTGCATCGCCGATCCATAACTTACAGCAGGCGACACAAAGTGAGCATGCAAAAGTTCGCCAAATTCTTATCGATCTCAATGATGGCGGTACCCCGTTAATTTCTCAGCCTGTTTTCTTTAATGGATGTAAACCTCATGTGACGCAAAGAGCACCACATTTAGGAGAAGCTAATCAGGTTTATAAGCCGTCAACAATAACAACGAAAAATGCGGAGACAATACAATGAGCTTTCAAATTGATGAAACAGAACAAGCCATTGTCGATGCTGTGGAAAAAGTTTGCCGAGATGTTTTGCAAGCGAACGCACAGCGTTATGACGAAACAGAAACTTTTTGTGCAGAAAGCTTATCTGCTTTAGGTGAAATGGGATGCTGGGGAATTAACTTACCGGAGCAATACGGTGGTTTTGGTATTGGTAGCATTGCGATGAGTATGATTGTTGAAGCCGTTGCTGCTGCATGTGCATCAACATCATCAGCACTGACTGCGCATTTTCTTGCAACGGACTCTATCTTAATCGGTGGGACTGAAGAGCAAAAACAATATTGGTTACCCAAAGCAGCCAGTGGTGAGCTATTAGGTGCATTTGGCTTAACTGAACCCGCAGCAGGTTCAAACCCAGCAGATATGCGTACTATTGCAACACGTGAAAATGGCGGCTGGCGAATTCGTGGTAATAAACACTATATTACCAATGCCAAAGAAGCTGATTTTATTGTGTTATATGCCAAAACAGACCCTGAAGCAGGAGCTCGTGGTATCAGTGCATTTATGATCCCAAAAGGCACTGAAGGTGTTGAGTTTTCTTCCCCTGAAAAAACCATGGGACTACGTGGTAGCACAATCTATGAATTAGCCCTGAATTGTTGGTTACCTGAATCTGCATTATTAGGTGAAGAAAATAAAGGTTTCCATACTGCAATGGAAGTATTGGATAAAGGGCGTGTGGAGGTTGCTGCAACGTCATTAGGTATTGCCCGAGCAGCGATGGAATGTGCTCTGGGGTGGGTCAAAGAACGCCAAATTGGCAAAAAACCATTGGCAGCCTATCAAGGAACACAATGGCGCCTCGCAGATATGCATACCCAGCTGGAGGCAGCAAGAATGTTGACTTGGAATGCCGCTGAACGCCGTGATACAGGCGAGCGTTTTAGTTTGCAATCGGCGACAGCAAAATTATTTGCCGCAGAATGTGCCGGTTTTGTCACTGATGCTGCATTACAACTGCATGGCGGTTATGGCTATATTCGCGATCTGCCTCTAGAACGCTATGTTCGTGATGCAAGAATTTTACGAATTTTTGAAGGTACCTCGGAAATTCAAAAAATTATTATCTCACGTGCGGTTTTAGATGCCGTTTAATAATTAAATATCACGCTTTGATGGGTGGACAGGCATCCATCAATGAGAAGTTGAGCTGCAATCACGATCATGGAATTAAAAACACAACAACAATCAGGTTTAAGAATGTATTTCAATTTTTAATGGCGGGTGATCTCTATCAATAACAATACCCGACTTAATGTCTAACGGCTGCACCCTACAGCATCCATGATGACAAATTGGTTCATTCTTTAAGCCAGCCTTGCTTAAAGAGGAGTTACCATGACAGTTTCAAACAATATAATCGCAGATAAAAAAAGCCGGCAGGACAACGTTCCCCTAATAGAAGCTCGTTCGATTGATTACATTCCTGAATCTGAGCGCCATGGCACGTTATCAAGTCAATTTACCCTTTGGTTTGGGGCAAACCTACAGATCACCGCCATTGTCACAGGGGCACTTGCTGTGGTTTTAGGTGGAGACGTGTTTTGGTCTTTGATTGGTTTATTTATTGGCCAGTTACTTGGTGGGGCAGTTATGGCTTTGCATGCGGTGCAAGGGCCTAAGCTGGGCTTGCCACAAATGATTTCCAGTCGTGTGCAGTTTGGTGTGTATGGTGCGGTGATCCCTATCTTACTGGTTTGCATGATGTACGTAGGTTTCTCTGCGAGTGGGACTGTATTAGCAGGGCAAGCCGTTGGACAGTTACTTCATGTTAGTGACTGGATTGGTATTTTGATTTTTGGCGCAGTGATCATAGCCATTACTATCTGTGGTTATCGTATCATTCACATATTGGGCAAAGTGGCGAGTGTAGTTGGGGTGATCGCATTCTTTTATTTGTTCTTCCGCCTTTTCTACATGAATGATGTTTCCGTGTTACTTGAAAATCGTCATTTTAGTTGGACCAATTTCTTATTGGCGATGTCATTGTCTGCATCATGGCAAATTGCATTTGGCCCTTATGTGGCTGACTATTCACGCTATTTACCTACAAAAACTCCCACTATTAAAGCTTTCCTTGCGGTAGGTTCAGGAACGGTGATCGGGACTCAAGCTTCGATGATCCTTGGTGTATTTGCAGCAGCGCTAGCAGGAAGCCAATTTGCAGGCCATGAAGTGGCTTATATTGTTGGATTAGGTAGTACAGGTTTGATTGCAGCACTACTCTATATCAGTATCTTTTTCGGTAAAGTGACTATTACAGCGTTAAATGCCTATGGCAGCTTTATGTCGATGGCCGCTATATTTTGTGGTTTCCGAGGTAAACAGCAAATTTCACGTGGGCAAAGGCTATTTTTCATCATACTGATGGTGAGTTTCTCAACTCTCTTAGGTCTTGCTGGCCAGCACTCCTTCTTAAAATTATTTTCTGCTTTCTTATTATTCTTACTGGCATTTTTTACACCTTGGAGTGCTATCAACCTTGTTGATTACTATTGGGTAACCAAAGGTCGCTATGATGTACCTCAATTATCAAACCCAAATGGCCGTTATGGACGTTGGAACAAAGTGGGCATTATCACCTATGTGGTTGGGGTCTTGATCCAATTACCTTTTATCGCAACAGGTTTCTATACAGGGCCATTAGTTGAAACGTTAGGAGGCGTTGATATTTCATGGATTGTTGGCTTAGTGGCAACCAGTATTATCTATTATGTGGCGATTAAAATATGGCCAATGTCAGTCGCGGATCGCTTGATATTGCCATCTACTCATTAATTAACAAAATAATATAAGTATTTCATAAAGTTAAAAAAATCGGCGAGTGGATTAGCAGTGATTTATTCACTGCTAAGGCTCCCCTTAGCCTAAAAAACCTCTTCTGGCAGAGAGCATTAGGAGTAATTATGAAAATTTTAGTGGCTGTTAAAAGAGTTATTGATCACAACGTTAAAGTGCGTGTGAAAGCAGATGGTTCGGGTATTGAATTAGCGAATGTCAAAATGGCGATCAATCCTTTTGATGAAATTGCGGTGGAAGAAGCGGTTCGCCTTAAAGAAGCTGGAAAAGCGAGTGAAGTCGTTGTGGTCTCCATTGGTGATATTAGTTCACAGGATACATTACGTAGTGCAATGGCGATTGGTGCTGATCGTGCAATCTTAATTCAGAGACCCAATGATTTGGTATTAGATCCGTTGGATATCGCTCGATTATTGCAACAAGTCGTCATAACAGAGCAACCTGATTTAATTCTCCTTGGTAAACAAGCTATTGATAACGATTGTAACCAAACAGGGCAAATGCTATCGGCATTGTTGAAATGTGGTCAGGCAACCTTTGCCTCTTCAATTGAAATCGAAGGAGCGCTATTGCAGGTAACGCGCGAAATAGATGGTGGCCTAGAAACATTGTCTTTATCACTACCTGCGGTAGTAACAACCGATTTACGTTTAAACGAGCCGCGCTATGCAACGTTACCAAACATTATGAAGGCAAAGAAGAAACCATTAGAGATACAAACGATTTCAGAGATGGATTTTACCCCCTTAAATCAAGTGAAAACATTAACCGTGACTGAGCCGAAAAAGCGCGTAGGCCAATGCACATTATTTAATGACATCAATGCATTAGTGAATGAATTACAAGCAAAAAACGTTTTCTAGTAAGGGGAATACTATGAGTCAATTATCTGTACTTGTTGTGGTCGAACATGACAACCAAACAATTAAATCATCAACCTACCATAGCGTGAATGCGGCAACGCAAATTCTATCGGGTCAGGGCCAGCTGCATCTGTTAGTTGCAGGTAGCGAATGTGCGAAAGTGGCTGAACAGGCTGCAACCATTGATGGTGTGGGAAAAGTAATTGTGATTGATAGTCATGAATTACAGCACCAGTTAGCGGAAACCATTACAGAGGCAGTGATAGCGGTTGCGAAAGATTATAGTCATATACTATTTCCTGCGACGACATACGGTAAAAATATCGCGCCACGTGTTGCTGCGACACTCGGTATTGCACAAATTTCTGATATTACAGAAGTGATTGATACACAAACGTATGTGCGCCCAATCTATGCAGGTAATGCATTAGCTACAGTACAAAATAATGGACAACAAGTGGTACTCACGATCCGTAGTTCTGCTTTTCCAGCAACAAGTCACTCACAAAATAAAGCTGTTATTGAAAATTATACCGTTGGTCAATTTAACCCACTATCACAATTAAAAAGTCAGTCATTAACACAAGTTAGCCGAGCAGAACTCAGCTCCGCCAAAATTGTGATATCAGGGGGGAGGGGATTAAGCTCAGGCGAAAACTTTGCCTTGATTGAAACCATTGCCGATAAACTGGGTGCCGCGGTGGGGGCATCAAGAGCGGCAGTTGACGCGGGTTATGTGCCAAATGACTATCAAGTTGGGCAAACAGGCAAAATTGTTGCCCCTGATCTGTATATCGCGGTCGGTATTTCAGGCGCGATTCAACATATAGCAGGAATGAAAGAGAGCAAAGTGATCGTGGCAATTAACAGCGATCCTGAAGCGCCTATTTTCCAAGTTGCTGATTATGGCATTGTTGGTGATCTGTTTGAGATCTTGCCTGAATTTGATAAAGCATTGGCCTAAGAGGAATTGATTATGGCTATCGACAATAGTGTCAATGTTAACGAGGCTCCCGAGCGGGAATCGATGGAATTTGATGTCCTGATTGTCGGTGGTGGGCCTGCGGGATTATCGGCGGCGATCCGACTAAAGCAGCTCGCTGTAGAAAATAACCAAGAGATATCAGTTTGCTTAATTGATAAGGGTGCTGAAGTTGGTGCACACATTTTATCAGGGGCGGTTATTGATCCTCGTGCATTAGATGAATTGCTACCAAACTGGCAACAGCTTGTTGCCAGTGAATTAACTGAGGTCACTCAGGATAGTTTTCTACTATTAAAAGAACATAAAGCGAGTCGCTTACCTTTGGCTTTACTGCCAGCGAGTTTAAAAAATAGCGGCAATTTAATTGGTAGCCTTGGACAGGTTTGTGCTGCGTTGGCGGCACACGCTGAACAATTGGGTGTTGATGTTTTTGCCGGTTTTGCTGCGACAGACATTTTATACGATGAATCGGGTGCCGTTGTTGGTGTCACTACTGGCGATATGGGGTTGGATAAATCGGGAAATCCAACGCCTATGTATCAACCAGGGATGAATTTACGGGCAAAAATGACCTTATTTGCTGAAGGCTGTCGTGGGCAGTTAGGGAAACAACTCATTGAACGTTTCGATTTAGCAGCAGGTCGTGGGAAGCAAACTTATGGGCTTGGTATAAAAGAAATCTGGCAAATACCCAAAGAACAACATCAGGCAGGGTTGGTGGTTCACTCTATTGGCTGGCCCCTAGATAACCATACTTATGGTGGCGGCTTTGCATATCATTACGGTGACAACCTTGTCGCGGTTGGTTTGGTGGTTGGACTCAATTATGAAAACCCTTATTTGTCACCTTTTGATGAATTTCAGCGTCTAAAAACGCATCCATCATTTAGTGCTTTTTTACGTGGTGGCGAGCGGGTGAGCTATGGTGCGCGAACCCTTGTTGCTGGTGGCTTAACGGCACTACCTGAATTAAGTTTCCCTGGTGGTGCGTTGATTGGTGATGATGCTGGGTTTCTGAATGCCGCACGTATCAAGGGGAGTCATTGTGCTGTGAAAAGTGGTTCATTAGCTGCTGAAGCATTGTTGGCATCGATTGACCATGAATCGATAGATTATGACAAATTTAATCTGCAATACCGGCAAAAATTTGAGCAGAGTTGGTTATATCGTGAATTATATCAAACCCGTAATTTTAAGCCTTACATGAAAAAAGGGTTATATATAGGTTCTTTATTATTCGGTGCTGAACAATTGCTATTAAAAGGGCGCACACCATGGACGCTGAAACTAAAACAGGCAGACCATCAATGCTTGAAAGAGGCTAAATATTTCCAGCCGATCGTGTATCCAAAACCAGATGGCATTTTAACGTTTGATAAACCCTCTTCGGTTTTTTTATCTAATACTAACCATGAAGAGCAGCAACCTTGTCACTTGAAATTACAAGATGATGATGTACCAATAACTGTCAATTTATCGATGTATTCAGCACCTGAAACGCGTTATTGCCCCGCGGGGGTATATGAAATTATTCAGGAACAAGAACAACCCAAATTGCAAATTAATGCGCAAAACTGCCTGCACTGTAAGGCGTGTGATATTAAAGACCCAACACAAAATATCTGTTGGACGGCGCCTCAAGGGGGAGAAGGCCCTATTTATCAAGGGATGTAACGACTTTGTTGTGATGTGTAGTTGTGCTTGATTTTATCAGTCGCTTTGGGGCATTTAATTATTTGCCCCATTTTTTTACTCGAAATTAAGGGGTTTCAATACGTGAATGGAGTTTTAATTTGTAACGTGAGCCTGCGGTTATCATATTGACATAACTAATTAGCGCAGTCCCTGTCCATGTGCGGCGGCTGAGTTGTAAGCAAGGAGAACCTTCTTTAATTGATAGCGAATGCGCGATAGTTTTGGTTGCTAATGCGGCTTCAATAGTATGCTCCATCTCACTGACAGGGAAATGTCGTTGTAAATAGCCACTAGGGGTTTCTGTATCCCCAAAATGTTGTTTAACGAAATCAGGTGCGATGGCGTGATTGACGTAACGCTCTTCCAGCATTAATGGGATGTCATTTTCAAAATGCAGTACTTTACAATAACCGACATCACTCCCTTCTCTTACACCAAGCTGTAAAGCGATCTCGGCTGAAGCAGTAATGACTTTTAATTGTAATTGATGACCACTGTATTTATTACCACTTAATGATATTTCATCAAATATATCAAATGCTTTAGTTACCGGTAGCTCATGCTTTTGCGTAGCAACAAACGTCCCTTTACCAGCGATACGGCTGAGGATACCTTTTTGGCTCAATTCAGAGATAGCTTTATTCACCGTCATGCGGCTTACATTAAACTGTGCGCAGAGTTCGAGTTCTGTAGGTATCTGCGTTTCAGGTTTAAAAATACCTAAATCAATACTTCGCAGAATGTACGATTGAATTTGCTTGTAAGCTGGTTGTGAATTCATTGTTATTATTTAATTAGTAATAGTATTAGGGAGAACCTATTTATGGCATTCATCGCCGTTGCTCAAGTTTAACAGTAAATACGTTCTTTTCTAGTCACCTCGTATAGATTCGTCATACTTCAAGTTGCAGCGTTGTTGACGATACTGACTCGCGCCAGTCACATACTAGTGTATGCTCCTAGCGACTCACCCACTTGTCGCCTAGCTGTACCTCGAATTATTTAGAGTATAGTTAGCAGCACAAATTTTGATAAAACACAGATAGAGAATAATCTGTAATTATCTGAATCATATTCAATTCCTATTGGGAGGCGAGTATGTTTTGACTATGATGGTGGTGGATCCATCATGCTTCAAGCGGTAGGGGGTTGACTACGCTCAGTTGACTGTTATTTATGCTCCCCACTTATCTTTGCTTGTCGCCCACCTGCAACTCAAATTATTTAGCGCAATAAATTGATAATTAGGATAAGAAAAAATGCGTGCTCAATATTTTAATGTCACGTTAACCCAATGTGACTACAAAAATGTTATCCCAACAGGAATGGTAAGGCTAATTGCATCTGACCTAGTTTTCTTTTTTAATCTTGAAGATTTTAAAAATAGCGATGCTTTTTTAGAGAGCCTAAGCAGCGGCGATGAATTAGTGATCTGCGCTGAAATATTTAATGATGGTAGTTATTGGCTCAAATGGGCATATCATAAAACTAAAGGTTGGATTGAACCTGATAGAAATGTGTCATTCCATAAAGGACTTATCAAAGAATTTCTTTGGGCTTTTGGTCTCAGTGCTTTTGCTGTACTTGCCTATTTCTGCTTTATTTATTCAGATGATAATATGTTGCTGATTGTACTCGGAGCATTTGCTAGCTGTGCCGCTTTCGTTGGTTTTAGTATGGTAACCCTTTTCCTCAAAACCATTTGGAATATCGTTAGCCCGCGTCGAAAATCAATACTAAAAGCACTTGATCAAGTCATTGCAGGGCAATATCAAATCAGTCATGAAAATCCCAAGTTAATTAGCCTATCAGGGATCAAAAACCCTAAGATGAAGCTAATAAAGCCTCAGTTTGCTAATCAACTAAAAATAGCAGAGGGGGAGTTTCAATCTACACAAGGGAAAGTCAATTTATTTGGTATCCAGCAATATACAGTGATTGGTTATAAAGGCGCCAAAACAGTTTTTAATGCAAATTTATTGCAAATAGATGGTGAACCTTTCAGTATTGTGACTCCCGAAAATGAACCTTTGTTTAATAATCACAGTTTATTTATTGCTCAAGGCGATCAAATTGAAATTATTTATAAGAAACTGAATGAAACTGATACAGTGGAGATGGTATTTGGTGTTTTTAATCAACAAGATCATCTAGCATATACCTTAAGTAATGGTGGTAGCCCACAAGAGCGTAGTTTTTATAAAGGATTATGGATATTTACAGCTGCACTGATAGCGCTTTTTGCTATCGCCCTATTAGTAATGAATATAACTGAAGTTATTGAACGAGGTAATCATTGGGATTATTGGGATTGGCTTTATATTTTGGATAATGGTGTTGGATTTATTAGTTTTGCATCTTCAATCACGTTAGGCATTAGTTTTTTAACCGGTTTATGTGTAGCAATCTATTTTTACGTTTCTAAGCGAGGGCGTATGAATTTTATTGCGCAACGTTATTTAAGCTACTTACGCCAAAAAAATGGCCAATCAGATTATGTCACTGAGGTGCGTACATGAATCCATTCCTCAGTAAACGTTTTATTATTTTGACGATCGCATTTATCACTTGTTTAGTTGCAACCATTGCATTTCACTTTCGCGGTAATGCGGCCAGTTGGACATGGGAAAATCAAAAAATTGGCTCGGAAATCGCTAATTTTGATTGGGTTAAAACTTTCCCAACAGATCAGGGAATGTTGATCGTTGTTCAAAGAAGCCAACGTTCAGGTTATTACTCTTATTCACGTTATAATATTCCTTCTCACGATTACAGTTATCAGGTGCTTCTAGCAAATAAAACGGGTATCCACTATATCGGTAAAGGAAATCATAGCTTTTACAATGCAGCATGTAATAAAGCTGAATGCACACTGATCTTTAATGATGGTAGTCGGGTGCTAAACTTAGCTGATTATTCAATAACAGACATGGAACCTTGGCAAGAGCCGTATGGTGAACAATATTCAACTTTAATTATAGGGAAGATACTGAATACACCCAATGACCAAACTTATCTAGTGGTGAGTAATAGCGATTTATTTAAAACAACAGATAAAGGCCGTACATGGCAACTTTTTGGTAATGTACGTGACTTAGTTAAATTATATTACCCAGAAGAACTTGTTGATAATTCTCACTTCTTATTTGCTACTCAAAAAAACAAGCTCATCGTTTGGTTTAGTTATGGTAATAATATGGGCTCACTTGAGATCACTATTAATAGCGAAACAGGCAAAATTTTAGGTAATAAATGGCTACCATTGCGGATCAATGAAGTTGAGCAATCACCTAATGGTGATATTTATGCTATTGCCCAAGAACCGTCACGTAAGCTGTTTTCATTATTACAGTTTCAGGATAATGGGGAGTTTTCTGTGGTGACGGAAAATGGCTATAGCCAACTATATGGTTTACAGGTCAGCAACCAAACTGCATTGCTAAATGAGACGTGGCGAGGAGAGCAAGGTTATTTGCTGGTCGATGTGAAAGATAATCAGCTAACACATCGCGCTGAGCTAAATGAGTACGATAAAACCTTTAATAGTGTTGATAATACCTTTATTAAACTAGGTAACAGTTATTTAGATGATGTTGAAATAGCAAATGGTGACTTGGTGAGTCATCAAATAGCTAAATAGTTATTTAACTAAAAATGGGCGTAAGCGCTCGTTTCAGACTGCGGACAAACGTACTGTGTTTGGCAGCAGTGACTAAGGTTATTGGCAATAAATTGATTGATTTTCGGCTGACAACACGAAGCGGGAAAAATGCCTTTATCCCGCTTCGTTAACAATTTCAAACGAGTGTAATAACCCGTTGTGACTTACTGAACGCGTTTAGGTAGCAGCATGACCGCTAATGAGGCAACCACAGCCACAATGGCAAAAGCAATAAAATTCCAACTACTAGCGATACCTAGGCTGGCAATATAGGCTCCGAACATAGGGCCTGACATGGCACCTATTCGTGAAAAACTTAATGCCCAACCTGTTGCTGAAGCACGTACATTTGCCGGATAGTAGTTAGCAATATAACCAGTCAGTATTAAGGCGGCAGAAATACTGCCAACTCCTGCAAAAGCCACCAATAGGTAATTCACATAGATATTTTGTTTAAATATAAGAGCTCCTACACCAATTGCACCTAATAAAAAGAAGAATGAAACAGAACCTCTGACACCGTATCTATCTGCTATTTTTCCTAAAAATAACCCACCAAGTGCTGATGCTAAGCTAAATACAATTAAGAAAGTGAGACTAGAGCCTAAGTTATACCCTTCTTTGCGCATGATAGAAGGTAGCCAAGTATTTAATCCATAAACTAATAACATTCCACAAAATAAAGCCACCCAAAAACAGGTTGTCGCTCGTAAATAACGCCATGCAAAAACCACAGCGACAATATCTTTAATACTTTGCTTTTGCGGATGTTGCTGCACTGGAGCTTGATATTGGATATCTAATTTGTCAGCAAGGGCTTGAGCTTGTGTATGCATTCCTTTATGCGAAAGGTATTCAAGTGACTCAGGTAAGATGCGCGCCATTGGCCAAATCAATAATAAAGGTAAGGCCCCAAATGCAATGACGCTACGCCAGCCAAAATGCTCTAATAACCAAATAGCGACTAATGCAGCGCTTAAAATACCCAGTGGGTAACCTGAATACATAATCCCATAATTAAAAGAACGTTTCTCTGCGGGAGAATATTCGATAGTGAGTGCCGCAGCAACAGGGATCACTCCTCCTAATCCGATACCGCCAATAAAGCGCATTATACCGAAAAACCATGGTGTTGGTGCAAGAGCAGCCCCCAACATAGTGAGTGAAAATAGACAGACACAAATGAGTAGCATACGGCGGCGACCATAAAGCTCACTTAATGTCCCGATGATAAAGGCACCAAAAAACATGCCCACAAGTGCGTAACTGCTTAATGCTCCTAGTTCTAAGGGGGTAAGTGACCATTGTTTATATTCAGCGAGTGTGGGTAATACCGCGCCCATAACGCCAACATCGTACCCCTCAAATAAAATACTCATCCAGCAAACCAATAAAACCTTCATCGTAGTTTTTGGGGTACCGAATGTTGTGACCGCTGGTGATTGTATTGTCATAGTTAGTTATCTCATCGTAAGCGATTAATACCGTTTCAAATGTTTGGATATATCTGTGTTATTAGATTGGAAATGGCACTCTCTACTCTTAACTTTTATATAACAAACTCACAATAAGTGATGTTAAGTTATTGTTGAATTCATGCAGTGAATGGATAAATTATGCATTATTAGGTTTAATAGCCTTACTTTTAGTAAGTGAATAACAAAAGGAAAACTATTTCTCTTTAAGTTAAATTAAAAACAAGGGGTATTTTTATTGATAAATAAATGAATTTTAAATTAATGTATTTTCTGGGTGAATATTAAATTTAATTTTATAAGGTTTAATGAATTATATTAAATATATTTAACTTTAAATAAATAAAACTATATTGATAATAAAATTAATTTTTGCGATTTTGATAATAATTAAATTTTGGTGGTGCATAAAGAGAATTTGATGCAAAATATAAATGTAACAAATTAATTCCAAGAAAATTCAAATTGAGAATATTATAAATGAATACATCAAGAATGTTAATTCCTTCCGTTTTTATTGCTACAGCATTATTAACCGGATGTGCTAAAGAATCATCACGTTCATTACAAATCGAAAAAGTTACAACATATAATACTCATTATTCAGGCTCTAAAAATTCAATATCAATAGGCAAATTTGACAACCGTTCTAGCTATATGAATGGTATTTTTTCTGATGGGGTTGATCGTTTAGGTAATCAGTCAAAAACGATTTTGATGACTCATCTTCAGCAAACTGGGCGATTCAATGTACTTGACCGCGCTAATATGCAGGAGCTAAAAGAAGAAGCGGGGATTAAAGGCCAAGCACAGCAGCTTAAAGGGGCAACTTATGTCATTACTGGTGATGTCACTGAATTCGGTCGTAAAGAGGTCGGTGATCGCCAATTATTTGGAATTTTAGGCCGTGGAAAATCACAAGTTGCTTATGCAAAAGTTAATTTAAATGTCATCAATGTTCAGACTTCTGAAGTGGTATTTTCTTCACAAGGAGCTGGTGAGTATGAATTATCTAATCGTGAAATTATTGGTTTTGGTAGTACCGCTAGCTATGACTCAACGTTAAATGGCAAGGTTCTCGATTTAGCCATTAGAGAAGCGGTGAATAATCTTGTTACTGGGATTGAAAATGGCGCTTGGCAGCCAGCCAAATAAAATAAAAGGGAATATGATGAAAGCTAAATTATTAGGGATATTTGCCATTATTGCATTAAGTGGTTGCTCAACAGCACCAAAACCGCTTTATAACTGGGATGGTTATCAAAAAACGGTTTATCAATATTATCAACAGACTGAAACAAGTCCACAGCAACAAATCGAAGTATTAAAGAAAAATATTGAGCTCAATAAAACACAGGGTACAGCAGTACCCCCAGGGCTACATGCTCATTTAGGGTTATTGTACAGCTCAACAGGTGCGATTGATCTTGCAATGGCAGAGTTTAATACTGAGAAAGCTTTATTTCCTGAATCAGCTAATTACATGGATTTCTTGATGAAAAATAAAGGGATTAAAAAATGAAACGGATTTTGATCATCAGTAGCTTAGTTATAACATGGTTACTTACGGGTTGTGCTCAGCCAACGAAAATGGATTATACTGCGTTTAATCAAAGCAAGCCCAAAAGCATTTTAGTGTTATTGCCACAAAATAATACCCCTGAAGTACAAGCAAGCCATGGCCTGTTATCACAAACTACATTACCATTAGCAGAGGCCGGTTATTATGTTTTCCCAGTTGCTGTGGTTGAAGAAACTTTTAAACAGAATGGCATGACCAATGCTGGGGATATTCAAGCAGTTCCTGTCGCCAAGTTACATGAAATTTTTGGAAATGATGCAGTGCTATATTTATCTATTACAGAATATGGGACGAGCTATCAGGTTATTGCGAGTGATACTCGTGTGAGTGCCAGTGCTAAATTGGTTGATGCTCGTACTGGAAAATTGTTATGGAGTGGTTCAGCGACCGCATCAAGCACAGAAAATAACTCATCATCCGGTGGCATCATTGGTGTATTGGTTTCTGCTGTTGTTGAACAAATTGCTAATACCTTGACGGATAAAAGCTATCAAATCGCAGGCATGACAAGCGCTAGATTGCTATCAGCAGGTAAAGTTAATGGTATTTTGTACGGCCCTCGATCGCCAAAATACGGTAAAGACACAGAATAACATTCTTGCAAACGATTAATTAAAAGGAGCTGTACTGGCTCTTTTTAATTTAAATTACCCATTTAATTTTATTTAAGTTTATTTAAACATAAGTGATATTTTATTTTTGTTAATCGATAATGTAGTGGTTCTAATAACAATGTTAAATATAAATTTATTATTGTGATATATATCATACTGTAGTTTGGAAATTAAGTAATAGTGTGATGAATGTACAATATCATGACAATCATGATTAAAGTTTAGACTGGATTGTTATATATATAATAGTAACAGTTGTACTAAATCCTTAATTAAAGGAGTTATAGTATGTTTTTACTAAATTATCTGTTGATATCAAGGGGTTTCTTCTACATGAAGAAATGGTTCAATATCGATATTGCTCTTGCCTTCTTTTTCCCTCAAAAGTAATCCTTTATTTTTCATCGTTAAGATATCGTTAGCTTATTAATTATAAGCCCTAATTTCTATTTTATTATTTAATGAAAAATTAAAGGTATTATCATGGCCAAAAGAATCGTAGAACCGTTCCGTATTAAAATGGTTGAAAACATCCGTATCCCATCCAGAGAAGAGCGTGAAGTTGCATTAAAAGAAGCTGGTTATAACCCATTCCTATTACCAAGTAGTGCAGTCTATATTGATTTACTCACTGACTCAGGGACTAATGCCATGAGTGACCATCAGTGGGCAGCGATGATCACAGGTGATGAGGCATATGCAGGCTCTCGTAATTATTATGACTTAAAAAATAAAGTCAAAGAGATGTTTGATTACGATTATACCATCCCTGCTCACCAAGGGCGTGGTGCTGAAAATATGCTATTCCCTGTATTATTAAAAGTAAAACAGCAGCAAGGCGGCGCACAAAAACCTGTATTTATTTCCAACTTTCACTTTGATACTACAGCAGCGCATGTTGAATTAAATGGTTGTAAAGCAATTAATATTGTTACTGAAAAAGCATATGATTCAGAAACGTATGATGACTGGAAAGGCAATTTTGATATTCAAAAATTGAAAGAAAATATTGCTAAATATGGGGCTGAGAACGTTGTTGCTATTGTTTCGACAGTCACCTGTAATAGTGCTGGTGGGCAACCAGTATCAATGTCTAACCTAAAAGAAGTTTATGAAATTGCTAAACAACATAATATTTTTGTGGTGATGGATTCTGCGCGTTTTTGTGAGAACGCTTATTTTATTAAAGAGCGTGATCCTAAATACAAAAATGCCACAATTAAAGAAATTATATTTGATATGTACAAATATGCTGATGCATTAACGATGTCAGCGAAGAAAGACCCGCTGTTGAATATTGGTGGTTTAGTTGCAATTAAGAACGATGAAAATATTTTTACATTAGCGAGACAGCGCTGTGTACCTATGGAAGGTTTTGTCACTTATGGTGGTTTAGCTGGACGTGATATGGCAGCAATGGTGCAAGGCCTTGAGGAAGGTGCTGGTGAAGAGTATCTCCATTATCGCATAGGGCAGGTTAAATACTTAGGTGACCGTCTACGTGAAGGTGGAATTCCAATTCAATATCCTACAGGTGGTCACGCAGTGTTTGTTGACTGTAAAAAATTAGTCCCGCAAATTCCTGGCGATCAATTTCCTGCTCAAGCAGTGATTAATGCCCTATATCTGGAATCAGGTGTTCGTGCTGTTGAAATTGGCTCATTCTTATTAGGTCGTGATCCAGAAACAGGCAAACAAAAACATGCAGATATGGAATTTATGCGTTTAACTATAGCGAGACGTGTCTATACCAATGATCATATGGATTATATTGCAGATGCATTAATTGGTCTTAAAGATAAATTTGCAACACTGAAAGGACTTGATTTTGAGTATGAGCCACCAGTGTTAAGGCACTTTACTGCTAGATTAAAGCCAATCAAATAATAGGTAATAATTAAAAGGTTCCCGTGCAATGCGGGAGCCTCACCCTTATTTCTAAGGTAAATACCATGAATAATTCGGCAGCGAAGAAAGAACCCTCCATAATGGTAGGGGGCTTTGTGCTCGGTGGCGCTATGATAGGGGCAGGCATGTTTAGTTTGCCAACTATTATGGCAGGAGCATGGTTTATTAATTCAGTTGTTATTCTATTGATTGTTTGTTTTTTTATGTTTCACTCGGGAATATATATTCTTGAATGTATATCAAAATATGGCTCAGGTACTAACTATTTTTTTATATCTAAAGAATTGTTACCTAAATGGGCCTGTTATATCGCGAATGCAGCATTAATATTTGTATTGTATATTTTAATTTATGCTTACATATCAGCAGCAGGTTCTGTAATTAAAGAAGCAGCCTTCATATACGGATTTGATATTAACTTAAGACTAATATTTTTTATCTTCACTTTAATACTGGGTGCGAGTATTTGGTGGAGTGGTATTGGGGCGAGCCGTTTAACATCAATATTTTTATTAATCAAAATAGTATTATTTGTCTTAGCATTCTCAGGACTTTTTTTAATTGTCAAAACGGACTTATTACTGAAATCCCCTGTTGAAGGAGGGCAAACATCATTACTTCCCTTTATTTTCATTATTATTCCTTATGCTATCACTTCGTTTGGATATCATGGGAATGTATGCAGTCTTTATAAACTGTATCATGAGAACGAACGGAAAGTAGTAAAAAGCTGTGTTATCGGATGTTTGCTAGCGTTAGTTCTATACTTTTTATGGATATTGGGTACGATGGGCAATCTACCTAGAACGGAGTTTTTAACCATTATCAATAAAGGTGGTAATCTGGATGCTTTTATTGAATCGCTATATTCTGTGTTGAGTAGCCCACATATTGCCAGCTTCTTACTATGGTTCTCGATTAGTGCCGTATTTTGTTCATTCTTAGGTGTAGCTATTGGCTTATTTGATTATATATTGGCATCTTTGAATTTTCAGGATAACCCATCTGGACGTATGAAATCGGCACTATTATGTTTCTTACCACCATTGATACTTTGTATGTTGTTTCCGAATGGTTTTTTAATTGCGATTGCATATGCAGGAATGGCGGCTTGCATTTGGGCAATTATTTGCCCAGCCATTATGGCACTTAAAGTGAGAGAGCGTTTTCCTGAATCCAAATTTAAAGTTTGGGGAGGAAAAGGCTTAATATATGCAGTGATTGCTTTTGGTGTTGTGGGTATTATTTGCCAATTACTCGCTCAATTTAATTTACTACCGATATACCGTTAACTTTTCAATGTTATTATAGCTAACTGGTAAAGGCACAGCGCTGTTTACTGTGCCTTTTTTCTAGAATATAAGATTGATAAAAAATAAATCGCGTATGTGGAATTAGATTTTTATTATAAGCTGTAAAGTTTTTATCTGAAAATTTCCCACAACAGTAAAAGCTATCATAGCTTCTGAATATTTATTGATATGTTATGTCTACCTGCTTAATAAAGTTTTCTGCGTCATTCATTGCTTGTTCTTGAGTGGCAGACTGTGTAATGACGTACCCTAAGCGGCCGTAACTATCTTTTAGTGGCCCAACTTCTATTGGTGTAGGAACAAAATTAAACAGTAAAGGCTGATTGAATAAGAAATTAGGTTTAATACGATTAATCACACCCGATTTACCCGAGGTTAAAAAGCGAATCGATGCATAATGTTTTTCTTTTTTTAGTTGAGGAACATACTCCATGTCTTTTACACACTGAGATAAATAGCAGTGTACTAGGTCGAATCCTGTTGCGATTTCACATAACTTATCAATCATACCTCCAGCGACCCGTGGATTAATTTCAATTAGCTTAACAACATCATTTTGTAATTTAAACTCAACGTGTGCCACGGTATGAGATAGCCCAATATGGTTGAGCCAACTGATTAGTGTTGTTTTAATTTTAGCGAATAGGGGGAATTCACAAGGGAAATCATGACCTATTTCGACGGAGTATTGGCCTGTTGTTGTATGTTTTTTAGTAATGCCAAGTATTTCCCATCGATTTTTCTTAGTATCCCAATAGGCTTCAGCGCTATATTCATCACCTTGAATAAACTCTTCTATAAGATAATCTGAAGATAATTCATAGCCACGCTGATTAATCCGACATGCCGTTATCGCTTGGATAGCACTGGATAGCTCTATTGGTGTGTGGCAAATAGCCACTTTATTACTTCCACTATCGTCACAAGGTTTTACCACTAATGGAAATGAGAGGTTTGAAATATTTATCTTATCCTTAATACTAACAACACTATAATTAAAACCTTGATGATATTGGCTTAGGATCCTACGAGTTTTTTGCTTGTATCGACATGCAATTAAAGATTTGATGGTGGGAGAAGGTAGATCTAATGCATGAGAAGCTGCCGCCGCAGTGATTAATCGGTAGTCATCAAATGCTACAATACCGTGAGTTTTATACTTCATCGCATGATAAATAACTGAAGCAAGGTTATCGGTATTCAGCTCAACAACATGATCAACAAATTGTAATGGATTGTCCGCAATCTGTTCATAAAAGGTTTTCTCTTTAGTAAATAATATTGTTTGATAGCCAATTTCTTTGGCTATCTTAATTGCTTTCACACCAGTTCCTGATAGATTACACTCCAGAAATATAATCGTTTTCATTACGTTTCCTTTTAGTTAGCAAGCCTTCAATACAAAATAA
Organism: Providencia sp. PROV236; assembly: GCF_033676985.1. Lineage (NCBI taxonomy): Bacteria > Pseudomonadati > Pseudomonadota > Gammaproteobacteria > Enterobacterales > Morganellaceae > Providencia > Providencia sp. PROV236. The sequence goes on along the minus strand of NZ_CP096297.1, from coordinate 3,725,430 downwards.
AAAAATAAGGATTAAAAATGAGCAAAATGGAATGAGAAAGTGTAGTTGGTAGGTGTTTGCAATAATTCCCATATAAGCCCCAAGCGATTCTGCTAATCCCCAAAAAAATATGCAGATAGATAGTGATAATTTTTTGTTTTTAAAAGGGCATTTATCTATCGATAAGCTATTGTTATATGGACTCCAAATCAGTTCACTCAGTGTAAATAACACGATCAATAAATACATACTTAATGCTGATTGAAAGTTAAATATTAATAGCAAAACAGAGACTACTATTAAGCTCAATTTATAGATGAAAATTTGAAGCTCAGTACGTTGAGCTGATAGTAAAGAGGTCGATTTTATCTGTAAAAATATAATGATAGCGGCATTTAAGGCAAATAGAGATGAAACGGAGATATAGCGAATAGTCTCGTTATTATTGACTTCAAAATGGAAGGCGAGATTTCTTAATATCAAGCCGATCATGAAGAAAGACATTGAACTATAGCAAACAAAAACTATCCATTCCGCAAAAGTAGAAAGCGCTTTTTCTTCATTTTTGGAGTTTACTTTACTCTGTTTTATATTCTGTAAGGTGCATGAATAAAGCGATGAAGCTAACATGACAGCAGCAGGAAGCATGATAATTCCTGAGTAGAAGCCATGATAAAACCACTCACCTATTACACCACCAATGGCAGATGAAATATTGACAGCAACATTAAGTAAAGAAAAGTTTTTGACGCGTTCTGAATGGTTATTATTTTCTGCGATAAAAAGGCTAGTGCATACATTGGCGATAGAAAAACCGGCACCAATGATAGCAGAAGCTAGGAGTAGAAATGAAAAGCTATTAATGACATAAATAGATAATATAGCAACTGAAGCCATAAGATAGCTAAGTATTAAAGTCAGTTTATAACCTATATAGTCAATAATATAATGTGTGAATAATGAACATGCACGACTAATGAATAAGAATATAAATAAAATAATAGCAACATTACTTTCTATCATATTTTTATAGTTAATCAAGTAAATAGAATAAAATGGCAAGAAACTATAAAATGATATTCCAGAAAAAAAACGTGACGTGATTATTTTATTTATCATATAAACTCTTTATATTTATGTATCTTTTCAAAGATCGACTTTAAGCGCGTGAGCATCTCTTTATTAATATTAGAGCTCGTGACGAAACGGACAGTATTCGATGTCCATGCTGTAGCTAATACTCCATATGTTTTAAGTTTTTTAACCAGATTATCTGCATTGCGGCTTTTTATCATCACAATATTCGTTTCAACTGGATGAGTAAGTTGGCAGTATTGGGAACAAATTGCGCCTAAATATTGAGCATTCATATTGTTATTTTCGAGCCTAGCAGAATAGTCTTTTAATTTATTTAATGCAATGGCAGCCATCAGCCCTGATTGATGGAGTGCTCCGCCATACCATTTCCTTACTTTTTTGGCTTTATCAATATCGGTTTTTCTTCCTACAAGAAGCGAGCCAAAAGGAGCACCGATCCCTTTAGAGAGACAAATATTCAATATATCAACATGTTCAGTATATTTATCAGGTGAAATACCAATAGCGATACACGCATTCAAAACCCGAGCACCATCTAAAAATAAGTGCATATTTTTTTTATTACATAACATTTTTAAATGGCATATTTCATCCAATGGAAACACTAACCCACCATAGGTATTAATACTGCTTTCGATTGAAATAATTTTAGGTGTGGCATATAAATCTGACCAGCGAGCTTTATTATTAATCGCATTTAATACATCTTCGGTCGTTAATATTCCATGTTTAGAACGTACGTTATTGATAACTAAACCACTCAATGCAGAGGTTTGTGATGACTCAAAAAAACACACATGATAGCCGGCCTCAGTAATGAGTTCATCACCTGGATTTGATAAAACGTTCAAACCAATTTGGTTACTCATTGTTCCAGAAGGCATAAACAACGCGCTTTCTTTACCGAAAAGGTCAGCAATTTTAAATTCAAGCATCTTAACGTAACGATCTTCATCGTAGCAGTCATCACTAATGTAATCATAGTTAATGTTGAGTAGATCTTTGGGTTGTAATCTTGTCAATGTATCACTTCTGAGGTCTATTAAATCCATAGATAATTGCATCCCTAATTGTTTTATATTTAATTGTTTCGTGTGTACACTCTCACTTATAATAGGGATAGATTATTTTTATAAATTTATAAATAATATTTTTACAAAACAAGTTTTTATTTTTTATAACAATCGTAATTGTGAGCGGTATCATAATTTATGATTATTAAAGATAATGCTAAATAAAATATTTTAATTACTTGAATGTACTAATGAAATGACAATTAAATTTTTTAGTTTAATTGTTATTTCATATAACTAAAAACTATCTAGATAATTTGATAAAAGGCTAATGTAGTAAAGCTTATCGAATAAAAGTATCATGTATTTTTATTTGTGTTTGTGTTTCTTATCATCAAATTAGACTGTAGGTATGATATATCTTATTGAAGTAGGGGAAAGAACAGTTTAAATGTCATTAGTCAATTTTTTGTTTATTTTTGGCTTAGAGCATCATAAACTGAGTCACCAACTCAAGCTATACCTTAGGTTGGTTTAACTAAGTACTAGAGCTAGTAAATATATTACCATTGGTATGAGTAGTGTCGTTCTTCAAAGTAATTTTATGGCTATACACTATGCAGCACATATCAGTCCCTTTCTATAAATATATTAAATTAATTGATGTGTTTTTTTGTCGTAATAGCCAAAACATTATTGATTAAGATAGTAATATGTAAAACTAGCAGAGCTGATTTGTTATATTTAGTTGAATGGCTAGGCACCTATCATAAATTAATCATGGCTATATTGGTCAACAGTAATTAACACTTCAGTTTCTGAATCATCACGAAGAATTCGAGCTTGGCCAAATGCCTGTAAATTTTCTCCCTTAATTTTTAAATTCCAGCAATGAACTAGTTTCTCCGCTACTATAATAGTCTCTTCATATTCTAATATATCAAAAACGCTACTAATATCGACTAAATTAAGCCAAAATTGAGTTTTTTCTTTACTTATTCCAGAAGATAGGTGTTCATCATATTTTCTCTGTGAAAAGAGATTATCAATAAATAGCATGTTATCAACAACCTTAAATGTTGGTGAAATAATTTCTATCATCGAAAATATTAGGTCTTCAGGTATGTTAGTATGATTGTAAATTATATGTACATAACCAAAGTGGTCTAATTTTTCACCAGTTTCTTTGTTTTTAAAATTACTAATTGAAAATTTCACTATTATCTCAACTTAAACATTAATGGAATTTATTGTAAAAAACAAACATATATACTGATTGTTTTACTTTCAAGAAAAGTGACCTTTATAAATTTTATATTTTTAAAATATTCCGTTGAAAAACAGTTAATATATTTAGAGTCTAATAAATATGCCATTTTGTTTCTGTATAAAAATCATTTAATATAATCACTTCACCTAGTTGGTAATGTTTTAGATTGATTTCCTTTAATATATAATGTCATCTTTTTCTTCCCAATCATTTAGTCTCTTAACCAATAAAAAATTATCATCTTCGGCGTAATCGATGAGATTAATTATTCCAATATAATCACCTGAAATTAGTAATAATATTTTATTTGCCTCTGTTAGATTGATACAGTTATAGTTTTTTATCATGTTTTTATTTATGATAATCTATTGGTCACATTATACCGTTTATCATCAAAATGCCAATCATTATATATAGAATGTTATTAATTTTTTATCTTTATCTGGGGTTATTTTTATCATAGATTATGAGTGTTATTTCAATACTCATGGAGTATTTGAAATTTAAATGGATTAAAAAAAGAAAAATATTCCTGTTTTTTTATCTAATGCTGTTTCGACAATTCTAAAATTGATTTAATTATATCTTTATTCTCTTTATTTATCATGCTTTTGAGAATTTCATTTAAAATTTCTATTTTATTCATATCATACAGGCTTTCATCTTCATAATCATCTATATTTAACCCTAAATTATAATTGATTACTTCAAATAATTTTATTTTACTTAGGGTATTTAGTTGGCTATCACTCAACTCTAGTTCTAGTAGATCACCATCAATAGATTCATTATAATCCAATCTATGCATTGCTTCTTTAGAAAGAGGAACTGTTATAGTTTTCATTATGTTGATTCTTATCATTATATTTTATATTTAATTAAATTACACTTAGATAATAAATCATTATTAACCCCTTCACTTATAAACAGGTTATCACCATCTTCAATAATGCTTATTCCTCCCATATTAGTTTCAAAAAAAATTCCCAGACTGTAATCTAAATTGTTAATCAATCTGTATTGATGAATACTTATTAACTTGCATTCTTTATATTTTTCCAGTTGACTATTCTCAGTAATTGGATATGAGAATGAATCCTGTAATTTCACGGTTGAGCTACATTTAGGTTCTGTTTCTTTTTTAATGAATTCAAGCATCCCTTCGCCTATAGTAAGTGAAAACCAGTTGACATTATCAAATTCTATAAAAAGAACGAGGTTTGATGCTGCTAACTCACCGTTCATATAAAAAGACATGCTTCTGAAGTTAGTCATCCTATTATTTATCATAAGTTAATCCTTATTAAAACCTTGATAATTTTATTGTAGTTAGCGTATTTGTAGTGATATTTTACTTCGTGAAAATATAAATTTATAAAGTTATCATCTAGTTAAAGATAGGGTAAAATTACATTCCCTTGCTACCTGCTCTACTTTAATAATATTATTCAACTCTGTAAAGTTTATTAACGTATCTTTTATTGTCTGTGTAGTTTTTCTTAGATACATTAATGTACTTATTTTTTATAGATTTCGTTAAGTGATAGCTCTGTATAATCATCATTTTCAGATGCTAAATAATTTTCACCTTTATATATAAAATTCCATACATAAATATAAAAATTACGAGCTGTTATACCGTCAGGTAACTCTAATTGAGGCGTACCTGTATAGTAACAATCCTTTAATTCTTTTTCTGAGTAGTATGTTATTGCATACTTAAAACTATTCTTAAAACGGATTTGATACTTTAATGGTAAAATATCTATATATGGTTTCAGTATTTTACCAACAATTAAATCAATGCTCGAAGGATTGTTCAAATTCAGTTTCAATAATAATTCATCTTCATTCGGTCCACCATCAAGGGGAGCCCAAAACCCAGATATATACCATCTACTAATCTTTATTTTTTTCATGTGATTTTATTCCAAAAATGCCATGTGTTTTTACTGTTTTTATAAAAACTGTCTATTGATTTTTGCGAAACTTCTTTAATAAATTTAGATAAACAGTATTTGAAGCTATCATCTTTAGCTATAGTCTTTTTTTAATGATTTCTAATAGACGGAACTATTTACCTAAGTTCTCTCTATGTTTATTTCGCAAGTGACTATTGTAATAGTAATATCAGTTATAGAATGTTTTTCAAGGAATTAGTTCCATAGCAATATTTATCTCCTCAACTAACTCGTAGTAATTATAGGCATTACCTAAATAAACAGGATTTTCCCAATCAAAATGTTTTATTAAATATATAATGAAATAGCCATCTATTTCAAAATCATTACTCCAGCCTATATCTAAAATATAGTTATTAGGAAACTCCACTTGCAGCATGTCTTCTCTTAATTTTATCAGATGTTCTGCAAAATCTGTTTTTTCATCAAAAAATAAATCACCAAATGTTTTTTTTCCATTTTTTGACTTGAAATCAATAAGTTTCACTTTATTTTCCTATATTTATAATCATTAATACTCTTTGGATGAGATTAAACAGTTACGCTGTAAGTGTTCATCAGTGAGCACTATATTACTTCGTTTGGGTTGTATCAAACAAAGCATTCGCTGGTGTTGTGCAGAACATATTGCCAATTGAATCACGCGTTGAACAACCCGCAGATATCAACCCTTGGTTTTTTCCTGTAAGTTTCAAATAAATTAAATTAGCCATTCAGTATTACCTTTTTTCATATTTAACATGGGGTTTAAAATATTCTATTTCATTTAAATATGAAATGGAGATAGTCTCAATTTACTTCGATTACATACCAATCTGTAACCCATGAGGACTATTCACCATAACTGACAGAACTGAACATCACAGATTTTGAGTATTTTTGTCCCCCCTGTAATACCTAATGCAGAATGAAAATACTTTTTTCATTAACGGGGTAGATTAATGGCTACCTTCATTTGGAACATCTGATATGGCCGCGGGCAAAGATGTCGTTGAGAAGGTCAGAGCTGCAATTTACCTAAGTAGCCAAGGCAAAGGCTAAAGTCGTAAACTAAAAATTAAGTATTAAAAAAGCACTTCTTGAAAAACAAGAAGTGCCTTTAAAAACACTGCATTAACCGACTAGGATTAGTTCATGCCGTATTTTTTCAGTTTCTTACGCAGAGTACCGCGGTTGATACCCATCATCAGGGCTGCACGGGTCTGGTTTCCACGGGTATATTGCATAACCATGTCCAACAAAGGCTGCTCTACCTCAGCCAATACCAGCTCATATAAATCATTAACATCTTGATTGTTTAATTGAGCAAAATAGTTCTTCAGTGCTTGCTTAACTGAATCACGCAATGGTTTTTGAGTTACTTGATCTTGTGAATTTACAGTAGCAACGGTTAGTACGTCAGAATTTACGCGTTGTTCGAACATAGTTCTGTCAGCTCTTATCTTTATTTACGCAAAATATTCAAAAAATGCTTCCAACACCTCCAGCTGTTCGCTGGCGTCCTCAATGGCGTTGAATGAGCGCCGGAACTGGTCATCAGGTGCATGTTCTTGCAAATACCAAGAAACATGTTTACGCGCTATACGGGCTCCTTTGCCTTGACCGTAAAAGTCGTGCAACTCCTGTACATGCGCTATCATAATGTGTTTCACTTCTGCCATTGGCATCGGTGGTAACATTTCACCTGTGTCCAGATAATGCTGGATTTCCCGAAAGATCCAGGGTCTTCCCTGAGCTGCTCGTCCTACCATCAGGGCATCCGCCCCTGTGTAATCCAATACAGCTCTGGCTTTTAGCGGGTCAGTAATGTCGCCATTGGCAATAACCGGTATGGCAACAGTCTGCTTAACTGCCCGTATATTGTCGTACTCAGCTTCGCCATTAAACAAACAGGCTCGAGTCCTACCGTGAATGGTCAGTGCTTGAATACCACAATCTTCGGCCAATTTGGCAATATCTATACAGTTACGTTCTTCAGGTGACCAGCCTGTGCGGATCTTCAACGTGACAGGGACATCGACTGCTTTGACTACCGTAGACAAGATGGATTGCACCAAGTCGGGGTAACGTAGCAGCGCTGAGCCTGCAAGCTTACGATTCACTTTTTTAGCTGGACAGCCCATGTTGATATCGATAATTTGTGCGCCACTCTCAACATTAATCTGAGCTGCGGCTGCCATTTCATCGGGATCATTGCCAGCTATTTGAACGGAACGCACCCCCGGTTCATCGCGATGGATCATTCTCAGTCTTGATTTGTCGGTCTTCCAAACCTGTGGGTTGGATGAGAGCATTTCTGAGACCGTCATACCCGCACCCATGTCATAACAAAGCGACCTAAATGGTCGATCTGTAATGCCTGCCATGGGGGCAGCAATAAGACAGTTTCGCAACTGATATTGTCCGATTCGCATAACTAAAGGGGGCCATACTGTGACTGCAAGGGCGCGTATATTACGCATTTTTTTCGAGATATGAAAGGACAAACTTTGAGCAAACCGTTATTTATCACTAACTTTTTTATCTTGATTTTTTCAAAATACAATTATTAGTGTTTAATAACAATTAGTTAGATGATTTTGTAAAAAAATCACTAAATTCGCCGTTAGCCTGTTCAAATCCCAAACAGGATAGAATATCACCTGCAGTTGAACAATATTTGAGCTATACGATAATCTATTCCTGCTTCAATTTCAAAGAAATTATTCACTGATTTTTATTATAAATTTGCTAAAAATGCTTGACACCAGTGATGCGACACCATTCATCTTTCTCTGCGATTGGGTCGATTGCAAACTGTTCACGGTAAGCATCTGCAACGCCTTCTGCTTGGGTTGCTAATACACCTGAAAGCCCCAGTAAGCCACCTGAATGAGGCAGTACGCTGATCATTGGGGCTAGTTCACGTAATGGGCCTGCTAAGATATTAGCGACCACCACATCCGCTTGTAGCTCTTTTGGTTGGTCTTTAGGTAAATAGAGTGATAAACGATCAGAAACCCCATTACGTTCAGCATTATCGCGGCTAGCAAGTATTGCTTGTGGATCAATGTCGATCCCAATTGCTTGTGCGGCGCCTAATTTCAGCGCAGCAATGGCTAGAATACCGGAACCACAGCCAAAATCGATCACTGTTTTGCCTTCGAGATCTAATCCATCTAACCATTCTAAGCATAAGGAGGTGGTCGGGTGAGTACCTGTACCAAATGCTAGGCCAGGATCTAACATTACATTGACCGCGTTAGGATCTGGCACATCACGCCAGCTTGGGCAGATCCATAAACGTTGTCCAAAGCGCATTGGGTGGAAATTATCCATCCACTCTCTTTCCCAATCTTTATCTTCAAGTTGTTCGATCTTGTGGATAAAGCCTGTTTCAAGCAGTGGGCTATTCTCTAATTGCGCTACGACTATTGCCATATCTGTTTCGGCATCATAGAGACCAATCACATCGGTATCACCCCATAAACGTGTCTCGCCCGGTAAAGGTTCGAATACTGGGGTATCATGGCTGTCTTGAAAAGTGACTGAAACCGCGCCACTTTCAATCAATTCATCACCAAGTGCTTCAGCCTGCTGGCCAGTAGAGTTAAGTCGTAGTTGTATCCAAGGCATAGTTAATCTCTTTTACTTAATTGCTTGCGGGCGTAGCCTGCTCATTGGCTGCCGATTGTACTGGATTTTTACCGAAAAGATTACCAATTATAAAGGCAATCAGGCTAAATAGCAGTGAAGGAACAATTGCATGGAAGCCCATTAATTCAATTTTGAATGAGGCTAATAATGCATAGCTCACACCACCGATGACCATACCACTGATGGCGCCTTTACTATTCGCTTTTTCCCAATAAAGACCTAAAACTAATGGCCATAAGAAGACGGCTTCGAGGCCACCAAATGCTAATAGATTTAGCCAAATAATCATTTGCGGTGGATCCCATGCGGCAATTAGCAATAGTGCGCCCAGTATTAATGTTGAAAAACTGGAAATACGTGACAATCTTTTTTCATTGTGAATTTGCTTTGGTGCACTGCTGAGATAAATATCTTTGACGATAGTCGCTGATGATTGGAGTAACTGTGCGTTAATCGTCGACATAATTGCCGCCATGGGGGCGGCTAAGAAAATACCAGCAGCAAATGGGGGTAATACTTGCACCATTAAGGTTGGGATCACTTGGTCAGGGATCGTAAGGTCAGGTAGGATGGCACGGCCTAGCGCTCCCGCAAAGTGCATACCAAACATGAGCACAGCCATCACGATGGTGCCAAGAATAATTCCACGATGAACGGCTTTGCTGTCTTTATAGGAAATACAACGCACTGCGGTATGCGGTAAGCCAATTACCCCAAAGCAGACTAAAATCCAAAAAGAGGCAAGGAATGGGCCACTTAAAATATCATCAGCACCTTCAACAGAAACTAATTTAGGGTCGATAGTGTGAATTTTTTCCACGGCAGCGCCCAGTCCTCCTGCATGATAGATAATAGCTACCAGTAAAATGACAGTGCCTAGTAGCATCACTAACCCTTGCAGTGCATCATTAAGCACACTAGCTCGGAAACCCCCTATCGCGGTATATAACGCAATTGAGACACCAAAAATCAGCAGACCATAGGTATACGGAATACCCGCGGCGGTTTCCAGTAATCTCGCTCCACCAATAAATTGTACTGTCATTGCGCCAAAGAAAGCGATTAGTAAGCTAATACTGGCAAACCAAACGAGAAAGCGGCTTTGATAACGTGCATACAGCATGTCATTCAAGGTCACGGCATTATAACGTCTAGCTAGAATCGCAAATTTTTTGCCGAGTACGCCAAGGGATAACCAAATTGCAGGTAGCTGGATCATCGCCAGTAGTACCCAACCTAAGCCATATTTGTAGGCAGCGCCAGGACCACCAATAAACGAGCTGGCGCTAACATAGGTTGCGGTAATGGTCATGGCGAGCACAAACCCACCCATGGAGCGATTTCCTAAGAAATATTCATTAAGAAACTCACCTTTGGTTCGTTTACGGTATGCGTATACAGATAGCAAAAAAACCAGTACTAAGTAACCAATTAGAGGTAGCAAAACTTCAGTTTGCATCTTTATCCTCCAAAGGAATCTCTTTGAAAATGATTTTGACCATCATGATACATAACAAAATAAAGATGATAGGTAAGATCAGGCACGACCATTCAAACCACAATGGTAGGCCCGTCACACCAATAGTATTACTTGGAAGATAGGCACAGATCACCCAACCAATAAGATAGGCAAGAGTAAGATAGAGTGACCAGCGAGCTTCCTTATTTGATTGAAGAAAACGCTTATCCATACGTATTTCCCCCTCATAAAATAAAAATAATCAGGGATTGTACGATAAACCTAGGGGGGAGTGTAAAAAAAAACGGTCGATACTCGTGATACTTCAAGATGTAGTGCATTGGGGGTAGGTAGATTAACGACGTTTATCTCTGCACTTATCGACCTGTTTTTTGAGTGGGTTAGAGGATAAGTTAGGCTAAAGTGGTGGGTTTTCATACCCATCAATAGTGAGTCATAGGGGTTATGTCATGATAAGGATATGAATGATTAGCAGGATCGACATCGCTAAAATGGCCAAAGCGGTGATATAAAGGAAAATTGCATTATCAATTTTTAAGCCACTATTTTGATAAGCCGATGAAATGTGTCTTTTAAAGCCAATCATACATAGCAGCGATGTGGCGATCACGGCTCCTACAAATGGTAACCATGACGAATCTAATAAACCAAGTCGCAGAAACAATAATGTGTTCACGAACAAAAGCAGCAAAGTACGGCTCCATGCCTGCTGAGTTCTTTCGGGTTGTAAACCTGGATCACGTATCATATGGCATTAAATGAGTATATAGAGGAGAGAAATGATGGCGATGGTGGTAATAAACAATGTCATCATGGTGAGGAAAGAGGTATATCTCAATGGTTCATCGGTGCGCATGGCAATTTCATTTTGTCGCCAACGGTAGAGGGCCATAATCGCCGTAATACCACCAGCACAAGCCAGAAATAGTGATAATAATATCCTTATCCATGGTGTTGCGGTTTCATGCAGGAGCTGTTCAACTGCAATAGAGCCTGCTAACAGCGCTAAAGCTGTTCTGATCCACGCTAAAAAGGTTCTTTCATTGGCTAATGAAAATCGGTAATCAGGCGTTTTTCCAATATTTTTCCAGTTGTTGTGTTTAAGAGACATAGGGGTTCCTGATTTATCCACGCCATATTTCAAGTCGCAAGGGTAGTGACTGTGCTTAGCGGCATTTTGAATTATCTAGAGTGTACATGTTAATTGAAAAGATAAAAAAATACCGAGAAGTATGCGTTCTCGGTATGTTTATTTTACGTCAGTAATACGATCAATTAATCCTGAATACCGAGTTTTTTCTCCAAATAGTGGATATTAGTACCACCTTTTTGGAAGTTTTCATCATTCATGATCATTTGATGCAATTCAATATTGGTTTTAATGCCATCGATAATCAGTTCGTTGAGTGCATTTTTCATACGAACAATGGCGATTTCACGTGTTTCACCATAGGTGATCAGCTTACCAATCATTGAGTCATAATACGGAGGTACGGTGTAGCCTGCGTAAATATGAGATTCCCAACGGACACCAAAACCACCCGGAGAATGGAAACGCGTGATTTTACCTGGGCTAGGCATAAAGGTGTTTGGATCTTCAGCATTGATACGACATTCAATAGCATGACCGTGAACAACGATATCTTCTTGCTTAACAGACAATGGCATGCCTGAAGCGATACGCAGTTGTTCTTTAATCAGGTCAACACCAGTGATCATTTCAGTGACTGGGTGCTCAACTTGAATACGGGTGTTCATTTCAATGAAATAGAACTCACCATTTTCATATAGGAACTCGAAAGTCCCTGCACCACGATAGCCAATTTCAATGCAAGCATTGGCACAGCGTTCGCCAATACCACGGCGAACTTCATCAGTGATCCCCGGAGCTGGCGCTTCTTCAACCACTTTTTGGTGACGGCGTTGCATTGAGCAATCACGCTCAGCTAAATAAATCGCATTGCCTTGGCCGTCAGCCATTACTTGAATTTCAACGTGACGAGGGTTTTCAAGGTATTTCTCCATGTAAACCATATCATTGTTGAACGCCGCTTTTGCTTCAGCACGCGTGAGACTGATTGAAGATTCTAAATCTTTTTCGTGACGAACCACACGCATACCACGACCGCCGCCGCCGCCAGAGGCTTTGATGATCACAGGGTAACCAATACGTTTCGCGATAGCTTTGTTTTTATCAGTATCGCTGCCCAATGGGCCATCGGAACCCGGTACACAAGGTACACCAGCTATTTTCATCGCTTCAATCGCTGAAACTTTGTCACCCATTAGGCGGATGGTTTCAGCTTTTGGCCCGATAAATATAAAGCCAGAACGTTCGACTTGTTCTGCAAAATCCGCATTTTCAGACAGGAAACCATATCCTGGGTGAATTGCTTGAGCCCCTGAAATTTCCGCCGCTGAAATGATGGCAGGAATATTCAAGTAGCTTTTTGCGGATGCTGCTGGCCCGATACAAATTGTCTCGTCAGCCAACAGGACATGTTTTAGATCACTATCTGCCGCGGAGTGCACAGCTACAGTCTTGATGCCTAATTCTTTACAGGCACGAAGAATACGTAGTGCGATTTCTCCACGGTTAGCAATGACAATTTTTTCCAGCATGGAAACGCCTCGTTATTCGATAACCACTAACGGCTGGTCATATTCAATCGGCTCACCGTTCTGCGCTAGGATTGCTTTCACAACACCTGCTTTTTCTGCTTCGATTTGGTTCATCATTTTCATCGCTTCGATGATGAAAAGAGGATCGCCAATATTGACTGTTTGACCAACTTCAATAAATGGTTTGGCTTCAGGGCTTGGTGAACGGTAGAAAGTGCCGACCATTGGAGAGCGCACTTGATGGCCTGAAACTGCTGGCGCCGTTGCCGCCGCTGGTGCCGCAGCTTCTTGTGCTGGAGCTACCGCAGCTGCTAATGCAGGTTGTGGTGCCGCAGGTGCAGAGTAAAACTGTTGAGGTGCCGCCATGACCTGAGAAGCAGCTGAAACTCGACTGATACGTACTGACTCTTCACCTTCAGAAATTTCCAGTTCAGAAATGCCAGACTCTTCGACCAGCTCGATCAGCTTTTTAATTTTACGAATATCCATGGATATGATTCCGTACTCTTATATTTGAATTTAAGTGATTTATGCTCGCTATATTTCAAGTTGTAGTGTTGTTGGCTTTGCTCAATCACACTAGCGATATACTGGCGTATATTCCTAGCGACTTACTCAGCAGCCGCCTAACTACGTCCTGAATTATTTAGAGCACATACTCGTTATAGCTTAAGTTGTAGCGCCTTAAGTTAAGGTTATGGTGACTTCATTCATTCATACTAGTGACACAGTTACCTATGTTTCTAGAGACTCATTCATTTGTCGCCTAACTACAGCTCAAATTACTCGGAGTAAGATGACAGACGGTTAACCGCTGCCTGTAACGCGAAACTGTAACCATCGGCACCAAGACCACAAATCACTCCGACCGCCTTATCTGAGAGGTAAGAATGATGACGAAATGGTTCTCTGGCATGCACATTAGACAGATGGATCTCGATAAACGGGAGCGCAACCGCTAATAATGCATCACGCAAAGCAACACTAGTATGCGTGAATGCAGCCGGATTAATTAGAATAAAATCTACGTTATCCTTTGCCGCATGAATTTTATTGATCAGTTCATGCTCTGCATTGGACTGAAAATGACTCAATTTTACGCCTAGTTGTTCCGCTTCCTTTGTGAGTTTAGACACAATATCTCCAAGGGTGAGGTTACCGTACTTATCAGGTTCCCTTGTGCCAAGTAGATTTAGGTTCGGCCCATTGAGAAGTAAAATGTGAATATCTTCTGCCATTGTGTTGCTAACTCCGACGATATGTCAATAACCCGACAACATAACCTGATGTGGATGGTTTGTCATCTTTTATCATAAAAATATATCAGATCTTTCGTGATAAGGAGGGCTATTATAATTATTTCACAGCATATGACAGCAAAATACTGGTCTTATCAGAGAAATTAACTACATTTATTTTTTTAAATTGTGCGGTAATCCAAACTTTTGGGTTGGCCCGCACAAAACGCAATTATGGTGTTAAAATCTTAACAAGTGTACGCCCTGTAATCTGATTTTTGAGAAATTTCTGCGCGTACTCAACGGACTGTTCTAATGTAATCTCTGAGGTAATTTGCGAATAAAATGATTCAGGTAACAGCTGCGAAAGGCGTTGCCAAACAGCGGGGCGTTTGCTCGCTGGGTAATAAACCGAATCGACACCTTGCAGGCGGATATTACGTAAAATAAATGGCATCACCGTGGTTGGCAATGAAAAACCGCCCGCAAGACCACAAGCTGCGACTGCACCGTTGTATTGTGTTTGCGCTAATATATTGGCAAGCACTTCTCCTCCGACAGTATCAATCGCCCCTGCCCAATGTTGCTTATCAAGTGGTTTAGCTGTTCCAGTAAAATCACTGCGCGCAAGTACTCTCTTGGCACCTATTTTCAGCAAATAATCACTATTTTCTGCTCTACCAGAGATGGCCACCACATCATAACCCAGTTGTGATAACAGCTGGATAGCCGTTGAACCAACGCCACCACTGGCTCCACTCACAATAATTTCGCCTTTATCTGGGGTGATACCTGCATCTTGCAAGGCGTTAACACAGAGCATGGCTGTAAAGCCTGCTGTGCCAATAATCATGGCTTGTCTCAGTGAGAGGTTTTCAGGGAGTGGGGTGAGATAATCTGCGGGAACTCGAGCTTGAGTTGCGAGCCCACCCCAATGTGTTTCTCCAACTCCCCAACCTGTGAGTAGAACGTGTTGGCCTACGCTAAAACGAGGATCTTCGCTGTGATGCACCACACCTGAAAAATCAATCCCCGGAACCATTGGGTATTGGCGCACAACCCCCGCTTTTCCATTAATTGCTAAGGCGTCTTTGTAATTTAGTGTTGACCAATAAATATCAATAATCACATCGCCTGGAGGAAGTTGTTCTGTCGGAATGGACTGGATATTGGCTGTCAGTTGATCATGGTCTTTTTGTAGAATGAGAGCTTGCATACTTCGCTCCTATAATTAGTGAGGAATGGTTTAAGATTAATAAACTCTGTTTATACTTCAGGTATGGTAACTATACTTATTCATACTTCATACCAATGACGGTATTGTCTATGCTTCTAGTGATCTGTTTATTTGTCATCCCGTTACCCTTGAATTATTTGGAGTATATAGCCGCAATGCTTAATATAATTAGTGAGTTGTGACTTGCGCACCTGCTACTATTGTAATTAATTTGTAAAAATGTAATTTTTTCTGGTATAAAACCTATTTTATCGTGCAAAATATCATGTTGCGAAGCGTTATGTTTATGTGTCAGTGGTATTACCTAGGTTCTAGAGTAGATTATTGGACTAACATACAGAAAATGAACATATTTAGCTGTGAAGTCAGTCGATGTGCAGCGATAAAAAAAATAACAAAAGATTATTTGAACTTGTAGTCATAAAAACTTGTCAACACAGGGTGAAATAAAAGACGGCGTATATAACAACCAATACGCTATTATTTATTGATGCGCTTTAAAATTTACGTATCAATAGGCTTAAAATATATTGAGGAACGGCGGGTTAACAACGCTGCAACTTGACGTAAGATAAGTACCAATAGCTATCTTAAAGGTTGTTATCTGCTTCGTTTCAAAAAGAGGCATGTGCAGTATTTGTGCTGTTACAACAGATGGATTAACCATATTTTTAGAAGCTGCTCATTAACGCCTTGAGACAGCTTCAAGTGGTTGGTAGAGTAGACGGGTTTTTATTCGTCCCCAGCTTGCAGGATAACCCTTTCGTTATGTTTAAAAAATTTCGTGGCATGTTTTCTAATGACCTGTCAATTGACTTGGGTACGGCCAATACCCTCATTTATGTCAAAGGACAAGGCGTAAAATTAAATGAACCTTCTGTTGTCGCTATTCGCCAAGATCGTTCTGGTACACCAAAAAGCGTTGCTGCGGTGGGTGGTGAAGCTAAGCAAATGCTGGGGCGTACACCGGGTAATATTTCAGCAATAAGACCAATGAAAGATGGGGTTATTGCAGATTTTTTCCTCACGGAAAAAATGCTACAGCATTTTATCAAACAGGTGCATAGCAACAGCTTTCTTCGTCCAAGCCCTCGTGTGCTAGTTTGTGTGCCAGTTGGTGCAACACAAGTTGAACGTAAAGCAATCCGTGAATCTGCACTGAGTGCAGGTGCACGCGAAGTCTTTTTAATTGAAGAACCAATGGCCGCAGCGATTGGCGCTGGTTTACCTGTTTCTGAAGCGACGGGTTCAATGGTGGTTGATATCGGTGGCGGTACGACTGAAGTCGCTGTCATTTCTTTAAACGGTGTCGTGTATTCTTCTTCAGTACGCATCGGTGGTGACCGTTTTGATGAAGCCATCATTAACTATGTGCGTCGCAATTACGGTTCTTTGATCGGTGAAGCAACCGCTGAGCGTATTAAGCATGGTATAGGTTCTGCTTATCCAACTGATGAAGTGTATGAAATTGAAGTTCGCGGTCGTAACCTTGCTGAAGGTGTTCCTCGTGGCTTTAAAATGAATTCAAATGAAATTTTAGAAGCATTGCAAGAGCCATTAACCGGTATCGTCAGTGCGGTAATGTTGGCATTAGAGCAATGTCCTCCTGAATTGGCATCTGATATTTCAGAACGAGGTATGGTACTTACTGGCGGTGGTGCATTGCTGCGTAACCTCGACCGTTTACTGATGGAAGAGACAGGTATACCTGTAATTGTTGCAGAAGATCCTTTGACCTGTGTTGCCCGTGGTGGTGGCAAGGCATTAGAAATGATCGACATGCATGGCGGCGATCTATTTAGTGATGACTAAATAATGTCGTAAGCGGGCTGAGGTTATTGCCTCAGCCGCTGCTTTTGCCTATTTTTGATCCTCTGAACTTAGTGAAACTCAGCCATACATGAAGCCGATTTTTAGGCGAGGCCCATCTCTCCAGCTGCGAATTTTTATTGCTGTTATTGTTGCAATAGCGCTGGTGGTGATTGACCATCGCTTTGAGCCTTTCAACAAAATCCGTAACTATTTAGATACGGCGGTTAGCCCATTTTACTTTTTGGCTAATGGCCCACGTCAATTTCTTGATAACATCTCTGAAAGCTTTTCCTCACGTGGACAACTTCAGTTTGAAAATAAAGCGCTGCGTCAGGAACTGCTATTAAAAAAGGCGGATAGCCTTTTATTGGAGCAATTAAAACAAGAAAATGCCCGTTTGCGTGAGCTACTTGGTTCTCCACTACGTCAAGACGAACATATGATGGTCACACAAGTGATCTCTGGTGCGAATACACCTTATCGCGACCAAGTGGTTATTGATAAAGGTGAAAATGCCAATGTTTATGAAGGGCAGCCTGTTATCAGTGATAAGGGGGTCGTAGGGCAAGTTGTTGGGGTGAGTCAATTCAATAGTCGTGTTCTACTGATTTGTGATACCACTCATGCACTACCAGTCCAAGTATTACGGAACGATATCCGAGTCATTGCTGCGGGTTCAGGATGTGCAGATGATCTACAACTTGAGCCCTTACCTGAAAATACCGATATCCGTGTCGGTGACGTTCTCGTGACTTCTGGCCTTGGTGGTCGTTTCCCTGAAGGTTATCCTGTGGCTGTGGTTTCAAGTGTTAAACATGATACACAGCGAGCTTATACCATAATCAGCGCAAGGCCGAGTGCAGAGCTACAGCGCTTACGCTATTTATTGCTGTTATGGGGAAATGAAAATGAAGCCATGACGCCGTTACAGCCTTCAGAGGTTTACCGTGCAGCAAACGAGCGCTTAATGAAAGTGCTCCCTCAAGTTTTACCAAATCCAAGTGAAATTCAGGGGCCGCCGCTACCACCATCAATGTCTCCAGCAGTGCAACCATAGGGAAGGTATAGTGGCTATGGTTAAGAGAGGACGCTAAATGGATGAGTATCGTGGCAATGGCCGCAGTATTATCTGGATTTCTTTTTTCATCGCATTGGTTTTACAGCTTATCCCGTGGCCGGAACAATTTGCTTTTTACCGGCCTTCTTGGTTACTGCTGATTTTGATTTACTGGGTGATGGCGCTGCCGCATCGAGTCAGTGTTGGTACCAGTTTTATCCTTGGCATTATTGTTGACTCTATTCAAGGCTCTGCTTTAGGTGTACACGCACTTTCATACAGTATCATTTGCTACCTAGTCTCTTATAAACACCAGTTATTGCGCAATATGGCACTTTGGCAGCAAGCTTTAATGATTGTTTTGCTGACTGTCATTCTTGATATGACCGTGTTTTGGGCCGAATTTGTATCATCTCAGGTATTATTTCATCCTCAAGTATTCTGGAATAGCCTCGTGAATGGTATTCTGTGGCCATGGCTATTTTTACTGTTACGGAAAATTCGCCGTAAGTTTTCAGTATGTTAAGTTTTTAGCAGCAATTCAATTACCTCTGGAACATCGTTTATGAGTTATATCTATTTGGCTTCAGGCTCTCCGAGAAGAAGAGAGCTTGTACAACTATTAGGACATGAATTTGCAATTTTACGTCCTGAAGTTGAGGAGCAATGGCAAGCAGGTGAAACACCCGAAGCTTATGTACAGCGTTTAGCGCGCGACAAATCGCAAGCGGGTGTTCAAATTGCACCAGAAGATCATCCCGTGGTTGGTGCCGACACTATCGTTGTTCTAAATAACCAAATCTTAGAAAAACCACGCAATGAGCAACATGCACAAGAAATGCTGTTAGCATTATCAGGTAAGACTCATCAAGTTATGACTTCTGTAGCAATCTCTGATCAAAAGCGAACATTAAACACCTTGATTGTGACAGATGTGACATTCCGCGAGTTATCATTAGACGAAATACATGATTATATAAAATCAGGTGAGCCTATGGATAAGGCAGGGGCATACGGTATTCAAGGAAAAGGCGGTTGTTACGTGAGGCGCATTAATGGCAGTTATCACGCTGTTGTTGGTCTACCGTTAGTCGAAACAGATGAATTAATACAAAGATTTTTAGCGTTAGGTGATGGTAAGGAGATGTCATGACCGCGGAGTTATTAGTAAATATTACACCATCGGAAACGCGCGTTGCTTATATTGATGGTGGGATCTTACAAGAGATCCATGTAGAGCGTGAAGCCAAAAGGGGAATTGTAGGGAATATCTACAAAGGTCGTGTGAGCCGCGTATTACCCGGTATGCAAGCGGCCTTTGTTGATATTGGCCTCGATAAAGCCGCCTTTTTGCATGCATCTGATATCATGCCGCATACTGAATGTATTGCGGGTGATGAGCAGAAAAACTTCCATGTGAGGGATATTGCTGAGCTGGTTAAACAAGGGCAAGACTTAATCGTCCAAGTGGTAAAAGACCCGCTAGGGACCAAAGGTGCGCGTTTAACCACAGATATTACATTACCTTCGCGTTATCTCGTATTTATGCCAGGCGCTTCTCATGTCGGGGTTTCTCAGCGTATTGAAAGTGAAACTGAACGTGAGCGCTTAAAAGAGTGTGTTGCCCAATATTGTGATGAAAATGGTGGCTTTATTATTCGCACTGCCGCAGAAGGGGTAGGAGATGATGAAGTTAGGCAAGACGCGGCTTTTTTAAAACGTTTATGGGCTAAAGTGATTGAGCGGAAAAAGCGCAATGTCACGCGAACTAAGATTTATGGCGAGTTAGCATTAGCTTATCGGATCATTCGTGATTTTGCAGGGGCGTCATTAGATAGAATTCGTGTGGATTCTCGACTAACCTATAAACAGTTACAAGAATTTATCGAAGAATATGTGCCAGAAATGACGGCTAAGCTTGAATTGTATCAAGGTAATCAGCCGATCTTCGATCTATTCGATGTTGAAAACGAAATTCAGCGAGCAATGGATCGAAAAGTTGAATTGAAATCAGGTGGTTATTTAATTATTGACCAAACTGAGGCCATGACAACCATTGATATTAATACAGGGGCCTTTGTTGGTCATCGTAATCTTGAAGAAACGATATTCAATACCAATATCGAAGCGACTCAAGCGATAGCCCGTCAGTTACGGTTAAGAAATTTAGGCGGGATCATTATTATTGATTTTATCGATATGAGTGATATTGAACATCGCCGCCGTGTTTTAGCCTCTTTAGAGCAAGCACTCAGTAAAGATAAAGTGAAAACGACCATTAATGGCTTTTCACAATTAGGTTTGGTTGAAATGACGCGCAAACGCACGCGTGAAAGCCTTGAACACGTACTTTGCGATGTGTGTCCGACCTGCCAAGGGCGCGGTACAGTGAAATCTGTTGAAACCGTGTGCTATGAGATTTTACGTGAAATTGTGCGAGTTCATCGCAGTATTGATGCCGATCGTTTCTTGGTGTATGCATCACAATCGGTGGTCGATATTCTCACTGGTGATGAATCTCATGCCCTAGCAGAAGTGGAAATTTTTGTTGGAAAACAAGTTAAAGTTCAGACTGAACCGCTATACAGTCAGGAACAATTTGATGTCGTCATGATGTAGTTTTTAGGTGAAGGAGAAACGGGTGAAGCGACTGCCACGAGTAGTATGGATGACGACGGCTATCGTGCTGCTGCTTTGTGCATTGCTGCTAACAGGGTTACGTTTTTTCTTACCGAACATTAATCATTATAGGCCAGACATCATTGCTTATATTGAAGAAAACAGTGATATCTCCTTACAAATTGGCGAAATTACAGGGGCTTGGCAGTCATTTGGGCCTGTATTGACCCTCAACAATGTCGTGGTTAACTACGCTGATGCAGATGCCAAAGCGAGCCAAATTGCGATTGAGCTGGACATATGGCGCTCGTTACTTTCACTAAAGTGGCGTTTTCGCGATATTACATTCTATCAGCTGGATGTTGATTATAAGATCCCGCTCAGCTTTGAAGGCAACGATCAACCTATCGATAGCGATAGTATAGAAGGTCTGTTTTTAAAGCAATTTAATCACTTCACCTTAAAAAATAGCCGCTTTACTTTTCTGACTCCATCAGAGCAAAAAACGACTCTACTCTTGCCTGAACTCACATGGTTGAATGAGCAAGAGCGTCATCGTGCCCAAGGTTTTGTTAGCTTAGAAACGATTAACAAACAGCACGGTTATTTACAGGTTAAAATCGATGTTCAAGACAAAAATGGAATTTTGAGTGATGGTACGGTTTATTTACAAGCCGATAATATTGATATGCAGCCATGGCTAAGTCGTTGGTTGCGTGAGAATACTGGGCTGCGCGACGCTAACTTTAGTTTGTCATCATGGGTTACGATTAAAAATAATCGTATCGATAGTGGATTGCTGCAATTGCGCCAAGGTGAAGCCAATTGGGGGCAAGCACCATTAGCGCAAAACCTACAAGTCAACGATTTGTTGATCCGCATGAGACGGCAAGGAGAAGGTTGGCTATTTAACATTCCTGAGTTGAACACCCTTAAGACCAATGAGTATATTTGGCCAAATGGCAGTGTTTCAGTGCTGTATCTCCCCTCATCGGCTAAGTATCACCAAAAAGATCATTGGCGGATACGTGCTCAGGATATTGAATTAGAACGATTAAGCGAGGTCTTACCGACATTTTCATTTGTGACCCCTGAAACGGTGCAAGACTGGCAACATCGCCAACCAAAAGGATTGCTGTCCGCTTTTTCGTTAGATATTACCCCTGATCAGCTCGACCATACCCAAATAGATATGGATTGGGAGGATGTCAGTTGGAAAAAATGGAAACAACTGCCTTCGGTCGATCATTTTACAGGAGTATTGGTTGGAAACATGCAGCGTGGGGTACTTGAGGCAAGTTTAGAAAATAGCGAAGTCGATTATCAACCTGAATTTAAAGCGCCTTTTCAGATTAGCCAAGCCGCAGGGCAAATACATTGGCTCAATGATGACAAACAATTCAAGTTGTGGAGTGATGGGCTGGATGTCCAAGCAACTTCATTATGGGCAAATGGTCAATTTAGTTTTTTAAAGTCGAAGCAAACTGATGAAGACGATCTGAGTATTTTAGCCGGGATCCGTGTCAGTGATGCAGGTGATGCATGGCGCTATTTTCCACAGCAATTGATGGGACAAGATCTGGCTGATTATTTGTCGAAAGCGGTTATCGCAGGGCAGGTAAATGATGCGACCTTAACCTTCAAAGGCAATCCTCAAAATTTTCCGTTTTATCGAAATGATGGACAATTCCAAGTCTTTGTTCCTCTTAGAAAAGCCACGTTTGAGTATGATGAAGGCTGGCCTGCGTTGCTTAACTTAGACATCGATTTAGATTTTCAACGTAATGGTTTAGCCATGCGCGCAGACAGCGTTAAGTTAGGTGATGCTACCGCGACAAACTTAACGGCAGACATTCCTAATTATCTGCATGAAATGTTATTTATTAACGCCGATATTGCAGGCACAGGGGCTCAAATTCAGCATTATTTCACCTCGACACCCATGAAGCATTCTATTGGCGACACGCTAGATGAACTGCAAATAGGCGGTGGAATAACAGGTGATCTGTCATTGGCCATTCCGTTGTCTCAAGGTCAAGATGTTGTGGCAAAAGGCCATGTTCACTTGAATAAAAATGATTTATTTATTAAATCAATTGATAGCAAATTAACTGCGCTTAGTGGTAGTTTTCAGTTTAATAACGGTGATTTGAGCAGCGATAAATTGCAAGGTCATTGGTTTGGTCAGCCTGTTGATATCAATTTTTCAACGGCGGACACTCCGAAAAACTACCAAGTGAATGTCGATTTAGCTGGCAATTGGGATGTGGCAAAAATCGCTCAATTACCTAATTCAATCAAGCAAAAACTTTCCGGAACCAGTGACTGGAAAAGTCATGTTGAAATCAAACTTCCTAATTCAGCCGCTGAGCCAATGGCTCTGACAGTCGAATTTACCGCAGGTTTAGACAAACTGAATAGTTTGTTGCCAGCTTTGGATGGTCATTTGCTGAAAGAATTAGCAACAATCACTGCGACGGCTCAAGGCTCAACAACCCACTTAACCATTGGTGGCGATATCGGGCAGCGTATTGGTTTCAATACTGAGTGGGATCTCAGTTCACCCAAACTACACTTAAATAAAGGTACTTTGGCTCAATGGAAAGGGAATGTACCAAAGCTTCCGAACTCATCAACGTTATTAGCTGATTTACCTGCTGTCACGAATAGTGGTTGGCTGCGATTTATCGATACTGTGTTTTCATCGGATCAGACTACTCAGCCAATCAATATTGGTTTACCTGAAACCGTAACGGTGAAGACACCATCCCTGTCTTTAGGTGGGCAAGCTTGGAAAGATGTTGATCTGTCCTTTAGTTTGTCAGCGGTAGATCAGTTAATAAAAGTGTCCAGCGAGAATTTAAAGGCGGAGTTACAAATTTACTCTCAGCAGCCTTGGGTGCTGAATATCGATTATCTGTATTACAACCCAAGCGCATTCCCAGGGCAAGAAACTAACAGTGATAATGATGGTGGTGCATTTAATTTTAGTCACTGGCCTGAAATGGAAATACGTTGCCGAGATTGTTGGGCCGCAGGGCAAAAATTAGGTGAAGTCAAAGCGCATTTGAAACCACAGGGAAATATTTTACAACTGACTGATGGAACGTTAATTAACAGCGCAACGCAGTTAAAATTGGCTGCGGTTTGGCAAAGTGGCTCGCAGAACCGTACGCAGGTAGCAGGTTCCTTGAGTGGTGAGCAATTCGATGAAACAGCCGCCTATTACGGTGTGTTAGTCCCTATTATCGATTCACCTTATACCCTCGATTTTGAGCTAAATTGGCAAGATGTGCCATGGTCGTTAGATATGGCCACATTGGATGGTAAATTGTCGGCTAAACTTGGCAAAGGGGCTATCGCTAAAATGGGCGGTGGGCGAGCAGGGCAGTTATTGCGCTTAGTCAGTTTTGACGCGTTGTTACGTAAGCTACAATTTGATTTTCGTGATACCTTTAGTAATGACTTTGACTTTGATTCAATTAAAGGTAATGCGGTGATCCAAAATGGTATCCTATCAACTAAAGATCTCTATATTGATGGCTTAGTTGCAGATATTGCATTAAATGGGCAAATTGACTTAGTGAAACGTCAAATCAATGGTGAAGCCATCGTTACCCCAGAAATATCTGCTACAGTTGGTGTGGCAACCGCGTTTGCGGTCAATCCAATTGCAGGTGCGGCAGTATTTGCTGCATCAAAAGTATTAGGTCCATTATGGAGTAAAATTTCTGTCATACGCTATCGTGTGTCAGGAAGTTTGGATGAACCAAAAATTGATGAAGTATTGCGTCAGCTAAAGGAGACTCAAGAGTAATGAAAAATGGCAATGTTGCACTTTTGCAGTTATGCAGTGGTAAAAATACTAAACATAATTTGGCACAGATTGAGCAGCAGATTAAACAGTTGCCAGATACTGTTGAGCTAGTATTAACACCAGAAAATGCATTGTTGTTTGCCGATGCAGCAACTTACCGTAAACAAGCCGAACAGGAAGGGCAGGGGCCGCTCCAAGAAGCGATTGCCAATATGGCAAAACGCTACAATGTTTGGATTTTAATTGGTTCTATGCCACTCATTAGCCGTGAAGATCCAGAGCGGATCACAAGTAGCAGTATTTTAATTGATTCCAAAGGAAATATTCAGGCGCGTTATGACAAAATTCATATGTTTGATGTGAATATTGAAGATGAGCAAGGCACATACAATGAATCCGTTATTTATCAGCGCGGCGAACATATTACTGTCGTGGATACGCCTGTAGGTCGCTTAGGCATGACCATTTGCTACGATTTACGCTTCCCAGGCCTATTCCAAGCATTGCGTGAGCAAGGCGCAGAAATTATCTCTGTACCGGCCGCATTTACCCGCTACACAGGACAGGCTCACTGGGAACCATTATTACGTGCCAGAGCGATTGAAAACCAATGCTTTGTATTAGCACCTGCTCAGGTCGGTGTCCATGGGACGCGTCGTACATGGGGGCACAGCCTCGCGGTGGATGGCTGGGGTAAAGTAATGAAAAAGAACGTTGATGCTGTTGCAGCAACGGTTTTAAATATTCAAACAGAAAGTCTGAATGGAATGCGTGAGCAGATCCGTGTGGTGAAACATAACCGCTTTAGACCACAACTGACTTCACTGATTAAAAAATAAACGACAACAAAGAGTAACCAATATGAGTTTAGCTTCTGTCAGCGACCATTTGCTGGCTGCCAATGGTCTTGACCATCAAAAACTGTACGATACACTCGGCCTGTTATCTGAGCGCAAGCTGGATTATGCCGATCTTTATTTCCAATCTAGCTACCATGAAGCATGGGTGTTGGAAGATCGCATCATCAAAGATGGCTCTTATAATATCGACCAAGGTGTTGGGGTCAGAGCCGTACACGGTGAAAAAACCGGTTTTGCCTATGCCGATCAGATTTCATTGATTGCATTACAGCAAAGTGCGACTGCGGCACGTAGTATTGTTGGTGAGCAAGGTAATGGTCAGTCACAAATTTTGACTGAAGTTGGCTATAAGAAGCTCTATTCAGAAGCGGATCCACTGCATAGTCTATCGCGAGAAGACAAAATTGCATTACTGCATCGTGTTGATCAAATTGCCAGAGCTGAAGATCCTCGTGTCATTGAAGTCAATGCCAGTTTAACTGGGGTATATGAGCAAGTGCTAGTAGCTGCGACGGATGGAACATTAGCTGCGGATATTCGCCCATTAGTTCGTATGTCAGTCAGTGTATTGGTTGAACATGATGGTAAACGTGAACGCGGTGCAAGTGGCGGCGGCGGTCGTTATGGCTATGAATATTTCCTTGAAGTTCATCAAGGTCAAGTGCTCGCGGAGCAGTATGCTAAAGAAGCTGTTCGTATGGCATTGGTTAATTTGTCTGCGATTGCCGCACCAGCAGGAATGATGCCTGTTGTATTGGGTGCTGGCTGGCCGGGTGTATTGCTGCATGAAGCAGTGGGTCATGGTTTAGAAGGTGATTTCAATCGTCGTGGCACCTCTGTTTTTTCCGGACAAATGGGTGAGCTGGTGGCTTCACCACTGTGTACTGTTGTGGATGATGGCACTATTGCTGGCCGTCGTGGCTCTTTAGCTATCGACGATGAAGGGGTACCGGGTCAATACAATGTATTGATTGAAAATGGGATCTTGAAAAATTATATACAGGATAAGCTAAATGCTCGTTTGATGGGACGGGCTCCAACAGGTAATGCACGTCGTGAATCTTATGCACACCTGCCTATGCCACGCATGACTAATACTTATATGTTAGCGGGGGATTCTACACCGGAAGATATTATTGCGAGTGTCGATAAAGGTATCTATGCGCCAAACTTTGGTGGCGGGCAAGTCGATATTACTTCTGGCAAGTTTGTTTTCTCAACCTCTGAAGCTTATCTGATTGAAAACGGTAAAATCACTTCACCAGTAAAAGGCGCTACCTTGATTGGTTCAGGTGTTGAAGCTATGCAGCAGATCTCAATGGTAGGTAATGATCTGACCCTCGATAAAGGGGTTGGTGTGTGTGGAAAAGAAGGACAAAGTGTACCCGTTGGTGTTGGACAGCCTACACTAAAACTGGATAAGATGACGGTTGGCGGCACGGCATAACCTATCCTCTAAATAATTTGAGATGCAGGTAGACACTGCATCTCGAAGTATGATGAATATTCGGATATAAACCAAAACCAAGGAAGGAGCTCGATGATGAATAAACGTGTGATTTCTCTGGTGTTGATGGCCATTTTGATTGTTCTGAGCCTGTATTTTAATACTGGAGAGCAGCAAGGGGCAAAGCAGGCAGACAAGCCTGTTACAACAACAGAGCAAACAATAGCAGTTCAAAATGCTCAAAAGATTGACGAGTTAACTAAACAAGCCAATGTAGTGAGTTATCTCCAAAAGCACCAACAGTTACCGAGTTTTTATATCACCAAAAAAGCGGCTCGTGATGCAGGCTGGAATCCTAAGCAGGGCAATCTCTGCGAAGCACTCCCCGGTAAAGCGATTGGTGGTGACCGATTCTCTAACCGTGAAAAACAATTACCTACAGCACCTAATCGTCAGTGGTATGAAGCTGATCTGAACTACAATTGCGGTCACCGAGGAGCCGATCGTTTGCTATACTCTTCAGATGGCATGATTTATGTCACCGCAGATCACTATAAAAGCTTCGAAAAGATCAATTAAGGTACTTGAATGAGTAGTCGTGTCGCCATCTTTAATTTTCAGCAAATAGACAGTATTGATGATTTTTATCGCCAATTTGAGCTGCAATTTTCATTGCCAGTTTGGTTTGGTAAAAATCTTGATGCGTTATGGGATATGGTGTCGGCAGGTATTGAATTACCTGTCGCCATTGTATTTACCCATATTACCGATGAACAAAAAGTCCAATTTGAAGATATTATTGCGATTATGCATGATGGCCATGATTTATGGGGCGATGATCTGCTGTTTGTCTGTGAAAACGCAGATGACAGCCCAAGCTGAGTGCTCAGCTTTTAGGTGAGCACGCGGCATTGATATTTTCAGGTCATGAACGCAGGGATCGCTGCCTTAAAAATATCAATCAGTTCAGGATCCATATAGCGATATTCATCTGGAATATCCAGTACATGTACTGGTTTGTGTTCTAATAATCGAAAAAAGTCGGCCGAGAGCCGGCTTTTATGTTTATGCTCCATAACGAAAATCACATCAGCCCAACGAATAAGATCTGCGGTTACTCTACGTTTTGCATTGCGGCTGGTGCCAGCAGAACGGACTGACCAATCAGCATGGTTGCGCCAGACTTGCTCAGCGGTTGGGCTACGCCACTGATTACGACTACATATAAAAAGAATATTCATTCAATATTTAGTATTTTATCCAAACTTTAGTAAACATTCGACGGGATATTGGAAAAGTAGAGGCGGAAAAGATAGCCATCGAAAGCCCCCTAAACCGCGATGGCATAGGGGAGTGTTAATTAAGCTGATTCAGATAACTCTTTCAGATATTGGAAGATCTGACGGAAGGCTTTTGGTGGTTTATTGGCTTCTCGCTCTTTTTTAGCGTTACGCACTAATACTCGCAATTGTTGCCTATCAGTATGTGGGAACAGAGCGACGACTTCTTCAATCACATCGTCACCATTTTCGACCAATCTAATACGTAGATCTTCTAGCTTATGTAAAATAACCACTTGTTGGTTATGGCGATTTTTTAGCTTATCTAATGCTTCAGTAATGGGTTCTACATCGCGGGCACGTAATAACTTACCAATATACTGTAACTGGCGACGGCGACCTTCACGTTTAATTTTTTGTGCCAGTTCAATTGATTCAAGTAGCTGACTATCAAGAGGAATACGTTCCAGCTCACTTTTACTCAATTCAACGAGCTCAGCGCCCAGTTTTTTAAGCACTTCTGCGTCGCGTTTAATTTCACTTTTACTGACCCAAATGATCTCATCATCGTCTTCTTCTTGCGGCGCTGGGACATCATCCAGCCAGTCTTCAGGCTGTTTGGCCATATCGATTTCCTTTTTACAGTACGTAGCACAGTAATTTACATGACCTGCTACGTTGTGGGTGTTAACATTGAATATATACTATTGTAACTGGGAAAAAGCCCTAATGACTACCCGACATTGTGTGTTGGTGTGAAAAAAGCCGCTTTTACCTTATTTAATTTGGATTGAGTACATGAATTTAACCGAACAAGTCAACGAACAACGCAAAAATTTGGAAGAGGCTGTTGCACAAGCGCTCTCATTTGCCAAAAATCGTTGTGATGCCGCTGAAGTTGCCGTGAATAAAAGCACTGGGATCAGTGTAAGCACCCGCCAAGGTGAGGTTGAAAATGTTGAATTTAACAGTGATGGCGCTCTCGGGATCACTGTCTACCATAATCAACGTAAAGGTAGTGCATCATCCACTGATTTAAGTCCAGAAGCAATTGAACGTACTGTACAGGCTGCGGTAGATATTGCTCGCTATACATCAGAAGATCCTTGCGCGGGCCCAGCAGAAAAATCTCTTCTCGCTTTTGAAGCACCTGATCTACAACTTTTTCAAGCCAGCAGTCTGACACCTGAACAAGCGATTAAATATGCCTCACAAGCTGAAATGGCAGCGCTTAACGTGGATCCACGGATTGTGAATACCGAAGGTGGAAGCTTTAACGGCCACTATGGCGTGCGCGTGTTCGGTAACTCACATGGCATGTTACAGAGCTATTGTTCAAGCCGTTACTCGATGTCAAGCTGCGTGATTGCTGAAGAAAACGGCGAGATGGAGCGTGATTATGCATATACCATCGGCCGTAGCCTCGATGCGTTGAAATCCCCTGAGTGGGTCGGCCAAGAATGCGCTCGTCGCACCTTATCGCGTTTATCGCCGAGAAAACTGCCTACCATGAAAGCACCTGTCATTTTTGCCGCAGAAGTAGCGACAGGGCTTTTTGGACACTTAGTGGGGGCAATTAGCGGTAGCAGTATCTATCGTAAATCGTCTTTCTTATTAGATAGCTTAGGTAAACAAATTTTACCTGATTGGCTAACGATTAATGAGCAGCCTCACTTAATTGGTGGATTAGCCTCTTCTCCATTTGATAGTGAAGGTGTGCGTACCACAGAACGTAATATTATCGAAAATGGGGTATTACAAACGTGGCTGATGACCTCTTATTCAGCGAGAAAGCTCGGGCTACAAAGTACGGGTCACGCAGGTGGTATCCATAATTGGCGCATTGAAGGCCAAGGTTTATCATTTGATGCATTGCTAAAACAAATGGGAACAGGTCTCATAGTGACTGAGCTAATGGGGCAAGGAGTGAGTGGTATTACCGGTGATTATTCACGCGGAGCTTCAGGTTTTTGGGTAGAGAATGGCGTGATCCAATACCCTGTGAGTGAAATTACCATTGCGGGTAACCTGAAGGATATGTGGGCAAACATTGTGACAATTGCCGATGATATCGAAACTCGTAGCAATATTCAGTGTGGTTCGGTGCTATTGCCTGAAATGAGTATTGCAGGCGAGTAAGCGACTGAGCACTAAAAATACAAAAGGCACTCAACTGAGTGCCTTTTGTTGCTGACGAAGTGGGATAAAGTGTGTTTTTTCCCACTTTGCGTTGAAAACCAATGAGTTGATTTTCCTTGTTTATTTAAAATCAGCTATTTCAAATCAGCTTATTCACAACCGATGTTTACCGATATTAACGGTGAAACTCGCCTGCTGCCTCTGGTTGGTAAATAATCTCCAACACTCTTACACGCGTTTCAACACCGTTAGGCAATGCCCAGCTGATCTCATCATTCACATGTAGACCCAGTAACGCGGCACCGATTGGCGCCATGACTGAAAGCTGTTCAGCACTGTCTTTCAATGATGCTGGATAAACTAGCGTACGCGTGTGCTCTTCATTGCTGATCAGATCAAGGAAGCGAACAGTACTGTTCATTGTCACTACATCAGCAGGAATTTCTTGAGGGGACACAATGTCCGCACGATCAAGTTCATCATTCAGCGCTTCTGCAACAGGGGTATCTGCATAAGCAGGTTGTTCTAACAGAGCATCTAGGCGCTCTGCATCTAAATCATTAATGATAATTGTTGGCTTTGTCATACCACACTCCAATAGAAACGTACAAAGCAAACACCCCCCACCCATGTTAGGTAGGGGGTGCTGCTAATATATATTTACTCGTCATAATTCAAGTTGCACAAGCTGCGGCGTTGTTGACTGTGCTCATTCACACCAATCACATACTGATGTGCTTTTTGAGCAACTCATCACTGGTCGCTTAACGACACCTTATTTGGGGCGCTTAATTGCACTTTGAATTATTCAGAGTGTAAATTCGTTTGTATGAAATATTAGGCTCTTCATGCTTCAAAGGGAAGAGATCGGGATCACGATCTGTGAGCCGTTTTTTGTAAAACAATTGATATTTAGTTCACTACTCATTAGTTGATAATACTAACTTTCATCAAACCCACTTTCAAATAGGTTAATAATCGCGGATAAAGCCTGATGTTCATCAGGGCCGCTAACCTCAATATCAATCGTACTACCTTGTTCCGAGTCTAGCATTAACATGGCAATAACGCTATCCGCCTCGGCCTCAATGTTATTATTATTACGCAAAATTACCTTAGAGTTAAATTTTTTAACTAATTCATAAAGTAACATTGCCGGCCGGGCATGCATACCCAGCCGGTTTTTTAGGGTAATAGTGGCTGTTAGTGCCATTACTTACGCTTTTCTAATGTTCTGTGGCGGGACTGCACGTTTTTGCCCCTTGAGCGGAAATAATCAGCGAGTTGTTCAGCAACATAGACGGAGCGGTGTTTCCCCCCCGTACAACCAATCGCAACAGTGAGGTAGCTACGGTTATTGGTTTCGAGCATCGGCAGCCATAACTCTAGGTAACTGCGTGTTTGATAAATAAAGTTATGAACCTCTGTATGCCTATCGAGGAATGCCGCTACAGGGCGATCAAGACCGGTCATTGGGCGCAATTTCGGATCCCAATGTGGGTTCGGTAAAAAACGCACATCAAAGACATAGTCCGCATCAATAGGAATACCATGTTTAAAGCCAAATGATTCGAACACCATGGTCAGTTCACGCTCGCGTTTGCCCATTAAACGTGTTCTGAGCATTTCTGCTAATTCATGCACTGACATTTCAGATGTGTCTATCACGAGATCGGCACGTGAACGTAGTGGCTCTAGCAGCTCATTTTCTTCATCAATGGCACTTTCAAGTGACAGGTTTTTACTTGAAAGAGGGTGCAATCTGCGAGTATCGCTGTAACGGCGGATCAATGTATTGCGATCTGCGTCCAGAAACAGTAACTGAGGTGAAAAGCTAGAGGGTAACCGATCAAGCGCTTCCTCAAAGATCTCTGGGTTATCAGGCATATTACGCACATCAATGCTCACTGCTGCTGAAATATTACGATCTGCGAGTGAATTGGCCAGTTCTGGAAGCAGCACAACCGGCAGGTTATCTACACAATAGAAACCCATATCTTCCAGCGCACGTAAGGCAACGGATTTCCCCGAACCGGAACGGCCGCTGACAATCATCAGCACCATGAGCTAACTCCCTTTTATTTCTTGTCGGTGATCTTATGATCTCCGATAGTGAATCGATCTTTTGGTTACTTATTTATACATCACTGAGTATATATGAGTAAAATATCAAAAATTCATACACATGTAACCCAGTGATGATAAAGTATCTCAATTATACTCTAAATGATTCGAGGTGCAGCTAGGCGACAAGTGAACGAGTCGCCAGAAGCGTAGTAACTATGTGACTGGTGCGAGTGAACGTAGTCAACAACGCTGCAACTTGAAGCTTGACGAGTATATAACTTACTCGGTAATTATACTATACAGCTCAGCATCGCTTTGTGCAGATCTTAAGCGCTTACAGAATGATTTGTCCGCTAATTTTTTAGCAATTAAAGACAGTGTGTGTAAGTGCGTTTTACATTGATCTGCGGGTACTAACAAAGCAAATAGGAGATCTACAGGCTGATTATCTATTGCATCAAAGGCAATAGGCTCTTCTAGATGTAAAAAAACACCTACCGCTTGAGTGTGCTCTCCTTCTGCGAGTTTGCCGTGAGGAATTGCGATCCCCCCGCCAATGCCAGTAGTTCCAACTTTTTCTCTGGTGAGTAATGCTTCAAATACCGTGTTTTCCGGTAATCCCAACTCGGCGGCAGCCAGTTCACTGATAATCTCTAATGCCCTTTTTTTACTGGTGCAAACAAGATTATTACGTGTACAAGCAGGAGATAATACGGCGCTTAATTGGATTTCTATATCACTATTCATTTTATTGTTCGCTTAGGACTACAAAACCAGCTAGCAGTATACCACTAGCTGGTTTGACCATTTATTTGTGGCTTATCACGATACACGGTGATTGCCCCATATACTCGTCATACTTCAAGTTGCAAGGCTCTTCGTTGAGGTATAAGGGACTACGCTACGCTAGCCGAGTCACATAGTTCATCTATGCTCTCCGTCTATCTTCACTTGTCGCCTACCTGCTTCTTGAATTATTTAGAGTATAAATGTATTAATGTTGTCTCAGTTTTTCTTTGTGTTTGGTTAACTGGCGTGACAGTTTGTCTACCAGTTGGTCGATTGCAGCGTACATATCATTTTCTTCCGCTGACGCATGGAGTTCTGCACCATTAACCTGCACCGTTGCTTCAGCAATTTGCTGAACTTTTTCAACTTTCAACACCACTTGAATGCCGTTGATTCGATCAAATAATTGTTCCAATTTTCTGATCTTTTTCTCAACAGTTTCACGTAATGCAGGTGTGACTTCGATATTGTGTCCAGTAATCTGAAATTCCATACAATCTTCCTTATTTTATTCAATTAAACCAATTTTTTACGTTGGTTTGAGGGCGGAATAGATAACGATTCACGGTACTTAGCGACAGTTCGACGTGCAACCTGAATGCCCTGTTCGGCTAGCATGCTTGTCAATTTACTGTCACTCAATGGTTTTGCTGGGTTCTCAGCAGCAACCAGTTTTTTCACTAATGCACGTATTGCAGTTGAGGAGGCTTCTCCTCCTGTATCGGTACTCACGTGACTAGAGAAAAAATATTTCAACTCAAAAATTCCCCTAGGGCTATGGAGAAACTTTTGGGTTGTCACTCTTGATATGGTAGATTCATGCATATCCACTTGATAGGCGATATCAGCCAGTATCATGGGTTTCATGTATTCATCACCATATTCAAAGAATTCTTGTTGTTGCTCAACAATGCAACATGCTACCTTTAACAAGGTTTCATTGCGGCTTTCTAAGCTTTTAATCAACCATTTAGCATCTTGTAAATGACTACGAATATACTGCGAATCACTTTCACTTACTGAATCTTTTATCAAAGAAGCATAGTGATTATTTATACCTAATTTAGGAATGCTATCTGTATTTAATTCAACTTGCCAGTGTCCGTTGATTTTTTTCACCAGAACATCTGGAATGACATATTCAGACTCTCCGGTATTGATGGATTGCCCCGGTTTTGGGTTGAGAGTCAATATTAAATCTATGGCTATTTTTAGGGCATCTTCTTTTAATCGGGTCAGCTTACTGAGTTGGCGGAAATCACGATTGGCCAATAAATCGATGTGTTGGCTAATAATTGTTCGTGCTTCAGCTAAACCTTCAGTTTCTTTTGGATAAAGAGATAATTGAATAAGCAAACACTCTTTCAGATCTTGTGCAGCGACACCGAGAGGATCAAAGTGTTGGATACGTTTTAGTACCGCTATCACTTCTTCAAGGGTGATCTCCGAATTGTTAATCCCCTCATGTATATCGCTAATCGAGGTTGTTAAATAGCCTGAATCATCAATCGAATCAATGATTGCTGTAGCAATGGCACGATCTGTTTCGGTAAAAGGGGTTAATTCTGATTGCCAAACTAAATAGTCTTGCAGGGTCTGTGTGGTTTCCCCTTGGTAAACGGGTAGCTCGTCAAAGCTATAGTCGTTACTTGTGCCTGATGGCGTGCCAGCGGTATAAATTTCATCCCAATCAGCGTCAAGAGGCAGCTCATCTGGCATATCATTTTTTTCGAGTGCATCTTTAGTGTCGATTTCACTGCTATCGGAACTCGTTTCGAGGTTATCGAGAGATTCCAGTTCCGAAGCCGTTTCTTCTTGTTCTAGAAGTGGGTTAGTTTCTAGTGCAAGTTGTATCTCTTGTTGTAGCTCAAGCGTAGATAGTTGCAACAAACGGATCGCTTGCTGCAACTGAGGCGTCATTGCCAGTTGCTGACTGATTCTGAGCTGCAAACTTTGCTTCATGAATGATGTTTTCTCCACCTAACACGATAAATTATAGACGGAAGCCTTCCCCCAAATACACTCGTTTTACTTGCTCGTTTTCGAGGATCATTTCAGGCGTACCGTGAGCAATTAAGTGACCTTGGCTGACAATATACGCTCTTTCACAGACATCTAATGTTTCACGCACGTTATGATCTGTGATCAAAACACCTAAACCGTAATCACGTAAGTGTTGGATAATTTTTTTGATATCCAACACTGAAATAGGGTCAACACCAGCAAACGGCTCATCAAGTAAGATAAATTTGGGGTTTGCGGCGAGCGCGCGAGCTATTTCAACACGGCGACGCTCACCACCAGACAACGACTGACCAAGGCTATCACGCAAATGGGTAATGCTAAACTCTTCCATCAACTCTTCAGCACGTTCTTTACGTTGTTCTGAGTTTAAGTCATGACGAATTTCTAGCACGGCCATTAGGTTATCATAAACGCTGAGACGGCGGAAAATAGAGGCTTCTTGTGGAAGGTAGCCAATACCACGACGTGCACGTTCATGTAACGGTAGAAGGCTAATATCTTCCCCATCGATCGTAATTTTGCCTGCATCCCGCTGGACTATTCCGACCACCATATAAAAGGTGGTGGTTTTACCGGCGCCATTAGGGCCCAGTAGGCCGACAATTTCACCTGATTTCACCTCAAGGCTGACGTCTTCAACCACCTTGCGCTTTTTATATGCTTTTGCCAGATTCTCTGCGGTTAGTGTCGCCATAACGATTATTTACTCTTTCCGTTGTTTGCCGCTGGGCCTTTTTCTTGTAGCTGTGATGGCAATAATACTGTTGTCACACGTTTGCCTTTGTCACTAAACGCTTCCATTTGCTGGGTTGGGACAACATAGGTGATCTTATCACCTTTAATATTGCTATCTAACTGCTCAAGATAGGCATCACCCGTTAGTGTTAAAAGCTCTTTATCAACTTCATAGCGCGCTTTCAACGCGTGGCCTTTGATTGGTTTTCCATCGTCTTGTAACTGGTAAAAGGTCACTGGCGTACCAAAAGCCTCAATCGTAATTTTATCTGAGTTACTGCTTGGACGAGTGACGACGACTTTGTTAGCTCTAATATCTATTGAGCCTTGTTTTACCACCACATCATCTGTAAATGTGGTGACATTTTTTTCTAAATCAAGGGATTGCTTGACCGAATTAATGGTCATTGGTTGCTGCGTATCCGTTTTTAATGCGAAAGCAGGCACGCTAAGAGCAAGAATTGCGCTGGCAACAGCTCCTTGAATAAAACGTTTTTTATTTACTTGATTCATTTTTTTGCTCTTCTTTTTGCAGCACGTAATGAGTTTTTACATCTTCAATTAACTCTGCGGTTCTTGAACGTAGGTTACCGCGCATTTTTAAACCCGTCGAATTAAGACCTTGCCCGATGATAGTGACCTTATCATCCGATGAAACATCTTGAGTTATCAAGTTCACCATTGCATTTTGCGTTGAAATCCGTTGAAGTTGAGAATCGGGGCTTAAACTATCCACTTGAACATCGTTATAGAGATAAAGGATCCTATCATTCGTCAATTTGGCTTTTAGTGAACGTACGGTCCAAGTTGGTACACCAGCTTCGTTATAGGTTGTTAAAACAGGGTTAGTGAACCAAGTCACTTTATCTGCTGTATAATTATCAATTTTATCTGATACCAGCTTGTAGGCCAAATCGCCTACTGGATTATAGACGAATGTCACTGAATCATCGGTTTGATAATTAGGCTGAGCGTTGTCGAGCACGTTATTTACAGGTGCTTCAGTATCATTACCTGCTAGGTTCCAACCAATCAAACCAAGCACAATCAATGATAACAGGATGATTAACCACTTTTTAGCGTTACTCATGGATATATTCTTTTAATCAATAACCTTAAATCGATAAGCCTTTAGCTTCATCAAGTTTGCCTTGTGCCAGAAGGATCAGGTCGCAAAGCTCACGTACCGCGCCTTTACCACCACCAATATGCGTAATGTAATCCGCTTTGGGTAACAAGAGGGGATGCGCGTCTGCAACGGCAACAGAAAGTCCCACTTTTGCCATTACAGGCCAATCGATGAGGTCATCACCAATATAGGCGACTTCTTCTTCCGCTAACTGCAGTGTATCTAACAGTTGATGATACGCCAAAAGCTTATCGCTTTGACCTTGGTAAAGATATGTAATGCCTAGTGTTGCTGCACGATCTTCAAGCAATTTCGCTTTTCTGCCTGTAATAATCGCGACCTCAATGTCGGAGGTTAATAAACAGCGAATACCATAGCCATCACGTACATTAAAAGCTTTCAGTTCTTCACCGTTATTTCCCATATAAATCAGGCCATCAGACATAACACCGTCAACGTCACAAATTAATAATTTAATTTTGGCTGCTTTTTGTAAAACAGACTGAGCCACAAGACCGTAGCAGGTGTCCTGAAATTGAGGATCCATAATCATTCCTTTTTTTATACAACGCCAGCTTGGAGAAGATCATGCATATGTAATACGCCCACTAGCTTATTACCTTCGGCAACCATCAGTGAGGTTACATGCCTAGATTGCATTAAATTAAGTGCTTCTACCGCTAAAATATTGGGGGAGATTTTAATTCCACCACGGGTCATGACATCAGCGATTTTGGCATTATTTAGGTCAATACCCATATCAAAGATACGACGCAGATCACCATCAGTAAAAATACCAGCAATATTCATATCGTCATCACAAATTACGGTCATACCTAATTTTTTGCGAGTAATCTCAATTAAAGCTTCGCGTAACGTGGCTGTTTGAGGAATATGCGGAATATCATCGCCAACGTTCATTAAATCACGAACTAAAAGTAAAAGTTTGCGCCCTAGTGCGCCGCCTGGGTGGGAAAGCGCAAAATCTTCAGCGGTAAAGCCTCTGGCTTTCAACAGAGCGATCGCTAATGCATCACCCATCACGAGTGTTGCGGTTGTGCTTGTCGTTGGTGCAAGCCCTAGAGGGCAAGCTTCTTGTGGGACTTTTATACACAAATGTGCGTCTGCATACTTACCCATATTGCTATTTGGATTACTTGTCATGCAGATCAACGGCACTTTAATACGTTTTAATACAGGCAATAGGGCGAGGATCTCACCGGATTCACCTGAATTGGAAATGGCGAGAACGATATCTTTATTTGTGATCATACCTAAGTCGCCATGACTGGCTTCTCCTGGGTGAACAAAGAAAGAGGGGGTTCCTGTGCTTGCTAATGTTGCGGCTATTTTTCGCCCAATATGTCCCGATTTTCCCATACCCATAACAACAACTTTCCCTTGGCAGTCAAATATCAGCTGACATGCGTGAGTGAAATCATCGTTGATATATTGTTCTAAGTTTTTTAGGCCTTCACTTTCGATATGGAGGACATCTTTACCTACTTGCTGAAAATCGATGTTTGACATTTTCTGTTCCATGCGTAGCTTTTCAGTTAATCGGATTAGCGAGCGCGAATTGTATAACGAATACTTATTATCAGTAAGTGCTTTGTCGAATCAGTCAAAAATTAATTGTACTTTAATGAATAAAGGCCGTTGGATTAATATACTCATCACACTTCAAGTTGCAGGGCTTTTCGTTAAGCTATCAGAGACGGCATTCAGCCCGCCTAGTCACATAGTTCATCTATGCTTCCCATCTTGCCTACCTACACCATGAATTATTTAGAATATAAAAGCTTAATCAAGCGGAGGGGATCCGCACCATAAACTAAACTCAAAAAAAGAAAATTGAGTATTCTCAACTGGTAACAAATTTTTAAAGTCTAAGAGCTGTCTGCTTCTATTGTGTAAAAATAATGGTTAACTGTCATTGATTCCCCTGCTATATGTATATATTAGTCATATAAATACACATTTTGAACACCAACGACACATTTAGCACGTTATAATGGTACTAATAAAATCAGGTGCGATATTAGACGATTTTCATTTTATCTTTAGGTAAAATCGCGTGTTTAGCGCTTCAAAAAGATAATATTTATGATGTGGTGAGCTATCAAACAAATGCAAGCACAGACAGACAACTTAATCGAAGTACGTGACATGTGTTTTACCCGCGGCAATAGGAAAATATTTGAAAATATTAACCTTTCTGTACCGCGCGGTAAAATAACCGCCATTATGGGGCCATCAGGGATTGGTAAAACCACCTTGTTGCGTCTTATTGGTGGACAGTTACGCCCAAACCAAGGGGAAATTTGGTTTGATGGTGATAATATCCCCAGCTTATCACGCTCAAAACTGTATCAGTCACGTAAAAAAATGAGCATGTTGTTTCAGTCAGGTGCTTTGTTTACTGATATGGATGTGTTCAATAACGTCGCGTTTCCGTTACGTGAACATACCAAATTGCCTGAATCACTGATCCATACGACCGTGATGATGAAACTCGAAGCTGTTGGGTTACGTGGCGCTGCCCGCTTAATGCCTTCTGAATTATCTGGTGGAATGGCAAGACGCGCTGCACTAGCGAGAGCGATAGCACTTGACCCTGATTTGATCATGTTTGATGAGCCATTTGTGGGGCAAGATCCCATCACAATGGGTGTTTTAGTTAAATTGATTGATGAGCTAAATCAGGCATTAGGTGTGACTTGTGTGGTGGTCTCTCACGATGTCCCTGAAGTGCTTAGTATTGCTGATAAAGCCTATATTGTGGCTCAACAGCACGTAATAGCAAAAGGAACAGGGGATGAATTACGCGATAACCAAGATCCCCGTGTTAGGCAGTTTTTAGATGGTATTGCTGACGGGCCGGTACCATTCCGTTTCCCCGCCAATGATTATCTGGCTGATTTATTAGGGTAAAATAACATGATAGTAGAGGCAATCGCTGCCTTCGGACGTCGGTGGATTGAAATTTTTGCAGCTTTTGGGCGTGCGGGCTATATGTTGCTGCGTTCACTCATTGGTAAGCCTGAATTCTCCAAACAATGGCCGTTGTTAATTAAACAGTTGTATGCAGTTGGCGTACAATCATTGTTGATTGTCGCAGTATCAGGGCTATTTATTGGGATGGTACTGGGGCTACAAGGCTATTTAGTATTAACCACATTTAGTGCCGAAGCGAGTCTTGGCATGATGGTGGCATTATCACTGCTACGTGAATTAGGCCCTGTAGTGACGGCATTATTGTTCGCTGGGCGAGCGGGATCAGCACTGACGGCCGAAATAGGCTTGATGAAAGCAACAGAACAAATTTCTAGCCTTGAAATGATGGCAGTTGACCCACTTCGACGGGTTATTGCCCCACGTTTCTGGGCTGGTTTTATTAGCATGCCATTGTTATCGCTAATATTTGTGGCAGTGGGGATCCTTGGCGGTGCATTGGTTGGCGTTGATTGGAAAGGGATTGATGAGGGCTTCTTTTGGTCTTCTATGCAATCTTCTATTGATTGGCGCATGGATATAGTGAACTGCTTTATCAAGAGCCTAGTGTTTGCATTTACGGTGACTTGGATTGCTTTGTTCAATGGTTATGATGCGATCCCAACATCGGAGGGGATTAGCCAAGCCACAACACGAACCGTGGTTCATGCTTCTTTATCGGTTCTAGGTCTAGATTTTGTACTTACCGCACTGATGTTTGGGAACTAAGTCATGCAAAGTAAAAAAAGTGAAATATGGGTTGGTTGTTTTATGTTGCTGGCAATTGCAGCAATTATTTTCCTATGCCTAAAAGTGGCTGATTTAAAATCGATTGGTAGCCAATCTACCTATCAAGTATCTGCCTCTTTTGAAAATATTGGTGGCTTGAAAGAAGGTTCTCCGGTGAAAGTCGGCGGGGTAGTGATTGGACGAATCGCGAGTATTACCTTGAATAAAGACAACTATGTTCCCGATGTGAAAATTGATTTGCTTAGTGAATATGACAATATTCCAGATTCAAGTTCGTTATCTATCCGTACATCTGGTTTATTAGGTGAGCAATACATAGCGATGAATATTGGTCCAGAAGGTGAAGAGCTAGGTATTGAAACGTTGAAAGATGGGGGCCGCATTGAGGACACTAAACCTGCGATGGTATTAGAAGATTTGATTGGGCAGTTCCTGTACAAGAGTGGCGATAGCCAAGGGGCTGCATCTGAGTCGGCTACAGCACCTGACGCGCCTGCTGCGCATTGATTCGACATTAACACGAATTTAGAAGGAAGAAATTATGTTTAAGCGCTTAATGATGATAGCAATGCTAGCGATTGCACCATTTGCAATGGCGATAGATCAAACCAATCCATATAAGCTAATGGATGAAGCTGCCGAGAAAACCTTTACCCGATTAAAGAATGAGCAGCCGCAAATTCGTAAAGATCCTAATTATCTAAGAACGATTGTTCGTGAAGAATTGCTGCCATATGTGCAAATTAAATATGCAGGAGCTTTGGTCTTAGGTACATATTACAAGAGCGCGACACCTGCACAGCGTGATGCTTACTTCACCGCTTTTGAAGCCTACCTTGAACAAGTTTATGGCCAAGCCCTTGCGATGTATCATGGTCAAACTTATCAAATCGCACCGGAGCAGCCGATTGGTGATAAAAACATCGTTGCTATCCGTGTCACTATTCTTGATCCTAACGGTCGTCCACCAGTACGCCTTGATTTCCAATGGCGTAAAAATAGCAAAACAGGTCACTGGCAGGCTTATGACATGATCGCTGAAGGCGTTAGCATGATCACGACTAAACAAAACGAGTGGGGTGATATTCTACGGAAGCAGGGCATTGATGGCTTAACAAAACAGCTAGAAATAAATGCTAAAGCCCCAATCACACTGGAAGAGAATTAATTTAATGAGCCAAGCACTGTTGTGGGAAGTATCACAATCAACTTTGCGTTTATCAGGCACGCTAGGCAGAGAGTCATTATTGGCGTTTTGGGAACAACGTGAGTCACTTGTTGCTCAAACTGAACAAATTGATGTTTCTGGCTTAGAGCATGTTGATTCAACGGGTTTAGCCATGTTAGTGCGCCTCAAAGGTGAATTTGCAACTCAAAAACGTTCACTCAATATCATTGGTATGAGTGATAACTTAACGACACTAATGGAACTCTATGGGGTTAAATCATTACTGTTAAGTTAAGTCAATTTATGTAAAAAAGGGCGCCTCTGCGTGTTTTTGTGCACCGGAGGCGTTTTCTTTGGTTTAAGAATGGCGATGGATCCTTTAGGATAGACGTCTATTTATGTCAGTAAGCGAAAATTATAAATTGAGTCATATATGGAAACCAACGAAATAAAGCAAGTATTGATGGATAAGCTATCTCTGGATGAGGTGATTGTTAATGGTGATGGCAGCCACTTTCAGGTTATTGCCGTCGGCACCATGTTTGAAAATATGAGCAGAGTTAAGCAGCAGCAAGCTGTTTATGCACCGTTAATGGAGTATATTGCGGACAACCGCATTCATGCTCTGTCTATTAAGGCGTATACCCCCGCAGAGTGGGCGCGTGATCGCAAGCTAAACGGTTTTTGATAATAAAACCCGCGAACAGTATTTAAATTATAAAAATACGAGAGTAACCGAATGGATAAATTTTTAGTTAAAGGCCCTACCCGTATAGAGGGTGAGGTAACAATTTCAGGTGCGAAAAATGCCGCACTACCAATTCTGTTCGCTGCGTTGCTGGCTGAAGAACCAGTAGAAATACAAAATGTACCTAAACTTAGGGACATTGACACGACGATCAAGCTTTTGAACCAATTAGGCACTAAAGTGGAGCGTAATGGCTCAATTTTTGTTGATGCCACTAATGTTACAGAATACTGTGCTCCTTACGATTTGGTGAAAACCATGCGTGCTTCTATTTGGGCATTGGCACCTTTAGTTGCTCGTTTTGGACATGGTGAAGTTTCATTACCCGGCGGCTGTGCAATTGGTGCGCGTCCTGTTGATTTACACATCTCAGGACTTGAGCAGCTAGGTGCGCATATTGTTTTAGAAGACGGTTATGTGAAAGCGACCGTTAAAGGCCGTTTGAAAGGCGCTTGCATTGTGATGGATAAAGTCAGCGTTGGGGCTACCGTTTCAATTATGACGGCGGCAACTTTAGCGGAAGGCACAACCACTATCGAAAATGCGGCTCGTGAGCCTGAAATTGAAGATACGGCGAACTTTTTAAATACTCTAGGCGCTAAAATCACAGGTGCGGGCACAGACCGTATCGTGATTGAAGGTGTTGAGCGTTTAGGCGGCGGTACTTATCGTGTGCTACCTGACCGTATCGAAACAGGCACCTTCTTAATAGCCGCCGCCGTCTCGAAAGGAAAAGTAGTTTGCCGCAATGCATGTCCTGATACCCTAGATGCTGTGTTAGCAAAATTGCGTGAAGCAGGTGCAAAAATTGAAGTCGGAGAAGACTGGATCAGCTTGGATATGGAAGGTAAGCGCCCTAAAGCAGTTACTTTACGTACGGCACCACATCCAGGTTTTCCAACGGATATGCAAGCTCAATTCAGCTTATTGAACCTTGTTGCTGAAGGTGCTGGGATGATCACTGAAACGATTTTTGAAAACCGTTTTATGCATATTCCAGAGCTTATCCGTATGGGGGCGCACGCTGAAATTGAAAGTAATACCGTATTGTGCCATGGCGTTGAGAAACTGACCGGTGCACAAGTGATGGCAACAGACTTGCGTGCTTCTGCTAGTTTGGTGATTGCTGGGTGTATTGCTGAAGGTACCACGACAGTCGACCGTATCTATCATATCGACCGTGGCTACGAGCACATTGAAGATAAGCTTCGTGGTTTAGGGGCGAATATCCAGCGAGTGAAATCGGAAGATTAAGCAATTTGATTTTCTGAGTTAAAAACAAAAAAGTTGTTCCATAGTGAACAACTTTTTTGATCTTGGAGCGCAGGTTATCCCGCAGGCTCTTCAGGAAGCTCTTCAATGATGACATTAATATCTTTGACTTCACCATTACGTAAGATTTTGACAGAAGCTCTGCTACCGGGGCGAATTTCAGCGACTAAGTCCATTGTTTCGGCGGCGGAAACTGCGGGTTTACCATCGACAGATAAAATAATATCACCTTGATAAATGCCTGCTTTAGCGGCTGGCCCATTAGCAGCAACTTGGAAAACACGCAAACCTTGGATCTGATCGATATTGTTATTATTGGTTCTAATTTGCGGTAGTTCACGTGCGGTGATCCCAATGTAACCACGGATC
Source organism: Providencia sp. PROV236 (assembly GCF_033676985.1). NCBI lineage: Bacteria > Pseudomonadati > Pseudomonadota > Gammaproteobacteria > Enterobacterales > Morganellaceae > Providencia > Providencia sp. PROV236. The sequence continues at coordinate 3,680,819 of NZ_CP096297.1, read as the reverse complement.
ACTCGGCCATCACGGATCAATTTTTCCATGATCTTGGTGGCAAGAGCAGTCGGTATAGCAAAACTGAGACCTTCAGAACTGAAGCCTTGGCCTGCACTAAATGAAAGCGTATTAATTCCTACAAGTTCACCTTCGCTGTTAATCAATGCCCCACCTGAGTTGCCTGAATTAATTGATGCATCAGTTTGTAGAAAATTTTGTCGGCGAGTAGAGCTTAAGCCGACTCTTCCTGTCGCACTAATGATCCCTTGTGTGACGGTTTGACCTATGTTGTATGGGTTACCAATCGCCAGTACGACATCGCCGACGTGGGTAATGCGTAACTTATTAATTGGGATCACAGGAAGATTTTCAGCTTCGATTTTTAGCACGGCTAGATCAGTTAACGCATCTGAGCCAACTAGCAAGGCATCAAAGATAGAGCCATCTTGAAGTGCAACGAGGATTTGGTCTGGATTATCAACAACATGTTTGTTGGTGATAATATAGCCATTTGAGCTCATGATCACACCTGAACCGAGGGATTTCAGCTCGCGGCCAGACTGCGAGAAACTCCCTTTAGAGCTGCTGTAGACATATACAACAGCAGGCGCTGCTTTGCGAACCGCTTTGTTGTAACTGACGGGTTCACTATCTATTTTACCGTAAAGCAAGTCTGCTAGCCCTTGGGGACGTAAAGAGGGAACCGCAACAATAATAATTAAGGCGGTTAATAGGCCTAACATGGCTGCCCAGAGAAGCTTTTTGACCATAGATATCGAATTTCAGCTTGTTAATAAAGGGAACTTGAGCATAGCATAAAAAAACAGGTACAGCAGTGGGTACTGTACCTGTTGTACTCCTTTATACGCATCATACTTCGAGTCGCAGCGTTATTGACGTCGCTTATTTGTCGCCTAGCTGCGACTCGAACAATTTAGCGTTTATACTCGTTATACTTCAAGTTGCAGGGTTGTTGACTACACTCAGCGAGTCGAGTCATAGAGTTTATCTAGGCTCCCCGCCTATCTTCACTTGTCGCCTACCTGCATCTCGAATTATTTAGAGTATATAAGGCAAAATTAGTTTTTCATCAGCAAGTACAGTGTTTCACCACCACGTAGTACTTTCATTGCCAGAACAGGTGGTTTACCTTCAATCACTTTGCGGAACTGTTCAATATTTTCAACACGAACATCGTTCACACCAAAGATCAAGTCACCTTTAACTAAACCGACTGCGGCAGCAGGGGATTTAGGCGCTACGCTGTCAATTTGCACACCTTTAGTGTTGTTGATGGTCGCATTAGATAATGTTGCACCAAGTAGCGACTCACTCAATTTTTCTGCTTTTGTTGCTTCGCCTTCGTCATTTTCTAAAACGACTTTAACATCCAATGGTTTACCTGAGCGGATCAGACCAATGGTGATTTCTTTACCAATTTGGCTCGTACCAATTTTGGCTCTTAATTCAGCGAAACTATTGATGCGTTTACCATCAACAGATACTAATACGTCACCTGATTTGATACCGGCTTTAGCAGCAGAAGACTTAGGCAATACTTCACTAACGAATGCGCCACGTTGCGCATCGATATTGAATGCTTTAGCGATATCGGAATTCATTTCAGTACCTTTGATACCTAAAATGCCGCGTTTCACTTCGCCATGCTTGATAAGCTGCTCACTGAGGTTTTTCGCCATATTACTTGGGATAGCGAAACCGATACCGATATTACCGCCACCCGGCGCTAATATTGCAGTATTAATACCGATCAATTCACCATTGAGGTTAACCAGCGCACCACCTGAGTTACCACGGTTAATTGAAGCATCTGTCTGGATAAAGTTCTCTAACCCTTCAAGGTTTAGACCACTACGACCTAGCGCTGAAATAATCCCAGAAGTTGCAGTTTGGCCTAAACCAAATGGGTTACCAACCGCAACAGCGAAATCACCAACACGTAATTTATCAGAATCAGCCATGCTAACCGCGGTTAGATTTTTGATATCTTTTGCATTGCTGATTTTTAGTAGGGCAATGTCAGTTTGTGCGTCTTTACCAATCAGTTTAACGTCAATTTCACGTCCATCATTTAACTGAATTTGGATTTTATCCGCGCCATCAATAACATGGTTATTGGTTAGGATATAGCCTTGTGCTGCATCAATGATGACACCAGAACCTAAACCTTCAAATGGTCTAACACTTTGTTGTTGTGAAGGAACATTTGGGCCAAAAAAGAATTTCAGCTCTTCAGGGATCTGTTGGTTTTGTACTCGAGTACCTGACACATGGATATTAACAACAGCAGGCAGAACTTTTTCCAACATAGGTGCCAAGCTAGGCATATTCTGGCTTTGTGCGGTCGCAGGTAATGTTGCTGGTAAAGCCGCACTGCTTACAGAAGGTAATACTGAAAGGGATAACCCTAGACTCATTGCCGCAGCAGTGAGAAAGAAATTTTTTCTTTTCATCATTCCGTAGATTCTCTCAAGAATAAAACTTATCAGGTTGTAGCTGAGCTACACTAATCACGATATTTGCTGATAACTATGACCATGGATTATGCGCAAAAGTTCAGATAACGGATAGTGAATATCCATTCTTTTACATCTATTTACATGACATGTTGATGGGGTTTTAATTTCTATACATTTTTGAAATAAAAAGAAATATTTCAAATGAAATCATATCGCGTTGACTATATTTAATCGATGATTTTATAGCATTAAATATGTTGTTTTTATGTATATGGAAAACGATATTTGGTATTGAATTACTGAGCTATTCACCAGTAAGTGGAGCTACTGGTGAATAGAATAGATTACTTCTCTTTTTCGTCGATAGGACGAAATAGGCCTGATGCACCATCAGAGTAATCTCTTGGTGGCATTTTGACTGGCGCTTGATCATTATCAGCCTCTGACTCTGTTAGGCGATAATTAAACGGATTATCTTGCGCTGGCATATCTGGCATCAGTTCAGAAGAGCTTTGTGCCATATGTTGATATAGCTGACGGTAGTCACGGGCCATATTATCAAGTAGCTCAGCACTGCGAGCAAAGTGGCCAACGAGCTCTTTACGATACTCTTCTAGTTCCGTGCTTTTTTTGTCTAATTCAGCTTGTGCTGTCTTTTGTTGGCGAAGTTTTGGGTTTCCATAACGAACGACTAATGCGCCGATAATGAAACCAATAACTAGTCCAATTAGTGCATACTCCCAGGTCATGCTGACTCCTTCGTTTACTTCACTGTTCGCAGAAATTAAGCTTGGCTATTTATTATTATACCTGTTAACGAGTGGAATACTAAGGCAAAATTTCTTACTCTTTTATATTCGTCATTCTTCAAGATGTAGGGCTTTCCGTTAGGGGATGGTAGCGCCCCTCAGCTAGCTGATTCACAGAGTTTATCTATGCTCGCGGTCTCTTTTGGCTAGCCGCCTACCTGCATCTCAAATGATATCGAGTACAGTACTCGTTAACTAAACGTTAAATAATAAATGAATCTGGTTATAATGGAGCCAGTGTATACCATATAACGGTAAAAAAACCGAAAATTTTTTAAGGATTATTCAGTTAATGTCGCCGATGACCCCCATTATGCGCTATCAACAAGCCCTTGCTGAAGGTAACTATCAGCCTGATGACGTACAGAAGCGTGCTGTTGAACGTTTAAATGAAATTTATCTACAGTTGGTCGCAACATCCTCTTCAAATGAACAAAATGAGAAGCCTTCGGGTTTAAAGGAGCGTTTAGGTCGTTTGCTAGGTAAAAAACATGTCAATACACAAGAGCCTGTGAAAGGGCTATATATGTGGGGTGGCGTAGGGCGTGGTAAAACGTGGCTGATGGATATGTTCTATGAAAGCTTACCGGGTGACCGCAAACTGCGTTTGCACTTTCATCGATTTATGAAAAAAGTCCAAGAAGACTTGATGGCTTTGCAAGGGCAAGAAAACCCATTAGATATCATTGCCGATGAATTTAAAAAGCAAACCGATATTTTGTGTTTTGATGAATTTTTTGTTTCTGACATTACGGATGCCATGATATTAGGCACCTTACTTGAAGGGTTATTTGCGCGTGGTATCGCATTAGTCGCCACATCAAATATTATCCCTGATGATCTTTACAGAAATGGCTTGCAACGTGCCCGTTTTTTACCTGCGATTGAGCAAATTAAAAAATATTGTGAAGTCATGAATGTTGATGCAGGCGTTGACTACCGTTTACGTACATTGACCCAAGCGCATCTTTATCTTTATCCAATTAATGATGAAAGTCGTCAGCATTTAAATGAAACCTTTATTAAATTAGCGGGTAAGCAGGGGCAACAAAATCCTGTTTTGGATGTAAACCACCGTAAAATGCAGGCGATAAGCTCCGCAGAAGGCGTGTTAGCGATTAGCTTTAAAGCGCTTTGTGAAGAACCTCGTAGTCAAAATGACTATATCTATCTGTCGAATTGCTATCATACCGTTTTGTTGTATGACGTCCCCGCTCTAGGCGTTAAAGAAGAAAACTCGGCTCGACGCTTTCTCGCCCTCGTTGATGAGTTTTATGAGCGTAAAGTAAAGCTGATTATTAATGCGCAAGTGCCTATGAAACAGATTTATCAAGGTAGTTTGCTTACGTTCGAATACCAGCGTTGCTTATCACGTTTGCAAGAGATGCAAAGTGAAGAATATTTAACAATACCGCATTTATCTTAAATGATATACTCGTCATACTTCAAGTTGCAGCGGTGTTGACTACATTCAGCTAGCCGAGACACATAGTTTATCTATGTTCCCCGACTATCTTCACTTGTCGCCTACCTGCAACTCGAATTATTTAGAGTATTTTAGAGTATATAGAATATAGAGATGATCGGTATTTGTACAAAAAGGCAGCGAATCTTCTTAATGTAATGAAAAAAATGTGTTTGGGGGTCGATTTTTGTTGCTGACTTCTCTATAATCTTGCGACCCCACGTTACAGCGATATTTTTTATTTCCCAAGAAATTTCGCATAATGCCGGCTAGGCTGCTCGAAGGGGTGGGTTTGCTGGACAAGAGTCGTGTGAACCTCACAAAGTTTATGAACATGAGTGTTCACCAACGTGTAACTTTAATATTGGGTAAGTTTTAATGAAAACTTTTACAGCTAAACCAGAAACCGTAAAACGCGACTGGTATGTTGTTGATGCAGATGGCAAAACTTTAGGCCGTCTTGCAACTGAAATTGCTAGCCGTCTGCGCGGTAAGCATAAAGCGGAATATACTCCGCATGTGGATACTGGTGATTACATCATCGTTCTGAATGCAGAAAAAATTGCTGTTACCGGCAAAAAACGCGAAGACAAAATCTACTATCGCCACACTGGCCATGTAGGTGGGATCAAGCAAGCAACTTTCGAAGAAATGATTGCTCGCAATCCTGAGCGTGTGCTTGAAATCGCGGTTAAAGGCATGTTGCCAAAAGGACCTCTGGGTCGTGCAATGTACCGTAAACTGAAAGTTTACGCAGGTAATGAGCACAACCACGCGGCTCAACAGCCGCAAGTTCTTGACATTTAATCGGGATTATAAGCAATGGCTGAAAATCAATACTACGGCACTGGTCGCCGCAAAAGCTCATCTGCTCGTGTCTTTATTAAGCCGGGTAGCGGTAACATCACAATCAATCAGCGTACACTGGAACAATACTTTGGTCGCGAAACTGCGCGCATGGTAGTTCGTCAGCCGCTAGAGTTGGTTGAAATGTTGGAAAAACTGGATCTGTACATCACTGTTAAAGGTGGTGGTATTTCAGGTCAAGCTGGCGCAATCCGTCACGGTATCACTCGTGCACTGATGGCTTATGATGAGACTCTTCGTTCTGATCTGCGTAAAGCTGGTTTTGTTACCCGTGATGCGCGTTCTGTTGAACGTAAGAAAGTGGGTCTGCGTAAAGCACGTCGTCGTCCACAGTTCTCCAAACGTTAATTTATTGCCTTTTGGGCATAAAATTGATGAAAAAACCCGTCTTTATGGCGGGTTTTTTATTGGCTGTAATTTATGATTATTAAGCTCAGTAAGTAATACACTCTATCTATGCGTCTCACCTCTTCATCTTGAAAGAATGATTGGTTTCTAGATAATATTTTTGGCACATAAATGCGTTAGTAATGCTTTGCGTAAGTGATACTTTGATCCAGAATTAAAATTCTTCGAGAGTATTTCTGATAGTGTCACATGACTGAAAACACGATCGTGCATAATTCAATGGAGGAACAAATTAACCGCTAGGTTATGCAACGGCAATTTTACTTGTGCAGTGTTAAAAAATTAAATAAAAAGGGAATATAATTAAGAGAAGGTTATTTTTATCTATACTGTCTAGATAATCCATGACAACCTTGGAGCCTTGTTTAGGGTTTTTAGACTGAATGATTTTATATTTTTAGTGTAATAGTCTAAAATGTGGTTATCGATATAAATTAAGTAATATTTAGTTATGATTTTTTCATCTGTGTCACCCTAAGTTGTACAAAATCTGCTAGAATATGCGACTGCTTTTTATTTTCTAATTTCTCGCTGTATTAATGCGAGAGGGTTGTGCTGGCTTTCATTAAGGATAAATGAAGGTTTTGGCACAGGGGATTTTAATGGGCAAACAGGTAATGATTGCAAATCAGTTACAGTTTAGCTCATTTTTATGCAACTTGGAGGTTTTAATGGCTGTCGCTCCTAATAAACGTTCGGTAATGACATTATTTTCAGGCCCAACCGACATTTTTAGTCATCAAGTCCGTATTGTTTTGGCTGAAAAAGGGGTTAGCGTTGAGATTGAGCATGTCGAACAAGGTCATCTGCCTCAAGACCTGATTGATCTAAACCCATACCAGAGTGTGCCTACTCTTGTTGATCGTGATCTGACCCTATATGACCCACATATTATCATGGAATATCTTGATGAGCGTTTCCCTCATCCTCCATTGATGCCTGTCTATCCGGTTGCGCGCGGTACAAGTCGCCAACTGATGCATCGTATAGAAAAAGATTGGTACTCTTTGATGAGCAAAATTGAGAAGGGTACTGCACAAGAAGCGGATAATGCACGTCGCCAATTGGCTGAAGAACTCATCGCTGTTTCTCCTGTTTTTGCTGAAATGCCTTTCTTTATGAGTGATGAATTCAGCTTAGTTGATTGTTATTTAGCGCCACTATTATGGCGTTTGCCAGTACTTGGTATTGAGCTAAAACCATCTAGCAGCAAACATCTGCAAATGTATATGCAGCGCGTTTTCGAACGTGATGCATTCTTAGCTTCATTAACTGAATTAGAACGCGAAATGCGTCTTTCGGCACGAGGCTAAGTGGCATGATGGAAATGGCGCCTATGACACCTCGACGCCCTTATCTATTACGAGCACATTATGAATGGCTGCTCGATAATGATATGACACCGCATTTGGTGGTTGATGTCACAGTTCCAAATACCCTCGTTCCAATGGAATTTGCGCGTGATGGACAAATTGTTTTGAACGTCGCCCCACGTGCTGTAGGCAACTTTGAGATCACCAATGACGAAGTCCGCTTCAATGCGCGGTTTGGCGGCGTACCTCGTCAGGTATATGTTCCGATGGCCGCGATTATTGCAATTTATTCACGCGAAAACGGTGCGGGTATGATGTTTGAACCTGAAACCGCTTATGAAGAGCAACAATCTGCGGAGCTTGAAGTGGTTGAGAGCAATCCGGCAGAAGGCATCACGTTAGTTCATGAGTCTGAACCCGAGAGCGATGAACATTCATCATCTGATGATGAACCAACGCCACCCCCGAAAGGTCGGCCGTCTCTTCGAGTTATCAAGTAGTATTGGGTCTCAAAAATGTTAGGCAGAGGATACCCCTCTGCCTTTTTACGTTAAACACCCATAAAACACAATATACCATCAGCGGCTTTACGGCCTTCTGCAATCGCAGTCACCACTAAATCAGAGCCTCGAACGATATCACCACCAGCAAATATTTTCGGATTTGATGTTTGATAAGACATCAATTCATCACTATTGGCAATGATACGCCCTTGATTATCTAACTGAACGCCATGATCAGCGAGCCATGGCATCGCGTGTGGGCGGAAGCCAAATGCAGTGATGACGGCATCAGCAGGGAGTAAATATTCTGAGCCTTCAATAGCTTCTGCTTGGGCTCGTCCTCCGTTGGTGGTAACCATCTGTGTTTTGATGACCTTTACGCCACAGACATTCCCTTGTTGGTCAACTTCAATACTGATTGGCTGTAAGTTAAATAGAAATTCAGCACCTTCTTCACGGGCATTTTTCACTTCTCTTGGTGAGCCAGGCATGCTTGCTTCGTCACGACGATAGGCACAGCTGACTTTTTTAGCGCCTTGGCGAATAGCTGTTCTTACGCAATCCATCGCTGTGTCACCCCCTCCAAGTACGATAACTCGTTTATTTTTAAGGTCGATATAAGGCGCATCAGGTTGATTGTCGAATTCCATCAATTGACGTGTATTGGCAATAAGATAAGGTAAGGCATCATGAACACCTTTAGCATCTTCGTTAGCTAATTGTCCTTTAGTCGATTGATAAGTGCCTGTGCCAATAAATACCGCATCATATTCATCGATTAGGCTATTTAAAGAGATATCTTTTCCAACTTCAGTGTTGAGTTTGAATTCGATCCCCATTGAAGTAAAAATTTCTCTTCTGCGGATCATAATTTCCTTTTCGAGTTTGAACGCTGGAATACCAAAAGTGAGTAATCCACCGATTTCTGGGTGGCGATCATAGACCGTGGCTTGCACACCATTGCGCGCTAATACATCTGCACAAGCGAGTCCTGCGGGTCCTGCTCCAATGATTGCTACACGTTTGTTTACTGGGACAACATGGGATAGGTCTGGGCGCCAGCCCATAGCAAATGCGGTATCGTTTATATAACGTTCGATATTACCGATGGTAACAGCACCAAAGTCGTCATTTAACGTACAAGCACCTTCGCAGAGACGATCTTGGGGACACACTCGCCCACAGACTTCAGGTAAACTGTTTGTCTGATGAGAAAGCTCCGCAGCTTCGATAATACGTCCCTCATTCGCTAATTTGAGCCAATTAGGAATGTAGTTATGAACAGGACATTTCCATTCACAGTAAGGATTGCCACAGGAAAGGCAGCGATCGGCCTGTGTTTGTGCTTGAATGGCACTGAACGGTTCATAAATTTCAACAAATTCAATTTTGCGTACGTTCAACGTCTTTTTTGGCGGATCAACGCGCTGTAAGTCGATAAATTGATAAACATTTTGGCTCATTTTTCTCTCCTTACTGTGCTTGAACGCGTAATTCGGCGGCTGAACGACTACGGTGTCCAAGTAGTGCATTGACGTCACTTGATTTTGGTTTGACTAATGCAAAACGGCTTACCCAATTTTCCCAGTCCGCTAAAATGGTTTCACCACGAGCTGAGTGAGTTAAGCGAACGTGTTCGGTAATTAGCCCGCGTAGGTGTTCTGCATGGATGGGTAAATCATTCACTGATAATAACTCAACCATTTCATTATTGACTCTACGCGAAAAATTTTCTTCCTCATCAAGTACATAAGCAAAACCGCCAGTCATCCCTGCACCAAAGTTGATCCCCGTGTTTCCGAGTACACACACGATACCGCCTGTCATATATTCACAGCCATTATCGCCAATGCCTTCAATGACCGCGGTTGCACCTGAATTACGAACGGCAAAACGCTCGCCTGCCAGTCCAGCGGCATACAGTTTACCGCCTGTGGCACCATATAAACAGGTGTTACCTGCAATGGTGGTTTTATGGGTTGCAAATGAAGAACCAACCGGTGGGCGGATCGCGATTATTCCCCCTGTCATGCCTTTGCCTACATAGTCATTAGCATCACCGGTTAAAATCAGTTCAACACCACCTGCATTCCATACACCGAAACTTTGCCCTGCGGTACCTGTAAAACAAAATTGTAATGGCGATGCTGCAAAACCTTGATCACCAAAGCGGCGAGCGATTTCACCTGATAAGGCAGCACCGATTGAGCGGTCGGTATTCATAATGTCATAGAAAAAGGTTTTTGATTGTTTTTTATCCAAATAAGGTTTGGCATCATGCATAATGCGTTGATTAAGTCGCCCCTCATCAAAAGGAGGGTTGTTTTCGGTACAAAAAACGGCAGCGCCGGCATGAGGTTCACTAGTTTCTAATAGGCTCTGTAGGTTAATTTTGCTTTGTTTTGCCGTTGTGCCTTCAATAATTTCAAGCAAATCAGTACGACCGATTAAATCAGTGAGTTTGGTAACACCCAATTTAGCCATAAGTTCGCGTGTTTCTCTGGCAATAAAGCGGAAGTAGTTGATCACACGTTCAGGCAAGCCATGATAGTGGTGTTGGCGCAATGTATCATCTTGAGTTGCAACACCTGTAGCGCAGTTATTGAGATGGCAGATCCGTAAATATTTGCAACCAAGGGCAACCATTGGGCCAGTCCCGAAACCAAAACTTTCAGCACCTAAAATAGCCGCTTTGATGATATCTAACCCTGTTTTTAAGCCCCCGTCGGTTTGTAAACGGATTTTATGACGTAAGCCATTAGCGACTAATGCCTGCTGAGTTTCAACAAGGCCGAGTTCCCACGGGCATCCTGCATATTTAACGGATGATATAGGGCTAGCACCGGTTCCGCCATCGTAACCTGCAACAGTGATTAAGTCTGCATAGGCTTTTGCAACTCCTGTTGCAATAGTGCCGACACCTGGCTCAGATACCAGTTTTACGGAAATCAATGCATTAGGATTGACTTGTTTAAGGTCAAAAATCAGTTGTGCTAAGTCTTCGATTGAATAAATATCATGATGTGGTGGCGGTGATATTAATGTTACCCCCGGCACTGAGTAACGTAAACGTGCGATATAAGGGGTGACTTTATCACCGGGTAATTGACCGCCTTCACCCGGTTTTGCACCTTGTGCCACTTTAATTTGGATAACGTCTGCATTCACTAAATAGGCAGGGGTCACACCAAAGCGACCTGAAGCCACCTGTTTGATGCGTGAACGTTTTTGTGTGCCATAACGAGCAGGATCTTCACCACCTTCACCTGAATTGGAAAAGCCGCCCAGCGTATTCATTGCGATGGCTAATGCTTCATGCGCCTCTGGGCTTAGTGCACCAATCGACATCGCGGCAGTATCGAAACGTGAGAACAAGGCTTCTTCGGGTTCAACATCATCCAAAGAAATCGCCTTAGTGTTGGTTTTTAAGTTCAGTAGATCACGAAATGTCGCCGCAGGGCGGTTATTTACCAATTGTGCATATTTTAGATAATCAGCGTAATCGCCGCTATGCACAGCTTGTTGCAGCGTTTTCACGACATCAGGGTTATAAGCGTGGTACTCGCCATTATGCATATATTTGAGTAAGCCACCTTGTTCTATAGGTAGCCGTGGTAACCATGCTTTACGTGATAAATTAAATAAATCTAATTCAAAGTCACTAAAGCTAGCCCCACTAATTCGGCTAACAACGCCATCAAAACACAATTGGGTGACTTCTTCATGTAGCCCAACAGCCTCAAATAACTTAGCACAACGGTATGAAGCAATTGTCGAAATGCCCATTTTCGACATGATTTTATATAGTCCCTTGTTGATGCCATTGCGATAATTTAATAGCACTTTATTGAGTGGCTTATCAAATAATTGGCTTTCGGACATGGCAGCTAAGGATTCATAGGCTAAGTAAGGATAAATGGCAGTTGCACCAAAACCGAGCAGTACGGCGAAATGGTGCGGATCTCTCGCGCTGGCGGTTTCAACGATTAGGTTAGCATCACAGCGCAAATTATTTTCGACTAAACAATGCTGTATGGCTCCCACAGCCATAGCTGCTGGGATTGGTAGGCGTTCAGGCGAAATTTGGCGATCAGAAAGGACTAACATGACTGCGCCGTCTCGTACTTTTTGTTGCGCCTCTTGACAGAGTTGTTCAATCGCTTGTTTTAAAGAGTAAGCCGAAGGCTGATAAGTGATTTCAACCGTTTCTATTTTGTAATAACGGCTATCTTGTTGATGTAATTGTTGAAAATCAGAATAGAGTAAAATGGGAGATTTAAAACTGAGCCGATGAGCTTGACCTTCAGCTTCACAGAACACATTCATTTCACGACCAATACAAGTGGCAAGTGACATGACATGTGCTTCCCTTAGTGGATCTATCGGGGGATTGGTTACCTGAGCGAATAGCTGCCTAAAGTAGTCATAGAGTACACGGGGGCGCTGCGAGAGTACCGCGAAAGGTGTATCATCACCCATCGAACCAGTTGCTTCTTGACCATTTTCACCAAGCACCCGAATGACTTGCTCAAGTTCCTCGCTGGTATAGGCAAATTGTTTTTGATAAGTAGCCAGTGTTTGGTTATCCATCGAACGTTGCCCTACCGCATTTTGCTCTTGTTTCATTGATTCATATGGCGTTAAACGGATAACGTTTTTTTCTAGCCATAACTTATATGGATGGCGGCTTTTTAGATCATTATCTGTGTCTGCACTATGAAGGATCCGTCCTTCTTGGGTATCGATCAGCATGAGTTCACCGGGGCCAACTCGGCCTTTTTCAACCACCTCATCCGGTTGGTAATCCCAAATCCCGACTTCAGAAGCACAAGTGATGAGTCTATCTTTGGTGATCACATAGCGTGCTGGACGTAAGCCATTTCGGTCGAGGTTACAAGCAGCATAGCGCCCATCGGACATAACAAGACCCGCAGGGCCATCCCAAGGCTCCATATGCATTGAATTAAAATCAAAGAAAGCTTTGAGATCATCATCCATATCAGGGTTATTTTGCCAAGCGGGTGGAACTAATAAGCGAATAGCACGGATCAGATCCATTCCGCCGTTGAGTAGTAGCTCTAGCATGTTATCGAGAGAGCTGGAGTCCGAACCAGTTTCGTTAACAAAAGGCGCAGCTGTTTGTAAATCAGGGATCAGTGGCGTGCGAAATTTGTATGAACGCGCCCGTGCCCATTGGCGGTTACCTGTGATGGTATTGATTTCGCCATTATGTGCTAAGTAACGAAATGGTTGTGCAAGAGGCCAGCGTGGTACGGTATTGGTTGAAAAACGCTGATGGAATAGGCAAATCGCTGACTCCATGCGTAGATCAGCTAAATCAGGGAAAAAGCGAGGTAAGTCCGTCGCCATACACAGCCCTTTGTAAACCGTTACAAGGTTTGAGAGGCTGCAAATATAAAAATCGCTATCGGTGATCCGTTTTTCTATGCGACGACGAGCCACAAATAAGCGTCTTTCAAGATCACGAGGGCGCCAGCCTGCGGGCGCGTTAATAAATAATTGTTCTATCTTTGGAAGGCTAGATAGGGCGATACTCCCAAGGATATCTCGATTAATAGGAACCTCACGCCAGCCTACGATAGCAAGGGTTTCATCTAAAATTTCTTCTTCAATAATACGGCGGCAGTCAGCCGCAATGGTTTCATCTTGGCTGAGGAAGATCATACCTACGGCGTAGTTGCGCGCTAAACGCCAGCCATGTTCTTCAGCAACTAAGTGAAAGAAACGATCGGGTTTTTGTAATAGTAATCCACATCCATCACCGGTTTTTCCATCAGCAAGGATTGCTCCTCGATGCTGCATTCTAGCCAGAGCGTGGATCGCCGTTCTGACAATTTTATGACTAGGTTCGCCTTCTATATGAGCGATTAGGCCGAAACCGCAATTGTCTTTTTCTAGTTTTCGATTATACAGCATGTGAATCTTCTCCCATCGTCATCGCTTCTTGACTACAACATTGCTTATCCATTTATTTATTTGTTGACTATTAACCGTGGTCTATCTTCTGCGCACACCAAACAACAGCGTCAATAAGCCGCTGTTTTTCATTTTTAATAAAAATAAACAGTAGTGGGGATAATGATTATGTATACGTCATCATAAGAGAGGGCAGTACACGGTAAGGTTTTAAATTAGCGAGATTCTTTTTCTAGGTCAAATCATGCGTAATAAACATTATTTGCGATATAAAATAATGTCATTTGTTTGATTATGAAAGAAAAAGTCACTAAAAATGCTTTTGTGATAAAGGTCTTGTTTTCCGAAATACTGTGATACACATCACTATATAACTTAGGTTTTTTAATGCATCTCTATTGATTTTTACTTATTAATTAAGTTTATATGTTGTGTTTTTAATTTTAATTGGTTTTTTATTTTGTTTTTTGCTGTTTTATAAAATTAATAATACAGGTGATGGATATGAAAAATACTTATGCCATTGAAAGTTAAAAGATATCACCGTGTTATGATAGTCTATATGGGTTAAGTCATGTTAGGTAACGCCTTATTTTATTTTGGAATATAGACGTTCTTAATATCAGTTATATGAATCGAACATGGTTAAAGTGGGTATGGATAGCAAAAGTCCACCTTGATTGATGCGCAAGATCGACATTTTTTATCAACAGTTATTCGAGTTTGCGTTAATTGATATATGATTCAGCAAGGAACATATTGAGGGGTGGTTATGAAAGTGCTTCGTGGTCTTGCGCAGTATTATGTCGATCTCATGATGAAGCTTGGCTTAGTCAGGTTTTCTCTTTTGCTGGCATCTGCATTAGTTGTGCTGGCAATGATAATGCAAATGGCCGTCACAATTGTATTGCGAGGTCAAGTTGATAGCCTTGATTTGGTAGGCTCTATTTTCTTTGGTTTAATTATTACACCATTAGCCGTTTATTTTTTATCCGTAGTTGTCGAGCAACTTGAAGAGTCTCGGCAACGCCTCTCCCGCATGGTGGATAAATTAGAGGTGATGCGGAAACGTGATGCAGAACTGAATACCCAATTACAAGGAAATATTGAGCAATTAAATCAAGAAATTATTGAACGTGAAAAAGCTGAGAGCGCTCACCTCGAATTATTGGAACAACTGAAGCAGGAAATGAAGCATCGAGAGCAAACCCAAGTTGAGTTGGAGCAGCAATCGGTGCTGTTGCGCTCATTTCTTGATGCATCTCCTGATCTGGTTTATTACCGTAATGAAAATAATGAGTTTTCGGGGTGTAACCGTGCGATGGAGCTACTGACTGGTAAAAGTGAAAAACACCTTGTTGGTTTAACGCCATTGGATATTTACGATGTCGAAATTGCTTCCAAAGTTATGGAGACTGACGAAAAAGTCTTCCGTCACAATGTTTCGTTAACTTATGAGCAGTGGCTGGTTTATCCTGACGGGCGAAAAGCCTGTTTTGAATTACGTAAAGTGCCTTTTTATGATCGTGTAGGTAAACGACATGGGCTTATGGGCTTTGGGCGTGATATTACAGAGCGTAAGCGCTATCAAGAAGCGTTAGAGAACGCGAGTAGGGATAAAACCACCTTTATTTCCACCATCAGCCATGAGCTGCGTACGCCACTTAATGGCATTGTTGGGTTAAGCCGTATTTTGCTTGATACTGACCTGACAACTGAACAAATGAATTATTTAAAAACTATCCATGTCAGTGCAGTCACGTTAGGTAATATTTTTAATGACGTTATTGAAATGGATAAGATTGAACGTCGTAAAGTGCAATTGGATAATCAGCCTATTGCGTTACCTGAATTTGTTAATGATCTCGAAAACTTAAGTGGCCTTTTGGTACAACCGAAAGGGCTCAAATTTGTTATGGATGTGGCAGCTGGATTACCTGAAAAAGTGCTGACAGACGGTACACGTTTACGACAAATTTTATGGAATTTGATTGGTAATGCCGTCAAGTTTACTCAGCAAGGTGAAGTCAAATTAAGTATTTGGCGGGAAGGAGAGAATAAACTGTTTTTCCGTGTTCAAGACAGTGGTATTGGTATCCCAAAAGATGAGCTGGATAAGATTTTTGCTATGTATTATCAAGTGACTGATAGTGCTGGTGGTAAACCTGCAACAGGAACGGGAATCGGTTTATCGGTATCACGTCGCTTAGCACAAAATATGGGTGGAGACATTCAAGTCGAGAGTGAGATTGGCGAAGGTTCAACGTTTACCCTTTCGATTGTCGCGCCAGTGGTTGAAGAAGAAATCATCGACTCACAAGAAAATGATGATGATTATCCATTGCCTGCATTGCATATCTTGTTAGTTGAAGACATTGAGCTGAATGTGGTTGTGGCATGCTCTGTGCTAGAAAAATTGGGTAATACTGTGGATGTCGCCATGAATGGTAAAGAGGCGTTATCATTATTTGCACCGGGTGAGTATGATTTAGTGTTACTGGATATTCAACTGCCAGATATGACTGGTATGGATATTGCCCGTGAGTTGAACCAACGTTATAGCAAAGATGATTTACCGCCATTAATTGCTTTGACCGCAAATGTGCTGAAAGATAAACAAGAGTACTTTGATGCAGGAATGGATGGTGTTTTAAGCAAGCCTCTATCGGTTACAGCGCTTAAACAGGTTATTGAGCAATTCTGGGGTGAACATGCGCAAGAAACCTCTCAGGATAGCTTACAAGAGGTTTCTATGGAGAAAAACGATACTATTTTAGATTGTGAGATGCTCGAGCAGTACATGGAGTTAGTCGGCCCTAAGTTAATTTATGATGGTCTTGAAGTGTTTGAGAAGATGATCCCAGGTTATTTAGCAATTTTAGACTCAAACATGGTGGCTAAAGATCAGAAAGGAATTGTTGAAGAAGCGCATAAAATTAAAGGTGCTGCTGGCTCAGTTGGTTTGAAAAACTTACAAAAAATTGCGCAACAAATTCAATCTCCTGAATTGCCTGCTTGGTGGGATAATGTTCAAGAGTGGGTTGATGAGTTGAAGCAGGATTGGAAGTCAGATATAGAAACTTTGAGAAACTACGTTGATAGACGTACAAAAAAATAACCCCAACCGAAGTTGGGGTGCGCGAATACTGCGCCAACACCAGGGAAAACGTTGATCTACCTATGGTTTTCTTTCTGGGCAGATCTTTGGAATCTGTTTACTGCTTTAGAGAATAACACCAAGATACCAAATATTAGCGATTTTGTTACAAGATTCATTAAAATCTGTGATGAAGATTGATGTTTATTCCCTTTTTGCGGTACAGAGATAATTTACTACAAATGGAGCAAGATATGAAATCAATTGCGGTTATTTTAAGTGGATGTGGTGTTTTTGATGGAAGCGAGATCCATGAATCAGTATTAACTATGCTTTCTTTGAGTAAAAATAATGCTGAAGTCCATTTTTTTGCACCTAACGAAAGTCAAGCTACTGTTATTAATCATGTTACCGGTGAGGCAAAAACAGATAATCGTAATCAAATGGAAGAGGCTGCTCGTATTTCACGTGGAAAAATAGCGCCTTTGTCTTCCGCAGAGGCTGATAAGCTAGATGCCCTTATAATTCCTGGTGGTTTTGGTGCAGCAAAGAATTTATGTGATTTCGCTACACGTGGAAGTGAGTGTGAAATTAATAAAGAACTATTAAGTTTAGTGCGGCAAATGCATCAGCAAAAAAAGCCACTAGGTCTGATGTGTATTGCTCCGGTGATGTTACCTAAGTTACTAAACACTTCAGTTGAATTAACGATTGGTAATGATCCGGAAACGATTGCTCAGATTGAAAAAATGGGCGGTAAGCATATTACCTGTAGCGTGGATAATATTGTAGTAGATCATACTAACAAAGTCGTAACAACACCTGCTTATATGCTGGCGCAATCAATCTCAGAGGCTGAAATAGGGATTAATAAACTCGTTGAGAAAGTATTAGAAATGGCGTAATTCACTCTATGATGAAACCTATTTCTCGATTATGGCACTGGTTAAAGCGAATTTTGCTTTCATTAATCGCTTTTTGGTTTTTAACCGTTATTGCGTTTAAATTCTTGCCAGTGCCATTTTCGGCTGTCATGGTAGAAAGGCAGTTGTCCGCATGGAAAACATTAAATTTTTCTTATGTCTCTCGTTCCGAGTGGGTTGATGAAAATCACATTTCTCCTTACTTATATTTGGCTGTAATCGCAGCAGAAGATCAAAATTTCCCTCATCATTGGGGTTTTGATCTTGAAGCAATAGAGAAAGCTTATAAGCATAATATGAGTAAAAAAACCACAATAAGAGGGGCGTCTACTATCTCTCAACAGACGGTGAAAAACTTATGGTTATGGGATGGACGAAGCTGGATAAGAAAAGGATTAGAAACTGCCATGACTCCTATTATGGAGCTTTTGTGGTCTAAAACACGGATATTGACAGTTTATTTGAATATTGTGGAGTTTGGTGACGGTGTTTTTGGTGTAGAAGAGGCATCAAAACAATTTTTTAAAAAGTCAGCAAATCAACTAACTATGGAAGAAGCTGCCTTATTAGCTGCTGTTTTACCAAATCCTCATAAGTTTAAAGTTAAATCACCGTCTTCTTATGTATTAAAGAGGCAAGCGTGGATCTTGAATCAAATGTACCTTCTTGGTGGTAGGAATTATCTGAAAAATAATGGCGTGGGTTCGATACAATAAAAAAGTCATGAATTTTTACTCATGACTTTTTATTTTATAACAATATATTATTGTTTATGATTAATTAAGATAAGTGAATGCAGTCGTTACTCGACGAACACCATCTGTTTCACTGGCAATTTTTGCCGCTGCATCACCTTCCTGTTTGGTTAGAACACCTAACAGGAAAACTTCACCATTTTCAGTAATGACTTTGACACTCGATGATTTCACAGCGTCACTGGTCAGGATTTTAGATTTAACCTTAGTGGTTATCCATGTATCTTTTGATGCTGTGCCTAAATCAACGGGCTCACCTTGACGCACTTCGTTGTAGACGGCACTGGTTCCCTCAACATTGGCTGCGATTTGTTTAGCGCGCTCAGCCCATGATAGATCAGGGCTTTGCCCCGTCAGTAGAACATTGCCTTTATAGGCAGTCGCAATAATCCGTGCTTTACCTGTAATCTCTTTATCTTTATTCAATTGACCGCTAACACGAGCTTCTAGTGTGCCATCATCAACCTGTTGACCAACGGTACGTGGATCTGTGGCGCTTTTGGTGGCAACGGCAGCTGAACCCACTACGGCAGCACCGATACAGCCTTGTAGCATTGTCATACTCATGAGTATGGCTACTATTGGGAGTAATCGCATTTTTGCTCCTTAATCATCCTGATGGGGGAAAAGTGTATTATCTATAAGATCACACAAACAATTCACTGTAAGAAGGTGGACCTCTTGGATCCTGACACTGCGTTGCGATGGGATGCGAATTTCAACATCTTGAGGTCCTAATAGACCTGCAAGTTCACCGCCATCGTAACCTGTCAGTGCAACAATTGTCATATCACGCGTTACTGCTGCTTCAACGGCTTTGATAATGTCACTGCTATTACCATGAGTTGAGATCGCCATTAAAACATCACCATGCTGACCGAGAGCTCTAACCTGTTTAGCGTATATTTCTGTTGGCTGTTTGCTACCAGAAATCGCGGTTAAAACGGCATTGTCTGTGTTTAATGCAAGCGCAGGAAGGCTTGGGCGCTCAGTTTCAAACCGATGGATCATACTCGTCGCAAAGCGTTGTGCTGTTGCCGCTGATGCTCCATTGCCGCAGCACAAAATTTTGTTACCGTTAAGCAGTGATTGAACCATCATCATTGCTGCACGTGATATAGCATCTGGCAGTGCTTCTGCCGCCGCTATCTGAGTTTGAATACTTTCAGTAAAACAGACTTTAATTCTATCCAGCACTTGCTTATTTTCCTGTGAAATTAACCAACATGTTCACTATCGTTAAAGGCATTCTGTATCCATTCAAACTGACTATCAGTAATCGCACAGATATCAAAACGACATGCGGTAGTTTCGAAGCTTTCTTGTCTTTCAGCAAGCCAATATTTCGCAGTTGCGAGCAGTTTTTTGCGTTTGTGCGCATCAACTGACATTACTGCGCCTCCATATTGCTTGTTTTGACGAAAACGGACTTCTACAAATACCCAACCAGACTTATCTCGCATAATAAGGTCAATTTCACCATGCCGATTTCTGGTGTTTCGTTCAACAAATGTTAACCCCTGTTGTTGCAGGAAGGCCAATACTTGATTTTCATAGTATCGACCAGTTAACCATTGTAATGTTTTTTTAAGTGGTTTCATGACGTCCTTGTCTGAAAAGTTAGCAATCATCCTAATTGCTAGGCAAGCTTATTTTGCCAATTTGATTTGACCTTGACTGAATTGCAACCAAGGAAGATCACGATACACAACACAATTATTATCGACGGTTAAGGCACCAGAAGCGCCTTGAAGGCGGAATTGAGTGTTATGTTGCAGTTGATCGTAGTTATTTGCGAGTGACCAAGCATCTATTCCCAAAGAATAGAGACGTAACAACGAATAATCATTCCCTAATTTCTGCTGTGCTTGTTTACGCAAATTATTATTTGCTCCCGCTAGCAGAGGGATATCACTGAATTTGACGCCATCCATTTCAAAACGATAATCAGCACCATTTCCAGCTTGATTGCTACGAGAGCTTGCATAAATATCAGGGCGTTGACGGCTACTAATCGCCATTTCGATCATAGGTTTGATCAAAGTGAGCTCATCACGTGTTGCGACGATATACACTGCATCGATAGAACCTGATGAAGCAATTTGAGGTTCAGGTTGAGAAATGGCAGGGTAATCTTGACCATCAATCGATTGTGCTTTTGGTTGGCTATTAACGATAACAGGCGTACCTGTCATGCGAATACCTGCTCCACGGTTTATGGATTCTTTTAATGAAGCGGTAGAGCCAAAAGATTGCATCAATACTGTTGAGCCACCTTTAGATTGCCACTCTTGGGTAAAAGCTTTCGCTATACGCTGACCAAAGTCATTGGATGGCACTAAAATTAGTGGGGCCCTTTTGCCATCAGCCATCATATGACTTGCTGCATTTTTGGCTTCGTCTTCAGGGGATAACGAAAAATAACATAAGTTTGGACGAGGTTGCAGTTTATCAGCATCTAATTCATTTAATGCTAATACACTCAGTGGTGAGCCTGATTGCGTAATGGCTTGAACTTCAGGTTTTAGCAATGGACCTACCACTAAATTAAAGCCTTCAGTCTGTGCTTGTTGTAGCAACTGAGCAAGCTGTTTACCATTAGTATCAAAGACTTTGACGCTTTCATTATTAGTTGGTGTTGCTGCAATGCTTAATGAAGAATCAACGATCTCATTATCATTGGTTGTGCTGCTATTACCTGTTACGGCAGCGACTTCCGCATAAATCTGATCTAATACATCGTTATTATTGGCGGGTTCAGCAGTAGAAGTAGATGCAGCTCTGGTTGCAGGAGCTTGAGGTAAGCCTTTTTGGGCATCCATGAAACCTTGCATGATGGCTTCACCAAATACTTTACCTTGACCGCTCATTGGCAGAAAAAGGGCAATTCTAGGGGTTTTCCCAACAGGAGGCTGTGTAGATTGCATTAGCTGATTAGGGGGAGTCTGTGCCGCAGGGTGTCCCGCATAGCGAACTTTCCAATCATCGACACCTGCTTTGAGCGCCGCAGCATCATCACGATTATTAAGATAAATATCAAGTAAATCGACCCAACCGGCTAATGTTGTTTCATCTGAACCAATCCCATCAACCTGCTCAGGGGTCATTTGTGTTAACATTTGCCATGTGCCATCAATATTGGCTTGGTGAGCTGTTGGCTCGGTTAGCAATGTTTCTTGGCTAATATAAGCGCGTAGGACATCAATGGATGGCTTACCCTGTGCAGAATCAATGATAGACTGATAACGACTCACTTCAGAGCTAATTTGTTCAGGTGTCGTTGGGGTGATTGGTGCTTTATTATCCCCTGTGAGTTGGCAGCCTGACAGTACTAAAGTAGATAGCATTGCTGTGCAGACTAACCCTTTTTTTACATGCAAAAAAATTGAAGGACGCATACTGTATCCAGTGGTGTATTTTCAGTTGCTTAATTTTAAACCGGCTATTCGGATGAAACAATGAATCAACCTAATCAAGCAGTGGTTATGGCATCCACGCTGTATATTGTGCCTACCCCTATCGGTAATATGGGCGATATCACGCAACGTGCGCTGGATGTTCTTAAACATGTTGACCTTGTCGCTGCCGAAGATACGCGGCATTCAGGCATGTTATTACAAAACTTTGCCATCAATACACGTATGTTCGCCTTGCATGATCATAATGAACAGCAGAAGGCAGATCAATTAATTAACAGACTTCAACAGGGCGATAGTATCGCATTAGTTTCCGATGCAGGTACACCTTTAATTAATGATCCCGGCTATCATTTGGTCACTCGTTGCCGTGAAGCGGGTATTCGTGTTGTCCCGTTACCCGGCGCTTGTGCTGCAATTACGGCGCTTAGTGCAGCAGGTTTACCTTCTGATCGCTTCTGCTATGAAGGTTTTTTGCCCGCAAAAAGTAAAGGCCGTAAAGATGTTCTTAAGTCGCTTGAACATGAAACGCGTACATTAATTTTTTATGAATCAACGCATCGTTTACTCGATAGTTTAGCAGACATGGTTGAAGTGTGGGGAGCTGAACGTCACGTTGTATTGGCTCGAGAAATTACCAAAACGTGGGAATCGATAGAGGGCAAGCCTGTTGGTGAGTTGCTAGCATGGATTAAAGAAGATGAAAACCGCCATCGCGGGGAAATGGTTCTGATTGTTGAAGGCTATAAAGCGAATATAGAAGAAGACGACATTTCACCTGATGTGATCCGCACATTAAATTTATTGCAGCAAGAGTTGCCTCCTAAAAAAGCGGCAGCAATCACGGCTGAAATTTATGGTTTGAAGAAGAATCGCCTTTATAAATTGATGCTTGATCAAGCAAACGCAGGGGAATAGCAAGATAAACCCCTATACATAGGTCGCTAAAGTGCCTATAATCCGCTTCGGAGTTGGCCAGACAACCGCTGCTTTATCGTAGTCCCTTCGGGGGAGACGGATAGAGGGGAGGAAAGTCCGGGCTCCACAGGGCAGGGTGCCAGATAACGTCTGGGAGGCGCAAGCCTACGACTAGTGCAACAGAGAGCAAACCGCCGATGGCCTGTTTACAGGATCAGGTAAGGGTGAAAGGGTGCGGTAAGAGCGCACCGCGCGGCTGGTAACAGTTCGTGGCACGGTAAACTCCACCCGGAGCAAGACCAAATAGGGGTTCATATGGTGCGGCCCGCATTGAACCCGGGTAGGTTGCTGGAGCCAGTGCGCAAGTGCTGGCCTAGATGAATGGTTGTCCACGACAGAACCCGGCTTATCGGCCAACTCCAATTTTTTCGTCATACTTCAAGCTGTGGCTGTGTTGGCTTCACTCAGCCACCCTAGTCACATACTTTTGTATGCTCCTAGGGATGTCTTCGTTTTGCCGCCTTGCCACAACTCGAATTATTTAGAAAAAATTCTCAGTTATTTTTTAATGGATTAAAAGGAATGACTTCTTACGGTTTTTTAAGGTTACTTAACGGCTTGTTTAACCATTTCTAGTAACTTACGCACATCGTCTGGGCGGGTGTTGCCGCTTTCTTTATCAATGATTGAACTGTAAATGTGTGGAATGATCTTTTTCACGCCGGCATCGAGGGCAATTTGCAAGATTTGTGGGAAATTCTCTAAATCAATGCCGCCTGTTGGCTCTAAAGAAAAATCATATTTAGCACAGGCTTGTGCAACGGCTTTATATTCCTCAATGTAAGTTAATCCTTTCATATTGAAGAACTTGATTGAACTTGCGCCCATATCTTTTAACATCATAATGGCAGTTTCAACAGGTACAATACCCTCTGGGGATTGAGAACTCAGTGGGCCCGTTGAGATTTTCACCATACCAACAGTGCCACTTGGGGAGACTAAAGCATTGACGAACGTTTCATCTTGTCCAAGTAACGCACGGCTAATCGGTGCGCCAGTAAATACTTGGTTAACATGCTGCGGTTGGATTTCTTTAGAAATTAATGAAACCATAGTTGATTGGTTTGGATCACCAGCCCCTAAGCCAACAGACAAGGCATTGTCTGTCTCTTGTGCATAGATACGCATGTCCGCAATGGCACTGTCTAAATCAGGGTAGTTTTTTGATAAAACCCCAACAACAACATAAGTTTCAGCCGCTTGATAGATATCTTTGGCATTTTGATGGCTGCCAGCAAGTACGTTTAGGCAAACACGGTTTTGATAAAAGTTTGGTGACAATTTCATCTTACATTCCTTTTACTAACAAACGGATACGCTCTGCAATAACGTCAAGTTGTTGATTGCTAACACTGCGAATATCGGCTTCCACTTTGCCTTCATTGGCTTTGTATTCACGGAAGTAGATCGCGGTATCCCCTTGTTTTAATTCATGCATGATTTGGTAGGTGGTTTTACCAATCATTTTTTCATCGAAGCTAATTTCAGCACGGGCAATATCACGGCCAGCGGCATCCCATACAATACGCGCTGAAATTGCAGGGATCGCATTGAGTTCTTCAATAAAACCACTCATGCGTTCCACCATTTCAGCCCCTGTTTCTTTGGTTGCCGTTAAGTATTGTTCAATCGCCAGTGTTAATCCTAAAATGCCTTCTTTCCCGACTTTCATGGCTCGGCCAATGCCTTGGCTTTGGCGTTTTACCCATTCAACATAGGTTTTTTTACCCACAACGAGGCCGCTGGTAGGTCCTTCAATCGCTTTGGCACCACTGTAAATCACTAAATCAGCACCTGATTGATAGTAGCTAGTCAGATCTTCTTCTGCGGCAGCGTCAACAATCAATGGGACATTGTGTTGGCGTGCAACAGCGGCAGCTTCATTCACGCTTAGCATACTTTTCTGTACCGTATGGTGAGACTTGATATACAAAATAGCTGCGGTTTGTGGGGTGATCTTCGCTGAAAGTTGAGCTGAGGAACATTCATTAGCAAAACCTGCCTCAATCACCTTACCGCCGCCAAGTGTCACCATGGTATCGACGGGGGCTCCGAAGTTAACGTTGTGACCTTTTGGTAGCACAATTTCGCGTGGGACCACTTTAGATGATGAGTGTAAATTTAACAGCAAGTCATCGTCATCACGCACAATCACCGCAGCAACAGCTTGTGCAATACCGGCGGAGGCGCAAGAGACGACAACGGCACTGTCAACATCCAGTAATTTTGCGATGTAATCGCCTGTTTTATTCACTAAATCTTTAATTTCAAAATAGTGATTAAGGCCATAAGTGACACGTTCAACCACTTCGGGGGTTGGGGTTGATACGCCAAGAATGGTCATGCGGCCAGAGGCGTTAATCACGTGTTTTAGCTGATACTTTTCATAAATCGATTGCATGTTCAGATTCGCCTTCTGAATGAATAATATGTTTGCCACCAATAATTGCTGCGATAGGTACAAAACGTTGTGTCCCTACACGATGTTCACCTTCTGCATCGGTCAGCTCAGTGCGTTCTTCTTTGAGATCAAACAGTGTGATGTCAGCATCAAAGCCCGGTTTTAAATAACCTTTTGCCGGTAAAGCTAACAAGTCAGCCGCTTTTTCTGTTACACAGCGCAAGATTTTTTCAGCACTAAAGCCCATGCACAGAAACTTAGTCATGACAAAGGCAAGGCTGTAAACAGGACCGTTAACACGGTTGCGATGGTAGATATCAGAACTAATGATGTCAGGGTAGGTGCCAATGCGCATGGCTTGTTCTGCCACTTTGAAACTAAAACTTTCACCACCGTGTCCTACATCAAGGATCACACCGCGCGCTAAGGCACGAGCAATAGACGGTTTTAAGTTTCCTTGCTCGTCCAAAATACGATTGGGTTTCCCATTGAAACAGTGGGTAATAATATCGCCACGCGTCAGTAAATCGGCAATTTCGTCAATATTCGGTGGGTTATTTCCAATATGTACCATTAATGGTAGTCGGTGCTTTTTCTGCATCTGTTTGGCTTTGATCAGCGGCTCAATTCCATTGTCACCGACAACACTTTTACTCATCCGTGCTTTCATGCCAACAATGAATCCTTGATGGCGTTCAATCGCCTGTTGAAAGCAGGTTTCATTGATATTGTTCATATCAGACAGTTCGTTTTGGGCAATAATGCCAATACGTGAGATGTTTAATAATGAAAACACATTGGTTTGAGATTTTTGTGTGAGCTGATAAAACTTGTCGATATCGTCAGCACCGACACTACCTGCATCAACCAGTGAGGTGACACCACCCGCAGCACCTGCTAAGTCTGGGTCATCGAAGTAGATAGGTGACTCGGTAAAACAGTGAGCATGTGAATCAATCCATCCCGCACTGACGTAGGTTTCCCCTTTTAGGTCAATCCATTTTTCAGCTTGTTGGTTGCAGGCCAACTCAGGGCCTGCTGCTTCGATTTTTCCATCTTTGATAAGAATATCAATGAGTGTGCCATCGATACGCTTACCCTGTTTGATGATTAAAGAATACATAATTACCTTCTTTGTTATCTTGTCATTAGGCTGCGAGAGGGAAGAAATATCCAAACAGCATCGCACCTAAAATTGCGCCACCAGCGACCGGTTTTTGCCATACATAGAAGATCAGTGCACCAATCAAAGAACCGATACCAATAGGAATTGATGCGGCCATTGCGGCTAGGATAATCAATGGACCTAAGAAACGGCCTGATGTATTACCCGCACCCATCATGATGTCTGCACCAAATGTTGAGTTGGCTTGCGCGATAGTAAATTTACGAGCGAATACAATGATCAAACCGATAATGAGTCCAAGAATTAATCCTGTTATCAGTGAGATCCAAAAGTTAGTGACTAAAATGTCCCAACCTGCTGCAAGGAACAGCGCAGGTACACCAAGGCCGATACCGGTTTGCAGGGCACCACCGATATCCAAGATACCGACTAATGACCCTTCGATAATACGAGCAAATAGGAAGCTAGCACCAAACGCAGCAACTGCACCGTAAACACCTGTATCTAAACCTGCTTTTAACATGGCCACGAAGGCAACTTCGTTAAATGCCCCAAA
The DNA here is from genome assembly GCF_033676985.1 of Providencia sp. PROV236. Classification (NCBI taxonomy): domain Bacteria; kingdom Pseudomonadati; phylum Pseudomonadota; class Gammaproteobacteria; order Enterobacterales; family Morganellaceae; genus Providencia; species Providencia sp. PROV236. The sequence continues at coordinate 3,653,803 of NZ_CP096297.1, read as the reverse complement.
CCCGTAAACGACATACATATGAGTACCGGCAAAGATCCCTGCTGATAGCAACCCAACAAAGATTGGGAAAGACCATTCCGCGTACCAAAAGTCTTGTTTGTTGATTTCAGTTGTCATGATTATTTCCCGCTCAGCAGTCCATGGATGTATTCAAGCCATAGAGGTTTATCCAGATGGAAAGAGGTGATCATTTTCAGGTCGAATTCACGGAAGAAGCCACTCAGAACAAACAGTAGCACGACAGTGATCATCATTGTGCGAGTAACACGGTTCCAGCCGTTGTCATCAACGCCTTTACCGATAAGAATACCGAGAACCAGACCAGGGATGGCGTTGCCCATGATCAACTGTGCACATCCACCAAACAGGGTTGCCCAAAAGCCAGAACGACGACCTGCATCCATCGCAGCCAACCAGAAAATAACTGGCATCACGGTATTAACCAGCAGGTTTGCCGCCGGTACTAACACGTTGATCGCCGTAGTTTGTAGCGCGGCAGGAACCGCTGATGCAGTGGTGTTTAAGAAGGCAACCACCAAAGCACCAATCACGGTACAGGCAATGGCCATTTTTTTAGGGTTGTGCAGAGTTTCTGCGACGTTGCGGTTTTTAGATAATAGGGCAGCCGCACCCCAGTTAGGGATAATGCGGTGATCTACGTCTTGCGTGAATGCCCCAGCAGCAACGGATGATGCCCATGCGTTGAAGAAAAAGCCTAAACCAAATGAAAAGTGAGAAGCAGGGTCGCCTTCACAAGCATTAAGTTCGCCAAGTGTACGGAATGCCCCCATCCCTTGAACAGTAGGAGCGTGGAACATTCGAGCTGCACCCGCACCAAGGCCAAAGCCGCATAGGCCGCCAATGATGAGGGACATACCCAATATTTCTAAGAAAGATGCAGTTTCACTCATGGAAATGCCTCCAGACCTGTATTGTTTTTATTGTTCTGTAAATGGTATTTCGTTGACAGAAAGTAGGGTGACATCTAGCGAAACGTCGAGCACCACACGAAAATGTTCACGTTTACGGGGCAGAAAAACGAAAAGAAATTTTTCTGTCCGCGATTGTGAGTGTGCACTCACAACGGCAACATCCTTGGGCTCAATTCGCAGGATAATGTCATTGCTTTCTTTCAGTACGGTGCGTTGAATGGAGTTCAGGGCATCAGCAATCGCTTTTTGCTTACTGTCGCCTTGACCCGAGACTCGCACAACCGTTTCGATAGATTTCTTCATTTATGCGTCGCCGTATTTTTTGATATAGGCTTTAACCAAGCGCTCGCCGAGTTCTTCTTTATCCATAAAACCGAAACCTAACACGATGCAACCTTCTGCAATCGCGGTTTCGCCTTCTTCGATTGAACGCATACCATAACGTGCTTTGTAACCATATTTAGTTTGAGCAGTGATTGCGCCTGCACCGCCACTACCGCAGAAAGAGATCCCCAAGTTAGCTTGTTCTGCATTCATCACGTCGCCTAATTTCATATCAGCAGCGACACCTGGCACAACAACGGCTTTACCGCCAGCTGCTTCAACACCAGCAGCGACTTTTTGGCCTTTACCTAAACGATCTCCGATAGCAACAACAACTTGTTTCATAGTGATTTTCCCCAAAAATTAATCATTCGAACGGATTACTTCAAAGTGAACTGAAAGTAAAAATGTCTCCTCTGGTGCCAATCCCGGCAGGGTATCGACAACACGTTGCGACAGCGCAATAGAGTGTTGTGAGATTTCATCGAACAGACTGATATCCACTTCAGGTAATGCTTCGCCTGTTTTTGCTCTTGCTACCATGGCTCTTAGATGAGACTCCAACATCTGTTGTTGTACATCGGTGGTGTAGCAATTTTCCTGTTTAAGCCAACCACTAATGACGGCTAACAGCTCCTGTGTTACTTCATCGATGTCGAGGTTATGTTCTGACATCTTGAAAACGACAACTGATTCACTCATAACTGTTTAAAATCCAAGGTAATAATGCAATTAAACTGCTTGTTCCTTCATGATGAATACCTTAATCGGTTCTATGTGGCTTGTGCAGGCATGGAATTTCCACTTAAAAGTGGAAATAAATTGGAAGTGGCTAAATGTGATTTGTGGTTATTGATTGAGCTAAATGGAAAATAAATGGAAATAACATCTATTTTTGATGATTTAAAATCAGTTATCTTAAATTGGGTTGTTGATAATTAGATTTAAATTCAGTTGGTTAGCTATTTTCTGATTGTGCTGGAAGTCACAAACTGCAATTTTGCACTAAGTGGAAACGAAAAAGTGGAAATAGCGCATGAGAGAGCGTGTTTATTTCCACTTGGGAGAATATTGACTAAAAACGACCGGTTTTACTAAAAAACAAAATGATAGAATTGCGGTTATGATCACGCAAAATAATGCAATTGCTATTTTTCCGATAGTAAGTGGAAGTAAAAACAGAATAGGTGTATTGCGTTAAAAATAGGCAATACACCGCGATAGGAAAAGAGATTAAAGGATACGCGCTAAGCTGTCTTTGGCTATCACTTGGAATTCGTTGAAGTTTTTAACTGTTACTAATCGGCGAGTGGTTTTCTCTTTCACAAAGGTGACAAATAGATCGTAGATAGCCATTGCTTCTTCATAATCAGCTTTACTGATCCCCAGTAAGAAAATGACATACGCATTTTCTTTGGTGTCTTTATTCCACTCGATACCTTTAGGCGCCACAATTGTTACGACCACTGTTTTGTTAGCCAGCAATCCCAGTGAATGTGGTAGGGCGATGCCTTCACCAAGTAGAGTAGAGACAATAGACTCTCGCTCTTGTAGCGAAGGGTAAAAATCAGCAGTGACATAGCCATCTTGTTGTAGCTTTTGGCAAACGGTTTGGAATAACGTTTCTTGACTGATCTTATCGTTAATCACCATAAAGTAACGTTCATCAAAGAAACGCTCAATAATATATGGGCGAGTTTGATCCATCATGGCCAGTCGACCGACTTGTTCTAATTGATAAGGAGTCGGAAAGGGCGCAATTTTAATCACCGGTTTATTTTTTTCAGAGATACGCACCGTGGTGATCACAAAATCTTCTTCTACTTGATCTAGGGATTCATACTCTTGCAGTGTCAGACCTCGGCTAAACTTCAGTTGTGGGAATTCACGCATGATTTTTGACTCCACCACCCGAAAAGTTGAGTTCCCCGCATCAGTCACCACAAGCACTTCAGTTTGCCGAATAGAGCCTGCGCCATAGTTTCTTTCTAAGCTAACACCAATATGCACGGCAAGGTAACCCAGTTCATCTTCATTAATGGGGTAAGGAAGTAATTGTTTGCTCGCACTGGTTAGTGCACTTAAGGTGACATCATAGGCGAAGGGGTAATATTGTTTTATATCACTCAGGAGCGGGTTAGGTGTGATGATATGATATTGAAGTCGAGTGATCAGTGCCGCAATATGCGTGTTAAGATCACGCTTGAGTTTTTCATCATTACGTAAGTCATAGTTATATAATTCATTAATATAATTAAGAATGTATTCAACTAACTCACTGTGGCTACCACTTTTTTGCTGAGCAACATCTTGATTGCTGATCCGCTGGGCAATGATTTGATCATGAAGGTAGCTGAGCTCTGGACTGGAGAGATCGCTACCAAGGAAATAAATCAATCCTTTAGATACCTCATCACAGGCTTTACGTAAGGTTTCTTCACTATCATGATTCTTGATAATGGAGGTCAGCTCATGACCACGTGTAATACGTAAAATAGTCACTGCACAGTTAAATACTAAGTAGAGATGGCCTTCATTACTGAGACGAATATCAAAGCGATTCATGCTGTTATGTAGCACTTTATCGATATAGGTTAAATCAAGGTTATCTAAGCATTCAGGCTGGAAAGTGGCTAAGTCATGATTTAGCTGTTGTGAAAAGCGACGCCATAACGTTTCAGTCATGCAGGCTCGGATTGCCCATTCGCTACCGTTAAGGCGGATCCCTTGATGTGGAATGCTTTCTAATAGTATTTGGTATTTTTGTAGATGTTCCCTGACGATACTCATATCTTGCTGTAGGGTTCCACGGCTGATAAACCACTCTTCAGCAATATCATCCAATTTAACGGGTAAGGAAAGCATCAATAATTTTAATAGTAATGCATCGACGCGCTCTTTGCTGGTGCGGGGGATGCCATTTTCAGCTTCATTTTGTTGTGTTAGTTTGGCGAAAAGCGCTTCATCATCGACTTTTAAACAATAACCGCGACCACGCTCATAGATAATATGGGCGCTATAATTTTGTATCAACTCATTAATTTCATTGATATCAGAACGAATTGTCCGTGTTGAAACGGAAAAACGCTTTGCTAGTTCATCTTGAGGAACAACCTCATCAAGGATACAGGCAAAAATTTGATTAAGTCGTTGTTGAATGAATAAAGCCACGAAAACACCTTTTAAAGCTTAACAATAGCTGATTAACCAAAATATTATACTCGTCATAGTTCAAGTTATAGTGCATCTCATTGAGGTATGGCGACGTCGCTCACTCTCACCAGTCACATACTCGTGTATGCTCTTAGCGACGCGTTCGCTTGTCGCTTAGCTGCACCTCAAATTATTTAGAGTAGATGCGAATTTTGGCGGACGATGAGCTGGACTCTACCATAAGGTGACTAATTTACAGAGTATGTCGGATCATAAAATTGCGAATATCATCGCAAAAACGAGAAGGTATCGTAAGCAGAGCATTTTTGGAGGGGCAAAGAGAATTTTGCCCCTATTAGGTTGGTTATTCGCCAATATCAATCAGTAATGCACGTATTGTGGCTGGAGAAGAAAGTGTTAACTCATTTTCATCTTGAATAAATACACCGTCATTACAACGTAATTCAAGTGTATCCCCACTACCTGCTGTGAGGCTGGCTCCACCATGGATCGATTGGAGATAAGCATTTTTACCTTTCAACTTAATATGTTGTGGGCTATCAGAGCCAATATTTAGCTGGGTGATCCAAATTTGTTGACGTAACTGTAAGCTATTGTTTTCACCAGTAGGCGAGGCAATGAGCATATTACTGTCATCAGGCACTGCAATTTTTTGAGCGGGATAGTACTCCTGCTCAGGGCAAGCATTTAGCCATAATTGCAAGCGGGTTAATGGCTTTTCGGAACAGATATTGTGCTCACTGTAGCTTAAATCAGGGCGGGGTGAAAATCGGATGCATTCGCCTTCACTCACCTCTATTCGATTACCTGCGCTATCTCGGTATTCCGCACTACCTTGTAGAACTAAGTTAACAAGATCAACATGCGGGTAAGTTTTGGGCTGAAAAGCACTTTCAGGTGCAATCACTTCCTGATTCAATACTCGTAATGTTTTAAATCCCATAAAGTCAGGATCAAAATAATGGCCAAAGGAAAACGAATAGCGCGCTTGTAGCCAACCGTAATCAGCTTTTCCGCAATGGTTAACGGCTCTTAGTGTCATCATGGTGGTTAACCCCTCTTTTCGTTTTAACAAAAATATACAAATCTATACAGTCATAATAAATAGCTGGACGTCGAATTGTTAGCCAGTTAATCTGTTGCCTTCATTCAAAATTCCTGAAAGAGATATTCCATGAGTAAAGAGAGAGCATTAACACTTGAATCATTAAGGGTGATGGATGCGATCGACCGTCGCGGTAGCTTCGCGGCTGCTGCTGATGAATTGGGTCGTGTACCCTCAGCACTCAGCTATACAATGCAAAAATTGGAAGAAGAGCTCGATGTGATCCTATTCGATCGTTCTGGACATCGAACAAAATTTACGAATGTCGGCAGAATGTTGTTAGAGCGTGGTCGAGTGTTACTGGAAGCAGCTGATAAACTCACCTCAGATGCTGAGGCGCTAGCTAAAGGTTGGGAGACTCACTTGACCCTTGTTTGTGAAGCATTGGTTCCGGCCTGTGATTTATTTCCTTTAGTTGATAAATTGTCTGAAAAATCCGACACACAACTTTCTATTTTAACCGAAGTTCTTGCAGGGGCATGGGAGCGCTTAGAAAGTGGTAAAGCGGATATTGTGATTGCGCCAGATATGCATTTTCGCTCATCTTCTGAGATCAATTCGAAATCGTTATACAGTATCAACCATGTGTATGTGGCTAGTCCTGATCATCCTATTCATCAAGAGCCTGAACCACTTTCTGATGTTACGAGAGTCAAATATCGAGGCATTGCGGTTGCTGATACCGCTCGCGAAAGACCCGTGATCACCGTTCAACTATTAGATAAACAACAACGGCTAACAGTTTCGACTATCGAAGATAAACGTAATGCATTATTAGCAGGTTTAGGCGTCGCGACGATGCCTTATCCATTGGTGGAGCAAGATATTCGAGAAGGGCGCTTGCGTGTTGTTAGTGCAGAGTATAGCCATCAAACCAATATTATTATGGCGTGGCGCCGAGATAGTATGGGGGAAGCCAAATCGTGGTGTTTGCGTGAGATCCCAAAACTGTTTGCCAATAAAAACAAATAATCGCACATAAAAAAGCCCCCAAACCGGACAGAGTATTGGGGGCAATGGCTAGGATGAATATTGCGTCATACTGCAAATTACAGGGGGTGGCAATTAGCTTGCCGAATTATGCTTTCCCTTGAATTAGTTAGAGTATAAGAGGGCATAATGATGATTGTATTACCATTTTTTGTTTAATAAATAGTCGATACTGAATTTCCCTGGGCCAGTCACAGCAAGGAGTAAGTAACCTCCCGCAATCGTCATATTCTTCATAAACATCAAGCTATTTGGTCCAACGCTAAAATCAATATGGAACAGCAGAGCGGTTAAAACAGTAAACCCAGCCGTGAAAATAGCCACTGTTCGTGTTAGGAAACCAAACAGAACGGCTAGTCCACCACCCAGTTCTAATAAAATAGTTAAAGGTAATAAAAACCCTGGAACACCCATTGCTTGCATATATTGTTGGGTGCCTTCATAAGCGTCACCTAATTTGCCATACCCAGCAACAATAAACAGAATTGGCATCATAATACGAGCAAGTAATAAAACACCATTTTCTAAATTTTTCATTAAGATTCTCCAGCTAACTTGGTCAGCAAATGTCTAATAAATTCAATATTTGTCACTATATAACGTTGTTTTTAGCACTAAATGATTAAAAATCATTTGATGTACGTATAGTAATTATTTATTAGTTCAATAAAAAGCAAAGGATATTAACAAAGATGGACAAAAAATTTGAAGTATGGGTTTTGAACGAATAAAACCTGAGGCGATCACTTAAGTCGCCTCAGGTTTTTTTAAAGGGAGAGATTATTTCTGATTAGAATTGACAGCGCCCCGGATAGTACGGATGACACCCCAAGTAGCGAGCGCTTTTTTGCCTAAAGAAAAAATTCGCTTTGGGCGCTTAATGGTATAGATAGACAGTAAACCCGCAGCCGCCATAAAAATTGGCCTAAAAGTGACGATAACTTTCCATGTGCGATCATAAGGCTCAGTGACTTGTAACCAGTCATCAGAAGCGGCAGATAACGCAGCACGTTGTTGATCAATTTTGTCGATCAGGTGCTGTTTTTTTTCGACTAGCAATTGGCGTTTACTTTTGTTCATTATCTGATCCTACCAAAGCTTTTGAGTCCTTCTTTAATTGTTCGCGGGTTGCACCAAGTAAAGTCGACTGTTTCGCTTTTTTGAGTGTCCAAATAGCCCCAATAATGGCTAACAAAATAAGAACACCCGTGGTAATCGCTAGAGCTTGATAGCGATAAATAGGATCAACTGACCAAAAGATCAGACCAAGCAGACACATTAATCCAAAGGCGGTAAATAGTAGAGTGATACCCGCCATTAAAATAAGTTGAATTAGGGTGGTTTTTTCTTCCTCTAACTCAACCGCAATTAATTGAATGCGGGTTTCTACCATTTGTACTGCGATGCCAGCAATGCGCTGCAAGGTAGCTAGGACCCCTTTACCGGGGCCTTGACGCTCTTGTTGTTCCATATGAATTAACGTTTAGCGAGCAATACGCCGAGAACAACGCCAACAGCTGCACCAATACCGATACCTGTCCATGGGTTTTCGCGAACATAATTATCTGCACGACCGGCAATTTCTTTGGTTTGCTCAGTGATTTTTTCACCAGCTTGGCTGAGTTTAGCGCGTGAAGATGACAGGGCATCTTGTGCTTTATGTTTTAGGCTCTCTATTTCTTCTTTTGATTTGTTTCCGGTATCGTTGAGCATCGCTTCTAAAGAGTCTGCCAGTGCTTTGAGTTCTGCGCGTAGTTCTTCTGATGAATGGTTCGATGACATGGTGGAGCCTCCGATAAGTTAATTAATCAATATACTCGTCATACTTTAAGTTGCAGGTTTGTTCACTTGTCGTTTACCTGTACTTCAAATGATTAGAGTATAGAAAAATATAATGCCAGTCTTAACAATAACTATTTTTGCTATAAGTGCAATGAATGATTGCCTATTTATTGATTAAATTAATGTAAAAGCGTATTTAATTTTAAATAAGAAGAAATGTTGTGAAATTTTTGTTAGTAAATTGTTATCGCTAAAGGGGGGCTAAGGGTTGGCAATAAATCAAAGATAAAGCGAGAGGTGGATTGCCCTCTCGCTTAATAGTGAACTTATTTCTTGGTTGATAGCTTTTTCTTGACGACCACTGCGATACTGCCGATAAGACCAAGGATCAATAGTCCTACAGGGATCAACATCAGCACATTCATAATGTGGTGTTCATATTGCAGAAATATCGGGCTTTTACCAAAGCCAAAACCAATTGCAGTTAGGATCAGCACCCAAAGTAGGCCACTTAGCCAATTAAACACTTGAAAACGACCATTTTGTAGGCCTGCGAGCCCTGCGATTGTCGGTAATAATGTCCTAACAAAAGCTAAGAAACGACCTATCAATAGTGCTGCTAGGCCATGACGATGAAACAGGCCGTAAGCGCGTTGGTGGTAGTGTTCAGGGAGGTGTGCTAACCAACCTTTTACCAACTTAGTATTACCCAGCCATCGTCCTTGAATATAGCCAACCCAGCACCCTAGACTTGCGCCAGCTGTCAAAATAACAATCGTCAATGGGTAACTCAGTGTACCTTTTGCAATGAGAACACCAACAAGGATCAGTAAACTGTCACCTGGTAGGAATGCGGCAGGGAGAACCCCATTCTCAAGAAAAAGAATTGCAAATAACATAAAGTAAATCGCCCAGACCAACGCAGGGTTGGATAGGGTTGCATAGTCTTGATGCCAAAGGGCAAAAAATAGTTCTTTAACTAATTCCATTAATGTTTCCTAAACGGCAATAACAGCAACAATCTTATTGTTGAGCAGGGAGACATGGATTATGCGAATACCTAAGTGAAAAGTCATGTTCCCTCAGGCTGTTAGTTTAAAGCATGCCCACTTTAACAAAAGCGAAAATAACTAAACAGTAAATTCTTACTCTATTTTTAGAATTCATTTAAGTTTTTCATTGAAGGGATCCTATGAACAAATTGTCTTTCGTGCGGTAAGTGACGTCAAAATAGATACTATCAGTAGTTTTTAAGCTAAAAATGATAAAAAAGTGTTTTTTCATTATGGATCATTTCCTCAAAAAATTTATTGAAATATTGAAGGCTAATGATTGCATTTTAGGACTAATTACCCTATCTTACTCGTTATAGCAAAGGGGAGTAACTTCTTCTTGTCGGTTTATCGTCATTACGGTGCACACATTGCGCCCGGTAGCCGAGCACCACAATTTCCTGATCCTAGGGCTTTTGTGTTGTAAGTGAGACCTTGCCAGAAGGCGAGGTTTGCACGTTGTTTACAACCAAAAAGTGGTCACTTTAGGTTCAAACAGTTTAAAGCGGCTGGCGTCTTCTGAGATGTCAGCCGTTTTTTGTTTTTTAAGGAAATCATATGCACTCTGTGGGTAATCCTGTTTTATGGGGTAGTTTTGCGGCCATAATCTTGTTCATGTTGCTTGTCGATTTGTTTTGGCAAGGTAAGCACAAAGGACAAGCGATGTCGATGAAACAAGCTGCGGCTTGGAGTATTCTTTGGGTCACTTTATCACTGATCTTTGCTGGTGGGTTCTGGTGGTATCTCAACGACACTGTTAGCGCTGAATTTGCGAATAGCCAAACAATGGCATTTTTAACGGGTTATCTACTAGAAAAAGCACTTGCGGTTGATAATGTATTTGTGTGGTTAATGTTGTTCGGCTACTTTGCGATCCCTGCTAACCTACAAAGAAGAGTATTGGTCTATGGCGTGCTCGGTGCCATCGTACTGCGTACGATTATGATCTTTGCGGGTAGTTGGCTAGTCACCCAATTTAGCTGGATCCTATACCTATTTGGCCTGTTTCTGTTGTTTACCGGACTTAAAATGGCGTTTGCCAAAGAAGACGATTCCCCCATTAATGATAAGCCATTAGTCAAATGGGTACGTTCACATTTACGTATGACCGATGAGTTGCATGGCGAGAAGTTTTTTATCAAACGCAATGGTGTGTTATTTGCAACACCGTTGATTTTAGTACTGATCTTAGTTGAAATTAGTGACGTTATATTTGCTGTTGATAGTATCCCTGCAATTTTTGCTGTCACGACTGACCCATTTATTGTACTCACATCAAATCTATTTGCGATTTTGGGTCTGCGTGCAATGTACTTCTTGCTCGCCGGTGTTGCTGAAAAATTCAGTATGCTTAAGTATGGATTAGCGGTGATTTTAACCTTTATTGGCGTCAAGATGCTATTAATGGATGTTTACCATATTCCAACCGCGATTTCGCTTGGTGTGGTGGCTGCCATTTTAGTGATTACTTTGATTATCAATACGATCGTCAATAAACGAAACGCCTCTCATTATTAACATTTAACATCAATTTAAAATTAAAGCACTCATAATTAGTATGAGTGCTTTTTTTATTTAATTGATTGAAAACCATCATACATTTTATCATCCCCTATCCTACTATAAGAAACAAAATACAGTTAAGATCACAGATATGTAAATATATTGTTAAAACAAATAAATTATTGTCTATATTTAAACTAATCGCCTTTTCAGAAGACAATTATTCCTTATACTGACAAGGCAAGCACATTTTATTCCTAATAATGATAAATAATATATGGGTCTTCTATGGAAACGAACAGAATGGGGTTATGGCAGGCCGTAACAAGAGGCAGTTTAGTTAAACAAATACTTGTTGGTTTAATTGCGGGTATTTTATTGGCATGGTTATGGCCAACAGGAGCAAAAAACGTTGCACTGTTGGGGGATTTATTTGTTAGTGCGTTAAAAGCGGTTGCGCCAGTCTTAGTTTGGGTACTGGTTATGGCATCGATTGCTAATCACCGTAAAGGGCAAAAAACTAGTATTCGTCCAATCTTAGTATTGTATATATTAGGTACCTTCTTTGCCGCATTGGTTGCGGTAATGGGATCCTTTTTATTTCCATCAAACCTTGTTTTAGCCGTTGGTGATACTCAACTTACGCCTCCAAGTAATATTGCTGAAGTGCTTAAGGGTTTATTAATCAATATTTTTGCTAATCCAGTCGATGCACTGATCAAAGGTAACTATATTGGTATTCTTGCTTGGGCAATCGGTTTAGGGATTGCTTTACGCCACGCAAGTGACGCAACTAAGAGTATGATCCAAGACTTCTCAGAAAGCGTCACTCAGCTAGTAAGAGTGGTGATCCGTTTAGCACCTCTTGGTATTTTCGGACTGGTTGCGTCGACCATTGCGACTACAGGGTTTGCTACTCTAAAAGGCTACTTCCATGTATTGGCTGTATTGATTGGTTGTATGTTGGTCGTAGCGCTGATTGTTAACCCAATCATTGTTTACTGGAAAATTAAACGTAACCCTTATCCGCTGGTTTTTGCTTGTCTACGTGAGAGCGGTGTTACCGCCTTCTTTACCCGCAGTTCGGCAGCCAATATTCCAGTAAATATGGGAATGTGTCGCCGTATGAACCTTCATGAAGACACTTATTCAGTTTCGATTCCATTAGGTGCAACCATTAACATGGGTGGGGCTGCGGTTACGATTACAGTGCTGACATTAGCAGCCGTACATACATTAGGTATCCCTGTTGATATTCCAACGGCATTATTGCTGAGCATAGTCGCCGCGGTGTGTGCTTGTGGGGCATCTGGTGTTGCTGGAGGCTCATTATTGTTGATCCCATTGGCTTGTAATATGTTTGGTATTTCCAATGAAATTGCTATGCAAGTGGTCGCGGTAGGAGTGATGATTGGTGTGTTACAGGATTCCGCAGAAACTGCACTTAATTCATCAACTGACGTATTATTTACCGCCGCGGTTTGTTTGTCTGAAGATGAAAAGTTAATTGATCCAGAAGCTCAATTTTCACAGAAAGATCCGTGAATGATGAAATAAACCCACTTTTATTTCTAAATAATTTAGGGTGCAGCGAGATGTTAGCTGCACCCTATCTTAATATAGGGTGTTGTGCTTGGTATCGGTGGCGAACACCTTATAACCTTATAATTGATAGGCGACTTGCATGCCTTGCTCTATTGCCCTTCTTGCGTCTAACTCTGCGGCAACATCAGCACCACCAATCACATAAGCGTTGATACCACGTTGTGATAGCTGCTCTTTCAAAGGGCGATAAGGTTCTTGCCCTGCACAAAGAATAACATTATCAACAGGTAAGCAGCGTACTTGATCTTGATGTCGAATATGCAGCCCATCGTCATCAACGCTCATATATTCAACGCTATTTAGCATTTGTACACCTCGTTTCATTAATGATAAGCGATGTACCCAACCTGTTGTTTTCCCCAATCCAGCTCCAACTTTACTGTTTTTACGTTGCAGCAAATAAAGTTGTCGAGGAGATTGTATTGGGGGGGATGAATGTTTGAACAATCCACCAGCGGAATGAATATTGGTATCGATATTCCATTCTTGATTGAATAATGGTGGATTCAAACTACTGCTTTGGCCTTTTTGGCTTAAATATTCCGCGATATCAAAACCAATACCACCAGCACCAATAATCGCAACAGAGTGGCCAACAACGCGTTTACCGAGCAAAACATCAATATAAGATAATACTTTTCGATGATTTACCCCTTCCAAATGAATGGCCCGTGGCACAACGCCCGTTGCAATAATGACTTCATCAAAATCTATTAAGTCATTAATATCAGCTTGGTGATCAAGGCGAACATCAATATTCAGTAGTTCGAGCTGGCGGCAAAAGTAGCGGATCGTTTCATAGAATTCTTCTTTTCCAGGGATCTGCTTCGCCATATTAAATTGGCCACCGATCTGATCTGATTTTTCAAACAAGGTCACTTTATGTCCGCGTTTAGCTGCATAAATCGCACATGATAGCCCCGCAGGGCCGGCACCAACGATAGCAACAGATTTCAATTGCGTGGCTTTTTCATTTGGATAGTCAAGTTCTCTAACGGCTTGTGGGTTAACAAGGCAAGAGGCGAGTTTGCCGTTAAAAATTTGATCAAGGCAGGCTTGGTTGCAACCGATACAGGTATTGATTTCATCGGCACGATTTTCCTGTGCTTTACGTACAAATGCCTCATCAGCAAGGAATGGGCGTGCCATGGAAACCATATCGGCTTGCCCGGTGGCAAGGATCCGTTCAGCAACAAAAGGGTCATTGATCCTATTCGTTGTGATCAGTGGGATATTGACGTGCCCCATTAATTTTTCAGTTACCCAGCTAAATGCACTGCGTGGTACTTGTGTAGCGATGGTTGGGATCCTAGCTTCGTGCCACCCGATACCTGTATTAATCATGGTTGCACCTGCTTGCTCGATAGCTTTGGCTAGATAGAGAACTTCTTGCCAATTAGAGCCATCTTCGACGAGATCAAGCATCGAAAGTCGATAAATAATAATAAAATTCGCCCCTACGTGCTGGCGGATTTGGCGAACAATTTCCAATGGAAAACGAATTCTGTTTTCGTAGCTACCACCCCATTGATCAGTTCTATGATTAGTTCGTTTAGTAATAAATTGGTTAATTAAATAACCTTCTGAACCCATAATTTCAACGCCATCATACCCCGCTTGTTGTGCAAGTTTTGCCGTGTTGATGAAATCATCAATAGTTTGAGTTATCTCTTGTTCAGTCAACGCTTTGGGTGCAAAAGGGGTAATTTCAGCTTGAATGGCACTGGGAGCAACGATATGTGGGTGAAAACCATAGCGACCCGCATGTAAAATTTGTAAGGCGATTTTACCGTCGGCTTGATGAACTGCCTGAGTGATCGCTTGATGAAAAGGTAGCTGCTCAGGGCAATTAAGTACGGCACCATGGGCTGTTAATGCACCTTCTTTATTTGGTGCAATTCCACCAGTAATGATCAAACTAACGCCATTTTCTGCGCGTAATCGATAGAAATTAGCTAAGCGTTGACTACCTTCAGGGTGCTCTTCAAGGCCGGTATGCATTGAACCCATTAAAATACGGTTCTTTAATACAGTGTGCCCCAAATCGAGAGGGGAAAAAAGATGTGGGAAATTGCTCATATTTTGCTCCCTTAAGGGGTCTTATTCTACTCTAAATAATTCGAGGCGCAGCTAGGCGACAAGTGAACGAGCCGCTAGGAAATGTGACTCGTGCGAGTGAACGTAGTCACCATACCTTAACGCAAAGCGCTGCAACTTGAAGAATGACGAGTATGACAGGTCAGAGGAGTTAACTGTAGCTCAATAAAATGGTTAATAGAAAAATATGTTAAAAAAATGTGATATTTATCATGTGTTTTATTTGTATATAGTTAGCGTCAATGATAATTACGTATTATTTTATACTTTTGTCACAATTCACCTGTAGAAATAGTCAGAGCGTTCAATATAGAGGTAAACCATGAAAAATATATGTCAGGTGATTGAACTTGAAGGGAAATTTGTACGGCTTGAGCTATTATCTCATCAATATGACCAGCAATTTTCCCATATTATACAACGCGATGGTCTACACAATTTATGGTATACCTCGGTGCCTGAGCCTGAAAATGTCAGTAAAGATGTTGATAGGCGGCTGGGGCTTTATCAAAAACAAGAAATGCTGCCATTTGTTGTGATAGATAAAACAACAGGCAACCCTGTAGGTATGACGGCTTATAATAAAGTCGATCATGAGACTCGTAGGGTTGAAATTGGGGCGACATGGTATAGCCGAGAAGTTCAACGTACAGCCATTAACACCGAGGCAAAATTTTTATTATTGCAATATGCCTTTGAATCTCTAGCTTGTGTTGCCGTGGAGTTTAGAACTCATTTTTTGAATCAGCAAAGCCGTAAAGCGATTGAGCGTTTGGGGGCTAAACTCGATGGTATTTTAAGAAGCCATGTTTATACACGGACGGGAGAACTACGCGATACCTGTGTTTATAGCATTATCTTGTCCGAATGGCCGTCGATCAAACGCCATTTAGAGTGGCAAATGGTTAAACCACGGTAGTGATTATGGAGCACATCTTCTAATGCGCTCCATGTACTTATGCTGTTATAAGTATTCGTGCATTGGTTTAGTCATAAAGACATTATTTGGCATTTTCTCTGTTGTAATGAAGCCCGCAGGGCTTTTGATCAGTGCAGGTATGCGATTAACCAGATTAGCACAGGTCAATTCGACCGTTGCTGGGTTATTCACTTCAATGGCTGTATTTGGCTCACCAATAAATTGCCAACTATTTTTATCACACTCATTTGCCGTTAATATTTTTCCAATGCATTCTGTTTCTAAGGTTATGCCTTCAGCAGTTTCGGTGATCACAAGCGCAGATAAACCTAAGACATCACCTTTTTTAACCGTCATTTTTAAGGTATCTGAATAGATATCTTCGGTAGCAATTTGAGGAACACAACGCTGAGTTTGATTGGTTATAGTCAGCCCTAAACGGCTAGCTAACCAACCGTTTTGTGTCCACATATAAGGTGGAGCATATTCGCCACTTTCTATTTTTTGTGAGATCTCTGCATAAGGAAGATCATTATAGTTACCAATTTGCTGATTAAACTCAGTCACAGTTAATCCAGCACCGTGGCCTTTTGCGAGTGCTATCCCATAATCTTCAACGTTGTAGCAGCTAGAGCCTTTGATCTTGGTTAGCTTATGCATAGAGCCGGCCAAGGTATCAATCAGTACCCCCCAGTACATATCTGGATAACCACTGCCTGCTAGGGTACAATTAGTCGTTTTTGCCAGTTGATCGAGTTCTTTAGTTATTTCAGGTGATGAATTCCATGGATAAAGGGCTTCTTCGCCAGTCGAAATCGCATTGATGCCTAGGCGAGCAAAGAGGGAAAATGCGTCATTTAAGTCAGCCATGGTACTCAACGTTGCGATAACGCCGACGTCAGGTTTTAAACGAGATAATGTTGCTTCGGCTTCATTCAAGGGCTGAACTTTAACTCCTGTTAACTCAGTACCCGATATTTCACCAATATCTTTGCCAATAACCGCCTCATTGATATCAAAAGCCGCTACGACTTCAGCGCCATGTTCTTGTAGGTAACGGATCAAGAACTTGCCCATTTTTCCACAACCGTATTGAACAGCACGTACTTTTTTCATCGTTAAGATCCTGTTGTTAATCATCTACCTACATACTCACCTAATGTAGATAAATATTATTGTTTTATATCAATTAATTATGCTGTTTCGATGTTTAAACTATAAAACAGATTCTGTTGGGGCTTTATCAGGAATATTTCATTTTTTATAAATTATTTACTGTAAATATATGTTGGAAAAGTCTCTTATAAACGCAAATACAGCAAGAAAAAAGCATCATTATTTCATTATGAATAATAGTTTTTGATGATGCTATCTTGCTGAACGATAAGGCTGTGTAAGTGATTGGATAGAAAATCGCCATACAGTTTGGAAAGACTAGACCTGAGATAAAACAGCACGTATAATCGCTCCCACTTTGGCCCCTTAGCTCAGTTGGTTAGAGCAGTCGACTCATAATCGATTGGTCGCTGGTTCAAGTCCAGCAGGGGCCACCAAATTTTAGCTGTTAAATCAGCATATTAAGCCACTTTGAAAGAAGTGGCTTTTTTGTTTTTATCGCTTATTGACGACAAAATGTCGACACGGTTTTATTATCGTGTGAGTAAAAGAAGGTGATCTTGATAGTTGAAGGTACTGATCACTCGGCTAATATAGCCATGTATTGTTTAACCAAGCGTACCTATGCGTTCTGCAATTAAAGGCATTAATTTTGAACTATCTACATCGGTGACAATTGTGCATTTAGGTTTGGTAACTTTATTTTTTGTACTATTAGTCACTAAGCTATGACCAAATAGGGTCTTGGATCCACATTCAATATAAATATTCCCTTCTACGGATGAAAATATCTCTGGCTGAATAAGATAAGCAATAACACATGGGTCATGTAGAAATGGATCAAACTCTGCATATTTGCGAGACATTGCTGCGGTAATTTGAGCAATATGGCCTTGTTTTTCTAATGAGTTACAAAGACCAGATCGAATATCAGCTTTTGTGGTGACATCAAGACCCAACATGGTGACATGGTGGGCATTTTCAAAAACGATATGCGCAGCGTGTGGATCGACATAAAAATTAAATTCCGCCGCTGGCGTGACATTTCCTTGGGTGAATGCCGCTCCTCCCATCAATACGATATCTTTTATATTATCGGCTAACCTTGGTTCTTTGATCATTGCTATGGCTATATTGGTTAGAGGGGCTATTGGGCAGAGTGTTATTTCACCAGGGTTTGACATCACAGTATCAATGATAAAGTCGACTGCGTGGCCTGAGTGTTCAGGGTAATTTGATTCAGGTAAAGGAATACCCGCCAGACCGTCTTCGCCATGTACATCTGTGTGATTGCTACATTTTGTCATAATTGGATGTGAGCAGCCTTTAACTAAGGGAATATCAGGCCGTTTTACCAATGCTAGCAGTCGTTTCGCATTATTATGAACTCTATCTAATCCAACATTTCCCGCGACAGTCGTAATGCCAACTAGCTCTATTTCAGGTGAAGCAAGTGCTAAAAAAATCGCGACGGCATCATCAACGCCTGGATCACTATCAATAATAATTTTATGCATCAGTAGCTCCTCAGTTTATATTTATACAAGATATCCAGCATAGCAATTAATAAATAATTGGGTGATTAACCATAAATTCGATTTTTTTATTGTTAATCTATTACTTTTACTGTGATGGGGGTGGAAAAATATCTTTTTTGCGGCAGATTTATGATTTTTGGAATACTAATGCTTTTATTTCTATCATGAAACTGACATTGTGAAAAAATACGATATTACTCAAGTTTTAAGTTGTAGTTTGGATAAGTTAGAGCAAATAAA
Source organism: Providencia sp. PROV236 (assembly GCF_033676985.1). NCBI lineage: Bacteria > Pseudomonadati > Pseudomonadota > Gammaproteobacteria > Enterobacterales > Morganellaceae > Providencia > Providencia sp. PROV236. The sequence goes on along the minus strand of NZ_CP096297.1, from coordinate 3,635,426 downwards.
ACTTTATTTTTCTTCACTTAATCTAGATTAGAATTAAACGTTTGATTAATTATTAAGGAATTGGAACTGCTTCATTTTTATGACTATAAAAAATAGGGTTTTTATTTCTTACTATCTAGGGAAACATTGTGGTATCATTAAAAAAATTAATAATATCAATGTGCTACTTTCGGTTTTTATGGTTGTTAATGCGAGTGCTATATCCAATTGAATGATTCGTGATCATGGTCAATTTCTTCTGTATTACCATACCCACTCCTTGGGATATTTAGTTTTCATCATCAAGCAGATTGCCATTAATAGATACAAAAACACTAGCCACGATAAGAAATGGCTAATGTTTTATTAGAGATTTTTAGTGGCTAGTTAATTCTTTTTAAAAAGCATGCGACTAATATCGCAGAGCATATAGAGCATAGCAACGCAAAACTAATAAAGACGACCATATTTGTAGAGTTGACTAAGATATATCCACCAATTGCAGGGCCGAGCGCCATCCCTCCACCAATAACTAGATTGATGTTATTCATTAACCTACCACTAGTATCTAATTGAGAAACCGTTGCCATAATAAAAGGTAAGACAAAGGTCCAAGTGAATTTAAACAAAAATGCGGCAATGATAAAGCGAGTAACTACAGGGGAATCGAGTAACAATAAAATGCTGGCAATTAATAATCCATAACCTAAAAAAACTAATTTATTGGTTTTAAACTTACTGGCGATAGCTGCTGCTATCATTGAACCAATGATCCCCAATACGGTCGCAATAGCTAAAACTCGACCATTTTCTTCGGCGCTTAAGCCACTTTTTTCACCAAATAGACCAATAAAGGTCCAAACTTGGCTAAGACAGATATAGAAAACTAAGATAGCGATGATCGCCATTGTCTTATTAGCAACGTTATTTTTAGTATTGACCATAGCTGCATTTTGCGGTTGCTCCTTTTTAACTACTTGATCTGGAAATGCTTTAATTAAAGGAAAGGATACAATCATCAAAGCCGCTAAAATAAAGTAAACAATACGCAAGCCAAACTGTTCAAATAATGGTGGTAGCGCAAGTAGCCCAAGAGTACCTAATATTAATTGTCCTAGTACCCAAAAAGCATACATGCGACTTGGGTTTTCGGTTTTCCCTGCGCAAGAAAGACAGATGATCATTAAAGTACCGCCAGCTAGAGATGCGATGATACGAAAAATAAATAGCGCCGCATAAGTGGTTGTAAATGCAGAAATCAAATTACCAATAATAAAAACAATAATTGATAACACCGCAATTCTTTGCCAGTTAATACGGTTGATCCAATACCAAGCAGGGATAGTCGCAAAGCTCATGGCGCCTAATTCCGCGGAGAATAGATAACCGATTTTATCAGCAGAGAGCTGCCATTGGGAGGCCAGCTGACTGGCAACAGCAGGCGCTGTCATTAAAATGCCTGGAGCAATCGCTGCAAAAATAATAATTGCTAACAATAAATTCAGCGAAGATTTTAGAACAATTTTTTGGGGAATATCATTGACTTCTTGTGTGTGCAGCGATTCGTTCATTTTGGCACCTCGTCAATATAATAAGTATTGCCAGTAATATATGTTAATAAAAAGTTAACATGCATTGATGATTTTAGAGCTAAATTACCTAAAGTGACTATCATTCTTAAGAACGAAAATCAGATGGTTTTTTGTTTTTAAACGACGATTTGTTGACTATGGAAATAACAGCTGAGCTAGTGAGCCCTAAGTAGAACTCACTTATAGATAGAAGTTAAAAATTAGAAGGAGATTGGTTTTCGAGTGCAAAGCAGGCTTTCTCTAAACCTCCTTTACATGCGAGTTCAAAATAATATCGAGCCGCATAGGGGGATGCGTTTTCAACTTCTCCTTTTTGCATTAACCAACCAAGATTATATTGTGCATATGTGTTACCTTGCTCGGCTGAGAGCATAAACCATTTTTGTGCTTGTTCTGACTCTTCAGTACATTGACTCAATAATTTAATATTGTTATTCAAATTAAGATTTTCACTATTTAATTTTTTTAGTGCATCCTCGACTTGCTGTTTTATCTCTTCTTGCTGCTTTAATTTTTGCTGTATGTTCTTCATATTCAATAAAAACAATAGATCATTATTAATCTTATTTAATTTTACTTGTAGAAGCTATCTTTCTTGTTGTTGTAAACGAATTTTATACTGACGCTCATTGATGGTTAATGCTTGTATTTGTCGATTAAGCATTTTTAATTTCAATTGTGGTAACTGAATGCTACTTAGGTTGCTATTATAAGGCTAATTGTTTTCCATACCTTGCTTTTTTTCTTCATAGTCATTAGCAAACTTTAATAGCCCAGGCAGCTGATTTAGGTTTTCTTGTGATAACGAAGAAAGTGGTAATGTTGAGAAAAATACTAAGGCATAAATAGTATGGTAAATAACTCCATTCATAATAAACTCTCGAAGATTTGTTAGATGATCTTCATTTAATGATGTGTTTTTTCTATGGGGTATAATAAGTATCAATTAAATTCAACTGTATCAGAATATAAATTAAAAAATAAAATTTCTATCTTTCATAATCCTGAATAATTATATTTATTTAAATAATATTATGGATTTATGGATATTGCAAAAAAATCATATCTTAATACAATAATTTGATTTTATTGCGTTTTTTAATGATAGAATTGAATAATATTTATCTATGTAAAAACGATTAGGTGCTAATACTTAAAATCTGAATTTCTATGAATATAAGAATTAAAAACCTATTTTTTATTCTTTTTTTGATTTATTTGGGTTATGAATCCATTCTTATTTGTGTGTTCTTAATTTGAATGTTTTTTTGACAGCATTAATGTGTTTCCCCATGTAGGTATACACTTATTTTGAATATTTAATCTGTGGAGGTAACTGCTTGAGGAATATTACTTTATTTATTTATTTTTTTTTTTTTTTTTTTTTGGGGGGGGGGACGCGAGTGAAGTAAATTTAATTCGAACCAAGCAAGGCAGGAAATAATTTTGTACAAGCAGGCTTTAATAAATAAAGTTGGTTGTATCAGGAATTAGGAGCCTAATATGATAGTGGAACAAGAAGTGTCAAAAAGTATTTTTATGGCAGCAGTACGAAAAGAAATTTTTCGCTTAAGGAAAAAAAGGCTTAACAGGAAAGCAGTTAGCTAAAAAATCAAATGTCTCACAGAAACAAATATATCGATATGAAAGAGGTGTATGCAATATAAATGTAGATATACTTTTTGTTATATTGCATGAATTAGATTGTAGTTTAAGTAATTTCTCTAGTTCTGTTTATTTAAAAATTAATGATACGGAAAAAGATGTAAATACTCATTATATTAATTTAGGGGCAGTCCTAGATAACTAAGATCATCTAGGATAGCTCCATAAGAAAAAGCAGACTCAGTCAGTACAAACAAGAACGGTTACTTAAGCTATTTATTGCAGGCTCCACGGCCCGTATTGCCGCAGAATTGGTTGGTGTCCACAGAAATACAGCTGCTTACTATTTTCATCGGCTCAGAGTGCTGATAGCTGAGCACGTTGATAAGCACACTTGGTTTGATGGCGAGATTGAACAGGGTGAAAGCTATTTTGGTGGTCGTCGCAAAGGTCAGCGTGGTAGAGGGGCAGCTGGAAAAGTGCCTATCTTCGGTCTTCTCAAGAGTGGTGGCAAGGTTTATACTCAGGTCATACCTGATGCTAAATCACGGACATTACTGCCAATGATTGAGTCAAAAATTTACCCTGACAGCATCGTCTACACAGATAATTTTTCCAGTTATGATGTACTGGATGTGAGCGATTTTAAGCATTACAGGATTAATCACAGCACCCAATTTGTCGACAAAAAGGAGCGGCAAAATCATATCAATGGTAGTGAGAATTTTTGGAACCAAGCGAAGCGTCATATGCGTAAATTTAACGGTATTCGGAAGGCTCATTTTGAGCTGCATCTAAAGGAATGTGAGGGGCGATTTAACACACCTCATACAAAACAACAATTAACTATGCTAAAACAGATAGTTAAAAGTAAAATTTAAACCTTACTAGGACTGCCCCTAGAATTATATTATTATTAATAGTATTTAATAATTTATTATAGGAGTGATAATCATAAAAATCTAAATAAAACGTTTTTTTGTAATATGTCAAAAATATTCTCTAAATGTGTAAAGACATCATTAGCTACTCAATTGGCTTCATAATAAAGTGAGATGTAATGGGTTATTTGATTTAAAATAATTAATTATACTTAATTTCTTCTTGTTATAACGAGTTGAACCATGGAAAAACAAATCATAAGTACACTCATTGGATTAACCTTTCGAGGCAACGATGATGTCAAGATTGCAGCGATCTCAGCATTAGGGGATTATAAAGCGACAATCGAACAACAAGAAGCGGTTGTGAGGTTAATTGATTTATGCAAAGATCCAAATAAAGACGTCGCTATTTCATCTATTCGATCACTAAGTAAACTGTCTGGACATTTTGGACAATCATTAGATCGAAAAGATTAATATCATTAATTAAATTAATAAAACTTTAATGAGTAATTAATCGATTTTTATTTTTAAAAGTAAAAGTGAATGCATTAAACGAATGAATCCTCGGTGAGTATATTAATAATAATCTATATTTGATTACTAAAACTTTAAAGCATTATTTATATTGATGTGTTTATTATTGTTGTTATTCAGGTATTATACTTCTTATTATGTCATTAAACATTTAACTTGCTTTATTTTGATTATCAAAATAAGACTATATAAAGTTTGGTGAGTTTGTGATAAAAATAAACATAGCTACATATACTCTGAATAATTCGAGGTACAGCTTACTAATAACACTGTAATTTGAAATATGATGGGTAAAGTTATGCACGATTAATACACTATAGAGGGTCTATAATGAAAAAGATTGTTATCTCTAGCATTTTGGCTGCAATGGCAGCATTTTCTGTTAATGCGATGGCTGCCGATTCAAACGTGGTTACGCCTGAGAAGATGACTTGCCAAGAGTATATTAACCTCAACCCACAAAGCTGGGCGCCAGTTGCGTTATGGATCACGAATGCCGAGACTCAATTTAAAGGGGGTGATTACGTTGCTCTGACTGAGCAAAGTGTTGCTGAAGCACCTCAAATTGTTGAATTCTGTAAGAAGAATCCAGAAGGGACTCTGCAAGATTATTTAGCATCAAAGAAATAAGCTAAATTTCACTGATTAAAGCCTTATTAATTAGGTGTTTGCTTTTACTATAATCAAAAGCAAACACCAGATATTAAGTGTCAAATAGGGTTTTTAACAGGAGCAGTTATGATCAGTCATCTATCTTTGATGATTGAGCAAACTCCAATGAGCTTACTTTTCACATCATCCCGCCCACTATTTTTTCTATTCACTCATTAACCATCGATTTTTCTATGGCAATTTTTACGTATTTGCCCTGAAAATTTTTATAACAATGATAATAGTTCTTAATTGTATGTGTATTATCAGTTAAGATTAGCCTCTATATTGTTAAGTGGCTGACTTACTAAAAACATAACGACATATTAGGATCTTAGATTAATGAAAATTAAGCATCTTTGGGTACTCTCTCCGTGCCTTGCTTCATTTATTGCACCAGTTACATTCGCAGCAGAAAACAAACAAGATGAAATGACTGTATCAGCAACTCGCTCTTACCGCAGTGTGTCTGAAATGGCGCAAACGACATGGGTAATAGATAACGCTGAAATTGAACAGCAAGCTGAAGGTGGCAAAGAGTTAAAAGATATTCTGTCACAGCTGATCCCCGGTATGAGTGTCAGTGGCCAAGGTCGTACTAATTACGGCATGAATATGCGTGGGCGCTCAATGATTGTGATGGTGGATGGCGTACGTTTAAATTCTTCGCGCAGTGATAGTCGCCAATTAGATTCTATTGATCCGTTTAATATTAATCACATTGAGGTTATTTCTGGGGCGACTTCTCTATATGGCGGAGGTAGCAGCGGTGGATTAATTAATATTGTCACCAAAAAAGGCCAAGAAGAGAAACAAGTTGATCTGCAAATTGGCGGTAAAACTGGTTTTAATAATGGCAAAGATCATGATGAAAATGTTGCTGCGGCAATGAGTGGTGGTAATGAAAACGCCCACGGTCGTTTATCTGTTGCCTATCAACGTTATGGCGGTTGGTATGATGGTAAAGGCAAGGCAATTAATATTGATAATACACAAACGGGTCTACAGTTTTCTGATCGCTTGGATGTAATGGGCGCAGGGGTTATTAATATTGATGATAATCAGCAGTTACAAGCCACGGTTCAATATTATAAAAGTGAGTCCGATGGAAAACATGGCCTTTATTTAGGTAAAGATTTTGCGGCGGTGAAAGGCCAAGGCGAAGCTTACAATAGTAGTAAATTAAACTCAGATCGTTTACCCGGTACTGAGCGCCATATGTTGAATTTACAATATTCAAATGGCGATCTTTGGGGGCAAGATTTTGTTGCTCAAGTTTATTATCGGGACGAATCACAAAAGTTTTATCCATTTCCTACTTTAAATAAAGCAAAGGATGTGACCAGTATTAGTGCTTCCGATCAAAAAACCAATTTCTATGGTACTAAGCTGACGTTTAATAGTGAGCCTGTCGATAATTTGACGCTGACTTATGGTGCTGACGCTGAACACGAACAATTTCGTGCTAACCAAATGTTCTTTAACTTAGATAAAGCAAAAGAATCAGGCGGCATGGATTTGAAAAAAGCCTATCAAGTTGGGCGTTATCCAAGTTATACCACAACCAATATGGCTGCTTTTTTACAGAGTAGTTACGATATTAATCCAATATTCACCTTAAGCGGTGGAGTGCGTTACCAATATACTGAAAACAAAGTTGATAGCTTTGTTGGGTATGCACAACAACAGCAAATTGCTGAAGGTAAAATTAAATCTGCTGATGCAGTACCGGGTGGTAACACCGATTATAACAACTTATTATTTAACGCAGGTCTATTAGTTAATTTAACGGAAGATCAGCAAACATGGTTTAATTTCTCTCAAGGTTTCGAAATCCCTGATATCGCTAAATATTATGGCACAGGGAAATATGCGCCAACAGCTGATGCGAATGGGCATTTGGCATTAGAAAATAGTGTGAATATTAACGACACTAAAGTGAAAGGTATTAAAGTTGACTCTTATGAACTAGGGTGGCGTTATACCGATGAAAACTTGCGTACACAAATTGCTGCTTATTATTCATTATCAGATAGAAGTTATGACATTAATAGCACAGATATGACGATTTATATGAAGTCAGATAAACGTCGTATTTATGGTGTGGAAGGAGCGGTTGATTATTTCTTTGATGATAGCGATTGGAGTGTGGGTAGTAACTTTAATCTGCAAAAATCAGAAACTAAAGTCGATGGCAAATGGGAAAAATGGAGTGTCAAATTTGCTAGTCCATCAAAAGTCACGGCATATGTTGGCTGGGATCCTAACGACTGGTCACTGCGTTTACAAAGTCAGCAAACCTTCAATATGTCTGATGCCGATGGTAATAAACTCGATGGTTATAATACCGTGGATTTCTTAGGCAGTTATTTATTACCAGTTGGCAAGGTCAGCTTTGCAGTTGAAAACTTACTGGATGAAGACTACACCACAATTTGGGGGCAGCGTGCACCTAAGTTATATAGTCCTAATTATGGTGCGGCAGACTTGTATACCTATAAAGGTCGAGGCAGAACATTTGCGCTTAATTATAGTGTGACGTTTTAAGTTGAATGTTAGATGAGTCATCTTAATCATTGATGGCTCATTTTTACTTAATGAGGTTGTCCAATGAAATGGCTATTAACTGGGCTACTATGTTTAGCCAGTATGATTGCATCAGCTAAAACACCAACAGTCGTTACGGATTTGCAAGGCCGCAAGGTAAGCCTAGAGCTTCCCGTCGATAAATTATTTTTGATTGATGGACGAGATGTTTTGTCAGTCGATATTGCGGCAGGGCAAGAGGGGGTATCACGTATTATCGGTTGGAGTGATTCCTTAGAACAATATGCGCCGGATCTAAAACAGGCTTATTTTTCAGCGCTTCCTGAATTAGCAAAAATACCGACATTAAGAAAAACGCGCGAAACTGGCATTCAAATTGAAAAGCTACTTGAGCTAGCGCCTGAAGTAGTATTAATGCATAAATCTAATTATGCCGCGATGCGCGACAGCCAATTTATGCCACAATTAGAGGCGGCTGGGATCAAAGTTATTTTTATTGATTTCCGTATGGATATCGCCAATAACACGCCAAAAAGTATTGTGTTATTAGGTGAGCTATTAGGGACTCAGGAGCGTGCAAACAATTTTGCAAAATTGTATCAAGAAAAATTAGCAGCAATTGAAGGGCAGTTGAAACAACCTTATCCATCAGTATTAATTGAGGCAAATGCCGGTTTATTTACTGATAGTTGCTGCCAACTTTATGGACGTTCTGGTTTTGGCGTGCTTGCTAGCCTTGCGGGTGGTAAAAATCTTGTTGAAGACAGTTTCCCTGCAAAAGGCGCCGAAAGCTCGATTGAAAATATTATTAGCTTAAATCCTGACTTTTATTTGTTAACCGGAGCAGATTGGCAGAATTTTAATCGCCGCTCAACCGCAGTTAAGTTAGGTTATGGGGCAGATGCAACCGTTGCTAAAAAGCAATTAGCTAAATTAGTCGAGCGCCAAGGAATTTCATCGCTGACAGCGGTAAAAGATAAACATGTTATGGCGATTTATCACAATTTCTATAATAATCCGATGAATATTTTTGCAATTGAGGCAATGGCCAAGTTTATGCACCCGCAGACTTTTGTAGCTTTAGAGCCAGAGCAAAATTTGCAGGAATTCCTACGGCAGTTTACTGCGATTAAAACTGATGGAGTGTTTTGGATATCCCTCTGATTTAATGCCGTGTTGTATACAACATGGCTGAGGTTGCTGACGAAGCGGGATAAAAGCGTGGTTTTTCCCGCTTCGTGTTATCAGCCGAAAATCAATAAATTGATTTTCCTCGTTTATTTCAAAACCCCCTAACGACTGCCGCCAAATATGATATGTTTGTCAACAGTCTGTGCCGTGTTGTATACAACACGGCTTTTTTACAAAGTAAATCTTTCCACTAAATAATCAATAAATGCACGTGTTTTTGCAGCCAGTGCAATGGTACTTGGATAAAGTAATTGTATATTTTGTGTGGGGAGATTGTACTCCGGTAATATTCTGAGCAAACGGCCTGATTGAATATCTTCATCGACCAACCACGAAGGGCAAATAGCTAACCCTAATGATGCGATTGTCATTTGATGGATAACCGCCGCAGAATTGGATTCATATTGGCTTTTAATGATGGGGAGTGTTTGTTTTTCACCTTGCTGATCTTGCAAAACATATTGAGTATCTTGCCAATTTAATAACGAGTGTGTAATCCAAGGTACTTGGGCTAAATCCGCAATATGGTTGATTGGATATCTTTTGATAAATTGTGGTGATGCAACAATATAGATGGAGTATTCACCTATTTTTCGCGTTTTCAGTGAAGAACTTTTTAAGTTACCTAAACGTATTGCTAGGTCTAATTTTTCTGTCACTAAATCATCTAATGAAGAGTTAAAACTGTATTGTAATCGTAGTTTTGGGTAAAGGCGGCAAAACTCAGGTAGCAAAGGTAAAATATAACGCTGCCCAAATTCATTGGTTGATGAAAAACGTAATAACCCTGTCACACTGCTGCCTAAGTTTTGACTTCTTTCAAAGGCTTCCTCGATATTTAATTGAATGCGTTTGAAGTCATCATAAAAATGCTTTCCTGCTTCTGTAAGCGCGATATTCCGCGTATTACGGGTCAATAAACTGACATTTAATTGACTTTCGAGCTGCTTGATATCAATGCTTACCATGGAACGGCTGAGCCCTAATATATCCGCTGCTTTGGTAAATGATCCGGAATCAACCACTTGAAGGAATGTCGCTATTTGCTTGAGATTTTTCTGCATAATTACAATGATTGTTTGTTTTTATTAAACAATGAGTTTAATCCTCTTGCATCGACAAAGGAAGGGGCTAACACTACTCTTTGTCGCCGGAGGTTGTTATGTCTTATCGATATAAAATTGCGACAATATTTTTGTTAGGGTTCTTTATTGATTGTATAAACATTTTTATGTCAGCAATTGCATTGCCTGATATTGCTCAAGTATTTTCAACCAGTCAATCAATGGTTGCTTGGGTAGCAAATAGTTATATTTTAGGTTTAGTATTAATTATGCCTATTAGTTTATGGCTAGCAGGGCGGTTTGGTAATCAAAAGCTATTATGTTTTTCTATGCTGTTATTCTCAATCAGCGCTTTATTGTGTGGTTTGAGTTATTCGATTTATAGTTTGATTTTTTGGCGGTTTATTCAAGGGATATCTGGAGGATTATTGATCCCTGTGGGTCAGGCGTTAGTTTTTGCCTTATTTCCAAATAAAGAACGTCATCGTATTTCCACTATGATTATGACAGTTGCGTTGATAGCCCCTGCGTTTTCACCTGCGCTAGGTGGAATGATCATTGATAGCCTATCTTGGCGTTGGGTGTTTTATGCGAATTTGCCTTTTTCATTACTCGCTGCGGCTTTGGCGTGGTTATGGATTAATAATAGTGAACGACAGCGAAGGGAAAAACCAGATGTATTCGGTTTACTGCTAGTGACTGTCAGCTTGCTGTTGTTATTGTTATCATTTTCTCTTTATAACGATTATCACAACTTATCGCTAGCTATAGGAAGTCTATTTTTCTCCGCAATTATCTTTGCTTTTTATATTAAGTATGCGCAGAAATGTGCAGCGCCCATTTTAAACTTTCAGCTATTGCGCAATAGTAATTTACGTAATGCTTTTATTGTCTATTACGCGGTTCCGGGGGTATTTACTGGAGTTAATTTACTCAATATTTTTAACTTGCAAACTAATTTGCATTTTAATGCAGGCCAGACAGGTATGTTCATGTTGCTATATGCGGCTGGCGCATTAGTTTCTATGGTGAGTGGTGGTTATTTATATCATCATATTGGTAAAAAGCGTTTATTTTTCATTGGAATATTACTACATAGTATAGGGATAGCGCTGTTATTTACTGTCTCTAGCCGTACTGATCTTATTCAACTGGTTATTGCTTATTTACTAATGGGAGCAGGTGGTGGAATAGCCGCTAATACCGCGCAGATTAGTTCATTGTTGGATTTTTCGGGTAAAGATTTATTGCAGGGCAGTGTGTTATGGAATATCAATCGGCAAGTCGCTTTTAGTGTCGGCACCGTAGTGCTGATTTCCATTTTCAGTCTAGTGAGTGCACAGAGTGATTTACTTCGTTATCAGTACACCTTTTTTATTGCAGCAATACTGAGTTTGTTGTCGTTAATTTTTATTCTTAGAGAGAAAAGCGCATGAGTAATATGAATAAAGCAGTTCAAAGTGTTATCGAGTTGCATGAGTTAATTGAAAATGTTTTTACGGGTCATAAGCCTGATGATCTAAATAAGCTATTAGAGAGCTTCGATAGCAACTTTAAAATGGTTACTATGGCGGTGATTGTATAGGATTGGCGCAGGTAAATGCATTGTTCAGTAATAATATTGGAGCTAAGCCTTCTTTGAAGATCACCCCTGACAATATCGAACCTATTTTGGAAGTTGGTGAATATTGTTGGTTACAGTATCGTGAATTACATGAGTTAGATGATTCTCGATTGCTACGAACTTCTACGGTTTGTATTCGAATACAAGACGAGCAATGTTTCTGGACTTATTTGCATGAAACGCCAATAGTCAAAAAATAGTTTATTTATTAGTTGGTTAGGTTTTATTTCGTATGAAACTAGCCAACTATAACTTAATTACATCATTCACTTCTCTGCTCCCTTTCTGACTTTTTTGCTCTTTTTTCGATAAAAATCTGCCTTTGATAGCTTTGAACAAGGAAAATTTGTGATCGAGTTATTGTTTTAAATAAATACTTAACCGGTTAACCGGTTAAGTTGGCTTTTAGGGTTTACTGCAAAAAACATTGTTGTATGATGAAACTCATAAACTAATGCTGATCACATTGAAAAGTTAATAAGAGATTTCTAAATGCACCGTGCTAAGTACCAACTAATCAAAGATGAGTTACTAGAAGAGATAAATTCGGGTTTGTTTAAACCAGGGCAAAAATTCTATAGTGAATCAGAATTAAAAAGCCGTTATGGCGTGAGTACAGCGACAATTTTACGTGCGATTCAAGAGCTGGTAAATGAAGAGTATATTGTTCGTTATCAAGGAAAAGGATCTTTTGTTTCTAAAGCAAAACGTAATGAGAGAATTATTTTTTCTGAAACCGATAATCAGTTAGTGGGTATTCAATCGATTAAAATGGTTTCTTGCACGTTAGAAAATGAAACTGAAATTTTAGATAAGTTAAAAATTCAACAAGATGGGCAGTATTATAAAATTGTGAGAGCACGTTATAACAATAAAAAACCATTTGCTATTCAAGTTTCACATATTTGCTCTTCTTATATTAAAGATGAAAGTCTTTTAAAAAGCGGTTCTTATCAGTCTCTGTATGAATTATTAAGAGACAGTAATAACTTAGATATGTATTCAATGCCTTTTACACAAACTATTGATATTACAAAGGTGATACCACAACAGTTTAGTGATTATTTGCAATTAGCCGAAGATACCCCTGTGGTATTAATGAGACGTTTGACCTTAAATAATGATAAAGAGGTTATTGAATATGTTGAAACTTATAAAACAATTGATACATTTCACATTGAAATAAGAAATACCTAGAAGGAATATTTATGACAAGTATTCTACTGATTTCTCATGAAGGATACGCAAGTGGAACTAAAAAAGCTGTCGAACTGATATTAGGAGAACAAGATAATGTCGATTATCACGAATTAACCGGTGAGAAAGGCATTGAGATATTTAAAGACGAACTTAACATAAAAATTAATCAATTAATAAAAGATAAAAATAATCTAATTATTGTTTCTGATTTAAAGAATGGTACCCCTTACAACTGTGCATTATCAATAATTGCTAGTAATGATTTATGGGACTATACGCATTTATTTACAGGGATGAATTTAAATTTAATTCTAGAAATTATTATGGCTGATGAGGAAGTATTAAAAGAAGAATCTCAGAAACAAATTCTTTTAACAGCAAAAGAAGGCCTATTTCAAATGAATAAAAAAACATGGGATAAACAATGTAGTGAACAAGAGGAATAATTAAATGGAACATATTCAGTTTTGGCAAATTATTCTTTTAACACTTTATTCTGGTTTTGCAATCTACGATGGAAACAATACAACATTAGGTTTAGTTAAGCCAAGTATGGCGGGTTTCTTTGCTGGCCTAATTATGGGGGATGTCACAACAGGTTTATTTATTGGCGGCACATTAAACTTGTTGGTTTTGGGTGTAGGTAACTTTGGCGGTGCATCTATACCTGATTATATGACTGGGGCGGTGCTAGGCACCACTTTCGCTATCATGAGTGGCGAAGGCGCTGAGTTCGGTGCAACTATTGCAGTACCTATTGGCTTATTGATGGTGCAATTGGATATTTTAGCGCGTTTTACTAATACCTTTATTCACCATAAAGCCGATTCGTTGATTGAACGCGGTAATATCAAACTGGCATCAAGAATGAACTTAGTTGGGCAGTTACCGATTTCTCTATCTCGCATGATACCGGTATTCCTTGCATTAGTTCTTGGTTCCGCATTTGTGAATAATGTTGTACAGCATGTTCCAGAGTCCATTATGAATGGATTAAAAGTCTCGGGAGGTATGTTACCTGCATTAGGTATTGCGATATTGATGCGTTACTTGCCAATTAAGAAAAATATATCATTCCTGATACTTGGATTCTTCTTAGCCGCCTATTTATCAGTACCTATCTTAGGTGCGGCAATAATCGGTTTAGCTGTCGCGATTTATATCTTTAATGCAGACAATCAAAAAGCTCAGCTAGCTCAAAAAACAAGTGGGGATATGGGTGATGAATAAATCAATTAAAAAAGTATTCTGGCGCTGGTTTTTATTTGGGCAATGTGGCTGGAACTATGAAAAAATGCAGGGTTTGGGCTATTTGTACAGTATCTATCCTTTCTTAAAAGAAAAATATAAAGATCCCGAAGAATTAAAACAAGCAGCAAAAGTACACAGTCAGTTTTTCAATACTAATAATACGATGGCACCAGCAATTTTGGGTGTAGACCTCGCATTAGAAGAAAAGAAAGGCTTAGAAAGTAAAGATGCGATTGTCGGTGTCAAAACTGGTTTAATGGGTCCACTGGCGGGTATTGGTGATACGTTATTCTTTGTCATACCAACAACGATTATCGGTTCGATAGCTTCTTACATGGCATTACAGGGCAACCCAGCAGGATTATTACTATGGGTGATGTTCTTCTTTATTCGTTTACTGTTTATGCGCTATAGCATTGGTAAAGGTTACCAAGAAGGATTAAACCTATTAGGCTCTCTAACCAATAGTTTAAATAAAATTACTCGTGCAGCCAATATATTAGGGTTAACTGTTATTGGGGCATTAATACCTTCGGTAGTAAAAGCTAAGTTAGGTTTTGAATTCCATTATGGTGAAATTTCATTAAAGCTACAGGATGTCGCCAATCAATTAATGCCGGGATTAGTGCCATTACTCGTTGTTTTATTAACTTATTGGTTACTCGGTCTTAAAAGAATGAACTCTACGCGAGTGATATTTATTTTAATGTTTATTGGTGTGGTTGGTTATAACCTTAATATTCTTAGTTAATTAGGATGCTGTTATGAAAGGTATTGTACATATTCGCGTTGATGACCGCTTAATTCATGGGCAAGTTGCGACTCGTTGGGTCAGTCACTTTAATGCAAATCGTATTATGATCATTGATGATGCGGTTGCAGCCAACGATATTGAGAAAATGATGTTACGCAGTGCGGCACCAGATGGATGTAATACGTCGATTCTTGCTCGTGAAACGGCATTTAATAATATTAGCCAAGGTAATTATGAAAACCAAAAGGTGCTAATTTTAGTTAAAACACCTGAGATTGCTTTGCAGATGTTAAATAGTGGCTTAGCGGTTAAACAGCTAAATATCGGTAATATGTCGAACAAGGATGATAGAAAACAAATTAAGCGCTCAGTCAGTATTAGTGATAGCGAATTGGAGATTATTCGTGAGCTATTAGAAAGAGGGGTGAGTGTGACAGCACAAATGACCCCTGAAGAGCCTGATACGGATATCAGTACTTTTCTTAAAGGGATGTAAGGTTGTTTTATGAGCGATAATCAAAAAAAGTATTATGAAAGTGTGATTAATACGCTTGAACGCGTGTATTTAACTCAGCAAAACACTATCGCTAAAGCGGCAGAAATTTTTGCACAATGTGTTCGTCAAAAAGGAGTTATTTACGGCTTTGGATCGGGGCACTCTTTTGCGGCGGCGGTGGAGCTTGCAGGTAGAGCAGGTGGCCTAGTTAATACACGTGCTATTGAACAATTCTATGGCCACATGGGATGGTTAGATTCAGTGGCTGGTACTGGCGATGTTTTTGCTAATTTAATTGATATTCGCCCCAATGATTGTTTTGTGATGGTTTCTAATTCAGGGACTAAGCCGTTACATATTGAGTTAGCAAAAAATATTAAAGATAAAGGTAATGATCTGATAGTGATTTCCAGTGGTATTTCATCGGTAGATCCTGTTGATGCAAACTTAGCGGGTATTAATGGCGTTGCCGATGTGGTGATTGATAATCATAGCCCAAAAGGGGATTGCACGATAAATATTGATAACGGAAAAATCATGACAGGGCCGGTCTCGTCGATGACTAATGCTTATATTGTTAATAGTATTGTGATCAAGTGCATTGATATTCTCTTGCTGGACGGCATTGAGCCACCTGTGATGAGAAGCATTAATCAACCGGGCGGTAAAGAATATAACCAAAGGTTATTAACTGAGTATCGTGAGCGGATATTTACAATCTAGGAGCGATTAATGTCTGATTACCCATTTATACATCATTTGCCTGCACCATTAACTCAAGAAGAAATTGCTGATGAGCTGAGTTTGCTGTGTAAAAAGCTAAAACAGAATATGGGAAAATTTGCCGAACAATTCCCTTCTGCATGTGCTCAAAATAATCAATATCGAATTAAAGGTAATGATGATTGGACGAATGGTTTTTGGACAGGGATGCAAGCCATTGCTTATGAATTCACGCTAGATGATGATTTTCTGAATGGTGTTCGTCGTAATATTGCCAGCTTTGAACAGCGATTAACAAACCATTTTATCCTTGATCACCATGATATCGGTTTTTTATACAGTTTATCTGCTGGCGCTTATAAGGAAATCATGGGCAATAGTGATGTTGATGCGATGATTGTTGCTGCTGCTGACGTCTTATTGGCTCGCTTTCACCAAGATGCTGGTTTTATTCAAGCATGGGGAAAGATGAATGAAGAGCAAGAGTATCGTTTGATTATTGATTCACTGATTAACTTACCTTTGCTGTTTACTGCGAGTCAGATAAGTGGTGATGATAAATATCAACAGGCAGCTAAACGGCATTTTAATCATGTGGTTCAGAATATTTTTCGTGATAACTACTCTAGCCATCACACTTACTATTTTGACCCTGAAACTAAATTACCGTCACACGGCCGCACCTTTCAGGGCTTCAGTGATAGTTCTTGTTGGGCCAGAGGGCAAGCGTGGGCGATCCTTGGTTTACCGCTAAATTGGCGCATCGGCAGCATTTGGCCCGATGGATCGTTATATGAGCGTATCTGTGATTATTTTTTTGCTCATTTACCTGAAGATGCCATTCCTTATTGGGATCTCAGTTTTACTGTGGCAGATCAGCAATCAAGGGATACATCAGCATTAGTTATCGTGGTTTGTGGATTACTTGAAGCACAACGCTTCTTTCCACATAAAAATTACACAGTATTAGCAAGCCAATTATTAAATGCAGTAAAACAATTTGCATCAGCAAGCCATGATAAAGATTGTGAAGGTTTATTAAAACATGGTGTTTATGCATATAGCCATAATAAAGGGATAAATGAATGTAATTTATGGGGCGATTACTATTATATGGAAGCACTCTATCGATTATATAACCCGAGTTGGAAAGGATATTGGTAATGAGTCATATTAATAACTATTTAAATATTGTAAAAGATAAACTGACATTTTTAGCTGAAGACCAACAACAAAATATAAATCAAGTAGCCAATAAACTTGCTGATGTTATCCGTCAAGGTGGTATTATTTATTTCTTTGGTTGTGGACACTCACATATTTTTGGTGAAGATGTATTTTATCGGGCGGGTGGGTTAGCACCTGTTAGACCAATTTTAATTGAGCCATTAATGCTTCATGAAGGCGCTGCTCGCTCATCTAAATTAGAAAAACAAAATAATTATATTTTACCTTATTTAGTTGATTATAAAATTACTGAAAAAGATGCATTAATTGTTATTTCAACATCGGGGATCAATCCTGTGCCAATTGATGTCGCACAGTGGGGCCGGCAGCATGGCGCTTATACCGTTGCCATTACTAGCTCTGTATACGCTGACACTTTTCAGTCTAAGCATATATCAGGTCAACATTTACGTGATTGTGCCGATCAGGTTATTGATAATAATGTTCCTATCGGTGATGCAGTATTAAAAGCCAGTGAGCAGGAACCTCCGTTTTCGCCGATTTCGTCTATGCTAGGTATTTTTCTTGTACAAGGAATATTTGCGGAAGTGATATTTAATCTGAGTGAGGAACAGTGCAGTTTACCCATATTTTTAAGTGGTAATATTCCTGATTCAGATAAACATAATTTAGATTTAATTAATCAATATGGAGGGCGCATTCCTGAATTAATTAATGGTCTATAAAATAGTAAAACAAAATAATCAAAAATATTAATTGCTATATTCTAAATAATTCGAGATGCAGCTAGGCGACAAGTGAGCGAGTCGCTGGGAGCCTACATAAGTAGGTGACTAGTATGAGTGAACGTCGTCAATAACGCCGCAACTTGAAGTATGACGAGTATATTTATGCAATAGAATAACCTATTGCTAATAATTCTAATAAGTTTAATTCGATGGTGAAATCCATGTTAAAACCTACACTAAAAAACACAGCATTTAAAAAATCGATTTTATTCTTAGCATTAATAGGTGTTATACAGTCAGCCAACGCCGATGGGAAATTAATTGCTATTAATGAATCAAATGATTCTGATTTTTATCGTGCTATTTATACTGATGCTTCACTTGATGTTAATTCAAATCTTTATGTCAGATATCGAGCGGTTAAAAGTAAAAATACAGGAAATTATGGCTTAGGGGCTGGGGGAATTAAAAACCAAACAGCCTTATTAGCTCTTAATTATAAATCAGGTTATTACAAAGATGTGATTGGTTTTGATTTTTGGGGCGGAGCCAATATTAAACTAGGTAATACTGTTGGGCAATCGGAAATTCTTTATTATAACTATAGTTGTAATGGTGATGGACAATTTTCACCTTGTGAAGAGTCAAGCGCGAGTGTGTCAACGGCAGCGGTAAAATTGAAATATGGTAATGATATTGCCAAATTCAAAATGTCAGCGGGGTTTACCCCGATAAATTCAGGAACGATAAAAAGTAGTTGGGGGCTAAACCCTCACTCTTATCGCGGTTTTGACAGTGCATTATCGATTGATAATTTCACACTAACTTATGCATGGGCTGATAGATTTAAAAACGATTGGAGTCGTGACTTTAAACCGATGACCACAACATGGCATCAAAATAATGCCGCTGGCCTTAATGATAATGGCAACATTATTAAAAAAGGTCATGTGATTGACTATATTCACACTGTCGGTGCGGTGTATGACTTTGGTCATGCGAAGATAGATGCGGGCTATGGTGAAGGTAAAGACTATCGTCGCAACTGGCAATTACAGTTGGAACGTTCAGATAATTTATCTACAGACACTTCATTGCAGACTAAAGTTTTTTATCAAGGTGCTCGGTATATTGATGGTATCGCCCCTGTTCAATCACCAAAGACCGAGTATTACGTCAGTGCAGGGCTGAATTTAAAACATAAAAATACCACTTGGTCTTTAGGTTATAGCCAAAACTATGCACCACAAACGGCTGATTATAATTTTAGATTAACACCGTGGGCGAACTCCGATAAGCGTGACTACCAAGCCACGCTTTCACAATTGGAAGACTATAATGCATCAGGTACCCATGCGGTAAGACTCGGCGTTACCCATAATTTTGCAGATTATAACCTGCCTGAATTTACGATGGGCTTAGCAGGAACCTATGGTTGGCATGTGGTTTCTGATACCAGCAAAATAAATTCACAACGCGATTATGACGGCAAGATGCGCTCACTTGATTTATTAATGCGTTATAACGTCGAAAGCGGTGCCGCAAAAGGTTTGTCAGTCACCTTGTTACCTGCGTTATTAAGAACAACAGAGACAAATTATAAAACTTCACGTAATGACGTGAAATTTATCGTCGGCTATAGCGTCAATATTTTTTAAGAATAAGCGCTTAATAGCAAATTAAATTGGGGGAAATAATGAATATGGATTTATTCAGTTTAACCGGCAAAACCGCCATCGTCACTGGCTGTAATACAGGTTTAGGGCAGGCAATTGCCCTAGGACTCGCGAAGGCGGGATGCAATATTTTAGGGGTAAACCGTTCATTACCAGTTGAAACACAGCAACAAGTAGAAGCGGTCGGTCGAAAATTTGTCAATGTAGAAGCCGATCTGACAAAGACCGAATGTATTCCACATATTATTGAACGTGCTGTTAGTGAATTTAAGCATATTGATATTCTTGTAAATAATGCAGGCATTATTCGCCGTGAAGATGCAATTAATTTCACTGAAGAGGATTGGGATGATGTGATGAATGTGAATTTAAAGTCAGTATTCTTTTTATCACAAGCCGTCGCCAAGCAATTTATTGCTCAAAACTCAGGCGGAAAAATTATTAATATTGCCTCTATGTTGTCATTTCAAGGTGGTATTCGTGTGCCATCTTATACGGCATCGAAAAGCGGTGTATTAGGGATCACTCGTTTATTAGCCAACGAATGGGCTAAATATAATATTAACGTTAATGCCATCGCTCCCGGTTATTTCGCAACGAATAATACAGCGGCTTTGCGTGCAGATGAAAAACGTAATCAAGAAATTGTTGATCGTATTCCAGCAGGGCGTTGGGGAACACCGGGTGATTTAGCGGGGCCATGTGTATTTTTAGCTTCAGAAGCCGCCAATTACATTCACGGTTATACGATAGCGGTGGATGGTGGGTGGTTGGCTCGCTAATTCCCTCGTCATACTTCGAGTTATCTCGTTGTTGGCTGCATTCGGATATCCTCATTTGCCGCCTAGATATAACTCGAATTATTTAGAGGGAAGTGAGGTGAAGGATATTTAGTAAAACTATTGAGCGGTCGATTATTTTTAGATTTTTAATTTAACTAAAAATTGAATCAGTATGTAGCATTTGCCAGTAAATAAACTGGCACAATAAATGACGATAGGAGTCACAATGAAAATTGCATTAATGATGGAAAATAGCCAAGCGGCAAAAAACGCGGTTATTTTTAACGAGCTGAATACCGTTAGCTCCTCATTAGGCCACCAAGCATTCAACGTGGGCATGAAAGATGAACATGACCACCATTTGACTTATATCCATCTTGGGATCATGGCAAGTTTATTACTTAACTCGAAAGCGGTGGATTTTGTTGTTGCAGGTTGTGGAACAGGGCAGGGCGCTTTAATGTCGCTTAATTTACATCCAGGCGTGGTTTGTGGTTACTGTTTAGAGCCTTCAGATGCTTTTTTGTTTAATCAAATCAATAACGGTAATGCGATTTCAATGGCATTTGCGAAAGGCTATGGCTGGGGGGCAGAGCTTAATGTTCGCTATATTTTTGAGAAAGCATTCACGGGTGAACGTGGCCAAGGCTATCCTCTTGAGCGCGCAGAGCCACAACGCTGTAATGCCGCGATTTTAAATGAAGTGAAAGCGGCCATTGTCAAAGAAAACTATTTAGATACGCTGCGTGCTATGGATCAAAGTTTAGTGAAAACAGCAGTTATGGGCAGTCAGTTCCAAGAGTGCTTTTTTGCCCATTGCCAAAATGAAGAAATCGCAGCATATGTGCGTTCCCTTATCAACGCATAGTTATTTTTAGTATCAAATCACACAGTAAGGGAACCTATCAGGTTCCCTTTATTTATTCATACTATCGTTACTCAAGCACGATTATTATTTTATTAGCGAATGATATTCACTCTCATTTAATGTTGACCGTCGGTCGGTCGTAATTTATGATGCCTACATCATGGAACATGAAGGCAATAAAAATGAAACGTATTTTTTTGATTACCGCGGTCTGCCTAGGCACTTTTATGGCAACGTTGGATATCAGTATTGTTAATGTCGCATTACCTGCGATCCAAAAAGATCTCAATGCGGATATGGGGATGCTACAGTGGATTATTGACTCCTATGCATTGTGCTTATCCGCTCTGATCCTCTCTGTCGGACCTATTAGTGATCGCTATGGGCGTAAGAAAATTTGGTTATGTGGGATCGCTGTCTTTGTTGTTGGTTCAGCGATTTGTGCATTGGCAAATACCCCCCAAGTACTGATTTTAGGACGGATTATTCAAGGGATCGCTGCCGCGGCATTAATACCCGGAGCATTGTCGATCATCACACAAGCATTCAGTAATGATATTGAGCGAATAAAAATTATTGGTATATGGTCTGCGGTAAGTGCATTGTCGTTGATTATCGGTCCGATATTAGGTGGCTTTTTGGTTGATATATTGGATTGGCCAACTATTTTTCTGATCAATATTCCTTTAGGGATTGTGACATTAGTATTAGGTGGCTTGGGTATTTCTGAGAGTGCAGATCCTGATAAAGCGGCGTTTGACCCTTTAGGACAGATTTTGAGTATCATTATGCTAGGTAGCATCACCTTTGGCTTAATTGAGGCGGGCGAATTTGGCTGGACAAGCTTTATCACTCTTGGTGGGATGGGGCTTGGTTTATTGGCTCTTATTAGTTTTATTATTATAGAAACAAAGGTAGAGCGCCCATTATTTCCTATTTTTTTATTTAAAACTAATCGGTTTTTCTTTCAATACAACATGGCTTCTTTTGCGTTAGGTTTTGCGACCTATAGCAATGTGTTCTTTATTGCTTTATTTTTACAAAAGGGACAAGGGTGGGGCGCCTTTGAAGCTGGATTACGCATGGCGCCTGAGTTTGTGGCTATGGCTCTATTTTCATTTTCTTTTGGCCGTCTTTCAGGTTTTATCAGTGTTCGTCACTTAATGATGTTTGGTTTTGTGTTGATTGCAGCTGCTTCGATTGTTCTTGGTTATGTATCGACAGATACTGCTTATTTACCGATTGCAGTGACTTTATTTGTGCTTGGTACAGGAATGGGGATGGCCACCCCTGCAATAGGCGCTCTGATTATGGGGAGTGTTGATAAAGCGTACTCAGGGATTGCTTCCGCAGTAATGAATGCGCTCAGGCAAACAGGGATGACGTTAGGAATTGCGTTGCTAGGTACTTTAATGACACATCGTGCTGTGAGCCAATTAATTGACGATCAATCGCTTGTTTCAATATTACCAAATCAAGATTTTAGTCAATTAATTAACGATGCTTCGCTGATAACACAGCCTTATATAGAACACGCAGTACGCTGTGCATTTACATCTGGTTTTAATGTCGCGATGTTGGGAGGGGCAGTAGCGATTGGTTTAACGTTATTACTGATGGTAAAACGTGGGAAGGTGAGTCGAGCTTAAATACACAAACACCTGCCGAAGCAGGTGTTTTAGACTACTGACAAACGTATTTTGTTTGTCGACAGGCACTATGACTTACTCATCAAGGAAGCTGCGTAACACTTCTGAGCGGCTTGGGTGACGCAATTTACGTAATGCTTTAGCTTCGATCTGACGAATACGCTCACGCGTAACATCGAACTGTTTACCCACTTCCTCTAAGGTGTGGTCAGTGTTCATATCGATACCAAAACGCATACGCAGTACTTTTGCTTCACGCGCGGTTAGACCAGCTAAGACTTCATGAGTTGCTGAACGCAGGCTCTCTGAAGTGGCTGAGTCTAATGGTAGCTCTAAAGTGGTATCTTCAATGAAGTCGCCCAGATGTGAATCTTCATCATCACCGATTGGGGTTTCCATTGAGATTGGCTCTTTAGCGATTTTCAGTACCTTACGGATCTTATCTTCCGGCATTAGCATGCGTTCCGCTAACTCTTCAGGTGAAGGTTCACGGCCCATTTCTTGCAGCATTTGACGAGAGATACGGTTCAGTTTGTTGATAGTTTCAATCATGTGAACCGGTATACGGATAGTACGAGCCTGATCCGCAATCGAACGCGTAATTGCCTGACGGATCCACCAAGTTGCATAAGTTGAGAATTTGTAACCACGGCGATATTCAAACTTATCTACCGCTTTCATCAAACCAATGTTACCTTCTTGTATCAGATCAAGGAACTGCAAGCCACGGTTGGTGTATTTCTTCGCAATCGAAATAACCAGACGTAAGTTTGCTTCAACCATCTCTTTCTTCGCACGGCGAGCTTTTGCTTCACCGATAGACATACGACGGTTGATATCTTTGACTTGCTCAATGGTTAAGCCAGTTTCTTCTTCGATTTGACGGAGCCTTTGTAGGCAACGCAGAATTTCTTCTTCAACATCTAACAGTTTTTCAGACCATGACTTGTTCATCGCTTTAGCTGCGGTTAACCAAGTCTCGCTAGTTTCATTACCACTAAACAGGGTGATAAAGTTTTTCTTCGGCATTTTGCACTGTTCAACACACAGTTTCATGATGGTACGTTCTTGGAAACGAACTCTGTCCATCATTTCACGCATGTTATTGACCAGATAGTCAAACTGCTTAGGCACTAAACGGAACTGTTTGAAGACTTCTGAAAGTTCTTCAATAGCAACAGCTGTTTGGGCATTGCTGCGGCCAAACTGTTTAATGTGTTGACGAGTTTTTTCGTACTGCACACGCAGTTCGCTGAATTTTTCACGGGCTAATTCAGGATCGATGCTGTTATCGTCATCGCTATCGCTGTCATCGCCGTCTTCATCGTCTTCATCTTCATCATCGTCTTTATCTAACTCTTCTTGAGGAAGCTCTGAACCAACGTGAGTTGCAGTTGGTGCTAAATCTTCTTCAGCGTTAGGATCGACGAAACCAGTAATTAGGTCAGATAGGCGGCTTTCGCCAGCTTCTACGCGATCATACTGTTCAAGTAAGTAGGTAATGGCTTCAGGGTATTCTGCAACAGAACACTGGACTTGGTTGATGCCATCTTCGATACGTTTTGCAATGTCGATCTCACCTTCACGGGTTAAGAGTTCGACGGTGCCCATTTCACGCATATACATGCGCACAGGGTCAGTAGTACGACCAATTTCACTTTCAACACTGGATAGAACTTGTGCAGCGGCTTCTGCTGCGTCTTCGTCCGTATCGGAAGTAGTTTCAGCGAGTATCAAATCATCGGCGTCAGGTGCTTCTTCCATGACCTGGATGCCCATGTCATTAATCATTTGGATGATATCTTCAATCTGATCTGAATCGACGATATCTTCCGGCAGATGGTCGTTGACCTCAGCATAGGTTAAGTAACCTTGCTCTTTACCCTTGGTTACGAGTAGCTTAAGCTGCGACTGCGGGTTTTGCTCCATAAGACGGTATCCACACTTCTGAGTATTTAGATTGGTGTCGGTCGGCGAAACAATCGGCCAACAAGAACATTCAAAGGAGTTTTTTTATTTTGTTATGCTACGCTCCTTTAATTTCGTAGCAGTTTACAGGCATTTGCCTTTGGTAAATCGGCACTTAAGCCGTTTGGTATTCTTTATATTTTCACACGGGAAAGCGTGATCAAGCGGACTTCTGCGCGCTCTTCAGGGGTCAGCCCTTCCGTTCGTTCTTTCGCTATCAAATAGTCGAAACGCTCATCAAGCGCGCTATTAAACAGATGGTTTAACGCATCTTTAAATGTTTTTTCCGCGATCTCCTCTATCTCTATATCGTTCCAAGTTGCCAGTTTTTCAAGTTGATTAGCAAATTTATTGTCACGATACAGCTCAAGTAACTGCCCAGTTGTTAATCCAGGGTTGGAACGGCAAACATCTACCAGCTCCTGAAAAAGAGAAAGCCCCGGCATTTGGATATGGGCAATTCCCTCTAATGAGGGAACGAACTCAGAGAAGTTCGGATTTTGTACCAACAAAGCGATTAAAATACGCATTGTGGTTGGCTTTAATTTTGGCGCTTGGTAACTTACCGGTTCAGTACTCTCTCTATCAATCATAGCAAGAACCTGAGAAATATCCGGTATACCGATAAAATTTCCTAGTTCTTGAGCCATATAAAGGCGCAATGTTTCACCAGGTATTTGTTTTATCAAAGGGATCGCCAGCTTACTAAATTTTGCGCGTCCCTCCTGCGTTTTTAGATCAACCTGAGGCACGAGCGAGTCAAACAGAAATGAAGATAATGTTTGTGCATCATTCATTCTCAACTCAAATGCATCTTTGCCTTCTTTGCGGACTAAAGAATCAGGATCTTCGCCATCAGGTAAAAACATAAAACGCAATTGGCGACCATCAGTTAAATAAGGTAGGGCATGTTCAAGTGCCCGCCACGCAGCTTCTCTGCCTGCGCGGTCGCCATCATAACAACAAATAACGGTATCAGTTGAACGATAGAGCAACTGAATGTGTTCAGAAGTTGTTGAGGTACCCAGTGATGCCACCGCATAGCGAATGCCATATTGAGCCAATGCAACAACATCCATATAACCTTCAACAACCAACAATTTAGCAATTTCACTGCTATTTTGGGTTGCTTCATAAAGACCAAATAATTGGCGGCCTTTATGAAAAATATCCGTTTCTGGTGAGTTTAAGTATTTCGGTAACGCATCACCAAGAACACGGCCACCAAATGCGATAACACGACCACGGCGATCCCGAATAGGGAACATGACTCGCTCTCTAAAGCGGTCATAAGTACGGCCGTTATCATTAGTCACCAACATACCTGCATCATCAAGCTGTTTGCGACTCTCTGGGTTTACAGCAAATTTTTTGAGCAGATTATCCCACCCAGCAGGGGCAAAACCGATTGAAAAATGCTCAATAATTTCTGTGCTTAAACCACGTTGGCTTAAATAATCTTTGGCTTTATTCGCCGATGGATGACTTAAGGCAGCGTGGTAAAACAGGTTTATTTTCTCCATCAATTGGTACAAATTTTGCCGTTGATGAAGTTCGATTTGACTGGTACCAGTCCCTGTTTCATAAGGAACATCGAGACCATGTAAGGCGGACAGTTCTTCGATGGCTTCGACAAAATCTAATTTGTCGTAATTCATCAAAAAATCAATCGCATTGCCATGAGCACCACAGCCAAAGCAGTAATAAAACTGCCTTTCACTATTCACCGTGAAAGAAGGTGTTTTTTCGTTATGGAACGGACAGCACGCGTGATGGTTTTTACCCTGTTTTTTTAACGGGACTTTTGCATCAACTAAATCGATGATGTCGGTTCTCGCTAACAAATCATT
Organism: Providencia sp. PROV236; assembly: GCF_033676985.1. Lineage (NCBI taxonomy): Bacteria > Pseudomonadati > Pseudomonadota > Gammaproteobacteria > Enterobacterales > Morganellaceae > Providencia > Providencia sp. PROV236. The sequence goes on along the minus strand of NZ_CP096297.1, from coordinate 3,608,619 downwards.
GATAAATGAACGCGGGATTCGTCCAGCCATAAGCCTCTTTTTCGCCTGTTGATGAACGATAATAAGCCGCGCTTCCCTCAGGAAAGCACGGCCTTTAACTGCTTACTAGTACTGCCTGAACTGCTTACTAGTACTGCCTGCTATGATTGCGGTAGGCACCGCGACCAATTAGTACAGACGAGTACGGCGTGCGTTTTCGCGAGCCAGTTTCTTAGCGTGACGCTTAACAGCAGATGCTTTAGCGCGTTTACGCTCAGTCGTTGGTTTTTCATAGAATTCACGACGACGAACTTCAGCTAAGACCCCTGCTTTTTCACAGGAACGTTTGAAACGACGCAGTGCAACGTCGAATGGCTCGTTTTCACGTACTTTAATTACCGGCATGTGCCTCTCACCTCAATAGAAATCGGGTTGTTGCTGGCTTTATTCAACCAGCCGTCATTTAAAATGGTGCGGAATTTTACTTCAATGAGTACGGGTTTGTAAAGTGCCGTATAAAATTGAAACACACAAGATTACCAATTGGTTGTTTTGTTTGAACAATCGTTTGTTCCCGCTTGCTCCAAAACACAACCAAATTTAAGTAATAATGAAATTAGCCACACGAAATTTATTACAGGGTGCTGATTATAGACTATACAACAGGAAAAGTCAGCCTTTTGGCATCATAAATTATACGATCAGCTGAATTTAATGGTAGACTTTGGCTTATGCAACAAACAAGGGTAGTGCAATGCGCGTTTTAGGTATCGAAACATCTTGCGATGAAACCGGGATCGCAATTTATGATGATAAGGCCGGTCTATTAGCCAATCAACTCTATAGCCAAATAAAAGTTCATGCAGATTACGGCGGTGTCGTACCTGAATTAGCTTCTCGCGACCATATTCGTAAAACAGTGCCCTTGATTCAAGCGGCGCTCAAAGAAGCGAATTTAACCAGTGCAGATATCGATGCGGTTGCGTATACCGCCGGACCGGGGCTGGTTGGCGCATTAATGGTTGGTGCGACTGTTGGGCGCTCATTAGCTTTTGCATGGGGAGTGCCAGCGGTTGCTGTCCATCACATGGAAGGGCATTTATTAGCACCGATGCTTGAGGAGAAAAGTCCTGAATTTCCGTTTGTTGCTTTATTAGTCTCAGGCGGCCATACCCAGATGATCAGCGTCACAGGGATCGGTGAATATCAATTGCTTGGTGAGTCTATTGATGATGCAGCGGGTGAAGCTTTCGATAAAACTGCTAAATTATTAGGGCTAGACTACCCAGGGGGGCCTGTCTTATCTCGCATGGCGCAACAGGGTACCGCAGGGCGTTTTGTTTTTCCTCGCCCAATGACGGATCGTCCGGGGCTGGATTTCAGCTTTTCAGGTTTAAAAACCTTTGCTGCGAATACGATCCGTGAAAATGCCGATGATGATCAAACTCGTGCTGATATTGCACGTGCATTTGAAGATGCGGTTGTCGATACTTTGGCTATCAAATGCAAACGAGCCTTAGAGCAAACTGGTTTTAAACGTTTGGTAATGGCTGGCGGGGTGAGCGCTAATCGTACTCTGCGAGCTAAAATGGAAGACGTTTTAAAACAGCGTCGTGGTGAAGTGTTCTATGCACGCCCTGAGTTTTGTACCGATAATGGTGCAATGATCGCTTTGGCGGGGTTGATCCGTTTAAAAGGTGGCTCAACAACAGGGTTAGGCGTTACGGTACGCCCTCGTTGGCCGCTAGCTGAATTACCGCCATTAGTGGAAACTGTATAATTCGTTTTTTGTTAAATCAGTGGTTTTGTGACATGCCACGAAACCACTGATATTTTCTATTGCTTAGTGCAAGATAGTAATTGCATCATCAAGTTGCACAGAGTGCTTTTTCACGATTTCAGATGCGTTAGCACTTTGCTCTACTAATATTGTATTCTTTTGTGCGATGGACTCGAGTTCGAAAACGGCTTGGGTGATTTCAGCTAACCCCGCAGCTTGTTCAGATGTCGCATGGCTAATGTGATTAATCAATTGAGTCACATTCTGTACCTGTTCCACCACCTTTTGTAAGGTATCTCCTGTAGAATGTACGTGTAGCTTACCTGAATGAACTTTGCTCTCACAATCATCAATTAGATCTCTAATATCATTAACGGCGCTAGCACTGCGGCTGGCGAGACTACGTACCTCATCAGCGACGACCGCGAACCCTTTTCCTTGTTCGCCTGCTCGGGCGGCTTCAACGGCAGCATTAAGTGCTAATATATTGGTTTGAAAAGCAATATTTTTTATTACATCAGTAATTGCATTAATTTTGTTGGTGCTAAGAACGATTTCATCCATGGTGTGTACCACATTTTCCATTGCTTCAGCGGCATGTAGGGCTGTACCGCTGGTTTCACTGGACAGTTTATCTGCACGAAGGGTGTTTTCGGCGTTCATTTGCACCGAAACAGACATTTGGTTCATGGTGGCAACGGTTTGTTGGACATAACCAACCGTTTTTTGAGTATGTTGCTCTAATTCATCACAATCTTGCACTAGCAACTCGCTTTCTTTGTGGACATTACCGATTTGGCAAGACACATCGTTAGTGAGCCAACGACAAACTAATCCTAGCTGTCCGATAGAACGTAACATCAAGCCAACTTCATCGACACGGTTAAGATGTGAAATGCTATGGCACTGCCCTCTGGCAACATCCAGTGCTTGTTTAGCGACGCCTTCAAGCGGTTTAGCAATGATCCGTTCGAATAAGAAGTCACCGAAAGATAGGGTGATAAAGGCCGTTAGCGCTGAGCGCAGAAGTGTCATTCCTTGCAGGCCGGATAAAATTGCCATCCCTATCCAACCCATAAATAGCAGGATCACCAATAAGCGAATTCGCCAACGAATAGAGAGCGTGGGGTATTGGCCAAACCAATGTTTTGGTATGACTAAGCCCTTGTGTAACTTATAATGACTGCGATTTTCATTCAGTGATTGGTAAAGAGGCTCTGCGGCAGCAATTTCTTGGCGGGTGGCTTTAGTACGAATTGACATATAGCCTGTAATGACGCCTTGTCGCATCATCGGGCAAATGTTGGCTCTAACCCAGTAGTGATCGCCATTTTTACGCCGATTTTTGACGATCCCCGTCCATGGCTGGCCGTTTTTGAGGGTACTCCACATATCAGCAAAGGCGGCTTTTGGCATATCAGGGTGACGAATAATTTTATGTGGCTGATAAAGCAATTCTTCGAGTGAATAACCACTGACTTGGATAAAGGCGTCGTTAGCGTGAGTGATGTTGCCATCTAAATCACTGGTGGTCATTAAAGTTGTATCATTGTTTAATTGATATTCGTTTTGTGTGGTAAACGGAACTTGGTTCATGTGTACACCATTATTATCGTTGAGTTTCTCAATGGTATACTTCGACTTATTTTAAATTTTCATTAGCTATTATTTTGAATTATTTGATGATTATCTAATTTTTACGTAATAACGCGTAGTAATAGCGCAAAATTTAATTAAAAAAGAGAACAATTATGTAAGGGAAGTAAAAAGGCTGCTTTTGAAGTGACTTGAGAACGTTAGGAGCTTCAATCACAGCCTGTGAATTTTAATCGTTTTGTTCCTGATCTTTTGCTTCTTGTGCAATTTCTTTCGCGGTTTTCTTCTTCTTATTTTTCAGTTTTTGCCAAATACGGCTTTCTTGGCCGCGCCATAGACGTTGAATATTACCATGGTGGCGAACCAGTATCAGACAGGAGAGCATCGCGACAGGGAAGGTGAATTCAGGCTTAAACCACCAAACATAGAACGGCGCTAAGAGAGCACCCACAATTGCGCCTAACGATGAATAACCACTAAGTAGGACAGTGAGTAGCCATGTTCCTGCAATTAGCCCCGAAAGATCCCAACCAATGGCTGCAATTGAACCGAATGCGGTAGCAACGCCTTTTCCGCCTTTAAAGCGAAAGAAAATTGGGTAAATATGGCCAAGACAGGCTGCAATCGCAACAAAGCCAAGATAGAATGGCGGGACTTTTAAGTAATAGGCTAGCCAAACAGGGATCATCCCTTTTAGGACATCGCAAATCAGTACTGAGGCTGCGGCTAATTTACCGCCAACGCGCAATACATTTGTTGCTCCGGGGTTGCCTGAGCCGTGTTGACGGGGGTCGGGTAATCTTGCCAGCCGGCAGATCAGTATGGCACTTGAAACTGAGCCACAAAGGTAGGCAAAGATTATCATGCCAAGCGCGGTTGCACTCATAGCTAACTCCAAAACAGTTAGGGTATTTATTTCACTTCTTGGATAATACGCATATTTTCCAAAAAGTGGTATCAATTCAGCACACAAACGAGAAAATGACGTGATGGATATCGTATTTATTGAACAATTATCAGTCATCACCACCATAGGTGCATATGACTGGGAACAACAAATTGAGCAGAAATTGGTGTTCGATATCGAAATGGGTTGGGATAACAAACGAGCATCAAAGAGCGATAATGTCATCGATTGTCTCGATTACGCGCAAATTAGCCAAGCCATCGTTAGCCATGTTAGCAACAATAAGTTTGCTTTAGTAGAACGTGTCGCTGAGGAAGTGGCTCAAATTATATTAAATGATTTTAATTGCCCGTGGGTACGGATCAAATTGTCAAAGCCGGGGGCAGTAGCACAGGCGATAAGCGTTGGAGTGGTTATCGAAAGAGGTTGTAAAACAGAATAAGAACAATGGCGGTATCACGATAACACCGCCATTTATATTCACTCGTTATGTTCCACGTTGTGGCGTATTGCGTTGAACTATGGTCGCTAGTCTTGCGGTGAGCTAATACTTCTAACCATTCGTTAGCGGTACTTCGCATGAGTTAAAGTATCGATAATAGCGTTTGCAGCTGACGCCACTGTTCAATCTTTTCAATACGTTGGTATGTGAGTTGTTCACGGATTTGTGGTCCTTGAAAACCTTGCTCTATGATTGGTTTGACACTAACGGCTTGAGCCTCTTTGAATGCTTCACGTAAAAATTCACCTTGTGGATACGGTTGCTGTTCAAGTCCCGTTCGTCCACGTGCATCAGCCTCGCTGATGACGCTAAGTTGTTCAATGCGCTCAGGTTTACGCCAACTATCAAGTCCATCAAATAGCTGAATGATTTCTGTCGCACTTAAGCGGTTGATGACATGGATCTGGTCATGAAAACGTGCGGCTAGGCGTGCCAGTTCGCGTGTGCTATTGGGGATTCTGAATCGATCACACAGATTTTCAATTAAACCGATGCCCATTTCACCATGATTTGGATGACTCGGCCAAACTTCCTTGGGTGTTAGTGCTTTACCAACATCATGGCACAGTACGGCAAAACGAATATCAACATCTGTTGATAATTGCGCCGCCATTTGTAGTGCCATCATTGTATGAACCCCTGTATCTATTTCAGGGTGCCATTTTTCTGGGGCGGGTACACCAAATAAATTGTTTATTTCAGGAAATAGTAGTGCAAGTGCACCACATTGGCGTAAAACCTCGAAATAAACGTGTGGGCTGGTGGATTGTAAGGCTTTTTCCGTTTCGGCCCACACACGCTCCGCGGTAAGGTGATTTAACTCGCCTGATGCTGTCATTGATTGCATCAGCGATAGCGTCTCAGGCGCAATTTGGAACCCTTGTGCAGCAAAACGCGCAGCAAAGCGAGCTACTCGTAAAATCCGCAACGGATCTTCGGCAAATGCATCAGAAACATGGCGTAAAATGCGTGCGTTTAAATCATCCACACCATGATAGGGATCGGTGAGTTGCCCTTGTTGATCTTTCGCAATCGCATTAATGGTCAGATCACGACGTAATAGATCATCTTCTATGGTAACGTCAGGCGCAGCGTAGCAGCTAAACCCTGTATAACCCGAGCCAGTTTTACGTTCGGTTCTGGCTAATGCATATTCTTCATGGGTTTTTGGGTGTAGAAATACAGGGAAATCTTTCCCTACTTGCTGGTAGCCTTGTGCCAGCATCGCTTCAGGCGTAGAGCCGACAACGACATAATCGCGATCAGAAACAGGCAGGCCAAGCAGTTCGTCACGTACCGCTCCACCTACCAGATATATTTTCATCATTAATACTTAGCTCATCCAACGGTCATTACGTTTTTTGCGACGAGGAATGATATGCGGCAGGATCAAACCAAAGATCAAACCTGCACCAGCGACTCCACCACCATACATAAACCATTGTAGAATGAGCTCACGACGGCGATCGTCTAAGTTAACTTCCGCGATTTCCAGTTTTTTACCTGATTTAATTAATTCGTTTTTCAGCTTTTCATTTTCAGCTTTTAACTGTTTAACTACGTTGTCATTATCTGCGACACGTTGCTGCATATCTGCTGTACGCGTGTTCCACGTATTATCGATATTTTCCAGTTGCTGACGCAGCTTTTGGTTTTCGGCTTCTAGTTGAGGGATCCGCGTTTTCATACTCGGGATGTTGCTGAGTTGTTCGGTAGGTAGCCAAACGGTACGACCTCGCTCATCTTTTACTTGAGCAAAATTACCATCCGTTGAGAGTAGCTCTACACTTTCTCCTGCATTGAGTGTGCCAACAATGCGATATTTTGTTCCTGGACCACTATGCACATAAGTTGATAATTCATCAGAAACATAACGTTTCTCGGCGGCAGCAGTGCCAATTGACAGGCTGAGTCCTATGATGGAAATGAGGAATAATGGTATTTTTCGCATGGTATTATTTTCTATTCTTTATATGGTGAATGAATGCAGCATACATATGTAGACTTACTCTAAAGAGTTCAGTGTGCGTGTGCAAATGTAAAACGAAAATGGGAACTCTCCTAAGAGGGGCTGTTCCTTGCATTTCTTGACATATACTCGTACTCGTTATATTTCAAGTGGCAGTACAGTTGAACGGCTTCACTCACTGCTATCACATTTCGCGTTATTAACAGTATAAACGTCTGAAATTAATCGAGCGAATAGAATTTTTGCTTTCAGTATAGTTTGTTTTCTCAGTCTACCCTGATAGGGGAAAATTGGGGTAATATGAGTGCAGAGAAATTATTAAATAAAGGAAATGTATGAGCCACCTTGAAGTCGAGCTTAAATTATCTGCTCAAACGACTGCGATAGAGGCAGTGCGCCAATCATTATCGACTCTTTCCCATCAGCATACCGAAGCTAAAAAACTGACTAACATCTATTTTGATACCGAAGAGCGTCAATTACGTCAGTGGGATATGGGGTTACGTATTCGTGGCTGTGATGGCCATTATGAAATGACGATAAAAACAGCGGGGCAAGTGATTGGTGGGTTGCATCAACGCCCTGAATATAATGTGGAAATTGCAACGCCAGAGCTCGATTTGGCAGCATTTCCAGTTGATATTTGGCCTGAAGGTACGGATGTACAGCAATTACAGTCGCAATTGCAAATTCTGTTTAGCACTAATTTTATGCGCGAAACATGGTTAGCCACTTTTGAAGACAGCGAAATCGAGATAGTTTTCGATCAGGGCGAAATTTCCGCGGGATCGCGTGATTTACCGATTCAAGAATTTGAGTTGGAGCTGAAAAAAGGTTTTGTGGCGGATGTATTGAATTTAGCCAAAAAACTTGCCGATATTGATGGATTACGCCTTTCATCATTGAGTAAGGCGGCCCGTGGTTATTCATTGATGCAGTCGGATAAAACGTCAGTACAGCAGCCTGATGATATTTTTGATTATGAGCAACAACCTATCGATCAAGCCTTGGTGCATATGCAGAAATTGAGCCAGCAGCATGAAGCGTATTGGTTAGCGGATGGTGAAGGTGCACGCGAAGGGTTTGATGTCTTTTTGCGTTTTGTGCAGGCATTTTTAGTGCATTATCAAAACTCTGCACCACAATTTATTCAAGATATTCCATTAGAGCAGCTTCGTCATGATCTCGCAGATGAAACACGCACCGCGGAAACTTTTTGTTATAGCAGTTGTTGGTTGAAATGTAAGCTAGCTTTTACACAGTGGCTAATTGCTTTGAAATATACTGATATTCATTAAGGTGTCGATATGCATCCTTTCTCGGAACTGCTTGAAAACCAAAAACAACGTGTTATCGCGCGATTTTCTGATCAGCAAAGTGAATTACTACCTTTGTTTGATACAGAACTCGCTGTGCTCAGCTCAAGTGATTTTGTGCTTAAACAGGTTTTAGCTTACCCCCATTTTTTGCAGCGGATCCGTGAACAGCAGCCTCAACCGACTGAATATCAGCATTATAATCAATGGCTAGTAACAGAACTGGCTCAGATTATGGATGAAGACCATTTGATGCGTGTGTTGCGTATTTTTCGCCATCAGATGTTAGTCAGAATTGCTTGGATGCAAACCTTAACTATCAGTAATGAAAAAGAGACTCTTTTGCAATTAAGTGCTCTTGCGGAGGCACTCATTGTTGCGGCAAGAGATTGGTTATATCGCCAATATAGTCAATCATGGGGAACACCATGCGATAACGAAGGTCGTCCTCAACCTCTGCTTGTGCTCGGTATGGGTAAGCTTGGCGGTAGAGAGCTGAATTTTTCTTCTGATATCGACCTCATTTTTGCCTATCCAGAAAATGGGTTGACTCGGGGTGGGCGAAAAGAGCTTGATAATGCACAGTTTTTTACGCGTTTGGGGCAAAAATTGATCCGAGTACTGGATCAACTCACCGTCGATGGTTTTGTCTACCGTGTTGACATGCGGTTGCGTCCCTTTGGGGATAGTGGTCCTTTGGTATTTAGTTTTTCTGCGTTAGAGGATTATTACCAAGAGCAAGGTAGAGATTGGGAACGTTATGCGATGGTTAAAGCACGTATTATGGGACCCGATAGCTTACACTATGCAGAAACATTACGGCAGTTATTGCGTCCTTTTGTATATCGTCGCTATATCGACTTCAGCGTAATTCAATCATTACGTAATATGAAAAACATGATTGAACGCGAAGTTAGGCGCCGTGGTTTGGTGAATAACATTAAACTTGGGGCTGGTGGTATTCGTGAAATTGAATTTATTACGCAAGTTTTCCAGTTGATCCGCGGGGGAAGAGAGCCTGCATTGCAATCACAGTCCTTACTACAGGCTATGCAAGGGATCATTGAGCTGGGGTTATTACCTGAATCGCAAGTTGAACAACTACAGAGCACTTACCTGTTTTTACGTCGTGTTGAAAATCTACTGCAAAGTATTGATGATCAACAAACGCAGACCCTTCCTGATGAGCCATTAGACCAAGCCCGATTAGCTTGGGGCATGGGGTTCACACATTGGCAGCCGTTTTATCAAGTTTTAAAACAAAACATGTCTGAGGTCCATCAAATTTTTACCGAGCAAATCGGTCAAGATGATGATGAAGAAACGAAAGATAGCTTTGATGAAATCTACATCACCTTATGGCAAGGTGAATTAGCAAAAGAAGAACTCGCATCCTATCTTCCCTCTCAGGATGAAGAGATCGCTCAGAAAATGATCCATGGCGTGTTAATGTTCCGCCATGATCTGAATAAGCGTACGATTGGGCCGCGTGGGCGTGATGTTCTTGATGACTTAATGCCAAAATTGTTGGCAAAAGTCGGCGAACGAGCCGATGCAGGGCAAGTGATTGAACGCTTAACGCCACTATTATTAAGTATTGTCAGCCGCACCACTTATTTAGAATTGATGCTTGAATTTGATGAAGTATTAACTCACGTCATTCGTTTGTGTGCGGCATCACCAATGATTGCAGAGCAGCTGGCTCGCCATCCACTGTTGCTGGATGAGTTATTAGATCCCAAATCGCTGTATCAACCTTTACCTTTAACCGCTTATCGAGATGAATTACGTCAATATTTAATGCGTGTGCCAGATGATGATGAAGAACAACAACTCGAAGCATTAAGACAGTTTAAGCAAGCTCAGTTGCTACGTATTGCGGCAGAAGATATCACAGGTGTGTTGCCTGTTATGAAAGTCAGCGATCACCTAACTTACCTTGCTGAAGCCATTATTGATGCGGTTGTTCATCAAGCATGGCAAAAAATGGTTAAGCGTTATGGAGAGCCCGCACATCTGGCTCAATCAGGTGAAAAGCAATACGGATTTGCGGTATTGGGTTATGGCAAACTCGGCGGTTGGGAACTTGGTTACAGCTCCGATTTAGATTTAGTATTTCTGTTTGATTGTCCGATTGGTGTGGTGACCAATGGTGAACGTTCGATCGATGCAAGGCAATTTTATTTACGCGTTGCTCAGCGCATTATTCACCTGTTTAGCACCCGTACGGCTTCTGGGGTTCTGTATGAAGTGGATGCACGCTTAAGGCCATCCGGTGAGTCAGGGATGCTAGTCAGCACCATTGAAGCGTTCGATGATTATCAAAAAAACGACGCTTGGACATGGGAACATCAGGCTCTGATCCGCGCACGTATGGTGTTTGGCGATGCAAAATTACAACACGAATTTAAACGTATACGTCATGAAACCTTATGTACACCACAAGATGCAGAAACGCTTCGTCAGCAAGTTCGCGATATGCGTCTCAAAATGCATCAGCACTTAGGCAGTCATCAAGCAACGCAGTTCGACTTAAAAGCTGACCCCGGTGGCATTACCGATATTGAGTTTATCGCTCAATACCTCGTGCTACGCTATGCACCTGATAATCCCTCATTAACCCGTTGGTCAGATAATGTCCGTATTTTTGAGTTAATGGCTCAACATGATTTGATGTCTGAAGAGGAAGCGAATGCGTTAACTCAGGCTTATGTTTCTATGCGCGATGAGCTACATCACCTTGCCTTACAGTCATTGCCTAGTCGCGTTGATATCAGCCAGTTCACGGCTGAACGCGAACAAGTGCTAACAAGTTGGACAAAATGGTTAGGTGTAGCCTAAGAGGATCATTAACGTGTGTTATTTCTTTATGATAGTATCGCGTTAATTATTGACAGTTTCTTTTGGAAAATTGGAGTTTTGGGATGAAAGTAACACTCCCTGATTATAAGCAAGCAGGCGTACTGGTTGTGGGCGATGTCATGCTCGATCGTTATTGGCATGGTCCTGCAAGTCGTATTTCACCTGAAGCCCCTGTTCCGGTGGTCAAAGTCAGCATGGTTGAGGAGCGGCCAGGTGGCGCAGCAAACGTTGCTATGAATATTGCTTCGTTAGGCGCGAATTCACGTCTTGTTGGTTTAACAGGGATTGATGATGCTGCTAAAGCGCTCACAGAAAGCTTAAATGCGGTTAAGGTTCGGTGTGATTTTGTGGCTATCCCAACACATCCCACGATCACTAAATTGCGAGTCCTATCGCGTAACCAACAACTGATCCGCCTCGATTTTGAAGAAGGCTTCGAAAACGTTGATGTGCAACCGATGTTAGAGCGCATTGAGCAAGCATTGCCACATATTGGCGCATTAGTGCTTTCTGACTACGCCAAAGGGGCACTCTCGCAAGTACAAAAAATGATTGAATTGGCAAATAAAGCAGGCGTGCCTGTGCTGATCGATCCAAAAGGGAACGATTTCGAGCGTTACCGTGGTGCGACGTTGTTAACGCCAAATATGTCTGAGTTTGAGGCGATTGTTGGTCGTTGCCATAATAACCAAGATGTTGAAGAAAAAGGGATAAAATTATTAGAATCTCTTGATTTAACCGCGTTACTGATCACTCGTTCAGAACAAGGTATGAGCCTGATCCGCCGTAATGCACCGACACTGCATTTACCAACAGAAGCCCAAGAGGTTTATGATGTAACAGGGGCGGGGGATACCGTGATCGGTGTTTTAGCCGCATCGATTGCATCAGGTCGCCCACTACATGAAGCATGCGCACTTGCTAACGCTGCGGCAGGTGTAGTTGTTGGTAAATTGGGTACCTCTACCGTTTCGCCAATCGAATTAGAAAATGCGATCCGTGGGCGTGCTGATAACGGCTTTGGCGTGATGGATGAACAGCAGCTCAAAGAAGCTGTAGCGAATGCAAGGCTGCGTGGTGAGCGAGTCGTAATGACTAATGGCTGCTTTGATATTCTGCATGCAGGCCATGTTTCTTACCTTGCCAATGCACGTAAGCTTGGTGATAGATTAATTGTTGCTGTTAATAGTGACGCATCAACTCGTCGATTGAAGGGGGAAACACGTCCAGTTAACCCGCTAGAGCAACGCATGATCGTACTCGGTGCATTAGAATCGGTTGATTGGGTGGTCCCCTTTGAAGAAGATACTCCTCAACGCTTGATCAGCGAAGTACTCCCTGATGTTTTAGTGAAAGGTGGCGACTACCGACCAGAAGAGATCGCGGGCAGTGAGGAAGTTTGGGCTGCGGGCGGTGAGGTCAAAGTGCTTAATTTTGAAGATGGCATCTCAACGACCAATATCATCAAAAATATTATCAAAACCAAAGAATAAATAATTTTAAAATTTTTATTTACGGCCTGTAATGATGCAATTGCAGGCCGTAATGAAACAAATATCACTGGTTTTGTTGTTGCTCTTCGACACGATTGTCATCATTAAAACGTTCTTCTAATGCCTTCACACGCTGTTCCATCTGTACTAATTTTTCGCGAGTGCGTAGCAACACTTGAGTTTGGATATCAAACTCTTCTCGGCTGACTAGATCCAGTTTGCCAAGTTGTGATTGCAGTAATGAGCGTAATTTTTTATCGAAGTCCTCACCTAAATCACGAACGCCTTTTGGTAAAGCGCCTTGAATTTGGCGAGCGACTTGTTCAATTTTTTTCGGATCGAGCATTCGCGGGTCCTTAAGATTTTAAAGAGATATTGAGGGCTAGTGTAATACTTGAAGGGGGCTAACTCAACAAGACTCGCGCTGGATCGCTTAATTGACTAAGAAGATTGATAGATATTTGCCAATTTAAATCTAACTATGCGTTTTTTATTAACTTTTTTGACTATAAGTGTGAGTTGAGCATCAATTTTGGCTTTGCTGATTGCACGTTAAAATTATTAGCGCTATATTGAATACGTTTATCTCAGGGCGGGGTGAAAGTCCCCACCGGCGGTAACATGCTATGCATGAAGCCCGCGAGCGCTTTACTTGTCATGAGTAAAGGTCAGCAGATCCAGTGTGACTCTGGAGCCGACGGTTATAGTCCGGATGGGAGAGAATTAACTGTATCAGCATTTTGTGCTTTATAGCACAGTACTGCGTTGCATATCTGAGTCTGCAAAAGGCGCATTCGTGTTTTTTGTTTATTCAGTTCTCGTACTCCTAAGACTGCCCTGATTCTGGTAACTAATAAATTATTACTTAAGAGGTTTTTACCATGAATCAGACGCTACTTTCCGAATTCGGTAATCCAATCGAACGTGTTGAACGCGCCCTTGAAGCATTACGTCAAGGTAAAGGTGTACTCGTACTCGATGATGAAGACCGCGAAAACGAAGGCGACCTTATTTTTGCAGCAGAGACAATGACGCCAGAGCAAATGGCAATGACAATCCGCTATAGCAGCGGCATTGTTTGCTTATGCATCACTGAAGAACGTCGTAAGCAACTCGAATTACCTATGATGGTTGAAAAAAATACTAGCCAAAACCAAACTGCTTTTACGGTGACGATTGAAGCGGCTAAAGGTGTCACTACAGGGGTATCTGCGGCAGATCGTATTACCACTATCCGTGCAGCGATCGCGGATAACGCAGTACCCGCTGATATCCATCACCCTGGACACGTGTTCCCTTTGCGTGGTCGTGAAGGCGGAGTATTAGTACGTCGTGGTCACACAGAAGCAAGTATTGATTTAGCTACCCTTGCAGGTTTTAAACCCGCAGGTGTATTGTGTGAACTGACGAACGATGACGGCACCATGGCGCGTACGCCTGAAGTGGTTGAATTCGCAAGGCAGCATGGCATGACAGTGTTAACCATTGAAGATCTGGTTGCCTACCGTCTACAAACCGAAAAAAAAGCCAGCTAAGTTGAACTTAAACGTTTAGCACTGTATTTAAGAAGCCACAAATTTGCACACTTTGTGGCTTTTTCAATTTATTTGATAGACATGCTCAGAGTTACTCTACTGTGATCTAACACAAAATTGCGTATGCTGAAGGTAGAATTCGTAAGATGGAGCATGAAACATCATGTTAACCGACAAAATGCCCGCTCTGTTCATTGGCCATGGTAGCCCAATGAATGCGCTGTCTGACAATCGCTATACCAAGGCATGGGAAGCTCTCGGACAAAAACTACCAAAGCCGCAAGCAATCTTAATGGTATCAGCACATTGGTATACACGAGGAACTGCTGTTACCGCAATGTCCCAACCTAAAACTATCCATGACTTTGGTGGTTTTCCCGATGCATTATATCAAGTGCAATACCCTGCACCAGGCTCACCTGAGTTAGCTCAACAAGTGGCTGAGTTATTAGCGCCATTAGATATTTATTTAGATAACCGTGAGTGGGGGCTTGATCATGGTACATGGGAAATACTGGTTCGTATGTATCCTCAAGCAGATATCCCAGTAGTTCAGTTAAGTATTGATGGCACAAAACCTGCGGCTTGGCACCTAGAAATGGGGCGTAGATTAGCTATCTTACGGCAGCAGGGCGTGATGATTATGGGCAGTGGTAATGTTGTTCATAACCTACGAGAAATGAACTGGCAAAATGCGGAAGCAGCAGCTTACCCATGGGCTCGTTCATTTGAACAGTTTGTGATAGAGCATTTACGGAGTGGTGAACAGCCGCACCCGTTGACACAAGCCCTTGAAAGAGAAGATGGACAACGTTCAAATCCATCGCCTGAACATTTTTTACCTTTATTGTATGTGCTGGGAAGTTGGGATGGCAGTGAAGTCATATCTACGCCAACAGAAGGGATTGTATCAGGTTCACTGAGTATGTTATCAGTACAAGTAGGTGAATAGATTATAAGAAAAACGGCATGTGAAAACATGCCGTGATATTAATTTAGTCAATAATGACGTGTGGATAGAAACGTGAGAGATCTTGAGTGATTAACTCTTTATCTTCACGAATACAGATCCCAGCAGGTTGATCATTCACTAACCAGCTTCCAACCAAGGTATAATTACCTTCGAATTGAGGTAGTGGATGGAATTGCTGAATGATCATTCCTTCTTCGCCGTACGGCCCATCAGCAGATGCAATCTCTTGACCATTTTCAATCACGCGAATGTTAGCCCCTTCACGAGAGAACAGTGGCTTGATCACATAGCTATCTAGCTCTGGTTTTGAGCCATCAGCAAAGTAAGCTGGCAATAAATTAGGGTGATCAGGAAACATTTCCCATAGCATAGGTAGCAATGCTTTATTGGAAATAATGCTTTTCCACGCTGGTTCTAACCAACGCACACCTGCATCTTCTAATTTGGTAGAGAAAATCTCTCTGAGCATGAATTCCCATGGATACAACTTAAACAGGTTGCTAATAACCTGATCTTGGGTATCGGTGAATTCACCTCTTTCACCTAAGCCGATTTCGTCCATAAACAGAAATTCAGTCGCAACACCCGCTTCATTCGCGCAGTCTTGCAGATACTGAACGGTGCCGCGATCTTCATCGGTATCACGACAGCATGCCATATGCAGTAAACGGAAACCGTGTTGATCTTTAAGCTGCGTAAAGCGTTCAATTAACTGTTCTTGGATACTGTTAAATTGATCGGCATTTTCAGGTAACTTACCTGCTTCTACTTGATCTTCTAGCCAAATCCATTGGAAAAAAGCAGACTCATAAAGAGACGTTGGTGTATCCGCATTATTTTCCAGTAGCTTAGGAGGGTTAACGCCATCATAAGCGAGATCAAGGCGTGAATAGAGTGAAGGTTGGCTGGTTTTCCATGAGTGGCGTACAAAGCCCCAACAATGTTTAGGGATCTGAAAACGTGTCAGTAGCTCATCACTTTCAATAACGCGTTCTACAACTTTTAGACACATTTGATGCAACTGGGCAGTTGCATCTTCAATTTCTTCTATTTGTGCCATTGAGAACTGATAATAAGCATCTTCAGACCAGTACGGCTCGCCGTACATAGTGTGAAAACCGAAGCCAAACTCTGCTGCTTTTTCGCGCCAATCAGGGCGCTCAATAATAGGAACTCGTTTCATTACTTATCAACCACCCATTGAACGGGAAGAAGATTTAGATGAAGAAGACGATTTCTGTGCCATTGCTTGTTTATTCACTGTGTCACCAAAACCACCACGCGTTACTGTTGAGGTCGTTGCTGGCTTAGGCGCCATTGCTGTTTTAGGTACGCTGATTGAACGACCACCAGCAACAGCTGGGCCATAACTTTTACCTGCGGCATCCACAAATTTGCCATTTGCAGGACTGGCTGGGTTTTTAGAGCTAAATAATGGCTGTGATGGTGCGCCACCGCCCATCATACGACCCATCATATAACCCATCATCAGAGGCATCCACATGCTGCCTGAGCTGCTTTGTGCTTGTGCTGTTTGTTCGCCATTGCCTGTATTTGTACCCGCAAAGCTTGCTTGTGCAGGAGCCTGAGTACACATTGACTCACCGAACTCAGCAATACAGTCTGCTTGAGTGGCATACTTAGGCGCAGTTTTTGCAGCTTCTTGTAATGCGTTATTGTAAGCCAAAGTACATTGTTCAGCTTGCGATGGATTCGCTTGGCTACAGTCTTGAGCATTGGTGTAAAGAGAAACGGTTTCATCACTTTCTTCGCAAGCAGAAAGCATAAATACGGCACTAACAGCGATAGCTACAGGTGCTAAGCGGTATGAACGCCAAGACTTACGAAATGCGTCTTGATTGATATCTTTGGTGCGCTTCATGGTCATGGTAATTACCCTGAATTAAGAGTGAGATAAGATGTTAGTTGTTGACCCTAGGATAGGGCAATTACGATGAAAATTAAAGCAAAAACACCAGTGAAAAACGAATAAATAATAAATTTTGTGAATTTTCTACTAAAAGTGATGATGAGTAACTTATTTATTTGATAATAAATGATAATTTCTTTTTTATTTCAAATGGTTGTTGGTTGGTTGTTTTTTATGCATCAACCCGATATCTATAATCGGAATTAGCTGATTTTGCTAAGATAAACATCACTAAGACAAAGCTAATTAAATTTATAGAATAAAATAGTTATTTATAGGCGTCTTTTCTATTTAGTTATCAGTTTAAAGGGATTTAATGATATCAAAAACAGCGGTTTATTTAGATAAACTGACCTAGATATTTAGATATAAATAAGATGATTGGCAAAGAGAGTAAGTTTGCTACGCAAGAGAGCAATAAACATCTATTGCGTAGCAATTATGTATTATGGTCTTGGTGGTGTTTTTACTTTATGTTTTTTTGGCGCTTTCTTCTTTTTTGGTGGTGGAGTCGGTTTTTTATTTTTATGTACTTTAGCGGCGTGAGCCGATGGTTTTACCGCTTGATGATGTGCTGGTGGCGCAGCTTGCGCAGTTGCAGTTAAAGCAGGTAAAACAAGAGCAGTACATAATGCCAGCAGGATCATTTTTTTCATGAGAGTTCCATTTTTATACTCTAAATAATTTGAGGTGCAGCTAGGCGACAAGTGAATGAGTCGCTAAGAGCATAGAAAACTAGATGACTGGCGCAAGTGAGCGACGTCAACAGCGCTGCAATTTGAAGTATAACGAATATAGATCAATTACAGGCGCTAGCTTTATATCACCGGTAAATGAGTAAAGAAAAATGACTTTGCATTCACTGACGCAAACCTCATAATTTATTCTTAATCTTTGCATAACTATTTAATATTAAAGTGATTAATATATTTTGTTTATTAATTTGAATGTAGATAATAATGATATTATTGGTTTAAGATGATTTTACTGAGGAAAGGGTTTTAAATAAAAGAAAGGGGGGCTTATTTATAAGCCCTGACCGGTCCTAAATAAAGTTGACACTTTTCCAATCTAAAATTGGAGAGTGTAATGAAACCAATAGGTAAACGAACTCAACGTGATTATTCTCTTGCCTTTAAACTGGCGGTTGTTGACCAAGTAGAAAAAGGCGAGCTCACCTATAAACAAGCTCAATATCGATATGGCATACAGGGGCGTTCAACTGTTTTGGTTTGGTTACGTAAGCATGGTAGATTAGATTGGTCGGAAGGTACGCCCAATACTCTTTATAAAGGTGCTGCTATGAACCAAACCTCGGAGCAACAAACACCTGAACAACGCATTAAAGCCCTTGAAAAAGAGCTTGAGGAGATGCAGCTCAAAGCTGATTTTTTTGAGGCGGTTGTCAAAGTGATGGATAGGGATTTTGGAGTTCGCCTCTCAAAAAAGCGCAAAGCCGAGTTATTAAGGAAAAAACGGTTGAAAAACTCACCGTAACCAAAGCTTGTCGTTTTATGAAAATCACTCGGCAAGCCTATTACAAACGTCAAGATACGTCTGATAAGCGGAAAAAATTAGATGCAATTATTGTTTGTGCTGTGAAATCTGAGCGAACAGTTCACCCTAGGCTTGGGGTGAGAAAATTACACTTTCTTTTGAAACAAAAACAATTAATTATTGGTCGTGACCGATTATTTTCTTTGTTGAGAGAACATCGCTTATTAGTGCCTAATAAGCGGTCATATCATCGAACAACATTGAGTCATCATCGATTTCATCGACATCCAAATTTAATTAAATCAGGGTTTATCCCTTCACAACCGGAGCAACTGTGGGTTGCTGATATTACGTATTTATCCACACACGAAGGAGATACTTATTTAAGTCTGATCACCGATGCTTATTCGCGAAAAATAGTGGGTTATCATCTTGATGACAATATGAAAACAAAAGCCGTCAAGAAATCATTTGTACAAGCATTAAAAAAACGAAGTTCAACCACGACCTTGATCCATCATTCAGATCGAGGCTTACAATACTGTTCGTCGGAATATCAGGAAATCCATAAAAAACATAATATTCAATGTTCTATGACGGATGGCTATGACTGTTATCAAAATGCATTAGCAGAGCGAGTCAATGGGATATTAAAAATGGAATATTTGTTAATAAAGCCGAGAAATTTAGAACAGGCTAGGAGGTTGGTTGAAGAATCAATACAGATTTATAATGAAAGGCGACCTCATTTATCATTAAACTATAAAACGCCCGATGAGGTTCATCGAGCATTTTATACCTGAAAAGTTGTCAACCTATATCAGGACTAGTCACCCCTCCTTAAATTGCCAATTATTTAATTTTTGGCGCTTCGATATTACGGATGATGCTGCTAGAGGCTGTAGACACTTCTTTACCTAGGCTAGCATTTAAACGTGCGATATCTTCTTCGTTGAGGGTACCGCGAGCAAACTCAATATTGAGCTGATTAATCATATAATCATATCGAGCATTAGATAGGTTTTGTTTCGCCTGATATAACGCTGTTGTTGCCGTTAATACGTCAACGATAGTACGAGTTCCGACTTGATAGCCCGCTTCCATCGCATCTAATGAGCTTTGTGCAGAAACCACAACTTGTTTATAAGCATTGATACTGCTGATAGAAGAAGAGACGTTATTGTAAGAAGAACGTACTAATTGGATCACATTACGGTAGACGCTTTCAAGTTGCTCGCTTGCACCTTGAAAACCGTATTGCGCCTGTTCGACCTGTGAACTCACCGCACCGCCACTATACAGTGGTAAGCTTAATGTTAAGCCAACACTATTTTGACCAGTGTAACTATTACGATCAGTGGTTGGTGGAAGAGAGCTACCATGGTTGTGGCTATTAGTGACGCTCGTTGCAGCATCTAAGCTAACCGTCGGCATGTGGCCAGTTTCTGCTAAACGGATATTTTCGCGAGAAACATCTTGTGCTAAACGAGCACTCAGCAAGCTAAGATTACGCTCTTCAGCTTCTTTTAGGATCGCTTCAACCTGATCAGGATTGACAGTTTTAAAACGATCAATATTCAATGATGCTAATTGGTTATAGTAAACACCGCTGACTTGACGCAGCTTTTCAACCGCATTTTCTAAATCATTACGACCTGCAACTTCTTGCGCTAAAACACTATCATAGTTAGCACGGGCGTTTTGTACGTCAGTGATTGCCACTAAGCCAACATTAAAACGTTGAGTCGTTTGATCTAATTGACGATAAACAGCTTCTTTGTTTGCTTCGATATAAGACAGCGCATCAATCGCTTTCAATACATTGAAGTAAGCAGTAGCGGTATCCAAAATCAGTTGTTGCTGGCTAGTCTGATAAGTGACATCAGAGATACCTGCGGTTTTTTCTTGGACGTTCAATTGACGCCATTTTGACATGTCAAAGACCGTCTGAGTCAATTTCAACGAGGCATTTAGGCCATTACTTTCAGTATTACTTGCATCGCGGTAACCGCTACCATAAGTTACGCCAGCACCTAAACCTAATTGTGGTAACAATGGGCTACGGGCTTCGTTAATTTTTTCAAAAGCTTGGTTGCGCTCTGCCAGCGATTTTCTTAAATCAGGGTTGCTCTCTTTCGATTTTTGGTAAACCTGAAGGAGATCTTCTGCGTAGCTATTTGTACTGAGACCCACAAAACTCATCGCAATAAAAAGGGGAAGCAGTTTCTTCATTTGGATTCCTTGATTAAACAACAAATAGGTGGAGTCTGTTACCTATATGCTCATCATAATTCAAGTTACAGTGCTATTGCCTATGTTCACTTACGCGCGTCACATACTTTTGTACGCTCCTAGCGACTCGTTGACTTATTGCCTCGCTGTACCTTGAATTATTTAGAGCATAGCCCATCTGAGATTAAGACGGATAATAGGGCAATTACAGTAACCTATGTCAAAATAAATCATTAGCACTAAAAACAGTTATCAAAAATAGACTCTGTTGTTGCCCATCGATTTAAATAATGACGCGTATTGTAACAGAATATCGGTTGTGTTAACGGTAGCGTTTTGTGCCATTTCGTCTCAATTTGTTTAAACATTAACTCATCTCAGAGCAAAAAACCTTAAAAACTGTCTTATTCCACAATTTTTCCTTAATATGGAAATCATCAGTTTAGGAGACTGTTATGACAAATAACGCAAAACAACCATTTAAATACAATAAAAATGATGTAGAAATTATATCTAAGCGTAAATTATTTAACGGTTTTTTTCAAATGGTGGAATACCGTTTTCGCCATCGATTATTTGAAGGCGGTTGGAGCCAAGAAATTACTCGTGAAGTTTTTGAACGCGGGCACGCAGGGGTTATTTTGCCCTATGATCCCAGTAGCGATCAGGTCGTATTGATCGAGCAAATTAGATTACCGGCGATCGAAACCAGTGAAACACCATGGCTACTTGAAGCCATTGCTGGGATGATCGAGCCAAATGAAACGGTTGAAAATGTTATTCATCGTGAGGCTGATGAAGAGGCGGGTTTAAAAATAGGCCGTACAGAAAAAGCCTTGAGCTACCTCTCTAGCCCTGGGGGGACATCAGAACGTATGTATGTCTATGTCGGAGAAGTGGATAGCACTCAGGCATCAGGGATCCACGGTTTGAAATCAGAAAATGAGGATATCCGAGTTCATGTGGTCAGTCGTGATCAGGCTTATCAGTGGGTTGAGCAAGGGATCATTGATAATGCAGCTACCGTAATTGTGCTGCAATGGTTGCAACTAAATTATAAAAAACTGCAACAAAAATGGGTGAAACAGTCTTAAATAATCATTAATCTAATGAAGTGTGTGCTATTTAGCAGATATTGGCCAACGACTAACGTTAGAATAGCGGTGTTTTTTTCTTTAGTGCTATTCATCTTTAATTGGAACAAGGAAAACTTTTGGACAGCCAGCTCGAAGTGACTGCTCGGAACGCGAAGGTAGTCAGAATTTTACAAATTACTGATACGCATCTCTTTGCTGATACAGCGAATACCCTATTGGGGATTAACACGCACCAAAGCTATCACGCTGTCCTTGATGCTATCTTACAACAAAATTTGCCTATTGATTTAATTGTCGCTACAGGGGATTTAGTTCAAGATCAATCGCCACAAGCTTATCAACACTTTGCTCAGGGTATTGAATTAATACCAGCGCCTTGCGTTTGGCTGCCGGGCAACCACGATTACCAACCTGCGATGGTTAATTCTTTAAAACTTGCAGGCATTTCTTGCGCTAAAGAAATTCTTATTGGTAGCGAATGGCAAATTTTGATGCTAGATAGTCAGCTACAAGATGTCCCACATGGCGAACTGTCTGAGCAGCAACTTGAGTGGATGAAAAAATGCTTAGATAGTCAACCGCAGCGAACAACGCTGATCATGCTGCATCATCATCCCTTACCATCGGGTTGTACATGGCTCGATCAACATAGCTTACGTAACTCCCATATGCTGGCTGAATATTTAAAAGGCTATCCACAAGTTAAGGCTATGCTTTGTGGTCATATTCATCAAGAAATGGATGAATATTGGAATGGAATTCGGTTACTAGCCACGCCATCTACTTGTGTTCAGTTTAAACCGCACTGCACAAATTTTGAATTAGATACGGTTGCGCCGGGTTGGCGTTATCTTGAATTAACGGTTGATGAACACGGTGATCGGCAAGTGAGTACACAAGTTTATCGTTTGAATACTCAAAAGTTTAGCCCTGATCTGGATTCGGATGGTTATTAATGGCGACGCTGCTCTATATTCATGGTTTTAACAGTTCACCTTTATCTGCAAAAGCTAATGGATTAAAACAGTGGGTCAAAGAACACTATCCACATATTAATATGGTGGTGCCGCAGTTGCCTTGCTATCCACAGCAGGCCGCTGTAATGTTAGAAGACATTATTGTACAGCATCAAGACGAGCCGATAGGGTTGGTAGGATCATCACTTGGTGGCTATTTTTCTATTTGGTTTTCACAGCGTTTTCAGTTGCCTGCGGTGGTTGTTAACCCAGCCGTGCGCCCGTTTGATCTGTTGCAAGATTACTTGGGTGAAAACACCAATCCATATACTGATGAAAAATATTTTCTTGAACCAAAACATATGCATGAGCTGAAAGCTTTGCATCTACCACAAATAACATCCCCTGATTTGATTTGGCTGTTACAGCAGGAAGGTGATGAAGTTCTTGATTATCGTCAGGCCGTTTCTTATTTGGCAAAATGCAAACAAACGGTTGAACCGTATGGCAACCATGCATTCGTTGGTTTCGAAGCTTACTTTCCTCAGATAATCCATTTCCTGAGATTGGCAGAAGAAATGAAATAATGCCAAAACCCATGTACACTGTTATTATCAACAGTAAATCACGGATTGAACGATTCAATTTGTTCAATTAATCACCTATTACCGCAGAATGACAACATGACTCAATCTAGTTATAACGCAGAGGCCATTGAAGTCCTCAGTGGTTTGGAACCTGTTCGCCGCCGTCCTGGTATGTATACAGACACCAGTCGGCCGAACCATTTAGCACAAGAAGTTATTGATAACAGCGTCGATGAAGCACTCGCAGGCCATGCAGGGCATATTGAGGTTATTTTACACCCAGATCACTCCCTTGAGGTGGTTGATGATGGGCGAGGAATGCCTGTTGATATTCACCCTGAAATGAAAGTGTCTGCGGTGGAGCTGATATTAGGGCAATTGCACGCGGGTGGTAAGTTTTCCAATAAAAACTATCAATTCTCTGGTGGTTTACATGGTGTAGGTATTTCCGTTGTTAATGCTTTATCTAAACGTATTGAAGTTACTGTGCGCCGTGATGGGCAAATTTACCAAATAGCTTTTGAAAATGGCGATAAAGTCGAAGATCTCCATGTGATTGGTACCTGTGGTAAGCGCAATACGGGGACCAGTGTGCATTTTTGGCCCGATGAAAGCTATTTTGATAATCCACGCTTTTCGGTCTCTCGGTTGGCCCATAACTTAAAAGCGAAAGCGGTTTTATGTCCTGGCGTGAAAATCACGTTTAAGGATCAACTCAATAATACAGAGCAAAGCTGGTGTTACACTGATGGGTTAACCGATTATTTGATGGAAGCGGTTAACGGTTTAGAACTGTTACCAGAGCAACCTTTTACGGGGGAGTTTTCTGGCGATACCGAAGCAGCCGAGTGGGCGCTGTTATGGTTACCTGAAGGTGGAGAACTGCTCACTGAAAGCTATGTTAACTTGATCCCGACAGCACAGGGTGGTACCCATGTTAATGGTCTACGCCAAGGGTTACTTGATGCGATGCGTGAGTTCTGTGAATTCCGCAATATTTTGCCTCGAGGGGTAAAATTATCTGCTGATGATATCTGGGAGCGCTGTGCTTATGTGCTGTCAGTTAAAATGCAAGACCCACAATTTGCGGGTCAAACCAAAGAACGTCTATCTTCTCGGCAGTGTGCCGCTTTCGTTTCTGGTGTCATTAAAGATGCTTTCAGCCTATGGTTAAACCAAAACGTTCAAGTTGCTGAACAGCTTGCTGAGATGGCAATTGCCAGTGCCCAGCGTCGTATGCGTGCCGCTAAAAAAGTGGTGCGTAAAAAACTGACTAGCGGCCCAGCTTTACCCGGGAAATTAGCCGATTGTAGCTCGCAAGATCTGAGTATGACTGAGTTATTTTTGGTGGAAGGGGATTCTGCTGGTGGCTCTGCAAAGCAGGCTCGTGACCGTGAATATCAGGCAATCATGCCTCTGCGCGGTAAAATTCTTAATACTTGGGAGGTTTCTTCCGATGAGGTGCTAGCCTCACAGGAAGTACATGATATCTCTGTTGCAATTGGTATGGATCCGGATAGTGAAGATCTTAGCCAGCTGCGTTATGGGAAGATCTGTATCCTTGCCGATGCTGACTCTGATGGGTTGCATATTGCCACGTTATTATGTGCATTATTTGTGCGCCATTTCCCTGCATTAGTGAAGGCAGGACATGTTTATATGGCAATGCCACCACTCTATCGCATTGATTTAGGGAAAGAGACTTTCTATGCGTTGGATGAAGGCGAAAAGAATGCCGTACTTGAAAGGCTCAGCCGTAAAAGAGGCAAACCAAACGTGCAACGTTTTAAAGGGTTGGGTGAGATGAACCCAATTCAGTTACGTGAAACCACGTTGGATCCGAATACACGCCGTCTTGTGCAGTTAACTATTGATGATGAAAACTACCAAGAAACGTTAGCGGTTATGGATATGCTTTTAGCGAAGAAACGCTCAGAAGATCGCCGTAATTGGCTGCAAGAAAAAGGCGATATGGCTGAAATTGAAGTTTAGTCTTCATCACGCGATCAAAAACAGTAAGGAATGTATTGAATGAGTGAAATTACTCATGACGGCGTAGAGCGCTTACCCCTCCACGCCTTTACTGAGAGTGCCTATCTTAACTATTCGATGTACGTCATCATGGATAGGGCGTTACCGTTTATTGGTGATGGGCTAAAGCCTGTCCAGCGTCGTATTGTTTATGCAATGTCCGAATTAGGCTTAAGCAATACCGCGAAGTATAAAAAATCGGCTAGAACTGTGGGTGATGTGCTAGGTAAATATCACCCACATGGTGATATCGCATGTTATGAAGCTATGGTCTTGATGGCTCAGCCGTTTTCTTATCGTTATCCATTGGTTGACGGTCAAGGGAACTGGGGGGCACCTGATGATCCTAAATCCTTTGCTGCGATGCGTTATACCGAATCGCGGTTATCAAAGTATGCTGAAGTTTTATTGAGTGAGCTTGCTCATGGAACGGTGGATTGGATCCCTAACTTTGATGGCACATTAAATGAACCCAAAATGTTGCCAGCACGTTTGCCGAATATTTTGCTGAATGGAACAACAGGTATCGCTGTTGGGATGGCAACGGATATTCCTCCACACAATGCGCGTGAAGTGGCTCAAGCTCTCGTGGCTTTGTTGGAGAAACCGACGTTATCACTTGATGATATTATGGCATATGTACCGGGGCCTGATTACCCAACTGAAGCAGAAATTATTTCTTCGAAGGATGATATTCGTAAAATTTATCAAAATGGTCGCGGTTCTGTACGTATGCGTGCCGTTTGGGAAAAAGAAGACGGCAATGCGGTGATCACTGCACTGCCTCATCAAGTGTCTGGTGCAAAAGTGTTAGAGCAAATCGCCAGCCAGATGCGAGCGAAAAAATTGCCAATGGTTGATGATTTGCGCGATGAATCAGATCACGAAAATCCAACTCGTTTAGTGATTGTACCGCGTAGTAATCGTGTTGATCTCGAACAAGTGATGACGCATTTGTTTGCAACAACAGATCTTGAGAAAAGTTACCGTGTTAACTTAAACATGATTGGCCTTGATAACCGTCCGGCAGTGAAAGGGTTAGTTGAAATACTCAATGAATGGATCGTTTATCGTCGCCAAACTGTGCGTAATCGCCTTAATCACCGCTTAGAAAAAGTCTTAAGACGTTTGCATATTCTAGATGGTTTATTAATTGCTTATCTTAATATTGATGAAGTGATTGAAATCATCCGTACTGAAGATGAGCCTAAGCCTGTGTTGATGGAACGTTTTGCTATCACCGATACGCAAGCTGAAGCCATCTTAGAGCTAAAATTACGTCACTTAGCAAAACTCGAAGAAATGAAAATTCGTGGCGAGCAAGACGAATTAGCGAAAGAACGTGATGAGTTACAAGGTATTTTAGGCTCTGAGCGTAAACTGAATAACTTGATCAAAAAAGAAATTCAGGCAGATGCGAAAGCATATGGCGATGATCGTCGTTCACCACTGCATGAACGTGAAGAAGCTAAGGCATTGAGTGAACATGAAATTTTACCTTCAGAGCCTGTCACTGTTGTGTTGTCTGAAATGGGGTGGGTGCGCAGTGCTAAAGGTCATGATATCGAGCCATCGAATCTGAATTATAAGGCCGGTGATAATTTCAAAGGTGCTGCTCGTGGTAAGACAAACCAACCAGCGGTGTTCCTTGATACCACTGGGCGTAGCTACTCGGTTGATCCATTAGAATTACCTTCTGCACGTAGCCAAGGAGAGCCACTGACAGGTCGTCTGTCATTGCCACCGGGAGCGACTGTTGAGCATGTATTGATGGCTCAAGATGAGCAAAAATACTTGATGGCCTCAGATGCAGGTTATGGTTTTATTTGTACATTTAATGATTTAGTAACGAAAAATAAAACCGGTAAAGCTCTGATTAACTTGCCTGATAATGCCAAAATCTTAGCGCCGATAGAGCTTAATAATGAGCAGGAAGACATGTTACTAGCCATTACTAAGGCTGGGCGCATGTTAATGTTCCCTGTTGCTGATTTACCTCAGCTATCGAAAGGGAAAGGCAATAAAATTATCAATATCACCGGCGCACAAGCGGCTAGTGGTGAAGACTTATTGGTTTGGTTATTAGTGCTACCAGCTCAATCTTCAATCACGTTATATTTCGGTAAACGGAAGCTTAAATTTAAGGCTGAAGAGTTGCAGAAATACCGTGCAGAGCGCGGGCGTCGAGGTACCTCATTACCTCGAGGATTACATAATATTGAACGTATCGAAGTTGAACCTGCTGATACAGCACAGTAATTAATTGATAATAGCTAGAAACTACTTATTTTTAGACGGAACAGAGGTCACTATGTTAGCGCTTATTCGTACCATTATTGTGATTATTTATACGATATTGGTGTGTGTTGGTGGGGCGATTTATTGTTTATTTAGCCCACGTAATCCAAAACATGTGATGACATTTGGTCACATGTTTGGCCGCTTATCGGTCGTATTTGGTATTAAAATTGTTAATCGTGTTCCTGAGAAAGCGAAGAAATATGGACCGAGTATCTATATTGGGAACCATCAAAATAATTATGATATGGTAACAATGTCAAATGGTGTTGTACCAAGAACGGTAACTGTAGGTAAAAAGAGCCTAGTGTTAATCCCTTTTTTCGGTTTTCTGTATTGGATCACCGGAAATATTTTAATCGACAGGGCTAACCGTTCTAAAGCACATAACACGATTTCACAAGTTGCCGAACAAATTAAAAAACATCAAATTTCAGTGTGGATGTTCCCTGAAGGAACGCGTAGTCGTGGGCGTGGATTATTACCTTTCAAAACAGGGGCATTTCATGCAGCAATCGCCGCTGGTGTACCTATCGTACCTGTTTGTGTTTCGAGTACGCAAGGGCGAATTAAACTGAATCGTTGGAACAATGGTCACGTTATTATTGAGATGTTAGAGCCAATAGACACTAAAAATTATTCACGCGATCAAGTCAGGGAGCTCGCGCAACATTGCCATGATCTAATGGAAGCAAAGATCAAAGAACTTGATGCGGAAGTTGCTGAAATGGATAAGCAAAAGAATTAATATTTTTTACCTCTATTGATACTCTAAATAATTCGAGGTGCAGCGAGGCAACAAGCGAACGACGTCAACAACGCTGCAACTTGAAGTATGACGAGTGTATCCCCCATTTTTAGCGAAAGTGAATGAATGGGGGAGATCCTGCTATTTACCTGTCTAATATTGTTCAGCGCTGTCATTTTTGACTATTAAATTTTGTTTATCGGCATAGATATTTTTAGGGTTTACTCTGATTTCGCGATATTATTACACCTAAAATTTGCCATTTTGTACTCTAAATAATTCGAGGCGTTACGATTATCACTAGGTAACGTGCTGCGACTTAGAACATGACAAATATATTGGCTTTTATTAAGCAACTCTAATAATAACAAACGCTGCTGTTTTTAATGTAGTGGAGAATTTATGTCATTCAGTCGGTGCCGATCCCTGCTTATTGCTGGGTTGGCTTTATGTTTGGTAAATACACCGAACAGTGCTCTAGCAAGTGGTAACGGTAAAATACCACTCCCAGTTCCACCATTATTAGAATCCCGATCTGGCCAGCCGTTATTTTTGACGTTACAAAAAATACATTGGTCTTTTGATGGAAAATACTCTGCGGATGTTTGGGGGGTTAATGGCTCCTACCCAGGCCCGACAGTGAAAGTCAAGAATGGTGATGATATCAAGTTAATCTATAGTAATAGATTACCTGATCCTGTTTCTATGACGATTAGTGGCTTACAAGTACCGGGTACTCAGATGGGAGGAGCTGCAAGGCTTATTTCTTCAGGTGCGGACTGGTCACCGGTGATCCCCATTCGTCAGCCAGCAGCAACCCTTTGGTACCATGCCAATACTGAAGGAAAAATGGGCTCGCAAATCTACAATGGTTTATTAGGAATGTGGATCATTGAAGATGATTCGAACAAAAATCTCAGGTTGCCAAAACATTATGGTGTTGATGACTTCCCTGTCATTATCCAAGATAAACGTTTA
Source organism: Providencia sp. PROV236 (assembly GCF_033676985.1). Classification (NCBI taxonomy): domain Bacteria; kingdom Pseudomonadati; phylum Pseudomonadota; class Gammaproteobacteria; order Enterobacterales; family Morganellaceae; genus Providencia; species Providencia sp. PROV236. The sequence continues at coordinate 3,579,353 of NZ_CP096297.1, read as the reverse complement.
GATAATTTTGGTGTGCCTGAATATCAAGCCAATGAAGACGGTTTTTTAGGGGATACGTTAATTGTAAATGGCGTTCAAGACCCATATGTTGAAGTCTCTCGTGGCTGGATCCGTCTGCGTTTATTGAATGCATCCAACTCCCGACGTTATGTGATGAAAATTAGTGATGGGCGACCATTTGCGATGATAGCGTCAGATCAAGGGTTATTAACTGCACCAGTGAGTATTCCTGAACTCTCATTGGCTCCGGGTGAACGTCGTGAAGTCTTGATTGATATGACGAAAACGGAAGAGGTCACCATTACGGCGGGCGAATCCGCTTCCTTCATAGATAGAATGAAGAGTTTATTCGAGCCATCATCAACTTTGATATCAACTAACGTGTTAACGATCAGAGCGACAGGACTTATGTCATTGGTGACCGATGACCTACCGACTCAGTTAGTGGAAGACAAAACGCAAATTACTTCCTCTATCCGTAATCGCGATATTCATTTGAATGAGCCGTATGGGATCAATAATGCGACGAAAGATACCCGTCGTATTGATTTATCTAGCCAGCAAGGAGCTTGGGAACGCTGGGCTGTAACCAGTAATGTGCCGCAATCTTTTCATATTGAAGGGGTACGTTTCAAGGTGATTAATCGTAATGGTCAGCAGACTCCAGCGGAGGATTTTGGTTGGAAAGATACTGTTTGGGTCGATGGAAAAACTGAATTGCTCGTGCAAATGATGCAGCCATCTTATGATCACTTCCCATTTTTGTTCTATAGCCACAATTTAGAGAAGGCGGATTTAGGATCGGTGGGGCAATTGGTTGTTGCGCCAGAAGATTAAGTTCATGGTATGACAGGTTCATTTATGAAGGTGGCTATCTATTAAGGATGATTAAAGATAGCCACCTAGAAGCATCGATTAGTTGAGAGAGCCAATCCGTATCTGAAAAAAATTTAGTTTGGAATGAAATCTATCAGACTACTCTCTTCAAACAAAGGGGCGTGTTCAAGGCTAGTAATAAAAATAGGAAATGAGTCATAATCTACAGGTAAGACACCCATTTTATAATTATATTCAGCCATAACTTTTTGTAATAAACTAAATTTATTAGCAAAATAGTCAGTTGAGCTATCAAATTGTTGGTTATCTAATTCACTGGTCTCAATGTATTTATTCATTCTAGCGTGTACTTCGTGAGTTTCAAATGAAGGACTCATTTTATTCAGACGTTGTGCTAAAAACGAACTTAGTTGATCATCATCCTCTTCTCCACGCCAGTCAATATCAATAACGATATTGTTTGCATAACAGAAAATATCAAAAAGTAATCGTAGTTTGTCTTCTTCTTCTTGATCCTCATCGAAAATATCTTCTAGTGCAGAATAGTTAGAGTATTTGTCATCTTCTAATAATTCATCTGGGTGGTTAATTGCTTTTTGTAACATGGATTGCCACTCAGCTTGTTCAGCTGTTGTTAACAAAATAGTAGAGAGCTTATTTATTTCATTTTCATCGCAAAAGGAAGTGTTTTCACTCATAATAAGTCCTATATTTGGATTTTAATCTTATTTTATTGTGATTATATAGTAATGGTAGTGTTTTATATAGTGTTAACAATGGTGCTAGTTTAAATGAAATCTTACATTTAATGAGCTGAACTATGGTGAATGATTAGGGTGAGGCAGTAACTTATAATAAGTGAAACACTGTATCTGTATAATGATCAAAATGTCCTTTTGGTTACTGGAGAAGAACGTAGAAGGTTACAATGTAGAGTGTGATGACGTTTATGACTTTAATCCGTATTGACTACCATGAGCGTTTAGGCAACACGGATTTCTGATTTATTGACTATGTATTCTCTCGTTGGGGAATAGAAATTAGCTTAATGCAACGCGGATCCCAAAAGCGACTAGGACGACCCCCAGTATTTTATCCACATATTTTTGCACTTTTGCTAAGCCTTTTCTAACGGGGGCACTTTGGATTAAGCAAACCAATAATGGCCAGTAAATAGCGGCTAATCCCCAAATAATAAAGGCAATCCACAGCTTTTCACCAAAAGTTGAATCAACACTCAATACTTGGGTAAATACGGCGAGAAAGAATAACGTCGCCTTTGGGTTAAGTACGTTGCATAAGAACCCTTGCATAAAGGCTTTTTTAAATGTGACGACTTCGTGCTGGGTGTGGTTTAAATCAATTTGTTGCCCTTTGTTTGGCATTAAGCTTTTTATACCTATCCAAATCAAATAGGCGGCACCTGCATATTTTAAAATATTAAATAGCCAAGGTGTTGTTGTGATAAGTACTGCTAATCCTGCAACACAGTAGGACATATGCAAGGCAACGGCACTAATTACTCCCATTGCTGTCATAAGAGCGGCGGAGCGCTGGTAACGAGCCGCATTTTTGATAATCAGAAAGAAATCAGGCCCTGGAGATAACATACCTAGTGTCGCAATGGTTGCGATAAGTATTGAGGTTTCGTACATTATTGTCCTTACTCGTTATACTTCAAGTTTGAAATAGGGTGGTTATATTTATGTGTTGTGCGCTCGTCAAAATTATTCACAACATAAAACTTTTTGTCTAGCGGGAAGAGCTAGTTAGTTAATGTATCTAAAGCTAATTGTTTTTAAATGTTATTTTTAGTCGGTTTGCTCACTACATGAGTATAAATTAATAATCGCTTTTTAAGGAAGATTAAATTTAGTCGACGAAGCTTTTCTCTTTACGTATAGTGAGCACAAAATTGTATATTAGCCTCTAAGGTGACTAGATGAATATTAGTTTAATCGCAGCGATGGCGATTGACCAAGTTATCGGTATGGAAAAATCGATGCCTTGGAATTTACCAGGTGATTTAGCATGGTTTAAACGTAATACGTTAAATAAACCAGTCATAATGGGACGAGTGACTTATGAGTCAATTGGACGTCCGCTTCCACAGCGAGTAAATATTGTTTTAAGTAGTAGACCTGGCACAGATAATGATGTTATCTGGGTTTCTTCTGTTGAAGAAGCTTTAGCAGCAGCGAAACAGGTACGGGATGACGCTGATGATCATGAAGTCATCGTGATTGGTGGCGGTAAGGTTTATCAACAGTTTTTACCTCTAGCAAGCAAGCTATATTTAACGCATGTTGATGCTGAAGTGATTGGTGATACTCATTTCCCAATCTATGAACCTGATGAATGGGATTCAGTATTTACAGAATATCACGAGGCAGATGAAAATAATTCCCATGGTTATTGTTTCGAAATATTAACCAAAAGAATTTAATCTTAATAAAAATTAAGAACGGAGCAACTTGCTCCGTTTTTTATTATCAGCCTAGGATGTTATCGCTTTAAATTGTAATTAAAAAAATGAACTTAATGGAGTTAATTATTTTTATTACTTTTAAATAAGACGTTTTAATATAAGTTTATCGACCTAAAAAACATAAATTAATCTTTATGGCGCTTTTGTCGTGATTTCTGATGATAATATTGCTTAGATTCCCAATGAAATAACGTTAGGTTTCCTCCCCAGCAGCAACCTGTATCTAATCCATAGACATTTTCAGGTGTATATTTTCCTTCTAGCGAAGCCCAGTGACCAAAAAAGATAGCATAGCCATCAGGTAATTGGTTAGGTAGGGCAAACCAAGGTTTTAACGGAGAAGGCGCTTTGGCTGGACTCTCTTTGCAAATCATATCGAGTTGACCATGAGGAAAGCAATAACGCATACGGGTTAATGCATTAGTGCTAAAGCGTAGTCTTGGCAGTCCCATTAAGCTCTCAGACCAATTATTGGGCATATCACCATACATGGCATCAATGAATAATGGGTAAGCATCACTAGAGAGAACTGATTCAACTTCTCGTGCACACATGCGAGCTGTATCCAGATCCCACTGTGGGGTCACTCCTGCATGGGCCATGATGATTTTCTTTTCTTCATCAACTTGCAGTAGTGGCTGGCGTCGCAGCCAATTAATTAATTCGTCTGCATCGGGAGCATTGAGTAACTCATCAAGATGATCTTTAGGTTTATTGCGACTGATTTTGCAGTAAATACCCAAAAGATGCAGATCGTGGTTACCGAGTACTAAACGTACAGATGAACCAAGGCTTTTAACATAACGAAGCACTTGTAATGATTCAGGGCCGCGGGCAACAAGATCACCCGTGAGCCATAATGTGTCTTTTTCAGGTTCAAAATTAACTTGTTCTAGCAACGCACGCAATTCGTAATAACAACCGTGCACATCACCAATAAGATATGTAGACATAATTAATTAATCAAAGTAGGTAAAGCAAGGCGGAATGCAGGGATATCAACATGAAAGTGTTCCCCTCGGCCGTTTAGCATGACGTAATAGCCTTCCATTGTTCCCATCGGGGTTTCTAAGATAGCGCCACTCGTATAACGATAGACGGATCCAGGCTGGATAATAGGCTGCTCGCCAACGACGCCTTCACCTTGCACTTCAGTTTTATGACCATCACTGTTAGTGATGAGCCAATAACGGCTCATTAACTGAATGGCTTCTCTACCTAAGTTTCGAATAGATATGGTATAAGCAAAAACATACCGATTTATCTCAGGTTGAGACTGGCTGACAATATAGACACTCTGTACTTGGATGCTCACATTCGGTTCGTTAAGCATAGTGCCTCCTTTTCAACTCTTATTTAGGCAAATTTGCTAAGAAGTTTGCCATTTTACAATAAGCTGCAACGGAAATATTTTCAGCGCGAGTGCCAGGATCGATACCAAGCTCTGTCAGCTGTTCAACACTAAGTAAATCACCAAGGCTATTGCGGATGGTTTTACGGCGTTGGTTAAATGCTTGCGTCGTAATACGGCTGAGCATTTTGATATCTTCTAGCTGATAAGGATTCTCGCGGTGAGGGATAAGTCTAACAACGGCTGAATCAACTTTCGGTGGTGGAGCAAAAGCCGTTGGTGGGACTTCGAGAACAGGAACCACTTGGCAATAATATTGTGCCATAACACTTAAACGGCCATAAGCTTTACTGCCGGGCCCTGCGACTAAGCGATTGACGACTTCTTTTTGCAGCATGAAGTTCATATCTGCAATTGAATTAGTGAACGTAAACAGATGAAACATTAATGGCGTTGAAATGTTATAAGGCAAGTTGCCAAAAACACGCAAAGGTTGACCCGCCTGTTTAGCTAGTTCACCGAAATCCACCGTCATCGCATCTTGCTGGATAATAGTGAGCTTATCTTTCAACTGAGGATGAACATGCAGGCGTGCAGCGAGATCGCGGTCGAGCTCGACAACCGTCATTTTGTCCATTCTACTACCAACGGGTTCGGTTAATGCACCTAGGCCTGGGCCAATCTCTACGATGGCTTGGCCAGGCTGCGGATGCATTGCATCAACAATACTGTCGATAATAAATTGGTCAGTTAAAAAGTTCTGCCCGAAACGTTTGCGGGCAAGATGCCCTTGGTGGACTCGATTATTCATGAATTCTTATATGTCATTTGGATAGCTAACTTCAATGCGGTAATAAAGCTCCCCGCATCAGCACGACCCGTACCAGCTAACTCTAGCGCAGTGCCATGGTCAACAGAAGTACGGATGAAAGGCAGACCTAACGTAATGTTCACGGCTCTACCAAAACCTTGGTATTTTAACACAGGAAGACCCTGATCGTGATACATTGCAAGCACGGCATCTGCATCATCTAAATATTTGGGTTGAAATAGGGTATCGGCAGGCAATGGTCCAACCAAATTAATCCCTTCAGCACGCAGGTTTTCAAGAGCAGGGATGATAGTATCAATTTCTTCCATTCCCATATGACCACCTTCACCTGCATGTGGATTTAAGCCACATACATAGATATTGGGTGAATCAATGCCAAACTTAGTACGTAAATCATGATTTAAGATGGTAATGACTTCACGTAAGCTTTGTTGGGTGATCGCCGCAGAAACATCTTTCAATGGCAAATGGGTGGTTGCTAACGCAACGCGTAGTTCTTCAGTTGCCAACATCATGACGACGCGCTGGCAATGGCTTCTATCTGCAAAGAACTCAGTGTGTCCACTGAATGGAACACCTGCGTCATTAATGACACCTTTATGTACCGGTCCGGTCACAAGCGCAGAAAATTCACCGTTTAAACAGCCATCACATGCTCTTGCTAAGGTCTCAGTGACATAGCTGCCATTATCAACGTTTAAAACACCTGCCTTAACAGAAGCATTTAAGGTAACAGGGAGAATAGAGAGACTTCCAGGATCTTGAGCGTCGTGTCCGCTATCTGGCGCATAGGTTTTTAATGATAGAGGGAGGTTCAGCTGTTTAGCGCGTGTAAGGAGCAATTCAGGATCAGCACAAGCAACCAGCTCTACAGGCCAAAACTCTTGAGCGAGCTGGATTAGGAGGTCTGGACCTACCCCGGCAGGCTCGCCGGGGGTGATCACAATGGGTTTATTGAGATTTTTCGTCATTAGATTGGTTATCACGTCCATCGATGACATTTACGTATGCCGCAGCACGTTGTTCTTGGGTCCAACTTTGTGCTTCTTCGTTGAACTTACGGTTGAACAATAAACGATAAGCTTGATCTTTTTGTGCTGCATCAGTTTTATCGACATTACGCGTGTCTTCTAACTGAATTAAGTGCCAGCCGAAGTTGGAACGAACAGGCTGGCTGATTTCACCTTTATTCAATTTCATTAGTGCATCACGGAAAGCGGGATCATAAACATCAGGCATATTCCAACCTAGCTCTCCACCTTTGAGTGCGCTCCCCGGATCTTCAGAAAGCTCTTTCGCGGCATCTTCAAATGAGGTTTTGCCATTACGGATATCTTGTGAAACTTGAACCAATTTTTGTCTTGCTTGGTTATCATCCATAATGGGGGATGATTTCAACAGAATATGACGCGCTTTGACTTCAGTGACTGAAATGGTTTTATTGGCGCTATCGATGTCGTTAACACGTAGAATGTGGTAACCGACGCCAGAGCGGATTGGGCCAACAATGTCATCTTTTTTCGCATTTTTCAGTTGTTCAGCGAATACAACAGGAAGCTCTTGTAGACGAGACCAACCCATGTTGCCGCCTTTTAGCGCTTGTGGATCTGCTGAGTAGGCGATAGCCAGTTTGCCAAAGTTACCGCCTTTTTTCAGCTCATCCATAATTTTTGTAACAATAGCATCTGCTTGTTGTAGCTGCTCTTGCGTTGGATTTTCTGGCAATGGAATAAGTATATGGCTTAAGTTGACGTTTGCTTCGTAGTCAGCTTGACTGCTGATTTGTTTTGCCAGTGATTCAACTTCTTGCGGCAAAATCGTCACACGACGGCGAACTTCGTTATTACGTACTTCAGCGATCAGCATTTCTTTACGGATTTCGCTACGATATTTTGCCATATCGATGCCATCCGCTTTTAAACGCGCTTGCATTTGTTCATAGGTTAAACCATTTTGACGTGCAATATCCGCAATTGTTGAGTTAACAGCTTCTTCAGGGATATTGATTTGCATTTGGCTAGCCATCTGTAACATGATGTTATCAGTAATCAAACGCTCAAGGATCTGATGACGGAGTGTTTGGTCATCAGGCACTTGTTGCCCTGCATTGCGTGCATTCAATTTTACCGTGTTCAGCATATTCTGGACGTCACTTTCCAGCACAACTCCGTTATTGACAACAGCAGCAACTTTATCCATTTGCTGTGGTGCAGCCAATGCTGTGGAGCTTGCAAACATCAGTCCCAGAATAAGCGTTTTCCAATTCTTCATAATGGTCCTATTTATTGATTTAGGTTCCGCCCAAGGCAGGTTAATCGTCCTTTTGTACTGCTGCTCTTGCTGATGTGAGAGAGCTAGCAGTACAAATAATTATGTATACTCGTCATATTTCTAGATGCAGGGTTGTTGACTGCGCTATGCTTGCCGAGTCACATAGTTCATCTATGCTCCCCGTCTATCTTCGCTTGTCGCCTACCTGCATCTCGAATTATTTAGAGTAAATTTATCAGAAAGCACGCTGATAAGGCATGATACCTTGTTTCAGCATTTCCTGACTACCTAAACTATGATTGTTATTTAGGCCTCTAAGTTCCACATTGAATGACCATTTATTGTCATATTCGCTGTTGAATTTATCTTTTTCCCAGCCGACAATTTTGCGTTCGTAGCCAACATTAAACGCCCAACAGCAAGTATTGTATTGTAAACCAACCAGTTGGCTGGCGGATTGCTGCTGTTTCGTATCATAGTAGTAAGAGCCAACGAAGCCCCAACGTTCACTTAATGGCCAACTTAATACAGCGCCGACTTGTGATATACCTTGTTGGTATTCAGGTAGTGTATATGTGTAACCACCAGATTCATCACGGCGGAATGTGGCTTGAATATAGTCACGGTCAACAAAACGGTAGTTTAACTGTAACAAGCGATCGGCATCAATACGATACTCTGTAACCGCATTCCCCATGGTAACGTTACCTAAGCGACGATCGTATTGCAGACCTCCACGTATACCCCATTTATCATTGATGCGCCAGTAAGAATCTGTCGCCCACAGTAAGGAGCCAGTATTACTTTTATCATCAATTTGTAGGCTGGAGTTACCTGCGCGTGGACGCTCTAGATAATAAATTTGTCCTACGGAGAAGTTAAAGCGTTCAGTTAACGTTTCATCATAAACACGCGTTGTTACACCGGTGGTGAACTGGTTTGCTGAAGCAACACGGTCAAGACCACTGTAGATGCGGTCACGGAATAAACCGTTGTAGTCTGATTGCAGCAGTGCGGAGTCGTAGTTATTGATGTTGTCCTGATCTTTATAAGGAATATACAGATACTGAACACGCGGTTCTAATGTTTGAATAAAATCACTGCCTTCGAGTAGGTTACGTTCAAAGACAACTTTTGCGTCACTTTTGAACATAGGCAAAACTCGGGTGACATTTTTTTCTAAGCTAGTGTTTTTATTTGTTTTAGGGATATCCTGATCATAATGCGTTGCCAGCAACTTGAAACTGTTGTTCATATTCGCCCAGCCGTTTGAGAGCGGTAAGCTCAGTTCTGGCTCGATATGCAGACGGGTCGCATCAGGATTATTTTTGCCTACGCTAGTAAAGCGAGCAGCTTGAGCATAGGTATGTAAATCAAAGGCCCCTAAATTGTTTTTATAGTAGTTAAAATCTAACTGTGGCTCAGCTTTATAGGCACGGCGATTTGGATCATCGACAAAAATTTGGAATTGCTTATGCGTTAAAGTGGCATTCCAGTTTTCCGCAGAATAGCCAGTGCCAAATTTTTGCGTTGCATAGCCATCGGTGGTACTACCGTATTGGGAACTAAAGTCGGTAAAGTATTGGCGGTCACTGACCTTGGTGTAGTCAACATTAAAGTTCCAATGTTGGGCATAGGTGCCCGAATGACGCCAGTAGAATAACCAACGATCATCGCTCTCACGTGCATCACGTTTCTTACGATCTTTATCTTTAATATAGGCTCGGTCGTGGTTGATAAAGTCAAAGGCGAGTGTACCTGTGCCTGGTGCTATTAAGTAACGGAACTCGTTATTCAGTTTAACACCACGGTGAGTCATAAACTGTGGTGTGATCGTCGCATCGTAGTTTGGTGCGATATTCCAATAATAAGGTAGAGAGAACTCTAACCCATCGTTATTAGAATAGCTTCCTGTTGGAATTAAGAAACCTGAACGACGCTTACTGCCAATAGGCAGTTGCATATATGGGCTATAGAACACAGGGACATTGCCAAGACGGAATCGAGCATGCCAGATCTCAGCAACTTCTTCTTCTCGGTCAATGATAACTTCAGAGCCTGCAACACTCCAACTGTCGTTACCCGGTAAACAGGTGGTAAAGGTACCGTTTTCCATAATGGAATAGCGGTTTTCACCACGCATTTTCATTTTTTTCGCGTCACCACGTCCCTGACGGCCCACCATCATGTAGTTACCATCATTAACATCAGTATTTTTATTATTCAAGTTAGACCAAGCTGAAGGGCCTTTGAGAATAATTTGTGGATCATCGTAATGTACGTTACCCGTCGCGGTGACCTCACGGATTGGATCAACACTATCAGGGTTGGTTTGCGTTAATTTTACATTGTCAGCAGTTAATGTTTGATTGCCTTGCTGAATGTCAACATCACCGCTGTATTCAACAAAGTTTGGATACTCGCCTTGAACATCCTCCGCAGTGATACGAATTGGCAAATCTTTGGGATCGCCCTTAACCAGCGGTTTATCATAAACCGGGACGCCCAGCATACATTGTGCTGCAAGATCAGCATGTGCTTGCTGACTATAAATTGCCGCCCATACCATGGTGGCAAGTAGTGTTGGATAGCTTTTTTTCATCATTAAATATGCGGTTCCGTCGTAATTGGCATAGCCGGCAACGCTCAAAGACTAACTTAGCCAACCACATTGCGCCAGTATAATGTAAGAAACTTTACGCGCTTGTAGTTATGCACCGAGCAGAATGGGTAGTATGATAATGCAAAATTGCATTCTGAGCATTGAAGAATTGAGGGATATATGCACTATTGGGGTAAAATTATCGGTGTTGTACTGGCAATTGTCTCTGGTTTGGGCTTTTGGGGCGCACTGATTGGTTTAATTTTAGGCCATGGATTTGATAAAGCATCGGCTCAACGCAAATTTGCCGGTGGGATGAATAAACGTGATCGTCAGGCGATATTTTTTGCTAGTACATTCCAAATTTTGGGGCATTTAACCAAGTCAAAAGGCCGTGTAACCGAGACAGACATTCAGTTAGCGTCGAATTTGATGGATAGAATGCAACTGCACGGAGAAACGCGTAAAGCTGCTCAACAAGCGTTTAGAGAGGGGAAGGCACCTGATTTCCCATTACGTGATGTCCTTAAACAATTACGTATGGCGTGTTATGGCCGTTTTGACCTGATTCAGATGTTTCTGGAAATTCAATTACAGGCAGCATTTGCAGATGGCAACTTACATCCAAATGAAAGAAAAGTCCTGTTTATCATTGCCGAAGAATTAGGAATATCAAAAAGCCAATTTGAGCAATTCTTGGATATGATCCAAGGTGGTCGCCAATTTGGACAAGGTTATTCTCAGCAACAATCGGGTGGCTATTACCAACAATCAAGTGGGCCAACCCTTGAAGATGCTTGCAAAGTACTTGGTGTTTCAATTAATGATGAACCCACTAAGATTAAACGGGCCTATCGCAAACTTATGAGTGAGCACCACCCGGATAAGTTGATCGCTAAAGGGCTACCGCCTGAAATGATGGAGATTGCGAAGCAAAAAGCCCAATCAATCCAAGCGGCTTATGACCTAGTTAAACGCGAGCGCGGCTTCAAATAATTTTTCCTCGTCATATTTCATGCCGTAGCGTTGTTGGCTTCACTTAGTTACCCGAATCACATACTTATGTATGCCCATCGAGATAACTTTCGTTTGCCGCCTAGCTACAGCATGAACTATTTAGAGGAAACTCGAGTGTGTATTTGAATAGAAAACAAAAAAATAACATAAGGTTATAGTTTGGCTGCGACATGCATTGTTTAGAGGAAACTCGAGTGATGCTTGGATAAAAAGCGAACAGCGAACAGCGAACAGCGAAAAGCAAAAAGCAAAAAGCAAAAAGCGAAAAGCGAAAAGCAAAAAGCCTGACCATAGTATTGATGCTACTATGATCAGGCTTTTTTATTCAATTGAATGATTAAAAATCAGGCTGGCAAGTAAAATGCATTGGTGTGCCGTAGGCTGGGTGAGTGATGTATAGCTCTTGAGCATGTAGCTGTAAGCGAGGTGCGAGGGCTAGTGCTTGTTGGTGAGCGTAAAATCGATCTCCTAATATTGGATGGCCTATTGCTAACATATGCACGCGTAATTGATGTGAGCGGCCGGTGATTGGAGATAGCTTGACACGGGTAGCTTGCTCTTCATATTCCAAAACCAGATACTCTGTTTGTGCTGATTTACCCGTTTCGAAGCAGACCTTCTGTTTTGGGCGATTAGGCCAGTCGCAGATAAGTGGTAAGTCAACCAATCCTTCTGATTTTTCTAAATGACCCCAAACGCGGGCAATATAATGCTTCTTAGGCTCTCTATCACGAAATTGACGCTTTAATTCACGCTCTGCGGGTTTGTTAAGAGCGACGACCATTACGCCACTGGTGGCCATATCTAAGCGATGCACAGATTCAGCATTTGGATGATCGCGTTGTATGCGGCTCATAATGCTGTCATGGTGCTCAGGTGCTTTGCCGGGAACGGACAGTAACCCACTCGGTTTATTGACCGCGATGATGTGTTCATCTTGATATAGAATGTGTAACCATGGGTCAATTGGGGGATGGTAGGGTTCCATCATGAGAAATCGCGCTCCTGAAAAATAAATTCTCCCTCGATTGAGGGAGAAATAAACAACAATTTTAAGCCAATTAAAACAGTTTGACTATTGGTGAGTGACAACCACAAGGCGAATGGCATCAAGGCGCCATGTTGCTTGCTCAATATTAGTCAGTAATTGTTTGCGCTCTTCTTCGATCACATCCAGTTCTTCATCACGAATATTTGGGTTTACTGCTTTCAGTGCTTCTAATCGTGATAATTCAAGCGTGAGTGCCTTATCTGCCGCTTCTTTAGCGTTAGCAATCAAGATATCGGCTTCTTTCTGTACCATAGGTTCAGAAAGTTTTAGCACTGAGTGAACTTCGTTTTGTACTGCATTCACTAGCTTGCTCGCCATATGACGGTTGATCGCATTAAGCTGACGGTTAAAGCTTTCGAACTCAACTTGTGAAGAAAGATTATTACCTTTCAAATCGATTAATAAACGAATTGGGGTTGCAGGTAAGAAACGACTAATTTGTAAGTTCTTAGGTGCTTGAGCCTCAAGGACATAAACCAATTCAGTCAGTAAGGTACCAACGGGTAATGCTTTGTTTTTCAACAAGGAAACTGCACAGCTACCCGTATCACCTGATAACACTAAATCCAAACCATTACGTATGATAGGGTGTTCCCAACTAATGAATTGGGTGTCTTCACGGGATAACGCCTGCTCACGATCGAAAGTAATAGTGCAGCCATCTTGGGGGAGACCTGGAAAATCAGGAACTAACATGTGATCAGATGGTGTTAAAATAAGCAGGTTATCGCTCTTATCTTCCTGATTAATACCAACAATATCAAACAAGTTGAGTGCAAAATTGACCAGTTCTGTATCGTTGTCTTCAGCGCCAATCGTTTCAGCTAATTGAACGCCTGATTCACCACCATTAGAGTGCATTTCAAGCAGTCGGTCACGACCTTGTTCAAGCTGTGCTTTCAATGCTTCATGCTCTTCACGACAAGTTTTCAAAAACTCTTCAAAACCATCCGTTACCGTAGGCTCTGCCATATATTGCAGAAGCTGTTGGTAATATTTGTCATAAATGGTGCGTCCGGTTGGGCAAGTATGCTCAAAAGCATCTAGACCTTCATGATACCAACGCAATAGTACTGCTTGTGCGGTATGTTCTAAGTAAGGGACGCTCAGTACGATATCGCGTGTTTGACCAATACGGTCAAGTCGACCAATTCGTTGTTCTAGCAAGTCCGGATTGAACGGTAAATCAAACATAACTAGCTGGTTAGCAAACTGGAAGTTACGTCCTTCAGAACCAATTTCAGAGCAAAGTAGTACTTGTGCGCCATCTTCTTGAGATGCGAAGTAAGCTGCTGCACGGTCACGTTCTAAGAGTGATAAACCTTCATGGAATACTGCCGCACGGATCCCTTCACGTTCACGCAGTACTTGCTCTAGTTGTAGTGCAGTCGCAGCTTTTGCGCAGATCACCAGCACTTTTTCGTTACGATTGGCCATTAAGTAGCCCATAAGCCACTCAACACGAGGATCAAAGTTCCACCAAGTGGCGTTTTCACCTTCGAATTCTTGATAAATTTGCTCTGGATAAAGCAGTTCTTTCGCACGCGTTTCGAGATCTTTTTTCGTCCCCATAATACCCGCGACTTTAATTGCCGTTTGGTATTGGGTTGGCAAAGGCATTTTCAGTGAATGCAATTCACGATGTGGGAAGCCTTTAACGCCATTACGAGTATTCCTAAATAGTAGGCGGCTAGTACCGTGCCTATCCATTAGCATACTGATCAACTCTTGACGGGCAGCGATACCATCTTCACTTTCAACATTTGCAGCTTTCAGTAATGGTTCAATATCCTGCTCTTTAATCAAATCATTGAGTAAGTTTTGCTGGTCGTTAGTCAGTTTATTACCCGAGAGTAATAATGATACTGCATCGGCAATAGGGCGGTAGTTTGATTGCTCATCAAGAAATTCTTGATAATCGTGAAAACGATTAGGATCAAGTAGGCGTAAACGTGCAAAATGGCTTTCTTGTCCAAGTTGCTCAGGCGTTGCGGTTAACAATAGAACAGATGGTACACTTTCAGCCAAGGTTTCAATAACTTGATATTCACGGCTAGGGGCGGCTTCACTCCATTGTAAATGGTGAGCCTCATCGACAACCATCATGTCCCAACCCGCTTCGACGAGTTGGTCAAAACGTTGTTTGTTGCGGCGAACAAAATCTAAAGAGCACAGTACCAGTTGCTCAGTTTCAAATGGATTGTCGCTATCGTGTAGTGCTTCGCTGTAGCGACTATCGTCAAACAGTGAGAAACGCAAATTAAAGCGGCGTAGCATTTCAACGAGCCATTGATGCTGTAAGCTTTCAGGAACAATGATTAATACGCGCTCCGCACGACCCGCCATCAGTTGTTGATGGATAATCATACCTGCTTCGATAGTTTTTCCTAAACCGACCTCATCCGCCAGTAGCACCCGAGGGTGATGACGCTTGCCGACTTCGTTGGCAATGTGCAATTGGTGAGGAATTAAACTAGCACGAATGCCTCGTAAACCTGTTGCCTGATGCTTGACTTGTTCGCTTTGGAATTTACGTGCGCGATAACGTAGTGCAAAGCGATCCATGCGGTCAATTTGACCGGCAAATAAGCGATCTTGTGGCTTATTGAAGGTTAGTTTGCTATCGAGAAAGACCTCTCTCAGATTAACATCCTGCTCTTGTGTATCGAGGCGCGTACCACAATAAGTGAGTAATCCGTTATCTTCATTAACGCTCTCGACTTGTAGCTGCCAGCCTTCATGGCTTGTAATGGTATCACCTTCGTTAAACATCACACGGGTGATGGGGGCATCATTGCGTGAGTAAAGTCGGTTTTCACCACTGGCGGGAAAAAGTAAAGTCACCATTCGGGCATCAATAGCCACAACGGCGCCTAATCCGAGTTCGCTTTCTGTATCGCTGATCCAGCGCTGACCAAGAGTAAATGGCATAGGTTTAACTCAGTTCCATAATTTTGATAGTTTATTTTTAGACTGTTGCAGGCAAATCATTTCATTGCCTTCACCCTGTGTTGGAAAATAAGAGTGTTAATTTTTGTCGTTGCCGGAGTGACAACGATTACTCAGTATCCCGCAGATTTTGTGCAGTAAAGAAGTGCGAGATATCAAAGGGGCGATATATTAATTCAAGCGAGGCTTATCGTCACCTGTTAAAAAAACAACAACACATAAGGAATTCTATTATTTTTGTAGGATCATCGAATATGTTGTTTTCTTTGATATCAACAATAGATAAATCCAATCACTGTTTATTATAACACTTGACTCGTAACTCACTATTGTAGCAAAAAATCGCACAAAATTTAAGCCTAGTTGAGCATCATTATCAAAATAATAAAGTAATTTGCCCAGTTAACAGCGTATCAAAATCTTCTTGTAAAAAAGGTAAAATAGCATCAGCAATTGGCTTTATTTGTTTCAAAATATAATGTTCGTAATCCGGAGTTGCGGTAATAATCTCTAGTGGCTCTGGCCCTGCAAGTGTGATGATATAGCTTATCCAACCGCCATTTTGATACTGCTGAGGGCGCTGTTGCTTTAAATTGTACTCATCTGCTTGGCGAGCGGCTCTGACATGTGGGGGCACATTGCGTTGATAGTCCGATAGCTTACGGCGTAAGCGTTTACGATAAACAAGGCGGTCGTCATATTCACCATTACGAATGGATTGGACATATTCACGAATAAATTCACGGTATGGTTGACGATGAAAAATTCGTGTATACAGCTCTTTTTGAAAGTACTGTGCCAGTGGTGTCCAATCAGAGCGGATAGTTTCTAAGCCGCGAAATACCATTTTTTCACCGCTGAGCCCTGCATAGCGCTTTTTACTGCCAGATTCTGAACCACGGATTGTTGGCATTAAAAAACGCCGATAGTGGGTTTCAAATTCGAGTTCTAACACACCTTCTAGTTGCCATTCGTCTTGTAAATGCTGTTTCCACCAATTATTCACATAATCACGTAGTTCGAAGCCAATTTTTTGAGCTTGTTCCTCACTGTGAGCTTCTTTTAGCCACACAAATGTTGAATCGGTATCGCCATAAATCACTTGATAACCTTGGGACTCAATCAGCTCTTTAGTGATTTTCATGATTTCATGACCACGCATCGTAATTGATGCAGTAAGACGAGGATCAAAAAAGCGGCACCCTTCAGCCCCCAGTACACCAGCAAAAGCGTTCATAATAATTTTTAATGCCTGCGAGAGCGGGGCATTATTTTCTTTTTTGGCTTTATCACGGCCTTGCCAGATATGGCTGACAATATCTGGCAAGCAGTGCACTGTGCGCGAAAACCATGCATTGCGAAAACCTGAAACAGAATGCTGTTTTTCGGGGTGGGCTAGTCCTTCGATCATCCCTGCGGGATCAATTAAAAATGTGCGAATAATTGAGGGATACAAACTTTTATAGTCGAGCACCAGTACAGAGTCATATAAACCGGGTTGCGAATCCATTACAAAACCACCTGGGTTATGCTGTAATTTTTGCTCTGTAAGGTTTGGAGCGACAAAACCTAAACGATGTAACCGAGGTATATATAAGTGTGAAAACGCCGCGACTGAGCCTCCCATGCGATCGACAACTAGCCCCGTTACGGTAGCACGCTCTTGCAGGAAAGCCATCAAATCGGTTTTTTCAAAAATGCGATGGACTAAAATACAGTCCTGAATATTGTAATGAGCAAGTGCGGGTTTATCGTATTGAAAGCGGCGATTGATCTCATCCATGCGATCATAAGGGCTATCAATGGCTTTGCCTTCACCTAATAAAGTTTGGGCAACAGCTTCAAGGCTAAAAGAAGGGAAATTCCACGTGGCGGCTTTTAACGCATCAATGCCATCAATAATCAAACGACCTTCGGCAGACGCGAAAAATACCCCTTGTTTGAAGCCATGTTCACGCCATTCTAATTTTTTACCTTGGCGACCAAATAATAGCGGTATGCCATAACGCTCCGCATGTTTCTGTAGCACATTTAAGTCGAATTGGATCAAATTCCAACCAATAATTGCATCGGGATCATATTGCTGTATCCATTGATTAAGTTTATCCAGCAATTGTGGTCGACTACTGACATAAACTAAGCGATGCGCATCGGTGAGCGCTGGACCTTGCTCAGGCCCCAACATAAATACGACATCATCACCACAGCCAGATAAGCCTATTGAATATAATTCGCCATGTTGGCTGGTTTCGATATCTAAAGAGACCGCTTTAATCGTTGGACGATAATTTTCACATGGTTTGAGTAGATATTCCCCTTGTTGATTACGTGAAAACCAAACGGGCGCAGTAATAAAGCGCTCCATAAGATAACGTTCACATGGGCGAATATCGGTTTCAAGTAATGAGATACCCAACTCTAGGCAATTTTTATCTAAATTCTGGAGCTGTCGATATTGGGGGCTATAAATCGCATAAACTTTTTCACGTTGAAAATCTCTTAACTCAATAGGCCGATAAGCCATATTAGCTTGCCCATCAAGTAAATGTTTGACTTTTGGTAATAACGATTGAGGGATAAACGCAACTGCTTGTTGATAGGGAACAGTGACTTTACGTGGGCCATTATCTGTGATCAGCCAATAACTGACTTCAACGCCTTGGCGAGTATCTCTCCAATGGCGGCTAATAATGAAGCCTTTTTCAGCGGGGGACATAAATTGGGGCATAGCTGGCTCGCATAAAAATCAACGAACCTACTATACGACAGGGGTGGAAATTTATACAGTATTTTTTGTGATGCCAAGTAACTCAGCAGCGAGGCTATCTCCCCGTAATAATTCCTGAGTACTACCGTCGTAGGCTATAGTGCCATCAGCAATTACCAGTGTTCTCGGTGCTATTTGTAAGGCATCTTCAATGTTATGAGATACCATAACTAAGGTGATGTTTTTTGTTTGGCAAATGTCATCAAGCAGTAATAGCATTTCATTGCGTAAAGCCGGATCGAGAGCAGAAAAAGGCTCATCAAGTAGTAAAATAGGCTGCTGGCGGATCAAGCAGCGCGCTAAAGCTGCACGTTGTCGTTGTCCTCCTGAGAGCTGAGCTGGGAGCCTATCAAGAAATTCATAAAGGCTAACTTGAGCTGCGATCAATTCAACTTGCTGCATTTGTGAATTACTTAAGCGTAAGCCTGGATGCAAACCTAACCCAATATTTTGCCTAACGGTTAAATGAGTGAATAGGTTGTTTTCCTGAAATAGCATTGATACAGGGCGTTTCGCGGGAGGGGTAAAGGTATGATCAGTTTCATTTAAATAAATAGAGCCACTTCTGGCAAATTGGAAACCGCTGATCAAACTGAGCAAAGTACTTTTTCCTGCGCCGCTTGGTCCCATAACGGCAACGCGTTCACCTGCCTGGATAGCAAAATCAAATCGCATGTTTAGGTTGTCATACTGATAATCCAGTTTATTTAATTTAATCATGCTGTTTTCCTGATATGCGCTCAAGTAGGCTGAATAAGCCAAAACATAATAAAAGAAGCACCATCGCAGTGACGGCTCCATCATTGGTTCGATAGGCACCAATTTGCTGGTAAAGGTAATAAGGCAGCGTGCGGAAGTCGTCATTACCAAATAAAGCGACTACGCCAAAATCACCAATGGAAATCACACAAGCAAAAGCAAGAGCTTGGGCGAGTGGTTTCTTCAATGCTTTTAATTCAATGATCCGCAGCCGATTTAGCCCACTGATGGCGAGTGAGTGGCACAGTGGGTTATAGCGTTCTGCCAGATCTCTCATTGGGTTTTCGAGTACTTTTAATGCATAAGGAATCGCGAGTAATGCGTTGGTCATGATCACTAATGCATAAGGGGATTCTGGAATACCGATTGTTTCATTAAACAGAATAAAAAAGCCAGTCGCAAGCACGATACCGGGCATAGCTAAAATGAGCAATCCACTCAATTCCATCGCTTGCCCTAGTTTAATCGCTCTACGTAAGCGTAATTCACGGCTACTCCATAACAGCATCATCGTGAGGAATACACATAATGTACCTGCGCAAATAGCAATAAATAGCGAAGTGGAAGCGGCTTGCCACAATGCAGATTGACTGAGTACCTCAAATAAGCGTCCATTTAGGCCATCTAAAATAATAGCCAGTAAAGGTGGAATTAAGAGTAATACAGCTGCGCTGATAATGATGGCATCACGGATACGGCGAAAATAGTTATCAGCCGGATCGTACCAATGATTATGTTGGCTGTGACCAATTGAAAATAAGCTATTGATTTTTTGGCTGAAGAACATTAAACCGACACAGAAAAAGAGTTGGATCAAGGCTAAAATGGCGGCTCTACCGAGATCAAAATCATAGTTGAGAGCTTGATAAATGGCTAATTCTATCGTCGTAGCCGCTGGACCACCGCCTAAAGCCAACACGGTTGCAAAGCTTGCAAAACACAACATAAAAATCAGTGATGCGGTTGGTAGCATTTGCCGACGTAAATAAGGCCACTCTAAAATGCGAAATTGCTGCCACTCATTAAATCCTAACTGAGCTGCAATTTGTCGTTGTTCAATAGAAATATTTTCTAGCGATTGTAAAAGCATACGTGTTGCTAATGGCATATTAAAAAATATGTGTGCAAGCAATATGCCTTTGAGACCATAGGGAGTGAACTGATATTCCAATCCAAGCAAATGATACAGCTGAGCCAGCCAACCCGTTTTACCATAAACAGATAAAATGCCAAATACCGCCACTAAAACGGGTAATACCAAGGTCATGGCGCAAAGACGTAATAATAATGTTCGTCCAACAAAACGCCGCCGAAATAGCGCCCGAGCCAGTAGAATAGCGGGTAAAACTGAGAATACAGCAGATAAAAAAGCCTGCCAAAAAGTAAAGCCAATGACATGCCATAAGTAGCTATCACTGATTACATCGCTAATGGATATTTCAGGTGAAAAAACATACAACGCACCAAAAGCAAGCAATGCAACTGTGATTAGCAAACCGGAGGCTAATGCCCCCGGGATCAGTGATTTATTCATTATCGACTGACAGCGGATTGCCATAGACGAACCCATGCCTGACGGTGTTCAGCAACTTCTTTCGCACTAAATTGTAACGATTTTTGAGGGATAGGTAGTGAGTTATACACCTCTGGAAGTGGTATATCGATCACAGGATACATCCAGTTAGTCGTTGGTAAGGTACTTTGGAAATCAGGGGTTAACATAAATTGTAAAAACTGTTTGGCGAGCTCAGGTTGATTGCTGTTTTTTAATCGTGCTGCAACTTCCACCTGCATATAATGTCCTTCCTCAAACAAAGCGGCTGCATAGTTATCTTTGTTATCGTTTAACATTTGATAGCCCGGAGAGGAGGTGTAGCTAAGAACAAAATCCCCTTCGCCTTTTAAAAATAAGCCATACGCTTCACTCCAACCTTTAGTCACAGTTAACGTTTTATTAGCCATTTTTTTCCAAGCATCCGCAGATTGGTCACCATAAAGTTTTTCAATCCACAATAGGAGGCCAAGCCCTGGAGTACTGGTTCTTGGGTCTTGATAAATGATTTTCCACGGTTGGTCGCTATTTAATAGCTCATTCATGCTTTTTGGGGGCGTTGTGATCTTACTTGTGTCGTAGATAAAAGCAAAATAGCCATAGTCATAAGGGATAAAAGTTGCATTATTCCATTCGATTGGCAGCTTCATGGCTTGCGTATTGATATCGGCAGGAGCGAATAGCCCCGTACTTTCAGCAGAATCAATGAGGTTATTATCGAGCCCTAGTACGACATCGGCCTTACTTTTTTTCCCTTCCATACGCAGACGGTTAAGTAAGGCAACACCATCACCCAGTGAAACCAATTTTAGTTCACAGTCACATTGCGCTTCGAAATTCTGTTTAATTTGTGGGCCTGGACCCCATTCAGCAGCAAAAGAATCATAAGTGTAAACAGTCAGTGTTGGCTTTTCTGCCCAAGCAAGATGAGTAAAGCTAACGGCCGTTAAGGTAATTAATGCGCTAAAGAATGATTTTTTAAACATTTTTATTCCTGCGTTAGAGTAAAAGCTACACAGGATTTGAGAGGGCACCATGGCGATAAACATGGATGATAGCTCAAATCCCTACGCCGGTATTGCCCGGATCAGGTTCTACGGGTGAGTTCTCAGCCTATACTCGTCATACTCTGAGCATAATAATTTCGGCACCCCGTTGAGACAGTCGCTATTGTAGTGTCTTTACGCATATCTGCAAACTCTATTGATATAGGTTTACCAGTTAGGGTATGTGTGAAACAATTAGCCATCTTTCAAATTTGGTTATTGAGGTAGTCTGGTGATCGATGATGATGGCTACCGCCCGAATGTAGGAATTGTAATTTGTAATCGGCAAGGGCAGGTTTTATGGGCTCGCCGCTATGGTCAACATTCATGGCAGTTTCCACAAGGGGGAATTAACCCCGGTGAATCGCCAGAACAGGCTATGTACCGAGAGTTGTACGAGGAAGTAGGCCTACAACGTAAAGATGTTAGGTTGTTAGCTTCAACGCGCAATTGGCTGCGTTACAAATTACCCAAGCGTTTGGTGCGTTGGGACACAAAACCTGTTTGTATCGGGCAGAAACAGCGTTGGTTTTTACTACAGCTGCAATGCAATGAAGCCGATATAAACGTTCAGCGCAGTAAATCGCCAGAGTTTGACGGCTGGCGATGGGTGAGTTATTGGTATCCCGTAAGGCAAGTGGTGTCTTTCAAACGAGAAGTATATCGCCGAGTAATGAAAGAGTTTGCACCTGTTGTGATGCCTCTACAGGAACAAAAAACGGCACAAAGACCTGCGTTTAATCACCGTAGGCGCGGGGCAAGGTAAGATCATGTTGACGCGTCTACGTGAGATTGTTGAAAAAGTCGCGATGGCGACAAGTTTAACTGAAGCGTTGGAAGTTTTAGTAAACGAAACATGTAATGCGATGCAAACTGATGTTTGTTCAATTTACTTAGCTGATCATTCACGTCAGTGTTACTACTTAATGGCAACCCGCGGGTTGAAAAAACCTAGCGGGATTGCTATTCGTCTTGGATTTGATGAAGGGGTTGTTGGTGCTGTTGGCCGTCAATCTGAAATGCTCAACCTCGCCGATATCCGCGAGCATCCTGAATTTAAATATCTCCCTCAACTCAAAGAAGACCGGTTAAAAGCCTTTCTCGGTGTGCCGATTGTTTACCGTCGTCAACTATTGGGTGTATTGGTGGTTCAACAACATGAACGTCGTTTCTTCAATGAAACCGAAGAATCGTTTATGGTGACATTGTCAATGCAACTGGCGGTTATATTGTCTCAAGCTCAAGCGAAGGGGATTTTTGGGCAGTATCGACAAAGTCGTCTGAAAGCACTTCCTGTTTCTCAAGGCATAGTGATGGCTTATGGCTGGCAGGATAGTTCACAGCCCTCCTTTGAAAGTATTTGTGAAGCGACGGCACTCGACCAAAACATAGAAAAACAGCGCCTTATCGCAGCGATTGAAAATGCTGCTTCAGAATGCCGACGTCTTAGTAAGCGTTTTATTGCTAACTCGCAGAAAGAAAGCGCAGCAATTTTCGACCTCTATAATCATTTGCTGCATGACCCACAATTAAAAAAACGATTATTTGATGCTATTGAACAAGGAGCCGTGGCTGAATGGGCCGTTAAAACGGTCATAGAGGATTATGTAGAACAATTTTCTCGTTTACATGATTTGTATTTGAGAGAGAGAGGTGCCGATCTCCGTGCTTTGGGACAACGTTTATTATTTCATTTAGATGATAGTTTGACATCGGTTGATCAGTGGCCTGAGCATTTTATTTTAGTTGCCGATGAGCTAAGTGCTAGCGTCTTGGCAGACATGCCTCTTGAGCAGCTTGTTGGCGTGATAGTACGTGATGGTGCAACACACTCACATTCAGCGATTTTAATTAGAGCGATGGGGATCCCCGCCATTATGGGGGCAGATATTGACCCTTCCTTGCTCCATAATCGTTTTTTGATCCTCGATGGTTATCGTGGTGAAGTATTCATTGAACCTGAAAACATAATCGCCCAAGAGTATAAGCAAATCATTGCTGAGGAAAATGTTCTCAGTCAGCTAGCTGAAGGAGCGTTAGAGCAAGACGTTACTTTGAAAAATGGTGAACCTGTTCACATTCATCTTAACGCAGGATTAAGTCCTCGCTATGAGCAACAAATTAATGTGGCTGTAGATGGTGTGGGACTATATCGCACAGAACTGCCTTTTATGTTACATAATGGCTTTCCATCGGAAGATGAACAAAAACAGTTATATCAAGAGATACTACAGCTATTTATTGATAAACCTGTCGTGCTGAGAACATTAGACATTGGTTCGGATAAGCAATTGCCTTATATGCCTATTAGTGAAGAAAATCCCTGCCTAGGTTGGCGCGGGATCCGTGTAATGTTAGACCAGCCTGAAATTTTCTTGATCCAACTTAGAGCCATGCTACATGCGAATATTGAGACGCAAAATCTACGCATCTTATTGCCGATGATCACCAGTATTAATGAGGTGGATGAAGCGCTCAGATTAATCAAGCGTGCAAATGAAGAGGTGAGTTTGGCTACAGGCAAAACGCTGATAATGCCGAAAATCGGGGTAATGTTTGAAGTTCCTTCTTTGCTGTTCCTCCTTCCTGAATTAAAAAAACGTATAGATTTTATTTCAATTGGTACCAATGATTTAACTCAGTACTTGTTAGCAGTTGATCGAAATAATACCCATGTTGCCGCTATTTACGATAATTTACACCCATCAATGCTGAGATTTTTGGCTAAAGTTAATGAAGAGTGTGATCGCCTCGGTTTACCTGTAAGCGTATGTGGTGAAATGGCAGGACAACCTCTAGGGGTAATGGCGCTAATAGCCCTTGGCTACCGGTCTTTAAGCATGAGTGGAAGAAGTGTTCCTCGAGTGAAATACCTGATCCGTGGCCTACATGCGGGTAAAGTTGAACAATTGGTTCCCGAAATCTTAGCGGCGGAAACGAGCAATAATATCCGGCAAATAATTAGCTTATTTTTGGAAAAAAATGGGCTTGGTGGCTTTGTTCGGGGTGGGATCTAATCAGTCTTACTTTCTCTTCGCATGAGCTATGTTATTATGCGCAATCTGACAGTTAATAAACTATCCTATTTGTTAACTGCGGTTAAGGTTTGTGTGATAAGCAAAGAAAATCCATTGCCTGATTTTCGGCTGATGATATGAAACGGGGAAACCACGCTTTTATCCCACTTCGTCAGTAACCTAAATGATTTTTGATTAACAAATAAAGTGGGGAACGATGAGTAACAGCTACTTAGCATTTCCGGAAATTGATCCCGTAATGTTCTCAATTGGGCCAGTATCACTGCACTGGTATGGCTTCATGTATCTTGTAGGGTTTGTTTTTGCTTTATGGCTAGCGGGCCGCCGCGCAAGCAAACCGAATAGTGGTTGGACAAAAAATGAAGTTGAGAATTTACTCTATATTGGCTTTGTAGGTGTTTTTGTAGGAGGACGATTGGGTTATGTTTTCTTCTATAACCTTCCAGTCTTTCTTGATGATCCACTTTATTTATTTAAGGTTTGGGATGGAGGAATGTCCTTCCATGGCGGCTTGATTGGCGTGATCTGTGCGATGGTATGGTTTGCTCATCGTACTCGCCGCCGCTTCTTACAAGTCTCTGATTTTGTTGCTCCGCTAATTCCTTTTGGCCTAGGTATGGGGCGCATTGGTAACTTTATTAATGGTGAGCTATGGGGGCGTGTAACATTAGATACACCTTGGGCATTTTTATTCCCTCATTCACGCAGTGAAGACATTCAACTTGCAGCACAAGATCCGTCGTTATTGCCTACGCTAGAGCAATATGGCGTACTTCCGCGTCATCCATCACAGCTCTATGAGATGTTTTTAGAAGGAATTGTACTGTTCCTGATCCTCAATTTATTTGTGCGTAAACCGCGCCCAATGGGCAGTGTTTCCGGCCTGTTCCTGATTGGTTATGGCGCATTCCGAATTATTGTTGAGTTCTTTAGACAACCTGATGCTCAACTAGGTTTATTTGGTGGTATTAGTATGGGGCAAATACTATCTATCCCTATGATTATTATTGGTATTTTAATGATTGTGTGGGCCTATAAGTATGGTAAAAATATCCCCGCTCATAAACCGGATAATAAAGCACAGCCAAGTAAGTAAATGAACATAATAAGGTGGCAGTGGTGAATATTTGATACCGCTGCCGCTTATAGCGCAAGAGAATGACTATGAAGCAGTATTTAGAATTATGCCAACGTATCATCAATAAAGGCCAATGGATTGAAAATAAGCGTACAGGCGTGCGCTGCTTAACCGTCATTAATGCAGATCTTGAATATGATGTGGCAAATAACCAATTTCCATTAATCACTACCCGAAAAAGTTTTTACAAAGCCGCAATAGCAGAGCTACTGGGTTACCTACGCGGTTATGATAATGCAGCTCAATTCCGTGAAATCGGCTGTAATACATGGAATGCAAATGCGAATGACAATCAAGCTTGGCTGAATAACCCACACCGTAAAGGTGAAGATGATATGGGGCGCGTTTATGGTGTCCAAGGGCGCTCATGGCAGCGGCCTGATGGTACGCATCTCGATCAGCTTAAAAAAGTGGTTAATAACTTAAAAAATGGTATTGATGACCGCGCTGAAATCATTACGTTTTATAATCCAGGTGAATTTGAAATGGGATGCTTACGGCCTTGTATGCATACTCATACTTTTTCACTGCTCGGTGATACTCTGCACTTAACCTCCTATCAACGTAGTTGCGATGTACCACTTGGATTGAATTTTAACCAAGTACAATGTTTCGTGTTACTCGCTTTGATGGCGCGGATTACGGGTCATCAACCAGGTAAGGCGTATCATAAAATTGTGAATGCACATATTTATGAGAACCAATTACCACTGATGCGCGATGTTCAGTTAAAACGCGAGCCTTTTGCTTTACCATCATTAACGATAAACCCTCAAATTAAAACGTTAGAAGATCTGGAAACATGGGTAACCACTGATGATTTTTCTCTTGAAGGTTATCAATGTCATGAAGCGATTAAATACCCATTTACGGTATAACGTTTAGTCTTCTCTTAGAAGGCCAAGGTCATACTGTACCTTGGCTTTTTTATCGTTTTTTTAACCACTACGTTATCTTTTTCCCCGCATATTTTAGCTTTTTGCGAGCCTACTCCGAAAACACGACTGATTATGTGTAAATCTTGCATCTGTTTGCAAAACGTTACGCAACACTCTTCTTATTTTCTATTTTTCTTCGATTTTGCTGACATTATCAGACGCATATTTTACGAACAGGCGGTGGTTATAGATGGGCAGACAAACTCAAGAACAGGAAAAAGGATTTACGCTGATCGAAATATTGGTTGTGATATTTATATGCTCATTGGTTTTATTACCTGCTTTATATGGTTGGCAGCAACAGCAACAACGCACCCGTTTAATTGACGCTGCAAGGCAAGTTGCCGTATTCATTTACAGTCATTTAATGGAAAGCATTTACTTAAATCAGCATCGTATCTTATTAATTAATAATGCACAGGGTAATTGGTCAATCACTATCAAAGACGCTGTGACTAATCAACAGATTGCAATGTTGTCATCGGCGCAATTTAACAATATCGAAATGAAATCAGCAACTCGTACATCCGTTAATCTTTATGGAAAACAAGGAACTAGTCATGCTTTTCGTATTGAACTGATCAACGATTTTGGGCAGATGACTGTATTTATGTCCGCAGCAGGCCGGATAAGAGGTTGCAGTAATAAAAAAATCATTGGCGTTCCCCGCTGCTAGGGGCTACAGATGAATTTAAGCCATCAAAAAGGGTTCTCGTTAATAGAAACGCTAGTCGCTATGTCGATCAGTAGTTTGGTATGTATTGCTGCAATCTCTGTTTTTCCAACACTAATTAAGCAAGTACATCAATCATATATTCAATATCAAATTGATAGAGATGCTCGTCAGGTGCTAATTAATATGGAGAAGGATCTCAGGCGTATAGGTTATTGTAGCCGTGTTTCTTGCCAAGGTGAGGCGATTAAAATTGATGCTAAATTTTTAAGTCGATACCCTAACTCATGCATTATTTTCGCTTATGACCAGAACTTGTCAGGAACATGGCGGTCGGTTCAAGGTAGAAATAAAGAATCTGATTTTTTTGGCTATCGCCTGAATGACAAAAAATTAGAGTCAAATCGAAATATTACGGATTGTGATGGTAACCGTTGGCAATCTTTATTTGATCCTCTAATGATTAAAGTCTCTTCATTAAAATTTGTATGGCATGAAGTTCAGTCGTTGCTGGAAATATATTTAGTCATTGAAACACCGTATTTGCCAAACAAAGCCTTTCATTATCGTAGCGCTGTTTTGCTAAGGAATTTACGATGAAGCATCGTATTTTTCAGCAGCAGGGAAACATTGCGTTAGTGATGGTCGTGGTATTGATGACAACAGCGCTACTGTTATTAAAAGCATTACATTTTTATCAAGAAAACGCTCGCAACGAATTTTTAAAGGAAAAAAAATATGTTGAAGCATTTAATCAAGCAGAGTCAGCGCTGTCATGGGGGCTTCAGCAATCTTGGGCTTTGCAGACGTTTAGCCGCCAAAAATGGCAATGTCAGAGAGCATCAGAGCACTCATGGGAAAGCTGCCTTAAACATTATAAAGGTTCTCAATTTATTCTCTCTGGTAAAGGAAACTATAGGGGGCAATATGATGTTACGCTCTATCGCTGGGTTTCTCCTATTTCAGGCACACAGAAAGTGCGAAGCCAAATAAAAGGTTGGCTTGATTACTGTCCAGTTGATAAAAAGGGATTTTGCCAATGAATGATGAGCTGGAAGATCAGCGTGGTTTTGCAATCATAGAGTCAATGCTTGCTGTAGTGATTTTTGCTATGCTGCTAGTCGCTCTGTTAAACTATACTCAACATATTACCTTGAATTTCAATTGGATATTTAGTAGCTCAGTTGCAGTAAGGGAGCTACAAAGTCGTTTAGAGCAGGAAGCGGCGAAGATGGCGTTAATACCAAATGACCCATCATTTATTTATCCTAATTGGCAGATAAACTTACAGTCACTTATGGTGTCTGATAGTTGCACAAGTACAACCGTCAGTTTATTAAGTACTCAGCAAGATTTTTCGCTAAACCGTTGGTTTTGCAGAACAGGAGATAGTCATGTTTCAGGTTTATCATTCTAATCAATTAGAGCTATTAAAGGAGTTAATTGCTCATTTAATGGAAAATGAACCACTTTCTCATCCGTTCGAGCAAGAAATCGTTTTAGTACAAAGTCCGGGTATGTCCCAATGGTTACAAATAGAGTTAGCAAAGCGCTTTGGGATAGCTGCGAATATTTATTATCCTCTACCAGCAACTTTTATTTGGGATATGTTTCGTCGTGTACTTCCCGATATACCGAAAGAGAGCGCTTATACCAAGCAAGCTATGGCTTGGAAACTGATGAAAATATTACCTGAAGTCATTGATGAAGAAGAATTTGAGCCGTTACGGCATTACTTACAGAATGATTCAGATAAGCGAAAGTTACACCAGCTAGCGGGACGAGTCGCAGATTTATTTGACCAATATTTAGTTTATCGACCTCAGTGGATAGAAAAATGGCAGCAGAATGAATTAGTCGAGGGGTTAAGCTCAAATCAATTATGGCAAAGACGATTATGGCTGAAGTTGGTTGATTATACTCAAACTCTTGAGCAGTCACCATGGCACCGAGCGAATCTTTATCAGCAGTTTATTGCCAAGCTACAAGGTGAGCAGGATTTAAAAAATGTATTACCAAAGCGTATTTTTATTTGCGGGATTTCATCTTTACCGCCTGTTTACCTGCAAGCCCTAAAAGCAATTGCAGAGCATACTGATATTCACCTGATGTTTACTAACCCATGTCGCTATTACTGGGGAGATATTTACAGCCACTCTTTTCTTGCCAAATTACAGAAAAGAAAATTGAAGCATTATATTGATAAGCATGAAATATCACGTTTTAGAATTGATGGGAATGTTGAAAGGTTATTCAACGATGAAGGTGAACAAGAACTCGCTAACCCATTGCTTGCGTCATGGGGAAAATTAGGGCGGGATAATCTGTATTTTATCTCACAGATTGATAATGCGAATGAAATATCAGCATTTGTTGATACAAATCGTCGCAACCTACTAGAGAATTTACAACAGGATATTTTAGATCTTGAAAATCATGCTCAATTCGGAACTACACTACAAGATTACCTCACGAGTAACAACAAACGTAGGTTAGCTTTATCCGATCAATCAGTGACTTTTCATTCGTGCCATAGTGCACAAAGGGAAGTCGAAGTTTTGCAAGATCAATTATTGTCATTGTTTGAGTATGACCCAACGCTTACACCTAGAGATGTTATTGTCATGGTGTCAGATATCGACAGTTATACACCATTCATTCAAGCCGTTTTTGGCAATACGGCATCTGGGCGCTATATCCCTTTTTCCATTTCAGATAGAAAGGCATTACAAGCCCATCCTATTTTACAAGCATTTATTTTATTACTTGACCTTCCGCAAAGCCGTTTTTCAACTGAACAAGTACTTACATTACTTGAGGTGTCTGCGTTTGCCGCTCATTTCAATATTGATGAAAGTGAATTAAGTTTATTACGTCGATGGGTTAATGAGTCAGGGATCCGTTGGGGGTTAGATGATGATAATGTGCGTGCTTTGGCACTGCCCGTAATTGGGCAAAATACATGGCAATTTGGGTTGAGCCGTATGCTATTAGGCTATGCAATGGATAGTCGATATGGCCCTTGGCATAATGTTTTACCTTATGATGAAAGTAGTGGGTTAGCTGCTCAGTTAGCAGGTAAGCTCGCATTATTAGTCAATACATTAAAAGAGTGGCGAACATTACTAGAAGTTGAGAGAAATCTTGAAGAGTGGAAAGCGATTTGCCAGCAGCTACTTCATAGCTTTTTTAAAATTGATGGCGATACAGAGTTAGTGCTTACTCTTGTTACAGAGCAATGGCATAGGATTATCGAAAATGCCTTAAGCTCTGGTTATGATGAAAAAGTCCCTTTACGTTTGATCCGTGATGAACTAGCTGTATGTTTTGACGATGAAAAGATAAGTCAGCGCTTTCTAGCTGGTGCTGTCAATTTTTGTACCTTAATGCCAATGCGTTCGGTACCTTTCAAAGTCGTCTGCTTATTAGGGATGAATGATGGTATATACCCCCGTAGTATTCCACCACTAGGCTTTGATTTAATGGCAGAGAAGCCTGCCAGAGGGGATCGAAAGCGCCGAGATGATGATCGTTACCTATTCTTAGAAGCATTGAATTCAGCAGCGAAGCAACTTTATGTTAGCTATATTGGTCTATCTATACAGGATAACCAAACCTGTAACCCATCTGTGCTAGTGACTGAGCTTTTGGATTATATTTGCCAAAGTTTTTGTTTACAGGGGGATGAGGAACTTAATATTGATGAGAGTGCGATGAGATTAAAAAAACATCTTGTCACACAGCACAACCGTGTGCCTTTTGCCAAAGAAAACTTCATTGCGGATTCTATAAATCAGAGTTTTGCAAGTGAGTGGTTACCAGCCGCGCAAACTGTATTTCAAGGGAACAAGCCTTTTGTATCTCAGCTTAATGAACGTGAAATCATCACTGAGCTTTCAGTTGAACAACTATTGCGTTTTTATCGTCATCCAATAAGAGCTTTTTTTCAACAACGTTTGAAAGTTCATTTCGCCATTGAAGAAACAGAACTGCCAGAGGATGAGCCCTTTATTTTAGATAGATTACAGCGCTATAAAATTAATGAACGTGTATTAGCTTTATTAGTTAAAGATGAAGATCCAGTTCAGCTTTATCAATCACTGAGAGCCTCTGGGCAGTTACCTGCTAAGCAATTTGGGCAGCTGTTTTGGGAGCAACAAATGAATAATATTATGCCATTGGCTGAAAAGGTTAAGGAGCAAAATGTTCAACCCTTTGACCATGTGATTGATACTGATATCAATGGCATCAAATTAACAGGAGTATTAAGAAATGTGCATGAAAACGGGGTATTACGTTATCGGCCTGCTTATTTGACAGCAAATGATGGTATTCAACTGTGGATAGAACATCTGTTGTTTAATTTTACGATCGGTGAAGGTGATAGTATTGCACTAGGTCGTGATAACAGTACGTGGCATTTTTCTAGTGTAAAGCAAGAAAATGCTAAGAATTATTTAGAACAGCTTATAACGGGTTACTGTAATGGCCTAAATAGCCCATTGTTATTGTTAAATCAAAGTGGTTGGAATTGGTTATCAGCTTGTTTTGATAAAAAAACGAAACAATATGATTTTGTTTCTGAAGATGTACAACAAAAAGCATTATCAGTACTAGTGCAAAGCCTCCAAGGTTCATCCATGAAAAGAGGGGAGATGGAGGATGATTATGTGTTACGAGTTTGTAGAAATATTGACCAAAACTTAATTCAGTCACTGTTGGAAAATTCTCAGCGTTATCTTCTGCCGATGGCAGAATATCTAAAATAAAAAAAGGGGTGCATTAAAGGATGCGACGTTTATCCAAAAGTATCGCTCAATTTTTCTTATTGGTAACCTTAATGGTTTGGGGGGCAGCAGCGATTGGCCAGCCCCTTTGGCAGGTGTTACCCGAAACTATCAATAAGAGCGAAAATGATCCACGAACCTATCAAGCCGTTAAGCTACATAACGGAATGATAGTGTTATTGGTTTCAGATCCAAAAGCGACTAAATCACTAGCCGCTGTTTCTATTCCTGTTGGTAGCTTAGAAAACCCAGATAGCCAATTAGGGCTTGCACACTATTTAGAACATATGGTGTTAATGGGCTCTAAAAAATATCCAGAACCCAGCAGTTTGTCTGAGTTTTTACAAAAGCATGGTGGGAGTCATAATGCCAGTACCGCGGCACATCGTACTGCTTACTATTTAGAAGTTGAAAATAGTGCCTTAAAGGATGCTACGGATAGATTAGCGGATGCTTTAGCTGAGCCGCTACTGGATCCGACTAATGCAGATAGAGAACGAAATGCCGTCAATGCGGAGCTGACTATGGCTCGTTCCCGTGATGGAATGCGTCTATGGCAAGTTCGCTCTGAAACATTAAATCCTAATCACCCCAACTCACGCTTTTCTGGTGGAAATTTAGAGACGTTGCAAGATAAACCCGGTAGTAAGTTACAAGATGAGCTAGTGGGTTTTTATAAGCAATATTATTCGGCGAATTTGATGAATGGTGTTCTGTATGGTGACCAATCTATTGAGTCGCTGGCAAAAATTGCAGCAGAAACCTTTGGGCGTATTCCAGACCATAATATTAAAGCGCCAACAACGGATGTTCCCGCTGTCACAGACAATGAAAAAGGGATTGTGATCCACTATATCCCTGCTCAGCCACAAAAAGCCATTCAATTAGAGTTCAGTATTAAGAACAATATGGCTGATTTTCGCAGTAAAAGTGATGAATACATTGGTTATCTAATCGGGAATCGCAGTCCTGGCACATTAGCAGATTGGCTAGTCTCTGAAGGATTGGCTGAGGGGATTAGTGCCTCTGCAATGCCTAACGCAGATCGGAATTATGGGACTTTTTCTATCTACATTACTTTGACAGATAAAGGGCTGGCAGAACGTGATGAAATTATTGCGGCTGTATTTGCTTATATTGATCTGTTGAAAAAAGAAGGGGTAACCAAAAGTTACTTTGATGAAATCGCGAATGTACTGAATTTATCGTTCCGTTATGGCTCTATTGTCAGAGATATGAACTACATTGAATGGTTATCAGACCAAATGATTAATGTACCGGTCAACCATGTATTAGATTCTGATTATATTGCGGACAAATATGATCCTTCGGCAATAAAGGCAAGGCTCTCTGAGCTAACGGCTAAGGATGCACGGATTTGGTTTATTAGCCCAAATGAGCCACACAATAAGAAAGCCTACTTTGTTGATGCAGCTTATCAGGTCGATAAAATAACTCAGAAGCAGTTAACCCAATGGGAGCAGCTAGAATCTAAAATGAAATTTAGGTTACCTGAATTGAACCCATACATTCCGGATAACTTGTCATTAATTAAGACAGAAAAAACCTATAAACATCCTGAATTAGTTTATCAGGATGGCAATACACGTGTGCTGTATATGCCAAGCCAATATTTTGCAGATGAACCTAAAGCAACTATTAATTTATTACTGAAAACAAAAGTTGGTGATCAAGATGCTAAATCCCAAGTGACTGGAGCATTATTGCAATATATAGCATCATTAAAAATGGATGAGCTGCAATATCAAGCATCGGTAGCAGGTATGTCGGTGTCTGTTTCACAAGGCGTTGGATTGCAGTTTAATGCGAGTGGATATACTCAGCATTTACCTGAGCTATTTCTATCGATGACAAAGCTGTATTTAAGCTTTGAGCCAACAGAAAGAGAGCTTATTCAAGCTAAATCTTGGTATCAGGAACAAATAAAAGTAGCCAATAATGCTAAGGCTTATGAAATAGCTATGCAGCCACTACGACGTATCGATACTGTTCCTTATTTTGAACAAGAAGAGCGATTATCTACATTAGACAGTATTTCTCTAAAAGATATCACGAAATACCGTAGTAAAGTGATAGAGAGCGCGTCATTACAAGCTATGGTAATTGGTAATTTAACCGATAAACAAAGTATTAATGTTATTAAAGATGCTCGTGATTTACTGAAAAGCAAAGGAAAAGGCTGGTGGCGTGGTGACATTGTTGTGATTGATAAGCCTTATCTAGCCGATTTTCATAATCAAGCCAAAAGCACGGATAATGCGTTAGCAGAAATTTTTATTCCTGAAGGGTATAGCCGTATTGAGGGGGCTGTGCTATCTGGTTTACTGTCTAATATTATTCAACCATGGTTCTATGATCAGCTTAGAACTAACGAGCAACTTGGTTATGCTGTGTTTGCATTCAAAGTAGGTTTAGGTGATCAGTGGGGGGTTGGGTTCTTACTGCAAAGTAATGCAAAAACGCCTGATTACTTAAATACTCGTTATCAAGAGTTTTATAGTACGGCTCTTGAAAAGTTGAAAAAATTACCCGCTCAAGAGTTTGAACAGTATAAACAGTCGATCATTACAGAAATGAAGCAACCACCACAAACTTTCTATGAAGAGGTAGGACGCTATTCATCTGACTTTAGCCGCAATATCTTTACCTTTGATACTCGAGCTAAAGTTATTGAATTATTTGGTAAAACGACACAGCAGCAAGTTATTGATTATTACCAAAATGCAGTGATGCAACGTAAAGGTTTAGCGTTAACGTCTCAAGTTATTGGTCAGGATGTTGATGAAAAAACAGGATACGCACCACTGAAAGGCTGGGTGTTCTATCCAAATGCTTCAGAGTTCCAAAAGATGTTACCAATTAAGGAAGATGCAGAGTGAATAAAATGCAGATAAGTTCCCAATTGCTAGATGCTTTTTCATTGCCTTTACAAGGGCAGCGATTAATTGAGGCATCAGCGGGTACCGGTAAAACGTATACCATAGGGATCCTCTATCTGCGTTTACTGCTTGGGTTGGGGGAAGCAAATGCTTTCCCTCGGCCTCTTAGCGTTGAGGAAATTTTGGTTGTGACCTTTACTGAGGCAGCAACCAACGAATTGCGTGGTCGCATACGTGAGCGGATCCATAATATGCGACTCGCGTGTATTCGTGAGGGGGTAGGGTTTGAGGATCAGCCTGAATATTTGGAGCTACTTTCACAAATTGCAACTCCAGAACAACGAGAATTTGCAGCAAATTGGTTGTTAACGGCTGAACGGCAAATGGATGAAGCGGCTATTTATACTATTCATGGTTTTTGCCAAAGGATGTTAGTCAACAATGCTTTTGAATCGGGCGTTTTGTTTGAACAAAATATGATCCAAGATGAACAACCAATTCAAAAGCAAGCATGCGCTGATTTTTGGCGCCGCCACTTTTATCCTCTTGATTATTCGATGGCAAAAGTTATTTTGTCACAATGGAATAGCCCAGAAGCATTATTGGCTGAAATAAAACCGTTTTTACAAGGGGATATGCCATATATTGTTAATGGAGGAGAGGATACAGAGACCTTTGAAGAACGACATCAACGTTTTATTAGCTTAATTAATGATGTCAAAGCTGCATGGTTAGATGGGTGCAGTGAATTTGAAAAATTAATCACTAACTCAGATGTCGATAAACGCAGCTATAGCTCTCGTTATTTACCCAGTTGGTTAGAAAAAATAACCTGTTGGGCAGAGGAAGATACCCAAGATTATCAATTGCCTAAAGAGATTATTCGCTTCTCTCAAGCCACTTTACATGAAAAATCGAAAAGCGGTGTTGGTCCTGAACATCAAGCATTTATTCAAATCGACCAATTGCTTACACAATCATTGACGATTAAAGATTTAATTATCCCTCTCGCTATTACTGAAGTGAGGCAAAGTATTGCTCATGAAAAACATCGTCGTGGTGAAATGGGGTTTGATGACTTACTGACTCGCTTAGATAAAGCATTGAAAAATGAAGGTGGGCAGTTTCTGGCTGAGGCAATTAGCCAGCGTTTTCCTGTCGCAATGATTGATGAGTTTCAAGATACAGATCCACAACAATACCGTATATTTCAGCGTATATATCGTGGTGTCGAACACAGCGCTTTATTATTTATTGGTGATCCGAAACAAGCAATATATGCATTTCGCGGAGCAGATATTTTTACCTATATTGAGGCTAAGAAGCAGGTTAACGCCCATTATACGTTAGAAACGAACCATCGTTCATCTGAGCATATGGTAGAGGCAGTAAACCACATTTTTAGACATTGTGATAATCCGTTTATATTTGAACAAATTCCATTCAACCCTGTTAATTTCTCTGCAAAAAATGCAGGTAAAAAATTATTGGAAAATGGTCAGGCACTGACGGCATTGACATTTTGGCATCTAGATAGAGAAGCGGTATCCATTACTGATTATGAGCAAACCATGGCATCACAGTGTGCTGGGAAAATCAGTGAATGGTTACAGGGGGGATTAGCTGGTACTGCGGTTTTTCAAAATGGTGATGGGAAGCAATCACCAGTTTCTGCGGCAGATATTACGGTATTAGTTAGAAGCCGCCGAGAAGCTGTTTTGATCCGAGATGCTTTGAACCAATTAAATATCCCCTCGGTGTTCCAATCAAATCGTGAAAGTGTATTTGCCACCCAAGAAGCAAAGGATCTGTTATGGATCCTTCAAGCTGTATTGTCTCCAGAAAAAGAGCGAGTGTTGCGTTGTGCGCTAGCGACAGGTCTTATTGGGTTGGATGCTCAGCAAATAGATGCTTTGAATTATAATGAAAAAGCATGGGAAGCACTGGTCGATGAGTTTACCCGCTATGCCATAATTTGGCACAAGCGGGGAGTATTACCTATGTTACGGGTACTGATGGCAGAGCGGCATATTGCGGAAACATTACTTGCTGCGACAGATGGTGAGCGGCGCTTGATGGATATGATGCATATTGGTGAGCTACTTCAAGAAATGTCTTTACAACTTGAAGGGGAACATACGCTAGTTCGCTGGTTAACACAGCAAATAGCTCATCCAGACCATCAATCGAATGCCCAACAAATGCGTTTAGAAAGCGATAAACACTTAGTGCAAATCAGCACTATTCATAAATCGAAAGGGCTTGAATATAAAATTGTTTGGCTACCTTTTGTGAGCAATTTTTTACCACAATCAAAAGCCCTCTTTCATGATCGTGAAGATTACGGTACACGTTTAGATTTAGCGGATAGTGAAGAAAACGTAGCGCTTGCCGATCAAGAACGTTTAGCTGAGGATTTACGCTTACTCTATGTTGCACTCACTCGTGCTATTTATCATTGTAGTGTTGGTATTGCCCCTATCATTAAAGGTAACCGCAAGAAA
Organism: Providencia sp. PROV236; assembly: GCF_033676985.1. Taxonomy (NCBI): domain Bacteria; kingdom Pseudomonadati; phylum Pseudomonadota; class Gammaproteobacteria; order Enterobacterales; family Morganellaceae; genus Providencia; species Providencia sp. PROV236. The sequence goes on along the minus strand of NZ_CP096297.1, from coordinate 3,541,853 downwards.
AGCGGCGAAACAGATCTGCATTTATCTGCTCTAGGTTATTTAATACAAAAAGGTGAAGCAGGGGATTTTAATTTACTTAATGCAAGATTAGCTGAGCTAGTTAATAGCACGATTAGTGTCGAACAAATAGCACATATTAAATCCAATTCGTTATCTTTAAGTGAAGTCGATGATGAAGTGCTTTGTGCAAGGAATATTACCCGTTTTTTTGATGATCATTGGCGAGTTACGAGTTATTCAGGTTTAAGCTACAGTAGTGGGCATGTTGAAAGTGCACAAACAATTAGTGCTGAACAGTTGGCGAACTCACTCGCACCCACAATGGATATTGAAGTGAGTATTGATGCCTCTCTTCCTTCAAAAGATGAACAGACTTTAACGCCTCATCAATTCCCTAAAGGAGCAGCTCCAGGCACGTTCTTACATGAACTAATGGAAGAAATCGATTTTTCTCAAGAGGTTTCATTAGAGTGGCTGGTGGAGAAATTAGAGCTCTCGGGCTTTGAGAGTAAATGGGCCGATATGCTTCAGCTATGGCTGACTGCGATTGTTCAAGCGCCGCTTAACGATGATGGCTTATGTTTATCTGCATTAGCGGCCAGTGATATGCTAGATGAAATGCAGTTTTACCTACCTATTGATAGTTTATTAGAAGCTAAACAGCTTGATCAAATTACGCATCGTTATGACCCATTATCTAAAGTATGCCCGCCTCTTAACTTTGAAAAAGTTCAAGGTATTTTGAAGGGGTTTATTGATTTGACATTTTTATGGAAAGGTAAGTTTTATATTCTTGATTATAAATCAAATTACCTCGGTGAAAGTGCAGAGAGTTATACTCAAGCCGCCATGGCAGAAGCCATGGTAGATCATCGTTACGATTTACAATATCAGCTGTATTCATTGGCATTACATCGCTATCTAAAACAACGTTTACCAAATTATCAATATGATGTGCATTTTGGAGGAGTTTATTATCTCTTCTTACGAGGTATTGATCGGGCTGAGTCGAAAAATGGTATTTTCTATTATCGACCTGAATCTTCGTTTATCAATGAGCTTGATCAGCTATTTTGTAAGGCATTAGAGGAACAAGAAAAATGATGAAAGAGCTGTTTGATAAAGCGCTTGAAGAACATTTGTTCACGCCTCTTGATGTTCAGTTTGCTTACAATATCGCAGAAGGGCAGAGCCCATTATTACTCTTTACCGCAGCTTTATTAAGTTCGGAGACTATGGCTGGGCACGTGTGTTTAGCGTTGTCTGAAATTAGTGTTGAGACGTTATTTGCAGGTAGGCATCCTGAATTAGCTGAGGAATTTTGGCTAGCAATCGGGGAACCGAGTGCCGAAGCTATTTATCAAGATATCAAAGATGCGCCTTTTGTCTCTTTAGCTGATGAGAAAGAGCTATCACCGTTAATTTTATCTAATCATTTCTTGTATTTTCAGCGTTTGTGGCAATACGAACAAAGGGTATCTCGTTTTTTTTCGCATACTTCGTTGCCTCAGTATGATAACCAAGCGGTTAAACTCATATTAGATGGGCTATTTCCTTTAGCCAATGAAATCGATTGGCAAAAGATAGCTGCGGCAGTTGCAGTCACTAGTCAAGTATCTGTCATTTCAGGTGGTCCGGGAACAGGAAAAACAACCACAGTTGCACGGATCCTCGCCGCTTTAATTAAACTTGCAGTCAATAATAAGCAAATTATTAAAATTGAACTTGCAGCACCAACAGGAAAAGCGGCAGCAAGGCTAACAGAATCTTTAGGGACAGCATTAAATAGCTTGCCACTTAATGATGATGAGAGAGGCATGTTACCCAATCAGGCTAAAACACTGCATCGATTATTAGGTGCACAACCTGAAAGCCAGCAATTTCGCTACAATCAAGATAACCCATTGGTGCTAGATATATTGATTGTCGATGAAGCATCTATGGTTGATTTGCCGATGATGGGGAAGTTGATTGAGGCTTTACCCAAACAGGCAAAATTAATTTTTTTAGGTGATAAAGATCAGTTAGCATCGGTAGAAGCGGGAGCTGTACTTGGTGATATTTGTCAATTTGCTGATGTAGGCTACAGTCCTCAACGAGCCGCTGAGTTATCTCAATTGACCAATTATTCGCTTGAACATTTTACTTCTGAGCAAGGACCCCCAATTAGAAATAGCCTGTGCTTACTACGCAAAAGTTATCGTTTCTCTGCATCTTCAGGAATAGGGCAGTTAGCTTTAGCGGTCAATGAAGGTGATACAAAGCACGCTGAAAAATTATTAACTAAGGACTTAGCCGATGTGCATACATACTTACAACAAGATGAAGACGATTATGCACAAATGTTGATTGCAGCGGCAGGCTTTTATCAGGAATATCTGTTAGCAGTAAAAACTAGGCAGCTTGCTTCTGAGGTGTTACATAAGTTTAATCAATATCGGTTATTGACTGCTTTGAGAGATGGCCCTTATGGTGTTATGGGGATCAATGACAAGCTAGAAAAACTGCTTCATCGGCAAGGGTTGATCCACCGTCCATACAATCAGATGAACAAACATTATGCAGGAAGGCCTATTATGATCAGCCGTAATGATAGCCCACTAGGCTTATTTAATGGTGATATAGGTATCATACTTCCAGATGAAGATGGTGCATTAAGGGCATACTTTCAATACCCAGATGGAACAATTAAAGGTATTCAGCCTAATCGTTTACCATTGCATGAAACAGCTTATGCAATGACGGTTCATAAATCACAGGGTTCGGAGTTTACTCATACCGCTTTAGTTTTACCGAAGGTATATTCGCCTGTATTGACTCGTGAGCTCGTCTACACAGCAATTACTCGAGCGAAAAAAGAACTTTCATTGTATTGCGGTATGAAAATCATTCGTCGCGCTATTGAAACACCAACCAAACGGCGTAGTGGTTTGGCAATACAGCTTTTGAGTGCCAAAGAAAAGTAACCCCCGTAGTTTTGGCAATATAATTGGATTTAAATGCAAAAAGGTAATGATATGGAAAACCAGCAAGAAATGACGGCGATGACGGTAACATTAAAAGCTAGGATTGAACCGGAAAGACGTGCTGATTTAGAGGATGCATTTACACAAGTCATGCAAGGAATGGGAAAAGAAATCCAAGTGACTGGTGGTGGAACTTTACTTTCTGATAATGGTGAAGCCGAAGAGTGCGATATTGAACTCGCCGTTGCAGATGCAAGCGATGAGAATATTAGCTTGATTATTCAATTGTTTTCATCAATGTTAGCTCCTAAAGGATCTCGCTTAGTCATTCATGGTGAAGACACCGTAATTGAGTTTGGTGATGAAGAAGGGCTGGCGCTATATTTCAATGGTACTGAATTACCTGATGAGGTTTATGAAAATAGCGATATTAATGAAATTTTCGATAAACTGGATGAGGCTGTTGAAGAGATAGGTGCAATCCATGGCGTTTGGGAAGGACCGACAGAAACTGCATTCTATTTCTATGGTACTTCATTTGCAGAGATGTCAGCACTCATCCAGCCTGTGATTGATAGCTTCCCACTCTGTGAAAAATCACGCATAGTGCAAATAGCGTAATAGCCTAAATCATAAGTGCATAACCAACGACTAACCTAAGAGTTAGGTTAGTCGTTTAGTGAGTTATTTATCTGCTTGCGTTTTTAAATCAAGCATCAAAATTTTAGAGCGTCGTTGGTAATTATAGAGAGCCTGTTTTTTTACAGGCAACATTTCAATTTCCGCAGGTACGAAGCCTCGCTCTTGGAACCAATGGATGCTACGTGTTGTAAGGACAAACAATTTATCTAGCCCTAATTGTTTTGCTTGTAATGCGACACGGTGTAATAATTCTTCTCCTCGAGAGGAGCTGCGATAGTCAGGATGCACTGCAACACAGGCCATTTCACCTAATTTTTCATCGGGGTAGGGGTATAGCGCAGCACATGCGATAATTAAGCTATCGCGTTCAATGATGGTAAATTTATCAATTTCCATCTCAAGTTGTTCTCTCGATCGTCTAACTAGGATACCTTGTTGTTCAAGAGGGCGAATAAGCTCAAGGATCCCTCCGATATCATTAATATTGGCACGGCGGATTTGCTCTGCGCTTTCCATAACAATTTGCGTACCGATACCTTCACGAGAAAATAGTTCTTGGATCAATGCTCCATTTTCTTGATAGCTTAATAGGTGGCTACGACGCACTCCGCGGCGGCAAGCCTTCGCAGCTCCGCGTAAGAAACGGACGGTTCCTGAGTAATAATCACCTTCGGATTCTAATTCTTGAATACGAATTTCTGCATCATTGGGGAACAACTCAGATAAAATATTACCTTCTTTATCAGCAACACCTTGCGAAGAGCAAAAACCAATCAGCTTTTCCGCCTTCATTTTGACAGCGAGTTGAGTAGCAACTTCTTCGGAAGTGAGGTTGAAGCTTTCTCCTGTGACAGAAACAGCAACTGGGCCAATTAGCACGATAGAACCATTGTCGAGTTGCTTATTGATAGCATCTTCATCAATACGACGAATACGTCCGCTGTGACAATAATCAACACCATCATCAACACCAAGTGGTTGGGCAATAACAAAGTTTCCACTAACGACATTGATGTGGGCACCTTGTAATGGCGTATTGTTCAGGCTCATTGATAAACGTGCTGTAATATCAAGTAATAAAGCGCCTGAAGCTTGTTTAACATATTCAAGTGTATTCGAATCAGTAACCCGAGTATGTTTATGGTAAATAGCCTCATAATTATGTTCAGCTAAAATGCCTTCAATTTGTGGGCGAGCGCCATAAACAACAATAATACGGATCCCAAGGCTATGTAATAGCCCTATATCATTGACAATACTTGGAAAATTTTCGTGCGCAATTGCTTCGCCACCAAGCATAATAATAAACGTTTTGCCGCGGTGGGCATTGATATAAGGTACCGAATGGCGAAATTCATCAACCAATTCGGTGCTGCGCTCTTTCATAACCACCCTCTTAAGTGAATTTTTATTCGTTAATTATGTATTTTTATTCTTTTTAGCGATAAATATCAAGTAAAAGATAAGATAAGACTTGTAACATTTTTATTATTTGAGTTTACATATCTCTATATTTAAATGTGTATTCTTGATGACAGTATGCTAATGATTCGTTAGAGTTATCTTTCTGGCCTCTACTTGGCTTTTATTCTAAAATCACCTGATATTATGTTTTAGGTTCGGAATTATTGATGAGTCACCGAGATCACAGTTCATCGAAGCGCCGCTTTATCAAAGGGGCAGCGGCAGTTATGTTGCTCAGCGTTAGCCCATTCGGTTTTGCTGCGAGTAGTAACGTTATTGCCGTTCGTATTTGGCCGGCATCGTCTTATACACGAGTAACGTTAGAATCGACTGTCCCATTAAAATATCGTCAGTTGGTATTACACAATCCTGAGCGCATAGTTATTGATCTCGAAGGTGTGCAGCTGAATAATGTTCTGAAGCAAATGGGAACGCAAATTCAATCTCGAGATCCTCACTTAAAATTAGTTAGGGTCGGACAATTCGATCCAAAAACAGTACGTTTGGTTTTTGAAGTTAAAAATAAAGTTAGCCCACAGATTTTTACTATAGGCCCAGTTGCTGAATTTAAAAATCGTTTAGTGATGGATTTCTATCCGCAGGGTGTTAGTGCAAATGATGATCCATTACTGGCATTACTAGAAGATTACAATAAAGGTGATTTAGAAGAAAAAATGCCTGCTCAGGCCAAAAAACCAGGTCAAGCAGGTAGAGATCGCCCAATTATTATCATGATAGACCCAGGTCATGGCGGTGAAGATCCCGGGGCAATGGGTAAATATAAAACACGCGAAAAAGACGTGGTGCTGCAAATCGCACGGCGTTTAAAGGCGCTAATTGATAAAGATCCTGAAATGCGTGCTTATATGACACGTAATGAAGATGTGTTTATCCCATTAAAAGTTAGAGTTGCGAAGGCGCGGAAAATGCAAGCGGACTTGTTTGTCTCAATTCATGCTGATGCTTTCACTAATCGCTCTGCAAATGGTTCTTCTGTGTTCGCGTTATCAACTAAAGGGGCGACGAGTAACACAGCCCGCTACCTTGCTCAAACTCAAAACGAAGCTGACTTAATTGGTGGGGTGAGTAAAAGTGGAGACGCATACCTTGACCATACGATGCTTGATTTAGTGCAAACGGCGACCATCAATGATAGCTTGAAGTTTGGTGATGAAGTGTTAAAGCGTATGGGGAAAGTGAACCGCTTACATAAAAACAAAGTCGATCAAGCAGGCTTCGCGGTACTTAAAGCACCGGAGATCCCCTCTATTTTAGTTGAGACGGCGTTTATCAGTAACCTTGAGGAAGAGCGAAAACTAAAAACGGCTAAATTTCAGCAGCAAATGGCTGAATCAATCTTTCATGGAATTAAAGCTTATTTCCGCAATGGCGGTGAACTTGCCATAAGAAATTAATCAGATGATATTGCGTTTTTAAGAGGCGGCGAACAGAGATGTGAGTTGCCTTTTTTATTTGTGGATTCTATTGGAAATGACGAAAATTGGTTGCGGGGGCTGGATTTGAACCAACGACCTTCGGGTTATGAGCCCGACGAGCTACCAAGCTGCTCCACCCCGCGACAGAAGAGGGTATATTTCAGGGATATTGGTTGCGGGAGCCGGATTTGAACCGACGACCTTCGGGTTATGAGCCCGACGAGCTACCAGGCTGCTCCATCCCGCGCCTGAAATATATTTTGATACTAACTTATTATTGGTTGCGGGGGCTGGATTTGAACCAACGACCTTCGGGTTATGAGCCCGACGAGCTACCAAGCTGCTCCACCCCGCGTCCGATGCGGGCACTATACTCGGGATGAGATCTGATGCAAGTTTTTTCGTGTTTTTTTTCAAAATTTCGCATAAATAGAACAAAAATCACTCTCCATGCTCATTTATTAAACTCATGTATGAGTGAATGAATTAATTAACGTACTAAATAATTTTTGTCATTTCATTATTGATTTGGGTTTGCTATTGTGCGCTACATATTGGATTGGTGTGGGCATTATGATATGAAACTATGGCAAAAATGGTGTGTCGCAGGGGCATTTATTTCGTTGTTGGCGGGTTGTCAGTCTCATCCGACGGACAAAGGGCAGCAATATAAAGATGGACGTTTAAATCAAGATCTTAAACAAGTCAGCCAACTGAATGTTCAGGGGCGTCCTGTCAACTCGCAAGACTTCGAGCGCCAAATTACTGAAATCAAAAATGCATCACCAAGACTCTTTCAAAATAACAATGATACCTACCATGCAATTGAAAACTGGTTAGTTGCGGGTGGTGATCCTAAATTGTTGGCAAATTTCAATTTAACCGCTTTCCAGATGGAAGGGGTAGATAACTACGGTAACGTGCAATTTACGGGTTACTATACCCCAGTTATTGAAGCACGTCGTACTAAACAAGGCACTTTCCAACATCCACTTTATGCCATGCCGCCAAAAGGAAAGAAACGATTGCCTAGCCGTGCTGCCATCTATAATGGTGCTTTAAGCGATAATTTGATTTTGGCTTATAGCAACTCAGCTGTTGATAATTTTATGATGGAAGTACAAGGCAGTGGCTATGTTGATTTTGGTGATGGTAGCCCATTAAATTTCTTTGGTTACGCAGGCAAAAATGGTCATGGATATAAAAGCATCGGTAAGGTTCTTGTAGATCGTGGTGAAGTTCCTTTAGAAAAAATGTCTCTGCAAGCAATCCATGATTGGACAAATAGCCACAGTGAGCAAGAAGTTCGCCAGCTACTTGAAGAGAATGCTTCATTTGTTTTCTTTAAACCACAATCATTTGTACCAGTAAGAGGGGCAAGTGCAGTACCGCTGATTGCTAAAGCTTCTGTTGCTTCTGATAAAACATTGATACCACCTGGCACCGCATTATTGGCTGAAATCCCTGTTCTGGATAATACGGGTAAATTTACGGGGCGTTACGAAATGCGTATGATGGTTGCCCTTGATGTAGGTGGGGCTATCAAAGGCCATCATTTCGATATTTATCACGGGACAGGTCATGAAGCAGGTAAAATGGCCGGTTTTTATAATCATTATGGAAGAGTGTGGGTTTTGAAGAAAAGCCAACCACTTTTTGGAACTGTGCTCTAAATAATTCATGATGCAGCTAGGCGACAAGTGAATGAGTCGTCATACCTTAACGAAAAGTGCTGCGACTTGAAGTATGACGAGTATATGTAGTTATTAAGGTTGTTACTTATTATGCAAACTAAGCTTTCAGATGCTTGGATGCAGCGTTTTGCTGGAATCGGTCGTCTTTATGGGCAGCAGGCGCTGTCTCTTTTTGCTCGTTCTCACATTTGTGTGATTGGTATTGGTGGCGTAGGCGTTTGGGCTGCTGAAGCGTTGGCTCGTACTGGTATTGGTGCGATCACGTTGATCGATATGGATGATATTTGTATTACTAATACTAATCGTCAGCTGCATGCTCTCAAAACAACCGTTGGCCAGCCAAAAGTTGATGTTATGAAAGCCAGGATCCTTGAGATTAACCCTGAATGTACTGTTAATGTTGTGGATGATTTTATAACAGCTGATAACGTAGCAGAGTTGCTTGCTGTGGGATTTGATTATGTGATTGACGCCATTGATAGTGTTAGGCCGAAGGCTGCGCTTTTAGCTTATTGTCGACGTTATAAAATTCCTATTGTGACCACTGGTGGAGCAGGTGGCCAAATTGATCCAACCCAAATTCAAGTGGTTGATCTGGCAAAAACAGTTCAAGATCCTCTAGCGGCTAAGTTACGTGAGCGATTGAAGTCTGATTTTAATGTGGTGAAAAATAGCAAAGGGAAGTTAGGTATTGATTGTGTTTTTTCCACAGAGCAATTGGTTTATCCACAAAGTGATGGTTCTGTCTGTGCTGCTAAAAGCACGGCAGATGGCTCAAAACGGATGGATTGTGCGTCAGGCTTTGGTGCTGCAACTATGGTAACTGCCAGCTTTGGCTTTATTGCTGTATCACATGCACTTAAGAAGATGGTTGCTAAATACCAAAGAGAAAATGTGGCAAAAAATTAGAGGGGAAAACCCGTTGTTTTCCCTTCTAATAAACTATTCTGTTGGGGTCATTTCACTTGCAAAGTTCTGAATAGTGGTGATTAATGAGGCTATTCCATTTTGCCTTGACTCACTGAGCTGCCCTGTAAGACCAGTTTTATTCAAAATTTCTTTGAAATCAATAGCCAAAATTTCTTGGCTATTTTTTTGTTCAACAGCGGCGAGTAAAAGCGCAAATAAACCTTTTACAACGCGTCCTTCACTATCACCGTAGAAGTGAAAAGTTTGGTCGTCATTGAGCCTAGCACCAATCCATACTCGATTTTCGCATCCTTTAACTTCTTGGGTCTGCTGTTTTTGCTCTTCAGTCAAAACTGGAAGTTGGCGAGCGAGTTGGATGAGTAAACGATATTTATCTTCCCACGCTTTTTGTGTCGAAAACTGTTCTATCATTTCCTCGATTTTTAACTCCGTACCAAACGGGTGTGGAGCAAATGTCGGTGTTATTGAAGTCATTAGGCTTCCTTATTCATCTTCATCATTTAATATCGAGAGTGCAAATTTGACTGCATTAATAAATTTATCAATGTCTTGCTGATCATTATATGGCATAACCGAAATACGTAAACAACCACTAATTGCCATCGCATCCATTAACGGTTGTGCGCAGTGTTGACCATAGCGTAATGCAATTTTTTGTTCAGTCAACAATAGCCCTAAATCACTAAAGTGGATCCCTGCAAAATTGAAAGCAAGTAGAGGTGAGTTTGGCTGGCTGTAACAAATAAAACCGGGTAATTGCTTCAATTGCTGGTATGCATATTCAATTAAAGCGCAGCAGTATGTTTCAGATTGAGGCAAGTCAATTGTATCAAGCCATTCAAGAGCCGCAGAAAAAGCGATAACGCCCGCAATATTCGGTGTGCCTGCTTCAAAGCAGTATGGAACAGGAGCTGGAGTAAAATGTTCAAAATTAACCTCTGTGAGCATTTTCCCTCCTCCGTGCCATGGTGGCATTTTAGCGAGCAGCTCTGTTTTGCCATAGCACACACCTAATCCTGTTGGGCCATAGAGTTTGTGTGCAGAGAATGCATAGAAATCGATATCCATCTCACTGACATCAATAGGGCAGTGAACGACCCCTTGGGCACCATCAACGACAATTAGGGCGCCTACAGAATGGGCTAATAGCGTTATTTGTGCAATATCGGGTTGAAAGCCAGTTACATTTGACATTTGGGTAATCACAACGACTTTTGTTCGTGAGCTCAATCGAGGTTTAAGGCTCTCTATATCTAAAGTGTAATGTTTATTCACCGGCCATTTAATAATTTTAGCACCAGTTTGTTGAGCAAGAATAATCCAAGGTAATAAATTGGAGTGATGTTCTAATTCACTAACAATGATTTCATCATTAGGTGCTAAATTATTTCTAAAATAACTTTGGGTAATTAGGTTAATTGACTCAGTTGTTCCACGTGTCCAGATAATATTTTTATCGCTTTGCGCATTGATCAATTGTGCAGCCCGATTACGCCCTAGCTCATAATTTTTTGTTGTTGTTAATGCTTCAGGAGATTGACCACGATACACCGAGCTTCCTGAATAGCGATAATAATCATCAGAGGCTTGAGACATTAATGAAGGTTTTAGTGATGTGGCCGCGCTATCAAGGAAGATAGTTTGAGAATGAATAGCAGGAAACTGATCGCGAAATTGTTTTGCAGAAAAATAATGCATTTTATTTATTCTTTATCTGAGTGTGTTCTGTATCTGAAATTTGAGCGTTTTATTTGTAATCAATACTAATAATGATATTCTAGATCTACCATTGAAATATCTTGTTACATTTATTCGGTGTTAGGGTGATTAAGACTACACAGAAATGATTATGTGTTTTAGGTCATATTGCAATCACTTTTATTTATCACTCATCATACCTTAGTGTAGTGCTTTCTGTGGAGGAAGTGTGACTATTTTCATTTGTACTAGTCACTGAGTTGTACCTCGAATAGTTTAGAATATATTGAGTAGGCACTTAGATCTGTAACTGCATCAAATTCAAGATTTATCTTAAATATCTTACTAAGGATATTTTTTGTAAACTAATGAATGCTTGTCTTTTTTAGACTTTTTTGTGTTGTTAGAAAAAAAAGCACCGCATTTTAGCGGTGCATCACAAAAATCACTATGGACAGACAGGGTAAATGTACAGGAAGTGAAAAAAACAGTAGCTAACGCTACAAAGTCTGGTATATCCAGACAACTTGCAAACACAACATCACAACCACAAAGCCAAAAGTTCCAAAGTAACTAAACTCTGTAACTTTTCGTTCCGGCTTAGGAAGTGGGCATACTATAGGTATTTACTGGCGTATCCTCAATGGACAATTTATAATGCTTCGGATGAAAAAAACTAATGCATGTAACCATGTCGAGTAGAAGTGATTATGTCTAAAAGATTACCGCCACTTAATGCGTTAAGGGTATTTGATGCAGCCGCTCGTCATTTAAGTTTTACTAAAGCGGCAGAGGAATTATTCGTTACCCAAGCAGCTGTTAGCCATCAAATGAAAAGTTTGGAAGATTTTCTTGGCTTGAAACTATTTCGTCGTCGTAACCGTTCACTGCTATTAACGGAAGATGGGCAGAGTTACTACCTTGATATTAAAGAAATATTTTCCTCAATTAATGAGGCGACAAGAAAATTACAGGCGCGTAGCGCAAAAGGGGCGTTGACCGTTAGTTTATCCCCTAGTTTTGCTATTCAATGGCTTGTACCGCGTCTTTCAAGTTTTAATCAAGCCTACCCTGGTATTGATGTACGTATTCAAGCTGTTGATAGGGAAGAAGATAAATTAGCTGATGATGTTGATGTGGCTATTTTTTATGGGCGTGGCAATTGGTCGGGTCTTCGAACCGATAGGTTGTACGCCGAGTATTTAATGCCTGTTTGTTCTCCGGCATTACTAACTGGAGCACACCAGTTAAAGCAACCCGAAGATCTAGTGAATCATACTTTATTGCATGATTCTTCTCGTCGGGATTGGCAAGCTTACATTCGCCAATTAGAATTGCACAACGTTGTCAATGTACAACAAGGTCCAATTTTTAGTCATAGTGCTATGGTGATCCAAGCTGCGGTACACGGGCAAGGGGTGGCATTAACCAATAATGTAATGGCTAAAAATGAAATTGACGCAGGTCGTCTGGTTTGCCCATTTAGTGAGGTGCTTGTCAGTAAAAACGCGTTCTACCTTGTTTGTCAGGAAAACCAAGCGGATTTAGGAAAAATAGCCGCATTTCGTCAATGGATCCTGGCTCAGGCAGCGAGTGAACAAGAAAAATTGGGTTTTATTATGGGTGACCAGGATGTGGCGCTTATTCAGTAATCATACATGCCAATAATGCTTCAAATCATGATAAAAAGTAGTTATCTGTTAATAGATTCTGCAATCTATATGACTTGAAGTGTGACGCGTATAGTTAAAAGAAGGTGTTACTGTGAATAGTCGTTTGATGTTGATTTTTGCAGGGATTAGTGGCTTTTTTAGTGTCGCTTTTGGTGCGATTGGTTCCCATGCACTTTCATCAGTCATGAGTGCGCATCAGATGGAATGGATTGAAATTGGTTTACGTTATCAAATGTTACACACCGTTGCCTTAATGGTACTGGGAGCTATTTTATTGCGTAAAGTGATTTTGTGGTTCTACTGGTGTGGCGTTTTTTTTGCTGTAGGGATACTTCTTTTTAGTGGTAGCCTTTATTGTATGGCCTTGTTACAGGTAAAATACTTTTCCTATTTTACGCCAATAGGGGGAGTGTGTTTTCTTATTGGCTGGCTGTTGGTCGTTATCGGCGCTATGCGTCTAAGGAAACCGGCGTTACGCCATGAGTAATAAAATTGCATTATATTGTCGTCCAGGTTTTGAAAAAGAGTGTGCGGCAGAAATTACAGACAAAGCAGGGCAGAAAGAAGTTTATGGTTTTGCTCGCGTTAAAGAAAATAGCGGTTATGTTATTTTTGAATGTTATCAGGCTGAAGATGCCGATAAGCTTGCTCGTGAGTTACCTTTTCGTGAGCTAATTTTTGCACGTCAAATGATTGTGGTGGGTGAATTACTTAAGGATCTACCTCCAGAGGATCGCATTACACCAATAGTAAATGCACTTAAGGAGCAAGTCGAGCGTGCTGGTGATGTTCGGGTTGAAGTAGCAGATACTAATGAAAGCAAAGAGTTAATGAAATTTTGCCGTAAATTTACGGTGCCTCTACGTAATGCGTTAAGGCAGGAAAAAATCTTATTAGCGAAAGAAAACTTTAAACGTCCTGTTATCCATGTTTTCTTTATTGCATCAGGCTGCTGTTATACAGGTTATTCATATAGTACAAACAGCTCTCCATTTTATATGGGGATCCCTCGTCTGAAGTTTCCATCGGATGCACCAAGTCGTTCAACATTGAAACTTGAAGAGGCATTCCATGTGTTTATTCCTTATGATGAATGGGATGAGCGCTTAGGTAGCGGTATGAATGCCGTTGATTTAGGGGCATGCCCCGGAGGTTGGACTTACCAGTTAGTAAAACGCAGTATGATGGTACATGCGGTTGATAATGGTCCGATGGCTCAGAGTTTAATGGATACAGGGCAAGTTAAGCATCATCGAGTAGATGGTTTTAAATTCCAGCCTAGCACCAACAATATCACTTGGTTAGTGTGTGATATGGTTGAAAAGCCAGCTAAAGTTGCGGCACTTATGACGGAGTGGTTGCTACAGGGTTGGTGTCGTGAAGCCATTTTTAACTTAAAATTGCCAATGAAAAAACGCTATGAGGAAGTTGCTCACATCCTTGAAAAGATGCGTACTCAATTAACCGAACAGGGTATTAACGTGCGTATTCAAGCGAAGCAGCTCTATCACGATCGTGAAGAAATTACAGTACATGTTCAACGAATTTGGTCTGCATACGCACCAATTCGTGATTAGCGATTAGATAATCTTAATAACCTACCGAGCCATTTAAGGCTCGGTTTTTTATGGGGTATTCAATGTCCCCTGATAACGCAGTTGGTTTAAATTCCCTTGTAATTTAATATCCGTTTTTAGTGTCGCGATGTCGCGACAAATTTTGGCGATATCCAACTGCCCAGTGAGTTTTTTTCGCCATTTTTCATCAACTGTATCTAAATTGGCATACAAGTTTTCAATCGAATGATACTGCTGTAAAAGTTGAGTCGCGCTTTTGGCTCCGATCCCTGTTACCCCCGGAACTTTACTACTGCTGATCCCTGCAAGTCCCCAATAATCAGGCAATTGGTGAGGTTTTACGCCAAATTCTTTTTCAATAAAAGGGACATCTAGCCAGCGCTTTTGAAAATAATCACGGATGCGAATTGATGGTGATAACAGTTGGCAGTAGCCTTTATCCGTTGAAACAATAGTCACTGTTTGGCCTGCATCAGCGATTTTCTTTGCCAATGTTGCTGCTAGATCGTCAGCTTCATCACCACTTGATTGCCAGCAATGGATGCCTCTAGACTCAAATTGCTGTATCAGCTGAGGAAGCTCGGCTTGCAAATTTTCAGGCATGGGCTGCCTACCTGCTTTATAGTCAGGTAATTTTTCATGTCTCCAGCTATGGTGTCGACCTTCTTCATCAAAGACAGCAACAATATGTGTTGGTGAAGAGTGTGCGATTAGCTGTATAACGGCAGACATACAAGCATCGCCGCAAGGGCTACCTTGGACAGCATGTATGCGACGAATTAAGTTGAGTGCATCAATAATTAATAAGTGGATCATAAAATTTTTGCCATCCTTGGCCTGTTAGTGATTATTTTACTATTTCGTAGCAAGGCTCATAGGCGGTTCCACCCGGGAGCTTCATACGATGTTGGTTAACGAAGCCACGTAATAAGGTATCCATGCGTTGCATGATTTCTTTATCACCGTGGATCTTGAATGGTCCATGCTGCTCTATGGCTTTCATGCCAACTTCTTTCACGTTACCCGCCACAATACCGGAGAAAGCACGACGTAAGTCGGAAGCTAATTTCTCAGGGGATTGATTTGGATTTAAGTTAAGTGACGCCATGTTTTCATGGGTTGGTTCGAACGGATGCTGTAGCTCTGAATTGATCTTTATTGACCAGTTGAAGCTATAGGCATCACCTGTACTACGGCGATTGTCTTTGACCAGAGGCATATGCTTTTTCATGACACGAGCAACTTCTTGCGGGTCGTCGATAATGATTTGGTAATGTTTGCTAGCTTCATCACCCAGTGTATGGCGAATAAAATCATCCAATACCGCAAAATATTCAGCACTTTCTTTTGGACCGGTCAAAATCAGAGGCAATACTTGTTCACTATTTTCAGGATCCATCAAAATACCCAATAGATAGAGTAACTCTTCAGCTGTACCCACACCGCCCGGGAAGATAATAATACCATGAGCTAAGCGAACGAATGCTTCAAGGCGCTTTTCAATATCCGGCATGATGATCAGCTCATTAACCAGAGGGTTAGGTGGCTCAGCAGCAATAATAGAAGGCTCGGTCAGGCCAATAAAGCGGCTATTTTTATAGCGTTGCTGCGCATGACCTACTGCGGCACCTTTCATTGGTGCTTCCATTGCACCCGGTCCACATCCCGTACAAATGTTCAACTCACGTAAACCGAGCTCATTACCAACTTTACGTCCATAGAGGTACTCAACTTCATTGATTGAGTGCCCCCCCCAGCAAACGATCATGCTAGGATCTTCATCGAGGTGTAGCGTTCGTGCATTACGTAATATTGAGAAAATGATATTAGTAAGATGAGCGCTATTTTCTAAATCGAGATGCAGTTTTTGTTCTGCATAGATGATTTGGCCATGTACAAAGAGAATGTCACGCAATACAGCAAACAAGTTAGCTTGAATTGAACGAATAATTTTACCATCCACAAATGCTTCTTGCGGTGGATTAATTAGCTCAAGTTTAACACCTCGCTCACGGCGTAACACATTGATGTCAAAGTCAGTGTGTTTATCTAATAAATCTTTACTATTATCAGTTAAGCTGCCTGAATTTAACACTGCTAATGAGCAGTTCCTAAACAGCCGATAGAGATGGCTGCTGGCAGTGCGCTTTAACATATCAACTTCGAGTTGAGACAAGAGATCCATGGATCCTAATGGACTGATATGAGTAATCAAGTAACTCTCCTTTATCCCAAAGGGAAAAATTATTTCAATTAACTTAATTTGCTTATTGCCGTGCTAAACGTCCTATTTCAGGCGTAAATAGTGTATTGCTGCGCCATGGGTTGATATCAAGACCACCTCGGCGAGTATAACGTGCATAAACACTGAGTTTTCCAGGGTTGCACAGTTGTTTTATGTCATTAAAAATGCGTTCTACGCACTGTTCATGAAATTCATTATGATGACGAAAAGAAACCAAATAGCGTAGTAATGCTTCACGGTTAATTTTAGGGCCACGATAATGAATTTGTACTGAACCCCAATCAGGTTGATTAGTGATCAGGCAATTCGATTTCAATAAATGGCTGACTAGTGTTTCTTCAACTATGTCACTTTCGCTACTACCCGCTAGGAACTCACGATTGAATTCATAATCATTTATTTCAATATCCAAATCATCAATACAGATACCTTGGAACTGATTAATGGGCTGTTGTGAAAACTCATCAAGTTTATGGAGTGTAACGCTAACTTTTCCATTAGCACAGCCGCAGAGATCATTTTGCAAAACGCTTCGCACATTTTCCCAAGTTTCATAACGTGTTTGGTTGAAACTATTAAGGTAAAGCTTAAAACTTTTCGATTCGATTAGATTTTCGCTTTGGGCATCGACACTGACTAAGCCAATAGCGACTTGGGGAACCCCTTTGCTGTTTAGCCATGAAAGCTCATATAAAGTCCAAATATCGGCACCATGGAAAGGAAGATTGTCAGCGTGAATATCGAGTGGATCCCTATTTAGGCTACGAGGAACGGCTTGCAATAGGCTTGGATCATATTGGTCATAATATGCCGTTTTTTTGCCTAATGTAAGGTTATCCAAAGCAGGGTTATTCTGATAGTGTGACATGTTGATCCTTAAAACGTCATCGGTTGAGCTATGCTCTTTATGTTTCAAGGTGTGGCTCTTTTGTCGGGGAATGGTCACGCTAGCCACTGTGCTTACAATGCCTTTAGCGACTCATTCACCTTTGCTTAGCTGCATCTCGAATTATTTAGAGCATAAATGCCGTTAACAATGAGGTGTGTTCATTCATTAGTTAATTTCTGCCATAATATCACTTATTAACGACATTGCCGCCATCTCTATTAATAACATTCTGAATAATTAAATAAACATGAATATGACTGTCTCTGAAGCACTAACTCATTTTACTCAACAATATGTCGCGATGTGGCTGGAGCATACGGGGTTACCTCCTGCCTCAACCGAACTTTATGGTATACCTTCCCCTTGTATTGTGCGCACAGGTGAAAACTGGGTGTATTGGGAACCGCAGGCATTTCCTGAGCAGAATAAAAACTTAGATAAAGTGGCGATTGCATTAGATATTGAGCTACAGCCCGCGATCCATGATTTTTATACCACACAGCTTGCGGGAGATATGAAAGCAAAATTCCAAGATCAAACGTTGAGTCTGGTTCAGGTGTGGAATGAAGATGATTTTATACGGTTACAAGAAAATTTAATTGGTCATTTAGTCACTCAGAAACGTTTGAAACTATCACCAACATTATTTATAGCTACATTAGAATCCGATTTAGAAATGATTTCTTTGTGTAACTTAACTGGGGAAATTATTTTAGAAAAATTTGGTAGTAAGGAACGAAAAGTATTAGCCCCTGATTTAGC
Source organism: Providencia sp. PROV236 (assembly GCF_033676985.1). Taxonomy (NCBI): domain Bacteria; kingdom Pseudomonadati; phylum Pseudomonadota; class Gammaproteobacteria; order Enterobacterales; family Morganellaceae; genus Providencia; species Providencia sp. PROV236. The sequence goes on along the minus strand of NZ_CP096297.1, from coordinate 3,523,877 downwards.
CCAATTTATTGGCAAACTATCACCTATCTTAGAGCATGTCGAGTAAGCTATTGAGGATTTTACTTGTAGGAAATGACTTACAAATTAATGAAGAGATAAGCTCTAAATTTCTTAATTTATCTAAATGAGAATTATTTAAATTTTTAATTTCATGTAGTTACTATCAACCTACGTAAATCAAGTTTTATAGTTTTTTTTTAATTTGTTTTACTAGGTTGTTTCATTAATGTTTTTAATACATTCTTAAACGGCTGGGTGAGGGTGCACTTGCTCAGCAATTCTATCAGTAATACAGGGTCAAGGATGGCTAAGTGATGCATGTAGCTCACTAAACTGTTTACAGAGACAGGATGTCAACGGCAGGATGTCGTCATTGCAGGATGCAGTAACACCATTTAAAACATGAGATAAGCCAGTCAACCCCACTTGTTGGCTGGCTTTTTTTTATTAATTAAGCGTCTTGCTCTGCTTGTTTGGATCCACAGAATACTGCGATAGTGAGCTTAAAACACTTTGATACATCGCTTCTCTTAACGCTTCACGTTTACGAAATGCGGAACGGTGTTGGCTTTTAACCGATTCAATATCACGAACTGGCTCAGTTAATGGCAAGTAATACCAGCCATCACTGTTTGCTGTTGCATTGCATTCTTGCCAAAAATTATCATAACTCGATTTCAAATGTTGACGTTTGATATGGCTATTATTTGAAATACCTAAAATAGCGGTGCAATGGAAAAATGCAGCAACGGCATATATCGCTGACATTAAAAGGTTTTTAGGACGCATATTATGCATTTGCTTAGTAATAGATTTAACTTGCTCTGTACTTTGTTCTGTTGATGGCCCTTGCAGCGAGCATACATAGAGTTGGCCTTCTGTACCGAATGAAAAGCTCATTAAGTAGATATCATCACCAAATTCGTTGAACAAATGTAAGGTCAAGTCTCCCTCTCTTGGGAATGCAGAATACACAAGTTTTAATTGAGCAAAATCGCCTGATTTCAGTTCGATATTGGCTACATTTAAACCTTTACGTTCTGTAGAAAACATTGCTTGAATAGCGTCAGCAGTAAAGGTTTTTTCTATCAGCTCTAATGTATAACTTGCTGTTAGTAGTTTTTGCTTTCCATTCCATTTGCGGTGCAAATATTTATTTAGTGGGCGCTCAGCAAAATCAGGAGTATGGCTAAATTGCTTAGACATGCGAGCACTAGTGTAATTTTCACACATGATTTGGAATTGCTGATAAGGTTTTTTAGGAAGTTTGGCAATACGTGCTTGTCGTTTTAAATTATCATAACCCTTATTTATGGATTGCCAAATTTTATTCTGATTGCGCCACTGTTTTAATAATCCCATATATAACCATGCTTGATTGTTGAGTTATCTTTTATTTGGATGATATAAAAGCGAACAATAATGCGCCTCTGAACTACAACAAAAGTTAAATAAACCTTAAATAACTTTACAAAAATAACTTGCGGTAAAATGTTCTATGTGAAAGCACGAGTAATACTTGTGAGAGCTTAATTGTTTTTGATTGTTGCAAACCCCATATATACGACAGAGTTAATAAGGAATATGTCGTATAATTGAGTCAATTTTATCGAGTGAGTGAATTATGAATATTGAACTGCGGATCATCGAAAAGCTTCGTCATATTGAAGAAGAGATGAGAGCGAAATCGCTATGGAATGAATATCCGCCTAGCCCTGAAGCTTTTGAAAGCACGGAGCCTTTTTCGATTGATACTATGGAAGCCACCGAATGGTTGCAATGGGTGCTGATCCCGCGTTTATATGCACTTATTGAGCAAAATGCTGTTTTACCTGGCGCCTTTGCTATTACTCCTTATTTCGAAGAAGCGTATAAGCATGATGAAGAAGCGCAATATAGCTTATTACTTGAGCATTTGCGTGAGTTAGATAGCTTTTTTAGCACTGGATCATGCAGGTAATTTATTGATGTTAGAAATTATTTACCATGATGAATTCATGGTTGCAGTGAATAAACCTGCTGGCATGTTAGTTCATCGGAGCTGGCTCGATAGCAAAGAAACCGTATTTGTGATGCAAACATTACGTGACCAAATTGGTCAGTTTGTTTATCCAATTCATCGTCTCGATAGGCCAACTTCTGGGGTTCTGTTATTTGCGCTTTCAAGTGAAGTTGCACGGTTATTAGCAGCTCAATTTGAATCTCATCAAATTGAAAAAATTTATCATGCAGTGGTTAGAGGTTATGTTGAAGAAGCTCAAACCATTGATTATCCACTGCTGGAGCAGTTGGATAAAATAGCCGACAAACATGCAACTCGTGAGCCAGCACTGCAAGAGTGCGTGACTCATTGTTTGCCACTGGCTCAAGTCGAATGTCCCATTGCTATTGGTCGATATCCTACATCGCGTTTTAGCTTATTAGAATTAAAGCCGGAAACGGGTAGAAAACATCAATTAAGACGTCATATGTCGCACATTCGTCATCCTATTATTGGGGATAGTAAGCATGGCGATCTGCGGCAAAATCGTGGTATTAGCCAAAATTTCGCAGTTTCACGGCTCATGTTGCATGCAACTCAGTTAATATTAAGTCACCCTATTTCGGGGGAGCGGCTATCATTAGTGGCTAAATGGGATGGATCATGGCTATCGTTGATTAACCAGTTTGGTTGGCAACAGGTGGCTGATAGCTTAGGTATGATCAAATTGGATTGATATACTCGTCATACTTCAAGTTGCAGCGTTGTTGACTACGCTCAGCTAGCCGAGTCACATAGTTTATCTATGCTCCTCGCCTATCTTCGCTTGCTGCCTAGCTGCACTCCGAATTATTTAGAATATAAGCAGTAAATTTAATGGAGGTGTTCATGTCAAAGATTGGTATTTTTGTAGGAACAGTTTACGGTAACTCTTTAGCAGTGGCTGAATCTGCTAAGGAAATATTAGAGCAATTGGGTCATGAGATAACCATTTTTGATGAACCCATTCTTAATGACTGGCAACAATACAATGGTGGTGAAGGTATCGCGTTAATCATCACTTCATCAACGGGGCAAGGGGATTTGCCTGACACAATTGCTCCATTATTTTATGAAATCCAAGATGTGGTTGGATATCAACCTGAATTACGCTATGGCTTAATTGCGCTTGGTGACAGTAGTTATGAGAACTTCTGTGGTGCAGGGAAACGTTTTGATGAGTTACTTACTGAACAATCGGCAACAAGAATTGGCGATGTTCTGTTTATCGATGCGCTTGAAGAAGATATGCCTGAAGAGTATGCAAAATCGTGGTTACAATCTTGGGCTGAACTACTGTAAATATCAGCACCGCGAGTATATTTTACGGTGCTGTTAAGACAATAGCATTATTATTTGCGAGTTAGTTTTTCAAGATCAGCTTCAATTTCAGCGATTTTATTTGAAACAACGTGCTCAAGATGGCGTAAATCATCCAGAATCTTATGTTTCAAATCAATGTCTGTGCTGACGGTTTGACAAATTTGGTCTAGCTCTTCAATTGCATAGCGCAGGTTTGAGTTAATTTCATTAATTTCTTTGAAATTGTTGCTGCCATCTGCTGCGGCAACCGTTTTGCGCTGACGTGGATATTTAAATTTCACGCTTTTGGCGAAAAATTCACCTTTATCTTTGCGAAAATAGATTTTTAAAATATCGTTATTGGCTTCTTGGCGTAGTGTATAACGATCAATATCTTGCGGATTACTAATACCTAAACTTTTTAGATTATCGTACATAAAGTTCACCGAATTATAGAAAATCGAGAATGGTAGAAATACAGAGTCATTGTTTAAAACAATATTATGCGTGAAATATTTGATTTGACAAACCCCCCCTTGAAATAAAAGGGGGTTAATCATTTTTTGGATAGTGAAAGAGGTTGGCTCGATTTTTAGCCACTTAGGAGAGGGGCTTAATCAATACTTCTGAGTAATTCGTTAATCCCCACTTTACCGCGTGTTTTTTCGTCAACTTTTTTAACGATCACTGCGCAGTACAGGCTATAACTGCCATCTTTTGACGGTAAGTTACCCGATACAACGACTGAGCCGGCTGGTACGCGACCATAATGAATTTCGCCAGTTTCTCGGTCATAAATTTTGGTACTTTGGCCGATGTATACGCCCATTGAAATCACAGATCCTTCTTCAACAATTACACCTTCAACGATTTCAGAACGTGCCCCAATAAAGCAATTGTCTTCAATAATTGTTGGGTTTGCTTGTAAAGGTTCAAGTACACCACCAATACCAACACCACCAGATAAGTGAACGTTTTTACCAATTTGAGCACAAGAACCAACGGTAGCCCACGTATCAACCATCGTTCCTTCATCAACATAAGCACCGATATTGACATAAGAAGGCATCAGCACACTATTTTTAGCGATGTAAGCGCCTTGGCGAACTGCGGCTGGTGGCACAACGCGGAAACCTTCCCGTTCAAAACGAGCTTGGTCATAATCTGCAAATTTCATTGGCACTTTATCAAAGTAACGACTCTCTGCACCCTCTATTACCTGATTATCGTGAATACGGAATGAAAGCAATACGGCTTTTTTCAGCCATTGATGGGTAACCCAAACCCCATCAATTTTTTCTGCGACACGAAGTTTACCGCTATCGAGTAATGCAATTGTTTCTGTGACTGCTTGATGAATTGCTGGTGTCACTGTAGACGGCGTTATTGAGGCTCTGTCTTCAAATGCTTGTTCAATGATTGCTTGTAAATGCTGCATTGATTGTTTTTCCCCTTTAAGGACGAGTAATAATATTGCTTTAAGGTTATGTTTTATCCTTCGAATTGAGGGTTTCTGTCAACCTTTCTGATAACTCTTGTTGCATTTTTTTATTAAGTGCTTGGTGATTTTTATCTGCAAGCACGAAAAAGTCTTCGACTTTTTCACCAATAGTCGTGATCCGAGCGCCATACAAGGAGATTTCCATTTGTGCTAAAACATGACCCACTCTAGCAAGCAAGCCTGGCTGATCAAGTGCAAATAATTCCATAAAACTACGACGTTCGTTGGTCGAATGTAAAAAATTCACTCTAGTCGGTACAGTAAAGTGACGTAATTTAGAAGGTAATGTCCGTGGTTTAGGGAGTGGGATCGCAGGTTGTTGAACGGCATGCAATAATGTTTTACGGATTTGCTCATACCGGTCTTTTGATAATGGCATGCCATTAGGTTCGAGCACAACGAAGGTATCCATTGCCATATTATCTTTATTGGTGAAAATTTGGGCGCTGTGAATGCTTAGGTTACGCCTATCAAGTTCGCCCGCAACAGCGGCAAATAAGTGAGGTTTATCAGGACACCAAATAAAAATCTCTGTTCCGCCATGTTTGGGTTGTGTACTAATCAAAACTAAAGGTCGTTCGAGGTCGTGCTTGAGTAAATTACAAGCGTGCCAAGCGAGTTGTGATGGCGTATGTCTCAGGAAATAATCAGCATGGCAGCGAGACCATAATTTGTTGAGCTTTTCTTCATTAATAGGGGATTGTCGCAGTAGGACCAGCGCTTGATGGCGGTGATGGCGGATGCGCTCACGTAAGTCCGGTGTGTTCTGTATACCTTGATTGAGTTGATGCTCTGTTGAGAGGAATAGCTCACGGATCAAACTCTGCTTCCAACTATTCCACAGCGTGCTATTGGTGGCACAAATATCAGCAACAGTTAGGCACATTAAATAATTTAAGCGAGGAACGGTTTTCACTTCGAGGGCAAACTGTTTGATCACATCGGGATCTTGGATATCTCTGCGCTGTGCGGTGACTGACATGAGTAAATGACTTTTTACCAACCAAGAGGCCAGCTCAGCTTCTTTGATGGGATAATTATGTTGCATCGCAAATTCATAGACAAATTCAGAACCTAAATCAGAGTGATCTCCTGAGCGCCCTTTGGCAATATCGTGAAATAATGCAGCAAGCCTTAATGTTTCAGGATGCAGTAATTTGGGATAAACACTGACACATAATGGGTGATCGCGACGATTTTCTTCATGTGTAAAACTATCGATTTTTTGTAACACACGGATAGTATGCTCATCCACAGTATAGGCATGAAAAAGATCAAACTGCATTTGGCCAACAATATTGCTCCAATAGGGCGTATAAGCGCTTAATACACTATGTAAGTGCATTGGCACAAAGGCACCTTTAATTGCCCTTGGGTGACGTAATATTTTAAGGAATAGCTGTCTTGCTTCTGCTAATTCACATAATGGTGCTGACAAATTACGTCTTGCAAAACGTAGTTGGCGTAAAGTTGTTGAGTAGATCCCTGTAATATTCGGATAGCGGGCCATTAAATAGAACATTTTTAGAATGGCAGCCGGTTGTTTGATAAATAGCATGTCATCAATGACATCGATAAACGAACCGCGTAGTTGGAATTGTTCATCGAGTGGTCGTGGCTTTTCATCGGGATTGAGTGCAAGGATCGCGTCATCAAATAACTGCAATAGCATCTGATTGAGCTCACGCACGCGTCGAGTAACACGATAAAAATCTTTCATCATGCGTTCAACAGGCTGATTTTTCTCTCCTTCATAACCCAACAAACAGGCAACGCTAAACTGACGATCAAACAATAGGCGATTATCATAGCGTTTAACCACTAAATGTAATGCAAAACGAATTTTCCACAAAAAAGCCAAACATTCTTTAAGTTCTTGTCGCTCTTCTTCGGTTAAAAAGCCAAACCCGACCATTTCATCGACCGTGGTCGCGCCGAAATGACGCCTCCCAACCCACAGTAGCGTGTGTATATCACGTAAGCCACCTGGACTGCTTTTAATGTCCGGTTCTAAGTTATAGCTAGTGCTGTGGTAACGCTGATGACGCTCTTGCTGTTCAGTCAATTTTGCGGCAAAAAAGGCCTCTGAAGGCCAAAAGTTATCGCTAAATATGGTTTTTTGTAAGCGCAAAAATAAGGTGATGTCGCCGCAGATCAGTCTTGATTCAATTAGATTAGTGGCAACCGTTAAATCGGCGTTACCTGCATCAATACACTCCTGTAACGAGCGAACACTGTGGCCAATATCAAATTTTAAATCCCACAGTAAGGTAATAAATTGGCCTATTTTGGCGGCAATTTCGTCGCTCAAGGGCTGGGCGCTGAGCACTAAAATATCAATATCAGATAAAGGGTGCAGTTCGTGTCGGCCATAGCCTCCAACTGCGACTAATGACACTTGTGGTTGTTGATCAAACTGATACTCCTGCCATAGTCGAGTTAAAAGAGCATCAAGATAATCACTGCGTGCATGCACCAGATCGATGACCGACTGACCTTGCTTGAATGCTTCTTCTAGATAGTTGTTAAAAGATTCGACATGTTGTTTTAGAGAAAACAGTTCAATATCTGAAGATTGAAATAAAGAGGGCGATAAGAAGGTTACAGGAGATGGTGTCATCGTTATCTTTCCACATAGAGAGCTCAACTGGATAATTAACAGCTTACTGGGGATTATTGTGGATGAACAGCCAGAAGTTGAATTATTTTGAGTGAATGAGTGGACGGTAAAAATGAAAAATGTGACATGTCACGTTGGTATATAGAAACCTGAACGTGACATGACACAATGCATTAGCGTGTAAAGGTTAAGCGTTAACTAAAACCGCGGAGATAAACGGCTCTTCTTCTTTACGGAGTGTCATGATTTCACAACCATTGTCAGTAACGACTAACGTGTGTTCATATTGCGCTGACCAACTTCTATCTTTGGTTTTGACTGTCCAGCCGTCATTCATGGTACGGATACGATAATCGCCAACGTTGACCATCGGCTCGATGGTAAATGCCATGCCTTTTTGCAATACAACACCGCTGTCATCTGCATCATAGTGGAGAACTTGAGGCTCCTCATGGAATCCTTCGCCAATACCGTGGCCACAATATTCACGAACAACAGAGAAATCGTTTTTCTCTACGTATTCCTGAATAGCTTTACCCAGTGTGCGTAGGCGAATACCCGGTTTTACCATACGCAATGCTAAATAAAGGCTTTCTTGTGTAATGTGGCACAGACGTTCACCTTGGATCGTGGGTTTACCGACAATAAACATTTTAGAGGTATCACCATGGAAACCCTCTTTAATGACAGTCACATCAATGTTAACCACATCGCCATCTTTCAAAATTTTATCATCACTAGGAATGCCGTGACAGATAACATCATTGATGGAGATACATACAGATTTAGGAAAACCATGATAATTTAAGCATGCGGGGATCGCTTGTTGAACATCGACAATATGTTGATGGCAGAGGCGATCTAGCTCACCAGTGCTTACCCCAGGTTTGACGTGTGGTGCGATCATTTCTAACACTTCGGCAGCGAGCCTGCCAGCAACACGCATTTTCTGAATATCTTCTTCAGTTTTGATAATAATAGCCATGAATTCAGTCCATTTATGTCAGCAACGGCTGCGTGACACAATTTAAATGAAAAGGATTAATAAATAGGCAGCAGTGCCATCTATTCAAGATTAATGGGATTATGGTACCAGCCACCGCATTTTCTGCCAACTAGGCATCGATGTTTATTGGGTTGTAAAAATGGTTGTAGGATACGCTGAGCGGCTCGTGTGGCTTATCATTTTGAGCTTTGGGTAGCACAAATTGCCAAAAATAAGGTTCTAGTGAATAAACCAATAATCGAAAAAAATGTAAGAGCTCTGTAGGGCAGGTTGGATACATCTTATTATTCCATCGATATTATCCCCCTAAACCGGCTTTAATATGTATGTTGGCTGGTTTAATCGATATCAATTAATAATTATCTCGCTAAAATTATACTGATATTTGTCACTTAACGAAAGAAATGAGTATGTCAACTTTATGTTATATCTATAAAAAATACTTTATGAGTCGTTCTTGAGATATAGAATAGTATATATCAGTATTATTAAACATTCAGTTAAATGTATTTAATTTTATTTCCTTTCATTTAGAATGCGTATTTAACTTAAGGATGGGGGGTATATGCAGTGCGGTGATTTAGAATGGTTTTATTGTAAAAACGGTGAAATCATGGATGCTAATGAAGCCATGGAAAAAAGATTGGTTATTTATCGTCGAATTTTGAAAAACCTTAAAAGTGCACATAATCGATCCAATGAATGTTTACCCCCTAGCGGATTAGATGAGTCAATTTATTATAGGTGTGATGGTGATGAACCTTCGGTTAAAACGGCACTCAGTAATCCTTGGGTAAAAGGAACTGAGGATTTTGCTATCACCTCGGCAAAAGGTGTTAAACGTTCGATAAATACAGCTGCTGAACTTGGTGTGTTACCTCCTCCTTTGCAAGGTATGAATTTTCTTCTTAAATCTCGGGTGTCTCAAAATCCCCGTATCATGAAAGAGAATGTTGAAGCCATCTATTTATTGCGGTTTGTTTATGATCCCTATGAAAATTTTTCTGAGGTTATCAATATTATTATTGGCGCTATCGTTAGCCAAATGCCGCCACCAAGAAGGCGAAAGTTATCTGATTATATTCAAATGGCAAGTACCGTTTCTAATATAAATAAACCAATTAATTTTAATGATAGATTTGATATTGAACAGCGAGTGAATGTGTCGGTTAGACATTTTGCCGAAGGCGTGACGATTGATATTATGACGGAATCACAGATTCGGAAATTTATTGTGACTGCAATAATCACGCGTATTGTTGCGTTCATTGTCACAAAACATCCGTCTTTTTTTAAACCGTTAGGTGGCCCTCGTGCGGTGATCAGTCGCACGATCATTGCAGCTACTCTGATATACAGCTACGGTACCATTGAAAAAATGTCGGAAGCGGCAAGACGACTGAAGAATAAGAATCGCGTCGTTTATGACGCGATGAATAAAAGCCAAATCACCATGGCTTATTACTTTGTTGAAGAGGAATTAAGCCCATTAATTACGTTAGCTGCAAGTCCAAGTAATGCGGCGAGTGATGATGCTTTTGTTGCTGAAATTGTTAACTTAATCAGTAAATATAAAAATTAGAACACGCTATCATTGGATATACTGTAGCCTGATGTGCCAGCCATAATTTGAGCAGTAGTAATATCACGGTATTTAATGGTTAACCGTTCTTCCGGTTCGATATCATTACGTAAAATATTATTTGGACATTGATGGGTGTAATCAATAATGGATGCTTCGTTTAATTTCACTGTGAAATATTTTTCTATTCCGCCATTTTGAGCGGTACGATAATAATCGAAGACGAGATTGAGTGTTTCATTATTTGAAACGGCAATTAGCAATAATGGTGATGATTTATCAATCAGTTTGGTGAACTCGATAGGTTGGTGTGATAAGTTTTGGGCTCTGGATATGGAGAAGTTTAATTCTGTGACAAATATCGCGTCTTGCTTGCCCGATTGATAACGATTTCCGATGGAGTCCAATGTGCCGCAACCACGAGAAATCAGACCTTGCTGTTTCCCTTGTAACGTTAGATAGATTAAATTAGCCATTAATTGAGTCCGTTTTGAGTCCGTTTATAGGTAAATTTAAGTTATGTTAAACAATAAAATCGCCATCGTCACGTTATTGTTACTCTTAGGTAACCCAGTATCATCATATTCTGAATCAGTAAATAAATGCATTCCTGAAGAAAAAAATTTTGCTATCTGTGAAACTTTAGCTAAACAAGGGGATGATGAGGCTTTATTGGTGGTCGGGCGCTTTTATGAAACGGGTACTGGCGTCGAAAAAAATCTCGAAAAGGCAGAAGAAATTTATCAGAAACTGGCGGATAAAAATGATGCAAATGGGATGAATCGTTTAGCGATGCTAACAGAAGACCAAGGGAAAAAAGACGAAGCTATTTTACTTTATCAAAAAGCTGCTGAACTTGGGTCATCCTCCGCAGATTACAATTTAGGTATATTATACAAATATAATAATGACTACATCAAAGCGAGACAAATGTTTGAAATAGCAATCAAGAAACATCAATCAAGTAGCGCAATGATGAGTTTGGGAGATTTATATCGTGATGGCCGTGGAGGGGAGCAAAATACTGATTTAGCTGAAAAGTGGTATAAAGAATCAATACAATCTGGTAATTATTTTGCGATTACTCGATTAGGTGATTTGTACAGTGACTTAGAAAATTATGATGGCGCAATAAAATGCTATGAAATAGCCATTACAAAAGGGGATCCCGCTGCAATGAATTCAATGGGATTGCTTTTTCAGCATGGTTTTGGTGTTCAACGCGATATTAATAAAGCGGTAAAGCTCTATCAAGATGCTTCAAATAAAGAAGGGCTTGGTGGGTTGATTAACTTGGGATTGATGTATGAGGAAGGGCTAGGGGTACCTCAAAGCTACGAAAAAGCCATAGAATTATACGAAAGAGCCTATCAATTAGGTTATACGCAGATACAATCAAGGATCGATTTTTTAAATAAAAAATTAATAAAAAAATAATGAGGCTATAATTTAAATTACAGAGATTTTCGTTGAGGGTTGAGGCATGGTGACTAGGCTCATTCGCAACTCACTATCTATTTTATGTGGCAACCCAGCGACTCATTTACTTAGCTCCTAATTGCACCTTGAATTATTTGGAGTTTAATTTAACTCTAATACTGAGTGTAAAAACTAACTTCATCGATTGATTTTACGGCAATGTTAGGTTCGCTACTAACCACAGTACAATAGCGAATTTAGAACAGAATCTGGAATAGAGTTAAGCTCATTAAACCCTTTTTTCTCCCCGCAAAAAAACAACAAAAGTTGGCTTATTAATTCGATTTATGGTATAAAGCGCGCCGGCAATCCATATTCTCGATGAACAAATGTGACTTTAACCTTGGTTGATGGCACCACATAATTAGAATTATGGGTAAGCTTAAACTAAACTCAATTGTGTATAACACACACAGGTCGACACATGCACCGGGGTGCTCTTATGCGTCTAGACGCAGCTTTGGAGTCGGTGTTATGGGATCTGTGGAGGCATAACCCCAATTACTTAAATACAGAGGTATTAAATGGCAACTGTTTCCATGCGCGATATGCTACAAGCGGGCGTACACTTTGGTCACCAGACTCGTTACTGGAACCCTAAAATGAAACCTTTCATTTTCGGCGCTCGTAACAAAGTACATATCATCAACCTGGAAAAAACTGTTCCAATGTTCAACGAAGCTCTGGCTGAGTTGACTAAAATTGCTTCTCGTAAAGGCAAGATTCTGTTTGTTGGTACTAAGCGTGCAGCAAGCGAAGCCGTTCAAGAAGCTGCTAACAGCTGTGACCAGTATTTCGTTAACCATCGCTGGTTAGGCGGTATGCTGACTAACTGGAAAACAGTTCGTCAGTCAATCAAACGCCTGAAAGATCTGGAAGTTCAGTCTCAAGACGGTACTTTCGACAAACTGACCAAGAAAGAAGCGCTGATGCGTACTCGTGAACTTGGCAAGTTAGAAAACAGCTTAGGCGGTATCAAAGATATGGGCGGTTTACCTGACGCTCTGTTCGTTATCGATGCAGAACACGAACATATCGCTATCAAAGAAGCAAACAACCTGGGTATCCCAGTATTTGCTGTCGTTGATACTAACTCTGATCCAGACGGTATCGACTTTGTTATCCCTGGTAACGACGACGCAATCCGTGCAATCAAATTGTATCTGGGCGCTGTAGCAACTACTGTTCGTGAAGGTCGTTCTCAAGATCTGGCTGTACAAGCAGAAGAAAGCTTAGTAGAAGCTGAATAATAAGGCCTGCTCAGTAGAGCCCTTATTAACCAGGTATTGCTATATGGTTAGAAGGGGGCCTTTGTGGCCCCTTTTATCTATCTGAATCAGAATTATCCTTGGGGGGATCCTCCCGCAAGGTATATCGAGGAATAAATCACATGTCTGGAATTACCGCTGCATTGGTAAAAGAACTGCGCGAACGTACTGGCGCAGGTATGATGGAATGTAAAAAAGCACTCGTTGAAGCGAATGGTGATATCGAATTAGCCATCGACAACATGCGTAAATCAGGTCAGGCTAAAGCGGCTAAAAAAGCAGGCCGTGTTGCTGCTGAAGGTGTTATCCTTGCAGAAGTTTTTGCTGACGGCAAAACTGGCGCACTGATCGAACTGAACTGTGAAACTGACTTCGTTGCTAAAGATGCTGGATTCCTGGCATTCGGTAAAGAAGTGATGGCTTCCGTTGTTGCTGATAAAAATGCAGATATCGATGCACTGAAAGCAAAATTTGAAGACACTCGTACTGCTCTGGTTGCTAAAATCGGCGAAAACATCAACATCCGTCGCGTTGCAATCCTTGAAGGCGCACAAGTAGGTAGCTACCTGCACGGTGCACGTATCGGTGTTTTAGTTGCAGCTGAAGGCGCGGACGAAGAACTGCTGAAGCACATTGCTATGCACATCGCGGCAAGCAAGCCTGAATATGTTACTCCTGATGATGTACCTGCTGATGTTGTTGCTCACGAGCACCAAATCCAGCTAGACATCGCTATGCAATCTGGTAAACCACGCGAAATCGCAGAAAAAATGGTTATTGGTCGCATGAACAAATTCACTGGCGAAATCTCACTGACTGGCCAGCCTTTCGTTATGGATCCAAGCAAATCTGTTGGTGATCTGCTGAAAGAGAAAAATGCGAAAGTAACTAACTTTATCCGTTTTGAAGTGGGTGAAGGTATCGAGAAAGTTGAAACTGACTTCGCAGCAGAAGTTGCTGCAATGAGTAAGTAAGTAGTCAGCTTTACAAGGAGCCGCCGATTGGCGGCTCTGTTTTAATTAGCATATACCCGAAATCCTTCAAGTTACAGTTGTGTTGACTGTGTTCAGTTAGTCGAGTCATAGAGTTTATCTATGCTCCCCGTCTATCTTAACTCGTCGCTCACCTACAACTCGAATTATTTGGAGTATATCCCAAAAAATTAAGGTACGTAGAAATCGCCTTATGCATTCTGCGTGTGTTACCCCAATAAATTATCTGTGTAGGACAGAACACCATGGCAACCAATGCAAAACCCGTTTATCAGCGTATCCTGCTTAAGCTCAGTGGCGAAGCCTTACAAGGCGCAGAAGGTTTTGGAATCGATGCTAGCGTTTTAGATCGTATGGCTCAGGAAATCAAAGAACTCATAGAGCTGGGTATACAGGTCGGTGTGGTTATTGGCGGTGGTAACCTGTTTCGTGGTGCTGGTTTGGCACAAGCGGGTATGAACCGTGTGGTTGGTGACCATATGGGGATGCTGGCTACCGTGATGAACGGGCTAGCCATGCGTGATGCATTGCATCGTGCTTATGTGAATGCAAGACTAATGTCTGCAATTCCACTTAACGGCGTGTGTGATAACTATAGTTGGGCTGAGGCTATCAGTCTGTTACGTCATGGCCGCGTTGTGATTTTTTCTGCGGGAACAGGGAATCCATTCTTTACAACTGACTCTGCTGCGTGTTTACGTGGCATTGAGATCGAAGCAGATGTTGTATTGAAAGCAACAAAAGTTGATGGTGTGTATTCAGCGGATCCAGCAAAAGATCCAGATGCTGTACTTTATGAAACATTAACTTATCAAGACGTCCTTGAGCGCGAATTGAAAGTAATGGACTTGGCTGCATTTACGCTAGCGCGTGACCATAATTTGCCTATTCGTGTTTTCAATATGAATAAGCCAGGTGCTTTACGCCGTGTTGTTATGGGCGAAAATGAAGGAACTCTGATTTCTCACAATTAATACTCAGAGACATCGGCTGAGTTTAATTGTATTATCTAACGTAAATTCAGAAAGTTTAAGCGAGGCTGCATTGCGGCCTTTAATAACCAGTTTTTAAGGGTTGAAAACGTGATTAATGAAATCAAAAAAGATGCTCAAGACCGCATGGAAAAGAGCGTCGAAGCACTGAAAAATCAAATCAGTAAAGTTCGTACTGGTCGTGCATCTCCAAGCCTGCTTGATGGTATTATGGTAGATTACTACGGTTCAGCAACACCTTTACGTCAATTAGCGAACGTGACTGTTGAAGACGCACGCACATTAGCTATCTCTGTATTTGACCGTTCTATGTCACCTGCGATCGAAAAAGCAATCATGGCTTCAGATCTGGGCCTAAACCCATCATCAGCGGGTACAGTGATTCGTGTTCCACTTCCACCATTGACAGAAGAGCGTCGTAAAGACCTGATCAAAGTGGTTCGTGCTGAAGCTGAACAAGGTCGTATTGCTGTTCGTAACGTGCGTCGCGATGCTAACGATAAAGTAAAAGCATTGTTGAAAGACAAAGAAATCAGTGAAGATGATGAGCGTCGCTCACAAGATGACATTCAAAAATTGACTGATAACTTCATCAAAAAAGTTGATGATGCTTTAGCTCAAAAAGAAGCTGAGCTGATGGAGTTTTAATCCATCCAATAAAGCCATCAAAGGAGCAACTTTGGTGGTTTTATTCTCTCATATCAAATGATCTAATAATCATCCTTTCTTAGCGATCAAGCTGATATAATCTCAGTATTGAATAAATACAGAGTATCTGCATTATGAAACGTCTTACTATTCTAGGTTCTACAGGTTCAATTGGTACTAGCACACTTTCTGTTGTCAGAAACAACCCCGATAAATTTAAAATTGTTGCCTTAGTGGCTGGCAGAAATGTAGCTGAATTGGCAAAGCAATGTCTTGAATTCCAACCACAATATGCTTCGATGGCAGATGAGGTTTCAGCTCAAGAGCTACGTGTAATTTTGACAGATAATCACTGTAAAACGGAAGTTTTGTCTGGGCGTGAAGCGGCTATTCAACTTGCAGGCCTTGATGATGTCGACCAAGTCATGTCTGCAATTACAGGTGTTGCTGGCTTGCTCCCTACATTGGCAGCCATTCGCAAAGGAAAACGAATTTTATTAGCGAATAAAGAGTCACTGATCACCAGTGGTCGACTATTCTTTAATGCGATTCGTGAACATGGTGCTTCTGTTTTCCCAATTGATAGTGAACATAATGCCATTTTCCAAAGCTTGCCTGAAATTATTCAATTGAACCTCGGTTTTGCCGACCTATCTGCGTCTGGTATTTCGAGTATTATTTTGACTGGCTCAGGTGGTCCATTCAGAGAAACGCCATTATCTTATCTCGATAAGGTAACGCCTGATGAAGCCTGTAATCATCCAAATTGGTCGATGGGCCGTAAAATTTCTGTTGATTCAGCGACTATGATGAATAAAGGTCTTGAATATATTGAGGCTTGTTATTTCTTTAATGCCGATCAACAACAAATGGAAGTTATTGTTCATCCTCAATCGGTGATCCATTCAATGGTTCGCTACCGTGATGGTAGTGTGATTGCACAGCTCGGTACGCCTGATATGTGCACGCCTATCTCTTATAGCATGGCTTATCCACAACGTATTTCTTCAGGCGTTGAGCCACTGGATTTTGCAAAATTGTCGTCATTAACATTTGTTCAGCCTGATTATCAGCGCTACCCTTGTTTGAAACTTGCCATTGATGCTTGCCATCAAGGTCAAGCAGCAACCACGATTTTAAATGCTGCCAATGAAATATCCGTCGCAGCCTTCCTTGAAGGAAAGGTTCGTTTTACAGATATTGCGAAAATTAATCTTGCAACATTAGAAAAACTGCATTTATCTGAACCAGTTTCAATTGATGAGGTCTTAGACATCGATAATCAGGCTCGATGTGAAGCTGCACAATTAATCAAACAGACATTTTCGGTCTAGTATGTGATTTATTTAGTTGCTGATAAGCATGATAAGTCTTTAATATGTCACGCGCATATATACTCAAAAGAGTTCGAGTTGCGGGTAGGCGACAAGCGAAGATAGGCGGGGAGCATATATAGGTTATGTGGCTCGGCTAGTTGAGCGTAGTCAACCCCTCGGCAGCTTGAAGTATGACGAGTATAAAAACATAATATCGGTATTTAGCGCTGAATTAAGGATCTGTCTTATCAGCAAACTCAAAAATAACAGGTATGATTATGCTGAATTCTCAACGCTATGCATACAAGGATTAATATTTAATGAACTCTAGTGGTGAAAATCTCTCCAACTCAGGGCTACCAAAGCATGTTGCTATTATTATGGATGGCAATGGGCGCTGGGCAAAGCAGAGAGGGAAATTAAGAATAACTGGGCATAAGGCTGGCGTTGAGTCTGTGCGTAATGCGGTACGCTTCGCAGTTAAAAATAACATTAGTTCACTGACGTTATACGCCTTTAGCAGTGAAAACTGGAGAAGGCCTGAGAAAGAAGTCAGTTCCTTAATGGAGCTATTTGTATTTGCTCTCGATAATGAAGTAAAAAACCTACACAAGAATAATGTAAAACTACAAATTATCGGTGATATTGGTCGATTTAGCGAACGTCTTCAAAAACGTATTCAAAAAGCAGAAGAACTTACTGCAAACAATACAGGATTAAGGTTAAATATCGCAGCAAACTATGGTGGTCGTTGGGATATTGCTAATAGTGTGAAACAGGTTTTTGAGCGCGTACAAAACGGCGAATTGACTATTGATGATATCAATGAAGAGTCAATTAATGATTATGTTTGTATGCATGAGCAAGAAGACGTTGATTTGGTTATTAGAACGGGCGGTGAACACCGCATTAGTAACTTTTTATTATGGCAGGTTGCTTATGCCGAATTCTATTTCACCAATGTACTGTGGCCAGATTTTGATGAAATGGTGTTTCAGAATGCAATTGATGCTTTTAGTCAACGCGAGCGACGTTATGGTGGGGCTGAGTCAGATGATGAGCTCGTTAAGTAAAAGGGGTAAATTGTGCTGAAATATCGTTTAATTACAGCAATTATTTTAATTCCGCTGGTTATTGCCGCGCTTTTTTTGCTTTCACCTGCTGCATTTGGCTATGTTGTAATCGCAGTGTGTGCACTAGGGGCTTGGGAATGGGCACAATTTGCCGGATGGCAAACCCAAGCTAAACGCATCGTTCTTGCGGTCGTTTTTGCTGTTGCATTATTAGCAATGCAATTCTCTTTTGCTGATATGACCATGTTGGCGAATGAACCTTTGATTTTATATGGCTTGTGGGCAGGACTCATTTGGTGGGTCGTAGCGATAGTATTAGTTGTCACTTATCCTCAATCAGCCCAAGCTTGGGGACAATCAGCGATTGTTCGCGCTTTATTTGGTGTATTGACCATTATCCCTTTCTATTGTGGCATGATGGTATTGAGAACGATTGGCTATCATACTGATACTTTCTTTGGTGCATGGTGGTTGCTATATGTGATGTTGTTGGTATGGGGTGCAGATTCCGGAGCGTATGCTTTTGGCCGTACCATGGGACGTCATAAGATGGCACCAAAAGTTTCTCCTGGTAAAACATGGGAAGGGTTAGCTGGCGGCTTAATCACAGCAGGAATTATTTCTTGGCTATTTAGTTTATTTGCGCCAATCCCTGTTATGCCTGATTATTTGCTGGTTACATCAATTATTGTTGTTGTAGTATCTGTATTCGGTGATTTGACTGAAAGCATGTTTAAACGTCAATCAGGGATCAAGGACAGTAGTCATTTAATTCCAGGTCACGGTGGAATTCTTGATAGAATCGATAGTCTAACCGCTGCAATACCGGTATTTGCTGGCCTGAATTTATTAGTTTTTAATGGTTTCGGTCTTTAGGATAGGAAATGGGATTTTTTTGGAGTTTAGCGGCATTTATCATTGCTATTGGCGTGTTAATTACCGTACATGAATTTGGTCACTTTTGGGTCGCTCGTCGTTGTGGTGTTTATGTCGAACGTTTTTCTATCGGTTTTGGGAAAACGTTATGGCGTAAAGTTGACCGTCAGGGGACCGAATTTGTTATTGCCATGATCCCATTGGGCGGCTATGTCAAAATGTTGGATGAGCGTGTAGGGGATGTGACACCTGAACGTCGTCATCTAGTTTTTAATAATAAAACCATTGGGCAACGCGCCGCAATTATTAGTGCGGGACCAATTGCGAACTTTTTATTAGCAATTGTTGTCTACTGGTTGGTATTTATGATTGGAGTTCCATCCGTTCGCCCAATTATTGAAGATGTAAAAGTGGGTTCAGTAGCGGCTGAGGCAAATTTTTTGCCTGGAATGGAACTAAAATCAATTGATGGTATCGAAACGCCTGACTGGAATTCAATTCGTCTAGCGTTAGTGGGTAAAATTGGTGATCGTCAATTAACCGCAGAAGTGTTGCCTCAAGGTTTTAGTGAGCCTGTGACTAAAACAATTGATTTAACGACTTGGCAATTCGATCCTGAAAAGCAAGATCCTGTGCTTTCTCTTGGTATCATGCCTGTTTCGGCTAAAGTGTCATCTGTTATTTTAAAAGTTTCACCGGGGCTTGCTGGCGAACGCGCAGGTTTACAAGCAGGGGATAGAATTGTTAGCGTAGATGGGAATACCATTGATTTATGGAATCCTGTTACGCGGTTTATTCGTCAAAGTCCGAATCAACCAATGAAATTAGGCGTTGAAAGAGACAACCAGCTCATTTCGCTCATATTGACTCCAGATAGTCAAAAAGGGAAGGGTGGAGAGCAAATTGGAATTGCGGGAGTCGAACTTTCAGTGTTACCGTTAGCGGATGAATATAAAATGGTGCAGCAATATGGGCCATTTTCTGCAATTTACCAAGCTAGCGATAAAACATGGCAGTTGATGAAGCTGACCGTGAATATGATGGGTAAATTGGTTGTTGGGGATGTCAAACTTAACAACTTGAGTGGGCCGATCTCGATCGCTAAAGGCGCGGGGGTATCGGCAGAGTCAGGCTTGGTATATTATTTGATGTTCATCGCGCTGATAAGCGTGAACTTGGGCATTATCAATTTGTTTCCATTGCCTGTATTAGATGGGGGGCACTTGCTCTTCCTATTAATTGAGAAAATTAAAGGAAGTCCAGTGTCTGAGCGAGTACAAGACTTTAGTTATCGGATAGGTGCAATGGCATTGATTCTGTTAATGGGACTTGCACTTTTTAATGATTTCTCTCGCTTCTAACAAGTAAGCCGGGGACCAGTAAGGAATACGCATAACAACGATGGCGATGAAAAAGTTGCTCATAGCGTCGCTGCTTTTCGGCAGCGCCACTGCATACGGTTCAGACGGATTCGTAGTTAAAGACATTCGTTTCGAAGGTCTACAACGCGTCGCCGTTGGTGCAGCATTATTGAACATGCCTGTAAGGGTAGGTGACTCGATTGATAACGATGATATTAGTCGTTCAATTCGATCTCTATTCTCTACCGGTAACTTCGAAGATGTTAGGGTCCTGCGTGATGGAAACACGCTGATCGTTCAAGTTAAAGAGCGGCCAACCATCGCGAGTATCACTTTTACAGGTAACAAATCTGTTAAAGACGATATGCTCAAACAAAACTTGGAAGCATCAAATATTCGTGTTGGTGAAGCCCTTGACCGCACGACAATCGCGAACATAGAGAAAGGTCTAGAAGACTTTTACTATAGTGTTGGTAAATACAACGCGACAGTAAAAGCCGTTGCTACACCACTGCCTCGTAATCGTGTTGATTTAAAATTTGTATTCTCTGAAGGCGTTTCTGCAAAAATCCAGCAGATCAACGTGGTCGGAAATAAAAATTACACGACAGCGGAATTGGTCAATAAATTCCAATTACGCGATGATGTGCCATGGTGGAACTTAGCAGCAGACCAAAAATATCAGAAACAAAAACTGGCTGGTGATTTAGAAACCCTCCGCAGCTTCTATCTTGACCGAGGTTATGCTCGCTTCAATATTGATTCCACTCAGGTCAGTTTGACGCCAGATAAAAAAGATATCTACATTACGATTAATGTGACGGAAGGCGATCAATATAAGATCTCCGGCGTTGAGGTTAATGGTAATACGGCAGATCATCTCACAGAAATTCAAGAACTCATTACCATTACTCCGGGTGAGCTGTATAACGGTACCCAAGTAACGGGTATGGAAAACAAAATTAAAGACCTTCTTGGTCGATATGGTTATGCCTACCCACGTGTAATGACTCAGCCTGAAATTAATGATGAAGATAAAACCGTAAAACTGCATGTCAATATTGACGCAGGTAACCGTTTCTATGTTCGTCAAATTCGTTTCCAAGGTAATGATACTAGTAAAGATACCGTCTTACGTCGCGAAATGCGCCAAATGGAAGGTGCTTGGCTGGGTAATGATTTGGTTGAGTTAGGTAAAGAACGTCTGAATCGTACTGGCTTCTTTGAAACTGTTGACGTCGAAACGCAACGTGTGCCAGGTAGTCCTGACCAAGTTGATGTAGTTTACAAGGTAAAAGAACGTAACACGGGTTCAATGAACTTTGGTGTTGGTTTTGGTACTGAAAGTGGCGTCAGTTTCCAAGTTGGTGTGACACAAGATAACTGGTTAGGTACAGGTAATGCAGTTGGTATTAACGCAAGTAAAAACGATTACTCAACCAACGTTGAGATGTCATTTACTGATCCATACTTTACCGTTAACGGTGTGAGCTTGGGTGGTCGTATTTTCTATAACGACTTCCGTGCGAAAGATGCTGATTTATCTGGCTATACTAACAAAACTTATGGTTTAGACAGCTTCTTAAGCTTCCCATTCAATGAAAATAACTCATTCCGCCTTGGTGCGGGTTATGTTCATAACTCACTTTCTGATATGCGCCCTCAAGCTGCGATGTGGGATTACCTCTATTCAATGGGGGATAAGCCACCAATTAATGACGACGGTCGCAATAAAGAGAAGTTTAATGCCGATGACTTCACGGTTAACGTAGGTTGGACCTATAATTCATTAAACCGTGGTTTCTTCCCAACATCAGGTAATAAAACTAACCTGTCTGGTAAAGTGACGGTTCCAGGTTCTGATAACGAATACTATAAATTGCGTTTTGATACGGCTCAGTACTACCCAATCAATGAAGATGAAACTTGGGTGATTTTAGGCCGAGCACAAGCTGGTTTTGGTGATGGTATTGGCGGTAAGCAAATGCCATTCTATGAAAACTTCTATGCAGGTGGTTCGAGTACCATTCGTGGTTTCCGCTCCAATAACATCGGTCCGAAAGCCGTTTATCTGAAAAATGTGAATGGGGTCGTTGGTCCAGAGCCAGGTAGTCCATCAAGTGATGCGGTTGGTGGTAATGCGATGTATGCAGCGTCATTTGAGCTGATTACCCCGACACCATTCATTGATGAGAAATACGCCAACGCAGTACGTACATCGTTGTTTGTTGATGCAGGTACTGTATGGGATACCAACTGGAACAGTATTGATCCAGCATGGCGTGCGGGCATGCCTGACTATGGTAAAGCAACCAATGTCCGTGCATCTGCGGGTGTTGCTTTACAATGGATGTCGCCACTTGGGCCTCTGGTCTTCTCCTATGCGCAGCCTATTAAGGACTACGAAGGCGATAAATCAGAACAGTTCCAATTCAATATTGGTAGAACATGGTAATCTAGATCGTGTCTATCTAAGGAAAACCCCCATATATAGCGTGGGGGTAACCAAAATTTCCAGCCATAAATATGGGTTAAGGAGTTTCGTGTGAAAAAATTGTTGTGTGCAGCGGGTGTGAGTCTGGCTTTAGCGATGTCTGCGGGAGCTTACGCAGATAAAATTGCTGTTGTGAACGTTGGTGAAATTTTCCAAAATATGCCAGCACGCGAAGCCGTTGCTAAACAGCTTGAGAACGAATTCAAGAGCCGTGCGACAGAGTTGCAGAACTTGGAAAAAGATCTCCAATCACGCGTAGAGAAACTGCGCCGTGATGGTGCAACAATGAAGCAAAGCGATCGTGAAAAGCAAGAAAAAGAGCTGATGACTAAACGTGATCAGTTTGCTGAAAAAGCGCAGAAATTTGAAGAAGACAATCGTCGTCGTCAAATGGAAGAGCGCAACAAAATTCTCAGCCGTATTCAAGATTCTATTAAATCTGTTGCAGCCAAAGAAGGCTATGATGTCGTTATCGACGCAAATGCAGTTGCTTATGCAAAAGATAGCATTGACATCACCAGTCAGGTTCAAAAACAGGTTAAATAATAGATGTCTTCAATTCGATTAGCTGATCTTGCTCAGCAGTTGAATGCACAGTTACACGGTGATGGCGATATTGTCATCACCGGTATTGCTCCGATGTATTCAGCAAACAATCAACAAATTACCTTCCTGTCTGATAGCCGTTACAGCGATAAATTAGCTGAATGTCAGGCGGCTGCTGTAGTCCTAACAGCGAAAGACCTAGAAGCTTGCAAAGTTGCAGCTTTGGTTGTTGATAATCCATATCTGGCTTATGCACGCATGGCTCAAATAATGGATACCACTCCAAGTCCCGCAGAAAATATTCATGCGTCAGCTGTGATTGCTGAGGATGCGATATTAGGTAGCAATGTTGCGGTTGGTGCAAATGCCGTCATTGAAAGCGGTGTGGTGCTTGGTGATAACGTTGTCATCGGTGCAGGTTGCTTTGTTGGTAAAAACACGCGTATTGGTGCGGGTAGCCGCTTATGGGCAAATGTTAGCATCTACCATCATATTGAAATTGGAGAGCAATGTTTGATCCAATCAGGTACTGTTATTGGTTCTGATGGTTTCGGCTACGCAAATGACCGTGGTAAATGGGTTAAAATCCCGCAACTTGGCACCGTCATTATTGGTGATCATGTCGAGATTGGTGCATGTACCACTATCGATCGCGGCGCATTAGATAATACGGTTATTGGTAGTAATGTTATTATTGATAATCAATGTCAGATAGCACATAACGTAACCATTGGTGAAGGTACTGCCGTCGCGGGTGGGGTCATCATGGCGGGAAGTTTGAAAATTGGCCGTTATTGTATGATTGGTGGTGCGAGTGTGATTAACGGTCATATGGAGATCTGCGATAAGGTGACCGTCACAGGTATGGGTATGGTCATGAGACCAATTACTGAGCCTGGCGTATACTCTTCGGGTATACCTTTACAGCCTAATAAAACATGGCGTAAAACAGCAGCTTTAGTGTTAAATATCAATGAAATGAATAAGCGCTTGAAAACAGTTGAGCGTGAATTAGATAGCCAAATTCAAAAAAATCAGTAATCATTTTGTAATTCAGGTTAAAATAACCGACTGAGTTACGTTTTTCCGGCCTGCCAGTTAACCTAACTTCATGGTTAAAGCAGGCCGATTCGTTAATTAAATTGAATTAATAGACAGGAAGAGTATTTCGATGAGTGATAATCATACTCTGAACATTGAAGAGATTTTAGAACTGCTTCCGCACCGTTACCCGTTCCTTTTGGTTGACCGTGTATTGGATTTCGAAAAAGGGAAATCCCTACGTGCAGTAAAAAATGTCTCATTCAACGAGCCATTTTTCCAAGGCCATTTTCCCGGCAAGCCAATTTTTCCAGGTGTTTTGATTCTGGAAGCAATGGCACAAGCAACGGGGATTCTTGCGTTTAAAAGCGTAGGGAAATTGGAACCTGGTGAGCTGTATTATTTTGCTGCGATCGATAACGCTCGCTTCAAGCGCCCTGTGTTACCGGGAGATCAGATGATCCTCGAAGTAGAGTTTATTAAAGAACGTCGAGGCGTTGCGCGTTTTAAAGGTGTTGCAAAAGTTGATGGAGAAGTGGCCTGCGAAGCAGAAATGATGTGCGCCCGTCGCCGTGAGGTCTGATATGATTGATAAAACAGCCTGTATTCATCCCTCATCCATTGTTGAAGATGGAGCTATTATCGGTGCCAATGTTCGTATTGGCCCTTTTTGTTATATTGGCGCTAACGTT
Organism: Providencia sp. PROV236; assembly: GCF_033676985.1. Classification (NCBI taxonomy): domain Bacteria; kingdom Pseudomonadati; phylum Pseudomonadota; class Gammaproteobacteria; order Enterobacterales; family Morganellaceae; genus Providencia; species Providencia sp. PROV236. The sequence continues at coordinate 3,499,068 of NZ_CP096297.1, read as the reverse complement.
GAAATAGGCGAAGGCACTGAGCTCAAATCTCACATTGTTATCAACGGCCATACAAAAATTGGTCGTGATAATGTGATTTATCAGTTTGCTTCAGTTGGCGAAGCAAACCAAGACTTGAAATATCAAGGTGAACCTACACGTGTCGAAGTCGGCGATAGAAACCGTATTCGAGAAAGTGTGACAATCCACCGCGGTACAACTCAAGGTGGTGGTTTGACCAAAGTGGGTGATGACAACTTATTAATGGTTAATGCACATATCGCTCATGACTGCATCATTGGTAATCGCTGCATTATTGCTAATAATGGCACCTTGGGCGGACACGTTACACTCGGTGATTTTGCCATTATTGGTGGAATGACGGCGGTTCACCAATTCTGTCAAATAGGTGCTCATGTTATGGTCGGCGGTTGCTCAGGTGTTGCACAAGATGTTCCACCTTATGTTATCGCTCAGGGTAACCATGCGACACCTTATGGCTTAAATATTGAAGGCCTGAAGCGTCGAGGTTTTGATAAAGAGTCACTCCATGCTATCCGTAATGCTTATAAAGTGCTTTATCGATCAGGTAAGTCACTGGAAGATGCACGTAGTGAAATTGCTCAGCTTGCACTAGCAAACCCGCATGTGAAGGTATTTAGTGATTTCTTAGAAGATTCAGCAGAATCTAACCGTGGTATTATTCGTTAAATAAAAATAGCGAAATCAGGGCCGATACTCTAAATAACACAAGGTGCAGTGAGGCGACAAACCAATGCGTCGCTAGAAGCATAGAAAATTATGTGACTGGCGCGAGTGAGTGTAGTCATCCTATCTTAATGCGAAACGCTGCAACTTAAAAAGTATGGCGAGTATATTAAGGAGAGAACTTTGGCGGATCATAATCGCCCACTGACTATTGGCCTTGTCGCTGGCGAAACATCCGGCGATATACTGGGTGCAGGGCTTATCAGAGCATTAAAAGAGCAGGTTCCTGATGCACGTTTTGTCGGTGTTGCGGGACCTTTAATGCAAGCTGAAGGCTGTGAAGCTTGGTATGAAATGGAAGAACTTGCAGTGATGGGGGTTGTTGAAGTTTTAGGGCGCCTCCCTCGGTTATTGTCTATACGTAAAGATTTAACTGAACGTTTTACACAACTGCAACCTGATATTTTTGTCGGTATTGATGCACCTGATTTTAATATCACGCTCGAAGGGCGATTAAAATCAAAAGGTATTAAAACTATTCATTACGTTAGCCCATCAGTATGGGCGTGGCGGCAAAAACGGGTATTTAAAATTGGTCGATCCACGAATTTGGTGCTAGCCTTTTTACCGTTTGAAAAAGCATTCTATGACCGTTTTAATGTGCCTTGTCGTTTTATTGGGCATACTATGGCGGACGCAATTCCACTTCAAGTGAACCAATTAGCAGCAAGGCAACGTCTTGGTATACCTGATAATGCAAAATGTTTAGCTATCTTACCCGGAAGCAGGCATTCAGAAGTGGAGATGTTGAGTGCGGATTTTTTAAAAACCGCGGCCATTCTCAATCAACATTTTACCGAATTACATATTGTTGTACCGTTGGTCAATCAAAAGCGGCGCGAACAATTTGAAACTATTCGTCAGCAGGTCGCTCCAGAGCTGAAAATTCATTTATTAGATGGTCAAGCTAGAGATGCGATGATAGCAGCGGATGCAGCATTATTAGCTTCTGGGACTGCGGCGTTAGAGTGTATGTTAGCAAAATGTCCGATGGTGGTTGGCTATCGAATGAAGCCCTTTACCTTTTGGTTAGCAAAACGTTTAGTGAAAACGCCTTATGTTTCACTGCCCAATTTGTTAGCAGGAAAAGAAATTATCAAAGAACTGCTGCAAGAAGAGTGTCAGCCTGAGAAATTAGCCCAGCAATTAATGCCGTTATTAGAAGGTGGCGAACAGGTTGAGCAGTTAAAAGCAACATTTTTACAGCTTCACCAGTTGATCCGCTGTGATGCGGATAGGCAAGCGGCTGATGCTGTTTTGGACTTGGTTAGAAATTAATGGATTTTATATACCCGGAAGCCAACTTAATTGCTGGCGTTGATGAAGTTGGGCGTGGCCCACTTGTTGGTGCGGTTGTTACTGCCGCGGTCATTTTGGATCCTAATAAACCCATTATCGGGTTAGCTGACTCAAAAAAACTCACAGAAAAAAAACGCGAGCAGTTATTTATTGAGATCCAAGAAAAGGCATTGTGCTGGTGTATAGGCCGAGCTGAGCCAGAAGAAATTGATGAGATCAATATCCTGCATGCCACTATGTTAGCGATGCAACGAGCCGTTGCAGGTTTAAGCATCACACCTGATTTTGTTTTAGTGGATGGAAATCGCTGCCCTAAATTATCAATGCCTTCACAGGCGGTGGTCAAAGGTGATAGCTTGGTCAAAGAAATCAGTGCTGCTTCGATTTTATCTAAAGTCGTTAGGGATAGAGAAATGGTGGCGCTAGATAAAACTTATCCTGAATATGGCTTTGCGAAACATAAAGGCTATCCAACGGCTTATCATTTAGAAAAATTGGCTCAACATGGCGCAACAAAATTCCATCGTACGAGTTTTGCGCCAGTGCGCCGTGCATTAGCAGCGAAAGACTGAGTATAAATTAGATGGCTGAACCTCGTTTTATTCACTTACGCGTTCATAGCGACTATTCCATGATTGATGGATTAGCGAAAACTGGCCCATTAGTCAAAAAAGTGGCAGCAATGGGGATGCCTGCTTTCGCTATTACTGACTTTACTAACCTTTGCGGGTTAGTGAAGTTTTATGGTGCGACGCACAGTTCAGGGATCAAGCCTATTATTGGGGCTGATTTCTTTGTTGAAAGTGAACAATTGGGCGATGAGATAGCGCATCTAACCGTCTTAGCACGTAATAATGAAGGCTATCAAAACTTAACATTACTAATTTCAGAAGCTTACCAAAAAGGTTATGGTGCGATAGGCCCGACTATCCATCGTGATTGGTTAGTTAAACACAAAGCGGGTTTAATTCTACTGTCCGGTGGACGAAAAGGCGATGTTGGGCAATTTTTATTGCGGGGCAATCAGGCGCTTGTTGAGGAATGTTTAGCGTTCTATGAAACCCATTTCCCGAATAGTTATTATCTCGAACTAATACGAACGGGAAGGCCGGATGAAGAAAGCTATTTACATGCTGCGGTAGAGCTTGCGACTCAGCGTGGTTTGCCTGTCGTGGCGACTAACGATGTGCGTTTTATTGAGAGCAGTGATTTTGACGCTCATGAAATTCGCGTTGCCATTCATGATGGTTTTACTTTATCAGATCCTAAACGACCTAAAAATTATAGTCCTCAGCAATATTTACGCACTGAAGCAGAGATGTGTGAATTATTTGCTGATATTCCCGAAGCCTTAGAAAACAGTGTAGAGATTGCTAAGCGTTGTAATGTTACTATTCGCCTAGGTGAATACTTCTTACCTCAGTTCCCAACAGGGGATATGAAAACAGAAGACTTTTTAGTGATGCGCTCGAAAGAAGGGCTTGAAGAGCGCCTTGAATTTTTATTTCCTGATGAAAAAATTCGAGCGGAAAGACGACCTGAATATGATGAACGTTTAGATGTCGAGCTAAACGTAATCAACCAAATGGGGTTTCCTGGTTACTTCCTGATCGTGATGGAATTTATCCAATGGTCAAAAGACAATGGTGTACCTGTAGGGCCAGGGCGAGGTTCGGGTGCAGGTTCTTTAGTTGCCTATGCACTGAAAATTACCGATCTGGATCCGTTAGAGTTTGATCTTCTCTTCGAACGCTTCTTAAACCCTGAACGTGTTTCGATGCCTGACTTTGACGTTGACTTCTGTATGGAGAAACGTGATCAGGTCATTGATCATGTCGCACAGATGTATGGTCGTGATGCGGTATCACAGATTATTACCTTCGGTACGATGGCAGCAAAAGCGGTTATCCGTGATGTTGGTCGAGTACTGGGTCATCCATATGGCTTTGTAGATCGGATTTCTAAATTAGTCCCACCTGATCCAGGGATGACGCTGGATAAAGCATTTGAAGCAGAACCTCAGCTTCCTGAAATCTATGAAGCAGATGAAGAAGTTAAAGCGCTCATTGATATGGCGCGTAAGCTTGAAGGGGTTACCCGTAATGCGGGGAAACACGCAGGTGGCGTAGTTATTGCGCCAACCAAGATCACGGATTTTGCTCCCCTATATTGCGATGCAGAAGGGAACAACCCTGTTACTCAATTTGACAAAAACGATGTCGAATATGCGGGTTTAGTTAAATTTGACTTTTTGGGATTGCGTACGCTGACGATCATTAACTGGGCGTTGGAAATGATCAACCCAAGGCGAGCTAAGAAAAATTTAGAGCCTATTGATATTGCTGCGATCCCTCTACATGATCAAAAAAGTTTTGACATGTTGCAACGTTCAGAAACGACTGCGGTATTCCAGTTGGAATCCCGTGGTATGAAAGATCTGATCAAGCGGTTACGCCCAGACTGTTTTGAAGACATGATCGCTTTGGTGGCACTATTTCGCCCAGGCCCATTACAATCAGGGATGGTAGATAACTTTATCGACCGTAAACATGGGCGAGAAGAGATTTCATACCCTGATGTACAATGGCAACATGAGTCATTAAAACCTGTTCTAGAGCCAACATACGGTATTATCTTATACCAAGAACAGGTTATGCAGATTGCTCAGGTTCTTGCAGGTTATACATTAGGCGGCGCTGATATGTTGCGTCGTGCAATGGGTAAAAAGAAACCTGAAGAGATGGCGAAGCAGCGTTCTGTATTTGAAGAAGGCGCCATCAAAAATGGTATTGATGGCGAGCTGTCGATGAAAATCTTTGACTTGGTAGAGAAATTTGCCGGTTACGGATTTAACAAATCACACTCAGCAGCTTATGCACTGGTTTCATATCAAACATTATGGCTAAAAGCCCACTACCCAGCCGAATTTATGGCTGCGGTAATGACCGCCGATATGGATAACACTGAAAAAGTGGTTGGTCTTGTCGATGAATGTTGGCGGATGGGGTTAAAAGTGTTACCACCAGATATTAATTGTGGTCAGTATCATTTCCACGTTAATGATGAAGGTGAAATTGTTTACGGTATTGGTGCAATCAAAGGGGTTGGTGAAGGCCCAATCGAAGCTATTATAGAAGCCCGCCAAAAAGGAGGGATCTTTAAAGAGATTTTCGATCTTTGCGCTCGAGTTGATATCAAAAAAATTAACCGCCGTGTGATGGAAAAACTGATCATGGCAGGGGCGTTTGATAAATTGGGTCCACATCGCGCGGCGCTGATGTCTTCGCTTGAGGATGCATTAAAAGCCGCCGATCAACATGCGAAAGCAGAAGCTATTGGGCAAGCTGATATGTTCGGTGTGCTGGCTGAAGCACCTGAGCAAGTAGAAAGTTCGTATGCAAGTGTACCGAAATGGCCTGAACAAGTTGTACTTGATGGCGAACGTGAAACATTGGGGCTTTATTTAACTGGACATCCAATAACACGATACTTAAGTGAGATTGAGCGCTATACTAACGGTTTAAGATTAAAAGATGTGAACCCAACCCCTCGTGGTCAAGTGACAACTGTGGTAGGTTTAGTTCTTTCATCTAAAGTTATTACCACTAAGCGTGGCAATCGAATCGGTATTTGTACGCTTGATGATCGTTCCGGTCGTCTGGATATTATGCTATTTTCAGACGCACTAGATAAATACCAGCATTTGCTGGAAAAAGACAGTATCCTGATTGCCACTGGTCAGGTCAGCTTTGATGATTTCAACGGTGGTAATAAAATGACAGTGCGGGAGTTGATGGACATTAGTGAAGCAAGGGAAAAATATGCACGAGGGCTTGCTATTTCACTGTCAGACAAACAAATTAACGACCAGTTGCTGAACCGACTTCGCAGCACTCTTGAACCCCATCGTTCAGGAACGATTCCGGTTCATTTGTATTATCAGAAGGATGACGCCAGAGCCAAGCTTAAATTTGGTGTTGTTTGGCGTGTAACACCCGTTGATGCCCTTCTGAATTCTCTGCGAACTCTGCTGGGTAATGAGCAGGTAGAATTAGAATTTGACTAAAATAGGAATATTATGAGTCTGGATTTTCTTGATTTTGAACAGCCAATTGCTGAACTGGAAGCGAAAATTGATTCGCTGACCGCAGTTAGCCGTCAAGACAACAATTTAGAAGTCAACCTAGATGACGAGGTTGCTCGTTTACGTGAAAAAAGTCTTGAGCTGACACGTAAAATTTTCTCTGATCTGGGTGCTTGGCAAATTGCTAAACTCGCTCGTCACCCACGTCGCCCTTATACGTTAGATTATATATCTCGTATATTTACTGATTTTCAGGAATTAGCGGGCGATCGCGCTTATGCAGATGATAAAGCTATTGTCGGTGGTATTGCGCGTTTAAATGGTCTACCCGTTATGGTTATAGGCCATCAGAAAGGGCGTGAAACGAAAGAAAAAATTCGCCGCAATTTTGGTATGCCTGCACCTGAAGGCTATCGCAAAGCATTACGTTTAATGGAAATGGCTGAGCGCTTCAACTTGCCGATAATTACGTTTATCGACACCCCTGGCGCATACCCTGGTGTAGGTGCTGAAGAGCGTGGACAATCAGAGGCTATCGCTCGCAATTTACGTGAGATGTCTCGTTTATCTGTTCCTGTGATTTGTACCGTTATTGGTGAAGGCGGATCAGGTGGGGCATTAGCAATTGGTGTTGGTGATAAAGTAAACATGTTGCAATACAGCACTTACTCAGTGATTTCTCCAGAAGGTTGTGCTTCTATTCTCTGGAAAAGCGCTGATAAAGCACCATTAGCAGCAGAAGCTATGGGGATCACGGCTCCTCGCTTAAAAGAGCTGAAACTGATTGATAATGTTGTGACAGAGCCATTAGGTGGCGCACATCGTAACTATGATGAAATTGCGGCTTCTTTAAAAGCACGTATCGAGGAAGATCTAAATGAGCTGCTTGAATTAGATCAAGAAGCACTAAAGAATCGTCGTTACCAACGTTTGATGGAATATGGCTATTGCTAATCATTATTGATTAGTGCCGGAAAAACGGGAGTTAGGTAAAAGCCAGCTCCCGTTTTTATTGGTTGCAGAAAATATGAAGGGTGACCATGCGTCAGTATAACTATTTAATCTACGCATTTTTATGTGTGTTGATTTGGAGTTTTATTCCTATTGTTTCGCGCTTTGGGCAAAATGGGTTGGATAGTTTTCAATTTTTGTTTTGGTCTAACTTTATTTCTGCTATTTCAGTTATTTGTGTCGCTTTATGCGCTGGTTATCGGCCTGCTAACTTATTTATTCTACCTAAAAACATGTTGTGTAAAGTGTTTGTGCTTGGTTTTTTAGACTGTCTTTTTTATTTGTTACTGTATTACGGCTACTCGATTGAGAATGGCATTGCTGTTCTAGTCATTCAATATAGTTGGCCTTTAATTATTATTTTGCTATCTGTTATTTTACTGAAAGACAAGTTAGCGGGTAGACAAATTGTCGGTGTGATCATTGGTTTTATTGCTGTCATTATTACTTTTACAAAAGGCCATTTGACACAGCTACAAGTAGAAAATCCGATTGCGTTGTTACTTGTGTTTAGTGGTGCATTTTGCTTTGCACTAATGTCGGTATTCTCTAGACAGTACTCAATAGATCCTTATATTAGCACCGTCTGGTTATTTATATTTTCTACATTAACCTCATTAGTCTTGCTGCTTATGTTTAGCGAAATAAAATTACCCTCTAAAGCTGCATTCTGGCCAACTATCATTAATGGCGTATTGATTAATGGCGTCTCTTATATTTTGTGGTTTAAAGCTATGAATACTGGGCATTCCGCAAAAATTGCTTCAATTGTATTTTTATCACCGGTCTTGTCAGTACTGTGGTTAGTGATGATTTTAAGTGATCCATTTGAAATTGCGTATATCGTAGGAGTACTGCTAGTGATTATTTCTGGTGTGTTGTGTGTGGGTCGCGGTAAACAATAGAGAAGGTCTGAATAATGATGAAATCATCGCAAACCATCGTTGAACATGTATTCAACAAAATTGGTCATTTTAGAAAAATACTTGTTGGACTTAGTGGTGGTGTTGATTCAACGGTTCTACTTCACACGTTATATCAATTGAAACAGCAGCAACTTCCTGAACTAGAAATTAGAGCGATCCATATCCATCATGGCTTAAATAATAAAGCCGATGAGTGGGAAACGCATTGTTTGGAGTTATGTCATCAATGGGGAATTCCTTTTGTTTGTTATCGTGTTACGGTTGATCCCACTAAAAATGGTATTGAAGCTGCTGCTCGGGAAGCGCGTTACCAAGCCTATCGTGATGAACTTGCTGAAAATGAAATTATAGTGACAGCTCAACATTTAGATGATCAAGCTGAAACTTTCATATTAGCTTTGAAACGGGGGAGTGGACCCGCAGGGCTTTCCTCAATGCCCGAATCTTTAAATTTTAATGCAACAATTGGTCAAACGTGGCTATTGAGGCCTTTACTGGAAGTATCTCGCAATGATTTAGAAATATACGCGGCTAAAGAAAAACTTATTTGGGTTGAAGATGACAGTAATCAAGATGATCGCTATGACCGTAACTTTTTAAGATTGCGTGTTATGCCGACATTAGCACAGCGTTGGCCATATTTTGCAAAAGCAGTTTCACGTAGTGCGTCGTTATGTGCTGAGCAAGAAGCGTTACTTGATGAGCTATTACAAGATTCACTCGATGAAATGATGGACTATCGAGGCGGTTTATTTATTGATGGTCTACATGATTGCACGCAAGCAAAACGTAATGCGTTATTACGTCGCTGGATGGCACTGCATCAATTATCGATGCCACCTTTCAATCAATTACAGCGTATTTGGCTGGAAGTCGCATTGGCAAGGCAAGATGCGGAACCTATTTGTCAGCTCGGCAATGTCGATATTCGGCGGTATCAAGGAGCGTTGTGGATTGTACGTCGTATTAACAGCTTACTCGGGCAACAATTTACATGGCATTACCCGCAACCATTTATGTTACCTGAAGCGCTAGGCACTTTGAATGTTATGGTTGATGAAGGGCAAATTCGCCCGCCCATGCCAACGGAAAAGGTGACTGTACGCTTTGGTTTGCAGGGTACTTATAAAATTGTCGGTAGAATGCATTCCAGAAGCAGTAAGAAGATCTGGCAAGAATTAGGTATCTCTCCTTGGATGCGTGAGCGAACACCACTGATTTATTACAATGAACAATTGATTACTGCTGTTGGATGCTTTATTACCCCCGAAGGGTTGGTGGACAATGAGCAAGTGGGCGTTGCATTTCATTGGGACAAATTCGATGAATATCAACTTAAGTAGTCAATAAAATAAGAAGCCCCTTACGACAGGGATGTTCATAAGGGGCGCTGAAGGACTCAATAGTGTATGAGCTTTAGTGAGAGCTATCGACAACAATTGTGCCGATCTCAGGATGACTGAAGGTGTTGATGTGATCCAATCGAAGCTCTTTTGTGCCTTCTTGAGTCTCTAAAATGAGATACTCAACTTTTTTACGCAAGAGCAAATCGCTGGCTTTACCCTCGATGATTTCGCCGCCATGAAGTTTAATCTCAAGTTTTAACTGGCGCTGACAAGCGATTTCAAGATATTCGTAATCATCACAATTGATAGGTTGATATTCAGTATCTGTAGACATATTCCCTCACCACTGTGTTAGTGGCGGTTATTGCCGCCTTCGTCATACTTCGAGTTGTAGCATTATTGCTGGCGTTCACTCGCACTAGTCACCTATTGGTGTAGGCTCCTAGTGATTTGCTTACTTGCAGCCTAGCTATACCTCGAATTATTTAGAGTATATTTTCACTAAGCATCACATGCTTAATAGGATAATAGCACAGTAATTTTAAGAACAATAATCAGCGATGACTTAAATAAATAAATTCTTGTTCGCGAGTGACTCTATTTTGTTCAAGATGTCAGGAAAATCCGAAATATAGTCATGATAATATTTTTATTGGCGTAAAATGTTATCATTAATGTATAGACTAAAATTATAATAATGGAATGGTTAGGAGATAAAGGTAATGAAAAAATCACTATTATTAGCATTAATGGCGGCAGGTGTAGTAACACTCGCGGGTTGCCAAACAATAGCAAAACAACCTAACGTGACTTATATCGATAGAGCTTATACAGGAACATTGCCTTGTGCAGACTGCTCTGGAATTGAGGCAACATTACTCGTTAATCAAGATGGCACTTATGTAGAGCAATTGGTTTATTTAGATACCCGTGATGGTAACCAAACTTTTTATGAAACTGGCTCATGGGCAAAAGATGGTGAAAAATTGCGTATGACCAATGCGAATGGCGAACGCAGTTACTTCTTACCATCCGCAGATGATAAATCAATGATCCTTCTTGACCAAGAAGGTAACAAAATTGAATCGCAATTAAACTATACGTTAAACCAAGTAACCTCAACTAAAAAAGTGGGTGAATATCGTTATCTCGCAGATGCTGCGACTTTCACTGAATGTAAAACAGGTCGTACTTATAGCGCATCAGGTTTAGAGCTTGAAAAAGGTTATAGTGCGACAGGCGTAACAGGTGGAACACCTGTTTATGCTGAAATAGAAGGTTATTATACTATTCGTCCTTCGATGGAGGATGGTCAATTTGACCCAGCATTAGTGCAAACGGGGCAAATAATGTTTGATAAGTCGAGTTCTTGTAAATAAATTAATATTTTCTATATATTCTTATTTTAAAGCCGATTTCATATGAAATTGGCTTTTTTTGTTAAAAAACTACCAATTAATCCTTAAATAGAATATAAAATCAAATAATAACCATTAATGATACTCTCTAGTTGTTATTAATTGCTTGCTTATATTAATAAGTTATTTATAAGAAATGTGAAGAAGGTCATAGCTGTTGGTCAATGAGAAACAATTATAGATAGTGGTGAAATATTCATATTAAGGGGGATTACGTATACTCGATTCAACTAAAAGCAATCAAGGTTAAATTATAGAATATAAAAATATAATGATATATACGGCAGTTAATCGGTATTTAAAGCAGACGGATGAACGAGGGGTTTATTGTGGAAAAAAAGCTTATTTATTTGTTTTGCTCAGCTGGAATGTCAACATCTCTTCTTGTATCAAAAATGAGACAACAAGCTGAAAAATATGATGTTCCAGTTATTATAGAGGCATTTTCTGAAACACTTGTGACAGAAAAGGGAATTGATGCAGATCTTGTTTTACTTGGTCCTCAAATAGCATGGAAATGTTCTGAAATCCAGAAGCTCCTACCCACTAAGCCTGTAGAGGTTATTGATTCTGTACTCTATGGCAAAGTCGATGGATTGGGAGTACTAAAGTCAGCAGTAGCAGCAATAAAAAATAAATCTAGTCAATAAATATTAATTTTAAATAAATTAAATTCGTTATCTATTTGTTATGGTTGTCTTATTTCATACAAACAAGATATGTGATTAAAGTATCTAAGGATATTCTATGAATCATATGCTCACGTCACTTGAAAAGGTATTACTTCCAGTTGCTATAAAACTAGGAAATCAACCACATATAAATGCAATAAAAAATGGTTTTATTAAATTAATGCCTTTGGTATTAATTGGGGCATTATTCGTTTTGATAAATAACGTTTTTCTTAGCTTTGGTGAAGGTTCTTTTTTTTATTCTCTTGGCATTCATATTTCACCTGAAGCAATAGAATCTTTAAATAAATTTAAAGGGATTGGTGGTAATGTTTATAATGGTACATTAGGGATCATGTCTTTAATGACACCTTTCTTTATCAGTATGGCATTAGCAGAAGAACGCAAAGTTGATCCTATAGCCGCAGGGGTTATTGCTATTGCAGCATTTGTTACTGTTACTCCATTTGATGTGAATGGTAATTATGCAATAGGTGCAAATTGGTTAGGCGGTGCGAATATCATTTCGGGTATGATCATTGGCTTGGTTGTTGCTGAAGCATTTACGTTTATTGTTCGTCGTAACTGGGTTATTACATTACCTAGCACAGTACCTAGCGCAGTTAGTCGCTCATTCTCTGCATTAATTCCAGGTTTTATCATTTTATTGATTATGGGGGTTATTGCATGGAGCTTGGCAGGGATCACAACTAATTTCCATCAATTAATCATGGATGGTATATCAAAACCATTAGCTTCTCTTGGCGGCATTGTTGGATGGGCTTATACCATTTTTTGTACACTACTATGGTTCTTTGGTATTCATGGTGCTTTGGCGTTAACAGCGCTAGATTCAGGGATAATGACACCATGGGCGATAGAAAACGTGGCGTTATATCATGAATATGGCTCTGTTGAAGCTGCACTTGCAGCAGGGAAAACATTCCACTTATGGGCCAAACCCTTATTTGATTCTTATGTATTTCTTGGAGGATCAGGGGCTACTCTTGGATTAATTATTGCTATCTTCATTGCTTCACGCCGTGCTGATTATCGACAAGTTGCAAAACTAGGATTACCTGCATCAATATTTCAAATTAACGAGCCTATGGTATTTGGTATTCCTATCATAATGAATCCTATTATGTTTATCCCATTTGTTTTTGTTCAACCTATATTATTGGCGATCACTGTAATTGCCTATTATATGGGGATTATTCCGCCTATCACGAATATCGGACCATGGACAATGCCAACTGGATTAGGGGCTTTCTTTAATACAAATGGCAGTTTTGCAGCTTTACTTTTAGCTTTATTTAACCTTGGTATTGCAACGTTAGTTTATTTACCGTTTGTAATAATTGCTAATAAAGCCCAAGTGACGACGAATAAAGAAGAAAGCGAAGAAGAAACTAAAAAAGCATTACAGTTTTAATTGGTCGGTAATGTTTAATAATAAATGAGGAAGCTATGATTGATTTAGATAATAATGGAAATTTATCTTTTGATGATCTTGAAGAAATTGTTATGGGTCTCATTATTAATTCAGGTAAGGCAAGAAGTTTTGCTTATAAAGCGTTAGAGCAAGCGAAAAAAGGTCAATATCTTGAAGCTGCTGAGTTAATGGAACAATCAAAATTAGCATTGAGTGACGCACATAAAGTTCAAACTAAAATGATTGAAACTGATATGGGTGAAGGGAAAATTAAAGTGAGTTTGATTTTAGCTCACGCTCAAGATCACTTAATGAACACGATGCTAGCCAAAGAATTGGTAACGGAGTTCATTGAGCTCTATAAAAAAATAAACTCTTGATTAGGGGGTGTATGATGCAGCCAATAATAAGCACAAACAATTCTAATATGGATGTTAAAACTGTCTATGAAAATGATATTTTTAATGATAAGGATTTTCATGTGGTTATTTATAATAAAACAGAAAGTGCTACAGGGCTGCATCAACATGATTATTACGAGTATACGATTGTTCTTACAGGGCGTTATTACCAAAATGTTAACGGCAGAAAAGTGTTATTAGAAAGAGGGGAATTTGTTTTTTTACCTATTGGTTCAAATCACGAAAGTTTTTATGAGTTTGGCGCAACAAGAATTTTAAACGTTGGAATCAAAAAAACATTTTTTGAGGAGTATTTTTCACCTTTATTGCCTTCATTCTTTGTTGCTTCTCAATCTTATGCTTTGAAAAATGAATTTATGGCTTATATCGAATCAGTAATAGCTTCATTAAACTTTAGAGGAAATGAATTTAATGAATTTATTGAGATTGTTACTTTCAACGTTGTTAATCGTTTACGTCATTATAGAGAGAAAAAAGTGCAAGATGACACACCTCAATGGTTAAAAAATACAATTGAAGAAATGCATGAAATAGCGATGTTCAATGAAAATGCATTGGAAAACATGATTGCAATAACAGGGAAGTCTCAAGAGTATTTAACACGAGCAACAAAGCGTTATTACGGTAAAACGCCAATGCAAATTATCAATAGTATTCGAATAAATTTTGCAAAAAAACAACTAGAGATAACTAATTACTCTATAACTGATATTGCTTTTGAATCAGGTTATAGCAGTCCGAGTTTATTTGTGAAAAAATTTAAGGAAGCAACAACATTAACTCCGAGTGAGTATAGAAAGAGTTTACAAAGTGGCTAATATACTCGTCATATTTCAAGGTGCAGGGTTGTTGACTACGCTCAGCTAGCCGAGTCACATAGTTCATCTATGCTCCCCGTCTGTCACCTAGATGAATCTCGAATTATTTAGAGTATATAGATTAAATAAAGAAATTATATTATTTATTGTATTCCCTGTTTATATTTCAACTTAATTATAACTTACTATATCTAAATTTCATTAGTGAGGTCTGAACACACATGAGCAAAAAATTAAAAGTGGTGACTATTGGTGGTGGTAGTAGTTATACACCTGAATTAATTGAAGGCTTTATTAAACGTTATCATGATTTACCTATTAGTGAATTATGGTTAGTTGATATTGAAGAAGGACAGGAAAAGCTAGATATTATTTATGAATTAAGTTTACGGATGATAAAGAATGCGAATATACCACTTAAACTGTATAAAACATTAGATCGTCAGCAAGCATTAAAAGATGCAGACTTTGTGACGACACAATTTCGGGTTGGGTTATTAAAAGCACGAGAAAAAGATGAAGTGATCCCACTAAGTTATGGCTATTTAGGGCAAGAAACAAATGGTGCTGGTGGTTTATTTAAAGGACTACGCACAATCCCTGTCATTTTTGACATAATTAAGGATGTAGAAGAGCTATGTCCAGATGCGTGGATTATTAATTTTACCAATCCTGCTGGAATGTTGACAGAAGCTGTTTATCGGCACACTAATTTCAAACGTTTTATTGGTGTTTGTAATGTCCCGATTGGTATGAAAATGTTCATTACAGATGTATTAGGTTTAACAAAAGAAAACCAGCTATCGATAGATTTATTTGGTTTAAACCATATGGTATTCATTAAAAATATTACTGTTGATGGTGTTTCTCGATTTGATGAAGTATTGAATGGCATCATATCAAAGGCATATAGCACTAATTCAGTAAAAAATATTACAGGGTTACCTTTTGATAGTGGACTATTAAGTGCTTTGAAACTGATACCATGTTCATACTTACAGTATTATTTTAAACATAAAGAAATGTTAGTTATTGAAATGGCAGAGTTTTATAAAGAGGGCACACGAGCGCAAGTCGTACAAAAATTAGAAAAAGAACTTTTCGAGCTGTATAAAGATCCTGAATTAAAAGTAAAACCCAAGCAATTAGAGTCTCGTGGCGGTGCCTATTATTCAGATGCAGCCTGTGAAGTTATCAATGCTATTTATAATGATAAGCAAACGGAGCACTATGTTAATATTCCTCATTATGGCCATATAAATAATATTCCAGCCGATTGGGTGATTGAGGTAACCAGTAAATTAGGTCGTGATGGTGCAATACCGAGTGAAAGGATCACGTATTTTGACGAAAAAGTATTAGGATTGATTTATGCAATTAAAGAGTATGAAATAGCAACAACTCATGCAGCAATCAATGGGGATTTCAATGAAATTTTATTAGCCATGAATTTAAATCCTCTTATTAATTCCGATAATGATGCACGCCAGATGGCGAAAGATCTTCTCCTAGCGCATAAATATTATTTACCGAATTTTGCTGAAGCCATTAAATATATCGAACAGGAAAAAATTGTCTCTGGAGCTTAATAGGAATGGGATATGCCCTCTTTATTAATTATTAATGCTGATGATTTTGGATTATCTAAATCGGTTAATTATGGAATTGTTGATGCACACCGTTATGGTGTTGTGACATCAACGACAGCGATGATGAATATGCAAAATATTCAACACGCAGCGGAACTTGCCATCCAAGTACCCACCTTGGCGATAGGAATGCACTTTGTATTAACTACCGGTAAGCCTCTTACTGTAATGCCTACCTTAACCCGTGAAGGTAAATTAGGTAAATGGCTGTGGGAATTGGAAGCAGAGGGGCTATTACCTTTAGATGAAATAATGGCAGAGTTGAATGCTCAATATCAACGGTTTAATGATGTTTTTGGTCGCCCACCAAGTCATATAGATAGCCATCACCATATACATATGATTGCACAGCTTTTTCCATTAATTGCTGAATTTGCCAATCAAAAGGGAATACCCTTGCGGGTTTACCACGAACATAACAGTACTGAAAATATATTGAATATTCCTCGTAGTACTGATTATTTTTCACCTGATTTTTATGGTGAACCTAGTTCAGTTTCAGAGGCGCTGTTTTTGAGTATACTCGACAGATCAACAAAACAGGGATATCAATCTATAGAGATTATGTGCCATCCAGCATTTATTGATAACGATTTATTGATGAGTGGATATGCCTATCAGAGATTGACAGAGTTAGAGGTTTTAACTGGAAAAGGGCTTAAGCAAGCAATTAGGGATAGAGGGTATCAGTTAGCAACTTATTTGGACTTATAATAAATAGCCCAACCTATTTGTCTCTAATATAAATAGGTTGGGCAAGTAAAAATAGCAGATTAAATTATTTGCCCAGTTTCTCTTTTAAGAAGCTGATAACATTATCTAAGCCAACAAGTGATTTTTCGTCACTACGGCGAGCTTTGTATTCCACTTGGTTATTGTCTAAATTACGATCGCCAATAACGATGGTATATGGCACCCCGATCAATTCCATATCAGCAAACATAACGCCTGGGCGTTCTTTACGATCGTCAAAAATGACATCAATACCCTGTGCTTTTAAGTCAGCGTATAATTTCTCTGCCACTTCTTTGACACGGTATGATTTGTGCATATTCATCGGCAAAATCGCAACGTGGAATGGCGCTATCGCATCAGGCCAAATAATACCGCGTTCATCATGGCTTTGCTCAATAGCGGCGGCAACAATACGGGTTACACCAATACCATAGCAGCCCATAGTCACGATTTGGTTATGGCCTTCTTCATTCTGAACAGAGGCTTTCATCGCTTCCGAATATTTAGTCCCTAATTGGAATATATGGCCAACTTCGATCCCGCGTTTAATGAGTAACGTGCCTTTACCATCAGGGCTTGGATCGCCTTCGACTACATTACGTAAATCGAATGTTTCTGGCTGCGCAAGATCACGTTCCCAGTTAATGCCAAAGTAGTGTTTGCCATCGATGTTAGCGCCAGCACCGAAATCACTCATCACAGCAACACTACGGTCAATGACCATTGGCAATGGCATATTCACAGGACCAAGAGAGCCTGGAGCAGCTTTAATTGCTGCTTTGATTTCTTCCTCTGAGGCAAATTCTAATGGGCTAGAAATCAGTGGGTGTTTTTCTGCTTTGACTTCGTTTAGCTCGTGATCACCACGGATCAGTAGAGCAACGAGTGTATGACCTGAATCCTTCTTAGCACGAACAATCAGTGTTTTAACTGTTTTTTCAATTGGTAAGTTAAACTGTTCAACTAATTCAGCAATAGTTTTCGCGTTGGGTGTATCAACTAAACGCATTTCTTCAGTTGGAGCCGCACGTGAAGTCAGTGGTGTAACGGCTTCTGCGAGTTCAATGTTGGCTGCAAAATCAGATTCAGTCGAGAAAACGATATCATCTTCACCACTTTGAGCTAACACTTGGAATTCATGGGAGGCACTACCGCCAATTGAACCTGTGTCAGCTTGAACAGGACGGAAATCAAAGCCAATACGGGTAAAGATTTTGCTATACGCTTCATACATTGCATCATACGTTTCTTGTAATGATTCTTGAGATGTATGGAAAGAGTAAGCGTCTTTCATGATAAATTCGCGTGAACGCATGATCCCAAAACGTGGGCGTACTTCGTCACGGAACTTAGTTTGAATTTGGAATAGATTCAATGGGAGTTGTTTGTATGAAGTGATTTCATTACGAATTAGATCAGTAATGACTTCTTCATGAGTTGGACCTAAAACAAATGGGCGCTCACCACGATCAGTAAAACGTAGTAATTCAGGGCCATATTGTTCCCAACGACCACTTTCTTGCCATAAATCTGCGGGTTGAACTACGGGTAAAGACACTTCAATTGAGCCCGCATTTTCCATTTCTTCACGGACGATATTCTCGACTTTACGTAGAACACGGACACCAGTCGGTAGCCAGTCATAAAGACCAGATGCAAGTTTACGGATCATTCCTGCACGAAGCATCAGCTGATGGCTGATAACTTCCGCATCAGCAGGAGTCTCTTTTAGTGTTGAGAGCAGATATTTGCTAGTACGCATTGTATAGGTTCCATTAGAACAACGGGTTATGGCGAATATATGTATTCGCCAAAATCAATCTAGGTTGCTAAGCAACATGATAAACGGTTAGTTTATCAGTGACCGAGCTTTGTCAAAAGGGGTTAAACGGTTTTTTCATAAGGTTCGATAGCGAATACTTCCGTCACACTATCAATAACTCGCCAACGAATATTAAAATCCAATAAGTGAACGGCGTAATCACGTTGTTCATTAGTACCATGCTTTTTATAGGCAGGTCGAGGATCTTGCATAAGAACTTGTTGAATAAATTCGCTAAGACCTGGATAGCTTTGCTGGTATTTGACTAAATCTTGCTGAACTTGAGGAAGAAAAATAACCTGCATATCATCTGATGGCGCATCTTGTGCAAAGCCGGCTTTTGCTGTTGCAATAGATTCAGCAAAAGGCAAATAAGGTTTGATATCAATAACAGGAGTACCATCTACCAAATCCAAGCTACCTAGCTCTAAAATAACTTGATTGTTTTTAACTATGACATTTTTTAATTCGATCAGCGACATACCAATAGGGTTAGGGCGAAAAGTAGAACGTGTCGCAAAAACCCCCATTTTTTCATTGCCACCAAGCCGAGGAGGGCGGACTAAAGGTTTCCAGCCTCCTTGCATTGTTTGATGAAAAATAAATAAAACCCAGATATGACTAAATTGAGTGAGTCCCCTCACTGAATTCGGATCATTATATGGTGAATGCAAATGTAGACGTCCCGAGCCACCTGGTACAAGCCCAGGTTGGCGTGGAATGGCAAACTTTTCTTTATAGGGTGATTCGATATGCCCTATAACATTACACTCGAATGATTGCATATAATTATTATTCAACAATTTGTATTGCGCTACCTTCACAAATTGTTGCTTGATAGCAACCGGGTGATGCTAAGGTCTGGCACTGATGTAGCAGTACAGCGTCAGCTGCAATATAAGCTGCTTGTGTTAACATGCTTTTTTTAGCCGTATTTAAGTTGGCGGGTGGGCTTTTGATACTTTCACGACACGATTCGCCAGAAACAACCCCTAAATCTTTAAATGGCATCCCTAATAACTCTTCAGGGCTATTCATTAATTTTACATTAGCGGTATTTGGTTCAGCGACTTTCTTTGGCACTGGTTTAGATAGCTTCATACTTGTGAAGCCTTTATTTTGGCCCTGATGAATGTATTGATTCATTCCACACCCAGCTAAAATAAAAGTAGCGAGGGTGAGCAATAACAATCTCATAAGTTTTTCCTTTCTTATAGTAGCTCTTGGGGAAATACAGTTGCTATGTGTTGTCTTTATACTGGTCGTATTTCAAGTCGTTGTCTGTGCTTAAAAACACGAATCGCCTAGACGCACCTTGAATTATTTATAGTATGTATAATGCAAAAAATACTAGGTGGCATTGCACCACCTAGTATATTAATCATTTTTTAACTAATAAAAAAGATTACCAACCTTTAACTGCACCACCATCAAAGACCTCATCAGCCTTCTTAGCTACTTCATCTGATTGATATGCTTGAACAAATTTCTTCACATTTTCATTATCTTTATTGTCATCACGAGCAACAATAATATTCACATATGGAGAATCTTTGTCTTCTACAAACAAACCATCTTTTGCAGGGGTTAATTTAGGCGTTGCACTACTTGCCCATGTCGTGTTGATGATAGCTAATGCAATTTTTTGATCATCAAGTGCACGTGGTAATTGAGGAGCTTCTAATTCAACAAATTTTAAGCCTTTTGGATTTTCAACAATATCCAAAATTGTTGGCATTAGGCCTGTACCATCTTTCAGTTTGATTAAGCCTTGTTTTTGTAACAGTAGCAGTGAACGGCCAAGGTTAGTTGGATCGTTAGGTAATGCCACTTGTGAGCCATCTGCCAGTTCATCGGCCGATTTAATTTGTTTAGAATAAGCTGCGATAGGGTAAATAAACGTATTACCTACAGGGGTCAGCTTATAGTTTCTGTCTTTAATTTGCTGATCAAGATAAGGCTTATGTTGGAATGCGTTTGCATCGATATCACCTTTACTTAATGCTTCATTTGGCAGTACAAAGTCATTGAAAGCAACTAATTCAACATTCAAGCCGTATTTTTCTTTTGCTACTTTCTGTGCAACTTCAGCAACTTCTAACTCTTTACCCATAATAACGCCAACTTTGATGCTATTTGGATCTTTTTCTTTTTGACCACAACCAGTAAGTGCTAATGTGCCTAATAGCGCGCCAACAACTGCGATAGATTTTAACTTAATAGACATAGATATACCCCTTAAACGCTTTCTTTATAGCACCTCAATGGCGCTGCTATTTTTACGGACTATTTATGTGACACTTTTTTCATTAAATATTCACCGGTAAATTGTATGATGAATACTAAGATAATTAACAACACAAGTACGGTATTCATGACTAATGGGTTATAGGTGTAATAACCATATTGCATTGCTATCTGACCTAAACCACCTGAACCGACAGCACCACCCATCGCAGAATAACCAACTAACATAATGAGTGTGATAGTTGCTGCATTGATGATCCCCGGTAATGATTCAGGTAACAGAATTTTGCGAATAATTTGCAGTGGTGTTGCTCCCATCGCTCTTGAAGCTTCAATTAAACCGCTTGGAACTTCTAATAAGGTATTTTCAACCATACGAGCGATAAATGGGATCGCACCGACAGTTAGTGGAACAATCGCTCCTTCAATACCAATTGCAGAGCCAACTAAGAATTTAGTAAATGGGCTGATCCAAACTAAAAGAATAATAAATGGAATCGAACGGAAAATATTCACTATCGCTGAAATGACAGCATATAGCGCCTTATTTTCCATGACTTGCCCTTTACGAGTCACATACAGTAGAACGCCAGTTGGTACGCCCATGATAAAACCGAGGATTGCCGAAACGAAAGTCATAATAATAGTATCAATCGTTCCCGATATAAGCAGTGAAATCATTCCCTCAGACATAACCTAAAACCTCTACTTTGACATGATGCTCTTTCAAAAATTCAATTGTTGCTTCAACTCCACCATTAACACCATGCAATTCAGCTAACATAACACCAAATTTCACGCCGCCTGCATAGTCAATTTGAGAGCTCAATATATTGATATCAATGTCAAATTTACGAACCGCCATAGAAATTAACGGGGCATCAACAGATTGACCTGTAAATTCTAATTTTAATAATGGCGATAAATCTGCACTAGGTTCGCTTTTTAATTGCGCTTTATAGTCGTCAGGAATATCAATAACCAACGTAGATTTGATAAATTCTTGAGCAACTGGTGTTTTAGGGTGAGAGAATACTTCACTCACTTTATCTTGTTCTATTAATTGACCACCGCTAATCACGGCGACCTGATCACAAATACGTTTCACTACATCCATTTCATGGGTGATCAATAAGATTGTTAATCCTAAACGACGGTTAATATCTTTCAATAATTCAAGAATAGAACGTGTTGTTGCTGGATCAAGTGCACTAGTTGCTTCATCACACAATAAAACTTTTGGTGAGTTTGCTAAAGCGCGTGCAATAGCGACACGTTGTTTTTGACCGCCGGATAAATTAGCAGGATAAGCATCCTTTTTATCGGTTAAGCCAACAAGCTCAAGTAATTCATCGACGCGAGTTTTAATTTTTTCTTTAGGTGTATTATCTAATTCAAGTGGAAGAGCCACGTTGTCAAATACATTTCGTGATGATAATAAGTTAAAGTGCTGGAAAATCATGCCAATACCACGGCGAGCTTTCGTCAACGCTTTTTCAGGTAAGGCACTTAAGTCTTGCCCATCAACAATGACTTGGCCTGATGTTGGGCGCTCAAGCATGTTTACACAACGAATCAGTGTACTTTTGCCTGCACCTGATGCGCCAATCACGCCATAAATTTGCCCAGCAGGAACGTGCAGGCTAATATTAGTGAGTGCCTGAATGTTACGGCTTCCTTGTTGGAAAACTTTATTAATATTTGAGAGCTTTATCATTTATTTCTTCTAAATATATAGGAATCAATTTTTAGATATCTAAATCTAATATGCTTGGATGTTAAGGCGTCTAGACGTCTAAGTCAATAAAGTTTGATTTATTTATTCTATTCTCATTTATTTTCTTTTCATGAGATACTAAAAGTACATTTAGTTTGAGGAGTGAATCGGTGAGCAAAGGTATACCTGCGATCTTTTTAGATAGAGATGGCACAATCAATATTGACCATGGCTATGTACATAAAATAGATGACTTTCAATTTATTGATGGTGCAATTGAAGCGATGGCTGAATTAAAAAACATGGGTTATGCATTAGTTGTTGTCACTAACCAGTCAGGTATCGGTAGAGGCATTTATTCTGAAGATAGCTTTATGCAGCTAACCGAGTGGATGGATTGGTCTCTGGCAGACCGTGGTGTTGATCTTGATGGTATCTATTTCTGCCCGCATCACCCAGATGCGAAAGAAGAGGAATATCGACAAGACTGTAATTGCCGTAAACCAAAACCAGGAATGTTATTAGACGCGCAAGCATTTCTGAATATTGATATGGCATCTTCTATTATGGTTGGCGATAAGCTCGCAGACATGCAAGCGGGTAAAGCGGCAAATGTTGGTACAACTATTCTCGTTAAAAGTGGTGAAACAGTAACTGATGAAGCTATCGCAGCTGCTGATTTAGTCATAGAAAGCATCGCAGAACTGCCTAAAGCGGTTAAAAATATCAAAAAATAGGCGTTTTGGGTGATATATCAGCAACTGAAAAATTTTTTTAAAAAAACACTTGCTAGAATTTTCTGACTCCCTATAATGCGCCTCCACTGACCGACGATGAGCTGACACGAAATTTGATGGCAAGCCCAAAGGGGATAACCCAAAAGGCATTACGAAGGCAGCGAGAGATTCTGAAAAGAATAAGCGAAAAAAAAGCTTGACTCTCGATGAGGAAAGCGTATTATACGCCACCTCGCGACAACGACCTAAACGGTTAATATCGAAAGATAAAGTCGCAACGCTCTTTAACAATTTATCAGACAATCTGTGTGGGCACTCACAAGACACTATCAAAAAATATTTGATTTTAAAGTCTTGAAGAGTGACTAACACGTTAATTCATATACATATGAACTAATAGGTAATCTGGTTTCTTCGGAAATCAGGTGACAGTAAAACATTCTTTGAGCATCAAACACTTTTAATTGAAGAGTTTGATCATGGCTCAGATTGAACGCTGGCGGCAGGCCTAACACATGCAAGTCGAGCGGTAACAGGAGAAGCTTGCTTCTCGCTGACGAGCGGCGGACGGGTGAGTAATGTATGGGGATCTGCCCGATAGAGGGGGATAACTACTGGAAACGGTGGCTAATACCGCATAATCTCTTAGGAGCAAAGCAGGGGAACTTCGGTCCTTGCGCTATCGGATGAACCCATATGGGATTAGCTAGTAGGTGGGGTAATGGCTCACCTAGGCGACGATCCCTAGCTGGTCTGAGAGGATGATCAGCCACACTGGGACTGAGACACGGCCCAGACTCCTACGGGAGGCAGCAGTGGGGAATATTGCACAATGGGCGCAAGCCTGATGCAGCCATGCCGCGTGTATGAAGAAGGCCCTAGGGTTGTAAAGTACTTTCAGTCGGGAGGAAGGCGTTGATGCTAATATCATCAACGATTGACGTTACCGACAGAAGAAGCACCGGCTAACTCCGTGCCAGCAGCCGCGGTAATACGGAGGGTGCAAGCGTTAATCGGAATTACTGGGCGTAAAGCGCACGCAGGCGGTTGATTAAGTTAGATGTGAAATCCCCGGGCTTAACCTGGGAATGGCATCTAAGACTGGTCAGCTAGAGTCTTGTAGAGGGGGGTAGAATTCCATGTGTAGCGGTGAATTGCGTAGAGATGTGGAGGAATACCGGTGGCGAAGGCGGCCCCCTGGACAAAGACTGACGCTCAGGTGCGAAAGCGTGGGGAGCAAACAGGATTAGATACCCTGGTAGTCCACGCTGTAAACGATGTCGATTTGGAGGTTGTGCCCTTGAGGCGTGGCTTCCGGAGCTAACGCGTTAAATCGACCGCCTGGGGAGTACGGCCGCAAGGTTAAAACTCAAATGAATTGACGGGGGCCCGCACAAGCGGTGGAGCATGTGGTTTAATTCGATGCAACGCGAAGAACCTTACCTACTCTTGACATCCAGAGAATTTAGCAGAGATGCTTTAGTGCCTTCGGGAACTCTGAGACAGGTGCTGCATGGCTGTCGTCAGCTCGTGTTGTGAAATGTTGGGTTAAGTCCCGCAACGAGCGCAACCCTTATCCTTTGTTGCCAGCGATTCGGTCGGGAACTCAAAGGAGACTGCCGGTGATAAACCGGAGGAAGGTGGGGATGACGTCAAGTCATCATGGCCCTTACGAGTAGGGCTACACACGTGCTACAATGGCGTATACAAAGAGAAGCGACCTCGCGAGAGCAAGCGGAACTCATAAAGTACGTCGTAGTCCGGATTGGAGTCTGCAACTCGACTCCATGAAGTCGGAATCGCTAGTAATCGTAGATCAGAATGCTACGGTGAATACGTTCCCGGGCCTTGTACACACCGCCCGTCACACCATGGGAGTGGGTTGCAAAAGAAGTAGGTAGCTTAACCTTCGGGAGGGCGCTTACCACTTTGTGATTCATGACTGGGGTGAAGTCGTAACAAGGTAACCGTAGGGGAACCTGCGGTTGGATCACCTCCTTACCATTGAAGTGTTTTTGTGAAGTGCTCACACAGATTGTCTGATGAAATAGAGTCAACGGTATCATATAGGCTTGTAGCTCAGGTGGTTAGAGCGCACCCCTGATAAGGGTGAGGTCGGTGGTTCAAGTCCACTCAGGCCTACCAAAATCGAATGAATGCTACGTTGTATCTCAGCTCGTTTACCTAGTGTAAACGTCGCTAAGCTACGCCTTGCCTTAATTCGATTTCGTTTTTAATCACACCGATTAAAGACGGCGATGATACTGTCAAACCTGTTATGGGGCTATAGCTCAGCTGGGAGAGCGCCTGCCTTGCACGCAGGAGGTCAGCGGTTCGATCCCGCTTAGCTCCACCATAATACTTTTGAATTATTCAGAATAGATTAGTTAATTAAATAGTCTATTGCGAATAATTATGCTCTTTAACAATCTGGAACAAGCTGAAAATTGAAAACAACGCACATTGTTTATCGCTTAAACAATGTGAGAGTCTCTCAAAAATCTCAACTTGAAGATGTCGTCAACAGACAGAAACCGTCGGGTTTCATGTCGACTGACAAAAAAGACACCTTCGGGTTGTGAGGTTAAGCGACTAAGCGTACACGGTGGATGCCTAGGCAATCAGAGGCGATGAAGGACGTGCTAATCTGCGATAAGCGTCGGTAAGGTGATATGAACCGTTATACCCGACGATTTCCGAATGGGGAAACCCAGTGCAATTCGTTGCACTATCGTTTGATGAATACATAGTCAAACGAAGCGAACCGGGGGAACTGAAACATCTCAGTACCCCGAGGAAAAGAAATCAACCGAGATTCCCCTAGTAGCGGCGAGCGAACGGGGAGCAGCCCAGAGTCTTAATCAGCATCAGCATCAGGAGAACGGTCTGGAAAGTCCGGCAGTAAAGGGTGATAGCCCCGTATCCGAAGGTGTTGGTGTTGTGAACTCGACGAGTAGGGCGGGACACGTGTTATCCTGTCTGAATATGGGGGGACCATCCTCCAAGGCTAAATACTCCTGATTGACCGATAGTGAACCAGTACCGTGAGGGAAAGGCGAAAAGAACCCCGGCGAGGGGAGTGAAATAGAACCTGAAACCGTGTACGTACAAGCAGTGGGAGCACCTTCGGGTGTGACTGCGTACCTTTTGTATAATGGGTCAGCGACTTATATTCTGTAGCAAGGTTAACCGTATAGGGGAGCCGTAGGGAAACCGAGTCTTAACTGGGCGAATGAGTTGCAGGGTATAGACCCGAAACCCGGTGATCTAGCCATGGGCAGGTTGAAGGTTGGGTAACACTAACTGGAGGACCGAACCGACTAATGTTGAAAAATTAGCGGATGACTTGTGGCTGGGGGTGAAAGGCCAATCAAACCGGGAGATAGCTGGTTCTCCCCGAAAGCTATTTAGGTAGCGCCTCGTGAACTCATCTTCGGGGGTAGAGCACTGTTTCGACTAGGGGGTCATCCCGACTTACCAACTCGATGCAAACTACGAATACCGAAGAATGTTATCACGGGAGACACACGGCGGGTGCTAACGTTCGTCGTGAAGAGGGAAACAACCCAGACCGCCAGCTAAGGTCCCAAAGTCATGGTTAAGTGGGAAACGAAGTGGGAAGGCTCAGACAGCCAGGATGTTGGCTTAGAAGCAGCCATCATTTAAAGAAAGCGTAATAGCTCACTGGTCGAGTCGGCCTGCGCGGAAGATGTAACGGGGCTAAACCATGCACCGAAGCTGCGGCAGCGACATTTAGATGTTGTTGGGTAGGGGAGCGTTCTGTAAGCCTGCGAAGGTGTGCTGTGAGGCATGCTGGAGGTATCAGAAGTGCGAATGCTGACATAAGTAACGATAATGCGGGTGAAAAACCCGCACGCCGGAAGACCAAGGGTTCCTGTCCAACGTTAATCGGGGCAGGGTGAGTCGACCCCTAAGGCGAGGCAGAAATGCGTAGTCGATGGGAAACAGGTTAATATTCCTGTACTGGTGATAATTGCGATGGGGGGACGGAGAAGGCTAGGCTATCCGGGCGACGGTTGTCCCGGTTTAAGGATGTAGGCAGGTGAATTAGGCAAATCCGGTTCACCATGCTGAGGTCTGATGACGAGTCACTACGGTGATGAAGTAGCTCATGCCCCGCTTCCAGGAAAAGCCTCTAAGCTCTAGATTATCATTAATCGTACCCCAAACCGACACAGGTGGTCAGGTAGAGAATACTCAGGCGCTTGAGAGAACTCGGGTGAAGGAACTAGGCAAAATGGTGCCGTAACTTCGGGAGAAGGCACGCTGGCGCTAGGTGAAGTGGTTTACCCATGGAGCTGAAGCCAGTCGCAGATACCAGCTGGCTGCAACTGTTTATTAAAAACACAGCACTGTGCAAACACGAAAGTGGACGTATACGGTGTGACGCCTGCCCGGTGCTGGAAGGTTAATTGATGGGGTTATCCGTAAGGAGAAGCTCTTGATCGAAGCCCCAGTAAACGGCGGCCGTAACTATAACGGTCCTAAGGTAGCGAAATTCCTTGTCGGGTAAGTTCCGACCTGCACGAATGGCGTAATGATGGCCAGGCTGTCTCCACCCGAGACTCAGTGAAATTGAACTCGCTGTGAAGATGCAGTGTACCCGCGGCAAGACGGAAAGACCCCGTGAACCTTTACTATAGCTTGACACTGAACATTGAGCCTTGATGTGTAGGATAGGTGGGAGGCTTTGAAGTGTGGACGCCAGTCTGCATGGAGCCAACCTTGAAATACCACCCTTTAATGTTTGATGTTCTAACGTTGCCCCGTAATCCGGGGTGCGGACAGTGTCTGGTGGGTAGTTTGACTGGGGCGGTCTCCTCCCAAAGAGTAACGGAGGAGCACGAAGGTTGGCTAAGCATGGTCGGACATCATGCGGTTAGTGCAAAGGCATAAGCCAGCTTGACTGCGAGAGTGACGGCTCGAGCAGGTACGAAAGTAGGTCTTAGTGATCCGGTGGTTCTGAATGGAAGGGCCATCGCTCAACGGATAAAAGGTACTCCGGGGATAACAGGCTGATACCGCCCAAGAGTTCATATCGACGGCGGTGTTTGGCACCTCGATGTCGGCTCATCACATCCTGGGGCTGAAGTAGGTCCCAAGGGTATGGCTGTTCGCCATTTAAAGTGGTACGCGAGCTGGGTTTAGAACGTCGTGAGACAGTTCGGTCCCTATCTGCCGTGGGCGTTGGAAGATTGAAAGGGGCTGCTCCTAGTACGAGAGGACCGGAGTGGACGCACCACTGGTGTTCGGGTTGTCATGCCAATGGCATTGCCCGGTAGCTAAGTGCGGAAGAGATAACCGCTGAAAGCATCTAAGCGGGAAACTTGCCTTGAGATGAGTCTTCCCTGACTCTTTAAGGGTCCTAAAGGAACGTTTAAGACTAAGACGTTGATAGGCTGGGTGTGTAAGCGTAGCGATACGTTGAGCTAACCAGTACTAATGAACCGTGAGGCTTAACCTGACAACACCGAAGGTGTTTTAGAGAGATTGAGTTGTTTTTGGGCAGTGAGAAGCCGAAAGGTGAAGGACACGCAGCTTGTTTGAGATTGAAGTTCTGGTTTGCGTTGAGATAATTGCAAACGGGAACGAAACAGAATTTGTCTGGCGGCAATAGCGCGGTGGTCCCACCTGACCCCATGCCGAACTCAGCAGTGAAACGCCGTAGCGCCGATGGTAGTGTGGGGTCTCCCCATGTGAGAGTAGGGAACTGCCAGACATTAAATTAGTGAAGAAGCCACCCATTGGGTGGCTTTTTTGCGTTTGGAAAGAAATATTTTAGCTCTTTGGCGAGAAGTGATTTGGTGAGATAAAGTGCGATAAAGCTATAAAGAGATAACTATTTCATTGTGTTATACAGGCTATAACCCGCGACGGCACCGGCAACATCATAAGCAAAGTCATGCCAACTCCATCCAGTACCTTCTGGTCTACTATCATATAGCTCTTTGGCTGCACCTAAAGAAACTGACAATAAAATACCAAACTGCGCAGCTTCTCGGTGTTGCCAATTTTGTCTATCTGCATAGGCATTACCAGCCATAGCCATTGCAGCTGAAAATGCAAAATGTTGTGCTTTGTCTTGGCCTGTCCAATTATCGTTTGACCAATGGAAGCCTGTACAGCCAGTTGTTATGAGTGCTAATCCAATGAATGAATATGTGAATAGCTTTTTGGGTAGTTTCATATGTATTTTGTTGAATAAAGATAGATAAAAAAAACACCACATAAGTGGTGCTTTATAAATGCTCTATAAGATACGGCTGATTAACCGATCAACTCTGATTCGTCTTAGTCGGCGGATCAGTTTTTTCACTTTGACAGGATAGGTTTGAATGCTATCTAGCTCACGATAATGATTAACCACTTTAGTATGAGTACGAATACATTCGAGCTCATGTTGGCGTTGTTCCTGCATTTCCTGATTAGGATCGTGGATCAATACCGCATTTTCGAGGTCTAGCCCCCAAGCGCGTGGATTTAAATTATTACCAGTAATAAGCTGCCATTGGTTATCTACCCACATACCCTTTAGGTGATAGGTATTATCACCATCTTTCCACAAGCGAATGGTGAGCTGTTGACTATCAATAAATTTTTGTAGGCGACTAACAAATCTGCGTAAATTGATTTCATACAGATAAGGTAAGGCGCCAATAATTTTAAATGGCTCTTCAGGTGGAATATAGAAATCGTTGGCTGTTTTATCGCCAATAATAATTTCGATCTTTTTACCTTCACGCAGTAATCGACTAATCACCCTTACTAATACCGCAGGAAGGTTAAAATAAGGGGTGCAAATTGTGAGCTTACTTTGTGTCGATCCCATCAAATGGGTAATAGTTCGGTTTAAGTCATTCTTTTTACCTAAACCCACCAAAGGTGTGACTGCTAATTCATGATTTGATGCATTACCGACAAAGTGATATGAGCCGCCCCTAAGTGTGAGACGAAATTGTTTAATGATATTCTTGAATTCAGCCGTTTTAGGTCGATTAGCAATGTTGAGTAACTGTACTGCGTCTGCTTTTAATAACGTATCATCAATAAAAGCTTTCATTGACGCAGTTAGCTGCTCATTTTTAATCAGTTGATATCTATCGTAACGGTACTTTTCATGGCGCTGCAAGTACACATCATTAATACTTGCTCCACTGTATAATAAAGTATTATCAAAAAGAAAACCTTTGAGGTGCAATACCCCTAGCGCTTCTCGTGTATTGACTGGAATACCATAAACAGGGATATCGATTTCAGGGTACTGTTGTGCTACGTCGTAGTACCAATCTGCATTGGTAGAATTCGCAGCAGCACCGATTCTGCCACGTTGTGCACGGTGCCAATCAACCAGTATTTTTATCTCTAATGATGGATTTGCTTGCTTCGCCGCATAGAGGGCATGAAGTATGTCTTTACCTGCATCATCTTGCTCTAAATATAACGCAGTGATGTAGATGTAATGCTGAGCAACGGATATTTGCTTAAGCAAAGCATCACGAAAATCTTCTGTCTTATATAGCGTTTTAACATCAGCAATCGATTGTGTCAGCTTAGGCAAATTTGCCAAGTATTGTTGATGTTTTGCTTGTTTTAATTTTGACAACATCACAGTGTGAATTTCTCTTGTTAGGTCTAATCGCAACTCGCTTTAAGTATATATACTCATCATGCTTCAAGTTGCAGCGTTTGTTGAGCTTCGCTCATTCGCGCCAGTCACATCATTTTCTGTGTTCCTAGCGTCTCATTCATTTTTCGCCTAGCTGCACCTCGAATTATTTAGAGTATAAGTGAGCGAATGATCCGTCGATGATAGCATATTTAGCCAAACCATTTAGAATAAATTAAATTTCTGTTTAATTGTTGTACAAGGTTATTACACTGATTGCTCATAAGTGTAAGGTTAAGTTTACGACACCATCTTCAAACTGCACATCAATTTCGAATCCTAATTTTTTGGCTAGGCTGATCATATTACGGTTTTCTGGCATTGTAATCGCGCTCAGCTTTTTGATCCCGTGTGAGCGAGTATAGTTTAGTAGCTTGTTCATTAATTGGTAACCAAGTGTAAGTCCTTTCATATCTGAGCGAACAAGAACCGCAAATTCTGCCTCTTGATTATCAGGATCTGCCATTGCACGAGTGACACCGATAATTTCAGGCTCAGAGTCTTGATTCTTAACGGCGACAAAGGCCATTTCACGGTCATAGTCAATCTGCGTCATATTTGCGAGATCATCATGTGTAAACTCACTGATTTCACTAAAATAGCGATAATAAAGATCTTCTTTTGTGACCCGTTCGATAAATGATTTTAGGAGAGGTTCGTCTTCAGGCAAGATAGGGCGTAGTAGGCAAGTTAAGTCATCTTTTAAACTGATCGTTTCTTCTAATTCACTTGGATAGGGGCGGATCGCGAGTCTTGATTTTGGATCCTCTTGGTTTGGTGACAATGACATTGAGACATCAAGTAGAGTAAATTCGTCACCTGAAGCGAGTAGCGGATGGATATCAAGCCGAGAAATATTTGGGCAATCAATAATTAAATTGGAAACTCTCACTAATAAGCTTGCGAGTCCTGGGATATTTAAAGGCGCTAGCGCACTGCGTGATTTTATTTTATAGCCTTTAATAGCTTGAATAACTAAATAGCGAGCTAAGGCTAAATTTAATGGTGGTAAAGCAACAGCGGCTTGGCTTTCTTGTTGCCATTCGATACCGCCTTCACCAAGCATAATTAACGGTCCAAATATAGGATCCAGTTCAACGGCAATGCGCAGTTCTTGAGCACCAGCTCGGTTAGCCATACTTTGAACCAGTAAGCCCTCGACCCTTGCCTGAGGGAAATTCGTTGATACACGGTCAATAATCGCCTTAGCGGCTTCACCAACCTCTTTAGCATTACGTAAATAGAGCATAACCCCTTGTACTTCTGATTTATGCACGATATCAGGAGAACGTAACTTCAATGCGACGGGATAACCGATTTTTTCTGCTATCTCAATCGCTTCATCGCTAGAATGGGCGATCCAAGTTGGTAAACTGTTCAGCCCATAAGCTTGCAAAATTGGTTGAACTTCATGGGTATCTAAATGCAAATTGTTATTTTGCAATGCTTGTTGAATGTAATCATGTGCTTGTTGAGTATTCGCTGTAATACCGATAGGCAGAGCGGGGGTTTCTTTTAACTGTTTTTGGTTCCTACGATACTCAACCATATGCATATAAGCAGTTATAGCACCTTCTGGTGTACGGTAAGTTGGAATACCTGCTTCACTAAATAAACGGCGTGAGGTTTGTGATGAGTATTCGCCACACCAGTTAGTGAGTATTGTTAGCCATTTCCCTCTTGGGTGCTGCTTAATGGTTTTAATGATTTTTTCAGCCATGCCTTTACTTTCAGTGATGGCACTTGGCGTATAAATGAGTAATAGCGCATCATGATCATGGCTATCTAGCATTTTATTCAATACGCTAATGTAGCGATCAAGTGTTGCATCATCGCCTAAATCAATAGGATTTTGCGTTGATAGATCGAGGGGCAGAAGGGCGCTAAGTTCGGTTTGTGTTTCTTGGCCTAAAGTCGCTAGCTTACCATTGCGTTGTAATAATTCATCGAGTGCCATCGCAGCGGGTGCGGCACCATTACTGATGATTGATAAGCGTTCACCTCTTAAGGGGGTCATGTGGCTCAATGTTTCAACAGCTGAAAACATTTCATGAGTATCTTGAACTCGCAGAAGGCCGGCTCGCTGAATGGCAGCATCATAGGCAGCATCTAAGCTTGGTTTTTCGCCAAGTAACTGTTGTGCTTTACGGGTTCGACCACTTTTAACCACTAATATAGGTTTATTGCGCGATGCGCTGCGTGAAGCAGAAAGGAAGCGCCGTGCATCACTAATGCTTTCAAGATAGAGCAAAATAGCACTCGTTTTACTATCGCGCGCGAGGTAATCCAAAAGATCGTCGATATCAATATCGATACGATCACCAAGTGCAATAAAGTAGGAAAAACCGATTTCACGATGGCGAGCCCAATCTAAAACGGTATTAGACACTGCCGCTGATTGAGAAATAAAAGCCAATTTACCTTTTAAGATAGGGATTGGTGAGAAGCTCGCATTTAAGCCTTGCCATGGCGCTAAGATACCTAGGCTATTTGGGCCTAACAGCCTAATTTGATATTGATGAGCAATTTTTTTGAGTTCAGCAAATTGAATTGAGGGCGATGATAAAATAATCACCACTTTACAGCCATATTCGCCTAGTTGCCTTAAGCATTCTGGGTTTTTGGCATGGTGGGTACAAATTACAGCCAAGTCAGGTTTTAACGGTAATTTATCAATACTTGGATAAGCGAGTACCCCAAGAATAGAGCTACGGTTTGGGTTAACGGGGAGTATTGGTCCTTTGAAGCCACTGGTTAACAAATTTTTCATCATTACCGAGCCTGCTCGATTTGGATCTTCTGATGCACCAATGACCGCAATTGATTTTGGTCTAAATAAAGACTCTAACTGACTCACTAAACCCATGGTAGATCACCTTTTGCTTTGGTGAGCGAACATACCGCCCTATCAATATTGTGAGATATATCCTCTAATTTATTTCAGATACAGGTGGATGAAGAGCATATATAGGTTATGTGACTCGGCTAGCTGAGCACAGTCAACACCGCTGCATCTTGAAGTATGACGAGTATACTATGCCGTATCTCTCTAGTTGTGCCAGTTTATCAGTGGAATTATCTAATGATGTTCACGTTTTCTATTGTTTGATTATCTTAAAATTGCATATTTATCACGATAGTTATGGAAAATCGCATTGATACGCTACTCACAATGAGTTAACTGTTTTTCAGCTTGTCGCATTTGAGCCAACGGGTGGTGCGGTTTACCTTCTAGATACTTGTCTCTAAATAGATTGAAATGACTAAAGAGTTGTTGAGAGGCCAATGTATCGCCGGCAAGTTCTAAGAGGGTTGCGGCCACTTCGGCAGTACAGTGTTGTTCTTCCTTTGATGGAGTGCGCAGTAAGTAATCTGTTCTTGCTTTGGTGTTAATAGAAAGTACAGGGATATTATCGAGATAAGGGCTTTTACGAAACATTTTACGTGCCTCTGGCCATGTACCATCTAATAGAATAAATAATGGGGGTTTGTCAGAGATAGTCGGTTGATTAACCACTTTCCGTCCAGATTGGGCGTAACTTTCGGGAAAAATGAGATAAGGCTGTCGAGTTGGATCTTGTAAAACTGCAAGTAATCGCGAATCGGGTTCAGTTCTCGACCATTGAAAAGCTAAAGTGTCTGGCATGACATCTGCAATCAATTTACCAGTATTACTTGGTTTAAAGACTTCACCATCGAACATGATCAAGCAAAATTGGCTTTTCGCTTCGGTAGAGACTATATGCTGGCAAAGGCACTGTGGTGTAGGCAATAAACAGTACTGGCAGCGCTTAACTCGACAACCTCTTGCTTTAAAAGGTTTAGTTGATAGTAGTAGGCGTTGTTGGCGTAGAGCATAAACGGCGTTAGGGGTCATGATTGGCACAAGTTTTGGTGTTGATGAAAATAGAGCGCGTATTGTACGTAAATCCAATGAATGGTGATAGAGGTATATTCAGGATCTTTTCGGTGCAATAATGCGTGAATCAGTGGCGTAGCTCGGCAACATCATGTAATCTTCGCGCCATAGCTTTGTAGGGGATAACAATGAACGACTCAAATGATTTTAGTGGTAAGAACGGTAAAGTAAAAGTGATGTATGTCCGTAGTGAAGATCAAAATGACGGGCAACATAAAGGCAAACGTCAGCAAGATAATCGACGCGGTAACGATAAACGTGATGGTGGCCGCCGCAATGAGCGTTCAGGTCGCCCCGATGAT
This sequence comes from Providencia sp. PROV236, assembly GCF_033676985.1. NCBI lineage: Bacteria > Pseudomonadati > Pseudomonadota > Gammaproteobacteria > Enterobacterales > Morganellaceae > Providencia > Providencia sp. PROV236. Next base: position 3,464,076 of record NZ_CP096297.1, on the reverse strand, counting down.
AGAAGAAGCCAGCCACCACGTGAGCGTTCTGCTTGGCGTACGGTTTCAAAGCCAAATACTGATGAGTTGGTTAATGATCATGGCGGTATTTCAGGTAAAAGCCAAATTGACCCTGAGCAATTGCGTAAGCAACGTTTAGAAGAAACGCGTATTTATGGTGAAAATGCGTGTCAGGCCATGTTTAAAAATCGTCCTGATGCTATTGTGCGAGCGTGGTTTCTGCAATCAGTCACTCCACGTTTTCGTGATGCATTAAAATGGATGGCTGCAAATCGTAAAGCTTATCATGTTGTTGATGATGAAGAACTGACGAAGGCATCGGGAACCGAACATCATGGTGGTGTTTGTTTCTTGATTAAAAAACGCGGTGGCATGAGCGTTGAAACTTATTTGGAACAAGCTCCTGCAAAAGATTGTGTCTTGGCACTAGAAGATGTGGGTAACCCACATAATTTAGGTGGCATCATGCGTAGCTGCGCTCATTTTGGGATCCAAGGTGTGATTTTACAAGATGCAGGTATGCTGGAGTCTGGTGCAGCCATTCGTACAGCTGAAGGTGGTGCTGAGCATATCAAAGCTATTGATGCAGATGGGCTAAGCGCAACATTAAATCACTTCCGCCAAGCGGGCTATACTATTGTTACCACATCAAGTCATAAAGGCAGTCAAGACATTGCTAAAGCTCAATTACCTGAAAAAATGGTACTGGTGTTAGGTCAAGAGCGCGATGGGTTGAGTGATAGCGTGTGGGACGAGGGGGATATGAGCTTATATATTGGTGGGACAGGTAAGGTTGAGAGTCTCAATGTTTCTGTCGCTACAGGTATTATGTTAGCGCAATGGTGGCAACAGAATAAAGCCAAATAAATAAGGTATAATACTCCGTTCATCGTTTCAATATGATGTAGAGTAATGGATCGTAACGGCACATTAAAAGTAGAAAACCTACTGTTTAATGTGCCGTTTTTGTTATTAGGCGTTAGTGCGCGCCGCCGCCATCACTTTTGGCTCCCGCTCCAAATGGCGGTTTGGCAAACCAAATAATGACCATTAGTAAGATAAAGATCCCCGCCGACAACCAAAAAATTTCATTAGCTGAAATAATTAATCCTTGATCGGTAATGCTCTTAGCAAGGAAGGCTGCACTTTGAATATCATTCATCCCCATTTGTGCAAGGTCGCTGTACATGTGTTGTGAATTGACATTGTAAGGGTTGATGAATTCAGTCAACACTTCATGATGCATGGCTTCTCGTTGCGTCCACACGGTGGTGGTAATCGATGTACCAATAGCCCCAGCGAGCGTTCGCGTAAAATTAGATAAGCTGGAAGCAGAAGCCATTTTTTCTGGAGGAAGTCCCGACAAAGTAATGGTGGTTAACGGCATAAAGAAGCATGCGATCGCCAATCCTTGTACGAACTGAGGCCAAGCCGCTGCGGCAAAGCTCATACCTGGCTCAAAAGTATAGGCGCGCCAATAATAGCAGAGAGCATAAATAATAAAGCTGAATGTCACGAGGTAACGCATGTCGATACGGTTACCAAATCGACCGATTATTGGAGTAATCAGCAAAGGAAGCAAACCAACGGGGGCAGAGGCGAGTCCGGCCCATGTCGCGGTGTAACCATAGACAGATTGTAATAGCTGGGGGATCAGAACGATGGTGCCAAAATAGAGCATGTAAGCGAGGCTTAATGCAAGGCAGCCGATAGTAAAGTTACGTTCCTTAAAAAGTGATAGATCAATGACGGGATGATCATCGGTTAGCTCCCAGACCACTAAGAAGGCTATGGCGACAACCGCTATTACCGTAAGTACAATGATCTCGGTAGAATTAAACCAATCGAGTTCTTTGCCCTGATCTAACATAATCTGCAAAGCCCCAATACCGACCACGAGTAACACTAGGCCAACGGTATCAATAGGGTTAATCGAGATTTTGGTTTCACGGCCTTTGAGTGTCTGCATAATGGCAAAAATGATGGCAATACTAAAAGGTACGTTGATAAAGAATATCCAGCCCCAATGGTAGTTATCACTGATATAGCCGCCAAGAATTGGACCACAAATAGGTGCAACAACAATGGTCATTGACCACAGGGCTAACGCCATATTGCGTTTTTGTGGTGGATAGTTGTTTAGCAACAAACTTTGAGACAATGGGATCAGAGGCCCAGCCACCAAACCTTGCAGAACACGGAACAGGATCAGCATTTCTAAGCTGTTTGAAATACCACATAGCCATGAGGTTAGGGCAAACAGTCCTGTAGACCATAAAAATAGCCTAACTTCACCGATGCGGCGTGCAAGCCAACCCGTCACTGGAATTGAAATGGCATTTGCCACACCAAAGGAAGTGATCACCCAAGTTCCCTGAGTAATTGAAGAGCCTAGATTCCCTGCGATAGTTGGTATAGCAACGTTCGCAATGGTTGAATCTAAGACTTGCATAAATGTGGCGAGCGAAAGCGCGATAGTCATCCATGCAAGTTTAGAACCTGTTAAAGGTGCTTTAGTCACGTTCACCTCAGATTAATTGTTTCCAGAGTTACTATTAATAATCTCAGTAACTATTTTGTCCGCAGGAGACATATCAATAGCGAGTGCAGATGTGTGATAAGCGGGAGCTTCACGCATACCTTTTGCGAGTACTTTGCCATCTTTATTGAGGGTATCTACAGTGACTTCAGTGGATAAACCTAAGCGTAATGGATACTGTTCTAACTGAGTAGGCTCTAACGCGACACGAACCGGTAGACGTTGTACCACTTTGATCCAGTTACCTGTTGCATTTTGTGCTGGAAGTAAAGAGAACGCACTTCCCGTTCCCATATCCAAACCTACGACCGTGCCATTAAACACAATGTCTTTACCATAAAAATCGGTTGTTACTTTGGCTGGTTGGCCTATACGCATATCGGCAAGTTGAGTTTCTTTGAAATTTGCATCAATCCACATACCTTGCGAAGGAACGATAGCCATAAGGGGGGTTGCTGTGGTGATTTGTGAGCCGACTTGAACGCTACGCCGTGAAACATAACCATCGACAGGACTGACTATTTTTGTTCGTTGTAGTGCGAGCCATGCATTTCTAACTTCTGTTGCAGCTTGTTCAACGGCAGGTTGTTTAGATAATGGCGTATCCAGCACAATAGCATTGTTTGCATTTAATTGCTCAATAGCGACATCTAAAGCTGCTTTTGCACTGACAACGGCTTCGCGTGCGTGTTGTAGCTCTTCTTTACCAATTAAATTGCTGCTACCAAGGACTTCTCGGCGTTTTAAGTCATTTTGTAATCTCACCAGTTCAGAGCGTTTCATATTAATATTAGCTTGGTATTGACGGCTATTAACGATCTGCTGGTGGGATTGGCGTACGCTGTTAGCTAAAGTCGTTTTAGCTTTTTCTAAGGCGAGTTGAGCATCTCTAGGGTCTAATTCAACGAGAATGGTACCACTTTTTACAAAATCAGTATTATCTACATTGACGGTCATCACACTACCGGCGATTTGTGACTGTATTTGTACCTGATTACCTGCGACATAAGCATTATCTGTTGATTCGTAATGACGCAGAACAAAGAACCAATAAGCTGCCCAGCCAATGCCAATAGCGACAAATAATAGTGTGAGAAGTGCTAGGGCGCTTCTACGTTGTTTCTTTTTATTGCGCTGAGGCTGTTGTGTGGTTTGCATTTCCTCGTGGGCACTCATACTAGTGTTTCTCCGCTTATGGGCATTTTTAATCACGAATGTTCCCAGTAGTTAACGCTAACCACTGGAAACTGGGACGACAATTGATAGGTTTGCTTGTTGGAATATCGTAAGCACAAGGTAGAAAGGATAACGAAATCTTTTAGACAGAAAAGTCTTTTTTCGCCTTTCGGATTATAAATGACTCAAATACATTATCCACACTAATATAGAGGTTATTATGACTTAGTATAATCTCTTACTGTATCCAGCTTTATAAGTAACTTACGCATCAATTTATTTAGCTGTTGCTGTTCGTCAATATCAAGTACAGACCAGATATCTTTTAAAGCCGCATGTTGAGGTGGTAAGAGCCCACCTAAAAACTGCGAGCCTTTTTCTGTAAGGTGGAGATGTAAGCAACGGCGATCGTTATGGCTTTCTTTGCGTTCAATCCAACCATTTTTTTCAAGTTCATCGGCGATGCGAGTCGCATTTGTGCGTGAGGAACCCAAAGCAGCGCTCAGCTCAGAAGGTTGAATACTACGGCTATCTTTTGTATCAAGGATCATCAATGCCATAAAGAGGGTTTCGTTAATTCCTTGGGCCTTGAGCATATTGTTACGAGACTCAAGTAACTTGCCATGAACGTGCATACATAGGCGAGTCAGAAGGATCTCCTGATAGGGTATTGGGTTATTATGTGAATCTTGCTGTGCGACACGAGCATTTAGTAGCTCTTCTGTCGGAGTAAATGAACTTTCCATTATTTGGATACCTTATTAGTTTCAGTTGGTAAGATTACAACTGTCATCAACCATCTAAATGGTATATCAAAAGACAAAATTAGCAATTGTAGTTAATTGATACCATCAAATTTATTTTGATAATGATACATAATTCATAAATTTTATGAATGTAATTTACTTAGGTTAGTATAGCGTAATTAGGTGTTTTTGCTTTTTAATTTGTTTTATTTCAATAAAATCATAGCGTTGATTTATTTTGCTAATGGATAATTATGGAGTAAAACAAAATAAAATCATGTAATTAGAATGTATAACTACTTAAGTAGTTGCACTTTTTGGGTATTTGTAACGCTTTCATCTATTCAGTAAGTATAATCTCATCAGCGCTAAATCGCTGCTTACTATGTAACCTTATAATAGTAACTCATGTAAATGATATTGTAACTTTATGTTAAGGCATATCGTTTGTTTAACTGTGTCATTTGATGACTTTTGCCTATGCAACTATTACAAAATTAAACCATCTTGAAAAAATTGTGATTTGATGCTCAGAGGATGAGGGGGAATTAGACATTTTAGGGGGCGGCTAAGTTGAAATATATTACGTTATCTGATGATTTTTATATTAAATAATTGAAGGTGGCTAATAATAGCCACTCTCAATAATAGATTTGTTATTCATCTGATGAGTATATGGTGGGGTCAAAGCGGATGCCAATTGCCCAAATAATCAGACTAACTACAGACAAAATGGCACCAGAAGCAGCGACACCTTCCCATCCTGCTTTTTCGTAAGCATAGCCCGAAAGTAATGAGCCTAGTGCTCCGCCTATAAAATAGCTGGTCATATAACCTGCGGTTATGCGATTACGGGCTTCAGGTAAAATACGATATAAGGTGCTTTGGTTAGTAACGTGTACCGCTTGCACAGCAAGATCAAGTATTAATACACCAATAATGAAGGCAATCAGTGACTCTTTTGCAAAGCCGATTGGTGCCCATGAAAGTAATAATAAAATTAAACCAATGGTGGTGACTCGCTTACCTTTACCCTTATCAACCAAGTGACCTGCTTGAGATGCCATTAGTGCACCCGCCGCTCCCACTAATCCAAACAAGCCAATCGTGCCTTCAGAATAACTAAAAGGTGGGGTAGCAAGCAGGAATGCCATTGCAGTCCAAAGTAGGGCGAAGTTGGCAAAAACCAGCGCGCCAAGTAATGCTCGAACTGCAAGTACTGGTGTCCCGCAAAACAAACGTACAATTGAAAATAAAAGTTGGAAATAATTGAGGTTAGTTTTTTGATGATAACGTGGTAGCTTCAGGGCAAGCACGATAATCAATAAGAACAATAATCCAAAAGCAACCCAATAGATGGCTCGCCATCCGCCTACCATTGCAACAGCGCCCGAGACGGTTCTAGCGAGTAAAATCCCCAGTAATAGCCCGCTCATAATGATACCAACAGCTTTTCCTCTTTGATTAGGTTTGGCTAAAGTGGCTGCCATTGGGATCAGCACTTGTGCGACAACAGAGAATAATCCTGTCAGTGCTGTGCCTAATAAAATTTGCCATACATTGTTTGATAATGCGGTGATAAGTAAACCGATCGCAGACAGTGATGTCATGGTTAAAATAAGACGCTTACGTTCAAAAATATCGCCAAGGGGGACTAAAAAAAGTAATCCCGCTGCATAACCTAATTGTGCTGAGGTGACAATAAACCCTGCCATATTCGTGGTTAAATTAAATTGAGAGGCGATAGTTTCAAGGAGGGGTTGCGCATAGTAGTTACTGGCAACAACTAAACCTGTTGCGACAGCCATCAAAACGACTAGACCTGTCGTTAATTCTGCTTGTGGTGCCTTATTCATGTGTTATCTACTCATTATTGATTAGGCAGTCATTATAGGCTTTTTTTATCATTAAGATGGGGGATTTTATTGATAATGAATATCGAAATTAATGAATAAAGCCACCGGGTTAGGGTGGCTTTAGGTATAAAGAAAATAAATTTATTTTTCAGCAGCTTTGCGTGCTTCATCAACCCAGCCATCAAAAGTAGATTGATGCGCCTTGATCCATGCATCAGTATGACGGCGAATATCAGCTTGTGATGCTTCACCATTATGCATTCTCAAGTTCTGAGCATTGATATCTGCAATTGGCAATTTCATGATTTCAAACAATTTTGCTGCGGCAGGGTTATCCGCTGCCCATTTTTTGTTGGCTGCAATATGCATGGTATTCGGTGGGAAACCATAGTTTTTGCCATTAGGTAACGCTGTATCGGTTTTTTCACCATTAGGCATTGAAGAGAAAGGTACTTCTAGCCAAACAACATCACGACCTGGTTTTAGCACATCACTGATCCAATATGGTGTCCACGTATAATAAAGTATTGGTTTACCTTCTTTATAGCGCGTGATGGTATCCGCCATCATTGCCGCATAGTTTCCTTGATTATGCTCAACCGTTTTTTCTAAATCATAAGCTTTGAGATGATTGTTGATTGCGGCTTCGCATCCCCAACCAGGGTTACAACCAGTGAGGTCAGCCTTACCATTACCGTTGGTATCAAACAATTTGGCGATTTTGGGATCTTTTAATTGTTCAACATTGGTAATGTTATATTTGTCTGCGGTTTTTTTATCAATCAGATAACCTTGAGCCGCATTGACGACATAATTACCTTGGCGATAAAAAGCGTTGTCACCCCCAGCTGCGTTATATTGTGCATCATGCAGTGGTACCCAACTAACCGCTAAGTAAGTTGCATCGCCATTGGCAATTGATGCATAGGCGACGTTGTAATCAACTTCTTTGATGGGTTCGACTTCATAACCTAGTTTCTCAAGCGCTTTTGCGACGAGTAAGGTTTGAAAGGTTTCTTCGCTAATCGTACTTTGTACCGGAGTGACTTTGACTCCTTTGCCTGGCAGATCTTCGGCATTAGCGAGTGGAACGGCAAGTAAGGCTGTCAGGGCAGTTGCCAATAGTATTGGTTTTTTCATTATTGATACCTCTATTTGTCGCATTTGGCTTGCCTTGGCAAGCGAAGAGCCAATAAATGGCTCTATCGGATGAATTTATTTTTTAGAGAATGGGCGAGTGATCAGGCCAATCGGGCCTTGTTGATACCAACGCGTAGCGACTTTGCTGCGCGTATTTTTCCCAAGAGATTGAGTTAGTCGGTCAAGGACAATGGCGAGTACCACGATACCGACACCACCCACAGAGGCTAATCCCATATCAAGGCGACCTATACCTCGTAGTACCATTTGTCCTAGACCACCAACAGCGATCATGGATGCTATCACCACCATTGAAAGCGCTAGCATCAAGGTCTGGTTGACGCCGGCCATAATGGTTGGCATGGCTAATGGTAGCTGCACTTTGAACAGCAATTGACGCGGGCTAGCTCCGAATGACTCAGCCGCCTCAATCAAATCAGCAGGGACTTGTTTAATACCTAAAATGGTTAATCGAATAATAGGCGGTAAGGCAAAAATGATGGTGACGACAACCCCTGGCACGTTACCAATCCCAAATAGCATTACAATAGGTACTAAGTAAACAAACGCAGGCGTTGTTTGCATGGCATCGAGTAGTGGCCTAACGACGCTAGCAGCTTTGTCACTGCGTGCAAGCCATATTCCCAGTGGTAATCCTATTATCAAACAGAATAGTAGAGCTGTCAGTACTAATGCGAGTGTCACCATAGCCTCAGACCAAGCGCCAATTGCACCGATGATGATCATCGAAACAAAAGTTGCTACGCCCATCACTCGACCAGCGAGTTGCCACGCAATTAATGCAAATAAAATAATAGCAACAGGTGATGGAAGAGAGGTTAAAAACTGTTCAAATCCACTAAGGATAAAATCAATAGGTACGCGGATCCCCTGAAAAATAGGGCGAAAATGCAGTACGATCCAATCAATTGCATGGGTAACCCATGAATCAAGCGGGATCAACGTGTGCTGGAAGGGATCCATAATATTAAAATGTTCAGGCGTCACTGTTTCGGTTGGCGTGGCATTCAACCAATCACTACTTCCGGCATCACTCGGTGTTGTGGTATCCGTCGCACTACCCCAAGGATCGCTTGCGGTATCAGGGGTGTTTTGTTGTGGTGCATCATCGGTTTGAGTATCTGCCCACGGATCTTGTTGTTCAGTCTTATGTTCGCTTGTGTTATTGCTCATTTGGTGTCTCCTTATCCAGTGCCTGTAACAACATTCCTTTGGATATCACGCCAAGATAGCGATTTTTTTCATTGATGACAGGAACCGCGCAGGGGGCTTGTGCAATAGTCGAAATAACTTCGTTAAGTGGCGTATCCCCTTGAATTGGCTCTAAAGTAGATATAACGGCAGCTTCAATACCTTGTTTATCACGCAAGGCTTTTTCGAGGGATTCGACAGATACCACCCCCGCAAAAGTGTGTCCTCGAGAAATTAAGTAACCATGACTACGATCCTCATCATTCAGCACTTTCAGTGCCGAGCGAGGGCCAAAGCCTGGGGCTATATGCAGTAATGCATCTGGTCTTCTTCGTGCGATATCTTTAGCACTAAAGACTTGGCTAATATCGACACCGCGGAAAAAGGTTTTAACGTAATCATTGGCAGGGTTATTAAGTATTTCATCTGGTGTGCCAGTTTGTACCACAACTCCACCTTGCATGATGGCAATACGATCACCAATACGCATCGCTTCATCGAGATCATGTGAGATAAAGACAATCGTACGTTGCTTTTCACCTTGTAGCGATAATAGCTCATCTTGCATTTCAGTGCGGATCAGGGGGTCGAGAGCAGAAAATGCTTCATCCATTAACAAAATATCAGGATCATTAGCCAATGCGCGGGCGAGGCCGATGCGTTGTCTCATACCACCTGAAAGTTCATCGGGATAAGATGCAGCCCATTTTTCAAGATTGACTTGGCGAAGTGCATCCATGGCTTTTTCATGGCGTTGCTCTTTGGACATACCAGAAAGTTCCATGCCAAAGGCGGTATTATCGAGCACATTCATATGTGGCATTAACGCAAAGGATTGAAACACCATACTAATTTTAGTACGTCGGACTTGGCGTAGCGCCTTATCGGAGATATTCGAAATATCTTCCCCGTCAATGAGCACTTGGCCGCTGGTGGGCTCTATCAGGCGATTGAGAAGGCGTACCAACGTTGATTTTCCTGAGCCTGATAGCCCCATAACAACAAAGATTTCGCCTTCTTCAATGGCCAGATTGGCATCTTGAACACCGACAGTTAGGCCTGTTTTTTCAAAGATGTCATCTTTACTCATTCCTGATTCTAAAAGCTTAAAGGCTTGATCAGGGTGTTCCCCAAAAATTTTATATAAATTTTTAACTTCTAATTTTATTGGCATATAATAATTACCCGTTATTTCAATTAGCAAATCATTCAAGTATTTATCTATATCGCCTATTGATAGGCATGAATACTCACTTCGACTATTGGTTGAAAATGTTCAGGGTAGATATTCCTATTATGTTTACGGTGAATTTAATTAATTATGATTTAAATTAAATAACTCCATTTAAAATTATTAGAAAAACAAACAAGCAATATAACCTAGCATAATAAATGGAGCTGACAACCCTTGGTTAAGGACTATTAATCAAAAAAATGGAGTGAATAGCGATGAATTATTTTGAAGATAGGTGTTTTTAGCCACTTCAATATTGATGAGTAAATAATATTATTGAATGAACTAACGTTTTGTTGAAACTGAATTTATTCCAAAAATGAATATTGAATTATCACGACTAACAAAACTAGAAGAGTGCTGATTATAACGGTTAGCTAAATTTTAGGATAAAGTTGCTATAAAATTCAAAAAAATCCATTAACATAAATAAAATTTATCTATTTTAATGGTAAAATAAAAAGTTTAGCGTTTGTTTGCCTGATGAATATGTTAAAAACAATCAATTTAACAGTAAAACTTGTAAGCAGATACGCTGGTTAAGTCGCTTTTATTCATTAATAAACCCACTAAAAGGTTGGTTTTCATTTAGTGGGCTTATAGTCAATCAGTTAATTAAATTGATTGATTAAAAATCCCAGTCATCATCTTCTGTGCTAACCGCTTTCCCTATGACATAAGAAGAACCTGAACCGGAAAAGAAATCATGATTTTCATTTGCATCGGGTGAAAGTGCCGATAATATTGCAGGACTGACATCAGTCACCACATCTGGGAATAATGCCTCATAACCTAAATTCATTAATGCTTTATTAGCATTGTAATGAAGGAATTTTTTGACATCTTCGGTCCAACCTACGGAGTCATATAATTCTTGGGTATATTTCACTTCGTTTTCATATAAATCAAAAAGTAATGAGAAGGCAAAGTCTTTAATTTCTGCCTGAGTATTTTCATCATAATTTAATAATGATTTTTGAAATTTATAGCCAATATAGTAACCGTGGATCGCTTCATCGCGAATAATTAAGCGTATCAGATCGGCAGTGTTAGTTAATTTCCCTCTACTGGACCAATACATAGGTAAATAAAAACCTGAGTAGAAAAGAAAAGATTCTAAAAAGACACTCGCTATTTTTTTCTTTAATGGATGGGTGTCACAATAATAGGATAGAATGATTTTTGCTTTATTTTGTAACGCATGATTTTCTTCACTCCATCGATAAGCATCATCGACATCGCTAGTCGAGCAAAGCGTTGAAAAAATAGAGCTATAGGAGCGTGCATGCACAGCTTCCATAAAGCTGATATTTGATAATACCGCCTCTTCATGAGGGGTGAGGGCATCTTCCATTAAACAAGGCGCACCAACAGTATTTTGGATCGTATCAAGCAGTGTCAGCCCAGTAAAAACACGAATAGTTAGCTGTTGTTCTGCCTTGGTTAGTGTATTCCACGACGGTGTATCATTTGATAATGGGATCTTTTCAGGTAACCAAAAATTAGTGGTTAATCGGTTCCATACTTCAAGATCTTTATCATCTTCAATACGATTCCAATTGATCGCTTTAACGGGGGTTAATATTGTTTGGTTTGTCATACTCATTGTCCTTTTAAAGCGTACATGAAACACAGCCATCAACTTCAGTGCCTTCAAGTGCCGTTTGGCGAAGGCGAATGTAATACAGGGTTTTTATACCTTTACGCCATGCGTAAATTTGTGCTCGGTTGATATCACGAGTTGTTGCATCATCTTTAAAGAACAGTGTAAGAGATAGCCCCTGATCGACATGTTGCGTAGCAACAGCGTAGGTATCAATGATTTTTTCAGGTCCTATTTGATAAGCATCTTGATAATATTCAAGATTATCATTGGTCATAAAAGGTGCAGGATAGTAAACACGACCAATTTTCCCCTCTTTACGGATCTCAATACGAGAAACAATTGGATGAATGCTTGAGGTTGAATTATTAATATAGGAAATAGACCCTGTCGGCGGAATTGCCTGCAAGTTTTGATTATAAATACCATGCTCTATCACTGATTGTTTCAGTGATTGCCAATCCGCTTGAGTAGGTATTTCGATGCCCGAACGTCGGAATAATTCCTGAACGGTTTGGGTTTTTGGCAACCAATTTTCGTTGATATATTTATCAAAATAACGACCATTGGCATATTCTGAATGTTCAAAGCCTTTAAATGCAGCTTTACGCTCAATTGCTAATTGGTTGGACGTTCTTAGTGCGTGATAAGCCACGGTATAAAAGTAGATATTCGTAAAATCGAGCGCTTCTTCTGAACCATAGTAGATTTTTTCCCTCGCTAGATAGCCATGTAAGTTCATCTGCCCAAGGCCAATGGCATGGGATTGATGATTACCTTGTTCAATTGAAGGCACTGAACGTATATGACTCATATCAGAGACCGCGGTTAGTGCTCTGACGGCAATTGCTATAGATTGAGCAAAATCAGGCGAATCCATGGTTTTCGCTATATTCATGGAGCCTAAATTACAACTGATATCTTTCCCTATCTCTCGGTAGCTTAAGTCGTCTTCATACAGGCTAGGCTGGTTAACTTGTAAGATCTCTGAGCACAAGTTACTCATGTTAATACGTCCTGCAATCGGGTTAGCTCGATTGGCGGTATCTTCGAATAAAATGTAGGGATAGCCCGATTCAAATTGAATTTCAGCGAGAGTTTGGAAGAACTCCCTTGCGTTGATTTTGTATTTTTTGATCGCTTTGTTGTTGACCATCTCATGATATTTTTCAGTCACACTGATTTCTGACATGGGTACGCCATATTCACGTTCGATATCATAAGGGGAAAATAGGTACATCTCTTTGTTTTCTTTGGCGAGTTGGAACGTGATATCTGGGATCACAACGCCTAAAGAGAGTGTTTTGATACGGATTTTTTCATCTGCATTTTCTCGTTTTGTATCAAGAAAACGCATAATATCTGGATGATGGGCGTGTAAATACACGGCCCCCGCTCCCTGCCGCGCACCAAGCTGATTGGCATAGGAGAAGGCATCTTCTAGCATTTTCATGACGGGAACAACACCAGAAGATTGGTTCTCAATAAATTTTATGGGGGCGCCCTGTTCTCGCAGATTGGTCATCATGAAAGCAACACCGCCGCCGCGTTTAGATAGCTGTAATGCGGAGTTTACCGAGCGACCAATTGATTCCATATTATCTTCAATGCGCAGCAGGAAACAGGAAACTAATTCACCCCGTTGTTTTTTACCGCAATTTAAGAAGGTAGGGGTGGCAGGCTGAAAGCGGCCACTAATTATTTCTTCAACCAAATGGCTAGCAAGTGATTGATTACCTAGTGCAAGTGTTAACGCGACCATACATACGCGATCTTCATAACGCTCTAGATAGCGTTTACCATCAAATGTTTTTAGCGTATAACTTGTATAATATTTGAACGCCCCTAAAAAAGTTTGAAAACGAAATTTATGAGCATAGGCTTGTTTGAATAATTTTTTGATAAATGCAAAATCATATTGCTCAAGAACTTGTGCTTCGTAGTAGTTTTCATTAACTAAAAAATCGAGTTTTTCTTTTAAGTCGTGAAAGAAAACCGTGTTTTGATTCACATGTTGGCGAAAGTAGTGATGAGCGGCTTCTTTGTCTTTTTCGAATTGGATTTCGCCTGCACTATTGTATAAGTTCAGCATGGCATTTAGCGCATGGTAGTCAACATGCGGGGTATTTTTTGTCTTTTCCATTGAACTAGCTCTAATGATGTTTTTGTTGCCAAAAAGCGTTTAGCCCGTCACGGACACGTTGAACATCACGCTCCGTACCCAGTAATTCAAAACGATATAAATAGGGAACTTGGCATTTATGGGCGATGATATCGCCAGCAATGGCGAAAGCATCTCCAAAATTGGTGTTACCTGCGGCGATAACACCTCGTATGAGTTGTCGGTTCGACTCGATGTTAAGAAAACGGATCACTTCTTTTGGTACTGCGCCTTTGGAACCGCCACCACCATAAGTTGGCAGTAGTAGAACGAAAGGCTTAGTCGCAATAATGCTATTTTGTTGCTCACCTATCGGCAAACGTGTTGCTGGAAGCCCCACTTTTTCAATAAAGCGATGACAGTTACCAGAACGACTTGAAAAATAGACCAGTGACTCCGTTTGCATAGTAACCTCTTAAGCCAAAAGGCGGCTGATCATGTCAGGACGAAAGCCAGACCAATGCTCTTGATCAGCAACAACAACGGGGACTTGCTGGTAGCCGAGTTGGCGTACAAATTGTAATGCGTCATCGTCTTCGGTGAGATCAACGACTTGGTAGGGAATATTTTTGCGTTCTAGGGCTTGGTAGGTGGCATTGCATTGAACACAGTTGGGTTTACTGTAAATTGTGATAACGGCCATATTGAGTACCTATACCTGTACTGAATACTATCAGTAGTGTGATGATTAGTATTTAAAGACTATATATAGATTATATTTTTTTCAACCACACAATATATAGTGGTTTTGAAATATTGAATGATAATTATTCTAATTATTGGCTAGGTCGTTATTTATGTTGGGAAATTAAATTTTGAGCATGTGAATGGTTCTGTTATCAAGACTAAGAAAAAATATCATTGCCAAGTAGAAATAATACAGTTTATAACTGTATATACGATCAGATAATTGCACGCTCTTAAGGGGATATTATGTATCATCAATATTTGGCTTCACCTGAGAAATTTCCAAAACCGTGGGTTGAGATCACGGCTGATGATGAGGGGGTGACGAGCATCTATTTTGTTGAACAAAAAAGTCATCCAGAACATAAGAATGAGCATTCTGAGTTATGTGCTAAAGAGCTAGAAGAATATTTTAATCATAAACGCGAAGAGTTCACCGTACCATTAAACCCTCATGGTACTGAGTTCCAAAAAAAAGTGTGGGCACACTTGTGCAGCATCCCTTTTGGTGAACGTTGGAGCTACAAAGATCTCGCTTTGAAATTAGGTTCAGTAAACTATTGTCGAGCTGTGGGAATGGCAAATTCACGTAACCCAATCTCTTTAATTGTGCCTTGTCATCGAGTTTTAGGTCATGATGGCAAACTTGTTGGCTACACTGGTGGATTAGACATAAAAGACTGGCTACTCGCACACGAAAAACAATCACCTAAATAATCATCTAATGTTAGTATTATTGTTCGGAATAATCGCTATTATTAAGAATAATTCATGTACGATAAGCAATTTATCCCAATAAATAATATTTTTTTATGCTTTTTGTCAATTTTCGTGATCTAGGTTGTAGACAAGTAACTTATATATCTGATGTACTGAGCTCGACACTGATGGTGTGTCTATTTTTATTTTAAAGGTAATAATTTGATGTCTAAAGTTAAAGGTAACGTTAAGTGGTTCAACGAGTCTAAAGGTTTCGGTTTTATCACTCCAGAAGATGGCAGCAAAGATGTGTTTGTTCACTTTTCTGCTATTGCGAGCGAAGGTTTCAAAACCCTAGCAGAAGGTCAGAAAGTTGAATTTGAAATCACTGAAGGTGCTAAAGGCCCATCTGCTGTAAACGTTGTCTCTCTGTAATTTAAACAAATAGAAACGAACAGCCTCTCAACTCGCTCCAGCCATCTGGAGCGAGTTTTATTTTATAGGGGGCTAAGAGAGTCACTTCTCTGTTAATGAGCCTTAATCGCGACTATATAGCAAAAAGCCCCTTTTAGGGGGCTTTGCCGAACTTAGTTGGAGCTTATTTAACTTCTTCGCCTTTTGCTTGAAGGTCAGCATGGTAAGAAGAACGAACAAATGGACCGCAAGCCGCATGTGTAAAGCCCATCGCCAGCGCTTCTTCTTTCATTTCGTCAAACTCGGCAGGACTGACATAACGTTTTACCGGTAGATGGTGGCGGCTAGGCTGTAGATATTGACCCAATGTGAGCATGGTGACCCCATGGCGGCGCAAATCACGCATCACTTCAATGATCTCTGCATTTGTCTCACCTAAACCCACCATTAAGCCCGATTTAGTTGGAATATCTGGATGTGCTTCTTTAAATCTTTCTAATAATTTTAGCGACCATTCGTAATTCGCTCCGGGGCGAACTTGGCGATAAATACGAGGTACGTTTTCTAGGTTATGGTTAAACACATCAGGTGGAGTTGCGGTTAAGATATCTAACGCGCGATCCATTCTTCCTCTAAAATCGGGAACCAACGTTTCAATTTTGATAGTCTGATTTTTTTCACGGATCGCACTAATACAATCTGCAAAATGTTGAGCACCACCATCACGTAGGTCATCACGGTCAACAGACGTGATAACGACATAGCGTAATGCCATATCCTTGATAGTTTGTGCTAATTTTACTGGCTCGTTAGCGTCAGGTGCATTTGGGCGACCATGAGCAACGTCACAGAAAGGGCAGCGGCGCGTACAGATCGCACCGAGGATCATAAAGGTCGCGGTACCATGGTTAAAGCATTCGGATAGGTTAGGGCAGGAGGCTTCTTCACAAACAGAATGCAGGCCATTTTTACGCATAGCCGCTTTGATCCCCTGAATACGGGTTGAATCTGCTGGTAACCTAATTTTCATCCAGTCAGGTTTACGTAGAATTTCTTCACGTTCGGTGACGACGTTTTTAACAGGGATCAGCGCCATTTTGTCGGCGTCACGATATTTTATTCCGCGTTCTATCTGAATTGGTTTACTCATAGCTATACCGGTTCCAGTTGTTGATCGGATTAGTTGGGTGTTGTATTTGGCGCAACGGAGCGGTTACTAATCCATTAAAATTTTTTTGAAAAATGTTAAAAAATTATAGCATCATTATTGAACAATATGAAATCCAAGTGTGTCACAGAACTGCTCAATTAGCACAGGCTGAACATCTTCAATCGTCACTTTAGGGATGAAATCACGAACCTGAGTCATTTTCAACTGTGCATAGCCGCAAGGGTTAATGCGATTAAACGGTTCGAGATCCATGTTAATATTTAATGCAAGGCCATGAAACGAACAGCCTTTACGGATCCGTAACCCGAGTGAACACACTTTATTGCCCTCTATATAGACGCCCGGTGCATCAGGGCGTGGGTATGCTTCAATCTGATAATGAGCAAGCGTCTTAACAACGGTGTCCTCTAGGGCGCTAACAAGCTCACGCACGCCAAGCTTATTGCGTTTAAGATCGAGCATCACATACATCACTTGTTGACCCGGCCCATGATAGGTTACTTGACCACCTCTATCACTTTGGATCACTGGGATATCACCCGGTGCAAGAACATGTTCTGCCTTACCCGCTTGCCCTTGTGTGAATACGCGTGGGTGCTCCACCAGCCATAATTCATCCGAGGTATCTTTATCACGGTTTTCGGTGAACTGATGCATTGCATCAGAAACAGTTTGATAGGGGGCTAGCCCTAATTGACGTACAATAATAGTTCGTGCTGACAATGTTTTAACATCCACATTCAAAATGTGTTGCTAGTATAACGCCGTAGCTGGGTTACTGCCAGTTCTGTTATGTTGCTAAAATGTTAGGTGAGTGGTGTTTTTAATATTATCTGTGCGAAATTATTTAAGGTGCGGCTAGGCGACAAGTGAATGTATTGTTATCGCTAGGCGTATAGAAACTCTCTGATTAGTGTGAGCGATTAATGGTCGCGACACCTTAATGAAAGACAATTATAGGTAATAAAAAACCGCACTCGATAAGAGTACGGCCTTGTATATTAATGACTCAGTGGATTATAGAACCATTCTCACGCGCTCTAATGCACCAAGTTCTTCATATAAGGTTTCGACTTGTTCAATGTGTGTTGCATTGATGGTAATCGAAACTGAGTGGTAATTGCCTTTGCTGCTTGGCTTCACATCTGGAGAATAGTCGCCCGGCGCATGACGTTGAACCACTTCAACGACTTCATCAACCAGCTCTGGTTCCGCAATTCCCATCACTTTGTAAGTGAATGAGCATGGGAACTCAAGTAGTTCATTTAATTTCGTTTTCATGGGCGCTCCTAATAACAAAAATAGTGTTTAAATAGATATCGTCATCTTTTAAACATTCGGATATACACTATATGGGGACAGTGCATATCCGATTCAAGGGTTAACCAAACCAACGATGGAACAGTAATTTAATATAGTCGATTAAACGGCTAAAGAAACCACCTTCTTCGACATCTTTCAGTACCACCAATGGATGCTGCTCAATGGTTTTACCATCCAGTTGAAAGTTAATGGTACCAATTGCTTGGCCTTTTTTCAGTGGCGCTTCAAGCTCTTTATTGGTCACGTCATAGCTTGCTTTTAAATCTTTTAAGCGGCCACGGGGAATAGTTAAAAACAGATCTTCTGTAACCCCTAATTTAACATTATTTTCATCACCAAACCAAACGGGTTCAGATGCGAATTCAACCCCTGCTTGTAATGGCTTGACGGTTTCATAAAAGCGGAAGCCATAAGTGAGGAGTTTTTTGCTTTCTGCATCACGGCCTTTCATGCTTTTTCCACCCATAACCACTGAGATCAGACGCATATCGCCTTCAGTTGCAGAGGCAACTAGGTTATATCCTGCACCGCTTGTGTGACCTGTTTTAATTCCATCTACAGATAAACTTTTATCCCACAATAATCCGTTACGATTAGTTTGACGAATATTATTAAAGGTGAATTCTTTTTCTTTATAGATAGCATATTCTTCGGGAACATCACGGATCAGCGCTTGGCCAATTAATGCCATGTCACGGGCTGAACTGTATTGCCCATCAGCATCTAACCCATGAACAGTTTGGAAATGGGTATTTTGTAACCCAAGTTTGCTCACATAACCATTCATTAGCTGAACAAAATTGGTTTGATCACCTGCCACATAGTCAGCCATTGCAACGCAAGCATCGTTACCTGACTGTAAGTTAATACCGCGTGTTAACTGAGATACGCTGACTCGGTCGCCCGGTTTTAGGAACATCAGTGATGAACCTTTAAACACAGGATTACCTGTTGCCCATGCGTCTTCGTTCACCGTAACCATGTCATTTGCGCCGATTTTACCTGATTTGATGGCTTGACCGATAACATAGCTGGTCATCATTTTTGTTAAACTCGCAGGATCACGACGTTGATCCGCATTTTTCTCTGCCAAAACTTTACCTGAGTTATAGTCAATGAGAATATAAGCTTCAGCGTCAATATCAGGTACTGCGGGGATTGGACTGTTAGGGAATGGCTCATTTGCTTGTGCAAAATGACTGATAGTAAAAAGCAGTGCAGTACCCAGTAAGGTATTGCGAACAACACGTGATGGGGCAAAATTTTTCATGTTTTTATTGTTACATCCGGAATTCGGTTAACACAAGAAGGCGCAGTGTAGCAAAAGTCGATTCATTGATTAATGCATGCGCCAATTTTTTACAATATTTTATACTCGTGATACTTCAAGATGCAGGAGGACTGCATCTTAGGTTATTTAGAGCATAAATTTGCTGTTTTTATCACGGTGCAACAACCATCGAAGATTGATTTAATTCAGATTGAATGCGACCTTGTAAATCAACTGCTTGCTGCCTATCGGTAAATGGCCCTAATTGGACTCGATAAATATTATTGTATGGCTGTAAGCGGCCCGGAACGCCAAATTTATTTTTTAAATTATCCAGCATCGTTTTCGCATTACTTTGACTGCTAATTGCACCCACTTGAACTAAATAGCCCCTTTCAGGTACTGCTGCTGATGGTGCTGCTTGCATTGGCTCAGGAGCCTTTAAACTACTTTCAGGTACAACAGGCTCCATTGGTGCGCTAGGCTGTTGAACGGGTAATGAATTTTCAGGGGCAGGGGCACTTTGCATAACTGGCGTACCCATTGGGCCTGCACCTAATTGAGGACGACCTGGAAGGGCATAGCTTTGTTTAACAAAATTCGAACCAATGGTCCCCGGACCTGACAGTGAGCCATCTTGAGCAACTTGAATGGCGTCAATTTTGATCTTGGTTGTTGGCATCAAATTCAAGCGGTCAGCAACGGCGCGTGAAACTGCAATGCTTTTACCTTGAGTATAGGGGCCACGATCATTCACACGAACTACCATCATGCGACCATTCATCATGTTAGTCACGCGTATATAGCTTGGGATCGGCAGTGTAGGGTGCGCAGCAGTTAACTCGATTGGGTTAACTCGCTCTCCAATCGCCGTCATATTGCCAGCGGATTCAGAACCAAAAATAGAGGCATAGCCAACTTGAGAGAATTGTGAAGGATCACGCACGATTTGATACTGCTGGCCATTACGTTGATAGTCACCGTTCGCTGTAGGATGTAATGGCTCATAATGAGGCTCTGCTCCAAGCACATCTTGCGCAGGTACAGCCGGTACATTAGTAGGCTGCTTGATATTCTCTTCAGTGACGCAGCCACTGAGCAACGCGGCAGTAATGCCAAGCATAATCCATTGAAAACGCATACTAAGCCTCTTTTATAAACTCTTGGAAAGAAATTTTCTGTGTGTATGGATAGACATGATAATACCGAATCCAGCCATTAACACAATGAGCGCAGAACCGCCATAACTGACGAGAGGGAGCGGTACGCCAACCACAGGCAATATACCACTCACCATCCCAATATTCACAAATACATAAACAAACAGGATCAGCATCAATCCCCCCGCCATGACACGGCCAAAGGTATTTTGTGCACTGGCGGCAATATACAGGCCTCGCATGATCAGTAGTAAGTACAGGCCAAGTAATACTAAGACGCCAATAAGCCCCAGCTCTTCAGATAAAACGGCAAAAATAAAGTCAGTATGGCGCTCAGGTAGGAATTCAAGTTGCGATTGTGTGCCATGCAGCCAGCCTTTACCCATTAAACCGCCAGAGCCAATAGCAATTTTAGATTGAATAATATGATAACCCGCGCCGAGCGGATCAGTTTCAGGATCGAGTAACATCATGACTCGCGTACGCTGATAATCATGCATTAAGAAAAACCACAATAAAGGTATAAAGGCGGCGAGGGCAGAGGCCGCAATAGTAATTAATCGCCAGCTCATACCGGCTAAAAACAGCACAAAAATACCCGATGTCGCCACTAAAATGGAGGTTCCTAAGTCAGGCTGAGCGGCAACTAACAATGTGGGGACAACAATTAAAACCAGTGCAATGGCGGTGTTCTTTAATGATGGAGGACATAGGTCACGGTTCATAAAACGAGCCACCATCAGAGGAACGGCGATTTTAGCGATTTCAGAGGGTTGAAAACGAATAATACCGAGATCAAGCCAGCGTTGTGCCCCTTTACTAATTTGACCAAAGACATCAACAAAAATCAGTAAGATAACGCAAAAAATATATAAATGAGGGGCAAGATTTTCATACAGGCGAGGGGGGATCTGCGCCATAATGATCATGACAATAAAACCTGTCGCGATCTGGCCTAACTTTCTTTCCATCATTTCAGGATCTTGACCGCTAGCACTCCACATAATGAACGCACTGTAAGCCAATAAAGCTAATATAATGAGCAGCATAGGCACATCAATGTGCAGACGCATTGAGAGTGATAATTTTTTCTTATCGTCTGTCATAATGTTATCGGTCTTCCTCTGAACTTGCCCCTACACTGTTAACTTGGGTTCTATTGTCACCTAACAGGACATGATCAAAAATTTGCCTAACAATATCACCTACAGCAGGCCCTACCCCACCATTTTCTAAAATAATGGCCACCGCAACGGTAGGTTTATCATAAGGGGCGTAGGCAATCATTAATTTATGATCGCGTAAATGCTCGGCAAGTTTACTTGCATTATAGGTTTCATAACTAAATACCTGAGCTGTTCCTGATTTCGCTGCGGCTTTATAAGGTGTACCAATAAAACTACGTCGCCCTGTACCGTTTGGTGCATTGGCGACACCATACATACCTTGTTTGGCAATTTCCCAGTATCCTGAATGGATATCACCAATTTGGCTGGTGCCTTTGTCTTCATAAGGCACCATAGCATTACCTAATTTTGTACCATACAGTAAATGTGGTGTTTTCACTTGGCCATCATTGATTAACGTCATTAAGGCTTTTGACATTTGAATTGGTGTGGCGGTCCAATAGCCTTGACCGATGCCGACTGGGATAGTATCCCCTTGGTACCAAGGTTTCTTATAGCGTTTTTGTTTCCATTCACGGGTTGGCATAATACCTGAACGTTCTTCAGCGAGATCAATACCGGTGTAGTCACCAAAACCGAATTTGCTCATCCAATCAGATAACCTATCAATACCCATATCATAGGCAACTTGATAGAAGAAGGTATCTGCGGATTCGATAATGGATTTAAGCACATTTAACTTGCCATGGCCCCAACGTTTCCAGTCACGGTAGCGTTTTTCAGAGCCGGGTAGTTGCCACCAACCGGGATCAAAGATTGTTGTTGCAGGCGTGATCACTTTTTCACTTAAAGCGGCCACTGAAATAAAAGGCTTTACGGTTGAAGCTGGCGGATAGAGACCTTGAGTGGTTCGATTAATTAATGGCCGGTCTGGGTTATTCAATAACGCTTGATAGTCTTTATTCGAGATACCGTTAACAAATAAATTCGAGTCATAACTTGGGTTTGAAACCAGAGCTAAAATTTCACCATTACGAGGATCGGTTACCACGACAGCAGCTCGGCTGGTGGTCAGTAATTTTTCAATATAGGTTTGTAGTTCAAGATCAATCGTCAGATAGATATCTCGACCTGCTTGCGGCGGCTGCTCATGTAGCTGACGGATCACTCGACCACGACTGTTGACTTCGACCTCTTCATAACCGGTCTTACCATGTAAGACATCTTCATAATAGCGTTCGATACCTAACTTACCTATATCATGACTGGCTGCGTAGTTAGGGAGTATTCCTTCTTTATCAAGGCGCTCAACATCTTTATCATTAATTTTAGCGACGTAACCAATAACATGGGTCAATGCAGAACCATAAGGGTATGAACGGCGCTGATAGCTTTTGACCTCAAGGCCTGGGAAGCGGTATTGGTTTACTGCAAAACGAGCAACCTGAACTTCATTTAGCTGGGTTTTTAAGGGAATAGAAGTAAAGCGGCGTGAGCGTTTACGCTCTTTTTCAAAATTAGCAATGTCTTCATCAGTTAATCCAATGACATCGCGTAATTTCTCAAGGGTGTCTTGCAGGTTTTCAACTTTTTCGGGAACGATTTCCAGCTGATAAAAGGTTTTGTTTAATGCCAGCTGAGTCCCATTACGATCATAAATAATTCCACGACTAGGAGGAATTGGCACCAGTTTAATGCGATTATCATTTGATCGGGTTTGATAATCTTCATGGCGAACAACTTGTAAGTGATAAAGGTTCGTTACAAGAAGCGCTGATAGCAATATGATAACGCCAAACGCAATAAGTGCTCGGCGTATAAATAACATTGATTCAGCTGTATGGTCGCGAAAAGGGGTGCGTTGATTTTTCATCCCACTGCCATGTTGTACATATTAAAAACTGACTATTCCCTATGATAAGGGTGGTTAGTCGTAATACTCCACGCTCGATAAAGACTTTCAGCAACCAGCACTCTTACTAGAGGGTGGGGCAGTGTCAATGGCGATAGAGACCAACTCTGCATGGCAGCCTCTTTACAAGCAGGGGCTAGCCCTTCAGGGCCACCTATCAGTAGGCTGACGTTGCGACCATCTTGTTTCCAGCTTTCAAGTTGGTTGGCAAGCTTGGGGGTATCCCACCGCTCACCGGGTATATCCAATGTGACGATACGATTGCCTTTGCCAACCGCAGCCAGCATTAACTCGCCTTCTTTTTCGAGAATGCGCTTTATATCTGCATTTTTTCCTCGCTTCCCTGCCGGAACTTCAATCAGTTCAAACGGCATATCTTTAGGGAAGCGGTGAAGGTAATCCATAAAGCCGGTCTGAACCCAGTCCGGCATTTTTGTTCCCACGGCGATGAGTTGTAATTTCAAACTCAGCTCCAGAGTTTTTCGAGTTCATACATGCGACGGCTTTCATCCTGCATGATATGGACAATGGCTTCACCAAGATCGACCACAATCCAATCTGAAACCCCTTGGCCTTCAACGCCGAGTGGATATAAGCCATTTTTACGGCAAGCTTCGATCAAGCGATCCGCAACTGACATTAAATGGCGGCTTGATGTCCCTGTACAGATGATCATTTGGTCAGTAATACTTGACTTACCATGAACATCTATCGAAATGATATCTTCAGCTTTTGCGTCATCAAGCTGATTGACAATAAATTGTTGGAGTTCAGTTCCTTGCAAAAGGTTCACCTTTATTCTAATTATACCCAGCCAATAAAAAACAAATATATTTTGAGGCGTAGCGGGTGTAACGTCGTTAAACACTAATTTGTAATATACCGATTAAGGTTAGGTCATTTTACCCTAGATTTTTAGAAAAATCGGCTAAATTATTTTATATACTCTAAATAATTCGAAGTGCAGCGAGTCGCTGCATGCCTACATAAGTAGGTGACTAGTGCAAATGAGCGAAGTTCACTATAGCTTAACCAAAAGCGCTGCAACTTGAAGTATGACGAGTATATTCCCCAAGGTGAGAGATTTATATGAATAACTGACGCTTAGGGCAAGAAATTTGTACAAACTTTACAAAGTGATAGAAAATTAATAACAGGTGTTAATCAGCGATAAATTAAGGTAAAAAATAATGGAACGTGCACAATTCAATATTGCTATCGTGGGGGATGTGAAATATCCCATGGATGATATTGTTCAAGTGACCTTACAGCATACAAATTTCATCTTACAGCCAGAAATAACGGGTTTAGCCTTTGAGTGTGATGGCGTGATTTGTGAAGACAGTTTGCGAGAGCAGTTAATAGAAAAATTTGATGTTAATACACCCTTTCTCACGACGAGTGAGTGGCAAGATATTGAGCATTTAGACCGTTTCTTTATTCAGTTGTATACCAAAAACCGATTTGATGTATTAGCTAACGATTTAACTTCCCATCGTATTATTACGTTCCATAGTAAGCTTAAATATTTATTAATGGCCTATTCACCTCAAGGCTATCAAGCAACGGGTAAGATGGTGGCTAGTATTAGTCAACATTATGATTTACGTGAGTTTTATGAACAATACCGAGAAAAAATACTCGCAATTTTAAGCCAAACACCAACACGTAAATTACACGTCAATGCGATCCAACATATTCAAGGTTACTTCAAACATAAAGCGACAAAAGATGAAAAGACCCGTTTGGGTTGGTTGATTAACGATTACTTGCTGGGGTATTTATCGATCAATAATCCACTTTCGATGATATTACAATTGCTCACTCAATATCCTGATAGCTATATTAGTGAGCAATATTATTTGTCGCCTTATCCTGAGTGCAGAAAAGTCAGAGCATTGTTTCAGCTGTGATAAAGCTGTTGTTGTTGAATATAGCTCATTACCGCTGGTGGTATAAGATTGGAATTTAATTGCCCTGAATTAAGGTTTTTACGGATCTCAGTCGCTGAAATATCGACTAGTGGTGTATCACCAAGAAATATATAACCGCTCGGGGTATAGCTAAGCTGGTTGGGATCGTCAGTTTTGTGTTCGGCTAGCCATGTTTGCATTTGTGGATCACTGAAATTAGTCGCATAACCCGGGCGTGAACAGACTAGCAAATGGCAGTTATTCAATAGTTGCTCCCACCCATGCCATGTATTAATCGAAAGTAGAGAGTCTTGACCAATAATAAAGGCTAAAGGCTGCTCTGAACCCATTTCTTTACGTAATGTCGTTAATGTTTCGATAGTGTAGGAAGGGCTGTTTCGTTCAAGTTCTCGGGTATCGATTGTGAATAAAGGGTTATCTTGAATAGCCAAACGTACCATCTCTAAGCGTTGTGCTGGGCTCGCCTCAGGCTGTGGCCTGTGAGGTGGAACATGGTTAGGTAATAGAATGACTTTTTCTAAGCCAACTTGTTTGGCTAGCGCTTCTACTGGGCGTAGATGGCCATAATGTATTGGGTCAAATGTCCCACCAAATAACGCTTGAAGTCCTTTGGGCTTAAAGGTCATGAATAAAACTCTCAGGTAAGGATTTGGTACATATTAACATAGATAGAGATTGCAAATCAGGCCATACCGAGTGGCTAAAATCTTGTTTAGCGTGTAATTCCGCTTGTGTTAGTAGGAGTAACGCTGACTGTAATTGATGTAGGCTGAGACGCTGTAATGCTTCGGTCAGAAGTGGTCGGCGGTTTTGCCAAACTTTGTGTTGATCAAACAGTGATTTTAATGATGTGGTTGCTGATTGGCGTTTTAAAGTTAGCAATAGCATTAATTCGCGTTGAATTGAACGCAGTAGAATAACTGTTTCAGTATCTTCATGTCGTAGCTGTTCTAAAATATGCCATGCACGACGAGATTTCCCCGCCAACATCGCATCAACCCAATGATAAGGGGTAAAATGCGCAGCATCATTTACCGCTGACTCAACCCTTGGATGGGTTAGTTTACCATCAGGGTAAAGTAGTGATAGTCGCTCAAGAGCCTGAGCTAGACCCAACAAGTTTCCTTCGTAACAGTAACACAGTAGCTGATTCGCTTCTGTTTCTAACGTCAAGTTCATGCTACGAGCGCGTTTAGCAACCCATTGTGGTAGACGTTGGTAATCAGGTGTTAGACAACTGATATATACACTGTCTGAACTGATTGCTTTAAACCAAGCACTGTTTTCTTGTGCTTTAGTCAGCTTGTGCCCACGCAGCAGTAACAAAATATCTGGGTGTAGCAAACCTGATAGCTGTGTGAGTTTTTCCGCCATTGCCGCATTTGGCCCGTTTTCTGGCAAAATCAAAGTGAGTGATTGGCGGTTAGCGAAAAGACTTAATGCCTGACAGAGACTAAAGATTTCATCCCAATCAGTATTTGCATCGATTGAAAAAGTATAGTGTTCTTCAAAGCCTTGGGTTTGCGCTATTTTTCGAATGGCGTCTTGGCTTTCTTGGATTAATAGGGGCTCATTGCCCCATATTAGGTAGCGACTTCTCAGAGACTCTTGTAACTGAGAAGTCAGCTGTTCGGGATAGATACGGGTCATTATTGCTCAACAGTAGGGACAACTGCCGCTGCATTTGCTTTTTCAAGCTCAGCAGTATGAACAATCAGTAATTTACGCACTAGTATACGTGCCGCTTGTTCACGCATTTCTTGTTTAACCAGTTCATTTTCGGCATCTTTTGCAAGTGCTTCCAATGGGTTATCAAAGAAGGTGCGTTCCACTTGGCTTTGTAGTGGGTAAATAGAACCATTAGGCATTAACACCTGTGCATTGAGCACAAAGGTCAATTGCTTCTCAGCCGCTTTACCATCTTGGTATATCGACACCGTTTCTGTCGTTTCTGACGAACCCGTAATTTTTAAGATTGGGATATCAGGTTTACCGTTTTCGAGTATAGTGACGTTATTCAGTCTGAGTTGCTCCCTAACGGCTCTAGTGAGAGCGCTATAAGGTGCATTAGAACTTAGCTGTAATGTTTTCAGTTCATCAGGAATTTGCGTCGTTCCTTGAAGGCGAAAACCACAGCCTGCGGTGACTAGCACCGACAGGCTCAGTAATAAAGTTATCAGATAGCGCACCTGGCCTCCTTATCAGCCAACAACTAAGTTCAGTAATTTACCCGGAACATAAATCACTTTACGGATCGTGACGTTTTCAAGGTATTTAGACACACTACCTTCTTTTGAAGCCATATCCAGAACATAATCTTGAACAGCATCAGCAGGTACTGTGATACGACCACGTACTTTACCATTGACTTGGATAACGACTAATTTGGTATCGTCAATCATCGCTTTTTCATCAGCGACCGGCCAGCTTGCAAAATCGATATCATCAGTGTGACCTAATGCTTTCCACATTTCAAAACAAGCATGTGGAATGATTGGTGATAGCATCAAGGTGATTGCTTCAAGTGATTCTTGCACTAATGCACGATCTTGTTCAGTTTCTTGTGGTGCACGAACTAACTTGTTCATGAACTCCATAATAGCTGCGATAGCCGTGTTAAAAGCATAACGGCGAGCAAAGTCATCAGTAACTTTAGCAATGGTTTTATGCAGATCACGACGTAAGTCTTTTTGCTCAGTTGTTAGTGCATTAATATCAAGCGGTTGTGTTGCACCTTTTTGGGTATGCTCATGCACAATACGCCATACACGACGAACAAAGCGGTTTGCACCTTCAACGCTTGATTCCTGCCATTCCAGTGTCAATTCAGGTGGTGCCGCAAACATCATGAACAGACGTACGGTATCAGCACCGTATTTTTCAACCATCAATTGCGGGTCGATACCGTTGTTTTTAGATTTAGACATTTTGCTCATACCGGTATAGACCAGTTCATGTCCTTCGTTATCAACGGCTTTGATTATACGGCTCTTCTCATCACGCTCAACGATAGCATCTGCCGGTGAAACCCAAACACGTTGGCCATCACTACCGGTGTAGTAGAAGGCATCAGCCAATACCATACCTTGGCACAGCAAGCGTTTAGCGGGTTCATCTGAATTCACTAAACCTGCATCACGCATCAGTTTATGGAAGAAACGGAAATACATTAAGTGCATGATGGCGTGTTCAATACCACCAATGTATTGGTCAACTGGCAGCCAGTAGTTTGCCGCAGCAGGATCTAACATGCCTTCATCATATTGTGGGCAAGTGTAGCGTGCATAATACCAAGAAGACTCCATAAAGGTGTCAAAGGTATCTGTTTCGCGCAGTGCTGGCTGGCCGTTAATTGTGGTTTTTGCCCACTCAGGATCGGCTTTAATTGGGCTAGTGATGCCATCCATTACAACGTCTTCAGGCAGAACCACTGGCAATTGATCTTCAGGAACAGGCACAACCGTACCATCTTCCAGTGTTGCCATAGGAATTGGTGCGCCCCAGTAACGTTGGCGAGATACACCCCAATCACGTAAGCGATAATTAACTTTGCGTTGACCTGCGCCAATAGCAACCAATTTATCAGCGATTGCGTTAAAGCCAGCAGCATTGTCTAATCCGCTAAATTCGCCTGAGTTAATCAGCGCAAATTTTTCTGTCATCGCTTCTTGAGAAATATCCGGTGTATTACCTTCAGCATCAGCAATAACCGCTTTTAGTGGCAAATTATATTTGTGGGCAAATTCCCAGTCACGTTGGTCGTGAGCAGGAACTGCCATAACAGCACCAGTACCGTATTCCATTAAGACAAAGTTAGCTACCCAAATTGGCAATTTTTCTTGTGTCAGTGGATGGATAACATAAAAGCCCGTTGCCATGCCTTTTTTATCCATCGTTGCCATATCAGCTTCTGCTGTTTTGGTACTACGGCATTCTTCAATAAAATCAGCTAAAGCCGCGTTTTTCTCTGCGGCCTCTTGGGCCAGAGGGTGACCGGCAGCAACTGCAACATAAGTTGCACCCATAAAGGTATCTGGGCGTGTAGTGTATACGGTTAATTTATCGTTACGATCAGCAACATCAAAGGTGATTTCAACCCCTTCAGAACGCCCAATCCAGTTACGTTGCATGGTTTTGACTTGTTCAGGCCAATCATCCAAAGTATCCAGATCGTTGAGCAATTCTTCTGCGTAAGCGGTGATTTTAATAAACCACTGAGGAATTTCTTTGCGCTCAACGGGTGTGTCACAGCGCCAGCAGCAACCATCAATGACTTGTTCGTTAGCCAGTACAGTTAAATCGTGTGGGCACCAGTTTACTGCGGAAGTTTTTTTGTAAACTAAACCTTTTTCATACAGTTTTGTGAAGAACCATTGCTCCCAACGATAGTATTCTGGAGTACAAGTTGTGACTTCACGATCCCAATCGTAACCAAAGCCCAACATTCTTAGTTGGCCTTTCATGTATTCAATATTGGCATAAGTCCATGGAGCCGGAGCCGTTTTGTTCTTAACCGCAGCCCCTTCAGCAGGTAGACCAAAAGCATCCCAACCTATTGGTTGCAGGACATTTTTACCTAACAAACGCTGATAACGGGAGATAACATCACCCATAGTGTAGTTACGTACGTGGCCCATGTGTAGTCGACCAGAAGGGTAAGGTAGCATGGACAGGCAGTAGTATTTCTCTTTGCTGTTGTCTTCAATCACTTTGAATGTGGACTTTTCATCCCAGTGACGCTGTACTTTAGGCTCTATATCTTCTGGACGATATTGTTCTTGCATGGCACCGATAATCCTATGGTGAATAAATGCTACTCAGTAGCGTTAATGACTTTCTCTAATTTAGATCCGCATAGCATAGCGGATCATGCCCTAAAACAACAATAGTTGATTAGCTGAACCGGAGGGGGAAGCTGGATATCGTTTCAGGGAACGGAGTCAGAATCTTTAGTCTGATAACCCCACAACTTAACCAAAAAACGCGAGGATTGATAGCATTTTACCGAAAAAAATGAAGATATTACTGGAATAGATGCATTGACAATCGGTGTTTAACAAAGAAGCCTCAGTTTTTGTTTAATTGAGGCTTCCTAATAGCACGATTTAATTATAATTTAGCCAGTATTAATGCAGGATCTTAGCAAGGAAATCTTTTGCTCTGTCTGATTGTGGGTTAGCGAAGAAATCTTCTTTTTTACTGTCCTCGACAATTCTCCCTTCATCCATAAAGATCACTCGATTGGCAACCTTTTTAGCAAAGCCCATTTCATGAGTCACGACCATCATCGTCATCCCTTCATTCGCTAGCTCTACCATAACATCAAGCACTTCATTGATCATCTCAGGGTCAAGTGCAGAGGTAGGTTCATCAAACAGCATCGCAACAGGATCCATACATAATGCACGCGCGATGGCAACACGCTGTTGTTGCCCACCTGAGAGTTGGGATGGAAACTTATTGGCATGGCTTGATAACCCAACGCGTTCAAGTAATTTTAACCCCTTTGCTTCAGCCTCTTTTTTGTTGCGATTTAACACCTTGATTTGTGCAAGGGTTAAATTTTCAATAATCGATAGGTGAGGGAACAACTCAAAGTGTTGGAACACCATACCTACTTTAGAGCGAAGTTTTGCCAAATCGGTTTTTTTATCATTGACTTGGATACCATTTACAAAAATTTCACCCTGTTGAACGGGCTCAAGACCATTCACTGTTTTTATTAGTGTGGATTTACCAGAGCCTGATGGCCCACAGACAACGACGACTTCGCCTTTTTTGACTTCAGTTGTGCAGTCAGTGAGTACCTGAAACTGGCCATACCATTTGGATATATTTTTCAGGGTAATCATGAAACAGTCCTTTTCTTAAGATAATTCACCAGCATGGAAGCGCCGAAACTGATAATAAAATACACGAAACCTGCAAACAATATCATTTCTACTTGTGTACCGTCACGTTCACCGATATTAGTCGCGGTGCGGAAGAAGTCGGTTAGACTCAGTACATAGACTAATGAGGAGTCCTGAAATAGCACGATACCTTGTGTCAATAACAGAGGAACCATGGCCTTAAAGGCTTGAGGTAGAATGACTAACCTCATTGTTTGCATTTGCGTCATACCGAGAGCTAGTGCAGCAGAGGCTTGACCCCTTGAGATACTTTGAATACCAGCTCGAATAATTTCAGAGTAATACGCCGCTTCAAAAAGTGAGAAGGCTACCATCGCTGAAATTAAACGGATATCACTTTTTGGTGATAAGCCTAGAACATTTTGGACTAAGTTAGGCACAATCAGATAGAACCACAACAACACCATGACTAATGGGATTGAGCGGAAGGTGTTGACGTATAGGGCGGCAAACCAGCTGATTGGCTTAAATGTTGATAAACGCATCACTGCGAGGACGGTCCCCCACAAGATCCCAACGACGATAGCGGTAATGGTAATTTTAGCGGTAACGACTAACCCATCAAGTAGAAATGGCCAACTTGGGGCAATCGAGCTCCAATCGAAATCATAGAACATATTATCGCCCTCCTAATGTGCCAGGTAAGCGAACTTTACGTTCAAGTAGGCTCATTAATAACATAATTACTAAGTTAATACCGACGTAGGCGATAGTGATGGCAGTGAATGATTCCCAAGCATGTGCTGAGTAATCGAGTAATTTACCGGCTTGTGCTGCCATATCAACCAACCCGATAGTTGATGCAATGGCGGAGTTCTTCACCAAGTTGAGCATTTCAGATGTCATGGGTGGCAAAATGACCCTGTAAGCATTAGGGAGCAGCACATAACGATAAGTTTGTGGCAGTGTTAACCCCATCGCTAAGCCTGCGTTCTTTTGCCCTCTAGGTAGTGATTGGATAGCTGCTCTAACTTGCTCTGTCATCCGAGCAGCGGTAAATAAACCAAGGCACAACATAGAAGAAATAAAGAATTGATAATTAGGATCCAAATCCATTTTAAACCAGTCGCCGATTGATTGAGGCAACAGCTCAGGGATCACTAAATACCATGTAAAGAATTGAACAATTAAAGGCACATTACGAAATAATTCCACATACACCGTGCCTATCATCGCCAGAAAGCGATTGGGAACCGTGCGTAGAATGCCAAAAAATGAGCCAACAAGAAAAGCAATGATCCAAGCGCAGATAGAGAGTGCGACAGTAACTTCTAAGCCAGATATTAGCCACCCTAAATAGGTGGTATTCCCAAACGGGGCTTCCTGTAGGAAAATCCCCCAATTCCAATCAATTGACATAATTCTACTTCCTGTGGGCAATTAGATTGACCCTACTACTGGTAAGAAAGTGCAAGGCGGGAACGATCGCCTTGCAATTCTCACTTCAGTAACACCCTGTTTGTCTTATTATTTGTTTAATTAATTAACTAGTTAAGCGCTTTGTCATTTGGTGATTTGAAGAGCGTTTTCATTTCATCTGACAAAGTAAATTTCAAGTTAAGATTTTTTGGTGGAATAGGTTGGTTGAACCAGCGATCAAAAGATTTCTCCGCAGCACCTGTTGTTTGTGTTTTTGCAATCGTTTCATCAACCAGTGCTTTGAATTCAGGGTCATCTTTACGTAGCATACAACCGTAAGCTTCTTCTGTTTGTGGCTTACCTACGATTTCCCAAATATCGGGTTTCTTCGCTTTTGCTCGTTCACCGGCTAACAGTGCATCATCCATCATAAAGGCAACAGCACGGCCTGATTCAAGGGTACGGAATGAATCACCATGATCTTTTGCACTGATGATGCGCATTTTCATATTTTTTTCATCGTTCAGTTTATTCAATAGAACTTCTGAAGTGGTACCAGAGGTAACGACGACGTTTTTACCTGCTAAATCAGGAAAGTCTTTAATACCTGAGTCGTTTTTAGTCAGAAGGCGTGTGCCCACAACGAAAATGGTATTGGAGAAAGCTGCTTGTTTTTGTCTTTCTAAGTTATTAGTGGTTGAGCCGCACTCAAAGTCATAAGTGCCGTTTTGCAGTAGAGGTATACGGTTTTGTGATGTAATAGGAATTAATTTAACTTCAAGGTTAGGTTTATTTAGTTTCTTTTTAACCGCATCGACGATTTCGTTGGAGTAATCTTGAGAGTAGCCAACAACCTTTTGGCTATTGTCGTAATAAGAAAATGGAACAGATGATTCTCGATGTCCAACAACGATCACGCCGTTGTCATTAATTTTTTTCAGTGTGCCTGTTAGCTCTTCAGCTTGAACAGCACAGGTTGCACCTAACACCATCATCGATAGTACAATCTTGCTCATACGCATAGTTACAACTCCTTTTTGAGATCGGGGATCTGTCTCGTTTTTGTTATGTTCGTGTGCTGGCGGATGTCTCAAAGATTCGGTTGAGCGCGCGATTATCCGCTATATGTTTTATTATTGTTAAAAATTAAAGAAAAATGTTAAACAATGAAAATGAATTGTTTCAAAATCGGGAGCTGTCTCGCATATTATTTGGGCAGATCCTAATTTGTTGCACTAATACGAGGAAAACACGTCTTTAAAAGGATATTCATGCACCTTAATAGTGAAAAACGATTCTATTTTCTGATATCTAGAAGGGATAAAGCATATTACGTGCCAAATTTTTCAGAAAAAGCTCAAAGAAATGCGATGAGGTTTTGTAAAGTTAGATGATGCTGCTTGTACCGTGTTATTTGCTGTGTAAGATGTAACCTTTAGCAAATTGGTTAATTTTTAGTGTTGTAGCTCTAAATAGTTCAAGATACAGTTAAGCGACTAATAAATTAAATGAATCGCTGGCAGCCTACGATAAGTCGGGGCTAGTGTGGGTAAGTGTAACCAACAAGCCGCCCACAACATGATGTAGCTTGGAGTATGATGAGTATAATAATCAATCATCACTTAGTCGTGTGTGTATTCAGGATGAATAAATAGAGACAAACATGAACAGGCAACTTAAATTAGGCAAAGGATTAGTGTTATTCGCCTGTCTGATGGTGTTACTTTGTATGAACCAAAGAGCCGTCGGAGAGCGCCTTGTCGCCCAGTTTTCGTCTCAAGCTACAGTGATACCCGTGCAAACGTATTCCCCATCTACTATTTTTCAGGCGGAACAGTCCGTTGAAAAAGGCTCTCATCTTTCTACTTGTGAGTTGAGCGCGAAGTCATTGCTGACCTTAAGCCCTGCGGTTATTGAGCCATTTTTCTTTCTATTTCTCTCAATTGCAGCATTGAGTGCCTTTTGCAGTCAGCTGTTCTCACGTCGAGCAAATCGTGAAGATAAACGCCCCCCGCCAAGAGTTAGGCTCCATTTACAATTTTGTAATCTTCGGGATTAGAACACCAGCGCGTTTAGCTTATTGGTGTATATTATTCTGGAGGAAACATGCGTTTTGTAATTAATTCTTTCATTATGTTAATTGCTTTGTTTGTGGGCAGTGTATTCGCTGCTGATACAGGCTGGTTAACTGATCAACATAATGATCACGCACAAGTGCGTTTATTAAGTGCTTCCCAAAAAGATGGGAAAGTTGCTTTATTATTGGATGTTCAGCTGCAAGATGGGTGGAAAACCTATTGGCGTTCTCCAGGAGAAGGCGGAATAGCGCCTGAAATCGATTGGAAATCACCAATAAAGGACATGCAATGGCTTTGGCCAGCACCGGGTCGCTTTGATGTCGCAGGCATATCAACACAAGGATATATGGGGGATGTCGTTTTTCCTATCATTGTTGATGCAACGGAAAAATTGGATAAACTCACAGGTACCTTAACATTATCAACATGCAGCAATGTGTGTATTTTGACTGACTATCCTTTTGAACTTGATTTAACTGAACCTGCGCCAAGTAATTTTGAGTGGGCATTTAATCAAGCGATGGGGAGTGTTCCACCAACGACAGGGTTAACACAAAGTCAGAAGGTCGGTTTTACGGGAGATAGCTTAGTCGTCGAGCTGCAAAAGATAGCGGGCGAGCCTTGGGGCAAAGACGCCGCAGTTTTTACTGATACCCCTGAGGGTACAACACTTGGCGTTCCTGAGATCCAATCTTCAGGTGATATGCTAACGGCAACAGTCAAGGTTAGCGATGATTGGGGGGATAAAGCGCCTGATTTAACGGGCCAAAATTTCTCTTTTGTTGTGACAGATGGCGATTTATCACAACAAGTCACAGCTAAAATTGAACCGTTTACTGGAACCATTACTCAAAACGGAGCGAACGCGATCCCTCTATGGCAGATCCTCGCGTTTGCATTATTGGGTGGTTTAATTTTAAACCTAATGCCTTGTGTTCTTCCTGTGTTAGCCATGAAATTGGGTTCAATTTTGATGGTGCCACAAGGGGAGCAAAAAACCATTCGTCGACAATTCCTCTTATCTTCTTCGGGGATCTTAGTTTCTTTCTGGCTACTTGCGTTATTAATGACGCTCTTACGTGCGGGGCAACAAGCTGTTGGTTGGGGGATCCAATTCCAAAATCCATGGTTTATTGGATTCATGGTTCTCATCACTGCTGCTTTTACGGCTAATCTATTTGGTTTGTTTGAAATTCATTTAGGTAGTAAAGCAAGCACTCGCTTAGCCACAACAGGTGGACAAGGGAATAGTGGGCATTTTTGGCAAGGCGTCTTTGCAACATTACTCGCGACACCATGCTCAGCACCTTTCTTGGGAACGGCAGTGGCATTTGCGCTCGCAGCACCTCTTGACGAATTATGGTTAGTCTTCACTGCTTTAGGGCTAGGAATGAGCTTGCCATGGCTACTTATTGCCGCTTTTCCTGCGATTTCACGTTTATTACCTAAGCCTGGTGCGTGGATGAATAAGCTGAGAATAGTATTAGGATTGATGATGCTATTATCATGTTTATGGTTGATGAGCCTGCTGATCCCACACTTTGGTGAAACCTATACACTAGCAATCTCAATTATCTTTTTATTATTGTTAGCTATATTTATTGGCAAAAAATATAGCTTACGCGCGGGAATATATTCGTTGTTGTTATTCATCTTGATTGGCGTAGGGTTTACTTGGGCGACGATGGATGAAACGACAGGAAGCCGTGCCATTGTTCAAGATACGGTGAACTGGCAACCACTGAGCGAAGAAGCAATCGAACAGGCTCTGTCAGAAAGTAAGCGGGTATTTATTGATGTTACCGCAGATTGGTGTGTGACCTGTAAAGCAAATAAATATAATGTCTTATTGCGAGATGATATCCAACAGGCATTAAATGAACCTGATGTTGTGGCACTTAGAGGTGATTGGACTAAACCCTCACCCGAGATCACCGCATTTTTACAAAAACGCGGACAAGTCGCTGTTCCATTTAACCAAGTTTATGGCCCTAAGTTGGCGGAGGGTGAAATACTGTCAACAATACTTGATCGTGAAGTTTTATTATCAATTATGAATGAGGCCAAAGGAGCCGAAAAATGAAAAAAACAATTTTAGCCGTTCTATTTTCATCATTAATGTTAGGTGCAACTGCGCATGCGGCTCCGTTAACGGCAGACCAAGAAGCGCAAGTGCGTAAACTTGTACGTGATACCTTAGTTGAGAACCCTGAAATTTTAGAAGAAGCGATTGTTGCCTTACAGGCGAAGCAAGGTGAAAAACAGCAAGCTCAGGTAAAGTCCACGATTAAGGCTGAGCATGACAATCTATTTAATGATCCTGCAAGTCCACGCCTTGGCGCGAAAGATGCAAAACTAGTTTTAGTCAACTTTACGGATTATAACTGCCCATTCTGTAAGCGTTTTGATCCTCAACTTGAAGAGTTGATTAAAAAATACCCAGATGTTGCCGTAGTGATCAAGCCATTACCATTTAAAGGGCAAACATCTCTTGAGTCTTCACAATTGGCTCTAACTCTTTGGCAAAATGATCCAAAAGCATTCCAAGCATTGCACCAAAAATTCATGCAAAAGCAAGGTATGTTAACGGATGAAAATATCAAACAAGCTCTGAAGGCTACAGGCAATGAAAAGCTGGTAGCTAATGAGAAGAGTGCCGAGACTATTCGTACTAACATGATGTTAGCTGAAAAACTGGGGGTTAATGGAACGCCAGCCACATTAGTTGGTGACACTATTATTCCAGGTGCGATTGATTCGCAACAATTAGAAGCGATTGTGAAAGAGCAATTAGCGAAAGTGAAATAAGGGAATTATGGCTAGACTGAAAAAGTGGTCAA
Organism: Providencia sp. PROV236; assembly: GCF_033676985.1. NCBI lineage: Bacteria > Pseudomonadati > Pseudomonadota > Gammaproteobacteria > Enterobacterales > Morganellaceae > Providencia > Providencia sp. PROV236. Next base: position 3,426,523 of record NZ_CP096297.1, on the reverse strand, counting down.
AAGAAATTATTGGTTTAGTGGTGATCATCTTCATCGTTTTTACTGTAATGGATTTTTGGCGCAAACCTGAAAGCCTAGCCCCTGTTTTACTTGAGCCTCAAGTGTTGGCGACAGGGGAAACCGTCTCGCTAGCTGAGTTAAGTAAAGAACAACCTGTTTTGGTCTATTTTTGGGCGACGTGGTGCGGAGTATGTAAAATGACCTCGCCCACGGTAGCTGATTTAGCGCAATCAGGGGTTCCTGTGATTTCTGTGGCTATCCGCTCTGGAGATAGCCAACGACTACTCACAGGAATGGCAAAGAAAGAGCTTAAATTCCCCGTTATCAATGATATTAATGGTGTGTTGGCAAATGCAGTCGGCATCAGTGCGACGCCATCATTTATGATTATTGATAATGGTGAAATGGTCAGTTTTACCAGTGGTTATACTAGCTATTGGGGACTTAAAGCACGTATGTGGATGGCTTCTTTTTAAGCTAACCGATAGCCCTCTTTGAGTTGGTGCTTAAAGAGGGCTTTGTTTTATTTGATTAAAATTCCAAATTACGAATAAAGCGATAATCAGCCGATTCTGGCTTTAGACGATATAAATTAGCAGGCCTACCTGTTTCTTGCCTTTTTTCACCCGTATCAATCAACAAATCCGCTTGCTCCAAACGGCGGCGGAATGATTTTTTCTGTAGTGTTTTACCAATCAAAACTTCATGGACATGCTGTAACTCAGTCAACGTGAAAACATCAGGCAAAGCGAAACCAGGAACAATGGAGTACAAGGATTTTTGTTTTAATCGTTCACGCGCTATCTGGTAAAGTTGGTGATGGTCAAAAGCGAGTTGCATACTTTCGATTTCTTGAATAGACACCCATCTTACTGAGCTAACGCTATTAATATAGTGTTGGCATGCTTGATAAGCGATGAGAGCGGTATAACAAACGGTGACAGACCAGCCTCGTTTATCACGATAATTATTGCCGATAGTATTCAATTGCTCAATATAGGGAGGGATCACGCCAGTTTTTTCTTTTAATTTACGTAGTATCGTTTGTTCAAGTGTATTGTCCTGCTGTTCATCAATAAATCCGCCCGGTAGCCCCCACATTCCTTTATCAGGATGGTTAGCTCTTTCTACTAATAACACTTTTAATGTTTCCTCATGATACGTAAACAGCACCGCATCTACGCTTATAAGAGGAGAAGGATAGGCTTTTCGATCATATTCAGACAAATACTGATGTTCATTCATGATGTTAGAACCACCACTTATTGATTAATTGATAAGTGAGATTATACGTTAAAAAATTATTTGTGTCATTAAGACACTTACTGCTTGACATGTTGGTGTCTATAAGACAATAATTTGTTATTGTCAAAAAGACACTAACGAGGTTGACTATGTTAAACATTAATTATTTTAAAGCAGATTCATCAACGTTTATTATCAAGTCCGTTAATGGAAAAGTGATTAAACAGGGGAAAGGGTTAAGCTTTTGGTACAATTCAGCGACCACATCTATTGCTGCATTACCATTGAATGCGTTAGAAGCCCCATTTATTTTTAATTTACAAACAGCAGACTTTCAAAGCCTACGTATTCAGGGGCAAATTTCGTTTCAGATTAGTGAGCCTGAGAAAACAGCTGAAGTGCTGAATTATAGCCTGACAAAAGATGGCAAATCTTATGCTTCTGAGGATCCATTAAAACTCAGTGATAGGGTCGTTCGCAGTGCTCAAACGCTGATCCAAGCTCAAATACAGTCAAGTTCAATGCGTAATGCACTATTAATGAGCCAAGCATTAGTGGCAAAAGTGACAGAGCAGTTAGCCATACATTCGGCATTACAAACATTAGGAATTGATATCCTTGATGTTTCAATCTCTGCGATTACACCTTCTCCAGAAACATTAAAAGCGCTTGAAGCCGAAGCCAGAGAATCAATATTAAAAGAAGCTGACGATGCCATCTATACGAGACGAAAATTCTCTGTGGAACAAGAGCGTATGATTAAAGAAGCTGAATTAGAAACCGATTTATCAGTACAAAATAAGCAACAACAAATAGAAGAAGCTCGTTTGGAAAATGAACGCACCCTATTGCGCGAACAGGCTGAAATAGAACAGGAAAGGCTTACGGCTCAAGTTAATGCGGAAGCAAAACGTCATGAACTAGTAACATTAAGCGTTGAAAACCAAAAAACGCAATCAGATGCTGATGCATATGCCATTGAAGCAAAAATGAAAGCTTACCGTGAGTTACCTGTTGAAAACTTAAAAGCGATGGCTTTAGCTAAAATGTCACCGGAGCAGTTAATGGCAATGGCGTTTGAATCACTGTCACAGAATGCAGGCAAAATAGGTGAATTGAATATTTCTCCTGATCTTTTTAGCCAAATGTTCAAAAAAGGGGCTAAAGCATGAAAGGGCTAGATGATATTCGCTTTGTATTAATTATGCGTAAAACTCGTTTACAAGAACTGATTGAACGCTTTAATACTTGGCCGCAAGCTAAATTTTATTTGGAACATAATAACGTAGAAGTGAATGATTATCTTCAGGAGCATGATCATTATCAAAAACAGTTAGTACAAGCGGAATCTATTCTTAAATCACTAGGAAGATTTCAATTATTAGAGCGTTCATTATTACCTAGTTATCAATTTTCACAGCGTGATATTGTGATCGTGATTGGACAAGATGGCTTGGTCGCAAATACGTTAAAGTATTTAAATGGGCAACCTGTGATTGCAATTAATCCAGATCCAGCTCGTTGGGACGGTAAGTTACTACCTTTTGAAATTGGGCAGTTACATGATGTCGTATTGAGCACACTTCAAGACAAAATGCCCAGTAAATCCGTGACTTTTGCTCAAGCAACAACGAATGATGGGCAATCATTGTTAGCGGTTAATGATTTATTTATTGGTCCTAAAAGTCATACATCAGCGCGTTATATTATGAAATGGAACGGTGAACAAGAGTTTCAATCTTCTTCAGGGATCATTGTTTCAACTGGACTAGGCTCTACAGGGTGGTTTCAATCGATTCTAGCAGGGGCTAAAGCAATTATGGGAACGAATGATCATCCATTAACAAAAGGATTTGCGTGGGGAGATAGACTATTACAATTTACCGTTCGTGAACCATTTCCGAGTAACACAACTGGCGTTAAATTAGTTTTTGGGACTATTGATGAACAATTGCCGTTACAACTTGAATCTTTAATGCCTGAAAATGGTGTGATTTTTTCTGATGGTATTGAAGATGATTTTATTCGCTTTAATGCGGGATGTATTGCATCAATAGGAATTGCAAAAACACAAGGACAGCTTATTGGCTAACTTACTTATCAGCTAAATAGCTCCCTAATTTTATAGGGAGCTTAGAATTAGCTAATTTTTTTACGGCGGCCAAAGAATAGCGCTAATAGCCCAAATAGCACAACGGTTCCCCACATTGGCCAATGACTCCAACGTGCATAGGGGGTTAAACCAGTCGTCGGAGTGATAGAGGCTGATAAAGTTGCCGCAGTGAATTGAGGTAATTCAGCTTGAACGGTTCCATCAGCACGAATAATAGCAGTAACGCCATTATTGGTAGCGCGGAGTAGCGGACGTCCGAGCTCTAGCGCCCTCATCCTAGCCATTTGGAAATGCTGCCATGGACCAATAGATTTACCAAACCATGCATCATTAGAAATGGTTAATAAATAATCACTATCAGGTTTGAAATTATCGCGAACCTGAGTGCCTAGAATAATTTCATAGCAAATTGCAGCGGTTAAATGAAGATTGCCAACAGCTAATTGAGCCTGTTGATAGTCACCACGGCTAAATCCTGACATTGGTAAATTAAAGAATGGCGCGATAGGACGTAAGATATCTTCTAGTGGAACGAATTCCCCAAAAGGAACTAAATGGTGCTTGTTATAACGATTTTTTGATGGATAGAGGTACGGTTTATCATCACCTAATACAATGATTGTATTGTAATACGTATAATTGCCATCAATAGGCTTAGCATCGACAATACCTGTAATTAGCTTAGTATTGGATTCTGCTAAGACTGTATCTAACGATTTCAGCCAAGCTTGGTTATCGAGTTCAACAGAAGGTACCGCTGACTCAGGCCAAACAATTAAAGACGCTTTACCAATGTAGGGACTCGATAATTTAATATAGGTATCTTTAATTTGCTGTAAATGGCGAGCTTCCCACTTCATTGATTGCGGGATGTTTCCTTGAACTAAGGCAACCTCTGTGGTTTTAGATCCTAGTGGGGTATACCATTGAAGACTTTTGAGTAATAAAGGTGCAAACAAAAGAATAGCGGCAGCAATAAAGGGTATAAAGCTGCGGCGTACAAGCGCTAAAACAATCAATCCACTAATACTGAATAAGATTAGTGTCATCATCTCGACGCCAAAAATTGGCGCTAGACCCTTTAATGGACCATCAATTTGGCTGTAGCCGAATTGCAGCCATGGGAATCCAGTGAGAATCCAACCACGTAAAAACTCAGTAATTTGCCATATCGCAGGTGCAGCAAATACTAAACGCCATACGGTGGCATTAGGGAAAAATTTGCTAAGTAAATAGCCAAATAAGCCTGTGTAAAGAGAGAGATAGGCTGCAAGTAATATGACTAATAACACATTAACGATTTCTGGCATGCCACCAAAATCAGCAATACTCACATAGACCCAATTGACACCACTACCAAACAGGCCAAAGCCCCATGCAAAAGCAATCGAGAAAGACTGCTTTGGTGGGCGCTGTAATGTGAGTAATTGTAGGAATAGAATGGAAAGAAGTGCGGCTGGCCAGAAGTCAAAAGGCGAAAAAGCCAGTGTACCACTGGCTCCAAAAATTAAAGCCAGTAGCAGCCTAAGCCACTGACTTTGATGAAATGACGTTAAGCTCATTAACTTTTTTCTTCGTCTAAGGTTGGTACCGGTGCGTCATCAGGGATTTTTACATGTAGTAAGATAATCCGACGACTATCAGCCATGGCAACTTTGAATTGATAGCCATCAATGGTGATAACCTCACCCCGTGAAGGTAAGTGACCGAAGGCTTGCATAACAAGGCCGCCAACGGTATCAACTTCTTCATCACTGAAACTGGTGCCAAATGCATCATTGAAGTCTTCAATTTGGGTTAACGCCCTCACTGAGTATGAATGTTGACTGAGTTGACGAATATCAACATCGTCCTCATCGTCGTATTCATCTTCAATTTCACCAACAATAAGCTCTAAAATATCTTCAATGGTAACTAAACCTGAAACACCACCAAATTCATCAATGACGATTGCCATATGATAACGCAGAGAACGGAACTCTTTTAAGAGCCGATCAACGCGCTTACTTTCAGGAACAACAACCGCTTGGCGCAACACCTTATCAATGCTGAATGGTTCTGCATCAGTACGCATAAATGGCAATAAATCTTTTGCCATCAGCAAACCTTCAATATGATCTTTGTCTTCACTGATAACAGGAAAACGAGAGTGTGCAGAATCAATAATAACATCAAGACACTCATCTAAGGTTTGGTTGCGTTTTAAGGTTACGATCTGAGAACGTGGGATCATGATGTCACGTACTCGCTGATCGGCAATATCCATAACACCTTCAAGCATATCGCGGGTGTCGGGATCGATCAGGTCGTTTTGTTGCGAATCACGGATCAGTTCGACCAAATCATCACGGTTTTTAGGTTCACCGTGAAAGAGGTGGTTTAAGAGTGCAAAGAACCCTTTCTTAGGACCAGGGTTGTCACTACTTGAAGAGTTATCGTCGCTCATGGCGTTTTATTAAAAATTCCTCAAATTATAGGTTAGTTAAGGTTGCGGCTATCGTATGGTGAATTACCAGTATTGGCTTTCATCACCATGCATATTCCAAAAATACACAACCCTTTTATTACTTAGATAATATTTAGCATAAAAATAGACTGTGGGTCATTATTTTTCTGCAAGGTAAGGATCAGCATAGCCCAATTCGGCTAAAATTTCTGTTTCTAATCCTTCCATTTCTTCGGCTTCATCATCTTCAATATGATCATAGCCAAGAAGATGTAGGCAACCATGTACAACCATGTGTGCCCAGTGCTCTTCTGCGGTTTTTTGCTGTTCCAGAGCTTCTTGCTCAACCACTTGACGACAGATTATTAAGTCACCCAGTAGTGGCAATTCAACTTCCGGAGGTGCTTCAAAGGGAAAAGATAACACATTTGTTGGTTTATCTTTTCCTCGATATGTCAGGTTTAAATGGTGGCTTTCTGCTTCATCAACCACACGGATAGTTACCTCGCTTTGTGGTTGAAATTTAGATAGCACCGCTTCTAACCAGCGCTGAAACAGCGCTTCGCTAGGCAAGCCTACAGTTTCTTCACTCGCAATTTGTAAATCGAGGATCACTTCACTCATTTAATTATGTTCCTGCTTTTCTAACTCTTTTTGTTGCTCGCGTTCTTCCCTAAGTTGCTGACGGCGTTTGTTGTCTTGTTCTTCCCATTTTTCATAGGCAATAACTACTTTAGCCACTACAGGGTGACGGACAACGTCTTCGCTGTGGAAGAAATTAAAGCTGAGGTCATCAACGTCGGAAAGGACTTCAATAGCATGACGTAATCCCGATTTATTACCGCGAGGTAAATCGACCTGTGTAATGTCCCCTGTAACAACGGCTTTTGAGTTAAAGCCTATACGGGTTAGGAACATTTTCATCTGTTCTATAGTGGTGTTTTGGCTTTCATCTAAGATGATAAAAGCATCATTGAGTGTACGACCACGCATATAAGCTAATGGCGCGACTTCAATAACATTACGTTCAATCAGTTTTTCGACTTTTTCAAAACCCAGCATTTCAAACAGTGCGTCATATAATGGACGCAGATAAGGGTCAACTTTCTGGCTGAGATCACCGGGTAAAAAACCGAGTTTTTCACCGGCTTCAACAGCTGGACGCGTTAACAGAATTCGGCGTACTTCTTGGCGTTCAAGTGCATCAACGGCAGCGGCAACCGCTAAGTAAGTTTTTCCTGTACCTGCTGGGCCGATACCAAACGTAATATCATGATCCAAGATATTCGCAATATATTGTGCCTGATTAGGTGTGCGAGGCTTGATGACACCGCGTTTGGTTTTAATATTAACGGCTTTGCCATAATCAGGAATACTGTCCGCTGCTTGTTCTAGCACACGACTTTCTGATATCGCTAAATGAATGTGTTCAGGGTCAACATCTGGGATAACGCCACGTATCGGTGCCGTTTCAACATACAGCTGACGTAAAATTTTACTGGCAGCTTGGATATTAAGAGGCTTACCTGAAAGCTTAAAGCGGTTATCACGGCGATTAATTTCAATCGCAAGGCGACGCTCAAGCTGCTTGATATTGTCATCGAATGGCCCGCAAAGGCTCATTAAGCGTTGGTTATCTGCGGGCTCTAGAAAGATCTCTTGTGTTGCGATTTGCAACGGTTTTTTATCGGTCACTGAGTATCCTATCGTTAAGGTTGGTAACGACCAACGCCAAGCTCATCTTCTTTACGTGTACGTGCAATGACGGAAGCTGGTGATTCGTTAACGCGTAAGCCCATTTGGTCTTCGGTGCGGATCACTTTACCGCGTAGAGAGTTGGCATAAACATCAACAATCTCAACGTCGACAAACTTACCAATCATATCTGGTGAACCTTCAAAGTTCACAACACGGTTATTTTCGGTACGTCCAGAAAGCTCCATAACGTTTTTACGTGAAGGGCCTTCAACTAAAATTCGTTGTACTGTACCTAACATAGCACGGCTAAAGCTCATTGCTTGTTGGTTAATGCGTTGCTGTAGCAGATAAAGGCGCTGTTTTTTCTCTTCTTCGCTAACATCATCAGGTAGATCAGCGGCTGGTGTACCTGGGCGAGCGGAATAGACAAAACTAAAGCTCATATCAAAATTAACATCGGCAATTAGCTTCATGGTATTTTCGAAATCTTCATTGGTTTCACCAGGGAAGCCAACGATGAAATCAGAGCTAATTAGAATTTCAGGGCGAGCCTTACGTAATTTACGAATAATCGCCTTGTATTCAAGTGCGGTATGAGCGCGTTTCATCAGTGTTAAAATACGGTCAGAGCCACTCTGTACAGGTAAATGTAAGTAGCTGACTAACTCAGGCGTATCTTCATACACTTCAATAATATCATCAGTAAACTCAATTGGATGACTTGTCGTGAAGCGCACTCTATCGATGCCATCGATAGCAGCGACGAGACGTATCAATTCTGCAAATGAGCAAATGTCGCCATCAAAGGTTGCACCACGGTAGGCATTTACGTTTTGCCCCAGTAGGTTAACTTCACGCACCCCTTGAGCTGCCAATTGGGCAATTTCAAAGAGGATGTCATCGCATGGACGGCTAACTTCTTCACCGCGAGTATAAGGAACAACGCAGAATGTACAGTATTTATTACAGCCTTCCATAATGGAAACGAAAGCGGTTGGGCCTTCAGCTCTTGGCTCTGGCAAGCGGTCAAACTTTTCAATTTCGGGAAAACTGATGTCAATGACTGGACTGCGTGTACCTTTTACCTGATTAATCATTTCAGGTAGACGATGCAAGGTTTGTGGGCCGAAGACAATATCGACACTTGGTGCACGTTGGCGAATAAAATCGCCTTCTTGAGACGCCACACAGCCACCAACACCGATAATAATATCGGGATTGTTATCTTTGAAAAATTTCCAACGGCCAAGTTGATGGAAAACTTTTTCCTGAGCCTTTTCACGGATTGAACAAGTATTCAGGAGGAGCACGTCAGCTTCTTCTGGAATTTCAGTGATCTGATAGCCATGGGTGCTTTCTAACAATGATGCCATTTTAGATGAGTCATACTCATTCATCTGGCAGCCCCAAGTTTTAATGTATAACTTTTTATTCGTCGACATGTCTATATCCGGTGTTTTCGAAGTGGCTTAGTATAATGGACTTCGAAACGCGTTGTATACTCGTCATACTTCAAATTGCAGCGTCGTTGACTACGTTCATTCGCACCAGTCACATACTGATGTATGCTCCTAGCGACTCATTCACTTGTCGCCTAGCTGCACTTCGAATTATTTAGAGTAGATACCCGTCATACTTCAAATTGCAGCGTCGTTGACTACGTTCATTCGCACCAGTCACATACTGATGTATGCTCCTAGCGACTCATTCACTTGTCGCCTAACTGTACATTGAATTATTTAAAGCATATACCCGCTATAATTCAAACTATTATATTGTGCGTAGCAGCTCGAAGTATGCTGTGCATAAATCCAAAGTCTTATCTTGTTTTGGGAAGGCGCACGCATTTTTGATCACAAACATCACTCTATGATATGAAAAATGTCAAAATAACCTAAATTAGAGATGAATAGGCTATGTGGTACGCGGCCTCAAAGACAGACTATCGCCCATTATTTTAAAGATTAACCTGTATTGTATTCAATTGAAGCATCAGTGACCAGAGTCTCAGGTTGAGATATTCCCTGCTAGCGTAACAATTTTTCGGTACACTACGTAAATCAAACAGTTAATAGTAGCTAATGTAATGAATAAACTAACAGAAAATTATGATGTTGTCGTGGTTGGGGCAGGAATGACTGGCGCAGCGGCAGCATTAGGGTTTGCTCAAGAAGGCATGCGAGTTGCATTGCTAGAAAAAGCAGAACCAACAGCATTTGATGCGAATAGTGCTCCTGATGTTCGTATTTCAGCCATTAGTCGTTCATCTGTAGACCTACTTAAACAATTAGGTGCTTGGCAGCATGTTGAAGCAATGCGCAGTGCGCCTTATCGGCAGCTTGAAACATGGGAAGAGCAGGGAAGTAACGTGCTGTTCGATGCAGATGATTTAGGTTTACCAGAACTCGGTTTTATGGTCGAAAACCGTGTCTTGCAGTTGGCATTATGGCAAGAGTGTCAAAAATACAAAAATCTAGAGCGTATTTGTCCTGCTCAGCTCACTCATCTTTATCAGTCAAATAGTCAAAAAGAGTGGATTGTTTCACTGGATGATGGTCGTGAACTACAAACTAAATTAGTGATAGGTGCCGATGGCGCAAATTCTCAAGTGCGTAAGTTAGCAGGCATTGGGAGCCGTGGTTGGCAATATCGGCAATCTTGTATGTTAATCACTATTCAAACAGATGAACCTCAACAAGATAAAACATGGCAGCAATTTTTTCCGTCAGGGCCTAGAGCATTTTTGCCTCTTTACGATAATTGGGCCTCATTGGTTTGGTATGACAGTCCAGCAAAAATACGCCGCCTACAATCAATGTCAATGGAACAGTTGACTGAGGCGATTACAGAGGCTTTTCCTGCGCGTTTAGGGGCGGTCAACGCGGTCGCATGTGGTGCTTTCCCTCTAACTCGTCATCATGCTAATCGCTATGTGATTGACGGGCTAGCGCTAGTAGGGGATGCGGCGCACACCATTAATCCTTTAGCGGGGCAGGGAGTGAATTTAGGTTACAGAGATGTCGACAGCTTACTTAAAGTCGTTACCCATGCAAAGGAGTATCTGGGAGCTTGGCATTCACTAGAGGTACTTAAACGTTATCAGCGCCGACGTTTGCCTGATAATTTAGTCATGCAGGCGGGTATGGATGTATTTTATATGGCATTTAGTGAACAGTTACCGGGGTTGAAGATGTTAAGAAACTTAGGGTTAATGGCTGCTCAACGTGCTGGTGAAGCGAAGAAATTGGCTCTGAAATATGCTTTAGGGCTTTGATATTGGGTGATGCGATATCAATTAATGTTACGAGCGAACTCAAAATAACAAAAAACCTGATTCTGATTTAGTATCGAAATCAGGCCTTACTAGCCGCTTAACCAAAAGTGTTCAACTATTGGAGCTCACTTTAGATGGTCAGCGGCCTTTTATTAATTATAGCTATTTATCTTTTGCTACATCAGTAATTTCTGCATGATGAGCGGGCAGATCAAAATTTTCTTCAGTGATAATTGCATCTATGCTTTCACCTTTTTCGGCGAATGCTGCTGCGAGTTTTTCGGTATCTAATTCTTTTTCCCAACGAGCAACAACAATACAAGCACATGCGTTACCAACTAAGTTGGTTAAGGCGCGGCATTCAGACATAAAGCGGTCAATACCCAAGATCAGTGCCATACCAGCAACAGGGATACTTGGAACAACCATCAGTGTTGCAGCTAAAGTAATAAAGCCTGCACCAGTAACACCAGCAGCGCCTTTAGAACTGATCATGGCAACTAATAACAGCGATATTTGTTCCCAAATTGTTAGCTCGATATTGGTTGCTTGTGCAATAAACAGCGCAGCCATGGTCATATAAATATTGGTGCCATCGAGGTTAAATGAGTAACCCGTTGGGATAACTAGCCCTACGACAGATTTTTCACATCCAGCATGCTCCATTTTTCTCATTAAGCTAGGTAATGCAGCTTCTGATGACGATGTTCCGAGCACTAACCACAGTTCATCTTTAATGTATTTGATAAGTTGAATAATTGAGAAGCCATTATATTTAGCCACGGCGCCTAACACGAGTAAAACGAAAAGAAGGGCTGTGATATAGAATGTCAGTATCAGCATCATCAAGTTGCCGATTGATGAGATACCGTATTTACCAATAGTAAATGCCATTGCTCCGAATGCACCGATAGGGGCAAGTTTCATTAGCATGGCAACCATTTTAAATACAGGTTCAGAGAAATTTTGCAGTAGTTTGACGATAGGCTCGCCATGTTTGCCTGTCGCAGCTAATGCAAGGCCAAAAATAACCGCTATAAATAGCACCTGAAGGATATTACCGTTAACAAGAGGGCTAATTACTGTGTCAGGGATAATGTTCATTAGAAAGCCAACGATGGATGATTCGTGAGCTTTTGCGACATAACCTGCAACCTTACTGCTATCTAGAGTTGCAGGATCAATATTTAAACCATCTCCTGGACGAATCACATTGGCGACGATAAGACCAATAATCAGTGCAACCGTTGAGAACGTAATAAAGTAGAGCATTGCTTTTCCTGCAACACTGCCTACTGCCTTCATATTGCTCATACCTGAGATACCCGTTACAACAGTTAAGAAAATAACGGGGGCAATAATCATTTTGACGATTTTGATGAATGCATCACCTAGTGGTTTTAATGATTCACCTATATCAGGAAAAAAGTGGCCAAGTGCGATACCAAGTACGATAGCAACGATAACCTGTACGTATAGGATCTTATAAAGTGGTTGTTTAATTATGTTTTGCATAAGTTTTCTCTGTAAGAACATTGCATCACTGCAATTTATAATTATTAGGTTTGAGAACTTTTTTATTAGAGATGATGGGTTGGATAATGTTTGATTCATGGCGGAAGGCAGATGCTCCCTGAAAGCCATGATCGGATATAACCAAAATCTAGGCGAAGATTACCACTATTGATCGTTATTAAAAAATGACTAAAGTCACATAATTGATACAGAAAATACTTAAAAGTAAAAATATTGTTCGACTTGTTTATTTTTAACACTTAAGTATTTGTAAAATCCTGTTTAGTCAAGGTATTAGCTATCACAATGATAGGTAAAAATGATCCTAATCTAGGCATTATTTGATAGTTAGCTGATGAAAATTACAGAGGAACTTAATTATTAAAGTGAAATAAAGAAAAGTGCTGTTTTGGCTTGATTTTTCATTGAATCATAAACAAAAAAACCACCCTTTTTGAAGGATGGTTTTTTTGTTTATGGCTGTTATTGAAACAGGCATATAAGAATATGGCTGGGGTACCAGGATTCGAACCTGGGAATGCCAGGATCAAAACCTGGTGCCTTACCGCTTGGCGATACCCCAATTTACAAATTTTTCTACCCAGAAGGATAAATGGTGCGGGAGACAAGACTTGAACTTGCACACCTTGCGGCGCCAGAACCTAAATCTGGTGCGTCTACCAATTTCGCCACTCCCGCAAATACTATGGTGGCTATGACGGGATTCGAACCTGTGACCCCAACATTATGAGTGTTGTGCTCTAACCAGCTGAGCTACATAGCCTTATACAGTAAAACTGCTTTTTTGAAAATCACTGTATGGGATTTTTTTCGACAACCCTAGGAGAGGAAAGATGGCTGGGGTACCAGGATTCGAACCTGGGAATGCCAGGATCAAAACCTGGTGCCTTACCGCTTGGCGATACCCCATCCGAGGGTGTCTCTAAATTTGTTTAATTTAAGATGGCTGGGGTACCAGGATTCGAACCTGGGAATGCCAGGATCAAAACCTGGTGCCTTACCGCTTGGCGATACCCCAATCTTAAATTGTTAACCGAGAAGGAAAATGGTGCGGGAGACAAGACTTGAACTTGCACACCTTGCGGCGCCAGAACCTAAATCTGGTGCGTCTACCAATTTCGCCACTCCCGCAAATATGGTGGCTATGACGGGATTCGAACCTGTGACCCCAACATTATGAGTGTTGTGCTCTAACCAGCTGAGCTACATAGCCATCTTTTTGCATTACCTTCGTCGGCGTTGCGGGGCGCATTATGCTAATTACCGCTGAGACAGTCAACAGCTTTTTTCACTATTTTTGTGAAAATGCGTCCGTTTGTTTGATGAATAATCATTTTGTCGATAAAGTCAGCAAAAAACAAGTCGCTAATCCAAAAAACTGTGAGCTATTACCGCAGATTGATTGTTTTTATTGCTTGAAATGGTGATTTAGATTCGCGAAATAACAGCAAAAAACCGAGCTGAATAACTCGGTTTTTAAGCTCAAATTGGATTAATTATCGAACAATTTTTGTAATAACTCACCGTTAAGCATCGCTCGTTTTGTGAGCGCAAAAGCACCAATTGCTGAATTATGTACCAGCTGAGATGTCACTACGGGGAGATTTTCACGAAAGCCTTTCAATGCTTGGGTATCAATGCAGCTTTGAATGGCAGGGAGAAGTATTTGCGCTGCTTCTGTAATATCCCCTGCAATCACGACTTTTTCTGGATTAAATAAGTTGATGGAAATAGCGATTGCTTTACCAATTTGGCGACCCACATGCTGGATCACTTCAGTCGCGAGCGGGTCATTTTTATTGGCCGCTTGGCAAATATGTTGGATAGAACATTGTTCAAGGGTCAGTGAGCTACTAAAGCCTTGCTCTAAGCGTTGTTTAACGCGGTTTTCAATAGCTTGATTTGATGCAATGGTTTCTAGGCAACCGAAGTTACCACAATGGCATAAATCCCCAAGAGGATCGACTTGAATATGGCCAATTTCACCAAGATTACCCCGATGGTTTAATAGGATTTCATTATTGATAACTAATCCAGCCCCTGTCCCTCTGTGAATTCGCACTAGTAGTGAGTCTTCGCAATCCTTTGTCGCGCCAAAGTAGCTCTCTGCGAGTGCTAAACTGCGAATATCATGCCCTACATAACAGGTAATTTTAAAATGGGCTTGTAGATTATCGATAAGGTGCCAATTATCCACTTTAATATGTGGCATATAGTGAACGATACCATTATGTGGATTGACTAGACCCGGTAAAATCACAGAAATGGCGATAAGTTCTTTTATGCGGCGCTGATGAAGGGCGATAAAATCTTCAATAGCTTCGATCAGCTTTTGTTCGACAGCTTGCTGGGATGGTTCTGAGATAGGATAGTGGGCATCAATGAGTTGTTTGCCACTGAGGTCATACAGTGCAACAGTGGCATCATAACGACCTAAACGAACACCTATGGTATGAAAGTTTTTATGTTCTGAAACTATCGATATTGCACGCCGGCCTCCAGTGGAGGCCTGCTGATCAACTTCTTTGATTAAGCCACGTTCGAGTAGCTGACGAGTTATTTTAGTCACACTTGCAGGCGCAAGTTGGCTCTGTTCTGCTATCTGAATACGAGATATTGGGCCTTGTTGGTCAATTAGGCTATATACCACCGCACTGTTGAGTTGTTTTACCAGATCAATATTACCAATTTGCTTTAATGAATGACTATGGTTCATCAGCTATATACTCATTTTTTGTAGACTTCCTCGCCGTTGACGTAAGTTGAGAGGATTTGGAAGTCGTGGTTAAACGCAGTCAAGTTTGCAACTTTACCCGGTGCGATCGAACCCAACTGAGATTCAACGCCGATTGCCCTTGCCGGATATAACGTTGCCATCCTTAATGTTTCATCTAGAGCGATACCGACATGCTCTACCGTATTTTTAACTGCTTCAATCATTGTTAGTGATGATCCGCTGAGCGTTCCGTTCTCATCAACACACAATCCATCACGGTAGTATATGGTTTTGCCTGCAAAGATAAAATGATCCATTTCACCAGTTTGAGGATCAATGCCAGCAGGCGCTGTAGCGTCCGTAACTAAAACTAATTTATCACCTTTCAAGTGTTTACTGTTACGAATATTTGCCCATTGAACATGAAGTCCGTCTGCGATGATACCGGCATACACTTCTGGAGTATCGTAAATAGCACCAACCAACCCAGGACCTCTGCCAGAGATATAAGGCATGGCATTAAATAAATGGGTAGAGAAGCGAATGCCTGCTTTAAAGCCAAGGCGTGCTTCTTCATAAGTGGAATTCGAGTGGCCAGCTGAAACCACAATACCTGCATTTGTTAACTGGCGGATATAGGATTCATCGACCATTTCTGGTGCTAATGTTACTTTAGTGATGGCATCCGCATGGGCAGCTAAATAATCGATCATTTCAGCTGAAGGTTTACGGATAAATTCAGGGTTATGAGTCCCTTTTTTAATGATGTTGATATAAGGGCCTTCTAAATGTAGGCCAAGCGCTTGGTTACGATGAGTTTTTAGGTATTCACTCATCACTTCAACACCATGCTTCATTAATTCATCTGAGCAGGTGATCAGTGTTGGTAGATAGCTAGTACAGCCAGTACGTTCGTTGGCTTTTTGCATTATCTCCAGATGTTCCAATGTCACGTTTTCTTTGTTGTCATTGAATTGGACGCCACCACAGCCATTGACTTGCAGATCAATAAAGCCGGGAGAAAGGATAGCCCCTTGTAAATCGTGCTGTTCGATATCAGCAGGAAGGTCTGCTAAAGGGCAGATATCTTTAATTAGTGTACCGTCAATAATGATTGCATGGTTATCTAATCTTTCATGGCCTGTATAAATAATACAATGAGTTAATGCATACATAGTCTTTGGCTCCTGACTTCTGGAGAGGTAAAACATTGGGTCACCGACTTGCTCTCACAAGTCGGGTGATCGAATGATTACTGGTTAAATTTTTCGATAATGTCAGATTCTAACTGAGTGAAATATTTAAGTGTTTTTACTTTTAATTCAAGTGTTGCAGGCTCATCACAGACAATCAGGGCTTTTTGGTGCATCTGCACACAGCTTATCGTCCATAAATGGTTAACAGAGCCTTCAACTGCTGCTTGAACTGCATTTGATTTATTTGCGCCAGTGGCTAATACCATTAACTCTTCAGCATCCATCAAGGTGGCAACGCCAACCGTCAGTGCAAACTTAGGCACTTGATTAACATCGTTATTGAAAAAGCGTGAGTTAGCGATACGAGTTTCTGGTGTTAGGGTTTTAATTCGAGTACGTGAACTTAATGATGAACCCGGTTCGTTAAACGCAATGTGTCCATCGTTGCCTACGCCACCCATGAACAGATTGATCTTGCCGTAAGACTTGATTTTGTCTTCATAGCGCTGGCATTCTGCATCAACATCTGGCGCGTTACCATTTAGTAGGTTGATGTTTTCTTTTTGAATATCCACATGATTGAAGAAATTATCATGCATAAAAGTGTGGTAGCTTTGCGGATGGTCTTCTGGGATGCCTACATATTCATCCATATTAAAAGTGACAACGTGTTTAAAGCTGACTTTACCTGCTTGATACAATGCAATCAGTGCCTTATAGGTTGCCAGCGGTGTGCCGCCTGTTGGTAAGCCTAAAACGAAAGGGCGTTCTGCTGTAGGGTTGAACGCATTGATTTTGTCTGCAATGTATTGAGCAGACCAGATCCCAACGTCTTGAGCATTTTTTAGCGGGAGGAGCCTCATGATACTTTACCTCTAGTGAAAGTCTGTTAATTCTGTGAAATATAAAATTTTTCTTCACTCAGCTAGCAAAGGTGACATGGCTTTATTACAAACAAGTGATCTCAGCCTGTGACTTTACTATTTCGAGAATGGCCCATGTTTCCTAATATTTTTCATTAACTATAGGTTATTTTAGGGCGTACCGATTCTCCATTAGTGGTACATCGAAATCCAGTAGATAAGTTATTTTTAATCATAAAATAAGTTTTCAATAATAGCCACTAATTTAGCCTCCTTACTAAAGTTATCATTGACATTTATCACAAATCACACCTATTTATTTTGTATCGCGAAAAAATTAATCTAGACTATGAAATTGCTATGCTCAATCACCTAAATTATTATTATGGTGTATGAACTATAAGATCCCGTAAATGGGGCAATAACTGGGCTATAAAGGGGGAGTTTGTGAATATTCTTAGCTACTTACAGCGGATCGGTAGGGCACTGATGGTGCCTGTGGCAGTACTGCCTGCCGCCGCAATCCTTATGGGGATTGGTTATTGGATAGATCCAGATGGTTGGGGTGCCAATAGTGCAATCGCGGCTTTACTGATCAAATCAGGTGCAGCAATTATTGATAATATGTCTGTGCTGTTTGCTATCGGTGTTGCCTATGGGATGTCAAAAGATAAAGATGGTGCTGCTGCGCTGACCGGTTTTGTCGGTTTTCTTGTTGTCACAACACTGTGTTCACCAGCGTCTTATTCAATGATCATGAATGTCCCGCTAGAAAGTGTTCCTGCGGCATTTAACAAAATTAATAACCAGTTTGTGGGTATCCTTGTTGGTGTACTCTCTGCTGAACTGTATAACCGTTATAGTGGTGTTGAACTACCTAAAGCACTGTCCTTCTTCAGTGGTCGTCGACTTGTGCCGATCCTAACCTCTTTCCTAATGATTTTCCTTGCATTCATCCTGATGTATGTATGGCCATTAGTTTATAATGGATTAGTTTCATTTGGTGAAAGTATTAAAGATTTAGGTTCAGTAGGGGCAGGTATTTATGCCTTCTTTAACCGTTTATTAATTCCTGTTGGCCTGCACCACGCTCTGAACTCTGTGTTCTGGTTTGACGTTGCAGGTATTAACGATATTCCTAACTTCCTTGGTGGTGCTAAATCAATTGAAGAAGGTTTGGCAATTCCTGGTATTACAGGTCGTTACCAAGCAGGCTTCTTCCCAATTATGATGTTTGGTTTACCGGGCGCGGCGTTAGCTATTTACCACTGTGCACGTCCTGAAAATAAAGCAAAAGTTGCAGGTATTATGCTTGCTGGTGCTTTCGCTGCATTCTTTACAGGTATTACTGAACCGCTTGAATTTTCATTCATGTTTGTGGCGCCTGTACTGTATGTTATGCATGCTCTGTTAACGGGTATTTCAGTATTTATTGCAGCGTCAATGGAATGGATTTCGGGCTTCGGCTTCAGTGCTGGTTTAGTCGATATGCTGTTGCAATCACGTAACCCACTGGCATTAAATTGGTGGATGCTGATTGTTCAAGGTTTAGTCTTCTTCTGTATTTACTATGTCATCTTCCGTTTCATGATCCGTAAATTCAACCTGTTAACCCCAGGCCGTGAAGTGAGTGCGGGCGATGAAACCATCGATGGCTATGATGAAAACTTGAGTCCTGTAGATAGCACAGACAGCGAAATTCAAAAAGAGGCTCGCCAATATGTTGCTGCGGTAGGTGGTAGCGATAATATTACTGGTATCGACGCATGTATCACTCGTTTACGCTTAGGTGTAAAAGATGCGGCGATTGTCAACGATGCGATGGCAAAACGCCTTGGTGCGTCAGGGGTTATTCGCCTGAACAAGCAAAGTGTCCAAGTTATTGTGGGTACACGTGCTGAACTAGTTGCAGCGGCAATGAAAGATGTTATTGCTAAAGGCCCTATTGCAGGCTCAGCACCAACAGCTGTACCTGAAACAGCGAAAGCGAGTGAATCTGCAAAAGCAAAAGGCGAAACTGTTCTATCGTTAGTTGCACCAGTTAGTGGTGAAGTTTTCTCGCTTGATGATGTGCCTGATGAAGCATTTTCCAGCCGTATTGTTGGTGATGGTATTGCTATCAAGCCAACCAGTGATGAGGTATTAGCACCTGCATCAGGAACGGTAGTGAAAATTTTCGAAACTAACCATGCATTTTGTTTAGAAACAGATAATGGCATTGAGCTAATCGTGCACATGGGTATTGACACTGTTGCATTGAAAGGTGAAGGCTGCGCACGTTTAGTGGAAGAAGGTAGCGAAGTGAAAGCGGGTACACCTATTCTGAAACTGGATCTGGCTTTCTTAGAAGCCAATGCAAAATCTATGATCAGCCCAGTCATTATCAGTAATATTGATGATTTTGCAGGAGTTGAAATTTTAGCTGAAGGTAATGTGACTGGCGGTGAAACGGTCATTTACAATGTGCTGAAATAGTCAATAGACTTATTATATTATTGACAGAGCGAAGGGAGGCGATTTATGCCTCCCTTTTTTTGATCTTCAGAAAAGTTGGCGAAATTTCAAAGTAACTTGTCAGGAATGCGTAAGTCAGCCGTTATTCTCCTCGGTAAGATAACATTACAATAACAAATGGAGATATACCTGTGACTGTATTACTGTGCCTTTTTGGTTTTCTATCTGGGATCACAACGGCTTTATTTGGTTTTGGTGGCGGTTTTATTACGGTTCCCTTGTTGTATGCCTTAATTAGCTTGGTGTGGGGGCCGCAAAGTGAGGCGAATGATGTTGCAATGCAAATCGCTGTTGCGACATCAACTTGTGTGATGATTTTTTCGGCATCGGTATCTAGCCAAGCTCACTACCGCAAAGGAAACTTAAATTGGTCAATCATTCGTCCTTTTATTATTCCAATTTCATTAGGTGGGATTGTTGGTGCGTTTGTTGCACTGTCAGTGGAAAGTGAATGGATCCGCTGGGTGTTTATTGTTTACTTGATTATCACTATCTTGGATTGTTTCATTCGCCCAGGTTTTATGAAAACCGATTCGAATGGCATTCAACCTTCTAAAGGTGGCATTTTTGCGGATACGCCTATTGGAGTCGTGATTGGCGCGGTTGCTGCGTTTCTTGGCGTGGGGGGGAGTGTGATGACAGTTCCTTTAATGCGTCGACGTGGTGCGAGTATGATCCAAGCGGCGGCGTTTGCGAATCCGTTAACATTACCGATGGCGATTACGGGGACGCTAACTTACCTCTACTTTGCATTGACGAAAGATATTGAATTGGGTAGTGGTTTTATTGGCATGATTTATATTAAAGGCGCATTAATTTTAATTGCGACCTCATGGTTAGGGATCCGTTTTGCTGGTTTATTGATGCCTTATTTAAGTGATAAACGTCATGCACAAAGCTATCCAATTTTATTGTTTGTCGTGTTATGTGTGATATTAGCTGCGTAATATAACGATTGTATACTCTAAATAATTCGTGTTACAGCTAGGCGGCCAGTGAAGATAGTCGAGGAGCATAGATAACTATGTGACTCGGCTAGCTAAACGCAGCCAACAACGCTGTGGCGCGAAGAATGAAGAGTATATGAGATCAAACGGTTGTTTCCTGACAGATTATGGTAGACTATAGCTTGCTATTACGCGCTTTTGGCATTGAGGAATGATGACAATGAATGAGGCAGAAACTCGCCCAACAAATTTTATCCGTCAGATCATTGATGAAGATCTGGCGAGTGGGAAACACACTTCGGTACAAACTCGTTTTCCACCTGAACCAAATGGCTATTTGCACATTGGCCATGCAAAATCAATTTGCTTGAATTTTGGGATCGCACAGGACTATCAAGGCAAGTGTAACTTACGTTTTGATGATACTAACCCTGTTAAAGAAGACGTTGAGTACGTTAATTCGATTCAAGAAGATGTGCAGTGGCTCGGGTTCCAATGGAGCGGTAAAGTTCATTACTCTTCTGATTATTTCGATACTTTGTATCAATATGCCATTGAGTTGATCAATAAAGGATTGGCTTATGTTGATGAGCTGAGCGCAGAACAGATCCGTGAATACCGCGGTACCTTGAAAGAGCCAGGTAAAAATAGCCCATATCGCGACCGTAGTATTGAAGAAAACTTAGCACTGTTTGAAAAAATGCGTGCTGGTGGCTTTGAAGAAGGTAAAGCTTGTTTGCGTGCAAAAATTGACATGGCGTCACCTTTTATTGTTATGCGTGACCCTGTTTTATATCGTATTAAATTTGCCGAGCACCATCAGTCTGGTAACAAATGGTGTATTTACCCAATGTATGATTTCACGCATTGCATTTCTGATGCGTTAGAAGGTATTACACATTCATTGTGTACATTGGAGTTCCAAGATAACCGTCGTTTATATGACTGGGTTCTTGATAATATCACGATTGATTGTCACCCTCGCCAGTACGAATTTTCACGCTTAAACCTTGAATATACCGTGATGTCTAAGCGTAAGCTGAACCAATTGGTCACTGATAAATTGGTTGAAGGTTGGGATGATCCGCGTATGCCTACTATTTCAGGTTTACGTCGTCGTGGTTATACCGCGGCATCTATCCGTGAATTCTGCCTACGTATTGGCGTGACTAAGCAAGATAACAACGTTGAAATGGCATCGTTAGAGTCTTGCATCCGTGACGACTTAAACGAAAATGCTCCTCGTGCAATGGCGGTTATTGATCCTGTTCGTTTAGTGATTGAAAACATGCCTGCTGGCGAAGAGATTTTAACTGCGCCAAATCACCCGAACAAGCCAGAGATGGGCACACGCAAAGTCCCATTCAGCAATGAATTATATATTGATCGTGCTGATTTCCGTGAAGAAGCTAACCGTCAATATAAGCGCTTGGTATTAGGTAAAGAAGTTCGCCTGCGTAATGCATACATTATTAAAGCAGAACGTGTGGAAAAAGATGCAGAAGGTAACATTACAACGATTTACTGCACCTATGACCCACAAACACTGAATAAAGACCCAGCAGACGGACGTAAAGTAAAAGGGGTTATTCATTGGGTTAGTGCTGCACATGCTCTACCTGCTGAAATTCGTCTTTACGATCGCTTGTTTACGGTAGCAAACCCTGCTGCGGAAGAGGATTTTGTCTCCGTTATCAACCCTGAGTCATTAGTTATTCGCCATGGTTTTGTTGAGCCAAGCTTACGTGAAGCTGCAACAGATAAACCCTATCAGTTTGAGCGTGAAGGCTATTTCTGTGCCGATAATCGTTTAAGCAGTGCTGATAAGTTGGTGTTTAACCGTACCGTAGGGTTGCGCGATACATGGGCTAAGATCGAAGCGCAATAATTTCCTCGTCATACTTCGCACCACATCGTTGTTGGCTGCGCTCAGCTAGTCGGGTCACATAGTTATCTATGCTCCCCGACTATCTTCACTGGCCGCCTAGATGTGGTACGAGTTATTTAGAGGAAATACTGTGATGGCTAATGGCTTCAAGGCGACAGATAAAATCTTAGTGCCTTAGTTGATGCTAAGATTTTTTTATGTCTGCTAATTTAATCGCGTTATCTATGCTCCCCCGACTATCTTCACTGGCCGCCTAGATGTGGTACGAATTATTTAGAGGAAATGCTGTGATAGCTAATAGCTTCAAGGCGACAGATAAAATCTTAGGATCTTAGTGATGCTAAGATTTTTTTATGTCTGCTAATTTAATCGCGTTATCTATGCTCCCCGACTATCTTCACTGGCCGCCTAGATGTGGTACGAATTATTGAGAGGAAATGCTGTGATAGCTAATAGCTTCAAGGCGATAGATAAAATCTTAGTGTCTTAGTTGATGCTAAGATTTTTTTATGTCTGCTAATTTAATCGCGTTATCTATGCTCCCCGACTATCTTCACTGGCCGTCTAGATGTGGTACGAATTATTGAGAGGAAATGCTGTGATAGCTAATAGCTTCAAGGCGACAGATAAAATCTTAGTATCTTAGTGATGCTAAGATTTTTTTATGGCTATAAGATAATTGAGATGCTTATGAAATAGCTTTTAAGCATTGTGTAAATATTCACTAGGGCATAAAGCGATAGCCAATCCCAGTTTCGGTGAGTAAATGGATGGGGCGGGCAGGATCATTTTCCAGCTTTTGCCGTAAATGCCCCATATAAATACGTAGGTAATGATTATGCTCAACATAATTAGGCCCCCAAACTTGTAGTAGCAGGTGGCGTTGAGTGAGCACTTTGCCACTGTTGGCGACTAGCTCACTGAGTAAGCGAAACTCGATTGGTGTTAGGTGCAGTTCTTCATTTTGTTTGCTGACGATCCGATTAATAAAATCAATACTGATATCACCAAATTGAAATACTGAGCTTTCTTGAGTGACTTTACCAAAGCGCCGTAAGGCTACACGGACTCTAGCCAGTAATTCACTAATGCCAAAAGGTTTGGTCAGGTAGTCATCAGCTCCTGCATCTAATGCTGCAACTTTTTGTGATTCTTCTTCACGTGCGGATAATACGATAATTGGAATGCTGCTCCATTGGCGTAAATCACGGATCAGATCTAACCCATCACCGTCAGGTAAACCCAGATCCAGTATTAATAGATCAGGCTGGCGAGTTCCTGCTTCAATGAGGCCTCGATGACAAGTTTCAGCCTCAAAAACTTTCAAGCCTTCCCCCTCCAATGCTAATCGGACAAAACGACGAATTTCTTTTTCATCTTCAATGATCAGTATTTGATGGGGGTTCACAATAGTTAGTTATCTCTTCAATATCAGGTAATGATTTAAAAGGTAAAACAAAGTGGAAGCTGGCTCCACCTTTTTTATTATTTTCAGCCCAAATTTGCCCATCATGTAATTGAATAATAGCTCGACAGATGGCTAAGCCAAGGCCAACACCGGGGATGGCGGACTCTTTTTGTGCCCGTGAAAATTTATCAAAAATAATGTTTTCTTGTCCATCGGGGATCGCATTACTCGCATCCCAAACCTCAATATGTACTTGATTATCTTCTATTTTAGCACTAATTCCCATTGGAGTGTCAGTATCACTGTATTTGACCGCGTTCTCAAGTAGATTAATTAGTACTCTCTCAATTAAATTGCCATCACAGTAAAGTAATAGATCCGCAGGGATCTCAATAGACAAAGGGTGGCTATATAATGTGTAATCAAGTGTCCTTACTGCACTACCGGTAATTTCTTGTAATGATTGCCATTCAAAATTAGGTTGAATACTTCCTGATTGTAGGCGTGCCATATCCAATAAGTTATTCACTAAACGTGAAGTACTAAGTATTTGCTGACGCATTTGGTTAACTTGTTCAGTATAAGGCGAATTTTCAGCGCTAAGGTTTAAAGTTAAAATTTCAGCTTGGCCAAATAGTACAGTAAGTGGTGTTTTTAAATCATGGGATAGTGCAGCGAGTAATGAATTACGTAATTGCTCGCGTTCGATATCGAGTTTTGCCAATTCCGCCTGTTTTGCCAGTTTTAAACGTGCAAGTGCATTAGCGATTAATCCAGTGAAGGTTTGTAACATTCGTTGTTGCTCAGGGATCAGCAACTGACGTAAATTACTAGGCTCAATAGCCAGTACAGCAAGTGTCTGATCAGCTGTAGTAATTGGCTGTAATTGATAAGGAACACTTGGCAGTGTATCTGTACCTGCGCCAGCAGGTTGGCGTTTCTCGAAGCTCCATTTAGCAATGGCTTGGTCAATTTGCATGGGGCTGTAGCCTTCACAAGATAATGGTGCTAAATGGTTATCTTCATCTGGCAATAATAAGCAGGTTTTTGCTTGAAAGGCATTATTAATGAAATGATACCCTGTTTTGCCAATATCTTGTTCAGTAAGCGCTTGACCTAATTCTTTTGTCATTTCATATAAATGGCGTGTACGTTGTTCTCGATAGCGTGCTATCCGAGCCTGATAGCGCATGCCCGCAGTTAAGTTACCCACGACAACACCGACAATTAGCATCACAGTAAATGTCACTAAGTACTGCATATCCATGATGGCTAGAGAAAAGTGAGGTTGAACAAAAAATAAGTCAAAACTAATTACGTTAATTAGGGCTGCAAAAACAGAAGGGCGGCGGCCATAAAAGAGTGCGATTAAAACGACGCCAAGTAAATAAAGCGTGACTAGGTTGGCTTTATCGAAAGCGAGTAAAAAAGTTCGTGAGAAAAGGGTAATTGCGGCGCACATCGCAATCGCCATTAAAAAACCGTTAACATCTGTGCGCCATTTTTCCGTAAAAGGTTTGCGCTCAGGATCTTTTAGCCAATCATGTTTTTCTTCGAGTGCCACAATCACTAAATCAATATCAGGTCCTAATGCGCCTAACCGTTCGGCAAAACTTCTACGAGTCGTGAAATCAAACCACTTACGGCGCTTAATGCGCCGACCGATTAAAATTTTACCCAGATTATGCTCTCGGGCGTAACGTAACACGGCTTTTTCTTCGGATGGATCAGATAGGGTTGCTGTTTCAGCACCGAGATCTTGTGCTAAGCGCAATGCTTTAAGAATGGCTCTACGATGACCTTCAGGTAACTGATGTAAGGTGGGTGTTTCAACATAAACAGCATGCCAAACAGAGCCTAATTTGGCAGCCAGTCTTGCTGCTGCACGAACGAGTTTTTCATTACCACTGTTGTGACCGATGCAAAGCAGTAAGCCATCGCGAGTATGCCAAACAGGCGCTTGCCCTTTACCATCACGAAACTCACGCATTTGCCCATCAACGCGATCAGCGGTACGTCGTAAAGCAAGCTCGCGTAGTGCAATTAAATTACCTTTACGAAAAAAATGCTCAATAGCGCGTTCAGCTTGCCCTGGGATATAGACTTTGCCTTCTTTTAAGCGCTGACGCAGATCATCAGGCGGTAGATCCACTAAGACAATTTCATCAGCGGCATCGAAAATATGATCAGGGACGGTTTCACGAACGCGGATCCCCGTAATACTTCCCACTACATCATTCAAACTCTCAATATGTTGCACATTAATGGTGGTTAGAACATCAATACCCGCATCGAGTAACTCTTCGACATCTTGCCATCGCTTAGGGTGGCGGCTTCCCATTGGATTACTGAAGGCGAGTTCATCCATTAAAATAATCGCAGGGTGCCTTGCTATTGCAGCATCAATATCGAAGCTGTTCATACGGCGTCCGCGATGATTTAAACGACGAGGTGGCAGCAGAGATAGCCCTTCGAGTAGTGCGGCAGTTTCTTCTCTTTCATGTGTTTCCACGACCCCAACAAGTACATCTAACCCTTGTGCGCGCAATCGTTGCGCTTCTTGTAGCATGGCGTAGGTTTTTCCGACGCCTGCACAGGCGCCGAAAAATATTTTAAGTTTACCACGCCCACTTTCATTCGCTTTTATCAGTAGTTCGTCTGGGTTTGGGCGAATTGGGTCTTGATTATCCATAGCTAGCCTCAGTGAGCCGGTAGGTTAAGCTGTTGTTTTAGCTCATCCAGAGCCATATTGAGTTGCAATACATTGACGACAGGTTCGCCGATAAAACCAAATAATGGTTTTTGGGTTTGTATGGCAATCAATGATTCTACGTCTTTTAGTGACAGCTGTCTGTTTTTCGCAATACGTGGTGCTTGGTAGAGCGCTGCGGAGACTGAAATATCAGGATCTAAGCCACTCGCTGAGCTAGTTAATAGATCCACAGGTAATATCGATGTTGCATCTGGGTTTTGCGCTCTTAATTGTTGACTACGTTGAGAAAAAGCTTCATTTAGTTCAGGGTTACTGACCGCAAGGTTACTCGCACCGGATGCGAGAGCATTATAAGGGTGATCAGCAGTCGCGGAGGGGCGCCCTAAAAAGTAATTCTCAGATTGGTAGTTTTGACCAATTAAAACCGAGCCAACTACACGGTTATCTTGTTCGATTAAAGAGCCTTTAGCCTGCCAAGGGAATAGGACATTGGCGATCCCCGTGACAAATAAAGGATAGGCAACCCCAGTAATTATCGCCAGTAACGCTAATACTACGATAGATGAACGGAGCATATTCATAATTGATCCCTTATAAACCAAATAGACTGATGATCATGTCAATCAGTTTGATACCAACAAATGGCACGATCAGACCACCTAAACCGTAAATACCTAAGTTTCTTTGTAACAATGACTGTGAGCTCATTGGGCGATAGTTAACCCCTTTTAAGGCTAATGGGATCAAAAATACAATGATCAACGCATTAAAAATCACAGCAGATAACAAAGCGGACGCAGGTGAGTGTAGGTGCATAATGTTTAGCGCATTCAGTTGCGGCCAAGTGACAGCAAAAGCAGCTGGAATGATGGCAAAATATTTAGCGATATCATTAGCGATACTAAAAGTGGTCAGTGAACCACGTGTCATTAGCATCTGCTTACCGATATGAACGACTTCAATCAGTTTGGTTGGATTCGAATCTAAATCAACCATGTTACCTGCTTCTTTTGCTGCTTGGGTGCCTGAGTTCATCGCAACAGCAACATCTGCTTGAGCAAGGGCTGGGGCATCGTTTGTTCCATCACCGGTCATAGCAACGAGACGTCCTTCGGATTGATATTGGCGGATCAGCGCTAACTTGGCTTCTGGGGTTGCTTCAGCTAAAAAATCATCAACACCTGCCTCGGCAGCAATCGCCGCAGCTGTAAGATGGTTATCACCTGTGATCATTACGGTTTTGATCCCCATACTGCGCATTTGTGCAAAACGTTCTTTGATACCACCTTTCACAATATCTTTTAGCGCAACGACACCAAGTACGGTTTGGTTATCAACCACTACCAATGGTGTTCCACCTTGATGGGCAACTTGTTCCACTAATTTGTCAGCTTCGGGAGGGAATTTACTATGATTTGCTTCAACATACCGGCGAATCGCATCCGCTGAGCCTTTACGGATCATGCGTTCGCCGACGTTGACACCACTCATTCGTGTCATTGCTGAAAATGGTACAAAAGTGGCATTTAGAGCATGTATATCTCTTTCACGTAAATTAAATCTTTGCTTAGCCAGTACAACGATGCTACGACCTTCAGGAGTTTCATCGGCTAAAGAAGAAAGTTGTGCAGCATCCGCAAGTTGTTGCTCTGTTACCCCTGCAAGCGGTAAGAAGGCGGAGGCTTGGCGATTACCTAAGGTAATGGTGCCTGTTTTATCCAGCAATAACACATCAACGTCACCGGCAGCTTCGACTGCTCGACCGCTAGTCGCGATGACATTGGCGCCTAACATGCGGCTCATCCCAGCAACACCGATAGAGGAAAGTAGGCCGCCAATGGTGGTTGGAATTAAACAAATCAGTAAAGCAATTAGCACTAAAATCGAAACAGCGCTGCCTGCGCCCGCATATTCTGCGGAGAAGAAGGTGAATGGGTATAAGGTTGCACAAGCTAATAAAAAAATAATCGTCAGTGCAGTTAATAAAATAGTGAGTGCAATTTCATTTGGTGTTTTACGACGTTGTGCACCCTCGACCATCGAAATCATACGATCAAGGAATGTTTCACCTGGGTTTACAGTACATTCAACAATTAACCAGTCTGAAAGTACGCGTGTTCCGCCTGTAACGGATGAAAAGTCGCCCCCTGATTCACGTATGACTGGGGCAGATTCGCCAGTAATCGCACTTTCATCAACGGATGCGCCACCTTCAATGACTTCGCCATCACAAGGGATAGTTTCACCAGCGCGGATCAGCACAATATCCCCTTTGCGCAGTTGATCTGAATTGACGGTTTCCTGTGCAGCATCTAAAGAAGCAGCGGCAAGACGTATTGCACTGCTGAGCTTTTTAACGCCTTTAAGGCTAGCGGCTTGCGCTTTACTGCGTCCTTCAGCAAGGGCTTCAGCAAAATTGGCAAATAGCACAGTAAACCATAACCAGAGGGTGATCATGCCACTAAACCAAGCGTTACCTTCACTATGACCCGTTAACATTGTCAGCCAAAGTAGCGTCGTGATGATGCTGCCAATATACACGACAAACATCACTGGGTTACGCCATTGCGCTTGTGGGGTGCATTTTTTTATGGCATCGATTATAGATTGACGAACTAAAGCACTATCAAACAGTTGAGTTTTTTTCATTTTATTTCCCTCACTATGCTGCTAACCAAATTTGCACATGTTCTGCGATCGGACCTAGCGCAAGCGCAGGAACGAAAGTTAGAGCACCGATGAGTAAAACGGTTAAGATTAATAAACCAATAAACACAGGACCATGCGTTGGTAAGCTTGCCATCGTGGCGACTTGAGGTTTTTTCATTGCCAGTGAGCCTGCAATTGCCAGCACAGGAAGGATCACACCAAAGCGACCTAGCAACATAGCAATAGCCAGCGCGATATTATAGAAAGGTGTATTGGTACTTAATCCAGCAAAAGCACTACCATTATTGTTGGCAGCAGAAGAGAAGGCATAGAGGACTTCACTAAAACCATGTGCGCCTGGGTTAAAAATAGCAGCGCGTCCAGCTTCAGTCATCAATGCGAGAGTGGTACCACAAAGTACTAAGGTTGGGGTAACTAAAATGGCAATGGCGACCATTTTCATTTCACGAACTTCAATTTTTTTACCTAAATATTCAGGTGTACGGCCAATCATTAAACCTGCGATAAATACGGCTAGTAAAACAAATAACAACATGCCATATAAACCTGAGCCAACCCCACCAAAGACCACTTCACCAATTTGCATCAACCACATTGGTACCATGCCACCTAAAGCAGTAAAGGAATCATGCATCGCATTGACTGCACCACAAGAGGCAGCGGTTGTGACGACCGCATACAGTGCTGAACTGAGAATACCAAAGCGGCTCTCTTTTCCTTCCATGTTGGCTGTACTATTGGCAGAAAAATTATTTAAGAATGGATTACCAATATATTCAGCATAGATAACGGTTGCTGCGGCAATGACAAAAATGATTGCCATAGTCCACAGCAGCGCATTGCCTTGTTTGTTATCGCCAACAGTACGTCCAAAAGCAAAGCACAGTGCTGTTGGGATTAAGAAAATAGCTAACATCTGCACAAAATTGCTTAAGGCAGTTGGGTTTTCAAAAGGGTGAGACGAGTTAGCGCCAAAGAATCCACCGCCGTTGGTACCTAATAGCTTAATAGCTTCTTGGGAAGCAACTGGACCCATCGGGAGTAGTTGAGCTGAGCTATTTAAGTTATCACTTAAGATATAAGCGGAAAAATTTTGGATAACGCCTTGGCTAACGAAAAATAACGCAAATACGATCGCTAAGGGCAGTAATAGGTAAAGCGTAATGCGAGTTAAGTCTACCCATGCATTACCCAGTGTTTTGCTACTGTGGCGAGAAAAAGCACGAATTAAGGCAAAAACGACGGCAATACCTGTGGCAGCAGATAAAAAATTTTGTACCGTTAAACCGGTCATTTGGCTTAAATAGCTGAGGTTGCTTTCACCACTATAGGACTGCCAGTTGGTATTGGTAACAAAGCTGATGGCAGTATTAAACGCTAGATCCCAATTCATTCCTGAAAATTTTTGTGGGTTGAGCGGTAAGCTATCTTGAAAAACTAATAAGACAAATAACAGAATAAAACCTAAAAAATTGAATAATAAGATAGCTAATGCATAGCGTAACCAGTTCATTTCAGCCATTTCGCGGCCTGGCTGTTTTAAGCCACTACAACGCCAAATTACCGCTTCAGTTCTTAGCATAAAACGTGGCATATCACCTTCAATTAAGCTGGCAATGAATAGGCCTAATGGTTTAGCCAGTACCAGCAGAACTAATAGGAAGCTGGCAATAAGTAAAAATGCATTTATGGTCATCTTAAAAATCCTCCGCGTTTAGCAAGGCGTAGATCAGATAAACCAGCAGTAAAACAACAAACACTGCCCCAACAATGGAAAGTAGCGACACAGTAGTTTCTCCTTAATATTTCCATGGAGGTAGGATAGGGATTGCGTTGTAAAGAAGCTGATAAAAATAGAGATGGGCGCGTAAAAAAAGTATAAAAATGGTGATAAAACAATCAGCCACTGTCACTGTAGGGTTATAATCAAATGTTACTTTAATGTGCTAATTTTGTTTCTTTTATTCATTTGGATGTTAATTATTGTAGGAAAACTACAAATTGTGCGATTTTTTGGCTCTTTTTTAAGGGGTAAGTGGTCAGATCAGTAGTAAAGTTACCAATAAGGGCGTATCATTAAGTCAGTTAATTATCTTCATACTATCTGTGCGATTTTGGTCTCTCTTAAATGGGTGTTATGTGTGAGTTGAAGGGGCAAACTAAAATCGGCAAATAATGTGGCTACTGACAGGAGGATATCGATGTCCACATATCGCGAATATTCCCGTAATCAGGTTATTTTACGCCGCGCTGCTGCGATGTCTGCTGGCATACTTGCGTTTCCGGTTATGGTTTTTCATCCACAACGAGCAAAATTTTATAGTTACCTTTATAAGGTCTGGGCTAAAACAAGTGATAAACCTGTTTGGCTTGAGCGCTCAGAAATGACAATGGATACACATCATTAATCACGATTGTATTCATTAATAGATCCCCATAATAACCGTGTTATGGGGGTTGGTTCCCTTCTTAAATATTTATCATTTCTATTCGAACTCATTTCTTTGTCCAATTATTATTGGTAGCAGTAAATAAGCCAAAATTAGCCATTTCTTTTTATGCTCTGGGCTTATAAGCTAGAGAGATAATATCGATCATTATTACCTCTATGCGTCGATAAGTGATGCAGTAAAAAGGATAGATTATGCGTAATTTAGCGTTGGAAGAACTCATCAATAATGAGTTGAAAATCAATGAATACCAAGACTATGCGCCTAATGGCTTACAAGTTGAAGGCCGTTCTCATGTACAAAAAATTGTCACTGGTGTAACCGCTTGCCAAGCGCTTTTAGATAAAGCGGTAGAGATGGAAGCTGATGCTATTATTGTTCACCATGGCTATTTTTGGAAAAATGAGCCATCAGTGATTAAGGGAATGAAAAGAAAGCGTCTAAAAACCTTACTGGAAAATGACATCAACCTTTATGGTTATCATTTACCGTTAGATGCACATCATCAGCTGGGTAACAATACTCAGTTAGCTCATTTGATGGGGGTTAAAATTGATGGTCATATCGACCCATTGATGCCATTTGGGTATTTTGATCAGCCGATAACACCAGCTGAATTAAATGAGCGTTTAGAAAGCCGCCTTGGCCGCAAGCCATTACATTGTGGTGATACAGGTAAACAAGAGATACGCCAAATTGCATGGTGTACTGGGGGTGGGCAGGGCTTTATATTACAAGCTGCTGAATTTGGTGTGGATGCGTTTGTTACTGGTGAAGTGTCTGAGCAAACTATTCATATTGCAAGGGAAATGGGGATCCATTTTTATTCAGCAGGCCATCATGCAACAGAACGCTATGGCATTAAAGCTCTGACAAAATGGCTAGTGGATCATCATAATTTAGACGCAACATTCGTTGATATTGATAATCCAGCTTAATACCGTTAGTTAAAAAATAGAAAGGAGCAGCGTGTGCGACTACACTGCTCCTTATCATTATTGAGTGCGATAACGGAGGGCGAACAGAAATAATACAGCTCCTGACACCACTAAAACGCCACCTAAGTGCTGGCTCCAACCCGCAATCATTAGACCGACTGCCAATCCAATATAGTAAAGTAATCCTAAAATCGCGCCTGCGGTTCCTTTTCTATCTGCATAACGGTTTAGAGCGTGAGCAAGGACATTTGGAATGGCAATTCCGTAGCCGATCACAATCCCCATAACGGGCAAAATAAACCAAGCAGAGTGGATCAGTATATAAACCATACAGCCACTAACTAGAGAAATGACACTTGATAGTTTTACGAGTCTCTCTGGTGTCCATTTTTTAGCCAGTAAATAACGATTTAAGATTGAACCCACACCAACACCAATGGCTAATAAAACTCCAGTTAGGCCAAATTGTTGCTGAGAGAGCATTAATTGCTCAAAATGAAAGGGTGCCAGTTGGTAATAACTGAATAAATTAATGTTAAAAAATGCCATTAAGATCACATTTTTGAGAATTTCTTTATCCCTAATCATGGCCAATAAAGTGCTCAAAAATGGGTGATGTATCACATTTTCGGGTCGAGTTTCGGGTAACCGGTAACATGACCATAACAATAATACGATAGCTAAAATCGCTAAGCCCATGAACACGGCTTGATATCCACCATAACCAACTAATATTGCACCAGCTACCATCCCTAAAGCAGGGCTAATGGCGAGAGCGATCCCCATAATGGAGAAAACTTTTGCTAATTCATGGCCTTGGTAACTATCACGCATAGCAGTTTGAGTGCCAATAGAGCCTACTGCGGCACCAAAAGCAGATAGCATGCGTATTAATAACAGCAGATAAAAATGCGTAATAAACAATGCGCCAACAGAAGCAGCTGCATAGATCAGCAAGCCTGCAAGTATTGTTGGGCGTCGACCGATGATGTCACACATTCTTCCCCAAAATACGACGCCTAATGCAAATGCAAAGAAATAGAGCGAAAGCGTTTGAGAAGCTTGTTCTGCATTGACGCTGAATGCACTCGCAATATCGGTTAATGCTGGGCTGTATATGGTTTCAACAATTTGTGGAAACATCATTAGGGCTACAGCCAACCATAATGAAAGTGAATGTTTCATTGTGTATTTTCCTACTCTGGTAATGAATGGCGAGTAGTTTAGTTGCAATTTTGCTGTCTTATTACAATAATAAAGACAATAAATATCAAAAAACAGACATGATATGGCATGGCTTAATCAGCAAGATAAGTTTGAAACCCATTGGTATAGTGCCCCTATACTGGGTATTGCCGCTGAAATGGGTCAACACGATTCCGGTTTACATGCGCATGATATGGGGCAGTTATTGTTTACCCAGCAAGGTTGTATTCTCATTTCACTGGAAAATCGTTTGTCGCTATTGCCCCCAGGGCGTGTAGCATGGATCCCGCCGCATGTGATCCATAGAGCGCAAATGCGCTCTTCGGTTGGTTATCGGTCAGTGTATCTTAGCGCTCAATATGCCAATCAAATTGGCCATGAGGTGATGATTTTATCAGTGACGCCTTTACTCAGAGAGGTGCTGGAGCGTATTGCCATCGCACCTTTTGATAGTCAATGGCAACATGGACGATTGGCTAATTTATTACCTGTGTTTATTGATGAATTAAAATCAGCCAGTAAAGAGCCTACATTATTAGCCATTCCACAAGATCGTCGTATGAAAGGTCTCAATATGGAGCAATTACCTCCAACCTTGATAGAACTGGCAAAAACAATAGGTGCTAGTGAAAAAACGATCACACGTATTTTCTTACGTGAAACAGGAGTTAGTTATCAAACTTGGCGCCAACAATGGCGATTTATCAAGGCAATAGAGTTGTTAGCGCAAGGGAAACCCTACCATTTTATTACTCAAGAATTGGGGCTGACGAGTGATAGCGCATTGATTAGTTTCTTTCGAAAAATGAGTGGGGTGACACCAAGGGAATATCAACATTCTTATGAGACATAATGCAGAAAAGCCCCATTTTAGGGGCTTTGATAGTGTAGGGGATAGATTTAGTTAGAATATTATTTTTTTGATAAATTAGTATTAAATTCACGTTTGCCATAGCCAGTATAGAGCTGGCGAGGACGAGCAATTTTTAAGCCATCATCATGCATTTCGTTCCAATGTGCGATCCAACCGATAGTACGGGCAATTGCAAAGATCACAGTGAACATAGATGAAGGAATACCCATAGCTTTCAGAATGATACCTGAGTAGAAGTCAACGTTCGGGTACAGTTTCTTCTCAATGAAGTACGGGTCGTTTAGGGCAATACGTTCTAGCTCCATTGCCACTTCTAATAGGCTGTCATTAAGGCCGAGTTCATTGAGAACTTCATGGCAGGTTTCACGCATTACAGTTGCACGTGGGTCATGGTTTTTATAAACGCGGTGACCGAAGCCCATCAGGCGGAAAGAGTCATTTTTGTCTTTCGCACGTTCGATAAAGGCTGGGATGTGTTCAACAGTTTGGATCTCTTCCAGCATACGTAGGCAAGCTTCGTTAGCACCACCATGAGCAGGTCCCCATAGCGATGCAATACCCGCTGCAATACAAGCAAATGGGTTAGCACCGGAAGAACCAGCAGTACGTACGGTTGAGGTTGATGCGTTTTGTTCGTGATCAGCATGGAGGATTAAGATGCGATCCATAGCGCGTTCAAGCACTGGGTTAACTTTGTACTCTTCACAAGGTGTTGAGAACATCATGTACAAGAAGTTGCCTGCATAGGACAGATCATTACGTGGGTAAACAAACGGTTGGCCGATTGAATATTTATAACACATTGCAGCGACTGTTGGCATTTTAGACAGCAGACGATAAGCGGTAATTTCGCGATGGCGTGGGTTATTAACATCCAGTGCATCGTGATAGAAAGCCGCTAGTGCACCTGTTACACCACATAGAACAGCCATCGGGTGTGAGTCACGGCGGAAACCATTAAGCATGCGAGTGATCTGCTCATGGATCATGGTATGGCGAGTTACTGTATTTTTGAATGTTTCATATTGTTCTTGAGTAGGTGCTTCGCCGTACAGCAGGATATAGCAGACTTCAAGGTAAGAGGCTTCGGTTGCCAACTGGTCAATTGGATAGCCGCGGTGTAGCAAAATGCCTTTATCGCCATCAATGTATGTGATTTTTGATTCACATGAGGCAGTAGAGGTAAATCCAGGATCGTATGTATAAAACCCTTTTGAACCTAAAGTTCGGACATCGATAACGTCTTGACCGAGTGTAGGGGATAGAATGTCTAGTTCAATTGTACTTGCACTCTCAGTCGTTAGCTTAGCTTTGTTATCAGCCATTTACGGTCTCCTTAGCGCTTGATAATCAACACCCAACAACCAGTGCACAGCGTTATACTCGTTATCTTTCAAGTTGCAGCGTTGTTGATTACGCTCGCTGGCGCGAGTCACATCATTTCCTATGTTTCTCGTACCTTATTCACTTTTCGCCTAACCGCAACTCGAGTGATTTAGAGTATATACTGTGTCTTTATGCATTGTTCTACCGGTGTGTTGTGGAAATCAGCTAGCAATCACATTAAATTCTGAAACCGGACGACCAATGACAATGTTTTTTAGGTTGTTTACAAGTGTGTAGATGTTATGTTCTTTTTGTCGTTTTCCCTACAATATCATTATTTTTAGTAAGGGAAACAACTTTCATAACTTTTGTTTTTTCTTTCACGCCGTTTGAGATATTGGCGACGTTCAGATAATTCTACCAGCCATATATGTAAGATAAATGTTGAATCATTGTCAAATAAGATAAGCACATTTATGCAAAATGTTTAAATCGTGATCCCTCTCACTGTTCGGGCTAAATGTCTCCAAACATTTTGTGTGGGAATTGTAATAGCTATGTGAAGACTTTATACTTGGCGGCAGGTCTCCGGATTACCCTGATGTAGGAGTTCCAGCGTAATCAGTATGCAACTCTATTTGAACATGATGGATTAACGTTTAGCTTAAGTTGCATTTTCTACCCCTGTCGCTGTCTGTTTCCGCCCCAGGTCCGGAGGAAGGAAAATAATAAAGAGCTGTGTGGGCAAAATTGTGAAAAAACAAAGACCTGTCAACCTTGATTTGCAGACGATCCACTTCCCGATCACTGCGATCTCTTCGATCTTGCACCGTGTCTCTGGCGTCATTACTTTCATCGCAGTCGGTATCCTGCTTTGGTTGTTAGGGACATCTCTCTCCTCTCCAGAAGGCTTTCAATACGCATCTGAAATAATGACTGGCTTTTTTGCTAAGTTCATTCTTTGGGGGATCCTCACTGCATTGGCATATCACATCTGTGGTGGTATTCGTCATATGTTAATGGATTTCGGCTGTATTGATGAAACGCTAGCAGCGGGTAATTCATCTGCAAAAATCACGTTTGTTATTACAATCGTTCTGGCGATCCTGGCGGGGGTATTAGTATGGTAAGTAATGCATCAGCTTTAGGCCGTACTGGTATTCAGGACTGGCTGTTAATCCGTGGCTCTGCGATCGTTATCGTACTCTACGTGTTGTACCTTGTTGGTTTTGTTGCCATCAATGATATTACCTATGAAACATGGCGTGGTTTCTTCGCATCCTCCGTGACCAAAGTCTTCACCATCCTGACGTTGTTCTCGATTTTAGTACATGCTTGGATTGGTTTATGGCAAGTACTAACAGACTATGTTAAGCCACTCGCACTACGTTTAGTGCTGCAACTGGTGATTGTTGTTGCTCTGCTGGCTTACTTAATTTACGGAACAATTGTGGTGTGGGGTGCATAAATGAATCTGCCAATAAGAGAATTTGACGCTATCGTTATCGGTGCGGGTGGCGCAGGTATGCGTGCTGCACTGCAAATTTCACAACTTGGTTTATCTTGTGCCTTGTTGTCAAAAGTTTTCCCAACGCGTTCTCATACAGTATCAGCGCAAGGTGGTATCACTGTTGCACTTGGTAACACACACCCAGATAACTGGGAGTGGCACATGTATGACACCGTAAAAGGATCTGACTATATCGGTGACCAAGACGCTATCGAGTACATGTGTAAAACGGGTCCAGAAGCTATCCTTGAATTAGAACACATGGGACTGCCATTCTCTCGTTTGGATAATGGCACGATCTATCAGCGTCCATTTGGTGGCCAATCGAAAAATTTTGGTGGTGAGCAAGCTGCACGTACAGCGGCGGCGGCTGACCGTACGGGTCATGCACTGTTACATACTTTGTATCAGCAAAACCTAAAAAACCATACTACCATTTTCTCTGAGTGGTATGCCCTTGATTTAGTGAAGAACCAAGATGGCGATATCGTAGGTTGTACTGCGATTTGTATGGAAACTGGCGAGCTCGTTTACTTCAAAGCTAAAGCAACTATTTTAGCGACAGGTGGTGCAGGCCGTATCTATCAATCGACCACAAACGCACACATCAACACCGGTGATGGTGTTGGTATGGCAGTACGTGCTGGTGTTCCATTGCAAGATATGGAAATGTGGCAATTCCACCCAACGGGTATTGCAGGTGCAGGTGTTCTGGTTACAGAAGGCTGTCGTGGTGAAGGTGGTTATTTATTGAACAAAGATGGCGAGCGTTTCATGGAACGTTATGCACCTAACGCGAAAGACCTTGCTGGTCGTGACGTGGTGGCTCGTTCAATTATGATCGAAATTCGTGAAGGTCGTGGTTGTGATGGTCCATGGGGCCCACATGCTAAGCTGAAACTGGATCACTTAGGTAAAGAAGTTCTTGAGTCTCGTTTACCGGGTATTCTTGAATTATCTCGTACCTTCGCACACGTTGACCCAGTTAAAGAGCCGATCCCAGTCATCCCAACTTGTCACTACATGATGGGCGGGATCCCGACTAAGGTAACAGGCCAAGCGATTCGCTATAACGAAAAAGGCGAAGACGAGGTGATCCCAGGTCTATTTGCTGTTGGTGAGATTGCTTGTGTATCTGTACATGGTGCTAACCGCCTTGGTGGTAACTCACTGCTTGACCTTGTGGTATTCGGCCGTTCTGCTGGTCTCCATCTGAAAGAATCTCTAATGGAACAAGGTTCAATGCGCGATGCTTCTGAATCTGACATCGATGCTGCTATGACTCGCTTTAATCGCTGGGAAAATGCACGCACTGGTGAAGATCCTGTTGAAATTCGTAAAGCGCTGCAAAGCTGTATGCAACACAACTTCTCTGTATTCCGTGAAGGTGATGCGATGGCGAAAGGCTTGGAAGAGTTGAAAGTGATCCGTGAGCGTTTGAAAAATGCTCGTCTTGATGACACCTCTACTGAGTTCAACACACAACGTATTGAATGTTTAGAACTGGATAACTTGATGGAAACCGCTTATGCGACAGCACAAGCAGCGAACTTCCGTACAGAAAGCCGCGGTGCGCATAGCCGTTTCGACTATCCAGATCGTGACGATGCTAACTGGCTGTGTCACTCATTATATTTACCGCAATCTGAAACGATGACTCGTCGTGAAGTTAACATGCAGCCTAAGTTGCGTGAGCCCTTCCCGCCGAAAGTACGTACTTATTAATGCGTGGTGTTAATCCAGTTGCGGAGAAATAAACTATGAAACTTGAATTTTCGATTTATCGCTATAATCCGGATGTTGATAACGCACCGCGTATGCAGGATTACACACTTGAAGTGCCTGAAGGGCGCGACATGATGCTGCTTGATGCGTTAATTCAATTGAAAGAGAAAGATCCTACGTTGTCATTCCGTCGTTCATGCCGTGAAGGTGTGTGTGGTTCTGATGGCGTTAATATGAATGGTAAAAACGGATTGGCGTGTATCACGCCACTGTCGGCTTTAACTCGTAGTGGGAAGAAAATTGTTATTCGTCCATTACCTGGTTTGCCGGTTGTGCGTGACCTGATCATTGACATGACTCAGTTCTACACCCAGTACGAAAAAATTCGTCCGTATCTTATTAATGATAATAAGAATCCACCTGCGCGTGAGAATTTACAGTCGCCGGCACAACGTGAAAAACTTGATGGTCTATATGAGTGTATTCTGTGTGCTTGTTGCTCAACGTCTTGCCCATCTTTCTGGTGGAATCCGGATAAATTTATTGGTCCGGCAGGTCTGTTAGCTGCATACCGATTCTTAATTGATAGTAGAGATACTGAAACAGACGCTCGATTAGATGATCTGAACGACGCTTTTAGTGTTTTCCGCTGTCATAGCATCATGAATTGTGTCAATGTATGCCCTAAAGGACTAAATCCAACGAAAGCTATCGGTCATATTAAATCTATGTTGCTAAAACATAGCGCGTAGAACCGGTTTTTACCTGCGGTACTTATGTGCCGCAGGCTGTTGAAAAGTAATAAATCCAAAAGTAAAAAAGTGAAAGTAAAAGCCAAACTGCAAAAAAAGATGAAGACGCGAGCTGACTCAAGGGACCTTTAAAAACCGCAGCCAGTTTTTAAAGGTTCCTTAGAAGGGGAGCCCGGAGTGATAAAGGGAAACCCAAAGTGAGAACATGCATAAAGCACGTCCAGAAGAACCTTTATCGAGGCCGCTTAAACGCGGCAATTAGTTAACCACGGCGAAAACTAAAGCTGTAAAAGCTTAAGGGATCACAATGCAGAACGGCGTAATGAAGGACTGGCTGGATTCGAGCTTTCTGGCAGGCGCGAACCAGACTTACATAGAACAGCTCTATGAAGATTATCTAACTGACCCCAATTCTGTTGATGCTGGCTGGAGAGAAATCTTTCAGCAACTGCCTGGTGCAGGCACCAACTCTGAGCAATTTCACTCGCAAGCACGCGATTATTTCCGTCGCTTAGCGAAAGACTCTACTCGTTATCATACCTCTGTTAGCGACCCTGCTATCGATGCAAAACAAGTGAAAGTTTTGCAATTGATTAACGCATTCCGCTTCCGCGGACATCAAAACGCAAATCTTGATCCATTAGGTTTATGGAAACGTGAATCTGTTCCAGATTTAGATCCAGCGTTCCATAACTTAACGAAAGAAGATTTCGACGAGACATTCAACGTGGGTTCTTTTGCCATCGGCAAAGAAACCATGAAACTTAGCGACCTATACGATGCCCTGAAGCGCATTTATTGCGGTTCAATTGGTGCTGAATATATGCATATCACGAATACAGAGGAAAAACGTTGGATCCAACAACGCCTTGAATCAGTGAATGTTGCTGAGCAATTTTCGAAAGAAGAAAAACGTCGCTTCTTAGCTGAATTAACCGCAGCAGAAGGGCTAGAGCGTTATTTAGGCGCAAAATTCCCGGGTGCAAAACGTTTCTCATTGGAAGGTGGTGACTCACTTATTCCAATGCTGAAAGATCTGATCCACCATGCGGGCAAACAAGATACACGTGAAGTCGTACTGGGTATGGCTCACCGTGGTCGTCTTAACGTTTTAATTAACATCTTAGGTAAAAAACCTGCTGAATTATTTGATGAGTTCGCAGGCAAACACAAAGACCACTCAAGTGCAGGTGACGTTAAATATCACCAAGGTTTCTCTTCGGATTTCGAAACCGCAGGTTCGCGTGTTCACTTAGCATTAGCATTTAACCCATCTCACCTTGAGATTGTCAGCCCAGTGGTTATTGGTTCAGTACGTGCTCGCCGCGATCGCCTTGATGAAGGTCGCAGCAACATGGTTCTACCAATCACTATTCACGGTGACTCAGCAGTAACGGGTCAAGGTGTTGTTCAAGAAACATTGAACATGTCTCAAGCTCGTGGTTATGAAGTTGGCGGCACCATGCGTATCGTCATTAACAACCAAATTGGTTTTACGACTTCAAACCCGAAAGATACACGTTCAACTGAGTACTGCACCGACATCGTGAAAATGGTTCAAGCACCTATTTTCCACGTTAATGCGGATGATCCAGAAGCCGTTGCTTTTGTAACTCGCTTAGCACTTGATTTCCGTAATACGTTTAAACGCGATGTGATGATTGACCTCGTGTGCTACCGTCGACATGGTCATAACGAAGCTGATGAGCCAAATGCAACTCAGCCAATTATGTATCAAAAAATCAAAAAACATCCGACACCACGTAAAATCTATGCGGATCGTTTAATTGAAGCAGGCGTTGTTACAGCGGATGAAGTGACTGAAATGGTTAACTTGTACCGTGACGCGTTAGACCGAGGTGATTGCGTCGTTGAAGAATGGCGTGAAATGGGTCTGCATTCCTATACATGGGAACCGTACCTAAATCATGATTGGAACGAAGAGTATAAATCCACCTTCGATCCAAAGCGTCTGCAAGAGCTAGCAGTTAAAACCAGTACTATCCCTGCTGAAGTCGTCACTCAGTCTCGTGTTGAGAAAATTTACTCAGACCGTGCTGAAATGGCGAAAGGTGAAAAACTACTGGATTGGGGCGCAGCAGAAACATTGGCGTACGCAACACTAGTTGATGAAGGTATTCCTGTTCGTCTATCTGGTGAAGATGCTGGCCGTGGTACTTTCTT
This sequence comes from Providencia sp. PROV236, assembly GCF_033676985.1. Classification (NCBI taxonomy): domain Bacteria; kingdom Pseudomonadati; phylum Pseudomonadota; class Gammaproteobacteria; order Enterobacterales; family Morganellaceae; genus Providencia; species Providencia sp. PROV236. Next base: position 3,384,331 of record NZ_CP096297.1, on the reverse strand, counting down.
CCATCGCCATGCGGTTGTACATAACCAAACCAATGGTTCCGTTTATGTTCCTCTGCAAAATATCCATAACGGTCAAGGCGTATTTAATGTTTGGGACTCTGTTCTGACTGAAAACGCGGTATTGGCATTTGAATATGGCTATGCAACCACAGAGCCACGTGCACTGACGATTTGGGAAGCTCAATTCGGTGACTTCGCAAACTGTGCACAAGTCGTTATCGACCAATTCATTAGCTCTGGTGAGCAAAAATGGGGTCGTATGTGTGGTCTAGTGATGCTGTTGCCACACGGTTATGAAGGACAAGGTCCAGAGCACTCCTCTGCACGTTTAGAGCGTTACCTACAACTGTGCGCAGATCAAAACATGCAAGTGTGTGTGCCATCCACGCCAGCACAGGTTTACCATATGCTGCGCCGTCAGGCTCTGCGTGGTATGCGTCGTCCTCTGATTGTAATGTCACCTAAATCATTACTGCGTCATCCATTAGCGGTCTCAAGTATGGATGAACTGGCAAATGGTAAGTTCCAGACAGTAATCAGTGAAATAGATGAAATCAATCCGAAAGATGTGAAACGCGTCATTATGTGTTCCGGTAAAGTTTATTACGATCTGTTAGAACAACGTCGTAAGAACGGACAAACTGATGTCGCTATCGTACGTATTGAGCAGCTATATCCGTTCCCACATGAAGATATTCAGCAAGCGTTCTTACCATATGCGCACGTTAAAGATTTCGTATGGTGTCAAGAAGAGCCATTGAATCAAGGCGCTTGGTATTGCAGCCAACACAATTTCCGTGAAGCGATCCCTACAGGAGCAACTTTACGTTATGCAGGTCGTGCTGCTTCTTCATCTCCAGCAGTTGGATACACGTCCGTTCACCAAGAGCAACAACAAGCTCTGGTAAATGACGCTTTGAACATTGAATAATTAAAGGATAGAAAATGAGTAGCGTAGAAATTCTTGTTCCCGATCTTCCTGAATCCGTTGCAGATGCTACGGTTGCCACATGGCATAAAAAACCAGGTGATAGCGTTGAACGTGACGAAGTGCTGGTTGAAATTGAAACAGATAAAGTCGTTTTAGAAGTGCCTGCAAGTGAAGCGGGTGTGTTAGAAGCTATCGTTGAAGATGAAGGTGCAACTGTGCTTTCTAAACAACTGCTTGGCCGCATTCGTTTAGGTGATAGCACGGGTATTCCTGTGGAAGTTAAAGCTTCACAAGAAGCAACTCCAGCGCAGCGCCAAACAGCCAGCTTGGAAGAAGAGAGCAATGATGCTCTGTCTCCAGCAATCCGCCGTTTAGTTGCTGAGCACGACTTGAACCCAGCTGACATCAAAGGAACGGGTGTTGGTGGTCGTTTGACTCGCGAAGATGTTGAAAAACATTTAGCTACTGGCAAAGCAGCTCCTGCTGCGAAAGCTGCAACACCTGCTGCTGAGCCACAAGCACCATTGGCACACCGCAGTGAAAAACGCGTACCAATGACGCGCTTACGTAAACGTATTGCTGAGCGTCTGCTGGAAGCGAAAAACAGCACTGCGATGTTAACCACATTTAATGAAGTTAACATGCAGCCAATTAAAGATCTGCGTAAGCAATACGGCGAAGTGTTTGAAAAACGCCATGGTGTACGTTTAGGCTTTATGTCTTTCTATGTAAAAGCTGCGGTTGAAGCGCTAAAACGTTACCCAGAAGTTAACGCATCAATTGATGGTACTGATGTTGTTTACCATAACTATTTCGACATCAGCATTGCAGTATCGACACCTCGTGGTCTGGTAACGCCAGTTCTGCGTGATGTTGATGCAATGAGCATGGCTGATATTGAGAAGAAAATTAAAGAACTGGCAGTCAAAGGTCGTGACGGTAAATTAACCGTTGAAGACTTAAGTGGCGGTAACTTCACTATCACTAACGGTGGTGTGTTCGGTTCTCTAATGTCTACCCCTATCATTAACCCACCACAAAGCGCAATCTTAGGTATGCATGCTATCAAAGATCGCCCAATGGCGGTTAACGGTAAGGTTGAAATTCTTCCAATGATGTACCTTGCATTATCTTATGACCACCGCCTGATCGATGGTAGTGAGTCAGTTGGCTTCTTAGTTGCCATTAAAGATATGCTGGAAGATCCAACTCGTTTACTGCTGGACGTATAGCTACATAACAGGGTAGGGGAACACCTACCCGGTCTGAAGTAACCGATGCAGTCGGTTTTGCCGGCTGCTAAATCAGTAACAATTGCAGGAGGCGAATAATCGCCTCTTCAGACTCAATTATGGATAGAACATCATGAATTTACACGAGTATCAGGCAAAACAGCTTTTTACACGCTATGGTTTGCCAGCACCAACGGGTTATGCCTGTACATCAGCAGCAGAAGCTGTAGAAGCAGCGAAAAAAATCGGTAACGGCCCATGGGTTGTTAAGTGCCAAGTTCACGCAGGTGGACGTGGTAAAGCTGGCGGCGTAAAAGTGACAAATGATATCAATGATATCAAAGCATTCGCAGAGAAATGGTTAGGCCACAACTTAGTGACTTACCAAACAGATGCGAATGGTCAGCCAGTCAACCAAATCTTAGTTGAAAATGCGACCGATATTGCTAAAGAACTGTATTTAGGCGCGGTTGTTGACCGTGGTACACGTCGTGTTGTATTTATGGCGTCAACAGAAGGTGGTGTTGAGATCGAGAAAGTTGCTGAGGAAACGCCAGAACTGATCCACAAAGCGGTTATCGATCCACTGACTGGTCCTATGCCTTATCAAGGCCGTGAGTTAGCGTTCAAATTAGGTCTATCAGGTAAACAAGTTAGCCAATTCGCGAAAATCTTTATGGGCTTAGCGACTATGTTCTTAGAGCGCGACCTTGCTCTGATCGAAGTTAACCCATTAGTGATCAATACTGAAGGCGACCTAGTGTGTTTAGATGGTAAATTAGGTGTTGATAGCAACGCTCTATACCGTCAAGCAGAAATGCGTGAAATGCATGATCCATCTCAAGAAGATGCGCGTGAAGCACAAGCTGCACAATGGGAACTGAACTATGTTGCACTTGATGGCAACATCGGTTGTATGGTTAACGGTGCAGGTCTGGCAATGGGAACCATGGACATTGTTAAACTGCATGGTGGTGCTCCAGCTAACTTCCTTGACGTAGGTGGCGGTGCAACTAAAGAGCGTGTAACTGAAGCATTTAAAATTATCCTGTCCGATAAGAGTGTTAAAGCCGTTTTTGTTAACATTTTTGGTGGTATCGTTCGCTGTGACCTGATTGCAGACGGCATCATTGGTGCAGTAGAAGAAGTAGGCGTAAATGTACCAGTAGTGGTTCGTTTAGAAGGTAACAATGCAGAGTTAGGTGCGAAAAAACTGGCAGATAGCGGCTTGAATATTATCGCGGCAAATAGCCTGACAGATGCAGCTAAGAAAGCAGTAGCAGCGGCGGAGGCTAAATAATGTCTATTTTAATCGATAAAAACACTAAAGTAATTTGCCAAGGTTTCACTGGTGGTCAAGGTACTTTCCACTCTGAACAAGCGATCGCTTATGGTACAAAAATGGTTGGTGGTGTGACACCGGGTAAAGGTGGTACAACTCACTTAGGTCTGCCAGTATTTAACACTGTTCGTGAAGCCGTAGAAGCGACTGGTGCAACAGCATCGGTTATCTATGTACCCGCGCCATTCTGTAAAGATTCGATTCTGGAAGCGATTGATGCAGGTATCAAGCTGATCATTACTATCACTGAAGGCATCCCAACACTGGATATGCTGACGGTTAAAGTTAAATTAGATGAAGCTGGCGTTCGCATGATCGGTCCAAACTGCCCGGGTGTTATCACTCCAGGCGAGTGCAAAATCGGTATCCAACCAGGCCATATCCATATGCCGGGTAAAGTTGGTATCGTTTCACGTTCAGGTACATTGACGTATGAAGCGGTTAAACAAACTACGGATGCAGGCCTTGGCCAATCAACCTGTGTTGGTATTGGTGGTGACCCAATCCCAGGATCAAACTTCATTGATATCCTGAAAATGTTCCAAGAAGATCCACAGACTGAAGCGATTGTTATGATCGGTGAAATCGGTGGTAATGCGGAAGAAGAAGCCGCAGCATATATCAAAGAACATGTGACTAAGCCTGTTGTTGGTTACATTGCGGGTGTTACTGCACCTAAAGGTAAGCGCATGGGGCACGCAGGTGCAATTATCGCGGGTGGTAAAGGTACCGCGGATGAGAAATTCGCTGCTTTAGAAGCTGCTGGTGTGAAAACAGTACGTAGCTTAGCAGACATCGGTGATGCGGTTAAATCACTGTTAGCTAAATAATTTTAGTCATTTAAATTATTTTGTTATTGGGCTCGCAAACTAATTGGTTTGCGAGCCTTTTTAATGCTCATTTTTTATTAAGGGCTAGTGAGATAATCGTTCTTCAAGATAAATGACGAAGCCATTAGCGGGGGATTTTGATAGTTAGTCATCTGTATGTATTCAATTTCTCAGCTCGTTCGGCGGTAGGCAGTCACAGTGTTATTATCAATTACGGGGCGGTAAACCGCTTACTGATGTGTATCTATTAACAAATGCACTGGTGAAATGTTTTATTTTCAGGTTGATAAATAAAGCATTCAATATCAATAGCTAAAGGCATTAAGGCTGCGCATGCATTAGTGACATAAGCTCGTCTAGAGCCGCTGGTGACGGTGTTACGACTCTCCTTAAATCAAGGTCGATATTATCCATCGAAGAGAAGCAGCAATCTGTGTCTTTTATTGCTATCTATTTAGATTTAAATGGTGATTTTTTAACCATATAAATGACATTATGCTAGCCAATGTCTATTATCTAATAATAAGTTTGTTAGTTCTCATCAATTAATCATATATAACCACGTGTTGTAGCTTAATTGGAAAATTAATAAAATTCATAATAAAAATCAAATAGGCTAATATTAGAAATAAAATTATCTTTTTCTGAGTCTAAAAATCAAAAGTTAATTTTTTTAGGTAGTCGTTTAGAAAAATAAGAATATATGTACTATTATCAATAACAGCCATTTAACAATTAAATAACTATTAATTGATGATAAAGATAATCGCTTAACAATAGTCAAAAAATTGACTTAAATCAATTCATTAGTACTAGCATTATTTTTCTAAATTGCTTAAATTGGTGCCCGATCAAATACTCATTTTTCTATTATGAGGTATAATTATTGATATATATTCAGAATTCAAATCTGAATCACGCAAAAGAAGTTTATTGTATGTGAAGATAAGCGTACTATTATTATAGTGTCGTTAGAGTTTTTGATTTTGTTAATTATTTGTTGTTTTGAGGCATTTTTTGCTGGTAGTTAAGAGGCTTTCTTTAATTTTACTGGAAGCTGGGTTGCCGCAAGTCGGTGTCTTCCTGCTAGGAGCAAGGAGTCAAGATGTTTGATATTGTCGAACTGTCACGATTACAGTTTGCCTTAACTGCGATGTATCACTTCCTATTCGTACCATTAACGCTAGGTATGGCGTTTTTGCTTGCGATCATGGAAACGGTATATGTGCTGTCTGGTAAGCAAATTTATAAAGATATGACTAAGTTCTGGGGCAAGTTATTTGGTATTAACTTTGCTCTGGGTGTTGCTACAGGTTTGACCATGGAGTTCCAATTCGGTACTAACTGGTCTTACTATGCCCACTACGTTGGGGATATCTTCGGTGCGCCTCTTGCAATCGAAGGTCTGATGGCATTCTTCCTCGAATCTACCTTTGTTGGTTTATTCTTCTTTGGTTGGGATCGTTTAAGCAAAACTCAGCACCTTGCGGTGACTTGGTTAGTGGCTTTAGGTTCTAACTTCTCTGCATTGTGGATCCTCGTAGCAAACGGCTGGATGCAGAACCCAATTGCAGCAGATTTTAACTTTGAAACTATGCGTATGGAAATGGTTAGCTTCTCTGAGCTAGTCCTGAACCCAGTTGCACAAGTTAAATTCGTTCATACCGTTGCTGCGGGCTACTGTACTGGTGCAATGTTTGTATTGGGTATCAGTTCTTACTATATGCTTAAAGGTCGTGACCTTGCATTTGCTAAGCGCTCATTCGCGATCGCTGCAAGTTTTGGTATTGCCGCTGTACTGTCTGTTATCGTTCTTGGTGATGAATCAGGTTACGAAATGGGTGACGTGCAGAAAACTAAACTGGCTGCGGTAGAAGCTGAGTGGGAAACGCATGCACCACCTGCGGCGTTTAACTTGATTGCTTGGCCTGATACGGAAAAACAAGAAAATAAATTTGCGATTTCGATTCCGTGGGCAATGGGTATCATTGCAACACGTTCAGTCGATACACCTGTTCTTGGTTTGAAAGACCTGATGAAGCAACATGAAGTACGTATCCGTAATGGTATGATTGCTTACGGTGAGCTACAAGAGCTTCTGGCAGGTAATAAAGATCCTGAACTGCGTAAATCTTTTGAAATTAACAAAAAAGACTTGGGTTATGGCTTACTGCTGAAACAATATGCACCAAATGTTGTTGATGCAACAGAAGCACAAATCCAAAAAGCAGTTAAAGACAGTATCCCGAACGTGGGTCCATTGTTCTGGGCATTCCGTATCATGGTCGGTGTTGGTTTCTTACTGCTGCTGATTATTGGTCTATCCTTCCTGTCTGTTGTGCGTAATCGTATCGGTCAAAACAAATGGTTACTGCGTACTGCACTGTTTGGTATTCCATTACCATGGATTGCTATTGAATCAGGTTGGTTTGTTGCAGAATATGGTCGTCAGCCATGGGCAATCGGTGAGGTTCTCCCTGTCTCAGTTGCACACTCAAACTTGACAACCCATGATCTGATTTTCTCTTTAGTCTTGATCTGTGGTCTGTATACGCTGTTCTTAATTGCTGAATTGTTCTTGATGTTCAAATTTGCGCGCAAAGGGCCTAGTAGCCTGAAAACTGGCCGCTACCACTTTGAACAGAAAAACAGCTCTGCACAAGACGTTCAGTAAACAGGAGTCCACTTATGTTTGATTATGAAGTTCTTCGATTTGTGTGGTGGATCCTAATTGGCGTACTGCTGATTGGTTTTGCTGTCACAGATGGTTTTGACATGGGCGTCGGCTTCTTATTACCTATCTTAGGTAAAACAGATACTGATCGCCGTATCATGATTAACGCAGTTGCACCGCACTGGGATGGTAACCAAGTTTGGTTGATCACCGCAGGTGGTGCGATGTTTGCAGCATGGCCGCAAGTCTATGCCGCAGCTTTCTCAGGTTTCTATGTTGCAATGATTTTAGTGCTTGCAGCACTGTTCTTCCGCCCAGTCGGTTTTGACTACCGTTCTAAGCTGGAGAATCCAAAATGGCGTAACATGTGGGACTGGGGTTTGTTTATTGGTGGCTTCGTACCACCGCTAGTTATCGGTGTTGCGTTTGGTAACCTATTATTAGGCGTTCCATTCCAAATTGATAACCAACAATATCTGACTTATACAGGTAACCTGTTTGGTCTGCTAAACCCATACGGCTTATTAGCGGGTGTGGTTAGCTTGATGATGATTGTGACCCAAGGTGCAACTTACTTGCAAATGCGTACGACTGGTGAGCTACATCTGCGTGTCCGTAAAGCAACCTATGTTACGGCATTGCTGACGTTGATTGCATTCGCAGGGGCTGGTGCATGGTTAGTTATGGGCATTGATGGCTACGTTGTGACTTCAACTATCGATACATTAAGCGTATCAAATCCGTTGAACAAAACAGTCGAAATGGCTTCTGGTGCATGGTTAACTAACTTTAATAACTACCCTGCGTTGTGGGCTCTACCAGCTCTGGGTGTAGTTTTACCTCTGCTGACTATGCTATTTAGCAAGGCTGATAAAAATGCGCTGGCATTCGTTAGTTCATCGCTGACTATTGCTTGTATCATTTTAACTTGTGGTGTTGCAATGTTCCCATTCATCATGCCTTCAAGCATCATGCCAAACGCAAGTTTGACTATGTGGGATGCAACATCTAGCCTGTTTACTCTGCAAGTTATGACTGTTGTTGCTATCATTTTTGTTCCAATAGTACTGGCTTACACCGCGTGGTGTTACTACAAAATGTTCGGCCGTTTGGACAAAAACTTCATTGAAGGCAACAAGCATTCACTGTATTAAGGAGCATAACATATGTGGTATTTTGCCTGGATCCTCGGCACGCTGTTAGCTTGTAGTTTTGCAGTGATTGCAGCTCTTGCGTTAGAACATGCGGAAGATAAAGCCGCTGCGAAAGATGGCGAGTAATAAGTAATGCTGGTGGATAAATGCTATCAGCTATTGGATAAGGGACCGATTCGGTTCCTTATCCTTATATTAGCTTTGGTGATTGCAGGGAGCGTGATGTGGGATCCAACCCAATTCGCTGCAAAAACCAGTTCTTTCCTAATCTGGCAAGGGTTATTGCTGATTTGGGCGACGTGTAGTGCAATGATTTTTGGGGTCGGTTTTCGTCCTAATAAATTGATTTGGCGCACAGTTTTCCACCCATTACCCGCAGCCATCATTCTTATCTGGGGACTGGTAAAAGTCTTCAGTTAATCCAAAATGTCGATTATGGATCTACGGATCCATAATTTTTTTTTGATAACTTTACCCCCAAGTCATTCCAAAGCGGCATCGTCTTGAGTATAGTGGCACGGTTAATTAATTTAACCTAGGATTGGGGTGGTTGTTATGTTATTTCGTTGGCCTGTTCGCGTCTATTATGAAGATACTGATGCGGGCGGAGTGGTTTATCATGCACGTTATTTGGCATTTTTTGAACGAGCTAGGACCGAAATGCTACGGGATAAAGGTATCAATCAACAAAGCTTACTGGCTGAGAATATCGGATTTGTTGTACGAAGTATGACAACTGATTTTGTGAGAGCGGCTCGGCTGGATGATTTATTGGAAATTGAGACACAAATCGTTGATATGAAACGTGCCTCTTTAACCTTTCAACAAAGGTTGGTTGATTCACAAGGTAACCTGCTTTGTGGGGCTACGGCCCTGATAGCTTGTGTGGACACATCAAAAATGAAGCCAACAGCGCTTCCTAAGTCTATTGTCGCGGAGTTTAAACAGTGACTGACATGAATATCCTGGATTTATTCCTAAAAGCGAGCCTATTGGTTCAGATCATTATGTTCGTTTTGATCGGCTTTTCTATTGCTTCATGGGCCATCATTATTCAAAGAACCAAAATTCTCAATGCAGCCACTCGAGAAGCAGAAGCCTTTGAAGATAAGTTTTGGTCGGGTATTGAATTATCGCGTTTATATAAAGAGAGCCAAGCTCGCCGTGATTCATTAACGGGGGCTGAGCAAATTTTTCATTCAGGATTTAAAGAGTTTGTTCGTCTACATCAGGCTAATATTCATGCACCCGATGCAGTCGTAACTGGTGCTGCTCGTGCGATGCGTATTTCAATGAATCGTGAGTTAGAATCCGCTGAAGCACATATCCCATTTTTAGGTACAGTAGGGTCTATTAGCCCATATATTGGTTTGTTTGGTACTGTATGGGGGATTATGCATGCTTTTATCGCGTTAGGTGCGGTTAAGCAAGCAACATTGCAAATGGTGGCTCCTGGTATCGCTGAAGCATTGATTGCAACAGCGATTGGTTTGTTTGCAGCGATCCCTGCTGTTATGGCTTATAACCGCTTGAATTTGCGTGTTAACAAATTAGAGCAGAGCTATGACAACTTTATGGAAGAGTTTTTGGCTATTTTACATCGCCAAGCATTCTCAGCTGACAAGAAATAATACGGGGAGATAAGCGAATGGCGCGCAATAGTCGCAGACGTGAGCTGAAATCCGAAATCAATATCGTCCCATTGCTGGATGTGTTGCTGGTATTGTTGCTTATTTTTATGGCGACAGCACCGATTATCTCGCAAAGTGTGGAAGTTGATCTACCGGATGCCACCGATACACAAACAGTATCATCCAGCGATAATCCACCGATTATTTTAGAAGTTGCGGGTGTCGGCCAATACAATATGTTAATTGATGGCGAGCGTTTAGACTTGCTGCCACCAGAACAAATTGCTGCGGAGGCCAAATCCCAACTAGAGAAAAATCCTAAAGCAATTTTTCTCATCGGTGGTGCAAAAGAAGTTCCTTATGATGAAGTAATTAAGGCACTGAATATTTTGCATCAAGCAGGGATAAAATCTGTCGGCTTAATGACTCAACCCATGTAGTTTGAGTAAGTAACGATTCTTTTTTTGGAAACCAGTTGTGGGAAAGACAAAAGAGAAAAAAGATAATTTAAGGCGCTCTTTATTAACGTCAGTTGCACTGCACGTTTTATTGATTGGCCTAATTATAATTGGTTCCTTAGTATCCGTTGTCAAACTTGGCGGCGGAGGGGAAGAGGGGACTGTCATCGATGCGGTGATGGTCGACCCTGGTGCGGTTGTTGAGCAATATAACCAAATGCAACAACAAGAAACCAGCGCTAAACAAGCAGCTAAAGAACGTAAAGAGAAAGAACAAAAGCAGGAAGCTGAGTTAAGGGAAAAACAAGAGCAGGAGCAAAAACGGCTGCAACAACTTGAGCAAGAGCGTATCCAAAGCGAACGCGATGCTCAAGAGCAACAAAAGCAAGCTGAGCAGCAACAAAAACAAGCAGCAGAAGCCGCTAAGAAAGCCAAAGAAGAGCAAAAAATAGCGGAAGAAGCGGCTGCGAAAGCAAAAGCGGAAAAAGAAAAACTGATTAAAGAACAAGCAGCTGCAAAAGAAAAAGCAGAAGCAGAAGCGAAAAAACAAGCTGAGGCAGTAAAGGCTAAAGCAGCAGCTGAGGCAAAGGCGAAAGCTGAAGCAGATGCGAAAGCGAAAGCGGAAAAAGAAGCTAAAGAAAAAGCCGATAAAGCAGCCAAAGCGAAGGCTGAAAAAGAAGCTAAAGCAAAAGCGGAAAAAGAAGCAAAAGCCAAAGCAGCTAAAGAAAAAGCAGAAGCGGCGAAGAGTGCCTCCTCTGTTGATGATTTACTTGGCGATTTAACCGCATCAGGACCTAGCAAACAAGGTGGCGCCGCTGCCGCTGGTCAAGGTGGTGGTAAGAAGTCAGGTGCCTCGAATGCGGATGTGGATAACTATGCTGGAAAAGTGAAAGCGGCTGTCGAAAGTCGATTTTATGATTCAAGTACATACCGCGGAAGAACGTGCGAACTACAGTTCAAAATCGCATCAGATGGTTTCTTAATCAGTATTACACCTAATGGTAATCCGGCAAATGACCCTGCGCTCTGTGATGCAGCAATCCGCGCAGCTAAATTGTCTAAATTACCAAAGCCACCAGCTGATGTGTATGAAGCGTTTAAAAAACAAGGCAGTACGATTATATTTAACCCTAAATAGGATAAGTCAGAGCTGTCTGTATTGAAATTATGGCGGCTATAGCATAAATAGTTTCTGAGATATCTAGTTTTGTTAGTATACCTTTGTTAAAATTCAGCGAATTATTGTGGTGGTGAATACCACAGTAAGGGAGATCAGGATGAAGCAGGCTTTTAAAGTAGTTCTCGGGTTCCTAATGCTATGGGCAACTGTTGCTCAGGCTGAAATCCGTATTGAAATCACGGAAGGTGTGAATAGTGCTCAACCAATAGGCGTGGTGCCTTTTAAATGGTCTGGCTCTGGTACGCCTCCACAAGAAATCGGGCAGATTGTTGGTGCGGACTTACGCAATAGCGGTAAATTTAACCCTATTGAGCCAAGTCGTATGCCACAACAACCGGGTACCGCTTCTGAAGTCACTCCTGAAGCTTGGACTGCTCTCGGTATTAATGCCGTTGTTGTCGGTCAGGTTCAACCCGCAGCCGATGGTAGCTATATTGTTAGTTATCAATTGGTTGATGTTGCCGGTAGCCCAGGTACTGTTTTATCTCAAAACCAATTTAAAGTGACTAAAGAGTGGTTACGTTATGCAGCGCATACTGCCAGTGATGAAGTTTTTGAGAAGCTGACGGGTATTCGTGGCGCATTCCGTACACGTATCGCCTATGTTGTAACAAATAAAGGTGGTCAGTACCCTTATGAATTACGTGTCTCTGATTATGACGGTTATAACCAATTTACGGTTCACCGCTCACCAGAGCCTTTAATGTCGCCAACTTGGTCTCCTGATGGTGAGCGCTTGGCGTATGTTACGTTTGAAAGTGGCAGTTCAGCACTGGTGATCCAGACTCTATCAAGTGGAGCTGTTCGTCAGGTGGCATCATTCCCTCGTCACAATGGTGCCCCCGCGTTTTCTCCAGATGGCACTAAGCTTGCCTTTGCTCTGTCAAAAACAGGTAGTTTAAACCTCTATGTTATGGACTTAGCAAGTGGTCAAATCCGTCAAGTGACGGATGGCCGTAGCAATAATACAGAGCCTAGCTGGATGCCAGACAGTCAAACTTTGGTCTATACTTCGGACCAAGCGGGTCGCCCGCAAATTTATAAAATTAATATTAATGGTGGTAGCCCTGAACGTGTGACTTGGGAAGGTACACAAAATCAGGACGCTGATGTTAGCCCGGATGGATCTTTCATTGTAATGGTCAGCTCCGGTGGCGGTCAGCAGCATGTCGCCAAACAGGATCTGGCAACGGGTAACGTTGAATATTTAACGAAAACGTTTCTAGATGAAACGCCGAGTATCGCACCTAACGGCACTATGGTAATTTATAGCTCCTCTCAAGGCTTGGGGACTATATTGCAGCTAGTTTCGACCGACGGGCGTTTCAAAGCGCGTCTTCCGGCGACCGATGGACAGGTTAAATTTCCTGCATGGTCTCCGTATCTGTGATGCATAATAATAATGTGTGGCAAACTATTAAGGATCAAAACGATGCAACTGAATAAAGTGCTTAAAGGGCTGATGATCGCATTACCAATCATGGCTGTCGCAGCTTGTAGCTCTAACAAAAACAATGACCAAGATGGTACGGATTCTTCTATGAACCAAACTAACACAGGTCTGTCTGCGGAAGAGCTGGCACGTCAGCAAATGCAAGAACTGCAAAATAACAATATCGTATACTTCGGTTTCGATAAATACAGCGTTTCTCCAGAATACGCTGATATGTTAGATGCACACGCAGCGTTCCTGCGCAACAACCCATCTGTTAAAGTTGTTGTTGAAGGTCACGCGGATGAGCGCGGTACTCCAGAATATAACATCGCGCTGGGCGAGCGTCGTGCTAACGCAGTTAAAATGTATCTGCAAAGCAAAGGTGTAGCAGGTGATCAAGTTTCTCTGGTTTCTTACGGTAAAGAAAAACCAGCTGTGTTAGGTCACACAGAAGCTGATTACGCGAAAAACCGTCGTGCAGTCATTGCATACTAATAGATAAGCGAAATTATCTCTTATGAACAGTAACTTCAGACATCTACTTGTAGGTCTGTCGTTATTGGTTGGCGTAGCGGCTCCTTGGGCCGCTATTGCCCAAGCGCCAATCATTAATGTCGGATCCGGTTCATCCGGTGATCGCCTAAGTCAGCTTGAGACAGCGGTTAATTCTCAAGGCCAGATCTTATATCAAATCCAACAGCAGCTCGCAGATAACCAGCGTGATATTGATACATTGCGTGGACAAATTCAGGAAAGTGAATACAAACTGAATCAAGTGGTTGAGCGTCAAAAAGATTTGTATATGCAGTTAGATCAGGTAAGTGGCGGTTCTACAGCATCACCAGACTCAGCAGCTGCGTCTAATTCATCCTCATCATCAGATACTCCAACAGCCCCAGCTGCTTCTGGCGGCGGTGAAAAGGAAGATTATAATGCAGCAGTTGCGCTTGCGATGAATAGTAAGTCGAAAGCGCAAATCGATGAGGCTATCGGTGCATTGCAAAGCTTTATTAAAAGCTATCCAAAATCCAGCTATCAATCCAATGCTAACTATTGGTTAGGGCAGCTTAACTACAACAAAGGTAGCAAAGACGATGCAGCATTCTACTTTGCGACAGTAGTTAAAGAGTATCCTAAATCCCAAAAAAGCAGTGAGGCTTTATATAAAGTTGGCCTTATCATGCAAGATAAAGGGCAAAAGGATAAAGCGAAAGCGGTCTACCAACAGGTATTGAAGCAATACCCTAATAGTTCAGGTGCAAAACTGGCTGAGAAAAAGCTAAGCTCACTTTAATTGTTAACCCCGAAGAAGTTATTGCCGGATATTTCGGGGTTAACCGTATGATTAGTGTGCATTCAGTCGTTTTTTTCAAAAAAATCATTGCACCATCGTCAGAAATCAGTATTATAAGCCGCCGTTGACGCGTGAATTGAATGTTTTATTTATCGTGTAAACAAATTAAGAAGTAAGTTTTAATTTTAAGACGTGTTGTTAGCTTTAAAATTTTAGGATGGGTCGTTAGCTCATTCGGTAGATTATTGAGTTTTACAAGATGGTTGCAGGTTCGACCCGTAAAGGTAAGTCCGAAGGACTTAAATCCTGCATGTACACCAAGCCGTTTTTAGCTTTAAAATTTTAAGATGGGTCGTTAGCTCAGTCGGTAGAGCAGTTGACTTTTAATCAATTGGTCGCAGGTTCGAATCCTGCACGACCCACCATCTAAAACACAAAATCAGTTATGCCAGATGGGGCATTAGCTCGGTTGGTAGATTATTGAGTTTTACAAGATGGTGCAGGTTCGACCTGTAAGGGTAAGTCCGAAGGGCTTAAATCCTGCATGTACACCAAGCCGTTTTTAGCTTTAAAATTTTAAGATGGGTCGTTAGCTCAGTCGGTAGAGCAGTTGACTTTTAATCAATTGGTCGCAGGTTCGAATCCTGCACGACCCACCATCTAAAACATAAAATCAGTTATATCAGATGGGGCGTTAGCTCAATCGGTAGATTATTGAGTTTTATAAGATGGTTGCAGGTTCGACCCGTAAGGGTAAGTCCGAAAGGCTTAAATCCTGTATGTACGCCAAGCTGTTTTTTAGTATTACAATTCTAAGATGGGTCGTTAGCTCAGTCGGTAGAGCAGTTGACTTTTAATCAATTGGTCGCAGGTTCGAATCCTGCACGACCCACCATCTAAAGTAATTCACTTCCCTTAACTCCAAAAAAGATCCTTGCATAGCGCACATAGAGTGCGGGTGAGAAGCTGCGTTCAGGTTCGAGCCGAGTGGAGCGAGACAGCGTTGCGCTTGCGCAACGACCCGAAGGGCGAGGCCGTAGGCCGAGTCATCCTGCACGACCCACCATCTAAAGTAATTCACTTCCCTTAACTCCAAAAAAGATCCTTGCATAGCGCACATAGAGTGCGGGTGAGAAGCTGCGTTCAGGTTCGAGCCGAGTGGAGCGAGACAGCGTTGCGCTTGCGCAACGACCCGAAGGGCGAGGCCGTAGGCCGAGTCATCCTGCACGACCCACCATCTAAAGTAATTCACTTCCCTTAACTCCAAAAAAAGATCCTTGCATAGCGCACATAGAGTGCGGGTGAGAAGCTGCGTTCAGGTTCGAGCCGAGCGGAGCGAGACAGCGTTGCGCTCGCGTAACGACCCGTGTGTACAAATGATGCTTTAATCCAACCCTAATCCTTCTTTTATACTAATTAATCACTATTCACCGCATCCCTTTAGCCACTCAAAAAAACCGTTCTATAAACGGATAATTCACGTATTTCCCCCTTGTTTTTGAGAGCTGACTCAAGGAATTGAATACTTATTTAGACTAGTCTAAATAAAGCATTAATAACCGATCACATTGTAAAATATAAGTTATTTTATTCTGCGGTAAAAATAACAAAGGATTAACGGATGAAAAAATTACTTGCGGTTTTATGTGCAGGGGCATTTATTTCGACTAGTACATTTGCAGCGATCCCCGCTGGAAACGATGTCACAACGAAACCTGACTTGTACTATTTAAAGAACTCACAAGCAATAGACAGCTTGGCGTTGCTACCACCACCGCCAGAAGTGGGTAGTATTTTATTTTTAAATGACCAAGCGATGTATGAAAAAGGTCGTATGCTCAGAAATACAGAAAGAGGTAAACAAGCTGCTGCGGATGCTGATCTTGCTGCTGGAGGGGTAGCTAATGCATTCTCTGAAGCATTTGGTTATCCAATTACTGAAAAAGACGCTCCCGAAATTCATAAACTGCTGACGAATATGATTGAGGATGCAGGTGACTTGGCGACTCGTTCCGCAAAAGAAAAATACATGCGTATCCGCCCATTCGCTTTTTATGGTGTGGCAACATGTAATACTAAAGATCAGGAAAAACTGTCTAAAAATGGTTCATACCCATCGGGCCATACTTCAATTGGTTGGGCGTCTGCATTAGTACTTGCAGAAATTAACCCTGAAAATCAAGATAATATATTAAAACGTGGTTATGAATTAGGTCAAAGTAGAGTAATTTGTGGTTACCATTGGCAAAGTGACGTTGATGCGGCGCGTATTGTCGCCTCTTCAGCGGTAGCTACCTTGCACTCGAACCCTGAATTCCAAAAGCAGTTACAAAAAGCTAAAGACGAATTTGCGAAACTGAAAAAATAGCCATTATAAAAAATCGCTCTGCTATTTAATTTTAACAGAGCGATTTTTATTGTTAATATTATGTTAATTCGCTACTATGGAAGGTCTATCAAATTCCTTCTGGCAATAGTTCCCTATCTTGCAACAAACCAATCACTAATTCTTGCATGCGAATATTCATTAAGGGATCGATAGGGTAATTAAGCTGTCGGGCTAGTTCTGAGGTTACTTTATCAAAACATGTCATGAGTGAATGTAAGGCTGTCGCTGCGGTTTGTGCATTACGATAATCAAATAAGGTTTCCATGGATTGTGTTATGGTTTCCGGCATCCATGTTTGATAGTTTTTTCCGTTATACCAGACATCTTGCTGCTTGCCTTGTTTAGTTGAAACTAAACATTCTGTCATGGTCAGCAGTGCTTTTTTCATATCTGCGTCTCTTGACCAAGCACTCCACATTTCATTACGTAATAACGCAATTGCAACTTGATGTGCTTCATACCAGAATTCTTTTGCAATAAAAGTGAATTGCTGTTCGCTGAGTTGTTTTAAAGAGGGCAGTATAAAACCGTTTGGTAGTTTTTCAGTAATACCTGTTTTATCAAGTAAAATGGTGTATCCCCGTGCATAGGTATCATCAAGCCCATATTGTTGCATTTTCTGTAGTCGACAAGGTTCCGCAAAGGTGAAATCGACTTTTCTTCCTTGCTCATAAATGACCAAACAGGTTGGCGATTCAGGCTCACCAATACCGCCATTAATAAGATGTAAGGCAACAAGGGGATGACCGAATTGATTGATCCATCGCTGATCGTGAAAAAGATCTGTTACACCTAAACCGATTAATTCAATATCAATATCAGAATAATGATCGATATGCCGTTCTCTTCCTCTTGAGCCGGTTAATATTACGGCCTCAATTCGAGGGTCGAGTAAAGAAATTGAAATTATTTTATTTATTAAAGCTGCGGGGGATTCCATAACTAACCTATCAGATATATGAGTATGGCTAAGATACCTGTAAAGTGAGAAAAATGCGAAGAAACACAATAATTATTATTCTTAGTATTTAAGTCGCAAAGTAGACAATTAAACAAAAATCGAGAAGACATCCTTAGAAATTTAGCGTATCTTGTTTAGTATATAAAACAAAAAACCGGTTATTGAGTCATTTTACACGTAATTTTTGCGGTAAAATTGCATTATGCTAAACAGAGGCTAATTATGAGTGAGTTTATTGATTTTAACCAGTCAGTTTATCCATTCCCCCCTAAACCTGCGTTATTAAGCTCTGATGAAAAAACGTTTTACCGTGAGCGCATCAAATCATTATTGGCCGAAAAAAATGCAGTGATCGTGGCACATTATTACACTGATCCTGAAATACAAGCATTGGCAGAAGAAACTGGGGGGTGTGTCGCAGATTCATTGGAAATGGCGCGTTTTGGCGCTCGACATCCCGCTTCGACGCTATTGGTTGCGGGAGTACGTTTTATGGGAGAAACAGCTAAAATTCTCAGTCCAGAAAAAAATGTATTAATGCCAACTTTAGCAGCAGAGTGTTCACTTGATTTAGGTTGTCCAGAAGAGGATTTTATTCGCTTTTGTGATCAACACCCCGACCGTACTGTTGTGGTGTATGCAAACACCTCTGCGGCAGTTAAAGCACGTGCAGATTGGGTAGTGACCTCAAGTATTGCTGTTGAGCTGATTGACCATTTAGACAGTTTAGGTGAGAAAATTATTTGGGCGCCAGATCGTCATCTAGGCCGTTATGTACAGCAAAAAACAGGTGCCGATATTTTATGTTGGCAGGGAGCCTGTATTGTTCATGATGAGTTTAAAACGCAATCTTTGATGAAAATGAAGGCATTATATCCGGAAGCGGCTATTCTTGTTCATCCTGAATCTCCTCAAGCTATTGTTGACCTTGCTGATGCAGTTGGTTCAACCAGTCAATTAATTAAAGCCGCGCAGACTTTACCTAACCCATCGATGATCATTGCGACTGATAAAGGTATCTTTTATAAAATGCAGCAGGCATGTCCTGATAAATCATTATATATCGCACCTACTGCGGGTGAAGGTGCAACTTGCCGTACATGTGCTCATTGCCCTTGGATGGCAATGAATGGCCTACAAGCTATCGCACAGGCGCTAGAAAGCCATGGTGAACAGCACCAAATTCATGTGAGTGAAACGTTACGTGAAAAAGCAATGCAACCATTAAATAGAATGCTAGATTTTGCAGAGAGTCTAAAATAGAAGAAGGTTGGTTGTAGGTCAGTATCAATATACGATGTATCACACATGATTAAATAAGGATCTTGGGATGGATTTCTTTAGCACAAGTAATATTTTAGTGAATATTCCTTTGTGGAATAGTATTTATGAGCTGTCATACATAGAAGCCGTTGGCACGGTAGCTGGTTTACTGTGTATTTTACTCGCGAGTTTTGAAAAAACGATTAACTATTTGTTTGGTTTAATCAACGTCACTTTATTTGGGGTGATTTTTTTCCAAATTCAGTTATATGCTAACTTACTTTTGCAAGTGTTCTTCTTTATTGCCAACATTTATGGTTGGTATGCATGGAGTCGCGTTGATAGCAGTCAACAGACTGAATTGAAGATCCGCTGGTTAAGTTTTCCAAAAGCGGCAATCACGTTAGTTATTTCTGTGTTAGTCATTACTTACTTAACTTTCAATATTGATATGGTATTTGGTGTGTTAGCGGCATGGGCAGTTGAAGTGTTAAATCTGTTTGGCGCCAATTTACAAATGCCAGTGTTGGAACCAGATGCATTTCCTTTCTGGGATTCCACTATGACGGTGTTGTCAGTTGTGGCGATGATTTTAATGACAAGAAAATACGTTGAAAATTGGCTGCTATGGGTCGTGATTAATGTCATTAGCATTGTGGTGTTCTATAAGCAGGGGGTCTATGCCATGTCGTTAGAATATTTAATTTTGCTGGGTATTGCATTAAATGGCTCAAGATTATGGATCAAATCAGCCAAACAAAACGGCTCTTCACCACTATCGAGTGCGTTGTGACAAAAATTAATCATAAAATGGTGAAAGTAACATTGTCGTAGTTTTGCCATTTTTGTTTATTTTTACTCTGAAATTTCTCTCTAATATGGGGCTATTGCGCAGCTTAATCGCCTTTAGCCTCATTTTATAATTCTAGCGCCTAAAAGTGATAATTTACTAGCTCGTTTAGCTGTTTACAGAAGAGAGCTGAACGGTTAGATTAAAATTTCGATACCTGCTGTCTTTCAAATCGCAGTATTGTCAGTGGTAAGAAGATCATTTCAACTCGCTCTTCACTTCAATGTAAGTGCTTACCATCGGCTGTTTATAAGGTATGTAAATCATCAATATAGAAAACAAAATAACCACTGGATTAAAAGAGTATGAACTATCAGAACGATGACGTCAGAATTAAACAAATAAAAGAATTATTGCCACCTATCGCATTATTAGAAAAATTTCCTGCGACAGACAAAGCGGCGTTTACCGTTCATGAAGCACGTCTTGCCATCCACAATATCTTGTCAGGTGAAGATGATCGCCTAGTGGTGGTAATTGGCCCCTGTTCTATCCATGATACTAAAGCGGCATTAGAATATGCTCAGCGCCTAAATAAACTGCGTGAAGAGCTAAAAGGTTCACTTGAAATTGTGATGCGTGTTTATTTTGAAAAACCACGTACCACAGTCGGTTGGAAAGGGTTAATTAACGATCCGCATATGGATAATAGTTTCAATATCAATGATGGTTTACGTATTGCTCGTGAGCTACTCGTGACCATCAATGATCAAGGTTTGCCAACAGCAGGTGAATTCCTTGATATGATCAGCCCTCAATATGTTGCCGATTTAATGAGTTGGGGAGCGATAGGGGCGCGTACCACAGAATCTCAGGTTCACCGTGAGCTAGCATCAGGTTTATCTTGCCCTGTTGGCTTCAAAAATGGTACGGATGGCACCATCAAGATTGCAATCGATGCAATTAATTCAGCTCGTTCGCCACACTGTTTTTTATCGGTGACTAAATGGGGGCATTCCGCAATAGTGAATACTGGCGGTAACCCTGATTGTCACATTATTTTACGTGGTGGTAAGGAACCAAACTACAGTGCCGAACATGTTAAAGCGGTGCGTGAAGGCTTAGTAAATGCAGGGCTGACTCCAAGTATTATGATCGATTTCAGCCACGCAAATAGCAGCAAAAAGTTTGAAAAGCAAATGATCGTTGCAGATGATGTGAGTGAGCAGTTACGCCAAGGTGATCGTTCTATCACAGGAGTGATGATTGAAAGTCATCTTGTTGAGGGCAATCAAAGTTTAGAATCTGGTGAGCCTTTGGTGTACGGAAAGAGTGTGACTGATGCATGCATTGGTTGGGACGACACCGAAAAAGTATTGCGTCAGTTATCTGATGCCGTGATTGCTCGTCGTCAAAAATAACGGGTATTTGAGTGAAGCCAGTATGATAGGCCATACTGGCTTTTTATCTTAATGAGGGACTCTTTCTAGTACAGCGGCTAGTTTAGTTTTATCCTCTTCAGCTAAATTCTGTAGTGATATTGAGAGGGGGATCAGCTGCTGATTTACTGGCGCGTTTTCAATTCTTGCTTGGAATAGCACATTATTTTTTTCATTTCTTAAATACGTCACATCTTTTAATGGGATGCGATAGCAAAAAGCAAACAGACTTGGCCTGATATAAACATGTTCTCCTTTGATGGCTAAATAAGGAGTACCATTAATGCGTTTTCCTAAAACAAATAAAATGATCGCCAACACTAATAAAAACATTCCCAAGCTTTGACTCAACACGATAAATATCACGCTGATTAAGCCAAGAGCAATCGCTCTGATACTGTTATGGCGATTATTAAAGGTTAATTTGGTTTCGAAATCGACATTGATAGTGGGATCAAAGGTTTCAAGTTGATGGAAACGCCAGCGAATTGCAGAAAAAATCATTCCGCATAAAAAGACGATCGTGATAGGCATTAATGCCAAGCTACTCATTAACGCGACAGCAATCGCGACCCTTGGTTTATAGCTCATGATCATCATGCTGATCAACTGAATAGGGAAACTCACGCAGGCGATAATCATTAGCACCTTCATCAGTTGCGCATTTTGTGCGCCATTAGAGCCATCAATAATTAATTCGCCCGTTTGTATCATATACAATAATGTTCCGAGTAGGGCGGTATTAAGTACTAAGCCCACCCAAACATAAAGATTGAATTTACTCATATATTTCTCGATTAGTCCGTTATTACAACGAATTGTGCCACAAAAATATAGGCTGTCGAGTGCTATCATGACAAATTAAAATGTTTCTAGTTAACAAAATATAAAAGTGGGGGAATGCTATTCGATTTGGGTTGTTTATTGAACATAAAATAAATTCAGATTTATCTTAGTTGTTTATATTCTGCATTTACTCGAATTTTTGGTTTGTTTGCCCTTTTTACCTAGAGTTTTAGTTCTACTTATTCAATAAAAATGAACGAATCATTCAAAAATAAGTACTTTCTTTAATTTGCTTTAAGTCAAATAATTGCGTTTCGTTACTATAACTAAATGGGATTATATGATGAAGAAATTACAACTTGCATCTCTGTCACTGGCCTTATTGGCTACATTAGGAACTGCTTCTGCATCAACGAGTAATGAAGGATATTATGGCTCTGCTCGCGTTGCTAAAGTTTGGCAAAAAGCAGATAGCATGGATACCAGTAGCCGCCCAGGTATTGGCCAATTTGTCTCAGGTGATGATAAGGATGATTTCTATAATGCATCCCTTGCGGCTGGTTATCAGTATGGTAACGGATGGCGAACTGAGGCTGAATATACTTTTAATAAGAAAGCAGAATATACTAGTGGTTCAACAGCTTTTCCAACCAGCTTTAATCATCACAAAACGGAAGCACAGCGCCTGATGTTAAATGCTTATCGCGATTATGAAATTTACCAAGGTATTTCCGTTTATGGTACTGTAGGTATTGGTATTGCAAAAGTGAAATCATCAGGATGGCAAGGAAATCGCTCTCGCCAATATGCAAGCAATACTGATACTAATTTGGCGTACTCTCTTGGTGCAGGTGTCAGTTATGAGCCTATTGATAAACTGAATTTTGATTTAGGTTACCGCTATGTCGATTTAGGTAAGATTGAGAGTGGTATGAATCGATTTGGTAATGCGAGAGGGTTGCAAGATGAGCAAATGAAAGCACATCTTAAATCACAAGAGCTAGTGCTCGGGGTGAGATATTTGTTTTAAGTTTTAGTCTGATTCATTGGTTATGTCGTAAAAAAGGGGAAGCCAAATGGTTTACCCCTTATATCTATTTGAAATAGATTAATCAGATCGCGATTTTTCCATTTAGTTACGAATAAAGTCAACAGGATAAGAGTTAAATAGATATCCATCAAAATTAGGATCGTCGACATCAGAAAGTTCTAACAATCTCTGTTTCACGTTTTCAAGGTGTTGCCACATTGCTGATTTTGCAGCAACGGGATCCTTTTTAATCATTGCCGCTAGAATGACTTCATGATCCGACATCCACTCTTTTCTGTAGTCTTTATCGATGATCCGCGAATGCAATTTAAGCCACATAGGGTTGTTTTCGCGCCATTCCCATGATTGCTTCAGAAGTTCGACTAACATACTGTTGTGTGTTGCTTGTGCTATAGCGAGGTGAAACTCACGATCACCCGTTTCATCTTCTCCCGTTTTTAGCTCATTTTTTTCTCTTTGCAGTGCTTTTCTCATATTCGCAATATCTACGGGTGTAACCTGTGTTGCTGCAAACTCTGCAATATTACTTTCTAATAGCTGTCTCGCTTGAAGTAATTCAAAAGGTCCTGCGGCGTTCAATGCCGAATCATCGGCTCTATCCTCCTCATCAGCTGTTCCCTTGCATTGAGGCAGTGCGATGACATAAACCCCTGAGCCTTTTCGTACCTCAATAAGATTTTCAATTTCCAACATAATTAATGCTTCGCGTACAACAGCTCGAGAAACATCTAGCATTTCAGCAATTTCTCGTTCTGGTGGAAGTTTGTCACCAATTGCGTAGCTCATATTGGCGATCATTTGGCGTAAAGCATGGCCGACTTGCTGATAGGGGCGTTTATATTCAGTAAACTGTGTCATTAGATTAATCATCAATTAATACTTAACTTTTATTGCTTTTAGTTTAACAGATATTGGTCGACCAAAAATAGCTCATATCAAATAATAGTAAAAAAAATAAATGAAAAGACGCGAGAAGCGAAATTTGGCGTCTTTTCAAATAATTTGAGCTAATTATGATGTTGCTAATAAACTATCTTCATCATGCTTAGTCTCTTCGGGGTCTTTGTTCTCTTTGATGAGGATCCACAAAACCGCTGCGCCAATCAAATCAAAGGCCGCTAAAGCGACAAAGAAGGGACCAAAACCGATAATGCCGACAAAAGCACCGATAAATAAATTAAAGATTAACTGACCCGTCCAAGCACATGCGCCTGCCATACCAACGGCTGTTGCAACTTCATTCTTTTTAAATAAATCAGCGCTTAATGTGGCTGCAACTGTTGATAATAACTGGTGGGAGAATCCACCAATACTAATCAGTAAAACGGCGATATAAGGGTTTTCAACAATACTGACTAAGCCAATTGTCGTCATTAAAATAGCGCCAATGGTGAAAGTAATACGACGTGAATTGATTAATGAAATACCACGATCATTTAAGAACTTGGCAACAAAGCCGCTTGCTAAGCAACCTAAATCTGCCATTAAGAACGGTAACCAAACAAACATAGCGATTTCTTTAAGGCTAAAATTTAGGGTTTCCACAAAGAAAATAGGGACCCAGAAGTTGATCGTTCCCCAAGCTGGATCAGCAAGAAAACGAGAGATACCAATTCCCCAGAAATTACGTTGTTTCAAAATATTTTTGATAGAAGTAGATTCTTTTTTAGATGATTGAAGGTGTTTTTCTTGTCCATCTTCGATATAGGCGCGTTCTTCATCTGATAATCTTTTGGCATCTTTTGGATCTTTATATAAGAAAAACCAAAAAAATGCGGCAATAATTGCTAATATGCCCGCGATGATGAATGCAAATTCCCAGCTATGAAATAAGATAGCCCAAGCAATTAATGGTGGTGCTAACATCGCACCAAACGACGTTCCCATATTAAAGACACCCGTAGCAATGCCTCGTTCTTTAGCTGGAAACCAAGTCGATGCTGTTTTAACACCAGCAGGAATGACGGACGCTTCACTGAATCCCATGATCCCGCGCATAAAAGCTAAACCTTGCCATGAACCTGTCAATGCGTGTCCCATGGTGGCTAAGCCCCAAATTAATGCACAAATAAAGAACCCTAATTTCAAACCGATAGTATCAATAAAGAAACCCATAATCGGTTGACCAATTGTGTAGGCGAACTGGAATGCACTCACAATCCATGAGTATTGTTCTTTTGTGATCCCTGTTGTTTCCATGATAGTAGGAGCGGCAACACCAAGTGCTGTTCTATCTAAGTAGTTAATTATGGTAATAAAGCAAACCAAAAGAATGATGTACCATCGATAATGTTTTAACTTTTTCATAATCAGCCTTTTACGTTTTATATTTTTCTAGTAATCCTGAATGAATAAATGGTTAATCCTGTTAAAATAAATATTGGTCAACCAATGAGGAAAATAGTTTAAAATCGGTAAATCTTCTATTTTGCTGTTCTGGATTCTGCATAAAATAAAGGCTTTATTTTGTGAGTTGTCTCTTACTTTTGTATTGGGCGACCAAAATTAGTATATATTTGTGATTTGGTTAACCAAAATAGCTAACCTTTATAGATCTTGAGCCAACATCGTGACACAATTTTTATTAAATAAGTTAAATGACGACCAGTTCTAAAATACGGCATAGCAAATCGGTAAAAAGAACTTATTAGTCGATTAGGCAGCATTAGTGACATATAAACGAGGTTAAGTATGAAACAAACTTGGCGTTGGTACGGACCAGATGATTCGGTTTCTCTATCTGATATTCGTCAGGCTGGTGCAACAGGGGTTGTCACGGCGCTTCATCATATTCCAAACGGAGAAGTCTGGAGTGTTGACGAAATACAAAAACGCAAAGATTTAATTGAAGCTAATCAATTAGAGTGGGCAGTTGTGGAAAGTATCCCTATTCATGAAGATATCAAAACACAAACAGGTGACTATGATAGATTGATAGCAAATTACCAACAATCGATGCGTAACCTTGCTAGCTGTGGGATCCGTACTGTCTGTTATAATTTTATGCCAATACTTGATTGGACTCGTACTGACTTAGAATATGAGCTTCCAGATGGCTCAAAAGCGTTGCGTTTTGATCAAATTGCTTTTGCTGTATTTGATATTTATTTATTACAGCGAGACAACGCACAACAAGATTATTCTGCTGAAGAACAAATTCAGGCAAAACAACGTTTTGAATTAATGAGCAATGAAGAGAAGCAAAAGCTTGTTAATAATATTATCGCTGGCTTACCCGGTGCAGAAGAAAAATATACCCTTGAACAATTTCGTCAGCACTTAAAACGTTACGCAAATATTGATAGAAATAAATTACGTGAACATTTTGCTTATTTCTTAAAGAAAATCATTCCAGTTGCAGAAGAGATAGGCATGAAAATGGCCGTTCACCCTGATGATCCACCTCGTCCAATTTTAGGTTTACCTCGTATCGTTTCAACGATTGAAGATATGCAGTGGATAGCAGACACTGTGGACAGTGATGCGAACGGCTACACAATGTGTACAGGTTCATATGGGGTAAGAGCTGATAACGATTTAGTGAATATGATCCGTGTATTTGGCTCGCGTATTTATTTTCTGCATTTGCGTTCAACATTACGAGAAGAAAATCCAAATACATTTCATGAAGCCGCGCATTTAGCCGGCGATGTTGATATGTATAAGGTCATTTGTGCAGTTGCAGAAGAAGAACATCGCCGCTTGCAAAACGATTCAGGCGAATTAATTCCGATGCGTCCAGATCATGGGCACCAAATTCTTGATGATTTAAAGAAAAAAACAAATCCGGGTTACTCTGCGATCGGTCGTCTAAAAGGACTTGCAGAACTAAGAGGATTAGAATTAGGGATTCATCGCGCATTCTATCCAAAAAAATAATCTCTTACAGTTGGCTTTGACAGGCGGTCAAAGACTATTAACTGCCTGTCAACAGGGGATCATCATGGACAAAAATATCGTTACTGCAACAATTAATGCACGCCGCCCAAACTGGACAACAGATCGTCTCACCACCCGCATCGTACATATTGGTTGTGGCGCTTTTCATCGTGCTCACCAAGCTCTCTATACTCATCACGTATTAGAAAAAACAGACAGTGATTGGGGCTACTGTGAAGTCAATTTAATGTCTAAACATGGTGCTGATTTGATAAAAAAGCTAAAACAACAATCCATGTTGTATACGGTAGCGGAAAAGGCTGAAACGCATACAGAATTAAAAATTATTGGCTCGATGAAAGAAGCCATGCACTCACTTATTGATGGTGTTGATGCCATTATTGAAAAAATGGCTTCGCCTTCTGTTAGCATTGTTTCTCTGACTATCACTGAAAAAGGTTATTGTGTCGATCCTGCAACAGGAAAATTAGATAAAAATAATCCACTTATTCAACAAGATTTAGCAACACCAAATCAGCCTACATCGGCAATTGGGTATATTACTGCGGCATTAAAACGAAGAGCGGAACGCAAGTTGCCGCCATTTACCGTTCTTTCTTGTGATAACGTTCGTGAAAACGGCCATGTAGCGCGGGAAGCGGTTTTAGGGTTAGCGAAATTACAACATGCTGAATTGGCTGAGTGGATAGAAGCTAATGTGACATTTCCCTGCGCAATGGTTGACCGCATCGCTCCTGCTGCAACAGCAGAAACTTTGGCTGAAATCGCGGAGCTTTTAGGCGTTAAGGATGATTGCGCTATTGCGTGCGAACCTTTTCGTCAATGGGTGATTGAAGATAACTTTGTGAATGGTCGGCCTGAATGGAATTGTGCAGGTGCGCAATTTGTTGAAGATGTTGTTCCATTCGAATTGATGAAATTAAGAATGCTAAATGGTAGTCACTCTTTCTTAGCCTACCTTGGTTACTTAGGTGGATATGCACATATTGCTGATACTATGGCTAACCCCGATTATCGCCGTGCTGCTCAGGCATTAATGTTGGATGAGCAAGCACCGACCCTCATTATGCCTGAAGAGGTTAACTTAAAAGCTTATGCTAATAGTTTAATTGATCGCTTTACGAATCCGTCGTTGAAACATCAAACATGGCAAATCGCGATGGACGGTAGTCAAAAACTTCCACAGCGTTTATTAGATCCCATAGCGTGGCATATCGAAAACCAATCGAGTTATCGCCATTTAGCATTGGGTATTGCAGGTTGGATGCGTTATGTCGCGGGTGTAGATGAGCAGGGGAAAAAAATTGATGTACGTGACCCTCTTGTTGATACTTTTGCCGCAATTTATGCAAAGCATGGTTTAGCAGTTTCTGTTGTCGATGATTTGCTTGCTATTGATGCCATTTTCGGTATTGAGCTCCCTCAAAATCCACATTTTGTGGCGACGATTAAATTAGCCTATCAACAAATACTCGATCTTGGCGTGCGCCAAGCCGTTGCGCAGCTTTAAATTGGATACTGATATGAAAACATTTCTTTGTGAAGATTTTTTGCTCAATAATGAAGTTGCCCGTCGTCTCTATCATGATTATGCCGCGGCAATGCCAATTTATGATTATCACTGCCACTTGAACCCTCGTGAGATTGCAGAAAACCGCCAGTTTGAGAATCTCGGGCAAATTTGGTTAGAAGGCGATCATTATAAATGGCGTGGCATGCGCTCAGCAGGGATCCCTGAGTCTCTCATTACTGGTCGTGAAACAAGCGATTACGAAAAATATCAAGCTTGGGCAAAAACGGTTCCTATGACGTTAGGCAATCCGTTATACCATTGGACGCATTTGGAGCTGCGTCGCCCGTTTGGCATTACTGGCACGCTTTTTTCCCCTGATACCTCGGAAGCTATTTGGCATATGGCGAACGAAAAATTGGCTCAACCCCAATGGTCAGCTCGTGGAATTATGCAGCAAATGAATGTTCATATGGTAGGTACAACCGATGATCCAATCGATTCATTAGAATATCATCAACAAATTGCGCAAGATGATACTTTCAATATTAAAGTTCGACCAAGTTGGCGCCCAGATAGAGCGTTTAAAATTGAGCTTGATGGTTTTGTGGATTATATCAATAAATTAGGACAAACAGCAGATATTGAAATTAGTCGTTTTAGTGATTTATTAGCAGCTTTAGGTGCACGCCTAAACCACTTTGATAAGCATGGTTGTATCGCCTCTGATCACGGTATAGAAGTGCTACGTTATGCACCAATTCCAGAGGAAAAGGTCTTAGACACAATTCTACAAAATAGGCTTAATGGAAAACCTCTTGATGAGTTGTCTATTGCTCAATTTTCCACCGCTGTGCTTGTTTGGTTAGGTAAACAATACGCAAAAAGAAATTGGGCAATGCAATTACATATTGGTGCACTACGAAATAATAATAGTCGCATGTTTGCATTATTAGGCGCAGACAGTGGCTTTGACTCAATTGGTGATAACCCTATTGCTTACCCGCTCTCTCGTTTACTCGATGAAATGGATAAAAGTAATGAGTTACCAAGAACGATCCTATATTGTTTAAATCCACGTGATAACGCGGTATTAGCCACGATGATCGGTAATTTCCAAGGTGGCGGTATCGCAGGCAAGATCCAGTTTGGGTCGGGCTGGTGGTTCAACGATCAAAAAGATGGCATGTTAGGTCAGCTTGAACAGCTTTCACAGCTGGGTTTATTAAGTCAATTTATTGGTATGTTGACTGACTCACGCAGCTTCCTGTCTTATACTCGTCATGAATATTTCCGTCGTATTTTATGCAATATGTTAGGTACATGGGCAGTAAATGGTGAAGTGCCTAATGATGAAGAGATGTTAGGTCAGCTTGTGCAAGATATCTGCTTTAATAATGCAGTTAATTATTTTTCAGATAAATGAATTTAAGAACACTTTGTTATTCAGCCTGATACGTATCTGTGTCAGGCTTTTTACTATCAGTCTGTAACCCTCTCTTTAAAAGAGGCTGATTGACTGTTTATTTCAAAAACCTTAACGACTGCCGCCAAACAGAATACGTTTGTCAGCAGTCTGGGCTAAAATTATTTAGCTTTACCTTGGTTCGCTACCGCCGCTTGTTTTGCAGCGATTTCGTCTTGGTTACCCAAATAGTAGTGTTTGATTGGTTTCATGTTTTCGTCGAACTCATAAACCAATGGCACTGCGGTTGGGATGTTCAGATTAAGAATTTCTTCTTCGCCCATGTTATCCAAATATTTAACCAAAGCACGCAGTGAGTTACCGTGAGCTGCGATAATGATTTTCTCGCCAGCTTCAACACGTGGCTTGATTTCTTGTTCCCAATAAGGAACAACACGCTCGATAGTGGTTGCTAAGCTTTCAGTCACTGGCAGTTCTGCGCTAGACAGTTTTGCATAGCGCGGATCATGGCCTGGGAAGCGTTCATCATCTTTAGTCAGCTCTGGTGGGGTGATAGCAAAACCACGACGCCACAGTTTAACTTGCTCATCACCATATTTTGCTGCTGTTTCTGATTTGTCTAGGCCCTGT
Source organism: Providencia sp. PROV236 (assembly GCF_033676985.1). Taxonomy (NCBI): domain Bacteria; kingdom Pseudomonadati; phylum Pseudomonadota; class Gammaproteobacteria; order Enterobacterales; family Morganellaceae; genus Providencia; species Providencia sp. PROV236. Next base: position 3,354,025 of record NZ_CP096297.1, on the reverse strand, counting down.
AGTGCACCGTAGTGACGTTCATTCAGTTTCCAGCTTTTTTCAACAGGCAGCCATTGCTGATCGACCTGATCAAGGATGTTCCATAAGGTATGGATCGCACGCTTTAGCACTGAGGTATATGCGAAATCAAAGACAAAGCCTTCATCTTTCAGCAGCTGACCTGCAATTTTTGCTTCTTCGCGGCCTTTGTCTGACAGCTCAACATCAGTCCAGCCAGTGAAACGGTTCTCTTTGTTCCACTCACTTTCACCGTGTCTTACCAAAACCAGTTTAGTTACAGCCATAGCTTAAACTCCTATCAGTACATTCAAATTAAAATGAATCATTGCTGACTTACATTATAGGGATAGTGAATCCGAACGCTAGTCACAACTGATGTTTTACCCAAACCAAATCAAAAAAGTGATGATAAGTGAGCTAACTGGATAAAAATTTCGCTTATGAAGTGGAAAAACACCTTCTAATTTGCTTGTTTTTTATCCAGTAAACATTTTTACTGGGTAAGTGAAAAATAACAGATGTACTAGATTTAACCCGAAGTGAAACGATACAGCAAGCCATAATTTTCCACTCCACATCCATGCCAACCCATAAATGATACCTGCGAGGGTAGCAAACAGCATCAGTAAAGGACCTCCGGCAAAATGTGCGCCACCAAATAACAAGGCACTAATCATAAGTGCAAGGTAAGGGGAGTTGAGCCATTGGGTGAGTCTTTGCTGTAAATAACCACGGAAAAGCGCTTCTTCAGCAAGTGACACAAATAACAGGTTACAGATGATAAAAATGGGGAGCCAATTAGGAAAATGTTTTTCAAAACCTAGCCCACCAGCAAGGGTGGCAATAACGAGTAACACAGGCACTGCTACGATTAATAGCCACCATTGCCATGGTTGTGCTGTTTTGACGGCTTTTGTGGTGAAAAGACTTGGTAGGCAAAGTAACAGAATAAATGGCATCAATGCCTTATCAAAATTAAAATACATGGTAAAGGGTAAGCTTTGCTCACCTACGGTGACCCTATCAAGGTATTTTAAATTATTGAAACCAGAAAAAGCATGAATAAACAGGCCAATTGCGCAAGCGATAAGGATAATTTCACTGACAATTTTGATGGCTAAATGATGTTGAAAGCGCCAACGTATCACGCCAACTGCACTAATGGCGACTAATAGCCACATGGCTTGCCAACCTAAAACATGGGTATACAGTGCAATACCAGTAGCCAATAACAGTAAAAATATTGCTGTTAATCGATGAGTTGCGAGTGTAGCAAGCGAAGCTGCTAAAACAAACCAGCAGGTCATAGTGAACCTCAAAAAATTTTAAAATCTATTTGAATTATTGAAGGTGGCACATTCTAATGATTTAGTTACATTTTCCGAGATAAAAATAGAGAAAATAGTTATTATATGAAAATAAGATAATAATATTATACAGTTATATATTGTATCGATAGATAATCAATAGATTAACTATGGCCGAACTGTCTGCGGCCATAGCTGGTGGGGTCATCGGGTTTCTTCTATTTCGTAACGATATTGACCGTTATCAGGAACAAATTTTAAACGATGAGTAATGCAAGCTGGCGCATCTTCTTGGTGATGGGTGACGAATAATAGTTGCGTAGTGCCTTGACTGAGCATGATATCAATAAAGCGTAATACCAACAGGCGATTTAAACCATCAAGCCCTTGTAGTGGTTCATCTAAAATCAGCACAGCAGGGTGTTTAACCAGTGCACGCGCAATCAATACTAATCGCTGTTGTCCCCATGATAAGCTATGAAAAGGCAGTTGAGCCGTTTGTTTGCTAAAACCGAGCAGAGCAAGCCATTGATAAGCTAATTGTACTTGTCTATCTGACGGGGTTTGATATAAGCCAATAGAATCATGGAATCCTGAAATAATCACATTTAATACACTGGTTGCGACACGGTACTCTTGATGAATACTGTTGCTGACATAGCCAATGTGACGTTTGATATCCCAAATGGTTTCTCCGGTTCCTCGGCGACGGCCAAATAACGTCAAATCATTGCTGTAACCTTGAGGGTGGTCCCCTGTAATTAAACTGAGTAGCGTTGATTTTCCTGCACCATTTTCACCAATAATTTGCCAGTGCTCATGAGGGTTAACTTGCCAGTTCAAGCCGTGCAAGATGGGCTTATCATTATAACTGACTACACCATTATTTAAGATCACGCGGGGAATATCATCAGATAAAGTAACTTGCGCGGTGGGATCTTCCACTTCTGGAATAGTTAAATGTTTAAGGTTTTCACTATGCTGTAGCTGGCTAATTAGTGTGTTAGCAAGTACTGACTCACGGGTTCCAGATAATGTAAGTTTACAGTCAGCTACCACACCCATATTTTCAATAAAGTCAGGTAACTCATCGAATCGATTGAGTATAAGTACAATCGTGAGCCCTTTTTCAGACAAATTGGACAATAGCTCACTGAGGTTATTTCTGGAAAAAACATCAAGGCCATCAAAAGGCTCATCAAGGATCAATAAATCAGGTTGCCCCATTAGTGTCTGGCACAGTAAAACTTTACGCGTTTCTCCTGTGGATAGGTATTTAAAGCGTCGTGAAAGCAGGTCGCTGATGCCAAATTTACTGGCGAGCTCTAAACAATATTCATTGTCTTTATGGTTTAGTTGAATAATTTCAGCTGCGGTATATCCGGTATCTTCTTCGTTTTCACTGAGCAAATCGGTGTTATTACGTTGCCACTCATCATTAATAATTTTTTGCAGTTGCTCGAAAGATAGGCGTATAGGCGATAGAAAACTGTTTTCCACAATACCAGATAAGGGATTGAGTTCACCCGTTAATGCTTTCGCCAGTGAAGATTTTCCACTGCCATTGGCACCAATAAAAGCCCAGCTTTCATGTTGATTAATGAGCAAATCTGGAATGTCGAGAGTTTGTGAGTCACTTAGCCTAAAGCTACTATGATGCAGGGTGATTGATGCCATATTACTTCCTTTATTCTCTTTTTATCATTCGTTATTTACCTATCTGTCTTCTCCACAAATAATCAGGATTGCCGATAAAGTCAATAACTCAAGGGAGGAAAGGCACAAAAAAGAAGCAAGCACTTACCTATTTAAAGTAAATAAGTAAGTGTGAAAGGATTAACACAGCGTGGCGATGATCACTTGATCGGCATTAAATAGAGCTGTCACGCTATCATTAAGCTTAAGTTGTTGGTTATCGACTTCTTGGTTGTTGAGCGTTGAGCACAGTGTTTCTCCTCCTGAGAGCGTAATAAGTACCTCACTATTTTCTTTACCACGTTCAAGAGTCGTTATTTTACCGTTTAAGGCATTATCGAATTCATTAGCGAGAGTCGGCTGTTTGCTCAGTTTCACCCAAGGAGCTTTAATTAAAGCGAGTACTTCCTTACCTTCAGTCAACCCTAAACGGTTGGCACTTTGCTCGGTTAACGCGGCGTTGATTACGGTTTTATTATCCGCCAATAACACGCTGACATGCTGCTGGACTTGGTTATGATCACGCGCAATTAAACGACCAAAAAATTGGTTACGGGCACTCGTTTGTAATGAAAAACGTGAAATTGCAGCCAATAGGCTATCGAGAGGTAAACTGTCGTCTTTCAGCACATCAAACGCTTTTTGTTGAATTTGGGCAAGTAGGTCATAAAGTTGCAGTAGCCTTTCACCATAGTGGGTGAGTGTTGTACCACCACCACCTTTACCTCCGGTCGCTCTATCTACTAAAATATCGTCAGCAAGTTGATTCATTTCGTTGATAGCATCCCATGCACTTTTATAGCTGATCCCAGCAAGTTTTGCTCCTTGGCTAATCGAACCAGTCGCTTGGATTTGCTTTAGTAATGAAATTCGGCGAGGATCAGCAAATAAATTTCCTTGTAGTTTTAGTGTTAGTAAAATATCCATAAATAAACCTTTTAAATATCAACTTGTTATATGGAGCCTTTCCAAAATCACTCAATATTATTCCGAAATGTAATTCCAGTCATTTGAGCGCTCATCTTGGTAAACAGCGGTCATTTTCATGCTCTTGTGCCCTAGTAGCGCTTTCGCAAACTCACTGTTTTTTTCTTCAGAGTATATCCTAGCTGACAGACTTCTTATCTCATGAAAGGACGGAGGGGTCTTATCAGGCCATTTTAACCCTGAATTATCCCTTGCTGAGCTAAACCTCCTGAATAGTGTCATATAAGGGAGGTTGTTTTTCTTTTCGTTTATGAATAGATACTCAGTTTTATTGTCTAGCACTGGGGATATCAGTACATCATTGACAGATTTTCTTAATTTTAGCATGGATAAAGTAAGAGGAATTGCTATTTTTATCCCTGTTTTTTCTTGAGTAATAAACAATCTACCATCTTTTATATCACTTCGTTTAATTTTTAACACATCACCAGCTCTCTGACCAGTAAGAAGCGCCAAATCCATTAACAGCGGATAGAAATCACCAAAAGCAGATATTTCTTTTTTTATTGATTCATAGTCAGAAAATGACATCCTTGAGCGTGATACTTGCACTTTTGGAGGCTTTGTGTGCTCCGCTGGATTATCTTTTAAAATTCCTTTTATTATCGCTTCCCTAAATAGGTCAATCGAAGTTGTACGCACTTGAGCAGCCATGGATTTTTTACCTGTTTTTGATATTTCATTTATCAATTGAGATATTAATTGAGGTGTAACTAGGGATATACTTATGTTCGGAATATATTCTTTTATTGAATTTAGCTTACTTATATATGATTTATATGTTTTAGGCTTCAAATCTCTATTTTTTAATATTTCTTGATACTCTGAAATCCACTGATACAACATAACTCCAGAGTCAGCCATTCTTTCTACTAAACTTGGCTTTATCTTTTCTGATAATATTTGATAATTAGCCGAGATAGCCTCATTAACTGCCTCGGCTTTATTTCTGCCTATGCCGTACTCAATTCCAGTTTCAGGATTCCTGTAACTATAATAACCTTTCCGGCAATATAAATTAGGTGGTAAGTGTGCGTTTTTGGGGCTTCTGTTTCTTGCCATCTGTCTCAATCCTTTTTAACAGTTTGCAGTTATTATTTAATAGAATGCTTGGGGTAAGCTTTTCGTAGTTTGTTATTTTTTGTGCGGATGGGTGTATTAAATATTGATACCCGTCAAATGTTGGTGCAGGGTATATTTTCCCTGAGTTTATCCATCGTCTAACTGTTTCATCACTTCTTCTGTGTTTTTTTGCGAATTCTCTGACTGTTTGCATTTATACACCTCCATTCTTTCTTTTATATTTTTCATAATCATCTCCACAATCTTTACTGCAATATGCGCTATTTGGTGCTGCTGGTATTTCTTCGCACCAGATGCACATTCCGTTATATGATTTGATTGCTACCTTGCGATTTGATAATGCGGCTTTAATATGTAATTGCTCTAGTTCGTTTGCTGAGTCGATAATATCCATTTTAAATTACCTTCTTCTTTAATCATTAAATAGCACTCTAGAACAGCTCTAGATATATCTGCACTTTCTGCTATTAACTTCTCATGAATAGCTAGCGGTGATAGATTTACTGAATCTCTCCATTGAATGTTAATTTTAAATTTTCTAATTATGTGAAATATTATTTTATCCTCAAAATAATCACGATCAATTTTAGTTATTGCTTCATTTCTTTTATATGTAATATCGTAATTATTATTTATCCATCTCACAGAGTGACGAGTGAACTCAAGATTAAACTCGCCATTGCAAACGTAATAGTTATGCACCAATTGATTAATCTGCCAATCATTTAGTTTGCTATATTCATTCATTCTCCATGTCCTATCCATGATTAATATTAAAAGGCATGCCTTCGGCTTTCATTGGTTGCAAATCTGCAAAGTCACATTTCACCAATCGACCTTCGAATTCGGTAGCCATCATCATAACTTTGGAGATGGATAAATACGTAGAAAAAATCCATTGAAATACTTTACGTACGTAAAATAGCTGATATTGTGATAAGAGTGACAACAACGTCAGCAGCTTATAGAGCCTCACTTCGGTGGGGTTTTTTGCTTTCTAGGCAATGAAAACTCTATTTGCTAGCTTCTATCTTGCACATAGCGGCATTAGAGTAAGTAGGGTTTTCATTGTGGAGAATGCCAAGGCTGATTGGCTAACTTGCATGGGTTATCTGTATTTATCAGAATAGAAGTACACACGCCATGGAGAACCTGAATGCATATACTCTCAGCGTATGCCTCCACAATACCATTTCGAACAACACAGTATTCCAAAAATTATTCCAAGGACTGGCCATTGAGTGTTTTTTGTCTAATTTATTATAATGTGTAGCGGTGATTTATAGGGCTAGTAATAAAGTTCAATGTTACTAATATGAGCTCAGTATTATTATATGTTAACTTAGTCGTATAAGTGATTTTATATAAAGGTGGCAATGATGGCTAATGTTTTTTCATCTAAAGATATGAGTAACGCTTCAGATAAAAAAATTGCTGTAGGTATTAGCTCATGTTTATTGGGTGATAGTGTCAGATTTGATGGTGGTCATAAACGTTTCCATTTTGCTGTAGACGAGTTATCCGATTATTTCGAATACAAACAAGCATGCCCTGAGATGGCGATTGGTTTACCGACACCTAGACCTGCATTAAGGTTAGTTAAATCTAAAGAAAATAACCTTAGACTCAAATTCAGTGATGGTCGCGATGGCGATTTAACTAACGAAATGGTACTATTTTCGACTGCTTACTTGAATGGTATTTTAAATTTAAGTGGTTATATTGTATGTAAGAACTCACCTAGCTGTGGCTTGGAAAGAGTTCGGGTATATGATCCTGTCGGTAATGGTAATAAAAAATCTGGAATGGGGCTTTTTACTGAACAATTAATAAAGAGAATGCCTTGGCTGCCTGTTGAGGAAGATGGCAGGTTAAGTGATCCTCATATTCGAGAAAATTTTATTATACGGGTATTTGCTCTTCATGAGCTAAATGAACTAAAGAAAAATTCATTTAATCGGCATTCTTTAATCGAGTTTCATGCTCGATATAAGCTCCTTTTACTAGCACATTCGCAACCTCTTTATCGTGAACTTGGTCGTTTTGTTGCTAGTAACAATAAATGGGAATCAATTGACTCTTATTTTGATGAGTACCGAAATAAGTTTATGAATTTATTAAAGCAACAAGCTACAAGGCGTAATCACACCAATGTGCTTATGCATATCCAAGGTTATTTTAAGCGCTATCTTACATCAAACCAAAGACAGGCATTGAGTAAGTTAATTCTTGAATATCGACAAGGAATACAGCCTTTATTAGCACCCTTAACATTAATAATGCACTATTTGTCTGAATATCCTGATGATTATTTAAATAATCAAAAGTATTTTCATCCTTATCCCCAGTCATTGAGATTGAGATATGGACTATGATACTAAAGTAATATTTCAGTATATCAAAGTTGTTCATATGATTAGTTCTTTCAGTCATATGAATGTTGGATCTAAAAGTTATGTTAGCGTATAACTGTTGACATGAAGTAAACCAACTCTATTTTAACAAGCCGCCTAAAGCGGCTTTTTTTCGTATACGCCGCCACAGAATTCTAATCACACACTTAATTGACGCATAGAAATTGTGCGCGGCTATCTATTAACTTTAATCAGCCCCAAGCTAAGGGGGAGGTATGAAGAAAATGCCTTATAAAGACCCCTTCTGTTATAGCTGGGCGAGAGAGTTATTAATCGTAATCATGACGCTACTAGGCTCTATTGCCAGCTATGCATACAAAATCATCAATGGTGAAAAGTTTAGCCTCTGGATGTTCATTGCTCAGGCTTTGGTATCTGTATTTGCTGGCTCATTCGTTTTTCTTGCTGCGTCATATTTTCAATGGGCTCCTGAATATGCAGGCGGTATAGCTGGCATTGCTGGCTGGTCTGGTGCGGAGTTCGTAAAAACAATTGAGCGTAAATTTAAAAGGAAACTAGGCGATGAGTAATCAGCAGCGAAAAATAGCACGAGGCGAACGCAACAATAACCCCGGCAATATTGACTACAACCCCGCTAACAAATGGCAAGGGCAATTACCTCACGACCCAAGCATTGAATCTCGATTCTGTCGTTTTCAATCCGCTGAGTATGGCATTCGAGCTATCTATAAGTTACTGCAAACTTACCAGCGTAAATATGGGCTGAATTCTGTAGCGGCCATAATAAATAAGTACGCGCCGCCAGTTGAAAACAATACAACGGGTTATATCCGAAGGGCTGCTGATGATATCGGCGTAGCTGTTTTGGATAAAATCGATACCAGCGATAAAAAGACAGGGATTGCATTAGCAAAAGCCATTGTCAGCGTTGAGTTAGGTTATCAGCCATATGGTGAGGCTACATTCGAAAAAGCGTGGAGTTTACTGTGAGTTGGGCTGAAAAAGCGCTAATTGTTATCTTGGCTTCGATGGTAGGCGTTATTTACTTTTTAAGTGACTCGATAAATAGTAAAAACGAGAAAATTAAACAGCTTAATAATGACCTAATAGCACAAGTAGCTATCACGGAAGACTACGAAAAGCGCATCAACTCCCTTCACGAACTCGACACCAAACACACAACGGAACTCACAAATGCAAAAGCTGAAATTGACCAGTTGCGCAGTGATGTTAGTAATGGCACTAAGCGCGTGTACGTCAACGCCAAATGTCCAAAGCCCGAAGCGAATACCTCCGAAAGCGGAAGCAATGAAAGCTCCGCACGACTTAGTGAAGCAGCTGAACAAGATTATTGGCGTCTCAGAGAAATGATGGCTGAGAACGAAAAGCAAACATTGTATTTGCAGAATTACATAAACACGGAATGCCCTGCTAACTAACGGGGATTTTTAATGGCTTCTTCGCAATTAAGTGAGGTGGTATGAAGGCTCACTTACTACACAATAAGCAAGAAGCAGAAAACAAGTTGCAAATCGCACTGGATTACAAGTAGGTCGCTCAGCGGCCTTTTTTATGCGAAAGTATCTCATCAGTGAATTCTGAGTGAGGTTACAATGCAGATAAAGTCAACACTAATGTTTTTAAGTATGCTGCTACTTAACGGTTGCAGTGTTAAAGTGCCAAAAGATATATCACCCGTTAATGATTTTGATTTATCTCGTTATCTAGGGGAGTGGTATGAGGTAGCTAGAATCGATAATCGATTTGAGAAAGGGTTAAACAAGGTCTCCGCTAATTATTCTCTTCGTGATGATGGAGGCGTAAAAGTAGTGAACAGAGGATGGGATTCCAAAAATAAAAAATGGAAGGAAAGTATAGGAAAAGCTTACTTTGTTGAATCCTCGGATACTGGGGCTTTAAAGGTTTCATTCTTTGGGCCCTTTTACGGCGGCTATAATATTATTAAGCTAGATGATAACTATCAGTATTCATTAGTTGTTGGACCTAATAAAGATTATCTATGGATTCTCTCTCGCACGCCAACTATGCCGCCAGAGTTATTAAATGAATATATTAACTTTGCTAGCCATTATGGTTTTGATAGACAAAGAATATTGATATTTCAATAGAGTTAATTTCTTATTTAAAGCTTTAATTAATGAAAATCATATGACCCGCCTAGTGCGGGTTTTTTATTGGGTGGAATATGAGTAGCAAAAACAAGCCACATATCCGGCTAACCCGTCAAGGGTGGAGGGCTAAATTAAGAATGGATAATGCGATAGGTAGAACTCCGCAAGAAGCAGTCAGAAACTTAAATGAGTTTCTATCTCAGCAATAAGGAAGTAATCATGGCACTCACCGATAAACAAGAAATGTTCTGTCGTGAGTACCTCGTTGATTTGAACGCTACACAAGCGGCTATTCGTGCGGGGTACAGCGATAAAACTGCTAACGCACAAGCAAGCCGGCTGTTAGTAAATGTTAACATTCAAAACAAAATTAAAGAACTTAAATCAAATAGGAATGAGCGTGTTGAAATTGACGCTGATTATGTCCTTAAGCGGTTAGTTGAAATCGACCAAATGGATGTGCTGGATATTCTCACTGAGAATGGCGACTTAAAACCCGTCAAGGATTGGCCTAAATCTTGGCGAACCACACTAAGTGGTTTAGATATTATGTCCATTTCTTCGGGTGAAGAAGATACTGAAGCATTGCTTAAGAAATCAAATGGCCTGATAAAGTGAAAAACTTAGAACTATTAGGTAAGCATGTCAAAGTGCAAGCATTTAAAGAGCAAATCGAAGCTAAAGTTAAGAATGAGCATAACATCATGCTGGTTTCATCTTGTGACAATGTGGATGACTGGGAGAAATCGGCACAGCAGCAACAAGGCGAGGTACTCGGTGGATGAAATACAATGTAGTCTGGAAACCTTTGCCCGGCTCTCAATCGTTATCCCTGAGTTGCCCCTGTAATGAAATACTGTATGAAGGTACGCGAGGCCCCGGCAAAACAGCGGCACAACTTGCCCGTTTTAGGCGTAATGTTGGCGTGGGTTATGGCTCATTTTGGCGTGGTGTCATATTTGATACGGAATACAAAAACCTTGGTGACATCATCACGCAATCAAAACGTATGTATCGACTGTTTAAAGACGGCGCTCGCTTTTTAGCATCAGCCTCGGAATTACGTTGGGTATGGCCTACAGGTGAAGAGTTGCTATTTCGTTTTGGTAAAGAAGCGGATGATTATTGGGATTACCATGGGCTATAGCACGGAGAGAAAAACACTGTGACGAACTGTGCCGAAATTGTGATGCAAAAATGAGGGGGGTTCCCCCTCTTTTTCATTCGAAATGGAGGGGTAAGTTATTGATGTATTTAGAGTGAAATGTAGTATTTTGTTGTATAAATGTTAATCTATTTTATTTCTATCTTTTTGATATTTATTGATTTATGTGATTATTGAAATGTTAGTGTTAGTAAGATTTCTGCCTGCATAAATATAACCTTTCCTATTTCATGTTGAGAACGACGTTATCATCAACGAGATGTGATAAAAAAGCACGTTTAGTGTGTCGTTTGAAATGTAATTTGTCTATTATATACGTTATTATTTAACCATGACGTTATTTTCCCTAGCTGAGATAGTTCGGCTAGTAGGCTAGTAATAACTTAAGAGGCTATTAATGTTTGATATTTTAAAAAGCATGGGCTTCGCCCTGTTGATGGTTCCAGTCGTGATGTTTTTGATCATGGGGTTGATTTATGGCCTCGGCGCTTTCTTTAACCTGTTATCTAAAGCGCACGTTCCGCATCATCATACCGAGAACAATAAATAGTTCTTCCTCCATTTAAGCTCGCCTGTTTTTGTTAGAGAACAGGCTGCTCTTTTCTTTTATTGATGCTCTTTTATATTTGGTTGACTTGTGCTTTCCCGAATAAGTGTAAAAAGAGTTTGTAAACTCAACAATTCACTTCGAAACAAATCGCTATATTGAAGGTTGTAAGACCTAATGAAACGGTAGGGATTTATCGAGTATACCCGTCATCCTTCAAATTGCAGGGTTGTTGACTACACTCAGCTAGTCGCCTACCTGCATCTCGAATTATTTAGAGTATATACCTCAGTAAAATCTTATAAGTATCTTATTAGTTACAACAAACCTCCTATTTAGAGCCAAAAAGAGAACTGGCGTTCCTCAAATATAAGTGGTTGTCCATCTTCGAGTAATTTACGTATACTCGGGCCAAGTAAGTCCTGCTCTCCATCCAGAGGAGTAAGCAAGGGGTCTGGAAAACGCAATTTATTGTGAGTAACCTTCTCTAGCATCAGGCGATCTTGGCGCAGGATCACGCGAAATAGCTTACTTAATATGTAACGTTTGATGATTGCTGGAAGCCAGCCACGCTTGGTGGCTATTCGAGCAAACAGTTGTAGCTGACCGTTTCCACATGGTACCAACCAAACACTGACTAGTAGATTAAGTGCATCATTGCCATCGCGGTACTCTATTTCTGCCAGACATGGCATACGGAAACGCCCCATACTGACGCCGCGCTCGCGTTCAAACAGCCGAGAAATAATCCCTGACTGTTTACCCTCTTCGCTGTACACGGCTTCGACGCCATCTGCGAGTGGGTGAACTTGAGCACTGATTTTTTGTCGTTGTTTATCATGACGGATCCAGCCTGAGTGAACGAAATGAGTATGAAATCCATCGAGAAAGTTCTCTGCCGCATCCTGCAATGAACATTGCACTCGATCAGTGATCCAGAACGTATCTAATATTTGATGCTGATGAGCAGGAGCAACAGGTGGGGTTAATAGGGTTTCCGTACTCAAGCTTACCCACACCAGCCCATAAGCTTCACAACAAGCCAAACTATCGAGCAGAGGCTTGCTTCCCGAGGCTTGATCACTACCGGGAATTCGAGTGCAACGTCCGTCGGCGGAAAACCGCCAACCATGATAAGGACATTCAATCTGCCCATCACAGACTTTGCCAGCGCTCAATGGTGCAAAACGGTGCGGACAACGATCTGGTAGCGCGGCGGCACGCCCCTCACGGGTACGAAATAGCACCAGCGGCGTGTCATGTAATTGGCTTGCCACAGGTTTGTTTCGCAATTGGGCGCTGAGAGCGACAGGCCACCATTGGTGAAAAATCGAATTCACAGTTTGAACCTCTTCATTATAGGTACGCCAATACGATGCAATAAATAGCTAAGCACCGTCCATACAAGGCGTCGCCCCCAAGACAGATGGGCGGTGTAGATCAGGCTATATTCGATTTGCGGCTGTCCTCCCCGCAAGCGTTTGAACTTGGCTGCGCCAGAGCTAAAGTTTAGCACTTGACGACGCTCAACGGCCTCTTGTAGGCACAGGCGGGTTAATTGTCGATATAATCCAATCTTTTGGGGTAACGTGGTGTCGTAACCGACGATTGGGGCGCTAAGTAGGGTAGAAGACGAGAACCAGCCCAACGCGCCGTCAATACGCCCTTCAGCGTTACGTAAGGCGCGAAATTCTAGCCATCCCTCGCGTTGTCCTTGCTGCATCCATCGTGCATTGTAGTGGGGGTTCAGAGTACTGTATTTACCTAAGTAAAGCTGATTATAAAGATGTTCGATTCTCTTGAAATCGGCATCATTTAAATCGTTACCAAGTACTACGGTATACGGGCTACGTCGTAATAAGGTGGCATCCAATTGGGTGTTATGATGCTTGAGAAACGGTGCGTGCTCCCCAGCCCGTCCGTCAAACAAATAGACTTGACGGCTAGGGACACTCAGATAACCGAGGGTTTTCAGTTTCTGGCGCAACTCACGATTGCTGAAATCATTAAGCGAACGAAAGCCGAGTGCATGCTCAGGAAATTCTCTTTGTAGCAGCGCCGTAACTGCTGGTAGCTCAGAGATATCCCAATCTGTGGGATAAAGATTTGTCGATAGCAACCAGTTATTCACTTGCACTAATTTGTTGATTTTTCCCGCACGTAGTAGACAAGCGACAGCTTGAATCAGCAGTTTCAAGGGCCAAGTTAGGTATGGTCTGTCGAGGCGTTTGAGCTCTTCAAGCGCATAACCGCTGTAGGCTGTTTGTGGGGATACCACATAGCAGTTGTCATCAGGTTCGTTACCTTCCGTGATACTGACAGGCAATTGCTGTGTTCCCGTATCGAGTAGCACCATTCTAGCGCTAACATTACTGATTAAACGGTCATTGGCACATGCGCGCACATAGCGTAAAGCAAGGCTATCATTAGGGCTGGTGTTCTCGCTGAGAAATTGTTCTTTAAACAATAATTTCATGGAGTGTGTTCCCTTAACGGCTGGCCGTTCCATTCGATATCAGCCGTAGACGCAGCTAATAGCCCACAGCGTCGAGATACAGCCCGAGTAATGATTTCTGTGAGACTACATGTTTGTGCTATTAGCGGCCACCAGTCACCTTTTTGAACAATGACATCGCGAGCTATGGTGTAATCACGCCAGTACTGAGGACTAAAAAGCCGTCGTGGTGCTGCAAATAGCAGCATAGCCAATGCGATCATTCGAGGCTCTAATGTCGGTTCAAGTATTTGTTCGCATGAATGACTCAAGCTATTTACTAATAATTGTCGCTGATTATCGAATAAGTGCACACCACTGGTTGCCCTTGGGTTACACTCCAGTACATGAAAACGACCGTTTCTATCCTTAATAAAATCGAACCCCACTTGCCCGTTGTAAGCGGTTTCTTGACCAAAATGTTCAAGGAACTGGCGTACTGGTTCCGGTGTGCTCGGCTGGAAATAGATCCCTGAGCCACGACCAACTCGATAGCGTGGGTGATAACAGCTATGGGCTCGTAGTTCACCATCAATCAAAATACTAAAACTGCAAAACTCCTGTCCTTCGATAAATCGCTGTGCTATCCATGGCTCAGCCTGAGTAGGTTGCACGTCGTTTAACTGTTGGGCTGACGGGCGGATCAAAGTTTGTGAGGCAAAGCGTGAGTACGCGGGTTTGAACACCCATCTCGCCGCTTCATCAGCGAATGTGAGTAACGATTGGCGGTCTGTCAGTAGATGTGTTTCGGGCGCAGTCACGGACCAACCATCCACCATGGCGGCAAAATGCCCTTTATGATGTAAACGGTGCAACAACGAAAAGTCACTGGTTAACACTCGACACAATGGTAATAGACGTTCGAGGCCATGAGCCAAATAAAACACCTCTTCACACGTTGGCAATAGCAGGTCAATACGTTGAGTTTTGATCGCCGCCGCCAGTGCTTCAATCCAAGCTACTGGATCCTTTCGTGGTTCAGGTAAACGGATATACTGCTGCACCGAGCGACTGAAACGGCTTAATGGCTGGCTCAACGAATCGCCGACGCTGACAGCCCATCCTGCCTCTTCAAAGGCTCGCGCCCATTCTAAGCAGGCAGGTGCACGTGCACCGAGAATCAGTACGTTCATAGCAATCTCTTAGGGAATTTCAGTAAATATGGAGATACACAAGCTTTTTATTGGAGAGCGAGATTTTGTCTGTCATAAGCTTGACCAGTATCGTTATTTTTGTTTTTTAGTAGATAGCTGTAAATTTTACCATCTTTTCACCTTGATCTTTAAGTAAATTAACTCAAATTATTTCAGGTGTATTTTGGTGTTTTACTCTCCATTTAACTGAGCTATCTTGCACCATAATTATAAGTAGGCTTTTAGTAACACACCTGACTCGCATCTTCCTGAACTTTAAAAAAGAATGATGGACAAATTTATTACTGGTGACAATCCTTAAAATATTGGTCAAATTGTTGCGCTAGCACACTTTTATGTAGCCTATGCCTTTAAGTTAACGTTATATCTTGGTATATATAGCGTAACTATTAATATTAGGATGGGGCATGAAATGAAAAAAAGTTTGATCAAGTTTTTAGCTGGCGCGACGATAACTTTATCTATGGCGAGTTATAGTAGTGCGGCAGAGAAAATAACTGTTTTTGCTGCGGCATCACTGACTAACGCAATGAATGAAATTTCTGAGCAGTATCAGAAAGAGCATAAAGTGGATGTTGTTTCTTCTTATGCATCTTCTTCAACGTTAGCGCGCCAAATCGAACAAGGTGCACCCGCGAATCTGTTTATTTCTGCTGACCAACAGTGGATGGATTATGCCATTGATAAGCATTTGATGGTGGATAACACACGTTATACCTTGTTAGGTAATGAATTAGTCTTGATCGCACCAAAAGATTCTAAAATTGAAAAAGTGGAAATCAACCAACAAACTGATTGGAAAAAGTTGCTTGATGGTGGTCGTTTAGCGGTTGGTGATCCGGATCATGTGCCGGTTGGTATTTATGCAAAAGAAGCGTTAGGCAATTTAGGTGCATGGGATACGGTGAACCCATTGTTAGCGCGTACGAATAACGTTCGTAGCGGCATGGCTTTGGTTGAGCGTGATGAAGCACCGTTAGGCATTGTGTATGGCTCTGATGCTGTTGCCAGCAAAAAAGTAAAAGTAGTGGGTATTTTCCCTGCTGATTCGCATAAACCTGTTGAATACCCAATGGCTATCGTCAAAGATCAAGATAATAAAGCCACTCGTGACTTTTATGAGTATCTGAAAACCCCAGCGGCTTCTGAGGTATTCAAACGTTACGGTTTCACCCCACGTTAAGGGATTATAGTATTGCCGATGTTAAGTGCTTATGAATGGGAAGCCATCTACCTAAGTTTAAAGGTATCGAGTGTGGCAGTAATGTTTAGCCTACCATTAGGGATATTAATGGCTTGGGTTCTGGTTCGCTGTAATTTCCCCGGTAAAACACTGCTTGATAGTATTATCCATCTACCACTGGTTTTGCCGCCTGTGGTAGTTGGCTATTTATTATTGATTAGTATGGGACGTCGCGGTTTTATTGGTGAATGGTTATATAATTGGTTTGGTTTCAGTTTCACTTTTAGTTGGCGAGGTGCGGCTTTAGCCTCTGCTGTGGTGGCTTTCCCTTTAATGGTACGGGCGATTCGATTAGCGCTCGAAGCGGTTGATCGTAAATTGGAACAAGCGGCTAGAACATTAGGTGCAACGCCATTACGGGTATTTTTTACGATCACCATCCCATTGTCACTTCCCGGTATTATCGTTGGCACTGTGCTGGCCTTTGCTCGCTCATTAGGTGAGTTTGGTGCCACAATTACCTTTGTCTCTAATATTCCCGGTGAAACACAAACGATCCCATTGGCAATGTATACGTTGATTGAAACGCCAGGGGCTGAAGTGGATGCCGCTCGTCTGTGTATTATCGCCATTGTATTGGCGCTCATTTCGTTGTTAATTTCAGAATGGCTGACCCGCTGGGGTAAAAAACGACTGGGGGTAGCCTAATATGTTAGAGCTGGATTTTTCACAACAGTTGGGTGACTTGCAACTTGAGGTCAAAACAGCGCTTCCTACTGAAAGTATTACCGCGGTATTTGGCCTTTCTGGCGCAGGGAAAACCTCATTGATCAATGTGATTGGCGGGTTAACCAAACCAAATCGAGGTCGTATTGTACTGAATGGGCGTACCTTGGTTGACGTCGAAAAACGTATTTGTTTACCGCCAGAAAAACGTCATATTGGGTATGTATTTCAAGATGCACGCCTTTTTCCACATTATCGAGTGAAAAGTAATTTACGCTACGGTATGGCGCCTGAAATGAAAGAGCGCTTTGGTGAAATCGTTGGGTTATTAGGAATTGAAAAATTACTGAATCGCTTTCCGATTACGCTCTCAGGGGGGGAAAAGCAACGTGTAGCAATTGGCCGTGCTTTACTGACGGCACCTGAAATATTGCTGATGGATGAGCCATTAGCTTCATTGGACTTACCGCGTAAACGTGAATTATTACCTTATCTCGAAAAGCTTTCTCAAGACGTTAAAATTCCTATTTTATATGTTAGCCATAGTCTTGATGAGATTTTACGTTTGGCTGATAAAGTGATCGTCATGGCGCAAGGGAAAGTAAAAGCGTTCGGTGCGTTAGAAGAGGTATGGGCCAGTAGTGCGTTACGTCCTTGGTTACAGCAAGATACACTGAGTAGTGTATTAAATGTGACATGCCACAGTAATCACCCTGACTATAATATGACAGCAGTGACTGTCGGCAATCAAAAGCTATGGATCCCTCGTGTTGATACTGAAAAAGGGGCTGAATTACGTTTACGTATTGATGCATCCGATGTGTCATTAGTATTAGAGAAGCCACAGGTGAGCAGCATCCGCAATATTTTATCCGCTGAAGTCGTGGAGTGGATGGAAGATGGCGAGCAAGTGGATGTTAAATTGGATTTAGGCGAACAGCACTATTTATGGGCACGTATTACTCGCTGGGCGCGCGATGAGCTGTCGATCCGTAAAGGGCGTCGTGTGTATGCGCAAGTGAAGAGTGTATCCCTTAGCCGAAACTTTTCATCATAGTTATCTATGTAATTAGAGGGCTAATGGTTAGCCCTCTATGATCACCATGCTTCAAGTTGTCGCTCTCACACTTATCAGCGTGATCTTATACACTTAGCGATTTGTTCACTTGTGAGCCTAACGACAACTTAAATCATTGAGCGTATAAATACGCGGTTACAAAACGTATTTGCGGATCACTTCCGCAATTCCCGGCTGGGTATTATCTTTAGTGACCAGTTTTGCTTGTTGCTTGATTTCATCGACCGCTTGGCCCATAGCAACACCGAGTCCAGCGGTGGTTAGCATGCTTAAATCGTTAAAGTTATCACCAAAAGCAACCACATCATTCATGGTCATCCCCTGTGATTCAACCCATTGTTTTAGGCGCTGGCCTTTGCTGTTACCTTTACGACCTACGTCGACTTGATCGGCCCATGACCATTCACATTCCAAGCCGAAATCGTTTTCAATACCACGCACAACCTCTTTCAGCTGATCAACATCTTCGGAACTGACAGCAAATTTCCAAATAGATTGATAGTCGTGCATAACGTCGGCATAGTTTTCAACAAACTGAATATTTGGGCGCTGTGCTTCTGGCAGGGTTTGAGCCCAGCTCAAGGTACGTTTGATCCCTTCTGTTGGCGCGTTATACAGCATAGCATTATCAACATACATTAAATGCTGAATATCCGTTCCTTGTAATCTATCAATCATTTGGATGGCTGATTCGGTGGTCATTGGATCGGATGCAAGTACCTTTTTACCTAAATAATCATAAAGGTAAGTTCCGTTACAGCATATTGCTGGTGTATCAAGATCCAGTTCTTGATAGAAAGGGTGGATAGCAACATGGTGGCGGCCAGTTACGATGAGAACTTTAACACCTTGTCTACGGGCTTCATTTAAGGCTGCTAGGGATTCGGGTAAAATTTTTTTTTGAGGATCAAGCAATGTTCCATCAAGATCGAGCGCAATAACGCGGTATGACATAAACGGCTCCACGTGATTTGAGGTTGCATATGCCTTAATGAGTGGCTATATGATAGTTTTTGTCGTTGTTGGCTAAACAGAAAGGGATCTGTTAGCCTGAAAATAATCCAATACTAAAATAATTTTATCATCTTAGCGGATATTGCCGATTAACTAAAGTGGCGCAGAATGAATCGAGTCAAGTTATTGGTAATCTGCTGTTTTGATCATTTTGAGATAATTTAGTGGAAGATGTGTTGAAAAAGAGGGGATTGCTTGTTACTCGCTAGTGTATCCTGAAATTAACCGTCATATACTCGTTATACTTCAAATTGCAGGGTTGTTGACTACACTCAGCTAGCCGAGTCACATAGTTTATCTATGCTCCCCGTCTATCTTCGCTTGTCGCCTACCTGCATCTCGAATTATTTAGAGTATAATGAAAAAAGCTATTTTATCATGAATCATAAGGAGACAGGATGAATCAGGTTGTCTATATTGCTAGCCCCGAAAGCCATCAAATCCACGTTTGGTCTATGAACGAAGCCGGTGAGCTCACGTTACTACAAACGGTGACAACACCAGGCCAAGTACAGCCAATGGTATTAAGCCATGATAAAAAACACCTTTATATTGGTGTCCGGCCCAATTTTCGAGTGATCACTTATCAAATTGAAGATAAGGGAACACTTAGCTTAAAAGCTGAGACGGTCATTCCAAGTACGCCGGTACATTTATCATTAGATAACACCGGCAAGTATTTGTTTGTTCCTTCATACCATCAACATAATTTGGCGGTCTTACCGATTGACGAAGAAGGTGTGCCACAAAGCGCTATCCAAGTAATAGAAGGGTTGCGTAATCCACATTCATCCCATGTTGACGCCGATAATCAACAGCTATGGGTACCTTGCTTAGGTGAAGATCATATCCGCCTATTTGATTTGCATGATAATGGTTATTTAACTGAAGCATCTGCTGATCAAATTAGCTCAGCTCAAGGTGCTGGTCCACGTCATCTGGCATTCCATCCGCAGCATAAAGTTATTTACTGTGTAAATGAATTAGATTCCACTATTAATGTTTACCATAAATTCACCCGTTATCGCCAAATACAGCATGTTAATGTTTATCCAGAAGGCAGCGAGAGCCAACGTTGGGCGGCAGATATCCACATCACTCCTGATGGTCGTCACTTATATGCTAGTGAGCGCTCAGACAGCTATATTAGCCATTTCCTCGTTTCCGATGAGGGGCGTGAACTCACGTTTGCGGGCACTTATCCGACCGAGGAACAACCGCGTGGTTTCAATATTGATGCAACAGGGCGTTTCTTGATTTCAAGTGGGCAAAAATCAAATAGCATTTCAGTTTCAGAAATCGATCCAATTACCGGTAAATTATCGCAAATTGGTCGTTACCCAGTCGGCAAAGGGCCTATGTGGGTAACGGTGTTGGCGCGCTAATTACGTTGCGCTTGTCATGTTTGTTAAGATATGGCGATAGAACCCTGCTAGTCGAGTCACTGAGTTTACCTAGGTGACTCGACTGTATTTACGGCTATGTAGCTGCGCTTTAAATTATTTAGCTCCCTTTGTTATTTAAAGGGAATTTATTGCTCGATTACTTCTCTAATCGCATTCGTCACTTTACTGAGCTGCTCAGGTAAAATGATATAAGGCGGCATCACATAAATTAATCGTCCAAAAGGCCTGACCCATACACCTTTGGCGACAAATTTTTTCTGTAATTGCGCTGTGTTTACGGGCTCTTTCATCTCAACGACACCAATAGCACCCAGTACACGGACTTGCTGCACATTTGCATGATCCTCAAGAGGAGTGAGTTCTCGGATCAGTTGTTGCTCGATATGAGCGACGGTTTGCTGCCATGGGCTTTCGCGCAATAATTGCAGACTTGCATTGGCAACAGCACAAGCTAGTGGGTTACCCATAAAGGTTGGACCATGCATAAAACAGCCTGCTTCACCATTGCTAATGGTTTCTGCAACATGTCGGGTGGTTAACGTCGCCGAGAGCGTCATATATCCCCCAGTTAGGGCTTTTCCTAAGCACATAATATCAGGAGAAATATTGGCATGATCACAGGCAAACAATTTTCCTGTTCGCCCAAAACCTGTCGCTATCTCATCGGCAATCAATAATATGCCATAACGATCACAAAGCTCACGCACCCCTTTTAAGTATTGAGGGTGATAGATGCGCATTCCACCTGCTCCTTGAACGATAGGTTCAAGGATGATCGCAGCAATTTCTTGATGATTTACCTCAAGTTGTTGTGTGATCGACTGTAAATCTAGGGGATCCCACTCGTCATAAAAACCACATTGAGGAGCATCAACAAAAATATGTGGAGGGAGATAGCCTTTGTACAGCCCATGCATTGAATTATCAGGATCACACACAGCCATTGCACCGAAAGTATCACCATGATAACCATGGCGTAGCGTCAAAATACGTTGGCGTTTTTCGCCTTTTGCTTGCCAATATTGCAATGCCATTTTCAAAGACACTTCAACGGCAACCGAGCCTGAATCAGCGAGAAAAACACATTCAAGAGGCTTGGGGGTAATTTCAATAAGTTGACGGCATAAATTCACCGCAGAGGGATGAGTGATCCCACCAAACATCACATGCGACATTTTTTGTAGTTGCTCAATCGCTGCTTGGTTGAGCACTGGGTGATTATAGCCATGAATTGCAGCCCACCATGAAGACATACCGTCAATGAGTCGCTCACCATTCGCCATTATCAGCTCTGTGCCTTCTGCCGCGACGATGGGATACGCAGGTATCGGGTGGCTCATCGAAGTGTAGGGATGCCAAATATGTTTAGCATCGAAAGCAATATCTGAACTGTCCATTTGTTTTACCGTCAACTTATTTTATTAAATCTGGTTGACATGATAACCACAATATTTAAACTGGCAACGACTTTTTACGATGGAGACCTGCCGTGAGCGAATTAAAAAAGTGGACAACTAAACAGGCTAATGAATTGTTTTCAATGCCTTTCTTTGAACTGCTATTCCAAGCTCAGCAAATTCACCGACAGCATTTTGACCCACAGCAAGTACAAGTCAGTACTTTGTTATCGATCAAAACAGGGGCTTGCCCTGAAGACTGTAAATACTGTGCGCAGAGCGCTCGTTACAAAACAGGGTTAGAAACTGAACGACTCATGGAAGTTCAGCAAGTATTAGAATCTGCGAAAAAGGCAAAGCAGGCAGGCTCAACGCGTTTCTGCATGGGAGCTGCGTGGCGTAATCCACGTGAGCGGGATATGCCTTACCTTGAAATGATGGTGAAAGAAGTCAAATCCCTTGGCATGGAAACCTGTATGACACTGGGTATGATCGATGATAATCAGGCGCAGCGTCTTGCAGAGGCAGGGCTTGATTACTACAACCATAATCTTGATACCTCACCTGAGTACTACGGCAATATTATTACTACTCGAACTTATCAAGACCGTCTCGACACGTTAGATAATGTGCGTAACGCGGGGATCAAAGTGTGTTCAGGAGGCATTTTAGGTTTAGGCGAAAAAGTGAGTGATCGTGCTGCATTATTGGTCCAACTCGCTAATTTACCCAAGCCACCTGAAAGTGTGCCAATCAACATGTTGATGAAGGTTGAGGGAACGCCAATGGCAGATAATGAAGACGTTGATGCATTTGATTTTATTCGTACTATCGCGGTTGCACGGATCATGATGCCAACCTCTTATGTACGTTTATCGGCGGGGCGCGAATATATGAATGAGCAAACCCAAGCGCTGTGTTTTATGGCGGGTGCTAACTCTGTATTTTATGGTTGTAAACTGCTGACAACACCAAACCCAGATGAAAACAAAGATCTGGCATTATTCAAAAAACTCAATATCAATCCTGAACGTATTGAGGTGAGTGATGGTGATAACCAGCAAGCAGCCCATTTAGCTGAAAAAATACTGACTGCCGATAATCAACAGTTCTATAACGCGGCTATCTAATGAGCTGGCAATCTTTTATGCAGGCGCAACTAGCACAGCGGCGACAAAATTCTGTTTGGCGCCAGCGGATCTGTGTTGAACATAACTCAGGACGTAAATTACAGGTTGATGGGCAACATTATCTAAACTTTTCAGGCAATGATTATCTAGGGTTAAGTCGTCATCCAAAGGTGATTGAAGCTTGGCAGCAAGGTGCAGCGCAATATGGTACAGGTAGTGGGGGATCTGGGCATGTAACCGGTTTTTCGCTTGCCCATCAACAGCTAGAAAATACCCTGTCGGAGTGGTTAGGTTACCCTAGAGCGCTACTGTTTATTTCGGGTTTTGCGGCAAATCAAGCGGTGATCACTGCCTTGATGAGTCAAGGGGATCGTATTTTAGCCGACAAGCTCAGTCATGCTTCGATCCTTGAAGCATCAATGTTATCGAATGCTAACTTGCGACGCTTCACCCACAATAGCCCATCATCATTAGAAAAGTTGCTAGCTCATCCAACAGAAGGAAAAACGCTGATTATTACTGAAGGCGTTTTTAGTATGGATGGCGATTGCGCTCCACTGATTGAATTACAACAACTTGCTGGACAACATAATGTATGGTTAATGGTTGATGATGCTCATGGTATTGGTGTGCGAGGGCGAGAAGGGCGTGGTAGCTGTGATGTACATGGTATCAAACCTGAATTATTGATTGTGACCTTTGGTAAAGCATTTGGTTTGAGTGGCGCAGCTGTTTTGTGTGATGAAACAACCGCAGATTATTTTATTCAAACCGCTCGTCACCTGATTTATAGCACTTCAATGCCACCGGCTCAGGCAGTTGCGTTGTCTGCGGCATTGCAACAGATCCGTGCAGCGGATGAGTCGAGGGAACAGCTCAAGCAACATATTGAGTATTTTAGAAAAAATAGTCAATTTCGGGATATGCAATTAGCGGACTCACAGATGGCAATTCAGCCTGTCATCGTGGGAGATAATGAGATCAGTTTACAACTTTCTGATTATCTACGACAAAAAGGGCTATGGGTACAAGCGATACGGCCACCAACTGTCCCACCCGGAAGTGCACGACTACGCATTACTTTGAGTGCCGCTCATTACCAACAAGATATTGATCAACTGTTGGAGGCGTTAAATGGTTTTACCATTAAGTGATGAAAAACAAAAAATCGCTTCGGCCTTTGGTAAAGCAGCAAAACGCTATGATTCGATAGCGTATTATCAACAAAATAGCGGTCATCAACTGCTGGATTTATTAGCCTCAGCACAGGTGAATTTAGCGGCTAAAAAAGTGATTGATGTTGGCTGTGGTACTGGTTTTTTCAGCCAAATAATCAAAGCACAAGGGGCTGAAGTGACCGCATTAGATTTATCGTCCGGCATGTTGGATGTTGCACGTCAAAAAAATGCGGCGAAGCAGTATATCTGTGCGGATATGGAAGCACTGCCTTTTGCCGACCAAACTTTTAATGTGGTTTTTTCTAATTTAGCGATCCAATGGTGCTCTGACTTATCACTGGCGCTGACTGAATTGCATCGAGTGACTAAAAGTGGTGGTGTGATTGTGTTTACCACGCTTGCTGAAGGCTCTCTATCGGAGCTATCGCAAGCTTGGGCTAGGTTAGATGGCTATTCGCATGTAAATGCGTTTTTAAGTTTTGAACAGATCACCGCGAGTTGCCAACCATGGCAGCATCAATTGTTGCTTCAGACCGATAAACTGCATTTTCCGGATTTAGCTCGATTATTGAATTCATTGAAAGGTATTGGCGCGACCCATCTCACCGCAGGGCGGCGTGGTGGATTGATGACAAGGCAGCGATTACATCGACTTGAGAGCGCTTATCCCATGTCTGAAAAGGGTCTTGAGCTTACTTATCAAACTGTATTTGGAATAATTTATCGTGACTAAAACTTATTTTGTGACCGGCACTGATACTGAGGTCGGTAAAACCGTGGTTAGTTGTGCATTACTGCAAGCGGCTAAACAATTGGGTTATCGAACTGCGGGT
This sequence comes from Providencia sp. PROV236, assembly GCF_033676985.1. Classification (NCBI taxonomy): domain Bacteria; kingdom Pseudomonadati; phylum Pseudomonadota; class Gammaproteobacteria; order Enterobacterales; family Morganellaceae; genus Providencia; species Providencia sp. PROV236. Next base: position 3,329,141 of record NZ_CP096297.1, on the reverse strand, counting down.
TATAAACCTGTTGCATCAGGCAGTGAACAAACAGCGCAGGGGCTACGCAATAGTGACGCACTATTTTTACAAGCGAACAGCACATTGCCATTAACTTACCAAGAAGTGAACCCGATTGTATTTGAAGCTCCGACATCGCCACATATTATTAGCGAAAAAGTTGGCCAGCCGATTGATTTTTCGGTTATGACCGATGGATTAATACATTTGCAGTCAAAGGCTCAGTGGGTGTTGGTTGAGGGAGCTGGTGGTTGGTACACGCCATTATCTGCGCAAGAAAGTTATGCAGATTGGGTGGTTGAGCAACAATTACCAGTAATTATGGTGGTTGGCATCAAACTGGGTTGTATTAATCATGCATTATTAACCGCACAAGCAATTAAACAATCAGGGCTAAAATTGGTGGGGTGGGTGGCGAATGAAGTCGAGCCAGCAGGAGACTATCAGGCCGAATATTTAGCGACATTACACCGTTCACTCAATGCACCTTGTCTTGGTATTATTCCTCATAAAAATATCGAATTGTTAGCAAATGTTGGGTCGTATATTGATGTGAGGTGTTTGCTAACCGTCTAGTGATGAAATTAAAGTGAAGGCCAAATAAAAAATAGGATATAAGAATCGACTGCCAAAAGTTTGTGATAGTATTGATTTTTATTGATTTTTATTGATTTTTTTTGCATCGGCCTCACTGTATTTTTACATCTCAGGGCGAACTTCATTTTTACTTTATCAGGTATTTTACAATCTAATGTAGTGTTGTGATAACTATTATCATTATTTTTAACAATAATATGGTTATTTTAGGGGACTAAATAGGTTTGATTAATATTATCACCTCTTTCATATTAGAATATGTATTTTATCAATGACAAATTATACTCACCAAGGAGTATTATGATGAGTCATTTCTATTTATCAAATATACATATTTTATAATGAAATAAATCTAGCGAAAGATACTGAAATTTTCAATTTACGACTTCTATTTAAATGATAAAACAGTATTAATGAAGCAATTGAATATCATTAATGAATAGTGCTCAGCTGCTTTCAGATATATAAAATATAGCTTATATTTCTTTTTCAGGAGGTTGTTATGAGTAAATTAATATTGCCGTTAATATTGTTTAGTTTATTAAGCACTGTACTTTGCTCCATATCATTCCAGTCAAGTGCTCATGGTTATGTTATTACTCCACCAAGTCGTTCATATATGTGTTTTGTTCGTGATTACAGTGGAAATCAGAAAACACCAGACAATTTGAATTGTGGAGATGGGCCTACTTACTATCCACAAAGTTTGGAAGCGTTGAAAAACTTCCCTGCATCAGGTCCTGTTGATGGAAATATTGCCAGTGTAGGTGATATAGCATTCGCCCCTCTTGACGAGCAAACCCCTGATCGTTGGAAGAAAACTGAGTTAAAAACAGGATCAAATAAGTTTACATGGTTTTTAACCGCGGCACATAAAACGACTAACTGGAGATACTTTATAACTAAAACAGGATGGGATCAGTCAAGCCCTTTAACTAGAGCATCTTTTGATTTAACACCATTCTGTCAACGTGATGACAATGGAGCGGCGCCTCCATTGGCAACTCCGATTGATTTCCAATGTACTATACCTGCTGATCGTACAGGCTATCATGTTATTTTAGCTGTATGGGATGTATATGATACTACAAATGCTTTTTATCAGGTTATCGATGTAAATCTCACTAAGTAAGCTTTAGTGTGATATATATAAAATAAATATGTCAATGGATACATAATCGTTTAATGATTAAGTTGTATTTAAATGATAAACTGTATAATTAAAAAATAACTTATTATATATTATAGCCTTTTTTATATTGTAATTTGAAGTAACCCCCAATAGTTAATTGACTAATTATCTGGGGGTTTTATGTTAAAAATAGCCTGAAAGTGAAAGTGAATTGTTTATAATCAATGTTTTTAGGTTAAATTCCTAGTGGTAATGGGCTAATTTCAAAGCTATATTAAAATAAAGCATTACCAGAAAAGTAGTAACTATATAATTTCTTGTTATTAATTAATGATTACTAAAAATAATATTATTTTATTTACTCTAAAATATAGAGAGTGCTAGTGTACTAAATACTAACCAGCACTCTCTTATATTAAATTAAAACTCTTTTGTTGTGCAACGGCTCAATGCTAATCGTAACCCTGCACCTATCTCTTCCGTTGAATGATCAAGCGATAAAATGACATGTTTTGATTCACCAAGTCCTTCCCACCCCTCCCATTTTGAATGGTTGGTAGGAGAGATGTTAAGTTGATTGTTTAACAGAAAAACAGAGCAACTTAGCATATTAGCGAGTAAATGACGTTTAGAACGATATTGATAATCCAGTTTTAGTTGATTTAGCCATCTATTCCATTTTTCTTTCATATTTTCTGGGTTAAAAAGAATATTATAATCTTCATCGTTTATTTGAGTATTACTTCGCTTAAGAGCACACAGCAATTTTTCACCAAGAACCTGCTCCGTACTGTCCAATGGCAATATAATAGAAGGAAAGTCAGGGTCAATAGTCACTAGTCCATATCCAGATTCGGTATTTATGCAAATAAATTTATCTGTCATAACGATACCAGCACAATATGCTTGATTTTGAATGAAATTCATTGTTTTACCTGTGTTGTTTTTACTTCAATGCCCATATTTTTCCCATAGGCTACAGCTCGATTGATTTCTATCCATTGAGTTCGAGTAGTAGATTTTGGAATAGCTAGCCATATCTCTCTTTTTGCTATCATGCCTGATTTTAGATTAAAGCCTGAAATTGAATATTGATCAAATTTTGCCGCACTATCAATATTTCTTTTAAGCGTACTATAAATTTGCTTTGGTTGAGACAGTTTACTTAATGTTTGTGTATCCATACTTTTGGCGCTTATCGCCAATTTCTCTTCGTGATAGAAAAAATCGAATGTTTTAAATTTTTTGGGTAATCTAGCTCGTTGAGGGAGGGTTGCCGCAATGGCATCTTCCCAAGCAATCCCCTGTTGATTTATTGAACCACCTTGTCCTACCCATTTCATACCAATTTCAGAGGCTGAAATGGTTTTTATGGCTGAATTTCGGCTAAAGTAGTTGATAGCAAAATTGCTCAGATCTCTCGCTAATAATCCACCACTGACCAGCAAGGCTTGATTGTCTGGCTCAGCAATAAAGGAAGCAAATTTCACCCAAGTTGGGGATTGTATATCGATCAGAGCTAAATCTTGAGCGTTCCAATATTGAAGATAGTGTTTTGCGAGATCATTGCGCATGACATCTGCGCCGAGATAGCTTGCCCAATAAGGGCGATCGGCTAAAGCAAAGGCATTTTCAATTTGTTGTCTTGTTACGCCTTGGGCGACTAATGGACGGTCAGCTATTTCACTCTCTAAGTTACTCGTGTTTTGATTACTGAATGCGGCATATTTATTGATGATAGTATTTTGGCAGGTTAGGTTATCACCACATCTTTGCATCTCACTGTCAAAGTCCATCGCTAATTCATGAAGCAAATGATTGAAGCGAAATGTATTTTCAGCCGCATTAGCGCCACTATAGGCACCACCTGCATCTCCAGTGAAAATAGCACCAGCAAATCCGCCTAAAACGCGAGATAATTGAGCATGTCTTTCAGTAGTTTGTTTCCACTCCTTTTCATTAATTAGATTATTATCTAAAGTTATGCCTGCTAATTGCGCTGCTAAGCTGCCAACTACCGCGCCTTTCACGTTTCCACCGGCAACTTCAGCACTAATACCAGAAACAACCGAGTGACTTAATACTTTCCCTGTATGGCCTAAAATTTCGCCATTATCGCCAATCAGTTTGGCTCCTTCGGCATGAATTTGATTGCCGATATTACTTAACAGTGCATTTTTAAAGTTATCGCTAAAATTTCCACCTTGGATAGCGGTATTGATTGTCGAGCTGATCGTTGATTGAGCGGCAACACGTTGTGCAACCTTACCCCAGTCACCATTACTTAATAACGGTAAACTGCTATTGCTAGCTGCGCCGTCGGTAAAACCCATTTTGACATCTAAGCCATTGAGGGCGCCGGAGACTACCATCTGGGCAATAATGGATTTAACGGTGTCGCTTTGTCCTAACGTTTTTAGTGTTTTTGATAAGTTGCCTTTATTTTCAGCGAGTGCAACAGCGGCTTGCGTGCTTAGTGCTGTCATTCCTGAATATGCGGCACCAGATATCATGGCTCCTGTTGTTCCCGTACTCCCTGATGCTGCCCAAGCAGAAAACTGTGTTGCTGTACCGGACGTCATTGCAGCTACCGAGATCATGATCAAAGCAGACGCAACAGGGTTTAAATGCTGGCTTTGATAATCCCAACTGTCATAGGCATCTTGAACTAAATTCCATTGCACATCTGTGCGATCTTTTAGTCCTACAAGCCATTTTGTTCCTTCAGTTTTTCCTAATGCATTTAACGCATTTTGCAGACTCAGTGCGTTTTGGGCTTTAATATCTGCGGTTATACCTTCTGTGGCTTCGACTGTTAGCTGACCACCAATATGTAATGCAGGTAGTACCCATTTATCTGCGGTATAGCCTTTATTACGCTGAGTAATATAAAAGCCATTCGACTTAGAAATTTCTTGTGCAAAGGTTGAGTTTTTGACGGTTTTAAAATTAACACTGCCTGTTTGACTGGTGATTTGAGCATTATTTTGCGTACTAATTTTTGACGCTTCTAAGGTGACATCATCTTTTGCTAATAGATTAATATTGCCACCGGCAGTAAATTCAGTGACTTTATTGGTGGTTTCATGATGAGTGTTTGTCACTTCTCGTCTAGTGATGCAAAGCGTCCAGCGGTTGCATTTTTTGTGTCGTTCTTCGTAATGGCTGGTTTCTTCCATGGCTTGTGCATAGAGATAGCCACCGTTTGCTGCGATATCGAGAAGCCCATTGGCCACTAAACGGGAAGCTTGAAATAAAATGCTGCCTTCAGAAACGATGGAAAGGTTTTTGCCACTGCTAATTGTGGTGCCTATTTGGCCATATAAATCTTCTAAACGCTTTCCTTCTTGTTTACGGTAATGAGTCTGTACTGACTCAAGGCGGGTATTTCCACCACTAGAAATAAGTATGTCATTTGATGATTGAATCGAGCTGCCTTGTGACGTAATTGCGCCATTAGAGGCAAGTGTGACACCGTTATTTCCAGTTATTGACGTGGTAAGGTGCTGAACATCTTGCCAATCTTCATTTGGTGTTGCGAGGGCGGAATAAGGTGTTGTCGTGAGTTTCATATCACGACCTGATAATGACGTGATACGAGCTGTAGATTGTAATAATGCCGATTTTAAATCGATATCACGCGCAGCATTGAGTGTGATATCACCATTAGCAATTAGTTTAGAACGAAGTTCTGGATAGCGATTGGTTTTGAATAAATGATGAACATTATCGATGGCTTTTGATGCCAATTGAATATCTTGACCTGCATTGAAGGTGAGAGAACGACCACTTGTGAAGGTTATTCCCTGTGCTTCAATATTTTTTCCAGCAGTAAACAGCATGCCATGATCGCTTTCCCATAGACCTATTTTAGGCATTAACTCCGTTGTCACTGTCGTGATATTTACTGGGTCTAAATTGATAAGATCCAATTCATTGCGATTAATAATGATATTTTCATTGGCGATTAGGTTAAATTTATTACTTTTATTTATTTGAGTATTATCAAAGGTAATATTTTTCCCTGCTTGAAACATAAGACTATTCGAGGCATTGATGGATGGGAGAACCAATTGATTATCGTTAAATGCGGATATTGGATTTAATGCATACTGAATATCACCATTTTTAGCGATAATAGTGCTATCTCTTGCGGCTAAATTGGTTTGGTTAAGATTAATATTATTATGAGCGATTAGGCTTTGTGAATTAGCTGAATTTAGGTTTGCATTATCAATATTGATATTTTGATTTGCAATGATAGAAAGGTCATTGGTTGATTGTAAATGGGTTGAAATATTGACATTATTAGCATTGAATACCATATTTTTGGCTGTAATCGCTGCTAGAGCCGTTCCTATTTGTGTTATTTTGGTTATTGGCTTTTCGGCGTTAGGTAGTTTGCTCTCAATGTTAATTGTATTTTTAAAATCAAGAACAATATTGTTTCCGGCAGATATGGATTGATAATTTAAGGCGTCAGGAGCCCAAGAATAGAATTTATCTATTAATTTGAAGTCTAAGGGTTCACTCACATAAAATATATCGTAAGTTCCATTATCATCATTTTCATCTGCAAACTTCCCTAAATCTTTATAAGAGGTATCATATTTATACCAAAGGTCTAATTTACCTGAGTTAAACGCGGAAATAGATGCATTTTGCCCCGTCAATATCACATTATTTTTTACGGTAATTTTTCCAAAATCATTCACTAAATCATTTGCATTAATATAGGCGTTTTTCCCTGATGCTATAACGCCAATACTCCCTTGGTTTATATATTGTTTTCGCTCAACATTAATGCTGTCACTGTTGATTAAATCGATTTTCCCGAACCATTTTTTATAAGGGAAACTCTCTAATCGAGGATAGAGTGAAATAATCGATACAACACCTTGCCTTTTTCCAAAGTGAGAAGAGACAAAATCTTCACTATCGTTAGTTGTTGCATTGATGTTGGAAATTTTTATGGTGGATGTATTCGCCGTATTTGCCAGTTTTTTTGTCCGAACTACCAAATCCCCCGCATTGGTCTTTATCGTCCCAGATTTATTTTCAATTAAGGTAGCTAAATCACCACTGGCATTTTTTTGCACCCACAAATTATTTTGCGCTTGAATAAGAGTATCTTTGCCTGTATTGCTCATCGTATCAGCAAAGACTCGCACATCTTTGCCTGAAATAATTTGGCCATGATTAGTTAAGGTATTTGTCGCTAGGGTTATATCTTTTTGTGCGTTGAGTTTTGTGTTTGTATTAATATGTAAGTTTTTAGCACTAACGTTTATTTCATTTTGAGATTGAAGATCACCTGCAATCGTAATTTTTCCATCAACCGTCATGGTTAGGTTATTTTGATTGGCTTGGATATGGCTAAGGTTTACACCAACTCCAGCTTCAGTACTCACTAGGCGCACTTGGTTTGCATACATACCACCAAGCGCTCTGGTATCTATAGATATATTAGGTTTAGCACCTTCACTTGTTAAAGGGGTAATCGAACCATTTTGAAAATCGATTCGGTTAGCACCTTGCATTAAAGTGAGATTTTTTGCTTTTATTTGGCCATTGAGTTCTGTCGCTCGGCTCATAATATCTGCGTAGTCTTGTGCCTCTGCATTCATGCCTTGGGGGTCAATAATCACGCTACCTTTTTTTACTTCAATAGCAAAGAGACCGCCATCGCTATTAATGATAGGGTTACCTGTGGTTAATGTAATGGCTGGGGTATTGGTAAAACTGCAACCATTACATGTAATTCCATTAGGATTGGCTATTAAAACATTGGCTTGTTTCCCAACCACTTCAAGCTTTCCTTGCAATTGGGAATGTGCATTTCCAGTGACTTCATTGATAATGAGATCAGCAGCTTTGCCATTTAAATTAGTATTTTTTGTTATCTGTCCAGCTAATTGAGAGTTAACATTATTGATAGTGTTATTAAGAACAGCACCTTGTTGATTGACGTTGAATGTTTGGAATTTATTATGAGAAATACCAATATTATTTGGTGTTGCAATATCAATAATCGGAATATTATTTTGTTGCCTAACTTGGGTATTATTATCTGCTAATGACAAAGCAGTACCCCAAGCAGGATGAAGAGGATATATAGCGGTGAGATAGATAATACTATAGCCTAACCATCGTTGTGACCGAGAGATATTTTTTTTAGGCATGAAGACTCCTATAAAATAAGATGTTAAATAGCAAACGAAATAGACCAATACATGGCCCAGTTATCAGGCTTAAGAAATGAGGGATACGACAGTGGTTTGCTGATTAAAAATCGTGAAGCAAAATGTGAATCGCCAATGAAAGAAACGCCAGTAGCCCCACCGATTAACGCGTTAGGTTCAATTTGATATGCATCAGAAGCAATCAAGCCATAATCTAGTGCGGCAAGAAGATGCCATTGACCTATAGAAGTATTTGCAATTTTGCTATTGAGTTCATTACGCCAATAAAATCCGCAATTACCACTGAGCGATTGCTCTTGATAGCCTCGAACAGAATATTGACCACCAATATTTATCCGCTCGGCACTATAGAGGTTATCTGTGGTGTATTGGCCATAAAATGAGGTCAAATAGAAGATATTTTGATTTAAATATATTTGATAACTTGAACTTAAACTGGCTTTTCGATAATGGCTACGAGGGGAATCCTTTGCGATAGTATCTGGTGAAGCACCCAAAATTGATATTCCCCACTCAAAAATAGGATTAAATGTAAAATAACCATTGCCAAGTATTGTGCTGTATTGAGGGCTTAAATTAATAGATGAAAGCGTAGGACTACTGATTTCTAATGTTTGTTGTGCTAATTGCGTATTGACGTTTTTATGTTTAAGTGAACCTTGAAGGGTGAGCCTTTGTTTGCTATCTCTATAGACTAAGCGGCTAATATCTAATTGTTGGTTAGTATTTTTTCCTTCATAAGGGTAAGACGTATTGGCGATGTAAAATGGTTGTCGTGTTTTATTTTGATATAGTTGGTAATGATAAGACCAATAGCCATAAGGGACATAAAGGCTTGCGGCATAGTAACGACTGTAATGAGAGTGGGTGATATCACGATCTGTATTAATTGAAAATGCCCATTGTTCGCCAAGCCCAAGCAATGAGTCTACAATTATGCTTCCTGTGATTAATTGTTTTCCTGTTGCTCTGATACCTGAATTATCGATGTTTAATTGCCCACTTAAAGGGACTTTTGCTGATTTCTTATAAACAAATATTCGTGAATATCCATTTTTATGGCTTGGTTGAATATCAATAGTATATTTTGCTGATGAAGAACGATTTAATTGTTCAAGTCCTTGCTCTATATCCCGTAAATTTAATATTGCACCCACATAATTTGGAAAAATCATTTTGGCTAAGCGGGGAGGCGAGTTTTCTATATCGATGGATCTTATCTTTCCTTCAATGACAGTTATGATGAGTTTTTGTTTAGTGAGATCTTGTTCTGGAATAAAGGCTTGAGAAGTGACATAACCCTGTTTAATATAATAATTAGTAATAGTGTTAGCTAAGCTTTTTATTTTACTTAAAGATAAGCAGCGGGACTGATAGGAAGAAGTTAGTTTTGATTTTATTGAGGGGGATAATAATGTGGCTCCTAATATATTTGTGTTTTCAATATAAAAACAAACATCATTAGTTTTTTCATTAACAATTTTATTATCAAGATTTAAGTTTTGCTGATTTTTAAGTTGATGACGCTGATTGAATTCGGATTCTAAACGTTGTTTTTGCTCAAACTGTACACTATCACGACTGATAGGTTTCGGTTCATTTATTGCGTGACTATGACTATATTGGCTAAATGATAATGTCAGCAATATTATTAAAAATATAACTTTTTGTTGGTGCATTTTTAGGCTCGTTAATTAATAAGAAATCAAATGAGGGTGTTATTCTTATATTGAAGGTTTGCTGTCTAACTGTTTTTTATTTTTATGTTATGTCTTTAACTATGGTTATATCAACATTAAAATGTCTGTAATTTATCTTATAATTACATGTAATTTTATTTATTGTGTTTTTATTTAATTGTTAGTTTGGATAAATCTCATAATTAGATTTTTTCTGTTATAGCTTGAGAACTTGTTAAGTAACAAAAAGTATCATTGAACATATACTCAAAATAATTCGAGTTACAGGTAGGGACAAGCGAAGATAGTCGGGGAGTACAGATAAACTATGTGGCTAGACACTTTAAAGGCTATGTTTAGCTAATCAGGTCGGGTTAGTATGTCTATCTAGTGGATCTTACTGACTAATTTGTTATGTTCCTGTTTATTCTGTGTAAAAGGCAATTTTGGATCGTTATCCCGTCATTCTTGTCAACTCGGATCGATTAAAACAGAGTAAATATTGTTTTTGGCATAAATGCTACGTAAAAATATTTTCATTAAAACATCATTTTTATGTCATATAGTCGCTAATTGTCACTTTTGTAATGGAGCGGGAACGCTCTAGGCTAAAGGGATTGCAGAGTTATCCACTATTTCTGTGGATAACCTTGTGAATTAGATCTAAAAAAGTAACCGTATCCAAGGTGACAAGCGGCTTCGCCTTTATTTGCTGTGATTTCAGGCTTATAAATAATAATCATAAAATACAATTAGTTATATAAAAGCAATACAGAAATCGAGATTTGAGATAGGATCAAAAATGGCCTCAGCATAAAATATATAAATCAATTCAGGTCAAGTAAAATTTTGGGGATAACCTTACTTTGTCGTGAGATAAATATATTAGGAGAGAATATTTAAAATAGGGGCTTGAAGCTGGTTTTTTATCCAGTATTATAGGAAGGGTAATCGGCTAAGAGGCATTATTGATGAGTAAAGAATTCAAGTTGTATTCTGATTTCCAACCCGGAGGGGATCAACCCGAAGCTATTCGTCGGCTTTCTGAAGGGTTGGAAGATGGCCTCGCACATCAAACCTTACTTGGTGTAACGGGTTCAGGTAAAACCTTTACTATTGCTAATGTAATTGCTAAAGAAAATCGACCAACGATGTTAATGGCACATAACAAAACGTTGGCTGCGCAGCTGTATAGTGAAATGAAGGCTTTTTTCCCTGATAATGCAGTGGAGTATTTTGTTTCCTACTATGATTATTATCAGCCTGAAGCATACGTGCCTAGTTCTGATACCTTTATCGAAAAAGATGCGTCTGTCAACGAACATATCGAGCAGATGCGTTTGTCAGCAACAAAAGCCTTACTGGAACGCCGTGACGTGATTGTGGTCGCTTCAGTTTCTGCTATTTATGGTCTTGGTGATCCTGACAGCTATTTAAAAATGATGCTGCACTTAACTGATGGGATGATTATCGATCAGCGCTCCATTTTACGCCGTTTAGCTGATTTACAATACACGCGTAATGACCAAGCGTTCACGCGTGGTACTTTTCGTGTCCGTGGTGAAGTGATTGATATTTTCCCCGCAGAGTCTGATGAATATGCACTTCGTGTCGAGTTATTTGATGAAGAAGTGGAGCGCCTGTCGCTGTTTGATCCGCTAACAGGGCAAATTCAGCATCGTGTACCACGCTTTACGGTTTACCCGAAAACACACTATGTGACACCAAGAGAGCGGATCCTTGAGGCGATGGAGCAGATCAAAATTGAGCTGGCTGATAGGCGCAAAGTGTTGCTAGAGAATCATAAGCTACTTGAAGAACAGCGGATAACGCAACGGACTCAGTTCGATCTGGAAATGATGAATGAGTTAGGTTATTGCTCTGGTATTGAAAACTATTCACGTTATCTATCTGGCCGTGCACCGGGCGAGCCGCCACCAACATTATTTGATTACCTACCTGCTGATGGTTTATTAGTTGTGGATGAATCTCACGTTACCATCCCACAAATTGGTGCTATGTATAAAGGCGACCGCTCACGTAAAGAAACTCTAGTTGAGTATGGGTTCCGCCTGCCTTCTGCTCTGGATAACCGCCCAATGCGTTTTGAAGAGTTTGAAGCCCTTGCGCCACAAACGATTTATGTATCAGCAACGCCGGGTAACTATGAAATTGAGAAATCAGGTTCTGAAGTTATAGAGCAAGTGGTAAGGCCGACAGGTCTATTAGATCCGGTTATTGAGGTTCGCCCTGTTACGACTCAAGTTGATGACTTGCTGTCAGAAATCCGTATTCGAGCGCAAAAAAATGAACGGGTATTGGTCACAACACTGACAAAACGCATGGCAGAAGATTTAACGGAATACCTTGAAGAGCATGGTGAGCGTGTGCGTTATCTCCATTCTGATATTGATACGGTTGAGAGGGTCGAAATCATTCGTGATTTGCGCTTGGGAGAGTTTGATGTGTTGGTGGGTATCAACCTACTCAGAGAAGGGCTTGATATGCCAGAAGTATCACTGGTAGCGATTTTGGACGCTGATAAAGAAGGTTTCTTGCGCTCAGAACGTTCACTCATCCAGACAATCGGTCGTGCTGCACGTAACTTGAATGGTAAAGCGATTTTGTATGGAGACAAAATCACGAATTCAATGGATAAAGCGATTAAAGAAACAGAGCGTCGCCGTGCAAAGCAAATGGCCTTTAATGAGGAACATGGCATTGTTCCACAAGGTTTGAATAAGAAAATTGGGGATATCTTACAGATTGGCCATAAAGTAGGTGGCAAATCCAAAGGCCGTGGTAAAGAAAGTGTCAAAACAGATAAACGTGATGATATTCAATTACTATCCACCAAAGAGCTGGAGCAACGCATTTCACAACTTGAAGCACAAATGTATCAACATGCACAAGATTTGGAGTTTGAGGCCGCAGCGAATGTTAGGGATCAGTTGCAGGAACTAAGAGAACGCTTTATTGCAAATTCATGATCAACCTGTTTTGCCGTAAAGTTATAACGATGTTAGAGGCTAATTGGGCGGCTTGTAGCAATTAGCCTTTTTACTGATGAGTTAAAACAAGCGTACAGTTTCTTCTATAGCCTGCAAAAGTAATTTACGATCATGGCGATAAGGAATATCATCGGCTTCAAGTACTCGTTGAGTTACTAAGCGATCATGGCGAATAGGTTCAATATTCGTTCTTGGACCCACGATCACCGCATTAATTTTTTTGCAGCCAATATGTTGTTCCATCATTACCAATTTTTCTTTTAAGGTTAGGCTGGCGGCTGATGTACTGAGTTCTTTACCAAGGTTGCCGATATAAATCATTGGGGCTTTACATTCACGTAATGCATTGGTGATCTCATCAAGTAACAGTAATGGCATCAGACTAGTAAAGAAGCTTCCAGGACCAATTAAAATTAAATCAGATTGATGGATTGCCTCAATCGCTTCTGCGGTGGCTTTGACTCTAGGGTATAAACGCAGTTCTTGAGGTAATTCAACGAGAGCATCGACATTCACTTCGCCATAGACTTCATTACCCATATCATCAATAGCCATTAAATCAACAGGAGATTCTGACATTGGGATCAGTTTTGCTTCCACTTTTAGCATATTGCGGATCAAATTAATGGCTTCAAGAGGTCGTACACTTAGGTGATCTAATGATTTTAACATTAGGTTACCTAAGTTGTGGCCTGAGAGCTCACCATTACCACTAAAACGGTATTCAAACATTGCTGAGGCGATAGACGGTTCTGTTATCAATTGATTTAGACAATTGCGCATATCTCCCCACGCAATTCCCCCCTCTGCACGGCGGATACGACCCGTTGAGCCGCCATTATCTGTAGTGGTTACAATACCTGTTAATCGAGAACCTAAAGAGGAGAGAGAAGACATTACACGACCAAGCCCATGTCCGCCCCCAAGAGCGACAACATGCCTAAAATCCGTCAGACTGCTATTTGGCATAGTGTTCCTATATTCGTTATTTTTCCAAAGCCACGGTCATTATACCGTGTTATTACATTATTCGGTCTAATCTAAGCGAAAATTCGTGCTATTAACCACGTTAACGATAAAGTCGCGCTAATCTATCATAAAATATTTCATTAAACGTATATACTCGTCATACTTCAAGCTGCCGAGGTGTTGACCACGCCATACCCCTTATCTATCTTCACGTGTTATCCACTTACAACTCACATTATTTGGAGTATTCATCGTCATAATTAGCGATAAAATTGAAAATTATTACTTAGAATAAATTAATTATCTGTGTTTTCTTTTTTTTGACTATTTAAAGGTGATCAAAAATTAATGTAAATATCCGCTAAGATTGTTCTTAATTAGTTACATCATTTTATTTGGCGAAACTTACTATACTATTTTCATTCTATTGATTCATCGCAAAGCTAATATATATGGCACATGTATAATATCGAATACATTGAATTTATGTTGGATTAACAAAGGGGTAACTTGTTGGTAAGTCGTTGTATAATATATTATATATCGATATTCAAATTCGCTTTTTCCTTTTTTTTACGCTAAAATCCCTACATAAAATAAGTATAACTCCTAGCCTTTGTGTCTAAGTTCGTTATGGCGAATATGATCCTCTGGCCGTGGCCTTTGAGCCACCAGGGTGCAAGATAGAAATGTCCGCATCTCCCGTATTTGGAAAGGTGTCATTATGCAGCAGCTTGTCGATCAATTTGCTCGGAAATTTTACTATCTCCGTCTATCTATCACTGACGTATGCAACTTTCGTTGCACATATTGTCTCCCTAATGGCTATAAACCGAGTGGCCGCCACGAATTTTTATCGCTGAGTGAAATTCAGCGTGTTAGCCGTGCTTTTGCCGAATTAGGTACCGAAAAAGTGCGCATTACCGGTGGTGAACCCACCATGCGTAAAGATTTTACCGATATCATTGCTGCAATAAACGAAAACCAATCAATCAATAAAATTGCCGTTACCACTAATGGTTACCGTATGGCACGTGATGTACAGCAATGGAAAGATGCGGGACTTGGTGCGATTAATGTGAGTGTTGATAGTTTAGATCCACGTCAATTCGCCGCAATCACAGGTCAAGACAAGTTCTATCAAGTCATGAAAGGGATCGATGCCGCCTTTGAAGCAGGATTTGATAAAGTTAAAGTCAATGCCGTGCTGATGAAAAATGTTAATGATATTGCGCTTAAATCTTTTTTAAATTGGATTAAACATCGTCCTATTCAATTACGTTTTATCGAGTTAATGGAAACAGGGGAAGGAAGCGAGCTCTTTAACCGCTACCATGTATCGGGTGAAACCATCCGTGAGCGCCTTGTTCAAGAAGGCTGGTACAGTATGCCTCGCGCTCGCAGTGATGGTCCCGCACAAGTGTTTAGTCACCCTGACTATCAAGGGGAAATTGGCTTGATCATGCCTTATGAGAAAGATTTTTGCCAAAGCTGCAACCGCCTACGCGTTTCCTCCCTTGGAAATCTTCATTTATGCCTATTTGGTGAAAATGGCATCCCATTACGCGATTTACTTGGTGACGATAACCAAAACGAAGCCTTAAAAGCGCGTATTCAAGGTGGATTGAAATTTAAACGTGAAACCCATTTCTTACACATGGGTGACAGCGGTATTACCCCGAATTTATCCGTTATCGGCGGCTAACTGATTTTGAGTTTTCAGGAGAAACTATGTCACAGCTGACTCACATCAATGCGTCGGGTGAAGCGCATATGGTGGATGTGTCTGCAAAAGCAGAAACCGTCCGCGAAGCAAGAGCTGAAGCCTTTATCACCATGAACCAAGAAACCTTAGCGATGATCGTTGAAGGGAGCCATCATAAAGGTGATGTGTTTGCAACTGCCCGTATCGCGGGGATCCAAGCGGCGAAAAAAACATGGGAGCTGATCCCGCTTTGCCATCCATTATTGCTGACAAAGGTCGAAGTAACCTTACAAGCACTGCCAGAACAAAATCAGGTACGTATTGAATCTTGCTGCCGTTTAACCGGTAAAACAGGTGTGGAAATGGAAGCGTTGACTGCCGCATCCGTGGCCGCACTGACAATTTATGATATGTGTAAAGCGGTTCAAAAAGATATGGTGATTGGACCGGTTCGTTTACTTGAAAAGACGGGCGGTAAATCAGGTCATTTTAAGGTGGATGCATGATCACAGTTCTGTTTTTTGCGCAAGTGCGTGAGTTGGTGGGAACCGATCGTTTAGACGTCTCAGAGCACTATCCAACAGTGGAAACATTACGTCAAGCTCTGGCTGCTAAAGGGGAGCGTTGGGCACTGGCCTTAGAGGATGGCAAGTTATTAGCCGCAGTGAACCAATCTTTCGTCGCTACGGATCATCCATTATCTGATGGTGATGAAGTGGCTTTTTTCCCTCCTGTTACAGGAGGCTAGTGATGGAAAATACCCATATTGCGGTTCAAACAGAAAATTTTAGTGTAGGTGAGCAATACCATTGGTTAGCACAATGTGATAGTGACGGCGCGGTAGTGACATTTACAGGTAAAGTGAGAAATCACAATTTGGGGGATAATGTTGCCGCATTAACTCTTGAACATTATCCAGGAATGACTGAAAAAGCGTTATCTAATATTGTGACAGAAGCGCGTCAACGCTGGGCATTACAGCGAGTCAGTGTGATCCATAGAATCGGTACCTTGCAACCCGGCGAAGAAATTGTTTTTGTTGGGGTAACCAGTGCTCACCGCGGCGCTGCGTTTCAAGCAGCTGAATTCATAATGGATTATTTAAAGACTAAAGCTCCTTTTTGGAAGAAAGAAACGCTACCTGATAATGAACGTTGGGTTGAAGCAAAAGACAGTGATGAGGCTTCCGCAGAGCGTTGGTAATCCTCTGAATTCTCCATTTAGTTTTGATTTTGTTGCATGTTAATGTCAATAAATTGTGATAAACTTTATAGGATATTGTCTGGCTACGGCACATTTACATTGCTGTGGTCGTTTCCTATTAATGTATGAAGGGTAACCATCATGGATCGATTCGATCAACGTAATGATTCTCTTGTTCAGCGCAGCAGTGCCGGCATTCAGACATTTATGTCGCAGGTTTATGGTTGGATGACCGTTGGTCTGTTGCTGACTGCTTTTGTTGCGTGGTATTCGCTGGAAAGTAGCTTATTTTATACCATAGCAACTAATAACATTTTATTCTTTGGCTTAATTATTGTTGAGCTTGGACTGGTTATGGGGTTGTCATTTTTGCTGCCAAAAATGAGTGGCATGATGGCAACAGGAATGTTTATGCTCTATTCAGTACTGACTGGGCTAACCATTTCTGTGGTTTTAGCAGCTTATACAATGGTGTCGGTAGCAAGTACATTTTTTATTACCGCGGCAATGTTTGGTGCTCTAAGTGTTTACGGTTACACCACAAAACGTAGCTTAAGTGGTATGGGTAACTTCTTGTTTATGGCACTTATTGGCTTAATTATCGCCTCTATTGTCAATATTTTCATGAAAAGCTCCGCACTATATTGGGTGATCACTTATGCAGGCGTTCTGATTTTTGCAGGTCTAACTGCATACGACACTCAGAAACTAAAAGAAATAGGTGCTAATGTTGATGAAAATGATAAAGAAACTATGCGTAAAACGTCTATTTTAGGTGCATTAACCTTATATCTGGACTTTATCAACCTGTTCCTGATGTTGCTGCGTATTTTTGGCGATCGTCGCTAATAAATAGCCAATATCAGTAAAACGAATACAGACCCTTGCTAGTAATTAGCAAGGGTTTTTTTATGCGGTTTTTTTGCGAAATAGATAATAAGCAAATGAACTCGTTATGATGGCGATGACTAACAGTGGCCATAAACTATGCCACACAACATCAAAATGAGCATCTTTCAAGTAAATCTGTTTAGTTATTTCAGTAAAGTGGCGGATAGGGTTTATCCATGTTATGTCTT
Source organism: Providencia sp. PROV236 (assembly GCF_033676985.1). Taxonomy (NCBI): domain Bacteria; kingdom Pseudomonadati; phylum Pseudomonadota; class Gammaproteobacteria; order Enterobacterales; family Morganellaceae; genus Providencia; species Providencia sp. PROV236. Next base: position 3,311,563 of record NZ_CP096297.1, on the reverse strand, counting down.
GCAACCAAACCGGCATATTTTCAACGGGTGAAATATAACCAGATAATAAAACGGCTGGCATCATAAAGACAAATACACCAATAAAAGCTTGTTGCTGAGTAGAGCACAAGGCTGAAATTAATAAACCAAATCCAACCAGTGATAAGCCATAAAAAAGCATAGTGGCATAAAATAGTAACAAGGAGCCCGCAAAAGGAATTTGATAACAGAAGATACCTATCACAAGCACTAAGGTTGCTTGAGCTGTTGCAATGATCAAGGCAGGAACCGCTTTACCAATAAAAATTTGCCAAGTGGTTAATGGTGATACCAGTAGTTGGTCTAAAGTGCCTTGCTCAGCCTCACGAGCAATGGAAAGAGAGGTTACAATCAACACACCAATAGTAGTAATCAACGCGACCAGTGATGGCACGATAAACCATTTATAATCGAGGTTTGGGTTGTACCAATTGCGTACCACCAATTCACTATTATTTGCCAATGGTTTACCTGCGGTAAGCTCGCTTTGATATTGTAAAACGATCTGCTCAATATAATTAGCTGCAATTTGCGCACTATTAGAATTACGTCCATCCAATAGCAACATCATGTTAGCGGTGTGCTGACTATCAATATTGGCGCTAAAATTTTGTCCAAATCTTACCACCAGTAAGCTTTTTCGGTTATCCAGCGTCTCACGAATTTCATGTTCATTGTTAAGCAATAAGACGGTAGAGAAGGCTTCTGCTTTAGCAAGTCGTTGCGTTAATTCAATCGAGTGCTGCCCGCCATCTTGATCAAAAATCGCGATAGTGGTATTTGTCACTTCAAGTGTTGCTGCTAGAGGAAATAAGATCATTTGGAAAATAACAGGCATGATTAAAATGATCCGCGTTTGCTTCTCTTGCAGTAAGGACTGCAACTCTTTCATGATCAAGGTGTATAAGCGATAAAACATATCGAGTCCTTATCAATCGAGCCGACGACGGGTTTTCCATGCCGTTAAACCAATAAACAGTATGGCTGATGCAATGAGTAACAATAGGTCGGTCAGTAGAACAACATAGATATCACCAGCTAGAAAGAGCGTTTGCAAGCTGCTAACAAAATAGCGTGCTGGAATAAAATAAGTCACTATTTGAATAAAAATGGGCATGCTAGATATTTCAAAAATAAATCCTGAAAGCATGATAGCAGGTAAGAATGCCGCATTCAGTGCCACCATCGCCGCATTAAATTGGTTACGTGTAATAGTTGAAATTAATAATCCCATTCCAAGAGCGGTTGCTAAATAGAGGCTGGTGATCAAAAAAAGTACTAATAGTGAACCTCTGTAAGGCACACCTAGCACACCAGTGGTAACCGCCATACATAAGATCATCACAAAAGTCCCCAGTATTTGATAGGGCAGTAGTTTAGATAGTAATAATTCAGTTCTGGTAATTTGTGTAGAGAGTAGCGCTTCCATTGTGCCACGCTCCCATTCGCGGGCAACCACCAGCGATGTCAAAATGGCACCAACAACCGTCATAATGATACTTATTGCACCTGGAATAATAAAATGCTGACTAATTGCAGCCTCATTGAACCAATAGCGCATGTTCAATTCAATTAAAGGAGCGGTTGGATAACCTTTATTTTCCCCTTGTTGTATCAGCCAAGTATGCCAAACACCTTTGGTATAGGCCTGTACGAAATTAGCGGTATTTGGTTCGCTGCCATCAGTGATCACTTGTATAGCGGCATGACCTTCGGGGCGCAACAGTTGTTCTGAAAAATTAACAGGGATGACGACAATACCTCGCAGCTCACCAGCCTGCATTTTATCAATCAATTCTTGACGGTTATCACTAACGGTTGCATCAATAAATGGAGAGCCTGTAAAAGTATCAACTAGCTCTCTGGCCTCATGGCTTTGTTGATCCATAAGTATGCCAACGCGCAATTGACTGGAGTCTAGATTGATCCCGTAACCAAAAATAAATAACAGCATTAATGGGATCACTACCGCAATGAGGGCACTACTTGGATCACGTACAATTTGTTTACTCTCTTTAATACACAGGGCTTTCAACCTACGCCAAGAAAAGTGAGATGCGGTAGAGGTGCTCATTGTTCCTCCTGCTGCTTATCGTAGTTAAGGATCAACTCGATGAAAGCATCTTCCATTGATGGGTTAGGGTTATGTTCAGTCGCGATTTGCTGTTTGAGATCATCCGGTGTGCCAGCAGCAATGATCTTACCGTGATACACCAGCCCGATCCTATCGCAATACTCGGCTTCATCCATAAAATGGGTGGTGACCATAACGGTTACCCCTCTATCCACCATTCCATTTATATGCAACCAAAACTCACGACGAGTTAAGGGATCAACGCCGGATGTGGGTTCATCTAGAAATAAAATATCAGGTTCGTGCATCAATGAGCAGGCGAGAGCAAGACGCTGTTTGAAACCCAGTGGCAGCGATTCCGTTTCTTGATGAATGATTGGCGTAAAATTAAAGGCTTCCACCATTTCAGCAATTTTTTGGTTTTGATGTTTACCGTGAAGACCATAGACGCCGGAGAAGAACTTGAGATTTTGCCCAACTTTCAAATTACTATATAGCGAAAACTTTTGCGCCATATAACCAAGGTGTTGTCGAGCCTTGTCTGAGCTGGTTTTTAAATCCATTCCTAGTACTAAGGCTTGTCCTTCTGTAGGTTTCATTAAACCACACATCATTTTAAAGGTGGTGGATTTACCCGCGCCATTTGGCCCAAGTAAACCAAAAATTTCACCGCGTTTTACTTGGAAATTGACGGTATCGGTTGCTGCAAAATCCCCAAATTTTTTGGTTAGGTTACGTGCTTCAATAACTGTTTCGCTGGGATTGGCGGGGATCTGCGGCATAATGGCCGCGAGCTCAGAGCGATGCGAAGGCCCTCCACCGAGTAGGTCGATGAAAGCATCTTCAAAACGAGGCTCTGCCTCTATCAGTTTTCCATCTGGCATATTTAAGCCACGTAATAGTGAATCTTGGGATGCATTAGGCTTTAAAATAAGCCGTACATAGCGGCCCTGTATGACACCGTCTGTTGTTTCAGGTAGTACCAAGGCATTTTGTAGTGTAGTGCGTTTATGGGCAGCAGGAACTTCCAATAAAAATGAGCGTCCTACCATTTTTTTTGTGAGATCTTGTGGCTGTCCTGAGTAGAGAAGTTTTCCTTGATTGAGTAATAATACCTCTTTGCATTGCTGAGCTTCATCCAGATAAGAAGTACTCCAAAGGATCAGCATGCCTTCATCAGCCAAAGTATGCACCATTTGCCACAATTCACGACGCGCAATAGGGTCAACACCCACTCCGGGTTCATCTAAAAGTAAGACTTTGGGTTTTCCAAGCAGGGTACAGGCCAACCCTAATTTTTGTTTCATACCACCTGATAATTTACCCGCCAACCGCTGTGTGAAATGTGTTAGATCGGTAAATGTGAGCAGTTGTTGGTAGGTTTTTTTTCTGTCTTCACCCACAACGCCGCGCAAATCAGCATACAGGTCGAGGTTTTCTTGAACGGTCAAATCTTCATATAAACCAAACTTTTGCGGCATATAGCCTAAATTAGCATGCACCTGAACACTGTCTTTGATCGGGTCTAACCCCATTAAACTGATTGTGCCCGAATTTGGTTTTAATAGACCTGCCAACATACGCATTAACGTGGTTTTACCGGCGCCATCGGGTCCAACTAGGCCTGTCACAGAGCCACCGCAGATCTCTGTGGTTAAGCTTTCGACGGCAGGGGTGTCTAAGCCGCTAAATGTTTTTTCAACACCTTGTAGGTGAATACGATAATCAAATGCATCCATGATGAACTCTATTACTCAGTATGAGTAAAGCGGACAGTGACTGGCATACCTTGACGCAATGCATCATCTGGGTCGTTAACGATAATGCGTAATCGATAAACTAAATCGGTACGGAGTTCAGGTGTTTGGACACTTTTAGGCGTAAATTCAGCGGTTGGTGAGACAAAACCAATTGTCCCGTGATAAGGCGTATTTGGGCGGCTATCGGTATACAGTAAAACCTCTTTACCGGGTACCGCTAAGCCTAAATTAGGTTCATTGACATAAGCCCGCACCCAGACTGGATCCGTTAATGTGACACTGAATACGGTATTCCCTGCGCCAATAATGGTACCTGGTTCGATTGCTCGTGTGAGGATTGTGCCATCAGAAGGGGCGATTAACTGTGTGTCAGCTAAATCTAATTCAGCTTGTGCAACAGCGGCTTCCGCTTGCAGCCATTCGCCTCGTGCTGCCGCTATTTCTTCTTGGCGAAACCCGCTTTGATACTGATTGAGTTTGTCTTGTGCTGCTTTTAAGGCAGCAAGCGCTTGGTTACGATTTGTTTTGGCATTATCTAATTCATTTGCTGAAATCACGCGTGAAGCCGCTAACCCTTGTTGACGTTTATAAAAGCTTTCTGCGTATTGCCATGCAGCTTGTTTTTGTGCAACTTCGGATTCTACTTGAGCAACTTCTTGAGTTCGATAGCCTTTTTCTTTCATCGTTAGTTGGGCTTTAGCGCTATCTCTAACTCCTTTGGCTTTATTTAAGGCATTAATATATGGTGCATCATCAAGTTGCCCTAATGATTGCCCTTGGCTAATTTTAGCACCTTCATCAACGGCTAAAGCCGTAAGTTTCCCTCCAACTCGAAAGCCAAGGTTTACTGTTCGAACATCAACATTGCCATATAAGGTTAATGTTTTATCTTGTTGTGATTGATACCAATAATAACCACCTATAATGAGACCGATGACTATGACAATAAAAATGATAAAAATAGAACGACGTTTATTGTTCATAATTAGCCTTATTCGAGTCAGTGATACCTACTTCAGTCGCAATATTGATAGTGACATCTGTCTGCTATCAATACTGCGACCATAATCTATAATCATTTTTTATAGATTAATCATATCACTTTTCAGCTTCTTTGCGATGACGCAATCCTTCTAATAAAATATTGGTGTGCTCGATAAGTACTTGATTAATGATTTTGTATTCATCCTCATTAATGTGTTTCCAACCAGTTTGTCGTAGAAGGGTTTCTCTCGCAATGCGAAAAGATAGGGTTTCCCCCAAAATAGCATGAGTTTGTATTAATGTGGTTAAGTTATTAGGATCAGACCCTATATAAATAGCGATAAGCCTATTGAGTTTTGTATAAATAGGGCCAAGGGCTTGTTCATGAATAATGGTATAAGCTTCAGTAGGATTGAGTTGTTCCCTTGAAAGGATCCGTGTGAAACTCAGGTTTTTTTTCTCCAGTTGAAAATAGTTATATCCGACTAGGGTTTTTTGTAGCAGCTTGATTGCTTCATCGGGATCAGGGGAGGTCAGTTCAAGATAGGCATCAATCTCCGTTAATGTTTGGCAAAAATTCTCTTTTACCGTGTCAGCAATTAATTGGGCTACCGCTAAATACAGCCCTTCTTTTGACCCAAAGTAATAGGAAATGGCAGCGATGTTTTGACCCGATACTTGAGCAATTTTTCTGGTGGTTGCTCCGTCTAAACCTAATTCACCATAGACATCAGCAGCTGCGTATAACAACTGCTCTCTGGCGTGTTCTCCTCGATTTGTTGATGGTGTGTTTATGATCATGCAGGTTCCTTAACAGTCAAAATTAAATGTCACCTTAACTAGCTCTACACGGCTTTTAACGTAAATCGGTGACAGAAAACGATAGCTTCTAGCGTCTAATAGTTATATATACTATATTGAGGTGATTTTATATTAATTTATTTTCTAAACTAAATTAATATACTTATTAGGCTTAAATAATGTTAGAATTTTTAGCAATAGCACGGCAGTTTGCACTTTTTCTTCTCTGATATGATCCTTCCCCTCGAACTGCCTCTGATTATTCAGAGGGGTGAAGTCTGGAGCAATTTAATTTGACTACTTTTTCTGACCTCGCGTTAAACGAGGAAATCCTGCTTGCAATAAACGAGCTAGGTTATGAAGCCCCTACGCCAATTCAGCAGCAGGCAATCCCTGCCGTGCTTGCAGGTAATGACCTTTTAGCGAGTGCACAAACAGGAACGGGTAAAACAGCGGGTTTTACTTTACCTATTTTACAAAAATTAATTTCTACTCCACGAGTAGGGAAAGACAGAAAACCTATTCGCGCATTAATTTTAACACCAACCCGTGAACTTGCTGCACAGGTTGCTGAAAATGTTAAAGAATATAGCCGCCACTTAAGAGTACGTTCATTTGTGGTATTTGGTGGTGTGAGTATTAACCCACAAATGATGAAACTGCGTGGTGGGGTAGATATCCTGATCGCAACACCGGGCCGTTTACTCGATTTAGAACATCAAAATGCGGTGGATTTATCGCAAGTTGAAGTGTTTGTCCTTGATGAAGCAGACCGTATGTTGGATATGGGTTTTATTCATGATATTCGTCGAGTGATTAATAAATTACCAAAAAAACGTCAAAATTTACTATTTTCTGCCACTTTTTCAGATGACATTAAACAGTTGGCTAACAAATTATTGAATAACCCAGTAACGATTGAAGTTGCTCCACGTAATTCAGCCTCTGAGCAAGTGACTCAATATGTACATCATGTTGATAAAAAACGTAAAGCTGAATTATTGTCGCATATGATTGGTCGTGAAAACTGGCAGCAAGTGCTCGTCTTTACCAGAACCAAACATGGCGCGAATCGCCTTGCTGAGCACTTAAATAAAGATGGCGTCAAAGCAGCAGCTATTCATGGTAATAAAAGCCAAGGTGCGCGAACTCGTGCATTAGCTGATTTCAAATCAGGTGATATTCGTGTGTTAGTTGCAACGGATATTGCCGCTCGCGGTCTGGATATTGAACAATTGCCTTATGTCGTCAATTTTGAGCTACCCAATGTGGCAGAAGATTATGTTCATCGTATCGGTCGTACCGGGCGAGCAGAGGCGACAGGTAAAGCGATTTCTCTGGTTTGTGTGGATGAACTTAAACTGTTAAAAGATATTGAAAAGTTATTGAAGAAATCAATTCCCGTTATGGCAATTGATGGTTATGAACCTGACCCATCAATTAAGCCTGAGCCAATTCAAAAAGGGCCTCAACGAAATAATGATCGACGTGGTAGTGGGGAGAAACGTAGTTCCCGCTCAAATCAAGAAAAAGGTACAGGAAAGCCACGCCGTGAACGAGCTAATGCAGCAAAAGGCAAACCAGCCGCGGCGTCTCCATGGAAAAGCGCACAAAAGAAAGTGCGTCAGAGTCACGGTGAAGGTTAATGCGTGTTTTGCTTGCCCCCATGGAAGGGGTTCTTGATTCATTAGTTCGAACTCTACTCAGTGAGGTCAATAACTATGACCTCTGTATTACGGAGTTTGTACGGGTTGTTGATACGTTACTACCAGCTAAAACGTTCTATCGACTTTGCCCTGAATTGCGCCATGGTAGCAGGACGCCATCGGGTACTTTAGTACGGGTACAGCTGCTAGGGCAGCATCCGCAATGGTTGGCTGAAAATGCCAATCGTGCGGTTGAGTTAGGCTCTTGGGGCGTTGATCTCAATTGTGGGTGCCCTTCTAAAACAGTGAATGGCCATGGTGGTGGTGCGACCCTCTTAAAGCAGCCCGACCTTATCTATCGAGCAGCAAAAGCTATGCGAGAAGCTGTCCCAAAAGAGTTACCGGTTTCGGTGAAAATTAGGTTAGGTTGGGATGATAGCCAATTTTGCCATGAAATTGCCGATGCCGTACAGCAAGCAGGCGCTAGCGAGTTGACGGTACATGGGCGAACTAAAGAAGATGGTTATCGAGCAGAAAGAATTAACTGGCAGGCGATTGGTGATATTCGTCGCCGCCTTTCAATCCCTGTGATCGCTAATGGTGAAATTTGGGATCACGAAAGTGCACAACGTTGTCTAGATATCACTGGCTGTGATGCAATTATGATCGGACGTGGCGCTCTCAATACACCAAACCTTAGCTATGTCGTAAAAGAAAATCAGCCTAAAATGGCTTGGGAGCAAGTTGGTCAGTTGCTTTTAAAATATACAGAGCTTGAAAAACTAGGTGATACAGGGCACTACCATGCTGCACGTATTAAGCAGTGGTTAGGTTATTTACGTAAAGAATATAGACAGGCTGATGAGCTATTTTCGCATATTCGCGCTTTAAAGCGTGCCAGTGAGATAGCTGAGATCATCGAAAAAGAAGTAAATAATTAAGTGAGATGATTGTTTTTTAGGCAAACAATGGATTTTTAGTTGCCAAAATAGCGTATTAGATCTTTACTTAAACTGTTAATTTACTTTTAAGTGATTAAAATTGGGTTTAAGTCGAATGTCATCGTATGGCAATTTAATTGAGTTAAGCTCTATTTTACCTGATTCAATTACGTATGGAGGTCTATGATGGGGGTTATTTCTTGGATTATATTTGGTCTTATTGCAGGTATATTGGCTAAATGGATCATGCCCGGAACCTACCAGATCGGTTTTGTGATGACAACTGTCCTTGGGATTGTCGGTGCTGTTGTAGGTGGTTACATCAGTACATTCTTTGGTAAAGGTAGGGTAGATGGCTTCAACTTTGGTAGTTTTGTTGTTGCAGTAATCGGTGCCATTGTGGTGTTATTTTTAGCTGGTATTTTTGCTAAATAATAGAGTTGTCATTGTCAGACAAAATAAATTCCCTTATAAACCACAGTTATGCTGTGGTTTATTTTTTAGGAGAATTTAATATGTTCTTATATACAAGGCTGTAATATTGTTCAAAGTGAATGATGTTGTATTAATGACGGTATCTTTTGTATGTCTATCAATTAAGTCGGTTTTAATAATATTAAAAAAAATATCGCCGCAGCGTTTATGCAAATTAAATAGCGATATCATTAGTTTTTATTTCGAATCGAAACTGAATCTGAAATAACTTGCTCTATTAATATCATCCCTTTTGTTGAACCTGTTATACACGTTATATTTGAAGATGCAGGGTTATTGACTACGCTTAGCGAATTACAGAGTTTATCTATGCTCCTCGTCTATCCTCGCTTGTCGCTTAGCTGCATCCTGAATATATAAAGGGATGATTAATTATTTTGCTTACGCTTCGATAGGCAACCCGTTATCTTGACCCCATTCAGCCCATGAACCGTCATATAACCTAACATGTGTATTACCAAGTAATGTTAATGCCATAAGAACGACCGCCGCTGTCATTCCAGAACCACATGTTGTGACTGAAGGGGCATGAATATCAATACCTTGTTCAGTAAATAGGGCTTTCAGTTGCTCAGGGGATTTAAATTCGCCATTTTCAACTAAGAGATCCCAAGGCATGTTTTTACTGTTTGGGATATGTCCCATTCGTAAGCCTGGACGTGGTTCAGGTGCTTGTGCCAAGAAACGTGCGGCAGCGCGTGCATCAATAATTTGCACTTGTCCTTGTTTAACTAACTCAAGTACTTGGGTTTGATTCAATACATTTGCATCGTGGCGGTTAGCTGTATAATTTTGTGCTGGTGGAGGTGTAACTTCCCCTGATTCAGTGGCAAAACCAGCAGCCTTCCATGCCTCAATACCACCTGCAAGAATTTTCACATTTTTATGACCCATCGTGGTAAATGTCCACCATGCTCGCGGTGCAGAAAATAAATTGTTTTGAGCGTAGATGATGACTTGGCTATTGTTGCCAATGCCCATATTGCTGACTGCATGGTTAAAGGTGTCTGCATCAGGCAGCATATGCGGTAAATCAATACTTGTGTCAGCGACTTCGTCTTGATTGAAGAACTGGGCTGTTGGAATGTGCTCTTCTCGCCAACGCTGCCGGCAATCATATGGTGCAGTGGGTGGAGGAGATGAAGCATCTAGTACGATAAGGTTAGGATCTGATAAATGGTCATGTAACCATTTAGGGGTAACGAAGTGAGCGTCATACATAAATAGTCTTCATCCTGATTTAATATTATTGGGCCTGCCCCACTGATGGCAAAATTGAGGGTTGCTGTGACTGGTTTTGCTCAATAGGTGTGGTTGAGCGTGTATAAATATTCATACCCGCTAAGACAATTCCGCCAACAGAACCGAATGCACAGAGCGCAAAAAGTGCGATAACAACCATTTTCATTTTTCTAGCCTATCTATAGCTTAAGTAAAAAACAGAGTTAAAGTATAACCTGATGTTTGTTGCAGACAAGTTAAATACTCTTTTTTGTGCACAACAGTTGCTAATTTGCCAACCTGTTCCCAATTTTGTGGCATAATGGTTTTTTAAACAGTAGTTTTTGCGAAACGCTTTGCAATGACATCATTGTAAATTGCTACCTATTGGCCTACTTGGCTTATGCTATATGTGAAAACCATTTGAAAAGTAAATCATTAAAACGCTGAATGACGCGTACACGTGAGTGGTATCAGTTGTTTTTCCACATCGAGTCGTAGCTTGATAGATAGCATGCCTGCATTTTTTATTTAAATAACAGCGAGTCCTATGTCCCTGTCAAACAAAATCAAAGAACACATAACTCAATGGTACAAAGGGTTATCATTACAAATTGACGGGTTCGTTTCCCGCGCTCCTCAGCGCCAGATGATAGCAGAAGTTGCAAAAAACTTAGCGGATGAAGAGGGGCGCCATCTAGTTATTGAAGCGCCTACTGGCGTAGGAAAAACGTTGTCTTATTTGATCCCAGGGATTGCCGTTGCCCGTGAAGAAGGCAAAACATTAGTTGTGAGTACGGCTAACGTTGCGTTACAAGATCAAATTTTTAGTAAGGATTTGCCACTACTCAGTAAAATTATTCCGGATCTTAAATTTACAGGGGCATTTGGCCGTGCACGCTATGTGTGCCCTAGAAATCTTGAAGCTATTTGTGCAGCTGAAGGTGAGCAAATAGACTTAATGCTATTGGTTGAAGATAAAGCTGAGATTGCGAATAGTGAGGAAAGGGCACAATGCCAACAGCTGCGTAATGATTTTCATAGCTTTGCGTGGGATGGTTTACGAGATCATCATAAACGTTCTTTCAGTGATAGTTTATGGCGCAAAGTAAGCACAGATAAAATGAATTGCTTAGGGCGCAATTGCCAATTTTATCAGCGTTGTCCATTTTTTATTGCCCGCCGTGAAATTGAAGATGCTGATGTGGTTGTCGCTAACCATGCTTTAGTGATGGCGGCAATGGAAAGTGAGTCGGTATTGCCTGAACCCAAAAAACTGCTTTTAGTGCTTGATGAAGGTCATCATGTCCCTGATGTTGCGAGGGATGCGTTAGAGGTGGAGGGGGAAATTACTTTAGTTCAACTCACTGCACAAGTGGATAACTTTATCCATCATGTTGGGCAATATGTTGCTCAGTTTAGGCCAGCTAAGCCGCCAAAATTGGCAAATCCAGAACGACTACAACAACATGCAGAAAAATTAAGAGCTGCATTTCGTGACTTCTCATTACTTACCCAAGCATTGTTGCCAGAAACATCGAAAGAAAGTGAGTACTTATTTCCGATGGGGCAATTACCTGAAGCCATGCAGCTATGTTGTCAGGATCTGTTTAAATTAACTGATGCACTCAAGGGACTCGCTGAGTCTATTTTAAATGATTTAACAGAACAGACAGCGAAACAGGATATTGTGCGTTTACATCGTTCTATTTTGTTGACCAGCAGGGCAATGGGGTATTTTGAAAATATGGCTAAGCTGTGGCGTTTAGCAGCTCTAGATCAAACATCAGGAGCGCCTGTTTCTAAATGGCTTAGCCGCCGTTATGAAAAAAATCAGTCGCGTTTATTTATGCATTGCGCAGGGATCCGAGTTAGTGAGCAGTTACAGCAGCTTTTATGGCGTAATGTACCGCATATCGTGATCACTTCGGCGACATTGCGTTCGCTCAATAGTTATTCACGTTTCCAAGAATTGAGTGGCTTGTCAGAGAAAAGTGATGACAGGTTTGTCACTTTATCATCCCCTTTTAATCACATTGAGCAAGGGAAGCTGATTATTCCACAAATGGTCAATGAGCCAACAATGGCCAATGAAGCGGAACATTTAGCTGAAATGGCAACTTATTTTCGCAATGAATTGGAAAAAGAGACTCATCGTGGAATGTTGGTGTTATTCAGCAGCCAGAGAGCGATGGAGGGCTTTTTAGAACATGTGAAAGATTTGCGTTTGCAACTATTAGTGCAAGGCGATCAACCACGGTATCGTTTGGTAGAAACCCATTGTGAGCGGATTAATAAAGGCTTAGTCAGCGCATTAATCGGTTTGCAGTCTTTTGCTGAAGGGCTTGATTTAAAAGGTGAATATCTAACTCAGGTACATATTCATAAAATTGCTTTTCCACCTGTGACCAATCCTGTGATTATTACGGAGGGAGAGTGGTTGAAGTCACTAAAACGTTATCCATTTGAGGTACAAAGCTTACCTAGTGCATCTTTTAATCTTATTCAGCAAGCAGGGCGTTTGATCCGCAGCCATGAGTGTTATGGCGAAATTATTATTTATGACAAACGCTTAATCACTAAAAATTATGGTAAGCGATTACTTAACTCATTACCTGTTTTTCCTATTGAAAGGCCTGTAATGCCAAATAGTAGCGATAAAAAATAAGGGCTCCTTTTTATGGAGCCCTCAGACTGCTGACAAACGTATTCTGTTTGGCGGCAGTCGTTAAGGTTTTTGAAATCAACGAGGAAAATCAATTTATTGATTTTCAGCTAATAACACGAAGCGGGGAAAAACCACGCTTTTGCCCCGCTTCGTCAACAACCTAGGGCTCCTTTTTATGGAGCCCTAAAGGGTCAATCGAGGTTGACTATTTTTAACGACATTACTCAATATTTGCTTCTAAGAACCATAAGAACTTATCGAGATCACGAGATGCGGCAGTAAACATATCTGCACTGTCTTCATCTTCCACTTCATCAATTGCCTTACGAATATCATTCGCAACAACGGCATAGCGATCAGCTAACGCTTTGAGGTGATCCTGAACATCATGTATATCAATTGGGTAAGCTTCCAGTGAAGTAAACTTATTGACTTGCTGAGTAGTACCAATTGCAACACCGCCTAGTTGAACTGCGCGTTCAGCAAATTCATCAAGATGCTCTACTAAGCTGCTACGAAAGCCATCAAGCATTTCATGAACAGCGATAAAGTTACGGCCACGCATGTTCCAGTGAGCTTGTTTGGTCATCAACGATAGGTCGGTAAAATGCACGACCATCACGTTTAACATATCAATAGTTTCTAATTTAACGCTATCTTCAACGTCATTACGTGTATATAAAAGGTTTGTTTGAGGTGCGGTAACTAGTTTAGCTGTACTCATAATTTATCCTCTTATAATTAAATTATTTAGTTAATCTCTGTTTCTGTTAACTAATATAACGAAATGAATTTAAATTGTCATAATGGAATATTCTATTACTTTAATAGGCATATTCGATATTAAGAAAAAATTAATTAAATGTTATTTAAATATAGGATAGTTTTAATGAGCTAATATTTCAACAATATGAAATAAACTTTACAAGAAATTAAGGTTAATGAAAATATTAACCTTAATTCTATATTTTTTTATTTTGCTGATTTAAGAAACTTTTTCTATTTTTGTTTTAGGTCGTGCTGTAGATGTTGAACCAATTGAAGCACAAACAATACATAATAATGCTAACCATTGAGTTGCAGTTAAATGTTCTTGAAGGAAAATAATTCCCATAAATGCTCCCATACAAGGTTCAAGGCTCATTAATGTACCGAATGTTTTTGCTGGAAGGCGTGTTAAGGCGATCATTTCCAGTGTATAGGGGAATGCAGTAGAAAGAATAGCAACTGCGAGCGCTAAAGGGAGTATAGCAGGGTCAAACATGGCTTCAACACCGGTTTGCATTAACCCTATAGGGAAAAATATCATGGCCGAAATAAAAGAGCCTATTGCCACGGTTGCGGCACCATAGCCGGCGCCAGCACGTTGGCCGAAAATAATATAAATTCCCCAACACACACCCGCGCCGAGAGCATAGAGTGCACCCACAAGATCTAATTCACCGATATCACCTCTAATAGGCAATAAAAATAATAATCCAACAATAACTAAAGCGATCCACAGAAAGTCAATTGGTCTGCGTGATGAAAACATCGCGACGGCTAAGGGGCCAGTAAATTCCAATGCTACGGCTATTCCTAGAGGGATCCGTTCAAGTGACAAATAGAACAGATAATTCATGGTGCCTAATGAGATACCATAAGTTAATAGAGGAACAAGGGAGCTACGTCTAAATTTTAAACGCCAAGGCTTAAAAATAATAAACAAAATAATGGTAGCAAGTAATAGGCGCAGTCCAGTTACACCGGGAGCTCCGATAACGGGAAAAAGTGTTTTTGCCAGAGAGGCACCACCCTGAATTGACGTCATTGCGAGTAACAGCAACCCTACAGGTAATAAGGGAAACGCGCTCTTTTTGGTGTCGGCAGACATGATATAATTAAACCCCAGAAATACGTAATATACTTGTCACATATCAAATGCAGTAGTCGAATTATTTAGAGTATAGACCAGTAAAAAGACTCGTCACTTTTGAATAAATAATCTACTAAGAAATAAAATGCATAATATTTGGTGAATACCGAAAGTTGGCACGGCATTACTATGATTATCGCATAAATTAGCTCTAGTTAATATGTGTTTACAAAATATAGAGCACAATAAAACATGATTTTTTCTAAGACTCATATTGAATGTCATTGACTAGAAAGGAGGCTATATGGAATGGCCTCAATTTCGAATGTTGAGCTTATCAGGATGTGACGTATAATTATTTTCCGTTAAAAAAACACTATAACAACGAGGAAAAAATGAGAAAAATTAATAGTATTGCAGTGTATTGTGGTTCAAGCATGGGAGCGAGTGAAATATATAAGCAGCAGGCCATCCAATTTGCTGAAGAAATGGTCAGACGTGATATCACATTAGTTTATGGTGGTGCGAGTGTTGGCATTATGGGGACAGTTGCAGACACAATTTTATCACTTGGAGGCAAAGCTATTGGGGTGATCCCATCGCTTTTGGAAGAACGTGAAATTTCCCATAAAAATTTAACTGAATTGTATAAAGTAGAAACAATGCATCAACGTAAAAGCAAAATGATTGAATTAGCTGATGGTTTTGTTGCTTTACCTGGTGGCTATGGCACGCTTGAAGAGTTCAGTGAGGTGTTTACATGGAGCCAAATTGGTCTACATACCAAACCTTGCGGACTATTTAATATTAATGATTATTGGCAGCCCCTGATCGATATGACGAATAAAATGGCTGATGAAGCTTTTTTACAGGAAAAATATCGTCATATGGCGATTGTTGAAACTTCACCAGCAGCATTGATAGAGCGTTTTGAATCTTATGTTGCACCATCAGTAAAAACTTATGATAAATGAGGTTTGCATGATCCGATGTGCAGTTAAACAAGATCTAGAAGCCGTGCTTTCTTTGTATGAATTGTTATTTTCAGAAATGGCAGCACTTGATCCGGAAAGATTACAGCCAGCTAAGCAAGCGACTGAATTCGTAGAAAATGCGATTACAGATGACAAGTTTAATTTGTTAGTTGCTGAATATAAGGGAGAAGTTAAAGGCTTTTGTTTTGCACAAAGACAATCGGCAGATCCATATAATTGTATGGTTGCTCGTGATTTTGCTTATATTTTTGATCTCGTCGTTTCACCTGAATTAAGAGGACAAAAAATAGGGCACCAATTTATTGAGCAAATGAAGATTTGGGCTAAAGATAATAATTTGAGCCATTTAGAACTTTCTGTGCTAGCGCAAAACCATCAAGCCATAAAATTTTATGAAAGAGAAGGTCTTACAGAAATTACGCGTACAATGGGTATTAAATTAGATTAACAAATCGGAGTGTGGCTTAATATCGATTAAGCCACCATTGTAAAAATATTCATCATTTCAATCTCCATACAATAGCCATTTACATGGCATCTATACTCTAAATAATGCATGGTGTAGGTAGACGACAAATGTAGATAGGTGGAGCAGCAGAGATAAACTGTATGGCCTGCCAACCTCCTACAATTTGAAGCATGACGAGTATATACCGCAAAGTGCCGAGGTTATTACTAGGGGCTGCATAAACAGCACAAGATCTCATCGTCTGATTGTGGCATAATGCGCCGCTATTTGGTGGGGTATCTCGACATCGTAAACTTAAAGGCATAGAAGTGTTACAGACAAACAATATCACTATGCAGTTTGGCAGTAAGCCACTGTTTGAAAATATTTCAGTTAAATTCGGGACAGGGAACCGTTACGGATTGATCGGTGCAAATGGCGCCGGTAAATCAACATTTATGAAGATTTTAGGCGGAGATCTCACGCCAACTTCGGGTAATGTCAATACTACTGATCCTAATGAACGCCTTGGTAAGTTGCGTCAGGATCAGTTTGCTTTCGAAGAATACACCGTATTGGATACTGTGATCATGGGGCATACCGAGCTATGGAATGTGAAGCAAGAGCGCGACCGCATATACGCACTTCCTGAAATGAGTGAAGAAGATGGTTACCGTGTCGCCGATCTTGAAGTCGCTTATGGTGAAATGGATGGCTACAGTGCCGAAGCTCGTGCCGGTGAATTACTATTAGGTGTTGGGATCCCTGTTGAGCAACATTATGGCCCGATGAGCGAAGTCGCTCCGGGTTGGAAATTGCGTGTTCTATTGGCGCAAGCACTGTTCTCTGATCCAGATATTTTGTTGCTTGATGAGCCAACGAACAACCTTGATATTGATACGATCCGTTGGTTAGAGCAAGTTCTCAATGAACGTAACTGCACCATGATCATTATTTCCCATGATAGGCACTTCCTCAATACCGTGTGTACGCACATGGCCGATTTAGATTACGGTGAATTGCGCCTGTTCCCGGGTAATTATGATGAGTATATGATTGCGGCGACGCAAGCAAGAGAGCGTCTGCTCGCAGATAACGCGAAGAAGAAAGCGCAAATTGCTGAATTACAGTCATTTGTTAGCCGTTTCAGTGCAAACGCATCAAAATCAAAACAAGCGACTTCTCGTGCGCGTCAAATTGATAAAATTCAGCTTGATGAAGTGAAAGCTTCAAGCCGTCAAAACCCATTTATTCGTTTTGAACAAGAGAAAAAACTGTTCCGTAATGCATTGGAACTAGAGGGAGTTACGAATGGTTATGATCAAGCGCCGCTGTTTAAAGATCTTAACCTACTGCTAGAAGTTGGCGAAAAAATGGCGGTGATCGGTGCTAACGGTATCGGTAAAACGACATTTTTGAAAACGCTGGTGGGTGAATTACCACCAAAAAGCGGCACAGTGAAATGGTCTGAAAACAGCACTATTGGGTATTATGCGCAAGATCATGCAGAAGATTTTGAAACCGATCTGAATGTCTTCGACTGGATGAGCCAGTGGAAAAATGAAGGTGATGATGAGCAAGCCGTTCGTAGTATTTTAGGGCGTTTGTTATTCTCTCAAGATGATATTAAGAAAAAAGTTTCCGTACTGTCTGGTGGTGAGCAAGGGCGCATGTTATTTGGTAAGCTGATGATGCAGCAACCAAATATTTTGATTATGGATGAACCTACTAACCACTTGGATATGGAATCAATTGAGTCTCTTAACTTAGCGCTTGAGCTATATAAAGGGACTTTGATTTTCGTTTCACATGACCGTGAATTCGTCAGCTCATTAGCAAGTCGTATCTTAGAAATCAAAGAAGATAAAGTGATTGATTTTAAAGGTACTTATGATGAGTACCTGAAGAGTCAAGGTGTTGTAGAATAATACGTTAGTCAACAATCTAAGACCTAGCCATCGGCTAGGTCTTTTTGTTTTAACGGGTTGTTAATTAGTTCTTTTTAACAAACTCAGATTTCAGTTTCATTTGACCGAAACCATCAATTTTACAATCGATATTGTGATCGCCTTCGACCAAGCGAATGCCTTTCACTCGAGTACCAATCTTCAACATTGATGAACTGCCTTTTACTTTGAGATCTTTGATGACAGTGACAGTATCGCCATCTACCAGCAAGTTGCCATTGGCATCTTTAACGATCAATTCATCACTTTCTACAACGGGTTCGGCATCATTCCATTCATGCGCACACTCAGGGCAAATATACATATCGTTATCAGTATAGGTGTATTCAGACTGACATTTTGGGCAAGGAGGGAATTGCATATTAAATACTCTCAGTTACTTATCTAAAAAGGGTGACTGAAGGTTGTTGAGCCACCACGAAAGGGGATAGTATAAGGTTAAAGCAAAAACAATCCAGTTTTTAGGATTATTCTTAACTTTGATCAGCGAGCACACACTTCGCAATCGACATCTTTCATCAGTTTGAATTGGCGAAATTCCATCGTCATGGCATCAAAGAATAGCACTTTACCTACATTCACTCTGCCATACTGAGTTAATAATTTTATGGTTTCCATCGCCTCTAAGGTACCAATGGTACCAACCAGTGGTGCCATTACCCCTGCTTCTACACAAGTTAAGCTATTTTCGCCGAACAAGCGGCTTAAACAGTGGTAGCAAGGCTCATCATCGCGATAGGTAAAAACGGATAATTGCCCTTCCATACGGATGGCCGCGCCTGAAACTAATGGAATTTTACGTCTAAAACACAAACGATTAAGTTGTTCACGTATTGCGACATTATCAGTACAATCTAAAATTACCTGATGATTTTTAATCAGTTCATCAAGCTGCTGATCATCGAGTTGGGCATAAATAGTGGTAATATTAATATGAGGATTGATCGCAGCAAGCTGTGTTTTAGCCGAATCGACTTTAGGTTGTCCAATCGTTGCATCTCGATGCAACGTTTGTCGCTGTAAATTAGATAAAGAGACCGTATCAAAGTCTACGAGGGTCAGCTGACCCACCCCCGCAGCGGCAAGATATTGAGTTGCTGCACAGCCTAAGCCACCCAAACCAATCACCAGCACTTTACTGTCTTTGAGTTTTTCTTGCCCGTCAAAATCAAATCCACGCAAAATAATTTGGCGGTTATAGCGCAGCATTTCTGTATCAGTTAACTCTTGCACAATAGCTATTCACTTTTCAGTAAGTAATTGAACATTTCTACATCAACGGTCTCACCGGCAGCGACTCGACCTCGCTCTCTTTCCAACACAATAAAGCAGTTGGCTTGACTAAATGAGCTAAAAACATGAGAGCCTTGGTGGCCAGTTGTTGCGACTTGTAGCTGGCCATGATTATCAACACTAAGCACGCCGCGTTGGAAATCAAGACGGCCAGGGCTTTTCTTTAAAGGTGTTGTGACAGGAACTTTAAATCGCGCAGGGGCTTTCCACTGACTATGTCCTGCTAGGCGAGCAATCAATGGTTGCACTAATTGGTAGAAAGTTAATGCGGCTGAGACAGGATTTCCCGGTAGCCCGCAGAACCACGCTGAACTCAGTTTACCAAATGCGAATGGTTTTCCCGGTTTAATCGCTAGCTTCCAGAAACCAATTTGGCCGAGTTCATCTAAGATTTGTTTTGTGTAATCGGCTTCACCAACAGAGACGCCACCACTGCTGATCACCAAATCGGCTTGCTTATCAGCTTCAATAAACGTTTGCTTCAGTTTTTCAGGAGAGTCAGGGATCACACCAAGATCGATAATTTCACAGTTCAGTTTTTCAAGCATCAAGCGAACCGTAAAACGGTTGGTATCATAAATTTGACCTTCAGCTAGTGGCAAACCAACAGCTTGCAGCTCATCGCCCGTTGAAAATACGGCAACTTTTAAGCGGCGATAAACATTCACAGTGGACACCCCTAATGAGGCAATCAGCGGTAATTGTGCGGTAGAAAGTAAGGTTCCTGCTGGGATCACACTGCTACCTTTAGCAATATCTTCGCCCGCACGGCGTATGTTGCTGCCTTTTTTTACGGTCCCTGTAAACAGGATCCCTTGTGCTGTTTCTTCGGCCTCTTCTTGCATGATCACGGTATCAACCCCATGAGGAATGGGGGCACCGGTCATGATACGAACACAGCTACCTTGAGGAAGTTCACCTTGCATAGGCTGCCCAGCGAAGGATTTACCTGCTATTGGCATCGGCGTTTTGCCATCCCATTCACTAAAACGCAGTCCATAGCCATCCATTGCAGAGTTATCAAATGGCGGAACATTGATCGGAGAGATAATATCGGTTGCAGCTATGCGCTGTGTCGCGTCAGTGAGTGGAATAGTTTCTGAGCAGGTGATGGTTTGTGTTTGTGAAAAAAGTTTTTCTAATGCCTGCTCCAGTGAAATTAGCCCTGCGGTATGACACATATCCATTATTATATTACCCCTATAATTTTACTTTGCCATTGAGGCTTAAATCGTGTTGTGCTGCTTATTATGTCAGAGATAACGCATTGGGTGAATGAGTAGATATTGACGAATAATAACGTTTAGTCGGATTGTGCGATTTTGAACTATTGCTGCACTGAATAAACGAGATGACTGCAATTATGTTATTAATTATAGTTAAATAATGATATATCCATAGTGATAGCAAAAATGGTCGTGAAGAAATGAACATTTTTGCATGCAAATATTTCATATGATCGACAGATGTAACGCTGGATTATCTAGACTTGCTGTTTTAGAGTACGCGCACACCTGCAATTTTATATTTATAAAAATCGTTATGCTTTAAATAATTCAAGTTACAGTTAGGCGACCAGTGAGTCGCTAGGAGCCCATAGCAGTGGGTGGCTAGTGCGAGTGAACGAAGTCAACAACACTGTAACTTGAAGTATGACGAGTATATACCGTTTGTGGAGAATCGAATGTCATCTCTGAGTAAAGAAGCCGAGCTGGTTCATGCTGCGTTGGAAGCTAGAGGGTTAGAAACCCCATTACGCATTCAGCCTAAATCAGGCGCAGAGCGTAAGCAACTGATTGAAGGGCACATGACAGAGATCATGAAGTTACTGAATTTAGATTTAACGGACGACAGTTTAGCGGATACACCAAAACGTATTGCTAAAATGTATGTTGATGAAATTTTTTCAGGTTTAGATTACGCCAACTTCCCTAAAATTACCGTCATTGAAAATAAAATGAAGGTTGATGAAATGGTTACGGTGCGTGATATTACCCTGACTAGCACTTGTGAGCATCATTTTGTCACTATTGACGGTAAAGCGACAGTTGCATATATTCCAAAAGATAAAGTGATCGGCCTGTCAAAGATTAATCGTATCGTGCAGTTTTTCTCACAGCGCCCACAGGTACAAGAGCGTCTGACGCAGCAAATTTTAGTCGCATTACAAACCTTATTGGATACCAATAATGTCGCGGTATGTATTGATGCAGTGCATTATTGTGTGAAAGCGCGTGGTATTCGTGATGCAACCAGTGCAACAACCACGACTTCCTTAGGTGGATTATTTAAATCGAGCCAAAATACCCGCCAAGAGTTTTTGCGTGCGGTACGTCATCAATAACTTATGATGGCAGCAACAGTATCGCCTGAGTCTCAAGGGCGTATTTATTGTCTTGATGCAGTTCGCGGCATAGCAATTCTTGGTATTCTATTAATGAATATTTTTGGATTTGCGTTGCCGCAAATGGCATATATGAATCCCGTTTACACCTCATCTGTAGAGACACCTGATATCACTATTTGGGTGATTTTCAACCTGTTGGTTCAAGGTAAATTCCTAGCCATTTTCTCAATTTTATTTGGTGCCACATTAGCGTTATTGCATCAGCGAGGGCAACTATGGAATGCCTGTCGTCTCGTGATATTAGCTATTTTCGGTATTATTCATGGTGTTGGATTTTGGGAAGGTGATATTTTGCTGGCCTATGCATTAACAGGGCTGGTTGCAGTATTATTGTTTTATCAAAAAAGTGAATACAGTTTACTTAAGATTGCCTGTGCTATTTATGTCATTGGCCTGATGATTTTGTTTGTATTGGGTAGCTTAATCGATGCCAATGATTTTTGGATTGTTTCTGATGAACAAGCCCTCTTCGAGTTATTACAAAAAACAACGGGGGGGATGGTAGGGCTAACCTATAGAGCGCAATCTGTTTGGAATATGATTGAAATGTTATTCATTCAGTATGGTTGGCAATTATTGGGGCTGATGATCGTAGGATTTCTACTATTGCGTAATGGTTGGCTACAAGGGCGATTTAGTACTCAGCATTATCGACGCATGGCATTAATATTCATTTTTCCCGCCTTATTGGTACAGCTAGTGTCTCTGTATTTGCAGAGTCGATTTGGATGGAGTTATTTTTCAACATCAATCGTGGGCTATATCATTAATGAATTGATGATACCGTTACAATCCCTCGGTTATATCGCCTTAGTTTATGGTTTTTGGCAGACGATTGAAGGTCGTTTAATGGCAAAAATCTTACAATCTATTGGTCGCATGGCTCTCACGAATTACTTATTGCAAACACTGATTTGTACTACCATTTTTTATCATTTAGGCTATTTTAATTCTTTTTCACGGAGTGAATTACTGGGATTTATTGTGCCGATTTGGTTAGTTAACATGCTATTTTCTTATTGCTGGTTACGGTTTTTTAACCAAGGGCCGATAGAATGGCTATGGCGTAAGTTAACCGATCGCTTATATGTTGTTTTGCGTTAAAGTTAATCAGGTAACCAAATGATATTGGTTACCTTGAAACAAATTAAAAGTTTTTGCTTATTTCATCTGGTGAGACCGCTGGGTAGCCTTTAATCCCCTCGGGCATTTTTATCGGGGCGGGGATCGACTCTTGTTCCCCTAAAAATTTAGGTTCTCGATTTAAAATATAGAGATCTGCTAACGCACCTAAACGAGCAAATACCTCGCGCACTCTCACTTTAAACATCGCTTTTGGTGTTGGAACCGCAAGACATTGAGCATCGATCCCTTTATGTTTTGCAATAAACAATGCCCGCTCACAATGGAAACGCTGAGTGATAATAGTAAAGTTATCAGTATCAAAGACTTTTTTGGTACGTACCACTGAATCCAGTGTTCTAAACCCAGCGAAATCAAGCACAATTTTTGATGCAGGAACACCTGCGTTAATTAGGTCTTTACGCATATTGATGGGTTCATTGTAGCTATGAGCGCCATTGTCACCACTGAGTAGCAAATATTTCACTTTGCCACTGTGGTAGGCATCAGCAGCGCCTTGGATCCGATAGCTGTAATATAAGTTTTTTGCGCCAGATGCATAATATTTAGAGGTACCTAATACCATCCCAACATCACGCGCGGGAAGCTCTTCGACATTTTCATAAATATACGGAGCGGTGTCCCAAGCTATCCAACGGTCAAGTAAAATAATCGTTGCTAACGCTATCCCTAAAATGATGATCAGACCATAAAGCAGACGTTTCCGCATTGTCCTAGCCTAAATTTTTAATAGTCGTAATAGTAAGGCTACTTGACTTAAATTGGTGACGCAAGTCGAGCAACGTAAAATCCTGTCAATGGATTAACAATATTCGAGATGACTGAGGGCTTGTGCTGATTTTTGCATCACGGGCACGAATTCTAGTAGTGATTCGAGCGGTGTGCGAATTGCCGGAGCATGGGTATAAATACAAGCAATTAATCGATTTTTTTCATCTTTAACGGGAACTGCACAAGCCACCATGCCATCAATAAACTCTTCATTATCTGTACTGATTTCCATGTGTGCAATCTTATCAATTTGCGCATTCAGTTCAAACATATCAACTAATGTATTGCGGGTCATTTGATGAATAGGAAGTGCTTTTAGTAAGCTTTGCCGTTTAGATTCGCTGAGACTAGCAAGATACAATTTGCCGCTGGCGGTGCACCATAAAGGTGTACGGCTACCTTCAGGTAGATTAATTTGTAAAGGCCAATTGGCTTGAATTCTTTCGTAATACAGCATTTCTAACCCATTGGGTACGGATATCCCACAGGTTTCATTGATTTCATTGGCAAGTGTTCTGAGAATGACTTGGCGTGCGGATTTAAAGCGAACACTATTCCAAACGCCTTGTGATATTTGAAAAAAGCGGTTACCAGGTTCCCAGAGCCCACGCAAATTCATTTGCAAATAGCCATCTTGTTTCAATTGAGCAAGTAGGCGGTGAACAGTTGGTTTGGGGATCGCCAAATCATGGGCAATGTCAGCAGGTGAAAGAGGATTATCTGATTTGGCAATATGTTCAAGGATCGCCAAAACTCGTGTTACGGCTGAACTTTTATCATGCTGCGTATTCAATATGCGGTTTCTCTTAACATAAATTTTTGGTTATGTTGGCATTATCGCAGGCGCGAATCAAGAAATCTATTGGGGAAATGAGCGCGCTTCCCTTGATCAGAGAGAAGCGCAGGTAAGTTACTTCATGGTTGGCATGGAGAATTCAGCGCCTTCACGCAGGTTAGCTGATGGCCAACGTTGTGTGATCGTTTTGCGGCGAGTATAGAAACGTACACCATCAGGGCCATAGGCATGTAAATCACCAAATAGCGAATTTTTCCATCCACCAAAGCTGTGGTAAGACACCGGAACGGGGAGTGGAATATTGATCCCGACCATTCCTACCTGAATGTAATCAGCAAAGTAGTTTGCCGCTTCACCATCGCGCGTATAAATACAAGTCCCGTTGCCGTATTCGTGTTCATCAATCATATCCATCGCTTCTTGCATGGATTTAGCACGGATCACTTGTAGCACAGGGCCAAAAATCTCAGCCTGATAGCTATCCATTTGTGTCGTCACATTATCGATGAGTGTTGCGCCAACAAAGAAGCCGTTTTCATAACCACTGACTTGTGTTTTACGGCCATCGACAACGATAGTCGCACCTTGTTGCTCTGCGCTAGTGATATGTCCGAATACTTTTTGTTGATGTTCACGGGTGATCACAGGGCCAAAATCGTTATTTTTATCACTGTAAACGCCCATTTTTAGTGATGACATTCTATCTTTCAGTTGGCTAACCAACTCATCAGCAATGTCATCACCGATAGCGACAGCCACCGATAGCGCCATACAACGTTCACCAGAAGAGCCAAAAGCGGCACCTAACAGTGAATTAACCACGTTTTCCATATCCGCATCTGGCATAACAATCGCGTGGTTTTTAGCTCCACCAAGCGCTTGGCAGCGTTTGCCATTAGCGGTTGCAGTTGCATAAATGTATTGAGCAACAGGTGTAGAGCCAACAAAACTCACCGCTTTAACACGTTTATCCGTTAATAAGGTATCTACGGCTTCTTTATCACCATTAACAATATTAAATACGCCGTCAGGTAGCCCTGCTTCTTTTAATAGCTGACCGATATATAGGGTTGCACTAGGGTCGCGCTCTGAGGGTTTAAGCACAAATGTGTTACCACAAACTAAGGCGAGTGGATACATCCAAAGCGGTACCATGGCAGGAAAGTTAAAAGGTGTGATCCCCGCAACTACGCCTAGAGGTTGGAAATCACTCCATGAATTAATGCCAGGGCCGACGTTTTTACTGAATTCGCCTTTTAAGATCTCTGGTGCACCACAGGCATATTCAACGTTTTCAATACCACGTTGCAATTCACCGGCTGCATCATGAACGATTTTGCCGTGCTCTTGGCCGATTAAACGGCAAATTTCATCGGCTCTTTCTTCCAGCAATTGCTTATAGCGAAACATAATGCGTGCACGTTTCATCGGAGGCGTATCACGCCATTGAGGAAATGCGGCATGGGCTGCACTGATAGCGTCTTCTACGGTTGTTTTGGGGGCAATGGCAACTTGGCGACTGACTTCACCCGTCGCTGGGTTATAAATATCTTGCAAGCGTGAATGGGTTTCATTGCTTGCGCCATTAATAAAGTGTCCAACGATACTCATAGTATTTCTCCTGCTTAATTCCAAAGTTGGGTATAGATAGCAACCATCTCTTCAATAGTCGGGATCCGGGGGTTATTGTTAGGAGAGCCAGACGCTTCTGCTTGTTTTGCCATGGTCTCGACTACCGAGAAAAATTGCTGTTTATCAATGCCGAACTCGGCTGGTGTTGGCACGGAGAGTTCGCGATTGAGTTCGACAAGGGTGTTGATCAGTTTTTCACAAGCCACATCATCACTGTCTGTTTCTTGTGCAAATGTTAAGGTACGTGCGCAGACGGCATAACGTTGCTTGGCTGACTCTAATGAAAAACGGGTTACAGCAGGGAGCAACATGGCATTCGATAAACCATGTGGAACATGGAAAAATGCACCAATAGGGCGGCTCATGCCATGAACTAATGCAACCGAAGCGTTAGAAAATGCAATGCCAGCGAGCGTAGAGCCTAGCATCATCGCCTCTCGTGCCACTTTGTCATTACCATCATGGTAGACTTTTCGTAGGTTTGGCCCGATCAGTTTCATGGCACATAGCGCTTGGCTATCTGAATAGAGATTGGCTTTACGACTGACATAGGCTTCGATAGCGTGTGTCATTGCATCAATACCAGTGTCTGCGGTGGTTCTTGCTGGTACGCTGAGGGTTAAGTTGTAATCAACGATTGCGGCAGTAGGCATAAAACCTGTGCCCATACACATTAATTTTTCATCCGTTTTTTCATCAGTAATAATAGTCACTCGAGTACATTCAGAGCCTGTTCCTGCTGTGGTTGGAATGGCAATAATCGGCAACCCCTGTTCTTCAACTTGACGTGGAAAACGGTATTCATTGATGACACCGCCGAGTTTGCCAATAACGGCAATTGCTTTGGCACTGTCAATTGGGCTACCACCCCCTAATGCGATGACTGAATCAAAATCAGCACTTCTGACTTTTTCTATACCTGCTTGGATAGACGCCGCAGTTGGTTCAGGAACCGTATCTGAATAAACGTCACTTTCAATACCTGCTTGAGACAAAATAGTTTGTAAGTTATTGAGATAACCTAGTTTTACCATCATATTGTCGGTGACAATTAAGGGTTTTTTACTCTTTAGGCCTTGTAAAACATTTGGTAAACGTTTGATTGAGTCATGACCAATTTCCAGTGTTCGGGGTAGCACAATCGTAGACATAATGATTTCCTTTTAGAATGAGCCAAATAGTGATCCGAGGCTGATGACGACAATGAGCCCCAGCACACTGCCAACAACGGTCACCATAAAAATATCGAAATAAGATCGTTTGTGGGTCAGGCCACAAATCGCCAATAATGAAATAACAGCACCATTGTGCGGTAGGGTATCTAAACCACCTGATGCCATTGCAGCGACGCGATGTAATAATTCAGGTGAGATACCCGCAGCATCAGCCATTTGTAAGAAATGTTCGCCCATCATGCTCAATGCGATACTTAAACCGCCAGAAGCCGATCCTGTTGTACCCACTAGCATGCTGATCACAATGGATTCTGAAATCAGTACGTTACCTGCGGAAATGCTCAATAAGTAATTACTGATCACGGCAAAGGCAGCAAGAGAAGCGATAACGGCGCCATAACCCACTTCCGATGCGGTATTAAAGATAGGCAGTAAAGAACCCATAACTCCTTTGTTCATGGTTTCTTTGAGATTTTTCCAACGTGACCAATTTAAAATAATGATGGTGATGCAAGACAAAACTAATGCACCAATGATCGCCCATAATCCTAAAACGCTGTTGAGAGCCGTGTTACCGTATTTGTCTTCTGAAAGATATGCGGTATCCATTAAAGGGATCACCTTACTAAGCAAGTAGTTACAAGAAACGACTAATATGATGGGTAATAGAGCCTTCCAAAGTGCGGGTAGATGGCGATGTTCATCATCGGTAGGCTTTTCAGGAGCATGATAGGTATCACCGTATCCCTCTGCGGCATGTTTCGCCTTACGCACTCGATAGCTTAGCCAACCATAACCTGCGGCAAACATGACCGCTGAGCCAATCAACCCTAAACCTGGGGCGGCGAAGGCATCAGTTCCAAAGAAAGGCATTGGGATGGTATTTTGAATGGCTGGTGTGCCGGGTAATGCTGTCATGGTAAAACTGAGTGAGCCGAGAGCAATAGCGCCGGGGATCAAGCGTTTGGGTATAGCAGCAGCATGGAAAATAGCGGCGGCAATAGGGAAAATGGCAAAACCAACGACAAATAGTGAGACGCCACCGTAAGTTAAAATACTACAGGTGATCACAACCGCTAGCAGGGCGCGATGTCCCCCCAACTTTCTCACCAGCGAATAAGCGATGGATTGCGCTGAACCTGAGTCATCCATCAATTTTCCGAATACGGCACCCAGTAAAAATAATGGAAAATATTTTACGACGTAGCCGCCTAGCCCCGTCATAAAGACTTGTGTGTAGACACCAAATAGCTGAGAAACTTCACCGCTCATCATAACGGCAAACAGAGCCAGTATTGGCGCTAAAATCAATACACTCACGCCCCGATATGCAAAATACATCAACATCAGTAGGGAAAGAACAATGCCTAGGATACTCAACATAACTGTTTCTCCAGTGTTATTAATCTCAGCCTGATTGTCTAAATTTAATTTTTTAGGCTGCGAAATAATCTTGTTATTAATTTGTATCGTTAGTTGATATGAATTGTATTAATAGATGAGATCATTTGGTTAAGCAAATCCGTTGTGACAAAAAAGAAAAGAAAAAGCGCTTAGATCACAAAAAAATTAACAATTCATTAATAACTCGTGACTGAGATCTCAAACATTCTTAAATGAAAATTTCGGATAAGTAATAAAAGGAAGGGAGGGACAGCGTGCTTTTTCACAGCCTAATCGTTTTCCCGATATCAGGTAATGATGTGAAATTGATCACGTAAACCAATACAAATGATAACGTTGCTATGATTTTAATTGAAATAAAAATTCATTAGTAGTAATTTTTTGTGAAATTTAATTTCATTTGAGGTGATGTCATGTCAGTAACCGAAAATACACTCAGTGATTGCTTGCAAAATGAGCTCAATCAAGACACGTTGCAGTTTTCGCGTTTAGACACCTTATCCATGCTAACAGAGATTAATCAAGCTGATAGCACGGTCGCTGCCTCTCTACAGGCAGTGTTACCTGAAATCGCCAATGTGGTTGATATGATTGCAGAGCGCTTAAAGCAAGGAGGGAGGATATTTTATGTCGGAGCTGGAACTAGCGGACGACTTGCTGTCCTCGATAGCGCTGAATGCCCCCCAACATTTGGTACATCGCCTGAATTAGTGCAATCGATTATTGCGGGTGGACAGGCCGCGATGTTAAAAGCGGTTGAAAATATTGAGGATTCTGTTGAAGCCTCAGTTGAAGAGCTTAAACAGCGTGGTGCAAGCGAAAAAGATGTGATTATTGGTATTGCAGCGAGTGGACGAACGCCTTTTACCTTATCAGCGATTGAGTATGGCAATCAATTAGGTGCACTGACGGTGGCTATCACCACACGAGGTCATAGTGTGCTAAGTGAGCTTGCACAATATGCGATTGCTCCTGATGTGGGAGCTGAAGTGCTTTCTGGCTCGACACGAATGAAAAGTGGTACGGCACAAAAAATGATTTTAGGTATGCTCAGCACTTGTGTGATGGCGCGTTTAGGGCGAATTCACACTAATTTAATGATTGATGTGGTGGCAAATAATATCAAATTGCTGCGCCGTGCCGAAAGAATTGTTGGGGAAGTGTGCCAGATCGATACGCAAACAGCCGCAGAGTTGTTAAAGCAAGTGGATTATCATCCACGACGCGCAATTTTAATGTATGAACTTAATATTAATGCACAGCAAGCGACGGATATTGTTCAGAAAAATCCAAATAGTAGTTTGGATCTGATGCTGAATAGCTACCGCGAGTAACGTCAATACTGGGGAAATTATATGGCTAACAAGATAGAACATCTGGAAGTACTCGCCAAAGAAATAGAAAAACAGGCGGGTGGATTCGAAAACGTGGTGACGTTGACTCATTGTATGACACGTATTCGTTTAGTTTTAAAAGACAATAGCAAATTCAATGCAGAGGCTCTGAAACAAGTCGAAGGTGTGAAAGGCGTTGTCTTTAATGGTGAACAACAACAAGTCATTGTGGGGATGGGAACCGCGGCTAAAGTTTTTTCGGTAATGAATAAAAGAATGCAGGGTAGTGACCTGACGAATGAAAGTAGCATTGCTGCTAGTTCCGAGAAAAAACCGTTTTCAATTCGTCGCATGTTAAACACACTTGCTGCTATTTTTGTACCAACTATTCCTGCGTTGATTGGTTGTGGTCTCATTATGGGGCTGATTAATATTGTGCGTCTAGTCGCACCGGGTGTGGTGGAGCAGTTCCCTGAACTGTTTAAATTATTGAAATTGATCGGTAGCGCCGTTTTTACCTATCTCTCTATCATGATTGGTGTGAATACCGCGAAAGAATTAGGGGCATCAACCTCAATTGGTGCGGTTATGGCAGGGCTGCTAGCGATGCCTGGCTTGGCCGATATCACATTATTTGGTGAGAAATTACAGCCAAACAGTGGCGGGATCTTTGCTGTACTGATGGTGGTGGTATTCTCTTCTAAATTTGAAGTGTGGTTTAGAAGTATCATTAAAGAGAGCCTCGATCTTATCGTAACGCCATTTGTGACCATTTTAGTGTCAGCTATGGTGGCTTTGATTGTGTTCCAACCTGCGGGGCATTATCTCAACCAAATCTTGTCTCAAGGCGTTTCTGTTGCATTGCTAAACAGTGGAGGTGGCGCAGTGGTGACAGGGGGCATTTTAGGTGGCAGCTTCCTATTTTTATTACTTACAGGTTTGCATCAAGGCTTGATCCCCATTCATGCTGAAATTTTGCAAACTTTTGGCTTAAATTACCTATTCCCAATCTTAGCGATGGGAGGAATGGGGCAAGTCGGTTCTTGTTTCTGGGTATTCCTGAAAACTAAAAATCAACGCCTGAAAAAAACCTTAGTTGGTGCTTTACCTGTGGGGATCTTTGGGGTTGGCGAACCATTATTGTTCGGTGTGTCATTACCGCTAGGTAAACCTTTTATTGCTGGCTGTATTGGTGGTGCCGCTGGTGGGGCATTAATGGCCTTCTTCCATGTGGGGATTATTATTCCGTTTGGAACGGCTGGCTTATCATTAATACCGTTAGTTGGAGATGGGCAAATTCTTGATTTTCTGATTGCGGTAGCTGGCGCATGGATTGTCGGTTTCATTGCCAGTATGATAATAGGCTTCAACGATCCAGAAAAATAATAATAAGGAATAGCCATGTCAACACTGACGGTAAAATTGGAAAGTTTATTGACCAGAGGTAAAGGCACCGAGCAACGTATCGCCCATTTTTTGCTCGAAAGTCGTGATAGCATTGTTCCGATGAATGCAGCTGAACTTGCTCAAGCTGCTGGGGTAAGCAGCGCTTCAGTTATCCGTTTTGCGCGCCAAATGGGTTACCGTGGCTATCCTGAATTTAAAGTTGATTACTTATCCGATGAAAAGCAGCACAAAGCCGAGAGTTTGTATGGCAATCTGAGCCGTAATGATGATACGGCTCAGATTATCGCTAAATCAGGGCAAATGTTTATTACGGCAATTGAAAAATCAGTGGGATTACTAGAGCCGTTGACGGTGGATGCAATCGCACAAAAAATTGTTGAAGCAAAACGGGTTGTAGTATTTGGGATCGGATCTTCAGCGATTGTGGCTAATGATATTTTTCTTAAATTGATCCGTGTGAATAAACATGCGTTGTTTAGTCCTGACCTGCATGTTCAACTCGGTTATTCGGCAAACTTGAATGCAAGTGATTTAGCAATCGCTGTCACTGCAAGGGGCAATACCCCTGATATCAATTATATGCTGAAATCAGCTCATGAAAGTGGTTGTACGACTGTCGCATTAACCCGTTTTGGGCAAGATGAAGCAGCGCGCCTTGCTGATTATACTTTGCCTTATTTCTATGATGAACAGCACTCCCAGCTTGGTGTGATCACGCCACAAGTATTGCAAATGGTCATATTTGATACACTATTTTTTAAGTATTTAACCCTCGCCAATGAAGATGCAGATATTGCATTACACAAAGCACGGCAAGCCGTAACCCGGGCAGGATAAAACCTAATGATTTTAACTGAGTTAGCCATCGGAGCATTGATTGGCTTGATTATTAGCACCACAGGTGTCGGTGGTGGTGTGATTGTTTTACCGATACTGACCTATTTTTTTGGACTCAATGCATTAGCCGCGGTGGCCACAGCAAACTTCTTATCCATGTTGATGAAAGTCTCTTCGTCATATATGCATTTTCGATTAGGCAATATTCCATTAAAAGGCGCATTTATTGTATTGGCAATTATGTTGCCAAGTACATTTTTATCGAGTTTATTGGTGACTTGGTTGGGAAGCATTCCGCAATATGAAAAACAGGTTGAATGGGGGATTAATTTGTTGGTTGCGGTGGCAATTATTTTTTCTCTGTACTTATTTATTCATCGTATGTTTTTTGCCAATCCAATTAAAAAAATAGCCATTAAAGAGAGCCAATTACGTGCAATGGCAGTGCCTGCGGTTATTGCGGGTATTGTATTAGGTGCGACAGGTGTGGGGGGCGGTGTTGTGGTATTGCCGATGCTGTTACGTTATATGCAGTTAAATATTAAGCAAGCTATTGGTACGTCAATTGTTGTTACCACGGTTTTATCAGGATCTTCTGCGTTAGCTTATGCGCAGGACGGTCACACTGATTTAAAATTGGCACTCATTTTATGTGCAGGGGCATTACTCGTAATGCCATTGGCGAAACATTTGCTGGTGACATTATCTGAACGCACTTTCCAATATATTACACTGTTACTTATTGTATGCAGTGCCATCATGATGACGCTAAAAGTGTTTATGCTTTAAATATTCGAGCGAAAACGCTGCAATCTGAATGATAATGAAGAAATGCCATTAATGATCCCCTTGGTTATACCAAGGGGATATTCATTACTGATTTGCATCAGTCACTTCTTTTTGGATTTCTTGATAAATAAATTCACGTTCAAACAATAAATCTTCATCGGTTGAGAAAGAGATACTGTAGATAGCAAATATCAGCAAAGCAGCAGCTATTGCGGTAATCAACAGGTCAATAAGGTAGGATTTCTTTGCTGAAATTACATAGCCTAAGCTAACCAATGCACCAATCACGGCACCCCCCACATGCGCTGCATTATCCACTCCAGACTGCATACCATTAACTAAAGTTAACGCAATCATGGCAATAATATTGTATAGCTGGCGTTTTAGTTTGGCATTTTCGATATCAGGGACATCTGGTGAATTAATCGTTTTGAACAAATAGATCACTGATGCAGCCGCTAGCCCCATAATGGCGCCTGATGCACCTACACCGATAGTAATATACACCGTATTATTTATTGGCATATATAAACTAAATGAATCAACTGCCTTGAGTGATTCTTGGTATTGCCAGTAGGCACTAAATAAGGCTGCACCGACGCCAGAAATAATATAAATAGATAATAATTTAAATTTGCCATAAACCCGTTCGCATTCAATACCAATGACTAATAAGGCAAGACTATTAAAACCAATATGCATTGCATCTGAATGCAAAATCATACTGATGGGATAACGCCACCAATCACCTGTTAGTGAGAGTTGGTAGATATTTGCACCAAATAACAATAAGTTGCTTTCTCGCGATTCTAGCGGTGATGCAAAGGCGATTTGATAAAAATAAACAGCGATATTGAATAGCACAAGGATCAGCGTTAATGCCATGGCTTTCAATGAAATACGCGGTTTGGATGCAGGTGGTGTGTAGTTTGGTTGTTCAGACATATTAAGTCCTTATAATAATATTTATACTTGCCATACTTTAAGCTACAAGAGTTTTGACTCAATTCATTAGTTAGTGGTGCTGGATCTTTAGAGTATAAAATGTGCCAAAATTTTAGTTTATATCCAATATCTGAAAAATGAGGTCAAAAACTAAAAAGGGCGCTAAATAGCGCCCTGAGGTTGCTGACGAAGCGAGATAAAGCGTGGTTTTCCCGCTCAGTGCTATCAGCCGAAAATCAATAAATTGATTTTCCTCGTTTATTTCAGAACCCTAACGACTACCGCCAAACATGATAGGTTTGTCAACAGTCTAAGAGCGCTAAATAGCGCCTTTAACCTATTCGGAAATTAGAATGATGTCCGTTTATAAGTACGATATTCAGGTTTCCAGAAATTGCGTTCAATTGCCTCTTCCAATGCACTGTCTGAGGTCACGGTAGCGACACCCTGTACCTGCGCTTCTTTCGCAACTTGTTTCGCAATAAAACGCGAAACTTGTTGGATATCAGACAATGGTGGCAATAGTGAACCATCACCCGCTTTAGCGAGTGGAGAGCACTCAGCTAACGCGCGGCTGGCTGCCATTAGCATATTTTCAGTGACGCGTTTAGCGCCTGAAGCAATCACTCCTAAGCCGATACCTGGGAAGATATAAGAGTTATTACACTGAGCGATAGGGTAGACCTTATCTTTATAGGATACTGGTGCAAATGGGCTACCTGTTGCGACTAACGCTTTGCCATCAGTCCAGTTAATAATATCTTCTGGACGAGCCTCAACACGTGATGTTGGGTTAGACAGTGGCATGACGATTGGGCGCTCACAGTGTTTGTGCATCTCTTTGATGATTTCTTCGGTGAACAAACCTGCTTGACCTGAAACACCAATCAAGATAGTTGGCTTAGCATTGCGGACCACATCTAATAACGAAATTGAATCGCTGTTCACATCCCAGTCAGCTAAATTGCCACTGTTTTGAGTCAATTTACTTTGGAAATCTAGCAAGTTAGGGAGTTTATCGGTTAACAAGCCAAAACGGTCAACCATATAAATGCGTGAGCGTGCTTGCTCATCGCTCAAACCTTCAGATTTCATTTGCGCAACAATTTGTTCAGCAATACCACAACCTGCGGAACCTGCACCTAAGAAAGTCACTCGTTGGTCGCTCAGTTTACTGCCAGCAGCATGGCTAGCCGCGATCAAGCTACCTAAGGTTACCGATGCGGTACCTTGAATATCATCGTTAAAGCAGCAAAGCTCATCGCGATAACGGTTTAACAATGGCATTGCATTCTTTTGCGCAAAGTCTTCAAATTGCAACAGCACATTTGGCCAACGGCGTTTTACGGCTTGAATAAATTCGTCAATAAATTGGTCATATTCTTCGCCAGTAATACGTGGATGACGCCATCCCATATACAGCGGATCATTTAGACGCTGTGGGTTATTGGTTCCCACGTCAATCACGATCGGCAAAGTATAAGCTGGGCTGATGCCACCGCAAGCGGTATACAAAGAAAGCTTACCGATAGGAATCCCCATACCGCCGATACCTTGGTCACCGAGACCTAAGATACGCTCACCATCAGTGACTACAATCACTTTCACGTTTTGTTTAGTGGCATTTTGCAGCATATCATCGATGTATTCACGGTTTGGATAAGAAATGAATAAACCACGAGCACGACGATAGATATCAGAGAAGTGTTCACACGCTTCACCAACCGTCGGGGTATAAATAATTGGCATCACCTCAGTGAGGTGCGCATCAATTAGACGGTAGAATAGGGTTTCGTTGGTGTCTTGAATGTTTCTTAAATAAATGTGTTTATCGATATCTGTTTTGAAGTCGATTAACTGGCGATAAGCGCGTTCTACTTGTTCTTCGATAGTTTCAACTTGCTCAGGCAGTAAACCATACAGGTTAAAACTCGCACGTTCTTCTTCGCTAAAGGCACTGCCTTTATTCAATAAAGGAAATTCTAGCAGGATAGGGCCCGCATAAGGTATGTACAGAGGGCGTTTTGTTTCGTATTCATGTTCCATGAAATATCACTCTTTGGACGATTAAAAAACAACAGTCGGGATAGATCCTAAGGCAAACAAAAAATATGTACAGTGATTATTGATACAAAGAGTTAAAATAAATGTTAAATAATATTATTTGTATAATAAACAGCATAATAGCTAATTTAAATCAACAGAGAAACTGTACTACCTAAGAGATTGTTATCGTAAGTAAGACTATCTTCAGTATGCTGAGTCTAAGGGCGATGTGGTGGATACTTGCCATAATCCCGATTATCAGATTGATATAATTTAAAAAATAACCTAACGAATTTATTATTTAATTCCATACCTTATTATATATTGACCAGTGTTTTTATTTTTAATATTTTTATAGTATTGTTTTTTATATGTTGATAGTTTCTGATTTAATGTGTTTAATATTCCAATCGCAATTCGAAACTATTTGAAAGTTGATGAAGACAACTTTTCTTTGCTTTATCATTAATACGAATATTCTATCCTAATAATGCCTATGAGGGGGGAGAATGAGCTTTTTTCTTTATGATAAAAAAGTTATGAGGTTAATACTTATTTTTATAATAAATATATTGTTCAGTTTTATTTGTTTGGCAAAATCACGGGGTGAATTTAAAAAAACAATAAGTATTGTTGATGATTATCTCTATACACAAGAGCTAAAAAAAGAAAAGGAGGCACAATTAAATTATATGTCACCTTTTAGTATTATAATGATTGATTATTTTAAACAAGTAATGAAGGAACATAGTTTACCGGTTAGTGATAATTTAATTAATTCTATTATTTGTGCACATAAATTTGAATATATAGATTTGACTAATAAAAAAATAGATGATGATAAAGGCCTTGAGTATCATATTGATGATATCAACTATAAAAAAGCCAATGTAATATATAATAAAATAATAAATGATTATAATTTGCCTAACGATGTATGGATCTTAACTGTTCCTTTTGATTTATTAAATGATCACCAAAAAGAAGCTTATTGGAAAATCATGTTAAGTGCAAAAACAGAAAGTAAAAAATACATATTTATCGCGAATATTATTCGTATGGTTGAAGAAAAAGTAAAGTATGCATCTAAAGAAGAAAAATCCAGAATATGTAAATGGTTAAAAAGGATAAAAAGAACAACGGTATACTCAGAACATATCCTTCCTAAGAAATATTAAAATAGCAATATACTCGTCATACTTCAAGTTGCAGTGTTGTTGACTACGCTCACTCGCACTAGTCACCTACTTATGTAGGCTCCTAGCGACTCATTCACTTGTCGCCTAACTGCAGCTCGAATTATTTAGAGTATATTCTCCTTGCCTATCTTCACTTGTCGCACTTTTCGTTAGGGGATAGTGACTGCGCTACGTTTACTGAATTATAGCGTTTGTATATGCTCTCCATTTATCTTTGTTTATCGCTGACCTGCAATTCGAATTATTTAAAGTATAGGTTATGACATAGTTAGTATTTTTATCATATATTGCTACAAGATTTTATTTTATGTCATTCTATAAAAGATGTATGTTCATTTTCGATAAATAATCATTGTATGGTTATTTTCAATAAAAGGAATTTTAATGAGACGACTTACTGGAATAGCCGATTTTTTTCATTTTAAAAAACTATCATTATCCGCTGTTTTATTTCTTATATCGTTATCAGTATCTGCGAATACAATTAATAGCAATAACAATAATTACCTCAATAATCAAAATACATCAAAATATCATTTAATTAATCACCGTGAATTAGATAACCAACAGCTAACAGGATACACGGGACGTTATCCTATATTAGCCAAAAGTATGTTGGCAGAAGACAGTATCTTTTCAATGGTTGCAATGCAGTACTTTCGTGCGGTTCTTTTTGAGCATCAGATAATATTCACAGCAAAGCAACTTAAACAGATGCAGATGGACATGGCAGAAGGTTATCTTGAATTCCTTGAAGGAAAATTTAAACAAGGAAATAGTACTATTGATGGTGATATTAATTTTAAAGAAATTAGTCAGTTACATAAAAAGGTATATGCAAAATACATTAAATAATTGCCACCAAATAAATGGCGGCAATTAAATGTTTAACAAATTAATCTAAATAATTCACTTCTTTTTGCTGGCAGCCGAGTGCTTGCAAAGTGTTCTCCGTAATACACCATTGCTTAACAATTGCATCTTGCTTTTCAACTAATACCGCTTGCTCGATAGAATGCATATCTTTGCCCGCTAAATTAATCATAATTAATGCGGCTTGGAGTGGTGGCAAGCTTGGATTAAAGGCGGCGTTTTCAGCGTAGCGACCAGTAAATAATGAACCATCTTTTAACTGTAGTGCAATACCTGAATGCGATTGGCTATAAGGTGCATGTGACTGGTTTGCTGCCTCAATAGCCGCACATAACAAGCGATTACGGCTCGGTGTGCTGTAACCATGATCGACAGTATCCATTAGCAGAGTTGTGATCTCTAAATCGGATGGGCCAAATGAATCAGGTAAGTAATCATGTAATGTTGCTGGCTGACGCTCAGGGAGGTGTACTTCAATTTTACCACCACCACGTAATTCATTCATAAACTGTCGGCAGTGACCGCATGGCGTATAGTTGACCGTGATCGAAGCCAACTGTTTTTCACCTTTTAACCATGCATGGGTCACGGCACATTGCTCTGCGTGGATAGTTTGCGCGATAGCGACGCCACTGAATTCCATATTAGCGCCGAAGTAGATGTTACCACTTACACCACGGGCAATAGCCCCGACATTAAAGTGCGAAATTGGGGTAACAGCATAGGCCGCCGCGAAAGGTAATAATAAAAATGCCAGCTCGCTGTCACTATAACCGCAATCAGCCTTAATCTGATTAACTTGTTCGGCACTCAGCATCGCTTGAAAATCAGGTGTATCAATAATGGGTCTGAGCGCAACTTGTAACTTTTCTGGGAGTTGAGACCAAGCGGACTTAAATCTTGAATGCATGAGTAGTTCTCCTAGTGACTTACTTACATTTTTTATACTCAATTGCAGCGTTTTGCATTGGGGGATACTTTCTACGCTCTTCGTGAGTTATGGGGTTCCCGTTCAGCTGCATCTCAAGTGTTTAGAGTATATGTAATAAATTATCACTTAATATGTGATTAATATCTCTTTTTCTATGAAATTAATGAAACAAATTGTGTAATTGAGAGATGTATCTCAAGTTTTTGGCGGTAAGCCTCTGACTGACTGCTGACAAACGTATTTTGTTTGGCGGTAGTCGTTGAGGTTATTTGACCTAAATTAGGAAAATCAAATTATTGATTTTCGGCTGATAACACGAAGCGGAAAAAAACTGATTTCATTCCTCTTCGTCAATAAGTTGAGAGAGGCGATAAGCCTCTCTCATATTGTATTGAGTTTAGCCGAAAAGATGGAGTATGACTGGGAAGATAAACGGAGCGAGTAAAGAGGTAATGATCCCACAAGTCATTAATGCTAATGAGCTATAAGCGCCTTCAATATAGTTGATTTCTGCACAACGGGCAGTACCTAATGCGTGAGACGCAGTCCCCATTGCTAACCCTCTTGAAGCATGTGTACGAATACGTAGGGCGTCAAATAAGGAATGACCAAACATCGCTCCCAACATACCCACAAAAATTACGCAAGCAGCACTAATTGCTGGAACACCGCCAATTGAATCAGCGACAGCCATGGCGATTGGGGTTGTAACGGATTTTGGTAAGATAGAGGCGGCAATGTCGGGTGTTGCACCTAACCATAAGGCAATCGATGTACCAGTAAACATAGCCACTAAGCTGCCGGCTAAGCAGATACTAAACAGTGATTTCCATTGGGCGCGAATTTGATGCATTTGCTCATAAAGAGGAAAGGCGAGTGCGACAACCGCCGGTTGTAGCAGGTCATTAAGGATTTTACTGCCTGCAAAGTAGTGTTCATAAGGGGTATTGGTAAAAATGAGTAACGGAACAATAATCGCGATCGCCACTAATAATGGGTTTAATAGTGGTAGTTTTAATTTAATCGACAAAATCCGTGCCAGATAAAAAACGGCAATAGTTAACGGTAGTGACCACCAAATATGTTCTAACATTTTCCATCCCCCTTATCTTGCTGATTATCCGGTGATATATGAGTTGGCTCTTCAGGGGGAAGAGGAACCTCGTCTGGTTTTACACCAACAATTTGACGTTCTTTATGGATATAGTTAGAGCTGAAAGCAACCACAACCATCACTACTAACGTACTAATAAAGCAGGCAACAAGGATTGGAACCAGTTGTTCGCTTAATTGGCTATAATAATTCATGATGCCGATACCAATAGGTACAAACAATAACGTCATATTCTTTAGCAATATTGAACAACCAGGTTGCGCCCAGTGCGCAGGCACAATTTGAAGAGCGAGTAGCACAAACAGTATTAGCATACCGATGATACTACCGGGAACAGAAAATGGCAGAAGTGTTGATAACAGGTTCCCAATGATCAGGCAGAGATAAAGAATCGCAAAAGCGCGTAAATACTGCCATCCGGTTATCAGCACATGTTTTAATGACATGAGACTCGTCCTATTACGCTAAGTGCATTCATCATACAATTAACTTTATTATTGTGCTAGAGATCACAGTTAAAAGATGAAAAAAAAGCAGAGGATCAAGGATCCTCTGCTTCTCATTTAATTATTCGCTCTTTCCTAGGTAGGATCCGCTATTTTATTTTACTTGCATACCTGGTTGAGCACCGCTGTCAGGACTCAGTAGGAAAATATCTTTTCCGCCGGGGCCAGCAGCCATTACCATACCTTCTGACAGCCCAAAACGCATTTTACGCGGAGCTAAGTTTGCGACCATGATAGTCAAACGGCCTTCAAGTGCTTTTGGATCAGGGTAAGCACTACGAATACCAGAGAAAACTTGGCGAGTTTCACCACCAATATCCAGTTGCAGTTTTAGTAACTTATCAGAGCCTTCAACAAAATCAGCTTGTTTGATCAACGCGATACGCAGATCAACCTTAGCAAAATCATCAAAGCTGATGGTTTCTTGAAGAGGATCATCTGCAAGTGGGCCAGTCAGAACTTTAGCGGGTTTGATGCTTTCTTTAGACGCTTCAACCATTGCTTCAACTTTTGCCATTTCAATACGTGAGAACAGCGCTTTAAATGGCGCGACTTCATGATGAGTTAATGGCGTAGCGATTGAGTCCCATGTTAGTTCGACATTCAAAAATGCTTCGGTACGTTTTGCAAGGCCTGGCAAAATAGGTTTCAAGTAAGTCATTAACACACGGAACAAATTGATACCCATTGAGCAGATATCTTGCAGTTCTTGGTCTTTGCCTTCTTGTTTTGCAACAACCCATGGCGCCTTTTCGTCCACATAACGGTTAGCAATATCGGCGAGTGCCATAATTTCACGCACAGCTTTACCGTATTCACGGCTAGTATAGGCTTCACCAATTGACTGTGCTGCATCAATAAATTGCTGATACAGCTCAGGATCAGCTAATGTTGCTGATAATTTACCGCCAAAACGTTTAGCGATAAAACCGGCGTTACGGGATGCTAAGTTAACCACTTTATTGACGATGTCACTGTTTACGCGTTGCACAAAGTCTTCTAAGTTCAGGTCGATATCATCGATACGAGATGAAAGCTTAGCGGCATAATAATAACGCAAGCAATCTGCATCAAGGTGATCTAAATAGGCGCGAGCAGTAATAAAAGTCCCGCGTGATTTAGACATTTTTGCACCATTAACGGTGACATAACCATGAACAAATAGATTGGTTGGTTTGCGGTATTCACTGCCTTCAAGCATTGCTGGCCAGAACAAGCTATGGAAATAAACGATGTCTTTACCGATAAAATGATACAGATCGGTTTTTGAATCTTTATTCCAAAACTCATCAAAATTGAGGTCGCCACGCTTATCACAGAGGTTTTTAAATGACCCCATGTAACCAATTGGTGCGTCTAGCCAAACATAGAAGTATTTACCCGGTGCATCAGGGATCTCGAAACCGAAATACGGCGCATCGCGGGTAATATCCCATTGTTGTAAACCTGATTCGAACCACTCTTGCATCTTATTGGCGACTTGTTCTTGTAGCGCACCTGAGCGAGTCCAAGCTTGTAGCATGTCGCTAAATGC
The DNA here is from genome assembly GCF_033676985.1 of Providencia sp. PROV236. Classification (NCBI taxonomy): domain Bacteria; kingdom Pseudomonadati; phylum Pseudomonadota; class Gammaproteobacteria; order Enterobacterales; family Morganellaceae; genus Providencia; species Providencia sp. PROV236. The sequence goes on along the minus strand of NZ_CP096297.1, from coordinate 3,269,554 downwards.
AGGTAGGTCAAAGAAAAAGTGTTCTGTTTCACGCATTACTGGCGTAGCGCCAGACACCACAGAACGCGGGTTAATCAGTTCTGTTGGGCTGTAAGTTGCGCCACACACTTCACAGTTATCGCCATACTGATCTTCTGCTTTACAGGTAGGGCAAGTACCTTTTACGAAGCGATCTGGTAGGAACATGCCTTTTTCAGGATCGTACAGTTGTGAAATAGTACGGTTTTTAATAAAACCGTTATTTTTTAATTTGCTGTAGATAAGTTCTGATAGCTGCTTGTTTTCTTCACTGTGGGTCGAGTGATAGTTATCATAACTGATAGCAAAACCAGCAAAATCTTCCTGATGCTCTTGGTTCATTGCTGCAATCATTTCTTCCGGTGAAATTCCCAGCTGTTGGGCTTTCAACATGATTGGCGTGCCGTGTGCGTCATCTGCACAGATAAAATGAACCTCTTTGTCGCGCATTCGCTGATAACGGACCCAAATATCAGCCTGAATGTGCTCCAGAATATGACCGAGATGGATTGAACCGTTAGCATACGGTAACGCACAGGTTACCAATAGTTTATTTGCGACTTGAGACATAGTAATGATCTTACTTCCATTAATAAAAAGGGACTTTGATGTTACCCGATCACAACTTTCGCTGCTAGGGTAATAGGATATTAATTGCCAAATCAGACAAAAAAGGGTTTTTTTGCTGTTGAGTGTCTTTTAGTTGGTAAGGCGCTCACTATTTTGATGGTTTCTGGTATGATGAATAGTAGTCAAAGTATCATATACCCTAAATCCTTCAAGCCGCAGCGTTGTTGACTACGTTTAGCTAGCCGAGTCACATAGTTTATCTATGCTCCCCGACTATCTTCACTTGTCGCCTAACTGCAGCTCGAATTATTTGGAGTATAGTGTTAAAAATATAACATAAAGGAGCCGGGATGAACGATAAATCCCCCGAGCAGAACAATCCAGAACTGCTGACTGAAAAAGTCTCCACTGTTTTGGCTTCATTTACACACCCAACACTGAAACGTAATCTGATATCTATCAAAGCATTACATCATTGTGCACTGTTGGATAATGTGTTGCATGTCGAATTAGTGATGCCGTTTGTGTGGAAAGGGCCATTTCAGGCTCTGATCAGCGAAAAAACGGCAGAATTGAAAAAAGTAACCGGTGCTCATGCGGTTGAGTGGAAACTGCGTCATGATATCACGACACTAAAACGTGCTAATGATTTAGCGGGTATTAATGGTGTTCGTAATATTTTGGCGGTGAGCTCAGGTAAAGGTGGGGTGGGTAAATCCAGTACCTCTGTCAACTTAGCACTGGCTTTGGCACAAGAAGGAGCGAAAGTCGGTATTCTTGATGCTGATATTTATGGCCCATCGATTCCAAACATGTTAGGAACCACCATGGAGCGACCAACCTCTCCAGATGGTCAACACATGGCGCCTATTATGGCATATGGTCTGGCCACCAACTCTATCGGTTATTTAGTTACTGATGACAATGCGATGGTATGGCGTGGTCCTATGGCAAGTAAAGCACTGATGCAGATGTTGCAAGATACTTTATGGCCTGACTTAGATTATCTGGTTATCGATATGCCGCCGGGAACGGGGGATATTCAGTTAACACTTTCACAAAATATCCCAGTAACAGGTGCTGTTGTAGTAACAACGCCACAAGATATTGCATTGGTTGATGCAATGAAAGGGATCGTTATGTTTAAGAAAGTTAACGTTCCTGTACTTGGTGTGGTTGAAAATATGAGTGCGCACATTTGTAGCAACTGTGGTCATGTTGAACCTATTTTTGGTACCGGTGGTGCTGAAAAACTGGCTGAAAAATATAATACCCAGCTGTTAGGACAAATCCCTCTACATATTTCATTGCGTGAAGACTTAGACCGTGGCCAGCCTACAGTGATGCGTGATCCTGAAGGCGAGTTTGCTGATATTTATCGCGAAATTGCTTCTAATATCTCTTCATTGATGTATTGGGAAGGTGATAAAATCCCAACAGAGATTTCATTCCGCGCAGTATAAAATCCAGTAAGCTTAAAGGATCTACTCTTTAATTATGTAGATCCTTTAATATTTATTCCTTCCAAATTATTTTTCCCTCAACTTATTCTTATTTATCGTTTACTTGTTTCGCTATTTTATTGTGATAGCGTAGAATAGTTTAATTATACTTGTCATACTTCAAGTTGCAGCGCTTTTCGTTAAGCTGCCAGTGACTGTGTTTACTGACGACAGTCACATACTGATGTATGTTCCTAGCGACTTATTTAATTGTCGCCTAGCCGCATCTCGAATTATATAGAGTATATTTGTGTTGCGTATTCGATTTTATTTATGGCGGAAGCCTAAAAGGTGACTATGAAATTTTTAATTTTGATTGTCGTATTAGTACTGATTGTTATTTACTTTTATAACCGTATTGTCGCAATGCGTGAGGCTGTTATTTCAAGCGAAACGGAGATTTCAGTGCAATTAGACCGCCGCGGAAAAGTATTTGATAGTTTGTTGGCAACGGTCAAAAAGTATTTAAGCCATGAATCTGAAGTTTTTAGTAAGATAACTGAGCTAAGAACGCAGGCACAGAATGCGACAGGAGCACAAGCACGTGAAGCGGAAGATGCGTTGTCAAAAATGGTGAGCAGCGGGGCAATTAATGTTGCTGTAGAAGCATATCCTGAGTTGAAATCGGATGCGATTATGGCGAATTTGCAAGAAGAGATAGTTTCAACAGAAAACAAACTTTCATTTGCAAAACGTGGCTACAATCGTGCATTAGAAGCATATAAAGCCTATATTGCATCAATGCCTGCGGTATTTATTGTTGGTATTATTCCTAGCCTAAAAATCGATAAAGACTATTGGCGTCTTGATGAAGAAACAATTAAAAGCGAAGAGTCTCGCCGTATTAATTTTGATTAAAAATGGCTGTTATTGATCTGTTTGCTCAAAGTGCAATGCTTTGAGCAAATTAGTCATATAGGGAATGCTATGGATTTTAGAGACATCATACGTAAAAATAATATTCGTACCCGTTTAGTGGTGATTAGTTATATTTTTATCATGCTGATTGTGGGATTATTAGCGGACACTGCCACCCATCCTGATGAACGAATTGGTTTTTTTGAAAATTTACTGGCGTTTGTCACTTTTCAACAGTTACCAGTGGCAACTTTAATTATTTTAGGGCTCACTTTTTTAGGGCTGATTTATATTCATTATCGCGGTCATAAAATGATGTTGGCGGGGATGGATGCAAAAGAAATTACGGCTGAAAATGCCAGTACACCCGAAGAAAGGCAGTTGTGTAATATATTAGAAGAGTTAAGTTTAAGTGCGACTCTGCGTTATGTTCCCCGTTTATATATTTTAGAAAGTGATGAACCAAATGCTTTTGCTGCTGGTTGGACATCAAAAAATGCCCTAGTAGGGGTGACTCGAGGTTTATTAGAGACGCTAAATAGGCAAGAAGTACAAGCCGTGATGGCTCATGAGATCGGTCATATTATTCATGGTGACTCTAAATTAACCTTATATGTCGGTATTTTAGCGAATGTGATCCTCACTATTACCAATATCTTTAGTCAGTTATTTATTCGTACAGCGGGTCGTAGCCGTAATAGTGCTTCGAACAAAGCGCAAATTATTTTATTAGTACTCAATTTTGTCTTGCCTTGGATCACGCAAATTCTTTATTTTTATCTTTCACGAACCCGCGAATATATGGCTGATGCCGCAGCCGTTGATTTAACAACAGATAATCAAGCGATGATCAGCGCATTGAGAAAAATTTCAGGGAAACATGAAAAAACAGAGTATGATCATTCGAGTACTGGTGATGCCTACCGCAGTGCCGCTTATATCTTTAATAAAGGTGATTCGGTATTTTCAACGCATCCTTCGATTGAAAATCGTATAGCGGCGTTAGAAGGGCGTAAAAAATTTTAAATATATCCATATGCTTCAAGTTGTAGCGTTGTGACTTGGTGCCGCGCTACACTCTAAACGCTTTAAAATATACACTTCTTATGATGGTTTTTATTGATATTTGGCGTTTTTTTAGCTTGTTTGCTTTGCGGTGCTGGAACCTCACGTCATTAGCCTCTATAATTTCGCCAACCATAATTTTTACTTGTCATACTTCAAGTTGTAGCGCCTTGCGTTGAGGCATGGTGATTGCGCTCATTGGTCGCTTAGTTGCACTTCGAATTATTTCGGGTATATGAAGTTATGCATTTCATTTCAGATTTATTTAACCAGGTTACCATTTTATGACTGACATAGCGCATCACTGTACCATTGTAGGTATATCGGGAGCTTCTGCATCCGGAAAAAGCCTTATCGCGAGTACTCTCTATCGGGAACTCAGGGAAAAGGTCGGTGATCATAATATCGGTGTTATACCAGAAGATTGTTATTATAAAGACCAAGCTGATATCCCTATGGAAGAGCGGTTAAAAGTGAATTATGACCACCCAAATTCTATGGATCACAGTCTGCTCTACCAACATCTCAAAGCTCTAAAAAACGGCCAATCCGTTGAAATTCCTCAATATGACTATGTTGCTCATACCCGCAAAGACACCACTATCCATTTCAGACCTAAAAAAGTCATCATTCTTGAAGGGATCTTGTTGCTAACGGATAAACGTTTACGGGAAGAGATGGATTTTTCAATTTTTGTGGATACTCCTCTTGATATTTGCTTGATGCGTCGGATAAAACGTGATGTAAATGAGAGAGGTAGAACACTGGACTCGGTTATTGAACAATATAATAAAACTGTTCGTCCTATGTTCTTACAATTTATTGAGCCGTCGAAGCAGTACGCCGATATTATTGTTCCTCGTGGTGGTAAGAACCGCGTAGCCATTGATATCTTGAAAGCGAAAATCGGCGAATTTTGCCAAGACTAGCCCAAGGGGCTTTAAGGCGACAAAATGATGAAGGGGGATTCTGTCATGCGTCTTTGTGACCGCGATATTATTCAATGGTTGGATGAAGGAAAGTTAGTTATTAACCCTCGTCCACCAATTGAGAGGATCAATGGAGCTACTGCTGATGTCCGTTTAGGAAATCAGTTTCGTGTTTTCCGAGGCCATACCGCCGCTTTTATTGACCTAAGTGGCCCGAAAGATGAAGTTAACGCGGCACTCGATCGCGTGATGAGTGATGAAATCATTCTTAAAGATGATGAGCCTTTTTTCCTTCACCCAGGCGAATTGGCACTTGCAGTCACACTTGAGTCTGTTACCCTGCCTGATAACGTTGTTGGGTGGCTGGATGGACGTTCATCATTAGCACGATTAGGGCTAATGGTGCATGTGACAGCGCATCGAATTGATCCCGGTTGGTGTGGGCAAATTGTGTTAGAGTTTTATAATTCAGGCAAATTGCCACTAGCCCTGCGTCCGGGAATGGTAATTGGTGCATTAAGTTTTGAACCATTATCAGGTAGTGCTGATCGCCCTTATAATAGTCGGCAAGATGCGAAATATAAAAATCAGCAAGGGGCGGTAGGTAGTCGCATTAGCGAAGACTGAGAAGTATAACGGAATTACTATTATGTAACTTTAAGTCATTCAAGATGCAGATAGGCGGCAAGTGAAGCTAGCCGATGAACATGGGTAAATAAAGTGATTCGAGTCGCTGGTACCTTAGTGAAAAATCTGCAACTTGAAGTATGATGAGTATAGGGTAATTCCGTAAATTGCAGGGATAGGTGTAGTGTGAGCCTTTTGTGTGGCGTAGCAGACATAATTTAAGTGAGGGAAGAATGAAACGGTTTCTGACGACACTGGTCATTTTGTTGGTTGTGGTTGTTGTAGGGTTAACCGCATTAGTGATGCTCGTTAATCCAAATGACTTCAGGCAATATTTGGTCGAAAAAGTGGAGAAAAAGAGCGGCTATCAGCTCGATTTCAAAGGTGATATGCGTTGGCATGTTTGGCCGACATTAAGCATTATTACAGGTCCTGTCTCGGTAACCGCTCCAAATGCGAGCCAGCCCGTATTGAGCGCGGAAAATATGCGTCTCGATGTGGAATTATGGCCCTTGCTTTCTCACCGCCTATCTGTAGAGCAAATTGTTTTAGATGGCGCAGTTATTCGTCAAACGCCTGAAAGCGAACCACAAATTAGTACCAATTCACCTATCGCACCTGAAGGTCATCAGCGCACTCCAAGCTCTACAGAAAAAAGCCAATGGTTGCTCGATATTAATCAAGTTGAAGTATCGAATAGTTTGGTGATCTGGAAAACCAAAAACGATGAATACAATTTACGCAATATTGATCTTTCACTGAAAAAAAGTGATGAGCGTAAAATCAAAGCTAAATTTAGCGGTAATTTAAATAAAAATCAGCAAGAGCTCCGCTTTGATGCACAAGCTGAGTTAGATCTTTCTCAATTATCGCATCAAATTAGTGGGCAATTAAGCCAATTTGACTATACCTTTACTGGCGTTGACTTGCCTGAAGGGGGTGTCACGGGGCAATTTACTGCTGATTTTGCTTATCTTAAAGATGATATTGCAACAGCAAACTTAACTAATATTATTATTAAAGCCAATGATAGCGAACTAACGGGTAAGATTAATGCCAAGTTAGGGAATATCCCTGATGTGAATGTACAGCTTTCTTCAACTATGCTGAACCTTGATAAGCTATTAGGTACGCCGCATTCCAATGAAAATACCAGTAATAATAGCGCCAATGAAACAGAGAATTCAGTTAGGGTTGGTGTGAAACCAGTTATATCTGGTAAGCAAACGCAAAAATATGATTTGTCGAATTTAAAATCCTTTACTGCCAATATTAATTTGAATATTGATAATTTGGTATATCGTGGTATGGCAGTCAATGCCGTCAAATTTGTAGCGCAAAATCAAGCGCCTCAATTGGTGATTTCGCAGTTTGAAGGTAAGGCATTTAGCGGGCAGTTTTCACTGCCAGTCACTATTGATTATACCAATGTGCCAGCACAACTCACCGCAAAACCTAATATTCAAAATATCGATCTTACGCCATTATTAAAAGCCTTTAATATGCCTGAGAAGCTCAGCGGTATTGTTACCATTAACGCAGATTTGTCTGGACCCGGTTATGATGATTATGCCGTGAAAAATTTATGGCAAGGGCCGATTAATTTTAGTCTACGCAATGCGCGATTGGCTGGGCTTAATATTCCGTTACTGATCCAGCAGTCTATTTCACGAGTGACCAATAAAATTAATGCGCCAGTGAATACCGGTAATTATACAGAAGTTGAATTGTTCACGGTTAATGGCCGTTTAAATAAAGGCATTATTAATATTGCTTCGATGCAAGCCACCTCACCGTTGATTTCAATTACAGGGCAAGGTTGGGCTAATGTGCCGGCTGAAAGTCTAGATGTTAATTTAGGTGTACAGATTACTCAAGGATGGGGCGGTGATTCACGCTTTATCCAACAGTTACAGGCGATGACTATTCCGTTACGTATTTACGGCGGGTGGAATAATCTGCAATATCAACTCAATGTTGAAAAGCTACTGCGTAATGAGTTAAGAAGCCAAGCTAAAGAGGCGATTGGTAACTTTTTGAAGAAAGAAGAAAAGCAAGGGCTAAGTGATTTGTTAAATGCGCTTTGATGATTGTATCCACACTCTGATATGTGAACAGAGTGTGGATTAAGCTAATATTATTGAGTACGCCCTAATAATTTTTGGAGTTGTTTACTCTCATACTGTTCTGTCCGAGATTTTTGCTCATTATTCGAAATTTGTTGACCCAATTTTGCTTTACTGTCTATCTCGCCTATTGAGCTGAGTAACGTCTTTGTAGTACTTATGTCACTGCTAAGTTGTTTTGCTTTACGAGCTTGTGCTTTTGTTTCATTTCCTGCAATCCGAAGCGCATAATTATCTATATCTTTTAATATATTACTTATGTTTTTTTGTATTTTTTCTAAGCGGCCTTTTTTTTCAGTACCCCAGCCTAATGGCAATGACTTATCATTGCTTTGATATTCGCTCACTAAATTTTTTAATGTTTTGATATTATCATTTAATTGTTTAAGATCACCTGTATGAGCCTTTCCTTGTTTAGCTGCTTCTACTTGAGGTTTTTCTATTGGTGAATTACTAGCATTATTTATTGAATTTACAATTGATGCTTTAGTTTCTTCTGTATTTTTTTTTGATATTTGGCCTAACTGGCTGCTATAAATTGCTAATTTATTGTGATCTGAAATAGAAGTAGTCATTCTAACCTCGAGTAATATTATTAAGTTGCTCAAATTATTGAACATCTCAATAGTAAACTCTTGCAAAAAACGCCTTAAGATTATCAATGTTAGCTGGGTATTTTATCGACAAATATTGATTGACGAAAAAACAACAAAAAAATACCGGCCAATCGGCCGGTATTGTGTTTGGCATGAACATACTATCAACAATGATTACTCTTCATCATCGGCATGTCTTTTCGGTGGAATAATCAGTACTTTACTAATACGGTGACTATTAACTTCCAACGCTTGGAAAATGCAGCCATTGATTTCAATTTTTTCACCTTCTTCAGGGATACGCTGAAGGTGTTCCATCAATAGGCCCGCAATCGTTTCATATTCACGTTTATCTTCTAAGTGAATGGGCACAAACAAAATAAGGTCTTCTAACGGCATAAAGCCATTGGCAACCCAATTGCCATCTTCCAATTTTTGAATATCGTGGCGTGAGTCATTGTCTTCCGCCCCTTCAGGCAGGTTACCTGCGATGGTTTCCATTACGTCGGTTAGCGTTACTACGCCCTCAACTGTACCAAACTCATCAACCACAAATGCGAAGTGAGTTTGTGCCTTACGGAACTGTTCAAGCGCTTTTAACAGTGATAACCCTTCAGGGAAGATAAGCGGCTGAGAAATCAGCGCACGTAAATTCAATGGCTGTCCGCTTAACTGTTGTTTCACTAAATCAAGAACATGAACAACACCTACTGGCTCATCATTAATGGTTTCATCAATGACCACAAAGCGCGAATGCGGATTTTTTTCCATCAACTGTAATAAATCACTGGCAGATTTATTGATGTCTAAATACTCCACATCGTGACGAGAAGTCATGATGCTTTCCACGTTACGTTGTGCCATCCCCAAAACACGTGCAATCATTTGGCGTTCTTGTGGGTCAAATACAGATTGATTATCAGCAATTAAGTCTGATGTGCGCGCATCTAACTCAGCGGTTTCATGTTTACCACTTAAAATACGTAATACAGCTTCAGCAGTGCGTTCACGTAGCGGACGACTGCCTTTTAAGAATTTACGGCGATTGAACTGAGCAAATTGGTTCAAAACCTCAATCATGATAGAGAAACCAATCGCTGCGTACAGGTAGCCTTTCGGTATAGCGTAACCAAAGCCTTCTGCCACTAAACTAAAGCCTATCATCAGTAAGAAGCTAAGGCACAAAATAACTATAGTTGGGTGATTATTAACAAAGCTTGTTAATGGTTTACTTGCCCATATCATCAATGCCATTGCAATGGTGACGGCTGCTACCATGACGCCAATATGGTCAACCATACCGACGGCAGTAATCACTGAATCCAGTGAGAATACCGCATCTAGGACGATAATTTGTGCAACCACAGCCCAGAAATTCGATGTTTTTCGTTGGCTATTGGTGTGTTCATCAGCCCCCTCTAGCCGCTCATTTAGCTCCATTGTGGCTTTAAACAGCAAAAATAACCCCCCGATTAGCATGATGAGATCTCGGGCGCTAAATGGGTGATCAAAGAGTGTAATTAATGGCTTGGTGAGTGTAATGAGCCAAGACAAGCTAAAGAGTAAAACAACGCGCATAACCAGTGCGAGCATTAGACCCGTTACGCGGGCGCGGTCACGCAGCTTTTGCGGTAGCTTATCGGCCAAAATGGCGATAAAAACGAGGTTATCAATACCAAGAACGATTTCTAGAACGATTAGGGTGGCAAGCCCCGCCCAAATCGAAGGATCTGCGATCCATTCCATACAGTTTGTTTTACCTTCTAATATGACGGCTTATGCCGACTGATGAATAATGCGGTTTGTTGTCGCAAATATCAATAAGAATTCACGCTTATGAGACGATAATCTATAAATTATGTTCCGTTTGCGCCAACGATTGCATCAATAACTACCCAGCGGAACAAACCTGAGTTAACATGTGATCCTGTTAACAGAATTGTCAGCAATCAGATTGCTGGCGTAGGTCTTAATCAGACAGGAGTTTTTCATGTCAAAGCAACAGATTGGCGTTGTCGGTATGGCTGTCATGGGGCGTAACCTAGCGCTTAATATTGAAAGCCGTGGTTATTCAGTCTCTATTTTCAACCGTTCAAAAGATAAAACGGATGAAGTTATTGCCGAAAATCCAGGGAAAAAATTAGTTCCCAGCTACACGATTGAAGAGTTTGTCGACTCTCTGGAAAAACCACGCCGTATCCTGCTGATGGTGAAAGCGGGTGAAGCAACGGATAAGACGATTGCTGCATTAACTCCGCATCTCGATAAAGGTGATATCCTGATTGATGGCGGTAACACCCTGTATAAAGACACTATCCGTCGTAACCGTGAATTGTCTGAGCAAGGCTTCAACTTTATCGGTACAGGTGTTTCAGGTGGTGAAGAAGGCGCTCTAAAAGGCCCATCTATTATGCCAGGTGGCCAAAAAGAAGCTTACGAATTAGTTGCGCCAATTTTGAAAGAAATCGCCGCTAAAGCCGAAGGCGAACCTTGCGTAACGTATATCGGTCCAGATGGAGCTGGTCACTATGTGAAAATGGTTCACAATGGTATCGAATACGGTGACATGCAGTTGATCGCTGAAGCGTATTCATTACTGAAAGGCTCATTAAATCTAAGTAATGAAGAATTAGCAGAGATTTTTGCTGATTGGAACCAAGGTGAACTTAGCAGCTACCTGATCGAAATCACCGCTGATATCTTCAAGAAAAAAGATGAAGATGGAAAATATTTGGTTGATGTGATTTTAGATGAAGCAGCGAACAAAGGTACCGGTAAGTGGACCAGCCAAAGTTCATTGGATCTAGGTATTCCTGTTACGTTAATCACTGAATCTGTATTTGCACGTTATATCTCTTTCCTGAAAGACCAACGTGTTGCAGCATCTAAAGTTCTAACGGGGCCAGTCCTAAAGCCAGTTGAAGGTGATAAAAAACAATTTATTGAGAAGGTTCGTCGTGCTCTGTATTTAGGTAAAATTGTTTCTTACGCACAAGGCTTCCAACAGTTGAAAGCGGCTTCAGATGAATACAATTGGGATCTGAACTATGGTGAGATTGCTAAAATCTTCCGTGCGGGTTGTATTATTCGTGCGCAGTTCCTGCAAAAAATCACTGATGCATACAACGATAACGCGCAAATTGCTAACCTATTGTTAGCGCCATACTTTAAGCAAATCGCTGATGAATATCAGCAAGCTCTGCGTGATGTTGTGTGTTATGGCGTACAAAACGGCATTCCTACACCAACCTTCTCTGCAGCGATTTCTTATTATGATAGCTATCGTGCGGCGGTATTGCCTGCCAACTTGATCCAAGCGCAGCGTGACTATTTTGGTGCTCACACTTATAAGCGTACTGATAAAGAAGGCGTATTCCACACTGAATGGATGGAATAATCGCGAGTATTGATGATTAATTAAATATTGATAAGAGCCTTAGTTTTCTAAGGCTCTTATTTATTTAAGGTATTCATTTTTTTATTAAACATTATTTACTCAAGTTAACATCAATCACTTGATAAAATGCATTTTGTGTATCTGCTATATCCCATGTGGCTAAGATGACATGGTAGCCCTCATGATCCTCAGGTATCTTACAACTAAACGGTATATCAGTTTTTAAAGGTGGTATGGCACCATAGTCATTCCGTTGACAAAATGGGGTTAGATCAAAGGTCGCGCGAGTTAATGGTGCAGATTGATCCCAACCATTTTTAGTAATAAAGAAGCGCCAATTAGTGGTTGAGTGCTGCATAGTCAGAAACCAAGTAAAAGTATTATTACCTGTTTTCATATCAATTTTGTTCCAACGTGTGGGGCTTTGTTCATCTAAGGGAAGAAAACGTTCTATCCCTCCACTGGCTATTTTTCCATCGGGAGGACCAAATTCAGGAAAACCGTTATGGACTTCAATACTTTGTGGTTCATATTCAGCACCGAGTCCACAGTTAAAATTGGTGGGGGTTTTTTGACCTTTATTAAAATCATCATTATAACTACATTGATATGAGCGGCTTTGCGGTACTCTGACATAGCCATGAGCGTTAACCTGAAATGAAGAGACGGCGAATAGTACTCCTAACACACTAGCGTATATTGATGATGCAATTAGATATCTCATAATAACCTCGAATGAAAAGATAAAAAGAAGATTACTTACTGGCGATTAACAAATGTGATGTCATAGCAATGATCTATAACGCCAGTAATCATATTTTTATCATTTTGGGTGACAAAGATATTGAATAGAACTATGCAATATTAATTAAATCTTTATTCAATAATACTTGTATATGAATTGTGCTCATTCAATAGAGGAAATATTTATCTTGTTGTGGCTTTGATTGATAATCTTGATAGAATCATCAGTCGGCTTTTTATTGCAGTAGGGCATCAGCTGCGCTGCTTCCTAACTTATTCTTTGATGCTTATTAATCTAATACTTTATTTTATGCGGAAATTTCTTGTTCTCTTACTGTTGTTGGTACTCCTTAGCCCATTAGCGATCGATTTGTACTTACCGACGATCCCTGCAATTGCCATTGCATTAGGGTCTCCTGAGTCACTGATCCAGTCAACCATTGCGCTGTTTATTCTCATTTTTGGGTTAGGGCAGCTAATCTCAGGACCATTGATTGATCGCTATGGTCGTAAGCCTATCGCCATTATTGGTATTTTTATTTATATCATAGGCTCCTCTGTGGCTGCGTTATCAACGACGGCAGAAATTTTTATTGCGGCAAGAGTGCTGCAAGGGATTGCTGTTTGCTGTACTGGCGTGGTGGCTTTTAGTGGCGTACGAGACCGATTAAATGGCACTGAAGCGGCTCGTGCATTTGGTTTTTTAAACGGCACGTTGAACATTGTCCCTGCACTAGCGCCGCTTTTGGGGGGCTTTCTGGCGGAATATTGGGGGTGGCGAGCACCTTTTTGGTTCTTAGCCCTGTATGCGTTAGTGATTTTAGTGCTAGTGATCGCGTTTTTACCCGAAACACGTCCTGAAAGTTTAAAGGGCGTTAAAAAGCTACAACTGAATCATTATCTGCATATTTTACGCCATAAAAACTTCATGATATTTGCATTGGTTAATGCAGGCAGTATGGGAATGGTATTGACGTATGTTTCTTTCTCTCCAGTTGTGTTAATGGGGGATTCAGGTCTCTCGCCGTTACAGTTTTCTTTAGCATTTGGGGCAAATGGCTTTTGGATCATGTTCGCAAGCTATGTTGCGAATTATTATATTCCGAAGATTGGTCGTCCGAACTGCTTAAAAGCAGGTAGTATTTTTATGGCTGTGGGGTGCTTAGGGCTATTATTCGGTTTAACCTTATTGCCTGCTTCATTGCAAAATCACTGGTTAGCTTATATGTTGCCTGTCGCCTGCGCCTGTACTGGCTTAGCATTTATGATGGGAACAGCGACGAGTTATGCTTTAGAGCCTTTTGAAAAGGAAGCGGGAACGGCTTCTGCGTTAGTTGGCTTTATTCAAATGGCGGTAGGTGCTGCATTGAGTTTGTTAGCAATTTACTCGATGTTGCCTGCGAAATGGGCATTGGCGGCTTTGATGCTATTAGGCTGTGTGATTGCACTCAAAGCAAGAAATACTAGCTTAAAACTAGCAACACAGACTGAGGTTAATAAATGATAAACCCGTTATTAAAGCAGCCTCGAGTGGCTAAAGGTGATGTGTTGTTGAGCGCGAATACATCACCATAGACAGCGTTCTATGGTAATAACTTATCTAATCAGGATTGTTACCATGAATCAAAAACATTGGTCAAAATACCAATTACTTCATGAAGTTGTACAGAACCCAAATATCCATATTAAAGGGCAGCATAGCTATTACAGCGACTGTTGGGATAATGGATTTGAGCAGTCGGTTGTGCGTTATTTGGTTGGAGATGAAGGCAGCCGCGATTGGCAGTTAGCTTGGGATGTCGATCAACTGTATATTGGCGATTATGTGTGCATTGCAGGTGAAACCGTGATTTTGATGGGGGGAAACCACACTCATCGAATAGATTGGTTTTGTTTATATCCTTTTCTTGAACATATTGAAGACGCTTATATCGGTAAAGGCGATACAGTGATTAGCGATGGCGTTTGGATTGGTATGCGAGCGATGATCATGCCAGGTATCCATATTGGTGAGGGAGCCGTGATCGCGGCCAATAGTGTGGTGGTTAAAGATGTAGAGCCATATACTATTGTAGGCGGTAATCCTGCAAAACCAATTGGTCAACGTTTCTCGACGGGTATTATTACTGATCTGCTTGAGATGAAAATCTATGATTGGCCAGAAGAGCAGTTCACTGCCTTAAAACCTTATTTGTGTGGTTCAGATATCGCAGCATTAAAAGCGGCACTCATTAAATATCAAACTCAATAATACGATGACTCATAGGGAATGATTATGCATCATTCCCTTTTGCGTATTTAAAATTATTTTTTACCGACTAAGTAGCCAAACACAAAACCTATACCTGCGGCAACGGTAGCAGCGGCGAGGGGGTTATTTTTTACTGTATCTACTGCACTATTTAATGTGTCACAGCCTTGAGCTGCACATTGGCGTATTGAACCTTTAATTTGATGTTCTGTGGAGCCTGTTGCTTCACCGTAGGTTTGTTCTGCTGCACCTGCGGCTTCTCTTGCTTTATTTTCTGCTTTATCGAATAAGCTCATTATATTCTCCTTAATAGTCAATAGTCGCTATTATTAAGTGTAGCAGCCTCATAATATCTTGTGTGCTTTTTACTTAAACTGAGTCAGCTTTACATTCATTCTTCAATACGGATAAATTCAACTAGCGTTGGATTTGCGACTTTTTGATAATCTTCAGTATTTAGAATAATTGAACGTTCAAGTGTTCCCGCATTAAAAGCGAGTTCATCGAAACGTACAAACAATAGAGGATCAGCAATCAATTTAAGTGATGGATGAAAGCTAAAAGGGGGGATGGCACCGAAAACGCATTGGGTCAGTTCATCGACTTCTTTTGGGCTAGCAAGTGATGCACGTGTCCCACCAATTGCATGGGCTATTTTACTTAAATCTGCTTGTTTATCAGCGGGTAAAATGGCGAGTACATGTTGGCGAATACCATTGCCTTTGACGTGGCACACGAGACCTTTCGCCCCTTGGCCCAATTGGGTTCCGCGAATTTTAGCGACTTCTTCTGATTTTCCTGCCGTTGAATGCTCCATAACACGGTATCTCGCATTATGTTGATCAAGCAATTGTGTTAATTGATTAAAAATAATGTTTTCTGACATGATGCCTCTTTTCTTTTAAATCAGACTGATAGAATGATAGCAAGTCAGAGGTTATATACAACTTGGTTTGATGAGCAGCCCGTAAAAACGAGCTGCCTTGGCGCTTATTGGTGGCGTTCTTTCAAACGGTTAATAATAGTGGATAAATCAAGCTCTTGATCTTGCAGTAGTACTAGCAAGTGATACATCAAATCTGCGGCTTCATTGGTCAGTTCGGCGCGATCGTTGACCGTTGCAGCCAGTGCTGTTTCAACGCCTTCTTCGCCGACTTTCTGAGCAATGCGTTTGGTTCCACTTGCATATAAACGGGCGGTGTACGAACTTTCAGGATCCGCTGTTTTACGTGATTTTAATAATGTTTCTAGCTCAAATAAGAAACCCCAATCTGTTTGTGCAGGTGCAAAACAGCTTTCGGTACCATTATGACAAGTAGGGCCAATTGGCTGCACTAAAGCTAATAGAGTATCACTGTCACAATCAGGGTAAATATCCACTAAATTGAGGAAGTTCCCCGAGGTTTCGCCTTTCGTCCATAAGCGTTGTTTGGTTCTTGAGTAAAAGGTGACTTTGCCACTGTTTAGGGTTGTTTGCAACGCTTCAGGGTTCATGTAGCCTAGCATCAGTACATCACCTGATGTTGCATGCTGTACCACGACAGGCATTAGCCCATCGACTTTTTGCCAAGCGAGTTGGTCACATTGTTGTTTAGTTAACATACTCTAATTTGAACTCCATTTTCTGCAAGGTACTGCTTTAATTCACCAATATTAATAATTTGCTTATGAAAAACTGATGCAGCGAGTGCGCCATCAACGCCAGCGTCGGCAAAGGCATCAAGGAAGTGCACCATTTCTCCAGCACCGCCGGAAGCAATTAATGGAACTTGGCAAACTTCACGAACTTTTTTCAGTTGTACCAAGTCGTAACCTTGGCGTACACCGTCTTGGTTCATCATGTTTAAAACGATTTCACCTGCACCGCGTTGTTGTACTTCAGTAACCCAATCTAACGTTTTCCAACGCGTTTGGGTGGTACGTTTTTCATCGCCAGTAAATTGATAGACCAAATAATCATTGGTTTCTTGATCGAACCAAGTGTCGATACCGACAACAATGCATTGTACTCCAAAGCGATCGGCTAGGCGGCTAATGAGTGTTGGATCGGACAGCGCAGGGGAGTTAATGGAGATTTTGTCGGCCCCAAAAGATAATATTTGAGCTGCATCTTCAACACTTTTTATGCCACCTGCAACACAAAATGGAATATCAATCACTTCAGCGACTTTTGATACCCAGCTTTTATCAACCACCCGACCATCAGATGACGCGGTGATATCGTAAAAAACCAGTTCATCTGCACCTTCTTGGGCGTAGCGCTGAGCTAGAGGGACGATATCTCCAATAATTTCATGGTTACGGAATTGTACACCTTTTACGACCTGCCCATCACGAACGTCCAAACAAGGAATTATGCGTTTTGCCAACATTCGATTGCCTCCGCAACGGTAAATTTGCCTTCAAGTAGTGCGCGACCGACGATCACCCCAGCAGCCCCTGATGAAGGGATCTTCGCGATATCTGCTAAACAGCCAATACCACCGGAGGCTTGTAAAGCAATATCAGGGTATTGTTGGCTGATTTCTTGATATAGGTTGACATTAGAGCCAGTCAAAGTGCCATCTTTAGAAATATCGGTACATAGCACATGTTTTAAGCCATAGGGCTGATACATTTCAATCGCTTGCTCTAGAGATAAATTGGAGTTTTCTTGCCAACCACTGATCGCAATCTCTTTTACACCTTGCTGATTGATACGGACATCCAGTGCCAATACAATCGCTTCACCGCCATAACGCTCGAACCATGTTTTCACAAGCTCAGGTTGTGTGACAGCGGTTGAGCCGATCACCACACGGGTTGCACCGGCTTCCAATAGGGCTTTGACGTCTTCTTCACTGCGAATACCCCCCCCCACTTGTACTGGGACAGAAACCCCTGCGAGTAATTTTTTTAATAGCGTTATTTGGCGCTTTTGTGGATCTTTAGCACCTGTTAGGTCAACAAGGTGTAATAACTTAGCGCCTTGCTGTTCATATTGTTGTAAACGTGGGAGCGGGTCGTTGCCATAATCGGTTTGCTTGGCATAATCACCTTGATGTAAGCGAACAACGTTGCCATTAATTAAGTCTAAAGCTGGAATGATCATCTCAATTACATCTCCAAAAAGTTTTGGATCAGGCGTGAGCCTGCGACTCCAGAGCGTTCTGGGTGAAATTGAACGCCATAAAAATTATCTTGATTTACCGCACTACTAAATGGGTTACCGTATTGGGTTTGCGCGATAGTTTGGTTAGAAATTGGCATTGAATAGCTGTGCACAAAGTAAAAATAAGCATTATCGTTGATGCCTTTAAAGAGTGGATGGCCAGCCAGCGGTTTCACTTGGTTCCAACCACTGTGTGGGACAGGTAAACCGTTTGCATCCATTTTTTGCACAGGGCTATCAATCAAGCCTAATAATGGGATCGGTTCTTTGCCTTCTTCACTGACACTGCCCATTAATTGCATGCCTAAACAGATACCTAAAACAGGTTGAGTCAGTGCTTTAATTAAAGGGACCAGCTCGCGTTGATGGAGTTGGTCCATCGCTGCACTTGCTGTGCCAACTCCGGGAAGAAAGACTTTATCCGCCTGTAAGATAGTATTGGTATCACGGCTAATTTGTGGGTTGTAACCTAAACGTTTTACCGCATAAGCCACTGATGATAAGTTGGCACAACCGGTATCTAAAATCACCACGTTCATCACAGAACCCCTTTCGAACTCGGTAATGTATCGCCTTCGACGCGGATAGCTTGGCGCAATGTGCGTCCAAATACTTTAAATAAGCTTTCTGCTTTGTGGTGATCGTTTTTACCTTTGGTTTTCAAGTGGAGAGTACAGCCCATGGCGTAGGAAAGAGAGCTGAAAAAGTGCTCGATCATTTCTGTGCTTAAATCGCCGACACGTTGGTATTTGAATTCAGCTTTATATTCAAGGTGAGGGCGGCCTGAGATATCTAGCGCACAACGTGCTTGGCACTCATCCATTGGCAAAACGAATCCAAAGCGGGCGATACCACGTTTATCACCTAATGCGAGACGCAGTGCTTCTCCAAGTGCTAAACCGGTATCTTCTACAGTGTGGTGATCATCGATAAATAAGTCGCCTTTGACTTCGACATTGAGTCGGAAGCCACCATGGGTGGCGATTTGATCTAGCATATGGTCAAAGAAGCCAACGCCAGTGTTGATTTTGCTTTCACCTTCTCTGTCTAACCAAACTTCCACATTGATATTGGTTTCTTTGGTGACTCGCTCTACCTGTGCATGGCGGTCACGTTGGGTTAATTGTTTGGTAATAGCCTGCCAATTAAGTGATTCAGGGTGATAACGCAAACCTTTAATCCCCATATTTTCGGCCAGTTGGAGATCCGTTTCACGATCACCAATCACATAACTATTCGCAGGATCGAGTTGGCCTTCCGTCAGGTACTCTTTAACTAATCCAAGTTTGGGTTTACGGCATTCGCAGTTATCAGCAGGTTTATGAGGGCAAATTAACACTTCATCAAATGTGATACCTTGCGATTCGAAAACTTGCATCATTAAGTTGTGTGGTGGTTCAAAATCAGCGGTAGGGAAGCTATCCGTACCAAGTCCGTCTTGGTTGGTAACCATGACTAAGCGGTAATTGGCTTTTTGTAATGCCAGTAAACTTGGGATCACGGCTTTTTCAAATGCTAATTTGCTGAGGCTATCAACCTGAAAATCGCTAGGTGGCTCAGTGATCAATGTTCCATCACGGTCAATAAAAAGTATTTTTTGGCTCATGAGTATTTCCTATTTTCAGATTTAGCAAAGTGCTTCGATAGCTTCAATGACACGAACATTTTCAGTTTCTGTGCCGATCGTGATGCGTAAACAGTTAGTTAATCCCAATTGTTTGCTTTGGTCACGTAAAATAATGCCTTGCTCCCAGAGGGCTTTAAATACCTTATTAGCCTCAGTAAAACGCACTAAAATATAATTGGTTTCACTTGGATAAACCTTTTCGACGATAGGTAACTCACTGAGAGCCTCTGATAGCGCAATTCGATTATCCGTGATAGTGGCAACGCGATGTTTCATGGTTGCAATACCTTCGATGCTGAGTGCTTGTGCGGCGATCGTGGCAACTGGGGTTGATAATGGATAGGGCGCAATCACTTTTAGGAGGATTTCAATCACATCAGCAGATGCTAACGTGAAACCGCAACGTAGCCCTGCTAGCGCGAAAGCTTTTGATAATGTTCTGAGTACCACAAGATTCGGGTAATTAGCTATCCAGCTAGCCACACTGTATTGTGGACAAAATTCAATATAAGCTTCATCGACGACAACTAATGCACGCTCAGCCGCCATTTCGAGCACCTGAACAAGATCTTTATTATCGATAATGTTGCCGGTTGGGTTATTTGGACTGCAAATATAAATCAGTTTTGTATTTTGTAAATTGTCGCGAATAGCATCGATATTCAGTGACCAATCAGGCATCGAAGGAATTTTTTTCTGCTCGACACCAAATGTCTCTGCGCTCACGCTGTACATGCCGTAGGTTGGCGGGCAGAACATCACCGCATCTTTGCCTGGTTCGCAAAATGCGCGGATCAGCAGTTCGATTGATTCATCAGCACCACGGCAAACTAACACTTCTTCGGGTGAAACGCCTGCATAAGCGGCATAATTAAGAATAACATTGGCTGGCTGACATTCAGGATAACGATTTAGGTTACGTTCATTAAACTGAAAGTCTGGCGCAGTAGGGTACTCGTTAGCATTAAGCCAAACATCACCGTTACCACCTAAACGACGAGCAGACATATAGGGTGTCATTTCTTTAACATTGCTGCGCGCAAGACTGGCTGCTTTAAACAGTTCGCTCATGACTTACTCCTGATTTTGTTTTTTTAGTTCGGTGACGCGTAAGGTCACAGCATTTTTGTGGGCAGTTAAACTTTCTGCCTGCGCTAAAGTTTCAATGGTGGTTGCTAGCCCTAATAGTCCTTGTGGTGACAGCTTTTGGATGGTCATGCGTTTCATAAAATCTGCCAACCCAAGGCTTGAGTATGTCGATGTATAACCGTATGTTGGTAACACATGATTAGTACCTGAAGCATAGTCACCGGCTGATTCAGGTGACCAATCTCCCACAAATACTGAGCCGGCACTGCTTATGTTATCGACTAAATCATCTGCATTACGCGTTTGTAAAATCAAGTGTTCAGGACCATAGCGATTACTAATAGCAACACATTGTTCAATTGAATCAGCGATGATGACACGGCTGGCGTTTAATGCTGCTCTAGCGATATCTGCACGCGATAGTTCCGCGAGCTGTTTTTCAGTTTCATCAATAACGCGTTGTGCAAATTCTGCGCTATCGGTTAATAAAATAACTTGTGAATCAGGGCCATGTTCGGCTTGTGATAACAAGTCAGATGCGGTGAATGCAGGGTTTGCTTGGCTGTCTGCGATGACTAAGACTTCAGATGGACCCGCAGGCATATCAATCGCAGCACCTTCATGGCTCTGGCTGACTTGGCGTTTGGCTTCTGTGACATAGGCATTACCGGGGCCAAAAATTTTATCAACCGGAGGAATACTGTCAGTACCAAAAGCCATTGCGGCGATGGCTTGCGCACCACCGACTTGATAAATATCACTGATCCCACATAATTTTGCCGCATATAATATTTCATCAGCAATCGGCGGTGGAGAGCACAAAATAATTTGTCGACAGCCTGCAATATTTGCAGGGGTACCAAGCATCATCACGGTTGAAAGTAATGGTGCTGAACCACCAGGAATGTATAAACCAACCGCATCAATGGGTCGTGTGACTTGTTGGCAAACGACACCTGATTGTGTTTCAACACGGATCACTTCAGGTTTTTGCGCTTCATGAAAGCGACGGATATTACCAATTGCAGTTTTCATCGCGACTTTTATGTCATCGCTAAGACGCGCTTCGGCTTGTTCAACGGCATCGCTTGAAACACGGATAGTTGAAATTGTCGTTTTATCAAAACGTTGGCTTAACTCAATTAAAGCGTTATCACCATCAGCTTTGACTTGTTCAATAATTTGCCTGACCGCATTTTCAATATTATCTGATGCAGCAATTGCGGGGCGGGTGAGTAAGGCTTTTTGTTCATCAGCGTTACAGTCAGACCAGCGAATTGGTTGGTTAAATCCCATTTTCATGCCGATTACTCCATCATTTTTTCAATTGGCAGAACCAAAATGGAGCTTGCTCCTAATGCTTTGAGTTTTTCCATGGTTTCCCAGAACAAGGTTTCGCTACTGACCATGTGCATTGCAACACGATTTTGATCACCGGCTAATGGCAGTAGTGTTGGACGTTCCGCACCCGGTAGCAAGGCAATGATTTCGTCTAAACGTTCACTTGGCGCGTGCAACATAATATATTTTGATTCACGCGCTTGGATAACACCTTGAATACGCGTCATCATCCGGTTAATTAATTGCTGCTTATCAGCGGACATTTCGCCATCACGTTGGATTAAGCAGGCTTTTGAACGGTAGATCACTTCCACTTCTTTTAAGCCATTGGCTTCTAATGTTGCACCTGTTGAGACGAGATCGCAGATAGCGTCTGCAAGGCCGGCACGTGGGGCGACTTCAACAGAGCCATTGAGTAAGCAGGACTTAAATTGAATGCCTTTTTCATCGAAGTAACGTTTTAGTAAGTGCGGATAGGATGTTGCAATACGTGCTCCATTTAAACATTCAGCGCCTGTATAATTGAAATCGAGAGGCGCAGCTAACGAGAGGCGACATGCACCGAAATCAAGGCGACGCAGTGTTTTATAGGAAGGGGTATTGCCCTGTGCAAGGCGGCTTAATAGTTCTTCTTCTAATACGTTTTCACCGATGATCCCCAAGTCAACTACGCCATCCATTACCAGTCCTGGAATATCATCATCTCGCACTCGAAGTAAATCAATAGGCATATTTTCTGCATAAGCAATCAGTCGTTGTTGTTGTAAATTAATTTTAATACCACAACGTGCCAACAGTTCTCTTGAATCATCGCTCAAACGACCTGATTTTTGGATGGCAATTCTTAATCGTGATTTGTCTAACATAATTTTACCCTGCTTATCTTGTAATAATTTTTTGATTAATAATAAAAAAACCCTCGGAAGTTTATCTTCCGAGGGTTTTCTCTATTTCGCATTTCAGCCACCGGAAGAGTCGTTGATCGTCTTCCAGCACACATCGCCCGAAAGACTAATCAGGATGATGGTGATGATGATGGTTGCGAGAAATACGATTCATAATAGCTTCCGTTACCTAGATTGTTAGTTTTTGTCAGTTGCTTAAACATTCACTAGGTAACAACCTATCCGATTTAGTGATCACAATGCAACCCTTTTTTTCAAAATAATCAATAATTGTTGGTAGTGAGTAGTTTCGTAGTGAATAATTGCAAAAATAATAGGTTCGGAAGTTAAAAGATTTTTCGTTATGCTAATAGCAAATAAATGCCTATGAGTGGGGAGTGGTTATAGATGAAAAAGGTCACAATTATTGGATTAGGTTGGTTAGGGTTACCGCTTGCAAGAGCCTTAATAGAAGATGGAATTGAAGTATCTGCAACCAAGACCACTTCTGACGGGGTTGCTGCGGCACGTGCGATTGGCATTGATTGCTACCCTTTGCAGTTAACCGCTGAATTAGAGTGTGAGCCTGATGATTTACAGCAATTAATGGAGGATTCAAATGCGTTAGTGATCTTACTTCCTCCGTCAAAAGTCAATGTAGAACGTTACGTTGAAGCCATTAGTTTATTGGTTGATACCGCAATCACGTTTCACATTCCTCGCGTCATTTTTACGTCATCGACATCAGTTTATGGGCAAGCCGTTGGTGAAATAGATGAATCAAGTGAAAGGCAAGCGGAAACCGCATCTGCTCAAGCACTTATCGACGTGGAAGATTGGTTACATGGGTTGCCTAATATTGCTGTCGATATTTTACGTTTAGCGGGCTTAGTTGGGGAAAATCGCCATGCTGGACGTTTCCTTGCAGGTAAAAAATCCCTCAAAGGAGCAGCCCAACCCGTTAATATTGTTCATCAAGATGATGTAATCGCGGCGATCCAATTATTGCTTCAGCAGCCTCAAGGTGGCCATATTTATAATCTTTGCGCTCCAGAGCATCCACAACGCGATCAATTTTACCATCAAGCATCGCAATTATTGAATTTAGAGCTTCCTGAATTTATTGAAGAGACTGAGGTTGATAAAGGTAAGGTGGTAAACGGCAATCTTATCTGTGAGGAGCTTGGGTTTGAATATCAATATCCAAACCCAATGCAAATGCCTATGAGTCTTTAATTACTTCAAAGGGATCAAAACAATTTTTTGAAACGCCGGACGCGTTTTTAATTGGTTAAACCAGCGCTCTAAATGAGGAAACTCAGGGCGCTCGGTAACAATTTCATGCCATGGGTAGAAAAGGGGGGCAATTGCGATATCCGCAATACCAAAATTTTGTCCATTAAAGTAAGGTTGAGTGGCGAGTGCATCATCAGCAATCGTCAGTAGCTTTTCAATATTGTGATAGATGACCCGAGCTGTTTCTGGATCGCGCTCATCAACCGGAACACGGACAATTTTATTCATCATTTGTTTGATATTATCGAATAAACTACCACAACCCCAGTCCATCCACTTATCTGCCGCTGCTTTCGCTTGAATACCTTGTGCGACTAATAAGTGAGATTGATCAAACTTTTCCGTAAGATAACGTAAAATGGCATTGGATTCCCACAGGGTAAAGTCATCATCCTGTAGAGTTGGGATGGTGCTATTGGGATTCATTTTCTTATATTCAGGTGTGTCAAGTCCGCCAAATGGGCCACCGACATCTTTTTGGTTATAAGCAACATTGAGTTCTTCAAGGCACCAAAGGACTTTTTTGACATTTGAAGAGTTTTTACGACCCCATACAGTTAACATAATTTACCCCATGATTTTATGTTTCGTTGTTTACCCCAAGTAAGATAGATGAAATCGTATGATAGCAACAATCTTTATTTGCCCCATATAGCTAAATTGGGTAAAAAGTCCTACATTAATAATGAATTAACCGTTTTCGTATTTGTAAAGGAGTAACCGATGGACAGAAAAATATTCACGCTAAAGGCGCGTTATCTAGGAAGTGGATTGGGCCTTTTGCTTGCAATAAGTAGTTATACTTACGCAGCGGAAGCGCCGGTTGCTCCACAGATTGATGCAAAAGCTTATGTACTGATGGATTACGATAGCGGCAAAATATTGGCATCAGGGAACCCTGATGAACGTTTAGATCCTGCTAGTTTGACAAAAATGATGACTAGCTATGTTGTGGGACAAGCGATTAAAGCGGGAAAGATCACGCCACAAGATATGGTCACGGTTGGCATTGATGCATGGGCTACAGGGAACCCTGTGTTGAAAGGCTCTTCTTTGATGTTTTTAAAGCCAAAAGATCGCGTTTCGGTATTAGATTTAAATAAAGGTATCGTGATCCAATCCGGTAATGATGCCAGCATTGCGCTTGCCGATTATGTAGCAGGTAGCCAAGACACATTTGTCAGTTTGATGAATCAATATGTTAAGCAATTAGGGCTGACAAATACCCACTTTAAAACGGTGCATGGCCTAGATTCTGAGGGGCAATATAGTACCGCGCGTGATATGGCCGTTCTTGCACAAGCGATGATCCGTGATGTGCCTGAAGAATACGCATTGCATAAAGAGAAAGAATTTACTTTTAATAAGATCCGTCAGCCCAATCGCAACCGTTTATTGTGGAGCCAAAACCTAAATGTTGATGGGGTAAAAACGGGGCATACCAGTGGAGCAGGGCATAATTTAGTGGCATCTGCGACTGATGGGCCAATGCGTTTGATCTCAGTGGTACTTGGGGCGCCAAGTGATAGAGTGCGTTTTTCTGAAAGTGAGAAACTACTTACGTGGGGATTCCGATTCTTTGAAACGGTTACGCCAATTAAAGCAGATCAGACATTACAGACACAACGCGTGTGGTTTGGTGATAAATCTGAGGTAGCTCTTGGGGTTGAAAAAGATACGGCTATTACTATTCCAAAAGGGCAGTTACAGAACTTGAAGGTCAGCTATACCTTAACAGATCCATCGATTGAAGCACCATTAGCGAAAAACCAAGCGGTAGGTACGGTAAACTTTATCTTAAATGATCAAGTTATTGAACAGCGTCCGCTGGTAGTAAAAGAAGCTGTTGAAGAAGCTGGATTCTTTGGTCGAGTATGGGATTATATCGTTAAAACACTGAGCGGCTGGTGGAATGCAATATTTGGTTAATTTTAAATAATTAATAATTAATATTTAATATATAAGGCGCCTACATGACGCCTTTTCTATATACTAGTCATACTTCAAGTTGCAGTGCTTTTCGTTAATATATGTTGACTACGCTCATTCGCACTAGTCACCTACTTATGTAGGTTCCCAGCGACTCATTCACTTGTCGCCTAACTGCATCTCGAATTATTTAGAGTATATATTAATTAAAAAACCAGTTGAAAAAGAGTTATATTTAACAGACAAACTTCAATTGAAATGTTTTTAAATTAACTCATAATCTAGTTATT
Organism: Providencia sp. PROV236; assembly: GCF_033676985.1. Classification (NCBI taxonomy): domain Bacteria; kingdom Pseudomonadati; phylum Pseudomonadota; class Gammaproteobacteria; order Enterobacterales; family Morganellaceae; genus Providencia; species Providencia sp. PROV236. The sequence goes on along the minus strand of NZ_CP096297.1, from coordinate 3,243,264 downwards.
CATTCGATAGTGAATTATTGTATTTTTCATATTCAATGATTTAAATAAATTATAGCGAATGGATTCACTTTAATTATATTAAAAAGGAATAATAATTATGGCTAAGCTAGATATAAACTCAGCTTTTGGTAGAAATAAAGTTCAAGGTGGAAATGCAGCTAATAGCGGTGCTAATTACAACCGTATTAAAGGGGGCAATGCATTTGACTCCGGTATTGGCGATGGAACAGTGAGTGGTGGGAATGCTAATAATAATAATATTAATCAAGGTAATATTTTTGGGGGGGGAGCTGATAATAAAGGAGATAATAGAGGGTATGTTCAAGGAGGCGGAGGGATTAACAATGGTTTGAATCAAGATGATGTTTTAGGAGGAAGTGCATCTAATGGCGAGGGTTATTTCAACCAATGTTATATCACTGGTGGTGTTGCGATTAGGGGGCTTCAAAAAGGCATGGCAGAATATGTAAAAAACGAAGCGATATTTGAGTTATCAATGTCAGAATTTGTTGAATTACAGTCTGAATATGAGAGCCTGAAACAAGAGAATGAACGCTTAATTCAAGAAGAAGAAAAAAACAGAGCAACAATAGAAAATAATAAAAAAACGATAGCAGAGCTTAGTGTTCAACTCGATAAGAAGCACAAAGAGATTACTGAGTTAAATGAAATAATCTTAAAGCAAAGGGATGTGATTGCTGAAAATAATGCTATTTCAGATTCAAATAAAAAAGCGATTAAAGAGCTAAAATCATTGGTAGGAACACAGAAAAAAGAAATTGATGGTTTAAAGGATAGTTTAACTAAATCAACAGAATCGTATAATTTAAAAAATAAAGAGCTTAAAGATGCTAAGGTTGAGTTGACATTCTATAAAAATAAATTAAGTAAAGCGGAAAAAGAAAGCTCAGAAAAAATTAATGAATTTAAAAAAATGATTGCTGATGCACAGAAGGTAGTCAAAACGCTTAGAAAAGAGTGTGATGAAGCCAAAGAATCAAATACTAATTTAACTGCTGATATTAATGCGAAACAAAAAGAATTGAATGAGAAAACATCAACTCTGAATGGTTTGAGAAAAATAAACAAAGAATTAAATGTAAAAATTGATACGCTAAATGTTAAGTATGATTCTCTCAGTGTTAAATTTGACAGTTATAAAGCTAAATATGATTCATTATTTATGAATATAACAAGAGTGGTTAATGAGGCCGATGATAGAAGTGATTCTACTCTATCTAACTTAGCTGAAAGTATGAGCAGCATGCTCAGCGCTGATGAATCCCCTAATGATTTTGGTAAAAATCATTAAGTTAAGGTGGATACACATCTTGTCATATGATCAAATGGTTTCGCGAAAAATCAATAATCAGACAACAAGATGTGCGAACTCGATATTTTACACGACTCTCTTTACCAATTCTGCCCCGAATTACACTTAAAACGACTCAACAGCTTAACGTTGGCTTGCCACGCATTACTTGACTGTAAAACTCTCACTCTTACCGAACTTGGCCGTAACCTGCCAACCAAAGCGAGAACAAAACATAACATCAAACGAATCGACCGATTGTTAGGTAATCGTCACCTCCACAAAGAGCGACTCGCTGTATACCGTTGGCATGCTAGCTTTATCTGTTCGGGCAATACGATGCCCATTGTACTTGTTGACTGGTCTGATATTCGTGAGCAAAAACGACTTATGGTATTGCGAGCTTCAGTCGCACTACACGGTCGTTCTGTTACTCTTTATGAGAAAGCGTTCCCGCTTTCAGAGCAATGTTCAAAGAAAGCTCATGACCAATTTCTAGCCGACCTTGCGAGCATTCTACCGAGTAACACCACACCGCTCATTGTCAGTGATGCTGGCTTTAAAGTGCCATGGTATAAATCCGTTGAGAAGCTGGGTTGGTACTGGTTAAGTCGAGTAAGAGGAAAAGTACAATATGCAGACCTAGGAGCGGAAAACTGGAAACCTATCAGCAGCTTACATGATATGTCATCTAGTCACTCAAAGACTTTAGGCTATAAGAGGCTGACTAAAAGCAATCCAATCTCATGCCAAATTCTATTGTATAAATCTCGCTCTAAAGGCCGAAAAAATCAGCGCTCGACACGGACTCATTGTCACCACCCGTCACCTAAAATCTACTCAGCGTCGGCAAAGGAGCCATGGATTCTAGCAACTAACTTACCTGTTGAAATTCGAACACCCAAACAACTTGTTAATATCTATTCGAAGCGAATGCAGATTGAAGAAACCTTCCGAGACTTGAAAAGTCCTGCCTACGGACTAGGCCTACGCCATAGCCGAACGAGCAGCTCAGAGCGTTTTGATATCATGCTGCTAATCGCCCTGATGCTTCAACTAACATGTTGGCTTGCGGGCGTTCATGCTCAGAAACAAGGTTGGGACAAGCACTTCCAGGCTAACACAGTCAGAAATCGAAACGTACTCTCAACAGTTCGCTTAGGCATGGAAGTTTTGCGGCATTCTGGCTACACAATAACAAGGGAAGACTTACTCGTGGCTGCAACCCTGCTTACTCAAAATCTATTCAAACATGGTTACGCTTTGGGGAAATTATGAGGGGATCTCTCAGTGCTCAGCGTATCTCCTGGAATTTCATACATGGAAATTGTAAAAGAGGGCATTAACCATATTGCTAATTTCACTCTAATTGATAAAAATATTGTTTAATTTTACGCTAAGTAAAAAGCCAGAATTATTCTGGCTTTTTACTATGTTAGATTATTAGGTTTTTAATTACAAGGGTAATGAACCATTATGAGTAATAATATGGAATATAAAGATTATGGTCACAATCGTGTTTTAGGTGGTAATGCAGTTAATCAAGGATATAATTACGGTAATATTATTTCTGGAAATGCAATAGATTCAGGAACCGGCTATGGAACAGTTATTGCCGGTGATGCGATTAATCAAGGTATAAATTATCATATGATAAAAGGTACAGATATTCGTAATGAAGGGGATAATCTGAGAGAAATAATGTGTCTTGCTGTTATAAATAAAGATTATCAGAATAATTTACTAACAATGAAAAATGGATTAAATACAAAAGGTACATTGGATTTTAATAGGAAGTATTTAATGATAGAGAGAGGGTGAATTATGAAATAGAGGCATTATTCTATTACTTAACTGAAAATAAAAAACAAATCATTTAATTTAACTTTTTAATAAATAGAAATGAAAGTTAGCAAGGAAGTAAATGAAATATATTTAGGATTTATACATGACATTATCTCAATGACTAATGAATCTATTATAAATAATAAAAAAGAAATGGAAAAGATAAAAATGAAAGATTCTATACAAGGTGAGAATGCTATTGATATGGATAGTGGTTTTTCTGAAATTAAAATTAAATATAAAAGGCTTGATGAAGAGTATAAAAAACTATTAAGCGATGAAAAAAATAAAATAAAATTAGTTGAAAAAAACTTTCATGAAGATGGGATGGGAACAAACGAACTAAAAAAATATTCATTTGATTATCAAAAAATTGGTAATCATGAAAATAATATGCTAATTAATCTTGCGGGAATACACGCTGACTTTATTGAATCAAGCCCTATCTATAATAAAATAACCAGAATAGAAAGCCATGGTGGAAAAGCACAAAATAGTGGCATGAATTATGGTATAATACAAGGTGGAAATGCATATAAAATCATAAAGAATATTATTAATATAAATGTATTTATCAGTTGTTTTGATTTTTCTATTTCAATGTTTGATGGATTGGTATCGATGATCAGCGGTATGATTGGGCAACGTGAAACGGCTTTTGGTGATCAAACGGCTAACAGTGTTTACGAATTAAATAAGATGTTTATCATTGGGCAAAATCATTCGGAACATCTATTAAAGTAGCAGAAAGAGGCCAATAACAGTCATTGGCCTCTTTAGGTTTACTCGCAGTGTGCTAATTTAATCGCTAAGCCACCTTGTGAAGTTTCACGGTATTTTGCATTAATATCTTTACCGGTTTCATACATGGTTTCGATCACTTTATCTAAGCAAACACGTGGATCACTGACACGACGTAGCGCCATTCTTGCGGCATTAACCGCTTTAACCGAAGCGATTGCATTACGTTCAATACAAGGAACTTGTACTTGACCACCTACAGGGTCACACGTTAAACCGAGGTTATGTTCCATTGCGATTTCAGCTGCCACACAAACTTGCTCAGGGCTACCACCCATCAATTCAGCTAGGCCCGCAGCAGCCATTGAACAAGCGACACCGACTTCACCTTGGCAGCCAACTTCAGCCCCCGAAATCGATGCATTCATTTTATATAATGAACCAATCACACCAGAAACTAAGAAATAGCGAGTGTAAGAGTTTTCATTAACAGGGCGAATAAATTTGTCATAATAAGCGAGTACCGCTGGAATAATGCCACAGGCGCCATTAGTTGGGGCTGTGACGACACGACCTCCCGCAGCATTTTCTTCATTCACTGCTAATGCGAACATATTGATCCAATCAATTACTGCCATTGGGTCGGTATTGGTGTTATCGCTAGTAACGAGTTGACGACGTAGCGCAGCTGCACGACGTGGTACACGTAGTGGGCCGGGTAATAGCCCTTCTGTCGTGACGCCACGCTCAATACCTGCTTTCATTACATTCCATATATCGGAAAGGTATTGATGAATTTCTTCTTTACTGTGTAGCGCTAACTCATTTTGCATCACCAGAGCTGAAAGTGATAACCCTGTTTCCTTGCAATGCTTTTGTAAGTCGGCTGCGTATTTATATGGATAAGGGACTTGTACAGATTGCTCATCAGATTGGCCAAAATGCTCTTCATCGACAATGAAGCCACCACCAATAGAATAATAGGTTTTTTTATAAATGCTTTTGTCTGCATTATAAGCAGTAATGGTCATACCATTTTCATGTAAAGGCAAATTGGTGGAATGAAAATTCATACCGCCTTCAGCTGGGAAATCAACTTCATGTTGGCCTTGAGCGAGTAGTAATTTACCACTTAGTTCAACATGACGAATAAAGTTGGGAATAGCATCAATATCAACAGTATCCGGCAAGTTACCTGCAAGACCCATAATAATTGCGATATCCGTCGCATGTCCTTTACCAGTCAATGATAAAGAACCATACACATCGACAGTAACACGGGTGGTTGAGGTGAGTAGGTCTTGTTGGATCAAGTCTTCAACGAATTGCTTACCTGCTTTCATTGGTCCTACGGTGTGGGAACTTGATGGGCCGATACCGATTTTGAAGATATCAAATACGCTAATCATATTCAGCGCTTCCTATATAGTAACAGTGTCTTAATTTTTAAGGCATGCTATGCCGTGTGCTCCGGCATCGTTTTTGAGGAGGGGAGGTATGACCGCCGGAGTGGTCACACCTTCCTATAAGGCTGATTAGAAGAACAGCTTGTATATTGCAGCAGAGATAGCGACTAATCCCATGATAACAATAAACACATTGCTGATTTTACCTGAGTACTTACGCATTGCCGGGACTTTACTGATAGCATACATTGGCATCAAGAACAGTAAGATAGCAATGACTGGGCCACCGAGGCTTTCAATGATATCCAGTACACCAGGGTTCAATGTAGCAACTAACCAAGTAGTCACTAACATAAAGATAGCAGTACCACGATTTAATTTGCGAACATCAATAGTTTTACCTTTTGCGCGATAAGCACGTTCAACTAAGCCATTGAAACCTTCACGAGCACCTAAATAGTGGCCAAGGAATGATTTAATTATAGCAACGAAAGCAATAATTGCGGCTGCAAACTTAATAAATGGCTGGTCAAAGTAACCAGATAGATAGTCAAGGATACTGATATTTTGTGCTTTTGCTTGAGCAAGATCAGCTGAAGACAGTGTAAATACACAGCTGAACACAAAGAACATGACAGTGAACACCATGAGGATATGTGCAGATGCTAAGATACGAGAACATTTTTGCTCGGCTTGATCGCCATATTCTTCACGTTTAGCAACAGAAAAAGCTGAAATAATAGGTGAGTGGTTAAATGCAAAAACCATTACTGGAATTGTTAGCCAAATGGTGACCCAAATGCTTTGACCGCCGCTGTGCTTAGCTGCTTCAGCGATGCCTTCCATGGTTAAGGTATCGAGTACCGCGCCATTCCAATGAGGGATCATATACAGAGAGAAAGCGAGTAGTACTGCAATGAATGGGAACACCAACATACTCATCACTTTGACAATATATTTTTCACCAAAAGAAACAATTGTCATGATCCCGCCAACCAGCACCAATGCTAATAACCAGCGTGGTGGAGCAGTAAAGCCCATCAGTTCAGTTAGGAATTTATGCACGTTATTGGTGATAGATACACCATAAACTAACAGAATTGGATAGATAGCGAAGAAATAAAGTAGGGTGATCCAGTTACCTGCGGTACGGCCAAAATGTTCTTCTACGACTTCAGTGATATCACCTTCTGGTTTTGAGCCAGAAAGCACGAATCGAGTCAGCCCACGGTGGGCAAAAAAGGTCATCGGGAACGCTAAGACCAACATCAGTAGAACTGGCAGTAATCCACTCATACCTGCGTTGATAGGTAAAAACAGTACACCAGCGCCGATAGCTGTACCGTATAAGCCCAGCATCCATACTGTGTCAGTTTTACGCCAAGCGCGAGCATCCCTAGTTTGCGAGGCTGTTTTATCGATGGAACCAACTCGAGTTGTATCCATAATAGTCTCCGAAATAAAAGTCAAAAAATAGGCACCCCGTGAAGGTAAAAACCTCACTGGTGTTTTAATCTTTTGGTACGAACAAATAATCGCCAAATATAATGTGCAGTCTTTTGTATCTACGTAACAATCTGATTGGAAATAAATATAAAATTGAGAGTAGATTTATTTTCAATCAGTTTTGCTAATTTTATATGTAAATTTGATAAACCGATTTTGAGGGTGCAAATGTACATATTTTTAGTAGAAATCACCGTGATCATACTCTCAAAAGAGAAAAATGTCCTAAATATTGCTATTTATCGATTTTTATAAAAATGTTAAAAAATTTACCTTAAGGTAAATGGAAATAGTGTTATTTATCCTGATAGAAAATAGACAGTCATAAGGAGTTATATGTTTATCTATATTTAAAGAGGGCAATGTTACTATGTTAATGAAGTGATGCTATTAAAAATAAATATAGTTAAAATAAATTAATTTTAAAAAGAATTACTGAATAAAAATGCAGGGCATAGTTTTATTGTTTGTTTTATGTTGTTGATTTTTAATTATATTTTTTCGTTTTTGGCAGTGATTCATCGGGTGATTAGTTATCATTTTTTTAGTTTTTTTATTGGAAATACATTAATGAATAATAAAGTTCATTAAACTAAAAACTAATACTTATTTCGCGAAGAAAAAAATAATTAAAAAACGTTACAAAAAATTTGTTAATTTACTGTTATTTATTTTTCGGAAAAAGTTCTTTTTTGTTCATTTTACGAATAAAAAAATAAAACAAAATGTTGATTCAACGCAAAGTTCAGAGCTGGATTAAAAATCACCAGCTCTGAATTATTGAATAATTACGCTTGAAGCCAACCTTTACGTATAAGGGAGGAGAATATGAGGTGATATAAGCGAGTCAAAGGTGCTTGGATTTTATAACCTACAATTGCCCAAAGGATTTGGCTTAATCCGCAAGCAATCATACCTAAAATAAATGCACCAGCCATGTCGAGTGGCCAGTGAACACCCAGATAAATACGGGACCAAGCAATAGCAATTGCGGGAACTAACATTAGCAAACCAACCCAAGTTCTTAGCCAGAACAAGAATGCAAATACAAAGGTGAAGACGATGGTGCCATGATTGCTTGGGAAAGAAGAAGTTGCATTATGATCAAGGAAATTAGTGCCAATACCGACCACAAAAGGGCGATCATGAGGTGCAATTAAACCGACTAGCCATGAAATAGCAAGGCCGATCACTAACGCATAAGCCGTTTTACAGACAAATGCTCTTTGGCGCTCCATATCTGGTTTTGCGCCCCAAAACCAGCAGGCAACAGTAAATAGTGGAAAGAGTAAGATCAGGCGTTTAGCTATGATTGTGGCAAATGCAATGGTGCCACTTGCAGACTCAGGGGTTGCATTGATCAGGTTAAACAAATCCAGATTGAATTGTTCCAGCACGGTAATGTACCTCGGAAAATGGGTGAAAATTAAGACTTAAAGCGAGAGAGTAGAGTTTCTCACATAACAGGTAAAGTCCCTTTGTCCTAAATACTCGTTATACTTCAAGTTACAACGTTTTACAGTGAGTGATAGTGACCGCGTCTGTTCGCAGCAGCCCTGTACTCATGTATGTGCTTGCTGCCTGAACTTTAGGCTGTCTAGCTGCACCCTGAAGTATTTAGAGTATAAAGGGGCGAATTTACTTTTTGTTAATGATTTACTCAATAGATAATTAACAAAAATATTTAGGTTTTTTAAGGAGTGCTTATGTGGATCCAAAAAGAAATAAGGTTAACAGCAAAAGAAAGAGGCTTCCATTTGATTACTGATGAAATCTTACATCACTTACCTGAGCTCAAGCAGATCAAGATAGGGCTATTGAATCTATTTATTCAACACACATCAGCCTCACTTACCATCAATGAAAATGCGGACTATACGGTGAGGCAAGATTTTGAAAGTTTTTTTAATCATGCGATCCCTGAGAACGAACTTTATTACCAACACAATTATGAAGGGAGTGACGACATGCCTGCACATTTGAAAAGCAGTATTTTAGGCGCGAGTTTAGTACTTCCTATAACAAACGGTCGATTAAATTTGGGGACTTGGCAGGGAATTTACCTTTGTGAGCATCGTAATTATGGTGGTGAGCGTAGGTTAGTCATCACTTTGCAAGGTGAGTGATACTCAGTTGAGTTTGTATAGGCAACAAAAAACCCGATAGCGATAAAACATATAGTTGGCTATCGGGCTCCTCAATATGGGGACATCAAAGAAAAGCAGTGGCATAAATTAAGACCCCTCTTATATAAGAAAGTTCGCAAGTAGGAAAAAAAAGTTGCATTATTTTTTACTTTAGGTAGGAAGTAGCACGAATTGAACAAATTAAGCGGCTCAACATGAAAAGATGAGCCGCGATGTATTGCTTATTTATACAGATCGAGGTGCTCTTTCGCGTAAGCTTCGAAATCAGTACAGCCACCGATATGTTTTTCATCAATGAAAATTTGTGGAACGGTTTGGACTTCTTTGCCAACGGTCTTTGACAGATCTTCTTTGGTTAAGCCTTCAGCGTGGATATCTACATAACGATAGTCGAAATCATCACGTTCATTTTTGAGTTTTTCAGCGAGTTCTTTAGCGCGAACACAGTATGGGCAGCCAGGGCGACCAAAAATTACAGTGTACATAGTATCTCCTATATAACAAATTCTCGTATTTTATTCACAATGCCCACTACTATGCCTATAACGGCTCAGAAATAAAAGATGATTTTTCCTTTTGTTGGTATCGGTCTGGTTTATAATCTTAAAAAAGATTATCCGATCTAAATAATTCGAGGTGCATCTAGGCGACCTGCGGAGCAAACAGTAAGCACATACATGAGTACAGGGCTGCTGCGAACAGACGCGGTCGCTATCGCTCACTGTAAAAGGTTGCAATTTGAAGTATCGTGAGTAAATGTTGAATAAAAGGATATACCATGAGTAACAAGCCTCAGCGGCAAATGCGTTCACTATCAGACTTACCGAAGCCTATTTTGATTTTAGAAGGGATTGGTATTGCGCTGTTGATTGTGGTGCTTTTAGCCATGAATAGTTATCTAGAGCTACCAGAACCTTTGATGCAAAAAGGGGCTCTGATTGCGATTGTGATGGTTGGTATTGGCTGTTTGATCCCAGCCACAATTAATATTGTTTGGCGAGCGATCCATGGATTAAGTTTTTTAGGTATCGACAATGAAAAAACAGCTAGGCCGGGTAGAAAGCAAAAACCTAGTGATAATGATAAAAAGGATGAAAAGGGGGAGTGAACATGGTTTTACTGGTGTTTTCACAGTCAATGTGTGAAAATTGCCCACTTTTCTAACTCATCTTAAAAGTGTTAGTTAGAACAGGTTCATTTTTACTGGTTATCATTTTGAGTTGAAGAAGGTTATAACCCATGGATACTATTTGTTACCCTGACATTTCACAATTACGTGAATGGCTAGATCAACTCAAAACATCCTATTTCGAGTGTGATTCTTGTGCTGCACTGCATTTACCTCATATGCAAAATATTGATGGTATCTTTGATGCAAAACTAGACATCATCAATAATGTGTTAGTCCTTTCTGCATTAGCAGAGCTAAAACCGACAGCGATCATCACCTTAGTTGCTAACATTAGCCAAATTAACGCGAGTTCATTGACTGCAAAAGTTTTCCTTGAGATCAATAATGAAAATTTGCCTAAATTAATTGTTAGCCAATCATTTTCACTTGAAGCAGGGATGACCTATCGCCAATTTAGTCATTTTTTACAGCAAGCTGAAGAACAAATATCCTCAATAGTGTTTGAAATCTATAGTAATAATTTACTTTATTCAAACCAAGATGAGTTTGAGGAAGAAATGACCGATCCTGAAGTTGATGATAATCCTTCTATAATTATTCATTAGTTTTTAAATTATGTATTGTGAAAAATATCAGGTGGGAGAATGCCATTCTTGCCAGTGGCTTGAGTTTTCGGTAGAACAACAACTTCAACTAAAACAAGAAAATTTGTCTGCGTTATTGCCTTCGTTATCTGCTTCAGTGTTTCACCCTGCGGTTGCTAGCCCACAGCAAGGGTTTCGTAACAAAGCCAAAATGGTGGTAAGTGGTAGTGTTGAGAAGCCTATATTCGGGATCATAAATTCTTCTGGCCAACCAGTTAGTTTGACTGAATGTCCGTTATACACATCGGGCTTTTTAGCTGTATTTGATGTATTGAAACCGTTTATTGCTCGCGCAGGTTTAACACCCTATAACATTGAACGTCAGCGCGGCGAATTAAAATACTTGTTATTGACTCAAAGCCAGCACACAGGGCAATTTATGCTGCGCTTTGTATTGCGTTCAGAAAAGAAAGTTGAACAGTTGAAAAACGCGTTGCCTTGGCTACAACAGCAACTTCCACAGTTAGTTGTTGTCACCGCTAATATACAACCCGTTCATATGGCTATTTTAGAGGGTGAGCAAGAGATCTTTTTCACTGCACAGCAAACGTTGCGTGAAGAATTTAACCAAGTTCCGTTATTTATACGGCCTAAGAGCTTTTTCCAAACCAATCCGATAGTAGCTGCAAAGCTTTATCAAACGGCTCGAGAATGGGTAAGGGCTTTAAATATTACCAGTCTATGGGATTTATTCTGTGGCGTTGGGGGGTTTGGCCTACATTGTGCGGAGACACATACTAAACTGACAGGGATTGAAATTAGTGCTCCTGCGATTGCCAGTGCGACACAGTCGGCTAGCGAGCTGGGACTACAGAATGTGGAGTTCCAAGCTTTAGATTCTACAAAGTTTGCAACCAATAAAGGCGATATCCCTCAGTTAGTGTTAGTCAATCCACCACGACGTGGTATTGGTGAAAGTTTATGTGAATATCTTTCAACGATGCAGCCTGACTATATTTTATATTCGAGCTGTAATGCACAAACGATGGCGAAAGATATTGAGCGATTAGCGGGATATCAGGTTGTGAAGGTACAATTGTTTGATATGTTTCCGCATACTGCTCATTATGAAGTATTAACTCTACTAATGAGAGATGGTTAGTAAAAATAAAGTCACTAATTAAATCTAAGTGACTTTATTTAATAATGATCAAATCAGATAATTTTATTTTTGGGGTTTTTATCAATAATAAATTTTCTTGTTATTTCTATTTTTCTTACGCCGTCTTTATCTATTAAGAAATTACTGTTTTTCTTATTGATGATTTTCTTTAATAACTCAAAAAAATCAGATTTATTTTTTGTGATAAATACACCTTTATTGGGGTCGAAAAGTTCAAATGTCGTTTTATTACAGTTGGTTAATGGTTTTACTGTAATGGCCATAGCATGATTTTTATCACATAGGTCACATGCAAATACTTGATTTTTTAAAATGTATTTCTCTATCATTTTTTTTAATGTATCCAATGAAACTATATCATTATTAGGCATTGAAACATAAAGATTAATAGGACTATTATCATAGGATACACCTTCCAAATTATTATTGAATTCAGTTTTTCTGATTATTTCATGAGAAAAATATTGTCCTATAAAATAAAAGAAAAGTTCTATTTTGCTTACTAATAAATATTTCTTTTTAGAGCTAAAACAATGAGAACTTATTTTTTCGGATAGTATTGAAAAGTTATCGTGGTAATTTTTTGTTGTAGATATATTGCTAATATTAGATTTAATGTATCTGTTGACTTTTTTAATCAATATTTTTATTTCATGAAAGTAAGGTGTTAATATTTTTTTTGATTTAGAGAGGTTTTTGATATTTTCATCAATAATTCTATCGATATAGTTATTGATACCTTCATTTTTATTGATAGGAGGGTATTTGAATTGATGTATAGCATTCCTTATATCAATCGAAATATCTTGATTAAATTGTGCCCTAAATATTTTATGAAATAATTGGTTAAGATGTGCATTATGATAAGAGATGAATTTTTTCTGCTGATAACTAGCGGGGTAAGAGAATCTACAGGAGGGAGCAACAAGGTTTAATATACTTATAATCTCTTGAATAAAATGAATTTCTTTGTTCTTATAAACATTAACAAGGAATCGATCAGTTAGCCCATAACATAGCCCTCCATCGGTATAATTAATATTTTCTATACCAATAATTTTTTTTGTAAATTCATTGGAGGGGGTTTTATGAAAGTATTCTATTAATTGATATTGATTAAATTTTATTGAGTAGTTTATTTTTTTGTTTGGCATAATTAAACCTTATTTGTTAAAGATATATAGGCTTAACTATAAAGCAGAATCCTTCTTCATCTTGTAGATTTCACGTAACTTATGTACATGAATTATTTAATGATATATGTTTGGATCTATAATAAAAAGACTTGTTAATACAAGCCGCAGACTGTTGACAAACATATCATGTTTGTCAACAGTCGTTCGGGGTTTTGAAATAAACAAGGAAAATCAATTTATTGATTTTTGGCTGATAACACGGAGCGGGAAAAACCACGTTTTTATCCCGCTTCGTCAGCAACCTCAGGCTTGTTAATACAAGCCTTTTAAATGATGCAGGTTCAAATTTAATTTCTATGCTCAAAAGCCAGTGCTTTGCGTTCGATAAGTCGCATAATAATGGTTAAGATTGCGTTGACCACAAGGTAAATGATACCTGCGGCAACAAACGCCATTACATCCCAAGTTTGGCCAAAGACTTGGCTGCTGTAACCCATAATATCCATCATGGTTATCGTACTGGCGAGCGAAGTACTTTTGAAAATTAATACGACTTCATTTGAGTAAGATGACAAAGAGCGCTTAAATGCGTAAGGCAAAATAATTCGCATTGTTTGTGCTTTAGACATCCCTAGTGCTTGGCATGATTGCCATTGTCCTGAAGGGATCGCTTTTACTGCCCCATGGAAGAGTAACGTTGAGTAAGCAGCACTATTAAGCGCTAGAGCGATCATCGCGCACACCCAAGGCGTTGAGATAAAGTCCCACAGCATGGGGTAATTCTGCAAAGATTTAAACTGGCTTGGTCCATTATAAATTAAGAAGAATTGAACCAGTAGTGGGGTGCCTGTGAACAACGTGATATACACTTTGACCGCTTGTGAAATAACCGGTGTTTTGAGTGACAATATTAGTGTAAACAAGATGGCTAATATAAAAGCGACAAGCAATGCACTAAAGGTCAAAGACAGGCTAGTTGGTAAACCAGGTAGTACCTTTAAAATCAAATCAATCATTGCGATCCACCTCGCTCAAAACGGGTTGTACGCAATTCAATTCGTTTCAGAATAACTTGGCTTAATAAAGTAATGGCAAGATAGATTAGCCCAACGATGGCATACCATGTAAAAGGCTCATGAGTACGATTAACAATGGTTTTTGTTTGTAACATCAAATCATTTACGCTAATTAAAGAAACCAGTGCGGTATCTTTTAATAGTACCAGCCATTGGTTCCCTAAACCGGGTAGGGCATGGCGCCACATTTGCGGCATAATAAAACGAAAGAAAATCGTTCGTTTAGTTAGACCAAGTGCGAAACCGGCTTCCCATTGACCATAAGGAACGGCTTTCAATGCACCGCGTAATGTTTGTGAGGCATACGATGCATACAGCAGGGCTAATGCCACTACACCACAGGCAAATGGGGTAAAATCAAACTGTCCACTTTCTGCAAAGAAAATACTGGGATCAATTTGTAAGGTGGTTTGCCAAAAACCTAAATTAATATCGATGCCATCGCCTAATAGATTGATCAGCTGTAATGTCCCAAAGTAGACAAATAAGACAACCAGCAGTTCTGGCAACCCGCGAATTAATGTCACCCAACAAGTACCTAAGAAGGCGATGGGTTTAAAACGAACGGATTCCCATGCGGTAAATAGCATCGCGAGGAGCAGGCCCAATATTAGAGCAGAAACAGCAAGGCCGACGGTTAAACCGGCGGCACTTGTTAGAAAAAGAAAATTGTTCATTAACTATATCGATTATTGTTCAAACCATTTTTTGTAGATAACGTCGTAAGTGCCATCAGCTTTAACTTCAGCTAATGCTTTATTCATTTTATCTAACAACTCTTTATTGCCTTTACGAACAGCAATACCTAAACCGATGCCAAAGTATTGTGGGTCAGTCACTTTCTCACCAACAGGTGCTAGGTTTTCGTTGCCTTTCGCTTTTAACCACTCATCAGCAACTGCGGTATCACCAAAAACAGCGTCGATACGGCCATTTTGCAGATCTAAGATTGCTGATTGGTAGTTATCATAAGGTACGGTTGTCATACCTTTGTGCTGTTCCATGATGTATTTTTGGTGAGTAGTCCCATTTTGCACGCCAATTTTTTTATCTTTTAGCTGATCGACTGAAGAGATTTTTTCTTTAATGGCAATAAATTCAGCTGAATTAGGATAATAAGTATCAGTAAAATCCACTTGTTTTTGACGATCTGGCGTAATATCAATACCTGCCATCAACGCTTCAAAGCGGCGGAATTTTAGACTAGGGATCAAACTATCGAACGATTGATGAGTGAATGTGCAAGTTGCATCCATTTTTGCACAAATTGCATTTGCAAGATCGACATCAAAACCAACGATTTGGTTGTTTTTATCAAACATCTCAAATGGGGCATAAGTTGCTTCTGTTGCAAAACGAATGGTTTCTTTTTCCGCGGCAGATGCAGATAGGGTTACAGCGCCAAGTAGTGCAGCTAATATAATTTTTTTCATTGCTTAATCCTATATCTATTAGTGTGACAGATAGTTTGCAAATGCTTCAGTTTGAGGTGCTGTGAAATGGCTAGCATCCCCTTGTTCTACGATATGACCGTTTTCCATGTACACCACACGGCTAGCGGCTTTACGAGCTATCTCTACTTCGTGGGTTACAATCACTTGTGTAATACCCGTCGCGGATAGTTCACGAATAATATCAACAACTTGTGCAGTAATTTCAGGGTCTAATGCGGCTGTAGGCTCGTCAAACAGTAGCACTTGTGGCTCCATCATTAATGCACGAGCGATTGCGACACGCTGTTGCTGACCACCCGATAAATGCAAAGGGAAACGCGTGGCAAACTGAGTTAGCCGTAAACGCTCTAACAACTTTTCCGCCTTTGCTTTTGCTTCTTGACGTGACAATTTTAAGACGCGACATGGTGCTTCAATCAAATTATCGATGACCGTTAAATGTGGCCATAGATTGTATTGTTGAAAAACCATTCCTACGTTTTGACGTAATGCTCGGATTGCCTTGGCATCTGGGGTAGAGGCAAAATCAAATTGCTGACCCGCAATGTTAAGTAATCCTGAACGTGGCATTTCTAGCAGATTCAGTACACGAAGCAATGAACTTTTTCCTGCTCCGCTAGGCCCAAGTAATACCATGGTTTCACCAGCAGGACAGGTTAGATTAATATCAAAAAGTGCCTGATGGGAGCCATAGAAACAGTTTATATTTTTTAATTGAATGCTCATGCTTACCAATAATACCTTGTTAAACTGACTCCGATATTAATCCCGTAAGCATATTTATGCAATAATAGATGCATAAAAATTTGTTTTTTCGCCTACTGTATCTTGAATGATCCAGAGTATAAAACCTGACTATTCAGCAGGTAATTGTTCTGCCTTTGTCTGGCTAGCGAGTTGCTTATCTCGTTCAAAAGCCAGTTCGCTAATACGTCTCGCCATCCCTTTAAAAATAAATAAGTGCGCAGGCATCATAGCGAACCAATAAAGCAAACCACTGAAACCAGCAGGATGCCACCACGCTCGCACATCAATTGAACGTCGGCTACCACTATCATGGATGGTAAAAGTAAGGCGGCCTAATCCAGGTGCCTTCATACCAAATAATAAACTAAGTTGTTTATTTGGTTCGATATTAATGACCCGCCAACCATCAATCTCATCGCCGAGTTGTAATTCTTCGCGGTTGGGTCGGCCATATTTGACCTTATTTAGCATCATGTCATCCATGATAGCGCGTGTTTTCCAAAGTGCATTCGCATAAAAATAACCATCTTTACCGCCAATTTGCTGAACAGTGTGCCATAAAGATGCTGTGCTTGCTGATGTCCCTAACGTAAAACCAGCTTGCTTCGGATAGAAGCCATACCCTGGGCGCCAGCGCTTTCTTACTTCAGGATCATAGCCCCAATCGGCATTATCAATGGCATCGGCTTCTTGAGCTAATGTGGTTTTAACAGCATCATCGAATGAAATCAGGGTTTGAGGGATCAATTCGCGCAGCGCTTTATCATCAGCAGGGAGGTCATGCTGTAAGCCTTGGATCAGCTCTTTGGCGATTGACGGCGGAACGGAGGTGATCAAACTGATAAAATGCACTGAGATCATACTGATTGGAATAGGAATTGGTATCAGTAATCGACGCTTGCCACTGACTTTAATAAAACGTTTAAATAACTCTTGGTAGCTCATGTATTCAGGGCCACCCGCATCAAAAATGCGACTTTCAGTGACAGGGAGCTTGGCGAGCTCAGTCAGGTAAAACAGGATATTACTCAGAGCAATAGGGGATGATTTTGAACGAACCCAACGTGGCGGTGTTAAGATAGCCAAGTTGTATACCATGTCACGCATAATTTCAAAGGCAGCAGAACCTGAACCAACAATGATTGCTGAACGAATTTCCGTAACAGGGGCTTTGCTTTCACGCAAAATCTCACCTGTTAATCGACGTGAAATCAGATGTTGTGAATAACTGTGGCCATGCTGAAGTGAACTTAGATAAATAACATGTTTAACATTGGAATTGTCGATAGCTTGTTGAACATGACGAGCCGCTGTACGTTCACGCTCAATCAAGTTTGCTTGATCGGCCATGCTATGAACAAGGAAGTAGACAATATCAATGTCTTCCATGGTATCTTTTAGCGTTTCTGGATCTTGTAAGTCAACATAAATACACCGCGTATCTTGCCAACCTTGTGACAGCATCCAATCTACCCGTCTGGCTGCTGCGGTCACTTGATGACCCTGCTTGATTAATTCAGGGATTAAGTTTTGTCCAATATAGCCGCTAGCACCTAATACTAAGATACGCTGTTGTTCATTCATGTCTATTTCCTGTTTTTACGCTCACCTATCGCTATTGTGACTGAAATTCTACTTATGTAAAGCGCTGTTAAATATCATCATTTTAAGACTTATTATCGATTTATCGCGATTGTGAATAACTACGTAAAGAAGGCCATCAAAATTGGTGTGATTAAACTAAGCACGAAGCCATGAACAATTGCCGCGGGTACGATGGAAACGCCGCCACTGCGTTGTAATACAGGCAACGTGAAATCCATAGAGGTAGATCCGCAAATCCCTAATGCCGTAGAACGATAACGGTTAATAATTAAAGGGATCAACATAATGGCCGCTAATTCACGTGCGAGATCATTAAAAAATGCTGCACTGCCCATCACTGGCCCATAAGCATCGGTTAATACAATACCGGTTAAGGAGTACCAACCAAAACCCGAAGCAAGCGCTAACCCCATTTTTACGGGGATCCCTAACAGGAAAGCGGCGATTGCTCCCCCAACTAGTGCGCTAGCTCCCATCACTAATGCAATCGTAGTACCTCGTCGGTTAACTAAAATTTGCTTAAGGCTCATGCCGCTGTTGCGTAACTGAATGCCAACCAACAATAGCAACAACATCAAGGCTATTTGGCTACCTTTATCCGCATAATGAAGGAATTTAAACCCAGTCAAACCCACGAAGAAGCCAATAAGGAGCACCCCACAAAGTTGTAATGATTCGAGAACCATTTTAATGCGTGAAGGGGGTTTTTCTTGTTTATGTTTTGGAATTTTCCAAGGATCGAACTTATCCAAGAGCAACAATGAAATAAGATTAAGTGAAAATATGCATACAAAGAATGTTAATGCATAAATTAAAATTGAAAATAAATGTGCACTTAAGTTTTCAAGTAATGCGAGGGTGATCCCCATTAAAAATAGAATGATATACACCATTGAGTTTAAGGCGCGATGTACAACATCTAGGATCTTTTTATTTTTGATGGAGATAAGATAACCTAGCGTTAACGGTAGTAAAATAATGAGTAATCCTGAATACATTTTGCATCCTTTAACTTATCCCATTAACAAGGGGTTATTACACTCACTACATTTCAAGTTGTAGTACCGCTAATGTCGTGCGCTAGCTACAGCTCGAATGATTTGGAGTATAAATTATTAGAATAATTTCTTTCGTTACTATTTTGATATCAATTATTGTTTGACATCAATTATTGAATCGCATTAATTACGATGTCGTTTTTTTCGCTGTCTATCGATAAAAAATAGGATAAAAAAACTAAAAAATAAAGTTTAACTATTTTATAACACTAAGAATGGATGCTCAATATGGTTGGCTATGTTGAGGTAAATATATTTAATTTTTGTTCGCTCTTATAGTCATGTAAGCAGTTAATAAGGTAAGCTTTCAAAATAGATCATAGCAAGGAGAGGGTGTATGTATCTGGAACGTGTGGAAATATACGGTTTTAGAGGGATTAACCGGCTCTCATTAGCGCTAAATAAGAACACGGTTTTAGTGGGAGAAAATTCATGGGGAAAGTCGAGCCTTTTGGATGCACTGACTATTCTACTTTCGCCTGAGCAAGAAAATTATCAATTTAATCAACATGATTTTCATCATCCAATGGGGGATGATGCTTCTCGATTTCGCTCATTACAAATCGTGCTTAAATTTTGTGAGGATCGTCCCGGTCGCCATCGCTCGTATCGTTTTCGTAACCTCACTTCTGTTTGGGTCGACAATGATGACGATTTAAAGCATATTTTTTATCGTGTGAGTGCCGAAATGAAAGAAGATGGCACGATCAGCGTGGATCGCAACTTTTTGAATGCAGGTGGTAATAAGTTATCGCTAGATAATGTGGGGAAATATATTAAAGAAATTATCCGCCTTTACCCCGTTATTCGACTGCGCGATGCACGTTTTCTTAATACCTTAAACCCTGAAACCTTGGTTGCTGGCGACAAAGAGATCCGCGATGTATTTAATTCACGTATGGAAGATTTGACGCGTGCACTGATCAATAACCCACAGCGATTGAGTGATGATGAACTGGTTGAAGGGATTGATGCGATGCAACAATTGCTTAGCCATTATTTTGCGGGGCAAAGCACTCATATATTTCAAGAACATCGCTCTACAATTAAGCAGGAACCACGGCGAAGAGGCTGGCAGGCACTCGATAATATTAGTCGCATTGTCGCTAAACCGAATGAACGTAATATCCGTTTAATTATATTAGGTATGTTTTCTTCTTTGTTACAATCAAAAGGTAACATACAACTGGATAAATATGCTCGCCCATTAGTGATCGTTGAAGATCCTGAGACACGTTTGCACCCGATTATGTTGTCAATTGCATGGGGGCTATTGAATTTGTTTTCTTTACAACGCCTCACAACCACAAACTCAGGTGAATTGCTATCTCAGGTTCCTATTGAAAATCTATGCCGTTTAGTTCGAGACTCAGGAAAGGTATCAGCTTATCGATTAGGCAAAAATGATTTATCGCCAGAAGAAGTGCGCAAAATTTCTTTTCATATACGTTTTAATCGGCCCTCAGCGCTGTTTGCTCGTTGTTGGTTACTGGTTGAAGGTGAAACAGAGATTTGGTTGATGAATGAGTTAGCTCGTCAATGTAATTATTACTTTGAGACTGAAGGAATTAAAGTCATTGAGTTTGCTCAAAGTGGTCTTAAGCCTTTATTAAAGTTCGCTAACAAAATGGGGATAGAATGGCATACGCTGGTTGATGGCGACGAAGCGGGTAAAAAATATGCAGCAACGGCACTCAGTTATGCAGAAAAAATGCATGATACAGAAAGAGACCGCTTAACGCGTTTGCCCGCACCTGATATGGAGCACTTTTTGTATCGAGAAGGCTTTAGCCATCTTTATCATGAAATCGCAGGGATCCCTGACAATGCAAAGGTTTCGACGCGTAGAGTGATTATTAAAGCGATTTCTAAAACATCAAAACCTGATCTTGCTATTGCCACCGTCAATCGAGCGGCGGAATTAGGGCCTGATTCTATACCATCACAGTTAAAAAGTATGTTCTCACGAGTGGCGTGGTTAGCGAGAGGAAAAGCTTATTAAGAGGATATATCCAGTTGTTAGAATATCAATATTTTAGAGAGAGGGCAGCCTCTCTCTTTGATCATATAGGTACAAAATGAAAACACATTCACGAAAAAAGTGGCTAGTCTCTATACTGGTTATTTTTCTGGCGCTTGGTGCTGCGTTGTTTTTTTTCGGTGGTGAAAAAAAAGAGGTTTACCAAACAGTTGCTGTAACACGTGGTGACTTAGACAAGCAAGTACAAGCGACAGGTAAACTGGATGCAGTACGTAAGGTTGATGTAGGGGCACAAGTTAGCGGTCAATTGCAGACTCTATATGTGAAAGAAGGTGACAAAGTTAAAAGAGGTGATTTGTTGGCAGTGATTGATCCTCAGAAGGCACAAAACGACGTCACTGAAGCCCAAGAAACCATCCATGAATTAGAATCAAATTTGGCATTATCCAAATCAGAGTTACGTCTGGCTGAAGTGACCTACCAGCGCCAATTAAGCTTATCCAAATTACAAGCTGTTTCTAAACAGGAGTTGGATCAAGCGCAAACAGATGTGGAAGTTAAAAAAGCGCGGGTTGCAACGTACCAAGCGCAAATTAAACGTAATCAAGCGACATTAGATACGGCGAAAACCAATCTAAAGTATACACAGATTACAGCGCCGATGGACGGTATTGTCACCTTTATTAAAACATTACAGGGGCAAACTGTGATTGCAGCTCAGGAAGCGCCAACGATTTTAACCTTAGCTGATATGAATACTATGTTAGTTAAAGCGGAGGTTTCAGAGGCGGATGTGATCTATTTAGAACCAGGGCAAGCGGCATCATTCACGGTTTTAGGTGCGCCTGATAAACGGTTTACCGGCGTTCTTAAAGATATATTGCCTACTCCCGAAAAAATTAATGATGCCATTTTTTACTATGCTAGCTTTGAAGTACCGAACCCACAGCATTTGCTGAAATTACAAATGACAGCACAAATCAAGATTGATCTAGAATCGCATAAAAATGTCCTTCTTTTACCACTGTCTGCATTGGGGGATGAAGTCTCTCCACAAGTTTATGAGGTGGAGGTACTTAATGGTGAAAAAGTTGAAAAACGCCAAGTTAAGATAAATAGCCGTAATGACGTTCAAGTCGAAGTGGTTGAAGGGCTTAAAGAGGGTGAGCAGGTCGTCACCGGTCGTATTACGGAGAGCTAATATGTCCGCTTTACTAGAGCTTAAAGGTATTACTCGACGTTATCCTGCGGGTGAAAGCGAAATCACCGTTCTGAAAGAGGTATCGCTTACCATAAATGCAGGGGAAATGGTGGCGATTATCGGTGCATCCGGTTCAGGTAAATCCACGTTGATGAACATCATTGGGTGTTTAGATAAGCCGAGTGAGGGAGAGTATTTTGTTGCACAACAAAATATTTCACAGCTGGATGATGATCAACTTGCTGAATTACGTCGCGAACACTTTGGCTTTATTTTTCAACGTTATCATCTGTTGAGTCATTTAACCGCTGAGCAAAATGTGGAAGTACCTGCTGTTTACGCAGGTGCTGGTAAAGCACAACGTCGTCAAAGAGCAATTGAACTACTTAGTCAACTTGGCTTAGGTGAACGTGTTGAATATCGGCCAAGTCAACTATCAGGTGGTCAGCAACAGCGGGTGAGTATCGCACGTGCTTTGATGAATGGTGGGCAAGTGATCCTTGCCGATGAGCCGACGGGGGCACTGGATAGCCACTCGGGTGAAGAAGTGATGAAAATCCTTAAAGACCTGTGCGCTCAAGGTCATACCGTGATTATCGTGACACATGACCCTAAAGTTGCCCAACAGGCGGAGCGTATTATTGAAATCAAAGACGGCGAAATACTCAGTGATTCAGGTACGGTTGCAGCTATTAAACCAACGCCTATACAAAAAAATACCCCTCGACGGATTTCGCTAGGCCAAGTTTATGGGCGGTTTAGTGAAGCTTTATTAATGGCATGGCGGGCGATGGTTGTAAATAAAATGCGCACGTTACTCACCATGTTAGGCATTATTATTGGTATTGCTTCTGTTGTTTCGATCATGGTTATTGGTGATGCAGCGCAAGGAATGGTGCTCAACAATATTAAAGCTATCGGCACAAATACCATTTCTGTTTACCCCGGTGAAGATTTTGGCAGTGATGACGCACAAAATCGGCAATCATTAAAAAGTGAGGATGTGGAGGCGCTTGCCCAACAACCTTATGTTGAGGCAGTTTCAGGCCAACTCTCTAAATCCACACGATTACGTCGCGGGAATTTAGACGCTTCTGCGCAATTATTAGGTGTTGGACGCGACTATTTTAAGGTATATGCAGAAAATTTCTCCGAAGGAATGAGTTTCACACCAGATATGGTCGAACGTCGGGCTCAAGTCGTGGTAATTGATGCAAATACGAAGCGGCGTTTTTTCCCTCATCAAAAAAATGTGGTTGGTGAAACATTATTGATAGGCAATATGCCAGCAACCGTCATTGGGGTACTGGCTGAGCAGAAATCTATTTTTGGCTCAACGAATTCTTTATCTGTTTGGTTACCTGATACGACGGTGAACAGCAAAATTTTAAACCGCCCTTATCTTGATAACATTATTGTGAGAGTCAAAGAGGGAGTGGATGCCAAAATTGCGGAACAGCAAATTACCCGTTTATTAACATTACGTCATGGTAAGAAAGATATTTTTACCTATAACATCGATACATTAGTCAAAACAGCAGAAAAAACGACGAGCACTATGCAGCTTTTTTTGACGCTAGTGGCGGTGATTTCATTGGTTGTAGGGGGAATTGGTGTGATGAATATCATGTTAGTCTCTGTGACGGAAAGGACACGCGAAATTGGTATTCGTATGGCAGTTGGTGCCCGCACTAGCGATGTTATGCAGCAATTTTTAATCGAAGCGATATTAGTTTGTCTGATTGGTGGATTAATGGGAATTGCGCTGTCTTATGGTATCAGTGTGATAGCTCAAATGGCGCTGCCTGGTTGGACATTTGCTTTTCAGCCAATTGCATTGATTAGTGCATTTATTTGTTCAACAGCAATTGGCGTGATCTTTGGGTTTTTACCTGCTCGCAGCGCTGCGAGATTGAACCCCATTGATGCGCTAGCAAGAGAATAATAAATTGACATCACTCCTTAACAAATTTCTGTCGAGGAGTGATTTCATTACAGCTCCTCACCCCTAAATTCTGATCAAATTGATAACCTATATACTCATTTCATGTTGAATTAATTGGATTATTTCTATGGTAAAAATTGTGGTTTCAGAGTAAATGCAACAAAAATAGGCCTTGATTAACGCTATAATGAAGGGTTTATAGTTTGTCCTGTGTTAAATGTTAATATTATTAGTAATGCAATGATTGACATGGTAAATAATGGTAATAGTACCGTTAATTTAGACCTTCCCAATCGCTTCAGAACAGAATATTAATAAAAAAATTTCCATTTTGTGAAGTATCACTAATCATTAGCTGATTAATCCAACTCACTTATTTTTATATAAATTTCACTCTTCAACAGCTAATTTTCTCGTTCTAGTATAATTTAGACATAAAAAAATGTCTGAAAATATAAATTCTACTTGCGATTTGGTATCGATCATGGATATCATTTGCCTTGTAGAATAAATGAAACCGAGTTCCATAAAATGGAACTTTAAAAAATATTAAAGCCAATATAAACTCAACAGCAAAGATCCACACAGCAGGAATACTAAATGGCGAATAAAACGGGTGAAGATTATTCTCTGGCTCGAGTACCTTTCAGTGCTCGTCGGCCGTTCTATGAAGTACTAATAATCCGAATTGGCTCACTTGCCTGTGTTTCACAGGTGATGTTAGGTGCAGCTCTCGGTTATGGGCTGACTTTTTGGCAAGCGTTTTGGGCCACAATGCTAGGTTCAGTGATTTTACAAGTTGTTAGCTGGGCACTAGGTGCGGCCGCGTGTCGTGAAGGAATGTCAATCAGTCTACTGTCACGGTGGTCTGGGTTTGGTAAGTTGGGCTCTGCTTTAATTGGTGGCGCAATCGCGATTTCACTGATGGGCTGGTTTGGCGTACAAAACGGTTTCTTTGCGGATGGAATGTATAAAGCGACGAATGTGCTAACACCAGGGACTTGGTCGCTTATTACAGGCATTGCGGTGACTGTTATTACAGTATATGGATATCGATTTTTATCTATTACTGCGAATATCTCAACGCCGCTATTTTTACTTGCATTAGTTTGGGCCACCTATAATTTGCTTTCAGGGCAGGATATTGGTGCGCTTATTAGTAGTACTGAACCATCAGGGCCTCTTATGACCATGCCCGCAGCGATTACCATGGTTGCAGGTGGGTTTATTATTTCCGCTGTTACAACGCCCGATATTAGTCGTTTTATGAAAAGCCCAAAAGAGGTTTTCTGGATGACTCTTATCGGGACTTTTTTTGGTGAGTTGTTAGTCAATATGATTTCTGTATTGATGGCACTTGCGTTGCATACTTACCAAGTATTTGATTTGATGATGACTTTAACAGGTTTGATTGGCGCATCAATTGTTATCTTTTCAACCATCAAAATGAATGATATCAACCTTTATTCATCATCATTAGGGTTTTCCACATTACTTAACGCTGTATTTAATAAGAAGTTTGATCGTCGTTATCTGACTTGGATTATTGGTATCTTGGGTACTATTGCTTCAATGTTAGGTATTTTAGATAACTTTATCGGTTTCCTAATCTATTTAGGCATCGCTATTCCACCGGTTGCTGGCATTATGGTGGTTGATTACTACTTATTGAAACGTGACCGTAAAGAGTTAGATATCACTAGAGCTAAAGGTGAACTCCCCTCAATGTGCGAAGCGTTTAATCCAATAACATTAGTTGTTTGGGGAATTGCTGTTGTAGTGGGGTGGCTAAGCTCTGCGTTAGGTCCTTTTAATACCGATTTTGGTGTGCCTGCACTTAATTCACTGTTGGTCAGCGCTGTTCTTTATTGGATTGCGATGCGTTGGCAAGCTCGAATTAAAGGCGTCGATACGGTGCAATTCCGTAAAGTTAATCATTCAGATTAAGGGTGAGGGCAATGAACCAAAACAGTGTGAAAGTTGCGCTTGCGCAGTTTAATTCAATGCTTGGTGACAAGTCAGGAAACTTACAACGGATGGCAGATTTTTGCCATCAGGCGGCAGAGCAAGGCGCTAAGCTAATTTGTTTCCCTGAATTGGCGACGACCGGCTATCGTGGTGATCTGTTGTCCACAAAACTCTGGGATCTTAGCGACAGCGTAGGTAGCGAAACCTATCAATTATTGAGTTCTCTTGCGACAAAATTAGATCTCACCATAGTGAGTGGTTTTGCTGAGCGGGGAACATACCTCGGGGAAGTTTACAATTCAGTGGGCGTTTGGACTCCCGGTTGCCATGAAATTAGTGGAGTCTTCCGTAAAGTTCATGCATTTGGTATTGAAAAACAGTGGTTTAATAGCGGAAATAGCTACCCTGTATTTGATACTCCCATTGGCAAAATTGGTGTCATGATTTGCTATGACATGGGATTCCCTGAAGTTGCACGTATTTTGACCTTGCAGGGAGCAGAAATACTGATTGCTCCTTCAGCATGGTGTATTCAGGATAGAGACATGTGGGATATTAATACCGCTTGCCGTGCGTTAGAAAATGGTTGTCATCTTCTTGCGGTTAATCGCTGGGGGAACGAAGGCGACCTACACCTGTTTGGTGGGAGTAAAGTACTTGGCCCTCGGGGACAAGTGCTGCATGAGGCAGGCTACGATAGCGAACAGCTATTGATAGGCGAAGTAGACTTTCAGGTTCAAGCACATACTCGCTTGAACATACCTTATTTGAGAGACCGAAAACCACATAGCTATCAGCAATTAGTACAAGCTCCTCAGTCTATGGGTGAACCATGAGTATTCTCTCAAGCGTTGTAGATGTCTATCGTTTATTTCTTCGTTCAGGCGATGAACTGACGGTAACGACTTTAGTCAATGAGTTAGGTATGCCTAAAAGCTCGGCCTCACGTTTATTAAAGCAAATGGCAGAGTACGGCTTACTCGAAAAGAAAAGTGATGCGCCTGTATATCGCCCAGGTTTAATTATTATGGAATTGGCTCATCGTGCTAGAGGAATGAATCCACTCATAGATATGGCACTTGAATCACTTGATCAATTAACCAAAGAAACAGGATTTACCACCTATGTTTCTTTAAGGGATAAAGACAAAGTTAGAGTGGTCCATGCACGTATTGGCAATAGTTTACTTCAAGTGATCACTCAACCGGGTACTAAATTACCTATAGCGGGTACCTCAACAGGAAAAGCATTATTAGCGCGCAACTCATTGAGTGAGCGTGAAATGATTATTTGCCAAGAGCCTCAAGATAAACAAGATAAGTTACGTCAAGAGTTAAATCAAATTGAAGAACGAGGTTGGGCTTATTCAATTAATGAATCTGTGGCGGGGGTTGCTTCTGTTTCGAGCACCGTTTATGACCCTTCACAAGGCACATTGTATGCATTGTGTTTGAGTTTGCCAGCGTCACAAATTACACCTGAATTATTAGAGCAGTTAGCTTCTAAAATATGTCATAAAGCATCCTACCTTGGCAGTATGGTGGGGGATCCTTATTGGCTGAAACGCAGTACCGAATTATAAGCCGTATCGAGTCATAAAAAATTATCAAATATAAATATTTGTAGTATGCAAATAGACTTTAAATAATTCGAGATGCAGGTAGGCGACAAGCGAAATTGTCGTAGGTGCATAGATAAACTATGTAACTCGGTTAGTTAAGCATAGTCACCGTACCTTAATAAATAGCTTTGTATCTTGAAATATGGCAGGTCTAGGCGCCTTCACCAGGAAAATAGTCAGTTCAATATCTGTCATCACTCTTTTATTAGGGTGATGGCTGGTATTGTTCTGAAAGTAGTAAAACCAAGGGAAAAATATGAGTTTAAAACAGACCCTGTGCGCTTACGAATTGATCGACAGCGCCGCTGTTAGTGGGGATGATATCGTTGCCTTGTTTAAGAATTTCACCGCAATTGAAGTATCTTCAACCACTGTACAAGATGAGAAAGGCCAAAGTGATTTTGTTCGCATTGTCATTCCAGGTTCCCAAGGGAAACGACAAGGCAAAAATGCGCCGACATTGGGTATTATTGGCCGTTTAGGCGGCATTGGTGCAAGACCCTCTCGGATAGGTCTTGTGTCAGATGCAGATGGTGCGATTGCAGCAATTGCAACAGCATTGAAACTTGCGAATATGAGAGAAAAAGGGGATATCTTGCTAGGAGATGTGGTTATTACGACCCACATTTGCCCAACAGCACCGACACGTCCTCACTCGCCAGTTGATTTTATGGATTCGCCGCTTAACGACGAGACCATGAATAAGTATGAAGCAATCCCTGAAGCAGATGCTATTTTGTCGGTTGATACAACAAAAGGTAATCGACTAATTAATCATAAAGGCTACGCGTTATCACCAACGGTCAAAGAGGGCTACATTCTGCCTGTTTCAGAAGACTTAATTCGTTTAATGGAATGGAGCAGTGGACAATATGCGGTGACTTTTCCACTGGCGGTACAAGATATTACGCCTTATGGGAATGGATTACACCACATCAATAGCATCATGCAGCCGTCTGTATCAACTCAAGTGCCAGTTGTTGGTGTCGCAATTTGCGCTCAAACAGTGGTACCTGGCTGCTCAACAGGGGCAAGCCATGAAGTCGATATTGCTGCATCCGTGAAATTTATGATTGAAGTGGCAAAAGAGTTTGGGAATGGTGATTGTCAATTCTATGATGAGGAGCAATTCGCCTTGCTTAAATCACTTTATGGCGATATCTCTTTCTTGCAAACTCATGGACTTTAACAATTTGACGGTAAGTTATTTGAAGTACAGTTAAGTGATAAACGAGTGAACGTAGTCACTGTACTTTAATAACAACTCCCAACGACAATTACCTTCATTTGAAGTGTCATCATTAAATTAAAAATAGTCACAGCTAGTCGCCCAAGTCATACAAATGTATGATTATTAAATTGAAAAGCAATTAGCTGTGCTCTATTAAACTGAGTTATTCTTGAGATGCTATCTCTGCACTTGTATTATTTACCGTACTGCTTTCAATCGGAATGATGAGATTGGCATGGTTCCCTTTAGGGCCAATATTAATACTAAAATTAACTCTCTGACCAGCCTTAAGCGTCCTGTAGCCATCCATTTGTATACAGGAGTAATGAGCAAAGATATCCTCTCCCCCATTTTCAGGGCAGATGAAACCAAAGCCTTTGGCATTGTTGAACCATTTAACTGTACCTGTCTCCATACATCGTCCTTCGTATTTACAAGTTGTGTTTGACATAAATGCGTAATTGCTACGCATCGACTAAGTATAATTACTCATGTTGACTGTCTGCAAATCATACTGTAGTGAATTGACTTAGTTCGTCAAGAGGTCAGTTTACGGATTTACAGTGAAGTGATAAAAATTTGATATGGCTAACGCTCTCTCTTTTGTAACTTTTGAAGTTGATCACAAAATATTGGGCATATGGGTTATTTTAAATTGCGTGTTACACTGTCAATATGGTGAATCAACAATTGATAGAATAAATGATTCTTACCGTGTTTTAGTGTTATCGTGATTAATAGAAATCATTGATAATAAAGACTATGCTTAATTGAACTTTAACTCTGAGCACGACAAGTAATGAGCGATTTTTTTGGTACATTTAAAACAGACATCATTTTTAAAGATGAAGTGGAGCAAGTTTTACAGCCTCCCTCAATGTATAAGGTTCTATTAAATAATGATGATTACACTCCAATGGATTTTGTTGTTGAAGTGTTACAAAAATACTTTTCTTTTGATGAAGAACGCGCTACACAGATAATGTTAGATGTCCATTTTCAGGGGAAAGGGGTTTGCGGTATTTTTACAGCAGAGGTTGCAGAAACAAAAGCAGCACAGGTGAATACCTACGCACGCGAACATGAATATCCTCTGCTTTGCACGATAGAAAAAGTGTAATTGGCTTAATATCAATTTTGGGAGGTGCTTATGCTCAATCAAGAACTGGAGCTTAGTCTAAACGTCGCATTTGCAAAAGCGAAAGACAATCGACATGAATTTATGACCGTGGAGCACCTATTGCTGGCGTTATTAAGTAATACGTCTGCTCGTGAAGCACTAGATGCTTGTAAAGTTGATCTTGTTGTCCTTCGACAAGAGCTTGAGCACTTTATTGCGCAAACCACGCCCTTATTACCAGAAAATGATAATCGTGATACTCAACCGACGTTGAGCTTTCAACGTGTTTTGCAGCGCGCGGTATTCCATGTGCAATCATCGGGTCGTAGCGAAGTGAACGGGGCGAACGTGCTGATTGCGATATTTAG
The DNA here is from genome assembly GCF_033676985.1 of Providencia sp. PROV236. Taxonomy (NCBI): domain Bacteria; kingdom Pseudomonadati; phylum Pseudomonadota; class Gammaproteobacteria; order Enterobacterales; family Morganellaceae; genus Providencia; species Providencia sp. PROV236. Next base: position 3,212,897 of record NZ_CP096297.1, on the reverse strand, counting down.
TGAGCAAGAATCACAAGCTGCTTATTTATTGCGTAAACATGATGTCAGCCGCTTAGATGTGGTGAATTTTATCTCCCACGGCACGATTAAAGGTGAGGATAGCTCATCTCCAGAGCAAGATGCATCTAGCAATCAGGCTAATAATGAAGAGCAGCCTGTCTCTGATGATCATATGGATAATTTTACGACCAACCTTAATCAACTGGCTAAACAAGGGAAGATTGATCCATTAGTTGGGCGTCAAGCTGAGTTAGAAAGAACCATTCAAGTTTTATGCCGTCGCCGTAAAAATAATCCATTATTAGTGGGTGAGTCAGGGGTAGGTAAAACCGCTATTGCAGAAGGACTAGCATGGCGTATTGAGCAAGATGATGTCCCTGAAGTGATGAAAGGTTGTACGCTCTATTCATTAGATATTGGCTCATTACTGGCAGGAACAAAATATCGCGGTGATTTTGAAAAACGTTTTAAATCACTGCTAAAAATGCTGGAAAAAGACAGCAAAAGTATCCTGTTTATTGATGAAATTCATACTATTATCGGTGCTGGCGCGGCTTCCGGTGGGCAAGTTGATGCGGCGAATTTGATTAAACCATTATTATCTGGTGGGCGTATTCGAGTTATTGGTTCAACCACTTATCAAGAATTTAGTAATATTTTTGAAAAAGACAGAGCACTTGCTCGTCGCTTCCAAAAAATTGATATTGTGGAGCCTACCGCAGAAGAAACAGTTCGTATTATTAATGGTTTGAAACCGAAATATGAGTCTCATCATGATGTACGTTATACCGCTAAAGCCATTCAGGCTGCGGTAGATTTATCGGTTAAATATATTACAGATAGGCACTTACCTGATAAAGCGATCGATGTGATTGATGAAGCTGGTGCTAGAACGCGTCTAATTGCTCCTAGCAAACGTAAGAAAACGATCGGGGTTCCTGAAATTGAGTCAGTGGTTGCACGTATTGCAAGGATCCCAGAAAAAACGGTCTCTTCTAGCGACAAAGATCGTCTGAAAACGCTTGATTCTCGCCTGAAAATGTTGGTATTTGGGCAAGATAATGCCATTGCTGCATTAACTGAAGCGATTAAAATGAGTCGAGCAGGTTTAGGGCAAGAGCATAAGCCAGTAGGTTCGTTCTTGTTTGCAGGTCCAACAGGGGTTGGTAAAACAGAGGTTACCGTTCAGTTATCGAAAGCTCTTGATATTAAGTTATTGCGCTTTGATATGTCTGAATATATGGAGCGACATACGGTAAGTCGCTTAATTGGTGCACCTCCAGGCTATGTTGGCTTTGATCAAGGTGGTTTATTAACGGATGCGGTGATTAAGCATCCGCACTCTGTTGTACTGCTTGATGAAATCGAGAAAGCACATCCAGACGTATTTAATATCTTATTGCAAGTGATGGATCACGGCACACTGACAGATAATAATGGCCGTAAAGCGGATTTTCGTAATGTGATCTTGGTGATGACAACCAACGCAGGGGTGCAAGAAACACAGCGCCGCTCGATTGGTTTTGCCGAACAAGATAATAGCACTGATGCGATGTCTGAAATTAAGAAAACGTTCTCACCAGAGTTTCGTAACCGCCTGGATGGCATTATTTGGTTCAATTCGTTATCAATCGAGATCATCACGCAAGTCGTCGATAAGTTTATCGTTGAATTACAAGCTCAATTAGATGAAAAAGGTGTTTCAATTGAAGTGAGCCAAGCAGCACGCCGTTGGTTATGTGAAAAAGGTTATGATAAAGCGATGGGAGCCCGACCTATGGCTCGTGTGATCCAAGATAACTTGAAAAAACCACTCGCAAATGAATTGCTATTTGGTTCGTTAACGAATGGTGGTTCGGTCAGTATCGGGCTTGATGAAAAAAGTAATACACTGACGTATAACTTCAGTAGCGTACACAAGGCCTCTCCGGAGGATGCGGTATTCTAAACAATTCGAGGTGCAGCTAGGCGACAAGCGAGTGGAACGCTAGAAGCAAAGAAAACTAAGTGACTGGCGTGAGTCAACGTAGTCACTCTACCTTAACGAAAGCGCTGCCGCTGCAACTTGATATATGCCGAATATAGACCACAGGTGTGTTGTGCGTGCACACCACCTGTGGCTGTATCAGGCCCTGCCTGAAGTGATAGGATCAGCGGCTACGGAAAATGATACGGCCTTTGCTCAGGTCGTATGGGGTTAACTCTACAGTTACCTTGTCGCCTGTTAGGATGCGGATATAGTTTTTACGCATTTTGCCAGAAATATGAGCAGTCACCACGTGACCGTTTTCCAGTTCAACACGGAACATTGTGTTTGGCAGGGTATCCAATACAGTGCCCTGCATTTCAATATTATCTTCTTTGGCCATCTAATCCTCTAAGTCTAATAACCATGATTTTTAACGGGCAAGATAATGCCCAAAAACCCTCACTAAGTAAAGAAATGTCGCATTTTAAAGCGATTTTTCTTGAGTAGTAAGTGCATAAAATAACTAAAAACCAAAATTCATCACGTGAATAGTGGTGATATTTCAATCGATTGCGGTAACCAGCAGGCGGGATCAATCGCTTTGTTACGCCACCGATAAAGAATATGTAAAAAATCCCGACGGGATATTTCTTTTGCGCCTAATGAGGCGGTGTGGTGGTTAAGTACCTGACAATCAAAAAGCTGCCCATTATAGCGCAAAAAATGAAAATAGAATGTAATAAAAGCAACTTTAGATGCATCATCCATTCTACTGAACATAGATTCCCCACAAAATAGGAGCCCCATGTTCACGCCATATAGGCCGCCAACCAGCTCTTCACCATACCAAGCTTCTACAGAATGTGCGATACCTTGTTGGTGTAGACCCTGATATCCCGCGCGTACTTCAGGTAAAATCCATGTCCCTTCTTGGCGTATTGAGCAAGCTTCTATCACATCATTGAACGCGTGGTTAATGGTGACGCGATATTTTTGCTTTTTCAATATTTTTTTCATGGTACGGCTGATGTGTAATTCTCCGACCATTAAAACGGCTCGTGGATCAGGTGACCACCATAACGGCATTTCACCAGGGTTAAACCATGGGAAAATACCATCGTAATAGGCTGCCTTAAGACGTTCAGGCGATAAATCACCACCAATAGCTAATAAGCCATTAGGCTCCCGCATTGCCTCATGGACAGGCGGGAACAAGATAGAATCATCATCAAGTTGGTACATGATGAACCTCAAACAGCCTGTTGTTGCAAGTGACGTTGGCGAAATTGGAAATAGCGGCCTTTTGCCTCTAAAAGAGCTTGATGTGAGCCTTGCTCAACAATTTCACCGTTATCCATTACACAAATCATATCCATATTTTCTAGGCCTTGCATGCGATGAGTGATCACAACTAAGGTTTTATCCGCACATTTCTCTTTCAGTAATGTGAGGATCTGTTGTTCAGTTTGTGCATCAAGCCCTTCAGTTGGTTCATCCATTAAAATTAATGGCGCATCATGCAATAAGGCTCTGGCAATCCCTAAACGGCGCTGTTCTCCACCGGAGAGCTGTCTACCGCCTTCACCCATCCAAGCATTTAGCTTTTGTTCATTTTCCAGTAGATTACCAAGACCAACTTGTTCTAACACTTCATGAAGTTGTTTATCTGTCGCTTTATCATTTGCAAGCAACAGATTATTGCGCAATGTATCACTAAACACGTGCACCCGTTGAGGTACAACAGACATGATAGAACGCAGCGCTTGCTCGCTGTAGTCGCTGATATTGTGCCCATTAAGCTTTATTGAGCCACTGTTAACATCCCATGCACGGGTGAGTAACTGTAATAAGGTTGATTTACCGCAGCCCGTTTTTCCTAACAATGCAAGGTGTTGGCCTTGTTGTAGTGTAAGAGAAACATGATTTAACACAGCGAATGGCTGTTCAGGGTAGGTAAACGAAATATTGTCCACAACGAGGCTATCTAACTGAGTTAGCGAAAGCCCTTCGGCTGCAAAGGTCACTTCAGGTTTAGCGTCGATCAGCTGCGAAACACGCTCTGCGGAAGCAATCACTTGGCCCATATGTTGGAATGCTACGGCGACAGGCCCCAGTGTTTCGAAGGCTGCTAAGGCACAAAAAACAAATAAAGCAATAAGTGCGCCGGGGTTGGTATTACCACCGACGTGATCTGCCGCCATCCATAAAAGCAATGTTGCCGTGAAGCCTGAAGCAAACAAAATGATCGCTTGAGACAAGCCTGTAAGATCTGCTTGCTGTTGCTGGCGGACTTGCCATTGGCTCTCAATATTTGACAATGTTTGACGAAAGCGAGGTAGGGCGCCAAATAAAGTGAGTTCTGCTTGGCCCTGTAGTGCGGATGTCAGTACTGTTCGGTAGTGAGCACGTAATGCGGTTAATTCTTGACCAATAGGCTTACCTGCACGGTAAAACACAAAAGGTAGAGTAAACAAGAGAAACAGCATGACACAACCAAGTGTCCACGCTAAGCGAGGATCAAGAAAACTTAGCCCAAAAATAAGCACGAAAATAACCACAAATGCGGCAAAAATCGGCGATAAAACGCGTAAGTATAGGTGGTCTAACGTCTCAACATCGGCAACAAGGCGATTAAGAATTTCTCCTTGGCGGAACCGGCTAATCCCTCCGGGAGACAGAGGAAGAATTTTACTAAAGGCGAATACGCGTAAATGCGCCAGTACCCGAAATGTGGCATCGTGGCTGACTAGGCGTTCTGCATAGCGGCCAGCAGTACGGAAAATCGCAGCTCCACGTACGCCAGCGGCCGGTAGCATATAGTTAAAATAATACAGCCCCGGAAAGCCTGCGATTGCTGCACCCGCAAGGAACCAACCTGATAAGGTTAATAAACCAATACTTGCGAGCAAAGTTACAATGGCTAAGATCATACCTAATAAGATCAAAAACCAATGGCGGCGATAAAGTGCTAAAAAAGGTAATAGAACTCGCATTATCAAAGCTCCTCACTACGGTGAGCCAATAAACGGGCAAATGGCCCTTCACATTGACTCAATTCTGCATAATGACCACGCTGTATTATTTGCCCATTGGACATGACCCAAATTTGATCATAATTAACGGTTTCTTCAAGTAAATGGGTCACCATGATTGTGGTTTGTTGCTGGGCTAGCTGGTTGAGAGTATGCATAACACGTTGCTCACTATGAGCATCAAGACTGGCTGCGGGTTCATCTAAGAGCAGAATACGCGAAGGTTTTAATAGCGTTCGTGCAACGGCCACTCGTTGTGCCTGACCTACGGACAGCCTCGCTGCATAGTCACCTAAACGGGTGTTTAAGCCATCAGGTAACATAGGCAAAAATTCAGCAACATAGGCATCTCTTATTACTTGTGCTATTTCGGCCTCAGTTGCATCAGGTTTACCTAAACTGATATTTTCAATCAGTGTTTGCTCTGGTAAATGTGGGTTTTGACCAACCCAGCCAATTAGCTCACGCCATTTTTCGCTACAGAGCTGGTTAAGTTCATCACCGTTAATTTTAATCGAGCCTTGATAAGGTAAAAAACCTAACAATAAATTCAGTAAGGTGCTTTTGCCTGCACCACTTTGACCAACGAGTGCGATACGTTGTTGAGGTTCGATGGTGAAATCTAGAGGGCCAACCAACCGCTGCCCATCGTGAGAGAAAATCTCTAATCCCTCAGCTTGAATACGGATAGGAGCATTTTGCGGTGTTTTGTTGCCCATTTCCGTTTTTTGTTCGCTATCACTTTCCAGCAAAGTCACTAAGCTTTCAGCGGCACCAACAGCTTGTGCTTTGGCATGGTAATAGGTACCTAAATCGCGTAATGGCTGGAAAAATTCAGGGGATAAAATCAAGGCAAGGAAGCCAGCAAATAAGGTTACGGGTAAACCATAACTACCAAAGCTTAATTCACCGAGGTAGGAAAAACCAAAATAGACAGCAACAATTGCAATTGAAATCGATGCGAAAAATTCTAAAACCCCAGATGAAAGGAATGCCATACGCAGGACTTCCATAGTTCTTGAACGGAAGTCTTCAGTAGATTCACGAATTTGGGCAACTTCTGCTTTTTCCCGAAAGAATAGACGTAAGGTATCTAACCCACGTAGCCTATCTAAAAAGCTACCGCTGAGGCGACCTAAGGCGATAAAGTTGCGACGGTTAGCGTCAGCAGCGCCTAGCCCAACTAACGCCATAAAAATAGGGATAAGAGGGGCGGTAGCAAATAAGATCAATGCCGCAGCCCAGTTAAATGGGAAGATGGCAATTAAGATCATAATTGGAATGATACCAGCAAGGTACATTTGGGGCAGGTAGCGAGAGTAGTACTCCTGCATATCTTCTATTTGTTCTAGAACAATGGTTGCCCAGCTCCCCGCCGGTTTTCCTTTTACCCAGACAGGGCCTAAGTCTTGTAGCTTATTTAACACCTGTGTACGTACTTCTTGGCGTACCACTTGACCACAGCGAAAACCAACTCGCTCTCTTATCAAGGTCACCAGAGCGCGTAGCACAAACACCACTAACAGTAATATAAACGATGTTACTAACTGTTCTCGGGGAATATGTTCCATAATCAGTGCTTGTAGTATGACCGCTAAGAACCAAGCTTGCGCGATTATCAGTAAGCCACTCACAACGCCTAATAGCATAGAAATGCGTAACCAGCGTTTTGCTGACGTACTATGCTGCTTCAACCAACGTACCAATTCAGTCTGTCTTGTTTTATCCATAATGATTAGTGTGCAGGTGTAGTTTTATTGAGAATGTACCGCGCGCTAAACGTACGGCAACTTGAAGATCAACGAGCACGACGAGTATAGCAGCTTCTTTCTCATTTGTTACATAATAAAAGTCTGTTATTAAATTAGTACAGTGAGTTGTTAGTGAATTGTTTTTTAAAGGTAAAAATATGGTTGTGAGATAGGTGAAATGCATTTCTGCAAAAGGATAGATTATTTTTTAGTATGATTTCATCTTATTTAGAAATATCAAATTTCTTGAATATTATTTAAATAATAACCCATATAGATTATTTTATATTTTAGTAAAACAGGTGACCTTAATTAATAATAAGGTCACCTGAAAACGCAATATTTATTGTGGAATAATTTGTCGCCACTCTTTAGGTTTTAAATTAAATTGCCCATCTAATAATTTTTGCCAAGCTTGATCGCGTTCTTCTACTGATTGATAGTGATTAGCTTGTCTATCGACAATGGACCACGTGTCATGCTTTTCTTGCCAGATAATGCAATCAAAGCTACCACTGTCCTCTGATGCGTAGCACATAACCACATCATCTTGCCCGTCTTGGTTAGCATCAGCCATAAAACCCAGACAGTTGTATGAGTGATAAAGAGAGATACAGTAATATTCATGCTCTTTGTCTTCCATATCCCACCAACTCTTCGGTAGCTCTGCACTATTTTTAGCTAGAACCAAAACGTCTTCGAGTGATTTTTTAGGCTCATCACCATAGGAACTGTGCTCAAGTAATTTTTTGTATTCAGGATTTGATTTGAGTTTTTTAAGTGCTTGCTGACCATTAGGACCTAGCTCATCTAAATCATAGGCTAGCATCGAATCAACTTTGATTTTGCCATTGTCGATACCGGATAAAATACTGTTTAAAGTGATGCGTTTAAAATCAGCGATAGGGCTATTGATCACAAGTATTGTGCCAATTAACCCCAGTAAACCAAATTTGTTTATGGTGCCGAGTGAAAATATCCAATGCGTTCTTTTACGTAGTACGGCAATACTGTAAGCAAAGATAATAATGGCTAAAAATAGTGCAATTGTGAATGCATAGAGTCGCTCTATACTCCAGCTGTATTGGTTAACGCGAATAAGAATGCCGTAAATCGACAGTAGAGAGAAAAAATTAAGTAGCAGAACGCTAAACAGCACAAATGGATTTAACCATGCAGAGAATTGGTATGGCTGTGTTCCATTACCATACACTAAGTTAATTAAAATGATATTCAGGATCAAAAACCATAGCATAGCCGCAGAACCAAGGCCGGTGGCATTCATTCCTGTGAAATAGGAAAATATAAATCCAATCACAAAGACAATCGCGATAATATGTAAAATGATCAGGAAAAAACGAGCGATATAACTAATAAATTTACCAAATTGAAGCTCAAAGGTAGAACGTAAAAAAATCAGACCAATGTTAAAGCCAAGCGTAAACCCAGCCCATAATGTTAAATCATTACTGAGTAGCTGACTCAGTGATGACAAATTAACAATTTTGAATAAAAAATTGGCCAGTAAAATTAAGGTAACGAGTAAGCCCCCAATGGCTGAAGCAAAGATACCGAGTAGGGTGTTTTTGATGTAAAAGCCCATTAAACATGCATAATCAATTTTCCATGTTTTTTCGAGCTGACGCATTTGCATCCAAGGTAATAAAAAAAACAATAGGACAATCAAAGTCGTAAAGGCAATAAAGGGGCTCGCATCAGTACTGGACTCACTGTGTCTTGCGTGCCAAAGACTAATCCAGATTGTCAGTAAAATAATAATTAAGATATTAAGATAGAAAATCGCTGATTTAGCATTGGTAATGAGATAACTAATAGCGGAAGGAACAAATACAGCGAGCAATAATGGCAGATAAATAAATTGACCACTAAGGCCGCTTTCTTGCCTAACAGTGTAATCGGTAGAGTACAAAATAATTACGGATTGTAAAATGGCAAATAGAGCAACAACAATATAGGCATAACGGCTGATAGGCTCTTGCTGTCCCATGTGGGGTCCTTTCAAAATTGAATTGTGATAATCCCAAAATTATAGCGGGTGCAATAATAAAGCCTATAAAGTTACTCTGAAAAAGTGGAATAATTAGGAAAAGAAAAAGGCACCGTGGATGACGGTGCCTTCAGACTGCGGATAAACGTATTATGTTTGATACCTGACTGAATTAAATAGCGATAGAGCTATTTAGTATCACTTAAGCCATCAAGGTAGCGTTCTGCGTCCAGTGCAGCCATACAGCCTGTACCCGCAGAGGTAATTGCTTGACGATAAATATGATCCATAACATCGCCTGCTGCGAATACGCCTGAAACCGAAGTTTGTGTCGCATTGCCATGAGTTCCTGACTGCACAGTAATGTAACCATTTTCCAGATTTAGCTGACCTTCAAAGATGCCTGTATTTGGGCTGTGGCCAATAGCAATAAACGCCCCCATCACTTGCAGCTCTTCAGTTTCATCTGTTTTGGTGCTACGCAAACGTACACCAGTAACGCCCATATCATCGCCTAGCACTTCATCAAGGGTACGATCAGTATGCAGGACAATATTACCGTTTTTCACTTTATCCATTAAACGATCAACGAGGATTTTTTCGGCGCGGAAACTATCACGGCGGTGAATTAAATGAACTTCTGATGCGATATTCGACAGATACAGTGCTTCTTCAACTGCGGTATTACCACCGCCAACCACTGCGACTTTTTGGTTACGATAGAAAAAGCCATCACAAGTTGCACAAGCAGAAACGCCACGTCCTTTAAACGCTTCTTCTGATGGTAAACCAATATAACGTGCAGATGCACCTGTTGCGATAATTAAAGCATCACAAGTATATTCAGTTTCATCGCCAAACAAACGGAAAGGGCGCTGTTTAAGATCCACTTTATTGATATGATCTGAAATGATTTCAGTTTGGAATTTAGTCGCATGCTCATACATACGATCCATCAAGCTCGGCCCTGTAAGACCTTCAGGATCCCCCGGCCAGTTTTCAACTTCAGTGGTTGTTGTTAACTGACCACCTTTTTCCACCCCAGTAATCAGCGCTGGACTCAAATTTGCACGTGCAGCATAAACCGCCGCTGTGTATCCTGCTGGCCCTGAACCCAAAATGATTAACTTGCGATGTGTGGCTGTGCTCATGAATACCTCGTTTTTAATCCAAAAAATAGCAATAATGGGATTGTAGGAGAATTGGCTAGTTAAAAAAAGGGATTTAACGGCTAACTCGATTGTGATTAGCCTATTTTTGCGATAGACGATAGTCATTAAAGTGAAAATTTACTGTGGCAAGCATGTCCACATCACATGGCATAATTTTTAGGAATATTCTTGAAACCTGCCGGCGAAACGTTTGAATAGAAAAAAAAGCGAAATCTTGTACTGATTTTTATTCATTTGCTTTGACAATCGGCTGTGCATTTGCGAAAACATCTATGTAAGAGTTAATTATCTAGCAGGCCAATGTAAACGGTGCATTTTTGTTCTTGCCGGAAAGTTAACTTTACAACACTTATAACTTAACAAACAGGTAATCATTGTGGACAGGTTTTCTGTTCACGCCGATTTCAGCATTGCGCATAAAATTTGCTCCTGAACACGAATACCTAAATAAATAAAGTATGAGCGAGGATGGTGCTGTTTTATAGGTGTGGAAAATAACAATTAGAGAAAGAGAGATAAAGAGATGATTGACAATAAAAAGCGTCCAGGAAAAGACCTTGACCGTATTGATAGGAATATACTTAACGAACTTCAGAAAGATGGACGTATTTCGAACGTAGAATTGTCTAAACGTGTTGGTCTATCACCAACGCCATGTTTGGAACGTGTTCGTCGTCTGGAGAGACAAGGGTTTATTTCTGGTTATACCGCATTACTGAACCCTCACTACTTAGATGCATCACTATTGGTTTTCGTTGAAATTACCTTAAACCGCGGTGCGCCAGACGTATTTGAACAGTTCAATACTGCGGTTCAAAAACTGGAAGAAATTCAAGAGTGTCACCTTGTTTCTGGTGATTTCGATTATCTGTTGAAAACGCGTGTGCCAGATATGTCCGCTTACCGTTAATTACTTGGAGAGACTCTACTGCGTCTGCCGGGTGTAAACGATACTCGTACATATGTAGTTATGGAAGAAGTTAAGCAAAGTAACCGTCTGGTTATTAAAACACGCTAACAGCCTTCGATAGTCTCATTCTGCACAACATTATTTTTTGTTGTCGCACTGCAGTTTCAACGCTGAGTTTACTCAGCGTTGTTCCGTTTTAGGGGCAAACCCGATATCGACAGTGATTTTCTCTAACTAAGTTTCTACAAGACAGTGGCAAATCGCGATGACTTTTTCTGAAAACATCTCAAATAAGCTGAACTTTTGATTTCAATATATTGATATTAAAGGTATAAATAATTAAGATTTTTAACGTTAAATAGAAATTGAATCCTCTACTGTAAGATGAAATACTGCATCTTACAGTGTCTACAGTCGTTTAGTTTGCCATAGAGGCAACAAGTCACGCATAACAAGGTGATTGGTGTTAGAATGACTTTGACTATTCCGCTAATCATCATTGCGAAATTGCGAGTTTTTGTTAATTCATCTCGATATTGGTGACACCATCGGTCAGAAAGTAAAGAAACAGTAATGAGCCAAGAATATACAGAAGACAAACACATTCGGTTTAAAAAACTCAGTAGCGGAAGACGGCTACTTGAGGTCATTTTGCTTGCTATTTGCTTAAGTGCCATTTTCTTAATGGTGGCATTGGTCAGCTTTAGCCCTTCTGATCCTAGCTGGTCACAAACCACATGGAATGCGCCAGTCAAAAATTTAGGGGGAAGTGTTGGTTCATGGAGTGCAGATATCCTCTTTTCTGCATTTGGAATATTAGCTTTTGCTATCCCTATTTTATTGCTATTAGGCTGTTGGACAATTTACCATTATGAGAGCCAACGTCGTTATATCGATTTCTTTTCGCTTTCATTACGGTTGATTGGTGGTTTAGCGCTGATTTTATCCTCATGTGGGCTTGCCGCACTGAACTTTGATGATTTACCAAACTTCTCTTCAGGAGGGGTGATAGGCAGTGTCTTCAGTAATGCAATCATGCCATGGTTTAATTCATTAGGGGCTACGCTGGCGTTGCTATTTTTATGGGCGATCAGTTTCACACTATTTACGGGATGGTCATGGCTCACCATTGCCGAAAAAATTGGGGCTGCGGTATTAATCCCATTAACATTAGTGACCAATCGCGCACGCGGCGACGATAATGACGATTATGAAGTCGAAGAGGCTGAAGATGCCTTACAGCGAGCTCAAGAAGCTGAACGTCAAGCGCTGGATGACATGCAGGCTGATGATGATGTGCTCTTTTCAGCACCCACAATTAGTGAGTTAGCATCGTCACAACAAATAGAGACTGAAGAACTTCCGACAGAAACTGCCCCCGTTGAAATTGTCACACCAACAGCATCTGCAACACCAGCAAGCACCGCAGAGCCAGAAGAGGAACTACCTTCGTTCTCTGCTATTGAGCAGCAAGAGGCTTATCATTTTGAAGTGCCTGATGACTATCAGCCTGTTTTATATGACAGAGATTATCAATTTAAAAATGTTGAGCCTGAGCAACCGGTAGCTCAAGCCCAAACTGAGACTTATACTCATCAGCCAACTGCAAATGAGAGGGTAAACGAAAATGTTCGTCACCCAGTCAATGATAGTCGAGACCAAACAACGCATTGGGAGACCCCGAGCCACCAGCCATCGGCATCAATAAATAGCCAAGGTAGTGAAACTGCAACGCCTTCAATGCCAACTTCATCTGTTAGCGATGCAGTGGTACAAGCAAGTGGTCAATCGGTAGCTGATAGGTTAGCGAATCCAGCAGCATTAGCTGCCGCAGGTATCTCAGTTGCTGCACTCGAACGCCATGCACAGGTGAAACAAAACCTTGAGCCTGAATTACCTCGGCCAAATCCTGTGCGTTTACCAACGCGTAGAGAGTTGTATGGGATCCGTATTCCATCTCAGCGCGATGCGGAACTACAGCGTCGTAAAGAAGAAGCAGAACAACGTGAACAAGTTTATCAGCAATGGTCTGCGACTGATGACAAAACTCGCCAACAACAACAGGATGATGCTGAGCAAGAAAATATGCTTAGGGAGCAGTTCTTGCAACAACAGCGCGAACGTTATGGGGTAGAGGAAGATGGAGCAGAGGAAGATATACATAATGAGCTCGTTGAGCCTACATCTTCCTTTAGTGCGCAGGTTCAGCCACAATCTGAAACCATTGATCCTGTGATCCCTAGCTATACACAACCAGAAATTGAGCATCGTTGGCCTTCTGCTGCATCACCGACTGAGCAGGTAGAACCGCAAACTCATCAGTTTAAACATGTTGCACATGACTTTTCTGCACATGATGAGAACGAAGAAGCTGATTATCGCGTTGAGCCTAAGTTTGATTTTAGTGAACATATCTCTGTTTTAGATAGCTTTTCACCTGTTGATGATTTGGTTAATGATGAGCCCGCAGATCCTTTATTTATGCCATCATTTAGTGCAACGGCGGTATCTAATCCACCAAGCCATCCTCAAGAAGAAGATTTTAATAGAAATGTGACGTCTGCACTGGATACTTCAGCTAGTCAAGGTCACACTTTTGCGCCGCAACAGCCGCAACAGCCGCAACAGCCGCAACAGCCGCAACAGCCGCAACAGCCGCAACAGGATAGCTTATTCCACCCATTCTTAGTGCGTAACGACCAACCGTTGCCTAAGCCAACGACCCCGATGCCATCGCTCGATCTATTGACTAGTCCTCCTGCACAAGAAGAACCTGTCGATATGTTCAAATTAGAGCAAACGGCTCGGTTAATTGAGGCTCGTTTAAATGATTATCGTGTTAAGGCTGAAGTGGTTGGTTTCTCTCCGGGGCCAGTTATCACGCGCTTTGAGCTTGATTTAGCCCCAGGGGTAAAAGCGGCTCGTATTTCAACGCTATCTCGCGATCTCGCGCGTTCACTTTCAACCACCGCAGTAAGGGTGGTTGAGGTGATCCCCGGCAAGCCTTATGTAGGGCTTGAATTACCTAATGAAAAACGTCAAACCGTTTATTTAAGAGAAGTATTAGATTGCGAGCAATTTAGGCACAATCCATCGCCATTGACGATGGTATTAGGTAAAGATATTGAAGGTGATCCGGTTATTGCTGATTTGGCTAAAATGCCTCACTTATTAGTCGCAGGGACAACGGGGTCAGGTAAATCCGTCGGGGTCAACGCGATGATCCTGAGTATATTGTATAAATCTAAACCTGAAGACGTACGTTTTATCATGATCGACCCGAAAATGTTGGAGCTTTCAATTTATGAAGGGATCCCGCATTTGCTCACTGAAGTTGTGACGGATATGAAAGACGCGGCTAATGCATTGCGTTGGTGTGTCAATGAAATGGAACGTCGTTATAAACTGATGTCAGCGTTGGGTGTACGTAACCTTGCGGGTTACAACGATAAAATTAAAGCAGCCGAAGAAATGGGGCGTCCAATTCCGGATCCACACTGGAAACCAAGTGACAGTATGGAAATGGAACATCCAATGCTGAAAAAAGAACCCTATATTGTGGTCATGGTGGATGAGTTTGCGGATCTGATGATGACAGCGGGTAAAAAAGTGGAAGAACTGATCGCTCGACTGGCACAAAAAGCACGTGCGGCGGGGATCCACTTAGTATTAGCCACTCAACGTCCATCGGTTGATATCATTACAGGTTTAATTAAAGCGAACATACCAACACGTATTGCATTTACTGTTTCAAGTAAAATTGACTCACGTACCATTCTTGACCAAGGTGGCGCTGAATCATTATTAGGTATGGGGGATATGTTATATCTGCCACCTAACTCATCGATTCCTATGCGTGTGCACGGTGCCTTTGTGCGTGACCAAGAAGTTCACGCGGTGGTAAATGATTGGAAAGCACGCGGTCGCCCGCAATATATCGACAGCATTACAAAATGCAGTGAAGAAAGTGAAGGTGGCGGGTATGATAGCGCTGATGAAGAACTGGATCCCTTATTCGACCAAGCGGTAGAATTTGTGGTTGATAAACAGCGCGTGTCAATTTCAGGCGTTCAGCGCCAGTTCCGTATTGGTTATAACCGTGCTGCACGTATTGTTGAGCAAATGGAAGCACAAGGTATTGTTAGTGAGCCGGGGCATAATGGTAACCGAGAGGTACTTTCTCCGCGGCAAGCTGATTACTAGTCAAGGGCATAATATCAATTAGGTACCAACAAAAGGTCTTTGTTCGATGAAAAAAATGATGTTATTGGGCGCTTTAGCCTTGAGTTTACATATCGGCTCAGTACTCGCAGATGCCAGCCAAGATCTTCAGGAACGACTGAATAAGGTCAATAGTTTCCACGCGAGCTTTTCGCAAAAAGTGACCAGCCCTGAAGGTGATTTAATACAGGAAGGCGTTGGTGAGCTTTGGTTGCAGCGACCTAATTTATTCAATTGGAATATGACATCACCTGATGAAAGTGTATTAGTTTCAGATGGTAAAAACTTATGGTTTTATAATCCTTTTGTCGAACAAGTCACGGTGACTAATTTAGCTGATGCGACACAAGACACGCCATTTTTATTAATTACTCGTAACAATCCATTAGATTGGAAACAGTATTCAATCATTCAACAGGGTAATACGTTTGATTTGAAGCCTAAGCTGACCAATGGCACATTAAAACGTTTCTCAATTACCGTTTCCCCTGAAGGGACCATTGAGAAATTTGCGGCTGTTGAGCAAGATGGACAAACCAGTGCCTATCAGTTGAAAGAACAGAAAAATGGTAGCGTCGATAAAAGTAAATTTACTTTTACAGTACCGAAAGGCGTGACATTGGATGATCAACGCTCAGGTGGTAAATAAGAGGAAATAGTGGGTAACCTGTCTCTCGATTTTTCACAAAATGAATTTCAACCTTTGGCCGCACGTATGCGTCCAGAGGTACTTGAACAGTATATAGGCCAAAAACATTTATTGGCTGAGGGTAAACCGTTGCCGCGTGCGATAAAAGCGGGCCATTTACACTCAATGATTTTGTGGGGGCCTCCGGGGACAGGTAAGACGACATTGGCTGAAATTATTGGCCATTACGCCCAAGCGGATATTGAACGTATCTCTGCGGTCACTTCCGGTATTAAAGAGATACGCGAATCCATCGAAAAAGCACGCCAAAACCGCAGTGCAGGTCGTCGAACTATTTTATTTGTCGATGAAGTTCATCGCTTTAACAAAAGCCAGCAAGATGCTTTTTTGCCTCATATTGAGGATGGTACGATCACTTTCATTGGTGCTACGACAGAAAACCCCTCTTTTGAACTCAATTCTGCACTATTGTCACGTGCGCGAGTGTATCTACTCAAATCTCTCGATGTTAGTGATATCGAAGAGGTGCTATTACAAGCAATGGGTGATGCACAGCGTGGCCTTGGTGGACAAAATATCATCCTACCTGACAGTACTCGTAAACTTATCGCTGAATTGGTTAATGGCGATGCTAGGCGCTCGCTTAATCTACTCGAAATGATGGCTGATATGGCGGAAAGTGATAGCCACGGTCAACGGGTGCTTACTGCTGAATTGTTAAAAGAGGTGAGTGGTGAACGAACAGCGCGTTTTGATAACAAAGGCGACCGTTATTACGATTTAATTTCGGCGCTACATAAATCAGTGCGTGGCTCAGCACCTGACGCTGCTTTGTATTGGTATGCACGTATTATTACCGCCGGTGGTGATCCTCTGTATGTTGCTCGTCGCTTGTTAGCGATTGCCTCTGAAGATGTGGGCAATGCAGATCCACGAGCGATGCAAGTGGCTATTTCAGCATGGGATTGTTTTACTCGAGTGGGTCCTGCTGAAGGTGAAAGAGCGATTGCTCAAGCAATTGTTTATTTAGCTTGCGCACCTAAAAGTAATGCAGTTTATACCGCCTATAAAGCTGCATTATCAGATGCACAGATGCAGCCTGATTATGATGTACCGGCTCATTTGCGTAATGCCCCAACTAAACTGATGAAAGAGTTGGGTGCAGGCAAAGGGTATCGCTATGCACATGATGAAGACAATGCCTACGCTGCGGGTGAAGTGTATTTCCCTCCTGAAATGCAGCAAACTCAGTATTACCACCCAACAAATCGTGGTTTAGAAGGCAAAATAGCCGAAAAATTAAACTGGTTAGCGCAGCAGGATCAAAATAGCTCAACAAAACGCTATCGCTAATGTGGGCAATGCGGTAAGGTTATAAAGCAATATTTTTTTATAAATTTTAAGCCGCTGAAATACTATACTCTAAATAATTCGAGGTACAGTTAGGTGACAGCTAAATGAGCCGCTAGGCGCATACATAAGTATGTAACTGGCGCGAATGAGCCTAGTCAACGACATGAAGTATGACGAGTATAAACGGTTTGAAATGGTGTGAAGAGAATAACGCCGGAGTGCGTTGTATCTCATTTGGATATTTACTAACAATAATCACAGGATAAGCATGCTCGATCCCAATTTACTGCGTACGGAGCTAGACGCGGTTGCTGAAAAACTGGCTCGCAGGGGTTTTACCCTTGATGTGGAAAAGCTGCGTGAATTAGAAGAACGCCGCAAAGTTTTACAAGTTGAAACTGAATCCCTGCAAGCAGACCGTAACTCGCGATCGAAAACCATTGGTGCCGCTAAGGCACGTGGTGAGGATATTGAGCCTCTGCGTCAGGAAGTTAACCTGTTAGGCGAAAAATTGGATGCTGCTAAGCTCGCATTAGATAAGCTGCAACAAGAAATCCGTGATATTGCACTAAGTATCCCGAATATGCCTGATGATGCTGTTCCTGATGGCAAAGATGATTCAGATAACGTCGAAGTTGCTCGTTGGGGTGAGCCTCGTCAATATGACTTCGAAGTTAAAGATCACGTCAGCCTTGGTGAGTTAGCGGGTGGGTTAGATTTCCCTGCTGCGGTAAAACTGACTGGTGCACGTTTTGTGGTGATGAAAGGGCAAATTGCTCGTTTACACCGTGCATTGGCACAATTCATGTTGGATTTACATACTGAGCAGCATGGTTACCAAGAGCTGTATGTTCCTTATTTGGTTAATCATGACACCCTGTATGGTACCGGCCAATTACCAAAATTTGGGGAAGATCTATTCCATACTAAGCCACTGGAAGAAGAAGCTGAAAGTACTTATGCATTGATTCCAACAGCAGAAGTACCAGTGACTAACTTAGTGCGTGACGAAATTTTAGATGAAGATGTTCTACCATTAAAAATGACGGCACATACGCCATGCTTCCGTTCAGAGGCTGGTTCTTATGGTCGTGATACGCGTGGTCTGATCCGTATGCACCAATTTGATAAAGTTGAATTGGTTCAAGTCGTTCATCCAGAAAAATCGATGGAAGCATTAGAAGAGTTGACTGGCCATGCGGAAAAAGTGCTGCAATTACTGAAGCTACCTTATCGTAAAGTCATTTTATGTACAGGTGATATAGGTTTTGGATCTCGTAAAACCTACGACTTAGAAGTCTGGTTACCGGCTCAAAATACTTATCGTGAGATTTCATCATGTTCTAACATGTGGGATTTCCAAGCTCGCCGTATGCAAGCTCGCTTCCGTAGCAAAGGTGATAAGAAAACTCAGCTGGTTCACACTTTGAATGGTTCAGGCCTTGCTGTAGGTCGTACTTTAGTTGCGGTACTGGAAAATTACCAGTTAGCAGATGGCCGTATTGAAGTGCCAGAAGTATTACGTCCGTATATGAAAGGGCTAGAGTATATTGGTTAATTAATTCATATTGGATTAATTACAAATAAAATCGCCACTAAAAAGTGGCGATTTTTTTATATATTAAAACTCAATTAGCTAATAATTGAATTTTGTTGTGATGCTTGGTTATTGCTATGTGTTTGAGCAAAGAACAGACTGCGATAGCTAGTGTAGTAACCGACATACATAATAGGGAATGTGATTAACAGACCTAGCCCTAATGGAATTGCGGAAATGAACATAATAATTGCCAAGACAACAAAGAATAGGATACCCGGCAGAATGTTTTTGCTAACCGCTTTTAGGCTCGCAGAGATAGCTGCACCTACTTTAAAATCATGATTCATGATTAATGCAGGAGCAAACCAAGTCATTGCAGCGCCAACTAAACCAGCAACTGCCATAATAACAAAAATATAGAAGAATGAACCACTTAGAGCCATAATTGTTTCAGGAGAAACTTGGCCACCTTGACTCATTTCTAACATGATGCTAAGTAATGCTGTGCCACCAATCATAATAGCAATAATGCCACCGATTAATGAAATACCGAAATTAATCGCACCTACAGCAAATAGAGCGCCGAATTTTTGTTGGAACCCAGCAAATAATAATCCGATTTCAACTTCACCTGTTTTGCGTTGTTTTTCACTAATCGCAATAATGCCACCAATTAAAATTGGGGTGATAAATGAAACGAAAAAGTTGATAAATGGGATCATCGATACAACCAGTATAACGGCAAAGAAAATAATGTTGATAAGAACCCACATACCTAATTTTTCTTTCACCATTGCCCAAGCTTGGCTGATCCAATTAATCCCTTCGCCAGCATCTACAGCACGCGGCTCAGTAAGAAAAATTGAAGTATCAACTTGATTCGGTTGGTTTTGAGAAGGAACCGGTGCATTTTGTGAATCGAAATTTTCACTATTCATGATCTAGTATTAACCCGTAATTTATAGAGAATTAGCAATATATTATTATTGAAACTAGTTTAGTTAAAAAAACAAAAAATCAAAATATAGATAACAATTTATTATGCAAATAAATTCATATCATTCAAAGCAGACTATTCTGGTAACTGCTTTATTGTATGTATCTTCTTGTCAGACAAAAATAAATTAGGTTATCTTTTGAGAATAGGATATTGAAAAGAAGGAAATAACTATTATTTTTGAATAGATAAAATATATTATCTGGATTGATTTGTACGATGAGAAGTAGGAAGGTCAGATAAAGGAATGACTTGTTATGGAAAATCACGGCTCTATACCTTAATAGAGCCGTAATACTTAACTAATAGAGGACTTTGTGACCATAGCTCTCAAGGATGTTTTTAACGCGTTCCATCACCTCTTTTGATGGTGGTTTAACACCATCTAACTTGTACTCTTCACCCATAGTTTCCCATTTGTGTTTGCCTAATTCATGGTATGGGAGTAGCTCAATTTTTTCGATATTTTTCATGTCTTTGGTAAATTCACCAAGTAAATGCACAGAGTGATCATCATCGCTCCAACCCGGAACGACAACATAACGAACCCATGTTTTTTGATTGCGTTTAGCAAGGTAGCGGGCGAACTCAAGTGTACGATGGTTAGACACACCGACTAATGTTTGGTGGATTTCATCATTGAGTTGTTTTAAGTCGAGCATGACTAAATCAGTGACTTCCATTAGCTCATCGATAACCGGATCATAGCGGCGAACAAAGCCATTCGTATCGAGGCAAGTATGGATATTTTGTGCTTTACAAGCTCGGAACCAGTCGCGAACAAATTCAGCTTGTAGAATAGCTTCTCCGCCAGATGCGGTGACGCCACCACCTGTTGCATTCATAAAATGGCGATAGGTCACCGCTTCTTTCATTAATTCATCAACGGTAACGATTTGGCCTGTATGGGTATCCCATGTATCGCGGTTATGGCAATACATACAACGCATTAGACAGCCTTGAAAGAAGACGATAAAACGGATCCCCGGTCCATCGACGGTTCCACATGATTCAAACGAGTGGATACGACCAAGCGTCGCTGGTGGTGAGGTTGTTGAAATATCAAGAGTTGGGATGGTTGTTGTAGTTGTCGACATAGCAGGAACTCCAAAAATATCCGTCATACTTCAAACCGCAGAAGGCTGGTTATATTCAACTATCCGAATCAATACTCACGTAGACTCATGGGATAACTTTACTTGTTTTTAGTTTAGAAGAATGGCTTAAAGTATTCAGGTTTAATTCTAAAAAAGCCCCATGAGGTGGGGCTTTTTAGTTATTTTAATTGATTTACTAATCTAATTATTACATTGAACTGGTGAAAGTACGAGTAATAACGTCTTGCTGTTGCTCTTTAGTCAATGAGTTAAAGCGTACTGCATAGCCTGAAACACGGATAGTGAGCTGTGGATATTTCTCTGGGTTTTCCATTGCATCTAACAGCATTTCACGGTTCATGACGTTAACGTTCAGGTGTTGGCCACCTTCGATAGAGGCTTCATGGTGGAAATAACCATCCATTAGACCCGCTAAGTTCGCTTTACGTACATCATCATCTTTACCTAATGCATTTGGTACGATGGAGAAGGTATAAGAAATACCATCTTTCGCGTAAGTAAATGGCAGTTTAGCAACTGAAGTCAGTGAAGCAACCGCACCTTTTTGGTCACGACCGTGCATTGGGTTAGCACCTGGTCCGAATGGCGCGCCAGCACGACGACCATCTGGGGTGTTACCTGTTTTCTTACCATACACAACGTTAGAGGTGATGGTTAAGATAGACTGAGTTGGTACTGCGTTACGGTAAGTGTGCAGTTTCTGAATTTTCTTCATGAAACGTTCAACTAGGTCGCAAGCAATATCATCAACACGAGAGTCGTTGTTACCAAATTGTGGATATTCACCTTCGATTTCAAAGTCAACAGCAATGCCGTCTTCATCACGAATTGGTTTAACTTTTGCGTATTTGATAGCAGACAGTGAGTCAGCTGCAACTGACAGACCCGCGATACCACATGCCATTGTACGATACACATCACGGTCATGCAGAGCCATCAATGCAGCTTCATAGCTATATTTGTCATGCATATAGTGAATAATATTCAGTGCGGTGACATATTGAGTCGCTAACCAATCCATGAAGTGATCCATACGATCCATCACAGTATCGAAGTCAAGAACTTCATCCATGATTGGTGCATGTTTAGGACCAACTTGCATTTTCAGTTTTTCATCGATACCACCGTTGATGGTATACAGCATAGTTTTCGCTAAGTTAGCACGAGCACCGAAGAACTGCATTTGTTTACCAACAATCATTGGGCTCACGCAACATGCGATAGCGTAGTCATCGTTGTTAAAGTCAGGGCGCATCAAATCATCGTTTTCATACTGAACTGATGAAGTATCGATTGACACTTTAGCTGCAAATTTTTTGAAGCTTAGAGGCAGTTTTTCTGACCACAGGATAGTCATATTAGGCTCTGGTGAAGGGCCCATGGTATAGAGTGTGTTCAGGAAACGGAAGGTGTTTTTGGTCACCAATGTACGACCATCAAGACCCATACCTGCGAGTGATTCTGTCGCCCAAATTGGGTCACCAGAGAACAACTCATCATATTCAGGAGTACGTAGGAAACGTACCATACGCAGTTTCATCACCAAGTGGTCAATCAGCTCTTGCGCTTCTTGTTCAGTCAGTTTGCCTGCTTCAAGATCACGTTGGATATAAACGTCTAAGAAGGTTGAAACACGACCGAATGACATTGCTGCACCGTTTTGTGATTTAACGGCAGCTAAGTAACCGAAGTAAGTCCATTGAACGGCTTCTTGGGCATTGGTTGCAGGGCCAGAGATGTCATAGCCATATTTTGCAGCCATCTCTTTGATTTGACCAAGTGCGCGATGCTGTTCAGCAATTTCTTCGCGCAGTTGGATGGTCATTTGCAGATCGTCACCTTTCTCTAATTTTTCTTGCAGAGAGGTGAATTGATTAAATTTGTCTTTCATCAGGAAATCAATACCGTACAGAGCAACACGACGGTAGTCACCGATGATACGACCACGACCATAGGCATCAGGCAGACCGGTTAAGATACCTGATTTACGGCATTTTAGGATGTCTGGGGTATAGACATCGAAAACACCTTGGTTGTGAGTTTTACGGTATTCTGTAAAGATTTTTTTCAGGCTTGGATCTAAAGTACGATCGTAAGCTTTGCATGAGCCTTCAACCATTTTGATCCCACCGAATGGGATAAGACCACGTTTCAGAGGTGCATCAGTTTGCAGACCAACGATTTGCTCTAAATCTTTAGCGATATAGCCCGCATCATGGGAAATGATCGTTGATGCAACATCAGTGTCAAAATCAACGGGTGCATGAGTACGGTTTTCAATTTTGATACCTTCCATGACTTTTTCCCACAACTTATCAGTTGCTGGAGTAGAGCCTGCTAAGAAAGATTCATCACCTTCATATGGAGTATAGTTTTTCTGGATGAAGTCACGTACATCGACGTTATCCTGCCAGTTACCTTGGTTAAAACCTTGCCATGCTAAAGCGAATTTTTCATTTAATTCTGACATGATACTTTTACCTTTTAACAATGGATCTTTTAAGGATCTTAATAAATCTTTTCGTGTGTATTAGTGGCTATTAATGTTTTTGACCACTACGTAAATGCATGAACCAATAAATCAGACCAACTAACAGTGCTCCGCCAATGATATTACCGATAGTGACGGGGATCAGGTTGTCTGTAATAAAATTGCTAACGGTCAGTTGAGAAAATTGCTCTGGAGAGACGCCAATTTGAGCCCAATACTCGATAGGTGCAAATTCTTTGATCATAATACCTAACGGGATCATAAACATGTTAGCGATGCTATGCTCAAAACCGCTAGCAACGAACATGGCGACAGGGAGCACGAGTACCAATAGTTTATCGGCAAGGCTACGACCTGAATAACTCATCCAAACAGCTAAACAAACCATTAAGTTAGCTAAAATACCCAAGCAAACGCCTTCAATAAAGGTATGGTGTAATTTGTGGTCTGCGGTTTGCAGTACATTTAGACCCCATTGCCCATTTGCTGCGGTATATTGGCCGGCAAACCAAATCAGGGCAACAAAAAACAGTGCGCCAATCAAGTTACCAATATAAACATTGAACCAGTTTAGGAACATCTGTCCCCAAGTGATCCTGCCTGTTGCTTTTGAGACTATCGTCAGTACCGTGGAAGTAAATAAATCTGCACCACAAACGACGACAAGCATTAATCCAAGAGAGAAGCACACGCCACCAATTAATTTAGTAAAACCAAATGGGGCTGTTTGCGCACCGGTAGTCGCAGTAATATAAAAAACAAATGCAATGGATATAAAGATACCGGCAGTGAATGCTGACAAGTAAGTAATTGCGGGATGTTTGTTGGCTTTGTAGACACCAGAGTCATCCGCTACTTGAGCCATTACAGCAGGAGGCAAAAGATTAAAAGGGTTGTCAGCTTTCATACTAACACTCTCTTACAAAGTTGATTAATTATAGCACGCAATCATAGTAACAAACGGTATAACTGAGAAATTTGATATGGATCATGAACTCTTGCAAGTTACCGCTATTGTTTGTTAATAAAACGTAAAAAATAGGATTATCTTTTTGATTTTATTGGTTTAAATAAATTTTAAAATTTATAAAAAATTTTTATATTGTAGAGCTGAACTCAAAAAGAAAGTAAATAAATGGGATGAATTGTTATCCAAATATTAAAAAATATCGTTTACTTTTAATTAATTTAATTTATGAAAAGATAATGGCCCACAGGCCATTATCGAAAAAAGATTAAATATACGAAAAACTAAGCGTTTTCACGTTTTGCTTTTTGTAATTTTTCATAAGCAGCCAATAGGGCTTGGTGAGCTGGCAACGCTTTTAACTCATCATCAATTGACCACAAACCATAGAAACTGGCTTCTCCTACCAATGCAGCTGATGCGGCATCAACGGCCGCTTGGCCATACATACGCACAAATGCAGTGTAGTATTGTGATATGTCACGCTGTTCTTCTTGGCTTAATAACAGCAATGTTTGTAAGCAACGATAATAATTAGCACGTTCAGCCGTAAACACTGAACTATTAAAGTCTTGTGTCCATTCAACCCAAGCAAGTGCTTGGTCAAGATCACCACCAGCAAGTGCTAGCATTGATTTCAATTCACCAATACGTAGGTTGCTCCAACCGTTATCTTTACCGACTGCGAGGCCGAGTAACTCACGCACACGCGTGAAATCATCAAGACCTTCGTCATCGAGTTGCTCAATCAAAGCAAGGTAATCTTGTTTTTCCCATTGGCTGTCAGGAAGATTGATGATAGTTTCACGTAGATGTGCTCCCATCGCATTGTTTGCAATATGCAGATCCTCAACAGGGTAAATATCTGACATACCTGGTACTAATATACGGCATGCATACACACCGAGATGGTTGTAATCAGCAATATAAACTTCCGCATCTAATTGCTTGAAGATAGCCATTAATGTGGAAAACTCTTCTTGGGTAGTGCCTTTGAAGCTCCAATCAGCAAATTCATAATCGGCATCATCTTTAAATAGATCCCAACTGATAAGGCCACTTGAATCGATAAAGTGCGTTTCTAAGTTAGTATGTTCAGCCACTTCTTCGTCATCAAAAGTTGGGGCATTGAACACATCCAGATCTTTTAATCCACGGCCTTGCAGCAATTCAGTGACTGTACGCTCTAATGCAACACCAAAATCAGGGTGAGCACCAAAAGAAGCAAAGCAGGTACCATTCTGAGGATTAAATAAAACCACACAAATGACAGGGAATTGACCACCAAGTGATGCGTCATAGCAGAAAATTGGGAAACCTTCATTTTCTAATGTCTCGACCGCTTCAACAACTGATGGGTAACGTGCCATCACTTCAGCTGGGATCGCCGGTAAACTGATACTTTCTGCAATAATACGATTTTTAACAAATCGTTCGAAAACTTCAGATAGACCTTGAACTCGGGCTTCATTTGGCGTGTTACCTGCGGACATTCCGTTAGAAACATATAAATTGCCAATGATATTCATCGGAATATAGACAGTTTGATTATCAGACTGACGAGTAAAAGGTAGTGCACAAATGCCTCGTTCTTCATTACCTGATTGCAAATCAATTAATTGGCTACCTGCTAACGCATTGTCTGGATCATAAAATTTACGTAAACGTGAGTCCAAAATACCTTCAGGTAATGCGTCATCTTCAGTTAAAGGGAACCATTTTTCATTTGGATAGTGGACGAAATCACCTTCAGCGATCGATTTACCTAAATAGAAATCAGCAAAGAAGTAGTTAGTTGATAAACGCTCAAAATATTCACCAAGCGCTGAAGCCAAAGCCGCTTTTTTACTAGCTCCCTTACCGTTGGTAAAGCAAAGAGGACACTCTTTGTCACGGATATGCACTGACCAAACATTGGGTACAGGGTTCAGCCATGAGGCTTCTTCAATATCGAATCCTAGCTTTTTCAATTTAGTTTGAAATGCATCGATGGAGACTTCAAGGGCGGCATCTTTGCCAGGAATAAATGTTTGGCTCATAGGTCTATGACTTATTTAGTTTGAGGGAGGAATAAGCAACTATGATACGGATTTTTGTATTATATCTCACGCAAAATTATCTGATTGTCAGCAATTTCATCTAAAATAATAAGCGTCATCACGGAAATACTGTTCTAATTCCACATAATAACTGTAGTTTATATAAATGGGAGTTATATGATGAAACTTAACAACAAAGTATTACTGGCAACAGCTATCTCTCTTTCACTATGCACAGGAGCGGCATTTGCACTACCCAATATCACAGTGTTAGCCACAGGGGGAACCATTGCTGGTGGGGGGGATTCGTCAACATCATCGAGCTATCAAGCAGGAAAAGTGGGGATCGATGCGCTGATTAATGCAGTTCCAGAGATGAAAAAGCTAGCTAACCTTAGTGGTGAACAAGTAGTTAATATCGGTTCCCAAGATATGAATGACCAAGTTTGGTTAACGTTAGCAAAAAAAATTAACCAAGAGTGCGATAAAACAGATGGTTTTGTGATCACTCATGGTACTGACACACTTGAGGAAACGGCTTTTTTTCTTGATCTCACGATATCTTGCCAGAAACCTATTGTACTCGTTGGTGCGATGAGACCATCAACGGCACTTGGGGCTGATGGCCCGTTAAATCTTTACAACGCAGTTGTACTGGCCACAGATCAATCTGCGGGGGAGCGAGGCGTGCTGATGGTGATGAATGACAAAGTCGTTCAAGGGCGTGATGTGGTTAAAATGAGTACAACTGAAGTGCAAGCCTTTGACGCAGTTAACGCTGGGGCACAAGGTTTTATTCATGATGGCAAAGTGACATTTTATAAACCTGCAATACTACGAACCAGCAAAGCCACTTTTGATGTGAGCAAATTAGATAAACTGCCTAAAGTCGATATTATTTATAATTATTCCAATGCATCAGCTGCACCCATTAAAGCATTACGAGAAGAGGGGGTTGAAGGCATTGTCAGTGCAGGGGTTGGTAATGGCAACATGTATAAAACAGTTTTCGATGCTTTAGCTAATGCAGCGAAAGAGGGAATTGTTGTCGTTCGTTCAAGCCGTGTACCTACAGGGTATACAACGCGCAATGCTGAAGTTGATGACAATTTATACGGTTTTGTGGCATCAGAACGTTTAAATCCACAAAAAGCACGCGTTTTATTACAATTAGCGCTAACGGAAACTAAAAATCCTCAGCAAATCCAAGCATTATTTGAAAAATATTAATCTGTAATTATTTGAGCATAAATAAGGGATATCCCTTATTTATGCAGTTTAAATTTTTAAAGGTGAGGTTCCGTGATCCGATTCGCCACAATATTTGCCGTGATGAATGCAAATAATGGTACAAATGAAAATATTACAAATAACCATATTGCCGCAGACTGTGTGCCTTCAATGCCTCCCGGAGAAGAAAGACCAGCAAGGTTTGCTATCATTCCTGCTAAAGAAGCGCCAAAAGCAGTTGAAAATAGTTGTAATGTGGTGATTGCTGAGGAGGCTTTTTGAGACTCAGAACCAGAAGAAACTTGTAGTACTCTAGCTAATAAATGCGGCCATGCGGCACCAATACTAGCCCCTGTTATAAATAACATTGAGCAAATTACCCAAATTTGAGCGGATGCGATATAAATTGTTTTTGTCATAAATAGAGTCAGGATGACTAGGCTGCCCAAGGTGATTAACGGTGTAAAACGAATAACTTTAGTTGTGACAGTCGGTTTAAGCGATGAAGAAATAATTGCAGCACTTGACCATCCTGCTCCCACTAAAGCGGCTAGGTAACCAGATATCAACGGAGCAATATCATGTAACATTTGCAGAAAATAAGGGACGAATACTTCGGTTTGTACACTTAAACCTAATAATGCCATGGTGAGATAAATGGGGGCTAATTGAGCCGATAAATGGAATGTTCCACTGGGAAATAACGTATTAATACCTCGGCGTTCAATAACTGCTAGCCTTACACATAAGAGTATTGCTAGAAACATGCCACCAATAGGAATAAGTTTGTCTTGGCTCAAACTACCGATGGAAATAGCCAGTACTGCAGTAGAAAGAAGCAATAATGCTTGTAAGGGGATGGGTTGTTGTGGGCAACTCTCATTCGGATTTTTGGCTGGTAATACTTTTAGTGTTAGCCACAAATAAGGGATCCCAACCAATACTAGGCACCAAAAAGCCCCTCGCCAAATATCATACTCAGCAAAAATCCCTCCTAAAGCAGGGCCTAATAATGTTGCCATTCCCCACATACTCGACATCATCCCTAATACGCGAGACCACAAGTGCCGAGCAAAAACAATGTGCACCATTGAATAAGAAAGTGTGAGTAAAATACCACCACCAGCACCTTGGATAATTCGCCCAAGTAGCATGATTGGCATAGATGGTGTCATAGCACAAATCACGGAGCCAATTAAAAAAATGAGAGTGGCAAGCCCATAGCTTTTTTTAGGTCCTAACCGATTAAGTATTCGAGAAGTGAGTGCTGATAAAATAATTGAAGACAGGATAAATAGAGTGGTATTCCATGCATAGAAATCAATGCCACCAATATCGCGAACAACGGATGGTAGTGTTGTAATTGTAATATAGACATTAATTGCATGAAGACAAATACCACCCGATAGAGCGAGTGTTAAGCTAAGATTTTTGCCAGTAAGTAAACTACGCCAACCTTCTTGCTGATGTTTATCCATATCTACTCAATATAAATAATCTTGATTTATTTCCTTCAAGCGGCCGCTGTTGTATTTTTTATGTCCGTCATGAGGCTGTGTTTTTACTAATGGTGATATCAAACTGTGCTAAGAGATTTGTTAAGAGTCACTCACTAAGATTAAAGCTATTTTATTGAAAGACAAAATATTTACTTAGCTTATTTTAAAATAAATAACTATTTACCCACTAAAGCAGTTTTGTTGCAACTTATCAAGTTTGACTGAAACGATTACATCCAAAGAATGTTATTTTTTATATTGAAATAAGTATGTGTGGGCTTATTTCATGGCGTGTTTTATCTAAATTTAACCATTAATTTGGGATATTAATACTATTTATATAATGATTAATAACAATTAATGCTAGTAATGAACAAAAAAATTAATGTGTCTTAGCTCATGTTTTAGGAATAAATACACTTTTCACCTTGATAATTCGCGTCGCGAAAAATAGGCTAAGTAGGAATGCGTATTTTGTTTTGGCATTAATCATTACCTAATGAGCTACTACTAAGATAATAATTTAATAATAATATAAAAAATTAGAGGAAATACCGAATGGTTAATAAAAGTGTCAATTATGGCAGGGGGTTGCTCGTACTAAAAATAGCCATAGCCTTGGCTCCTATCAGTTATCCATCAATCAGTTTTGCTGAGCAATTCCTTGATGATTCAACGCTTAAAGGAGGGCTTTATTATTGGCAACGTGATCGTTCAAGAAAAGAACTGTCCCCCGATAGTGATAAATATAAAAAGTATGTCGATAACCTTAAACATTCTACTGTAAACGCTAGCCTCGATTTTTCTTCTGGCTATTTTCAAGATGTGATTGGGTTAGATTTAGCTGCGTTTACTGCCATTGAGTTATCAAATAGTGGTCCCGCAGCTCCCAATGAGATCGGCTTTAGTGACGCGAAAACGCGATGGGATGAAAAATGGACTGGCGATCGCAGTGGCGTGAGTGTTTATAAAGCCGCAGCGAAAATGAAATATGGGCCCTTTTGGGGGCGAGGAGGGTATATCCAACCAACGGGGCAAACACTACTTGCATCTCATTGGAGCTATATGCCAGGTACTTACCGTGGCTTTGAGGTCGGTGCAGCATTTGATTTCGAACAAAATGGTGCACTGAGCATGTCATATATGTGGACAGACCGCTATAAAGCACCTTGGTATCGTGACATGTATAATTTCCGTGAGGCTGATGGGCAAACAGGGATTAGCTACCTCCAGTCTATTGGTTTTAAATACGATTTCAAAAACTCATTCGTTCTTGAAGGTGCTTATGGCCAAGCAAAGGATTACATGGATCAATATTTTGCTAAGGCCTCTTATGCGCTTCCTATTGCATCCCGCGATCTTCGTATGTCATATCAATTCTATGGTGCCAAAGACAAAGTGTCCGATGGTGGTGTGAATGATGTTTACGATGGTTTAGCTTTTTTACAAGCAGTGACGTTAGGGTATACCTATGACCAATTTGATTTTCGTTTAGAAGGTACTTATTCCAAAGCAAAAGGAAATCAAGGTTATTTTTTACAGCGGATGACCCCCGGCTATGCAACGTCGAATGGGCGTTTAGATATTTGGTGGGATGGACGTTCAGATTATAACGCGAATAATGAAAAAGCGGTTTATGCGGGTGTTATGTATGATTTAGCTAATTGGGATCTTGCTGGCTGGAAAATCGGAACATCTTATATTTATGGATGGGATGCTAAACCAAGTACTAATTCTCAATATGCCCAAGATGTAAAATTAAGAGAAAGCGCTTGGAACTTTGATATTTTATATACCGTGCAAACGGGTAGAGCTAAAGACACTTTATTTAAATTACATTTTACTAAATATGATAACCATACAGATATTCCAAGTTATGGTGGCGGGTTTGGTAATATATTCCAAGATGAAAAAGATATTAAGTTTATGGTTATGATGCCATTTACTATTTTTTGATAGCAGGGTCACTGCTATCAAAAAATAATATGGCAGTGGCTGAATTTGAATTTGAATTTAATATTGAGGTCACAATGAAAAAAAATTATTTAAGTCCTTTGGCATTATTAATTTCGGCAACTTTATTTTCAACGATTGTCAGTGCTGAACAATCAGCAACTCAAGTTGTCGATGCACTCGCGAATATGGATGTAAAAATTAATGTTATTGATAACCAAGCTGGAGAGCATGGTATTGATTGCGCTGCACTAGGTGCAGACTGGGCTGCTTGTAACCGTGTTGATATCACGCTGACGAATGGTTCTGATGCGATAGAGTCTGATGATTGGGCGCTCTACTTTCACAGTATTCGACAAATATTAAAGCAAGATAATCCACAATTTAAAATTACTCATGTTACAGGGGACTTACATAAAATAACGCCGACAAGTCAGTTCAAAGGAATTAAAGCCAATGAAAAAGTGGTATTACCAATAACAGGTGAATATTGGCAGGTCAATTATTCAGATTTTATGCCTCGCTGGTATGCAACTTCAGGTGATGCGTTACCACGCAACCTCAAGAGTACCGATACTCAGGATCCTACTCAGTTTGTAGCGCCATTTGAACTCAAGAATTGGAAAAGGGTAGGTGCAGATAACAATGTACTGATGACTGCTGAAAATCGTTACCAAAAAAATACCGCTTTAAATGCCCTATCTGAACAGCAAATGCGAGGGCAAATTTTACCTACGCCACTCGATATTACGTTACAGCAAGGAGACGTTGATTTATCTAAAGGTATAAATTTACATTTAGAAGGTTTAACAAAAGAGGAACTTGCAGTCATTGATGAGCATTTACAACAAGTTAAGCTTAAACAAAATAATCAAGGTTTCCTTGTTGAAGGTAAGATTATCCCTAATCAATTTGCTATTGATAATCAAATCAGCGGTGCTTATGAATTAGTGATCACTCCCCAAAAAGCACTGATTGTTGGTTATGATCGTGTAGGGCTATTCTATGGTATGGAGTCATTACTTTCAGCAGTCAGTGAATCCGAGAAGCCAACAATTGCAACGATGACAGTTAAAGATAAGCCTCGTATGGAATATCGAGGTGTTTTCTTGGATGTAGGACGTAATTTTCATAGTAAGCAAGTTGTCATGCGTTTAATTGACCAGATGTCACGTTATAAGCTCAATAAATTCCATTTTCATCTTACTGATGATGAAGGTTGGCGGATTGAGATCCCAGATTTGCCTGAACTCACAGAAGTTGGTAGTCAACGCTGTCACGATCTTGACGAGCAAACATGTTTATTACCTCAGTTAGGCTCAGGTGCTGAAAACAATAATATGGGGAGCGGTTATTTTACTCGTGATGACTATATTGATATTTTACGTTACGCCAAAGCACGTCATATTGAAGTGATCCCTGAAATTGATATGCCTGCACATGCCCGCGCTGCGGTGGTATCAATGGAAGCTCGCTATAATAAATTGAAAGCCGCTGGAGATGAAAAAGGGGCCGAGCAATACCGCTTAGTTGATCCATCAGATACATCAGTGACAACGTCAGTACAATTTTATGATAAGCGTAGTTACTTGAATCCGTGTTTAGAGTCATCTAAAAACTTTGTTAATAAAGTTGTTAGTGAAGTCATGCAAATGCATGAAGAGGCGGGTGTACCCCTGAAGACATGGCATTTTGGTGGTGATGAAGCGAAAAATATTCGCTTGGGGGCAGGATTCCAAGACAAAAATGGTGCTATTGAATTAGGTAAAGGGATAATTGATAAACAAATTGAAGATAAACCGTGGGCGAAATCGAAAGCCTGTCAGCTGCTGATTAAAAATGGTGATGTCAGTGATTTTGATCACCTATCGAGCCATTTTGCCAAACAAGTTAGTGAAGGTTTACAGCAAGAAGGGGTTACTACCATGCAAGCATGGCAAGATGGCCTAAAAGATGCTGTGAATGCTAAAGATTTTGCAACCAAAAATGTGAGAGTTAATTTTTGGGATACCCTCTATTGGGGAGGTTTTGATTCGGCAAATGACTGGGCAAACAAAGGCTATCAGGTCGTTATTTCAAATCCTGATTATGTTTATTTCGATATGCCATATGAAGTTAATCCAAGCGAAAGTGGCTATTATTGGGCGACTCGCGCGAGTGATGAACAAAAAGTTTTCTCATTTGCACCTGATAACTTGCCTCAGAATGCAGAAACATCGGTTGATAGAGATGGAAATCAGTTTACTGCAAAAAGTGATAAGCCTTGGCCGGGGATCTATGGCTTGTCTGGCCAATTATGGAGTGAAGCAGTTAGAACAGACGACCAAGTAGAATATATGCTATTCCCAAGGATCCTACCACTTGCAGAGAGAGCTTGGCATAAGGCGGAATGGGAGAATGATTACCAAGCTGGCCGTGAATATGTTGGAGGTAAAACACAGCATGTTTCACAGCAAAATTTAGCTAATGACTGGGATCGTTTTGCAACAATCGTCGGAGTAAAGGAACTGCCGCGATTAGATAGAGCGGGTGTTGCTTACCGGATCCCTGTTCCTGGCGCTAAAATTGAAAATGGCGTGTTACTGGCAAATCTTAGCTATCCAGGTTTAGTGATTGAGTACTCATTAGGAGAGAGTGATCACTGGCAAACGTATTCAGCACAACATCCACCAAAAGTGAATGGCAGCGTGAAGGTGAGAGCGAAAAATGCACTGGGCACACGAACAAGCCGTGTCGAAATAGTGACGCAAAAATAAGGTATCAGTATTGGTGGTATTCGTTAGATACCACCAATTACAATTAGCAGTTGCACTATTGCAGAGAAATTAATTCTTCTCTAGTTAAGTTTGTGCATTCCATTAAATCTTTAAAAATTTTTTATAATAGTTGGCGGTTATTGCTCTGCATCTAATGCTTTTTTATATATCTCTGCTGCGAAGCTGTACGCAAAATGATGACTATGACGATGTCATAGCTAAGTCTATTTGGGAGTCGTTATACATAATGTATGAAAATGACTTTCGTTGGCAGCTGATATCACAATCATAGCAACGGATCATAGGATGATGATTAATCAGAAAAGATATGATGCAAGGAGAATATCTGTGTGTAGATAAAAGAAAACCCCATGTAAAACATGAGGTTATTTGGTAATTAAGAGACTGTATGAGTGCCTTATTACAATAGCTATGAGTCGTTAAAAAACAACTCAATCACTCTTTTGCTTCGTGTGCATTTGCATTTTCACGGCAATCGCCATCAGCGCAGTGGCCATAAAGATATAAGCTGTGGTTAGATAGCTTAATACCATGACGAGCAGCAATATTCGTTTGGCGTTCTTCAATTGATTTATCAGAAAATTCGATTACTTTACCGCAATCTAAGCAAATCAAGTGGTCATGATGGTGCTGTTGAGTCAGTTCAAAAACGGATTTACCACCTTCGAAGTTGTGACGGGTCACAATGCCAGCATCGTCAAATTGGTTTAATACGCGGTATACTGTGGCCAGACCGATCTCTTCACCCATATCAATCAATTTTTTGTAGAGATCTTCCGCACTGACGTGATGGCACTCAGGCTCCTGAAGTACTTCCAATATTTTTAATCTTGGAAGAGTGACTTTGAGTCCAGCATTTTTCAATGCTTTATTGTTGTCTGTCATGCGGGTTTGTCCTGTATCTTAAATCAGAAATTTAACAATAATGAGACATTTTTAACATATATTCAGTTGTCTTCGAAACTGATTTACAATTATAGGCATGGAAACAAAAAATAGAAACCATGCATTGTCTCATTATTATAATAATATCAGCAATCCTACGCTGATTTGTTCGTTAGCCGAGGATCTCAGATAGAGACATCTCTGTTGAAATTTGTTGTACCCATGCATCAACACGCTCTTCGGTTAGCTCAGGCTGGCGATCTTCATCGATGGCTAATCCAATAAAATGGTTGTCATCATACATGCCTTTAGAGGCTTCGAAATGATAGCCTTCAGTAGGCCAAGCCCCGACAATTACTGCACCACGCGGTTCAATAATATCACGGATAGTTCCCATCGCATCACAGAAGTACTCTGCATAGTCTTCTTGATCACCACAACCAAATAAAGCAACAAGTTTGCCTTCAAAATCAATTTCTTCGAGAGTTGGGAAAAAATCATCCCAATCACACTGGGCCTCACCATAATACCAAGTTGGGATGCCAAGAAGTAAAATATCAAACGCTTCAATATCTTCTTTACTGCATTTAGCGATATCATGAACTTCAGCGTTATCGTTGCCTAATCTCTTTTGGATCATTTTGGCAATATTTTCTGTATTACCAGTGTCACTACCGAAGAAAATGCCTATGACTGCCATAAAGTGAATAACCTCTTGTTTTTCCAATCTGGTTTGAAAAGAGCCAGATAGGGCTAAATTTGAATAAATAAAACTTTGGCCTTATTTTGGCGAAAAACCCTGAATAAATCTGTCGAATTTGTGTGGTTTACTAAGACGAAACTATCTGTTTGAAGGCTCGTAAACCTGCGCGAGCTGTGACATTAGCATTTCTTCTATTAGCTCGCTACGGCTCATATTTTTTTCATCAGCCAGCTGATTCAATATGGCGACAGCATCTTCATTGAGCTTTAGTTCAACGCGGCGTAACCCGTTGACTTTATCTCTTTTAAGTTGATTACGTTTATTAATTCTTAATTGTTCATCCCGCGAAAGCGGACTTGTTTTAGGTCGCCCAGGCCTGCGTTCCTCAGCGAACAAATCAAGTGTGGTGCGATCAGTTTGTTCTTTTGCCATATTTCTTTAACACTAATGGGCGTGTACCAATAATCCAGCGCGCAATCATACCTTAGCTGTCGTCCTTGTGCCAGAGCGCATATTCAGTGAAAGTCTTTGATAGTAAAAAAAAGAACTGTTTGTTGGAAAAAGCACCAAATAATATTTAATTAGTGCTTTTTTCTGATTCACTAGCGAGTTTGCTGATGCCATAGACTGGCGTAAATTCCATTTTGTTGCAGTAAATCTTGATGAGTACCTACTTCAGCAACTGCACCTTCACGGATCACACAAATTTTGTCAGCATGCATAATGGTATTTAAACGGTGAGCGATACTAATAACGGTTCTTCCTTTAGTGATCAAATGCATATTAGCCATAATGGCTGCCTCAGATTCATAATCTAAAGTTGAAGTGATTTTGAATTCTGGATGTTTGAAATTAATCCTTATATGTCAGCCAGTTAAAAGTGTTAAGTGTGGCTTTTGACTGGCTTCATTCTTCGGCTGTGTCGAAATTGTGACATGCTCACTATATTTGGTTAAATGTTGACCGCTAAAGTGAGCGTATTTCTGAACCATTTCTAATGTTTCCCATCCTCCCATTTCTTTTAACACCATGAGTGGAGTTCCACTTTGTGCGTGCCAACTTGCCCATGTGTGTCTGAGGTCGTGAAAAGTGAAATCAGTTATGCCGGAATCAATCAATGCCTGATCATAACACTCTCGATAATGACAACTCCTTCGCTTCCCATTATTGGAAAACACGTAATCACCATCCTTTTCTATTCCATTTAGAATTTCAATGGCCACATCATTTAGCGGAACAGGTCTAGCTCGTCCTGACTTTGCATTATCAGCAGTTACATGAGCAACTCTTCTAATTAGATCTACGCTCTTCCACTTAAGCGATAATATTTCGCTTTTTCTCATGCCTGTTAAAATAGCAATAGAAACAAAATCCCTCATCCACTTAATTTTGATGTTAGATAGGAGAAGCTCAGCTTCCCACTTTTCTAACCATCGAACCCTGACAGTAGGTTCTTTCATCCTTGGTATGTAGGACGATTTAAGCAACCATCCCATCTTGTGAGCAAGTGAAAAAGCACGCATAATAAAAGAACGATATCTATTCTGTGTTGCATTGGATAGCTTTCTCTTTGTTTTTGGATTGTAAACGGGCAAAGAGTTGGCTATTTCATCACTGGTTATTGTAGATATTTTCCTTCCTTTAAATACACGTTGGAAATATTCAGCGTAGGCAAGTTTTGTAGGAAATGACGCTTGTCCTTCGGCATCTTTTAAAGCCAGTAACATCATTTCCTCAAACGACCTATCCGGCATCCTGTCCAGCTTTTCCATTTGCCATAGGTCATGTTTTAACTTGTCATGATACTCTTGGGCTTTGACTTTATCCTCCGTGCCAGCAGGTTTTCTAATTCTTTCTCCGCTTGGTGCTGTAACGTCAACCCAGTATTTCTTACCTCTTTTGTAGATCGGCATGTTTTCCTCCCGCTACCGACTACAGCCAGCCGATAGACATTATTGTCGTTAAACTGCGCCTGTTCAAACTTTTTCAGGCTTTCCTTGTTTGCGCGCCATGATCCGCCAACTTTAAACATGTAATATTTTGATGGCTTTCTGTATATAGTACTTTTTGATAGGTTCAATAGCTTCGAATATTCTTCTACTGTGTAATATTGGTCATCCACTATTAATCTCCTTATCTATCGTCATAACATAGTGATTGAGCCACATGTTAGGTGTGTACTTTAGTTTCTTATCGGATGGTAAATATTTAGTGAATTCGGGAAGGTGCTTGAGTAGAGTTTTGGTTGATATCTCGTTTGTTATTTTGTCGTATTTCTTCAGTTCTTTGCGGCATTTCCTTGCCACTGCTCGCAATCCGTTTTCATGCTCCTGTGGTGTCATAATCCACCTATGCTATTTTCCATTCATTTAATATTTGATTGCCGATGTTTATCAATTCATCTCTATCGACAGTGCTAATTATCTTTCGTGGTTTGATATTAAAGCGGTCTATTTGAACCGTGATTTTCATGATACCCGCAAACTTTTTCAGCAGACTTTCTAGCGGCTACTGCTTCCGCTTTTGTATCATAGCACCCCAAATTAACCTGCTTATTTCCTATCCATATACTAGCTTGCCATTTACACTCGTTATACTTCGATACACCAGAATATCCAGATGTATTAGTTTTATGCCTTCTGGCATTTCTATTATTTTCAGTAACGCTAACACTTCTTAAATTAGATATTTTATTATCGGTTCCATCTCCATTAATATGGTCAATCATTTCAGGTTGCACATTGTGATAGATAGCCCAACAAACTCTATGTGCTAGATGAGTTTGGGTGTTGGTTTTTATTGACCTATATTTTTTTCCATTCTTATTTATCCTGATATTACCAACAACTTTTCCGGCTTTTTTATTATTAAATGATTTGGCTGCATGCTCATTCTTGAACTCAGAAACATCTCGATAATTCCAAATTAAATCTCCTGTATCTGGATTGTATGTGAATAGTTTTTTCATTTCCTCTATATCTATATATCTGGCTTTTGGCATTTTATTTACCTCTTTGTTTGCCATCTATCACGCAATTCCTTTGGTGTATGGCTACCTCCGTAATCAGCCTTCATTCTCCTCATCCTTCATTAATAGAAATAATTCCATAGCAGCGCGCAATACATTTTCATTGTATATAGTGTGGCCGTAGAACTCGCCAATTTCGGCATTAAATGCAACAGGAGTTGCTGTTTTGTATGGGCGAATTGCAATACCATTCTCAATAATAATCAGCATTGCATCGGATGGGTTGTTGCAGGGGTCGAAATATCCATGCGGTAAGAAATCACCACCATCAATACCTGCAAGGTAAACTTCTTTTTTATCTGGACACCAATCATAGTTATTCTTACCCAGCACAATGTGAGCTACTTTTAAATTAATCTCGAAGTCAGATAGTTCGGTGTATTTATTCATTGATTAACTCCAAATTATAAATGCTGCACACAACAACTAATCCCCCATCAAATATTATGCAAAGCCTTTTATGTTCATGGTTAGAGTCAGAAACGCGACCATTGCCAAAATATACATGGGAGACCTTATCGCCGACTTTAAATTTCATTATTCATCACCAACGTATTTAATTTTACCATCCATCATTGCGTCAATTATTGTTCGCAATTCCCAACACCAATAAGCAGACTCGACATATATTGATAATTTTCCGTAGTCGTGTTGCTTACGCTTGATAAATCGTTCTGCGGCTTCTTTTGTTAGATGTGAATTTACTGTTCTGTAATCCCATTTCCAGTAGTAAATATATGAATCAGATATGACATTATTAATCGCATCGGCTTTACTGTGGTCGTCTAATTCATCCCATTCGTACACTTCAAATTCATCGACATATTCAAGAACCTTACATGCCATATCTTCTTCAAGGTCATTAAATGCTTCGTCTATATCATCGTAATAATTATCTTCGCAATAAATCCCAACTTCGTCATCGTCGCTACCAGTTACTATGACTTTCTCTCTAACTGTGAATATTGGGCTTGCAGTGTAGTGATAATTAACTCCTTCACCTTGATTGTGATATTTAAGTCGCTCAATAAAGTTATTCCATGTTTCGTTATTTAAATTATCACCATCTGCCAATGATTTAATTTCGCTCATCTGAATACTTCTCCGCACTTAATCTCAACATCCCGCACCTGCATTATCTGCCACGCACGACTCTCGCATTCTTGCTGTGTGTATATTTGCTCAGACACAGGCACAGCAGAACCCTGTATTAGCATGAGTAATACATATCCGATTATTTGTATGGTTATTTACTTTTGAATTAAATCAGCACGAATATATAACGTGTCAGTTGGATGAATTCTATCTACACACCAAGTCACATCATCACTACGTAAATTAACTGGAAATTCAGGTTTATTTATTACCTCTGGTTCGGGGTCAACTTGTAGCCATATTAATTCTGGTGCGGTAGGGCAATTAATACTTTCTGGTAAATTATTAATTAAACTCTCGCGTGATGCTTGCCATACATCGAATAGATTTATCGTTGATGATTTATTCTTACTGCGCCACTCTTCAAATTGCTGCCTTGATTTATCCATCACTCCACCTTTTTAATATTTGCAATTGCTAATTCCATTTTATGACGTGCTGATGAATTAGAAGAATGAACAATAATTTCAGGCGCTTTAAATCCATTTAAATAAACTTGTTCTTCTATCCATAATAAAACGTCGTAGCCCGTGCCGCGTTCATCATCACCTAAATCATGGTCTAGGCTAATTAGCTCAACCTCGCCAGTTTCCAGTAATTTAATTGCTTCATCAGGCCAGTAAACACGCACAAATCCATCTGGCGTTATGCGCTCGTCGTCGAGATAGACTTTCATCACTCCACCTTTCTATATCCAGCTTTATATAAGCGTTCTGCGTATATATAAGCATAATCCCTAACAACATCAATTAAACCTTCTTCACCAATAGAAATAATATCAGCTATACGTTCTATTTCCCTTTTAGCTATATGCTCACGCTTTTCATCTGCCATTTCTTTCGCTAAATCTGAGCAGTCAAAGCAAATATTTGCATTCTTACCCGTAATTAAATTATCTTTGCCAACCTCTTTATCACATAAGTTACAAACATCTTTCGGGTCTGGCTCTGGTACAACAAATTTCATAATTTGTCCTTGGTACGTAAAATCATTCATATTCATCCCTCTTATTGCGTCTATTTAATCGCTAGGATTAAAACTTTTCATGGCAAATATTTAATTATCACCTACAATTAAGCCCGAAAGGTTAATAACAAGCTGTGCAACTTTCGCCGATGCTCCCTGTGTCGGCTTTTTTTATCTAAATATCTTGCCAAATCCTTCCTCGTTAACTATTCTTAAACTGCATACACAGATAAATTATAAGTTTCATTCCTACACGTCCCCTTGCCGCTATCTCTCTGGGCGGCTTTTTTATTCATTGCATCCTTGCAAATATATCCTTTGGTTAAATCACATAGGGAAGGGTCAGAATGGAATAGAGTCATCCCAATCCATCGGTGGCTCAGGTGGCTGCGCTTGTGGTGATTGTTTTGGTTGTTGCGGCTGTCCCCATCCACCTTGTTGCTGTGTGGATTGTGACTGTGGTTTCTTGTCTAGAAACTTCACGATTCCATCCATGCCTACAGTGACCTCAGTCGAATATCTATCTTGTCCTGACTGGTCTTGCCATTTTCTAGTTCTGAATTTTCCTTTTACAAAAACTAGCGAACCTTTTTTAAGATACTCACCAACGTTCTCGGCTAGTTTTCCGAACACAACAACACGTATCCATTCAGTTTTTTCTTTTTGCTCGCCCGTTTTTTTATCTCTCCAACGCTCAGAGCATCCGATAGACATAGTTGCTATGGCGTCACCGCTAGGTTGATATCTAATTTCAGGATCATTACCAAGATGACCAATAATATTTACTTCGTTTAGCATGGCTTACCCCACTGATTGCCAAATTGAATGCCTAATTTATTTAAACCCTGATCCATTACTTCAATGAACTCGGGCACTAATTCGTCGAATTCTTTCATCATTTTTTCGTCACGCTCCACAGGGAAATATGCAATTTCTTTTCCTGCTGGCATTCGTGGGTCAAAATTTGCAAAGTGCCAGATATCCTTACCTGTAACCCACATGGAATATTGAACTTGAGCCACATATTCCTTTTTCATTGCATCGATTCCGTTCAATGCTAAGTCGATAAATACGTCCGTGTTATTCGGGCATTTAAGCTCTAATCCTGAGCCATCACTGCAAATGCCGTCTGGTGAGCAAGCTATCCGTAGTTGCTCGTCTTTGAATATTATTGGCACTTCCTTTGCCGTTAATCCGGTGTAAAACTCGAATGTCATCCTTGCTTCTAATTCGTAGTTTTTACCCCATTCCAGCGTCCTTGCTGATACTTCCTTGTAAACTCCCGTGCAAACTTCACCAATTAGGGTGTTTAAATATGTTTTCTTTGTGTCTGACCATTTAGTGCCAGACCTTGGTTTGGATATGACTTTCCATGCCTCAGAGGCAGTCACAACACCTAACCTGATTGACAACCACTCTTCGCTTCCTTGATCTACTTTGGTTAAATCGATGCCTGTTTTGCTTAGAATGATGTCATTGCTAATCATTTTCCTTCTGCCTTTTTCCTTAGCATGTCGATGATTACGTTCGCTTCAAACACAGTTATTTGTTCAGGGTGGGTAATCTGGCGATTGAATTTCTTGCTTATGAATTCCATAAATGTATCGCTCCATTCACCATCAACCTTAATCATTAGGTCTGTGATATTTTCCATTTGTTGTTCGCTTGCAGGAGTAACATCACGGGGCTGCGACTGTTCGCTTTTAAAGTCGATACCTTCACAAGCTTCGGTGTTAACGTAGTCAATTGCTTGGTCTAGTCGCTCCCTGCGAGGCCAGTATTTAGCGGCTTGTTTAACAACAGTTTTCAGAATCATTTGCTCTTCATCTGTAACCCAAGGGCATTTTGCCTTTTTGGATATCCAAGCTTTCCAAGCTGATGACCTATCGCGAATAGCATAGATATCTGCTATAGCCATTGTGTGAGTTAAGTAGTCGCCGTCTTCTGTTTTAACTACCGTGTAAGCTCCGACTATTTCGCCTCTTTGCTCTTGTGTGGCAAAGGCGTTGTATTCATGGCGAGGTGCGGTATCTATTGAGGTGAGTTGGAAGTTATCATTCTGGCGTACAATGCTTGATTGACACCACTTAATAGCCCCTGACTGCTGGGCTATATGCATTAATCCCATGTAGCTAATATCTAGGCATACTTTCTTATCACGAGGCACTAAGTAAGCTAGTTTTTGCGCTGGGTTTAAGCTAATACCAATAGCCGCAATGTTCATTACAGCACTTCGAACTGAAACAACGTTATTCACTGCGACATTCGCCAGAAAATCATTATTAGCAAATATCTGCATAGCAAATTCAGACTCCCTCTTAAATGCTATGCTAGGCTCACTGCATACCTGCTCAAATTCCGTTTTGAGCGGGTTAATAATTTCATATACCTTTTGAACTGCTGTGCTCACAATAGCCTCCTTTCGCTTTTTGCAGTCTCAAAAAAAGCATTCCATGCTTCATCTGATTCTTGAGTTGTCATTTTCTGTATGACTGATGAGGGAAGGGCATCATAAAACCGCTGAGCAATTTCATTAGTTAACTCATCATCCTGATTTGCTAAATGTTCCTGATTAGCTCTGGCATCGTAATATTCATACTCTGAAATTCTCATGCCGCCTCCTTGCTATTAGCTTTGATGTAATCAACGATCCATCGTCCATCACCAGCCGCGATTGCTTCGTCCATAAAACTAGCGAGCTGGTCATTGTCCTTAATGTTTTCGTACCGTTCTTTTTCCGTGAACTGTAGTTTGCTGATGATTGTTCCGTAATCACCGTCAATCCGTTTTATGTCATTTCCATTGACACAAGTAATCATTGATCCTGCCGATGTGTGGTCGCATCCAAAATTAGATATTAAAAACTGTATGCACTTATTCATAAGTCACCTCACAAAAGCAGGGAGAAGTAGAAGGGTAAATATTGCGATTACTGCTACACAAAGTCCCGTGCTAG
Organism: Providencia sp. PROV236; assembly: GCF_033676985.1. NCBI lineage: Bacteria > Pseudomonadati > Pseudomonadota > Gammaproteobacteria > Enterobacterales > Morganellaceae > Providencia > Providencia sp. PROV236. Next base: position 3,169,528 of record NZ_CP096297.1, on the reverse strand, counting down.
GCTTTGTTTTGATTGATTGCTGGCGATTTTTTAGAAGCAACTCGCTACTTCTAATCGCTTGCGGTTTGTTTGGCTTAACCATGAATCCATCTCGCATTGCACGGTTATATTTCTGATTTGTACGCATGATTAATCCTCACTTATCGATTGATAGCGATTGTTATTTAGGTTCTGGTGTTGGTGCGGTGGTATTAGTAGTTAATGGTGATATGACGAATCTTGTTTTTCTTCACTAGCTTAATAAATTCAATTGCCATCTCTTCATTAAAAAAACCGTTTTCTACTAAGTCGCTCACAGCTTCGCGATTGAATGTACGTTGGTGCTCAATATCAGCCTGACGTTTAGCATCTTCCTGACGCTTACGCTCTTCTTCTGCTAATCTCGCTTGTTCAGCTTCATGAGATTTCTTGCGCTCAGCTTCGATAGCTAATTGCTTCTCACGTTCAGCTCGTTCCTGAGCTTCTTTAGCATCACGCTCTGCCTTTTCCTTAGCTTCTTTTGCTGCTTGCTCTGCACGTTGAATTGCTTCCTGCTTTTCACGCTCTGCACGTTCAGCGGCTTCTTTTGCTTCACGCTCACGCCGTGCTGCCGCTTCAATTTCTTGCTGTGCTTTGCGCTCAGCTTCAAGTCTTGCCTGTTCCGCAGCTTGACGCTTCATTTCTTCTTCACGAGCAATGCGCTGGCGTTCCTCTTCGGCTTTGCGTAAATCAAACAACTCGTTCATTTGCAGCGCTTCTTCGTGGTCAAGCTCGATTTGCTTCTTGAGCGCCTCAGCTTCTTCACGAGCTTTTTCTTGTGCTTCCCACTCTGTTAGTGGCTTACGAATATCTGTGCTTAATGCATCTAGCTCGTCACGAAATATCTTACGGCTAGCATCAACTTTTTTGGGTAGCTCTTTTAACTTATCGACAACTGCTTTACCTTCCTTGTCGATATACGTTTTTGTTTGAGCAACTTTGTACGCCAGAGATGCAAAAGCCTTTCGGTTTTTAGCTACTGAGAAATCACTGTCGAGTTCTTTACGCTCTTCTTCTGCAAGAGATTTAATATGCTCTAGCATCTGATTTACTTTTTCTGGTGCCGTAAACAAATCTAGTGCTGTAGCTTGTTCAATTACGACTAATTCATTTGCCATTTCCTATGTTCCTTATGTGCGTATTCCTCACTATTAATAGCGATATGAATAATTAAGTGGTGGGTTACTGTTGACCGAGGGCTGTCATACTCCCTCCGTTATTAACTAACTCAATCTATTTTTTGAAACTCAATTTCTTCCAATTCATCAGAGTCAAGATAGTTATCATCACTACATGAAAAACCATATTTGTAGGCTATACCTGCTAGCTGATAGTCGATTTCACTGTTTGTCATATCAGAGTTAATCAACTGATGATATTTATCGAAGTCTTCAATGCTCATTTCCACGTTTTTGCAATACTTGACTCGATGTTCACCTGTTATTTGTACATTCACTGTTCCTGCCATCTCTATCTCCTATCTATTAATCAACTCACCACAGCCCACAGAATGGACTGTAATTAGTTAACTAAATGGTTTTCTTGGCTGAAAGTTGAATCTATGCCAACCATCGGTTAATTCTATTTCCTCGTATCCGTCATTGCCTTTATGGTCTGCTATTCCAAGTTCTACAGCATATGAGTGTAGATTGTGGCGGCGTTTTACTTGCTCCATACTTATCCAGTTCAGATCTGAGTTGTGTTTCTGTGCTTTCTTTGGTGTCAATTCCAAGCTGTTAACAGCACTTAATTTTTGCTGGCGAATAATGTCTTTTTTCATGTCTCGCAAGATGCTAATCATGCGGTCTATGCGTTCAATGTCGTTCATATAAGCCTCGTGTAAATTAGTTAACTGTGCCCGTTTATTTATCCACTTAGGGCGTCAGTGGTTTCATTGTGCCCCCACATATGAAATCGGTTATAATTAGCTTACCCCCACAATATGAGAGTTAATTACATGGAGCTATTGACCATTATTGAGCGAGTATTAAAAAACGAGCCTTTGGAGCGTATTATGTGGTTTATTATTATTTGGGGAGCATTACTAATATTCAGCCCTAATTCATGGTCTGAATATGTCAATTCAAAAGTTGGAATAGCTCATTTTTGGCAGGTGTTTGTTTTTGCTATTGCTTTTGTTACTGCCGCAAATACACAAAGATTTGTAACGATGGCAACTAAAGTGCTTTTATCTTCTATTCATAATAGAAGGGCAAAACAAAAAGAAGTCAAAATATCACAGAAAATATCAAGCCTTTCAAAGGATGAAAAAGACTGCTTGGCTATATTTATTGATATCGGAGACGATTTTCTTGCCTTCGATAAGGATGACGCAATTGTTTCATCTTTAATCGACAAAAATATTATTCATGATTTCTCTAAACACCTTAACATTAAACATGCAGGTAAGTGCACAATCAATCCTGATTATTATTTAGAGTGCGTTAAGCAGTTTACTGGACACCTTGATGACTAAGCCCATCCGTGGGCTTTATCTCGCCGTAACACTTCCATCACTCATAATCGGCTTGCGTAGCCGTGGTTGCTTGCGTTTGTCTGGTGCTGTTGGTAATTTTCTTAACTCAATCACTACTCTGGCCATTGTTTCGAATGGGCATTCTGGTTTAATGATTGAGTCAATAATTTCTTCCACTGAGCGGCTTTTAGGCTTCGCTGCATACTCCTCACGCTTTCCGTCCCAGAACGCCATTTGCTTTGCTAACCGGCGTCTCTTCGCGTTGTCTTTCTTTGGAATAACAGTAATTGTTGCCATAACTCCCTCCTAAGTGATCTTTGGTGGTGATGCCGAATGCCTCCGGTAGCTGTCTTTCGCCCACAAGGCGACTGCTTGTCTTTTCGACCATCACCCCAAAAACCACTCAGTGGTGATCTAACGCTTAGTCAGATCTGGTTCCTAATTATTAAAGAGCATGAGGCGTATATTTCATGTTGCTTGCCTTCGATGAGATAGATAATACAAGCATTACTTTATAAAAACAAGTGTTACTTGTGTTTTATTTTGCAGCAACACTGCCTTTGCTTTATATTTACTTGTATTTTCAGGCAATTTATTTTCAAAAAAATCTCAGATTGGAATGCAGATCACTTCTTTGGAGGGGATAGGACACAAAAAAGCCCTCGCTGGGAGGGCTGGACTGTGAAAGGGGCAAGGTGAGATTATTCTATTTCGGTTACCATAACTGACTCTATGATCCCTGATCGTATTTTGTATGACCCGAATAGTTTTACTGATTTGCTATCCCTCATTGAATCAAAAAGTTGGTCTATTTTTTCTTTTGAATCAGAGAAAAATTCAGTATCAACATACGCTTGGAAAGTATAATCCTGACCGTTAGGTGTGCAGGTTAATGTCAGTTTTTCAGGATGTTTTTTTATTACTTCTATATCTACCAGTATTGATTGTTCGATATGTTGCAGTTTGTCTCTAGGACTTTGTATTATGGATTTAATGTCTGAATTTGTAAGCGTTGTTTTGACTGAACCACTAAACTCAACTTTTTCTGCATCAGAAACACCTTTGAGCATTCCAATACATGCATTTTCCGCATGGTCTTGAATTCCTTCGGATATTTCTTTGGATTTATTGGATGCATTTGATGCTTGCAATATCTCTACCATACCATCTTTTAATACTCTCATTTCTTCGATACGTGACTCATTATCAGATTTTTGAGAGTCCAATTCTTGTTGTTTGATTTTTTCATCATGAGAATCCTTTTGTCTGGAACGCAGGAGCCACCCTCCAGTTAGGATTAGCATAATTAAAGTTAGGCTAATTACCTTTTCGATTCCAGTCATACCTTGTGTAACCTCATTGAATGTACCGCCTAATGCCTTAACCAGATCGGTCAAGGCAGCTATTACATCCGTGCAACCTTCCTCTACATTAAAAATAACCTCTAAACTTTCCTTATCTTCCCTGGTGAGTCTCTTTAGATTATCAGTTCCATATTTTATTAACGAAAATACTTTGTAAATTTCTGTTTGAAATTCACACATCCCCTGAGCCATTGAAGATGGGATAGAACCATTATACTTCTCCGTATCGCCAAAAACTTTGAAATTTATTGATTCTGCAAGATTTATTTTAACAGTATTAATATCTAGGTCACGATTATTTTTTGCCCGCTCTATCAGGGCAGATACATCATTTAGATTATTTATAACTATATTTTGATTTGTCATTGCTACCCTGTAATCTTTTAATGTTAGTTTTCAGTAAACACCACACCCTAAAACGTGTCGTCAGCCAAAGAAGCAATCCAAATCCTCATCTTCAACCACTCTAATTGCGTCTGAAAACGTGGGGATTAAGTCATTGAACAGCTTTTCCCATTCCCCTCTCTGATTCAATGCAAAGAGCTTCCAGCCGTTTCTAGTGCGATTAAATGTTATCTTAGCGATAGATGACTCAATTGTGCGACCCATAACATTACGAACCTCTTTGATGATGACGGATTGGTCTTGTATCTCGTACATCAAATCGATTTCATCACGGATGAATGGAGCTGGGCGGCGCTTTTCCATGAAGAATTCCATGCATCGTTTAATGTTTGCTACTTCAATATCGTTGAACGCCATGTTATTTCCTTAAAACGTGTCGTCAGGCCACTACTTGAGCTTTATTAGCTGCTGTAACTGTAAGTTTGCTTTCATCCATTCTTTATGGAGTTCTTCTGGATTACCTATTAGAGAATCAGAGCCGTTTCTAGAGTTGTGAAACATGCTCAAATATTTCCAGTAGCCATCTATGGTGTCATCTAACTTTCTTTGCTCTCTTGCGTTCATTCGCCTTCTGAGTGCTTTAAATCTTTCTCTTGGAAATTCAAGCCTTCTATCATAAACACCATCCTTGCTAGCAGAGTACTGACCCTCAAGATAAATCAGAATAGGCTCAGCTAAGTCGTTAAACTCTTTTCTTTTGTCATTGACTTTGCCTGCTCTAACGCCATTAAAGTACGTTGCAGGAATTGCAATAAATGCTACTATTGTTGCGATAGTTGTAATAATTTCACTATAAGACAAAAGAGGATCTCCTTATGTTTTTTGAATACATTATTCCTACAATCGCTCTGATATTTTCATGCACAAGCCTTGGTTACGCGATTTATACACATGTAAAAATAAGCAAGATGGAAAAATAGCTTTAAGGTATCTTCATGCAAACATTAGAATCAAAAATTGCCGCACTGGAACAAGCCAATGCAGCATTACAACTACAAACAGGTGTACTTTCAGGTATCTGTATTGGTCTTATCTGCGTACTGTTTCTAGTTGTTTATATGCAAAAATAATACGCACTTAGAAAGTGTCGTCAGGCCACTGGCTATATGAGCATTACAGACATATTGAAGACCCTGCCAACTATTCTTACTTTTTCGATATCGATAGTTTCATCAGGATAATCAATAGAGTTGTAGCTACGGATAGTCAGCTTTCCTCCTGGCTGTCTAAGAAGTATTTTTACCCTCAGAAGGTCTTCTTGCTCTATAAAATAGATCCCACCATCAACAATGGTTTTATCTCCCATATTAACAAAGACCGTTGTTCCGCTGGGGATTACTGGCTCCATACTGTCACCATGAACAGGGAATGAAGCTACATCTTTGGCTGATATTCCATATCTTTTTAATGTTGACTTAGAAAACCTTAATTTATACCCATTGTTATCACTACCGCCGTTGCTTCCATTTCCTGCCGCAAGCTCTATGCTTTTGTAGTATGGGATTTCCACTTCATCATCATTTAATGGTGTCTTACTGTCCCATGTATCAACTTCTCTTGATTTAAAGTCTTTGGTTGGTACCCCATCTTTTTTAGCAGTGCCAAATAACAACCACTCAGCATCAACGCTAAGTATTTCTGCTATTTTCATTACCCTATTTTTTCTAGGTTCAGTGCTTGTTTCCCACTGTTGAACAGATTGAGGGGTAACCCCCAATTGCTGAGCTAGTTCAGCTTGGGTCATTTTTTTTGCAAGCCTAGCCTGCTTGATTCTTTCATGCATAGTTTTCATGCCTTAAATATACAAGCTTGGCTTTTATTCTGCTAACAAGTTAAACTTGCAAAAGTAAAGTAATGCTTGTATTATTCTTGTGTTATCTAGTAAAGGGAAATTGTTATGAACGCATTGGAAACAACAATCAAAAAAGCGGGCGGAGTCCCCGCACTAGCAAAGCTGCTAAATATTAGTGATCAGGCAATTCGCCAGTGGGAGCAAAAAGGTCGCATCCCACCTTCCAGATACGCACAAATTAATGAATTATTTGGGATTCCTTTTGAGCATCTCGCCAAAGATAAAAAGTAATCCAATACTGCTCTTTAACATCGCTAAACTGCTCTGAATATGCGTTGGAGCAAAACTCAACTCACAGGATCGTGAGTCACGGACTAACTACGTCAAAAGGAATTTAACAAATGGAAAATGCAAAAAATATCAAAGTAGAGTGCTCATCAAACGAACTGATGACGTTTTACATTCAACAAATGTATTCAGTCGGTAATAACGGACTCGCTAAGGCGCTAGGAATACACCCATCAAAATCCAGTCGAGATAAAGCCAGAATATTCGATTTAGCTTGCCAGTTGGTGAGTAAGTTCGGATTGCCGCCTGATTCGGTAAACATCAGCGATAAGCCAACGAAAGTTGTTCTTGAAGGTGATTATGCAGAAAGGGTTATTCAGGCACTCGAAGGGAAGGGAAAGGTTAAAAGAAAAGCCCCAACTGCTGGAACAGGTGAGGCTCAGATCAAACTAGATATTTAACTATCAAAACAACTGTATCAATAACCAGTAATGGTGACAAGGGAAATTTACGGTTTCCCTTTTTGATACAACAACGGAATGAGGTAATTATGGCATTTTTTGAACAATGGTTACAAGAGAAACCAACAAAAGAGACAATGAATTTCCCTGATCATTACAAGCCAAATGGGTGGATTTATATTTTAAGCAATAAATCTATGCCAAATATATTTAAGGTCGGATTAACAACAACAAGCCCAAAAATGAGGGCTAGAGAATTATCTTCATCTTCAGGTGTTCCTGAAAAATTTGAAATTGAACGAGTGTTTATATCTGAATCACCATCAGATCATGAGAAATTAATTCATAAGGAACTAGGGCGGTATCGAGTTAACGACGGAAGGGAGTTCTTTAAATGCCCAATAAGTAAAATAATTTCCGTATGTGAAAGAATTATTCCAGATGGAAATGTAAAAACAGTCAATGACCTTTCTGATAAATATAACTTCATTTCTTTTGAATCACTTGGTGACCCATCTCCAAGTGAAATAATACAAACATTTGGCATTAATCATTTCGGCGATGATAAATCGACTCTAATAAGACTAGCAATGTTTGGGGCTGAATTTGTTAGGCATCTAACAAGAGATGGCGGTGCTGTTGTGCTTGATGATCATAAATTCAATATATTGTTACCGGAGGGAACCGATGAAATCTAACTTGAAACATGTTGATTTTGTTAACAAGACTATTATCCCTGACAAGTCGGAGGGCAATGTGGCTAGCCTTGATGAAGGTTATTTTCGTCTAGCTACAAGCATAGGAAATTTAAAGCCTAAGTTAAAAATGTCTGGACATGAGCACCAAGTATTTGATGCGGTAATTATGTGTACTTTCGGATGGAATAAATCAGAAGATAAGGTAACGAACACATATTTAGCAGAAATGACAGAGCTTGATGATTCAGACATCAATAAGGCGCTAAATAAGTTAGTTAATAGACGAATAATAAACTTAAGAAAATCAGGAGGTTTTAAAATTGTTAGTGTTAATAAAAACCTCAATGATTGGATTCTAAATAGACAAAAAACAGCAACTACTAAAACGCCCAAAAAGGCAGGTAAAACCTCCCATAATGTTGGGTGTTTTGATACTTTAAGTTTGGAGATACCACCCAACACCAAAGACAGTCTTACCAAAGATAATAATATTAATAACTTTTCGTCCGAGAATTCTAACGAATCCTCTGACCGACCATCTGAAAAAGTTTTAGCTGTTAAACCTGATGCGGTTGTTAGCTCGCCCAAAGGTAACAAGTGGGGAAATGCTGATGACCTGAAAGCGGCTCAATGGATTTACTCACAAGTGTTGATAGTCAACCCAACAACCAAAGAGCCAAACTGGTCAACTTGGGCTAACGATATTCGCCTGATGAGACAACTAGACGGACATACCCACCAAGACATTTGCAGAATGTTTAAATGGGCTAATCGTGACTCGTTCTGGTGTAGCAACGTGTTATCTCCCGCAAAGTTACGCGAGAAATGGGACACATTGACCATACAGAGCCAACAACCCAATCGAGGTAAGCGACAGGTTGATCCTGAACCAGCACAGAGCTGGAATACTCGTGAAGCATGGGAGAATGATTTTATATGAAGACTAATCTGGCTACTGCAATCGCTAATCGTGATGCAGGCGCATTGGCTAGAATGGCTCAAAGCAGTACGCCGCAGAAAGTAGTAAATCCCCAAGCCGAGCAACTAGTCGATGTGTTATTCCGAAACCTGAAACAAATCTTTCCAGCCTCAGTAAACACCATATTCAAAAACGAAAGCGACGAGCTAGCAGCTAAGCGCCAGTGGATCGCCGCCTTTGCTGAAAATGGAATTACTACCAGAGAGCAGCTTCAAAACGGTATGCGACATGCAAGGGCAAGTGATAACCCTTTCTGGCCTGCTGTTGGTCAATTTATCAAGTGGTGCAAACAGGAAGATCATACTTCGCTAGGCTTACCTACGGAGGCTGAACTTTATGATATGTATCGTGAATATTGCAGTATTAACGGGTGGAGACGATTTAAATGGAAATCAAACGCTTGCTACTGGATGGTTACCAAAATTTACTCTGATTCTCGAAGTAAAGGCTTAACTGATTCGGAAGTGAAAAAATTATGCGTATCTGAACTTTCAGCAATGGCAAAACGTATTAAGTCTGGAGAGAAAATACCCGATCCAGTACTGCAAATTGACCGCAAAAGCACCCCAACCAGTCGCGATAAATCGCTATCAATCATTGCCGAACTAAAGCAAAAACACGGATTCAAGTAACACACCAAATCATAAGGACTTCTAGATGAAAAAATGCGAATCAAACGGAAATCGATATGCAACACAGATTTGTGAGTTTTTAAATGCAAGAGCTGAACGGCAATTCGGGAGATCTGGTACTCGGAAGGGATTGTTTATTTCGTCAATGGTCAATATTGAATCTGGTAACTCCCTTGGTGAGCAAGTTATTTATCGTGATGGGAACAAGAACTGCACGATATTAAATTATTGCCCATTTTGCGGTGGAAAGTTAAATAGCATTGATAAACTTGAAGATTCAGACAAGCGAGGTGTTGAGTGATGAAAGGAACTGACTATAAAACTTTGATGTGGGCTTATGTAAATGAGTCTAGAAACAGAAAGCGAAAATATCTTAGACAATGCAAAGATTACAATCGCAAATTTAGCAGTAATTATCGCAGTGAAAAAGTTTTGAAAAAGTTGCTACGTCTTGATTTTCAGCGCTTAACAGGAGGTATCTAATGCAGGGAACTAATCCAACAGAGTTTGAAGAATGGTGTGCTAAAGAAATGGGGCATACAGTTGAATACATGATTATGCAGCGTAAGAAAAACATGTTTGGTGGCACTGAATACAAGCATGAAGAAATTGATAAACGATATCGTGCTTGGAGTGCTGCGACGTCATATATCAGGGAAAACTTAATATTCAGAAAACCAATGCCAGAGGGTGAATGATGAAGATAAAACGCAAAGTTCACAATAAGCTATTTCCAACTCGTAAATTGTCATTCTATCAGCATTCAAAAGTTGACGAATGGAACTCGTTAGAGTGCTACATGGACAAGTGGTTATTAGTTATTTTATTTATCCCGATTGTTGTCATTGGAACGCTAGTAGCTGGATTTCCTACTGCATTCAAAGAGGCGACGGTTTATTTCAACAATCCATGTTCAGTTGATAGCCTGACGCTTGTAGAAGTGGAGTCTATCAAGCGGCTTCATAGGAAATAACATGACCGAACTCAAGAAATGCTCTGAATGTAAATCAATAAAAGTTGGTGTCGCTAGAAAACTAAAATTCCCAATGTGGTTTGTAATTTGCCATTGCTGTACGCATCGAGGCATGGCGCAGCCATCGTGGGATGAAGCCATGGCAGCATGGAACAGGAGAGCTAACAGTGAGTGATAAGCCATGAGTATTTCATTCATCACAACGGTAAGGTGTTTTTTCACTGGTCATAAATTTGAGAAGCAAGAAAACTGCTGGAATGATGGCTCATTTTTCTTTTGCCCTCAATGTGGCATGACTCTATGGAGACATAACATTAAGTACAGGAGGGATAATGCAGAAGCAAACATTCCTACTCAGGAATACTCAGATACTAAAAAACCTTAAAGCCGTACTAGATAATTTACCCCTCAACGAAGAATTCCCCATAGAAGTAAAAATCTCAGAATCCAGCCGAACACTACCGCAGAACGACATGTTTCATGCGCTATGTGGTGATGTATCAAAGCAAATGACACTTAATAATGAACCACTGAAATTATGGCAGTGGAAGAATGTCTTTGTGTCTGGTCACTGGATGGTTACGACAGGGGCGAAAGAGTCACCGTTAATTCGTGGTATCGAAGGGGAGCTATTAAACATACGAGAGAGCACGTCTCAAATGGGCAAGAAGCGCATGAGTAGCTTAATTGAATACTCGACAGTTTGGGCGGTAGAAAGTGGCGTGAAGCTGCGTACAACTCGTTATGAATACAACTACTACGGTCACAGGGAATAAATCAAGGAGCAGCAAGAGAGATGACACCTCAAGAAAAACTAAAGCAACTAGATGAACGCTTAGATGAAGTGCATAAGCTAATTGTTTATCTAAATGAGTGCCGCAGGGAGTTAATAAATCGTCACAATCTAAACAAGGAGAAGTCATGACTACAAAAACATTTGAAGCAATAAAATCAGCTGAAATTATTAACGCCGTATCTCATTTGTCTAGTTTCACAACTAAGCAAGCTGTCGCTTTGTCAGCGGTTGAGCAATCGATAACTGTCACTCTGATTAAGAAGATGAATAAAGCTGGTGCGATCTCAGTCATCGGTAAAAAAAGAGGCGGAGTTTACGAATATAAGTTAGCTAAAAATGCTCTCGATATTATCAATGAGAAATTTAATAAACCACAGATCACTTTAGCTAAGGATAATTCAATTCAAGATTTTAAGTGTGAAATGAGAGTTGTCGAAAAAGCTAACGTTGCTGGCATGGGGTGCTTGTACTTAAAGCGGTTAGATCAACTACTGGCTGGAGTGAGGGCATGAAAAACGAAGCAGAAGCGTTTATGAGCGCATTAACAACGTTAAAACTATGTTGGGCTATTCATAAGTCTAATGAGGCCGTCAGCAGGTGTGCGGGGCTATTAAAGCACAAATTCAAAGAACACTTAGCGTATAAGTCAATGCTAACGATTGAGAGCAGTAGCAATCCGATGCTTGTGATTACGCTTGCAGAGTGGGAGCTAGGGAAATGACAGAAGAAAGAAACGGAATTTACCTCAGAATCGATGGGGATCAATATCAGCATATTTGGGCAGTTGGCGACATTCACGGATGCTTTGATTTACTAAGTGATAAGTTACAACACATTGAATTTGATAAAGGAAAAGATTTATTAGTTTCAGTTGGTGACTTAATCGATAGGGGTGATCAAAACGTCGAATGTCTCGACCTGATTAATGAGAAGTGGTTTAGGGCTGTGCGTGGAAATCATGAGCAAATGGCTATCGATGCTTTGTTTAATGGCGGTAACGTTAATAACTGGATATACAACGGCGGCAATTGGTTTTTCATGCAGGACTACGATAACGAAGTTTTATCTCGAGCCTGTTTAGCCAAAGCGGAGAAGCTACCACTCATTATCGAAGTAAATACTGATGGCAAAAAGACGGTCATTGCACATGCTGATTATCCATCCGATGAATATGAGTTCGGCAAACCAGTAGGTGAACAGTATGTAATTTGGAGTCGTGAGCGCATTAGTAACAATAACGTGCGTGAGATTAAAGGCGCTGACCTATTTCTATTTGGCCACACGCCAATGCCTAAAGGTGCTGTTAAACGAGCTAACCAAGAGTATATCGACACTGGCGCGGTGTTTGGCTATGGACTGACATTAAGGAAGATAAAATGATTAGAACCCGATACGTATTTATATTCTTTTCGATTGTTACTTTAGCGATGGGGTTTATGGGGGTATAGATGGCACTAAAACGCGATAAATACGATATTGTATTTTCGCAGTTAGTCAGGGAACGAACAGATTACGAATGCGACTACTGCGGAAGACACTTTAGACACGAACCTTCAAAACTACACTGCTCCCACTTCAAATCACGACGACACAAAGCAACTCGATATCATCCTCTAAATGCCTTCTCACACTGCGCTGGCTGTCACCGAAAACTAGGCGAAGACCCACATGAATTCAATGCTCACGCTGTTATCACTTACAGCGAGATGACTATTGATAGTGTGGCTCGTTTAGCTGGAACTGCTGTGAAGTTAAAACCATGGCAGATGGATGATTTATACCAGCACATGAAAGGTGAGCTTAAACGGCTTCAGGAGCTACGTAGCGAAGGTGTAACAGGTCGGATTGAGTTCACACTGCCTGATTGGTATCAGCACGGCATAACTTACCAAATGGGGGATATGTGATGTTTACGGATATAGACGCAGCAATAGAAGAATGCCGATACCGAGCAGAGACAGAAGCGACAGGGAAAAAGCCTAAACGTTACCTTTCCATAGTTCAGAAAAATCATGGCTTCATGGAAGTTGTAGAAACGGGGTGGGCTAGAAGAATGAATCTTCCGATCATGTACTCAGTCGGTTGCGATAGGTATCACACAGTATTGCCGGAGGTAAGATGATCACGTACCACTACGATAAGCGAATACTTCCTGATGCACATCCAGAACTAGCGATGATTAGGGAAAAGGTTAGATACAACCCTGAAACTGGCAATTTCACTAGCAACCTTCATAAAGGCGTCAGGGTCAAAGGTTACATGCGTGAAGATGGCTATATCGGGGTTAGCGTTAACTCGAAGAAGTATGCAGCGCATAGATTAGCTTGGTTCTACATGCATGGTGTATGGCCTGAAAATGATATAGACCACATCAACGGGAACACTTCAGATAATCGACTATCAAATCTAAGGTTAGCCACCTCAGCGCAAAACTCATGGAACAGGCGGATAGGTAAAAATAATACCTCTGGCGCTAGATGTATATCGTTTGAAAGGAAAACAAAACGGTGGCGCATCCAGATCAATCGACTTGGCCATAAGTTTTATCTGGGCAGCTTCAAGGATAAAAACCAAGCTATTCGAGAGGCTAATTATTTCTTAAAGCTAAATGATGGTGAATTCTTTACTTGCGTGACAGCAAGGCACGATCTACCACAAGACCAAATAGCGTTACTTGCATTGATCAAGAAGCAGAGAGACATTGACCCGACAAGAGGGCTAGAACCTCACGAAAGGGTATGGATTAGCCATATTCTAAGTGGTTGGGGTTCATGGGCTTATGACGGGCTGGAAGAAAAAGGGAAAGTAAGCCCAATCGGTCGCTTTATGGAATCTGTATCTGGTCGGGGGGCCATAACAGCAGATGGAATAACAGCGATAATCGAAGGGCTTCATTCTCGTGGCTACACTGGAAATGAGCTTATCAAAAAACTCTCGCAAATAATCGCAAATCTTAAGCATCGTTCAGTTCCAAAGTGTTCTGATGATTTAGGCGGGTATGTCGATAGTATGCTAATTAAGGTGTTTGGCGCTAACTCTCCACTCATTAGAGTTGCAGTTAACTATTATGTATATGGACACAGAATAGAAACTATCGCTCAGTTTTTAATGAAGATCACTAGCGGGGCATTAACTATTCCTCAAGCAAGAGATAGGGTTAGATGGTGCATTAGAATAATTGAGGCAAAGATGCATAAGGCAATAACTACTGACCTTAATAATGGCAAGGAGATTGATGATAAATTCGAATAAGAAAAAATAATGCAAATAGTTGCAAAAAAATTATTACCTGATATATTTATGTTATCCTCCGCTAGTTATTGCGTTCGGAGTGTTTAAATAATTAATAGAGCCTCACTTCGGTGGGGCTTTGTTGTATAAATATCTCAGTAAATCGCAATCAATCGTGACGGGTAACTATCATTAGCAGCAATGCCGACATTGCGGATGAGTAACAAACAGAACGTGGTAACAACGGGCATTAATTCCAACTGCTGCAAAATATGCAGTAGTTCAAAATATCGTTGGCCAACAGTCCCAACAGAACAATATTTCAAGAGGTCGCCTAGTTGGTCACTTCGTCTATTTGGACTGGAACTCCAACCGCATCGGCTGAGAGGTCGAAGAAAATAGAGCCTCTACTTCGGTAGGGGCTTTTCGCATTTAAGGGTTAGTCGTATAAAGGTTATTACGGAAGGCTGTTAACCTTCTTATCGTGGTTCGATTCCACGCTATCCCGCCAATTTCAAGAGGTCGCATAGTGCGGCCTTTTTTCGTATACGCCGCCACAGAATTCTAATCACACACACTTAATTGACACATAGAGATTGTGCGCGGCTATTTATTAACTAAATTCCTCCGATACGGGGGTGAGCCATGAAACGTATGAAAGAAAATCCTGAAGTATGGGTACAACTATCTGAATGGCTGTCGTCAGTCAAAGAGCAGGGAGTTGGCGCAGCACTTGCAGGAGGTATGGCTATTCTCCGCGGTCGTTATAACGGTGGGGGATGGAAGAAAACCTCCATGGACGCGGTGATGTGTTCAATATTCGCTTGGTTCGCTAAGGATATGTTGAACATTTTTGAAATGAATAATGAGTTAGTTTACTTGCTAAGCGTTTTCATTGGATACCTTGGCGTTGACTTTATTGGTCGCTTATTGCGTAGAGCGGCAGGAAACAAAGTTGGAGTATCAGATGAGTAAAGTATCCCGTGGTATCCGCAATAATAACCCCGGCAATATTGACTACAACAAAGCCAATAATTGGAAAGGTCAATTACCGCATAACCCAAGTGTTGAATCTCGCTTCTGTCGATTCGAAAGCCCTGACTATGGTATTCGTGCATTAATCGCATTACTTCGAACTTACCAGCGCAAGTACGGATTAAACACTGTATCCGGCTTGATTAATCGTTGGGCTCCGACGAATGAGAACAATACTGGCGCATATATTAATGGCGTGACTAAAGAGTTGGGTGTATCGCCTGCTGATATTATCAGTCTTGATGATAAGGCAACCGCTATCAAACTCGCCAAAGCAATCATTCGTCATGAAAACGGCTCACAACCGTATGATGAGGCTACATTCGAAAAAGCGTGGGGCTTGCTGTGAACAGCTTAAAATCATGGCTCCCTGTTCTGTTGTGGGGCGGGCTGTGTATTGCTTTGTTCTTTTCAACTAAAGAAATGATTGAGCTTGGTAAAGAGAATAAAGGCCTAAAGAAAGCAAACAGTTCTCTCGTTGCTGAAATAGCAGACTACGAAAAACGCATCAACTCCCTTCACGAACTTGACACCAAACACACAACGGAACTCACAAATGCAAAAGCTGAAATTGACCAGTTGCGTATTGCTGCTGAGCGTAATCCTGAGCGGGTGTACATCCGAGCCAGTTGTCCGAAAGGCGAAACCAATTCAACCTCCGGCATGGATGATGCAACCACCGCCAGACCTACTGACTCCGCTGTCAGAAATTATTGGTTACTCAGACAACGAATCGCAGAGTCCAAGCAAATGATACTTGGCTTGCAAGATTACATTAGAACGGAGTGTTTACAGTGAGCTTAGAGGTCGTTTTTTTACTTGCCGAAAGAAGCGAGGTGCAACGTATTCTAGATGGCATTTCGTGGAATGACATTATCGGCAAGATGACATTTACTAGTCGCTTAATGAAAGTGGAATCTCAATTGCGAGATTTAGGCGTTAGTTTTTAATGTCAGACAAGAAAGCAATACGGGAAATTGAACAACAAAGAAATGCCCCAGATATCGAGGCAAAGTAGAGAATAATAGTTCATGAATGTAACGTCACTATACGTTAATCGTGAATAACCACAACATTAAAAAGGTAGTAATCTCAAGCAGATATTACAAATCTGAGCCTCGAAAAATAGCGGGGCTTTTTAATGGAGAAATATCATGGCAACGCAGGGTTTTGATAAGCCAGATCAATTCCGGGAAGAACTGGATAAAAGCATTCCGAAAGAATAAAAAAAGCCCACACACCGCGGGCTAAAATACATATCTACAACAAATAAATATTCTATTTGAATGTAGCTAACGTATTAAAAATATGCAAGCGAATAATGAGCCTCTGAGAAGTCAGGGGCTTTCTGCCATGACAGTATAGGCATGCTGGAAATCGCCATTTAGCCCACAACGACACGTAAAGGCGGTCAATTTGACCGTGAGTAATAAAAACAATGCATTACCATCTATTTCCATTGGTCACTGATTCGATGACCAATGAGAGCCAATCTGGTTTTGTGACAGAATTAAGCATAATCAA
Source organism: Providencia sp. PROV236 (assembly GCF_033676985.1). Taxonomy (NCBI): domain Bacteria; kingdom Pseudomonadati; phylum Pseudomonadota; class Gammaproteobacteria; order Enterobacterales; family Morganellaceae; genus Providencia; species Providencia sp. PROV236. Next base: position 3,152,856 of record NZ_CP096297.1, on the reverse strand, counting down.
CAGGTTATATCTACATACGGGATAATCCCGTATCTACATAAATCGCATTTCACCCTGTGCACCACATGCACACACATCTAAAAACATCGAACCGTTATTTAGGAATGAGCCTTTGAGGAGATCAGTTATAGCTGGTGCTGCTTCGATGGGCTGATTTCCTATGTGGCAAGGGTTCATTACTAAGTAAGGATAGCACTATGCAATACGCAACTATTGTTATTGAGAATACTCGAGTTAGAAGCAACGAATATGGAGCTTACAACTTAAATGATCTTCATAGGGCTGCGATATCTGGCGGCATAGCTAAAGAATGGCAGCGACCAAGTCAGTTTTTAAAAGCTGATGGAGTGAAAGAATTTGTTGAAGAAGCAACCAGAGTGCTAAAAGTCACTCTGGAACAAAATCAAATACTTAAAGTTGTTAATGGCGGTAATAATCGTGGTACATGGGCGCATGAGATTATCGCGCTACGATATGCATCATGGTTATCTGCTGCTTTTGAGGTAAAGGTATACCAAACATTCAGGGAGTTTGTTCTTGGCCACCTAAGCAAGTTTGCGCAAGCCAATAAACTTGAACTTGAATACCAAAGTAAGAAGAAAAGGGTAAGCACTGCTGCAAGGATTATGAATAGGTGGGGTGTTGGTGGTGAGAAAAATCACCTTGAATCGCAACGAAAGCTACTGGCTAATGAAATTCAAATGACTATACCTGATCTATTGGAGGGTAAGTAATGAATGATCCATTATATGCCTGTGATTTTTTTTGTGGCCAAGTAGCCGAGGCTTATTTGCTTTATCTGGTATCCGTGTGGCGCAGACCTATTTATAGATATGAGACAGGCGATATAGAAGTAAGCAAGCCATTTCTTCATGGCCTACTAGATGGCTACCCAAAAGATAGAATGACTGACAGTTATCGTGCCAGATTCTATTCAAAATTACTTAAAGAGTTTGATGAGACTCCGTCAAAAGGCGTGGTTATCTGTGGTGGTAAAATACCAGAATTAAGTAAGCGCGGAATTAAATACATGAATGCTCTTGTTCATGAATACGGTGACATGCTTACTGATATTGGTGTTAGAGATGAGTACGGTACTCTAGTTCCACCTGATAATTGTCGTTACGAAAATGCAGGAGCAACTCATTGACCAAGAAAGAAAAAGACTGGCTAGATACTCTCCATCGTCAATTACAGCAATCGCTTGAATACTTACACTGTGGCAGAGTTGATGATGGCAGGATAGTTGCTGAAATCGTCGAGCGCGAGCTAGGCAAGTTAATCAACAAACAGAAAACCAAATAGGCCCTAGCGGCCTTTTTTATTTTACAAAATTCTACAAACGTCATTCTTTTGAGTGGTATTGATAAAAATGGCGGAATCACCTCCGCCCAATAAGCTATAGAAGAGGCAATATCAAACCAAAATGGAATTGGGTATGACACTTAACCTCTGGATTCCCTACCTTCTTCGTCTTCATTGACACGGTACCGCCAGTATTTATCGGGCTTTACCCAAACAACATTCAAACCACTATCAATTCTAAATCTATTGATCACTTTAGTTGATAGTGCTTGGTTACCATCTGCATTTTCTTTCAGGTGCTGTTCATTATCTACTTTAATGAGGTAATCAACGACATCCTGCTGGTATAGGCATTCGTCAGCAGCTAAAGCAGTCATCATCCACTGTACAACATCAATTACAGATAGTGGATTGGTGTTTGGGATTATGGCTTTGGGGGAGCTAACTCAATAGAGTCTGCCTTAAAGAATCCCTGCTCTAATTTCTTACCTGCAAACCATTGGCAAATATATGAATTGCCTTGAGACGGTGAAAATACTTTGATTGTCATATTAGGACCACCAGATTTTAATCTTACAATATCGCCAGATTTAAATTCATTACTCATAAAACTTTATTCCTTAAGGTATTTACATGGCACTTACAGACAAACAAGAAATGTTTTGTCGCGAGTACCTCATCGATTTAAATGCCACACAGGCGGCTATTCGTGCGGGGTACAGCGAGAAAACTGCTAACCGCACGGCATCAGAAAACCTGTCAAAACCTGATATACAGTTAAGAATATCTGAACTATTGAAGAAAAGAAGTGATCGGCTTCAGATAAATGCTGATTATGTCCTCAATAGGTTGGTTGAAATAGACCAAATGGATGTATTGGACATACTCAACGAGAGTGGCGACTTAAAGCCTGTAAGGGATTGGCCTAAAGTTTGGCGTACAACATTAAGCGGTTTAGATGTTATGTCAATTTCTACAGGTGAGGAAGGAACCGATGCTTTACTCAAGAAAATAAAATGGCCTGACAAAGTTAAGAACCTTGAGCTTCTTGGTAAGCACGTCAAAGTGCAAGCATTCAAAGAGCAAATTGAGCAAAAAGTCGAAGCTACACACAACATTATGCCTGTTCCATCCTGTGACAACGTGGATGACTGGGAAAAGGCTGCGCAACAGCAACAAGGTGAGGTATTAGGTGGATGAATTACAACGTAGTATGGAAACCTTTGCCCGGCTCTCAGTCTTTATCACTAAGTTGTCCATGCAACGAAATATTGTATGAAGGAACACGAGGCCCCGGTAAAACAGCGGCTCAATTGGCGCGTTTTAGGCGCAATGTTGGAGTGGGTTATGGCACATTTTGGCGTGGTGTTATATTTGATACAGAATATAAAAACCTTGCGGATATCATTACTCAATCGAAGCGTATGTATCGCCTATTTAAAGATGGTGCTCGTTTTCTTGCTTCTGCTTCTGAGTTGCGCTGGGTGTGGCCGACAGGTGAAGAGCTGTTATTCCGGTTTGGTAAAGAAGCAGATGATTATTGGGATTACCATGGTCAAGAGTTCCCCTTTATTGGCTTTAACGAATTAACCAAGCAAAAATCAGCCGATTTTTATGAAGCAATGTTCTCCTGTCGTCGTTCGTCATTCCGCCCCGAAGACTATCCACTTGAAAATGGTTCACTGTTAAAACCTATCCCTTTAGAAACATTCAGTACTACGAATCCATTTGGTATTGGGCACACATGGGTAAAGAAAAGATTTATAGAACCAGCTCCTCGTGGAACAGTTATTCGTGAAACGCAAAAAGTATTTAACCCACAAACTGAACGTGATGAGGAAATTACATTAACTCGCGTCGCTATTCATGGTTCATTTAAGGAAAACCCTTACTTAGATCCTCAGTACATTGCAACATTGATGGGTATCAAAGACCCAAATCGTCGCAAAGCGTGGGTAGAGGGTTCTTGGGATGTGACGAGCGGTGGGCGTTTTGACCACCTTTGGAATGCAACGCATCACGTTATTAAACCGTTTCAGATCCCCGACAGTTGGATTGTTGACCGCTCCCATGACTGGGGAGAGTCAAAGCCATTTTCTAACCTGTGGTGGGCACAATCAGATGGTACCGAAGCCACTTTACCCGATGGTCGTAAATTCTGCCCCCCTGCTGGCACTTTAATTTTGATAGGTGAGTGGTACGGCTGTCCTCCTGATGAGCTGAATAAAGGGTTAAACATGTCATCAACCAATGTTGCTAAAGGCATTAAGTGGATTGATGAGCGTTTAATCGGAGTTGATTCCGTCATCCCTAGTGAAATTAGTAAGGACGGAAAGACTCAGGGGCAATTAAATATCATGCCGGGTATTTGTAAAAAGGTAATTAAAGGGCCTGCTGATAACGCTATTTATACACCAAGCGATGATGAAGACTCTATCGCCCAAAAAATGGAAGCTCAAGGTGTTGGCTGGATGAAAGCAAACAAGAACCCAGGTTCACGTATTAACGGGGCATCTTTATTTGCTGACATGCTTGAGGCGGTGATTGAGGGTAAAAAAACAGAGGCAGGCATGCCTGAAAAACCTGCTTTCTATGTATTTGATTATTGCCGAGGGTGGATTAGCCGTGTACCTGTTTTAGTTAGAGACTCTAAAAACCCTGATGATGTCGATACTGAGCAAGAGGATCATGATTGGGATGCTACTCGCTATCGTGTATTGCATAAACCTATCCGCCCAGCATTCGAAATTAACCTAGGAACAACCTTCTGATGAGTACAACAAATGTAGATTTCACTCGACCGGAGTATAAAACGGCTGCTCCTCAGTGGGAGCTAGTTCGCGCTGTTTGCCGAGGCGGTGAAGATGTAAAAAACTATCTTCCTGAACTTGAAGAGCAAGATAGTCAGCGTAAAAAGAAGCGCAATAGAGATTATCAAGACCGTGCGGTGTTCTATCCAATAACGGGCAATACTCGCAACGGCATGATAGGGATGGCATTTAAAAAAGATCCCTTAGTTGCTATTGTCGAAAAGCTTTCGTGTTTAAAAGATGATGCTGATGGTGCGGGCTCAAGTATTTATCAACTCGCTCAGTCCTCGCTTGAGTCGGTATTAGAGGTAGGGCGGCATGGTCTGTATGTTGATTACAACAGTGATTCGAAACTCCCGTACATATTCCAATATCGTGCTGAAGACATCATTAACTGGCGCACAGCTCGTATTAATGGTCGCACTATGTTAACGCTGGTGGTATTGCGTGAGACAGTAGAAGAAGAGGACGGGTTTGGTTTTAAGGATGAGGTTCAATACCGAGTATTGTCGATAGAAGAAGGTAAGTTTGTCTGTCGTGTCTATCGCAAGCCCAGTGGAAGTAGCGTTTTTGAAATTTCTTCTGAGTATATACCTGCGCGTGCTGGTAACGGTGTGTGGAATGAAATTCCATTTACATTTATTGGTGCACAGAATAATGATCACACTATTGATGAAGCCCCACTTCTAGGATTGGCAAAAATCAACCTAGGGCATTATCGAAACTCTGCTGATTATGAAGATTCTGTTTTCTTCTGCGGGCAAATACAACCTTATCTAGGTGGGCTAAGAACAGAATGGCGTGACTATCTAGAAAAGAAAGGCGTTATGGTTGGTTCTCGCTCGCCAATTATGTTGCCAGAAAAAGGTTTCTTTGGTTACGCTCAGGCTCAACCTAACATGCTGGCAAAGGAGGCGATGGACAGTAAGCGCGATTATATGGTGGCGCTTGGTGCTCAGTTAGTTTCTGCTGATAGCAAGGTTAAAACGGTTATTCAATCTATCGGTGAGCAGAACGCACAAACCTCTATCCTGAGTATCTGTTGCTCTAACGTTTCCGATGCATGCAGTAAATCGCTAATATGGTGTGCTGAATACTTAGGTTTAGACACGAAAGATATTTCTTTTGAAATTAACAAAGACCTCGTTAATCATATTGCTGATAGTTCGATGATCCGTGAAATTGTCGCAGCATGGCAATCTGGCGCAACGCGTAAATCTGACTTAGTGAGAAGCTTGCAGAAATATGATGTTATCGACCCCGCTGATGATGTTGATGTGGTGGTGGATGAGCTTAATAATCAAGAGCCGACAATGGTAGGTGAGACATGAGATCAGTGAATGAGCGGTTGATGGATGAATTGATTGCTCACTCTCTGTTTTCTGGTCGTTATTCTACTGGTGTCGCGAGGCGGATGATAAAGGCGCTCAATGAGTTTGATGCTGAATTAACTGCTTCACTTATTGTTACCTTAGATGATACCTCTATCGATGTTAATAGCTTCACTGCAAGGCGATTGGAGTCGTTATTATCAAGCGTTAGAAGTATTAATAAGCGAGCTGTTGATGGCGCTTTTTCGCTACTGACGGAAGAAATGAGAGCGCATGCATTATATGAGGCTGGTTATTACCCATCCCTTTTTGATTCTCTACTACCTGATGTTGTTCTACGCAAATACCCACTAATGAGCATTACAGAGGAAATGCTATTTTCCTCAGTCATGTCTCGCCCATTTCAAGGGAAATTACTTTCTGAATGGGCTGATGGATTAGAGTCAGATCGCATGACACGCATAAATAACGCCGTTCGTAATGGTTATTTGAATGGTGATAGTGCGGTAGAAATTGGACGTAAAATCAGAGGACATGCAAACCAAGGTTATAAGGATGGCGTATTGCAGCTAAGCCGAGCTAATGCGACGACAATAGCTAAAACGGCCATTAGCCATTTACAAGCAACAGCGCGAGATCAGTTTGCTGATGCCAATAAAAACATTCTTGATTGTAAGCAATGGTTATCTACCCTCGATAATAAAACATCTCACGATTGCATTATTCGGGATAGGTTGAGATACACGCTGGAAGGTAAGCCTATTGGTCATAAAGTTCCTTACCTACAAGGCCCTGGAAAAATCCACTTCAATTGCCGATCAACAGAAACGCTGGTTACCAAATCATGGCGTGAATTAGGCATTGATTTAGATGAGATGGATGCAGGAACGAGAGCATCAATGGACGGGCAAGTGCCAGCAGATACCAATTTTCTTGATTGGATACAACGGCAACCTGAGTGGCGACAGCGACAGGTATTTGGAGAGACAAGGTTCAGGTTGATGAAAGAGGGCGGTATGCATCCATCCGAATTTTACACGGACAAAGGTGAGTTTATTTCTCTCGAACAACTCAGGGAGATAGACAAGCAGGCATTTAGAGAGGCTGGATATAGCTAATCAATAAACCATTTAACAAGGTCACTTCGGTGGCCTTTTTTATTACCTAAACTCAGCTTAGGGCTGAGTTAATTCAACACGCTAGGCGCATTCAATCCCAAGGGGAACTACATGTTATTTATGAATATCGAACGCAAATACTATTCACAGACTGATGATGGCTCGCAAAGTGGAGGGGGTGGAGCACCAGAAATCACCCCAGAGATTCAAGCTATCATCGATAATCAGGTCTCAGGGTTAAAGGCTAAAAACAGCGAGTTACTCGGCAAGCTCAAGGAGCAAGGCGATAACTTGAAACGCTTTGAAGGCATTGATCCTGACACCGTGAAGGGCATGCTTAAACGCTTTGAGAATGACGAAGAAGCCAAGCTCATTGCAGATGGCAAGATTGACGAGGTTCTCAATAAGCGTACTGAGCGTTTGCGTGGTGATTTCGACAAGAAGTTAAAAGAAGCAAGCTCTAAAGCTGAAAAGGCAGAGGCGTTTGCAAATAAATTCCGTGCTCGTGTATTAGGCGATGAAATTCGTTCTGCGGCAGGGAAAGCGGGCGCATTAACTAGCGCTCAAGAAGATTTAATTTTACGTGCCAAAGGCATTTTTCAGATCAACGATGAAGGTCAGGCCGTAGCCGTTGATGAAGATGGGAATCCAATCATGGGCAAAGATGGTCGTACGCCATTATCACCTATTGAGTGGATTGAATCCCTAAAAGAAAGTGCTCCTCACTTATTCCCCGCAGCCTCTGGTACAGATGCAGGGAAACATAAACAAGGTGGTGCGCATCTTAAACGTTCTCAAATGTCCGCAAGTGATAAGGCTGATTATATTCGCCGATACGGGCGTGACGCATATTTAAAACTTCCAAAAGAGTAAGGAAATATAAGCAATGGCTACGACAACTAATAGCGATTTAGTGATTTATAACGATTTGGCACAAACGGCGTTCTTAGAGCGCCGCCAAGATAATTTAGCCGTCTTTAATCAGGCATCAAATGGCGCTATCGTGCTAGATAATCTGTTTATTGAAGGTGACTTCCGTAAACGTGCTTTCTACCAAATTGGCGGTTCGATTGAACACCGTGATGTAAATTCTACGGACACCGTAGAGAACAAAAAAATCGGCGCGGGCGAATCTGTTGATGTAAAAGCACCTTGGAAATATGGTCCTTATGCAACGACAGAAGAAGCATTTAAACGCCGTGGCCGTGATGTATCGGAGTTCTCTGAGCTGGTCGGTACCGATGCGGCAGATGCTTCATTAGAGGGTTATATCAAATACTCTTTGGCTGCTTTAGGTGCTGCGATTGGTAATAACAAAGAAATGGTGGTGACTGCGGATATTGCGACAGATGGCAAGAAAACGCTGACCAAAGGTTTACGCAAATATGGTGATAAATTCAACCGCGTAAATCTGTTTGTTATGCACTCAACCACCTACTTCGATATTGTTGATCAGGCCATTGATAACAAAGTGTATGAAGAAGCTGGTGTGGTTATCTACGGTGGACAGCCGGGCACATTAGGCAAGCCTGTATTGGTAACAGATACAGCGCCAGTAGATGCCATCTTTGGTTTAGTGCCGGGAGCTGTGACCATCACTGAATCCCAAGAGCCAACCTTCCGATCTTATGAAATCAATGATAAGGAGAACTTGGAAATTGGTTATCGTGGTGAAGGCGTGGTTAACGTTGGCGTTCTGGGCTATAGCTGGGATGAATCAAAAGGCAAAAACCCTGATTTAACACAGTTAGGCACAGAAGGTAACTGGAAGAAGCATTTCACTAGCGACAAATTAACTGCTGGCGTCATGATTAAACTGACAGCAGAAGAGGGAAAGTAACCCTGTCAGCGGACAAAACGTCCGCTATCGCTGACAGTACAGATACAGTAACGATCACTCTTAATTACACCAAAGGTAGCTCTCCAGTCGAAGGAGCTACCGTTAATTGGTCTACAACAGGTGGTAAATTAAGCGTTACTTCATCTAAGACGGGCAAAGCTGGTGGTACGACAGTGAAATTAACTTCTGATGCACAGGGTGAATTTATTGTCACCGCCACTGTTGGTGGCATTGCGCAAAATACTGATGCAATTACATTCACAGAAAAAACTTCTCCAGACGAGTAATTTAAGGGGCTTTGTGCCCCTCTTTTTTTGAGGTGAGCATGATTGATCCTGATAAGAACTCTCCAACATTTAATAGCTACGCTAGCGTGGGTGATTTGAAGAAATACGCTGATGATAGAAATATCACTTTACTAGATAGTGGGTTAGAAGCATTGCTAATCACGGCAATGGATTATCTTGAGTCGCAGAAATGGTTAGGTAAACGAACCAATCCAAACCAGCCTTTATCTTTCCCACGCTCAGGGTTATCTCGTGACGGCGTTACTATCCCAAGCGATCAGATACCAAAGCAATTAATCCAAGCTCAATGCCGTTTAGCGATTGAATCAGTAGAAAATGACCTACAGCCCACGTTAGGCGCTGAAATCATTGCTGAACGCATTGAGGGCGCAATTGACTTGAAATATGCGGAAGGGACTAATACAGGTGCACCGAATTTCGCTTGGTTGAAAGGTTTGTTATCGGGCTTGATAGATATTTCTGAGGGTTTTGCCATTAATACATTTGCCATGAGGTAGCCATGAACATTTATCAGCGTGGTCATCATACAGCGTTGCGAATGCTGAAGAAATACGGTGCTTCATACCCAGTTAAACGGGATGGTAAACATTGGGTGGATGATGAGACGGGAAAAGAGCACCACGAGCCTGAAACTGAGTTTCTCGCCACAGGGGTTAAGGTGCAATACAAACCTCATGATATTGACGGGACGCTTATTCTGGCGACGGATATCAAAATGGTCTTTTCACCGGACTCGGTTATTCAAAAAGGGGATCGAGTATTCGTTGACGGCGTGTGGTTACGTGTTCAAGAGCCTAACCCGATTAAACCTGCTGACCTCGTGATTTGCTATCAATCTCAATTGAGGGCGTGACATGTCAGATCAGTTTATGAAGTCGATTAACTTATTTATCGACAAATCTAACGCAAATATTGAAACGGTTGTCAAAAATACAGGGTTTAAAATATTAGCGAAGCTTGTTGATATGTCACCTGTTGGAAATCCTGAATTATGGGAAGTTAATAGGGTTGCCTCAAACTACAATAAAGCAGTTTTTGAACATAATGAATATCTAAAACAAGATCCTAATAATTTAACACCAAAGCGACGTCAATTAAAAAAGCGTGTTCGTGTTAATGACTCTATGGATATTTATGTTCCTCCTGGTTATACAGGGGGGCGGTTTAGAGGTAATTGGCAGGTGTCATTTGATGCCCCAGCGGAAGGCGAGACGGGGCGCATAGATAAGTCAGGCAATATGACAAAGGCGTTAGGCAACGTTGTTATTGAACAATTTAAGGTAGGAATGAAAGCTATCTATTTCACAAACAATGTACCTTATGCTTACCGCCTCGAAATGGGGCATTCGAAACAAGCACCTAACGGCATGGTTGCTGTGACTGCTGAGGAATTTAGTCAGTTTTTCAACTCTGCCGTATCGGAAACTAAATCATGAATCAGTCGACAATTAATGCTGAAATACGAAAGCTGGTTGCGAGTATTGGTAAGGATTTAAACCTAAAAATCGCATGGCCCAATCTTCCTTTTAATGATATTAACGATCTCTATCTTCAACTCCATGTCATGCCTGCAGAAACGGATAACATTGGGTTATCTCTGGATATGCCTGTTTATCGTGGTGTTATCCAAATTAACGTAGTTGGGAAAGTAGGGAGTGGGGACGATAAGATATCAACTATTGCTGATGACGTTAAAAACAGATTAGAAAATGGATTAACATTAGGGGCGGGTATCTACATTAACGGAGAGCCTAATCAGCTCCCTCCAATTTCAGATGAAGCAAATTACACTATTCCTATTCGTGCATCCTATCGATGTAACGCAATCCGATAACGCCGCTTAATTGCGGTTTTTTTATACCTAAAAATAGAGGTTAACAATGGCCTATAACATTCCTAATGGCTCACGAGTCTACGTGGCAAGTAAATATGGTAAAGAAGTAGAATTTACTACAGCAAGCAACGCCGCAGAGGCGGTTCTTACCGTGGCTGCATCTAGCGGCGTGAAAGCTGGCGATATTGTTCAAGTAATATCTGGCTGGAAAAGAATGTCTGGCGTGTATCGAGTGAAGGCTGCGGCAGAAACTAGTGTCACTCTCGAGGGGGTCGATACCACGGACACAGAAAGATTCCCAGCAGGCGGAGGGAAGGGAACATTAAAAACAATCCAAGAGTGGGAGGTCATGCCGCAGGTAATGACGCTATCCACCGAAGGCGGTGAGCAGCAAACACAAGAAATTCAATTTCTTGAAGATGAGCAAGCGGAAACTATTGATACATATAAATCGGGTATCGTTCAGGTCTATACTTTTGCTCATGACGCTCAATTACCAATTCGTAAGTTACTGATGAAACTGGATGACACAAAACAGTTAACAGCCATACGATTTTATAACAAACGAGCAGGTGAAGATCGCTATTACTCTGCAAGTGTTTCATTTCAGCGCGTGCCGAACACAGCCATCAATGAGGTTGAGAATGTATCAGCTCGCTTTTCTCTCAAGTCAGATATGCAAATCTACGCGACAGCATAATAACATCCCCTCTTATGAGGGGTATTTTTTAAGGGGTAACAATGCCTAAGTTTACTTTGATTCCTGAACCAAGATTTAAAGCAGATGTAAAAATTCCTGTCGCTGGAAAAGAAAAACCTGAAGTGGTTACTTTTACATTTAACCATATGCCAATGAGCAAACTGGAGGATTTGAAAGAAGAGTCTGTAGATGGTTTCTTTAAGCAAATTATTACTGACTGGGCCATTGAAGAACCTTTCAATGAGGATAATTTGAAGTTGCTATTTGACAATTATCCATCAGCGGCGAGTGCTATTACGACAACATATTACAATGAATTGTTAGGTAATCGTGAAAAAAACTAATATCGGTCGCTGAGGCAATGTATGGAGGAATGTCAGTAAAAGAAGCTGCGGAGTTTAAACGGGCTTTTGGTTTTCCTCCAGATATTGATGATGTTGATGTGCTTCCAGATGTGTGGGATTCCTATCGAGTATTTTCAGCAATGAGCACCCAGTGGCGCACAGGCATGAATGGTGTTACAGGGTTAGATTATATGCCATTAAATCAGGTAATGGGTTTACTCAACGTCAAAGATAAAGCGGCCGTATTTAATGACATTCAACTGATGGAATCAAAAGCTTTAGAATTGATGCATAAAAAATAGGGCAGCAATGCCCTAGCATCAATGCGTACCAAGTAGGTGTCATTGTGTATGTATACAGTGGTTTGGTGATAGCAATAGTAGCGTAATGCCTATGAATACAGCATTCGATAATTGATTACCGTTCAAAGCTTGACCTAATAAATAAAATGTGGATCAAGTTATGGACAAGTGATACCGTTCTGATATCATAGTTGTAAAGAAGATACTGTATAAATACACATGATTGAGGAGGCAATAATATGGCATATTCAGCTGTAGCAGTCGCGAACGCCTTCATTCAAAGGGCGATGGACGGGCAAATTCCAGACTTGACCCCAATGAAATTACAAAAGCTTATGTTTTATGCGCAATCATGGAACCTTAAGTTACTTAACAGCCCATTGATTGATGATTTTTTTGCAAAGTGGCAGCATGGGCCTGTAATTCCGTCATTATATCATGAGGTCAAAGGTTATGGCGGCAATGTTATAACGAGCAAAATAAAAGCTTTCGCTATGTTTGACGGCAAAATGAAAGCGGTTGAGCCGATCGTTCCTATTAATGATATGAACGCAAACAAGCTTATAGATAAAATAGTTAGCATATATGGTGAACTGGATGGATTTCAGTTGTCGGCATTAACACACCAACCAAACGCGGCATGGTCCAAAACAAAAGTAAGCGGCAGCGTTATCACAAACGAGTTACTGAGATCGTGTATCTAGAATAATGGATAAGAAAGAACAGCCGTCGTTGCCATTTTTAGATGAGATGCAAATAAAGCTATCTAATGAGGATAGCAAGGCTGTGGATAGGGCATCCCAGCACAAATCACAACAAAGCAAAAAAAATAAATTCTACGTTAAGCAAATATCCGATGTTTCAGAGGAGCAATTAGACTCTATTACAAATCAGAATATTCAGGATAGAATAGCTGACAGAGCTCTCAGGGAAAAATTTGGGGACAAGGCCTATAATGTAGTTAAAAAAACATTATTTGGCTGGGCCGTTGTGTTGATTGCAACGGCTTTTTGTAAGCTTTTTTTTAATGTTGAAATATTTTCAGATACAGTATTGGTGGCTATCACATCCGCCGTGACTCTGAATACTTTTGCGGCATTCTTGGGTGTAATTAGAGGGTTATTTCCATCTAATAGGAAGTATGAAGTTGATGAGAATAACAGTTCAACAAAAAAGTGATGATTAACATTTCAATTTAAAAACTATTTTGTCAATGATTTTAACTTGCTCCAAAGGTGATACTTTTCTAATCTTCGCATCTTTCAAGCTATCCCACAGCGCTAAAATTTCGACATAATCAGCATGTGATATCTCGCTCAACACAGCAGGGAAAAGGGCGTCGTATTTATATTGCTTGCAGCAATCAATTAACTCCATAGGTGGTCTTTCGTTGCCGTAGCGATCGATATCCATTCTTTCTTTTAGCAAAGAGGATATCAGTTCGCTCTTCTGAGTGGAGTTAATGAAAAACCTATATACTCTTTTCGAGTATAGGGCCATGGTAATTAATAAAATTACAAGGCCGACAGTAGTCATAATAAAAGGTTTTAGTTCATTAAAGGCTAGAACAAATTCATGCACTTTGCTATTTACCACGGCATTACCTGCTTGTTTTTGTATCTCATCAAAAGCGTACTTAGCAATTTCATTAAATATATTATTCATTAGCTAATTTATGTAAATATTATCTGAATGAACCGATTATATATTTAGTGGGGAAATTTTGCACCATCATAAAACTAACCCACTCCGGTGGGTTTTTTATTGCCTGAACTCTGCATATATCATAGCATTCACGCACTTAACTTAAATATGGTGATGTATGAAAAAGGGAATTATCGCAGGATTGTTAATGCTAGCTTGCTTTAATGGTCATGCAGCAGAGTTAAAGACTGCAGCTAAAGCTCCGTTTGGCTTGAAGTGGGGGCAAAGCTTTGAAAGCGTCAATAACATTGAAAATATTGATCTAAGTAATTGTAAAGGTATGCGAGGGTATAAAGCGTGTGAGATAGACTTTCTTCTAGAGGGCCAAGAGCCTTTCACTCCATGGACTATAAATGTCATGCTGATATTTAAAAATAATAAACTGATTTCAGTTACAAATGGGTATCATGTGAGTGAGTCAGATGCGAATGATTGCAGTAATATACCTAAAGAAATTAATTATCTATCTAGTTTAGGTACTGATACCACGCAGCTAACCGAACTTACAAAATCATGTAACACTCTCGAAAATAAAGGGATAAAGAAAACTATCAAAACAGATTATGGTACTGTTGAATTTTTAGTAATGAAGGTTCCCTTTGGTGGGGTTATTGGTGTCACTACTTATAAATCAGATGATAAATAGAGTTTGCACTCCCGCTAAGCTAACATTACTGAAACTAATTGATGGGATGGTGAGATGAAAAGGACACTAGCAGTTATATTACTTATGTATTTCCCGCAGGCGGCAATGGCTACTACATACAGCTTAGATGAGCTACAAACAATGCTAGATAACAATAAAAAGCCTGAAGTAGTGCGGCCTTTTAAGCAACTTGTAAAAGTGAAAGAGCTAGGCGACTTCAAGTCTTGCAAAAAGTGGCAAAGAGAACAATTAGCACCGTATGCTGGATATCCACAGAAAGTAGGCGCTTCAATGGAGAAGATATATTCCATTAGAGTGCTTTTGGAGGATAGAACTCTAACATTCAATTGTATTGACCTAGATAATGTGTCTGGCACGATAAATGAAGCAATGTATAAATAATCTAGCCCGTCCTTTGGCTTGCAATCCAGATCACACATTACGCCTCTTGATTGAGGTCTTTTGCTTTGTTTTGTACCACCTTCGGGCTATCATAAGGGAAATTAATAATACAAATAGGTGATGGGATGAAGAAATTTGCTTTGACAATGGTTGGCGTTATGTTTTTGAGTGGGTGTACAGTAAATTTGCCATTCAACAATCGTCTAGCATACACGGCAATGAAAGAAGTAAAGGAAGAAAATGTCAACCCTAAGTACGAAAAAATATCTATTGATTGGGAGCCGTCAACGTTTCCATCAAGAATAGATGTTCAAGGAGCTGATGGGTTTGTTGGTGGAGGTTCAAGAACAAGAATACCAACAGGTGTGGCTCTTTCATCTAGAATAGAAGAGGCGCTGTCCGCTCATGTCGATGTTAATAAGTCTGGAATGCCGTTATTAATCAAGGTATTGGATGCTAGAAGTGGGTTCGAATATTCAGCAGGGATCTTCAATATAACTCCAACAATAGATGTTGGGACTGTTTACTTTAAGGCTATGTTTACTATTGATGGAACATCATGGGAAAATGAATTCAAATCGCAAGTGAAAGACCCTACCGTTGGCGGCACTAGTCAAACGGGAACGCTAGAGTCTGCATGGGACAATGTAGCCATTGATGTTGCTAAAGATATAATGAAACACATAAGAAAATAACATAAGCTTCTAAGTTGGTGTGGGGGTGGGATGAGAAAGGGCGTCCTTGCCCTGCCATCTATTTGATTAGTACAGGATGCTTTCCGTTAAGGCTTTCCTGTAGCATCCGAAGGAATGAATATCCATCCTTGAATCGGTCGTATAATCTTGGGGCTACTGGTGAGTCGATACTACGCAGTGCAGGATATATCTCAACTTTCCATGCTGTGTAGATTGCTTCGAAATGTTTCGCTAGCGCATTTATATTATGGATATCTCTATCCTTGTTAACGTAGAGGTGAGTAGTCTCCCTTGGATCTTCTTTGGGAATGTATTCACCTTCGAGCGGAACACGAGCAGCTAGTGATAATGCCTCTGTGAATTTATCGCTCTCAATTTCTTTGTATGTGCAGCCAAAGTGACTTTTTAACGATGACCACATAGTAATCATTGCTTTTGCTTGCTTATCTTTTGGTAATGCTTTACCGCGATTTAAAACTAGCTGCTTAATCGCTTCTTGCTGCTCTGAGGTAATGCGACCAGCGATTTGTTTAACCTGTTTGCGTGGCTTAGCCTTAACTTCGCCAGTAGTCCAATATTCGTAAAGTACATCATCACACTCTTCTTGATACTTGATTACTTTATCGCGGATCTCTGGTTTGACTTTGTTAGGGCTAATAGTGTGAAGCCAGCCAGCAAGTTTGCGCAGAGCGAGGCAAATCATATTGCGCTCTTTGCCATCTGCGGCAACTATCACGATTTCCGTGATGGTTGATTTAAATCGTTGTTTTATCTTCTCAAATTGAGATTGCCAAGTTAATCCCATACCTTCGACGATAGGTTTCATCGGTACATATGGCTGTCCGTTGTAATTCACTACATATAAATTGTTACCGTGGAATGGCACGTTAATAGTTGATATACTTGTCATGCTAGTTACCTCGTTAGTTTCTGGCAAATTAGAAGCCTCGACTGTTGCTGCAGTTGGGGCTTCGCTGTTTTTACTTAACATTATTAACTCTTTCTTCTCTTAGGCTTCTTGATAGCCTTTGAACTATTGCTGAATTTATGGATATACCATCCATGTCAGCTAACTTCTTAATTTCATCCTTCATTCTTTTAGGAAGCCTTAGCATAAAGTTATCCTTCTCTCTACGCGTATAAAGTTGGTCACTCATATAGTTATACCTCATCTTGATATCATGGTGTAATCATTACACCGTGTATCTATGAAGTCAACTATTATTTGGCTACACTGTGATATCAAATTTAATTGGGGGTTGTATGAAGGGTATGAGAAATATCGCACCATTTGGACTGAGAATGCCGGATGAGTTAAAAGAAAAAATCCAAGAGAGAGCAAAAGCCAATGGTCGCTCTATGAACTCTGAAATCATTCAGATTTTAGAGGATGCAGTGGGAGGGAATACAAGTAATGACTCTAAGTGGTTATCTGGCGTACTGGCTTTTATGCAAGTAAATAAAGGCAAGGAAGGGAACACTATACTGACAATGGATCTTGATAAAATTAAAAATATGAGTGACGAACAGCAGAATAAAGACAATAAAAAATAGCAATTAAGTTAAAATTTATTAAGCTAATAACAAATTAACTAACGAGGATGGTGTTGTGAGGAAATTATTATTAATTTGCTTTAGTATTATTGCCTTATCTGGGTGTCAATCTGTTCCACCTTTGAATTTTGTTGTTCAGGATATTCAACCATCAAAACATAAGATTGACGCTGAACTTAAATCAATTTCTGTTTCTCTAGCATCGCCTAGTGAGAAAAAAGGTGATATTGAGGCAGGGATGGAAGTTGTTCCAGCATTTTGGAAGTCAGCACTTGAAGATGCTTTAGCAAAAAACTCCATCTTCAAAGATGATGTCACAAAGAAAGTTAACTTGTCAGTTAAGGTACTAGCATTGAATGCCCCATCATTCGGTGCTGAAATGAAAACTATTTCAATAGCAAAATATCAAATTATTGACAGAGCAAATGGTGAGATACTTTATAGTAGCGAAATAACTTCAGATGGCATAGTTCCATTCAATTATGCGTTCTTAGGAGTCGTGAGAGCCAGAGAGTCAGTGAATCGCGCAGTGCAAAATAACATTAAGAAATTTTTAGAGCAGCTTGATTCATTTGATGTAAATAAAACATATTACGGATTGTAATGAATAGCATAGCTGAGCATATAAGATTTTTAGTTATCATAAAGTGAGAATCATGGGGATTTAGCGTGAAAAAAATATTATTAGCTATAATTATTTTGGTTGTGGCATTCTTGGGGTTTGGTGCATTTGTATCATCAACACCAGAAGGAAAAGAAAAATCAAAGGCTCGTGATGCGATAAAATACTGCTGGAGCGAGTATGATAAAAAATCAATAACGGATGAACAAAAGAGATTTATTGCTGGAGCTTGTGAAAAAATGGAATCTGACTTTCGCTCTAATTATGGCGTAAATCCGTAGTATTTGATGATTGATATAATTACACAATAACCACCTTCGGGTGGTTTTTTTTCGGCTGGAGAAGGGTAAATGACAGATATAGCAACTATTTCGCTTGAGGTGAGAACGTCTGACTTAGAGCGTGGAACGCAAAAGTTAAAGGAGTTCGGTAGCACAGCTGAAAAGGTGAATGATTCAACACAGGATTTAAATGAGCAATTTAAGCGAGGAGTTGATACACAGAAAAAAGCCACTCAAGCCGCAGAGAAACAGCGTAAAGAGCTTCATGAGTTATTGAATCAACTCAACCCCACCAATAAAGCATTTGAACGATTAGATGAATGGCAAGAGAAACTTTCTTCAGCCAGTAAGAAAGGAATGTTACCCACAGACCAGTTTCGTGACTACAACAATATTCTGGAACAGATGAGAGACAAATTGCATAAAATGCATATGTCTTTAACAGTTGAAGGGCAAGCCTTATTAGCTCAAGAAGCTGCAACAAACAAAGCGAAACAGGCTGCTGACGAGTTTTTGCAATCATTAAAAAATCAGACAGATGTTCTTGGTAAGACTAGAACGGAAATTCTTGAATTAAAAGCAGCTCAGATGGGCGTTTCGCAACAAGCTGCTCCTATGATTGCGAAGCTGAAGGAGCAAGAAAAAGCATTTATGAATGGATCTATTACTATAGGTCAATATCGAAATGCCATGCGTCAATTGCCTGCTCAAATGACAGATATCGTTACGTCGTTAGCGTCTGGGATGCCTGTATGGATGGTGATGATTCAACAGGGCGGGCAGATTAAAGACTCTTTCGGGGGAATTGGAAACTCATTAAAAGCACTGACATCACTTATTACCCCTGCAAGGGTTGCTATGTTTGGTTTTGCAGGTGCTGCGGCGGCAGTAGCTTTGGCGGCTTACCAAGGATCTAAAGAATTTGGTGAGTTTAACAAACAACTCATTCTAACAGGTGGATATGCGGGTAAAACGGCCTCTCAATTAGATTCATTAGCTAGAAGCCTATCTGGCAATGGCATTACTCAGCATGGAATGGCAGATGCGATATCAAAGGTTGTGGGGTCGGGTTCGTTTTCTGGTAACGCAGTTGATATGGTGTCTAAAACAGCAGCTGCGATGGAGAAGGCAGTTGGTCAGTCAGTGGATGAGACAATTAAACAATTTCAGAAACTGAAAGAAGATCCGGTAAGAGCTGTTACTGAATTAGATAAATCCCTTCATTTTTTAACTGCGACTCAGTTAGAACAAATAATGACACTGCAAGAGCAAGGTAAGGAGCAAGATGCAGCAAAGATAGCCATGGAATCTTACGCTAACGCCATGCAAGACCGAAGCCAGCAGATAAAAGATAATTTGGGGTATCTCGAATCTGCATGGGAAGGCGTTAAAGAAATGGCAAGCGGAGCGTGGGATGCGATGCTTAACATTGGTCGAGAAAGAACGCTAGATCAACAAATTAAGGAATATGAAGAGAAGCTTATTGAGTTTCAAGTAAATCCAGCAGCTAAAGGTTTACATTATAATAAAACTGGTCAGATGCCTGATGATTTAAGGCGAGAGTTGGATTTATTGAATGAAAAAAAATATCAGCGCGATATCGAAAATGCAATAAAAGAGGCTGATAGAAAACAAGAAGAGCGTAAAAAATCTCAGTTCATGGCTGATGAAGAATTAAAGAAAAAATATGAGACAGCGGAGGAAAAGCACCAGAGAACACTCAATGAGATAAAAAATAAAGCGTATGCTTCACAAGCTGCAAAAGATGAAGCCATCCGCCGAGAGAAAGAGCGTTACGAGAAAGAAAAAGCTAGAGGTAAAAGTAAAACCCCAACCTACCGACCAGATTATGGCACCCGATCCGACGAATCAGCAAATCAAGCACTATTATCCCTACAAGCTCAACTTAAGGTATTAAAAGAGCATAAAACTGTTGCTGATGTAATTAGCGCTGAACGTAAAAAGCTTTGGGATATGGAAGCGAAAATATCAATCCTTGAGGAGGCTCAGAAAACAAGGCAGTTAACCAAGGACGAAAAGGCGTTGCTTGCTAAAAAGGACTATATTCTTGCTTCTCAAGAAGCACTGGCCATAGCTGGTGATGAGGTTGAGCTTCAAAAGCAAAAAAATAGAGAGCTAGACCAACAGAACAAATGGATGGACAACCTTAATGCAAAAATAAAAGCATTGAGGGAAGGAGCAGGGCTATCTAGTCGATTACAACAAAGAAAAAGCGCATTAAACCAAGCAGACACCCCTGAAAAAAAGGACAAATTAAAGGAATGGTACGCTGAAGAAGACTCCATTCGTGCTGACTGGGAGTTAGGCGTTAAGAGAGGCTTTGCTGAATTCCAAGACCAAGCCACTGATGTTTACGGCAACGTAGCTCAAATCAGCCAGTCTGCATTTCAGGGGATGAGCGACAGTCTCTCTGATTTTGTATTGACAGGCAAAGCTAATTTTGCTGATTTCACTCGTTCATTCTTAGAAATGACCACTAAGATGCTAATGCAGATGGCGATGCTGAATGGGATGAAGGCGGCATTTGGTGGAACGGCGGTAGGTGGTTTCCTTGGGTTTGCTGGTGGCGGTTATACTGGCGATGGTGGGAAACATGACCCGGCTGGGGTAGTTCACAAGGGTGAATTCGTATTTGACAAGGATAGTACAGCAAAGCTAGGGAAAGAAAACCTGTATAGATTGATGGAGTCTGGCAAACGTGGATACTCTTCTGGCGGACTGGTTGGTGGAAGTGCATCAATGTCCGTAACGCGGCCAGTTCAACGCATGTATGGAATGCAAGGCGCTGGTGGAACCAATATCAACATTAATATGGGTGATATAAAGCTAGATAATGGCGGGCAAATTCAGCAATCGCAGTCAAATCAAATGAACACAAGCGCAGTAAAACGCGAATTCCAACAGATGATAGAGAATGGTGTTAATACACTATTACGCAATCCTGCATCTGCATTATCAAGAACAATCAAAGGCAATTAAGAGAGGTAGTTATGAAAATTGAAGTGGGGTTTCCTAGAAAAACATTTATGCACAATAACACTCCAGCTAATAGCCTGGTGTTACTTGCTAGTATTCCAGCTGTTGAAGTGGATATTTATATTCATAATGAATCAGACAATGACAACATTACTCACAGCACCCCTCATCTAAAGTTAGTATACCAGGAGAAACTTGATATGCAGGCGAGCTTTGAAGATGTTTCAGAAAGAGCCATGCAATGGGCAAAGACTGAGTTAAAAAACTTTATTACCAATGCAAGTTGAGGCACATGCGAGTGCCTCATTGTTATTTATTTTAGTAATTTCGCCAGATCATTATCTATCGCACCTCTTGAACGGGAGTCGACGTTTTTATTGATCAAGCCTGCAAGCTTTTTCTTTGCCTCGTCAGGGTCGTTAGACTCGGATATTAAAAATTCAATTATTGATAGATTTATAGCATGGTTTAAGCAAACCTTTTGATATAAAAAAGTTTCTTCTTGAGTGAAATTCATTCTATTTAATATGTTCATTTAATTCTCCACCGAAGTAAATCAGCCATTCCTTCGGTTAAATTCACAGGGCTGAACTTTTACCATAAACCAAATTTAACTATTGAAAATCCTGATATTTGATCATTAGGCGGCTTTATGCCGTCTTTTTTCGAGGTAAACCATGATTGAAGAATTTAAGTGGCGAATGCAAACGCAAGAAACGCCAACGGGTGAGTTCACTCATCGAATAAAAGAAGTCACTTTTGGCGATGGTTATAAACAAGTTGCGGGAGATGGCATCAACACGGAATCACAGTCATGGCCTTTTACCTATACAGGAATGAAAGATGAGGTGATGCCGATATTTAAGTTTATCCGTGAACACACAACGAGGTCGTTTATATGGACACCGCCATTTGGAGAAAAGGGGTTGTATCGCGTTAAGGCTGATTCAATCACGATGACCCCCATTGGTGGTCTTGCAGTCACTATCACAGCAACATTCGAGCAGGCCTTTAGCGCATGAATATTACATCTGACATTCAAAAACTAGAATCGGGCAACAAGGTTCAACTTATCGAAGTTGATGGATCTGAATTTGATGGGCCGGTGCTTAGGTTTCACGCTTACAACTTGCCTCATACACCAGAAGAGATAGAGCAATCGAATGGTGACATCAAGCCAAAATCTATCTGGTGGCAAGGCAATGAATACGGTGCATGGCCTTATGAAATTGAGGGCATGTCAAAAAATAGCGATGGCAGCCCACCAAGGCCAACATTGAGGGTTGCTAACATCGATGGGCTGATATCGTCATTATGCTTGCAATTTGACGACATGGCCTTAGCCAAGGTCACTATTTATGAAACTTTTGCTCACTATCTTGATGCTAAAAATTTCACGGATGGCAACCCAACAGCTAACCCCGACGAGTGCTTTACCCAAGTTTATTACATTGACCGTAAGACTAGCGAGGTGGCTGGTGAAGCTGTTGAGTTCGAGCTGTCTAGCCCGTTTGATTTACAGGGAATTATGATACCCGTTCGCCAGATACATAATCTGTGCTATTGGTGCATGAAGGGTGATTACCGCAGTGGTCGCGGGTGTAACTATACCGGCAATAAATATTTCAATGAGCGTGGAGAGCCGGTTGATGATCCTGCATTAGACAAATGCGGTGGGCTTATCAGTGACTGCAAAAAACGCTTTGGTGAAAATGAGCCTTTGGATTTTGGAGGATTCCCAGCAGCGGGGTTAATACGATGATCACAAAAAAATTAACTGAACTGATATTTGAGCATGTGAAAGCCGAATACCCCAAAGAAGCTTGCGGAGTTATCTGTCAGAAAAGTCGAGTTAAAAAATACTTTCCTTGTCGCAATCTTTCAGATAACCCAACAGAGCATTTTGAGCTTTCTCCAGAAGATTATGCGATTGCTGAGGATTGGGGTGAGCCAATTGCGATAGTGCATAGCCATTGTGGTGATGGCGTGACAACACAACCGAGTGAAATAGATAAATTACAGTGTGATGCAACGGGATTGCCGTGGGTTATTGCATCGTGGCCAGAGGGCGACATCCGAGTTATTCAACCTCGAGGTGAGCGCGAATTAGAAGGACGGCCATTTGTGCTGGGTTATGCTGATTGCTGGTCACTCATTATGGACTACTACCGACAAAAGCACGGCATTGAGTTGCATAACTACAGCGTCGATAGGCATTGGTGGGAAGAAGGCGAAAACCTGTATATGGATAATTACCAGAAAGCAGGTTTTGTCGACGTTACTGGTGAACCTAAAGAAGGTGACATGGTGATTATGCAAGTGCAAGCCGATGTGCCTAATCACGCTGGTGTTATCTCTAATGGAATGCTGCTACATCATCTTTATGGTCAACTCAGCAGGTTAGTACCCTACAGCGATTACTGGCGCGATCGGACGGTAAAAATAGTGAGACGCAAGGAGTTGGTATGAGTTTAAAAACAATACGGCTTTACGGCGTGCTGGGCGCAAAGTTTGGGCGTGAACATAAATTAGATATAGATTCCCCTCGTGAAGCCATAAAAGCATTATCAGTGCTTTATGACGGCTTTGAGCAATTCCTCGCGAATGCACACCTGAAAGGGCTAGAGTTTGCTGTATTTAAAGGTAAGCGCAATATTAGTGAAGATGAATTACATCTTGATACCACAGAAGATATCCGCATAGCACCAATCATTAAAGGAAGTAAACGAGGCGGATTTTTTCAGACTATTTTAGGTGTGGCCATGATTGGTGCGGCAGCATTTTTATCCGGCGGCTTATCTGTTGCATTTACTGCTGCTGGAACATGGGGCGGGGCATTGGCTATGGGAGGTGCTGCGATGGCGCTAGGTGGCGTAGTGCAAATGCTGTCACCTCAGCCGCGTGGCTTATCTGTGCGTCAAGACGCCGACAATAAACCGTCTTATGCCTTTGGTGGCACAGTCAACACCACTGCGCAAGGTAATCCTGTGCCGCTATTTTATGGGCTAGACCGACGCGAAATCGGCGGCGCTATTATCTCTGCAGGGATATATACCGAAGATCAGCAATAACAACAATGAATTTCAGAATAGCCACTTATGTGGCTTTTTTTATGGGTGAAATATGGTGAAAATTCAAGGTGCAAAAGGGGGCGGAGGAGGCGGACATACGCCCGTCGAGTCACCCGATAGTTTATTGGCGGAATCAACCGCGAAAATTTTACTGGCGATTTCAGAAGGTGAAATAGCAGGTGGGTTGGATGATACGCGGATCTTTCTTGATGATACCCCCATTGGTAATGCGGATGGTTCTAAAAACTTTGAAGGAGTGACGTGGGAGTTCCGTGCGGGTAGTGAGCATCAAGAATACATCCAAGGTATCCCCTCCGTTGATAACGAAATCGCGGTGGGGATGGAGCTGAAAGATGATCAGCCGTATGTCAGAAGCATCAATAATACGCAATTGTCCGCTGTCCGCATTCGTTTTTCTGCGCCGCAATTTATGCAACAGCATGATAATGGTGATACGACTGGCTATCGTGTGGATTATATCATTGAGCTTTCGACGGATGGTTCGGGGTATAAGGAGGTCATCAAATCGGCATTTGACGGTAAAACGACCAGTGAATACCAACGAACACATCGCATTGAATTACCTAAAGCGAATACAGGCTGGCAATTGCGTGTTCGTCGATTAACAAAAAACCAAAATAATGCACGCATTGCCGATAAAATAAATATTGCCGCCGTTGTGGAAGTGATTGACGCAAAACTGCGTTATCCAAATACCGCACTGCTATTTATCACCTTCAACGCCCGTCAATTTAATAACCGCATCCCAAAAATCAGTGTACGGCCTAAAGGTGGCTTGCTTATCAAAGTGCCCACGAATTATGACCCGATTAATCGCACCTACTCTGGTGTATGGGATGGCACATTTAAGCTTGCAGCAACCAATAATCCAGCGTGGGTGTTTTATGACTTGGTTTTAAATAACCGCTACGGTTGTGGTGATCGCATTAATGCTTCACAAATTGATAAGTGGGATCTGTATAAGATTGCACAATATTGCGATGAAATGGTGCCAGATGGACGTGGGGGTGATGGCAAAGAGCCTCGTTTCATGTGTGATGTTTACTTTCAATCGCAAGAATCAGCTTATCAAGTATTGCGTGATATAGCAGCGATATTCAGAGGTATGACGTTTTGGGCAGATAACAAAGTCAATGCCGTTGCAGATATGCCTGAACCTATATTTCGCACGTTTACCAATGCAAATATTGTTGGTGGTAAACCAGCTTATTCAGGCGGCAGCATTCAAAACCGTTATACTCAAGCATTAGTTTCCTTTACCGATATTGATAACCACAGCAATGATGATGTTGAAGCCGTCGCGGACTTAAAGCTTCAGCGTCGATATGGTGTAAGAAAAACAGAGCTATCTGCAATTGGTTGTACCCGTCGCAGTGAAGCCAATCGTCGTGGTCGCTGGGCATTATTGACGAACGCGAATGACCGCATGGTCACTTTTGCGACAGGGCTTGAAGGCGCGATACCTTCTCCTGGTCATATTATCGGGTTAGCCGATTCAACATTGGCAGGTCGTAGCACTGGCGGACGTATTTCCTCTGTTGATGGTCGCAAGATTACGCTTGATAGAACGACCTCTATTAAAGTGGGTGATCGCTTAATTGTGAACTTGCCCGATGGTAAATCAGAAGGGCGCACTGTTACGTCAGTGAATCAAAAAGTTGTCACCGTTTCAGTTGAATATTCGCAAGTGCCGCAAAAAGAAGCGGTATGGGTGGTTGATTCGGATGATTTAGCTATCCAGTTGTACCGCGCTATTAACATCAGCGATAACGGTGATAATACTTACACCATCTCAGGTGCTATCCATAACCCTGACAATTATGAGCATATCGATGCTGGTGCACGTATTGACGAAAGACCCATTACCGTTATACCACCCAAAGTACAGCCAGCGCCTAAAAATGTGCGTATTTCATCATACACACAAGTAGACCAAGGCATTGCATTTACAACTTTACGGGTTGATTGGGAAGCGGCTGAAAGTGCGATTGCGTATGAGGCGGAATGGCGTCGTGACAACGGTAACTGGATAAATGCCCCGCGTACATCAACGCTGGGTTTTGAAGTTAATGGCATTTATGCAGGCCGTTATCAAGTTCGCGTACGGGCGATTAATGCGTCTGAAATTTCCAGCGTGTGGGCTAATGCAGATGAAACTCAACTCAACGGAAAAGAAGGTAATCCACCAAAACCCTTAAATTTACGAGCCACTTCTGAGGTTTGGGGAATTACTCTCAATTGGGGATTTGATGCGAACACGAGCGACACGCTAAAAACAGAACTGCAATATTCATCTGAAAACACAGTTGAATCTATGCAGCTGCTGGCTGATGTACCTTATCCGCTAAAATCGTATCGTATGTCCGGTCTAAAGGCTGGCGTACGGTTCTATTTCCGTGCAAGGCTGGTAGATAAAAGCGGCAATCAATCCGAGTGGACAAATGTTGTTTTAGGTGAGTCATCAACGGATGTTGAGGGTATTCTGGACGCGGTTGGCGACACCTTCCTCACCAACGAAGCTGGAAAGCAGATGCAAGAGCAGATTGACTTTAGCAAAGAAGCGATTGCAGAGCTTGAGCTTGATGCTATTGATGTGAAGCAGAAAGTTGTCAGCATTGATAGAGATGTTGAAGCTGTCAACGAAGCGGTGATGATGAACACTCAGTTCACGACGGAAGTTCATTTCAGCTTGAAAGAAGAGGTTGCTGATAGAAAAGCTGAGATATTCCGCATTGAGCAAGTGCAAGTCACTGACAGAGAAGCGGCGGCGCGCTGGCAAGAGCAAATCACCGCAAAAGTCGATTATAACGCATCTGAAATCCTGAATATTAAGGATGCTCAGTCGAGTTATGAGAAAGCAACAGCGCAGCAAATCAGTCAAGTGAAAGCTGATGTCGATGGTGTTAAATCACGCGTCACAACAGTCGAAACAGCAACCGCCGATTTAAAGCAATCGCAAGCGAAGTTTGAACAATCAACTACAGCTGAATTCGGCGAGATGCGCGGCTATATCACGCACTTTGAGACGTCATTGTCAAATGTGGAGCTTGCAGTTTCAGAAGCGATTATGCAGACGACAGCTCAAGTGAATCAGCACAGCTCTGAGTTGCTACAGTCGAAAGCAGAAGTTAAGCGTATCGCGAATGCAACAGCGACGAACGAGAAAGCAACGGCTGAGCTAGCAGAGAGCGTGAAAGCGCAATTTGAAGAGGCGCAAGCTGAATTTGTTGATGTACGTAAGTCAATCGCAGAGAAAGACAAAGCGCAATCAGAGCGTACAGAGCAAGTGCGCGCAGAGCTGAAAAAAGATATTGATAAAACTAACAAAGAATTATCAGATATCAGCGCCGCAGTGACAACTAACACAAAGGCTATCGCTGAGACTGATAAGACATTGACGGAGCTTCAGCAAGTATCTTCTTCACGCTTTGATAGCAATGAAGCGACGATAGCGAACCTTCAAAACACGCAGTCTAACATCGAATCATCGCAAGCTGAAACGACGTTACAGCTCGCAGCACAGCAAAATGAGCAAGGGTCTGAGCTTTTACGTGCTAAAGCCTCTATTCGTGAGACCAACAAAATTATTGTTGATAACGATAAAGCTTATGCGCAGAAGTTCACGCAGCTTGATTCACAATTTGAACAAGTGAATGCCCGTTTTACACGCGTTGAAAGCACCCTTGCGGATGCACAGCAATCTATCACGGAAACGAAAGAGCAGCTGTATAGCGAAATCAATTCTGTCGATAGAAAAGTGACCGCTGTTGACCAAAAAGTTGACCAAACAAAGGCTACTCTCGAAGGTGCTATTGCTGAATCCAATCATACCCTTTCGGCGAAAGTGGAAGCCGCGCAAGATACCGCCAATACGGCAAAATCGAACGCAGCGGACGCTAAGCAAGATATTGATAGATACAAAAATAGTAATGACCAGCGCATGTTGCTTGCAGAGACGCAAATTACGTCTAACAAGCAAGCGATCGCGAACGAGCAAGAAACCCGTGGCAGTCAGATTAACAAAATTAATTCTGAACTTGGTGGCTTAAATGCGGCATTTGAAGCGCAAGCCAAGACCTATGTTGACCAAAAAGGCAATGCATCTTCTATCTTTGGTATCAAGAATGCCGTTGTTGTGAATGGCCAATATTATGAAGCGCAGATGATTTTAGGTGCAGAAGTCAAAAACGGCCAAGTCGTCACGCAAATTGGCTTCAGTGCTGACACGTTTGGTATCTTCAATCCAAAAAGCGGAAAGTTGGAACCGGTATTTTTCGTTGAGAATGGACAAGTATTTATTAACGATGCGTTTATTAATCAAGCGACCATTGAAAAACTGTTAATCGGTTCGACTATCAAATCCAAAAACTGGGATCCTGCAACTAAAAAGGGTCTTATGATGGATTTTGAAAAAGGGAAGCTGATTGCAAATGACGCTGAAATAACCGGTAAGATTTATGCAACTGATGGCGAGTTTAATGGGACAGTTTATGTTGAAAAGTTAATTGGCGATAATGCGGTAGCAGCAACTTACAAGTACGCCACCAAAGATGAAGTCCATGGTAATAAATATGACCAAGTCATTGAGTCAAAAATCATTTATACAGGGGGGATGCCGTATGATGTTGATTTATTAATGCCAACGATGCAGTTTGAGTCAGCAGGATCTTATTCAGACGCAATTGTCAATGCTTATGTTCAAATCATTATTGATGGGGTAACACATACACCGCAAACAACAGCAGTGATAGATGGAGGGTCATGGAAATTAGTTTGCTCATTTTACGCAACAATACCAGCTAGCAAAAAAGACGTTGTCGTTACAGTGAGATATACAACATATCATACAGGGAGGTGTACGACTAAGATACTGCCAGCAATGGTTATTGCCTGCAAACATAACTCATCATCATTTAAAATCAGTTAAAAGTCTATCGCTTAAACAACCGCTTAATTGCGGTTTTTTTGTATCTAAATTTCGGAGAATATTATGTACAACGCAGGAACAGTTACAACGACAGCAAACAGCACAAAATTAATTGGCACAGGCACAAAGTGGAAAGATAACAACTCGCGAGTATCCGCAGAGCAGGTTATTTTAATTCAAAATGGCGCAACGATTTATATCAACAGCATTGCGTCTATTCAGAGCAACACAGAGATAACACTGAGTTTCCCTGTGCCTGCATCGGTGAGCAATGCACCGTATCAAATACTGACAACGATGGTGAATTCCGTTTCAGATGCAGCAAACAAGATTGTAGCAATGAACGTTGCGAATGTGCAGTTCAGCGATATCTTAAATCGATGGGCGACAGAAAGCGGTACGATTACAGTGACGTTGCCCGATAGCACAACACAGCAACTGAGAACGGCGAAAGAGATGGATAAGCAGCTAGATGGGAAGTTTGATAAAACGGGCGGAACTATCTCTGGTGATGTGACTTTTAGTAAGAACGCAATTAAGTCGACAAAAGGGACGCATACCTTGCCTGACAAATCTGGCACGTTGATGCAAGTTGGTGATTATGGGATTGGAGCTAGCTTGGCTCAATCCTCTGAAAACTACACATCAACAACGCTTGGTTGTGGTTTTTATGCTATGCCAGGTCATACAACTAATAACCCATGGGGGGGTAATGGATTCGCATATACCATTAATGTCCGCGCAGAAGGTTATGGATTCCAAATTGGTAAAACAACAGGAAACAAAAGTTTATCTTTTAGAACTTTAGATAATGGTGAGTTTTCGCCGACTTCAGTGCTGTACTCAACGTTAAACACAACAAAAGACTCCAACGGCAACTTAAAAGCAGCATCGCCAATTGTGAAAGTTTTTGCTGATCACATCGAACTCAACGAAGAATCCGAGGGCGTTGAACTCGAAAAGCTCGGTACCGGACGCTACAAATTAAAAGGCGTACTCGGTATGAATTCCGATGCTAGCTGGGGCGGCATTCACGGCGGCATGGTCATCCCAAATGGTATCAACAATTTACCGCTGGTGTGGGGTAGCTTTGATGTATTGCCCGATGGCGACATTATCATTGAAACACGCTATCGCAAGCATGAGTTAAATGAGCGTCAAGAAGCTGAGCGTTTAATGACTTACCCTGAGTTTCTGAAAGATGAGCTTGTTGAAGTTGACACTGAAGAGGGTAAGAAAGAAAAGCTGCTTAAAGTTGAGCGCGAAGACTATGAGTATTGTGATATTCCCAACGGTCACTGGATCGACGTTCGCGTAAACATGCCTAGTAACTCTATCTACAATCTCAAGCAAGCAGAAGCAGAGCGGTTGGCGAAAGAGGAGGCGGAGAGGCAAGCGGAGGAGGAGACTGAAAAATCTGAGGAAAAATCACTGTGACGAACTGTGACGAAATTGTGACACAAAAATGAGAGGAATCGATAAAAATAGGCAAAAATAAGCAAATCGCAAAAATGCTGGCTGGCTTGTAGTGCGGCTTTGATAGCTAAAAATCATTAATCAATATTTGCACATCCCGTGATTCATAATCTAACGCAGATGTCGCTTCATCTAAAATCAGAATATCAGGTTTTGTCAGTAATGCCCTCGCAAGTGCAATACGCTGGCGTTGCCCTCCAGAAAGATTACTACCTCTTTCTGATAAGTGATAATTAAAATTATCGGGGAGTTTCATAATAAATTCATAGGCTCCCGCCAATTTTGCCGCGTCAATCACATCATCATCACTGGCTTGCGGTTTACTCAAACGAATGTTTTCGGTAATAGTGCCAACAAAAAGCATACTTTCTTGTAATACCACGCTCATGCGTCGACGCAAGGTGACCGTATCGCTGACGGCTAAATCCATTCCATCAACAATCACTTGACCATGTTGTGGGATATAGAGTCGTTGTAGCAGCTTAGTTAAGGTACTTTTTCCAGATCCTGAAGGGCCTGTAATGCCAATAAATTCTCCCGCTTTGACTGAAAGTGAAAGGTTATTGAGGACTTCTGGTGTGTCCGGTTGATAACGAAAACGAATGTTTTGGAAGTCGATACAGCCATGGATAGATGCAGAACTCACTATTCCTTTTCTTTCATTTTCAATGGGTTCATCAAGGATATCTCCCACACGACGCAGTGAGATAATGGTGTGCTGAAAGTCTTGCCAAATTTGCGCCAAGCGCAAGACTGGTTGGGTCACATGGGCACTTAGCATATTATAGGCAACCAATTCACCGGGGCTGATGCCGCCATTCATCACTTCTTTAACGCCGACCCAAAGAAGCAGCGCAGTAGTGACTTTGCTGACTAAAGTCATCAGTTGTGATGCAATTTCACTGCGCATAGTGACTTTAAAGCCTTGAATTAGCTGTTTACTGAGTAATTTCTGCCAACGATGGTAAAAATACTTTTCGGTGGCAGTGGTTTTTACTGTTTCAATACCCGTGATTGATTCAGTTAAAAAAGTTAAACCGTTTTCATCGGCCTGATAGGACTTTTCCGTTTGTCGTCGAATGATAGGGCCGAGTATCATCCATAGGATAAAAAAGACAAATAGGGAGCCTATGAGGATCCATGTCATATTGGCACTATAGTAAAATAGTATGGCGATAAATAGGCTAACAAACAGTAAATCAATAAATAACATCAATGTTGAACCGGTCAAAAATTGGCGGATATGAGACATTTCTCTGATCCGAGCAATGATTTTGCCTGTTGGCCGTAATTTAAAATAATTCAATGGTAATGCCATTAAGTGGCGATAGAGTTTACCTGATAACTCTGAACCAATTTGTGAGCTCGTATTACTGAAAATTTTATTACGGATAAATGTATATAGTGGTTCGGCAAATGCAATACTGATAATACCAATAGCCAATACATGCAAACTATCAATGCTTCTTCCTACTAGCACCTTATCAATGATATTTTGGAAAAATAAAGGATTGATCAAAGCAAATAACTGAACGATCGCAGCAAGAATAAAAATATTTTTCAGTTGTGAACGCTGACGTAATATTGAAGGGATAAACCAACTAATACCAAACTTTCTTTTTTGTTCAATTTCAAGCTGTTCTTTTATCAATAGAACAATAATCTTATTATTGTCATTAGGAATATCATTGAATGATACTATTTTATTACTTTCAGGATGAATTAAAATTAATGAGTCATCACTGTCTTTTGATAATACAAACCAGCATCCATTAATATCAACCAGTGCGGGAAGAGGGAGATGAGTAAATTGTTGCTTGTGTAATTCAAGCAACTCAGTTTCATAACCTGTAATATGAGCACATTCTCTGAGTTCCCAATTTGTTGGTGAAACAGAGTTCATGCCTATGGCATGCATTAACTGATCTTTAGTGAGGCTTTTTTGATAATGGTTAGCGACCCAAATTAATGCCTCTAATCCATAGTTGTTATTTATCGTTTCCATAGATTATTTTTCCCTCATCGCGGTGGAGGTATATTCTTGAATTGGACTTAATAAATAATCAATAACGCGACGTTTTTCCGTTTTGATCTCTGTCGTGACAGATAGACCTGGCGTGAGCTCAATAGTATTACCTTCAACCAATAAACTTTTCTTGTTAAGGCTAATTTGCCCTAAAAAAACGAGACCAAGTTGCTCATCTTGAGTGCTATCTCTTGATATTGATAAAACTTCGCCCTCTATGGTGCCATAGCGGGTGTAAGGAAAGGCATCAATTTTCACCGTCGCACTTTGCCCTTCTCGAATAAAGCCAATGTCTTTATTTAGAATTTTGACTTCAGCCAGTTGCACATCATTACTAGGGACAATGACCATTAATTGTTGAGCCGGTTGTAATACAGCGCCTAAAGTATAAGTTGCTAGTTGCTGTATTGTTCCATCAACAGGAGAACGAATAATTTCTAGTTGCTCTCTTTCTTGGTTTTTTGCGAGTTCTTGTTCGGCTGATGCATGCTTAAACTCAGCCTGTCGGTATTTTTCATACCATTCTTGGTTCTTTTGTGTTTGTAAACGATTCAGTTTTTCTTGTAATGCGTGATATTGACTATCTAAAATAGTCAGCTCGGCGAGTTTTGTTGTTTTTTCTTTTTTGGTATGCAGCAGTTCACGTTCTTGTTCTAAGAACTCTTTTTGGCTAATAAGTTTTTTTTCATTTAATGCGCTGTGAGCATCAAGTCGTTTTTTAATATTAATGATTAATAAATTGATATCTTTTAATTCAAGGTTTCTCGCTGAATAATTTGCTCTATTAATGGCTATCTCGTTATTTATTTCAGTGACTAATGCGTCATATTCATTTTTTAAGTTTTGATAAGTTTGTATAACCCGTTGTTGCTCAATAGATAATAAACTAGCAAACTCATTATTCAGCTCAGGTGATTGCTGATTTAACAAACTATGGTGAACCAATTTTTCAATTTTTTGAAAGTTAATTTGATAGGTTAGATTCAGAATATCTTGATTGATCCCTAATACATTCACACTCAATAAAGGGTCTCCTTTTTTAACTTTTTGTCCATCAGCGACGTAAATATGTTGCAAACGACTTAGTTCAAAAGCCTGAATAATTTGTGTTCTTCCAGAAACAATTAATCGGCCTTGTGCGGTGGCTTGAATATCTAATTTACCAATGTAGGACCATAAAATAGCGAATAATATACCTATACTAATAATAATCGCAGTCATCAATGCAAGATAAGAAGGTGGGCTTTTTAATAATGCCAAATGTGACGGTAAAAAACGATCATACCGTGTATTGGTTGCTGTCTGTTTCATAGCTAACATCCATGTAATTATTTAAGTGATTGCTGTAATGACCACAAGTGTTTATAGAACTGACCTTGCTCAATTAATTGTTGGTGGCTGCCTTGCTCTACGATCTTGCCTTCCTGCATGACGATAATACGTTGATGATCACGTATCGTGGAGAGCCTGTGTGCAATAGTAATAACCGTTCTACCTTGAGCGATAAGTTGCATGTTTTCCTGAATAATAGCTTGAGACTCATCATCCAAGGCACTGGTTGCTTCATCAAATATGATAATTTTAGGATCCGCAAGTAGTGTGCGTGCAATGGCGATACGTTGGCGTTGACCGCCTGATAACGATGAGCCACCTTCAGATAGAATGGTGTCGTAGCCCATTGGTAGCTTTAAAATAAAATCATGTGCACCCGCCATTTTAGCAGCATGTATCACTTGAACCATTGAGCTATTTGGACGAGTTTGGGCAATATTATCGAATACAGTTTGGTTAAACAGGTAATTCTCTTGAAGGACAATGCCAACTTGTTGTCTTAATGAATGAATATTTATCGATGTTAATGGTACTCCATCAATAAAAATACCGCCTTGTTCTGGGGTGTATAGACGGAGTAATAAACGTGCTAAGGTGCTTTTCCCTGAACCCGATGTCCCAACAATCCCTAATGTTTCACCTGAACGAATGGATAAATTAAAATCTTGAAGAATATACGGCATATTGGGTTGATAGCGAAAACAGATATTACGTAACTGGATATATCCTTTTAAGGATTTACGCTCTCCATGTTTAGTCTGCTCTGTTGGTAAATTAATTATTTGAGCTAACTTCTCAATAGCCACTTTTGTTCTTATGTAATCTCCCCAAAGTTTGACCAATTTTACTAGTGGTTGGCTGGCATGGTTGACCATCATGTGGAAAGCAATAAATTGCCCAATGGTCAGTTGTAAAGCCAATACTTCCGATGCACCAACCCATAAAATAACCGCACTGGTTAATTTCTCAATTACCATCACAAGGTGTTCTGATCGAGAACTCACTTGCCCTGCAACAAAAGTGGTGTGGCTCATATCTGAAGTTTGCTTATCCCATCGGCGAGTAAAATTTGGCTCTACAGATAAGCTTTTTGCTGTTTCAATACCATTAATGCTTTCTGTTAAAAAAGATGTATTGATTGCAATATTCGCAAACTGTTCATGAGCAGCGGCTTCAATTTTAGGGGTTAGCCACCAAGCAACGAGTAAATAAAGCGGAATAGAGCAGAGAAAGATCAGAGTGAGCGTTGAAGAAAGTAGGCTCATCACATAGATAAATACAAACAGAAATAGTACATCAACACATAATGTAAAAAAGCTCCCCGTTAGAAACTCACGAATAGTTTCTAACTCTTTGACTCGAGTAACAATTGCACCAATTTGGCGTGTTTTGAAAAAAGAGATAGGAAGGTGCAGTAAATGATTAACTAGCTTTAAGCCTAGTGTAATATCAATACGGTTTACGGTGTGATGATAAATATATTCTCTTAGTCCTTTTAAACTAACTTCAATAATAGCGACAATAATTAAGCCAAATATTAATACATCCAGAGTCGCCATACTATTATGAACAAGCACTTTATCCATAATCACTTGAATAACAATAGGAGAGATTAAAGCGAGTATTTGTAAAATAAATGAAAATAGTAAAACCCACGCAATAATATCTTTATATTTTAAAAATTCAGCTTGAAACCAAGTGATATCGAATTTACTTTGTGTGGATTTTACTTGTAGCCATTTACCGCTCCATTTTTGTTTAAATTCATCTATTGTCCAAATTTCAGGTGCATGATTACCAAACCGCTGTATAAGAACTTGCTCATGATTAAAATTAGCGAGTAGATAAGCAATGTTATCATTATCGTAGATAATTGAAGGGGATTCTATTTTCTCAATTGATCTATCACTTTGTTTTCTAAATCGACATTTAACATTTAGCAGTTTTTTTATATCAGCTAATGATTCATGAAGAGGTTTTTCTTTATCAATAACTTTATTGAATTCATTATGGTCAATATCACCCGAAAGTTTAATTATTATTCCAATGAAATATAAGGTTGATTGCGTTTGTTCATTATCCATTTTAAAAGTGAATATTCCTTTAATCTATAATTATTGGTTTTATATATTTAAGATTTTGATAAATGTATATGGTTAAATAGTAGTATAAGGCAGGGGCGTGCAATTAATATAATATAGCGATAATAATTATAAGGATATTGAAGTTTATCTGATATTACTGTTCTATTCGTATGATCTCAATAATTCAAAATACAGTTAGGCGATCAATGAACGAATACGCTGTAAGGCACCTAGGTGATTAGTACGAATAAGCGACGATAACGATAATGTAACTTGAAGTATGACGATTGTATACTGAAGAGAAATTATCCCTTCAGTATACAATCTATTTATTCATATTCAGGTAGGTCAAGAAAACGATGAATAGCCCTTAAAACATGATCAGGTTTTTCTGCATGAACCCAATGCCCTGCATCAGCAACAACCCATGCTTTGGTATTTGGGAACTGTGTCGCTATTTGCTCTCTATATTCAGCTTTAACATAAGGGGAGTTACCACCTGGGATCAGCAAAACGGGTTTATCCCATGTAAGTACTGATTTCCAGCCAATAATTAGCTCATAATTTTCTTTAATTGCGGGTAGATTAAATTTCCATTCACCTTGGCGAAAAGATTTGAGTAAAAATTGAATAACGCCATCTTCATTAAGATATTCGC
The DNA here is from genome assembly GCF_033676985.1 of Providencia sp. PROV236. Taxonomy (NCBI): domain Bacteria; kingdom Pseudomonadati; phylum Pseudomonadota; class Gammaproteobacteria; order Enterobacterales; family Morganellaceae; genus Providencia; species Providencia sp. PROV236. The sequence continues at coordinate 3,116,468 of NZ_CP096297.1, read as the reverse complement.
GCATGATAACCGTTGCTTCTTGGCGGCTTTTTGCACCACCTTGAATAACGGCGTCAAGAGCAGCCATGATAGTATCATGTCGACGTTCTTGGTAAGCGACAGGAGCCATATCAATCGCGATGACTTTTTCAATAAAATCAGGGGCAATTTCAGTCGCAGCCATGGAAATTTTTCCGCCCATTGAGTGGCCAATCAATATCGCACTTGTATAACCCAAGGATTGTAATAGGGTAATAACATCATTGGCCATTTGCCGGTATTCCATGGTGTCAGCACGGAATGAATCACCATGATTGCGAACATCAATTTGGATAGTTTCAAAATATTTTTGCAAATCGCGACCTAAGACACCAAGGTTGTTAAGATCGCCAAATAGCCCGTGAATTAGCACAACAGGCGTTGGTGAAACGGGGTGTTCTGGTTTATGAATTGTATGGTTTAGCAGTTTAGTCATCGTTAAACGTCAATTTTTTAATTGTTAATAATTCTATGATGGCATGTATGTTTAAAAAATCCAAACTGACAAATTTGAGTGAGTTCCCGTCTATCGCAAAGAACTCTACTTAATAGTTCATTTTCTTATTAAACATAAAACGACCTAGATAGTGATAACTTACTGAAATCACGCTGAACTTAGGGTAATGTTTACTTTAAGTTATTGAAATTTTAATTGTTTTGTTTTTTTGAAATCTATCTTATAATCCCAACGCAAATTTTGGTTAAAAAAAAGTACTGGGAAAAAATGAAAACGATAGAAGTTGATGAAGAGCTTTACCGCTATATTGCCAGCCATACACAGCATATCGGTGAAAGTGCATCGGATATTTTGCGCCGTATGTTAAATTTTAAGTCCGGTCAGCCAGTACAAGTCGCTAAAGAATTCGGTAACGAACAACAGCTACCACAAGCTGTAGAGACAAAAAAAACATCTGCTGCACCGCAAAATCCTGTTCGCATTGTTAGAGAATTATTACTCTCTGATGCTTATGCGGAAAAAAATAAAGCAATAGATCGCTTTATGTTAATTTTATCGACGCTGTATAGCTTAGATTCAGTTGTCTTTGCTAATGCGACAGAGGCAATGCATGGTCGTACTCGAGTTTATTTTGCGGGTGATGAGCAAACTCTGTTAGCTGCGGGTAGGCAGTCTAAGCCGCGTCATATACCTGGAACACCTTATTGGGTGATCACGAATACAAATACCAATCGCAAACGCAGCATGGTTGAAGCAATCATGCAGGAGATGCAGTTCCCTGCCAATGTGATTGAGAAAGTTTGTCATACAATCTAATCTAAAAATCGAGGCATCACTGGGGTTGTTTATACTTTAAATAACGTAGAATGCAGTTAGGTGACAAACAAACGAATTGCTAGGTGCCTACATAAGTAGGTGACGAGTGCAAATGAGTGAAGTCAACAACACTGCAACTTGGAGTATGACGAGCCAGTGCATTGGGAGATAACAAGTGACTATACATGAACGTGCAGGGCAGCTTCCGTTTCAAACTGATTTGATAAATGTTGCACAACTAACTGCTCAATATTATCAATTGCAGCCGCAAGTCGGTAACCCTGAGCATGCCGTAAAATTTGGCACATCAGGGCATAGAGGCAGTGCGAATAGAAAGAATTTCAATGAAGTTCATATTCTTGCAATTGCTCAGGCGATTGTTAATTTGCGCAAACAGCAAGGCCTAACAGGGCCATGTTTTATTGGTAAAGACACCCATGCATTGTCTGAAGCGGCATTTATAACGGTTATTGAAGTACTTGCTGCTAATCAGGTTAGCGTTGTTATTCAAACAGATAATGGTTTTACGCCAACCCCTGCAATATCTCATGCTATTATTAGTTATAACCAATCACATCAAGATGTTGCCGATGGGATTGTGATAACCCCTTCGCATAACCCACCAGAAGACGGTGGTATTAAGTATAATCCATCCAATGGTGGTCCAGCAGATACTGATTTAACTTCTGTCATTGAGAAGCAAGCGAATCAATTGATTGCACAAAATCTTGCAGGGGTGAAACGGTTATCTTTTGAAGATGCATTATCCAGTGGTTATGTGGCAGAGCAAGACCTAATTATGCCTTATGTTGCGGCACTAGGTGACGTCGTCGATATGAAGGCTATCCAAAAAGCGGGCCTGAAATTAGGTGTTGACCCTCTTGGTGGCGCGGGTATCGAATACTGGCGTAAGATCGCGGAGTATTATCAATTAGACCTTGAGTTAGTGAACGATCAATTCGATCAAACTTTCCGTTTTATGCCTCTTGATCACGATGGTGTGATCCGCATGGATTGTTCTTCGCGTTGGGCAATGGCGGGTTTGCTAGGCATGAAAGAAAAGTTTGATTTAGCTTTTGCGAATGATCCTGATTATGACCGCCATGGTATTGTGACGCCTACTGGCCTAATGAATCCAAATCACTACCTTGCGGTAGCGATTGATTATTTATTCCAACATCGTCCCCAATGGAGCAAAGAGGTCGCAGTTGGCAAAACCCTTGTTTCCAGCGCAATGATTGATCGTGTTGTTGCTGACAGTGGCCGTGAGCTTGTGGAAGTGCCTGTTGGCTTCAAATGGTTTGTTGAAGGATTATTTGACGGCTCATTAGGTTTTGGCGGCGAAGAAAGTGCTGGTGCTTCTTTCTTAAAATTTGATGGTACCCCTTGGTCAACGGATAAAGATGGTATTATTTTATGTTTGCTGGCGGCTGAAATCACTGCTGTGACAGGTGAAAATCCACAACAGCGTTATAATAAGCTAGCTGAAAAATTTGGCTCCCCTATTTATAGCCGTATCCAAGCCAAAGCAACTCATGAACAAAAAGCAAAATTGAGTAAATTATCCCCTGAAATGGTTTCTGCGGATAGCTTAGCGGGAGATAAAATCACTCAACGTCTAACGACTGCTCCGGGGAATGGCGCTTCTATTGGCGGACTAAAAATCATGACTGATTATGGTTGGTTTGCTGCCCGCCCATCAGGCACGGAAGAAGCATATAAAATCTACTGTGAGAGCTTCCGCGGTGAAGAGCATTTACGCCAAATTGAAAAAGAAGCAATCGAAATCGTTAGCAAGGTAATTTCTTAGTTTTCGTCTTGTTTATCGATAAAAAGCGTTTTAAATCCCGATGTTGGTAATAGAGCCAAAATCGGGATTTTATTTTTTTTAGCCCCTCAATCTCTGCATAATATTACGGTGGTATTTGTTGTGGCCGAATTAACAAAATTCCTTGCTTTTCTATTAAAAAATTACCTGTCTGGTATTTCGATTCTTCTCGACAATAACCGTTGCAGCGCGCGGCGGGGGATGGTACAACCATAGTACTGAGCTAATTTAATAAACGTTTATTGAAATTAAAGATAGGGTGAGGTCAATGAGTCAGGTTTATAATTTCAGTGCGGGTCCTGCAATGTTACCCGTAGAAGTCATGCGTCGCGCGGAACAAGAGTTTTGTAATTGGAAAGGCCTTGGTGTTTCTGTCATGGAAGTGAGTCATCGCGGAAAAGACTTCATTGCTGTTGCCGAAGAAGCAGAACAAAACTTACGTGATCTGCTAAATATTCCCCAAAATTATAAAGTATTATTTTGTCATGGTGGTGCTCGCGGTCACTTTGCGGCGATGCCTATGAACCTCTTGGGTAGTAAAACAACAGCTGACTACATTGTAGGTGGTTATTGGGCGGAATCAGCAGCAGAAGAAGCGCAAAAATACTGCACTCCGAACATAATTCAAGTTAAACAAGAAAAAGACGGGGTTGTTGGTATAAAGCCAATGAGTGAGTGGCAGTTAAGTGATGATGCTGCTTATATTCATTATTGCCCAAATGAAACCATCGACGGCTTAGCAATACACGAAGAACCTGACTTCCCGAAAGATAAAATTGTTATTGCAGACTACTCATCGGCCATTTTATCTAAACCTATCGATATTAGCCGTTATGGTGTTGTTTATGCGGGAGCTCAAAAGAATATTGGCCCTGCGGGTTTAACGATTGTGATCATTCGTGAAGATTTACTAGGTAAAGCCTCAACTCAAACCCCATCCGTATTTGATTACACCGTTCTTGCCAAATATGATTCTATGTTCAATACACCACCAACATTTGCTTGGTACTTATCAGGCATGGTTTTCAAGTGGTTGAAAGAACAAGGTGGCTTGCAAGAAATGGCAAAACGTAACTATGAAAAATCTCAGCTATTGTACAACGCAATTGATGATAGCGAGTTCTATATTAACCGTGTTGCCGTTGAAAATCGCTCTTGGATGAACGTCCCATTCCAAATGCAAAATCCAGCTTTGGATGAGCAATTCCTGACAGAGGCTAAAGCTCAAGGATTATTATCACTGAAAGGTCACCGTGTATCCGGTGGAATGCGTGCTTCTATTTACAACGCAATGCCATTAGCTGGTGTTCAGGCTTTAGTTGATTTTATGGCTGATTTCGAACGTCGCCACGCGTAATTATCTTCCCACTCCAATATAATTAAGCATATTGGGGTGGGGACTCTATTTTGATACAAAACGATAATAATTAATTTAGCAAAAAGTACTGGAGAATCTGCTCGTTATGCAATCCCTGACATTACAACCTATCTCTTCAATTAACGGAACGATCAACCTGCCAGGGTCAAAAAGTGTATCGAACCGAGCTCTTTTATTAGCTGCAATGGCAAATGGCACAACGGTGCTGACTAACTTATTAGACAGTGATGATATTCGCCATATGCTGAATGCATTAAGCGCGTTAGGTGTAAAATACCAACTCTCTGAAGATAAAACACGTTGTCTTGTGGAAGGTATTGGTGGGCGTTTAAGTTACCCAAATGAGCTGGAAATTTTTTTAGGCAACGCAGGGACAGCAATGCGTCCCCTGACAGCGGCGTTGTCACTAGCAGAAAACAACATTGTACTGACTGGCGAGCCACGCATGAAAGAGCGCCCAATAGGGCACTTGGTTGACGCATTACGTGAAGGCGGCGCTGTTATTGAGTATTTAGAACAGGAAAATTATCCACCCATTCGTTTACGTGGGGGCTTTTCAGGTGGCACAATTTCAGTTGATGGTTCAGTTTCTAGTCAGTTTTTAACCGCGCTTTTAATGGCAGCGCCATTAGCTGAAAAAGATACGCTAATTACTATTACAGGTGATTTAGTTTCGAAACCTTATATTGATATTACTTTAGCCTTGATGGCAACCTTTGGTGTGAATGTTGAAAATCATCAATATCAAAAGTTTACTATTAAAGGTCAACAACAATATCAATCACCAGGTGAATATTTAGTTGAAGGTGATGCATCATCCGCTTCTTATTTTCTGGCCGCGGCAGCAATCAAAGGCGGTACTGTTCGAGTAACGGGTATCGGTAGAAATAGCCTTCAAGGTGATACAAAATTTGCCAATGTCTTAGAAAAGATGGGAGCAACCATTCGTTGGGGTGATGAATTTGTTGAATGTGAACGAGGGACTTTAACTGGGATTGATATGGATATGAATGCAATCCCCGATGCTGCAATGACGATAGGCACGGTCGCTCTGTTTGCCAAAGGCGAAACGGTGATCCGCAATATTTATAATTGGCGGGTGAAAGAAACAGATCGTCTATACGCGATGGCGACAGAGTTGCGTAAAGTTGGGGCTGAAGTTGAAGAAGGGCATGATTTTATCCGTATTGTTCCTCCCACAAAACTTCAGCATGCAGAGATTGAAACCTATAATGATCATCGAATTGCTATGTGCTTTTCATTGGTCGCACTATCCGATACCCCTGTGACTATCTTAGACCCAAGCTGTACAGCGAAAACATTCCCTGATTATTTTCAACAATTAGCGCGTTTGAGTAAATTTTAATCATTTGACTGACTGAAATAAAAGTTCTTTATTCCAGTCAGTTTCTTCTCTTATCTCTTAATCGCACGTGTAAATGACAATTTTTATCTCATTCATCAGAACCTGCTTATTTCACAAAACTGATGAGTAGGTATAATGTCGCCACTGATTTTAATTGCAGGTGAAAGATTGACTTGCAGAAAAGGAGACCTTTTATGGTGGCGATTGCCCCTGTAATAACCGTTGATGGACCTAGCGGAGCTGGTAAAGGTACGTTATGCCAAGCGTTGGCAAACGAATTTGGATGGCAACTTTTAGATTCTGGTGCGATTTATCGTGTACTTGCTTTAGCTGCATTGCATCACCATGTGGATATTCAATCAGAAGATGCATTGGTGCCTCTTGCGGCAAATTTAGATGTTCGTTTTGTACCGGAAGATAATCAGTTAAAAGTCATTTTGGAAGGCGAAGATGTTTCAAATCAAATTCGCACCGAAGATGTGGGGAAAACAGCGTCACAAATCGCAGCTTTTCCTCGTGTAAGAGAGGCTTTACTGCGTCGTCAGCGTGCTTTTAGAGCTATGCCAGGTTTGATTGCGGATGGTCGTGACATGGGAACGGTAGTTTTCCCTGACGCCCCAGTGAAAATTTTCCTTGATGCCTCCGCGGAGGAGCGTGCTCATCGACGTATGAAGCAGTTGCAGGAAAAGGGGTTTGATGTTAACTTTGAGCGACTTTTAACCGAAATACAAGAACGCGATTATCGTGATCGTAACCGTACGGTTGCGCCGTTAATTGCCGCAAAGGATGCTTTAATACTGGATTCCACAAGTATGTCTATTGAGGAAGTCATTGAAAAAGCACAAGCCTATGCGAAAAAAATTCTACAATTATCTTAATAATTGGCTGTATTTTAGCTTATAATGTAGATAGTATACGCACTTAATACTATACCGATTTTCTATATTCGGCATAGTAGCAACCTTACGACATGGAAAGTTGTGGGGTATGTGAAACAACCCCATTTGGCCGGATGCTGAGTGGACGTTAATTAAAAACTCTTGAAGATCATTAATATGACAGAATCTTTTGCTCAACTCTTTGAAGAATCCCTGCAGAATATTGAAACTCGTCCTGGTTCTATCGTCCGTGGTACTGTTGTTGCCATCGATAAAGACGTTGTCCTGGTTGACGCAGGTCTGAAATCTGAATCTGCAATCCCAGTAGAACAATTCAAAAATGCTCAGGGTGAGCTTGAAATCCAAGTTGGCGATGAAATCGATGTAGCGCTGGATGCAGTTGAAGATGGTTTCGGTGAAACTATTCTTTCTCGTGAGAAAGCGAAACGCCATGAAGCATGGCTGATGCTTGAAAAAGCTTACGAAGAAGCTGAAACTGTTACTGGTGTTATTAACGGTAAAGTTAAAGGTGGTTTCACTGTAGAACTGAATGGTATTCGTGCATTCCTACCAGGTTCATTAGTAGATGTTCGTCCAGTTCGTGACACTACTCACTTGGAAGGCAAAGAGCTAGAGTTCAAAGTAATTAAGCTAGATCAGAAGCGCAACAACGTTGTTGTTTCTCGTCGTGCTGTAATTGAATCTGAAAGCAGCGCAGAACGTGATCAACTGCTCGAAAATCTGCAAGAAGGCATGGAAGTTAAAGGTATCGTTAAGAACCTTACTGACTACGGTGCATTCGTTGATCTCGGCGGTGTTGATGGCCTGCTGCACATCACTGATATGGCTTGGAAACGTGTTAAACACCCAAGCGAAATCGTCAATGTTGGTGATGAAATCACAGTTAAAGTTCTGAAATTCGACCGTGAGCGCACTCGTGTTTCTCTGGGTCTGAAACAACTGGGCGAAGATCCTTGGGTCGCAATCGCTAAACGTTACCCAGAAGGTACTAAACTGACTGGTCGCGTTACTAATCTGACTGATTACGGCTGCTTCGTAGAAATCGAAGAAGGCGTTGAAGGTCTGGTTCACGTTTCAGAAATGGATTGGACTAACAAGAACATCCACCCATCTAAAGTTGTTAACGTTGGTGATGTTGTTGAAGTTATGGTTCTGGATATCGATGAAGAACGTCGTCGTATCTCACTGGGCCTGAAACAATGCAAATCTAACCCATGGCAGCAATTTGCAGAAACTCACAACAAAGGCGACCGCGTTGAAGGTAAAATCAAGTCAATCACTGACTTCGGTATCTTCATCGGACTGGAAGGCGGTATCGATGGCCTTGTTCACCTGTCTGACATCTCCTGGAACGTTGCAGGCGAAGAAGCAGTTCGTGAATACAAAAAAGGTGACGAAATCGCAGCTGTTGTTCTGCAAGTCGACGCAGAGCGTGAGCGTATTTCTCTAGGTGTTAAGCAGTTGGCTGAAGATCCATTCAACAACTACTTAGCTGCAACTAAGAAAGGCGCAATCGTAACTGGTAAAGTTATCGCAGTTGATGCTAAAGGTGCAACTGTTGAGCTGACTCTGGGCGTTGAAGGTTACCTGCGTGCATCAGAAGCTTCACGCGACCGCGTTGAAGATGCAACTCTGGTTCTGAACGTTGGTGATGATGTTGAAGCTAAATACACTGGTGTTGACCGTAAAAACCGTGTAATCAACCTGTCTGTTCGTGCAAAAGACGAAGCTGATGAAAAAGACGCTATCGCTACTGTGAACAAACAAGAAGATACTAGCTTCGGTAACAACGCAATGGCTGAAGCATTCAAAGCAGCTAAAGGCGAATAATTAAGGTGGGGGTAACGGGTGTTACCCCTTCGTAGCGGTAGTTTAGGGAGGTACTATGACCAAGTCTGAGTTAATTGAAAGACTGGCTAGCCAGCAATCTCATTTGTCAGCTAAAACGGTTGAGGAAGCTGTTAAAGAAATCCTTGAGCATATGGCTGACACACTGGCTGGTGGTGAACGTATAGAAGTCCGCGGATTCGGCAGTTTTTCTCTTCACTACCGTGCTCCGCGTGTTGGGCGTAACCCAAAAACTGGAGACAAAGTGGAGCTGGAAGGTAAATACGTTCCTCACTTTAAACCAGGTAAGGAATTACGTGACCGTGTAAATATTTATGGTCAATAATTGACTATAAATCTTAATTATTAGTTCAAAACGGTGCTTGTATTTTACAGCACCGTTTTTTCTTTTAGCCTCAAACAGCCAAACAGCCAAACAGCCAAACAGCCAAACAGCCAAACAGCCAACCAAACGATTGTTTATCTATTAGTATTTATACTCGCCATGCTTCAAGTTGTACGGTTTTTTGTTAAGATATAAGGGACTGCGCTACGCTCGACGAGTTATATCGTTTATCTATACTCCCCCCGACTATCTTCACTGTTCGCCTACCTGCAACTCCAATTATTTTGAGTATATATCGAGTGATATTCACTATCGATTATCAATAAACACCCTATTTGCGAAGCGTTACCCAAAAGAATGTAATATTGCAAAACAAGGCATAAATTATTGCGTGCAGGTACGAACACTGCAAATAGCGATGACAAAAATAAGGCTCGATTTCGTTATGCTTAAAATAGGCATTGCGGCTTAGGGGGCCATGATGAACCAAAAATTATTTTATTGGCTGTGGGGAGGGCAACTTTCTTATACGCAAGCTGCTATTGCTATTTTTATCGGGATATTGCCTATTTTATTTATTCATGAGCTTCCTAAAATAAGTAATTCAACAATAATTTTATTGATATTATTTTTCTTTTTAATTTTTATCAAAGTTAATAGATATATTAAATTTATTGCTTTGATTATGATGGCATTGCTATGGGCTATTTGGCATAGCAATTTTTTGATTGAAAAAATGAATGCGCTATCAAAGACACAACATCAATTAGATATTACCGTGATTAGTGTACCTTTATATGAAAAAGAGAAGGAAAAGCTTAAGGTTAGGATCAATAAGATTAATAATGTTCCTCAGTTTCCACCAATCTATGCAATGTGGCAAGTCAATCAATCGATGCATAATTTATGTTCAGGTCAAACATGGCGATTAAATGGCTTATTAAAACCATTGCATTCATCTTTAAATGAAGGTGGTTTTGACCAACAGCGATATTCCATATCTCAACGTATTATTGGGACATTAAAGGTATCAACGTCGCGGGTTATTGATGAAGAGTGTTCAGTTAGGCAAAAAGTCATCAATTCATACATTGATAATATTAGTTTATTAAAAAACGCAGGGGTTACTTATGCGCTAATGTTTGGTGAAAGGGGCATGTTATCACCGGAACTATCATTATTATTACAAACTACAGGACTAAGCCACTTAATTGCTATTTCTGGTTTACATATCGGCTTATCTTATCTATTCGGCTATTGGTTAGTTAAGTTTGTCACCTATTTCTTTCCCGTATATTTTAGTCAGTATATCGTGCCCATTGTTGCGGGGGTAGCTTGCGCATATTTTTATGCTTGGGTTTCAGGGTTCGCCATTCCAGCGGTACGGGCGTTAATTGCTTTAGTTTTATGGATTTACATTAAACAGCAAAATAGCTTTTATTTTCCGTGGCAATGGGCGATTTGGAGTATAGGACTGATCCTTGTAGCCGACCCATTAGCGATATTATCGGATAGTTTTTGGTTATCTTTTTTTGCTGTTTTCGCAATATTATATTGGCTTCGATTATTTCCATTATCATCTTATATAAATTATACCAAAGCTATTCGTTGGGGAATTGCTTTCATTCATCTACAAGCGGGTTTGTTACTTTTACTTGCACCGATCCAAATCATGTTATTTCAAGGGATCAATGTGATGAGTTTTTTTGCGAATTTATGGTTAGTTCCAATAGTATCATGGTTGGTGATCCCTCTGATCCTCTTATTATTTTTGTTACCATTTTCATTTGTTCAACACATTATTTTTAATATTATTGACGAGATTATAGAAGTAGGATTAAAGCCATTAGCATACTTAAGTGATTACTGGTTTGAAATGCAGTTCGCTCCATTATTCATTTTTCTATTTTGTTGGTTGATTGGTTTATTTATCGCGCTTGGGCTATATCGGTATTATATTGGGTTACTTGGTTGTTTGGCGGCATTATGCATAGGGACAGAAAATACAACTCGGCAAATATCAGGGAATGAATGGAGCTTAACGTTACTTGATGTTGGTCACGGGCTAGCTGTGGTTATAGAACAAAAGGGTTTAGCATATCTCTATGATACAGGGAACCGCTGGCCTGAAGGAAGTAATGCGCAAAGACAGATAATTCCTTATTTGAAACGAAAAAAAATTATACCTATTGGGGTCATTCTCAGTCATGACCATCTTGATCATACGGGAGGTGTGAGTGCATTAAAAAAATAGTATCCTTGGCTGAGTCTACGTAGCAGTTTTAGTGGAGCTGCAAGTTTGCCTTGTATTAAAGGCCAGCATTGGCAGTGGGGAAAATTAAATTTTGCCGTGCTTTGGCCAGAACGGATATCTAAAAAATCACATAACGATGATTCTTGCGTCATTATGTTAAGTGATGGGTACCATAAAATTTTACTTACAGGGGATTTAGAAAAGCAAGGCGAACAAGCAATATCAGCGAGTTATCAGCAGCAGTTACGATCAGATATTTTATTCGCACCACATCATGGTAGTAATACTTCTTCAACGCCTTTATTCATAAGAATGGCTTCACCTAACATGGTGTTAGTCTCATCAGCGAGGTACAGTCCTTGGAAAATTCCATCAGATAAAGTACATTTTCGGTACAAAAGCAATAATATAAAATGGATTAATACAGCGGAGGCTGGTCAAGTAACTATCTGGTTTAGAAAGAAAACTATTGAATTAACACGCTATCGAAAGGAAATACATCCCCGCTGGTATCATCTCTGGTTTGGTGATCCGCAATTTCCCGAGTAGAATAGTGCGCTTACATTAAGTTTGGTAATAAAAACATGATTGATAATGACTTGTCGACACGACAAACGTTCCGCCGACTATGGCCTACGATTGCGCCTTTTAAAGCGGGTTTAATAGTTGCAGCAATTGCTTTAATTATCAACGCAGCAGGTGATGCGTTTATGATTTCTTTATTAAAACCTTTACTCGATGAAGGGTTTGATAAAGCAGATAACGACGTCTTAAAATGGTTACCTCTTGCGGTATTAGGCCTAGTTATTGTTCGTGGTTTATCCAGTTTCGTATCAAGCTACTGTGTTTCATGGGTATCTGGTAAAGTCGTGATGAGTATGCGTCGTCGGTTATTTGGCCATATGATGGGCATGCCGGTGAGTTATTTTGACCAGCAATCGACAGGGACATTATTATCTCGTATCACTTATGATTCAGAGCAAGTTGCGTCATCTTCATCGGGTGCATTAATTACCATTATCCGTGAAGGTGCTTATATCGTCGGTTTATTTGCGATGATGTTTTACTATAGCTGGCAATTATCATTAATTTTAATTGTGATAGCGCCAATCGTCTCTATTACTATCCGTATCGTTTCTAAACGTTTTCGTAAGATCAGTAAAAATATGCAAACGGGAATGGGGAGTGTTACGGCTAGTGCAGAACAAATGCTAAAAGGGCACAAAGAGGTTTTGATTTTTGGTGGACAAAAAGTTGAAACTGAGCGCTTTAATAAAGTCAGTAACAACATGCGTAGTCAATCGATGAAAATGGTGACTGCATCGGCAATTTCTGATCCAATAGTGCAACTCATAGCTTCTTTTGCTTTAGCTTTTGTTCTTTATGCTGCAAGTTTCCCTGAAATTCGTGAGCACTTAACATCAGGAACGATTGCGGTTGTGTTTTCATCGATGTTTGCATTGATGCGCCCATTGAAATCCTTGACTAACGTTAACTCCCAGTTCCAACGTGGTATGGCTGCATGCCAAACTTTGTTTGCTATTTTAGATTCTGAGCAAGAGAAAGACGAAGGAACAAAAGTGCTAGCTAAAGTAAAAGGGGATATTGAATTTCAAAATGTCACTTTTACATATGCAACGAAAGAACACCCTGCATTGGATGATATTTCATTTACGTTACCGGCTGGTAAGTCCGTTGCTTTGGTTGGGCGCTCGGGGTCAGGAAAATCGACAATCGCGAATCTGATTACACGCTTTTATGATATTGATAAAGGCAGTATTCGTATTGATGGTCATGATATTCGTGAATATACGCTTGAGTCACTACGTAGCCAAGTTGCGCTGGTCTCACAACATGTTTACTTATTTAACGATACTATCGCTAATAATATTGCTTATGCAACCGATGGGCGTTATACCCGCGAGCAAATCGAAAAAGCAGCAGAAATGGCTTACGCAATGGACTTTATTGCTAAGCTCGACAAAGGGTTAGACACAGTGATTGGTGAAAATGGGGTGATGCTTTCAGGTGGGCAGCGTCAGCGTATTGCAATTGCTCGTGCTCTATTGCGTGATGCGCCAATCTTGATCCTAGATGAGGCAACTTCGGCGTTAGATACAGAATCTGAACGAGCCATCCAAGCAGCACTGGATGAGTTACAAAAAAACAGGACATCTTTAGTGATTGCACACCGTTTATCAACAATTGAAAATGCGGATGAAATCTTGGTTGTGCAAGATGGCCATATTATTGAGCGTGGCAGCCATAAGTCCTTGATAGCTGAAGATGGCGCATATGCTCAGCTGCATAAAATTCAATTTAGCAAATGATACAACGAATTTGGTCTGGCCAATCATGGCTTTATATTTTACTTCTACCGCTATCGTTTCTTTATGGCGCGATAGCACTTATTAGGCGTATTGGTTATAAAGTTGGATTGTTTCGTTCATGGAAAGCGCCAGTTCCAGTCGTTGTTGTCGGTAATTTAACTGCTGGGGGAAATGGAAAAACCCCAGTTGTGATTTGGCTAGTTGAATCATTAATGAAACAAGGTTACCGAGTTGGTGTTGTTTCCCGTGGTTATGGCGGAAAAGCTGAGCATTATCCGTTAATTATATCGTCGTCGACGACGACGTCAGAAGCGGGAGATGAACCCGTTTTAATTTATCATCGAACAAAAGCCCCTGTTGCTGTTGCACCAAAACGCAGTGATGCAGTAAAAGCATTGCTTGATAGTCACGCATTAGATGTGATCATTACTGATGATGGATTACAGCATTATGCATTGGGTCGCGATTATGAAATCGTTGTTATTGATGGCCAGCGTCGTTTTGGTAATGGTTGGTGGATACCCGCAGGTCCAATGCGTGAACGAGCAGGCCGTCTGAAAAGTGTTAATGCTGTGATTGTCAATGGTGGTAGCGCTCAACTTAATGAAACCGCCATGGTTTTAGCTGGGGATATGGTGATTAATTTACTGACAGGTGAGCAGCGACCTGTTAGCTCTCTTAATACAGTGATTGCAATGGCAGGAATTGGCCATCCACCGCGTTTTTTTACCTCTTTAGAGAAAAAAGGTTTATCGCTAATTCAAACATATGCTTTTGCAGATCATCAGTCTTATCAGCAGCAGCAGCTTTCTATATTAACCCCAAATAATGAACCACTATTGATGACTGAAAAAGATGCGGTCAAATGCCGCTCTTTTGCACAAGCTAATTGGTGGTACCTTCCTGTCGCAGCTTCTTTTGATCCTATAGGTGAAAAGCAGATTTTAAGTGAAATAAAAAATATTATAGTTAATAGCAAAAAAACTTGCCCCTAATCGTTTACTGTGATAATAATATCGCCAACGTGATGTAGATCCACTTATTATGTATATAGATGTAACTCATTAATAAGTGATACATCTACTGAGTTAAGTTCACGGCCTACTTGTTAAGTTAATCCTCACATTTCTGCGTTTACTCATCAGTTTTGTCATCTAAGTGTCAAAAAATACTGTTAAGTTACAGAGAGTCACTAGTGTGTGGAAGGTCGTTAATGAATGTGTGTAATTAAGTGATTGCACATCAAAATGGTAAAAGTTTACTTACTCTTAAAACGTTTTAATAAATCGGCAATTTATCATGGGGTAACGAATATAAGAGTACTAGTACAACAATAAATAGAATTATTGTTCTTAGAACAAAAGGAGTTTTAATATGAATTTTCAATTACATATGGGTCGTGTTAAATGGTTTGATGCAAATGAAGGTTATGGGTTTATTTCGCCAATGAATGGCGGTGATGATATCTTTGTTACTCGAAAATCAATTGCAAATAAAAAAATCAAATCATTATCTGAAGGCCAAAACGTCGAGTTTTCTGTTACTCGCAATTCTGATGGTATAACGGCTGCTGACGTTATTGCTTATTAATTAAATAGTTAACAGTAATACTTCTCCTGCACCTATCCTCTCAATTCTATGCAGGAGATGTGATCCAAAAAGATTAAAGTTAACGGTGATATCGGCTTGTGTTATCCTGACCCGAAGTGAGTTAAATCCATTTGGGAGAAAACATGGATCACCGTTTACTTGAAATCATTGCTTGTCCTATCTGTCACGGTAAGTTGAGTTACAATAAAGAAAACCTCGAACTTATCTGCAAATTTGATCATCTTGCATATCCTATCCGTGATGGCATTCCTGTTCTACTTGAAACCGAGGCTCGTCAAATCTCATTAGATGAAGGGCAGTAATCATTATGTTTACTGTTATTATTCCTGCTCGTTATGCATCAACGCGTTTACCTGGCAAACCTCTGGCTGATATCCATGGGAAGCCGATGGTCGTTCGAGTGATGGAACAAGCGATTAAATCAGGGGCATCGCGGGTAATTGTTGCGACAGATCACCCTGATGTTGCTAATGCGGTTATTGAAGCGGGTGGTGAAGCTTGTATGACAAATCCTAACCATCAATCGGGTACTGAGCGTTTAGCGGAAGTAATTGATACTTATGGTTTTGCTGATGATGAAATCATCGTTAACGTACAAGGGGATGAGCCATTAATTCCACCTGAAATTATTAGCCAAGTTGCTCATAATCTTCAAGGTAGTAAAGCTCAAATGGGGACGCTTGCTGTACCTATTCATGATGCATATGAAGCATTCAATCCGAATGCAGTAAAAGTAGTGACCGATCACGAGGGTTATGCCTTATATTTTTCTCGTGCAACCATACCTTGGGATAGAGATCGTTTTGCTACTACTCAAAATACAATTGGTGATCACTTCTTACGTCATATTGGAATTTATGCTTACCGCGCAGGTTTTATTCGTCGCTATATTACTTGGCAAGCGAGTCCATTAGAAAAAATCGAGATGCTAGAGCAGCTGAGAGTGCTGTGGTATGGAGAGAAAATTCATGTGGCCGTTGCTGAAAAAACGCCGGGTGCAGGTGTTGATACACCTGAAGACCTTGAAGTGGTGAGACAGCAATTTAAATAATACATATTCATCGTACTTCAAGTTACAGTGTAGTGTAGCGCTAAGATTGAAAAAAGTGTGACTCAGTTTTTGAGTCACACTTTTTTATTTATTCAGCCTCGATAGTTTCTGGGGTTAATATAGGGGCTTCAAGTGGTTGAGTGTTATCTGGTTTTAAGTAAAACCAAATAGAACCGATCAATTCATACCAAGCGCGTTCACTGTGGCTGAAGTAATATGCCGAGGGAATGTATTTTTCCCATGGATTAAGCGAACTTTTAATTGCGAGCTGGTTGGCTGGTGCAGGTATTGGTTCCATACCTCTTGCCGTAAACATGGTGACTGCTCTAGGCAAGTGGTTGGCTGATGTTACGAGTAAAAAAGGTTCTTTACCGATAATTTTTTCAACTTCAAACGCTTCTTCTTGAGTATCTTTTGGTTCAGTTAAAGCGATAGTATCTTCTGCCGGCACACCAAGTGATTGAGCGACCATAGCTGCTACCTCAGCACTGCTAATCGCGCTACTCGCTTTACCTCCTGTAAAAATCAGTTTGCTACCAGGATGTTTTAAATACAATCGTATCCCTTCCGTCACACGAGGTAAGCTGTTATTGAGTAAATTAGAGCTTGGGCTCCAATCAGGGTTATAAGTGAAACCACCACCAAGCACGACAATATAGTGAATGTTTTCGGGGGGATTGGTCGTAATCAACTCATAGCGTTTATCAAACTGTCCTTCAACGGGGCTAAGTAAACGGTCAGAGATTGGCTGAAGCCCTAATAGCGCAATCACAATGAAGCTGAATGTCACGCAGGTTTTCCCCACTTTTTGCCAGCGAGTGAACCATAACAATAAGATGCCAATAAACCCTAAAATGAGCAGAAGAGGGAGTGGCATCAATAATGCACCAAGGTATTTTTTTAAAAGAAATAACATAAGTGGGCCTATTTTTTAGATTTATCGTCAATTTATTGTTCAGTTTACGCTATGGTATGCCAAAATAAGGCTATTATCTGTTATCATTGAGGTTTAGTTGACTTCAGCGCCTTGGATGATGTTGATACTCATCATACTTCAAGTTGCAGGGCTTTGAGTTAAGGTATGGTGACTACGCTTACCTGCAACTCTCATTATTTAGAGCTTAAGCTTAATTTTAGCTGAATTTACCTTAAATCGTATTCTGAATTTGATCTTATTTGATTGGCTATCAAAGCGACAAGATAGATACAGTCTGATTTTAGGGAGTAAGCATGAATTTAACCGACAAAGAATAGTCTATTTTTAGGATCACCGGACAATACATGGTAGACCGCAATTTTGATGATATTGCTGATAAATTTGCAAAAAACATCTATGGAACGACAAAAGGCAAAATCCGCGAAGCTGTTGTTTGGCAGGATCTCACACACTTAATTAGCCAGCAATTTCATGGGCAAACATTACGCATATTGGATGCAGGTGGTGGTGAAGGGCATTTTTCACGCAAACTTGCCGCATTAGGGCACCAAGTCATACTTTGCGATTTATCTGAAGAAATGCTGGAACGTGCAAGTGAACTTGCCGAAGCCCAAGGGATTAGCGAAAATATGCGCTTTATTCACTGCGCTGTACAGGACATCGGGCAATATATTGACCAACCTGTTGATTTAGTCCTTTTCCATGCGGTGTTAGAATGGATTAGCGATCAAAAATATGCAATTGAACGGTTGGTCGATATAATTAAGCCTCAAGGCGTATTTTCTGTCATGTTCTATAATGCTAATGGTCTAGTGATGCGAAATGCTATTTTAGGTAATTTTCACCTTGCTACGCCGCATATTCAACGCCGCCGTAAGCGATCATTATCGCCGCAAAATCCACTATTGCCGCAGCAAGTTGATGAATGGTTATCAGATTGCAAAATGGATATTATTGGTAAAAGTGGAGTGAGAGTATTTCATGATTACCTGCAAAGTAGGCAGTTACAGCAAAAAGACTTTCCTGCATTGCTTGAATTAGAACAACAATATTGTCGTCAGGAACCCTATATTAGCATGGGGCGTTATATTCATGTCATGGCGCGAAAACCGATAATAAAGGACGATTTATGAGTGATTTTTCCCAGACCGTCCCTGAACTCGTGTCTTGGGCACGAAAAAATGATTTTTCGATCTCATTGCCAGCAGAGCGTTTAGCTTTTTTGTTGGCGGTTGCAGTATTAAACAGTGAACGTGTTAATGGTGAAATGAGTGAAGGGGAACTGATTGATGCATTCCGTGAAGTTTGCAAAGGATTTGAGCAAACGACGGAGTCTTTATCTGTTAGAGCGAATAACGCTATTAATGATATGGTTCGCCAGAAAATATTTAACCGCTTTACGAGTGAAATTGCGGAAGGCAATGCTATTTACCGATTAACATCGCTAGGCATTGGGATCAGCGACTATTATATTCGTCAGCGTGAGTTTTCGACGTTAAGATTATCAATGCAGCTATCAATTGTGGCGGGAGAGCTACAAAGATCAGCAGAAGCTGCGGAAGAAGGTGGTGATGAGTTTTATTGGCACCGCTTTGTTTTTGCACCATTAAAATATTCTGTCGCGGAAATTTTTGATAGCATCGATCTGACTCAGCGTGTTATGGATGAACAACAAAATGGTGTGAAAGAAGACATTGCGGCGTTATTAAATCAGGACTGGCAGGCTGCGATTGCCAACTGTGAGCAATTACTTTCAGAAACATCCGGTACCTTGCGGGAGCTACAAGATACATTAGAAGCTGCCGGCGATAAGCTACAGGCCAATTTATTACGTATTCAAGAAGCGAATATGAATGCGCCTGAGTTCTCCGATAGAGTAGATCGACTGGTTTATGATTTACAGAACAAACTAGACCGTATTATTAGCTGGGGACAGCAATCTATCGACTTATGGATTGGCTACGATCGCCACGTGCATAAATTTATTCGTACAGCGATAGATATGGACAAAAATCGGATTTTCTCTCAGCGCCTTCGCCAATCAGTTCAACAATATCTTGATCACCCATGGGCACTGACGTATGCCAATGCAGAACGTTTATTTGATATGCGTGATGAAGAGTTAACCTTGAATGATGAAGAAGTGATGGGAGAGCTACCACCTGAACTTGAATTTGAAGAGTTCAGTGAGGTTAATGATCGACTTGCAGAGTTGATGGAATCCGAATTGGCATTCTATAAACAACAAAAACAGCCATTAGATGTCGCGCGAGTGGTAGAAGAATACTTGAAACAGTATCCACAGAAACGTCACTTTGATGTTACGCGTATTATCATTGATCAGGCAGTTAAATTAGGTATCGCAGAGGCTGATTTGGCGGGGTTACCGTCAGAGTGGCAAGCAATTAATGATCACGGAGCCAAGGTGCAGGCACATGTCATCGACAAATATTGAACAATTTATGCCAGTTAAACTGGTACAGGCATTGGCCAACCCGATATTTCCAGAGCTAGATAGCCAATTGCGTTCAGGGCGTCACATTAGCATTGATGATCTTGATAACCACGCATTCTTAATGGATTTTCAAGAGCCATTGGAACAATTCTACGCGCGTTATAACGTTGAACTGATCCGAGCGCCAGAAGGTTTCTTTTATTTACGCCCTCGTTCAACCACATTGATCCCGCGTTCAGTGCTTTCTGAGCTGGATATGATGGTGGGTAAAATTCTTTGCTACCTCTATTTAAGCCCTGAACGATTAACTAACCAAGGTATCTTTACGGCTCAAGAGTTGTTTGAAGAGCTGTTATCGTTAGCAGATGAAAGCAAGTTATTAAAATTTGTTAACCAGCGTTCAACAGGTTCTGACTTAGATAAACAAAAATTACAAGAAAAACTAAGAACGTCATTAAACCGTTTACGCCGTTTAGGTATGGTGCACTTTATTCAAAATGACACTAACAGATTTGTGATTTCTGAATCTGTATTCCGTTTTGGCGCTGATGTTCGAAGTGGTGATAACGTACAAGAAGCTCAATTACGCATGATCCGTGATGGTGAAGCCATTTCCCTCGAAGAGGGGTTATCCTTACAGGATAACGACGATGAAGAAACAGATGATAACCAAGACGCGGCCGAAAGTGATGAGGATGAACAAGTATGATTGAACGCGGTAAATTTCGCTCACTGACGCTGATTAACTGGAATGGTTTTTTTGCGCGTACTTTTGACTTAGATGAATTAGTCACCACCCTATCAGGGGGAAATGGTGCGGGCAAATCAACGACTATGGCAGCATTTATTACCGCCATGATCCCTGACTTGACGCTATTACATTTTCGTAACACCACTGAAGCAGGAGCGACATCAGGGTCACGTGATAAAGGTTTGCATGGTAAGTTACGTCCTGGTGTGTGTTATGCCATTTTGGATGTACTAAACTCAAAACATCAACGTGTAATGGTGGGTGTTAGGCTGCAACAGGTCGCAGGACGTGATAAAAAAGTTGATATCAAACCGTTCATGATCCAAGGCGTACCAATTGCCACTGTCCCCACAGAAATACTGACTGAAGTTTTTGAAGGTCGACAAGCAAAAGTTATTCCGCTTAATGACTTAAAAGAACGAATGGAAGCTCAAGAGGGGATCCACTTTAAACAATTCAATTCGATCACTGACTATCATTCAGTATTGTTTGAATTAGGGGTGCTACCAAAACGTTTACGTTCAGCAAGCGATCGTAGTAAATATTACCGTTTAATCGAGGCATCACTTTACGGTGGTATTTCGAGTGCGATCACACGTTCATTACGTGATTACTTATTGCCTGAAAACAGTGGGGTGCGTAAAGCTTTCCAAGATATGGAAGCGGCATTACGTGAAAACCGACTGACATTAGAAGCTATCCGTGTCACTCAGTCGGATCGCGACTTATTCAAACACTTAATTAGCCAAGCAACTGATTATGTTTCGGCTGATTACATGCGTCATTCCAATGAGCGGCGCATTCATCTTGATTCTGCGATGGCTGCGCGTAGCGAACTATTTGCTAGCCGCAAACAGCTACGCCAAGAGCAAGTTCGCAGTATTGAAATTGCTCGTGAATTGAATGAACAAAATAGTTCATCATCTGACTTAGAAGCTGATTACCAAGCTGCGAGTGACCATTTAAATTTGGTGCAAACAGCACTTCGTCAACAAGAAAAAATCGATCGCTATCAGGCAGATATTGAAGAATTAACCTACCGCCTTGAAGAACAATCGGAAGTGGTTGCCGAGGCGACAGAACGTCAAGAAGAATTGGAAGCACGCTCAGAAGCTGCGGAAATTGAAGTTGATGAGCTAAAAAGCCAGCTGGCGGATTACCAGCAAGCACTGGATGTGCAGCAAACTCGTGCAATCCAGTATCAGCAAGCCTTACAAGCGTTGACGCGTGCACGTGAACTATGCCAATTACCTGAATTGTCTATCGATAATGCTGATGAATGGTTAGAAACTTTCGAAGCACGTGAGCAGCAAGCGACAGAAACTTTACTGTCGTTAGAGCAAAAAATGAGTGTTGCGGATGCCGCTCATAGCCAATTTGAACAGGCTTATCAACTAGTTAGAAATATGATTGGTGAAGTCAGCCGTAGCGATGCTTATCAACAAGCGAGGGCATTACTACGAGATTCGGCGTCACAACAACATTTAGCTGATCGTGTGCAGCCATTGCGTATGCAGCTTTCCGAGCTACAACAACGCTTAGATAGCCAGCAAAATGCAGAGCGTTTGTTAAGTGAATTCTGTAAGCGCCACAATAAGAGTTATGAACCTGATGAGCTGGATGCCTTGATGGCAGAGCTTGAAGCTCAACAAGAAGAGCTAAGTGTTGGTGTCAGCGACAGTGGCGAACGTCGCATGCAAATGCGTCAAGAGCTTGAACAAATTCGTCAACGCATTCAAGTACTCACCTCTAAAGCCCCCGCTTGGTTAATGGCACAAGAGGCATTAACCCAGCTGAATGAGCAAGCGAATGAAACTTTTGAGTCAAGTAGCGCTGTCACCGAACATATGCAGCAATTACTTGAACAAGAAAGGGAAATTACGGTTGAGCGTGATGAAGTCGCTGCTCAGCGACGTGAGTTAGAAAAGCAGATCGAACGTCTCAGCCAACCAAGTGGTGCTGAGGATGGTCGAATGCTGGCGCTAGCTGAACGACTAGGCGGTGTTTTATTGTCTGAGATTTATGATGACATCACCATTGACGATGCTCCGTATTTCTCGGCACTCTATGGACCTGCGCGCAATGGTATCGTCGTTCAAGATCTATCTGCTGTACGTAACCAATTAGAAACACTGCAAGATTGTCCTGAAGATGTCTACTTCATTGAAGGAGATCCATCTTCTTTCGATGATAGTGTCTTTGATGCTGAAGAATTTGAAAATGCGGTTTTAGTTCGTTCATCTGATAGGCAATGGCGTTTTTCTCGCTATCCAGAAGTGCCATTATTTGGTCGTGCTGCACGTGAAACACATCTTGACTCATTGACATTGGAACGCGATAGCCTAGCCGAGCGTTATGCGACATTATCGTTTGATGTCCAAAAAATTCAACGTTCGCATCAAGCGTTTAGTCGTTTTATCGGGCAGCACATTTCAGTGGCATTTGAAACGGATCCTGAAGCGGAAATTCGCACACTCAATCAAAAGCGTACTGAACTAGAACGTAGCTTGGCGCAGTTTGAAGAGCAAACTCAGCAACAACGTCAACAGTATGCACAAGGTAAGGAAAGCTTATCTGCGCTTAATCGTTTGATCCCATTAGTTGGCTTATTAATGGATGAAACGCTGGTAGACCGTGCTGATGAAATTCGTGATGAATTATCTGATGCTGAAGAAGCGGCGCATTTCCTTAACAAACATGGTCAATCACTGGCTAAATTAGAGCCAATCGTGACGGTGTTGTTGAGCGATCCTGAGCAACATGACCAGCTACGTCAAGATTATGAAACGGCAAAACATACCCAACAAACGGCTAAGCAACAGGCGTTTGCTTTAGTTGAAGTGGTTCAGCGTCGTGCTCACTTCAGTTACAGTGATTCAACGGGGATGGTTAATGAAAATGCTGACCTCAATGAAAAATTACGTCAGCGTTTGGAACAAGCAGAAGGTGAACGAAGCCGCGCTCGTGAACAGTTACGTCAGCAGCAATCGCAATCAGCGCAATTTAATCAAGTTTTAGCATCTCTACGCAGTTCATTTGATACTAAACAAGAGATGTTAAAAGAGCTCGAAGCCGAAATGCAGGATATTGGTGTTAAAGCAGATCCTGAGGCACAAGAAAGAGCACGCGTTCGTCGCGATGAGTTGCATCAATCAGTGATGGCAAATCGTAGCCGCATCAACCAATTGGAAAAACAACTTACCTTGTGTGAAGCAGAAATGGATAACCTGCAAAAACGCATTCGTAAGCTAGAAAAAGACTATTACTTGCTGCGCGAACAAGTTGTTTCGGCGAAAGCGGAATGGTGTGCGGTAATGCGTTTGGTGAAAGACAACGGTGTTGAACGTCGCTTACATCGTCGTGAGTTAGCTTACACCGATGGTGATAGTTTACGTTCCATGTCGGATAAAGCATTAGGTGCTTTGCGTTTAGCGGTTGCTGATAATGAACACTTACGAGATGTGCTGCGTTTATCGGAAGATCCAAAACGTCCAGAGCGCAAAATTCAATTCTTTATTGCTGTCTATCAACATCTGCGTGAACGTATCCGTCAAGATATCATTCGTACTGATGACCCGATTGATGCTATTGAGCAGATGGAAATTGAGTTAGCACGTTTAACGGAAGAGTTGACGGCTCGTGAACAAAAACTGGCCATTAGCTCGAAGAGTGTCGCGAATATTATTCGCAAAACGATCCAACGTGAGCAAAACCGTATTCGCATGTTGAACCAAGGCTTACAGGCGGTAGCATTTGGTCAAGTAAAAGGGGTGCGACTCAATGTTAATATTCGTGAAAGCCACTCTTTACTGTTAACTGTATTATCAGAAGAAAGTGAACTACATCAAGATCTGTTTACTAGCCAACGCTTAACCTTCTCTGAAGCTATGGCTAAGCTGTATCAACGTTTGAACCCACAAGTCGATGTGGGGCAACGTTTGCCGCAGACTATCGGTGAAGAATTACTAGACTATCGTAACTACCTTGAACTTGAAGTTGAGGTAAACCGTGGTTCCGATGGTTGGTTGAAAGCGGAAAGTGGTGCCTTGTCAACAGGGGAAGCTATCGGTACAGGTATGTCAATACTTGTAATGGTTGTACAAAGTTGGGAAGAAGAATCACGTCGCTTGCGTGCTAAAGATATCATACCTTGTCGTTTATTGTTCCTCGATGAAGCTGCGCGTTTGGATGCGAAGTCGATCGCTACTCTATTTGAACTGTGTGATCGTTTAGAAATGCAATTGATTATTGCTGCGCCCGAAAACATTAGCCCAGAGAAAGGTACCACCTATAAATTGGTTCGTAAGGTATTTGAGAATCGAGAGCATGTACATGTTGTTGGTTTAAAAGGATTTGGTCAAGAAGTAATCAATCAGCAACAGCCATCAGCGCAAGAGTAACCAGCTAACTCTTTCAGGCAAAGTTAAAACGGTGCTAAGCATAAATTAGCACCGTTTTTTTATTCTTATACTAACTGTAATTAATGAGTGACTGACTAAATAGACTATCAATATGAGATATTAGTCTCATTTTTATGATAATAAAGACATTACTATTTATTTTCTTGTGATGCATAACAAAAAATGATGCGAGATGTCTCTATAGTTTGCTTTTCGATTGCTCACTAGTTAATCAATTAATTAAGGATCACACATGAAAAAAACGACACTGACTTTAAGTGCCATTGCTTTGGTGCTCAGCTTTACCGCAACATCACAGGCAAAAGTATTAATGCCAGAAGTCGTCAGTTCTGGGGTTACAGTAGCTCAACTTGCTGAGCAGAAACCCGTTCACTGGGTTTCTATTGAGCAAATTAAAAATAGTCTTGAAGGTCAAGCTCCGATGGCAGTGGGTTTTGATATTGATGACACCGTATTGTTTTCTAGCCCAGGTTTTTACCGTGGTAAGCTAGAGTATTCACCAAATGATTTTAGCTATCTAAAAAATATTGAATTTTGGGAAAAAATGAATAATGAGTGGGATAAATTCAGTATGCCTAAACAAGTGGGTATTGATTTAGTCCAAATGCATTTAAAACGTGGTGATACCGTTTACTTTATTACTGGGCGTACTAAAACGAAAACAGAAACCGTCACCAAATATGTTCAAGAAGGGCTGGGGATCCCTGCGGATAAAATGAACCCAGTTATTTTTGCAGGTGATGAGCCGGGACAAAACAATAAAGTAAGTTGGATGCGTGATCATAAACTAAAAATTTATTATGGTGATGCAGATGCTGATATTGCAGCGGCTCGTGAATTGAATATCCGTGGCATCCGTATATTACGTGCAGCAAATTCATCTTACCAACCATTGCCTAAGGCTGGCCAATTTGGTGAAGAAGTCGTAATAAACTCGGAATATTAATTAAGCGTAAGCTAGTCCAGAAGATATCTAAGAGAAGACCCGATAGTATATAGGGTCTTTTTTTATGCTTAAGATATCAGCCTATTCTCTAAAATGTAACAAGCTTAAATCTTTTATTGATGATTGTTTTTGGATTTGTTTTTTTGGGGGATTTATTGCAATACTATTTTTCTTGAAAATTTTCATCTGAAAGTTAGCTAATTATTAACTTGATAAATCAGTAGATGCCCATTCACACATTAAATGACTAATGATCATATTTTTTGATGTATCTAAATTGATTGTTAGTTGTTTATTCTAAATTAATTGCAAATATCTTATATATTTCTTGTTCTGAGAATGAAGTTAGCTAAGTGTTGTGTGGTGATTTTAATTTAGATTATATTGACTCATCAAATCAGTTATTCTATTAATTAAATATTCTTTTTTTATGCCAGAAGAAAACGATTTTAGCATTGTAATTCTATTTATAAATATAATTTTTTGATCGAATATTATAAAATAACGTTGATTTTAAAGGAGTAAAATAAGTTGTAAGAATATGATGTATTTAAAAATATTTTGAAATAAATCCATCTTGTATGATGCCAGCCTAAATTAGTAATAATCATACTTATAGTGGAATATAAAAATGAATAAGGTTACTTTAGTTGTTACTGCTGTTTCTGTAGCATTGTTAAGTCATTCTGCAATTGCAGATGTTAGCTGGACTGGTTGGAATAATAATATTTATTCTGAAAATTCTCATGCTGATGCGACAAAAACATCAAATAATTTAAATGTACTAGCCAAAAATGTAGACTCAGTGAATGCAGACCTACAAAATAGTAAAGCTGCACAAAATAGTATTAATCAAAACCAATCATTAGTTAATCAAACTCAATCTAATATCAACCAGAGCCAAGCAGCTACAAATCAGAACCAAGCGATGCTTAATCATAAGCAGGATGTGATTAATAATGACCAAGCAGTGATTAATACTAAGCAAGATGTCATTAATAAAGATCAAGCAGTGATTAACACTAAGCAAGATGGCATTAATAAAGACCAAGCAGTGATTAATACTAAGCAAGATGGCATTAATAAAGATCAAACGGTTTTTAATAATAACCAGATTGCAGTGAATAATCAGCAAAAAGTGATTAATAAACAAGTTGATAGCAGACTTAACCAGTTAGATGGACGAGTTAACTCTTTAGATCGTCGTGTTGATTCATTAAATAATGAATTGAAAAGAGGTTTAGCATCACAATCTGCATTATCTGGTTTATTCCAACCTTATAATGTTGGTAAATTTAACGTATCGATGGCTCTTGGTGGGTATAAATCAAATACGGCTTTAGCACTAGGTTCTGGCTACCGTGTGAATGAGAATATCGCATTCAAAACAGGCGTAGCACTGAGAGATCCCCTCATAATTTCCCCAAAGCGTAACCATGTTTGAATAGATTTTGAGTAAGCAGGGTTGCAGCCACGAGTAAGTCTTCCCTTGTTATTGTGTAGCCAGAATGCCGCAAAACTTCCATGCCTAAGCGAACTGTTGAGAGTACGTTTCGATTTCTGACTGTGTTAGCCTGGAAGTGCTTGTCCCAACCTTGTTTCTGAGCATGAACGCCCGCAAGCCAACATGTTAGTTGAAGCATCAGGGCGATTAGCAGCATGATATCAAAACGCTCTGAGCTGCTCGTTCGGCTATGGCGTAGGCCTAGTCCGTAGGCAGGACTTTTCAAGTCTCGGAAGGTTTCTTCAATCTGCATTCGCTTCGAATAGATATTAACAAGTTGTTTGGGTGTTCGAATTTCAACAGGTAAGTTAGTTGCTAGAATCCATGGCTCCTTTGCCGACGCTGAGTAGATTTTAGGTGACGGGTGGTGACAATGAGTCCGTGTCGAGCGCTGATTTTTTCGGCCTTTAGAGCGAGATTTATACAATAGAATTTGGCATGAGATTGGATTGCTTTTAGTCAGCCTCTTATAGCCTAAAGTCTTTGAGTGACTAGATGACATATCATGTAAGCTGCTGATAGGTTTCCAGTTTTCCGCTCCTAGGTCTGCATATTGTACTTTTCCTCTTACTCGACTTAACCAGTACCAACCCAGCTTCTCAACGGATTTATACCATGGCACTTTAAAGCCAGCATCACTGACAATGAGCGGTGTGGTGTTACTC
The DNA here is from genome assembly GCF_033676985.1 of Providencia sp. PROV236. Classification (NCBI taxonomy): domain Bacteria; kingdom Pseudomonadati; phylum Pseudomonadota; class Gammaproteobacteria; order Enterobacterales; family Morganellaceae; genus Providencia; species Providencia sp. PROV236. Next base: position 3,088,608 of record NZ_CP096297.1, on the reverse strand, counting down.
GGTAGAATGCTCGCAAGGTCGGCTAGAAATTGGTCATGAGCTTTCTTTGAACATTGCTCTGAAAGCGGGAACGCTTTCTCATAAAGAGTAACAGAACGACCGTGTAGTGCGACTGAAGCTCGCAATACCATAAGTCGTTTTTGCTCACGAATATCAGACCAGTCAACAAGTACAATGGGCATCGTATTGCCCGAACAGATAAAGCTAGCATGCCAACGGTATACAGCGAGTCGCTCTTTGTGGAGGTGACGATTACCTAACAATCGGTCGATTCGTTTGATGTTATGTTTTGTTCTCGCTTTGGTTGGCAGGTTACGGCCAAGTTCGGTAAGAGTGAGAGTTTTACAGTCAAGTAATGCGTGGCAAGCCAACGTTAAGCTGTTGAGTCGTTTTAAGTGTAATTCGGGGCAGAATTGGTAAAGAGAGTCGTGTAAAATATCGAGTTCGCACATCTTGTTGTCTGATTATTGATTTTTCGCGAAACCATTTGATCATATGACAAGATGTGTATCCACCTTAACTTAATGATTTTTACCAAAATCATTAGGGGATTCATCAGGGCGTAGCATCGAATACTGAAGATTTTAAAGGTGTCAGCTATAATGCCGCTGTAAATTTTGAATGGTAATGAGTTTTTAAGTAATAATTAGAGCGTGTTTATCTTTGTAGTGCATATTTCAATCGACCCACATTGGGAGCCACATGATTGAAAATGCTAAAGCAACAACACTTTCATAATTTCGGGCTAATTTGTCATACCGAGTCGCCACCGCTCGATATTTCTTTATTTTTAGGAAGGCATTTTCAACTAAATGACGATATCGATATAAGCACCAATCAATATCTTTATTCCCTTGTTTACTATTCCCTTTTCTTGGGATGACATGCTGACCCCGACGGCTTTTTATCAACTGTCGTAAGGCTTCACAGTCATAGCCTTTATCTGCAATAACAACTTCGGCTTCCGGTGAAGAGGTAACCAATGTTTCTGCATAACTCACATCATGGGCTTGCCCACCTGACAACTCAAAATGAACCGGAAGACCACTGCTATCTACCGCTAAATGTATTTTAGTTGAGTTGCCGCCTCGACTTTTGCCTATAGCCTGCTTTGAAGCATCTTTAACGTTGGCTCCATCTTGATGCGTTTTCACGATACTGGCATCAATAAATAGCCACTGAGGATCATTGAAGCGAGATAGAAATTGGAAAATTTCCATCATCACGCCTTTCTTTGACCAAAGGTTAAAACGTCTAAATACCGTATTCCATTCACCAAATTGACGAGGTAAATCGCGCCATGGAATGCCTGTTCTTATTCGGAATAAAATACCTTCAAGGGTCATTCTATGTTCTGGTTTGTTATAAATACGTCCGGTTAGGTGCATGATTTTTGATAGTAACTTCCAGCTATCATCTGTTAACATAAGTCTCGGCATTTGGGGGGTGTTTTTTTGATTTTTGGCGAAACCATTATAACAGCCCCATTTGCTGTCTGCTTTTTATACCGAAAAGATCAACACGCTCTAGTTATTATACTTAAGCTATATTTTTATGGGAGCAGGCTCAAGGCCTGCTTTTTTATGTGCAAATTAATGCCTATCCATATATAGATTGCAAATCCATTAAAAGTGTAAATGGTTCTTTTTTTCAATAATCAGAGCATTTTTTCTTTTATATATCCATTAAGCTGATTTTATGATATTTAAGTATAAAATTAGTCTATTCCTATAAAATATTTTTTAGAATTTAATACAATGTACTTTAAATAGCTTGATGTTGGATTTTCTGCAACAGGAAACAATACCTGATAAACATGAAAAGACAATGATTCGAGCGAGTAATGTCGTTGTTGTATTTCAGTGTAAAATAGCGTGACTTGAAATATGACAAAGATATGTCATCAATATAATAAAAAGAAAATTATCCATATTGTGGTCACTTAAGGTGGATTTATGGCAAATAAAAGGGCGAAAGCTCTGCGAATTTCAGTAATCTGTGGATTGTTGTCAATGCAATTTCCTGTTCTTTCTGCACAAGAGGTTGGTATTGGTCACGTGCAAACAGAGGAAGTAGTACAGCAAAATGTTATTGCAACACCTGAAATGACAATCAGTCCTAGTGAAAGCTTAGCTCAAATTACAGCAGCACTGCCCGTAGGAGTTAAACCTGTCTTTTCGTCACAGTTATCCAAAATTTATGCTGATCAACAAATGAAATTATTATGGCAAGATGAAACGGCCATTGAACAATTTCAGCAGCAGTTAGCAGAGTTAGCACTTTCTGGAGTTCAGCCTCAATTTAGTGAATGGTTATTGAGCCTTGAAAATGCTCAACTGAGTGAACTAGGACGAGATGTTATTCTTTCGGATGCCATGTTAGGGTATTTACAATACCTTTCAGGTGTTTCAGCCAATGGGCAATTTTGGCTATATCGCAAACAACCTTATAAATTAGTCGCGCCAACGGCAACACAAATAAAACCATGGCTAGACGCTGTTTCTGAACACCGCCTGAGTGAATGGATTAAAGCTCAAGCTCCACAAAATGAGCTGTATCAGCCGATGCGTAAGGAGATGTTGAAGCAGCTTAATATGAATGATGATGGTTTAGAGCTAGTCGATACTAAGACGCTAAAACCTGGCCAGTCCAGTGACGATGTGATTACGTTGCGTGAAATTTTGTATCGACAAGGTTTACTCGATGAAGCTGCGGTTGGTGAGGCATTAGATGCTTCAGCAACGGAAGCTGAAATAGCGGCAGCAACAGCAAAAGCCCGTTTATACAGTGATGAGCTGGTTGAAGCTGTTAAGAAATTCCAACTGCAATATGGCTTAGAAGCGGATGGAATGGTGGGTAAAGGGACAAAAGTTTGGCTAAATATGAAGCCTCAGCAAAAAGCTGGGTTAATGGCGCTAAATATTCAACGCTTACGTATTATTCCTGACAGTAATGGAACTGGGATTTTAGTGAATATTCCCGGTTTTTCATTAAATTTTTATCTCAACGATGAGATCATTTTAGATTCAAAAGTGATTGTTGGGCGCCCTGATCGCAAAACGCCTATTATGAGCAGTGCATTAAATAATGTTGTGATTAACCCGCCATGGAGCGTACCAACTAGCATGGCTCGTAAGGATATTGCGCCGAAAGGTAAGCAAGACCCGAGTTACTTTAGTCGCAAAGGATATACGGTTTATTCGGGTTGGGGTCAGGACTCTTTTGAAATTGATCCATATTCGATTGATTGGGAACAAATTTCTCCTGCCAACTTCCCTTATCGTATTCGCCAAGCTCCAGGTCCCACAAACTCTTTAGGCCGCTATAAGTTTAATATGCCGAGTTCTGATGCGATTTATTTACATGATACGCCGAACCACAGTTTGTTTAACCGCAGTGCAAGGGCAATTAGCTCCGGCTGTGTGCGGGTGAATAAAGCAAATGAACTTGCGTCGATTTTATTAGGGGATGCGGGGTGGGAGCAAAAGCGTATTGATGGCGCAATTAAAGAGGGCTCAACAAAGTATGTCAATATACCGGATAGGATCCCTGTTTATCTGTATTATCAAACCGCATGGGTCGATAAAGATCAACAGCCACAGTACCGAGCAGATATTTATCAATATGACAACAGCATTAATAATGCAGAGGAATATTTACCAGCGATAAAAAATATTCTGCATTAGTACATTAATTGATTTCAGGGAGACTTCTCCCTGAAATCATTCTTAAATAGTGATCAAGATGTAAACTCTAATTCATTTGAAGTATAACTAAGCGACCTGTGAACGAGTTTTTAGGCGTACACAAAATGCGGTAATTGGCGCGAGTGAATGATGTCGCTTATATCTTGATGAAAAACGAGATAACTTGAAGTTTGATATGTATATACTCAAATCTTACGTTATTTGGTTGTTATTCCCTTTCTTAAACTAAAAAAATTATTTTTCACTATCAATTAGTGATGTACTTCTCTTTTTTGATGATAATAAGTTTAATTTGCGTTTATTTACTCACTTATTTACATTTTTATACATTCAAATTAAATATCATTTGTTAGACTGGTAAATAGCGCGGGTTTTGCCCTATTTAAATAACGTATACTCTAAATAATTCGAGCTACTGTTAGGCGTCAAACGAACGAGTCGCTAGGAGCATAGAAAACTGTGTGACTGGTGCCAGTGAACGTAGTCAGTCAATAGTTCAGTAACTTGAAATATGAAGAGCATAATTAAAATCTGAGTTATTCACTATGGATATAATTGACCAAAATCGCCGCAAGTGGTTGGGTGTTGGCGCAGCAACCCTTGGGCTGAGTTTATTACCAAGTCATGTATTTGCTGCTATGACTACCCCAAGACCTAGAGTTTTGCGTTTTCAAAATATCAATACAGGTGAATTTTTGAAAACAGAATTTTTTGATGGACGTCATTATAATAAATCAGAGCTTGCTCGGCTAAATCATCTATTCCGTGATCACCGTAGTGATAAAGTAAAAACGATTGATCCTAAATTATTCGATCAAATTTATCTTTTACAGATGATGATGGGGTCAAATAAACCTATTCAACTCATTTCTGGTTACCGTTCTTTAGAAACCAATAATGCATTGCGTCGCACCAGTAGTGGCGTGGCTAAAAAAAGCTACCACACTCGCGGGCAAGCGATGGATTTCCATATTGAAGGTTTGCAGTTGAGTAATATTCGTAAAGCCGCGCTGAAAATGAAAGCGGGTGGTGTAGGGTATTATCCAAGAAGTAATTTTGTGCATATTGATACTGGCCCTGCCCGCACTTGGTAATTATTCTAATTATTCGTCATACTTCACGCCGCAGCGTTGTTGACTACGCTCGGCTACCCGAGTCACATACTTATGTATGCTCCCCGGGATATCCTCACTTGTCGCCTAGCTGCAACGCGAATTATTTAGAATAATTGTTAGCAAATTTATTTTTAGAATGATTAATTGATTTGTTTTTGTTTTACTGGTTATGTTTAAATTATTTTGAATGGCTGGTTGTGGCTGTTCCTCTTCATTTACACTCTTCTCTGACTTCGGTATGCTCCCAATAATTATTTTTATTCTTTTAGCTGTTACGCAGATGGCTTAGTGCGTATGCAGCATAAATACGGAGCAAATGTTCAATGAAATATATGATTATCCCAGTAACGCCATTTATGCAAAATTGTCACATTATTTGGGATGAAAATACGTTGGAAGCCGTGATTGTTGACCCAGGCGGTGAAGCAGAGAAACTGATCGCGGCGATTGAAAGTCGTGACCTAAAACTGACTAAAATATTACTGACTCATGGGCATTCTGATCATATTGGTGCGTCTGCAACGATTTCAAAGCATTTTTCTGTGCCAATTTATGGCCCGCAAAAAGAAGATGCATTTTGGATTGAAAATTTAGCCCAACAAAATGCGATGTTTAATATCGGCGATTGTCCTGATTTTACACCTGATTATTGGTTAGAAGAAGGGCAAACAGTAACCTGTGGTGGACTAAGTTTTGATGTATTGCATTGTCCGGGACATACGCCAGGTCATATTATATTTGTTAATCATGCAGACAAACTTATTTCAATGGGCGATGTATTATTTAAAGGTGGTGTGGGGCGTAGCGATTTTCCACGTGGAGACCATCAAGCATTGATTTCTTCAATTAAAAATAAAGTCTTACCATTGGGCGATGAATACCAATTTATATCAGGGCATGGGCCAATGTCTGATCTAGGGTATGAACGTAAAACCAATCCGTTCTTACAAGATGAGCAACCTGTTTGGTAGTAGACTAATAAAAAATGCCCCTCTGTTTGCACAAGAGGGGCATTCCTGTCATCGTAAATCTTAATCGTTATATAATACTCGTCATACTTCAAGTTGTAGCGTTACTACTGCACGATATTGACAGAGTCACTATGTATATCTATGCTCTCCGTCCATCTTTAATGGTGCTCTAACTACAACTCGAATTATTTGGAGTATAGAATTAGATTACTTTAACGATAGCGTCACACAGTGGAACCATGTTCTCAAGTGTTAGGCCTGCGACGTTAATACGTCCAGAGCTCACTGCATAGATACCAAATTCACTACGTAAACGTTCTACCTGCTCTTTTGTTAGCCCACTGAAGGAGAACATACCATTTTGGTTTATAATGAAGCTGAAGTCCTGCTTAGCGCCTTTTTCTTCAAGGGTATTGACTAGCAGTTGGCGCATACGTTTAATACGCTCACGCATCGAGGTCAATTCTTGGATCCACTCAGCTTTTAGTGCTTCATCAGACAAAATAGTCGTAACAACTGCTGCACCATGTGCTGGTGGGTTTGAGTAGTTAGCACGAATAACGGCTTTTGCTTGGCTAAATGCACGTTCTGCGTTGTCACTGTCTTTAGCGATAATCGTACAGGCACCAACACGCTCATTGTATAAGCCAAAGTTTTTCGAGTAAGAACTCGCGACGATCATTTCAGGGTTTTCTTTGGTAAAGATACGCAGACCTTCCGCATCTTCCTCTAAGCCTTTTGCAAAACCTTGATAGGCAAAATCAAATACAGGGAGTAGACCTTTTTCTGCACACAGGGTGGATAATTTAGCCCATTGCTCAGAAGTTGGATCAATACCGGTTGGGTTATGGCAGCAACCGTGCAGCACAATGACATCCCCTGCAACCGCAGAAGCAAGGCTATTAAGCATACCAGCAAAATCCATTCCATGGCTTGCTGCATCATAATAGTTATACGTGAGGACTTCTAACCCAGCGGCTTCAAAAATGTTTTTATGGTTTGGCCAAGTTGGATTACTGATCCAAACACGTTTTGCATTGGTTTGGTTAGCGATAAAATCTGCTGCGATACGCAGTGCGCCTGTACCACCCGGAGCTTGTGCAGTACGAGCACGTTTAGAGGTGACAATTTCATGATCTTTGCCAAATAGCAGCTCTTGGGTCACACGACCGAATTCTGGCATACCACTGATGGCAAGATAGTTTTTGGTGTTTTCGTTTTCTAGCAGAAATTTCTCTGCTTTTTTAACTGTGTCTAATACAGGGGTTTTACCTGATTCGTCTTTGTAGACGCCGATACCGAGGTTAATTTTATTATCACGAGGATCAGCACGGAAACTATCAGCAAGGCCTAAAATAGGGTCAGCAGGAGCAGCAGTAATTTTTTCAAACATGTTGTCGATTCCAAAGCTCAGTTGTTAAGCCGAAAATGTTGAATGCTCAGGTTAACGCGCAGAAAACAATTTGCCAACCGTTTTGCCAAAAATTGGCAAGATCTTGTGATATAGATATAAATTGTATGCAATATGACCATAAATAGCACAAAAGGCAGTGTTATTAGAAGAGCGGTTACATTTATCTAAAAATCTTATCTTGAACCCTAAAAAATGTTTATTACGAGATGCTTCTATCCATCAACATTGCTTCTTTTTATTACCAGCGATTTGTTGTGAATAGTGACTTAATCTTTGAACAACCCGTTGATTTTTTTTTAAATATCCCTTCCATTTTTCATGGTTTCTTTTCTTGCGTAGCTGGTAATACTGCTAGTGGTAGTCGCTCGGAAAATACTGAACAAGATGTTTTAGAAGATATTTTTACCAAATGTACAGGTGTTCGAATTATTCAAAGAATAATAATTCGTATAGAAGATTTCTTACTAATAAACCAGTGGGTATATTTATGAAAAATAATATCAACAATGAGTTAGATCATCGTGTTAGGGAGGTGCTAGAGCAATCAGAGGTTGTAACAGATCCAATGCACCAATTGGGTGATGAGGTTAATCCTAAATCACTATTGGTAAAAGCGTATGGTTTGGCTAATGAACAATTTGCTAGAATTGTAGGGTCACATGATGTCTCTACGAACGCTGTAATGGGTGATTGCCGAGGCTTAGTAGGGCTTCTATCTAAATTAGCAGTTCCATTTTCTGACATCAAATGCAACGACTCATTTCCTTATGGTTTTGGTGATCCTATTTCTACCAGTATTTATTACCCATCAGATATTTCAAACCTTGAAAAACTCCCCGTAATCAACTTTGTGGGAGGAATTTTATCGAATCAGGGGCATTATACCGAGATGATAACGCATTGGGCTAGCTATGGATTTATTGTGGTGATCAGCTCAAATTTTATTAATTCAACTATTGCGATGCATCTGCTTGGTTTCCTTTCTTTGAGTCAAATGAATCGAGATCCTGATTCCCCTGTCTATGGGAAGGTCGATCTGGCAAATAGTATCGTTGCAGGGCACTCCGCTGGAGGGCATGCGACATTGCGAACGGCAAGTCTATCGGACGAAGCACTGGCTATGGTTGACTCTGATATCGGTATTTCAGGGGCTCTATCTATTGAGCCTGGCCCTTTAGCTATGGGAGGAACGGTGAAGAAGCCAACACTATTATTGACAGGTTTGGCAGATGTCGTTGTTCCACCTTTTACATGGCCTAGTTTATGGTTATTGCCTTTAATAAAGAAAGTTCCTGCATGGGGAGCTACAGCGCTGACAGCAACACACTTTAGCCCGTTAAGGCCTTTGGTGGACAATGAGTTTGCTGGGATAACGACTGCATGGCTCCTTTATAGGGCTAAAGGGGATACAAGTGCCAAAGAATATTTTGTTGGTAAGAACTATAAATTAGCAAAAGATACACAATTTATTCAAAATGCGCTAAATCCATTGCGGGTTAGTCGTAATGCGTTGGCAGAAAATTTAAGCTAATCACGAAAAACAGGAGGTATGGGGATAGTTGGTTCTGAGGATGGAGCCTTATATTTAATAAACGATTGTTTACTGAAGTGCATTTAGTGAACAATAAAAAAGCAACGCCGAAGCGTTGCTTTTCAAAAACAGATTTCACTGCTATCTAAATTATTGTTTAAACAATAATTAGAATTGGTAGACTAGGCCCAGACCAACGACGTTGTCAGTATTGATGCCGTATTCTTTAGTGAAGTCATTGTCTTTCAGCAGGTTAATTTTGTAATCAACAACTGCAGACATATTTTTGTTGAAGTAGTAGTAAGAACCAACAGAAATATATTTAACTAGGTCTTGGTTGTTGTAACCGTTACCTAAGTTTTTACCTTTAGATTGGTTATAACCGATAGATGGTTTCAGACCGAAGTCGAACAGGTACTGAGCCACCAATTCAACGTTTTCAGTTTTGTTAGCGATCAGATCTAGGTCACCGTAGCGAGATGTATTCTGAGTTTGGCCATACATAGCTGCTAAGTAAACGTTGTTAGCGTCGAATTTACCACCAACGTTCCATGCTTGAGCACGATCACCCGTTGCACTGTAGTAAGTTTTTGCGCTAGTACCAGTACCGGTAGTTACTGAACCTGCTTGTTGGCTTGGAGTACGAGAAGAACTTGAGTAACCACCACCCAGTGTTACACCCCAACCTAAGTCATAAGCGGTAGACAAACCGAAACCGTCGCCGTTGTCTTTAGCCATACCAGCGCCAGACTTGTTGTTGTCGCCGTTTTTACCTTGATATTGCAGAGCAAAGCTCAGGCCATCAACATAACCGAAAGCATTGTTGTTACGGTAAGTTAACAGGTTACGGTTACGGCTAGTCATGAAGTTGTCAGTCTGAGCCATAGTGTCCGCGCCCCACAGTGGGAATACGTCGGTCCATGCGTTGGTGTCATAGACAACACCGTAGTTACGGCCGTAGTCGATTGAACCGAAGTCAGCAAATTTCAAACCAGCATATGCTAGACGGTTTTTGTTTTCGTTGTTGCTTTCAGACTTGTTAGTCTTAGTTTCCCACTCGAAACGACCGAAACCAGTCAGTTGGTCAGTGATTTGAGTGTCACCTTTAACACCTAAACGAACACGTGAATCGTCGCCATCTTCGCTTTTCTTGCCTTTGTCAGCAGAAGCAAAATAGTGACGAACGTCAACTTTACCGTAAACGTCTAATTTGTTGCCATCTTTGTTGTATACTTCAGCTGCGTTTGCTGCGCCGGCAGCCAACAGAGCTGGGATAACCATTGCAAGAATATTGCGTTTCATCATTATTATTACCCTCATTGGTGTTATTCGGACACCTGCCACTGCCAAAAATAATTCGCAAAAATAATTGGAACTATTTATGAGAGATTAGTGTCGTCTATGTCGGCGTCCAGTGTTCCATTGCTAAATAAATTTATCTACCCTCAAAGTGCTACAAAAATAAAGATTCTGAAACAAATGGTAACAAGGTGTTTCTAAATGTAAAAAATAGAATAAAAAATAACCACAGGTTTGACCAGTTTAAAAATAATTACAAAATTTAGGGAACTTTTTCAAAGGTCAAATTGAGCTTTTTTTGAACAAGTTGGAGAGGGATAAGTAATAGATTTATCCAAAGAAAACCGAAAAAATGATGAGAAAAGCAGATTTTTCTTAGCTAAGGTAAATGGCACTCACGAATAGGTGATTTATTGAACTATATAAGCAATAGTGTGATGCAGATAACAAATATAATAAAGGGAAGTCATTAATGAACTAAAATAATATCGGGCTATTAAGCATAAAACAGCCCGATATTAAATAGATGTTAAGAATTAGAATGCAGCATTTCTTGGGGTACGTGGGAATGGGATCACTTCACGAACGTTACCTACACCAGTGACATAAGCCACTAAGCGTTCAAAACCAAGACCGAAACCTGAATGAGGCACGGTGCCGTAACGGCGCAGATCACGGTACCACCAGTAATCTTCTTTATTCATACCCATCTCAGCAAGGCGTGCATCTAACATATCAAGGCGCTCCTCACGTTGTGAGCCACCGATGATTTCACCAATACCCGGTGCCAGAACGTCCATTGCTGCCACGGTTTTGCCATCTTCGTTAAGACGCATATAGAAAGCTTTAATATCTTTCGGGTAGTTTTTAACGACAACAGGCGCTTTAAAGTGTTGCTCAGCTAAATAGCGCTCGTGTTCGGAAGACATATCGACGCCCCAGTAAACTGGGTTTTCAAATTTCTGGCCACAATTTTCTAAGATCTTGATGGCATCAGTGTAGTCTACTTGAGCAAAATCTGAGCTTACAAAGCTTTCTAAGCGATTGATAACTTCTTTATCAACACGTTGAGCAAAGAACTCTAGGTCATCACGACGTTCATCCAGCGCAGCTTTGAAGACAAACTTCAGCATTTGCTCAGCGAGACCCGCGACATCATCAAGGTTAGCAAATGCAACTTCAGGCTCAACCATCCAAAACTCAGCCAAGTGACGGCTAGTATTGGAGTTTTCCGCGCGGAAGGTAGGGCCGAAAGTATAAACTTTGCTCAGTGCAGTTGCATAAGCTTCACCGTTCAGCTGACCTGATACCGTTAAGAACGCTTCTTTGCCGAAAAAGTCCTCACTGAAATCAACTTCGCCTTTATCGTTACGTGGCAGGTTGTTATAGTCCAGCGTTGAAACGCGGAACATTTCACCTGCGCCTTCGGTATCTGATGCGGTAATTATTGGGGTTGAAACCCAAAAATAGCCTTGTTCATCAAAGAAACGATGCAATGCTTGTGCAAGGGTGTGACGAACACGAGCAACAGCGCCGATTAAGTTAGTACGTGGGCGTAAATGTGCTGTTTCACGAAGGTATTCAACGCTATGACGTTTTGCTGCCATTGGGTATGTGTCAGGATCTTCAACCCAACCCACTACCTTCACTGCGGTTGCATCCATTTCAAAAGATTGGCCTTGGCCTGGTGACTCTTTGACGATCCCCGTGACCTCAACAGAACAACCTGTCGTTAAATGCAGTACTTCGTCGTTATAATTGGATAAATTATTATTGATGACAGCCTGTAATGGATTGAAGCAGGAACCGTCATAAACGGCGAGGAAAGAAAAACCAGCATTTGAATCTCTCCTTGTACGTACCCAGCCTTGAACGGTGACTTCAGAGCCAACCGCCACACGGCCTTGCAGTACATCGACTACAGGCGCTACGATCATAAAAATTACTCTCTTTTATATAAACGAAATAAATAATGATATTTTCACGGCGCTTAATAGGCATTTAATGCTTATTTATAGCCCAGTGAACGTATTTGTGTTCCTGAAATGCGATATATCAGGTTCGACTTTCTATGTTACTTGCAGTGGGGCAGGAAACAAGTAAAAAATCGCGACTTTTGCACTATCTTTTGCACTATAAAGGAACAAACAGGTTTAGCTATAACCTAATTCATATCTGAATAGCAAGAAGAAGTCTATTTTTGTGTGATGCCTAGATGGTAGTAAGAGGCATCACACAAGGAAGAAAAAAAGAATTAACAGGCTTTTTCCATTTTTGGTAGGTCAAATGCTTTACGTAGCTGATTGACGAACTCATCATCTTCACAAATGGTTTTACCCGGGCTATCAGAAAGTTTAGCGACGGGTTTGCCATTACACTCAACCAATTTAATGACGATATTCAATGGAATAACGCCGGGTATATTGCAGGTTAATCGCGTACCAATACCAAACACCAGATTGATGCGTTTGTGGAAATAACGATAAAGCTCTAAGGATTTTTGCAGATCAAGGCTATCGGAAAATACCAAGGTTTTGCTCATTGGATCGATACCCAATTTTTCATAATGGGCAATCGCTTTTTCTCCCCATTCAATAGGATCACCTGAATCATGGCGTAATCCTTGGTAGCGCTTCGCAAAATCGGCATCAAAATCGCGCAAGAACGCATCCATGGTGATACAATCGGTTAAAGCAATACCAAGTTGATCTGGATATTCATCAAGCCAGCTTTGTAAAGCTGCTATTTGGCTATTGGCTAACTCAGGGCTAATTTGTTGGTGAGCTTGGAACCATTCATGTGCTTGTGTCCCGACAGGGGAAAGTCCAAGTTCATGAGCTAACTTATAGTTGCTTGTTCCAACAAGGTAAGGGAATTCCTTTTTGAGCACAGACACGATCGCGGATTGTACATCATATGAAAAACGACGACGGGTGCCAAAGTCCATTAATTTGAAACGGCTGAGGTCGATATGATCCTCTTCCGCTTGGCTATAAAACACTGTAAGTAATTTTTTTAGCTGTTTTACAGCATCATCCGCAGTAATTTGCGGATGTCTATCGCGTTGAACAATTTCACTGACGAGAGCTAGTAGGGGAACTTCCCACATAATCACTTCGACCCATGGTCCACTGATGCGAATAGCTAATTGCCCATCATCAGTGGTCGAGATATCGACTTGCTCTGGTTTGAAATGGAATTGTTTCAGCCATGTGAGGTAGTCCTCTTTAAAGAAAGGTAGGCTACTTAAGTAATGGAACTCTTCCTTGGTTAGGGAGAGGTCTGCCATTAATTGCACTTGTTGGCGGATTTCATTGGCATAGGTGCCTAAAATTTCACTACTACGGCAACGGAACTCGGCAACAACCGGAACTTGGCTGTAATGGTGAAACACGGCCTGCTGCATATGAAGCTTATAAGCATCAGTGTCGAGCAGTGATGTAATAATCGGGGTAGCGTCTAGATTCATGGCGCGCAGGCGTCCTCGCGGAGCTATCTACTTATTAGCTAAATCGTTAAAGTTGGAAAAGTATACCCATTTTGCTAGAAGATAGAAGTCAAATTGATCATTCATTGCTGGTATCGCATTTCCAATTTCTTACCCAAACGATAATATTATTTAATAAACGTTAATATATACATATTGGGCCATTAAAGTATGAAATGATACTAACACGTAATTTTCTATTTAACAGCGTTATAGCATCAACGAACAAACCAATTTTTAACAATTGTTGATACTAGAGTCTAGAAATGATGAGTCATGCAGAAAATGGTTTTTAAAAGCCTGATCATAGGCAAGAGAGCTGTAGCAGCGTATAGTATGAATACTCGTATACTTCAAGTTGCAGTACTTTTTAAGGCATTGTTTTAAAACATAGTGACTAGATTCACCCACATATCGCCTAGCTGCATCTCGAACTATTAAGAGTATAAAAAACAAAGAGAAAACTACGATATCGAATTTACGAATTAAAAAGGTTACTTATGACCCAGTTGCGACAAGCGAAATATCGTCAGGACTATCAAGCCCCTGATTACACCATCTCAGAAATTGACCTTGATTTTAATCTCGATCCTGCAAAAACAGTTGTCACGGCAGTGAGCCAAGTCAAACGACTGAATGTGAACTCTTCCACGCTTGAGCTTCACGGTGAAGATTTGCAATTAATCAGTGTTGAAGTAAATGGCCATGCATGGGCTGATTATCAAGAACAAGATAGTAAATTGGTGCTGTCATCGTTGCCTGAATCCTTCACTTTGCGTATTGTTAATGAAATTAGTCCTGAAAAAAATACCGCATTAGAAGGGTTATATGTTTCTGGTGATGCACTGTGTACTCAGTGTGAAGCGGAAGGCTTTCGTCATATCACCTATTATTTAGATCGCCCAGATGTGTTAGCACGTTACACGACTACAATTACCGCAGATCGACAACGCTATCCTTATTTATTATCAAATGGTAACCGCATTGCGGATGGCATATTAGAAGATGGTCGCCATTGGGTAAAATGGCAAGATCCATTCCCAAAACCAAGTTATTTGTTTGCGTTAGTAGCAGGGGATTTTGATGTTCTTAGGGATACCTTTGTTACACGTACTGGCCGCGAAGTGGCGCTTGAACTATTTGTCGATAAAGGCAATCTTGACCGTGCGCCATGGGCTATGCAATCGCTAAAAAATGCCATGAAGTGGGATGAAGAGCGTTTTGGCCTTGAATATGACCTTGATATTTATATGATTGTTGCCGTTGACTTCTTTAATATGGGGGCAATGGAAAACAAAGGTCTAAATGTTTTCAACTCAAAATATGTACTCGCTAAAAGTGAAACAGCGACAGACAAAGATTATTTAAATATTGAATCTGTTATTGGTCATGAATATTTTCATAATTGGACTGGTAACCGTATTACTTGTCGTGATTGGTTCCAATTAAGTCTTAAAGAAGGGTTAACCGTTTTCCGTGATCAAGAGTTTAGTTCCGATTTGGGATCTCGCTCGGTTAATCGGATTAATAACGTTAAAGTGATGCGAGCGGCTCAGTTTGCTGAAGATGCTAGCCCAATGGCTCATCCAATTCGCCCCGAGAAAGTGATCGAAATGAACAACTTCTATACGTTAACGGTATATGAAAAAGGTTCTGAAGTGATCCGCATGATCCACACGCTATTAGGCGAAGAGATGTTCCAAGCAGGGATACAGTTATATGTTCATCGCCATGATGGTAGCGCAGCGACCTGTGATGATTTTGTGCAGGCAATGGAAGATGCCTCGAATGTCGATCTTTCTCTATTCCGTCGTTGGTATAGCCAATCAGGTACGCCAATTCTTACTGTTCGCGATGAATATTTCCCAGAAAAACAGCAATATGTCTTGCATGTCAGTCAGATGACCCCGTCAACCGCGGATCAATCAGAGAAACATCCATTACATATTCCATTAGATATCGAACTGTATGGTGAAGATGGCGAGGTTATTCCATTACAACATCTCGGTAGTCCAGTAAACTCGGTTTTAAATATCACCCAAGAGTCACAAAGTTTTACGTTTGATGAAGTCACAAGTCGTCCCGTGCCTTCTCTGCTACGTGAGTTTTCAGCACCAGTAAAATTGGACTATCCATACAGTGATGAGCAACTGGCATTTTTAATGCAGTACGCCAGCAATGAATTTTCTCGTTGGGATGCCGCTCAGCAATTGATTAGTAATTATGTGAAGATCAATGTCGAGCATTATCAAGCAGGCAAAACACTGATATTGCCTGAGCATGTGATTGATGCGTTTAGAGCTGTTCTACTGAGCGATAATATTGATCCTGCTTTAGCGGCGTTGATTTTAACTTTGCCTTCCGAAAATGAGATGGCGGAGTCTTTCCAAATCATCGACCCAGATGCGATTCATGCTGTTGCTGATTTTATTGCTCACCAATTAGCGGTAGGAATGGCTGATGAGTTTTTAGCGGTTTATCAGTCAATCCAAATTGATGGTTACCGTGTTGATCATCAAGATATTGCTAAACGTGCTTTACGTAATGTGTGCTTGCAATACATTGCGGCAGGGGATGATCAACCACTCGCAGATAAACTTGTCTCTAAACAGTTCTATGGTGCAGATAATATGACAGATTCATTAGCGGCATTGACCGCAGCGAGTGAATCTCAATTGCCATGTTTAGCTGAGTTAATGGCTGAGTTTGATGAACGCTGGCATCATGATGGCTTGGTCATGGATAAATGGTTTACCTTGCAAGGCAGTCGTCCAGCTGCTGATGTGCTGGAAACAGTGCGTAGCCTGTTAAATCACCGCTCTTTCACCATGAGTAACCCAAACCGAGTTCGTTCATTGGTTGGTGCATTTACTTCAGGCAATCCAGCGGCATTCCATGCACTGGATGGTAGTGGTTATCAGTTCTTGTATGAAATCTTAGTCGATCTAAATACGCGTAATCCACAGGTGGCTTCACGACTGATTGAGCCTCTGATCCGTTTGAAGCGTTTTGATGAAAAACGCCAAAACTTGATGCGCAATACTTTAGAACAGCTAAAAGGTCTAGATAATCTTTCTGGTGATCTATTTGAAAAAGTCACTAAAGCGCTTGAGAGCTAAAGTCGTTTAATTGCGCGCTGATATCAAACACCCCTGAGAAATTTCTCAGGGGTGTTTTCTTTTTAATCAATTCGATAATGTTGAGATGAAGATCAAGGGTATGTGGCGATTCGATTGCTTAATTCATAATAAATTGATCTTTTCATAGATTAAACAGGCTTAGATAGGGTAATCTATGTCGCGTTTTATCGGATGAAAATGTATCCCTGTTAAAATAGCCTCGGCAAATTAAATTTTGGCGGGTGTTTTGACGCGCGGAGCATTGTGTCTTTAATCGCTAATAGGTTATCAGATATGCTATATCACCTTGCCCGCAAGGCTCTATTCCAGTTTGATCCAGAAAAAGCCCATGAACTGACTTTTCGCCAGCTTCAGCGTTTGAATAATTCCCCTTTTAAATGTCTTCTGCGCCAATCTGTCGCAACTAAACCCGTTCAATGTATGGGGCTTTCATTTAAAAACCCACTTGGGTTAGCCGCCGGTTTAGATAAAGATGGTGAGTGCATTGATGCTTTTGGTGCCATGGGTTTTGGTTTTGTTGAGATTGGCACTGTGACGCCTCGTCCTCAATCAGGTAATGATAAACCTCGATTATTCAGGCTTGTAGAGGCTGAAGGGTTGATCAACCGTATGGGATTTAATAATAAGGGTGTAGATAACCTTGTTGAGAATGTTAAAAAATCAACTTACGGTGGCGTAATTGGAATTAATATTGGTAAGAATAAAGATACGCCAGTTGAACAAGGAAAAGATGATTATTTAATTTGCATGGATAAGGTTTATAGCCATGCAGGTTACATCGCAATTAATATTTCATCGCCGAATACACCGGGTTTACGTACATTACAATATGGTGAAGCATTAGATGATTTATTAAGTGGAATTAAGCAAAAGCAATTGGAATTACAATCAAAATACCAAAAATATGTTCCTGTTGCAGTCAAAGTTGCACCTGATTTAACCGAAGAAGAAATAATACAAGTGACCGACAGTTTGGTTCGCCATAATATTGATGGTGTTATCGCGACAAATACCACTTTAGACCGTTCTTTAGTGCAAGGGTTAAATCATTGCAACGAGGCGGGGGGATTAAGTGGGCGTCCAGTGCAGCTTAAAAGCACCGAAGTGATCCGGATAATTTCTCGTGAGTTAAATGGTCAATTACCAATTATTGGTGTGGGTGGAATTGATTCATTAACTTCAGCCAGAGAAAAAATGGAAGCAGGGGCTTCATTAATCCAAATTTATTCAGGTTTTATATATAATGGGCCAAAATTAATAAAAGATATTGTGAACCATATATAGTTAACTGTAAATTTACCTAAAGGGGGCTTTATTTGTGCCCCCTTTTCTTTTATATTGATATAGAGTCGATATTTTATACTCACAATAGTTCAAGTTAGGGTATGGCAAGTTAGATTTAGAATAGTAGTATTAAGTATACGTTGAAGACGCTTGATAACATTCATAGCCTCTATGTTTCAACATACCATTATTTATGTTTAGCTGTACCTCAAATTATTTAGAGTATATGCAGTTATAAAATATTTTTTACTGATACATCAAAAAAAGGGTTCGTATATGAAAATAAAACCCGATGATCACTGGCGGTGGTATTTTGATCATGACCATGATCGGGTGATGTTAGATCTCGCCAATGGCATGATATTTCGCTCATGTTTTCCAGCAAAAATGTTAACTGCGTTTGCGCGTACTGAAATGCCTTTTAGTATTGAGGATGCTGGTGAATTTTATATATTCGATGAGCAAGCGAAAAGGCTAAATCTGTCAAATGAAGAACGAGCAGAATTAGTTTTAAATAGCTTGGTCGCCTTTCGCTTTTTAAAACCACAAATGCCAAAGAGTTGGTATTTTTCGTCCTATCATGACATCACTGAGCCTACTCAAGGTCAACTTATTCAAGTCTGTTTAGAAAACACCAGCAATATTGCCACTTTTATTATTGCTGAAGCAGGCGCATCGGCGAGTTTATGTTTACTTGCAGAGTCACAATTAGAATTACCAGATCGCACATTACGCTTTTGTGATCCAATTAAGATCATGAACGATCGCATGATGCAATATAAACGTAAGTCTAGCGGGCTAGTTTATGGCAAAGTAATGTAATAGATCACTCATGATCGAATTGTATTTTTTTAGATTTTATAAGATCAATAAAACCATCATTAAAATAATAATTAATTTATGATGGTTCTTGGATTTATTTTAAAGATAATTTAATTGCACTTTTGGGGACACAACTGCATGCTAATATATAGCCATTATCTTTAATTGCACTTTGTTTTAACGGTGTCACTTCACCTTCAATGAGTTTTATTTGGCATTTACCACAAATTCCTGCGCGACATGAATAAGGTAGCGATACTCCTTTTGATTCGAGCTGCTCAAGGATAACTTCTTGATTATTTCCTTCATATTCTTGATGCTCAAAAGTTACTGTTACCGTACTTAGCGGTGTTGCCGCTACAGGATCTGCATCAGTTTCTCTTTGCCTCGGTATATATTGATTGGGTTGTTTTGTCTCAAGTACCGTCACCTTATCGCCAACACGTATAACCCCCGTATTATTGATAATCACATTCTGCCCAAAATCAACATCGCCATTTTCTTGAGTACGAAAGGTTTGCAAAGTGGCTAATGGTTCACTATTTGGGTGTTTGATGCCTTTTTCTGGACTAACGGTTGTTAGAATACAACGACTACATGAACGATCTAAGGTAAACACAACGTCACCGATCTGGATTGTTTTCCATGTATCTTCTTCGAAAGGCTTGGCTCCCGTGATGATCAAATTACCGCGAAATTGCTCTAGTTTGACACTGGCGGGGCAACGTCTCTGTAATTCTTGCACTGAAGCTTCATTGATCAATAAAAATGGATAGCCATCAGCAAAAGACATTGGCACTTCAGGCATAGTTTTAACACGACGTGATAGTTGAGGGCTTAACCAGCGAAGTTGTACGGGCTCATCAAAGTAGCCACTTAACCAAGTATTAATGGCTTCTGGGGCTATCAGTGCATGAAAATGATTGCCCCAAACTTCAGTTGGGCTCTGATTCTGATCAAAGTCCTGATACAATACCGTCACACTTTCACCATCTGGCGCTTTGAGATACAGACCATTATTTAACATTGCTGGTGTAAATAGTAACATTTGCGGGTATTTTCTTGCGGTGATGAATTTACCTTCAGGTGTTGTTACCATAAAATTACGGTCAAATATTAGCCCGCTAGTATCTGCGTAGGCATGGGATAGACGGATCCCTCTCATAGACTTGACTGGGTGTGTATAAAGGCGCGAAAGCGTTATCATTTTTTAATCCTTATAATTGTTGCTGAGCAACTTTATGACAAGTGCATAAGATTAGCTATAATGCGCAACAATTTTTCATCCAAATTGGTAAAAAATACTATGAATTCTCTGTTTGCCAGCACAGCTCGTGGCCTAGAAGAACTACTGAAATCTGAATTAGAGGCTCTGGGCGCTAGCCAGTGCAAAATTGCACAAGGGGGCGTTCATTTTCAGGCTGATGAACGGGTGATGTATCAGAGCCTGCTGTGGAGCAGGCTGGCATCCCGTATCTTATTACCATTGAATGAGTTTGATGTTTATAGCGACTTAGATCTGTACCTAGGTGTGCAGGCTATCGATTGGACAGAAATTTTTTCTGTCGATGATACTTTTTCAGTTCATTTTAGCGGAACCAACGAAGAAATTCGTAATAGCCAATATGGGGCATTAAAAGTCAAAGACGCGATTGTCGATTGTTTTGTTCGCAAAATTGATCAGCGTCCTGATGTGGCGCGTCAGCAACCCGATATTCGTGTGAACGTTTATTTAAATAAAGAAAAAGCTAGCGTTGCACTCGATCTTAGCGGTGATTCATTACATATTCGTGGTTATCGTGATCTAGCGGGGCAAGCGCCATTAAAAGAAAACTTAGCCGCGGCGATTATTAACCGTTCGGGTTGGCAAAAAGGCACACCATTGGTCGATCCTATGTGTGGTTCAGGAACATTAGTGATTGAAGCGGCAATGATAGCGGCTGATAGGGCTCCGGGTCTACATCGCGAGCACTGGGGGTTCTATGCATGGTCAAAATATAATCCTGAACTTTGGCGCGAGCTGACCACTGAGGCACAAGTCCGTTTTCGCCAAGGCTTGAAAGAAACCACTTCACGTTTTTATGGTTTTGATATAGATAAGCGTGTTCTCGATATGGCACGTGCTAACGCACGTAGAGCTGGTGTACAGGAGCTGGTTAGCTTTAATCAAGGTGATGCAGCAATGCTGGAAAACCCAGTCACAGCGGAAGTAACAGGGACCATTCTTAGCAATCCACCTTATGGTGAGCGCTTAGAAAGTGAGCCAGCACTGATTGCTTTACATAGCCAATTAGGCAGAGTTGTTAAAGCGCGTTTTCCGGGGTGGCGTTTATCTATCTTTAGTGCTTCACCTGAATTATTAAGCTGCTTACAATTACGTTCTGAACGCGAATTTAAAGCGAAAAATGGTCCGTTGGATTGCGTACAAAAAAATTACCTATTAGCTGAAACACCATCAGATACTGTCGGTGAAATCTCACCCGATTTTGCCAATAGGCTACGTAAAAACCATAAAAAACTGAGTAAATGGGCAAAACAGCAAGGTATTGACTGCTATCGCGTTTACGATGCTGACTTACCTGAATATAACGTTGCCGTTGATATTTATGGTGAGAAAGTGGTGGTTCAGGAATATGCTCCACCCAAAACAGTGGACGAACGCAAAGCACGCCAGCGCCTATTTGATGTGATCACCGCAACGATGAATGTGTTACAACTTTCATCGAACCAATTGATTTTAAAAACACGTCAGCGTCAAAAGGGTAAACAACAATATGAAAAATTGGCTCAGAAAGATGATTTCTTTTTAGTCAATGAATATAACGCAAAAATGTTGGTTAACCTGACAGACTACTTGGATACAGGGCTGTTTTTGGATCATCGCATTGCTCGTCGTATGTTAGGGCAAATGAGTCACGGTAAGGACTTCTTAAACTTATTCTGTTACACAGGATCTGCGACGGTACATACAGGGCTCGGTGGTGCGAAGAGTACCACTTCTGTTGATATGTCACGTACCTACTTAGAATGGGCTGAGAAGAACTTACAGGCGAATGGGTTAACGGGACGTCAGCATCGATTGATCCAAGCTGATTGTTTGAATTGGTTAGCGAATAGCAATGAGCAGTTTGATCTGATTTTCATTGATCCACCAACGTTTTCTAATTCAAAACGTATGGAGGGTACTTTTGATGTACAGCGTGACCATATTCAGTTGATCACACATTTAAAACGTTTGTTACGTAAAGGGGGAACTGTCATGTTTTCCAATAACAAGCGTGGTTTTAAAATGGATCTCGCAGCACTCACTGAGTTAGGGCTACAAGCAGAAGAAATTACCGCCAAAACTCGCTCAGAAGATTTTGCTCGAAACCGTCAGATTCATAACTGCTGGTTAATTCGCCATGCAGCGTAAAGGATAATATCAATGGCTTTAATTAATTTATCAGGTGCATACCTTGCGTTTAGCGATGCGCCTTTGTTGGATAACACTGAACTTCATATTGAAGAAAACGAACGCGTTTGTTTAGTGGGTCGTAATGGTGCAGGTAAATCGACGCTAATGCGAGTGTTGACGAAAGAGCAGCCATTGGATGATGGACAACTTCTTTATCAACAAGATTTGATTGTGGCACGCTTACAGCAAGACCCTCCTCGTAACGTTGAAGGGACTATTTTTGACTTTGTCGCTGAAGGTGTTGCAGAGCAAGCGGGTTACCTTAAAGACTACCATCATGTTTCTAAATTGGTTGAAGAAGATCCAAGCGAAAAGAATTTAAATAAACTGGCTGAATTGCAAGATGTGCTTGATAACCTAAATCTATGGTTATTGGACGCGCGTATTAGCGACGTGTTAAAAAAGCTTGATCTACCTGCGGATGCACAGCTTTCTTCATTATCAGGAGGCTGGTTGCGTAAAGCAGCGTTAGGCCGTGCTTTAGTCAGTAACCCACGCGTATTATTCCTTGATGAGCCGACTAACCACTTGGATATCGAAACCATTTTATGGTTAGAAAACTTTTTGAAAGATTTCCAAGGTAGTATTGTTTTTATTTCCCATGACCGCTCATTTATTCGCAATATGGCAACACGTATTGTTGACCTTGACCGAGGAAAGCTGATGTCTTGGCCGGGTAACTACGACAATTATCTGATTGCGAAAGAAGAAGCACTGCGTGTTGAAGAGATGCAAAATGCAGAATTCGATCGTAAGTTAGCTCAAGAAGAAGCGTGGATCCGTCAAGGTATTAAAGCAAGACGTACGCGCAATGAAGGCCGTGTTCGTGCGTTAAAAGCATTGCGTGTTGAGCGTTCAGAGCGTCGAGAAGTATTAGGCAGCGCCAAAATGCAGGTAGAAGAAGCGGCTCGTTCAGGCAAAATTGTTTTTGAACTAGAAAACGTTAACTACCAAATTAATGATAAAGTGCTAGTTAAAGACTTTAGTGCACAAGTTTTGCGCGGTGACAAAATTGCATTAGTCGGGCCAAATGGTTGTGGTAAAACCACGTTACTCAAGCTGATGTTAGGTGATTTAAAGGCGAGTAGCGGTAGAGTGCATTGCGGAACTAAATTAGAGGTTGCTTATTTTGACCAACATCGCGCGGCGCTCGATCCTGATAAGACGGTGATGGATAACCTTGCGGAAGGTAAGCAAGAGGTGATGGTAAATGGTAAACCTCGCCATGTACTCGGTTATCTGCAAGACTTTATGTTCCCACCAAAAAGAGCCATGACCCCAGTTCGCGCATTGTCAGGTGGAGAACGTAATAGGTTATTGTTGGCTCGATTATTTTTAAAGCCAAGTAACTTACTTATTCTTGATGAACCGACCAACGACCTTGATGTTGAGACACTAGAGCTACTCGAAGAGTTGGTGGATAGCTATCAAGGTACTGTTTTATTAGTTAGCCATGACCGTGAGTTTGTTGATAATAGCGTCACAGAATGCTGGATTTTTGAAGGCAATGGTGTGATCAACCGCTATGCAGGGGGGTATTTTGATGCCCAGCAACAAAAAGCACAAACCGTTAGTTTGAAAAATTTACAACCAAGTAAAATAGCGGACGAAGAGAAATTGCCGAAAGGAAAAGAACCTTCAAAGCGAAATAATAAGATAAGCTATCATTTACTACGTGAACTAGAACAATTACCATCGAAGCTGGAACAACTTGAAGGTGAAATTGAAGCACTGCAAAATTTGGTTGGTGATGCAGACTTCTTTAATCAGCCTCATGATGTGACCGAAAAAACCTTGAGTGCATTGGCTCAAAAAGAGCAAGAGTTAGAACAAGCATTCGACCGTTGGCAAGAGCTGGAACTATTAAAGAACGGATAGTTCTCACACTAGGAAATAAAAGGGGCGGATCACCTTGTGCTCTCATGAGTCTCACGAACATGTGTTATGTACACAGTGTGACATGCTTGTTGCGGTGCCTGAATTAGAACAGGGCACCAAAGCAACCTGTCCACGTTGCCATACGACGCTTGTTTCAAAGTGGCGATATCCGTATAAGCAACCTGCTGCATATGCATTTAGCGCATTAATAATGCTGCTGATTGCTTGCCTGTTCCCATTTGTCAAAATGGGGGCGGCAGGTATTGAAAATGAAATCTCACTTTTTCAGATTATTGAGATCATCTCTACCACTCGTTATAGCGGGTTAGCGTTATTTTTCTTATTCTTTTCATTAGTGATCCCTGCGTTTTGTATGGTAACTATCATACTGCTAGGGCTCCAAGTACACATCCCTAAGGGTCTCAAAGTTGGGATGAGCCGCATATTGTTCCAAATGAAATCATGGTGCATGGCGGAAATCTTTTTAGCGGGTGTATTAGTTAGCTTTGTTAAATTGATTGCTTATGGTGATATCGGTGTTGGATTGAGTTTTTTGCCATATTGTTTATTTTGTATGCTGCAAGTTAGGGCATTTCAATGTCTTGATAGGCACTGGTTATGGAATAAAATTGAAGCAGCCCCAAAACTGAACCAAAAACTTGAAGTAGGCAAAACAGGTATTAGCCAAAATTTAAGACTTTGTTTGGTTTGTACTGCTATTTTACCTGCTGAACAATCGCAATGCCCGCGCTGTCATGCTCGAGGCCACGTACGTAGACATCAGAGCATACAGTGGACAGTTGCTCTGTTGTTGACTTCATTCCTCCTTTATATCCCTGCAAATGTGTTACCCGTTATGACAACACATATGTTAGGCAGTGATATGGATTCTACTATTATGGACGGGGTGATTTTATTGTGGAGTGATGGTTCATATCCTGTCGCATTAATTATTTTTATTGCCAGTATTATGGTTCCATCGCTCAAAATGATCGGCATTGCATGGTTATGCCTTGATTCACAAGGCTACGGTAATCGAGACCCACATCGTATGCATTTTATTTACGAACTCGTGGAATATGTGGGGCGCTGGTCAATGATTGACGTTTTTGTGATTACCATTTTGGCCGCATTGGTTCAAATGGGCCAATTGATGAGTATAGTCCCTGCACAGGGCGTTATTTTCTTCGGTGTCGTCGTTATTTTAACGATGTTTGCTGCGATGACCTTTGATCCTCGATTGACATGGGATCGCTGCGAAAAGAAAAATGCGGTAAAAGCTGTTGAACAAGAAGGAGCCATTGGGTGAGTGAACATGAAGCACCACAGGCGAATGCCAAAGTCAGTAAACTGAAAAGTTGGTCACCTGTTTGGGTGATCCCCATTGTCACTGTATTAATCGGTGCGTGGATCCTTTTTTATCACTTTAGCCATCAAGGGCCTGAAGTTACGTTAATTACCTCTAATGCGGAAGGCATTGAAGCAGGTAAAACTAAAATTAAGAGCCGCAGTGTGGATATCGGTATTGTTGAAAGCGTGACGCTAGATGACAATTTTAGCCGAGTGGTGATCAAAGCACGCCTCAATAGTGATATGAAAGATTTGCTGCGTACAGACTCTGCTTTCTGGATTGTTAAACCAACGATTGGCCGTGAAGGTGTATCAGGGCTGGGAACCTTGCTTTCAGGGGTTTTCATTGAGTTACAACCGGGAAATGCGACAAAAGAGCACAGTGAGTTTACCTTATTAGATGCTCCACCTTTGGCGTCTCCTGATGCTAAGGGGATCCGTGTCGTATTAGTGAGCGATAGGGCTGGGCAACTAAATGCAGGTGATCCTGTATTATTTAGAGGCTATCGCGTTGGTTCGGTTGAAACGAGCGACTTTGATATGAAAAATCGCGATATGCGTTATCAACTCTTTATCAATGCGCCTTATGACAAATTGATTAGCTCAAATGTCCGCTTTTGGAAAGACAGTGGGATTGCATTTGATATGTCATCACAAGGGATCCACGTTGAGCTAGGTTCAATTACTACGCTATTAACTGGTGGTGTGAGCTTTGACGTTCCGCAAGGTTGGGTTCCAGGTGAAGGGGTTAAAGAAAATACAGAATTTAAACTTTTTGATAATCAAAGTAGTATCCAAAATTCCCTGTATACCGAGTATCAAGACTTTGTCCTGTTCTTCTCGGATTCAGTCCGCGGCCTCCAACCGGGTGCACCAGTCGAGTTCCGTGGGATCCGTTTAGGTACAGTGGCACAAGTTCCGTTTTATACCGAAGGGCTTGATCAGAAGTTAGATAATGACTTCCGTATCCCTGTATTGATCCACATTGAACCAGAACGTTTCGCTAAAGACGTTGGTGCTGATTTCAATCTAAAAAATGAATTGAAATTGGCAATGAAAGATGGGCTACGGGCTTCATTAAAATCAGGGAACTTACTCACTGGTGCGTTATTTGTTGACCTTGATTTCGTACCTAATGTGCCTGAATACAAAGGACCAGATAAGATTGCTGGCTATAAAATTATTCCTACCACTAGCGGTGGCTTAGCGCAAATTCAGCAGAAAGTGATTTCTGTATTGGATAAAGTTAATAGCATGCCAATTGAGCCAATGTTGAATCAAACAACACAAACGTTAGCTGAAGGGCAAAAAACCATTAAAGAAGCGCAGGTCATGCTCTCAGAGCTAAATAAAGTGATGGGTAGCAAAGAATTCCAAAACTTGCCGCAAGATCTGCAAAAGACCTTAAATGAGATGAACCGTGCAATGCAAGGGTTCCAGCCGGGGTCTCCTGCTTATAATAAGATGGTTGATAATATGCAGCGCTTAGATCAGGTTCTAAGAGAAGTTCAGCCATTATTGCGTACTTTGAATAATAAGAGTAATGCATTGGTATTCGAAGCTGAGCCAACGAAAGATCCTGTACCTAAAGGAGTGAAAAAATAATGCGATATTTGGTATCGATATTGGTTTTAATGCTGGCGGCTTGTAGCAGCACCCCTGAAAAAATGTATTACCAATTGCCGGTGAAAGCACCGGCAACACAAGCAGCGGTAATCATGGGGCAGCAAAACCAAGTTTGGTTACAGCGAGTGATGTTAGCGGATGTTTTGACATCGAATGGTATCACTTACCAAACCTCAGATGTGAGCTACAATAATGCCAGTTCTCATTTATGGGCTAGTCCCTTAGAACAGCAACTTGGCCAAACTATGGTAAGTGAACTCTCTTCAGCATTGCCAGGGCGTTTGGTGTCATTACAGCCATTGCAAAATTCGCCAGATATACTGGATATTACGTTAACCAGTTTCAATGGACGTTATGATGGCAAAGTGCTAGTTCAGGGATTCTGGACATTATCGCATGGTAAAGAAGTCGTTCGTCGTAATTTTGATATTCAATTAGAACAAAAAGAAGATGGTTACCCTGAATTAGTCCGCACTTTAGCCAGTGGGTGGCAGCAAGTTGCTGATGAAATAGCGAAAGAGGTTAGCAAATTGTAATCAAGACCTAATGCTATCTTCTGAATCATTTAAGATGTAGCAGTGCGACAAGTGAGCGAGTCGTTGGAAGTCTAATAACAATGTGTGGTGCGGTGAGTATCACCTCTTATACCTCAACGAAAAACGCTGTAACTTGAAGTATGACGAATATAGATAAATACACCTCATGTTTTCATTTAACTGAGGTGTATTTTTTGTCTGATTATTCAACAGGTAACTACTCATATATGAATCTTTTTACAAAAAAATAAAAATTATATTATTAATATCATATAGTTGTCTTTTTTTGAAAGCCTGAGTCACATTTATAACATTTATGACGTTTATATGAAATTCTTTACTTGATTTTCTCGTCGCCCAGCGTTATTTCTATAGTGTACCTAAATGAAATGATCCCCAACAAAACTTCGAGTGCCATTAGCGGTAAGCGAAGCTATCTATAGGACATCAGTAAGGTAACTAAGCATAATTTAACTGCTAGCTCGAAGTCTCAGGGGCATAGGTGCTGTTTTCTTTTCCATTTAATCGATGAGGGAAGTAAGGCATGAAAAGACAGAAACGAGACCGTTTAGAAAGAGCATTATCAAGAGGTTATCAAGCAGGTATTGCAGGACGTTCAAAAGAGTTGTGTCCATATCAAGCAGTGGATGCACGTTCGCATTGGTTGGGAGGTTGGCGTAAAGCCATGGAGGACAGGGCAATTCTTTCTGCATAGTCTTTTTTGAGAGTGCAGAACAACTATACTAACCTGTTAGAAAATCCGATTTAAAAACGGTTTTTTTAATCCCCTTAAACAATTTTTAAACCTCCGCAAAGGCGGAGGTTTTGGCATTGGGCGCTTAATTTGAGTATGAGATTAAAACGCGCTGGTGTCTTTAAATAAGCCAACCTTTAAATCATTAGCGACGTAAATAACTTTACCATCAACTAATACTTCACCATCGGCAAGACCCATAATCAACTTACGATTAATTACTCGTTTAAAATTAATGCGATAAGTGACTTTTTTAGCAGTTGGAAGAACTTGACCTGTGAATTTAACTTCACCTACACCAAGTGCACGGCCTTTGCCTTCACCACCAAGCCAGCCTAGATAGAAGCCAACTAACTGCCACATAGCATCAAGACCTAAGCAACCCGGCATGACAGGGTCATTAACAAAGTGACAGCCAAAGAACCACAAGTCTGGATTGATATCCAGCTCAGCTTCAACATAACCTTTATTAAAGGTGCCGCCATCTTCAGTCATTGTAATGATGCGATCCATCATCAACATATTTCCAGAGGGCAATGGAGGCCCATTCTCACCAAATAATTCGCCTCGTCCGGAAGCTTCTAAGTCAGTTTTTGTGTAGGAACTTCGTTTATCAACCATGTTCTTCTGATAGCCTTAATTATGAGTAAGGGTACAGGATAGCTTACACTTGTACGCTGAACAACTCCGATCTGATATTTTTTTCTTCAGCCGAGCCATTTTAGGAACCAAGGTAGTTTTGGCTTTTCTGGCGAATTTGCTTGGTTTATACGTTCTTGAATTAGAGCTAACAAGTGTACGTTGTCGCCTTCAACTTGTTGCTCAAAATAAGGCTGTCGAGTGAGTAAGGTAATCGCTTGAGCAACATGTTCAACAGGCCAAATATGAAATTGACCTTCTTTAACCGAATTCGTCACAGCTTCATTGGTACACAGATGGCGAACATTTGCCATTGGGATGATCACCCCTTGATTTCCCGTTAGCCCACGTTTAGCACAAATATCATAAAAACCCTCGATCTTCTCATTAACGCCACCAATCGGTTGGACATAACCGAACTGATCAACGGAACCGGTCACCGCAATTTGTTGATCGATAGGCTGAAGTGCTAGTACACTAATGAGAGCACATAGCTCAGCGAGTGAAGCGCTATCACCATCTACCTCACCATATGATTGCTCAAAAACAATTGACGCTGAGAATGGCTGAGGTTGCTCTAATTTTAGCTCATAATTTAAATAGGCTTGCATGATCATCATGCCTTTAGCATGAATATTTCCACCGAGTTCAGCTTTGCGTTCAACATCAATGAATTCACCATCACCTAAATGAGCAACACAGGTGATACGTGAAGGCTCACCTAATGCTTCTGGGTAACCTGGATACTGTAAAACAGATAATCCGTTGATTTGGCCTATGACCTCGCCTTCTGTTTTGATGAAAACTTGCTCTTGTAAGATATCATCTTGAGAGCGTTCAGAAAGGAAACTATGACGCCACAAACGGTTTTCTACGGCTTGAGTAAATGCCTCATGACCCATGATATTATCTGTCTGATAATGGGAGGCATCCGTTAATCTACGTGTTATCCAATGAGTGTCTAAGGGTAAATTAAATTTATCTTCACAAAACCGAGTGGCTTGGTGAATAAGTGCAGGCCAACCATCAGCACTAATCTCAGGAAGCTGATTTGTGACAATAATTGATTTGATGTAACGCATCCATAGCGTCAATTGTTCTTCATCATCAAAGAACATGACAGGCTCATATTCACCGTAAAGAGCGTTATCAAACAGATTTGAATGTGTATATTCAAACTCTTCGAGTTCGAGTCTATCACCAACAATGATCAATTTTAGATCAAGTGGCTGTGACTCAATCTCTATTGGAAGAGGTTGAGTATCCGAAAATGGTAGCCATTCAAGTTGGCGATTCGCAACCATGCTTTGTAATCTCTGCCACATTAGAGGTTGAGAGACTAGCGCCGCCGCCGACAAAATTAATACACCACCATTAACATGGTGTAATAGGCCTGGAATGAGTTGTCTTGATGGGGTAACGTAGCCAAACAATTGCTCAGGTTCGATCCAATGACGGTAAGCGATACTTGTACGGCTTGAAAAGCGTCCATCAAGATCAGAGCACCATTTAAATGTTTGCTCGTTATCGGTAAGCTGATAGTCACCATTAATTGGCGAAAAATGTGTCAGTAAAGGGCTGATTGCTTCGGCAAATGTCTGTAGATAACCTTCACTTTCATCGGACTTGATAAACATAAATCGAGTCCTTGCGTTTTCTTTAATAAAACGCGCAATACTGTCAAACAGTCTTGGTTGGATTTCTGACAAAGTCGTGGGTGTCAGGGTATCTGAGGAGACAAAATTAGCCTGATACGGCATTAAGTCGGGGGTTAGGCCTTGCCATGTTAGTTCTTGACTGATCACTATAATTTTTCTGCTATTAATATGATTATAAGTAAAATGCCTGTCGGTGAGCAGGGCGCGTGTGCCTGAATCCTGTTTGGATATTTTACATTGTTTTCAGGTCAATTTGTTACCCATTGGGCAAGGTTGCTATATTAGCGTTTGAAAGGCAATCTTGCAGCAATAATTGTCGAATAATCGGTTAGAATAAAGAAAATAACAGTACGACGGGAAATGACATTGGCCACGTTAAACCAATAAGTAGCGCACTGAGTAGTCTCATAAAAATATTAGGATCTTTTGTCAGGAGTAGTGTTACAAGCGCAGAGCATACACCGCCTATCCCGTATACTAGGAGTATGCATTCGAATGTGGACATGCTTAATTTATTAAATTGTTAACAGATGACGGCGGATTGTACACTATTTTGTGCTTAGTTGTTATCTTCTTTGTGGATAGTAAGTTGAATATTGTGGTTTGATTGTGCACTCTATTCTAAAATTGCTAATATAGAATTAGGATTGATATTCGTCGGGAAAATATATGAAATATCAGCAGCTTGAAAATCTGGAATGTGGCTGGAAATGGGAATATCTGGTCAAAAAATCTAGAAATGGTGAAACAATCACCCGCTATATCGAAAGAAATGCGGAAGAAGAAGCCATCAGTTCACTACTGAAAATGGAAAACCAGCCCACGGATGTTCTAAAGTGGATTTCATTGCATATGGATCCGCAATTAGATAATCGGATGAAACAAAGCATTCGAGCTAGACGGAAACGCCACTTTAACGCAGAGCAACAACATACTAGAAAGAAATCAATCGATCTCAATTTTTCAGTATGGCAGCGTTTATCTAACCTTGCCGTAAAACGTAATAAAACACTATCTGAGACGATCATCCAGTTGATCGAAGATGCTGAACATAAAGATAAGTACGAAAGCCAGATGAGTTCGTTAAAACAAGACCTTCAAGCGATATTAGGGAATAGTAAACAATAATTATTCAGATCATGATGGTGTGTTGCAACGATCGTCAATGATCAGTGGGCTTTTTATTCTATTATTGCTTCCTCCACTTTCTAATGAAGGGGTAGTATCTATACCTACCATACTTCAATTGTCGAATTTTTCGTATAGCCACTACGTGAAATTGCCTCCGCCATATAGTTTTCAATATAACGAGTGATTGATTGGATTTTTGTCTAGACGAACTGGTATATATTGAATCGTAGGGATAAAAAAAACCCCATCGAAATGGGGTTTCTGATATTCAGTCTGAAATTCAAACTAGGGCTAAGAATTAAGCACCTGGTTGAGTTACAACTTCAGTTGTACCTTGAATTTCGATTTCAACGCGACGGTCTGGAGCCAGACACTCGATCAGAGCTGCACGGCCTTTAACGTCGTCACATTTGTTACCAGTTACTGGATCTTCTTTACCACGACCTTCAGCAGCGATTGCACTTGCTGGAACGCCTTTAGATACCAGGTAATCAACTACTGACTGAGCACGTTTTTGTGACAGTGGCAGGTTGTAGTTTTGTGAACCGATACGGTCTGTGAAACCAACTACCAGTACGCGACCTTGAGTTGGGTCGATGCTGCTCAGTTCGTTATACAGTTCGTTCAGCGCTTGCTGACCTTCTGGTTTCAGAGTTGCTTTGTTGAAGTTGAACAGAACGTCTGAACGCAGAGTGAAACGCTTGTTCTCAACAACTGGAGCTGGCTCAACAACTGGAGCTGGCTCAACAACTGGAGCTGCTTCTTGGTTGAAACGGTATGCTAGACCAACGCTCAGCATGCCATTGTCAGGACGTACGCCTAGGTTGTCTTTATCACCGATGTTGCTAACCCATTGGTAATCTAAACGAGTTGCCCAGTTTGGAGTGATTGCATATTCAACACCCAGTGCGTATACAGGAGAAACGCCAGTGTCGTTTTCTTTGTATTTATCAAAGCCTTCTTGGTTAGCTTTAACGTCTGTACGCCAAACCATACCACCTAAACGAGTGTAAACGTCTAAGTCATCCATTACTGGATAGCTCAGTTTGGTAGTCAGAGACACACCCATAGATTTCAGGTCGCCGCTGTTACCAGCACCTTTGTATTTCATTTTACCAAACCAGTCATAACCAAGCTCAAAGCCCATGTACTGGTTGTATTGGTAACCTGCGTATGCACCAGCACCGAAAGTATCACGATCAGTGCTGTTACCTACAGAGTCAGTACGGTCAACTGGTGTGAATTTGGTATCTTCATAGTGAGACCAACCCAGTTTAGCACCTGTATACCAAGTGTTGTCTTTTGGAGCTGCCTGCGCAACAGTTGCGAAAGCTGCTACTGCCACTGCTACTGCGATAGCTGTCTTTTTCATTTTCTACGCCTCGTTATCATCCAATATAGGCATGGCTTCAATGAGCCTTATTATTCGCCATTGGTTTAAAATACTTGCTAGGTTTCGCTGACATTATCTACAAAAATTTATAAAAAGTAAAAAATAATGCCATAACCTTAACAAGCTAAAGTCTACAACGAACTTAAAAAGATACAAGTAGAGGCAGCAAAAATCGTTATAAAAAAACTTTTTTTAGTGGATAAATCAGAGAGATAACCGTAATCACATTCTGAGTTGATTATAATCTATCCCTTTGATCTCAATTATTTTTTCGGCGATTTCCTAGACTGATTTATCCAAATGTCAAATTTACTAAGAATATTCTTAATCTTGGCTAGTGATAATAGTTAGAGTGAATTTTTAGGTTATTTTGCTGTCCAGAATGGATACCCGCGATATTATGTGTTTTTTGTGGGCGCATAATAAAACCAATAGAATGACCTTCTTGCGCTGCATTTTGTAATCGACAAAAATCCTGCTCACTTAATTCTGGAAGCCAACCTAACACTACACTGTAATTACCACTTCTCAGTGCTTTTTCCATTGCCTCAATAGTTGTGATTGAAGCCATATTATTTAACTGCATGATTTTATTAGTAGGCAAACCAGATTGCTCTAGCCAATGACGGCTCAGCTTTTTATTCGGGCTTAACCAAAGCAACCAACGTGACTGTATACCGAACTGGCGCAACATAGGCAGTAAAATACAATCCATAATAGGATGTTTTTCATCATAGATGAGTTCACTCACCATACCTTGCTGTAGCGCATTACCCGTTTGGGTTATTGAAGACATTGTTTGAGCATAGTGGTTTACAGAATGTTCAGTTATTTTATTCCAAGAATAGATAGCCATAATTCACCTCGCCAACAAAACTGTATGTATGTACAGTAACTGTATATTTATCCAATATCAAACCTATTTTTTCAAAGCGCTTCGCAAGTTTGTTGTTTTTATCTGCAATATTCTTGGAGTTTTTGGTGGATTCTCTCAAAATATCTATTTGCTAATTGTCTGTTAAATTTAGATATTTATAGTTACAACAAGGATCAAGATGGATGAATACTCATAAGGAGTTTGGGTGTATGTCTTTAATGGAAAAAAATGATTATTGGTTAGATCAACTATTAAAACGTTTTGGGGAAATTAAACGGAAGAATCATTTTGGCGGTGATTGTCTCATTATTGATAACGCAATTATTGGTCTTATATTAGAAGGATGGTTTTATTTAAGGGGATGTTTGTTCGCGAGAAGTTACTTTGAATCTATTAACTTAGAACGCTTGATTTTCAGTAAAAAGGGTATCCCACTTGAGTTACGTTACTATCGTGTTTCAGAGCAAATTTGGCACAACGAAGAACTGTTAATGCACTGCATTGACTTAGCTTATCGTTCCGCGCTTGAGGAGAAGAAGATAAAGCTATCAATGGTAACAAGGATCAAAGATCTTCCTAATATGAATATGTCGGTTGAAAGAGCGCTCGGTAAGATAGGTATCCATAAAGCGGAGGATTTACGTGAAATAGGGGCTAAGGCTTGTTTTCTAAAATTAAAACAATTTGGGCGTTTTCCTCCAAGTATTAAATTATTAATTGGATTGGCTGGGGCGATAGAAGGTTACCATAGTGCTGTTTTACCAACACCAATTAAACAAGAGCTAATTAACTGGTACAACAGCGTAGGGTGATTTTAATCGGTATTGAAAGAGTGGGGGCCAAGATCATCATATAAGGCAATTTTGGCTCCCGCTCATCAGTTTTATTTCTATGCGTTATGCCGTATTGGTTTCACTTGAAGAACTAAGAGGCGCATTAATCTGTTTAATCATGGATTTAATTTCAGGGATGAGTTCAAGCAATAATCTTGTTTGCTCCATAATTAATCCAGTTTTTTCATCGTCACTCGCAGTAATATTGTCAATTCGGTGAGTAATGCTTTCACGTAAGCATTCCGACTTTTCTTCTGAATGGGCATCTAATGTGGCGATTTGCAGTGATGTTTCAACATAACAGATTGCATCACTTAAAATAGCAAGATTTTCTTCATTGTGTATTTGTTCTCGGTGAGCACCAAATGCGGAAATATAACTCAGCAAAGTATGATTAAGGCATAGAAGCCTAAAAGCTTGTTCCTGAGTTACTTTGTAGGATTTAGGGTCGGTTGCCATGTTAGAAACGACAGAGGCAAACTCTGCATCATTGTTATGTGCATCACGGCGTGCTACTCGGTATTCAAGGCTATTATCTTTACCTTGATAGTATTGTTGTAAGATGGCATCTAAGTAGCGACAGTTGCTATCCATGGTTTTTTGTACCACTTGTGGTAATTGGCGAAATTTCCAATCAGGCCAAATAAAGCTCACCGCCAAAAATGCGATAAAGCAACCTATTAAAGTATCGATAATGCGAGGAAGTGCGACTTCAAACCCTTCACCTAATAAATTAAAGCAAAAGAGGACTAGTAAGGTAATAAACAGTGTGGCTTGTGCATACTGACTACTGCGGAAAACAAAGAACAGTAATCCTGAGATCACGATTAGTGTCAGTTGCCCTTCCATTGAAGGGATAAAGTTTAACAGCGGTAGCCCAACGAGGATCCCAATAATGGTTCCTATAATACGTAAAGCTAGGCGTCGTTTGGTGGCGTTATAATTGGGTTGACAAACGAATAGGCTAGTTAAGAGGATCCAGTAACCTCTTTCCAAGTCAAACAATTGAATAATGCCATAACCTGTACATAGCAGTAGTGACATCCTGACTGCGTGGCGAAATAGTGCCGATTTAGGGGTTAAATGATGTTTAAAACGCGCCACAATATCACTGAAGCCAGATAGTGATTCATCTGATAGTTGTTCAAGCTGTTTTGTATTTTGTTGTCGTGAACTTTGTTCAAGACTAAGCCCTCTCAACTGTACATCAATTCCTTTTAAATTCTTGAGTAGGTTATAAAGGGCTTTTACCTCATGAAAATCAGGTGATTGTTGTTTTAAGAGCTGAAGTGAGTTTTCAAGATAGCTGAAAGTACCTTCGAAGCGCGGGTTATGTTGATAAGGTTTACGCCACAATACTGATTGTGCGACTTGTTGGCAGGCCCTTGCTTGCATGGTCAGTAAGCGCTGAAAACGAAATAGAATATCACTATGGCGCAATGTGCGACTCAATTGCTGATATTGAATATGGGATGAGCTGGCTCGCTCGTGAATATCTTGTGCAACAAAGTAATATTGTAATGTAGTACGTGTCCCTTTTTGTCCTCTATCGCCTTTTAATCGACTGAGAAGCGCTATTTTAGCTTGATTCATGGTGTTGACTAACGCGCTATTAACAATAGCTAAATCATAGATAGATTGTTGATAACCATCTTCTAAGTCTGGGTCAAATAAATTTGCTTTGGCATCTAGGTAGGCTGCGAGCTGTTGATAGCATTGAGTAATTGCATCTTGTAACGGGCGAACAGGAAAGAGAATATGACCAATTAAAGTCAATAAATTGTACCAAACTGCACCCGTTAGCAGTAAAACAGGTTGTTGATACCAAGTATCAAAAATGGGAACACCCAACATGGTATAAATAGCAATCAATAAAGCACCAAAGGCAATGGTCGCATAGCGTTGCCCCAATGCACCTAGCAATATAAAGCCGCAAGTTGAAAGTGCTAACCCAAAAAAGAACAAAATTGGGTGAGGAAAAAGTAGCTCAATTGAAACGGATGCGATAAAAAAGCATAACAGGGTAATGACAAGGTTTTTTAAACGGCCAGTTAGTCTATCATCTAAGTCAGTGAGTGCCGCGGCAACCATACCTAACGTGAGTGGTATCGTGACTTTAGGATCTTGACCTAATAACCAAGGGAACAGTGTCGTCCCTGTCAGGGCAATCAATATTCGGATATAATATAAAGCATGGCTGTTATATAAAACACGACGATAACTGGTAAGCAGCGTTAACACAAAGTACCTCAGAGGCAAACATTCCCTAGTCTATATAGGATAGCCTGTTTGCAAGTAATAAAAAACCGTCTGAAATCAAGCAGCCATCATTTTCATTATTGGATAATTCAGGTGCAAGGTGTATGGAACTGAAATCAACACAGATTGGGCAGCGCCTGGCTCAGCATCCCTATAATCGGGTACGCTTATTAAATGCAGGCATTGAGGTAAGTGGTGAAAAACATCAGTATCTCATCCCTTTTAACCAATTAATTGATATTCGCTGCAAAAGAGGGATTGTTTGGGGAGAGTTGGAATTTGAATTGGCGGACGAGCAAGTTGTCCGCTTACATGGAACGGAGTGGAAGCAAACACAGCGTTTTTATCATTATTTAAATGATAAATGGCAGCTATGGAGCCATGAAATGAGCGAAATTAGTGCTCAAGTGCTTGCAACGCTCGCAAACTCTATTCAACAACAAATACAACAAGATAAATGGTTCAGTCTACGTGAATTAGCATCATTTCGTCACAATATCACCCAACAGTTTTCATCCCTTCCTTTACCGTTGGCTCGCGTAAGCCAATTTGAAAACTGCTCTGCCGCTTATCAGTATTGCTTACAATGGCTGAATAACGGTGAAAGTTGTCGCCAACGGACTAATCAACAGTGGTGCGATTCAATACTGTCACGCTACAGTGAATTTTTCGAACATGTTGAAACATCGCCACTTAACGCTAGCCAAGCACTCTCCGTTATTAACGGTGAAGATAATGTTTTAGTTCTCGCAGGCGCAGGAAGTGGGAAGACGTCAGTACTTGTTGCAAGGGCTGGATGGCTGCTTTTAAGAGGGCTAGCAAAAGCAGATCAAATATTATTACTTGCATTTGGTCGTAAAGCCGCACAAGAAATGAACGAACGTATTCAACAACGTTTACATCAAGATGATATAGAAGCAAAAACCTTCCATGCACTAGCCTTACATATTATTCGTGAAGGTAGCAATAAATCGCCGGTGATCAGTGAACTAGAAACGGATACACAAAAACGAGGGGAGCTATTGCTTAACGAGTGGCGTGAGCAGTGCGCGAGTAAAAAAGCACAAGCAAAAGGCTGGCGTGAATGGTTGACCGAAGAGCTACAATGGGATGTGCCAGAAGGTGAATTTTGGCATGATGAAAAAATCAGTAAAAAAGTTGTTAGCCGCTTAGAACGTTGGTTAGGCTTAATGCGTATGCATGGCGGTAGCCAAAAAGAGATGATCGAATCCGCTGATGAGCAGTATAAAGATCGCTTTCAAAAGCGTATACGATTGATGTCTCCATTATTAAAAGCATGGAAAAACGCCTTAAAAGTTGAAGGTGCCATTGATTTTTCAGGATTAATTCATCAAGCAATTAATTTACTTGAAAAAGGTCGCTTTATTAGTCCATGGAAACATATTTTAGTCGATGAATTTCAAGATATTTCGCCATTAAGAGCTAAATTATTACAAGCGTTGCGTCAGCAAAATAAACAAACCGCACTATTTGCCGTCGGCGACGATTGGCAAGCCATCTATCGTTTCAGTGGCGCTGAGCTGGATCTCACGACATCTTTTGAACACAATTTTGGCGAAGGGGCTCAATGTGCTTTAGATACCACCTATCGTTTTAATGAAAGGATAGGGGAAATTGCCAATAGCTTTATTTTGCAGAATCCTACTCAGCTAGATAAACCTTTAAATAGCTTAGTAAAAGGGAACAAAAAATCAGTTATTTTATTATATGAAAACGCACTAGAACGCTTATTAGATAAAATGAGTGGCTACGTCACGGATGATGAAACTATCTTATGTTTGGCTCGTTATCATTACTTACGACCTGACATTTTAAATAAAGCAAAAACACGTTGGCCAAAACTCAACATTGAATTTATGACAATTCATGCATCTAAAGGTAAGCAAGCTGACCATGTGATCATTTGTGGGCTCAATCAAGGTAAAGATGGGTTTCCTGCTGCACCTAGAGAATCCGTGATGGAGCAGGTATTGTTACCTAAGCATGAAGAGTTTGAGCACGCTGAAGAACGACGGCTTTTGTATGTGGCAATGACGCGTGCAAAACAGCAAGTATGGTTACTTTATAACCCTGATGAACCTTCAGACTTTGTCGAAATACTGAGGCAACTAGGCGTTCCTAGACAGAAAAAGCCATAGTGATATGGTGCCGAACAGATGAGTCGGCACCTCAATTTTTATTTTGTACGTTCTTGTAGATAGTGGTGGTAGTCAGGGATCACAATATCTATTTCACCCTTAAAGTAAGGGGAGGTGATGATAAAATCTGCCGTTGCAGCATTAGTCGCTACAGGAATATTCCAAACCGTTGCTAAGCGTAATAATGCTTTAACGTCGGGATCATGAGGAACGGCGTTTAACGGATCCCAAAAGAAGATTAGCACATCAATTTTTTGTTCAGCAATCATAGCGCCAATTTGTTGGTCACCACCCATTGGACCGCTTAGCATACCTGTTACATTCAGCCCAGTGTGATGGGTAAGCAATTTAGCGGTGGTACCCGTTCCAAATAGTTGATGTGGCTTAAGTTGTTCACTATTTTTTGTTGCCCAAGCGAGTAGTGAAGACTTACAGTGGTCATGGGCAACAAGAGCTATGTTCTTAGGGGTTTTTATTGTACGAGTGGTTGATTCCATGATGTTCCCTTAAAATTAGCGTGGCTCAATCGAGCTACTATGCGGCATCAGATATATCATATTGTGAGTTAATAGTTTACTGATTTTGGGAGATATTTTGATGACTAGTCAAGAAATTGCAGAAATATTACGTAGCGTTAACACGATTGCACTGGTTGGGGCCAGCGATAAAAAAGATCGGCCAAGTTATGAAGTGATGGAGTATTTATTGGAGCAGGGTTATATCGTGATCCCTGTTAGTCCTAAATTGGCAGGTCAAACTTTATTAGGGCAAACAGTGTACGCTAAATTAAGTGAGATCCCACAACCTATTGATATGGTAGATGTGTTTCGTAATGCTGAAGCAGCGGTAGGAGTCGCCCATGAAGCGGTAGAAGCGAGAGCGAAAGTTCTGTGGTTACAAAAAGGGGTTGTTAGCGAAGAAGCTCAACAGATAGCACTTGATGCGGGTATGCAATGTGTTATGGATAGGTGCCCAAAACAAGAGATCCCAGCGTTAGGGTTAGAAAAATAACCAATATGCAGTAAAGCAGCGATATTGCTGCTTTACTGTAAGTTTGATAATCAGTTAGTTACGTAGGCGTGGTGCTTGTAATTGTGAGCGAATGGATTCTGCCAATTCGTCCATAGAGGGTTGCTCTGGATGGTCATCAGCGGCTTCATATGTAATTTGGGCTTCTGCCAAATAGGTATGAATTGCATCGCCGTTATCATCCTCCATTACAACATGATACCAAGGCAGATCACGTAATGCGCTATTTGCTGCAATATCGTCGTCATCGTGTGGTTGTTCGAGCGAGTATTCTGCATCAACATCCACGACAACACCTAGGTAGCCGAGTAGTTTATGCCTAACTTGTTGCCCTATACCATATTTACTGGTGATCATCATAGCCACCTCCTAAAAGCCTTGCTTATGCTATAACTCTATATTTGGGCAGTGTTCCGCGTTTTCAAGCCAATGTATGGACAAATACTCATAACGCAATACACTGTCTTATATGTAACATGAAAAGCAGTGCCTCAGTCTCAGATTATCTGTTCGGTGAAAAAAACACAACAGTAATAAATAGCACATTAATAATTAGAGTACTGATAATGGGGGATAAAAATGACAGCAACAGGTGGACGTTTATTTTATATCTATGGTCGCGTTCAAGGTGTAGGCTTTCGCTACCAAACCTATCATTGGGCAAATCAAAACGGCATTAAAGGCTATGTATGTAATCGCGATGATGGAAGTGTTACTTTGGCCATTAATGGCTCAGAGCAAGACATTAGTTTTGTCGAAGAATGGCTAAATGCAGGTGGCCCCCCAGGCGCAAAAATTGACCATTATTTCAGCGAAAATTGGCAAACAGATAAAATAGCGGATTTTTCAGTCCGCTATTAACTGCTGTACAATTAGATACATTTTACGGGTTTAGGGAGTCCCGCGAGCTTAGTTGCTTGCTTAGCTGGGCCTTTAGGGAATAGTCGATATAAATAGCGGCTATTTCCTTTTTCCTCTCCAAATTGTTGAGAGACAGCTTTCACTAACATGCGGATTGCGGGGGAAGTATTAAACTCCAAATAAAAGGCACGAACAAAGCGAACGATTTCAAGGTGTTCTTCTGTCAGAGTAATGTTTTCTTGCTCTGCAAGTAGAGGGATAAGCGCTTCGCTCCATTGTTGGCTATCAATAAGATAGCCCTGAGAATCAGTCTCAATTTCTTGACCGTTAAAAAGCAACATACACATTTCAACCTAAACAAAAATAGACTGCAAATTTAGCAAAAAATAGTCAATAACCCAAGCAACCCGTTAGATATGTTGATAATTTAGTCCATCAACACACTAAGCGCCTATTTTTATAGCAATTGACATGATAAGGGGTTTACATCCAACGCTCAGATGTTTATAGTGCACGTCATTGCGGAGGGGTGGCCGAGCGGCTGAAGGCAGCGGTCTTGAAAACCGCCGATGGGAAACCATCCGAGAGTTCGAATCTCTCCTCCTCCGCCATCTTCACTTCTAGTAACGTCTTCCAAAGTCTTCCAATCCCAAGTAAATCAAGCATTCCACCAAAATCTACTAACATATTTCTAAATCTATATAATTTGTTGTATAGGTTTCTGTAGAGAAATTCTCTCTACAATTTTCCTATATAATATTAATGAGTTATAAAGCGAATAGATATGGCATATCAAGCGTGCCAAGCCAAAAAAATCCTACACGCTGGCGGATGGTAATGGGCTATCTTTATTAGTTGAAATTAGCAACTCCAAAGGCTGGTATCAAGGAAGCCATGATTGCTGAGGTTAAAGAGAAAGGTTTGGATATCCGAGAGAGCCGCATTAAACAGGGATTACAGTCATACATTAGTCGCAAGGTTTATTTGAAAGTCCTTACTTTGGTTGGCAATCGGTTTGATATGAACGAGCAATCTAACGGAGAGGTTACACCAGAACAACAAGCTATAGCAGAACAAAAACTGGCGAAATGGAACAATAAATAATAAATTGCGTTTAAACATCCAGATTCATTGTTGATTCTGGTACTTACTTTCTATGATTAATTAAGGGATTAATATTGATGAAGAGCCGTTATCAAATTCAGTTTTCAGCATCGAGATTAGAAGCAGAGAAAATACGAAAATTAATACAACAGCCAGCAACTGCCATTATAGATAAAGAAAAAATGCCATACAGATTATTCACTAAGCTATGGAATTTATTTTCTATAGCATCGATTGTGCTGGGCGGCGCATTGTTAATAATTGGTTATGAGGCTTATTCGAAGTTGGATGAGTTTTCAGGTCTTAAAAATATAGGTTTTTTGTGTTTTTGTGGCTTATTAATTTCTTTGATATGTTTGTATATTACATTTCGCATAGAGCAACGTTACATAAGAAAAAATGAGGAAAAAGAACAAAGTAATCCCGATAGATTAGTCAAGGTTAAAATTAACAGGAAATATATAGACAGTATTACGAAAGAGACTCTAGTTAGAATGTTTTGGTCGAATATAGAAGAGTGCTATATCGAGGAAGAGTACATGTTTATTTTTGCTTTTGGTGGTGAAGGAACCGTTATCCCTGCAAGAGTTCTATCAGAGGGGGAGTTTAAAGAGCTACATCAGTTCGTAATGGAGCAAATAGCAAGTCATAAATCTAAATAAAAATATCGCCAACGCATAAGCCGAGGCGGCATATAGCTAGTTTTCCTACACGTTAGTCATTAACTTCCTCTTTCAACATTTTCATCCTTCACTACTTTGGACTGGTACTGGTAATACTGTCATCGCAGCATATCAGAGTTGTTCAAAATAACTAAAAGCTACCATTAGCTCATTTTCATTTTTTGGTTTATTCAAGTCTACACCTGTCGCTTTTATTGTGATTTTAAATAGCTCCTCTCGTGTTATATCAAGTCTAGCCGAAACATGATTAGCGCAGCTTCTAGCATGGGATGCTCTTTGATTTAAAGGTAATTCAGGATTGAGGACTTTTGACCGCGAGCTATTGTGTGACATACATTAACTCCAATAATTTTAGCATGAAGTATTGTAGCATGTAGCATTAAGAAGCTCTAAATCAAGGGGCGCCATTGATAAGGTATTTACTCCATAATTCAGATAACTACTCTTAATAAATAT
Organism: Providencia sp. PROV236; assembly: GCF_033676985.1. Taxonomy (NCBI): domain Bacteria; kingdom Pseudomonadati; phylum Pseudomonadota; class Gammaproteobacteria; order Enterobacterales; family Morganellaceae; genus Providencia; species Providencia sp. PROV236. The sequence continues at coordinate 3,045,155 of NZ_CP096297.1, read as the reverse complement.
CAATTAGTTACTGTAAATAAAAAAGCGACGATCACGTAGCCTTGGTGATTCACTTTTTATCAAAAATAGTTCTTTTTAGTAATGATTTTTTAATGAAACTAATGTTAAATTTTAACTAACATTTTATTATTAATGTAATAGTTATTATATGGCTGTATTTTTATCCACTAATGAGAGCATCCTATTTATTCTCATAATATTTTTTATTCTAAGTGCTTCTAGTACTATTTTATAGGCATTAAATTTATCAGTGAATTAAAAATAATGTTAAAAGATGTCAGTAATGATGGTAGCGTACAAAGAATAAACTAGTCTCTTTTATCTTAATATGACTTATTTTTGAAACTATTTATTATTACTTCTAACAAAACTAATTGATTAATCATATCAGTGTTTTTTACCAAGCCAATTCTTGTAATAAATCCTAAATTAATAATCTTTGTAAATATTAACTCTATTTAGAGTTTCGTAGGTGAATTAATTAACTTTAAGTCATAAACTATAACTTCATTTTTATATTTTATAGATAAAACTATTATCAATATAAATAATGTCAATTTGTTATTATTGTTATGGTTAATTTTTGAATTTATTAAAAATATGAGATTGAAAGAGATTTAAATAAGGATTTATTTCTCTAATTAATTGTTTTTAAATGATTAAATTTATTTGTGTAAATTAATTTCCATTACCTTGACTTTATATGAAAATAAACCAGAATGAATGATGCCCATATATGAATATGTGAATGTTAAATATATTCATGATGATCATTCTCTAGATGAATTTATTTCAATAAGATTTGTTTCACTATGTTATTTTTTATGTTAAAGGTGTGTGTGAATGAACGATGAGCCTAATCCTCTATTTCTTTATTGAGAGTAATAAAAATAATGCTTTGTAAAGAATATTAAGCTTATTTTTAAATGTTAATGTATCTCAATGAAAATAAACGTAAACACGCATCTTTTACCGTACATTAGGTTCATCTAATTATTTTTTAATACTAAGAGGAACAATTACATGTTAAATGATGATACTTACATATCTAAAAATGAAAGTGCGGCGGTTTATTTATTAGAACAAGCAATGGGATTTACGTTTCAAGCATCATTGAGAGTAGCTACACTTTTAGATATCGCTGATAAGTTAAAAAATGGTGCTAAAACAATTGATGAGCTTGCAAAAGAAGCGGATGTTAATCCTAAACAACTTTTCAGAGTTATGAGAATGCTGGCTGCTAAGGATATTTTTGCACAAACGAGTGATGGTAAATTTGAGTTAACCCCCGCAGCTGAATTTCTTCGGACCGATCAATTTCATTCATTACATGATGCTGTTCTTATGCTGACAGATAAAACATTTTGGGAACCATTAGGTAATTTAATTCATAGTTTACGTAGTGATATTCCTTTTAGAGATATGTTTGGGGAGTCTTTTTATGAATATTGGGCAGACAAAAAAAATTATGAAAATGGCTATAGTTTTCACACTGGGATGTCTTCAATGTCTACAGTTGAAAACTATTTTCTAACTCAGCGGTATGACTTTCCTGATAATTCGACAGTTGTCGATATTGCCGGAGGGATGGGCGGATTATTATTAACGGTTCTACAAAGTAATAAGACTCTACATGGCATATTATTCGATCAGCCTGAAATTCTAAAAAAACATCGGCTTGATGACTTAGGTGATTCTACAAGATGGGGAATTCAAGCGGGGAACTTTTTTGAATCATGCCCTGAAGCAGATTTCTATCTATTAAAATATATCACTATGGATTGGCCAACGGATAAAGCACAAAAAATATTACAAAGTTGCCGTAATGCGATGAATGACAACTCTAAATTACTTATTTTAGAGCCTGTTATTCCAACTGGTAATCACTGGCATGGCGGTAATTTAATAGACCTATTACTCTTAGCAAGTTTTGATGGTGGGCAGACTCGTAGTGAAGCAGAATTGAAAGCATTACTTGATAGTGCAGACTTAAAACTTAATCGAATAATTGAGACAGGTTGTTATGTGTCGATTGTCGAGGCAATTCCTAAATAAAAATCCAAATAAATCTGCAAAATATATATAGGTAGAAATTGTAATACAATCTTACTGATATATATGCTTGGTTAATATATAACGAGCAGTAATAATCATTTACTGCTTAAATAATTAGGAGGTGCAAGATGGAAGCGATTGCAGGTAAAGTCATTATAATTACGGGAGCAAGTAGTGGTATTGGTGCATCTACGGCTCTTTATCTTTCAAGTAAAAAAGCAATAGTTGTGTTAGCAGCACGCCGAGAGGAGCTTCTAGAAAAGTTGGCACAAGCTTGTGTTGGAAAAACTCTTGTTGTGCCGACTGATGTGACTAAATATAGCGATGTTAAAAATTTAGTAAATACAACACTTTCTCAATTTGGGAAAATTGATGTGTTAATTAATAATGCCGGCTTAATGGCTATTTCTCCTCTAAACCTTAGTAAAGTGGATGAGTGGGAAAAAATGATTGATATTAATATTAAGGGACCTTTATATGGGATTGCCGAAGTGCTTCCTATATTTGAAAGACAAAAAAGTGGCCATTTTATTAATATATCTTCCGTAGCGGGCGTAAAAGTATTTAGTCCAGGAGGAACTGTATATAGTGGAACAAAATTTGCTCTACGCGCTATATCGGAAGGTCTACGAAGTGAAGTTGACAAAAATATTAGGACAACAACAATTTGTCCCGGTGTTATCGATTCCGAATTAAAATTTGGCAGTAGTGATCCTACAAGCTTACAATCAATAATTGATTTTTATAAGCAAGCTATCCCACCTGATTCTATTGCACGAGCTATTGCTTATGCTATTGAGCAACCGGCAGATGTAGATATTAATGAGATTATATTACGCCCCACACAACAAGAATTTTAACTTTATTATAAATAACCTTTTAATTGTATTAATGAAGTCAAATTTAATAGGCTGGCCTATTAAAAAGTATCAGGTAATTGTCGGATAGTTGAAATCGATTTTATATCTCATTGCACTCTCATTTTAGTAGGTATGATAATGAAGAAGAGTTATACTGTAGCAGATTATCTTTTAGATCGGCTTGCTCAAATAGGCATTCATCACTTATTTGGTGTTCCGGGCGATTACAATTTGCAGTTCCTTGATCATGTTATCAGTCATCCTCAAATTGATTGGATTGGTTGTGCAAATGAACTTAATGCATCTTATGCTGCTGATGGCTATGCTCGTTGTAAGCCTGCATCTGCGATGTTAACCACATTTGGTGTCGGAGAATTAAGTGCAATCAATGGAATTGCGGGAGCTTATGCAGAATATCTTCCTATTATTCACATTATTGGCGCTCCAGTATTACAATTCCAGCGAGATGGATTATTGTTACATCATTCCCTTGGTGATGGTGATTTCGAACATTTTTCTCGTATGGCAAAAGAAGTCAGTGTTGCCCAAGCTTGCCTAACGCCAAGTAATGCAGAATCAGAAATAGATAGATTAATTACGATTGCTTTGAGTGAGCATCGTCCTGTACATTTGGTCATTCCTTGCGATGTAGCGATATTACCGCTCGAGTCTAAACCAGCGCCGTTGGTATTACCAACAAACGTTTTATCAAACACATCGCTAAAAATGTTTATTGAATCCGCACGTAAAAAACTCACAGGCACAAAAAAAGTATCAGTACTTGCGGGTTGTCTTGCTGAAAGACTTAATGTACAACCATTGCTACAGCAGTGGATGGATGAAGTGGCACTTCCTCATTCAGCTTTGCTTTTTGGTAAAGGTGTATTCAATGAAAATCATTCTAATTATGCGGGAACTTATATAGGAGCAGCAAGCGAAGTTGAAATAAAAAATCTAATAGAAAACGTTGATGTTACAATTAACATCGGGGTGTTATTTATTGATACAGCAACTGCGGGCTTTAGTCATAAATTACCAACTGAAAACTGTATTAGTATTCACCCTAATGAAGCTAGAGTGGGGCATCAAGTTTTTACTCAAATACCAATGGAAGATGCAATTAAAGCTCTTCACCAATTAACATTATCTCTTGTGCAACAATGGTCATTACCAATAATTAATCCACCATCGTTGTCGCCTCCGTTATTTCAGAGCAGTAAATCCAAATTGGATCAGCGTTCTTTTTGGCGTGAAATTCAAAAATTTATTCGGCCAAATGATATATTATTTACCGATCAAGGCACTTCATGTTTCGGGGCGGCTGAACTCATATTACCCGAAAATTGTAAATTTGTGATCCAATCTTTGTGGGCATCTGTTGGTTTTTCCTTAGCAGCTACTTTTGGAGCTCAACTTGCTGAACCTAATCGTCGAGTCATATTGTTAATTGGTGATGGAGCGGCACAATTTACAGTGCAAGAACTAGGAACTATGTTAAGAAATGGATTAAAGCCAATAATATTTTTAATGAATAATCAAGGTTATACTGTTGAACGTGCAATCCATGGTCCTGAACAGGTATACAATGATATTACCGCATGGGACTGGACACTATTATTTAAAGCATTCGCAAATCAATATCCGGCATTCGTAAGACGTATAACGGAGACAGAACAATTGAAATGTGCTTTAGAGGAGGTGGCTAATTGTAATCAACTCGCTTTTATTGAAGTGATTTTACCTAAAATGGATACTCCGAAAATATTAGATGATATTTCTATTGCCTTAAAGAATAATATGGTGGAGCAGAGATAGATTATTGTTAATATGTTGGTCTTGTATATTCGTCTATTGATGATAATGTTTATTTTATAGGGATTAACAAAATAGGTATGATTCACTTTGGTTTATCTCTTGTTAAAACTTCACTGATTATTTCAAATACTATAATCGAATAATATCGCCAAATAAAGGCGATATTATTCGAGTGATATTTTGTGAGTTTAATCGTGCTATAATTGTTTCGGTATTTAATTAATTCCCACAATGAAAGTTACACCATGAGCATTATCGCTAGATAGATATCCGATACCAGCCTTTATCTTAAATTCTGTATTACTAATGTTTATAGGCGTTTCTAATGCTAATGATGTATTATTTATAAACCCAAATGACAAATCTCTGTAGCTATTACCATAAAAACCACCAATGTCATTAGAGACGATGATGTCAAAAGATTTCCCTTTAATATCAAAGGCATTTGCCATGGTGTATTCACCACCTGCGGACCAAATGCCTATATTATTACTTATTTTTATATTGCTTTTATTGCCGATGCTTTCCATGAACATATAGGCAACACTTGTATGAAGACTAATATTATCTCCATTGCTTAAAGTGTTTTTATTTACTATCCCTATTTTCGGGGTTATATGTAAAGTGTTTATATCCCAATCTAAGAGTTTAGCTTCACGAAGCCCCGCTTTTACATCATCTTCACCGTAGAATGATGATTTATTTTGCATATTTGAATAGCCAAGCTCAAGTTCACCTTCTAAACTATAGTTTTTATTTATGCTGTATGTTAATTGTGGAGATGTAGTCAGATTTAAGATATCCCAACGGGAACGAAGGCTATTTGATGAATCAATATCTATGACTTCTGATTTTACTTTAAGATAATTTCCTCGTATTTGAATATTGAAAGCGTAATCGCCATCAGTATAAATATTTTTGAAGGTATAGGGTAATGAATACTTACTGTAATCAAGGCCGTCTGAGTATAATGTTGAAGCGCTAATGTCATTTGTTGAAGACAAAGCAATAAGTTTAGCGTAACCCGCTGTTAAAGCTTTATCACTGAGCGCGTCTGGTGAAAACAAGGCAACAAAAGGAGAAAAGTAAGTCAATAGAAAGCGTTTCATTGTAGTACCAGTATGAGCTAATTTTTGATTATTAGACTCGATATTATAATCTTTTACAGTTGAAATTATATAATAAGTATCAGAGTAAATATGTTTTTAACACCCGCTTAAGTAGAATTATAAGTTTTACTGTCTATTTTGTAAGGTGAGACTATTAAAACCAATAGGGCTTGTTGTTAGCATGTTTTACTTAAGTTGCTAAAAAGAAAAATAATTGTTATTGATTGTTATCTGTTTTTTGGTGTGTGTCAGCAGACAAGTGTACATGAGACTGTCGATTAATTAGTAAATTTATTAATAATAATATTCTTGATTCAAACGTTTAAATTAGTTTGTTTATAGAAATTAATACATCGTTAATTAGCTTTAACATGATTTTTTAACTAATTAGTTCTGTTTTTATATATTGATTTAATATCATATTATCATAATTAAATATTATGGTTGTTTTTTTAGTCTTAAATAATTAAAGAACAAAAAATGCTAGAACAATTTTTTATTTGGGATTATCTTATGTTGATAAGTAATCCCAAGTTATTTTTATTTAAAATTAGGAGGCTTTATGCCATTACCAGAGCGTTTAAAACCAATAAAAATTAACCGTTCAATTATGAAGGATAAGCTTGATTTACTCGAGCAAATTACGATTAAGATTGACAGTGGTGCTAAAGAAGATAATACAGAACTTAATCTGATGATGAAAAACTGGAACATCCAAACAGCTAAAATTTATGAGTTTTCAGATTTTCGTGATTATAATTCATGGACAAGCGCTAAAGAGTTTACAAAGATGGCATTTAATCAAACCAAATATATAGACGACCTTACCTATGAGGAATTGATCGCTATTATTGAGTTTATATGTAACGCGGAAGGGAATGAATCTGAACAATCGTACGCTCTTGATTTACTTGAGATGAATTTTGATGCTAATCCATCAGATTTAATATATTGGCCTAATGAGTGGTTTAATGACGAAGATGTCGATGATTTATCATTTGAAGAGGTTGCCGCTTATCTTATGCATAGGTCTCAACGGATATTGCCAGATTCACCTAAAATCATATTAAGATATCCTATCCCTGAAAAAATTGATGGCTAATGATTATTAAACGGTGAATTACGACATTTCACCGTTAATCTTTATATTTGCTGTGTTGTTTTTAGAAGCTTTCAAAGCTTGATTGTTTTTATGCCAATCATAGTCGCCTGTCCACCCACGCTAACACGACTAATTTCATTTTCTTTCGTATCTATGATGACTTGGATTAAAGAGGAACAGGTCATAGCTCGACCCTGTTCAAATTGAAAATGTGTTTCTTTGGGGAAAACATTTTTAACGAGGTAGCATCCTAAAGCGCCACTAGCACTACCAGTTGCAGACTCTTCATCTATACCGTATAGCGGTGCAAAGTTTCGACAATGTGCGGTGATGGATGGATCATCGCTTAATTCAAATACATGAAAACCGATAGTATTAAACTCACGGCTTAGCTTTGCGAGTGCCTTAAAATTAGGTTGTAGTGTATCCAATTGGCCCGTTTGTATTGGGACGATAATATCAGGTAACCCCGTTGAGATAATGCTTACAGGTAAATTGGTTTCTGTAATGACATTTGGGTGCATTCCGAAAGCCGCCGCAACATCTTTTATATCAGGTCCTTGCCGCATGATAGGTAAGGTTTGTTCCATGACGATATTATTAGGTGTAATGACGACATTGAGAATACCTGCTTTCGTTTTTTGCTTGTAATTACCTGAGTTAAGTAAATTGAGTGAGTTTAGAGTAAAGAAAACAGCTAAAGTTGCGTGTCCACAAAAATCGACTTCGCCTTCAGAGGTAAAAAACTCTACGTTGAAATCGGTATCTTCGCCTGAATAAACAAATGCGGTTTCAGAGAAACCAACTTGACGAGCGATCGCTGTTTTTTGTTCGATACTTAGTTTAGGTGGATAAAGAACAACTCCTGCGGGATTACCTCCGGAATTATTACGGGTGAATGAGTTGACAAGATGAACTTTGATTTCATTTTCAGCTAAGTGTGTTAGCGCATTTGGCATCGTTTGTTCTCATATTATGCCTCGATATTGTTTAATGGATATGCAAGGCCGATTGTGGGTGATAGAACAGAATATTTCATCGTTCGGATGATTACTAAAGCCTTTCTATCATTTTTTGAATGGAAAATCACTCTATAACCTAGGCAATCTATATTTTGCACTATATAAAATGCTATATATATCAAACTGATGTAAGATAGGGTGCTTGTTAGATTGTCTAATAAGACGGCTTTATTGACTAGCTGTATTTTAGTCATATCAGATTTTGATAGTGCTGAATTTTTAATTTTAAATTGGAAAGGTGGTCATTTAGAATGTGTAATTGCTGTTCCAGATACTCATAATGTTTAATCAGTAACTCCATTCTTTGTTGCGCTGTTTTATCGCCTAATTCTCTTAAATTTGCATATTGTTTGATCTCTTTTAATGGCATTCCTGTTTCTTTCAAACGAATAATAAATTTCATCCATTCAACATCATGATTGGAATAGAAACGATGATTATTATTTTGTCTCGCAGGATTTAATATACCTTCTTTTTCATAGTAGCGTAGCGTGTATATGCTAAAACCTGTTAACTGTGAAAATTCGCTAATAGTATAGTTCATTTATTTTCCAAAAAGTGTTGACCTAGAGTTAGCTCTATCCCCTATCGTTTAGTGACTTTATCAAAAGGAGGTAATATGAAACAACAACATTATGCAGTGATAACGGGGGCTAGCTCAGGAATCGGTCGTTCAATCGCTAAGGCATTCGCGAAGAAAGGAATGAATATTATTGCCGTTGCTCGCAGAGATAACTTATTGGTTAAATTAAAGGATGAGATAGCGGGTATAAACCCAGATATTGAGGTGATAGTTAAAAAGTGTGATTTATCGTCGACGGAACAAGCGATAGCATTTTATCATTCGCTAACTCACTACCAAGTACAGGTATGGGTGAATAATGCAGGAATGGGATATTACGGCTCAGTTTCAAGCCAACCGGTTGATAAAATCCAAACAATGCTTAATTTGAATATCCAATCGCTGGTTATTTTATCGAGTTTATATATCAATGATTATCGTGATATTGCAGATACTCAGTTAATCAATATTAGCTCAGCAGGAGGGTATACGATTGTACCAAATGCTGTGACTTATTGTGCCTCAAAGTTCTTTGTCAGCAGTTTTACTGAAGGTTTAGCGAGAGAGCTTATTGCCGAAGGCGCTCAATTAAGGGCTAAAGTTTTAGCACCAGCAGCAACAAAAACCGAGTTTGGTCAAGTCGCTAACAATGTGGAACACTATGATTATGATGTTTCATTTGGTACATATCATACCAGTGAACAATTGGCTGAGTTTGCCATGGCGCTATATGACTCAGACAGCATGACGGGTTATGTCGATAGGGAAAGTTTTAATTTCCAATTAGTGGATGGCAAAATGCTGAATGCGTATAACAGCAAATTTAATCAGAAATCATAACAACCTCAAATATCGCCTGAATAATGAATCAGGCGATATTTACTGTTTTTTATCCAAATAAGAATGTCTCTTTTGGTGATTAAAAAAGTATTATCTATTAAGTGGTTAATATCAATGAAGTTGGGTGTTCATTGTATTATAGTGGAACCATTATCATGAAAATGAAAAACAATGGAAAAGGTATAACCCCTATGAAATATCAAGATGTCACTAAAACTCCAGGAGAAAATTCATATTTCCTCGTTTTCAATATTGTTGATAAACAAAAGCACCGTGATCAGTTGGTCTCGTTTTGCAATAATTTATCCGGTCTAATTCGCAGCATGAGAACGCGTTTCCCCGCACTTGAAACTAGCTGTGTGATGGGATTTGGTGCCGATGCATGGGAAAGTTTATTTCCTCAATTGGCTAAGCCACAACAACTTACTCCTTTTAAAGAAATAAAAGGTAGCCGCCATACGGCTGTTTCCACACCGGGAGATTTATTTTTCCATATTCGCGCTTTAAATGTCTCTGCTTGTTATGAATTAGCTTCCATTATTAGTCAGCAGCTCGATGGTATGGTGACACATGTCGATGAAGTACATGGATTCCGCTATATGGATGGGCGCTCGATCATAGGTTTTGTTGATGGCACTGAGAACCCTGAAATGGAAGATGAACGTGTCGATTATGCTGTTATTGGTGATGAAGATGAACAATTTGCGGGTGGTAGTTATGCATTTGTTCAAAAATATATTCATGATATGAGCGCATGGCAAAGTTTGAGTGTAGAAGAACAAGAGAAAGTAATTGGTCGCCATAAATTTAATGATGTGGAATTGACTGATGAACAAAAAATACCTAGCTCGCACAATGTTGTGACTAATATTAAAGATGAAAATGGTGATGATTTAAAAATTGTTCGTGCCAATATGCCATTTTCTAATCCTTCTAAAAATGAATACGGTACTTACTTTATTGGTTATGCAAGGTATTTTTCAACGACGCTTCGTATGTTGGAAAGCATGTTTCTTGGCAGTGAAAATGGTGCCACCGATGAGTTGTTAAAATACAGTACCGCTGTTACAGGGACACTATTCTTTGTTCCATCACCATCAATGCTAGATGATATTGAATAAGCCATATTTATTTTGTTCTGAGGTTATTTGTTAACCTCAGAACCCATTTAACAGGGATTCAACTATTACCGCTCTGAATAATTCGAGGGGGAGCTAGGTAATAAGCGAACAGATCGCTAGGAGCCTAGAAAACTAGACGACGGGTGAGGGTAAAAGTCGTTAAGAACGTTGCAACTTGCATTATAACTCGTCTGGTTTAAACCCCAATGGTAACTCGTGACATTTCTCACATTCCTTCATCTCAACTGAACTTTTAGCCGCTTTTTTCTCGCATATATTGCGTTTATCGTCTTTATTAAAGTTTATAAGTAAATGTTATCAATTTGTAACCGTTAAATAAAGAGCGATATAAATAATAAGAAGAGGGAAACGAATGGACTTGATTACGACATGGTTAGGTGAGTTAAATGGTATTGTATGGGGCGTTCCAATGCTCATTGGGATCCTCGGTGTTGGCATTTATATGCAGATCCGATTAGCCTTTTTACCTATTCGTAAGCTGGGGACTGGCTTTAAATTACTTTTCCAAAAAAATGGAGAACGAGGTGAAGGGCAGATTTCACCATTTAATGCCTTGATGACTGCTTTGTCGGCAACAATAGGCACAGGAAATATTGCTGGTGTTGCGACTGCGGTCGTGATGGGGGGACCAGGTGCGCTGTTTTGGATGTGGATCACGGCACTCGTTGGTATGGCGACTAAATATTCAGAAGCTGTACTTGCTGTGCGTTTTCGTGAAGTAGATAAATATGGCCAATATGTTGGTGGCCCTATGTATTACATCAAGAACGGTTTAGGACCTAAATGGGTTTGGTTGGGCACTTTATTTGCTTTTTTTGGTGCCTGTGCCAGTTTTGGTATCGGCAACACAGTGCAAGCTAACTCTGTCGCCGATGTGTTAGAGAGCAATTTTGGTCTACATAAATGGCTAACTGCTGGAGCGCTTGTTTTATTGGTTGGCGCTGTTTTAATTGGTGGATTACGTCGTATTTCTGATGTTGCAGGTAAGTTAGTCCCATTTATGACCGTTGCCTATTTTGGGGCTGGTTTATTGGTTTTAGGACTTAATTTTAGTGAGATCCCCACTGCATTTTCTTTAGTTGTAACTTCAGCATTTTCTCCTGTTGCTGCGCAAGGTGGTTTTGCCGGAGCCGCAGTATGGGCTGCTATTCGTTTTGGGGTAGCTCGAGGCGTATTTTCGAATGAAGCAGGTTTAGGGAGCGCACCAATTGCGCATGCTGCTGCGAGAACACAAAACCCGATCCGCCAAGGGTTAATCGCGATGTTAGGTACCTTTATCGATACTATCATTGTCTGTTCTGTCACGGGGTTAACCATCATTATTACTGGTGGTTGGCTAACGGCAGAAACCGGTGCAACATTGACGGCATCATCTTTCCAATCAGCAATACCCGGTGGTAATTATATTGTCGCGATTGCGTTAGCTATTTTTGCATTTACGACCATTTTAGGGTGGAGCTTTTATGGTGAAAAATGTGTTCAATATCTATTTGGTTTAAGGGCGATTAAGGTATTTAGAGTGTTGTGGTTGATTGCTTTACCTATCGGCGCGACGCAGTCACTGGATTTTGTTTGGTTGTTAGCTGACACCTTGAATGCCATGATGGCGATCCCGAATCTTATTGCATTGTTAATGCTAAGTCCTGTTGTATATCGACTGACTCGTGATCATATTAAAGATGTCAACGCTGATAGTATTGATATGGCAAACAAGCTATATGAGAAGTAAATAGTTAGACGAAGCTTCATAGGATTATGGAGCTTTGTTTATTTACCAAAAATAGTTCCACATGAATAATTAATCATCGGAAAATTTTGCAATTGATTGGGCAACATGTTTTTATAGAGACAATACCCTGATTTTATAAGTAAATATTGCTCACGATTTTGAATGTATGGAGCCATAATGATAAAAAAAGCGTTTACCATCACACTGCTTCTTGCTGTATGTTTTCCGGTCTTTGCGATGAAAGAGTATCAGCTTCAATGCCCTGAAGGGGAAAAAATGACGATACTCCATACTAACTATTTGATCTCAACATTGAAGAGAGGCTCACTCTTTATTCTTTCTCACCCAGCTATTCGTCATAGCGATAATAATGTTAAGTATAAAATTTACAATTTCCTAAATGGAGAGTCATTAGTCAAAACAACGGGGAATAACAAGCACTATTATTTTATTTATAAAAATGGTGATAGGGTAGAATGTAATAAGCTAAATGAAACCGAGCTAGAGATTACCAAACTACCCATTGTGCACAATATTGGTTAAATTATCGACACATTACAGTCACAGTGAACCATGAGAGCAATACACCATTGTTGCTTATTTTTTCTGTCTATAGCATTAAGTTACCCTAATTGGTGTGACAATGTGGCTTGAAGTTAGTGGCTCAATGATACTGGTGCATAATGCTATTTAACCCTTGTTCGTTAGTCCATCAATAATCAGCTTTAGCCCATCTAAAAAACGTTCGTCATAGTTATTGGCAAATAACATTTCTTTAGCTTCCCATGTATGGGGAAATTTCTCTTTGGATAACTGATCAAATTCAGATTCTTTATTAATAAAATCGCTGTCTGCTGAGAATGTAGCCGCTTGTTGTTCAATGCAGCACCCAAGAATGAAATAAAATACTGTCATGGTACTACTGGCAGCGCTTTCTACAGGTATCCCAGCTTGCATAAATGTTTTAATCAATGCGTTGTTAATACGTAATACATTGTCAGAAATAATATAAGTACCCGCAAAGACACGTGCGCCATCTCGATGCTTTAATAGAGCGTTTCTAAGTTGAGACGTTATCTTAATTAGGTTCGTTGACCAATCATCTTCGTATTGAAAATCGACAGCGACCATGGCGACAATATGGTCGGCCATTCCTTCGACGAGCGCTTGCTTATTATTGAAATGCCAATACAGTGACGCCGCTTTGATGTTAAGAGCATCAGCAAGCTTTCGCATCGTTAAGCCTTCAATTCCTTCAGTTTCTAGCAGTATTAATGCTGTTTCTAATACCTGTAAACGGGTAATTTTGGGTGTTCTCATAAAAAGTCTCATTTAGTCCTTTATTCCCTAACGATGTTAGTTTAACATATTTAAATAACCTAACGATGTTAGATTATGAATTTTTTTATTTAGGCAGAGTTGCTCAAGCTAATGATTGAGTCGTATTGAGGTTAATAAAATGACGACAAATGGATCTAAGCCTTTCTCACAGAAAATAATTTCTTTAACACCTTGGCTCAGCGTGTTATGCATTGGTGTTTTTATTCTGTTTACCACCTTAAATTGGGATAAATGGTTAGGGTCTAAACGCTATCAAGAGTCGAATAATGCGTACATTAAAGCCGATTCAGCCATATTGAAATCACGTATGACAGGTTATGTAGCTAGTCTTTTGGTCGATGATTATCAATTTGTTCGCCGTGGAGATGTGATCGCGAAAATTGATAATCAAGAAGATGTTTTCAAACAGAAAATAGCCAAAGCCAATTATCAAAAATCTGAGCAACAGTTGAGTAATTTAGCAGGAGAAATCAAGGAACAAGAGCTGATGATTGAAATGCTATTTAATCGCTACCAAGCTGCAAAAATTGAAGTTGAGCAAATGAAGCGTAGCCCCTTATTACGTAAAGCATTAATCAATAGTGGTGCAATAACCCAGCAGAATTACTTGGATGCTAACTCGGACTTACAGCGCTTAATTAAGCTAGAGCAAGCAGCAAAAGCACAATGGGAGCAAGCTAAACAATCAAAAACAATATTAAGTCAGCAAAAGGAAATACGGATTGCTGAGCGAGATATTGCATTAGCTAATTTAAAACAAGCAGATACTCAATTATCTTATGCAACAATAATCGCTCCATTTGATGGGCAATTGAATAAGGTAAAACTCAATATTGGTAGTTTTGTGACGTCAGGTACTGAAGTGGTCACGGTTACTCCCAATAAACAGCCTTACATTATCGCTAATTTAAAAGAAACACAGTTAAAGAATGTTCATACCGGTCAAGCGGTATCCGTCAAAGTTGATGCCTTTCCGGATGTTTTATTCAGCGGGGTTGTGCGTGATATAGGTGCTCAGAGTAGCGGTGAATCCGCATTAATTCCTGCTGATAATAGCAGTGGGAATTTCACTAAAGTCGTCCAGCGTATTCCTGTTTATATTAGTTTTTTATCTGAGCAAAGTGATTTAAATAGACTGAGACCCGGTATGTCTGTTGTTGTGAATATTGATACACAAAGTATAGCTCAAAAAGGTAAGTAAAATGTTCTTGAGTTTATTTTACGGAGCAAAAGAAACAAAACCACTATTTGCGGTTATTTCTGTTTTTCTTGGTGCTGTTTTATCAACATTATTTATTCGTATGTTTTCTCTTTCATTAGCAGATATTCGAGGGGTATTTGCATTCGATATGCAAGAGGGAACATGGATTAATGTTTCATTAAATTCAGCGCAGCTAATTAGTATGACATTAACGCCTTGGTTTATGGTCACTTTAGGTGCTGAAAAAATTCTAATGTCTACGAGTGCCATTTTATTGGGTATTTTTTTAAGTACACCTCTTTTAGGTGGGTATTATGGCTTTGAAGTATTAATTGTGATCCATTTTATTTTAGGCTTATGTTTAGGGGTCTACCTTCCGATGACCATTTCATTAGCTTTAAGAAGCTTACAACCTAGTGTTTGGTTAATTGTTATGGCGGCATACAGCTTAAGGGTTTCTTTGGGGATGGATGCCGGAGTTGGAATTTCCGGCACTCTTGTTGATACATTTAGCTGGCAATGGCTATATTGGGTATGTGCTTTTTTCGCTGTATTGATATTTATTTTTGCTTGGAAAGGTATACCGTTAAGTAAAGTTAATTATGCGCTACTATCTGAAACCGATTGGGGCGGTATGGCGCTGAAAAGCTTAAGTTTAGTTTTATTATATGTCGCTGTTGTTCAAGGTGAAATGTTGGGGTGGGAGAACTCTGGGTTTATTATTTCATGTTTAATTAGTAGTGTTATTTTATTCGGTATTTTTATTTGTAGAGCATTATTTTTCGATAAAACTTTTGCTCAGCCTCATTGGCTGGCAAATCGCAATCTATGTCTTTGTTTTATAATTTCGTGTTTATATGGTTTTTTAATGCTAGCGAATTCGTTATTTGTTCCTTCATTTTTATCTTCTATTGGGGAATTAAAACCACAGCAAATTGGCGAGGTCACTAATATTGCATTTATTGTATATCTACTCTTCAGTCCTATAGCTGTGTGGCTGGCTAAACGAATTGATGCTCGGTTATTGATGACAGTAGGTGTTGCACTCATAGGATGCAGCTGTATTTTAGGTATGCAAGTTGATTATCAATGGCGAGTGCATGAGTTTATTCCTTTGATGGTGATACAATCGATAGGTGAGTGTTTAGTTTTAATCGGTTTAATTGCGTCATTTGTTGTCAATATGCAACCTCAATTTGCCTTGCATTTGGGCGCTTATGTTTCTATCGCAAGGGTATTAATGCCAGCTATTTCAGGGGCATTAATGAATACCTATTTACGCATTTCTTTTGATGAACATTTTGACGCCAAAAGAGCATTTATCCAAACCGGTGAGCAAAAGTTACTTTCTGAAGACACAAGTTTGACGCTTTTATCGCTGATAAATCGGGAAGCCTACGTCGGTTCCTTTATTAATGGATTCAGTTTGACGTTTATTATTGTTATTATTGCACTGATACTTATTCTATTTTTGAAGCCGCTGCCAAAGAATAACATTGTTCCTCACAATGAGTAAATCTATTGAATAAATATAAGGTGTTATTTATTGATTAATACTAAGGCATTTTTTCATCCAACAGTTTTTTTAAATGCACTTCTAATTGAGTAAGTTCGTTGTTTCTTATCTCATTTCGTTTTAGCTTTTTAAAAATAGCCGCAATTTTTAATGGCTCAAGCCTGCCTTGTTGAATACGCCTTTCAAGTGCATGGAGTGCTCTTTTTTTCGATTCATGATACGAATATCGCTTATGTAATATCAGTAAATTTAGCCAAATTCCGTGCCGTGTTGTAAAAAACGCTAATGTCGGCTCAGGATGTTGTTCATTTTTGCGTGCCAGCAATAATCCACTAAATAGTCGATGCATAAACTGGGTGGTTGAGGCTTTATTTCCCTGAATTAATCTATTGATACCTTGTTGGAATTGTTGCTCTGCAAGATACAATAATTGTCGATAACGTTTTTTAGGGCTGGTGGGATAAATCCATGCAAAAGCAACCATTGCGACTAATGGGCCAGAAACAATCGCGATCGCGTTGCCTATACTTTGTGCAAATGATAGCGAGTAGGGATAAGTAGGTTGCAGCAAAATGAGTGAAACCATAATGTAATCAAAGGCGATGAGGATCAGCTTATTATGGGAAAAAATAATCACACCACTGATTATTACAGGGATGATGAGAAAGGTCATTTGCCATGAAGAAGAAGCAAAAGGCCATAAAAGCCACGTACAAATTAATGCGGTAATGGCTCCAAGAAATTGCCCCGTAAAGATATTTTTCATAAATTTTGCGGGGTAATCTAATGAAGCAAACAAAGCTAGCATGACCGATAGACCGAGAGTGAGATAGGCCAAGGCTTGCCATTGCGTCCATAACCATAAAAGTCCTATTACGCCAATGGTAACAAATGAACGAAAAACAGTGTGCCATGCAGAAATTCTATCTTGATGGAGTTTTAATTTATCAATTTTCTTTATTCGTTTGATGGATTTCTCTTGCGTTACATAGTAAAGCGGGATCAATAAGGTTTTTAGGAGGCCATTGGGGCAAAGAGAGAGTATTTGCTTCCACTGTGTGTTTGTAGGTTCTTGGGGTGGAAAGTAAAAAGGTGCAATCGTTAGATAATTATCTAAGTGCAGTAGTATTTGGCTTTGTGAAATCAATTTTTGACGTGCTTTAGCGACTTGTTTACGGTGGTAACGCCAACCAATTCGGTTCGCTTCTAACATCTCTTCGTAACTTGTCATAAGTTGCCACAGTTGCTCGATAACCTGTTTTTTCACTGGTTTTTTCAATTCGAGTACGTCATGAAGGATTTGGTAAAACTGAGTATTTATTTGATCTCTAAGAGCAATGATGGGTTCTTGTTGACGTTTAGGCGTAAATAAAAAGTTAAAAACAACCGCTGAAAGTACGCCAACAAGAATAGTCCAAAGCCTATCCCATGCGACAGCAAAGAGGTTATTGGTATCATGGATACTGAGCATACTGACCATGACCGCTGAATAACCGGCAAGTAATGTGCCATAAGCAACAAAGCCTTTTTGCAGTTGACCTATACCACTACATCCACCTAACCAAATGGCAAGGCCAAGAATAAATAATAAAGGGTGAATTAAATTTAAATGAAGCAAAATCACCCCTGCAAGGACACCACTGACAGTACCTGCAAAGCGCCACCAACTTTTTTCTAATAAATTTTCACGCCAAGGTTGCGCAGATGCCCAAACCGTCATCGCTGCCCATTGTGGATGAATCAATTCTAAATATTGAGCGATAAAAAGTGCCGCAATAGAGGCACATGCGGTAATGACGGCAAAACGAAAGCGCGCTGCGTTAAATCCTAAGCGGTGCAGTAAAGTTGTATTTAGTGACATAAAATATGGGTAATTTTCGGGGTGTTAAATGGGTTGTTAGTTGATAAAATCAACCAAATGCCAGCTGATTATCGACTAATTGGTTGATAAAATCAACTAAAGAGGTGTTATGCGTACAGAACAAGCCCGAGTATTTGGCGTGATAAGTCGAGCCGCTCATCATTATATGAAATGGATGGGCGAGCCATATGGAATTAATGCGATTGAATGTTTGATGATTTTACATATCCATCAAAATGATGCTTTGACTTTGGAGCAAATTTCTAAAGCAATGGTAGTGGATAAATCCGTCACGACGCGAGGTGTAGGGAAATTTATTGAAAAAAAGTGGGTTGAGAAAACGAATAGTCAGATAGATAAGCGTGCGTACCATGTTTCTCTAACGGAGCTTGGCGCAACCATTGTCAGCGAATTAAACCATAAGTTAGATAAATGGAATGATTATTTAGCCGCCGATTTATCGGAGGAGCAGGCTGAGCAACTATTCCATTCACTTGAAAGTCTCACCAAGCGAGCACTTGAAAGTTCAGTGAATGATTTTCCGTTGATATGTGCAGATACAAAAGCATTAGAGAAATAGTGGCTATACTGATGAATATCACCGCCTTAAAATCAGGCGGCGATATTGTGTATCAATGAGATATGATAACGGCTTATTTACGTGCGTCTAATAGCTGTTGAGCATTCTCTTTGGTTACGACTGTCCAAGGAATTTGGTAGCGCTGATCTTTACCATCATTCCATTGCAGTTGATCTGCATATTGTTTCCAAATCGCTGATTTTGGCTGATAGCTATCGCCTTTTACTGATTTCATTGCGATATCGATAGAGCCTTGCATTTGTGCATTAGCATCTTGCAGAATGGACACCATTTCACCGTCCTGAACCGCAAAAATCGCATCAGAAACGCCATCAACACCAGCAATGGCAAAGCTGTTTACTTCAAGGCCCGCACCTTTAATAGCTTCGATAGCACCTAAGGCCATTTCGTCATTTTGTGCAATAACACCGTTAATTTTTCCACGGTGTTTTTGTAGCCAGTTTTCCATCAGTGGCATCGCTTCTGCCCGTGACCAGTTTGCGGTTTTGCGTTCTAATACTTTGATTTTTCCTGGGCCACATTCGGCAATGGCTTTATCGTTACCTTCACCACGTTGGATTTCACCGCTTCCCCCTTTAGGGCCTTCGATGATCACTACATTGCCTTCACAGTTCATTTTTTCCAGCACTGCTTTAGCTTCCATGTAGCCACCTAGAACGTCATCAGAGACAACTTCAGCGGTCATTTTGTCGGTATTTAGGCGGGCGTTAGTGACAATTACAGGAATTTTGGCTTCATTTGCCATGGTGACCACATCAATATTGGCCTCATAATCCATTGGGTTGATAATGATCGCATCTGTTTTAGTTTGAATTGCTGTTTCAGCTTGGTTATTTTGTACCATTGGATCATAACGGCCATCGTAAACGGTAATGATGGCTTCGCCGTCTTTAACCGCAGGATGCTCTTTTGCCGCTTTCTCCATTAACTGGACGAATTCAGCCTTCATGCCATACATCAAAATGGCAATTTTTACAGGCTCTTCTTTAGCTGCGAGCGCCATGTTACTCATCAACAATGCAGTGGTAAGAGTTGCAATTTTAGTCATTTTTTTCATTATTATACCTTTCACAGTGAGGGTTCAGTGTTGTTTTAATTAATCACGTCTTTGTTTACGTGAAGGGTCGAGCAGTACAGCGATGACGATTAATGCACCTTTAATAATTTGTTGGTAATAGGATGGAACACCTAATAAATCCAAACCATTGTTCATAACACCAATAATTAATACGCCGAAGAAAGTACCGACTAAGGTGCCGACGCCGCCAGACATACTGGTTCCACCGATGACGACAGCGGCGATAGCATCTAATTCATACGCGCCACCAGCACTCGTTTGTGCAGAGCCAGTTCTGGCGGTTAAGATCAAACCAGCGATCCCTGCTAGCGCACCACAGAGTGTATAAACTAATACTTTGACTTTGATCACGCTGATCCCAGATGTTCTAGCACTTTTGGGGTTACCTCCCACAGCATAAACATAGCGGCCAAAAGTGGTCTTATTCAGCAGGATCCAAGCGAGAGCGAAGATAACAATCAGCAAGACAACAGGGACTGGGATATCAAAAATATAGCCATTACCTAGCCATCTAAAATCGCTATTCAGTTGCGAAACAGGGTTACCGTCGGTGGTTAACAGTGTTAAACCACGTGCCGCAGATAGCATCCCCATGGTAACGATAAAGGGTTGAAGGTTAAATTTAGCTAAGATAGTGCCGTTGATCAGGCCACATATGATGCCAATGCCTAATGCGATGATCATCGGCACCATAACCGCATTAGCAGTATCACCGATGGAAAGCCCTGCGTTGGTTGTGGCGAAACGCGCAGCAACAATACCACTAAGAGCAAGAACAGAACCGACAGATAGGTCGACCCCAGCGGTGATAATCACAAAGGTCATGCCAATCGCCAATATACCGTTAATAGAAATTTGGCGTAACACAATCATCATATTGTCTTGGCTAAGAAAATAGTTGTTGGTCCATTCTCCACGAGCAACTTGTACTTCGCCAATGACTGCGACGATAAGGCAAAGCACAAAGAAAGCCATGATAATTCCATACTTATGCATGTTTTTCTTGTTGCGGGCGAGTAAAGACATCCCCGGTGTTGGTGTAGAGTAAGTAGTAGTCATTGTTTTTCTCTTAATTCTTTTAGTAAAAACGATGTCGATAAATTAAACAGCAAGCTTCATTAATTCTGTTTGGGTGGCTTCAGCTGCGGATAGCTCACCGGCAAGTTCACCGTTACGGAAAACAATTATTCGGTCGCTCATGCCAATTATTTCGGATAGCTCGGAAGAAACCATGATGATCCCTTTACCTTTCAAGGCAAATTCAGACATAAAGCGATAAATTTCTTTTTTGGCTCCGACATCAATGCCTCGTGTCGGTTCATCCAATAACATCACTTCAGGATCAAGCAACGCCCAGCGACCAAGGACGACTTTCTGCTGATTTCCGCCACTGAGATTTCCTGCAAGCTGTTCAGCATCAGGAGTTTTAATATTAAACAGTTCGATCATATCGATGGAGCGAGCTTGCTCTTTCTTTTCGTTGATAAAACTGGCTTTGCTGATGGCTGAAAATGAAGCGATATTAATATTTTCACTAATCGAACGACCTAACATGAGTCCTGTTTCTTTGCGGTCTTCCGTCACATAAGCAATACCGGCTTTGATAGCATCTTGAGGTGAATGTTTGCCTAATTGAGTATCATTGATTTTTATGGTTCCAGTCGTGGCATGTTCAATACCAAAAATGAGGTCAAGGAACTCACTGCGACCAGAGCCAACTAATCCATAAATACCTAATATCTCGCCTTTTTTAAGGGTTAGATTGATCTGTTTTATTTTATCCAGCCAACTCACTTGTTCGACAGTTAACAGCGTTTCATTGGTTGGTTGATTAAATTTGGCGAATTCATCCTTAAACTCACCGCCAATAATGTGCTCAATGAGCTGTTCACGCGTGATATCAGCAATGGCACCTTCAGTAATAAAAGTCCCATCGCGGAAAATGGAAAAAGTATCAGCGATTTGAAATATTTCAGATAAGCGATGAGAGACGTAGATGATCCCTTTACCTTTTTGCGCTAAATGCGTGATCACATCGAAAATCTTTTGTGCATCTTCTTCACCAATGGCAGACGTTGGCTCGTCCATAATAATAATATCTGCATCAGCATGAGAAAGTGCTTTAGCGATTTCCACCAATTGTTGCTCGGCAACGCTGAGATTACGGACTTTCTCTGTCGGTGATAAATCAAAATGTAAATCGGCCATTAAATCAGCGGTGAGTTGATTCATCTTTTTAAAATCAACAAACCCTAATTTTTTAGGCTCACGACCTAACCAAATATTTTCAGCAATAGTCAGATCAGGGATAGAACTAAGCTCTTGTTGAACGATAGCTATACCAGCATTGAGCGCATCTTTAGGCTGTTGAAAATGGCAATGTTGGCCTTTAACAATGATGTCACCTGAATCAGGCTGAATGAACCCCATTAGGATACTTAAAAAGGTTGATTTACCTGCGCCATTACCACCACATAATGCGTGAATAGAGCCTTTTTTAAGACTAAATTGTGCATTTTTGAGAGCGACAACTGGCCCAAATGATTTTTTAACCCCGGTAATATGAAGAAGTTCATCTGCCTGAATGTCCACTGAGTTTGTCATATGGCCACCTCTGGATATTCAGTTTGTAGTAAGGAAAGATAATCTTGGTACAGCGCCTCGTAGGATGAAACATGAGTATGATCAGGTTTGACTAATGTGCTTTCATCAAGATGAACAAATCGTTGGCAAATTTGTGCTAGTAATTCTGTTTTATCATCTTGTTCCGTTAGCGTGTCACACCAGATGGCTTGTATTGCAGCGCCAAGTGCAGCGGCTTCACTGTTAGTGACACAAATAACCGGAGAATTCATGATATTGGCAACAATTTGACGCCATTTGGCACTTCTGGCTCCACCACCAGTTAAGCGAATTTCATTGGCTTGGATGCCTTGCTTACGGAATAAATCAATACCAAAACGTAAGCCATAAGTGGCACTTTCAACCACTGCAAGGCTGAGGTTATGTGCATTTAAATTATTACTATCAATATTATGGATACTGGCTTTCGCTTGAGGGAGTTGAGGAACACGTTCACCATTAAAAAATGGCAGTATTTTCAATCCATTGGCACCGGGAGCGGTTTGTTCTAACGCATGATTAAAGCCATTCAGATCCAGATTCAAAAAGTTTTGAATCGTCGTCGTCGCTGAGGTGACATTCATCGTGCAAATCAACGGTAACCAACCATTGGTTGATGAGCAGAAGCCTGCAATCATTTCAGAATCAGCAATAATTGGCGTATCTGAATAAGTAAATAATGTCCCTGATGTGCCTAAACTCATGGTGATAATACCGGGCTTTATATTCCCCGTGCCAATAGCCGCCATCATATTGTCACCGCCACCTGAAGCGACTTTGGTTTGATGAGAAATGCCAAGTCTATCCGCAATATCAGGTAATACCGTACCAATACAGGTTTCTGCCGTGACTAATCGCGGTAGTGCGTGTTGTAAGCGACCTGAATCATCAATTAAATTGATGGTATGTAAATCCCATTCACGAGAACGAATGTTTAATAGGCCAGTGCCAGATGCATCACCATATTCAGCAACACGTACACCTGTTAACCAAAAGTTAAGGTAATCATGTGGTAACAGTACGGTATCTAGCTGCTCCCACAATTCAGGGTGATGCGTTTTTAACCATAAAATTTTAGAAATGGTGTAACCCGTTTGAGGCATTAGCCCCAGCTGAGCGAGAGCACCTTGTGTTCCCCCTAACGCATCAATAATCATTTGATTTTCTACGGCTGTTTCTGTGTCACACCACAATTTCACTGGCGCAATAACGTGTCCTTGTTGATCAAGCGGCACAAAACCGTGTTGTTGGCCTGATACTGAAATCGCGGCAATCTGCTTACCATCGATTTCAGCATTATTGATGGCT
The DNA here is from genome assembly GCF_033676985.1 of Providencia sp. PROV236. NCBI lineage: Bacteria > Pseudomonadati > Pseudomonadota > Gammaproteobacteria > Enterobacterales > Morganellaceae > Providencia > Providencia sp. PROV236. The sequence goes on along the minus strand of NZ_CP096297.1, from coordinate 3,021,391 downwards.
TGGCAAAATGCACTTTCTAAGGCATCCGTCCACCAAGAAGCATGCTGTTCACGGCGCCCAGATGCTTCACTAATCAGCGGGTGTGACGCAAAGCCTTCGCCCAAAATTTGTGCGCTTTCGCTATCAACGATAACGACTTTGGTACTTTGTGTACCGCAATCGATCCCAGCATACAGTGTCATTGATTACTCCATTTCCAGCACAATTTTAATATCGGTTGGGCGGCCTTCAGCAGCACGCTCATAGGCTTCAACGCTATCTTTAAATTTATAGGTTGCTGATAAGAGTGGTTTTACATTCAGTTTGCCTGAACTGAGCAAGCGAATAGTGCGAGGGTACATGTTTGCGTAGCGGAAAATGGTTTTAAAGGTGATTTCTTTCGCTTGTGCGGAAACGATATCCAGTGGTGCTGGGTCAATTGGCATACCGACTAAAACGGCAATAGCACCGGGAGCCATATGTTCCGTGATATTGGCAATAACGGCTTTAGCACCACTGCACTCAAATAGTACATTTACGCCATTACCTTCAGTTAATTCACTGACTTTATCTGCGATGGCTTGTGTATCTTTACTGTTGATCGCGTGTAGCCCTGGATATTGTTTAGCAACTTCTAATTTTTTATCAAACAAATCACAGATAATGACATCAGAGCAGCCGCCTGCCAGCGCAGACAATGCCGTAATAATGCCAATAGTTCCTGCACCAATCACTAAGGCAATATCACCCGGTTTGATTTCGGCTTTAGTTGCAGCCTGCATACCAATAGCCAGAGGTTCCACCATCGCACCTTCTGCAAAACTGACATTTTCAGGTAACTTAAAGGTGAATGCAGCAGGGTGGATAACACTTTCCCGTAAACAGCCATCAACGGGTGGTGTTGCCCAGAAACGTACCGCAGGATCTAAGTTATAGAGACCCGCACGAGACTGTGTAGATTGTAGATTTGGGATCCCTGGCTCCATACACACGCGATCGCCAACTTTTAAATGCGAGACATTTTTACCGACGGCAGTAATGACCCCAGAGGCTTCATGACCGAGGATCATGGGTTTTTCGACCACGAAGGGGCCGATACGACCATGTTGGTAGTAGTGAACATCGCTACCACAAATTCCAACAGTATGAATTTTAATTTCGACATCATCCTCTCCAAGGATTTCAGGACTTTGCCAATCTTGAATAGAAATTTTTCCTGCTTTTTCGAGTACTAATGCTTTCATGATCACCTCTATCTCATTTTTATGGTATCGATATCATTTTAATGATGCGGATATTAGATCGAATTTTATTATTTTTATGTGATGTAGGTTATAGTTTCATTAAATGAGTAGCTTTTTTGTAACGATAAGCGGAAAAATGGGCTGGTTGATCACATTTTTTGTGATTTGAATACCGTTATAATGTTATCGGTATCATTAAGGAGAGTCGCAGCATGAATAAAGATAATTACCGCCAACAAGTGATAAACTTTTTACAACAGGCACACATAACTATCACTGAAGAAGAAAAAGCGCGGATTGAAATTGCCAGTTTTGGTTTACCTGATTATCCACGTTCTGGGTTGCAGTTGCTAACTTATTGTAATAATGAACGTTATTGTGCGAAAGAGCTGGTGCTATTTCCTAATCAAGTCTGTCCTGAGCATCGACACCCTCCTTTTGATGATTCAATAGGTAAGCAAGAAACGTTTCGTTGTCGTTGGGGGGAAGTATATCTTTTTGTCGATGACCCAACACTCAGATTAAATCAAAATGATTCAGGTGAACCTATTTGTGCTAAGCCTGAAGGGGATGAGCAATGGTATCAATGTGATCGCTTTATTTTATTAAAAGCAGGCGATCAGTATACGATAAAACCTAATACATTACATTGGTTTAAGGCCGGTAGTATGGGGGCGGTTGTTTCTGAGTTTTCCAGCGAAAGTCGTGACGAATTAGATATTTTTACTGATCCTCGCGTGCGGCGCTTGGAAGGTGTTTGAGTTATTGAACGGATTTTGCATGACTGAAACGATTAAATGATACTATAATGGTATAAAATGATACTTAGTTTAATGAGGAGATGAAATTGGCCGATCATAAGTCACAGAAGGTGACACTTGAAAATGTTGCGGCACTTGCAAATGTCAGTAAAATTACTGCATCCCGTGCTTTTTCACAGCCAGACAAAGTTCATCCCGAAACCTTAAAAAGGATTTTAGAAGCAGCAGATAAAATAGGCTATGTGGTAAATACAGTGGCACGTAGCCTACGTGCTAAATCATCAAAGACTATCGGTATCGTTACCCCTGATATGGGAAACCCATTTTTTGGTGGATTGGCGAAATTGATGACGCAAGAAGCTTATCATGTAGGTTATGACACGTTGGTTTTTGATTCTTATGAATCAAAAGAAAATGAAGCACGTATCATTGAAAAACTGATCGGGTATAACGTGGACGCCATTATTTTGTCTGTTGTTTCATCTGATCGCTTTTATAAGCCCGCTTATTTTAGGCAACTAGAATTATTAAATATCCCAGTTATTTTAGTGGATAGGGAAGTGGACATTAAGCAATGTAGTGGCGTTTATATTGATAATTTAGATTGTGGTTTGCAAGCAGGGCGCTTTTTGCAATCGCAAGGCGCAAAAAAAGTCGTGATCGTTTCAGGTCCTGAAGATTCGAATGTTGCTAGAGACCGAGTAACAGGTTTAAATGCAGCACTGCAAGGCAGTGTCGATAAAGTTGATATTTTATATGCCGACTTCCTGATGGACGAAGCCTATAAGGTAACAGATAATTATCTGCAACATCATAAAGCCCCCGATTATTTTGTTGGTTGTAATAACCAAATCTCTTTAGGGATTATCAAGGCTTGTATAAAGCATCAAATTTCACTACGTGATGATGTGGCTTTATTTAGCATTGATGAAGTGTCTTATTCATCAATATATGGTTTTAATTTCCCTTGTATTTCTCACGACTTACAAGAAATTGCTTGGCAAGTGATCAATATGGCGGTGAGAAGAGCATCTGATGATACGGCTAAGCCTGCTAAAGTGATTGTGCGCGGGAAATTGACAGCAATATCACCAGAACATGCTTTATAAAGAGTACAGTTTTTAACTTATACTCTAAATAATTCGAGTTGCAGGTAGGCGACAAGCGAAGATAGTCGGAGGGGGGTATAGATAGACTATGTGACTCGGCTAGCTGAGTGTAGTCACTTATACCTTAACAAAAGCCCTGCAACTTACAGGATGACGAGTATAACTTTTTATTCAGTGTCATCGTTTATATTAACCTTAAATACGCTTATCGCTTTCAGGGAATGGGGTGATTGAGGTTAATATGAACCCATTGCCCATCGAATAACTCGCTGAAATTAAATATTTCGGGTAAATGTGTGTCCATGGTAAGGCGGTATTAATCAACGCTGGCCAATTCACTGTAGATATTATCAAGGCATTTCTTTTTCATTGACGATAAGTGAAAACTTTTATAATCACTGTCTTTCTCTCCACTCCTCATAGGTAAGTTATGACTATAAAATACCGTTTTTTGCATACCTCTCAATTAACATCCAGTGAAAAAGAAATGCTATTTAGTTTACTAGTAGAAGGCTTTGATAATGATTTTAGCGACGATGACTTTCAACATACATTAGGTGGTATGCATGTTATTGCCTATGACCAACAAAAAATGATTGGTCATGTTGCTATTATACAGAGAAATATGGCCATGAATAATGAACCCATGTCAGTGGGTTACGTTGAAGCGATGGTGGTTGAGCAAACTTATCGTCGCCAAGGAATTGGTACTCATTTGATGCAACACACCAACGAGATCATTAGTTCATGTTACCAGCTAGGGTTGTTATCAGCTTCAGAAGAAGGGCAGCAACTTTATTCTTCTGTGGGTTGGAAGGTGTGGAAAGGCAGCTTATTTGAGCTAAAACAGAGACAATATATGCGCTCCATTGAAGAAGAGGGCGGTGTGATGGGGTGGTCAGCGAATGAGAGTATTGATTTCACCGCTTCATTGTATTGCGATTTCCGCGGCGGAGACCAGTGGTAAATTAGGTCATAGCCATCCTTATTCGGATGGCTATTGAATTGGCCTATTAATGGCTATGCTCTTGTTGTGGTAAAGCTGATGTAGGGAGCCCAAATATTTTGTCGAATGCCCAGTTAAAAAAGAAAGTATAAATAGGAATAAAAATAATTAGCGCAAAATCGAGTATGAGTGCTTGTAGCAAGCTAATTGATAGCCACCATGCAATTAAAGGGATCAAAAAGATCACTAAAGTTAATTGAAATAAAATCGCATGAACAAATCGACGGCGAAATGTTCGAATTCTTGATTTTTGTTTCGATTCCCAATATTCAAAAGCAACATTGAAAATAAAATTCCAACTAACGGCAATGGTAGTAATCACCAAAGCTAAGGGGCCTGTAGTGCCCGCTGAATTCCCCGAAAGAAATGCCAGTGCTAATGATGAAATAACCCAGCCAATGACTTCATAGGCGGTAATAAAAACCACTTTACGTTTGATACCTTGCATTTTATATCCATTATTCTGTGCTGTGAGAGCTGGTAAGTTAAGTCAAGATTAGTGATAATAAAAGTTAACTACTATCAGAATTATTGAAAGGTTAACGATGCCATTTAATAGTGAAAATTTAAGTATATTTTTAACGGTCATAGAAAAAGGTTCATTTTCAGCAGCAGCGCGATCGCTGCATAAAGTGCCTTCAGCGGTAAGTATGGCCATTGCTAATTTAGAAGCGGAGTTAGGTTTTTTACTATTTGAAAGGCATACACGTGAGCCAAAACCCACGGAGAAAGCACTCGCTTTAGTGCCTTACGCTCGCAATATTGTGGATAATTTGTGGCAGTTAAATATTTTTTCTCGTGAATTAACTGAAGGTGTTGAAAGCACATTAACCATTGGTGTTGCCGAAGGGATAAACCCAAATATGCTGTTTGAAGCACTAAAAATAATTAGCCAGCGCTACCCTTTAATGCATGTGGAATTAATCACTGCGGCACAAGATGATATTTTCCCCCTGCTGTATGAGCACAAAATTCAATTAGCGATGGCGTTTGGTGGGTTATCGGTGAATTCACAGGAGCAGTTTTATTGCATTGGTTATGAGTCTTTAGTTGCAACTATTAGTGCCGATCACCCATCAATTGCTCACAAAACAGGCTTGTTTATCGAAGATTTAGTGCAAACACGGCAAATTGTGATCAGCAGTTTTCAGCGTCAATTAAGTGACATTCGGTCGGTGGTTGCAACAAATTTTTGGCGGGTGGGAAGCTTTACTATGGCTCTAGGTTTAGTGAAAGCAGGTATGGGGTGGGGAAATTTACCCATTTCTTTAATCAAAGATCAACTTCAGTCTGGTGCGCTAAAACAGCTGGAGTTTAAAAATACCCCAAATGGTTTGGAACTTCCCATTCATATTACCTGTTTAAAAGGTCAGGTATTAAAACGGGGCGCACAGGAATTGATTGAGTTATTAAAAACCAATAATTCGGCAAGATAAAACACAGTAATTTGATAGAGGGTAAATTTATGTCATTAAAGATTATTGGTTTATTTTTCTTAACTGCATTGGCTGAAATAGCGGGATGTTATTTCCCTTACTTATGGATGAAAAAGCAGGGAGGAATATGGTTATTATTGCCCGCTGCATTATGTTTAATCATATTTGTTTGGTTGCTGACATTGCACCCAGAGGCAAGCGGCCGTATTTATGCAACTTATGGTGGAATTTATATCGCAACGGCATTGATATGGCTACGTGTTGTTGATGGCGTATCATTAACCACAACCGATTGGCTCGGTGCCATCGTAGTATTTATTGGCGCAGGTATTATTATTAGTGGTTGGAAGTAGCTAACACTATGAATTTATAATTTTTTATGGTGGTAGGGATTGTTTGCGGCTGACGACATACTTATATATGCACAGTACTATAAATGTTTATCGCTCAGCCTTATCTCAAATTATTTAATATACGTATAAAATATAATTATAATATTATTATTTCTTTTTAGTTAAGCTTAGGAATGATTATTTATAAATTAAGCTAAATTCTATTTTTTGATTTTAATTCCTATTTTGTGTTTTATAAATTTATGGTGGATTGATCTGTATCAATAATGAGAAATATTACCTAGTTGGTGGTATTTTAAAAAGAAAATTAACTACTCAAATAATATTAATTTACTATTTATTTTCACATTCATTGATTTTAGGCAATATATTATTATCATGCGCTGATATTCTGCGACCGATTTATACTCGTTATACTTCTAATTGCAGGGTTTTGACGACGCTCCGCTAGGTGGGTTTCATTATTTATTTTATTTCCCATCTATCTTTGCTTGTCGCTTATCTGCACCTCGAATTATTTAGAGTATATAAAACAAATATAAAGAGGGAAGCAATGAACGTCAGTCGCAGAAAGTTTTTTAAAATCTGTGCCGGCGGGATGGCAGGTACTACTGTAGCTGCGTTAGGTTTTATGCCTGCAACGGCAATGGCCAATGTACGTGAATATAAATTACTTCGGTCTAAAGAGACTCGTAATACTTGTACTTACTGTTCTGTAGGATGTGGATTATTAATTTATAGCATGGGCGATGGTGCCATGAATGCTAAATCGGCTATCTTCCATGTTGAGGGTGATCCTGATCACCCAGTCAACCGAGGTGCACTGTGTCCGAAAGGCGCTGGTTTACTTGACTATATCCATAGTGAAAACCGTTTACGCTATCCTGAATATCGCGCACCGGGCTCTGATAAATGGCAGCGTATCAGTTGGGATGACGCATTTACTCGCATCGCTAGATTGATGAAAGATGACCGCGATGCCAACTTTATTGAAACAAACGATCAAGGAACCACGGTCAATCGTTGGCTCTCCACAGGGATGCTGTGTGCATCAGCGGCGAGCAATGAAACCGGTATGCTAACCCAGAAATTCGCTAGATCACTGGGGATGCTGGCAGTTGATAACCAAGCGCGTGTCTGACACGGACCAACGGTAGCAAGTCTTGCTCCAACATTTGGTCGCGGTGCGATGACCAACCACTGGGTTGATATTAAAAATGCCGATGTGATTATTGTCATGGGCGGAAACGCTGCGGAAGCACACCCTGTTGGGTTCCGCTGGGCGATAGAAGCGAAAAACAATAATGACGCAACCTTAATTGTGATCGATCCACGCTTTACGCGCACGGCATCAGTTGCTGATCATTATGTTCCTATTCGTTCTGGTACTGACATCACCTTCTTGTCAGGCGTTTTGCTGTACCTGATTGAAAACAACAAAATCAATGCCGAGTATGTTCAACACTATACTAACGCAGCATTGTTGGTTAGGGATGATTTCAGCTTTGATGATGGTTTATTTAGTGGTTATAACGCAGAAAAACGCGCTTATGATAAAACGACTTGGAACTATCAATTTGATGAAAACGGTTATGCATTACGTGATGATAGCTTGCAACATCCTCGCTGTGTTTGGAACTTACTCAAACAACACGTTTCGCGTTATACACCTGAAATTGTAGAGCAAATCTGTGGTACGCCAAAAGATGACTTTTTAAATGTCTGTGAGATTTTGGCATCAACCAGTACAGCAGATAGAACGACCACTTTCTTGTATGCATTAGGCTGGACGCAACATACTGTTGGTGCTCAAAACATCCGTACTATGGCAATGATCCAATTATTGTTAGGTAATATGGGCATGGCGGGCGGAGGCGTTAACGCATTACGTGGTCACTCAAATATTCAAGGTTTAACCGATTTAGGTCTGTTATCCACCAGCTTGCCGGGTTATTTAACCTTGCCTTCTGAAAAATTGACTTCTGTCGACAGCTATTTGGCAGCAAACACACCGAAAGCGACGTTACCTAATCAAGTTAACTATTGGAGCAATTATCCAAAATTCTTTGTCAGCTTGATGAAGTCTTTCTACGGTGATGCGGCTCAAAAAGATAACCAATGGGGTTATGACTGGTTACCTAAGTGGGATCAGGCTTATGACGTGATGAAGTACTTTGACATGATGAGTAAAGATCAAGTCAATGGCTATATTTGTCAAGGATTTAACCCAGTTGCTTCATTCCCTGATAAAAACAAAGTTGTCAGTTGTTTAAGTAAACTGAAATACCTAGTGGTTGTTGATCCGTTGGTAACCGAGACCGCAAACTTCTGGCAAAACCACGGTGAAATGAATGATGTAGATCCTGCTGCTATTCAAACTGAAGTTTTCCGTTTGCCATCGACGTGTTTTGCTGAAGAAGATGGTTCGATCGCTAACTCAGGCCGTTGGTTACAGTGGCACTGGCAAGCTGCGGATGCACCCGGAGAAGCACGTAATGATGGGCAAATACTCACAGGTATTTTATACAAAATTCGTGAGCTGTATGAGCAAGAGGGGGGCAAAGGCCGTGATCCATTAATGCAAATGCGTTGGAACTACAAACGCCAATTCCACCCTGAATCAGAAGAAGTCGCGAAAGAGAACAATGGTGTTGCATTGGTCGATTTGTATGATGCTGATGGCAACTTGCAAGCCAAAAAAGGTGAATTACTCAGTTCATTTGCGCTATTACGCGATGACGGCTCTACGGCTTCGTCTTGCTGGATCTATACCGGCAGTTGGACAGAAAAAGGCAACCAGATGGCAAATCGTGATAACAGCGATCCATCAGGCATCGGTAATACATTAGGTTGGGCATGGGCATGGCCGCTAAACCGACGTGTCATTTATAACCGTGCATCTTGTGATACTCAAGGTAGACCGTGGGATAAAAAACGCACCTTAATTGAATGGAATGGTAAAAAATGGGTCGGTAATGATATTCCTGATTTTAATACCTCTGCGCCTGAAGTCGGGACAGCGCCATTTATTATGCAGCCAGAAGGTCTAGGGCGTTTATTTGCGATTGATAAAATGGCAGAAGGGCCGTTCCCTGAGCACTATGAGCCTTTTGAAACACCACTGGGCACCAATCCATTACATCCTAATGTGATTTCAAACCCAGCGGCACGGATTTTTGAGGAGGACAAACAACGCCTTGGAAATCACGAACAGTTCCCTTATGTCGGCACCACCTATCGCTTAACTGAGCATTTCCATACATGGACTAAGCACGCGCGTTTAAATGCGATTGTGCAACCTGAACAATTTGTGGAAATCAGTGAGACGTTAGCGAAGGCAAAAGGAATAGCCAACGGTGACAAAGTTAAAGTGAGCAGCAAACGAGGCTTTATCAAAGCAGTTGCCGTGGTGACCCAACGACTACAAACCTTGATGGTCGATGGTAAACCGATTGAAACGGTTGGCTTACCGATCCACTGGGGCTTTGAAGGTGCAACACAAAAAGGTTTTATTACCAATACGTTAACACCATCAGTCGGCGACGCAAACTCTCAAACACCTGAGTATAAAGCGTTTTTAGTTAATATCGAGAAGGCGTAAGGGAGGGAACAAATGCAATCTCAAGACATTATTAAACGTTCCGCGACCAACAGTATTACGCCTCCGCCACAGGTGCGTGATGACAAGTTTGAAGTTGCAAAACTGATTGATGTGACATCCTGTATTGGCTGCAAAGCCTGTCAGGTTGCTTGTTCAGAGTGGAACGATATTCGTGATGAAGTAGGTCATTGTGTTGGGGTTTATGATAACCCAATGGATTTGAGTGCTAAATCATGGACCGTGATGCGATTTAGTGAAACCACTGAAAACGGTAAGCTCGAATGGCTGATCCGCAAAGATGGCTGTATGCATTGTAGTGATCCTGGATGCTTAAAAGCCTGTCCTTCCGCGGGGGCCATTATTCAGTACGCCAATGGGATTGTGGATTTCCAATCTGAACATTGTATTGGCTGTGGCTACTGCATTGCGGGTTGTCCATTTAATATTCCACGGCTGAATCCGAAAGATAATCGAGTGTATAAATGCACCTTATGTGTGGATAGAGTCGCGGTAGGGCAAGAGCCTGCGTGTGTGAAAACTTGCCCAACAGGCGCCATTCATTTTGGTACTAAGCAAGAGATGTTGGAGTATGCAGATGAACGCGTCACTAAGCTTCAGAAGCGAGGCTTTAGTAATGCGGGGATCTACGATCCACAAGGCGTTGGCGGCACACATGTTATGTACGTGTTACAACATGCGGACAACCCTCAGCTCTATCATGGATTACCAAAAGATCCTCAAATAGATACACCGATTAACCTTTGGAAAGGGGTTCTCAAGCCACTTTCAGTGGTAGGCTTTATTGCCACTTTTGCCGGTCTAATTTTCCACTATGTAGGAATTGGGCCAAATAAAGAAGTGGATGATGAAGAGGAGAAAGACGATCATGAGTAAAAAGAGCAAAATGATTGTTCGGACAAAATTCATTGACCGTGCATGTCACTGGACAGTGGTCATCAGCTTCTTTTTAGTAGCTTTGTCAGGGATAGCGTTATTCTTCCCGACATTAAAATGGTTGACTGAAACCTTTGGTACACCGCAAATGGGGCGTATTCTTCATCCATTTTTTGGTGTGCTGATCTTTGTTGTTTTGATGTTTATGTTTTTCCGTTTTGTTAAACATAATATTCCAGACAAGCAAGATCTACCTTGGATTAAAAATATTGTTGAAGTACTAAAAGGCAATGAACACCATGTGGCTGATGTGGGGAAATACAACGCAGGGCAAAAAATGATGTTTTGGAGCATCATGAGCATGATTTTTGTTCTGTTGGCGACAGGGATCATTATCTGGCGTCCTTATTTTGCCCATCTATTCCCTATGTGGTTAGTGCGTTGGAGTTTATTGATCCATGCTGCTGCTGCAATTATTTTAATCCATGCGATATTGATCCATATGTATATGGCATTTTGGGTAAAAGGTTCTATTAACGGCATGATCGAAGGAAAAGTGAGTCGCCGTTGGGCGAAAAAACACCACCCGCGTTGGTACCGTGAAGTTGAAGCCAAAGAAGCAAAAGCTGAAACGCAAAAGAATAAATCTTAGGAATTAAACTGAGAGATATAAAGCCATTGCTGTCAAAATGAAGTGACCCCCAATAGTTGGACAATCAATTACTGGGGGTTTTTTATTTAATTTGATGATTTGGTGCTATTTGAAATTTTTTCAATACAAAAAAGACGGGAGGTAAGCTAAAACTAATAGTTACTTGCAAATCATAATGAAAGAGCATCACGATGAGTATTGAATCCGTTAGAAAATTTATTGCCGAACATGCCCCTGATATTGAAATTCTTGAAACAGATGGTGTGACTGCAACAGTTGAACAGGCGGCGATTGTCCATAATGTTGAACCAAATCAAATCGCGAAAACCTTATCCTTAAAAGTCAAAAATGAGGTTGTGCTGGTGGTTTGCGCTGGGAAAGCAAGGCTAGATAATCAAAAAGTTAAGCAAGCTCTCGGGGCTAAAGCAAGGATGCTAAGAGCGGATGAAGTCGTTGAGTTGACGAGTCATCCAGTAGGTGGGGTTTGCCCTTTTGGGCTACCAGAAGCATTACCTGTATATTGCGATGTATCGTTACAACAATATAGCGAAGTATTGCCGGCAGCTGGCTCAGTGAATAGTGCGTTGCGGATTTCACCACAGCGTATATTAGAACTCACCAAAGGAGTTTGGATTGATATCTGCCAATAAGGTTATCTAAAATGGCTTTAATTTGAATGACCATCGACTACCAAAGATAAATACCTTTAGGGAGCTACATTAGCTCTCTATTTCAGGATTCTGTAGCCGATATAACACATGTTCACTCAGCCAATGACCTTCCGGAAGTGCTGGGTGATTAAAATGTTCTGCGTCTTTATGCATCCCCAATTTTTTCATCACAGCCTCTGAAGGGGTATTGGACACAGCAGTAAAAGCGACTAATTCTTTCAGTTTTAGCTGTTCAAAGGCAAATTTGATCACAACTTGAGCGGCTTCGGTTGTATAGCCTTGACGCCAATATTCGGCGCGCAATCGCCAGCCAATTTCAGTACAAGGTGAGAAAGGAAACAGATATCTAGGAATATTTAGCCCAACAAATCCAATTAATTCACCCGTTAATTTTAATTCAACAGCCCATAAACCCCATCCACCTTGCGAATCGAACCTTGCCATTATTTGTGACATTAGGTGATCGCTTTGCGCTTTATCTAATACAGAAGGGAAATAGCGCATCACCTCTGTAGAGCTGTTCATTTTAAAAAAAGCAGGCTTGTCTTGTTCTGTCCAGCCCCGTAATCGCAGGCGAGGTGTTTCTAATTCAATAATTGACATGGTGCTCCTCATTTTATTGATGGATTTAGTCTTAGATGTAGGATTGGAAAAGGATTACCCTCACCGTCTTTTTCAGAGCGAGCGAATTGTTTAAACCCCATATATTGATAGAAACCAACTGCTTGAGGATTTTGTTCATTCACATCAACTTCAGTGATACCTAGTTCTTTAATGGCGAAATTCAGTAATTGTTTACCTGTTCCTTTGCCGCGATTAGCCTGAGATATAAATAACATTTCAAGCTTATTGCCATCAACACCTAAAAAGCCATCGATGCGATTATTATTGAGAGCAACATAGACTGTAAGATGTGGCAAATATTGTTCAAGGATAGCGACTTTTAATTGTTGTAGTATTTTTTCAGGCAAGAAGTCGTGTGTTGCTCTGACTGATGATTCCCAAACATCAATAATTTCATGATACTGAGAGGGTATTGCGGGTAAGATTTTCACGTAATTTTATTCTTTTGTTAATTAAAAAAACATCTTAAAGCGTCTCTAATTAATGTCAATAGCAGGCTCACTTCGTAACAATAACCTCATTTATAAATAGGCATATTAGATGTTAATACATTGATAAGTCTATTTTTGAGATATTAATCGCAGAAAAAAAAGTCAGTTACTTCATGATAAGAGGATGACATATTTATCACTGTATCGACTCTATTGGTTATTTTTCTCAGAGAGTTGCTGATATTGAATAACTGTAAAAATATTAAAATGGTAGGGGTATCTCGATGAAATATAAGGTTTTAACATTTTGTTTATCCGCCGCATTATCAGCACCGATAGCACCCGTTCTGGCAAGTACAGATAATGCTGAAAATATGCAACTCGAACAAGTCTTATTATTAAGTCGTCATAATTTACGGACACCAATTGTTAATACAGGTATTTTGACTGAAGTCACAGATAAAAAGTGGCCTGCTTGGGATGCGCAAAGTGGCTATTTAACGACTAAAGGCGGTGCACTTGAAGTGTATATGGGACACTATTTCAGAGAGTGGATTGATCAAAATAAACTTGTCTCTGATGAACTTTGCCCAACAGATAATGAAGATCTGTTTGTTTATACTAATAGTTTGCAAAGAACGATTGCCACCGCTCAATTCTTTACCGCAGGTGCATTTCCGGGCTGTGCAGTAAAAATTCATCATCAACCTGAAATAGGTAAGATGGATCCTGTATTTAACCCAATTATTACTAATGATAGCCCTGAATTTAAGCAAAAAGCACTTGCTGCAATGGCTGAGCATTTAAAAGGACTTGATCTTAAACCGGGTTATGATGAGTTAGATACTGTTCTCAATATTAAAGATTCACAGAAATGTAAGGCTGATAAGTTATGTGAGCTCTCATCACAGGATAACAGTTTTATTATTGAAGCGGATAAAGAGCCAGGGGTAGTGGGCTCACTTAAAATTGCGAACTCTGCTGTTGATGCCATTGATTTACAGTACTATGAAGGTTTTCCAGCGGATCAAGTGGCTTGGGGACTTGTTAATAGCGCTGATAAGTGGAAGAAGCTTAATACGTTAAAAAATGGCTATCAGGAAACGTTATTTACGCCAAAATTAATTGCTAAGAATGTCGCTCACCCTTTATTAAATTATATCAATAAAGGTTTTACTTCCGCGAGTAAAGGTGAAACAGCTAAGTTTATTATGTTAGTAGGCCATGATTCGAATATTGCATCGTTATTATCGGCTATGGATTTCAAACCTTATCAATTAGCGGAACAATATGAACACACACCAATTGGCGGTAAATTAGTGTTCCAACGTTGGCATGATAAGAGTGATAAAAAAGATTATGTTAAGGTGGAATATGTGTATCAAACCGCAGATCAGCTAAGAAATAATAGCTATCTCTCATTAGAGACACCGCCAAAACACGTCACTTTAGAAATGAAAAATTGCCCAATTGATAAAAATGGTTATTGTTCTTGGGAAGATTTCCAAAAGGTGATGAAGTCCGCGCTAGAGCAATAAGTGGTTTTAAATGTAGTTGTTAGCCCGCCTGAGTAATTGGCGGGCTTTTCATTGTTAGTATACAGGGAGGCACATAGACAACTTGAGGTAGTATGATGGGAACTTCAGGAAAAAAGTACCTAAAAGTCAGAAAAAACCCTGCTAGATAGCAGGGCGTGAAAGCCACGAAAATGTTTATGAGTCTCTAATCTAACCTATAATCTTATGTAATAGTCTTATAAATTGTGTGTATTTATTATCTCTCGATTTGTTCGTTTTAAGATGATCGCAAAAAGTTAAATGACTGATAATTCCGCTAAAGAGACTATTTTTAGCTATGCCGCTGACTGTTTAAGTTGCAGTATCTTTCGTAAAGTCATAGATAGCATATTTACTCATGCTCTATAACATATTGATGTACGCTCTAATCATTGCATTAACTTATTGCTTAGCTGCATATGAAATTATATGTAGAGGATTAACGGATCACTAAAACCGATGTTTTGGCATAACGTACGACTGAAGCCGCATTTGATCCCAGTAGATAGGTCGACATACTTGGATGGCGAGAGCCAATTAAGATGATGTCAGCGCTAATTTCTTCTGCAATAGCTAAAATTTCATCTTTAACTGAACCGACTGAAGAGGTCACGTGAATTTTATCAGCGGGGAGTGAGAAGCGTTTTACTTTCTCTTTTAACTCGTTAAGGATGATCTCAGCTTGTTTTTCATCATCAGGGAAGTCGCCTGGTAGTATGGTGCCACCGTAACGTAGATAGTTTGAAATGGGTGCTGTAACGGCAAGAAAATGAACGTTTGCATTGTTTAATTTTTGGATGGCTTCAACGTGAGGGATAACGAGGTCCGTCAAGGCATCTTCGGTTACATCAATCGGAACTAAAATAGTTTTGTACATACATCCTCTTTTTTGTCTTTTATTTTATACTCGTCATACTTCAAGTTGCAGGGGTGTTGACTACGCTCAGCTTACCGAGTCACATAGTTCATCTATGCTCCCCGTCTATCTTCACTTGTCGCCTACCTGCAATTTGAATTATTTAGAGTATATAAGTTTAGAACATTTCATTGTATATTGAAATTAATCATTAGTATTTTCAATATAATGAGTGTTTATAAAAAGTAAAAAAGAAACGGATTATGAGGGGAGAATGGAACAGATATAACCACCGTGATCATGGTAATCACAGTGGTCATCATCACAATTATTTTTTACAAGCTTCCTTTAGGCCACCTTTGCAGGCTTTGTCGAGGTATTCGGCCGCTGATTTATCACTTAACTCAGTGCCTTCACCGTTTTCATACATTTTACCTACTTGATATTGCGCTGGTGGATATTTTTTATCTGCTGATTTTTTAAACCAATCGAATGCCACAATGTAGTTTTGTTTAACACCAATACCTTGGTAATATATCTGTCCCATATAGTTTTGAGCCTCAGCATTACCTTGTGTTGCGGATTTTTCAAACCATTGGATAGCCGTTTCGATATTGGGCTCAACACCATGGCCATTCAAGTACATATCACCTAAAAATAGCTGCGCATCTGAGTTTCCTTTATTTGATGCCATAGTTAGCCATTTTTTGGCTTTAGGGTAGTCTTGCTTTACTTCATTACCAAGATAATAACCAATACCCAACATAACTTGGGCTTTGATATCCCCTTTTTGCGCTTCTTTTTCAATCAATTTAAGGGTTTCGTTTGATACGGCCGCAAAGCTTGAATGAATAGAAAGGATAAAAAATAGAATTAATGAGTAAATTTTATACATAGCAATATTAAAATCTTATTGAGTCCATCGATTAGCCGGTTAGTTTTATTGTTACATACGCTTGGTATTGGTATTTTTACTTAATTTCATCACGTTTCAATTTACAGCTCTTTTGATAAGGTATAGTGACTATGTGCATTCACATGGCCTCCTATCGTTCCTAGCGGCTTATTTACTTATTGCCTAGCTGCCAATATGAATTATTTAGAGCATTGCTCTGTACACTTTTAACGGATGATGACTACACCTTAAATAACTTATTAAATATATTAATATCATGTTTTAACAAGCATAGCGATGTTAACAGTAGCTAATATACCGAGTAACAACCTTATTTTGTTGTAAATACTCTACGACTACAGAGATAGAATATCAATGTGTTTTAAGCTTTTTTATATAATGTCGTTAGACTTAGTTATCTATTGTAACAATACACTATAAAAGTGTTTTTTATTGTGAAAAACATATGAAATATCTACTAATTTAAAGTGTATATAGCTTGGATTTTTTAAGTGACATATTGTTATTACCAATTATTGGTCACCATCATCAACCCTGGAATAGTGCAAGTAGCAATACCTATTATTAGGGTTAAATTTCCTAAGTATCTGATTTTTTTATTAAGTGAAAAGACGCAGAAAAATAAAAACCAAAGCACAGCCCATAGCAGCCATAATGTAACCATTCTAAGATCTGAATTTGTATAATAAGCATAAAATAAAGCATTAAAGAAAACAAATAAGCAATACCAACCAAATAATTTTCCCGATAACGAACAGATTTTTACTAAGCTGAGAAAGATATAGGTGAACGTAAATAACATAGATTGTGCAATGGCCACATAGTCAGCACTTTCTTTGGCATTTAGCATTAATACAATATTTCCAATGAGGCAGAAAAAGCCAATAATGCCATTAAAAATCCCCGTTTCTTTATCATCATATCCTTTGATTATCGAGATACCATTTACAATTAAAACACTGCCGATAAAAATGAGTAATATACCGCCCATATATCACCTCTTGAGGGTCAATTGGTTATCATTTACGGTAAACTCGATGTGTTCACTATGTTTTCCCTTCAAGATTATGTTGGCGACTAAAGGCTCTATATGCACTTTAAACACTCGCTTTATATCTCGGACACCATAACGACGATCACACATTGAATTTATTTTTAATTTTGCTGCATTATCTAATACGACGGTCATAAAAGACCGAGCGATCCTTTTATTGAGCTTTGATAATTCTAAGTCGATAATTTTGATTGCCTGCTCGGAATCAATTTTCTTAAAACTGATTTTCCGGTCAATACGATTAATAAATTCAGGCTCAAAGCGCTGTTCAAGCTGCTTAAGCATTTTTTGTTGTTGAGACTTTGAGTTAAAAAGTTCAAATAATGTTCGTTTCTCGTTCAGAATATCTTTTGAGCCTAAATTAGACGTCATAATAATAATCGCATTTCTGAAATTAATATTTTTTTGCCCATTAGCGAGACTCAGTTCACCAGTATCAAGAATGTTGAGCAACGTTCTAATCACTTCTTTGCTCGCTTTCTCTATTTCATCAAACAGGACGATACTAGGGGTACTATAACTTCCAGCTATCTTATCGCTATCAAATAAAGAATAGGATTCTTTACTGCCTGAATAGCCTGGTGGAGCACCGGATAGGGATGCGGCATAATGATCTTGGGACAAGGTATTCATGTTAATACGGCAAGATAAATTTTTGCCATTATTGAGCGCTTTTGCTAAAGCAATAACGGTTTCTGTTTTACCTACACCTGTTGGCCCCAAAAATAGCAAGGTGCTAAGTGGTCTCTCCGGATCAAATATATTGGCTTTAATACAATACAACACATCTTTCAATTGTTTTAATACATCATCTTGCCCAATAATCTGTTTCTCTATCGATTGGATAACGTTATCAGGATCAAAAGTAAAGCGGAATCCCTTTAAGTCATGTTGTGACGGCTGGGTGTCGCTATTTTTTTGAGGGGGATGATTTGATGCCAACATGTCATTGATAAAAGGCATAGTTTATTCCTAAATAACAGCGATATTAGTAGTCACTCTTTAATATATGAAGAGTGACTACTTTTCATTAATTCGTGTTAACCAACATCTTTGGTTTTATTTCCGCTGGTAGGCAAATCATAAACTTGGCATTCTGAAACCCCAACAGTATCACGTGTGATGGTTTCCACTTGCTCTCGCGTTTTTTCTGCATCTAATACCCAACTGCGATAAAATTCAAATGGACATTCAGCTAACCCTTTATCACCATCACCTGAATTATAAATACCTGTATAGCCACGATGTAAAATCTTAAAGAGATGATTTTGTGATTGGTCATATTTGCGTGCATCACGAATTTCAGTCACAGAAAGTTGAGCATATTGAATACCCATCTCTTCTTCACCACATTCGCCAAGCGTTCGACCATCAAAGCCAATGATTGCAGAGTGTCCAAAGTAGGTATATACGCCATCAAAGCCTGTTCCATTCGCGACAGCAACATAACAGTTATTTGCCCACGCCATGGTTTTTGCCATCAAAATTTGTTGTTCTTTAGCGGGATACATATAACCTTGGCAGCGAACGATCAGTTCAGCGCCTTTCATTGCGCAGTCGCGCCATATTTCAGGATAGTTGCCATCATCACAGATAATTAAGCTAATTTTTAACCCTTTTGGCCCCTCTGAAACATAGGTTTTGTCACCGGGGTACCAGCCTTCAACAGGACACCATGGGATGATTTTGCGATATTTTTGAACAATATTGCCGTTGTCATCAATTAAAATCAGTGTGTTATAAGGTGCTTTTAAAGGATGATCTTCATGCTGCTCTCCTGTAATGGAAAAGACTCCCCAAACTTTGTTGGCTTTACAGGCAGCAGAGAATATTTGTGTTTCATCACCGGGAACAGTAGCCGCTGTTTCCATCATTTCTTCATGGTCATACATGATCCCTTGGGTGCTATATTCTGGAAAAATAATCAGGTCGAGGCCCGGTAAACCTGTTTTTACGCCAGTAATGACATCTGATATTTTTTGCGCATTTTCAATGACGTCTTTACGACTATGTAAGCGAGGAATTTTATAGTTCACTACAGCAACACCGACGGAAGTAGGGCTACTCGATATATCACCATGTCTCATAATGTTTCCTTAATATACTCGTTATACTTCAAGGTGCAGCGAATGCTAAGGAACCGCGGCTACATTTTTCACTGATTAAAGTGTGATTAGTGCTCCAATTACTCACTGCCTTGTGACTTAGCTACGCCATGAGCCAGTTAAAAATAGCGTGTTTAGTAATCGTTTAAAGACTAAGTAAATATAGCTAGTTGAGAAGGTGGGGGTGAACGTAATGTATTATTATGTGATTCTGATCACTATAGAATGATATTATTAGTAACCATTTGATTATATTGCTAAATATTTTGCTTTTTAAGTTTAAACCATATTTAAATTGGTGGTAAATAAGAAAAAAGCCAGCATTAAGTATTCTAATTATGATGGTTTTATTTTGATTTATTCTATGCTGTCACAAAGAGGTAATAAATAATCTTGCCATGAGTCAGACGGGGTGATTTTTTGCAGTTATATTTTAAGCGGTGGGTTGTTGTTTGTATTGACTCAATCCTAGTTGAAATGGCTGAGTAATATTTCAAGGCAACAACCCCAGTGTTTATTTCAGCTTCTCAGATAGCCATAAGCCGCTTTTTTTCATTGAGAAACCAAATAACACGCCAATTAATAGCGATGACAAAGTCACAGGCCAATCACCCTGAGCAGCAAAGATGGCGCAGGCGCCAATAAACGTGCCGGGTATATAAGAAAGCCATATCTTTTTAGCTTGAATACACATAATAAAGGCCACAATGCCAGTGATCAGGTATTCAACAAAATTAGGGATATTGTCGAGTAGGCTATTGCTGTGGATCATGACCAGTCCCCAAACAACTCCGCTCGCAATCGTCAACAACGTAATTAATACTCCTTTGTAGCCTTCTTTTGGGTAGGCAAAATAAGAGGTACAACCTAAGAAGCCTGCCCAACCAATTAATCCTAATGAGTTTGCTAGCCACGCCCAAACAGCGGAAAGTATTGCAGTAGTTAAAGAAATAGAAAAAAGTATTTTCACAATGGCACTTACAATGATTAAGTCAAATAGAGCAATGGCGATGCCATGCTGTTATCACGTATCGAGTTCTCGAAGGGCGGGGATTCTATCATTAGCGTGTGCTGTAAAAAAAGCACTTGGATCAATATATATTCAGAATGCTAAAGAGTATGTGGGATAAACTGTTTTGTTTACCCCAATGAGATAATAGTTACTGCGGTTCAAACAGCGGGGTTGGTTTACCGTTATCATCAACAGCCACAAAATTAAATTGCCCGTGGATCACCTCTTCACGCCCTTCACAATACATATTTTCTAAAAAAATAGAGACATTCACGGTTAAACTGGTTCGACCTACACGACTGACTTTGCCTACCAGTTCGACAATCGTTCCAGAGGGAATGGGGTGAGTGAAATTAATTTTTTCTGTCGAAACCGTGACTAAACGTTTACGAGAAAAACGTGTTGCTGTGATAAAAGAAACTTCGTCCATCCATGCTAACGCTGTGCCGCCAAACAAGGTGTCATGGTGATTGGTGGTCGTCGGAAAGATAACTTTGGAGACACTGGTAATCGAATTTTCGATTTTTTGGGTGATGAGTTCATCAACTTCAGAACGCATGATGTTGCCTTAGCCTTAATAAAAAACAATAGGCCGTCAGTGTAATACGCTTTCAAAAAAATTACACTGACTAGGCTCGTTATCGTTCAAGTTACAAAGACACTCCGTTAGCCAAGCCATCGTTTTTCACCTAGCGGCACCTCGAATTATGTAAGATGGATGTAGCCAGTCAAAAACAGAGTTGCCTCTCCGGTTAACTTAACGCGTTCACCTTCAATAGAGCATCGCATCATGCCCCCACGAGCAGATATTTGATTACCTATTAATTGCGTTTTATTTAATTGGTTAGCCCAAAGAGGCGCTATCGCACAGTGTGATGTGCCTGTAACGGGATCTTCATCGACGCCTTTTGCGGGGGCAAAGTAGCGTGATACAAAATCCGCATTTTTTTCAT
Organism: Providencia sp. PROV236; assembly: GCF_033676985.1. NCBI lineage: Bacteria > Pseudomonadati > Pseudomonadota > Gammaproteobacteria > Enterobacterales > Morganellaceae > Providencia > Providencia sp. PROV236. The sequence continues at coordinate 3,000,178 of NZ_CP096297.1, read as the reverse complement.
CGCTGGCAGCGGTGATCGTTAATCCTGCTAAGGGTAGCTTTGCCATAGCCAGAAAATCAGGTTGGCAGTTAGCGACTTGAGTTGCATCATTTAAAAAACAGATGTAGCGATCTTTAGCGAGCCACAAAGAAGCAATCTCAACACCTAAGATTTCAGCTAGTTGAGGGTAATCGGAGACGGCAACTTGTTCGGTTTCCAGAAGCGGGAAATCGAGTGTAAAACCATGCTGATCTCTATAAACGGTTAATTCTCCCGAAAGGGACTGGAAGGTAAAAGGGGTAATTGGTAACTGCTTAAATTGATGGAGTACAAACGCACAGGCGAGGGTGGCATGACCACACAACTTAACTTCTTGGTTGGGGGTAAACCAACGAATATGGTCATCAACTAAGAATGCGGTTTCTGAGAGATTAATTTCTGCGGCGATCGCCATCAGTTTCTCATCGGCAAGCCACTCTTCTAATAATACGATAGCGGCAGGGTTACCTCGGAATTGTTGATTAGTAAAAGCATCGACATAGTAAACAGGAAGCGATATACCACTCATCATGGAGTTCCAAAAAAGAAAGTAGGGAAGGAAAGTATATACTTTATAATAGTTAATCGTCGAAATAAAAAAACACCCGATAGGCTCAATGGCGTATCGGGTGTTGTTATATACTCGTCATACTTCGCAGTGTATATGGTGATAGCGGGCATTCGTGCTAGTCACCGTGTTTTCTATGTTCCTAACCACTTATTCACTGATCACCTAGCTGCATCTTGTATTATTTCGAGTATCAAGAACGGCTATAAGTTATTTTGCTTTTGCTTCATTGGCATCAGCATTTTTCAGCATTTTTCTAACAGGGATAATCAATGCAGCTAGCACAATTGCACAGATAACTAATGCCATCGAAACGTGAGAGAACAGCTCTGGCATTGAATTCAGTTGTTCTTTATTGATATTCCCTCCCATGATACCTGCTGCAAGGTTACCTAACGCACTTGCACAGAACCATAGCCCCATGACTTGGCCACGCATTTTTTGTGGTGCCAATAAAGTCATTGTGGCGAGCCCAATAGGGCTTAAGCATAGTTCACCGAGCGTCAGCAACAGAATACTGGAGACTAGCCAGAAAGGTGATACACCAGATTGAGTCGCTAATACTTGGTTTGCTGCCATCATCATCACCGCAAAACCGCCCGCAGCAAATAGGATACCAATTACAAACTTAGTCATACTGCTTGGGTTTAGGTTGCGCTTAGCAAGAGAAGGCCAGAACCAGCTAAATACAGGGGCTAATAGAATAATAAACAGGGCGTTAATCGACTGGAACCAAATTGTTGGGATCTCGAATGAACCCATTTGGCGGTCAGTATAGTCACGAGCAAAGATGTTAAATGAGGTCGGTTTTTGCTCAAACGCGGACCAGAAGAATGCGGCTGCAATTAATAATATCAGACAAGCGAGTAGGCGAGAACGTTCGCTACTGTTAAGGCCTGCAAAGAAGAACATGAAAACAAAATAAATGGCAACACAGGTTGCAATGATATAAGCAGAGCTTTTGGCGATAGTGGAAGCATTAAATGGAATAGTGCCGTTATCAATTAAGATAACCAGTACTGCAAGTAGTGCCATGGCAACGGTAACCCATTTGCCAACATTTTTACGTTCAACCGTTGGGCGGTTCCAAGTGGAATCTAAGCCAACCTCTTTATCATAACGGCGCATCTGTGGAATAGCGTAAAAACGGAAAACCAGCAGGGCAATTAACATACCGATACCACCGAGGCCAAAGCCTAGGTGCCAGCCATATTTTTCATGTAATGGACCGATGATCAGCGGAGCGATAAATGACCCCATGTTGATACCCATATAGAACAGCGAGAAACCGCCATCACGACGTGTATCTTCTTTCTTATACAGTGTACCTACCATAACGGTAATACAGGTTTTAAACAGTCCTGTACCCAGAACGATTAATAGTAATCCAACGAAAAAGAAGGTATTACTCCAAAACGCAGACATAGCAATCGATAAATGGCCGAGTGCAATGATCAGTGAGCCGTACCAAACTGCTCTGCGTTGCCCTAACCAGTTGTCAGCTAACCAGCCACCGGGTAGTGATGTGATATAAACCCCACCCGCAAAGATACCGACGATAGCGGATGCTTGCTCAATAGGTAGGCCCATGCCGCCTTGCAGTAGTGCTGCGCTCATAAACAGGATGAGCAGTGGGCGCACACCATAAAACGAGAACCGTTCCCACATTTCAGTCAGGAATAGTGAGCTCAGTGGGTATGGATGCCCAAAGAAGGTTTTTGTTTTGGTCGCAGAAGTATTCATCTGTAACTCCGATATTTATTTTTGATTTGGTTGTGCTTGAAAAAACGCCTTAGAAAGTTGAAGGCGCCAAAATATATAGATATGTTAACGTCATTCTGTAAACATATTTTTAACATACATTATTATAAAAACACTTATAAACAGAATATGTTTATGGTGAAAATGGTATTTTTAAGGTGAAAAGTCGATATCAATCGCATTTCTCACGATAAGGTAGGCGAAGATACAGGAATTCTATTGACATGAAAAGAGTCGATTATAAAACTAGCATAGCGTTCAAAAACATGATGTTAAGTTATGTTTTTTGCTGTTTTTGCATAAAATGCTGTTATACCTACAATAAATGAGGGAAATGAATAAAGAACAAATAGAAAAATAACGTTTCAGCTTTTATGCAAAAAATTAAACAGAAGGTGTTTTGCTGCTGCGTGTTTGGCGTTTGATCATATACCATGAATAAATCAGGTTGAATAAAACTAAAGCCGCAGTGAAAAAGAAAACGGCTCGGAAACCATAGCTTGCCGCGACAAATGAACCCATCAACGGGCCAGTAACATTACCGACATCACGCAATGCTTGGTTGTAGCTGAAAATTCGCCCTGTTACCTCATGGGATATATTATAGATAATTAAGGTTTGTACCGCGGGCAGTAATGCGGCATTGAGTGCGCCAAGTAAAAAACGTAAAGCACCTAGCTCCCAATAGCTACTGACAAGTCCCATCGGGAACAACACAAATATGGAAGCCCCTAATACGGCTAAGAGGACTTTTTCAGGGCCTATGCGGTCACTGAGTTTCCCTAATCGCGGCGCACTGAGTAAGGCTGCAATACCGGGTATCGAGGCAATGACACCACTGATAAAGGCGAGATTCTCTATTGAATCGGATAGATCACGGATGTAGAGGGTGATCACAGGGTTAATCGACCCCATAGCAGCTTGAATGATCATGGTAGTGAAAAACAAGCTGATGACTAAATTTTTGTTTTTTAGTGAGGCAAAAACTTGTTTGGTATTGAGTGCATCTTTACGTGATACAGGGGTAAAACGTTCTCGGACGTAAAATAACGTCACAAAAAAGCAGATAAACAGTACCGTTGCCGTGATAAAGAATACGGGGCGTAAACCATATTGATCGGCAAGCAGTCCGCCTATTAATGGGCCAATAAGAGCACCACTGACGGCACCTGTAGCTAAAACACCCATTGCCCAGCCGCTTTTCTTCACCGGAACTTGGGTTGCAATTAACGCATTGGCATTGGGAACAAAACCCCCTAGCAGACCAAGTATTGCCCTGAGTGCAAGTAATTGCCAAATATTTTGTGCGAAGCCGATTAATACCATCACAATTGCCATGCCTAATGCAGAGCGTAGCAACATCAGCTTTCTTCCCTTGCGGTCGGAGAGCCGCCCCCAAAATGGCGCAGCAATGGCGGAAAACAAAAACGTAATACTGAAAACGGCGCCTGTCCACAGGTTTAATGAACTGTGATCGGTGACTCCCAGCTCCTCGATATAAAGCGGAAGAAAAGGCATGATGAGGCTAAATGCGGCACCCGTTAAGAAACAGCCAAACCACACCACATACAGATTGCGTTTCCAATAATTGTTTTTGGTTAACATAGACTCCTTACTTATTTTAAAAAACTCACGGCTGTTAGATGATTAACAGCCGTGATGTGTGATTAATGATGAATTTTATCTAAATCGCCATACAAAGAGGGTTCTCCTTTGGGACGAGTTTTAAACCGCCTATGTAGCCACATATATTGTTCAGGCGCCCTGAGAATTTCCGTTTCGATGATTTTGTTCATTTTAGTGGCAACAGCCACTTCATCTTTAATTGGGAAATCATCAACAGCGGGTTGAATTAACAGCTCGTAGCCTTTACCTGCGGGGAGACGACGAAGGGTAAATGGCACCACTAAGGGCTTGGCTAAGCGTAATAGAATGGCTGAACCATTAGTGGTTGCTGCATTCGGTACGGCAAATAAAGGGGCAAATGAGCTGTTACGTGGGCCGTAATCGTGGTCGGGAGCATACCAAACAATTTCACCTTGTTTCAAAACCCGGACCATGCCTTTCACATCTTTGCGATCGAGCATATATTTGTTAGCACGCAAACGACCGCGTGTTTGTATCCAGTCGAGTAGTTTATTGTCATTAGGGCGATACACACCGATACCAGGGTTGAGCATACCAAATGTACGGCCTCCCATTTCTAACGTTAAGAAATGAATACCTAATACAATAATACCGCGCCCCGTTTCTTGCGCAGCTAGCATATTTTCACGGCCTTCAACTCGGCACCAACGGCGAATACGCCATTCAGGCCAGAACCATGCCATACCCGTCTCAAAAAGCCCCATACCGACAGATTCAAAATTTTTATCGATATAACGTTGGCGTTCTTGTAGGCTCATTTCAGGAAAACATAATTCTAAATTGCGATCGGCAATTTGAGCTCGTTTTTTTAAGAATCGTTTTGATAGCAAGCCTAGACGAGTACCGATCCAATATATCATCGGATAGGGCAGCAGTATCAGTACGTAAAGCAGGCCGACCCCGAGCCAAGTTAGCCAGTAGCGTGGATGTAGTAAACTTTTATTAAACTTTGGCGCTTGTATCATTGTTTTCCAAAAATCAGGTTAATATTTTGATTTATCTATTTGTTGTAACAGCCATTAATACTCTGATACCAGTCACCCTTTGATGACTGAATGGATACTAAAAAGTAATCAATGGTTATCTTATTATAACAAACTATTCATTCAATAATTTGGCTGTTTGTAACGTGCTGATTAACTCAGCCATGTTTCGCACATCCATTTTTTCCATCACCCGTGAGCGATGTACTTCTACTGTACGCACTGAAACGCAAGCCACATCGGCAATTTCACGATTGATCAGCCCTTGTAAAACGTATTGGCAGATCTCTTTTTCTCTTGGCGTTAGTGTTTGATAGCGTTGCTGAATAAGATATCTTTCAGTTGCTTGAATGGTTTTAATTTTTGCTTGTTCGAGTGTTTTTGCCAATTGTTGGCTATCAATAGGTTTTTGTAAGAAATCAACCGCACCCAATTTGACCTGTTCTACCGCCATAGGAATATCACCATGGCCAGAGAGGAAAATCACAGCTAAGGTGCTTTGTTGCTCTTTAAGTAATTGATGAACTTGGCGGCCATCCAGTTTCGGCATACGCATATCGAGCAATACAACACCTTCTTCAAAAAGATTGGCTTGCTGAATAAATTGTTCGCTGTCATTCCAAACGACAACATGATAGCCGAGGGTTTCAAGTAGGAATTGGCAAGCATCTGTGACATCAGGATCGTCATCCACCAGATGAATTAGCGTCATAGTTAGTCTCATTACATTATGATTAATGGGCATTATCTCATATTAGCGCCGTAAATGTTACACCTCTAGAGTATAGGGAAAGATCAGCGTCACTCTTAGGCCATTTAAGCCTTCTTCATTGATGTTATTTTCAATGCGAATATCACCGCCTTGGCTTTGGATCAGTCGTTGGCAAATCACCAACCCTAAACCTAACCCCGCTTTTTTCGTGGTCGAAAAGGGGGTAATACCTTGAGTGAGTTGCTCTGTATCCATACCGCCCGCATCATCTTGTAGGACGAGTAAAAAACGCTCAGGCGCGAGATGAAAGCTAAATTGCAGTGTATTGGCTCCAGCCTGTAAGCTATTGCTAATCAGGTTTGATAATAACTGATCGAGCAAAGTATCAGGAAGTTTGAGTGAGATGTCCTGATTGTCAGGTAAAATCAATTTTACCTGTGGGTACTGTTGTGAAACCCGCAGTAATTGCCAAATATGTTGAATAGTGGCTAAAACAGGCTGCTGATGTAGTGGTAATGCCACTTCTTGGTGAGGTTTACCTGCCCAGAGCCGCAAATTGCGAATAATGTCCGCACCACGTTGTGCTTGGCTGTCAATTTTAGTCAACGTACCGATAAGAGGGTGCTCAGCCGATTCTTTGGTGAGGCGCAAAATACAGCCTTGTGCATAGTGGCGGATCGCAGAAAGTGGTTGATTAAGCTCATGGGCAAAACCTGAAGCCATTTCCCCTAAAATATTCAGCCGCTGCGCTTGTTCAAGATTGGCTTCTTGTTGTCGTAAACGATTATGTGCTTCTTCCAGCTGGCGGCTACGGCGGCGCACAAGAAATGCGATCCAAATGTGGTTAATACCCAATAAAATAAAAAATAATGTGACTATGGTTATGGTGATTTGATGCTGGATCACCCAACTCACGATGTCTTGCCAAATTTGCCGTTGTCGTGGATGTTGATTCACATCGCGCAATAGGGTTTCAACTTGATTAACCGAAGCGGGAGCTCCCCAACGCATTCTTAAATTATCGGAAGACAGTAAGGTTTTGGTGACTTTATCGACAAGATTATCAGGCACATCGCTAAGAGCAGCAAATGACCAATTAGGGTATAATTCAGTGCTGGTTTTACAGGGCAAGGCGCTGTCATGTTCAATCAAAGGGCGAAATTGTGTTTTATCAATTAAACCTTCTTTATCCATGTTTTCTAACAAGCAAACAGGGATAATTGCCGCGGAAAGAGAATGGTCACGTAAAGCATACAGTAGAGCATCCGCAGGGAAACCAAGAAATTGCATACGAAAATCTTTCTCTGCATCGTAACCCATATCTCTTAATACTTTATAACCTAATAGATATCCCCCAAAAGCATCAGGCGAAATTGCCCCCACTTTCTTACCTATCAGATTTTTGGCTTCAGTAATGTCGCTGTCTGCACGCACTAAAATCAAACTGCCAATAACATTGCGAGTTGCGCTATCTGGCTCTAATGAAGAGCGCAAAGAGAGTAGCCAACGTAGGTGGTAGCGACTATCGAGTTGAATAAATTGTGCAGGGTTGGTGAGCAAAAAATCAATTTTACGTTCTGAAATCGCATTGCGCATTTCATCAAGATTCAAAGGGAGTAGGGTGAAGTGTTCATCAGGTAACGATTTATTCAGTGTATCGGCCAGTATTTGCCACTGCGATTGGGTTGAAGCTGCTCCGCGTAGCGCTAGCACACCAATTTTCCATTCAGCAGCCATGGCAGGAAATGACCATGCGATGACCATAACTATCATTAATCGATACAGAGACATAGGCGTATTTGAGTTATTCGTTGCGTTAGATCAAGTTAATTACGGGTATGTGGTAAACCACAATAGGGTGGTTCTCCTGCCCCTCATACAATACAAGTAACTAAAGATAACACACCGTTTTTAAAGAAAAATAAAAATTATTGTGGTTATCACAAATAGATTGCAATAACGGCCAATAAAGCCTGTAAAACTAAAACTTACCATATTTATGTATTAGCAATGTCCTACTGGAGCCAATTATGGATCTGAGTAAACGAAAATTTCTACAACAATTAGGGGCAGTCACTGCGGGAGCATCGTTGATCCCGATTGCTGAAGCAGGGCTAAACTTCTCCCCAACTCGTCGTGAAGGCAATCCTGAAAAGCGTTACGGGATGCTGATTGACCTACGCCGTTGTGTTGGATGTCAGTCTTGTACTGTCAGTTGTGCGGTGGAAAACCAAACACCACAAGGGCAATTCCGTACCACAGTCAACCAATATCAAGTCTCCTTAAAGGGAGAGGAAGGTTTCACGAACGTCCTGCTACCACGCCTATGCAACCATTGCGATAACCCACCTTGTGTACCTGTTTGCCCAGTACAAGCAACGTTTCAACGCGAAGACGGTATTGTGGTTATTGATAATGAACGCTGTGTGGGGTGCGCTTATTGTGTACAAGCTTGCCCATATGACGCGCGTTTTATTAATCACACGACACAAACCGCGGATAAATGTACTTTCTGTGCACATCGACTTGAAGTCGGCTTGTTACCTGCCTGTGTTGAGTCCTGTGTCGGTGGTGCGCGTATTATCGGTGATTTAAAAGATCCTAACAGTACTATTCGCCAAATGCTGACGGAACATGAAGCAGAAATTAAGGTATTAAAACCTGAAAGTGGCACCTTGCCGCAAGTGTTCTATCTCGGTCTGGACGATGCTTTTGTTCAACCGTTGGCTGGTAAAGGGCAACCCGCATTGTGGCAGGAGGTGTTCTGATGAGTGAACAAGTGAGCTATATTGCAGAAATAATGGCACAACCCCAAGAGTTTTTTTGGTTACCTTGGGCGGTTCAATACTTCTTTTTTATCGGTATTGCGGCCTGTGCAACACTGTATGCCTGCTACCTTCATTGGCAAGGTAAGAGCGAAAATAGTCGCTTAGAGATGATAGCCGTGTTTATCACGATAACGATGGGGATCACGGCACCTTTAGCTTTAACCGCTGATTTACATCAAACTGCACGTGTTTGGCATTTCTATGCCTATCCAACGCTGTGGTCATGGATGTGGTGGGGTTCAGTATTATTACCTTTATTTACCACATTCACCGGTCTTTATTTTATCGCTTTGTTAGTGAAGTTTATCTGGAAAAAAGAGTTTAAAGCCACACGTTGGGTTGCTTTATTATCCGCACTTTCAGCGATTGGTTTACTGCTATACACAGGTAGAGAGGCATCAGTACTGATTGCGCGACCTATTTGGTTTAGCTGGTGGATCCCTGTCTTAATGTTCTTAAGTGCAATGCAAGCGGTTCCTGCTCTGATTGGCTTAGGGGCTCGTCGTGAACCGCAGTATCAGCAACGTTTAGCCCGTATGCAAGTGATCACCTTATTACTACTGGCGGTTTGTTTTGCGCTATGGTTATCAGGCGACACCATTTCAGGTATTGCTGTGCGCCATCAAGTTGATGTCGCGAGTCCTGGTTGGTGGATGTTAATGGGGATCTGTGCCTTGTGGTTAGTCTCACTGGTGATGTCAATCGGTAACTTAAAATCAACACGCCCGATGGTTTATATCACTATCACTGCATTAGTGGCGATGGGGCTAACGTGGAGCTTACGTTGGGTGTTCTTAATGGAAGTTCAGGCAGTGCCGAAATATAGCATTTTAGTGAATCCTTATCATTTCCCGATGGGAACAGATGGATTACTCGCACTGTTTGGAACCTTTGGTTTGTGGATCGCATTAACCATTATTATTCGTGAAGGTGTTCGTTGGTTTGCTAGGAGAGTGCAACATGGCTAAATTCTCAAGACGTCAATGGCTTAAAGGTGGTTTAGTTGTTGGTGGATTAGCACTGTTCGGCGCTGGCTACCGTGATGTAGCGAAGCGTGCTGTGGATGGCCTAGCGAACGGTACATCAGGTAAAGTGACCTTAGACCGCATTCATGGCAACTCGTTACGCCCAGAAGGCCAAGCCAACAGTGAATGGAAAGAAAACCCAGAACAAGTGGTTGCGATGACCCAGTGCTTTGGTTGTTGGACGCAATGTGGTATTCGTGCGCGTGTCGATACAACGAAAAACGAAGTTCTGCGCATAGCAGGAAATCCATACCACCCTCTGTCACATGAAAAACACTTCCCATATGGTATGCCTTTAAAAACGGCATTTAATAAAATGGGTGGGGAAAGTGGATTAGAAAATCGCTCAACGGCTTGTGCACGTGGTGCAACACTCATGGAAGGTTTGACTAGCCCACTACGCATACTTGAACCCATGAAACGTGTGGGCAAACGTGGTGAAGGTAAGTGGGAACGCATCAGTTTTGAACAATTAGTCAAAGAAGTGGTTGAAGGCGGTGATCTATTTGGTGAAGGTCATGTTGATGGCTTACGTGCCATTCGTGATCTGGAAACACCACTGGATCCCTCACAACCAAAGCTTGGTCCCAAAGCTAACCAATTATTAGTCACTAACGCGGGCGATGATGGTCGTGATGGATTTATTCGTCGCTTTGCACAAAATGCATTTGGTAGTAAAAACTTTGGTGCACACGGCTCATATTGTGGTTTGGCTTATCGTGCTGGCTCTGGCGCGTTAATGGACGATTTAGATAAAAACGCCCACGTTAAACCTGATTGGGATAACGTTCGTTTTGCGTTATTTATCGGTACTTCACCAGCACAATCAGGTAACCCTTTCAAACGCCAAGGACGTCAACTTGCTTCTGCGCGTTTACGCGATAATTTCAATTATGTGGTGGTTGCACCTGCGTTACCATTAACCACGACGCTCGCGAATGACCATGGGCATTGGGTTCCCGTGCAACCGGGAACGGATGCAGCCTTAGTTATGGGGATGATCCGCTGGATCATTGAAAATGAGCGCTACAATGCAGCTTATTTGAGTGTACCCAGTGAAAAATCAATGCAAGCCGTGGGTGAGAAAAGTTGGACGAACTCAACGCATTTAGTGATCACCGATGACAATCACCCACTAGCAGGGCAATTATTGATTGCTGCTCATCTTAATGGCCAGCCTATTGACGATGAAGCAAGTCAAAAAGCTTACATGGTTCAAGATGCAACAGGTGAATTAAAACTGGCTGATGATGTGACTAACGCCGAATTGTTCGTAACGCGTACCATCACGTTACACGATGGCAGCGAAGTGACGGTGAAATCAAGCTTCCAATGTCTAAAAGATGCCGCAGATAGAATGACGTTGGATGAATATAGCCAACGTTGCCAAGTGCCAGTGAAAACTATTGAATCTTTAGGACGTGCATTAACCTCCTATGATCGTAAAGCTGCGGTCATCTCTCATGGTGGCATGATGGGCGGTAACGGTTTTTATACGGCTTGGTCGGTGATCATGTTAAACGCATTAATTGGTAACCTGAACCTAAAAGGTGGGGTATCGGTTGGTGGTGGTAAATTTAACGGTGAAAGCGATGGCCCACGTTACAACATGGCAAGCTATGCAGGTAAAGTGAAGCCAAAAGGGGTTGTGTTATCACGCAGTAATGAAGTTTATGAAAAATCGGATGAATTTAAGGCGCGGATCGCGGCCGGTGAAAAACCGTATCCAGCAAAAGCACCTTGGTATCCGTTTGCGAAAGGGCAATTAACTGAACAGCTGGCTTCTGCTTTGATGGGGTATCCGTACTCATTGAAGGCTTGGATCACCAATATGACTAACCCTGTCTATGGTATTGCGGGGATCCGTCAGGTCATGGAAGAAAAGCTTAAAGATCCAAAGCATCTGCCATTAATTATCGGTATCGATGCCTTTATGAACGAAACCACCGCATTGGCAGATTATATTGTACCTGATACACATAACTTTGAGAGCTGGGGGTTCAGTGCTCCGTGGTCTGGTGTACAAGTAAAAGCGAGTACAGCACGTTGGCCAATTGTTGAGTCACGTACTGCGAAAACGGCGGATGGACAACCCGTTTCAATGGAAGCTTTCTGTATCGCCGTCGCTAAAGAACTTAACCTTCCGGGGTTTGGTGATAACGTCATTGAAGATATGGATGGTAATAAATATCCGTTAAATAGTGCGGAGGATTACTATCTACGTGTCGCGGCGAATATGGCATGGATGGGCGAAAAACCTGTGCCAGAGGCGGCAACGGAAGATATTCAAATCAGTGGTGTTGAACGTATTTTGCCAGCCATGAGCAAAACATTAAAGCCAGAAGAAATACGTCGTGTGGCGTATATCTACACACGCGGTGGACGTTTTGCTCCTTATGAAAAAGCGTGGGATGGTGAGGCGACAGGTCCGCAATGGAAAAAAGGATTACAAATCTGGAACCCAACAGTTGCCGTTAACCGACATGCAATTACGGGGGAACGTTACAGTGGTTGCCCAACCTATTACCCACCACGTTTAGCAAATGGTGATGATATCAACAAAGTGTTTCCACCTGCGGAATGGCCATTAAAGCTGATGTCATTTAAGTCACATGTGATGAGTAGCTCTACCACGATGATTGAGCGTTTGCGTCATGTGAAACCCACGAATATGGTTGCGATACACCCTGATGATGCGCAAAAAATGGGGGTTAAGCACGGTGATTGGGTCAAAATTACCACACCGGGTGGTTATGCAGAGGCACAAATCAGTGTATTGGATGGAGTGATGCCTGGCGTACTGGCGATTGAGCATGGTTATGGACACAAAGAAATGGGCGCTAAACAGCACTATCTTGATGGTAATCCATTGCCAATGAATGCAGCAAATGGCTCAGGAATTAACTTAAATGACTTAGGTTTTGCTGATCCAACCCGTGAAGTAGCGAATACATGGTTAGATTGGGTATCAGGTGCTTCGGTAAGACAAGGCCTACCGGCTAAAATTGAGCTAATTGGCTAATATACTCATCATACTTAAAGTTGCAGGGCTTTGCGTTATGAGATAAGGGACTACGCTCATCGAGTTATAGAGCGTATCTATGCTCCCCCGACTATCTTCACTTGTCGCTTACCTGCAACTTGCATTATTTAGAGTATATAAACAGTGATCGAAAGCAGTACTACGCCGCCGATCACTAAATAATTAAAAAGTTGACATTGCGCTTATACGATGTGGCTACCTCATCGTAGTTTCAGGAGGGGGAGCCCTCCTTTTTTTATGTCTCTTTATCGAGAGCGAGGCGCGAGCAGCGGAGAAACCACTTCATTGAGTATGAGACTTTGATACATCAATAGGCCCAATAAAATAAATATCACACCTGCGCAGAGGCTAATTGCGATCCCCCAATAGGGAGACCATGTAAAGCCCTTAGACTTTACCATCTGAGTGGCTACATTTCGCATAGAATAGACAAACAATGCGATAGCGCAAATGGTTAAAGCGGTACCCACTGCCATGGCCAATGCTGCTAGTATTCCCCATTGATACACTCCAATAACATAAGAAAACAGCAGGACTAATAAAGCTCCAGAGCATGGCCTTAATCCCATAGATAGCACCACAATAGCTTGTGTTTTGAGATTGGTGTGTAATTGATGATGAGCGAGCACATGTTGATGCCCACAACCACAGATAGGCTCTACATTGGATGGCGGTTTAATTACTGCATTTGGCTTTGTGCTGTTGAGTACGGAAACCGACTGAATTTTTAACACGGAGGCCGCTTTTTTTTGACGAATTTTCCACCCTTGTCGCAGTGCTTTAAAACAACACAATACACCGAGTAGGATCACGAATGCATAGCTGAGCTTTTCACTGTATTGGCCAATCATGTGTAAGTGGCGAGTAGATAGCTGAAAGATAATTAAAATCACTGATACCAGTACGATAGCAACGAGTCCTTGAAGTAATGAGGCCAATAGGCTTAGGACAACACTCTGTTTTAGTTGGGTCGGTTGAGTGGCAATATATGTGGTAATAATCAGTTTGCCATGCCCTGGGCCAATAGCATGCAGTAATCCATATAAAAAACTAACCCCTATTAACAGCAATCCCGCGTGAAAAGGTTGCTCTTGAGTAGATTGCAGTAGTTCAGTTAGCGATAAATTGAGCTGACGTTGCCATATCACACTCGTTTTTAACCATAATGGCCAATATTGATAAATTTGATAACTGACACCTGCAATCACAACCAGTAATAAAACTGAACCCATTATTTTTAAACGAGATGCATTAATCGTTTGAATTACTGACATTGTATTTTTACCTTCTGTGCAAACTGTAGCCCCAGTGTTTCATCCTCTTCGGGGGATTGGTCAATATCCAAAGAATAGGCATAAAAACGTAGCTCATCGGTAACATCGGGCTCATGTAAGGTGATTTTACATTGTGTTTTAGGCACTTTTGCTGAGTGGAGCGCTTTTTGATCAGGGTAAGTCATACTGACAAAAAAAGTAGGGTCGTAGGTCATAAATTCAATATTGGCACCTTCAACTGGAATGGGGTGCTTTAGTTGTGCGGTGAATGAAAAAATGAGCTGTAATCCATCTCGTTGCAAGCGGTAATTGCTAGGTAATGTTTGAAAAGCTATTTTTTTGCCTTGCGAATAGAAATCGGTGAAATAGTTTTGGGCAAGGATATTTGCCATAATAGCAGCGGCTTGGGCTCGCCATTTTGGTTCGTCTTCTTTACTATTTTTAAGCTCATAGGCGATGTCTGCGGAAGTCATCGGATCCATTTTCCATGTAAATGCCAACCCAACAAATTGATGTTCTTTGATCTCTGGAGTAACCTGCATATCAATAAAACTATGAGGGTGAGCAAAGCTTTTTGTGGTGAATATCAAACTGAAAAATAGAAAAAATATATTGAATTTCATCATCATAGATTAAACAGGTATGGCGATAATGGTATTGAAGATTAAATGTTATAATATAACTTAATTTCAATTTGAAATAAATTCAATGATTATTTATCAAAGTGTATAGGGAAAGCGTGCCAACCATAAGGTATTCATTCAATACCTACTTCAGCGCTTAAGATACGAAAATATCATCTCTATTGCCCAGAAGTGTAGCTTCTCAGCCTAGATCATATTTCAGCTCTTCGACATAAATGGTTGGAGATCCTGAAATCAGTCAATATTGCGGATACCGTTCTTCAATTAATCATTAACAAAACCATTTAATATAAAGGGTTTTTTCTTAACAAAATAACAGCGATAATATTGCTAATGCTCTAGTGTGGACACTTCGTGGACACAATATGCTTTAAAGTTATAACTATTAACTCGTTACAAAGGAAAAGAGAACACCATGCCAGTGTTACATAACCAAGTTTCAAACAAAATTCTAAAAGAACGTATGTTGGCGGAGACGGAACCACGTACGACGATTTCATTTTATAAGTATTTTAATATCCAAGATCCTGATGCATTCAGAGACAACTGGTACAAACAATTTAAAGAGCTGAATGTTTTTGGGCGTGTTTACATTGCGAAAGAAGGGATTAATGCGCAAATCAGTGTACCTGAATCTCATGTTGAAGCGCTACGTGAACTCATTTATACCACCAGTCCAGAGCTAGATAATTTACGTCTGAATATTGCTATTGATGATGATGGTAAATCTTTCTGGGTTTTACGCATGAAAGTGCGTGAGCGAGTGGTTGCTGACGGTATTACTGATGAGTCATTTAACCCTGCGAATACTGGGAAGTATCTCAAAGCTCATGAAGTTAATGAGATGATTGATGATCCTGAGACCATTTTTGTTGATATGCGTAATCATTATGAGTATGAAGTTGGTCATTTTGAAAATGCGCTTGAAGTGCCTTCTGATACCTTTAGAGAGCAACTTCCAATGGCAGTTGAAATGCTACAACAACAAAAAGATAAAAATATTGTGATGTATTGCACGGGCGGTATTCGTTGTGAAAAAGCCAGTGCTTATATGTTGCATAATGGCTTTAAAAACGTTTATCACGTTGAAGGCGGTATTATTGAGTATGCACGCAAGGCGAAAGAGCAAGGTTTGCCATTACGCTTTAAAGGTAAAAACTTTGTGTTTGATAACCGTATGGGTGAGCGGATCACTGAAGATATGCTAGCGAATTGTCATCAGTGTGGTGAGCCGTGTGACTCGCATACTAACTGTCGTAATGATGGCTGCCATTTATTGTTTATTCAATGCCCTTCATGCGCTGAAAAATATGAAGGCTGTTGCAGCAGTGCATGTACAGAAGAAATGAAACTGCCAGAAGAAGAGCAACGCGCTCGCCGTGCAGGGCGTGAAGTGAGTAATAAAATATTTAATAAATCACGTCATCGTTTATCCGATGGTTTGTTAAATAATGATAAGTAATTCATATAAATAAAAATATTTATTTTCAGCCCCAATAGTTGTTTAACCAATTATTGGGGCTTTTTTTAATATAAATATTTAAAAATATTATAAATAAAAAATAGTTCAATGCGATTTTTTACATAAACTTTTGATGCAATATGTCTTTTTTGTGAATAAACCGTACTGTTACTGATCCCCAACTTTTTTGAAATAATATGATTAGGTGTTTCATTCATCCAGCTGTTGATTATACACTGTTCTTTTAATGTAAATATTGAAGAATTCGTATTATTGGTTAATTTTATAGTTTCTTCGATTTGCTCGGATTCGTTGATCACTTTATTTAATGTCGGAATAATAATCTTCTTAGACATAATGAAGTAATTATTCTTTAATAACAATGGTTTATCTGATATTGGGTAAGTTGCGTTAATATAAATATAAAATCTTATCTCATTTGAAGTATTTAATAGTTTTTTTAAGGCTAAGCAAAAATGAGAATGATGACAATAGTAGGTTAAATTAACCAGTATAATGGTTGGCTTGCAATTGTTAATACAGTTAATCGCTTCTTTTATACAGCCTACGCTAATAAATTCTAATTTCTTATTAGAAGATAAATATTCAGTAATGCCGACACGAGTATAATAACATTCATCAATGACTAATATTTTCATAAGGAACATCCTTGTTCGAAAAGAATATTACAATAAATTGGAATGGATGCTGAAGTCAATAAGTGAATTATAAATTACGATTAATTGCTCTTATTTTTTTATAATAAAGCAATAATTTTAAATCATATCATTATAAATAGCATAAATTTATAATATGATTGAATTATATAAGAGTAAATATAATTTAAAATGAATTAATGATGTGAATTATTAGAGGGTATTGACTAAGATTGAAAAAATATTAGGTTAATGGATATTTGGTATGTACCAAATATCCATTACTTTCACTAGTGCGTCTTAAAACCTGGTTCTACATAATCGCCGGATTCTATTTTATCAATACCGGCCTGTAGAATATTAATCAGTTGTCTGGCTACATCGGTTGTTAACCACATTGTTTTATCAACAATGGCATTCTCATTTTGTTCACTTTTTTCTGGGAGGTAATGCAAACGTAACATCATTGCATTATAAGCATCAACAGTACTGATGTCCCAGCCAACAACAGGGTGGGTCTGAATTACATCATCTTTTCTATTCATGTACACCTCCTAATCATACTGCGAGATAAATATATATCGATAACTGACTAAGGGCGAAAACTCATACGCAATGAGTACTTGTTAGTATAAGGGGATTTTGCTAATTGAAAAGGGGGTTACTGACTTTTTTATGCAGAAATAGCAGTTAATGCACAAAAACTTAACATATAATAAATAAATCAACGGGGAATAAATTCCCCGTTGAAAACATTTAATCGAGATTACGTATAGTCCAGCGAGAATCTTCGCCTGCAAGGAATGGGATTAGTTTATCATTACCACACTCAATGGTTTCTGTAGTGATATTTTGCTCTTTCGTTAACTGAATATAGCCTTCATTGACAGGTAAATTATAGAATTTTGGACCATTTAATGAACAGAATGCTTCAAAGTGCTCTAATGCCCCTAATTCTTCGAATACGGTTGCATAAGCTGCCAGTGCGGTTGGCGCATTAAATACACCAGCGCAACCACAAGACGATTCTTTACGGTGCTGGGCATGCGGTGCGGTATCTGTCCCTAAAAAGAAACGATCGCTCCCTGATGCCACGGCTGTACGCAACGCTTCTTGATGAATATTACGTTTGAGAATAGGTAAGCAATACAAGTGAGGGCGAACGCCCCCGACTAACATATGATTACGGTTAAACATTAAATGTTGAGGGGTCAGTGTCGCGGCTAAAGAACCATCAGCTTCTTGTACATATTGTGCTGCTTCTTTAGTTGTAATGTGCTCAAAAACGACTTTCAATTTAGGGAATGCCTTTCTGAGCGGCTCCATCACTTGTTCAATAAAACGCGCTTCGCGGTCAAAAATATCAATATCACTGGCGGTGACTTCACCATGGATCAGTAAAGGCATACCCGCTTGCTCCATGGCTGCCAGTACCGAATAGATATTTTTAATATCCGATACACCATGACTTGAATTGGTTGTTGCGTTGGCTGGATATAATTTACATGCAGTAAATACACCCTCATTAAAACCACGGATCAATTCATCAGCATTTGTGCTATCAGTTAAATAGCATGTCATCAATGGGGTAAATTGCTGACCAGCAGGAACAGCTTGAATGATACGTTCGCGATAGGCTTTTGCCATTTCAATGGTTGTCACGGGTGGGACTAAGTTTGGCATGACAATGGCACGACCGAAAAATTGACTGGTGTAAGGTACAACTGTTTTTAGCATCTCGCCATCGCGAAAATGAACATGCCAATCATCAGGGCGGCGAATAGTTAAAGTTGTTGTCATGAAACCGGCTCCGTAAGGGGGAAATAAAATGATGAGCGAGGTGCTGCTTAAGCCGGGACAGGATCTTATACTCGTCATACTTCAAGTTGCAGCGTTGTTGGCTGCATTTATTCGTACTAGTCACATAGTTTTCTATGCTCCCAGCGACTCATTCACTTGCCGCCTAGCCGCACCTCGAATTATTTAGAGTATAAAGCGACGATGATAAAATATCTATGTTAATTAATGATTATCTTGCTAGGCAGTGAAAATGGTTGGTAACACGCTAAGGATATATAATTAAAAGGGAAATAAATGGAATAACGATATAGACGGGGATCTTTAAGTTGGCTCCTCCAGCTGGACTCGAACCAGCGACATACGGATTAACAGTCCGCCGTTCTACCGACTGAACTATGGAGGAACTCCTTAAAGCGAGACGAATATTAGCCTTACCGATGTGAAATGTCAAAGAAGAAACCACAATAAAAGTTTGATTGCCTGTTATGTGATCGAATCGATGCAAGTTTCACCGAAAGGCAATATTTAAGGTGATTAAGAGGGGGGAGAGGGAAAAGGTAAGCCCATAAAAGCAAAAAGCCTGCTATAAAAGCAGGCTTTTTAAATTTGGCTCCTCCAGCTGGACTTGAACCAGCGACATACGGATTAACAGTCCGCCGTTCTACCGACTGAACTATGGAGGAATTGCTTTGTTCCTGAGAACGAGGCGCATATTACCCATCCTGCCGTTCATTGTAAAGCATAAATATTAAAAAAAACGTCAAGTGATTGCTAAATAAGCAAATTGGTGATTATGTCAGCGAAAAGTAGTCCTATAGCTATCATACTGAAGAACGATAGCCATAGGGGGAAACAATATTTAACGTTAATATCACAAATAATTAACAACAATGGATAGGCTATGATCAAAAAAACGATGTTAGCAGTTGCATTAAGTTCAGTTATTTCAGGGGCTACATTTGGTGAAACCAATGAAAAACCTAATGTTCTCATTATTATTGCTGATGATATGGGCTATTCAGACATAAGCCCATTTGGTGGGGAAATTCCAACGCCAAATTTACAAGAGATGGCTGATCAAGGCGTTAGAATGAGTCAATATTATACCTCGCCTATGTCAGCTCCTGCTCGTTCAATGTTGATGACTGGGGCAACCAACCAGCAAGCAGGAATGGGGGGAATGTGGTGGTACGAAAACACGGTCGGCCAACCAGGTTATGAATTACGTTTAACTGATCGTGTCGTCACGATGGCGGAACGTTTTCAAGATGCGGGTTATAATACTTTAATGTCAGGTAAATGGCATTTAGGTTATACCAAAGGCGCTAGACCGACAGATAGAGGATTTAATCAAGCATTTGCTTTTATGGGAGGAGGAACTAGCCACTTTGATGATGCGATGCCTTTAGGCACCGTAGAAAGTTTTCATACCTACTACACATTAAATGGTGAAAAGACGTCATTACCAAGCGATTTTTACTCAAGCAAAAACTATGCTCAGCAGCTTGAGCAGTGGATTAAGCAGACACCTAAAGATCAGCCCATATTTGCTTACCTTGCATTTACCGCTCCTCACGACCCAATCCAAGCCCCTGATGATTGGATCAGTAAATTTGATGGCCAATATGATGAAGGATTTGGCAAAGTCTATCGCCAGCGTATCAATCGATTGAAGGAGCTTGGTATTATTAATGATAAAACGCCAATGCCCGAGCTTGATCTTGATAAAGAGTGGGAACAGCTGACTTCTGAAGAAAAACGTTATGCGGCTAAAACCATGCAAGTTTATGCGGCGATGATTGCCTATATGGACGATCAGATTGGTGGCGTGATCAATACACTCAAAGAAACAGGAAGAGATAAAAATACCATTATTATTTTTGCTACAGATAATGGCGCTAACCCTGCATCCGGCTTTTATTATGAATCTGAACCTGAATATTGGGAGCAGTTTGATAATAGCTATGAAAATATTGGCCGTAAGAATTCTTTTGTTTCTGTGGGACCTCATTGGGCTAATGTTAGCAATGCCCCTTATGCGAATTTTCATAAAACAACCAGTGCACAAGGAGGAATCAACACTGATCTGATTATCACAGGGCCGGGTATTGGCAAAGCGGGGAGTATTGATAACACCCCGATGGCCGTATATGACATTGCGCCAACGCTATATGAATTTGCCGGTATTGATGCAAATAAGCGGATTAAAAACATTCATCCACTTCCTATGTTAGGAACCAGTTTTAAATCTCATTTACTTGATAAAGCTAATATTAATTCACAATATTCATTTGGTGTCGAATTACATAATCAGGCGGCATTGGTTGACGGTGATTGGAAGTTAAGGCGCTTAGTTAAAGGTTCGCCAAAAGCAGAAATGGCACCATGGCAATTATTTAATTTAAAAGACGACCCTCTTGAAACACAAGATGTGTCAGCAAAGCACCCTGATATTGTTAAGAAACTACAACAGCAATATGAACAGTTTGCTGCGACAGGCATGATTATTGAAGCGAAGGGGGAAGCGGTTGATTATATCGGTGTTGATGAGTCGAGTGGTCATTATATTGGTATTGATCCGAAAACCAATAAACGTATTGAATCCGTACCAGTGAAATAAGGGGGGAACATGAAAATCGCATTTTATGACCCTCCGGTATTGCAGACAAAGCCATTAAGATCGGCGATCCCGTTTCATATACTGTTAAAGCCAGTTGGCGCTGGTTGTAATTTAAAGTGTGATTATTGCTACTATCCCCAATCCGAGCAACAAAAAGCGGTTCCGATGATAAAAGCGATGCTAGAGCCTTTTATCAAAAACTATGTTGCTGCTCAGCCAGCTTATAGCAAAGAAATCAATTTTGTATGGCAAGGCGGTGAGCCGTTATTGGCAGGGTTGGACTTTTACAAGCGGGCAGTATCATTACAGAAACACTATACCCCGCAGGGCGTGCGCATTATTAATACGTTGCAAACCAATGCAACATTACTGACTCCTGCTTGGTGCCGCTTTCTCAAACAACATGATTTTATTATTGGAGTGAGTCTTGATGGTCCTGAAGAGGTGCATAATCGTTATCGTCATAACCGAAAAGGAAATATCGGGAGCTACGATGAGGTCATCAAAGGTATTCGCTTGCTCCAACAATTTGAGATTGAATTTAACATACTGACTGTTATCCATGATGACGTTGCGGATCTTGGTCGGGAAATTTACCTTCATTTTGTTCAACTTGGGGGGCGTTATATTCAATTTCAGCCGTTAATGTTAGAAGGTGATGCTCTTGGGCAAGGTTTTACATTGAGCGCAGAGAATTGGGGTAAATTTTTAAATAGTGTTTATCAACAATGGCAACAACATCATCACCTTGGTAAGGTATTCGTGATGAATATTGAGCAAGTTTATAGCCAATATTTTACCCAAGTGAGTACTTCGTGTGTACATTCAGAACGCTGCGGTACAAATATGATGATGGAAACAAAAGGAGAGATTTACGCATGTGACCACCAAGCAGACCAACGCCATTATTTAGGTCTGTTTAATGGTGAAAAAGGATTGAGTGATTTTGTAAATTCATCAGTGGCATTGCCTTTTGGGCAAAATAAAAGCCGTCGTAAAGAGTGCCAACAGTGTGATGTGAAAATGGTTTGCCAAGGTGGTTGCCCAGCTCATGTTAATCAATCAGGCCGCAATCAATTATGTGAAGGCTATTATGCCTTTTTCAGTAATGTATTAAAGCCAGTAAGACAATATGCTCGCAATGCACAAGGTGTGCAGAGTTGGCGCAGAGAAGTGCTAGGTATCAGATAGCAAAAAGCCCGCTATAAAGCGGGCTTTTCAAATTTGGCTCCTCCAGCTGGACTTGAACCAGCGACATACGGATTAACAGTCCGCCGTTCTACCGACTGAACTATGGAGGAATTGCTTTGTTCCTGAGAACGAGGCGAATATTAGCGATATCACCTCAGACTGTCAACGATAAAAACACAAAAATAATTCGTTTGGTTATTGACTGTGCATTATGGTTGATTTTTATTCTATATTATTGATATTGCGCTTTATTCTGTGCCATCACTGTCGTTTGTGTTGGCGATGGAATTTCAGGATAGGCAATATGGTAAATATCATAAAACGACAATGTTCCTTTAAGTGCCATCAAACGGTTTATTTCTTGCTTAATTGCATGATTAACTTCATCTGAATCAAGGATTTTTTGAATAGAGGATGGTGAAACTTCTTCAGTGACGAACCACTCTCCATTATAGCAAACCCGCAGGTCAAGCACTCCAATATCTTCAAAACGATAAACTGGCTTAATATCAAACAGCAAAACAGCACCTAATATAATAAATAATAGAGTAAAGCCAAGCATCCAATACACGCCAAAGTAGGGCGCATAGAGGACTAAGATTGCCAATGGGATATAAGCGGCAACCATACCAATACATAGATAAGGATGGTTAGCGATGAATTGGCTGTTGAAGTAAGGTTTTCCATCACGTTTTTCATTTTTATTGATGGTATCCAAATCTTCTATAAGTATTTGTTTAATAATATCCATGATGTGACCGCTCTTTGTAAGACTTCTATGCATGAAGAGTATCATGCGTAAATGAAATTGTTATATATCAATTATGAAAAATTTTGAGTGTAATTGTTTCAGGGTAAGAATTATCTGACTGAGTGGTTGGGCGGTTTACCTTCATAAAACTTTAAATTATCAACAAAATGCAAAGTTTTTGTTAACCCAATTATCGGAAAAGTGACACAACCGAAAAAACAGCATTTTTTTAAGGGGGATCCATACAAAATAGTTGCTATTATCCTTAACTCATGAGTTAATGAGTATCGGCCTGTTTAGCAGTCCTATTTGATGTACGATTACTGAGTTATTGTGTTCGAAAGAGAGAGTTATCCCTGATAGCCTTTGACCGTTACGCTTCATCTTGGTTTTTTCCTGTTAAATAGTAGACTCCGGCCAATATATGCCGAAAAGGCAAGTTTTTTTTGATGTTATATAGGAAAAGTCAAATGTCCGACAAAATGAAAGGTCAAGTTAAGTGGTTCAACGAGTCTAAAGGCTTCGGTTTCATCACTCCTGCTGATGGTAGCAAAGACGTTTTCGTTCACTTCTCTGCCATTCAGGGCGCTGGTTTCAAAACTCTGGCTGAAGGCCAGCAAGTTGAATTCACCATTGAAAACGGTGCAAAAGGCCCAGCAGCTGCTAACGTAACTGCAATCTAAGCTTAATTGCTTAACTGATTTCTAAAGCCCGTCATTTTAATGACGGGCTTTTTCGTATCCGCTATACTCGATCCTGTATATATTCGTGACACTTCAAGTTGCAGCGCCTTTCATCAAGGTATGGTGATCACACTCATTCGCATTAGTTACTGCATTTTGTGATTCATTTGCTTACCGACTAACTGCATCTTGAATTATTTTGTGTATACATTTTTATTGGAGACTACCGCCTAATGAAAATCCATGACCGTGTTTATGTGAAAACAGATGGCCAAGAGCGCCGTGAAGGTAAAATCTTACTGATTGAGCCATTTAATGAAGGGGTTATGTATTTAGTTTCTTTGCCTGATTACCCTGGTGGTATCTGGTTTTTTAATGAAAAAGAGGGCGGAAAAGGGGTTTTTGTTACACCGATTGAAAATTAAATTTATTATACTCGTTATATTTCGAGTTCAATGGTTTGGTTGGAGTATAGCGGCTGGATTCATTCGCTGCTCATCACATGTTTATGGATATTCCTAACACCTTATTCACTTACCATCTAGCAGTACTTCGAATTATTTAGAGTATAAAAATAATATTAAGGCTTTACTTCATAAATTTAGCAATCTATACTTCTTGCAAATTTTCTTAGGAGATAATTACTTGGACAGTCAGAGTTGTAATAAAAATTTAAATTTACTGGCAAGTTATTAATTATCTATTCTATTAACTGCTTGCCACTAGTGACTAATAGGGTAGGCAGTATCCAGCGTTAACTCACTCGATACTCCTTTTTACAGTTGTTTACTATCAACAACTTAAGTTTTATTGCGAGTACAGATCATGAAGATCTACCTTTATTCATTATTTCCTCCAGGCAATAGCCAATAATTTCTGAATAATTATTTAATTATTCAAACTTAAGGTGCTATGGATTTAATTCCATATATTTTGCTATCCAAAATATCTATTTTTTGGAGGAATACTCATGTTATTTACATTCGAAATTTTAAATTTAGCTTCCGCAATGTGCTTAGGTGCTTTAATTGGCGCTGAGCGCCAATGGCGCCAACGTATGGCTGGTCTTCGCACTAATGCATTGGTTGCAACGGGGGCGGCGGTGTTTATTTTAAGTTCTGTAACGACATCACCTGATAGCCCTGGAAGGATTGCTGCGCAAGTCGTTTCAGGGATCGGCTTTCTAGGTGCAGGCGTGATCATGCGCGAAGGGATGAACATTCGAGGTCTGAATACAGCGGCAACACTGTGGTGTTCAGCGGGGATCGGCGTGCTATGTGGCTTAGGGCAATATTCTTTGGCGGTTATGGCTACACTGCTGATCCTATGCGCCAATATTTTATTGAGAGAAGCTGCACAACGTATTAATAAGCAGCCACAACAGCAAGCGCTTGATGTTGAACAGAGTTATAAGATCCGTGTTATGTGTCATCAAGGTGATGAAATACTCGTTAGGACACTGATTTTGCAAGCCATAAATGGATTACACATTCGCCTACAGTCATTAAGTAGTGCCGATACACTGAAACCTGAACAGTTAGAAGTTGTTGCTGAATTTTTAGCAACACCTGCGGAACAAAAAGAAATTGAAGCGCTGGTTTGTCGGATCAGTCTTGAACAAAGTGTCAGTGCTATCAACTGGAAAGTGGCATCAGAGTTACCAGCCTGATTGCTGAAGAACGATTAACTAAAGGAGCCAAAATGGACGATCACCCTCCGTCATGGAGAAAATATGGGAGCTATCTAACGATGAATAAAGATACTCGTCATACTTCAAGTTGCTGTATTGTTGACTTGGTTTATTACTCCAGTCACCTATCTGTACCTCGAATTATTTAGAGTCAACTTATTTTCAGTTAGATAGCGGTTATAAAAGCATCATAAGTGCTAGATAGAGATAAGTATCATGACTGAAATAAGGCATCAACGTAAAAGTGCTAAAGCACCCGTGCGCCAAAAATTCATTGTTGGTGAACAAGCAAGTAAAACAATGGAACAAGTGTTGAATGAATATCAAACTAACCTATTGGGCTTGTCTGATAATGAAGCATTGGATCGCTTAGTGACTGAAGGCGAAAATGAAGTCGCTCATGAAAAAGCACCACCGGCATGGAAGCAACTCCTTTCATCATTTAAAAATCCTTTCATTTTTGTATTAATAACATTAGCGATAGTGAGTTTCTTTACTGACTATCTGATCCCCGAGCGACAAGGTGAAGAAACTGATTTAACAGGGGTTATCATCATTGTCACTATGGTGCTACTGAGTGGATTGTTACGGTTTTGGCAAGAATATCGTACCAATAAAGCTGCGGAGGCACTGAAATCTTTAGTGCGCACAACTGCAACAGTATTTCGCCGTGATAATAAAACTGGGCGCTCCGTACGCAAAGAGGTACCGATAAAATGCCTTGTTCCCGGTGATATCGTGCTGTTATCAGCGGGAGATATGGTACCTGCTGATCTTAAATTGATTGAATCGCGAGACTTATTTATCAGCCAAGCGATACTTACCGGTGAATCAATCCCTGTTGAAAAATATGACACTTTAGGTGATGTAACCGCTAAAAGTATTGAGCCAACATCACCGACTGAAAATGAATTATTAGAGATGTCTAATATTTGTTTGATGGGAACCAACGTAACTAGCGGTACAGCAAGAGGGATTGTGGTTGCGACGGGGGGGAAAACATACTTAGGTTCATTAGCCAAGTCAATTGTGGGTAGTCGCGCGCAAACGGCGTTTGATCGCGGTGTTAACAGTGTGAGTTGGTTACTGATCCGTTTCATGTTAGTCATGGTACCGATTGTTTTACTGATTAATGGTTTTACAAAAGGTGATTGGTTTGAAGCAACCTTGTTTTCCCTTGCCGTGGCTGTTGGACTAACACCAGAAATGCTCCCGATGATTGTCAGTTCAAACTTAGCCAAAGGGGCTATTGCCATGTCTAAACACAAGGTGATAGTCAAAAGGTTGAATGCTATTCAAAACTTTGGGGCGATGGATGTTCTGTGCACAGATAAAACGGGGACATTGACACAAGATCGGATCATATTAGAGCATTATCTTGATAGTGATGGGCAGAAAGATAATCAAATTTTGCAACTGGCTTGGTTGAATAGTTTTAATCAAAGCGGTGCAAAAAATATGATGGATCAGGCGATTATCCGTCGAGGAAGAGGAAAAGATGATATCGAACATCTACGGGCGTATCAAAAAATCGATGAGTTACCTTTTGATTTTGTACGTCGCAAACTCTCCGTTACAGTCAGAACGCCGGAGGGTGACGCACTATTGATTTGCAAAGGTGCGGCAGAAGAGATGTTAGCTGTATGTACTCACTATCAGCAAAATGGTCAATCTCAACTATTGGATCAGCAAGCTAGAGAACACATCACTGAATTAGTGAGTGACTATAATCGTCAAGGTTTTCGAGTGTTATTGCTTGCTACTCGTGTATTAAATAATGATGAGGCAAGTTTACCTCTTTCTGCTTTAGCTGAGGAACAGCTCGAATTACGTGGTATTTTGACTTTCCTTGATCCCCCAAAAGAAAGTGCAATTGCTGCAATTGCGGCGCTGCGTGAAAATGGTGTGACGGTAAAAGTATTAACGGGTGATAATGCGGTTATTACCGAAAAAATTTGTCATGATGTTGGCTTAAATATCAGTGAAATTATGACGGGTCTTGAGGTTGAAGCATTATCTGATGAACAACTAAAGCAAAAAGTTGAACAGGTATCCGTATTTTGTAAGCTAACGCCGTTACAAAAATCGAGAATTTTAAAATTACTACAAGCAAATGGTCATACCGTTGGGTTCTTAGGTGATGGTATTAATGATGCACCTGCATTACGTGATGCCGATGTGGGTATTTCCGTTGATACAGGCACTGATATTGCCAAAGAGTCCGCAGACATTATTTTGTTAGAAAAAGATTTAATGGTTTTGGAGCAAGGTGTTATTAAGGGAAGAGAAACCTTTGGTAATATCATCAAATATTTGAATATGACCGCTAGCTCTAATTTTGGTAATGTGTTTTCAGTTTTAATTGCAAGCGCATTTATTCCTTTTTTACCCATGTTAGCTATCCATCTATTAGTGCAAAATCTGTTGTATGATATTTCCCAATTAGCATTACCTTGGGATAAAATGGATAAAGAATTTTTAAAACGTCCACGTAAATGGGATGCTAAAAATATTGGTCGTTTTATGGTGTGGATAGGACCCACATCGTCGATATTTGATATTACTACCTTTGCATTAATGTGGTATGTATTCCAAGCAAATAGTGTTGCACATGAAGCGTTATTCCAATCGGGTTGGTTTGTCGAAGGATTATTATCACAAACATTAGTGGTTCATATGTTACGTACACAGAAAATTCCTTTTATTCAAAGTACTGCGGCATTACCGGTATTATTAACAACAGGGCTAATTATGGCACTTGGTTTATATATTCCATTCTCACCATTCGGTGCAATGATTGGCCTACAACCGTTGCCTATTGAGTACTTCCCATGGTTAGTATTAACCTTAGTCAGTTATTGTGTCGTTGCTCAACTTATGAAACAGTTTTATATAAAACGTTTTGGAACTTGGTTGTAATATATCGATATATGATATAAGCGAAAAACAGTAAGGCAATATAGATTGTCTTACTGTTTTTATATTTATTTTTTCCTGTCTTTTAACGTGTGTCTTATGGCTTTTTCAGCCGATTTTTTAATTTCATTAATTGGTATTTCTGGAAAATAATGCTCAAAAAGGAAATCACCAATTATAGAGACACAATTACTCGCTAGCTCCATTCTAGAGTTATTATCGCTACTATTTGATTTTGCCAAATCTTGAATTTCATCATAGACTAACTTGTTACTTTTAATTGTACTGTTAATACTTGGGTTTACTAAATTTTCCGGATTGATAACTATACCTAAATTATAGCGTTTACTTAAATAGTAATATATGAATTTTTTTTCATTATAATTTATGGGAAGTTCTTTTTTCTGACTTAGGCTGATATTTTCTTCATTAATAATTCTATTTATAACAGAAAAAATATATGTATTAAATTCTTGCTTCATCATTCTGTCAATTTGATGATTTCTATCGATCCCTCTGGGAACGATGTATTTTCTTTGAGAGGATGATACGTTTGTATTGGCTTCACTGAGCGTTTTAGTCAGTGAGCTCTTTGGTATTGCATTTAAAAAGTATTCATTGGAAAAGAGAATAATTTTATTTAGATTAAAATCTACAGCTTTCTTTTCTCTGCTATAGTGAGGTAGAGGTAAATCCCCTCTGTTGGTGATACAAGTTATATTAGAGTGCAATTTATTATCGTCTGGGGCGATAGAAAAATGGACAACTAAAGTGAGATCATCAGGTCTTTTCCTGAAAAAAATATCTCTATCCATATGACATGAAGATGTATAGTTTAACATATGACCCCTGTTTATATTATTTTTCAAAAAATAGAAGATATATGATTAAGAATATATATCTTTCAAAAAACAGGGTTGGATTTATAACATGTTATGGCTTGTGTAACCTGAGGGAACTAGATGAAATGGAACCATCAAACACGGCCCCATTTCATATCATAAAGCTATTATTGTAAGCCTAACGCAGATTTCATTTGTTTCATTGCGTCAATACCTTGTTGACAAGCTTTGTCTTGCTGATCTTTAGGTAGTGCTGCAACTTGTTTTTTACCTTCTTCCAGTTGACCTTTCATAGCATCTAACTGAGCTTTTGCTTGTGGGTTTTCAGATGCTTTAGAAATCAGTGCATCAACTTCAGCGAAGTAAGCATTACAAGTTTCAGTTGCACCAGCAACTTCAGGTTTTTTCTCTTCATCTGAACATGCTGTAATAGCCAATGCCATTAAACCCATACCACAAGCTAGAATTAACTTTTTCATAATCAACCTTAAAATTATTAGTTATTGAAGTAGCAAAATCGAGTATATAAGAGTTCGCTTTAATATCAAATGTAACAAATCCTAAAAAAAAATTCGTTAAATCTCCTATAAGCCAGTATTAAATATAGATTAGGTTTGTAATAAATTTATTATTTAGTGGTTTAATCCAAAAAATGCTGTTTTTCTTATGACAAAGAATGAGAACTCATAGTGATGAAGAAATACTTTATTGATTATCATCCAGTGATAAATCTTCTTTATTAGTTTTTATATAGTGAAGAATTATTTTATGCGGATTAACCTATGTAAAATTCCCCTCAAAATCTTTTGTTGATTAAGTTATATACTTGTTCACAAATATTTTACAGAGTTCTTAACTTCTTAATGTGGATTTTCATTACAAAATAAACACAAAGTTTCTCTGGTTAATAAATATGAAATCAGTAAATATACCTAGATGGGTTGAATGATGTACTGTTTTTTATAATGGAAAATAACGTATAAGCTATGGATTGAATATAACTTTTCACCATAAATTATAACTATTTTGCATATAGTCAGAAAATAAATTCATATAATAAATCTAGCTTAGTGTGTAAAAAAAAATTTACATTTTATTTTTTATAGCTGCTTAATGTATATTTAAAAAATAAACAGCTATTGAAACAATAGTTAAATTTTAGTTATGTTAAGTGAGCTGGTTCACAATTTTACTATTTTAATGCTCAATGCCCTATCAAACTGATTTTTAAATCAAATTATTATTGAATGCATTGTTGATTATCAGGTAAAGTCTTGAGCTTAGTGGTTGGTATAGTTAGTGTCTGATAATGCTTTATTAATTTTTGTCGGTATGAAAAGACAATAAATGACTGGTTTAATAGGTTGACGCTAAATGAAATTCGTACCACACTCTAGTCTTCGCAGAAATTCGCCAAAGAGCGATAGACGCGATAGAATGCAATTCACTTAGGGAAAAACAGTACATACAGTGTATTTTTAGTATGAACTCATTCCTTAAGTAAAAGCAAAAGAACTTGATACAGAGTCATCTGTATCAATATGTCACATAGCGGATAATAATAATGTTATGGGCATATTCAGTATGTAATGTGACATGTCACATTACTATTTTAATTTTAGACTTACACACAGGGCTTTATCATCATGTCTGCTTCTATTGTTAAGAAACGGCCGCTGAGTCGTTATATCAAAGACTTTAAACACAGCCAAACTCATTGTGCGCACTGCCATAAAACACTGGATCGTATCTCTCTCGTCTTTAACGATGCTATCTTGAATAAAGAAGCTATTGCTGAGATGACAGAGCTAGTCGATGAAGGTGCTTGGCTTGATTTACAAGATAAATTTACCGCACTTTGTCGTTTTTGTAGTGAAATTTACTGCAATAGCGATACTGATTTCTTTGACATTATGTCATTTAAACAGTACTTGTTTTTACAGACTGAAATGAGCCATAGTACCGTTCGTGAATATGTTGTTCGTTTGCGCCGTCTTGATGAACTCCTCTCATCATCAAACTTTTCCATGAAAGAGTTCACAGCGAGCAAAATCCAAGAACAATTAAGCGATAGAATGACCGAATCTGCATTCAGTAATTACAATATTGCTTTACGTAAATATGAGCAATATTTGTTCTGGGAATCAGAAAAGAACTAATTATTAGCTACGAATTAAGTTAACTACTTATTCAAAGTAAAATAATTAAATTGTTTAGGGTGTCCTTAAAGGGCACCTTTTTGTTTTTGTGGGTCTCTATAATATAAAAAATCATCAATTGAGATTTTATATCTCGTTTGAATTATCATATTTAGAGTAAGTATTAACCACAATATCAGTCCATAAAAAATAACAATTTTATTTTTTATGGACTGATATTGTTATTAAGATTAGAAATAATATATTTAATAATGCCTGAGCCTAAAGATATTAGACTCAGGCTAATTGATTAACCGATAGTCATTAAGCTTGCATTACCACCAGCTGCCGCGGTGTTAACACTTAATGAACGCTCATGAACTAATCTTTCTAGCAGTAAGTTAGTTTCGCCACGTTCAAACCCTTGGACTGAAATAATAGGTCCTTTACGTTGAGCAATGGTTTCACATACCGTTTTAAGTTGATCACTGTCACCATGATAGATAACTGCCTCAATGTGTTGGCTATGCTCAGACCAATTTTTGCTTATTGAAACAGTATGACGAACTTTTTCTGGTAGTGCTTTATACAAGCGCTGATGCATTTCACTTTCCGGCCATAACGCTTGGCAACCATTTGCCAATACCCCAGCTAGCTGGATCAAACAATCTTTTTCATTGTCACTGAGACAAAGAATTACGCCTCGTGGTGTTAAAGTATAAGTGTTTCGTTCACCTGTAGGACCAGGTAATAGACGTGAAGTGCCTGCCTGAGCTTGGCGAGCAAATCGCTCTAACACGGCAGGTTCAACACCATATTCTTGCTTCTCTGACCATGTTGAGAAGGTGTCAAAGGTTTCAAGTAGAATAGGGCGAGCACTTGCATCCATAGGCAATTCATTGTCTTGTCTTTCTAATGTACGGCAGACTGCATTGTCAGGACGTTCGCTGAGTAAACGATACAAGTACAATGGACCACCTGCTTTAGGACCCGTTCCAGATAGACCTTCTCCGCCAAATGGTTGTACACCAACGACGGCACCTACCATATTACGGTTGACATAAAGGTTACCGACTTTCGCTTTCGCCACGACTTGGTTGATGGTTTCATCGATGCGTGTATGTACACCTAATGTTAACCCGTAGCCAGCAGCATTAATTTGATCGACCAATTCTTTAAGCTCTTCACGTTTAAAGCGGATCACATGTAGCACAGGGCCAAAAATTTCTTTTTTCAACTCAGAGACATTGTCTAATTCAATCAAAGTTGGTTTAACATAAGTGCCTTCTTGCTGCTCGCGATGATCATCTAAGCTATTGAATGCTGCTTGGAAAACCTCTTTACCTTTACTGCGCATTTGTTGAATGTGCTGCTCAATATTCTCTTTGGCTTCACTGTCAATAACAGGACCAATATCAGTAGAAAGATGCTCAGGATTGCCCATGCGACACTCTTCCATTGCGCCTTTCAACATACGTATGGTGCGATCTGCAACATCCTCTTGGATACAAAGGATACGTAGAGCAGAGCAGCGTTGACCCGCACTATCAAATGCAGATGCAACAACATCAGTCACAACTTGTTCTGTCAGAGCCGATGAATCGACGATCATGGCATTTAAGCCACCTGTTTCAGCAATTAATGGTGTTGGGCGGCCTTGAGCATCCAGTCTGCCTGCAATATTACGCTGTAGTAAGCCTGCAACCTCAGTTGAACCCGTGAACATCACGCCGCGAACTCGATGGTCGCCGACTAATTTCGCACCAATTGTTTCACCTTTACCGGGTAAAAATTGCAACACTTCCCGTGGGATACCCGCTTGATGCAACATTGATACAGCAATTGAGCCAATAATCGGGGTTTGTTCAGCCGGTTTGGCTAATACAGTATTACCTGCGGCTAGGGCAGCTGCGATTTGGCCAGTGAAAATCGCCAGTGGAAAGTTCCATGGGCTGATACAAACGACTGGGCCTAATGGGCGATGGGTATTGTTATCGAAATCATCTCTGACTTGTGTCGCATAATAATTAAGGAAATCCACCGCTTCACGCACCTCAGAAATGGCGTTAGCATAGGTTTTCCCTGCTTCTCGAACTAAAATATCCAGCAACGACTGTAATTGTTGCTCCATAATATCGGCAGCACGTAATAAAATTGCTGCGCGCTCTGATGGTGGCGTCGCAAACCAAATGGCTCCTGCATCGCTGGCGATGTTGAGTGCATGATCAGCCTCTTCGACGGTTGCCTCACGTACCTGACCGACAATATCGGCGTGGCAAGCAGGGTTAATGACTGGGTAAGCCGCTTCTGCCGCGATAGTGGCTTTAAATTCCCCACCTAATAATGGTTGTGCTAATTTTTCCTGCATTGCAGCGGTCAATAGCGCACTAGAGAGGGAAGCAAGGCGATGCTCATTGGACATATCTAGACCCATTGAGTTAACTCGACGTTTGCCATATAGGTCACGAGGTAGCGCAATTTTTGGATGTGGTAAGCCAATTTGCCCTTCAGTTTTAGACATTTCTAAAACATCTTTTACGGGATCAGCGACCAGCTCATCAAGAGGGATCGTCGTATCAGCGATTCGGTTAACGAAGGAAGTATTGGCACCATTTTCTAATAAACGGCGTACTAAATAGGCTAATAATGTTTCATGCGTTCCTACAGGCGCATAAATACGGCAAGGTCGATTGAGTTTACCATCCGCAACTTTACCAACGACTTGCTCATATAAAGGTTCACCCATTCCATGTAGACATTGGAACTCATATTGACCTGGATAGTAGTTTTTACCTGCAAGTTGATAAATTGCAGCTAGTGTATGTGCGTTATGAGTCGCAAATTGAGGGTAAATCAGGTTAGGAACGGATAACAATTTGCGAGCGCAAGCGAGATAAGAAACATCAGTATAGACTTTACGTGTATAAACTGGGTAGCCTTCTAATCCATCCATTTGAGCGCGCTTAATTTCGCTATCCCAATAAGCTCCTTTTACGAGTCGGATCATCAAACGGCGTTTACTACGCTCAGCAAGATCAATAATGGAGTCAATCACAAATGGGCAGCGTTTCTGATAGGCTTGAATAACGAAGCCAATACCGTTCCAACCCGCTAGCTGTGGTTCAAAACACAATTTTTCCAGCAGGTCGAGGGAGATCTCTAAGCGATCGGCTTCTTCTGCATCGATATTAATTCCTACATCGTATTGGTGTGCTTGCAGTACCAGTGATAACAAGCGTGGATACAGCTCTTCCATCACACGTGAATATTGGGCTCTGCTATAGCGTGGATGCAATGCTGATAATTTGATGGAAATACCAGGACCTTCATATATACCACGACCGTTAGAGGCTTTACCGATAGCGTGGATCGCTTGTTGATAAGACACCATATAGTCTTGAGCGTCTTTTTCAGTGAGTGCAGCTTCACCTAGCATATCGTAAGAGTAGCGGAAACCCTTTTCTTCGAGTTTTCGTGCATTAGCCAAGGCTTGAGCAATGGTTTCGCCTGTTACAAATTGTTCACCCATCAAACGCATGGCCATATCAACGCCTTTACGGACAAGTGGCTCACCACTTTTACTGATGATCCGGTTTAAAGAGCTAGAGAGTTTGGCTTCATTGTGAGTAGAAACTAATTTACCTGTAAATAATAAACCCCAAGTTGCCGCATTCACAAACATTGAGCTACTTTGCCCTAAATGGGATTGCCAATTACCCGTGCTGATTTTATCGCGGATCAAGGCATCGCGAGTGGCTTTGTCTGGAATGCGTAGCAATGCTTCTGCTAGGCACATTAGTGCAACACCTTCTTGTGAAGAAAGAGAAAACTCTTGCAATAGGCCCTGCACCAGCCCTGAACGGCCAATACCATTTTTTTGGTTACGCAGTTTTTCCGCGATAGAGTAGGCTAATTTATGTGCGGCATCGGCTTGCTCAGGAGGCAGCTGTGCTTGTTGTAATAACATAGGCAGAGCTTGAGTTTCTGGAATACGATAAGCAGATGTTATCGCTGAACGTTTAACCGATTGGGGTAAAATATGCTCAGCAAAATCCAAAAATGGCTGATAATTTGATTCAGTTAATGATTCTTCTTCTGAAATTGGATTGTCTTTGCTATCTTGTCCCGTGGAAATTTCAGGGATGAATTGCGCATTATCCAGTTGTTCAAGGTAATTGAATATAGCCTGTTTAATTAACCAATGTGGTGTGCGGTCAAGACGCTGAGCAGCAGTTTTAATGCGTTCACGAGTTGCCTCATCAAGTCTGACACCCATAGTTGTTGTACTACTCATCCCTATTTCCTCAAATGATTGATACTCTTCATCTTTCAAGCTGTAGTGCACTCACTCGCACCAGTCACATACATTGTATGCCCTAGTGGTTCGTTCATTAACGATACGTTGAATTATTTAGAGTATGTAAGAGTAAGAAAACAATAAAGTTACACCTTAATAGCATCATGTTGCAACTTTGTGCAACATTGTTAAAGTCAATTCTAACCGAAGTGTGAAATATATCGTATTTTTATTGGTTAAATTGGATGGTTGATAGGTGAATTAATAAATTTTCAATTTAAATCATTGTGTTATTTGTGATTTACCTTTAGAGCATAAGTTAATCAATCTATTGGTTAAATTATCAAAATTGTAACATTTGTGATACAGATATCGTTTATGGAACAAAATAACGTTAATTTCTTGTTAAATTGAAATGAGTTTGTCTAGCATGCAGGTGTAATCTTTTTAATTAAGAAGTGCAACACAATAAAATCACAATACACATAATATTTATTATTTAATTTGCAGATGTGCAATTAAGTGCAACAAATCAAAAAATATCACTGCTTAATAAATATAAATCCCAAATATTTTTATAAATAGGATAGGCGGGAAACAACAATTCTATGGAGAAGGCGAATGACCGTAAGCACTCCGATGATCATTATGTTCATCGTATACATTACTGGCATGTTACTTATTGGCTACTTAGCTTATCGCTCAACAAAAAACTTTGATGACTATATTCTTGGTGGGCGAAGTTTAGGAAGTGTTGTCACCGCATTATCAGCAGGGGCCTCAGATATGAGTGGCTGGCTGCTAATGGGGTTACCTGGCGCTATCTTCTTAGCGGGTATCTCAGAAAGTTGGATTGCCATTGGCTTGAGCTTAGGAGCTTATCTAAACTGGCTATTCGTAGCAGGTCGGCTACGGGTTCAAACTGAAAAGAATAATAACGCGCTCACATTACCTGATTATTTTACGAGCCGTTTTGAAGATAAGAGCAAAATCTTACGTATTATTTCTGCTGTTGTTATTCTTGTATTCTTCACTATCTATTGTGCTTCTGGCGTCGTTGCTGGTGGATTGCTATTCGAAAGCACATTCAATATTAGTTATGAAAAAGCGATGTGGTTAGGGGCATTGGCAACAATTGCTTATACCTTCCTAGGGGGCTTCTTAGCGGTAAGTTGGACTGACACCGTTCAAGCTTCATTAATGATCTTTGCTTTGATTTTAACGCCTATTGTGATCATTTTTTCATTAGGGGGTTTAGATACCGCTGTTGAGGTAATTAAAGCGAAAAACCCTGAATATTTAGATATGTTTAAGGGGCTAAACTTTGTCGCTATTATTTCTCTACTAGGTTGGGGACTGGGGTATTTCGGGCAGCCACATATTTTAGCGCGCTTTATGGCGGCGGATTCTCATCGCACCATACGTTCTGCTCGTCGTATCAGTATGACATGGATGATCTTATGTCTGGGCGGAACAACTGCGGTTGGTTTCTTTGGGATTGCTTATTTTGAGATGAACCCTGCGTTGGCTTCCTCAGTGATGGGGAATAATGAGCGGATCTTTATGGAACTTGCAGGCATCTTATTTAATCCATGGATTGCAGGTATTTTACTGTCAGCAATTTTAGCGGCCGTGATGAGTACTTTAAGTTGCCAATTATTAGTATGTGCAAGTGCCTTAACAGAAGATCTATACAAACCTTTTGTCCGTAAAAATGCCAGCCAAAAAGAGTTAGTTTGGGTAGGGCGCTTTATGGTGTTGTTAGTGGCGGCGATTGCTATCTATATTGCACGTGATCCTAACAGCAAAGTGCTTGCTTTAGTCAGTAACGCATGGGCAGGGTTTGGTGCCGCATTCGGTCCAGTTGTTCTGATGTCAGTGTTATGGAAACGCATGACGCGTACAGGTGCGCTTGCTGGTATGGTTGTGGGGGCAGTGACTGTGCTGGTGTGGATGAAATTCAAATGGTTCGGACTGTACGAAATTATTCCAGGCTTCATTTTAGCGACGATTGCGATTGTCGTCGTCAGCCTACTAACCAAAGCACCAAGTGCAGCGGCTCAGGCTCGATTTGAAGAAGCAGAAGCAGAGTATAAAACAAAGTAAATAATTACATAAATGAAAGGCCGAATGCTCATTGCGCATTCGGCCTTTTTCTTGCTATTTAAATGGATTATTGTGCTTTTTTGTGGCGTTTAGCGAAATGGTAACCGACGAACAAGATAATAAACCATATTGGCGTGGCAATTAGCGCCTGCCTAGTATCGTGCTGGAATGCTAATATGATCACCATAAATACAAAGAAAGCTAGGCAAATCCACGACATCACAATCCCTGCGGGCATTTTATAGTGTGATGCTTTATGCAGCTGCGGACGATGTTTTCTAAACTTTAGATAGCTAAGTAGGATCATGCTCCAGATAAACATAAACAAGATCGCAGACACTGTGGTAACCAGTGTAAAAGCATGCATGATATCTGGAATAAAATAGATCAGTACAATACCAAAGCTTAAGCAAATACAGGTAAAAATCAGCCCTGTTGCGGGTACAGCCTTGCTTGATAAACGGCTAAATTGCTTCGGTGCATCACCTTCTTTGGATAAACCAAACAA
Organism: Providencia sp. PROV236; assembly: GCF_033676985.1. Lineage (NCBI taxonomy): Bacteria > Pseudomonadati > Pseudomonadota > Gammaproteobacteria > Enterobacterales > Morganellaceae > Providencia > Providencia sp. PROV236. The sequence continues at coordinate 2,962,015 of NZ_CP096297.1, read as the reverse complement.
CATACGGCTAGTCGAAAAAACACCACTGTTTGCAGAAGAGGCCGCTGATGTGAGCACCACAAAGTTAACTACACTGGCGGCAGCAGGCAAACTAATGAGTACAAACATTTCAACAAACGGGCTCTTGTCCGCTAAAATCGTGCGCCATGGTGTGACCGCCATAATTACAATCAGTGATAATACATAAAATGCAATGATCCTAAATGGGATGGCGTTAATTGCTCTTGGCAATGATTTTTCAGGATCACGAGTTTCAGCTGCTGCGGTGCCCACGAGTTCTATCCCTACAAAGGCAAAGATAGCGATTTGGAAGCCAGCAAAGAAACCACTGATCCCCATAGGGAACATCCCACCATCATTCCAGATATTGCTCAAAGAAGCGGTATGACCTGCGGGTGATTGGAAATTCATGGCAATTAATGTTCCACCAACAGCGATCAAGGCAACAATGGCAACAATTTTGATCATGGCAAACCAGAACTCAAGCTCACCAAATAATCTGACTGAGACTAAATTCAGGGTCAATAATGTTACTACACAAATAAATGAGGTAACCCATTCAGGGAAATCGGGTACCCAGAAACTGACATACGATGTGATAGCAACAATATCGGCAATTCCTGTGATCACCCAACAGAACCAATAAGTCCAGCCGACGAAAAAGCCAGCCCACGGACCAATCAGATCAGCGGAGAAATCACTAAAAGATTTGTAGTTGAGATTTGAAAGTAGTAATTCCCCCATTGCTCGCATAACAAAAAATAACATAAAGCCGATAATCATATAGACAAAAATGATTGATGGCCCAGCAAGAGAAATCGTTTTACCTGACCCCATAAACAAACCTGTTCCAATAGCGCCACCAATGGCGATCAGTTGGATATGTCGATTGCTGAGGCTACGTTTTAGCTGATTGCGATCAGCTAAAGAATGCGTTGGGATTGCGGGTTGATTTTCTTCCATATATATCGATCCAAGGCGGTTAGTAATGTGCAGTCACAGTGTATTTTTAGTTGTGTGACGGTGTTTGCATAAAATATTGTGACACAAATCTCAATTAGAGTAAGGAAAACTTAACTTACAATCATCGAAGTGGCGATATCTTAATCTAACAATAACATTGAATTAACATTAGTAACTAAAATTTAATTATCTAAGTAAAAATAGCAGAATAATATTGACTGTATGAAATTGAAGGCGTTAAATAAATTCAATGGGTTGTTAGCTCAGTTGGCAGAGCGGTTGACTCTTAATCATTAGGTCGGGGGTTCGAGCCCCCCACAACCCACTAAGTTTTTCAATGGGTTATGAGTTATTCATGTTACTAACTAGTGTCACTTGGGACATAATCGAGACAGCTATCACAAAACTACTCTATTTTTGGTGCAAGCTAGCCAAGTGTAGACCAGTATTTTCTTCCCTGAGTATTTCTTTCAATATTGATAATGCATCTAAACCAAGTGAGTCGATACTCTGATATAATAAATTTATCTAAGTTGAATGAGTTTATTAGCATGAGATTATCAATGTTGTTTATAGCTATTTTTTTGTCTACATCTGCAATTTCGGCTAATCAGTGTCAATTGGATGATATTTGTTTGTCATTTAAAACCGATAAAAATGAATTTTCTGTCTCCTGTAGAGACATAAGCTCTGTAAGTATTACTTCTAGATTTCAAAGTCGAGATTCGATATCTATTGAAATGTCTGAAAAAATTGACATGTTAGATTTTGTTAAACAAAATCAATATACTATAGCCACATTCAGTATATTAGGTTATGAATATGATAAGTTGAGATTGGATAGCTATCTTAAAAATAAAGTGAGAATACCCCTCAATAATAGCCCCAAACTTGAGCTTGTTAATAAATTAATTGATTGTGTACATTTACTAAATAAGTGATTTAAATATTATAAATCGAAAAAAATTAACTTTTTAATTAAAAACACTAAATTGTGATGGCCAGTATAGGCTTGCAATCATCGTTTAGGATAGTTTTTTATCCATTATAAAATGTTTTATAGTAATTTTACTTTTTCTATGACATGAAAGGTTAAGAAATGATGAATATTATTGTGAGTTTTTACAAGTAAGTTTCAACTAAACGTTAAGAAATACAGTTATTATTTAATTAAGATAAAAGTTTAATATCTTTTATTAAAATTAAATAGGGCTTAAATGTTATGCGTAAATTAGCTCATCATTATACGTTATCTAAAATAATTATCATCACTGAATTTTACAGTGAGCTCGTTTACAATGAGGCTACGTTAGGAATAACGTGGGAACTATCATGAACTGGAAAAGGGTAGCCCTTATTTTGGTCGTGTATTCAATATAGAGATCATCATAATAGATAGTGTTCACGTTCAATGAATGTCCCGATAATTTTGTCATGCATTTCAGGTGACTTCGAGTAACCTAACGTCTTACGGTTAAGGCGCTTCAAGCGGTTTCTCAGATTCAAATTCTCTCTTTCTATTCGTTGCGTATAAAACTTACTTGCTACATGTTTCTGCTTGGGCAATATCTCATAAGCACTGAACTTATCCGTGCACCAAAAAGCGACATTAAACCTAGACAGTAAAGCCAGTAACTGGCGAAGAGTCCTTTTGTTTCGACGACCAAACGTATGAGCAATAATCCGTTTTAGGCGGGGCTCCCACGCATACCAAAGCCAGCGTTGTTGCTTCTTATTAGTCACAAAAGACCACTGTTCATCGACCTCGCAAAGGAGTTCAATGTGCAGATTATCAAGAGGTAAAGAGGTTACCTGTCTAGGCGAGAGTTTTTTAAAGTACGAACAACCGCATTAATGCTGATATGAAGGGCCCTAGCAGTATCACGAATACCGGCATTATTCATCGTGAGGTCGATAATTTTATCTTTAGTTCCGGGTTGGCAAGCACGATATTTATAATCGAGTTGGAAGCTTCGGCAGCAATCTTGGCAACGATAACGTTGATGACCAGTGCTACCTAATCCATGTTTTTTCACTGGGGGCGTTTGTTGACAAAATGGGCACCTTACATCGACTTTAGCCATGAATATTCTCCGATAAATTACCCTATATTACAGGTTAATCACCGGATTGAATACATGACCCTTATTTTAGTTGGAGTTATGATACTAGGCGGCTTATTAAATTGGCTAATCACCGAGAATCGACAGCTAATAAATGAGAATAAATCATTAACAAAAGAACTTGCAGCATTAGAGTTAATAAGTAAAGTCACTCGGTCTACGATCATTCTTCACTATCAAGTCTCACTCCACAATATTAAAGCAAAGCAACGTGAGGACTCAGAGTATGTCAAGGTTAAGACTGTTATCAAAACAATACTCAAAGATAATGAATGTGCTAATACTGCCGTGCCTGATGATGTTATTAACGGGTTGCACAACTACAAAAGAGGTATTAGTGCCCGTTCAACCAGTACCGATCCCAGTACATCTAACCGCTGATTGTGAGCAACCTGATATTCCAGAAAAAATGAATTGGAAAGATATGCCGCTATTGCTAGTAGATGCAATGAATTCAATTGCCAAGTGCAACTTAGATAAAAAAGCAATTCGAGAAATTGAATCGGAGAGGGTAGCTAATAGTATATTTAAAAGTGATAAAGATAATTAATATCGAAGGAAGTTGATGAGATTAGGTCATTTAGATACTGATATTTCATTATTTTTCTAATCTAATCTATAAATGAAGTGGCTATAAATTAAATAAATACATAAACTTTAAAAAATACATTAAAAAATCAATTTAAAAATGAAACATTAATTCTATCTACATAAATTCTCACATATTTATTTTCATAAAATGATAACTCATACAATAAATCATGTTGTAATATTGTATTACATACAATGAGTTTGTTTTCGAATAGATATCCATTCAATTCATATGCAAATGAACTCTCAATTTGTTTTGGTAATGAATCAGTAGATAACTCAGCGCTTATTTCATCAAAAATTTCAAGCTCAAGCGTAACTAAATAAACGCTATTCAATTGTATTGGTCTACTAAGTTCACTGATAAAACATGTTAATACAATTTCACCAAGAGAAATTGTTACTTCTTCTTCAATATCTGGATTCAGTGCAATGACTTTTGCATAATATTTCATATTTTATAATTCAATAGGGTTAGGTGAGTATATGCATTCTAGTATCTATATCATAATGGTGATTTGATATAGATATCAACAGCGCTTTTTTTGAGTAGTTGTCGACCATTGGCATTGTAAAAATGGTTTTTATGGCCTTTGAGGGCTTTACGGCGAATGACCTGACTATCTTGCTGCTCCTGCACGAGTTGAAGAATGACGGTATGAACACTGTCGGGCTGGGGGCAGTTAGGTTTAAGTTCGCATCGTACTGAAAACGTTCATATTGATTACGTCGTTCAGAGCTGTATTGGGTTTCAGTGATGTCTTCATAGTTGGTCGTGGATAAACATTGATGATTGAAACCATCATCAAGCCACTCACTTTATTCAATGATCACCCCCGAAGAGTTAGCACTCCAGTTTCAGGCCATCAGGTTGATGGAGCCTGAGCAGCAGGCAGTGATTAAGCAGCTGTGTTAGGCAGCAGTATAAATAAAGCACCGAAAACAGAGCGTTATTACACCGTCGGCTATGCCCCGAGCGGCAACAAAGCCGCCCCACCGCCCGCGATAAACCTAAAAGGGCACTGGTTAAAAGAGGCCGGTTTTGAGACTGGTTTCACCTTCACCGTCAAAATTTTAAACGGCTGTTTGGTATTGATACCCGATAGCGGAGACACCCGAGCGATTAAACAACAAAACCAATAACAGCAAGCACAGCTAAGTACTATCAAACACACGATGCACTAGCTGATGGCAGAGTATATCAGCGGCTAAAAAGTACACTAAGCGACGCTTAAAAATGGAGATGCCAGAAGACTTGTATGTCTTCTGGCATCAATCACAGTTTGAAATCACTATTGTCAAATAATATATTTGATGATGGAAAATCTTTAGGGAAGCACATGCTTTTAATTTTTTTTGACAAAATACCTTCAATAAAACTGACAAGATTCATTTGATGATATTCAACATCAGGGGATCTAGATGCAATAACAGCAATATTCCATAGATCACTATTCGCAGAAGAAACAACCCAAAATACATAATCTCCATTGCCAGTGATACCAATAGGAAGAAGCCCATTACTCTCAGGGTATAAAATAAACGAGTAATAATCAGGATCAGACTCATTCAGTTCAGAAAAGTCAGAAATAATCCATTCTTTTTGCTTAAAAAAATTCCAATCATCATTATCAATAAATGGATTAAATAAAGTAAGAAAATTATCGATCCTACCTATGCCATATTTCGTTATAAATTCAATATAATCCATAGGAAATGAATAGCTATCATCAATTGATGGCCACTTAGCGTTACTTCCTGTTTCATATGTATATTTGGGTAACGGCAATATGTTATTTAAATCTTTAAAGCTCATAAGTATTACATTCCTAGAGGATTAAGTACTGTTACATATTCATAAAATCTGCCTGTTCCTTAGGCCTTAATTGTAACACCTGCGGGAATTCTAGAAACACCTTTGTAATAAGGAACTGAGCTCATTTCAATGATTTGTTCTTGTTCAGTAGCCTTTCTTACTCGGCCTGCAATTCACCTAAAAGGGTACTGGTTAAAAGAGACCGGTTTTGAGACAGGTTTCAACTTTACCGTCAAAATCTTAAACGGTTGTTTGGTGTTGATACCGGACAGCGAAGAGACAAGAGCAATAAAACAACAAAACCAACAGCAGCAAGCGCAACTGAGTGCCATCAAACACACCATGCGCGAGCTGATGGCTGAGTATGTCAGCGGCTAAAGGGTAAACTGAGCGGTTATAATATGCAAAGGTGATATTATAGCTGCTCTATCATAATCTAATTTTTTCAATAAATTGTAATGCTGACTTACGTGTTCCCATTGATGCTGAGTTTAAGTCTTCTAATTTTTCAAAAAAGAGTTTTGCATGCTCTGCCATTGAATTTAAAAACTCATATCGATCAATAGAAGTTTTTATTTCCTCATGACAGTTAACGCTAACTAAAATACGATTACCTTTTTGTGGTATAAAGCTAACTGCAATAGGTTGATCAGGAAAATAGCATTTAAACTCCTCACCTTGACTTACAATAAAAAGACCTTCTGATAAGTAACTCCATAGTTCATCAATATAATCATACATTGACTTATCAATTAGATTTTTACCATTGATAGTCAATTCAATAGCACCTTCTATATAATTACTATTTTTTATTTTTTCTTTTAAATCAAAGATATTAATGAAGTTATTATTAAATTTAATAAATGTATTTATGTTTATCATAATGTGCCTGGATAAAATTGACTAACTCTTCCATTTTTGAAACCAACAACATAGTCTTGCCCTTGATATTGTCCAGATATTTGATATTTTCCTACTGTTCCTTTTTTTATCAAAGTATCTCTATTTTATTTCATAACATTTTCAACGGCATCGGTTATGTCACCCACTTTCATGTCACGAGAAAAGAAAGTTTGTTTAGCTTTTATTGAGCCATCCCAAAATTCTGGATGATGCCTTTCGAAGATATGCTTCATCAACAACAGCAAGCGCAACTCAGTGCCATCAAGCACAGCATGCGCGAGCTGATGGTGGAGTATATTAGTGGCTAAAGGGTAAACTGAGCCGCTCTTAAAAACGACGAAGCCAGAAGATTGGAATATAAATTATTTTTATTATTCAACTTCATAAAAGGTCATACAAAAACCTTCTTCACCATACAATCCATCATCGGTTATGATGAATTCAAACGTTTTATTCGGATAAAGGCTGTATAATCTAATTCCCCAAAAATACTTAAGCACTTCACTAAATTCTGTCATTAGAACTTCATTATCGCAAGCAGCGTCAGCTGTTGTTGATAGAAAAAAGTCATTGAATGTAAAAACATTATTGACCATTTCAAGTGTTTTTTTATCTTTACCGTATCCTTCATATGGTTTTATCATGCCATTATTATTTTCACATCGATAAATAGCACCATCGATTTCAATAATTTCAGGGCAAAATAAGCCAGCGCAAGCTAAAATAGATTCCAGACCAACACAATTTGATACAAAATTAGGCAAACTATAATTCAATGGAAAAGATGTTGGAAATATTGCAATAAGATTATTAGATACTATGCTTGGATAATTCTTCATTTTCACTCCAATAATTTTTTGATTTCATCAGGAACTTCTCTATCTGCAAATTTCGTATCACTTCCAGTTCGATAATGGTATTGACCATTTGGGGCTTTATTCCATTCAACAACTTTAATTCTGTCTTTAGATATATCCACCATCCGTCTACCATCGGGTCCATAAACAATTACATGACCACCTGTTGTTTTAGAGTAAGTGCCTGGTTGTCCCATTGCAGGTAGCTTATTACCACTTCTTCCTGCATTGATTATTTGTCCATCAAATTTTAGATTTCTAACATACTCTAAATCTAAAGCTTGGCCTTTAGAGTCAACTAAGAATCTTGTATTGTTTTCACTTGCATTGTTATTAAGTTTCGACGTCCCGCTCAACCCAAACGGATCGACCCAACCCACTGGATCATGCACATACCCATACGGATTCAACCCACCCAGCAGACCGATGGGATCGGGTGAAATATACTGTCCGCTGTCTTTATCATAATAGCGAAAGCGGTTGTAATACAAGCCTGTTTCGTTATCTTCGAATTGTCCGGCAAAGCGAAAATGGCAATCAATATAGTTGGGGTCGTTTTCAGCACGGCCTTCACGGGATTCCCAAAAGGCCAGTTGCCCCCATGTGTTGAGCCGTCCTGCCCAGCTGGCGACGCCGTTTTCAGTAAACATCTCCCGCGGGGTGCCTTGGTGGTCAGTAACCACATAATGCAATTTCCCGCGCTGGTAACGTGCAGCAGGGGTTATCGCCCCCGGTTGGTATACCCACTGTATACCGGCATCGTAAGCGATAGTGCCATCGGCGTAGACGGGGGTCTCTTCAACCATTTGGTCGCCAGACCACAGATAGTGCCATGCGGTGATACGTTGTTTTGACAGCGGAAAGGCGGGGCTTTCATTGATTTTTAGAATATCAACGACTTTGGTTTTCGATAGCCGTCGACCAAAAGCATCGTAGGTATAACGCCAGACATCGCTACTGGGGGTAAAGCAGGGAATAAGTTGGTTCTGGGTATAACAAGGAGTTGACTATATCTAAGGCGCGTTCTAAGTCAGACAGCAGTACAAATAAAGCCCCGAAAACAGAGCGTTATTACACGGTGGGTTATGCCCCGAACGGCAACAAAGCCGCACCACCGCCCGCGATAAACCTAAAAGGGCACTGGTTAAAAGATGCAGGATTTGAGACAGGCTTCACCTTTACCGTCAAAATCTTAAACGGCTGTTTGGTGTTGATACCCGATAGCGAAGACACCCGAGCGATTAAGCAGCAAAATCAACAACAGCAGGCGCAACTGAGTGAGATAAAAAACTTAATGCGCGAGCTGATGGCGGGGTATATTAGCGGCTAAAGGGTAAACAGAGCAGCCCTTAAAAACGAAGAAGTCAGAAGGTTGGAAGGTTTTCTGACTTCTTTTAGATTGGTAACTTAGTCAGCAATAATAAAAGTAAATAGCGCTAATTAAGTCACCATCATCTTGACTAATTATTTTTAATCCAAAAGCATTTAGATCTGCCAATACACCTTTCACGGGCACATCATCTCTATCAATGTAATTATACATTTCATCTTTTTTATTTTTATCGACTACGTATTTATCGGTTAAATACCTAAGGTTTTTTCGTAATTCATCTTCTGTCATATAATCATTCCGGAATAATTGTAACTTTATCAAAAGTTACAGATAAATTTTTCTCTACAGGTAATAACTGGACTGCCCCACCTTTACCAAATTGAGGATACGCACTAGTGAATAGTTCAAGTTCAGGTCCTTTTCCTCCATTAGCAAGAGGTACTTTAACTTGTGGTACTCCATTTTTATAAAGTTGCAATGTATCAAATTCACCCAGTAATCGAGCATCACTCCAAGACCCAGGATTTCCTTTTTCATAAAATATTTGATAGGCATCACGAGCTTCTTTGCCGGAGCCATACTTTGTATAGCCAAAATAGCTCAATGGGGCGGTTTTATTTTCTATTGTAGCCGCAGCCCATTCAGATTGACTATCCATATATCTATAGGCTTTGGAAGGCATTGTCGCACTCGGCCCAGCAGGTCCAACATAAAAATCAGGTTTACTACATTCACCTTTATTTCCAATTCCTCCGGCAAGACCCAGCGGATCGATATATTTAGTTGGATTATGCACATACCCATACGGATTAAAACCGCCCAGCAGGCCTATGGGATCGGGTGAAATATATTGTCCGCTGTCCTTATCATAATAGCGAAAGCGGTTGTAATACAAGCCCGTTTCGTTATCTTCGAATTGTCCGGCAAAGCGAAAATGGCAATCAATATAGTTGGGGGCGTTTTCAGCACGGCCTTCACGGGACTCCCAAAAGGCCAGTTGCCCCCATGTGTTGAGCCGTCCTGCCCAGCTGGCGACGCCGTTTTCAGTAAACATCTCCCGCGGGGTGCCTTGGTGGTCAGCAACCACATAATGCAATTTCCCGCGCTGGTAACGTGCAGCAGGGGTTATCGCGCCCGGTTGGTATACCCACTGTATACCGGCATCGTAAGCGATAGTGCCATCGGCGTAGACGGGGGTCTCTTCAACCATTTGGTCGTCAGACCACAGATAGTGCCATGCGGTGATACGTTGCTTTGACAGCGGAAAGGCGGGGCTTTCATTGATTTTCAGAATATCAACGACTTTGGTTTTCGATAGCCGTCGACCAAAAGCATCGTAGGTATAACGCCAGACATCGCCACTGGGGGTAAAGCAGCGAATAAGTTGGTTTTGGGTATAACAAGGAGTTGACTATAGCTAAGGCGCGTTCTAAGTCAGACAGCAGTACAAATAAAGCCCCGAAACAGAGCGTTATTACACGGTAGGCTATGCTCCCAATGGCAACAAAGCCGCCCCACCGCCCGCGATACACCTAAAAGGACATTGGTTAAAAGACGCGGGTTTTGAGACAGGTTTCACGTTCACCGTCAAAATTTTAAACGGTTGTTTGGTGTTGATCCCCGACAGCAACGATATCCGAGCCATTAAGCAGCAAAACCAACAACAGCAAGCGCAACTCAGTGCTATCAAACATACCATGCGCGAGCTAATGGCGGAGTATGTCAGCGGCTAAAGGGTAAACTGAGCGGCTCTTATAATAAGTCAGATCAGAAGATTTTTTGGTCATTAATCACCACTGACTCGAATAAAGCTGGTTTTTGTGTTGTCAGCTTTATTCAATATTTCTTGTAGCTCAGCTTTTTTTGCTGATATTCTGCTTTTTATATCTTCTAATTCTTGTATAAAAGCAATTGCATCTTTATTTTTAAAAAGACAATCAACTTTGTAATAGTCTTTTATTTTTCGTATGTTTTTCAAACTACTCCATCTTGTTGAAGATGAAAAGATTTCAGAATGTAGTGCTTCACTCATAACAATGTGAATAATATCACCTTCAATAGTCGTAATATGTATATCAAGACTCATAGTATCCTCAAAAAATAGTATCAGTTGATTTTAAATCTCTAAATGTAGATTGAGGGAAGGCTGCCACTAAACCACCATTTGATTCTGTAACAACCCTAACTTTATTAAGAGGCACACCTTCTGGAGTAATTCCAATATCTTTTTTCAATACTTTTTCATATATAAACCGATCTCCATCACGAGTTATTCGATTTGGATTACGAAATACATCTCTTATAGTGGTTTTAACATCCGCATTATTTAGAGTCCATTTGCTTTTATGTGACCAACCAGCAACATTGAAGTAATTAAATAAATTTAACGCAAAAAGCTCGGGAGGCAACCTGAACCTTTTGCTTACCACAAGCAACTAAGAAGGAGTTGACTATGGCTAAGGCGCATTCTAAGCAAAACCGAGTGGTAAATAAAGCAACAAAAACAGAGCGTTATTACACGGTGGGCTATGCCCCGAACGGCAACAAAGCCGCCCCACCGCCCGCGATAAATTTAAAAGGGCATTGGTTAAAAGAGGCAGGATTTGAGACTGGCTTCACCTTTACCGTCAAAATCTTAAACGGCTGTTTGGTGTTGATCCCCGATAGCGAAGACATTCGAGCCATTAAACAACAAAACCAACAACAGCAAGCACAACTCAGCGCCATCAAACACAGCATGCGCGAGCTGATGGCGGAGTATGTTAGCGGCTAAAGGGTAAATTGGACGGCTCTTAACAATAGGGAAGCCAGCAGAATATTTAAACTGCTGGCTAAATATTTAATTAGTTATATAGACGAAAAAATTTATCTTATAGGAGCTCAAAATCAAAACTTTTTTTGTTAAACTTTTCGAATTCTGATATTTTTTTGAAGACAGATTGTAATTTTTCAAATTCTACTGGGTATTTACTTTTAAAAACATTGCTATTTTTCCAGGTAATAATTACCGGTTTATCACATTCATCAATTGGAACCATGAAATCATATAATGCATCAGGATTATTTCCAAAATAAGAACCAAAATCAAACTCATTACAAAATACTTTGTATACCTCTAGTGGATTGCTTTGCTGATTACCATCTAATATTATGTTTTTCATGGCTACTTCTTCCCTTTGCAATTACAAATATCTAATGATTCCGCTGTTTCATAATGATTAGATGTTATGTAAGTTAATCCATCATTAGAATACAACAAACGTGTTCCTGGCTGTTTAGCTCTAGACATTTTATTGTCCAGGCCAATGTCGGCTTCATACCATACTCTTCCAGGAGAATCAGGTAAAATACCTGTGCTATTAGCGAAAATATCCCCCCCTATTTGCCCTCCAGGGACATAATTACCAAGAGCTTTTCCTCTAGACCAACCAGCAGCTTCAGCTTGAGATTTTGTTACGTAATTATTAGGAAGCGTCCCTGTCGTCTTTAAGCTATTAACAACATCATTTGCACTTTCTGCCGTATTATAATACTGGTTAAGTAATGCGCCTTGGGCTGAGCTGGCAGCATAGGTGCCACCGGATAAAGAAGCATTTAACCCAAACGGATCGACCCAACCCACTGGATTATGCACATACCCATACGGATTCAACCCACCCAGCAGCCCGATGGGATCGGGTGAAATATACTGTCCGCTGTCTTTATCATAATAGCGAAAGCGGTTGTAATACAAGCCTGTTTCGTTATCTTCGAATTGTCCGGCAAAGCGAAAATGGCAATCAATATAGTTGGGGTCGTTTTCAGCACGGCCTTCACGGGACTCCCAAAAGGCCAGTTGCCCCCATGTGTTGAGCCGTCCCGCCCAGCTGGCAACACCGTTTTCAGTAAACATCTCCCGCGGGGTGCCTTGGTGGTCAGTAACCACATAGTGCAATTTTCCGCGCTGGTAACGTGCAGCAGGGGTTATCGCCCCCGGTTGGTATACCCACTGTATACCGGCATCGTAAGCGATAGTGCCATCGGCGTAGACGGGGGTCTCTTCAACCATTTGGTCGCCAGACCACAGATAGTGCCATGCGGTGATACGTTGCTTTGACAGCGGAAAGGCGGGGCTTTCATTGATTTTTAGAATATCAACGACTTTGGTTTTCGACAGCCGTCGACCAAAAGCATCGTAGGTATAACGCCAGACATCGCCACTGGGGGTAAAGCAGCGAATAAGTTGGTTTTGGGTATAACAAGGAGTTGACTATAGCTAAGGCGCGTTCTAAGTCAGACAGCAGTACAAATAAAGCCCCGAAACAGAGCGTTATTATACCGTGGGGTATACCCCCAATGGCAGCAAAGCCGCACCACCGCCGGCGATAAACTTAAAAGGGCATTGGTTAAAAGAGGCCGGTTTTGAGACTGGCTTCACCTTTACCGTCAAAATCTTAAACGGCTGTTTGGTGTTGATACCCGATAGCGAAGACATTCGAGCGATGAAGCAACAAAACCAACAACAGCAAGCGCAACTGAGAGCCATCAAACACACGATGCGCGAGCTGATGGCAGAGTATATCAGCAGCTAAAGGGTAAACTGAGCAGCTCTTAAAAACGACGAAGCCAGAAGATTAAAGGATCTTCAGGCTTCTGCGTTGTTAATTATACTCATATTTAGATGCGATTATCTCAATATAACTATCATTTCCAGTAACTAAATAATGTTTTAAATTGAATCTATTTAATGGGTCATAAAGTGTCTTTTTATTCTTCAATATATCTGAATTCATAATTTGATAAACTCCTGAGTCAGGGTGATATCCATTTGTCTCCCAAAAATCAATTCTATTAGTTATTATGCTTTGGTTTGCTATAGAATAATTGTTAGAATTAGCATCGAAAAAACTCATAGAAACACATTTTAATTCAGCTACCATGAGAAAGTGAATTTCTATTTCACGATATATATCATTTTTAAAATTATCAATATCTTGAATATCAATCCTTAGTTTAGCTCCACTTGATTCAGTATAAATTACTTTAAGGTCTGTAGTAGATATTTTAAACGTCAATTTCTCTGGAACAAGTTGTAGTTTCATATTTTTCCTTATTGATTTTTACAACAGATTATTTTGTTGAATCCAGTACCATCTTTATTTTGTGTAATACTTATTGATCTAGATGGCGGTCTATCTAAAATATCTTTAACTAAGTGTTTTGGCACATTTTCATATGGAACATATATTGCGTGTTGTGGGTATTTACCGGACTCAATTATAGCAGCTAATCCTCGATTATTGAGAGTTACGGGTTTACCTGTAGCAGGGTCAATTGTGTATGAGATAACAAAAGCATCGGGGCTAATGTGTCCGACTTTAATGTCATTTGCAACATCGAGAATTGGCCTTCCAGCAATTAAAGGATCAGCCTGACTTCCAATACTACTAAAATTTGGGGCTATTCTATTTTGTCCAAAGTGAAGGTCTTTAGGGAAATCAGTAATTTCTCCATGTATAAATGGATCAAAACTACTCAGTCCGTAAGGATCGATATATTTAGTTGGACTATGAACATACCCATACGGATTCAACCCACCCAGCAGCCCGATGGGATCGGGTGAAATATACTGTCCGCTGTCCTTATCATAATAGCGAAAGCGGTTGTAATACAAGCCTGTTTCGTTATCTTCGAATTGTCCGGCAAAGCGAAAATGGCAATCAATATAGTTGGGGTCGTTTTCAGCACGACCTTCACGGGACTCCCAAAAGGCCAGTTGCCCCCATGTGTTGAGCCGTCCCGCCCAGCTGGCAACACCGTTTTCAGTAAACATCTCCCGCGGGGTGCCTTGGTGGTCAGTAACCACATAGTGCAATTTTCCGCGCTGGTAACGTGCAGCAGGGGTTATCGCCCCCGGTTGGTATACCCACTGTATACCAGCATCGTAAGCGATAGTGCCATCGGCGTAGACGGGGGTCTCTTCGACCATTTGGTCGCCAGACCACAGATAGTGCCATGCGGTGATACGTTGCTTTGACAGCGGAAAGGCGGGGCTTTCATTGATTTTTAGAATATCAACGACTTTGGTTTTCGACAGCCGTCGACCAAAAGCATCGTAGGTATAACGCCAGACATCGCCACTGGGGGTAAAGCAGCGAATAAGTTGGTTTTGGGTATTCCACTGGTAGCGCCATTCTTGTGGACGATAACCATGTTGATACACCATTTTGCGTTCGAGTCGGCCGTTGGCATCGTAGAAATAATTTTTATGGCCTTTGGGGAAGTTACGACGAATAACTCGGCCCGCTTGCTGCTCTTGCGCCAGTTGAATAATCGCCGTATGCGCATCTTCCGGCAGGGTGGTGTGCTCAGTGAGATTTAAGTTTGCATCATACTGAAAACGCTCATACTGGCTACGTCGTTCAGAGCTGTATTGGGTTTCAGTGATTTGGTCGTTGGCGTTGTAGTGATATTGGGTACGTTGCCAACGTGCATCTTCGATGGCCACCACATTGTGGGCACGGTTGTAGTGAAAATCACGATGTACATCAGAACACATCGGCGGTTGATGTGGGTTATCGTACAACGACCACAAAAAGTTATCCGAGCCACGACCCGCGCGTTGGTGTGCCAGCAAGCCAGCGGCATTGTAGTGGCTGGAGTTGACAAAGCCGACGTCACTGCGACGCAGGTATTCTTGACCGACGGCGTTATAACTGAACTCTAACGGTCGATGTTGATTGACCTGAAGTTGGGTCAGTTCCCCCAGTTGCCCAAAGGCGTAATGGAGTTCTCGTTCACCAAAGCGTGTTTGGGTGAGGGCCTGTGTGGCTTCATCCCATTGATGGTGTACTTCACGGCCATTAATACGCTCACAGGTTAATTGACCGTGGGCATCGTACTCGAACTCGACGACGGAATCGGGGTTAGTGGCTTTAATCAGTCGTAAATGGGTATCGTATTCATAGGTGGTCGTGGATAAACATTGATGATTGAGACCATCATCAAGCCACTCACTTTGTTCAATCACCACACCGGAAGGGGCATAGTGCCAACGCAGTTCATGTTTATCAGGGTAACGTGTGGCAATGCGACGGCCTAAACGGTCATAACGATATTCGAGTACGCGTCCGGCAAAATCGGTTTCTCGAATGATTTGCCCTGCGGCATCGCGCTCATAGGTGTATGTCTCGCCCAATGCATTGATGACTTTTTTGAGGCGTGTTAATGCGTCATATTCAAAATGGATTGCGGTGCCATCGGGGCGTATCATGGACGTTAACAGGTCAAAGGGGCCGTAACGATAACGGGTAGTGCGTGCTTCACCGTCAGTGACCGCCACCACACGGCGTTCGCTGTCGTATTCGATCTGTTGTTGTACACCATCAGGAAGCAAGATGTTGCTAACGCTGCCATTGACCCCTGCATGATTTGGGTCATAACGGTATTGCGTGGTGTGTTTAAGAGCATCGGTATAGGCTTGTAAGCGCCCGAGTTCATCAAACTGATATTCCGTACTCTGTTGATAGGGATTGGTGCTTTTAATCAGTTGATGTGCGGCATTGTATTGGTATTGCCATTGTGCGCCGTTCGGAGCAATGGATTTTAGCAGTTCACCGTGCTTACTGTATTCGTAGGTCTGCACCAAACTTTGCGGCGTAGTGACCGTGGTTAGATTGCCTCGAACATCATAATCCAGTTGCCAAACATCACCGGTGGGCGCGATATAGCGTGTGAGTTGCCCATTCTCATTGTACTCATAACCGACTTTCCGGTTATCGGGCAGGTAAATTTGCGCAATCAAACCATCAGGGTGATAGGTGTAATGTGTGGTTTCACCCATATCATTGGTTTCACTGATTTTTTGAAAATCACGCCACTGGGTACGGGTTTCTCGGCCTAAAGGGTCAAGAGTACGTACAATGAGTTGGTCTTCATTATAATAATAGCGAAAATGCCCGCCTTCTCCGTCGACATAGGTGTTAATGAGCAACGTATCATCATAGAAGAAACGGTCGCACCAATAGCCACTGTCAGAGTGAGTTTGTATGACGCGGCCTTGGTTATCATAATCAATGCTGAGGGCGGTTTGATCGGTATCGCGCCATGAAGTCATCCACCCTTGTGCGGTATAGGTGTGCCAGAGATGGTTTTGTTGAAATGCGTCACATTCACTCAAGTAGCCATGATGATCGTATTGGCAACTGACCAGCCGTTGGCTCTGCTGAGCATGCTCATAATCGATATGGGTTAATTGATGATGTTGATAATGCAATCGAATCAAAAAACCGTCATCACGTAGCAGGTAATCGAGCTGCTGTTCATCATTATAATGAAACCGTAATGCAACCCCTTGTAAGTTAGTGATTTTGGTTAAGCGCCGATGGGATGTGGGGGATAGTTCAAAATGGTAGATACGTTGTTGGCGATTATCTTGTATTTGTAATGTTGATTGCTTATGACCTAATAGCAAATAGTGGGGAGCGCGTAAGTTACGTGAACGCACTTCATCACTTGAGGCGGTAAAGGTGTATATGCTTCCTTCTGGATCTTGAAAGTCGATGGTTTCATCATGGATTTGCAGAGACATTGACCAGTTATCGGCCCATTTTAGCCCAAAGATGCCACGAGGAGATTGAGTTGAATAATAGGTTCGAGTCAGCTCAATAGGCAGTAGGCCGGGGATATTAATGACAGGCCAAGCTTGGATTAAATCGCCTTTGACAATATCAACGGGATCACCACAGGTGTTTTTAGTTGAGTTTGGATTATTTTCACCCTTGTCGGTTTTTTTAGTATCGGGTGATTCATCTTTAATTTTTGCAGGAGGAGTATCTGGTGTTTTTACTGTGTCAGGATTGGGCTTATCGACAGATTTTACCGTACCACCAGGAGACGGCTGAGTATTTTGTATAGTTACCGCTTCAGAATTGGGTTTATCGGCAGGTTTGACCATGTTACTGGGAGATTGAGGCTCATTTTTGATAGTATTACTGACGGCATTTTTTTTAGCTGCTTGTTTAGCTGAATTCTCAGTGACTTCTTTAACTATTTTTCGACTTGCACCTTTTATCATTCCGACTGGTGTCATTGATGCAATCAAGCTACCACCTTGCTCAGCTTCACTCAGGTTAAATCTTATTGGATCAGCAATTGAATAACCTAATTGTCCTTTAACGAGCTCGGCATGCTCATTTAGGTCATTTTTAAGTTCGTCACTAAATAGCCCTAAAACAGGTGCAAGAGCTTTACTTCCACCTATCTCAATCCCTTGTGCTAGTAAATATCCTAAATCAATGACATCAGGAACAATATTCCAAAAACCTTTTATTGCACCACTCGCACCTTCAATTGGAGAGTCGATGGCCGCATTAACTTGGCCACGCATTTGGTTTACATCGTTAAGAACCTCTTGTGCTTGCTCGTCTACCCATTCGGATATTGCTGCCGCTTCTTTTTTGGAGAATAAAGAAAGTGAGTGGCGTTCAACTATCTTTTTTTCTGCGGGATTTTCAGTTTTAACTACGGTATTTGCATTTTCAATGGACGCAGAAGACGGCTTCGCTTGGTGTGTGATTGCACCTTGCGTATTGCCGTTTGCCGAAATAGGGGAACTTTTTGCGGTTTCTTGTTCTCGGCTGCTTATAAGTCCACTATCAGGATCGCCTTTTTCATCCTCATTAAGTTCAGGTAAATTCAGTTGCGGGTTTTGTTGACGAAAAGCCTCATATTCTTCGGGTAAATAAACTCCTGTCGCAATAGTTTCATCGCTATTATCGAAAAATTGCATGTAAAATACGGGTTCCCCAGTGGGGTCATATACTGCGTCACTGTAGAGCTCCCAGTTCACCACCTTATCTTTGACTTGTTCGAAGGGAGGAAGTGGTGTAGCTGCGGGGCTTGAGCTAATGACAGCCATAGAATCGTGTTTAGCTTGGTTACTTGACATGGCGTTTCCCTATTTCCCATTCATCCAAAATTTATCGTCATGACGCAGTATCGGTTTTTTTCCGATCCGCACACTTTTTGAATGCTCCAAGGGATAGCATTTTCCACCCACCGTGCCACTTTTCACGCCATTGGCGACACCCGGTTCATCACCTAATGTGGTGGGAATGTAACTTTGATCGAACACTACTACTGGATGACCATTGGCTTTAACCGATGGCACCACGGCGGCCGCAGTTTCTAATTTCGCGATAACCGGATAAGGGATAGGGGGGGTTGATGATCCCATTGGCGTTTTACAAACATCAGGCGTTAAGCTTATGACCAACCATTCGCCTTGCTGGCGAGCTAAATAATTATCAGCCATGGTTCAATTCCTCCTGAGGTTCGGCAAAACGGACGAGCGGTGCATTAGGATCCATTTCAAAGCGTGCTTCACACACCCGTATCGGTAAATCAGCCTCAAACATTAAGCGGTAGGTTAACGATAACTGTAGTTTTTCGGTATCAATCAACAGAGTATCTAAATTAAGGTGTAGGGGGATAAAAAGACCATTTTGCATACGTAATAAAACAAAAGGGCGATGTCCCGGTAATGTTGTTTTAAGTTCACCCGTTGGTGTTAAGTTTTTGAGGGTGAGCGAAAAATCCGTTGCTGGATAATCAATTTGTTGGTCTGTAGGAGCGCAATTCCAATAACTAAAATCAAAATCATGAGGAAGATAAGGATGGCGCTGATCTAGCCACATATCATCATACGTCCCAGCTAATAAACGTCGAGGTAACCATGCACGACCAACCGCGCCGAAGCCTACGGCAGGTTCAGAGGGCCGTTTATTGTTGAGCTGTGATGTCATACATTCAGCCGTAATCGGATGGGTTAAAGATTCAATTTGTGGTGCCGGTAGCGAGGTAATGTTTTTGGATTGTTGATACCAAGGTGTGATGAAACCTAGCCCTAACGGATTATATTCATAGGTATTGTGTGCGATAGGTGCTAAATCTTTTTCAGGATGCTCACTACGTAAGGCTTCAGGAAATAAAGCCTCATCAGGTATAGGCTCTGCAAGTTTCTCATCTTGATAAATTTTGCATTCACCACCAAATGCATAACGATAATCAATCGGCAACTGTCGGATCGGTTTAGGGGGGGTGAGTTGCCATGTGTTTGAATCTTCATTGAAGACAAATTGACGTTCCCCAAAACAACGTAAGGACTTCTCAATTAATACGCGATTATCTCGATTGGTCATCAGAATGGATGCTACTATCGAGTCAGTCGGTATATCGTCAGATGCATAAGCCATACCGTTAATAATGACATCACAACGCGGTTTAAATGGAGCTAAGTCACTTTCAAGACGCACGGATGAGCTATTGGGCTGATTGACAAACTGATCTTGAAATTCAAGCTTTAAGTCAGTTAATACATGTGGTGTATATTCATTATTATTGCCGGTTGGTATCAATTTATAACCCACTTTCATCGCAATAACATGGTGCTCAATGTCATCGACATTGAGCATTTTATAATTCAATACTGAAAATGGTGTTAGATTGCGAAATTCCATTTCTGCCCCCTAGTTAATATCCACATCTTTACCTGTGATTTGCACATGCTCTGATGCTTCAAAATTAAACTTCACACCATTGATGGTCACACGGCCCGCACTGTCCATGCGCAATACGCTGGCCCCGCAGCGCAGTTCAATGACACTTCCCACATTAATTGATAGCTGATCACCAACATTGATCGTTTTCTTTTGCCCAACCGTTTCGGTATTATTTTGATCAATATTTTCAGTCCGATTACCTTTAACATGCATCGCTTGGTTATTATCAACCAATTCAGTATGGTCATGTAGAACATGGGTGGTGCGATCATGTAATACCTTGGTATTCATATCCTTTTGGGCATGAATAAACACTTCTTGCTTGCCGTTTTCATCCTCAAAACGCAGTTCGTTAAATCCTTCACCTTTATGGGTTTTGGTGCGAAACGTGGTGCGGGTTTTATTTGCTGGAAACTTTATGGGGGTCGCATTGCGCCCATCGTAAGTACATCCAGTGATGATTGGCCTATCAATATCCCCATTGAGATAAGACACCTGCACAATCGAATTTATGCGTGGCACCGCTGAAAAACCATAACCATTACCACTCCAACCCATGGCAACGCGTACCCAGCAAGAAGCGCCATGATCAGGTTTACCATAACGATCCCAATGAAAATGCACTTTTACTGCGCCATATTCATTCACATAGATTTCTTCGCCCGGAGGGCCGACAACTGTCGCTAATTCGTCACCATCCGCTGTCGGTTTGTAGCGATGTGGTGGACGCCATTCGGTACGGTCAGGAATAAAGGAAACGCTATTACTGAATTGCGTGCCTTCGCCACCGCCATTGTCGGCGAGTGGTTGCACTCCATGATGCGTTACTGTAATCACTTGCCAGCGATCGTTCATGGGCTCATGGGGGTGGTTTTTTAAAGAGAAAATTTTACCCGGTCGTAAGGCAAAACAGTTTGTGGTGGCACTACCTTGCCGGCTCCCACTGCGTAGTTGTTCAAAACGTATCTTGGTCAGTGGTTCACCTTCGTCATCGAATTGAAAGCGACCATAACTTTCAAATACACTGTGTTGGCCACCATGCTCTAATTTGGCTTGATGACTAAGAGGGTAAGAAGGGCGAACATAGTTATTATCTTTTTGAATGGTTTCATCAACACACAAATATTCGCCATATTGCCATGTAGACACTGTGCTATCGGTAATATCTGTGTCTGCTTGTGGGTTATAGGTTAAATGAATTCCTGCGGTCATACCCATATGTTCATCACTATAGAACATTTGGTCTTCTTCAAACCAAAAATTAATCCCTTCTTCAAAGGCTAAACGGCACCAAAAATCATACGCAGATTCACGTTTCTGAGTTGTATAGGCTCGAATCGGATGCAGTGCTTCACGATAAAATGTGCAGTCAGATTTAACATGCGCTTCATCTAACAAAGTTTTTAAAATGGTAGGGACGTTTTGGTCTTGAAAAATGCGACTATCTTGATTGAGGGTCATAATCCACATTTCAGGGCGTATATCAAAGTGGTACCACGTTTTTACGCCATCAGTATTTCCCTGAACAGCACCTGCAAGAATACCTTTTACTGTGCGGACAATTTTACCGTCACGTTTAACCGTCAATGATGAGACTTGGCCTAAACTTGCCTGAAAATCGAGTGTTGGCAGTAAGCTAACCGCGTTGATACTTAAACTAAAAAGGGAAGATAATCCTTCAGTTAAAGAAAAGTCTGTTACCTGTAAGGTGCCTGGCAGTATTCCACCAATTTCACAGGTGAATACCAATCCACTTGGCTCAGGGTTTAGTCCTAATGCACTGAGCAGAGCAGATTGGGCCACATCGGCCATTTCACTGTAAGATTCTAAACTAGAAGCGATTGACATAGCGGTTTGTGCTGCTGCAATCGCTTGGCGTGGGGAGGATGACATGTTAGACATCGCTAGATTTTTGGCTTGGTTAAAAGCTTCATCTTGAAAACCAGCCATAGGGTCAAATGCAGGGTTTTTAGGATCTTTTGCGAACATGGTGTAGTTCCGAGTGAACGGGGAATTTAGAATTCAAGGGGATCTAACAAAAACGAGCCTCGAAAGGCTCGTTAAGGCAAGATTACGCTTCGAGTGGTGCGCGCCAGTCGTCAGCACCTGATGTGCCTGCACTGGTGTGTTCCCAATCAATTTTACGATAAGCCAGTGAAACTTCGATCAGCTGCGTGAAATCCGCTTTAGCTGGATCTTGGCAGTGTGGCATTTGGCAATCGATGTTAACGATAGTGGCATCCGTCAGTGTGGTGGTAAAGAAGTGCTCTTGTTTACCTTCCACTGAAGTGCGGTACCATTTCAGTTCTACTTTTGGCAGCATTTCACCAGAAGCCAATGCGTTGTATAACAGTGGAACAGCTTTATTGAGTGCAACTGTAAAGCGGAATGGCTTATGTGCACGTTGACCTGAAGGCTGACCTGATTGTGGATCAGTAGGTACTGTCACAACGTGAGAAAACTCTTGAACTAACATTTGGTCTTCATGACCTTGTACATAGATGTTACCCACAGATTCAGGGGTAAATGCACCAGCAGTGATGTTGCCTTGGGTTTTGCCTTCAATAGAGATATAACATGGAGTTGGCATACTCATTCCTTTAGTTAAGTGACAAATGTCAGTGTTATTAATAGCGATATAATCATTGATTAATATCCAAAAAATCAGCCAATGCGTATGCTAATTTCGGTTAGTGCGGATAATATAGGTGAGGTAATGGGTTGTAAATAACTAGGAATAATCCTATCTCGGTAGGATAAGTGACTCAGCGTAAAAACATTGAAATATCGATATTTATCACTTTAATTTGTTTTAAATTGACTTTTGAACAGGATGAAATCCTGTAAATTTTATTCATCATTTGCGTTAAAAATGCTTAACTATCGAAAATATTAGAAAAAATCTATGTACATAGAGGTAAAAAACGTTCCAGAAAAATCCTAGAAAAATTATTTTTTAACCTGTTGTTTTATAAGATAATTGATTTTAACTCTTTAGGTGCTTATTGATGGGGGTTATTAGATAAATATTTTTAATATTTATTAGGCATAAATGCATTAATCTCAATATATAATTCTTTTTGTGATTCTATATGCTTATAAAACAATTGGTTATAATGCTATTTGTCTTGAGGTTTTTAACGCAATAAATGCGAAATGAATGTGATGTCAAAATGAGAAGTGTTATGGATTTGAGGCTAAGTGAACTATTTAGTGTGGTTGACTAGTAATAGTGAATATAAACCAAACGACTTATTTATTGTAAAAGGTTACTTAATAAGTGTAAGGCTTCTACTACATAAAGCTTAAATTTTTAATAATGATTTCTATTTCTTATGACTTACTTTTATCTTTAGTCTATTTTGCATTTTAGTGATCGTTTTAGTCGCTCTTATGCAAGTTAATTGCTTTGTTTTAAAAGAAATGCATGTTATGAAAAAAATGTGGTGAGATAAATAGCATTTCACTATGTATACGCTATTTATCCAATTTATTTTTTAGAATAAAAAAGCCCCAGTGATTAACTGGGGTAAAAGGAAGAGTTGAAATACAAATAATGCATGATCTAAAAGGAGAGTCACCACCAATTAGGGCGCGCATTCTAATCATATTTGAGTCATCCGCCAAGAGAACTATTGTTACAACATACTGAAAAGATAGTACAAATATGAGCGTCGCTATAATATAGAGATGGTCTGTCGTTTGAATGTGATTTTTACAAAATGCTATGTGGCATTTTTTTCATTTTTGCTGCTTTACAATTTCATTACAGCACCTTAGTAAAGATTTAAACTTAACACATTAGAGGGGAATTGAGTGGTTACCTACTCAATATATTCACTTTAATAGAACCTACATTTTACGATCAACCACCTATAAGTACTATAAATTCAAGATTAGGGGAGGGAACGGAAAATGGCTTTCAAAGATCCTTTCAACTATTACTGGGCAAGAGAGATATTAATATTAGTTATGATCTTGCTTGGTTCGATAGCAAGCTATGCTTATAAAATGATTAATGGTGAAAAATTTAGTTTTTGGATGCTTATTTCTCAGATCCTTGTTTCCATTTTTGCAGGAGCATTTGTATACCTTGCAGCAATATATTATCAATGGTCTACGGAATATGCTGGAGGCGTTGCGGGTATTGCGGGATGGTCAGGTGCTGAATTCGTCAAGCTGATTGAAAAAAAACTAAGAAGGAAAATAGACGATGAAAAGTAAACAACCGCGAGGGATCCGTAATAATAACCCCGGTAATATTGATTATAATAAAAATAATCATTGGAAGGGGCAATTAATCTACGATCCTAGTATTGAGCCTCGGTTTTGTCGATTTGAAACGGTGGAATATGGGATCCGCGCATTAATATTGCTACTTCAAACATACCGAGGTCAATATGGATTAACAACAGTATCGCAAATTATTGGTCGATGGGCGCCAAGCAATGAAAATAATACCATAGCCTATATTCAAAGTGTTGCTGATACATTAGGGGTATCGCCGACAGAAAGAATTGATCTTAATAATAAGGCTATTGCTATTAATTTAGCCAAAGCGATTATTCAGCATGAAAATGGCCTACAGCCTTATGATACAGCAACTTTTGAAAAAGCATGGGAACTCTTATAGACGTCAATAATCAATCTTTATTTATAAACATTAGATTAATGTACGCCATTTGAGCTATTATTTTAATTTTATGAATTCATTTGCCCCTTATCATTAAAGCGATTTTACTGTGTATAGTTAAATCTACCTGCTATCTCTTATTTTTAAATGAAGAGTATAAATATAGCAGGATGGATAAATAGGGGCCTCCTATTAAAAATTAGTTCACAAAAAGTGTGACTATCAGTTAACGTAAGAGGCGATCTTACTGAGGTTAATTGCAACGTTGGTTAATTGTGAGGTTAATGTCATAACCTAATAAATAAAGGGCTTGCTCTAGAGCATCAACTTTAGAGGCATGTTCGATATCAAGTAATCTATCAATTTGTTGTGAATTTAAATTCAATTTGCGTGCTAGATCGGCTTTACGCGTATTAGTTTGGATAATGGCATTATGTAATGCAATTTTCAAACAACAGAGTATAGGTAAATGAACGGATAATGTTTCATGCTCAGCTGATCGAGAAGGTAATGGGATCGACTTTTTGGATGAAATAAAATCAGTAAGCCCTGTCATTAAGGTTTCTGTCGCTTCAAGCTCAATATCTTCTTCACAATAAGCCGTACCTTCGATATCAGGGAAATCTACAAATGAAATCTCATAGCAATCAGTTTCTTCATCGAACTCGACAGTAGCCAAATAGTTAAACATAATTTTTCCAATAGAGAGTTTAAAAGTACCATCTGGATGATCTTACTTAAACCTGAGCTGTTATCAATACTAATAGGTTACATTAATCGTGACGGTATCTTTATAGCTACCCGGTGTGAAATTGGCTGAAGGTACAGTGACATATACAGTATAAGACTTTGCGATCCCAGTACCAGTATCTGTAATCACATTGAGTAAGTCATTTCCCCACACAGAACCACTTGGATTAGAACTGAGTTGATAAGGAATTTGGTCTGTTGATGTTGTGCTTTTTAACACTCCTGCACCTTGTAAATTATTGTTTGAAGGGGATAATCCGATAGTAAAAGGTGTCGTATTCGTGCATGTCACCGAAATAGCACTATTGCCATTTATATTGGTAGCCGAACTTTTTAGGCTACCTAAATTAATATCGCCATTGCTGGAGACAGTACACTGTTTATCTACGGTGGCCATTACAGTAAAAGGAAAAGTAGGCCCAACAACCGCTCCACAGGTAGTTGGTGTACTAAAAACGCCTAGATTGATGGTGCTGCTGGCAGTTAATGTTGTATAAGTATCTAAATAGCTTCCTGGTATGATACTAGATTGATTGACTGATAATTGGCCATACAAAGTGACTGAACCTGTTATGGGCGTTAGCACTTGAGATAAGCTGATACTAATCATAACGGGGGTGCTACCTGAGACATGTTGGCTTCCCCAAACGAGGCTATTACTGGGATTTTGATATATTTGATAGCTTAAAGGGCTGCCTAACCCTAAGGCTGACATTTGTCTAGATATGACTTGGCCTGAAATACTGGAAGCGCCTATATTTAAACAAAGTGTTGCTCCAGCTAATACATCTGTTATTCCTTTGGTACAACTATAATTAAATGTAAGAGATGTTATTGCAGTATTATTGGTGAGCGGCATGATTGTACCAAAATTTAAGGTGCTAACATTGCTAATAGAGCAAGTGAAAGCCGTACTATCATAGGGCGAGCCGAGCAATATAACGCTAACTAAAGTGTAAACAATTTGACGGTAACCTGTACGATAAGTTGACATAGTATTGACTCTTTCATTAAACGTGGTTTTGGATAAAAATTTTTATATACAATCGATTCGATTAATGACTACAGCGCAACGGGCCGATTTGTGGGATCAAATCTTTAGTTTTTGGATAGATTAATTTCAGATAGCACTGCCCTTTAGGGTAGGTAATCAACAGTTGATTAGTGTCATTGAGCATTTCGAAATAGGCCATTCCATCGAAGCCTACTGTAATTGGATTATTTGTTTGGCCATTTAATTGAATTTGACTGCCTTGAGGTAAGATTTCGCCATTTGGATCAGTAATAGTCACCAGAGCGGGGTGAGTTTTGATGACGTCAAATTTAACTAAGGTGCCAGCACGATATTCAGGTACAACCTCAATACTTGTTTGTTTAACTTGAATATTGGCAGGTAAATTAGTGGAGTCGAGAGCTACGATATTCTTTTGGTAGCTATTAAGAGAAGGAATTAATAGCAAGCCATCATCATTGGTCACCCCAACAGTACTATTCTCTAATCGGATAGGGATATTGCTTAAGCCATTAGCGGAAATAACAGCGAAACTATTCGTAATAGGCTTCGACGCAAAAATATGGTCATTCATTATCGCTAGTGTTCCACTTGCTCCTAGATAACGTGAATGGTTAGAGTTTATATTATTAAAACCGGCACTGACGTTGAATTTATTCGTTATATAATTGAGATCAACTTGGTTGTTATTTGCATTATCCTGCTTACTTGCCGTGATATTCCATCCTAGACCGCCTTCAGAGGGAGCCGTCCGATTAGTATTGATTTGATAACTTTTACTATCGGAGCTTTGCTGGCTTGAAATGCTGACACTTTGATTATTATTTAGCAGCATTGTAGCGGTTAAATAAAGAATACTTTCTTTATCATCATCAAGTTGCTTATTGACACTCGCACTCAGATATAAATTATCATTTATAGGTCTATACCAATTAAGGCCGACATAACGAATGGGATCGTCATGATGGGATTGAAGTGCAAAGTAAGATAAATTAAGGCTGCCTAGATATTCAGAATTATACCCAACAATTAGGTTACCGTTAAAGGCAAATGGCATAGACGAATAGCTTGCTGCAACATCTTGATATTGAGCTGAGGTGGATATTATTGAAGTGGTAAAGTTGAAGCGATTATTTGCCCAGCGGTAACCTACATAGTAAAGCCACCCTAAATGGTCTGTATTTGAGCTAAAAGCAATGGCTGATGATACCGTTCCCCCTCCTATTTGCGGGATCCAATGACTTTCTACACCGAGATTCACTAAATCTTCCATGAATTCAGCATGAGCACTCGCGGTGAGATGATTATTGACGCCATATCGTAATGTTGTGCTGGCAATAGGTTTATTGGCGTAATCAAAAGATTTTATCGCATAATTTTCTCGTACTACACCTAACTCTGCTGACCAATCAAACAAGTACTCACGGAGTAAAGATTGGTCATTATAAAAGGAAATATTTTGAACGGATTCTCTCCCTAAAGAGTCAGTTAAAATAATTTGAGCGTCTCCTTGACCATTTACATTTGGCAAACTATTTAATGTAAAGTTGCCTATCGGAACTTCACCGCTATAACGTTTAATGCCATCAATATAGAGCTCTACATTTGAAGGGAGTGTTGCTGAACCATAAAAGGCAGCCAAGGGAGCAGTCGGAATATAAGGTTGTAAAGAGTAGTCCGTACCGATCTGGATGCCTGCGATTCGAGTCGATCTTGACCAACTGAGTGATCGAGTTTGTGTATCTCCTACATTAACAACAAGATTGTGATCAGAAAAAGCAGAGCGCCAAAGAGTATCTAGCCGTATAGGGGATTGACTAAACGTATCATGGTCTAAGTTATGCTGTGTTTGCTGAGTTGAACTCAAAAGCCCATATTGGTTAAACAGGCGAAATTCTGAAAAGCTACGGAGTGAAGTCGTAATATTTTTTGTTGCGTATAAATCGTAATTGAGGAGTGCACCAGTAGATGAATTAGTTTGTACTTTGTCTGATGGGATTAAGTTAATGGTAGTATCTTGAAGATCCAGCAAAGAGAGTGGCGCATCAATAGAGAGCGTTTGCTGGTTCGAATTATAATGATAATTTATTTCGGTAATATCATTTAAACAAATGAGATTTTCATTGTTCGAGGGAACTTTAAAGTGTAATTGTTTCAAAGTTGCTGCGCTTACCCAAACTTTTTCATCTTTATAACCAAAACGAGCAATACCAAAATGGGATTGATTGATTGTCACGTCAAGATACAGCTCTATACCCGGTAAGAGTGTGGTGTCAGTGATCATATTTTCAGACGATGTTGGATATAAGCGAGGTTCAGCCAGAGCGGATAAAGTGTAAAAAATAATAGATAGCAGGGCAAAGTCTACTAAATAGTGAGAGGGTGAGTTAGAGGGCGTAAATTTTTTGTTCACCATTAATTGTAGCTTCTAATTTATTGTTTTTTCCGGAACAAATTTCTATCGAACCTATTTTCCACTGCATTGAGGAATTAGCTAGTGCATACCCTAATAGGCCTTGGTTAATATTTGTTCGCTTCCCTTTACAATCAAGGATGTTAACAGCTGAAATTTGGGCATGTGTATTGCCCTTATTTTGAAGTGAAATCAGGTTGTTGGTGCTAGAAGATAGCTGCCATTCTAATAAAACGGTAGCAGGAGGCATATTTATAGGTTGTACAAAAATAGGTAATGAATAATGGAGAACAAACTGCAATTTGTTATTTTTTACGGAAGAGATTGGGATTTCATTGATTGATAGCCGGTACGATCTTTCCGTCTTTCCAGAAGCTAGGTTATTGCGAATGACTCTGACTAATTGTTGCTCATTTGGTGCCAGCTTTATCATGGGGGGACTGATAATAATGTCTTTTGTTGGTGCTAATTCGTCCTTAAAATTATTCTGACTCCAAAGAAATGTTCTTACTTGAGCCTGAATAGTCTCTTGTCCATTATTACTTAGCCATATTCCTGCTGAATTTTGCTGTGGACTAAACGTTAATGTTACAGGCGTAACTTGTAAACCGCTTGCACTGACCAGCTGGGGAAATAATAAGCTGGCAAGCAGGTTTACAGATGATAATAATAAAGAATATCGCCTAATCAAAATGATACCCTGATATATGCAAACTGTTTGTATTTAATAGTTAACGTTAACAGTGACGACATCTGAATAGATATCAGGTGTAAAATTAGCATTAGCGACAACGGCATATACAGTAAAAGATTGGTCTGCTCCTGTTCCTGTACCTGATATACCATTACCTGGATCTGATGATGTGGCGGTATTCCCCCAGTTGGTACCTGTTGCTGAAGTCTGCTTCAGTTGATAGGGGATTTTATCGGTATTCGTTGAGGAATTACTTACAGAGGCTAAATTACCTGCTCCTGCATCAGTTCCACTGTTTGCTGCTGATGGTGACAGCCCAATATTAAAGGGAGTACTTTTTGAACAATTAACATTCAGAGTATTGCTAGATGACACATTTGTGGTACTGGAGCTAACTGAGCCTAAATTCATATCGGAGCCAACACTTACGTGGCACGAGCTAGTTATAGTCATTAAGACTTGAAACGTGGCTGTTGCTAAGCTGGCGGTATTGGTTGTTGATGACATAAGTGCTAAGCCAGTTAGAAACAGTGTTTTTTTAATTATTGTTTGCATAGACAACCTCATAAAGTGTGTTGATTTTAGTTATTTTACATATCGATGTAATATTCTAATTTATTAGTCATAAAATGATTAATTTCAATATTAAAATGGTTATTTTTTATGTTTTGAGTGCTGTTTTTGCTATGTAATACAGTTAAATCATTATAATCAAATCATTTTTTTGTTTTTGCTAGTCAGTGGATATGCTTCAAGGGAATGTTCTAAACGCAATCTTACTCCTGAATAAAATCAATCGATTGATTTTATATTAAGCTTAGATTTAATAGAAAGAAGGAAAAGAGGGCTATTTTGGTTTGGGAGCATAAAAGATTACGGCTATTGGTGAGTCAAGTTAGAAGGGATTGTGAATTAAATACGACGAAAGCGACTTGATAACATTAGAGTGAATAAATAGTAAGCTAATCTATATCAAATTAATTGGAAAACTTTCAGAAACTAAAAAAAATTTTGTGACATTAGTAACACTTTTGGAGTTAACTTTTTAGCTTAAAAATACAGCAAATTAAGGCATTACGATATCTTAGGTTTTGAAATGAAAATTTGAAATGAAAGGTGTTAATGGTTAGGTATTAATGTTGTTACCTAGAGGGTTTTGCTTACACTGGCCATTGTTAACAAGTAAATTGTTAAAATAAAAATAGATAGTAACATAATGTAATAATAACATACTAGCACTAAGGTGTGTCTAATATGAAATCAAATTTCACATTTATTCTGTATAGGTTGCTATAGGATATTGGTTGGAGTTTTCTGTTTCTTTGAGATAACGATAATATTTAACATCAGCTAAAATTAATAAAAAGTATTTTTTCATCTTTAGAGTAGTTTGTCATAATTGTCATAGCATAAATAAGTATAGCTATGTAGGTTGATCATTTCATTAAAAAAAATACCACCTTGTTTATTCTCATTCAGAGTGAAAATACGTTTAAAAAAATAATTAAATAAAATGTTAAATAGAGTAGTGAGTCTTACATATTTTATAAATATCATTATTTCTATACTAAGAATTTTCTTCTTTATGCAGAAATAGGTTACATTTTTTTGAATAGTAGTCGACGGTTAAATTTAGTTTTAACAAGAATCATTCCCCTTCATGAATCATAAGAAAAATTAATCAAAAAATAAGTAGTGTTTATAATGCATATTATCTAATGTGGCATTTTTTTTGCGGTTTTTGATTGAGAAATTTTGAATGAACTGCATTTTAATCACTGAACTTATTGAAAATAAATGGATAAAATTCATTCTGATTTTATAGCTTATCTATTTGATGAGTACTTTGGAGGGGACTTTCTTAATAGTTTTCTTTGATATGGATCAATGTACTGTTTTGTTGGTTATGGTTGGTTGTTTGATTTGTTTTTTCAATAAATAGGCGTAAAGATATTAATTAAATCCTATCATTTGATTTAAGTTGATCTTATGTATCGCGGTTATTTGACGTAAGGAAGGAGAAGATATAGTTATAATGAAGAATTGTTTATGAATTTGTGGATTATGGCCTAAAGAAATAAAAAGAAACATAAGCATCTTGAATAGTTAGTTTTGTGGTGCATAATAAATGCCGACTGAAATTGATATCAGTAAATTCTGACATTTACTAAAATATTTCTTTTTAGTGATGGTTTATTGTTTGTGAGTGTTCAGGAAATAGATTTAATTTAAGTTTTAACTTTTGTGTATTTTATACCTCTTACTGGGTATTCGTTTCATGATTGTATGAAGCGGGAATACAAACAGTTGCCTAGTATATTTTTCTTATTATTAAAAATTAGGTTAAAGCAATACATTTAAGCTCGATGTTTGCTCTATTTGCACACAGATGTAGTTAATATTAAAAAAGGAAAAAAAATGACCTCAACAACAGATTTTCTGAAGCATATATACGATATTAATCTTTCTTATCTGCTGCTTGCCCAAAAACTTATCTCTCAAGAAAAAGCGTCTGCTATGTTCCGACTCGGTATATCTGAATCTATGGCGACTACATTAGCAGATCTTTCTCTTCCCCAATTGGTGAAATTAGCAGAAACAAATCAGCTAATTTGCCAATTTAGATTCGAAAACAGTGACACGATAGAAACGCTAACTCGTGATTCTAGAGTCGATGAATTACAACAAATCCATACAGGCATATTACTTTCAACCCACTTGTTGCAAACGCACAAGGCAAATGAAAATGAAATAGCGAGAAAATAATGAGTAGCATTACTGAAAAAAGTATTGTTAAAGAAGCTAGTGATATCCGTCTCGCGATGGAACTAATTTCTTTAGGGGCGCGTCTCCAAATGCTAGAAAGTGAAACTCAAATTAGCCGCGGTCGGTTGATCCGTTTGTATAAAGAATTACGAGGGTGCCCTCCGCCTAAGGGAATGTTGCCATTTTCAACAGATTGGTTTATGACTTGGGAACAAAATATTCACTCTTCCATGTTTTATAATGCATACCAATTTTTAATTAATACAGGTCACTGCAAAGGCGTTGATGCTATTTTAAAAGCCTATCGCTTGTATTTAGAACAGTGCATGCCATCATCAGAAGAAGAACCTCTATTAGCTTTGACTCGTGCATGGACGCTAGTTCGTTTTGTTGAAAGTGGCATGTTGCAAAGCTCTGTATGTAGCTGTTGTAATGGGTCTTTTATCACTTATGCACATATACCAGAAAACAGTTTTACCTGTAGTTTGTGTCAGCCGCCATCACGGGCAATAAAAAAACGTAAACTTTCCGAACATCCCGCCGATATTACGCTATATCGACAGGGTGGCATTACCAAAGCGGTAATGTGATTGGATTAATTCGGTATACTCTTAATAATTTGAGCTGTAGGTAAGCGAGTAGGGAATGACTGCAAAATGCAGTGAAATCACGGTAGCTAGCCCAATTGGACACTATCAACCATTCGTTAGAGTTATTCTACAACTTAAAATATAACGAGTATAAACAGGTAACGTATGTGCCTGTTATTCCCAATAATTCCCTTTGACTGCCATCTGTTATCTAACTGAGTTGAAGGGAATATTGTGTTAATACTCATCGGTTATATCATTGTTACAGCTACCGTTATTGGCGGTTATTTAATGGTAGGTGGCCATCTAGGGGCACTTTATCAACCTGCTGAATTCGTTATTATTTTAGGGGCAGGCCTAGGTGCATTCGTTGTTGGTAACAGTGGAAAATCGATTTTAGCGTTAATTAAAGTGTTACCACTGTTATTTCGTCGTTCCTCTTATAACAAAGCAATGTCCATGGATCTTATGGCACTGCTCTTTCAGTTATTAAATAAATCACGCCAAGAGGGCTTGTTGGCCCTTGAAAAAGACATTGAAAACCCTCAAGAAAGTGAAATTTTTTCTCAATATCCTCGCGTATTAAAAGATAAAACCACAACTATGTTTATTGTTGATTATTTGCGCTTAATGGTAACCAGTAACTTACAAAGCCATGAAATTGAAGCGTTGATGGATGAAGAGCTAGAAACCTTTCGTCAAGAGAGCGAGGTGCCAGCATCTGGTTTACAAATGGTCGGTGATTCTATGCCTGCATTTGGTATTGTTGCCGCCGTATTAGGGGTTGTTAATGCATTAGGCTCCGCAGATAGGCCTGCTGGTGAGCTTGGCGCATTAATTGCTCATGCGATGGTGGGAACTTTTCTCGGAATTTTAGTGGCTTATGGGTTCATTTTACCTTTGGCGGCTTTGATCCGCTTACGCAGTAGTGAACAACTAAAAATGATGGAATGTATCAAAGTTACTTTTCTTTCTGCATTGCAGGGATATGCACCACAAATTGCGGTTGAGTTTGGGCGTAAGGTTCTGTACAGCGTCGATCGTCCTTCTTTTACTGAGTTAGAAGATAAAGTTCGCGAAGTGAAAGTGGGTAATCGCTCACAAACACAGAACGAGGAGTAATTAATCCATGAGAGCAAATAACGCCCATATTATTCGTGTTAAAAAACGGGTTAGTAATCATCAAAATGGACATGGTGGTTCTTGGAAAATTGCCTATGCGGATTTTATGACGGCGATGATGGCGTTCTTTTTGGTTATGTGGTTGATTTCGATATCCAGTCCACAAGAGTTAACTCAGATAGCAGAATATTTTCGTACACCATTAAAAACGGCTATTAATTCAGGTAAAAAAAGTGGTGACGCCACCAACCCAATTCCTGGTGGAGGGAAGGATATTGTCTTTCGTGAGGGCGATATTTTGCCTGAACCAAATAATAAAATTGAGGATGCGGCAAATTATCGCTTTGAAAAATTAAAGCAATCTCTTGAACAAGCCATTCTTAAAGATCCGCGTCTCAATGAATTAAAACCTCATTTGTTAATCGACATGATTGATGATGGTTTACGTATCCAAATTGTTGATAGTGAAAATCGTCCTATGTTCATGGTGGGGTCGGCTCATGTTGAACCCTATATGCGCGATATTTTACGAGCGATAGCACCTCTGCTTAATGATGTTCCTAATCGGATCAGTATTTCTGGTCATACCGATGATTTGCCTTATGCCAATAGTGCCAATTATAACAATTGGGAATTATCAGCAGATAGAGCTAATGCTTCTCGAAGAGAATTAATTGCAGGTGGATTAAATCAAGACAAAATTTTGCGTGTGGTGGGGATGGCATCAAGTATTCATCTCGATAAAAACAATGGATTAGCGCCAATTAACCGCCGTATTAGCATCATTGTATTAAATGATACGGAAACTGCACAAATCCTGCATGAATACGAGGGGGCGACTCCTTTAAATGATGTATTGAAAAAATCGCTACAACAAGTGGATGTAGCGCCAGTTGATGATAAGAAAACTGCGGATGAGGAATAAAACTCAGCGCCGTTATCAATGTTAACAAACTGATTGTCATTGTATGCCTCGAAATGGGTATACAGCATTAAGTGAAACCTAAGCTAAATTGGATGAAAACCATGGATATTACCGAGTTTTATCAAACGTTTTTCGATGAAGCTGATGAGCTACTTAGGGATATGGAACAACATTTGCTTGAGCTCGACCCTTTTGATCCTGATAGCGAACAGCTCAATGCGATTTTTCGCAGTGCACATTCAATAAAAGGTGGTGCTGCGACGTTTGGTTTCACACAGTTGCAAAACACGACTCATACATTGGAAAATTTACTTGATAAAGCACGCCATGATGAATTGACTCTCACGCCTGATATCATTGATGTTTTTCTGGATGCCAAAGATGTTATGGCTTCGCAATTAGAGGCTTATAAAAATGACTCATTACCCGATGAAGAGACTTTTAAACGTATTTGCGAAGTCCTTGGGCGAGTTGAACAAACAGCAGAAGAGGTGATAAGTCAGGAGCTTCCATTACCGCAGTCTATGCAAGCCGAGACAGTTGCCGCGATAGCTGATGATTATTCATATTATGTCATCATCACATTGACTCAATTAAAAGCGAATGAAGTGGATTTACTTACGGATGAGTTGGCCTTATTCGGTTCTTTGTATCACACCCAAAAAACAGAAGACAGTCTAGTTGCATGGCTTGGCACGAATACCACTATTGACGATATTTGTGGGGTTCTGTGTTTTGTGGTTGATGGATCACAAATTACCCATCAGAGGGTGGATGCACAAACTTGCTTAGCTTATTTACCATCTTCAAATAATGTAGGTTCTGATGAGGTGAAAAGCGAACAAGCTGCGGAGCTTGAAGTTAATAAAATAGCAAGCACAGCCAGTAAGGAAGCATTGACTACTCCACGTAAGACTGCGCCAGCAAAAACAAAAAATGATTCAAGTAGCATTCGAGTTGCCGTTGAAAAAGTTGATCAGCTTATTAACTTAGTGGGCGAATTAGTCATTATTCAATCGATGTTGACGCAACATAGTCAGCAATTGGATCATAATGAGTATAGCGATTTATTAAGTTCCATTGTCCAATTAGAACGTAATTCACGAGCACTGCAAGAGTCAGTGATGTCGATTCGCATGATGCCGATGGATTATGTATTTAGCCGTTTCCCTCGAATGGTGCGTGATATAGCCACAAAGCTGAATAAAAAAATTGAGCTCAAAGTGGAGGGAAGTGCGACGGAGCTTGATAAAAGCTTAATTGAACGGATTGTCGATCCGCTTAACCACCTTGTTCGCAATAGTCTTGATCATGGTATTGAAAAACCAGAAGTGAGAATAGCAAACGGCAAACCTGAAACAGGGACATTAACTCTCTCTGCTTCACATCAAAGTGGCAACATCTGTATTGAAGTACGTGATGATGGTGCAGGATTAAATCGCGAACGCATTCTCGCCAAAGCACGTTCCCAAGGAATGAGTGTCCATGATGGAATGAGCAATGAAGAGATTGCGATGTTGATTATGGCGCCTGGTTTTTCTACAGCTGAAGTTATCACTGATGTTTCTGGCCGTGGCGTAGGCATGGATGTGGTTAAACGTAACATTCAAGACATGGGCGGGCGTATACAAATAGGTTTTACCGAAGGTAAAGGAACTATTATTCGTATTTTGTTACCTCTGACCTTAGCAATACTTGATGGTATGTCAGTAAAAGTTTCGGATGATGTATTTATTGTTCCACTCAGTGCAATTATCAGTACATTACAACCACGCCAAGAAGATATATATCGTCTTGCTGGCGAAGAAAAAATGTTATTAGTTCGTGGTGAGTACCTTCCATTAGTTGAATTACATCAAGTCTTTAGTATCAAAGGCGCAGAGTCAGATTTATCCAACAGCATTGTGCTGATTATTCAGCATGCAGGGCATCGCTTTGCATTGCTGGTGGATAAATT
This sequence comes from Providencia sp. PROV236, assembly GCF_033676985.1. NCBI lineage: Bacteria > Pseudomonadati > Pseudomonadota > Gammaproteobacteria > Enterobacterales > Morganellaceae > Providencia > Providencia sp. PROV236. Next base: position 2,925,027 of record NZ_CP096297.1, on the reverse strand, counting down.
AGTTGGGCAGCAGCAAGTGGTTGTTAAAAATATTGAAAGTAATTACCGCAAAATTCCGGGTATTTCGGCTGCCACGATCATGGGCGATGGTTCTGTTGCGCTTATTTTAGATGTTGCAGAGTTACAAAAAATGAACAACAGCATTTTGCTTAAAAAAAAGCAGCAAAGTGCACAACCCGTTATGCACTAAATAGAGGCTAAACACCATGTCAATGTTGGATGATGATTTAAATAAACTGGAAGAAGAAAAAAATGGAGAAGGTTACCTTATTTTTACTTTAGGTGAAGAAGAGTATGGTATTGAGATCTTAAAAGTGCAGGAAATTCGAGGCTATGAACAAGTCACTCGGATTGCCAATACGCCGGATTTTATTAAAGGCGTGACGAATTTAAGAGGCGTGATCATTCCAATTATTGATTTACGAGTAAAATTCTCCCATCAAAATATCACTTATAACGATAATACGGTGGTTATTGTTGTAAATTTAAAAGATAGAGTTGTGGGAATAGTAGTTGATGGTGTTTCTGATGTGCTGGTTTTAAATGAAGAACAAATCGCAGCACCGCCTGATTTTGCCGTAACTTTATCCACACAATATTTAACGGGTCTTGGAACCGTAGGCGAACGGATGCTGATCCTTGTTGATATTGAAAAATTATTAACCAGTGATGAAATGGCGCTCATTGATAGTATGACAGAATAAGAACTTACGTAAAATGATGCAGTTAAAGCTTTAATATTGTGTTAGGTATAACGGTAAATATTAGTAATAACATTCACTTGTGAGGTAGGCCGTGTCCGCATGGCCTACTTCATTCATTTGTATATTAATTGAGTCGCGATAAAAGAATTCGCCGCACAAATATTCCACTCATCATGGCTAAAGTTTTTAGCCATGAGACCGATATCAAAATAACAATAACATTATGTCAGTACAACCTCATGCACAGTCGAATTAAAATCGTATCAGGACTTTTGTCCGTTATTTTTATCTTTATTCTGTTGCAATTAATATCCAGTGGATTGATGTTTAATAAGCTGGGGGATAATAGCGACAGCATTAATTATTTGAATTCACTTCAACGCCAGAGGCAACTATTAACGGAAAGTTGGGTTAATTTATTGCAAGCACGCGCTAATCTAAATCGATCCGTGAACGCTTTGCTATTAGAAGGTCGCGATTATCAAGATGATGCTAATGCAGATGATTTAATTAAAGCAGCAGCTCGTAATTTTAAAGCTGCTGATTCAGCTTATCAACGCTATAACAAGCTAGTGGAAGAGACTAGCTATGATAAAGCAAAGTTTGAGCAGTTGTTTTTAACTTACGAAACCTACCGCAATGCGCTAGTTCAACTAGGCGAATATGCGCAAAAAGGGCAGCTTGATAAATTCTACGCACATCGTACATCTGGACATCAAATTCAATTTGAAGAGCAATTTAATGCTTATTTTGCTGATATCTCATCTGATTTTCAGAGTGAAGTGCAACGTGCAGATGCCAATTATCGCCAGTCTTTATATTTAATTATTGTCTTGTCTATCATATTGGCACTGATCGGTTTCCTGAGTTACCGCTATGTTCGTAAAGGTATTATTGAGCCATTAGGGCTATTAATTCAGCGTATTAATGTTTTTGCTGCTGGTGATTTAACCCCGACAGTTGATACAAAGTCCACCAACGAAATTGGTGAGCTGGCTCGTGGTGTTGAACATATGCAGCAAGAGTTGATTAATACTGTTCGCGGTGTGCGAGATGGTAGTGAAACTATCTATCAAGGTACGAGTGAAATTGCTGCGGGTAATAATGATCTCTCCGCACGTACTCAAGAGCAAGTCGCGTGTTTAGAAGAAACGGCGGCGAGTATGAGTGAGCTGACTGCCACAGTTAAGCAGAACACAGAATATGCACATCAAGCGAGTGAATTTGCTAGCCAAGCCTCTGCAATTGCTAAAGAAGGCGGAAAAGTGGTCTCTAACGTAGTGAATACTATGTTGAATATCGCAGATAGTTCGCAAAAAATTTCAGATATCACTGCGGTCATCGATAGCATTGCTTTCCAAACCAATATATTAGCACTCAACGCAGCCGTTGAAGCAGCAAGAGCAGGGGAACATGGTCGTGGTTTTGCTGTAGTTGCTGATGAGGTGCGTAACTTAGCCCAACGTAGTGCGAATGCAGCCAAAGAAATAAAAACCCTGATTGAAGATTCTGTTTCAAGAACTGATACCGGAGCTCGCCAAGCAGAAGATGCAGGTGAAACAATGACTAAGATTGTTGAATCTGTCACTCGGGTAACAGACATTATGTCGCATATCGCTTTGGCTTCAGATGAACAAAGCAAAGGTATCTCTCAAGTGAGTATTGCTGTTGCTGAAATGGATAAAGTGACACAGCAAAATGCCTCATTAGTTGAGCAATCAGCGGTTGCCGCCAATGTATTGGAAGAACAGGTAGCCAAACTTGCGCAACTCATTGCTATTTTTCGCTTACCTGCGATGAAACAAAAAGATTTACGAATGACGGAGCCTGCGGCAAGAACGATTTCAAATATCGTCAAAACGCCAGATCTGAAAAAAATATCATCGAAGGATCACCAAGATGATGACAATTGGGAAACTTTCTAAAAACTCAGACCAACGCGGCCACGTTTTATCGTTGGCAGCGTTTCTGTGCGTACTGCGAGAGTGACAGCAGAGCATAGAAGTTCTAGCTGGCATATGTGGGGATAAAAAATGAAGAGTATTCGAATTTCAGTCAGTTTATATCTGCTCCTTGTGATGTTTTGTGGAATGCAAATTCTATCGAGCGCCCTGTCATTAGGGATCGTGTCGAGTGAGCTTTCTTCTTTAGAGCGCATAGATCTTGGTTCTAAAAAGCGTGATTTACTGGAAAAAACCTATGAAGATCTCATGCAGGCACGTAGCACACTCACTCAAATAGTGGTGCACATCAAAGTTAATTCAGATGCCACCAGTATTGAACAAGCTAAAGAGGCTTTTGATGAGTTTTTACGTCAATCAGCTGGCGATTATGAACAATTTAAAGCTCAACCATTGTTAAGTGAGCAAGAAAACTTAGCTGCGATTGAAGAAAAGTATCAAGCGTTTGTGGTTATTTTAAAACAGCTTAGAGCATTGATTGATAACAATGATATTCCAGGCTATGTGGCATTACCTGCTCAACAACACCAAGAGCAAATGGCAAAAGCACTTGATGAGTATATGGATATTTTAACCACAGATAGCCAAAACTCCCTCGATTCTGCCAATTTTTATAACAAAATTGCTTGGATTATGTTTTTTGCTGTGACATTCACCATTTTAGCTGTCTCTGGTTTCGCGCACTTTTGGATGAAGCGTAAAGTGATTTATCCCCTCATTAGCATGAGTGATCATTTTATGAGATTGGCTCAAGGGAAATTGAATCAAGATATTCGTGTTACCTCTCGTGATGAAATTGGTGAAGTTTTTGAACAGTTAAAATTAATGCAAGCGTCACTGGCCACTTCAGTGACCACTCTGAGGACCAATACGGATCAAATGTATACCGGTATTCGCGAAATTGCTTTGGGTAATAACAACTTATCATCTCGTACTGAGCAGCAAGCCGCTTCATTAGAAGAGACTGCTGCAAGTATGGAAGAGCTAACAGCAACCGTGAAGCAAAATGCGGATAACGCACGTCAAGCAAGTGAATTAGCGATATCTGCATCTAAAACAGCAACAAAAGGGGGGGACATCACCGTTGATGTGATTGACACGATGACCGCGATTTCCCATAGCTCGCAAAAAATCAGTGCAATTATTAGTGTGATTGATGGTATTGCCTTCCAAACAAATATTTTGGCATTGAATGCTGCCGTAGAAGCTGCACGCGCTGGTGAACAAGGGCGTGGATTCTCCGTTGTTGCGGGGGAAGTTCGTGCCTTAGCACAACGGAGTGCGGAAGCGGCAAAAGAGATCAAAACATTGATTGATGAATCGGTTGGTCGTGTTAATCAAGGCTCTCAGTTGGTGAATGAAGCAGGACAAACAATGAATGAATTGGTGGCCGCAGTTAATCAAGTCACTGAACTAATGGGAAATATTGCTTCTGCATCGAATGAACAAAGCCGCGGCATTGAGCAGGTTGCTACTGCGGTGAGTCAGATGGATCTCGTCACACAACAAAATGCTGCCTTAGTTGAGCAGTCAACAAGTGCGACGGCTGCATTAGAAGATCAAGCCAATAATTTAGTCGATACGGTCGCCTTTTTTGACATATCGGAATCGAAAAGTGTTCGTGTTAATTAATGATTATTGCTGGAGTTAGCCATTAAGCAGTCGGCTATCGGCTGCTTTTGGGTTTCTATCAAATAGGACAAGGTACGATGCTTTTTTCACCACAAGTAGAACCATTGACCGATGAAGAATTTGGTCGGGTTTGTCGGTTTATCCACAAAAAGTCGGGCATCGTTCTTACCATGAATAAGAAAAACATGGTGTACAACAGGCTGCTCAAACGGTTACGTGACTGTAAGGTTAATAATTTTACTGAGTATTTACGCCTACTTGAACGTGAACCTTTACATCCGGAGTGGCAAGCTTTTGTCAATGCACTAACAACTAATTTGACTGCATTTTTTCGGGAGCCGCACCATTTTGTGACGTTGAGTGAGTTTGTTCGTGCTCGTAAAAATAGCAATATCAACATCTGGTGCGCTGCTTCTTCGACCGGTGAAGAGCCTTACTCTATTGCGATGACATTAAGTGATGTGCTTGGCGCACAAGCGATGAATGCAAAAATCATTGCAAGCGACATTGATACCGAAGTACTTGATAAAGCGAAGAAAGGTATTTATCGAATTGAAGAGCTAAAAAATCTAACGGCAATTCAGCGCCAGCGCTACTTTATGAAAGGAGTGGGTGATTTTGAAGGCTATGCCCGTGTAAAACAATCACTTAGAGATATGATCGAATTTAGATTTTTAAACCTAACGGATGGTGACTGGCAGCTTCAACATCGTTTCGATGCTATTTTTTGTCGCAATGTCATGATCTATTTTGATAAAGACATGCAAATCAAACTATTAGAGCGGTTTGCTCCATTGCTTAAACCTGATGGTTTACTGTTTATTGGCCACTCAGAAAATTTATCACAATTATCACAACATTTTGTAATTAAAGGACAGACTGTCTATAGCCTACAACCGACGAGGAAGGGGTGATGGTGATGGAAAAAATTAAAGTGCTTTGTGTTGATGATTCAGCGCTGATGCGCCAAATCATGCGTGAAATTATTAATAGTCATAACGATATGATGGTTGTTGACACAGCACCTGACCCTTATGTCGCGCGCGATTTAATCAAGCAACATGAACCAGATGTGATCACATTGGATGTGGAAATGCCACGTATGGATGGCATTGATTTTTTAGAAAAATTAATGCGGTTACATCCTTTACCTGTTGTGATGGTTTCTACGCTTACTTCTAAAGGATCTGAAGTCACTTTAAAAGCATTAGAGCTAGGTGCGGTTGATTTTGTGACTAAGCCACAAATTGGTATTCGCGAAACAATGATGAGTTACCGTGATGTGATTGGTGAAAAGATCCGTGCCGCAGCGATGTCGAAGATCACTCGTCGTAGTCGTTTTGTACGTAATGATAAAACGGCTAATGAGCCAGCGAAGTTGGCGAAGCCACTTTCATCTTATGTTTGTCATAGCCGAGTGATTGCTGTTGGTGCCTCAACTGGAGGAACGGAAGCGATACGTCAATTATTAGAAATGCTACCGTCCGAATGCCCACCGATTGTGATCACCCAACATATGCCAGCAGGCTTCACTCGTTCTTTTGCTGAGCGGCTCAATAAGCTGTGTGCTCTCACAGTGAAAGAAGCGGAGCACAATGAGCCTTTACAAAAAGGTTTTGCTTATATAGCTCCCGGTGATTCACATATGTTGGTTATTGATAACGGACATGGTTACCACATTCGCTTGCAGCAAACAGAGCCTGTAAACCGTCATCGCCCTTCAGTAGATGTCTTGTTTGACTCTGTTGCCAAATGTGTAGGGCGCAAATGTGTAGGTATTTTATTGACGGGTATGGGAATGGATGGCGCAAAAGGCATGCTTAATCTGCGCCAACAGGGTGCGGTGACTTATGCACAAAACGAAAGTAGCTGTGTGGTATTTGGTATGCCACGAGCCGCGATCGAATTGAATGCGGTAGATGAAGTGCAAGATATTGCCAAAATTGCCCCAAGTGTTTTGGCTCGACTTTCAACTGTATCTGCATAGCGGCTACAGAATTTATTATTGTCTTTTTGAAGGAGTGGTTATGGCCGCTAAAGATCTGAGTTTTTTAGTTGTGGATGATTTTTCTACTATGCGACGTATTGTTCGTAATTTATTAAAAGAATTAGGCTTTAACAAAATAGAAGAAGCAGAAGATGGGGTCGATGCATTAGAAAAAATTCGTGCTGGTCACATTGATTTTGTGGTTGCCGATTGGAATATGCCAAATATGGATGGATTAGAATTATTAAAAACTATTCGTGGTGATGAAGCGCTAAAACACATTCCAGTTTTGATGGTAACGGCTGAAGCAAAAAAAGAAAACATTATTGCTGCCGCGCAAGCAGGGGCAAGTGGCTATGTGGTGAAACCATTTACTGCGGCGATATTAGAAGAAAAATTAAATAAAGTTTTTGAAAAGATGGGGCTGCAATAAACGCACCTGTCTAGGAGAGTGTGATGACTGAACAAACATTAACGGCGAACAATTCGGGTAATGAAGACCTTAAGCAAGTCATTACTCGAATTGGTACCTTGATGAGAACGCTACGCGAAAGTATGCGTGAACTGGGCCTTGAAAAAAGTGTTCAACAGGCTGTGGCAAGCATCCCTGATGGTAAAGATCGCTTACGTTATATCGCGCAAATGACGGCTCAGGCGGCAGAAAAAACCTTAAATGGTATTGATGTTATGAAGCCACTTCAGGTAAAAATGCATGCGGATGCAACGGCATTGCAGCTACAATGGAAAAACGTCAATAGCGAGAAAATTACACCTGAATTACATCAATCTACGCAAGCTTTTCTTAGTCAAGTTATTGATGATAGCAATACTACTAAGGCGGAATTGCTAGAAATCATGATGGCTCAAGACTTTCAGGATCTCACTGGCCAAGTGATTAAGAAAATGATGGAAGTGGTTGAAGAAGCTGAAAAACAGTTATTGGCTTTGTTAATGGAAAATACGCCGCCAGAAATGCGGGTGAAACAACAAAATGACAGTTTGCTGAATGGACCTCAAATCAATAAAGAAGGCGTGAATGTTATGGCTTCACAATCTCAAGTTGATGATTTATTAGATGAATTAGGCTTTTAAATAGCATATCCCCTTGCATAGGTGCTGCGAGGGGGCGCACTTCATTAAAATTAACATAAAAAAAGCACAACCTTATCGTTATCAGTAAATAATCGTTAACGTATATGATGGGTTATGGGATCTTCAGCTCTCTTAAAAACCATCTATAAGTAGGTCAATGGCTTTTTTTATGTCATCTCTTTGATCTGTAAAATCTGCAACCATTTTACCAAGTAACGAATGAGGTACTGATGCCATCTGATGCGTCATTAATACATAGGGGCGACCCTCGACTAACAGCGTTGGGTTCAGCCCTACAGGTAATGCGTGACGAACTAAACTTCTATCAAACAACGGAATGACTAGCGGAGTATTAAGCCTATCAATGAGGTCGCTTTGTATATCAAGTAAATATGGGGAATGGCTATTTTCACGGTTTTGATAGAGATTAAATTGCATTAAAACTCCTTGTATTTGTCCGACAGTAATCCGTATTCATCATTGATACGATTGAGTTCATCAAAACCCGCCGTGTTTGCTTGTTTCCACTCCAGTGCTTTTACTTTTTTCAACTCCATAATCAATGCCTTAGTTAAAATGGCTGAAAAGTTTAAGTTAGCGTTTCTTGCTTGCTGATACAGTTCAGGAGCAACGGTGACGCTTACCGTTTTTTTCATTCTATTTGCAACCGTACTCATAATCGCCTCAGATTACATGTGTATTTACCCGTGTAATATAGCATGGCCTGTTGCTTACGTTAGACTTTAACCTTCCATTTTGCTGTTTTTCAGCTCTTTTGCATTACTGTTTTTCGATTTGCGTAGCCACTCGCAATACTGATGTTGTTTTGCTCAATTGGCAAATAACCCTTGCGAACCTTATCTATTTTCCAGCATTGATTTTTTTACACTCTGTCATGCTATAGACCAAAATTGTCATCTGCTGACGAACAAGGAAACGGCGTGTCTGATGAAAGTGATGTAGAAAAAACAGAAGAGCCCACGCCTCATAAAAAACAAAAAGCAAAAGACGACGGGCAGATTGTTCGCTCCAAAGAGCTGAGTTCGTTGATGATGATGTTAGCGGGTATTAGCTTGCTATGGCTGAGTGGGGGGCATCTTGCTGATGAGTTACGGCAAATTTTCCGCCAAGGTTTTATTTTTGATGGCCACTATATTCAAAATACTGGATTGATGTTGAGTTACTTAGGACGAGTAGTGAGTGAAGCATTATTTGCTTTATTCCCTGTGATTGGTGGGTTAGCGCTGGTTGGGATCTCTGCATCATCATTGGTAGGGGGATTAGCCTTTAATAGCAAATCCATTAAGTTTGATTTGAAAAAACTTAATCCAATTTCAGGATTAAAACGCATTTTTTCAATGAATGCGCTTTCAGAGCTATTTAAGGCAATACTGAAGTCGTTATTTGTTGGGCTAGGTGCTGCCATTTTCTTATGGCAAAACTGGCCATCATTGTTACACCTAGTTACTGAATCACCGGTGACAGCCCTAGGCAATGCGATGCATAAAGTGATTTTTGCAGGTTACTTGATTGTATTTTTACTGATCCCAATGGTGGCTTTTGATGTTTTTTATCAATTTCGCTCACATCTGAAGAAGTTGCGCATGAGCCGCCAAGAAATTAAAGATGAGTTCAAACAGCAAGAAGGTGACCCACAGATAAAAGCGAAAATTCGTCAGCAGCAGCGCGCCATTGCGCGTAACCGAATGATGGCAGATGTCCCACAAGCAGATGTTATTGTCACTAACCCAACCCATTATGCTGTTGCATTAAAGTATGACGACAAAAATATGGGGGCACCTAAAGTGTTAGCAAAAGGAGCTGGGGTACTAGCACAGCGTATTAAGGAAATTGGCCAAGAGCATCGGATTTTGCAGCTTGAAGCACCACCACTTGCACGTGCTTTGTATCGTCATGCAGAGATAGGGCAAAGCATTCCTGTTGCACTCTATGCAGCAGTAGCAGAAGTTTTAGCATGGGTTTACCAATTGCGTCGTTGGCGACGTGAAGGTGGATTAAAACCAAGAAGACCGAAAAATTTACCAGTACCACCGGCGCTGGACTTTGTTGGAGAAAACAATCGCGATGGCTAATTTGGCTGCATTATTAAAATTGCCGAAAACTTTACAGGGCACGCAATGGCAAATTTTGGCTGGGCCAGTTCTCATCTTATTGATCTTATCAATGATGGTCTTGCCATTACCGGCTTTTATTTTAGACTTATTATTTACTTTTAATATTGCGTTATCCATCATGGTGCTATTAGTCGCCATGTTTACTAAACGTACCCTCGATTTTGCCGCTTTTCCTACGATCCTGCTATTTGCGACATTATTACGCTTATCACTGAATATCGCTTCAACGCGGATCATTTTGCTTGATGGTCATACAGGCCCAGATGCAGCGGGTCGGGTTGTTGAAGCCTTTGGGCATTTCTTAGTTGGTGGTAATTTTGCTATTGGTATTGTGGTTTTTATTATCTTAGTTTTGATTAACTTCATGGTTATCACTAAGGGAGCGGGGCGTATTGCTGAGGTAGGCGCTCGCTTTGTGCTAGATGGAATGCCCGGTAAGCAAATGGCGATTGATGCTGACTTGAATGCAGGGATCATTAATGATGAAGAAGCCAAAAAACGCCGATCTGAGGTAACCCAAGAGGCCGATTTTTATGGCTCAATGGACGGTGCAAGTAAATTTGTCCGTGGTGATGCTATCGCGGGGATCATGATTATGGTGATCAACGTGGTAGGTGGTTTGATTATTGGTGTTGGTCAGCATCATATGACACTCGGTGATGCAACGAGTGCTTATACCTTGCTGACTATTGGTGATGGGCTCGTGGCACAGATCCCCGCGTTAATCATTTCAACCGCAGCAGGGGTTATTGTTACTCGGGTTGCAACGGATGAAGATGTGGGTGAGCAGATGGTTACCCAACTGTTTAATAACCCACGAGTGATGTGGCTAAGTGCAGGGGTTTTAGGGCTGATTGGCCTGATACCGGGCATGCCTAACTTTGTTTTCTTACTTTTTACCGCTGCATTAGCCGGTTTAGGTTGGTATTTGGTCAAAAAGTCCAAACAACCAGAACAGAAATCAGAAGATGGCCAACTAAAACAAGTTCAAGAAGCCAATAAAGTGATGGAGGCAACTTGGGACGATGTGCAGTTGGAAGATTTACTGGCTATGGAAGTAGGCTATCGTTTGATCCCACTGGTTGATAACGATCAACAAGGCGAGCTATTAGGGCGTTTACGCGGGCTGCGGAAAAAATTTGCTCAAGAAGTAGGGTATCTGCCACCCGTTGTCCATATTTGCGATAATTTAGAGTTATCGCCATGCGAATATCGGATACTTATAAAAGGTGCTGAAGTTGGGCGTGGTGAAGCTCAACCGGGAAGAAGTCTTGCAATTGATCCTGGTAATGCTGCTGGAACATTGCAAGGTGATGCCACAAAAGAGCCTGCATTTGGCCTACCAGCGGTTTGGATTGATGATGATTTACGTGAGCAAGCACAAATTCAAGGTTATACCGTGGTTTCAGCGAGTACCGCAGTCGCAACGCATTTCAATCAAATCTTGCTGCAAAATTCAAGTACGCTATTTGGTCGCCAAGAAGCACAACAGCTGTATGAGCGAGTGAAAAAAGAAATGCCTAAATTAGCTGATGATTTGATACCAGATACGATTTCATTAACCATTTTACATCGCGTATTACAGAATTTGCTCATGGAAGATGTGGTGATCCGCGATATGCGTACCATTATTGAAACACTCGCTGAAATGGCAGGAGAAAACGGTGAACAAAAAGATACCGATTATCTGACATCTCAAGTACGTATTGCTTTGGGCAGAGCAATTACACAACAGTGGTTTGGTAATGCAGATGAAATTCAAGTGATTGGACTTGATGCAAATTTGGAACAAATTTTATTACAAGCCGCTAAAAATGGTGGAGGGTTAGAACCTAATCTTGCTCAATTTATACAAACCCAAGCTGAAGATGCCATTCGACATCAAGAAGCAATGGGGGCACCAACCGTGTTATTAGTTAACCATGGTCTACGTTTGATCTTATCTCGCTTTTTGCGCAGAAGCTTACCTCAATTGGTCGTCATGTCGAATCTTGAACTGAATGATCGCCGTAAAATTCGTATGACATCAATGATTAGTGGTAGCTAATCGACCCAATTAACTTGAGATTGATTGAGATTTAGAGCCCTTGATGAACTAATGTATATTGTGTTTATTCATTGTCCATGAGGTGGGGCAAAATGAGCATAAAACTTGAACTTCAGGTATGCTCAACCATGCTAAGACTAATTCCAAATACTGATTTTAATATTAAATTAAAAGTATTATCGAAAAATATAGAACACAGTGTCATTTATCGAAAGAGGAATAAGTCCTTTTCAAATAGATCATTTTGCTGTCCCTGATAGTTATCGATTGCTGAAGTTAAATAATAAACATCAGTATCGCATGGTGACTACCGGGGATAATCCTGAAACAGTTAATCTAGTTGAATTGAAGTTTAGGAAGGATATTGTATTTAATCATGAGTGCTGTACTTAAATTAAAGTATGGCGTTCATTTGCCGAAAGGCATCGAGTAGCAGTGTCGAACTTGCCTCGAATGTTTTTCAAATGTCTTATTGAACAATACCATATTGTTATGATTGACCAAGAGCAAACATCAACACCTCTGCAACTTGAAGTATAATGGGCATATTCCCCCTGCATTATTTATCAGTATAGGGTAAGCGATACGCAAAACAGCCTGTACTATAAAAGGTAAGTTTTGGGAGAAACTTGATTAAATCGAGATCTTTTTACCTAACACAGGGCGTTTTTGCTCTAACCCATCAGCACCATATGTCGATTGATTATTATGTTTTTTGGCGAAAGCGAGGCGTTGGCTATTGAGTTCAATGTGTAATTGCAACATTTGATGGTTGCGATAATTGAGCTCTTTTAACTCTGTTGTTAGCGCTTTGATCGCTCCCCAAAGACTTTGTAGAGCAGGGAAGTCTTCGTAAGGTGCTGAAATGTTGCTCTCTTGCTCTAAACGTAGGCGGTTTGTTTCACCGTGGCTAATCGCGGCAACCAAATAGCGCTTTTGTTCCGTGGTTTCTTGGAAAGGAGACGGTGGAACACGGTGATAGCCTAACAGCAACTCCTCATTTTTCATCACTATCTGTAGTGATTGCAAATGTGCTAGTTGCTGCTCTAGCAGTATGAGTAATTCATCGTTCATATTGGTTATCTTGCTTCATTTTTCATTGAAAGCATGGATTCATGTGCATCACGTAAAATCCCATCTGCCACTTTTCCCGCGTCCATTTTCAATGTGCCATCTTTAATAGCTTGTTTAATTTTTTCAACTTTTTCACTATTAATATCGCTTGCTTGCGGTTGTAACAGCTTCTTTTGCAATTCACTGGGTGAAAAAACGCTTTCTTTCACAGATTCAGTGGTTGAAACTTTTTTATCGCGAAGAGTTGTTGTCGCATCCTGTGGATCACGAGTGGTGACTTGAGTTAATGCTGAAATTGCAGGTGTTTGCTCGATAGCCATAATATTTTTCCTATTCCGATATCTTTCTGATTCATTTTATCGGCAATTATGTTGAATACTTTAAATGCGATGATAACCTTTCGGATAATTCTATACTCTAAACAATTCAAGATTTAGGGGACAGCTTGCTAAGCGTAGCGACCATACCTTAATGAAAAGCCCTGCACCTTGCAGTATAAAAGTAGATGATTACCTGTATTTTGAGTGCATATTATCGATATAACGATATTGCGACAATCAAAAATCGCTATTTGAGTGCTATCTGAACGCTGCCATTTTCTAATGCTTCTCCATTCACAATTTGCCCATTCACTAGGCGAACGCGTGTGTTTTGTCCCGTGACTGCATTATTAATCGCTCGACCTTCATACTTCACCGAAAAGTTATTGCCGTTGGCAAACACATACACAGTCTGTCCTGCTTTTATTGCCCATGGCCGGCGGATCATGGACTGAGTAACTATTTGGCCTGCATTAATATCACGCAACGCAATACTGCCACGAATAGCGAGTTTGTCCGTTGATACCCCTGCTGGCAGCTTATCTAACAGCCCTTTTTTAGTGCCAATATCTACAAATTCAATTTTTTCACCGCGGGTAATATTACGTGTTACGACATAATATTGACCCGTAACATTAACGATTAATTGAAGATACTGTTTTTTCTTTCCACATTGGACAGGTAATGAAACATTTCCCATATTACGTCCACCAATCGGCGGCATGATCTGCGGGTTTTCACAACTCGGCCAGCGTTCTATTGGCGTTTTAATTTCAATAGAAACTTGGTTTGGTTTGCTATGTATTTTGCGAAAATAATGATTAATATCTTGTGGTAAAGAGGCTTGGGCTGCGGTTGCCATTAAAGTTAACCCACAAAATGCAGTTGTATAAAAATAACCCATCAAGTCGCCTCTTATATTGTCATATTTCAAGTTGTAGCTAAGGCATATTGACTACGTGTATTTACGTCAGTCTCTTGTTTTCTCAAGCGTTAGCAATTCATTCATTTGTTGCCCAGTACTTCGCAAATTATTTTGAGCATATATTAAAACGAGTTTCCTAGATGCTCGCAGTTTACTCATTTGTACAATAATGAATGAGCTAAATAGGTCAATAATTTTGCCTTTATCTTGCCATTAGATTTTTTATCCGCCAGCTAATATAAGCGCGTCGAATTTTAAATTTCAGCGTTTTCTGTATTGCTATCTTCCTAGAGCAGCTTTTTCAACGAGTGCTGAAATACGTTTTATCATTGAGGTTGAACATGATTGATAAATTAGATGCTTTGTTTGCTTTTGGGCAACAAGCGTTATCAATACGCGGATCGCGACAAGCGGTGCTGTCCGCAAATATCGCGAATGCAGATACGCCGGGTTATCAGGCACGTGATATTGATTTTAATCGTCAACTGCAACAGGCGATAAATAACGGCGCCGTGAAAGGTAAGGGGGTTGCACTTGCGGTGACCTCAAAAGGACACATAGAAGGCCATGGGGTAAAACAACCGGCTTTGGATCTCAAATATCGTGTGCCTTATCAGACCTCAATGGATGGAAACACGGTCGATATGGATATTGAACGCAGTCAATTTGCCGATAACACCTTGAAGTATCAGGCAGACCTAACCTTTATCAATAGCCGCATCAAAAGCATGTTGGCTGTCTTACAGCAAGGGTAATGATTATGGCTTTACTGAGTATTTTAGATATTTCAGCTTCAGCGCTGACTGCACAATCACAGCGTCTTAACGTTAGCGCAAGCAATATGGCAAACGCTGAAAGCGTAGCAGGACCTGATGGTGAGCCATTTCGTGCTAAACAAGTGGTATTTCAGATGACACCCCAAGGTCGTCATCAAGTCGGTGGCGTTCGAGTGAGCCAACTGATTGAAGATCCGACACCACCACGTTTGGCATATAAACCCGGCCACCCATTAGCGGATGAAAAAGGTTATGTCCGTATGCCTAATGTCGATATGGTTGGCGAAATGATCAATACCATTTCGGCTTCACGTAGTTATCAAGCCAATTTAGAGGTGATGAACACAGCGAAATCGCTGTTGCAAAAAACCTTAACTATAGGCCAGTAACGGGAGGCTAAATGGGCATTGCAGCGACAATGTATGATTCTTTGGACAATACCACAGCAGGCCCTGAGCCGTTGCAAAGTAATATTCCAAAGAAAAGTCAAACAGATGACATGCGTGACACATTTTTGAAAATGATCGTCACACAAATGCAAAACCAAGATCCAACTAAACCAATGGAAAACACCGATTTGACCAGCCAGTTAGCACAAATCGCGACGTTGGAAAGTATGAACAAGTTGGGTGATAGTGTTAATGGTATTTCTCAGCAAATTGGTTCAGGGCAATCATTACAAGCGACTCAATTAGTTGGAAAAGGCGTATTGATCCCACGTAATGAAATTGTGCTTGCACCATTAAAATCATCCAATAATGACAGCAGTTCATCTGTTTCTAAACCTACCAATCCACTGCCAGAAGATGAAACGACCCGTTCCTTATCTGAAAGTAGTCATGATGGTGAAACAGCTATATCTGAAGGGGATTTTATCTCTTCGCCTTTCGGCTTTTTTCTTCCCAAAATGGCCAACAGCGTTGAAATCACTATCCGTGATAAAAATCGAACTGTGGTGCGAACCATTACCTATGACACTGATGTCAAACCCGATATTTATGATATGTCGTGGGACGGAAAAGATAACAATGGCAATGTGGTTGTCGATACAAAAGGTAAATATTTTTTCGATGTCAAGGCTATCAGTAACGGCACTGAAATCGAAGTTACCAAACTAGGCTACACCCGTGTTAATGGTGTCACGCCGGGGAGTGATGCACCTTTATTGGATGTTGGTATTGGGCAAAGTGTTCCACTTAGTAGCATTTTTAAAGTCTACCCATCCGCTTAATTTTAATTTCCCAACCGTCATGGAGAAAATATGTCATTTTCACAAGCAGTCAGTGGCTTAAATGCTGCCTCAGCAGGGCTTGATTCGATTGGTAACAATATTGCCAACTCCGCAACTAATGGATTTAAAGGTGCAACGACCTCATTTGCCGATATGTTTGCCGGCTCAGGCGTGGGGCTCGGGGTGAATGTTGCTGCTGTAACACAAAACTTTAAAGATGGTTCAATTACACGTACGGATAGACCAACGGACGTTGCTATTTCAGGTAATGGTTTTTTCCGTGTACAAGATGCTAATGGCGACATTTATTACAGTCGCGATGGCCAATTTATTCGTGATAAAAGCGGTAACTTAGTTAACAACCAAGGCATGATTGTAACGGGATACCCAGCGAGTGTTGATAATAAAGGTAATGTGGCTATTCAATCAGGGGGGGTACCTGAGGCACTTAATATCCCAACCGATATGATGGATGCTAAAGCGTCGGATATGGCTAAACTGACGATTAACCTGAATTCGGAAGACAATCCTAAAACATTTGACCCAGATAACCCAGATATACCGGGGAGCTATAACTTTAGCACTACGATGACTGCCTTTGATAGCCAAGGCAATACGCACGAAATTTCTGTTTATTTTGTCAAAACCGATGACAATAAATGGACAGCTTATGCGAAAGATGCCAATGACAAAAAAGCGGTAAAATTAGGAGATATGACATTTGATGGTAATGGTCGTTTATCTACACCAGCAGATGCAAAATTTCCTTTCGACTATAAAGGCCTTAACGGTGCGAATAATGGCACTTTACAAGTTGACCTAAATAATACTCGCCAACAAAAAGTCAGTGAATCATCAGTGAGTGCTATTGATGTAAATGGCTATCCAGCCGGTGAATATACAAACTTCAAAATCGAAGACAATGGTCTGATTGTGGCTAACTACTCTAACCAACAAAAACGTGTAGTGGGGCAGGTGGCATTGTCTGCTTTTGCGAATCCAAATGGTTTAGTGTCTCAAGGTGGCAACGTTTGGGCATCGTCGAATGCGTCAGGTAACCCTATTAATGGCGTACCGGGGGTTGGTCAGTTTGGCAATTTGACCAGTGGTGCACTTGAATCATCTAACGTTGATATGAGCCAAGAGCTGATCAATATGATTGTGATGCAACGTAACTATCAGTCGAATGCACAGACGATCAAAACGCAAGATCAGATGCTGCAAACGATGGTTAACTTACGTTAAGTATAGAGGTTGGCCATGGATCACGTTATTTATACCGCAATGGGGGGCGCACGACATGCGCTTGAAAATCAAGCGATTGTTTCAAATAACATTGCCAATATTTCTACGGCAGGTTTTAAAGCTCAGCTAGCAGCGATGCGTGCTGTCCCCATCAATGGAGATAGCGAGCAAACGCGTACATTAGTCGTTGCTTCGACTCCAGGTGCTGATATGAGCCAAGGGCCACTTAATTACACTGGTCGGCCAATGGATGTGTCGCTTAATGATAAACATTTCTTAGCGGTTGAATTGGCGGATGGAAGCGAAGCCTACACGCGCAACGGTAATATTCAGATTTCACCTGAAGGTGAGTTGATGATCGGTGAACGCCGTCTGCAAGGCGATGGTGGCCCAATTAATGTACCGCCAAATGCGGAATTAACCATTGGTCAAGACGGTACGGTAACGGCGTTATTAGCCACTGATCCACCGACGATGTTAGGCCAAATTGGTCGCTTGAAAGTGGTTGAAGCTCAGCCCCAAGATTTATTACGTGGCGAAGATGGATTATTTCATCTATCGCCACAAGCACAAGCGGCTAATGGTAATGGGCTCCCTCAAAGCGAAAATTCAATTATCACTTCAGGGGTAATTGAAGGCAGTAATGTCAATGCCGCTGAGGCGATGGTGGCGATGATTGCCAATGCTAGACATTTTGAAATGCAGATGAAAGTTGTGCGTAGCGCAGATGAAAATGCGCAAAAAGCGAATCAACTGCTTACCATTAGTTAACTTATTAGTAAGGAATTATCCATGATCCGTTCTCTATGGATTGCTAAAACAGGGCTTGATACTCAACAAACGAACCTTGATGTTATTTCAAACAACTTGGCAAACGTGAGTACTAATGGGTTCAAGCGTCAGCGTGCGGTATTTGAAGATTTACTGTATCAAAACATTCGTCAACCGGGGGCGATGAGCTCGGAACAAACCTCGTTACCATCAGGGTTGCAGTTAGGTACAGGTTCTCGCCCTGTTGCCACCATGCGCATTCATAGTCAAGGCGCTTTAAACAAAACAGGTAATTCAACCGATATCGCGATCAAGGGGCAGGGTTTCTTACACGTCCAAATGCCTGATGGGACGGATGCCTATACACGTGATGGTGCTTTGCAACCTAACCAAGATGGTCAATTAGTCACTTCAAGCGGCTATCAAATCGTGCCTGCTATCACTCTCCCTGATAATGCAGAGAGTTTAACCATTGCTCGCGATGGTACTGTTTCTATCAAGGTATTTGGTGACAGCCAGCCGCAACAAATTGGACAAATTACGTTATCGACCTTTATCAATGATGCGGGTTTGCAAAGTATGGGGGAGAACCTATACATGGAAACGGCGAGTTCTGGTGCACCAAATGAAAGTGCGCCGGGAACGAACGGTGCGGGCTTGCTATATCAAAATATGCTTGAAACCTCGAATGTCAATGTTGCCGAAGAATTAGTCAATATGATCCAAACGCAGCGTGCTTATGAAATTAACAGTAAAGCAGTTTCTGCATCAGATCAGATGTTGCAACGTTTAACGCAGCTTTAATTTCATAAATTACATCAAGTGGTTATGCCAACAACCACTTGATGAGCGCCTATTAGGTAAAACAGAAACAGCAGCAAAAGAGCATCATAATGACGAAAAGCGGTATTGCCCTTAATAATAGAAAAGTCCCATCATTTTCACCGAATAAGGCTATCGTGATTGCGATGGTATTCGTCATCAGCGGCTGCGCCCACATTAAGCCTGGCCCGCTGGTGGATACTCAAACAACAGCATTACCGACAGCCCCCACTGCACCTGCACCCAATGGAGCAATTTTTCAAAGCACACAACCTGCTTATTACGGCTATCAACCTTTATTTGAAGATAGGCGCCCACGTAATGTTGGCGATATCTTAACGATTAATCTCCAAGAAAATGTTAGCGCCAGCAAAAACTCATCAGCGAATGCCAATCGTAGTGGTAAAACGGGATTCTTAGCCGCAATTTTACCGGGCTTTATGCAAGGTTGGCTTGGCGGAAGCAATACCGAATTGGATGTGAAGGGGAATAGCGATTTCACAGGTAAGGGAGGTGCAAATGCTAACAACACCTTTAAAGGCACGATCACCGTCACGGTCGATCAATTGCTAGCGAATGGTAACTTGCATGTGGTCGGTGAAAAACGGATTGCTATTAATCAAGGAACGGAGTCGATTCGTTTTTCTGGGGTGGTTAACCCACGCACCATAGGTGCTGATAATAATGTGAGTTCAACCCAAGTCGCAGATGCTCGTATTGAATACGTCGGTGATGGTTATATTAATGAATCACAAACCATGGGTTGGTTACAACGCTTTTTCTTAAATGTTTCCCCTTATTAAGATGGAAATTGAGCTGTATATCGGTAGAGATAATCGAATGAATAAATTAGTGACCCTTTTGCTCATCTTGTTCTGTTTCACGGCGGTATCTGCACACAGTGAACGGATCAAAGATCTTACTACGGTACAAGGTGTGCGTGACAATGCGTTGATTGGATATGGATTGGTGGTAGGGCTAGATGGTACAGGTGACCAAACTATGCAAACGCCTTTTACCACACAAAGTTTAAGCAACATGTTATCTCAAATGGGGATCACGGTTCCTCCTGGCACCAATATGCAGCTGAAAAATGTGGCGGCAGTGATGGTGACCGCTAAATTACCGCCTTTTGCTCGTTCAGGACAATCCGTTGATGTCGTCGTTTCCTCGATGGGCAATGCGAAAAGTTTACGCGGTGGCACATTATTGATGACGCCATTAAAAGGCGTCGATGGGCAAATTTACGCGATGGCACAAGGCAACATCTTAGTAGGAGGTGCGGGGGCGAGTGCGGGTGGCAGTAGCATCAAAGTCAACCAATTAAATGGTGGGCGTATTTCAGGTGGTGCGACTATTGAACGTGAATTGCCAACGAGTTTTGGGCAAAGTGGTATGATCAACCTGCAATTGAACGATGATAGCTTTACATTAGCACAAGATATTAGTGATGCAATTAATCGCTTACGCGGTGCAGGGACTGCAACAGCGCTAGATTCACGTACAGTACAGTTAAATGTACCAATGAATAATGCGGATCAAGTGCGTTTCTTGGCTCAGGTTCAAGAGCTGAATGTGCGAACACCATTAGCGGAAGCGAAAGTTATCGTAAATTCACGTACTGGCTCAGTAGTGATAAACCGTAGTGTAACGTTAGAAAGTTGTGCGGTTGCGCATGGTAGCTTATCTGTAACAGTTGAAAGACAAACACAAGTCAGCCAGCCAGACACACCATTTGCCGGTGGGCAAACGGTTGTAACACGTAATACTAATATAGGCGTTCGTGAGCAAGGTGGGGCGCTGCAAAAGGTCAATGCAAGCGTACAGCTTAACCAAGTGATACAGGCACTTAATACACTGGGTGCAACACCGACAGACTTGATGTCCATTTTACAAGCAATGGAAAGTGCGGGTTGTTTACATGCTAAGTTGGAGATCATCTAATGAATGATATGCAACTGATGCAGGGGGCCGCATTTGATTTGCAATCGCTGAATGGGCTAAAGCGAGAACTGACTGATTCACCTGAAAAAGGTTTGCGACAAGTCACTCAACAGCTAGAAGCAACCTTTGTCCAGATGATGCTAAAAAGTATGCGTGATGCGTTACCGCAAGATGGCTTATTTTCTAGCGATCAAACACGTATGTTAACCAGTATGTATGATCAACAAATCGCTCAGGATTTATCGCAAAAAGGGTTAGGTTTTGGCGAAATGATGTATAACCAGCTAAAAATGCAAGGTAATACCTCACCACTAGAGCAACCGATGAAACCATTTAGTATGGAAGATCGCTTAATCGACAGCCTACCTAACCAAGCGATGGCACAAATTGTGCGCCGTTTTGCGCCATTAGGTGATGCTTTATCATCACCGATGCAAAAAGTGAAATCTCTCTCTCTAAACAGTCAAAATTTCATTAGCCAACTGATCGAACCCGCAAAAGCGGCGAGCCAAAAAAGTGGTATATCGCATTTATTAGTACTTGCTCAGGCCGCTTTGGAGAGCGGGTGGGGGCGTCGTGAAATCTTAACCGCAGAAGGGAAAAGCAGTCATAATTTATTTGGCATTAAAGCCGGTAAAAATTGGCAAGGCCCTACCACCAATATCATGACGACAGAAGTGATTAATGGCAAAAGCATTAAGATGCGTGATGATTTTCGTGTTTATGGTTCTTACGAGGAAGCGATTGCTGATTACATCAATTTATTGACAGAAAATCCACGCTATCGGGACGTGAAACATGCGCAATCACCAGAGGTAGCAGCACGTCGCTTACATCAGGCTGGTTATGCGACAGACCCGAACTATTCTGACAAGTTGATTAGTCTGATCAATCAAATTCGCGGCCATCAAACCTCTGATACGACAGCCTCTCGGGCTATTAAAGCCTATAACGTCGATTTGAGTGATATTTTTTAAAATTTCATGGCGCTAGGACTAAATTTTTTTGTCGTTTTTCCGATAACCACTACAGATTTGAAAAATTTCCGGTTGATATTGCGAAGGTTTCATCAATAACCATGGCGGTAAGCACCAGAGAAAGGAACAGCTTATGCTAAACAATGTAATGAACAACGCGCTTAGCGGGGTGAATGCTGCACAAGGCGGGTTAAGTGTTATATCAAATAACTTAGCTAACGCAGGTGTGGGCTATTATCACCGCCAAAGTGCCGTTTTCGGGGAGAATCCCGGTACAATGACTCCTAATGGCTATTTTGGTAATGGCACTTATTTCAGCCATGTGCGCCGTGAATTTGATGAATTTATCAACCAACAGTATGGTCAATCGCGCGCACGTAGCGGTGACTATGAAGCTTATGCAAAAAATAGTAGCCAAGTAGATGATTTATTAACTAATGATACGGGGGATATTTCCAATAACCTTGGTAGCTTTTTTACTGCTCTGGATGCGGCGAGCAGTGATGCCAGTGATAAAACATTGATTGATGTTTTTTTGGGTAATTCAAACTCATTAGTTAGCCAACTTAAAGAAGCGGATAGACGTCTACAAGAGATGGAGCGTGATGTTAATCGCCAAATTGAAACCAAGGTGAAAGACATCAATACCTACGCGGAAAAGATTGCAGGACTCAATCAACAAATTGCACGTATGCGCTCAGTAAGTGGCTCAGAGCCTAATGATTTATTAGATGTTCGTGATCGCCTTGTCAATGAGGTCAATTCATTGGTCGGCGTCAAAGTGATTGAGCAAAACGGTAATTACAACGTCACCTTTGCTAATGGCTTGCCATTGGTTACTGGCGAAAAAGCAAATCGACTTGAAGCAGTAGCATCTGCGCAAGACGATAGCCGTTTTAGCATTGGTTTTGTGGGGGCGAATGGACAAGTTCGTGAAATCTCTGATGAGGCGATTCGTGGCGGGGAACTGAGCGGTGTTCTCCGTTCTCGCAAAGATGTGATTGATCCTGCTTATCAAAAGCTAAATCAGCTTGCGTTAGTTTTTGCCAGTAAATTTAATGAAATTCATGCCAAAGGCTTTGACGCCAATGGCAATACAGGCAAAGACTTTTTTGAAATCGGTAAAGGTGGTGTGGTGAGCAACACTTTTAACCAAGGTAAGGCTGATTTCGATTTAAGTTATAGCGATGTTTCTAAGGTGACGGGCAATAACTATGAAATGCGTTTTGATGGTACCGATTGGAATGTCACGCGGTTACCTGAAGGCGTAAAAATTGCTGTCGATACCTCAACAGCTGACACCTTAAAATTTGATGGCATTGAAATAAAAATAAGTAATAACAATGCGCAAGCCGGTGATGCATTTCTAGTAAAACCTGTTGATGGTGTGATCAATGGAATGCAAACGCTGATCAGCAATGCAGCTGACTTTGCGGCAGCCGGAGCTAAAGGTAGTGGGCCTGGGGACAATGAAAACATTAAACAATTAGTCAAATTGCAAGATCAAAAATTGGTTGGCGGTAATTCGACTTTCTCTGATTATTATGCATCGATAGTCAATGAAGTAGGGAGCCAAACTAAGCAGGCGCAAATTGATTCTGAAGTACAAAATAAAATGACTGAAAGTTTTTATGCGCAAGAGCAGGCAGTTTCAGGCGTTAATATGAATGAAGAAAGCATTCAAATGCAGAAGATCCAACAATTCTTCAATGCGAATGCACAAGTATTAAAAACGGTCGATGACTTATTCAATGCCCTGATGAGAGCATTTTAATTTTCAGTAATTAAAAAGGATCCTGTTATGCGTTTAAGTACAAATATGATTTATCACCAGCGCCTGCAAGATATGAATAATGCTCAGTCACGCTGGATGGAGGCAGGTAGCCAATTAGCGTCGGGTAAACGAGTCAGTAAACCCTCAGATGACCCGCAAGCGTCTTCACAAGCAGTACGGATCAACCAATCAGAAAACCGTAATCAACAATATGTGTTGAGTCGTGGTTTTGCCAAAACGGGTATGTTGTTGCAGATGAGTGTTCTGACACAAATGAATGATGTGACGACTCAAATAGATACCACGATTATTCAGGCCTCAAACCAAGGCCCTTTAAGTGATAGTGATAGAGAATCGCTAGCCGATCAGATTTCAGGCTTAAAAGATCAATTGGTTGCACTGGGCAATACGACTGATGGCAATGGTCGTTATATTTTTGCTGGTTTTAAATCGGATCAGCCACCTTTTGAAGTCGACGCAAGTGGTGAGGTGATTTATAACGGTGGTGATAAAGCGATTACACAAAATGTGTCTAGCGATCGCGAAATGACGACCTATTATACGGGCAATCAAGTGTTTGCAACCGATGGTAGTAATCATGTTGAGGTATTTAAAGCACTCAATAAAGCAATTACAGCTTTAAAATTACCACAAGATACCGCAACAGAAGCCGAGCTAGCGGCTGCACAAAAAGATTTAGGTGAGGCAAATACGGCGGTTAAATCAGCGTTAGACCAAATTTCTAATATTGAGTCTAAGCAAGGTTTACAATTACAAGAAATTGATAAATTAGACTTTCTTGCAGATTCACGCAGTATCCAAAATAGCAAACGAGTCAGTGAATTGTTGGAAACAAATTGGACTGGTACGACATCAGATTATTATAAAGAGATGGCGATGTTCCAAGCTTCACAGGATATTTTTAAAGACTTAAATAGTATGTCGCTGTTTGGTGGTCGCTAAGTGATTTGCCAGCACTGATTGTTTGATAGAGGTGCTGGCTTAATTCGTTAGGGAGAATCTATTTTTCTTTATTGGTTCAATAGCAGTAGATATTGTCTTTTTTGATATTCATTTTGATTCGTTATCCTTCTTAAATTACCTTCTATTTTCCCACATTAAAAATAATAAGTTAAAACAATAGGTTAAGATACACCTTATAAAATAAGGTATTTTTAACAATTTCGGGCTAGTTTCTTGTTATCTTAGATGTTTTCTATGATAGGCTATAGTTCACTGCCGTATAGGCAGCTTAGAAAGCATCGATACATCAACCGCACCGGATATCGAAGTTCACTGCCGTATAGGCAGCTTAGAAATGTTTTGCAGAAGAGTTTTGCAGGAGTTTTGCGTTCACTGCCGTATAGGCAGCTTAGAAAAAAATAAGAAAGGGGCAAAGAGCCCCTTAGATGTTCACTGCCGTATAGGCAGCTTAGAAATACCGCCCTTTTCGCGCATCGCTAAAGCATGAGTTCACTGCCGTATAGGCAGCTTAGAAAATTACAGGGTATGCGATAACGCTATTTCACAAGTTCACTGCCGTATAGGCAGCTTAGAAAGTCATACCAATAGGTATAAATCCCATCAGAAAGTTCACTGCCGTATAGGCAGCTTAGAAAATTCCCTTGAGGTTTGATGAGATATAACCAATGTTCACTGCCGTATAGGCAGCTTAGAAAAGATGTTAAACATTGCAGCGCTAAAGGGTGAGGTTCACTGCCGTATAGGCAGCTTAGAAAGAAGCTTTTAAAAATTAAAGAGTTGCCCGAGTGTTCACTGCCGTATAGGCAGCTTAGAAACCAAGCCGAAAGCACGGCTTGTTCTGATGAGCGTTCACTGCCGTATAGGCAGCTTAGAAATCTGGATGTGCGAAACTCTCACTTATCGATTGATTCACTGCCGTATAGGCAGCTTAGAAATAGCAAATCAGGACGATGAGCTAACTAATGAAGTTCACTGCCGTATAGGCAGCTTAGAAATCTGGATGTGCGAAATCCTCACGTATCTTGCGGTTCACTGCCGTATAGGCAGCTTAGAAAATTTCATAGACAGATTGACCTATCCCAGTTGTGTTCACTGCCGTATAGGCAGCTTAGAAAAAATAGACCAGAACTTGATGATTTGCATATTACGTTCACTGCCGTATAGGCAGCTTAGAAAAAAGCTCTTTATCTATTCCAATGCTCAAATAAGTTCACTGCCGTATAGGCAGCTTAGAAAGTATGCTGGTTTCGCTTCGGATAACGCATTCTGTTCACTGCCGTATAGGTAGCTTAGAAATATGAAGGTTACGGGGACTCGTGTGCGCAACAGTTCACTGCCGTATAGGCAGCACATACAATCAGTCTTAATGACAAACCAAGGTAATGACTTGCGTACCTTGTTGTTGCCAATACAATATCCATCTTTCGCCTTTTATGTGCCCAGCGAGATCATTTGTTAGCTCAAGCGTCAGTGTATTGTGGGTAATGTTAATGATTTGTGAGCTAAAAAAATCAATACTTTGTTTTGCATCATAACAGAGTGCCTTGTATAAACTCTCTTTGGCACTAAACGCGAGGGTGACAGCGAGAGGAAAAGGCCAGCCAATCAAGCTTTGCCTTTCTGCATTATTAAGTACGACTTGCCAAATTTGCTTTGCTTCAGACTCATCAATAATGGTTTCTATATCGATGCCGACACTTGTTATGGCTTTATCAATCGTAGCAATCGCAATCGCACAACAACAATTATGACTAAGACTGCCTTTAATGCCTTTTGGCCACAAAGGCTCACCGTGTAAACCCATATCGATGACTTGGCCGCGACCCGTTAATGATTTAATCGCATAGGAAGCTGCGATACGTCCTGCTAGGTGCTCGGCTTTTCGTTTGATGACTGCATTTGTGAGTTTGCTGTGATGCGGAAGATAGAGTAAGTCATCACGGGTGAAGGTGGTGGGATCAAAGTACAAAAAGTGTAATGTTTGTTTGCCTAAGTAGCGGGTTAAATAATGAGTATCCATACTGATATGGGCCTTCAAATGAATTATCAAAGGTAACAATAAGTCGCTTGATTATTTATTGTTATTCCTTTTTTTAGCATCAGCCTAATCTTTTTTGAAAAGCCATAAAGCACCACTCCACCATTATGATAGAAGTTGAACTAGTGACGATAAAGGCTTGATATGGTAATTCACAATCCATCCAATGCTTCTGATGGGGCGTTTGATGCCTCATGTAATACACAATCAGGGTTAGTACTTCTATCAACACGGGGCATAGCGAGGACAAGCGTATAATGTGTCATAAATTACCTCTTGTTGCTGCTCAGCCCGCGATTTGGGCCGCTGAACGCTTGTATACAGAATACCCTGCTTGGAGCGTTGCACATTATGTCGAATTGGTCGGCGAACTTAATGTCACGCAGCTAAAGCAAGCCATTATTAGTGGCATGATGCAAGCGGATACATTACGTATGCGTTTTCAAGAACAGGATGGTGAAGTGGTTCAGTGGTTTGATGAGACATTACAGTTTGATCTTCCTGAATACATAGACTTACGTCACTGCCCTGAACCTCATAATACTGCGTTGACTATTATGAATGCTGATCTTCAACAAGATTTACGTGTGAACAGTGGCAATTCATTGGTAATGCATAAAATATTACAACTGGATGATCAGCGATGGTATTGGTATCAACGCTACCATCACATTCAAGTGGATGGTTTTAGTTTCTCGGCGATTACTCAGCAAATAGCGGCAATTTATCGTGCGTTACAGCAAAAACAATCAATACCAGCATCACCATTTACCCCTTTTCAAGCGGTTGTCGATGAATATCTAAAATATCAAAATAGTGAAATTTTTCATATAGATAAAGAATTTTGGAATGATTATTATCAAAAATTACCCATTCCTGCATCACTGTCCTCCAAATCATTATTGGATAAAGCCAACAATATCATACAATTACAGTATATTATTGAAAATCAATTCTTTGCTCATAAACAGGGGTGTCAGTCGATAGATTTAGCGCTTGCACTAGTGACATTATGGCTCGGAAAATTATGTGGCCGTATGAATTATTCGGCTGAATTTATGTTTATGAGGCGTATAGGATCTGTCGCACTCGCTGCAACAGGACCTGTGGTAAATATGTTACCCTTTGCTATTCAGATTGATGAAGGGGAAACATTACCTGAATTTGCACAACGGCTCGCTCAACAGCTGCAAGTGATACGCCGCCATCAACGTTACAACTCTGATTATCACTTTCGAGATAGGTGTGGGGCGGGACGAAATGAATTAATTTACGGCCCTGTATTAAATGTCAAAATGTTTGATTCTCCATTGGAGATGCCAAAACTTACCACCAAAACGCATTTGCTTGCTTCAGGCCCAGTTGATGAGCTGGAATTGGCGCTATTAGTTGATGAAACAGGACAAGTGACGATTGAGTTATTAGCTAATGGTCGCTGTTTTGAACGGAAAGAACTTGAAGAACATTTACAACGCATCTCATTGATGGTTAGGCAATTTATCCATAATCCTACATTAAGATGTGGTGATGTTGATGTCTTGCTGGAAAGCGAATATCAACAACAATTACGCATCAATCATACTCACAGAGAGTTGCCCATCACAACACTAAGTTGCCTTGTTGCTACACAGGCAGCTAAAACACCGGATGCAATTGCATTAGTCGATCAGCAATATTCGCTGACTTATGACGAAATGAGAAAACAAGTCGTTGCTCTATCTCTACAGCTAAAATCGTTAGGGGTAAAATTAGGCGATAGCGTGGCAATTGCCTTACCTCGGTCGATATTTTTAACGCTTTCTATCCATGCAATCGCTGAGATTGGGGCAGCTTGGTTGCCATTAGATATTGATTCTCCAGATAGACAGTTGGATAAAATATTGAAAGATGCTCAACCCATACTTTTGATTACGCTGGCGGAATATCTACCCCGTTTTTCCGGTATAAAAGTTTTATGTTATAACGCGTTATTGCCATATATCCCACAATGGATTGAGCCTTGTATTCAACCTGAACACACCGCTTATATTATGTATACGTCGGGCTCAACAGGGGTGCCTAAAGGAGTAATGATTGGGCAAAAAGCGATAGTAAACCGTCTACTATGGATGCAAGAGAGTTATCCATTGGCATCAACCGATGTTGTGATCCAGAAAACACCGTGTAGTTTTGATGTCTCAGTGTGGGAATTTTGGTGGCCGTTGATTGCGGGGGCTAGATTGGTGATGTTAGAGCCGCAAGCTCATCTTGATCCGCTAGCAATGATGTCATGTTTTAAGCAGCATAGGGTCACCACAGCCCATTTTGTTCCTTCTATGTTAGCGGTTTTTATTGAGTCATATATCAGACAGCCGCACAGTTTAACGCTGAAACAGGTCTTTTGTAGTGGTGAGGCTTTACCGACCGAGCTGTGTCGTCGATGGGAACGGCTAACTCATATACCGTTATATAATCTTTATGGGCCTACCGAAGCGGCTATTGATGTTAGTTATTACAAGGCTTACGGCGATGACCTTGCTGCTGTAGAAGGAAATACTGTACCAATTGGTTACCCAATATGGAATTCAGGTATGCATATACTTGATAGCCAACAGCGACCTGTTCCTTTTGGGGTCGCGGGTGAATTATATTTAACAGGAGTGCAACTCGCACAGGGCTATCTTAAACGTCCTGATTTAACAGACAATCAATTTATTTTTAATCCACTTAATGTGGGTCAACGCATGTATCGTACAGGTGACATTGCTCGTTGGCTCAGTTCAGGCGCAGTAGAATATCTCGGTAGAACTGATTCGCAGCTGAAAATAAGAGGCCAACGGGTAGAGCTTGGTGAAGTGGAGTGTGCCATGTTACAGCTTCCTGATATAGCACAAGCCGTGGCACATGCATGTATATTAGATAATACGGCGCAAATGGCAGGGGATACACGGCAGCTAGTGGGGTATGTGACTTCTATCTCAGGTCAGCAACTTGATATGGTTAGCTTAAGAGAACAGTTAAGTGAGCATTTATCACCTTATATGCTACCGTCAATGATTGTACAACTTGATGTTTTACCACTCAGTAAAAATGGTAAATTAAACCGTAAACGCTTACCTCTTCCTGAATTGCTTTCCCCTAAAACGGGCAGAAAACCGTTAACGAAAACCGAACTAATTATTGCCAAGGCTTACCAGCAATTATTAGGTTGTCATATTGAAAGCATTGATGCGGATTTTTTTGCTTTAGGAGGGCATTCTCTTCTGGCAATTCAGCTAGCGGCACAGCTAAGTCAGCAGTTACGCCAGCAAGTCACCCCTGGCCAAATTATGGTATCACCGACAATAGGCAAACTTGCTGCACGTTTAAATCCGCAACCTACATTCAAAGATCCTTCGCTATGGGGCATGGAAACGATTTTACCCTTGCGTGAACGAGATGGCCCTACACTGTTTTGTTTTCATCCTGCATCGGGTTTTGCATGGCAATTTAGTGGATTAGCTTGCCATCTTAGTGAGCGTTGGAGTATCACTGGTTTGCAATCACCACGTCCAATGGGAGCAATGATGGCTGAAACCATTGATGATGCATGCGAGCAGCATCTCAAAACGTTATTAATCCAACAGCCACAAGGCCCTTATTATTTATTAGGGTATTCTTTAGGAGGAACTTTAGCTCAAGGGGTTGCTGCTCGTTTGCGAAAGCTCGGTAAAGAGGTGTTATTCTTAGGTCTTTTGGATACTTGGCCGCCAGAAGTACTCAATTGGCGTGATAGGGCTCAGGGGGAAATAAACCCCGATATAATAGCTAAAATCGCTCAAGAACGAATCGCATTTATGTCAGTACAGACGAGTACAGAAACCAATAACCTTTTTCGAATCATTGAGCAAAATTATACCGATGCGGTCAGATTACTGACGACAGCTCATACATTACCTTATGATGGTAAGGTGACACTATTTGTGGCTCAAAAAACGCTACCTGAAGGGCTAACTCCTAAAACAGCTTGGGCGCCGTGGGTACAACACGTCGATCTTTACCCTCAAGACTGCACTCATGTTGATATTATTTCCCCAAAATCATTTACGGCAATTGGCCCTGTATTACGACAAATATTAGGTTAGCTTATTATATTACAACCGCATTAATGTAATGAAATTGTCTTGTATTTTCTTTAGTCATCAAATATTTGCTATATTTAGCTGTGTAAATAACCAAAAAGCTTTTTATATCATGGTATTAGTTAGTATTACTCTTCGGATATTAACAACATAAATTTGCATGACAAGCAAATGAGAACCCATACTTTTACATAATATTTTTCATCAAAATAGAGATAATAATTATCGTTATCCCATTTATTTTACTGTGTTAGCATGCGCGACACTGATTTAATCAAAGATAAAACGAAAAGAAGTATGAGGAGAAAACTAAGGTTACTGAGTGTAAGTTTATTAAAAAATACCCTGCATTTCGAGTCATTTTTATTGCATAACTATTAACGATATTGAGTTAATTATTTTTCGACGCATTAACACGAGTGGCTTCGATATGAAGGCTATTTCAATCTCTGGTGGTCAGTGGGTAGGGCAAGTTTTCAGCTTGAATGCGTTGCTATTGCTTTTGGTGTTGTATTGAGTGCCATTGACGACGCTGCTGGTAGTGAATTTAGGGGCTTACTAATGACTGTAGGCTGAATATTTGTTGAATTACTCAGAAAATTGAGACCGTTTCACCATAAAAATATTAGGAGTTAAAGCGGCATAGTAGGTGGTTCGTGGTGTTGCCTTATCTATTCAAAGGTGTGGCTGTTGTAACGTATCCGCTAATTATTATACCAATAATTATTTATATATTTGATGGCTTAAAGGGAACAACATGGAAGAAACGTTAATCGAATATGAAGTCGATACGCTAGCAACATTATCGCCAAATAGTTTTCTATTTACTTCACCTTATCAAAGCTTTTCAACAACAGGGTGCTTTTGCCAATTAACAACACCAGCCAAATGCGGTGAAAACTTATCAAGTATTTTTCAAAAAGACCTTATAGCTGCTTTTGACGCAGCAAAAATGGCAGGCATCACCAACCCCATCATCGTTGGTGCGCTTCCTTTTAATACTGATGAACCCTCAACATTATTTGTACCTCAAAGTATAAAAAAGATCATAGAGCCATTAGCTGAATCAAAAGGTTCAAAACCAAACATTCAGGTTAGTCAGCATCGTGAATATCCGAATCAACAGCAATTTACTTCAATGGTTGAGCAAGCAATTAGCACGATGCGAACGACTTTATTAGACAAAGTGGTATTGGCGCGTTTGTTGGATATAGTGGTTACGGCGCCCTTAGAATGCCATTATCTTTTGCAACGATTAATGTCTCAAAATCCAACTAGTTATAATTTTCATGTACCGTTGTTTGATGGTAGTAGATTGCTCGGTGCTAGTCCGGAACTATTGATCCGTAAACAAGGTCATCGCTTTTTTTCACAACCACTTGCCGGCTCGGCGCCACGAAATCTTGATGAACAATCCGATCGAGAAATAAGTTTACGCTTATACGGTTCGATAAAAGATCACTATGAGCATCAATTAGTGATACAAGCTATGAAAGCATTACTCTACCCTCGTAGTCATCGATTATTTTTTTCTGAACAACCTAAACTGGTTAGTACCCCAACATTATGGCATCTCGCGACTGATATTGAAGGTATCGCACATTCACAAGAAAATGCACTTTCATTAGCGTGTTTATTGCATCCAACGCCCGCTTTAAATGGTTTTCCATATCAGTTAGCTAAACAATTTATTTCACAGGTAGAACCGTTTAATCGTCAATTATTTGGCGGCATTGTTGGCTGGTGTGATCATCGTGGTAATGGTGAATGGGTGGTTGCTATTCGCTGTGCTCGAATAAAACAAAATTATATCAGCTTATTTGCTGGTGCAGGTATCGTACCTGATTCATCGCCATTATCAGAATGGCAAGAAACAGGGGCGAAGCTTTCAACGATGCTTAATGTTTTGGGCCTGAATTAAGGAGGCAACAATGTGCATTGCTTATACGCGTTGGCCAGAACAATTTGCTGCCCGTTATCGTTTGAAAGGCTACTGGCAAGATCTCCCTTTAACACATATTGTGACACGTTATGCTAGTAATCAATCAATAGCCATTGTTGATAGAGAGCGCCATTTTAGTTATCAACAATTTAATCAATCTATTGATAATTTAGCTGCGTATTTACAGTATAAAGGGGCGAAATGTGGAGAAACCGCACTTGTTCAGCTAGGTAATGTAGCTGAATTTTATATTGTCTTTTTTGCGTTATTACGGATTGGCGTGGTTCCTGTCAATGCATTATACAGTCATCAAAGTCACGAACTGAATGCCTATGCGCAGCAAATTAATCCAACTTTATTTATTGCGGATAGGCAGCATTCATTATTTGTTGATGACGGCTTTTTAACCACTTTTTGCGCTCGTTACTCGTCGGTACGTTTAGTATTACTGAATAATGATATAGGCGCCCGCAGCCTGAATAACATGATAAGACAAACGCATTATCAAGTTATTGCAACACCAACACCGGCCGATGAGGTTGCTTTTTTTCAATTATCAGGCGGAAGTACTGGGACGCCTAAACTGATCCCTAGAACTCATAACGATTATTTATATAGCGTTCGTCGCTGCCAAGAGATTTGTCAACTTAATCGGCATACTTGTTACTTATGCGTACTACCTTCAGCACATAATTTTTGTTTAAGTTCACCGGGAGCTTTAGGGGTCTTCATGGCAGGGGGATGCGTTGTGCTAGCAAATAACCCAAGTCCAGACCACTGTTTCAAGCTTATTGAACAGCATGGGGTCAATATCAGCGCAGTCGTACCTTCTATCGTTAATCTTTGGCTGCAAGCTCTGAGAGAGCGAGGGGGTCATAAGCAACTCTCTTCTTTGAGGCTACTGCAAGTAGGGGGAGCTAGCCTGACGTCATTACTGGCGAAACGTATTACTGGTGAAATGAATTGTCAGTTACAGCAAGTGTTTGGTATGGCAGAAGGACTTGTTTGCTGCACGCGTCTTAATGATGCATTGGATAAAATCACGCAAACTCAAGGTTATCCTATTTGCCCTGATGATGAGTTATGGGTAGCTAATGAGCAAGGTGAAAAGCTTGCTTCTGGTGAAATGGGTCATTTAATGACGCGGGGGCCATACACCATTCGAGGGTACTTCAATAGCATAGAACATAATCAAGAAACGTTTGATCATGAAGGTTTTTACTATTCAGGGGATTTAGTCTCGATCAGTATCGATGGTTATCTCACCGTACATGGACGAGTAAAAGATCAGATCAATCGAGGTGGCGAAAAAATCGCGGCGGAAGAAATTGAAAATCTGTTACTTCAACATAACGCAATCACTCAAGCAGCTCTTGTCAGTGTTGAACATGATGTATTAGGTGAAAAAAGCTGTGCCTATTTGGTGACGACAACACCATTACGAGCAGCAGAAATAAGACGTTTTTTAAATCAGCAAGGGATAGCTAAATACAAATTACCTGATTTTATTAAATTTATTAAAGCATTACCGTTGACTGCGGTCGGTAAAGTGGACAAAAGAAAATTACGTGAATGGCTAATTGATTAATCTTAAATAGGAGGAAGAAGAAAATGGCAATACCAAAGCTGCAAGACTATGATTTACCAAATATGAACAATATTCCTCCCAACAAGGTTAATTGGGAATTTAAACCAGATAAAGCGGTATTGCTTATTCATGATATGCAGTATTACTTTGTCAACTTTTGGGACAAAAACAGCCCAATGTTAGCTAAAGTTATCGATAACATTAATATACTGCGACAATTTAGCCGGCTGCATGGGATCCCCATTTATTACACTG
Source organism: Providencia sp. PROV236 (assembly GCF_033676985.1). Lineage (NCBI taxonomy): Bacteria > Pseudomonadati > Pseudomonadota > Gammaproteobacteria > Enterobacterales > Morganellaceae > Providencia > Providencia sp. PROV236. The sequence goes on along the minus strand of NZ_CP096297.1, from coordinate 2,890,703 downwards.
CTCAGCCCAAAAACCAAAGTCATGAAGAACGTGCTTTACTTAATGATATCTGGGGAGCGGGTTTAGTCAACTCCCCCGAGCAACAGCCGATAATTGAAGCTTTATCTCCTCACATAGATGACATTATCTTACCTAAATGGCGTTATAGTGCATTTCAACGGTCATTACTTGAGCAGCAGATGCGAGAAGGGCATCGCAATCAACTGATCATTGTTGGGATCTATGCGCATATTGGTTGTATGGTGACCGCTATCGATGCATTTATGCATGATATTAAACCCTTTTTTGTTGCTGATGCGATGGCGGACTTTAGTCGAGATGAGCACTTAATGTCACTCAATTATATTGCGGGTCGTGCTGGTTGTGTACTCATGACCAAAGATTTATTACAAACAGCGATTTCAAAGGAAGCACTGCGTACACAGGTTCTTTCTTTGCTTGATGACTCTGATTTCCCTTTAGATGATGAAAATCTTATTGATTATGGATTAGATTCAATACAAATAATGTCATTAGCTTCCAATTGGCGAAAAACTTATCAACATATTGATTTTATTAGTTTAGCTAAGGAGCCAAGCATTAACGCATGGTGGTCATTACTGTCACAGAAAATGTGAACGCTATGAAAAGTACATTTAATTTTCGCGATAAAACGGTGTGGGTTACGGGTGCCGGACGTGGGATTGGATTAGCGACAGCACTAGCATTTGTGAACTCAGGCGCTGAGGTAACTGGGTTTGATATTGCGTTTACTCAAGGCAATTATCCTTTTGCAACAGAAGTGATTGATATTGCTGATCCTCAACAAGTTGCTCAAACATGTCACCGATTATTTGAGCTTCAACCGAGGTTGGATGTATTAATCAATGCTGCGGGTATTTTAAGGCTTGGCAATACTGATGAACTGGATGTGACAGATTGGAAAAAAGTTTTTTCGGTAAACGTAGATGGTGCTTTTTATCTATTTCAACAAACAATGGCACAGTTTCGTAAACAAAAAAGTGGAGCGATAGTTACGGTTGTTTCTGATGCAGCACATCTACCGCGTATGGGGATGAGTGCTTATTGTGCATCTAAAGCAGCATTGAAAAGTTTAGCTTTAACGGTAGGTTTAGAGCTGTCTAGTAGTGCGGTACGTTCTAATTTAGTCTCTCCAGGTTCAACGGATACCGATATGCAACGTATGCTGTGGGTGAGCCATGATGCAGTTAAACAGCGGGTTTCAGGCGCCGCAGATCAATTTAAATTAGGGATCCCCTTAGGGAAAATTGCTAAACCAGATGAAATTGCCAGCACCATTTTGTTTTTAGCTTCAGATGATGCAAGTCATATCACCTTGCAAGATATTGTGGTCGATGGAGGCTCAACATTGGGGGTATAGCCCCCAGTGTTGTATATCGATACACGATTTTATAATGTCTCTATTCCGTCTTAATCTTTATTGACCTTGTGTTTTTTGTTATCTATTGATTATTAATAAAATCAATTGGTTATAATGATAAGAAAAAAAGAAGGTGTTTTACGAAAAAATACAGTAATGAATTGTTGTCTAAGACATTTTATCTGGTAAGTTATAGTTCACTGCCGTATAGGCAGCTTAGAAATAACACACGTGCTATCTCAAATGTTGTGGTACGTTCACTGCCGTATAGGCAGCTTAGAAAGCATCGATTGAAGGATGCACTTGCATCAGGCAGTTCACTGCCGTATAGGCAGCTTAGAAAACTTGCAGGAAAAGCCGCTCCACCTGTTTTATGTTCACTGCCGTATAGGCAGCTTAGAAAATCAGGCAATGACCGCCTAACGTGATTGTCAGGTTCACTGCCGTATAGGCAGCTTAGAAATCGCACCATATCCGCAAAAGGCAATCGTAAACCGTTCACTGCCGTATAGGCAGCTTAGAAATAATCGGTCTTTTGTGATGTTGTCGTTCGAGTGTTCACTGCCGTATAGGCAGCTTAGAAATCAAAACCTGACGCGTCAAATTCTGTTGCATCGTTCACTGCCGTATAGGCAGCTTAGAAAGACACCCACCTTACCCACAAGATTAATTTGAAGTTCACTGCCGTATAGGCAGCTTAGAAATCAAAACTTGGCGGAATGGAATGCGCTAGAAAGTTCACTGCCGTATAGGCAGCTTAGAAAATTTATCGCCGTGGCGAATGTTGCCGGGGTTGGTTCACTGCCGTATAGGCAGCTTAGAAATTGAGCTTTGTATCTAACGCATCGGTTACATCGTTCACTGCCGTATAGGCAGCTTAGAAAACGGGTAAAATGAAGACAGAATCTGTTAACAGGTTCACTGCCGTATAGGCAGCTTAGAAAACACAGTTAAAAGGTTGCCTGATTATTTAGCCGTTCACTGCCGTATAGGCAGCTTAGAAAACTGGCGTATAGTCAGTTCACGCTAGGTAAGTGTTCACTGCCGTATAGGCAGCTTAGAAAAATCATAATTACAGTAAAACGTATCCCCTGAAGTTCACTGCCGTATAGGCAGCTTAGAAAAGCGCGATTCAGGTACGTCACAAGGTTCGTAGGTTCACTGCCGTATAGGCAGCTTAGAAATGATAATTCTTCAATCGCTTCAAGTTCATCATGTTCACTGCCGTATAGGCAGCTTAGAAAGCAATCACCTATCTGCATCAGCGTGCCAGAGGGTTCACTGCCGTATAGGCAGCTTAGAAACACTTGCTCAAGATGCTAATTTAGCGATGGATGTTCACTGCCGTATAGGCAGCTTAGAAATGTCACCGTAATCGACCACGTACCGCTTTTACTGTTCACTGCCATATAGGCAGCTTAATGATTGTTACCATCGAATGCTTATTTGTTTTATTAAAAAGCACATAGTAACCAATTGAAATTAGACAATCTGAATGCAATCAATGAGTTATTTTTATTCACCAACTCTGCGATCATCTTCCCAAAATTGCATAATAATGCATAACAGTAGGTTAATTGCTATAGACATTCCATAAGGTAAATTGTATTAACATAATAATGTAACTTACTAATCTAATGGAAAGGCCAAATTTACATGGATGATTTTTCCCCTTCAGATCTAAAAACAATTCTGCATTCTAAACGTGCCAATATGTACTATCTAGAGCATTGTCGAGTGATGCAGAAAGATGGGCGCGTGCTCTATCTCACCGAAGCAAAAAATGAAAATCTTTATTTTAATATTCCAATCGCTAATACAACGGTTCTGATGCTAGGCACAGGAACATCGATAACACAAGCGGCGATGCGGATGTTATCTCAGGCAGGTGTGCTTGTTGGTTTTTGTGGTGGTGGGGGAACGCCTCTTTACATGGCTTCTGAGGTGGAATGGTTAACCCCTCAAAGTGAATATAGACCGACTGAATATCTACAGGGTTGGATGAAGTTTTGGTTTGATGATACTGAACGTTTACGGGCAGCAAAATCGTTGCAACGAGCGCGTATCAAGTATTTACAGAAAATTTGGCAGAACTCGCGAGAGCTACAAAATGAAGGTTTTATCTATAATGATAGTCTTATCCAAAGTGCGCTAGACACCTTTCAAATAAGAACAGATACCGCTACAAACTCGCAAGAGTTATTACTTACCGAAGCCCAATTAACAAAAAACCTTTATAAGTATACGGCAAATAATACTGGGCAAAAGCACTTTTCACGGCAACATAAATCGATAGATAAAGCCAATGCTTTTTTAAATCACGGTAATTATTTGGCCTATGGCTTAGCAGCCAGTTGCTTGTGGGTATTAGGGATCCCTCACGGTTTTGCGGTGATGCATGGTAAAACAAGGCGGGGAGCCTTAGTATTTGATATAGCTGATTTAATTAAAGATGCTATCGTACTGCCATGGTCTTTTATTTGTGCAAAGGAAGATGCTAGTGAGCAAGAGTTTCGCCAGCAAATTTTACAATCCTTTGTTGATAACCATGCACTCGATTACCTTTTTGATACCGTAAAAGCAATCGCTTTACAAACAGGCTCAGAGCAACAAACTCAGGAGCCAACGCAATGATCGTGACCTTCGTTTCACAGTGTGAAAAATACGCTTTAAAAAGAACACGCCGAGTACTCGATGCGTTTGCAAATCGTATTGGTGATAACACATGGCAGACACTTATCACCGCTGAGGGACTAGAAACGGTCAAAAAAATGCTCCGAAAAAGTGCCAGTCGTAGCACAGCGGTTAGCTGCCATTGGATACGCTCTCGCTCACGAACGCAACTGTTGTGGGTTGTAGGCAACCGTAAAAAATTTAACTCAGAAGGATATGTACCTGTTAATCGGACAGAAAAATCCTTTCTTGGGCGCGAACATGAAAATGATTGGCAGTACCTTTCTCTCATAGAAGCTTTTGCTAAATTAGCAGCACTCCTACATGATTGGGGCAAGGCATCGCGCCTATTTCAAGATAAACTTAACCCAGAGATTAAAACGCCTTTTAAAGGTGATCCAGTAAGGCATGAATGGGTTTCATCAATACTGTTTAGCGCATTAGTGAAAAGCCAACCTAATAGTGAAAATGATGAAAACTGGCTCGATGTACTGAGTACGCAACAATGGGATGAATCACAATTACAACAGTGGGCGAAACAGAATCAACAAGCGGGATTGCCACTATCAGGGCTACCCGATGCCGCATCATTATTAACGTGGCTAATTTTATCCCATCATAGACTGCCTTTTTTAGATGTTAAACAGCAACAGGGTGATGCTAAAAATGGTGACCGTCTACTGTTAAGCCAAATAGGCCATAAAGAAGCTAATACACTGGCAGATATGATGACATTCATTGAACAGTATTGGGGTTATGAAAATAAATATCATGAGCAGGAATTTAACCAGCGGCTAGGCATGTGTTTTGAATTTCCAAATGGCTTATTAAGTACGTCACCAATATGGACTCAAGCGATTAAACAAGCTGCGATCCACTTAAAACAGCAATTGCCTCTATTTCAACAAGCTATGGCTGATGGTAGCTGGAAAATCATTGCCCATTATGCACGCCTTTGTCTCATGTTAGGGGATCATAATTACTCTTCAAAAGAAAATGACCCACAGTGGAAAAGCGATATTCCCCTTTATGCGAATACTCATTATGTAAAAGAGAATCCACTCAATAAAGGTATGCAATTTAAACAAAAACTGGATGAGCACCTCGTTAAGGTTGCTGAAATTGCTCGCGATGTGGCGGAACAATTACCTTTTTTTGAAGGGGAGCCACCTACAGCGGGCGAGGTTAAAAAATTAACTCATCAAAAAAACAGCACCGGGCCATTTAGCTGGCAAGAAGATGTCGTTAGCACAATTCATAAATACCGTGAACAACAAGACGATATAAAAGGCTATTTTATTGTCAATATGGCCAGCACAGGTTGTGGTAAAACGCGAGCAAATGCAAAAGTTATGCAAGCATTATCAGAAGATAAGCAAAGCTTACGTTTTATACTCGCATTGGGGTTGCGAACACTCACATTACAAACAGGTGATGAATACAAAGACAGTATTGGGCTAGAGGAAGATGAACTGGCTGTATTAGTCGGTTCTAAAGCTGTCACTCAATTACATCATCATGCAGCTGATGCTGATAACAGCGCGAAAGATGATGATAATGCTGAAAATAAAACTAAGCCACAAGATATAGGCTCTGAATCACAGGAAACATTATTTGATGACGACGAAGAAGTGCTCTTATGGCAAGAGGATAAGTGGCAAGGCGCTCTCCCTGAAGAAGCATTATCAACTGTATTAACCAAAGCAAAAGATAGAGCGTTGCTCTATGCGCCTGTTTTGGCTTGTACTATTGACCATATTATGGGCGCGACAGAAACCACTCGTGGTGGCCGTTATATTTTGCCAAGTTTACGTTTAATGTCATCTGACCTTGTCATTGATGAAGTGGATGATTTTAGCGATGATGATCTTATTGCTATCGGCCGTTTGATCCACTTCGCTGGCCTGCTTGGGAGAAAGGTGATGATCTCTTCGGCAACCATCCCTCCTGATACTGCTTTAGCCTATTTTCATGCTTATCAATCAGGCTGGTATATTCATGCTAAAAGCCGACAACAGCCATTACAAATTGGTTGCATATGGATGGACGAAGGTAAATATAATTCAGCGAAAGATCAGTGCCAAGCGACAACACAAATTGCGACCATCACGGCAAATGATGTGAATTCAGTGTACTTATATCAGCAATATCACGATCAATTTGTTGATAAACGTGCTGAGGTTTTACAGTCACTACCTGCTCGCCGTAAAGCGTTAATTGTACCGATGCCGATTGAGCAAGGGAAAAATAGTCAGAAGCGCTTTTTTGAGCATATTCAAGCAGCCATTTTAACGCAACATGAACATCATCATTTTGTTGATCAGCAAACGGGTATTCAACTTTCATTTGGTGTGGTACGAGTAGCCAATATCAGCCCTTGTGTTGAATTGACACGTTTTTTACTTGAATGTGAATGGCCTGAAAATATTGAAATTCGCACAATGGCGTATCACAGTCGGCAGGTGTTATTACTGCGTCATGAACAAGAACAGCATTTAGATAAGGTGCTTAAACGTAAAGAAAAAATGGGTGAACAACCTATCGCACTTGCCGATCCTATTATTCGTCAGCATTTAACTGAAACTCAAGGCAAGGCTAAGAACTTGATCTTTATTCTTGTTGCTACACCTGTTGAGGAAGTAGGACGCGATCATGACTTTGATTGGGCGGTTGTCGAACCGTCGTCATATCGTTCTATCATTCAGGTATCAGGGCGGGTACGTCGCCATCGCGAAGGCGAGGTCGAACAGCCGAATGTGTCATTATTGCAATATAATTGGAAAGGTTTTCAAGGTAAGGAGAAATATGTTTTTGTTCGTCCAGGTTATGAAAATAGTGCGATAAAACTCAAAACGCATAATTTAAGTGAACTGGTTGATGAGCAACAGTTAAGAAAATCAATTAATTCACTGCCTCGAATAAAAAAACCAACCAATGTTGAGGGCACTAAAAGTTGTAATTTCGCCAGTTTAGAGCATGCATCGATTAGTTATACGTTGAAAACCAACTGCCTTTTTCCAACTGAGCAAGTTGGAAAAACAGTCAAAACACATCAAAGAAGGCGTTCACGCGCAAATTCATCTGCTATGGTTCGAGTTAATACGGCATCTCATTTATGGGGCTATACCCACGGTTGCTGGTGGATGACGGCGATACCCGTGCAATTAGCACCTTTTCGTAAAAACTCATTATCGATTCGGCTTTCATTAGTGATTTCAAATAGAGGAAAACCTGAATTTTGGGAGTATGACCGAGTTAGCGGATGGGTCACGAAAGATAGTGTGTCAGGTGTTCAGTACGTTGATTTTCCTAAATCGTTGAAAGAAAGATTATGGCTAGTGAGGGATTATCAGCAATCAATTTATCAACATAGTCAAGATGAGGGGCAACTCACGTCGATTTCACGGCTATACGGTGAGGTTAGCTTTTTGAAGCGTGATAATGATAACCATAATTATCAATATGATGACCAGATGGGGATTTACGAAGTAGAAAGATAACTGGCACTAGGCCAGTTATCTGCTGCCTATACGGCAGTGAACATGGTTTTAGATTCTAGAGAATAATTTTCTAAGCTACCTATGCGGTAGTTTGGGAAGTTTATCAAGTTGGTACATAGTCGTCATCATCCCTAGTATAAATTAAATCTATCTTTTTAGAGTATAATGGTTGATCGTTTTTGTGTTGTCGGCTAGATTGGTATTTAACTTAAGTCACAAGGACCTCTAAATATGCTTGATCCAGCAATAGACGCTTTCTTTGCCGAGCGCAAAGAGGGCTGGCTTAAAAAGAATTTAAAAGCTTCAATGAATGAACATGAAGTTAGCCAGTTACAGCAAGAGTGTGAAAAAACTTTTTCATTAAATGAGTGGCTACCAAGTGCGGCTAAACGCGCAGGACAAATATCTATTTCGACTCACCCTTGTACATTTAGCCACCCTAGCGCCCGTAAAAATAAAAATGGTTCAGTCAGTGCAACTATTGCACATAGTCAATATGCAAATGATGGTTTTTTACGATCAGGAAATGTGACTGTTGAAGCTGATGCATTAGGCAATGCCGCGGCATTAGATGTCTATAAGTTTTTGACTTTACAAATGCAAGATCACAAAACACTGTTATCTCACATTGAAGCAGAAACTCCCCTCGCAAAATCATTATTGACGATAAATACGGGGAGCTATCAAGAATTACGGGAAGGCTTTCTGGCTATGGCTGCGACGGATGAAACCGCGGTGACTAGCTCAAAAATAAAACAAGTCTATTTTCCCGTATGGACTGATCATGAAGACTACCATTTGCTTTCAGTATTAACCCCTTCAGGGATAGTGTTTGAAATGCGTCGACGTATCGACAATATTCGCTTTTCCGAACAAACCAAAGCATTGCGTGACTTAAAACGCAAAGGTGAATATAGCGAAATGGGTTTTAAAGAAATTTATGGTATTACCACCATTGGTTTTGGGGGAACTAAGCCACAAAATATTTCGGTTCTAAATAACCAAAACGCAGGTAAGGCACATTTATTACCTTCTCTTCCTCCCGTGATAAATATACGGGAAACACGACTACCCTCAAAAAATTTCTTTGCAGATTGTATTAACACTTGGCATATAAAAGAGGCTTTTGAAGCTTTTCATGGGTTAATTACATTACCAAAAGATAAGCGAGGTAGTCGTTTTTCTGAATACCGTGATAATCGAATTCAAGAATATGTGGATCACATAATTATCATGATGTGGAAAATCCGCCGTGCATATGAACAAGAAGATGTCGTTTTACCGACCAAACTTGCTAAATACCAACAAACATGGCTATTTCCAAACATGCAGCAGCAGCGTGATGATTTGGATGATTGGCTGTTGGTGTTAATTGCGGAAATAACTCGCCAATTTATTGCGGGCTATAACAAGGTCAATGGTAAAAAGGCACTGTCATTTGGTAATGATGAGTTTAATGCCATCGCTGAGATTGTGGCTAAAAATAAGGAATTATTAAGATGAGTGAGCCTATCTATCTTATTAAACTACCGCATCTTAAAGTCCTTAATGCCAATGCCTTATCTAGCCCGTTGACAATTGGTTTCCCTGCGATGACCGCATGGCTTGGCTTTATGCATGCTTTAGAACGTAAGCTTAATAATGATTATGAATTAGATGTTCAATTTGATGCTCTGGCGGTGATCAGCCATGAATGTAATTTGCAAACTTACCGGGGTCCTGGTGATTTTGTGAATTCAATTATTGGTACAGGTAACCCTCTTGATAAAGACGGTAATCGCTCAGCTTTTATTGAAGAAGCAAGGTGCCATTTGGATGTGTCATTATTAATTAAATATGAAGATAACGAAGACTCCCCAATCAATACCGCAGTATTAAATAAAATCCATGAGCTGATCCCAACCATGAAACTGGCTGGTGGCGATATTTTGTCGGTTGAGATGCCACAACGGTATATTTTACCTGATGGGTACAATAATGCTGAAAAAATCAAATTATTTAATAGCTTAATGCCCGGTTATGCCTTAATTGAACGCCGCGACTTAATGATGGAGGCGATGCAAGAAGGGCAAGATGCCATGGATGCACTATTAGATTATGTCACCGTAAATAACCAGTGTGTTGAAATAGAAAACAGTGATGAGTCTAAAAAGAAACCATTTGAATGGAAAATGCAACGCAAAACATCGGGCTGGATTGTCCCTATAGCAACAGGGTTTCAAGGCATATCTCCATTAGGAAAAGCAAAAAATCAACGCGACCCTGAATGTTCCCATCGATTTGCAGAAAGTATGATCACATTAGGGCAATTTTTAATGGTCAATAAAGCCGAATGTCCTGATGAAATACTTTGGTGTTATGCACAGGATTTTGAAAATAATCTCTATTTATGCGAACAAGTTCAACCTAAACATTTTACAAGCGGAGAGTAAAAATGGCGAAGAATAACGATGTAGCCTCAGTATTGGCCTTTGAAAAAAAATTGGTTCCATCTGATGGTTATTTTTATGGCACTAGCTGGGATAATAAAAGCCAATTTACCCCTTTGGCTCTTCAAGAAAAATCGGTTCGCGGAACCATTTCAAATAGGTTAAAAGGCGCGGTTAAAAACGACCCGTTAAAACTAAATGCAGAAGTTGAAAAAGCCAATTTACAAACCGTTGATGCATGTGCATTAGGTACCGAACAAGATACATTAAAGCATCAATTCACCCTTAAAGTTTTGGGGGGCGTTGAATCACCTTCTGCTTGTAACAATGCACTATTCAAAGAAAGCTACACCAAAGCAGCTAAAGAGTATATTGAAAAAGAAGGCTTTCGTGAGTTAGGTCGTCGCTATGCGCATAATATTGCTAATGCGCGTTTTTTATGGCGCAACCGAGTTGGAGCCGAAAAAATTGAAGTTGAAGTCAATATATTAAACTCAGGGCAAGAGCAGCAATGGACATTTGATGCAACGCAATACAGCATTCGTAGTTTTGATAAGCAAGACAAGCAAGTTACAGAATTAGGAAATAAAATTGCTTCGGCCTTGGCAAATAGTGAAGGTGCATTATTGCTTGAAATTACCACTTATGCACAACTAGGAAAAGCACAAGAAGTTTATCCAAGTGAAGAGTTGGTGATGGATAAGGGGAAAGGCAATAAAAGCAAGATCCTTTATCATGTCAATGGTCATGCGGCGATGCACTCACAAAAAGTGGGCAACGCGCTACGCTCTATTGATACATGGTATCCTGCTTATGATGATGAGGTTAATAGCGCTGGCGCAATTGCAATCGAGCCTTATGGTGCAGTGACTAACCTTGGTACGGCTTATCGCACCCCTGGTGCTAAGCAAGATTTTTATACTCACTTTGACAAATGGGCTAGAGGTGAAAAATTAGCGCGTGTTGAGGATGAACACTATGTGATGGCGGTGTTGGTTCGTGGTGGTGTATTTGGTGAAAGCGACAAATAAGGTGAGCTATGAACTATTATCAGGAGATAACTTTATTACCTGATCCAACCATACCGTTAGATTTTTTATGGCAAAAAGTTTATCAGCAAACGCATATTGCCCTTGTTGACAACAAATCAGCCGCAGGAGATAGCGCAGTTGCGATTGCATTTCCTGAATATGGTAGCGTTGGTTTTCGATTAGGTAAAAAAATGCGTTTATTGGCAAAAACTGAACAGGCACTGGTTCAGTTAAACATAAGCCGTTGGTTGGAGAGGTTATCTGATTATGTGCATATCAAATCAATTCAACTGGTGCCTGAATACGCTACAGCGGTTAGCTATGTACGCCAGCATGTAAAGGGTGAAAAACGGATCCAGTTGGATATGCAAAAAAAGGCGCGACTATATGCAACTAAATCCGGTTTGTCGGTTGAGGCTTGCTTGGCACAGCTGAAGGAGAAACAGCCGAAAGCACAGAGCCGTTTGCCGTTTTTATGGGTTGAAAGTCAGCAAACTAAATCACGGAATGAAGCAAGTGGGCACCGTCCGTTTCCACTGTTTATTAAATGCCTTTCAGCCGAAAAGCCCCAAACAGGTTTGTTTAATTGCTATGGATTAAGTCAAGCAGTTACTGGCGATATAAAATTAGCAACAGTTCCACATTTTTGACCTTGTTTTTTTGCTATTTTAAAATTTGATATTAAAACAATGGGTTACAATAAGTAGAGAAAAAGAAGGTATTTTTGTAGAAATACGCTTAACGACTTGTTGTAACTTATTTTTTATTTGATAAAGTCTAGTTCACTGCCGCACAGGCAGCTTAGAAATGCTCTTTTTTTGATAATTTTTTCGGGGCTACGTTCACTGCCGCACAGGCAGCTTAGAAATAAGAAACATTCATTCCCAAGCCATTTCCATAGTTCACTGCCGCACAGGCAGCTTAGAAAAAAACATTATTTTTGCCGTCGTGATCGAATGGGTTCACTGCCGCACAGGCAGCTTAGAAATAAAGTGGGCGTTGATACGCACTTAAAGCGAAGTTCACTGCCGCACAGGCAGCTTAGAAAGATAATAATAACCACCTTTGCACTCATTACCTGTTCACTGCCGCACAGGCAGCTTAGAAATCTAAATCCAGCCGAGATAAAGCCCGAATATTGTTCACTGCCGCACAGGCAGCTTAGAAAAAACTCACGCAATGGCTCGCGCTGATATGGCAGTTCACTGCCGCACAGGCAGCTTAGAAAATTTGTGCATCAGATAATTGCGGCTTGCCAATGTTCACTGCCGCACAGGCAGCTTAGAAATCTACAATTAATAGAGAATTAAATTTACTTATGTTCACTGCCGCACAGGCAGCTTAGAAAACAAAAAGCCCTGATCCAACTTTGGGATTAATGTTCACTGCCGCACAGGCAGCTTAGAAAAGTTCACGCACAAACAGACGTTGAAAACCATTGTTCACTGCCGCACAGGCAGCTTAGAAAAATGCCATTGACCAAGATTTAATACCAGAATCGTTCACTGCCGTACAGGCAGCTTAGAAATTTTTGGTGCATGGAAGGCAACCGCTCGGAGTGTTCACTGCCGTACAGGCAGCTTAGAAATACATATTGATACTGATACGGTCTTGTGGTGGATTCACTGCCGCACAGGCAGCTTAGAAAAGGTTATTTTATTGTTGATTAAGCATTTACTGCCATATAGGCAGCGTTTAAAACGTTATTTCTAATTAAAGTATTACAGATTTTCTGTGTTTTATCTCTATACATAATTTTTTGTGGATAATTGCCAGATTATTTTAGTGTTGTTTAAATGTGATTATATAAAGGAACAATTATATTGCTGATAATATTTTTACTCATCATTATAAGGATAGATATACAAATTGAATTTTTATTTGAACTACTGAAGTGATACTTAAAGATAAAATGAATGCATAGGTAGCTTTTGCTGTACTACCTAGTTTACCTAACCCACAAACAACCCAAACATCAGTGACAACTGCTCAAAGGCTTGATGAATCAAACGCTCACTATAACGTGGTAAGATCGAGATAATTAACCCTAACATACTGATACCAATGGTTAATGTCAGAGGGAAGCCAACGACAAACACCGAGAGTTGTGGAGTCATACGATTCAGAATACCAAGGGCTAAGTTAAGGATTAAAAACAAGGTAATAAAAGGTAGTGCTAACATTAACCCATTGATAAAAATACTATTGGCAAATTGGACTAATGACCAAAAACCGTCTCGATTAAGAGGAGAGACTTGAATTGGGATCAGTTCAAATGAATTGATCACGATGTAAATCAGCCACAAATGGCCATCGAAGGAAAGAAATAGTAGTAACATAATCAGATTTAGAATACGTCCTAAAATGGGCATATTCGGGCCGCCAGTTGGATCAAAAAAGGTGGCAAAAGAAAGTCCCATCTGTAATCCAATTACCTCACCTGCATGACGTACAGCGGCAAATGCCATCTGCATCGTGAGTCCGATAGCAATACCAATCACGATTTGCTGAACAATCACCCATAACCCCATTGCTGAAAATAAAGGAATATTGACGATAGGCAGTTGCGGCGAAACAATTAAAATCACAAAAAAAGCTAAGATGATACGTGCTTTGGTAATAGATTGTTTTTCATTGAAGAAGGGGGCGGTGCCAAATAGGGCTAATAGGCGAATAAAAGGATAGAAACCTTGGCTTAACCAAAGCGTTAGCGTTTCACTGGTAATGGTTAACATGGCTAGCCAATGATAAATGGCAGGTTACTAAATAACGCGCGCATGTAATCAAGCAGTAGATTGAGCATCCATGGACCGGCAATAATGATCACTGCAATCACGGAGAGGATTTTGGGAATAAATGACAGGGTCATTTCATTCACCTGTGTTGCGGCTTGCAATAGGCTAATAATTAGCCCCGCAGCAAGAGCCGCCAGCAATAATGGTGCGGCTAACATTAAAGCAATTTTCATGGCTTCTGTGCCCATTGCCATGATGGATTCAGGTGTCATCACTATTCCTCATTGATACTTGTCATACTTCAAGTCGCAGTGTTGTTGACTGCGTTCATTCGCTTCTCATCATCTACTTATGTATGCTCTTAGCGATTGGCTCACTTGTTGCCCATCAGCACTTCGAATGATTTTGAGCATAAACGACTCAATACTATTAGTTAAAAAAAACTCTGTGACAAAGAACCAAGTAGCAGCTGCCAGCCATCGACTAAAACAAATAGCATTAATTTAAAAGGCAAAGACACGGTTGCCGGCGGCACCATCATCATACCGAGCGCCATTAATACACTAGCGACCACGAGATCGATGATCAAAAACGGAATAAAAATGGTAAAGCCGATTTGAAAAGCGGTTTTAAGCTCACTTGTAATAAAAGCAGGGACTAAAATACGCATTGGCACGTCTTTGGCTTCTTGAATATCACCGACTTTGGCGATCCGTGCGAATAGCGCTAAATCTGATTCGCGAGTTTGTCCTAACATAAAAGTGCGAAATGGTGCCGTGCCTTTTTCTAAAGCAGTTTCTAAGCTAATTTTATCTTCACTAAATGGCTGATAGGCTTCGCGGTAAGCTTGATCGGCAACCGGTGACATCACAAAAAAGGTTAAAAATAGTGCCAGACCTAATAATACTTGGTTCGGTGGTGCAGAAGGGGTACCGAGTGCATTACGTAATAGACCTAATACAATGATAATGCGAGTAAAACTGGTCATCATTAACAGTAAGGCAGGGATAAAGCCCAATAAGGTTAAAAACAGTAATGTTTGTACTGGTAATGACCAACTTTGCCCACCATCAGGTAGTGTTTGGCTGATAATAGGCGGCAAGGAAGCGAAAGCTTGAGTGGGTAGTAATAATAATGAAGCGATCACCGTCGTCGTTTTCAAAGGGAACATGTGTGCTTCCAATTATTGGTAATTTGCTATTTTGGAGGCCACTTGTTCAACTGCATCTTGTTTTTTCTTGAACACAGATTGAAATGTCAGCGGCTCAGGGACCGATGTAAGTGGTTTTTTATTCACCGCTGGGCATTGATGCAGTAAATTCACAGATTGTGCAGTCACGCCTAGCACCAGCCATTCATTATTCATTTCTACCACAACTACACGTTCTTTGTTGCCAAGTGAACAGCTACTTTTCACTTTTAATAATTGGCTTTTACCTAATTGTTTAGGGGCGAGACCGAGTTTTTTCACTAACCATGAACCAGCCAGTATTAACAAGATGATCCCACCTAATGCCCCTGATATTTGCATTAAGCTATGACTATTACTGAGGGCGGGGATCGCCTGACCGCTTGGTTGTTCGGTTTGGCTAATAAATGGAGTCGTTTTCATATCAGTCTCTAACCTATTAACGGCTTAAACGGCGCATGCGTTCTGACGGTGTAATGATATCGGTAATACGGATACCATAGTTGTCAGAGACTACCACCACTTCACCTTGAGCAATCAAATAGCCATTAATCAAAATATCTAATGGCTCACCAGCAAGTCCATCAAGAGAAACCACTGAGCCTTGTGAAAGGCTTAATAGTTTTTTGATAGTCATTTTAGTGCGACCCAATTCGACAGATAGGCGAACTGGGATATCCATAATTAAATTAATATCAGAAAGCTGATCAAGCGTATTTTGCCCATCTAAACTTGCAAACGCCTGTGCACTGGCTGAGGAGGATCCCGCTTTCTTTTGTTGCTCCAATGCTTCAGCCCATAAATCTTCACCGTCGTGATTGGTTGATGCATCAGGAGAGTTATTCGCCTCACTCATTGGTACTTTCCTCATTTAGAGTGTTTAAAACAGGGTTAATCAAATGTTCTACACGCAATGCATATTGACCATTTTGAGTGCCATATTGGCTCGTCAATACGGGCACACCATCAACACTGACCATTAATCGGTCAGGTTTATCGATAGGGATCACATCCCCTTTTTGCAGTTGCAGTAAGCGAGATATCCGTAATGGGATATCGACAAAATTGGCGACAAGTTCTAACTCTGAGCGTTTAACTTGCGTGACTAAATTACTGACCCATGCTTCATTTTCTTGGTGGCCTTGTTCTACGGGGGGATTAATTAACCGCTCACGCAGTGGCTCAATCATAGCGATAGGGATACAAATACTGAATTCACCAATGGTATTGCCGATTTCCACTAAAAAAGGTGTGGTAACGACGATGTCATTTGGAGATGTGGTGATATTGGTGAATTTTACTTGCATTTCTGAGCGCACATATTCCACATCGATATCTGCTATTGGCTTCCAAGCTTCACGATAGGCACCCAAAGCGAGTTTCAACATCCTATTAATAATACGCTGTTCAGTATTGGTGAATTCTTTACCTTCAGAGCGAACAGGGAAGCGGCCATCGCCACCAAATAGGTTATCGACTGCGATATACACCAACGCGGGTTCAAATGTGAACAGCGCCGTGCCACGTAATGGTGGCATATGGATCAAGTTCAAGTTAGTTGGAACAGGTAAATTACGAGCAAATTCATGATAAGGCTCGATTTTAATGCCACCTACCGTAATGTCTGGGCTACGGCGCAGCATATTAAACAATCCCATACGAAACTGACGTGCAAATCGCTCATTGATGATTTCAAGTGATTGCATACGCTCGCGAATAACACGGCGCTGTGTATTCGGATCATAAGGACGAACGTGTTCTTTGTCTTTGGATGGTGTCGCTGATTGGTTCGATGATGGTGCATCATCATTGAGCAACGCATCGATTTCAGCCTGAGATAAAATATTATCGCTCATCTGAATTACCGCAAAATAAAGGTCGTGAATAATACGTCTGAAATATCTTGTCCTGACTCTCCCGGGATCAGCGTCGGTGAAAGAGTTTCTTTAATGGCTTGCATCAACTGTAGTTTCCCTTCATGGGTACTGAGTGTTTTCGGTTTTTGTTCAGACAACAGTAATAACAAGCGGCTGCGAACTTCAGGCAAGTATTCGTGAAGTTGCTTACGTGATTTTTCATTGGCGAGCCGTAAGGTCACATTGATATATAAAACGCGATCAGGTGATTCATTCAAGCCAGGTAGATTTACGGTGAAGGGCTCTAAATCCATAAAGATGGGTTGAGGCATATTGATGCGTTTTTCATCTTCATTGACTGGGTTTGCCGTCTGCTGTGTTGTCCACCATGTGTAACCGCCAAAACTTGCACCAGCGATGGCAAGAAGGGCAAAGAGTATCATTAGCCCTTTATTTGAATTTTTAGATGAATTGCTTGAAGACGGCATGTTAGCAAAATTCCTATTGATAAAAACCAAACCCAATTAGGGTTTTACTTTGTAATCTTTAGCATTATGGCTTGATTGAGCCAGTCTAAAGGGGGGAAAAACGAAACAAAAAGGGGGTAACTCGGCGCTTTAGTTACGAAATCACCACCTATTGTTTGAAAATTAAGCGAATGTATCAATGCCACCTCGTGCACGAGTCACTGGTTGAGCTGATGGAGTCAATGATGACTCACTGCTAGCGATACCGACTAAAGTTGCACTGGAGGAGGGTAAACTTTGTTGATGGTCGGTTTGCTTGTTTGAACCTGATTGGCCATTAGGGGTGTCTTGTCCTACAGAGCCCTGTGCTAGGTGAATGCCACTTTCTTGGAGTGCGTTACGCAATATTGGCATCATGCTTTCCATTGCTGCGCGAACATGGCTATGAGGTGAAACAAAATGCATTACCGCTTGGTTATCTTCTATGCGTAAATGGACATTTAGGGAACCAAGATCTTCAGGGTGTAAGCGAATTTGTGCCTGTGAAATACCTTGGCGTGAAAAAAATAGCATATGTTGATTAATTTGCTGCTGCCATGCTTCACTGCCGAGTGGTACTCCCGGTTGCATGGGTATCATCGGTGTATTGGTGCTGACAGTGTGTGTGGCGGTAGGTGTCGGCATCATACTGACTGTATGTGCAGAGGCCGATTGAGTTGACGTAGGTTGTAGTAGAGAGTTATCGACAGAAGAGGTGAAGGCACTCTTCAGATTGCCCGTATTTTCTCCATTGCTGATCGCTTGGGATACTGAGAATGTTTCCCTCTCTATGCTCTTTTTATTTAGTGGCATAAAGTCAGGAGATAAATCTTTCACGACAATTTTTTTGCTTTCATTCAACGGTAATAAAGGCTGATCTTTGCGCTCTTCTTTTTCATTTTTAATAAAAGCAGTTAAGTGTGCAGGTTGGTCTTTATTATCAAGATCGGTGAGTCGTATCGGTGCGCGCAGTTCACTATCTTCTTCAGATTGCACTGTAGCGGCAAATGAGGCATTAAGTTGTACTGATTTTTCAGCAAAAGGAATAAGGGCCATTTGTTTGCCATCAGCAAACTGCGTTGAAGCGGATATGAATGTTTTACTGTCGTCTGTCACTTTTAAATTATTTAGCCAAGTCTGCTCTAGGCTATCTGTTTGATTAAGTAGCTGTGTTTGTAATACGGGGTGTTCACCGTCATGACGTAAAGTTCGACTGTAATTCATCTGATCAATGGCATGCTCAGCTTGCTGCTTAGTTGTTGGTTGTGGCGAGTTTTCCGTTTGTACTGTGTCAGCAGCTGTATGGGATGTTTTGTTAGCAGTAAGATCATTGGTGTTTGTAGGTTTTTGAACCGGTTGCTGGTTATCAAGAACTGCTTGAAAGGGCAATACTGGCACTTGATCGGCATCTAAACGCGGATCATTTTGTTGATTATGACTGTTTTTTAGCCCCGTAGATGAAGAAATTGCGGGGGCGTTAGGCGTATTGACGTCCATTTATTGGTTTCTCCGTAACGTTGCACGTTGAGCAAATTCATCCATCTGTTTTTGCTCTAAACGGTTTAATCGCTGGTTTTTACTGTGTTCGGCACGTTGAATTAAGGTATCGAACGCATTCACTCTTTGTTGTTTTTCTTGCCAATGGCGATTAGCTTCACTCACGCGTTGTTCCCATAACGTTAGCTGTTGCTGTTGTTGCTCAATGGTGAGTTCTAATGTGACTAAAAATTGTTGATAGTTCTGCCATTTATCAGCATCGATTCCACTGTGTAATGTTTGATTGAGTTTTTGGCGATACTCAGTTTGATAATTTTCTAGCATGTTGAGTTGTTGAGACATTTGTACTTGCGTTTGTCTAACTTGAGCCAACACTTTTGCCGCTTCGTCGGAAGCTTCTACGGCTAAATTTAGTAATGTTGTTAACGCATTATTGTTACTCATCTCACCCCTCATTATTCATTGGGAATCGCATGAACTAATTGCTCACAAGCCGTTTGATAATCACAACGCTCATCAATGTCTTGCTGTAAAAATGTCGACATACGTGGGTAATATTGGATTGCCATATCTAACATGGGATCACTGCCTGCTGCATAAGCGCCGACATTAATCAAATCGCGGTTGCGTTGATAACTGGAGGTGAGTTGTTTAAACCGTTGGATCAAACGATAGTGTTGCTTATCAATGAGCTCAGTCATGGCACGGCTAATTGAAGCCTCAATATCGATAGCGGGGTAGTGGCCTGATTCGGCAAGCGCTCTCGATAACACAATATGACCATCTAAGATAGCGCGTGCAGAGTCGGCAATCGGATCTTGTTGGTCATCACCTTCTGTGAGTACGGTATAAAAAGCGGTGATCGAGCCTCCGTTTTTGCCATTACCGGCACGTTCAACCAATGCAGGCAATTTTGCAAATACAGAGGGGGGATAGCCTTTTGTTGCAGGTGGTTCGCCAATTGCGAGTGCGATTTCACGCTGTGCCATGCTGTAACGAGTGAGTGAGTCCATTATCAGCAGTACGTTTTTACCAAGATCGCGGAAGTATTCGGCGATACGTGTGGCATAAGAGGCCCCTTGCATACGTAGTAAGGGGGAAACGTCAGCAGGGGCGGCTACTACGACCGCACGTTGTAATCCTTCGGCACCTAAAATATTTTCAATAAAATCTTTAACTTCACGGCCTCGTTCACCAATTAGGCCAACCACAATGATGTCAGCTTGCGTGAAGCGAGCCATCATGCCAAGTAACACACTTTTACCCACCCCTGAGCCGGCAAAGAGCCCCATACGTTGGCCACGGCCTACGGTGAGAAGCGCATTAATAGCGCGAACGCCAACATCCAGTACGCTATTAATCGGTGTTCTTTCAAGTGGATTAATTGGTGGCGTGATTAATGGTGCGCGATGTTTAACATCTAATGGGCCTTTACCATCAAGTGGTGTGCCTTGTGCATCGAGGATCCTGCCCAGTAATTCATCACCGAGTGGTAACAGGCGGCTAGTTTGGCCGTCATCGCCGGTAGTTTGTGCATAAACACGAGCACCCGGTGCAATTCCTTCGAGATCAGCCAGTGGCATTAATAGCATACGTGCGCCATTAAAGCCGACGACTTCACATACTACTTCATCATGACGACCATTAATCGCACGTTCGATAAAACAGGTCGCTCCTAATGGCATTTTAATGCCTTCTGCTTCCATCACTAAACCGGTGATCTTAGTGAGGCGACCATAATGGCGTGTCATTGGGATCCCTTTCATCCGGGATTCCAAATCATCCAGTGTTGCTATCCAGCGACCCATTCTCACGGTCATGACAAAGTCTCCGGCGCATAAAGGCGGCACAATTCTTGCCAACGTGTCGCGACGGTCATATCGGTTTCGCCATCTTCAGCGACGACACGGCAACCACCGAGGTGTAGCTTAGGATCGGCAACTAAACGCCAACCATTAAGGCTTAATAATGAACCTAAATGTTGCTCAATCAGCTCTATGTGAGCAGGGTTGACATGTAGCTCAGGCTGGCCTGAGAAAATGGGTTTTTGTTGTAATAAATGGCTGATTTCTTCTAGTAGCGCTGTGCCATCACAAATAGTTGATTGACCTAATACTTGTTTAGCGGCAGTTAAGGCAATTTGCAGCAACTTAGTGGTGATGACGGTATCGAAACTATCAATTGAATAATTAAACTCGGACAGTAATTTTTGCCAAGTTTCAATGATTGGCTGTTCTTGCGCGAGAGCTTGTTGGCGACCTTGTTCTTCACCTGCACGTAACCCTTGCTCAAAACCTGCTTGATAACCTTCTTTTTGTCCAAGTTCATGGCCTTGTTGGTAACCTGAACGTTGGGCTTCTTCTTTTAAGTTATCCAATAGATTGATTTGCTCAAGTACCTCTTGCGGCTCAAGACAGGGAACTTTCGGTTTATCAGGCTCTGGTAGGTCATCCAATGAAGGAATAGCTGGGGAATTGAGATCCCATTGATTCAATTCACGCAGTTGCCAAGGTTTCCATGATTGTTGATCGATTGGTGATTTAGACATAGACATCGTCTCCACCACCAATGCTGATTTCGCCTTTTTCTGCTAAACGACGCACTATCATCAAGATCGCTTTTTGCTCGGTTTCTACTTGTGACATACGGACAGGTGAACGGGACTCCAAATCATCGCGAACGATTTCAGCAGCACGTACCGCCATATTGTTAAGGAAGTGGTCGCGTAGTGCTTGATTACTGCCTTTAAGGGCAATAACCAACGAATCGTTGGCAACTTCTTGTAGAATACGTTGAATGCTGCGATTGTCGACCTCAATAAGATTTTCGAATAGAAACATTTCGTCGATAATGCGTTGTGCCAATTCGCCATCGTAGTCACGCATTGCATCAATCACGCTTTCTTCTTGTTGATTTTTCATTAGATTGATGATTTCAGCCGCGGTTCTTACGCCACCCATTTTGCTGCGTTTGAGGTTTTGGCCATCCAATAAGTTATTAAGAACTTCGGTAAGCTCGGCCAAGGCTGCGGGTTGTACACCACCAAAGGTCGCGATACGTAGCATGATGTCATTACGTTGGCGCTCGTCAAACAGCTCTAAAACATCGGCAGCAAGGTTGCGTTTTAAGTGAACCAATATCGTGGCGATAATTTGTGGATGTTCATCACGAATAATATCGGCCACGGTTTGCGGTTCCATGTAATTGAGACTTTCAATACCGGATGTACTTTCTTGTTTATCAAAGATATCTTCTAACAAGCTAGCCGCACGCTCTTCACCTAATGCTTTGATCAGCACTGAACGTAGATAATCATTGGTATTAATATTGAGTGCTGCAAATTGAATGGCGGATTCTTCAAACTCAGTGAGTACCTCAGCCAGTTCATTATTTGAGATTTGGCGCATGTTAGAAACCGCCATACTCAGTTGTTGAACTTCTTTGGGATTCAGGTGTTTAAAGACCTCTGCGGCTTGATCTTCGCCGAGTGTCATTAGCATCACGGCACTTTTTTCGGTTCCTGTTAATATCATTGTGCTTTTCCTAACCACTGACGAATGACCATGGCAACCACTTGTGGGTCTTTCTCTGCCATTTCACGAATACGTTGACTTTGAATTTCAGCACTGACACGTTGGCGAGTCAGGCGACGACGTGTTTGTTCGTCCATATCTTCATTAATTTCTTCATCAACCACGAGCGGGGTTTTAGGTTGAGTCGTAACAAAGGTTTCGGCGGTCACTTGCGCTTGCTGTGATTGGCGGTATTTCACCCATTGTGGCTTGATACCGAAACGCCACATAAACCAAGCGATAATGGCGATTAAGAGGATCTTACCGTAATCCAATATTTGGGCGATAAGCTGTGGGTTTTCCAGCATCGAAGGTTGTTCTTCAACAACGGTTTCGTTGGTAAATAATGAGTTAGTGATGTTTAAAGAGTCTCCACGATCAACTGAATACCCCATTGCCTCACGGGTTAGCGCATCAATTTGCTTCATCATTTCTGGTGGTAATGGTTTCATTTGGACGCCATTTTCACCTTCTTGGGGTAAGTAATTGATGATCACTGCGACTGATAATCTATCAACAACACCTATCTGACGCTGAGTGTGACTAATTTTACGGTCGACCTCGTAATTAGTGGTTTCATCACTCTGTGAGTGGCTTGAACCATTACCCGACATATTATTTTTTTGGCTAGTTTGGTTGTTTTTATCCGTCGAAACAGGTGCTGATGGGGCGTTTGGTGGTTGGTTGGATAATGCTCCCGGCACACCACCTGTTCCACCATTGTTGTTTTGCATACTCTGGCTGTTTTGTCGTGAGCGAATTGCCGCACTTTCAGGTGTTTGATTCGGCTTATATTCTTCAGAGGTTTGCTCAACTTTAGAGAAATCCATTTGCGCTGTGACTTGTGCATGCACGTTGGCGCGACCGACTAATGGTGACAGGATATCTTCAATCCGTTGTTTGAGATGGGATTCCATCTCTTTAGTCATTTTTATTTGTGCGCTATTAGCCGATTGTTGACTGTTATCATTGTTAGTCAGTAAACGACCTGTTTGATCGACAATCGTCACATTTGCAGCGGTTAAACCTGAAACGCTACTGGAGACCATATGGACAATTGCTGTGATTTGACTTTCATCTAACATGCGTCCCGGTAGTAATCCTACGGTGACTGAGGCTGTCGGGAGCTTTTGTTCACGAACAAATAAAGTGGGTTTTGGGATGGCCAAATGAACACGTGCGTTTTGGACAGGGCTCAGCGATTCAATGGTGCGTGATAATTCACCTTCCAATGCACGTTGGTAGTTAACTTGTTCGCTAAATTGGCTGATACCAAACTGTTCTTTATCTAACAGTTCGAAACCCGTATTGCCTCCTTTAGGCAATCCAGATTGCGCTAATTTAAGACGTAGTTCATGAACTTTATCCGCGGGTACCAAAATTGCACTACCATTATCAGCGATTTGATAAGGTACGTTCATTTGTGTTAATTGGCTGACTATATCACCACCGTCTTTGGCACTGAGGTTACTAAGAAGTACTCGATAGTCAGGACTGCGTAGCCAAAGAAGTAGGGCGACAACAACCGCAATCGCCGCAGCACCAGCAATCATTAGTGGAATTTTTGGGGATGATTTGAGGCGCGTAGCAATAGATGCAAACCCTTTTGAAACCTCTCCCGTTTCTTTAGATGCGGCACTCATAGATATTCCTTGCCTTGCAAAATCAACAGATGAAAACACTTTTGGCGAAACAATGTTATTCCCTCTTCGTCACGTCACTTTTTTACGTTGCTATTATTGATGACTCTAATAAATCTAATGACGGAATCAGCCTATAAATTTGGTGTTATTTATCGGCTTCAAGTTAAAAAGCCTGTGCTAGGGTAAGTATGCCTAACTAGAATGCGATGACCGTTCGCCTATGAAATTGAAGAGAAATACATGACTATTCAAGCTATTGAAGGGGTGCTATCACAGCTGCAAGCGACTGCTACCCAAGCCGCCAATCACAGCAAACCTATTATTGAGCCTGTAGGATTTGCGGATCATCTTGTGTCAGCTGTGGAGCAAATTAATGACGTCAGAAACCACTCGGCGAAACAGATCGAAGATTTTACCTTGGGGAAAGAGAATGTATCGCTCAATGATGTCATGGTGGATATGCAAAAGGCCAGCTTGAGCTTGCAGATGGGGATCCAAGTACGTAATAAGTTGGTGGCGGCATATCAAGAGGTGATGTCTATACCTGTGTAATTGGTTTACCCATTTGAATATAATGAATTAATTGCCTTATTATTGCTTTCTTGGAGCAGTGATAGGGCATTATTCATTTAAAATATCAGTTTAGCTAACATCGTTTTCGGCTATCCACTTACTATATACATTGTGAACCATTTTTGATGAGATCTTATCCGTTCATCATTAGCAGATTTGAGCGATAGTATTGGGTTTTAATAAAATAAACGTTCACGAAGGTTCGCGGGTTGTTGTTGCTCAATTTCAATATCAATAATCGGTTTACTGGGTCTTTTGGTCGTTCTGCTAGATTGTGCATATTGGCTAAATTTATGAAAGAACAAAATCAGTAATGAGAGATTATTAATATAGAACAAGGTGTTAATTAAAGTTAATTTTTTCTAGACGTTTTTTATTAATCAAAGTAGGGGATTAGACTTTGATTGAGAGGGGCGGTTTTTAGTTAGAGTTCTGCACTTTTAACTGAAATGAAAAATAGAGGAGGAATGCAATTAATAGAATCTGTATATGAAATGAATGATGGTGAGGCTAAAGAGAGAGATGATAATAGCATTTTTTGTTGTATAGCTTAAGACATTAAATTTAACAGTAAAGAGTTAATACTCATTAAATGGAATTTTTATTTACCTACGTTATAGTTAAGATGAATTATCTATTTTTTCTCTAATACTTCTTGTTCAATACGTTACGCATGCCTCTCAATTACTAATTAATTGATTTTTAATTAATAATATTTTTGGTTGCTCATATGTTTAAATTAACAGTGATTATGTTTTTTTAAAAAAGGAAATGTATTTTCAAAGTAAACTATATCAAAAAAATTAAATTTGTAACAAAATGAAAATATCGTTAATTATATTAACATACACCAAATATGAATAACCCATAATAAGAGTATTTCAAATACCCATATTATGGGTTATTTTCTCAATGTTTTGATATTATTGGCTTAAATTAAACGATATATTGCATATAACGATCAATAATTTATTTTTGATAGTTATTTTCTATTAAAATTTTAAGATCGATCGTTATAAACGTATTTACTCTCTAGGTGGTTAATCCTATATTCAACTCCAGTTAGGTGTTTTTTCGGTTTTAAAGTAACAGTTTTTTTAATTTTTATCTTATTACAGAGTCATTTTTTAAGAGTAATAAGATACTAAGATAAATTGAGTAAATTATTTATTGTTGGTTTATATTATGACAAAAAATAAAGAGTTATTACGAAAGGAGATTGGAAGCTTTTTAAAAAAAGCAAGAAAGAATCAATCTCTCACAGGACATCAATTGGGCAGATTAATGCAGGTTAGTCAGCAACAAATTTCGCGCTATGAACGAGGCGAATCCGGCATTAATATTGAAACTCTCGATGTTATGCTCGATATTTTAGGGAAAAGCTGGTCAGAATTTTTTTTCTCCGTCATGATTAATTATTCAGATGATATGATGGAAATGAGAATACAGGAAAGAAAGCACTTTCTATAGAAGTTTACTTTTCTATTTAATAATGAGTATGAAAAAATATTCTATAGGCTATTTATAGCCTATAGGATCGACTATCTCGCTTAGCGATAAATAAGGGACTTAAATAGCAACAGGATGATGCTGTTATTAATGATGTAACTTTTACGTTTCAAAAAAAATGAAATTAACACCTTTATTTAAAAGGTGAATGGTTTCTATTGTCTTTTTACTAGAAAGGAAAAATAAATGAAATTAACTAAATTAGCGATTGCAACTGTATTTGCGGCATCTGTTGTTCCATTCAGCTCAATGGCCGATAACACAGGGACAATTAACTTTGTGGGCTCTGTTGTTAACACACCTTGTAATATTGAGCAGTCTTCTCTGAAACAAACTGTTGATTTTGGGCAGCTGTCACGTAAGGCTCTGGAAAGTGGTAAAGCGGCGGAAGCGGATTTCGATATCAAATTTACAGGCTGTGATTTTGCTAACTTTGGCAAAGATACTGAAGGTAAACCTGTAGCAGTGAAATCAATGGAATTGGTATTTACTGGCCAAACTTATGCAGATAAAGACAATACATTGTTGGCAACTTCAGCAGGAAATGCAAACAACCTTGGTATTTTGATCGACGGTTTCGAGTTCGGTAAAGCGACCGACGTATTACCTCGTATTGCAAACCAAACTGGTGATAACACATTAACTTTCAAGGCACTAGCTAAAGCAGTTGATACAACTAAAGATGTGGCTGAAGGTAAATTCAGTGCTATCTCTAACTTCCGTATCACATATCAATAAGTCGATAAATTGACCGCCAGCGAACACTGGCGGCCAATCTTGCTCACGAAGAGGGGCAAACGGTAATTTCTCCCTCTTCGTATTTCAATTGAAAATCAATAAATTGATTTTCTTCGAATATTTAACAACCTCTAGTGACTGCCGTCAAACAGTTTTTGTTTGTTAACAGTCAGATTACGGGCGGATTTTTGATGCCTGTTAGGGAGAGATGGGTGGCTGTTTATCAACATGTTGGTCTGCAAATAACAGGGATCTTATTTTCGCTTATCTTTGGTGGTACACCAGTTTTTGCCGCGAAAGAGGTGGGTATGCGCCATGAAGGGGTGACTCAACTTGTTGGCAGTGTGATCTCGACGCCATGTTCGATTGTGATGTCAAATCGTTATCAAACGGTCGATTTTTCATCTTTAACGATGACCAAGCTTTCAACGGCGGTAGAACGAGAACAACAAACTCGGCCATTTGATATTGAGCTTCGTGATTGTGGCAGTGTGTATAGCACTATTGATAGCAAAACATGGACGATACGTTTTGATGGGCAAGGAGCTGACAATATCCATGCATTTGTCTTACAAGGGCCTTCCCAAGGTTTGGGAGTCTCTGTGCTTGATAACACGAAAAATATCTTGATACCTGGAGAAAGCTACCCTTTGTTTAAGAGTGTGTTACGGCAAGGTAAATCAGGGCAAACCCTCTTTTTACGTTATTTTTTACGGCTAGAACTGACCGGGAAACCGTTACAAGCAGGAAGTTATCAGGGGTTAGTTCGTTTTTTTATCGATTATCAATAAAGCATAGAAACACTTCTTCAATAATAACATTGAGGACGGCATTTTTGTTGTCTTTGGGATGGTACAGAGCATGATGTTCAAACTTAGCAAAATAAGGCTGGCCGTTTTATTGGCGGTGAGCGTCAGTGCATGCACGGCGTATGCAACAGAATTCAATACGGATGTATTGGATGCAGAAGATATGCAAAACGTGGATATGAGCCAATTTTCTGTTGCCGGTTATGTGCCTCCCGGAAACTATGTATTAACTGTTTTTGTTAACGGGCAGCGCTTAGGCGCACCTCGTGATATTGCGGTTCTTGAACAAAATGACCAGCACCAAGCAATTTGTATACCGGCTAATTTATTGGATCTGATTGGTTTGAAAGATTCGGCAAAAGAAAAAGTCACGACTTACGATGATGGCCAGTGCCTTGATCTTTCCGCATTAAAAGGTATGCAATCGATAATTGAATTGCCTACGCTATCACTGAAAATTACTATTCCACAATTATGGATGGAATACCGTGATCCTAACTGGGTCCCGCCTGCATTATGGGAAGAAGGGATTAATGGGGCTTTTGTTGATTACAACGCGAATGTTTCGGTGACCGAAGAGAACAAAGGCAACAAGCGTACTTATTTATCTGCTAATGGTACGGCGGGTATTAACCTCGGTGCTTGGCGTTTACGTGGCGACTATAACGCAACCTATCAAAAGCAGCACGGCGGCAGCAACCCACAAGAAACGCATAATTTTGATTTTAGCCGATTGTATGCGTTTACGTCCTTGAAGAAACTTGCCTCCATTTTAACCATTGGTGAAAACTACTTCTATTCCGATGTATTTGAGTCATGGCAATACACAGGCCTTTCCTTAGAAAGTGACGACCGTATGTTACCGCCTAAATTGGTAGGTTATGCACCAGAAATTATTGGTGTGGCAAATACCAATGCTACGGTCATTGTGCGTAGCCAAGATCGAATTATTTTAGAAACTACGGTACCACCGGGCCCATTCCGTATTCAGACGTTAGACAGTGGTGTACGTGGTGTACTTGATGTGACGGTGCGTGAAGAAAATGGTGAAGAGAAAAAATTTAGCCTCAGTACGGCCTCGCTGCCTTATTTAACCCGTCCCGGACGCATTATTTATAAGTTAGTTGCTGGTAAAACGCGCTATGACGGCCATAACCTGACTGGTAAACCTGTGGTTGGTGGTGAATTGTCGTATGGTTTATCCAATGCATGGTCACTGTATGGGGGCTCGCAACTTAATGGTGATTACCAAACTGCGGCGATTGGTATTGGTCGAGACTTGTTTGCTTTCGGTGCTTTGTCATTCGATATTACACAGTCTTTTGCCCATTTTACCAACCAAACTCTGCAAGGACGCTCATTTCGCCTCAACTATGCAAAGTCGTTTGATGCATTACGTACGGATATTACCTTCGCAGGCTACCGATTTGCGGATAGAAATTACCGCACACTCACTCAGTTTATGGATCAAGAACGCACAGGGTACGTGGTGCGAGCACCAAAAGAAAACTATCAAATTTATTTGAATAAGTATTTTGATAATTTCAATTTATCGCTGAATTATCAATACAGTACTTATTGGCAAGATAAGCCACAGACACAGTATGGATTATATGCCAGCACGAATATCAGTATTCCTGTGCTATCGCAACAAGATGCCAATATTTCATTATCGGCAACGCGTACTGAGCGTGATAACGGCTATAAAGATGATGCGATCAACCTGTATTTAACGATCCCTTTGTATAGCGGGCACAATATTACCTTTTCCGAGCTGTATTCGCGCGCCGGAGGTAATAACCAATATAACCATAGTGTTGGGTATAGCGGCTATAGCGACCGTGATAATTACAGCCTGAATGTTGGCTATAACCATGGACAAAATATGGAAAGTCAATCGAGTATCAGTGGCTATTATTCACGTGACTTATCGCAAGCTAACTTATCGGCGAACGCCAGTTATGTGCCGCAACAATACCGTAGTTTTGGGGCTTCAATTAACAGTGGGATCACTGCGACGGCTCACGGGGTCGCTTTACACCGTAGCGCGAATGGCGATACGCGTCTAATGATTGAAACACCGGGGGTGGGTGATGTGCCTCTAGATAGCGGTGTGATCAAAACTAACCGTTTTGGGCTTGCGGTTATTCCTAACGTGAATAGTTATCGTAAATCGACAGCATCGATTAACACCAGCCAGCTACCGGAGAATTTAGAAACATTGGAGTCAACGACGGATATCACCTTAACCAAAGGCGCGATTGGTTATCGCAGCTTATCGGTGATGAAAGGTGAAAAGCTATTTGCCATTTTATCGTTGAATAATGGTAAAAATCCGCCGTTTGGTGCCAGTGTACGTAATACCGATAATCGTGAATTAGGCATTGTTGGAGAGGATGGGGTGACGTGGTTGGTTGGTATTTCCCCTCAAGAGACACTCTCTGTTTATTGGGCCGGAGAAAAGCAATGTGAATTACGAATACCTGACAATATCACATCATTATCAAGCATGTTATTGCTGCCATGCTCTCCAGTCAGTCCTGCATTATCAACGGTTAATGCAACGCCAGCAAAATAATTTTTTAGTTCGTTTTATGAGGTCAATTATGTTGAATTTAGGTCATGGGTTATATCGTGTACTCGCAGGGGTTGCAGCATTAGTTTCAATCAGTGCTTACAGCGCCGTTACATTAGATAGAACTCGTATTATTTTTCCGGGCTCTGAAAAGTCAATTAACGTGACTATTTCGAATGATAATCCAGAAGAAGCTTACTTAGCGCAAAGTTGGATTGAGGACTTACAGGGTAATAAACTGACTAAAGGCGCAATTTTGGCAACTCCTCCATTACAGCGTGTTGAGCCTAATAGTACCAGTTTAGTGCGTTTAAGTACGACGCCTGAATTGAGCAAACTGCCACAAGACCGAGAGTCAGTGTTTTACTTCAATTTGCGTGAAGTACCGCCAAAATCTACCGATGGCAATACATTACAAATCGCGTTGCAATCACGAGTAAAACTGTTTTATCGCCCAAGTGCTATTTTGGCTGAGTCGGAAACAAAGTGGGCACATAAGGTCACATTAACCAAAACCGCAAAAGGTTATCGCATCAACAATAACACCCCCTTTAATTTAACCGTAATTGGGTTAGGAAATAGTAAAGCGGCCTCCGAACAAAATTCATTTGATGTCGTCATGGTGCCACCTAAGTCAGTACAAGATGTAGTGTCGCCAGCGTTATCCACACCGTATCTCACGTACATTAATGATTATGGCGGCAAGCCGACGCTGGCGTTTCGTTGCCAAGGTGATACATGCGCTGTTACGGGTGAACAGTAATTTCAAGGGTTTGGCTAACGGGGAAAGATGATGCGCAAACACAATATTTTCATGAGATTAACATGGTACAAAGCGGCATTACTCATTGCGTGCAGTGTATTCGGTCAATTGGCCAACGCTGAGCTCCCTGTGGCGAATACACCAGTAAATCAATCGGACTATGAACCGTTGCATCAAGGCCGAATACAAGTGAGTGCCACACTATTTAATGCTCCATGTAATTTAAGTCTAGATAAAACGTGGCGTTTAACAGGGTGTGGCGCGGGAAATGATTACCGAGAAATGAAATTATTTGATGCCACTGCTAATACGCCAGCAAGTATGCGATTTTATGATGTGCAACGCGATGTGTTTTCAGTGCGTTATCCGCTTTCATTGCTTAATGGGGATAATCCAATTCACCTGCCAATATTGATGAATGATCGGCATACATTGCGTTTAGAGGTGAGCTATGAATAAGGCTACGATGCATTTTTGGCTGCTTCCTGTGGTACTTCTAAGTTGTCCGCCTCAGACATGGGCAGCGAATAGCTTGGATGTTGAGTTTAGTGGCGAATTGGTCAGTACTGCATGCCAAGTAGCAGCGGAATCCATCAATAAAAAGATCACACTGTACAACTTACGTTGGCAATTTATTAATGAAAATACAACCAGTGCAGTGACGCCTTTTTCCATTGCCATTGATAAATGCAGTGAAACGGATTTGCAAAAAAGTATCAAACTGACTTGGAAAAGTCAGGAATTAGTCAACATTGGTGGTGATAGTTTTTTAACTACCAAAGGTGACAGTGGGGTGGTGCTAGGGATCATTGATCAAGATGAAAAACCTATTGTATGGAATCAACCCATGACTATTGGTGATGTCAATGTTGTTGAAGGTTTACAGCAATTCGACTTTGGTGTTTTTGTTCGCAAGCCAGCTACGGGTGAAGCCAAGATTGGCGATTTTTCCAGTATCGTGACCTTTAATGTGGAGTACGAATAGTGAATATACTCAAACAAATAAAAAAAACACTAGGGTTACTGTTATTGTTCGTCACATTAGAGAGTTCAGCTGACGTTTTAGTGGATGTTACCGCCACTATGGTCGATCCAGCTTGTAATATTCGTAGTGAGAACAGCAGTTCCCCCATGAAAATTGGTTTTGGCACACTTAACCCTGAAGCGCTGAGTAAGTCTGCGGTGGTGAAGGAGTTTTCACTTTATATTTCTGGTTGTAATTTCAATAACGCGTTAGCGATCGTGCTAAATCCTAAAGGAGGAAGCACCTTGTTATATAACGGAAAAAATATTCTCGCCACCAGTACCGATGGCTTAGGGATTGATTTTAAAGAAGTGACGGGTGGAACGGTGCGTGCGCTGGAAATGAGTAAAAAGCAACGAATCTATCCCGAACGGGTGGATGCGACATTATACCGTATGGATTTACAGGCGCAGTTAGTCAATGCGGTGCCAATCAATCAGTTGGTGCTGGGGAAATTTACTTCAACTGTCACCCTTGCTGTGACTTATAACTAGTAGGATCATTTTATTATGTTGGATTTAAAAGGTACTATTCCTACACACTGGTTGCAGTCTTTTCATAAAAAGAAAATTTGGTGTAGTTTAATTTCATTGGGTAGTTTATTGCTTCCATCAATTGCATTAGCAAACTACGCCCCGATGATCCAAGACCCAAATGATGGATATTTAATTCAGCTCGCTAGCAATAGTTCCATAGCTTCTACCCCTGTGGTTGGTTCTGATGGTAAAAACTATTATCGTGTGGGTAGCCCGATAGTGATTAATGGTAGCGGTCCTTCTGTTAGCGTAACAGGCACAGCAAGGTGTATTGGTAGAACATGGGGGGGAATGAGCACAAATATTGGTAGTGATAGTGCTTACCATAGGCTATTTATATATGCACCTTCAGCGGGGACGACGGTCGATGGTAAAACAGGTTATCGCGTTAATAGTAATGTCGTGATGACAGTTGATAGTAAAATGCTCAATTGGTTGAATATTACAGGTGCTACTGCTTGTGCTAATGCTTCGAGTGGATCGACACAGTCAGCCTCTGGTTTTGCAGTACAATTTCCAATTACAGTGACATTTTATATTAATGAAAGAATTATTGATGGTCAGGTAGTTATTGCTTCTATGCCACTTGGGGGCTATGTACGTGCATTTATGAGCCCTAAAACGCCTCCAACATACACATCTTGGCCATTAGGTGAAACCACAGTACCAATGCGATTACTTTCTTCAACATTAAATGTAGGTTCTTCTTGTACAACCATGACCAGCACGGGACTAGCGGGCACAGTTAACTTACGTCATGGGCAGTTAAATACGCTAAATTATGACAGTGTAGTCACAGAGAAAGTCACCTATAACTGTAAATTTTCCATGTCAACAAAAGTTAGATTACGTCTCGATTATGCTACCGACGGCGACCCACAGAAACGTTTGCCGATGACCAGTAGTCAAAATAATAAAATTTATAGCGATTTGAGCATGACCGATGAAATAACCGGTCAAACGGGAAAAGATTTTAAAGTTGATATTAAAGATTTAAGAACCATTAAGATAACCAGTCATATTCAAGGCAGTAATGCTGTAGCAGGTGACTATAAAGGCTCCGCTTGGCTGATAGCGACATTTGATTAAGTTGTCTTTTATTTATAAATAGTGCCAGTCAAGGCACTATTTTTACTTACGAATAACTAGAAATAATGGATTACCAGCCAATCGCAACGCCAGCACCAACAACTGCACTGTCTGAATTATTCCAAGAGACAGAACTACGTAAGTTAACGTTTTCTTTGATTTGATATTGCGCCCCGACAGCGACAGCATTGCCATTACGGTAGTTACCTAAACCAGCACCAAGGCTAAAGCGTGTATTCATAGCATAAGGAATATTCGACATCGCAGCGACGGAAGCGATGCCTGAATTCGCTTGTTTAGTCGTTTTGCTGATTTTTTTCTCCATTTGAGAAAAATGAGCCGTATTTTCACTTTGAGCTTTATTAAAGTCTTCACGAAGAACGGTAAGTTTTTTTACATTTTCAGAATGCTTTTTATGATATTTTTTATCAGCTAAATCAATTTTATCATAAATATGAAGGTTGTTATGAGAAATAGCCTGTTGAGTATTTTTATCGATTTCTGACATCTTGGGCTCTAGCTCACGATATATATCTTCCATATCTTGATTGATTATTTTATAGATGTGGTCTTCTAAAGTAGATGGTGGATCGGTAATCAGTTTATTATGGTTGCCAAAAAGAGTTCGCAGACGATGCTCTTCATATTTTTTCATCACTGCTTTTTTATGTTCTATAGACGGTTTTTCAGTTGGTATTTCCGATAATGTTTCTGAGATAGCAACAATTGGCTCGATGAGAATAGAAGAAAGAGGTAACGCGAACGAGGTAGTTGATAACGAAGAGGTTAGTATCAATGTAAGTGAACTAACAATAAATCCTTTTTTCATTATATATCCTATATAAATTAATCAAATCTACTTTGCATTCTTTGCCGTAGATTCATTATGTTATACTGGATTTCACCAAGCAAAAACTCAGTAATAACGCATCATTAAATCGTGAATAGTGATTATTTCTTATTAAGCCAAATAATAAGGGAAATATATTCATCTAATTAATTGCTTCAATGTCTAATTATTGCGTTTTAAAGTTATTAAATAGTTAATCAACGACGACGTGGATCTGCGGTGATAAATTACCTGACGTTGGCTAAAGCACGAATACAATGAAATTCATTGTAGGAAGGGTAATAAACAGAAGTTGTCATATATAAGCTAATTTATTTAGCCCCCATTAATTGTTTTTTAGCGTGTTTTTTTTACGATAACATGTTATTTTTCTGTGAAATTTTATTTCGCTGTGTTTTTGATATTGGCAACAATGCCATTTTTTGCATCTTATCGTAAATTTAAACAGACGATAATGAGTTATAGCTTAAGTCAAGAGTGTGATTGAAGGATCTTTGAATTATGGCAGTAAGAGAGATTATTGAGATACCGGATGAAAGGCTGCGAGTACACTGTCACCCTGTGACTGATGTTGCTGCGGTACAAGGTTTGATCGATGATTTATTGGATACTATGTATAGCACCGATAATGGTATTGGTTTGGCGGCGACTCAGATAGGTGCATCGCAATCGGTGATGGTGATTGATATTTCTGAAAACCGTGACCAACCGATGGTGTTTGTTAATCCTGAAATTATTGAAAGTGAAGGGGAAACTAGCTATCAAGAGGGTTGTCTATCTGTCCCTGAAATTTACGCAGATGTTCCACGTTTTCAACGTGTTAAGGTCAAAGCATTAGATAGAGACGGCAATGAATTTATCGTCGATTCCGATGAGTTTTTAGCTATCGTGATGCAACATGAGATTGATCATCTACACGGTAAAGTGTTTCTTGATCATTTATCAACATTGAAACGTAATATGTTATTGAAAAAGCTAAAAAAACAGCAACGATTAAAGCAATAATTGAGTAGGCTCCATTGTTTCTACCCTAAATAATTCGAGATGTAATCAATAAGTGTATGTGACTAGTGCGGGAGAGCAACGTCACCATGCCTTAATCTAAACGGCTACAGCTTGATGTGAAGTGGTTATGAAGTGTCAGGTAGGGCGCCTGACACACATAACTACTCAAGAGGCTTTATTGTTTTTGGCGTGTCTGGCTGATTAAATTGGCCATAGCTGTTATTCAGTGCCCGAGTTTGATCTAATTGTTTAATTTCTTTACTTAAAAAATCTAGATGCTGCTGTAAATAGGTTTTGGTTACGCGTTCATTTTCAATGATTTGCTGCAACATTATCACTAATTCATTTGTGATGGGGTGTTGCGCTCCGAGCTCATGTGACAATTGCGTCAAATTTTCGACAGCATGGACATACTCTGTTTCGCGGGCGATTAACTGTTCCCACTCTTTTGCTTGTGCCAGTGCGACTAAATTTTCACTTAATACTAAAACATCACGGTAGATTTCATGTAAATCGATAGATTTATGACTATTCACCTGTTTATATTTCATCCACATTTGCTCCGATTTGCTGCCAAGTTGACGCAAGATCGGAGAGTAATTGGTAAACTTCTTGTATATAGGCCACATTATTTTCAAGGTTAGCCTTGAGTAAGCGGATCACCATGTAGTCATAAAGGCTCGCTAAATTATCCGCAATTTCACCACCTGCATCATGATTTAGCGCATGTTTTAAACCAGTATCAATGATATCAATTGCTTTGGAAAGTTCTTTACCTTTCGCGGCAATCTCATTTTGCTGCATAAAAATCTCAGCGCGTTTCAGGGCGCTTAATGCGCCCTTATATAAAATACTGATGAGTTGATAGGGGGTAGCGTTGATAATTTCACTTTCTATATCAACTTGTTGATAAGCTTGTTTTGCTTTTTGTTGGTACATATTAATTAACCTAAGAGTCTACCTAAAGAATTACTGGTACTAGTGAGCGAGTTCATCATTTTATCGAGATTTTGGAACTGACGGCGGTAGCCGTCCATAGTGCTTTCGATTTGTTTATTGGTTTGTTCAATACGTTTATCGAGGCTTTTCTTTTTCTTTTGCAGGCCATCAGTGGCGTTATGTATTGTTCCTTCTTTGTTATCAAGGGTCTTTTTCAAATATTCGAAGTTCTCAGTACCAAAACCCGTTTCTTTGCCATCGCCCATAAAGAAGGTTTTGACGCTAGCAGCGTTTTCTTTTAATGCTTCTTCAAACTTTTTATTATCGATCTCTAATGTACCGTCTAATTTTTGTTTGATCCCCAGTTTATTCAGAGTATCAATTTCACCACTTTGTTGTGCCGCTCGAACATGGGTACGCAGTTGGCTTTGGATCCCACGCAATGTAGAGTCACCAATGAGCGGGCCATTGGTTTTATCAGGTTCAGAGCCTTTATCTGTCGGTGTATATTTGGTTAGCTCAGTCGCTAGAGTTTGAAATTCATTATAGGCATCGACCCACGCTTTGATTTTAGCTTTAGCGGGTTCGATGTCGGAGGAAATAATTAAATGATCAGTTTTTGATGCTTCAGTTTCTTGTTTAAGCGTTAAGGTGAGACCAGGAAACAGGTCTTTCGCTTCATTGGTCTGTGATTCAAGTTCAAAGCCGTCGATGATTAATTGCGCATTTTGCGGTGCAACTTTTTGCTCCATATCAGGTGCGCCATTGATGATGACTTTATTATCTGCACCTAATTCTGATTTAACATTCATTAGGTTAGCTAGGTCATCATCACCGTCCACCTTGATATTGATACGGTGATCGGTACCTTCTTTTTTGGAGGTAAAGACAAGGTGATAATTATTGGTTTTATCTTTAATGATTGCCGCACTCACATTACTGTCTGTTTTATTAATTGCATCAGCAATTTCAATTAATGAAGTGTGTTCATTATCTAACTTAATAACGATGGGTTTTTTTTCAGCGGGTTGAGTAATGGTGATAGTCCGTTCTGCATTACCATTACCGAGTAGTTTTTTATTATCACTCAAACCCTTAGTAGCTATAGTTTGTGCTTTAGCTAAATTTTTAACCACAACATCGTGTACACCTGCAACCGCTTTTCCATCTGTTTTAACATCAAAGCTTTTATAGTCACCATTAACTTTAGTGGTACTGATATCACCATATTTTTTTAGATCTTCAGCGGCTTTTTTTAATTTCTCCAGTGATGATTGCATTTTGCCATAGGCACTGATTTGCGCATCATAGCTGGCTTTCTGTGTGGTTAATGGTTCCAAACGGCGCTTTTCAACCGCTTCAATTTGGCTCATTTGATTATTTAAATCTAAGTTAGCCCCGATACCGAGTGTCGCTATACCAGCCATGAATATCTCCTAAAAAATGTTCTCGTTCAGAGGTTATCGGCGAGAAGCGCGGAAATCTTAGACTATATACACAAATAGTGATGGCACGAGTTAGCGACAGAAAGCAGCGTATTTATTTCTATTGGTGATAAATAAGTGGGTTTTAGCACTCATTTTGCCGTGTAAATCATTATATAAATTAAAGATATATGCATTTAGATTAAAATATTGAAATTAATGACTAAAGACATTTTTAATCCTGTCGATAAATATTTTGACGAATTAATCATTAAGAATAGGTGGTTAATTCAATATATAATATATATGAATAGAAAGGGTTTATATAATGTCACAAGTTATCAATACCAATATTTTGTCTCTGAATACTCAGAATAATTTGAATAAGTCACAAAGTGTGTTGGGAACCGCGATTGAGCGCCTATCTTCTGGCATGCGTATCAATAGCGCAAAAGATGATGCAGCAGGTCAAGCGATCGTTAACCGTTTTACGGCTAATGTTCGTGGTTTAACTCAAGCTGCACGTAATGCCAATGACGGTATTTCAATGGCGCAAACCGCTGAAGGTGCGGTTAACGAAATTAATAATAACTTACAACGCATTCGTGAGCTGACGGTACAGGCGAAAAACGGTTCAAACTCTGAATCGGATATTAAATCACTGCAAGAAGAGGTGTCTCAACGTTTAGCAGAAATTGATCGTATCTCTGCTCAAACCGATTTTAATGGTAATAAAGTGCTGAGCAAAGAGGGTGAGATGAAAATCCAAATCGGTGCACTGGATAATCAAACCATTTCATTAGATTTTAAAAAGATTGATAGTTCAGTACTAAAAATCGATAAGGTGGATTTATCGAAGAAAGGGCAAATTGGTAATGAAATCAAAAAACTCAATGAAACTGCTACGGCGGATATAGCCGCAGTAAAATATAAAGCAGGCACTGATGAAAAACTTTATAACGTCAAAGGTACGACTAATGAGTTTTATGTTGAAATTGATAAAACGGCAAGTGGTGGCGGTAAAGAATATTATAAAATTGATAAATCTAAAATTGATACAACTTCAGGGAGCGTTGATATATCGGGAGTTACCCAAGAAGCAACGGCTCCGACAACAGCAACAACTTTAGGTACCGAAATCGCTGATGGGGCTGTAGCTATTGCCGCAGTACCAGCCAAAGCCGCCATTAAACTAGATGCTGGACAAGAACTGTTCCAAAAATTAGAAACTGATGGCAGTGTAGCTACTGATAAATTCTTAATTAAAAAAGATGATCAGTATTTTGAAGTTAGCAGAAGCGACTTTGATGCCACTTCAGGTAAGCTGAGTTCAGCTATTGTTGCTACTAAGCTTGACCCAACGAAGGCGATTACGACCGATATC
This sequence comes from Providencia sp. PROV236, assembly GCF_033676985.1. Lineage (NCBI taxonomy): Bacteria > Pseudomonadati > Pseudomonadota > Gammaproteobacteria > Enterobacterales > Morganellaceae > Providencia > Providencia sp. PROV236. Next base: position 2,851,473 of record NZ_CP096297.1, on the reverse strand, counting down.
CATGATGAGCCATTAAAAGCATTAGATGAAGCGCTGAAAACCGTGGATAGCATGCGCTCTACATTAGGTGCGGTACAAAACCGTATGGAATCAACCGTCACAAACCTTCAAAATACCGTTGTTAGCTTGAGTGCTGCACGTAGTCGCATTCAAGATGCGGATTTTGCTACTGAAGTGTCCAATATGACCAAAGGGCAAACTTTACAACAAGCCGGTATGGCGGTGTTAGCACAAGCTAACCAAACGACTCAAAGTGTTCTAAGCCTATTACGTTAATTTAAGTCTCTGGTTATCTCAGGTTAGGCACTCTGACTTGAGGTAACTTTTATTTTATTGATTACACCAATGCACTTCTCATACCGACATTTCTTGCTATAAAAAGACCTTATCTTTATCACCTTTGCTAAAACACCCACCAATTAAACGATAAATCTAAAGCATTCGGAAAATAAATATCTTATTGTTATTCATGGTAATTATTATTTGCTTTGTTTTATTTCGGAAATTATTTGTTGAAAACCCTAAAGGCCTTTTTGCTGCCGCCGATAATCATATTCGTGGCAACAATGGAATGGCTTAATAAATCAGCCTTCCTTATTATTATCGAATAACAAGGACTTATATCATGGCACAGGTCATCAACACTAATGTTCTGTCTCTGACAACACAAAATAACTTAAACCGTTCACAAGGTGTACTGGGTACCGCAATTGAGCGTTTGTCTTCCGGTTCACGTATCAACAGCGCAAAAGATGATGCTGCGGGTCAAGCGATTGCTAACCGTTTTACATCTAATGTTAGAGGTCTAACTCAGGCATCTCGTAACGCTAACGACGGTATTTCAATGGCGCAAACCACGGAAGGCGCATTGAACGAAATCAACTCTAACTTACAACGTATTCGTGAGCTGACTGTTCAAGCAAAAACCGGTTCTAACTCTGAATCAGATATTAAATCGATTCAGGAAGAAGTCGATCAACGTTTAAAAGAAATCGACCGTATTTCTGAACAAACTCAATTTAACGGTGTTAAAGTTCTGAGCGGCGAAAAGCCAACTATGACTGTGCAAGTGGGGACTAACGATAAAGAAAAAATCAGCTTTGATCTGAAAAAAGTCGATAGCTCAACTTTAAATGTTAAAGGTTTTAAAGTGGGAGCTGAGTCTTCTGCTATTAGAGAAAGTGATTTAACAGAGAAAAAAGCTGCTGATATTGCAGCAGCAGACTCAGATGGTAAGGTTGCAGCTGACTTAGGAAAAGTCACTGTTAACTATGCAGGTAAAGAACAAAAAGATGTTGCTGTAACTAAAGCTTTTACAGATAAAGACGGTAATTATTATGTAACTGCAACCGTTAAAGACGATAAAGGTGCAGATCAGTCAGTGACCTTTAAAGCAGATGAACCTGTTGTGACTAACCCTGCTGATCCTGCTAATGCGAAAACTATTCAATTTAAAGCAGGTGCTGAAGTTGAAATTCTAGCAAAAGGCTCAGCTGAAGAAAAAGCAGCAGAGAAAGCAGAACAACAACTGAAAGATCTCGATGACGCAATCAATTCAGTTGACGGTATGCGCTCTTCACTGGGTGCGATCCAAAACCGTTTCCAATCAACAATCAACAACCTGAACAACTCAGTCAACAACCTGAGTGCTGCACGTAGCCGTATCGAAGATGCTGATTTTGCTACCGAAGTATCTAACATGAGCCGCGGTCAAATTCTGCAACAAGCAGGTACCGCAGTGCTGGCACAGGCAAACCAAGTTCCACAAGGTGTGCTGAGCCTGTTGCGTTAATTTTTACTCCCTTTCTATTCTATTCTACCCAAGGCCAGACATTTCTGGCCTTTTTTATCTTGTTTAGAATGTAATTAAGAAGGTGGATCTTTATACGGTTTTTATTTGGGTTAGGTAAAATAGAGCCAATTTACCCCATTACTCTACGGATTGAATTATTAAGCAACTAGCATAATAAATACCTTTGTATAAGTCTTAAAGGGTGATGCCGGTTGTGAGTGATTTATATACTGCCGAAGGTGTAATTAATAAAAATAGCCTGTGGGAGCGTTATTATCCGCTAATACGACATGAGGCCCTTAAACTGCAAGTAAGACTCCCTGCGAGTGTTGATATTGATGACTTGATCCAAGCTGGCGGCATTGGTTTATTGCATGCATTAGAGCGTTTTGATGTCACGCAAGGTGCGTCATTTGCGACTTATGCAGTACAGCGTATCCGTGGTTCAATGCTCGATGAGTTACGTAGCCGAGACTGGGCGCCGCGCAGCGTACGCCGCCAAGCACGCGAAATGGCGAAAGCGATTGGGGAATTGGAGCAATCCCTAGGCCGTACAGCCACAGAAAGTGAAATTGCAGATGCATTGCAAATCGATATTGTGGAATACCGCCAAGCGTTACTTGATACCAATAATAGCCAACTATTTTCCTATGATGAGTGGCATGAAATTCACGGAGAAAGTTGTGAACCCACCATGGATGAAAACGAGGGGGGCAATCCATTCAATCTATTAATGGAAGCCAATATACGCTCACAAGTAATTGAAGCAATTGAACAATTACCCGAGCGCGAAAAATTGGTACTCACCCTTTATTATCAAGAAGAGCTAAATTTAAAAGAGATTGGGGCTGTACTGGAAGTGGGGGAGTCGCGCGTTAGTCAATTACATAGCCAAGCAATAAAACGACTGCGCGGCCGTTTAAAATCGCTCACGGAATAAACAAGAATGCGGCAATCTGCCGCAGATAATTTAATATCCAGTTAAATCGCTTTTACACCGATATAGTTAACGGACCAAATGACGTTAAAGCTTAATTGGTTAACTTACTTCTATAGGGTAATGACCAATTTTCCTGCTGAGAGGGATCATTTTTGATGGAATGGATTAATGTGTCATTAAAGCGATAGCAAACGAGGTGATTGAATAGACAGAGGGCAAATAATGGCTTCCTACTGTTTTATTTGCAGAAAGCCATTATCATCGTTATAAATTGGCGGCTTCAGCAATAAGTTTACCGAGCTCATCCCAGCTTTCACTGTCTATTAAGTGATTAGGCACCATCCATGAACCACCACAAACCAATACAGATGGTAAGGCAGTATAATCTTTAATATTTTTAGGGCCGATCCCACCAGTAGGCATAAAGCTCACTGGATAAACTGCGCTTAATGCTTTTAACATCGCAACACCGCCTGAAGCTTCTGCGGGGAAGAATTTAACGGTAGTTAAATTAAATTCTAATGCTTGTTCAACAAGACTCGGGTTGTTCAGACCAGGAATGATAATGACATTTTTTTGTTGGCAGTAAGCAACGATTTTAGGGTTAAAACCTGGACTCACAATAAAATCAACCCCAGCTTCAATAGCCTGATCGACTTGCTGAGTTGTTAATACGGTGCCTGCACCGATTAAGATTTCAGGGTAAGCTGCACGCATGTTTTTAATCGCTTGAACCGCCGCTGAGGTACGAAACGTCACTTCAGCACAAGGTAAGCCATTTTCGACTAATGTTTTAGCAAGCGCTGCGCCATGCTGTGCATTATTAATAGTAATAACGGGAACAACACTGATTTTTTTTAATTTCTCAATTAATCGATTCATGATTACGCCTTTTGGGATTGATTTAATGTCATTTGGGGCATGGCATCGTTAGGGATAATGGCACCGCGATGTTGGATCACTGTCCCAGCAAGAAGATGACCTGTACTGGCAGCTTCGGCAGGTGTTCCTCCTAAAATGCGACAAGCCAGATAGCCTGCACTGAAAGAGTCACCCGCAGCAGTGGTATCAACAACATTGCTCACTTGATCCGCAGGGATCTCTTGTTGTTGATTATCGATAACGATATAGCAGGGTTTTTCGCCTCGTTTAATGATGATTTCATTGACGCCATATTGTTGAGCACGAGCGATAGACTGATTTTCATGCTGATCGCCATATAACAGTTGCTCATCATCAAAGGTCAAGAAAGCCATATCTGTCAGCGCAAGCATATGTTGATAAGCCGCTTGGGCAGCTTCAATAGACGGCCATAATGCAGGACGATAATTATTATCAAAGATAATTTTCGCACCAGATTGGCGCGCCGTCTCAAGTAAAGTAAACAATAAATTGCGCGTGGGTTCAGGTAAAATGGCTAAGCTAACACCGCTTAGGTAGATGAATTGTTGTTGGTTGAGTAATTGCTGAGTGTCAGATGCGGTTTGTTCATTCAACCAATATTTAGCTGCTGAATTATCGCGCCAGTAGAAAAAACGACGCTCGCCATCAGCTGAGGTTTCAATCAAATATATGCCGGGCAGGTGTCTATCTGAGATAACAACGTGATCGGTATTGATGCCTTCTTTTTGCCAGCTGGTTAACATTTGCTGGCTAAAAGGATCTTGACCAAGTCCGGTTAAATAGCGTGTCATCACACCGAAAGAAGCGGTGATGCGAGCAAGGTAGAGTGCAGTATTGAGCGTATCCCCTCCAAAGGTTTGTTTAAATAATTCCCCTGATTTCTGTAACTCAACCATGCATTCACCGATAATGGCAACTTGTAGAGTTTTAGCCATGTTTGTTTACCACCTGCATTTTATTGTCATTCTAAAAATCATCATTGAATGGTTGTCATTAAAGCCCATTTTTTAGGTAACTTCAATAAAAATGAAACGGTGTTTTAAAAAATTAGAATCGCTGTTCTTGTTTTTTATAAGGGGGTTCTCTATGCTGTGTAGCAGTCAATAAAATGGCATATACTCGTCGTGCTTCAAGTCGCGGGGTTTTTCGTTAAAGGGTGGTGATTGTCACCTATCTGCAACTTGAATTATTTTGAGTCTATAAGGAATGGTTAATAATGACGGATAATGTCACGCAAACAGACGCGGTATCTTCTGTAGTGAAAGTATTCAGTATCCTGAGCGCATTAGGAGAGCAAAAAGAGATCGGGGTATCTGAACTCTCCCAACGCTTATTCATGTCAAAAGCGACAACTTATCGCTTTTTACAGACCATGAAACAACTGGGATATGTGGTACAAGAAGGGGAAGCGGATAAATATTCTCTGACACTTAAATTATTTGAATTAGGTGCTAAATCGCTAGAGTATGTTGATTTAATTGAAATTGCTGATAAAGAAATGCGCCATATTGGTCAATTAACTCATGAGGCATTACATCTTGGTGCATTTGATGATAATGCGATTATTTATATTCATAAAATTGATTCTAGCTATAATTTACGCATGTATTCGCGAGTTGGACGACGTAATCCTTTGTATTGTACCGCTATTGGTAAAGTGCTGTTAGCTTGGCAAGATGAAGAGATTGTCAAAGGAATATTAGAACAGATTGAATTTGTTAGAAAAACAGAGACGACATTATTGAATGCAAATCAGCTAACGGTTGAATTAGCGATGGTGCGAGAACAAGGTTACGCAGAGGATAGAGAAGAACAAGAGCTAGGGCTACGTTGTGTTGCCGTGCCTATTTATGATCGTTTAGGGCAAGTTATTGCAGGATTATCAATATCTTTCCCAACTATTCGTTTTGATGAACAACAACTAGACGATTATGTGAGTTTATTAAAGGTGGCGGGACGTAATATTTCTGAGAAAATGGGGTATCATAATTACCCATTATAGTTGCGGTGTTGTTGAGTATGCTCACTTGCCGGCTCACTGTATTTTGAATGATTTAAAGCCTCGAAGGCTATTATCCATTAAACTTTGTGTGGTTAACAATTTAGTCATAAAAAAACAAATAAAATCAATCGATTGAAATTTGATGAAAATATCATTCATCTGTTGATAAATCGTCCATTAATGCGAGTTTTTTTAAGATAAAACTCGCCATTTCATTCGTCATATCTATAATTTTTGATAATTTTATTATCAAGATATGATTATGTTTAAAAGCTTATTAATATTCAGCATATTTATTATTTCCGTTCCAAGTATGGCAACGGATTATACCTTCAAAGAAAAGTCTCCCGCAGATCGCGTATATAGTGAAAACTATCAAGGTATTGATACTGTCAAACAGCAACAACGTTTCGTTTTTGATCCTAAAAAGAAGATCCCTGAAGCGGAGCGTCATTATGAAGATTTACTGGCTGAAAAGCAGCAACAAGGTAATACTTGGGGAAATTGGAATAATGATCTCTGTCATCGCTCTGTTGTCACCAAGGGATGTACTGGTGAACTTACATGGCTGCATGATCCTGAACAGCTCAAACAGATGATTGAACAAGCAAGGAAATAAGGAAAGGCGCGATAGTGCCTTTCCTTAGGTTTTCATAACTCATCATTTAAATTGATTATTTAAGAGCATTGACAAAGCGTTCCGTATATTCAAAATCCTTGGTTTGTGCTGAGTTTCCTGAGTAGGACGCTGATGCTGATTCACCAACGCCAACTCTATCGCGGGTTAAACTCCATATTGAAATTAAGTTCACTCCATTGGTTTTTGCAAAACTACTTAGGGTATTAATATCATCAAAGTTAAACATAGATTTATCATCATTAAGGCCGATCATTGGTGTGACTTGTACTAAATCATATAGCTCCGTATCTGTCAGTGTTGGGTAGTAAATTTTTAATTGGTTTTTTAGACTGCTTGCTACATCAACCGCTGCTTGTCCCATATTTTTATCAGTTCCTTGACCATAATCCATTGCCATACCATTAACTTTCATTTTTAAACCCGCATTAACGGATTTTTGTACTAAGGCTAACCCTTTTGTAACAAGGCCATATGGCATGACCGGTAATGTGAGACTTAAAACGATATCAGGGTTATTTTTCATGATGGTGACTAATGCGCTAAAAGCTTTATCGGCATCGTATAAATCATTTTCGAAATCAAAGTCCAGTTGTGAAGCGCCAAGCGTATCAATCACGTCTTGGTAGGTGGCAATAAGTTGCTCAACGGTTTGTCTAACTGAAATATCATAGTTAGCAGCCCCTCCAAAGGACACTATCACTTTGATATTGGCATCAATCAAGGCATCACAAAATGGTTTAGCCCAAGAGATAGGCATACTTGAGTATGCTCCCCATGCAGCATTATTATTCGCATCCGCAGTTAAAAAAGCTAAGTAAACACCATCAACGCCTTTACTGATCGCAGCTTGGCTATCTTTAGGGTTTGGTTTACCGTTGGGGGAAAGTGGATCATTCCAAATCGCATCAACAGTCACATCAAAATAAGGTGAAAACAGTGTTTTTTTCATCATCATTTCTCTTTCAATAGCGGAAATTTTTCCTGCTTACATTGGGTCGTTAACGATAAAATTACGCCATATTCATTGGTTAAATGATGAAGACATTAATGACTTGTCATGAAATTTATTGGAAAAACGTGCAGGCCGTTGCAAGCCTAAAAAGGACTCAAACGAGTCCTTTTTAGGTAGTACGGTTAGTTAGTTTCAGGGAAAGTTAGTGTTGAACCGGGGGCTTCACGGCTTAAGTGAATAAAGTTAAGGTGTTTTTCATATTGATCTAAGATATCACTGATCACTTGTTCTTTAGTAAAGTCCATTAAATCATTACCTTGAGTTCCTTCCCATAAAAAGGTTTCTAATCGGTAATAGTGTGATTTCCCTGAGCGTGCTCGATAGGTGAAACCCGGTACTGAATAGCGTTGAGGCCAAATTTGATAAATAAAGTTTTGCTCTTCAACTAAATCGACAACCAGCTCTAAATGGTTTAATCGCTCATCTGCAACCGGTGGAAGGCTATTAAATTCAACCTTTGCACCCCGCAGTGATAGCTCTTTTGCCACTTCTTGCATGGCCGGTACGCACACAAGATCGAGCATCCTTTGGGTATAAGTGGTTCCAGGGAAATTCATCACTCGACCAAGGCGCTGTTTCCAGTTTAATTTGCCATTGCCATATAAAGGCGCAGGTGCGCTGGTCGTTAATGAACTGACACGTCTAAAATCTTCAACTTTTAATGACTTATATAGACCCGCCATGATAAAGAAAATCACAAAACTAAATGGTAAACCCATGATCACGGTCGTGTTCTGTAAAGCAGAAACACCATCGGTCATCAACATACCAAGGGTTAATAAACCGATGGCGATTGACCAAAAAATACGCAACCAGTTTGGCGCATCATTGTTAATATCGCTTAAATTAGAGGTGAAATTACCAAGTACTAAGGAGCCTGAGTCAGCAGATGTCACGTAAAATAACAAGCCAGTGATGGTGGCGACAGAAGCGGTTAAGCCAAAACCCGGGTAAAGCTCAAGTAGTGAGTAAAAGCCCTTCTCGGGAGCGGCAAGAACGGTTTCGGCGAGCGCTTTATTACCATGAATGATTTCATAGAGTGCGCTATTACCAAAAATGGATAGCCAAAGCAGGGTGAATACAAATGGAATGATCAAGGTGCCAATAACGAATTGGCGTATAGTGCGTCCGCGGGAAATACGTGCAAGAAAGAGCCCTACAAATGGTGACCATGCAACCCACCACGCCCAGAAAAAGAGCGTCCAGCTATTCATCCAATCCGTTGGTCTATCAAAAGCGAAGCTGTTAAGGGTCATACCCATAAAGCGGTTAATATAGTCGCCGACATTCAGTACTAAGGCATTGAGTAAGAATTCAGTATCACCAACAAAGAGAATAAATAAGATCAAACCAAAAGCCAGTAACACATTTAGCTCAGATAAAACGCGGATCCCTTTATTAACCCCTGAAGTTGCTGAAATTACAGCCATAATAACGGAAAGTAGGATCAATCCACCTTGAGCGGCCAGCCCCTGTGGGATATCGAATAGGACTTTCAACCCATAGTTAAGCTGTACAACACCGATGCCTAATGTGGTTGCAATTCCAAAGATGGTACCAATAACGGCGGCAATATCGACGGTGTGGCCAATTGGCCCGTAAATTCGTTTACCAAATATAGGATATAGCGCGGAGCGAATGGTTAAAGGTAAATTATATCGATAACTAAAATACCCCAGAGCGATCCCCATCAATGCGTACATAGACCAGCCCGTCAGGCCATAGTGGAATAGGGTCCACACCATCGACTGACGGGCTGCTTCTAATGTTTGCCCTTCGCCAGTTGGCGGTAGCATATACTGTGTCACAGGCTCTGCTACAGAGAAGAACATCAGGTCAATACCGATCCCTGCTGCAAATAACATTGCAGACCAACTGAGCACACTGAATTCAGGCTTAGATTGCTCGGGCCCTAACTTGATATTACCAAACCGTGAGGTGGCGATAAAAATCACAAACACGATATACAAGGTTGCTGCTAATAAATAATACCAACCAAATGTTTTGGATACCCAGCCTAGCGTGGCAACGATCCATTGATTGGCGGTTTCGGTCATGAGTATGGTGAAAAATGAAAACGCTAGGATTAACCCAGCGGAATAGAAAAAAACCACAGAATTCAGTTTGTCTTTCTGCTGATTTTTTGGACTGTTTTGAGTTGTCATCGGCAGTTCCACAATTTTATTTGTTTAAAAGTTAAAAGTTGCATTCTTTACTAACTGTTTGAATTTTTAGCAAAGATTCAAATTTTCACGGCTATCCTCTCCTTACGTTTGTAAAATCTTTGTGATAAAATATAGTTAATATTGATTGAATGTTCAATTAAAAAAAAGTTTAATAATAGTGTTCACTGTATTTTTTAGGTTTAGAGATCATGCCGAAGATAGGAATGCAATCGATACGTAAGCAGCAGCTAATTCAAGCCACACTTGAAGTGATTAATGAGGTTGGAATGCAGGAAGCTAGCATCGCATTAATTGCTCGCAAAGCGGGAGTATCAACAGGAATTATTAGCCATTACTTCCGCGATAAAAATGGTTTATTAGAGGCCACAATGCGCCATATTCAGTACCAGCTCGGTTTTGCTGTTGCAATGCGTTTAAGGATGTTGAGCCATGCCGAGCCTAAGCAACGCATTCAAGCTATTGTGGAAGGTAACTTTGATCCTTCACAGATCAGTGAAGCGGCAATGAAAACATGGTTAGCGTTTTGGGCAAGCAGTATGCATCAACGCAATTTAAATCGCTTACAACAGGTCAATGATAGACGGTTATATTCAAACTTAAGTTATGAGTTTGCGCGTGTGCTGGATAAGCAATCGGCACGTATGGCTGCAAAAGGCCTAGCAGCGTTGATTGATGGGATTTGGTTACGTAGCGCGTTAAGCAACGAAACATTTCCACTACAGGATGCATTAACCATTACCAACGAATACATCGATATGCAATTTGAACGACATGGTCAGAGCTAAGCCTTAGCTTTAATCGAAGGAGATATTATGCACCAATCCCAATTACATAAACTCTATATCCACGGTGGATATGTGGATAGTTCACAACCTGAGTGTGAGCAGTTTGATGCAATTAACCCAGCAAATGGTGAAGTGATCGCACGTTTACAATCAGCTAGCCATGAAGATATTAATTGGGCGGTGGAAAGTGCTCATCAAGGGCAAAAAATTTGGGCGGCAATGACGGCAATGGAACGTTCACGTATTTTGCGTCGAGCCGTTGATTTATTGCGTGAACGTAACGAAGAACTCGCTCAACTTGAAACATTGGATACAGGTAAACCGATATCAGAAACCCGTTATGTCGACATTGTAACAGGTGCAGATGTGTTGGAGTATTACGCAGGTCTGATCCCCGCTTTAGAAGGGGAGCAGATACCTTTGCGTGATAGCTCATTCGTTTATACACGCCGTGAACCACTGGGGGTTGTTGCTGCGATTGGCGCATGGAATTACCCTATTCAAATTGCTCTGTGGAAATCGGCTCCCGCCTTAGCTGCTGGTAATGCAATGGTGTTCAAACCCAGTGAGGTCACCTCATTAACTGCACTTAAATTAGCTGAAATTTATACCGAAGCAGGCCTACCCGCTGGCGTATTTAATGTTGTTACTGGTGGCGCCGAAATTGGGCAATGGCTATCAGAACATTCAGGTATCGCTAAGGTTTCGTTTACAGGTGGTGTTGCGACAGGCAAAAAAGTCATGGCAAATGCATCTGGCTCGACACTTAAAGAAGTGACAATGGAGCTAGGTGGTAAATCACCCTTGATCATTTTTGATGATGCCGATCTCGATATCGCCGCAGATATTGCCATGATGGCTAATTTTTACAGCTCAGGGCAAGTCTGTACTAATGGGACGCGAGTGTTTGTGCCTGAAGCATTAAAACAGAAATTTGAAGCTAAAATCCAACAACGTGTAGGGCGTATTCGAATTGGTTCGCCGGTTGATCCTGATACCAATTTTGGACCACTTGTCAGTTTCTCTCATATGGAAAATGTCTTGCGCTACATTGAGATAGGTAAACAGCAAGGCGCTACATTACTGTGTGGGGGGGAACGTTTCATTGAAGATGAGTTTGCTCAGGGAGCTTACATATTGCCTACTGTCTTTACCAACTGTACAGATGATATGCGGATCGCCCAAGAGGAAATTTTTGGCCCTGTGATGAGCATTCTCAGTTATCAATCGGAAGATGAAGTGATTGAGCGAGCGAATAATACATTATATGGACTAGCAGCAGGGGTGGTTACCCGTGATATATCACGTGCTCACCGAGTCATTCATCAATTGGAAGCGGGTATTTGTTGGGTTAATACATGGGGCGAATCACCGGCTCAAATGCCTGTTGGCGGTTACAAGCACTCAGGGGTTGGGCGTGAAAATGGCTTAGTCACATTACAAAATTACACTCAAATCAAATCCATTCAAGTTGAGCTCGAGGAATTTTCATCCGTATTTTAATCACTTATTTTTAATTTGACTGAAACAGAGGAGATAACAATGGTCTATGATTACATTATTATCGGTGCTGGTTCAGCCGGTAACGTTCTCGCTACTCGCCTGACAGAAGATCCTGATGTTACTGTGCTGCTCCTTGAAGCTGGAGGACCGGACTATAGGTTCGATTTTCGCACTCAAATGCCGGCGGCATTAGCATATCCGTTACAGGGTCGCCGTTATAACTGGGCTTATGAAACGGAGCCTGAACCTCACATGAATAACCGCCGTATGGAATGCGGCCGAGGCAAGGGGTTAGGCGGCTCTTCGTTAATCAACGGTATGTGTTATATCCGTGGTAATGCATTAGATTTCGATGAATGGGCTAAGGCGCCTGGGTTAGAGGATTGGAACTATCTCAATTGCTTACCGTATTTCCGTAAAGCGGAAACGCGAGATATCGGTGAAAATAGCTATCATGGCGGTGATGGCCCCGTCAGTGTGACGACGCCAAAGCAAGGTAACAATGTGTTATTTCATGCGATGGTTGAGGCTGGTGTACAGGCGGGTTATCCGAGAACCGATGATCTTAATGGTTACCAACAAGAGGGTTTCGGCCCGATGGATAGAACGGTTACCCCGAAAGGCCGTCGTTCTAGTACTGCGAGAGGCTATCTTGATCAGGCTAAGGCACGTAAAAACTTAACTATTATCACCCATGCGACCACTGATTTGATTGAGTTTGAGTCGAAAAAAGCGACGGGGGTGCGTTTTTATCAAGGAAACAGTAAAAACGCGGTTCAAGTTAAGGCGCGTAAAGAGGTGTTATTATGCGCTGGTGCGATTGCTTCACCACAGATATTACAGCGTTCTGGTGTGGGGCCTGAAGAGGTTCTAAAACAGTTCAATATCCCTATCGTACATTCGCTTCCTGGTGTTGGCGAAAATTTACAGGATCACTTGGAGATGTATTTGCAATATGAATGTACGCAACCCGTATCGCTATACCCTGCATTAAAATGGTATAACCAACCCGGTATTGGGGCAGAATGGTTATTTAAAGGCACTGGTATAGGGGCGAGTAATCAGTTTGAAGCTGGCGGTTTTATTCGTACGAGCAAAAAGTTTGCTTGGCCAAATATTCAATTCCATTTCTTGCCAGTCGCAATCAACTACAATGGCAGTAATGCCGTTAACGTACATGGTTTTCAAGCTCATGTTGGCTCCATGCGCTCCCCTAGTCGTGGACGTGTAAGGTTAAAATCAACGGATCCTTATCAACATCCAAGTATCTTGTTTAATTACATGTCATGTGAACAGGATTGGGAGGAGTTTCGTGCAGCAATTCGTATCACGCGTGAAATTATGTCTCAGCCTGCATTAGCACCTTATCGAGGTGAAGAAATTAGTCCTGGTAAGTACGTTCAAACGGATGAGGAATTGGATGCTTTTGTGCGTGAGCGCGCAGAAACCGCATTTCACCCTTGTGGGACGTGTAAAATGGGAAATGATGAGATGGCGGTTGTTGATGGTGCAGGCAAAGTGCATGGCCTTGAAAATTTAAGGGTAATTGATGCATCGATTATGCCGTTGATTATTACAGGCAATTTGAATGCAACAACCATTATGATCGCAGAAAAAATAGCGGATAAAATCCGTGGACGGGCGCCTCTTCCCACAAGCCAAGCAGATTATTATGTTGCTGGTGATGCCGAAACACGCCAAATCTGATGAGTTTACGAAAAAAGCCCTCTATAAAAGAGGGCAAATAAATCGAAAACGAGAACATCTGTATAACATTTATTTTTTACCTACCAGAGCAGACCAGTACACTAGCACTTAGGTAAGATAAAATATTGGGAGCTTGCTCACTATCTAGGTTCACTTAACCGATTTTATTAACCATTCTAAATAGCTGCCATCTACTTGATCTAAATCCAGACAAATCAGTTCAGGTGTTTCATAAGGGTGAATTTCTTTGATTGTCGCAAATAATTTAGATTGGTTTTTGTAGGTAGATTTGATGAATAACATAATTTCTTTGTCTTGGGCTATCCCATCCTCCCATCGATAAAGTGACGTTAGCTCAGGAAGCAGTGACACGCAGGCTGCTAAGTGTTTATCTAATAACAATTGAGCAATTTTTATCGCATTACTTTGGCTGTTTGTCGTGCATAAAATAATACAAGGTTGTAGTTCATTTTTGTAGCTGACATCATTTTTAGTCATTTAAATTCCCTCAGAATAATTGCTTTATTTAGTGTGCATCCATGGTTAAAGGTAGATTAAATAGCCATACTGTGTATGAAGATTAATCAATTGCTAATTGTAATGCAGGGGAAAATAGTTTGATACCTGACGTTTAGAGAGAATTTTAAGGTGATTGTCGTTAATGATTAAGCGAAGGTGAGTTTATTATTTGTACATTATTATTCGTGAAGTGTGAAGGTCATAATTTAGTCGCTTGTAGTGAGTAATAAGATAGAAAATGAATAATTCGATTCAGCCTTCATTTTTACTAGCTGTAATATAAATTATCTAAGTTTTTTTGTATATTGCATACGCCAAAAAGTGATGGTTCTGGAAAATAAATTAGATTTTTCACTTATTTACCCATTCACCGAGTGAAGTGGTGTTTTTTTGATTATAAATTGATGTGTTTATTATTTTAATAATAACAAGGTAAATGAAATGATACCTGTTAGTTAAATTTTTAAGAATGTTTGTTGAATTGATTAATTACCTTTTGTTACTAAATTAAAGTCGTTTTTTATATGTAAAGATGTATAACTCAATGATAACGATCAAAGTCTTTCAACGATATTTAGCTAACATAACTGTAAAGATAAAAATATATTATTAGTACTCGTTATTCTTCCAGCTACAGCGTTTTACATTAAGGTATGTTGTTCATGATTTATTTACTGCCTAGCTGAACTGCGAATTATTTAGAGTACAGTTTTTTGTTTCCATCTTAAAACGTGTATGGATGCCTGACATGAATAAACTGACCCCGTTAAAACCGATACCTACATTGATTGCTGTTGCTATTACCCTCATTATTTGGTTCGTGATCCCTGTTCCCGAAGGTGTTAATCCTGATGCTTGGCATTTATTGGCGCTCTTTGTTGGAACTATTGCGGCGATTATTGGTAAGGCACTTCCTATTGGTGGTGTTTCTATCATTGCTATTGCATTAGTCGCCGTGACGGGGGTGACTAACCCTAATTCGACGAAAGCGGCAATTGCAGATGCATTAAGTGGTTTTTCAAATGATCTTATTTGGCTGATTGGTATTTCTATCATGGTCTCAATGAGTTTAAATAAGACCGGATTAGGGGCTCGAATTGGTTATTATGTGATATCTTTATTTGGTAAAAAAACACTCGGGATCGCTTATTCATTAGCCATTGCAGAAACAGTGCTTGCTCCTGTTACCCCGAGCAATACTGCACGTGGTGGGGGGATCATTCACCCCATAATGCGTTCAATTGCCGATAGTTTTGGCTCTAAAGCCGATGATGGCACCGCAGGAAAAATAGGCCGTTATCTTTCTTTGGTTAACTATAATATTAACCCAATTACTTCTGCGATGTTCATTACTGCAACAGCACCAAACCCGCTTATTGTGAGTCTGATCGTCAGTGAAGCGGGGGGCACACATGAATTGACTTGGTCAATGTGGGCGATTGCTGCTTTTGCTCCAGCTCTGGTTTCACTGATACTGATGCCGCTGGTGATTTATTTCATGTATAAGCCCGAAATAACTTCAACGCCAGATGCGCCAAATTTCGCCAGAGAACGTTTACAGCAGTTAGGGCCAATTTCATTACCTGAAGTGATCACGTTAGGCGTCTTCCTGTTATTGCTATTAATGTGGGCAGGAGTACCTGCGATGCTATTTGGCTCTAGTTATACTATTAACGCGACGACTGCGGCATTTATTGGTCTTGGGATCTTATTGGCCACAGGGGTGATTAATTGGGATGATGTGCTAAAAAATAAAGGTGCGTGGGATACGGTTGTATGGTTTGCTGCGTTAGTGATGATGGCAAGTTTTTTAGGCAAACTCGGCTTAATTAAATGGATGTCGCTCTCAGTGGGCACTTCGATTGATAATATGGGGCTTAGCTGGGTTTGGGGAGCACTTATTTTAGTGCTAATTTATGTCTACTCACATTATTTCTTCGCTAGTACCACCGCACATATTACGGCTATGTTTGGGGCATTTTTTGCAGCAGGCTTGGCGTTAGGTGCGCCACCTATGTTGTTAGGTTTAACATTAGCATTCTCATCATCACTGATGATGTCATTAACGCATTACGGAACAGGTACGGCACCGATTATCTTTGGGTCTGGTTATGCGACTTTAGGGGAGTGGTGGAAAGCGGGATTTGTGATGAGCGTTGTTAACCTAATTATTTGGATAGGTTTAGGTAGTATTTGGTGGAAATTCCTCGGTTATTGGTGATTAATTAGCCCATAAAACCCAGATAGCAATAGCCATCTGGGTTTTATATTTTAAATCGCCTAGCTTATTAACAGGATCAATAGAAAACTGCCAACACAAGCAATCAGCATTATTTGCAGCCAACTCGCTTTTGATGAATTCTTCCATAATAAATTGATTTCGTCTGGATGAGCATATTTACGCGCACGGATGGCATTTTTGGTATTTTTAATTAATTCAAACTGGCTGAGCGAATCTTTGTGTGTACAGTTCATCATGTCCACCTTGATTTATGTGTTTTACTATATGGCTATTATCTCACTCGGCAGAATGAGAAAAATTGACCAATCTGTTACAAGATTTCCTCATTTAATGAGTCGAAAAATGAAAATGTTTTAGTCAAACAGACAATAGACCGTGTCAGCCGTATTTAAGAGGAAGAATTTGAGCTGTGAACGTCATATTTAGAGAGCGAATTCGCGAGCGACGATAAAATATCCATTGGCATTTAGCCGATAGTTAGTATGATTATCGCTAACACATCGTATTAACTGGTATCAATGCCAATGCATTCCCAAAGAAAAGCTGAATTATTTTTAGTCTTAACCACATTTATTGCCGCGTGGGGATGGGTTTTTTCACGAGAGGCAGTGCAGGGAATGCCCATATTTGCTTTTCTCGGCAGTCGTTTCTTATTGGCTGCAATCATCTTATTGCCATTCTGTGGTGGCAAGCGTAATCAATTTCGCTTACGACAACTGCCTAGCGCTTTAATGACCGGTGGTTGGATGGCGCTAAACCTCGCACTATGGATATACGCTGTTGCGACGACAGATTCTATTGGCGAGGGAGCATTTATCATGAGCTTGGCAATGTTATTTGTCCCTTTAGTTGGATGGATTATTTTAAAAATTCGTCCCTCACGCTATTTTTGGCAAGCTCTGCCTATCGCGGTACTCGGACTCGCTTGTTTGACGTTATTTAAAGGACAAATCCAGTTTAAAAGCAGCCAACTGTGGTTTTTAGCCGCGGCAATCGTTCAGGCTATCTATTTTTGTTATACCAGCCTATATGCACGCAGCTTGCCAGTATTGCCATTAACAGCGATTCAATTGGCTTGCACAGGCGTTATTGGTTTGGTGTTATCCTTATTATTGGAACAATGGCCAACAACGATTTCAGCATCGACATTAGCGTGGTTTGCCGCTAGCGCGATCATTGCTACCAGTTTGCGTTTTATATTGCAATTAGTGGGGCAAAAAAATACAACAGCAGCCAACGCAGCCATTATTATGATTTTAGAGCCAGTGATGACGGTGTTTGTTGCAGCTTTTTGGTATCACGAAAGGATGCCTGCGATCCAAATTATCGGCTGTGTGCTTATTTTAAGCGCATTATTTTATTATCGCTGGCGCTCTTTCCGCGCCTTATCCAATTAAGATTTTTATTAAAACGTTACTTATGATAGAGATTTTTTATATTAAAGCAGCTATGATTATTTACATAAGAACGGTGTGGGGGATTAATCTAAATAAGATTAATATCAATACAATCCAAATAGATAATAGGCTTAGAATGAAAAAGATCGCTTTAGTTTTGGGTATGGCTGGTGTGATGACGTTATTGGCGGCATGTTCAGATGATAAAGCTGAAATTGCTGAGTATAAAGCAAGTTTTGTAAGCGACTGTGTTAAGGCATCAGGTAGCCCAGCGGGTGAAACTGCGGATGCAATTAGTGCAATTTGTGGTTGCGCATACGATAAAACAATAGAAAAATACGGTTTAAAAGAATTTAAACGTATTGAAGGTGAATTAGCCAAATCTGCAACAGCGGAGCCTGATTTTCAGAAATCAATGATTGAATTCGTCAATCAATGTACTAAGAACGACCGTTAATTTAACCGCAATGAAAACCACAACATCAGTCCAAATAATGTGTTGTGGTTTTTTATTTATTTAAATATATTTGCCATCTTTTCAGTTACAATATTTTTCATTGAATACTGATAATTTCGCCCATATTTTATTCAATTGTTGCTTAGAATATCTCTAATTATGAATTATTTTGAGTATAACGATTTAAATTGATGTGGTGCACTGCGTAAATACTGTGGTGCGACGCGAATGTTTTCAGATAATTGTGCCGCAGCATGCCATGGCCAGCGTGGGTCATACAGCATCCCTCTACCTATCGCGATAAAATCTGCTTGCCCCGTTGCAATAATCGCCTCTGCTTGAGCTGGCTCAGTGATCAAACCCACGGCAATAACGGGCATCATGGTATGTTCATTGATTGCTTGTGCAAAGGGAACTTGATAGTTTGGACCAACTGGGATCTGCTGTTTATCTGATAACCCACCTGATGACACATGCATGTAATCGCAACCGAGCTCTTCAAGCTGTTCAGTTAATTCAATTGCTTCAGGTAAATCCCAACCGCCATCAACCCAGTCTGTTGCTGAAATACGAATACCCACCGCGATTTCAGAGGTAACTGCTTGGCGAACTGCACGGAACACTTCGATCAGCAATCGGCTGCGATTTTCAAAACTACCGCCATATTCATCTTGTCGTTGATTGGATAAAGGTGAGAGAAATTGATGCAATAAATAACCGTGTGCAGCGTGAATTTCAATGACATCAAATCCTGCATATTCCGCGCGCTTAGCGGCATCAACAAATTGTTGTACCGTTTCCGCGATTTGCGCTTGGCTTAATTCGCAAGGTGGATAAGATTGCCCAAATGCTATATTTGAGGCTGATACAGTTTGCCAGCCATGTGGCTCTGTACTGGATAAACTTTTACCACCGACCCAAGGTAAATCAGTGGATGCCTTTCTACCTGCATGAGCAATTTGAATACCAAGACGTGCATCGGCAAATTGCCTAATGTCGTTTAGCATTTTTTTCAGCGCATTAGCTTGTTCATCATTCCAGATACCTAAATCTTGGTAGGTGATCCGTCCGACAGGTGTTATCGCACTCGCTTCAACAATAACTAGAGCCGCACCTGAAAGCGCTAAATTCATATAATGTGCGTTATGCCACGCAGTTGGCATGCCATCAATAGCTGAGTATTGGCACATTGGTGGAACAATAATCCTATTGTTTAAAGAGATTTGCCCCAAAGAGGAAGGTGAAAATAGGAAGCTCATTATTGTATTCCTTAATTAATAACCTTAATCAAACAGATCTTAAAAGAATACAAATAAATACATCATGATGCTGTGCGATAGATGTGATTTTGCTATTAAATTTTTTACCGTGGAGCCACAACAGAATGCAAGCAGGGAAGTAAAAATTTGAGTGCTAAGCAAAAAAGTATAAATTTCTGCCGCTACCAATTAATTTAAGGGATGAAATATCAAAAAAAAGTAGAAAAGATAAAATCGCTTAATAATTGCAAATAAATATTCCCATATAATCGCTAAGTTAGTGATTAAACAAATAAAACACAAATTGCTTTGGTCTTAATTTGCGCTAATGGTTTTAATGGTGTTAAAAGAGTTTTAACCTGTGTTTTTATTTTAAATAGCGATTTTAGTTACTGATTTGCGGATGTTTTCCTCGCAAAAAAATATATTCGTACTTGCTAAATTTAGGTCGCTTTATATAAGGTCTAAAAACGAATCCTATTTAATCAAAGATAAATAATATTCAGATAAATATTTTAGCGTTTCATTATTCACCTGAAAAAATAATTCTAATAAGGAACTCAATGTGCTTACGATTATTGGTATCTTGATCATTCTTTCTATTGTGACCTTACTGATGATGGGAAAAGTTAGCCCAATCATTGCAATGTCGTGTATTCCTTTTATTGGTGCCCTAATCGCAGGTTACTCAATACCTGAAATTTCTACTTTTTTCGAAAGTGGTATCAATAAAGTCTCCAAAGTGGCAGCGATGTTTTTGTTTGCCATTCTATTTTTTAGCTTAATGAAAGACTTACATATTTTTGACCCGATTATTCGTTTGATGGTCAAAATGACTCGTGGCAATGTGATCATCGTCTGTGTGATGACTACGTTAATTGCGGGTGTTGTACACTTAGATGGTTCTGGTGCTGCTACCTTTTTAATTATTATTCCTGCATTACTGCCACTTTATCGTCAATTAGGCATGAGCCCTTATTTGATGTTGCTACTCATGTGTACCAGTATGGGGATCATGAACATGGTTCCATGGGGAGGACCACTCGGTCGTGCATCAGCAGTGACAGGCATTGACGCATCAACTTTATGGCAAGGTCTGATCCCTGTACAGATTATTGGTATGGTTGGAGCTGCTATTTTCGCCGCATTAATGGGGGTACGTGAAAAACGTCGTATTGCAGCCGCGGCACAAAAGGGCACAACACCTTATTTAGCGGACTCATTGTTACCTGCAAATGAGCAATTCTCAGATGTGGAGCAACAAATTAATAAACCGCAAAAACCATGGATTAATGGTGGATTGATTATTGCCTCAATTATTTGTTTGGCCTTTGGTTTATTATCAGCGCCTTATGTATTTATGATTGCGTTGTCGATAGCCTTATTGGTGAACTTCCCGAATCCAAAAGACCAAATGAAAGTCTTGTCTCAACATGCGCCACAAGCGCTGGGTATGGTCGCGATTATATTGGCCGCAGGGGCTTTCCTTGGAATTTTATCTGATGGTGGCATGTTAAAATCAATCGCTGAAGATTTAACCGCTATCTTACCAACCGAGTGGGTGTCGAAAATTCATATTTTCGTGGGGATCCTCGGTGTACCAATGGATATTTTCACCAGTACAGATGCATACTATTTCGCTTTACTCCCTATTATTCAACAAATAGCTGAAACAGCTGGCGTCGACCCATCCGCAGTGGTTTATGCGATGGCGATTGGTAACAATGCAGGAACCTTTGTTAGCCCATTCTCTCCTGCTGCATGGTTAGCGATGGGGCTGGCTGGGATCGATATGGGACGCCATTTACGTTATTCGTTTGGATGGATTTGGTTATTTAGCTTCTTTACATTAGGTATTGGTGCATTACTTGGCCTATATTAATTTAATCTCCTTTATTTAATTCGTTGAGACCGCAGTGATAACGCTGCGGTTTTTCATTTATATGCTCTAAATAATGTGAGATCCAGCGAGATGACAAGTTGATGAGAGGCTAGGAGCCTACTTCAGCATGTGGCTGCGTGCGTGAACATAACCACTATATCTCAATATAATGCGTGGCCACTTAAAGTGTAACGCGTATAGATTCAGATTAAATTGATAGCTTCAGGCTTGACAATTAAGTTAAGATCTCCTCGTTTTAATCCATTTTCCCTAACATGAGGCCGTTTCGCGGAAAAAATATGTAATACCTACTCTTGATTTCTCAAACAACACAGAGGCAAATCTGGCTAAAAGATTTGTTATTTTTTCTATTTCTGTAGAGAAAGCATGATGAATATGCAATCAAGAAAGTATGGTAGAACGTATCACTATCCGTTCTCCCCCGGCACCACCAGTGATGATCGTATTAATCGCGATTGGTGGTCGCACATCCAGAACATTGAACAACTGGTACATACTGAAAAACTCGATGGTGAAAATAATTGCTTGAATCGGCACGGTGTATTTGCACGCTCTCATGCAGCACCGACTCAATCAGCATGGAGTCAGCAGATCCGTCAACGTTGGCAGCTCATTAAAAATGATTTAGGCGATATTGAGCTGTTTGGTGAAAATCTTTATGCCGTACATTCTATTGAATACCAACATATTGAAGAGTATTTCTATGTATTTGCGGTCAGGCAGGGTAATTACTGGTTAAGTTGGGAGGAGGTCAAATTTTATGCCTCACTGTTTGATTTCCCAACAGTACCTGAATTATCGCTGAATATTGATAAGCAGCTCGACTCACAAGTCTATACTCAGCAGCTGATCACGGCGGCAGAGCAAGATAGTCAATTTATTGCCTATGATACTCATAGCCAACAACCTTGTAGTATGGAAGGGATTGTTACGCGTGATAGCCAACGTTTTAGTCTTGATGACTTTAAGTGCCATGTTTTTAAATATGTCCGTAAAAATCATGTTAAAACGGATATTCACTGGAAACGCCATTGGCAGCGAGCAAAATTAGCCTTTGAGTACCAAGGAGGGCAGTCATGAATTGGCAACTCAGCGATACACGTGAATGGTCACAGTTAGAAGAACGGTTTGATTTTGTGCGTGATATGCGAGGTGTTCCACAGGATCAACAGCACCATGCCGAAGGTGATGTGGCGACACATACCCAAATGGTGTTAAATGCCTTAGAAAGTTTACCTGAATATCAGCAGCTACCGGCATTGCAGCAAAATATTGTTTGGGCGGCAGCGTTATTACATGATGTGGAAAAGCGTTCGACAACGCGTGAACAAGATGGGCGAATTCGTTCACCGGGTCATGCGAAAAAAGGTGAACTATCGGTTCGCCATATCCTATTTCGCGAGGTGGAGACTCCTTTTGTTATCCGTGAACAGATAGCCGGATTGGTCAGATACCACGGTTTGCCATTATGGGTTATGGAAAAGGCAGATCCTGAACGTGCTTTATTTGCTGCTTCATTACGTGTGGCAATGCCGTTGCTTTGCCTATTAGCAAAAGCGGATGTATTAGGACGTATTTGCGCTGATCAGGCTGAACTGCTATCACGTATTGAACTGTTTGAGCTGTTTTGTCGTGAGCAAGGTTGTTGGGAACAGCCAAAGGCGTTTGCATCAATGGCAGGTCGCTTTCATTATTTTCATCAACAGCGTGGTTCACCTGACTATCAACCATTTGAAGAGTTTGGCAGCGAAGTGATTATGCTATGTGGCCTACCGGGGATGGGGAAAGATCATTTTATTGCTCAGTACTATCCACATAGAGAGGTGATTTGCCTTGATGAGATCCGCAGAGAGCATAAAATCAGCCCAGCAGATAGAAATGCTCAAGGTTGGGTCGCTCAGTATGCAAAAGAGCAAGCTAAAGTACGATTACGCGCAAAAACGGATTTTATTTGGAATGCCACATCGCTCAGCGCTTCTTTAAGAGAAAGTATGATCAGCTTGTTTGCTCGCTATCAAGCCAAAATACATTTAATTTATTTGGAAGTCCCGTATAAACAGTGGCAACAACAGAATCGCCAACGTAAATACGCGGTACCTGAAAATGTGATGGAACGGATGGCAAACAAATTAGAGTTGCCAACCCCAGATGAGGCACACCAAGTTTCTTATTTCATTAATGGTGAATTTCAATTCTAATAACACGAAGCGGGAAAAAACGCGTTTATCCCGCTTCGTCAACAACGTCATGACGTCTAATTAGTCGGCGTCATGGATTTGTGCAAGCCAATATGCGGTATCAAGGAACATACACATCTCCAGAAAATAGTTTTCTAGCAGTGCGTATAATCGAGGCTTGTAACCCTAAAGGAAACTCACCTTGCTGGCTCAATGAGACATCAAAATTACCACTGAGGTGCTCAATCGAAATATGCTGCATATCAACATGTTTAGTGAGATAACGTTTGACTACTGAGTTATTGATGAGTGTGCCAGTTGCAATAGCAATGGCCCCCGTCACCGCCAATGCACCGTGGCATTTATGTGGCATAAAATAGCGCACATTCACAGTCCCACCATGAATGGCTGGGGAAACCAATACCGGTTTGGGGATCACTTTTTGGCTGACATCGCCCAATCCCATTGCGAGCCCTGCTTGGCAACGAATACTTTCCAAGCGCTGCATAAATTCTTTATCTGATTCAAGCTGAGCTGCGGTTTCATAACCGGTTTTATTTAATTGCGGAGCATCAATCAAGACAACTGGCATTGCCATATCAATACAGCTCACTTCTACCCCATCAAATATATCAATGGCACGCCCTGTTGGCAGTAATTTGCCGGTTTTTGTACCACATGCATTTAGAAAGGTAAGCGAAATAGGTGCTGCATGGCCAGGAACACTCGCAATTGTAGTATCCCCCTCATAGCGTACTTGCCCATTTGGTGTTTGTATTGTGGAGTTAACAAAAGTATCAGTATTGATGTTGCGAATACGTACTACAGTTGTTTCACCAGTAATGGGCATTAAACCTTTTTCAATCGCATAAGAACCGACAGCACATAAAATATTACCGCAATTGGGTGCGGTATCGACAATACGATCAGTGATAGAAACTTGAGCAAAAAGGTAATCAATATCGGCATCAGGGTGAGGGGAGCGGCTAATAATGGCAACTTTGCTGGTTTGTGGGCTACCACCACCGATACCATCGATTTGTAAAGCGTGTCCTGAACCCATAATAGCTAAGATTAATTCATCACGCTCTTGAATATTTTGGGGTAAGTCATCTGCTAATAAAAATACGCCTTTCGATGTGCCACCGCGCATCAACATACAAGGTATTTTTTTCATATGCTTTCCTATTAAAGTATTGCTCATTAATTAATTTGCAATGAAAGGAATCCAATCATTAATTGGATCCCTTATTTCGTTTTAATTATTTTTTAAATTAAGCCTGAACTGATTAATATTTCCCACCAGCCTAAACCAATCGTCATATGAACCAATAAACTTAAGAATGCGACAATACCACCTATGATCCACCATGAACGTATATCGTTGTAGCCAGCACCAAAAACGATAGGAGCTGCCGCGCCTCCGTAATGGGTTAAGCTGCCGCCGTATGCGTTGGAAAATAGTAAGCCCAGTGCTAATAACATTGGTGGTGCACCAGCGACCATACCAACAGTTGCAAAAACAGGTACCATTGCGGCGACATAAGCGCCACCGGAAGCAAATAAGTAACGTATTGCCACACTAATAAACATAATGACGAAGAAAGCTAACATGGTTTGATCACCAAAGGAGAGGTGTTGCCCCATGACATCAGCTAACCATTTAAAGAAACCTGCTTTTGTGAGTACGCCAGACATACCGATGATACCGCCGTACCAAATCAAGGTATTCCATCCACCTTTATTTTTTAGCACATCATCCCAAGTTACTACGCCTAGAATTAATGTTAAAGCCATAACACATATTGCAACGGTAGAGGCAGTGACACCAATTTGCCCGGCAAAAATCCATCCTGCTAAAGCTAATACAAAGATAATAGCCAGTAACTTCTCTCTTACTGTCATTGGGCCTAAATCTTCTAATCCTTTAGCCGCAATCTCTTTATTATTCACTTTCTTTAATTCAGGTGGATAAAGTTTGTAGATAATCAGTGGTGTTAAAACCAACATAATTAAGCCAGGAACGGCGGCGGCTAGTGCCCATCCGCCCCAACTTAAATGGATCCCCATAATGTCGGTCATCATGGCTAAGGCTAATGCATTGGGTGCCATCGCGGTTAAGAACATATAGCTGGTGGTTTTTGTCACCATGTACACGTTTACTAACAGATAATGCCCTGCTTTGCGTGGGCTTTTTTCAGGATCGGAGCCAAGCGCCACAGCAACACTGTTAATAATCGGAAAGACAATTCCCCCTGCGCGAGCTGTGTTTGAAGGGGTTGCAGGCGCGATGATCAGGTCAAGAATTGCGGTGACATAACCGAGTCCTAATGTTGTGCCGCCGAGTTTTCCAATCAAAATATAAGAGAGTCGTTTACCTAGTCCTGTTATGACAAAAGCAGCACTGAGTGTAAACGCAGCGAAAACCAACCACGTGGTACCTGAAGCATAACCATTTAACACTTCACCCACTTTGACATCTTTTGTCCCCGTGATACCAATAACGGCAGCACTGGCGGCAATAGTGGCAAGTAATATTACTGGCTCAGAATAGGGTTTTAAAACTAACCCGATAATGGCTGATAAATACAAACCAAATAGCAACCAAGCAATATGGGGTAATCCCTCTGGTGTGGGTATAAGCGAGATGATTATGGGGATGGCTATTAGAAGTAATAGCTTCCATATTTTATCTTTTTGCATAGGCCATTTCCTTAATTAATACTAAATTTAATTAATATTAAATTGAATGAACTTTAATATTGTGAATTTGTTAATTAACGTATTTTTTATATAACTGTTTCTTGAATATGTTTAATTAGTTAATATTTTTATTCTTAATAGGTTATAAATTCGTTAACGTAATAAAGATGTTTGGATAATTAAATTTTCCTGTGTGAGTTAATACTTAATTATTATTAATAGATGATATTAAGTTTCCGGTTGAATAAGGTAAGCGTGCTAAAAACCACGTCAGAATTAATAAGTCTGCGCTGCCTCCAGGGCTCAGATTATTAATAATACATGCCTTATCAAATTGCTGAATTTTGCTTAAATCGGCTAATTTAGTTAATCCTCCATGATTAAGTAAATCTTGAGCTTGTTTTTTTAGCCATGATAAACCTTGCAAACCACCGCGATTGGCAACATTGGTATCATCATTGTTTGCCATTAATAACAGTAATGTTTGTAATAATGCGAGTTCTTGAGGTTTACCTTCAATGAGTTGTTTTAAATAGTAAGGAAGAGAAAGGTTGATCACTAATTGATAACCACTTTCTGCTTCACCTCGGGCTCCCGTTAAGCCAAACATTTGATATAACTTCTGCCCCGCGGTTGGGTGAACACTAACCTGCTTTAACTCAGCGGTAATACCTTGGCACATGTGTGAAACAATCACACTAATGGCAGGGGCAGAAACCGGTTTATTGAGCGCCAGTAAACGCCCGATAGCCGTGAGTATCAACCCTAATGAAAAAATTGAGCCTTTATGTGTATTCACGCCTTTGGTTGCTTGGAACATCGATTGTTCACAGGCGATCCCAATTGGGCGTATCATTTTTAGCAACTGATGAAGTGGTAATTCTTTGTATTGTGCGCCTGCATGTAAGAAAGCAGGGAAGTGCTGTGCGATGGCATTTGCGCTCAAATGGAAATCGGTTAATGCCATATCTTTATGAGCGCCGGTATTGTATTTATCAACTAAGCCTGGTTTTGGGGTTAAGTTGACCTCAGCCATCATAGCTTGCCAAGCCAGTTGACTGTAATACTGCACGTTATTCAGTGTCAGTTGTGATGTATGTTCAATTATCGACAGACGCATTGGCTAGCACCTCGATTTTATTGATAATTTCATTCAGTGGGTGAATGCGTTCACGAGCACAAACTTTGGCTTCTTTATCACAAATCAAACAGCGCCGTGGTGAAAGAGTGAGCGTGTTGCGCGAGTATTGCTGCCCGTTAGCATCAAAGACATCAAAATCCCATAGACGACCAACTGGCGATAACTCTTCCGCTTCGATTAAGGCGGTTTTAACGGCGATTGCATCGGCATCAACAGCAACGAAGCATTCGGGGCCTGTTGGAAATGCAAAAGATTGTTGTGCTAAAAGTACCCACTGCCTGCATTGAGCAACCTGTTTAAGCGCATTTAACCCCTGATTAAAGACTTGCCTAACAAGATGATTGTCTTTGACAGGTCCAGGAAAAACGACAGTAAACGAAATCAGGGTTACTTGATGGAGACCAATCCATTGCTGTTGTCGAGTCTGACGATTGTCACGGCTATTCAGCAGCTCAAGTAAAGAAATTTCAGGTTGCTCTATCGTATCAGGCAGTGGGTAAAACATCGTGTTACTCCTTAACCTGATGGACGATATCAATGACAGAGCCATCGCGATAGCGAACAACTGCAACGACTTTATCTGTAAATTCAATCGGATTAGGTTTACCTGTTAACAGTTCCGCACGTTCACGTAACCAATCAATAGAGACCGTTTTGATCCCCTGAGTTTCCAATTGTTGTTTTAATTCTGGACGTGCAGGGTTGACGGCAATGCCATGATCGGTCACTAAAATATCAACGCTAGAACCGGGGGTAACACAAGTGATCACTTCATCCACTAAGGTAGGAATGCGACCACGAACTAACGGTGCAACAATGATGGATAGTTTTGACGCGACGGCAGTATCACTGTGGCCACCCGATGCACCACGGATCACGCCATCTGAACCCGTCAATACGTTAACGTTAAAGCGCGTATCTATTTCCAGCGCACTTAATACCACCACATCAAGCATATCGACAGACGCACCTTTTGAGTCGAAACAAGCGTATTGATTGGCACTAATTTCAATGTGGTTTGGATTGCGAGCTAATGACATCGCGGCGGCACGGTCAAAACTCTGTACATCAATCAGTTTGCGAATAAAGCCTTTTTCATGTAAATCAACAATCGTCGAGGTGATGCCACCGAGGGCAAACCCTGCACAAATATTGTGACGACGCATTTTGTCTTCTAAGAAGCGGGTTACTGCCAATGAAGCGCCACCTGTACCTGTTTGCAATGAAAAACCTTCTTTGAAGTAACCTGATTTTTCAATCACATCTGCGGCAGTTCGGGCAATTAATAGTTCTCTAGGGTTAGAGGTCATCCGTGTAGCATCAGCCCCAATTTTATCGGCATCGCCTACACGTTGAACTTTAACAATATAATCCACTTCATCTTGTTTGATACTGGCTGGATTATGTGGATAAGGCAGTAACTCTTCGGTCAACATCACCACTTTTTGCGCTGTTTCGGCATCAATTTTTGCATAACCTAACGAGCCACAGCAGGCTTCGCCGGTATAGCCATTCGCGT
The DNA here is from genome assembly GCF_033676985.1 of Providencia sp. PROV236. Classification (NCBI taxonomy): domain Bacteria; kingdom Pseudomonadati; phylum Pseudomonadota; class Gammaproteobacteria; order Enterobacterales; family Morganellaceae; genus Providencia; species Providencia sp. PROV236. The sequence goes on along the minus strand of NZ_CP096297.1, from coordinate 2,822,686 downwards.
TGCCATATTCATCACAAGATGGCACGCCAATGAAAGCGACATCGATCTTCAGTTCACCGCTATGAATCAGATTAGCTCGTCCGCCATGTGAGTGAATTTGTACTGGTTCGGCTAATTCACCACGAGATATTGCTTCAGCCAAGGGCCCACGAAGACCGGAAGTATAAATTTTACAAACTACCCCATGACGAATATGTTCAACGAGTGGTGAATGGCAAGCACTGAGCGAACTAGAGGCTAAGGTAAGGTTCCTAAAACCCATTTCTGCAATCACTTGCATGACTAAATTAATGGTTAAATCACCGCCACGAAACGCGTGATGGAAAGAAATTGTCATGCCATCTTTTAGACCTGAACGGCGGATGGCAACTTGCAGATCTTCACACAGTTTGCGATTACGTGGTTTCTGCACTTGCTGCTGAACTTTCCCAATATCTTTAAATTGACGCAGTGGTTGCTCAGTCATTGGATCTAGGTAGGCTGATACGCGCGCCTGACGCTGTGTTGTATTTGTCATTTTCAATGCCTCACTCTTCCCGAATACCTGATAATGCAGCGCGTGACAGCACGAGACGTGCCCTATCAATCACTGGACCATCCACCATTTTCCCATTGAGTGAGACGACACCACGGCCTTCTTGCGCAGCAGCATCTGCCGCATCAACGACGCGTTGTGCGTGATCCACTTCTTTTTGGGTCGGGGCGTAGAGGTTATGAAGCAGTTCGATTTGGCGAGGATTAATTAAAGATTTGCCATCAAAACCAAGCTGTTTAATATGGGCGGCTTCTTTTAAGAATCCTTCCTCATTATTTGCATCTGAATAGACAGTATCAAAGGCTTGAATACCAGCAGAACGTGCAGCTTGTAAAATGGCGCACCGAGCATAGAGGAGTTCTACGCCGTCTGGGGACCGCTCGGTGCGCAAATTGCGGACATAGTCCTCGGCACCTAAAGCGATGCCAATAAGTCGTTGTGATGAGTGAGCGATATTTACCGCTTGTGTAATACCCATTGGTGATTCTATGGCTGCCAGTAAACCCGTGCTACCTTGTTCGCGGCCACAGCTTTTTTCAATACGTAAAATTTCATTTTCGATATCGATAACATCTTGTGCTGTATCGGTTTTAGGTAAACGAACAATATCAGCACCACCGCGCACGACAGCTTCGAGGTCAGCAACACCGAACGCTGAGTCAAGCGCATTCACGCGTACGACGGTTTCAATATCACGGTATAAAGGGTGCTGTAGCGCATGATAAACTAAGCGACGAGCAGTATCTTTTTCGCGTAAAGTAACCGAATCTTCGAGGTCAAACATTAGTGCATCGGCTTTATAAATAAACGAGTTACTGAGCATTGCCGCATTAGAGCCGGGAACAAACAGCATACTTCTGCGCGTGCGTGTTTTTCTTTCTGGCGTCATTATTTGTCCTCCCAAGGCAATGCTGTGATATCACAGGCTCTGGCTAGCAATGCTTCAAGTCGAGCTCTAAGTACGCACTCTAAAGCGCCCTTATCATCAACAATAATTTGAGCGCCTTGAATATCGTGTTGTTCGATTAACTCAAGCACGACGTGCTCAATGGCATCTCCAAATTGTTTTTCAACACTACTGCTAATTTGGATCGACACCTCTTCGGTATCTTCTAAAGGTTCTATTCGTACCATGACATCACTTGATTCAAGTGTGCCGGCAACGGCTGCGTGGAGTATTTTCATAGTTCACCTGTAACTAATTCAGAATTTTCGACGCGGTGAGAAGCCGATGAAGGGCGGGAAGCTAACATATTTTCTAAATAGAGATAGGTTGCTTCGGGGACAATCGGCTTGATCGCCGCCAGATCTTTTTTAGCGAGTAATCTGCGAACTTGTGAGGCTGAAACAGCCGTACCGTCATAGACCATTCGCGGAAATTCAACGAGCTCAATCGGTGGATAGCTAACTGAGCGAGTTTCCAGCCAAAAACGCATATCTTCGTTATATTGATTGGTGACTTTGCAAAATGGCTCTGTACCGACAAAGCGGTGGGTGATACCAAGAGCAGGAGCGATATATTGGCGGAAAATTTTAATGTCGATCTCGGTATAACAATTATCGACAACGGCTTTATCTTTGATGAAATAGCACGGGAAGGTAGCCCGAGAGATAATATATTCGGAGCCTTTGTGTATGGTTAAATTCTCAATCCCTTGAGTTCCAGCCTCAATTAATTCCAATCGAACGCTATAAGGGAAACGTGAGGTGTCTTCCTTAACCACAAACAAATGTAACCAGTCACATTCTTTCGCTGCTTTTTCAATTAAATAACGGTGACCAAGGGTAAATGGGTTGGCGTTCATAACGATTGCCCCAATTTTTTTACCTTCTTGACGTTGTTTTTTCAGGCTATTAATATAACGTTTTAAATAACAACAGCTATTTTCCATCAGTACCATGATATTGGGTACAGTGGCGAGTGTGTGAAAACCACATTGCTGAAATAAACTTTCATTTTGTGTTTTAGTATAAATAAATAAGTGAGTTGTATTATTTTCGTAAGCAAGATTGACCAACTCAGTAGCGAGTTTTAAGGCTAAACCTTCACCTCGAACATTATCACTAATAGCAACACACTTAATGACATTTTTAGCCAGACCACCACAAGCAATTAATTTATCATTGCGAGTAATAGTAATAAAAACGTCAATACTAGAATCAATATCTAAATCATTTTCTTTTAAAAACTGAGCTATTTCAGCTAGTTTCCTGTTCTCATGACGTTTCACATGGTTAAACGTGATGTTTTCGAACATATTAGTATCCTGCACCTCATATAGAGATGTTTTTAAGTTGTTACTAATGTTAAAGTTAATTAAATAAAAATTTCAGTATTAATTTAATAAATGAGTCATTAGTTTTTTATTTAATTATCTTTTTCAATATTAATATTAAAGATTATCTAATTAATATTTTTGACCTATTTCATGTTTCTAATAGGAGTTTGTAGTTGTTTAATGGTTTTAATGTTTTTAATTATTAAATAAGTTGTTTATTGCTTGGTTTTAATGTATTTAATCATTAATAAATACTTTATTAGTGATGCAATTGGCTGTATGGTCAGTGTATTCTGTGTTTTATCATGTAACAAAATTTTTACTTTTCAGTAGGTAATAGGGTATCTGATGAAAAAAGAATATTTGCATTTTCCGCTTCGAAAACACAAATCAATATCCTTTTCTGCTCGAGTCTTTCTTCTTTTATTGTTGGTTTCTATCGTTTTGACTTTGGGCCTAGGTAAGTATTTCACCGATACAGCTGAAAACCGTTTAATGGCGAATATTCGTTCACTGGCCATGAGCCAAGCAAAGCTTATTGCATCAATAGAGAGTATCGTCCAGTCAGTTAAAACTCGTGATATTCAAAAGCTAAAAGTGATTGCAGATAAACTTAATCAAGATTCGGATTACGACTATGTGGTGATTGGTGATGAAAACTCAATGCGTTTGTACCATCCCAATCAAGATAAAGTTGGGTTTAAGATGCAATGGAATAAGCCGGGGGCATTAGAGCGTGGCGAAAGCTATTTTATTGGTGGAGAAGGCTCTATCGGTAATGCCGTTCGCGCAAAAACCCCTATCTTTGATGAACAAGGTACTGTCATTGGTGTGGTTTCTATTGGCTATTTAACCAAGAACATTGAAACCTCACGTAGCGAGCTATTTGTCCAAACAGGGGCAACGTTTTTTGGTGTGCTGGTTATTTTACTTTTTTTGTCATGGGCATTTTCCCGTTTGATCCAACGGCAAATGTTAGGTTTAGAGCCAGAGCAAATTACGCAAATGGTCGTCGTACAAAAGGGGATCTTTGAAGCGGTTTTTGAAGGGGTGATTGCGGTTGACTGTACTGGGCGCATCATTAATATCAACCATAACGCCCGCCAAATGTTAGCATTGAGTGAACCCCCTAATCATTTAATTGGTCGTTCCGTCAGTGAATTAATTACCCCAGCAACCTTTTTTGTTCATGATATTGCGGTGACACAGCATGATGTGATTTGTGTATTTAATGGGTTAAATGTAATTGCTAACCGTATTGCCTTACAGGATGATAACCATTTAATGGGGGCGGTTATCAGCTTCCGTAGCCAAAATGATATCGAGTCTTTAAATGCACAATTGACACAAGTACGCCAATATGTTGAAAATTTGCGCTCACTACGCCATGAGCACCTTAATTGGATGTCAACGCTAAGTGGTCTTTTACAAATGAAAGAGTATGACCAAGCATTGGCGATGATCAAAGGTGAATCAGAATCACAACAGCAATTAATTGATGCACTGCGTAAGCAATTTTTTGATAAACAAGTGGCAGGATTGCTGTTTGGTAAATATCATCGGGCGAGGGAGTTAGGTTTACAATTGGAGTTTACACCAGGCTGCCAATTGAATTCATTACCACAGCAGCTGACGAGTACGGAATTTTGTGCCATTTTGGGAAATCTTCTCGATAATGCGTTTGAAGCTACTCTGAAAAATAATCGCGGTAATAAGCAAATAGAGCTGTATCTTTCAGATGAGAGTGCCGAGTTTGTGATTGAAATCGCGGATCAGGGGTGTGGTTTCCCTTCTGACATGAAAGAAAAATGGCTTGAAAGGGGGATGACGACGAAAACAGAATCTGTCGATGGACACGGGATCGGCCTATATCTTGTTGCCTCGTATGTAAAACGGTGCAATGGTGTGATTATTATTGAAGATAATCAACCACATGGTACTCTATTCTCAATTTTTATTCCGAAAGTGAAGATACAAAATGATTAAGATAAAAATCCTCATTGTGGAAGATGAACTCCTACTGGCAGAAATGCACGGTGAGTATATTAAATCCTATCCTGCTTGCGATAAGGTTTGGGTGGCGGGTGATCTCGCTCAAGCAAGAAAAATGATTGAATATATGAAGCCTGATCTGATCTTACTTGATAACTATTTACCTGATGGTAAAGGAATTGATTTGGTACATGAGTTGATTCAAGAAAGAAACAATGCTGATATTGTATTTACAACAGCCGCCAGCGATATGGATACGGTATCTGAAGCCATTCGCTTAGGTGTATTTGATTATTTGGTTAAGCCAATCGCCTATGAACGTTTGGGGCAAACATTAGATCGCTATATTCAACGTAAATCCGTGCTGCAAACAAATAACAAAACCAGTCAGAGCCAAATTGATGATATGTTCAATACCTATGCGCGAGGCGAAACCAAAGAAGAGCTGCCAACCGGTATTGATGCTTTGACTTTGGAAAAAGTACTCTCGCTATTCGCACAACCTAACGCGGAATATACCGCGGAGACGATTGCAGATACAATTAAACTAAGTCGCACAACGGCTCGTCGCTACTTAGAATATTGCTTAGCACAACATAAAATTGAAGCGGAAATAGAATACGGTAAAGTAGGGCGGCCGCAGCGTATTTACCGTGTCGCTAACAATAAATAAATGGTTAGAAACCGTTGCCTACTGATATCCAACCAGTAGGCAATAAACGCTATTTTTTAAGATTGTTTTCTAAGATTAATACTTTTTTCTCTGCCCGTTCATTGCCTTGAGCAGCAGCAATCTTGTACCAATACAAGGCTTTGCGATCATCTTGCGTCACCCCCATGCCATATTGATAACATGCACCACTGGCATACTGAGCGTCAGTGCTACCATGTTGTGCCGCACGTATAAACCAATGGCAAGCCTTCGCCTGATCGGCCTTGACCCCATCGCCGCGTGCATAAATCAAAGCAAGATTAAATTGAGCCGAAATTTCACCTTGTTCTGAAGCTAAAGTGAGCCATTTGATCGCTGATGGCACATCTTTAGTAATGCCTTGGCCATGTAGGTAAAGCATGCCTAAACTATTTTGTGCGGGTGAAAAACCTAACTGAGCAGAACGTGAAAAATATTGATAAGCCTGAGCATAATTAACTTTATCATACATACCTGTAGCCGCTTGATAGCCTAGTAGATAAAGCGCTTGAGGCTGATTTTGTTTAGCGAGTGCGAGATATATTTGCTGGGCTTTTTGCGCGTCTTCGGTGGCGGCAATACCTTTTTCATACCAATAAGCTAACATCAATTCTGCGGGTTGAAAGCGTTGAGCGGCGGCTTTTACTAACCACTCTTCTGCCTGTTGTTTATTCTTCGGCAATAGTTTATCGATTCCAGCCAATGTGTATTCAGCCATATTAAGTTGGCCTAATGGATCACCTGCATCAGCAGCTTTTTTCATCCAATACAGCATTTGCTGATTATTTTTACTGACACCTTTACCTTGTTGATACATTAAAGCGAGGTTAATTTGTGCTTTAGTGAATCCTTGCTCAGCGGATAGTTGGTACCATTTAGCCGCTTCACTTAGTTTATTTTCTGATTGATAAAGCATTGCAAGGTTAAATTGTGCTTCCATTTGCCCATCTTGCGCCTGTTTAAGCAAAATTTGCTTATCTTGAATCGGGGATGATGGCTCAGCATAACCGTTATGAGTAATGGCACTAAAAATCAGTAATAATGAAAGCAGTATTTTTTTCACTGAAGTTCCTTATATCAGCGTATCTGAAGGTAGGTTAACTTGCTGCATGACTCAGTGCAATGTTGAAAGCGTCAATACAGTTTGTAAAAAGTGCCATTTCGTCACATGCGAATAAAATTTCATGAAAAAATGAACTTTTTTTGCAAGAAAAGACTCTTAGATATAAGTATATTCTTTTGCTTGCGTGAGCATTCATATATTTACCCTCAATATTCATTTCGTTACGTAAAGTAATACGATAATGCAGCTATGAAATAGTCATTTCCAATCGAAATCACTAAGCTCTTTGAGTAGCATGCATGATGCCCAGTTAACCACTGGGCTTTTTTATCTAAAATTAAATCATTCGCTCGCAATTCATCTCCCATCTACGCTCTTATCACTGCGCTGATAACCTCTAAGATCTTCCAAACAATGATTGTTCGCGTTATATCAAGAATAGTTATTCATGAATTATCTCCATTATCATATCGGTAGTTGATATTTAATATGGTGAATAATGACTTAACTTAACGTAGTGATTTAAGAAAAGAGATTGTCGGATTCGGACAATAACTTAAATGGCAAGCTGTATTATAAATAGACAAAAAGGATGAATGGATTTTGTTGTCATATCTTGAAATAAGCATAATATGCTTAACAATGAAGTTACAATTGGTTGGTTAATGCGCAAGGATTGCCTGTTAAATTAACTGCAAAAGTGACATTAATCACGATATTAAGCTATTCATGGGGTAATTGGTACTAACTAAATCTTTATCTTTGGTGCATAAATAGCGTATATTGCTCAATTGATTTTTGCATTTCTAGCGGTGTTTATCCCTATAAATGTTGAATAAATAATCAAATATGCTTTAACTCATTGAATTTTATGTTTGTTGTTCATTAACATCGATTACACACACAGATGTTAATTTTGAAGGCTGGATTGATGGCGTACTCAGTCAGGAAAGTAGCTATTACTAGCCCTAAAAATCGAATTTCGAAACGTTAATTTTGAGAATATAACAATGCTGAGGGTATAGACAGTACCCCATTTTGCTTTTATTTATGTACAGGTTGTCATAGAGGTAACTAGTGTCCACAACTAACAACAAAGAGGAAGTCAGTCTTAACGCGTTTAAGCAACCTCGCTCGTTCTATCTAATCTTTTCTATTGAGCTCTGGGAACGTTTTGGTTATTACGGTCTTCAGGGGATCCTCCCAATTTACCTTAGCCAAGTGCTTGGCATGTCAGAGACAGAATCTATCACCTTATTTTCTGCCTTTGCTGCGCTAGTGTATGGTTTTGTTGCTATTGGAGGCTGGTTAGGCGATAAAATCCTAGGTACAAAACGTGTTATTGTTCTCGGTACATTAGTACTGATTGCTGGTTATGCTTTTGTCGCTTATTCAGATCATGATGTTTCTATGGTATATGTGGGGCTGGCAACAATAGCGGTTGGTAATGGTCTATTTAAAGCTAATCCATCATCGTTGTTATCGACGTGTTATGCCAAAGACGATCCTCGTTTAGACGGCGCATTTACCATGTACTATATGGCCGTTAACATTGGTTCCTTCTTCTCTATGTTGGCCACTCCTTGGCTGGCAAAACACTATGGCTGGGATATTGCGTTTTCACTGAGTGTTGTAGGTCTCGTGATCACACTGATTAACTTTTTTATGTGTAAAAAGTGGGTATCACAGCATGGCTCTAAGCCAGACTTTGCACCAATGGTGATTTCTAAGTTATTAGCCACTATTGTCGGTGTTGTTGCCTTGATTGCGATTTCAACATGGTTATTACATAACATGGGTATCGCTCGTGCAGCGTTAGGGATCATATCGCTAGGTATCATTATTATCTTCATCAAAGAAACTTTAGCGCTAGATGGTATTGCACGTCGCCGTATGATTGTGGCTTTGATTTTGATGCTAGAAGCGATAGTGTTCTTTGTTTTGTATAGCCAGATGCCAACATCACTGAACTTCTTTGCGTTGCATAACGTTGAACATGAAGTATTCGGTTTTAGCGTTGAGCCAGCGCAATACCAAGCTCTAAATCCATTGTGGATTATGATTGGTAGCCCAATCCTTGCTGCTATCTATAATAAAATGGGTGACCATTTACCAATGCCACATAAGTTTGCTATCGGTATGCTACTTTGCTCTGCGGCGTTCTTAGTACTACCTTTAGGAGCAAAATTTGCCAACGAAGCGGGTATTGTATCGGTTAATTGGTTGATTATCTGTTATGGTTTCCAAAGTATTGGTGAGCTTATGATTTCTGGTTTAGGCTTAGCGATGGTGGCACAACTCGTTCCTCAGCGCTTGATGGGCTTTATTATGGGATCATGGTTCCTAACCAACTCCGCTGCTGCATTTATCGCTGGATATGTTGCTTCTATGGCAGCAGTGCCAAAAGGAGAACTAACTAGCACTGTCGATTCATTAGCAGTATACAGTGATGTCTTCCTGAAAATTGGTATCGTGACGGGGATTATCGCTATTTTGATGGTAATAACAGCACCAATGCTGAATCGTATGACATTAGAGCGTGATTAGTCGCTACTGATTCTGTAGTCATGAATAAGAAAAGGCCACGATATTGAAGTGGCCTTTTTGTGATTTAATCGTATTACTTTTTCACTTTATGGACGATATCAACATATTTTGATTTATCGTCTTGTGTTGGATAAATACGGTAAGTGTATTCATCAGGTGAAACAGTGACGTTTTCGACGACACGTGTAAATAGAACTTCACCTTTATCATCTTTGGCTGTCAATGAACGGCTTTTACCATCATCACTAAATGACCATTCACCTTGCATTTTGGGTTTTCCATCAAGGGTCGTCATTTTAAAAGAACCATTTGGGTAATATTCTGCCAGTCCAAAGAAGTTAGCCACTTGCTCATTGGCTGGGTCGACTTTTTTGTTGTCCTGATCCAGAGCTTCTGTCGTCACCCAAACTTTATCAATCATCATATTTTCATAAGCATTAAGTGGTTTTTCTGCATTAGCATTAGCCACTACAGCCGATCCCGTAACCGTCGCTGAATTAGCTTGGGTTGTCGCTGCAAATGCAGTCACGCTAGATAAAGTAATGATTGCGGCAATCAGAGGTTTTAATTTCATAAATACTCCATTATTAGATGAGAATATGAACGGTTAAAAAGTATACCTGCTATTAACTTAGAAGAAGAAGAGCAAAATAGAAAGGTGAAAAGTATTGCGAATGGTGTCAATAATAGAGGTAGCTTTACAAAATAATCATCAAAATTAGTACAGAATAGAGTATATCCGTGGTGATTTGACAGTATTTGATTGAGTGGAAATATTGATGTTAATTGACAAAACTGGCAATCAATTAATGAATACCAGTTTCGATAATATGAAGATATTAGTTAAAATGTCGGTTATTAATTATTTTCAATGAGCGGTTATGGCCATTAATCAATAAAGTATTTGAAGTACGGCTTTGGCTATTTAATGATATCCCATCCATTAAGATGGTTGGGGTGATGGCAGTCGCCGCAAACATCACATCATCCGTACTCACCATGGTGTCTAACGTTAGGATCTCACCAATATTTACGCCCATTTGCTGACAGCGAATAGCTTCTTGCTCAGCTAATAGCCTATTTTGTGGCGTATCGCCTTTTGCCTGTGTTCGTGAGACCAAACGTGCTTGCATATCACCACCTAATGCACGAGCGATGGTTGCACTAATAATCCCCTCAGGTGCTCCACCAGTACCATACATCATATCGATAGCGTGTTCTGGTAAAATAGCTAACAGTGATGCTAAAACATCGCCATCAGGGATTGGGATAACCTTCGCGCCAAAATTACGTAGTGTTTGCATAATATGCTGATGACGGGGCTTATCTAAGACGGCAATCGATAAGCTTGAAATAGGTTTATTGAGAGCGGCAGAAAGATTTTCGAGATTTTTTTCTAGTGGATTAGCGAGATGAACAGCCTCTTTAGCGGCTGAACCTACGACTAATTTTTCCATGTACATATCTGGGGCTTGTAATAGTGTTCCCGTTGGCGCTGCTGCGAGAACGGTAATAGCATTATGTTCATTACACGCAACCATGCGTGTTCCATCGATAGGGTCGACTGCAATATCGAGTTTATGTTTCGCTGATAGATTACCAACTTGCTCGCCAATATATAGCATCGGTGCTTCATCGATTTCACCTTCACCAATCACTATTTTGCCATGAAAATCAATCTGATTAAGGCGATTACGCATAGCTTCTACTGCCGCCTTATCAGCGGCGTTTTTATCCTGTTTACCAACCCATTCATGTGCTGCTAGTGCAGCAACTTCTGTAACTGAAGCGATTGCATAAGCTAACTCATCGCTAATTTTCATTATTTATTTCCTGAATGCAAAAAACAGTAGATATGATACTTTTTTTGCCATCTATCTGGCAAATACATGGGAAATAAAACAACAGAGAGAAAAAATAGAAGAATAATAGAAGAATAAAAGTTAGCAGGTGGGGACCACCCGCTAACAGGAGAACTACAACATTTCAACTATCGCTATTCCACCTATAATCGAAATTAGTGCAGCAAGCGTACTTAATAGCACGGTGCCAGCGGAAGTTTCAGTATAGGCTTTATTGCTGATAGCTAAAGCAGGTACAGCTGTTGCTGTAGGCAGTACACCGATGATAAATGCTGCCTTTAACATATCGTCTTGTAGTCCTAGTGCGATACCTGCACCTAGGATCAAGGCAGCCTGTACAAAGTTTTTGATGAAAACGTTGAAAATGATTTCGGCATTAACGGTAAGTTTGATACCTGAAAGTAACAACCCTAGGAAAAAGAGTGCAACGCCTCCGGCTGTTTTACCTAACTCATTGACTGAGTTTTGTAAAATCTCAGGTAATTTGACGCCAAAAATAGCTAATAGGGCACCTAATATTGGTAAGAAAACTAATGGCTGGGCGATAGCTTTGCCAATTGATTTCAATACACCGTTATTTTGTTGCCTACCACTGATCATCAGTAAGGTGAATGGAATAATAATTATCGTATAGATTAAGTTACCAAGAACCATGGCAATTAAGCCAGAAGAACCAACAGTGGCTAATAATACAGGTGGCCCACAGTAAGCCATATCAGGGAAAGAAACCGACAATGCTTGCATCGCAGCATCTTTTTTATTATGACGGAAAAAGACTTTACCGCCAACAAAGCCAATAATATAAGAAACAATTAAACCAACAGCCAGTGCCAATAAATAATCAATATTTAACAATACAGAAGGTGGCGCTTGTGCCGCAGCCAAAAATAAAGCAAAAGGTAAGGCAATTTTAACGACAAAGTCAGCAAAGGCTTGCGAATATTCGCGTTTGATAAAACCATACTTCCCTGAGAGCCACCCAACAGCTAAACCAAGAATAATGGGTCCTAGGGCGGCCATTATAATATGTAGTAACATAATACTCCTCATTTTTTGATTATTTTGTTATGACTCAAATTTCACTGAGTAATCCAAAATAGCGACCATGTAATTTATACTGTGCACAAAGTCTCGATGCTTTCAGTTACACCTAAAATTATTTCGAGAAAACATCGTTTATCGATATGATTTCTCGAACTATTAATTAATCATCAAATTAATAAAATACACGTAGATATACATATCATAAATAAATAGAAATATACGTCAAAAGGAAAATTTTTTATTAGATAAAAATAAAATCATCCAACTAGGCGATTTATAACAATAAACAAAGTTAAAAAATCGATTAGATATAAATAATGCCTTCTATATCAATTGGGTAATTTATAGTATTTATACGCTAAATTGGTGTAATTATGGTATAAACCTATGTTAAGGCTCTTTTGGAGGGGGCTGTTTCAGTGTATGATTAATGGTCAGCTTTAATTTGTAATAATTTATTACAGCCCATTGGCAATGGGTAGAATGCTATCTACACTAGACTACGACTTGATTACTCTTTTTTTGTTAATTTTCTACGCTCTAAGTCATTCTGAAGTACAGCTAAGCGGCAAGGAGTGTGATCATTCTTTTTTAACGTATTGTACTGCTACTTGAAGCATAACGAGTATATATTGTGAGTTTGATTATGAGGGAAACCTATTTGTGGATATCCTGATACTGGTAGGGTTCATAGTTGTTGTTTTGGTGGTTGTTTCGCCAATTCTTTCCATTATTGCGCTAAGTCGTGCAAGTCGTTTGGAACAACAATTTTCACAACAAAATCAACGTATAGCATTTCTAGAAAAAGAACTGAAACTTCACACAAGTCATTTGTCGAATCATTCAACGGGATCCCCTCCTAGTCACACGCCATCATCAGTAGAACAAATGGTAGGTTCTGCATCACCGACAGATATCTCTATTGAATCACCAAAGCATGCTGATACTTCAACAGCGAAAACAGCGAGTATGTCGATGGAAGGGGAGCCACAAAAAATACAATCCGCAAGTTCGGCCTCTGTGCCTACGGTCGATGTCAATCGGTTTGATAGTAAAAATGCGCCAATTTACGCTGTTGATGTTAATCGTTTTGATGCTTCATCACAAAAAGAAAATAAAAATATTCGTGAGCAAAGTGATGGCTCTTGGCCTATTTTTAGTCATTTCTTCCATTGGATCTGGCAAGGCAACCCGTTAGCTAAAATAGGGATTTTACTGTTATTTTTTGGGATAGGTTATTTGCTTAAGTTTAGTGTCCAAAATAACGTTCTTTCCCCTCAAATACGTTTATTGATGAGTGCAGTAGGTTGTTTAGTTTTACTTGGCATAGGTTGGTATCTTAGACATAAGAAATCATTATTTGCCCTGATTTTGCAGGGGGGCGCGATAGGTTGCTTTTATATTACGATATTTGCCGCCTTCAAACTTTATACCATGTTGCCTTATAGCATGGCACTCATTGCGATGATTTTGGTATGTGCAGCAAGTATTGTGCTTGCGCTATTACAACGGGCGATTAGCTTAGCCATCTTAGCTTCTCTAGGTGGGTATTTAGCGCCAGTATTGTTATCGACCGGTGGCGGTAATCATATTCTGCTGTTCTCATACTACTTGATATTATCAATTGCTATTTTGGTTATCAGTGTTTGGCAGGCATGGCGCCCATTAAATTTAGTTGGCATGTTTATGACCTATGTGGTCGCTATATTATGGGGCTGGAATGAGTATCACCTAGAATATTATGTATCGAGCCAAATTTTTCTCATTGCTAATTTAATCGTTTTTAATGTACTCACTCAATTATTTGCATTACGTTATCCACACGAAAAACAAATGGTTGTTGATTATACTTTGCTATTCCTCCCACCATTTATCACGATGGTATTACAGTACGCAATTTCTTGGCAGATAGGCTTTGTGCCAGCCTTTGTGGCACTTTTATTAGGCGTTTTGTATTTGCTTGCCGGTTTTCAAATTCACAAACGATACGGTAGTTCAGGGAAACGCCTCGCATTAGGTAACATTGTCATTGGCGCAGGTTTTGTCACCTTAGCAATACCATTAGCGCTAACTTTCGAATGGACCTCAATTATTTGGTCAGTTGAGGGGCTATTATTGCTGTGGTATGGCTTCTCAGTGCGTAATAACAGATTAGTTACGGTAGGCATGGTGCTGATCATTATCAGCGCAGTCACGCTACTGGGTGGCTTCTCGCTATATTCATGGAGCAGAGCTAGCACCTATATGGTACCGATTTTATTGGTAGCTTGTTTTTGTGCAGGGGCACTGCTCCATTTATATCGTGAGTTATCGGCTTACTTTAAATTATTCAGTTATGGTTTTCTGCTACTAGGTTTAGTCGTTTGGTATTTTTGGTTACCGAACATTACCGATATTTTATCGTGGAGTGGGGAATCTGAAAGTTTCATTATTATGGCATTAGTGATTATTTCTGCTTGGTTATGGCGTTTGTTAGCCATTAAAACAGACTGGATCGCTTTATTACTGTGCCAATCATTTATCTGGTTAATTGGTTACTATTATCTTGCCTTAGATTTTATCAATGATGAAAATCCTATGGGGAGAGGTGAAGGCTCGTTGATTTGGCCTGTTATGTTGGGTAGCTCTATATTGTTTGTGATGAATGCGCATAAAGCACGTAATGTATGGTTACAGCGCATATTACACGGCGCAACGTTTTGGTTGATATTGGCCTTTATTGCGACACAAGTAAATTGGTTTGTAGCAATTTTACCTTGGGGTATGAATGAGTTTGGCTATTTTATTTACGTCATGGCTATCACATTAACAACCTTGGTATTGTATTGGTTACAAAATCAAAAAATGGCACCAATGAAACGTAATGGGATGATTTATTGGTATGCATTTTTACCTGTGACTGTGATTTTAATTTGGTTGTCTTTTATGGCTAATTTAGAAGACGGTAAATTGACATTTTGGAATTATATCCCACTCATTAACCCTCTGGATGAAGCGGGGCTATTTAGTATTGCTTCGCTATTATTGATGCGTCGTGGCCTTGTATTAAAGTTAAAACGAATTAGTGAATTTGATTTATTCGTTATTCGTGGGCTCGGTTTTTCTGCGGTGATCCTTAGTGGTTTATGGTTTAACGGTATTATACTCCGTGCAGTTGCTGATTTCTCTGAGATCAATTGGGCCTTCGATGCATTATTTGATTCTCGATTAGTACAAACCGTTCTTTCAATTAGTTGGTCACTTGTTGCACTTGGTTTTATGATTTTTGCTGCTTTAAAGCAAAATAGAGTTAGTTGGCTAATTGGTGCAGGTATTTTTGCGTGTGTTATCGCTAAATTATTTCTTGTTGATATCTATGGTCAAGATGGTTTATCCAGAGCAATTAGCTTTATTGCCGTTGCTGTGCTTATTTTGGTTGTGGGTTATTTTTCACCACTTCCACCAAAAGTCAGGCAAGAAAAAGGGGCCAATGGAGTAGATGATGATGCTAACTAAATATAAAGGGATGTTGCCGAGGATTTGTGTCCTCGCGGCTTCGTTATTATTTTCGAGTACTATATATGGGCAAAATAGCCAATCTTTAACGCCTTACGATTTTTATCAAGGTTCTGAATTAAGTGAGAACAATGAGAAAACTCCTTTCGCGTGGGTGGAATTACCCTCTGAAGCCTATATGAATTCAGCGCATTCGAAAACACTACAAGATGTTAGGGTATTCAATGGAACGGGGCAGGAAGTTCCTTCCGCACTCTTTTTTGATTCAGAAGAAAGCAGTGAAACCTCTCAAATTCCGTTTTCTTTACAACCTTTAATTATCAAAGCAGACCAAGTCAGCTCGAAAGAAGAAACGCTAAATGAACGGCAATATTTATTGGTTGAAGTTGTACCTAGTAAAGTAAGCCGTATTGAGATCCCATCGCTACAGAATAGACAAGATGTTAAGTATCAAGCCTTTTTATTAACACGTAAAAGTGAGCAGCAACGTAATTTGCCAATCCAAACCTTGTCTTTGGATTGGGATAGTAGTCAACAAGATTGGCAGGCAAAGTCTTTTATCTACGCTAGCCAAGACAAGCAGCGTTGGATAAACATTTCTACTAATCAACCAATAATGAGCTTAAATTCACATGCAGGGGAAATTCGTAGCAATACGATAGAATTATTATCTGGAAATGACCCAGCACTAATGGCGCCTTACTTAATGGTGATTACAGTCGCAGACAAAGAGGCACATATACCCGATTTAAAATCAGCCGAAGGAACTGCAAAAGTATTTCATTCAACAAGGCGACAAGAAACTTGTAACTTTACGACTAACAATGAAGGTATGTCGTTAAATCAACTTATTTATCGTTTACCTTCAGCACAGCCACTGAGCTCAATAGCGATACATTTGCAACAAACTAATCGGGTATTGCCATTACAGATAGAGTACACCGCGAATTCAGGCGAAAATTGGTTGCCACTATCTAATATAGTTGCTTATAACCAAATCAATGATGGTAAGCAGGTTCGCAATCCAGATGTATCCGTAAATGGCCTCATGGTTAAAAAATTGCGGATCACGGCATTGAAAGGAAGTTGGGATGATAAGCCGCCTTATGTTGAAGGGAAACGTGATGCTGTTAATTTAGTTTTTAATATGCAAGGTGCATCACCCTATTTATTAGCTTGGGGAAGCCAACTAGCAACCCTAGATAATCTAAGCTACCAAGAGCTATTAGGGCAGTCATTAACAGTTGAACAATTGATGCATCGTTATCCTGAATTATCAGCCTCAAATGAGATTATCGAGTTAGGAGGCGAGGAACAGCTTACTTCAAATATTTCAGCTGAAGGTTATTTTGATTGGGTGACTGGGATACTTTGGGGATTACTAGGGTTCGGAATACTGATATTAATTTATTTTTGTTGGTATTTGATAAAAGAGATCAATAGCAAAAGTTCTAAATGATCATTGAAGAAATAATAAAAAGGAGGTCATTGTACCTCCTTTGCTATTGATGGAGTTCTCAATAATTTATCAAATAAAATTAGATGATTACCTTTCATTAAAAAATTGACAAATCCCCCCAAATGATTACTCCTGAGAGCTACTTTTTGACAAGGAATTGAGTTAAAACAAAACTCTAGATTAAGGAGAACACGATGAAGACACAACTATTCTCAAAATTATTTATTGCGATAGCGTTGCTAACGAGTGCATCCGTATTTGCTCAAACAACTGAAACAATGCCTTCACACGAAAATGTGAAAATTGAGCATTCACTCAAACAAAATAAATTGGGAGATCTTGGCGATATTGAATCTATACGTGAACAAGTAGAAGTAAACCGCATTGAGCTATCAGAAACAACGACTGATCGTCGTTTTAATGGACGTCAATTCAGAATTGATGATAAAAAAGACTAACTATCACCTTTATTGTGTTACGCTTTTTTGATAACAATTAGCGTAAAATTACAGCCAGAGGAAACGATTATGTCTCAAGGCCAATGTTTGTGTGGTGCAGTAAAAATAGCAACTCAACAGCCAGTCGATAAAATTAGTGTTTGTCATTGTGAGATGTGCCAACGTTGGAACGGTGGGCCGAGTTTTACTATTGATTGCCATAGTGATGTTAGTATTGATGGGGAAGAGTTTATTACCCGTTTTGCATCATCGGAATGGGCAGAGCGTGCTTTTTGTAAGCAATGTGGCACTCATCTATTTTACCATCTTCATACTCCCTCTTCTTATTATGTTTCTTCAACATTGTTTGGAGAAACTAAAAGTGCAACTCTAGCAATGCAGATTTTCGTTGATAGTAAACCTGCTTACTACAATTTTGTTGAAAAAACGCCGATGCTGACAGAGCAAGATATCATCAGTTTGATGAGTAAATAAAGATCATGAGCTGGTTTTTACTGGCTCGTCTTTATCCTTTGTAATGCGAATGTCTCGAATATGGATTATAATAACTTAAAAGCCTAGTTGCTTATTATAGAGAATTATTTAATTCTAATAATTTAATAAGATAAGGCAAATTAAACTTTACCGCAGATTGTATAAATAACCATTAATGTTTAGGGATGTTCGCTGATGAACAGTATGAGAAATATGCGGCATGCTAGTAATATCGCATGGGTATTGCAGTGGGTATTGAATATTGGGTTGATTGCACTCGCTATTGTGCTTGTGTTCTTTTTAGCCAAAGAAACCTATACCATGGCATCGTTGATGTTTAGTGGCCAAAAAGAAGCAACAGCTTATGAGCTATTAGAAGGAATAGTCATCTATTTTCTTTATTTTGAGTTTATTGCTTTGATTACTAAATATTTTTTGTCTGGTTATCACTTCCCATTACGATATTTTATTTATATCGGAATTACTGCAATAATACGCTTAATTATTGTCGACCACAGTGATCCAATGACAACATTACTTCATGCCGGTGCTATTTTAGTCTTAGTTATTGCATTATTTATCGCCAATACAGAAAGACTGAAACGAGAATAGAATAATTCAAATTTTTTTTAATATAGGAAAAGGGATGAAACTCATTCCTTTTCCTTATGCATTTTTCAATTAACATAGAATATTAAGTAATAAAACATAGCTATTTTTATGTGAATCAGCGCATGTTTCTTTTTGGCAATGCTAATTCCTCTCATTCTAATGTTAAATTATACTAATACAATAAAATACCACTGGTTTATCCTGTTAAATATTTGAAAGAAAGTATTTTACTTTTTAGAAAGGGTTATCTACTGTGTAAAAGTTTATTATTCTATACTCGTCATCCTTTAAGTTGTAGGGGTGTTGACTACACTCAGCTAGCCGAGTACATAGTTTATCTATGCCCCCGTCTATCTTCGTTTGTCACCTACCTGAAACTCGAATGATTTAGAGTATAATAACCTAAGTAACTTGCAAATATGACAACAAATACACTCCCTAAAAAGAAAGGGTTTTTAAACCGTGTTGAGCGTATCGGAAACGTTATGCCCGATGTTACAATGCTGTTTATTTATGCCCTAGTGATCTGCTGGTTTTTATCTTATCTACTTTCATTTGTAGATTTTAATTATTATCATCCAGTGTCGAAAGAAAAAATATCTGTCGTAAATATGTTTAACTATGAAGAAATCATATTATTCATTACATCGGCAGTGAAAAACTTCATTAATTTCCCTCCATTAGGAATAACTATCGTCGCAACGTTAGGGATCGGCATTGCTGAAAGTAGTGGCTTTATTAATACTGCTTTGAAAAAAATGCTTTCCTTTATTACCCCTAAAATGTTGACGCCAACCGTGGTTTTTGTCGGTATCGTCTCTCATATTGCGTCAGACTCCGCGTATGTGATTTTGATGCCTGTTGCAGCCATGATGTTTTACGCCAGTGGTCGCCATCCATTAGCAGGTATTGCAGCGGCTTTTGCTGGGTTAGCAGGCGGTTTTACTGCGAGCTATACGCCATCAATTATTGACCCTATCATGCAAAGTTTTACCCAAGACGCAGCTCAAATGATGGCACCAGGTTACAGTGTTAACGTTTTGTGTAACTATTTCTTTAGCCTTGGTGGTACGTTTGGCGTGATTTTTACCTGCTGGTTTATTACTGAAAAAATTGTCGAACCTTGGCTAAATAAAAACTGCCCAATTACGACCAATGAAGTGGATGTCGATTCAGAACAAGATCTCAGTAAAATTACACCAATTGAGCACAAAGCATTTCGTGTCGCCGGCGGTATCGTGATTTTGCTTGGCGTAGGTTTATTTGCATTATTGTGGCCTGAAAACTCACCATTACGTGGTCCTGATGGTAGTTTAACCAGCCCTAAAGCCCCTATTATGCAAATCGTGGTACCGCTGTTATTTATTTTCTTTGCGGTGCCGGGTATTGTTTATGGTTATATGACTAAATCCTTTACCTCAACCAAAGATGTGGTTAAGGCAATGGAAAATATCACCAAGTCATTAATTCCATTTATTGTTTTTGCATTTTTTGCTGCTCAATTTCTCTATTCATTCCAGCATTCTAATTTGGGCACACTATTAGCGCTATCTGGTGCTGAATTATTGCGTACACTGGATATGCCTTCAGAAATGACGGTACTTGGCGTCATTATTTTGACGGCTCTGATTAATATCATGATCACATCTGCAACTTCTAAATGGGCAATTATGGCGCCAGTATTGGTTCCTATGCTAATGGCGGTGGGGATCTCTCCTGAACTGACACAAGCTGCATTCCGCGTGAGTGATTCCGCAATGAACGTCAGTACGCCAATGTTCCCATTCTATCCGTTGATATTGATGTATTGTCAGAAGTACTACAAAAATGCAGGTATTGGGACACTTTGCTCAATGATGATCCCGTTCACAATCGGTTTATTGATCACATTGACTGCAACGCTTTATCTGTTCTGGGCATTTGATATCCCAATCGGATTCGACAGTGGTTACACATGGCAGCCAGCGCCATAGTTTGCTGGACTGAGTAAAAAGGAATAGAAAATGAATCAATTAGGTAAACAGCTAGAACAACGTTTTTTCCGCTATCTTGCTATCGAAAGCCAAAGCGATGCTTCAGCAACGTTTGTGCCGAGCACCGAAGGACAACGTGAACTAGCAAAACTCCTCGCTAAAGAGCTAGAAAGCTACGGCCTTAAAGATATTTATATTGATGATCATGCGATCCTATATGCACTCCGTCCGGGCAACAAACCATCTGCACCTAAAATTGGTTTTGTTACCCATTTGGATACGGTTGATGTGGGATTATCCCCAGTTATCAAACCTCAGACTTTAAAATATGAAGGAAAAGACCTGTGTTTGAATGCACAAGAAGAGGTCTGGTTTAAAACTGAAGAGCATCCAGAAGCCGCTCCTTATGTAGGAGAAGAGATCATTTTTAGTGATGGAACCAGTGTACTTGGCGCTGATAATAAAGCCGCAGTTACGGTTGTCATGGAGCTAATGGATAAACTACAGAATGCTGATTTCGACTGTGGTGATATCTATGTCGCTTTTGTTCCTGATGAGGAAATTGGCCTACGGGGCTCCAAAATTATGGACTTATCCCGCTTTAAGGTCGACTTCGCTTATACGATAGACTGCTGCGCGCTAGGTGAAGTCGTTTATGAAACCTTCAATGCTGCTTCTATTGATATAACGATTAAAGGGATCACTGCACATCCAATGTCAGCAAAAAATGTGTTAGTTAACCCGATCCGCGTTGCGCATGACTTTATTGGCTGCTTTGATCGTTTTGATACCCCTGAACACACGGAGCATCGCGAAGGTTACTTTTATGTGACTGATCTCATTGCAAATCCAGATAATGCCAAAATTAAAATGGCAATTCGTGATTTTGATCGTAATAGCTATGAGGCACGTAAGCGTTATATCGGCGAAGTCGTAGAATTGATTAAAGCACGCCATCCAAAAGCAAAAATTGAATTCAATATTGTTGATGTATATAGCAATATTAGCGATTCATTGGGGGATGACCGCACTGCCATCGATTTAATTTTTGACGCATTAAAGATCCAAAATGTTGAACCAAACGTTATTCCAATGCGTGGTGGCACAGATGGCTCGGCACTGTCAGCGAGAGGTGTTTTGACACCTAACTACTTTACAGGCGCATTAAATTTTCATTCTAAATTTGAGTTTTTACCACTCAGCTCGTTTGAAAAAAGCTATTTAGTTTCTGAAACCATTTGTCGTTTAGTAGGGCAAAAATAATTTTATTATTTTTAATTTTATAATTATCAAATGACCATGTGTATGCATGGTCATTTAATTTATGGGTTAAATGATATATAACAACTAATTTTATTTGTTTATCTATCTGTTTATTATTAAATCTATCAGGTCATCGTTAATTTAAAATACTTTATTTTATATTCGGAACTTGTTATTTATGAAGAGTTTTGGAGATAAAATTGTCATAAAGTATAGGATGGAAAATGATTAATATAGCAATCATTGATGATAATAATATTTTAATTCGTGGACTTGAGGCAATATTTAACCGCCATAAACGATGTAGTATTGTTGCTTCATTCCCTTTTATCGAACAAGCCATTACATGGAATCGGCAGCAGAAGGCTAGTGTTATATTAATTAATAGTGATAATTGCCATTTCGAGTCACTAAAAACATTACAAACACTAAGACGCACTCAACCTGATGTAGGGATCATTATCTATAATATTCACCGCTATTATGCCTTTTTATTGAAGGCGCTTGATATCGGCATTCGTGGCATTCTAAGTGCGAAAATTGATGCAGATGAGCTTGTTGAAGCAATACAAGTCGTTAATGCTCGCAGCAAAATCATTTCACCGGATATTGCACAAACGATAGCTCTAAAACGTATTGATCAGAACGAGCAAGCTGATCTATATGATTTATTATCAACGCGAGAGCTCGAAATTATGCTATTTATTACTCAAGGCATTTCAATAAAGCAGATCGCTCAGATGTTGGCATTGAGTCCTAAAACAGTAAATACCTATCGATATAGAATGTTTGGTAAACTTAATATCCGTAGTGATGTAGAATTAACTCATATCGCTATCAGTAATGGGTTGATTGTAACCAAACAGGGTGTATCAGGGTGTCAGAACAGTTTGAACCAAAAGCTTTTTTAAAAACAGTCACTAACCAACCTGGTGTCTATCGTATGTATGACGCTGGGGGAACGGTGATTTATGTAGGTAAAGCAAAAGATCTTAAAAAACGCCTTTCCAGTTATTTTCGAGTCACTGTCAGTAGTCGTAAAACCGAGCAGTTAGTAAAAAATATTGCTTCTATTGACGTGACCGTTACTCATACAGAAACAGAAGCCTTGCTGCTTGAGCACAACTACATCAAGCTGTATCAGCCTCGTTATAATGTTTTACTACGAGATGATAAGTCATACCCTTATATCTTTTTAAGCAAAGAGACTCACCCTAGATTATCCATGCATCGTGGTGCTAAGCATGCAAAGGGGGAATACTTTGGGCCATTCCCTAACTCCTATGCTGTGAGGGAAACACTCGCGCTGATGCAAAAACTGTTTCCAATCAGGCAATGTGAAGACAGTGTTTATAAAAATCGTTCAAGGCCTTGCCTACAATATCAAATAGGGCGTTGTTTAGGCCCTTGTGTTAAAGGTTTAGTTAGTGATGAAGAGTACGAACAACAAGTTAATTATGTGCGCTTATTCTTAACCGGTAAAGATCAGCAAGTTTTAACTGGATTGATTGAACGAATGGAAAAAGCTAGTCAAGAACTACGCTTTGAAGAAGCGGCTCGTTTTCGTGATCAAATACAGGCGGTAAGAGCGGTTACTGAGCAACAATATGTTTCTGGTGATAGTGATGACCTTGATGTTATCGGTGTCGCTTTTGAGTCAGGACTAGCCTGTATACACGTCTTATTTATTCGCCAAGGAAAAGTACTCGGAAGTCGCAGCTATTATCCCAGAATTCCAGCCGGGACTTTATTAGAAGAAGTTGTACAAACATTTCTTGGACAATTTTATTTGCAGGGCAGTGAAAACCGGACATTACCGGGTGAGATTTTATTGGATTTTGCATTACCTGAAAAAGAACTATTAGCCGATTCATTATCACAGGTTGCAGGGCGAAAAATCCAAATCCAAACGCAGCCTCGAGGAGCGAGAGCTCGTTATCTAAAATTAGCACGAACCAATGCATCCACGGCATTGCTGACTAAATTGGCTCAGCAATCAACCATTCATCAACGTATGGCATCATTAGCCAAAATAGTTGAACTGGATTCAATATCTCGTATGGAGTGCTTTGATATTTCACATACCATGGGGGAGCAAACGGTCGCATCTTGTGTCGTTTTTGATAAAAACGGGCCAGTAAAAGCGGAATATCGGCGTTATAACATCACTGGCATCACTCCAGGTGATGATTATGCGGCAATGCATCAGGTATTAACACGCCGTTATGGTAAACATCTAGATGAAAGCAAAGTGCCTGATATTATTTTTATTGATGGTGGTAAAGGCCAATTGGGGCAGGCAAAAGACGTTTTTGATTCACTTGAAGTGGATTGGGATAAAAACCGACCTTTATTGATTGGCGTTGCTAAAGGAAGCGATCGTAAAGCAGGCCTAGAGACACTCTTTTTTAAACCTGAGGGGGAAGGTATCGCCTTACCAGCAGACTCACCAGCATTACATGTGATCCAACATATTCGAGACGAATCGCATAATCATGCGATCACTGGCCACCGTCAGCGACGGGCTAAAGTTAAAAATACCAGTGCATTAGAATCAATAGAGGGAGTAGGGCCAAAGCGTCGCCAAATGTTGCTAAAATATATGGGCGGATTACAGCCTTTAAAAAATGCAAGTATAGAAGAGATTGCAAAAGTGCCCTCGATCTCATACGCGCTAGCAGAAAAGATTTATAATGCATTGAAACACTAGGTGTCTTAGGGCACCATACTTATAAAATCCATTTTGGTCAAAAAGTTACTAAGTATGATGAAATTAAATATTCCTACGTGGTTGACCTTGTTTCGCGTCATCTTGATACCATTCTTTGTGCTGGCTTTCTATTTACCAGTAAGCTGGGGGCCTTTCGTGTGCGCATTGATTTTTGTTGTCGCTGCGGTCACAGACTGGTTTGACGGCTATCTGGCAAGGCTCTGGAAGCAAACGACGAAGTTTGGGGCATTTCTTGATCCTGTCGCCGATAAAGTTATGGTGGCGACCGCATTAGTGTTGGTGACCGAAAGCTTTGATGTTTGGTATGTGACTTTACCTGCTGCAACAATGATAGCCCGCGAAATTATCATTTCATCACTGAGAGAGTGGATGGCCGAAATAGGCAAAAGAAGCAGTGTAGCTGTTTCTTGGATTGGCAAATTTAAAACGACGGCTCAAATGATGTCATTGGTTGGTTTGTTATGGCGCCCAAATTTACTGATTGAGAATCTTGCGATCGCATTATTGTACATTGCCGCCATCTTAACATTCTGGTCAATGTATCAATATTTGAGGGCTGCATGGGCAGATTTGAGCGAAGCTTGATCGAAATGATTGAAAAAACAGCGAACGAACAGATTTAAGTGATTTTTTTAAATAATTGTGTTGACTCAAAATGTGAAATCAGTAGAATGCAACGCATCGAACGGCAACGAGGTTTACGAAAAAAAATAAGTAAATCAGCCAGTTTGAAAAAGATAGTTTAAGGCGGGAATAGCTCAGTTGGTAGAGCACGACCTTGCCAAGGTCGGGGTCGCGAGTTCGAGTCTCGTTTCCCGCTCCAATCTCAGCAGTGAGATTGAACAAGAAGGCGCGTTAGCAAAGCGGTTATGCACCGGATTGCAAATCCGTGTAGCTCGGTTCGACTCCGGGACGCGCCTCCAAAAATTTAGCCCAGGTGGTGAAATCGGTAGACACAAGGGATTTAAAATCCCTCGGCCTTTAGGCTGTGCGGGTTCAAGTCCCGCCCTGGGCACCAAATAAAAACCGCGTTGAATAACAACGGGTTAGGGAAAGAAAAGAGCGACCTTTAAGGTCGCTTTTTTTGTGCTCTAAATCACACTTCATAATACTTTCAGAATATCCTTTCAGAATATAAATTTCACACTCAGAATTTTTATGCATTATTTCTGATTACCTACTACGGGTACAATTTCTACTTTTCTATCATATCGAGCCGTTTGCCCTATATTCTTATGTCCTGATATTTTTTGCTTCTCTTGCAATGTGCCATCGAGGTCAGAGATCCCTTTAGCTTTCAAATCATGAAAGGTAAAGTCAAAAGATAGTTCAGGATTATTAATGGCTGCTTGTTCTTTTGCTTTTCTCCATCGACTATTAAATCCATCACGTGAATAAGCGCGGCCATTTTGTTGATGAACAATAAATAAACTGGATACACCATCATCAAGGGGAAGGCCAGTTGCCATTGTGATAACCGCTCTCAACCTATCAGACCAGCCTTTAATTTGACTCTTACCAGTTTTACCTTGCTTAATATAAATACCCGCTTCCATGAGCTGATCTTTTTTTAGTGATAAAACGTCTTGCTGCCGAGCGCAACACAAATAAGCGAGTTCCATAGCAACTTGTACTAATAATGGCGCAGATTGGTATAACGCGTCATATTCTCTATCTGTGATGTAACGTTCTCTCGCTTTTTCTTTGAATTGCTTAACACCTTGGCATGGATTTAGCTTTACCATTCCTCGTTCATAACCCCAACGGAATACACGAGACATAAACGTTTTTTCTCTATTGGCCTGAATTCGGCTTTTTAAACCCCGCCTATCCATATATTTACGGATATGTTCCGGCTTAATGTTGTTTGGATTCATTTTCCCAAATACAGGTAATACTTTATTTGAATATTTGTGATAGTCCTTTTGTGTTTCTTGTGATAATTCGATGAAATCAGCAGATTTTAAAAATTGCTCAACAAGAGAATTAAAGTTATCAGTATTTTTTTCATCGTTAATATACTTTTCATAGTGCGCCCAAACTTCGGCGACACTACTTTCAAGTGAACATAATCTTACAGTACCACCATTTATAGGCTTGAACTCAAAGGCTGAACGCCCCCTATAAACACGTTTTGGATAGCAATTATCTTCGGGGTTCTTTCTTGTTCTTGACATTACATAGCCCCGAAATTTGGTTCTTCTTGAGTTTGTGCTTGCGACCGCTTAGATAATGGGTTTTGAAAGTGCCCCCATGTTGTTCTAGGGTGACCATCAGGGCGCTTAATAAAGAAAATGCCCGCACGTTCTAAAGCTTTGCATTGCTGGGATGGTCGCTGATAACCTGTTAATTCAATCATTTCCTCATGAGTGATAATGTCATGATCGCTTTTCATTTTGGTCTTGCCTCATCATTAATAAAATAAGCAAATCTGCTGTATCACAAGCGCGTTTTATATCGGCTTCGGTTAATTGCTTGTTTTTAACGCTTGCTGCCAATCTGCCTAATTTAATATCGAAATCCGTTAATAACTGCTCTTCGGGTTTCCAAGGTTGTAATTGCATGGTGTTAACTCGTTTGGTCGTTGAGAAAACACCATGCTAGTTAGAAATAAAAAATAAAACTGATTATGCTTAATCAATTATTCGCTCGAATAATCGCCTCGACGGGATAGCATTCAGCAACCTTACCTTCACTAACTAATAGTTCTCTATCTACTAAACAGTTGATCTCATCAGGGTAGATATAGCCATAGGGTTCAAATTCACAATTAATAGCACTGCAAATCATCAGGAATAAACCAAACATTATTGTTTACCCCTCTGTTGCTGCACGGCCGTAGGTTGAATTTCAATTTTGATATACGCAGGAAAGTCATAAGAAACTTTGCAGCGCCTGTCCGTTGAAATAAAACCGTACGATCCATCGGGTAGGGTGATTTTTACTTCCTGGTCTTTTTGATGTTGGTGTCTTAGCATTGGTCTTGCCTCTTGGTTTCTTTACTTCTAATTGCAATCTTCAGTCTGGCCAACTGCAAAACTGCATCTTTATATTCTTCTGGGGCGTTGGCATAGAAACGATTAATAACGCCGTGTTCAGATTTTGTAATGCTCATTAAGTTTTCAATATCACAATTCAGAGGATTGCAATCGATAAACTTAATAACATGTCCTTTAGGGACAGGACCATTATGTTTTTCCCATACTAGAATATGTTTATGTTTCCATGTTCTAGGATGCGCTATTTTGACTTTGATGTATCCATCAGTAGTAATAACCTCGGTACCAATAGGTTGGTAATTATGAGGTATATTGTTCTTTTTAAATGATCTTGAATTTGCAGTGGTTAAACCTTTTTTACCTTTGTTTACTGGAATGTGACCTTTTGGAAACGCGCCAGATCTGCCTGTTTTAAGCTTTAGTCGCTTTCTAAAGCTATTCATTGCATCCTTAGAACGTGAGCAATTAAATTCTTTATTGAAAGCCAATGTTAATTTATCTAATGGCAGTAAATAGTTTTGACGCATCCAATCACACATAGCATCAGTATGAATAAAGCGTGTCATTTTTTTACTTCCAGATATTTAGGTGTATCCCGAATTCGACCTTCATCAGTCATACGTTTTACTGCGATGGCCAACTTGCCATTTTCAACAATTGAAGCAGCAACCTCAGTAACAGCCTTGGCTCTATTGATTTCATGCTTCAATTCGTCTCCTTTAAGGTCTTCATCAGAGAGCCTTTCAAGCTGTGCAAATAAGTGGTTGTGCAAATCTTCTAAATTATTCTTCATAATCAATACTCCGTGACATGTCACACTAATGCAAAATAGATGTAGATGCGGGTGCTTCTAATTGAATGAGGATTGCCTTCTTCATGCTTTCCAATATATTCCGTTCTTCTACAACAACATCCTGAGTGTGATCAGCACTCCAAGCGATAGAGCATTTTTGAGAGGATTGATCAAAGGTCACAATAACTTCTAATTTCATGGCCATAATATTATTTCCTATAATGCGCCCATTTTCAGAGCGCTGATGTAATTAACGGACTTGCAATGTACGCTCACCAATTTCGAGATGTGCGCCAGCCACTTTTTTGCCTTTTTCAATCGCTTCTTTAATGGCTTTTTTGTCCGGTGTAGTTACCACTTGAACTTGAACTAAATCGTTAGGAAGTAAATTCTCGTTTTCAATGACAACAGAGGTTGATCCTTTACGTGCAGTGAACGTATTTTTTGTTGTTTTAAGTTTATCCAACCCTGATTTTAACAAGCAATCTAAGGCATACTTTTTCAGGTTCTTAACTTGGTTTTCGAATGATTTTTTACGGTCAGATAAGCGTTTAGATTCCTCATCTAAAGTTTTGGCTTGCCCTTCCAAATTACGGGCATAGAGCATAATTGCATCCAGTTTATCGCCTAACTCACATTCAATACCTTCAAGGGTATCGGCGATATCTTCCGCAGTGAATTCACCATTTTCGACAAGTAGTTGTAATTTGCTGTAATCAGCAGCCATTGCAATAGCAGTAGTCTTGGTCATTAGATTGCCTCTTCTTTTTGCTCTAGTTGGATTAAGCGTTCATTTTTAATTTCTTTTAATCTAATCAAGCGAGCATTTAAATATTTTTCAACTTCGTGGTCTCTACGTTCTTTAGCTGATTTGATATGAATATCAATTTCACGAATAATAGAATTAGAAATTCCGTTCAACTCACTTTTAGTAATAGCATTTTCCATTGCCTTGGCATTCTTGGTTAGCTTATCGTCTAATTCATTTTTAATACGAATCATCTCATCAGCGTCATCTACTGCCGCTTTAATATCAGACTCAATTTTATTTTTAGCTACATACTCAGGGTTTTCGTGCATACCTAGATAAATGTCAGAGCTAAATCCGAGCATAGATAGTGCTTTTTTGATTGCATCTGTTAGTGATTTTTTCATTATTTCACCATCAGATTTAGGGCCATAATGTGTTTGATAAAGATATGGTGTTGCACCATAGCTTTCGAATTCAGCGCGATCACCAGTTGGCGTTAAGTACCAAAATTTAATCTTTACTGAATGATGCTGTTCACAGAATAACGTTCCATCTCCATTTCGAAGGAAACGAGTTGCGACTTGTTTATTGCGTTCATCTAGGACTGGTTCCGTCAGGGGCTTACCATCAATGAATCTTTCTTCAATAACCTCATAGTTCCAACCGATTCCGATAGGGCCGAAGATTTCAGTGGCGCGCATTATCATGTAAGTGCCGTTAATGCTAGTGCCTGTAAATCCCATACCGTCAAGAGGTTTAGTAAAGCGCGGATCAGTGCGCTGTACACGCTTCCAGATACTGAGGTTATCATTATTTTCTTTGAGCAAATCATCAAGGACGGCGGCGCGTTGCTCGAAATCGTCGTGCAGTACTGTCATTTCAGTTGCTGGTATTACAACAGGCTCTTTAGTTGGTTCAATAGCAGTTTCAGTAGCTGTGCTTTCTTCGACTTTAGCCGGCTTTTTTTTCTTGCGGGTACGTTTTGGTTTTTCTTCAATAACAGGTGATTTTTCTTCGATTATTGTTGATGATTGTTCATCGTTAGCTGGTTGCTGAATTAAATTATCAACTGAAAAACGGCCATTACCTAGAGATGTAATTTTTGGTTGCTCGGTACCGAGTTTCGAATCAATAAATGCTTTACGTGCATTGGCATTATCAATCAGCTCAGGTTGATCAAGGCTTTCAGTGATTAATGCAAAAATTTGCTCACGAGGAATATTTAAAACACCAGGGAAGGTGCGCAAGTCCATCGACCAGCGTTTCCATGCTTTGTCATCGTTACTGATGATCTCTTTAGCCCTGCGAACATCGGCACTCTTAGCATCACTTGGATTGACTTCTAATAGTGCAAGGGCAATTTCGATATCAAGTGCCTCGTAATCGCGTTTTAGCATCGGTTCTTCTTCAGATGCTGCTTCTGATTTAGGTTCTTCAGCTAACCAATTATTACCTAATCCAAGCGCTTTAATAATAGAGACGTTATCGTCTGCTATCTCATAAATGGCCTGAGCCATTTCAGCGGTTTGCTCTGCATTCATTGAGTCGAGTTTAACTATTCTTCCTAAGCCTTCTGCGATATTGCGAATTTTAGGTAATTCTTTGCTTTCATTAACAAAGCTCACAGCTTTACTGACATCAGAACGAGTGAATTGCGTTTTATTGAATAACAAAATAGCAGCGATACGAATAACGACATTTATTTTGTTAAAATCTTCATAAATGACAGGAACCCACTTTTCACCGTCGAATTCATTCTCAAGCGCAAACTTTTCATCAAATTTATCGAGAGCAGGGCGAGGGGATCCGAGAGCATCTTCACAAATAATCGGCTCATCGATATTAAAGTTATCCATTGAATCAGGGTATTCTTCAGATAGTTTGATCATCGCCGTTGCAGCAGCAATTTTGGCATTAGCCGCATTAAAAGCGATCGTTAAAGGTACAGCGCCGTTCGTCCGAGCATCGGTAGTCGGCTCGAATACACAGATAAAAGTTTTCATTATTGGTCTTGCCTCTTATTTTCCAGATTTGGCGAGCTTGATAGCTCGTTTAATTCCAGCTTTTTTAATGGTGGTTTGTTTATATTTACCCTTTACTGGGTTGGAATAAGCAGTGCCAGTTGATGGATAATATTCAACTTGCCGTTTACCACCGATAATAGAAATATGTTGAGTGCCGGAGCTAAAATCACAGTTATTTTCGTGCTCAATAACTGATAGCTCCGCATCTAATACAGCATCAATAGCTAGATTAATTGCATCCATCATATTCACCATTAATAAGGGATTTGTTCGTCGATTTTTGAAATTGGTTTGCCTTCTACACAGAGCAGCATTTGGATCTGATCTTCCAGTAAACTGGATTTTACCTGCGCATCAGCAAGTATTTTGTTTTGCTCTGATCGTAGATGTTCAATTTCAGCGTTAGCAAGTTCAACAGTGGTAGGTTCAACAAAAGGAATTTCAATTTGATGTTCAGCGACAACAAAACCTAATCCAGATTTGATATCTGCTTTGAATGCAAAAGTGTTGTATTCGTACGAGCCATCAAATTGTTTTTTAGCATGAACATAAAGCGTGACGCTTAGTTTTTTAGGTTGTGCTTTCATAGCAGCTCCTTTAAAATAACGGTGATCAGTGATTTATCATTGGTCTTGCCTCTTAAGCGGATTGGTCTCCGCTAAGAACTTCCGGTTAGCTTTGGTCGGCGACCCGGGTAAAAGAACCCACTTCGGTGGGTTTTTTTACGTCTGTATCAAATTCAAGTATTGCTGTTTCACTATCACCACAACAGTTGAATACTGTTTCTGGAAATGCTTCAAATAACGCAATAATTCTATCTAACTTAATATTTTTCATTTCATTTTTGGTTACACATATAATTGTCTCCTGTCATTTATGATGTTGCCCGTCTTTCCGAGCCGTCAGGTCAGTTCTTGCCTCGATCGTGGTCGATGGTCTTGCCTAGCTTTGGTCTAAATAAATTCCCTGATGTTGGTAAAAAAATCTGCCGTTCATCGTGGTAATCATGAAAGGTCGCGGTGAGAGCTTTGGTTCTCCTCCGACGAACAGCAGTAAAGCGAAATTGGTTTGAACACTTACCTAAACACTTGCTGTGTTGTTTTGCTTGCTGACAAATCTACAAGTTTAAATTGAATATTGCAAGTGATAATTACAAAATATTCTTGTAATTATTGACATGAAAAATTACAAGAAAGCTAAGTTCTTGTAATTTATATTGAATGGTTTGTGTTTATTTTAAGCGTAACGCTTGTAGGTTCTGGATTGGCTAAGAAGCACTTTTCCTGAGATGAAAAACTGTTCTTCATCTTCTTTCGTTATTTCCCAATCACGATATTTAACATTATCAGAAATAACAACTAGTTGATTTTTAATCATTTGCAACCGTTTAATATGAAGTGTCTGCCCAAATACAAACACATAAATACCATCACCATCAAAATGATTTATATGGATATCTATAAATATTTGGTCACCAGGACATATAGTGTCATTCATGCTATCGCCAGTAACAGTGATCATTTTTATGTTTGAACTAGGCCTATTTCCAAATAAACGTAGAGCTTCATCGGAGGTATACTCAATAGACCTAATGGTTTCTGTAAACTCCCCTTTAGTAATAATACCTGGTCCTGCACTAGCTTCAATATCAAGCAACTCAACGAAATATGAGTCCTCCTGTCGAGAAATCACAGTTGGTTTATCTACTGATTCAGCTGAAACACTATCCATAAGAAACCAATGCTCAGGATAGCCAGTAACCGAAGATAATGCGGATAGATTCGCTCCTCTAGGCGCAGTTTTACCACTCACCCAGAATTGAACAGATTGAGGGCTAACACCAATCCTTCGGGCTAACTCTGATTGAGACCAGCCTCTTTCATCCAATATTTGATTTATTCGTGTCGCTGACACGACATTCTGATTTTTTTTCATAATCTGATACTACAAGGATTCCTTGTAAAACTCACTTCAAGAAAAACTTGAAATAAGCTTGGGTTTAATTGTAAGATAAACTTGTAATCACTAAAGGAGACTACAAATGACACCACTTGTAAAAAATAAAATTAATCATTTAGCTAACCAATCTGAGATTGCTAGACGATTAGGAACTAAACCTCAAACAGTCAATCTTTGGTTTAAGAACGGCGTTCCTGCCCAGAAAGTTTTAAGCCTGTGTGAATGTTTAGAATGGCGTATTACTCCTCACGAAGTGGCGCCAGATATTTACCCTAATTCTTACGATGGCCTCCCAAGTGAATATCTAGTATTACAGGCTTCAAATTAAAAAACTGATTAAGCTTAATCAATTTTGCGACAGGAGACGCGAACAAATGAGTTTTGATATCGATATTGTCCGTTCTGAATTAGAGAGCTGGGCGACCGAACAAGGGCAGGAGCATGTAGCGATTGAGATCAGCCGTGCATACTCCCGAATAGTGCGAGATAAATCGCAGGGGCGTTTACATGTGATTGAAGATGAGAACGGTAGGGCGGATTGGAAGGCGATCAACAACAACAGGCAACAGATTTTCCGTTGGTTGCGTGGTGATTCTAGTGCGTCATTGCGAAAAATTACAGAGCTAATGCCAGCAATTGAAATGGCATTGCCAGCATCACGATTAGCTAGGCTTCGCGGTGATACCAAAAATTATTTAGCGTCAGTGGCGATACAACTTTTTGCTGATGCGATTAGTGAAGTTTTATTAGAGGGGCGTGACATGTCACACCATATTAATAATGCAGTTAATGCATTAAACGCTATCCCACGCCCGACCAGCGTACATTAAGAGGCAAGACCAATGCTAAGAACAATTGAAAAAATCACTTATTGCAATGGCTTTTTGTTGAATGGCCAACCTGCGGATAGAGAGCAAATTGAAGATATTTTCGAAGGTCGAAGGGCGGCTGCAATTAGTGTTTGGGTTCAATATGAACAGCAGAAGCAAAAATTGATGTTAAAAAAACTCACGCCTGAGCAATACAAAAATGCATGTCTTGAAATTGCTCGTGCTTTGGGGGTATAGAGTGAGACCATCCGATCTGATGCTAGATTTTGGACGACCAGTTGCTTATTACCCCGGTTTAGTGAAGCGCTTCGGCAGTGTTAATGCCGTCATATTCTTTAGCCAAATATTTTACTGGCAGGATAAAACAGATTCCGAGCTTGGAGTGTACAAGTCATCAGAGGATATTACAGCTGAAACGGGGTTAAGTTACAGAGAACAACTGACAGCGCGAAAACATTTGGTTAAGCGTGGTATTTTGGATGAAACCGAAAAGCGGTTAGAGCACAAAATATACTATCGTATAAATTGTGACAGACTTGACCAAATAATGACGCAACCTATTGATAAAGCCCCAAATGCGCAAAGCGCAGCTGGGGAAAGTCACAAAGGGGATTTCGCGGAGCAACAAAACGAACAGCCGCGACAAGACAAATCCTACGATGGCGGTGAAACAAATCCGCAATCCGATCCTACAGAGAATACAACAGAGAGTACTACAGAGAATAAAGACCCTTCTTGTCAGGTTGATTCACAACCAGACGAAAGTCTGAATGATAATTCATTTATGACTCGTCACCCCGATGCGGTTGTATTCAGCGCCAAAAAACGGCAATGGGGAACTTCTGATGATTTGCTGTGTGCGCAGTGGATATCTAAGCGAGTAAGGGATCTTTACGAAAACGCTTCCGAATTAGACGAGGATGTTGAGCTTCCTAAAGAGCCTAACTGGGCTTTATGGGCTAATGACGTTCGGTTGATGCGCACGATTGACGGTAGAACACACAGGCAAATCTGTCGATTGTTTGATAGGGCAAATAAACATCCATTTTGGTGCAAAAATATTCTTAGCCCCAGTTCGCTTAGGAAACAGTGGGATCAGCTTGTGCTAAAACTTTCAGATGTTTCACATGGCGAAGATAGCTTGCCTAATCAAGCCCACTGGAATAGCGCAGAAGCATGGGAGAACACATTATGAAAAATTTAATTTCAGTCATTGAGAGTAGAGATAGCAAAAAATTAGCTACTTTAATGCAGCCAATCAACAAACCTATGGGCATCAATGAGCATGCGGAAAAGTTAGTTGATATGTTGTTTGATAATTTAATACAAATTTTTCCTGCAGCAAAGCATACCGTGTTTTCAAATAAAGACGATATTTCAGCCACCAAAAGGCAATGGGTTCTTGCTTTTATCGAAAATAAAATAACCTCTGTTGAGCAATTGAAGGCAGGAATGAGTATAGCTCGGCAGCAAGAGTCCGATTTCTGGCCATCTTGTGGGAAATTCATTAGCTGGTGTAGAGAGGGAATGATGCAGGTTATAGGCTTTCCTTCTGTTTGTGAGGTAATGGCGGAGATGAAACGCTATAGCAACATGGAATGGAGATATCCTTCTGTTGAGCTGTTCCCATGGAAATCAGCAATTATGTATTGGATTGTACCAGAAGCAAGACGGCGAATGACTCAGTATAACTTATCGGATAAAGAAATTCGGGAGTTTATTAAAAAACAGCTGATAACTTATTATAACCAAATACAAGAAGGCAAACCGATCCCGCCAATAAAACCGTTAATTAACCGGACAAAAAGAGATGAGTCAGCATCCGAGCTTATTGATAAAGATGGTAAGTATCGTTTGATTGGTGAGGGTATGCTAAGAAAGATAAGGGAGAGGCTTGTATGTAAAAGTTGATATTAGAACTATTAAAACAATTAGTTACAGATAAAACAAAAGGTAAGAAAAAGGCTAGACCAAGCCATGACCACTAATATAGAGGCAAGACCAAATGATTATCAAAGACCCTATTACACACGAATCACTCGTGCGTGACACGAAACCTTTTTATCCTGACGATGGTTGTGATTATTCACCTTGTCACATAGATCGCCTTCATGCAGCAGCTCGAGCAAGAACAAAAGCACCTTATCAACCTAAACTGAAACCACAAAAGAGGTAGTTATGTCGGGGCAATCACGTTATTTGCCTGATGGGCTACCTCATAACCGTGCTTTATGGCCAGAAGAATATCGCGAACTGGAGCAGCTTGATTTATTGGCTAGTCGCCTGATTAGGCAGCTTAAGACTCAAAAAATATACAGAGAACGTGTTCTGGTCGAAATTGAAAAGGCACCTGAGGTACATCGGGAATTTTTTAGAGATAGGTTGAATTATTGGCGTGAGGTGATGAAGGTATGAACAATAAACCAGAAAAATTATTACAACATTTTAAATATGATAAATGCGTCCAAATGTGCAAAGACGGCTGGCGTGTCGTTCGTGAGCAGGAAGAGACCACTACATATAAGACTCATGCATTAACAGGGAAAAAACGCAGCTCAATACAAAAGAAAAACCGCTATTTTTTGGTAAACAAGTTTATATATCAAAGCAGACTGCAGAGTCATTGTGCTTTTTACAGCGCACAAATTTATCAAAAGTTCCTATGGCCAACACAGGGGTAAGCATTGATGAATAACGCCAGCATTACTCATGAAAGCTTTAACTTCAAAGATATGAAATGTTCACTCCACGAGTTAAATGGTCACTGCCAATCATCCGATAGCCTTATCGCTGTTATTGATGGCGATACACAACAAGTGTTCATGATTGAATGCCACCCTGTAAAACCTAACGAGGTAAATATGAAAAATAAAGTACAAATTGCCTGTGATTATCAAGGCCATGACTTTGGCGCGCATTATTTAGATAGTCAGTGTTTTGATGGCTACTTATGGGATATGGACGCTTGCGACGGTAGCGGAAATTTATATGAACCAATGGAGACAATTCCATGCCCTAAATGTAATGCAGATGCATGGTTAGAAAATTATCGTTGGTTATTTATCAATGATGGTGCTAATCATGGCTGTACAGGTTTGCCATTCAATAAAATAGGGCATTTTTATATACCCGATGAAATTAGAACTAAGCGCGGAGCAGTAAAGAAAATATACCGCTGGTTAAAGCGTGGTTATTACTACGGATTAAAAAATCGCCATTAATAATTGAGATAGATATGACTATTACATTAACAACAAAGCAAATAATAGCTATGGCTGATTTTGCTGGCTTAAAAGTAGAGCTGCACGGTTTACAAATTGACGACGAAACGGAATACACGCTAGATGAGAAGCATAATTTAGACTGCTTCGATAAGTCAAAGCCTGTTTTTTACTGCACTGAATATCCAGAAGAAGGCGCTATTCAGCTGGATTAATTTAACTCGCAGGGATGCAATGAAAGTGAAGATACATATGTATTAATTCAGTCTTTTGGGTGTGGATTAGTCACATGGATGTGAGTATGATTCCTGCTTTAAATAAGGAGGGATTATGAAACATAATATTGATGATTTCGACGGAATGAAAGACTTTATTATTAGCATTGTCACGATAGTTGCTTGGATTATAATTGGTGCCATTATAGCCATTGGTTATTTCACCATAGAGACTAAAGGTGAAAGTATCATTATTTCCTTTGTTTCCATGATATTTACTATAATTTCATCATTAGGTATTTTGGTGACTATTGGTGTTTATTTCTGGCAAAGGAGCGATGCAAAAAAATTAGCAAGCGAAGTAGAAAAATCAATTCTAAAGATGATTTTTTCTGAGTGCGAAAGGGTTGAAAGTGAATTAGAGCATGCGAAAAATGTTTTTTCTGTCTTAGATAAAAGAAAATTAGTAAATATAACAAGTAAAAATAATGGAGATATATTTATAATAACAAGCGTTAATGAAAATATGCGCTCTAACAATAATTATCTTAAAAGAATCGAACTATCCAGTATTGAGAATCTACTAGACTTAGCAATAAGTACAAATAGCAAATACTTTGAAGCTATATATTCCGTGATGGTGGATATTATGAGATACAATGAAGAACTTAGTCTTTGGTTACTCTCTGATGATGTAAATTATGAACACGCAGCTCTATATAGGATTAGTCTACGTGATATCTTGATTTTGATTAATAGAATAAAAACCACCCTGCACTAGCAAGGTTTTTTATACCTAAAATTCAGAGTAACAATTAATGCAAATAATCGTATATGTATTACTCATGCTAATACAAGGTTCTGCTGTGCCTGTATCTGAGCAAATATACACACAGAAAGAATGCGAGAGCCGTGCTATGCAGATAATGCAGGTGTGGAATGTTGAAATTAAGTGTGGAGAGGTGATTCGTGGAAGATAAACAAAATATACTTAATTCATTATTTATACGTTTAAATTGGGATGCGCAAGATACCGGCATGATTAGAATGCGAAATGAAAAAATGGGAGGCGAGCTTCAAATACGATGTACATCTTTATGGAAAGAATTAATTAATGCTATAGAACCAACAGAAGATTTAATTAATAGATTGACTAAATTTCATCATGATGTCGAAAAAGCAGCAAAAGAAACAGGGTTATATAAATAATCATTAAGAGGCAAGACCAATGAAAATGACCGCATCAGAACGCAAAGCCAAGCAGCGTGAGAGACAAAAACAGCAAGGCTTAGTTAAAGTTGAATTATTACTTGATGAGCAAGAAATGGAGATGCTTACAAGAAACTGTGCATTACGTAGACCAGGAAGAGAGCCGTACGATATCTCTGAGTATCTTTCTATGTTAATTAGAATTGATGACCGTTCAGTTATATCGTTAATTACCGAACTAAATAAACGGCGTTGTAAAAAATGTAATGAGCAATTGCCTGTGGCTGAGTGTTGTCTTAGTGGTGGTTCTGAGTGTTGGAATACACAAGGTTGGCATGAATTGAAGTTAGTCATTTAGGATTAGTCTCTATTACATTGTTTTCGTTAGATAAGATTTTATTTAACTACTTTTTTACTAAATACACATTATGAATTCAGCAAGCATTATTATATATATTGCTTGCTGAATTACATCGAGATAATGATAATAGAGACTCAAATATCCAAGGATTTCAATATGACTATCGAAGATGAATCACCCCAAGCTAAAGGCGGTAAAGCTCGAGCTGATAAATTGACAGCTGATGAACGAAAGAAAGTCGCTCAGAACGCAGCTAAAAAACGTTGGGAGAGAATCCAAAAAAATTTACCGGCAGCTCAATTTGAGGGAATTTTAAAGATTAATGACACTGAATTGGAGGTGGCTGTTCTAAATAACGGGAAACGCATAATCTCTCAATCGTCGGTGTTTAAAGCTCTAGGTCGTCCAAGCCGTGGTGTTAGGGCTACACTTGATGGTGAGATCATACTCCCCGCTTTCATGGATGCTGCAAACCTTGTTCCATATATAAATCAAGAGCTTATGGAGCTGATCAGACGTGAGCGATTTTTGGACAATTCAGGTGCCGAGCTTGAAGGTTATGATGCTTCAATTTTACCATTAGTTTGTGATGTTTATCTAAAAGCCCGTCAGGATGGAGCATTAAAATCTAATCAGATGGATACAGCGCAAAAAGCTGAAATCTTAGTTCGGTCACTTGCTAAAGTCGGAATTATAGCGTTAGTCGATGAAGCTACTGGCTACCAAGAAATTCGTCCAAAGGATGCGTTACAAGCTTATCTTGATAAAATCATAAGCAAAGAGCTTGCTGCTTGGGCAAAAAAATTTCCAGATGAGTTTTATGAAAATATTTATAAGCTAAGAAATTGGCCTTGGTGTGGCATGAGCAAGAACCGATTTAGTGTAGTCGCTCATTATACTAGAGATCTTGTATATGAACGACTCGGGGATTCTATTCTTCAAGAGCTTGAAAGAAAAACACCTAAACAATCTAATGGTCAACGAAAAAATAAAATGCACCAATGGCTTACAGATGATGTTGGTAATCCTATGTTATCCCAGCATTTGCATTCTTTAATAATGGTTCAACGTTTAGCGATCGCTAATGGATATGGGTGGAATCGTTTTATTAAGATGGTAGACCAAGTGATGCCACGAAAAGGTGGAACATTTGAATTAGAACTAAATGATACATCGCTGGATTAATCATTTAGTAATAGATATCGAATTTATCTCAAGTACTTCATGGCTAAATCAAATAGATGCAAACGAGCTATTAGCTATTAATGTAAGCACATAGATTTTATTTTGAATAGCAGTTAAAATTACTTCATTGGTCTGAACACCCAATCCTAAATACTTGCTGTGTCTACTGAGAGAAAAAGTATGGCACAGCATAGCTTTATCAAAATGTCTAACGACACTCTTGTACCGGCTAATCCCGCTGCGAGATATTTTCTGCATTCAAAAATCAAGTGTGGTGATGTGCTTTATGCTGATTTTAAGAAAGCACGTAATCCACGATTCCACCGCAAGTACTTTGCACTCCTCAATCTAGGCTATGAATACTGGGAACCAACCGGTGGTACAGTTTCGCCTGAAGAAAAAGAGCTGGTTCGTGGTTACGTTAAATTCCTCGCTTACTACACCGATAACGACGATGCCCTCCAATCAGCTGCTGATGTTTATCTCGATGAGATAGCACAGAAACGCGCACGTAATATTTCAGCGACTAAATCCTTTGATGCCTTTCGTTATTGGGTGGTCGAACAATCAGGACATTATGAAACCTTTGAAATGCCAGACGGTAGCCTACGTCGTGTAGCCAAATCAATCAGCTTTGCCAAAATGGATGACCTAGCCTTTGGCGAACTCTATAAATCAACCCTCGATGTGCTCTGGAACTTCATTCTATTCCGTAAATTCCCCACCCCAGAAGCTGCTGAAAATGCGGCGGCTCAGTTATTCAATTTTACCTAGAGGCAAGACCAATGACCAAAAAATCAA
Organism: Providencia sp. PROV236; assembly: GCF_033676985.1. Lineage (NCBI taxonomy): Bacteria > Pseudomonadati > Pseudomonadota > Gammaproteobacteria > Enterobacterales > Morganellaceae > Providencia > Providencia sp. PROV236. The sequence goes on along the minus strand of NZ_CP096297.1, from coordinate 2,781,860 downwards.
AGACCAAAGAAGATAAACAATGGCTATCAGATGTCGCCGAACTCGGCTGTATTTGCTGCCGAAATATGGGGTATGGACCATCACCGGCGGAAATTCATCATACGCGAGCGGGGCAGGGTATGGCTCAACGAGCTAGCCATAAAGATGTATTGCCGTTATGTCCACCTCACCACCGCGCTAGCTATGACACTGGTTTTCATGCGGCCCCTAAAACATGGCAACAAATCCACGGTACCGAAATTGAGTTACTGGAACAAACCAAAAGAGAAGTTATGGAGCTGCGCGCATGTCGAGTATAAAAAGTATTTCTGATGGTCTGGCATTAGACAAAGATCGTGAGGTCTGGCTCCAAAACTGGTTATCGTTATTCGGAGCCTGGGTTTATAGCGGACGCTTAGAAAAGCGGCAAAGTAGTATCATTGCTGAGTTTATGGCAAGAGTAGAAAGGCGCGATTATCCTGAGCGCGAAATGTGTAATGATGACGATGGTATGTTGATCGCAAAAGTTGTTGATAAGATTTATCACATAGACCGCATAGCATTCACTTTATTGTTATTGCGCTATGCTTTTGGTAGTTCTGATAGAGCCATTGCACGTTATTATTATGGGATAGCCAATCCAAGGCAAATGCTCCGTAGAAATTGTACAGTTGAATATAGAAAACCGTCAATGTCTACTTGCAGAAGAGAGACAAAAGAAATTATTCGCTCAGCTGAATATTTAATTTACCCACACCTCTATAATGCATTTAAAAACCGCGATAATGAGTGGAAAATTAAAAATAAAGGTGAGAACGTGTTGACATCTTTGAGCCAATGATCCATCATTTAGGTATAAGTTGCCGTTTTAGTAACTGTGATGAACTAACCCAGCCAATGCGCTGGGTTTTGTTTAAATAATACTTACCTTACGAAAATTGAAGTTTTATCGCATTGTATGATTGGTTTAAGCCTACAACAAAAGCTATTACAGATAGAGCGCCAAATAAAAACATGGCTAATATAGGTATTATGATTTTTTTATTACTAAGCGAGAAGGACTGGAGTATGTTTGTCATGTAGGCGAAAAAGGTGCACATTACAGTGAAAAAAATACCGTACCCAAAACTATACATAGAACTGGCAAATAGTTGAAGTACTGATTGGTTTAAACCTTTATTCCAGACATTACTAAAAAAAGCCAGAAGAGCAACAATTGCACCTCCATGTGCTAGAAATAACATTTTTACTATCTGTAATCCTGATTCATAATTGATTCTTGCTATTTCAATTTGGGCGTGAAGGCTATTTGAAGCGTCATTTATTTCCTCTTTGTTAGTCAAGTCATCTTTTTTAAGAGTGCTGATATCCTCTGTGCTCGTTAAGTTATTCGTATTAGTTGTTTCTGACATAAATACCCTCATTTTAAATTCAATGATTTTAGCCAATTAATTTCATCTTATCGTGAAAGAGCTCGATCATCACTAATCTTAATTTATTTAACTCAGGCACTCCGTAGGGGGTGAGATCATGCGTATGGATAAATATAGCAACGCAGCCTACGGCAGTGCTGGGCTAACAGCATTTTTCGCAAGTTTATCACTTTATGAGTGGGGCTTTATTATCGGGATGGCGTTTAGCATCATTCTTGGCCTCGCTACCTTTTTTATGAATAGGCGGGAACAACGAAAACGAACTCGTTTATTTGAAGACCTGGTCAATAAGACTGACCCACAAAACCCATCAGCTACCGCACGAAAAGCCGCCGAATTAATGGCGAAAGCGCCCAAGGATATCTAATGTCACTCAAACAAAAATTAACTGTGCTTGTTGGCGCTGGGGCTTCGGCTATTGCTTTAACTGTGATTGCACATTTTGAAGGTGTTAGATATGAGCCTTATGAAGATGTGGGTGGGATATTAACAGTCTGTTATGGGCATACGGGAAAAGACATTGTCCCCGATAAAATTTATTCAAAAGAAGAATGCAGCGAACTGTTAGAGCTTGATTTTATGAAAACTAAATTACAGGTAGATCGCCTTGTTAAAGTTCCTGTTGATGAACATACAAAAGCAGCCCTTTATTCATTTGCTTTTAACGTTGGTACCGGTGCGTTCGCTAAATCGACAATGCTTAAAAAGCTAAATGCAGGCGACCAATACGGTGCTTGTGAAGAATTGAAAAAATGGGTTTACGCTGGTGGAAAGGTTTGGCGTGGGTTAGTTAATCGCAGAGAGGCGGAGGCGGCCATATGTCATGGAAACCTATAGTGGCTGTAATTTTCTTTATGCTGTTAGCGATATCAATAATTGTATTTGGTGCTCACAGACTCACTGATAATACATGCGGCACTGATAAAGCCAGTTTAGAAAAGCGTTGTCAAAAAGCTATCGATCACTACAAGGGTAGGCAGGTGAATTATGAAATTCGATAAGTCATTTTGGCTATTTATCATGGTAGTGATATTAGGCTGGTGGATTGTTGCTGAGCATGATACGAGGATTGAAGTTCAAAAAGAGAATAAGCAGTTACGCCAAGATAATAACAATCTAAGCGAAACGATTTCTAAGCAATCACTTCAATTTAACCGGTTTAATCAAATCGCTTCAGTTGCATACCGAAACGGCATTCAGGCCGACACTAAAGCACAGGAGAAAATCATTGAATATCGTACGATACTCAAAAAAGAGTCTGTTTGTGATCCTCTTGTGCCCCAGCCTATTGCTAACGGGCTGTACGAGTACACAAACGAGTTACGTTCCAGCGCAATGCACACCGATACCGGCAACATTAACTGAACCTGTTCTAGCACCATTACCACCCGATAGTGATGGAAAAACATTGTCATATTCACAGACCATTCTATGGATCCCCCTGTTATTAGCGACAATTGGTAAAGCTAATCAGCAACTAGAAGCTATCAGAGAGATTGAAGCAGCTAGGACCAATAACTAAAAGTAGGGAGGTATCATGTTTAATGATTCATACGCACCAGCCTTCCTTGTCCTCGGTATTGTATGTGCGGTGTTCGGGTGGGGAGTAATTGAAGGTCTGATTTATCTCTGCGAGTGGATATTTTAGGTTTCTTGAAAGTATTAGAGAGCAGGGTTGATTATGCTATCAAAGCCCAAATATCATATAGACACTAATAATCTCGGAATAAGGATCTGTATGGTAAATCATATGATGTATACACATAGTGATACATGCTCACATAAAAATGTGGGCATAGATGGAGAATATGTTGAAAGATTTCATATTGTGCAAGGGCAGCTTGGTGCAATATCTAGGCTAATTAACTATTTTAACGCTAACGATATAGATGTTAGCTTTCTGTATAAAAAAACAATGGCTAAATATGATGGTGGTGCAACTTCTCCATTCATTCAGTTGGTATTTTGTAATAATAGAGATGCCACTCTGACGAAAGAAGAATTTTTTAGCAAATACCTGCAAATATATAATCATGAATATCCCAATAGTAGAGTCGAATAGCAATCTAAAACTTCATCAACTTATCACAAAGCCTACTTTCGAGTGGGCTTTTTAATAGGTTAAGGAGATAAACACGATGGCTAAACCGGATTGCAATTCAACCCGGATTTATTGGTTAAACAGTCTTACCATCAAGTTTCACGGATGCACTTGCACTACTGTTAGGAATATAAATTTCTATTTTTTTACCAGAATCGGTCATGACAGTTATTGTCACTGATCTAGGTGGTGCTCCAGTGTCATCACCAGTAAATGCTTCAACGATTTCTGATGAGCTTTTATCATCATTAATAATTGGCATTAAGTCACCATTAACTAAACCTGCATGAATCGTAAGGTTTCCCATACAACACCTTTTATTTGAGATAAGTGAATGGCACTCAACGATAAACAAGAAATGTTTTGTCGCGAGTACCTCATCGATTTAAATGCCACACAAGCGGCTATTCGTGCGGGGTATAGTGAGAAAACTGCTAACGCACAATCAAGCCGACTGTTAATAAATGTTAACATTCAAAATAGAATTAAAGAACTTAAAACAAATAGGAATGAGCGTGTTGAAATAGATGCTGATTATGTCCTTATGAGGTTAGTTGAAATTGACCAAATGGATGTACTGGATATTCTCACTGAGAACGGTGACTTAAAACCCATCAAGGATTGGCCTAAATCTTGGCGAACCACACTAAGTGGTTTAGATATCATGTCCATTTCTTCGGGTGAAGAAGATACTGAAGCATTGCTTAAGAAAATCAAATGGCCTGATAAAGTGAAAAACTTAGAACTATTAGGTAAGCATGTCAAAGTGCAAGCATTTAAAGAGCAAATCGAAGCTAAAGTTAAGAATGAGCATAACATCATGCTGGTTTCATCTTGTGACAATGTGGATGACTGGGAGAAATCGGCACAGCAGCAACAAGGCGAGGTACTCGGTGGATGAAGTACAATGTCGTTTGGAAACCTTTACCCGGATCCCAATCGTTATCTCTAAGTTGCCCCTGTAACGAAATATTGTATGAAGGAACACGAGGCCCCGGCAAAACAGCGGCTCAACTGGCTCGTTTTAGGCGTAATGTTGGCGTGGGTTATGGCTCATTTTGGCGTGGTGTTATATTCGATACGGAATACAAAAACCTTGGTGACATCATCACGCAATCAAAACGTATGTATCGACTGTTTAAAGACGGCGCTCGCTTTTTAGCATCAGCCTCGGAATTACGTTGGGTATGGCCTACAGGTGAAGAGTTGCTATTTCGTTTTGGTAAAGAAGCGGATGATTATTGGGATTACCACGGACAAGAGTTCCCTTTTATTGGTTTTAACGAGTTAACCAAGCAAAAATCATCTGAATTTTATGAAATGATGTTTTCCTGTAGGCGTTCATCGTTTAGGCCAGAAGATTATCCACTGAAAAACGGTTCACTATTGAGGCCTATCCCGCTTGAAGTTTTTAGTACCACTAACCCCTTTGGCATCGGTCATACATGGGTGAAAAAACGCTTCATCGAACCTGCGCCGCGCGGAACGGTTATCCGTGAAACCCAAAAAGTATTTAACCCACAAACTGAGCGGGAAGAAGATATTACATTAACCCGCGTGGCTATTCATGGTTCCTTTAAAGAAAATCCTTACCTAGATCCTGTATATATTGCGACTTTAATGTCAATTAAGGATCCCAATCGTAAAAAAGCATGGGTGGAAGGTTCTTGGGATGTGACGAGCGGTGGGCGTTTTGACCATCTTTGGAATGCAACTCATCACGTTATTAAGCCGTTTCGAATACCTGATAGTTGGATTGTTGATCGTTCCCATGACTGGGGGGAGTCAAAACCCTTCTCTAATCTGTGGTGGGCGCAATCAGATGGTACAGAAGCCACATTACCAGATGGTCGTAAATTTTGCCCTCCTGCTGGCTCCTTAATTTTGATAGGTGAATGGTACGGTTGTCCGCCTGATGAATTGAATAAAGGGCTGAACATGTCATCAACCAACGTTGCTAAAGGCATTAAGTGGATTGATGAGCGCTTGGTTGGATTAGATGCTGTTATTCCTCACGAAATAACCCAAGGCGGTATTACGCAAGGGCAATTAAACATCATGCCCAATATCTGTAAAAAAGTGATTAAAGGCCCTGCTGATAACTCTATCTATACCCCTAACGATGACGAGGACTCCATCGCACAAAAAATGGAGACTCAAGGTGTCGAATGGATGAAAGCAAACAAAAACCCCGGCTCTCGTATTAACGGAGCGTCTTTATTTGCTGACATGCTAGAGGCGGTGGTCGAAGGTAAGAAAACAGAGTCAGGAATGCCAGAAAAGCCAGCCTTTTATGTGTTTGACTATTGTCGCGGGTGGATCAGCCGAGTTCCTGTTTTAGTTCGAGACTCTAAAAACCCTGATGATGTAGATACTGAGCAAGAGGATCATGATTGGGATGCTACTCGCTATCGTGTACTTCATAAGCCATATAAACCTACCGGAACAGTAACTAAACTTAGGATATAAACTATGCCTGATATTTCAACTCCCAACCTTGACTATAACGATATGGTTGAGGCTTGGGATATCAATGATGCATTAATGGGCGGAACGTTGTATATGCGCACATTAGGCGAGCAATACATGCCTAAATGGCCTAAAGAAGATAATGATTCTTACAAGGAAAGACTCGCAACAGCAACATTATTGCCCGCTTATGAAGAAACCATTAATCAGAACGTAGGGCGTGTTCTTGCGGCACCTATTGTATTGAGTGAAGAAACTCCGCCTGAAATTGTTGAAATTGCCACTGATGTTGATATGGAAGGCAGTCGCCTTGATGTATGGGCACAGCAATTCTTCTATATCGCATTACAGTATGGTTTGGCGCATGCATTGGTTGATTATCCCAGAGTGGATTTGGACCTAGTCAAAACCAAAAGTGATGAAAAGAAGCTCGGGGCTAGGCCGTATGTAACTATGCTTAACCCTCGTCAGGTGATTGGTTGGAAATCCGAAACCAAAGGTGGGAAAACATACCTGACTGAACTGCGCGTGAAAGAAATTATTACGGTAGATGGTGATGACTTCGGGCAAACAAAGGTAGAGCAGATACGCCACATTATGCCCCGCAAAGTTGTTATTTATCGCCGAAATAAAGGTAAAGATGGGAATGACATATGGGTACCCCATGAAGAATGGAAAACTTCGCGTGATGACATTCCGCTAGTCACGCTTTATACAAAACGTACAGGATTTATGCGTGGGTCACCACCATTGCTTAATTTAGCTATTTTGAATATCAAACACTGGCAGAGCCAAAGTGAACAAGACAACATCTTGCATGTTGCACGGGTTCCTTTATTGGTGGCTTATGGCTTGAATGACGGTGCAGAACTCACTATCGGCTCATCATCAGCAACGAAATTTGATGATAAGACTAGGGGTGGGCTTGAATATGTTGAGCACACTGGATCTGCTATTGGCGCCGGTAAAGAATCCATTGCCGATTTAGAACAGCAAATGCGCCAAGCCGGTGCAAAGCTGATCAAAGGTGATAACACATCGACAAAATCTGTCGAGCAAACCAACGAAGAGAAAATGCAGGAAAACTCGCCACTCTACACGATGGCGATTTCGCTTGAGGATGCGCTTGATAACATTCTACAGATTTTTGCTGAGTACAAAGGACTTCCCGCGGGCGGCAATGTGGATGTCAGAACTGAGCTTGAAATCAGCGACAAAGAGATTAACTCAACAGCCGCGCTGGCGGTTCAAGCCTTGCGCCAAGGTGGTGATATTCGTCGTATTGACGCGATTCGCGCATTACAAGCGTTAGGTTTAATTGACCAAGATACCAAGCCTGAAGAGGTTATTGATGAGTTAAAAAATCAAGATCCCTCATTCATGGAGTAGCGTATGGCGACAGCAAATGACTTTATCCAAAATGAAAGTATTGCTCACGCCATTTGGGTCAGTCGGTACAGCACTGGCGTGGCTAAGCGAATCGTTAAATTACTTAACCAGAGCGATGCAGAGCTAGTGGCTCGGCTTTTGGTAGCGATGGATGGATTAGATTCTAAGAACTTCACTGTTGAGCGACTAGAAAGCCTGTTGGGTAGTGTGCGAGAAGTCAATAAACAGGCGATTGATTCTATTCATGCTAACCTATCTAGTGAGATGTTAGCTTTTGCACAACACGAAGCCGGTTATCAGTTATCGTTATTTGCTACCGCGATCCCTGAGCAAGTGATTAAGCAGGTTTCCCTGCAAAGTATCTCTGCACAACAAGCCTATTCCGCTGCCATGTCTCAACCCTTTCAAGGCCGATTATTGAAAGGTTGGATGAAGAACCTTGAAGCAGACCGCATGGCCAGAATATCAAATGTGGTGAGACAGGGCTTTTTGTTGGGTGATACCACCGAGCAGATAGCCCGAAAGGTGCGCGGTCATGCCAATAAAGGCTATCAGGATAGTGTGTTGCAATTAAGTCGCTCAAATGCCATTAGCATTACCAAAACGGCATTAGGACATATGGCGTCTGTGAGCCGTGATCACTTTGCTAACGCAAACAGTGATATCGTCAAAGGTAAACGCTGGATATCAACACTGGATAATCGAACGACACCAGAATGCCGAATTCGTGATCAGCTTATGTACACGATGGATAACAAACCGATTGGCCATAAAATTCCGTATCTGCAAGGACCCGGAAAACTGCATTTTTGCTGTCGTTCGACTGAGGTACTTGTTTTGAAATCTGCAAAGGAGTTAGGGCTTGATATTCGCGATATTCCTAACAGCTCCAGAGCCAGTATGGATGGGCAAATCCCCTCTGAAATTAATTACGCGGATTGGTTGAAAAAACAAAAGCCAGATAGACAAGATGAAATACTCGGTAAAACTCGCGCATCACTCATGCGTAACGGTGGTTTATCGTTTGATGAGTTTTATACCGACAAAGGTGAGTATTTATCACTAGAGCAACTTAAACGAATAGACAGTGAGGCGTTTCGTCGCGCTAGGCTGTAAAGCCAACTGATTACCAAGACTCCTAACGGGGTCTTTTTTTATACCTGTTATTGGGCGGATGCCACATAACGAACGGTCGGATGACCTTTTAAAGCCGGAAGGCGAGGAAGATGATATGAAGTTAAAGACAGTCGAAGTGAATGGTAAAAGTTACGCTGAAATTGATGATAAAGGCTTTCCTATTTATCAGCACGATGATGGTAAAGAAATCGGTTTCGATGCGGCGCAAGCAGTTAGCAAAATTACATCATTGAACGGTGAAGCCAAATCACATCGTGAAGCCAAAGAAGCGGCGGAAGCGAATCTGGCTAAATTCGCGGGTATTGAAGACCCCAAAAAAGCATTGGAAGCCATTGAGACGCTAACTAAAATTGACCAGAAGAAACTGATTGATGCTGGTGCAGTGGATCAAGTTAAAGCCGATATTACCAAATCATTCCAAACCCAATTGGATGAAGCTAATAGCAAAGCCAAAACACTTCAAGAGCAGCTTTATAACTCGATTATTGGTGGTAGCTTTGCAGGATCTAAATTCATCACCGAAAAGATGGCTATTCCTGCCGACTTTGTTCAAGCCCGCTTCGGTCAATCATTCAAAATTGAAGACGGTAATGTCGTGGCTTATGACCCATCAGGTAACAAAATTTATTCTCGTGCTAAGCCAGGTGAGTTAGCGGGCTTTGATGAAGCGCTGGAATTCTTAGTGGAGCAGTACCCGCAAAAAGATCACATTTTAAAAGCCTCTGATAATAGTGGCATGGGCACAAAATCAACTCAGCATCAAGCAGGGCAAAAAACAATGAAGCGTGCAGCATTCAATACGTTAAGCCCAGTAGAACAAAGCTCTACAGTCAACAACGGTATTACAATCGTAGATTAACCCTCCAGATGCCTTTCGGATGATCGGCATCGTTAGGTCTGGATAGGCCATCAAAAAAAACAAATCATATTTAAATCGATAAGGAACAATACATGTCCAATACATTAACACCGCTTATCCCGACGATTTATACCGCACTTGATACGGTTTCTCGGGAGCAAGTCGGTTTTACCCCTGCGGTATCACGCAATGCTAAAGCAGACGCAGCAGCTAAAGGCCAAACAGTTCGAGCTCCGGTTACAACGGGGGCAACCGCGGTCGATATCATTCCTGGCGCTGTTGCACCCAATGATGGCGATCAATCGATCGGTAGCGTAGATGTTGAAATCACCAAGTCCAAAATGGTACCTGTCAAATGGAATGGTGAAGAACAGCTTGCGTTAGGCCCTACTGGAACTTACAACACCATTCTTGCGGATCAATTTAAACAAGCATTTCGTACGTTATCTAATGAAGTGGATTCAGACCTTGCAGCACTTTACTACGCATCTTCTCGTGCGGTAGGTGAAGCGGGTAAAGCACCGTTTGGCGTAGCGGGTGATTTAAGTGATGCGGCAAATGCCCGTCAAGTGATGAGCGATAACGGAGCACCAACCACCGATTTACAGATGGTACTCGGGTCTTCTGCAATTGCTAACTTGCGTGGTAAACAGTCCGTTCTGTTCAAAGTGAACGAATCCGGTACCGATACATTATTGCGTGAAGGTGTCATCGGTCGCTTAGAAGGCTTCAATATTCACGAATCCGCGAATATTAAAAAACACGCTTCTGCTGCAACCGGCTATTTGGTAAATGGCGATAAAAAAGAAGGCGACATCATCATTGCGGTGGATACGGGGACGGGGGCTTTCAAAGCTGGTGATACCGTTACGTTCGCTGGGGATGCTCATCAATACGTTATTGCTGCAGCGACAGCATCAACCATCACTCTAGCGGCTCCGGGCTTGCGCCAAGATTTAGCCGATGACACGGTTATTACGGTACTGGGTACTTATACGGCGAATATGGCCTTTGATCGTGGAGCATTCCTACTGGCTGCACGTACGCCAGCAATGCCAGAAGGTGGGGATACCGCAGATGATGTCATGAATGTGACTGATCCAAAGTCGGGCATTACCTTCCAAGTGGCGCTCTATCGCCAATATCGCCAAGTGCGTTATGAAGTTGGTTTGTCATGGGGTGTTGCACCGATTAAGGCAGAGCACAGCTGCATTATTTTAGGTTAAATCATAAAGGGGCTTCGGCTCCTTTTTTTCTTTGGAGGAATCAATATGGCTAAAAAACCAAAAAATATTGACGAAACAGAGCTAGGTGAACAGGCTGCCGAGCGGCAAGTTGAATTGATTGCTATGCACTTGAATGGTATCGATGCGGATGTTCACCCTAATGAAGTTGAACGCTGGACGAATGAGGGCTGGCAAGCTAAGTAAGGGCATTTCATGGTCGAATATATCACGATTGAGGATGTCGATTTAAAACTGGGGACTGATTGGGCTGAAAAGTCTAAAAAGCCTAAATCAGTACTATCAGCCAACGCATGGCTAACCTCACTGAATCTTCGAGATTTTGGTCATGGTGATATTCCTGATGATGTAAAACAAGCGGGTGCCTATGCGGCTGAGGTTGCTTCTAAAGGTAAACTTTATCAGCAAGCGGATAGCGGTTCGCTGACCAGTAAAACGGTTAATGCTGATGGAGCTTCAGTGTCTAGATCCTATGCGGAGTTAAATTCAGGCAGTACGACACGTTTAGACCCCGACTTGCAACTGGCGTTAGCGCTACTTAGCCGATATGGAGTTAATACTCAACAAGTGCGATTGCGTAGGGGGTAATAATGGGGCTTCGTGACGAACTACAAGCCGAATTAGCAGCAGCATTTGATGATGACCTCGCGGATGCCGTCAATACGTTTGATGGGAAATACATTATCAAAGGCGATGATTGGGATCCTGTTACAGAAACCAGCACTGATACGGTTATTGAGTATTCAGGGAGAGGTGTTTTATCGCGCTATGCGACCTCAAAAATTGATAACGTAAATATCCTTATGGGGGATTTAAAACTCACCGCATTAACCAATGAAGTCACTGGCACACCTCAAGTTAACCATACTATCACGACAAAAGACCTCGTCACTCACGAGTTGAGAGCGTACACCGTTAAATCGGTGGGGACTGACCCAACAGGCGCGACATACTCCATTCAATTAAGAGGGGGATAATATGGCGAAGCAAAGCTGGTCTATTCCTCCCTCTGCATTCGCGGGACTTGTTGAAGCCGATGTAAATCGAAAAATGCGCGTTATCGCTATACAGTTATTGACTGAGATTGTGCAACGTTCACCCGTTGATACCGGGCGATTTCGCAATAACAATGCGGTGAGCATTCAACATCCTGATTATAGCGAAACTGGCTTTACGGGAGGGGCAAAGTTAGAGCGTGGTTCAAGCAGTGGTGTACAGGCGTATTCGATGGGGATAGGTAAAATAGGCGAAGCCAGTCGAGAGCGTTTTCCTGTCATCTATATTCAAAACAATCTTCCCTATGCTTCAAGTCTTGAAAATGGTCATTCTGGCCAAGCGCCTGAAGGGATTTATCGGTTGTCATTCGAAAGCATAGCACAGGCATACAAATGACATTAACAGAAATTAGAAACGCCATCACTCAACGAATGACGGCGCAGACCGCTATTGCTAAAAACGATGTGAGACACTCGAACGGTAGGCCATACGACCCAACAGGGAAATCTATTTGGGCACGTTTAACCATCAAACATGGCTTATCAGGCACACAAGAAATTGGAAACGGTCCTGTCGTTCATCGTACCGGTATCGCGTTCATTCAATTATTTGTTCCCTTGGAAACGGGCACGCTTTTTATCACTCAAATTGCAGATCAACTGAGAGAGTTATTTGAAAACCAAACCGATGGTCAGTTGGATTATTTTTCAGTGTCTGCTGATGATATTGGTGATGAAGGGCATGGCTGGTATCAATTTAATCTATCCATTCCCTATCGCGCACTCTAGGAGGCTAAATGGCATCAGGTGCAAAAACGGTCACGGCTTTTATCCGTGAGACAACGACTGGAACCACTCCAACGAGTGGTGTCTGGAATTTATTAACACGAACAAGCTACGGAGTTAAGCCTACGCAGAATACGTCTGATAATGACGAAATCGGCGGAACTCGAATGGCACAAGGTAAGTCACTCACAACCGTTGATGTGGGTGGTGATGTCGGCGCTAAGTTTCGTTATGGTCAACACGACGATTTTCTTGCGTCTTGTTTTGGTGCTGAGTGGGTTAATAATGCACTGACTATGGGCGATTCACGCATTACTTTTTCACTTGCAACTTACGCCTCTGATATCGGTGTTGCTTCGATTGCTCGTGGTTGCCAAGTTGGTTCAATGCAAATTGAAACCCCTGCCGATGGAGACGTAACGGTAACAGTGACTTTCGCGGGGCTAGATTTTGACTCTAAAGGTGATGGTACTAAGTATTATACTGAGCCGGTCGATAATGCAGGCAAGTTGCGTTACAGCTTCAAAGAGGTCACTAACCTTAAACTGAATGGCATCCAAGGCGGTAACGGCTTCTGTGTGGATTCCTTTAGCTTGAATTTTGACAACAATATGCAGACGCAACGCTGCATTGGTACAGGTTCGCCATTTGCAGGAGCGAACATCCCGACCACCTTTACGCCATCGGGTACGATTACCCTCTCCTGGTCTAAAGCCGCTTGGGAAATTTGGAAAAAAACGCTAACGGGTGAAACTATCCCGTTTGAATTCACGCTGCAAAATGCGGAAGGGGGCTATACCTTCTTGTTCCCCGCAGTACAAATTGATGGCGATTGGCCTGATGGTGGTAACACTGACATTATTCAGGTTCAACTCAATATTACAGCAGCAGACACACCACCAACCATTACACGCATCCCACTCGTTACGGGTGATGACGATTAATTATCTCGCCCGTTAATTCGGGCTTTTTCTTGCTAAAGGTAAATCAATGCTAATTATTAATAAAGAGTCAAAATTGGAAGTAACAAAATGGATTGAGCCACAAGAAGGTGTGAAATTGCTGATCGGTTCGATTGAAAACGAACAGTATCGTTCGACAAGTGCAACCATCTACCGCCATATTGACCGACTCGATAATAAATTAAACGTGGGTACCCCTGAATTTGATTTAACTAAAATTGATATCACGCAAACGCCTGACGATTTATTAATGGCTACAGTTGCGCGTTATTTATTGAAAGATTGGCAGGGTGTGGGTGAGCAAGATATTAATGGTAATCAAATAGCCATTGAATACTCGCCTGAGCGTGGGGCTATACTATTAAAGCAAAACCCTGAATTTTACTGGAAGATCCTTAATGCGGCGATTGAATTAGGCAAAGAAGAAACTGAAAACGTGGCTGATACCGTAAAAAAGCACTAGATGCTCAGAAGTGGTTGACTGAGTTTGGTGGTGAGCTAGGTGATAAGGCCAAGTGGAAGCGAAAGCAGCTAGGCCTTCCCGACATTCCTGCCCCTAAATTTGATGGTGTCATTAATGAGCTTTTAATGGCTTACGGTATTATCGGTCGCAACCGTCGATATGCAGGTATGACAGCATGTCCATTACCTCTATCACTTGGCGATATCGACCAGTATCTAACATCAAAACCCACAGCAATAAGCCGCAAAGAATTCGATGCGGCTATTTTTGCGCTTGATGATCTATTCCGTGAAGAATGGATGAAAGAGCAGGAACGGAAGGATAAAAACGATACTTAGCATTAGGTAAGTTTTTTCAATTTATTTCTTAGTTTAGGTTTTACATCCAATTGCTTCAACTATTTGCTAATATTCAATCATTGATAATTAAAAGGTATTGATGATGAAAAGAATATTAGCAGTGGTTGCTGTGGTTGCTTTGCTAACAGGGTGTGACAGTAAACCAGATGCCCCGTTCGGTTTGAAGTGGGGGCAGAGCATCGATAGCATCAGTTTTATTAAAGATGGTGATTGTGAGAAAAAACCAGAAACAACGGTGTGCGTGTTTGGTGCAGAACAGCCATTTAGTGAACTTTCATATTACAATTCATTAAAATTTGATAAAGCCGGATTATTTGAAGTGGAGTCGATGTTTATTGGAGGTCAAGATTATCTACCTGATTTTAAAGAGTTTGGAAATAAACTGAGCCAAGAAATTGATTACTTAAAATCTATAGGGTTTAACCAAGATGCGCTAACTAATATCTCTGATAAATGCAAAGAATCAGATAGCTGCAATAATATTAAAGAAGCTTCTGAAAGTAGCTATGGAAAATCAGAGGTATGGATATGGGAAGAACCTAACCGAAAGGTTCACCAATTAACAGTTATTTTTAATAAATAACTAGCAAATCAATCAAATTAACCCTGCCAGTTGGCGGGGTTTTTTCGTTCTAGGAGATAGAAATGACTGAGCAGACCTCAAGGCTAGCAATAATTCTAGACAGTACGGGAGCTAAGCGTAACTCAGACACTTTGGCTACATCACTAGAACGATTAACCGCACAAGGTGAAAAAGCCACAGGGTCAACTGATGAACTAGGATTTTCCTTTAAACGCCTTGCAACGTCAGCTGCAGGTGCTTTATCAATTGGGATTGTTATTAAAACGGTCGATGAATGGGGGCAGGTTGCAGCGCGTATGAAAAACGCCTTGAGATCTGTTGAGGGTGATATTAAAAATTACTCAGCTATTCAGGAACGATTTTTAACTATCAGTAATCGCAATGGTAAAGATATTGCTGACACTCAGTTACTCTATATTGGTGCAGCTACAGCAATGCAGGAACTTGGTTATAGCACAACTCAGACAGTCGATTACATTGAGTCTCTTTCATCTGCAATGACCGCTAATGCTTCAAGTGCTAATGAAGTTTTATCTATGCAGAATGCACTTAATAAATCAATGGTTGCTGGAAGGGTTGCAGGGGAAAACTGGAATTCAATAATGAATGCCACACCTACATTATTGTGGGATATAGCTAGACAGCTAGAAAAGCAAAACGGTGGTATTAAAGTTACTGAAATGGAAGTTAAAAAACTTGCATCGGAAGGCAAGATATCATTCAAGTTATTTGCTGATGCAGTAATGGCTGCTAAAGATGCAAATAACGCGTTAGCTGACTCTATGGATAATACCTTTGCTGATGGTTTGACTCGCATTACCAATTCAGTCAAAGCCTATTACGGGGAAATGAACCAAAGTCTAGGCATTACTCGCTCAATGTCAGCAGGTTTGGCAACTGTAAGTGATAATTTCGATGAAGTGGCTACAACATTAACGGCATTAGTCGGAATTGGCGCAGCTCGTTACTTTGGTAATTTGTCTAGCAGTATTTATGATTCAACCAAAAAAGCCGCTGAGAACGCATTAACAAATCGTAAGCTTGCGGTGGATAAAGTTAATACTGCAAGGGCAACACTGATTCAGGCTCAGAATGAAAAAGCGGCAGCAATAGCAGCAATTGAATCCACTAAAGCACAGCAAGCAGCCGCGACTAAGGAAGTTCAGCGTATTTCGCTAAAGACACAATTAGCCAACCAAACAGCAGTACTTACAGCGGCGACAAAAGCTGAAACAGTCGCAACTACTGAGTTGGCAGCAGCGCAGGGTAGGTTGAGCGTTGCCAATAATCTAGTTAAGGGCGGCTTGGCGTTAGTTGGTGGGCCTATTGGATTAGCTATGTTGGCGGCAGGTGGCATGTATGCATTTGCTACGAGTATGCAGCAGGCAAAAGCTGATGCAATAGATTTATCGCGTGGGCTTAGTGGGTTAATTGAAAAGCTCAAGGAGATGACTCGTGAGCAAAAGCTTATCAAGATTGGTGATCTTGAAAACTCCTATGTCGCTTTAGAGTCTGCAATAAGAAAAGCAGAGCAAGCAAAGGCGGAGGCTTTCAGAGGAACTTTTGGTAAGGCTCAAGCGATAGAGAAAGAGACTGTTGGCACTAGAGAGCACACAAAGGCTGTTGAGGAAGCCGAACGAGCGCAAAGGAAATATGAGGCCGCATCTGCAAGTCTTTCTGTAGCTAAGGATGATCTGAGTCGAGCGCAAAACACAGTCAAATTAATTCAAGCTGATTTGAATGGTACGTTACAACAAGGCGCTGACTTATTAAGAGCGCACACACAAACAACTCTTCCCAATGGAGCTGCGGCATTTAAAAGCTTTGGTTTCGATGTAGGAGTTGCAGCCAACGCACTAGGTCGATTTAATGCGGCATCCTTACAGCTTAATTTTACTGATGGCGGCGCAAGGCTTAAGAAACAGCTGGAGCGTGATATAGCGCTAGCTAAAAAAACAGGTGAGGCAAGGGAGCGACTAAGAGCTCAGTATGCAGCTGAGGACGCAGGAGAAACTAGACCTGAAAATATTAAGGTTTTAGAAGATGCTGCCGCTGAATTGTATAACCTTAACAAAGAAAACAAGGAATTAAGTAAAACAACCAAACAAAGTCGTGATGCTGGACAGGAAATGCTCAAGCAGTTGAGGGAGCAAGCTTTAGCAATTGAAGATCAGCTTAGGTACTCAGGTAAGTTAACAGATGCAGGGTTTCAGCGTTTATCGTTTGAGCGCCAAATTGCAGCCATTAAAGCTAAAGGAAGCAAAGCAACCGATGATGAAAAGTCATTATTAGCAAATCAAGGTTTGGTTTTGGCTGCTTATAAAGAGTTAGAGGTCAGGCAAGAAACCGCTAAATTAATGGAAGAGTATCGTAGCCAGCAGACTAGCATTTACTCTGAAATGAAAAAAGGTAATACGCTGCTTGTAGAGAGGCTAACACTACTTGATAAGTTAAAAGCCGCTGGAAAACTAACGGATAGTGAATACGAGACATCGCGCAATAATGCTATAAAAAATACCAAGCCAACATTGCCACAAAGTGTAACGAGTGTGACAGGTAATTTATTGCCTACAGGTGGTGAATTATCGGGTACTTGGGGCGGTATGCAACAGCAAATGAATGAGCTTCAAAAAGCTCAAGAAGCTGTTAACCAATGGCAAGAACAACAATTGGAATCCTACCGCCAATATTATGAGGGGAAAGCAAATCTAACCGCAGAATATGAGGCGAGAATTGCTGAAATTCAAAAAACAGCGCGACAAGCAAATGATCAGATAGAGGCTCAGCGTCGAGAAATAAACCGAGCAGCGACTGAATCCATTATGGATAGTATCGTATCAATTACACGTGATGGTTTTGGTGAGCAATCAGCGGTATACAAAGCGGCGTTTGTTGCTAACAAAGCATTTGCGATAGCTCAATCTATGTTATCTATCCAACAAGGTATAGCAATGGCCGCGGCAAATCCGTTTCCAATGAACTTAGCAGCTATGGCCTCGGTAGCAGCGCAAACTGCAAGTATTGTGTCAAATATTCAAGGTATCGCACTTACTGGTATGGCACATAATGGTATTGATAAGGTTCCGCAAACGGGCACATGGTTATTGGAAAAAGGTGAGCGAGTTATGACTCAAAACACCTCGGCGCGACTAGATAAGATGCTAGAAGACTTATCTAAATCGATGACGCCAGACCAATACGCTATGAAAAACATTCACCCAGCTAACCAGACGACGAATAATAGTAATCAGGAGTCAATGACACAAAATAACATTACCGTGCATTCAGCTCCGATCACTATACAAGGTAACCCCGATAATAAAACTATTGAATTAATAGAGCAGTCACAGAAAAAGGCAATAAAGCAAGCTATTGATGTGGCAGCTGCTCAAATTATTAAAGGAGATGGTAAGTTAGGAAATGCTATGCGTGGTACATACAATGGGCGTAAAACAGGCTAACTAGGTTCGGGTCGCTCTCTTGTATAAGGGAGTAACCACTTTTCCTATGTTGAGAATCCCACGTAAAGATCATAAGATAAGCAAAGTTTTTTTAATTACACGCTTGAGAAAGAAGATAAATGTATGCAACCAATTCATAAATCAGAAGAATTAATGCACTCTCTTCAAGACAGAATTTCAAATGAAGAAGTGTCTAATGAAATTGAATTAATGCAAACACTTAGAGAAATTGATAAGTATAGTAGTGGATTGGAGAAAAACCATCTAAAAGCTTTAGCATATAGCCTGAATAACAAAATTGATAAAGCTTGTGATTTTTTTGAATTATCCATACAAGTAAATAACTTAGATTATGCTAGAAATTATTTAGCAGTGATTAATCAGCGCTCATCAAATGTTAAATACTTACAATTACTTCACCGTTTTGCGGATGAGTATGAGTCTCCCACACTTGCCTTTTTAGCATACCAATCATGCCTTAATATTGCGGATTTACGCAATGCTGAAAAATTTATCTCAAAGGCTATCAAGTTATCAGAAGAAGATAAAAGGAATGCCTATATAAATGAGTTTCAAAATGCAAAGCTTGCATTGATGAAATATCTCATGCTGTCTGGTTTGAGCGAGGAAGAGCTAATGAACTTGGCAAATATAGTTATTTCTATCTTGGATGAGTGGAAGGTTCAAATAGTAGCTATAAATTACACAAACACCTCAGCTCATGATGAACAATCTAATTTATTCATGATGACGGCAGAGTGTGATGATCCAGAAATATTATCGGATATGAATATAGCATTGGCATATAAACTAGCCGAACATGACGAGTTTATAGGTAAAAACTTCAGCGTGTTTATTGGTGGGGTTAATGATATATCTGAATTAAAGGAGCGACTATTGTGGCTATAACATATCTAGATATACTTGATTTCTCTAAAAATTGTATGAAAACTGAAAGCGAAGTTGGATGCAGAAATGCAATATCTAGGTCTTATTATGCGGCATACCATTGTATTTACCCATCAATGGCTTATGGTCCACAAGATAGTCATCAAGGACTGATAGATTATTTGGCTCGTTCAGATACGTCAGCAAGAGAGCAATATGATAAAAAAGATTTACTTGCTCTGCATTACGCCTTGAAAAACATGAAAGGGATGAGGGTAGTGGCTGATTATAGTTTGAATAGTGATGGAATGACTATGATTAATGCAAAGGCAAATATAGCTACAAGCGAAAAAGCAATTAACAAAATGCTTGAAATGAAATCACTCAAGAAATCAAGTAAATGCTAAACAAATCAATGTTTAAAAACAGACCTGCTTCGGCAGGTTTTTTATTTTCTAAAATCCGAGGATAGCATGACTGAAATAACCTATCCGTATGAATATCTACCGCTGCCTGAACAAGAAGGTTATGCATTTAAGCCGGTATCACCGTTAAGGCGAACGCAATTAAGTTCAGGTCGAGCAAGACAACGACGGGTATATACATCAACCCCAACAAACCTATCAGTCTCCTGGTACTTCGAAAAAGAACCGCAAACGCAATTATTTGAGGCATGGTATCGAGATGCTTTAAGTGATGGTTCTGCGTGGTTCTTGATGAAGCTAAAAACACCACTCGGCGTTGAATTATATAAATGTCGGTTTACGGATATTTATGAAGGCCCTATTTTAGTGCCCCCTAACCACTGGAAATTCTCAGCAACGTTAGAGTTGTGGGAAAAGCCCTTGTTACCCAAAGATTACGGTTTATTCCCTGAGTACATTGTTCAGTCAGATATCTTAGATATTGCCTTAAATCGAGAGTGGCCAGAAGCATGACAATATTAAATCGGTTGTATGCCTCTGGCGGTTCAGAGGTGGAAATTGAAACCTTGCAAATCAGAGTCAATGGTGAAGATCACTGGTTAACAAAAGGTTGGGATGATATTGAGGCAAAATTAGAAGATGGGCGGCTGGTGACGTTTATTGCGTGCGGGATGGACATTGCGCTACCGGCACGCAATGAAGATGGTACCCAAGACCTGAAATTTGCTATCAGCAATATCGACGGCATTGTGTCAGGTGCAATACGGGAAGCGATTGATAAGTACAATGAAAAACCCAGTGGTACACTGGCAGAAGTCACTTATCGTCAATACCTTGATGTTGATCTCACCGCACCGAGTAAGCCGCCTTTCACGCTAACCGTTAAATCAGGGCAATGGACGTGGTCTGATGTTCAAATCACCGCAGGTTACATGAATATTCTTGATACCGCGTGGCCTCGCCATCGTTATAACCTCGCCGAGCACGCTGGGCTTCGCTACCTCTCTTAAGGGCATTCTATGTTTAACATTGATAAATACCGTTCTGTCACTTGGCAGAAGGGCGGACGCGCTTATCCTTATTTAGACTGCTATGGCATCGTTCACGAAATTCGGCAGGATTTGGGTTTACCGACATGGCCAGTTTTCGAAGGGGTAACCAAAGACGATAACGGCTTAGACAAAGAGGCTAAGTTGCTGGCGAAAACAGTCAACCGCTGTAAACCTGTTCAGGGGGCTGTTGCCGCCTGTTATACCAGTAGCATGATCACCCATGTAGCGATTGTTGTGGATATTAACGGGTTGCTTCATGCGGTTGAGTGTAACCCAAAATCTAATGTCACCATTTTACCCTTATCCCGATTTGAGCGACGGTTTTCGCATGTGGAGTATTACCAGTGACTATTCGTATTTATCCCTCACGCTTGCAGGGTGAGCCGTTAGAAACTCACCAGCATTGCAATATAACTTTGCACCAGTGGTTAACGGAGAAGGTGAACGGGTATCATAATGAAGATACTCAACCGATCAGTATTGACGTTAACGGCTCCCACATTCATCCGAATGATTGGCCACTCACGGTTATTCGCGCTGAAGATGATGTAAAAATTTATCCCGTTCCATTTGGTCTTGAAGCTGCAACTATCGGCTGGATTGCGGTGGGGATCGCCGTAGCAACAGCCGCATATTCAATATTTATGATGCGCAATATTGATGTGGGCGGCTATTCCTCATCGGGCAATGGTGACCAGCTCGAGCTAAACCCTGCTAAAGCCAATAGCGCTAAACTAGGCGACCCCATCCGTGAGGTGTTTGGACGGTTTCGGGTGTTCCCTGATTATCTGGTGCAACCGATTAGTCGATTTGATAAAGCCGATCCCAAAATATACCGGACGCAAATGTTTTTGTGTGTGGGTCGTGGCAATTTTGCAATTAATGCGTCTAACATCAAAATTGGTAATACCCCAATTTCCTCCTTCGGCGATGATGTTAATTATGCAATATATCAACCGGGTGTTGATGTGACAGGGGATGTTCGCACCGAAAACTGGTATAACTCCACGGAAGTTGGGACCACAACAGCGGGAACGACAGGGCTTGATTTGAGTTCCAGCGCCCCTAAAAGTGTCAGTGTGAATGCCGAGGCAGTAGCGGTTTCGGGGGCGTCCATTTCGATGATTAATACGGAGTCGAGCGACGAAGAAACGCCTCATGATTCGACTATCCCCGCTTCATGGAAAGTCGGAACCATTATCACCGTTGAAGCCCCGGACACGTTTACCGTAAAAACGGAAAATAGCCACAGTGTGATTTATGGCGATATGAGTGAGTTGTTGCCGTATGTAGGTCAGCCGATCACCCTAGTCTTTAACGATAATCACTATGATTTATTTGTAAAAAGCTATGCGCCGCGTCAACCTGCTGTGCCCGGCGTTGGGGGAATTGCTGCCTCGATTGAAGCGAATGAATCACCCCGAACCTATAACTTCACGCTTGAGCCTGAAACTTTTGCAATTAGCTGGCAAGGTGCGGTGTATTATATTTCGCTCTTAACCGATTACGTCACCATGAGCGGCTTAGTCAATACCATCACGACTCAACTAGTTGGCTCTGGGTTAGTGGCGTGGGATGTGTCAGGGCGCATTGTGATCACGGAAGAATCCAGTCCTTATATTGGCGGTAATATTCTTGCATCATCACTACCCGATTCTGTATTCGGTGCCGAACCCCGCTTTAATGGTGGCGTTCCGTCATCAGGTGGCACACCTGCGATAGAAGCGCATATTTCACTGGCCTATAACAGTGCGACAGGCTCTGCATTTTCTGGCTTACCTGAAGGTACTCAACGCCTTAGCCTTGGCCTTAAAGGTAATCAGTACAAAATCACGGAAATTGATGGGCTAACCCTCAGTGTCGAGCGCTTCACTGTCGAAAAAGACGAGTCAGGGAACGACGTCACGGTGGTTGATACCAATTGGCAAGGTTTCCGTGAGCGTACATTATTGGATTTCAGTATCACGGGCATTAATGATGAGCAAAACTGGATAGGGCCTTTCCTTGCGTGTCCGAATGGCGAAACGACTAACCGCATGGAGCTTAATATTGTTTTCCCTGCGGGGCTGGCATCTTATGATAAAAAAGGGCGTCGTGGTTCACGGGAAGTGAAAATAGCGGTTCAGTATCGGGGCGTTAATGACACTGAGTGGGTCACAAAAGAGTTTCGTTATAGTCGCAGTACCGAAGACCAAATCGGCTTCACGGAAGTATTTGAACTACCCCAGCAAGCGCAATATGAAGTGCGTGTTAGACGTGTTTCTGATGTGGGCGGAGGAAGTACCCGTGACCAGTGCCACTGGCAGGCCTTACGTGCATTATTAACCTCAAGGCCAACGCATTATGAAGGGCTAACAACGATTGCATTAACGGTAAGAACTGGAAACCGCTTGGCAGCGCAGTCTGACCGCCGTATTAATGTGGTGGCAACAAGGTTGTATGGTAATCACCCCTCGCGCAGTATCAAAGGGGCGTTCTATCATGTGTTGAATAGCCTCGGGATGAATAATGCGCAAATCGATAATCAGACCATCGAGGAGCTACACAATACCTATTGGTCACCCCGTAATGAGTTGTTTGACTGGTCATCCGAAAGTAACAGTGAATCGGCATTAAAAGTACTACAGCGAATTTGCAAAGCGGGAATGGGGGAGTTTTTGTTAACAGAGGGTTTAGCCTCAGCGTATAGAGAGGGGGTTAAGCCGTGGACGGGGGTCATTAGCCCGCAAGAAACGACTGAGGATTTGCAAACTGGCTTCACTGCGCCCTCTGAGGATGATTACGGTGGTGTGGATGTGACTTACATTAATGGCGTGACATGGGCAGAAGAAACCATCCAATGTCGTACAAAAGATAACCCTACATCGAAAAAGGTGGAAGATTATCAAGCCGATGGCGTGTTAAACCCTACCATTGCCTATCGTATTGGCATGCGGCGACTCATGAAGCATTTACACCAACGACTCAGTTATTCAACATCTACGGAACTGGATGCGCTTTGCTATAACGTGGGGGATCGCATTGTGTTTACGGATGATATCCCGAGCAATAAAACCATCAGCTGTTTAGTGATGAACATAAGTCATGACCAGGAGCGAATTATTCTCACGGTCAATGAGCCTCTTGATTGGTCATTTGAGCAACCGCGCTGTTTAATTCGCTTGCAAGATGGTAGCGCATCACGCCTTTTGGTACCCACGCAGATAGATGAATATACGCTCTCTATTCCGTTCTCCAGTGAGTTGGAAATTGATTCATGGATAATGGACGACCCGTATATTGAACCGCCCAGGTTGATATTTTGCTCATCTAAATATGTGGGTTATGACGGCATTATGCAGGAAATTACCCCCAATTCAGACGGCACTTGCCAAGTTGTCGCCAAAGAGTATAAAGCGATTTTTTATCAATACGATGACGCTGAATACCCAGCGTAATAAACTCATTATATTAATCACGAACCTCGCCACTGTGCGGGGTTTTTGCATTTATAGGTGTCTTGAATGACTACATATAACACAAAAGATCCCCTTGGTTCAGCATCAGTAAAAAACCTGTATGACAATAGTGAAAATTTAGATAAAGCAACGAATGATAGAGAAGCAGAAAAATGGACGGACAGATTCGGTTCTGAGCGTCTCAGCTGGCACGGCATGGAGATGCGAAATGAGCGATTAATTGAAAAATTTAATCAAGATATGCTCTCCGCTATTTTGGCTGCAGGTTATTCGCCAGTTGGATCATTTCAAGAAGGAGCCGAAGTTAATACTCGCAATGAAACTGTATTATGGGCACTCCCAGAGGGGGATGGGGATTATTATCGTTGGGATGGTGAGCTGCAGAAGCAAGTTGCTGCAGGTTCAACACCACAGTCTACTGGGGGTATCAATAAAGGTGCGTGGGTCAGTGTTGGTGATGCGAACCTGCGTAGTGAATTAAACAAAACATTCAAATCGGCTGTTAATATGGGTCTTATCGCTGATGGTGTGACTAATGAAAAGGGAACGTTGGACAGCATTAAGCTCACTGCCAGTGAAGCGAATGCCCCTGTTGCAGTACCCGCAACAGGTAACGTAAGGTCACGTATGCACAATGAACCTGTTGATGATTTAATGCCGGAACAGTTTGTAACGCTCGGAAACTTAAAAGGCCGTTTAGATGTTTACGACCCCGAACCCGTACCGAGTTGGAACGAAGCAGTGGACGGAGTAACGGGTGGAACTACAACGATTAACGCGAATTGGCTTTATGCTGAATTTGATAAGCTCGTTAATGCGTCAAAAGGTAAGCTAGTAAGACAAGAAGATATTGGAACGTCACAAGATGGTGCTTACCCTATTAGACAGTACCTTTGGGTCGGGGCGAATAATCCAACAGGTGCGCCAGCGGATAGAACTCTAAGAGAAGTATTAGTCACTGCTGGAATTCATGGTTCAGAGACTATTAGCATGTTAGGTCTTTTGTACTTTATGAAGGACTTAGTGGAGAAAGGGGATGAGATACCTGCACTGCGCTGGTTGTACTACAATACAAGAATACGAATTGTACCAGTTGCCAACCCGTGGGGCGTGAGCCAAACTCCGAAAGTGCGGAATAACAGCCGAGGCGTCAACCTTAATCGTAATTTTGATTATTTGTGGGACACATTACCAACAACTAATCCGGGTGATGCTGATTATAAGGGGGACGCACCTTTCTCGGAGTCAGAGACAGTAGCTCTAAGAAGCTGGTTTGGGCAGTTTTCTTCTAGAGCAGTTGCTTACATCGATATCCATAGTATGGGTATATACACGGGGAATTCAGCTAAAGCACCGCATTTTGTTGGATTCTGTAGTCCTTTAGCTGACCCTATTGCTAATGAGATATTCACCAAGTTCGCTAATAAACATACTAGAATTGAGATCCTTCAAAATCAGAATAGCCCAACATCAAGGGCTTATGCTACGGTTAGATACGGATTACCGAGTATTACATGTGAACACACAGATACAGCGTGGGCAAGAGAGGGTGCGTCGTACAGTCAAGCTAAAGATACCTCATACTCAATAACGGGTGCAGTTAAGATGTATGGGAATGTTATAGCTGGGTTTGCTAAGTTAGCAGTAAGGCAATTATTCCCTATTCATATATCTGATGACAATTCAGATATTCTTGTGCCGTCTGGTATTAACTGGATTCAGTTATTTCCAAGAAACTCATACGATGCAGGGATAGATGGTGTCATTAAAATCAGGGCATGTGCGGTAGTTAAGAATACAAGTGATACAGCTACTGATGTGTTCTTGGGTGTTATAGGAGATGGGACTGCTGTAGACAGAAAGGCTGTACCGTACACTACGATACAAGCGCAATCAACTTCTGCTCTTTACGTTGATAATATCTTTAGGGTGGACAAGTCTCAAAGGAAGTACCCACTCTCGGTGCATGTAGCATCTAGAACAGCCAGTGTTACAGTTGTGCGGTGGTACGCGATTATTGAGCCACAATATTTAGGATATGATGTTGGAAATATTTAAATGTATCAGCTTTCTAAGCTAGAAGCCGAGCGATTGGCGAAAGAGGAGGCGGATAGGCAAGCGGAGGAGGGGGCTAAGAACGCCGAAATTAAAGCTGAAAGGGTAGAGCAGGAAGCTGCGGAACGTAAACAATATGGCCTTGATGATAATAGTGTATTGCTGTAATTAAAATGAATGCGCCAGCTCGAGTAGTTGGCGCATCTAGATCACATAAAGTATTTTTTATGGCCTAACTCTCGTTTCGCAGAGTCACCATAAAAATGTTTTTCCAGTTGTTTCAATAACTCTTTAGCTACCTGTTCATGCATGAAGGATTGAATTGGTTCCCTTTTAACATTTTCCATTTTTAAAGAATCTTTATTAAAACTAGGATCTGATAACGTCATTTTTATAAATACGAAACCAGGAGGGTTATCAATAGCGATTTGAGTTTTTTCTAACTTAGGAATATATTCCGCTTCGAAAAATTCAGAGTTTTTAGTTTCATTATTTTTCATGCTGGTACCCATGAGTCATCTTGCCAGATTTCTTCCAAAAGTTGGCCTATTTCTTCTTTTTCATCATCTGTTTTTGTGCCACTGATCGTAACTGACTGTGAAGAACTCATAGCAACACGAAGGCTTAATGGCCCAAATCTATCGCCAATTTTTTTAATGATTTGCTCCTGCAGGGCGTTACGTGTTTTATCAGAAGGCTTTTGTTTTGACTCTTTATCAAAGAGTATTTCTATACGCGGCATGGTAGATATCCCTCATCTTAACTGTTTAAATATACAGTGTATTTATATACAGTAAATTGGGATATTTCAAGTATCTTGCATGCAAAATTTTTCGGTTATACCTTCATAATTACATCATGTCTTTTACTGTAATATGTTGTTTTATCTAACTGTTACATTTTCACTATATTATGAAAAAAATCATATGTTATTGTTTTATAATATAATGTATATGAATTTAAAATCCCTCGGCCTTTAGGCTGTGCGGGTTCAAGTCCCGCCCTGGGCACCATATAAAACTTGACTGATAAATCAGTAAGTTAGGGAAAGAAAAAGCCACCTTCAAGGTGGCTTTTTTGCATCTGGAATTTGTCACTGAAAATCAAAAGTGGCGGCAGAATGGCGGCACTGTTCATCATTACAGTATTCAAGCTTCATCATTCTTTCATATATCAAATCTGAATGTGAATTTTACATTCAAAGTTTTTATTTATTATTTTTTATTCAGTGACAACTGACGCACTCTTTACTTGCTATCAAATTAAAATATTACTCTTCATGTACCTATGATCTTATGTATTTTTACCTTCTATCTTTCAAGATGAAAAATAGTTATTTAAAACAATAAGTTAAATAAAGAGTAGGAAAATAAGGTATTTTTGACTATTTTGAGATAACTTATTGTTATCAAGATTATTTTTTATGGTAGTCTATAGGTTCACTGCCGTATAGGCAGCTTAGAAAAAATTGAATGCCTAATTTATTTAAACCCTGATGTTCACTGCCGTATAGGCAGCTTAGAAATGAATAACTGTTTCCGATTAATCGGTCTATCTGTTCACTGCCGTATAGGCAGCTTAGAAAAAAACCACACAAAAAAGCAGAGAAATAATTTTTGTTCACTGCCGTATAGGCAGCTTAGAAAGTTTACGTGCCAGCGCAATGCGTTCCCTTGCCGTTCACTGCCGTATAGGCAGTTTAGAAAAGTTAGTTTGTAAGTTTACGGCTCACACCCGATTTCACTTTTGGTAAGTGGCTTAGAAAGCTGTAAATTAAAATCTGTTTTTGTTGAATTTATTGTTAACGTTTAAGTAGTTTCTCAATATCTGATTGATAAATAATTATTTTTCTATATTTATTTCGCGGATAAAAAAGTCATACTCACAGTGTAAGACAGTGTTAATTAAATGAGTTCGAATATTTTTAAATATTGAGTATTTAGTATTTCTATTTTCGAAAAAAACGAATAAGAATTGACATTTTATGATTCTCCAAAAAAGTGGGGGGGTACAATATTTTTATTATTTCACAATGTTATATTAGGTTCCATATAAGCATTTATACAAGTTATGTTGAGTATAAATTAATCCTATAACGATAGGTGGATTTCAACTGTCTTTGTTGTTCATATAAGAATATGGGAAATATTAACGACACGAAGAAATAGTTTCCGAGCCTGCTACATTAGCATTGCTATCTAATATACAATTCATATTAACTGATATAAAACTGCTCCTATAAATATAGCAGAAGTTGAGTTAAAATTACTGCTCTATGAGTGAAAGAGTGCGATTAAACTACAAACGATTGGTAACATGATAAAGCACTATTGAGGAGATTTATTTTTCGAAAATACTACGAATAGTGCCATGAAAGGCTATTAGTGAGAAAGACTATGGCGATAAGCGGGGATTTATGTGTGACAAAGTATAGTTATGGATATAAATAGGCGGCATATTTGTTATGGATTACGATACAAATATAGTTTGTGTAATGACTACTTTAATGGATCAATTAGCAAGATCGGATAAAATTCGAAAATCTAAATTAGATGCTGTTTGCTGGTGTTTAGATGATCCTTACATTACTGAACTCGATAAAAATATGTTTGCTGTATATCGTGAAAATCGTTTAAAGGGCAAGTGGAATGCGAAAGGTAAAGCTGCTCCGAAACAAGCAACGGTTAATCGTGAGCAATCATATTTACATGCCGTATTCGCAGAATTAAAGCGTCTTGGAGAATGGGAAGGGGATAATCCTTTAGATGGCGTTAGGCAATTTAAAGAGAGTGATCAAGAACTCGCATTTTTATACCAAGAAGATATTAAGCGTTTACTGCATGCTTGCGATGAATCTCGAAATAAAGACCTCGGTAATGTGGTTAGAATTTGCCTTGCTACCGGAGCAAGATGGAGTGAGGCTGAATCTTTAAGTCAGTCACAAGTCATGCCTTATAAAGTGACATTCACTCAGACTAAAGGCAATAAAAACCGCACAGTACCGATATCACAGAAACTATTTGAGCTGCTTCCTAAACGACGCGGAAAGTTGTTTTCTAATTGCTATGATGCATTTGAAGGCGCATTAAAAAAAGCCGGTATAGATTTACCCAAAGGCCAAAGAACCCATGTTCTAAGGCATACTTTCGCCAGCCATTTTATGATGAATGGCGGCAATATTTTAGTACTACAGCAAATATTAGGTCACAGCACCATCATAATGACAATGCGATACGCACACTTCGCTCCAGATCATTTAGATGCAGCTGTGAGTTTGAATCCATTTGATAGGGTGTAGAAATATAATGGAATTACGTATATCAAATTATAAATCAATAGTTGATCAAGTTAGTGTAAAAGTTGATGGGTTAACTATATTATCTGGGGCTAATAGTTCGGGAAAATCTAGCTTTATACAACCATTTTTAATAATAAAACAGACCAAAGATGCATCATTTTCTCCTGAGGGCCTGGTTTTGTCCGGTGACTCAATTCAACTATCTGATTCTACGGATATAGTGCCAATAAATAATAATAATAAAAATAAACTATTTACAGTATCGATCTTAGATGAGAATTATGAGGAACATGTTAGTTTTATAAAAAAAAGAGATGAAGGAATAGTACCTTATGATATTTATCTTAATGAAAATTTTTATAAAATACATGAAAAGTTTGGGAGTTATAGGCAGGTTTCATATGAAGATAGAGCAAACCTAGAACCAACATATTCTAATGGTAAAAAAAATGGTTCATTAAATATTGATGATGTACAAGTATTGTCTAGTGAGGGAGTTGATTTTTTTTACTCAATAAAAAGCCATAAAAATAGTACTGTCGAAAAATATAAAAATAGAATTACTAATAAAATCAGTGTGATAGGTCATGATATCATTCATATCCCAGGTGTGAGAAATATAACAAAGAGAAATTTAACTATAACGTCTGGTGAAAATCAATGGATGGAAGGATATAAAGGTAGCTTTGAGGTTTATATTCCAGGGATTATTTATAAATGGCAAAAGAGTGGTAATAAAAAATTAAATATGTTGATAGAAAATTTAAAAAAATTAAGCTTAACATCAAATATAAAAGTTAACAGAAGAAATGATACTATTTTTGAAATCATGGTGTCTAGAAATATGTTTGCACAAGATTCATTTGTAAATATTATGGATGTCGGTATTGGAGTATCACACGTATTACCAATTCTAGTTGCTGGGTTAGTAGCGAAAAAAAATAATATAATTTACATAGAACAACCAGAGTTACATTTACATCCTAAAGCTCAAGAAATTCTTGCTGACATTATAATTGAAAACATTAATAATGGTTGTAAATATTTAATAGAAACACATAGTTCAATATTCATTCGTAGAGTTCAAACTTTAATTGCTCTGAAAAAAATAAATAAGGATAAAGTTTCGATGAATTGGTTTTCTATAAATGAAAAAGGGAATACCTTGGTCGAATCTGCTGATATCCATGCTGATGGGTCATTTGGTGATTGGCCTGCGAATTTTGAATCTACTTATTTAAATGCTGATGATGATTATATTAATGCTGTGGCCAATTTATTAGGGTTTAACGATGATAGTATTTAATAAAATGGTTATAATAGATGCTGATATTCTTAGATCGGCTGGGGGTATTAATGCTCAAAATGAAGTTTCATTATTTTCATCTCAACTTTTATCTTTAGTTTTAGAAAAAAATATAAAAGTTGGATGTGATCAAAAATTATTTTTAGAATGGAAACAGCATAAGTCAAGATATAGTTCAAAGTGGTTAAGCTCTATGATTAGTAAGAGAAAATTATTGAGATTACCAGAAGATAATGATATGTCATCGAGCATTAGTGATGCTGAAAACCTGACTACAGAACAAAAACGTATAGCGCTAAAAGATAGCCATTTAATTTCTAATGCTATTAATTCGGATAAGATTGTTATATCAAAAGATGATAGGGCTCGAACTATATTTTGTCTTTTAAAGGAAGAAATTGGAGGCAGTCTAATAGAGATATATTGGGTTAGTTTAATGACAAAGAAAGATACTTTATTTGAAAGTATCTCAAATCGTTATGCTCACATTGATGATGCATGTAAATTATAAAATAAAAAATGGCGACATAAATTTATAATTATAGTTATTAGTATGTATTAAATATGATAAAGAGTAATAACTTCAATAAGTTACTGATTTATATGTGAGTTGATTAATATTTAAAATCCCTCGGCCTTTAGGCTGTGCGGGTTCAAGTCCCGCCCCGGGCACCAAATAAAAACCGCGTTGAATAACAACGGGTTAGGGAAAGAAAAAGCCACCTAGTAGGTGGCTTTTTTGCATCTGGAATTTGTCGCTGAAAATCAAAAGTGGCGGCACTGTTCATCATTACAGTATTCAAGCTTCATCATTCTTTCATATATCAAATCTGAATGTGAATTTTACATTCAAAGTTTTTATTTATTATTTTTTATTCAGTGACAACTGACGCACTCTTTACTTGCTATCAAATTAAAATATTACTCTTCATGTACCTATGATCTTATGTATTTTTACCTTCTATTTTTCAAGATGAAAAATAGTCATTTAAAACAATAAGTTAAATAAAGAGTGGGAAAATAAGGTATTTTTGACTATTTTGAGATAACTTATTGTTATCAAGATTATTTTTTATGGTAGTCTATAGTTCACTGCCGTATAGGCAGCTTAGAAAGTTCCAAAGTTATCACCATTTCAGCTGTAGTCCGTTCACTGCCGTATAGGCAGCTTAGAAATGCGGAGACAATGAAAAAGATAGAGCAGACCAGTTCACTGCCGTATAGGCAGCTTAGAAAGACTAATGCTAAACAACGGATCGCATTATTTAGTTCACTGCCGTATAGGCAGCTTAGAAATGTGCAACGTAAAATCGCCAATGCGGTTAAAGGTTCACTGCCGTATAGGCAGCTTAGAAAGTGGTATCGATGCCGATATAGGTCAAGTTAAAGTTCACTGCCGTATAGGCAGCTTAGAAAGTTAGCGTCAGCACCGGACAAAAGTTGGTTTCAGTTCACTGCCATATAGGCAGCTTAGAAAAGTATAGGGAAGCTGAGAGATAGAGCCCCAAGTTCACTGCCATATAAGCAGCTTAAAATATTTTAATACTACAACTCAAAATAGTCGTAAGTTGTAATTTCATATTTATTATCGTAGGGATCGGTGAAGTAGACTGATAAAGACACCTCGTGGTCGATAACTGAAATTGGAACATTACAACTTGTTAGATGCTCTTTGAATTGCAAGAAGCTGGTTTTATCAACACTAAATGCTACTGTGTTTCCTCTATTTTGCGTTGTTCTTTTAAATAGAGATAAATAAACATCGCCACTGTTGATAACTAAAGGGCCGCCTTGCTCAAACCAAAATTTAAAACGTGGGGTTATTTCAAAAGAAAGTATATTTTTATACCACTGAATGGCTTCATCAAGGTCATCAACATAAATATGAACATGGTCAATTGCTATAAATCTCATGGTTTTCTCCTCTTATAAAAGACCTAACGTACTACTTTTTATCTGTAATTTATAAGCTACAATGGCTTTATCCGTATAATTGCATTCTCATATTGCTGCAAAACAATACAGGCTATCATGGCTATAGATCGACAAGGTAGGATAACAACGTTAGCTCCAGTTGAGTATCAAGCACAATTTAAGCAAGTGATTGACGATGTCATCGCTCATCTTAAACTTAGTTTGAATAATCGATTACATAGCATATATGTCTATGGTAGT
The DNA here is from genome assembly GCF_033676985.1 of Providencia sp. PROV236. Taxonomy (NCBI): domain Bacteria; kingdom Pseudomonadati; phylum Pseudomonadota; class Gammaproteobacteria; order Enterobacterales; family Morganellaceae; genus Providencia; species Providencia sp. PROV236. Next base: position 2,748,983 of record NZ_CP096297.1, on the reverse strand, counting down.
GTCGCAAAAGGGCAAGCAGTTCAGTATCGCTCAGATCTCGATCTATGCCTGATTCTTACTCAAAAACTTAATGAAACTGAACAGAGACAATTAAATGAGGCGCACTCATATTTAGAAAAAATGCATGATATTGTCAGTAAAATTGATTTTGATATTGGCATACTGGCGGATGTTATTGATGAATGTAATCAGTTTAGTTGGGGGTATTGGCTAAAGCACCATTGTCGCTGTGTGTTTGGTGACGATTTAAGTCTACGTTTTGCCCCTTTTTTACCTTCCAAAGACATTGCTATTGCGGTTAATGGCGATTTTGTTGACGTGCTAACACAGTATATTGATGAATTAAAAAATACGGCAGATGCGAACAAACGAAGATTAATACAGCGTGCAGCTGCCAGAAAATTACTGCGTTCAACGAATATCTTACATGATAATAATGATACTAGTTGGCCGGAAAGTTTAAATGAGTATGCTGAACGCGTTATGGCTCTTTTTCCTGAATGTAAGGAGCAAATTCACTATTTTTTGCAAGAAAGCTATCAACCTCAAGATAACACGAATATATTTATATCTAAATTAGAACATTTCATCTTGTGGTTGAATAAGTATTATCTCCAGCAACAATAATATCCTTATCTATATTCATTATATTTCAAGTTCTAGCGCTTGCGTTACAGTATCGTATCTGTGTTTACTTGTTTTCATTATGGAATTGACCTTCGAAGTATTTATAGTATCAATTGGTAAGTGAGGTGTTTGATGAACATAGAAACTTTAGGCATTGTTTTATTCGATGGCTTTGAAACCTTAGATGTGATGGGGCCAGTTGAGGTTTTTGGCCGATTACCAGACTGTAAGGTGAAATTTATTTCGCCTGAAGGTAACAAAAAAACCAGTTCGCAGGGAGTGGCTATCGAAACTGAGAAAGTCACCAATCCTCAATATAAATATTTGTTGATTCCAGGAGGGCAAGGGACTCGGCCTTTGGCAATAGATAAAGAGTATATTTATTGGTTGAAACAACAAGTTGAATACACCTCATACTGTATGACAGTTTGTACTGGTTCAGCGCTATTAGCGGCAACAAATTTATTGAATGACCTTAGTGCTACAAGCAATAAATTAGCTTTTGAATGGGTAACTTCGATTAACAATAATGTTAATTGGCAGCCGAAAGCGCGTTGGGTGAAAGATGACAAGTTTTATACATCTTCTGGAGTAAGCGCAGGTATTGATATGTCATTACAGGTGGTCAGTGATTTCTATGGCTTACAGCAAGCTTCAACCATTATCAAGAGCATGGAATATGTGTGGAATGATGATGCGAGTCATGACCCATTTGCGGTGAATTTAGCCTGAGCATCTAGTCTTCATACTTCAAGTTGCAGGTTTTTTCGTTAAGGTATAAATGACTAGGCCACGCTCATTGAGTCATAACGTTTATCTATGCTTCCTTGCCTACCTGCAACTCGAATTATTTAGATTATAAAGAGGTTAGCCTCTAATTTTAGAGACTCACGCATGGAATTATTTTTTATTCTTTTCTAACCATTTTTGCATTTGTTCTATTTCAGGGCCTTGAGCATTAATAATCTCTTCTGCTAGTTTTCTCATTTCAGGATCTGTGCCATATTTAAGTTCAATCTTAGCCATATCAATTGCGCCTAAATGATGGGCGATCATCCCTTGTGCGAACGCGATATCTGCATTTTGCTCATTCATACTGTTAGCCATATCTGAATGCATTTTATCCATTGATTGATTCAGCTCTTTTTGCATTTCATTAGTTGCTGGTGGAGACATATGCATGGAATGGGTTGTATCAGCAAAAGTTGCAAATGAAAGCGTGCTTGCAATGAGAGCAGCAAGAGGGAGCAATTTTTTCATGAGAATTTCCTTGTTCATGACTGGTTGAATTGCAATAACCATAAAGCTTCCCCTAGGGGGAAGGTCAATGTGAGGTGAATGAATTTAACTTAATTTACACTCGTGATACTGCTAGGGCAGCGCCTTGTATTGAGGTATAGCACCTCTATGCTTTCGAATTAATCTTATTATTTTTTAATTCTATAGCGATGAGTTAGTTTGCTATCTATCGGTAGCTCGAATTATTTAGAGTGTCGATATTAATGCATAAAGTAAGCTATTAGTTTCTTTATTCAAAAAGAGTGATCTAGGTTGCAAATAAACAATAAAAATTAATATTTTTAATGATGTTATTACATGAAAGATTACAAGGAAAAAGTTAAACACTATTTATTTTGTAAATAACGTTAATTAAACAATACTTGCTACTTATTTTGTGTGTTCGATATATATTTATAATGGGTTGTTTTTTATTAATTTAAATTTAATCCGATTTATTTTGATAGCGTTAAATTTAAGTTTCTTTTGAATTGATTATCAATGCTAATAATAATCATTACCATTTGAGCGGTAAGGCGAATTCTATATACTGCGTACCAAGCATTGCGACTAATGCTTTTAAGCTGTTTTGGATAGTTATATTTACCATTTAAGTTAACAGTCATTTGACAAGGAGCCTTATGAAAAACCTATCATTAGCAGTACTCACGATTGCTTTATCGACTTCTGTTTTTAATGCCAGTGCAGAGATAGCTTTTGCACAAAGCCAAAAATATGGTGTGGATGGTATTGAAGTGATCGTTGGCGACACCCAATACGCTAGCGGGTCACATGCAGGCGCAATCGGTGATCCGGGGATCGGTTTACAACCAATATTTTTTGGTACCAGAATTAGTTTTGCAAGTTTTAAAGCGCGAGCGACTGAAAATGAACATGGGGTATATGAATTAGCTGCATCAACGAGCGCGCACTCTGCTAATACCGGAAAATTTAATTTTACTCAAGTTGCGAATGCCGAAGTTTATTTTGGTGATTGGTCTAAAACCGGTATTGATGGTGATGCAACGCATACCGCATTCTATTCGGGTAAAGATGTTACCGAATCTCTGCCTAATTCAGGGCAAGTTGAGTATACCATCGCTGGTATTAACCAGTTTGATAGCTCAGGTAAATTAAGTGGCACATTTAATGCGGATTTTGATACTAAAGAATATACTGGCTCACTGAGTGGTCATGAATTAAATATCACTATGAGTGGGGACATTTTAGAGCAAGAACAATATCAATTTAATGGGACTGCGATCGCTAATGAATCAATTGAAGGGCATAGTTATGGTCACTTTTTTGGCGCTGATGCAACAGAGGTAGCTGGGATAGTATCTTTCGAAAGTGAACATATTAAAGATGTTGCATTTGGTGGTTCTAAAGCACAATAGTTAACTTGAATAGGTGGAATTAATATTCCACCTATTACTACTTTGTTAGTCAATTGGTTGTATGTTATGACGATATCTCGTTTAATTATATTATTATCGATTTTTTACAGTGGCTTTGTTATTTCTCATAGTGATGACACTAATGATTATCAAAGATTATTAGTAGATAAAGTCAATGTGAATGAAAAATTATCTAAAGATAAAGAAATAAAGATAACCCTTGATGATGAGTTGATAGTTAACTTTGATGGGGAGAACTATAAAATAAATAATAACGTCCATGATATAGGGGAGGCTATTTATATTGCCTTAGCTAGGGGGCAATATAATGATGTGAATCAGCTATTGTCTTCTTATCAAAAATTAACTGGTCATGATGATTTATTGGTGAAATATGCGAATGCTAAAATTTCCCATCAAAATAAAAATTATCAAAAAGCAATCAATTATTATCAGCAAATTTTACAAAAAAATTCTGATTTCCTACGTGTCGAGCTCGAATTAGCTCGTGTATATTATGAAAGCCAACAGAATAAAGAGGCTATAGTACAATTTAATCGTGTGTTAGATAAGTATGCTCAACAATTACCGAAGCATGTATTAGACAATATTGCTCAATTCACCAAAGCCTTGAAAAAAAGAACAGCGTGGCGGGGGAGTATCTCGTTAGGTTATGGTTATAACTCAAATATTAACCAAGTGCCGGGTGATCATCGAAGAGATTGTTATCGTAGTGAGGTAAAAGAGGTCTGTTATGGCGTAGGAGAAGCCACTAAAGGACAAAAATTTATCTACGAGGCGAATATTGAGAAACAAGTTCCTTTGTATCGCCATCATAATGCGCTATTTAAGGCTTATACATATGGATACAAGTATGAAAAAGCGTCTCAATACAATGAGAATATAATAAATACAAAATCCTATTATCAATATCAAGATGGTATAAAAACCTTTGCCTTTGGACCTACAATTGAATTTAAGTTTATTGGTGATCAGCAGCGATATTATGGATTTGGGGCGAGTATAGACGTGGCGTATCACTTCACACCAAAATTTTCGGTCAGTGCTATCGTTGATTATAAAAAATTAAACTACCGCTCTATGTATCAAAGTAGTAATGGTAATAAGAGCACGTTTTATTTAACTAATATTTATGCATTTTCACCCGATATAATATTTTTTGGTGGGGTTGATGGTGTAATGCGAAATAAACGGTATCAAAGTGATAGTTATAAACAATATGGTATTAGAGTCGGTGTATTTAAAAGTTTCTCACAAGGTTTTAATTTTTTAGGTATGGCGAGCTATAAAAAAACGCATTTTGAGCAACCTCAGTATGCATTAAGTCGTCAAATTAGAGATGATAATGAACAGCTCTATTTTATAAAGTTAAGTGCTCCAAAGTATAGTTTATTTACTTTAACACCATCATTATCTTATAAATTCAGGATAAACCATAGCAATATTGATGCACTGTATTCTTATTCACAGAATGAAGTTGAGTTTAAATTAGAAAAACGCTTTTAATATTTTAGGTATTATATAATGAAGATAAAAAAGTTAGTTGCAATTAATATTGCGACAGGTATCTCGTTTGCTTTAATTTCCAATCTGATATTTGCTAAAGAGCAGGAGGATATCGGAACCATTATTATTAATGATAAAACAACAACCATTAAACAGCGCGATCAAAAAGGTTATGATGCTCAGTATGATAAAAATGAATCTAATGTTTACCTCGGTAAAGAATTGGTTGAGCGTTACAAAGGAACGAATCCCGCAGACGTATTAAACAGTGCTGTTGGGGTATTTAGCGGTGATGCTCGAAATAGTGGGGCGATAGACCCTAATGTTCGAGGGATCCAAGGTCAAGGTCGAGTTCCTGTTACTGTGGATGGTACAGAGCAAGCTCATACTGTATGGAGAGGATATAACGGTGCCAATAACCGTAACTATGTTGATCCCAATATGATCAGCAGCATTACGGTACATAAAAGTGCATCATTAGATCCAGATGTAAAAACGTCGGTAGGAGGTGGAATCGCCATTAGAACGATCAATATTGATGACGTGGTTTCCCCTGAAGATAAATTTGGTTTTGATTTAAAGTTAGAAACTAGCAGTAATTCGACCAAGCCAAGAATTGCTCAGTTACAGGCAGGGACAGATTATCGTGATGATCCTGCTATTTTGAAAAGCATGTCTGATGAATTAATAAAAAGAACATCATCACTATTTAATGACCCTGCTTTGTTAATGACAGCAAAGTCCCGTGGTGACGCGAACTTTTTTAATTTGAGAGATAATGCAGTCAGAATGGCAATCGGCACAAGGCAGGAGCGGTTCGATGTAATGGCGGCATACAGTTATCGTGATCAAGGAAATTATTTTGCAGGAACGCGAGGCGCTGAAAACTATACTGAGGAAATTTTGACTTCTCAGTCGAAATCATTTGATCCCTATATGCCATTTGCTGCCAATGTCTATTTCCCAGGCAGGGAGGTCATGAATACTTCCAGCAAAATGGATACCTATTTAATTAAAACCAATCTATTTTTATCTGAACAGCAGAAACTTTCGCTAGGTTATACTCAAACCATGAATCATTACGGTGAAATCATGCCATCAAGAGTCGCGATGATGGACTTAAACGGGAAGGTGCCCCAATGGCCATTAGCAAAATTTAAAGTAGATGCTTTTTATGCTACTTATTCCTTTTTGCCTGAAAACAATCCCTATATTGATATGAAATTAGGTTATTGGTTAACTAAAACTATAAGCAATAGCAATACTTCGGGGGCTTATCCAAGGGAGCCGCGAAATCGTGATCTTGAATTTGAAAGGGGTTTTCTCCCAAGAGATTCAAAAATCGATGGCACATTAGTTTTAGGAGAACAATTTAGTTCACTTAATCATCGGCAAGGAATTGATTTGTCGAATAAGATGCAATTAACCAGCAGTTTAGAGTTAACGATTATCGGCAGTTTAACCCATGAAACAATAAACAGTAAAAATAATGTTTTTGATGCATCTGCTGGGGCGACAGTAAAGTCATTCGGCGCGTTACCGCGAGAAGGGAAACGACAAGAAAATACCTTTGCCTTTAATTTTAATTGGCGTCCTACGAATTGGTTGAATATGACTGCGGGGGCTCAACGTACCAGTTATTGGTCACAGGACGATTTACTTAATAAGCGTCGTGCGTTAAAAGATATTAATTTTGCTCGTCCTCATCAGTTATTAGCTAAGAGTTATGATATTTCTCGAGTTGTTACAGTTGATGAATATAATAAAATTATTAATCATATTTATATTGACTCCAAAGGTAAACATAAACGTTTTGACGATGTACGACGTTCTCCTTATTATCGAGATCTTTTTGTTAAGGATGCATTAAATTTAAGCAGGAATGCATTTGGTGGATCAGAATTAAAAAAAATAAATGGACAAGAAGTATTTCGTATAGATGAAATCTCTAAGGCTAAATGGTATCCGGATAGTGATAATAAGCTAACCAAAGAAACCAATCCTTTTTATAACGGTACTTTCGATCTGAATGCTGAGGCTATTGATCCATTTAGTGGACAATTGGTACCACAATATATCCCCAGTTATTCACTTTCTAGTAATAATAATGAAACTATCCGCCAATTAATGGACGAAGAAAAGTTTAAACCACAAGAAAAACGTAAAGCACACGCATGGGCACCCGCTTTTTCAGCATCCGCTTATCTCACCGATAACGATCGTATCTATGCCAGTTATACCGAAACGGTTCGTATGCCAAGTATTTTTGAAGACACAATTGGCTTTTCATCCATAATTGGCAATACGGCGGTATGGCGAAATTTTCAACCTGAGCGCGGTAAAACAGCGGAGCTTGGTTATGTGCGTAATCTGCAACAGCTACTTGGTGCGGAGCATTTTGCGGATGTACGTATAAATTATTATTACACGACGATTGAGAATTCGTTTGAACGCGATGGCCATCTTAAATTTACTCAAGTAGATAAACACATCACATCGGGCATTGAATTACAGGCGCGTTATGATAATGGCAATTATTTTGGTGACATTGGTATTGATTATCGCCTAAAAAATGAGGTTTGTGATAGTGCCTCTGCTGCCATGTTAGATCCGATGAATAAATTCAATATATCGTCATGTACTGAAGCAGGGTTCCCCGGCGGTTTTATGCGTACCCAATTGCAACCTAAATACAGTATTAATGCGAATTTAGGTATGCGTTTCTTCGATCAACGCTTAGAAGTTGGTAGCCGCATGCGTTATCACAGCGGTGCAGAAAACAGTGATGAAAAAGAGATGATGGGGAAATATCCTGCCCATTATGCACCGCTTAATAATAGCCCGATGCGTTGGAATCCAGTATTCGTTGCAGATGCTTATATGAGTTATCAAATTGCTAAAGACATTAGCATGGAATTATTAGCGACTAATGTTTTTGATGAATATTATTTGGATCCACTGACACGTACTATGATGCCAGCTCCAGGTCGGACATTCAGACTTAATTTCACTAGCCACTTTTAAATCCAGTAGCCCTCTTAATTAATGTTTAAGAGGGCTGATTCGAATATGATGAAAAAAATACCATTTTTGACCGTATCTGTTTCGTTATTACTGCATTCAGTGATTATTGCTAATTTGATTAATCGTTCTTACGCAGAACACAGTTTACAACATCGGGCGGATATTGGATCGCCGGTGGTGTCTATTGCATTGTCACAGGCGATAGAACAAGCAAAGTTACCTGAAACAAAGATTGAGCCCCCGATTGTTCAACATGATTTACCGGTATCTCCAGCCATTGTCGAAACAGCAAAAATCATTGTGCCTAAAAAGGAAAAAAAAACGGAACGTAAGCCAGCGACTAAAGAAAGTAATAAAATGGTGGTATCAAAAGAAAACACAGAACAGCAGGAAAAAACAGACTATGAAACAGAAAAGACGGCTGTTCAGCCACAGCCATTGATGTCACAAAATGGTGAAAATGCATCCTCTCAAGCGATGGGGGCAATGGGTAAGCCAGTTCAAGGTTTTTCAATTATGGAAGATAGCGGGGAATTAAGCGCTTACCGTGAAAAATTGCGTCGAGAAATTGAGCGCAATAAACAATATCCTCGAAGAGCCAGTAGTATGAAAATTCGTGGTACCACTGAAGTTGTTTTTAACCTCACAATAACAGGTGAGTTTACCTCTGCCCGTGTTATCACTAGTTCGGGTCATGAATTGTTAGATAATGCGGCATTGGCGGCCGTTGCAAAAAGTCGCTCTGTTGGTGTGCCACCTGAAGGATTTAAGTCACAAGTGTCATTTGAAATTAAATTTCAGTAGAATAGGGGGGAAGACGATAATGTAGTCTTTATTATATTAAACTATGGCATTGTACTGTGTTTTTGGGGGATATTAAGTCAATCATACTTGTGATGGTTCAGGTTTTTTATTCATATTGTGATTAATTCTAGGGGCAGATTTAAAATAAAGTTTGCTATCATAATCATTGTATGCGTTAATAGCGCGGCTGGTTTGGTAGTACCCATTTATTTATGAAAGACAAGTTAAAGCAGTTCCCTATTAAGTGTTATCCATGATACCTTCATTGTGAATTCCTTCTAATTTAATTCCCATAAGTACGTACAAAGAACAAACCTTACCCCGCCTTATGGCAATTTAATAAATTTAAAGGAAATAACATGTCTAATACAATGACTGGTACAGTAAAATGGTTCAACAATGATAAAGGTTTTGGCTTTATCTCTCCAAAAGATGGTAGCAAAGATGTATTCGTACACTTCTCTGCAATCCAAAGCAACAGCTTCAAAAGCCTGAACGAAGGTCAAGAAGTGTCTTTCTCTATCGAGAATGGCGCAAAAGGCCCAGCAGCAGCTAACGTGATCCCACTGTAAGCTAAAGTTGCAACAGCGTCTAAGCGCTGTACAAATTTGAATAAAAGCCTCGTGTAAACGGGGCTTTTATTTTTGGAAGCAAAAATAGCAATAGTGAATTATCAATTTGTAATTAATTTATTGTTGATAGTTTTTCGCCAATATAATTAATGGAGGATATACCTTTATCACAAGCCGTCTCTTTGAGTGCTGAAGGGGATTTTTCAACGGTGATTTTGAGTTTATTCAATTGCTTAACATAGGTATTTGAACCGGGGATAGTAGGGTTTTCTTCTAGGTAATTTATCAATATAGCAAATTTTTGGTCAAAATAGTCACATTTATTGTCTGAAACTTCAATTTTATTAAAGTTTTTTAATCCTTCAGGGACTAAACTTCCCGTATTATCCTTAATCAACTGCGAATATTGCCCACTTTTTACCTGCTCAATCGTCGTATCGATTTTATTCTTTATATTAAACAAATTAACACCTAAAAAAATAATCGAAGCAAGAAGTATCACATTGACCGCAAGACTAATTGGTAATAAATATTTTTTCATTATTGTTCCTTAAGTAGTAGGTACTGATATTAATAAGTACTCTTTCCTAAAATATGGCGAGCGGCAAGTATAGCAATTTGTTTGAACAAATGAATATAAGTTAAGTAAGCAAGTGTAATAAGGCAATATTGAGGATAGAAAATAGGGAATGAAGGCGGTCAATCATTAGAGTGAGTTGTTCTCACTCTAATGCGGATATCATTAAGTTTTAGAATAATTTTTTCTGCGGTGGACCGGAGAAATTCATCGTACCAATGTTTTTCATTAGAACTTCGACGACCACTGGCTGCTTTAGCTCAATTGCTTGTTGAAGCGTTGGTTGGAACTCTTCTGCTCTATCAATAGTTAACGCATGAATTCCCATTGATGCTGCAAGTTTGCTAAACGATGGCGTGAGCAATTCATTATAGTATTGTCGACCTGAAAAATATTTATCCTGAATACCTCGCATAACACCATATCCATGGTCATTCATAATGATCAGCACAATAGGTAACTGCTCTTGAGCCATGGTGGCTAATTCACCAATGCCAAGCATTAGCCCGCCGTCACCGACTAAGCCAATAACAGGAACGTTGGGATTTGCTTTGGCAGTGCCAATTGACATTGCTAAACCTAAACCGATAGCTCCAGCTAATGAATGTATATTATGCATTGGTTGAGTGGCTTTTAATAATCGGCTTCCCCACAGACTACCTGAAACAGTAATATCACGAACAAAAATGCCTTCGCTAGGGAGAACGTGTTCAATAGCATCACTTAATTGGCTATAAGAACCACATTGTTCTCGCAATTGCGTTTCTGCCTGCTGCACCGCTGTTTGTACGCGTTGTTGCCACTGTGAAGGTGCAGAAAAATGTGTTTGTTCTAATTTATCGGCTAATCCACTTAATATCTGAGCACAATCCGCAGTGATAACTAAATCAGCGCTGTAGTTACGATTTGCTGCCAGTGGGTCGATATCAATTTGAATCAAAGGTTGTGGTAGAGGGAGCGACCATGTTTTTGTTTCGTTACTCCGTAGTCGAGAGCCTGCAACCAGTGTGATATCACAATCACGCAGTAATTTATCAATGGAATCTGCATTATGAAAAGCACGTAAACTAAATGGATGGTCGTCAGATAGAATGCCTCTCCCATGTGTACTGCTAATGACAGCAATACCTAAATCAGCGAGTCGCTTAACCGCTTGGCTTGATTGTAATGCTCCGCCACCAATCCACAGTAAAGGCCGTTGTGCATGTTGTAGTTTTTGCCAAATAGCTTCAACTTGCTCTAGGGTGGCACTAGGAAGCATCGATGGTGCGAGTGGGGCGCTTAAAATAGATAATGGCACTTGCGTGTTTTGAATATCGATTGGAATTTCGATAGATACTGGGCCACAAGGTACGGTTTGTGCGACTTGAATGGCTTTATGTAAAACGGCGATGGCCTGCTCCGCAGTATGCACGCGAAAGGCTTGTTTTGAACTTGCTCTCAAGAAGCCGAGTTGATCACGAGTTTCATGGATAAAACCCGCATCCATATCAAGGTAAGCTTTTTCAACCTGCCCAGTAATATGTATCATTGGAGAACATGCATTCATTGCTTCTATCATTGAACCAATAGCATTGCCTGCACCTGCGCCAGTACTGGTCAGAGCAACACCTAAACCGGTAAATCGACTGTGAGCATCAGCCATCGTCACTGCGCCAGCCTCACCACGACTTGGGGTAAAATCAATGATGCCGCGACGACCGATAGCATCGGCAATCGGGAGGTTGTGAATTGAAATAACGCCATACACGGTACTGACTTGATATTGTTCTAACGTTCTGGCGATAGCCTCGCCAACCGTGATTGTCTCATACATAGTGTTCTCCTTTAGAATTCGATAACTCACCGAAAGCGTATCGGTGGTCATTTATTCACACCAACGGTTTGGTTGTGGGTTTAATGCCAGAAAAATACTTTTTTGTTGCATATAGGCTTTAAGGCTCTCAATGCCTTTTTCTCTACCGAGTCCGCTCTCTTTAAAACCGCCAAAAGGTGTTGAAATGGAGAAAGCTTTGTAGGTATTGATCCAAACAGTGCCAACGTCTAATGCGTCAGCGAGTTTAAATGCACGTGTATAGTCTTTTGTCCAAATACCCGCTGCGAGTCCATAAATAGAATCATTCGCTTCATCAATAAGTTCAGCTTCATCATCAAATGGAATAACGACGAGAACAGGGCCAAAAATTTCTTCTTGGCAGACAGAGGCTTGGTTAGTCAAACCTTCAATGATGGTTGGCTGGTAATAGTTACCTTCTTGTAAACTCGGGTCACTGGGTATTTCACCACCAAGGCGAATTGTGCCGCCTTCGTTAATAGCTTGAGTGACATAGCGGATCACGCTTTCTCGGTGGGCAGGGGTAATTAATGGGCCGATATGTACACGCTCTTGACGTGGATCGCCAATAATCAGCTGTTGGGTAAGGGCGGTTAATCGTTCCATAAACGGTTTATAGATGGCTTTTGCCACAAATAGCCGTGAGCCCGCAATACAAGCTTGCCCCATAGAGCTGAAAATACCATAACAAACGCCGTGTGCCGCCAGTTCAATATCGGCATCTTCTAGGACGATAGTCGGCGATTTGCCTCCGAGTTCAAGTGACGTTGTGATCAATTTGTCAGCTGCAATATGCGCAAGTTGACGACCGGTGTTTGTGCCACCCGTAAATGAAATTTTTCTGACTAATGGATGACGAACCAGCGCATCGCCTACGATAGATCCTTTGCCCGGTAATACACTCAGCAATCCAGCAGGAAGGCCTGCTTGCTCGAACAATTCTGCAAGTTTTAGTGAGATCAGTGGGGTCGCTTCTGCTGGTTTTAAAATCACGGCATTACCTGCGGCAATGGCAGGGGCAATTTTTTGCATATCGCTAGCAATCGGAGAGTTCCATGGCGTAATCGCCGCTATTACACCAACAGGCTGATAAGTGCTCAAGGTCATCATATCGGATTGGCGACGTGGTGGGAGTTCACCACCACTGACTTCACAAACGGCTGCAAAGTAGCGTGCGGTAGCAGCAGCACTCATGACTAAACCACGTGCTTCTGCCCAAGGTTTGCCATTATCAAGGGTTTGTAAATGTGTGAGTTCGTCAATGCGTTCTTCAATTAATGCACTGACTTTAAGCAAAATAGTGGCTCGCTGGTGGGAAGGTTGTGAACGCCAACTCGGCGCACGCCACGCCTTGTCAGCAGCGAGAACGGCATCTTCAACATCTTCAAGGTTAGCACTATTGAGTGTGGCAACAATATGTTGATCACCAGGGAAACGGGAGTGCATTTCGTTACCACGGCCTTGCTGCCATTTCCCTCCGACAAATATATCAAGCTTTTTCATGGTTTTTCTCCTGTCAGATAATGGCATCGTGCTGTGCAATGCGTTGGCAAATTTCAACAGCACTTAAAGCAGATAACAGCGAAGTTTTCGGGTTTGATGGCAAAGGATTACCATTAAGTTCAATGGAAAAATGCCCAAAATCCCCTGTAACATCAATGTGGTGGCTGTTTTTACTGGTGGTTGGGTCAACCATCAACTCCACTTTGGTTTGATCCATACCAACGCCATACAGAGCAACGGTCGCTGCGACGTTGGCATTGGTTGGAAATTTAAGTGCGGCATCACGTGCTGAACCACGGAAAAACACCGTAGGTTCCGTAACGCTATTGAGGTCAATGTATTGTTCCGCAGGGCCATTTCGCCAACTTGCAGGACTTTTACGGGAAAGATAAGTGACTTGGTTAATATTGGCTTGTTTCGCACAGCGTAAGCCATCTAACCCTGCTACAGCGCCCGATAATGGAATGAAAGTGCCTTGATGGGAGTGCTGATTTAGGCTATCTGCAAATTGTGCATCAGCGAGCGCGCCTGTCGAGATCACTGCAAATGTCCAGCCTTTTTCTAAGATCATGGCGGCATATTGTTTGACGGCCTGTTGGCTAGCACATTCTAAAACCAAATCGGGTTTTTGATCTGCCTGTGATGGGCAGATTAGTGGTGTCACTCGGTTATTAAAACGTTGTTTGATTTCGTTATGATGAGGCTCGCGAGCGACCACCCAACGTAATTCAATCCCTGCTGGTAGTCGATTAATGACCTCATTGGCCATAGCGCCATATCCTATAAGCATCAATGTTTTCATCATCATCGTCCCTTTAAATGTGATGGCTAAAGCCGCCAGAGACATCAATTGCCGCCCCTGAAGTAAATGACGCCATTGGTGAAGCTAAAAAGACCAAGGCGCGTGCGGGTTCTTCGGGTTTACCAAGGCGTTGCATCGGTATGCCTCTTTTTTGAGCAATCGCGCCAATCCAGCTATCCCAATCCAGATTTTTGTCGTTGCGATTTTCAAAGCGGCGGCGCCATTGTTCAGATTCCACCATACCCAATAAAATTGAATTAACACGGATCCCTTTTGGTAATAAGGTTTTTGATAGATTTAAGGTTAAATTCAATAATGCAGCTCGTGCCGCGGAAGTGGCGACCATATGCGGCTCGGGTTGTAAAGCTAATAACGAATTGACACAGGTAATAGAGGCAATATCAGATTGCTCTAGCTGTGACATAAATGCATTTACAGGATTGATAACACCGAATAATTTCAGTTGTGCCTCGTGTAACCAAGCCGTTTCGGGAGTATCAGCGTAACTAGCGACATAGCCTTGCCCTGCATTATTAATTAATACATCGACTTGCCCAAAGTGGGATTGAACTTGTTTAGCAAAATCTTCAGTTTGTTGTTTGTCCAAAACATCACAACTCACCGCCAAAAGTTCGCCTTGAGGATAGAGCGTCTGTAATGACTGGCATGTCTGCGCTAATTTGTGTTTATCTCTACCGCAGAAAGCAACTTTGCATCCTTCTTCCAACAGCAATTTAACGGTCGCGAGGCCAATTCCTGAACTGCCTCCTGTGACAACGGCAACACGATTTTCTAACTGTAAATTCATAGCGCTATTCCTTAATCAAACTTCTACTGCGGCATGGGATGCCAAAAATTGTGTCAGGTAACGATTAAATTGTTGAGATGCGTCGAGATAGCTAGCATGGCCTGCTTGTTCGAGATAATTCAACGGGCAGCCTTTTTGTTGTGCTAACTGTTGTACTTTTTCAGGTGGAGTGATGGTATCGTCGAGACCGACAGCCATTTGCACCGCCCCTGAAAAGGTATCGAGATAACGCCCTATGTCATCGTGCGCTAACATCCATGCCGCCGCTAGAAAGCCATCAGGGTTGAGTTGACTCATGGTTTGCCTTACCCAATCAATTTGTTGTTTGGTTGCTGTTGGGCTGAGTAATGCAGCAGCGCGTTGTTGTGCATATTTTTCAATACCTGAATTAAACACAATGTCTTTGCGTTGCTGGTAAATTTGCTGTTGCTCTGTGGGACTTTTTGTTGCGTAGCCTTGCGCAGGGTTAGCTAAAAATAAGCTTGTTACCTTATGTGGGTATTTTGCGGCGAATGCACTTGCCATTAATGCGCCTAGTGAATGGCCTACAAGAACCACTGAATTTAGCGCCAAGCCATCGATAAAAGCGACTAATGCATCTGCGTAGTCTATTGCCGTTGGATGCTCAGTAGCGAGAGCTTGGCTTTTAAGGTAACCCGGAGCATCCCATGCGATGAGTCGATAATGTTGTGTCAGTGATGAGTCTGCCAATTGATAAACCCATGAAGCTGACCCTGAGCTGATACCATGAAGTAGAATGATGGCATCACCATTGCCTGCTTCACGCCAATTTAAAAAATACTGACCGAAATGGGCAGATTGGATCACAGGTAATTGTTCACTTGGCAGTTTCATCACTGATTTCTCCTCTTAACCACGTTTGACTTTTGATAAAGGATGATCTTCTGGGTAAGTCGGAATAGCCGGTTTTGGTGTACCGATCATCACACACATGAGCGCTTCTTCTTCACCATGGTTGAACAGGCCACGATAAATACCGGCGGGTACAGAAATCAGATCGCGCTCTTTTAGCACGGTTTCATATTCTTCGTCGCCATCTTTAATAAATAAGGTGATGGTACCTTTGAGCATGAAAAATACTTCTTCAACATCTGGGTGTAAATGCAGAGGACCTTCACATTTTGCGGGTAGTACCATAGTAGAAAAGGTAAAGTTTTCAGCAGGTACGGTGTTTGCATCATTAGCAACACCTGTAGCTCCAGTACCGATATAGCGCATTTGTGCTCGACGGTATTTAGGGTCAAAATCGGCCTGAAATTTCAGCGCGTTCCAATCATATTTACGACCTTCAAAACGTGCGATGCGTGATTCCACCCAATCAGCGATTTCAACGCCTTGTGGTTTTATTTGATTCTGTTGTTGTGACATAGTGCGATCTCCTAACATTGAGTCTCTAATCAATATTTCTTAATAAGAGGCAGCAGTAGTAAGCTGCCGATTAAACCGATAATAACGATAAATAATAGTCCGCTATCCATATCATGAGTGATGGTGATCAACACGCCCATAAGCAGTGGAGCTGCTGCACCAGCAAGATTGCCTAGTCCATTGAAGATACCGCCAGCTAGTGCACTGACTTGTTTTTGTGTTGCTTTAGCAAGCAAGGCAAAAATATTCGGTGCGCCTGCGCCCCACATAAACATGCTGAATGCCATCATCAAAATAATGCTGTAGGTATTATCAAGGAGTAATACGCCTGCTAGCCCAGCCACTGCACCTAGCAATGAGATAAAGCAAACGAGTGCACGACGATCGTAGCGATCTGAAAGCCAAGCCCCGATGGCTTCACCGAATAACATGGCGATAAAGGGCAGTGATGAGAGGATCCCTGCATGCTCTAAATTGATGGATTTGCCTTTAATTAAGTAACTTGGCAACCAACCATTCATCCCCCACAGGTAAATTAAGAAGGCGATGTTAAATAAGCAAATGATCCAAAAATGGCTATTACGTAGCAAAATGTTGCGCTGTAATTTCGTTTCAGCAATTTCATGGGGGGAAACTTGGCCATTCGCATTTTTGTTTTGTTTATGACTTAAATTAGGATGGCGAATACCGATAATAATCAGCCACCAAACAGGCACAGTAAAAGCCGCCATGACAAAAAAGGTACTTTGCCAACCGAAGTTATGAAGTAAATACAGTGAAATAGGGAAGCCAAGCGCAGCCCCAAGCGGGGTGCCGAGTAACCAAAGCATCGTTGCTCTGGCTTGCATTTTTTGTGGAAATGTTCGGCGAACGATAGCGTAAGAGATAGCTAATAATGGGCCTTCAGCGATCCCAAGTAGGATGCGTAGAAAAACCATAGTGCCATAATGATGGGTGAATCCCATAAAAATCATTAAAAAGCACCAACTACTTACCATGAAAAGTAGCATTTTGGTTGGGTGAAATTTATCACCGATACCACTGAGCACCATGGACGAAATACCATAAGCAAAAAGAAAGGCGCTCATTAATAAACCAAGGCGAGTTGGATCAAAATCAATGCCTAGTGCTTTTTGAAATTGTTCATCAGAGAACAGTGCTGCGATACTAATTTTGTCAAAAAAGGCGAGCAGTACACAAGAAAATAATCCAATTGGAATAAACCAATTCACTTTTTCTTCTTGTTGTGTTTCTAACTCGTTAGTCACTGAGGAAACAGAAACTTGTTGGTTTGCCATGGTGTTTCTCCTACTCGCTTGTTTATTTCAGCGACATCAGTGAAAAATTAGGATCTGCAAGCTCTGTCGGTGATAGCTTACGGTTGTTTTGCATCCATCTCTTACCCAATTTAATGGCTCTGGCATCATTGAATGACACCATCTGGATCAACTCATTGTTTTGATTTAGTGAGAAATAAATTTCAGAATTGGGGGTGATACGTTGAATATGTTGAGTCGCTTCAGCCGTAGGTATGCCAAGTATTTGGATATTGTCTTGATATTGATCCGACCACAGCCAAGCGAGATCACTAAACGGCTCACTGTGTGCATTAAGCATCGCTTTTGCTGTTGAGATGGCTTGGTTTTGTGCATACGCCCAAGATTGTAAACACAGTGATAATGTAGGATGACAAGCCACATCACCAGCTGCATAGATATCGGGGTGTGAGGTTTGCCCTTGACCGTTAATCACAATGCCATGGGCTAATTCAAGACCTGCTTCAGAAGCTAATTCTAGATTGAGTTCTACCCCAATCCCCATAACAGCAATATCAAAACATTGGCTGGCTTGTTTATCACAGCTTATTGATAACGAGTCAGTGGTTTCATCAAGGCAGATATCGCCACAATCTGTAATGATATTAACGCCAGCTTGCTGGTGACGCTGCATTAAAGCATCAGAAACTGAAGCAGGAACGCTACGTTGGCATAGACGTGTTTGGCGTTCAAATACAGTGACGTCAAGCCCCATTTGACGTGCAGAAGCTGCTACTTCTAAGCCGATCCAACCACCACCAATAATGGCAATATTGTCTGCCTTAAGCATGGCTTCACGTAAACGTTGCGCATCATCCCATGAACGTAATGTGAAAACACGAGGGTGTGATTGCCAATCTGAAGAGAGGTAACGAGCCCGTCCACCGGTAGCAATTAAGAGTTTATCAAATGAAATAGCACGCCCATCACTGAGTAGAACTTGTTTGTGCTGAGAATCAATCGCGGTTGCTCTAAGTGGTCGATACCATGTGATGTTCAATGCCGCAGTGTCTTCTTCACTAAATAAACGTGATAGCGAGAAATCGGCTTGTTTAAGAGCGGCCTTGGATAACGGTGGTCGTTCATAGAAATCATGCGCTTCATCGCTGATCACAGATAAAGTGCCTTGGTAACCTTCATCTCTTAAGGTTTTGGCTGCCCAGCCGCCAGCTTGGCCTCCGCCAATAATGACAATTCCACCATTGATTATCTGTGTCATGACATCACTCCTTCTCTTTTTTGACTTGGCGGCGAGTTTCGTGGTCGATACCTCCCTCGATAGCCCATTCAGTAAAAGAAACTAGAGAGTGTTCGAGTTCACGTGGTTGCCACTTTTCAGTTAAATAGTCGTCATTGGTGTAATATTCAAAGGCGCCACCTGTTGGGCTGTTGACATACCAAAAGTAAGCAGATGATATTGGGTGGCGGCCTGGGCCGATAAATGTACTCCAGTGCTGGCGGTTCATTGCCAGACCACCACCAATGACTTCATGGATATCACGAACGGTAAAGGCGACATGATTGAGGCCGCGTCCTCGGTGTGGCAGCTTGAGTAAAAAGAGATTGTGATGGCAGCCATTGATTTGAGTGCGCAAGAAAACAGCGCGATCGATATAACGATCGGAAACTTGAAAACCGAGTTTTTGACAGTAAAAAGCTTCTGTTGTTGGTAAATCATCAACGAAAAACACCACGTGACCGATATTAATTGGGGTCGCTTTATCGTAAACAGGACTCGGTGCATCAATACGGCGAATATCTCCCCACTGATTAATAGGGGAAATTTCAACATCAACGGGCTGTTGCTGTGTAATAGTAAACGCGACTGTCATACCGTTTGGATCCAGACATTCAGCACCATTCTCTGTGCGTTTGAATTGGGGACAATCGGCGATTTGTTTGATGATCTGTTCTAGCTCTGAGGCATCTTTGACGCCCCAAGTGATACGCCGCAAGGTTGAGCCTGATTCAAATGCAGCGGGTAGGTGAGGGTCGTCAATAGCGGAAACTGTGATGCTAGCCCCCGATAATGTGGTGAAATGAGATGGGTTACTGGAGGATTTGTGTAAACCAAAATCCTGTAAAAATTGCTGGCAAGCCGCAATGTCGTCGACCCCAAACTCTAATTTTTCAATACCAATGACTGACATAATTTGACCCTCTATATGATATTGGTTTATTGCCGAGCTAGATTTTGGGCAAGCAAAGGCCGCTGGTTTATGGCAATAAACCTAATGTTTGGTGTTATTTCGTTAAACTCATGCAACGTTAAGTTGCAGCGCTGTTTGTTTAGATTCGGCGGTTACGCTAATTTCGTCGCTAGCGACACCTCGAACTCTTCAGCGCATTATTCGTGCTATATCGCTTTCATGGATGTCATGCCACCAATAAACTCGGTAAGTTTTTGCGCTGCACTTCTAACTTCATTTTGTAATCGCTGTCGTTCTTGGGCTGGGATACTATCCATTGGCATCATAATGCTAATGACGGCTTCGACACCGCTGTCTCGGTTGTACACAGGATAAACAATAGAAGAAATTCCTCGTCGATAGAATGATTCCCCGATGACATAGCCGCGTAAGCGGTCTGCTTGGATCATATTCCAAAAAACCTGTTTACTGCCGGCGTCATCAGGAAGTTCATCATCTGGATACAATTCATCAAATTCGGCGCGACTTAATCCACTCAGTAACATACGTCCAAGGGATGTCCGATGTGCCAGTAAACGTGTTCCAACGGTAACATGGTTAATTTTTGATTCGGCTCCACTGACTCTGGCAATATAAATAATGTCTCTGCCGTCGCGTATTACAAGGTGGCTATTGCACTGACTGCGATCGCGTAATTGCTCGATGATAGGTTGCCCTAATTGAGTAAGATCGAGCGAGGCGATATAGCCTAAGCCTAGGCTAAGCACTTTGCGACCTAGGGAGAAGGCGCCGGTTCTTGGGTGCTGCTCGATAAAATCCAAATGAACCAATGTTTGTATAGCGCGATAGGCTGTAGCTTTTGGCATATCAACTAAACGTAAAATTTCTGCGAAAGTCAGTTCGCGGTGTTGCTGTGCAAGGAGTAATAAAAGTTGTAACCCTTTTTCTAAACCGGGGATCAAATATTTGCATGTTGAACTCAAAATCTTAACCTCCCCGCATCAGCGGTGTGATTAGTTAAATACAAACCCGCCATTAACTGGGATCAATTGTCCCGTCACGAAATTAGCCATTGGTGAAAGCAAATATAAAACAGTGCCTGTGACATCTTCAGGCTGTTGCTCTCCTTGCAGTGCTCGTCCATTCTCATAGAGTTGATGGCGTTCTGCGGGAACGTATTCTGTCGCTTCAACTTTGGTTAGACCCGGAGCGATAGCATTGACGCAGATCTTTTGTGCGCCCAGCTCACGCGCCATAGAACGGGTCATACTAATAATTGCTCCTTTGCTAGCGACATAAGCCATCAGTTTTGGTGCGCCCCAAAGAGCGGTATCCGAGGCAATATTGACAATTTTGCCTTGCTGACTTTGACGTAAATAGGGCAGCGCCGCCTTAGTAACCAGCCAAGTACCTTTTACATTAACGGTCATCACGCGATCCCAAAGGTCGAGGTCATATTCGTCTAATGTCTTACCACCAACCCCTGTCGCAAGTGCGGCATTATTCACTAAGCCATCAATAGCCCCTTGCTGTCCGATCAATTGAAAAACACGTTCTATCGCCTCAGGATCGGCGATATCTAAGTGATGACCTTCGGCGGTTAAACCTGCTTGTTGTAGTTGCATGACGCTCTGCTGTAAACGCTCCTTTAGGATGTCACACAACACAACATGGGCGCCTTGTTCGGCAATCGTTTGGGCGAAACTAAACCCTAAGCCTCTTGCCGCACCAGTAATAACAATACGTTTCCCCGCCAGTAAATCATGCATTTGAGACTTCCTTGTTGTAGATTTGGTCAAATTGCTTTTTGGCCTCGCGCTGCATAATACGGCGTAGACGTGATAAACCAACATCATGTTGATAAAGGAATTCTTGTTGACGAGCATTTGGTGCCATGTTTTCTAAAATGAGGCGATCTTGCTCAAGTACATCCCAGTGCAAGCCTTCTAAGCGATTGCGGTACATAAAGCGCCACAGGTCGCGTTGCCAATCTTTGACCTTACGGATACGCCAAAAGAAGACTCGGGTATTAAATCTATCTTCAGGAACCACCATACCGATGATCCAGAAGTGTCCACC
This sequence comes from Providencia sp. PROV236, assembly GCF_033676985.1. Taxonomy (NCBI): domain Bacteria; kingdom Pseudomonadati; phylum Pseudomonadota; class Gammaproteobacteria; order Enterobacterales; family Morganellaceae; genus Providencia; species Providencia sp. PROV236. Next base: position 2,727,296 of record NZ_CP096297.1, on the reverse strand, counting down.
TGGTCCAAAACGCTTTTGATAAGGAATCGATAAACGAAGCCAATTAGCGCCTGTGCTAGCAAATTCTACCCAGTCAAAGTTGACGCCGACTTGGTCATTTTTGCGGAAAATAAATCCATTTTCAGTTGGCTGTAAGATCATTTCTGATTGTTTATCCCCATCCGCCATGGAGTGAGAAGATGAATGCAAATAGGTGCCATGCATTGGATCCATGACATTTTCAAGTGCATATTGATAGTTGCAATGCCATGTCGCAGTACATAAGAAATTGCTATGATTTTCGCTATCAGCTAACTCTTCTGGAAACTCAAGTGATGGCGGTACTTCATCTTCAATGGCAAAGTAGAGAAAAATGGCGCCATGCAATTCTTGAACCGGGTAGGTTTTTAAGCATTTTTGTCCTTCAAGCGGGCATTGACTAACCGCAGGAACATCTTTGACAATACCATCACCACCAACTTCAACACCGTGATACCAACAAGCAATGCGTTCACCTAGATTCCAGCCCATAGATAACCGCGCTCCACGGTGTGGGCAGCGATCTTCTAAGGCATGAATTTGCCCTTTATCATCACGCCATAAAACAATTTGTTCTTCGAGGCGGGTGATGCCTATCGGGTTGCTAGTGACTTCCCAGCTCGATAAAACGGGATACCACTGGCCTCGTAATCCAACATCTAAGTAATCTTGATAGTTTTGAAGTTGTGTTTTGGTTGTCATAATTTGCTTCCTGTTATTGGCGGTATTATTCGTTATTATTATTTCTGTTAACTACTCGTGATATTTCAAGTTGCAGTGTTTATGTGTTCTAGTCACATCTTGAGTCTGTTCCTAGTCTCACTGCGAATAGGCAGAGTAGATAGCAGTGAATTAATACCCATTTACTTGGAGAAATTCGCGAAAACTGGCTTCATTCCATTGTTGACCTTGTCGGTCAAATAGCTGTTTTTGATTTAATTCATCAATGATTTGTTCAAGGGTTTCAACACCCGATGCAAATAACGTTTCTAACATCGCTATTAGTGAGACTTCGTACTCATCGGGAATACGTGAGCGAGTTTGCCAAACGACATTAGGTGCAGTACCGGGTGATTGAATATGACCTTTACCGCCTTCTCTTGCTGGGATAATTTGATGATTAGCTGGTAAGAAGGGGTTAAAATTTTGTATTGGATCCATATCTACTCCTCAATCAAACTGATTTCGATTCGGTTTTCAACAACACGTGTTTGGTATGTTTTCAAATCACGGCCGCCTGGCTCACGTAGACACTTACCTGTTCGTATATCAAACACGGCTTCGTGGAGTGGGCACTCGACTTTGCCATCTTCAACAAAGCCTTGGCTGAGTAAGGCATAAGCGTGTGGGCAAACATCCTCCATGGCATAATATTTTTCTTCCACGAGAAAAATGCCGATTTCGGTATCCTTGACACGTGCTGAATAAGGAAATTCCTCTTGTACTTGCGAGACATCACATACCGCTATCCAACTCATCTTGTTTCCTCTCTCTACAGCCAAATAATTTTGTTTCATATATAAAACATTGTTTATTATTTAAAACCAGACTAATTGGTTGGATGATAAACAGTCAATCAATTGTTACTATCATGTAAAATGATTGTTTTAAAATGTGCAGTGTGTCTAGATTATGATTAGTTTTAGTTTCATATAAGAAACAAGAAATGAATTGTTGCGTTAGAGGGGAAGGGGAAAATAGGCCATTTACGCTATTTCACTCGATATTTCTAATGAAGTACTCAAAAATGGCTTAGTTGATATTTTTTATACTTTTTCTTTTAAGATTGGCGATGCAGTTTAGATTGAAAACCTTTTTCAACATTTTTTTATGCAAGGAAATGGGTAATCATTATATATGACAAATTGTTACAGTAAGTTTCTAAAAAACCCACCGAAGTGGGTTGCTATTTTAACGTACAGTTAAAACAGAAATTTTAGAGTTTTGGATGATCATTGAAGCGGTTGAGCCAAGAAAATACGTCGATACTCCAGGTCGTCTTGAACCAATAACAATTAGGTCTGCTTGAATATCATCAGCGATACGTAAAATTTCATCTCTCGGTGTTCCCATGATCACTTGGGCAGTAAACTTCTCTTTGGGTAAATTAAATTCTTTAATTATATCAGCTAGTTGTTTTGTCACTTTGTCGTTTTCACTGTCTGCTTTTTCTGCAAAACCGAAGCCCATTGAGGTATAAAAAGGTACAGTTGGGATGATTGCTAAAAAATGAATATGAGCGCTTTCTTCCTCTGAAAGGTATCTAATGTGAGGAAGTACCATATTAGCCAAACTTTTTTCAGTAATATCAATAGGAACTAAAATTTTCTTATACATATTGTTCTCCGAACAATCGTCAATCGTGTTTTAAAAACTAACCAGACCATGAAGATAAAAATGTTCAAACGATAAGGAATTCTAGAGTAACTCACGATCAGGAGCATACATCATAATAATCAATAATACTTTGACGTCCGATTTAAGTTAGGAATTAATGTTAAAAAATATAGGGCAAATAAGTCTGTGAATATCTCGTTTGTGCTGATTATCTATCATTATCTCTTTGTATGGGATATGGTTTAGTGCGCGGTGTATTATTTTAGCGTGTATATAGCATTGCGCTGTTATTAAGTCACACGTCAGAAGAAGAGTCTATTAACGATAAAGGGAAGTACCATGAGTAATATCACAATCAAAACAGCTGAAGAAATTGAATTGATGCGTGAGTCGGGGCGCTTATTAGCCAAAGTATTTGCTATGTTAGATACTTTTATTGTGCCGGGTATTACCACCATGGAAATAAATGACAAGGTTGAAGATTATATTGTCAATGAGTTACAGGCAAGGCCAGCGAGTAAAGGGCAATATGATTATCAGTATGTTTTAAACACCTCATTAAATGAAGTCGTTTGTCATGGTGTTCCAAAGGTTGATGAACATTTGAAGGCAAAAGATATTATCAACGTTGATATTACGTTGGAGAAAAATGGCTTTATTGCTGATTCGAGTAAAATGTATGTGATGCCTGAAGCATCGCCACTAGCGCGCAAATTAGTGAAAGATACCTATGATGCCATGTGGGAAGGGATTAAACAGGTAAAACCAGGGGCAACGTTAGGCGATATTGGCGCCGCTATTCAACATCATGCTCAAACCAATGGTTATAGTGTTGTTCGTGAATATTGTGGCCATGGTATAGGCCGAGAGATGCATGAAGATCCTCAAGTTTTACATTACGGTGTTCGTGGGCAAGGCATTGAATTAAAAGAAGGAATGACCTTTACTATTGAGCCAATGATCAATCAAGGCGGAATGAAGATCAAAACCAAGAAAGATGGTTGGACGGTGGTTACCCGTGATAAAAAGCTTTCTGCCCAGTCAGAACATACTATTTTGGTAACAGCTACGGGCTATGAAGTATTAACTTTACGCGATGAAGAGAAAAATATGATGTCCTCATGAGCGTTTAACTCGTAGCGGACTATATTCACGTTATTGACATTCATCATTTGAAGGCCGCAGATGCGGCCTTTGTGTTAATTAATCCGTGTAGTCGTTAATTTCATATTGCTGCGCACAGTGACGATTTGGATTAATACTAATTATTTAAGATCTTTTCTGTGCATATTTGAAAACAGGAAATTAAACAGCCATGTTGGTGTGAAGAGGAAAATAATCACACCAACCATAGATATTATTGGCGCATACCAATAGCAACACGATTCAACGCACTCATTAGCCCAATGGCAAGGGTTAAATCTGATATTTGTTCATCGGAAAAATAATGTTTCAGGTTTTGAAATAACGTATCAGGTGCGACAGTTTGAGCAATATTCACCAAAGATTCAGCCCAAGCCAGTGCCACACGTTCTTTGTCATTAAAATGAGAACTCACTTGCCAACCCGCTAAGCTATCAATTTTTTTATTACTCACACCACGCTCTCTTAATGAAGCAGCATGCATTTCTAAACAAAAAGCACATCCATTCATTTGTGAAACTCGTAGATTGACGAGTTCAATTAACTCGATGCCTAATCCACCTTTTTCTAATGCTTTTTTACAATCAATTAAGCCTCTATAGGCATCAGGTGATAATTTGCTATAGGGTAGGCGTAGTGTGTTCATATTAATTCCTTTATCTATACTCGTCATACTTCAAGTTGCAGCGCTTTTCGTTAAGGTATGGTGACTACGTTCATGCGCGCTAGTCATATACTCATGTATGCGCCTAGGGTCTCATCATTAAGGCATCGTTACGGCAAACATTCGTACCAGTCTCTGTATTTTCAATGTCTCAGCGAACAATTAATAAAGATAGTAATGATAAGTTGTCCTATAATAAAGTGACAAAAATGATTGAAATGACTGGGTCAAGATGGTGAGTAATATATTTAAAGTTGATAGTACGCTAAATGAACCACTGTATATGCAGTTATACCATCGTTTTCGTGATGCAATCGATTCAGGGCAATTGCTTGCTGAACAACGAGTACCTTCGATCCGTGCTCTAGCAAGTGAATTAAACCTTGCGAGAGGGACAGTCGAGTTAACTTATCAGCTATTGATTAGTGAAGGAATATTGATTGGGCGAGGGGCTAAAGGTACATTTATTGCGCCAATGGCGAATTGTTTGCGCAATAAAAAATCAATTATAACGCCTAATTTCAATCAGGATACACACAACTCTAAGGTTACCAGTTTCTATCATGAAAATGAGGTATTGCCTTTTCAACTTGGTATTCCTGCTTTGGATGCATTTCCTTTGACATTATGGAATCGGTTAATGCATCGAGTTTTACGTAATACGGAGTCTGTGCAACTGGGCTATCCTGATCCACAAGGTTTTATTGGTTTAAGAGAAGCATTAGCGAGTTATTTAGCTGTATCAAGAGGCGTAGTTTGCTCCCCTGAGCAAATTTTTATTTCTTCAGGCTATAGAGCAAGTTTACTTTTAATTTTACGCAGTTTATTCCAAGAAGGGGATGTAGGTTGGTTCGAGGAGCCTGGATACCATATCGCTCGAGAGTTTTTGCAAAAAATGGGGATGGTTTTAGTGCCTATTGATGTTGATGCGGAGGGAATAAATGTTCATTTAGGTAATAAAACAGCCGCAAAAGCGAGGTTTGCGTTAGTGACACCGACTCATCAAAGCCCGACTAATGTCACTTTATCGTTAGAAAGACGTATGGATTTGCTTGAATGGGCAAATAAACATAAAAGCTGGGTAATTGAAGATGACTATGACAGTGAATTTCGTTATTTAGGTCGTCCAATTCCTGCGTTGAAAAACCTTGATAATGACAATAGGGTTATCTACTGTGGAACCTTAAGTAAGGCATTATTTCCTTCTTTACGTCTCTCATATATGGTTGTGCCTACTCACCAAGTCGCTCGATTTAAAAGTACAGCACAACAATTAGGTGGGAATAGCCCAATATGGACACAACAAGTCAGCCAATTATTCATCCAAGAAGGTCATTTTTCGCGTCATTTACGAAAAATGCGCAATCTATATCGACAGAGGCGGCAATACTTAATTGATGCAATAAACCAAGTCTTTGCTGACATTTTATTTGTTCATCAGCAGTCAGGGGGGATGCATATTGTTGCCGAGCTGATCAACGGGCAATCATCGGAACGTTTTGTTAAACAAGCGAATAGGCAGGGTATAGGAATTCAATCACTGACAAGTTGGATGCAGTCTAATCATTCTACGCAAATTATTTTGTTAGGATTCACTAATATTAAAAGTGCTCAAGATGCATTTGAGTTGTGTTTGAAATTAAAAAATTGTTATTTTTTAACTCAATAAATCTTTAATATTAGTTATTCTCGTTTTTTGTAATATAGTTTAATATGTAAATATTATTAATGACTAAAGAAATAACGTATTTATGCTGATCTTTATTCATGCGAGTATTCATACTGTATGCTATTTTGTGTTAAATAATATGAAGTGGAATTTTCAACTAATGGTTGTAACTTTATCTTATTGTGTGTAAGGCTTACTTTATCATTGTTTTTATATGAAATTATATTTTAAGTTAATGATGATAATTATTTAAATGAATATTAATTTGACTCGATAAGATTATGAGAATCTATATAACCTAATGATCTTATAAAATTATAAGGAGGCTTCATTTATTGACAATAAACTAGCACTCCATTTAGGAGATATCATTATGCATGAAAAAAATATTGACTTTTGGGAGCAGATTTTTCGCTGGGTTCAACTCAATTTTCCATTATTAAGTGGTGTTATGTTGGCAACGCTGATTGCATTTATTCGAGAATGGCGAGATGGTAATAGTACATGGCAATCATTAGCGGAAGCAGTGATTTGTGGGGCAATTACTGTGAGTGCGATCCGAGCACTACAATGGTTATTAGTTTACATGAATTACTCTGAAGCGTGGTCATCTCTCGCTGAATTTTGTGGAGCAATGATAGGCTTTCTTGGTACTAAAAAGATTAGCTGGATTGTAGATTCGCTTTTAATTTCAATGAAAAAACGTTATGGAGAAAAAGAATAGCATTAAATATGAAGTATATTAAGAGATTGATAAAATTAAGTTGTACGATAAGCCATCAATAAGGCTTATCGGATATAATGATGACGACTGGCATTAATATTAATGTTAAGATTGTAATTTATTTTCCTCCTCTCAATGTAAACTTTAAATTTGATGATGATTTAGTCTGTTACCTATTAAGTTAGCGATAACTAATAATTTGAGGTCTTACGTTTATGATTAATTTAATTGAATATATTATCATATATTTTATTTTGACTTCTATGACTTATCTTGAATTGATTATAAGTTATTACTTATGGATTAACAGAATGTAACAATGCTCAAAATAACGTAGTGAATATTGCAACATTATTTAATTTTAGGCAGAAGGATCATCTTATTTGTCTTGTGTTAACAACTGCGTTACATGTCACAATTACAATCAATTGTGTTAACAATGTTTTGACATTTATTGTTATATGCAAGTAGATTGAAGGCAGCAGATTTTAGATAAGAGACTATCTGTGATATGAAGATGGTCTCTTATTGTCTTTTTTCAGCAGATAGCGGCCATCTTACCAATATTACGAAGGGGGCTGCTATGACTGTTCGCAATCTATCAAAATCCGTAACTATTAGAGGTATCGATGACATTATTCAGTTCATCGATTCTCAGGCTCGTCTTACTGGCCGTGCTGGGCTGATTTGGTGGTTAATGCTCGGAGGATTATTCCTTGATGCATTTTCTAACTCAGCGTTAAGCGCAGGGCTTAATCCAATGACTCGTGATTTAAATTTATCGGCAACGCAGATTGCGTTATTGACGTCTTTTTCGTCATGGGTCGCTATTATTTTTAACCCTGTAGGTGGTTGGATTGCTGACCGATGGGGAAGAGTAAAACCATTAATCATTGCTAAGATTGTCGCTATTATCGGCGCATTATTAGTGATGTTCTCAACTGATTTTCACACCATTATTGCAGGGCGCTTCTTTGTTGGGGTGTCTTATGGAATGGACTTTGCTGTTGCAATGGCAATGTTAGCGGAGTTTACGCCTGCGAAACTAAAAAGTCGCCTTAATACATGGCAAGGGGTTTGGTATGTTGCTGTGTGCCTGAATTTGATATTTGCCTTGTTATTCTTCTCAATGGATGTGGGTGATGCAATCTGGCGTTATTCTATTGGGGTGACTGCGGTTTGTGGTATTACAATTTTTATTCTGCAATTTGTTTACCTCGTTGAAAGTCCCATTTGGCTGGCGAGAAAATCGCGCTTTGCTGAAGCAACAAAGGCGATGTCAAAAGTCTATGGCGATTATTTTACATTAGCCCCTAAAGAAGAATTGAAACCCATTGTTGGTCAAGCAAAAGGGGGAGTACGGAATCTATTACTTATTTTTAAAGGCGTTTATTTACCAAGAACGATTTTGGCTGCAACGGTGCAAATTTGTCAATCTATACAATATTTTGGGATTGGTTGGTATTTGCCAGTGATCAGTGCAGCGATGTTTGGTAAGAATTTTGTTTATGCAACCTTAGGTTCACTATTTTTCAATCTGTTTGGGATCCTTGGTGGGTTTATGTCCCCGCTGATTGGCCGTTGGCTTGGCTTGAGAATGGCATCAGCAACCGGTTTTGCAGTTGCATTTTTAGTATTACTTTCTTTAGGGCTATACAGTGATGTGATGCCAATTTGGTTGTCATTGACGGTTCCTGCCTTGTTCATTCTTTGTCATTCAGGTGGACCCGGTGCGAATGGTAAAAGCCTATCATCACTTTCATTCAGAAGTGAATTGCGCGCTGGTGCAAACGGCATCATTGGTGCTCTTGGTGCGATGGGGGCTGCGCTTGGTTTATTCATCTTCCCTGTTTTTCGTGAGTCTTATGGTTTACAAACCACCTTTCTGATTATGTCAGTGGTACCGTTGGTCGCCAGTATCATTTGCTTCCTAATTAAATGGGATCCTACTCGCACTCACATCGTGCCTGACAACGAGCCAAATGCTCCTCAATTTAAAGCTGAAAAAGAAACGATAATTGACAATCCGTTAAGGAGAACAGAATGAAACACGGTCAAAATGTCATTCTAGCGATTGATGAAGGTACATCAGGTACTCGTTCAGCAGTTGTCAGTGCAGATGGATTAGTGCGTTTTTTAGAATATCATCCTTTACGTGTTGAAAGTTTACAGCATGGTGTTACAGAGCAAAATGCAGATGACATATTAAAGGCAACATTAGAGGTTTGCCGTAAAACAATTGCTCAGGCACAACAAGATAATTTGCATATTGTTGCCTTAAGTATTGCAACTCAGCGTTCGACCTCAGTGCTATGGGACAGTAAAACAGGCAAATCATTAGTCCCCGCTATGGTTTGGCAAGATGCACGCTATGCCGATATTTTACATACTCTAGCTGATGAGTGGGACAGCCGCCTACTACAACATACAGGCCGTCCTGTAGGGATCCGCTCACCTTATTTATGGGCTGCAAAACATATTCAAGAAACCCCAGTCGTTGCAGAGGCTTTTAAGGCCAATCGACTCAAATTTGGCACCATAGATAGCTGGTTGCTTTGGAATTTATCACAAGAAGGCCACTGTGTTACAACGCCCACAAACGCAACGTCAGCGGGCGCTTATAGCTTACGTGAGCATCGTTACTACACTCCTTGGTTAGAGGCATTATCATTTCCTCTATCATTACTGCCTGAACTTAAAGATGACTTAGATGATCTAGGAACCACAAGGCAAGACCTACTTGGTATTTCGGTACCGATTTTGGCTTGCATGGGGGATCAATTTGCGGGTGCTGTTGGATTAGGTTGCATTCAACATGGGCAATCTATTTGTATGCATGGTACTGGCAGTTTTATCGACCAAATTGTTAGTGAGAGTGTTCCTTCATTCGATCATCAATTGGAAAGCACGCTTGCGATGGTGGCTCGTCGTCAGCAATCACAATCTCATTATTCAGTAGAAACCTTTGTTCCGACAACAGGTTCTGCGCTGAATTGGGTGTGTGAGAAATTACATTGGTTTGATTCACCTGAGCAAATAAGTGAACTGGCAATGCAAGCGCAAGATGCAGGTGGTGTTAGCTTTATACCTGCTTTAACTGGGCTACGAGTGCCGAGTTTACAACCTCAAGCACGTGCCTCTTTAAACGGCATATCAATTTCAACTACACGTCCACAGATCGCCTACGCCATTTTAGAAGGCATTGCGAATTCAGTCGCAGGTTGCTTACGTGCGAATCAATCTGCAACAGGGTTAACCGCACAACAATTGGTAGTCGGGGGTGGGATGTCAAACAGTGATGCTTTATTGCAAATTCAGGCAGATATCAGCGGTATACCTGTATTACGCATGTCTGAAACAGCGAGAGCGAGTCTAAGAGGAGCCGCATTTTTAGCGGGTTCTAATGGATTGCTTTGGGACTCTCTCGAAAGTGCCTGTGAAACATTAACGGTAGCGAAACGGTTTATTCCATCAATAAGCGAAGCCGAGCGTAATCAACGTCTTCTATTGTGGAATTCACGCCTTCAACTTGAAATTGATTATACCGCAATAAAAGCCATTGCTTGTTAGGAGTCTATTTACTCATGAATTTTTTTCCATCTCGTAAACCAAGTAAATCACACAGTGATTTGTTTACAACAGCGCCATTAAGACTCAATCGAGAAGAACAACTTGATCGGTTACAACATGAAAAATATGACATCTTGATTATCGGCGGTGGAGTGACTGGTGCTTATTCCGCATTAGATGCCAGTTTGAGGGGATATAAAGTTGCTTTAGTCGAAAAAGATGATTTTGCGTCGGGGACATCATCTAAATCCTCCAAAATGGTACATGGAGGGCTGCGTTATATCGAACAAGGGAATTTAAAACTGGTGTTTCATTCTTTACTAGAGCGACAACGTTTACGCCGTAATGCAAGGCACCTAGTACAACGTTTACCGTTTATGTTCCCAATCTTAGATAAAAACGGGGTATTTGATAAAAGATTAGCCAAAGCCTTCGAAAGCTTATTATGGACATACGATCTGGCAGGGGGATGGCGTGAAGGTATTTTACATCAAAAATTGACACCTGCTGAGGTGCTATCACATTGCCCAACACTGAATGAAGAACAGCTTTCCGGTGGATTTATGTATTTTGATGCACGTGTCGATGACGCCAGATTGACACTTGCATTAGCGAGAACCGCTGCACATCACGGAGTCACTGTTATCAATCATACCAAAGCGCAACAAATACTAAGAGACGCGAACGGGAAGGTTAATGGTGCGATAGTTCAGGTAAATAACCGTGAAATTCATGTTTCAGCGAAAGTGGTGATCATGGCGACAGGTGTATGGTTGCGTGATTGGAAAGGCGAGAAAAAAGGCACGGAAAGTGCTTTGCATGTGCGCCCAGCAAAAGGGGTTCATATTGCAATCCCATGGTTGAAAATACGCAATGATTGTACTGTGACTATCCCTGTTCCGGGGCGCAATCGTCGTGCAACGATTACACGCTGGGGAAATGTTTCTTACTTAGGCACGACAGATGAAGACTATGAAGGAAATCTAGATGATGTGCATTGTACACGTAAGGAATTAGATTTCTTAATTGAAGGTGCCAATACCGCGTTGAAAACCAATTTAACTGTTGATGATGTGGTTGGCAGTATCGCAGGTTGCCGCCCGTTAGTGGGGGGAAAAGGCGGAAAAACTATTGAGATGAAACGTAACCACCAAATTACAGTTGCAGAAGATGGCTTGATTACCGTTGTTGGTGGCAAGTTGACGACTTCACGCCATATGGCAGAACAAACCATTGATGCTGCTAGCAAACTATTGGGTAAGAAAAAACGCTGTACGACCAAATCCGCTTATCTACTAGGTGCGGCTGGTTATGATCCACAAGCGGTGATGGCATCTGGTGGAATGGCTGCACATCTAGGCGAACGCTATGGCACCGAAGCACATTTTGTTAGTGATATTTTGCAGCAGGATCCAACACTTGCAAAACCCATTGTTGAAGGACTGCCTTATAGCGAGGCAGAGGTACTTTATGCCATTCGTCATGAGCTAGCCAGTACGGTTGATGATGTTTTGGCAAGACGGATCCGTGCACGTTTGATGGCACGAGATGCCTCTGCGCAAGCAGCTCAACGAGTTGGTGAATTACTTCAACAAGAACTGAGTTTTACTGCCGAAGAGATTAAGACACAAGTAGACGACTATCAGGCAGCGATTAAACGTGAAAAATCGATACTTATAGGAGAAGCAATATGATCAGTAAAGATGCGATTAAGCGCGGCTATAACCGAGGTAACTATGTTGTTGGCGCTCACACGCCACCAAGTTGGGCAACGTCAGTGTCTTCAAGTAACGGTAATCAAGGATTACAAACAGCGCCAGTGCATGTGAATAAAGAAACCATTAAGCAACTCAAGCAGATCGCCGATCGAGTGATGACGTCAGAGCAAGACGTCATTAATTTCACTCGTGACTGGTGGGCGCGAACGATGATCAGCGAGACAGAAGGCCAGCCTGCAACTCCGATGGCGGTGATCGTCTGTGTCTCCACCGTTGAACAAGTTCAAGCGGTGATGCGTATTGCTCACGAAAAAAGCTTACCCGTCACAGTTTCCGCTGGGCGTAGTAATGTGACTGGCGCAGCGTTGCCTCTACGTGGTGGGATTGTGCTAGATGTCTGTGAACTGAATAAACTCGTGAGTTTTGATAAAACGAGCCAAATTGTTGATGTTGAAGCGGGCATGTTTGGTGATGTTTTTGAAGAGATCATTCAAAAAGAATACGGAATGACGATGGGGCATTGGCCTTCATCATTTGGTATTAGCACGGTAGGTGGTTGGGTGGCATGCCGAGGTGCAGGGCAACTTTCTACACGTTACGGCAAAATTGAAGATATGGTTTACGGTATGGATATCGTGCTCGCTGATGGTCAATTAATTACGGTAGGGGGCTATTCGCGTGCGGCGACAGGACCTGATTTACAGCAATTATTTATTGGTTCAGAAGGAACATTAGGCATCATTGTACGTATTCGTTTTAAGCTACACCGTTTGCCTGATTATGGTCGTGCGATTGCATGGGGGTTTGACAGTTTTGCCGAGGGGCTAGAAGCATGTCGACAAATCATGCAACAGGGCACAACGCCAGCGGTTCTGCGTCTTTATGATAATCTCGAAAGCGGTGTGCAATTTGATCTACCTAATACCAACGTGTTGTTAATTGCCGATGAAGGTGCAAAAGAAGTGGTTGATGCCTTTTTGACCATCGCTGAGCGGGTATGCCAGCAAATAGGGCAGCCTCTCGATCATGCATTTATTTTTGAGCGTTGGTTAGATACGCGTTATTTAACAGGAAAAAGCGCAGAGGGTTTTAAACGAACACCGGGACTGGTTGCTGATACACTAGAAATGATTGGTTGTTGGCGTGATCTCAGTACTATTTATGATGAGGTTGTGGCGGCGATTAATGCAGTCCCAGGAACACTAGCAGGCTCTGCGCACCAATCTCATGCTTATGTTGATGGCGCTTGTTTATATTTCTCTTTGCGCGGCGATGTTGAGGTAACACAACGAGCTGCATGGTACCGCGCAGCATGGGATGCGGCAAACCAAGTGATCATTAAACACAAAGCAACACTCAGCCATCACCATGGGGTCGGGCTACTAAGATCGCCTTATATGGAGAGATCACTGTCATCGGCTTTTCCTATTATGCAAAGTTTGAAAGCGGCGCTTGACCCTAAACAAATACTCAACCCAGGTAAGCTCGGATTTAGTACTGAGCTTCCTAATGATTAGGTAGGTGAATTATGGTTCATAACTTTGGCGCGCTGTTAGCGCGCCATCCTGTCATTATGGCTATCTATGGTGTGGAGCAATTAAAAGTCGCCATCGAAAGCGAAGCAAAAGTGTGCATTATCGCCAATATCGATCTGTTAAAAATTCAACCTGTGATTAATTTACTCACGCAAGCAGATAAATTTGTCATTGTGAATATTGATAGTTGTAATGGCATTCAGCAAGATAAAAGTGGTATCGAATATATTGCTGAAAGCGGCGCTACTGGCATATTGTCAACTCGCTTACAAACGATCCAACGCGCGAATCGTCTTGAGTTACTGACGATGCAAAAAATCTTTGTGACTGACCGCTCCACGTGGTTACGTAGTTTAAATGCGATCGAACAAAGTGCTCCTGACTATGTCCAACTGATGCCAGCCCCTATGCTGCCTCTATTATCTCAAGCCGATAAAATGAAATTACCTCCTATTGTGGCTTCTGGATTTGTGAGCCATGCAAATGATGTCACATATGCATTAGCCAATGGCGCTATTGCAGTTTCAAGTAGTGATTGTCAACTGTGGGGAATGGCCCTATCACCAGAAGGAAAAATAAAATGAATAATGGTTATCTTCAAGTTATCGCTTATTACTATGCCAAACAAGGAATGGGGGAGCATGTTAATCAAGCCTTGATAGAGCTGGCCGCAGCAACACGGACAGAGCCTGATAATTTATCGTATCAGTTCTTTCGTTCCACAGAAAATAGCGATCACTTTGTTATTCTAGAACAATATCAAACGGCGAATGGTTTGGAAGCACACCGTCAAACGGAACATTTCCAGCGTATTGGGGGGAGCATCATCACGCCACTTCTGGACAGCAAACAGGTGGAAAGTATTTTTGTGACACAAGGAAATAATTCGCTCAATCAAGGAGTACGTCAATGATAAACTTAGACAAATTTGAATTTGCCTGTGTACCAAAGCTTATTTTTGAATGGGGGGCCGCACAGCGATTAGCGCAAATTATAGAAACCTTCGGCTCTCCAAGACAAGTGATGATTATTTCAGATCAGGGGCTTGTGCAAGCGGGTATTGTCTCTGATGTCATGCTTAATTTAGAGCGTGCGGGATATAGCGTTTCGCTATATTCGGCTGTTCAGCCTGATCCGTTAGAGCAGCAAGTGATTGATGCCGCTGAAATGGCCACGAATGTTGGCGCAGAAATAATCATTGGATTAGGCGGGGGATCAAGTCTTGATGTTGCAAAGCTGGTAGCAATTATGGCGCAATCACAACAACCGCTTTCACAAATGTATGGCATCAATAAGGTTAAGGGACAACGATTACCATTGATCCAAATCCCCACGACTGCGGGGACAGGATCAGAAGTCACTAATATAGCAATCCTCACTACCTCTGATGATAATAAAATGGGCATAGTCGATGCAAAATTATTCTGTGATGTGGTGGTGTTGGATGCGCAATTAACCCTTAAGTTACCCGCAATACATACGGCTGCATCAGGGATTGATGCTATGGTGCATGCAATTGAAGCTTATACCAGTAAACATAAGAAAAACCTATTTTCTGATTTACTTGCCAAAGAAGCGCTGGTGTTACTTAGCCAAAATTTAGTGGCTGCTTGTAATGATGGTAATAACCGAGCGGCCAGAGAAGCGAACTTATTAGGTGCGACACTTGCCGGTATCGCTTTTGCTAATTCACCTGTTGCGGCGGTTCATGCGTTAGCCTATCCACTCGGCGCGCAGCATCATATTTCTCATGGATTATCAAATGCATTAATGTTGCTGCCAGTGCTTCATTTTAATTTACCTAGTGCGCAGATGTTATATGCGGAATTGGCGACGTATGTGGGTGCTTCAGTAAAACACAATGTGCAGCAAGATAGTGACGCCTTTATCAACAAAATGGCGCAAATTATTGCTGAATGCCAAGTGCCTCAACGCTTACGTGAAGTCGGGATCTTACACAGCGATTTATCATCATTGGCTCAGGCGGCAATGGCTCAAACTCGCTTATTAGTGAATAATCCTCGGGAGTTGACAGAGCAAAATGCATTGGAATTATACCAACAGGCATGGTGACTAGGTTCATTGATAGTCGGCAGCGTGTTTTCTCTGCTCCTCGGGATTGGAGAGTGCATCGTTAATTGTGACTTAAATGATGTATACCCGTCATACTTCAAGATGCAGGATTGTTGACTGCGCTACGCTCGCCGAGTCACATAGTTTATCTATGCTCCCCGTCTATCTTCACTTGTCGCCTACCTGCATCCCGAATTATTTAGAGTATAGATAAAGATAACCTGTTTGATGTCTGTGAATTAACATCAAACGCTAATGGCATAGCGACCGTACTTGAAGATTATATCTGCTGTAATGCTATATCAATTGCAGAATCCCATTATTATCCTGAGTTCAAGCCTAAAGCATTATATTGTGAGCAAGCGTTGATTGGTTTCTTTATGTACCGAGAGCGAGATTTGCTGCCGAATGAAGCCCAAATTTGTCGTTATATGTTAGATCACAAGTTTATTGGGCAAGGTCTCGGAAAAAAAACATTTTCAGCAATAATTGATTACTTTAAAGCCAAAGGACTCCATCGTGTCACATTAGGAGTTGATAATGAGAACAATATTGCTAAAAACCTCTATATATCACATGGTTTTACTTATACAGGTGAAATTGTCGATGGGGAATATATTTATAGTCTAAAATTGATTTAAAAACAGGTGGTTAGATGACTCTTTTTTTTGAGATAAAAGAATGGCTAATATATAAATCTTATCATTTATGGATAAGATTTTAGCGTTAAAGTCTGAAGTTATTCTCAGTCAATAAAAAGCTAGAAAGCCTGATTCTGGATATGGTATATCATCGGAAAATTATCTATCTGGACAGAGTCTATGTTTAGTCTTTCTGAATTAATTAATGATACGCCGATTGACTCTATTTTATTATTTGTAATCACATTTGTGTTATTAGTTATTTCTGCGTATATCGGTAAATTTATATTTAAGCGCCGAAATGCGCACGAAGAAATTGCTGACGATGAAGCTAAAATTATACTAGGTGCCATTTTATCATTATTGGGCTTATTAATTGGTTTTGTACTCTCCATCTCAATTAATGGCTACAATAATCGGCAGCAAACCGAGGAAAATGAAGCGATTGCGATTGGCAATGCTTATCAACGCGTGCAAATATTGAACAGCAGTGATAGGGCTGATGCGATGAATTTATTGGAACAGTACCTAGAGGCACGTATTGAATTTTTCAAATCGGGAGTGAGTGATGAAAATAACCAGTGGCGACGCCTTTCTTTAGAAAAACAAGCCGCATTATGGGAGCTCGCAGTTAAAGAAGCGACTAAAACACCGAACCCTGTGATTGCATCAGTACTGACGGCAATTAGTGATCTTTATCTTTCGCAGCAGAAAACGATGGCAAGCTGGCGACATCAAATACCTAATGCGGCATGGTTTTTATTAATTTTCTTTGCGGTTTGCTCGAATATTTTAATTGGTTACAACATTCGTGGCACTAAAGGGAAGAACTGGTTGATCTTGATCTTACCTTCACTAACTACTTTGGCTTTATTTATGATTGCAGAAATTGATATTCCTGGTGAAGGGGTCATTCATGTCACACCGGACGATTTGATTTCATTGCAAGAATTCTTATTTAAAGAGGGTACATTGGTTGGACAATTAGGCAATTAAATGACCCCCGCAGGTGCATGCCTGCGGGGATATTTTTATCGAACGATAATGCCAAGTAAAATACCAATAACACCGAAGTCTGCATCGCTGAATGTTGTATTAGCGATACCAATATCACCAAGAACAGGGAGTAGGAACACAGGCAAGAAGGTAATTAATAGGCCTTGCGCGAACGCACCTAAAATTGCTCCACGACGACCGCCCGTAGCATTACCAAACACCCCAGCAGCAGCCCCCACGAAAAAGTGAGGTACAACACCCGGTATAATCACAGTCATATTTAACGCATACAGGATAAACATACCGATCACACCAGCGGCAAAGCTACTTAAGAAACCAACTAATACAGCATTAGGCGCATAAGGGAACACAACTGGGCAATCTAGCGCAGGTTTGGCATTAGGAACTAATTTATCGGAGATCCCTTTGAAAGCGGGAACAATTTCTGCAATGACCATACGAACACCTTGCAGAATGATATAAACACCCGCAGCGAAAGTGATAGATTGCATCAATGAGAACATAAACCAGTTTTTACCACCACTCACTTCACGAACGTAATCACTGCCAGCAAATAAACAAGTGATGATAAAAATAATGAACATAGTGAATGAAATAGCAACTGGGGTATCACGTAGGAAAAGTAAACTTTTCGGTACGTTCATGTCTTCAGTTGAATGTGCTTTATTACCAAATTTGCTCCCGATAAAACCAGCAAGCACATAAGAGATCGTTGAAAAGTGTCCGATAGCGACGTCATCTGAACCCGTCACTTTCTTCATGTATGGGTGGGCGATGGCAGGGAAGAACACCATACAAAAACCAACAATGAGTGAGCCAACAACCACCAGTAGCGTACCTTCCATACCTGCTGTTGCAAGGATCACTGCCACCATCATTGACATGAATAAAGTGTGGTGACCCGTTAGGAAAATGAATTTCCATGGGGTTAAGCGGGCAATCAAGATATTAATAAGCATGGCGAAGAACATGATCATTGCCATTTCTCGGCCAAAGCTTTTTTGTGCAATAGAAACAATGGCTTCATTGTTTGGTACAACACCATTAATACCGAAAGCATGTTGGAAAATTGCTGAGAAATCACCTAATGAGCTGACAACGAGGCCTGCACCTGCACCTAAAATGACAAAACCCATAATGGTTTTGATGGTGCCTTTAATACATTCAGTAACGGGTTTCTTTTGAGCAATTAAGCCAATTAAAGCAATCAGACCGACTAGGATCGCCGGTTCAGAAAGGACATCCTGCATCAGAAAACGAAAAAATGACATATAGCCTCCGCTTACAGTGCGCCTAACTTACGCAGTGCAACACTCAAATGTTCTTTCATAGCGACTTTGTCGATCATATTTTCTAGAGCAACGATTTCACCATCGACTTGCTGTGCAACTAATTGTTCAGCAATATCTTTTGTACCAACAAAAATATCACTAGCAGTTCCTTTGGCAGAACCAAGATCCACGTGATCTACATCAGCACTGACTTGCAAATCTTTTAAAATCGTTTTGATACTCATTTCCATCATCAGACTAGTACCTAAACCATTTCCACATACGACGGTAATTTTCATATTCTTTTCCTTCTAAAAATTAATAGTTAGCGATGATTCTAATGATGTCATCAATGTTTTCTGATTGGATGATTTGGTCAATATGATCTTGGTTATCAAATAGTTCAGCGAGTTTAGCAATAGCGCCAATATGGCTATTACTGTCTGTCGCAGCGAGTACGATTAACAACTTAATTGGATCGTTGCCTTCCGAGCCAAACTCAACGCCCTGTTTAATCACCGTTAGACCTAATGATAATTGGTTTACACCATCTTCGGGGCGAGCATGGGGCATTGCAATACCTGGGCCTAATACATAATACGGGCCAATTTTTTCATGAGAGCGAATGATGGCATCGACATAAGACGGCTCAATCGCGTTATTTTTGATGAGTGGTTCACAGGCGATATGTATCGCATCACGCCAGTCAGTGGCGCTATCGACGACCTGAATGACGTTAGGGGTCAATAATGTCGTTAGCATTGAATTTGCTCCTGGTAATGTAAAACTATTTTTAGCTTTTTTTCTAACTATCAAACTAAGAGCATAGTAGTGATCTATGGTAGCGCTATCTAGCTGAATTGTTCATTTTCGTGATAGCGCTATCATTTCATATAAATAAAGTGAATATATTGCAAACAACATTAAAGACCGCTCATTAACAAATCTAACCTGTGGTAAGTTATAGCGTGACAAATTGGGTAATAGAGTAAAAAAGCATCTTTTATGGAAAAAACACGCAAAAGAAAGAATACTGGGCGAGTGACGCTACAAGATGTTGCTAAATATGCAGGCGTTGGTTCAATGACTGTCTCAAGGGCGCTGCGCACTCCAGACTTAGTATCAGATAAACTGCGAGAAAAAATCAATGAAGCAGTCGCAGAGCTTGGGTATATACCAAACTCTGCGGCGGGTATACTCGCCTCCGGTCAAAGCCGAACGATCGCAGTACTTGTGCCATCATTACGAGACTATGCGAGTTCGGCATTTTTGCAATCACTACAGGATGTACTTAACAAAAACAGCTATCAAGTTGTTATTGGCAGCCATGATTATCAACAGAAAAAAGAATCTGAAGTTTTCTTTACTTTATTGCAAAGTAGTCCAGCAGCGATGGTTATTTTTGGCGCGATTAATTCTGAAAGCGTGCTTAGCTATCTTAAAAATATTGATATTCCCGTTATTAGTGTTGCAGGGGAAGCAACACACTCACTTTCGCTTAACATCCGAAGCAATATTGGTGAGGCCGTATATTTTCTAACTAATCATATGCTACAAAAAGGTTATCGAAAAATTGGTTATATTGGCGCACAAATGGATAGTAAGGTACAAAGTCAACAGCTAAGTGGCTGGACAAAGGCAATGTTAAGCCATAATCACAGTGCAGAACAAAGCATAACCACCCCTTATGTGGCCACTATGGATTTTGGACGGCAAGCCATTAGCGAAATGTTAACTCGTCAACCAGAACTCGATGCAGTGATATGCAGTCATGAAATGATTGCATTAGGGGTACTTTTTGAATGCCAAAGGCGGTTGATTAAAGTTCCATCAATGTTAGCTGTAGCCTGTGTTGAAGGGTCATCAAATTGCGATTATATCCATCCATCGCTCACATCCGTTAGGATCGATTACAGTAAAATGGCAAAGGAAGCAGCCAAGAAATTACAAAAATGGCTTTCTGATCCCGATAGCGATTTTTCAAACCAGCAAGAAGAAATTATTTTCCCCTACAAATTCGAAGCCAGGCAAAGTGCATGAAATGCAAATGCCGAGAAGGGCATATTTTCTGCCTTTTTAATCCCTTATTTATACGCTAACACATTCAAAAATGTGTTAGCGGTCACTGTTTAATTATCGATTAGATAGTTATTTTAACCCTCGAAATAAGATTGTCGATGATGTCACGGAATCATTAATTGATTGTGGTAATTTGATTAAGCAGTTAATTATTTTTTATTTTGCAAAGTCAATATGTTGTCTCACAAGGCATGATTTGTAGATAAATTACAGGGGAATTTATGAACACAACACAACTAAAAATAGCGTTATCTGCTGCGCTACTCGCGTCATGCTCAGTGGCAGCAAGCACAACAGGCTCTGAAATACTCGCGGTACAAAACGGCGGGACACCTGATAAAGTGTACCAAACAAATAAACCTACGATTAAAGTCGCGACTTATAATATAGGTAAAAACGAATTATCCGAGAATGTTGCTGATTTTAATCAGCTTAATCAGGCGATTGCTAAAATCGATGCGGATGTCATTGTGGTGACTGAAGTTGATAATAAAACGGCACGCAGTAAAAAAGTTGATCAACTCGAAACGTTGGCGAAAGCGAATAAAATGTATCATGCATTTGGTAAAGCTTTAGACTTCGATGGTGGAGAGTATGGAGTTGGGATCTTATCAAAGTATCCAATTGAAAAATCGAAAGTTATTCCACTACCGTCGGGAGATGCCGAACAGCGAGTTGTTTTATTATCACAAATCAGTAAACCGGGTTTTGATTCACCGATTATTATTATGGGAACTCATTTAGATTGGCAAAAGGATCCCACAATTCGTATTGGCCAAGTGAGACATATACTTGATGCGGCTATTGGCGATACTGATACGGGATTCGATAATATTGCAGCGTCAATCAAAATATTGGCGGGAGATTTTAACTCTACAGCAGAAGAGCAGCCGATTAAAGAGCTTCGCTATTTTTGGGTGCCAGTAGAAAAATCAGGCGTGAACTATCGAAGCTGGCCCGCGGTAAATCCTGCGATTGATATTGACCATATTTTCACCTTTAAAGGTCAAGTTTGGGATGTGAAAGATATGGTGATCCCGAAAGACAGCAAAGAGTTTCAATGGTCACAAGCTAGCGACCATCTGCCTATTATTGCGGAATTAGAGTTGCAGGAACAATAACCCGATAAATATAAAATAACTTGGGATGGAAAAATGATGTTTCTATTCCAAGTCATTGATAATGTAAGCCCCTTAACCATCTAGATAAGGGGCTTAATCATTTATTAGTCTTGGTTGAGAATTTTTTTTCTTTCAATAAAGCGTGTTTCTGCTTGTTCTAAATAACTTTTGATTAATTGATAAATTTGCTCGCGTTGAGCGTACAACTCATGGTTATTTTTCAATATCGGGTCGATTTGCACTTTATAGTTGCTTAAAAAAGAATCAATGCTTAAATGTTGAAGAGCGATTTGCGCATAATAAAACTGATAAATATATGATCCTTGCGTGTGTGAAAGTGCAATGTCTTCTTTGAAGTTATTAGTTGCAAGTAGTAGTAGCTGAATATTTGTCATGATACACCTTATCGTCGGGACATGTAGATGCTACCTGACTAAAATAAAATCCATTGTCAAAATTGGTCGTATAATTTTAGTTTTTAGGCTCTAACCCCATTTATAGGAATATTCTGTATTTAGAGCGGGGGATAAGGTGGCTATAGGATAAAATACGTATTGGTGATGTGATTGTTTAATTATTTTTTATAGTGGATAAATTAACTTTATTTATCTATTTTGTTTTTAACGGGGTTTTTTTACTCTTAAATTGCGTTAGATTCCATTTTAAGATAAATGAATTGATAAGAATAGCTTAAGATATAATCGTTCGAATGATTATATCTAATTGTAGTCTATTGTATTAAGAACATTGTGAACATCAAGTATGAGATAGCTGAAGGGAAACATCAAATTTACAGTATAAATATGCTGCTAGAATATCCTTGAGATATCAATAGCCCGCCTATGTTGGCTTCCTGCCAACTGAGTAGTTAAATTATAAAACATGTGCAAAAACAAAATTTATGAGTTTGATTGCTCAGAATAATAGATTAATGAATATATGGTTAGATTATTTTTATTGCTTTTTTACTCACAAAAGGGATTTTATATATATTGAAATATATATTATCCATTTGTATAACTTATTCATGTTTATACATGGATGAAAATGAAATATGATTGACACTTAAGTTAAATGATACGTTTAGTCATTTTAGATTGATTATTTTTATAGTAAAAAGGATACAACCTGTAACAGTTCAATCTACTACTGATACTTATTTTAAAAGAATATTGCTGATAAAATTACTCCATAATTGAGTTTTATTAAGAGAAGTTATAATAGTTGTATGTTTTTAACTATCTTTAGCCATAATTCTGTAGGTGTTGTAATTATTTTTAGTGATAGAAATATAAGAACAATTTAAGTTGTGATCGCGAAAACTGACATATATCAGAAGTGAGAGGATGAGATTATTTTAATCCAAAAGGTATCGTATATTTTTTCTGTAAAAATTGATTATGAATAAAATGATTAATTATTTTGAAGAGTACAAGATATGAATATCGTTAAGCTGCTTACGATGGCATTACTTATTGGGTGCTCATTTTTATTAGGCGTAACTATCTATTATAAGCCACAACCAGATGTGATCAAACTGGCTGAATACAATGTTGAAGATTATTTATCTTACCCTGAGTCGGCATCATTTAAGCATGTAAAATATAATCTTATCAGAGTAACCGCAGATAAAGGCGAAGTCGGTTATGTTTGTGGTAAGGTGTTAAGAATAAAAAATGCAAAAATAGAAGGCTATAAAAGATTTATAGTAAAAGCATATCATAGTAAAGATGGACGAGCTGTTCTGTCATTTCCTTTGGTTGAAGGCGATGATGATTTATTACCACTTTCGGTTATAGAAAATCTCTGGGTAAAGTATTGCTCTTAATAATAGCTTGGTATGGAAGTGTTTTAACAAAAAACAAACAAAATTGACGTTATTATTTTACATTAATACAAAAGGTCGCGTTTTTTATTAAAAATAAGTTTGCCGATTAAAGAAGCTTTATCAGGTTTTTTGTTAGTCGAATGAGCGATTTTTCATAGAATTAAAAGAGATTAGGAACGCTTGATAACAAGTAATGTTATCAAGCGTCTGATAATATTACTTATTCAATGTATTAATAAGCAGTTGGTGGCGCTCATTGTAAAATTTAATATATGTCATATAGCCAGCTAAAATAGTTGATAAACTTGCTGTTGCCAATAACATAAAAGTGACCATAATCTGATATTTTACCGCTTCTAGCGGATCAACACCTGCAAATATTAATCCTGACATCATACCCGGTAAGCTAACAATACCGACTGTTTTTGCAGAATCGACAGTTGGGATCAGCGATGCACGAATACTTTCACGAATAATTGATGCTGAAGCAATTTTAGGCGTTGCACCTAGACTTAGCATTTCTTGTATTTGTTGTTGCTGACTGTTAAAACGTTGCCCTAAGTTATTAAAACAAAGACCTACAGCGATCATTGCATTACCCGCAATCATACCTGTAATTGGGATCACTTGCATTGGTGTGAAAGCAATGGCTTTACTGGTGATTAATATGATTAAGGTTAGGAATGTCCCTGAAGTAATTGCGATAAAGGCAGTGCCGAAAATTTTATCTATGTATTTACTGCGTTTTTTCGCATTCCATGCCGCATTAAAACAGATAAACATAACCATTGCGATGGTGAGTATTTCATGGTCGACCTGAAAAATATACTTAAGGATATAACCGACAATTAATAGTTGGATGATGGCACGCAACGTACTCCAAATAATGTCTTTTTCTAGAGCGAGTTTTTCTTTATGGCTGATAAATATTGCAACCAGAACAAGCATAATAGAAAAACCCAAGGACTCATTGGTGATAGTGGGTTGGTGCATGTTTAATTCCTATGTTCTTGATTATGGATGGGAAGAGTGATGACGTCATCTGCATGCATAATTTCATCTTGATCGTGAGTTACCCATAAAACAGCAATACCCTGCTGAGTTGTATATTGATGGATCATCTCATTAACTTTGACTTTATTTGCTTCATCTAATGCACTGGTGATTTCATCCAGTAGTAATACCTTCGGTAAGAATTGAAGATTACGAATTAGTGAAACACGCTGTTTTTCACCCCCCGATAACTCATTTATTCCTTTTTCTAAGATAGATTCAGGTAGTGAAAAGTAATTTAGGTCATGCAATATTTTAGCTTTGTCAAAATTTAGTTTTCGAATTTTATAGGGGAAAAATAAATTATCATAGACAGTATTGCCAAACAAAGATGGCGTTTGGGTGCAATAGGAAACTTGTTGTCGATACTCTTCAGGTGATATAGATGCATAATCACGGCCATCAAATAGAATTGTTCCTGAAGTAGGAGGCAACAATGATGCAACTATCTTTAATAGTGTACTTTTCCCACAGCCTGAAGGGCCTGTAATTAGCTTAAACTCGCCTAATTTTAATTCAAATTGGACATGCTCCAATATGGTCTTACCATCAATAGAATACCCAATATCATCAATTTTCAATAAAGTGCGGTTTTTATCCATTTTTACGCTTAACCTATACAATTAACATGGTTTCATGCTGAGCTTATTATTGTTGATTTCTGACTCTACGCATGAAAAAAGCAGGTAACATGGTTTTGTTCTGCGATGAAAATATTATGCGCTATTTAAACTCAAATTTATATATTTCACTGAGTTAAAGGAAGAAATCGATACTGAGCTATCTGTCACTTTAAAAACATCACAATAAATTAACAGTTCAAACTATTTTTCTTCATTTTTATCAAGAAACAATTGCTCAATAACGGGGGCAATAAGGTTTTTTTTAGCTGAATTATATTTGTATAAAATACCAATGTCGCGGCTAGGAGCAGGTTCAGGTAATGGAAATTTAATGATATTTTTCCTATCACTAAATAGCGGCTGCCAGTCTGGTATTAATGAAATGCCACAGCCACTACTGACAAGTGACACAATCGCATCAAGTGTATTTAAATCAAAACGTTTATTTACCTGAATATTTTGTGATTGCAAATAGCGGTCAGCAACAATCCCACCCCATGATTGTTGGTGATAGCGAATAAATGGCTCTGTTTTTAGCAAGTCATGAGCCGTACGGCCTTTTAATGTTGCGGGGGCGACGACGACAAATTTTTCTTGATGATGGTGTAACCAACAATATTCTTTACTAAGAGGAAATAGTGGTGTTACTAGCAAAGCAAGATCGATTTCATCATTTGCCAATTGTCGGTACAAACCACTGGAAAACCCTAATTCAATTGATAAAACTAACTGCGGAAACTGTTCGTTTAAATGTGTTAAGACATCAGGAACTAACATTGACAATAAGGTTGGTAAGACGCCAATCCGAAGCTCTCCTGCAACATCTTGCATTGAGGCTAGCTGTTTTAAGGCCTTACTTCCTGCAATTAATTCCCTGACTTTAGGAAGAATTGCTTTCCCTTCAGGCGTGACTTGCATTGTACGACCTGTTCGATAAAGCAGTGCTACGCCAATCTCATCCTCTAATGCTTTGATTCTCTGTGCCATGGCCGTTGCTGTTAAATGCAATTTACGTGCGGCAGAAGCAACGGAGCCTTCTTCAACAATACAGAGAAAAGTTTCTAAGAATCGAATATTCATAATTAACTTTTTGTTGAGTTTGAAAGTAGAAAAACAATGTTTTGTTTACTTTAATGGCTGAGTACAGTGGTTGTAAATACATTTCTTTTTTACAAATACATAACATCGGGTGAATTATGCGTAGCAAATTATTTGTGCCTGCATCAAGGCCTGAACTTTATCGTAAGGCGCTAAATAGTGCATCTGATTCGGTTAGCTTCGATCTTGAAGATGCAGTAAAGCCTGAAGATAGGCCTGAAGCAAGAAAGTTTTTATCTCAGTTTCTCGATCAAATGCCATTAAATTCTCAATCACAAACAAAAGATTTAATTGTTCGTATCAACTCATTAGAAAGTGATGATATTCGCGCCGACTTACAAGTTGCAGTTCATCCTAATATTCAAATTATTAATCTCCCAAAAGTTGAGTCAAAAGAACAAATTATTGAATTAGCTGAGCGTATTAATGTTATTGCTGCCAAAAAGGGATTAAAAAATAAGCTAGCGATACTTGCCACAATAGAAACTCCAAAAGGATTACGCAATGCCCATGAAATAGCGGGTTCCTCTGAACAATTAGTGGCTTTACAGCTGGGGTTTGGCGACTTATTAGCCCCTTTTAATATCACGGCTACGGATATGTCAATACGCCAATATATCCGATTACAGCTAAAAATGGCGGCAGCCGAACATCAGTTAGCGGTTTGGGATTCGGCTTGGCCTGATATCCACGACAGTGAAGGTTTTATCGCGGATGCGCAAGCAGCAAAAAATCTTGGATACACAGGCAAGTCTTGCATTCATCCAACTCAAATTGTATTGGCAAATCGTATTTTTATGCCAACTAAGCAAGAAGTAGAACAGGCATTAGCCATTATTGAGACCGCAAAAAATAGTCAGCACGGTGCTAGTCAATATCAGGGAAAAATGATTGATGCGCCTTATCTCGCTCAAGCATACGCGGTTGTTGAGCAAATAAAAAATATCAGCAAAAGGAAGTTGAATAATGAATAAAAATAATACAAGAATTCAGGAATTTAATCCACAAACGAAAGGAGCACTACAAGGGATCCGCGTTATCGATATATCACGTTTAGTCGCGGGTAATATGTTGTCATTGCAGCTGGGAGATGCGGGAGCGGATGTTATAAAAATCGAGCCAATTAAAGGAGATCCTCTTCGGGCATGGAAAGAAGAGGGCGATTCATATTTTTGGAAAGTCTATGCTAGAAACAAGCGTTCTATTGCCTTAAACGTACGTGATGATGAAGGCAAGGCGATACTATTAGAATTATTGAAGCAAGCTGATGTCTTTATTGAAAACTATCGCCCTGGGACACTTGAAAAAATGGGGCTTTCACCCGAGGTTTTGCATCAGCACAATCCCCAATTAATCATTGTGCGTATCTCTGGTTTTGGGCAAACCGGTCCCTACGCACAACAGCCAGGATTTGGCACATTAGTGGAAGCTATGAGTGGTTTTGCTCATCGAACCGGTTTTGCGGATCGAGAGCCTGTATTACCACCGCTTGCATTGGCTGATATGATCACAGGAGTGTATGGTGCAAATGCGGTTACGACAGCACTATTTGCTCGATTTAGGCAACTTTCTCAAGGGCAAGTAATTGATTTATCACTGTTAGAATCTATCTACTCGGTTTTGGGTCCAGAGGCGGCTATTTATGAAAAAACCGGTTTGATTAAGCAGCGCATTGGTAGCGCGTCTAATACTAGCGCTCCAAGAAATGTTTATTGTTGCCGTGACGGAAAATATGTCGCACTTTCAGGCTCAACGCAAACCATGGCATTACGTTTTTTTGACTTAATTGGACACAGTGAGTTTGCGGATGACCCTCGATTTTGTGATAACAGTGCACGAGTTAAAAATCGTGAACAACTGGATATCATTATCGCTGATTGGTTTGCACAAAGAAACCGAGCAGAAGCACTTGAGCTAGTTCGAGAAGCAGGCGTCACTGTTGGCCCTGTTTATAGTATTGATGATATTGTTAATGACCCACATTTTATTCATCGCCAAGTTCATCTATCTGTAGCAGACGATGATTTTGGATCGTTGAGTATGCCAAATATTTTACCTCGATATTCCTCAACACCCGGTGTTTGGCGTTTCCCCGCTCCTAAATTGGGGGAGCACAGTCATGAAATTTTGAGCGAACTTGGATTTGACGAGCAAAAAATATCCATGTTGCGACAAAAAGGTGCGATCGCATAAAAGATCTCGCATCACCCTACAAAAATCGGTAACACTCATACAAATAATATAAAGAGGTCACCATGACACAACATAATATTGCTGCATCACCACCACAGACTTTGGTCAAAGTATTTAACTATAAAGTGGGATTTATTCCGTTACCTGTCTATCTATTATTATTGTTGCTAGTGGCTGGCATTATGTCTGTGAAGAAAATAGGTACTGATTTACCTACTATGATAGCAATATTGGGATTAGGTGGAGCAACTTGTGCGGAAATCGGTAAACGCATTCCTTATTTAGGTAAAATGGGCGGATCCGCAATCATTGCTGCATTTCTTCCATCATATTTAGTGAGTATTAATGTTATTCCACAAACATTAGTCGAGCCGATTACATCATTTACCAAGTCCAGCAATTTTATTTACTTGTTTGTTTCTTCAGTAGTCGTTGGTAGTATTTTTACTATGGATAGAAATCTTATATTAAAAGGGTTTGCTAAGATTTTCTTACCATTATTTATTGGTTCAATACTTGCCTTTATTATTGGTGGGTTAGTTGGGCTCGCTTGTGGTTTAGATTTAAAACAAATCGTATTCTTTATTAGTACGCCAGTAATGGGTGGGGGATTAGGGGAAGGTGCCATTCCATTATCGGTTGGATATTCTGAAATCATGGGGATTGATTCTGGAAAAGTACTTGCACAATTATTGCCTGTGATATTAGTTGCTAACTTGTTCGCAATTATTATTTGTGGTTTTTTAAACATGATCGGTCGCCGTTATCCACATCTAACAGGAAATGGGCAGTTACAGGTGACTGGTGATAATTTACTGGCAGGAAATAAACAAGAGGTAAAAGGTACTATTGATGTTAATTGGGTTATTAGCGCAGGTATGTGTGCGATTACACTTTATTTAGCTGGTGTTCTGTTACATGCATTATTTGGCCTACCTGGTCCAGTATGCATGCTCTTTCTTGCAGTAATATTAAAGCTGAGTAATTTAATTCCTGCTCCGCTTGAACAGGGGGCAAAGACGTTATTTCAGTTTTTCTTAGCGAGTGTGACATACCCATTATTATTTGCGAACTCAGTTGCGGTGACACACTGGAGCGAATTAGTTGCTGCATTCCATCCAACAATATTAATTACTATTTTTGTGACTGTAGCGACGTTAGCCTTAGTTGGTTTTCTCATGGCTAAGAAAATGGGTATGTATCCTGTCGAAGCGGGGATTGTTACGGCGTGCCATAGTGGTTTAGGTGGAACTGGTGATATTGCTATTTTAACCGCAGCTGAACGTATGACGTTATTGCCGTTTGCTCAAATATCTACACGAATTGGCGGTGCTATTACTGTGATGATTGCCTTATTAATATTTGCTCAACTAAGTTGATGTCACAATCAGCACTTATATAGTGTATAGGTGCTGTTCAACGAGTGAATAAATTATACAATAATCCACTATTTACCTTGTAATTAATTAGCTGTAATCTAATTGCAGGAGATGGCATTCCTCCCGTGAAAAACCGCCCTTAATGGGCTGATGATGCCTACGTTAACCTTTTCAATTGATGGGGTACGTAGGTATTATGTGCCCTAATTATTGGGGCATAAATGTTAATATATCCGCGCATTTATTTCCCCATGATAACACTAGGGGATCCCGCTATGTATGCAGCTCTTTTTTCTATCGCGCTAGGTTCTGTTTTAGGTGGTTGGTTAAGATGGTTTATCAGTCTAAAACTCAATCATCTCTATCCAAATATTCCAATGGGAACTGTATTTGTCAATCTTGTCGGGGGATTTATCATTGGCTTTGCGATTTCTTATTTTGCCAATGCCAATCTCAGTCCTGCCTATAAACTGTTTATTGTGACCGGTTTTTGTGGCGCGTTTACTACATTTTCAACGTTTTCATTGGAAGTCTTAGTGCAAATACAAGAAGGAAAATTACTGGTGGCACTGAGCACGATTGCTATTCATGTTATCGGGGCACTAATTTTTACTTTTTTAGGCATGTTATGCCATAACTGGCTTGCTCAGCAGTGATTAAGCAATGAATTTTTGATTGAGTGTTTGGTAACGATACCCGTTAAATAAACGATGAGGTATGCGCTTATATTGCATATTTAGCGGGTATGCTTCAGGTTGCAGCGCCTTTCATTAAGATATGTTGATTGTATTTGATCGTAGCTATTACCTATTTTTTAGGTGCCTAGAGACTCGTTCAGTTGTTACCTAGCGGCCTCTAAAATTATTTAAGGGAGAGGGCGCTGTTATTAGTGGAAAACCTATTTTAGGTATTGATTACACTCAATACTGAATAAAGTAGATTGTTTGGGATAAATTAATTAATTCTTTTATAAAATAATTCGTTTTCCAAAATAGCGAGTATACCTTTTTAATATATAGCACTTTTCGACAGAATATAATTTCACTGTTTAAAAAACAAACCAAAAAATTATCATTTGATTTTTTTTATAAATTAGCGATATCACATCGATATGTTAACTAATTGTTAGTCAATTCTAATGTCATATGCCGATCGGCTATGATTTATCACTGTTAAGCTTAGTAGCTTTCTATTTTGTAATTTGTGACCTCTTCAGTGGGTTATCTATACATATTGATTTTCGATGATATTATGAATTTTGGTATGCTTTTAATCGCTTTTAGATAAATCATCTTTATTGTGACCAAATACCATACTAAATGGTGTCGTATGTCACCTCTAATCATAAATAATAAAATTTATAATCTATAAAAAATTGAATTTTAAACAGATATAGACGGGGAAAAGTTATGTCGCAGATGTTAGCGCTGTTTATTATAGTTTTGATTTTGTATATCGGGGATGCGATTGCAGTGAGAACTAAAGCATGGATCCCTTCAGTGTTTGTATGTGCTGTCTTATTTTTATTAGGTTATTGGACATTTTTCCCTAAAAATATTGTCAGTATTGCGGGAATACCACAGGTCGTTGCTGTGACATTGATGTATTTACTTATCACCAACATGGGAACGCTATTATCATTAAAAGAATTGTTACGTCAGTGGAAAACCATTTTAATTTCTTTGTCGGGTATTTTAGGCATTATTGTTTTTATCTATGCCATTGGAATGGTGTTATTTGATCTTAATACCGTATTAGTAGCTATTCCGCCATTAGTTGGTGGGATCGTTTCTTCGTTAATTATGTCAAAAGGTGCTGCAGATGCAGGGCTAATTGACTTATCTGTTTTTGCTATTCTTATTTACGTGATGCAAGGATTTGCGGGTTATCCATTAACTGCTGTTATGTTAAAACGTGAAGGCCGGCGGGTTTTGACCCAATATCGCAGTGGACAATGGAAAGAATCGCTGTCGGTTGATGGGGCTGATGATGTAGAAGTCAAAACAGTCACTTCTGATGAGGAAATGCCTCGTTTATTCAAAAAAATCCCATCACACTATAATACTAGCTATTTCAAATTCTTACGTCTTGCAGCGGTAGGCTACCTTGCTTATTTAGTTTCAACATGGGCCGCACCAATTGTTAGTATCAGTCCATT
The DNA here is from genome assembly GCF_033676985.1 of Providencia sp. PROV236. Lineage (NCBI taxonomy): Bacteria > Pseudomonadati > Pseudomonadota > Gammaproteobacteria > Enterobacterales > Morganellaceae > Providencia > Providencia sp. PROV236. Next base: position 2,695,384 of record NZ_CP096297.1, on the reverse strand, counting down.
TGTATTGTGCTTATTATTTGGCGTTATTGCATCATCGCTAGGATTTTTAGAAAGACAGCCGCTACAAAAGGCTAATGGTTTCGGTTTTGCAATTATGGCGCTGATGTTATTTATATTTGATACCTTAAACCATGCTACACCAGACATGTTATTACGCCTTGTTTATCCAATGGTTGTTTTAATCGTTGCAGCTGTCATCGGTATGTATTTGGCATCATGGATAGTCGGTAAAATTCTTGGTGTTTCCAAAGAAATGGCATTTGCTGTCTCCTTGACTGCGTTATACGGTTTTCCTGCTGATTATATTATTACCAACGAAGCGATTAATGCGCTCACTAAAGATGAAAAAGAACGTCAGATCCTAACGGCACATATGTTAGGTCCAATGTTAGTGGGGGGATTTATTTCAGTTACGATGGTTTCGGTAGTATTAGCTGGAATTATGGTCGGTTTTATTACACCAATTGCGGGATAACACAATGGAAATGAGCAAATTAAGAATTCAACGTCATTTAGAGCAATTAGCTGAATATACCGCGACACCGGGCCAAGGTACGACGCGTATGAGTTATAGCGAGCAGGATAAACAGGCGAGAAATTATTTAAAACAGCAAATGTGCCAGCTGGGTTTACAGGTCAGGGAAGACGCTATAGGTAATATCTATGGACGATTAGAAGGCTCTGAACCTAATTTGCCTGCGGTGATCATTGGTTCGCACTTTGACTCAGTTCCCCATGGAGGCGCCTTCGACGGGCCAGCGGGTATTGTTTGTGGGTTAGACATTATTGCTCGCATCCGTGAACAGCAACTACAGCCGCGTTACCCTATTGAGGTGATTGCACTAGTTGAGGAGGAAGGCACAAGCTTTGGAAGAGGTTTGATGGCTTCAAGCGTGATCACAGGTTTAATTGGCACTAAAGAGTTATATCAACTCAAAGATAGACAGGGAGTGTCAGCGGCAAAACGTATGGCTGAGGCCGGTTTTAATGCGGATAAAGCGGATGAGGCGATCCTTAATCCTTCCCAAGTAAAAGCTTTTTTGGAATTACACATTGAACAAGGGCCAATATTAGAGCAAGTACAAGAAGATGTTGGCATTGTCGATACAATCGTGGGTATTGCACAACTTGAAGTGAAACTAAATGGTAAAGCGGGGCATGCTGGAACTACGCCGATGAATATGCGTTCTGATGCATTAGTTTGCGCGAGCCATATAATTGGTCAGATCCCCGCAATAGCAATAGCGGCTGGTGATGGTACGGTTGCAACGGTAGGGCGGCTCAATGTGCTACCTAATGGTGCGAATGTGATCCCGAGTGAAGTGATTTTTAGCGTTGATATTCGGTCAAAAAATGATAAAGCACTACGACAAACCATTGAGCGAATTATTGATTTAGTTGAGCAAGCAAGCCGTCAATCAGCGATACAAAGTGATGTCATTCAACCACTGTATGTTCCGCCAACGGTATTAAATGAAAATATTCATCAGTTGATGGTACAGCATGCAGCTCAACAAGGGTTGCAATACCGCACAATGGTGAGTGGTGCTGGGCACGATACAATGATATTTGCGGGCATTACCCAAACAGGATTAATTTTTGTGCCAAGCCGTAATGGGTTAAGTCATCACCCTGATGAATGGACTGATTATGAACAAATTGTACGGGGTGTTGATGTCATGTTCGCGACAGCTCGGTCGCTAGCAGAGTGTTGAATTAAAAATAAGTATTCTTAGGTAAAGGTAGAAACATGGTAAATACAACGATTACTCAGGCAATTAAAAAATACACCTCAGCAATGATCGCTTTTCGTCGTGAATTACATTCACATCCTGAATTGCCTTGGGAAGAGGTACGTACCACTAAACGTATCGCAGAAGAACTGACTAAAATTGGGATTGAGTATCGCCTCACCGAGCCTACAGGGATCATTGCTGAAATAAAAGGCGGCAAACCAGGTAAAACGGTTGCTCTAAGAGCCGATATTGATGCACTACCGGTGTTGGAGCTGAATGATTCATTAGATTATAAATCACAAAATCAAGGAAAAATGCATGCATGTGGTCATGATGCACATACTTCCATGCTATTAACTGCGGCGAAAGCCCTCTACGATATACGCGAACAACTGAGTGGTAATGTCAGGCTTATTTTCCAGCCCGCTGAAGAGATAGCTCAAGGCGCGAAAGAAATGGTAAGGCAAGGCGCAGTTGAAAATGTCGATAACGTATTCGGTATGCATATCTGGTCAACCACACCTTCAGGAAAAATCTCTTGTAATGTAGGGGGCACATTTGCTTCCGCTGATTTACTTGTTGTCAAATTTAAAGGTCGGGGGGGCCACGGCTCTATGCCTGAAGCGACCATTGATGCTGCGGTTGTTGCATCTTCTTTTGTGATGAATTTACAAGCCGTGATTTCACGAGAAACCTCACCGCTTGAGTCTGCGGTGGTGAGTATTGGTAAAATGGATGTTGGTACACGTTTTAATGTTATTGCGGAAAACGCGGTCTTAGATGGTACGGTACGCTGCTTTAATATTGAAACGCGTAGTCGCATTGAGTCGGCAATCCGTCGCTATGCAGAACATACTGCCGCAATGTATGGAGCAACAGCTGAGGTGATTTATACCTACGGCACATTACCTGTCATTAATGAAGAGCGAAGTGCATTGTTGGCACAGTCTGTGATTACTGAAGCGTTTGGTGAAGATACATTAATATTTGAAAAACCAACTACGGGCGGTGAGGACTTTAGTTTCTATATTGAAAATATTCCTGGCTGTTTCGCCCTATTAGGATCCGGTAATCCTGATAAAGACACTCAGTGGGCACATCATCACGGACGTTTTAATATCGATGAAGATGCAATGGTCGCAGGCGCTGAACTCTATGCTCAGTATGCGTGGTCCTATTTACAACAAGATAAATTCTAAGAGTCTTACGCTTTACTACAGGTATTATCGTGAGATGTTAGGTTGCTGGCGAAGTGAGAAAATAGCATTGTTTTTCACACTTCGCTGACAGGTTCTAATTAACTGAATTGATTTCGTTGGTGCCTGTATGCCTATCCGCTTGGTTATTTTAACTATGTACTTGTCATACTATGGAGATACCGTGATTTTCCTTAAGGTAAGATGGCTACATTGAGGTTTATCGAGTCACATAGTTTATTTATGCTCCCACCTATCTTCGTTTGTCGCCTACCTACATCTCGAGTTATTTAAAGTATAAGGCTGTTACTTGTTAATTCCAGGACTATTAATATAAGTAGCCGAAAATAATTTACTTATGTAAATAAAAATCACCTAAAATTAAATTTTAATTAAACATGTAAATGGCGTTATTTAAATAAAATACTTTTATTGTAATTGTTTCATTATTTTATTCTCTATAATTTTCTATTTTTCTCTTGAGATTAATCTTAATTTTATTTTTCGTTGTTTTTATGTACTTATTATTCTCTGTTTTTTTTTATTATAAAGGTACCTATGGTTTATTTAATTAAAAACGGCGTAAATAAGCAATAATATAACACTAATAAATATTCATAAAAATAATTTTATATATGATCTATTTTAATGTTTTTTGGGGGTTTTCTTTACGCTATTAAAAAACACTTTAACATCACTTCCCTTAAAATTTAAAAATTTCAACTGATTGATTTCAAAGTTGTATATCTTATTTTGATGGTTTCTCTATTGAAATAGTTAGCTTTTGAAAAGTTTATCTATCTGTGATTTTTATATAATTTAACTTTAGGTTATTTAATTGTTCTTTAAATTTTGTTTATTCCATAATTCATTTGCCTTAGGGCGATTTTATTTCTTTTTTCTTTTGTTTTTATCTATAAATAATCTAGGATTTAATTATGAAAAAGAATACAAATAAAGTTTTCAGCACGCCCATGCTGAAAATTAAGCCTATTTACTTATGTGTGTCTGTTATTTTAGGTTTTGCTTCTGTTGCTCATGGAGCAATTATTAATACTAATGGTGCAGGTGTACAAGTACAGCCTAATGGACCAACTATTGTTAATATTAATAAAGCGAGTGATAAAGGTGTCTCGCACAATATTTATCACAGTTTTGACGTCGATCCGACGGGTGTGATTTTGAATAACAGCAAAGATTCTTCCACGACCCAATTAGGTGGAACAATCAATGGTAACGCTAATTTAGCTGGTGGCAGTGCAAAAGTCATTTTGAATGAAGTTAATTCTAATAGAGCCAGTACATTAAATGGATTAATTGAAGTAGCGGGGGATAAGGCTCAAGTTATCGTCGCAAACCCATCAGGTATCACTTGTAATAGCTGTGGTTTTATTAATACCAGTCGTGCAACATTAACAACGGGTAATGCAGTTAAAGCAACAGATGGCACAATTGTTGGTTATAACGTTGAAAAAGGCCAAATCATTGTTAATGGTGCACTACGTTCAGATTCACCGACGGATTTATTGGCTCGTTCAGTGGCTATTCGTGGTGATATTCGTGCAAAAGAGATAAATATCACGACAGGCAGTAACTTTGTGGATGCAGACAATCGTTTTACTACTGCGATCAGAGGCATCGGTTCTACTTCTCGAGTCGGTATTGATACTTCCTCTATTGGTGGAATGTATGCTGATAAGATCACCTTAGTTACCACTGAGAATGGCGTTGGTGTGACAAATAATGGCGTTATTTCAGCAGGTACCGGTGGTTTAGTGATTAATTCCGCAGGCCAAGTAACTAATACTGGGCTTAAAATTGAATCGCAAGGTAAGATTAATATCAAAGCAGCAAGTACTATTACAAACCGCAGTAGTATTGCAGGAAACAGTGATATTGATATTACTACCAGCGGATATGGTTATATTGACAATCAGAAAGGCCAAATTGTATCTAATGGTGGTAACGTTAAGTTAGCGACACTCAACTCGATTAATAATAATAACGGTATCGTCAGTGCATTCAATACGATTGATACTCAATCAGGCTCTGTAGCTAACACAAATGGTACGATCCAAACTCGAACTGGTGATATTAATATTAATACTACGGGTGCAATAGTTAATAGCTTCGATTTAAGAAATAACCTACATGAACAGAATAGGCGTGGAATTATTTCTGGTCGTGATATCAATATTTCATCGAATCAGTTAACTAATAACTATGGTAACATTTCAGCTGAACGTAATATGGACATTCGTAATCGTTTAGAAGTGAGGAATAACGGTAAGGCAACACTTCAGTCTAAAGGTTCAATGAACATTGATAGTTCAACCATCAATAACTTATCTTCAACGATCAAAGCGGGTGGAGATATGAATATTACGGCAACAACGCTCAATAACGATAATGTTGCAACAATCAATGGAGAGAAAAACTTAAACGTCAAATCATCACGATTGACTAATACAGGTTCTATCGTTTTTGAAAATGGTAAAGCGAATATCTCAGCGACAGCGTTATCTAACCAGTATGGTTATATTAAAGCAAATGAGATAGAAATGACTTCTGATTCATTAAATAACCAGTCTGGTTATATTCATGCTAATAAATCACTAACCGTTGATTCTGGTACAATATATAACCGTTATAGTGACAACTTTAAGCAAGTCAGTTCACGTTTTGGTTTAATTAACCAATCCGGTGGTTTAGAAAGCAGTGATGGTGGTATTTCGATTAAGGCGAATAGCTTTGATAACCAATATGGGTTGGTATTTGCCAATATCACTCAAAAAGCAAAAGTGACAGGTGATATTAATGTCACGGTTAGAAATGATTTTCAAAACAACCGAGGAACAGTTAGAGCCTCAAATAATATGAATATCACTGTTGGTAATATGACGAATACTTATGGTCTTATCGATGCAGGTAATAGCGCAATGATAAAATCGTTTAAATCAGTTAATAACCAATATGGAACTATTCGTTCAGTAAATACAACACAAATTGATAGTCCAACAATCTACTCACAAAGAAATGGTCAAATTCTTGGTGGAACAGTAGTACTCAACACCTTAGGTTATTACTAATACCTAATTTTAGGGGAGCAGTTTGCTCCCCTATATTTTCAGAATAATTAAGGGTATGTATGTTTTTACGTTTAACGATTATATCGCTATCTGTATTTGCGTTTATGGTTTATGCTGATCCAATACAGCCAATAGACCAACAAATTAATAATCAAATATCTCAAGATAAATCACGATATCAACAAACACAGTTAACGACTAAAGATGTTTTGGATGATAAAGCCGAGATAAAAGAAGATAAATTATATTTTCAACCAGAACAAAATTGTTATGAAATAAAATCAATACACCTTGATACGGAAAGAAAAATTGCTAATATGCGTTTGTTACAGCAGTATGTTGATCAAGCTGTAGGGCAGTGCCTTGGTATTTATGGTATGGAAACGTTAGCAAAAGGTTTACAAGACAAAATTATTAAAATAGGTTATGTTACGACACGTATTAATATACCTGAACAAAATATTAGTAAAGGTTTGCTAAAATTAAAAATTATTCCCGGTACTGTGGATAATATTAAATTAACAGACAACAGTAGTGAATATATTTCGTTGTTTAATACCATGCCCACAGAGAAAGGCAAAGTTTTAAATTTAAGAGATTTAGAACAAGGGCTTGAGAATTTAGAGCGGATACCCGGAGTAAAAACCAATATTGAATTAATGCCCGGTAAAGAATTTTCAACAACAGATATTGAAATTGAAAGGGTACAGTCATCATATTTTAATGTTGGTGGTTGGCTTAATAATGCGGGAAGTCGACAAACAGGAAAAAATCAAATTGGCGTTACTGTATATGGTAATAATTTAACTTCATTAAATGATACAATTTATGTTTCAATGGGTAAAAACCTAGAAAATAGAGCGCGATATTCGACTAAGAACCAAGCAATTTATTATGCAGTTCCTTATAACTATTGGTTGTATTCCGTATATGCAAGTAAAAGTAATTATAAGCAAACAATCAATGATAGTATTATGAGCTATAAATATTATGGTGAAAACCGATATTTAAATTTTAGTGCAAGTCATGTTTTTTTGCGAGGGCAATCCTATAAAGACTCATTAACATTCCAGTTAATGAAAAGAAAATCTAGATATCACCTTGAAGATATTTCATTGTTATCCCAAGAAAGAGATTTAACTAATATTAATATAGGATTAAATCATCGCCAGAATATTAATAACTCTACAGTTGATGCATCAATTAATTATCAACGAAATGTCCAATGGCTGGGAGCAAAACCCAGTTGGGATATGGAGTATGGTGATGTGAGTAAAATGGGAAGGATCATCACTATTGATGTCAATGCAGTCATCCCTTTTTCTTTCGATAACTTTGTTATGAGTTATAACCCTCAAGTGTTTATTCAGTACACCCCTGATAACTTGACGATTCAAGATCAATTTTCGTTAGGAAATCGTTGGACAGTGAGAGGTTTTGATGAAGAGTACTCATTAATTGGTGATAAAGGATTTTATTTTAGAAATGAGTTTAATTTTTACTTTCCTAATGTCTCTATTTATCCTTATTACGCATTAGACTATGGTCGCATAATTGGTGATATTTATCCTATCGGTCTTTACTCAAATGATCAGTTGTTGGGGAGTGCACTAGGTGTTAGAGGAAATTTTAATATATTTAATTATGATCTGTTTATTGCTGTTCCTCTTTATAAGCCCGCGGAATATGAAACAAGTGATTTAAATATAGGTTTAAATGTTCAATGGTTTTGGTAGTAATATCTTTCTTAAAGTGCTGGGTATTCAGTCTAAAAGTGTATGTATTGGTCGCTACAGTAGTTGAATATAGCGCCTAATAGATAAAAGATAACTAAATGGTTAACGATATCTTTAGGCAATATCGTTAACCAAATATAAACAAGTGATTATATGTTTCACTTAATCAAGTCTATTTATTGACACAATCAATCACGCCAATATAATTCATCTCAAACAATATTAATCACATAAAGAGTAATATGTTTGCCCTTATACTAAAGCTCATGGTGTTTAAAAATAGCATTTCTCAATCGTTGCTGTAACTCAAAACGTTGTTCTTGGGTTAATAATTCGTCATGAGAAAGCTGAGCTAATAATATATTCATATTTACAATTGAGTTCTCAGTGAGTAGGGAATCAACTTGTTTTACGATATCTTCATAATGCTGCATGCATACCTCCTAATCGTGGTGATCAACAGATTATAACACAGGGATATGAAGGTTATTATTGATACTGGAAGTGGTTTATTTTTTATATTATACATAGGAATAAGATCTTGAAATTGATTGTCATCGTGATGAGTTTATTACTTTTTGCTTGTTCATCGACAAAATGGGAGCCTATAGGATCACCTGAATGGACTTACCAAGAGGCTGATTCACAGTGTGAATTTGATGCTTTTAAGCGATTTCCAGTACGTAACGAAGTCGCACAACGCACTGTGTATGAAACGATTACAAAAAGATGTAAGAAAAGTGATGAATGTGGCAAAGCGGAAACTTACGAAGAAAAAGTTCCGGCGACAGAAAGCTACGTATTGGATGTGAATAAAGATAGCCGCTACCAAGAATATAGCAAGTGTATGAAACGTAAGGGATGGCAAGAAAAAAGGTACTATTTTTGGGAATAATTGAAAATACTGACCTAAATTATGTTTAGTTACACTTCGAAGCCAATCATAAATATATTTATGCTTGGCTTCGTTTTAATTCTGTCTATCAATAATCATCACTGCCATTGTGTTTGGCTCAAGGGCTCTCATAATATGGGGTATATCTCCCGGATAATGAATATAGTCACCGGGGGACAGCTCAGTTGGATTATCTAAAGGCCCTACCATAGCACGACCACTCATTAAGATAATATGCTCACTCACACCATTCATATGAGGATCAGAGATCCGATCTCGTCCGGGCTGTGCAAGAACAGTATAGATATCACGTTGTGAATTTGACGGTGCAGATGAAAGTAAAAAGGCTAAATAGTTTGCATGTTCAGCACTGATTTTAGTGCCTTCACCATGACGAATTACGGTTACAGGTTCCTGCTGCTCTTCAATCAAACGAGAAAAAGGGACATTAAGAGCGACACAAATAGCCCATAGCGTTTCAATACTTGGGTTGCCAGTACCTGATTCCAGTTGTGATAGGGTTGACTTGGCAATACCCGCTTGGCGAGACAGTTCTGAAAGCGATAGTCCGCTTTTTTGGCGCTCTTTGGCTAATGCTTTGGCAATTAACTCGATAGGTGGGGTCAATGTGCTCAATTTTATTTCCTATTTTGATTGCGCTTTTTATTCTCGTTCTACATAATGAACAAATGTATTATATATCGAACGGTTTTGATATGCTACTTTCAACGCTAAATCATAGCACGGTAAAAAATATTGTACTGGTTTGTCTTGCTGATTTAATTGTCGGCATTTCTTATGGAGCTTTAGCTCACTCTCAAGGATTTGATTTTTGGGTTCCTTTAACACTTTCTATACTAGTATTGGCTGGGGCGTCTGAATTTTTATTTATTGGTGTGGTGTTCTCTGGTGGTAGCCCAATTTCAGCAGCATTAGCTGGTTTATTAGTCAATTCTCGACATATTCCATTTAGCTTTGCCGTGAGCGAATTAGCCGGCAAAGGCCCAAAAGCCCTACTGGGTTACCACATTATGAATGATGAAAGTGTGGTATTTGGGTTAGCTCAGGAAACAGACAAAGAAAAAAGAGCTGCTTTTTGGTTATGCGGTCTGGGTATTCTTATGTGTTGGCCTATAGGGGTATTGATTGGCGAAGGAGTAGGCAGTTTTATTCAAGATACAAAGGCTTTGGGTATGGATGCAATGTTTCCTGCAATTATTTTAGCGCTTTCATTACCTGCATTAAAAGATAAAAGTTTACGCTTAACGGCGATTATTGGTGCCGTAATTGCAGTTGCATCAACTCCATTTTTACCTGCGGGGATACCAGTATTAATGGCTCTTATCAGTTTGGTTATTTATATTAGGAGCTGAATATGATGGATAATCCATGGCTTATATTGGCAGGTATTATCATACTTGCGGTGGGCACTTATTTAATGCGTGCTTCAGGCGCCTATTTTAAAGGTAAAGTAGTACTTTCAGATAGCAAGAAAGCCCTGTTTTCAGCTGCGGCGATTGTTATTTTATTTTCAGTTGCTATGACATCTACAGTATTTGATGGGGAATATTTTTCCGACCCCGCTAAAATAATAGGCGTATTGGTGGCTGGTATTCTAACTTGGTACCAAAAACCCTTTATTATTATTGTATTGTCAGCGTCAGTGGTTACAGCATTATTGCGGTTCATTTTTTAGTTATACTAAAACGCCTTTGCTTAATTAAACAAAGGCGCCAGAGGTTACAACTTTTTATATGTGATTAAGCCGCTAACTACGCAGTATTATGATGTAAGATCTTTAATCTCATCCGTTGTAGCATTTTTTTGCACGGATGCTATACCTTTCATCGCAGCTTGTTTAGACGAATACATTTCACTACTTGCGATAATTTCATGGTTCGCTGCTTTAAGAACAAAGTAATAAGGTTGAGACGTGTCCTTTGTTGATTTTTTCAGTTCGAAATAACCCATGATAAACTCCAATAGTTGTTTAAAGTCGAAAAGCAAGCAGTGGTTATTACCTCTGCTATTTCTTAAGACTAGAAACAAATATGCAAAATTACTAGTTTTTGGTTTCAATTTCAGACAAAAAAAAGCCTCTATGGAGATAGAGGCAATCGTAGGATTAATGTACTCGTCACACTTCAAGTTACAGTGCTTTTTGTTAAAATAGAGTGAATTACATAAGGTAGTCACATAATTTCTACTTATCGCGCAACTGCATCTCAAAATGTTGAGAGTGTAGATCTGATTGTTATTAGTTCAAAATAGCGAATAATGACAATCAATGCTATTTGGTTCTATGTATTAGTCTAAAAGGTAATATCTATAAAAGGTAATACCTAAAGCGAAGATCTAAAACTATTGCGCTACCGCTGGTGCTGGCGGAGTAACAGCATTGGTGGATTGCTGAGTAGAACCACGCTTTATTTGGTTAAAATCAGGAACTTCTACAATAGTCATTTTTACCATGTAACGTTTTCCATCTGCTGCTTTGGGGGCATCGTTAGCCAGTTTTTGTAGCGTTTCATTAGGATTGGTGGTTTGTTGAGTGACGCTATAAATGACATTATGAGGAGCTCTCATATGATGGCGTGGTGATTTGTTATCCGAACCATTGGCCGCGCTAGCTGCAAAGCCAACTGACATTAACATGATAGCAAGTAAACCCGTATTTAATTTATTCATTGATATATCCTCTTATTTGCAATGATTTAGATAATCAATCAATTAGTTTCTAGCCGCAATCGCTTTTACCTGCTTTGACTAAAGCTTCACAATTGCTGCACTTTTTCCATATTTCCTACTTAATTAGCTTTTTTAGCACATTAAATACAGAAACAACATCGGTTGTGCGGTCTAACTGGTAGTCTCTGGAAGGTGAGCAGAGAATCGATTAGGATGGTACTTATTGAATACTGGAGCACGACAAAGTGAGTCATTATGTCTGATAAGCAAATCCCTCTTTCTGTGTTAGATCTCGCGCCAATCATTGAAGGTTCTTGCGCTAAAGAAGCTTTTTCTCATTCATTAGATTTAGCTCATTTAGCTGAGAAACAAGGTTTTCATCGCTACTGGCTTGCTGAACATCATAATATGACAGGTATTGCGAGTGCGGCAACTTCGGTTTTAATTGGTTATTTAGCCGCTAATACGAAAACGTTGCATTTAGGCTCTGGTGGGGTGATGCTACCAAACCATTCTCCTCTGGTTATTGCTGAACAATTTGGCACATTAAATACCTTGTACCCTAATCGGATAGATTTAGGTATTGGTCGAGCTCCGGGCAGTGATCAACAAACGATGCGCGCATTACGTCGTCATATGAGCAATGATATTGACAATTTCCCCCGTGATGTTGCTGAGCTGGTAAATTGGTTTGATGCCATAGATCCTAAACCGGCTGTTCGACCCGTTCCCGGCTATGGTGAAAAAATCCCAGTTTGGTTATTGGGCTCCAGTTTATATAGTGCACAACTTGCGGCTCAAATGGGCTTACCATTTGCATTTGCTTCACATTTTGCACCTGATTTATTATTACAGGCACTTCATGTGTACCGTGAAAATTTTAAGCCATCACAAAGGCTAGAAAAACCTTATGCAATGGTATGTATTAATATTATTGCCGCAGATACTATCCGTGATGCTGAATTTTTATTTACCTCAATGCAGCAAGCCTTTGTGATGTTACGCAGAGGTAATCCATCACAATTGCCACCTCCTGTACAAGATATGGCGAAAATTTGGTCTCCAGCAGAAGAGTATGGCGTACATCAAGCACTAGGTATGTCTCTAGTGGGTGATAAAGCAAAAATTCGTCATGGACTAGCTTCTGTGTTACGCCAAACCCAAGCTGATGAAATTATGGTTAATGGCCAAATTTTTGATCATCAGGCGCGTTTGTACTCCTTCGAACTCGCAATGCAAGCAATGAAGGAGTTAGCATAATTATTTGGCATCGCGCGTCGTGATTTTACCAACAGATTACTGAGAGAAATTGCGGGAGGACGTCCTCCGCGAGGCTTGGTCTGCTTGGTAATAAAGCATAAGTTTAACCGCTGTGCTACCACTGCTTAAGCTAATATATTCGTCATCTTTCAAGTTACAGGGCTTTTGTTTAAGTATAAGTGACTGCGCTCATAGAGTTTATAGGGGCACTCTATACTGAGTGGGGCAGTCACCATATAGTACAGAGCCTATCTCGATAAAAGTAATGAAAAGCTCAACGTTTTCATACAAATGACAACAGGTGCGATTAATGTATTTTGGGTCATTTCTCCTTGGTCTCTTCTGGCTAAGAGGAGAAATCCAAGGAGTTTGGTTTTGGGCGATGCCTTGTTGGTTAAACACAATAACTAATGGGGCTTTTTTATTTTAGTTCACATAATGTTTGAACCGAAAAGGAGCAAACACTCACACAAATATCATCAAAAAATGGCTCAATAAATTTAAAATTGCTCCGACTCTCTTACCTATCAATGAATGCTTTTATAAAGATCTATGGTGTCAGAAATAATAAGAAGATAACCCAGATATATCTGGGTCATAGACGGCTTAACAAGCGATTTGTGGGCGTTGAGGCTCTAGAGGGGGAAGGCCGTGAGCAGCACGAGCGCGGTCACAGGCTTCGTTATGTATGCCATCAAGCCATGATTGTTCAAATTCACGGCATGGTGTTGGCCTTTGTGTATAGATAGAACAGGAAACGCATTCGCCTATGTTGCCTGACAAGGCAGTACATCGGGTATTGTGTTTCTGGTTAGTCCCTTTCATTGCGCTCATAAACGGGGTTATTTGTTCGGTGAGTTCTTGAGGAACAACACCGCCCCCACTTTCACTTTCGGCCCAATAAAAAGAGACTCGGAAATAAGCGCAGCATGCACCGCAGCTTATACAAGGGTTATTGACAGGATCAGTTTTTAGTATATGAATATTTGTCATATAATTACAGAATTCTATATTTGGTTAATGGTTAAATATATTAATGTAAACTGCAATTTTAATACTAGGTCTGCTTGAGCAAGCTATTGTTTTTCTGCTTTATCTTCTGCTGGTGGGGGATGTGGAATATCTTTTATGATAAAAAATAGTTCTACATCTTAGTATGTTTTCTGAGCTATAAAAATCTTCCCCAAAACCCCACCAAAACTCTTCCCCAAAATAGTATGGAAAACAGGCTGATCAAATTACAACAATTTGCCAATCTTTTCCACGGTCATCATTGTAATTATTTGTCATTTGTTGAGTCTTATGACCTAGCAATTTTTGTGTATCCAAGCCTTGCTCTCTGTACAATCTCTCTGATAGCGATCTCTGTTCATGAAATGATGGTGCGGTTCCTTTTTCCCACTTTAGTCCGCATTTCTCTCTTGCATTTTTAAACGAAGCGGTAAGGGTGGTTGGCGTTACCTTGTCACCTCTATTTGCCCTTCCTGTTGCGTGTCGGTGATGCACCAAGTAAGGGCTAACAACAAGATCCCTACACATAGAAATAATGTCACCTAAAGTCATTCCAACAGCATTGCATTTAAGTGATAAAGGAATTGCAAGCTTTGCGCCCGTTTTCTCTTGTTCTACATGCAACAATCCATCCCAAACATCAGAGAATTTCATTCTTGTGATATCACCAAGTCGCTGACCTGTTGCGAGCGCTAGAAGCATGCCGCACTGCAAATAGTGTGAATGCTTTCCAGCCTGCTCATAAATTGTTTTCCATTCTTCAATTGATAACCTTTCCCGCTTAACTTTATTGCGCGGCTGCTTAGTTGCCTGTGCTGGATTATAACCAGGTGGCACATGACCTGCATGTTGAGCTTCTTTATATACATCAATAAGAACGACACGAACAACTTGAGCCATTCTATTATGCCCAAGCGCTTTAACTTCATCTGTGATCTTTGCTATTTCTAATGCAGTAACATCTTTAAGTGAAAGTAAACCACAATGTTGCTTGAATAAATTCAGGGGCTTTATTTTTTGTTTATATGAATTTATTTTTAACTCACCAAGATCAACACGTTCTTGTTGAATTTCTAAATACTTGTCGATCCAATTTGATACACTAATTCCGACTTTTTTATTCTTTATGTTCGATAACCGATCATTAATACTAAGAATTTGTTTTGTTTGCTGCTCGGCGATAATTGTATTTGCTTGTGACGCAACTAAAGCAGCCTCCTCGGCATCCGTGCCGAGGCTATGAAATGTACCTGTCAATGGATGCTTATATTGATAGTACGTTTTACCATTTCGTTTATCTAATTTTCTGTATAAATTAGGAATGGTAATTTTATGAGAACGCGGTCTTGCTGCCATCAGATAATATCCTCGATAACTTATCACTTGCACCAGCCGGCAATTGAGGTTTTGCAACGACACCTACATAGCGAGAATCACGATCTACCATCCACTTTTTACCGACTTTAAGCGCTGGTGGAACCATCATTTTTGATTTAGCATATTTAAGTAAAACGCGCCTGCTTGGAGCCTCATCGCCAAACTCTATTCTTGCCCACGCCTCTAGATCTACCATCCTAGACATAATTACCCCCACACCTGCCGCATACAGATTTAAATATCGTCGTTAACTGGTTTAATTAAATGCTGGTGGATAATAGACACATACTTAGCTTGATGGATTGCATCAGCTAAAGCATTATGTTGTTCACCTTCAAATTCGAGTGTTCGCTTAGGGTCAATGCCAGCACTACGACCAAGCTCTACAATCGTGCGAACATCTCGATTATTCCAGAATTTCCAGAACGGATTAAAATCACATGCAGCATAAGCACTAGCTAAGGCAACATTATCAAAATCACTACCGTTACCCCATACACATACATTGTCAGATAAATGTTCTTCAGCGAAAGCGGATAGGGCGAGTAGTGCCGATTGAATAGTTCTAGCATCCTCATCAACGATAGCTGCTCTTGCTTCACTGCTTTGTTTCATCCACCACAAGACCGTATCAGCATCAATATGTAGTCCGAACTTTTCACAACTAACCAGATCAACAGTCAAATAGAATTCGGGACCCATTTCACCCGTTGATGGCTCAAAAGCTACTGCACCAATCGAGACAATAGCCGCATTACTTTTGTTGCTCATAGTTTCCAGATCTAACATTAAGTGTTTATATTTCATTGTTTCACCTTGAATTTAATAACAACGTCTTTATTAATTGATATCCTGATGCATGTGCTATCACAATAATAACTAAGTTTGTCGCACTCACGCTGTAAGTCGATATCTGTATTTCTATCAGAGTAATAAAAGTAGCGACAACGAAACCAGCTATCACCAACCTTAATTATGTCATTTGGCTTTAATTCGTTTACTGACTTATCCATCACTCCACCTTCTTAAACTCAATAACCCATACCCACGGATTACTTTCAAAATTACAGTCAGGTTTACTAACTGAATCCCACAAATGACGAAACCAACAAAACGCATCAGTACTACCGCCTGTTAACTCTCTATCCAGCGGGTAACCCTCAGCTTTAAAATCTTTGTCGCTAGCTGCTTGTAGGCGCTCTACTCGAACATCAGTAATTTCTAGTGTGATACGTGAAGCCCAGCGTGGCATGTGAATGGATGGAGTCCATCCAACTAACTCAGAGCCTTTCCAAGATGCACGATGAATACAATGCTCTGGCTTGCGAAAACGCTCAGGTATCATGCTTAACTTTGAATCTTTGCAGCCATAGAATTCAATATCACTCCATGTGCCATCGCGTGGCGCGTCAGGCATCCATGTTTCACGAACCCAAAGGCGATCACCGACACCACCGTGTGGGCAGGCTATACCAGCAATACCAGCCCATGCACCCTCATTGTTCTGCATCATTTCTTTAATATTGATCATGGACTGACATATATTACTAGGCCACGAAAAACCACCGTTTTCATTTGGTTTTGGCTGCGGTTTCATGATTCTGCGTGTTTGAGTTTTACGGCCATCAAGGATGGCGCGTACCATTTCTGAGTTAAAAATAATTCCGCGCTCTTTCATATCAATCCATTAATGACTTGTAAGTTGATTTCATTTCTAGATAAAGCTTTTTACCTTCACCGGCGTCGTAAAGAACCTTCCATTTATCCCAATTATCAATAACAGCAGACCACTGAGGGGAACATGCTTTCATTTTATGTAATTGGCTTGCTAGTTCAGGTACGGCTTCTAATAATCGAATGCAGCGACCTAAATCAGCACCATCCCAAGGGTAATGATGTGGAGAGTTAAATTGACCAGAAAGAACGGAGGCCATATATTTAGAACTTGCACCTACATCATCACTAGCAAGCCATGCAGTAAGCCCCATGCCTTCAGTAGCTTTAACAAGCGGCTTTTTAAATTCATCACAAACCAATGTTGCAGCCTTAATAATGGCATTCATATAACGAGGTTCAGCAGGTATGCCGGGTATTTGTTTTTCTATTTCAGTAGAAATAGCGGAAATTAAATTGATTTGACTAAGTTGCATAATTAACACCCTCGTTATTAATAATCATTGCAGTAGCTAATGTCTTCTGGTGACTCATCCCAAACTAATAAGCTGCCGCCGTAATAGAGGTTCAAAATTAATTTATCAAAACGGGAATATGGGTTAATTATTCTTTTGCCTAAAGTATTACCTTTAACTTTACCGCCAAACAGTTCATATACTTGATGACCTTCATGTAAAAACAATTCGCTTCCATAGCCATCTTCTCGGACGCTACTCAGAAAGAATCTATAATCACATTCGCTTTCTCTTATTGAGCTATATGAAGACACAGCCTCATCTGGGTGTAAGCTAACAAAAATAGATCCATCACGTTCATCATCAAAAAATACCTGTGGAGAATCCCAGCCATTTTCAATTGCATTACTAGCATTGTCTTCAATAAACGCTTCCCATAAATCAGATGCTTTTATATATTTAGGGCACTCTTCATCGCTTGTAAAATCTTTTACTAATGAAATAACTTTTTCCTGTAAGTCCATTTCGATTCCTGAGCTTTCCCAAGAGTTGCGTATTTTTTCAGCAACTAGAGTGTTGTATTTTTTCAAATCAACCATATCTTCTATATTGTTTGGTAGGGCACTTTCCATTGCTTTTCTTAGTGCTTTGCTAAAATCGCCGTAAGAACGAAAAGCATCATCAATAACATTGTTAAATAAGTTAGCTATGCCTTTATCAATAATCTCTACCGCTCGCTCACTATTTGCAAACTCAACGCAACGCTGAGTTAATAATTCACTTAATGTTAGTTCTTTCGACATAATTAATACTCCACACAAAATTTAGATAATAAGAGACCGTCTCTTAATAAAGAGAATTAAATTCCTTGGTGTTGACTAAATAATTTAAAGCTTGGCTTCTCCGCCAAGTGAACCAATCAATGCTTTTATTAAAACATTTAATTCTGAAATAATTAAGAAGAAATCAGCATCAAAGCGTTGGTTATAATCTTCCATCCCAATATCATCATTTTTTTCTAAAAATGCAGCATCAAATTTAAGCTTAGATAAAATAAAACTATCATCAATACAGAATGTAACTCTATCTTCATAGCCCAGCGATAATTTAGTGACTAATTTACCAGCTTCAATATTTGTTTGAATTTCATCAGAGACTAAATCTTGTTTTGTGTATTTAGCGATCCCACCTTCTTCAAGAATGGCTTTCATTTCTGATTGCTCACCAAAAACAAAGCCTTTTGGTAATTGACCGCTTCTAACCCATTCTGTTAGCGTTAATTCAATAGGCTCTTTCATTGTTAGCGGCACTACTGGCAGGGAGCCTAATGCCTTACGTAGCAGGGCGAAGCAGTCCTCTGCTCGACGAGGTGACGATACCAGCCCAATAATAAGACTATCAGTAATGTTAATCCACACATCAAACCGCGTATATTTAGAGAATGCACGAGGTAATAACTCATGTACAACTTCATCTCTAATTGAATCACGCTCAGTTTTCTTAAGTCTGCGGCCTTGATCTAACTCTAATTTACTTACTTTCTTTTGAGTTTCATCTTTAATAACTTGCGCCGGAATTATTTTATCTTCTTTATAAAGAGAAATAAGCATCTGGTCATTTACTAGATGAGTTAAACACTCAGATTTACCGATCCCCATCGGTGGAATAAAACCAAATCGAGATATATCCTGTGAGCCACAAGGCTCGTATTTTAAAGGTAGTAACTGTTCTTCGAGATTATTAAAATCAATATCACGAGTTAAACGATATATGACTAAGTTTTTAACATTAAAAACACTCATGAGATATCCCTCATTAAATTAACTCCACACAATATATAAGACCACTGACAATAATTAATTAACTTACCTAGCGTGAACTGACTATACGCCAGTGGCCTTATGTATTGAGTAAAAAAGTGGCGGCTTGTCACCGCCAAAGCGAGCAATGGCAATTAATTAACAGATTCGTTATTTTTCTCTGCTTGTATTTTTAAATAAATTTCTTGTCTATGAATCCCAATTTCCTTCGGCGCTTCAATTCCAATTCTAACTTGATTTCCTTTTATTCCGAGAATAGTAATTATAATGTCATCACCGATCATTAATGTTTCTCGGGTTCTACGAGTTAAAGTAAGCATTTAATCCCTCTCTATTACTCCACACATTTAAAATTTAGTTAAGCACTAACAGTAACCGCACACATATCCATGCACTCTGCAATTTCTTCGTCGAGCTTTTCGAGTTCAGCTTGCTTGTTGTCACGGTCAGCTTGCAGTCGTTTAAGTTGATTAATCAGTTTAGCCTTTGTGAGGATCCACTCGCGGACATCATCCTGCGACATCGGTACACTGAAAGTTACGATTGGTTCGTTTGAATTGGTTTGCATGACTAGCTCCTAAGTTGTCTTTGATATAAATCTAATCCAGCTTAGGGCTTCTGTCAATAAAAAATCTAATTAAACTTAGATTTTTGCTAAGTGGTGGGGTTAGAGTTCGAATTGAACGCTTCTGACGACACCAACAATTTCACAATTTCCGTTGATAGGAATGCTTGGATATCGAGGATTCAAGGGTAACAAAAATTTATTTGGCCCATCAATTACAAGCTTTTTAACAGTTACCTCATTCGAACCAGATAGGCGAGCTACAACAAATTTACCGCTTACCGGCTCTACATTAGGGTCGACAACTATATGTGCCCCCTCTGGAATTGATGGCATTCCTGCAGGGTTAGTCATTGAGTCGCCCTTGACTATTAGAGAAAAAGCCATAGGGGATACCTTTATGCTGGTTTCTATGTACTCTAGATCTTCATTAAAAATTTCTTCTGGGGGATATTCCGTGAACATTCCAGCCTGAACATATGAAAGCACAGGGATCCGCTGAATGGTAGTAACTACAGAGTCAGCCTCTCTAGTTGGTATGCCATACAAGATATACGCTTCTGATGTATTAAAATATTTAGCTAACTTAATTAAAGCATCACCATTTGGTAAGTTTAGGTCTCTTTCCCAATAGCCCACAGCCACATCAGAAACACCACAAAACAAGCCCAAATCTTTTTGGGATGTTTTAGATATTTTTCTCATGTTTTTGATTCTTTCACCTACCGTTTCCATTACTCCTCCACAAGTAAATAAAACCTAAGTTATCTTATTTTTTATTGACCAATATAAAATTCGGCTTTAATATCTAAGTGTTCTTAGATTTAATCGGAGGTCATATGACTACAGATCAGGTTGAACAATATTTTGGCAGCGCAATAAAAACAGCTGATTTTTTCGGTATCAGTCCAGAGGCGTTTTATCAATGGAAAAAAAGGCCAAATCAATTAATACCAAAAAATAGAGCTATAGAAGCTGATTACAGAACTAAAGGAAAACTGAAGTTCGATCCGGCTCTTTATTAAAAGTATCAAATAAAAACACCTGGTTTAACTACTAGTAAAACTACGGAATTGTAGATATGTGCAAACAAACACTAAAAGAAGTTGTGAAAGAGATGTGCAGAGCATATCCCGGTGGGCGTTCAGCAATGGCTGGTGCTTTGGGTATTTCTGAAACGACTTTCAACAATAAGTTGTATGAAAAAAATGGCTGCCGCTTCTTTGAGCACGATGAACTTGAAGCTATGGAAGAGTTATCTGGCACTCAATTGCTGGTGGCCTATCACATGGAACGACACTCAATTGTACCAGCAACAAAAGTAGAGCCAGAAAACTTAGATGCAGTGGAACTCTTTGAAATACGTATGAATCTTGGGGCTATGCAGGGTGCGCTATCCGTTCTGATTCAAAACAGCATTTCTGATGGTGTTCTTACTGACGAAGAGATTAAGGCAATAGATCGCAAATTAGCTAAGGTTTTTGGTTACGCAGCTGGCTTCATTGAATCACTGAAAACTGTGTACGGGATTAAAAAATGATGAATAGAGCTAGAAAGGGTGACGCCCCAGATATGCGGTCCGAGGCGTCGAGTGCTAACAACTTTTTGTGTGGAGTAATTAGCATGAGTAGTTTAGCGCACTTAAGCCACAAAAAGCAATTTCGTTGTTTACCAACAGGTAAGCATGGTGCGTTTCAATATGTAGAGATCATAACTTCAGTTGATTTATTTGGAAACTACCAAAAAAAGCAGCAGTTGGTAGATAGCAGCAAGTTAAAAACAAGCTGGGCTGATTTCTATTATCAAAGTGGGAGTGAGGGCGGTGAGCAATGAAAAACACAAAAACCTTAATCGCTACTTCAGAGATAGGCGCGGCGTTGTCGTTAAAGTCATTGAGTGGGATCCGCACCAAAAACGGGTCATCTTCATGTGGGGCAAATATGAGCATCGATGCTTTGTGCCACTTTGGTTATTTGAACGTGATTATACAGAAGTTGAATAGGGTGACTGCATGAGCATGATCTTAACTGCCCGTGCACTGCAAATAAAAACGGGCAATCCACTCCGCAAGCTAGTGCTTGTCAAGTTAGCTGATAACGCAAATGACCATGGCGAGTCATGGCCTTCGGTCGCTTATATTGCTGAGCAGTGTGAAATGTCAGTGCGTTCTGTCCAAAATCATATTACTGAGCTAGAAAAAATGGGCTTGGTGAGAACGGAATTCCGTAAATCAGCGAAGGGATTAAACCAGTCAAATATTTATCATTTACGCCTACCAGATGTAACAAATAGTGGTGCAGGAGATGCACCATGTGGTGCAAATGCTGCGGGGGTAAGTGGTGCAGGAAATGCACCCACTGGTGCAGGAGATTCCAATAGTGGTGCAGGAGCTGCACCCAGAATCAGTAATGAATCAGTAATAGATCCTAATAATAAAAATATTAAGCCTCGTTCTGAAAAATCGAAAAGCAAAACCGCCATGCCAGAAGATTTTAAACCGACAGATGAGCACGCTGAAAAAGCCACCAAATATGGTCTGGTTTTAAACGATGAGTTTGAAAAATTCCGTGATTATCACACCAGCAAAGGTTCAGCGTTTGTTAGCTGGAACCATGCGTTCAACTACTGGCTAGGCCAAGCCAAGCAGTACAAGCCACAAAATACATCCGGATCATCGGTTGGCATCGATACCGTTGAGCGTGACACGGTATTTACTCAAATTTTCTCAACGGGTTGGAAGCCAGCTAACAGGATCCAAGAAATTGCCAAAGAAATGGCTAGCAGAAGTGGGCTAGGTCGCCTAAATGAATTTGCAGGGCGTTCGGCATGGAAGGGGATTTGGCAACAGGCAGCAGAGCAAGCAGCTCGGGAGGCAACAGCATGATGCACAGCGAATCTAAAGAAATTTACGGAGCTAATGTTTTTGGTCTAGTTGCCCTGTTTTGTCATGTTTTTCCACACCGCCAAACAACTCGCAAATTACAGCGAGAGTGGGTTGAAGAGCGCAAGACTTGTGCAGAGCTAAAACAATCTGGTTGGGGTTATGTAGACTTCGAATATCGTTACAAAAATATTCGTCAATTAGCCAAAAGCCACCAGCAGCGAGGTGCTATCTAATGGCTGTTTATTCAAGCAATACCGCACCTGAAGATAAAGATTGTTGGCAAACGCCTCAATGGTTATTTGAAGCTTTAACGCTTGAATTTGGCTTCTGGTTAGATGCTGCGGCAAATGAACAAAACGCCCTGTGTCCATACTTCCTAACCATAGCGCAGAATGCATTACAAAGTGATTGGGTAAGTCGTGGCGCAATATGGTGTAACCCGCCTTACAGCAAAATAAAACCATGGATCGCTAAAGCTGCGGAGCAATGCACAAAGCAAAACCAGCCAATAGTGATGTTATTGCCAGCGGATAAATCAACATCCTGGTACTCATTGGCACTAAAAAGTGTTGATGAAATCAGAACAATCATTGATGGCCGTATTAATTTTGTTGATCCCAACACAGGTGAAGAAAAAAAAGGTAACAGCAAAGGCTCAATTCTTCTTATCTGGCGTCCATTTGTAGAGCCAAGAGCTATTGGTACCCACGTTTCAAAAAATCGCCTGATGGAGATTGGTAAAGCGATTTTAGGAGCAGATGTATGAGACTTATTGGTGAAAGTATTTATTTGCGTAACCTTGCAGTGATCATGGCATTTAAAGATAAAGGCCCATTTACAGTTGATGACATGCATCGGCTAACGAAATTAAACCGCTGTGAATGTCAAGAATCCATTAGGCTCTTGCTACCAATAGGAGCCATACAACGGGTCAGCAAGTGTAATGACACAAGGGGTGTTTCTGTTTATCACTATCACGTGTCTCCTAATGCGGAGAGTCTGTTAAATAGTGTAAGAAGATCAGTTAGAAAAGCGTCAGCTCAAAAAGTAACGAAAAAAAAGGTGAAACACAGCCCGAAAAAGCCAAGTAATGATGACCCCTGTGGCTACAAAGTCGTTAAAAAGGCGGATGTGTCTGGAATGGGATGGTCATATCTGAACCATTTGGATCAATTACTAGCAGGGGTGAGGGTATGAGTAAAAAATGCATGTTCTGCGGTGGTGAAGCTGATCTACTATGCGATAGTGTTCTTTGCTACATCGGTGAAAAGAATGATAGCGGGGCATTACTCCGCTTTACATCTGCCTATACTTGTGACGCTCCTATGTGCGCTGCTTGCTCAACATTCCACGGAAATTTTCATTGGAAAAAAAGTAATTCTGGCGGCTTTTCATCTATTGATTACTGTCCCATTTGTGAGAGCCAAGAGTTTGGATTTGGGCGTAGATATGTTTTCTCTGAAATTGAGCAAGTGAAAGTGCATCGTCAGGCGCATTATTTAAAATTCAAGTCATCGAAAGGGCTTCATTTGGAAGCTGTTATGGGAGGTGGGCAAATATGTCTGGATCTTTAAGTTTCATATTACCTTTTCCTCCTAGCGTTAATGCATGCTGGCGAACTGTTCGTGGCACTATGATCATTAGTGACAAGGGGCGCAAGTTCCGCGCTAATGCAATAGCGGCGGTATATGAACAATTAAGAAAAAAGCCAACCGCAATAGTGGGTGATGTTTCAGTTATTGTGAAAATGTACCCACCTACACGGCACAGGAGAGATATTGATAATTACCTTAAAGCGCCATTTGATGCATTGACTTACGCTAACGTCTGGAATGATGACGAACAAGTTAAACATGTTGACATGAGGTGGTGTGAGGTCGTGAAGGGCGGGCGCTTTGAAATCACAATAAATCACTACAACGGGGAGGTTGCATGACAAACGGCTGGATCCTCCCTGCGACTATTGTGCCTGATATGGGAATTGTGATGTTTAAGCCTGGTGTAAATCAATTGGCTGACTTTAACGGCTTAATGCAGATAACACCCGCTTCGAGTGAATCGAACAAATCAGGCAAGGTCACACATAAACAAGCTTTACTTGATGATAAGCGATTGTTTCCATTTTTTAGAAATAGAGATGTATTTGCTAAAACTGGTGGAATCGAGGCATTAAAAGGGCGTATTAAACAGAACGTTAATTATTGCCAAATTCGTGATGATAACGATGACTATCATCATCACGAACTAACAATAACGAAGAACGGTAATCATTATGTTCGCACTTGTTGGTCACATGACAATCAATTACGTGAAAATCCCGCGCTTTATAATGCGTCATCAATAGCGAAGGATAATTACTATCAAAATATACTGTGGGCAGTCGGTGAGGGATTATGTTACCCGAAAGGCACCCCTCTATCGTTGGGTGACTTGTTCACATGGACTGTTCAGCATCAAATTTCGCATTTATTACCTGATGAAATATTAAAGCGACTTTTAGGTATTGGCATTACTCCGTCACATGATGGTCCTATCTATACGCCGAGTGAAATAGCTATAGAGAAAACTAAGGCGTTACTGCCGCTGCAAGTAGACCCCGATCCACCAGCACTGTATTTAAAAAATCCTAAGCGGTATCGATGGGAAAATAAAAACCTGCTTCAAATTATTAAAAAACTGCCTTGCTGCGTGTGTGGTAACCCTGCCGATGATGCACATCATATTGTCGGATATGGCCTGAGCGGAATGGGTACTAAGGCCCACGATTGGTATGTGATACCCCTATGTCGCGGTCATCACGACGAACTACATAGGGATCCGGTCAAGTGGGAACAAAAATACGGCTATCAATTAGATTTTCATCGTCAGTGCTTTGATCGGCTATTCGGTCTTGGCGTGTTTGGTTAATGCGTTGTGCGGAACGCAGGAGATTTTTTGCATGAGAGATATTCAGTTAGTAT
Source organism: Providencia sp. PROV236 (assembly GCF_033676985.1). Lineage (NCBI taxonomy): Bacteria > Pseudomonadati > Pseudomonadota > Gammaproteobacteria > Enterobacterales > Morganellaceae > Providencia > Providencia sp. PROV236. The sequence goes on along the minus strand of NZ_CP096297.1, from coordinate 2,670,038 downwards.
TAGAAAAGTGGGCTGGCTGGGCGAGTGATAATCCGGGTGTTGATTATTCCCATATTGCAGCAGGTTTTAAAGGTTTAATTGCAAACAAAGAGCCATCAAGGGAATCATGCAGCGATGATGATGGAATAACCATCGACAGTTTATCGCTAAGCTGAGACAGGTTCGAAAAGAAGAAGAATTAGATTTGATAGTGCTACATTACCTTTACGGCGTATCTAAGCGAAGTATTGCCAAAGAATGGAAAATGAGTGAAGGGCGGATTAGGCAAATGATGCAAGTCGCAGAGGGCTTTGTTGATGGTTGTCTAGCTATGCTGGGGGTAACCCTAGAAATGGATTCTGAGGTTATTGATAAAGTAAAAGTGCTAGATAGTAAAAAAGTATTAGTGCGCTACGCAAATTCGATGTTATTGTGATAAGAGTGAATACGTTGTCACCTAACTTATAGAATGAAACCTCGCCATTTGTGCGGGGTTTTTTGCTTTATAAGCAAATAGAACTTGCTGTTACGTTTGGTCAGAGTTACATGTGTAGTTATGCACAATAACTGACCAGAGGTTTAAAAATATCATGTTAAAGCAGTGTGATATGACAGAAAAGGCAACGCTTGTATTTAATACAGTTACAGATGAACCAGCTACAGTAGGTGAAATCGCATGGCTTAGTAATCTAACAGATTCATGCTGCCGATTAATACTGACACAATTAGCAATGGCTGGATTAATCAAAGAAAACATCAAAGAAAGTACATATCAAAATATCTAGCACTGTGAAAATGGGCGGCTGGTGGGTGTTGGTAGCACCCTACCAGCCATTCGCCCGTTGAGATAAGGATCACGGACAAACTAAAGCCCACTGCTTATGTGCACAAAGCAAGTGAAGCTTATCAAAAAAGGTTTCCCTGATCTATGAAAAATACTGTAAATTTAAACAGTGTCAATTTAGTCAATGATGACTCACTCAGCTATATAAAAACACTTCCCGACAACTGTATTGATTTAATCGCAACTGACCCGCCATACTTCCAAGTAAAGGCCTGTAGTTGGGACAATCAGTGGGAAAATGTCACGTCTTATCTATTATGGCTTGATGAAATGCTGGCGGAGTTTTGGCGAGTCTTGAAGCCTAACGGTAGCTTATATATGTTTTGTGGGTCAAAGCTTGCAGCTGATACTGAAATATTAGTGCGTGAACGGTTTAACGTTTTAAATCATATCATCTGGGCTAAACCATCTGGGCCATGGCGAAGAGCGTGCAAAGCTGATCTGCGTAGTTTTTTTCCAAGCACGGAACGCATTATATTTGCAGAACACTACCAAAGCCCTTACAGGGGGAAAGGTAGTGAATATCTGCAACAACGTCGTGAACTTAAAGAAAACGTGCTTAAGCCACTGATTGAATATTTCAAACAAGCTCGTGATACGCTGGGAATAACAGCAAAAGAAATCCACAAAGCAACGGGGAAGCAAATGGCCTCCCATTGGTTTGGTTATAGCCAGTGGCAGCTACCAAGCGAAACAGATTATTTGAAGTTGCAAGAGTTGTTCAGGCGCGTAGCTGAGGAGAAGTTAAGTCATAACCCACTAAGCCGAGAGCATGCCGATCTAGCGAGTGAGCAAAATGCGCTAAGGCGTGAATATCATGAGTTAGCAGAACAATATCAATTATTACGCCGTCCTTTCTCTGTTACTGTTGATGTTCCTTATACCGATGTGTGGACATATCCACCAGTGCAGTATTACCCCGGCAAACATCCATGTGAAAAGCCTGCGGCGATGATGGAACACATTATCAATAGTAGTAGCCGTGAGGGTGATATTGTCGCTGATTTCTTCATGGGGTCTGGCGCAACAATAAAAGCAGCATTAAAACTTAATCGTCGTGTTATTGGTGTTGAGCTAGAAACAGACCGCTTTGAGCAAACCAAGTTAGAGATAGAAGTGCCCATCAACTTGTGACTAATTTTTACATGTGAACCCTCCGGAATTTCCGGATAGTTCACATACTCGGCTATTCTGAACAACTGCGTGATTTACGCTTTCTTGTGTGAGTTCTCTCTCTTTTGAAAATGCGCTTGTAATCATCATCAGTGTATGTGTCGTATTGTTTTCTAGAGTATAAGATTGATTGCTCATGTAGAGCGCTATCATTTTTAATCTGCTGCCAACGTTTCTTTGCATTAAAGTGCTCTTTTTTGATTTGAGACTCAGATGACCTGCATTTTTTTAGAGTCAATCTAGCTCTTTCTCTGAAAACTGAAAGCAAAGCGGGGTCGCTATTTAGTCTATCTCTTAGTTTAGTTAAATATGATGCGCGAGTGTTTTTAAATTCTTCAGTATGTTTGATTGAGTGATAGCGCTTTTTCTCTTTTTCACTATTCCTGATTTTTGCACATTTTTCGCTGCAAGTAGCAGAGATTCGACCCGATTTATATTTTATTCTAGATCCGCATACTTCACAGATGCCACCCTTGCAATAGCTGCACATCAATCGACCCTTGTAGGTCGGTTTTGTTATTGTTCGGGGAAACAGTTCTTCTACGCCGCAATCACAGCGGCATAGAATCTGAGAATTAGGGGAATCTTTTATTATTGTAAGTTTGCCGAACTTTTGGCCTGTTCTATCAGTCTTCATCATTAATTATTTCACTTTGACGCCAATTGTCAGCCGTTGCTTCTGCAAGCAAGCTTGCAGCTATAGACTGTGATAGCCTCCATTTAATAACACTACGAACACCAGAAGCCTTTCCATACTCATCTAAAGAATCGAAATACTGGTAATTATAGTGTGAAAGGTCAGGCTCAACGCTAAGCAGTTCAGTGCGAGTCAACGCGAGCATTTGCATTTGCTCTACAATATCAGACGGAATGGAGCGATCGCCTTTTTCCCACCGTTGCCACGTTCTTGTTTCAGCTTTTGCTATATGCTCTGCTGCTTCGGACTGGGAAAGGAACAACAGCTGGCGAAGCTGCTTGAGTTCTAAATTAGTCATGTTGATACCTATAGTGAAAGGGGCGTATAGCCCCTAAATATTATGCGTTAACCCAAGACTTGCCTGATTCTTTAAAAGCAATTAAAGCGCCATTTTCATGTTCTATTTTAAGCGTTGTGCCTTGGAATGATTGATTGCGTGATGCAAAGCGTTTCGCCTGAGTTAGCGTTTCACCCTCGAATTTGATGCCTTCGCGGTCTGAATTAACGTTTTGAGTTTCTTTGATGATGTAGATAGTAGTCATAATATTCTCACTTAGTTGAGTTGGGTTTGCCTTATTGCCTACCCGATGAATATATTATGGTCGCGAACGCGACCAATTGCAAGCGATATTATGAATTTTATTTATATAACCTAATTTCTGAGAAGTAAGTCACATTCAAGAGGTCGCCTAGTGCGGCCTTTTCGTATACAGCCCCCGCAAATCACACTCAACATGTTTAATTACTGCAATTTTGCGGTGGGCTATCTATTAACTAAGAGAAACACAAATGAGCACATCATTAGGTATCACCCTCGGTGCTGCTGGCGGTGGCGCTATGGGCGGTCTCCTTGTGGGTGCCGACTATGGTGTAGTTCTTGGGGCGATTATTGGTGCCTCAGCTTCCGTTATTGCATCAAAAGACAATAACCGGCGAAAAATATTGCATTTTATTCTTGCGCTTGGTGCAGGGATATTAATCGCTAAAGAAGCATCCGATGTTATTGCACAGATATGGAATTGGGATATTAGCCCTAAGATAACGGCGATTGCTATTTCAGCACTATTGATCCCCGTTCTCGTCTTAATGGCAAACAAGGATAATTTGAGAAAGCTATTTAGCCGGATCATGACATCGATAGATAAGAACTTCAGCACCATCACTCAAGCGATAAAAGACTGGCGCAATAAAGGAGGCTCCTAATGGAAAACCTTCTCTTATTTGGTAATGACATCATTAGCTGGTGTAAACAGAATCCACTCGGTGCTACTGACATACTGTTTATGACAGGCTCAGCAATCACGGTGTTTCTTTGTCGCTATAAAAAGTTTCGTGATTCTATTGTGGGTACAGCGTTATTTATTTGCTGGATCTATAAAGTCTATGAAACAACCGTTGGTGACAGAGTATCAGCCCCATCGGATGTCTTATTTAACGGTGTTATGTTTCTGGTGATCTTCTCGGCGGGTGGAAACATCATGTCAGTTGTTGTTATCCGTCATTTCTTCGAAAAACTAAAATCACTCTGGCTGCTTATTAAGCGGCCTTTTCTTCGTTAAGGCGGCTATATGAATAATCAGCAACGAAAAATCGCACGTGGTGAGCGTAACAATAACCCTGGCAATATTGATTATAATCCAGCGAATAAATGGCAGGGGCAATTGCCGCACGACCCAAATATTGAATCTCGTTTCTGTCGCTTTGTCTCTGCCGAGTACGGTATTCGCGCTATCTATAAATTACTGCAAACCTACCAGCGTAAATACGGACTGAATTCTGTATCAGCAATTATTAACAAGTATGCCCCACCCATTGAAAACAATACTTCCGGTTATATTAATCGTGCCGCTGCGTCTATCGGTGTCGGAATCAATGATCACATCAATACTAGCGATAAGAAAACAGGCATTGCATTAGCAACGGCAATAGTCAGTGTTGAGCTAGGTTATCAACCCTATGATGAGGCTACGTTCGAAAAAGCGTGGAGCTTGTTGTGAACTGGAAAATGCAAGTTTTTACATTAGTTGGTGTGATGATCCTCGGCGGTGTCCTTAATTGGACTATTACTGAAAATCAGAAGCTAACAAGTGAAAACAAATCGCTAAACAGCGAACTATCGACAAGTCAGCTACTGAACAAAGTAACTCAATCAGCAATTACTCTTCACTATCAAGTCTCATTCGACAACATCAAAGCAAAGCAATTAGAGGACTCAGAACATGTCAAAGTTAAGACTGTTATCAAAACAGTGCTCAAAGACAATGAGTGCGCTAATACTGCTGTGCCTGATGATGTTACTAACAGGCTGCGGAACTACAAAAGAGAAATTGATTCCCGTTCAGCCAGTTCCATTGCCCCCTCAGTTAACCGCTGATTGTCCTCAGCCTGATATTCCAGAAAAAATGGATTGGGGCGATATGCCGAAATTACTTATTGACGCTATGAATTCAATCGCAAAGTGCAATTTAGATAAGAAAGCCATTCGAGAGATTGAAATGAAGAGGGTGAATAATGGTATCTAAAAGGTCTGTTTTGGAAGATTTATTTCTTTTTAGAAGAAAAACTGATGTTATCTACAGGGATTTGTATAAGGTATCTACATTAGCACTTCAGATACTGAGAGAAATAGAGCCTGAATTAAAAAAAAGAGGAACTGAGAAGGACGTGGAGCTTCTCGTTAAAGCATATCGTTTTGCTGATGCTGTCGGTGATTCAGTAAAGCATTCAAATGAGTATGCGGATTCACTCGGAAATGAATACACGCGAGTAATGAAAGGTATAAATAAGCTATAGATTATTTTATTTAATTCTACAAATGCTATTCATTGAGTAGCATTGATAGAGTTTTATATTTAGCGAATAGTTTTAGGTCTTAAAATTTACGGGGGTTTAATCACTCACCTCGCAAACAGTTAGAATAATATTCCAAATAGCCATCAGTTAACCGCTGGTGGCTTTTTCATTTATGGAGACAGTCATGTCAGATAAAAAAGAAATAGCCACTATGCACATAAAGATATCAGTTGATACAACAGACTTAGATAAGCTGGAAACGCAACTAAAACGTATTGAAGGTCTAATGGTTAGCACTGGTCTGAAGCAACCAGCTAAGCAGGGCTTCACAATGGATTTTGGTAAAGGATGCTTAGAACCGGTGTTTACAGTTTCTTCTGGTGTCGCTTACATAAATGAAGCGTGTATTGAAAAGGCCACACTAGAGAAGGTGATGCTACAAGCAGTAAAAGAAGGTGCCAAAAAAGGCGCAGAGCAAGCACGGTTTGAAATAACCACAGGCATTAATGATAATCGCGAACAAGTATCTGCTGAGATGCTCCTTAAATCTTCCGCTGAAATTGCTGAAACAAGTAAGACCATCTCCCGTGAGCAGTCAGCATTCGAAAAGTTTAAGCAACAAGTAGAGGCTCGATTTGATGAGCTTCAATCACAACTAACCCATACTCAATGCTCGTCAGCTTCCAGTGAGCAATCAACAGCGCAACACCTATCTGGCCTACAGCGTCAAATTACCCAGCTAAATAAGCAGCTTGAAGATGCGCGATGCAAAGAAAGCATTAATAACATGTCTATCATCAGCTTAAAGCAAACTATGGAGCAGCAAGAGAAATCGCTAGCGGAAACCATCAAGCGGATGATTGCAGAGGATCTGTGTCGCGGTGGTACTTTGTCGCGCATGTTATGAAAGCCACAAATTATTCAGAGGTGAGCAATGCCGCCACGTATTCCCCGAGCATGCCGCAAACACGGATGTAACAAAACAACTACAGACCGAAGCGGGTATTGCCAAGATCATATAAGTACAGGATGGAAGAACCACCAGCCCGGCAAGAGCAGGCATGAACGAGGGTACGGTTACAAGTGGGATAAGATACGACCTCGCATTCTTCAGCGTGATAAACACCTTTGCCAAAACTGCCTACCTCGAGCTGTAGAAGCCAAGACTGTCGACCACATCATACCCAAAGCACATGGTGGTACTGATGATGATAGTAACTTGCAATCACTATGCTGGCCTTGCCATAAAAGAAAGACGGCAACAGAACGACTTCGTAAGTGATTGTTATATTTAAATTTTAAACTAAATGATAATTATTATCATCTAAAGAGAGGGGCGGGTAAAATCCCTACCACTCTCGCCCTCTAGGACTGCCGCTTCAGGTGAATTTTTATACCCGCGAAAAATGAAATTAAAACTGGCTGATTGTTTAGCCTAACTTATGTATCGGATCCTGAGTTATTTGGAGGTTTTTTTATGGCTGGCACTCCGGGCAAATCTGGTCGTCGCCCGAAGCCTACGGCCAGAAAAGAATTGGCCGGCAATCCGGGAAAACGTGCATTAAATAAAGATGAACCGGTATTCACGCCACTAAAAGGTGTGGCGCCACCCGATTGGTTCACTGAGAACGAGTTAGAGCTAGCCATTGTCATGTGGGAGCTCACGATAAAAGAGCTCTGTGGACAAGGTATTTTATGCATTACAGACCTTGCGGTGCTTGAGCGCTGGTGTGTGGCCTACCATATTTGGCGCAATGCAGTTATTGCAATCATGCGAGATGGAACTCGCTTAATAGGTGCGACGGGTGGGCCAATAAAAAACCCTGACTTAACGACAAAAAAAGAGCAGGAAAGCGAAATGGATCGTACTGGCGCAATGTTGGGTTTAGATCCGAGCAGTCGCCAGCGGTTAATTGGTATGGCGGGGCAAAAGAAACAAGATAACCCCTTTATGAGGATCATTTCATCATGAGCCGTAAATCTTACCCGAACGTCAATGCAGCAAATCAATATGCGCGTGATGTAGTGCGCGGCAAGATTGTGGCGTGTCAGTATGTCATTGATGCTTGCCAACGACACATTGATGATATGGCCCAAGAGAAAGGGCGTAAATTCCGCTATCGATTTGATAAAGACTTAGCAGAGCAAGCCGCTAAGTTTATTCAGTTATTACCACACACCAAGGGGGAATGGGCGTTTAAGCGCATGCCAATTACACTCGAACCGTGGCAGCTTTTTATCGTCTGTTGTGCATTTGGGTGGGTGCAAAAAGGTACGAAACTTAGACGATTTCGTGAAGTTTACACAGAGATCCCCCGTAAAAACGGGAAGTCGGCCATCTCTGCGGGGGTCGCATTGTATTGTTTTACATGTGATAACGAATTTGGAGCTGAGATTTATTCAGGTGCAACAACTGAAAAGCAAGCGTGGGAGGTGTTTAGACCTGCAAAACTAATGTGTAAGCGTACACCGTTGCTCACGGAAGCGTTTGGTATCGAGGTCAATGCCAAAAATATGAACCGACCTGAAGATGGTGCGCGGTTTGAGCCACTTATCGGTGATCCGGGGGATGGTCAATCGCCACATTGCGCCATTGTTGATGAGTATCACGAACATGATACGGATTCACTTTATACAACCATGTTAACGGGGATGGGGGCAAGACGGCAGCCGTTGATGTGGGCTATTACCACAGCAGGTTATAACATCGAAGGGCCTTGCTATGATAAGCGCCGCGAAGTGATTGAGATGTTGAATGGCACAGTACCGAATGATGAATTATTCGGTGTTATTTATACTGTAGATGATGGAGACGATTGGACGGATCCTAACACACTAAAGAAGGCTAACCCAAATATGGGTGTTTCGGTTTACAGTGATTTTCTGATTAGCCAGCAAAACAGAGCAAAAAATAATCCTCGGCTGGCTAGCATTTTCAAAACCAAGCATTTAAATATCTGGGTTTCAGCGCGTTCAGCGTATTTCAATATGTTGAGTTGGCGCGAGTGTGAAGATAAAACCCTGACATTAGAAATGTTTGAAGGGCAATCTTGTGTTCAGGCACTCGATCTGGCCAGAAAACTGGATATGAACTCACGAGTTAAACTATTCACTCGCGAAATTGACGGCAGGCGGCATTATTACTGTATCTCTCCGAGCTTTTATGTGCCTTATGATGCTGTTTTTAGCTCAGATATTGAGAATCAACGAACCGCAGAACGCTTTAGAAAGTGGGTTGAAACTAAGCATCTGAAGTTAACAGACGGTGCCGAAATTGATTATCGCGTTATTTTAGAAGATGCCAAGGCAGATAATTTGAATAACCCGATTGATGAAAGCCCAATTGATCCGCACGGCGCAACAAACTTATCTCACCAACTGGCTGATGAGGGATTAAACCCTATCACCATTGTTCAAAACTACACGAATATGTCTGACCCGATGAAAGAACTTGAAGCCGCGATTGCTTCAGGGCGCTTTCATCATGATGGCAACCCCATCATGACATGGTGTATGGGGAATGTGGTGGGTAAATATTTACCGGGTAACGATGATGTCGTTAGACCTATAAAAGAACAAAACGAAAATAAAATTGACGGTGCAGTCGCGCTTATTATGGCTGTTGGTCGGGCGATGCTGCATGAAGATAGCGATTTCCTTTCCTCACTCAACCCAGACGAAGATTTATTATTCCTATGAAAAATTTATTTCTCGATATCACTGCCTTAGTTGGTTTTGGGGCGGTGATGGCAGGCTGTTATCTAAATTATGGGCTCCCCAATACATTGATGATCGGTGGTTCAACGCTGGTGGTTTATGCATTAGTGGCGGCAATGAGGGGGAAACGTGCTTCTTAATGCGCTTTTTCGTGATGATGAACTCACAAATATTGAAAACCCCTCAGTACCGATTACTGCCGACTCTATCGATACCGACAGTATATTTACGGCAGATGTGCATGTAAGCCCTGAAACATCGATGAAATTAGGCGCTGTTTACGCCTGTATTTATGTCCTTTCCTCCTCAATTGCTCAAATGCCGTTGCATGTGATGCGTAAGTCGGGAGGTAAGGTTGAGGCGGCGCGTGATCATCCCTTATTTTATTTGGTTCATGATGAGCCAAATGAGTGGCAAACAAGCTATAAATGGCGTGAAACGAAACATCGCCATATTTTAGGCTGGGGGAATGGTTACACACAGGTTGTACGTAACCGTAAAGGCGAAGTCACCAACCTTGAGGCGTGTATGCCTTGGGAAACCACGCTGCTCAATACGGGAGGGCGCTATACCTACGGTGTTTATAATGAACTTGGTAATTTTGCGATCAGCCCTGACGACATGATCCATATTCGCGCCTTGGGTAACAACCAACGCATGGGATTAAGTCCTATTGCTCAGCATGCGGAAACCATTGGTATGGGCATGAGCGGTCAGAAATACACCAGTTCGTTTTTTGGCGGAAATGCCAGACCTGCGGGAATTTTATCCGTTAAAGGGGAGTTAAATAAAGATAGCTGGGCGCGCTTAAAAGATATGTGGCAAAAGGCAACAGCGCTGCTTCGTAGTCAAGAAAACAAAACCATGCTTTTACCCGCAGATCTTGACTATAAAGCATTAACGGTCTCTCCCGTTGATGCTCAACTCATTGATATGCTGAAACTCAATCGCTCAATGATAGCGGGTATCTTTAATGTGCCAGCCCACATGATAAATGACCTCGAAAAAGCCACTTTCTCTAACATTTCAGAGCAAGCGATTCAGTTCGTTCGGCATACAATCATGCCGTGGACAGTGAACTGGGAACAGGAATTAAATCGACGTTTATTTACGCGACAAGAGCGTCGCGCAGGTTTCTATGTTCGATTTAATCTTGCAGGGTTATTGCGTGGTACCGCGAAAGAGCGCGCTGAGTTTTATCACTACGGCATTACGGATGGCTGGATGAGCAGAAATGAAGTGCGTGCTTTTGAAGATATGAACCCAGTGGATGGATTGGACGAAATGTTAGTTAGCGTTAACGCTGCTCAGCCGGTGGGTAGCAAAACAGAAAACCCCAAAGGAGATAATGATGAGCAGTAATCAAGAAACACGCTGCTATGTTGGCGAGGTTAGGGCGGAACTGGGGGAAGATAGTAAACCCACTCATATCATTGGGTTGGGCTCTGTCTTTGATTCACGTTCTGAGTTGATGTACGGGTTTAAAGAAATCATTAAGCCGGGCGCTTTCGATGGTGTACTTAACGATGATGTTCGAGGGTTATTCAATCATGATCCTAACTACATTTTAGGGAGAACCGCAGCGGGTACACTTTCATTAAGCGTTAGTGAGCGAGGCTTGGTCTATGACATTACCGCGCCTGAAACACAAACTATCCGTGATTTAGTGCTCGCCCCCATGCAGCGAGGCGATATCAATCAAAGCTCATTTGCTTTTAGAGTTGCGCGTGATGGCGAGGATTGGTATCAGGACGATGAAGGGATGATTATTCGTGAAATCCACAAAGTTTCACGTTTATTTGATGTTAGTCCCGTTACGTATCCCGCTTATCAAGAAGCAGGTGCAGCAGTCAGATCAATGAAGGCGTGGAAAGAGGCTAGAGACAGCGGTGATCTGCAAAAAGCAATCAATCAAAAATTAGCGCGTGAGCGCCTTTTAACTTTACTCAATGCATAAGGTAATTCTATGACTATGAAGCTTCATGATTTAAAACAAAAGCGTAACACTATCGCGACAGAAATGCGTGCAATCCATGAAAAAGTGGGTGAAGGCATGATGACGGAAGAGCAGCGTACTGAATGGAACAAGGCTAATACTGAGCTGGAAAAATTGGATGAGCAGATTAAGCGCGAAGAGCAACTTCGTTCGTTAGACCAAGAGTTTGTTGACGATAACGAGCAAGAGCAGCGCAATAACCCCGCTAATGATCCAGAGGCGGCAAAAATTGAACGTCGTAATTTAGCCTTTGACCGTTTTGTGCGCAGTGGCTTTGGCGAATTGACAATAGAAGAACGTCAAGCGCTGAAAGAGCTACGAGCTCAAGGTACTTCCCCTGATGAAAAAGGGGGTTACACGATACCAACTCAAATGCTGAATAAAATTATTGATCAGATGAAAGCGTATGGTGGTATTGCCAGTGTTGCTCAAATCTTAAACACTTCAAACGGCCAAGATATCACGTGGTCCACTTCGGATGGTACTGAGGAAGAAGGTGAATTATTGGGTGAAAACACAGCAGCAAGCGAACAGGATGTTGAGTTTGGTACCGCAATTTTAGGTGCGAAAAAGCTTTCTTCTAAAATCATTCGCGTATCTAACGAATTACTTCAAGATAGTGGCGTGAACATTGAGGCATATTTAGGCAGCCGTATTGCTCAGCGAATTGGTCGCGGCGAAGCGAAGTATTTAGTCAAAGGTACGGGCGCGGGAACTCCGTTACAGCCTAAGGGGCTGGATACGTCTGTTACAGGTACAGTTGATGTATCAGCGGCATTTGGCTGGAAAGACATCAACGCATTAGCTCATGCGCTTGATCCTGCTTATCGTAACGGGCCTAAGTTCCGTTTAGCGTTCAACGATGACACATTAAAAAATCTGAAAGAAATGGAGGATGCACAAAAACGCCCACTATGGCTACCATCGATTGCGGGTGTTGCTCCTTCGACTATCTTGGGTATGCAATATGTAGTTGATCAGGCTATTGATAAAATGGAAGCGGGTAAAAAATTCATCTTCTGTGGTGACTTTGACCGCTTTATTTTGCGTCGCGTGACGTACATGACCCTGAAACGTTTGGTTGAGCGTTATGCTGAATATGACCAAACTGCATTCTTAGCCTTCCACCGCTTCGACTGTGTGCTTGAAGATACCTCTGCAATCAAAGCGCTGGTGGGTAAAGCTGCAACAAAATAGTTTTAAATAACGCTCAGTTAACCAAGCGCCGCTTAATTGCGGTTTTTTTGTACCTGCGATCTGGAATGGTCGCAGGTTTTAAGGGGGACTTATGCCATTTCCAACAATTGAAAAGCTTAAAGCCCAGTGCCGCATTGACGAGGATAATACAGCAGAAGATGACTTATTGATGACGTACGCATTAGCTGCCAAAAAGCGGGCTGAGAATTACATCAATAGAACGCTTTATGATAAAGATATCCCCGAAACTGATCCCGATGGTTTGTTGATATCTGATGATATTGAATTGGCCATTATGCTTGCGGTAGGTCACTTTTATGAAAGCAGGGAAACGACGGCAATGTCCGCTGGGTTCAAAGCATTACTTGAGCCTTACCGCTTCATTAATCTTTAATCTTTAGGTGACCGAATGAAAGCTGGCGAACTCAATAAACGTATTGCGTTATTACGACCTGAAGAAGTCAGAGACGATTTTGGTGAATCTAAAACAGAGTTAGTAAAAGTCACTGATGTATGGGCTAAAGCGGAGGCGATGTCTAATCGTAAAATTCGAACCGCAGACCAACAGCAAGTTATTGAAACCTACCATTTCACCATTCGACCTCGTAGCGATATCAACGAGGAATGGGTGATTGCTTATCAAAAGCGCAATTTCACGGTACGTGCATTAGATAGAAACCAGCCAGACCGTTTAATTATAACTGCGGAGGTCGACAGTCGACATGATAGAAACTGATATCAAGGCAGACTTAGAGCGACTGACGGGGTTAAATGCTTATCCTGTGATGCTGCCATCAAATGTACTCGAAGGGGTGACTTATCAGAAAATAAGTGACCCAAAAATGATAACCGGTCTAGCTAAAACCTCACTAGTTCAAGCGCGATTTCAAATCACCTTTCAGATCCCTAATGATTATGCCAAAGCATTAAAGCTTGAAAAAGTTGTGTGTAGTGCATGGGAAAACATCACCCATGGCCATATTGGCCGTTATCCCGTTCAAACAGTTCAGCGAGGTAATTTCATGCAAAACCGAGAAGAGCAGACGGATAAACGGGTTATTTGGCGTGTGATGCGTGATTTTATTATCACTTATCCAGAGGGGGCTGAATGAGGGTAACAGTTGAGATAAAAGGCCTCAAAGAATTGGAGTATGAGTTAAACCGTTTAGGGGAGGACATAACAACAAAAGCGCTACGGCAAGCTGGGCGTGAAGCGATGGCACCTGTGCTGGAGGATATGAAACAACACGCAGGCTATGATGTAACCAGCGAATCAGAGCACATGCGCGACAGTATCAAGATCCGCACAACGAGCCGTATGAAAGACCAAAAAACGCTCTCTGTCATGACTGTCCGTGTAGGCCCAAGTAAAGCCCATGCAATGAAAGCCAAAGCGCAAGAGTTTGGTACCGTAAAACAAATCCCTAATCCCTTCATCCGTCCAGCATTGGACTACAATCGCCAGTTTATTTTAAACACGCTAGCCGCTGAGATACGCGCCAGCATCGAAAATTATCGTTAATTCATTTATTTGGAGTAAAAATTATGGCCAATAAAACGTCGCCAGAATACGCCATGCTTCCAGCAGGAACCATTGTTAAATGGGGTAAGGTGGGTGATTTACCTACCGCTTTAAAGCCGCTAGAAAACTGCAAAGCTATTGGTGCCACAGGTCTAACGGGTAGCTTTGTGGATTGCACCACGCTAATTGATAAAAACAAGCAGTTTATTTCTGATATGCCAGAAGGCCCTGAAAAAACACTGGGCTTTATCGATGATCCTGAAAATGCAGATTTTGCGGCTTTTTTGAATGCGGCACAGGCGCGTGAAACGGTGCAGTTCTTCATTGAACTTCCCAATAAACGTACCGCAACGATGATCTTAGCGTTATCAGGTTGGGAGATGGCAGATATTAGTGCGCCAGCAAGTGAAGTTATCCAGATCTCAGTTAAAGGCAAACAAAACAACCTAACTTGGGGTGTAGTTGCATCAGGAGGTACAAAATAATGTCCTTGAAAGCTTCATTGTTGAAAGCGTCCCCATATGTTGAAGAACATCCTATTTTAGGGGTAAATGTCTTTATTCGTCGTTTGACTATCGCTGAACTTGATGAGTATGAGCATGATTTACAAGAAGCTCAGAAAACGGGGTTCAGTTCTGATGCGAGTAAAGCGGGTGCCAAACTTATCTTAAAGGCTATTTGTGATAAAGATGGACGGCCTATTCCGGGTGAAGATCTGCCTACAGCAGATGAACTTATTCAGGCGCACGACACGCCGACTTTGCTGTCAGCAATGTCATTCGTGCAAAAATTTAGTTATGGCTCCGTAGAGGAAGCGCAAAAAAACTAACCAACTCACCCTATCTTAAGTTTATTTTCCAATTGGCTGATCGATGGGGTGAGCCAGATCCGAGAAAAATTGCTCAATTGCCTGCCGACATCATCACCCACTGGCAGGCATTTTTTATGCCTGAGCAAGAAAATACCACCAAAACCCAACAAACGACTGCATCAATAGCGAGTGTTCGCACTGATATTGAATCGCAGTGTCATGATGTAATGAGGGCAATAAATGGCTGACGTTGCAAGTTTAGCGGTTGCGTTACACCTCAACGCAGCCTCTTTTAAATCTCAAGTTTTTGATGCCTACGATTCTGCCAGTAAAGAATCGAAAAAGTTTGCACAAGCTGCCTCTAAAGATGCAGGGCAGACCGCCAGTAAATTACTGGAAGTTTCAGCGAATGCGCGAAAAGCAGGGGCAGATCTCTCTGCTTCCGGTCAATTAGCACGTCACTCTCAAATGGGATTCGCTCAATTACGTACAGCATTAACCAATGTTTCGGCAGGCTCTAATGTAGCAACCAGCAGCTTAATTGGTGGCTTTATTCCTGCACTTGAGCGCTCTTTAGAGAATGTGAATAACGTTAAATTCTCGCTCGTAGAACAACAGCGAGTCGCGCAAGAAGCTGCGCGCGAAGCAATGAATTTATCTCGTGCGCAAATTGAAGGCGCGCAAGCGGACAGGAAAAGCGCGCAAGAAAAGCTTAATTTGGCGAATAAAATGCGAGAAGAAGCTATTGCTCGGCGGGAGCAAGCATTTGCGCTTGATGAGTTTTTAGAAAAGCAGGTGGAGGTTAATAAACAGCATGGCATTTCGGTCAGCTATGCGGAAGATCATGCAAAAAATGCCCGCGTTATCCGTGAAGCTAATATTGCCGAAGCTGAGGCTAAACGGCGAATGGCGAGTGCAACAAAGGACATAATAGCGGCGGATAAATATGAGGCTGACGGTAAAAAAGGATTGGTCTCGGCAACGAATCAACTCACAGAAGCAAGTAAAGAGCTTACCTTTTCGCAACGTGCAGCAGCCAGCAGTGCAAGTCTGTTTAAAAGCGCATGGGGAATGATGGGCGGTGCGGTTGGTATTGGGATCATGGCATCAGCAGGCGCCTTCACTTATCTTTATTCCCAGTATCAGCAAGCCGAAGAGCGCCAAAAGGCCTTTAATGCTGCATTGCAAAAAGGTGGATTGGGGCTAACAACAACGGCTTATGATCTGCGTAACCTCGCTAATGAATTGGGTGGTACCGCTGAAGCCTATAAATCAGTTGCCGCCGCCGCTTCTGCGGGTTTTTCTGGCGATTTATTACAGCAAGTTTCTGAGCTTGGCGTTCAGATGGAAAAATCAGGTGGTAACGTAGATGAACTGATCTCTAGGTTAGTAGCATTAGGCGAGCGACCAGTTGAAGGGCTGCAAAAGGCAATTGACGCAGGGCATATTATTGATGCTCAAATCATGGAAAGGATAGCAAGACTAGAGCGGGAGGGGAAAAAACAAGAGGCTGCTAGTGCGGCCAGACTAGCAGCAACAGCGGCAGAAAGCGAATATAACAAGAGTACCAAAGAATTTGCAGATCAACACATAGAAAGAATTAAAGATTTAAACAAGGCTTATGCTGGATTGCAAATGACAGTACGCAATTTAGATATGGGCGATAAAGATCCATTTCTCGGAATGTACGTAGCCGCTAAAAACCTACTAACCAACAAGCTAAAACAGGAACAAGAAGAGCGACAAAAGGAACAATTTGAGCAACAAAAAAGTTTAACTGACAACTTAAAGCTTCAGATTAACTTTAATGCGGCATTTTCTGCGGGAACTGATCAGCAAAAAGAACGTATTGAAAGGCAAAGGCAATTTAAAGAAATGCTAGATAAAGGAACTATCTCAGCGAATGAATATGAACAAGCCCTTAAAGGGTTGGATAAATTGTTTTCTACGCCGAAAAAAACAGGTGGTAGCTCTGTTATTGACGAAGGAAAACAACGCATAGAACAGCTCCTACAACAAGGTGCAGCATTACATGCGCAACTAATGGAAACTGAAGGGTTAACAGCATCTGAGCGTAAGCTCGCCTCATTCGAGCAGGAGCTGCTTGGGTTACAAGGACAGCATTTAAATGTGCGCCAAAAAAGTATTCAAGCACATTCATCTGAAATTCGCGCACAGTTACTTAAAAATGCCGAGCTTGAAAAAGAGATAAAGTATAAAGAGCTGCGTAAAAAATTTGATGATCAAAATTTTGAGGTCATGCAAAAAACTTCAAAATTAAGCCAAGGTGCAACAAATCAGATATTACAGATGACGATGAGCCAGCCAGCTTATGATTTAATGCTGGAGGAACAGCGTATTCGTGATGATTTTCGCCAGAAGCGTTACCAGTTAGACAAGGAGGTTTCTGATAAAACTACACAATTATATGCAGATCAAACAATTTTTTTGGAGTCTGAAGAGCAAAAGCAGATTGAGATAGCGCGCCAATCATCTAAGGATAAATTACTTGCGCAAAAAGATGCTTATGCCGGTATGGCTAAAGGCGTTCAGGACTTTGGTGATACGGCGAACAATGTTCATGAGCAAATGCGGACAATCACTCAAAACTCACTGGATAACATGTCTTCTATGATGGCGGATTTTGTAACCACCGGAAAGTTAAATTTTGCAGATTTTGCACAATCTATTGTCAATGATATCACTAAAATGATATTCAAGATGATGATTTTTAATGCATTAAAATCAGGATTAACGGGTACTGCATTTGGTGACATGATAGGTTTTAAAGCTGAGCCTAACGCCAAAGGAAACACCTACCAATCACCGGGGCTCAGTGCTTATAGCAATAGTCTAGTCAAGTCACCTACGTTATTTCCATTCGCAAAAGGTGGCGTTCCGGGGGTAGGGTTAATGGGCGAGGCGGGGCCGGAAGCGATTATGCCGCTAACCCGAGGGCGAGATGGGTCGCTGGGCGTTAGAGTGCTTGGGCTAGATCTACCTCAGCAGCAAGTTCCTAGTATTATTATTCAGCAAACTTTTAATGTGACAGGGAATGGTGATCAGGCTCTCTACGAAGCTATGCAGGAAGCTGCAAGAGTTGGAGCTAAGCGAGGGTCGGATGATGCACTAGCTAGGATCCAGCGTGATTTTCAAACAAATGGAAAAATCAGAGGAACGTTAGGGAGATAATGATGGTGCTTGAATGGCCTGTATCTGTAGCTCCAGCCAACATGAGCTGGCAATTGATTAGCAATAGTAAAACATTTACCTCTTCGTTTACGGGTAGTACTCAGACCGTACGATTCCCTGGTAGCCACTGGCGTTGTACGTTAACATTCAACAATCTAACAGAATTATTATCACGTGAACTTGAGGCTCTAATAGCTTCTCTTGATGGAGAGAGTGGGCGGGTCAAAATTAGCCATTGGGTGAGAACTGGCTTAACAGGGCGAGGGGATCCGGTTGTTGCTACGCCCAATCAAACAGGGCGAACAATACAAACTAAGGGGTGGGTGCCGAATACTGTTGTTTTACGAAAAGGTGACTATCTGACGGTGGGCAATGAGCTAAAAATGAGCACGGAAAATGTTATTAGTGATAAGGAAGGGAATGCTCTAGTGTCTATTTCGCCAATGCTACGGATCTCGCCTGCGTTAAATGAAAAAATTGAAACAATTAAGCCGTTTGGTATTTTTAAATTAACCAGTAACGATCAGGGGAGTTTTCAGTATCGACCCGGCAACTTTTCTAATGTCACAATCACACTGGAGGAGGCTTTAGCTTAATGCTTTATCATCCCTTTTCTAATGATATGGTTAAGGCGGTTAATGAAGGCTTTGAATTGGTTGTTGCGGCGAAGTTAGATCTGAAATCCGGTGTAACAAGAGCGCACACGGGGATAGGTAATCTTGTTATTGCCGGAGAGGTTTACCCAGGGGTAGGTTCTTTTGGTAAGATAGAACCTATTTCTGAAGCTAATTCAACCAGCCCTCAGCAACTTATTTTATCACTTTCTGGTTTTGACTCTCTTTTAGTGGCTGATGTTATGAACGAGCGGAGTCGAGGTCGGCAGGTTAGTGTTATGCTTGTGGCTTTAGACTTGGAAGGTAAACCTGCTCTAGCGGAGGTGATTTTTGCTGGGCAAATATCTAATATTGGTGTCACAACAGGCAATGAAAATGAAGTTTCGGTTACTGTATCGAATCGCTTCGAACGATGGTCTCAAGGGTTACCGGATAGATTTACCGATGAGTCGTGGCAAAAACGGCATGTTGGCGATCGTATATTTCGATTTGTAGCTCAAATGGCTGAGCGCGCCATTTACTGGGGGAGCAAAAAAGACGCTCCAGCGTTTATTTATAAGTAAATATCTTTTATCCTGAAATAAATGGCATATTTTATTGGACTCAATAATGAAAAAAGAAATGGTTTATGTTTTGGGATCTGTGGGAGTGTTGATTGTCATTTTTATGATTGTTATGTTCTTCAAAGTAACAGATAGTAAAATTTATTCTGCTGTGCAGGATGCCGTATCAGAATCGTTACTTGATCCGAGGTCAGCACAATTTAGCAAACTTAAGATAGTAGACAGATCCAATGAGGGAAAATCTTCTAATATGAAAGTTTGCGGATATGTTAACTCTAAAAATTCTTTTGGTGGATATACGGGTAATAAGGGATTTTATGCTTTTGTTTATATTAATGGTGCAAATATATCCGTAGGTAAAAAACCAACTATAGAAAGTGATTGGCTAACGAAAGGGATGTTTGAACAGACCTGTAATTATTAATTTAGCGTTTATAAAGGAACCTGCTTCGGCAGGTTTTTTATGTGCGGAGATCATCAAATGCGACACATCAACTGGACAACTCGACTCCCTCAAACACTACAAAATGCAATGCAAAAACCCTTTGCATGGGGTGAGCATGATTGCTGTTTATTTGCGGCGGATTGCGTGATCGCAATTTGTGACTTTGATCCGTGTGAAAGTGTGCGAGGTCGATACAAAACTAAATCGGGCGCAGCGCGGGTGCTGAAATCCGAGTTTGGTGATATCGAGTCAGCACTATCACGCTTCTTCGTTGAAATCCCTGTAGGTGCAGCAAGTCGCGGTGACATTGTTCTGTTTGAGGGGGACGAAGGTAAAACTCTTGGCGTGTTGTGGGCGAATAAAATTTGGGCAGTTACTGAAGAAGGGGCTAGACCCGTAAGGCATCAACCAACGAAGGCATGGAGAGTAGAGTAAATGGGTAAGACAGTCACCAATATCGTTTCTGCTGGCTTGATGGTTGCAGGTGTCATTGTTTCGGGCGGGTTGGGTGGTGCGTTAATTGCCGCAGGTTTGGCTGTGCAGACTGCCGGCTCAATGATCTTCAAAGACAAAATGCCTTCCGGCTATCGTGACCAATCAGAACGCAAGCAGATGTTGCGTTCACCCACTGCACCAGAAACTATCATTGTTGGTAAAACAGTATGCTCAGGGTTGTTATTCTTTGCAGAAGAAGAAAAAGGCGAACAAACAGAAAATGAGCGTTTATTTCTAGCGTTAGCAATTGCAGCACATAAACTTGATCACATTGGCCAGATTTGGTTGAACGATGATTTAATCGGTGAGTTTGGTGATAAAGCAGAGTATGAATTTCATAACGGCCGCACTGATTGTGATCCGTATATGCTGAAAAATGCCCCTAGCTGGAAAGAGGATATGATAGGGGATGGCCTCGCTTGGTTGCGCTTAACGCTAAAGTATGATGCTGAAAAATTCCCGTACGGTGTGCCGAATGTCAAAGTCGAAGTATGGGGAAAGCAAATCTATGATCCGCGCACTGATAAGACAGTGTGGAGCAATAACGGCGCGTTGGTTATTCTCGATTACTATCGTAGTTATTTAAGTGTGCCTGATTCCGACATTGATTTTGATGCGTTCAAAGTAGCTGCTGATTTATGTGATGAACCAGTTACTACGCCTGAAGGAAATGCCGAGCCTCGCTACACAATCAACGGCGCTTATGAGCTTTCCGAATCGCCAGCATCGATACTTGATCACATGCACAAATGCATAGCCGCTGAGCCTACGTACGTAGCGGGCAAGCACGGCATTTTAATGCAAGCTTATAACGGTCCTGCTGTGTTACGCATCGAACCCAATCAAATCATCGATACCGTTAATATCACGCCAGAACTTGCGCTACGAGATGCAACCAATGCGATTTACGGTACGTTTGTCGATGCAGAGCAACAGTACATTAAAACCGATTTTGAGCCGGTCATTGTTGATGAATGGGTTGATGAAGATGGGCTAGAAATTAAAGAAAATATGGACTACCGCTTTGTTAGTAGCCCATACCAAGCAGCGCGATTAGCTAATCTCTATCTACGCAAAAAGCGCGCAGGTCGCCGCATTCAGCTAAAAATGAACATGGATGGTTACGCCTACAGACCAGGAGATGTTGTTTTATTAAATCTACCTCAAATAGGGATCCAAAACTTTGAATGCCGCGTTGCTGAGTGGAAGTTTCATCCACAGGAAGGCGTTGATATTCTCCTCGAGGAGGACGGCGCTTACATCTATGAAGATATTATTGGTAAGCCATTTGTTAGACCGCCATTTACTGTTTTACCGACTGGCGGGGTAGCTCCACCGCTTAATCTTACATTTGTGGCCACGAATATCGGTGAAGTGGTTCAGGGTTATTTGAGTTGGCAATCAGCAGCTGCAGATGTTCGCTATAACACGGTGAATATTCTTGAAGCTGGCAAGGTTATCCAATCGATTCAAGTACCGAGTGACCGTGTTGATTTATCTGGGCTTGTGCGCGGCTCTTATCGTGCTGAAGTTCGTTCTATCAATGCTGCTGGAGCAATGTCTGCACCTGCAATTGTTGATTTTGATATTCAAGCCCCGCCTAAACCCGTGAGTGTTGAAATGGTTGGCGGTATGTTCTCACTAACCTGTATTCCGCACGGTGGCGAAACAGCGCAACATGGTTATACGTTTGAGTTTTGGTTCAGCGATAAAAAACTGGCCAGCACGAATGATCAGGACGTCACAACGAAAGCTAATCGTCAAGGTCAGGGGCAATTCTGGACAAAGGAGAATTTAAAGGCTGGTACCGATTATTGGTTTTATGTTCGTACGGTTAACAGCTATGGCAAGTCTCAGTTTGTTGAAGCAGTCGGTCAAGCTAGCGGAACGCCAAAAGATATGCTTGATGAGTTAGGAAATAATTTCCTTAGCAATGAAGCCGGCCAAATCATGCAAGAGCAAATTGACTTCAGCAAAAATGAAATCGAAGTCATCGCGCGTGAACAGTTAGAGATTAAGCAAAATGTTGTTGATATCGACGGCAAGACAATTGACCTAAATAACAAAGTTGTTCAAATCAATACTGATGTTGCAATTGTGAATGAAGCTGTCATGCAGAATGCAATTAGCTTAAATAATGTCACTTTTCGATTAATGGAGGAAGAAGGTACTCGAAAAGCAGAAATACTCGATGTTCGCGAGATTATTATTGATGACCAAAAAGCCTTTGCGCGTTATCAATCTCAAGTTTCTAGTCAGTTTGAGTATGTTGGCGCAGATGTCTATAACTTGCAGCAATCATTAGCGACAACAAATGAAGCTTTTGCTCAGCAAATGAGCCAAGTTCGTGCTGATTTAAACGCAACAAACGATGGTATGGGCAAAATTGCTGCACGTGTGACAACAAACGAAGAAGCTACGGCAAATATCGAGAGGTCACAGGCGAAGTTTGAACAAGTGACACTCGCAGAATTCGAATATCAGCGTGCGTATATTAATCAAATCAGCAGTGCCTTTTCAGATCAGCAAATGTCAATGTCAGAAGCAATTATGCAGACGACGGCACAGTTTAACTCTTTGAATGATAAGCAGCTAAAATCCGAAGCGAAAATCACGAAAAATGAGAAAGCGATTGCAACAGAGACAGAAGCCCGTGCAACGATGGGGGTTCAGCTAGAAGCGCGCATTGATAACAATGAAAGCGGAATAACTGAAATTAAAGAAACTGTTGCGGAGCAGGGTAAAACTATTGCATCAACGACTGAGCAATTACGTGCTGAAATCAAAACGGGTGACGAAAAATTACAAGGAGATATTGATAACCAAGGCCGTGAATTATCTAAAGTCAGCAGTAGCATTGATGAGCAAAAGCTCGCCATTGCCGAACTTGATAAAACACAAACGGAGCTCAAGCAAACTCAACAGAGTAATTATGAAGAGAACAATGCACACATTGCTAATCTTCAGCAAACTATCGCTAATAGTGACAGTGCTAATGCTGAAGCAATTATGCAAACTACAGCGCAAACAACACTTAATCATAATGAAAACTTAAAAGTTAAAGCTAGCGTCGAACGACAACAGAAAACAATCGCTAATCAGCAAGAGGCCCATGCTGAGCTTTCTGAGAAAGTCGATGCACAGTATGCAGACAATCAAGCTACCTTTGTTGATATTCGTAAATCAATCGCAGAGCAAGACAAAGCACACTCTGAGCGTACAGAGCAAGTACGTGCAGAACTCGGAAAAGACATCAACTCGAACAAAGAGGAGTTATCGAAAGTTAGTGCCGCTGTCACGACGAACACAAAAGCGATAGCGAAAACGGATGAGACTGTCACGGAGCTTCAGCAACTTCAAACAGCTCAGTTTAATGATAACAGTTCATCCATTGCGAATGTGCAACACACGCAAGCGAATGCGGATAGCACCAGCGCTGAAAGCACATTGCAACTTGCAGTTCAGCAGAATCAGCAAGGCACTGAGATTTTGCGTGCTAAAGCTTCTATCCGTGAAACTAACAAAATTGTTGCTGATAACGATAAAGCTTATGCGCAGAAGTTCACGCAAATTGATGCTCAACTCGGTGAGAACGGCGCTCGTTTTACGCGAGTAGAAGAAGCGCTGGCAGATACTCAGCAATCAGTTGCAAAAAGCCATGAGCAGCTCAACGCGAAGTTTGATAGCAGGATTAACACCGTTCAAGCTCAAATTGACACGCAGAAAGAAGCGATTGCGAAGCAAGACCAAGCGATTGCTAAAGTTAACACAGATTTATCTACTCGAATCGGTCAAGCAGAGTCGTCAATCAGTGATAACAAGCAGTCAATCAGCGACAACGAGCAAGCTTTGGCGGATTTCAGTCAGTTGACGAGAGCTGAGTTTGACAATCAGCAGGCAGCGATTGAGCAACGTGGGCAAACCATTTTTGACCACAACGGCAATGGCTCTGCTATCTACACAATTAAGACCGGCATCAACTGGAACAATCAATATTACGATGCGAAATTCATGATGGGAGCGGAAGTAAGAAACGGCAAGGTGGTCACACAAATCGGCTTTAGCGCCGATACGTTCGGCATTTTCAATCCATCCAGCGGCAAGTTAGAGCCAGTTTTCTTTGTTGAAAATGGGCAGGTGTTTATCAATGAAGCGTTTATTAATCAAGCGACAATTGAAAAGCTGTTAATTGGTTCGACTATCAAATCCAAAAATTGGGATCCTTCAGCTAAAAAAGGTCTCATGCTGGATTTTGAAAACGGGAAGCTGATTGCAAATGACGCTGAAATAACCGGGAAGATTTATGCAACTGATGGTGAGTTTAATGGAACTGTTTATGTTGAAAAGTTAATTGGCGATAATGCGGTAGCAGCAACTTACAAGTATGCCACCAAAGAAGAAATCCATGGTAGTAAATATGACCAAGTCATTGAGTCAAAGATCATTTATACAGGGGGGATGCCGTATGATGTTGATTTATTAATGCCAACGATGCAGTTTGAGTCAGCAGGGTCTTATTCAGACGCAATTATCGATGCCTATGTTCAAATCATTATTGATGGGGTAACACATACACCGCAAACAACAGAGGTGATAAATGGAAGTTCATGGAAATTAGTTTGCTCATTCTACGCAACAATACCAGCTAGCAAAAAAGAC
Organism: Providencia sp. PROV236; assembly: GCF_033676985.1. Classification (NCBI taxonomy): domain Bacteria; kingdom Pseudomonadati; phylum Pseudomonadota; class Gammaproteobacteria; order Enterobacterales; family Morganellaceae; genus Providencia; species Providencia sp. PROV236. The sequence continues at coordinate 2,645,341 of NZ_CP096297.1, read as the reverse complement.
GTTGTCGTTACAGTTAGATACACCACATATCATGCAGGGAAGTGTACGACTAAGATACTGCCAGCAATGGTTATTGCCTGCAAACATAACTCATCATCATTTAAAATCAGTTAAAAGTCTATCACATAAACAAGCCGCTTAATTGCGGTTTTTTTGTATCTAAATTTCGGAGAATATTATGTACAACGTAGGAACAGTCACAACGACAGCAAACAGCACAAAGTTAGTGGGAGTAGGTACTAAGTGGAAAGATAACAACTCACTCGTTTCAGCAGAGCAAGTGATTTTAATTCAAAACGGGTCAACAATTTACATCAACAGCATTGCGTCTATTCAGAGCAACACAGAGATAACACTGAGTTTCCCTGTGCCTGCATCGGTGAGCAATGCACCGTATCAAATACTGACAACGATGGTGAATTCCGTTTCAGATGCAGCAAACAAAGTTGTTGCCATGAACGTTGCGAATGTGCAGTTCAGCGATATCTTAAATCGATGGGCGACAGAAAGCGGTACAATTACAGTGACGTTGCCCGATGGAACAACACAGCAACTGAGAACGGCGAAAGAAATGGATAAGCAGCTTGATGGGAAGTTTGATAAAGCGGGTGGAACTATCTCTGGTGATGTGACTTTCAGTAAGAACGCAATCAAATCGACTAAAGGGACGCATGTCTTGCCTGACAAATACGGCACGCTAATGCAAGTTGGTGATTATGGGATAGGAGGCTCTATGAATGGTAGCTACCTAGGGAGTGTCGAAAATTTTGAAAAAAATAAAGTTGGTATTTTTAATGCATCACACAACGTCGAAGGAATGACAGAGCTTGGCATAACGGATTTTTACGGTTCATGTATTGTTACTAAATACAATAATTCAATAAACAATCAGGTATTATTGTTGGGGAACTTCGGCAAAGATTGGTTGCAACTTGTAAGAAAGGGCGGAAGCGATGCTAGAGTAGAACGATGTATCTTTTATAGTGATAAAAACACAACCAAAGACTCCAACGGCAACTTAAAAGCAGCATCGCCAATTGTGAAATTATTTGCTGATCACATTGAGCTTAACGAAGAGTCAGAAGGCGTTGAAATGGAGCACCTTGGTATTGGCCATTACCTCATCAAAGGTGTTGTGGGTTTTAATGCAGATGGTGCATGGGGTATCAATAACGGCTTTGTCATCCCTCAAGACCATAACGGTAAAAACATGGTGCTTATTGATTACAAGGTGAGACCTGATGGTGATATTGAAGTTTTTGTTTTCCACCAACAGAACGCTGACCTACCGGAGCGTTTTCAGAACAAGCGCATTAAGCACTTTGATGAAGACGGCAACCCTGTTTACTACGAAAACTACGAGCCTTGTGACGTACCTGAGTCTCGCTGGATAGATATGCGTGTCGAAATGCCACCGAACTCTATCTACAATCCCAAGAAAGCAGAATCAGAGCGATTAGCAAAAGAAGCAGCAGAGAAGCAAGCGGAAGAAGAGGCTAAACTTGTAGCAGAGGAAGCTGAAAGGGCAGAGCAGGGAAGCTACTGATCATTAGATAAGCAAAAGCCCCTAATATAGGGGCTTATTCTCAGCGCTGACTTAGCTTGCTATCGCTACCTGTCGCGCTGGCTACAATGGACGCACCTTAGAGTAGTCTTTAAGCCTGTCAATTAATTATAAAACTAACGCAGGAGACACTAATTTCAATTACACAGACTCAAGGCGAACAACATCGCCCTGTTGCTTTTGTTTTCTCTCAAGCCGCCTTTTCAGTCTAGCCACGGATGAGCCAACGGAAACTTTGCGTAAAGAACCATTTTCAATTACGTTTGACGAACAGTGTTCACTTGAGATAGCGCTGCTTGCACTTAACTGCACGTCAAGATTTTCATCTAGAGTTTTAAGCATATCTCTCACCTTGTCGTAAACATACGTTTTATATAATGAAACATCTTCCTGAAATTCTTGATATCGACTTAGGTTTCCAAATTTATTACACTTTACCCAAGGTTTTATGTTTGGGGTGCCGCCAGTTGCGAAATCTTTTAATGATGCATTATTCATAGCTCCGACTATATTACAACCAAAATCACTAATAAAGGACTTTTTTCTTTCGGCAAAGTGAAAGAAGTCACATGCGTGCAATCCACCACTGCCTATGCAGAATAAATTTGACATTCTTTTCCTGCGCTCTACGCCGGATAAGGTATTATCACCATAAAATCTTCCTCCATGAAACTCAAGGAGCTTTCCATTTGACTCGGACACAATGATGGACTCTAAGGTTTCATCCGTTAAATTGGATATTAGTTTTATATAGTCTTCATCATTGATGAGCCCTAATATGGAGGCTTGCTCAACTAAAATTGGATTCTCATCGCCAGCAAATATAGTTATTTCTGAATCACATATGACAAACTTCCTTGTTGGATGATCGTCTATCGGCTTATTTTGTAACTTATACGTCCACCGAGAATCAACACTCCAAAATGCTCCCGGACGTCCAAACGCAGTTGTCATATTTAATACCAATTGTAGATATAACGGATCCGTAATATTTGACTTTGGTATAAATAATAACACACTTAAGTAAAAGTTTATATTTGTAAGTGATTGAAGCGTCATATTAAAAGAAAATTGCTTTCAATAATACTTACAATCTTTTTTTGATGAATAATTAGCGCATTTAGATCACTTATCAAAATATTCCATTTCGGCTTCTTGGGTTTCAGGAAGCCACTCACCATCATTCCAAATTTCTTCCAGCGTTTCTTCAATATAAGTTTTCTTCTCATTCTTCCCAAGACCATCAATCGATAAATTATCTTGAGTACCCCAATTAATATCGACTTTAAGATCAGAATACTTAGCACTTAATCTTTTTGTTACTTCATTTTTCAATGCTTCGAATGTGCCGGTAGGTAGTTGGCCTTTCTTGTTGCTGTTAAAACGGATCTTGATGGTCACCATAAAACACCCCCTTTAGATTAAATCAACTGGTTTTATATACAGTAAAATATAACTGTGATTATATACAGTAAAATAGCGTGAGAGATCAAGAAATTTTATTAACTTTTTATGGGGATTGAGAAAAAACAGTTCCCCAAAACTATTTGGCCATTACAGATAAATCAATGTATTAGAAGGGATGGTTAGTGACGTGAAATTCTTCATTTTTAGCGATAAATTAATTTTAAATCAAGAGGTTAAATTAATTCTTACTGTATGAATATTTGTCATATATAAAACCACTAACAATTTTGATAATAGAGACCCGCAGAAGACGGGCTGACGTAACATAGGCAGGAGGCCCAGAATCGTTACTCAGGCGATATTATCTTACGTACTATTAACTATTGGCAAGGTTTTTTAGACGTTAATCCTGTTATTTATAATTATCCGTACGATAAATAAATTTAATTAAATTATTTTGACAACAAAAAAGCCTGCTTTAAACAGCAGGCTTTAAAAGTTGAATAACACTGAGGGTTAGACGTGTTTCAAATCACCATCATCCTCTTGGTTAAAGATAGCTTTATCCGTTTCACCCATGAGTTGGCTGGTAACCGTACCAGCAGTCATAGAACCACTCACGTTCAATGCTGTACGACCCATATCAATTAATGGCTCAACTGAGATTAGTAAGGCAACGAGTGTTACAGGCAGCCCCATAGCTGGTAGAACAATCAGTGCAGCAAAAGTCGCACCGCCACCCACACCAGCAACGCCAGCAGAACTTACAGTTACAATACCCACTAAGGTGGCAATCCAGAGCGGATCAAAAGGATTGATCCCAACCGTCGGTGCGACCATCACAGCGAGCATCGCAGGATAGATACCGGCACAACCATTTTGACCGATTGTTGCACCAAATGAAGCTGAAAAACTTGCAATAGATTCAGGTATACCAAAGCGACGCGTTTGTGTCTCAATGTTCAGTGGGATACTTGCTGCACTTGAGCGACTAGTAAATGCAAAAGTTAACACTGGACCCGCTTTTTTGAAAAACTTAATTGGGCTTAACCCGGTTACCGCGATAAAGATGCCATGGATAATAAACATTAATGCAATGGCGACATATGAAGCGATAACAAAAGTACCTAAATTAATGATGTCTGACAGGTTAGAGCTTGCGACGACTTTGATCATTAACGCCATCACCCCATAAGGTGTTAAACGCATCACCAAACGTACTAATTTCATTGCCCACGCTTGTAATACATCAATCGCAGCTAATGCTTTTTCGCCACGTTCTTTATCATCTTTGAATAGTTGCAAGGCTGCAATACCTAAGAAAGCAGCAAAAATAACCACGCTGATAATTGAAGTTGGACTTGCACCAGTCAAATCAGCAAATGGATTTTTAGGAATAAATGATAAAATCAGCTGTGGAACAGTTAGGTCTGAAACTTTTCCAACATAATTACTTTGAATAGCATCTAAACGAGCGGTTTCTTGTTGGCCTTGTACCAAACCTTCAGCGGTTAAGCCAAATAGGTTAGCCATTAAGATACCAATCAGTGCCGCAATAGCTGTGGTTAATAGTAGCGTAGCGATGGTTAAGAAACTGATCCTGCCTAAAGAAGAGGCTTTGTGTAGGCGTGCGACAGCACTCAATATAGAAGCAAAAACCAATGGCATGATCACCATTTGTAATAGCTGTACGTAACCATTACCAACAATATTAAACCAAAGAATGGAGTCTTTAACTGTTTGATGACCATTGCCATAAACTAGGTGTAGCACGACACCGTAGGCAACACCGAAAACTAAACCAACCAATACTTTTTTCGACAGGCTCCAGCCCTTTGCCCCGAGTTTTGCTAATAGTATCAGTAGTGCTATAAAGACAAGCACATTAATTATTAAAGGAATATTCATTCCGAACTCCAATCGCAGTTTTTGAATTATGTTATTAGCGTTGCAACCTTAAAGGTTATAAGGGATTAGCTCATCCTAACAACTGGTTATATGTTATCAGTAGATAAATGACAATTCTTATACCGAAAAGTAATAACTTATGATGATTGATGCTTACAGTATATTACAAAACTGACACTTATGCAGAGTTATGCATATCTATTTGATTGTGAATATATTTTATAATGCCTTCAAATTGGCCATATAAATCAAAACTATAACTAGCGGGTAGCGAAAAAGCACAAACTGTCAATGCGATAGCAATAAAGCGTTCTGCACGTTTATTTGATTTACTGCGCAAGATAGGAAAACAGAAACGTATAGGCAGCGGCCATAAAAAAGGTACCCCCGAAGGGGTTAGCATATCGGCGATTAAATGGCTGATATAGCCAAGTAAGAAGGCTTGAAGTAAATCACTGGGAATTGGCCATTGTACCGCAAGCCATTGATAACATGTTATAGAAAGCAACAGCCAAGCAATTAGACTATGAGTAAATCCACGATGCCCACACAATTTGGAAATAGGTAATGACAAAATACGCAGCAACCGACCCGGTATAGAAGAAGGGTGATCGATATCTGGTAATAGTGCGCCGAGTAACGCGCCAGGCACCATATGCAGCCAATCACCTTGAGCAAGCTCAGGCGTTAATTCTAACTTATGTGCCATTACTAATGAGGCGACAGAAAATAGCAGGTGCCCTTCAGCGGTCATGGTGGATAAATTACCATCTGTTTATCTATACAGTTATACGGGCAGTATAAAGTGTTTAAAAAGAATATGATAGGGCTAAAAATGAAAAAAACTCTTAGTTATTAGTCGATAACGTTAGAGTTTTATACTTTTGTGCTCTATCCCTATCGATATGTGATAGGGATGAGTAAGAAAGCAGCGAATAGGGCGATTAGCGTAGGTATTTTTCAGTCAATTGCTCAAGTGAAGATAGCTTCACATCAGCAAGCCCCCAGCGAGGGTCGTTAAAGTGTTGTTTATCAGGAACAACAATCGAACGCATTCGAGCGGCTTTAGCTGCTATCATTCCATTAAATGAATCTTCTAACGATACACAATGAATTGGTTTGGTTTCCAATAAAGCAGCCGCATTAAGATAAACTTCAGGGTGCGGTTTGCTGTGAGGCAGCTCGGCCGCAGAAACAACCGCAGAAAAATAATCTCGAATTTCAAATAAGTTTAGGACTTTTTCTAGCATGTATTGTGGCGATGCAGAGGCTAATGCGATACGCAAATCCATTGAGCGGCAGAGATCAAGTGCATGGTGCACGCCTGAAAGAAGGGGACGCTGCTCTTCAACAAGCCCAATAACACGGTCAATGATCATCTGCTCGACTTGTTGAAGAGTATGGCCTTGCCATGGTGAAGCGTGGTACCAAAGTTCAACCACATGGTCGATACGCAAGCCTAATGTATCAGGCAGTTTGTCGGCAACGGAAAGGTCTAAACCTAGTTGACTAAAAACTTCGTGTTCAGCTTGTGCCCAAAAAGGCTCCGAATCAATCAGTAAGCCATCCATATCAAAAATAACGGATTGGATGGATAAGTTATGGTACATATCAAAACTCCATTCATAGCGTTTTTTAAGCCAACTTGAAACTGCTAGCCTTTTAGTGAGACACCGCATTGTAGCAAGTCAGCAACTGATTATATATATTTGAACATTTTTCTTTGTTAATAGCTTAGGAATTAATGAGTTAAATAATCTGAAAATCATTATCTGAGGAATATTAGCCAATGTAAATTTGGTGGCTTCTCAAAAATTCAGTTATGATTAGTTATAAAAAAAATTTTTGAGGGTTAATAATGAATTACCAGACTGCAAGTTATGTCGCAATCGGCAAGCGTATACTTGGTTGGATTGTTTTTCTTGTAGCATTAATTTCAACTTTAGCTTCATTGGTAAAATTGGCGGGTATGAAAGGATTAGAAGGTGAGGGGATTAATGCAGTAGCCAATGATTTTATTAAACTAATGGCAGAAATGACACGGCAAAGTACACCATTTTTGAATATGTTTTGGAATAATTCTCCTGTACCTCATGTCAATGAAGGGTTTTCAGGTGCAAATATTGGTTTTATGGTGATCTTTATTTTTATTTTTGTTGGCTTAGCGTTGAGTGCCTCAGGCCTACGTATGTACCGACAAATTAAATTTATTCGTGAAAGCCTTGAAGATCACGTTATTTTAGAAAAAGCCAAAGGTAATGATATTTCAAAAGAAGAGCTTGAGGCAAAAGTGACTATTCCTCGTCATACTATTTTCACCCAGTTCTTTATTCTTTATTTTTGGCCAATTGTATTCGGGATTGCGATTTACTTTGCTTTGAAATTATTGAATTGGTAAATCATCAGTTTATTGGCCCAGCAATTGTGTTGGGCCAACGTATCAATTATTTCCCATCAAGTAATTCATCAATAATAGAGCGTGCATGCACGTAACTCTTTTCAAGGCCAAAGATATTTGATTGGCAAAGTAAGTAATAGAGTTGGTAAATAGGCTGTCTTTTAATAAATCCGGCAGGTAGCGGCCATACGCTTTGGTAACCATCAATAATTTGGATAGGAAGCTCGGGGTATAGCGGGAGCATGGCGATATCACACTCTCTGTCTCCCCAGTAGCATGCTGGATCATATAACAGCCCATTATTCTCAGCAGTCATAGCACAGTTAGCGGGCCATAAATCACCATGCAATAGTGATGGTTGCGGTTGATGACCGGATAGCTTTTCTTTAACAACATCAACGATCCGTTGGATATCACCAAATACCATGCCTTTTTCTGCTGCCAATTGTAATTGTAAGCCAATACGCTTCTCTGCAAAAAAAGAGCTCCAGCGTTTTTCCCAGCTATTTGGCTGTACGATAGTGCCTAGCATGGTATCAAAATCGAACCCATAACTCGGTTGTTCCTCCCATTGATGGAGGTGAGCGAGTTGTTGACCAAAACGCCATGCATTAGTTGAATCGAAGTTTTTGAGGGGAAAGTATTCGAGAAGCAGGAAACTATGATGTTTATTACTACCCACACCATAAACTTTTGGGACAGTGATCGTGTTACTTTTAGCAAGCATTTCAAGTTGTTCGGCTTCTTGCTTAAACAAAGGTAAAAACTCACGCAGGTTTTGTTTTACAAAGATGGTATGTTGACCATAATCGATTTTCATCGTGTGATGAATATCACCGCCAGAGAGAATTTCTTTGTTATGAAATTCTGCTTCACCTAAGTGTTCGCTTAATAAACGATACATTGCTTGCCACATGACTCACCTCGCTTTGCTTTGGTCTTCACTATACTCGTCATACTTCAAGCTACAGGGGGAACTACGCTCAGCTAGTTGTTTTCTATACTCCTCCATCTATCTTCGCTTCTTGCCTACCTGCAACTCGAATTATTTAGTATATAACTCGATTCTATAGTGACAGTTTGGGAATTAACAGTAATAATTATTTAAAAAGAAGAGCCTATCACGAAATCAGTCACTTAGTTGAAAGCTAGTCTGGAAGTAATCATGAAGACATTACTTTTAAATTCTATTGATAAGTAATCATAATTAAATATTTAAATACGACTATCATTTGAATTTAATATTGAAGTCGCATTTAATCAAATAATTACTTATTGTAATTAATATTATTTGCTATATTTTCAATTGAATATAATTAAATTATTTTAAATCATAATTAGAATGTAATTATTTGATATTTATTCTTTGCCATATTTAAATTTGAAAGAGTAATGAAAATGAAACAAAAAATTGAAAATTATACAGGTCCAGCAGCAGGCTGGGGAGCCGTGAAAGCCGTCGCAGAAGCTATTCGTGGTCAAATGAATGTGAGTCACGATGTTATTGCTATGTTTGAAATGAACAAACCAGAAGGCTTTGATTGCCCTGGCTGCGCATGGCCTGATCCGAAACATTATGCTTCATTTGATGTATGCGAAAATGGTGCTAAAGCGATGTCATGGGAAGCCACATCAAAAAAAACAACCCCTGAATTTTTTGCTAAACATTCTGTAACTGAATTATTAAAATGGGATGATTACGATTTAGAAAATGAAGGTCGTTTAACTCATCCGGTTAAATATAATGCTGAAACTGATCATTATGAAGCGATTGAGTGGGATGAGGCATTCAGACAAATAGGTAAATGCCTAGCGAATTATTCAAATCCTAATACTGTTGAGTTTTATACCTCTGGCAGAACATCAAATGAAGCTGCATTTCTATATCAATTATTTGCCAGAGAATATGGTACGAATAATTTTCCAGATTGTTCAAATATGTGCCATGAACCAACCAGCGTCGGGCTAGCAGCCTCGATCGGCGTTGGAAAAGGAACCGTCCTATTAGAAGATTTTGATAAAGCCGATTTGGTTATTTGTATTGGGCATAACCCCGGAACTAATCACCCAAGAATGTTAAGTTCATTGCGTGAAGTTTCAAAACGCGGTGCAAAAATCATTGCCATAAATCCGCTTAAAGAACGTGGCCTTGAGCGATTTGAATATCCACAGGATCCCGCGGAAATGCTGACTTTTGATTCCACACCTCTGGCGGAGCATTATTACAAAGTGCGTATTGGTGGCGATACTGCGCTAATAAAGGGTGTCATACGCTGTATTCTGGAGCAAGATGATGAGGCAATTGCTCAAGGCAAGCCATCTATATTAGATAATGATTTTATCCAAACACATACTGTTGGGTTCGATGCCGTTAAACATGATGTCATGACGACGAGCTGGGAAAATATATTACGTGTTAGTGGGTTATCAAAAGAGCAAATAGAACAAATTGCTCAGTTATATATTGACGCTGATAACACGATTATTTGTTATGGAATGGGGATCACCCAGCACCAACATGGCACTCAGAATATCCAACAACTGGTTAATCTACTTCTGCTCAAAGGGAATATTGGGCGTGAAGGCGCGGGTATTTGCCCATTGCGTGGTCACTCAAATGTCCAAGGCGATCGTACAGTGGGGATCACTGAAAAACCAAGCAAATCTTTTTTAGATAAGATAGAGCAGCGTTTTGGTTTTAAACCACCAGCGGAATTCGGTCACGCAGCGGTGGCAAGTATGCAAGCGATATCCGAGGGAACAGCGAATGCTTTAATATGCATGGGAGGTAACTTAGCGGTTGCAATGCCTGATAAGGATGCCTGCTATCAGGGAATGAAAAAATTAGATTTAGCGGTACATATTGGTACTAAATTAAATCGTTCTCATCTATTAACGGCAAAAAATACCTTTTTATTCCCTGTATTAGGTCGTACTGAGCGAGATGAGCAAAAAACAGGACCTCAGAGCATTACAGTAGAAGATTCCATGTCGATGGTTCATGCATCGCATGGCAAGTTAAAACCTGCTAGCCCTTATTTAAAATCTGAATGTGCAATTGTTGCTGGTATGGCAAAAGCAACATTACCAAATACAAAGGTTGAGTGGGATGAATTTATCGATGATTACGATAAAATTCGTGATGCAATGGAAGCGGTATTACCTGGCTTTGATGATTATAATGCACGCATTCGTGTGCCGGGTGGTTTTCATTTAACCAATGCGGCTGCAGAGCGTCGTTGGCTTACTCAATCAGGTAAAGCTAATTTCCTGACCACGGAAGGCGTTATTGAAGATCCAAAATCCGCAGTAAACAGTGAGTTAGTATTAGCAACGGTACGTAGTCATGACCAATATAACACCACTATTTATGGATTAAATGATCGCTATCGCGGTGTGTTCGGTCAGCGAGATGTCATGTTTATTAGCGAAGCACAGGCTAAGAAGCAGAACTTAGCTGCGGGTGATAGGGTGAATATTATCGCATTAGATAGTGAACAAAAACGCACGCATCGTCGTTTAGATAACCTAAAAGTGGTGATTTATGATATGGCTGATCGTTGTGTAGTGACTTATTTCCCTGAAGCCAACAACTTAATTGCACTGGATAACTTTGATCCACAAAGTGGTATTCCTGCTTATAAAAATATTCCGATTGTGCTAGAAAAAGTTGATGTTGCATCTTAATTAATCATAAAAAGCCACCGCGATGGTGGCTTTTTTGTCTCTATTGAGTACTAAGCGGTCTGTAGCTTCTCTTTAGGTAATTTTGCTTTTCTACGTGCTAATACTAATTTGTTGTAGAGTAGCGCAATAATAAAGTAAACAGCTTGGGTGATCACAATACAAGGGCCTGTAGCGCCATCAATATGGAAGCTGACAATGGTACCTATCACACTAGAGGTTACGGAGGCGATAACCGCGACAACGAGCATCCATCCAAAGCTACGGCAGAGCACAAAGGCAATAATACCCGGCGAAATTAGCATTGCAATAACTAAGATGATCCCCACAGCTTGGAGGGAAGCAACAATTGTTAATGCCAATAATGAGAGCAGCCCATAGTGGATCAGTTTAACAGGAAGACCAATGACTCGCGCTTGATTTGGGTCGAAGCAATATAGCATAAAATCTTTACGTTTTAGTAAGATAACAGCAATAGTAATGCCTGCAAACCACAAGTTTTGTGTAAATTCAGCGTCAGTGATCCCTAAAATATCACCAAATAAGATATGGGTGAGGTGTTGTTCGGTATCGATTTTAGCGAACATGACTAAACCAAGGGCAAACATCCCTGAGAACACAATCCCCATCACGGTATCTTCTTTGATACGGCTATTTTCTTTTAAATACCCTGTTGCAAAGGCACAAAATAACCCAGATAAAAACGCCCCTATAGCTAGAGGGATCCCTGCAACTGAAGCGATAACGATACCCGGCAGTACGGCATGGGAAATGGCATCCCCCATTAGAGACCAACCCTTTAATACTAAAAAGCAGGATAAAATAGCGCATACCGCACCAGTAACAATCGCCGTGATAATTGCTTTTTGCATAAAAGGAAAGATAAAAGGCGCGGTTAGTAAATCAATAAAATCACTCATTTGCGGCCTCCTGCTGCTTTATTTTATGCAGGTTTTCAACTTCGCGTTTTGCTTTACGGCGTGATGCAAAAACACCATGTTTTGGTGCAAAGAAGAATGCCAGTAAGAAAATAACTGTTTGTAACGTAACGATTAGCCCACCAGTTGCACCATTTAGGAAATAACTGGCGTAAGCACCAATTGCACTCGTCGCGGTACCAATAGCAACCGCAATAATTAATAAGCGCTTAAACTGATCTGTTAATAAATAAGCGGTTGCCCCTGGAGTCACAACCATCGCAATCACTAAGATAGCGCCAACGGTTTGCAATGCCGCAACAGTACAAGCACTTAATAAGGTGAAGAAAATAATCTTCAAACGTAGAGGATTTAAACCGATTGAACGTGCATGGCTTTCATCAAAAAACACAGCGAGTAAATCTTTCCACAGAGCGACTAGCACAATAAATGAAATTGCGATAATGATTTCAACTTGCAATACATCAGCATCAGCAATACCTAGGATATTACCAAAGATGATGGTTTGCACATTCACTGAGGTAGGATTCAATGAGACAATTAATAGACCCGCAGCAAAAAATGTGGAAAAGATAAAACCAATCACAGCATCTTCCCGCAGTCGAGTTATATGTTTAATAAAAGTCATGGCGAGCGCGGCGAGGATCCCTGTAAAAAATGCGCCAGCGGCATAAGGGAGTCCGAGTGCGTAAGCACCAGCAACACCGGGTACAACAGAGTGGGAGAGGGCATCTCCCATCAGTGACCAGCCTTTGAGCATCAAATAAGCGGAAAGGAAGGCACAAACGGCGCCAACAATCGCACTTACCCAAATGGCTTTAACCATATAGTTGTACTCAAAGGGCTGAAGTAACAACTCGATCATTGTGGATCCTTAGGCTGATTTGTTCTAACTGGGGCATCATGGTCATGACCATAAAAGACAGCGGCTCTTTCGTCATCGGTGATAACTGTAATGGAACGAGGGTCATCATCATCATGCAGTTCTTGGCCAGACAGATTGATGTGGCGTAATACACCCCCAAAGGCCATTTGTAAGTTCTTCTGTGTAAATGTGGTTTCTGTTGGTCCACTGGCAAGAACAGTACGGTTGATTAAAATAACCTGATCACAAAACTCGGGTACACTGCCTAAGTTGTGCGTGGAAACTAAAATAAGATGCCCTTCGTCACGCAAACTGCGCAATAAATCAATAATGGCGTTCTCAGTTTTAACATCCACCCCTGTAAATGGTTCATCCAGTAATAATACTTTACCTTGTTGCGCGAGTGCTCGAGCTAAAAATACGCGTTTTTTCTGTCCACCGGAGAGCTCACCGATTTGGCGATGTTCAAGCCCAGCGAGGTCAACACGCTCAAGCGCTCGTTTGACGGCTTCTTTGTCTTCACTTTTCGGGATGCGAAAGAAGCCCATTTTCCCATAACGGCCCATCATCACGACGTCAGAAACCAGTACAGGGAAATTCCAATCCACTTCCTCGGTTTGCGGAACATAGGCAATAATATTTTCTTTTAGAGCGGCTTTAATGGGTTCATTGTTTAATGTCACGCTACCAGACGATGGGGTAACTAGCCCCATAATGGTTTTAAACAGGGTTGATTTACCACTGCCATTTACGCCAACCAACGCACAGATTGATCCGCCAGTGATATTAAAGCTTGCATCATAGATTGCCGTGTGGCCGTTGTTATAGGTGACTGTAGCGTCATCAACGACTAAGTTAGGGCGTTCAAAGCGGTTTGTATGACTCATTTATTGACCAAATCCTTTCGCTATTGTTTCTACAGTGGTGTTTAACAGGTCGATATAAGTAGGTACTGGGCCATCAGCGGTTGATAATGAATCAACATAAAGCATGCCACCATATTTTGCGCCCGTTTCTTTACTGACTTGGCGCGCAGGTTTATCTGAAATAGTACTTTCACTGAATACGACTGGGATGCTGTATTTACGTACGGTATCGATCACTTTTTTCACTTGCTGTGGTGAACCTTGTTCTTCCGCATTAATTGGCCACAGGTACACTTCTTTAAAGCCATAGTCTTTGGTGAGATAGCTAAAAGCACCTTCACTGGAGACTAACCAACGTTTGTCTTCAGGAATGCGACTTAAACGTTCGCGTAATGGCGCATCAAGCTGAGCGATTTGCTCTGCATATTTTTTTGCATTCTGATTGTAGATTTCTGCATTTTCTGGGTCATACTTCACTAGTGCTTTGCGAATATTTTCAATATAAATTTTTGCGTTTGCAGGTGACATCCATGCATGCGGATTTGGGTTGCCTTTATATTCACCTTCACGGATTGGCATTGGTTCAATACCTTCTGTGACTACAACCGCAGGTACATTTTGGAAATTTTCAAAGAAGCGTTGGAACCAAACTTCAAGATTCATACCATTCCATAAGATAAGATCAGCATCATAGGCTTTCATAATATCTTTTGGTGTAGGCTGATAACCGTGGATCTCTGCGCCAGGTTTTGTTATTGATTCGACTATTGCGGCATCACCGGCAACATTCTGTGCAATGTCTTGAATGATGGTAAAAGTTGTGACGACCTTAAACTTTTTTGCCAATGCAGGTTGACTTATCAACAAAATCGCAGATAAAGCAAAGAGAGCGGAAAGTAGGGGTTTAGAAAGTAGTGATATTTTTTTCTTCATTATTCAGATCCTGACATCATTGGCTTAGTGGATTCTTTAATATTCAAAGGTGCTTGGAAGCTCTCTTAGAATTAATTACTCAACTGATAATGATTATCAATATCATCTGAGTAAAGTCAAGACAAAAAGTGTGTGTTATTTATATTATTATGATAGTTATTTTTGATGACAATAGTCGTCATACTCCAAGCTATGGCTCTAATTATTTAGAGTATAAAACATGTATTGAAGTAAAAGTTAAGTAAAAATTATTTTATTTTTCCTGCAAGTCGTTATTCTTTCGTCAGTTTTATTAGCAGAGGATATCTCGGTGAAAACAAAAATCGGTGGTGCATTGGTATTTCTGTTGCTAGCAGGCTGCTCCAGCGGGCCAGAAAAACCAGCCACAACGCAACGAATGTTAAATCAAAGTAACAATTTATCAACCGCACAGCAAAATATTTCATTTCCTCGTACGCCATTTGATGAATTTATTCGAGAATCTGCTAATCGATATAATGTTGATGAGACGTTAATTCGGGCAATTATTGAGGTTGAGTCAAACTTCCGCCCAGAAGTTGTGAGTAAGTCGAATGCGATTGGCTTGATGCAAATAAAGGCATCAACAGCAGGACGAGATGCATATCGTTATCAAGGCAAAACGGGTGAGCCATCAAGCCGTGATTTGAAAGACCCTCGAACCAATATTGATATTGGTACAGCCTATATTCGGATTTTAAAAGAGCAGCATCTTGCAGGTATTAACCATCCTCAAACAATGTATTACGCAACCGTTGTGGCTTATGTCAACGGTGCTGGTGCTCTGTTAAGGACATTTGATAATAACAAAGGTAGAGCTATTGCAATGATCAATAGCATGACACCTGAAGAGTTTTATCAACATGTGCAAAGTAAGCACCCAGCACCGCAAGCCCCACGTTATTTATGGAAAGTGAAAAATGCGTATAATTCGCTAGCGATGAATTATTGATGTGCTGAGATTAAGTGTGGGAGTTGCGCAACAATTTCAACAATACCGTTGATAACAAATTGTACTCCCATACAAATCAGTAAAAATCCCATCACGCGCGATATTGCGTCGATCCCCCCATTCCCTAACCATTTCATAATGGATGTCGCTCCTCTTAGAGCTAACCAAACAATTAAACTGACAATGAAAAACGTTAATACAGGGGCGATTTTTAATACCCATGGTGCAAACCCTGTATCACCTTGTAAGGATGCTGTTGAACTAATAATTATCGCGATAGTACCCGGCCCTGCTGTACTAGGCATCGCTAAAGGAACGAAAGCAATGTTGGGGGATTTCTGACGTTTTTTAGAAATAGTGGAATCATCAGGGGTTAAGACATTAGCATCATCGTTAGTCTCATTGCTTGGAAATAGCATACCAAAGCCGATAAATGCCACAATTAAACCACCCGCAATACGTAAACCAGGTATTGAAATTCCAAAGGTACTCATGACCAGTTGCCCCGCGTAGAAAGCAATCGTCATGATTGAAAACACGTAAATTGAAGCCAGCAGCGATTGGTGATTTCGTTGCTCTTTGGTCATATTACCTGAGAGGCTTAGCATCACTGCTATTGTGGTCAGTGGGTTTGCTAGTGGGAGTAATAAAACCAATCCAATACCGATGGCTTGAAACAGTTGCAAAAAATCATTCATCATAGGCAAGTTAAGCTCTCAGTGGATATTAAAATTCAGGGTGAATAGTAACGCTACAACATAGAGTATAACAAAATGATTATAAATCTGTATCTTAGACTGGTTAGGTAGCATTGTTTTAAATAACATATGTGATTATCTATGCTGCAATAGATTAAAATTGATTAATCAATGAGGGGGCTAGTTGTTCACATTAACTGTGGATAACATTCGCATTCCATTGTGAATAACTTAATTTAATTCTTATATAACATGCAGATAAAAAGATTGCGCTAAAAGTGTTCAATTATATAGGCAAAAAAAAAACCCTTTTTATGGGGGTCATAAAAAGGGAAAGGGCATCTATTAGTAGGTTGTCAAAATTTCGATGTATTTAGTTATACCCTGAATTATGTTATTTACTTATTTGTTATGTAAATTCATTAAAAGAACGCTGAGATTATTGTTTTATTTTTATTGGTGGATTAACAATGTTATTAGGAATCAATCACTTAACAATTGCGGTGACGAATGTAGAAAAAAGTATTTATTTCTATCATCATATCTTAGGGATGCATTTACATGCTAGTTGGAAAAATGGCGCTTATTTAACATGTGGTGAATTATGGGTATGCCTTTCATTTGATCCGCAAAGGCATCATGTTGATCCTGATACTACAGACTATACCCATTACGCATTTAGTGTGACAGAGAACGACTTTTCATTGGTCGTTGAAAAATTGCAGCAATTCGATGTAAAAGTATGGAAAGACAACCGTAGTGAAGGGGCATCATTTTATTTCTTAGACCCAGATGGTCATAAATTAGAAATTCATGTTGGCTCTTTACTTGATCGGTTAAAAAGCTGTCTAGTTCACCCGTATGAGGAAATGAAATTCTATGAATAGACTATTTCTTTCATAAAAAAAGCATCAATACCGATATTAATAAGAGATCCTCGAATGAATATTGAACTTATCTCAACAATTCAAGGCCATGAGCAGCAATTGACTGCGTTACTGATTGATTGTGTGAATAGCGGAGCGTCAGTGGGTTTTCATGCTCCTCTAACGCAATCTGACGCTGGATGCTATTGGTATAAGGTAGATAAAGGTTTACAAGCAGGTGAACGGCTGCTGGTGGTGACATTTATTGGCGATAAGTTAGTGGGGGCTATACAGCTTTCTTTGTGCTTAAAAGCGAATGGGTTACATCGCGCTGAAGTTGAAAAACTGATGGTACATACGCAATATAGACAACATGGCATAGCGAAACAGCTACTTGCGGCTGTAGAGGATATTGCACTAGGTCACCAACGTACATTATTAGTGTTAGATACTCGTACAGGAGATACTGCTTCAGGCCTGTATCGTAAACAAGGCTATATAGAAGTTGGACAAATTCCACAGTTTGTGACTAATTCAAATGGAAAATTTGAGAGTACAACTATTTTTTATAAACAATTGGGCATTCCTGTATCATCTTAATTTGTTAGGTATTATTGGTGGAATAATATTGCTAAAGTTTTCTTTACAAACAATTTTTTAATATAAAAATTGTTTTACGCCCCATGAGGTAATCTATCTTTAGTTAAATAGGCATGTTTGGGGTTGTAAATGAAAAAGCTAACGACTGCACTAACAGCCCTCATGATGTTAATGGGGGTCGCGATCGCTGCTCTGTTTATTGTATTTCCACAACAATGGAAACAAAATGTTTATCCCAGTATTTCAAACCTTTTGCCTGAGTCAATTAATTCTCTTATCCCAAGCTGGGATATAAACAACAATGTATGCGACCGTCTAGAAAGTAATCTGCAAACATTTACGGATTATTTGCAGGCTAATGAAGATGTAGTAAGCATCAAAGGCATGAATGGTTTGGATGACCAAATTGGTGAAATTCGTTCTCGAGTAAACAGTATTCCATCTCAAGTGAGAAAATTTGCGTGTCAGCAGGAGTATGCGCGTTTAGAAGGGTTAAAAAGTGTTTTCTTTTTAACCAAATAACGTTTGATTTACCTGTATTCACCGTAACTATTATTAAATCGTCTCGCCTTAGCGACTGAGCTGGACGAGTAATAGTGCTTTTATTCGTATAAATTGAAATTTACTTTCCGCTATTAAACCTATCTCATCACTCTTCACGGTAAAACAAAACTGCTCTGACTATCTAATGACTTGCCTTGTCTAACGAGGAGGGTATATTAAAACTTATTGGCTGGGGAATGTATTTTGTAACAGATTGATGTCTGTCAAATAGTTTCACGATATAAATAGATTGTAAGGATGATACTCGGCATTGCTTTACTTATACTCATCAATAAGATTGACCTTGCCCAATATAGGACATTGAAATGAATATATTTAGGCTTCCTTTGTTAACTTGGATCGTTTTAAACTCAATAGCTTTGTATGTGTTACATGTAAAAAACAATTTTTTGTGGAGTTTCTCTGGCTGGATGGGGATATTGGCAATTTTAGTTGCGCTTGAGAGTTTTGGATGGATTGCAGTAAGTTTATATTATTTTCACTGTTATAACACATCCCCCAATCCGACGAATAAAGCTAAGGCTTTGATTACTAAAGGGCCATTCCGTTTATCGCGAAATCCGCTTTATCTTGCATTTACATCAATGTGTATTAGCTTAGCATTGTTCACTCATTCACCTTATTTCTTAGTTTCTGGCTTAGTTTTTTGGTTGATTACAGATTTGTATACCATTCCTCTTGAGGAACGATATCTCGCTGAACATTTTAAGGAAGAATGGCGGCAATATAGCCAGCAAACCCGCCGCTGGTTATAGCGGGCTAGATCCCTATGTTACAAAAATGAAGATTGGCACGACTACCATTGGGTCAATTGTCGTGCCTCCACTCTTTGCGGCAAATATGCAATGAAATAAATTTATTTAATTTTATCAACAGTCTTATTGATATTAGAGACTTTGTTTTCGACATTATTTTTTTTATCAGTGATATCTTTTTGGATTTTTTTCGAATCAACACCTAAGTTATCATCCACTTTCTTAGTTGCCTGGGTTTTGACTGCCTTCTCTGTGTCACAGTTACCCGATAAACCTATTTTTTGATCTAGCATTTTATTTCTAGCTGCCTTTTTAAAATTACAATCCGCTAGCGCTAGGTTTGAAGCTAAAAAAAATGAAAGAAATAGCACAGTTTTTTTCATAAACACCCCCGTAAAAATGCAAATCATATAGCTTAGCTAAATTAGCGCAAGTTCTTAAGTGTGACAGGATTTATTGGTGATTTTAGATGATCGTTATTTGAATTTTTTTGATTAAGGAAATGAGAACTATGCTGTGGTTACTGCCGCTATAACCGATTAAGTTATAGCGACAATAACCATCATGACGTTAAAAATACTGTTTTATATTTTGTTGGTTGAACTATGACTAATGACTATTTTATGATTTGGTTGCTAATTTCATCATAATCACACCAGCAACAATCAATGCCGCAGCGATGATCCTCATAATATTCATGCTTTCATGGAAAAATACGATGCCTAGAATGAATGCGCCAACCGCACCGATCCCAACCCATATCGTATAGGATGTTCCTAATGGAAGTGTTTTCATTGAAATAGATAGTAACCCAAAGCTAACAACCATAAACAAGATGGTTAGCAAGCTAGGAACTAATTTAGTAAAACCGTTTGATTCCTTCATAAAAAAGGCCCAAACAACCTCAAAGACGCCCGCAAGGAATAGATATAACCATGCCATACTTTTAAATCCTACAGGGTCGTCCCTTGAGTAACCAGATACCTAACAGGGTCGTCCCTATAAGGTAAGTATTCAGATGAACACGGAATGTAAACGCTAAATAGAACGCATATAATTTAACGCTTAGAGGCTCCCATATTAGCACTCATTTTCAGTAAAAAAAACATATTTGGATTTTTATTACTTTCTCTTTTCGTCATCGTTCAGCGAAATGAGGCCTATTTTTTATCGAAAGAAGTGAGCGGAAAGTATAACTCTACCTACCTATCTATAGGACAAGGACAGCTGGCGCAATGAGATTGCTAGCTGATAGTTTGAATGAATCCATTTAATTTGGACAAGAAAGCAAGATAGGATATAGAAGAAAAAGTAGCCTAATAAAAAAGACCCCAGCTATTCACTGGGGCAAACTTGAAAACTTATTACAAGAAATACAGTAATAAATACATAACTCTCGTAGGGGGAGTAATGCGAAATGGATACTGCAATGATATTAACTGTTCCTAAAGTTAAATTATGTAACAAAATACGGAAAAGATAATTGAAAGAAAATATGCTGATTAGTAAAGAATTAACTTTATTATAATTCTATAATTGCTATTTAGCGATTAAATATTAACAATGATTTATATAAGTAATGGTAACTCATTGTTATATTTTCAATGAGAATTACACGAAAACATTGAATAAAACTCTAAATAGCCATCAGTTAATCGCTGATGGCTTTTCATTTTCGTAGAAATTTATGTTTGCTACGCTAGAGAAGTAATGTTAGGTTTTTTAATTGCCATATAGCTATTATCTATATTTTTCTCGACATACAACTCTTTATTTTTGGCTACAGATAATCGTTGGTAGACGATAAGAGGGACGTTTCTATACTGATAAGACCCTTTTTTGTGATAATTTATTTCAAGTACTTTAGCTTGATTGTCATAACCTATAGAACAGATGCTGGGTGAGTTAACATGATATCTAAACATTAGTATTACCTTCATCTAAATTATAAGAGTGCTAATAAAATAGAATTAATACGCTAAGAGGAACTTACATGTCGCTTTCATATCTCTTAAATAATGCCACTGATTAAAACATATATCTAAGAAAGTGTAGTCTGAGATTGATTCATTTCAAATTATTTCTAATTAATAATAAATGTAATTGACATGTTAGGAATAAATTTTCATCTCCATTATTGAAAAATGCGCCTTTTAGATAGTTTCAATGAGTTAATTGTTTAGGTAGTAAGAGTCTATTAATAAGTAAGGGGAGTATAATGTCATCGATATTAGCTTTTAAAAGCAATGAAGTCATCTCATTTGATAAGTGCAGATGAGTAAATTTGGTGTACCAATAAATAATGTTCAGAGCGCCTTGAATGCAGGGTAGTTTCTCAATCATACGTATTTTTAATCGCAATAAAGCTGAGTTGACTGATGATATATCTCTACCTATAAATTGAAATTTTATAAAGCAGAATGATGAAAAAAGTCTTACCAACTGACCCCGTCAGGTTTTTTTGTTTTCTTCAATTTGTGCTCCCTATAAACTAACCGTGCTAAAACTAATCGATAGGATAGTGAGATGAAAAGAAGTGAGCTTATAGATTATATTCAAAGCAATTATGGTGTTGTTGCTGAATCACCGTGGAAAAATCTTCCTAACTACAGGGTTTTTAGACATGAAAATAATTCAAAGTGGTTTGCTGTTCTTATGAATGTCACATCTAAGACATTATCCGAAAACGGGGGGAATGACATGGTTGATATTGTCAATATAAAAGCCTCTCCTGAACTCGTTGGCTCTTTGCGATTAAAAGAGCATGTTTACCCTGCATATCATATGAATAAAGAGCACTGGATAACGATAATACTAGGGCGTGGCTTTCCTGAAAATGAGCTTAAAGCATTGATTGATGATAGCTATAAACTCACCACAAAGAGACAAATCAGGGCAGACTTAGCTAATCTATTAGTTTAGTCTTTAGAATATGAATTCAATCAGGGTTTATAGCCCAGTTATTCTAATTTCAGCGAGTACAAGTCATTCTTCGTGGAAACTACGGGTTCAATTATCTGTAATAAGCTAAGCAATCACGAAAATACTCGGAAAGTGTTCTGTTTGTGACTTTTATATCTCGATATCAATAATTGGGATGCCAGTTATTGGCTTGTCGCATTTTTCGCGATAGGTAGCTTCACCTGTAATTCATAGACATTCACTTGTGTCATTATCTTTCTTAGATAGCGCTAAAGGATTGTGCATGATGGTTTTTTTATTGGCATCGAGTGAGAGGAATGTGAAGCAGAATAGGGGAGCTGTATCCTCTTTACTATCGCTAATAATATAGTCTGTGTTATTATTTTGTATGAGTTACTTTTAATGTGCATCGCAATTTTATTGTTTATGTACATACCTCGCATTGTGCAGCGAGAAATTAATTGTAACGTATTGTTTTATAAACTTTGGAATAATCAAGCAAGTGATCTTGCGTGTGGGTCACCACTGCTGATAAGGATTTATTAATGCCTGTTATTACTCTTCCTGATGGAAGTCAGCGTCAATTTGACCATGCCGTTTCGGTGATGGATGTAGCTCGTGATATTGGTGCGGGTCTTGCAAAAGCCTGTATTGCTGGCCGTGTGAATGGTGAGCTGGTCGATGCTTGTGAATTGATTGAAAACGACGCTAAATTAGCCATTATCACCAGCAAAGATGACGAAGGTTTAGAAATCATTCGCCATTCTTGTGCTCACTTGCTAGGTCATGCCATTAAACAACTATGGCCAAATACCAAAATGGCAATCGGTCCAGTGATTGATAATGGTTTTTACTATGATATCGACTTGGACTATGCGCTGACACAGGAAGATTTGGAAAAGCTCGAAAAGCGTATGCTAGAGCTGGCCAAAACAGATTATGACGTGATTAAAAAACGTGTTTCTTGGGCTGAAGCTCGTGAAACATTTGTTGCCCGTGGTGAAGACTATAAAGTTGAGATCCTTGATCAAAACATTAGTCAAGATGACCGCCCTGGCTTATATCACCACCAAGAATATATTGATATGTGTCGTGGTCCACACGTTCCTAATATGCGTTTTTGTCACCATTTTAAACTACAAAAAGTGGCAGGAGCATACTGGCGCGGTAATAGCGACAATAAAATGTTGCAACGTATTTATGGTACCGCTTGGGCTGATAAAAAACAGCTTAGTGCATACTTATTGCGCCTTGAAGAGGCGGCAAAACGTGACCACCGTAAAATTGGTAAGCAACTAGATTTATATCATATGCAAGAAGAAGCGCCGGGCATGGCATTCTGGCATAATGATGGTTGGACCATTTTCCGTGAATTAGAAACTTTTGTGCGCACAAAATTGAAAGCCTATCACTATCAAGAAGTGAAAGGCCCATTCATGATGGATCGCGTATTATGGGAAAGAACAGGTCACTGGGACAACTATAAAGATGCGATGTTCACAACTTCATCAGAAAACCGTGAATATTGTGTTAAGCCAATGAACTGTCCAGGCCATGTTCAGATTTTTAATCAAGGTTTGAAATCTTACCGTGATTTGCCATTACGTATGGCAGAGTTCGGTAGTTGCCACCGTAACGAGCCATCAGGTGCACTGCATGGTTTGATGCGAGTGCGCGGCTTTACTCAAGATGATGCGCATATTTTCTGTACTGAAGATCAAATTTTGAGTGAAGTAACAAGTTGTATCAAAATGATCTATGACGTTTATGCAACATTTGGTTTTGAAAAAATTGTTGTTAAGTTGTCAACTCGTCCTGAAAAACGTATCGGTACCGATGATATGTGGGATACTGCGGAAGCAGATCTGGCTCAGGCGTTAAAAGATCAAGGTATTGAATTTGAATACCAACCAGGTGAGGGGGCATTTTATGGTCCTAAGATTGAGTTTACACTGTATGACTGTCTTGATCGTGCATGGCAGTGCGGTACAGTACAGTTAGACTTCTTCTTACCGGGTCGTTTGAATGCATCTTATGTAGGTGAAAATAACGAGCGTATCGTGCCTGTCATGATCCACCGTGCGGTATTAGGCTCTTTAGAGCGTTTTATCGGTATTTTGACCGAGGAATATGCGGGTTTCTTCCCAACATGGTTGGCACCACAGCAAGTTGTTGTGATGAACATTACAGACGCTCAAGCGGATTATGTTCAAGAATTAGTAAGCAAGCTACAAAGTGTTGGCATTCGTGCGAAAGCGGACTTACGCAATGAGAAAATTGGCTTTAAGATCCGCGAACACACCCTGCGTCGTGTTCCTTACATGTTAGTTTGTGGCGATAAAGAAGTTGAATCAGGTAAAGTGTCTGTTCGTACTCGTCGTGGTAAGGATTTAGGTAGCCTAGATGTCAATGAATTTACAAGCAAACTGCTAGAAGAAATTCGCAGTCGTCAGCTCAATCAGATGGAGGAATAAGGTATTAAAGGCGGAAAAAAACTCCCAACAGCACGTCCTAATCGTATTAACGAAGAAATTCGTGCAACTGAAATCCGTGTCACCGGTTTAGATGGTGAGCAACTTGGTGTCATGAGTGTCCGTGAAGGACTGGCAAAAGCAGAAGAGGCTGGTGTTGACTTAGTTGAAATTAGCCCAAATGCTGAGCCACCAGTTTGCCGGATCATGGATTACGGTAAGTATCTTTATGAGAAGAGTAAGTCTCAAAAAGAACAAAAGAAAAAGCAAAAAGTTGTTCAAGTGAAGGAAATCAAATTCCGTCCGGGAACAGATGAAGGCGATTACCAAGTGAAATTGCGTAGTCTGATTCGCTTTTTGGAAGATGGTGACAAAGCCAAAGTGACATTGCGTTTCCGCGGTCGTGAAATGGCTCACCAACAGATTGGTATGGAAGTGCTTAATCGCATTAAAACTGATCTGGATGAACTGGCAGTAGTAGAGTCATTCCCTTCAAAAATTGAAGGGCGCCAGATGATCATGGTATTGGCACCGAAGAAAAAATAATTAAGCCATAATGGGATAGCACCCGCTGTAAATGTGGGTGCTATCTTCGTTGTTGAAGTGTATGTTAACGAATGGCACTAAATAAAGTGGTTTAACCTTAAGCATTGATTGTTATGTTTAGGCTGTTTTATACTCTAAATAATTCGAGATGCAGGTAGGCGACAAGCGAATATAGACGGGGAGCATAGATGAACTACGTGACTCGGGAGCATAGCGCAGTCCACAACCCTGCATTTTGAAGTATGACGAGTATATGACCCTTTTATTCAGCGGCATCCTATACCTTTGTTAACTATTAACAAGAAAAGTCGGTAGTTAATGCGAAAAAATTGATTATCTACTTGAGTAATCGAGCAATAAGCATTAAAATCCGCGGTCGAATCGCTTTGTCAGTCCATCATAGTGAACTTGATATAGGCAAATGAATATTGCGTTTCAGTATTAATGCTTGAATGCGTTGGTTTTAATCGTTACTGAAATGTGTGCTTTAGAGAAAATAGCAACTCTCTTTATCCAGTTGGAGGAATGAAGTATTAAAGGCGGAAAAAGAATCCCAACAGCACGTCCTAATCGTATCAACGATGAAATTCGTGTGAATGAAGTGCGTTTAACCGGTTTAGACGGTGAACAACTTGGCGTTATGAGTGTGCGTGATGCACTGGAAAAAGCAGAAGAAGCAGGGGTAGACCTTGTAGAAATCAGCCCTAATGCCGAACCGCCAGTTTGTCGTATTATGGATTACGGCAAATTCCTTTATGAGAAGAGCAAGTCTCAAAAAGAACAGAAGAAAAAGCAAAAAGTTGTTCAGGTGAAGGAAATTAAATTCCGCCCTGGTACAGATGAAGGTGATTATCAGGTCAAACTACGCAACCTGATTCGCTTTCTTGAAGATGGTGACAAAGCCAAAGTTACACTGCGTTTTCGTGGTCGTGAAATGGCTCACCAACAAATCGGTATGGAAGTACTTAACCGTATTAAAGCCGATTTAGATGAACTGGCGGTAGTTGAGTCATTCCCTTCAAAAATTGAAGGCCGTCAGATGATCATGGTGCTGGCACCGAAGAAGAAATAATTAGGCCATCAAGTAGTAACAGTGGCAGTAATGTCACTGATATTCGCCTAATTAATTCGTAGTTTATCACAATGCGAAGTTGGAAATTAAAGAAATGCCAAAGATCAAAACTGTACGTGGCGCAGCAAAGCGCTTTAAAAAAACTGCAGGCGGTGGCTTTAAGCGTAAGCATGCAAACCTTCGTCATATCCTGACTAAAAAGTCTACTAAGCGTAAACGCCATTTACGTCCGAAAGGAATGGTATCTAAGGGCGATCTGGGTCTGGTAGTTGCCTGCCTGCCTTACGCATAAGTAAACATTGGTTAATAAGATTAAAGACGATAGGAGATAGCTATGGCTCGCGCAAAACGTGGTGTAATCGCCCGTGCACGTCACAAAAAAATTCTGAAGCAGGCGAAAGGTTACTATGGTGCACGTTCTCGTGTTTACCGCGTAGCATTTCAAGCGGTAATCAAAGCTGGTCAATACGCTTACCGTGACCGCCGTCAACGCAAACGTCAGTTCCGTCAACTGTGGATCGCACGTATCAACGCTGCGGCTCGTCAGAACGGTCTGTCTTACAGCCGTTTCATCAATGGCTTGAAAAAAGCTTCAATTGAAATCGACCGTAAGATCTTAGCAGACATCGCCGTATTCGACAAAGCAGCATTCACTGCACTTGTTGAAAAAGCGAAAGGCGCTTTAGCTTAATGTTTGCTTGAAAAGAGGAAGGTAACTTCCTCTTTTCATTTATGCTTATTTGTGTTACTACTTAAAAATACAAATTATTTAGTGAATTAATTAAATGCAAACCGTTACTTTTCGTTTCTTCTTTTACTTTAGCACCTGAATATCGGGGGCTTATGCGTGTAGAAAAGAAACGAAAAATTACGCCAAAGCCTCCTTTAGGGAGGCTTTTTTGTTTTTGATTTAAGAAAAATACAGTAAAATCAGTTAAGTGCTTATCCATTATTAATGAATGGTAAATGAGAACTTAATCAATCGGTGAATAACTAGCAAAACGACCTGAAGGGTCATAGAGGGGAAACAATGCCACATCTCGCTGAGTTGGTTGCACAGGCAAAAGCAGCCATTGAACAGGCCCAAGATGTTGCTACGTTAGAATCAGTTCGTGTTGAATATTTAGGCAAAAGTGGCCATTTCACACTACAGATGAAAACGTTGCGTGATCTGCCAGCGGACGAACGTCCAGCTGCTGGGGCTGTGATAAATGAAGCCAAAGTACAGGTACAAGATGCACTGAACACACGTAAAGACGCTATGCAGGCAGAGATCCTAAATGCACGTTTGGCATCAGAAACCATTGATGTTTCATTACCAGGGCGTCGTATGGAAAACGGTGGTTTACACCCAGTGACCCGTACTATTCAGCGAATTGAAGAGTTTTTTGGTGAATTAGGCTTTAGTGTTGAAACTGGGCCCGAAATCGAAGATGATTACCATAACTTTGATGCATTGAATATTCCTGCTCATCACCCTGCGCGTGCAGATCATGATACTTTCTGGTTTGATGCGAAACGTTTATTGCGTACGCAGACTTCAGGTGTACAAATTCGTACCATGAATGGGCAGCAGCCTCCTATCCGCATAATTGCACCGGGCCGTGTTTATCGTAACGATTACGACCAGACACATACTCCCATGTTCCATCAAACTGAAGGGTTGATTGTTGATAAAGACATCAGCTTTACCAATCTTAAAGGCACGTTGCATGATTTCTTGAATAACTTCTTTGAAGAGGAAGTTCAAGTTCGTTTCCGTCCATCTTATTTCCCATTCACAGAGCCTTCTGCGGAAGTAGATGTTATGGGCAAAAACGGCAAATGGTTAGAAGTCTTGGGTTGCGGTATGGTACACCCGAATGTGCTACGCAATGTGGGAATTGATCCTGAAGTGTATTCAGGTTTTGCATTCGGTATGGGAATGGAGCGCCTCACGATGCTGCGTTATGGTGTTTCTGATTTACGCGCATTCTTCGAAAATGACCTTCGTTTCCTCAAACAGTTTAAATAAGGCGGGACTTTCTCATGAAATTCAGTGAACTCTGGTTACGCGAATGGGTAAATCCAGCCATTAGCAGTGAAGCATTATCAGAACAAATCACAATGGCCGGTTTGGAAGTAGATGGTGTTGAACCGGTGGCAGGGCAGTTTAATGGTGTAGTAGTCGGTGAAGTGGTTGAATGTGGCCAACACCCAAATGCAGATAAATTGCGTGTAACTAAGGTTAATGTAGGTGGTGAACGCCTACTCGATATCGTTTGTGGTGCGCCAAATTGCCGTCAAGGCTTAAAAGTTGCTGTAGCGACTGTTGGTGCTGTTTTACCGGGCGATTTTAAAATCAAAGCGGCAAAACTGCGTGGTGAGCCGTCAGAAGGTATGTTGTGCTCTTACTCTGAGCTGGGTATTTCTGACGATCATAGCGGCATTATTGAGCTACCTTTAGATGCTCCGATTGGTACTGACTTACGCGATTATTTAAAATTTGATGACAGTATTATCGAAATTAGTATTACCCCTAACCGTGCAGACTGTTTAAGTATTTTAGGTGTTGCGCGTGATGTGGCGGTGATTAATAAACAGCAGTTGCAAGAGCCTAAAATTGAGGCTGTCAAAGCTACAATCGCAGATTCATTCCCTATTCGCGTTGAAGCGCCAGAAGCATGTCCGCGTTTTCTAGGTCGTGTGATCAAAAATATTGATGTATCAGCACCAACTCCATTATGGATGAAAGAGAAGCTGCGCCGTGGTGGCGTCCGTTCAATTGATGCTGTTGTTGATATCACTAACTATGTATTACTTGAGTTAGGGCAGCCTCAACATGCTTACGATCTTGATCGCCTAAATGGAGCCATTGTTGTTCGTATGGCAAAACAGGACGAGAAATTAGTTCTGTTAGATGGTAGCGAAGCAACATTAAAATCTGATACGTTAGTGATTGCTGATGAACAAAAAGCACTTGGTATTGCGGGTATTTTTGGTGGTGAGTACTCAGGTGTTAATAGCGATACGAAAAATGTTCTATTAGAATGTGCATTTTTTAATCCATTATCAATCACAGGTCGTGCGCGTCATCATGGGTTACATACTGATGCTTCACACCGTTTTGAGCGCGGTGTTGACCCTGAATTACAATTCAAGGCTATGGAGCGTGCCACACAACTGATCCTTGATATTTGTGGTGGTGAAGCAGGCGAAGTCATTGACGTTTCCAGTGCGGCACATTTACCTAAAGCGGCCAATATTACCCTGACTCGTCAGAAGTTAGACCGTCTGATTGGTCATGTGATTGCGGATGATGTAGTCACTGATATTTTATCTCGCTTAGGTTGCCAAGTGAAGGTTTCAGAAGGCCGCTGGGATGTGGTAGCACCGAGTTGGCGCTTTGATATGCAAATCGAAGAAGATTTGGTTGAAGAAGTTGCGCGTGTTTATGGTTATAACAGCATTCCAGATGTTCCTCTGCGTGCTGATTTAATTATGACTAAGCACCAAGAAGCTGATTTGCCTTTGAAGCGTGTTAAAGCGATGTTAGTTGACCGTGGATATCAAGAAGCGATTACTTACAGCTTTGTTGACCCGAAAGTACAGTCTCTGCTGCACCCTGAGCAAGAAGCATTAGTGTTACCAAATCCTATCTCAGCTGATATGTCAGCAATGCGTTTGTCACTTTTAACCGGTCTTTTAACCACTGTAGTCTATAATCAGAATCGTCAACAAAGTAGAATTCGTTTATTTGAGACAGGTCTGCGTTTTATCCCTGATAATCAAGCAGAATATCAAATTCGCCAAGAAGCTATGTTGGCAGGTGTGATCGCAGGTAACAAATTTGAAGAGCATTGGTCATTAGATAAACAAATTGTGGATTTCTTTGATTTAAAAGGTGATCTTGAAGCTGTTTTGGAATTGACTGGCAAACTGAATCAAATTACATTTAAAGCTGAAGCACATCCAGCGTTACATCCTGGGCAAAGTGCTGGGATTTATCTGGAAAATGAACATATTGGTATTATTGGTGTTGTTCATCCAGAACTAGAACGTAAACTCGATTTGAATGGTCGAACCGTCGTATTTGAGGTTCGCTGTGATGCGATAGCACAACGTGTGATCCCTGATGCAAAGGCGATTTCACGCTATCCATCGAACCGTCGTGACATCGCAGTTGTTGTGCCAGAAAGTGTAGCTGCAGCAGATGTTCTGGCAGAGTGTAAAAAAATTGGCATAAATCATATAGTTGGCATAAACTTGTTTGATGTGTATTGTGGTGAAGGGATAGCAGATGGTTATAAGAGTCTTGCTATCAGTCTTGTCTTCCAAGATACCGCGCGTACTATGGAAGAAGAAGAGATAACCGCGACCGTTGATCTGTGTGTTGCTGCGTTAAAACAGCGATTCCAAGCCTCCTTGAGGGACTAAACCTATGGCGCTTACTAAAGCTGAAATGTCAGAAAATTTGTTTGAAAAACTAGGTGTTAGCAAACGTGATGCTAAAGACCTTGTCGAAACTTTCTTTGAAGAGGTTCGCCTTTCCTTAGAAAATGGTGAGCAAGTAAAATTATCTGGATTCGGTAACTTTGATTTACGTGATAAAAATCAACGTCCCGGTCGTAACCCAAAAACTGGGGAAGATATTCCAATTACTGCCCGCCGCGTTGTGACCTTCCGCCCTGGCCAAAAATTAAAAAGCCGTGTGGAAAAAGCAACACCAAAAGAGTAATAGCACTTTTTTGTGCTGATAAAAGACCGCCTAGGCGGTCTTTTGTTTTATTAGTAGCATTGATTATTTTATGCGTTTAATGAGTGTGCTCATGAGATTATGCTTAATTCTCTACTGATTAATTTTTCCATGAGGTGAGTTGCCGGTTCTAACCAGCTAGTATCCTGTAGTGAATTTCGAGTGTATTGGTATCGTGATGCGGCAATCTGTACGACATTATTTGTGTCCATTTGGTTGCTTTCTTGATTGTTGATAATCTCTCGGTATAAAGGTATATAAATGCGTGTGAGGTGATCTAAATCAGAGAGTGCTCTTATGTTGCCGTTTGTTTCAAATTCAGATAATTGTTTAAGTAATTTATGTTTCTCAGTTTTATTTTTGTCTAAGAATTTATTTTGTAATTCTTTCATCGCGCTAATTGCTAAGTTTGATTTGGATTCGAATTTTTCTAAGTGGAATAAGTTGAGTGGCTTTTGAGTATCAATGCTGTCTATTAGTGTAGTTGTGTGTTTTAGAGTGCCAGATTGGCGAAATACCCACCCTTGTTGTAGGTATTGTGGTTCAGAAATTAACACAGTAACTAAGTAATTTATTTTGTGAAGTTGAATTTTTTCATTTGCTGATAAAGCACCATCCTCATTGATAGCTTTTTTATTGGCGGTATAGATTGGAGACACCTTCGCCATTTTTTGTTTATATTTGTCATATTCTGAGGCGATAATATGCTGAATATATTGAATATCGCAATCGCGCTGTTCTTCATACTCCTTAAATGTTTCTGGGAGATCATGCTGCAAAACTGGTGCAATAAGGCGCGCTAAATCTTTTTCGCTTTGGTTATACTTTTCTTTTTGCGCGAGTATTTCACACATAGATGGCACTAGCTTTTGTAAATCAGGTGGTAAATCCTTAATATTGGGCTCAAGGAACATCGGCGTTTTTTGATGATCTTCACAAGTATTATTACTTTCTTTCAGAATAAAATCCCAAGTTTTTGTTAACCGATTAAACGTATTGATTTCTTCTTGAGTTGGTATTTCAATATTTTGGATCATAGATTTAAATTTAATGAATAGGTTTTCTTCTTTTCGATATGATGGGTTCTCAAAAGTGGTGAAAGGTTTTTTGCCACTGATGGTATAGTAGATTGATGTAGCGATGTTCGAGATAGCGGTTATACATCTTGAAAACATGCTAGGCGCTGGTTTGACAGAAAACGGATTTGTTGTCTCTGAAGCGCTGTAAGTTTTGTGTTGGTACTCGTTATTCGTATTATTTGCTTTAATATCAATGCTCATAAAGTTCCTTTCGTTTTATAGTTGAAGAAATTATGAGTATCCTAGATTGATGGATAGCGTATTACTTTCATAAATAGCTATAATTAGTCTGCTGACCTCTTTTTTTAAAATATTATTAACCTAATGAATAATCACTTATTAAATCTTCAAAAACAGCAACTGCGCTCTGATGTGCGATTAATTATTATGTTAATGATTTTTTTGATGATTATTTCAGTGGTGGCACTGAGTGTGGGTGAAATTCAGCTTTGGCCAAACCAATGGGGTAGTGAAAGTGCTCAATTGTTTGTTTGGCAAATTCGTTTTCCTCGGCTACTGGCGGTAATCACCATTGGTGCAGCATTAGCTGTTACTGGTGCGATCATGCAAGCGTTATTTGAAAATCCATTGGCAGAGCCCGGGCTTCTTGGGATCAGTAATGGTTCTGGGGTTGCCGTGGTTTTGGTAGTGTTATTATCCAACGGGGTGACGCAATATTGGCTAATCAGCGTTGGTGCGATTATTGGTGCACTGCTGTTAACCTCGATTTTGCTTTTCTTTGCTCGTCGAAAGCATTTTAACAATGCCAGCTTGCTGCTGGTGGGAGTGGCACTTGGCGTGATCTGCGGCGCGATAATGACATGGATGGTGTATATCAGTAGCAGTTTGGATTTACGCCAGTTGCTTTACTGGATGATGGGCAGTTTTAGTGGTATCGATTGGCGTCAATTTGGTTTAGTTATCGCATGTTTACCATTCTTACTATGGGCTATCTTCCAAGGTAATATCCTCAATTACTTGTCGCTAGGATCATTGCAAGCCTATCAATTGGGGGTTTCTCTGCATCGCTGGCGATTAGCTTTGATTATCGTAACAGGTGTATTAGTTGGTTTAAGTGTGGCGATTGCAGGAGCTATTAGCTTTATTGGTTTGGTCGTTCCGCATATTTTACGATTAGCGGGGCTAACGGATAATCGTACTTTATTACTCGGATGTGCATTCGCAGGTGCAGGGGGATTGCTACTGGCTGATATCGTTTCAAGAACATTAATCGCAAATGCCGAAATCCCTATAGGGGTGATCACAGCAACGTTAGGGGCACCTATTTTTATTTGGCTGTTAATCCGTAATAATCAATGGAGGTAAAATAGATGGGGAAATTACCTCCAGTGGTTGAATTAGTACAGTTCAGTATTGGTAACCGTTTACATAATATCAATGAGAGTGTATTTGTCGGTGAGAAAATTTATTTATTAGGTGCAAATGGTTCAGGTAAAAGCACATTATTAAATGGAATAAGTGGTTTTTTATTTTCTACCGGACAACTTAAAGTGAATGGGCAAGATATAGTTAGCTATTCAACTCAAGAGCTGAGCCAACAGCGAGCCTATTTCCCCCAATTAGTCCCGCATCAACCTATTTTAAAAGTATTTCAGTATTTAGAACTGTTTCATTTAGCGACTGACTTTAACTCATCGTTATTTGATGGTTTATGCCATGATTTCCAACTTGATGCTCTATTACTTAAGCCTATCAATCAGTTATCCGGTGGTGAGTGGCAAAGAGTACGCATTATTGCCGCGTTTTTACAGGTGTGGGATGGTCAAGATCTGAGTGGAAAATTTATCCTATTTGATGAGCCAACGAACAATTTAGATATTATTCAGCAATCAATGTTAGATAAATGGGTGAAATATTTTTGTGATTGCCAAGGAACGGTTATAATGAGTGACCATAACTTGAGTCACACATATAAATATGCAGATAAAGTTTGGATGTTAAAAAAAGGTGAAATTATCTTTTCAGGTAAACCTGAGCAAGTTATGAACGAGTGTAATCTTTCTGAAATATTTGCAGGTAAAATCCGTTTAAGTCCAAATGATGAAAATAGGTTTTGGCAGGTAATTAATTTTGACGAGTAACTCAAAAATTGTTTTAATCGACGGTTTCGTTGTGGTTTACGATATAAGAAATGTTTTCAGGTGTTGATGTTCGGTTAAAGTAACTTTAACTAGAATACTCTATTCTTAATAAAAATTAGGCTACAAACTATATGAGCAATTTCCTTCCGTTTTCAAAACCGGCAATCGGTGACGAAGAGGTTAAGGCAGTAGAGAAAGTTCTGCGTTCAGGCTGGATCACCACAGGCCCACAGAATCATCAGTTAGAAGAAGACTTTTGCAAACGTTATGGTTGTAAACATGCAATTGCCCTTACTTCAGCAACCGCAGGTATGCATGTTGTTTTAATGGCGTTGGGGATAGGCCCTGGTGATGAGGTGATAACACCATCACAAACGTGGGTATCCACCATCAATATGATTGAGCTATTAGGTGCAACACCCGTGATGATTGATGTCGATCGTGACACGCTTATGGTGCAACCTGATGCGGTAGAGAAAGCGCTTACTGCGAAAACGAAAGCGATAATTCCTGTACACTATGCAGGTGCTCCTTGTGATTTAGACGCATTACGCGCTATCGCACAAAAAGCAGGTGTGGTACTGATTGAGGATGCTGCCCACGCAGTAGGCACTCGTTATAAAGATGAGTGGGTCGGTCAACATGGCACTGCTATCTTTTCTTTCCATGCAATCAAAAATGTGACTTGTGCCGAAGGCGGCTTAGTGGTTACTGATGATGATGAATTAGCCCAGCGTGTTCGTACATTAAAATTCCATGGTTTAGGTGTTGACGCCTTTGATCGACAAATGCAAGGCAGAAAACCACAAGCTGAAGTGGTTGAACCTGGGTTAAAATATAACTTGTCAGATATTCATGCTGCGATAGCGGTGGTTCAATTGTCTCGTGTTGAAGAAATGAACCAACGACGTGCACAGCTCGTTGCTCGTTATCGTGAAGCATTAAAAGATTCACCGCTGCAAATGCTGTCAGTACCTGAATATCCTCATTTACATGCTAACCACTTATTTATGGTGCGTGTTGACAAAACTGTGTGTGGTATCGATCGTGATACTTTTATGGAAAAACTAAAAGCGTATGATATTGGTACTGGCTTGCATTTCCGTGCTGCACATACGCAAAAATATTACCGTGAGAAGTACCCAGAACTCTCACTCGCAGAGTCAGAATGGAACACAGCAACGCTTTGTTCACTGCCTCTCTTCCCTGATATGTCTGATGCAGATGTTGATCGGGTAGTTAAAGCGATAAATGAAATCCTTTTGGAGTCAAAATAGTGTCATTTGTAGATGAATTTGAAGAGATTAAAAAAGTCTCTGTTGTGATCCCTGTTTATAATGAAGAGCAAAGTCTTCGTCAGTTGCTTGAGCGTACCATCAAGTCCTGTAAACAATTAACTCAGGCTTATGAGCTGATTTTAGTTGATGATGGCAGCAGCGATCGTTCAGCGAAAATGTTGACTGAAGCCGCAGAAAATCCTGATAACCATGTTATCGCGATCATTCTGAATCGTAACTATGGGCAGCATTCTGCAATTATGGCTGGTTTCAATCAAGCAGACGGTGATTTAGTGATTACACTGGATGCAGATTTGCAAAACCCTCCAGAAGAGATACCTCGTTTAGTGCAAACTGCGGCTCAAGGTTATGATGTTGTTGGGACTCGTCGTGCTAATCGTCAAGATTCGTGGTTCCGTAAAACGGCGTCTAAAATGATTAATGCGATGATCACGAAAGCGACCGGTCGTTCGATGGGTGATTATGGTTGTATGTTACGTGCATACCGTCGTCATATTATTGATGCGATGCTGCAATGCCATGAACGAAGCACATTTATTCCTATTTTAGCGAATACTTTTGCGCGTAGAACGATTGAAATTGATGTAGCGCATGCTGAACGTGAGTTTGGTGATTCAAAATACAGCTTTATGAAGCTGATTAATTTAATGTATGACCTGCTGACTTGCTTAACTACAGCGCCTCTGCGTTTATTAAGTGTAGTTGGTAGTATTATTGCAGCAGGCGGTTTCTTATTAGCAGTGTTGTTGATCGTATTACGTTTGCTTTTTGGCGCAACATGGGCAGCGGATGGCGTGTTCACACTGTTTGCAATACTCTTTATGTTTATCGGCGCACAATTTGTCGCTATGGGGCTGCTTGGTGAGTATATCGGCAGGATCTATAATGATGTGCGTGCGAGACCCCGTTATTTTATTCAAAAAGTCGTCGGTGCGGATGCTAAGACTGACAAAAATCAGGAAGAAAACTAATGAAAGCTATTGTTTTTGCCTATCATGATATTGGCTGTGTAGGGCTGAAAGCGCTTAAAAAAGCAGGTTTCGATATTCAGGCGGTATTTACTCACACTGATGATCCTAACGAAAACCACTTTTACTCTTCAGTAGCGCGTGTCAGCGCGGACATGGAACTTCCTGTTTACGCGCCAGAAAACGTCAATCACCCATTGTGGATTGAACGTATTCGCGAATTGAAACCAGATGTTATTTTCTCATTCTACTATCGTGACATGCTGAGTGAAGAACTGTTAGCGTTGGCACCGAAAGGCGCGTTTAACCTACACGGCTCTTTATTGCCAAAATACCGTGGTCGTGCGCC
The DNA here is from genome assembly GCF_033676985.1 of Providencia sp. PROV236. NCBI lineage: Bacteria > Pseudomonadati > Pseudomonadota > Gammaproteobacteria > Enterobacterales > Morganellaceae > Providencia > Providencia sp. PROV236. The sequence continues at coordinate 2,608,783 of NZ_CP096297.1, read as the reverse complement.
AATTAATTGGGCACTACTAAACGGTGAGCACGAAACCGGTGTGACTCTGCACAAAATGGTTGCTAAAGCGGATGCTGGCGAGATTGTTGCGCAAGAAAAAGTGGCGATCACTGATACTGACACTGCGCTGACTCTGCATGCTAAAGTGCGTGAAGCTGCAGAAGTGTTATTAGATAAAACTCTACCACTGATTGAAGCAGGCAACTACCAGACGACAGCTCAAGATGAGAGCCAAGCAAGCTATTTCGGGCGTCGTACAGCTGAAGATGGCCTGATTGATTGGAGCCGTTCTGCGACAGAAGTTAACTGTCTGATCCGTGCTGTAACTGAACCGTATCCAGGTGCGTTCACCTATTTGGGTGCTCGTAAAATGATCATTTGGCGCGCTCGCGTTTTAGATGATAACCAAGGTAAAGCGGCTGGTACCGTACTGTCTAGCGATCCACTACGTATCGCTTGTGGTCAAGGTGCGATTGAAGTGGTTAGCGGTCAAAGCGAAACAGGTTTGTACATGCAAGGTAACCGTCTTGCTAACGAGATGGGGATTGTGACTGACGTGCGTGTTGGTGCGAAACCTACCGCTCAAGTAAAACGTCGTACACGTGTTCTGATCCTTGGTGTTAACGGCTTTATCGGTAACCACTTGACTGAGCGCCTGTTAAAAGACGGCAACTACGATATCTATGGTATGGATATTGGTTCGTCTGCGATTGAACGCTTTATTGGTAACCCTCGTTTCCACTTTATCGAAGGTGACGTGAGCATTCATACTGAGTGGATTGAATACCACATTAAAAAATGTGACGTTATTCTGCCGCTAGTAGCGATTGCAACACCAATCGAATATACCCGTAACCCACTGCGTGTATTCGAATTAGACTTCGAAGAAAACTTGAAAGTGGTTCGCTACTGTGTGAAATACAACAAACGTATCATCTTCCCATCAACTTCAGAAGTTTATGGTATGTGTGATGATAAAGAGTTTGATGAAGACGAATCACGTCTGATTGTTGGTCCAATCAACAAGCAACGTTGGATTTACTCTGTATCTAAACAGCTGTTAGACCGAGTGATCTGGGCATATGGTGCGAAAGAAGGTCTAAAATTCACCTTATTCCGTCCATTTAACTGGATGGGGCCTCGTTTGGACAGCTTGAATTCTGCTCGTATTGGTAGTTCGCGTGCAATCACTCAGTTGATCCTCAACTTAGTTGAAGGTTCACCAATTAAACTGGTTGATGGTGGTGCACAGAAACGTTGCTTTACTGACATTAAAGACGGTATTGAAGCGCTGTTCCGCATTATCGAAAACAAAGACGGTAAATGTGATGGCCAAATCATCAACATTGGTAACCCAACTAACGAAGCAAGTATTCGTGAGTTAGCGGAAATGTTGCTTGAAAGCTTTGAAAAGCACCCACAACGTGGAAAATTCCCGCCATTTGCAGGCTTCCGTGAAATCGAAAGCAGCAGCTACTATGGTCAAGGCTATCAAGATGTTGAACATCGTAAACCAAGTGTTGAAAACGCACGTCGTTTATTAAACTGGGTTCCGAGCATCGACATGAAAGATACCATCGAAGAGACATTAGATTTCTTCCTACAAGGTGCTGTTGAAGAGTTAGGTGATAAAGACTAATGAAAAAAGTTGGCTTGAGAATTGATGTGGATACCTATCAAGGTACATTGAAAGGCGTTCCACAATTACTCAAAGTGCTGAAACAGCACAACATTCAGGCCAGCTTTTTCTTCAGTGTAGGACCCGATAATATGGGGCGCCATTTATGGCGCCTTTTGCGTCCTAAATTCCTGTGGAAAATGCTGAGATCTAACGCTGCCTCTTTATATGGACTCGATATCTTATTGGCGGGTACGGCTTGGCCGGGTAAAAAAATAGCCAAAGATTTAGGTTATTTAATGAAGCAAACGTTAGATGAAGGCCATGAAGTTGGATTGCATGCATGGGATCACCAAGGCTGGCAAGCGAAGGTGGCTAAGTGGAGTGAGGCTCAACTCGCTGAGCAAGTGAAGCTTGGTGTTGATGCATTACAAAAGGCAACAGGGCAGCCAGTAATGTGTTCTGCGGTTGCGGGATGGCGTGGCGATGAGCGAGTACTTGAAGTTAAACAAAAGTTTGGTTTCAGTTACAATAGTGATTGCCGTGGGCAATATCCATTTAGACCGATCTTACGTGATGGTTCGATAGGGACTGTGCAGATCCCTGTGACCTTACCAACTTATGATGAAGTGGTTGGCACCGTGGTCAGTGATGAAGCTTTTAATGATTTTATCTTGCAAGCGATAAAAGAGGATCAAGGTGTTCCGGTTTACACTATCCATACTGAGGTTGAAGGAATGTCTAAATCAGAACAATTTTCACAATTATTGGAACGAATTACTCAAGAAGAAATCCAATTCTGTACATTAAGTGATTTATTGCCAGAAGACATCAACACACTACCTACGGGCAAAGTGGTGAGAGCACCATTCCCGGGGCGTGAAGGCTGGCTTGGCTGCCAAGAAGAGGGATAGTATAAGCATGTTGAATAACCGAGCGAGCAAAATAGGAGCCTCACTGCTGGCTCTTTTTTTTATCTTAACTTATTTACTGCCGTTGAATAGCCGTTTACTTTGGCAGCCCGACGAAACGCGTTATGCAGAAATTAGCCGTGAAATGTTACAACGTGGCGATTGGATCGTTCCGTATATGTTGGACACTCGCTACTTTGAAAAACCCGTAGCCGGTTATTGGATCAACAATATTAGCCAAATGATTTTTGGTGAAACTAATTTTGCCGTTCGCTTCGGTTCTGTATTTTGCATTTTGCTGAGTGCATTACTTATCTATCGTATGGCTAAAATGATGTGGCGTAATAACCATGTTGCCTACGTTGCAAGCTTTATCTATGTTTCGATGTTCTTGGTGTTTGCTGTTGGGACATATAGCGTACTTGACCCGATGTTGTCATTGTGGATTGCTGCAAGTATGTATTGCTGTTTATGGGCAATGAAGGCTCGGGGAATAAAAGAAAAACTGGGGGCATGGATCTGTCTCGGTTTAGCATGTGGCATGGCATTTATGACCAAAGGGTTCCTTGCATTAGCCATTCCAGTGATTGTAATGCTGCCAATTACGATATACCAAAAGCGCTTTCTTGAAATGATCAAGTATGGGCCGCTTGCCATTGTCTCTGCGGTATTAATTAGTTTGCCATGGGCACTGGCTATTGCAAAACAAGAACCCGATTATTGGAATTATTTCTTCTGGGTTGAACATATCAAGCGTTTCACTGCTGATGATGCACAACATATAGCACCGTTCTGGTATTACATTCCGATTATTTTATTAGGCTCCATTCCATGGGTTGGATTGCTTCCAGGCGCATTATGTAAAGGATGGAAAGAACGTAAATCAAGCCCTGATATGTTTTTCCTACTGTGTTGGTTTGTTGTCCCCGTGTTGTTCTTTAGTATTTCACGCGGCAAGTTACCAACCTACATGCTACCGTTTATGGCTCCATTAGCATTGTTAATGGCGAAGTATGGGGTGGATTGTGTGCGTAATGGCAAAATGAAAGCGCTAAAAGCGAATGGTATTATTAACATTGCCATTGGTGTATTAGCGGTTATCGCAATTATTATTGCCGGCACTGTTATTAAGCGTCCTCTCTACGAAGCAGATGAATGGTCTAAGATGGTACTTGGTATCGTCGCTTTCTCTATTTGGGGTATCATTGGTTACCTATGTACCGTGTTAAATGCTAAGTATTGGTTATGGGCAGCCTCTTGTTCGCTTGCGGTGAGTTTATGCATCGGAAGTGCATTGCCAAACAATACGATTAATTCAAAACTGCCACAAAGTTTTATCCATCAGAATCATGATTTACTTATGGATAGCAAATATTTAATGGCAAGTAATGTCGGGATTGCGGCTGGGCTAGCATGGGAAACGCAAAACTCAAATATCTACTTATATAATAGTAGTGGTGAGCTGACTTACGGCTTAGAGTATCCAGATAGCCAACACCGTTTAGTCAAACCCGATCAATTTGCGGCTTGGTTAGCCAAAGCACGTCAAGAGGGGCAAGTGACCGTGGTATTTTTACTTGGTCGTAAAGAGGGGCTCCCAGACATACCTAAGCCAGATCAGGTGATCAGTAATTCACGCATTGCGATTGTGGTGTATCACAAACAATGATTGCACAATTATTACTACTATTATTGGTCAGTGCATTAACTTGCATTGGCCAAATAGCACAAAAACAAGCGGTCGTTTGTTGGCAGGGCGATAAGCAAAATAAAACAGCATCAGCCATTCGTTGGTTGGTGCTGGCGTTGTTGATGCTAGGTTTGGGCATGTTGTTTTGGTTAAAGCTCTTGGAAACCATGCCATTAAGTATTGCTTACCCGATGCTCAGTATTAACTTTGTTTTAGTCACTTTGATTGGTCAATTTGTTTATCATGAAAAAACAGGGCTAGATCATTGGCTAGGTGTTGTAGCGATTATGATCGGTATCTTTCTGATGAGTATTAGTGGATGAATAAAGGTTATATTTGGGTAGTAGGCAGTGCACTGTTAGTGACAATTGCTCAGCTGAGTTTAAAGGCTGGTGTAGTTGGGCTACCTTCGTTCACCCTTGGATGGCATTGGTTACAACTCGATTGGCTAATGGCGAACGCTGTTAGTTTAGGTATCGTGTTTATTGGTCTAGTGTGTTATGCATTATCTATGCTGTGTTGGTTGTTGGCTTTGAAATCAATCCCATTGAATAAAGCTTACCCATTAATTAGCTTGAGCTATATATTTGTGTATTTGCTGGCTGTTATTTTGCCTTGGTATAATGAACCGGCAACATGGCTAAAAGCCGGAGGCGTCGCATTTATTATTCTCGGTGTTTGGTTAATTAGTCGACCAACAAAACGGTCAGCCAATAAAATTAAATAATGTAATTTAATGACGCGATTATTTATTTTTCATATTTTAACGGCTATGATGAATTTGATGTGCTGATTTTTTATCCACAGGGTGCGATATGATAATTAAATGGCGATATTTACCAATAATATTTTCACTGGTGCTGGTGGGATGTTCCACTTCAGTTAAAAGAACCCCGCCGCCGCCATTAAAAACACAATTATCTGACCCAATCATGACCATTGCTCAGCTAAAAGACCAGTTGGAGCAATGGTATGGTACACCGTATAACTACGGTGGGATGAGTCAAAGTGGCGTTGATTGCTCTGGCTTTGTATATCGTACCTTTAATGATCGCTTTGCTATCCAGTTACCACGTACTACGGTTGACCAAACCCAGCTTGGCACACGTATTGATAAATCAGATTTGATGCCTGGCGATTTAGTTTTCTTTAAAACAGGTTCAGGTGAGAATGGTTTACATGTTGGTATTTATGATACGGACAATACATTTATTCACGCATCAACCAGTAAAGGGGTGATCCGTTCATCGATGGATAATGTGTATTGGCGAAAGGTGTTTTGGCAAGCTCGCCGTATCTAGCCTTCATTTCCTCTTTATTTATACTCTAGATAATTCAAGATTGCAGTTAGGCGACAAGTGTAGGAGCCTACATAAATCGGTGACTCGTACGAGTGAACGTGGTTAACAGCACTGCAACTTGAAGGATGATGAGTATATGCTATCTTAATGCCAATTTTTATTACTAAGGTAGCAGCATGTCTAGCTTACGTTTACTTATTTCTGAATCGTTTGACCCTTGGTTTAATTTAGCTGTTGAAGAAACCATATTTCGCCAAATGGCAGCAGACCAACGAGTGATGTTTTTATGGCGCAATGCAGATACTGTAGTTATAGGCCGCGCACAGAATCCATGGAAAGAATGCAATACCCGCCGTATGGAATTGGACAAGGTTCGTTTAGCTCGTCGTAGTAGCGGTGGAGGGGCGGTATTTCAAGATCTTGGTAATACCTGCTTTACTTTTATGGCGGGTAAACCTGAATATGATAAAAGTATTTCCACGAATATTATTGTTAATGGATTGGCTAAAGTTGGCATTCAAGCGGAAGTTTCAGGGCGCAATGATCTCATATTAAATACCACTGATGGCCCTCGTAAAATATCGGGTTCAGCGTATCGCGAAACCAAAGATAGAGGCTTCCATCATGGCACGTTACTGATTAATTCTGATTTAAATCGTTTAGCTGATTACCTTAACCCAGATCCTAAAAAACTACAGGCTAAAGGGATCACTTCTGTGCGTTCTCGTGTGGCTAATTTATGTGAACTGGTATCTGATATCAGCCACGAAAAAGTCTGTGAAGGGATTATCGCTAGCTTTTTTGAGTACTATGGTGAGTCAGTAGCACCTGAATATATTTCACCTGAGAAGCTGCCTGATCTGCCTAATTTTAGTGAAACCTTCGCTAAGCAAAGCAGTTGGGAATGGAATTTTGGTCAAGCGCCTGCGTTTACGCATTATAGTGATACACGTTTCCCATGGGGTGGTATTGAATTCCATTTTGATATTGAAAAAGGGGAAATTAAGCGCTGTCAATTTTTCACGGATAGTTTGGATCCGTCACCACTGGAGTGGTTAAGTGAGCAACTGACGGGGCAGGTTTATCAAACAGAGACCGTACGTCAGCTCATAGCGAAAATGCACACGATGTGGCCTGAATTAGCTGAGCAACTTGTCGATATAGAAGGTTGGTTGATACATGAATTAAGTTAAAAAAAGAGCCGGTATCGCTACCGACTCAGACATAGACTTAAATATACTTATCATATTTCAATTTGCAGCTTTTTTTGTTTAGGTAGGGTGACTAGTTTCATTTTACACTAGTCACATACTTAAGTGTGTTCCTAGCGATCCATTCACTTGCCACCTAGCTGCCCCTCGAATTACTTAGAGTATAAAGAAATAAAAGGTATTAAGGGGATGACGAATATTTCTACAACTGAACTGAAATAAGTTTAATTATTACAACTGCAAGACATAAATTCTTGGCATTCAGGCATTTGACCGTTTTGGCGGAATTTTGCAGGTGTAATGTCAAAATGTTTTTTAAAGATACGTGTAAAAGTCGCTTGTGAGCTAAAGCCGTATTGCAGAGCAATATCAAGGATCGGTAAGTTGCCATCACGTAAAGATTTCGCAGCTTCTAATAAACGACGTTTACGGACGTATTCGCCAAGCGTGCAACCTTTCATTTCTTTGAAAACACGCTGTAGATGCCATTTTGAATAACCACTCTTATCGGCAATAGTGTCGATTTTGATACCTTCATTGCGCTGTAACTGACTTTCAAGCCATTTAACAATATCGTTAACTACACTCTCAGACATATTTACCTCCCACTACGATGGGTTATTGTTCATTAATAACTAATAATAACTAAAGAAATTAGTGTCTATTCTTCCTATTTTTCCGATATATCGATAGGCATAACGTGCTTTTTTTTAGTGAGAATGGTTATTGATACGATTGGATTTATCAATCTAACTGTTTTATACATTCAATATTGTATGTTATTTTTTTATTTAAATCAATGTGATGAATTTTATTGCTGTTCTTGTTAGGTTTATTTTTACGTGTAAAAATACCCTGTTCAATTTTTTTGTATGATGCATTCGAATTTATTAACCAAGTAAAATGTTGAGAAATTAATTTGTTTTAAGTTCTATGGAAAAAACGATGAATGGCTTTAATAGACAGGAAATACCGATGTGATAATCACAAATGTTAATGCTTTTTTATCTATAATTTTAAGATAATATGATTGGTGTTATTCGTTTTATTAGTAAAAAATTGTAATTAAAGTGTTAACTAATTCATAACAAGATGCTAGCGCAAATAGTCAATTCATTATTAGAGCATGTGTTGTCATCCGAAGAACACAGTTTCTTGCAGAATACGCTGCAAGAAACTGGAAGAAATTAGCGGCGCAAGTAGACGTGTGGTGTGGTTGTTTCAGGGTGGGTAATGATACCTAAGTCAGCTTTATACCACTGGGTGAGGTTTTCTTCTGTTAATACCTGTTCAGGTGTACCGCCAGCAACAAGTTTACCTTGATGTATCAAATAAATACGGTCAGCGTATAACGCCGTGAGGTTGAGATCATGTAGTACACAGCAAACACCAATGGGTCGTTCTCGGGTTAACTGGTGTAGCAGGCGTAAGCTATGTTGCTGATGATAGAGGTCAAGGGCTGATGTCGGTTCATCTAAAAATAAACATACGGGTTGTGGGGTTGGTTGCCAGACTTGAGCCAATACACGCGCTAACTGTACTCGCTGTTGTTCACCGCCAGAGAGTTGGCGAAAATCACGTTGACGTAGTTCAAGGCAATCTGTTTGTGTTAACACTTCCTCAATGGCTTGCTGTTTGTGTTCAGAGCCATGTGGGCTACGTCCCATAGCGACGACATCTTCAACGGTAAAGGCGAAAGACAAATTGCTCTGCTGCTTCATTACCGCACGTTTTTTCGCGAGTGCACGGTGTTGCCAGTCACGTAGATCTAGGCCTTCTAATAGACATTTGCCTTGTGTGGGGGCTGAATATCCCGTTAGTAACTTTAGTAATGTTGATTTTCCCGCACCATTTGGGCCGATAATAGCAACCATTTCATGTTGTTGTATGGATAGACTGATATCATCAATCAATGTTTTATCGCCAATTTGAAAGCCAAGATGGCGTGCTTCAAGGAGAGCTTTACTGCTCATTTTTAAATCCTCCCTGCTGGCTGTCGCAGTATTAACCACAAAAAGTAAGGTCCGCCAATTAAACCTGTCAATAAGCCAACAGGGATCTCTGCTGGGCTAACAGCGGTACGCGCGATAGTATCTGCAACCAGTAGTAATGTCGCACCAACAATAGCTGAGCCGGGTATTAACCAGCGATGGTCAGGACCTAAAGTCATACGGATCAAATGAGGAACTACTAAGCCAACAAAGCCAATCACGCCACTCATTGCAACAGCACAGCCAACCAGTAAGGCACTTAAAAAGAGTAAAATAAATTTAGTTTTCTCAACATTTAAACCTAAATAATGTGCATCTTCATCACCAAGCTGTAGCAGGTTAAGCTTTTTGCCTTGCCATAAACAAATAAGGCAGGTTGGTAAAATGACACTGGCTGCGATCGTCAGTGAAGTCCAATCTATGCTCGCAAGTGTGCCCATCATCCATAAGCTAAAAGTACGCAATTGTTGATCATCACTGATATAACTGAGTACACCGATAAATGACATGCACAGGGCGTTGATAGCGATACCGGCTAAGAGTAATCGAGCAAGATTGCCATTCGAATAACGGTTCAAACTAAAAATAATTAACGAGACAATTAAGCTACCAACAAAGGCAGCACCGATATGACCATAGTTCAGCAAAACGCTAGGCAAAGAAACAGAGAGCACAATAAAAGCAGCCACACACAGAGCGGCACCACTACTGATACCTAATAAACTGGGATCGGCGAGTGGATTACGGAATAGTCCTTGCATAATTGCGCCAGAGACGGCAAGGGCAAGTCCGACTAAAATAGCCAGTAAAATTCGCGGTAAACGGATATTTAGCCAAATTTGCCAGACAGGATCGGTTGTAGGGAGTTGCCACAGTGTTTTAAATGAGACATTCATTGCCCCAGTATTAGATGAAACCATTGCAATGGTGATCAGTACTAAGAGTAGGGCAATAACGACAAATAGTGGGTATTTAATCCGATTCATTGCGAATTCTCTAATGCCTCGCGTATTTGCAGCATCACTTCTGGTGTACCAAGACTAAAGCCAAGCATTCCCATATCATCAACGACAATTAATGCTTTATTTTTCGCCGCCGGTGTCATTGCAACCCCCGGCAATTTCCATACTCGCTCTTTACCACCTAAAGATTTAATGCCTTCTTGAGTGACAATGATGAGATCGGGTTGGCTAGCGATGACCCCTTCTTGAGATAATGGACGATAGCTATTAAAACCAGACATGGCATTTTTAGCGCCGGTTGCTTTAATCAGACTATCAGCGGCAGTTTGTTGACCCGCTGCGAGAGGAAGTACACCACCGTGGCTCATAATAAAGAGTACTTTCTTATCAATCGGTGATGTATTCACTTTGGCTAATTGTTGATTAAATTTCTCAGTAAGTTGTTTGCCTTGTTCCACTTTACCGACAGCATTCGCAATGGTCGTGATTTTTTCAGGAACAGCTTCTAATGAGGGTTTACCTGTGACTTTGATGATCTTAACGCCACTTTTTTCTATCTGTGATAGTGCAATCGACGGTTTGGCAAGCTCACTCGCGAGTATCACTGTTGGGCGCATAGATAATACACCTTCGGCATTAAGCATACGCATATAGCCAACATCGGGTAGTTTAACTGCTTCAGCAGGGTGGAGGCTGGTGCTATCCCTAGCAACCACTTGGTCACCTGCGTTGAGTTCAAAGACTATCTCCGTCACATCTCCCCCGAGCGTTACGACTCGTTCTGCTGATTGGGCGGTGCAACTGATGATGAGTGTCATTGCAATTAGAAGCCATTGTTTCATGTTATTTACCTACAGGCCGTTGATCTAAAAACCAATCATTCAATCCAATGTGTATCGAGAGATTCATTATCTTAATATTAGATAAGAACCTCTCGGAGGTTAATTTACATTTTAGATATCAGCCGTTAATTCAGATGAAAATTGGCGATTAACTAAAAAGGGACTGTCTCTAACGATTAGATGTGTTGCAGTGCCATAACTTGATTACGCCATTGTTCTTGTTCTGGCGTTCCTTCGGTACGTTGGCCATACATCTGTACAATTTGATTGCCATCTTTATCAAACACCTCAAGGCTGGTGACAAAACCATCTTGAGTGGGTTTGCGTGTTACCCAGCACTCAGAAACACCATTTTCAATCATATGTAAGGTGAAATCCGGATTGAAAATGTTCAGCCATTTAATTTCAGACCCTTCGGCTTGATATGGCATCAAACGTTTCAATTGGCCTGTGAAAATCTGTACACAACCACGGTTACCAACAAAAATCATAATTTCATTTTGATCGTTAAACGCGGTATTAACCAATTGATTGAATGAATCAACAGGGACTTGCCAAGCCAAATCATCACTGACGGCACGGAACACTTGCTGGCGGCTCAGATTATTTTTCTTCAGTAAGATAAAGAATTGGTGAACATCGGTCATATTGCGCCATTCTTGCTCTAACTGCTGTTTCAGCTCATCGCTGATTGGCTGTTGAGAAAAAGGCTCCGCAGCTTCAACAACTAATGGCGGGTTGTCATTAGAGGCATATTGTTCAATCAATGCCTGCCATGCCACCATGTCTGTCTCATCTGTAGTATAGACTTTATGCAGAGCATCACCTTGTTTATCAAAAAACTGGATACTATGGCGTTCACCGTTTTTAGCTTCTTCGGTCAAGGTAAAAATAGAATCCCAATGGCTGAAGAACATCCGTAAATCCAACGCGCGTGGATTTAAAATTAACCCTGCGTGTGAGCTGAATTTCGCATTATCGTAGCGGCCAACTTGCTCATGTACCACGTATTCATTACGTGTGATGGCTTTGACTTGACCAACGGCAGCTAAAGCCTTTAGCAAGGTAGGGGCATCAACATTGAGTCTTTGCGCTTTGTCATGACCGACACGGCTATGTAATAGCTCACCTTCAGAAACATTAAGGTAAGCCGCTAGATCGCGAGCGTATTTTGCTTTATTTTCTGCTTTAGCTTGTTGATAACGCTCGAATAATGTTGAACTCACTGTGTATCTCCTTATTTGATTAAAATTACCATTGGAAGCTGACAAATAGCTTCGCATTACGTCCATCCTGCGGAACGCCTTGTGAAGAGTAATATTCCTTGTCGAAGGCATTGCCTAAGACAACGCTAGTACCCAAGCCTTTTAATTGACCATCACCCTGATAGCTAACATAGAAATCATGTACAGCATAGCCTGCTTGGCGTGGTTGTTTTGAAGCAGCATTAAAGTCAGTATGGCGGGTAAATTCACCTAACCAACCGACAGAAAAACCGCTATTAGAAATAGGAACAGAAAGGTTACTGGTGACAGATTCAGGTTTGATAGACGTTATCGATTGTCCATTGTATTCATTTTTACCTGTGGTTTTGTTATAGGCCAGTTTCCAGTTGAAATAGTCATTTTTATAGTCCATTGAAGCATCGACACCCCAAATTTTCGCTTGTTTGGCGTTAACGGATGTCGTGTAGCCTTCGAGAAAACTCACTTCAGTATTGATATAATCTTTAGCTTTCGTATCAAAATAACTGGTTTTAAATTGTAAATTGTCGCGAGCCATAAATAGGTCATCAAAACGTAAACCAAAACCATACTCGGCAGTTTGAGTTTTTTCAGGTTTTAAGTTTGGATTGGGCTTCCACCTATTTACAAATGGACCGACTTGAAAATGAATTTCATCGTTATACATTTCCATCATGGTTGGTGCACGGAAAGCTTCTGAATAGGAAGCAAACAGCATTGACCAGTCTGTAGGCGTAATACTAACCGCACCTTTGGATGACCATTTCCCTTCTTTAACGTCATCATTGCCTTTTGCCGTTGATTTATAATGGTCGTAACGGGTTCCAATAATAAATGAAACAGGCAAATCCTTTAATGCAATCTCATCTTGTAAGAAGCCGGAAGCAAAGGTGATATCTGCATCAGGGAACTGAGTGGTCGCAGCATACGGTGTTTGATTTTGCTTATAGGTCTCACCACCATAAGTCAAGTTATGAGCAGCGAAAGGTAACTCATAAAAATGGGTTTTATTATCCAGTTTCAAACCATAGGTTTTTTGGGTACGCCCTTCATATGGTGTACCATTACCTTTAGCGGTGATATTGACATCGGAATAATAGGTGGTGGCTTTAAGATTTAACCAATTGTTTGATTCTGGCGCGAGGTAATAGGTTGCTTGAGCATCGCGTTGACGTGTGGTGCGATTAACTTTGAGATTATCTTTTGCCACGTTTAAGTCTTGGGGATTTTTCGGCTCATAAGCATTATCGTTATAATAACGTAATTGCCCTGATAACTTTTGGTCATCATTCACCTGCCATGTACCTTTGGCGAGCATGTTGGCAATGGTTTCTTTATTATCCATATCATCACCATTGCTCAAGCGAACATCCCCTGATTGCTTAGTGACAAAACTGAATAGACCATCTAATTGCTCGGTTCGCCCAAATGAAGTACCACCAAAACCAAAGCTATGATCACCGGTAGCGGCTTGGCTGAAGACACGAAAACCGCTATTTTGACCATCTTCTAGTAAGTCTTTAGCATCAACGGTTTCCCATGCTATGACACCGCCCATTGCACCACTACCATACAGTAGGGCGGAAGGACCGCGAATGATCTCGACTTGCTTGATTAACGCAGGGTCAAGAAACGTGCCATTAACATGGCCCGTATCGGTGCCTTGGCGGACATTATCGACAAGAGTCAAAATCCCCTTGCGGTCAAAGCCACGCATATAAATTTCTTGACCATTCACTCGGCTGGTTCCTGAAACACCAATACCGGGAATTTTGCGTAAAATATCATTTGCGGTACTCGCTGTTTTGGTTTCTGGTGAGTTATTTTTGATAACAGTCACCATCATCGGTGCATCAAAACTATCCCGTTCAGTACCTGTCGCATAGACGGTCATAACATCATTGCGATGGGGTGATGTTGTTTGTGTTTCTGCCTGAGCAGTAGCAATAACAGAAAGAACGGCGCTTGTTATAACTGATAAACGTAAAACATGAGACATGTTGTTATACTCCATAAAGTGTTACCGGTTGCGCTCGTTATGCTTCAAGTTGCAGCGTTGTTGACTACGTTCATTCGCACTAGTCACATAGTTTTCTATGTCCCTAGAGACTTATTCACTTGTCGCCTAGCTGCACCTCGAATTATTTAGAGCGCAGTTTTCAAGTTTAAGTTTTTGCCTAAACCCGCATGTAGGAAAACTAACCGGTGAGTATTATTTATTTTATAATTATTAAATGGTTACCATTGATAACTCACATTGAAATAGAAATTACGACCCTCTTGAGGAACACCCATTGATGAAACATATTGGCGATCAAAAGCATTCTTCAGTGTTAGTGTCGTACTTAACCCTTTGATAAATTGATCAGCTTGATAGTTAACATAGAAGTCGTGCAGGCTATAACCAGCGTACTGAATGACTTCTCTATGTTTACGATCGACGCCATGCTGAGATTTATGTTGTTGTAATTTATATTTATCGCTGCCTTGTAATTGGGTTTTGGCCGCAAATTCACCGATCCAGCCTAGATTGATACCTGTTGTTGCAATCGGTGCATTAAAGCGAACAGACAGAGTTTCAGGGCGAATAGATGAAAGTGAATGACCCGTATTATCTTCAGTACCTGTTGTTTGGTTGTAGTTAATGTTTAGGTCGAACCAATGATTTTTATAGGAAATAAAGCTATCAAGCCCATGAATGGATGCTGATGGGATATTGGCGTAAAAAATTTCATGAGGGAACCATTGGAATATTCCCTCCCTAAAATTATATTTTTTTTCATAACGGCCTTCAGCAACGATGTAATTTTTAGCTTTAGTCGTAAAATAGGTGGAACCCAGTTGTAGGGTATCTCCTTGAGTCATCACATCGTCAAAGCTTAATTTAGAGCCAACCTCAAGCGTCTTATTGGTTTCAGGTTTGAGATCTGGTGAAGGTCTAAAATCTGAGCTAAAAATAAATGCCTTAAAATGATTTGAGTTGTTATATAACTCGGTCATGCGTGGTGCACGATAGCCTTCCGAATAAGACGAATAGAGGTTTAACCAATTTGTTGGTGTCACACTCACTGCAAAACGGGATGACCAATTGGTATCTTTATTTGTCGCAACGTCTTTGCGTGACGACTCATAACGGGTAAAACGGGTACCAGCAGAAAAAGTGATAGGTAAATGATGTAGCGTCATATCATTATTAATCCAACCTGAAAGGTTAGATAGCTGAGCCTGTGGGTAGCTATTAGCGTGCAAATTCGGGGTTTGCTGCTGCTGATAATATTCAATCCCATTTTCGATATGGTTATTGAACCAACCTTCAACGGGAACCATAAAATGGTGGGCAAACTTGCTACCGTAAGTGTATTGATTACGCTCTTCTCGTTGATATTTCTTATCCGTTTTTTGTTTAACTAAATCCAATTGCCCTAAAAACAAATCGGTATAGTACAGATCCCAATCTGCTTGCCAATGACGTGAGTTTTGCGGCGAAAAATGCTGATTAATTGCAAGATCACGTTGATGGCTATAGCGCTCATGAGGGGTATTCTTAAACTTTTTATTGCCAGTATCAAAAACGGTCGGTTGTTTTAAACCGCTGCCATCATTACGATATTCACGTAATTGCAGTGCAATGGTATAAGCAGGGTGCGCATGCCATGTGGTTTTCAATGCCCAGTTATGCACTTTTTCGTGATGATCCGTTGTCGATATTTCAGGGGGTGCCAACAAGTATTTTTTGCGTTGGCTATAGCTGAGCAGGGTATCTAATGACTTTGTACGCCCGTATAAAGAGGCACCCGCAAGGTAGCTATGGTCATTACGATTGATGCCACTGAAGACACGACCACCGAAATTTTGCCCCTTTTTTAAGAGGTCGGAAGCATCAACTGTTTTCATTGCCACAACACCCGCTAATGCGCCGCTACCGTGTGCAACAGATGATGCGCCTTTATGAACATAGACTTTTTTCACCAATGAAGGATCAATAAAGGTGGCTTCATATAGGCCCGAATAAAAATCTTGAGTGATGTTATCAACTGTGACTTTGACGCCTCGTGAGTCGTAGCCACGCATGTGGATCTCTTGGCCATAAGTTCCACCGGTACCTGATACAAAGATACCCGCCTGGCCTTTGAGTAAATCGAGTGCCGAAGTTGCTGATTGATACTCAGGGGATTGGGCATCAATCACATCAACTTGTTCTGCAACGGCAATATTTTCCCTTTGAAAAGGGGGGGTTTTGACATGTATGGTGTCACCAACCACATCTTTTTCTTTTGTCGAGGCCGAAGCACTAAATCCAGTTAGTGCTAAAGCGGTAACAAGGGTGGGCATGGCAATTTTTTGCCCATATAAAGAAGTGATGGATGTTGCAGACATCAGTTTAAACTCCATAGGAAATCCTTTCCTTATGTGGTGAATTTAGCTGGCTGCCTTGATAGTGATCTGGGTGGCTTGCTGTGATTATACTCGTGATAATTTAAGTTGCAGAGGGCTAGACTACGCTCGACGAGACTCAGTGGTTATCTATGCTCCCCGACTATCTTCGTTTGTCGTCTATCTGCTACTCGAATTATTTTGAGTCTAAATTTTTAAATAAAAACTATTTAGTCAGAATTAATTTACCGGCGCGGGTTTCCCTTAATTGGTACATTTCGCCACGATGTTGAATGACCAATTTACCATCATGACCTAGCAACTGATGGCTATCTATAACGTCAACTTTTACAGGTTGTACCGTAGGGCTTACGATATTTTCAACAGGTGGTTTAGCGATGTTATCCGTCATACTCAACTCAATTGATAATAAAACTAATAGTGAGAATCATTATCTTTAAGTTAATTGGTAACATCAAGAGGTTTTTACATTTGGATGACAAATTAACTACAATGCAATAGTGATTTATAACTAGAATTGAATGATTGAAAGAGAATCATAAGGTTGCAGGTAGGGCGGTCTGGCTCTTTCAGGCTAAGATAACCAGAAAGAGCCAATGATATCATTTAAATCACTTGAAACGGCTTTCAACAGCTTGAACTAAGATATCGAGTAGTTCTTCAGTATCATCCCATCCTAAGCATGGATCAGTGATTGATTGTCCATAGGTAAGAGGCTGCCCAGAGACAATTTTTTGTGTACCTTCAAGCAAGAAACTTTCAGCCATGACGCCACTAATTGCTGTTGAACCCCCTTTAATTTGCTCAGCAATGTCTCTAGCAACATCTAACTGGCGGCGATGGATTTTCTGGCAATTTCCATGACTAAAGTCGATGACTAAATGCTCTGCTAACTCAAACTCACGGAGTTTGTCACAGGCAGCGGCGATATCACCAATCGCATAATTAGGTTGTTTACCACCACGCATAATAATATGACCATGTGGG
This sequence comes from Providencia sp. PROV236, assembly GCF_033676985.1. NCBI lineage: Bacteria > Pseudomonadati > Pseudomonadota > Gammaproteobacteria > Enterobacterales > Morganellaceae > Providencia > Providencia sp. PROV236. The sequence continues at coordinate 2,591,631 of NZ_CP096297.1, read as the reverse complement.
TTACCGCTGGTTTGGTAGATAGTCATTTGGCCGCTTTTATCTGGTGATAAAAACATATGCTGAGCTTTCGCAGCACGGATCGCATCAATTGCGATACGGATATTGCCATCAGTACCATTTTTGAATCCGACAGGACAAGAGAGTGCTGATGCCATTTCACGGTGGATTTGACTTTCTGTAGTTCGAGCGCCAATTGCACCCCAACTGATCAAATCGGCAATGTATTGCCCAGTGACCATATCGAGAAATTCAGTGGCTGTTGGTAAACCAAGTTGGTTAACATCAATCAGTAATTTACGAGCAAGCCGAATACCGGTATTCACTTGGCATGAATTATCTAAATTAGGATCGGAGATTAGGCCTTTCCAACCCACGACGGTACGCGGTTTTTCAAAATAGGTACGCATCACGATTTCTAGGCGATCTTGATAACGTTCACGTAACACATTTAATCTATTCGCATAATCAAGAGCTGCATCAATGTCATGAATTGAGCATGGACCAACAATGACTAATAAGCGAGGGTCTTCACCCGATAATATTTTCTCAATCCGCTTACGTGACGCTGTCACGTTATCCGCGACTTTTTCAGAAATAGGGTACTCGTCAGCAAGTGTTTGTGGCGTTATTAAGCTATCAACACGCTGAGTACGTAGTTCATCAGTTTTATGCATTATTTCTTCTCAAAACTTTAATAGGCTGAGCCATATCAGTGATTAAGATCACAATAAACGAAAATGGCTCAAATTCAACCAACAACTGCGATTGAATGCAATATTTTTTCTATACTCGTCATACTTCAAGCTGTAGGGGGTGACTACGTTCAGTGAGTCGCCTACCTACATCTCGAATTATTTAGAGTATAAAACGCGCCTATTAAAAAATACGTCGCTGTAACCCCATTGTGTCGATAACTTTTGCTGATATCTCTTCTACGGAATAATTCGTCGTATTGAGGTAATTAATTTTATTTTGCCTAAACAATGCTTCTACTTCGGCTATTTCAATGCGGCATTGACGTAATGAGGCATAACGACTGTTCTCTCGACGCTCTTCGCGAATTGCCGCAAGCCGCTCTGGACTGATCGTTAAACCAAATAATTTATGCGTATAAGGGCGCAATTCAGCAGGGAGTTGTAAGTTATCCATATCATCAGCAGTAAAAGGATAATTTGCCGCTTGAATGCCAAATTGCATGGCTAGATAGAGACTGGTTGGCGTTTTACCACAACGTGAAACGCCGATCAAAATAACCTGTGCTTGGTCGAGGTTACGTAACGAAATACCATCGTCATGGGCTAATGTGTATTCAATCGCCGCAATACGCGCATCATATTGGTTCATATTCTGAACGGATAAACCATGCGTTCGATTGAGTTTGGGTTCAGGCTCTAAGCCAACTTCTTTCTGAATTGGTGCAACGAGGGTTTGCACGATGTCCTGACAAAAACCCGCGCTTTCGGTGATGATTTTTTTTACTGATGGCGAAATAATCGAGTAAAACACTAAAGGGCGGTTTTGGGTTTCTTGATAGATAGTATCAATCTTGTGTTTTATTTCCTGTGCACGTGTTTCTGTGGTGACAAAAGGTAATGTGTATGAAGTGAATGCTAAAGGAAATTGCGACAATACAGCATGCCCTAATGTTTCGGCGGTGATTGCCGTTCCGTCAGAAATAAAGAAAACAGTTCGTTCTGCGAGGGTTTTATTACGATTAGTTACGGTGATTTCACTCATATATTTGGTCTTTTGTTGTATTTTTTATCGGTTTTAAAGAGATATTATATTTGATTAAAGTTTAAAAAATAGTTTATAGGGGAAAGTATAGCCAATATTTGAACAATTTTTAGAACAAAAATTTTTTCTTGCTAGTTGGAACGATTCACCTGTCTATATTCCTATATTGTCTGTGCTAGTCTAGTTCGTGAGGCGAATAATCGCCAATGAGATTTTTTACGAGTTTGTACCTTGTCACTAAATTGCTAGATAAAGATAAAGGATCGCTTTCAATGTCCACAAATGGCCTCACTCCGTGTAATGTACTTTGGTATAACCAATTAGGGATGAATGATGTTGACCGTGTTGGCGGTAAAAACGCCTCGCTCGGTGAAATGATTACTAACCTGTCCGATCTTGGTGTATCCGTACCTAACGGATTTGCAACTACTGCACAGGCGTTTAATGATTTTCTTGAGCAGAGTGGCGTTAATCAGCGCATTTATACGCTGCTAGATGAAACGGATATTGATGATGTTAATCAGCTCGCGGCTGCGGGTGAACAGATCCGTCAATGGGTAATAGATACACCATTAACACCTCAGTTAGAAAACGATATTCGTGAAGCGTACCAAACCTTATCTGAAGGGGAAAAAGATGCTTCATTTGCTGTTCGTTCTTCTGCAACCGCGGAGGATATGCCTGATGCATCATTTGCAGGGCAGCAAGAAACCTTTTTGAACGTTCAAGGTATTGATGCTGTATTAGTTGCGATTAAACACGTATTTGCTTCGTTGTTTAATGATCGAGCAATTTCTTACCGTGTTCACCAAGGTTATGACCACCGTGGCGTTGCATTGTCCGCTGGTGTGCAAAGAATGGTGCGTTCTGATTTAGCCTCTTCCGGTGTCATGTTTACCATTGACACGGAATCAGGTTTTGACCAAGTTGTCTTTATTACCTCGGCTTATGGTCTTGGTGAAATGGTTGTGCAAGGGGCTGTTAACCCTGATGAGTTTTATGTTCATAAACCAACATTAATTAATCAACGTCCTGCGATTGTTCGCCGTACGCTTGGCTCAAAAAAATTGCAGATGGTTTATGCAAATAGCCAAGAACATGGTAAACAAGTTCAAATTGAGGATGTGCCAGAAGCGCTACGCAATCGTTTCTCTTTGGCGGATCATGAAGTTGAAGAGCTTGCACGTCAAGCTTTGCAAATTGAGAAACACTACGGCCGCCCAATGGATATTGAGTGGGCTAAAGATGGTCATAATGGGCGTTTGTATATCGTTCAAGCTCGTCCTGAAACGGTGCGTTCTAATCAGCAAGTCATGGAACGTTATCAACTGAAACAACAAGGAAATGTGTTAGTTGAAGGGCGTGCTATTGGGCATCGTATTGGCGCAGGGCAAGTCAAAGTGATCCATAATCTGAATGAAATGGATCGTATTCAGCCAGGCGATGTGCTGGTGACCGATATGACCGATCCTGATTGGGAACCAATCATGAAGAAGGCCGCTGCGATTGTGACCAATCGTGGTGGCCGTACTTGTCATGCTGCAATTATTGCTCGTGAGCTTGGGATCCCAGCTGTTGTTGGTTGTGGTGATGCGACAGAACGTTTAACTGAAGGCAGTCAAGTCACAGTATCTTGCGCTGAAGGTGATACCGGTTTTGTTTATGATGGTCAACTTGAGTTTGAAATTCACAGCTCTGCTGTCGATAAAATGCCTGAGCTTGATGTCAAAATCATGATGAACGTCGGCAACCCTGACCGTGCTTTTGACTTTGCTTGTTTACCTAACGAAGGCGTTGGATTAGCGAGATTAGAATTTATCATCAACCGTATGATTGGTGTTCACCCAAGAGCGTTACTCGAGTTTGATGCTCAAACACCTGAGCTGCAAAGCGAAATTCGTATCATGATGGCGGGTTATGATGATCCGATTGAATTCTATATTGGCAAATTAACGGAAGGCATTTCGACTCTTGCAGCCGCATTTTGGCCTAAACGCGTTATCGTCCGTCTATCTGACTTTAAATCTAACGAATATGCCAACCTTGTTGGTGGTGATATTTATGAGCCAGAAGAAGAAAACCCGATGTTAGGTTTCCGTGGCGCGGGCCGTTATGTTTCAGATAGCTTCCGTGATTGTTTTGCACTTGAGTGTGAAGCGGTAAAACGTGTGCGTAATGATATGGGCCTTACTAACGTTGAAGTTATGATCCCATTCGTTCGTACCGTTGCTCAAGCTGAAGCTGTGGTTGCTGAATTAGCAAAACATGATTTGAAACGTGGTGAGAATGGCTTGAAAGTCATTATGATGTGTGAAATTCCATCAAATGCATTGTTGGCGGACCAGTTCCTTGAACATTTTGATGGCTTCTCAATAGGTTCAAATGATATGACTCAGCTTACATTAGGCTTAGATAGGGACTCAGGTGTGGTTTCTGAGTTGTTTGATGAGCGTAATGATGCAGTAAAAGCGATGCTATCGATGGCAATAAAAGCGGCCAAACGCCAAAACAAATATGTTGGTATTTGTGGTCAAGGCCCATCGGATCACCAAGATTTTGCACAATGGCTGGTTGAAGAAGGAATTGATAGCCTTTCACTTAACCCAGATACTGTTGTTAAAACTTGGCTAACATTAGCTGATTAACAAGAAGTTAATCTATTATTTAAGACTAGTGTCTCAAAAAAGCCGGTAATAATATTGCCGGCTTTTTTTATTAATCAAATAGAATATATCAATTACTGATATTTATATAAACTATCAAATATGTTCATACAAGTAATATAAGTAATGCTGTATGCATAATAATGAATAAGTATTTACTCACATAGCTTAAACTAAAAAGTTAATGAACCGATCCATTAGTGTTAATCGTTTTGAGTTAAATTTAATTGTGTTATATAAATAGATATATAAAGGATTATAAAATAGTTTTATTTACTCCAAATCGGAGTAAATAGCGTGAGTACACAATATGATGATTTACAAGGTAACAGCCTTGTTAAAGTGAATAATATTCATGTTGGAAGGTCAAGATAAAAAAAAAGCCTATCATGGGCTGACAGGCAAAGACTACACACAGCAATTCGATTGAGACAGCCACGCTTTAGCTTAAATAAGCATGGCTTTGAGATCCGTATTGAGTGAAACGTAATTTATTATATTAATGATAATTTAATTAAAATTAATCTTCATTAAGAAGACTCTCAATATAATTGTTAGTAGCTGTATCATAAAGAGAATTCGTTTCGACGAAAAAGATAATATCACAAATATGATTGAAAACTAACATTAGTCTGTTAAATATTGTTTCTAAATATTAATGGGGATAATAATTAATCCAACAGTGCACTTAAATTGTTGTGCACTGTTGGTGAATTTAAAGCTAAATTATTTCTTACTCATAAATTCGTCGTGAAGAAACTTTTCTGTTTCATCAAGGTTTTCATTGGGTACTGCAACTTCATTCATCCATGCTTTTAATAAACTATATGAAACGGCAAGTACGACAGGGCCGATAAACAAACCAATCATACCGAATGAAAGAATACCGCCAATAACCCCAACAAGTATTAATACCATCGGCAAGTCAGCCCCCATTTTAATTAACCAAGGGCGTAACACCCCATCCATGGTAGCGACGACCGCAGCCCAAATCGCTAAAATAATTGCCCATGTGGTATCGCCAGTCCAAAACAACCAAATCACTGAAGGCACCATGACCAGTAAAGGGCCAAGCTGAGCGACGCAGCAAATAAAAAGTAAGACAGTTAAAATCGCCGCATAGCTAATGCCTGAGAGTGCCAAGCCAATCCCGCCGACGATAGCTTGGATTAATGCCGTGACAACGACACCCAGAGCAACTGCTCGGATAGATTGAGCGGCTAAGACAACCGCAGCATCGCCGCGAATTCCAGCTAAGCGTACCGCAAAATGGCGAATACCTAACATGACAGATTCACCTTTCAGATATAGTAAGCCACTGAATAATAACATCAGCATGAGATGGAACATAAAACGCCCCGCATTGATAGCTTGAGCAATAAACCATCCTGCTGCTTGACCAAAGTATGGCTGAACTTTAGCTAATAAGGCGTTACCACCACTGGCGACTAAGCTGTGCCAAGCGTAATAAATTTTTTCACCCACGAATGGCAGTGTATTTAACCATTCTAAATCTGGAAAACGTAGGCTGTTGGGTGATTTAGCTAAATCAATAAGAGGTGCACTATTTTGAATGATGCTGCCAATCAAGATCCCTAAAGGAATGACGAACAGCAGCAATATTAAAGAAACCATGATTAAGGCGGCAAGCCAACGTTTGTTCCAGAGTCTTGCTTCTATTCGTAAAAGGAGGGGCCATGTAGCGATGACCATCATACCTGCCCAAACAAATCCAAGAATAAAAGGGTTCAATACCCAAAAGCATGCGGCAATCATTAAAATGATTGAGGCAAATCCGAAGATCAACTTGGGTAAGTCGAGCCTTTTTTGCGATTTTTCCATCAATGACTAATCCTTAACAAATAAAAACACTGCAAGTGAGCCGTTTTTTCAGGTGAAAATAACGTAATTTTTTTTCGCGATCAAAAAAAAACAATATTGTGATATGGTTCTTCACTGACAATGTCATCAGCGATTGTATTCTCTTTAACTTAAAGACTACAGGTTGTACAGGGGAAGCCCTATCAACCAATAAAGCACTATTGTGCTACTTAAAATAAAGATAGTACATAACGAGTAATGCGAACACTATACTCTAAATATTTTGAGGTGCAGCTAGACGACAAGTGCACGAGTCACTAGAGCCTATAAAGCGGCGTGACGGAGCGTCGTCACCATCCCTAAATGAAAGGTGTTGCATCTTGAAGTATCACGAGTATAAACAACAAGAGTCATCGTTAATAATGATCCCGCGTATAACTGAAGCACCTCATTTAAGTAAACTTGTCATTGAATTCCTGCAACAGCTGCAAGAGCAAGGCTTTACCGGTGATAATGGTATTAGCTATGCAGAGCGTTTATCAATGGCAACAGACAATAGTATTTATCAGCTACTACCACAGGCTGTTGTGTTTCCACGTTCTAGTGCTGATGTGCAAATAATTACCCGCGTTGCAGGGCTCGCAAAGTTTCGTGAATTAACGTTCACACCGAGAGGCGGGGGAACGGGGACGAATGGTCAATCGCTAACCGAAGGGATAGTGGTTGATATGTCACGTTATATGAATCGTATTTTAGAAATAAACCCTGAGCAAGGTTGGGTAAAGGTTGAAGCCGGTGTGATCAAAGATCAGCTGAACCAATTCCTTAAACCTTATGGTTATTTTTTCTCTCCAGAGCTTTCCACCAGTAACCGTGCGACCTTGGGCGGTATGATTAATACGGATGCTTCTGGACAAGGTTCTTTAGTTTATGGAAAAACCTCGGATCATGTTCTTGGGGTAAAAGCCGTATTATTGGGAGGAGAGTGCATTGATACACGCGCTATGCCTATTGCACTCGCCCAATCGATTGCGTCAGAAGACTCGGTGACTGGACGTATTTATAAAACCGTCTTAGAGCGTTGTTTAGAACAACGCCCTCTGATTGAAGAGAAATTTCCAAAACTTAACCGCTTTTTAACGGGTTATGATTTACGCCATGTCTTTAATGACGACCTTAGTGAATTCGATCTGACTCGTATCTTAACCGGTTCTGAAGGCTCTCTCGCCTTTATTACGGAAGCAACCCTTGATATCACGCCATTACCTAAAGTGCGTCGTCTGGTGAATGTCAAATACGATTCATTTGAATCTGCTTTGCGTAACGCACCGTTTATGGTGCAAGCTAAAGCGTTATCCGTTGAAACCGTTGATTCGAAGGTACTTAACCTTGCTCGTGAAGATATCGTTTGGCATTCAGTTAAATCACTGATCACCGATATCCCTAATAAAGAGATGCTAGGTCTCAATATCGTTGAGTTTAGTGGTGATGATGAAAATGAGATTAATAGTTTAACGGAAAGCCTCTGTCAGCGCTTAGATGAGTTGATGGCTAGTCAGCAAGCAGGGGTTATTGGCTATCAGGTTTGTGGTGACTTGGAAGATATTAACCGTATCTACAATATGCGTAAAAAGGCCGTTGGTCTGCTAGGTAATAGCAAGGGGGCAGCCAAGCCTATCCCATTTGTTGAAGATACCTGTGTGCCACCAGAGCATTTAGCGGACTATATCGTCGAGTTTCGCGCCTTACTGGATCACCATAAACTGAATTATGGCATGTTTGGGCATGTGGATGCGGGGGTTTTACATGTACGCCCTGCATTAGATATGTGCGATCCGCAACAAGAAATATTAATGAAACAAATTTCAGATGACATTGTGGCATTAACGGCGAAATATGGTGGCCTACTGTGGGGAGAGCACGGAAAAGGCTTTAGAGCACAATACAGCCCTGAGTTTTTTGGGGAAGTATTGTATGCAGAACTGCGTAATATAAAAGCCGCTTTTGATCCGGATAACCGTCTTAACCCCGGGAAAATTTGTCCTCCAGCGGGTATCGATGCGCCTATGAAACAAGTCGATGCGGTAAAACGTGGAACCTACGATAGACAAATACCAGTGCAAGTTCGTCAACAGTTTCGTGGGGCGATGGATTGTAATGGCAATGGCCTCTGTTTTAACTTTGATGTGAAAAGCCCGATGTGCCCATCAATGAAAATCAGTGGCCAACGTATCCATTCACCAAAAGGTCGGGCAACGTTAGTCCGTGAATGGTTGCGTTTACTTTCTGAGCAAGGTGTCACCCCTGAGAGCTTAGAACAGGGGATTAAAGAAAATCGTCCATCATTGCGTGGCTTGATTGATAAAACACGTAATACATGGCGTGCCCAAAAAGGGGATTACGATTTTTCTCATGAGGTCAAAGCGGCCATGTCGGGTTGTTTAGCCTGCAAAGCATGTTCAACCCAGTGCCCAATTAAAATTGATGTGCCTTCATTTAGGTCAAAATTCTTAGCGCTCTACCATGGTCGTTATTTAAGACCTGTTCGTGATCATATTGTTGCAGGGGTTGAAGCGACTGCACCGATGCTATCAAAAGCTCCCGGTGTATTTAACTTTTTCTTACGCCAGCCGTGGGTGCAAAAACTGAGTGAACAGACTATCGGTATGGTGGATTTACCGTTATTTTCTCAGCCTACGCTAAAACAAGAATTATCAGGACATGCGGCAATCACGGTAACACTAGAGCAATTAGAAACAATGTCACCTTCCCAGCGAGAAAAATATGTGCTGGTGGTTCAAGATCCATTTACCAGTTATTACGATGCAAAAGTGGTAGCTGATTTTGTTAAATTGATTGAAAAATTGGGTTTTAACCCTGTTTTACTGCCATTTTCACCAAATGGTAAAGCACAACATATTAAAGGTTTTCTTGCTCGTTTTGCTAAAACCGCACAGAAAACGGCAGATTTCCTGAATCGAGTGGCTAAACTTCAGTTACCGATGGTAGGGGTCGATCCTGCTTTGGTTCTATGCTATCGCGATGAATATCATGAAATATTAGGTCAGCAACACTGCCGTTTTACTGTACAACTAGCTCATGAATGGTTGAGCACATTGCCTGAACCTCAACAAATGGCTACCTTGACGTCAGATCCATGGTATTTCTTTGCTCACTGCACTGAAACAACCGCTCTACCAAATAGTGGCGCACAGTGGGTTAATTTGTTTAAGCGTTACGGACAAGAGTTAAAAAATATCAGTGTAGGTTGTTGTGGAATGGCGGGAACTTATGGCCATGAAGTGGCTAATCTCAAAAATTCAAAAGGCATCTATAATTTGTCGTGGAAACCTGCGATGGATAATTTGCCAAAAGCGCGTTGTTTAAGCACGGGATACTCATGTCGTAGCCAAGTGAAACGGATGGAAAATATACAAATAAAACACCCAATACAAGCTTTGCTGGAGATAATCGGATGATTTGGAAACGTAAATTTACGCTTGAGCAGATGTCAGCAATGGCAAAAGATTGCATGTTAGGTCATTTAGGCATTGAAATCACATGTTATGGTGACGATTATATTGAAGGGACTATGCCTGTTGATAATCGCACTAAACAGCCATTTGGTTTGTTACATGGTGGGGCTTCTGTGGTACTGGCCGAATCATTAGGTTCTATTGCAGGTTATCTGTGCAGTGAAGGGGAACAACGCGTAGTGGGGTTAGAGATTAATGCCAATCATATTCGTTCGGCAAGAGAAGGGCTGGTGAAAGGTGTTTGCAAACCTATTCATTTAGGGCGCCGTCAACAAGTATGGAGCATTGATATTTTTAATGAAAAAGATCAATTGTGTTGCACTTCTCGTTTAACTACCGCGGTCCTTTCTGATTAGTCGCTTTTAGCCTCAAGTTAGTTAGACTTGAGGCTCTTTCAACTTTTTCAGCATAATTTCAATATTAGGTTTATTATTTAAGTTGTATAATAAATGTATCTTTATTATTTTGTGCGATTTTTATGTATCTCTTAGTACACAAAATTAAAAAAAATGTAAAATAATTTAACTGTTTATATTTAATAGGTTAGCACTCATTTTTACTGTTTTTGCTGAGTTAATAGACTACGAATGGGTGAAAAATGAGCTAAAATAGGTATAACCTCTCAAAACAAATGGTTGAAGTGACAAGGGTTATCGTTACCATAGGACAAACGGAGTTAATCTCCTGATAACTGGCTGAAAAGCCATGAAAATTGTGGGGTCAAAATGACTGCAAAAGTGAATGACAATGTAGAAACGTTTTCTATTGATGAAACCAATTGGCAAGGTGTCAATCTGACTGATAGCGCAGCGAAACAAATTAAAAAATTGATGGAGCAGAATCCTGATACTAAAGGGCTTTCGCTAGGGGTTAAACAGTCGGGCTGTGCTGGTTTTGGTTATGTTTTTGAAATGATCAAAAACCCAACAGATGATCATTTACTCTTTGAACACGATGGGGCACGCCTTTATGTGCCGAAACAAGCAATGCCATTTATTGATGGTACCGTTGTTGATTATGTCCAAGAAGGGCTAAATCGCATCTTTAAATTTAATAACCCGAAAGCCCAACATGCCTGTGGGTGTGGTGAAAGCTTCGGCGTTTAACATGTGAAGTCAGATTATGTCTCAGAGCAATGTAGAAATTGGCGATGAAGTTCAAAGCTGGCTAGATGACCAGCGATATAAAGAAGGTTTCTTTACGAATGTCGCCACAGATGAAATGGCTAAAGGGATCAACGAAGACGTGGTCCGAGCGATTTCTGCGAAACGAAATGAACCTGAGTGGATGCTAAAATTCCGCCTTGATGCATATCATCACTGGAAAGGAATGGAAGAGCCACACTGGTTAAAAGCCCATTATCCAAATTTAGATTATCAAGAATATAGCTACTACTCAGCACCTTCTTGTGGTTCATGTGATGATACTTGTGGTTCGCAATCAGGTGCGACACAGGCAACTGGCGTCACTGAAACCAATAATTATCTTACCGCTGAAGTTGAAGATGCTTTCAACCAGCTGGGGGTTCCTGTCCGTGAAGGCGCAAAAGTTGCGGTTGATGCAATTTTTGACTCCGTGTCAGTATCCACCACTTATCGTGAAGATCTTGCTAAGCATGGCATTATTTTCTGTTCATTCAGTGAAGCAATCCAAGAGTATCCTGAGTTAGTGCAAAAATACCTTGGTACGGTTGTTTCCAGTCACGATAACTTCTTTGCGGCCTTAAACGCAGCAGTTGCTTCAGATGGTACCTTTGTTTATATCCCGAAAGGGGTGCGTTGCCCAATGGAATTATCGACTTACTTCCGAATTAATGCAGCAAAAACAGGGCAATTTGAGCGGACCATTCTAGTTGCCGATGAAGGCAGCTACGTGAGTTATATTGAAGGCTGTTCTGCGCCTGTCCGTGATAGTTATCAGCTGCATGCTGCGGTTGTTGAAGTCATTATTCATAAAGATGCTGAAGTCAAATATTCCACAGTACAAAACTGGTTCTCAGGTGGTGACAGTGATACGGGAGGGATCCTGAACTTTGTGACCAAACGTGCATTATGTGAAGGTGAAAACTCCAAAATGTCGTGGACACAGTCAGAAACCGGTTCTGCTATTACATGGAAATACCCGAGTGTTATCTTGAAAGGTGATAACTCAGTGGGTGAGTTTTTCTCTGTTGCGTTGACTAATGGTAACCAGCAAGCCGATACAGGGACTAAGATGATCCATATCGGGAAAAATACCCGTTCAACGATTATTTCTAAAGGTATCTCTGCGGGCAAGAGCCAAAACAGCTATCGTGGTTTAGTGAAGATATTACCAAGTGCACATAATGCACGTAACTTCACCCAATGTGACTCGATGTTGATTGGTACTCAATGCGGCGCTCACACATTCCCTTATGTTGAAGTCAAAAACAATACTGCTCAACTAGAACATGAGGCAACCACCTCTCGTATTGGTGAAGATCAATTGTTTTATTGCTTACAACGTGGAATTAGTGAGGATGATGCTATATCCATGATCGTAAATGGTTTCTGTAAAGATGTTTTCTCAGAGCTCCCGTTAGAGTTTGCAGTGGAAGCACAGAAATTGCTGGCAATCAGCCTAGAGCATAGCGTGGGTTGATCACAATAAGAGTTTATGCGCAAAAGCGCTAAAGGCATGTTGATATGTTAAGTGTTAAAAATTTACATGTAAGTGTTGAAGGTAATGAAATATTAAAAGGCTTATCATTGGAAGTGAAACCGGGTGAGGTTCACGCCATTATGGGGCCAAATGGTTCGGGTAAAAGTACGTTATCTGCAACCCTTGCGGGTCGTGAAGAGTATGAAATCGACAGTGGTGAAGTGACCTTCAAAGGTAAAGATCTGCTAGAGCTTGATCCTGAAGAACGCGCTGGTGAAGGGGTTTTCCTTGCTTTCCAATACCCAGTAGAAATCCCTGGTGTCAGTAACCAATTTTTCCTGCAAACTGCGGTAAACGCGGTTCGTGAATACCGTCAGCAAGAAGCATTAGACCGCTTTGACTTCCAAGATTTTATTGAAGATAAAATTCAATTATTGGAAATGCCTGAAGATCTGCTAACACGCTCAGTAAACGTTGGTTTCTCGGGTGGTGAAAAGAAACGTAATGATATTTTGCAAATGGCGGCCTTAGAGCCACAGCTATGCATTTTAGATGAAACCGACTCAGGTTTAGATATCGATGCATTGAAAACTGTTGCAAATGGTGTCAATTCACTGCGCTCTCCAGAACGTTCATTTATTATCGTGACGCACTACCAGCGCATTCTAGATTACGTCAAACCTGATTTTGTTCACGTGTTATATCAGGGGAAAATCATCAAATCAGGTGATTTCAGCTTGGCGAAAAAACTGGAGGAGCAAGGTTATGGCTGGCTTATTGACCAACAGTGAGAGAGCAGGTAAACGTGGTCAAGTCGCTGCTTTAAATGAGCAAGCCATGGCGCGTTTTGCAACACTTTTCGAACAACGTGCAGGTGCTAAATCGCATCATGCAGCAGCACATTGGGAAAAGGCTAAACAAGTTGGTTTACCACCGTTTCGTCATGAGGACTGGCACTACACCCCTTTGCATACGGTATTAAAAACCCAATATCACTTTGCTGAGCAATCTATTAATGAGCAAGCGTGTGAGGCATTAGCACTATCAATAGACGCTTATCGAATTGTCATGATTGATGGTCGTTATAGTTCAGCGTTGAGCTCAATTGATATGGGGCCATTCCAAGTTGCTTTGTTAGATAATCAAGATCTTTTGCCTGATGCAGTGAATAGCGAGATCTTCTTACACTTAACTGAAAGTCTTGCACAGCAACCGATTGTGATCCACCTTGCCGCCAATCAAGTGGCACAGAAGCCTCTTTATCTTCTGAATATTTCCAGTGGAAATGAAGGCACAGAGGTCAATACGAGCCAATATCGTTATCATATTGCGCTAGGTGCAAATAGTCAGGCTCAAGTTATTGAGCACTTTGTCAGCACAAATGACTGTGCTCACCTGACAGGTAGCCGTTTGACCGTTGAAGTCGGTGATAATGCGCAATATCAGCATTTTAAACTGAACAATGAGAACCATCGTTCACAGCATTTTGCTCACAATGACATTGTAGTTGGTCGTGATAGCCAAGTGCTTAGCAGCAGCTTTTTACTGGGTGGGGCACTAACGCGTCATCATACTAGTGCTCAGCTGACAGGGGAAAATGCTAATTTATCACTGAATAGCTTATTATTGCCGAAAGATAACGAAATTGTGGATACGCGCACTTATCTTGAACATAACGCAAGCCATTGTGAAAGCCGACAATTACATAAAGTCATTGCAATGGATAGCAGTAAAGCGGTATTTAACGGCATGATTAAAGTCGCACCGAGCGCCTTAAAAACTGATGGTCAGATGGGGAATCATACCTTATTACTTGGAGAGCAAGCTGAAGTTGACACCAAACCTCAGTTAGAAATCTATGCTGACGATGTAAAATGTGGCCATGGTGCAACAGTGGGACGTATCGATGATGAACAGTTGTTCTACCTACGTTCAAGAGGGATCGACGGCAAAGCTGCAAAACATATGATTATTATCGCATTTGCTGCTGAGTTAACCGAATCAATTGGTTCAGATGAACTCAAACAAGCGGTTATGGCGAATATACGTCGACGCTTAGCAGAGGTTTAATACGCAAATGACATACAACGTAGCAGCAGTAAGGCAGGATTTTCCTGCCTTGTCTCAAAATATCAATAATCACCCGTTGGTTTATCTTGATAGTGCAGCTAGCGCACAGAAGCCTCTTCAAGTGGTTGAAAAAGAGAGCGAGTTTACGTTGCACCATTATGCTGCGGTACATCGGGGTATTCATACCTTAAGTGCCCAAGCGACAAGTATGATGGAAGAAGTTCGTCAAAAAGCGGCTGATTTTATCAACGCTTCGTCTGCCGAAGAAATTGTCTTTGTCAAAGGCACTACAGAAGCGATTAATTTGGTTGCGAATACCTTTGGTCGCAAGTTCATTAGTCAGGGTGACAACATCATCATTACTGAGATGGAGCATCATGCGAATATTGTGCCATGGTATATGTTAGCTGAAACTATTGGCTGTGAAATTCGTGTGCTTCCTGTTTCCGATAATGGTGAACTGGAACTTGCTGAGCTTGAAGCATTAATTGATGCCAAGACCCGTTTACTGAGTTTTACTCACATCTCTAATGTTCTAGGCACTGTTAACCCAGTTAAAGCGATCATAACGCAGGCTCGCTCATTTGCAGCCTCTTGTGGGGCTCAGCTTCACGTATTAGTTGATGGTGCGCAAGGTGCGATGCACAGTGTTGTTGATGTACAAGATTTAGATTGTGATTTTTATACCTTTTCTGGGCACAAACTGTATGGTCCAACAGGAATTGGTGTACTTTACGGTAAAAAATTGCTATTAGATGACATGCCGCCATGGGAAGGCGGCGGAGCTATGATCCGCAATGTTAGCCTAAAAAAAGGGATCACTTATGCAGATGCGCCATGGCGCTTTGAAGCAGGAACCCCAAACGTCAGTGCGATTATTGGCTTAGGCGCTGCTTTTGATTATCTCAATACTTTGGGAAGAACTGTGGCATTTGCTTATGAAAAGTCGATTATGTCCTATGCATCGCAAAAATTGAAAGAAGTTCCTTCATTAGTTTTATATGGCAATGAGCAGCGGGAAGGAGTACTTGCTTTCAATTTGGGTGAGCATCATGCTTATGATGTCGGCTCATTTTTAGATCAATATGGTATTGCAATACGTACAGGTCATCACTGTGCATTACCATTGATGGAACGGTATAAAGTTCCAGCAATGTGTCGTGCTTCTGTTGGGATCTATACAACAAAAGAAGAGATAGATTCTTTATTCAATGCATTACAACGGATTAAAAAATTGTTAGGCTAAGTGCTATAGCTTGATTGTTTTTGTCATCATTGACTGAAAAGCCAATAATAAATTGGCTTTTTGTTTATGGGCTGAATGATCGTTGTCATCAACAATCAATGTAACCTTAGAACTTAGATTAAATAAGGAAAGTAGTATGCCAGCTTTGCCCGATGAACATAAATTACTGCGCAATTTCTCACGTTGTCAGGACTGGGAAGAACGTTATCTGTATATGATAGAGTTAGGTGGACGTTTAACTGCTTTAACAGAACAACAGCGTAGTGATAGTAATCTGATTGCGGGTTGTCAAAGCCAAGTTTGGATTGATATGCAAAAACAAGCCGATGGGCAGATTATTTTTGCGGGTGATAGTGATGCGGCAATTGTAAAAGGGCTAGTTGCAATCGTAATTATTCTTTTTCAGGGTAAAACTGCAGAGCAAATTTTAGCTGTGGATGTTAAAGCTTTTTTCTCTCAGCTTGCGCTAGAGCAGCATTTAACTCCCTCGCGGACTCAAGGTTTAAACGCGATGATCCGCACAATCCTTACGCGCGCAGCACAATTACAATAACTATCCAATGAGTGGAAGAGATGGTTTCTCCACTCGTTTTCGCCTTAATCCTATCAACATTTTTTCCTTAAATTGTTAATTTATTTGCTGACTGTATCTCGCTGTTTCATAAGCAAAGCAATGATTATTACTCATAATATATTCAATAGGTATTAAAGATATGTAGTATAGTTGCTATTATGTACATCTTAGCGTGATACAAATGTTGTTTTTTCCTTGGAGTCGGTATGAAAAAAGTGTTAACTGCAGCAAGTTTGTTTGTAGCGAGTGCGTTGCTGTCACCAGTGCAAGCAATGGATTATCCATTACCTGATGGCAATACACGCCTGATCGGGGAAAACTCAATTTATGTTGTTCCTAATGATGGTCGCTCGTTAGAAATGATTGCCAGTGAGCATCAAATTGGATTACTTGCAATGTTAGAAGCTAATCCCGGTACTGATCCCTATTTACCTGAGGCAGGCAAAGAACTGATCATCCCTTCACAGATGCTACTGCCTTCAACACAAAGAAGCGGCATAGTCCTTAACCTAGCTGAATTAAGACTTTATTACTATCCAGCAGGAAAGGATGAGGTGGTGGTCTACCCAATAGGAATTGGTCAATTAGGTCGTGATACACCTGAAATGGTCACATCAGTCAGCCAGTTAATTAAAGATCCGACATGGACACCTACAGCGAATATTCGTAAAAATTACGCTAAAGAAGGAATTACATTGCCGGCGGTTGTTCCTGCGGGACCAGATAACCCAATGGGCTTATATGCATTGCGTCTATCCTATGGTCATGGTGAATATTTGATCCACGGTACTAATGCTGATTTTGGTATCGGCATGCGCGTTAGTTCTGGCTGTATTCGTTTGCGTCCTGACGATATTGAAGCGTTATTTAAAACCGTTCCTAAAGGAACACGTGTTCAAGTTGTGAACCAGCCGGTTAAATATTCTAAAGAGCCAGACGGTAGCTATTATATTGAAGTGCATCAACCGCTGTCTAAAAAGCCAAGTGATGATCCTCAGACAATGCCAATTGCTTTGAGTGATGATTTTAAACGCTTTCTTGAAAATGAAGAAATAGATAAAGCGCTAGTCGAAAAAGAGCTGGCAAGACGTTCAGGGTTGCCAGTTAAGGTGAATAAAGGGCAGGACGCTGAAATACAGTCTCAGTATGAGCCTGAATATGCATCAAGCGAAGATCAGCAGGATGAAAGTGCTAATGAGCAAGGCAAATATCCAGAGCTAAAGCCAATTGACTCGTTTACTATTTCTCAACCACAGCCAATCTATAACGAATCAATAAACTAACCAGCAAAAAATAAGGGCCTAAATTAAGGCCCTTTATAAAGAAATGAGTTAAAGAACATTCCGTTAACTCATTGCCAGTTCAAACTTACTTTTTGTAAGAACGAACTTGGTTGTCTAGACGTTGGTTAGCACGAGCTGCTTCTTGTTGTGCAGTTTGTACTTCAGCACGGATAGTCTGAACATCGTTGCTCAGCTGATCAACTTTACCATTCAGCGTTTGCACGTCTGAAGAGAGTTTTTGCACTTCAGTGCTGTTAGAAGAACAACCCGCCAGTAATGCTGAAGCTAATACGATAGAGCCCAGTACAATTTTAGTACGAATCATTATTTTACCCTCTAGATAGATTTATCTTGAAAATATAAAAGTAAGCTACCAACAAAATAGATATCAGACAGTCATTCTACATCTACTTATTCCATATGAACAACGTTATGCATTTATGGAATGGTGCTCACTTAGTCTTATGCTAGTACTTAATTTCCGTTTTTGCTAGAAATACTTTACGCCGGAGAGTAGGAAAAATAAGAAAAAATTTAATTTTTGGCTCACGCGGCTATTATTTAATCAAATCAGTTGCATTCTGAGATATACGTCTAATATAGCAAATGAATAATAGATTGCAATAAAGCCATAAATTGAAAAATTCTCTAATGAAAGCATTTTATGTTAAACCGAAAATAGCACCTCAGTTTTGCTTCAAGTGGGCGATTTAACTTAAGTTAATAGAGGGGAGGATTTATTGGTTGGATAAAAATCGGTGAGAGCAAAGTATCAAGACTTGGCATTCCAAATAATTAGAGGGCGAGCAGGCATATAGAAAAGAAAGTGTTCGACGTGAGTGAGCTCGATTATTAATGTTTAACCAAAAGCGTTGTAACTTGCAGTAGGATGAATATAACCAAAATAAAAAGCGGAAACACAAATGTCCCCGCTTTCATCAAATATCGAAACCTTATACCGTGATTAAACAGTAGAATCGATTATTATAATACATGTACTGAAGAGGTATTTGTCGTACCACTTGGCACTAACGCACCAGACACCATGACAATCGCATCACCTTCTTTCGCTAATCCACTATTCAGTGCTGCACGCTTACCTTCACGATAAAAATCATCAGTAGAAGTAAAACCACCTACCATCATAGGTACTACGCCTTTGACTAATAATAGCTGACGCGCGGTTTCTTCATTGGTAGTTAACGCTAAAATAGGGGCTGTTGGGAAGTATTTACGTACTGATTTTGCCGATTTACCACCAAAAGTTGCGACGACGATCAGAGGAACATCTAATTTTTCAGACATTTCAACTGCGCCACGGCAAACGGCTTCGGTAACGCGTAAGCGCTGACCTGGTTTTTGGCTATCAATACGTGATGGCATAACACGGTCAGTACGTTCACAAATTGTTGCCATGATGGTGACAGCTTCAATAGGGTATTTACCTTTGGCACTTTCACCCGATAGCATAACCGCATCGGTCCCATCGATAATTGCGTTAGCAACATCACCAGCTTCTGCGCGGGTAGGGCGTGGATTTTTGATCATTGAATCTAACATTTGTGTTGCAGTAATAACAACTTTACGTGCAGCAACACATTTTTCAATCATCATTTTTTGTGCAAAAATAACTTCTTCAACGGGGATTTCAACACCCAAATCACCACGAGCAACCATGATGCCGTCAGACGCTTCTAAGATTTCATCAAAGTTGTTTAAACCTTCTTGGTTTTCGATCTTAGAAATGATTTGAATGTTTTCTCCACCATGTTTTTTCAGGTGAGCACGAATTTCTTCAACATCAGAGCGTTTACGGATAAAGGAGGCAGCAACAAAGTCAACGCCTTGTTCACAACCAAACACCAAATCTTCTTTATCTTTATCTGCAAGTGCAGGTAAACCAATGGAAACACCTGGTAGGTTAACGCCTTTTTTCTCGCCTAAATCACCGTTATTTAAGACTTCACAGATTACCTCAGTCGCAGTGACATCTTTGACTTTCATGCCAATGAGCCCATCATCGACCAAAACAGTATCGCCTGCGTTGAGATCTGAAGTTAAACCTGAGTATGTGACAGCAACTTTATCTTTATTACCAATTACTGAGGTATCAGTAGTAAATGTGAATGTCTGGCCTGCAACGAGAGAGACGTCATTACCGCCTTCCAATTTCATAGTGCGGATTTCTGGGCCTTTAGTATCAAGCAAGATAGCTGCTTGTTTACCTGTTCTTGCGCAAACTGCGCGTAGGTTTTTAATGCGTTGACCATGCTCTTCATAGTCGCCGTGAGAGAAGTTAAGACGCATGACATTCATGCCTGCATCAAGAAGTTGACTTAATTTTTCTTCTGATTCGGTTTTTGGGCCGATGGTACAAACAATTTTCGTTTTTTTCATGGCAGTCTATCTAAAGGTTATAAAAGAAATCGGTATTGTCGCCTGATCTCATGAAGCACACTGACTTGTCAGTGTTGCGCAACGTATTGTAGTAAGAATAGGCGACAGTCTGGTGTTTAATGCAATTATGTTGTGAATTAGATCTCATATTTTATTGTCATTATTGTAGTTCTGATCTAATACACAAAAGCTAACTTACTGATTTGTTTCTAGTGAAACCTTTCAGCTTGTGCGCTTATTATAGACAACAAAAAACTGTGAGACAAATCAAATTTTTAAAAATTAGATTAAGAGGCAATACAGATCAAAAGAAATGATGATTTTAGGTGAATGAGTTGCGCAACAAAAGAGAAAGACTGAAATATTGATAATCGTTGAGGTAGCGTATTGAAATAATGAATATTCTAGAATGGTGCGTCCGAGTAGACTCGAACTACCGACCCCCACCATGTCAAGGTGGTGCTCTAACCAACTGAGCTACGGACGCATTGTGATGTTGTTGACGTTGTGAAATGGTGCGTCCGAGTAGACTCGAACTACCGACCCCCACCATGTCAAGGTGGTGCTCTAACCAACTGAGCTACGGACGCATCGTGATTTCGTTGACGTTATGAAATGGTGCGTCCGAGTAGACTCGAACTACCGACCCCCACCATGTCAAGGTGGTGCTCTAACCAACTGAGCTACGGACGCGCTTCAAAACTGTCAAGGTGACAACGGGAACGAATATTAACGTCCTGTTGTCGTTCTGGCAAGGGGAAAATGTATTTTCGTGATAGTTTGCTCGTATTTACAGCGACTAAGCGAAAAATACATCTCCCTAAGATATTAACCTGCTGATTATTCGTTCAATTAACGTGTTGAACGTAATAAAACGAAGCTATCAGGCTGCTTATGGATCCACCAAATACGTCCTGCCATACCAATTGCAGAAGCACTCAGACCGATAATAAAACCAATCCAAAAACCTTGAGGGCCCATTGGTTCGGCAAACAGATCCGTTAACGCTAGAGCGTAGCCAATTGGTAATCCTAATAGCCAGTAAGCAGTAAAAGTAATAAAGAAGATCGAACGTGTATCTTTATAACCACGCAGAATACCTGCGCCAATAACCTGTACTGAGTCTGAAAGTTGATAGATTGCTGCAAATAGCATCAAACTTGATGCCAATACGACAACTTCAGGGTTTTTGTTGTACATCAGTGCGATGGGTTCGCGCAGGGCTGCGGTAACAATTGCGGTCAAGGAAGCTAATAATAAACCGACCGCTAAGCTCGTATAGGACGATATTTTTGCCGCTTCAGTTGACTGTTGACCTAGGTTGTAACCTACACGGATTGTTGCCGCGATACCTAATGATAGCGGGAACATAAACATCACCGAACTAAAGTTCAATGCGACCTGATGCCCAGCAACAGCGACTACGCCCAGTGGTGCAACTAATAATGCAACAATGGCAAATAAGGTCACTTCAAAAAATAATGCTAATCCGATAGGCACACCTAAAACAAAAATACGTTTTAGGATAAGTGGGTCAGGGGAAGCAAACCGCTGCGTTGCATGGATGTCACGCTGCGAAGGCGCTTTTCTGACATACCAACGCATTAAGATACACATCACCCAATAAACTGATGCTGTTGCAACGCCACATCCTACGCCACCTAATGCAGGTGCGCCAAAATGCCCATAAATAAAGATATAGTTGATAGGGATATTGACCATTAAACCTAGGAAGCCAATGACCATACCTGGCTTTGTTTTGGATAATCCTTCACATTGGCTACGATAAACTTGATAGAATAAATAGCCCGGCGCACCCCACATGATAGCATGTAAAAAACGAACCGATTTATCCGCTAATTCCGCATTCATATGCGGCATATTGCCAATAATAAGTTTGCTATTATAAAGCAAAAAGATCACGCCAAGTGATAAGAAAAACGCTAACCACAGCCCTTGTTGAACTTGATTCCCTATCAAATTACGGCGACCTGAACCATTCATTTGCGCCACGATAGGCGTCAGTGCCATTAATAGCCCTTGTCCAAAAAGAATAGCCGGTAACCAAATTGAAATTCCGACAGCAACTGCTGACATCTCAATTTCACTGACACTACCTGCCATAACCGTATCCACAAACCCCATTGCAGTTTGTGAAAATTGGGCAAGAATGATCGGGATGCCGAGAGCAAGCAAGCTACGCGCTTCTGTAAAATATTTCTGCACGCACACACCTTTAGAGTAATAAATGCTAATAAAAAGAATATAAAGAAG
This sequence comes from Providencia sp. PROV236, assembly GCF_033676985.1. NCBI lineage: Bacteria > Pseudomonadati > Pseudomonadota > Gammaproteobacteria > Enterobacterales > Morganellaceae > Providencia > Providencia sp. PROV236. The sequence goes on along the minus strand of NZ_CP096297.1, from coordinate 2,569,408 downwards.
GAAATGCCAATGATTTACGATAAATCAAATACTTACTGTTAGCGTTATATTTTAACTCTTTTAATAGTGTTAGCCAATGACTCATAAGGATGAATTTTAAATAAAGGCATTTATTGACATGCATACAGCATAAAGTTGAATAGTTATCGCCATCAACAAACCGCTCAAATCAGATAGATCTCTCAAAAATGTCAGGTAAACTGAGTCTATTAATTCAACCTACTGAGAATCATTATGTTTACAGGTATTGTTCAGGGCACGGCCCCAATTATTGAAGTTACAGAGAGAGCCAATTTTCGTACCCATGTAATGAAATTCACACCAGATCTACTCGTTGGTTTAGAAACTGGCGCTTCTGTTGCGCATAATGGTTGTTGTTTGACAGTCACAAAAATTGAAGGTGAACAGGTTAGTTTTGATTTAATCAAAGAGACTCTTAGGCTGACCAACCTTGGTGAACTACAAGTCGGTGATGTGGTTAATATAGAAAGGGCCGCTAAGTATGGTGATGAAATTGGTGGTCATGTTGTGTCGGGGCACATTGTAACGACCGCTGAAATCAGCAAGATCTTCACTTCAGAAGATAATCACCAGATTTGGTTATCTATTTATGATAAATCACTGATGAAATACATTTTGCACAAAGGTTTTGTGGCAATTGATGGTATTAGCTTAACGGTTGGAGATGTCATCAATAACCGCTTTTGCGTTCACTTGATCCCTGAAACCTTAGCGAGAACAACCTTAGGGAAAAAACGCTTAGGTGATAAAGTTAATATCGAGATCGACCCACAAACCCAAGCAATTGTTGATACAGTAGAGCGTGTGCTATTACAAAAAGAGCAAGAGAAAAAAGCACAGCAGGCTGTGTCGCAAGAGAATGATATGTAAATTGAAGTCTTAGATATTCACTAAAAAATGCTATATCACCCGTATTGTATCGGTGTTATAGCATTTAAAAGTTAGGGGAGGGGGCATCAGCCCTGTGTATTTTGTAGTTAACTATTAGTGGGTATTGCTCTAATACCTATCGTTAATTTGTTTAGTTAAACAGTTTGTTGGTAATTTTCGCTGAAGTTAATTGAAATACTCGCATTGTCACGTTCAATTGCTTCGACTAAACGTTTAAAATGCTCTGATTTTTTATGCATTTCAAGGGCTGCGGTGCTTTCCCATTCTTCAAAAACGATATAGCCATCCTCTTTAGTAATCAGATCATACTTGATGCATCCTTGCTCACGTCGACTTAATTTCGCTAAATTTTTGACGATGTCTTTAGTTAAAAATCCGTTTTTATTTTCCGTTGTGATTTGTGCGTATACAACAATACTCATTCCGTTCTCCTTATGTGTATTGAGAACTATCTTAAAGTTTGCTTTGCGATTGTATTGTAAAAAAACGAATAATCAGACTTTAAGAATGCGGAAGGTGTCATCGTAAAATATCGTTTAAAATCACGATAGAAGTGTGATTGGTCATAATAACCTGTTTCTAGCCAGCGGTAGGTATCCTGCTCTTTCAGCATAGCTTTAAGTAATTGTTCTAAACGACAATTAATCTGATATCTCTTAGGGGTAATACCATATTCTTTTAAAAATTCTTTTTGTATAAAACGTGCGCTATATCCCGTTTCATCGGCAATATCTGTGATCTTTTTAGTGGGATTGCGATAAAGAATATTGAGTATATCATCGATTAATTGGGGCTGTTTTAACGCTTTGGTACGGACAAAGCAGTCTAACAGTCCTTTAAAAGAGGAATTTGCTAAATCTAGATACCAAGGCTCTTGCCAAATGTCAGCTAAGGCGGTTGGCTTATCAGTATAAGATAATGTTCGTTCAGGGAGCAGAAAACGCACCGCATCATGGCGAACACGCAATACCATCAAATTTCCATTATTCGGTTTAGCTGTGAAGGTATCAATGCGAGGGATAACAAGTTGATATTTATTTGTTTTTATATGGTTTTCAGTAGATATGCATAACTCTTTGGATGAAACCCAAATCTCCGCGCCAGTACCCGGAAACACTTTTATTGGTACCGTAAATTTTTTAAGAATTAACACTGAGCTGATAAAACCATTCAATTCAGCAGGCGGATAATACTGTTTGAGCATAGCTTACCCATGGTGAGTTATATAATTAGCCCATGATAACCATTTTTAGGGGAAAAACTAATGAAAATAGTATTTATAGATGAACTAAGGCGCTATATCAAAAGATAGCGCCCTAGTTCAGGTTGATTAATAACGAATTACCTTGGTACGCGTATTCCTCCTTTAGCGCCTTTAGGGCTCCAAAGGATTTGCCATAATTGAATATCTCTGGCTCTGAATGCCCCAGCACATGAGTTCAAATAGTAAGTGAACATGCGTTTAAAGCGTGGCGTATAATTATCGCTAAGCTCAGGCCAACTGTCTAAAAATCGCTGATACCATGCCATTAGTGTTTTGTCATAATCAGAACCAAAATTATGCCAGTCTTCCATGACAAATTTCCCTTCACTGGATTGGCCAATATTCTCAATAGAAGGGAGCACTCCATTTGGGAAAATATATTTGCCAATCCATGAATCAACATTCACTTTGTTTTTATTTGAGCCGATGGTATGTAATAAAAATAAACCATCATCTTTAATATTCTTACGTGCAACATCAAAATAAGTGGAATAGTTTTTAGGGCCTACGTGCTCAAACATGCCAACTGAAACAATCCGATCAAATTTATCATTTAATTCACGGTAATCTTGTAAAATAATATTAACGTCAAGCCCACTACAACGCTCTTGAGCTAATTTTTGTTGCTCTTTCGAAATAGTGACACCAGTGACGGATGCGCCATAATAACGTGCAGCATAAGCGCTAAGGCCTCCCCAACCACAACCAATATCGAGTAAGCGCATACCCGGTTCTATTTGTAGCTTACGGCAGATCAAATCTAATTTATTGATTTGCGCTTGCTCAAGCGTAGTTGCTTCATTCCAATAGCCGCAGGAATATTGCATATAAGGATCTAACATTAGGGTGAAAAGATCATTACCTAAATCGTAGTGCTCTTCTCCGACAATCCATGAACGCTTCTGAGTTTGCAAATTCCTTAGGCGCGCCATTGCGACTTTCATTATATCAGTAAGATTATTGGGTAGCTTAGTATCGAGTTTCGCCTGTAAGACTTTATAGAAAAATAAATCAAGACGCTCGCAATCCCACCAGCCATCCATATAACTTTCACCGAGGCCCAGAGAGCCTTTTTGCAAAACTCTTTTAAAGAAATCGGTATTATGAACTTGAATATCAAATGGGCGGGAACCGTTGATTTCGATGCCAGCTTGGCTTAATAACGATTCTGCAATTCTTTGCCAATTTGAAACTTTACTTTTGGTTTCATCTACACAAGTGCTCATATGCTCTCCAACTTGAGATGAAGGTTTTTGAGATAGAATTTTAACTTGCTGAAAGTGTAGGGCTGCGAAGAAATAGCTTCGCAAAGACAGGGTTTGGTAATAAATATTATTGACCCTGAGTATACTCGTCATACTTCAAGTCGCAGGACCTTTTATTAGGTACGGTGACTACGTTCATAGGCGTCGGTTACATACTTTAGTACGCACCTAACAGCTGATTCATTAATCGCCTCGCTGTGACTAGAATTATTTAGAGTACAGTATTAACTCAAAAATCACTTCGGACTAAGTACTCTCCGAGTATAGAAGTGATAATTTTATTTAACAATGGCGAAAAATGTCACTTTTGATAGAAAAGTAAAATTTAGAGTAAATACGCGCAATTAGAGTTTCTAATAATGTCTGGAAGGTCAAATAAAGAGTGTCAATTTTTGATTTTTTATCAAAATCAGCCACTAAAATACAGTGGCTGATCAGAAAAGTAGTTATTGCGGCTGATATTCAGAGCTTTTTTGTGATGATTTAGAGTGATCTTTTGTATGTTGTAGAAAATAACCGATAACCATCGGAATTATTGTCACCGCCATCACCCCTGTGGTGGCTAAGAGTGGGTCGAAAGGTAACGCTGAAACCAAGAGGCTGGCTAAAAAACATAACCCAAGTTGTAAAGAATTTTGCAAAGCAGCAGCTTTACCGCTAGCTTGTGGATAGGCATTCAATGCTTTGGATACCGCTATTGGGTAAGAGGCTCCGTTCATGGTTGCCATAAAGCAGAATGGTATTAGTATCATGGTCAGTGTTGGTTCAGCATACATAGATATTAAAAATAAGATAATCATACTGACTGCATAACCTACTAATAGTAATGGAAATAATACTTCAGCTCGTAGTTTGATTAAAATAAAACGACAACCATACCCACCGACAATAAACGCTAATGTTTGTGGAATATAGCTTAATCCAATATCTGCTGGGTTGAAGCCCATATTACGTAAAATAAACGGAGATCCTGTTAGCCAAGCAAAAAATCCTGCACTACAAGATGCATAAATTAAAACGTTCCCACTAAAAATACGTGAGCTCAGTAAAGTGAAAAAGGAAATAGATTTACTTTCTGTTGCGTCAGTAGTCATCGCTTTGGGGGTGACGTTTTTTAATAACAGTGTTGGAAGTAATAATAAAATACCCACAGCCATTAAAACGATAAAAATAATTTCCCAGTCATAATGTTCCAATACCCATGCACCTAATAATGGCGCCAATGCCGGTGATAATGCAACGAGCGGCATAATAGATGCAAATACCTTTTGGGTACTCGCCGCATCATAACGGTCAATAACCAATGCTTGCCAAAGAACAGCGGCACTACAAACGCCAACAGCTTGCAAGAAACGTAGGATCAGTAACTGTGTCGCATCGGTTACCCAAAGAATACCTAAGCAGCTGAGAATAAACAGTAATAAGCCAGCAATTAAAATAGGCTTGCGTCCAAGTTTGTCTGACAAAGGTCCCCATAGCAGTTGTGCGAAGGCAAAACCAGCAAGAAAGATACTTAAGGAGGCGCTAATTGCCCCTTCAGTGGTATTTAATGCCGTTTGCATAGAGCCAAATGCAGGGAGGTACATATCGATGGCTAGAAACCCTAACATGCTCAGTCCAGCAAGGTAGAGCATAAAACCTGGGGAGTTTTTCGTCACAGTATTTGTCATAGCGATTTACTTTCTAGAGTTTACAAAATTGTTAATATGTACGCTATTGTATAGGCTATATTTTTACATTGTGAAACGGTAATATTTGGATCCTGCTATCAAAATTTTTGAAAGGTATCGTTATGTGGTCAGCGCATGCGTTAGAAGTGATTGATGCGGTTGCAAGAACCGGGAGTTTTAGTGGCGCAGCAGAGGAATTACATCGTGTCCCTTCCGCAATTAGCTATACCGTTAAGCAAGTGGAGGAATGGCTTGCTGTACCAATATTTGAACGCCGTCATCGCGATGTCGTCTTGACGGAAGCTGGGGAGATATTTATCAAGCAAGGGCGCTCAGTCATCAAAAAAATGACACAAACGCGTCATCAATGCCAACAGGCAGCTAATGGTTGGAGAGGGCAGTTTAGTATTGCTGTTGATTGTATTGTGAAACCTCAACGGACACAGCAACTGATATTAGATTTCTATCGTCATTTTCCGGATATCGAATTATATATTCACCCTGAAGTTTTTAATGGTGTATGGGATGCATTGGCTGATGGTCGAGTGGATGTAGCAATTGGGGCAACCAGAGCTTCACCCATCGGAGAACGTTACAGTTTTCGTGATATGGGCTTTATGTCATGGTGGTGTGTTGCAGCGCCAAATCACCCATTGGCAAAAATTGAAGGGAAACTAACAGATGATCAAATGCGTGATTACCCGAGTTTATGCCTTGAAGATACTTCAAGAAATCTTCCTAAAAGAGATACATGGGCATTAGATAATCAACGGCGCCTTGTGGTACCTTATTGGGAAGATGGTATGGTGTGTTTAGTTAATGAGCTGTGTGTCGGCATGGTTCCGGAACATCGCGCAGCGCCGTATTGTACGCAGGGTAAGTTAGTCCCATTAGAGTTATCACAGCCTTTTCCACCAAGCCCTTGCTGCTTAACTTGGGTTGAAAAAAATACATCACCAGCGTTGAGTTGGTTACTTGAATATCTTGGAGACAGTCAAACTCTCAACGCTGAGTGGTTAGCACCTTAACGGTTAACGGCGATAATCAATAAATGGTCCATCAGCAACAGAACGGCGCTCGACTAAACGTGGGTGCACTTCAATGGTTTGTGCGTCTTCACGCTTATTCACGATACGGTCGAGTAGCATAGTAAAGGCCATTTGGCCTAGACGTTCTTTGGGCTGGTGGATAGTGGTGAGTGCAGGGGTAAAATAGCGTGCATTACGCACATTATCATAGCCAATGATAGAAATATCTTGTGGAACACGCAGCCCCATCTCATCGGCAGCGCAAATGGCTCCCATAGCCATAATATCACCACCACAAAAGACCGCTGTTGGTTTTTGTTTGTTACTTAAGATTTGCATCATTGCTTTATAGCCGGACTCAGGTTCAAAGTCTCCCTGTACAATCCACTCATCACGTAAAGTGACTTTGGCTTCTTCCATTGCTTTTCGGAAGCCGGTGAGGCGACCAATCCCCGTGTTCCGCTCAAGTGAGCCTGGGATCACCCCAATATCACGATGCCCACGATCAATTAAGTAACGACCCGCCAAGTAACCACCATGAAATGAATTATCAATAATGCTATCAGTAAAATCACCTCGCGACGTCCCCCAATCCATAACGACCATAGGGATATTACGGTAATCTTCTAACATGCTAATGAGCTTTTCTGGGTACTCAGAGCACATCACCAGAAGGCCATCAACACGTTTTTGAGCAAGCATTTGTAAGTAAGCTTGCTGTTTACCTAAGTTATTATGTGAGTTACAAAGAATGAGTGTGTAACCTTTTTCATAACAACTGTTTTCGACAGATTCAATAACTTCTGCGAAATAAGGGGCTTCGCTCGATGTGGCAAGTAAGCCAATCGACTTAGTATGGTTAACTTTTAAACTACGAGCAACAGCACTTGGCGAATAGTTGAGTTCTTTTATCGCAGCCCAAACAGCAGCCTTAGTATCATCGGCTACGAAGCGCGTTTTATTAATTACATGGGATACAGTTGTGGTGGAGACATTAGCACGCTTCGCCACATCTTTAATCGTTGCCATGGGAAAAAAAAACTCCTGACCAATAATCGGTCTTGTTATGAATACTTATTAAAAATTACCAGCATATTGAGGCATAGTTACTTAACTGGCAATAATTTAGCGATTTGTTATGGATTTTGTCTGATCTAGCGCAAAAACAAAAGAAATAATTGATGTTATAACCTGTGATATAGACACTGGTTTTTATAAATCGTCATGTCATACTTATTTAACCTTATACAGTATAGGGTCAAATGGCTGGTTAACTGTTCTTGATAATGAGAGGAACTCATGGATACAGATTTTAAATTCGGATTATTAGCAGCAATTGGTTCTTTGGCAGTGATCATCACATTTGCAATACATATTTTTTAATTTTGCCTTTAAATAGCAAAGGTAAGATCACAAAGGGCGAGCACTGCTCGCCCTAAATGTTGCCAAAAATCAGTTAAGCAAGATTTTCTTCAACAAATTTCCAGTTTACGAGTGACCAGAAGTTTTCTAAATATTTTGGACGTGCATTACGGTAGTCAATATAGTAAGCGTGCTCCCAAATATCGACTGTCAGGATAGGCTTATCATCACCAGAGATTGGTGTTGCAGCATTAGATGTATTAACAATTGCTAAGCTACCATCTGCTTTTTTCACTAACCAAGTCCAACCGGCACCAAAGTTTTTGATTGCTGCATCGGTAAATTGTTGTTTGAAGTCAGCGAATGAACCAAATGCTTTATTTATTGCATCAGCAACTTTACCTGTAGGTTCGCCGCCTGCATTTGGTGCTAAACAGTGCCAATAGAAAGTGTGGTTCCACACTTGTGCAGCATTGTTAAAAATGCCAGCATCAGAAGTTTTAATGATTTCTTCTAGGGATTTACCTTCGAAAGCGGTACCTTTTACTAAGTTGTTGAGGTTAACAACATAAGTATTGTGATGTTTGCCATAGTGGTACTCTAACGTCTCTTCAGAGATATAAGGTTCTAGTGCATTTTTTGCATAAGGTAGAGCGGGTAGTTCAAATGACATTGCGTACTCCTTGTTTGCGTTTTAAACAACACGTATGGGTGTGATGCTCAAAGTTGAGCGAGTAATTGTCTTTTTAATCATGTACATACTAAAATATAGCGCACTGTATGTATCATTTTATCGTCATTAGCGCATTATACCACAATAAAAATATGGTCATGTGCATCATTGTACTATATTAACAAATTCAGCATATAAATACATCGTAAAATCATATAGATAATAAAGCCTAAAATCACAAAATGCGTTTGCTAGAATAAAGCTAATTTGATTTAACTATCTTTAAAAGACTGATAGAGAAAAAATCCCTTTTTCTATTTGAGGGTGTTATAGTAATGCCCCTGTAAAACTGGCATATTGTATGAAACAATGTGTAGTAATATTTTCGGTCAAATATTCTCGCTTAGTAACAGTTGCATCATCTGCATTTGCGATTGTTTACTGACTGCAAAACCAGCACCCAAGCTTTAAGGAAGTAAAAAAATGACGACAATTGAAAGAATCGAACGCCAAATCAAAGAAAATCCAATTCTGCTGTACATGAAAGGCTCTCCTAAGCTTCCTAGCTGTGGTTTTTCTGCTCAGGCAGTTCAAGCTCTATCTGCTTGTGGTGAACGTTTCGCTTATGTCGATATTCTGCAAAATCCTGATATCCGTGCAGAACTACCAAAATATGCTAATTGGCCAACGTTCCCACAATTGTGGGTTGATGGTGAGTTAGTAGGGGGTTGTGACATTATCATGGAAATGTATCAGCGTGGTGAATTACAAGCACTGATTAAAGAAACAGCTGATAAGTATCGCTCAGCTGATGAGGCAAGTGCAGAGTAATTTCCCTGTAGAGATAGTCTAAATAATTCTAAGAAACCGTATTAGTCCCTGATTGGCTAATACGGTTTTTTGCTATGAGACGTTGAATCAACTAGTCTTGTTCGGCTAATGGCCACCCACCTAACTTTTTCCATTTATTGACTAATTCACAGAAAAGTAGGGCTGTACGGTTAGTATCATAGAGCGCACCATGTGCTTGCTTACCATCAAAGGGGATCCCTGCGGTAACACACGCTTTTGCTAAGATAGTCTGACCAAAGACTAGACCGCTTAGTGCAGCTGTATCAAAAGTTGCAAATGGATGAAAAGGATTGCGTTTTAGGCCCGCACGTTCAGCTGCATTCATGACAAAACTATGATCGAACGTTGCATTATGCGCGACGATTATGGCACGGTTACAATCAGTGGCTTTCATACCTTTTCGTACCATTTTAAAAATAGCATGGAGCGCATCATATTCACTGACAGCGCCACGTAGGGGATTTGTGGGATCAATTCCTGTAAATGCTAAGGCTGTTGGCTCTAAGTTTGCCCCTTCAAATGGTTCGACATGAAAATGGAGTGTTTCATCGGGTGATAGCCAACCCTCTTTATCCATTTTTAAGGTGATGGCGGCTATCTCGAGTAGGCCATCTGTTTTAGCGTTAAATCCACCAGTTTCAACATCAATAACAACAGGATAATAGCCCCTGAAGCGACTCACCAGTGCATTTGGATTATTTTTATCAGACATTAGACATTCATATTAGAGTTTCTAGTTGTTGGTTATTATGCCAAACCCAGTAAAATTTTGCATATACCCGTCATAGTTCAAATTGAAGCACTTTTTCATTAAGGTTCAGTGACTACTGTTACTGGCTGTCTTGCTGCACCTCGAATTATTAATAGTATTAAGCTAAGCAGTAATATTTACTGCTTAACTTAAATAACTCGAATTAATTAGTTGCCAAGACCTTTGCTAGCACTTTTATTTTCAATTAATTCAATTTTATAGCCATCAGGATCTTCAACAAAAGCAATAATGGTATTACCACCTTTTACCGGGCCTGCTTCACGTGTGACATTACCTCCTGCATGACGGATATCTTCACAGGTTTGAGCGACATTATCGACGCCAAGGGCAATGTGGCCATAAGCCGTACCTAATTCGTAGCTATCAACTCCCCAATTATAGGTGAGCTCAATGACAGCACCTTCACTTTCATCACTGTAACCAACGAATGCTAATGAATATTTATATTCAGGATTCTCGCTCGTACGCAGTAATCGCATACCTAATACTTTGGTATAAAAATCAATCGAACGCTGCATGTCTGTCACACGTAACATGGTATGTAATAAGCGCATATTAAGACTCCCTAAAAAGTAACTGAGTGAAACTGAATCGTTTTAACGATTAATATAACGTATCTGTGCTCTTGAGCACAACGAAATGGGTTTATACTTGAGGTAATTCAAGTTGCAGTATTATTGTCGAACAAGCTCATATTGCGTCACTTGTACACATTGGTGTCATCTAACTGTACTTCGAATTATTTAATTTTTATTAGTAAATGATAGATATAATCGTATTTATGGAGTATATCATTATTTAATGTTTATCGTTAGGTGGTATTTACATGGCGGAGCAACTTGAGTTTTTTGAAATCCAGAGCCCTTGTCGCGGAATTTGTCAAACTAACGAACAAGGCTATTGTCGAGGTTGCTATCGCTCTCGTGAAGAGCGTTTTGGTTGGTTAAAATTTACAGATCCCCAGAAGCGTAATATTTTACGTTTATGTCGCCAGCGTTATATGCGTTCGCTTGCGATAAAAAAAACACAAGAGGATCCACCTACAGCACAACAAGAGCTGTTTTGACCGGTTCGCCTACCTAGCCTTCCATTGATTGAATATCTATCAAGTATAATTTTTATATTCAAAATACTTCAAGTTGAAGTATTTTACGTTGAAATATGATGATTATATTTATCGGCTACTCATTATATTGTTTTTTAATGAACTTAGCATGCTGCTCTCTTATCATTCAGCAATGTTTAGTATTTTTTTAGTATGATTTAATTGTTAATTAATTCATTGTTATTAATTTGCATTTACACTCTTCAATTAATTTTTATTTATTCAAAATAATGATTAAATAGAAGTAATATAACCCCAAATAACATGATTTTAAGATTAACTATATTTTATTGTTTTTAAAGGGTTAATTGAGAATTGTTATTTTTATTGTTAATTGTAATTACTATAAGGGTTAAAATAGATAGATTTGAAATAGGAGTAAGGCTATTCTTATTAACAAGATAATTGATAGTTTATGTGAGTAAATAAAATGGATTTTAATATATAAAACGAGTGAATTCTGCTAGTGATTGATATCACGAATCAAATGATTGATATTGACTATAAATAGGTATTTATCATGGTTTTTCATAATAATTGGTTGTCATGGCAAGAAGGAGTTAATATATAATTTAAAATATAATTTATAACTTGTATATTTGTTAAACCAAATAGTATTGTATAAGGAGGGAACATTGGAGTCACAAATAGGAACTGATTTATCGCGTGTTGTTCGCATGTGGAGATCATTGATTGATCATCGCTTAAAACCGCTTAAATTAACACAAACACATTGGATTACTTTACATAATATTAGTCAATTACCGCCAGAACAGTCGCAGATCCAACTGGCAAAAGCGATTGGCATTGAACAGCCCTCACTAGTACGAACGCTTGATCAGTTAGAGGAAAAGATATTAATTTCTCGTCATACTTGTGTTAATGATCGACGTGCTAAGAGAATAAAGCTCACTGATGAATCTGAGCCATTTATTAAAACGGTTGATGAAGTTATTGACAATACGCGTAAAGAAATCTTAGGTAATATCACTGCTGATGAGCTAGGGCAGTTATCATTACTACTTTTAAAGTTAGAGAAAAACATTTCTCGCTTACAAGGAGATCTATAATCTAGAAATATTATGACCTATATATTATTCAAATTTAAATTATTTTGAAAGATTATTTACTTTTTCTGATGATATCTATTTTTTGATGTTTATAAAGTAAATTGATTTTATAATTAATTATTAATATGGTTTATTATTTAATGATAAATCGTTAATGGTTTAACTGTTTTATTGAATATAAATGGCTATTAAAGCCAAAACATCATGAAATTTAATGAAAATACGATATTTCAGATTAACCGTTTTTTGAGGGATAAGTAAACACAGCAAGTATGAATAAGTATGAATAACTAAAATTCAATTAACAATTGTATATGAAGCTCTATATTCTAATTATATCACTATTGGCTAGGAGACTGATTGAGCCTAACACAATGATCATATAGATATATGAATAATGTGAGCGAATGAGTCAACAAAGCGATGGTTTGATATATATACTCGAAATAAATTGAGGAGCAGAAGGGGGATAAGTAAACGAACGGTGAGGAACATATAAACTATGTGACTGGCACGAGTGAATCGCGTCCACAACGCTGCAATCTGAAATAGGACGAGTATAGCAGTATTTAAAAAAGAGCTTCACATAACCCAAACTAAACATGTATGTTCACCGAGAGTACCCGGTGAACATATTCTAATACTAATATTAGCGAGGCGAAACAGTAACAGTACCACCACTATTAGCAATCATAACACGTTGTCCAGTACGGAAAGCGCTAGGGTCTTGTTTCTGAACCACGACAATATTCTTGCCGCTATCAAGGCGGATTTCTAACTGTACACCTTGGCTTTTATTCAGAGCACCTTGTGCTTGCTGGCCTGCTAAACCACCAGCAATTGCTCCCGCTGCTGTTGCAAGTGTTTTACCAGTACCACCACCTACAGTATTACCTAATAAGCCACCTAAAACTGCACCGCCAATTGCACCGATGACGTTTTCGTCTTCACCGGCTTGGATAGTAACAGGGCGAGCATTGAGTATTGTTCCGTAAGTGACGGTTTGTACTTGTTTTGCATCTTTGGCTGAAATAGTATCACCAGAAAGTGTACTAGTATTGACACAGCCAGATAACACAACGACTGCAACAACACCAACGAAAACTTTCTTAAGCATAATTACTCCTATGAGACTGGCTGTCTGTGGCAATAACGTAGCATGAATAGCGCTTTTAACTACCATATTAGGTATGTCTTTAAGTTATGCCAAGTTTTAAACGGTTATCAGGCTACTGATTCTGATTTAAACGGGGCATAAACACTAGGTAAAATATCTCAAAGTAGGAAATATTTCCTAATGTAAGGCACACTTTGTTAAATACTTCTCTTAAATAAATTCACGATATAATCATCATTCGATGTTCATCGCACAAAAAGTATTCTCTTAATACCGATGTTTCTTCACTATCTCATCGAGAAATACCTTGGTCTGATAATTATACTATAAATTATAATTAACGAGATGGGTATTAGTGCGTAAAAGTAAATTGTATTGTCTGTATTTTGTACTTTAGGCTTTCTTATTTTGCTTAAAGATTTTTTTCTGCGAGCCAGCACGAGAAATTTTAATGTTCGGTTGACAAAAGTATCAGCCAAAGCACAATCTTTTGAAGTCTAAGAATCGTTTAGCGCTGAATGAAAATGGTATGTAGTTAAGCAACCAATAGAGTATGTGAAACCTAAAGGAACAGTGATGATGATAAAGTCCGGCCGTTATATAGGGATTATGTCTGGAACCAGTTTAGATGGGGTTGATGTCGTTCTGGCAGCGATTAGTGATAAATTTGTTGCTGAACAAGCAAGCGTAAGCATTGGCTTTCCTGTGGAACTAAAAAAAAGAGTGCTTAATATTTGCCAAGGCCAAGAAACAACGCTGTCTGAAGTTGGTAAAATAGACCGTGAACTTGGCTCTCTCTATGCTCAGGCTGTGGAACAGTTATTAAAAGAAACAGGGGTTGCAGCAAAAGATATCATTGCAATTGGCTGTCACGGACAAACGGTTTGGCATGAACCCGACGGAGAAGCACCTTTTACCATGCAACTTGGCGATAATAATCGGGTAGCGGCATTAACAGGTATCACCACTGTTGGCGATTTTAGGCGGCGAGATATGGCGTATGGTGGACAAGGTGCTCCGTTGGTACCTGCATTTCATTTAGCTGTATTAGGACATCCAACTGAAAAACGAGTCATACTCAATATTGGTGGCATATCCAATATTACAGCACTCTTCCCTGGAGCTTATGTTAAAGGTTATGACACCGGCCCAGGAAACATGTTGATGGATACTTGGATATGGCGGCATAAACAACTACCGTATGATGAAAATGGTCATTGGGCCAGTTCTGGTGTGGTTAATCAGGCATTGCTCAAAAATATGTTACGTGACCCTTATTTTAGGCGTTCTGCACCTAAAAGTACGGGGCGCGAATATTTCAATATGCAATGGTTAGACCAACAGTTAGCTGGTTTTGACGATATGTCTCCTGATGATGTACAAGCAACTTTATGTGAGTTGACCGCTGTTTCTATTACTGAACAAATTTTGCTTTGTGGTGGTTGTGAGCGTCTGATTGTGTGTGGTGGCGGTGCAAAAAATACATTTCTTATGCATCGGCTTGCTGCATTGTTGCCAGGAACAGAGGTTGGCACGAGTGACAAATATGGATTAAGTGGTGATGATATGGAAGCCTTAGCTTTTGCTTGGCTTGCTGCAAGAACTATCGCGAATTTATCGGGTAATCTGGCTTCAGTAACGGGGGCTGAGCGTGAAACCGTTCTTGGTGCTATTTATCCTACAAATACTGATGAAAAATGATGGCGTTAAGGAAATAGAAATACGATGAACGAGGTACAAAATCAAGAGTTGGCTGTGTTACGCCGTGAATACACAAGAGGGGGACTGCGTAGAGCAGATCTAACTGCGGATCCTCTCGACTTATTTGAACGGTGGTTGAAGCAAGCTTGTGAAGCTAACCTTAGTGACCCAACAGCGATGTGTGTTGCTACGGTTGATGAAACAGGCCAACCTTATCAACGTATTGTTTTATTAAAGCATTTTGATGAAAAAGGCTTGGTGTTTTACACCAATATGGGAAGTCGTAAAGCGCAGCAGTTAGGAAAAAACAATAAGATAAGCTTACACTTTCCATGGTATCCCCTTGAGCGACAAGTTAATTTTTTAGGGGTTGCAGAACGTTTAAATCCGATTGAGGTAGTAAAGTACTTCCATAGTCGCCCTAAAGATAGTCAGATTGCTGCATGGGCATCACAACAATCATCACGCATTTCAGCTCGCAGTATTCTTGAAGGCAAGTTTTTAGAGCTAAAACAAAAATTTCAAAATGGCGAAGTGCCATTACCGAGTTTTTGGGGCGGTTTTCGCGTGGTATTTAATAGTGTTGAGTTTTGGCAAGGTGGTGCAAATCGTTTACACGATCGCTTTATTTACCAACGAGAAGAGGATGGTTGGAAAATTGATAGATTAGCACCATAATAAAACGTTTTTTAACTGGCACTTAAAAGCTAGGCGCTTTATGCTATAGCTTCGTTTACGAAAACTGACAAGCTATGTTCACGAGAACAACCGCTAGGTGGCGGTCTTGTGGCACTTTTAATAAAAATATACTCGTCATACTTCAAGTCGCAGCGTGTTTCGTTAAGAAAGAGTAGCTATTTCACTTGTTGCTTAGCTGTGCTTTGGATGATTTAAAGTATAGATAGACAAAATACAACTGATGGAGTCATTGATGTCTAGCAATAACCTGATTAAACAATTGCAAGAGCGGGGCCTCGTTGCCCAGGTAACGGATGAGGATGCGTTAGCAGAGAGACTGGCGCAAGGCCCTATCTCTCTCTATTGTGGCTTCGATCCTACCGCTGACAGCTTGCATTTGGGGCATCTGGTTCCCTTGCTGTGTTTAAAACGATTCCAACTAGCCGGGCACAGGCCTGTGGCGTTGGTCGGTGGCGCAACGGGTCTGATTGGTGATCCAAGTTTTAAAGCCTCTGAGCGTAAATTAAATACCGCAGAGACCGTCCAAGAATGGGTAGCAAAAATCCGTAACCAAGTCTCTCCTTTTCTGAGTTTTGATTGTGGCGATAACAGCGCAACATTAGCCAATAACTACGATTGGTTTGGTAAAATGGATGTGCTGACTTTCTTACGTGATATTGGTAAACATTTTTCTGTTAACCAAATGATTAATAAAGAAGCCGTTAAACAGCGTCTAAACCGTGATGATGTTGGTATCTCGTTTACTGAGTTTGCTTATAACTTACTGCAAGGTTATGACTTTGCAAACCTGAATAAAGAACATGGTGTGGAGTTACAAATTGGTGGTTCAGACCAATGGGGCAATATCACATCAGGTATTGATCTGACTCGTCGTTTACACCAAAACCAAGTCTTTGGGATGACAGTACCGCTGATTACGAAAGCAGATGGCACTAAGTTTGGTAAGACAGAAGGTGGTGCTGTGTGGCTTGATCCTAAGAAAACCAGCCCATACAAATTCTACCAGTTCTGGATTAATACCGCAGACGCTGATGTCTATCGTTTCTTGAAATTCTTCACCTTTATGGAACTCAGTGAGATTAATGCACTTGAAGAAGAAGATAAAAACAGCGGTAAAGCGCCTCGCGCACAATATGTTCTCGCTGAAAATGTGACTCGATTAGTTCATGGTGATGAAGGCTTAGCGGCGGCTCGTCGTATTACTGAGAGTTTATTCTCTGGTGCGGTTTCTGATTTAACGGAAGCTGATTTTGAACAGCTCGCACAAGATGGCATGCCATGTATTACTCTGGATTCGGGTGCTGATTTACAACAAGCACTGGTTGATTCTGAGTTAACGCCTTCTCGTGGTCAAGCTAGAACGGCAATTAGCTCAAATGCTGTTGCTGTGAATGGTCAAAAACAAACTGACCCAATGTATGTATTTACAGATACAGATCGCTTGTTTGGGCGTTTCACCCTGATCCGTCGTGGTAAGAAAAACGACTGCTTGATCAACTGGAAATAGCTCTGACTAACCATGGTGAGAATAGCTCGAAGAAAACTTCGGGCTATTTCTAGTCATCATACTTTTTATGGTAGCATCACTAAGAGCCCTCACATTCTGAGTAGATTTTTTGCTTGTTGCTGGGATGCTCTATTTGCTTACCGCAATACAAAGAATGGTGAACGTCTATTCCACTATGGCTAATCACTGATTTCTCTTCATTCGACTTACAATTCTTTTGGGTTTTCCATGAAAAGTGTTCTTTCAATTCAATCCCATGTTGTTTTCGGTCATGCAGGAAACAGTGCTGCTGCATTTCCTATGTGCCGAATGGGGGTCGATGTCTGGCCGCTAAATACTGTTCAATTCTCCAATCATACTCAGTACCCTCAATGGACTGGTACTGTATTTCCTGCGCAACATTTAACGGATATTGTGCAAGGGTTAGCGAAGATCCATAAGCTAGAAATTTGTGATGCAGTGTTAAGTGGTTATATCGGTTCTGCTGAACAAGGTAACGATATTCTGTCTATCGTGAAGCAAATTAAGTTAGTTAATCCACAAGCACTCTATTTTTGTGATCCTGTTATGGGACATCCAGAAAAAGGCTGTATTGTTGCTCCAGGTGTCGCGGAGTTTCTTTGCCAACAAGCGTTACAAGCAAGTGATGTTATTGCGCCTAATTTGCTTGAGTTAGAAACCTTATCAGGAGAAACAATTACAACTGTTGAGCAAGCAGTACAGGCTGCTCGTCAGCTATGTCGTCAAGGCCCTAAGATTGTTTTAGTGAAGCATTTGAGCCGAGCGGGTTACAGAGCTGACCGCTTTGAAATGATCTTAGTGACTGAAGAACATAGTTGGCATGTGAGCCGTCCACTGGTGGATTTTGGTGAAAAACAGCCAGTTGGTGTTGGGGATTTAACTAGTGGATTGATGTTGGTTAATCTACTAAAAGGTGAAAGTTTACCTAAAGCATTAGAGCATGTTGCTGCTGCTGTGTATGAAGTGATGATACAAACTAAGAAAATGGGAGAGTATGAACTTCAGTTGGTGGCCGCTCAAGACAAGATGGTGAAGCCAGAACACAAATTTTGCGCAACTGAAATTGACTAAATAGGGGTTCCAGTAAAACCCGTAGCGCTCACAAAAACGGAGCGCTACGGCTCTATTAAATTAAGCCTTCCGCAGACAATGCTTCTTGTACTTTAGGTCGTTTAGCTATTTTCCCGCAGTATTCACTTAAATGCTTAAGGTGAGAAATATCAACACCAACTAATTTAGTCCAGTTAGTTACTGTAAATAGATAAGCATCAGCAACGGTGAAATTATCATCAGCAAAGAAAGCTCTTTTTGCCAATACATCATCAACATATTGGAATTTTTTAACGAGATTCGCTCTAACAATGTCTTTATAGTCTTCAGGTGTACCCGGAGTAAATAAAGGTGCAAAGCTCTTGTGAAGTTCTGTTGAGATAAAGTTGAGTGCTTCGAGTTGATGATAGCGTTTTAGCGTGCCTGCGGGTGCGATTAAATTCCTGTCTTGTTTTTGATCTGCTAGGTATTGCACAATCACCGCGCCTTCTGTTAGCAGCTCACCATTGTCCAAAAGTAACACAGGGACTTGGCCTTTAGGGTTAATTGCTAAAAAATCTTCACCATCTTCAGTTTTTTTGTCTTTTAAATTGACACGTATAATGCTGAAATCTAGACCTGTTTCACGCAAAATGATGTGAGGAGAAAGGGAGCAAACACCGGGAGAATAATACAATTTCATCATAAAACCCCTAAAAATAGTTATGTTGGCAATGATAACTAGCAAGCTTAAATCCAGTGAATCACAGTATATCATGCTTAAATAAAAAAATTTGTATTAAGATGTCAGTGTTACTATCAGTTTGTAAGGGCATGAGGGGTTATCCTCTTGAATCAATTATTAAGAGTGATTCTTATCTTTTTTAGTTTCATACCTGCTAAAATTTGAGTCAAAAACGCCACATCAAAAATAAATGCTCAAAATAAGTGTAGGTAAACTGAATGGATAGTGAGTACCAGAAGCTGAATGTTCTTCGTAGGTTTGATGATCTGTTAATGGCGCATAGACCTCATAACATTACAGGGTTAAAACGTTTTGTTTTAGAGTTTTGGTTTTTTGGGTTGATTAATGCCAGATCATGCTTATTTGCTGGTTTCTTTTTCTTAGCACTTTTTTTAGTGCCTGCAAAAGGGATTTTAGGGGTACCGCGTTACGATGTTTTGTTAGTTTTTGCTGTTATTTTTCAAGCTCTACTAGTGTGGTCAAAACTAGAAACTTGGGATGAGCTAAAGGCGATTTGTGTGTTTCATATGGTCGGTTTTATTATGGAACTATTCAAAACATCAGCAACGATCGCGTCATGGCAATATCCTGATGAAGCTTATACTAAATTATGGGGTGTCCCTTTATTTACTGGCTTTATGTATGCAGCGGTGGGGAGTTATATTATTCAGTCATGGCGTTTCTTTAAAGTACGTATTCAACATTATCCACCCTATTGGATGGCGACACTTGTTGCACTAGCCATTTATATTAACTTTTTTAGTCATCATTATATTGAAGATTATCGTTGGTATCTTACCGCGTTTATTTTTGGTTTATATGCACGAAGTATGGTTTTTTATACTCCGTTAGATAAAGAACGTAAGATGCCATTATTACTTGCATTTATGTTAATTGGTTTCTTTATTTGGTTAGCTGAAAATTTTGGAACATTTTTTGGGGTCTGGCAGTACCCTAATCAGATTGGGGCATGGTCAGTGGTGCATGCAGGTAAATGGGGAGCGTGGTCGTTATTAGTGATTGTCACTTTCACGATTGTCGTTCATCTTAAACATATCAAAGCAAATGTGGCTATTGCGCGCTAGTCCCAAGATAGCAAAACGCCATCCGAAGATGGCGTCATCGAACTAGAGTATGACTTATTTCAACTCTAATTCATTCATTGCCGCGATGCTAAAACCACCATCAACATGAACCACTTCACCAGTGATACCGGCTGCAAGGTTTGAGCAAAGGAATGCTGAAGTGTTACCAACGTCTTCAATGGTGACAGTACGACGAATTGGTGTTACAGCTTCACAGTGTGCCAGCATTTTGCGGAAGTCTTTGATACCAGATGCTGCCAATGTACGGATAGGGCCGGCAGAAACAGTATTAACACGGATACCTTGAGGACCCATCGCGTTCGCCATATAACGCACGTTAGCTTCTAATGAAGCTTTAGCTAAGCCCATGACATTGTAGTTAGGGATCGCACGCTCTGCACCTAAGTAAGTCAGAGTAAGTAAAGCTGCATCTGGGTTAAGCATGTCACGACATGCTTTTGCCATCGCAACAAAGCTATATGCACTGATGTCGTGAGCAATACGGAAACCATCACGGGTAACGGCATCAACATAGTCGCCATCTAATTGATCTGCTGGAGCAAAACCAATTGAGTGCACAAAGCCATCAAATTTAGTCCATGATTTTCCTAATTCAGCAAACAGAGCGTCAATACTTGCATCAACCGCCACATCACATTCAATAACGATGTTAGAGTCTAAAGATGCCGCGAACTCTTCAACGCGTGGTTTCAGTTTTTCGTTCTGATAAGTAAACGCTAATTCAGCGCCTTGTTCACGCATTGCTTTTGCAATACCGTATGCAATTGATAATTTACTGGCAACGCCAGTGATTAGAATGCGTTTGCCGGTTAAAAAACCCATAGCATTATCCTTGTTTATTTTCTATTGAAAACGCGAATATAACAGAAGACACTGTGTCTTGGGTAGTTTTCGCATCTCTTATTGACGAATCGGCTATATATTACCATGTATTATATCAAGAAGGATATTTTGCTGCGCTTGTCGGAGCAGTCAAAGATCCTGACGCCATGCATCGATTGAAAGAGGTTCACCAAAATGACTCTCAATTAATCGGCGAGTAACATCATGCAGCGGAGCTGCTAATACCTCAGCAGTATTACCGCGCTCAACGACAACGCCTTTATCCATTACTAACATTTTATCACTAATATGTTTCATCATGCCTAAATGCTGTGTGACATAAATATAGGCTATATCTTGCTTTGCTTGTAATTCGAGCATTAGATTAATTATTTGCGAGCGCATCGACATATCTAGGGAAGCTAATGCTTCGTCAGCAATAATAATTTCAGGTTGTAAAATTAGCGCTCTGGCTAATGCAACACGTTGTTTTTGCCCAGAAGCTAGCATATGTGGGTAATACTCTGCATGATCAGGCAATAAACCGACTTGGCGTAAGGTTTGAATAATACGCCGTTCTCGTTCAATACCTGTCAACTCAGTATTGAGTTTTAAAGGTAACTCAAGTGTTTGGCCGATACGTTGTCTTGGGTTTAATGAAGTACTGGGATCTTGAAATATCATGCGTATTCGCTGACTACGATAACCATAATCACCATAATTGAGCTGATGTCCACGGATCATAATTTCCCCCGCGGTTGGCTCTGTGACGCCTGATAACATCCGAGCAAGTGTTGATTTTCCCGAACCGTTAGCACCAATAATGGCTAAGGTTTGTCCTGCTTGCAAATTGAAACTGAGTGGTTTCACCGCTTCTAATTCATAACGACGAAATAGTCCTTCACGAAAACGAAACGTTTTTGTGAGGTTACGTACCTCAAGTAGTGCCTCCATTAAGATTGCTCCTCCGTATTCAGCGGATAATGACAAGCGAATAGGTGGTTTTTAATATTACGCAGTGGTGGGGCGACAATACATGTACGTTGTGCATAAGGGCAACGCGGACCAAGCCTACAACCAATTGGCAAATGCTCTAATGATGGGATAGCTCCAGGTAACGTATTTAATCGTCCTTTATGAGGAATAGGGCTTTCAAAGTCAGGAATTGAACGAATAAGCGCTTGTGTATAGGGATGGTGTGGACGTTGTAGAATATCTTCAGGAGTCGCACTTTCAACAGTTTGCCCGCAATAAAGCACGTTAATTCTATCCACTAACTTGGACATTAGTTCCATATCATGGCTAATTAATAATATGGACATATTATTATTTTGATTTAGTTTATCGAGTAAACGGAAAATCTGCGCTTGAGTGGTTGATTCCATAGCATTTGTGGGCTCGTCAGCAATCAATAAGCGTGGCTGATTGGCAATAGCAATCGCGATCATCACCTTTTGACACTCACCATCGGTAAGTTCATAGGGGTAGCTACGCATGATATCTTTATGATCTTTAATGCCTACACGATGTAATAATTCAATAGCGCGACGCTTTCGCCAATTAAAGCGTTGCCACCAACGGCCTTTATAAGTCCAGCCGGGGATCGCTTGTATCAGTTGCTTACCGATGTCTTCAGAAGGGTCAAGGCAAGATTGCGGTTCTTGAAATATCATTGAGATATTATGACCGATCAATTTGCGTCGTTTTCGTGGGCTAAGTTTTAATAAATCAATATCTTGAAAACGAAAACGGTCAGCGGTCACTCGAATATTGTCTTTAGTGACACCACAAATGGCTTTAGCAATAAGACTTTTGCCTGAGCCTGATTCACCCACTAATCCACGTACTTCCCCTTCAGATAGGGTCATGGAAATACGGTCGACCGCTTTAACAGGGCCGTTAGCCGTCAAAAACTCAATGGTCAAATTGCGGATGTCTAACAGAGGCATTATTCAACTCCCGCATTAATAGCTCGGTGCAATCCATCACCAAGCAAATTGACGAACAGGACACTGATCATAATTGCAGCACCGGGTAAAATCACTGACCAAGGTGCAACATAAATCAGCTCTAAAGTATCGCCTAACATCGCTCCCCATTCAGAAGAAGGTAACTGAGCGCCAAGATCAAGAAACCCTAGTGCAGCAATATCTAAAATGGCAATGGATAGCGCACGTGTCAGCTCAGTAACAAGGATCGGGGTAATATTCGGTAATACGGTATACCACAAAATAAAAATATTTGATGCACCATCCAACCGTGCAGCAACAATATATTCTTTATCTAATTCATCATGAACGGCGACATAAATTGTTCTGACCATACGTGGGATCAACGCCAAACAGATAGCAAGCATGGCATTTTGTAAGCTTGCTCCCATAAAAGCGACAACGATAATGGCAAGTAGCAATGATGGAATAGACAGTAGGGTATCAAGTACGTGATTAAAAACCGCAGATTTTAAACCACGGGTCATACCAGCAAGGCAACCAAGTATTAGGCCAACTAAGGTGGCAATAAATGTCACGAGGAGTGCTGCGCCAAAAGTGGATTTTGTGCCAATGATCAAACGACTCAGGATATCTCGCCCTAGATCGTCAGTTCCAAGGAAAAAAGCGACATTACCGTAATGAGACCATGATGGTGGCAATAACTGATAGCCTAAAAACTGCTGATCAATGGTATAAGGCGCAAGATACGGCCCTACGAAGCACAGTATTAATAGAAACAGTACCCCATAGAAACCGATCATAGAAATGATATCAGAAGAAAAAATATTCCAAACCACCCGTGTTGGGGATGGCATCTTCTGTTCACGATAAAAATTATCTGAGGACATACCAATCCTTATGTTTCAACGGATCCATCATCGCCCCTAAAATATCAGACAATACGTTAACGGTGATCACTAAAGCCCCTATTAGCATCACGCCAGCAGAAATAGCTGAATAATCTTGCTGGCGGATGGCGGTTACCAGCCAACGACCAAGCCCTGGCCAGTTAAATACTAACTCTGTAACCATTGTCAGGGTTAACATCGTTGAAAATTGCAGCCCCAGTTTTGGAATAATTGGGGGGATTGCATTGTGAAATATATGTCGCCGAATAATTGTTAATCTTGATAATCCACGTGTTGCAGCGGCCTTAATATAATTTTCACTAGCAATTTCCTCGGTGCTATTACGAACTAAGCGAATAACTTCTGTCGTAGGTGCTAAAGCCAATGTTAATACAGGTAAAATCATATGTTCCAAAACATTAATGATCATTTGTTGGCGATAAGGTGAATCAGAAAGCCAAGCATCTATTAATGCAAACCCAGTAACAGATTCTAAATTATAGAGCAGATCGATTCTTCCAGAAACAGGGAGCCAACCTAAACGCAGTGAGAAGAACAGCGTTAGAACTAAAGCTAATACAAAAACGGGTACTGAAAAGCCGAGTAAAGCAAATGTGCTAATCGCGATATCTGCGGGCTTATTACGCCAAAAAGCGGCAATCATACCTAATGGTATCCCCACAATTAAAGCGAACATAAAAGCTAAGATACATAGCTCCATGGTAGCTGGAAAGGTATCTCTTAGCTGATCTGAAATAGGTTCACCATTGATACTAGAAACACCAAAATCGAAGTGCAATAAGCCATCAAAATAGAATAAATAAGCATCATAAAGTGAAGCGCCACTCAATGGTGCATTAGGGGTAAAATAGCTCAGACTAAAACTGACCAAAGAAAGAAAAAATAGCGTGATGAACAATAATAGTATGCGTCGCAGCGAGTAAATAATCATGGTTGCTGCTCCTGCTTACGGTCATTTTGGGGGCTATTTTCATTCATATCTCGATAAACACCAGCAAATGAGGTATTACCAAATGCACTAATGACTAATCCTTTCATATCAAAACGATAGGCTTGTAAGCGTAATGAATAAGCCAAAGGTAACACGGGAAGATCATGACTCAATATTTGTTGAGCTTGATGATAGTAGTCAATTCGTTCAGCTAATTGCTCAGTGAGTAACGCTTTATGTAATATTTCATCAAAAGTTGGGCTACACCAATGGCTTAGGTTAGTTTGCGAGGCGATCGCTGCACAGCTTAATAATGGACGAAAAAAGCTATCAGGATCGTTACTGTCGGTAGCCCAACCGGCCAATGTCATATCATGAGAGCGATCCATCAATTGATTTTCTTGAAAGCGTCCTTCTACAGAGCGAATATTCATAATGATCCCCACCTGAGCTAAATCCGCTTGGATCAGCTCTGCCATCTTTAGTGGGCTAGGATTATAGGATTGTGAAGAAACAGGAACCCAAAGGTCGAGTTTGAGGTTTTCAAGACCAAGCTCTTGCAACATTTTTTTCGACAACTCAGGATTATAATCCGTCACTTTAGCTTGATTATCATAAGCCCAAGATGCACGTGGGAGGATTGAAGCTGCGGTTTCTGCGGTTCCGTAATAAATAGATTGCATTAATCTTTCATTATTAATTGCGTAAGCAATAGCTTGACGCACTTTCAGTTGGTCTAAAGGGGGCTTACTGGTATTAAAGGCTAAATAGGCAATGTTCATGCCTGAGCGCATTGAGATACGTAATCGTGGATCATCACGTAAAACAGGTAATTGACTCGCAGCAGGGTAAGCTAATACATCGCACTCTCCGGTTAGCAGTTTGGAAATACGACCTGTTCCCCCGGCACCCATATCAATAACCACTTCTTGCATGCGTGGTTCACCTTTCCAGTAGTTATTATTACGCATCAAACGTACAAATTGGCCTGCTTGGTAATCGTCAAGTCGAAATGGCCCTGTACCAACAGGGCGCCAGTCAATCATTTCTTGGCGATTGATACTCGAAAGGTAATCCGCATACTCAGCCGACAAAATAGGTGCGTAATGGGTAGCTAAATGCCATAAAAAAGAGGTATCAGGCGCATTTAAACGAAACTCAACGGTATAGTCATTAAGTTTGCGAATACTTTGCACGCTATTGGCGAATTGTAAGCTATCAAAGTAGGGATAACGGCCACCATTAATATAATGATAAGGATGATGGACTTCAAACATGCGTGAGAAACTAAAGACAACATCATCTGCGTTCATATTACGCGTAGGAGTAAACCAAGGAGTTTCTTGAAATTTGACATCTTTACGCAGTGTTAGCCGATAAGTCGCACCGTTATCGAGCACTTTCCAGTGAGAAGCGACTTCAGGAATTAGCTGATAGGTGAATGGGTCTACATCCAACAAGCGGTCATAAATTTGTGCCGCAAGTGGATCGACAATCAGGCCACTACTCACTAGCTGTGGATTAAATGTCGTGACAATGCCATTAACACAGTAGATAAAGCCATTTTGACGAATGTTTTTAGGAACATCATTCGCTACGGTATCTCTGTATGAGACATTGCCACTAAGAGCTTGGGCTGTTAGTGAAAGAGTAAATAGAAGCCAAAGAGTTATTAGGCGCATATCACTGATATCGTTAACCTGAAATGACCTATTGTAGCTTAAAAATGGGTCGACAGGGTATAAGCAAAATATTAGCTATTTTTTATACCCACTCTACTTCAAGTTGTAGTGCCTTTTATTAAGGATGGTGACTGCATTCACTGGCGCTAGCCACCTAAATATGT
Organism: Providencia sp. PROV236; assembly: GCF_033676985.1. Classification (NCBI taxonomy): domain Bacteria; kingdom Pseudomonadati; phylum Pseudomonadota; class Gammaproteobacteria; order Enterobacterales; family Morganellaceae; genus Providencia; species Providencia sp. PROV236. The sequence continues at coordinate 2,543,051 of NZ_CP096297.1, read as the reverse complement.
GTGCTTCTAGCGACCTGTTTACCAGCAACAGGAATTCGTTAGAGTATGGAGCAAATCGAGATTGTTGAATCAGCGAGCGAAACACGAAATAAAATTTAATTGTTTAAATATCAAACTGTTATTCTTTAATGAGAAAAAATCTCATTAAAGCGCTTTACAAATACTACTGATAACTATTATCATTCTCTTTGCCGCCTAAGCAAAAGCTTAGGTCTAGGCATGACATTGCTCACATTGCTTCCAGTGTTTTTTTATAGCCAGCATGGGTGCTGGCTTTTTTTTATCTAAAACTTGGTTGATTTATTAATGAATAAGTCCAATAGCTTTTAGGCCTTCGTCATTAACATTTCCTTGTAATGTGCACATTAGTTTAACCGTTCCATTTTCCTTGTTTGCTTCTATAAAGAACAGCTTCTCTGCTGAATTTCCTGTAGGTGCAATACCACTGACTGGCGCTAAATTATGTTGCCAAGGATCTTCATTGGTATTACGCATCATGGAGTTAGCGACATAATATCCACCCCCTTCAATTAGAGGGAGTTTGGTTGATACACGTTGTATAACACCAAGCTCTGCTTGTGAGGTTTCAAATCCCCAAAAATAGAATTTGCCACTTATATTATCGCTAGGGATGATTTTATAGCGATCGAGGTCGATAGCGATGGCAATAAAATGATCAATCTCAATACCTTCTTCAGTGGTATGCTGTAAAGGAATTGAAATGCCGTTGTCACTGAATAATTCTGATGGACTGATGGCATCGGGGATCATGGTAAATTGCTTATTTTGATTTATTTGTTTAAAGAATGAATTGTCACACTTAGAAAGTAATTTTATAATATCCATTGCATGACTAGAGTAGCTAATACCCATAAATAAAAAAATAATATCATTTTTTTAAGGCAGTCATTTTTTTACCCTTTAATGTAGTCAGAAAAGAAATATTCATAAAATCATAAAATTAATTATTAGCATTAATTAAAGTAAGGTGATTATTCGATTTTAATTTTTATTATGTGGTTAAGTGTTTTTACTTATAATTGTTGATGAATATAATTAGCAATTTATTTTACCAATTAATAATAGGATGGTATATAAATAATAACAATATTATAGTGTAAATAATCTCTGTCATAGTCTAAATAGCCGCTAAGTCACTTAAAATTTATGGCGGTGTTATATTTAATTCTAGTTTTTTCAATGTGTTTCAGTATTTACTCTGAAATTTCAAGTAGGGAGCAATCAATATAATCTCTATCATTTTAGCTAGGTTAATATTAACCTAGCATTTAAATTTTACTCATTAAATGTTATTTACTTCAATTTGATGTTTTTTAATTAATCCTCTAATTTGATCATAACTTAATGATAATCGCTGAGCTGCTTTACGTTGATTAAATTGGCATTGCTGTAACGCATGCTCAACTAATTGTTTTTCACTTTGTTGTTGCCATAAACGTAAATCACAAGGAAGTGAAGGTAGTGGGGAGATATTATCAAATTCAGATTGTTTGGGGCCTGCAAGCTCAGATAATTTTTCACCAAAGGGGTCAAATATAATCGTCTCAACAAGTTCTTCACTTTCACCATGACGATACACCGAGCGTTCGACAACATTTTTTAGTTCACGAATATTTCCCGGCCAAGAATAGTGTTCGAGAGCATGTCGAGCTTTTGTACTAAAGCCACTAAAATAAGGGCGTTTGAGTTCACCACTCATGGCTATCGCAAAGTACTCAGCTAGCAACATAATATCGGAGACACGTTCACGTAGGGGTGGGATGCGGATCACTTCAAAGGCAAGCCTATCGAGTAAATCAGCTCTGAAACGACCTTCTTTTGCTAATTCAGGGAGATTTGCATTAGTAGCACAAACGAGTCGTACATCAACTTTGAGAGATTGACTGCCGCCAACACGCTCTAATTCACCATATTCAATGACGCGTAGTAATTTTTCTTGTACAGACATGGGGGCTGTGGCAAGTTCATCTAGAAATAAAGTACCTTTATCTGCCCGTTCAAAACGGCCTTGATGGCGTTTTTGGGCACCAGTAAAAGAACCTGCCTCATGACCAAATAACTCAGAATCAAGTAAATTCTCATTGAGTCCACTGCAATTAAGAGAGATAAAAGGCTCTTGCCAGCGGGGGGATAGAAAGTGTAAGCGGTCGGCAATCAACTCTTTACCTGTACCTCGTTCACCAATTACTAAAATAGGTTTGTTAAGTTTGGCTAACTCAGAGGTACGTTCAAGGACATCTAAGAAATTAGATGAATTACCAATAATGGTATCGTTAGTATTTTTCATGGTTATTTTCACCAATAGTTGGTTTTATTGACCTGATATTAACTATAGTTTACTGTACGAGAAAATGATATAAAAATAATTTATTTCTTTTTATTCATATGGTTAATGATTTTTATTAAAAGTTGGCATGCTGCTTGCAATATGTTTTATGTAATAGTCAAACGGAGCATCACGTATTGGTGGGAAGCCAAAATCGGGTTGAGGCTCTACTGAATGATATAATCCATCAAGAGGAAATAAATAATGGGTATTTTTTCACGTTTTGCCGACATCATTAATGCAAACATCGCATCTTTGCTAGATAAAGCAGAAGATCCGCAAAAAATGATCCGCCTGATGATTCAGGAAATGGAAGATATGCTAGTTGAGATCCGCTCAACCTCTGCGCGTACTTTAGCTGAGAAAAAAGGCTTAGAACGTCGCATTGAAATGGGCGAAAAGCAAGTGGCAGATTGGCAAGAAAAAGCTGAACTAGCACTGGTTAAAGATAAAGAAGACTTAGCTCGCGCTGCACTGATTGAAAAACAAAAAGTGAGCGCAATGGTTGATACACTGAAACATGAGCATATTATTGTTGAAGAAACCTTAGCTCGTTTGAAAGGTGAGATCACTGAGCTAGAAAATAAATTGCAAGAAACGCGCGCTAAACAGCAATCGATGACGGTTCGTTTAGAGGCTGCACAATCAAGCCGTAATGTTCGTCGCCAATTAGATAGCGGTAAGCTGGATGAAGCAATGGCACGTTTTGAGCAATTTGAGCGTCGTATTGACCATATGGAAGGTGAAGCGCAAAGTTATGGTATCGGCAAACAGAAATCTTTAGATCAGCAATTTGCTGAACTAAAAGCAGACGATGAAATTAGCGCGCAATTAGCGGCGCTTAAAGCTAAAATTAATACTAACAAAGAATAGTTATGATAATTCCCCTAATGCTGCATTAGGGGAAAAAGATAATATTACCATTTGATATAAGGAAATGTGATGGGCTATGTTTTTCTGTCTCTCGTATTAATTATTTTTGTTATCTTTATTCTACCGTTTTGGTTGTGGCTGCATTACAGCAAACAAAAAAACGGTCAGGAGAGCCAGCTAACAGAAAATGAAATTCAGCGCTTAATGCAGCTTGCTGAGCAATCACAACGTATGCAACAACGCATTAAAACGTTAGAAGATATTCTGGATGCGGAACATCCAAATTGGAGGCAAAAATAATGACTCATTTTCGCAACCGTAAATTATATCGTTTAACTGATCGCCGAGTATTTGGCGGTGTGTGTTCCGGTATTGCGCAATATCTTGACGTACCGGTTGCATTGGTCAGAGCATTGACAGTATTGGCTCTATTTATGAGCTTTGGTATCACACTGGTCATATATATTGTTATGTGCTTTGTTGTTCCTAATGCACCAAGTGGCTATCGTGCCGAACAAGATATTAGTGCAGAGGTGACCAGTTTATTTAATGAGGTGGATGCTCAATTAAAATCAGGGGAATTACGTTTACGCCAAATAGAGCGTTATGTGACTTCTGATACCTATACGGTAAATAGTAAGTTTCGTGATTTATAATTCAAACACCCCCATCTGCGTTTTCGGGGGATAATGGAAATCATTATTCCCTAAAACGTATACGCGTCATACTCTAAGTTGCAGTGCTTTACGTTGAGGTATGGTGAATAGGAGCATTCGCGTCAGCTACCGTGTTTTCTATACGCCTAGCGGCTCGTTTGTTTGTTGCTTCGCTGTACCGCGAATTATGTAGAACATGCTTACTTATTGAAATTTATACGGTAAAACAATGCATACTCATATCAAACGCAAATTCCAGCAGCAAGTGAAAAAGCAGGCTGTCGGTAAGGTATTGAAGGTCGTTGTAACATTAGCTATGACCTATGGCCCAGGTGGAGTCATTGGCAAAGTGATTAAAATCGTTGGCAGCAAATGGGTCATCAGTTACCTAACAAAACGTCTAACCCGTTAAAAAATAGCGACTATGCTTGCATTCTTGCAATTCGTGATGAGCGAATTGATACTCGTCATACGGCCAGTTACAGGGCTTTTCTTCAAGGTATCAGTGGCGATGCAACGTTTACCGAGTCGCATAGTTTATCTATACTTCCCCGTCTATCTTGACTTGTCGCCTACCTGAGCCTCGAATTATTTAGAGTATATGTTAAATTAGATATCAATATTATTGAGCGAGTGGGAGAATTATGAAACGGCTACAAAATGAATTGACCGACTTGATGAATCGCAGTGTTGATCGTCATGTCAGGCTTGCCGTAACTGGACTTAGCCGTAGTGGAAAGACGGCTTTTATTACTTCCCTTGTTAACCAATTATTGAATGTAAATAGTGGTGCGCGTTTACCGCTATTTTCCGCTGCGCGCGATAAGCGTTTACTTGGTGTTAAACGTATCCCACAGCGTGATTTTTCAATCCAACGTTTTACTTATGATGAGGGCATCTCTCAGTTATATGGTGATCCTCCTCAGTGGCCAACACCTACCCGTGGTGTGAGCGAAATACGTTTGAAGTTACATTACCGCTCAGAGGACTCCTTTTTCCGTCATTTTGTTGATAATTCTTCGTTATATTTAGAAATTGTTGATTACCCTGGGGAATGGTTGCTTGATCTTCCTATGCTTGATCAACATTACGTTGAGTGGTCGGCACAGATGGCATCGCTACAAAAAGGAAAACGTAGCCAATTAGCACAATCATGGCTACAACTGTGTGAGTCATGTGATCCATTTGCACCGGCAGATGAGAATTTACTCGCTGCAATTTCAGCAGCTTATACAACTTATTTAGAGCAATGCAAAGCGGAAGGGCAGCACTTTATTCAACCGGGGCGTTTTGTGCTTCCTGGAGATTTGGCTGGAGCGCCTGCATTGCAATTTTTTCCGTGGCCAAATATCGAAAAATACGGTGAAAAGAAGCTGGCTCAAGCCGATAAGCAGACCAACATTGGTATGCTTCAGCGTCGTTATCAATATTATTGTGAAAATGTAGTTAAGGGGTTTTATAAAGATCACTTTCAGCGTTTTGACCGCCAAATTGTATTGGTTGATTGTTTACAACCATTAAATAGCGGTCCTGATGCCTTTAATGATATGCGTATGGCATTAACTCAATTAATGCGTAGCTTTCATTATGGTAAACGTACTTTGTTAAGGCGTATGTTTTCACCTTGTATTGACAAATTACTGTTTGCGGCCAGTAAATCGGATCATGTTACCCCCGATCAACATACTAATTTAGTTTCATTGTTACAGCAGTTAGTGCAAGAGGCTTGGCAAAATGCGGCTTTTGAAGGGATTAGTATGGATTGTATCGGTTTGGCTTCTATTCAAGCGACAGACAGCGGTATTATCGATTATCGAGGAGAAAAATTACCTGCGTTAAAAGGAGAACGCTTGAGCGATGGTCAAACGATGACCTTTTATCCAGGTGAGGTTCCTAAACGGTTGCCAAATGAACAATTTTGGCAAAAACAGCAGTTTGAATTTGAAAATTTCCGTCCTCGGCAAATACCCCTTGATCAGCCACTACCGCATATTCGAATGGATAGTGCATTAGAGTTCTTATTGGGAGATAAATTAAAATGAGTGAGCCCATTAAGCCAAGAGTCGATTTTTCTGAGCAGACAGCGGCTGAACATGATGAAAAATTGCGAAAAGCGCAATACTTTGATCCGCAAGAGCAACATCATTTTGTATCTGTTGAAATTGAAGCAGAACAAGATGTTCAAGAGGGCGAAGTTGAAAGCTTAATTAATGAAGCTTTGAAACCTAAGCGTAGCTTTTGGCGTCGACTGGTTGGTGCTGCGATAGGTGTGTTTGGTGTCAGTGTTATCGCTCAATTAGGCATATGGATCCATACCTCTTGGGTTACTCAAGATTGGACCGCGTTAGGTACTGCCGCCGCTGGTGGTTTAATTGTTGTTGCTGGTGTTGGCTCTGTTATCACAGAGTGGCGTCGTTTATATCGCTTAAGAGAAAGAGCGCAAGAACGTGATATTGCGAGGGAATTACTGCATAGCCATGGTATGGGGCAGGGTAAAGCATTCTGTGAAAAATTGGCCAAACAATCGGCTCTTTCAGAACAACACCCCGCGATACAGCGCTGGCAAACGACAATACATGAAACGCATAACGACCGCGAAGTCATCGAATTATATAGCAAACTAGTTCAGCCGATCTTAGATGAGCAGGCACGTAAAGAAATCAGCCGGTCATCTGCGGAATCAGCACTGATGATCGCAGTTAGCCCACTAGCAATTGTTGATATGGCTTTTATTGCATGGCGGAATATCCGTTTAATTAATCGTATTGCTGCTATTTATGGTATTGAACTCGGTTACTATAGCCGTATTCGTTTGTTTAGAATGGTATTAATTAATATTGCATTTGCGGGGGCGTCTGAATTAATTCGTGAGGTCGGTATGGATTGGCTGTCTCAGGATATTACTGCACGTTTATCAACTCGTGCCGCGCAAGGTATTGGCGCCGGTTTATTAACGGCAAGGCTGGGTATTAAAGCGATGGAGTTATGTCGTCCATTGCCTTGGATTGATGATAAACCACGTTTAGCTGATTTTCGCGGGCAGCTATTAAGCCAACTTAAAAATGCAGTGCCTAGTAAAAAAAGCACGAAATAAACCTTTTACTGGCAGGTTGCGTTGATAGTAAACAACACTTGCCAGTAGAAAAGAACGTCATTTTTTCATTTCATCATAACGCTTTATTTTCCATCGTTATTATAATAATACCTTTGTCATTTGTTGGCTGTAAATCATTGCTGTCAATAATATGTGACACATCTGCTGTATTCCAGCTGTAAATACGCTAAAATATTTAATAACTATTTCTATTTCCGTTAAAGGTTCTTAATCCATGCGCCTTGAAGTGACTTGCCAAGACCGTATCGGTCTCACTCGTGAATTATTAGACTTGCTCGTCTTGCAAAATATTGACCTTAAAGGCATTGAAATATCAGCGCAAAGGCGGATCTACCTTAATTTTACCCCCGTTGATTTTCAGGTATTTAGTACACTGATGGCAGAGATCCGCCGTATTAACGGCGTCATTGATGTTCGGCGTATTTTCTTTATGCCTTCAGAGAGAGAGCATAAAGCTGTTTGGGCTTTGTTAAATTCATTCCCAGAGCCTGTCCTATCTATTGATAACAAACTAAATATTGAATTAGTCAACCCAATGTCATTGCAATTATTTGGTGTTGATGAAAACAAAATTAAACAGAAAACTTTTTCAAATTTAGTCAATAATCACGGGCTACAGCGTTGGTTTGAGCGAGAAGAGCCTGAAGCCTATACCGAAAGGGTGACTGTAAAAGGTAATGACTATTTGATGCAAGTTACTCCCATTATTTTGGATGATGAAAACGGTAAATCACATTGCACTGGTGCGGTATTATTACTTAAATCAGTCGCTATCTTAGAAAAACAGCGTCAGCAAATTGTTGGTGTTGATGTGGATGGCTTTGATTTGATTGTTGCGAGTAGCCCTGCGATGTCACATGTCATCGAACGTGCAAAGCGTATTGCCATGTTAGATGAGCCATTATTACTCGTTGGTGAAACCGGAACGGGTAAAGACTTGCTAGCAAAAGCGTGCCATTTACACAGTGCCCGAGGGAATGCACCTTTCTTAGGATTAAACTGTGCATCAATGCCTGATGATGTGGTAGAAAGTGAATTATTTGGTTATGCGGCAGGCGCTTATCCAAATGCGCTTGATGGCAAAAAAGGCTTTTTTGAACAGGCAAATGGTGGCACCGTTTTATTAGATGAAATTGCCGAAATGTCACCACAGATGCAAATTAAATTACTACGTTTTCTCAATGATGGTACATTTCGGCGTGTAGGAGAAGAGCGTGAAGTAAAGGTCAATGTACGAGTGATTTGTGCGACACAGAAAAATCTTCCTGAATTGGTTGCACAGAAAAAGTTTAGAGAAGACCTTTATTATCGCTTAAACGTGCTAACACTGACTATTCCTCCACTACGAGACAGACAAGAAGATATTTTACCCCTCACTGAAGTATTCGTTACTAACTTTTCTAAAGAATTGAATATTGCCAAACCCCGACTAACGCCATCATTGATTGATTATTTAAGCCGTTATTATTGGCCGGGCAATGTTAGACAATTACGAAATGCAATTTATCAAGGCTTAACGCAGTTAGAAGGTGATGTATTAAATGTCCATGATATTGATTTACCGGATACGGACAGCTTACCCGCTATTGCAATAGATTCTTTAAATGGATCATTGGATGAAATTACCAAACGTTACGAAGCATCGGTACTATCACGCTTATATCGCGATTATCCAAGTACACGTAAATTGGCAAAACGTTTAGAGGTATCTCATACGGCAATTGCAAACAAATTGCGTGAATATGGTTTGAATCAGAAAAAAGAGCAAGATAATGAATAACTATCTATTACTGGTTTTTTTGTTCTTTTGTTTTAATCACCAAAGTATTGGGCAAGAGCTCACTCAATCTGCTGAAATGGATAAGTATTGTCATACCCCACAGCAACAACCTGATGATATTTATGAGAATGGCTATTTGATCGAATGTGATTTTGCTAATGCAAATATACCTGTTGCCTTTGAGCGTTATAAGCAGCTTGATAGTGAAGATCGCTATAATTTGGTTAAAAAATTGGTACCCAATAAAAATATTAAGGTGAAATGTAGTCAAGGTGGTTGTATTGAAGCGGATTATCATTGGCCAAATTCTAAACAGTTAGAAATCAGCTTAATGTTTGAAGGGGGAGAGACGTTGTATAAGTTTATTGAGCAATCAGAAGGCACTAAGTTAGAAATTAGAATGTTCCCGGATTAAACAATCCTTTTATGATTAATGTGATCGCTGACGAATTTTTCATCGCCAGCGGTATCTTTTAGCACAAAAAGCACACTATACTGAAGTTAGCACATCCATATTTTCGCTTTGTTTTGATTGATGATAACCGATGTCGCAAGGCTGTTTAAGAGCCTGCAAGGAGTTGCTATGGATCAATTCGCTCTTAACTTTATTGTTACGACTAAACTGCGCAATTATCTCAACCAGCGCCACTATAAAAATGATATGTTTGAGGTTGCGGCTTCAGCTGCTGAGCTCTATTTAATGAATCGAGCAGCAGCCCGTTATCTGGAAAAGCGTCATCGCTTTACTTGGGAAGCGTTAGTTAAAAATGGTAATAAACCGAGAGATCTGATTATCGATATTCTTACCTCATCTTGCCCTGTTGATAAAGAACAGGCGATGAAGATCCTCAGTTGTTGCTCCCACTCGTTGGTAAACATGATGGGGGATAATAAACTATTCGCGAATGTTGTTAACGCAAAACATCATAAAACATTAAATTGGCTTTATGTTGACTAAAGCCATCAATAAGCAGCCAGCATAATACTGGCTGCTCAGCTAAATTACTTCAGTGCAGCAAGTGCTTTGTCGTAATCAGGCTCTTCAGTGATTTCAGGAACTAACTGGCTGTAAATAACGTTGTCATTTTCATCTAATACCACGACTGAACGCGCCGTTAGGCCTTTCAATGGGCCGCTAGTTAATGCTACTCCGTAGTTATGAGCAAACTCAGGGTTACGGAAAGTAGATAGCGTGACAACATTATCTAAACCTTCGGCACCGCAGAAGCGCGCTTGTGCAAAAGGTAAATCAGCTGAAATGCAAAGAACAACTGTGTTGCTTAAGTCATTAGCCAATTGGTTAAATTTACGAACTGATGCAGCGCAAACACCGGTATCAACACTAGGGAAAATATTCAGCACTTTACGCTTACCTTTGTAGCTATCAAGTGTTGCTTCAGAAAGATCTTTAGCAACTAAGGTAAATGCTTTTGCTTGCTGTCCTGCTTGTAAAAATACACCGTCAACAGAGACGTCATTACCTTTTAATTTTACTGATTGTGACATAATTTATGTTCTCCCATTAGTGAGTCAACGTGCAAGTTATTAGACTAACATCAATTCGCAATGAGTTGCGATAAAACTCATCATTTATATTAGTTTAAACCCCACATAGCGATTTTTGACCAGTTTGGATATTAAATCCTATTGATATGTGCCATTTGGCTTTATCGGCTTTTATTATACCTTAGTTAGCGCTTGGTGATGCATGAGAAAGTGCAAATGATAAGGTAATATGTATTCTATCATTTGATTAATATTTTCTAATAATGAATTAAGAAAACTATTCATTAGTTAAAGGGATCTAGCTAACTTGATATGATGTGAATAAACGCAAATTAGATAATATAAACCTGCAAGTGATATTAATATGCAGATTAATCGATACTGTATGGATTTTTGTTCAATGAACGAATATGATGCCTATAACTCGTTATACTTCAAGTTGCAGCACCTTGTGTTGAGTATGTGACTAATATCAATTCACATTGTTTACATACTTAAATATGCTCCTAACGACTCATTCACTTGTCGCCTAACTGCACCTCGAATTATATAGAGTATAAAAAGCTCTAGGTATGACGTACGATCTAAAGCTTCCGGCTGAGGTATTTTATTGTTTAAAATATCTTTATCATAGTTGAGTTTATTTTTGTCTCGGTGACGAAATACTTAGCTGATTCTTTTGCTAATAAGACAGAATTCCAAAAATGCATAAATGCTCACTTTCATCTTTAGCGATTATTTTCACAGCGATATTTACCGCGGCTCCGGCTATCTCTGCGGTGATCCCAGCCGGTACTGTACTTGCAAAAAATCAAGAAGTTACACGTCATCTAAAAGATGAACCTGCATCATTAGACCCAATTAAATCAGTTGGTTTAACTGAAGCTCAGGTAATGCGTGACTTGTTTGAAGGTTTAGTTAATCAAGATAACCATGGTCGCCCAATACCTGGAGTTGCCCAAAGTTGGAGCACCACAGATAACAAAACATGGCTTTTCAAATTACGTCCTGATGCACGTTGGTCAAATGGTGAACCAGTTACAGCCGAGGATTTTGTATACAGTTGGCGTCGGTTAGTTAAACCTGAAAATACATCGCCGTTTGCTTGGTTTGGCGCGTTAGCAGGGATCAATAACGCACAACAAATTATCGATGGCAAGCTTCCCGCAGAAAAACTTGGTGTTGAAGCCCTTGACAAACATACCCTTAAAGTTGTGTTAGACAAACCCGTTCCTTATTTCCCTTCTTTAACGGCTAACTTTAGCTTATTTCCGGTACATGCAAAGACAATTGAAAAGTACGGTGCAGATTGGATTAAGGTGGGCAATTTAGTTGGAAATGGTGCATTTAGCCTTTCTGATAGGGTAGTGAATGAAAAAATTGTATTAACACCAAATCCGTATTATTGGGATCATGCAAATACGGTGATCACTAAAGTGACATTTGTGCCGATTAACCAAGAGTCACATGCGACGAATCGTTATTTAGCGGGTGATTTGGATATCACAGAATCCTTCCCGAAACAGCGTTATCAAAAGTTACTTGCTGATATTCCAAATGAGGTTTTCACGCCAGATCAGCTGGGAACCTATTATTATGCATTTAATACACAAAGGGCACCCACTAACGATGTACGTGTGCGCAAAGCACTATCTATGGCAATTGATCGTCAACTCATTGCTAAAAAAGTATTAGGCACAGGTGAGAAACCTGCCAATCACTTTACCCCTGATGTCACTGACGGTTTTAAGCCACAAAAAGGAATTTATGAAAGTTATACTCAGAAAGAGTTAGATGAGCAGGCTAAAGTACTATTACAAGCAGCAGGATATGGCTCTCATAAACCATTAGAATTGGTACTGTTATATAATAGCTCGGAAAATCATCAAAAAATTGCTATTGCTGTTGCTTCAATGTGGAAGAAAAAACTTGGTGTTGAGGTCAAATTAGTTAATCAGGAATGGAAAACGTATATTGACAGCCGTAATACCGGTAATTTTGATGTGATCAGAGCATCATGGATTGGTGATTTTAATGAGCCATCAACATTTTTATCACTGTTGACCTCGCAACATAATGGCAATATTCCAAAATTTAATAGTAAACGCTACGATGAAGTGATTGCATCAGCGAGTATTGAAACGAATGCAGACTTACGAAATCGTTATTATAACCAAGCGGAGGCGATTATTGCGCAAGAAGCACCAATTGCACCTATCTACCAATATACCAATGCACGATTAATTAAACCGTGGCTAAAAGGTTATCCAATTGAAAACCCAGAAGATGTTGCTTATAGCCATAGTTTTTATATTACAGCACATTGATTAACATTCTGGTTTATATATTCCAGAGAACTTGAAGAGGCAGGTAGGCGAAAAGTGAAGGTCACCGCGCTGCAACGGAAGATAAGTCTATATTTAATCTGCTACTGTCATTTCATCACGAAAAAGCTCCTTCTGCTGGAGAGTCAGAAGGAGGACCAAAAAAGGAATAAACACTACCTGAGTGATACTAATGCAATCGCATGTTAATTTATTGTTCGTTTGTGGCAAATTGCGTATGGCTATTTAACGAAAATGGCGATGACGTTATTTGAAAGCGGGTAGTGCACAATTCTTAATATACCGTTGTTTTCTTGATATTACTGTTATATTCCCTCTATGCTATAGCTAATACATATTTTTATGGAAGGAGACAACAGCATGGCGCTGATCTATGGTTCATTATTTCAGAGCTCTAGCCCTGTACATGCATTTCAGTTAAATGGAGATGGCGGTTTTTTCCCTCTTGATGTGAATGCAAGTGCAACACAACAAAATCCATTTTGGTTACATTATGATTATAAAAATCGGGATAGTGAGAAATGGATCGAAGGCTCAGAATTATTTAATGAACAGGTCAAATCAGCACTTTGTGGCCATGCAGGGCGTTGGCGCATCTTAAGAGTTGGTGATGGTGTTTTATTAACCTTGCAAACACTAAATACCAATGCTGGTCAAAGGCCTGAACAGTTAGTTGCATTCAGGGTATTTATTAATGGGCGTATAATCATCTCAAGTCGTCACAGAAAAGTGAATTCACTGGATACAGTGATAACCGATTTGCAAGAAGGTGTTGGCGCTGAAAGCACGGGTGATTGGCTGGTAGCGGTCGCAGATGCGATCACTGATGAAATCAGCGATTTTACGGATACATTACATGAACGTTTGATTGAAATGGAAGACTTCATTTTAAACGGTGAAATCCCTGAGCGTGGTGAGTTGGCACTATTGCGCAAACAAATCATTGTGATCCGTCGTTATATGGCACCTCAGAGGGATATGCTGGCGCGTATGACAACAGAAAAATTATTGTGGCTTGATGAAACAGACCGAAGGCGTTTACAGGAGATTTCTGATCGTTTAGGGCGCTGTATTGAAGATTTAGACGGCTTTGTATCTCGAACGGCCATTATGTCTGATGAAATTACCAATATGATGACTGAGATGATGAATCGTCGTATTTATACCATGTCATTACTCGCTATGATTTTCTTGCCAACTACATTTTTGACTGGGTTGTTTGGGGTCAATTTAGGTGGGATCCCCGGTAATGAGTTCCGATTTGCTTTCAGTGTATTTTGTTTTTTACTTGCTGCGCTCATTGGTACGGTTTTCTGGTGGTTGAGACGTAGCCGTTGGCTTTAAAAATAAGTTATTACGACTAACCTTACCTCTTTTGAGGTAAATCAATAAAAAGCATGTCGTTTTAAGGCACTATTAGTTCCGCAGGTGAATGCAACGTTGAGCGATGAACGTTGTGCTCCATAATTGTAGTTTTTCTCATATTGAGTTCTTATACAGAATAATTGACCACTGTAATGCCGATGTATATATCACATCGGCTTTTTTTTGCATTCAAAATAGACTCATTAGACTTCAAGTAGCAGCGCTTTGGCTCAGGTATGAGAGCGATAGTTACGTGTCGCTAGTCGCCTTTATAAGTCATTTTCAGTATATGCCACCAGAAGGTGGCAATAAAATTATTTCACTTCGATGATATCTAAACGCGCAGCCATAAATTCAGGTCTGTCATCTTCATCAATTTCAACCTGTGTAGGGATATCTTCACGATCAAAGGCAAGGTCGCCACCATTAATCACTTCACCGCCGTGGGATACATTTTTAAAATCGAACAGTTCTGTATCGCATAAGTGTGATGGTACAACGTTTTGTGTCGCTCTAAACATCGTTTCGATACGTCCAGGGTAGCGTTTATCCCAATCGCGCAGTAAATCTTTGATCACCTGACGTTGCAAGTTAGGTTGTGAACCACAAAGGTTACAAGGGATAATCGGGAACGCTTTTGCTTGTGAATAACGCTCAATATCTTTTTCGCGACAATAAGCAAGAGGGCGGATAACAATATGTTTGCCATCATCACTCATTAGTTTTGGTGGCATACCTTTTAATTTCCCACCATAAAACATATTTAGGAATAAGGTTTGCAATATATCATCGCGGTGATGGCCTAATGCGATTTTGGTTGCACCAAGTTCAGTGGCAGTGCGATATAAAATCCCTCTGCGTAGGCGAGAGCACAATGAACAAGTGGTTTTTCCTTCAGGAATTTTTTCTTTGACAATCCCATAGGTGTTTTCTTCAACTATTTTATATTCAACACCCAGTTTATCGAGATACTCAGGAAGAATATGTTCAGGAAAACCAGGTTGTTTTTGATCTAAATTGACGGCAATCAGAGAGAAAGAGATAGGCGCACTTTTTTGCAAACTTTGTAGGATAGAAAGTAGAGTATAGCTATCTTTACCGCCAGACAAGCAGACCATAATGCGATCGCCGTCTTCGATCATGTTGAAATCGGCAATAGCTTGCCCTACATCGCGGCGTAATCTTTTTTGTAACTTATTAAAGTTATATTGTTCTTTCTGTGCGTTCATTTTCTACTGTTCTATACCGTTGCTGATAAATAAATTAACTGATGATAAATTGTCCTGAAGGCGCCTATACTCATGGTAACTCTCAGAGCGACTAAGTTAAAGCGCACAAATTTACGGCAAAATACCAAAAAGGAACTCATGATAACAGAAGGAAGGTGCCTTTTGATACGGTTAACGGTGGAAGGCGCATTATTTTTAGTTAGAAACATGCATCGAGGTTGGTAGAGCTAAATGTTTATGTGGAACACACTGATGCTAGCGAATTTACTCAGATCCAAATATCTTTTTTAGGATTTTCAAATGCTTCTAATAAATAGATGATATCGACATCAAGGAGACTAGCAATAATCACTAAGTGTTCCACATAAATTGAAAGAGTACCTGATTCGTATTGAATATAATTACTTTCAGATATTTTTAATGCAGCAGCCATAGCCGTTATTGAAATATTCCGAGAAGTACGTAACTGCTTAATATATTTACCTAAAGAAAAACCTCTAGATTTTGATGATTTCATGAGTATTTATTCCAAGTATAGAATGTAATAACTATTATCAGATATAAAACAAGTAATTCAATAGTCATTTTCTGGTAAATAGGGTTAATAAAATTGAAATTTAATATCTAAGAAATTTAATCTTTATTAAATAATAAAAAAAAAGATAAGTTAACTTAAAAAATATCAAATTTAGATATTTACAGATATTAAAACTAGAGGGTTTACATAAATTTTCTCTTCCATGTTTTAATTATAAGTAAATACACTCATATAAAGAAGATCTCAATTGGATGTTGATGATAGTGGAATCTAATGAGCTATATTTATTATATTTAGCCCATGTCACTGTGTAATAAAAGAATTTTATGAGTTATATAAAAAGGTTTATAAACTCATCTCTGTTTTTTGTTTAAGGCTATATCAACAGCTTTACTTGCATGTAGTGCTGTTGTATCAAATAGTGGTACAGAGGTATCAGATTGATCAACAAGAAGAGTAATTTCAGTGCATCCAAGGATAATCCCTTCAGCACCTTGCTCCACCAATGATGCCATAATTCTTTGATATTGTTTTTTAGAATGAGTATTAATTTTCCCTAAACACAGTTCTTGATAAATAATATCATGAATGATCTTCCTATCCTCATCTGAAGGTGTGAGGACAGATAAATTATATTTTTCCCGAAGGCGGCTTTTATAGAAAGATTGCTCCATTGTGAAAGCAGTAACTAGTAAGCCAATTGTTTTTATTCCAGCAGCAACAATATGTTCACCAGTGGCATCTGCGATGTGCAGTAACGGGATATTGGTATTATGCTCAATCTGCTCGGCAACTTTGTGCATGGTATTGGTGCAAAGGACGATAAAATCAGCACCTGCTTGCTCTATATTTTTACCAGCCTGTGCAAGTAACTGTCCGGCAAGTTGCCATTGTCCCGCTGCTTGTAAATGTTCAATTTCGGCAAAATCCACGCTATAAAGTACAATCTTAGCAGAGTGAAGACCTCCGAGCTGTTTCTTAACACCTTCATTAAGTTGTTTATAATAAAGTAGTGTAGATTCCCAACTCATTCCCCCAATTAAGCCGATTGTTTTCATGTGTGTTCCTTAATTATGATCCCGTTGTACAAGAGAAAGCATTGTTTGAATAAGTCATTAATCAGTTTGGAAATAAGTGTAATTACTTATCAATAACTCAAGACATAAAATGATTATACAAAAAAGGTCTATTTAAGGAAGAATATTATGTTACTAAGTGCTATCTTTACTATGATACTTATGTTGAATTTTAATTAAACCAATTTATTCAAGGAGCAAGTATGCGTAAAGTTATTTCGGTTGCTACGTTAGCGCTGATATCCGCACTCACAGCATCTTCAGCTTATGCCGCAAAAACGGATACTTATAACTGTGAAGGCCAGAAAATAAAAGTCTCTTTTCCAGATGAAAACACGGCAGCTATGTTATACAGCGATGAGTTAATTGTGCTAAAAAGTGTTCCTTCCGCCAGTGGTGCCCGTTATGTGGGCGAAAATATGCAGATCTGGGCACGAGGAAAAAATGAATTTAATCTAGCCACTATTGCTGAAGACGATGTGGTCAATAACCGCGTTTCTGATGATAAAGGCCGTACGTGCACACTGGTTAAGTCATCGAACTGATGCGTATATTCGCATGACAAACAATTATGTTTGAACGATAGCGAAATGAAATTTTACAGTTACCCCTAGTGAATACTAGGGGTAAGAAAAATTTATTGCGTGATACCATTTATTGTGGTTGTGAGCTCTTCGTTATCCAGTTGTATCTCTTGAGTTAAAATAGATTTTCCTTTAATGAATAATTCTGCTTTTATTGGGGATAGCTTACGTTCAATATTAATATGAAATTTATTCATTTTATTATTAACAACCCTAGATCGATTAAGTTTATAATCAATCATTTGCCCATTGGCGAGTGTTATGCGTAAAAATGCGCCTTGTTGGTTTTCTGCATCTGGATGATAAACCATTCCATACGAGCCTTCTAATGCGGGGGTAATAAAATTTTGTAGTTGATTTTCAGGGTCATAATATCCAATTAGGGTAACGACAGGAATACCTTGTTTATATGGTTTCTTGCTATGAATGACCTTTGATAATTGCTCCCATGATTGCCCATTAGATTTAAAGTATAATTTTTCACCATGTTTAATATTTATTTTATCACTGTTAACATGAATTTTCATGTTATAGTCGGATTCTCTAAAGACCTCGATAATATTACCTTTATTCTTCTGTGTAGCATCAGGGATATAAATATTAGGGGTGTAATGGCCATTATAGCTATGGATCTTTAAATAATCGTTGTTATTAAAAAAATGATTTAGCTCATTTTGATCAATATTGGTTTCATTTTTAATCTCAATATTCAGTTTTACAATATTTAGGCTAAGTTGATAGTCTTCCATTTTCTGCGTTTTAGGATCCCATTTTTTATAACCGGTTGGCGAATCTTGATTAAATTCAATATGATTTTCAAAATATTGTTGAATTGATTGCGTTGTAGCGGGTGTATAAAGGGTAAATGCATTAATAGATGAATCATAAGGTTTTCCACCTGACATCGCATCTTTAGTCATGGTGTGTTTTTTATAGGGATGAGCCGCGGGCTGATTGGTTGTGTTTCGATCGTCTAAATAGACTAATTCATTTTTTTTCTCTTTTTCAAAATTGGGAATAAAAACATTATTATCTGAATCCCATCCCCATGTTGAGTTTTTATGATTAGCATGCGCATGTACTCCACCATGAAACCCTTTATGGTAGTGTCCTATTTGAAAATTATGACCTAACTCATGACTAAATTCATTTCCAGTAGAATTATAAAGCGTCGCTTTACCTGCTCCGCCTGACCAGCCATGTACTTGAACACCATTATCATAGTTACCAATCGCATTGTGGATAGTTATTTGCGGAGTAGGTAAAAAATTATTTTCATTAGGTGCTGAAGAGTTGATACCATAATTCGCTAAGTTAATACCATCAGAGATAAGATCTTTAGCTATCTTTTCTCGCATATCACCACTGTGTCCTCCACCGTTATCAGCGGATTTTTGTGTATAGCGAGTACCATTTGGTAAAACAACTTCATTGAGTTGAACAGGTTTATATTTAGTTACTATTAATTGGCTGGTGGGGAGCTGCTGCAAAAATTGGCGATGTAATTCAGGATCATCTTGGAAACTAAATTCATCTCGATAGGGAGTTAACATACCAATATCAATAGTATGCAGTAACAGGGAGGACGGAGCTCCAACTTTAACTGTAGGTAATGAGCCTTGTTTATTTTTATAGTGAAAGCTCAATTTTATTTCTGGTTTAATATGACTTTTAGGAATAATGGTAGACCAACCATTTTCAATATATTGTATTTCTTCTTCATTAGAAATTAATGTTTCATCTTCAATTGTGCGCCAAAAACCAAATTTATCCGAGACAAATAGTTTACTTTGGTTAGTTTCTATCGTGATTTTTTTATCACCGTAATAAATATCAGTATTGTAGCTGGCAGAGGATGAGACGTAGATTTTCTTATTTGCAAATTTAGGGTCTGTATCTAGTATAAATTTTGAGGCCCAATTTCCATCAGATGTGAATATAGACACACTATCATTTATGGAAATGATTTTATTTAATTGCTCTATATCTTTTGAAATTTTCTGAATTTGTTCGTTATTATCTATTTTTATAGAAAATGAATCAGGTTTTGAATAGTCAATATTTTCTTTATATCTACTGTTTGCTATTGACCATATTCCATTTTTATCGCTAACAAATAATTGTTCCTCATCGGTAGAAACTCTGATTTTATTATCACCATAAGAGATATCGCTATGAAAGGAAGCTTGAGATGAAAAGAGTATTTTTTTGTTCGAATATTTTTTTCCATTGGGAAGGTTGAAGTTTTTCGCCCAATATCCATCTCCAGTTGAAATTTTTATTAAATTATTTTTATTCAGGATCTCATCAAAGTATTCAATGTTTTTAGAAAAACTGTTAATTTTCTCATTAGAATCAAGCTTTATATCAAAAGAGGCTGGAGTTTTATTTTTAGTATAATGGTTTAATGCATGTTTATAATGCTGAGACAAGCGAGCATCTTCACGAGTATGCCAATTACCGTCTGCATCACTTACCATAACAATTGACCGATCATTAGCCATTTTGATGAGTTTATTATTGTATTTTATTTTAGCATCAACATTATTCTTAATATTAAAAATGATTTTTTTATTTGGATGCTTAGCTAAAGAGTCAAATGATAGAAAAAATGGTGAGCTTGTTTCATGTATGTTTAAGTTTATCGTTGTGTTTTGAGTTAAGAACTGATTTAAATAAGATGGATCTTTAGATATTTGATTAACTAGATCAGGTGAGTTAATATCAGCATCAAAAATAGTTGGTATAAAAAAATCGTCTGGTGTTAGTTCAATAAAATCACTCTTATTGTTAGGTAATCTCGGTAGCTCTGATGGGGGAGCTAATTTAGCGGAGTATATTTCTTCATCATCTTTATTAAGTATTTTTAGCTCTAAATTTCCATTATTTTCAATTTTTACATGTGGCTTAAAAATGACTAGTGTTTTACGATCAGCAACAAGATGAGGATGCTGATCATCATCTATATGGTAAGCTGCTGGAATAATACTACTTTGAGCATAGAATACATTTCCTTTAAGCTCTCCTTGAATATCGCTTGGGAACTCACTGGTATTAAAATAAAATAACTTTCCAATTTCTTTTTTATATTCTAGCATCAATGCACTATAGTGTTTGTTTTCCTTATCAGTATTTTTACTTAAATTTTGGTTATTTAATAATAAATCTAATGTTTTGAGCACGGTGTGATGCTCCAGCAAATATTGCCATATTTCATTCAGCTGACCATTATTTATTCTATCATTTTGCAAATTTAGAAATGATTGTGAATGACTATTATCAACAATAGTTGAAGGCAGAATACTTGATTGCTGGTTTTGGCAAATACAAATTGTACAAACTAACATATAATTCCTTTTTATTTATTAGCTCTAGCTATTTAATCAATCCAATTGACTTGTCGATATACTATAGAAAAATAAAAAAATAATAAGTAAATTATTTAAGAGTCATTCTTAATTTATTAATGTAATTGTAACTATTGCGATATCAACTCGTTCTAGAAATCAATTCGTTCAGAAATAAAATGAAAATTTCAATCATCATTAAAATTGAAAGTATGAAGTAAATTTTTATCGTCAATCATCTCCTATGGTTCGCTCCCTCAGAGAAAATCGTGACCCATCTAACATTTTTTAAGCACTTTCTCGCTGTTTTCGTTATCAGCTCAACAAAAATAAAATTTTCATATAACAAAAATTGGAATATATGTTTCATTGTTGTATATCTATGTTATCGCCTTGTTAACGGATGGCGAAAATCTACACAACACACATCTATAATCAGTGGGAAGGGCAAAATGAAGAAAATCATGAAATTAACCGCGCTGGTTGCTGTTCTTGGGCTAACGACGCAGGCGATGGCAAAAAATGAACAGATCGTTTTTAGTCCACCAACATTGGCGAGCCCATTTGAAGTTCATATGCAAAAATCTGCGGTAAAAACAGCCAAAGAGCTTGATGTTAATATTCAAGTTTTAGACGGCCAAGGCAGTTCACCGAAACAAGTCGCCGATATTGAGAATGCGATTACACGTGGTGCTCAAGGTTTTATTGTTTCACCAAATGACGTTAATGCTATTGCTGATGCGGTAGTTGAAATTCAAAACGCGGGTCTTCCTGTCGTGACACTTGATAGAACGATCAATGCACAAAAACCAGTCCCACACTTCGGTGCCAATAATTACAAAGGCGGTTATGCCATTGCTGAATATGTTAAACAGCAATTTCCTGATGGAGCGGATCTTATTTTAATTACGGGTCAGCCTGGTTCGTCCTCAAATATTGAACGTACTAAAGGTATTCGAGATAGCTTAAAAGAAGGTGGTACTAAATACCGTTTAGTTGCTGATCAAAATGGTAACTGGATGCGAGCGGAAGGGATGCGTATCACTGAAAGTTTACTACCTTCATTACCTAAAAAACCCGACGTGATCTTATCTGCTAACGATGATATGGCATTAGGGGCAATTGAGGCATTGAGTGCGCAAGGCTTTAAACCAGGAGAAGTACTCGTTACTGGTTTTGATGCAGGTCCTGAAGCGCTAGGCCGAATTAAAGAAGGTTGGATGGCTGTGACTGCCGATCAACGAGCAGGTTATGCGGTGAAAATGGCGATGGGACAACTAGTGGATAATATCCGCGATAAAAAAGAAATTACAGGCGCTGATTACGCCCCGACCATTATCAGTAAAGACAACCTAGACCAAGCAGAACGTATCGGTGAATTGAAATAATTTCAGGGGCTAAAGAGGGAGCAGATGGTTATCCCTCTTTAGCAGTAAATCCCTGATTTCCTGAAAAGGAGTTTTTATGTCAGAGCCACTACTTAAAATTACCAATTTAGCGAAAAGCTTTTCAGGAATTTGGGCATTGAGCCAAGCTCAAATGACCGTGATGCCAGGGGAAGTACACGCTTTATTAGGAGAAAATGGGGCAGGTAAATCAACGTTTTTAAAGGCTTTAGCGGGTGCTCAACCACAAACTAGCGGTGATATTTGGTTTAATGGCGAAATACTCTCATTAACAGATTCTCCTGTTGTTCGCCAGCAAAAAGGGATCATCACGATTTACCAAGAATTTAATTTACTGCCCAATATGACAGTTGCTGAAAATATGTTTTTGGGGCGAGAGGCGCTAAAAATGCGCTGGATGGTGAATGAAAAAGTACTTAATCAAGAAGCAAAAGCCATTCTTGATTATTTGCAGCTAGCCATTTCACCCACCACGCAAGTCGCACGTTTAAGCGTTGCACAGCAGCAAATGATAGAAATTGCGAGAGCATTAACACTGAATGCTAAATTAATTGTAATGGATGAACCCTCAGCGGCATTAAGTGATGTTGAGGTAGAAAGCTTACATCGTGTCGTCAGAGAATTAAAACATCGAGGTGTTAGCGTTATTTATGTCACTCACCGTTTACATGAAGTTTTTCAAATTTGTGACAAGTTTACGGTATTCCAAGATGGGCGATATACAGGCTCAGGGAATGTTGCTGACACATCAGTACAAGAGATTATTCGTATGATGGTGGGTCGTAATGTTATTTTTGAACGACGTCCTGCGAGCGAAACCTATCATCGAGACAAACCTATTCGCTTGTCCGTTAAGCATTTATATAAAGAAAAACCCCCTCTCGACCCGCATGGTATTGCATTACATGACATTAACTTTGATGTTCATGAAGGGGAAATTTTAGGTATTGCTGGGTTAATGGGGGCAGGGAGAACAGAAGTTGCTCGTTGCTTATTTGGTGCTGACAAATATACATCAGGAGAGTTTACCCTTGATGGGCAACCTTACCAGCCAACAACGCCTATGCATGCGTTAGATAAAGGGATTGCCTTAGTTCCTGAAGATCGCAAAAAAGAAGGTGCAGCTTTAGGGTTATCGATTCGTTATAACTTGTCCTTATCAGGTTTATCCCAGTTATTAAAAATGGGCTGGATGGTTGATACCAATAAAGAAAATGCATTAATAGAAAGTTATAAACAAGCCTTACAAATTAAAATGGCAAGTAGTGAACAAGAAGTGCGTAAATTGTCAGGCGGGAATCAACAAAAAGTGATCCTTGCTCGTTGTATGGCGATGTCCCCGAAGGTATTGATTGTTGATGAACCTACACGAGGTATTGATGTAGGTACTAAATCTGAAGTGCATCAGGTTATTTTTGAAATGGCTAAGAAAGGGGTGGCCGTGATCGTTATTTCCTCTGATTTGCCTGAAGTGATGGCGATTTCAGATCGGATCATTACTTTAAGTGAAGGGCGGATGACAGGCGAAATTTTAGGTGATGATGCGACAGAGGAAAAATTAATGATGATGATGGCAATTTGTCATCAAAACTCCATGATTGAAACTGCCGTATAAGAGAGGTTTATATGTTACAACAATCTTCTACGGCGGTTAGCCGTAATAAAATTGATTTTATTGCATTTTTTGAGCGTTTTGGCGTGCTAATTTTTATGGTGTTATTGGTATTATTTTTCCAAACACAAAATAGTAATTTTCTGACAGAACGCAATGTGACTAATATTTTAACTGAAGTGTCTATTTACGGCATTATGGCTGTTGGCATGACATTAGTTATCTTAACTGCGGGGATCGATTTATCGGTTGGTTCAATACTTGCTGTTAGTGCGATGACGGCGGCCTTTATTATTAAGGGGGACAATTTAGTTGGCTTAGATGCTAATGCGTGGGGGGGAATGAGCTGGCTAGTTGGTTTAGTCATTTGTTTAGCGGTTGGAACCGGTATTGGTTTCTTACAAGGACTAGGTATCACTCGCTTGAATATACCGCCGTTCATTGTGACGTTAGGCGGTATGACAATTTGGCGCGGTTTAACATTAGTGATTAATGATGGTGCGCCTATTTCTGGATTTGATGCAGGCTATCGCTGGTGGGGACGTGGAGAATTACTGGGTATTTCTGTACCGATTTGGATCTTTGCTATTGTTGCATTGATTGGCTATTTAGCTCTGCATAAAAGCCGCTGGGGACGTTTTGTGTATGCCGTAGGCAGCAATCAAGAAGCTGCTAGATTAGCAGGGGTTAATGTCAAACGTGTGTTAGTCAGCGTTTATGTTGTGATTGGTTGTTTAGCAGGGTTGGCAGGATTTGTATTGAGTGCACGTTTAGGGAGTGCTGAAGCTGTTGCAGGTATGACATTTGAGTTACGTGTGATCGCATCTGTGGTTATTGGCGGAACCTCATTAATGGGAGGATATGGCCGTATTGGGGGAACGATTATTGGCTCAATTATTATGGGTATATTAATTAATGGTTTAGTCTTAATGAATGTTTCAGCTTATTATCAGCAAATAATTACAGGTTTAATTATTATTTTAGCAGTTGCATTTGATACTTACGCTAAAAATCGTCGTGGTGCACATTAAAATAGTGAGCTTTTTGTATCAACACCTTTTCATTTATATATGAAAAGGTGTTTTTTAATATAATATACTCGTGATACTTCAAGTTGTAGGGCTTTTTGTTTAAGGTGTAAGTGACTACGTGATACACATTGATTCACCGTGTTTATCTATACTTCTCGTCTATTTTCGCTTGTCGCCTACCCGCAACTCGAATTATTTAGAGTATATATACTTTCAATTATAACTATTTTTATGGTTTTATGCGGTGGCTAATTTGGTTGTTTAATTATTTTTTATTACTGCTATACTATTAGCGTTATTTCTTTATATAAAAAGAAAATAACCCATGTAGTCACACTGGCTATATTTTTGATGTTCAATATATTGTTGAATTAAAATACTTAGTTTAGGAGTCGATAAAATGGTAAGTAATAATGCAGCACGTCGCTTGTTAGGCATGCCTTATAAATTGAGCCGTTCTAAGAAAAATTTGCGTGTATCAATTGTCACCAAAGAGAATGCCACTTCAAATTTACCCGACGATTTGCAAAATAAATCGGTCGTTGCTGCACTAAAAAATACAGCGACAGAGAAAAAAACATATCATTCAACAACAGTCTTTTATCCTGAATATGTTGTTAGCTAATTGAATGTATGTTTACCCTCTAGCATGTATGGCTAGAGGGTATATATTAAAATTTGTATTTATTAATATCTCCAAACGGTTTAATTTCATTAAAAATAAATTTTATTATTTTATCTACATTAAAAAACTTTTTTGATGAGAGTTCCCTCCTGATCGTAACTAGTATGTCGTTGCTAAATTGTGATTGCAGTAACTAGTGCCTTTGTTGAAAATCAAGCACAATATTGAGACCTTTCTGATGAAAGAAGAATGGCTAACTTGGTTACAGTGCTTAGTATATAAAGATAAAAATTGGGTAGGGATCCCTGTTAATGAATTACAAATGTTTGATTTTATGTTTGTGTCTACTGGTTATTAGCGGTTGTTCTACGGGTTTCAAAAAAGATGAAGAAACTAATAGGTTAAAATTTAGTATCCAACAAGCAAACACGATACCGATTAAAGAATCCGTTGAGGTATTAGCAGTTTCAGATATGTTACCTGGAGATATTTTATTATCATCGGCAACAGGGTTGAACTCATGGGGGATCCGCTTATTCAGTATCAGTGGGGTTAGCCATGCCTCAATCTATTTAGGTGCTGGAGAGGTTGCGGAATCTGTCGGCAGTGGGGTAAGGATCATTTCCCTCGATCAAGCGATTTCAGATTCTAATAATATGGTGGTATTACGTCAATCAGGTTTGACATCGATGCATGCGAATAAATTACGCGAATTTTCTGTGCAAAATGATGGTGGTAAGTATAACTATAAAGGTATCGTCATGATCGCCCCTTGGATGCTGACTAAGCGTGTTTGCGAATTACCCTTAATTGGCCAAACGATACGTAATTTTTGTTTGAAAACACTAGCAAGCGTACAACTAGGTAATGATGTTGACCAAGCAAATGGTTTCTTTTGTTCGCAGTTTGTTTTAGATGCTTATAAATATGCAGGTATGCCATTATTTGAAGGCAATTCGGCTTGGATCACGCCAGCAGATATTCTACATATGCGAACTGATGATGTACCTACATTTATGCCTACCCATCGATTGAGTTACGTAGGACACTTGAAATCATGGAGTTTTGCGAGTGCTATTCGTAAAAAATAACAGTTTTATCAATTAATTGTAGTTAAAAATAAAAAAAAGGCCAACTCAAAGTGGTTGGCCTGCTAAAACTGGAAGCAATGTGAGCAATGTCGTTAACAAAAACTTGAGTAATTTACTCAGGTATTCGTTAAGTAAAAGATAACCATTCTCATTTAATAAATCAACCCTTTTTTGTCAGTTAATGAAGATTTTAATCGAATATGTACATTCTTAAAAATAATATCTATAAATTCAGTTAGTTGAGTGATGTTCTGATTTTGTGCTAGGATAAAATCAGACTGCGGGTACCCGGGTTTCAAAATAGCAGCATAGGTATATTTACTAGTATTTTTCTGAATTCAGCATATAGGAGCCACTCTTTGATGGGAAAATTACGAATTGGTATTGTGGGTCTAGGTTCGATCGCTCAGAAAGCTTACCTTCCAGTCTTAAGTAAAACCGATAGTTGGCAATTGATTGGGGCTTTTTCCCCTAACCAAATCAAAGCAAAGGTGGTATGTGATAATTACCGTATTCCTTTATATTCAGATATTAAGCAATTAGCCTCACAATGTGATGCCGTCTTTGTACATACCAGTACGTCGAGTCATTTTGAGGTGATCCACACTCTGTTATCAGCAGGGGTTCATGTGTATGTTGATAAGCCACTCGCAGAAACACTGACTCAATCAGAGCAACTTATTAATTTCGCAAAAAAACAAAAATTGTTTTTGATGGTTGGTTTTAACCGCCGTTTTGCACCTTTTTATCAATCGCTTAAACAAAATCTGGGTCAGGTGGCATCATTGCGAATGGAAAAACATCGTAGCAATAGTGTCGGGCCAAATGATGTGCGTTTTACATTATTAGATGATTATTTGCATGTAGTTGATACTGCGATTTGGTTAGCTGGTCATCATGCGACAATTCAAAGTGGCAGTATTATTGCTACCGAAAAACAGCAGTTATTTTATGCAGAGCATCATTTACTCGTTAATGGTTGTTGGGTGACAACGTCAATGCATCGTCGAGCTGGAAGCCAGCAAGAACAAGTTACCGCAACGTGTGATGGCGGGATCTATCAAGTGACTAATATGAACCATTGGTTGAGTGAGGATCAATCAGGCATAAAACAAATACAGCCATCTAGCTGGGATTCTATTTTAGTGCAAAGAGGGTTTGATGGCGCAATCCGTCATTTTATTGAAGCGGTGAGTCATCAAACAGAACCTGAAATTAGTGGCGAACAAGCCATTTATGCACAACAATTAATTGAAAAATTTTTGGCATAAAATAAATAAGGTAGGCAATATGTTTAATCCTGCTCAAGATTCAGAAGTGTTATTTGTTGCCGGTTTTGGTCCTATAACACGTGACTCATTGGCGAGTCGTCATTTTTATCAGGCTGCGCTTGGGTTACCTTTACAAGAGATGGAAGTGAATAGTGATTACTTAACTTGTGAAGAAGAGCAGCTAGGTGGCATTAATCATTTTGCCTTATGGCCGCTTGAGCAGGTAGCACAATCTTGTTTTGGACAAGAACACTGGCCAAAAGAGCATATTATTCCTCAAAGTTGGATTGAATTTGAAGTCGCAAGTTTATCTAAAGCCACGCAAAATTTTATCGATCACGGTTATTCTTTACTGATTAACCAGAAAATAGAACCTTGGGGGCAAACTGTTACTCGTTTATTGAGTCCTGAAGGAATGTTGGTGAGTCTGACGATTACGCCTTGGTTAAGAGAGTAAACATAAATTTATTGTGAGAGATCTCATTTATTTAGTTGTTGACGAGATATTTTTACATAACGGTATATAATTCTTCTGTTAACTTAAATTCTATTTTTTATCAGGAGGGGATATGTATAAAACAATTCTGGTTCCTATAGATTTAACTGAAGATGAACTTACCAGTAAAGCGGTTCGTCATGCAGTTAATTTAGCTAAACAATCAGGGGCAAAGCTGCATTTAATTCATGTACTGCCGATTTCTTCTGCAATTATTAATGCTTATGCGCTGGGATATATGGAAATCAAAGATCGCGCAACCGTTAAGGCAGAAGAAGATATGAAAATGTTAGTGGATTCAATCGACTTGCCACTGTCTGATGTAAACTACACAATTACATTTGGCTCACCTCGTGATGAAGTGATTAATACTGCAAAAGATATCAATGCAGATATTATTGTGATTGGCTCACGTCGTCCAAATATTACTACCCATCTTTTAGGTTCAACGGCAGCGGGTATTGTCCGTTACGCAGAAACATCCGTTTTAGTTGTGCGTTAAGGAGCGAAGTAAACCTATCTGTATTCAGGTAGGTTTTTAGGTACCCATTCAGCACATTTAAAATCAATATAAATCAATCTTTTTACGACTGTTTGTTTGTCTTTTATTTTACCCCATTTAAGCTATTGAATGTTATAGTTCAGCATACTGAATTTTATTGCATAAAAGGAAAACGAGCTTATTTATGGAGAAGTTCTCAAAAGAAGTGATCCGCATTGAGCACTTTATATTAAGGGTACTGCGTTTTTATTGTTTATCTCTATTGGTCTTTTTTCTTGGGCTATTGCCAGGCATTATTGGTTTTTATTTTATTGAAGGTCATTCACTCATGGAGTCGATGCTCAATGCATTATCTATGTTAAGTGGCCAAGAAATAGAACCTGCACCAATAACACAAGGCGGACGTTTTTTTATCGCCATTTATGGCTTATTTTTGCAGAGTGTATTCATCATTAGTATTGGTCTAATTGTGACTCCATTTATCCATCGTATTCTGCATAAATGGCATTTAGAGGAAGATTAGTATTTTGATGAAATTGTGAACTAGCTTTAACAAATCATCATTTAGCTCACGGCAGTTTGATTTTATTGAAGCTATACTTTACAGGATAAGCACGCTTACATGTTAATGAGGGTATCATATGTATAATAAAATTTTGGTTCCTGTCGATATTTCTGAAGATGTTCTGACGGATAAAGCGTTAAAACATTCTATTTATTTGGCTAAAGCATCAGGAGCAAAAATACATCTTTTTCACTCTGTACCCGATGTGTCCCGGTTTTCGATGAGTTATAGCTACCATTATGATCTGCTGTCTTCTTTTGCGAAAAAAGCACTTGAACGTTCAGAAGAACAGCTAAAAGAGATTATTGCGAAGATTGATTACCCACATGAAGATATTAGCTTCAAAGTTGTGTTTGGCTCGCCACGAGATAAAGTTTTATCTGAAGCGGAAGAAATTGGTGCAGATCTTATTGTTATTGGTTCTCGCAATCCAAGTATTACGACTCATTTATTAGGCTCAAATGCTTCGGGTATTGTTTCGTATGCGAAAATTTCAGTGTTAGTTGTTAGATAAGAAAATGCAGATAAGGTCAGTTTATCACTGACCTTACTTTTAGGATTGTGTATTAAGCTAGAATTAGATGAGAGTTATAGAATTAATGGTTATTTCCCTTCAACCGCTTCTTTTGCTTTTTGGATAGCTTGAATGCCTTGTTCGCATGCTTGTTCTTGTGCATCTTCTGGATAATCAGCTAATGCTTTTTTAGCGTCAGCTAATTGTTGTTTCATTTCTGCGATGCGTTCTTTAGCATCGGGCTCGCTTTTATATTGCTCTTCAGCTTGTTTCACAAGCGCATTCATTTCTTGAAAATAAGTATCACAGTTTTTTCCTGCATTTGCGCCAAATGCAGTTAATGTAACTATTATCCCTAAAACGGCCGGTAGTAATTTTTTCATAATTTATTCGCTTTTTTGACGTAACAATAATGCGAGAATAGCATTCCATATTAAAAAAGACATCATCCTCAGTAAGCATATTTTCTTCAGTGCGGTTTTTTTTCTACATATTAGGATTTATCTGTTCGTTTTATCTTCTTTTTACAACACAGACAAATAGCACGAAATGTCTAAATATAAATGAGAATCATTATTGACCATGCCATGGATTAAAGTGTACAGTTAAGTACACTTTTGGTTGTAAGGAGATAGAGTGATGCCGAATAAAACTATTATTAATACAGTGGAATGGCCTGTTTGTGTGATAAATACGTTTCCTGAAACAATGGATGAAACACGTTTATGGCTAGAGGAAATGGACTTGCTACTTGCAAGAAGACTACAATTTGCGTTGATTTATCCTCCTGTACAAAAGCCAAAAGGCAAACCAACTACAGAACATATGGAAGCGATGAAATATGTTCGCCGCTGGTTAAAACATGCGAGGGAGCCAATGATAGAGCATTGTCGAGCAATGGTCGTAACATTACAACCTAACGGCAGCAATAAAGCAGAGATGGAAGAAATGGCGCCATTACTTTCTAATTTATATGGACCTGAAGTTATTATTGAAAGTGATATTACCTCAGCAAAACAACGAGCAACAGAATTAGTCGCTAAATAAATTTAGCGACTAATTTTGCGAATGTAGCTGGCGATGATATCAACGGAAAGCGAAATTTGCTGAGTTATAAATTCATCACTAGGTTGGAAATCAGCAACACAGAAAGTGGTAATAAACACATCTGCTTTTAGCATTTCCAAGAAGCGTGATGAAATACTGAGCAGTATTTTTTCATTAACTTTTACTTCAGGTAACTCAAGAAGTTTTTCTGCTAATAATCGATAGCTACGCACGGGGCCTTGTTCAAAAAAGGCCTGACTGATTTCAGGAAAACGATTATATTCGCCAAGGATCAAACGGTATAAACCAATGGATTGTGGTTTAATCACATTCAGCAAAAATCTCGCACCATAAAAAGATAATACAGACTCGATGGTCTGAGGTGCAGGTGGCGTGGTTTCATAGTCACTGAATATATCATCAATCATTGTTTCGATAACGGCGGCAAATAATCCCTCTTTATCGCCAAAATTTTTATATAAAGTAGAACGCGATCCCCCCGCGCGCTCAATAATCATATCCAGCGTTGTTCCTTCAAACCCATGTTGAATAAAAATCTCAGAGGCCGCAGAAATTAATGCTTTATTACGGCGTTGTCCTTTGGGGGTTTTGGCTGGAAATGGGGTATTCATGCAATATTATTCCTAGCATTATGATTTATTTAATGATTAATCCTAACTCGTGATTATCATGAAAGATAAGGTCGATAATGATTAATCATACTTAACCTGAAAGAGATCATGATTCAGGCTATTATTTCGCTCTATGATACCGACAAAGGTTATCATGTTTGAACTATTATCTGAATAATTACAGTGTTAGTGAGGGAGAAGGTGATGAAAGAGGGTACAATTGATGCGGAGCAGAGTAATAATGTCATCTCAAACAGCCAACGAGAAATTACTCGCTTATGTATAGAGTGTGGGCTGTTACTACTACAGCATGGCGCAGAAAGCATGTTAGTGGAACAACTTACTACACGTTTAGGCGTTGCTTTAGGCGCGGAGCAAGTTGATAGTGCTATTTCCTCAAACTCTCTGGTTCTCACAACGATTATTGATGGTCACTGTTTGACATCGACCCGAAGAATTATTGATCGCGGCATTAATATGCATGTTGTGACTGAGGTTCAACACGCGATAATTTTAGTTGAGCATCATTTATTAGATCGTAAGCAATTACAGAAAAAACTGTCGTCAATAAAACCGTTACGCTACCCACGTTGGATGATGGTTTTGATGGTGGCTCTATCATGTGCTTGTTTTAGTAAGCTCAATGGTGGGGGTTGGGATGGCTCGCTAGTGACTTTTATTGCCAGTGGCTGTGCAATGTATATTCGCCAAGTTCTAACATCACGGCAAATGAATCCATTGATTAATTTTTGTATTACGGCATTTGTTGCCACTTCAGTCTCTGGCTTGTTATTGAAATTACCTTATTTTGCACCGACAGCCAGTATTTCAATGGCTGCGAGTGTGCTACTGCTCGTGCCGGGCTTCCCTTTAATCAATGCTGTTGCAGATATGTTTAAAGGTCATGTAAATACGGGGCTTGCTCGCTGGACAATGGCGAGTTTATTAACATTAGCAACCTGTATTGGAGTGGTGATGGCGATGGCGGTGTGGAATCTGAGGGACTGGGCATGAATTTTATATTAGCACTGTTAGAAGATATGTTTCTGGCCGCAATCCCTGCCGTTGGCTTTGCAATGGTATTTAACGTGCCAGTAAAGGCTTTAAAGTACTGTGCTTTATTAGGTGCAATAGGCCATGGTTCAAGAATGACAATGATGACATTAGGTTTAAATATTGAGTGGGCAAGTTTTATTGCTGCGATCCTTGTCGGAGCGATAGGTATCCAGTGGTCAAGGTCGTGGTTAGCACACCCAAAAGTTTTTACAGTCGCAGCGGTAATACCCATGTTTCCGGGGATCAGTGCTTATCTTGCTATGATCTCCGTAGTAAAAATTTCTCATCTCGGGTACACCCCAGAGCTATTCGAAACCTTGGTCACAAATTTTTTAAGGGCATCGTTTATTGTTGGTGCGTTATCCATTGGTTTGTCATTGCCTGGCTTATGGTTATATCGTAAGCGACCGAGTGTATAATTAGAGGGACTGGCCATTACTGCTGATTTTTACGACTAAAAAAGATTAAACAAAAGTCTAAAAAATGGCTTTGTGTCTTCAGCAATTTAGCGCTTTATTATTTGAGTTAATTGTTGTGTTTAAATGTTGCCCTATGAATTCGATTAAAGCACACTTCACTTATTGGATACTAGATTGAGGGCACTTGTCTCACACTAAAATAGCTTTAATTCGCATAAAATTTAACCCACAAAGTTCAACAATCCCGAGTTTAATGGGGTTCATAAATATTAATGACTGACGTTAAACGATGTACAGTTATTTAATTAGGCAGTGTCATAAGTTATTCGATTAATTAATAAACAAAACTGTAATTATTTAAAATTTTTCGCATTATATGATTGCTTTAATACGCCACTGTAGTGGTATGACGAGCGCATTATGCCGACTAAATAGGTTGTTTCTAATATTCATCCAAGGCAAAAAGGTTTATATTCAACCGCAATTCTGCCATGAGAAAAATTGCAGTATATTACAGTGTGCGTTAATGCATTCAGGTTACTTGTTTATTATTAGTGGTGCTATTTTGAGTCAATTATTCTTTTTTTCGTGCTCTAAGTGGGCACTTTCGTTTTTTATATTGTTATTTACTTCCTCTCTTATTGCCGCCCCCGCTGGATTTGATGAAGCGAAAGTATTAAGTAAAACCAAAGTTTATATGGATCAGACTCATCAAGGTGAAGGGACATTGTATTGCGGTTGTGATTGGAATTGGGTGGGTAAAAGTGGTGGTCGTGTTGATTTAGCATCTTGTGGCTATCAAGTTCGTAAGCAGCAAGCACGGGCGGAAAGAATTGAATGGGAACATATTGTTCCTGCATGGGTTTTTGGTCATCAAAGACAATGTTGGCAGAACGGTGGACGTAAAAATTGTATTGCGACTGATGCCATTTTTCGCAAAATGGAAGCGGATATGCATAACTTAGCGCCTTCTATCGGTGAGGTAAATGGGGATCGTAGTAATTTTAGTTATGGACAACTTACTGATGCCGTGGAGTACCCTTATGGCCAGTGTCGTAGCCGTGTTGATTTTAAACAGCGTGAGTTTGAGCCTCGCAATGAAGTGAAAGGGCAGGTTGCGCGAGTCTACTTTTATATGCATGATCGCTATAACCTTTCCATGTCGCGGCAGCAGCAACAATTATTGATGGCATGGGATAAACAATACCCACCTAATCAATGGGAAAAACTGCGTGATCAGCGCATTGCTGCACAAATGGGTCATCATAATCCTTTTGTAACAGGGGAAGCGTCATGGCAGCTTGGGCATAAAAATAGTGCTCAGGGGCTTAAGTTTGATAATGATGTTTCACCAACGCAGGTAAAAACAACAGTATCAAAACCACAATCGACCGAAGGTGTGATGCAGGTGAAAGGGAATCGTAATTCCCACAAGTATCATTTATCACATTGTACCGGTTTTAAAACGACATCCGAAAAAAATGCAGTTATGTTTGCAGATGAATTAGCCGCTCAAGCAGCAGGTTATGAATTAGCTGGTAACTGCAAACCATAAATAATTCGATACCCAGTATTGTTTTAGTTACTCAACACTGAGTTTTTATATTGTTAATAATCAATTTGTTACGCTTTAATTTATTAAAGCGAGTTGAGTCTTATTTATTAATTTAGGGTATAAATGCAAAAATATATCATTATAAGTGTTAAATTATTGTTGCATTTAAAAGAAATACAGCGGTATAGTCTTTTTAACGGATGCACGTAACACCATAAGAGTTAACAGATTTAAATTTACGGTGTTTTGTCATAATAGTGTCATAGAAATTCATTAGTTTACGGGTATAGCCTAGCAGGGAGGAACTAATGGGAACTAAGTCTTTGTTTATGTGTTCACAAGGCCGGTTACTGTTCCATCATGAAATTGTCATGGTGAGATTAGTAACCGGTTTTTTTATTGCATGTTCAACCAACACGAGCTTGAAGGGAGCTCCTCTCTGTTCTGAATAGTCCGTCATTTGAATTGACTTCAACGATACCTGGAAGGGTTAATACTATGAGTAGACAGAAAGCTGCAACAAAGACACGCCGTGAAATGAAACGTTCATTACGTAAAGAGCGCGCAGGTCGTTACGAAATGGCCAGTGTAACTTCCTTTGCTGATTTTACTGGCATTGAGCCAATCGGAATGGCAAAAGAGCGGCGTGATAATTCGCCGATCACCCCTCGTAATGACGCACAAAAGCTCTATATCAATTCGATTAAGCATAAACAATTAATTTTCGCAAATGGGGAAGCCGGTTGCGGTAAAACGTTTATTAGTACCGCACTTGCTGCGGATGCATTAATCAATAAAGACATCAATAAAATCATTGTCACACGACCTGTCTTGCAGGCAGAAGAAGATCTCGGTTTTCTTCCGGGCGATATGGCTGAAAAGTTTGCGCCATATTTTCGGCCGGTTTATGACGTATTAGTGAAAAGATTAGGTAATTCCTTTTTACAATACTGTTTGCGGCCTGAGATTGCTAAGGTTGAAATTGCACCATTTGCCTATATGCGTGGTCGTACATTTGAAAATGCGATTGTGATATTAGATGAAGCGCAAAATGTGACTGTCACACAAATGAAAATGTTCTTAACGCGTTTAGGAGAGAATGTCACAGTGATTGTTAATGGTGATGTAACGCAGTGTGATCTACCTGAAGGTGTTACATCTGGATTAGCCGATGCCTTACAGCGTTTTAGCAGTGATGAAATGGTTGCGATGATCAATTTCACTGTTGATGACTGTGTGCGCTCAACATTGTGCCACCGCGCTTTATTAGCTTATAGCTAGCGCATAAACTGTCTTATCCATAGCCCCACAGAGTGGGGCTATAGTTTTGCTACGAAGTATTTCTGCTTTATGTTATCCGTTAAAAATAAATAATTTGATTTTCCTACGTTATTTTAAAAAAATTTATGTCCCCGATAAATATATATGCCAGCTAGCACGCTAACTTAAGATTGCTGAGATATTCTTTTTAATTATAGTGACTAGTGATGTAGCATCTCATGCACAATTTGTTCGTCATTGAGTGAATAAGGGTAATAAGTTGGCCAATTATCCATTTGTTGTAGCAATTTTTCTTGTGAATCATTGCCCATATAGAGATGGAAATGGCTGGAGGCTTGTGGCTCGATAATATGATCACTAAATTGAATGTATTTTGGCGCTTTTGATGCAGGATCTTGGCACTCAAATAGATAACGAACGCCTTTTTTACCTGAAGTATAATTAAGGATTTTATAGCCTGAATAATGGTAAGTGCAACTGTGAATTTGCCCGTTTTGGCTAAACTCAATGATATTATTTTCAATACTTATGCTATCAACATCCGTTGCATAACCTTTTTTATAATACGCACGATATTCTTCAACCGTTTTATCTTTATGAGTTTTGGCTTTTTGTTCTAATACGGGATCCAATCTGCCATTGAGTAATAGTGGGTTAACAGATTCCCATATTCCATCCCAATCACTCAGTTTTCTATCTTTTACATCAGCATCATCAAAAAATCCTTTACTGGCTTGAATGGCTTTCTCAGATTGAGGATGAGCGTGGCTATGAGCAAAAACATTAAAACTCGTCAATAATGCGCAGACACTTAATGTCATTGTAACAAGTGATTTGTTGTTCATTGAGGGGATCCTTAGCGGTCAATTAACTAAAGTGTTATGTTATAATATAACATTAATATAAATGCAAAAGATTATTTTGTAGAAAAAGAAGAAGTTCTAAAGGAATGCGGTAATGATATGAAAATTAAGAAAAAATATAGCCTTAAGATAGGCCATATTTTTAGAATAAAGTGGAAATCCGAAAATTAATACCTTGGTTTGCTGATCTGCTGCTCTCGATAAATGTTTTGGTTTTGATGGATTATTTTCTAGCCTTGGTGATCTTGTTTTAACCACGACGACGGTAGTTAACCAACTTGCTGGTGAGATTAGTGGGCAAAACACACGTATTAAAGCCAGTGGACAGGTGATTAATACAGGGTTAATAGATGGTGGATTAATACATATCACGACCAATACATTAGATAACCTAAGAACAGGGCGTATTTATGGTGATTTCCTCGCTATTGCGGCTAATACTTTATTAAATGATAAACAAGGCGATAAGGCCGCAGTAATTGCTGGGCGTAAAGAAACCCATATTGCAGTTTCTGAGCTATTAAACCGTGATCACGCATTGATTTACAGTGATGGTAATTTAACTATCGGTAATACGCTTAATGACCAGCTGCAAGCATCAGGCCATGCTAAGAGTGTGAGAAATCAAAGCGAAAACATTGAAGCAGCTGAAGATCTGACATTAAAAACAGCGTTTCTTGAAAATAAAGATATTCACTTACAACTCACAGCAAAACCTGTTGAAGTGAGCCGAGAGCATTTTGATTGGTTTGATTTTGGAAATGGTAAACGTTATAAAATTCAGCCACGTAATGGTAACGATACCCGCTATGCTATCAATGATGATGGTACTCTAAATAAAGAAGTTGGTATCCATTATGAAAAATCGAACCGCTGGCGGATGTTCGAAAATGGCAATTGGACAAAAGACTTCTATGAATATGATTACGACCGTGTTGTTTATGAAACACAGGTCATCCAGCGGGATGCCGCACTAGTCACGAGCGGTAAACATTTAACAATTGATGGGCAACAACTTAATAACGAAAATTCTCGCGTGGTGGCGGGACAAAATCTGATTTTAACTGGCTATGCGCTCAATAACCAAGAAGAGCAAGGTATTCGCCGCACTGTGGAAAGTGGTAATACGATTTATCGCTATAAAGGTGGTGGAAAATGGAAAACGCGTGAATCAGTCTATGCTTACCAAGGAGTAAACAGCGAAGAAGATTTACCTCTGCACTTATTAGAAGTCACTGAACAGGCAGGAAGTACAGGCAAACCTAAGTTGGATGACAGAACAGTCTATCAACTCGATGGCAAAGCGGGGGAAGTTGCTAATTCAACGCTAAACGAAAATCAAGGTGTGATACTGACTGAAGCAGTCTTAAAAGACAGTAAACATACACCTTTGGAACTTTCTGCTGGTCAACAGGCCGAGGTGACACCACTTCCATCCATTACTAAGGAAGTGGATGTTGCCGATGATAAATCCGTGACAGCCACTCAAGTGGATGATGCGAATATCGCTAATTATATTGATGTTCAAGGGCAAAGCGATGCCGGCAAAGGGCAAGATGTTACGGTAGAGCATACCCCTGAAGGTAAAGATAACCTCGATACAGTGATCAGAACGGTTGAGCCGAATACTAAATTGCCTGATAACAGTCTATTTAATCTGACGCCGGGTAGTGATAGCCAATTTCTTATCGAAACGGATCCCCGATTCACGAATTATAAAAAATGGCTTTCAAGTATTGATATTGTCTCTAATGATCAACTGCATAAACGCTTAGGTGATGGTTATTATGAGCAGCGTTTAGTGCGCGACCAGCTAATTGAAACCACAGGGCAACGCCTACTGGGTAACTACAGCAGCGATGAAGAACAGTATCGCGCCTTACTGACTAATGGTGTTGCATTTGGTCAACAATTTAACTTGACGCCGGGTATCGCGCTTTCTCCTGAACAAATGGCGAACTTGACTACCGATATTGTGTGGATGGTTAACAAAGAGGTTACTTTACCGGATGGCCGAGTTGAGATGGTCAGTGTGCCGCAAATGTATGTCCGTGCTCGTCAAGGTGATTTAAACGGTAATGGAGCATTACTGGCTGGGAGCAATGTATCAGCCAATATGACGGGTAATATTCTAAATAGTGGAGAAGTCAGTAGTCGTGAACTGACTGATTTACGCGCTGATAATATTGAAAATAGCGGGCGGATCCAAGGTAAGGATGTACAGCTCAATGCCTTGAAAGACATCAAAAATATAGGCGGTGAGATACGTGGATTAGACAGTGTATCACTCTCAGCTGGACGCGATATTGTTAGTGAAACAGTACAGCGTGGTGATGGTAAATCCGAATGGCTTGATCGTCCTGCCAGTATTTATGTGACAGGTGAGAATGGGCAACTGACCTTAAAAGCAGTGCAAGATATCAATTTGATTGCAACTGAAATTGGCAATTTAGGTGTCGAAGGTAAAACCTCGATCATTGCGGGCCGTGATATCAGTTTAGAGACAAGAGATATCAGCTCAGCATTTGATTACACCCATAATTCCACCAATTACTATCGTGGTGCTAATAGCACAGAAGTGGGTACAGAAATTCATAGCAAGGGAGATTTAACGTTATCTGCGGGGCAAGACTTATCGGCGAGAGCGGCAAATGTGTCCAGTGGTGGCACGCTCGCAGTGAATGTTGGGCGCGATATCAATATCACATCTGGTGTTGAAACCAGTGAATATGCGAAACACACTAAGCATACTGATAAAGGCTTCTTATCCAGTAGCACCAAAGAAACTCATGATGAAGTGAATGAACGTACTGCTATTAGTAGCACTTTTAGCGGTGATAGTGTGGATATGCAGGCAGGAAATAACGTCAATATTGCTGGCAGTAATGTGCTTGGAACAAATGATGTTAGTGTTAATGCCGAAAATCAACTGAATGTCACGACCTCGGACGAAGCGTTACATGAAACCCACATGTCGAAAACGACCAAGTCAGGGTTGATGAGCACCGGGGGCTTAGGCTTCACGGTTGGTTCAAATTCACAAAAGGTTACCACTGACAGCGAAAGCAACCTGAAAAAAGGAAGCGTGATTGGTAGTACCGCAGGTGATGTGAACTTAACTGCTGGTGGAGCTACTAATATTCATGGTAGTGATATTATTGCAGCAAAAGATATCAATGTTACAGGTAGCGATGTCAATATCAGTGCAGCTGAAAATAGCCGTACAGATATTACAACGGTAGAAACTAAATCAAGTGGTTTGACTGTATCGCTAGGCGGTACCGCGGGTAGTTTGTTAGATGGTATGGTGCAGACGGCTAAATCAGCGAAAGAAGAAGATGACGGTCAATTAGCTGCACTTAAAGGGATGAAGGCTGGTTTACAAGGTGTTCAAGCCAAGCAAGCAGGTGAATTAGCTGGGATTAAAGAAGGCGGTAGTGTTACTGATGCCTTTGGTGTAAACGTGTCTTATGGCACTAGCTCATCAAAATCAATCACTAAGACAGAGCAAAATACCGCATCAGGCAGTAACTTGAGCGCTAGCGATAATATAAACCTCACGGCGACAGGTAAAAAAGAGGGTAGCCAAGGTAATTTACGGTACAAGGCAGCCAAATAGATGCGGGTAAAGATATTACTTTGACCGCGAAAAATGATATTAACCTGACTAGTGCTATCAATACGCAAACCGTGGATGGTAAAAACGAAAGCAAAGGCTGTTCAATTGGCGCGGGTATTAGCACTGGCGGTTGGAACGTGAATGCGAGTGCAAACAAAGGCAATGGTTTTGAAAAAGGTAACAGCCAGTTCTACACCGATACCGAAGTGAATGCGGGTAAACAACTGACGCTCAATAGCGGGAAAGATACCACGCTAACAGGCGCTCAAGTCAGTGGCGAGAGCGTGAAAGCTAATGTGGGCGGTGATTTAACCTTATCGAGCCAGCAAGCGACGGATAAATATGATTCGAAGCAACAGAGTGGCAGCGTTTCTGGCAGTATAGGAACTGGGGTGAATACTACTGTTTCGCTGAATGCCAACAAAACCGAAATGCACTGCGACTATCAATCGGTGGATAGACAAACGGGTATCTGGACAGAAGTAAGGGGTAAGATAATAAATGAAGGACAGACTAATAATGTAGTTATTAATATGTCTGATACTAAAGTATTTGCCCCTGAACTTCAGCTGTAGCTTACTAAGTGCCCAATAATGGGATTAGATAAAGTTATTATCATTGATAAAACTGATAACGCAGTTGGTCATTCGGCCTACGTTCATATTCATCCAACATCAATATCAACATCAACACCAACACATCGGCACTCACTGCGAGCGAAATCGCTAGCCTGCGAATAATATCTAAGGTAGGTTGAGAACTTCCCCTTTCGTAGCGGCGTATCTGTAAAACAGCAACAGCAGTTATGTCTGCTAAAGCTTATTGAGCCAATTCCTCCAATCTCGAAGTATGGTGAGTAAATTGTTGTATAACATTTTCGTTCTACAATTAGGATATTATCAATGCAGTTTAAAACTAACTCGATGAGATATAGTCGGTGTTGAGGAAATTAAAGGTATGAAGCTGAAAAAATAGTGATGGCTTTGCCACCACTATCAGCGATTGATATCACTCATTAATCATCAGGGTTATCCATCACATTATGGCGTTCATGATGATAGCCTTCCTCATCATAACCATAGCGCCAGTATGGAATGGCATAAATATTTTCACGGCCAAACCCTTTTTCACGGCGAATATAACGACGTAAATCACGAATAATTTGATCTTCGCCTGCAATCCAAAATGAAGCATCTTCTGTTGGTATATCCCAAGACTTAAATGTACTAATTAATTCAGCGGTCTTGCTGATATCACCACAAATCCATGTCACATCAATACCCGCTGGTTTACGAAGATCGCGCACATCATCTGGACTATCGAGTCGTAAAACAACTTGACCTGTAGCGTTTGCAGGCATTTTTTCAAGGAGGGCTGCAATGGCAGGTAGTGAACTTGAATCTCCAGCCATAAAATAATGTTGAGTTTGTGGCAGTAAAGGATCAGGCCCACCAGGGTTTGTGATCCCCATCCAATGGCCTGGTTGTGCATCACGAGCAAACAAATAAGCAGGCCCTGTTACGCCATCATGCATCGCAAACTCAATATCAATTTCTTTTATTTCAGGGCGAATGGCGCGTACGGTATAAGTTCGCACAAATGGGCGCGGTTTGTCTTCGGGCCAGCTGCGGCCATCTTTAGTTAATACAGGTAATGCAGGTTCACTTTTTAGATCAGGGGCAATAAAAATTTTGAGGTGACCACCTTCGCATTGAGTAGGGTAATCACGGAGTCGTTCTCCCGTGAAAGTGATACTTCTAATTGAAGGGCTGATATCGGTAATGGATTTAACCTGAATAAGCTGTGGTGGCGCCGGGCGGTATATGTTTTTTTCGACTGGTTTTTCACTAGCCACTAGCGAGCTCCTTTATATAAACGATAATGATAAAATTATTATTTGCTAACTGTTATCATTATCATATCACGCTTTCGTAGAATAGAAATAAGTGAGAGTAAAACATTTTTTCCTTAATAATGAGTAAAAATAATGCCGTACCAGTTCAACTAGTACGGCATATATTGTAAAAATCTATTTTACTTTCATTCCAGCAGCGGTCATTAGTAGTCTAAATACAGAAGAGAAGGCAAATAATACCAGTACACTTCCTAACCAAAGCACTGCCATCCAACCCATTTTTTTCCACCACGGTGAGTCAATAGATTGATCAGTGGTAGCCTTGTTCTGGGGTAATTTTTCCTCTGAAGACATAGTAACTCCAATAGGTGTAAACCAATATAACTGGGATAATAAATAGTGCACCAACTAGCATAAAACCTAAACTTTCCATTGGGCCGGCGGCATCACGGAAACTAATTGCAGGCGGAATAAGATTTGGCCAAACACTGATACCTAATCCAGTAAAACCAAGAAAAATTAACAGTAAAGCCGATAGAAAAGGAATACTGTCAGACTTCTGTTGCTTAGCACTCTTTAACATAACCCAAACACAACCTAGCACTAATAATGGAACAGGTAGGAAGAAGAAAAGGTTAGGCAAGCTAAACCAGCGACTATAAATGGCGGTATTGAGTATGGGTGTCCATGCACTGATCACGACAATAACGGCTAACATAATCAGTGTTAATGGGCGTAATAATCGATACATAGTGCTACGCAAATGTCCTTCAGTTTTCATAATCAGCCAGCCACAAGCGAGTAGTGCATAGGCGATAACTAAACCAAAACCACAAAATAGTGGGAAGGGAGAAAACCAATCAAAATACCCGCCCATATAAACGCGGTTCTCGACATGAAAACCTTGAATAAAGGCACCCACAACAACGCCTTGCACAAAAGTGGCAAAGATTGAGCCCCAAATAAAGGCATGATCCCAATGTTTTCGATGCGATTCATCCGCTCTGAATCTAAATTCGAATGCGACACCTCTAAAAATCAGTGCGAGTAACATGAATGTTAATGGAATTGATAGCGCATCAAGTACGATCGCATAAGCTAATGGAAATGCACCAAAAAGCGCGGCTCCACCTAGCACTAACCAAGTTTCGTTACCGTCCCAGACGGGGGCAACACTGTTCATCATTAAGTCGCGATCTTGGCTATCTTTTAGGGCTGGGTAGAGAATACCAATTCCTAAATCAAAACCGTCCATCACGATATACATCAAAATACTGAAGACAATGATGACAAACCAAATCAGTGGTAAATCAATGCCCATGAGTTGTCTCCTGTTGAATACCTTTACGAATTAACTTCATCATGTACATATACCCGATCCCAAATACTCCGCCATAGACGGCAAAAAAAGCGAGTAAGCTGATACTCATATGCATTTCACCATGAGCACTCACAGCATCTGAGGTTCGTTGTAAGCCGTATACGACCCATGGTTGACGACCAATTTCTGTCGTGAACCAACCTGCTAGAATGGCAATTAACCCTGATGGTGCCATGACGAATACAAAGCGTAAGAATGTTTTAGAATCGTAGAGTTTTTTACGATAGCGTAGCCAAAGTCCCCATACCCCTGTTGCGATCATCAATAGACCAAGGCCAACCATGACACGAAACGACCAAAACACCATAAATACATTTGGCCTGTCTTCTGGTGGATAATCTTTTAATGCAGGTACTTGCTTATCAAGACTATGGGTTAAGATGATGCTAGCTAGGTAAGGGATTTCAATCGCATATTCGGTTTTTTCTTTTTCCATATTTGGAATACCAAATAAAATTAATGGCGTTGCTTCCCCTGGTTTATTTTCCCAATGTCCTTCCATAGCAGCGACTTTGACGGGTTGATGCTTTAAGGTATTTAATCCATGTGCATCACCAATAAGAGCTTGAATTGGTGCTAAAACTAAAATTAACCACAAAGACATAGAAAACATTTTCTTCATTGCTGAAGACTTATTGCCTTTCAGTAAATGCCATGCGCCAGAAGCTCCAATAAAAAATGCAGCCGCAAGGAATGCTGCTGTTGTCATATGAAGCAAGCGATATGGGAAGGATGGATTGAAAATAACCGCTAGCCAATCAACAGGCACGATGCGATTATCAACGATTTCAAATCCTTGCGGAGTTTGCATAAAGCTATTAGACGCGAGGATCCAAAAAGTGGAAATAATTGTGCCTAGTGCGACCATACATGTCGCAAAAAAGTGGAGTTTTTCACCCACTCGTTGCATACCAAAAAGCATCACACCAAGGAAACCTGCTTCGAGGAAGAATGCTGTCAGTACTTCATAAGTGAGCAATGGGCCAGTAATACCGCCCGCAAAATCTGAGAAAAAACTCCAGTTTGTGCCAAATTGATATGCCATCACTAAGCCTGAAACAACGCCCATACCAAAATTGACAGCGAAGACTTTTGACCAGAAATGAAACAATTTTATATAGTCATCATCCCGAGTTTTCAGCCATAGGCCTTCTAGCACTGCCAAAAAACTGGCAAGACCGATAGTGATTGCCGGGAAAATAATATGGAACGAGACCG
This sequence comes from Providencia sp. PROV236, assembly GCF_033676985.1. Lineage (NCBI taxonomy): Bacteria > Pseudomonadati > Pseudomonadota > Gammaproteobacteria > Enterobacterales > Morganellaceae > Providencia > Providencia sp. PROV236. The sequence continues at coordinate 2,498,251 of NZ_CP096297.1, read as the reverse complement.
TAAACGCAAATTGTATACGAGCCAGTTCCAGCGCAGTTAGTCCAAACATATTGACCCCTGATTGGAATTGATAGTACGCACATCACAATTTCACTTTTGCCGCTGATAGGTGTGTAGTGCTGTTCCTTAGCAAAAAAACAATAGCAGCGGCTATTTGCCGAAAAGGCAAACGGAGTAAAAATGTTTTGTGCTTATAGTTAAAAAAAGTCAGGTGAATGTATGGATAAGTAGAACATGAGAAGATAAACTATAATAGTAACAATTTTTGAGTTATTAACTATAACAGTTGAGGCGGGTATGACGCGATATGAACAACTGGCTGCACAAATACGTCAACAGATAGAAGATAATATCTGGCAAGTTGGCGATAGATTACCGTCACTTAGGGAGAGTGTGAAACAATCAGGTTTAAGCTTGATGACTGTCGTGCAGGCTTACCAATTACTCGAAAGCCAAGGCTGGATTGCAGCAAGGCCGCAATCAGGCTACTACGTTGCGCGTAGAAATACCAATTTTGCCGCAGCAAAAGGCGGAAAAGGTTTACATTTAAATGAAAATGTAGAAATTAACGCGTCAATTTTTGGTGTACTACAAGCTTGTAAAGATCCCGATATTATTCCATTTGGTTCTGCATTTCCTGAACCAGCACTACTTGATGAGCCTAAATTAGGTAAAAGCCTCGCCTCAGTGGCACGGCGTTTAGCCAGATTCAATACGACAGCAAACCTGCCACCGGGCAATGAGCAGCTACGTCGTAATATCGCTCAACGCTATGCTAGCCAAGGTATTCATGTTGCGCCTGATGAAATTGTGATCACAGCTGGTGCAATGGAATCTTTGGTGCTCAGTTTACAATCTGTGACCCAACCAGGTGACTGGGTAGTGATTGAATCACCTGCTTTTTATGGTTCATTGCAAGCCATTGAGCGCTTAAAACTAAAAGCCATCGCGATTAAAACCGACCCATTATTTGGTATTGATTTAGATGCGTTAGAAGATATTGCTGCGAAATACCCGATAAAAGCCTGTTGGTTGATGACGCATTATCAAAATCCATTAGGTGGTACGATGCCACCTGCAAATAAAAAGCGTTTAGTAGAGATCCTTAATAAAAATCAAATCGCATTGATTGAAGATGATGTCTATGGTGAGCTCTATTTTGGTAGCCAACAACCTATTCCAGCGAAAGCGCTCGATGTAAAAGGTAACTTTTTTCATTGCTCCTCATTTTCAAAGTGCTTAGCGCCGGGTTATCGAGTTGGTTGGGTCGCTGCTGGGCGCCATGCGACGAAGATCCAACACCTACAAATGATGAGTACCGTATCGGCGAGTGTACCAACGCAATTAGCTATTGCTGAATACCTGACCCAAGGTGGTTATGACAGCCATTTAAGAAAATTGCGTCAGACGATGGAGCAGCGCCAACATCAAATGCTAGGGGCTATCGCACAATATATGCCGTCTTCAGTAAAAGTGAATACACCAAAAGGCGGTTATTTCCTTTGGCTTGAATTTGAACCGCCATTTAATGCGATTCGGTTATACCAATTAGCATTGAAAGAGGGGATCAGCATCGCACCGGGCAGCATGTTTTCAACGAGTGACCAATTTAATCATGCTTTCAGACTGAATACGTCTTTTACATGGAACGAGCAACTTGATCAGGCGATGAAGACATTAGGGCGCTTATGTCATTCTTTAATTATTGATAAACGCGGTTAGTCACATTTTAAGTGTAAAGCCATTGCCCTGAGCAAACATGTTTGCCACTCTTAATATCATGATTGATGATGATATTTGCTTGGGGGAAGGTATGAAGATTAAATGTTTTGATGCAACTGAGTTACCTATCCAAGAATGGCAAGATGGATGTGGAAGCAGTACAGAGATATTTTGTTGGCCAGTTGCATCAGACTTTTCACTTCGCGCTAGCCTTGAACACATTACCCATACAAGTTTTTTAAAGCATAATATCGAGGGAGAGCGGCTGAGTATTTCCCTCAATAAGGATCCTGTATCTCTTATCGATCAACATCAGTGCCAACATATATTGAACGATATTGGTGATAGTTATCAATCAGCGAGTTGCGACTCTATCAAGCTTGAATTACAGGCATCGCCAGCTCGTTTCTTAAACTTAGAATTTAATACGGAGCGTTGGTCTGCGCAAAGCTGTGTTATCACTCAAAAGCAGCGTTTACCGATTGGGCAGGCCGGTGTGGTGTATATTTTAGCGGGTGAATGGAGTATTTCAGGGGCAAACTGCAAAATATTAAATGCCAATCAAGGTGGTTGGTGGCTACCTGACATAGGTGAAGGTATTGTTTCACCAAATACGGCAAGTAGCATTTTAATATGGGTAGCGGTAACGCCTTGTTAACTAGCTGCAAGGCCTATCGCAGCTAATGTTAACATACCACCAGCCACGCCATCAGTAACTCGACGTCGTTTATCGCTGTAGTTATCTTTTTTATACATTGCAGCGAATATCATGCCAATTGCCCCATAAATAACAATACATAAGGCAATCAATGTTGCGGATAAAATCATTGATTGTATTGCAATCTGTTCAGTTGAGTGGATGAAATTAGGCAAAATAGCAAAATATACCAACAACCCTTTAGGGTTCAGAAAGCTAGTTAAAAAACCTTTACCAATAATCGCGTTAGGTGAAGTCGGTTTTAACATTAATAATTTTCCTGGTTTCATTGCCGAAAGCATCATTTTGATGGCTAAATAGCTAACATAAGCGACTCCCAGCCATTTTATGATATTAAATAATAATGGATAAGCGGCAACAATTGCGGCTAAACCTAATGCAGCTAAAATTGCATGCATGATGTAACCGGAAATAATACCTAGGTTTGCTTTCCAAACAGCGGAGGATCCACCTGATATGCCTTGAGATGAAATAAATAAAATATCAGGCCCTGGTGTGCAAACGAGTGGGATGACTGTTGCGCTGAATAGGATTAGTGTTTGCAGCTCCATGTATGCTCCTTATATTGTTGTTAGATTGGATATTCATTTGCTCAGCTTGGATAAAAAATTATAGCGATTTTGCAGAAATGTAAGGTTGTTTTTTTACTAAAAATAAACTTTAATTTGGCAGTGAATATCAATATTTATTAAAATAAGGGAAATTAATGCCAATAAAATTAGATGGATTAGATCGCCATATTTTGCAGGTTTTGCAACGCGATGGAAAAATCGCTAATAATGAATTAGCAAAGGAAGTTGGTTTATCACCATCACCTTGTTTACGTCGCGTAAAATTGTTAGAAGAAGCAGGGGTGATTAAACGTTACGTTGCAGTACTTGATGGCAGTAAAATTGGTGCAGGTTTATCATTATTTGCGCGTATTTGGTTTAAAACACAGGATGCTCAAACTATTAATCAGTTTGTCTCTGAAATCAAAGAAATGCCTGAAGTTGTTGAATGTCATCTGATGGCTGGTGAGTGTGACGCCTTGATTCGAATTGTCACTGAAGACCTAGCATCCTATCGTCGTTTTCATGCGGATCATTTGACACAAATTCGTAGTATCCAAAGTATTAAAACTGAAGTTCCGATGGAAACAGTGAAAGTGACTTATGCCTTACCGTTATACTCTAAATAATTTGGAATATCGTTAGGTAACAAGAGTATGGCCTCCTAAACGTTTAAAAAAGTCTGTGTTTAAGGCGCACCATGCCTTAATACAAGGTGTTATCACTTAAATGATGCTAGGTGTATAAGCTACTGTACAAAATTGACGGTAGCTCATGAAATTTTGCGGCTAAACTAAGATAAATTGTGATGGCACCTTATCAGTTAGCCAAACTTGATTATCTGAAAGATAAAATTTATAACCTGACTCAAACATTTTTCTGGCTTCAATGGTTAAGACAACCGGTTGGCCATGGCGAGCGCCAACTAATTTGGCGGTTAACCCATTATCAGACAAATGAACATGATGTCGTGATTTTGAAATTAAGCCTTGCTGATTAATGGACTCAAGAAAATGGATAGCTGTTCCATGATAAAGATATTGAGGTGGAAACTGTTCACTTAATTCCATTGCGACTTGTTGACTAGAGTGGCCTTGTGCCGCTCGTATCATACTTTTATCAGTGGAGAAGCTGAAACGCTTTTTATCATTGGTCGCAACAATAGATTCTAATGTGGTGTGATCTATTGGATACCCATGTTGATTCGCTTGGTAGAGTAACGTATCGACAGAAACCCAGCCATTAGGGTCTAATTTGACCTTTATGGATTCAGGTTTATGTCGTAAAACATAGCTTAAAAACTTACTGAGCTTTATCGTATCTTTTTGCATATTAACCCCCTTGTTAAATCAAACTATCCTTATTTGCCATAATAGCGATGTGTTATTACTGCTCAATTAAAAGCATAGAAGATAATAACCAAGATGCACGTAATGTCGATACTTAATTTAAAATATAATTACTTGAATTAAATTGATTTATTTTACTAATCTTTATGATGATAAAATTTATTAGATATTGTTTATGTACAATATTTTAAACTTACTATTAAACATTTATCGCTATAACTAAGTATTGATACCAATTAAATTAATCCTCTAATTTAAAAAATATCAAATAATACACTTTTGAAGTGAAAAACACTCATCGAAAATAAACTATCATTATTTAAATAAAATATAGGTGTCGAACTGTATTACCTAGATATGTTTGGTTCAGAATAGACCACTTGGTGAATAAATGAACACAAGATACAAATTTTTCACGACACACTAGGAAAGGAATAGTATCATAATGGGCTAATAGCTTTATTTTCTTATTTTATTCGGAACTTTCACTGTGACTTCATTTGCTGAACTTAACGCGCTTCCTATGGAGCAACTCGCTAATCTGACGGAACTAGGCTATCTAACCATGACGCCTATTCAAGAAGCAGCGTTACCTCTGATCCTTGCCGGAAAAGATGTCCGTGCACAAGCAAAAACAGGGAGTGGTAAAACTGCTGCATTTGGGCTCGGGTTATTACAGCATATTGATGCTAAACAGTTTAATACACAATCTCTTGTATTATGCCCAACTAGGGAGCTTGCTGATCAAGTAGCTAACGAACTACGTCGTTTAGCGCGTTATATGCCGAATATTAAAATACTTACATTGTGCGGTGGCGTTCCATTTAGTATTCAACGTGATTCATTGATCCATGCAGCTCACATCATTGTTGCGACACCGGGTCGTTTACTGGATCATTTAAATAAAGAGACGGTTAATCTAGACGCATTACAGACATTAGTATTAGATGAAGCCGACCGTATGTTGGATATGGGATTCGCTGATGACATCGACCAAGTCATTGATTATGCACCCACTCAGCGGCAAACATTGTTGTTTTCAGCAACTTGGCCTGATGCAATCACGGCGATAAGCCAGCGAATTCAACGTAATCCAATGACTATTGAAATCAATTCAGTGGATGAATTACCTGCGGTTGAGCAACAGTTCTATGAAGTTTCACGTAATGGGAAAATTAATTTATTACAAAAATTATTGAGCCGAGAACAACCCGCTTCTTGTGTTGTTTTTTGCAATACCAAAAAAGATTGCCAAGCTGTTTATGATGCTTTGTCTGACAGTCATCAAAGTGTTTTAGTGTTACATGGCGATATGGAACAGCGCGATCGTGATCAAACATTGATACAATTTGCTAATGGTAGCAGCCGTGTTTTAGTCGCGACGGATGTGGCTGCACGTGGGCTAGATATTAAATCATTAGAAATGGTGATTAATTATGAGTTGTCATGGGATCCTGAAGTCCATGTCCACCGTATCGGTCGTACCGCTCGAGCTGGTGAAAGTGGATTAGCAATTAGCCTTTGTGCGCCTGAAGAAGCTCAGCGAGCTAATGCTTTAGAAGAAATGTTAAATATGAAGCTAAATTGGCAGCCGCTCCCTACTGGTATTGCAATCATACCTCTTGAAGCCACTATGGCGACACTGTGTATTGATGGGGGTAAAAAAGCCAAAATGCGTCCCGGTGATATTTTAGGTGCTCTAACGGGAGACATGGGGCTTGATGGTGCAGACATTGGTAAAATAACCATTCAACCAATGCATGCTTATGTTGCTTTAAAACAATCTGTGGCTCGTCATGCGTGGAAGCAACTACAACAAGGTAAGATTAAAGGTAAATCGGTTAAAGTACGGCTGTTAAAATAGTTAAAAGGGAGTGTAAATTCCTTTTAACAAACATAAGTGGAATAAAATAAAATTTCTGACCATGCAATATGATTTTGAGTTAATTATATTGCATTCGTCATTTTATCATTTTGAGTATTTAACAATACTGCTTAGCGATATATAATTCATAAAGAACAGTAGAATTTAAAATTATATCCTAGTTTTTTACTTTAAAGCTTAAAGGAATAAGTATGCGTATTTTTTATATTTTGTTATTAATATTAATTGTAGTTATTTCTACTATTTTTATTTCTAATTATAATACTATTCAGAAGAATGATGAAGCTGTCATTGCAAGTGCCTCAGAAGTATTAAATCAATATCAGAGGCGTGCAGACTTAATCCCTAATCTGATTAGTACGGTAAAAGGCTATTCCAATTATGAAAAAGATGTATTGCAAGAGGTCACAAATGCGAGAGCATCAATTGGTCGAATAAGTGTTAGCGCGCAGCAGCTAACCGACCCAAACGAGATGGCCACTTATCAAAATGCACAACAAGCACTAGGACAATCCTTATCTCGCTTATTGGCTGTGTCTGAAAGATATCCTGAATTACAAGCCAGTTCACTATATCAAGATTTAATGGTGCAATTAGAGGGTGCTGAGAATCGTATTGCAGTAGCTAGGGGGAATTATATTAAAGCTGTTCGTGAATATAATACGTTAATAAGGCAATTTCCTTACAACCTTATTGCTAGCCAGTTTGGCTATCAAGAAAAAGCAAGTTTCAATGTGAATGATGAACAGACTATAAAACGTGTTCCTGTGGTGGACTTTAACTAATGTTACGTAATTTTTTGTTTATTCTTATTTTTTTGGGGTTTAATACATTAGCAGATGAGATTAAGCTCCCTAATTGGGGAACTGAAAGGGTAATCGATAGCGCTAGGCTATTAACGAAAAATGAGTATCAAGCATTAAATGAACAATTAATTAATTTTGAAAATGAGCGTGGTGATGGTTCTCAGTTTTTATTATACATACTACCTACAACGGGAAGTGAGAGTATAGAACAATTTTCAAATAGGGCATTTAATCATTGGGGAATTGGCCACAAAGAGAAAAATAATGGCTTGCTGCTAGTTGTTGCGATCAATGACCATAGAGTCCGTTTTGAAGTTGGATATGGATATGAGGGCGTTTTTTCCGATGTTATTGCTGGCCGGATTATTCGTAATTATATCACACCAAACTTTCGTTCTGAAAATTATTATCTAGGTATCAAGTCAGGTATTGAGGCAGCAATTCAAATTGCGAGTGGAGAACCTATTGAAAATATCGAATCGACGAATAATGTGTTATTTTTGAAAGTACTTCAAATGCCTTTTATGGGTGTTTATTTGGCTATTTTCATATTGAGTTATATGTATAATTTGGTATTTGGTACACGGTTACGAAAAATAAAAATTAATAAAGATATAAAAAAAGCTAAAGAAAATAAAATTTCATCGAAAAAATCGAACAAGCCTAGAGGCCACAAAATCAAACGAAAAACGTTAATGAGATTAAATGACTTTTTACAGTACAAATATTTTTTCCCGACGTTTTCGAATATGGCACCTATGATGATAGTTTTAACATTATTGGTAATATTTTTTGTTCAGGTTGCCTATGATGGAGAAGTAACGCCAATCACGGTGATGGCTATGGTTTTTCTGGATCTTTTTTTAAACTTATTGATATTGCCGCTATTGTTGGGAGTATTAGGATTGGCTATACCTATAGCAAGGCGTCAGAAAAAGGAATGGGCTTTGATTGCAGGATATGACATTGTTCATACAAAATCGTTATATTCATCTAGTTCATCAAGGCGTGAATCGGATTATTCAGGTTCGTATAGCAGCTCATCTAGCAGTTCATCGAGTAGTTCATCTAGCTCCTCATCGAGTGGCGGCGGCGGTGGCTCTAGTGGCGGGGGCGGCGCATCGGGAAGCTGGTGATAAATTATGACTTTTTTTTCCGGATATAGCATGATGTCGATCACTAAAGCCTTTTAATGATAGCGACCATGTACTAATAGGTAACTCCAATGAAAATAGCACTCATAGGTTCCGGGAAAATTATTATGTCTGCACTTGATGCGTTAACACAAGTGCAAGATATAGAAGTCGTTGCGTTATGTGTCAGAGCATCAAGTATTGAAAAAGGTAAGTCAATCTGCCAGCAATTTAGCATTAATAAATTGTATAGCGACTATGAAGAGTTACTGCGAGACCCTCAAATTGAGGTGGTCTATATTGGTTTACCTAATCATTTGCATTATGACTATACATACAAGGCATTGATGGCTGATAAACATGTTATTTGTGAAAAGCCGTTTACTCCACAATGGCAGCAGCTACAAGAACTTGTCCTATTATCTCATCAGCGAGGGCTTTATCTATTTGAAGCGATTACTGCGATACACACCCCAGGCTTCCAATTTATACAACAAAATATGGAAAAAATTGGTGATATCAAAGTGATCCAAGGTAACTATTCACAATATTCTAGCCGATATGATGATTATTTACTGGGTAATGTTCATGCGGCATTCGATCCAAAGCAAGCTGGTGGTGCTCTGTATGATATTAATCTTTATAATATTTATGTATTAACTGCACTGATGGGAGAGCCTGATAGTCGTCATTACATTTGTAATAAAGGGCATAATGGCATCGATACGTCGGGGGTCGTTACATGCCAATTTGGTACAACTGTTGCGACGTGCACTGGCGCGAAAGATTCAGCAAGTCCAGGTTATTTCATTATTCAAGGGACAAAAGGTTATATACGTGTAGAAGGTGCTCCAAGCCTTTGCCAGTCAGTGGAAGCTTGTATTGATGGTCAAGTGACAAAAGTAAGCCAAAATGAACATACAAACTTTATGATTTTTGAGTTTGCATTTTTTCGTGATCAAATCGCCTCTAAACAATTTGTAAAGTGCCATGAGCTACTTGAATTGGCAATAATTGTTTCAAAAATACTGACAGCATCAAGAAATGATGTTGGCATAGTATTTGAGTAAGTTATGTAAATTATTTAAGTAAAGCCATTGGTGGCGATGTGTGATTGCTCCCAATGGCTTAACGCGGATTATTTAAAATGAATACAGTGATCCTCTCGATTTACCGAGTTTTTGTGCTAGCTCAGATGCTGCGTATCTGTCCATAACGATTTCAATATAGGATGCAGTATCTATTGATTCAGCAATGGTTATTGCAGTATTTAATTCATCACAGGTAGTGACTTGTACGCAGTGCCAATCTTGGCAACCAAGTGCCTCAGGCAATTGCGCATAGTTCCATTTTGGCAAGTCGTTATAATAAGCTTCAGGGTTGTTACATAGTAATCTTTCAATTAAATAGCCATCATTGTTTAGTACTAAAACAATGGGTTTTAACCCGAAACGAGCGAACTGACTAATTTCTTGAGCTGTGAGTTGATGTGAACCTTCACCCGTAATTAGGATAACTCGGCGGTTAGGAGCTGCAATGGCGGCACCAAAAGCAGCAGGGGTCGCCCAACCAATTGAACCCCATAGCGTTTGGTTGTGAAATTGAGCGTTACGAGGGAGTCGTGCGAAACCCAGTCCCATAGAAGCGGTGCCTGTTTCAGCGATAATTATATCGTCTTCTCGAAACATTTTTTCAAGTCTAGGATAGAGATAGGTTGCGGTAATTTTTCCATCATCTCCCTGAATTGGCTCGCCAAGTCCTTCGGCTTTAATACCTTGGTGTTGCAAAGAAGGGGCATGTTGTTTTAACTGTTCCAATATATCTTTCATATAAACTTGTGGATAAACGGCAGAACCGACTTTGACATGATCCGCAAGAATATTAATGCGATTTTCAGGTTGGATTGTTGCAGTAAAACTACCTGAGTTAAAATCAGTCAATTCGGCACCAATCCCTATAATACAATCACAGCTTTCAACAAATTCGCCTACTTTTGGATTCATCAATTTCCCGTTATAGATACCCATATAGGTTGCATTTGATTCGCTAACTATACTTTTATCCATAAACATAGTGGCGTATGGGAGCCCTGTTTTATCTATAATTTTTTGAACATCATTGGCATAGCCTAAACGAGCACTTAGGATCCCAGGGATTAGGCAGGCTTTTTTGCTTGAATTTAGTTTTTCTAGAATAGCAGTAACGGCTGCTGATAATGACTCGCTATTACTTTTATGCATAGTTATAGCATCAGTATTTTTATCAGTAACAACAGGCATAACCGCATAATCAGAGGGGATCCCGATATAAACAGGACGACGTTCATTAAGCGCGGTAGTAATTAAACGTTTGGTTTCGGCGATGCAGTTTTCTGGTGTTAGGATTGCGTGCGCACAACTGATATGTTGGCTCATTTTATAAAACACATCAAAGTTACCGTTGCCGAGTGTATGATGAACAAGTCTATGATTTTTTTGTACTCCACTTGCTGGCATCCCCACTAAATGGAATATTGGCAAGTGTTCTGCGTATGAACCAGCAATACCATTTAAAGCACTTAATTCACCCACACCAAAAGTTGTTGATAGTGCGGCGCAACCTTTAATTCGTGCATAGCCATCTGCGGCGTATGAGGCATTGAGTTCATTACAGTTGCCGATCCAACGCATGTTTTCGCTTTCACAGATAGCGTCTTCTATGGGAAATGCATAGTCTCCGGCCACACCAAAAACGTCATGGATCCCAATATCATATAAACAGGCTAAAACGTGCTCAATAACTGTCTTCATTATATCACCTCTAATAATTCAACGGTTAATAATTCTAGTTATTATTAGTTTTAGCGTGAATATTACTTGTAAGGAAATTATTTATAATTATTCTATCTATAACTAAAATTTATAGCGGGATAAGATATGGATGTGCGTTCACTGCGTTATTTTGTTGAAGTTGTGCAATTCAATGGATTTAGCCGAGCCGCAGACAGTTTATTTGTTACCCAACCGGCGATCAGCCGAAGTATTAAAAAACTTGAACAAGAGCTTGGTTATAAATTATTAATTAGAGAGGTTGATGGCGTCAGTCTTACTGATGAAGGGGAAATATTACTGATCCATGCTAAACAGATCCTTGAGCAATTCAACCAAATGAATAAGGCATTAAAGGAAAAATCAGGTCCATTAGAAGGGGTTTTACATGTGGGATTACCCCCTGTTATCGCTTCAACTTATTTTGCCGATATCATATTAGCTTTCAGTCAACGCTATCCTTTAGTCGAATTAAAAATTATTGAATTAGGGACGCGAAAAATGATGGATGCGATGTTAAATGGTGATGTGGAAACTGCCGCGGTGATGCTACCACTTGATGATGAGCGTTTTGATTTACATGTTTTCTCCACTGACCGCCTTATGTTATTAGTTAATGAACAACATCCTTTAGCACAGCGTCATTTAGTCAAATTTATTGAACTGCTTAATGAGCCATTTATTTTTTTCTCAGATGATTTCCGAATTAATGAATTAGTCACTAGTGCTTGTGGTCTTTATGGTAAGAAACCGATAATTGCAGGTCGTAGTAGTCATCTTGATTTAGTCACCGCCATGGTGAGAGCAGGGGTTGGCATTACATTGCTTCCGGGCAGCATGTGGAATAAAACCAGAACAGATGGGGTAGCAATCATCCCTGTGATTGAACCTGTGCTTTCCTATGAATTGGCGCTGGCAACATTAAAAAATGGCTCTCAAACTCGAAAAGCACAAGCATGGAATGCTTTGTCGAGGGAAATATTAAAGAACCCATAGTGATATGGATCTTAATAAAACTTCTTAGGTTTTTTGTATGATATCTTAATCACCAAATTTATAGAGGTTGTTAAGAAACACAATGAAAAATAAATAGCATAGACTTGAGACAATATTATGAATTATATGGTGGTTTATTATTGATGAATATCTTAATCGAATGATGTGCAATGTTACTTTACATGCCATTTGAACTTCAATTTTTGCTACTATAAACCATCATCTGTTTGATCATTTATCTTTAATAAGAAAACTATTATGAAAGCAACATCCGAAGAAGCTCATGTATTTATTGAAGTAGTAGAGCAAAAAAGCTTTAGTAAAGCAGCGGATAAGCTCAATTTGGCAAATTCAGCTGTGAGCCGAATCGTCAAAAAGTTAGAAGAAAAATTGGGTGTCAATTTGCTTAACCGTACAACTAGACAAATTGACTTAACTACAGAAGGTGAACTCTATTTTCAACGGATGAAAGTTATTTTACAGGCAATGCAAGAGGCAGAGAATGAATTATATGAAGCACAGCACTCACCAAAAGGTTTATTGCGGATTGATGCAGCAACACCAATTGTGTTGCATATCCTAATTCCTTTCACTTCTATTTTTCGTAAACAATATCCTGATATTCATTTATCTTTGGTTTCATCAGAAACTTTTGTTAATTTAATAGAACGAAAAGTGGATGTTGCGATACGTGCTGGACAGCTCAATGATTCTAGCTTACGAGCTCGCCCTTTGTTTAATAGCTATCGTAAGATTATTGCTTCACCAGACTACATTGAGCAATATAGCGAACCTGTACAGCCTCAAGATCTCTTCAACCATACATGTCTCACTTTTACGGAACCTGCTTCATTAAATATATGGCCAGTTAAAACTGTAGATGGACAATTAATTGAAGTAACTGATGGAATATCATCAAATAGTGGGGAAACGTTAAGGCAGCTTTGCTTAGCTGGCAATGGAATTGCGTGTTTGTCTGACTTTATGGTCAATAAAGACATTCAAAGTGGTCAGTTTATTGAAGTATTAAAAGAAGAGTTACAAACTATTCCTTTGCCATTTCATGCGGTTTATTACAGTGACCGAGTAGTTAGTCAACGTATTCGCGTTTTTATTGATAGTTTAACTCAATATATTTCAGAAATTCAGAAGCCATAACGAATTATGGCTTCTGAAAATACTGGAAACAATTAGTCCCAGTTTGGCGCCAAACCTTCAGGGCTAACTAAGCGATCATTACAATCTAATTTTGCGATGGCAGTTTTGTCATCACTGTCTAACTGTAATCGCGTTGCTTGTAAGTTACTTAATAAGTTTTCACGCTTTGTCGATGATGGAATAACAGAATATCCTTCACCAATAGCCCAAGCTAAAATAACTTGAGCGGGTGTTGCATTGTGTTTTTGTGCAATACGCGCGATAGTTTCATCTTTTAATGCTTTGCCGTATGCTAACGTCATATAAGATGTAATGTGGATATTATGTTGTTTTGCCCACTCAACAACTTTTTTGTTTTGTAGGTAAGGTGATAATTCAATTTGGTTTGTCGCAATATTTTCTGCGCCAACTGCGGCAACTGCTTTTTCCATTAATGGAATGGTGAAATTAGAAATACCAATTTCTCGAGTTAATCCTTGTTTTTTGGCTTCCAATAAAGCCTGCATAAACTCTTCTACAGAAACAGCATCATTTGGAGATGGCCAGTGTACGAGAGTTAAGTCAACATAATTAGTTTGTAAGTCACTTAAGCTTTTTTTCAAACTAGGGATGAGTTTATCTTTACTTAAATTCTCAATCCAAATTTTTGTGGTTATATAAAGTTCATCTCGAGAAACACCACTTTCAGCAATAGCTTGCCCAACAGCGGCTTCATTGTCATAAATTTGCGCAGTATCAATAGCTCGATAACCAACATCTAACGCATTTTTTATTGAATCAATTACTACATCATTTTTTAAACGGAATGTACCAACGCCGATTACAGGAATAGTCATTATGTTATCTCTCTTAGATTTCATTAATAATTTGTATGCAATAGAGAATACGCGCTAATGATACTGACAAAAATAGCAATAAATTCAATAGACTTTTGCTAAAAAATCAACAATCGCTCGAAATTGTTATTTTAACTTTAAATTGTGATTTTGGTGTTATTTTTAACTAATAAAAAAACCGTGATCTATTAATTAATGAAATATTAATCTGAGTATGTCGAGTGGGTAACTAATGGATTGGCATGACTTGGCTTTTTATCTTTATTTTAGTTTGTTAGCCTAAATACAACTTAGCAATTAATAAATAAGGCAATACAAGTGAAAATTCTCCTTCTGAATGGCGGGCAAACACTTGCACATTCTGCCGGCCAACTCAATCGTACTTTACATAATGTAGCAAAAAATAGCTTAAGTGAATTAGGGCACACTATTCAAGAAACGCATATTGAATCAGGCTACAGCGTGGAAGATGAAGTTAAAAAATTTCTTTGGGCAGATACCATAATTTATCAAATGCCAGGTTGGTGGATGATGATGCCTTGGACAGTAAAAAAGTATATGGATGATGTTTATACTCTTGGTCATGGTTATTTGTATGCAAATGATGGACGTACCCGACAAGATCCAAAAAAACAATATGGTACAGGGGGATTACTGCATGGAAGAAAATACATGCTTTCAGTGACTTGGAATGCACCAATTGATGCATTTGAAGAGTTTGATAACTTTTTTGATGGCCGTGGTGTAGATGGTGTTTATTTTGCCTTTCACAAATCACAGCAATTCCTAGGATTGAAAAAATTTCCAACTTTTATGGTTAATGATGTAATCAAAGAAACGGATGTTGAAAAGTATATTCGTGAATACAAAACTCACCTTATTGACATTTTTAAATAATTAAAGTCAGAAGGTTGAGTTTTCCTAAATAAGCTCAACCTTCTAAGTATTAACCGCCGAAAATAACTTTTTCTATTCTTTTGTAATCCATACAATAACGATTTCATGTTGTTATGGGAAAGAGCTTCACTCCACAATCTCTCTAGATTGAACAATGCTTTTCTTATTTCCAATCCGAATTTGTTCGCAAGCAAAGAGGATTATCTTCATAAAAAATATATGTATTGTACTTACATCAAGATCCAATCAATAGCGAAGTATTATAAAACTCAGAATGGCAAAAAACAGCATAAAACCCAGTGAATATCATACGTTTTATGCTGTTTTATTATGAAGTGATACTTAAAAATTAAAAGTCGGCTTACACATTAAATAAGAAGTTAAGTACATCGCCGTCTTGAACAATATAATCTTTACCTTCAGCGCGCATTTTACCTGCTTCTTTTGCACCTTGCTCACCACGGTATTTGATAAAGTCATCAAACGCGATAGTTTGAGCGCGGATGAAGCCTTTTTCAAAATCAGTGTGGATCTTACCCGCTGCTTGTGGTGCTGTAGCACCAACAGGGATAGTCCATGCACGAACTTCCTTCACGCCAGCGGTGAAATAAGTTTGTAAGTTAAGCAGTTGATAACCGGCACGAATAACACGGTTCAAACCAGGCTCTTCAATGCCTAAATCTGCCATAAACTCATCACGTTCTTCATCATCAAGTTCTGCGATATCAGATTCGATAGCGGCACATACAGGAACGACAACAGAACCTTCTGCTTCTGCAATTTTGTACACCATATCTAAGAATGGGTTATTTTCGAAACCATCCTCATTGACGTTAGCAATGTACATAGTGGGTTTTAATGTCAGGAAGCTTAAATAGCGGATCACAGCTTTTTCTTCAGGGCTGAGATCTAAAGTACGCAACATGCCTGCTTGTTCAAGGTGCGGTAAGCATTTTTGTAATGCTTCTAACTCTGCCTTAGCATCTTTATCACCGCCTTTTGCGCGTTTTTGAACACGATGAATAGCGCGTTCACAAGTATCAAGGTCAGCCAATGCTAGCTCAGTGTTGATAACTTCGATATCTTCAGCTGGATTTACTTGGCCTGCTACGTGGATAATGTTGTCGTTTTCAAAGCAACGAACCACATGACCGATAGCTTCAGTTTCACGGATATTCGTTAGGAATTGGTTACCTAAACCTTCACCTTTAGATGCCCCTTTTACCAAACCTGCAATATCAACAAATTCCATTGTGGTAGGCAAAATACGCTGTGGTTTGACAATTTCAGCCAATTGTTCAAGACGTGGGTCTGGCATTGGCACAACACCCGTATTCGGCTCAATCGTACAGAAAGGGAAGTTGGCTGCTTCGATGCCGGCTTTGGTCAATGCATTAAACAGTGTAGATTTACCCACGTTAGGCAGACCAACGATACCGCATTTAAAACCCATATGTTTCTCACCTTAAAATCACAAGGGGCAGGCGAGTGCTGCCCTAAATGTTAGAAAATTGGCGCTGATTATACACAAAAAGTTGATTTTAACGAAATGAACTCTTTTATCTGCTTCTAATTAAGCGGTAGCTTTAAAGCTATGCAGGCGATTCATTGCCTTTTCTATTCCATCATTGAGTAGAATATCGGTACATCTTAATGATTCATCGATAGCTTCATCGATCAGCTTTTGCTCTGAAACAGGCGGTTTACCGAGCACAAAGCCAACCACTTTATTTCTATCTCCTGGATGACCAATACCGATACGTAAGCGATAAAAGTTAGGGTTATTGCTAAATTTGTTTTGGATATCTTTCAGGCCGTTGTGGCCACCATTACTACCACCCAATTTCATTTTAGCAACGCCGGGTGGTAAATCTAATTCATCGTGGGCGACTAAAATTTCATCAGGATTAATACGATAGAAACTAGCGATGGCCAATACTGACTTACCGCTTAAATTCATAAAGGTTGTTGGTACTAATAATCGAACATCATTGCCATTAAGGTTAATTCGTGCGGTATAACCAAAAAATTTAGGCTCTTCTTTTAGAGGTTGGTTATGGCGATCAGCAAGTAAATCAACATACCATGCACCTGCATTATGACGAGTTTGGGCATACTCAGCCCCAGGGTTGGCAAGGCCAACAATTAATTTTATTTTGCTCACGGCTAAGAATTCACTGTCAGTTAAGTCAAAAATTAGGTCTAGTTTACCCCGTGAAGGGTTAAATGTGCAAAATTGAATTAAGCCTATGGGTAAGTTAGTTACAAAGAAAATAATTCGGGAAAAATTCTTTTAAAAAAAGCATCTTTTGTACAGAAATAATAGAAAAAGTCTCACCCTGTGATACCCATCGCAAACAATTTTACTTATTGCACTATAATAAAGGCATAAAGATATATATTTTCCGAATATTTAATACTGGCTTTGCTTATCAGTCTACTGACATGGGAGGTAGATATGAAACGTAAAACGGCTGTTTTAGTAGGTAATATTTTGATGGTTTTAGGGTTAATTGCGATGATTGGGAGCTTAGCGGTTAATTTATCTTCTCATGTTTTTAGCCTTAATTTGCCAGATATGATCACGATGGGGTCACTATTTGGGATCTTCGTCGGTGCAATGATTTGGCTTGCCGGCGCAAGATTGGGCGGCAGAGATAAAGTGGCAGACCGCTACTGGTTGATAAAACACTATCATGACTCAAAGCATGATAATCACCGTTACCCATAGTGGATAGGGCTTACGTCTATTTTAGAGTCCCTTAACTTTAAAGAAAAATGTCATAAAGGTGCTGATTTTAGTGCCTTTATTATTTTGCCTTATGTTTAGCATAAATATGGACGTAAACGTGGTGATAAATAAAGCCCCTACGGTTGATGAACAACGGTAGGGGCGCTACTTAAATGTTATGACATTTCTTAAATTGTCTAAACACATAGAAAAAACGGGGTAATAATACCCCGTTAAGTCATTCTTAGTGTTCGAACATCGCAGAAATTGACTCTTCATTACTAATGCGGCGAATCGCTTCTGCCAGCATGCCTGAAAGCGTCAGCGTACGAACTTTGTTCAATGCCTTGATTTCAGGAGAAAGAGGAATTGTGTCACAAACAATGACTTCATCAATCACTGAATTTTTGATGTTGTCTACAGCGTTGCCAGAGAAAATAGGGTGAGTTGCGTAAGCGAATACGCGTTTAGCTCCACGCTCTTTCAATGCTTCAGCTGCTTTACACAGCGTGCCACCAGTATCTATCATATCGTCGACTAAAATGCAGTCACGACCAGAAACGTCACCGATAATGTGCATGACTTGAGAAACGTTTGCGCGAGGGCGACGTTTGTCGATGATAGCCATATCAGTGTCATTTAACAGTTTCGCAATTGCTCTAGCACGTACGACGCCGCCGATGTCTGGAGATACAACGATTGGGTTTTCCAAGTCTTTCTGTAACATATCTTCCAGAAGGATAGGGCTACCGAACACGTTATCAACAGGAACATCAAAGAAGCCCTGGATCTGCTCTGCGTGTAGGTCAACAGTGAGAACACGGTCAACACCAACACTGGACAGAAAATCGGCAACAACTTTAGCGGTGATTGGTACACGGGCAGAACGTACGCGACGATCCTGTCTTGCATAACCGAAGTAAGGAATAACAGCGGTAATACGACCAGCAGATGCACGGCGTAGCGCATCGACCATAACAACCAGTTCCATCAGGTTATCATTGGTTGGTGCACAAGTTGACTGGATGATAAAGATATCACCACCGCGGACATTTTCATTAATTTGAACACTGACTTCGCCGTCGCTAAAACGACCAACAGCCGCGTCTCCAAGATTAGTGTAAAGGCGGTTAGCAACACGTTGTGCTAGTTCCGGTGTAGCGTTACCAGCAAAAAGCTTCATATCGGGCACGAGAAAAACCTCAGGCTTGCGTCCAGAGAGATATTGTTGACCAATAAAACGATTAAGTCGTGATTATTGGTGCAATACACGGGTTATCCCAGCGCGGAATCTGTGCAATGGTGATTCGTTCACCCCTTGAGCGACGAAACCTTGCACCCACGATGGGGCTTTATTTAACACCTGCAAGGCAGCAGCCTGTGTTTCAAATTCAGAAAAAACACACGCACCTGTTCCTGTTAGGCGAGACGGTGCATATTGTAACAGCCAAGAAACGAGCTGTTCAACCTCACGAAAACGTTTTCTTGCAATTGTTTCGCAATCATTTGCGTACGGAGCCAGTAATAATGCGGCTAGTGAGCGTTTTGGAGAATTTCTATTTAATTGCGGATCTGTGAAGATCATCGGGGTTGAGATTTCAATTCCGGGATGAGCGACCAAATACCATTTCTCTTTAGGTGACGCTGGTGTCAAAATTTCACCAATTCCTTCGGCAAAAGCGGCATGACCACGAACAAACACTGGCACATCTGCACCTAAGCTTTTACCTAGATCGGCTAACACATCATCAGAAATTTGAGTCCCCCAATGTTCATTTAATGCGACTAACACAGTAGCCGCATTTGAAGAACCGCCACCGATACCTCCTCCCATAGGTAAAATTTTATGAATAGTAATATCCGCGCCTAGGGGGTGTGTGAGTTTAAGTATTTCGTGGCAGTAGTGTTGTAACAATTTGGCTGCCCTAACGATTAAATTTTGTTCGGGCTCGACGCCTTCCATATGCGTCAGTAAATTGATTTGGTTATCAGTTCGGGTTGAGATGGTTATTTCATCGCCATAATCTAGAAATTGAAATAGCGTTTGTAGTTCATGATACCCATCAGCTCTACGACCTGTGATGTAAAGAAATAGATTTAATTTTGCGGGCGAGGGCCATGTCAAAGTCATTTCTGTAGCGTCCAACTATCCATTTTGAGTTTAATCAGTCGTGAACCTTGGCGTAACTCTAGGTTACTTGGCAACATTGGCGAAGTACTTTTATCATAAGAAAGATAGTTGAGTTGCCACGTTTCACCATTTTGTTGGAACGTTATTGATTTCAGTAAATGGTTTTCATCAAGTTCAAACTCAGTTGCACGTCCCGGGGAGCCTGTTAGCCATGCGGTGAGGTCATCAAGAGGGATCTCCATTCCAGTGAGTTGATAAATCAACTCTGAAGGTACGTCACTCATGTGAGTTTGCCCATCTTTAGTCGTAAGGCGAGCTAAATCAGGTTCGACTGTTAATTCTAATTCGCGGCTACCCAATGGGTTAGTTAATAATAGACGGTATTTTTCAGGCGTATATTGTTGCCAGAAAAATTTAGCGTAAGTTTTGGTTTCCCCGCCGTTATAAACAAACGAGCCACGTGTTTGATAATCTCGTAGGGCATTAAGTTCTTGTAAATGTGTTTTCCATTGAGGGTCGGATGCTGAGCCAGTTCCTGTTGTTGTTTGTTTGTTGAAGACACATGCGGTTAGCAATAAACACGACAGCGGCAGTAAACGCCACAAACCCCGTGTTGTGATAGAGCGATAAGTAGCCCAAGTAGTGAACAGTTGCATAGCGACTCTCAAAAATCATTTAGTGAAAATAAATGGTGGCCTATCAAAACCTAGGCCCAAACCGAAGTGTAACCTGTTATTGTCAGTGAAGAAAACGTCTTCATTAGCAATGATAATAGTGAAAACAGGGTAAACTGAATAAAATAGTGCGCGAAAAACGCTAAATTATCAATCAGATTGAGGCTGATTTGCCTATCTATACAATTAGCTATAACTACGGTTTGCGTTACGATCCAAATTATTGCATTTTAGATACCTATTATTATTGATATAGGGAATACCTTATTATATATAATAAAATAAAGAGTACATTTGTAAGCTTATGCGATGTAAACTTTATAATAACAATAAGGTATGTGATGAAATAGCCATCAATTTTCTCCGCCAAAATCTGGCCTTGATCATCTTTATAATCTTTGATTATTAGCAGGGCGTAGAAAGCGCGGCTCGGATCATCTACAATAGTAGGTAAACAAATCACGGTAATATGATTACTGTTGAATAATTAATTAGCAATGTGAGCAATGTAATTAAGCACAATGACCCTATTAGCCTTAGGCATCAACCATAAAACGGCACCAGTGGCTCTGCGTGAGAGGGTCACTTTTGGACCAGAAAAAATAGACCATGCACTTGAGCAGTTATTACAACAGCCTCAAGTTAGCGGTGGTGTTGTGCTGTCGACGTGTAATAGAACAGAGCTGTACCTTAGCTTGGAATCGCAAGAGCAGGCGCAAGAACAGTTGATTGCATGGCTATGTGAATTTCATAATATCACTGACAAAGATTTAAAGCCTAGCTTGTATTGGCATGAGGGTGATCAAGCCGTTAGCCATTTAATGCGTGTTGCTAGTGGGTTAGACTCATTAGTGCTTGGCGAACCCCAAATTCTTGGGCAAGTCAAAAAAGCCTTTGCACTTTCTCAAGATAATCATTCACTCTCCAGTGAGCTAGAGCGTTTATTTCAAAAGTCATTTTCAGTGGCTAAGCGTGTTCGTACTGAAACTGAAATCGGCGCTAATGCTGTCTCTGTGGCCTTTGCCGCATGTACACTAGCAAGGCAAATTTTCGAATCACTTAAACATTTGAATATACTGCTGGTGGGAGCAGGGGAAACGATTGAATTAGTGGCCCGCCATTTACGTGAGCATGGCGTACAGCGCATGATGATTGCCAATCGTACTCGCGAGCGCGCTCAATTATTAGCCAGTGAAGTTAACGCTGAAGTGATCACACTCTCTGATATTGATACGCGTTTAGCGCAAGCAGATATTGTGATCAGCTCGACGGCTAGCCCATTACCTATTATTGGTAAAGGTATGGTGGAGCGAGCGATGAAAGTACGCCGTAATAAACCAATGTTACTAATTGATATCGCAGTTCCTCGTGATATCGAGGAAGATGTTGAAAAATTACGAGATGTTTATTTGTACACCGTTGATGATCTTGAATCCATTATTCAGCAAAACTTAGCACAACGTAAAGCTGCTGCTGTCGAAGCTGAATTTATTGTTGAACAAGAAAGCAGCCATTTCATGGATTGGTTGCGCTCGCAAGCAGCAGTGTCTACAATTCGCGATTACAGAGCGCAAGCAGAGGCAATCCGCGCGGGTATGACAGAAAAAGCACTCGCGGCAATTAGTCAGGGTGCAGATCCTGAACAAGTTATTACGCAACTTACCCAACAATTGACCAATCGCTTGATCCACGCACCGACAAAGTCTTTACAGCAAGCTGCTGGAGATGGTGATGTGGAGCGCCTGAATCTACTTAGGGACAGCTTAGGGCTGAACCATCAATAACCACATTTTAATCATGGGTCTGATATAACGAATGAAGCCTTCTATTGTCGCAAAACTGGAAGCATTACAGGAACGCTATGAAGAAATTCAAGCACACCTTGCCGATGCAGGTGTGATTGCTGATCAGGGGCGTTTTCGCGCCCTATCAAAAGAGTATGCTCAACTGACTGATGTCGCAAAATGTTTTACCGCATGGCGAACTGTTCAAGAGGATATCGAAACAGCAGAAATGATGCTAGATGATCCTGAAATGAAAGAAATGGCTCAAGAAGAGCTGAAAGAAGCAAAAACGCGCAATGAAGAGCTAGAGCAGCAGTTACAATTACTATTATTACCAAAAGATCCGGATGACGAATACAACTGTTTTCTTGAAATTCGTGCGGGTGCAGGTGGTGATGAAGCGGCTATTTTTGCGGGAGATCTATTCCGTATGTATAGCCGTTTTGCAGAAGCAAATCGTTGGCGTGTTGAGCTAATGAGTACCAGTGATGGTGAGCACGGCGGTTATAAAGAAGTTATCGCAAAAATATCGGGTGAAAGTGTCTATGGACGCCTGAAATTTGAATCGGGTGGTCATCGTGTTCAACGTGTGCCTGAAACTGAATCGCAAGGGCGTATTCATACATCGGCATGTACGGTCGCAATCCTTCCTGAATTACCTGAAGCTGAACTACCTGATATTAGTCCTGCTGACTTGCGTATTGATACTTTCCGTTCTTCTGGTGCGGGTGGACAGCACGTTAACACCACCGACTCAGCGATTCGTATTACTCACCTTCCAACAGGTATTGTAGTTGAATGTCAGGATGAACGTTCACAGCACAAAAACAAAGCTAAAGCGATGTCAGTGTTGGGAGCTCGTATTCGTCAAGCTGAAATGGATAAACGTCAAGCCGCAGAAGCTTCGGAGCGTCGTAATTTATTAGGTTCTGGAGATCGTTCTGATCGTATCCGTACTTATAACTTTCCTCAAGGTAGGGTAACGGATCATCGAATTAACCTAACCCTATACCGTTTAGACGAAGTCATGGAAGGAAAACTAGATACGTTAATTCAGCCAATTATTAACGAATATCAAGCTGACCAACTTTCTGCATTATCTGAGCAAGACTAATGCAGTATGGTGAATGGGTGAGCCTAGCTGTTGCTAGGCTGTCAAATAGCGACAGTGCTAAACGAGACGCAGAGATTTTATTGCAACACGTCACTAGGCAAACGCGAACATTTATTTTTGCATTTGCGGAGACAGAGTTAAAACTCGTAGAGCAAGATCACTTAGAATCTTTGTTGCAACGCCGAGAGCAAGGTGAACCCATTGCTTACATCATTGGTGAACGTGAATTTTGGTCTTTGCCATTATTTGTCTCACCTGCAACACTTATCCCTCGTCCTGACACTGAATGTCTTGTTGAACAAGCCTTAATACGTTTGCCAGCACAGCCTTGTCACATTTTAGATTTAGGGACAGGGACAGGGGCAATTGCATTGGCTCTTGCTTCTGAACGTTTGGATAGCACAGTTGTCGGTATCGATTTCAATCCTGAAGCAGTTTCTCTGGCACAAAGCAATCAACAGCGTTTAGCTATAAATAATGTGCAGTTTTTGCAAAGTGATTGGTATAAGGCTCTTTTCAATCAACATTTTGATATGATTGTTAGTAATCCACCTTATATTGATGGAAATGACGTTCATTTACAGCAAGGCGATGTAAGATTTGAGCCTTTGACTGCATTAGTGGCAGATAATCAAGGATTGTCAGATTTAGACCATATTGTTTCCAAGTCGAAAGGATATCTTAAACCGAAGGGTTGGCTGCTGGTTGAACATGGATGGCAACAAGGTGCAGCGGTACGAAAACTGTTTGAACAATATGGATTTAGCAATATTGAAACCTGCCTAGATTATGGCGGCCGAGATAGAATTTCGCTTGGGCAGTGGAATAAAGCAGTGGAAGAGTGATGAAAACCATAAAAAATATTGAATTCAATAAAATACCTTTAAGTGAAGGTATTATGATGGTCTCGCAAAACGTTCGTGTAGATTTTCCTCTGATGCAGGTTCAAGCTCAGTTAGATAGCTTAGTAGAGACAGCTAAAGCGGTTATCGATTTACAGGCTGATAATGAAAGCAAGATAAATCAGTTGCTGTGCCTTTTTTATCAGCAGTGGCGCTTTGGTGGAGCAGATGGTATTTATGCTTTATCTGATATGCTTTGGTTAGATAAGGTTTTGGCCTCAAAACGAGGTACACCCGTCTCATTAGGCTCAATATTCCTATATATCGCCGAGAAACTTGATATTGCTATAGAGCCAGCGGTGTTTCCAACCCAGCTACTTTTGCTGGCACAAAAAAATGATGGTTCTCAATGGTTCATAAACCCAGTTAATGGTGAAACGTTATCGTGGCATACATTAAATCTTTGGCTTAAAGGAACAGTCGATCCATACTCTGACCTTGATGACGATCAACTTGATGTTGCGGAAAACAGTGTGATTATTCGTAAATTATTTGACACGCTGAAAGCATCATTGATGGAAGAAAAAAAGATGGAATTGGCACTAAGGGTTTGTGAAACATTACTGGCGTTAGATCCTGAAGACCCTTATGAAATCCGTGATCGTGGGTTAATCCTCGCACATTTAGATTGTAATCATGTTGCGTTGAATGATTTAAACTACTTTATTGAACATTGCCCAGAAGATCCTGTTTCTGAAATGATTAAAATTCAGATATATTCATTAGATAATCTTCCTGTAGTGTTACATTAATTTATTGTATAGACAGAAAACTGTCTCGATATAAAAGGTAAGAGCATGCAACAGAAAATGGTCAGTATTGGTGATATCCAAGTCGCTAATAATCTCCCTTTTGTTCTTTTTGGTGGGATGAACGTTCTTGAATCACGTGATATGGCAATGAAGGTGTGTGAGCACTATGTAACTGTGACTCAAAAATTAGGCATTCCTTACGTATTTAAAGCATCGTTTGATAAAGCTAACCGTTCATCAATTCATTCATATCGTGGCCCAGGCCTTGATGAAGGAATGAAAATTTTTGAAGAATTGAAAAAAACCTTTGGCGTAAAAATTATTACTGATGTTCATGAACCATCACAAGCTCAACCCGTTGCTGAAGTCGTGGATGTAATTCAATTACCTGCATTTTTGGCACGTCAAACCGATTTGGTTGCAGCAATGGCTAAAACGGATGCTGTTATCAATATTAAAAAACCACAATTTATCAGCCCAGGGCAAATGGGGAATATCGTTGAAAAATTTATTGAAGGTGGCAACGATAAAATTATCCTGTGTGACCGTGGCGCGAACTTTGGTTATGATAATTTAGTGGTTGATATGCTTGGCTTTAATGTCATGATGCAGGCCTCTAAAGGTTGCCCAGTTATTTTTGATGTTACTCATTCATTGCAATGTCGTGATCCATTTGGTGCTGCCTCTGGTGGTCGTCGTGCTCAAGTTGCTGAATTGGCAAGGGCGGGTATGGCTGTTGGCCTAGCTGGGCTGTTCCTTGAAGCTCATCCAGACCCAGATAACGCGCGTTGTGATGGCCCGTCAGCTTTACCTTTGAATAAACTAGAGCCATTCTTGCAGCAAGTTCAAGCCATTGATGCGCTTGTTAAAAGTTTTCCTGAGTTAGATACTAGCCGTTAATCACTATTTGGTATGCAACTCAATCAAGTTGTCAACATGTTCGGCGCTGATCTGCAGCGCCGTTATGGTGAGAAAATTCATAAAATTACCCTTCATGGCGGTTTCAATTGCCCTAATCGGGATGGCACTCTTGGTCGCGGTGGTTGTACATTTTGTAATGTGTCTTCTTTTTCTGATGAAACCCAATCGTCTCTATCCATTAGCGAACAAATTCGTGGACAAGTGACTAAAATTACCCGTGCTAATCGCTATCTTGCTTATTTTCAA
Source organism: Providencia sp. PROV236 (assembly GCF_033676985.1). Taxonomy (NCBI): domain Bacteria; kingdom Pseudomonadati; phylum Pseudomonadota; class Gammaproteobacteria; order Enterobacterales; family Morganellaceae; genus Providencia; species Providencia sp. PROV236. The sequence continues at coordinate 2,472,138 of NZ_CP096297.1, read as the reverse complement.
GCCTATACGAGTACTTATGCAGAGGTATGCATATTAAAAGAGCTCTATGAAGAAGCTCTTAAACAGGCTGACATTGTTGGATTATGTGTTGGAACGCGTCCCGACTGTGTCCCTGAAGAGGTTTTATCGCTATTGAGCAGCTATCGTGAGCGCGGTTATGAAATATGGTTGGAGCTAGGTTTACAAAGTGCCCATGATAGAACACTGCATCGTATTAACCGAGGGCATAATTTTTCGTCGTATCAGCAAACAGCGAGTAAAGCACGACAATTGGGATTGAAGGTGTGTACCCATCTTATTTGTGGATTACCTAACGAAGACCAATTAATGAATATGCAAACACTCGATAAAGTCCTTGAATGTGGAACAGATGGCATTAAGTTGCATCCTTTACACATTGTTGGTGGCAGCATAATGGCTAAAAGTTGGCAAGTTGGACGTCTTCAACCGATCACATTGGCGGATTACACCTCAATAGCTGGCGAAATGATCCGCCATACTCCATCTGAAATTATTTATCATCGTATATGTGCTAGTGCTCGACGTCCGACACTATTAGCACCAGAGTGGTGCTCAAACCGTTGGTTAGGCATGAATAGTCTATATCAGTATCTACTGTCTCATGGTGGACAAGGCTCTGCATTGTAGCTCCTGTAGCTGCGTCTAAAATATAAATATTCAGACTAGAATAAATTAATGTGGCATGGAGACGCCCAACAAGACTGATTGAATATTGTTAGTTTTATTGCTGATAAAAATCCTCAATCAGCACAACAAATAAAAAATGAAGTAGCAACCAAGGCTTTACAACTATTATTTTTTCCAGATATGGGGCGAACAGGACAAGTAAAAGGTATGAGGGAATTGGTGATTAATCACCACTATGTCATTATTTATGTTCAATTGAAAAGTAATATCATTATGTTAAGGGTGTTACACACTCCACAGCAATGGCCGCCGATCTCAGTAATTTGAAATAAAAAATTAGCCGCTACTCGGGTATCTGATAGCGGCTAATTTTATTTATTCAGAATCAAGCTCTTCAAGAGCTTTATCTATCGAATTATAGAAACTTAATGTGCCTTCAATTGGTGTCACACGTGCGCGAGCCAAGGTTTTTAAAGGCTGGAATGGAATATCACACACAACAATATGCGTGTCTTTTTTTACGGTATCGATAAATTTTTGAAATGCTTCTAAGCCACCCGCATCGAGAACAGGGACAGCATCCCATTGCATAACGATCGTTTCGTAACCTTCACTTTTGATCCTTAACTCATCAAATATGCGTTCTGCGGCAGCAAAGAACAGAGGACCATTTACGCGTACGACCAATCGACTTTTCGTCTCATCCGTTGCTGCTAACTCACTAATTCGTGTCATGTTGGCTATGCGGCGCATAAATAGCAATGATGCTAAAACGATACCGACAGTAATTGCAATCACCATATCAAATAACACAGTCAGAGACATACAAAGCAGTAGAACAATGATGTCGTCTTTAGGGGCGCGACGTATCAGGTCGATAACTTTACGTGCGGCGCTCATATTCCAAGCGACCATTAACAACAGTGATGACATCGCAGCAAGAGGCAGATAGGAAAGCATTGGTGCCAATACCAGTAATGTAAGTAGTACTAGCAGTGAATGGATGATAGCTGATACGGGTGAGGTTGCTCCTGCACGAACGTTAGCCGCTGAGCGTGCAATAGCTGCTGTTGCTGTGATCCCACCAAAAAATGGTGCAGCGATATTACCAAAACCTTGGCCGATCAGTTCACTATTTGAATGATGTTTTTTACCTGTCATATTATCAAGTACGACAGCGCAAAGTAGTGATTCAATAGCCCCTAAAACGGCCATAGAAAAAGCGGCTGGCATTAAAGCCGTAATCATTGACCAGCTAATTGGTGCACTACCAGGAAGCTCCCACGGTAGAACAAATTGAGGTAAAATGGGAGGGATACCGTTACCCTCAGTGCCATCAGGTAATAAATAACTAAATTGCGAACCAATAGTAGCCACTTGCTTATCAAACAGTGATAAACACCACATGACTAAAGTACCTGCGACCAACGCTGGTAAGTGACCGGGTAACTTTAAGCCAAGTTTTGGCCAATAAATTAGGATTAATAAGGTAACAAGACCAATTAATGTATCGCTATATTGTAAGGTTGGTAAGGCATTAGCTAATGCAATGACTTTATCAACATAGTTTTCGGGCACGTGCGCCAATTGCAGGCCAAAAAAATCTTTAATCTGCATTGTGGCAATGGTGATAGCGATCCCTGAAGTAAATCCCAATGTGACAGAAACAGGAATATATTCGATAAATTTCCCGAAGCGGGCAAAACCCATTGCCAGTAAGATAAGCCCCGACATAAGTGTCGCAACCAGTAAACCACTTATGCCAAATTGTTGAGACACTGGATATAGGATCACTACAAAAGCGGCCGTGGGGCCTGAAACACTGTAACGTGATCCCCCCGAGATGGCGATAACAATACCTGCAATTGCCGCAGTATACAGCCCATATTGCGGAGGCACACCACTTGCTATAGCTAAGGCCATTGCTAATGGAATGGCGATAATTCCGACGGTGATCCCTGCAATTAAATCTTTAATAAAACGTGCAAAGGTATATTTTTCTTTCCAACATGAATCTATTAGCGCACTAAATGGGCGCAATCTATTAATTTTTTTTGTACTCATTGTACCCCACCAAAATAACAGGGTGAAAATAATGGAAAACGAATGACAAAGGATACGCTGAATTCATTGGAAAAAATCTGTTATGAGTCAATGAATTCGTAATTATCATAACGGTTACAGTGCCAAAAGTAAAAAAATGGCTAATATCTTATTGTGGCACCTCTAAAAATGAATAAATAGTAATTTATTATAGTTAATAAGAATCAATGAATAATACCATTCATTAGTAAGATTTTATTACATTCTCATCATTATCACTGAAACTATTAACCAAACCCAATGTATAACAACTAATGAGAGTGCATAATTAAATAATTTTTTTGTACCATACCAACGTTGATGCATATTGGTAATTGTTTGTTTTTTAGGAAAAAGATATTGTAATGCAAAATCAAAATGAGAGCAGTCATCCTGTTGATATAAAACTTGAAATAATTGATTATCAAACCATAGTCTAAAGATATAATAGTGGCTAATAATAAAAATAATGCTATTAACAAATAAATATACCCAGTTATCGAATGAGTATATATAGAGAATGAACTGACAAATAAAGGCGAGCAATGATGCACTTGCTAAATAACGCCAACTTGATGTAAAAATAACCATGACATTGCCGCATTGCCTATTAGATAAATTATTCATGGCATTCTCCTATGTGAATGATATTTCTGATACCAATGATTTAATTGTTCAATAGTTGCTTCATTTAGGATCACTTTCGGCCTTACTTGAGTCACAATTTTAATTGCATCATCAATCGTTTTTGCTTGATGCTGATGGACTAACCAAGCGATAACAATCGTTGCACTGCGTGAATAACCTAGTTTGCAGTGTACATAAATTGAACCACTCTTCGCTAATTCATCCATGGTGTGTACGGCACGTTCAATATCTTTCGCGCTTATTGGTAACAAATCTATTTGTGGTTGGCTACGGTAAATTAAATTTTTGCTATAAACATTGCGTGGCCACTCGCAAGTCATGTCGAAAACGGCTTGTGTTTGCAAAGGATAAAGCGGACGTCCTCCTAAAATAATATGCTCGCTGACTTTACTGGGTTGTCGACATGCGCTTGCATAGTAATGATAGGTACCAATAGCGATGAGTCGATATGGGAGAAGTATTATGTAAGCTGATGGAGAGAGCCCCCCTTCAGGGGTTTTTTGGAACACTGAAGCACCCAACCCTAGGTATCCAAGGGTGACCAATAGGAATGTAATAGCAGGCCATAATAGTATCCATGCTCCTCCTTGGAAGGTAATGGCAATAAATAAGCAGATCAAAGCCCCGATACCATAGTTAATCGATATTTTTAAACTACGTCGGCTGCCGGTGTAGTGCCAGTGCCATTGGCTATCAATAGGCAATAGATAACTAATGATAACACCCACAGCAAAGCCACTGATGACATCAATAAAATGGTGTTGCCATGTGGTAAGGACAGAAAAGAGTATTAATAATGACCAGCTATGAAGTATCCGATGCCATTTAGCGGGTAGATGAGCTCGGAAACGTAGCCAGAGCAGCCATAATAGGATGATATGTAATGAAGGAGCTTGATTGTAAGGAAGGTCGAACATCTCAAGGCGATCAAACATCCATCCAGTAATGTGGCTTGTTTCAGGTCTAGGGAAACTAAATTTTAACGGAAATAGTAAAAAACCAATGCATGCGGCTAATGATCCCGCAATTAAACGTAGCGCATGGATAGTTTGTTCACGTACTGAGGTGCATATGAAAAGGGATAAACCATAGAAAAGGTCAATACTCCAATAGGGGATAATAGTCCAAGCTAGAAATGGAATATGTTTTTCCCATGAATAAACATAGGAAGAAACTTGGGACAATGAAGCCGTGTAGGTATTGACTTGCCCATACGTGAGGAAGAAAAAAGGGGCTAAAAAGATTAACCAAATAAGACCGTATAACCAAATTTGTCGCCGAGATGCGGAGGGCAATGGTTTATGTAGGGATATCATTCGGTTACCTTATTTTTATCACTATTTATATGGTTTGTGATTCATTTAATGCTAATAAATTATCGTAGTGATTAGATGGCAAAATAACCATCTAATCCAACGTTAATACAGCGTATTAGCAGCGCCGAGCAATAGATACGGTAAATATACCCCAGCTATCAATTAATTGATTGAGTTTTTCAAAACCAGCTTCTTTAATGAGAGCATCCATTTCACCTTGGCTACGGCAGCGCATAACCCATGCTTGGCCGCCTTGGTGGCTTGGCAGTACGCGAGCAATCATTTCAACTTGAGGGTGCCATGGTTGACACGTATAGATGAGAAGCCCACCGGAAGGTATGGCACGGGACAAGCCATTTAATGAAGCACGGATCAGCTCATTGCTTGGGAAAAGTTCATACAATCCACTGACGATCCCCAGTGTAGGCGCTGGCGTTACCGCAGCAAGATCATCAGCATCAAAGGCATTACCTTCTTCAAAGCGGGCTTTATCTTCAAGGTAACGTTCTTTGATCTGCAAGCGGCCTTGTTCAACATTGATTGTGCTGTAATCACGTAAGAGGAGTGACTCAACTTTGCCATAGTCGTTGATAGCATCAAAAAGGTATCTGCCTTGGCCTGCGGCAATATCTATGATACGAACAGGCTGTTGATTGTCATGGAGATCGCGGATGGCTTGTCGAATGATATTTTCAATATTGGTTTTACGCTGACGTATACCTTGCCAGCCAATACTGTTGAGATATTGTCTATCAATGATTCGGCCAAATAATCCATTACCTTGTGCTTTATTGCGATAGATATAATCGAGGGTCGAGCCGGAATCAAAGCCTTTATCATAACCGATGCGTACACCTTCGGAAGTTTTTCCTAATGTACTCATTAGTTTACCAAGGAGCTTATAACCTATATTTTTAGGGCACCAAATAGGCATTGGTTTAGTGAGTTCACGATAAGCATCAGCACTGACACTCCATGTATCTTCATATTGGTAGTCATGTTGGTAACGGGGTAATGAAAATAATTTGCCAATGAACTCACGGATCTTAGCGATTGGAATATGACGCTCTTTCTCACCTAAAGTGTCATGGTAAAAATTAGGTAGGATATGTTTTTCTTTGATGGGGGTGTTCAGCCGTGCATAAAATTGGTGTTGAGGTTTGTGGTGCACCACATGATCACTACCTGAAATAAATAATTGTGTAGGCAGAGTGATTGCACTCGCATCAGAAACAATTCTGTCAGCTGTTTTGTAAAGTTCGAGCAGAATGTTAACGGCAATAGGACGTGTAATTAATGGGTCGCGATTGAAAGAATCAATGCGTTGTTGATCATGAGTTAAAAATTTAGCTTTTACGTAGGAGTTCACATAAAACAATCCACGTATTTTTTGCATCAGCGCTAATCCACTACGAGCAAAAGGAACATAAAGTTTTACTTTAAAAGCAGGGGATGCTAACACCATACCTCTAATGGGAGGCGCATAATCATGTACCCAAGTAGATACGAGGACCGCACCAACACTTTGACCAATAACAATGATATTTTCTAACGGTATTTGATATTGCGTAGAAACATAACGAACGAATTCATCAACATCATGTACAGAGGTACTGAGTGATGGGCTATAACCTCTAGGGCCATCATTACGACCGTGCCCACGGGCATCCCATGCAAACATGCTATAGTCAGGTAACTCTAATTCATCAACCAAATGAGCGACCCGCCCTGAATGCTCATGGCCACGATGAAACAGTATAATTGCTTTATCACTGGGTTGTTCTGCGGGCCAATAGCGGTAAAACAGTGAAGTACGATCACTGGTAGTGAATTGTGATTCAATAACAGAGCGTTGTGTTAAATAGTCTGTCTGCACGTTCATAGTAGTTCCTTAATATGAATGATCATCCGTTTTAGCGTTGAGCTCAATCAGCGCACGACGAATACGGTTAAAGCAGGTATAAAACAGCAACAAGGACAGAAAGATAAATATGAGAGTAAACCAATAGGATGTTATCCACTGTGGAAAAATCGACACGATAAGCCCTATAGCGCCAAATACAAAAGCACGATCACTTTTACCGATAGGCCCATCGTAGCGGCGCGAGGCACCAATAGCTTGTGCGATAACACCAATAAATTCAGTGAAAAGAGCAAGTATTAGAATGAGCAAGATCAACCAAAAATCATGTGGAAATAATAAGATAAAGGGTAGGTACAATGCGATATCAGAAATGACATCTCCAATTTCATTTAAAATTGCGCCTAGGTCACTTTTTTGATCGTGTTCACGCGCAAGCATGCCATCAATTGCATTGAGCGCCATACGAATAAACAAAATAAAGGGTAATAATATAAATAGCTGTGGATACGGGAAAAGGAGTAGTAATGTTCCTACTATGATGGACAATAGCATTGCAGCAACGGTTACTTGATTAGCGGTTACATTTGAATCATAAAGCTTTTGTACAATAGGGCGTAACAGGCTCTGAAATTTAGGTTTCAGATCATAGATTGTCATTTATTCATCCTTGTTATTCGCAACAGCAATACATCAAATATACTTTTAGTCATTCAAGATACGGTTGGGCGACAAGTGCATGAATCGCTGGGAGGTTTGCATTAGTCGATGACTAGTGTGAGTGAACGTAGTCAACAGCCCTGTAACTTGAAATATAGTAAGTATCCAACTATATCAATACGCTATTATTACTAAGCTGCAATAAGAGCTATCCTAAGTTAATGATGTGGTGACAGTGTCACTTTTTGTGAAAATAAAGATACGAATAATATTGAATTATCAAATATGCTATTAAATATGGCATCTATATGATGCAGCTAAAGGTATTAGAGAACGAATAGGCCAATCTACTCGCTACTAGGTATACAGCAAGTTGTTGTATTTTGCATTGAAGTATGGCGACTACGCCAATCGCGTAAGTCACCGTATTCTCTGTGCCATTACAGCTTATTTAATTATTTTCTAGTTACACTAGGAGCTGTTTTAAATATAAAAGAAAATAATCATTGTTTATATTTCGATAGCTTGGTCTTCAATAAATGACGTTTTAGCAATATTAAGGCGCATTCGTTTAAATTGACTCGGCGTCATTGTGGTCATTTCTTTAAATTTACGACAAAAAGCACTGTGATCGGCGTAAGCGCATTTGATAGATATTTCAGTGATAGAATAATCCTCCTCAAGCAATTCAATAGCATGCTCAAGTCGTTTCTTTTGAATATATTGCTGGGGAGTTATATGAAATATGGCTTTAAATTGGCGGTTGAGTTGTGATAAAGATAATCCAGAAATCTCTGCGAGAGTGGTTATTTTTATCGGTGTATCAAAGTATTGACTAATATAATGTTCTACTTGGCTTAATTGCTTATTTAATTTAGGGCTAACAGACTTTTCATCTTGCAAATCGACAGAAATTCCTGCAACACCAATGACTTGGTTGCATGTGTTAAATATAGGTACTTTAGTCGTGACACACCATCCTAATAAACCTGCCTTATAAAGATGTAATTCTAATTTGTTAATGACGCTAATTTTCTTTTGCATCACAAGATAGTCTTGTGAGCTATAGCTTCCACCTAATTCAGCATGAAAAATATCTTCTGCCCGTTTACCAATTACTCCATCAATAGATTTAATTTTACAGCGTTTTGCTAGGTTTTCATTCGCTAGAAGATATTTAGCATCACAGTCTTTAACAAAGAAAGTAACGTTAGGTAATGTATTGATTAAAGGCATGACTAGCCCAAGGTGATTTAAAAGTACGTCAATATTATCAACGGGAAACAGCATATTCTCCTGACTAATCAGTAGCAATTTATTTAAATTAATCATGCGGCCTCCTAGAAATTCAACATATTTAATCAGTTATCTTAAATATTTTTAAATTGTGCTGAATTACGCATCAGTGTGCACGAAAGATATCAAGATTCTTTAACAAAAATCAAGCATTCTGTTAACAATTAATGTGGCAGAGGACGCAATATGCACAAGCGCTATACAAAAATCGAAGTAATTGATTCACACACAGCAGGCGAGCCAACACGCTTAGTGATTGATGGTTTTCCTGATTTGGGCGATGGAGATATGGCTTCTCGATTAAAATGTCTAAAAAATGATCATGACCAATGGCGTACAACTACCATATTGGAACCACGTGGCAACGATATTTTAGTTGGGGCGCTACTTTGCAAGCCGCAAAACCCACAAGCAGCGGCGGGAGTCATTTTTTTCAATAATGAAGGTTATCTAGGTATGTGTGGGCATGGCACTATTGGCCTCGTAGCCTCATTATCTTACTTAGGTAAAATCACGGCTGGAGAGCATCTTATTGAAACACCGGTTGGTGATGTTAGGGCTACACTCCATGCTGATGGCAGCGTTAGCATTCAAAATGTTTACTCTTATCGTTATCGTAAATCAGTCACCCTTAATGTACCGGAAGTTGGCGTGGTAACGGGAGATATTGCGTGGGGAGGCAATTGGTTCTTTTTGGTTGAGCAATCCCCTTTAGCTATTGACTATCGTAATGCTAAGGCACTAACCGAGGTATGTATAAAGATAAAGAGTGCATTGGTGGAGCAAGGGATCTACGGAAAAGACGGTCAGGAAATTGACCATATAGAATTGTTTGGCAGTTACGAGAAAGCCGATAGTCAAAGTTTTGTGTTATGTCCTGGTGGTGCATATGACCGTTCACCTTGTGGTACGGGAACCAGCGCTAAACTGGCCTGTTTGGCCGCAGATGGCAAACTAAATGAAGGTGCCCTTTGGCATCAAGCGAGTGTAATCGGTAGCCAGTTTGAGGCGAGCTACTTATGGGCTGATGGTAATGGCATCATTCCAACGATCCGTGGAAACGCTTATATCAGTGGTCGAAATACCTTATTGCTTGATGAAACTGATCCGTTTTGTTGGGGGATCACGGTATCGTGAGGGTATAACATGGATAAAAAACATTCTGTGGTTGTCATCGGTGGCGGAATTATTGGATTAAGCATTGCACTGACATTGCAAGCGGATGGCACTGATGTCTTGTTAGTCGAAAAAGATCATATAGGCGCAGGAGCCTCATTTGGTAATGCGGGGCATATTGCAACAGAACAAGTTTTTCCTGTTGCTGACCCTTCGATTTTGAAATCTATCCCTGGAATGTTATTCGATCCCCTTGGGGCACTGCGTTTGGATTGGCGTTATTTACTGAGATTAACACCGTGGTTATTACGTCTGCTTGGTAACATGCGACATAAACCATTTACACATATTCATCATGCGTTATCTGCAATTAATGGTGTTTCTTTAGAAGCATGGCAATCATTTAGTGAACAATGGCAATTAGCTGATTTAATTAAGATTGAAGGCTCTTTACTGGTCGCAGAAAAAGCCTCATCACTAGAAAAATTACGTAAACATGGTGAATATCTCAATTCGATAGGTGTCACCAATCAGCTATTAACCCAATCACAGTTGCTTGAGCGTGAACCTACATTAGCACATAACCAGTTGGGGGGACTGTTTTACCCTGATACGGGGCATGTGGTCGATCTTAAACAGTTACACATCAAATTAGTTGAGCATTTTTCACGTTTAGGTGGTGAATTACTCACCGAGTGTGAAGTGACAGCAATTAATGCACCAAGCAATGACAAAGTGGTGTTAACCACATCGCAAGGCCAAGTCGTAGCAAAACAAATAGTGATTGCTGGTGGCGCATTTTCTAAGTCCTTAGTCAGTATGATCAGCCGCATTCGTGTACCACTTGAAACAGAGCGTGGCTATCATTTAATGCTGCCTAATGAAATAGGCCGATTAAACGTACCAGTATCAAGTATTGATAGACGTTTTATCATGACACCTATGAATGGCGGATTACGCCTTGCCGGTACAGTCGAATATGCAGGCTTGAAACGACCCGCAAATATGCAACGAGCGCGTCATTTCCTACCGCTTGCTAATCCAATGTTAAATACACCATTAAATAATTATCAATCTACAGAATGGATGGGATTTCGTCCAACGCTTGCAGATTCTTTACCCGTCATTGATAAAAAAGGGCCTTATATTTTTGCTTTTGGTCATCAACACCTAGGGCTAACTCAAGCGGCAGTGACTGCAAAAATTGTACAAAGTTTGTTTCAAGGGCGATCGACTCCAATCGATTGCTCTCCTTATTCGATTGAGCGTTTTCTTTAAGATTTCAAGGAGTTTTATATGAATTTTCATGGCATTGTTGTCCCTATTGTTACACCATTTCACAGTGATTTTTCATTAAATGTGAGTGGACTGGCCCAACTGACTGAAACTCTTATTGAAAAAGGTGTTTCTGGTTTAGTGGTATGTGGTACGACAGGGGAATATTACGCGTTAAGTGAAGCCGAGCGTGAAACGGTTTTAACGACCGTCAGTAAAATTGCTAAAGGTCGCGTAACCCTGATAGCGGGTATCAATGATTTATCTACTGAAGGCGCAATAAAGCGTGCTGAGCAGGCAAAATTATTGGGTTACGAAGGATTAATGTTATCGCCTCCGCCTTATAGCCTACCTGATCAGCAAGGTGTTATCGCCCATTACGAAACAGTGGCTGCGGCAACAACACTACCAATCATTATGTATAACTTCCCTGCACGTATTGGTATCGAAATTGAATATGACACCGTGGTGCATCTATCGAAGGTGAAAAACATTGTTGCCATCAAAGAAAGTAGCGGTGACTTTAGTCGCGCTTTACGTTTACTGCAAACCCAATTTGATAATTTTGAAGTGATTTGTGGTTGTGATGACCAACCCGTCGATTTTTTCTTCTGGGGAGCTAAAAGTTGGATTGCTGGCGCTGGCAACGTATTTCCTGCTGAACAAGTTGCGATTTTTAACGCTGCACAACAAGGCGATTGGGTTAAAGCGAAACAAATTATGTCACAGATTTATCCAGCTATTTATTCGATGGAATCTGGTGATTATAACCAAAAAGCGAAAGCGGGTTGTATCAAAGGAACCGTCGATGTCGGGCCAGTCAGAATGCCATTATCCAATATTTCATCACAGCAGAAACGTGATTTTCTTGCCTTAATCAAATGAGGAGGGAAATGATGAAAATAACAAAAGAGCAGGTATTTGAACGAGCTAAAGGCGGCCAACTTTGGGCTGGCTGCCTTATCGAAAATTATCAGGATAGTGGTGCAAAACTGGAAAATCGTACCCCTATTGATGATAGCGTGATCGGTTATATCGCTGATGGACAAGCCGCCGACGTTGATGCTGCGGTTACAGTAGCGAGAAATACTTTTATTTCAGGTGATTGGAAAAATTTATCGCCTCAGGAACGTAAACAAGTGATGTTGCGTTGGGCGACTTTAATTGAACAGCACAGTGAAGAGCTTGCGGCTTTAGATTGTGTCGATGCAGGCAAACCAATCACGGAATGCTTAAATACAGACATGCCAGCAACCATTGAAACATTCTATTGGTATGCAGAAGCGCTAGATAAAATGTTTGGCAAAGTGGCGCCCACTGGTCAGCAAGAGCTTGGATTGATTGTTCATGAGCCTATCGGTGTAGTTGGGGCAGTATTACCATGGAACTTCCCCGCACAAATGTTTGCTTGGAAAGTCGCGCCGGCCTTAGCAGCAGGGAACTCTGTAATAGTAAAACCCGCCGAGTTAACCTCTCTGAGCGCGTATCGTATGGTTGAACTAGCTTATGAGGCAGGTGTACCGAAAGGTGCTCTGAGTCTAGTGTGTGGTTTAGGCGAAAAGGTCGGTGAAGCCATTGGTCGCCATGCGGATATTGATATCGTTTCATTTACAGGCTCTACCGAGGTAGGCCGTTTATTTCTTAAATACTCTGCCGAAAGCAATTTAAAAGAGATCGTATTAGAGTGCGGAGGTAAGAGTCCACAAGTCGTGTTTGCCGACGCCGATCTTGATGCTGCGGTTCCACATATTATGGCCGCTGCATTTTGGAATATGAGTGAGAACTGTAGTTGTGGGTCACGCCTGATTGTCCATGAAAGCATTCGCCAATCGCTATTGGATAAATTAATCGCTGCAAGCACCAGCTGGAAAGTCGGTAATCCAATGGATGATTCAGTGTCTATCGGTCCTATGGTTGAAAAAGCGCATTTTGAAAAAGTGAAGTCATTTATTGATGTTTCTATAAAGGAGGGCGCAAAAATTGTCTCTGGAGGAAAAATTCACAGTGAATTAGGCAGCGGTTGGTACATTGAACCGACCATTTTCGATAATGTGACCCCAGAGATGTCATTATTTAAGAATGAGGTGTTTGGTCCTTTGCTTGCGGTATCCACTTTCTCTACCGATGAAGAAGCTATTGCATTAGCCAACGACACCCATTATGGATTAGCGGCTTCTTTCTATAGTCAAAATGTGCATCGTGTTATGAAAGTTGCCCGTCAAATTAACGCAGGTACAGTTTCTGTAAATGGGTTTAGCGAAGGTAACATCACCACACCATTTGGTGGATTTAAGCAATCAGGGTTCGGAGGTAAAGATAATGGGCTAGAGGCCTTCGAACAATATACACAGACAAAAGTGATTTGGATTATTAATCATTAATAACTCGATAACCTGAATTTGATGAATTCAGGTTTTTTTTACCCTACAAACAGACAATTACAATAACGAAGGAGTACTCATATGGAAGCCATCGTGAATACGCTCGTTGGATACATTTGGGGTAATGCCTTAGTGATTTTATCACTAGGTGTTGGGTTGTACTTTACATTAGCTACACGTGGTGTTCAGTTTCGCTATTTAATTAAAATGGTTTGCTTACTGAAAGAAAATAAAGCCTCAAAAGAAGGAATATCATCATTCCAAGCGTTTTGCCTCGCATTATCCGGTCGTGTTGGTGTTGGTAATATTGCAGGGGTGGCGACAGCCATCGCCGCTGGTGGTCCGGGAGCCATATTTTGGATGGTAGTCATGGGCTTATTAGGGGGTGCAAGTGCATTTATTGAATCAACACTGGCTCAAATATATAAACAGCGTTCTGATGGGCAATATCGTGGTGGCTCGCCTTATTACATTGAAAAAGGGTTAAAACTCAAACCGTTTGCTATTATTGTGGCGGCAGTAATTTGCTTATCATATGGCGTATTGGTGCCGGGGATCCAAGCCAATACCATAGCCGATTCTTTTCAAACCTCATTTAACATTCCACCCATGGTAACTGGTGCGATCGTGACCGTGTTAATGGCTTGGCTGATTTTTGGTGGAGTAAAAAGAATTGCCAGCGCTGCTGATAAAGTCGTGCCACTAATGGCTGTCGCTTACATTATCATGATGGTGATTATATTAGGTAGCCACTATGAGAAAGTTCCCGCTATGTTTGGACTGATTTTCCGTAGTGCATTAGGGATGGATGCGGTATTTGGTGGCATTGTCGGTACAGCCGTTTCTTGGGGAGTACGTAGAGCGGTATTTTCTAATGTGGCGGGCGCTGGTGAGGCAACATTCAGCTCGGCAGCTGCGGAAGTGAGCCATCCGGCAAAACAAGGGTTAATACAAGCCTTTTCAATCTATATAGATACGGTTGTAGTGTGTACGGCTTCAGGGCTGATGATCCTCGTCACTAATATGTATAACGTTTTCCCTGATGGCGCTGCCTCTGCATTGGTTGAGCATGTGCCGGGGGTTGCTGCGGGAACTGCATGGACACAAATGGCGGTATCAACGGTATTTGAATCTGCGGGGTCTGGTTTTGTTGCTATTGCTGTTTTCTTATTCGCATTTACCACGTTAATGGCATATTACTATATCGCTGAAACAACGATTGTTTATTTAGATCGTAAGCTTAAATACCCTGTTTTAAAGTTGATATTAAAGCTAGTTTTCTTAGTCATCCTCTTTATGGGAAGTGTTCAGTCCGTGAGTATGATGTGGAGTTTAGGCGATATTGGTTTTGGTAGTATGAGTTACCTTAACTTAATTGCGATTGTTTTCTTATCTAAACCCGCATTGAGAGCATTACGTGATTATGAACGACAAGAAAAACTGGGTATTGACCCTATATTTGACCCTAAAGTCGCGGGCGTTGAGAATGCTGAATTATGGGAAGATATTAGTAAAGAATACCAATCTCAACAACAAAACAAAGTGGGTAAAACAGAAGGTGAGTTAACGACAGAGCAGAAATAACCAATAAGGAATTTAATTAAAAATGGCGGTGAGGGAGGGATTCGAACCCTCGATACGTTGCCGTATACACACTTTCCAGGCGTGCTCCTTCAGCCTCTCGGACACCTCACCGTATTTTTAATTTCTCGTTGTGGGCAAAATAACTTGTCCTACAACGGGGCGCTACTATAGGGAAAAGCGTGGCTTGCGTCAACTCCCTATTTATTCTTTTTTACTGTTTTATTGCTTGTTTAGCTAAATATAAAGCAGTTTGGCTATTATCTAATCTTGTATGATTAATTGATGGTTAATTTAAACTTCAAGCACTAATTTTAAAATTCGTAAGCTGCTTAACAAAATATCAATCGGAATGACTATCTATCATTCTATTCGCTTGAAAGTAAGACATTTTCATCACACTCTGTGGGTAAACATAAAAGGAGTTGTCATGAATATTCTATTTTATCATCCGTCTTTTGATGCTAACGAGTGGATAGAGGGCATGCAAACTCGCCTTCCACAAGCCAACATACGCCAATGGGTAAAAGGGGATAACCAAAAGGCAGATTATGCCATGGTTTGGTTGCCTCCTTATGAATGTTTAGCGGGGCGAAAAGACTTGAAAGGCATTTTTGCGCTTGGGGCGGGGGTTGATGCGATTTTAAAACAAGAGCATGAAAATCCAGGAACATTGCCAGCGGGTGTGCCATTAATGCGTTTAGAAGACACAGGCATGGCTCTACAAATGGAAGAATATGCAATGGCAAAAGTACTTTATTACTTTCGTCGCATGGATGAATATCGCCAATTCCAATCACAGCGTCAATGGAAACCGCTTCCTGCAAATCGACATGAAGATTTTGTGGTTGGTATTATGGGCGCAGGGGCACTGGGGCAAGCGGTTGCTAAAAGATTAGTTGAGTTTGGTTTTCATGTGAGAACATGGAGCCGAAGTGAAAAGCAAATTGATAAAGTCATAAGTTACCATGGGCAAGAGCAGTTAAGTGATTTCTTACAGGGGACTCGTGTCATTATCAACTTATTACCTAGTACGCCACAAACTGTTGGGATCTTAAACCAATCACTGTTTAGCCAGCTGCAACAAAAGGCTTATATCATTAACCTTGCTCGCGGCTCTCATTTAATTGAGCAAGATTTATTAGTTGCACTTGAATCAGGCCAGGTGGCTGGGGCGTCTTTAGATGTCTTTGCGAGTGAACCATTACCGCAGATGCATCCGTTCTGGACCCACCCTCGCGTTGCTATCACACCACATATTGCCGCGATCACAGTGCCCCAAGAAGCTATGGATATGATCAGCGATAATATTAAGCGAATTGAAAGTGGGCAACAACCTTTCGGGATAGTAGATATGGGACGTGGTTACTAATATACTATTTTATACTCGTCATACTTCAAATTGCAGCGCTTTTCATTAAGAGATAGTGACTACGTCCATTCGTGGCAGTCACCAATTTATGTAGGCTCCTAGCGACTCATTCACTTGCCGCTAAACTGCACCTCGAATTATAGAGAGTATAGTAAGGGTTGGTTATCGCATATCGCAAAACAGGGATTATATATGAATGAATTTTCAATTGTCTGCCGTATCTTAGGAACATTATTTCAGCGTTCTCCTGATGATAGTCTGGTGAAACCATTGCTTGAGATGATCGCCCAAGACAAATTAAAGGCATCATGGCCATTAGAACAGGATGAGTTATGGGCTCGTATGGCAAAATCAGTTGAAATGAAAGCGATTGTGGCTGACTATCAGACTCTATTTGTAGGGGAAACAGCCGCCGTTTCAGTCTTTGCCCATGACTATGATGCTGAAATTGCAGAAGCTGAGATCCGTGAATTTTTAGTTGAACGTGGAATGACAGTAACAAATGCAAGAACGGATGCATTTGGATCATTGTTATTAGCGGCTTCTTGGCTTGAAGATCAAGCCGCAGAAGATGAAACGGCGGCTCAAATTGAGTTATTTGATAGCTTTATTCTGAGTTGGTACGGGACATTTTTAGGTAAAATGGAGGCTCATGCCTCAACTGCCTTTTATCGTACATTGGCACAAATTGCTCGAGATGCAGTCATTGCATTGAGAGATGAATTAGAGTCTGAGTGACAGCGTCACGTTTATTGTCACAAAAGTTTTTGATGATTAATAGGTATATACTCTAAATAATTCGAGGTGCAGTTAGGCAACAAGCGAGTGAGTCGCTAGGAGCCTACTAGGTAGGTGACTAGTGCGAATGAGCGTAGTCAACAACACTGTAATTTGAAGTATGACGAGTAAACGTATAAATACAAAAGGCAACGTGTTAAAACCGTTGCCTTTTGTGCTTTTATCAATCGAAAAAACTTATGGAGCTCAGTCAACTAATGGAATAATTATCTTACCCGGTTTTACTTCGATACCCTTAGCTAACTTTTTAGCGGTTGCTTCAACAGCACTATTGTCAGGGTTTAACACATAAACAGGTTGAGTTTCAAAGAAGGTTCCTAGTGAGCTATTAAGATATGGGATCACTGCTGAGATAGCGGTATCCATATTTTCAGGGATCACTTTATATTGACTAATATTCAGTTCTCTCAGGTAAATCGCGCCTGCTTGAGCATCAAAATAAGGGCGAGCAGTTAGTGTTAGTTCAATTTTAGCGCTGGTTTTACCCAGTAGCGAATCCAAATTGACAGTAGCTTCACCAGTAAGGGCAATCATCCCCGGTTCTGTTCGACCAATTTCTGATTTTAAATTAGCTAACTGAATGTCTGCATCAGCGACGCCAGAAATTCCCACATTGTGGTTGTATTTAACCTTAGTTGCTAGGTAATTATTAATGGTTCCTTCGCTAATAGAAAACTCAGTTAGCTGGCTACAACCTGTGAGTAAAGTAAAACAGCCAATCATTGCAGCCAATATAAATTGTTTCATAAATGCTCCTTTTACTGTAACACTATTATCTTATCCTATAATTGTCGTTACGGGGGAATTTCAGTCGGAAACAATTTAATTTAACAGGCGATTAGATAGCAAAAGTATTGCCCTTAACCGCTTAACATGGCTGATTCAATTTTTTTACGGTTAAATTGTTTATGTAGTGCCCACAAGGTAATAAAACCGATAATACCAAGTAAAAACCAAGGTAATTGCGGCATATTCCATTGATGGCCGATATCATACATCCAGCCACCGCCTGTATAACCTACTGCTCCACCTAAAGCTAACCCTAATCGGCTGAAGCCCATATAACTACCGCGAGCACGAGGATCAGCGAGTGATGCACTGAGAGTCTCTCTTGCGGGATCCGCAGTTACCGTACCTAAATAGAACAGACAAATTAAGCCAAATAACACATGCAGAGAGCTTGTCATACCAATAGGGAACATGCTTAAACTCATTAACAATAATCCAGCCATTAAGCGTTGTTCAAGGCGGAAATATTTTTCACTCCATCGTGCAATAGGGTAAAGCAGTGTTAGTGATATAGCAGCTTCGATGGCATACATCCATTTTACTGCGGTAGGTGTACCAGCTAGCTCGTTAACCACGATAGGGAACATGAGCATCACTTGCACTGACAACATAAAATAGCCAGCCAGAGTCACAACATAAGTGACAAAGCGTTTATCTTTCAGGACTCGTCCCATTCCTTCTTTTATTGGTGTTCTCGTTGTTGAAATACGGTAGGCAGGCAGTAACCAAGCATTGAAGATCGCGGCAATAACAAATACAGCAGCACCGGCCCAACATACATAGTGGAAATCATATTGAAGTAACCAACTACCAATAAGTGCACCTATAACAGCACCTGCACTGTCTTGCATTAGAAGCAGTGAATAAAAACGACCACGCTCATAAGGGCGAGTCAGTTTTATCACTAAAGCAGTTCTTGGTGGGTCAAATAAAGTACCACCTAAAGCAGAAAGTATACATGACAACCATAGCACCCATGGATCGTAAGCCACAGCCATTAATGCAAAACCACTGGCGCGTAATAGCATACCAATCACAATCATGGGTTTGGCGCCAAAACGGTCTGCGATAGCACCGCCAAAGATACCAAGCCCTTGCTGGACTAATTGTCGGATGCCTAATGCAAAACCAACAATAACAGCAGCCCAACCTAGTTGATCGACAAAACGAATCGAAATTAATGGAAAGACAACGAAAAAACCTAGAACGACTAACATATTATCTAGGAGTAAAAAATATTTACCTAGGCTTCTCGCCTGTGACACCTGTGCCATGACACACCATTGTAAAAAATAACAAACAAGGAAGGATTCTTAATGTTTCTCATCAATAATATCAGTAGAATATAGAAAGGAAGATGATATTTTTTTATCGTAATACCTGCCTATTTTTGATGCTTCATTTTTATCGTTGTGCAGTCTTTGGTTATTTTAATTTTATAAGGGTTAACGATGTTTGGTTATCGATCAAATGAGCCTAAAGTACGTCTTGTGACAGAAAGAATGGTTGTAAGGTTGGCATATGAGCGTGATGGTTATCGATTAGCCGATTATTACAGCGAAAATAAAGACTTCTTAAAGCCTTGGGAGCCAACCCGAGATAGCTCGCATTTTAATCCATCTAGTTGGAATAATCGTTTACAACTGATGTCAGAATTGCATCGTCAAGGTAATGCATTTCATTTTTTATTGTTAGATAGCCAAGAAAATGAAGTGATGGGGGTCGCGAATTTCAGCAATGTATTACGTGGCGCTTTCCATGCTTGTTATTTAGGCTATTCATTGGGTGAAAAATGGCAAGGACAGGGATTGATGTATGAAGCCCTAGTACAATCGATTCGTTATATGCAACAACATCAAGGAATACATCGTATTATGGCAAATTATATGCCGCATAATATACGTAGCGGTGATTTGTTGGCCCGCCTTGGTTTTGAACGTGAAGGTTACGCAAAACAGTATTTGCAAATTGATGGTCAGTGGCGTGATCACGTATTAACTGCACTGACCTATGAAAAATGGAAGTCTCTCAAGTCATAATAGGTAAAAGCTGATTTTGACATTCAATCGTAGTCAGTTATGCTTCGCGCTGTTAAACTGACACGATTGTTTTCTTTTAGTCTACCAATCATGAATTTATTAAAATCGTTAGCTGCGATAAGTTCCATGACCATGATGTCACGGGTACTTGGATTTATCCGTGATGCTATCATTGCTCGAGTCTTTGGTGCCGGCGCAGCGGCAGATGCTTTTTTTGTTGCATTTAAACTGCCTAACTTATTACGGCGTATTTTTGCCGAAGGGGCGTTTTCTCAAGCGTTTGTACCGATATTAGCGGAATATAAGAACCAACAAGGAGATGAAGCAACACGTACCTTTGTCGCTTATATTTCAGGGATGTTAACCCTTGCATTAGCGATTGTGACTGTTATAGGTATGATAGCAGCGCCATGGGTTATCTATATTACCGCACCTGGTTTTACAACAGATGCAGATAAATTTGCCTTAACGACAGATTTATTGCGTGTCACTTTTCCTTATATTTTTCTAATCTCACTGGCCTCACTGGCTGGGGCGATCTTAAATACTTGGAACCGTTTTTCGGTACCGGCATTCGCGCCGACATTATTAAATGTCAGTATGATTTTCTTCGCCGCTTTTGCCGCCCCTTATTTTGATCCGCCAGTGATGTCATTGGCTTGGGCCGTCATTGTGGGTGGTGTGCTGCAATTGGTTTATCAGCTACCACATTTGAAGAAAATTGGTATGTTGGTACTGCCCCGACTCTCTTTTCGTGACAGCGGTGTTTGGCGAGTAATGAAAATGATGGGACCTGCAATTATAGGGGTATCTGTCAGTCAAATCTCACTGATCATCAATACTATTTTTGCATCCTTTCTCCAATCAGGGTCAGTTTCATGGATGTATTATGCCGATAGGCTCATGGAACTGCCTTCAGGGGTACTTGGTGTTGCGCTGGGGACTATTTTATTACCTTCATTATCAAAAAGTTTTACCAGTGGTAACCACCAAGAGTATCGTCACTTAATGGATTGGGGATTGCGTTTATGTTTATTGCTAGCGCTGCCTTGTGCGATTGGCCTAGCTATTCTTTCTGAAGCACTCACAGTTTCACTATTCCAATATGATAAATTTACTGCTCATGACTCGCTGATGACGCAATATGCACTAATGGCTTATTGTGTTGGTCTTACTGGTATGATTTTAGTGAAAATCTTAGCGCCAGGCTTCTATTCACGTCAGGATATTCGTACTCCAGTGAAAATAGCAATTGTGACACTAATTTTAACGCAATTGATGAACTTAGCCTTTATTGGCCCAATGAAGCACGCAGGTCTTGCACTTTCAATAGGTCTAGCGGCTTGTTTCAATGCAGGTGTTCTTTACTGGCAGCTGCGTAAGCAAGAAATTTTTAAACCGCTAGCAGGTTGGCGTGGTTTTATCGTTAAATTAATCATTGCGCTACTAGTTATGGCGGCTGTACTGTTTGGAGTATTGCAATTTATGCCCGAATGGCAGCAAGGCAATATGGCCATGCGTTTATTACGTTTAATATTTGTGGTGATCATTGGTGCAGGTAGTTATTTTGCAGCGTTATTTGCATTAGGCTTTCGCCCAAGAGATTTTAAGAAACACAGTATTTGATTCTTTATTATAAATAAAAAGAGCGCATATTGTTGAATATGCGCTCAGACCAGTATGATAATGAGGTAGGATAACAGTGAGCCCTACTTTTTATTAAGCGATATACTTACTACACTTCCAGTTACATCTAGACGATTAACTAAATGATTAAATATGAGGTGACGAATGAAAGGCTTCACTTCTCATTAATCAAAATGTTTGGATGGCTTCAATGACTATACAATAATTGATATTCCTATCATATTAAATACATCAATCATGAGTATTTACAAAGTGTTACCTTAAATTACCGCCATATTTTAGCTTGAATAATAATAAATCACTAATTGATTAATTTTTTATAAATTAAATTTTAATAATTATTTTATTATGATTTGTCTTTCGGCTAGGCGGTTCCCAAATCACCATCATGGAGCGACATGTTTGTGGGAGATACCCAAAAAAGCTTATCCGATGCGGAAAAAGCCGCGAACCACTGGCAATCGTTAGTGAATAAAACCAAGCCGCCACGCCTTGATGTGCCATCAGGCTCGGCCCTCGCTAACCAGCCTCAAGCGAGTGGCATTGATATCTACGAGGCGATAGCCAATCGTAAGCTTTATTCAGGGTTGGTATTTACGTGTCAAATTGCCAATCTTCCCGAAGGCACGTTTCAAGTCACCCAATTTGACTTGCACGAAGGGTTGTCGGAACTGTTCACCCTGACCATTCAAGCGGTGAGTCCATTGCCCAATATCGATTTTAAGCGAGTACTGGGGGATAAATGCTCACTCACGGTGATGCGAGAAGGGATAGTCACCCGAAAAATTGAGGGGTTATTGGCGAGCGTTGAGCAGGGAAATACTGACGGGGTGAAGACGTGGTATCAGTTTGTTATTCGCCCTGAAATGTGGGTGATGACCCTTAAACAAGACAGCCGCATCTTCCAAAACACCACGGTGCCGAAGGTGCTCAACACCTTATTACAGGAAGCGCATATTCCCAACGACAAGTTGCTGTATCACCCCGAAGAGCATCTTGAACGCCGCTATATTACCCAAAAGCGCGAAACGATGTTCGATTTCTGGTGCCGCCTCGCGGCTGAAGAAGGCATCACCTTCTGGTTTGAGGAAGGTTCGATGATGTTTTACAGCGACCGCCATTTGGGGATGAAGGCGGGACTGCACCTGACCTATAACCCACAATCGGAGACCGATATCACTGACAGCACGGTGACCGCATGGCGTTATGTAGAAAACCTGTGCAGCGATATTCGTATTGATAAAGATTACAATCAACTGCGCCCGTCTCACCCGCTGAGCCACCAAGTGACGGGTGAAAATCACCAACAACACGAAGTGTTTGAAAGCTACGGACGCTTTCAAGACGACGCCGAAGGCAACGTGTTCAATCAAATTCGTTACGAGCAATCGCAAAACAACCGTGAAGTGGGTACGGCCTCGAGCAACTGTATCGAACTGGCACCGGGGCGAATTTTCTCGCTGAGCAACCACCCCAGCAGCAAGATGAACGATGATTGGCAAGTGGTCACTGCGCATCACCACGGCGTACAACCGCTTGCCGACAACAGCGGCGGTCAAGGCACCCAGCTGAGCAACAGCATCACCTTTATGCCAAGCACCCAAGAGTGGCGCCCACCGTACCGTTATAAACCGACTGCCGATGGCAATGAACTTGCGACGGTAGTAGGACCGCCGGGGGAAGAAATCTACACCAATGAACAAGGGGCGGTGACGGTCTATTTCCATTGGGATCGACGCGGAAAGCCCGACCACAGCGCATCCTGCTGGGTGAGAGTCGCACAGGGTTGGAACGGCGATGGATTTGGGTTTATGGCGATCCCCAGAATCGGGCAGGAGGTCATAATATCCTATTTAAACAATGACATAGATAAACCCATCATAACCGGCTGTACCTATAATGGTCGAAATCGTCCGCCGATAGACTTACCCAAAGACAAGACGCGCACCACGTTTCGTACCAAAACCCACAAAGGTGAGGGATTCAATGAACTGCGCTTTGAGGATTATAACGGCAAACAAGAAATCTATCTGCATGCGCAGAAGAACTTAGCCATTAATGTCCTGAATTCGCGCGGTGAACGGATTAATTATGACCGCACCACCAGTATTGGTCATGACGATGAGCTGGTGATCGCCAATAACCGTACTGTCACCGTTGAAGGCAATCAAGCGCATAAAACCACGGGCAATTATCAGAGCAAAGTTGATGGTGACCAGCACACCACGATCGAGGGCGATAGTGTTGAAGCCGTGCAAGGGGTGATTAGCACCAATGCGCGAGGGGATATCACGTTGCAAAGCAGCAGTAAAATCACCTTGAAAGTCGGTGGTAGTTTTGTGGTGATCCACAGTGGTGGCGTTGATATTAAAGGTCCTGCGATTAACCTGAATTCAGGAGGCAGCCCAGGGGATATTTTACAAGCCACCAATCCAGCGGTATTGAAAGCTGCTGCCAGCACAGGTGCCGCCTTTGTGGCACATTGCCCAATGAAAGAGACCCAAGAGGAGGAGGAATAATGGCAAAATTAGATACCTGCTATGCCATTATCGATGCAGCTTCTGAACCGGATATTTTTACGATGTTGGAAGAGCTCGATCCGCCTGCCAGCTGCTTGTACAGCGAGCCTATCCAGCCAGAGATTGCTGAACTTGCGCCGTATTTGGTGGAAGCGACACCTGAGGTGAGAAAGTGGCTCAGCCAACGAGATACGCCATGGGGCATTTATGTGTACACCCAAGCCACCATGCGTGAACTGCGCCAGCACCTGCGTAAATATTTGATGGTGATGATCCCCGGTCAAGACAAACCGGTATTTTGGCGTTATTACGACCCGCGTAATGTGTGGGACGTGCTCAGCACGTTTGATAACTGGCGGTTACATACATTTTTAGGGCCGATTAAAAAACTGGAAACGCAATTATGGGGTGAGCACGAAGAGTCTGATTTTGAATTAGAGCGCCGCCGTTACCCTGAGAGTGTCAAACAAAGCGGTAAGTTGATGAAGTTCACCGCTAGCCAATATGCGGATATTGAAGGAGTGTTTGAGCGTCAATTTATACGGCGGATTAGTTACTTTTTCCTAAATGCGCGAGTTTCGATTATCGATGAGGATGAATCCTTTTGCTTAGATGAGTGGATTGTAAAAGCATTTGAGCGCCCGCCACTGAACAGCGTGAAGTTAGACCAATATTACAGTGACCAATCACAAGTGATCAGTTGGGAAATGGCATACGCATTGGTGAATTTTTGCCAAGCCAATGGCATTCACGATAAGCACTCTTATATGCTGCTGTGCTACATCTTAATAACTTACCGTATATATCGGTTTGAAGATGTGCCAGAGGATTGGAAAAGTAGTTTGGCGAGTGAGGTTGGTTCTGGGGACTATCGTGTATCTAAGCTAGCAAGTGACGTGCTTTTTGAAATTCCTAGCTTTAGTAATTAGTGTCACTATGAAGTAAATAATGACTCTTATACTTATTTAGTACCTTAATGAAGATGATTTTAAGCCAAAATAGGTGAAATTATGTCTGCAATAATTCTCATAGATGATATGGATACAGGACATGGTAAATATGGAGCAACACAAGTTATTTCAGGCTCTTCAACGGTAAAAGTAGATGGGCGTTCTGTAGCTAGACAGGGTGATAGATTAGCTTCGCATGGTGGCCATTCTCGCATTATTTCAGGAGGGTCAGAATCTGTGTTTATTGATGGGCTACCCGCTGCTAGAAATGGGGATGCTGTCAGCTGTGGTGGCGTATTGATTGGGAATTCTAGTGTGAATATTGGCTAAAAACCTATTTCAATGATCTACTTACCATAGTATTCAAAACTGTTATAACAGTTGATTGTATTGAGTATGTATTAATCATAAGGAATGATTATGTCATCATTAAAAAAGATATACTCAGGAGTGATGGGGAAGGCTTGTCAGGAATGTAATATTCCACCTAATTGTATATTGGAGGCTTCCATAACCTTCGGAGATAAAACAGATGTTTATCGTAAAGAAAATCATTTTTTTAAGCGATATACCTATTTGATAGAACCAAAGAAAGGGCGCAATGTGCTACTAAAGCTCACGGCTACGCCAATGAATTGTGTTTCTCATAACCCGAGTTGTCCTATGGGAAATGTTTTTAATGAAGATGGTTCACTATACGCGGATTTTTCAGCTCAAAAAAGCTTAGATGGAGTACTTAGTTACCGTAAACCAATGTCTGGATTTTCTCTTGGGGAAAATAATCCTATCTCATTATTAGACAGTTTTATTTATCGTCAGTCTTTTATTGATGATCCTCGCTATCGGCAGCGTTATAGTATGCGATTGTCTGAATGTGGGGCTGTACCATTTTTAACTATCCCAAAAGCAATGAAGTTGCTGAGAGCATCTTTTAGCCCAATGACGCATGGTGCTGTGATGCTTTTTCAAGAAGGACGACGACATTTAGCATCAGCGCAATTTGATCTTATTTTATATAGGGAACTTAAGGTTGAGGTTGAAGTGGGTTTTGAATCAGAAATTAAAGATAAAAAAAGTGATGATAGACAAGCTGAGCAAAAAGCTAAAAATATTGCTCGGGGATATAAACCTACACATGGAGGGTGGACTAAACGAACACATAAATATGATATAACGAGAGGATTAAGCATTAAAGGTGAAATTACTAGTATTACTGGGGATGAAGAAGTTACATTTAATGCAGAATTGAAAAAGGAATTTATTCAACATAAAAACAAGCTTAGCTTTACCAATAGCATAGATATGGCCTTTGATAAAATAAGCTCAGTATTAAGCAGTGGAAATAAAGTAAAGTATCCTATAGTTAAGACTGAATTTTGCTATCCAACACTAAACATCAATGGTGGGATAAAAACACATCAATCTTCTGATTATGGTGTTATCACACAAGGAAATGTGTCAGTTGGGTTCGCTCCTCTTTTTGGCTTCCAAATCACATTAGACCTATTAACTGTTTTTGCAGCATATGCTCACATTGATTTTATTGTTAGTGATTTGAGAGCATCTTTGGAAGAAAAAAAGGAAGAAGTTGAAGAGGGAAAAGAAGGTTATTACGCTACAATGGAACTCACGCTAACTTTTAGTTTCGGTTTACATGGTAACTTTAATTTCAAAACTAATGATGAGGGAAATTTTGAGTCAGATGGGCGTAGTATCAAACTTCAAGGGGAACTAATTGGCAAGGCTCATTTAGAAGCAGGGGTGAATTATTGGGGGATTCAAGGGTTTTTCGAGATCGGAGCTGAGATTACAACTTCTTTACAGATCGAATTTGATAAAGAAAAAGGTGATGATTTAACTGCTGTTATTTATCATGATGGTATTACTGCAAAAGTTTATAATAATTATAGTGTTGGTAATAATAAAGTTTCTAGAAAATCAAAGGTAAATACAAATGGAAAAATTAGTGTTGATAAAGACATTAAAAAATGGGTGATTTATGAGGCGATGGACAAAGATGAATCTGAGTGGCGTTTTACGTTGGGTTAGACTTATTTATTTCAGTGGAGTTATAATGTTAACAGCAAATTCAAATGCAGAAAGTATAATGAAAACAAACTATGTAGTAAGCTTTAATGCCCATGATACTTTTTGTATGGTGAAAGTTAATGATATACTGATAACAGATAATACAGACGCGACGCAAGGTAACTATATTGTTAGTAAAACAATTAGCTCATTACTTAATAATGGAGCTAATACATTAAGTGTTACGATGCCAAGTGATAGCTTAAAAAATAACATGTGGTGCTCTGCTACAATTAAAGAAATAAATAATCAAACTACCTTGGTTGGTGTTAAATTAATAGTTGAAGATAAAGAAATTAAG
The DNA here is from genome assembly GCF_033676985.1 of Providencia sp. PROV236. NCBI lineage: Bacteria > Pseudomonadati > Pseudomonadota > Gammaproteobacteria > Enterobacterales > Morganellaceae > Providencia > Providencia sp. PROV236. The sequence goes on along the minus strand of NZ_CP096297.1, from coordinate 2,444,771 downwards.
CCAGATGAAAATTTTCATTCAAGTAAAGTAGACTATTTCGGTAGTAGCCCTAGGGCTAATAGTACGGAAGAAGGTATGCTTGAAATAACAAAAACCTTCTTAGTGAAGGATTTGCCTGATTGGAATTGGACTAAAGGAAGGCCTATTACTGATAAAGATATCCCGCAGGTTAAAGCCTTCTATCAATCTTTACAAGAAGCGTTTAAGCAGCAAGATTTAGATAAAATTTATGAAATGACTAAAGGTATGTGGGAAATTTTAGCAAAGGAACAGGGAAGTACCCCACAGAAAATGTGGGATTCGATGAATTTCAAAAAATTCTTTGAGCAAGGTTATAGGTATTCTCCTGTTGATTGGAATGAATATGAATTAAATTCATATATGAATGGACGACTTTTCCGTTATGAGGTTGGTTATGGCAGGATATCTCCAATCGAAATTCAAACTCCGAATGGAGATTTTTTCTCATTAGACCCTTATTTATCTATTATTGATGGGAAAGTAATAGTCGTTCGCTAACTGACATTTAATTATTAATTTTAAACCTAATTTAGACACAGTTCGTTATTGATATGAACTGTGTCTACTCACCGGCTCATCGGTAAAAAAGGAGAACATGGTTAGCTGTGGCGGTGTGCTTATCGGTGGTTCCTCTGTCAATATTGGATAACTGTTATTGAGCAAAGATGTTTTTAGTCGTAATGGCGCGGTTGTTTACCTCGCCATATGACTCCGAGAGTTAAACATGGAAACAATTTATGCCAATCAATATATCGAAAAACCTAATTGATTTTGAAAAAATGAATAATGAGAGGGCGTTGTTAGAACGCATATTAAAGCCTATTCGTCTTATAAAATCAGATGATGATATTGATGTAGAGGCCCCGTAATGTTCAAATTTTTTATGGGAACCATGTTTCCGAGTAAACTAAAAACGCAAAAAATCACGTCTTATCCAGAAGACTATAATGCTAAAGGTTCGTTAGAAGACAGTCCTTATGTGTTAAAAATAAACTCGGAACAATGCCAAATAAAATCAACCAACTTTAATCATCGAAAGGTCAGTTCAATACCGTTATTTTTGGTTGTTCTCGCTGTTTTTATATTTAGTGCTTACTCTTTTTTTGATGGGCATAGCTCAAGATATCGTCACTTTATTTTTTTGACTAACACATATAAAGAGAAATATGAAAATTCTACTAATACACCTCAAGGAATAGAGAGATACCGTCCTTTTTTTGATAAAACCCCCAATTTATTTGATTACTTAATCTCTTATTACTCGGGAAATTTTTATGCAGGGACAAAGTACTCAATATATTTAACCATATTATTCGCATTCGCTTTTGGTTATGCTCTCTATATTACAGGAAAATCCGTCTTTATTGGACCTTACCCGATACTGGTATTGGATAGAAAACGTAATCTTTTATATACATGGGAAAATAAAAAAGTCTATGTAGCCCGCTATGAAGATGCCGGATATGCAGCCCCAAGCAATAATCTATTTATCAAGTTATTTACATTTAATACCGACAAAAATCGATTAGACACGATTTTGTTTCAACCGAATGCATCGGTTCACAGTAGTTTGTTTCTCAGTGAAGAGTATGAGAATAATGCATTTATTAGCTTTATTAACGCTTATATGCAAAAAGGGCGAGAGGCAATCACCGATCATGATTTTGAAAGTGAGCCATTGAAGTTTTATTTTGGTAGTTACGAGCCCCCTGTTGATGTTGATGCACAAATCGAGACAATCCTTAATCAACTTGACAAGGAAAAGCCTCATCATGCGCAGCACAGTTAACGGCCGTAAAATCATTTTAAAAAACGACACCACCAATACCGGCGGTACAGTGCTGACAGGCTCTTCCCTAGCCAAACAAACCGAAGGCGTCGCCTGTGTAGGCGACTCGGTTTATTGCCCGTCATGCAAAAAAACAGGCGCTATCGCCGAGGGGGACAGCTTAATAAAAATCAACGGGATCCCCGTCGCACTCGAAGGCCATAAAGTGGCGTGTGGCTGCTCGAATGGCTGTATGTTAGTTGCGGTCGGATGAGTAACTGCAGTCAAATTGGCAGAGTAGCCAGTCATGTAGATGTATACTCTAAAAGTGGCGGGAAAAATCAGTCAATTAATTTTTATTATTCAATTTGGTATAGCTAACTGCCACCATCAAACATCTTATGGTTGGTGGTTGTCTCTGAGCGCATATTATTGAATATGCGCTCAGTCTATCTAATATAAACAGAATAAATTACATTCTTTCAACAGTATCAATACCTAAAGTATCTAGGCCTGTTTTTAAGGTTCTTTGAGTCAGTAGCGCTAATTTCAAACGACTTTGACGCTGTGCTTCTGTGTCTGCGGTTAAAACAGGGCAGTGCTCATAGAAACTAGAGAAAAGACCTGCTAAGTCATATAGATAAGCACACATCACGTGTGGTGTTCCATCACGAGCAACCTGCAAAATAGTTTCTTCAAATTGCATCAAGCGAGTGGCTAAGGCAATTTCACGTGGATCTTCTAGCATTACAGGTGACGTAAGATCAGCTTGTGTCACATCGGCTTTTTTAAAGATAGAAGCAACACGGGTGTAGGCATATTGCATGTATGGCGCAGTGTTACCTTCAAAGGCCAACATATTATCCCAATCAAAGATATAATCGGTGGTACGGCTTTTGGATAAATCGGCGTATTTGACGGCACCGATACCAACGACATTGGCGACATTGTTGAGCTCATCTTCTGGCATGTCAGGGTTTTTAGTGCGGATCAAAGCTTGTGCACGCTCGATTGCTTCATCCAGTAAATCAGAAAGACGTACAGTCCCACCAGAGCGGGTTTTAAATGGTTTGCCATCTTTACCTAGCATCATCCCAAACATATGATGCTCAAGTGACATGGAATCAGGGATATAGCCAGCTTTACGTACGATGGTCCATGCTTGCATCAGATGTTGATGTTGGCGTGAATCGATATAATACAGTGAGCGATCGGCATGGAGTACTTCATGGCGATATTTTGCACAAGCGATATCTGTCGTGGTGTACAGGAAACCACCATCTTTTTTCTGGACAATCACGCCCATCGGTTCACCTTCTTTGTTTTTAAACTCATCAAGGTAAACGACAGTAGCGCCTTCACTTTCTACAGCTAAGCCTTTTGCTTTAAGATCAGCAACAATACCCGGCAACATGCTGTTATACAGACTCTCACCCATCACATCATCTTCAGTCAATGTGACATTTAAGCGACGATAGGTTTCTTGGTTTTGTTGCATGGTGATGTCAACCAATTTACGCCACATTTTGCGGCAATACTCATCACCTGACTGTAACTTAACAACATACCCACGGGCACGTTCAGCAAATGCAGGATCAGCATCATAGTGCTGTTTAGCTTCGCGATAAAATTCTTCGAGATCAGCTAGCGCCATATCACTGGCGTTTTCATTTTGCATTTTTTCAAGGTAAGCGATTAGCATACCAAACTGTGTACCCCAGTCACCAACGTGATTTGCACGGATCACTTTATGACCAAGGTACTCTTGAGTTCGTGCTGCTGCATCACCAATGATGGTGGAACGTAAATGTCCAACATGCATTTGTTTTGCCACATTGGGGGCAGAATAGTCGATCACAATTGTTTCAGGTTTAACAGGTGATAAGCCTAAATGTGGATCGTTAAGTGCACGTTCAACATGTGTAGTAATCCAAGTTGGCTCAAGAAAGATATTTATGAAGCCAGGGCCTGCAATTTCGGTCTTACTTGCAATCCCTTCAAGATCTAAGTGGTTAACTACTTGCTCGGCCAGTTGTCGGGGGTTGATGCCCATTTTTTTAGCAGCGCCCATAACACCGTTAGCTTGATAATCGCCAAACTGGGCTTTTGCTGATTGACGCACAAGTGCATCACTGCCTTCTGGGGCTCCCGCTGCCTGCATTGCAGCACTGATTTTATCTGAAAGAATAGCCTGAATATTCACCGGATTACCTTAAATAACGAACATAGTTATCGCATTGTGCCATCACATGCGCAGAACTAAAAGAAAGAAGAGAAAATTCGGCTGGTTTTATACCATATTTCGAGGGACTCGTGCTACAGTCTGGCGATTTTATTCAAAAGTAAAAGAGTAATTAAAATGACTGACTTTGCTAATATCGCAGAATTGCACGATTTGTGGCTGGCTTTACCTGAATTTGAACAACAGTTAACGCAAATGGCGCAAGATCTAAAAATTTCCCTAACTGATTTTCAGATTGATCATATGTCTGTGCGTTGTCATCATAGAGAAACCGCAGAACGTTGGCGAACAGGGTTACTGCGTTGTGCACACCTCATGTCAGAAAATGAGATTAATGGTCGTCCAATTTGTTTATTTAGTCTTTTTCAACCACTGAATGTGGTATCCCAAGAGGTGTTTGTGATTGAATTGCCTTTCCCCAAAGGGAAAGTCTATCCAAAAGAAACCTGGGAGCATGTTGAAATGGTGATTGATGTTACCCCAGAACGGCTAGAAAATACCGCGTATGCATTATTACCTCAACCATTACCTCTAGGCTATTCGATAAAAGTCAGTCAGCCAAAAGGCCAGTCAGAAAGGTTGCCTAATCCAACATTAGCAGTGACAAATGGATTAATCACCATCAAATACCATCCATTTACACTAAAACAGATCATTGAAAGCGAAAAATAAGTGATGTGATTAACGTTATTGAGAATAACTCGCAAAAAACTGTTCATGCTGTGATGTTTATCCGATAACGAAAAAGAATTAGTGGCATGATTGCACGAATGTTAACGAATAACATTTTTAACTTAAGTGATTAATTAGCTATTAAAGTAAATACTTTAATCTTACGTTTTGGAGGTGGTTATGGCAAAGCTGGAAATTTGCTGTTTTGGTATCGAATGTGCGCAAGTTGCACAAGAATATGGTGCCGATCGTGTTGAATTGTGCTCTGGTGCCGCTGATGGTGGTTTAACACCAAGCTATGGATATCTGAAGCTGGCGAAAGAAAAGCTGCATATTCCAGTTCATCCAATTATTCGTCCTCGTGGCGGCGACTTTTGCTATGACATGAATGAATTTGAAGTGATCCGTGAAGACCTATTGATGGTGAAAGAAATGGGCTTTCCTGGTGCAGTCATTGGTATATTAGATACAGAAGGGCGTATTGATATTGACCGTATGTATCCATTAATGGAAATCGCAAAAGGCATGCAGATTACTTTTCACCGTGCTTTTGATATGTGTATTAACCCGCTACAGGCATTAGAGCAACTAAAAAATCTAGGTGTCGCACGTATTTTGACGTCAGGGCAACAGCAAAATGCAGAGCTTGGTTTACCATTATTAAAAGAATTGCATGACAAAAGCCGTGAAATAGAGGGGCCAGTAATTATGGCTGGAGCTGGGGTACGCTTGGCTAACTTGAGTAAATTTATGGAGATTGGCCTGACAGAAGTACATAGCTCTGCTGGGAAATCGGTTCCTTCAAGTATGAATTACCGTAAAGTTGGTGTCACCATGGCGTCCAACAGTGAAAATGATGAGTTCACGCATTATTGTGTTGATGGGCCAACAGTTGAAGCGATGAAAGATTTTATTTCGATTACTGAAAAGGCTGTAGTGTAGTTTATTCGAAAATAGATGGAGTATTAATATAGGGTCTCATTCAATTGTTTCGAATAAAAAATTAAAGTAGTAAAAGGATCAGTGACAGGGAATGTCGATTATAACATTACTGAAGTTTAGTTTTTATATTTTTCATAAAACCTCACCTATCACAATAGCTGTTTTAATGTTTGCAGCACTATGGTTGTCATCTATCACATCTAATAAGAAAATGTCCATTTTATTGTTTTTAATTGCATTTTTAACTATTTCTCCTTATGTTATCATTGGTTCTTATTTTTTATTTATGATGATATTAGGAAGTCTATTAAGATGATCAGAGGATGGAGTATGTACTCGTCACACTTTAAGTTACAGGGCTGTTGACTATTTTCAGTTAGTCGTTTACCTGTAACTCAAATGATGTAGAGTATATATCGTAAATGAAAGGTTAATTTTTGGCAGATAAAACAGTGTTTGCATAAGGGATCCCATTTTCTAAGATCTCTCTAGCGAGAATGAACATTTCGAGTTCTTCTTGGTCATCATCCTCTATTTCGGTGTCATAATTACCAATTACCGCCAAATTTTTATCATTTTCATTTGTATGTATGTATTTTACGATATTATTATTAAATGGTTCTAAATCGTATATTGCAGAGTTTAATAATGAGGTGAAATAAATATCGTTTCCTTTTTTGTATGCGATTATGCTTACATAACGACCTTCGCCATTATCAACTATCTTGAGTGTATCTGCACTTAATTCGGAATCATAAATTTCTTTTGCTCTATTTATTAGATGTGTTACAACTCGTTTACGAACAGACTCATCATGGATATTCTCTTCTATTACAGCAAGCTTATTTATATTGTTCATGAATTCTTGCCTTTGGCGATTTTGGGCGCTTTTTGCTCCTTCATAGCCATGGTTTTCACAAATTAATGAAGGGAAGCTGCTAGAATTATTTCTATTTCTAATATTTATACTGAGAATATCTATATTATCGCTTATAACAACTTGGCTGACAAAAGGTTGATATCCAATAAATTCACCATTGCTGTTTTTTGCATTAAATTCACCACATATGGTAGCGTCATCAATATTTCTATAAACAGAAATATCTTTATATTGAATAGTGTCTGGTTCTGGATAATGTTCACTAATTGCTTTTTTTACAGCAGTCAAGATTCGATTTTCAGAAGGGGAGCAGGCGAGCAAAGACAATGATATAATGAAACAGTAAAAAATTCGCATAAGAAAAACCAAAAATGAAGAGTTAAAATTAATAATCTAAAATAGATTTTTGAAGGAATATAATTATAACTATTTATATTAGAATAAAGAACATTTGGATATAGAAAATGTTTTTTACTTTGTAAGTATATATGTAAGTGTTTTTGAAAGTATGCTCGAGTTTTATTTAAGCTAGCGATGCTATAAGTACGTCAAGGGAACTTATTATTGAGTTTTTTAATTTATTTTAAAAAGCCTAATGACTGCCAGCAACCATAAAATGTTTGTCAGCAGCCAGAAAGGGGGAACAAGACCCCTTTTATTTAAGGTTTACGAGCGACTAAGATCGCTCTTAACGGTGCGGGATAGCCTTCAATCGTTTTAGTGGAGTCGTTAGGATCTAAAAACTCAGCTAATGATTCAGTTGTCATCCATTCAGTACGTCGTTGCTCTTCAACTGATGTGAGGGCTTGATCTACAATGCGTACATCAACAAAGCCACATTTTTCTAGCCAAACTTTCAGCATTTTTGCCGAAGGAATAAAGTATACATTACGCATTTGTGCGTAGCGCTCACCGGGTACAAGGCATTGGAATTCATCACCTTCAACGACTAAGCTTTCTAATATTAATTCACCTTCACTGGTAAGCTGATTTTTCAATTGCCATAAGTGATCTAATGGCGAACGGCGGTGGTAAAGTACCCCCATTGAAAAGACGGTATCAAAGGCATTTAGTGCGGGTAATTGTTCTATACCTAGAGGAAGTAGGTGAGCACGTTGGTCATCACCAAGCAATTTTCTAACAGCTTCAAATTGGCAAAGGAAAAGCTGTGTTGGATCGATACCAACGACAAATGAAGCACCTTCTCCTAGCATCCGCCACATGTGATAGCCACTACCACATCCAACATCGAGTACCATACGACCTTGTAATGGGGAAATATGAGGTAATACACGTTCCCATTTCCAGTCGGAACGCCATTCGGTATCAATATTGACCCCATAAAGGGAAAAAGGACCTTTACGCCAAGGTTTTAGTTGTTCAAGAATATTATTTAAACGACGTGTTTCGCCAGCAGATAACTCAGGATCACGCGTTGCGGTGACACTATGCTTTAAATCTAAAACAGTTGGCGTCATCACGGGTAAATTATCAAGCATCTTCTCCCATGATTTGAATCCGCCATGTAAGTTATGATTTTTCCACTCAGTGATTTGAGACGGTAGGGTATCTAACCAATGGCTTAAGGGCCCCGTCGCAATGTGCTGATAGAAGCGTCCAAAATCAATCATTATGAGGCTCCTTTTAAGGCTAATAATGAGCCAAAATTGAAGCATTGAAACCAAACTTCACAATGGGTAAAGCCTGCTTGTTGTAAGCGTGATTTATGTGTTTCAACGGAGTCGGTTAACATCACATTTTCTAGCATGCTACGTTTTTGACTAATTTCTAATTCGCTATAGCCATTAGCACGTTTAAAGTCATGATGCATATTGAATAATAATTCACCAATTTGTTGGTCTTCAAAATTAAACTTCTCTGATAACACTAAAATCCCGCCAGGTTTCAAACCTTGGTAGATTTTATTTAAGAGTCGTTGGCGATCATCAGGATTGAGGAATTGTAATGTAAAATTGAGTACTACCATTGAGGCATTTTCAATATCAACATCGCGAATATCACCTTCAATAACATTGACAGGAGTCGCAGCTTTATAAGCATCAATATGACGACGGCAGCGTTCAACCATAGCGGGTGAATTATCAACAGCAATAATTTGACAGTGTTGAGCGTTAATATTACGGCGCATCGACAATGTTGCAGCACCTAACGAGCAACCCAGATCATAGATATTGCTGCCTTCTGTTACAAAGCGGCTCGCTAGCATCCCAATCATGGTAATAATATTTGAATACCCCGGTACGGAACGTTGGATCATATCGGGGAAGACTTCAGCAACTTTTTCATCAAATTGCCAATCACCTAAATTAGCAATTGGGGCGCTAAACAGGCTATCTTTATTGTTGGATTCCTGACTTGACATAAGATCTGTATATGTAAAACGAAAAGTAGTCGCAGATTGTAGCAGAAAAGGCGGATAAGCTGAAAATCAATTGCTCAAAAGTACCATAAAAGTTTTACGACGCTGAGTTAAGCGTCGTATATATCCGTGATACTTTAACTCATTGGGCTTTTTGTTCAGGTGCGGTGACTACATTCAGCGAGTTGAGTCTTAGAACTTAACTATGCATAACGTCGCATAACGTCACTGTGCTGCACCTCTATCTTTTTTTACCGGTATTTCGAATTATTTACAGTATTAATAATAAAAATTAAAGATTGAACGAGAAGATTTGTATCCAAGGTAAGTAGTAAATATTGGCCATAACCATCAATGTGATCGCAATATAGGTTGCTGCCATGCCTGAACGTCGATAAGAGATATCATGGTTTTTGAGTCCATATGAATGTAGTACTCGTCCCGCAATCAAGATCAACCCACATAGATGGATCATCCAAACTTGTGCGCCATTCATTTCCATAAAAAGCAATAAAATTAAAGCAATAGGAATGTATTCAATGGCATTGCCATGAACACGTATTGCGGTTTGTAGCTCATAAAAACCACCATCACCATACGAAACGCGGTATTGGTTCCTCAGCTTAACCACATTTAATGACAACTTAATAAGTAGCAAAGCGCCCAGTACAGCATATAAAGAGCTGACCATTTATTCACTCCATTGCTTAACCAAAATGACTCACTAATTGATTAATACTGTGTATTATATTAATAGATATTAGTAAAATTTACTAATGGTAAAACGATTAGTCACTTTCTTTCAAACTGAAATCCAGTAAAGTTTAAGTGTATATAATATCTATTTAATTAATGAGGCCATCTTGTTGTAATTGCGAAACGATGATTGCCGCTGTGGCTGAGCATAAGGGAAGATCATGACTATCAAGCCACGCTAACTCAGCGATTTCTGCGGCAGGTATTGGGGAACCATCATAATCTGCGAAATAACAACGTATGCGCACTTGTGTTCCATCTTGCTTGCCATCAGCAAGCCCAATGAATTCACCATAAAAGCGAATTGAATCGAGATGTAATGTTAGGGTGAGCTCTTCGTCAAGTTCACGGCATAAGGCTTGTTCATCAGTTTCATTAAGCTCTCGTTTTCCGCCGGGGATATAAAACAAGGTTTTATTGTGAGAACGAACCATCGCGACTTTTCGGTCACGTAGAGTAATTAGGCCTAATTTATCAATAATTTTGCTGTTCATAAAAATATTCATTATATGTGTAGATGATGATGCATTTTTAATGCGTAAAATCTTATGATCTAACCATAATAAAAACAATGGATTATTGATTAAACTCTCGTTAGCAGATGAAATATGTACCTGCTAACGAGATAGTATAAGGTGACATGACATTATTGAGTTTTATTGATGATCTCAACTAGCTCATAACGGATGCTTGGAGCATCAGCGGGTGGATTTGCGATATCAAATTGTTTTACTTTCAAGGTATATTGATAGCCAGGTTGATAGTCAAACCCTTGGATTGAACCATAAAAATATTCCCAATCTGCATTAGGATCTTGTTTGACTTTCATGCATTTCATGGGGGCAACACCGACACAGTCAGCGAGTGTTGAGTCGATATAAAACGTTTTTGTATTATCGGCTGGTTTCACAGTTTGGCAACCTACAAGTAGAAGAAACAATGAAGAAACGAATAAGCCTTTTTTCATAAAATGACCTTTATAGTGATAGTCTAAATTAGTGTAATCATAGCAAAGGATAGGCAGTAATGATTCCGAAATAGATGTGTTATGAATGTTCCCTCTATATATAATATAAAGAGCAAAATGATCCTTTGTTTAGCTTTTATTGATGTTTTTAATAGACAGTTTGTTGTTTTTTTCTGCGCCTAAAGCGTTAGTCATGAAATAAACCCTAATGACAATATGTACATAAGCGGTAGAGTCACTTAAAATCACCTTTAGTTATAAATTCTGTCTATACCAAGGTGCAGTGCTCGTTACGTTTTTCGGCTATCTTTTAATCGATTTTAAAATGATTAAAAACAAAAATATTAGGTTTTGCCCCCTAATACGTCACTGTTTGTGCAACAGAATTTCCTGTATAATGTCTGCCTTTTTGACATTCTGATGTTCAGCAAAATGCCAAATTTCCGCAGCAAGCAAATGCACAACAAGCTGAGTAAAAAGGATATTGTATGCGTACTAACTATTGTGGGCAGTTAAACATTGCTCATGAAGGCCAAAAGGTCACTCTTTGTGGATGGGTAAACCGTCGTCGTGATTTAGGTGGTTTAATTTTTATCGATATGCGCGACCGTGAAGGTATTGTGCAAGTATTTTTCGACCCAGAGCGTAAAGACCTGTTTGAAAAAGCCTCCGAATTGCGTAATGAATTCTGTATCCAGATCACAGGTACTGTGCGTGCTCGCCCTGATAACCAAAAAAATAAAGATATGGCGACAGGCGAAATTGAAATTTTTGCTGAAGAACTTGATGTCTTTAATAAATCAGAGCCATTACCTCTTGATAGCAATCAAACCAATACCGAAGAGCGTCGTTTAAAGTATCGTTATCTTGACCTGCGTCGTCCTGAAATGTCAGAGCGTCTACGCACACGTGCAAAAATTACTAGTTTTGTCCGTAACTTTATGGATAACGAAGGCTTTGTTGATGTTGAAACGCCAATGTTAACCAAAGCAACGCCTGAAGGTGCACGTGACTATTTGGTGCCAAGTCGCGTTCATAAAGGGAAGTTTTATGCTTTGCCACAGTCACCACAGCTATTTAAACAATTGCTGATGATGTCTGGTTTCGATCGTTATTACCAAATTGTAAAATGTTTCCGTGATGAAGACTTGCGTGCAGATCGTCAACCTGAATTTACTCAAATCGACGTTGAAACATCATTTATGACGGCTGAGCAAGTCCGTGAAATCATGGAGCGTATGATCCGTCAATTATGGCAGGAAGTGAAAGGTGTCGATTTAGGCGACTTCCCAATCATGACGTTTGCTGAAGCAATGCGTCGTTATGGTTCGGATAAGCCCGATCTACGTAACCCGATGGAGTTAGTAGATGTGGCGGATATCGTTAAAGATGTCGAATTTGCTGTCTTTGCAGGACCTGCTAACGATCCTAAAGGCCGTGTTGCTGCGCTAAAAGTACCCGGCGGTGCTGCAATGACGCGTAAACAAATTGATGAATATGGTCAATTTGTTGGCATTTATGGTGCGAAAGGTTTGGCGTGGATGAAGGTTAATGAACGCGCGAAAGGTTTGGAAGGTATCCAAAGTCCAGTCGCTAAATTCTTAACAGAAGATGTGATCAATCAGCTTCTAGAGAGAACGGGTGCAGTCGATGGTGATATTATACTGTTCGGCGCGGGCGCTAAAAATGTTGTCACTGATTCAATGGGAGCCTTGCGTTTAAAAGTCGGTCGTGATTTCGAACTGACTAATTTGAATAGCTGGCAGCCATTATGGGTGATTGACTTCCCTATGTTTGAAGACGATGGTGAAGGCGGTTTAACAGCAATGCATCATCCATTTACTTCTCCGCGTGATTATTCACCGGAAGACTTGGCGCAGAAACCAGAAGATGCGGTTGCTAATGCCTATGATATGGTTATCAATGGTTATGAAGTGGGTGGTGGCTCAGTACGTATTCACCGTAGCGAAATGCAACAAACGGTGTTTAATATTCTAGGAATTAATGAAGAAGAGCAACGTGAGAAATTTGGCTTCTTGCTCGATGCATTAAAATATGGCACACCGCCACATGCAGGTTTGGCATTTGGTCTTGACCGTTTAGTGATGTTGTTAACCGGTACTGATAACATCCGTGATGTTATTGCGTTCCCTAAAACAACAGCAGCGGCTTGCTTAATGACTAATGCACCTAGCCATGCAAACCCTGACGCACTGACAGAATTAGCTATTTCAGTCGTTGCTAAAGATGTAGAAGCTTAAAATTAATTGATGATGAAAAGTTTCAAACGACCTGAATCGGTCTTAGTGATTATCACCGCTAAATCGAGTGGTAATGTGCTTATGTTAAGACGTAAAGATGATCCTGACTTTTGGCAATCGGTGACAGGAAGTTTAGATCATAACGAAGGGACGTTTGAAACTGCTGTGCGAGAAGTGAGTGAAGAAACAGGGTTTCTCTTAGAGCAAGGTCAATTATGCGATCTTGATCGTGAGGTAACGTTTGAAATATTTGCACACTTTAGACATCGCTATGCCCCCGATGTCACTCATTGTAAAGAGCATTGGTTTAAAATGGTGCTTAGCGAAGAGCAGGTACCAATCTTGACGGAACATACAGAGTTTTGTTGGGTGCCACCTCAAGAGGCGGCAGAGCTCACCAAGTCTTGGAGTAACCGTCAAGCTATCTTAGAATTTGCTGTTTAATTTTTATTGACGTTTTTGGAGATATTTCATGGCAGGTCATAGTAAATGGGCCAATACCAAACACCGTAAAGCGGCACAAGACGCTAAACGCGGTAAGATATTCACTAAAATTATCCGTGAGCTGGTCACAGCTGCGCGTTTAGGTGGCGGTGATCCTGCTACTAACCCGCGTTTACGCGCTGCTGTGGATAAGGCGTTATCGAACAACATGACTCGTGACACACTAAACCGCGCGATTGCACGTGGTGTGGGTAACGATGATAACGATAATATGGAAACTATCATTTATGAAGGCTATGGCCCAGGCGGCACCGCGGTTATGGTTGAATGCCTGAGTGATAACCGCAACCGTACCGTTTCAGAAGTCCGTCATGCTTTTACAAAAACGGGTGGTAACTTAGGTACTGATGGTTCAGTTTCTTATCTGTTCACCAAACGAGGTGTGATCACTTACGCACCGGGCGTTGATGAAGATGCATTGATGGAAGCCGCGTTAGATGCGGGCGCTGACGATGTTGAAACGTATGATGATGGTGCAATTGATGTGTATACAACGCCAGAAACGTTCGGCGAAGTAAAAGACGCACTTGATGCAGCCGGTTTCACCAGTGAAGGCGCAGAAGTTTCTATGATCCCATCAACTAAAGCGGAATTAGATGTTGAAACAGCACCTAAACTGCTGCGATTGATTGATATGTTGGAAGATTCTGACGACGTACAAGAAGTCTACCACAACGGTGATATCTCTGACGAAGTTGCTGAACAACTTTAATCAGTGAGCACTTGCGTAGAGAAAGCTGGATGGTTATCACAACAGCCCGCTTTCTCTAACGCCTCTTTCCCTTATCTTCCATCCTGTTAAATATTCTGTTTACAGAATACACCTCACTACTGCCATGCTGGAATAGACTATTGTGGCATCTAAAAGATACAGATAAGATGATATTAAAAGTAATAAAGGATATTAATAGGCTTTGATATGGCGATTATTTTAGGTATAGATCCCGGTTCTCGAATAACTGGGTATGGTGTGATCCGCCAACAAGGCAGGCAACTTTTGTATTTGGGAAGTGGTTGTATTCGTACACAAGTTGATGATTTACCAAGCCGTCTGCAACGTATTTATGCGGGAGTCTCGGAAATTATCACGCAATATCAACCAGATGTTTTGGCGATCGAGCAGGTATTTATGGCTAAAAATGCCGATTCAGCATTAAAGCTTGGTCAAGCACGAGGCGTGGCAATTGTGGCTGGTGTGAACCAAAACGTGGCGGTATTTGAATACGCGGCACGACAAGTTAAACAAACCGTAGTAGGTACTGGTGCAGCAGAAAAAAGCCAAGTACAGCATATGGTTAAATCTATCTTGAAACTGTCAGCTAACCCACAAGCCGACGCAGCAGACGCCCTTGCAATCGCGATTACACATTGTCACTTCAATCAGAATCTATTACGTGTTGGTGATCCGCGTTTAGTTTTAACTCGTGGCCGACTGAGATAGTGATTGATTTCTACCGCACATAATTTGTTTGCTCACAGTCTGGCTGGATATGCATCCAGCCTTTTTTATGGTATAAACAGCGCTATCAAAAAAATAAATAGAGGGCTTCATTGTGATTGGTCGTTTACGTGGCATTGTATTAGAAAAGCAACCTCCCATTGTTCTGCTAGAGTTACAAGGTGTTGGTTATGAAGTTCATATGCCAATGACCTGTTTTTATGAATTACCCGAAATTGGCCAAGAAGCGATCATTTTTACCCACTTTGTCGTGCGCGAAGATGCTCAATTACTGTATGGATTTAATGAAAAACAAGAACGCGCGTTGTTTAAAGAACTGATTAAAGTTAATGGCGTTGGTCCCAAATTGGCGCTAGCTATCTTATCAGGGATGTCAGCACAGCAATTTGTCTCTGCAATTGAAAAAGAAGCCATTTCATCATTGGTTAAACTACCGGGTATTGGTAAGAAAACAGCAGAGCGTTTAGTTGTTGAAATGAAAGACCGTTTTAAAGGTCTAAATGGTGATCTATTTAATCAAAACACCGATATCACTTTACCTGATGTGAATAGCAAAGCGCCAAGCAGCGCAGATATTGAAGCTGAAGCGGCAACCGCACTGGTCGCATTAGGTTATAAGCCACAAGAAGCAAGCCGTATGGTCAGTAAAGTGGCGAAACCTGACAGTGATTGTGAAACATTGATCCGTGATGCATTGCGTGCAGCACTTTAATTGAGAGAATTGAACGATGATTGAAGCTGATCGCCTAATTTCTGCTGAAGTGATCCATGAAGAAGAAGAAGCCATTGATCGCGCGATCCGCCCGAAATTACTGCAAGAGTATATTGGGCAACCGCAAGTTAAAGAGCAAATGGAAATCTTTATTCAGGCGGCCAAATTACGCGGTGACGCGCTTGATCATCTGTTAATTTTTGGTCCTCCTGGTTTAGGCAAAACCACTTTGGCAGGCATTGTCGCTAACGAAATGGGGGTTAACTTACGTACAACCTCAGGTCCAGTGCTTGAAAAGGCCGGTGATTTAGCCGCAATGCTGACTAACTTAGAGCCTCACGACGTTTTATTTATTGATGAAATTCACCGATTATCGCCAGTGGTTGAAGAGATCTTATATCCAGCCATGGAAGATTACCAACTCGACATCATGATAGGTGAAGGGCCGGCAGCGCGTTCGATTAAAATTGATTTACCGCCATTTACTTTGATTGGCGCGACTACACGTGCGGGGTCTTTAACATCGCCACTACGTGACCGATTTGGGATTGTGCAACGCCTTGAGTTCTATAACGTTGATGATTTACAGCATATTGTGAAACGTAGTGCCCAATATATGGGGCTAGAAATTAGTGAAGAGGGGGCTCGTCAGGTAGCAATGCGCTCACGCGGCACTCCACGTATTACTAACCGCTTATTACGTCGAGTACGTGATTTCGCGCAAGTCAAAGGTGATGGTTCAATTGACGAATTAATTGCTAATCAAGCACTGGATATGTTGAACGTCGATGCCGCTGGTTTCGATTATTTAGATAGAAAATTATTAGTAGCGATCATTGATAAATTTATGGGTGGACCTGTTGGTGTTGATAACCTTGCGGCGGCAATTGGTGAGGAACGGGAAACGATTGAAGATGTATTAGAACCTTTCTTGATCCAACAAGGTTTTATTCAGCGGACACCTCGTGGTCGAATGGCAACCGCGCATGCCTATTTACACTTTGGCTTAACGCCAAAAGAAATTTAGCATCTATGAATGATTTTTATTGGGGGGAAGATGCTGATAGCTATCGGCATCGTTTGGTGGTTATCAGCTGACCTAATAGCATCAATCTATTGAAGATCAGCTGATACACATTTAATTTTTTGCTTTTGCTAATAAACTTAAAACAAATAATATCGCAGCTGTTAGTACTACTGATGGGCCAGCAGGTGTATCGTAGAACGCAGAGAATGTCAGTCCTCCTGTCACCGATAACATACCAATTAATATCGCAACAAATGCCATTTGTTCAGGCGTTCTAGCAAAACGACGCGCTGTTGCCGCAGGTATAATCAATAAGGAAGTAATAATTAATGCTCCAACGAACTTCATTGCGATGCCAATGGTTAACGCTGTGACTAACATTAACAATAAACGGAGTCGTTGAATATTCACACCATCAACAAACGCCAGCTCTTGATTCACCGTCATGGACAGTAGTGCTCGCCAACGCCATAAAAGTAACCCACACACCACAACTACCCCAATAAAAATAGTGATAATGTCATCGTAAGTCACTGAAAGCAGGTCACCAAACAAATAAGCCATTAAATCAACACGTACATTAGCCATTAAGCTAACAACCACTAAGCCAAGTGACAGCGCACTGTGCGCCATAATGCCAAGTAAGGTATCAACAGCGAGCTGAGGTCGACGCTCTAACCATACTAATATCAACGATAGTAGTAGAGTTACACCAATCACAGCATAAAAGGGGTTAATATTCAGTAAAAGTCCGAAAGCAACCCCCAACAAGGAGGCATGAGCGAGAGTGTCACCAAAATAGGACATACGACGCCATACAACAAATGACCCTAAAGGACCTGCTGCGATAGCTAAGAGTACCCCTGCAATCCAACCGGGCAATAGCAACTCAATCATGGTTACATTCCTTACTGTGGGTATGAGCTGTTACCACATTACCGTCTAAATCATGCTGATGATTATGATGATGACGATATACCCCAAGTTGTGATGCACCTCGATAGCCGAACATTGCAACGAATTCAGGATGATTAGAGACAACATCAGGGGTACCCGAGCAGCAAATATGACCATTAATACACAGCACTTTATCTGTTTTTGCCATCACTAAGTGCAGATCGTGGGAGACCATCAGTACTGCGCAGCCAAGCTCGGTACGCAATTGATTGATTAAATCATAGAGTGCGACTTGACCATTAACATCGACACCTTGCGCAGGCTCATCAAGAACCAACAGATCAGGTTTATTCAGTAAAGCACGAGCGAGTAATACACGCTGTGTTTCGCCACCAGATAATTTTTGCATCGGTTGATCGAGTAAATGGGTTGCATTAACGCGTTCAAGGGCAGGAGCCAACTGTTCTGAGCGAACATTTGGTTTTAGCATTAAAAATCGTTTTACAGTCAATGGCAGTGTGGCATCTAAATGTAATTTTTGTGGTACATAGCCAATTGATAGCGCTGAAGCACGTTCAATCGTACCTGAAGTTGGCGCTAATAAGCCAAGAACAACTCGCACAATTGTCGATTTACCCGCACCGTTAGGGCCTAAAAGTGTCACGATATCGCCTTTATTTAGCGTAAAGCTGACATTTTTAAGAACCCGTTTCTCACCAAAGGAAACAGATATTTTATTTAAATTCAGTAATGGTTGCATGTGAAAAACATCTTGCAGAAATCATGTTGTGTTATATTATAACATTTCAAAATTAAAATCACGGAAAAAGACGTCTATGATACATAAATCTCAATCTAATGCCCGACAATTTATTTTAGGGCTGGCCGCAGCATCGGTGCTGAGCACAACGATGGTGACAGCGGCAAAAGCCGATGTGGTAACCTCTATCCGCCCACTGGCGTTTATTGCGGCGGGTATCGCAGATGGTGTTACGGATACACAAGTGCTATTACCGGATGGTGCATCACCCCATGATTATGCGCTGAAACCTTCTGATTTGAAAAAAATTAAACAAGCGGACTTATTTGTATGGATTGGTCCTGATATGGAAATGTTTTTAGATAAGCCTCTCAAAACGTTACCACAGAAGAAACGTCTAGCGCTTGCACAACAGGCGAATATCGTTCCATTATTAATGAAAGGGGATGATGAAGACAAACATAGCCATGATCATGTTGATGAAGCTAATCATGATACGGATCACGAACATCATCATCATGGTGAGTATAATATGCACATTTGGTTGTCTCCAGAGATAGCCAAACAAGCCGCGTTAGGTATTCATGATCGTTTAGTAGAGCTTTATCCTGAACAAAAAGATAAGCTGGACGTAAACCTTCGTAAATTCAATGAAAAAATGACGCAAAACGATGAGAATATTGTTAATATTTTAGAACCAGCCAAAAACAAGGGCTATTTTGTTTTTCACGATGCTTATGGCTACTTTGAAAAACACTATCGGTTGGCTCCATTGGGGCATTTTACGATAAACCCGGAAATTCAGCCTGGTGCACAGAAATTACATAATATACGAACTCAATTGGTTGAGCACAAAGCACAATGTGTTTTTGCTGAACCCCAATTCAGGCCAGCCGTCATAGAAAGCGTAGCGAAAAATACGGGAGTCAAAATGGGAACTCTCGACCCGCTTGGTAGCGGGCTGGAAATAGGCCCAGATAGCTATATGCAGTTCTTAACACAACTGTCGAAGCAATACGCGAGCTGCCTGAATTAAACAAGAAGGAATTGTTTAGTGCAGCAAATGGCTAAAGGGCTTGCACAGGTATACGGTAGCCTGTCCAAGTCTCATAGGATCATGTTAGGAACATTAACAGTCGCAACACTGGCCGTCGCAATTTGGCGGCCAACACACCTACCGACATCGAGCTCCGATACCGAAAACACTGTAGATACAGTGATCCCTTTGTCCTTTGCGCCTTTAACGGATGCAACTGACGATATTATTCAAGATAGCAGTGATCAACTGCCTGACGAAGGTGTGGTTGATGATAGCGATGGTGCCGAAGGAACGGATAGCGCTATTATCCCTCATGAATATGTCGTTGCTAGTGGTGATAATCTGTCCAGTATTTTAACCCAGTTTGGGATAGAGTCAGGTGATGTCGCAACACTGGCAAATCAACATAAAGCGCTGCGCAATTTAAAAATTGGTCAAACGTTAAATTGGAGCTTAACCGACCAAGGCGAACTTGAATCATTAACGTGGGAAGTTTCTCGCCGAGAAACGCGAATTTATACGCGGGTTGGTAGCACGAATAAATTCGAAGAAACGAAAGAAATTCGTGAAGGCGAATGGCAAAACAGTATATTGCCGGGTGTGATCAACGGCAGTTTCGCACAAAGTGCAAGCCAAGCAGGCTTAACGCGTAATGAAGGCCGTGAAGTGATTAAAGCACTACAATGGCAAATTGATTTTCGTAAGTTGAAAAAGGGCGATAAGTTTACCGTTTTAATGAGCCGTGAAATTCTTAATGGTCGTAATGAACAGAGCCAACTCGTTGGTGTACGTTTGAATAGTGGTGGGAAAGACTACTACGCATTTCGTGCAGAAGATGGTAAATATTACGATAGTGAAGGGAATGGTTTAGAGCGTGGTTTCTTGCGTAATCCTACAGCAAAACAATTTCGAGTGTCATCGCAGTTTAACCCTCGCCGCGTTAACCCTGTAACAGGGCGCGTTGCACCGCATAAAGGGGTTGATTTTGCTATGCCAGTAGGTACGCCTGTACTAGCGGTAGGTGATGGTGAGGTTATTGTTTCTAAATACAGTGGCGCAGCAGGTAACTTTATTGCTATTCGTCATGGTCGCCAATATACCACACGCTATATGCACTTACGTCAATTGTTAGTAAAACCAGGGCAAAAAGTGAAACGTGGTGATCGTATTGCGCTTTCTGGTAATACAGGTCGTTCAACGGGGCCTCACTTGCACTTTGAAGTGTGGATTAACCAACAAGCAGTGAATCCATTAACCGCAAAATTACCTAGCTCAGGTGGTTTAACGGGTAAAGAACGCAAAGAATATTTGGCGATGGTGAAAGAAACTAAGCCTCAATTAAAAATGAAATAATCTCTTCACGATGGGCAGATATATTGTATCTGCCCAATTCCGTTGTAATACTTTCACTTATTATCATTTTAAGCTATAAAAGAGCGCGAATTGTTCTTTTAGGTACACTATGAATAAAGATAAAGACACCGATAGTAAATTAGGCTACGTGCCAACCTTTCATAAATCCTATTTACATCCAAAATATTGGGGTGTTTGGATGGGAGCTGGCGTGTTTGCAGCATTAGCTTATGTACCCGTTAAAGTTCGTGACCCTTTATTAGCAAAAGTAGGCAAGTGGGTTGGTCGACTAGCCAAAAGTGCCCGTCGACGCGCTAAAATAAATTTATTGTACTGTTTTCCTCAACTAACAGAGCAAGAGCGGGAACAATTAACCGATAAAATGTTTGAAACTGCGCCTCAGTCATTTGTCATGCTTGCTGAGCTTTGTGTTCGTGGTGCCAATAAAACATTAGCGAGAACGTTTTGGCATAATGAAGAAATCATTGAATCATTAAAGCAACAAGGTAGTAATGTGATTTTTATGGTGCCTCATGGCTGGGCTGTTGATGCACCTGCAATGTTACTTGCTGCTAAAGGTTATAAGATGGCGGCGATGTTTCATCATCAAAAAAACCCCGTTGCAGACTATTTATGGAATAAAGCACGTTACCATTTTGGTGGGCGCTTACATTCACGAGAAGCAGGTATAAAACCCTTTATTGCCTCTGTACGGCAAGGTTATTGGGGTTTTTATTTACCTGATCAAGATCATGGTGAAGAAAATAGTGAATTTGTCGATTTCTTTGCGACTTATAAGGCGACTTTACCCGCAGTTGGTCGTTTGATGAAAGTCTGTAAGGCTAAAATTGTTCCATTATTTCCTGTCTATGATCACCATACACATCAATTACATATCTATATTCGTCAGCCAATGGATGATATTGACGGTCAAGATGATGCCTATATTGCAAGGCGAATGAATGAGGAACTTGAATATCTCGTTGCGCCAAACCCAGAGCAATATACATGGATACTTAAATTACTAAAAACACGTAAGGGTGATGAGATAGAACCCTATCAGCGTGATGATTTATATCGCTAATGTTAATAACGCAGTATATTTGTGAGGCATCTGATGGCATTTGACAGAATGGATTGGCATTACGGTGGCGATTATCCAGAGGGGCTACCTAATGAAAATGGTGGAACACATATAGGGTTCTACTTGGCATGGTTGATTCAAAATGATCTTATTGGTGAATTTCATCTTGAAGAGTCTATTGATGAATTGACCGCTGTTCGTGAACGTAAAATGGACGGACGTACATTTTTAATCGCTATGTGCGATGAGAAATTTACCGATGAGGACGTCAATGATGAGGGATTAGAATTTACTGAATTCTATTATCAGGCAGAAGAGAACGGCTTTTTTGATGATTATGAGCGCATTTTAGCACAAGGTTTACCAACGGTATATCATGTTGAAAATACTTGGGAAAACTACGATAAAATAGCACCAGTGATGACTGCTGCTTTTCATAATTGGAAAAACGAACAACAAAATTAGCCTAATCTACAGTTTCTATAGATTTCATCTCATTGTTAAAATCAGGGTAATAGCCTCCATAAATGGTGTTGTTACCCTAAGTCATTTACATAAATTCATTAATTATCACTCTAATTAAGGGGGAAGTCGTGCTTCGCTTATTTTCCTTTTATTCGGGGTGATTTCGAATCAATAAATGCTTTGATCAAATCAGGGAAGCTGTTTTTAATCGCAAGTTAGTATTAACTTATTAATTGATACTAGTTGTATGTTCAGAATATAACAATGAAATAATAAAACTGTGATATAAATATCAAGGGAGTTTGACTCTCCCTTGATATTTCTTTAATAGATGGTTTTATTCAACTTCTAAAATACGGCAAGTATTGGTGCTGCCGATAGTTCCCATTAAATCACCTTGGGTTACAAGAACTAAATCACCACTCATTAAGTAACCATTGTCACGCAGACGAGTGACTGCTTCATTTGCCGCTGCAATGCCATCGGTGTGTGTGCTACAGAACACAGGTGTAACACCACGATATAGGGAAGATTGGTTCAGTGTTTTTTCGTGACGAGACATTGCGAAAATTGGTAAACCTGAACTAATGCGTGACATCATGCGTGCGGTACGGCCAGATTCGGTCATCGCAATAATGGCTTTTACCCCTTTAAGGTGGTTAGCTGCGTACATGGTTGACATGGCGATAGCTTCTTCAGGGCTGCTGAATTCGGCATCTAAACGATGTTTAGAGACATTCAACCCAGGCATTTTTTCTGCACCAAGGCACACTTGAGCCATTGCTGCTACGGTTTCAGCGGGATATTGGCCTGCTGCTGTTTCAGCAGAAAGCATCACTGCATCGGTACCATCAAGAACGGCGTTAGCCACGTCCATGACTTCTGCACGCGTTGGCATCGGATTCGTGATCATAGATTCCATCATTTGTGTCGCGGTGATCACGACACGGTTGAGCTGACGGGAACGGCGGATAAGTTTTTTCTGTACCGCAACCAATTCAGGATCACCAATTTCCACACCTAAATCACCACGAGCAACCATCACGACATCAGAAGCAAGGATCACTTCATCCATGATTTCATCATTGGCAACGGCTTCTGCACGCTCAACTTTGGCAACAATTTGGCATTCACAGCCTGCATCGCGCGCTAAACGGCGTGCATAATTTAAATCTTCGCCTGAGCGAGGAAAAGAGACAGCAAGGTAATCAACACCAATTTTTGCAGCAGTAATAATATCGGCTTTGTCTTTATCGGTTAATGCTTCAGCGGATAAGCCACCACCCAGTTTATTAATGCCTTTATTGTTTGACAGTTGGCCGCCGACAGTAACTTCAGTGAAGACTTGTAACCCTTGGACTTCGCGGACTTTGAGCTGTACGCGACCGTCATCAAGTAACAAAATATCCCCTGGGACGACATCAGCGGGCAGACCTTTGTAATCAATGCCGACTTTTTGTTGGTCGCCTTCACCTTTACCTAGCGTGGCGTCTAAAGTGAATTTATCGCCCACATTGAGGAACACTTTGCCATCTTTAAATGTAGAAACACGAATTTTAGGGCCTTGTAAATCGCCGAGGATCGCCACATGGCGACCTAAACGAGCAGCGATTTCACGCACGTTATTAGCGCGGAGGATGTGGTCTTCTGGAGTTCCGTGAGAGAAGTTAAGGCGTACAACGTTAGCGCCGGCGTTAATAATTTTTTCAAGATTATTATCACGATCGGTAGCTGGACCTAGGGTAGTAACAATTTTAGTTCTTCTAAGCCGTCTAGTCATGTATTACTCCGTTGACCTGTAATGGTGTTATTTTATTGGGTTAAATCTTTTCATACTTCAAGTGGCATGCTTTTGAAGGTTACTTGACCATGTTACTGGTGTTAATTAGGGCCTTGCTATCATGCAACTTGAACTATACTCGTCATACTTCAAGGTAGCGCTTTACGTTGAAGTATGGTGACTACGTTCGTTCTCACCAATGGCAGAGTATTCTATGCTTTTGGTGAATCATTCACTTTTTGTCTAGTCGCACCATGAAATATTTAAAGTACTTTTTGCGTAATTTCGCGACTTTTTCTCAATAAGTTATGATGCTGACACGTGCACAGCTATTATATACTGCTAATTAGTTAATGCTATCGGGTCTGCAAAACTATTATACCCAGCATACTTCAAGTTGCAGTGTTGTTGACGATATACATTGGTGCTGGCCACCCACTTAGGTAGGCTTCCAGCCACTTAATCGTTTGTCGTCTAGCTGCACCATGAATGATTGAGCGTATTTAAAAGAAGCTCTTTTTGCTACATACTATCAAACCGCGAATCACGTAATGCTTCTTTGACCCGTTTCAAGTTATCTCTAAATTTTTCGCCTCTTCTTAATGTAAAGCCTGTTGTTAGTACATCAATGACAGTTAATTGCGCTAACCTAGACACCATTGGCATATATATATCGGTATCTTCAGGGACATCAATGATGATTGACAAGGTGGCTTCTTGAGATAATGGAGAATTTTCGGAGGTAATTGCAATAACAGTGGCATCGTTATCACGAGCTAGGCGAGCCATTTCAACTAATGCTTTGGTTCTTCCTGTATGTGAGATCAACACAATGACATCTCCTTCACTGCTGTTAATGCAGCTCATACGTTGCATAACAATATCATCAAAGTAAATGACAGGAATATTAAAGCGAAAAAATTTATTCATTGCATCATGTGCTACCGCAGCAGAAGCGCCAAAGCCAAAAAAGCTAATTTTTCGCGCTTGTGTGAGTAAATCAACGGCACGGTTAACTGCGGTGATATCTAAACTGTGTTTAACATTGTCTAGACCTGCCATCGCAGACTCGAAAATTTTGTGGGTATAGGTATTAACTGTATCGTTTTCTTCTACGTTACGGTTTACATAGGGTGTGCCGTTAGCGAGATTTTGCGCTAAACGTAACTTAAAATCGGGAAACCCTTTGGTATCCATTTTGCGACAAAAACGATTTACTGTTGGCTCACTGACATCAGCTAATTGAGCAAGGGTTGCTATGCTGAGGTGGATAGCTTGTTGTGGCATTCCAAGGATCACTTCGGCAACTTTCTTTTCGGATTTACTCAAAAAATCGAGGCTGTTTTTCATTTGTTCTAAAATATTCATGTCACGAAAGCGCCTATTTGATCAAAAGGAGAAATTTTTCCGCCATAAAGATATTGTGTGTTTATTGATATCGTGGTTACAGCAGTAGTAAAAAAGGCAATATACTATGAGTTATGGCTAACCTATCTGAATGATAGGTGTTTGTGATGTAGTTTTTTGCGAAACTATGAGCTGTATCTAATTTTCATACCCGTAATTTCTGTTGCTGTTTTGTTATTTTATTACAAGTGCTGTCACCATTCAGTCATGATAAGGTTATTGACTTTTGGTGCTTTTTTCACCATAAAAACTGTGATCGGTATCATCAATATTTACTGAATACCTTCAAAAGGGTACATTAGCGGAACATCTGGCTAATTTTGTAACAAAATTACAATAAATTCCGCAAATTGAGGAGAACCAATATGGCGGTACATAACGCTGCTCAAGCCTGTGATTTGATTATTTTTGGCACCAAAGGGGATCTTGCACGTCGTAAATTGCTTCCATCTCTGTATCAATTAGAGAAAGCAGGCTATATCCATCCAGAAACACGCATCATTGGAGTGGGGCGTGCGCAGTGGAGCCAGAGCGATTATGTTGAGTTTGTTGAAAAAGCATTCCACGAATTTTTAAAAGAAGATCTTGACCCTGAACTTTGGGAGAGACTAAGTTCACGTTTAGATTTTTGCAATCTCGATGTCAATCAAACTGAGAATTTTGACAGCTTAGCCCAAATGCTTAAGCAAGACTGTCATCCCGCTATTCACTATTTCGCTATGCCACCAAGTACATTTGGTGCTGTCTGTCATGGTCTTGGCCATGCAGGGTTGAACAAACAACCAAACCGTGTGGTTATGGAAAAACCATTAGGGACAGATTTAGCCTCTTCGCAAGAAATTAACAATGAAGTGGCGAAATATTTCGATGAAAGCCAAGTCTATCGAATTGACCACTACCTTGGTAAAGAAACGGTTCTGAACTTATTAGCACTGCGTTTTGCTAACTCGCTATTCATCAATAACTGGGATAATCGAACTATCGATCATGTTCAAATTACCGTTGCTGAGGAAGTCGGTATTGAAGGGCGCTGGGGCTATTTTGATCAGGCAGGTCAAATGCGCGATATGGTCCAAAACCACCTATTACAAATTTTAACCATGATCGCGATGTCGCCACCGGCAGATTTAACCACTGACCGTATTCGTGATGAGAAAGTAAAAGTTTTACGTTCACTGCGTCGTATTGACCATACTAATGTCAGAGAAAAAGCGGTGCGTGGTCAGTATACCGCAGGCTTTGTACAAGGTAATAAAGTGCCTGGCTACCTAGAAGAAGAAGGTGCCAATAAGAAAAGTATGACGGAAACTTTTGTGGCACTGCGCGTTGATATCGACGATTGGCGCTGGGCAGGGGTTCCTTTCTATTTACGTACCGGTAAGCGTTTACCTGCAAAATGCTCAGAAGTCGTGGTTTATTTCAAAAAACCCGCGTTGAATATTTTTTCTGAAAGTTATCAAGAGCTGCCTCAGAACAAACTCACTATTCGCTTACAGCCGGATGAAGGTATCGATATCGAGATCATGAATAAAGCGCCAGGTCTTGATCATAAACACCGTTTGCAAACGACTAAACTGGACTTAAGTTTCTCTGAAACGTTCAACCAAACTCATTTAGCAGATGCTTATGAGCGTTTATTACTTGAAGCAATGCGAGGTATTCAAGCGCTGTTTGTACGTCGTGATGAGGTTGAAGAGGCTTGGAAATTTGTAGATTCCATTATGGATGCATGGGCAATGGATAACGAGGCGCCAAAACCGTATCAAGCAGGTACTTGGGGCCCAATAGCCTCTGTGGCGATGATCACCCGTGATGGTCGTTCGTGGAATGAGTTTGAATAAACCCACCAGTATATAAGCTAAAAAACCAGCCGTCGGGCTGGTTTTTTATTGTAAAATCAATAGAGTTAGTGAACATAATTATAATAGATAATGATTATGTTCTAAATGGCTATTGTAAGACTACAGCACCAATTCACTGCGTCCTGTTGCAGCCATATGGATGATTGCTTGTTCAATACGTAGACAAGCCATTTTTGCTGCATCAGGTACAGATAACCCAGCTAGCAGTTGTGCAGTTAATTCCGCACCAAATAAATCCCCTGTACCTTTAGGTGTGACAGGGTAACGTTTATGGCGAATAACGGCAATATCATGCTGAGTAACACAAACCACATCAATACTATCATCATCAGGCTGAAATGCGCTGGTGATGATCACCCACTGAGTATGGCCTTTTAATAAACTGCGGGCTGCTTTCGTCGCATCCTCTAAAGTTTGTATCTCTTGACCACTAAGCATTGATAACTCAAATTTATTTGGAATGATCCCCGTTGCGAGTGGAATGACTTCATCTCGATAGACTTCGGCAATTTCAGGAGGGATGTAGAAGCCACTATCTTCATCACCCATAACAGGGTCGACGATCACCGGGAGAGATGGATGACTTTGACGTATAGTGGTGAGCCACTGTGCTAGATCATGCGCTTTATTTTTAGAACCTAAATAACCCGTTAAAATTGCGCGTACACTATCCATGCAACCACGTTCGACTAAGCCATTTAAATAGCCGCGAAACCACTCTGAAGGTAATTCACCACCATGACAAGTTGTGTAATGGGGCGTATTGCTTAAGATGACAGTAGGTACAGCAGCAACGCGTAAACCCTGTTTCATTAAAGCAGGGACGGCAATACTATTGCCTACACTACCGTAGATAACTTGTGATTGTATTGATATCACGTCGTAAGGAAGTGGAGTTGCATTTACATCATTTTGAAAACTGTTTGAAGTGAGGTTAAAGGTATCCATTGCTCTCTCTTTGGGAATGCTTATTTATCTGCCTACACTCTATAAGATGCTTGTTCGTATTTTAAGTCAATAAGAAACCTTGTTAGGAAGTCTGTAATAAAATAAAACAAGGAATAGTTTGATATTTTCAATAAAAAATAGGGTTAATAAGTGGTGATTTTACGATTGATTATTCGTGTAGTCCTTGGCGATAGAGCGGTTTTCTGGGGATTAAATGAATAATTATGCAAAAATTATTCATTTAAAAAAGCTTTTTGTATTCATTGACTTAATACTTTTACCATGATAAAAATAGGCCGTGAACAATTTTATATGAGGGTTCGGAGTAACTTGGATGGATGTCCATCTGATGAAATGAATGAGATATCATGCTTAGCGTGAATAGCATTAAAATCAGTAAGTCCCAAAGAAGATCAACTCACCGGCTTTTCCTTTCAGCTATCCTTTCCAGTGAACATCACTGGTGCGGTGCATTATAGCGTCTCTCTCTAATATTCATTCAACTGAATAAAATCAGTATCGCTTTGTTGTTTATTAATTTTTTTTAATTGCATTAAAGAAATTATCGCCAAAAAGTTTGTTTTTTCTGTATAAAAAACAATCAGGCATGCAATTATCCATAGAGAGACATTATAATGATATATTGGATATTTTTAGCATTAGCTATCGTCACCGAAGTGATCGGTACTTTATCAATGAAACACGCCAGTGTGAGTGGTGATTTTACGGGTATGGCAGTGATGTACGTGATGATTGCATCATCTTATATCTTACTGGCAATCGCGGTAAAAAAAGTGGCTTTGGGCGTTGCTTACGCATTATGGGAAGGCATCGGCATACTATTTATTACGACTTTTAGTGTGCTGTGGTTTGGAGAGTCATTATCCCCAATGAAAATAGGTGGATTGGTTCTATTAATTGCGGGTATTGGTTTGATTAAGTCTGGAACTAAAAAAGCAACAGTTAGCCAATCGGCACAAAAAGTAAAACAAGCGGCAGATCGTGCAGTATCCGCAGTAAAATCAGGAACTTTGGCGCATAATCACGCTAAAACGGAGGCCTGATCATGGACATTCAGTTTGAATGGTGGCATGGGGCATTTTTAGTATTAGCGGTGGTCCTTGAGATCTTAGCGAATATTTTATTAAAAATGTCGAACGGCTTTAAGCGTTATTGGCTAGGTATTTTATCTTTAGTCGCGGTATTAGGGGCTTTTAGTTCCCTTGCTCAAGCGGTTAAAGGCATTGAGCTGTCAATTGCATATGCACTGTGGGGAGCATTTGGGATTATCGCTACAGTGGCTGCGGGTTGGATATTGTTCAACCAGAGGCTCAATTATAAAGGGTGGGGAGGTATTGCCCTGCTATTATTAGGCATGGTTCTTATTAAAATGTCATAAATTAAAAAAGCGCCGATGTGATATTGGCGCTTTTTTTCATGGTCAACAAATTAATCAATCGCCGCAACGATTTTAATTTCAACTTTATATTCAGGTTTCATCAGCGCGGCTTGAACTGTACAACGCACTGGTGCGCTACCTTCAACCACCCAAGCATCCCATGCTTGATTCATACCTGCAAAATCCGCTTTATCAGCTAAAAAAATGGTGGCATCTAAGATTTTACTTTTATCTGAGCCGACTCTTTGCAATAGGATATCAATAGCAGAAAGCGTGTTTGCTGTTTGCGCAATAATATCTGCATCTAAGTTTTCAGGGACACTAGTGTAATAGACAACATTATTGTGGATCACCGCTTCGGACCAACGTTTGTCTGGATCAATTCTTTCAATTGTCATCTGAGTTCCTTATTTCATGTTTTTTCTAGGATAACAGCTAGTTTGCTTGATGAAAATCCTTTCTGTTCTGATGATTTTATTTAACTCAGCAGCGACGTTAGAGACATGTTAGAATCAATGCTTCCAAGTTGAATACGATATGGGTTTGCGGTGCACGACGATTTTTCTTCAGATGGGTTTCTAGCGAGAACAATTCCAGGCTTTCAACCACGGGCAGCGCAGGTCACCATGTCTAATGCTGTCACCGATGCGATTGAAAAACAGCAGGTGCTGGTGGCTGAAGCAGGAACAGGAACGGGTAAAACTTATGCTTATTTAGTTCCTGCACTGCGCTCAGGGAAAAAAGTGATTGTTTCGACAGGTTCGAAAGCATTGCAGGATCAGCTGTATCATCGTGACTTGCCGACGATTATTGATGCGATGCAATACCGTGGGCGAACCGCTTTATTGAAGGGGCGCTCGAATTACCTTTGTTTAGAGCGTTTAGATCAGCAATCACTTGGTGGTGGTAGCCTTGAACCTGAAATACTCTCAGCGGTTGTACGATTGCGTAGTTGGTCGATTGAATCTGAATCAGGTGATGTTAGTACCTGCCATGATATCGCCGAAGATCATGTTGTGTGGCCATTGGTAACCAGTACCAATGATAATTGTTTGGGCAGCGATTGCCCACGCTATCAAGAGTGCTTCGTGTTAAAGGCGCGCCGTAAAGCATTGGATGCTGATATCATTGTGGTTAATCATCACTTATTTATGGCGGATCGGGTGGTTAAAGACACAGGTTTTGGTGAATTGATGCCTCAAGCTGATGTGATGATTTTTGATGAAGCCCATCAAATACCTGATATTGCTAGCCAGTACTTTGGACAACAATTGAGTAGCCGTCAACTCCTCGATCTCGCACGTGACATGGTGATGGTTTACCGAACGGAACTTAAAGATCAGGCTCAATTACAAAAAAGTGCGGATAGATTAACGCAAAGTACTTTGGACTTTCGCTTAAACCTTGGGGAAAACAGTTTCCGTGGTAACTTACGTGATTTATTAAAAATGCCAGTGGTACAGCGTGCTCTGACATTATTGGATGATTCACTTGAGCTGTGCTATGAGGTGGTTAAAAGCGCGTTAGGGCGTTCACAAACGTTAGATTCGGTGTTTGAGCGTGTTACATTATATCGTAATCGGTTGAATCGATTAAAAGATGTCACTATTCCTGGTTATAGTTATTGGTTTGAAAGCTATGGTAGGCATTTCCTATTAGCATTAACGCCATTAACCGTCGCTGAAAAGTTTAGTGAGATGATAGCTGGTACACCCGCAAGTTGGATATTCACCTCTGCCACATTGTCAGTTAATGAGCAACTGAATTACTTTACTGATCGGCTGGGGTTAGCCTCGGCCGAAACATTATTATTAGCCAGCCCATTTGACTATCAAAGTCAAACTTTACTTTGTGTCCCACGTTTCCTTCCAGAAACCAATCAAAGAGGTATCGCACAAAAATTGGCAGCAATGCTTAGGCCCCTGATTATTAAAAACCAAGGGCGCTGCTTTTTCTTATGCACTTCGCATTTGATGATGCGTGAACTGGCTGAAGAGTTTAAAACAACATTAACCCTACCTGTGCTGATGCAAGGAGAAAGTAGCAAAAATAAGTTACTTGCACAGTTTATTGCTGAAGGTAATGCAGTACTCGTGGCAACCAGCAGTTTTTGGGAGGGCGTTGATGTGCGGGGGGATGAATTAACCTGTGTTATTATCGATAAATTGCCATTTACGGCGCCGGATGACCCCTTATTACGTGCACGTATTGAAGATTGTCAATTACGCGGTGGCGATCCCTTTGCTGATGTGCAAATTCCCGATGCTGTTATCACGCTAAAACAGGGAGTTGGTCGGCTGATCCGTGATACCCGTGATTATGGGGTGATAGTTATTTGTGATAATCGTTTAGTCACTCGTCCTTATGGAGAGATTTTTTTAAACAGTCTTCCGCCTTCGCCAAGAACTCGGAGTTTAACAAAAGCGATTGAGTTTCTTGAGAAAAAAAGAACTGAGATAAATAATAGTAATTAAACCAAAGCGATATGAATATTTTTCTGCTGCCTTGTTTTGAGTTTATGCTAATATAGCTACCATTTTTCAGGCCATGGCGATATGACCATGGCATCGAATCTAATCTATTTGCCGAGGTTATGGCATGTCGAGCCGTATTCTTGCTGTTGATACAGCAACAGAAGCATGTTCAGTCGCATTGTTATGCGGCACAGAGGTTATTTCTCGTTTTGCGATTTCGCCGCGTGAGCATACACAGAAAGTGTTGCCTATGGTTGAAGAAGTCTTGTCACAAGCGGGGATCACGTTAAATCAATTAGATGCACTTGCCTTTGGGCGTGGGCCAGGTAGTTTTACTGGGGTGCGCATTGGGGTCGGTATTGCTCAAGGCTTGGCCTTAGGTGCTGATTTACCAATGATAGGTGTTTCATCGTTGATGACGTTAGCTGAAGGGGTTTACCGAATTACGGGGCACACTCAGGTGCTTGCTGCTATTGATGCACGCATGACAGAAGTTTATTGCGCTCAGTATCAACGCAGTGTTGGTGGTGAATGGCTCAGAGAGCAAACTGAGGCTGTGATGGATCCCAATCTATTTAAGGAAAAAATTAGCCAACTGACAGGGCAATGGAGTTATGCAGGAACTGGCTGGAAAGCTTATCCACAGTTGCATGAAAGTGCTATCTCATTAATCGATAGCACTATTGAACTTCCAACTGCACAAGATATGTTGCCTATCGCTGAGCGTTTATGGCTAGCAGGAGATGTTCAAGCAGTCGAAAATGTTGAGCCAACCTATTTACGTAATGAAGTGACTTGGAAAAAATTACCCGGTCGGTAATGGTGTTATTTTGAAACTGGCTATACTCGTCATACTTCAAGTTGCAGCGTTGTTGACTACGCTCAGCTAGCCGAGTCACATAGTTTATCTATGCTCCCCGACTATCTTCGCTTGTCGCCTAGCTGCAACTCGAATTATTTAGAGTGTATACAAAGTATTTAGCCAGTTTTGTGTTTTTTGAAAAGTTGAATTTCATTAATCATAAATAGAACTATTATTAAATAGATGATTAAAATTCGCATCAATATGACATTAATTGCTGTTTTGTTTATCTATAATTGATATAAAGATTAAATTGATACTTAACATATGACAAGATACTGAACATATCGTGTTATGTTAATAAATATGTATGTTAATCCATACTGTCTGAATTTATAATTAAAGCTAAAACGGAGGTGGTATATGGGAATTAAAATTAACTGCCGTGTGACTTTTAAAGCAGCTTTATTTATCGGCGTATTAGCATTAACAGGTTGTGTTTCGATCCCAGCATCAATTCAAGGCTCGTCACCTGATCCTGCGGTTAACTTATCATCAGTACAAAATGCCCCTGAAATGTATATTGGGCAAGAAGGGCGTTTTGGTGGAAAGGTGATTTCAGTTTTCAATCAACCAAATAAAACCCGTCTTGAGATTGCCGTTATTCCATTGAGTAAGTATGACGCGGCACCAGAGCTAAACACTGCATCCATCGGTCGCATTTACGCTTTTGTAAATGGCTTCCTTGATCCTGCTGACTATAATGGTCGTTATATTACTGTTGTAGGTAAAATTACAGGGGAACAGGCAGGGAAAATAGGGGATATCCCATATAAATATGTCACTTTGGATGTGACGGGCTATCAGCGCTGGAACCTAGCACAAAGTGTGGTATTACCACCCGCTGGGCCATGGGGCTATGGTTATTATGGTAATCCTTATTATTATGACCATCCTTGGGGTTATGGGTATGGCTACTACGGCTACCCAGGTGGCGTGGCTCCGGTTCAAACTTACCTTACCGAGTAGTTTTATATTATTGAGGGGGGCGATGATTATCGTCTCCCTATACTTGTCATATTTTAATGCATATCGCTTTTGGGTGAGATACAGTAGCTATATTCATTCGCCCACATATCAGTCACAGAATGTCGATGCTTTTAGCGGCTGATTAGCCTGCTATTTAGCCGTCGAGTGCATTATTTAGAGTGTATTTAGCCAATATCGAGAGATAATGTGTTAATTTCTCCAAAAATGATTCAGAAAAGTGTATTATGGCGGCACTATTATCAGATAGATACTTAACATAGGTTACAAGGTGAACAGCTCAAATAAATGAGTCAGTTAGATAGTGACATCGTTCACTAATAAC
This sequence comes from Providencia sp. PROV236, assembly GCF_033676985.1. NCBI lineage: Bacteria > Pseudomonadati > Pseudomonadota > Gammaproteobacteria > Enterobacterales > Morganellaceae > Providencia > Providencia sp. PROV236. The sequence continues at coordinate 2,410,538 of NZ_CP096297.1, read as the reverse complement.
GGGTTATTTATGCGGTTGTTATGTCAAATGTAACAAGTATCGCTCTGGAAAAATAAACTTAAGTGAGAATAGGCGGATTGTCCGCCTATTTTTATTTCGAAGGAATGAAATTTATTTAGTGATAGAGCTCTCAACCTTAGCACAGGGTATTTCTCAAACTGGTACGCTGAGTTAATAATTTGTTAAAAGAATGTGCGGGCAATATTACTATACTAAAATTCAGGAGTCATACTTTGGAAAAAATCTGGCTAAAAAATTACCCAAGCGATGTGCCGGCAGAGATCGATCCTGATCGCTTTGCTTCTTTGGCCGAGTTACTTGAAAATTCGGTGTCACAGTATGCAGACCAACCTGCGTTCATTAACATGGGCGCAGTCATGACATATCGCAAATTAGAGGAAAGAAGCCGAGCTTTTGCTGCTTACTTACAAAATGGTTTAGGGCTGAAAAAAGGCGATCGTGTTGCACTGATGATGCCGAATCTACTGCAATATCCGATAGCACTGTTTGGTATTTTGCGAGCAGGTATGGTTGTCGTTAATGTTAACCCGCTTTATACCCCTAGAGAACTGGAACACCAGTTAAATGACAGCGGTACGACTGCGATTGTTATTGTCTCCAATTTTGCGCATACCCTTGAAAAAATTGTTTTTAACACCAAAGTTAAACACGTTATTTTAACTCGTATGGGTGATCAGCTTTCTAGGCCTAAAGCCACACTGGTTGATTTTGTGGTTAAATATGTCAAACGGTTAGTGCCAAAATACAATTTACCTGATGCAATTTCATTTCGCCGAGCGATGCATTATGGGTATCGAATGCAGTACATTAAGCCAAATATTGCTGGTGATGACCTTGCATTCCTTCAATATACGGGTGGGACAACAGGTGTGGCCAAAGGTGCTATGTTAACCCATCGCAATATGTTAGCTAACTTGGAGCAAGCTCGAGCCGCTTATGGGCCTGTTTTAAAATTTGGTGCTGAGTTTGTGGTTACTGCGTTACCGTTGTATCACGTTTTTGCACTAATGGTTAACTGCTTACTCTTTATTAACGTTGGTGGGGTTAATTTATTGATCACCAACCCACGAGATGTACCGGGCACCATTAAAGAGCTTGCAAAATATCCAGTGACGTCGATCACTGGGGTTAATACCTTATTTAATGCATGGCTACATAATGCAGAATTCCAAAAATTGGATTTCTCTAAATTAAGGTTAACCGTTGGTGGTGGTATGGCGGTACAAAAAGCGGTAGCTGAAAAATGGCAAAAACTTACTGGTAAGCATTTGCTGGAAGGTTATGGTTTAACAGAATGTTCACCGCTTGTGACCGGAAATCCGTATAATCTGACGGCTTATAGTGGTAGTATCGGATTACCTGTCCCATCAACTGATGTAAAATTAGTGGGTGATGATGGCGATGAAGTCGCATTAGGAGAACCGGGTGAAATGTGGGTGAAAGGCCCTCAAGTCATGAAAGGTTATTGGAATCGTCCTGATTCAACTGCGAAAATTTTACGCGATGGTTGGTTAGCAACAGGTGACATTGCAGAAATAGATAGCGAAGGTTATATCCGTATCGTTGATCGCAAAAAAGATATGATTATCGTCTCTGGCTTTAATGTTTATCCAAATGAAGTTGAAGATGTTATCTCATCTCATCCTGATGTGGTTGAATGTGCAGCTGTCGGTGTTCCAAGCGAAAGTACAGGTGAAGCAGTGAAGGTATTTGTGGTTAGTAGTAATCCAAACCTAACAACAAATGAGTTAAAAACCTTCTGTCGCCGTTCACTAACGGCATACAAAGTACCAAAGTTGTTTGAATTTCGTACCGAGTTACCTAAATCTAACGTCGGTAAAATATTGCGTAGGGAGCTACGTGATGAAGAAAAAAAGCGAATGGATGAGTCAACGGCATGATAGAGACTGTTCAATTTGCATCCCTATGAGCAACGCCGGTTTTTACCGGCGTTGCCGTGATGAGAATATAAAAAAGAGAAATTTGTTTTGAATTACTGTTTAGTTACAACTGATAGCGAACTTACACAAGTGTGCCAACAGGCGAGTGAAGCCGATTGGCTGGCACTGGATACAGAATTTGTCCGAACTCGAACTTATTATCCACAATTAGGTTTGCTACAACTTTATGATGGAAAACAAGTTTCACTGATAGACCCTTTATCTATTAACGATTTTTCACCTTTTAAGGCATTATTAACTAATAAAAATCTGATTAAATTTTTACATGCAGGTAGTGAAGATCTAGAGGTATTTTTACATGATTTTTCCTGCGTTCCTGAACCGATGGTGGATACACAGGTTGTTGCCGCTTTTTTAGGTTATCCAATTTCTTGTGGTTTTGCCTCATTAGTGTCAGAGCACTTAGGTATAGAACTTGATAAAAGTGAATCTCGAACTGATTGGTTAGCGAGACCACTAAGTGAAAAACAATGCCACTATGCGGCGGCAGATGTCTTCTATTTACTGCCATTAGCGAAAATCTTGATGCAGAAAGTTGAAGAGGCTGGTTATCTTACGGATGCAATGGAAGAGTGCCAAAGAACGGTTACTAGAAGACAACAATCCATCGATCCGACACTCGCATACCGGAACATTACTAATGTGTGCCAGCTAAGAGGTGAACAGTTAGCCTGCTTACAAATGTTAGCAGAATGGCGTTTAAATCAAGCGAAAGCGCGCGATATGGCAATCAACTTTGTGGTTAAAGAAGAGCATTTGTGGAAAGTTGCTCGTTACTTACCTAGCTCGCTTGGCGAATTAGATGCATTAGGCTTAACAGGGCAAGAGATCCGTTGTCATGGGCGACGTCTGTTAAGCATTGTTGAAAAAGCTAAGCAAATGGATGAACAAGAATATCCGCAAATTGTGGCAAATCTTAACGAGCAACCTCAATATAAAACGCTGTTTAAAGAAATTAAAACGGTAGTCAAAGAAATTGCTGAGCATGAGAAATTCAATGCAGAGTTACTTGCTTCGAGGCGCCAGATAAACCAACTACTTTCGGTTCATTGGGGGATCAAATCAATAGATCAACAACCTGAACTTCTTGATGGTTGGAGAGGAAGGCTGCTTGCTGAACCAATTACTAAATTACTTTCTCAATCTCAGTAGTATTAATCACTAGACTCCTATTTCATCAAAGTAGGAGTCTTAAATATCAATCTATTGCCATATCTCCCTATTATTTAGTACATCTAATAGAATACGTTTTTTATCGTTATATATGATATTTTTTGAATATAGAATAATTATATATTCTTATGCTATATATCAGGTCATCGCAGTGCTGCTAATTTCGGGGTGAGAAAAGTCGAGCCATAAATAAAGCGTTATTCGCTCGCTTTATAAATAACTAATTTCAATTGCCTGAATAAATAATAAAGCAAGCCGCTATTTACAAACTAAAACAGCGGCTACTTTGCTATCATTACTTTTCTGGAACCTTGATTTCATCACCTTCTGGTAATGTTACGTTAAGTTCGAGTACTGAGATATCGTCGCCTTTTTGTTCAAATTGTACAGAAAGCATCTCAGGATCAACCTGAACGTATTTGCAGATAACTTGTAAGATATCTCTTTTCATATCTGCAAGGTAAGGAGGTTCGCTATCACCGCGGCGGCGCTCCGCTACAATGATCTGTAATCGCTCTTTTGCGATATTTGCTGTCGGTTTTTTTCTCGACAGAAAGAAATCCAATAAAGCCATTATTTACCCCCCAAATAGGCGTTTCAAGAAACCTTTTTTCTCTTCTTCAATGAATCGGATAGGGCGTTCTTCACCTAAAATACGGTCAACACAGTCGCTGTATGCCTGACCTGCATCAGATTCAGCATCTAAAATAACAGGTTCACCTTGGTTTGATGAACGCAATACAGACTGGTCTTCAGGGATCACGCCGATCAGTGGAATACACAATATCTCCAGAACATCTTCCATACTTAGCATATCACCACGAGTGACACGACCCGGGTTATAACGCGTTAATAGTAAGTGTTCTTTAATCGGATCTTGGCCTTTTTCCGCGCGGCGAGATTTAGACGCAAGGATACCTAAAATACGGTCTGAGTCACGAACAGAAGAAACTTCAGGGTTGGTAGTAATAATGGCTTCATCAGCAAAATAGAGCGCCATTAGCGCACCACTTTCGATACCCGCAGGGGAATCGCAGACGACAAAATCAAACGCTAATTCGTTACTTAATTCATCGAGTATTTTTTCAACACCTTCGCGAGTCAGAGCATCTTTGTCACGAGTTTGCGACGCAGGAAGGATATAAAGATTCTCTGTTCGTTTATCTTTAATCAGTGCCTGATTAAGAGATGCATCACCTTGAATGACGTTAACGAAGTCATACACTACGCGGCGTTCACATCCCATGATAAGGTCGAGGTTACGTAGACCGATATCAAAATCGATCACAACCGTTTTTTTCCCTCTTTGCGCTAGGCCTGTAGCTATGGCCGCGCTTGAAGTGGTTTTACCGACACCACCTTTACCAGATGTAACAACAATTATGCGTGCCATGAATAATTCCTTGTAAATAAGGTCTAAATTAATTGTTCAATATTTAATCTGTTATCAACGAGACGGAGTTTCGCTGCTTTGCCGAGAAATTCAGAAGGGATCTGATCACTCAGCCAATATTCACCTGCAATAGAGACCAACTCAGCTTGCAAATGAATACAAAATATTTGGCTTTCAGTATCGCCAGACGCACCTGCGAGTGCTCGGCCTCTCATCATGCCGTATATATGAATATTACCATCTGCAAGTAATTCTGCACCTGCGCTGACATTACTTGTGACGATAAGATCACTATTTGGTGCATAAATTCGTTGCCCTGAACGAACGGGACTATTGATAATCCGCGTTTTGCGGTAGCTAAACTCAGGATCTGTGGTTGCTACTGTCTCGATAACTTCTTTAACCGGCTCAGGTTGAATTTCAATGGCTTTTTGGCTTTTGCCTTCATTAAGTACGGGTAAACCAGCATCACTTACCTGTTTACGTAGCTGTGGGTCGCTACATCCACTAATTCCGACAACTCTTAAACCAACGGAGACAACTGCCTTGTGGATATTATATAGGTCAGCATTAGCTGTAATATCAGCAATATTAATGACGACAGGCGCGTTTTTAAGGAAGTCAGGTGCTTGACTTACCTTATCCTGTAACGCCTTTTTGATGAGTTTGGGCTCTTCACTATGTAAGTGAAGAACTGAAAATGTAAAGTTACTGCCTTTGAGTTCTATTGGCGACTGTGACATCTATCCGGGCTCAGCAAATTAAAATATCCGAAACAAACTTCGGGTGACGATATTCTGTAAAACAATAGCATGTTATAGTTACTGTATTATTCAAGCAAGCCAATGAACAAAGAAAAGAGTTAAATATAATGATTTGTGCAATATATCGTAGTCAGAATCGTGATCAAACATATCTTTATATTGAGAAGAAAGATGATTTTTCTCGAGTCCCTGAAGAGCTGATGAAGCAATTTGGTGTCCCTCAGTTCGCAATGTCTTTATCTCTCACAAACCGTGATAAGCTGGCAAATGCGGATATTGAAAAGGTAAAGGCAGATTTAATTGAAGTGGGATATTATCTTCAATTTCCACCACCAGTTGAAAATTTACTCGCGGAATACCGTGATATGTCGAGTGAATAAAATTAGGATAATCCTTAGATAAGTTTTTACCGGTGGGAGTGATTAAATGAAGCCAACGTTATTATTTACTTTAATTGGCGGTCTACTTTTAGTGAGTTGTTCAGCGAAGCCACCTGTTTCAGCTGCACCAGAAGTATTAACTGCACAACAAGATGCTGCAATCGAAAAAGAAGTTACTGCGTTAGATAAAGCATTCCCAATTGAAAACCGTGAACCGTCACAGTTTCCTGCGTATGTCGAATTATTGAAACAACATGCGCTAGCACAAGGAATAAAACCAGCCACTATTGAACGCGGCTTTGCCAATATCCATTTTATTGAGCGTGTTGTAAAAGCGGATAAAAGTCAGCCTGAAAAAAGAGCGACGGTAACATTAGATAGTTATTTAAAGAATGTATTACCCGCGTCTCGCATTAACGCGGGAGCTGAAAAATATTGGGAAAATGAAACTGCTTTAAACGAAATTAGTAAACGCTATGGAGTACCTCCTCAGTATATTGTTTCTTTATGGGGACTTGAAAGTGGTTTTGGGCGCTCCCAAGGTAAAGAAGATGTTATTTCTGCATTAGCGACATTGTCATTTGAAGGTCGCAGAGAAGCGTTATTTAGCAAACAATTACTCGCTGCTTTAGAAATAATGGATAAAGGCTATATTCCTGAAGACCAACAATTAAAAGGGTCTTGGGCAGGGGCGATGGGGCAAAGCCAATTTATGCCAACGTCTTATTTATCCTATGCCGCAGATGGTGATGGTGATGGCAAAATGGATATTTGGAATAATAAAGCCGATGTCTTCGCGTCTATTGCTAATTATCTTGCAACTGAGGGTTGGCAATCTGCATTACCGTGGGGCTATCAGGTCAGCTTACCTGCAAATTTTGATAAGCAGCTCGAGGGTGTTAAGGCTGAACAAGCTAAAACGGTTGCTCAGTGGGAAAAAATGGGTGTAAAACTCCCTGCATTTGCAAAGTTGGCTCCCGACGTGAAGGCATGGGTAGTCATTCCTGATGATCCAAAAGGGCGTACCTACCTAGTCACTGAAAATTTCCGTACTATTATGCATTGGAATCGCTCATATTACTTTGCGTTGAGCGTTTGCCTCATGGCTGATGGCGTTGCTCAAAAAATACAATAACGATAATAGGAGTTACAACTATGTACCAACATCGTGACTGGCAAGGTGCCTTACTTGATTTTCCTGCAAATAAAGTCGTCTGTGTCGGCAGTAATTACGCTAAACATATTAAAGAAATGGGTTCTGCTCATCCTGAGGAGCCCGTTATTTTTATTAAGCCAGAAACGGCGTTATGTGATGCAAATCAGCCTATTGTGATCCCAAAGGATCTTGGCTCGGTACATCATGAAATTGAATTAGCTGTTTTGATTGGTATGCCATTGAAAAATGCAGATGAAGACCGTGTGTCACGTTCAATTGCGGGTTTTGCCGTTGCACTTGACCTGACATTAAGGGATTTACAGGCTAAATTTAAACAAGCAGGTCAACCATGGGAAAAAAGCAAAGCCTTTGATGGTTCATGTCCAATATCGGGTTTTATCCCAGTAAACAGCTTTGGCGATCCACAAAGCGCCCAGCTCTCTTTAGAAATCAATGGTGAAATTCGCCAGTCAGGCTCCACTCGTGATATGATCACGCCAATATTGCCTCTTATTAGCTATATGTCCCGTTTTTTCACCTTACGTCCAGGGGATATTGTTTTGACGGGAACACCTGAAGGTGTGGGGCCTTTGACGTCTGGAGATATGCTAAAGCTCTCAATTAATGACCACTCGTTAACGACGCGAGTGATTTAAGTATAGGATTGATAAGTATTATGTTGCAGCCTTTCTGGCAGGTAAAAACGTTAGATGAAATGACTGACGAAGAGTGGGAATCTTTATGTGATGGGTGTGGCCAGTGCTGCTTGCATAAGCTCATGGATGAAGATACAGATGAGATTTATTTTACTAACGTGGCTTGTAATCAGTTAAATATCAAAACTTGTCAGTGTAAACATTATGAAGACCGTTTTAGCTATGAGGCGGACTGTATCAAGCTCAATCGTTATAACTTAGAGACGTTCGAGTGGCTTCCGCATACATGTGCTTATCGATTATTGCTTGAAGGTAAAACATTGCCGGCTTGGCATCCACTCAGAACAGGGTCTAAGGCGGCAATGCACGGTGAAAGGATTTCAGTGCGTCATATTGCTGTAAGAGAGAAAGATGTCGTGGAATGGGAAGACCATATCATGAATAAGCCAAAGGGCATGGGTTAACTCATTGGTTTTATTCAGTTAAGTGATTATCTATTTAAAGCTTGGGGCATGAGTGGGGCATTGTCTTCAAAATTTTGGTTTAGTAATGCTATCTGACTATCATTTTTATCAGACATCCATTTTCCATATACTGTATAAATCATCTTTGCTGACGTGTGCCCCATTTGATTTGCAATAAATCTAGGGTTTGCCCCAGCACTTAGAGCCTAGCAAGCATAGGAGTGTATAGACTCATGTGCTTTTCTATGTCTGATGCCTGCCCTTTTTAATGCAGCGTTCCAAGTAGCACCAATTGAGCCAACAGAAATAGTAATCACCTCCCGTGCTATTATTGCTCGATAACATAGGGGAGAAAACTAATGTACAGCTGTCGATCCTTACCCTGCCGTATTCTCGCAAATTAACTTTTATTCTGTGCGTTTTTCCCATCTTAGTTAAAAGCATTTGTCACTTTAAGGCATTTATTGCTGGTATTGTTAGTGAAAGAACTCTAACTCAACTTTCTGTTTTCGGTGGAGTGAAGTGTTCTTTTACAGCTATATTTCTATTGATGCTTATCTCTCATCTTTTTGTATCTATAACAGTGAGTTATGAGACAATTAAAATTCGAATTATCATGTTAGGCTTAGGTTTTTACGATCGAGAAGTTCAAGGTCAGGATGGTGCCTACTTTGCCACAAACGAAAAAGGTCATATTTGGTGGCTAGATAATATGGCTAATGACGGCATTCAATGGGAGCTTGTGAAATAGGAGGCTAACTTGGAAGCAAATTTCCGATCACTAAGTTTAGACTACCTCTTTTCTTAAATACCTAATGAGTAATTCAACTGTATCAGTAGTATCAATATTTATATTTATCAAAACAAAAAAACCAAGAAAAAGAATTAAAAAAATCTTATGTCTAAAAAACACAGTAACATAACCCCATTCCAAATTACGGTTTTTATATATTGTAATAAATTGAAATATTTATCTAGTAAAGGTTTTCGACTGTCAAAAATGGAAAAAGGAGGTTAAATGTCGCTAAAGACATATTACCTCAGTAGTAAAAAAATCAGACAGAACGCGATCGAAGCAATACAAAACCTACCAATAGATTCTGCCAAGCCATACGAAGTCAAACTCTTCGAAACCAAACGAACCAAAGCACAAAATGACCGTATGTGGGCAACTCTTACTGATTTGTCTAAGCAGGTTATGTGGCAGGGGCAGCGGTACGACAAAGAGGATTGGAAGGACTTAACACGGTTTTGAATAAACAAGTCAATGGTGGTACTCAGCGGTCGGTTGTGGGGCTAAGTGGAGGCATTGTCTATTTCGGTGAATGTACTAGCAAAATGCGAGTAAGGCAGATAGCAGATGTTATCGAATGCGCTCACTGGTTCGGCTCACAAAATGGCGTCAAATTTACTGATGACGCAAAGAGAGAACTGGAGTGGGCGCAACGTATCGGTGACAAACAGAAACTCAAGGAGCAGCAAGAGCGATGAATAAACATAGAATTGTATTAAGTGGCATGTCGCTGCTGATAGATAAATTAGCAGCTAACCCGAGCTGTGGAATGATTATTGATAGTGACAGGGCATATAGTTATCCAGCTCATGACTCACGTCAAACAGGTCACGCAAAGATAAACAGAACAGCCAAGAAATAAAAAATAATGGCAAAGCGAACTAACACACTTGAGCAAAGGAAGAAGTGGATTGAAGTGATTCCTCAGCGCTTACAGACGTAGGGAAAGCAGTTCAACGCCGAGGAACTGCAAAGTAAGCCAGTAGAAAAGAAGCGGAGGGCGAAAAAGTGACACCAGAAGAAAAACTAAAGCAACTAGATGAACGTTTAGATGAAGTGCATAAGCTAGTTATTTATCTAAATGAGTGCCGCAGGGAGTTAATAAATCGTCACAATCTAAACAAGGAGAAGTCATGATCACAAAAACATTTGAAGCAATAAAGTCAGCTGAAATTATTAACGCTGTATCTCATTTATCTAGTTTCACAACTAAGCAAGTTGTCGCTTTGTCAGCGGTGAAGCAATCGATAACTGTTGCTCTCTTTAAGAAGATGAATAAAGTCGGCGCGATCTCGGTCATCGGTAAAAAAGAGGTGGAATTTACGAATATAAGTTAGCTAAAAACGCTCTCGATATTATCAAGGAGAAATTTAACGAGCTACAGGTCACTTTAGCAAATGACAACTCGATTTATGACTTCAAGTGTTAAATGAGAGTTGTCATTTGCTAATGTTACTGGACTCAGATGCTTGCATTTAAAGCGATTAGATCAACTACTGTCTGGAGTGAGAGCATGAAAAACGAAGCAGAAGCGTTTATGAGCGTATTAACAACACTAAAATTATGTTGGGCTATTCATAAGTATAATGAAGCAGTCAGCAAGTGTGTAGGGCTATTAAAGCGCAAGTTCAAAGAACACTTAGCGTATATTCATTAAGCTGCAAACAGTTATCGATATCCCGAAAACAACATGTTATGACAACTTCAAGCCAATATTTGAGTTCTTGGTGGAAAATTCCTTCGAAGAGGAGGCTCACGCTGATAAAATGCTGCATGTGGTAACCAAAAGAGAGTCTATTTCTATAAATAAGGATATAAATAGAAAGTAACTATTAATTTTTCGGATTTATGGACTATCATGGCTCTAATGATGGGAATTTTGCATTTCATTATCCCAAACGAAAGAAAATAGAGCCTCACTTCGGTGGGGCTTTTTGCTTTCAAAGTCTAAGGATTGTATTTTGTTAAATATAAGTCAAACGATTATGGAATTTTTGAGCGCTAAAAGTATTTATTGGAATACTATCTAATACCAATAATTACTTATAGTGACTATATGAAAGCGATAATCATATTACCTTACTTATTTTTGCTTGGATGCTCCACACCTGCAATGGAGATAAAAAGTGAAAACCAAAAAATTAAAAAATCCTCTAGTGGAGTTAAACCCATAAATACCTATTCAATGGGGCAGAGCAAAACAAAGTTTGAGGTTGAATTAGAGCAACAACAAAACAGAGCCGCTGTAAGAAGTCAAAATGATGGCTCATATGCCTATTCATTGGATTATCTTAGATATGAAAGAGATAAGCAAGAGAATGTCAGGCGAAAGAGGGAAAAAGAGCAATCTGAAGCATCGCAACGAAAAATCGAATCTTTAGATAGGGAGTATAGCTCGCTTGAGGCTATGTATATTTATAGAGATCTATCTAGAGATGAAAAGCAATATATCGAGAGTAGAATGAAGCAAATAGAGAACGACCGAAATTGGGAAAGACTTCAGAGTTTAGGCTCCATAGGTGGAGATAGCAAGTCTTGGGAATGGCAGTGGGAACAATGATATAAATCATCATCTGATTTTTGTTATTAATTCCCCCGAATCCGAGGGAATAAACAGAACGTGGTAACAACGCTCACTAATTCCAACCTGTCGGTATGGGCGACTAGTTCAAAATATCGTTGGACAATATCCGCAACAAAAATCAGCAGAGCTGATTGATTTGGTGCATGACAGTAGGGAGGATGTGGCATCAGAAGAGGCGCTGATGATCCATGATGAAGCCATGCGTCGCATTATGGATGCTCAAATGTGGGCGGTAAAAGCCATCATTTGGAAGGATTAAGCAATACGGGAAATTGAAGAGGCTAGAAACAATGACTAAAAAGGACTCCAAATATGTAAAGCCCTTTATATGTGTAATGGTCTAATAAAACTGTAGAGATTTATAGCTTATAATTAAGCAAAATCTTATAGGTATAAATATGACCTGAAAAGTAAAAGTGACCTTTAGCGCAAAGCAAAAACTGGAATATGCAAAACTCATGGTTGAAGGGGGATACAGTAATATCCAAGTCGAAAAAATATCGGGAGCGGGTAAATCTGCCGTATCGCGATGGAAGCAACAATATCTTGCTGAGTTAAAGGGAAATACGCCTGTAAAATCAAAAGCACTTACCCCCGAACAACAACGCATACAAGAATTAGAAGCTCAACTTAAGCGTGCTCAGAGGGATAACGATATATTAAAAAAAGCCGCTGCTTACTGCATTCTCGACAATCAAAACTCAAAATCGTGAAGCAAATGAAAATAATGTACCCAAATTTCACTGTCACTGAGTTATGCCACATTTTTGAAGTAAGCAGCAGTCGCTTTTATTATATGAAACGAAAATACCGACAGTTGAAAATGAAAGGCTGTGTGGCGAAATAAAACGTATTTTTGATGCATCGGGTCAGAAGTATGGCAAAAGGCGTATCCAAGCAGAACTAAACGATTTAGGGCACCAAATTGGCACTCATAAAGTATCTAAGATCATGAAATTAAAGCAATTAATTGCAACTATACCAACGAAAAAGCACGACTATCCCTCATCGGGTAATGAACATCGATATGCCCCTAATTTGCTTAAACGCCAATTTTCGCCTGAACAGCATAATCACTATTATGTCGGGGATATCACATATATTAGACATCATCATGGATGGAGTTATTTAGCCTGTGTGTTGGATTTAGCGACCAAAGAAATTATTGGTTATGCCTTGTCGACAAAACCGGATTCGAAATTAGTGAAAGAAGCCTTAGATAACGCGATTGAACGACAATTACCCGATACGACAAGTTTGATGTTCCATTCAGACCAAGGTTGCCAATATTCATCGGAAGAATTTAGAATGCACCTCTTTGAACGAAAAATAACGCAAAGCATGAGTCGGCGAGGTAATTGCCTCGACAATGCGGTGATGGAAAGATTTTTTAGGAGTTTAAAGACAGAAAGACTCAACCCTTTATCGTTTATAAATCATCAATCTGTTGTCTGTGAAGTTGAAAATTACATTCAGTTTTACAATTATCATCGACGCCATTCAACGATTGGTTATTTAACGCCCCATCAAAAATATCATGAACTAAAAAATGCCGCTTAGATCTTCTACAGAATTTGTTGACCATTACACTCAATGAGTGATTTCGAATCACAGGATCTCTTGCGACAAAAGTTTTAGTGGCACAGAACAGTCTGGCTGAACTAAATCAGCCGTCTACTCTATGATGAGTGATGAGATCAAATGCTTTTATCTATTGCTTTCTCAATAGCTTTGCACTCTTCACTATTACTACTTGCTTGTTCTATTTTGCCGGGCAAATCGCCCTCGGGTGTATCCATTTTGATCACACAAGTGCTAGAAACAGGATTGTGTTGAGTCGCAGAAGAACATGCGGTTATAGCGGTAATAACCATAAGTAAAGCCAATACTTTAGTTTTGTGCATATAAAATATCCTATATTAAAGAGGGATAATGCTATCAAAACTAATGTGTAAAATACAAAATAATTCGTAGATTCAATAGGTCACTTAGTGTGGCTTTTTTACGTAAAAATAAATTGGCACAATAGGTGCCTTAAATTAATGATTAATCGTTCAATGGTAACAACTAAGTGAAAATAATAAATGTAGTTTCTTTATTTCTTATATCCATTATATCTATAACTACCTGGGCTAACTCGGATAATGAACCAATATCTTTAAAAAAGATAGCCCCAAAAAATACTCTCAGTGATCTAAACTCTGCACCATTCGGATTTAGATGGGGTGATGATTTAGATGAGGTTAAAAGCAAACTAGCAGAGCCATATGAAATAATTAATGATCCCAAAAGATGCCCATTCGTAGTCGTAAAAGCCAATAACTTAGATGAAACAATAAAAAATACTGGGGAATATGAACTGCTGATTATGCCCAAATATAATAGGTTTACTTTCAATGGGTTACTTGCTATCAGCTATAAAAGTCAACCGGCCAATGTGAAGGACTATCATAATCTTCTTGGTAAAATTACTAATAGTTTAAAAAGAAATTATGGTGTGCTAAAGCAGGCGAGAAGTATGAATGGAATGGAACGTTATTACTCTTTTGAAGGTGATAATTTTGTCATTAGCCTTACAGGAGAGCAATATAAAGATTCTTTTTATATTGATTTAGAGTACGCTTTTATTGGCTATGAATATAATCAAGATACAGAGCTTGGTTATTCCGTCGCAATGGAAGAGTGTAAAAAGCAAAGAAGCCAGCATTAAAATTTATAACGCGTGCGGCCTGTGAATGAACACAGTGCCTTATCGATAATAGATTGTTCAATTGTTGTATAGAACTTCAAAACCAGAGTGGATATTTTATTGTCATATTTAGATTATCTATTATGGTGATTTTGGCTAAGTGCTATTGATTAAAAATGCATATTAATAGAACAAGCAATAATTCAAATTTGGTTATGTTGTATACCTCTATTGGCGAATATGCTAAAACATAATATTCCAATAAACTTAATTAGATAGGGCTTAGGTGAGAGGTATTTTTAGGATGTCGGAATATGTCAGTTTTCGTAATAATGGCACCTTTTTTATTGCTGTTATAATAAATTCAGCAGTGTGTTTTTCCTTATTTGGCATTGTTGGTTGTATGTTTGGTGTTTTAACTACATTATTTTCGAGTATTGTTTATGACGCGAAAAATGATAGTAGTAATATTTTTTATATGACTTTTTTACTTTTGTTGGTCATGGTAGGGGGGGCGATTGGTTTTCTACTGAAATTAACCATTTATTTTTATATTTATTTATTTCTTGTATCATACTGCTATTATCTTTTTTATAAAAAAGATGATTATTTAGATCGCGTTTTTCCATTTATTATTATTTTTTCTTGCATGGGGACAACACTCGGCTCTATCAGCGCTGATATACCAATGGCGTATACTACGGGGGTGATTGTTAGCTTAATTGTTTTAAGTGTATTAAAAAGAAAACATTATAAGAATCATGCCTTTAGAAATGGTTTGTTTTCTAAGCAAATGTTTCATAGCAATGAGCATATTTATATTCGAGCATTTATATTTAGTATTTTTCTCTTCCTTAGCCTGTCCATTCCTGATTATCTAAATTTATACAAACCATACTGGGCGCCATTAACATTTGTTATGCTTCTTCATCCAAAAGAGCTGAATATAATAAAAGTGACTTGCTTACGATTTTTAGGAAGCTTACTGGCAGCCACTTTTATTGTCTTTATGTTTAGCGTAACAAAATCACAGGATATTAAGGTATATTTAATTGTTTTAGCATTGGTTATATTTTTTATTCCTACTTTTTTCCATTTAAATTATATGCTTAAGACATTTTCTATTACTATCTTTGTATTACTGCTGCTAGAAGAAACCGAATATTTACATGATCCAACTTATTTATTGCCAGTATCTAGAGTATATGAAACCTTCATTGGAGGTGCAGTTGCAATCTTGGCAAGTTTATCTCTAAATATCTTTAGAACTATCAAAAACAGAAGAGCTACAAAATAACTTATTATATAGAGCCTAATTAATCAGGTGCACGAGATGGCTGGAGTAAAATCCTGACGGGACAAAGTGTGATACTAGCTAGATTGAGCAGTGGTGCACGCAACCAATACTGTATCAACCAAGGGTTCGAATCTCTTCCTGATCATTGAGTCAAAACGGAATAACCCGCCTAGTGCGGGTTATTGTTTGATGAGGGGATTACAGACTTTGGTAATAACAATAGCATGGTAATTGCGATAGCTAGTGCCAAAATCGTTAGCATGGATCTGTCTATAGCTAATGTAATAGGCCCTGCATTAGGTGCCAAATTAAAGGTAAGGGCTATAGCCGTTAAACAAAAAGTCCAGTAACCATAGCGTTTCGCTCCTATCATTAACATAGCGAATAGTAGTAACCCCACAAGTGAAACATGCAGCCATGGGTTGTCATATAACCCCAATATTAGCCCACCAACAATAGCGCCAAGTAGGGTACCTGCGCCACGTTGTTTTAAGCGTACCCATGTTGCAGTTCGTTCGGCTTTCATCACTCTTAATCCAGCAGCAGGTAGCCAACATGGATGTAAGCTCGGGATCACTGTTGCGATTGCGCTTCCTATTAGTGCAACCAGTACGATAGCGATGGAAAAACGTTGCACTGAAGGTTGGTTCATCTCTACTTTTACCGGTGAGATAGTCTTTATTTCACGTGGTAACATCATAAAATTCACGACCACACCCCAGAATGTACCAGCACTAAATGCTATCGCATAAAATAGCGCACCTTGAGTGGGAATTTGTCCAATAGAAAGAAAGTAGGCTAACACACCTAGTGCGATAGGTAATCGTAGATAGGTCGCTCGTAGCTCTGAATAGCCTTGAAGGTACGCAGCAATTGCTGAAAAGAGAAAAAATAGCAGACTGCCAAGGGGGATACTAACGCCGATACTTGCAAAGATAGAAATAATGCAAGCACCTTGTAATAAAACAAATAGTGACTTTTTTTGGGGGAGTTTAGGGAATGAAACCACTAGCAGATAGCCACCGAAAGACATTAAAAGCCCAAACATGGCTTGTTGGAAGATGATCCCAATTATCCATGGTGCTATCACCCATAGAGATAAAATAAAAGCTCTGCGGATTTTTGATATTAGCATTTAAGTGTTCCCTATTGAATGACTCAATTAAAGATCGATATCTAAAATAGTAACGTATTGAGAAATAATGAATTTATCATAAATATTCTAATATGCTCCAGCAAATATTACTCTCCTTTTAAACCATAAAGATAAGGCTTAGATAAAATCTTCACATATAGTCATTTGTGTATAAGTTATTGGTGTTTTGTATTGCTATGTTATGCATTTGTAATATTAAGTAATTAAGACCTGTCCTTCCTTTGACTATGGCATGGTTAGCAATCAATAGTGGGAGGAATTATCATGCAGCAAATGAAAACAGAAGTTATTGTAATTAGACTAACTAAAAAAGAGAGGGCTGAGCTTGATGCAAAGAAAACTAAGCCTATTCTTTCTGAATGGATGAAGGAGCTTGCATTTGCTGCTCCAGATAATCAAAACATAAATAGTAAGCAGTCGTAACACTTGAATAGGGTATCTCTGCAACTATAACAGCTCCCTAGCAGTATCATTGATTTCTTATTATGTCATTAGTCCGAATGAGCACTACGTAAGATTAATGGCATAAAGTTGACTTATCATCAGAATGACATAAGAAGTTGCGGTAGTGATATCTTGCTCGAGGTGGTAGAGCATTGTTCATCTTGCTGTTAATTATAAAACTATTAGGCCAAGTAAAATTCATTGTAGGTTTGGTTACAGAATAAACTATACATAAAACGGTAAGAGGCCTTGCTCTCATTTTTGGAGATTATGGATGGTCAATATGTGATGTGTATTTTATGTTATGGCCTAAATTAAATGTATTTTATATGGCTATTCTGACAATTAACGACTACATTTTTAGATAGATTATAATTTGTTTATGCTACTCAATCTTTTTTTGAGTGTCTATTTTGTTTTGTTTGGTGAAATAATACGCGGTTTATACTCATCATGTGAGTTTTAGGAGTATTCTTAAGGTCGTCTGGCGTATTCCAGTTAGTTGGTCATACCCTAGAATTGAATTATTTTTTAATATTAGTTATCAAATGGTTACATTTTCAAATTAATTTGAAAAAATAAAATACAATCAAGTAAAACTGAAGGTTAGTTAAATTAATTGATAACATTTACTAACAAAATGAGTAAAAAATGATTATTTCAAATAAAGCATTTTTACGCTTGGCAAGAGATAAAATTGCGGATTAAAAAGAATTTTTGAAATGATGCATTTTTAAAATCAATAATTCTGCTGTTCAGTTGGAGATAATGAAGGTTAATTTCTAATTATCGTATTTAAAATAGTTATTTCTCTACAAATATTGTTTTTTCCATCTATAAGTATAAATATACTCCTTTTGCGTGTCACGAGTCCAAATGTGATGTGTCTACATTATATAATAAATGAATTGATAAAACCTCACTAATCTCAAATTAGCAAAATCATAAAATTAATTTATGTTAATTGATGCGTTACTGTACGAATTAGACTGGTATTTATGGTGAATATATAAATTTAGTGTATCTATGTAATATTTTGATGGTCTTATTTGGGCTTATATTGATGGGTTTGCTTTTTATAATCTATCAAATTAAGTTAATTTTTTAATATTAATACTTCCTTTAATGCAGATATTAAATTATTAATTTAATGTATTGTCGTAATTCGTGTAATTTGGTGAATTTAATCAATCAGTAATATTGTATAAATTAAGCTTTTTGATAGTTTATAGCTATCAAAAAGCTTCGTATCTGATAATAAAAACGATTTAATGTAATTTAAGTTTTTATGTATTCTCTGTTCGAAATCATATAGACCACGTTATGATTATTAATTCAAAAATGGACTCATTGAGATAGAGCAATATTATTAATTAAACTATTACCAGGTGATTAAATTATATCGAATGATTTGTGTATAACTATATTTAATATATGGTCGGATCCCTGCGTTAATTATTTATTAAATAACAGTGTGATACTAAATAAGTTCTTTTAAATGTAATAATAAAACCTTCATACTAGGAAATGACAATGAAAAAAGTATTATTGACAGCAGTTGCTACTGCAATTATTGGTGCATCATCTGCTTTCGCTGCAACTGAAAATGCAGGCGGTGGTCAAGTTAATTTTTATGGTAAAGTGACAGACGTTTCTTGTACTGTTTCAGTTGATGGTCAAGGTAGTGATGCTAAAGTTTATTTGGCGCCAGTTTCAGTAAAAGAAGTTCAAGAAGCAGGTGCAAATACTTATTTAAAAGCAAAACCATTTGTTATTGATGTAACACAATGTCAAGGTGTTAACGATGATACCGTTTTAAACGTGAACTGGACTGGTGGTAACGTATTAAATGGTGCTTCAGGTATTAATGCTGGTTATTTAGCTAACACTGTTACTGGTGCTGCGGACGGAGCTGAAAATATCCAATTAGTTTTAGCAACAGATGCTAGCTCTAAGTTAGAAAATAAAATCGATCCTAATAGTGCAACGCAACCTAAAGCAACAACAACTGAAATTACTGACGGTAGCCGTTTCACTTATTTCGTAGGATATGCAACTTCAACGCCTAAAGATGTTACATCTGGTATCGTAGAAAGTTATGCAACTTACGAAATTACTTACGAATAATATTTATTTATTTCAAAAGTAATATTTATCTAAGCGGTAGTGATTACTGCCGCTTTTATTTAGAGGTTCAAATGAAAGCAATTGTTTTATTCTTCTGCTTCGTTTTCAGTGCATCTTCATTAGCGAATAATATTATTGTTAACGGCACGCGATTTATTTATCCTGGAAATGAAAAAGAAATTACCGTGCAATTAAATAATACGGCGGATAGGCCAGCGGTCGCACAAGCATGGTTAGATACCGGTGATGCATCGGAAACTCCAGATACAATAAAAACACCATTTCAAATTACACCTCCAATATCTCGTCTGGATGCAAAAGGTGGTCAAACACTACGCATTAAATTGATGGATAAAAATGGGATCCCACAAGATAAGGAAAGTTTGTGGTGGCTGAATATCTTAGATATTCCACCAACAGTAAAAACAGCAGGAAAGGAAGATCAAAACTTCTTACAGCTAGCAATTCGTTCTCGATTTAAATTTATCTATCGCCCTGTTGGGTTAGGTAGTCGCGAATTAGCACCAGAACAATTAGTTGTGAATGCTAATGGCAATAATCTGACTATTAATAATCCTACGCCATTTTTTATTACCATTACAAAAATTTCAACCGATGGCAAAAATGGATTAACGGATAAGGCGGTAATGTTAGCACCTAAAAGTCAAACGTCAGTGGTATTGAAAAAAGCAATTAGAGCAGGTGAAAGTGTTGTTTTGAACAATATCAATGATTACGGTGCGGATATAGCAGTAAAAACGACTGCTAAATAGGATAGAAAAATGAAACAGCGAGAGTTAATAAATAAATATAGCAATACACTCTCTGTGACCTGCTTCGTCACCGTATGTATGATGCCAACATTTTATGCATGGAGTGCTGAAGGCACAACCTACGAATTTAATAGTGGGTTCATAGTAGGCAGCAAAGATAATGTTGATTTAGAACGCTTCAACACGACTGCAATCAGTGAAGGTAAGTACTCTGTTGATGTATATACTAACGGTAATTGGAAAGGTCGCTATGATTTAAATGTTGTTCAGCAAAAAGATGGCAAATTAGGTGTCTGTTATACACCCGCTATGTTGAGTAATTTTGGCGTTAATTCAGAAAAATTAAATCCGCAATTGAATGCGCAAGAGTCTACTTGTTCCCCGTTGAATGAGTGGAATGCAATGAAGGACGTAAACGATACTTTCAGTTCTTCGAACCTACGTCTAGATATTTCAGTTCCACAAATTTACGAGCAGCGTTTATCACGTGGTTATGTCGCTCCGCAATTTTGGGAAAAAGGTATTCCTGCGTTAAATTTAGCGTATATGGCCAATTATTATGATAGCCATACTAGCGGTTCTCAAGGTCAAAATGATGCCAGTGCTTATTTAGGACTTAATGCAGGTTTATCGGTTGATGGCTGGTTACTAAAACATATTGGTAATTTAAGTTGGCAGCGTTCAGGAAGTACGAGTTGGAACAGTAACCAAACCTATCTGCAAAAGCCGATTGCTGATATCAAATCAAAAGTGACTGCCGGCCAGTTTTATACGGATGGTGATCTTTTTGACAGTATTGGGTTACGCGGGGCAAGAATTGCTACTGATGACAGCATGTATCCAGATGGAATGACATCATATGCACCCGAAATTCGTGGTGTCGCACAAAGTAATGCATTGGTGACGGTTAGTCAGAACGGTTCCATTATTTATCAAACCTCAGTACCACCCGGACCGTTTGTATTGAACGATGTTTATCCATCGGGTTACGGTAATGATTTAAATGTTACGGTGAAAGAAGCAGATGGTAGTGAAAGTAGCTTTAGCGTGCCTTATTCATCGTTAGCACAACTGTTACGCCCAGGGTTTACTCGTTACCAAGTCGCTGCGGGGAAATCAGATACTGATGGTTTGCATAATCGCCCGTATATTGTGCAGGGAACAATTCAACATGGCTTAAATAATACCTTTTCACTCTATGGTGGAGTGACTGCGTTTGATGATTATCAAGCCTATTTAATTGGGACGGGTGTAAATACGGGTATTGGTGCTGTTGCAGTTGACGTTACACAATCACGAACAGCATTAAAACACCGTACTGATAATGGTCAAAGTTACCGAGTAACGTTTAACCGTTTAATTACTGAAACAGATACGAATATCTCGCTAGCTGCATATCGTTATTCAACGAAAGATTACTTCAATGTAAACGATGCATTATATGCAATTGATTATGATAAACGTGGTATTGCAAATAACAGATGGCGCGAAAAGAATGGTTTTAGCTATACGGTAAACCAAAATCTGCCTGAAGGGTTTGGGGGACTTTATTTTACTGGGCGTATCTCTAGTTATTGGGAACGTTCAGGAACGGAAAAGCAATATCAATTTAGCTATAACAATCAATTTCAACGAGTTTCTTATTCTATTAACTTTATGCGTGTTTATTCGGACAATAATAATAATGGAAAGAAAGATGATCGTATTAGCTTAAATATTAATCTTCCTCTTTATTATGGTGATAGCCGAAGCACGACACTAACATCAAATACAACGTTTAATAACGAAAAATTTGGCTCTACTCAGCTTGGGGTTAATGGTGCATTTGATGACGAAAATAACTGGACTTACGGGCTCAACACTGCGGCAGCAAATGGTGGTGAGTATAGTGTCGCAATGAACACTGGTTATCGTTCACCGTATGTTAATACCAATGCTAACTACAGCCAAGGCCAAGGTTATAGGCAATATGGCTTAGGCGC
This sequence comes from Providencia sp. PROV236, assembly GCF_033676985.1. Taxonomy (NCBI): domain Bacteria; kingdom Pseudomonadati; phylum Pseudomonadota; class Gammaproteobacteria; order Enterobacterales; family Morganellaceae; genus Providencia; species Providencia sp. PROV236. Next base: position 2,388,725 of record NZ_CP096297.1, on the reverse strand, counting down.
TAACGGCTCTGTCGTTATACATTCGGGCGGTGTGGTTCTTACACCAAATACGTCAGCGACGATGGCTTTGATTGAAGCCGAAGGGGCTGAAGGGGCATCAATTACAAGTGCGCCGGGGGTGCGGGTGAATAAGGGGGGTTATGCTTTAGCACCTTATGTTAGACCTTATCGCATCAACAATATTGAAATTGACCCTAAAGGGAGCCCTGAAGATATTGTGTTTAATAATACCGCAGAACAAGTGGTTCCATATGAAGGCAGTATTGTTAAAGTAAAATTTGGCACAAAAGTTGAGCGCAATCGTACCTTTAATGTTGTACGTCTCGATAAAAAACCAATGCCATTCGGCGCTGAAGTGACTAACCAGCAAGGCGAATCAATTGGTGTAGTTGGACAAGGCGGTACAGTATTTATTAGTAATGAAGAAGCAAAAAATGCTTATGTGAAATGGGATAACGGTCAGTGCGTATTTTCTCTGGAAGCCGGAACCAGTAAGGATAGTGTATGTCGATAAATGTGATTTTACGTAATGGGATAGCGCTGGTGGCAGTGCTATCAAGTATCTCCGCATATGCGGCATGTACGGCAATAAATCAAAATCCTGTTGTTGTAAATATGCAAATGGGAAGGGTTATTGTCTCGCCAGATTTACCTGTCGGTAGTGTTATCAAAGAACAACCATTTCCAATGCCATCTAATGTTGGAACTTACGCGTCATGTGATGGACAAACACCTATGGAAGCTATTGTGACAGCGATCGGAATGACTGAAGGCGCTAATAAAGTTTATAGCACCAACGTCCCTGGCATTGGTTTGCGATTCGAAAGAATTGGTTCTATTTCTATGATTTACCCGGATGTTTATAAAATAAATGGTAATCGCTGGCAAAAATTTTCAGTGAGCTTAGCTAAATCTACATTTAAATTACAAGTTATTAAAATTGCAGAAAATACAGGCTCTGGAACTATTAATGCAGGTGAATACACTCGGTATGGCTATCAAGTTGCTTCTGGTGGTATGCCTGCTTTAATTACTCGATTAGACGCAAATGCCATTACCATCGTGTCACCCTCTTGCAAAATTACCACAGGTAAAAATCAAGATGTGATCTTACCGCCGGTGAATCGTACAGAGTTTAGAGGTGTAGGAACAACGGCTGGTGAAAAACAATTCCCAATTAATTTACTTTGCAATGGTGGGATCAGCATTTCCCCTGATTCTATTGCCGTGAATATGACCTTTGGTGGAACCAAAGCACCTAATACCCCAATAAATAAAGGTGTATTAGATAATGCGGCAAAAAATTCTATGGCTCAGGGGATTGGTGTTCAAGTACTAACGGATAAGAACAAAGAGTTAGAATGGGGCAAAATTTATAAGGTCGGTGAGTTAACTAGCGCGCAAGATAAAGAAATTCGTATGAATTATATCGCTCGTTATTATCAGTTTGGCTCAAAAATTTCTGCCGGTGAAGTCGAAGCTAAAATGTTATTCAATATTACTTATGACTAACAGGGGATACCTAATGAAAAACTGGTTACTGATAATGCTCCTGTCTGTATTGAGCTGTGCAAATGCTACCGCTGCGTTGGAAGCAAATTATGATGAAGGTCTGGTCAATTTCGCAGGGAAAGTCGTTGATATTTCTTGTGAGATTTCAGTTAATGATCAAGGTAGTGATGCGAATATTTATCTAGCTCCCATTTCATTATTTGAAATTCATAATAGTGAAGGCGGGGCTTATATGAAGTCTAAAATGTTTACCATTAAACTATCACAGTGCCAATCGATTAGTCATAATGGTGAAGTCGTTGATGCTGATTTAAATAAAATTAGTGTAGCGTGGTCAAATGGTTACTTGGTACCTAAAACTAATTTTGAAACATCAGGATTGCTAAAAAATATGTTAGCAGATGGAGCTCAAAATATTAACTTTGCACTATCGATTAATAATAATACAACGTTAGATGCAGATAATAAAATTGTGCCAGCTGATCCTGCTCAGCTTAAAGTCATTCCTAAAGTTTCCGATAATAAGGATGCTATATTTCAATATTATATCGGATATACAACAGGATCCCCTAAAACGGTGACAACAGGTTTAATGGCAAGTTATGCCACTTATGAAGTACAGTATAATTAAAAATATAAAAAATATTTAATTTAAAATAAATAAAGCACTTCTAATGTATAGTTAGGAGTGTTTTTTATTGTTAGATAATAAAATAAAAATAACATAGCGTTCAATTTGCTATGTTATTTTTATATTTGATTTCAAATTTTTGACGGTATGATTGTATGGTTCAAAAAGAGTAATGAGAACTATGATAATTTTAAATAAAATATTAAATTACATTTTATTATGGATGATAACGCTTTCTGCTGTATATTTTAACTCTTGATTTTTGATACCCGTATTACTATCTTGAATTGAATAATCCTCATCAGAAATACAGCCTTGAAAGAACCAGTCTATAGGGCACTTTAAGGCGATAGCTATACTAACTAGATGATTTAAAGGTATTTTGTTGATTCCGTTTTCATAGCGAGATATTTGCTGTTGGCTAATATTTAATATTTTGGCTAAATTAGCACCCGAGAGTCCTAATTCTTTTCGCCTTGCTTTTATCTTGATTCCAATAAAATAATGAATGTCCATGTGACACCCTCGATTGATAAAGGGATTATAGTGAATGCTAATGCATAATAAAATTATACAATATATAAAATATTAAAAAAACAATTAATTTCAATATCGACAATATTTAATTTGTGTATGTCTGAAAGGGAATGAGCGATTTTTTTAGTTGGAATCATCAGGTGCTGATAATTTACACATGTAATAGTGAGGCGATGTAATGTTTTAGGTTTTTATTTTTGTTTTTGGCAGTTAATTTTATGATGGGAAAATTAAAATATAAAAAATATTATATAAGGAGTGTTTTATGGGTATCTACATGAAATAAAATATAATGAATTAAATTTTAGTTTAAATTCGTTTTGGGAAGGTCTTAGTTAGATTTTTTTGTTAATTGATGTGAGTTACTAATGATTATTTTCTATATAGTATTATGCTAATCATCAAATAAAGAGGAGCTTGAATATAGCATAAAATGAGAATACACGTAAATTGAGTATATTAAGATGCCGCTAAATAATTTTATAAAAAAGTTAAGTAAATTTTATTATTTGAGTTAGTGTATATTAATTAAGTATAAATACGTTATTTTATTACATTTTTATGATAAAAAAATGTAATATATAAAGCAGTTCATCATATGTTCCTATAATAAGTAACAGGATCAGCATTAATGTGAATGCACTAAAAGAAAGCAAATTTGTCATAACTAGCTTACTTATGCTTCGTTGATAGTATAAATGGATAGATTAAGTATAACCGAATTAGATTATGAAAAATGGGTAATTATGTAAACATACGTTTCTAGGAACTTAATCTATAAAATAGCCTTTCTGTATTTTATTTGTTTGTATCCTTTTGAATTTTATTGTTTTTAAGGTTTTAACTCGATTTGTTTTGGTGGTGGTTAGCTTAATATTTATGATCATAATCTTGATTATTTCAAATTGTAACAAAAATCTAATTTTCTTTAATCTAATTGAATTTATAGGTAAGGGGAGTCGATTAAATTAAACTTTTGTTGAAATAGAACTAATAGCGATAATTAATTATTAGGCTAAACAATAAATTTTACAAATTTCTCACATTATAGACTATAGTGAAAGTAACGGAATGTAATGTATAGCTATAACTCTTCAACTAAAGAGGTTCCCATAATGAAACTCTATATTTATGATCATTGCCCATTTTGTGTTAGAGCCAGAATGATTTTTGGACTTAAAAACATTGACGTTGAGCAGATCTTTTTGATGGAAGATGATAAAGCAACGCCAACGAAAATGATTGGCCGCAAGATGCTACCCATTCTACAAAAAGAGGATGGAAGTTACTTACCAGAAAGCTTAGATATTGTTCATTATGTTGATCAGTTAGCAGAGCCTAAAATCATTCAGTCCGAGGTTTCACCTGAAATTGATAGATGGTATCAAGCTGTTTCTGAAACGGTATATAAATTAGTTGTTCCTCGTTTTACTCAGGCTGAATTTCCTGAATTAAGTACGAAAGAGGCTAGAGCCGCGTATGTTGAGCGAGAAGAAAAGGCATTTGGTGATCTGAATATGCTACTAAAGGAAACACATACCTTGATTGTAGAATTAGAACCTCATATGGATGCCCTTGATATATGGCTAGAAAAACGGACAAACAGTTATAATATTGACGATATCATGATTTTTCCGTTATTACGCAGCTTATCTATTGTGAACGATATCCCATTTAGTACAGTAATACTCAATTACATGAAAGATATTGCGAAAATAACAGGGGTGAGTTTGTTATTTGACCAAGCCAAATAATTTTCTGATTATTCAAATGGTTAAAATCCCATTATTTCTTTATAATGGGATTTTTGTCGTCTTTACACTAATGATAAGTAATAGATTTAATTAATATAATCGCGTAGTGTGTATACCAGCTTATTTCTACCTTGAGTCAAAATTAGCTTTTTACCATGATAGGAAACCACTGAGCCATCAGTTAGCATTCGTTTAATTAACTTATCCCACTTCGATAAATCTTCATCAACGCACTCTAGTTCGGTTTTGGATAAGTGTTTAACTATCAGAACGGAGTCGCTGATGCGTCCCATGCCATAAAAATCATTGCACATTGTTGCCGAAATAAACATTTTTTCACCGAAAGAGAGTGTTGGCACGCCAACTTTACCCGTAATGGTATTGCCGTCCATTTCAGTCAACACAAAACTGTGATGAATGAGTTGTTGCTCAGTCACGTAATCATTATTATCTGCGCTGACCTTTGCAGTTTGGCAAGTGGTTAATAAAAATCCTAGTAACATTAAAGGAATAATCCGTTTCATTATTTCCAGTCTCTGTTAGGATTTGACTATATTAGGACAAGTGTCACCACGGGCTAATTGGCGGATATTCCCTAATGTTGTTTCACTAATACTAGTTAATGCTTCATCGGTCAAAAATGCCTGATGGCCTGTGAATAATACGTTGTGGCATGATGAAAGGCGGCGAAAAATATCATCTTGGATCACATCATTTGATTTATCTTCAAAAAATAGTTCACGTTCATTTTCATAAACATCCATACCAAGAGAACCTATTTTTTGTGCTTTTAGAGCATTGATTGCAGCAACTGAATCAATTAACGCACCTCGACTAGTATTGATGATCATGACACCATCTTTCATCTTTTTAAACGCTTGTTCATCTAATAAATGGTGATTTTCAGGTGTTAAAGGGCAGTGTAGTGAAATGACATCAGAGTTTTTATATAATGTGTCTAAATCAACGTATTCTGCACCTAAATCGAGAACAGCTTGATTTGGGTATGGGTCATGTGCCAGTAAGCGCATGCCAAACCCTTTTAGGATCCGTAGTGCTGCTTGACCAATTTTACCTGTACCAATAATACCAGCCGTACGGTTATGCATGTTAAAACCGGTCAAACCTTCTAGAGAGAAGTTTGCGTCACGAGTACGTTGATAAGCGCGGTGAATACGGCGGTTAAGGCATAACATCATGCCCACAGCATGTTCTGCAACAGCTTCGGGTGAGTAGGCTGGTACGCGAACGACTTGGATCCCGAGTTCTTCCGCGGCCACTAAATCAACATTGTTAAACCCTGCGCAGCGTAAAGCTAAAATATGAATATTCAGTGCCGCTAGCTCTTCTAAAACCTCACGGCTGGCATCATCATTAACAAAAATACAAACAGCATCAGCCCCAACAGCATTTTTTGCAGTTTGTACGGTTAATGGAAAATCAAAGTATTCGATATTAAAATCAAAAGCGGATCCTTGATTGACTTGATCCATATGTTTGCGATCATACTGCTTAGTACTATAAGAAACGATTTTCATCTAAGGAACTCCGTGTACTATTTTAGGAACCAAAACAAAAAATAATAAGGTAGTAAAAGCCGGTAGCTACCAAAACTTAAATCAGAATAAGATAATTATTACTGTAAATCACCAAAAAAATACGGAAAATAATGAGTTATTAAACTTTGACTCTTAATAATAGTCGTTTAGAGATAAACAATATTAGTCAACACGAAAACAAGGACGCAGTTTAATGAAAAGGGCACTGAAATATTTATTGTTAAGCGTGATCGGGTGCTTAGTGCTCTTATCAGTTTTATGGGTAACGGTAACCCGTTGGCTTCCTGTTGTCGCTAAAGTTTATCTACCTGAGAATGTGACGTTGTCATTAAGCCAACCTATTTTGAACAACCAGCAGCTACTGGTTGCTAACATACAACTGAAAGTGGGTAATTGCTTGTGGTTTGATGCTAAAGATAGTCGTTTTTCTCTTTTTCCCATGCATTTATTGGTGAAAACACTGTCTGAGGATAACCAATGCCTTAGCCAATTATCGAAAAATGAACATACTGATGACTCACCCATTTCAATTATTGATATTATTGATAGTCTCCCTGCATTTTCTGTTGTAATTGAAAACGTAGAAGTCTCTCCTTGGGGGCAATATCAAGGAAGTTTTTGGTTACATAATCGTAAAGGGGCTTCACTAGCACTAGATTATAATGGTGAAAATGTTGATTTATCCGCTTATATCACGCCAACTAATCAGCTAGTGATTGAACGTTTTTCTGTGCAATTGCCAGATCAAGAACAACGTCTTTATCTCAATGGTGAATTGAGTTTGCCGTTAACCACCGATGAGCTTCCTTCTACAGGTGTGCTAGATGCGGAATTTGTTTTATCTCAACCTGCAAAATTGTTACAAGCTAAATTACATTGGCAAGATAAGCAGGGGAGTATTTCCCTTTATGATAAAAGTACGGGGGATGAGATTGCACATTTACCTTGGCAATTTGATGCAAATGTTTTTCGTGTTGTCGATGGACGCTGGCAATGGGAAGAAAGTGGTATTCCATTACATGGTGGCATAGCATTCCAAATAAAAAATTGGCAGGCAGATATTGCTGATATGGTCATCAGTGGCCGCACAAATATGGTGACCGAGGGTAAAAAAGGGAAAGCAAACATTGTGCTAACGCTTCCTGAAAATAAAATTAATTTACTTGAGACCGCGATTACGTTTGGGCTAAATGGGCAGCTGAAATATGATGATATGATCTTGGATATTCATTTGCCTTCTCAAATTACAGGGCCGATTGTTGCTCCGGCTATTTCATTTCGTTCTGGCTCACTCTTAAGAGCTTACGGTCGAGTATCGCCAACGTTACTTTTACAAGAGGCTCGCTTGCCATTAGCTGGAACAATGCTGAGTGCTGAAGGTATTTCTGGGCGCCTACAAGCTATTTTGAAAGTAAAAGAGCAGTATTGGGGGAGTTTTGCTATTCATTTAGATGGGAAAGCGAACAAATTTACGCCTGACCAAGGTAAGTGGTTTTGGAATTACTGGGGAAATGCTCATTTACCTTCACTAGCCGCAAATTGGGATATAAAAGGTCAAGGTAGCTGGCAAGATACCTTAATTACTCTGAATACATTGAATACAGGTTTTGATCAGATCAAATATGGGTTACTTTCGATGAAGGCTACCCGCCTAATTTTAACGAAACCTTTATTGTGGCAGCGTGATCCAATTAAAGAGCATTTTCAAGGCGAATTACAGCTCACCAGCGATCGTATGCAATTTGGTTCTGCGAGTTATTTACCTAAAATTACCACCAATGCAGCGCTTAATGGGAAATCACCTGCTGATTTTCTATTGAAAGCGGATTTAAGCACGAAAGAAGTCGGGCCAATTGTGATTTTTAGCCGTTGGGATGGTGAACGTTTTAGAGGGCAAGCACGTTGGCCAGAGCAGTCAGTTAGTGCATTTCAGACCTTGATACCTAGCGATCTTGGGATAACCTTGCGAGAGGGTAAATTATTTTCGCAGGCAGCATTTTCCATTGATCCAGAAACAGGATTTATCGCGGGTGGGCACTGGCGAGTGGAAAATACTGGATTGTGGCTTAAAGATGGTGAGGTTAGTGGCCTAAATTTTGTTTTACCTTGGAAGTTGCAAGATAGTACTTGGACGTTAGGTGAAAAATCACCAGTAAAGTTACGCATAAAACAGCTAACCAACTTGTTTGAATTAACCGAAATTCGTGCTGATTTATCAGGAACCTATCCACCGACAGAGATAAAACCCTTAAAACTGAGCAATGTAGGGTTTAAGATGCTTGGAGGAGAGGTTAGCCTAGATTTATTACGTTGGCCTCAAAAACAGCCCGCGACCATTCGATTACATCAAATTGAATTGAGCAGACTATTTACTATATTGAAAGTTACGCAGTTTGCCGCTTCAGGCAAAGTTGATGGTGAATTGCCTTTTTATCTGAATAATCCCGAATGGATTGTACGCAATGGTTGGATGGAAAATAGCGGCCCGCTTGCTTTACGCCTTGATACTCAATTTGTTGAATCGATTAAGAAAGATAATATTTCTGCGGGTTCAGCGATGGGCTGGTTACAATACCTAGAAATTTCACGCAGTCGCACTGATGTCAACATCACTAATTTAGGCCTATTAACGATGAAAACGATCATTCAAGGTTTTAATTCACAAGAGTCTAAAAAACGTGAAGTTCACTTAAACTATACACACGAAGAGAACATTTTTCAGCTGTGGCGTAGCTTACGTTTTGGTAGCAACTTGGAAGAATGGTTAGAAAAGAACCTCTAAAGGAAAAGGAATAAAAGTGAAAACTTTAAATCTATGCGCATTCACGTTAATGAGTATGATGCTGACAGGGTGCTTAAGGGTCGAGGTTGCGACACCTGATAAGCCTATTAATATCAATATGAATGTTAAGATTGAACATGAAATACAGATCAAAGCAGATAGACAGGTTGAAGATCTACTTAAAGAAAACAGTGACCTTTTTGGTAAGGTGGATACGCAATGAAATATTTTTTTCGAGTACTGCTCTTATCTAGCTTATTCACATTCTCTGCTTACGCACTAACGGTTGATGAAGCGAAAGATCAAGGCTTAGTTGGCGAAACATTGTCAGGTTATTTAGCGGTGGTTAACACCAATAATTCTACAGTGACTCAATTGGTGGATGATATAAATCGCGAACGTGAAATTAAATACAGTGAAATAGCAGCAAAAAATAACCTACAGACTAAAGATGTTGGTAGAATTGCGGGACAAAAGTTAGTTGAGCGAGCCGGTAGTGGCGAATATGTTCGCGGTATTAATGGGCAATGGCTTAAGAAAAAATAGTCGCTATATGAAATCATTTGTTGATTAAACAATATTGATACATTTTGACTGTGAATAGATGCGCTCAAACTTGCTCAATTATAGAAATAATATAAATAATAAGGATTTAACAAGTGAAATCCATACTGACAGCTCTAGAAGCTGATATTGGACAAACTTCATTGCGTGATCAGTGGTTGCTAAAAAAGCGCCTCCATGGGATGACTAAAATTACTAATGAAAAGTCACGCGCCGCGGTATTAAATACGATTAAAATAGATATTGAAACAGCTAAGCAAAAAATAGCCAATAAACTGCTAAATCCAGCCAAAATTATCTATCCAGAAAATTTACCTGTTAGCCAAAAGAAACAAGTTATTTATGATGCGATAAAACAACATCAAGTCGTGATTATTGCCGGTGAAACCGGATCAGGAAAAACGACGCAGATACCTAAAATCTGTCTGGAGCTTGGGCGAGGTATTAAAGGATTTATTGGTCATACTCAGCCAAGACGTTTGGCTGCTCGGGCAGTCGCTACGCGTTTGGCTCAGGAACTTGAAAGCGAAATAGGTACCATTGTCGGCTATAAAGTTCGTTTTAATGACCAAGTCGGTGATAATACCCAAGTCAAATTAATGACTGACGGTATTTTGCTGGCAGAATTACAAAACGATAAATTATTGTTGCAATACGATACGATTATTATTGATGAAGCGCATGAACGTAGCTTGAATATTGATTTCATCTTAGGTTACCTTCGCCAGTTATTACCAAAACGTCCCGATTTAAAGGTGATCATTACCTCTGCGACTATCGATCCTGAAAGGTTCTCACGTCATTTTAATCAAGCGCCAATCGTTGAGGTGTCTGGTCGTACTTACCCTGTTGAAGTTCGTTATCGCCCAATTATGGGGGATGATAATGATAGCGAGCGAGACCAGATAGATGGCATCATAGATGCAGTGAATGAACTTGGGCAAGAAAGTGCGGGTGACATTCTTATTTTCATGAGTGGTGAGCGCGAGATCCGCGATACCGCAGATGCATTAACAAAATTGCAGTTACGTCATACTGAGATCCTACCGCTGTTTGCTCGTTTATCTAATAGTGAGCAAAACCGCATATTCCAACCTCACGGTGGGCGACGTATCATTTTAGCGACGAATGTCGCAGAAACATCACTCACTGTACCCGGTATTAAATATGTTATTGATACTGGGTATGCGCGGATCAGCCGTTATAGCTTTAGAACCAAAGTACAACGTTTGCCGGTTGAACCTATTTCTCAAGCATCGGCTAACCAGCGCAAAGGGCGCTGTGGGCGTGTATCAGATGGTATCTGTATTCGTTTGTATTCAGAAGAAGATTTCCTAAGCCGCCCAGAATTCACCGATCCTGAAATTTTAAGAACTAATCTAGCCTCAGTTATTTTACAGATGACCTCAATTGGTCTAGGGGATATTGCTGCGTTTCCATTTGTCGAAGCGCCAGATAAACGCAATATTCAGGATGGTGTAAAACTATTAGAAGAGTTAGGTGGTATTAAACCACATAAACAAACAGAGCGAGGTTATACACTCACAGATATTGGTCGCCAATTAGCCCAATTACCTGTGGATCCTCGTTTGGCTCGAATGGTAATTGAAGCAAGAAAGCATGGTGCAGTACGTGAAACCATGGTGATTGTTTCTGCTCTATCGATTCAAGATCCGCGTGAACGTCCATTGGATAAACAGCAGGCTTCGGATGAAAAACATCGTCGTTTTCATGACAAACAATCTGATTTTTTGGCGTTTCTCAATCTATGGAACTATTTAAAAGAGCAGCAAGAAGAGTTATCTAACGCCCAATTTCGTAAAATGTGTCGTCAAGACTTCCTGAATTATTTGCGGATCCGTGAATGGCAAGATCTTTACACCCAACTACGACAAGTCATTAAAGAACAGGGCTTCGCGATTAATAGCGTCGCAGCTGATTTTCGCGGGATCCACACATCATTACTGGCGGGGTTACTCTCCCATATTGGCCAAAAAGATGTAGAAAAACCAGAATTTACAGGCGCTAGAAATGCACGATTTACTATTTTTCCAGGCTCTGGATTATTCAAAAAACCACCTAAATGGGCAATGGTTGCGGAGCTTGTGGAAACAACAAAATTGTGGGGAAGAGTTGCTGCATCAATTGAACCTGAATGGATTGAGCCGCTAGCGGAACATTTGGTCAAACACCATTACAGTGAACCTCATTGGTCTAAGTCGCAAGGTGCTGTGATGGCATCAGAAAAAGTGACGTTATATGGTTTAGCAATCGTTACAGCGCGACAAGTTAACTATAGTACGATAGATCCATTATTATGCCGTGAGTTATTTATTCGCCACGCCTTAGTGGAAGGGGATTGGGTTACTCGTCATGCATTTTTTAGAGAAAACCATAAACTACTTGCTGAAGTTGAGGACTTAGAACATAAATCACGTCGTCGTGATATTTTGGTTGATGATGAGACCTTATTTGCCTTTTATGATCAGCGTATTCCAAATGATGTCATTTCTGCTCGTCATTTTGATAGCTGGTGGAAATCAGCATCTAAGCTGCAACCTGATCTGCTTAGTTTTGAAAAAAACATGTTGATTAAAGAAGATGCGGCGAATGTTTCCACGCTGGATTATCCTAATTATTGGCACCAAGGTGAGTTAAAATTCCGTTTAAGTTATCAATTCGAGCCGGGCACTGATGCAGATGGTGTAACGGTACATATTCCTTTAGCTATTTTGAATCAGGTACAAAATTCAGGTTTTGATTGGCAAGTACCGGGCTTGCGACAAGAGCTGGTTGTTGCGTTAATTAAGTCTTTACCAAAACCCATACGACGTAATTTTGTACCTGCGCCAAACTATGCCGAAGCATTTCTTGAGCGAGTACCAGTACCCGACGGTAGCATTTTAGATAAGCTAGAGCGTGAATTGCGCAGAATGACGGGAGTCACCGTTGATCGTGAAGCTTGGCAGTTAGAACAGTTACCTATTCATTTAAAAATGACTTTCCGTGTGGTTGGTGAAAAGAATAAAACCATCGCCGAAGGACAAGACCTTGATGTATTAAAAAATAGCTTGAAAGAGAAAGTGCAAGAAACACTTTCGGAAGTGGTTGATGATGGTATAGAACAAAGTGGCTTACATATATGGAGTTTCGGTGAGCTACCGCAGCGTTATGAACAAAAACGTGGCGGATATTCAGTCAAAGCTTACCCTGCATTAGTTGATGAAAAAAATAGTGTTGGGATCCGAGTATTTGAAACTGAGTTTGAACAACAACAAGCAATGTGGGCAGGTGTTCGCCGATTACTATTACTAAATATTCCATCGCCAATTAAATATTTACATGAGAAGTTACCGAATAAATCTAAACTCGGTTTGTACTTTAACCCTTATGGTAAAGTATTAGAATTAATTGATGACTGTATCGCTTGTGGTATTGACCAACTTATTGATAGCTATGGCGGACCAGTATGGTCAGAAGAGGGTTTTAATCAGCTGCAAGATTTTGTCCGTGCTGAGTTGAATGATGCGGTTGTTCATATTGCTAAACAGGTTGAACAAATTCTCACCGCTGTATTTGCTATTAATAAGCGTTTGAAAGGTCGCGTTGATTTTTCAATGGCAATGGCACTTTCTGACATAAAAGCACAAATGTCAGGTTTAGTCTTTAAAGGCTTTGTCACCGAGCATGGCTGGAAGCGCTTAGCTGATGTGTTACGGTACTTAAATGGAATTGAACGTAGATTAGAAAAGTTAGCGATAGATCCAAATAGAGACCGTGCTCAATTAAGTAAAGTTGAGCACGTGACGAATATGTGGCAGCAATGGAAAGCCAAGCTAACACCAGCGCAGTTGAAGCTACCTGAAGTTCAAGAAATTCGCTGGATGATAGAAGAATTGCGTATTAGTTTATTTGCGCAGCAATTAGGAACACCATATCCAATCTCAGATAAACGGATTATTCAAGCAATGGAAAGCTTGAGCCAATCCCTTTAATGATTAGTATAAGCCTGTGAGCCCTCGTTTTATCGCGAGGGCTTCGCGTTTATGGGTAAATAATTTGTAGTGTTGCTGTTGCATTAGCCTTGCCAGCACGAATATGAGGTTGAGTTTGGGTATATTGCGCGGAGAAATAGACGGCATAGGGGCTTTTATCAAAACTATGACCGGTCCTAAATAAAGTTGACACTTTTCCAATCTAAAATTGGAGAGTGTAATGAAACCAATAGGTAAACGAACTCAACGTGATTATTCTCTTGCCTTTAAACTGGCGGTTGTTGACCAAGTAGAAAAAGGCGAGCTCACCTATAAACAAGCTCAATATCGATATGGCATACAGGGGCGTTCAACTGTTTTGGTTTGGTTACGTAAGCATGGTAGATTAGATTGGTCGGAAGGTACGCCCAATACTCTTTATAAAGGTGCTGCTATGAACCAAACCTCGGAGCAACAAACACCTGAACAACGCATTAAAGCCCTTGAAAAAGAGCTTGAGGAGATGCAGCTCAAAGCTGATTTTTTTGAGGCGGTTGTCAAAGTGATGGATAGGGATTTTGGAGTTCGCCTCTCAAAAAAGCGCAAAGCCGAGTTATTAAGGAAAAAACGGTTGAAAAACTCACCGTAACCAAAGCTTGTCGTTTTATGAAAATCACTCGGCAAGCCTATTACAAACGTCAAGATACGTCTGATAAGCGGAAAAAATTAGATGCAATTATTGTTTGTGCTGTGAAATCTGAGCGAACAGTTCACCCTAGGCTTGGGGTGAGAAAATTACACTTTCTTTTGAAACAAAAACAATTAATTATTGGTCGTGACCGATTATTTTCTTTGTTGAGAGAACATCGCTTATTAGTGCCTAATAAGCGGTCATATCATCGAACAACATTGAGTCATCATCGATTTCATCGACATCCAAATTTAATTAAATCAGGGTTTATCCCTTCACAACCGGAGCAACTGTGGGTTGCTGATATTACGTATTTATCCACACACGAAGGAGATACTTATTTAAGTCTGATCACCGATGCTTATTCGCGAAAAATAGTGGGTTATCATCTTGATGACAATATGAAAACAAAAGCCGTCAAGAAATCATTTGTACAAGCATTAAAAAAACGAAGTTCAACCACGACCTTGATCCATCATTCAGATCGAGGCTTACAATACTGTTCGTCGGAATATCAGGAAATCCATAAAAAACATAATATTCAATGTTCTATGACGGATGGCTATGACTGTTATCAAAATGCATTAGCAGAGCGAGTCAATGGGATATTAAAAATGGAATATTTGTTAATAAAGCCGAGAAATTTAGAACAGGCTAGGAGGTTGGTTGAAGAATCAATACAGATTTATAATGAAAGGCGACCTCATTTATCATTAAACTATAAAACGCCCGATGAGGTTCATCGAGCATTTTATACCTGAAAAGTTGTCAACCTATATCAGGACTAGTCACTAGTTCCTAAATGGAATGGCTTATTTAGGGGAATTGCTTGACCTTCAAAAAGGATTTGTAGGCCAATACCTTCAGCACTGTCCGAACGGTTGTCTAGTGCTATCACTGAATCATCAAAGTAACCCGCAGATCGTCCACTAAAAATAGCACCAACAGCTGTTGCGCCATTACAGTTTAAAGTTAAGTAAAAGGGGATCGGTGATGAGTGGCTACCGACGCCTCGAAATTGGCTTTGCTTAACTTTATTCATTTTGACGCGCTTATGTTTTTCTTGTAATTCACAGCTTGGGGTAATAATTCGAGTGTTGAGAAAACGATAACTTTGCACGATCAAATTACCTATTGAAGCAGCAATTAATTGATGTGAATCGAGTTCACCAGAGCCTGTAGATGACTTGGTTTTAATTAATTGAACTCGGATCCCTCTAAATGCATTCCCACAATAGCGATAACGATATGAAGTGTTGTCGCAAAAGTAGGGTGAATGATTGATAAAAGGGAGCTTAGCATGACTAAACGTGTGTTCTTGGGGAATAAAACGAATACCAATACCATCAATATTAGTTTGATGTGTTGCGTGGTGTTGCTCTGATAATAAAGGAAACAGACTATTATCCCATTGAGCGCTAGTTGGTGTCGGGCAACTTACCATCGGTGGGTATTGATCAATCTCATTAAGTGTAATTTCTTTGATCACCGATCCTGCTGGGAGTCGGTGAGGTATGATGACATCACCGAGGGAGAGAGAATTATGATGTGGAGTAAAGTTGGGCTCATACTGGCATTGTGATGCATAAACGCTTTTTGAGACTAAAATACAACCAATCCATAAACGAGAATTTAATATTGTCATAAAGCTTCCTTACGTTGACATATGGCGGGTAGGTGGTAAAACCCTTGATCAAAGTGCGACGCTAATAATTGATATTCAAACTCACATTGTTGAGATTGTTGTTCTCCCCATTTCAATTTAATAGTACCTGAGGATTCAAGCCCACTTAAGTAAACTTGCCCCATGTCACTAATAATCCCAACATTGATATCTGTTTTTGTATCAATAACGTCTTTAGTACTTAAGCTGGCGATGGCACCAAATGGTGCAAGTGAACCATCAGTAAGTTGGATGGTAAAAAATACACGTTTACCAAGTTTCACGGGGAAATGAACAGCAACTAGGGCGCCTTTCGTCGGCAGAATAGATTGATTACTATCATCAATTTCAGCTTCTAAAGGTAAAGTCTGCGTATCAATAGCAAAACTATTTCTCCGATATGGTTGAAGGTAATTAACGATAGTATGCCCCGCACTGTCAGTAATATTGTTTGTATGATGATCTAAATGAACATTTTTAGTTTCAGGTACAATGATCAGAGCGGCCGTATCGCCTCGACTAGGAGTGAATGTCACCCCATAAGGGTGAGCCACAATGGCGCTGTGTAAGCCATAGTTAATTTGATGGTGTTGGTTATAACCATAACCTGCGTTCAACGAAAATTGATGATGTTGGTATTGGGTATAAACGCGTGTTTCTGAATTGGGAGCTGATGTTGAGCAACAAAGAGGGTTACGGTAGTTATGTTGTAAGGTATAGGCCATGAAATGATCACCCTCAGTTGTTCCTGTTAGAGTCACTTGATGATTATGATAACTATTTTGAATGAACTGAGTTTGATAGCTAAAATGTGTATTGGGTAACCAAGCACTAATTGGAATAATCAGAGCAGCGGAGATGGCATGTTCACTCTTTTTATCAATAAAAGAGTAATTCGATTGGTAATTGAGACTAAAATTATATTCGTGAATATTTCCAGAATAGCCAATATTGTATAACCAATGATAATTATCGGTATTAGCAAATTTCTGTTGGGAAGCTGATAATGATAAATTACCATAATGGCTAATAGGCTGTGATATATGTAGCTTAAATGTTTGTTGGGGGTAATGGGGATAATAAGGTGGCATTCTTTTGATCACATCAGATATTTGGCGAATTTTCGGGTTATCTATCCATTGTGTACTGAACGAAATATCGCTACCTGTTGAAACAAATGTTCGCGAATATTCTATCTGATAGGTATTTGAACGCTCCTTATGACTATATGCATGGCTCCAATCAAGAGTAAAATCGCCTAAATAGTTAGTAAATGAACCTCCTACGGTTAAAGATTTAAAAGGCGATGACAGAATTGCGCCTGTATAGGTTGTTAAGTGATTATTAATTCCATATTTTATTTCACCATGAATAAAATAGGGTGTTAATGTTCCTTGTTTTTCTGTGGTTTTTCCACTATTTAAAGCATAACGAAATTGGCCTGACTTTATCATTAATGGAGTAGATGAGTATGGGTAAAGATATTTACGTACTTTACCATTGGTTTCAGTGATCGTCATTTCAAAAAAACCTTTATGGCTAAGAGGTTTTAATCTATTTAATGTAAAAGGACCAGCAGGTAAGTGCTCATTATAAATAACAATATTATTTTGTGTCACGGTTACTTGGGATGGACTATAATTAATGCCTTGTAAAATAGGAGAAAAATAAGAATCATAATCAGGATACATTAACTCATCATTTGATAGTGATATCCCTTTAAATGTGAAGGGCATAAAAAATGATGAAGCTAGATAATACTCACCTATAATTAATTGACTTTTTAATAAAGCAAGTGGATAAGACAAGGTGGTGTTATAAAATTGCCATTTATTTTCTTGTGAATAGGTAAAGTTGTTACGTAATCGCCAACCAAGATAATTAAAGCCATTTTGTAGTGAGAGATTAATATGGTTGTTTTTTTTTAGTTTATTATTTGTATTGTGACTACCAGAAATATCATATTCAATGAAGGCGGATGTTATTCCATGATCCCAATGTTCTTGCCCCTCATTTCCATAAGGCAACTGATTGAGGTATATTTGTGGTATATTGATATTCAATACTAAATGATTAAAATCAAAATAATCAGAATAACCATCAATAACTGTTTCTAGATTATTACTCGTGATATCATTATTAATAGAAAACAGAGTATTAATAATATGGTTAGTTAAGCCCATACGTATAAGATGTTTTTTAGTAAACGTTGGGGATAATCGATTTTTCATACGTTTAAACTGAATGTTTTCTGTGAATGATTTTTGGTTGTTAATAACAATATCAACAGAATAAAACCCTTCGGGTTGATTATCTAAATGGAATAATATATTTTCTACTTCATTTGTATTTTCAATGTGATCTAGAGCTTCTAAGTTAAAATGTTCTGCTTGAGTAGAAAAGGAAATTATTATTGCTAGTAATAGAGATATTTTATTTTTATTCATTGTTTAATAATAGTTTTTGTGATGTTAATTGTGTTTTCCCACCATAGTCATTTAATGCATTCCAATATACAGTGTTAGGCTTGGAAATGGGAATTTCCCATGATAATTCACTAAAAGGAGCAATCATTCCTGGGTCAGTGATATCAATACCATCAATCCTCAACTCCCTAAGTGTAATGTAATGACCTGTTGGGTTCTTCGCAGTTAGAGAGTGGTTTCGGTAATTGAATAATAATTTTTTAAAGGCAGAGTCGGCAGTTTTACTTAATGATTCAGGACGATAAAAAAGTTTAAAACTTGATTTCACAACAATATGAAGACTGTTTTCAATATTTTCACTAAGAGAGGGTAATGATTTAATATGTAGCCAATATAGTGTTTCTTTATTATCTTGAAGTGATGGTTTAGTTTTTATTATTCTTAACTTATTTATTGCTTGGGGATTTAGTTTAAATAATGGGGGAGTGAGTATAAAATCATTAGTTTTATAGTTTTCTTTTTCAATCCATGATTGGATAAGATAGGTTGTATTTTCCTCTGGATTCTCTATAGATAAGGCAATTTCACGTTCATTTTGTGAATAAATAAAACGCGTGCCATTAATTACGATACCACTATAACAATTAAAAGTTATAAAAAATAAAATCAATAATATATTTTTCATAATAAATAAGGAGAGAATATATTCTCTCCTTCCTCTCTCCACTTTATTGATAAATAATACTAAAATGTGCTAATGCATCTGCGGAACCTGGCGTTACTTGATCGCTAGTCGCGATGTATTTAGCGACAAAATTCATTTCAACTGTTTTACTCGGTGATATTTCCTTAAATTGGGTGCTACCATTTAAAGGAATACGGCGAATACTATTTTCTTCATAAAGGGCAACTGCTACACCAGTTGCTGGCGTAGAGGTTGGATTATTTGAAAGGCTTAATAAGCTTGGGTTAGATTGATCGGTTTTTCCATCAAATTTAAACTGAATTTTTTTATAGTCAGTAGGGCAATTGGATAGCGTGATCCTAAAAGGTGTTGCTGCTGCAACACTATTTTTATTATTGAAAGAGGAGGCTGAAACTTTGCCCATATTAACAACTTTATGAACTGAATCAGTATCAATGGAGCAAGCTGTGGGTATTATACTACCTACAAACTTTATTTCACCATCAACAGCGAAAGACAAAGAAGAACTAAAAGATAGAATAATTAGTACGTATTTTAATATATTTTTCATTATATAACCTTGTAAATGATGTATTGCTATGTTTATTTAAAATAACCAACGAATTGTGCGCAATATAATAAGGCCATTTAGAGAACGAAAAAGAGGTATTTTTAGATAAACTAAATCAAGAAATTTACGCATATTTTTTTATCAGTAGTAACTACTTTCTATTATTTGAATTAGTAACTAGATATTTTTTTAGGTTAATATGCTGATAATTTTCTTGTGAAAAACAAGAAAAGGGTACTAATACTAAATTAGTTAACCATTACCACTTCATTTAAATAAGGTGGTTTAGTTACAACATGCTAGTGGGTTGCGTTAACCTAATGCAGCAAAAGCGCGGAATGTAAGTATATAAAAAGGCTATCAAGGGAAAAATGTGAGGAGTGGGAGTAAATAGTAAACAAAGGTGAGTAGAAGAGGTCACTACATGGAATAACCCATGTAGTGACCTAGTGAAGCACTATACAAAAAGATAGTACGTAGCAGGAATGGCTCCAGCTATGATGGCAAGCGCGGTTATTTTTTCAATGCTGCTTAAAGCGACTTGATTTGATTGTTGTGAACGTGCATACCAAAAAACAAGTATTCCTGGAGCATAGAGTACAACGGATAACATCAAATTAATAAGTCCAGAAGCATACAATAGCCAAAGGCCATAAGAGCTTGCGACAATGCCGACCATTAATAGTGGCTTATTGTGACGTTCAAAAGCCACTTTAATCAAAAAGGCCCCAACCAAAAAGTAGGGTACCAAAATCATTTCTGAGGCAATAGTCAACAATGTATTATAGTTACTACCGCTTAGCCATATCAGAACTAAAGAGAGCTGTACTGCACCATTTGTTAGCCACAAAGAGGATGAAGGGGCATCGTTATTATTTAATTTGTTAAAGATCTTTGGGAACGATTGATGTTGTGCTGCGATATAAGGCACCTCTGCTGCCATAATGGTCCAACTAAGGTAGGCACCACACACAGAAATGATCAGCCCTGCGGCGATAATAATTTCACCGCTAGATCCAATCAGATTTACCATCAAACCTGCCATTGATGGATTTTTTATCTCGGCAAGTTCAGCTCTTGGCATAATGCCTAGTGAGAGCAGTGTGACTAAAATATAGATAATTAATGCAGAGCTGACGGCAAAAACAGTGGCTAAGCCGACATCGCGGCGATTTTTAGCACGCGCTGAAACGACAACAGCGCCTTCGATACCAATAAATACCCATAGGGTAATTAACATTGTGTCTTTGACTTGTTGCCATACAGGCACTTCAAGGCTAATCCCACTAAAATCTGCGTCGAAAATATCAAGTTTAAATGCAATGAATGCCAAAACAATAAACAAACCTAATGGGATCAGTTTTGCCATAGTCGCGAGTTTGTTGATACCCGCAGCGGTCTGTACACCACGTAACACAAGATAATGCACAAACCACAATAAAATCGATTCGCCAATCAATGCTTGCCAAGTATTACCATCACCAAAAATGACTCTTTCAGGGGTATCAGTAAAAAAGCTAATGGCAGCAAAGACAATGACTAAATAGGAAACATTGGCGACAACCGCACATAACCAATATCCCCAAGCCGAACAAAAGCCAACCAGCTCACCAAAGCCTTCTTTTGCATAGGTAAAAATTCCGCCATCAAGGTCTGGACGTATACGCGAAAGTAGTAGCAGTGAAAAAGCAAGAAATAGGATACCAATACCCGTGATCGACCATCCAATAATCAACGCTAGTGGACTAGCAACTTCAGCCATGTTTTGTGGCAGGCTAAATACACCGGCGCCTACCATGGAACTAAGAACGAGAGCGGTAAGGGCAGTGAGACTAAGTGTATGTTTCAATGTATTTCCTGGTTATTCTACAATCAGAAGTTAAAATAACGTTAAATCTATAATTTGTCTGCGCATTTAAACTAAAACGGTTTTAAATTATAGATAGTTCATCTATTAGTACGATAAAGTGCAGGGATTCTACAAGGAAATGGCAGTTATGCAATGGGAAAATATGCACTTCTAGAAGATTTTTATTCAGATAAGAGATTGTGAATGTGGGGTAATTAATCTAGAAAGTAAAAGAGCCAGTTCTTTCGAAGCTGGCTCTTTTTAAAGCGTGTGACCGGTCCTAAATAAAGTTGACACTTTTCCAATCTAAAATTGGAGAGTGTAATGAAACCAATAGGTAAACGAACTCAACGTGATTATTCTCTTGCCTTTAAACTGGCGGTTGTTGACCAAGTAGAAAAAGGCGAGCTCACCTATAAACAAGCTCAATATCGATATGGCATACAGGGGCGTTCAACTGTTTTGGTTTGGTTACGTAAGCATGGTAGATTAGATTGGTCGGAAGGTACGCCCAATACTCTTTATAAAGGTGCTGCTATGAACCAAACCTCGGAGCAACAAACACCTGAACAACGCATTAAAGCCCTTGAAAAAGAGCTTGAGGAGATGCAGCTCAAAGCTGATTTTTTTGAGGCGGTTGTCAAAGTGATGGATAGGGATTTTGGAGTTCGCCTCTCAAAAAAGCGCAAAGCCGAGTTATTAAGGAAAAAACGGTTGAAAAACTCACCGTAACCAAAGCTTGTCGTTTTATGAAAATCACTCGGCAAGCCTATTACAAACGTCAAGATACGTCTGATAAGCGGAAAAAATTAGATGCAATTATTGTTTGTGCTGTGAAATCTGAGCGAACAGTTCACCCTAGGCTTGGGGTGAGAAAATTACACTTTCTTTTGAAACAAAAACAATTAATTATTGGTCGTGACCGATTATTTTCTTTGTTGAGAGAACATCGCTTATTAGTGCCTAATAAGCGGTCATATCATCGAACAACATTGAGTCATCATCGATTTCATCGACATCCAAATTTAATTAAATCAGGGTTTATCCCTTCACAACCGGAGCAACTGTGGGTTGCTGATATTACGTATTTATCCACACACGAAGGAGATACTTATTTAAGTCTGATCACCGATGCTTATTCGCGAAAAATAGTGGGTTATCATCTTGATGACAATATGAAAACAAAAGCCGTCAAGAAATCATTTGTACAAGCATTAAAAAAACGAAGTTCAACCACGACCTTGATCCATCATTCAGATCGAGGCTTACAATACTGTTCGTCGGAATATCAGGAAATCCATAAAAAACATAATATTCAATGTTCTATGACGGATGGCTATGACTGTTATCAAAATGCATTAGCAGAGCGAGTCAATGGGATATTAAAAATGGAATATTTGTTAATAAAGCCGAGAAATTTAGAACAGGCTAGGAGGTTGGTTGAAGGTAACTCTTCACCCGCGATGCCTTGACAGCAAAGTTATGTGACGAGGTTAACTTGATCCCATATTCGACTTGAGTGATCTTTCTGAGCTGGCAATCTGAAGGTATGAATAAGAAAACACTACCTCCACCACCAGATTTCGATTCTCCTGAAGAGGCGAAAGATATCATCCATTTTCTATGGAATAAGCTGGCCGAACTTGAAGACCGACTAAACCAAAATAGCCGTAACTCTTCTGTGCCGTCATCCCAACAGTCTTTGCATAATAAAGCTAAGAATACTTCGCCGAATCGGAAAAAATCTGGAAAAAAGCCAGGAGCTCAGCCAGGTCATAAAGGCCACCGCCGACTGCTTCACCCTATTGAAGACAGTACCTCGGTTGAGCAATACTTACCAAAGAAAACATGCCATTGCGGTGGTTGTGTTATTCCAAATAGAAAACCTTATAAACGACACCAAATTTTTGATTTGCCAGATATCTCTTACACACTTGTTGAGCATCAGGTCTTCAAAGGTGAGTGCTCATGGTGTGGTGATAAGCATCAAGCAGAGCTTCCGGAGCATGTCTCTGATGTTCAGATGGGCCCAAATCTACATAGTTTTATCGCAATCCAAGCGACGCAGCACCATCAAAGCATCGGCAAAATACAATCTATGCTGAAAGATGTGTTTCAGCTTAACTTCTCTACAGGTGCGATATCAGCCGCACAAGGACGAGTAACGGAGTACTTAGCAGATACTCATACGCAAATCCATGAAACAGTCAAAGCCTCTCAACTGATTATGGCCGATGAAACCTCGCATCAACGTAATAATGAGAAACGCTGGATGTGGGCAGCCCTGAGTAATGACGTTGCCTTTTTCCAAATCAACAGCGGTCGAAACCAACATGCGGCTAAGCGATTGCTTGGAGAAGCTGTTTCACACCTTTTAGTGACCGACCAATACTCAGCCTACAAATACATTGATGAATCAAAACGGCAACTAT
Organism: Providencia sp. PROV236; assembly: GCF_033676985.1. Taxonomy (NCBI): domain Bacteria; kingdom Pseudomonadati; phylum Pseudomonadota; class Gammaproteobacteria; order Enterobacterales; family Morganellaceae; genus Providencia; species Providencia sp. PROV236. The sequence goes on along the minus strand of NZ_CP096297.1, from coordinate 2,365,095 downwards.
GTTGGGCGCACATCTTACGAAACGTCATCGCTATCGAGGAGAGTGTTTGTCCTGAAAATCAAAAAATCGGGGAAAAACTCGCGTTGATCGCCCACAGTGTGTTCAGGTGCCATCACCGATATATCGAAGAGAAGCTCACCAAAACCCAATACTATCGCCGGCTCAGGCGGTTAAGAAAAAGCTGGCTTCATTGGCTCAAACTGGGCAGTTATCAATGTTCGAAACGTTATCGAGGTCGGTGCCGAAATCTCATGTCTGATGATGCAATGGTGTGGCGCTTTATGGATGATCCAGACTGCCCGTTAACGAACAATGCCGCAGAGCGTGTCCTGCGTAATTATATATTGATGAGAAAGTGCTGCTACGTGACTCGCTCATATAGAGGCGATCTGTTCCGTGAACGTATGTTCTCACTTATAGAGACTGCCAAGCTTCAGCAGATCTCAGCCTATAAATGGTTACGTGAAATCGTCGAACACCATATGCTCAAAGTGAATTATCAGGTGCCAGCATTCCTAGTGTAAACCACCGTCAATAGCTCGCGGGTGAATAGTTACGGTTGAAGAATCAATACAGATTTATAATGAAAGGCGACCTCATTTATCATTAAACTATAAAACGCCCGATGAGGTTCATCGAGCATTTTATACCTGAAAAGTTGTCAACCTATATCAGGACTAGTCAGTGATATGATTTATTTGAATAAATCAGCACTAATTGTCACACTACCACCGTTAGACTGCCACTCACGAGTGATATGGAAGTATTTAGCACCTTTCGCTTCAGCACGCTTGGCGATTTGGTAACGAACTTCAGGTGTATTGGTGTAATAGCCAGAGAAGGTAATCGAATCAAATGGTACCATTTGTGCAGCTGCCATTTTATTGACTTCTTCAATTACATAACCACTAGGTAACGTTACACTGGTTTTACCCGGAGCGCTGCTTGAAGTTTCAAAGAAACGACCAACAGCAACAGTAGGCTCCTCTGATGACGCTACACCTGGAATACGTACTTTCTTAGCGGCTTCGCCACCTTCAGCGAGTAATGCTCTACCTGCTTCTGAATCTGCGGGAACAACAGCGTCTTCAAGTTGAACTTGGCGTTTAGGAGCATCTTTTTTGTAAATATAAGCAGTTGCGAGGGTATTACCACCATCGTTTACTGCGACGTTACGCACCACATAGAATGAAGCTGCATCTTTTTCTTTGGCTTTTTTAGCAATGGCTTCGTATAGGTCAGGCTGAGAAGGGTAAAAACCATTTACAGTTACAGCATCAAACGGTTCATACTGTGCAGCATCTGCCTTTGACATTTCTTCAACACCGCCAAATACACGGCGCTTAGTTTCTTCTACTGATTTAGCATCTTTTTGGTAAAGATCTGCAACAACTCGCATATTACCGCTATCACCTACATCATCTAAGCTTTGGATATAAAAGGCATAAGCGCCCACTTTATCAGCTCGACGTGAAACGGCATCGGATGCTTCATAAATAGCATTAAAGCGCCCAGTCACAGTTATGCGCTCATAAGGTTTTAACTCTTCTGCCTGTTTGGGCGTCAGTTCAACAGCTGCCTGTGTAGCAGTAATACTGATTAATGATAACACCGCGGCTGCGATGGCCGTAGTTTTCAGCTTCATACAAAATCCTTCCGACTTGCGCAATTTATTTTAAAAGTGCTGGATCTTAGTTGTAACACATGCATGTGATTATTACACGTAACTTGCCAAGTTGTCTCATCATTTTCTTTTTATAAGAAATAAATAATGATTGACTAGTCATTATTACCAGTTTTTTTAAGCTATCCAGTGTTTTATTGACCTAAAACTAAGATTTTCACTGCGAATTCCATTTACTGTCTAAGAATCGAGATCAATTATGGATCAAGAAGCTTATTTTCAGTAGGTTATTAGGACATGATAAGAGTGTTTTGACTAAAAATAAGACTTTTCCATCTAATATGGTTAATTTTTAGTAAACCTGAATAAAGACAAAATTACTTTAGCTTTGAAAAGGGAACATTATGCGTATTGGTATACCAAGAGAACGACTTGCCAATGAAGCTCGTGTTGCTGCTACACCATCAACAGTGGCTCAGTTACTTAAACTCGGTTTCACTGTTTGTGTAGAAAAGGATGCGGGACATTTAGCTAGTTTTGATGATGTAGCATATGAGCAGGCAGGGGCCGAAATTGTTGATCGTGACACTGCATTTTCGGCTGATATTGTATTTAAAGTTAATGCACCATCAGAAGATGAAACACCATTATTTAAAGAAGGTGCAACCTTAGTAAGTTTTATTTGGCCAGCGCAAAATCCTGAATTATTAGATGCTTTAAAAGCAAGAAATATCAATGTGATGGCGATGGATGCTGTACCAAGGATTTCTCGTGCTCAAGCACTGGATGCGTTAAGTTCAATGGCCAATATTGCGGGTTATCGTGCTATTGTGGAAGCGGCTCATGAGTTTGGCCGTTTCTTTACTGGTCAAATTACTGCTGCGGGTAAAGTACCGCCAGCAAAAGTGATGATTATCGGTGCTGGTGTCGCGGGGTTAGCGGCAATTGGTGCGGCAGGTAGTCTAGGAGCCATTGTTCGTGCCTTTGATACTCGTCCTGAAGTAAAAGAGCAAGTACAAAGTATGGGTGCAGAGTTCCTTGAATTAGATTTCAAAGAAGAAGCTGGTAGTGGTGACGGTTATGCAAAAGTGATGTCAGAAGCCTTTATTAAGGCCGAAATGGCATTATTTGCAGCTCAAGCAGAAGAAGTGGATATTATTGTCACAACGGCTCTGATCCCTGGTCGTCCTGCACCTAAATTGATTACCAAAGAAATGGTTGCATCAATGAAACCGGGTAGTGTCATTGTCGATTTAGCTGCACAAACAGGTGGTAACTGTGAATTGACTCAGGCCGACAAGTTAGTTGTCACTGATAATGGCGTCAAAATCATTGGTTATACTGATTTACCGAGCCGTTTACCGACTCAATCTTCTCAACTGTATGGTACCAACCTCGTGAATTTAATGAAGTTGTTATGCAAAGAGAAGGATGGTCAAATCAACATTGATTTTGATGATTTAGTCATTCGCGGTGTCACTGTGGTTAAGCAAGGTGAAATCACTTGGCCAGCACCACCCATTCAAGTATCTGCTCAGCCGCAGGCGAAGCCTCAAGCGACAGAAAAAGCGAAAGCTCCAGAGAAGAAGAAAATGTCACCTGCGGTAAAATATAGCTTGATGGCATTGGCAATCATTCTTTTTGGTTGGTTCGCCAATTCAGCGCCAAAAGAGTTTTTATCGCATTTTACTGTGTTTGCACTGGCTTGTGTTGTGGGTTACTACGTTGTTTGGAACGTTACACATGCACTACATACGCCGTTGATGTCTGTAACAAACGCGATTTCTGGCATTATTGTTGTTGGAGCTGTGTTGCAGATAGGCTCAGGGGGATGGGTTGGTTTCCTATCCTTTATTGCCATATTGATCGCCAGTATCAATATATTCGGTGGGTTCACGGTTACCCAACGTATGTTAAAAATGTTTCGTAAAGGATAAGGGGTAACTTATGTTGTCAAGTGGAGTTGTGACAGCAGCTTATATCGTTGCTGCTATCCTATTTATTTTTAGTCTTGCAGGGCTATCGCGTCATGAGAGTTCTCAACGAGGGAATACATATGGTATTGCAGGAATGGCTATTGCCTTATTGGCAACGATCCTTGGACCAGATAGTGCCAATATCGGTTGGATGATCGTGGCTATGGTGATTGGTGCCGTAATCGGTATCCGTTTAGCCAAAAAAGTTGAAATGACAGAAATGCCTGAATTAGTTGCTATTTTACATAGCTTCGTTGGTTTAGCGGCAGTACTTGTCGGTTTCAATAGCTTTATTGCCAGTGAAGGGCATCTGGAACCCGTGATGGAAAATATCCATCTCACTGAGGTTTTTCTGGGTATTTTCATTGGGGCAGTAACCTTTACGGGTTCGATTGTCGCCTATGGTAAGCTTTCTGGTAAGATCTCATCCAAACCAATGATGCTACCAAATCGCCATAAATTGAATCTAGCGGCTTTGGTTGTCTCGTTTGTTCTGTTGCTGATCTTTGTAAAGACAAATAGTGTTGGTCTACAAGTCTTTACGATGTTGATCATGACAGTGATTGCATTAGCATTTGGTTGGCACTTAGTGGCATCAATCGGTGGCGCAGACATGCCAGTTGTTGTTTCAATGTTGAACTCATATTCAGGTTGGGCAGCGGCGGCGGCAGGCTTTATGTTAAGTAATGATCTGTTGATTGTCACAGGGGCTTTAGTTGGTTCATCAGGGGCAATACTGTCTTATATTATGTGTAAGGCAATGAATCGTTCGTTCTTTAGTGTTATTGCTGGTGGGTTTGGTACAGATGGCTCATCAACGGGCAACGAAGAAGAAATGGGTGAGTACCGTGAAACAACCGCTGAAGAAGTCGCTGAATTATTGAAAAACTCCACTTCTGTTATTATCACTCCAGGTTATGGTTTGGCAGTGGCTCAAGCACAATACCCTGTGCATGATATTACCGCGAAATTACGTGAGCGCGGTATTAACGTCCGTTTCGGTATTCATCCCGTTGCAGGGCGCTTACCCGGCCATATGAACGTGCTATTGGCTGAGGCCAAAGTACCTTATGATATCGTATTAGAAATGGATGAAATTAATGATGATTTTTCTGATACAGATACAGTATTAGTGATTGGAGCTAACGATACGGTTAACCCAGCAGCGCAAGAAGATCCAAATAGCCCAATTGCAGGTATGCCTGTTTTGGAAGTGTGGAAAGCAAATAACGTGATTGTATTTAAACGTTCAATGAATACTGGGTACGCAGGTGTGCAAAATCCATTATTCTTTAAAGAAAATACACAGATGTTGTTTGGCGATGCAAAAGCCAGTGTTGATGCAATTTTGAAATCGTTGTAAATAATAAAAGCTCTGTAGTTGATTAGCTACAGAGCTTTTTAGAACGCTAAAAGTTATGTAAGACTAATCATCAATAGTGATAGGACATACAAAACCATCTGGTTTGATTGCCAATAAATCACATTTCAGTTTATCAATCACATGTTCGGCAGTATTGCCTAGAAAAGCCGCAGAAATACCTGTGCGACCTAATATTCCAAGTACTACAACCCCTGCATGTAGCTCTTCGCACATTTCAGGGATGATTTTTTCAGGTAAGCCTTCACGAACATGGGTATATTTTTCATCAATTGAAAATTTTTGGCGTAGCTCTTTCATTGCGATGAGATGCTGACCACGTAAAGCATTGTTATAGAGGCTTGGGTCAAAATCAGGTAATTCGATAGCGATATTCATCGGTGCAACAGGGTAAGCACTGACTAAATGAATTTCCTGCTCTTTGACAATACGTGTTGCTAAATCTTTAGTTTTCTCAACTAATTTGATATTAAGGTCATCATGGTAAGACTCTTCATTCGATAAATTGACGGCAACCACAACAGAGCCATGATCCGGCCAAACTTTATCTTTCACCATCCAAACAGGGCAAGGGCATTTTCTTAATAAATGCCAATCTAGAGGTGTAAAAATAATCGATTCAAAGTTGTCTGTTTGGTGAGCCATTTTTAATAACAGATCATGTTCACCGCTAATAACTTCCTGAATAATTGCTTCATAAGGTTTATTGTGCCAAATAACTTTAATTTCTATCTCAATACCTGCTTCGAGATAGAAATGAGCTTGTTGCTTGATCCACGCAGCTTTTTGGTTAATGACCCCTTTACGCATAGCGTCCCGCTCTTCTGGGGAGAGTAAGGTCGTCATATCATAGGAAAGATCATAGATAGGTAAGAATGCTTTAATCCGTCCACCATTACGTTGCACTATATAGACAGCACGTCGTAATGCAGGTTGATCATCCTGATTTGGGTCAATTGCAACTAGGAGATTTCTATAGTTTGCCATATTAAAATCCTCATAACGGCTGGACATTCCTTAACTAAAGATAAACTAAGGTATTGAGGAAAAATAGGCAAGGATTGATAAAAAATAATAGTGAGAGGTCACAAATTGAAATTTGTGACCTGTGAAATAGCACTATGGGCAGGAGACAGTGGAAACTTTACCAGCAATATCAGTTAGTTTTTCCATATCTTCGATAGTAATGTATTTACCTTTCACACTTAACATACCGCTTTTTTGGAAACGTCCTAAAAGACGGCTAATGGTCTCAACGGTAAGGCCTAAATAGTTACCAATATCACCACGAGTCATGGTCAAACGGAACTCTCTAGGAGAGAAACCACGTTCTGCAAAACGATGAGATAAATTAAGAATAAATGCAGCTAAACGTTCTTCAGCATTTTTCTTAGACAATAAAAGGATCATTTCTTGATCACCTTTTATTTCTCCACTCATCAAACGCATAATTTGTTGACGCAGATTCGGCATTTTGCCTGACAAATCATCAAGTGTTTCAAATGGAATTTCACAAACCATTGATGTTTCAAGGGCTTGTGCGAAACTTGGGTGCTGTGTATGTATAATTGCATCAAAACCAACCAAATCACCTGCTAAATGGAAACCGGTAATTTGCTCATCACCTTCTTCAGTGATGGTATAGCTTTTGATTGTTCCTGAGCGGATGGCATACAAAGAACGTAATTCATCGCCAGCCTTGAATAATGCTTGGCCTTTTTGGATAGGTTTTTTACGTTCGATAATATTATCAAGTTGATCCAGTTCGTGTTCATTCAATGTGAAAGGAATGCATAGTTGGCTAATACTACAATCCTGACAATGAATAGCACAGCCACCAGACTGGATGCGACGAACAACTCTTTTTTCTGGGATCATATTAAATGCTCAATACAAGTTAAAATTATTGATATGAGTCAATTTTAACATAAGATAAAGCGACTGATAAGTAGAAAGATAAAACAGAATTATCTAGAAAAGAAAATCGTATAAAAACAAAAGAGTTGAGCAATTACGCACAAATATAAATAACTTTATGATATTATTAATTTAACTTAAGCGGTAATAAAACAGAAAAAACGCTAATAGGTAAAATGGATAGTCTCACTCATATTTATTTGAAATTCATATTTTGACAATCATAAAATTAACATTCCCCCTAATATTTAAACAAACTTGTAATATTAGGTTTAAATTGAAAGTTCCTAGGAGCCATAAATGGAAAATAACCAATTAAATATTCCCACTACGATGAAAGTCGTCGACGTTATTACTCCTGGTAGTGCAGATAAATTGCAAATTATTGAGCAACCTTTACCTGTTGTTACTGAAGGCTATTTACTAGTTAAAGTTGAAGCCGCTGGGGTTAATCGACCGGATGTTTTGCAACGTATGGGAGCTTATCCACCGCCTTCGGATGCATCGCCAATTTTAGGGTTAGAAATTGCGGGGGTTATTGTTGCCAAAGCCGATGATGTAGAGCAGTGGCAGATTGGAGAGCGAGTCTGTGCGCTAGTAGCTGGAGGGGGTTACGCAGAATACTGTTTGGTACATAAAGACATCGCATTACCTTTAGGTAATTTATCTTTTATTGAAGGTGCTGCGGTACCTGAAAACTTTTTTACTGTCTGGGCCAATGTATTTCAAATAGGTAAATTATCTAAAGGCGAAAGCGTTTTGATCCATGGCGGAACATCTGGGATAGGCTCTGTGGCTATTATGCTGGCGAAAGCGTTTGGTGCGACAGTAATAACTACCGTTGGTTCTGTCGAGAAGGCGGAAGTCGCTAAATCATTAGGTGCTGATTGTATCATTAATTACCGAAATGATGATTTTGTTCAAAAAACGCTTGAATATACCCATTCACGAGGCGTTGATATGGTTGTTGACATTGTGGGTGGTGATTATGTAGCTAAAAATTATCAGGTTGCTGCTAAGTTCGGCAGGATCATACAGATTGGTATGATGCAGGGAAATCCTAAAAACCTTAATTTAATGCCATTAATGTTAAAACGATTGATTCACACCGGTTCAACGATGCGTTCCCGTACTATCGCCGAGAAGGCGAGTATCGCTCAGGAATTAAAAGAGCAGGTATGGGGTATGTTGCAAAAAGGTGAATTAAAACCTTTTATTAACAAAATATATCCATTGAGTGCAGTGATTGATGCGCATTTGTATATGGAATCAGGCGATTTGTATGGAAAAATAGTGTTAACAAACAACTGATTAAATTTAATCTTACTTTTTGAAAACCATGGTAAACTCGTGTTATCATGGTTGGTTTATATGCCTCATCTATAACAATTCTTTTACATTTTCAAGCTATTTTGGCGTAAATATCTCTTTACAGCAGACAATTTTTCTAAATTTTGTTCTTGCGCACAAATCCGATTTAAATAAAGAAACGTTTATTAATATTTTAATAAATATGGATTATATCTATACCTAAGTTGGCTTTTTAACGGTTTGTCTATCAAAAATTTCTAACTGACAACAATATTATTAATATATTCTTGTCTTTTAAAGACATGTATTCCGTTATATCACTTTCCAATGATAGTAGTTACCTAAATTAAATATGACCTTTCATCATGGGTGATAATTTAAAGGTGTAGTGATAATGACAAATTTTAATAACTCAAAAATGAACGTAGATGCGTTATTCCTTGGGCCTAAATCTGAAAATGCAGTGTTTTTCAAAGAGATGATGGAATACGCAGTCACTGAACATATGCATTGGCGCTCTGGTTACCATCCTGAAGATCCTGAATATGTGACTACGGTTGACCGTTATGCCCCCGATTACCGGGATACTTTATATCGTACCGAAGGTATTTTAAATCAACTATCCTCAAAGCTAAAAACAACGTCAATTCCTTGGTTTTCACCGCGTTATATGGGGCACATGAATGCGGACACCTTGATGATTTCCAATCTCGCCTATGTTATGGCAATGATGTATAACCCAAATAATTGTGCTCAAGAATCTTCACCGACAACAACTCAATTAGAGCTAGAAGCAGGGTTAGATCTGTGTGCTATGTTTGGTTATGACGTAAATCGCTCTTGGGGGCATATTACCTCGGGGGGGACCGTTGCTAATTATGAGGGGCTATGGGTTGCTCGTAATATTAAAACGTTACCATTAGCAATGTCTAAACACCCACAGGCACAGCATTTGTTAAAAGATAAAACAGAAAGGGCATTATTAAATATGCCAACTAATGCTGTTTTAGATTTGATTGATGAATTAAAGAAAAAAGGTATCTTCGAAGAAGTTAGAGATATGACGTGCCGAGGTGAGGGGGTTGAACAAGGCAAATTAGGTAAATTGCTTGTTCCACAGTCGAAGCACTACTCATGGCTAAAAGCGATGGATATCTTGGGATTAGGGCAGCAAAATATCGTTCAACTGCCTGTTGATGATAGCTACCGCACCGATACAGCTCAAATGAGGCAAATTGTGTTTTCATTAATTGAGCAAGGTGAGCCTATTTTAGCCGTTGTCGCTGTGGTTGGAACAACGGAAACCGGTGCAATTGACAATGTAGCTGAACTGATTGCTTTACGTAAAGAATGTGAGTCGCGTTTTGGCATCTCTTTTTATATACATATTGATGCTGCTTATGCAGGTTACGCATGTGCCATGTTCAGAGATGAAAACAATCAATTTATTGAATATGAGATGTTGATCCAGCGTTATCATAATGAAGGTATTTTCCCCCCAGATATTGTTTGGCCTAAGCGGGATGTCTACCAAAGTTTTAGAGCTTTGCAGGAAGCCGATTCCATCACCGTTGATCCTCACAAAGTCGGCTTTATTCCTTATGCAGCTGGCGCTATTTGCATGAAAGATAAACGTATTGTTGATCTTATTTCTTACCATGCGGCTTATGTTTTCGAAGAAGTTGTAGAAAAAGGGCGAAAAACAGAAAAACCACAAAATGTTTTGTTAGGTTCTTCGATCATGGAAGGCTCAAAAGCGGGGGCAACTGCTGCGGCAGTATGGGCTGCTCACCGCTTAGTACCTTTAAATATACTTGGTTATGGCAAGGTGATAGCCGCTGGACTCACCACGGCAAACTGGTTGATCGAAAGCATGAATGCCTCCGCGCCACTTGAAATCGAAGAGCGTAAATTTGAAATTGTGACGATGCCAGCCCCTGATTTTCATATGGTTAATTTTATGTTCAAGGAAGTGGGGAATCGTTCCTTAGAAAAGCAAAATCAGCTTAATAAACGACTTTATGAATTATGTTCCTATGCTGCTGGCCGTTCTTATACAAACGATTTTCTCACTTCATCGACGTCGCTAACCGCTGAAGAGTATGGTGATAACCCTCAAAATTTTTGTCGACTCATGGGGTTTAGCGATCAGGAATGGGAAAAAACACACTCACTGTATGTTTTGCGTGCCGCCATTATGACTCATTGCTTGCGTGATAAGCAGCACTTTAGCGATTTTTGGCAAGAGCTAAAGGGGATTTTCGTAAGCAAATTACAGCAACTTATAGATGAAGAAAATAAAGTCACTCATTCAAAACAAAAAATAACTCTATAGGCCATTTGGTTTAGGAACTCAATATGAAGAATCGTACACTTGGTAGTGTTTTTATTGTTGCAGGTACGACAATCGGTGCAGGTATGCTTGCGATGCCTATCGCAGCGGCAGGTAACGGTTCATTAGTTAGCTTAGTGATGCTGTTCGCGCTATGGGCACTGATGTGTTATACCGCTTTGTTATTAGTTGAAGTGTATCAACATGAGTCTTATGAAACTGGTATAGGCAGTGTCGCACAGCGTTATTTAGGCTCAGGCGGTAAATTCATTACTGGTTTTAGCATGATGTTTTTGATGTATGCACTTACCGCGGCTTATGTTAGTGGAGCAGGTGAAATTATCACGTCTAATTTAAAAAGCAGTTTCGCGATTGAAATGGCTGATTGGATGGGGATTGTTATTTTCACTGTTATCGGAGGCGGTGTCGTCTGTTTTGGGACTTCTTCCGTCGATTTTATCAACCGTATATTATTCGCTGCAAAAATCGTTTTTTTAGTAATTATTTTGGCTCTAATGATGCCACATGTTGAGCAACAAAATTTATTATCAGCGCCAACAGAAAAAGTGCTTATTCTGTCTGCTATTCCTGTCTTTTTCACTTCCTTTGGCTTTCATGGTAGTGTGCCAAGTATTGTCAAATATATGGGTGGCAACGTGAAAAAATTACGGATAATTTTTATTATCGGTAGTGCTATCCCGTTGATTGCTTATATTCTGTGGCAAATAGCGACATTAGGTAGTATTGATACCACCACTTTCGTTGGCATATTGGCAGAGAATTCAGGTTTAAATGGTTTACTTGATGCTATTCGTAATGTGGTTATGTCAGGTAGAACGGAATTTATCGCTCAGATGTTTATGAGTTTAGCTTTAGCAACCTCATTTTTAGGTGTGGCATTAGGGCTATTTGATTTCCTTGCTGATTTATTTAAGCGTCAAGACAATATGTCAGGCCGTCTACAAACAGGATTACTGACTTTTATCCCTCCATTAGTGTTTGCCTTGTTTTACCCTAAAGGGTTTGTGATGGCATTAGGGTTCGCCGCTATTGCATTATCGATTCTTGCTTTATTATTACCGAGTGCAATGGCATTCAAATCACGATTAACTAACGATAAAAAATATCAAGTTAAAGGTGGGGCACCTGCGTTATTTATTGTCTTTGTATGCGGCATAATCGTTATTGGTGTTCAGTTTGGGATTGCATTTAACTTATTGCCGAATATTGGTTAGTAGTAAAATAGTTTATTAAGGTAAAAACCAATCGCAATTAGAGTGCGATTGGTTTTTTATTTCTAGAATCTAATCGTCATGGTCAAAATTTGATTACTGGTATTATGTATATATTGGAGGGCTTTTCAGCTATCAATATGAACAATTGAAATGATAGCTATAGAAAAGAAGCTTATTTTGGTAGAGTAAGCAAGTAGATAAAAAGATAGTTATCAATTGAATGTGCACTCTCGTCACCGCATTTTTCATGCATCCATATAATAATAATTCTCATTAGCATTTTATGCAAAAAAACAGATATATCTAAACTGGTATTTTTTGCAAATTAGACTATGATATCGATATATCGGTTTTAAAGCTGTATAGATAACTGAGAGTACAAATGACAGATGAACAACCGGCAGAGCAGTGTGCTTGCGATGGTAAAAGTTTAAGCAGAATGTTTAACCCGAAACAGCTGCGTATTTATATTCTGTATTTATTAGCGGATGGGTCGAATTACGGTTATGAGTTAATCAAAAAAATAGCAGCAGAAACAGCAGGGTTTTATTGTCCAAGTCCTGGGGTCATTTATCCAACCTTAACATTACTGGAAGAGTTGGGTTTTATTGTGGCTCAAAAAGAGCAAGGGAAAGGACGAAAATGCTTTTCACTGACCCCTGAAGGTAAATGTTTCTTATTGCTAAAGGCTGATATTTTAGAACAAGTCAAACATAAGCTGAACTATGCACAAGAGTTAAAAGCAGGCAATCAGCACGCCAAAGAGATAGAGCTTGCCGTAGAGAAATTTAAGTCGTTGTTGAGACATAAAATTGTTTTGCAACAACTGAGTTTAGATCAGTCAAAGCAAGTTGTTGAAATTATTAATCGCGCAGTAGAGCGTATCGAACAGGTGAACTCCGTGTTGACAAATGAAGGAAATGAACATGGCAAAAACCAATGAAATTATTCAAGCTAAAGGGCCTTCTTATATGAAAGATACTGTAAAAAAAACCTCGGAAGAGCATAAAGAAGTCGCAAAAGAAAATACGGAAGAATTTTCAAGCAAAAAAGCTACTTTTAAAGAGGTTGTGTGTCCTAAAGTACCGACTTCTTACTTTAAAAGAGCAAAGCGTCAGCGCAACGGTAAATAGCAGAGCCACTAGCCAATAAATTTATTATTCATGGCTGGGTTTTGTACATAACAAAATATCGTATCGTTATTTTGTTATGAAAGCTCTTATCCTAATAAGAGGATAAGAGGCTATGAAAATAAAATTAGTATGGTAGATGAGAGTTGCTTTGTATTTTGTATTAGGAGTTGATACCCATATCAAAGCTAGTAACTCTCAATTCTTTAGATGGAGCTGTCAAATCTCGCAGAGGCTAATTGGCTTTTTTGAAAAAAAACCATCATTGTCATTGGGTAATTAGCTATCAAGTCGGCTTGAGATTAAACGCTGTGATATAGATGCTTCAAGTTGTGATAATGAAACAGGCGTACCGTCTTCAGTTGTAAAGCCCACCCCAGCCACTGCTCGGGTAAAAGACTCTAAATCCATAGCGGGTAGATTGAGATCCCAAGTCTCTTGGGTTATCGGGTAACTGGTATCAAATAATATTTCTTGAATTTTATCTGCAAACTCTTGCTGACTTTCGGACCAATTACTATCATTAGCCGCCCATAGCCAGCGTGTTTGAAGGAAATTTCCCCAAAAATCCTCCCATCCAGTATAAATACGTTTGATCATAGACGCGCTCATCAGTGACCAATCTTGTGCTTCTTGTATCGTAATATAACCCGCGCGGCACCCATCAAGACACAATTTGCTGAAGCGGACAAAATCCCAAGCAATATATTTGACGTTACAGATATCATTGACGTTCTTATCCATCATTTCTATACGCCAAAGTTGTTCTTTTTTATTTTCTTCAGAATCGGATGAGTTTTCTACTTCTTGAATGATGTCTTGTAACTCAACTTTATTTGCATATGACACTTGGTCACGTAATAAATAATAATTATTTGTATGGCCTGATGTTATTAACCAATAAAGTTGCTGGATGAGGCTGTAGCGATCAAATACTCCCCAAGCCTGTGATAGTCCACCGTCATGTGGTCCTTTATTATAATCGTTATAGGCATGTCCATTAAAGCATGAATACGGTAGGCTTAAAATCAGCCCCCATTCATTTGGTTTTAGCGTTGGAGTGTCAATTTCAAGAGATTCGGATATATGACCGAGCTGAGGTTCTGCTTCGGAAAAAGATGTGATTGTTGATGTTTCTGATGTATATTTTTTCAAAAAATAGAAAATAATAGCAATAACTATAGCAATTATAACGCCAATACCGATCATTTTTGTCCCACTGATTTTATGTTTTACGTATAAATAGAGTTTTTATTTGAATGAACTCACTTCAATTAAAGTGATGTTGTTGTCACCGACGCAAGATGCTTAACATATCCTTTATTATCGATATATTAATTAAATTTTTAGTGGAAAGATACGCTATAAAATGAAGCATTATTAGAACTAATAGGCCCCCTGATAAATATTCTACAGGAGGCCTTTATTTTATGAGCTCAATTTAGAGGTTTAATTGTGCCTGTATTTTTTCTATTTCATCCATCCATTGTTGCTGAAGTTGTGGTTTTTGATGTGCTAATTTACGTTGCTTATCAGCTTGCAGCTTTTCTTCAAGTTGTAATAATGTTTCTAACAGTTCATCTTCATGGGAAGCCATTTCAGTGATTGTTGTTTCAGCTGGAGAGAAACGGCTAGCTTCAGTAATATTATTTGACTGAGATTGCATTTCTATCTGCTGATATATTTCATTCACATCAAGATATTCTTCTAGCCGATTATCATTGATATACCAAAAACGTTGGCAACTATTTTCGATTAACCATTTATCATGGCTAACCACCAGTAGTGCACCTTCGAATTGTGAAATTTGTTCACTTAGAGCTTCTTTCCCTTCTAAATCAAGATGGTTAGTAGGTTCATCTAACAAAATTAGCTCATATTGAGCGAGACTTAAGCCAATAAATAACAGCCTTGCACGCTCTCCACCACTTAATGTCGCCACCTTTTGTTGATGGCGGTTGTAAGCAAAACCGGCACTAATGAGGGCCATTTTACGTTGTTCATCGACTAAGGTAGCAAATGGCCTCAAAGCGTCTGACAAACTATCATCATCATTCAACTGGTGTAGTTGTTGGTCATAATAGCCTGTACTGATTGCTGGATGAAACTTAACTTGTGAGCCATAACGCATATCATGTTGAAAACGTTGCCATAACAAACGTAACAACGTCGATTTACCACAGCCATTAGCTCCAATAATCGCGATACGGTCGCCACTTTTTACTTGATGAAATCCAGTCGTAAACAGAGGATTTCCATTGGGGGTTTCAATGTGAGCGTTATCAAGCTCTAATACTCTGTCAGCCGGAATCGACTTACCGTTTAGTGCTAGTTTCCATTGATAACCTTCAGTTAGCTCTGTTTGTGCATCTTTTAGTTTATCAATGTGTTTTTCCATTTGCTTAGCTTTACGGGAAAGACCTTCGTTGTCATAAACATGCCCCCATATTGCTAAACGTTTGGCGCTTGAAGCTATACGGTCAATTTCTTTTTGTTCTGCTTGGTGGCGTTGTGCATCACTGATGTCTTTTTGATTCAGCGCTTGACGTGCCGCAGTACAAGCAAGTCGGAAGAAATGCAATGTTTTATCGCGTAGGATCCATGTGCTGTTCGTCACTTTATCAAGTAGTTCTTGATCATGTGATACTAAAACAAAGCTACCTTTCCAATTATGCAAGAAGTTACCTAGCCAAATTAATGTTGGTAGATCCAAGTGGTTGCTTGGTTCATCTAATAGCATTAAATCAGGTTGTTGAATTAAAGCACGACCTAACAGCAAACGTGTATGTTGACCGCCACTAATTTGATTCGCTTTTTGTTCCCATTGACTTTCATTGAAGCCTAAATCCGTTAATAAGATTTCTGCTCGCCAGCGTTCTGTTTGTCGTTCATGAATTGGCAACTGATGCATGATGGCATCGATCAATGACAGGCAAGCGACGTCATCAGGTAAATGTTGCTCAATATAGCTAGTCACGCATTGAGTTGCGTAAACAATACTACCGCTGCGAGGGGACAATTTGCCAGTTAATAGCTTTAATAATGTACTTTTACCGCTACCATTATGGCCAATTAAGCCAATACGATCGCCTGCTTTTAAGGTGAAATCGATATCGCTCAGTAATGATGTGGTAGATGTATCATAGTTTAATGATTTTACAGATAATAATGTGCTCATAGCTTACTCAATTTTTAGGCATAGCAATGCCAGGGTATAGTCAGAACGACAACCCAGTAAGCTGAGGAAGGTTTCCTTGAGTCACTTCGCTCAGGCAGGGTTATCGCAGTGTATCACTGTGAAAGCCTGAGCTTTGGCGATTACCAAAGAAGTGTGAATAGTCAATAAGATCACACAACATCATAATAAGCCTCCTTGTTTTTTCCTGTGTTGAACAATGTTTACATGATAACAAACTAAATAAATTATTATCAATGGCAATGTGTCATGGTGTTTAATTACTGTTGTAAATAGTTCTAATACGTTGAGTTATTTCATTAATAAAACTACTAGTCGTTATAGAGAAAAGAAATAATGAAGTAAAATCTATTCAGATACACTAAGGGAACAAAAAATGAACGTTGAAATCAAACCTGCTACATTAAAAGATGCCTCTTTGATCCTCGATATGATCATCGAACTCGCGGAATATGAAAAGGCACGCCATGAAGTTAAAGCATCAGTGACAGATATCGAAAACTCACTTTTTGGTGATAATTCAAACACTGAAGCACTAATTTGTTATGTTGACGGTAAGCCTGCTGGCTATGCTGTATTTTTCTCCAGTTATTCCACATGGTTAGGAAACAATGGAATTTACTTGGAAGATTTATATGTTTCTCCGAATTATCGTGGAGCAGGTGCGGGTAAAAAACTATTAAAATATATTGCTGAAATTGCCAGCGAAAGAAAATGCCAGCGTTTAGAGTGGAGCGTATTGGATTGGAACCAACCAGCAATTGACTTTTATAATAGTATTGGTGCTGAGCCTCAAGCTGAATGGATCCGTTATCGTATGGATGAGCAGTCTATTGCTAAATTCGTAAACTAATTTCCACCCAAAGTTAATTTTATAACAAAATAATGCTAACAATTTTTTTTGTTAGCATTATTTTTTGTGTTTAATCTATTTTTTATGCAATAAGTGCCAAGTCGGGAAATTAATGTTTTGAATATGGCAATTTGTGATATATGTGCTATTTTACTTAAGGTGAATTAAGGTAAAATGCTGTTAAATTAAATAGATAGAAATTGATTTCTTACAGATCTAAAGTGGAGTGTCGTAATAAGAGGGTTGTATAATAATATATTTTAGTCATTTTTTATTTTCTTTGTTTTATTATTTTAAGTACAACTAAATTAGTTACGCAATACTGAAATATTAAATTAAAAATTAGTTATTTTCTTTCACAAAAGAGAAAAGAAGGGATGGTATGAAAGTAAATAAACAGAAGATCGTTTTTTATGTTGTCATTATTTTGATTATTGCCTTGGGTGGTTATTATTATTGGAGCGTTAACTCCAGCAACTTACCTGCCGGTTTTGCTCAAAGCAATGGCCGTATAGAGGCAACAGAAATCGATATTGCGACTAAAATGGCAGGGCGGATTGAATCCATTACAGTAAGAGAAGGGGATTTTGTTAAAGAAGGGCAAATTCTTGCTAAAATGGATACCCGAGCATTGCAAGAGCAGCTTCATGAAGTTCAAGCGCAATTACGTCAAGCAATTAGCAACGTATCAACGGCTGAGTCAGGTTTGGTTCAGCGTCAAAGTGAAAGATTAGCCGCACAAGCCGTGGTTCGTCAGCGTGAAGCAGAACTCGATGCTGCTCAAAAACGCTTGAATCGCTCTCGCGCACTTGTAAGAACTAAAGCCGTTTCACAACAACAAGTCGATGATGATACCGCTCAAATGCAAGGCGCTAGAGCCGCATTAGAAGCGGCGAAAGCCCAAGTGGCCGCTTCACTTGCCGCGATTGATTCAGCAAAAGCGGGTGTTGTACAAGCAAAAACCCGTGTTGATGCTGCGACTGCTACAGAACGACGTATCACTGCTGATTTAGATGATAGTGTACTTAAAGCACCACGTAATGGACGTATTCAATATCGCGTTGCAGAGCCCGGAGAAGTATTAGGTGCAGGTGGTCGTGTACTAAATATGGTTGATCTCAGTGATGTTTACATGACTTTCTTTCTACCAACCGAAGATGCAGGAAAAGTCGCATTGGGTAGTGAAGTCCATATTGTATTAGATGCGGCACCGAATATTGTGATCCCTGCTAAAACGACATTTGTGGCAAGCGTTGCTCAATTCACACCAAAAACAGTAGAAACTCAAAATGAACGTTTGAAGTTAATGTTCCGTGTGCGTGCACGCATTTCACCTGAATTATTAGAACAGCATCTTGAATATGTTAAAACGGGTTTGCCGGGCAAAGCTTATGTTCGTTTAGATCCTGATGTTCAATGGCCAACCGATCTTGAGGTGAGGCTCCCACAATGACCTATAATTTGATGGATGATGTGATCGTAGATTTAAGCCATGTCAGCCAACATTATGGTGATAATTGTGCGTTGGATGACATTACGTTATCAATACCTGCAAGGAAAATGGTTGGTTTAATTGGCCCTGATGGTGTGGGTAAATCTAGTTTGATTTCTTTGATTGCAGGTGCAAGAGAGATCCAACAAGGAACGGTAATTGTGTTAGGGGGCGATATGGCAGACAAAGAGCACCGTCGTGCTGTTTGCCCGAAAATAGCCTATATGCCTCAAGGGTTAGGAAAAAACCTCTATCACACACTTTCAGTTTATGAAAACGTGGATTTTTTTGGTCGTTTATTTGGGCAATCCAAAGAAGAACGTCAATATAGAATCAATGACTTACTTGAAAGTACAGGGTTAGCGCCATTTAAAGACCGCCCAGCAGGTAAACTTTCTGGCGGGATGAAACAAAAACTTGGTTTGTGCTGTGCGTTAATTCATGACCCCGATTTATTGATACTTGACGAACCAACCACTGGTGTTGACCCCTTATCGCGTGCTCAGTTTTGGGATCTGATTGAACGAATTCGTGAGCGACAAACAAATATGAGCGTGCTCGTAGCTACCGCGTATATGGAAGAGGCGGAACGTTTTGATTGGTTAGTGGCAATGGATGATGGCAAAGTGATGGCAACAGGCCATGCCTCAGAGCTTAAGTCGCAAACTCAATGTGACGATTTAGAGGCTGCGTTTATTGCATTGCTACCAGAAGAAAAACGTAGTGGTCATAAAAAAGTGGTTATTCCACCACGAGATACTTCAGCGGATGATGTGATAGCGATTGAAGCACAAGATCTCACGATGCGTTTTGGACAATTTGTTGCTGTTGACCATGTTAATTTCAAAATACCTAAAGGGGAAATCTTTGGTTTTCTAGGTTCTAACGGTTGTGGTAAATCCACGACCATGAAAATGCTGACAGGTTTGCTACAAGCAAGCGAAGGGCAAGCATGGTTGTTTGGACAAGAAATCGATCCTAAAGATATTGAAACGCGTAAGCGCGTTGGTTACATGTCGCAAGCGTTTTCACTCTATAGTGAATTGAGTGTAGAGCAAAACTTAGTCCTACACGCTAAATTATTTCACATTCCCGAAGAACAAATTAAGCAACGTGTCGATGAAATGTGTCAGCGTTTCGAATTAGAAGATGTACGTGACACTATGCCAGATGACCTACCGCTAGGTATCCGTCAACGGTTATCGTTAGCTGTGGCTGTGATCCACAAGCCTGAAATGCTCATTCTAGATGAACCGACGTCGGGTGTTGACCCAGTTGCGAGGGATATGTTCTGGAACTTGATGGTAGACCTTTCCAGACGTGACGGCGTCACTATTTTTATCTCCACTCACTTTATGAATGAAGCGGAGCGTTGTGACCGTATTTCACTGATGCATGCAGGGAAGGTACTTGATTGTGATACACCAAATAACCTGATTAAAAAACGTGGACTGGATACACTAGAAGAAACATTTATTGTTTATCTACAAGAGGCGGTTGGAGATGCTGGGTCAACAAAAGATGATACTGTTCCCGAATTCCATGTTGACCCTGAACTCAAAAAACAAACTGATGAGGCGCTAAAAAGTCGTTTTAGCTTGCGTCGCTTGTTTAGTTATAGCATTCGAGAAGGTATGGAGCTGCGTCGTGATCCTGTACGTTCAACATTAGCATTACTGGGTACTGTGATTTTGATGTTTATCATGGGGTATGGGATCAGTATGGACGTAGAGAATTTACGTTTTTCCGTCCTTGATCGTGACCAAACAGGACTTAGCCAAGGATATACATTGAACCTTGCTGGCTCGCGTTATTTTATTGAGCAACCTCCGCTGAAAGATTATGACGAGTTAGAAACCGCTTTACGTAGCGGCAAAGTCACCGTTGCGCTTGAAATTCCGCCTAATTTTGCTCGTGATGTTGCTAAAGGGCATAACGTAAAAATCGGTGTGTGGGTTGATGGGGCAATGCCTAATAGAGCTGAAACGGTACGTGGTTATGTGCAAGCGATGCATTTAGCATGGTTAAGTACAATGGCGGCCAAACAACCAGTGGGTGTCGCTGGTATGCCAGTGATTGATATTCAAACGCGCTATCGTTACAACCCAGATGTTAAGAGCTTACCGGCGATCGTTCCAGCAGTCATTCCATTATTGTTGATGATGATCCCTGCAATGCTCAGTGCTCTTAGCGTGGTACGGGAAAAAGAGCTGGGTTCGATGATTAACCTTTATGTTACCCCGATCACCAAATTGGAGTTTTTATTGGGTAAACAGCTTCCTTATATTTTATTAGGGATGTTTAACTTTTTGATGCTGTGTGCGCTCAGTGTTTTTGTATTTGGCGTGAGTTTTAAAGGTAGCTTCTTAACTCTAACATTAGCCGCATTTTTATATATCACGATTGCAACAGGAATGGGGCTTTTGATTTCCTGTTTTATGAAAAGCCAAATTGCGGCGATTTTCGGTACTGCTATCATCACACTGATCCCAGCCACCCAATTTTCAGGCATGATTGATCCAGTATCATCATTGGAGGGTATTGGTCGTTGGGTTGGTATGGTCTATCCAACCTCGCATTTTTTGACGATCACGCGAGGAACTTTCTCTAAAGGATTAAATTTGTTTGACTTACAAGCCTCCTTTATTCCTTTATTGATAACAATTCCAATTGTGATTGGCCTCAGTGTCATTTTCCTGAAAAAACAGGAGTCTTAACTGATGATACGTAAGTTACAGAACATATTTCATTTGGGGGTTAAAGAGCTGCGCAGCTTGGGGCGTGATAAAGCGATGATGGCATTGATTGTATTTGCTTTTACTGTATCAATCTATTCATCGGCCACGGTGACGCCGGGTTCACTGCACAATGCCCCAATTGCTGTGGCCGATCAAGATAAATCACAGTTATCTAATCGTATTATTAATAGCTTTTATGCTCCTTATTTTAAGGCGCCTGCTGATATCATTCCTGAACAAATTGATGGTTTGCTTGATAGGGGAACTTACACCTTTGCATTAGATATTCCACCTAATTTTCAAAGAGATGTGCTCGCTGGGCGTCATCCTGAAATTCAGGTCAATATTGATGCAACACGTATGAGCCAAGCTTTTTTGGGCAATAGCTATATTCAAAATATTACCCTTGGTGAAGTAAATGAATTTCTTGCCAAATATCGTAGTAATACAAGTTTGCCGGTAGATCTTGAAGTTCGTATGCGCTTTAACCCAAATTTAACACAATCATGGTTTGGCTCAGTGATGGCGATTATTAACAACATCACGATGCTATCGATTGTATTAACTGGTGCTGCGCTAATCAGAGAACGGGAACATGGTACGGTTGAACACTTGATGGTGATGCCATTAACACCTTTCGAGATCATGCTTTCTAAGATTTGGTCTATGGGGTTAGTGGTATTGATTGCATCAGCGGTTTCATTGTTGTTAGTGGTCAAAACATTACTACAAGTCCCTATTGAAGGTTCAATATTGCTATTTATGTGCGGGGTGGCTTTAAGTTTATTTGCAACCACGTCAATCGGTATTTTTATGGGAACGATCGCGCGTTCAATGCCACAATTTGGTTTATTGATGATCTTAGTCCTGCTGCCTTTAAACATGCTATCGGGTGGGATGACCGCGAGGGAAAGTATGCCTCAATTGGTTCAAGATATTATGTTAACCATGCCAACAACCCATTTTGTTAGTCTTGCACAAGCTATTTTGTACCGAGGTGCTGGTTTCCAAATAGTATGGCCGCAATTTGTTGTGTTATTAATCATCGGTATGGTGTTCTTTTCATTTGCATTAATACGCTTCCGTAAAACCATTGCCACCATGGCATAACGTATCTAGGTATAAAATGACTAAAAACGCTTGCTGAAATCTATAGCAAGCGTTTTAATGTTATTCCTATCAATAATTAAACAATTATTAGGTATTACCTATCAAATTGATAGTAGCAACTGATTGGATAAAAAGTCTGTAAACCAGTAACTTAATAAGCAACCAAACAGGAGAACGTAAAAATGTCTTTAATTAATACTCAAATCAAACCATTTAAAAACCAAGCGTTTAAAGACGGCAAATTTATCGAAGTTACCGAAAAAGACGTAGCAGGAAAATGGAGCGTATTTTTCTTCTATCCAGCTGACTTTACTTTTGTTTGTCCAACCGAACTTGGTGACGTAGCAGACCACTACGCAGAATTCCAAAAAATGGGTGTTGAGATTTATTCTGTTTCAACTGATACCCACTTTACCCATAAAGCATGGCATGAGAGCTCAGAAACCATCGGTAAAATCAAATACACCATGATTGGTGACCCAACTGGTGTTCTGACTCGTAACTTTGAAAATATGCGTGAAGCAGAAGGTTTGGCTGACCGTGGTACTTTCGTTGTTGACCCACAAGGTATTATCCAAGCAATTGAAATCACTGCTGAAGGTATTGGCCGTGATGCAGCTGACCTGTTACGTAAGGTGAAAGCAGCGCAATACGTTGCTAGCCACCCAGGTGAAGTTTGCCCAGCTAAATGGAAAGAAGGTGAAGCAACACTGTCTCCATCTTTAGATTTAGTCGGTAAGATCTAATTTAAAATAAATTTCGAAAGTAAAAACGATATTCGAAAATGTTTATGTTATCGGGTGCTATGCACCCGATTTTATGACCAAGGGGATCATATGCTCGATAACAATATGCAAGCGCAATTAAAAGCTTACTTAGAAAAATTAACCAAACCAGTTGAATTAGTGGCGAATTTAGATAGTAGTAATAAATCAAATGAAATCAAACAACTGCTAAATCAAATCGCTACTTTATCAGATAAAATTACTGTTCGTGAAACGCATGATAGCAATGAAAGAACACCATCATTTTTAATCACAAACCCAGGTGTTGATAGTGGACTGCGTTTTGCTGGCTCACCATTGGGTCATGAATTTACCTCTCTTGTGTTGGCATTATTGCAAATTGGTGGTCACCCATCCAAAGAGGCACAAGAACTGTTAGATCAAGTGAAAGCTCTTGAAGGAGAGTTCCACTTTGAGACTTATTATTCACTGTCTTGTCATAATTGCCCTGATGTTGTTCAGGCACTGAACTTAATGGCAGTGTTAAACCCAAATGTTATGCATACAGCCATTGATGGCGCATTATTCCAAAAAGAAATAGATGAACGTAATGTTATGGGCGTACCAGCTGTTTTCCTTAACGGAAAAGAGTTCGGCCAAGGTCGTATGACGCTAAGTGAAATCGTTAATAAAGTGGATAGCAACGCAGATGCTCGTGCAGCAAAAGCATTAACAGAGCGTGAACCGTTTGAAGTATTAATCATCGGAAGTGGTCCTGCGGGTGCATCGGCGGCTATCTATACTGCACGTAAAGGTATTCGCACTGGTGTTATTGGTGAACGCTTTGGTGGGCAAGTCATGGATACTGTTGATATCGAAAACTATATTTCAGTGATCAAAACTGAAGGGGCGATATTTGCAGGAGCATTAAAAAATCACGTTGATGACTATAGTGTTGATGTGATTGATGGGCAATCAGTGACTAAACTGATCCCAGCAGAAAAAGCGGGTGGCTTACATCAAATTGAAACCGCATCAGGCGGCGTGATGAAATCACGTAGCATTATCATCGCAACTGGCGCTCGCTGGCGTAATATGGGGGTACCGGGTGAACAAGAGTATCGCACTAAAGGTGTAACATTCTGCCCACACTGTGATGGCCCATTATTTAAAGGCAAACGCGTTGCGGTGATTGGTGGCGGTAACTCAGGAATTGAAGCTGCGATTGACCTAGCGGGTATTGTTGAGCACGTAACCGTTCTTGAATTTGCACCTGAATTAAAAGCTGATTCTGTATTACAAGACAAAGCTCGTAGTCTGAAAAATATTGATATTATCGTCAATGCCCAAACTTTAGAAGTGAAGGGTGATGGTACCAAAATGACCAGTCTTGAATACAAAGACCGTACGGATGAAAGTGTTCATTCACTGGATGTTGCAGGTGCATTTGTTCAAATTGGCCTGCTGCCAAACACGAATTGGTTAGGTGATACTGTTGCCCGTAACCGTATGGGTGAGATTGAAGTCGACGCTCGCGGAGAAACCAGTGTGAAAGGTATTTTTGCCGCGGGTGACTGTACTACTGTCCCATATAAACAAATTATTATTTCAGCAGGTGAAGGAGCCAAAGCCGCACTTAGCGCATTTGATTACCTAATCCGCACAAGTACCAGAACCGCTGAATAGGTGTAATTTACTTTATATTCAGTGAGTTGTAGTCAAAAGGCACTCGGGGGCGAGTGCCTTTTTTTGTCAATATTACACCATTTTCTAGGAGCAAGCAGGCGGAACCATTTATTGTGTGAGGTTAGCTGAAACATGTAGCTAACAATGATTGCTCATCGCACAAACGAATCTAATGTCATTTGTGTGGTAACACGCGAAAATGTGGTGTTCTTTCATGTTATCGCTACCTTTCATTGAATACTTCAGTTCAATATCCTAGCTATTTTGCTCATTGAGTACATTTCCTCTTAACTCATTCAAATCGCGAAGAAAGATTTGTCACGGAATGCAATAACCTCTATATATATAATTCATGCGATAAATAATAAGCTAACTATCAATCGATTGAATAATGCCTATCGCATGTTTTCATCCTATTTAATCAAAAAATGATTTAAGGGTAATTTTAATTTGTTACTTAAGGTAAATGTGATGTCTTTTAAGCTGCGATATCTTGCGTTATTGCCTCTACTTGTCGTGACGGCTTGTCAGCAATCTAGCCATATCAACACCAAAACGAATACAATACCGAATGTTCAGGTACAGCCTGCGGTTGTTAACAACGCTTGGATAGAAATTTCTCGTAGTGCTCTCGAATTTAATATTCAGAAAGTTCAAAACTTGCTAGGGGATAAATCGGCTCTTTGTGCTGTCCTTAAAGGGGATGCATATGGCCACGATTTAACTTTAGTGACACCTATCATGATAGCAAACAATGTCCAATGTATTGGTGTGACAAATAATCAAGAATTACAGACTGTCAGAGAGTTAGGTTTTAAAGGGCGCTTGATGCGTGTGCGTAACGCCACTGAGCAAGAAATGGCGCAAGCAACCCAGTATGATGTTGAAGAGCTAATTGGTAATCTTGAGATGGCGGAATGGCTTAATGCAATCGCTAAGAAACAGGGTAAAACCATTGCGATACATTTAGCTTTAAACTCAGGCGGAATGTCACGTAATGGACTAGAAGTCGGTAATGCCGCAGGTTTAAATGAAGCAAAGCAAATTTCGCTATTACCACAATTGAAAATTGTTGGGATCATGTCTCATTATCCAGAAGAAGATGCTGCGCAAATCAAAGCGGATTTAGCTCGCTTTAACAAACAAGCAAAACAGGTATTAGAGGTTACCGGTTTAGACCGCAAAGATGTCACACTACATGTTGCGAATACCTTTGCAACAATTACGGTTCCTGAATCTTGGTTAGATATGGTTCGTGTAGGTGGTATTTTCTACGGAGATACGGTTGCAACGGATGAATATAAGCGTGTCATGACATTTAAATCAAATATTGCGGCTCTTAATCATTACCCTAAAGGTAATACAGTTGGCTATGATCGCACCTATACATTAAAACGTGATTCCGTGTTAGCAAATATTCCTGTGGGCTATGCTGATGGTTATCGTCGTGTATTTAGTAATGCTGGATTTGCTTTAATTGATGGGCAGCGGGTACCTGTATTAGGGAAGACCTCGATGAATACAGTGATGGTCGATGTTACCGATCTAAAACAAGTAAAACCTGGGGATGAAGTAGTCTTTTTTGGTCAACAAGGTAATGCTGAAATTACGGCAGAACAGGTAGAAGATATTAGTGGTGCATTATTTACTGAAATGTCTATCCTTTGGGGGGCAACTAACCCTCGTATATTAGTCGACTGAGATATTAAGTCGCGATCAATATACTTGTCATAATTTAAGGTGCAGCGTTGTTGAGTAAGCTCATTCGTATTAGCTACAGGGTTCTCTATGTTCCTAGCAATTTATGAGCATGTTGCTTAGCTGCACCTTGAAGTATTTAGAGTAGATAATTTACGTATCTATGGCTGTTTTTCGTTCATTTACCACGTTACGGCTTAAAGTACTTCATTAGTGAATATCATCATGACTACGATAGATTAATTCTAATTGAGGGTGGCTCCACAAACTTGCGGGTGTTACTGTTGCTCGTTCCCATGGGATTTGTCCAATAAACCACAATTTCCAAAAATTAAGTTTGGCATTGGGATTTTTACTTAACAATTCTCCGAAGGTTTCAATTTCACCAATTTTAATAGAAAGGGCGGATTGATAAATATCAAATACAAATTTTGAGCAAAATTGCCGAGATGAATTATAGTCAAACCCTGTATGGTAAAATTTATTTAATCTTGAAGGGACTTGTGCGATTAAAGCCGCTTTTTGCTGGTCACTAAGGTGTGTTGATAACCTACGGATACCATAACGGTGATCAGCTGAGCGTTGAATAAAACGGGTTAAAGTCGTCGTGGTTGAGAAGGGAACTCGACTTTCTGCAACTAAATAGTCTTGCCCATTATGGCCAATAATCAAGCCAACATGATTACTCCAACATAAAGAGGCTGAGGCGATTTGGCGAAACAAGGTCGTTCCAATACAGGTAAAGATAATATCGCCAATTTCGAGCTTGCCCAGATCGCTACTATATATCATCAATACACCTCAAAATTTATCATGAATTTGATTGATACTAGTGCATAGTTAGCTGAGTCAACAATCAGAGCTTGGATGAAAACCGTGTATATTTTGCTTTCGTTTATATTTTGTTAACTTCCAATATTAACTTATATTTTTATTGTGCTTTCCAATAATTGACTCAATGCAATGATATTTTTTGTAATTTCAGATTCAGTATGCGCGGCGTAACCAAATAAAATAGCATTGTTGTTTTGGTTATTTATGCAATAACGAGACAACGGCTGTACGCCAAATTGCAACTGATGACAGGCAGATAAAATAGATTGTAAATTGATATCCGGTTTTAACCAACATACAGCATGGATCCCTGAATCAGTTGGCGTTACTTCAAATATATGGGCTAAATATTGGTTTATTGCGTTAATTAATGTGTGTTGGCGTGAATAGCATATTTTGCGAATTTTTCGTACATGCCGTGCATAATGCCCTTCTTGAATAAATTGTGCTAACGCAGCTTGTTCTAAATACCCTGAATGACTATCACTGTAATATTTCACCATCGTAAAGGGTTCGATCAGTATTTCCGGCACAATTAAAAAACCAAGGCGAAAACCTGGGTACATCATTTTAGAAAATGTACCTGCATAGATAACACGCTGGTGGGTATCTAATCCTTGAAGTGCTTGAATAGGCTTAGAAAGATAACGGAATTCACTGTTGTAATCATCCTCAAAAATCCATGCATTATTTTGATGTGCCCACTCTAACATCGTTAATCGCCTAGCTAAGCTCAGTGTGGTCCCAAGAGGAAATTGATGTGATGGTGCGGTATAAATCAATTTAGCATCAGGGCAGTGCTCAGCGGCATAATCAATATCCATTCCATCACTGTCAGAGGGAATAGGTGATATTGTTGCTTCAGATGCCGCCAAGATTGCACGAGCACTGTCATAACCAGGATCATCTAGCCAAACGCAATCACCCCGTTGTAATAGTACTTTAGCGGCTAAATTAATCGCTTGTTGAGTTCCATTGACGATAATAACTTGCTCTTCACGGCAGTTGACACCACGTGTAGAACGGACGTAGTCAACTAAGATTTTTCTAAGGGGGAGGTAACCGTCAGGGTGATTATAATGTGTAATTTCATGTTTAGATTTTCGCCAAACACGGCCTAAAAGCCTACCCCATAAATCATGAGGAAATTGATCGACGCATCCAATGCCAATATTAAAAAATTGACGTTTATTGGTATTCGGTCGAGAGTTTTCCCATAATGTCGTTAAATGATTGAGTACAGGGCTAAGTTTTAATGCAGAATATTGTGATTTATTGTTGTTTTTGGGATTTGTTGTGAAGCGAATTAATTCATCAGGGATGGTTGTTGCTACATAAGTTCCTGAGCCTTGTTTAGTGACCAAGTAACCTTCATCAGTGAGTCGTTCAAAACCCGCAATCACTGAGTTGCGTGAAATAGACATCATTTCAGCGAAAGCTCGGCTTGATGGCAATTTAATACCAGACGTAAGTCGCCCATCAAGAATGGCATTTCGGATAGTGTGGTAAACACTTTCTTTAATGTAGCCCGCTTCTAATAATAAATGCGGAAATTGAGCTTGAGGCTTACGCTTCATAAAAATTGGATCCTAAATAAATATCAAAAGTGTATCTTATTAAGTACCAGATTGGTATGTAATATAACGCCATTGTTTTTACATGTCTCATTTTAAAGGATATATTATGAATAACAATGTGTTACCTGTTACTGTTCAGTTTGTATCACCAGATCATTATGCTCAATGGTTAGTATATTGGTTACAGTATCAAGAGTTTTATCAGGTTGATTTAAAAGAAGATATTACTTTAAAAACTTGGGAGCGCTTTTTTGATAAGAATGAGCCAATGTATTGTGCTGTAGCTCTCGAAGGAGACAAAGTACTTGGTTTTGTTAATTATCTTTACCATCGTTCAACATGGTCAAAAAATGATTTTTGCTATTTAGAAGATCTTTTTGTCTCTCCTGATGTTCGCGGACGTCAAATAGGCAAACACCTGATTGAATTTGTACAAGATCAGGCTCAAAAACAATCCTGTGGACGTTTATATTGGCATACACAGGAAACAAATTTACGTGGTCAACGTTTATATGATTGGGTTGCTGAAAAACCAGGGGTGATTGAGTATAGAATGCCGTTGTAATACGGATATTTTTCCCAACTCTTGGGACAAATATAAAGATCGCAAATAAAGCCAGATGATATGTAGCTAATATTTATATTTTTTGTAAATCGATGCTTTAAATTATTCGAAATATAGCTGGATGCATAGAGAATTGTGTAACCAGCGCAAGTTAATGACGTCAAAAATGAATCATGACGATTATATTTGTGGGCTCTTCCCATCCCTGTCGGTTATGTAACGATGGGGTTTTTGTTTGCGCCCAAGTTATCCTTTTGATTAATTTCAGACAAAGTTCAAAGTCTCTTTTTGCTAAGTTATGTTTGTCTGTTATTGAAAAATAACAAATAACAGTTAAACGCAATGAAATAATCAATACCCACGAATGTTGACGAATGTCAACGAATTGGGTAAAGTATAAATACAGGAGGATGATGAAGAGACACCCTAATAAACATATTCAAATGGCTATAGAATATGCTGTCTCAAAAGGCTCGATCTTAGTAGAAGCAGGTCAGAGCTCACATGCATTTTGTCGTTTACGTTGTGGTGACCCAAATAGGGAGCATCAAAATCATCAAATGAGTGTTTGGTCGACACCAAGTAGTCCTGAGAACCATGCTAAACAGATCAAACGGAAGGTTGATAGTTGTATTTGATCATCAGTTGGCTTAGGCGGCTGAAGCCGCCTACTTTAGTAGCGTCAATGAGGGCACAATGACTTTATATAATTTCACATTAATGCTATCAGGTGTAAATATTGACACACCTAGACTTGAAGATGCCCTGTATGAAAGTGGTTGCAGCGATGCATTAGTTTGTTTTTATGGGAAATCTGTTTATTTAGAATTTGACAGGGAATCCCAATCATTAGATAAAGCAATTGAATCAGCGATCGATAATATTGAAATGGCGGGGATTGGGGCAAAAGTTAATTCGGTTGATTCAGCATTAGTTGGTTTAAGTGACATTGCTGAATTAACTCATTTATCGCGACAAGCGATTGCAATGTTAAAAGATGGTACGCGCGGTTCTGGGGATTTTCCTAGCCCAATTCAGCGTATTAAAGGCCAATCACCGCTATGGGATTGGGCTGAAGTGGCAAACTGGCTTCTAAAGAGCGGTCGGCTAGATAGTCATACCGAATTAGTTTCTAATGCCCAGGTTTTAAGCAAGTGGAATTTAGCATTACGAGCAAGTGCTTGTTCTGAATTACAGCAAGTTGAAGCGATTACTAAAAAAATACTCAGTAATCGTAAGAAAAGAACGAATTGTTCAAATATCGAGAGTGCCACGTAATAACATTTAATCGTTATTTGCGGAGCAGTTAGACAGTAAAAATATTTAAGGGGAGCGAATTAGCTAACAAATAAACCGTTAGATGTCTCGTCTCCTCATGCTACTTTTATTGTTAACTCATAATGATGTTTAGAAAGAAATTAGTTATTTTGGGCTTTTAAACGATTACGGACCTCCATTAAAGCAAAACCCAGTAGATTTAAGCCTTTCCATGTTAGTGGATTTTCAATGTTTTCTGCATCTTCAGCAAGGCCAATCCCCCAAATTTTATCTACAGGACTAGCTTCAACAAGAATTCTTTCATTGGTATTAAGCAAAAACTGCAACAACATTTCATTTTGAGAAAACTTCGCAAAGTTAGCGTTAATAACAATATCAAATTTATGCATATCCCAATGTTCTTGTTTAAAGCCACGAACTTCTCTACCAAAGGCTTTTGCTGCTCCTGGGTTTGGTGCATTAATAATTTTTGTTAGTGTTTCTTGGTCATCAAATAACCGAGCTTTTTCTGCCATCATAAAATGTTCGGCGCTAGCAAAACGGTTACCGCTAACAATAAAAGGAGCAGGGTACCATTGGCTAAAACAGCTTTTAGTAACGGTATTTGATTTGGATTGATGTCCCCAAAAAAAGAGGTATTTAAATTTTTTGCCAGCGCGATAGTGTTTACAAAGTGTTTTAATATCCATAATAAAAATTATTCATAGTTAGGTTTATCATTAGGTTATAGAAATAATGACCAGTATACCATCAGAAATTCCCTTAATTGAGAAAGTGTATAATAGATGTAGCAATTTAAAAATGTGAGGAACTAAACACTTTCTACAAAAAACTGACCAGATGAAATATAAAGCCTTTTTTACCTAACCATTACATTTCTTTAATCTTTACAGTTAACTAGTATCATTAATGAAGTTTAGAGAGATTAAAATATAAAAATATGGAACAGGTATTATTAGTTTTATGGCCGTTGTTTGCTTTGATAGCGATGGGTTTTATATTACGTCGCGTATCATTATTTGCTGCTGACTTTTGGCCAAGTGCTGAAAAATTAAACTACTTTATTTTATTTCCAGCTTTACTAATTAACAGTTTGGCGAGTGCACCGCTTGATAACCCTAAATTGCCATATCTTGCCGCCGCAATTTTTTTTATTTTAGGGATAAGCAGCGCATTAGTTCTAGTGACTAAAATATTCTCTAAAATGCCAATACCTCGTTTTGGTGCGCATATTCAAGGTATTACCCGATTTAATACGTATTTGGGGTTAGCTATTGTCGCTGATTTATTTGGTACCGAAGGAATAGCGATTGCTGCAGTTCTTATGGCAATATTGGTACCCAGTTGTAATGTGATAGCCGTATTATCACTAACATCAGGAGCAAAAATTTCCATTAAGCAGCTCATCTTACCTATTATTAAAAATCCATTAATTATCTCGTGTGTGATAGGAATATTACTTAATCTATTACCCATCGGATTACCTTTTGGAACGGACCAATTACTTAAATTACTTGCCGCCGCGAGTTTACCATTAGGGTTAATTTGTATTGGCGCAGCACTACAAACGGCTACACTTAGAATTGAATTTAAACCATTAATGATATCAAGCCTAGTTCGGCTATTAGCGATGCCTGCACTTGCTATTTTTACGGCCAAGTTATTTTCTTTACCAACGCTTGAATCGGTATTATTGGTCATTTTTTTCGCTATACCGACAGCGCCAACAGCTTATATTTTAACACGGCAGCTAAAAGGTGATAGCCAGCTGATGGCAGGGATCATCACACTGCAAACGGTAATGGCAGTAATAACATTACCAGTGATACTCTCTTTAATGTTGGATTAAATTTTTCATTTTTTAGCTAATAATCGTTTTATTGAAGATATAAATAATCGCTAATGTAATATTATCGTGATCTTTTGCAAAAAAGATACCCTTAGACAAAGATTTCACTTGTTTTATATTTTACATTAGAGATTTAAATATGCATTTAAACATTAATTTAGCATGTATATCACGTCCATCTTTACCTAAGTTAGACATTGGAGTTCCAACTTTAACTGGGTCGACTAATGTTTCAATAGCCGACCAAATAAAGAAAACTAATAACACTTTACTTGGATATCGGGATATTGATGTACGGATTGTTCGTGGAGAGAATGGGAAAGAATATCATTTATCATCAAGTGAAGTTAAGTGGCTTGCTAGAATAACTAGCTATGAAATTAACCGATAAAAGAGTTAAGCTTAACCTTACTATTATACATATTTAACAGCGCATTAATTTGGTTTATCTTGTGGCGCTACAGGTTTTATACCTTGTTTGCGGAATGCTAAAGACATACACTGCTCTACAGTTAACTACGCCATCCAATAAGGGGTTATGTGTGTCTTTAGAAAAATGTAAAAGCTATGAAAATCTATCTATTGATGACGTTTTAGACAAACTTTCTTTATTATACGGTAATGCTATCGAGTCACTCCGCAATGCGATAGCGGCTTATATTAATAATGGGCAACTTCCCGAAGTAAATGCACGTGAAAAAGGTTTATTTGCTTACCCTGAATTATGTGTTGAATGGCGTGGTAAGGTTGATCGTTGTGAAAAAACAAGAGCATATGCTCGGTTTGTCAAGCCAGGTAACTACTGCATTACTATTACCCAACCCAATTTGTTTCGCCAATATCTTACCGAGCAATTAGCTATATTGCAGCAAGATTATGATGTTACTTTTTCTGTTCGTCCATCTAAAACAGAAGTGCCTTATCCTTTTGTCATTGACGGTTCAGATCTTGTTTTAGACCGCAGTATGAGCAGTAGTTTAGCTGCACATTTTCCTATTACTGATTTAGCTGATATCAGTGATGATATTACTGATGGTTTAGTTCAATTTAAAGGTGAAATGCCGCTTTCTCATTTTGACGCATTACGGGTTGATTTTTCTCTAGCTCGGTTAAAGCATTACACGGGTACACCGCCGGAGCATGTACAACCTTATATTTTGTTCACTAATTATAATCGTTATGTCGATGAGTTTGTTAGTTGGGCATGTGAGCAAATTAAGGATCCTGATAGTCGATACATAGCACTATCCTGTGTTGGGCATAATTATTTAACCGCAGAAAATGCGGATCCACAAATTGCCACATCTGACCTAACGTGGAAAAAATTTCAAATGCCGGCCTATCATCTATTAGCGAAAGACGGTATAGGAATAACATTAGTGAATATTGGTGTTGGGCCATCCAACGCCAAAAATATTTGTGATCATTTAGCCGTATTACGCCCACATGCATGGTTAATGATTGGTCATTGTGGTGGGTTACGTGAAAGTCAAAAAATTGGTGATTATGTGTTGGCTCATGCTTATTTGCGTGATGACCATATTTTAGATGACGTGTTGCCACCTGACATTCCAATTCCAAGTATCGCTGAAGTGCAAAGAGCGTTATACGATGCAACTAAGCAAGTCAGTAATATGCCTGGTGAATTAGTCAAACAGCGTTTACGCACTGGTACTGTTGTGACAACCGATGATCGTAACTGGGAGTTGCGTTTTTTTGCAACAGCACGTCGCTTTAGCTTAAGTCGTGCGGTAGCTGTTGATATGGAAAGTGCTACCATTGCAGCTCAAGGTTATCGTTTTAGAGTCCCATATGGAACATTATTATGTGTCTCTGATAAGCCATTACATGGCGAAATAAAATTACCAGGTCAAGCCAACAGCTTTTATGAAGGAGCTATTTCTGAGCACTTGCAGATAGGGATCCGTGCGATAGATCTTTTACGACAAGAAGGCGATAAGCTGCATTCAAGAAAATTAAGAACGTTCGATGAACCACCTTTTAGGTAGAGAAGGGTAAGCATTTATGGCCGAGCGCTTTTACAAGTTCAATGTTTTGATAATTGATTAAAAAAGAGGCACTGATTTTGTGCTAGCATACCCGTAAGATAATTTCTGCATTTTAGAAAAATGCCACCTTAATAAGGTGGCGAATCATAGATTACTTGATAACTGAGTTTAAGGAAGGTTATTCAAGTAGAATAAATATAAGTTGAAGTGAATGAGTATGCTTTGTTATCGTTAACATTTGAATAAGAAAGTTGTTTTACTGTGTAAATAATCAATTCTAAATATTTAAAGAGAGTATCTGGTAGGGCACATGTTTTATTTTTAGAGCAGCTGGTTCTGCACGTATCATTATGTGGATGACAACCCACATAACAAGCAACTAAAAGTGCTAATCGTGATGACCAGCACTCAAGTTAAATATAGCTTAATTAAAAATTAACTGCCTCTATAAGTAGAGTAGCCATATTGGCTTAAAAGTAATGGAATATGATAGTGCTCATTCACATTATTTATATGAAACTCGACGGGAATTTCAGGGAAAAAACTTTCTTTGCCTTGCTCTTTAAAATATTCGCCCGTTTTAAAAACAACTCTATAGTCACCAACAGTCGGAGTTTCTGTATTATCTGGCCAGATCGACTTAATTCTACCATCATTATCCGTTTTTTCTGAGTTTAGTCGGACCCATGTATTTGATTGTTTTTTTTCTAATGTGACTTCAACGTTAGATGCTGGTTTTCCTGTTTGTTGATTGAGTATATGAACACTTAGTATGTCACTGGCTGCAATAGA
Organism: Providencia sp. PROV236; assembly: GCF_033676985.1. Classification (NCBI taxonomy): domain Bacteria; kingdom Pseudomonadati; phylum Pseudomonadota; class Gammaproteobacteria; order Enterobacterales; family Morganellaceae; genus Providencia; species Providencia sp. PROV236. The sequence continues at coordinate 2,329,787 of NZ_CP096297.1, read as the reverse complement.
AAGAGCAGGAGCCATCATTAAAGGGGTGAGCAGTAAATATAAGGCACTTTTGTTCATTTTGATATCCTTTCATTAATCAAGAGAGAATATTTTAGCTATAAGAGTGTGGAATTTACCTTACGGGAAGGTTACATTTCTGTCATTTATTATGATATCTATATGTTTTTAGCGTATTTGTAATAAATAAAATGTTTGAGTTGTTGTTAGGCTTATGAATGAGAATGAATTAACCATAACTCGCTAAGTGATCGGGGGAAGGAAAAATAATGACAAGTTTCAGCGGTACTATTCCTCAGCTTGAAACCGAAAGGTTAATTTTATCTGGGCACCAACAAAGTGATTTTGCTGCATTAACACAATTATGGGCCACTGAAGCGATGGTTCAGCATATTGGTGGCGTACCTTCTACCGAACGTGAATCGTGGATGCGAATGTTGGCATACGGTGGTTTATGGCCAATACTTGGTTTTGGCTATTGGGCTGTAAGAGAAAAGCATACAAGGCGTTATGTTGGGGATCTCGGATTTGCAGATTTTCATCGTATAATCCAACCACCAGTAAAAGGTATTCCTGAAGCGGGTTGGGTGATCGCTCCTGAGTTTCAAGGCAAAGGATATGCGACAGAAGCCATGCAAGCCGCACTAAATTGGCTAAGCGACTTGAATCAATTTGAGCGTTCAATTTGCTTTGTTGCTTCAGAGAATACGCCATCTCTACGAGTAGCTCTAAAGTTGGGCTATATCGTACAAAAAGATGTTATTATGAATGGTACGAGTTCAGTATTACTTGAGAAAAAACTGTAAATAAAATTAGCGAGTCATTAACACGATGGTAGATGAATTAGATATTTCAGAAGTGAGTGAATTATCAGGTTTACCAGCATCCACTCTTCGTTATTATGAGGAGAGAGGGTTGATTAAACCTATTGGTCGTAAGGGACTAAAACGTGTTTATCATGCAAAAGATATCATGACTCGCTTATCATTAATTTCTTTAGGCCGCGAAGCTCAATTTACACTTGATGAAATTAACGTCATGTTGAATAAAGAGAAAGGACCAAGTATCGAACGTCGCCATTTACAAGCAAAAGCCAGTGAATTACAAAATACTATTGATAATTTAATGACATTAAAAAATGCCCTCTTGCATATTGCTAATTGTCCAGAAGAGGATCACCTACTTTGTCCAAAATTTCAGAAAATCATGTCTATAGGATTGCGAAATAATCGAAAGCTGAATAAATAGTAATTACCTTCCTATTATCCCATTTCAGATAGTAATCTATCCCATTTTCCTGCATAGAAAGCCCTGAAAATCTTAACTACACTTAAAGTCATCGCCTCATTGATTCAAAGGGTCTTATGTCTACTCATTTTTTAGCATTTGAAAAACCGATAGTCGAATTGAATGAAAGAATCGACGCTTTAGCCGCTTTTAAACAAAGTGGTCAACAGCCCGACATTGAGTTTGATGAAGAAATTAAACTGTTAGAAAAAAAATGTCTTACTCTCACTAAGAAGATTTTTTCTCAGTTGGGTGCATGGGAGATTGTTCAGTTAGCAAGACATCCAATGCGTCCGTATACATTGGACTATATTTCTTTGATTTTTACAGATTTTCAAGAACTCGCGGGTGATCGCGCATTTGCGGATGATAAGGCTTTGGTTGGTGGATTAGCACGGCTTGAAGGCCAACCAGTTATGGTGATAGGACAGCAAAAAGGGCGTACGACAAAAGAAAAAGTGTTACGTAATTTTGGTATGCCTTCCCCTGAAGGGTATCGCAAAGCACTGCGTTTAATGAAAATGGCTGAACGTTTCCATTTACCCGTAGTGACATTTATTGATTCAGCAGGTGCTTACCCAGGAATTGGCGCTGAAGAACGGGGGCAAGCAGAAGCCATTGCTCGGAATATTATGGAAATGTCTTGCTTAAAAACGCCGATTATTTGTGTGATTACTGGTGAAGGTTGTTCTGGTGGTGCACTTGGTATTGGTGTCGGTGATCGTATTAATATGTTGGAATATAGTACTTACGCTGCAATTTCACCTGAAGGTTGCGCATCCATTTTGTGGAAAGACGCACAGAAAGCTCAAATTGCAGCAGAAACTATGGGAATGACTGCAAATCGCCTTAAAGAATTGAAAATCATTGATACGGTGATCCCTGAACCATTAGGTGGTGCACACCGTGATTATGAACAAGCGGGAAAAAATTTAAAGCAGCAATTGATTACTGATTTAGTAGCATTAAAACAATTGGATATTGAAACTTTGCTGGCGGAACGTTATCAAAAAGTTATGGCTATTGGTTATTGCTGATAGCCATAACGGTTGTTTTAATACTTCAAAAGGCTGTTCATGTTATATTGATTTATCTAACAAAATCAGAGTCGAGATTTGAATGGATATTCATAAATGGGCAACCTTATTTGATAATTATTTGCAGAAAAACTGGACGATAACTGATAATAGCCAAGATATTTCCCATGTACGCAGAGTTTGGGGAACTGCGCGGCATTTGATGGAAAATGACAGTAACGTAAATCCTTTAATTGTACTTACTGCATGTTATTTTCATGATTTTGTAACTCTCCCCAAAAATCATCCACAAAGACATCAAGCATCCTCTCTGAGTGCGGATAAGACAATCAAGGTATTACAAAACTATTTTCCAAGCTTTCCTGAATATTATTATGTCCCAGTTAGACATTGTATTATTGCTCATAGTTTTAGCGCTAATATTGAGCCAATTACAATTGAAGCAAAAATTGTACAAGATGCTGATAGATTGGAAGCATTAGGCGCGATAGGTTTAGCGCGCGTGTTTGCAGTAAGTGGCCAATTAAATCGAGCGCTGTTTGATGCCAATGATCCTTTTGCGAAAAATAGGCCTTTAAATGATAATTTATGGGCACTTGACCATTTTCAGGAAAAATTACTGAAATTGCCAGAAACAATGCAAACTAAAGCTGGTAAAATTCTAGCGACGCATAACGCAAATTATCTTGTGCAATTTATGGCAAAATTAAGTGCTGAATTAAACGGTGATCCACTGCAAGTTGATCAACACATTATTGATAGGTTTGTACTCGATGTTTAATCATAAATCGTGGTGAAGGATCCTTAATGTCAGTTGACCTAAATTTATTAAAAGTATTTATATCCGTCGCCTCTCAAGGGAGCTTTGCGCGAGCAGCACAGCAATTATCAATGCCGACATCGAATGTTAGCCGTAGTATAAAACAGTTAGAACAACAGCTAAATTGTCGCTTAATTGAACGAACAACGCGCAGTATGAGGCTAACCGAACAAGGTGATATTTTATTAAAGCAGAGCCAAAGGCTTTATGAAGAACTCGATGAGACTTTAGATCAAATTAGTCACCGTGAAATATTATCGGGTGCTTTACGTCTTACTATTCCGAGTGAAGCGGGGAGCCTATTATTAGCCGAGATAATCGCTGAATTTGCATTACAGCATCCGAAATTAGCGATTCACTGTGATACACAGCTTATGCCCTTGGATGTGATAAATGATGATATCGACTTACTGTTTACCTTTCATCGTGGTGAATTGGATAATAGCAGCTATCACTCTCGGCTAATTAAAACGTGGCAAAGTGTGGTCGTCGCATCACCACAACTTATTGAGCGAACAGGGCGGCCTCAAACAATCGCAGACCTCGCCAATATGCCATGTATTTCTAGTTTAAGTGCCTTATCAGGCCAGCCATGGGTGTTTATTGATCAACAACAATGCCAGCAAAAAATTAATATTAATAGCCAATATCGAGTGAATAGCGGTATTTTAGCCAATGTTGCAGCTCTTAAAGGGGTCGGTTACGCTATTTTGGCCAAAGAGCCTTGTGAACAGGAAATTGCACAAGGATTACTTGAGGTGATTGAGTTTGATGAGCAGCCAGCTCCGATTGAATTACGAGCTATTTATGCGAGCCGTCGTTCATTATCACCGAAAATAGATGTATTTTTGCAATATCTATTGCAACGGCTCGCGTAGTTAATGTAAGTAAATTACTTGGATAAATTACGCAGTTGCATCGTCATGCCTTTCAGAAAATAGCGTAATAACTGATCGCCGCAATCACGGTAGTTTTTATGATCAGGTTTGCGGAATATGGCATTAAGTTCAGGTTTTGAAACACGAAAATCAACTTTTTGGTAGATCTCGATCATATCAGTGTCTTTTAATGCAAAAGCAACTCGTAGTTTTTTTAGGATAATATTATTGGTAATACGAGTTTCTACTTCAGGCATTGGGTTATTGTCATCTTTACCACGGCGGAAATAGATCAAACCGTTCAAGAAATGGCCAAGTAATTTGTCATTGCATTCAACATAGTCAGGATCGTCGTCTTTTTTTAACCAACCTACCATTTCAGCTTTAGTTACAGTTAAATCAGCAAGTTTAATAATTTCAACCATCTGGTTATCACTCAGATCTAGCATGTAACGGACACTACGTAACACATAATTATTCAGCATATTTAATGATCTCATCTGTATTTCAAATCAACCACCAAGGCTGAAATTTAAAAATAGTGTAATTTTGAGGTGAGGATATTAGAAGGAATAGAGGGGTATGTAAAGCTAGCGATTTTGTTGTTTTATACTCGTAATACCCAAGTTGCAGCGCTTTGCATTAAGTGGCCATTTGCGCGGGTCACATATTGGCACATGATCTTAGCGACTTATTCACTTCTTGTTTCGCTGCATCTTGAATTATTTAGAGTCTATATTAGCGATACATACCTTATGAAATCAGCCAATAAAGTAAATCAAGCTATAGAAAAAGAGCAATGTGAGTCCAACTGTCATTAACATATTTCGAATAAGTGATGCCGTGATGACACAGAAAAGGGCACCCCATAGATAGGGGTTATCAGGAAAGTCGCGTAGCTGGTGATTTTCTAAAAGGATCACCGGCGCGCAAATAGCAGTTAAAAGACAAGGAGCCGAGTAGCTTAAGGCTTGTTTAATAAACAGTGGTAACCTAACAGGTAACTGCGGGATCAAAAAAATATAACGCAGAGAAAAAACGATGATGGAAAGCGAAATAATTAATACCCAAATCATTTTTCTTCCTTAAGTAAACGAGAAACTAAAACTGATACGCACATTCCACCAACCCCAGCAATGACAATTGCACTGCTAATTGAGTAAAGTGAAAGTACCACCGCAACAATCAGTGAGAAGAGGACACCACAAATCGTACTGACTTTTTTAGTCAGGGGGACAACAATTGCTAATAATGTTGCGACAACAGAAAAATCTAAATGTAATCGGCTAAGATCAGTAATGAAATTAGCCATGACGATGCCGCAGAGGCTAGTGATTAACCACACGATATAAAAACTAAACCCCGCACCAAATAAGTAAGGGAAACTTAATGGCTGCCGCTTAGCTGCACTGATGGCAAATAATTCATCAGTTAATAAAAAACCAATACTTAGGCGTTCTGCTGTAGTAAAATTTTTTACATGGGGGCGCATGGTGAGACCGTACAGTAGATGCTGCGATGTAATGAAAAACACAGAAATAATAATGGTTAGATAGCCCGCTCCTGAATTTAATAAACCTAAAGTCACAAGCTGAGCCGCTCCCGCAAAGATCATGATCGACATAGAGATACTTTGCCAAAACGAAAGTCCAGCCTCTACAGCCATTGAACCCGCTAAAATACCCCATGGAATAACGGCTAAGTTTAATGGTGTCATATGTATTGATCCATCAATAAAAGCACGCCGCCAATGGCGACTTTGTTGTAACTGCATTGATTTAATACCCTTTTTGACCGTTTTCTTTATCATACTGGTGTTGTTATAAAGGTTATAGAATAAAATTGCTCTTTTCTCGTCAGACTTCAAGCTGCCGCGCATTTTATTAAGGTCTGGTGAGTTCGCTCATTCGTGCTAATAAGCTATTTATGGTCACTTAGCCTATTTATTTGATGTTGAATATATTGGCCTGGAGTCACACCAATAGCTTGCTTAAAATGGCGAGTGAAGTGACTTTGGTCAGAGAAACCGCATTGACTTGAAACATCAGCAGGTTTTAATCCTTGAAGAAGTAATTTTTTGGCTTTGTATAATCTTGCTTGTATTAAAAAAACGTGTGGCGTAGTGCCAGTATGTAATTTAAATTGTCTCAAAAAATGCCACTGGCTAAAGCCTGCTATTGTAGCTAATTCAGTTAATGAATGTTCTTGCTCAGCGCTATTCATCATCAAGTCACAAATATTTTGTATGCTTTGCTTGGCAGGGGTAATGTCCTGAAGTCGCAACCTACTTTTGTTGTATTTTAAAATTAACCAACTCATAGAAGAAAGTAACAAGGTTTCTTTTAACAAGGTATTGTTTGGTTGTAGCAGTAAATCGAAGAGTAGGCTAAGTTGGCTTGCTAAACCTGAGTCATGAATAACGGCATTTGGAAACCAAGGGGTAACTCCATAGTTTTCAGTGTTGAGATCTAATGTTAAACGTTCAAACATTTCAGGTGTGGGATAAATAGCTTTATAAGCCCAGCCATTTGCAACAGCAGAAGAGCCAGTGTGAATTTCATCAGCATTGATAATAATAATGTCGCCTTTTGGTGCATAATGATTTTCACCAGTACGAAAAAACTGTTGTGCGCCATCCTCCATTACACCAATACAAAAGCCTTCATGAGTATGTCGGGAAAATTTTTGATGATGGTATTGAGCTTGGATCATTTCTAGCCCATTGAGCTCTTGTAGATGAAAATAGTTGGCGCTATCCAAAGTGGGTTCCTACAAAATTCAAATAAATATACTCGTGATACTTCAAGTTGCAGCGCTGTTGATTATGCTCATTCGCACTAATCACATACATGTATATTCTCCTAGCGAGTCACTCACTTGTCGCCTAGCTGCCCCTCGAATTATTTAGAGTATCGATGCGATTAAATCCAGAATAGTTATACCGCTAATCGTTATGAGTTTCACTATCACTTTCAAATATTTTTAATTAGTTTATAAATTCAATAAAAATAAATAAATTGGAATAAAAAACTGTTTTAAGATTGAAAACAACAGGGTTCTATTTCTCACAGATAAAGTGAAATATAACTCTAACTTAAGGGTGTTTTTAGGTTTAAAATGTATATCTGTGTATTTATAACTAGTTCATATGACTGTATTTTGTATTGCATATAGTGATATCTTTTACAGTTTAATAAACCCGTGTATCATAGGTGTCATCAAGTAGATATGTTTATTTTTTGTTATAACTTTTATTAAGTTAGCGGGTTCCTTATGCTTGAAAATTTTGGTATCACAAACTTATGGACTTATTTAATTGGTGTGATTTTCATTACACTTGTTCCAGGCCCTAATTCTTTATTTGTATTAACAAGCAGTGCAAAATATGGCATCAAAAATGGCTATAAAGCGGCGTTAGGTGTGTTTTCAGGTGATGCGATACTGATTTTTTTATCATTTTTAGGGGTTGCTTCATTAGTAAAAACATCGCCTATCTTCTTTAGTGTTATTAAGTATGTTGGTGCAACTTATTTATTTTATTTAGGAGTGAAAACGCTTTACAGTGTTTTCCATAAAAAAGAGCAAGCCGCAGATGTGGATGCAATTGTCCTAGCGACAAAAGGGACGTATCAAAAAGCGGTATTTTTAAGCTTGCTCAATCCTAAAATGATTATTTTTTATGTGTCATTCTTTATCCAATTTATTGAGCCTACTTACCCGAATGCGGGGATCCCATTTTTTATACTGGGTAGTATTTTGGAAATATGTAGCATGATTTACTTGTCATTATTAATCTTTGGTGCCGTCGCTGTTACGAATATGGTTAAACATAACCAAAAACTCTCTAAGCTATCTAATAGCTGTATTGGTGCCGTGTTCTTAATGTTTGGTGCTAAACTTGCATTAGCCGCTTAAAATCTTACATATCGCTTATTCTTTGCCGGCCATTTTATGGTCGGTAAATGGCTGCGAAACGGAATAAAAGCGTGCTTTCTCCCGCTTCGTGTTATCAGCCGAAAATCAATCAATTGATTTTTCTCGTTTATGTCAAAACATTAGTCACTGTTGCCAAACATAATACGTTTGGCAACAGCCTAGCCGCGTTTCATTACAGTTACTTGCTCATTATTAGCGATAGTGTGTTGTACATCACGCCATCCCATTCGGCGATAAAGCGCTTGCATATCTGGTGTGTATAAGTACAGACATTCATCAGTATGTTGTTTAAATTTGTGATAAAGCTGCTCAATGAGCTGACTACCGATACCCTTACCACGAGCAGAGGGCACCGTAACGATTTCACCAATCCACCATTTGCTATCTTTAATGCCAATGAGCTCATTCAAAATGATACTGGCGGTAGCAAGTAATTGCTCGTTATCATCTATAAAGCAAGCAACGGTTTGTGGGCTAGGCGCTGTAATACGTGTGATTAAGCGCTGACGAATATTATCAAGATCACTCCATGATTTGAGTTCGTGCCATTCAGTATGCAGAGTATGGGTAATTTGCTCGATAAGGTGAGTATGGTGTTCATTTAACGTAATAAAGTGCATAGGTGACCTAATAATTAGTAATAAGTAATGCAGGTAAAAGGGTATCCAGTTCAGCAAATATGTGTTGATAGATTTGTTTAACTACTTCATTTTTATTCAGGTTATAGGTCACAACATCATTGGTACCCATTTTCGCCGACAGTTTAGTTTCCTCATATAAAGCGCAATCTTTTGGATGTGTGATTAACCAATCACGAAACAAGAGATGGCGTATATGTTCAGGGCAATTTTGTGGGAAGATATGTAGATTCACTCGGGGTTCAGCTAAGCGTAACATCCGATGTTGATACCATGATAGCTCTCTTACCGTCAGCTCATAACCTAAGCTTTCTAAGGCCGCTAGATAGCGACTTTCATCATTAGGTGATTGAACAATCAGATCAATATCAATAACAGGCTTTGCCGCTAATTTAGGTACTGCGGTTGAACCTACATGTTCAATACTTATAAATTGATTAGCAAGTACATTACTAATTGCTTGTTTTTGCTCAGTAAAAATTAATGGCCATTCATTATTATATTTAACAACATCAATCTGTTCAGGTTGAGGTTTTCCTTTTACCCATGGGTTTTCATTAGGATCACCATCCAGAAATGTCATTATTTGTTGCTTGAGCTGCTCGATTGATATTGTCATAGATAATTCCAATGCGATTGTAATAATCTTTTCATCTTAGCTAAACGTGGATCAAATGATCGCGCTTTAAGTGCATTAACTTGCTCTTTTAATAAAAAAATGGGCAGTTCAGTGATTGAACTTCACCATTTTGCTTGTTGTTAGTGGCTAAAACGTTTTGAACCGATAACACAAATAATAACGCCTATTGTTGAGATAACCATCAATGTGTTAATTGATTCTTTAAGTATCCATGCTGAAATCATTAATCCCATAAAAGGTTGTAGTAGTTGTAATTGGCTTACACCTGCAATACCTCCTTCCGCTAATCCGCTGTACCAAAAGAAGAAGCCAATTAGCATGCTAAATAATGCGACATAGCCAAGCCCACCCCATGCAAAAGCAGGAACAGCCTCCAAACTGTCAGGCCAAAGTAATAGGCAGAGAATAAGCATGACCGGTAATGAAATAACTAATGCCCAACAAATGACCTGCCAGCTACCTAAATGCTTTGATAACTTTGCGCCTTCGGCATAACCAAGGCCACAGACTAAAACAGCAGCGAGCATATATAAGTCACCGATTAATGTGCTGTTTCCTCCCTGAAAATAGGCAAATCCCATAACAAACAGACTACCTAATACAGAAAAGAACCAAAATGCTTTATGGGGTCTTTCACCACCACGCAACACACCAAAAATAGCGGTAGATAAAGGCAGTAGCCCTAAAAAGACCATAGAATGCGCAGAAGTTACCTGTTTTAAGGCGAGGGCGGTTAAAAATGGAAAACCAACGACGACACCTAATGCAACAACAGACAATCCAATAATTTGTTGTCTATTTGGTAATTTTTGACGAAACAGTATTAAAATCAGCACAGAGAGTAACCCTGCGATAGCGGCTCGGCTGGCAGTTAAAAAGTCAGGAGAAAAGCCAATTAAAGCTGCTTTAGTTGCGGGCAGTGAACCACTGAAAATAGCGACTCCAATAAAGCCGTTTATCCAACCGCGAGTAGTATGAGAATACGATTTCATTTTAATTACCTAATAATTTATGCCTATATTGCGACTTGTATTCAGCTAAACTAATCGAGATAATCATGACAATCAAAAAATTGTCATAGGTACAATTGCATGACACAGGCTCGGTATAAAAGCTATGTAGATGATTTAGCGAATAGGATCCATAGTGGTGAATTAGCACCCGGTACCAGATTGCCGACACATCGTGCGTTTGCTAAGCAAAATGGCATTTCATTGGTGACAGCGTCACGTGTCTATAATGAACTGATCAAACAAGGATTAGTGAGTGGTGAGACAGGAAGAGGAACATTTGTACGTGACGTAAGCTTATTGCCTACATCAAGCATTGAACATGATGTTGTCCCAACAATGTTAGATCTTAATTACATTTATCCAGTCGAAAATGAGCAAACACAAAGGTTAAGAGAAGCATTACGGCATTTGTCTTCAGGAGGAGATATAGAAGGTTTTCTTCATTATTTACCTCATGTGGGGCGTCGTCATGAAAGGGCTATTTTTGCTAACTATCTGGCTCAAAGAGGAATAAAGCAGATAGATCCTGATCAAATTGCAATTGTCGGTGGCGCCCAACATGGCCTTGCAACGATTGTGTTAGGTATTTTTAGCCCGGGTGATGTGATTGCTGTTGATGCGCTAACTTATCCAGGTTTTAAAGCATTAGCGAAGATTTATCATATTGAACTGGTTGTGGTGCCTGTAACGGCAACAGGGCCAGATATGGTTGCATTCGCAAGGCTGTGCCAACAAAGAAATATTCGTGGTTATTATGCAATGCCTACACTTCATAACCCATTGGGATGGGTGATAGATCTTCCTACACGACATGCGATTATCCAGTTAGCTAAACAGTATAGTTTTTGGTTAATTGAAGATGGCTCTTACGCTTATTTACAGCATCCTGCACCTCCCACTTTTGCTCAGTTAGCCCCTGATATCACGTTTTATGTCACTGGTTTTTCAAAAAATGTTGCAACAGGGCTACGAGTAGGCATGGTGGTTGCCCCTAAACAGCAAATCTCAGAAATAGAACGGATAATTCGTATCACCACGTGGAATACACCCGCAATTACAACAGCGATTGTGTGTCATTGGATAGAAAGTGGTGAAGTTGCAAAATTAGAGCGTAAAAAACGACGAGATACCAAGGCACGACAAAACATTGTCAGAGAAGTGTTGAACCAAATAGACTATATCGCCCATCAATATAGTTATTTTATTTGGATCCCTTTACCTGAAGGTGTTCGTGCAGAAGCGTTAGTGAGTCGGCTAAAACAAGTCAATATAGCTGTCAGCACGGCTGAGTCCTATGCAGGGGGGGCATCATATCCACAAGCTATTCGAGTTGCACTCAGTTCCATTTCCTATGAACAATTAAGAGTCGCATTAGCACAAATTCAAGCAGCGGTGTTGTATTTAGTCGATCTGTGAGAACGCACGATTGGCTTTTGCCTTATTTAACATCTGAAATAGACTCGCTTTGTAAATAAAGAGGATGAATATGAAACACTTGATTGAAATCGCTAAAAAGTATGCCAAACCCACGGTGGTGAGTCATTATATTGAAAGTGGTTATGTTGCCGCAGCGTTAGAAACAGAAAATGGTGAAGTTTATACGGGGATCAGTATTGATACTGCGTGTTCCTTAGGATTTTGCGCGGAGCATGGTGCGGTTGCAGAACTACTTAAAGCAGGTGGTTCAGTGGTTAAAGCGATGGTTGCTGTTGATTCAACCGGAAATGTCGTACCACCTTGTGGCCGATGTCGTGAATTAGTCAGTCAATTATCGAATAAAAATAAACAAACGCGAGTTGCGGTTGATAATGACACTGAAATGACTTTAGAACAGTTAATGCCATTTGATTGGAAAGCAACGCAAAATAGGGAGTCATGAAGCGATGGAACAACAAAGTAAGCATTTTACAGCGACAGCAATGATCCGTAATGATAAAGGTGAGTTTTTATTACATGAGCACCCTAAGCTAGGTTTTTGGCTGCCGCCTGGGGGGCACATTGAAGAAAATGAAGAGCCTCAAGATGCTGTGATCCGTGAAGTCTTCGAAGAAACTGGTCTCATGTGCCGTATCATTGATTGTGCGTATCCCACGGTAACCAAAGTTCGAAGGACTGATCATGTATATGCTTTGCCCGTTCCTTTGGCCATTTTGAAAGAGTTTATTATAGATGGTAAGCAGGGTAATCATTGGCATATTGATATGGTATATCTGTGTGAATTAATCACCCCAGAAAGAAAACCAGCAGATGAATTTAAATGGATCCCCTTTGAGGAGCTTGCCAAACTGAATATTCCGAATGATTTATTACAGTTGGCAAGTATGGTAAATGAAGCAAATTTGCTGAAGTAAAATTATTTACTATTCAAAAACAGTAACGAAATACCAAGTATCATCAATAATGCTCCAATCACTTTATCCATAGTTAATTGATAGTTAAGTATACGATTACGAATGGTTGGAGTAGCAAAAAATAGGGCGATCAAGCTAAACCATAACCAATGAGCAAAAGAGATAAATAGCCCATAGCTGAAATTAAGCCATTGTGAATTATTGTTTTGGATAACTTGAGTATAAACGGAAACAACAAAAAACATCGTTTTTGGATTTAATGCATTAGTCAAAAAGCCCATTCTGAATGCCGTCAGTGATGAAGGCTTCGTAAGGTTGTTTCCTTCAGTATTCATTTTTTGTGTATTCGTAAAGGATTTAAAACCAATATAGACCAAATAACCAACACCCAATAATTTTACGATAGTAAACAGTGTTGGTGACCCCATAATAATCAGTGTCACTCCAAATAGGGTATAGAAGACATGCACTTGAACGCCAACAGCAATACCTAATGCTGCAAATAAGCCTACTTTAGTCCCGTAGGCGTAGCTGTTGCGTGTCACCATCGCAAAATCAGGTCCTGGACTTATAACAGCTAAAAATGTAATAGTTGCCACTGTAATCAGTTCATTCATTTGATGCTCCTCTGATAGGCAATAAAAACTGACATAAATACTTCTCTTGTGATCGATTTATCTTTTTGATTATTTGTATTATCAATAGATTGTATTGAGTTAAAAAGCGATTTATGCTGACGTAAATCTGTCAGTTTTTGTAACCTATAATGAAACTACCTCCATTATCGTCATTGCGTTTTTTTGATGTCGCGGCACGCAGTGGCAGTTTTGTGAAAGCGGCTCAGGAATTACATGTCACTCACAGTGCTATCAGCCGACAAATACGTTTGCTAGAAGAGCATATTGGTGTAGAGCTGTTCGAACGGCGCAATCGTGCTGTATTTTTAACTTCTGCGGGTAAACGACTTTCTCAAACCACCAGCGAAATATTTTCACAGTTAGAAAAAACGCTTGTTGAATTACAGTGTTTTGATGATAGCAACGTCGTTAGCATTTCTTGCGAACCAACGATTGCGATGAAATGGCTAATTCCTCGATTAACTCAGTTTTATCAATTATTTCCAGATATTACGGTACATTTAATTGCTGCTGGTGGCGCTATTGACTTTGCTAAAGCGGGGGTTGATTTAGCACTACGGCGTAATGACTTTAAATGGAATAATGATATTTATGCGCAGAAGGTTTGCAGTGAAAAAGTGGGCGTTGTACTACAACCTAATTTAGATTGGCAAAATAAAACCAGTGATATTGCGTTATTGTATCCAGCCTCTCGCCCATCTGTTTGGCATCAGTGGCAACAACAAATGGGGAGCTTTCATCAAATAACTCGACAAGTTTCCTATGAGCACTTTTATTTATGTATTCAAGCGGCAATTTCAGGACAAGGTGTGGCAATTGCTTCATTTTTAATGGTTGAAGATGAGTTACAGTCAGGGCAATTGATTGCACCACAAGGATTCATTGAAGATGGTTCTGCTTACTATCTATTAGCACCAAAAACACCGATCAGCGGCAGTGCATTGGCAGTTTTTATCGATTGGTTAAAACAAAGCCTACAACAAAGTGCAATGTTAACTGAAAACGGTTACTGACATTTCACCTTTGTTATTAATTGTTTATTCTTTCAGCGAACCTATGTGAAAAATAAAGATTTTATCCCATAACTATTTCTTGACGTGTTATATTTTCTAGCTGGGTTTTGTTGGTTTCTTAAGGTGGAGTGAGTAATGAGTAAATTACGGGTTGGTGTGATTTTTGGCGGTAAGTCAACAGAGCATGAAGTTTCATTGCAATCAGCGAAAAATATTATAAATGGTCTTGATCGCGATAAGTTTGATGTATGTCTTATTGGTATTAATAAACAAGGGCATTGGCATGAGTATGATGAAACTAACTTTTTAGTTCATGCAAATGATCCTTCTAAAATTGCATTGAATACGCCAAAACGCAGTATTGCTATTATTCCAGGTAAAACAACGCAGCAGTTTATTTCACTTGAAGACGCTCAGCCACTCCCGCAAATTGATGTTATTTTTCCTATCGTCCATGGTAATTTAGGCGAAGATGGCTCATTGCAGGGGCTATTGCGTATGACGAATTTGCCTTTTGTCGGCCCTGGGGTTTTAGGCTCCTCAGCCTGTATGGATAAAGATATCACTAAACGCCTATTACGTGATGCAGGCTTGCAGATTGCGCCATTTATTACCTTGATGATAGCTGATCGCGCAACTGTTACCTACGATGCAACAGTAAAACAACTCGGATTACCTTTATTTATTAAACCCGCTAATCAAGGCTCTTCTGTTGGCATCAGTAAAGTGACTAACGAATCAGAGTTCAACGCAGCACTTGATTTTGCATTCTTATTTGATGTGAAAGTCTTGGTTGAAAGTGCAGTAAAAGGGCGCGAAATTGAATGCGCTGTATTGGGTAATGAACAACCGTTAGCAAGCCCATGTGGTGAAATTGTTTTGCATGATAGCTTCTATGCATATCATACAAAATACATCGATGAGAATGGTGCATCCGTTGTCGCTCCCGCTGATTTGTCGACAGAGGTAAGTGATAAAATAAGAGAGATTGCTTTACAGGCTTATCGAGCTTTAAATTGCAGTGGCATGTCACGGGTTGATGTATTTTTAACAGAAGATAATCAAGTTATCATTAATGAAATTAATACGTTACCTGGTTTTACAAATATTAGTATGTATCCAAAATTGTGGCAGCAAGGTGGTATGACTTATCAAGAGCTGATCAGCCGATTAATCGAACTTGGTATTGAAAAATATCAACAGAATGCGGCGTTAAAAACGGCTTGTGATGCCTAATTAAATTATGATTTGTCTGGCTGAACATGCTCAGCCAGACCCGCTATTGTTGGTTACTGGGAACACGCTGGTTGCCAATCTTTGGGAATAGCGATTGGCTGTTGTTTTAGCCAATCAATCACTAATGGCAGTGTATGTGGCGTATAACCTTCACGGCCTAGGTAAAGAAAATAGGCTTTTTTCCACCACGGCCATTGACTATCTAGCTGGTAGTTAAACAGTGATGCATTAAGTAGCCCATGAGTACTGTTTTTTACTAGCACAACGGTGCTATTAGGATTATTTTCCAATAGTTTTTTATAACGACAAGCATCTGTTTGTGCATCAACATTCAGGTCATCTTCCCCCCATATTGCAAGCACTCGTCCGCGCATTGTAGGGATATCTTGCGATGCATCATTCAGAAAGTTGCGATCAACAAAGTTAAATCGGTCGAGGGACAGCTCAGGTGTCGAAGCTGGGTCGTGACTACCATTAATACCAAAAATAGCATCGTAAGATTGTAGTTGTTCTGCGACTTGTTGATCAATTTGAGACTTTTCGATGTTTTCTTGAGTGAGACGAATACGATGATAAAAAGCACCTTGATCTCGCCAATTTATTGCCCCACCGACAATGACTGAAAAATCAGGTGAGCTTTGTGACGCAGCAATAGGAATAACCCATCCAGCCTGAGAAAAGCCAAAATAACCAATAGAAACTGAAGGAGAAGGGTATTTTTCACGTAATAGTGCTAAAGCGGTTTTTGCCTCATCTGCACGACCTGCCATAGTCTGATTCAGCCAGTTACCTTGGCTATTGCCAATACCTGCTTTATCCCAACTGAACACAGCGATACCGTTATCAACTAAGGTATTTATTAACGGTAAATAACCTGAATTTGAAAAACGATCTTGCGGGCCATCACCATGAATGAATATAGCAATTGCGCTAGGTTGCTCAGAGCTAGGTAGCACAAGTGTGCCAGATAATTTATTACCATCGGCTGTAAAACTAATATCAGTTGTTTGTCTGTTGTCTAAATCAAAATCATCGAATTGCCCAGTTAAGATAACAGCTGTCATGATGATTAAGAGTGAAAATAGTACATATAGTAATTTGCGTTTATGTTTCATACAAAATTGCTCAAGTAACTAGGCTGATTGTCATTTATTCACTGATGTTTTTTCGCATCCATTGCAAGAAAGTGGCCGTTTCTTTGGGGGAGGTAAGACGTATAAAACGGATATGTTGGTATTGTTCATCAACCATACTGATGATCCGCCTTGCTTTCCCACTATGATAAGTCTTTAAAACCCATAAAATGATCGAGTCTCGGCTAAAGAATGCTTTTTTCCATGATTCAACATTTCCCGTATTAGGCCAAAGTTCTTTTTGGTTAATCAGCCGCGAAAAGGTTCTCGATATAGATTGATATAATGTGCGAGAAAAAGAGTAATCCAGCCAAACAACCATATCGATATCTTGCCATTTAATTGGTTGTGTGCGGGTATAATTACCATCAAGTACCCAACCATCAGCGGCACTATCTAAGGCATGGATTAATTTTTCAGTTAATTGCTCATCGGTAGAGGGTTGCCAATTTTTTTGCCAATAAAGGGCATCCATCTCGATGTATGGAACTGAGTAAAGTGACGCTAATGCACGGCCAAGTGTGCTCTTGCCGCTGCCACTACAACCAATAATATTAATTTTCATCGTATTAACTTATGATATATGGATAATTCAACAGTATTTAGCGGTGGTATAGCTGCCACCTAAACGAATTAATCAATTATCCGCCACTGCTGTTGCGCAAAAAGTTGGGAAAAGTAATGCTATCAGTTAACTACCCAAATCTATCAAATAAAAAGTGCCCTATACCGTGGTGGCGATTATAGATAGGGCATAAGCAGCTATACCTCATGGGAAGGCGGAATGATTTGAAAAATTATCAATGCAATAAAACCACAGGGTATCTGATTGCGATAAGCAATCATATTTAACCCAACACCCTGTTTGTTTCGATAAGATCCCGATGATGGGTTATGTTACTTGCGCCATTAGTATCATAAATGAACCATTGGTTAATCAATGGCTCAGTTTAGGGTTGTTGGTTAAAAATGGCTAATTTAATAGATTATTTGCACCAGACATAATTGATATAGCGGAACATTGGTTCGAAACCAAATTTTTTGTACAAATCAAAACCTGCTTCAGAAGCATCTAAGAAACAATGCTCTACGCCTTGTTGGCGGCAAAACGCTAATGCGTATGCGATGAGCTGCGACGCATAACCATTACCTTGGTGTGAGGGTTCTGTACCGATATCGTCGAAACGCGCTAATGCACCTTCAATGGTGACAGTCATGGAAGTCGCAGGGGATCCGTTAACCAGTAGTACTAGATGGAATTGTGGAGCACCTTGTAGCAAGGCATCCTCATGATAACGAACGTACTCGCTAACCACTTGGTCGTGTTCTTCAGAGAGATAAAAGGCAGAAACTAATGGCTTGGCCCATAGCGAAAGGTCATGATTAGCAAAGACAATATCAACCTGATTCTCTGGTAGTTTAACTGAGCGTTGTTTATCTAGGGACAACGCCATAGCAGTTGTTACGCTGTCACGTTTGTAGCCTAAAGAGAGTGCTTCAGAGACAACTTCGGGTAGCATTTCCTCAGGGATCACTAAGGTATGATTTTTCTTTTGTGCGACAAAAAGGCTATGTGCTTGTTTAAACGCTTGAATCGAAGATTCAGGCTGGAGATAGATAAAGTTAAATACAGGCGAATTTAACGGTGTAAGGTAGCAAATGGTATGCTGTTCGATTTGTATGCTATGTTCACAAATCGAAGTCCAAAATGTCTTTTCGATCGATTGATAATGCCTTAAATAGTAGAGCGGTATATTCATGTCTCAGTTACCTGATGTAAAGCGTGTTAATCGATATGGGCGAAGTGCCGCCTGTTCTGTGCCATGTATTATTTCCTCTTGCGCTAGATGACAGATTAATGGCGCAAGGGTGATAGCGGCGTGCATACTTATAATATATAAACCACTGAAATCAGCAACTTTACCGACGACTGGCATCTCATCTTGTGGCATAGGTCGCATTCCAATGAAAGCATTTTCTAGACTTAATGTACTCGTAGCTATAAATGAATTTTGGATCACAGATAAGGCATTTCGTGCGATATTCATTGCACTGTGCTCCGGCTGTTCATCAATATAGTCTTCCGCACAGAGCGTATTTCCATCCAATGTTGGTCGAACTTCCATTTCTGGTGTAGAAATAATATGTTTCATCGCTGGCGTCGCGGTACTGTCATGGAAATGAGCAATAATTGAAGGAGAAGGTGCGATAGGAAGGCGGATCTGCAATGATTTGAACAGCTCAATAGCCCCAAGGCCTGCCGTCACGATAATTTGATCTGCATATAGATCGCCTAACGATGTTGTAACACCGACAATTTTATTATTATCTTTCAGTAATTGTTGTACATGGGTATGCGGTAAATAATTAACACCTTGGATTATTGCAAGCTCAAGTAATGTTTTTGTGGTGTAAACAGGGTCAACATAAGCTTCATCGGGTGCAAAGGCAGCAAGTTTAGGAAGAACACGTAAATTGGGCTCAAGAACCTGTAATTGTGCCTGAGTGAGGGCTTTAATATTGAATCCTGTTTTATGATGGGACTCGATAAATTGATGCGTTGCCTCAGTGTTAGCTTGCCAGCTAATGGCACCACACCAATTCACGTTGAGTTTGCCTTGAGTTAATTTATCAAGAGAACGCCATTCACTCAGAGCCTGCTTTCTGAATTGACTATAGCCACTAGGGCGACCATAGGAAACATTCAACCATGCAAAGGCGTGTTGAGTGACGCCATCCGCAGCGTCAGATTTATCAATGAGCGTAATTTTTCCTGTATAGTTACGAGATAAGTACCAAGCAAGAGTGCATCCAACAATACCGGCACCTATAATGATGATATTATTCTTTGTTTGTGAAGTCATAATGTACCAAAAATCATTGAATTAAATATATTAGTTTATTGAATGAGTATTTGAAATCTCAATAAATAGTAATGGCTATGATTCATTTTCTCTATACAGTTCTAATTCAAGGAGAAAAAACCTCTGTTATAACGATGGTTTTCATAAATGAGCTCAAACTCTGACCAATTTAGTCACAAAAGCAATAATAACCAATAACCCAGCTATCATCAGTAAAGCAGCGGCTAACGTGAACTGGAAAGCAACAAAGCCAATAGCGGCTGGACCTGCGAGGATCCCAAGGTAGCCCAAAGTCGAAACAGCAGGCACGGCCAATGCTTCTGGCATGGTGTTTTGTTTTCCTATTGCAGAAAACATCACAGGAACGATGTTTGAGCAACCAGCGCCAACTAATGCATAGCCTAATATCGCTATGGTTAAATAGGGTGATAACACTGCAATAATAAAACCAATACAAGCTAATAAACCGCCCCAAAAGACGACTCGGGCAGAACCAACACGCATCACAATTTTATCACCCGTTAGGCGGCCAAGAGTCATTGTGGTTGCAAAAGCAGCAAAACCTAAACCACCTAGGGATTCCTTTAGGCCATGGTGTTCAATTAAAAAGACTGCGCTCCAATCAAGAACAGTTCCTTCAGCAAGAAAAATCGCAAAGCAGACAATACCGATAACCAATACGATACCTTTAGGGAGGGCGAGTAAAGGACCGGTTGGAGCGTGGGCGTATTTTAAAAAGCCTTTAAAACTAATCAAGAGTAGTAATAGTGAGAATAATGAAATGATTGTTGCGGCAGCAATAGGAGATACCCCAAGGAGTAATATCGCGCTCATAGCACCTGCACCCGCAATCCCACCAACACTATAGAATCCATGAAAACCAGACATGATTGGTTTATCTGAGGCTTTATCAACAATGACGGCTTGTATATTCATGGCGCAGTCAGTAAGACCAATGCCGATACCAAAAAGTAATAGGCTGGCAATCAGTATACTGACATGTGAAATAGCGGGTAAGAGTGGCAAAATGAGGCAAAAACCAATGGTTGAAGTGACCATCAACCGACGGCAACCAAACTTAGCGGCAAGTGCTCCAGTCAAAGGCATTGCGACTAAAGCACCAACCCCAAAGCATAACAGCAATAAGCCCAGCATGGCATCGTTGGCGCCGGTATTGGTTTTTACAAAAGGAACTAACGCAGCCCATGAAGCGGTTGCAAAACCAGCAATAAAGAAAATAATTCGTGTAGCCACTTGCTCTTTTTTAGCTGGTGGCATTGCTGGTGATGTTTCTAATAATTCAGAAGATAGAGTCATTTTATTAATATATTTTATTGTACTCATTATATTTCAAGTTACAGCACCTTTCTTTAAGGCATAGTGGTTTATTTATTCGCATTTTCACATAATTTTCTATGTACTTAGCGACTTATTCACCGTTAGCTGCATCTCGAATTATTTAGAGTTAAGTGGTTACATTATCCATGATTAAGAATATCTAAAACTTGCTCATGTAAAATAGGACAGCCAGTTGCTAATACAGCGCCACCTTTCTCCGCCCGATTGCCATCAAGAGTTGTGACGCGCCCTCCTGCTTGTTCAATGATAGGGATCAAAGGGACGATATCATAAGGTTCTAGTGCGAAATCGAAACAAATATCAATTCGTCCTGCTGCTAGCATTGCCATGGCATAGCATTCACCGCCATAACGGGTCATTAACACTCTTTTTGTGAGCGCAGTAAAGTGAATATTTTTATGGCTATCGATAGGTTCTGGAGAGTTAGTGTGCAAAATGGCTTGGTCAAGAGGGATGTTTTTACGGGTTTGTAGCTGGAAATGTCCATGATGACTACTTGTCCAACTTCCTGAGTGATCAGCCCAAAAACGTTCACCAATATAAGGTTGGCTCATCATACCCATTGTAGCTTTGCCATCAATCGTTAGCCCAATTAAGTTTGCCCAAAGAGGTAAACCACATAAAAATGGGCGAGTGCCATCTATCGGATCTAACACCCATTGAATAGGGCTATCACCCGTTACTCCATACTCTTCACCAATAATAGAATGTTCTGGATAAATTTTTGTAATGTGTTCTCGCATTAATTTTTCAGCCAACCTGTCTGCTTGTGTGACGGGATCAAATTGGTAATCTGCTTTAGGCTTATTTTCTAAAACAGTTAATTCATGAGTTCGATAATGTTCAAGTGATGCTTTACCTGCAATATTAGCGAGTTCATGTAGGAAAAAGCTATCTATCAATGGATGTTGCGACATAAGAAGACCCTTATTGAACGGAAGGTATCAATTAATTTGACATCTTTTTGTGCTCGACTATGATGTTTTCAGTTTAACCATAGGATGATTTTATGCTCGATTATGCCGCTTTTCCAGATCAAAGACAAAAAAAAATACGTCAATTACTAAAAAATGAAGGGCGTGTGGTTTGCACTATTCTTGCCAGAGAGATGGGGGTTTCAGAACATACTATTCGCCGTGATCTAAATGAATTAGCGGAAGAAGGCGTTTGTAAACGAGTACATGGTGGTGCTGTCAGTGTACTGGAATCAGCAGGAACGTTCGAACAAAGAATAGGATTGAATCAAGCGGAAAAGACCACAATCGCGCAGAAATGTGCAAGTTTAATTAAGAACAATACGTGTGTTTTTATTGATTCAGGATCTACTAATCTTGAAATTGCCCGAAGTATTCCAGAAACGTTAGCGAGTACGGTAGTCACAAATTCACCTTTGATTGCGATAGAGTTGATGAAAAAGCCGTTGTGTGAGGTGGTTATGATTGGTGGTAAGATGAATACACAAATCGGCGCGAGTGTTAGCAATAGTTCAATGCATCAAATAAGACAGATATATTTTGACCAGTGTTTTATTGGTGGTTGTGCTTTTGATCCTCAAATTGGTGTAACCATTTTTGATTATGAAGAGGCTGAATTCAAAAAAGCACTTATTGAGCAGAGTAATCAAGTTATTATGGGGATTACCGCAGATAAATTACCGGGGGCAGCAAGATATTTGGTCGCAAGCTGCCAACAAATATCGATATTAGTGGTGAATAAACACATACCAAATGATTTACACCAACTGTTAGTGAAAACAGATATGCAAATTTTATTTGCATGATAGGGCAAGAAATAGGGTGCGGTGATAAGTTTACCGCACCGAAAATGTTGTTTTTTGTAATAGGACATTGGTTTATGATACTTAAAATTGTCGAATATTGGCTTAGCGACATTTTGAGTACTTAAGATATATTTTTAAAAGTCCCAAGTGCTGACAACAGAAATTAAATAACAAAATAATCATATGTGACTATGAGTATACTAAATTGACACACATATTTAGGGTAACTGATTTTAAAACGAGTAAAATCTTAAATTTACTCACAACACTGTTTTATTTTAACGTAATATCAATTATATGGAACAAAGCATTTTTGGCTTATATTTAAATAATATATTTTTTATATAATATATAGGTAAAAAATAACAATAATTAATGGTTAAAAATATGAAAAAATGCGCTATTTTTTTAATGTTGACAACATTTTCTTTGACTACATTTGCTAATAATACATTTGATTTACAAAAAATTAACAATAAGTCAGGGAAAGAAATTCATTATTACATTATCAAGCGTGATGTACAGCCTTCAGATGATTTATTAGTATTAATTCAAGGTTCTGATTGCCGAAGCGTTGTTAACAACGACAGTATGATAAAAAACTTTGGAGGCGCATTTCCTAAAAATGACATTCTATTAGTGGAAAAAACGGGCTTGAATAGTCAAGTTGGTAAAGATGGAAAAGAAGTTTCGGCTAAGGATTGTCCTATTGATTATATGAAAAATGACTCTCCACTGGAACGAGCTGAAAATTATTTAGCCTTGATCGAATACCTTAAAAATAACTACCACAATATTGTGATTATTGGCGGTAGTGAAGGTGCAGTGGTGACAAATTTAATCATATCAAAAACCGATAAAGTACAAGCATCGGTATCATTGAATATGGGAGGGCAGTTTTTCATTAATGATGTTATCTATAGTATTGAAAAAACAACACCTACAGCAGAAATTCCTCAATATATTGATGGTTTTAAACAATTTGCGAAAGAAGTTGTGCAAAATAAACTCGATGAAGACCAGTTTCCAAGTGAGCATGGTGGAAAATGGTGGCGTGAGATGTTAACTATTAATAATCAAAAACTAATACGATCGGTGAAAACACCGCATTTAGTGATCCAAACCATGGATGATATTAATGTTGACCCTTACAGTGTGGTGAGAATGATGGAAAAAAGTAACAATCAACACGTTTATTTTAAAACCTATCAAGGCCTCGACCATTTTTTCGTTGATAATAAAGGCCAAGGGCAAACAGAGTTAATTGTTAAAGATATCCAATTATGGTATCAAACCGTAGATAAAAAATAAGTTGCTTAAGCCCCCATTAAAGGGATGATTGCTGGAGGTAAAAATTAATGATGAGCGAGTTTTAGTCAGTTAGCGGGTCAAAGTTAATAATCGACAAAGGCTGATTAGCGCACACATGGATAACTAAAAACCAATCATATCTTTATTATAATTTTTGTTTATTATTGTCACTTGTAGAGAAATAAAAATGAAGTTTATCGCTTATATTGCAACCAGTCTTGATGGTTATATTGCGGATAAAAATGGTGATATTGATTGGTTGACCAATATTGATAACCCCGATGGTTCTGATTTTGGCTATGCTGAATTTATGGCTAGTATTGACGCTGTTATTATGGGGCGAAATACCTTTGAAACCGTCTTGGGGTTTGGTGGTGATTGGCCGTTTGATAAGCCTGTATTTGTATTAAGTCAATCATTATCAACATTACCTGAATCACTCCCTGATTCAGTTAAGTTATTACAAGGTACACTTCAGCAAATTGAACTAACACTTAAACCTTATAATTTTAAAAGGGTGTATATTGATGGGGGAAAGGTAATACAGACGTTTTTAACAGAAAACAAAATTGATGAGTTGATTTTGACTAGAGCTCCAATCTTATTAGGTCATGGTGTACCTTTATTTACCCAAAGTGATATTCAATCTCACTATCGCCACGTTAAAACAACAGTTTACCTCGATACCCTAGTGAAATCTCATTATATAAAGCTTGCTGAATAGCAAACTTTTATCTGCTTGTTAACTAGGAAATAAAAAAGGGGAGGCCATGGATATTTGGGGATTCATATTAACATTATTACCTATCGTTATCTCTCCAGGGGCAAGTTTTGCGATTGCTCTTAATAGTTCGTTGAATAGCGGATTTCGTGGCCTTGTTGTTCCCATTGTAGGAACTGGATTAGGGATTTTAACTCATGGATTGTTAGTTGGTTTAGGTGTAACAAAAATCATCGTTTCTTCGCCTTGGTTATTTAAATTGATCGGTATCCTAGGCTCGATTTATTTAATTTACCTGTCTGTGATGTTAATTTATTCAGGAATCAAAGCATCGAAACAATCTATTGGTAAAAAGCTTAAAACTGTTACCTTAAAAGATGCCTATTTAGCGAATTTGCTTAACCCAAAGGCGATCATTCTTTATTTAGTGGTTGTTACCAGTTTCGCTGGTATAGATCCAACTCTATTTAGTTTTCTTTTATTATCAACTATTCATATTATTATGATGGCACTTTGGTTAGTACTGTCATGTGGTCTATTAATAGTGACATCAACAAAAATTGATATCGTGAAACTAAAAAAAGTGATTAATATTGGTGGTGGGATATTACTATTAATTATGACGATAGTACCTTATTTAACTACAGGTACTTTTTAATCAGTACCTGTAGATGGTTTATTCGACAATAAAGCAATGATACTGAAACAACGAAGTAAAGCCTAATTTTTTATAAATCGATAAGCCATCGCTTGATGCTTCCAAAAAGCACGACTCAATTCCTTTATTCTTACACTCGTTTAACGCATATTTAATCAAGTGCGTTGCTAGTCCTTTCCGCTGGTATTGGGTTTCTGTGCCGATATCATCTAAACGTGCCATTTTGCCATTTACAGTGAGTGTAAGTGAGCATACTGGTTGAGCATCTTTTAATAATACATAATGTTCTAATTGTGTATTCCTATCCAACGCTCTTTGGTGATAGCGAATGTATTCATTAATTACAGTTAAATCTTCTTCTTCATCATTATCTTGTGAACCGAAAGCACTGATCAATGGTTGTGCCCAATCAGTTAAATTCTGATTACATTGCATGATGGTATATCCTTCGGGAATTGTACTATCTGCATTTTTTATGATGTCTGCTTTGGCTAATATCATAGCCGTCGTTTCACCGTCACTTTGATAACGATGCTCAGTAATTAATGGCATGACTTGTTGTAATGTGTTCTCATGAACCACCAATAAATAAGGTTTGTTTTTTATCGTAAACTGATGATTAGCAGCAACAAAATCAGATAATTCAGCGTTTGCATGTAAGTAAATAAAACTAAACGCGGGGATAGGCAACTCCGAGAAATAAGCAGTTGTCGCCTGGCCAAATTGCATGGTTTCTTGGCAGATAGCCGACCAAAAATGTTGCTCTTGTTGATAGAATTTTATTTCATCGTTATTCATTGGGTTCACTCAAAAAATTAATTTTTTTCAGTGTATAAAAAGCGTATTGCTATTAATAGTATTACGCTAATAGAAAGCACTTTCTAACCCATATAGCATCAATTCTGTACAGATTATCTTAATAATACTATACTCCCCCTATGTATATTATAGGTACTCATTATCATGCCTCATTCACCGAAAGAAAAAAAAGCTGTGTTGACTCGAGTTAGAAAATTAAAAGGTCAGTTACAAGCTCTGGAAACCGCCTTGGAAGATGAGGTGGAGTGCGGCTTAGTATTGCAACAAATTGCCGCTATCCGAGGAGCCGTGAATGGCTTAATGGCTGGGGTGTTAGAAAGTCATTTACGAGAAGGGCTACAAGAGTCCGCAACAACACAAATCCAGAAAGAATCTGTTGATGATGCTATTTCACTCATTCGTACATACCTGCGTTAATAACAAAAAGGATCCATTATGAAATCACGTGCAGCGGTGGCATTTGGCCCCGGAGAACCACTGAAAATTGTTGAAATTGATGTAATGCCACCTCAAGCGGGTGAGGTACTGGTCAAAATCAGCCATACTGGTGTCTGCCATACGGATGCTTTTACACTATCAGGGGAAGATCCTGAAGGGCTTTTTCCTGTTGTTCTAGGGCACGAAGGGGCTGGTGTAGTAGTTGAAGTCGGTGAAGGGGTCACCAGTGTGAAACCGGGAGATCATGTTATTCCTTTATACACAGCAGAATGTGGTGAATGTCTATTCTGTAAATCAGGAAAAACCAATTTATGTGTCTCGGTACGTGCAACACAAGGAAAAGGTGTTATGCCTGATGGTACGACACGTTTTTCTTATAATGGTCAACCGCTATATCACTACATGGGATGTTCTACATTTAGCGAATATACGGTGGTTGCAGAAGTTTCATTAGCAAAAATTAATCCCGAAGCCAATCACCAAGAGGTTTGCCTATTAGGTTGTGGTGTGACAACGGGTATTGGTGCTGTTCATAATACCGCCAAGGTACAAGAAGGTGACTCTGTAGCCGTTTTTGGTCTCGGGGGAATTGGTTTAGCAGTAATTCAAGGTGCGAGACAGGCTAAAGCGGGGCGTATTTTTGCTATCGATACGAATCCAGCAAAATTTGAATTGGCACGTCAATTTGGGGCAACAGATTGTTTGAACCCTAACGATTTTGATAAACCTATTCAGCAAGTGATCATTGAAATGACCGAATGGGGTGTCGATCACACATTTGAATGTATTGGTAACGTGAATGTGATGAGAGCTGCATTAGAAAGTGCACATCGTGGTTGGGGCCAATCCGTAATCATCGGTGTCGCAGGTGCAGGGCAAGAAATATCGACCCGCCCATTTCAATTAGTTACAGGACGTTCATGGAGAGGTACGGCCTTTGGCGGTGTGAAAGGGCGAAGTCAACTTCCGGGCATGGTTGAAGATGCCATGAAAGGTGATATCGAACTGAAACCATTTGTTACTCATACATTACCTTTAGATAGTATTAATGAAGCTTTTGATTTAATGCATGAGGGCAAGTCCATCCGTACGGTGATCCATTACGATTGATTATCAAAGCCCGAATTATCGGGCTTATATTATTTACATACATATTTGGAGTCTGCATACATGGAAAGAATTGAACGCCATGCTTGCTTTGGTGGCTGGCAAGATGTTTATCAACACCATTCAGTAGCTTTAAACTGTACGATGAAGTTTGCCGCTTATTTGCCTTCTGATGTGATAGATAAACAATATCCTGTGATTTATTGGCTTTCAGGGTTAACTTGTAACGAGCAAAATTTTATTACTAAAGCGGGAGCTCAGCAATTTGCCGCTGAACATGGAGTGATCATTATTGCGCCGGATACTAGTCCTCGAGGGGAGCAAGTTGCTGATGACGATGCCTATGATCTCGGCCAAGGTGCCGGTTTTTATCTCAATGCGTTAATGGCGCCTTGGCGTGATCATTACAATATGTATGACTATATTGTTGATGAATTACCTACATTAGTTGAAGCGCATTTACCTGCAAATGGGAAAAGAGCTATTTTGGGGCATTCAATGGGTGGCTATGGTGCATTGATGATCGGGTTACGTAATTCTGAACGTTATTGCAGTATTTCTGCATTTGCACCTATTGTTGCGCCAACTCAGGTTCCGTGGGGGCAAAAAGCATTTTCTGCCTATTTAGGAGAAGATAAGTCTCTCTGGGCTCGTTACGATACCATTAGCTTATTGAATGAAATACAAGTGACTCCCCCTATGTTGGTTGATGTAGGGACTCATGATCCATTTTATCACGATCAGCTAAAGCCCGAATTATTCGCTGAAGTGTGCCAAAGAAAATGTCATGATTTCACCTTAAATTTACGTGAAGGCTATGACCATAGCTATTATTTTATTGCGAGTTTTATAGGTGAACATATTGCATTTCATGCCCGCTATCTAAAAAATTGAGTTACCTATTTTAGGTACCGCTGTAGCTACCATGCCTCAATGTACAGTACTTGGGAGCATGGTTAATAGAGATTAATTGAAAGGATTTTTGATGAAGAAGAACGTACCTGATACGATCACTTTTTTTGAGCGTTTGCTGCCGTTGGTCACTTCTGGCGAAAAAGTGATTACCATTCGTGATAAAAGTGAAAGCCATTATGTTCCGGGTACGGTTGTAAAGGTCTTTGCCCTAGAAACAGGCAAGTATTACACCAACATTGAAATCCTTTCTGTTGAAGCAATTCGTTACGATGATATCTCGGATTATCATGCTACCCAAGAAGCGATGACACTTGATACGTTAAAAGCCCTGATCCGTGAAATTTATCCAACAGAACAATCATTGTTTGTCATTCGTTATCGTCTAGTTAACGGATCTCAAGCGATTTAGCGATTTTTATAAAAGCTCTTGTTGCAGGCGATATTTCACTTTCATTAGTAATAGCAAAGGCAACAGTACGTTCAACTTTTGGATTAAGTGGTTTAATCACAATATTGTTTAAGTCAGAGGGGATCGCCAGTTGTGCAACAATAGATACTGCTTCTCC
Organism: Providencia sp. PROV236; assembly: GCF_033676985.1. Classification (NCBI taxonomy): domain Bacteria; kingdom Pseudomonadati; phylum Pseudomonadota; class Gammaproteobacteria; order Enterobacterales; family Morganellaceae; genus Providencia; species Providencia sp. PROV236. Next base: position 2,300,632 of record NZ_CP096297.1, on the reverse strand, counting down.
TCGGCCGACTAAAGCAAAAGTACTGAGTAATTGACGAGTGCGAAATTGAATTTTGGGCATCAGTTTTTGTGCATGAAAAAGCGCCATTACCATTTTACCTGAGCCCGCTTCAGTAAGATTAAAGGGATATTGGCATAGTTCTTTTAAACTCACTGCGTCTTTCGCTGCTAAAGGGTGCTCTAGTGGCAGAATCGCAACCATTTGGTCTTCAATAACTTTAAAAGTCTCAAATCGCTCATCAGGTAAGATCACGAAACCAATATCAACCCGTTTCTCTAATAACCACCTCGCCACACTTTCGTCATCACCTTCATCTACGATCACACTTATCAAAGGGTATTGTTCTCGATATTTTTTTAGTAATGGCGGCAAAATACCTGAAGATGAGCCAGGTCCAAATGATCCTATTCGCAAAACACCTTGTTTTAGCCCATTTGCGGCTTGAGCTTCCTGTTTCATAGCTTCATGAATATTCAACATATGTTGAGCTTTAACCAATAAAACACCGCCAATTTCAGTCACTGTAATTTGGTTTTGTTCACGGGTAAATAAAGACACGTTGAGATCTTGTTCCAGTGCTTTTATTGCATGAGAAACTGCGGATTGAGAGATATTTAATTGCATTGCCGCAAGGGTAAAGCTTTTTAGCTCGGCGACTAATGTGAAGATTTCAAGTTGGGTCAATGTCATGAGTAATTACTCATTTGTTTATGAGAATAAAGAAGTAATAACTTATTCTTCTAGCGCTGTCTAGTGTCAGTGAACTTTTAATTTAAATAGATAATAAGGGATCCTATGTCCAATGGTCGTGTTATCAATTTATCGCAGTCAGTGAATTACACATTCATTCAGTTGACATTGGTATCAATTCTATGGGGGGGACGTTTATTGCGGGGCGATACATTCAACCTGAAATTTCACCATTACTTTCAGCAACTATTCGTTTTATTTTAGCATCTGCCGCTTTAATTTTAGTATTAAGCTGCAAAAACATAGGTTGGAAGAAAGTGTCTTTAAAGCAATTTATGCAAGTTGCTATTTTAGGTTTGTCTGGTGTTTTTGTTTATCAAGTTTTGTTTTTTTATGGATTGCAAATTATTCCTGCTTCTCGGGCAGCACTGCTGGTGGCTATTAACCCTGCAATGATAGCATTAATATCGTTTTTAATTTGGCGTGAGAAAATATCTATTAGTAAAAGTATTGGTATTATTTTATGTGTATTCGGTGCTTTTATTCTTTTGTCGGACAAAACATCTGGTATAGAAGGTTTTATGACAAATACAGGTGATTTGGCTATTTTAGGCTGCGTGGTTAGTTGGGGGATCTATACAGTTGCAGGTAAACATGTGATTAGGCAAATTGGCGCATTACATACTGTCGCTTATGCTGTTTTATTTGGAACATTCTTACTGATTATTTGCACTGTATTTTCAGGGGAAGCTGTGTTAAATGATCTTTCAAAGTTAAATATGACGGATCTCTTGAGTTTAAGTTATTTAGGTATTTTAGGCTCCGCAGTAGCTTATGTTTGGTATTACCAAGGCGTTAATAAAATTGGTGCTGCTAATGCAGGGGCATTTATTGCACTCAATCCATTAACTGCGGTGATCGCAGGAGGGATATTATTGGATGAAAAGGTTAGCGCAATGGTGCTGTTTGGTGGTGGTTTGATTATTATGGGGATCTTGATTGCGAATAAACGCACTAAGACACAAAGTGAGTTGTAGAGAATAAACCTACCGTATAAGGTAGGGTTTATTCGCTTAGTGACTTACCGTAATTTATTGGAAAAATAGAGTGATTACAGATTTTTGCTCATAATAAATTCAAGATTTTGCTGAGTTTTACTCGTAAATATAACTTCTTTTAGTTTTTGCATACCATTCGCTTGATAGAACCGAAGGGCGTGGGCATTTTGTGCTAAGACATCTAGCCATAAAAGAGAGTCATTTTGTTGTTTTGCCAATGTTTCTATTTGAGTAAATACGGTTTTGCCTGTTCCTTTACCTGTTGCATCAGGTAAAAAATAGATTTTATTTAACTGCGTACCACAGAGAGATTCATCGGGGATCATCGCATGATAGGTTAGTTTTACTAAACCTATAGGCTGTTGTAGCTCCTTAATCAAAAACCATTCTGTATTGGTTGTTTGTATATCCTTAATAATTTGTTGAGGGGAATACTCTTGATAAAGATAATCCGCTAATTCGTCTACATTCAGCCACAACTTAGCGAAATGATGGCGATAGCTTTTTACTCCGATCTCGTGGAGCAGCTGGGCATCCTGTTCTGTGGCTTTTATAAGGGATACAGTCATAAAAATCATCTCAGGGTGCTGTTATAAATTAATAATAGCGAGCATTTCTTCACCATCTTCATCCAAACCTATTTCCATAAAACCAAGTGATGAATAGAACGATTTAGCAATACGGTTTTTGGGATCGTAGCAAATCTCAATTTGTTTTAATTGCTGATCTTGTTTAATTTCCGCTAAAGCAAGGTGCATTGCTTGGCGGCCAATACCTTTGTGCTGATGCTTTTTATCAACCATAAAACGCCAGATAGCAATTTTTTGACTTGATGTAGGTACCCACATAAAGAAACCTACAGGAGTATCCTTTAAATAAATAGCTCTAATTATATATTCAGGATTATAGGCAGCTTCAAGCATAGACCAAGTATTCGATGCAATGAAATCTTCCTGCTCCTCATAAACATCCAATAAAGAAACTGCTTCAAAATTATCTTTTGTAATTTCACGTAGATAAATGTTCATAGAATTCCCCTGAATGAGATAGTTAGTCTATACAACTCAAAGTTATTTGCCTATGACAGGTTATAGATAAAGCACTTTTGACGCGAAAAAGTAGGTCTGATGGGGAGCTAGGTTTGATGCCAATATCAGCATCATATTTAGTAATCAAAAAGACACGATTAATACAACGATGAATATCAAAATCTATTTTTAATGTGGTATTGGTTTTGCATAACTCGGAGAGTATTGTCGCTGGGGCGCGAGAGGGATGGTAATACTAGTAACGAAGATGTTTTAAAGCGTATTTTTAGATTAAAAACGGCTCACTTAAAGTACATGAGCCATTTTTTATATTAATCAAATAATCGATTTACTGACCTCAGGATAGGCAAATAACGCAGGAGAACCACCTGTGTGCACAAAAAGTACAGGTGTTTTTTCATTAGAGTTTTCTAAGTAATCAATTAAGCCAGCCATGGCTTTTCCTGTGTACACAGGATCTAATAAAATACCTTCACTACGAGCAAGCAGGGTGATTGCATTTAACCCCGCACGATTTGGCATACCATATTCAGGTTCAAAAAAATTATCCCACAGATGGATTTCCGGCGTTTTTACTATTGCCAGTAATTCCGCCAATTCTCTCTGAATTTTCTCAACTTTTGGCGCTTGGTCTTGTTTAAAACGTGACACGGTAACGCCGATAACTTGTGTATGAGGGAGAAGTTCTTGTAAACCAATAGCAAGTCCTGCATGAGTTCCCGCACTACCAGAAGCGACGACGACTTTGTCGAACTCTACCTGTAATGGTTTTTGCTGAGCGATTTCGATGGCACATTGAACATAGCCTAATGCACCAAGAGCATTAGAACCACCAACAGGCACAATATAAGCATCGTCTAACTCCAAATCCTCAATCAATTGTTCCATCTGTGATTGTGGATCGGTTAATGCTTCGCACATTACTGACTCCGTACCAAATAAGTCAGTGAGTAATTTATTACCATTATGAAGGAAGTTAGTGTCTTCACTCTGTATGGGATTTTCAAGTAAGGCAACGCATCTTAAACCGTACATTGCTGCAATCGCGGCAGTTTGGCGAACATGATTAGATTGGATAGCACCGGCAGTGATAATGACTTTGGCTTTTTTTTCTAATGCATCTGCAATTAGGAATTCTAGTTTGCGTAACTTATTTCCTCCCATGGCAAGGGATGAAATATCATCTCGCTTGATATATATCTCACGTCCATAAACACGTGATAAATTTTCAAGTCGTTCAAGTGGAGTCGAGACTTTGTTCAAACTCACTTTGGCGAAATGTGCTAATTTTTGTTGCAGTGACATTGTGACTCCCTCGAAAATTAATGTGAAAAACCTAAATATAAATAAATCGCAAGAACCATACTGGCAGTAACCAATGCATAAGGCATTTGCGTGCGAATATGTTCAATATGGTCACAGTCTGTCGCCATTGATGCAACAATTGCATCGGCTGAAATTGGCGATGTCATATCACCAAATATTGAACCTGAAATAGCGGCACCAATCATATATTCAACAGGCATATCAACTGAAATACCGAGTTGAACACCGATTGGGATCATAATGGCAAAAGTTCCCCATGAGGTACCTGTTGCCAATGACATAATGGCGCTAATAATGAAAATAAAGCCGATTGAGAAGCCTGGAGCCATTACACCTTGTGTAACTTCGGCAATATAGGCACCTGTATTGAGCTCAGCAGAAACATTACCCATTAAAAATGCAAGGATCATGATTGAGCTAATTTTCAGCATATTAGCATAACCAATAAAGAGTTCTTTAAAGAAGCCATCAATATTGAGTAAACGACGGCCAATAAACCAACAGAAAGAAACGACAGTACCAAACATGACTCCCCAATAAACAGAGGTAGAGCCACTGCCTTTACTGAAATCTCCATCTCCCGTAATGTACAGTGCGATAGGGACCATCAGTACGGTAGATAGGATTGGGATAAAAAAGTTTAAAACAGAATGGGCATTAGGATGCTCAATGATCTCAGCTTCATCGTCGGTAAGGTTGTGTTGAGAGAGAATACCTGCACTGTGGTCAGCCTGATATTGCATTTCTGCTTTTTTCATCGGCCCCCAAGAGATATTGCTGAACACATAAAATAGGATTGAGGCTAAAGAGAGCCAAGCCATTAGGTTATAGCCGAGAGATTTTATTAAAATATCAAAAGGTTCACCACTAATTAGTCCTTGTGAGATTTGCACGCCAATCAATCCCATAATCACGGCTCCCCAACCATTGATCACTGCGGAGGAACATACAGATACACAGGCCGTTTGGATGATGTACGACATTTTTTCGGGGGCGACAGCATATTTACGCGCTAGGTTCTTGGTTGAAGCACCGGCAACTAACTGATTGATAGAGCTTTCAATAAAAATCAGCGATGTGATCACAATAGCTAATAATTGAGTTGCCACACGATTTTTCACTAGTTTAGTACGATTTGTTAGTAACTGAACTAGCGCTCGTACACCGCCTGTTACGACAACTAAGCGCATAATACCGCCAATCATCACGATAAAGATAATAGTACGCGTATTTCCGGGAGAGGCAAAAGTATCGATAATGCCGTTAACTGTGCCTTTAACACCGAGTAAAATATTGTGGTCATGAATAACAGTAAAACCGACCAAAATCCCTAACATAAGTGAAAGCATCACTTGCCGAGTAAAAATTGCCAAAAGGATTGTGACAATGGGTGTGATGATTGTCCAAATGCCATAGTCATGCATGTGTTTACCTATTAATTTTATTTTAAAATTATAATTGTCGAAAAATCATAGCACTGATAGATAGGATAAATGAACAGTTATATGCAAATTTGCAGCGTTTTGTAACAAAAAACACGCATATACTCGTCATACTTCAAGTTGTAGGGCTTTTTGTTGAGATATAAGTGGCTACGTTCAGTTTTTATCTATACTCCTCGGTTATCGTCAATTGTGGCCTGAGTTATTTAGAGTATAAATAGTCACATGGGTATTCTTGTGGCAATAAAAGACAAAAAAAGCGACCAAAAGGTCGCTCAGACTGTTGACAAACATAGCATGTTTGGCGGCAGTCGTTAGGGGTTTTGAAATAAACGAGAAAAATCAATTCATTGATTTTCGGCTGATAACACGGAGCGGGAAAAACCCTGCTTTTATCCCGCTTCGTCAGCAACCTCAGCGACCAAAAGGTCGCTCAAATAAAAGTAATCGTGCAACTATTGTTGTGCTATTCGCCATTCTTGATAAGTGATCCGACTGGTTTCTTCTATCCTTGTTTCGCCAATTAACTCAATATATTGTGGAGCTAAAGTGGCATAATGGGTAAAGCCACATTTTTCTTGAGCAACTTTGGATTGCGCATTACCTTGGAAATAACCACACCAGAGATTATTCAGTTTTAAATCATTAAAGGCATGGCGCATAATTTCTCGTATCGCTTCGGGTATCAAACCTTTCCCCCAAAAAGGTACACCTATCCAGTAACTGACTTCTGCGTCATTTTCGCCGATCGGAAAATTACTGTCAGAGCTAAAGGATAAACCAATCAAGCCAATAGCTTGGTTATCTTCTTTTAATGCAACGGCGTATATCTCATCACGCATAAATATTTGCTGAATAATCGCTGCACTTTCTTCAACACTTTGATGTGGCGGCCATCCAGCAATAGGGCCAATATGTTCATCTTTAGCATAACGATAAAGGTTTTCTGCATCGCTGAGTTGCCAAGGGCGGAGGATCAATCTTTCGGTATAAAGTATCATTTTTTCATCTCTATATTGATATATGATGAAGCATATTTTAGGTGTTTTTGTGATATATATAAGCGCAAAACCTCGTCAATTTGGGTACTTTTGACAACTATCGTTGTTTTTGATGGAGTAATGGCACTATGGTTAATGGCTTAAGCCAACAATACAGTATTCCTAATAAGGTGAGTATAGGGGCATCAACACTCGATAAGATGTTGTTAGTACCATTAACGCCGAGCTATGTTTCGGTGCTGATATGTAAAAGTGGCTGTGCGGTTTTTAATATTAATTTCATGACCTATGCGGTTAAGAAAAACGATATTATTGTCTTATATGACGATACCTATGTGATGTTGCACCGACGTTCGCGTTTGGCGCAGTTTGATATTATTACATTAGAAAAAGCGTTCGCGACCGATATCGCTTTTAAATTACCAAACTCACTATTTGCATTCTTTAATCAATCCCCAGTGCTTCAGGTTGCTTTAGCAGAACAGGTTGTATTACAGCAATGGATGTCATTATTTGTTTATCTTATTCAACAGAAGGGGGAGTTTACTGAGTTAATGCTATGTCAGCATGTACAAAACTTTTTCTTATTGATTGCTGAAAAAATCCCTACAACGCTGTTACAACAAAAAATGCAACGTAGCCGTAAAGAGCAACTTTGTTGGCGTTTTTGGAATATGATCACTGAATATTGTCGCGAACAGCGTGATGTTCAATTTTATGCACAAAAGTTGTCGATCACACCGTTTTATTTATCCCAAATTACGCGTAATTTTTTTAATGACGCGCCAAAAGCTTTGATTGATAGACAAGTTGTATTGGAAATAAAAGCGCTATTAGGTACGGGGAAGCTATCAATTAAAGAAATTGCTGCTACCTTAAACTTTGAAGATACATCTTATCTATGTCGTTATTTTAAACGGCATACTGGGCTGACGTTATCTGCATTTAAAAAACACATTGCTCAAGTTTGAGTCACATTTAGTGTGTTTCAATTTGGCTGCTGTGTTTTTTCACAAAATCAATAAAACAGCGTAATCGTGGCGAAACAGCTTGATTGCGGTAATAGACAGCGTGAATTGGTTGCCTTAATTTATTGGTCTGTGCAGTTAATATTTGTACCAACTCACCATTGGCAAGCGCCTCATAGCTGACAAAATCAGAAGAAAGTAAGATCCCACTGCCGTGGAGCGCCAGATGGAGCAACACTTCGCCGCTAGAGGCTGAAATATCGGGTATAATTTTAAGTGGAGTCCCATCGTCCATATTCAGTGGCCATATATTTAATGACTCAGGCGCGGTGAACCCTAATAAACGGTGATTAGCTAAATCTTCGATACGGGTAGGGACACCATATTTTTTTAGGTATGTGGGGCTAGCAAGTAATCGCCGTTGGCTATAACCAATTAAGGTTGCATTCAGTGATGAATCTTTCAACTCACCAATACGAAAGGCAACATCGGTTTTTTTCTCTAATAAATTGGTAAAACCTTCAAAATTTGTGATTTCTAATTCGACTTGTGGATACTGTTCACTAAATAATGGAATGAGTGGGGCGATGACGCGAGTTAAAAATGGGGTCGATGCATCAATGCGCAATTTCCCTGAAGGGATACTTTGACGCGTTGAGAGCATCTCTTCGGCTTCTTGAGCCAATTGAATTATCTCTCGCGATTTTTGCAAAAATGCGGCACCTTCATCGCTGAGTTTAATTTTACGCGTTGTACGATAAACAAGGGTGGTTTGCATTTTTTCTTCAAGTCTGAGTAATGCTCTACTCACGGTGGATATCGTCAGGTTTAACTGTTCTGCGGCTGCGGTTATCGACCCACAATCAATAACGCTAATAAAGACTTGCAACTCTTCAAACGTGATCTTCATTTTTGCAATTTCCGCAAAAGTTTTTTCCACCTTAACGTCTTTTTCATTGCATATCAATGTGGAAAAATCTTGCCCCATCAGATGATTCAATAAACAAATATTTTTATGCTCAATAATTCACAATGCCTCTGAGTCAACATGCTATGCGGAATTATTGTGCCTAATAAGGTCAATTATGAAAATCAATACAGCGTTACTCGCATTAGCTGTCGGTGCTTTTGCTATTGGAGTCACCGAGTTTTCCCCTATGGGGATGTTACCTTACATCGCCGATAATTTGGATGTTTCGATTCCTTCGGTCGGCGCGATCGTGATTATTTATGCGTTGGGGGTCATGATAGGGGCTCCAGTCATGACATTAATTTTAGTCAAATATCGACCTAAGTATGCACTGATCTTTTTAATGTCTATATTTGCTGTTGGGAATTTATTATCGGCGATGTCACCTGATTTAGTGACGCTGTCACTTTCTCGCTTTGTGACCAGTCTAAATCATGGCGCATTTTTTGGGATTGGTGCCATTGTGGCTGCAAGTGTTGTTCCACCGAGTAAACAAGCAAGTGCGATTGCCGCTATGTTTATGGGATTAACCATTGCCAGTATAGGTGGTGTTCCTTTGATAACGAAATTGACTCAAGTGATTGGCTGGCGACAAGCGTTCTATCTGATCTCAGTACTTGGTTTCGTCACCATTATCAGCTTGGTTTTAGCGTTACCAAAACATTTAACAGGTAAAAGTGTGAATGTGCGGGAAGAGTTACGTATTTTACGCAAGCCACAAGTGATGTTAGGCATGTTGAGTACTGTGCTCGGCGCTAGTGCAATGTTTACTTTGTATACCTACGTAACACCGATGTTGATGGTATTTATTAATGCATCAGATCAAATGGTGACATTGATGCTGATGATTATTGGTATTGGTTTGACTGTGGGTAACTATCTTGGTGGCTTGTTTGCAGATAAATCATTGTATGGTTCATTATTTGCTTTCTTCGCAATGTTGGCGTTGAGTATGGCTATTTTCCCAATTATTGGGACGACGCCAATTGGGGCTGGAATTGGTTTAGCATTTTGGAGTATTTTCAGCTTCAGTATTGTACCTCCATTGCAAATATTGGTCATGAAAGCAGCTACTGGTGCACAAGCCCTAGCTTCTTCTGTAAATATTGGCGCATTTAATTTAGGAAACGCGATCGGTGCGATGATTGGTGCCAGTGTACTTGCTAATGGCTTCAGTTACGCAATGGTCAGCTATATGGGGACGGTGGTTGCTTTGTTAGGAATATTCGTTCTGTGGATCAAAGTACGTCAACATTCCAAACAAGCGGCTCTACAACAAGTGGCGTGTCTTTCGGATTAAACGGCCTGTTTATTAAGGCGTTGTCTTTCATTAATCGCTTGGTTTAGCTCTTGTTCTTGGTGGTTAGGCCGAGCGTTTCTGCTGCTGTTGTCTATGGCTTAGTGCCGAAGATAGTTTATCCCTAATTTACGAGTTCCTATAATTAACAGGGTTAGCTTTATTACTGTCATCATGAATTGGAGACGAAATAATTTGTGAATTAAAAAGCAAGAGATGGAGTTTGTGGTTGGATGATCTTCTCAATAATGACACCATCACAGGCAAGATGGAGTAACTTATTATGACAACAACAAATAAATGGTTAAACGATGAGGCACGTTGGCAAGCAGTTGTTGAACGTGATAAGTCAGCTGATGGTTATTTTGTCTATGGCGTGCGTAGCTCTTTAATCTATTGCCATCCATCAGCAGCGGGTCGTTTACCTAATCGTAATAATATTGAGTTTTTTGATAATGAACAGCAAGCGCTAGATAAGGGTTATCGTCCTGGAAAACGGAGTAATAAGCAGGCGCCACAACTAGAACAGTTTTACCAACAAAAAATAGCTCAAGCTTGTCGATATATTGAACAAAATAATGGTAATGCCAAGCTGGATGAGATTGCGGCTTTTGTCGGGATCAGTCGTTATCATTTTCATCGTCTATTTAAAAACCTCATAGGGCTAACACCTAAAGCATATGCAATCGCATATCGTCATGGAAAATTACAGCGGCAGCTACAACAGCAACCGAGTATTACTGATGCAATATATGATGCGGGTTTCAGCTCCAATAGTCGTTTCTATGAAACGTCTACTGAACGTCTAGGTATGACACCTACCGCATGGAAAGCGGGTGGCGATGGCTCAAGAATTTACTTTGCATTAGCGGCATGTTCATTAGGGGATGTTTTAGTGGCTCAAAGTGAAGTTGGAGTCTGCGCCATTTTATTAGGCGATGATCCGGAGCGTTTATTACAAGATCTGCAAGATAAGTTCCCTCAAGCCGAACTGATTGGGGGAGATCATCAATTTGAACACGTTGTTGCACAAGTTATTGGTTTTATCGAAGCGCCTGAAATTGGGTTAAAATTACCCTTAGATATTAGAGGTACCGCATTTCAGCAGCGAGTTTGGCAAGCATTACGTTCGATCCCTGTCGGAACAACCGTAAGCTATAGTGATATTGCTAAGCAAATCGGTGATCCGAAAGCGGTTAGGGCGGTGGCGGGAGCCTGTGCCGCCAATATGTTAGCGGTTGCTATACCTTGTCATCGAGTTGTGCGTAATGACGGCTCTTTGTCTGGTTACCGTTGGGGAATAGCGCGTAAACGCAGTTTATTGGATAAGGAATCCATCAACAAATAATTAGGAATGGTTAATCTTTGTTGCACCATTAATTATTTGAGTGAATTATTGTGTTTGAACGCTGTTCTACTGTTTTTAATACGAATAAAAAGCGACCATTGAAGACAGGTTGCCTAAGTTTAAAAAATAACCGTAGCTAACTATTGTTTGTAATTATTATATCTCGTTAACACTTTTCCAACCTAATATGGGCAAATGACCTATTGTGACCATCAAGCCTTTTGTATGTTTTGCTCCAATTAAAGCAACACGAAAAGGAATATATGATGGTCACCAGTATCTACAAAGATTTATCGTTAGCACCAGCAGGTGAGCAAAAAATTGCTTGGGTACGCGCCCATATGCCACTGTTACGTGCTCTTGAAGCGCGCTTTACACAAGAAAAACCCTTCGCAGGAAAGCGTATCGCACTCTCTATTCACCTTGAAGCGAAGACCGCTTATCTGGCTCAAGTCTTTGCGGCTGGAGGAGCAAAAGTTTCTGTTACAGGTAGTAATCCAATGTCAACCAAGGACGATATTGTCGCGGCTTTAGTCAAAAATGGCATCAATACGTTTGCCATTCATGGTGCAAGTGCTGAAGAATATCAACAATTTGTTAAGCAGACCCTTGCTTGTGAGCCACACATTGTGATTGATGATGGTGGTGATTTGGTGCATGAGTTGCACAGCGTTTACCCTGAATATGCTAATCACGTGATTGGTGCTTGTGAAGAAACAACCACGGGTGTATTGCGCGCAATGGCCCGAGAAAAAAGTGCTGAGTTAAATTTCCCTGTTATTTCAATTAATGGCGCACAATCAAAGCACTTGTTTGATAATCGTTACGGCACTGGGCAATCAACATTTGATGGCATAATGCGCACAACGAATCTCGTGATTGCAGGAAAAAAAGTGGTGGTTGCCGGTTACGGCTGGTGTGGTAAAGGCTGTGCGATGCGTGCTAAAGGTCTCGGCGCTGAAGTTATCATTACCGAAATTGATCCAATTAAAGCATTGGAAGCCAAAATGGATGGTTTTGAGGTGATGACAATGGAAGCCGCTGCACCACTTGGGGATATTTTTGTCACTGCAACAGGCTGCTGTGATGTATTAACTGATGTTCACTTTAATTTAATGAAAGAAGGTGCATTGATCAGTAACACTGGTCACTTTGAAGATGAAATCAATCTTAAAGCACTACAAGAGATCGCTATTTCAACGTTTGAAGCACGTGAAAATATCGAAGCATATCGTCTACAAAATGGCCGTACGGTTTATTTACTCGGTCGTGGTGCATTAGTGAATATTGCTTGTGCTGATGGCCATCCCGCAGAAATCATGGATATGAGCTTTGCTTTGCAAGCACTCGGTGCTGAGTATCTGTTAAAACATGATCTTGAAAACAAAGTCTATGCGGTTTCTGATGAAATCGACAGCGAAGTAGCACGTTTGAAATTGCAAGATATGGGTGTTTCTTTCGATATGCTCAGTGATAGGCAATATCAGTATTTAAATGCGTTTGAGCTGAAATAAAAGCAGGCGGAGGACGTTGATGTCGATACTGAATAGCCTTTTGGGTATTGCAGTCATCTTATTGGTTGCCTACCTATGTTCGAACAACCGCCGCAGGATCAGTCTGCGGCTTGTTTCCATCGCATTGCTAATGCAATTTTCCTTTGCCTTTTGCATGCTTTACCTTCCTGTGGGCAAGCAGGTTATGATGTGGATGGCAGATAAAGTCACGGCATTATTAGATTATACCCAAACAGGAACGCAGTTTTTGCTCGGCGGCTTAGCAACCGATAAAATGTTTGATCTGCTAGGTGCTGACGGATTTATCTTTGTATTCAAAGTATTGCCTGTTTTAGTGTTTTTATCAGCACTGTCAGCTTTGCTGTTCCATATCGGTATTATGCAAAAGCTAATCATTTTGATTGGGGGAGCATTACACCGTTTATTGGGGACTTCCCGTGCAGAATCTATGTCATCTGCTGCGAATATTTTTTTGGGGGTAACTGAGGCTCCGCTGGTTATTCGTCCTTATTTGAAATATCTATCCTCATCAGAATTTTTCACCATTTTAGTCGGTGGGATAGCCTCTATTGCAGGGACTGTATTATTGGGCTATGCGCAATATGGCGTTAAAATTGAGTATCTTCTTGCTGCATCTTTTATGTCTGCGCCAGCAGGGTTATTATTTGCAAAAATATTTTTCCCTGAAACCAAAGAAAATAGTGATAAGCATACGACAGCAACATCCATGAAAGGGGAAAAATCAGAGTACCGTAATAGTATTGATGCGGTGACTCAAGGTGCTAGCGTCGGTGTTAGTATGGCATTAAACATAGCAGGTATGTTGCTGGCATTGCTGGCGATTATTGCGATGTTTGATGGAATTATGATGTGGGCCACGAGTTTCACGGGCTATGAGGTTTCGCTCACTCAGTTGATCGGGTGGTTATTTTCACCTGTTGCTTGGCTGCTAGGTGTTGATTGGCAGGAGGCTCAGTTTGCAGGGCAACTATTAGGGCAAAAAGTATTATTCAATGAATTTATTGCCTATGCTAATCTACAGCCTTATTTGGATGGTTCGATTCTACCTGCGACAGGTGAGGCTCTCAGTGCGAAAACACAAGTGATCTTATCTTTTGCACTGTGCGGTTTCACTAATATAGGCACTATCGGTATCGCGATAGGTGGGATTGGTGCAATGTGCCCTGAGCGCAGAGGGGAGCTAACAAGCATCGCATTTAAAGCATTTGGTGCAGCAATTTTAGCTAACTTAATGAATGGTGCTGTGGCTGGATTAATTTTAGGTTAACTAACTATTAAATGGTGGCACTATGATGGATGAAACGCCTTTTCGTGAGTTATGGCTGAAGTTTAGTGAACAAGAGCTATTGCCCGATGTGGATTGGCTATTTCGTCATGCGCCACCTTCAGTTCAGAATACTTTTTGTACTATTCACTTACAAGAAGGCTATAAGCTGATCCAACAAGGCACTGAAAATCAATATACCTATATTATTATTGAAGGTGAGTTTGTGGTAAACAAACTCGCCGACAATGGTAAAGAGTTAGCATTAACCTTTTGTTATAAAGGGGAATTCTTAGGGGAAATGGAAGCGCTGTGTCAGCAAAAACACTACTGTTATGACGTCATTGCATTAACAGATGCAAGAGTGATCCGTATACCAACTGACAGCTTTTTAGTTTGGTTGTCGCAAGATCATCGCTTATCTATTTTATTGAATCGTCAATTAGCCAAACGCTCACTGATTAATGGCGAACAGCGCTTAATGACCGCAGTGGATTCAATCGAAAAAAACCTGTTGTATATATTGACGCAGATTTCAAGCCATCAAATTCGCCTACCACGAGAAACGCTTGCCGCGATTTTAGGTACTTCACGCCGCCATCTGGATAAGGTGCTGTTTAAATTAAAAGAGCAGGGTATGATCCGACAGGAAGGTCAAATTATACTGCTAAGTAACTAAGTTTATTGACACTGATAATATCTTTTTATATGCTGATATATCTACATTTGTTCTTCTTATAAATCTCCTTTTTTACCTCTTTTTTCGTCCAGTATTACCTTCTGTTTTAAATTCCAAACTCCAAAAAAACATTCCATTTCTTTGCTGTAGCTTTTGCTAGCGGCGGGTTTGTTATTGTTTTTTTATCTACGAATAAGGTTAATGATGTTATCTCAACGCTATTTATTATTGGTTTTCGCCGCTGCGGTTTATTTGGTGGGTACCACTGAATTTATGTTATCAGCGACATTAACGCCTCTCGCTGAAGTCTTTTCCGTCGATCCTATTCAAGTATCATGGCTAATATCTGCTTATGCATTAACTTATGCTATTACCGCGCCAGTACTAGGTTATTTTTCAGACCGTGTTGATCGTCGAAAGTTATTATTAGCGGGGATGCTTTTATTTGCCATTGATAGTTTGGCAATAATTGTGTCACCGAGCTTCGGTGTTGCGTTAATTTTTCGTATTTGTGGTGGTTTAGCATCTGCGATTATTGTTCCCACCGTATTTGCGCTTATTGCAGACATTGTGCCATCGTCACAGCAACCTGTCGCAATGGGGCATGTCATGTTGGGTATGACTCTCGGTATTGTATTAGGGCCAGTATTTGCAGGCGTTTTGACAGAGTATGCTGCTTGGTATGTGCCATTTATCATGACTGCAATCGGCAGCTTTATCGTGTGGTTTTGTGCATATCGCATATTGCCAAGTCATCAACCCTACGATATTCGGCAAAAACAAGCCAGTTTTCGCTGGTTACGTGACTTTAAACTAATACGCCTTGTTGGAGCAAAGGCCCTATGGAATGGCTCTGCGGTTAGTGTTTTTCTATTAGCTGGTGAAGTACTACGCCATAAATTTAAGATTGATAGCGCGGTGATTGGCATGGTGATCAGTGCATTTGGGATTGGCTTATTGGTAGGGAATTGGCAAGTTAAATCGCTTAGTAAAATTCTCTATAATAATCATCAACGATTATTATCTGTGGTGACCTTGATGTCTATTGCAATCATTGTATTCATGATAGCCAATTATTCTTTGTTGATAGCGATAGTTATTTTATTTATTTGGGGCAATTTTCTAGGCATGGCCGCACCGCTCAGTGCAAGTATTATTGCCACCGAAAGTGGTGAAAATAAAGGGCAGGTGCTAGCCGTTTCAGAGAGTTTGAATAATATTGTCTTATTTACAATGCTGCCGTTTTTATCATGGTTATTGAACCAGTTTGGGTTAAAAGAAGTGGGGGCGATGGTGGCAATCATACTTGTTAGCGCATTGTTAATTAGTTTATTTTCCATGCGGAAAAACCAAGAAGGGTGAGCGTTATAGGCTTTCACCCTTAAGTGTTGTCATGATTCAATTTTCAACGGACTTTTGGGCTTTACACTCATCCCTTTTAGCATGCTCATCCAGGCCAAAACGGTGACTCCCATCAATATGATAAATATAGTTTTAGGTGGGAATTCAGTTAAAACAACCCCTGTTAACATGGGGTTAAAGGCGCCACCTAATAAGCCAAGTGCTTGTGCAGAAAAATAGCTCGATTTCATGCCTTCAGGAGCAATATTATCAATTAGCATATATTCACCAGGCGCATAAATAATCTCACCTAAAGTAAACACAAACGAAGCAAACGCCCATAGATAAAGATTTTCACCTGCCTGCATAAACGTTGCTAAACCAGCAACAAAAAATACCGTTCCAATAGTCATATAACGCTTTAAATTATCGCGATGTAAACGTTTACCAACAACATATTGTAAGGTCACTACGACAATTGCATTCACAGGAAGAATAACGCCGATAACGGATTGAGCAAAATCACTGTTTGCAACGGTTATCACATATTGTGATATCCAAGTCATAAACGAGCCAAACACTAATGATCCGAGAAAGGTAGATAAGATAAACCAAGCCAATGCGCGATCGTAGAGCATTGCCATCGGGTTCCACACAACGGATTTACCTTCTGTATTTTGTAACGGCTTTACACTTTGTACAAAACGTTGCACAAAGAAAATGGGCAATGCTGCGGACACGGCTGCTAGCCAGAAGGGTAAATTAATACTATACATGAGCAGCCAAGTGCCTATTGGAGGGCCAACAGTCCAACCAATATTGAGGAAGGTATAGTTAAGCGAGAAGACCTTAGCTTTAATATTAATTGGTAATGTATCTGAGAAATAACCTTTTAATACGGTGGCAAATACAGAATATGAACAGTTAATCAGTGAAAAAAACACTACCACTAATGCCGCATGATTAGTGAGTGGAATGGCAATAAAACCGCAAATAAACGCGATGATAGCAATAAGCATACAGCGCTTTTTATCGATCCGATCAGCCAAAATACCAAATACAATGCTAAACAGTACACCGACTGTTAAGGCTAATGACATGGCAAATCCGACAATATCAATTGCCATTTGATATTGTCGCGTGAGGTATATTGCCATAAAGGGCAATGTTGCGCCGCGCCCAATGGTCAATAGCAGTGACGAACAGAGTAAGGCACTATTTGAGATATTTGATTTTGACAACATGAACTCACGATCCAGATTTTATTATTATGATGTTGTGATTATAGATATAAACTACCGAATTTTGTGGTCACTGGAAATCGCTTATGTGCTATGAAAATCAAAAAATAGAAAAACAAAATATTACATCATACCTATCTGGGATTACGATTTTAAAGATAGAAAATAGTATGTAAGTAGTTATTTTTCTAGATTATCCTACTGTTGTTTTTTTATGCATGAACGCATTAAGGATCATCAAGCCTTACAATTTACAGTGTAAGGCTTGATGGGAGATTATAACAGGGTTGGGTTATCGTAAATCACTGGCATCATGGCGTTCACGCACTTGTTGTGCAGGATCGCCTTGTAAGCGATTTACCCTGCGGCCACGTTGTACAGCCGGACGTGCATAGACTTCATCAGCCCAACGTATCAAATGTTTATATTCATGTACGCTCAGGAATTCACCTGCATCATATTGCCAACCTTTAACCAAAGCACCGTACCAAGGCCAGATAGCGATATCAGCGATAGAATAATGTTCACCTGCTACAAACTGATTTTGGGCTAAACGTTTATCTAACACATCGAGTTGACGCTTCGTTTCCATGGCAAATCGGTTGATTGGGTACTCAAATTTTTCTGGTGCGTAAGCAAAGAAGTGTCCAAACCCCCCACCTACGAAAGGTGCTGAACCCATTTGCCAAAATAGCCAAGACAACGTTTCTGCACGTTCAGGTTGGGTGGTTGGTAAAAATGTAGAAAATTTCTCGGCTAAATAGGTCAGAATCGAACCTGATTCAAATACACGAATGGGCTGAGAACCACTTCTATCAACGAGAGCAGGAATTTTTGAGTTAGGATTGATTTCTACGAACCCAGAACCGAATTGATCACCATCACCAATATTAATGAGCCAAGCATCATATTCAGCTTCTTTAATACCTAATTCAAGTAGCTCTTCTAACATGATGGTGACTTTTTGGCCGTTTGGTGTTCCTAAAGAGTAGAGTTGTAATGGATGCTTACCAATAGGCAGCTCTTTCTCATGTGTTGCACCAGAAATAGGGCGGTTGATATTAGCAAACTTACCGCCATTACCGGCTTCCCAATGCCAAACTTTAGGTGGCGTATAGGTTGAATTGCTCATTTTATCTCCTAATTAGCGTTCCCACCAGATGAGGTAGGAACGTAAGATTTATAAGGATGCAACATAAACACGGCGACTGATTTCAGGTGTAATATCATGATGTTCACCTAACGCGGTCATACCATTTTTCGTCAAACTCTCGATCAACGGCTCAATAACATCTTGACCAAGGTTATAGTCACTTAAACGTGTTTTGACCTGCATGCGTTCAAAAAACTCGCGTGTTAGTTCAATGGCCTGTAATGCCTTTTGTTTATCTGAACCATCATGAACTCCCCATACTTGTTCAGCATACTGAGCGAGTTTAGCTTGTTTTTGTGGTAATTTCTCAATCAACATAGAAGGTAAAACAATAGCGAGTGTTTGTGCATGGTCTAAACCATATAACGCGGTTAACTCATGGCCTAACATATGCGTCGACCAGTCTTGAGGGACACCAACACCAATTAAGCCATTCAAGGCCAGTGTGGCAGTCCACATTAAACTCGCTCTGATATCGTAGTCGTGTGGGGTGGCTAAGGCTTTAGGACCAATATCAATCAAGGTTTTTAATAACCCTTCAGCAAATACGTCTTGTACCGGCGCATTCGCGGGATAGGTTAAATATTGTTCCATTACGTGGACAAATGCATCCACAACACCATTACTGATTTGGCGTGGTGGAAGTGTAAAAGTTTTTACTGGATCTAAAATGGAAAACTGTGGATAGACACTATCATGCATAAATGCCCGTTTG
Source organism: Providencia sp. PROV236 (assembly GCF_033676985.1). Lineage (NCBI taxonomy): Bacteria > Pseudomonadati > Pseudomonadota > Gammaproteobacteria > Enterobacterales > Morganellaceae > Providencia > Providencia sp. PROV236. Next base: position 2,281,555 of record NZ_CP096297.1, on the reverse strand, counting down.
GATTGTGTCGATTCACGTGTGATCACAGAACCTTTATTCATTTCAGATCCTGTTGCAGGTAGCGTTAAAACGGTACCAAAAGGTAGGGCGGAGGTCACTTTTGCACCACCACTGGTCAAGATGTCCCAGCTATCACCTTCAAAATTAACAGCTGCGGCAACAAATTTGGTGCCGTCAATCACTGAGCCACCACCTACAGCTAATAGGTAGTCATAGCCTTCTTGCTTAATTTGTTCGACAGCCTTGATTAATGTTTCATAACGTGGGTTGGCTTCGATGCCGCCAAATAGGCCAATTTGGCGGTGACCAAGTGCTTTTTCTACTTCATCTAATGTGCCTGTTTTACGGGCACTTTCGCCACCAAAAAGAATCAATACTTTCGCTTCTTTAGGGATCAATCTGTTCAACTCAACGATTTTTCCTTCACCAAATACAATACGGGTTGGGTTATAAAATTCGAAATTGTTCATGTACAGACCTTATTTCAGCATGGGAGGAGTAGGATCCTTCTCGTCAATATGTTCTTAACGATGAAGAAAAGCTTAATGAGATCATTAGGCAGTTGAATGCACTAATCAAATAACTAACCTAGCTATATTCTACATATATTAAGTAAATTTGTATTATCGCAATATGCGATTTTTTATAAATAATTGTAATTATTAATGATTAGGTATTTATTGTTAGTTGTAGGTAGTTATTGGTGCTGCAAAATTATTAAGTGAAAATTTTATTTTTACGAGTAAAAAGGAATGGTGAAAAATGAGTAGATAAGGAGAATTCAATGATTAAATTAAATAATAAACCAATATTACTATTGCAACCAGAAACATCATTAAACCACCAAACAGTAGAATCCACACAAGGTGAGCATATAGATCAACTGGTTAAAAAGGTCAGTGAAACGTCAGGACTTGTCAGTACACATTTAGCTCCTCTGCAAGCTGTTGCACAAACGCAAAACTGTATTATTGGTGTTCGACCTGTTGATCGACTAGCCACAGATCTTATTGCCGCAGGGTATCCTACTAAAAGCTTTCATATTAAAGGAAAAAGTGCTTCATGGGGGGCTCAAGCAGGGTTGATTTGTACCGATCAGCGGTTTAGTAAATTAGAAAATAAATCAACTGAACAAATAAAAAAATACAATCGTTTGATTGAACAATGCATTGCAGAACAGCATGCTGAGTCAGTGCCATTGGCGGTCACTTATGATCGCTTACATACATTATGTCAGCTCAAAGCTATTGATTCTCTGTCACTTGAAAATGAAGATGGCATTATCCAATTCACAGCAACAGCGCCAAGTCTTCAAACGTATCAATTTGAAGCTAAATGGGACGTTGGGTATCAGAGATACCTTGTTTCTTACCATGGAAAACAGCTACAAGTACTTTCACCTAAACAATCGACACTGCCTTTGACAGCGGACTATGATTTGTTACTGATTGGCCCCTGTTTGGAGGATTTTGGCGTAAAAGATAATCTACCAATTCAAGATGTAGCCCATGAAGTTTTCTTACGTCGATTTAGCCAGTATCGTCGCACCTCAACGGATTCAGCGTTATTTCAATACTATAAAGATCCGCAGAATTTTTATAAAAATGAAGATAAAGAAATTGGTAATGCTTCGTTACGTGTTCGTGAAATGATCCCATTGATCAACCAAGCATTGGTTGGTGACGGTGAAAAAGTGGTACATCACAGCATTGATGCGACTAATCCAGTTAGTGAATTAGAGGCTAATTTCCCTGCAACTTTTGCGTTACCCCGAAAGATAGGTCACTTTGACCCATTGTGCATGATCAATACTAAAGAAGAGTTAGTTGAGCTGGTCAAAGCAGCGAAAGCAGAGGGATATCATATTAAAACTAATCCACTATGGGAAAAAGAGTTGCCACAGGTGAGAAGGCCGAGCTTCGACCAAGCGCAACGGAAGTTTTCTCTTAATAAATAAAATAATGATTATCGAATGCAAGTGGTATAGAGGGGACTACGCCTCCTGAGCCCGCTTGTATTCACAGCATATTACTTGTTTTTACTGATGATTTGATTTGACAACTGATCTGCCTAATCAAAGCATGTTAAGATATTTATCGATTTTAAGCGTTATTTTGTTTGTTGCTAGGTCATGGAGTTTAGTTATATGAGGCGTTTTATTCGTGTGGAGCTTCCACCTGAACCCGTTATCAATGATAAATGTGTAAGAAGACGCCTAAAAAATAGCGTTTGTGACAGCTGTGCACAAGTTTGTCCTGTCGATGCGATTACCTTTGATACTATGGATGCGGTAATCAATAATCAACTCTGTTATCAATGTGGCAATTGCTTATTTTCTTGTCCTGTTGATGCGATTGATAACATTTCTCCCCATGAACGTACCTATCAGAACAATCATTTAGTGATCAGCCATGATGAACCTTTAGCCAGCGTAGAAGAGCTACTGGTTTGGCATAAGCAATATCAAATCGATGGAATAGAAATTGCGGAGCCGTTAGTTGATAAGTGGTTACCTGTATTAGCGGCACTAAACTTAAAGCTTAAAACACTTCAAGAGCCTGTTTGGCAATTGATCATGACGCAACCCCCCGAGGTAGACAGTGGTCGTCGTTTAATGTTTTTCCGACAAAAGTTAGACGAGGCACCTTTAAATAAAGGGCAAGTACGTACAGGACTCAATGCACGTAAACAGTTCTATCCACAAGACAGCTGGTTCCATATTGAGTTAGATCCGGAAAGTTGCATTCTTTGTGGCGCTTGTGCCAAGGTTTGTGATGAGCAAGCGATTACTTTTGGCGATCACCAATTTAATTTTGATGAAAAGCGGTGTACAGGGTGTATGAGCTGTCAGGTAGTTTGTTTTCCTAAATCGCTCCAAGTTAAACCGCAGGTAGCAAAAGACAATGAACCTGTTACTTTTCAATACTACGATGCACATTGTGAACGATGCCGATTACCTTTCTCTGCTTGGCAGCAAAATGAGCGATTGTGCCCAATCTGTATACAACATAAAAAACAGGGCTGGTTATAATGAATAAGACTGTTGACAAACATATCATGTTTGGCGGCAGTCGTTAGAGATTCTGAAATAAACAAGGAAAATCTATTCATTGATTTTCGGCTGATAACACGGAGCGGGAAAAACCACGCTTTATCCTGCTTCGTCAGTAACCTCAATAAGACCGCCTAAGCGGTCTTATTATGAATGAGTTATTCACTACTAGCAGAATTTAAATGTGTAATGATTTTATCTGCTATTAGAGGAATTAATAGTGGTGGCGTTTCATGCCCCATATCTGATATCAAATCAAAAGTAGCATTTGCAATATTGTCGGCAATATCTTTCCCCGCAGCGGTAGGGAACAATGGATCTACTGAACCATGGATCACTAGCGTTGGTGCCGTGATCGTGGTTAGATGAGGACGCATATCTCCCGTAATAGCGACTGCAACTAGCTGACGTTTAGTCCCTTTTGGTGAATAATTGCGTGCTAAGGCTTGCAGTATATAATGACGATAATAAGCTTCGTCGAATGGAAAAAGTGTCGAGCTGATACGCCGATAAAATGCCAATTGACCTTCTAGATACCCATCAAGATCTTCTTTTGGATTTGCACCTGAACTCATCAATAGTTGCATCACGTCAGGCTCTGGCTGTGGTAAAGCAGGGTTGCCTGTACTTGACATAATAGGACATAAACTTAATACGTTTTCAGGCGCTAAAGCCGCAACTAATTGTGCAACCATCCCCCCCATTGAACGACCAATAATATGTGCTTTTTCAATCGATAGTTGGTTTAACAGCCTTAGAACATCTTCCGCCATATCAAATAAGGTATAAGGAATATCAACGTGTTCACCACGTTGTAATCGTTCAATCAATTCAGGAATATTGATCTCAGGGAAATGATCAAAATGGGGTGACAGACCACTGTCACGGTTATCAACACGAATTATATAATAACCTGCATTTACCAGTCGTTGGCAAAAGTCTTCTGACCAACTAATGTTATGGCCACCTAAGCCCGGTATCAATACGACCGCGGGGTTAGCGCGATCGCCAAATGAATCATAATAGAGTGTAATTGGCGCATTATTAGTCATTTTATATCCAAATCTTGTGAATTAGTTTGTTATTTATCGAACAAAAACATATGCAAAGTAACAATAAAAAAACTTAAAAGTCATCTGAAAACACCTTAACCTTTGCGGTAGCTTAATAAAAGAATTAAAGTTGCAAGCAGCAAAGGTAAAGCAATCGATAGATTCGTGTAAAAATCACTCAAAGCGACAGTAAACCCACCTAAAGTAGAGCCTGCTGCAATGCCTAAATTGAAAAAAGCGATGTAAAGGGAACTGGTGATCTCAATATATTTGTGGCTATGAATTATCATCCATGTCATTAGTACAACAGAAACTCCACCATACATAAAACCCCATAACAACATAGTTATACTACCAGTAATGCTATTTATAGGCAGTAGTATAAATATCGTTAGAGATGCGCAGATTCCCAAAATAATCGTGATTATTGTTGAAGTTAACCAGCGACTGGCACAGAGCCCTAAAACAAAGTTACCGGCTATACCCGCTAAGCCATATATCAGCAGTATCCCACTGAGTTGTTGGCCATTGATTTGGCCTTCAACAGTGAGTAATGGGCGAATGTATGTAAAAGCCATAAAGTGAGCCGCAACTATTAGTAAGGTAATACTTAAACCAATCGTAATAACAGGCCGTTTAATTTGTTTAATAAACAGGCTAATCGTTGGAATTTGCAAACTAGGTAAGCTTGGTAAACTATAGGCCATGAAAAATAATAGTAATAACGAAAAGCCCCCCATTGCCATAAACACGCCACGCCAGCCAAGCCATTCACCAATAAGTACACCTAAAGGAATGCCAATAACAGAAGCCGCGGCTACACCACCAAAAATTAATGATGTCGCAAAACCAATATGCTTTACAGCAACTAAACGAGGTGCAAGTCCACCCGCATTTGCCCAGATAATGCCAATGCAAATACCAACAAAAAATCGACTGAGTAATAGTAACCAAAAGTAAGGTGTTACCGCTGCGACAAAGTTACACATGACCAAGAGCATGGCTCCAAACAATAGAACTGTTTTACGATCAAAGCGCCCAGTAAAAAGTACAATTAAAGGTGAACTAATTGCCGCAACCATGGCGGGTATTGTCATCAACAAACTGACACTGGAAAAAGACACCGAGAATTGTTCAACGATAGGGTTTAATAAGCCAATAGGTAACATTTCTGTGGTAACAACGGCAAAGGTAGCCAACGAAGCGGCAATAACGGGCCACCATGAATATTTAATTGTGGAAGTTTCTATCATCACTATTTTCTACATGTTATTAAAAAAAGTACGCAAATCATATAGGGGAAGGTATGATAGATAAACATGGCTATCGTCACATTATTGGGGACAAATTGTGTCAAATAAATCAAGGTTATTGATGGATAATCTGACTGATTTAAATGTGTTAGTCGATGTAGTTGAAACGGGGAGTTTTACTCTATCGGCTGAACGACTACAGCTATCACGTTCCGCAGTTGGCAAATGCATAGCTCGTTTAGAAGCTCGTTTACAGGTTAGATTACTGCATCGTACAACACGTAGTATTCGTCTGAGTGATGAAGGACAAGCTGTGTATGAATCTGCATTACGCATTTTGGCTGAAATTGACCAAATCGAAAATACACTTAGCCAAGGGCAACAACAACCACGAGGACTATTAAGAATTACCGTTCCTGTGGTATTTGGACGACGTTTCGTAATGCCTATTGTGCAGCTTTATCTATCACATTGGCCTGATGTTGAGGTTGATGTCGATTTTTCAGATGATTATTGCGATATCATCCGTGATGGGTTTGATGTGGCAATCAGGATCGGTGGTAACGACGACAATCGATTGATCCGTAAAGTATTAGCACCTCATCGTTATATTACTTGTGCTTCACCAATGTATTTACAGCAGTATGGCACTCCTCTGTCTCTGACTGATTTAGCACAACATCAGCTGTTGGGATTTCGCCATAGAGGGAGCAATGTACCTTGGCACTTTAAAACAGAACAAGGCAAAACCAACTATGCTGTGAATGGGCGGTTACTACTCAATGATACTGAAGCGATCCTCAATGCTGCTATACAAGGACAAGGGATTTGTCAGCTAGGCGCATTTTTGGTGAGTGAGTCGATTCAAAATGGCCAACTTCAACCTTTGTTGATGCAAAACTCTCAACCAGAGCCTCCTGTATGTGCTCTTTATCCAACAAAGCGCTATCTGCCTCCAAAGGTTCGCTTATTTTTACAACTTTTTGATGAATATTGGCAGGGCAAAGCGGTTTGGGAACAAAATCATTAACCTTGGTTATGTCTTGGCATAGCGGTAATAAATATAAATACGGAAAACATCCCAATGTTGAGCGACAGTGTCTATTGATTTTTTGATATTAAGTAACACCTTTATTTCTGAAATTCAGACTAAGATTTGATCTGATAATATCGACATTGTGCCATTGCCCGCCTAAATTATATATAGGCGGGTTATTTGTAAATCTATTATGTCGTCAGATCGGTTGTTAATCCTCTCCTTATCTCTTATCTAGCGTTTCATTCACGTGTAACAATTACTCACGAAAAGGTTGCAGTTATGCGTAAACTATTTCGTATTCGTCAACAGATAATACTGAGCATGCTGACTTTTATGGTTGAAACGGCACAAGGAGGAAACTGCACTGGAGAACTGGGGGTTTATGTTTGTTCAGGGGGGATCACTGACAATGACCAAACAATTATTCTACTTGGTGTTAGTGGTAAACCTACCATAGTGACGACAACAGACGGATTTGGCCTTTCAACTCAAAGCAATTATTCCATGATGTTAGCATCTAATGGCAATGGCATAACGTTGATTGATGATTATAAATCAACTATTTCCAGCGTTGGCTTTGGGATGTACGTATCAAGTGAAAATGGCGATCTTTTCGTCAAGCTAACCGGAGATGTCATTAATTTAGGTGATATAGGTCGTGCCGCTATAGCCGCAAGTATTAGTAAAAATGCAGAGGAGCTGACTTTGCAAGTTGCTAATACATTAGTTACTGACCATTATGCGAGTGTAATTAATGTATCGAGTTTTGGAGAGAATGGTAAAAATATTACTTTAATTGCTACAGGGGATACAGTTTCTACAAATGGCTGGGGGATCACAGGCACAAGCTATGCCGATAATGCATATATCACAGCAACTAATATTATTGCTGGTATAGGCGGTATTTCATTTCAAAATTATGGCAATGGAGAAAGCATTATTAATGTCACTGGTGAAATTCACTCTATGGGAAAAAATGCTTATGCTGTCAATATTATTAATAGTGAAAATGCAAAATCATTAATTATTAATGTGAATGATATTTTATCTGAAGGAAGTGGAATTTATGCTGTCGATCTCGGTTCTGGAACTGGATTTATTTCCATTACAACAACAGGATTAGTAACAGCTTTAGGGAATGGTAGTTATGGTATCTTTACTCAAAGTACTAAACCGATCTCTATCAATGTACAACAAGACAGCCTGATTGAAGGATCAGCAACGGGGATTGAGATACAGCCTTACAATGATGTCATCGCTAAGAAAGATGTTGCTATTGAAATCACTAACTCTGGCACTATACGTAATATTTCAGATTTATCGTCATCCAATGCAATCAAGAGTCAATGGGGTATGTATCCTTATGAGGTGACACATACTATTGTTAATAATGGTCTAATCAAAGGGCAAATATTACTGTCATCTCTTACGGGGGACAATATAGCAGGACCAATAATGTTGGTAGCATTTGGGATCTATCTGGGGGAATAAGTTTCCTCGGAAACTCAAAAAGTACATTAGACAACCATGGATTAATAACCGCTGCCAATTTGGAGTCCTTTGGGGGATATCAATCGACAATATTAACAGTAACCAACTTTAATAACTCAGGAACTATCAGTTTAGATAATGCACTAGCGGGTGATAATTTTACACTTGATGGGAATTATATGGGTAACAATGGGTATTTGCTCTTAAATACTGAATTAAATGATGATAATTCAGCTAGTGATTTATTATATATTACAGGAAGTACTTCTGGTTCGACCTATGTAACTATTAATAATGTAGGAGGAATGGGAGCAGCAACACTCAATGGAATACGAGTAATCCAAATAGGTGGAGAATCTAATGGGGAGTTCATTCAAACAGGCCGTATTGTGGCGGGAGCATATGATTATTGGCTAACTAAGGCTAGCAATAATAAAGATTGGAAGTTAATTAGTACTTTTATAGCAGCCGAGAAACCAGAGATAATCACACAACCTATTGAATCGATACCTACAGAAGCGCTGACTCTACCTATCGAACCCGCTCTCTCTACTGAAACAAAGATATCAACTGAACCGACCTTGATTGAAGAGAGTGTTGCAATTGAAAGGCCTGAGCTCGGGATTTATTCGGCAAGCCTATCAACAGCAAATACATTATTTATGCCTTCACTCCAAGATCGTAAAGGTGTCGCTCAAGAAGTTGGTGTGGCATTACGTATTTTCCAACCGTTTGGGATCATGCAAGCTCAATCACAAACTACAAATACCAAAAGACTTAACAATTTATGGATCCGCAGTGAAGGTCGCCACCAGCAAATAAATGATACACACGCTCAACTAAAAACACAGTCTAACAGTTATGTTTTTCAGCTAGGAAAAGATTTAGTACAGTGGGTTGAACAGAAAGTAGCTCGTTTTAGTTTTGGTGTGATGGCAGGTTATGGTGAAAGCCGTAGCAATACTCACTCAAGTCTTTCTCATTACAATGCAGAGGGGATGTTACGCGGTTACAGTTTTGGAGTGTACGGGTTAGGAGGGGCAAATACTGTTGATAATACCGGTTTATATGTCGATACTTGGTTAATGTATAGCCTATTTAACAACACTGTTTCAGGCGAAGGATTAGCAAGTGAACAATATAAATTGAAAGGGATAACTAGCTCTATTGAGGCTGGCTATACGCTGAAATTGGCTGAAAACACGACAAAAAATATCGCTTATTTTATTCAGCCTAGTGTACAGTTAATTTGGATGGGAATTAAACCCGATATTCATTACGAAGCAAATGGTACTGAAGTGAAAGGTATTGGTGATGGTAATATTCAATCACGTGTAGGTATTAGACTATTAATCAATGGAGTGAATGTTCAATCTACAGATAAAAATAGCCTGTTTTATTCCTATATTGAAGCAAATTGGAACCATAATAGTAAGGATTTTGGCGTGAGTGCCAATGGTGTCATTAGTACACAGAAAGGGAAAAAGGACACTGGAGAATTAAAGTTTGGTATCGAAGGGCAGTTGAATAACCAATTGAATATATGGGGTAATGTAGGTTACCAAATAGGTAGCCATGGTTATCATGACTCAATACTAATGTTAGGTGTTAACTACCAGTTTTAATCGCTTATTTATAGCGCTATTCGAGCTAAAAACAAGCGTAAAATATGGTCGAATACAGCTTGCTTTTTTTGTCGTTAAACCAGTAACCCATTATCTTTTAAGGATAACTTTGTTTAACGATTTTCCCATTCGATAACATAGCTTTTAATGAACGAGGTGGCACATCATTAAATGGTTTATCGGCAAAATTAGCGATAATCACTGAACCATCGCTAAAGGTGGTTTGTTGTACCCAACCTTCTTTATCGAGCCATGTAAATCCGACTAGTTTTTGATCCCATAATACTTGGTGTATAGGCCGAAAAACACTATCGGATTTGAGCATTGCGGGGAGCCGCTGATTAATCGTCCCTCGACTTAAATTATATAAAGGCGCTGTATTATATAATTGGCTTAATAACTCTCTAGTCGTTTGTACTTCAGGGAATTTGAGGTTATCAAATGTCCAGTGATGTGTGCTAATAATTGCGTCGTGAAATACTGTTTGATAGAGCGGCAGTCGCCAACGCGGATCAAACTCAACGGTTAAATAGGGTTGTTTTAACTTAGCTTTATTAAAAAAAACAGCTGGCTCACTTTCAGGCCACCATGCGCCTAAATAATAAGGTGAATTTTTATCTTTATGGATGCTTTTATCGCCCCAACCAAAACCCCATGTTTCCATTCCATGAGCAAACATAAGATGTTTAGCGGTCACCGCATTACCATCTTCTGAACCTAATGGGATCCGAAGCGTTTTTTCAATCCAACCTAATCGCGCATTACGTGCAGCTGTCATTTGCTCGGCACTCATAGAATTAATATCACTATAGTCATTGACCACCATACCGGTGCCATCGACATCGAGAAATAAGCTATTGATGTGCGACAGTTCAAGTAACGCTTTGATACGCGTTTGTGAATAATCTTGCATACAGTTTGGATTTAAGTAATAGCCTTTTCCCCCAAAGCCAGGGCTTTTTTGTCCATTTTGTTGCACGATGGCACATTTTTGTCGCAAAACAGTAGGAATTTGCGCGGTTAGCCAATGCTCATTGACTCCGATAGGGATCGCGGTGTCATATGAGTCATAAGCTCCTATCAAGTAACCCAATTTTACTGCCTGCTCAACGGCTTCAGGCTGGTAAAAAGTCACTGACCAATTATCAACACCTAGCCATAACTTAGGTAATCCATGAAGGTTCAACTGATTGATTAGTGGAATGGATAAACCTTGCCCCCAATTTTCATTGCCAGTTAGCCATGGTCCAAGTTGTTTTAACACCATGTGTTCTATCTTTTGTGCTTGAATTTGTTGATAGAGTAAGAAATCACTGTCTTCAGGCGTTTTAGGATTAGGCACGACAACTTTAAAAGCTTCATTAAGAGCACTAACTAAATAAGGTTGTTGCCATTTTTCAGGGGGAGATTGTTTGATTTTTTTGAATGCACGTTGTGCATCTTTATCAAGAGCATCCCAAATGGATTTACCTTTAGGTGATTGCAAATATTCATTTAAACCTGACCAGTTTTTAATGTCTTGTTGATCCAATAAACCTTTACCCCAAATATAGACATGAGAGGCACCAATCAATTTATTGCCATCTGGGATATTAAGGAATTTTTGTTGCAAGGTTTTAATTTCATCTATCGATTCTAAATAGCGCCGATAAGCCAATGCACCATCTATTGGACTTTCGCCAATAGAAAGAATGACTTCAAATGGTTGAGTAAGGTTAAATTGGTCAAATAAATGACTAGATGACATCTGCAATTGATTAGCTTGCTCAGAAAAGGTAATTTTATTGCTAAATGGAGTGATAAGCAGCCAGCTATATACTTGATTTTGTTGTTGGCTCCATAGCGGTAATTTAAGATCATAATTGGTATCAATCTCGTTTTGTTCATTAATTAAATATTGCCGCCAAATTGAGTTGTTGATAGGAACGTGGCTACCTTCACCGATAGGTAGATAGAGTGCAGAAACAGATTTAGGAAGTTGATACCAATCTAATTTTTGCTGTTTTGAAGTTTGAAAATGCAATCGTAATTGCTGATTTTCGAGATGAGCGGTGACTTGCATTTGTTTATCAGGCCAATACCACTGAGCTGTATCTGTACTGGTATTAAGTTTTTCCACCGTAGTTTGTGGCATCCCCCCATTAATAAGCGCATTTTTGTGCGTTATTTTTAAGGTATCAGGCTCGATATCAAGTAAAAAACCATTATGTTGAAGGGGCAGCGCATATGTGGATGAGCTAAAAACGAGCAAAGCTAAAGCTAGGTTGTAAGGATATTTTGTCATGTAAAGGTAAAGTCCTATATTTATAAAATATCGCGGTATGATTAATAACATCCTAACACTGACCTTATTTGATCAAAAACAGATTTGTTTGTAGATAAAAGTCGAGTTAATTGAACAATTATTGAAATTATTAATTTTTATATGATTGCATTGAAAATAATAATTTTTGCATGAATGGACAATGGCATCTGTCAAAAAACGTCATAATGTTTAACACTATTGCGCGGATTTTAATTTTCTTGGAGTTGGTATGTTGTTTTCAGATGAAGAAAATACTTTGCTAATGGCTGAAGATGCTTGGTTATTGAAAGGGTATCTATTAGGGAATGGGCAAGAACTGCTCGTTGGATTAGAGCAGGTCATACAACAGTCTCCATTTCGACATATGCTAACACCCGGTGGTTATTCAATGTCAGCATCAATGACTAATTGTGGATCTTGGGGCTGGGTGAGCGATCTCAATGGGTATCGCTATCAAATGGATGATCCTATCACTCAATCACCATGGCCAAAAATGCCGGCTATTTTCTTTGAATTGGCACAACAAGCCGCTAATAGTGTTGGATTTGAGCATTTCTCTCCTGATGCTTGTTTGGTGAATCGCTATGGCGTTGGGGCTAAATTGTCTTTGCATCAAGATAAAGATGAAACTGATTTTTCACAGCCAATCGTTTCATTTTCTTTAGGTTTACCAGCAATGTTTGAATTCGGTGGCTTGACCAGAGATGCACCGAAAAAAGTATTTTTATTAGAGCATGGTGATGTTGTTGTTTGGGGAGGAAAATCACGCTTAAATTACCATGGAATACGTAGCATAAAAGCAGGTAGCCACCCAGTATTGGGGGAATGCCGTATTAACCTGACTTTCCGGCGCAGCCAGTAACATCCTTCTAATCGTTATTAAAACATCCTACGAAAAATTAAAAATAACAATATCAATCGATTGATTGAAGATGGGGCAGTATTCGAATATAAATAATAATCTATATTAATTAGTAGGAATAGTAATGTATAGCTTTCAAAATGATTATAACGAAATAGCACACCCAAGGGTTATGCAAGTATTAAACGATTTAGTCGGAAAACGTTTTGACGGGTATAGCACGGATAAATATACACAGCAAATCACAGATAACATCAAGAAAAGGATCGGCCGCAACGATGCGGATCTCCACTTTTTTAATGGTGGGACAATCACTAATCTAACTGCGATTTCTCATGTGCTTCGCCCACATCAAGCTGTAATTGCAGTCGACTCGGGTCATATTGCAACTCATGAGACAGGAGCCATTGAAGCAACTGGGCATAAAGTGATTACAGTGAGTTCTGGATCAGGAAAATTAGAGCCGAAGCATATCCAAGCGATTTTGTCAGAGCATACTGATGAACATTCCGTTCAAGCTAAATTGGTTTACATCAGCAACTCAACGGAAATTGGTACCGTTTACCGTAAACAAGAGTTACAAGCACTGAAAGCGGAATGTAATAAACATGGGTTATTACTGTTTATGGACGGTGCGCGCCTTGCATCTGGTTTAATGTCGAAAGAAAGTGATTTGACGATCGAAGATATTGCACAGCTTACCGATATGTTTTACATCGGCGGTACTAAAATTGGTGCGTTTGCCGCAGAGGTATTGGTTATCTTACATCCTGCATTAAAATCTGATTTTCGTTTTTCTATCAAGCAGAAAGGGGCATTACAAGCCAAAGGTTGGTTATTAGCCGCGCAGTTTGATGCACTTTTTACCGATGATTTATTTTTTGAATTAGGGAAATATGTTAATGATAAAGCCCAACAGTTGGTGAGCTTATTCGAACAAAAAGGATTTAGTTTCCTTGCTCCACCTGAGTCAAATCAAATTTTTGTGATCCTTCCTGATGAATTAGCTAAAAAATTAATGGCGCACTATGCACTACGCAAAATTTGTGAGCCAGATGATGGGCTAAGCTGTTTACGTCTGTGTACTTCATGGTCAACGACTCAGCAAGATGTTGATAAGTTTATTTCTACATTTAAGCAATTACTGTAGTTCGTGATAGCACAGTAATAAACTGTGCTATCAATGATGACTTCTCTCATCGTTAATGAAAGAAGTCATTTAGATATTAAAACATGATTTGTGAGTGAGAAAGAAGTAGTTTAAGCTATTGTGATCTTATTGATAATAAAGAATTTACACTGAATGCTAGCTTTCAATCAGTTTTTATTTTAGTGATGGAAAAAATAGCTTAAAATCAAGAGCAATCAAATTGTTATTATTCAGTGGTAAAACACGATTTTAATTGTTATGGAGTAACTTGATGTTTATTTGGGTTGATGCGGATGCTTGTCCAAAAGTCATCAAAGAGGTTTTGTATCGGGCGGCTGATCGCGAAGAAGTTCAGATAACATTCGTTGCTAATCAGCGTTTAAGTGTACCGCCATCGGCTTTTTTACGTACCCTACAAGTGCCCGCTGGGTTTGATGTTGCAGATAATGAAATTGTACGTCGTGCACAGAAGGGGGACTTGGTCGTCACTGCGGATATTCCTTTGGCCGCTGAGGTGATGGAAAAAGGGGCTATCGCCTTGAATCCACGAGGGGAACGTTATAATGAAGCGACTATTCGAGAACGTTTAACAATAAGAGATTTTATGGATACGATGAGGGCGAGTGGTGTTCAAACGGGTGGACCCGCAAGTTTAAATCAACGAGATCGCCAACAATTTGCCAATGAATTAGATAAATGGTTATTGCAACGAAGGAAAACCTTATCTGCACAATAAAAGATTGATGTCACCTTAAAAGCCACTTTAAGGTGACATTGTATATTTATTCATGGTTTAACTCTTAATCTAACTTAGGCTTACAAGTATAGACCCAAGCGGGTGGAACATTAAGGTAAACCCTTTCTTTGGTAAAATGAAAGTAACGTGAAAACATAGATTCACAACCTTTTGTATATTGAAACAATATCAGACTGCCATTATTTTTCAGTAATCGTTCTCGGGTATTTTTCAGGATCTTCATACCTGTTTTCTTGCTTAATGAACGAAAAGGGAGCCCTGAAATAACAATGTCATAGTCCCCGAATAAATATTCTGCTGAACGATGATGTACGGTTATTCGGTGCTCATCTATTTGATTGAGGATCTTAATGAAATCGTTATTAATTTCATAGAGATCTAAACTGGCTAATGAAGACATACGTTGTAAAATATATTGACTAATAACGCCGTTGCCTGCGCCAATTTCCACTATTTTATAGCTATTTTTCCAATCTATATTATTGAGAATATTATTGCATAGCCAAGGTGAAGAGGGTAATAACGTTCCCATTTTAGTTGGCGAAGCAATAAAATTTTTCATATACAATGGGTAGTGATTAAATTGGTAAAAAAAAGATAGTTTCATTTTGCGTACCTTAATGAGAGGCGCTTTTGTTTATACCGATAGACCACATTCACTACAGAATTTCGCATTCTTATTTAAAATAGATTGGCATTGCCTACATTGTATTAGGGGTTGTTCTGATCTGTTAACATCCCAGTTTTGATATTCATATTGTCCATGATGCCTACCGTGTTTAGCGTAACCGCCATGTTTAGAATAGCGATTATAGTTGGAGTAACGTGATTTTCTATTGAAGCCAAATAACCAACTGAGAAATGACATGGTCTAATCCTCCTGCGTTTAATTTAATGATAGTATAAACCTTGGATATAACACTAAGCGCAATAGATTAATGCCATAATTACAATTAATTACATTGATAATGGTTTTAATAACAAAAACTGAAGATAATATTTAAATTTATAATAAAAACCATTTATAAGACTGGAAGAATATATTAAATGATATCTTGTTTTAATTGCGGTGAGAGTGAAATGGGGATTCTAAATAGATGTTGTAATTCTATACTTCTCAACATCTATTTAAATAATCATTAAAGTTAAACTTTTCGTTGGCTAAACATAATCACAGAAGCAATTAATAGTAATACTGTCATTAAAATTAAGCCATAAGTGAGTGAGCCTGTGGTTTGTTTGATCCACCCTAAGACATAAGGACTTAAAAAGCCACCAAATAACCCAATGGTATTGATCATAGCTATACCACCAGCAGCGGCAGTTCCCTGCATATATTTAGACGGGATAGACCAAAAGATGGTATAAGCTGTCCAGACTAATGCTGTTGCAATAATTAGCAATAATATCGCCAGAAAAAAATTGCTCATATAGTTAGAGGCAAATAAAGCAAGGCCCGCAACGAGAGCAGGGATAGCAACATGCAAACGGCGTTCTTGGCGTATATCCGATGATTTGGATAAGATCACCATGCTGAATAAGGCTGCAATATAGGGCAGAGCTGAATATAAACCAATATCAATCAGATCAGTAATGCCATGTGACTGCAAAATAGTTGGTAACCAGAAACTGATCGCATAAATACCACACATAATACAAAAGTATAGAATAGCTAATGCATAGGTAAGTGGTGTTTTAATGGCAGTTAAAAACGATGCATGGTTGATAACGCTTTGCTGTTTTTGGGAGATTGAAAAGGCAAGTTCTTGTTTTTCTTCTTTGGTTAACCAACTAGCTTGCTCTGGTTTATCTATAATATAGAACCAAGCCCAAATACCAAGAAGAACGCACGGTAAGCCTTCCAACATGAACATCCATTGCCAACCTTGTAATCCATTGACACCATGAAAGTGAGTCATTAACCATGTTGATAACGGGCCACAAATAATGCTGCCAATTGGGGCTGCTAACATAAGTAATGCCATTGCAGATGCCATACGTTGAACTGGAAACCATAATGTCAGATAGAAAATCACACCAGGGAAGAAGCCAGCTTCAAAAACACCAAGTAAAAAACGTAATATATAAAACATTGTTGGAGAAGAGACAAACATCATGGACGCAGATGTTAGCCCCCATAAGATCATAATACGGACAAATGTTCTTTTTGCGCCGATCTTAGTTAAATACAGATTACTTGGTATTTCAAACAGTACATAACCAAGAAAGAAGATCCCTGCACCTAAACCATATGCAGCATCACTAAGGTTAATCGCATCCTGCATCTGTAATTTAGCGAAGCCCATATTAATGCGATCAATATAAGCAAACATATAGCACAGCGCTAAAAAAGGCAGTAAACGCCAATATAACTTATTGTAGGTTTTGTCAGAAATAGCGCCCTGACTGGTAATAGTTTCGACTTCTACTGTATTTTGGTACATGTAACGACTCCTCGTTTATTTTACTTATGTTGACTAAAGAATTGGAGTACGTACTGCGCATTGATGATTGCTATTTACCCATTCTTCAAGCTGAAGCCCAATCAGAAATAATTTTGCTGTACAGTGTCTTAGCCGCCTCCATTTTAACGATAGAGCAATATTCATCCGTTTGATGTGCTTGTTCAGGTTCACCCGGACCTAACACAATGCAAGGGGGATTACCTAATGCGGGGACTAATAACGAGGCATCGGTAAAATAAGGCATTGTTTTTGCTTCTAAAGGTTGTTGGTGTAGGGCTTGGCAATGTTGATAAACTTGACGAACCCAAGTGTGCTTTTCATCGGTTAATACAGCAGGCAAATCAACCAATGTGGTTAATACAGCGCTTTCCCCTAAAAGGGCGGCCAGCTGCTGCGATATTTGCTGATGTGGTAAGTTTGGGACACTGCGAATATCCATATCGAAATGAACATAATCAGGGACAGAGTTAATATTCTCGCCACCTTGAATTCGACTTACATTCATAGTGGGTGAAGACATTAAAGGGTGAGGAGTACCTAGAGAATGATCTTTTATTTTGCCTAATGCATCAACGGCTAAATAAATGGCATTGATCCCTAAAGAAGGCATTGAGCCATGAGCCGTTTTGCCTTTAAGAGCACAGCGTAACCATAAAGCACCTTTATGACCGATAATAGGATAATTATTCGTTGGTTCGCCCACAATTAAGGCGCCGGGTTCAGGAACGTGTTCTTCAGCTAGCAGTGCTTTTGCGCCATCACAACCCGTTTCTTCACCTCCGGTTAAATAAAGCACTACCCCTGTACTGTTACGCAAAGCGGCTTGCTGCTGTATACAGGCAATGATAAACGCAGCTATAGAAGCCTTCATATCGCTGACTCCGCGTCCATAGAGCTTGTCTCCGTGAATATCGTGACCAAATGGGTCAAACTTCCAAGGTGTTTTGCCTAAAGGAACGGTGTCGATATGTCCAGTAAAACCCAATGGTTTACCAGCCTTTGAACCTGAGATCCACGCTAGAAGATTCATGCGTTGTTCACCAAATGAATGAAGTTTCGTTTCAAAACCTTTGTGCTTCAGATAATCCGCAAGAAACTGCATACATTCGGCTTCATTGCCGGGGGGATTAATAGTATTAAAACTGAGTAATTTTTGCGTTAAAGATAATGTTGAATTCATAGAGCTTCCTTATTTAATCTTTACTCTAGATAATTCGAAGTACAGCTAGGCAAAAAGTAAACAAGTCACTAGGCGCATACATAAGGATATGACTAGTGCGAGTGAACATCGTCAATGCAGCAACTTGAAGTATCACGAGTAAACTATTAACAGCCCCTAGTACTTAAATAATAAAATAGAGGCGCGACTAAACATCCATACTGAACAAGGATAAATAGCTGATATAAATTTATTTTTTGATAAAAAATGGCATAACAACCGATAATGCTGATGGATATAATTAATTAACAACCTGATAACACTATAAGGGATATATTATTGAAATTGCAATTACTTAATATCTTTAATGATATTCATTCGATATAAATAAATTTTCTGGATTATTATATTTAGTGTTTTCGATGGTAGAAATAGCTTCAACTACCATGATAGTTGAGCTGGAAAACAACATACTAATAAATAGTTGAGAGTGTTATTGATTCAATATGCTAACTTTATATAAATTAGCGGCACATTTCGAAGGTTATTTTTAGATGAAAAATTATAAAAGTGATACTTAATCATATTATCTAACATGATCTCACATTACTTTTTTTTATTCGGCCAGTTAAATCTATTTACTGCTTATATATATCTGGCCGAACAATTTGCCAAACAAAATTCTCTTGCTTAACTGGGCGATAACCGACTTTTTCGTAAAGCCAAGAAGCAGTCGAAGTTACTAACATAATACGTCGTAAACGCTGAGTAACATGGTGTTGTTGGCAACATTCAACTAACCAACGACTCAATTTATGATTACGCCATTCTTCTACAATATATACATCACATAAATAACCAAATGTTGCGTAATCAGTCACTAACCTCGCAAATCCAATTTGCTTATCATCTTTAAATAATCCGAAACATAAACTATTGGTAATAGATAACTGCACAGTTTCACGGGAAATACCCGCAGCCCAAGTCGAATGAGTTAAAAACTGATGAATGGCTGTAATATCCATGTTGTGTGGATTAGTCGTGATAGAACAGTTGGATAACGTTGGATGCAAATAGGTTTCAAATGAAGGGGACATCTCGGCTCACTTATTCAATATTAGGGTAAATTAAGGCGATTGATTGCTTATAAATTACAATGGAATATAGAAATATTAAACACAAAGATGAATGAATAACCAAATGTAATGAGAATGTTCAGATTATTGGTTGTTGTTATAGATAAATGCGCTATTTATCGAACATTTACGGTAAACTTGAATAAAATGCTCATGTAAGGTAAAGGATGTCATGGAAACTGCTTTTCAAAAACCACGTTGGTTACGCGATTTACTGAGATTTATACCATTAAAAAGCCAATTTGTATTATTTGGCAACGTTCGTGATCTTCAGGCAAGCGAAGTTGCTCCTAATGTGGTGACACCATTACCGTTTAATCAATCCTTATTTAATAGTTTATTTGAGGCTGGCTACGCGCATATTATTACCTATACCCCTTTATTGGGGTTCCAATGGGTGGCTAACCCAGCCAAACAGGTTGAGGCAGGGATGGCACTCATGCAAAAACTGGGGTTAACACCCACTGAAGGGTATTCCGCAGGAGGAATAGATATCCTCAATCAAGTGCTGGATAAATGGGTAAATTGTACTGAACAGCCGATAGCACTTTGCATTGATTTCGCCTCATGTTTAATTTCCCACCGCGCTAATTTGACGCCAGCAGAGCACAGTTTATTTACTCGAGCTTTAGTGGTATCCCATCAAGCAAAAGCACGTCCAGCAGGCGAAAAAAATCAACCTTATTTTAATAGCTTATTTTGGATTGTGGAAAAGGAAACGGATTTACCTGATTGGTTCTTAGTCAACAATCCACGAGTGCGCGCTATTTCGGTGGCTAAGCCAGATAGCCAAGTTCGCCGACAACTCGCGCCAAATTTATTGTCTTCGCTAGCAAATTTTAGCGATATTGAGGAAAGCGAAAAACAGCGTTTACTTAATGATTTTATCGATGAAACCGAAGGTCTACTGCTACTTGATTTAACTGCGATCATTCAGCTTGCGCGCATTGAGCAAGTTGACGCTGTGCGTATTAGTGATGCCGTACGTCGCTATAAAGTAGGTATTACCGAAGATCCATGGAAAAAAATCGATAAACAAAAAATTCGTCATGCACCACAAATGATCCAACGCAGGGTTAAAGGGCAACAGCATGCAGTCACCCATTTACTCGATATTATCAAACGCGCGATGACAGGGGTTGGTGGTCATAAAGGCGGCCGTCCTAGAGGGGTTGTCTTTTTGGCGGGACCAACAGGGGTTGGTAAAACGGAATTAGCCAAAACAGTAACTCAACTGCTATTTGGCGATGAGAGTGCTTATATTCGTTTTGATATGTCAGAGTTTAGTGCCGAACATGCAGATCAACGTTTGATTGGTGCTCCTCCTGGTTACGTAGGCTATGATTCAGGTGGCGAATTAACCAATGCCATCAGAGAAAAACCTTTTAGTGTTGTGCTATTTGATGAGATTGAAAAGGCACATCCTCACCTAATGGATAAGTTTTTACAAATTATTGATGATGGTGTTTTAACTTCAGGGCGGGGAGATCGCGTTTATTTCTCTGAATCTCTGATCATCTTTACTTCCAACCTCGGTATTTATCGTTTAGATGCTAATGGGGAACGCGTTGCTAATGTGCAACCCCATGAACCATTTGAAACAGTGACTCGCAATGTAAAAAATGAGATTGAGCGACATTTCAAATTAGTGCTCAACCGGCCTGAATTATTAAACCGTATCGGTGAAAATATCATTGTTTTTGATTTTATTCGCCCAGATGTGGCAGAGCAAATCTTTGAACAAATGGTTGATAACATTCTATTAGGTCTGGAAAAACAGTCATTAAACATTGTTATTTCCCAACAGGCAAAAGAGAGACTAAAAACACGTTGTTTAGCTGATTTATCGAATGGTGGGCGCGGTATACGCAATCAATTAGAAGCGTATTTAATTAATCCATTATCACGAGCCATTTTTGACAGCGAGTTGGTGGAGAATAGCGCTTATCAAATAACAGATATAGAGATAGGTGAATCAACGCGTATATTACTACAACCGATGGCGTAATAATAAATGACAAAAATCAGTCTTTCACGAATTCATTTTCCTGTCACGACTTTGGGGCCCGGTCAACGTATTGGCTTATGGGTTCAAGGCTGCTCTATACATTGCAAAGGATGTATGTCACCGGACACTTGGCATCGGCGAGAAAGTGGTATTGATATTACGGTTTTGATGCAGCAATTAAAACCATGGTTACAAGAGGCGGATGGGATCACCATTTCAGGTGGAGAACCATTTGAGCAACGAGATGCCTTGCAATGTTTATTAACAGAATTACGGCAAGATTTTCAGGGTGACATTCTAGTTTATAGCGGTTATGAATGGGATGATATTCATCAAGACATTTTAGATATGAATGGGTTGATTGATGCGTTAATCACAGGACCATATCAAGAAAGCGCGCCACAAACATTGGCATTGAGAGGAAGTGATAACCAACAGTTGCATTGTCTCACATCATTGGGAAAACAACGTTTCTCTCAATACGATACTCAGTTAATAGATTCTCATAAAGCGCTTGATCTCGCCGTAGATGAAACAGGTCGTATTTTTTTACTGGGGATCCCCCAGCGCCATGACATGTCCTATTTACAATCATGGCTTGAACAAAAAGAACAACCTTTAAAACAACTTAAAAAATAAGTGGATCGGAATAGCGGATGACCATGATACGTTTTTGCCCTCATTGCCAGACAAAACGCCCATTAACGGAGATTTTTTGTGAGGGGCAAATTAATCATCAACCTTGTGGTTGGGATCTTACTCTTGAAACCATTCAGGATGAAAGTTGGCAACCGCCATTACAGCAAAGCGAAGTTACCGGCGATCACATTTCAGCGGGCGATAAGGTTGTCGATGTATCGACACCAGACGCGATAGTTTGCGTCAATGGTCATCCAATGGACCCCAGTGATCTTATTTGCCTACAATGCGGTGCTGATGCAGCGTTATCCAATGATAGTCGCGAGCAGCAACAAGAGATAACTTCTCACCGATATATAGATGACTGGCGTCTAGATCAACGTATTAATGAAATTGATAGCGCGCGTGAGCGTTACACTGTCACAAATAAGCTGACAGGGCAAGTTGGTGTATTAACGCTGTACCAAAAGGGGGAAGAGCCTGATCCGGCGATTTACCAAGTACTCAAACTCATTCCCACTGAGCATGTGCCACAGTTTTATGAAACAGGGCGATGGGAAAATAGAGCATGGCATGTCACTGAACAGTTAACCGGTGGCTCACTTAGCCAATTTATCCAACAAGGGGATTTTTGGCGGCCTGATGAAATTCCTAAATTAGTTGAAGAGCTGGGAACTGCATTAGCCACATTTGCTGAACATGGATTACGTCATCGTGCTTTAAGGCCTTCTAACCTATTAATACGCAGTCGTGAACCACTCGATATTGTTATTATAGAATATGGTTCAGCAAGCTTGTCTGAATTTGATCTTGATATCGTCTCACCATTAGATATTTCACGTTATACCGCTCCAGAAACCTTAGCAGGAGGGGTTTGCGCCGCATCAGATTGGTGGAGCTTAGGGATTATTTTGCTGGAGCAATTAACCCGTGGAAAATGTTTTGATCATATCCATGATAATGCATTTCTGATTCATGTCATGACGAATGGTATTGAGCTCCCTAGTGAATTGGATGACCGTACTCAACTCTTATTACGTGGTTTATTAAATAGAGATCGCTTTTCACGTTGGCAGTGGCCTCAAGTTTCAGCTTGGTTACAAGGTCGTCCTGTCCAAGCTCCTGAATTGCTCAATAGCGACATACAGCAACAAGTACATAACTTGTCATTCGCAGGATACCAATTCAGTCATCCAGAAACATTTGCGTTGGTTGCAGCGGAACAAGCGCATTGGGACGATGCGATTGACTTGTTAACCCGTGGAGAAATCACGTCATGGTTAAGTAAATTTGACCAAATGGGCAGTGTATTAGGGCAATTACAGCGTTTAATGAATAATACAGAAATTATTCCTGACCTAAAATTGGCCTTAGCGCTACGGATTTTGAATCCAAATATTCCGTTTGTTTTTCAAGGTGAAATTATCACACCAGCATGGCTACTAGACAACCCAATGTTGGGTTACCAATTAATTAGTGAGCCATTAGCAAATCAACTTCAAGCGATAGACGAGCAACATTGGCTGGTTCAACTTTTTCATCGTCAATGTAGGATCCGCCTGCGCGCAGAACAACAGCAAATCCCACTCAATGAAGAAAGCTTAAAACTCTATTTATTAATTAGTTCTACCAGTCAGTTAATGGCGCGTTGGGATATTTTTCATCAGCAATTCCCTGATACACATAACGACAGTTTAAGGGTACTCATTGGTAAACAAAAGCCACAAGAAGATGATTATATTTTACTACTCAGTGCTGATATTGGGCAGTTTATTGCGGTAGACACTATTATAAGTGATGCGGCTAAATTGGCTACACAATATGATATTGCCCATTTTGACCATGAAGTGGCTAAGCAGCAGTTGCTTTTACCACGTAATGAGCTATTTCAATTATTAGCAGAACGATTAGATGGTTTTAAACGACTCGGTGTAATGGATATTGATCAGTGGGCTGACACTTTTTTATTAACGCGTCGCTTGCCACTCCCGCAGGTTTTGCTGATGTTAGCCGTCCCAATTGAGCAATGGCAAGTTCCAGAATCACAGAAGTATATCCTTGAGGTTCTTGGCTTTTTCGCACAAAAACTCACCTCTGTTACCCAACGTGGTAACCTTGTCCGTATGCGTTTAACGGCTACAGCCGGTCGGGTTGACCTTACTGAGTGCACGAGCTCACACCAAGGTGCTGATAAGCTATTAGAGCATTTAATTAATCGGAAAAGCCGTGCAATCACGATTGATAGTGATTTGTTGTTACAGCGTAAAGGCGTTAATTCACGTTTGTGGGCATTGCAATCAGATACGCAATTGTACCAAAGAGACACCGGTATCAATGGCATGTATTTAGGTTTTCCATTTTTACTCCTGAATACCCAACCCAATAAAATCAAACCACGTATTGCGCCATTATTTTTATGGCCCGTATCTATTTTATCTTCTGAATTACAACGAGGACCTGTCCAACTCGCTTTTGATAATGATAGAGCAGCGGTCCGCATTAACCCAGCGCTGGCTAATTTTGTTGGGATCCCCGCAGTGAGTGAATGGCAAGACGCGTTAGATAATATTCTTTCGCAAGCCGCCTTAAGTGTTGAAGAAACAATGACAATGCTCAATGGGCTTTTGCCCGTGAGAGAATTTAATTTATCACCATTACCCTCTATTACTGAAAATGTACCCGAAAACAGTGCACAAATTATTTGCTCGGCGGTGTTGTTCCATACTTCATTTATTGGGCAAGCCATCAGCAGTGATTTGCAATTAATTACTTCACAAAGTATTAATCAAACAGCACTAGCCACCATGCTCAACCTCAATGAGCAACAAAGTATAGATGGGGCACGACAGGAACAAACTAAAGACCAATACTTTTTATCACTGCCAGATCCGTCTCAGGAGGCGGTAGTACAGGCTGCTCGCCAAGGAACCGGACTATTAATTGAAGGCCCTCCGGGAACAGGGAAAAGCCAAACGATTGTCAACTTAATTGCTGATGCTATTGGTCGTCAGAAAACGGCATTAGTTATCTGTCAAAAGCCCGCTGCATTAGAGGTGGTTTATAAACGCTTAGTTGCTAGTGGATTGGCAGATCGTGTATTAATGATTAATCAAAATCAGAAATCACGAGAAGTTATTCAGGCAGTTCGAGAACAACTTGAACAATTATGGGTTAAATTGGCAACCGAGTTACACGATGATGATTGGCGCAATCAACGTCGGCAAGTTAATCAAACACTTGAACAGTGTGAAAATACGCTTGATGAATATTATCAGGCAATGTATACCGCTGATGACCAATTAAAATTGTCATATAAAGAGGTATTATCAGGGTTATTGGTTGCTGATAAAGCCGAACGTTATTTGCTGGATATTGATCAAATACAATCTGTTTTAGTCTTACAAAACAAAAACAGTATCACTCAATTTATCAATGATATTAATATTCATGCCCCTAACTGGTTTGCATTAAATTATGAGCAAAGTCCATTGAATGGAATAGCGCAATTTAACCTTGATGATCCAGAATACCGCTTGTTTGAGCAGACTTTTCCATTGTTTATCGCGGCAGAAACTCAGCGTTTAAGCACTGAGAGTGGCATTGAACATCAAATAAATATAGAGCTATTGCTAGATCATCGAACAACTTACCAGCAGTGCAAACAACAGTTTGCTTTATTGACCCCCGATCAATGGCACGACTTTTCGCAGTGGCTAACCTTGTTTTTAAATGAGCAGGGTAAACAAACCATTGGTGCTACGGTGATAGAGCAATTAATACAGCTAAATAACCGCTTAAGCAGCATTGATACCACAGGAACAGAATCTCATTATTTTTCGCTATTGGCATCATTGGATAATTTAACATTATCTCAGCTGTCACGTGCTATTTCGGAGAAATTACACGGCTCATTTCTACGTTTTTTAAATCCTTTCTATTACAGTCGAAAAAACAAACTCGCTCAATTCGTTGCTTCCAGTGGAATGAACAGTAGTGTTATTAAGTTTGATTGTTTATTAAAAACGATTAATACCGAGCAACAATGGCGCCTGTTATATCAAGAACTATTACCTATCTACCATCAATTACACATTGAGCCACTAAATCCAGCGATACAGTTATGGCAGAAAACCCTCAGCTCGCTAATTGAACAGCTTCGACAAGTTGAACAAAATGCGGCCACTTTGGCAAATTATCCACAACCAGAACATTTTTTATCGGCCATTGTTCAACTGCAACGACTTGGATTTATGCAGCAATGCCGCGAAGTAGAAGCGGCTATCGACAAAGCGGAAGCAAGGCAAAACAGCTTAGCTATTTTGGATAGGCTAAAACCTGTATTAACAGTAACTTATTGGCAACAATTTAAAGATGCTATTATGACGGGGAACTCATTAGCGACAGCTATTGAACAGTTAAAAAAAGCGTTACCTGAGCTAGCTCGATTTCAAAAATTTAGGGCTGAAACCGCGCATTTTTCACCAGCAAATTGGCAAATATTGGCTTTGTTACGACCGTTGATTGAGGCTGATCACTCTTCTCATTGGGTAAGTAAATTAGCCAATACGGTTAAACATGCCTTTTTGTTATCGGCTAAAAATAAAATTGAAACCCGATCACCCGTACTTTCTTTAGATAATAATCAAGTCACAGAACAGATTGCTCAACTCGCTGAATTGCAAAATCAATTACAACGGCATAATAAGCAAGCGTTAACTCTCAATATTGATACATTAATGTTAGCTAGCCGCCGTGAATGGGAAGCAATTACACGTCTAACAGGACCGAGAGCTAGGCGTCTTCGTGAATTTATTAGTGAAGGATGTGAGCTTGGATTAATGCAATTGCGTCCAGTTTGGTTGATGACACCGGATGTAGCAAGTCAGATTCTACCACTTAAAGCAGGTCTGTTTGACAGTGTCATTTATGATGAAGCATCACAAATGCCGATTGAATATGCATTACCAACCTTATTTAGAGGAAAGCAGGCGATTGTCAGTGGTGATGAAAAACAGATGCCACCATCAAAATTTTTTAGTGGAAAACTCACCGATGATGATGAACATGATGAAGATGAAGATCAACAAGAGCAAGCGGATGAGCAGTGGAATTACCGACAAATTAGCGATTGTCCTGATCTGTTGCATCTAGCACGTACGGTATTACCCGTATATTCTCTCGATATTCACTATCGTTCAGTCTACCGTGAATTGATTAACTTCTCTAACTACGCATTCTATGAAAATCGGTTGAATATCCCAGCCCAACACTCCACTAAAATCGTGAATGATGTTAAACCATTAAGATTGATCACCGTTAATGGTACTTATGTTAATCAAAGTAATGAAGATGAAGCAAAAGCAGTTGTAGAGCACTTATCTCAAATTTGGTTGCGCCCATTTAATGAAAGGCCTTCTATTGGTGTGGTCACCTTTAACCAAAAACAGGCTCAATTGATTAATCAACATATTCGGGCTAAAGCGCTAGTGGACGAGCAATTTCATCAAGCCTACAGTGAAGAAGCTCAACGCCAAACCAACGATGAAGATATGTCATTTTTTGTGAAAAATGTCGAAAACGTCCAAGGTGATGAGCGTGATGTGATTTTATTTTCCACCACATTTGGGCGTAATCAACAAGGAACATTTAGGCGTAATTTTGGTGTATTAGGGCAAACTGGAGGCGAACGGCGTTTAAATGTCGCGATCACTCGGGCGCGTCAACAAGTGGTGATCATGTCATCAATGCCAATCGATGAAATTTCAGATTTACTCACGACATATCGGAAACCTGAGATCCCACGTGATTATTTACAAGGCTATTTAGCTTACGCTAAAAACTTGAGTGACCCATTAATGCAAGCAGAAAACAGTAAATTGCTCAATCGAATGTGTTATACGCAAGCGGCACAAACGCAACCCGAAGTAGAGATTGATGCATTTGTTGGATCCGTCACCCAATTTATTCGTTCTCAAGGTTGGAAAATTGCACCTACAGAGCAAGTAGGGGTATTTTATTTTGATTGTTTAATTGAAAATGAAGCCACTGGGCAATTTTTATTGGGGGTAGAATGCGATATGCCACACCATATGTTATTGCAGCGTGCGCGTTCACGAGAACTCTGGCGAGAAGGGGTATTAAAACGTGTTGTAGTGGCTCGCCATCGTGTCTCGCTGAGAGAATGGTATTACGAGCGAGAAAAGGCACAACAACAACTTGTTGCAGCAATTCATCAAGCATCATTAATGATTAAATAGGTTAAATATGAGCTCCGCGGTTTATCAAATTTCAGTACGAGAAAGGCATGAAATCCTTTGCCAACGTCAACTTGCAGTCATGAATCGGGTATTTAAACAATGGCAAAAGCTCAACGAACAGCAACATAACAAAGATGCAAAAACCGATCAATTCATCGCAGCGCATCGAAAGTTAGTGGAACATAGCCAACGATTATATCGACTCAAATCGAGAGAACTCATTTCATTTAATCAAAAAATGGAGAGTTTTATTGCAAGTCTTAACGGTGAAATGCGTCAAATTCGTGAGCAAGTGATTGAAGAACAAGCCGCGCAAGCTCGTAGTCAATTTCATCGACAACGCAACCTTGTAGGGTTGATTACGCTACTACAACAGCAAGCTCCTAATGAAACCGCGTTAATGACTGAGTTGCAACGAGCAAGTTCATTAGATCAAGAACAGTTAGCCAATCTAACTTTCCGTGCAATTTCATTAATTGAAAATCTCGCACGGATTCCTTCAACGCATCAAAGTGAGTTACTTAAACAATTAAAAGCTCAGTCCGATAGCAAGAACGTATTTTGGCACAGTAGAGTTCCACAAACCCCGTTTTCTATGCAGTGTGAACAGATTGCTTTGATGATTGAAAAAGTAAAGATTTTAGCAGGAGAACAACAAGTTATAGGCTATTCAGAGACGTTAGCTGAAATTGAATTAATGCCTGAAGGTACCCAGCGCCATGTTCGCGCGGACTCATTGATCATGACGATCGCCGCACAGCTACATGACAGTCAAAAACGTATTGAACTGATGGAACGGTTAGAACAAGTTAGTGATGAGCTCAATAGCTTTAACAGCACAGAATTCACCTTACTCAGCCAGCAAGCTAGTCAATTATCATCAAGCGCTTCAATTATGCAAATTGAGCAACTGATCATACAAATAGAAGCCGCCATAGCGCAATTAGAACAACAAATTGTCACTCAAGCTCAGCGTACCATCGTCCTTGAAGGGCTTAGCAAATTAGGTTATGAAGTGCGTGATAGTTCTGTTGCCTCATGGCTAGCAAATGGCCAAGTGGTGGTGACTCATCCGGCTACGCCTGGCTATGGTTTGGAGCTTGGAGGGAAACAAACTCGTTTTCAAGCACGTACTGTTGCATTTTCTTCGCAGCGCGATACCCAACGTGATCATGATGTTGATGCTATTTGGTGTCATCAACATCAACAACTACAAGATATTATTGCGAAGTCAGATGCTGAGCTCACATTAGATAGAGCCTTACCTGCGGGCAGTAGTGAAATGAAAGTGATAGAAACCACAAATCAAGAAAATGAGCAGGCTCATAGGGTCATTGAACAAACCCAATATAGAACATTAAATAAATAGACTTAGAAATTATTTGTTTTACTAATTATTTAAATAAAAAGGGCAATTAAGCCCTTTTTATTTATTACCAATGTTTTACATCACGATCTGCTTTTGTTACGGATGTAAACTTCGCTAGTAGCGGCAATAGTTTCTTTTTTAGGTCATCAATAAAGCTATAAATGACGGGGACAAATAATAAACTCAATACCGTAGAGCTTAATAACCCACCAATGACAGCAACAGCCATTGGTGCTCTAAAGCCTGCGTCAGCACCTGTCGTTAATACTAATGGTATCATTCCTGCGATCATGGCAAATGTTGTCATAATAATAGGGCGGATCCGTTCTTGACCGGCTTCGACAATTGCTAATTCACGGCTTAAGCCCGAACGCTCTTTTTCTAAGATAAATTCGACTAATAATATTGAGTTTTTAGTCACGATCCCCATTAACATCAAAATACCGATAATCACCGGTAAATCAATCATGGCACCATATAACACTAAAGCAATAATCGCACCGCCAATGGAAAAGGGTAATGCAGCTAAAATAGTAATAGGCTGCATGAAATCCTTAAATAAAATAATTAAGATGGCAAAAACGAGTAAAATACTAAATAGCATTGTGGTACTAAAACGATTGAACATGTCATTCATATATTCCATATCGCCATATTCTAATTGAGTCACACTCGTTGGTAGAGCGTTGTATTCGGGTAATGCCATGACACTTTCTAACGCTTCACCCAAGGTTAATCCCTCTAAGTTACCCTCAATTGACATTTTTCTGGAGCGATTGATACGGTCAATCTGTGATGGGCCATCGCTAAAATCAATATTTGCTATCGACTTTATAGGAATATTTTGTTGTTGGTTATTGCGTACATAAAGATTATTCAAAACGTTGACATCATCTTTCTGGTAATCGGGTAATATCACCTGTAAGGCTAATTGGCGTTCCGGTAAGTTAAATTTCGCACTTCGTGAATTAGCTTCTCCCATTGTAGCAACACGCAAAGTATTGGCGATTTCATCGACATTAACGGCGGTACGGCCAAGATCGCGAGTAATTGGTTTAACGATTAGCTCTTTACGCAATAATGGCTTAACCACGCGAACATTATTAATGCCTTTTATCTTAGCAATACTGTCACGCAATATATGCATTTGATGTTCTAGTTCTTGTGGGTCTGTACCTGTAAAGGTGAGTGAAAACTCTTTATTGCCATCACTATTACTGAAAGTGTAACGAGCGTCAGGGCTTTGCTGAAGTAAATGTGCAATCGAGTTTTCGAATTGTTTTTGTGACATTTCCCTTTCATCGGGTTCAGTTAACGTTAAAATTAATTGGCCTTTATGTTGAGCGATACCCTCAGCATCGTCGCTGATCCCTGCAATAGTGTAGATAGATTTAATCTCTTCTCGCTGGTGTAATAATGATGCCATATGAATAATAGCTTGCTGTGTTTCTTCGACAGGTGTACCTGGAGGTAATTCAACCTCAATTTGGCTAACGCTAATATCACCTTCAGGCATAAAACCAGCAGGTAAATAAGCGACTGTTGAAACAGAACCCACTAAGAACATCAGTGCCAATGAAAGTGCTAATTTACGGTGCTTTAAGGTAGCCAATAACAACTTTGTATAGTTCACAATCCACTGTGGTGTCGTGTGTTCTGTAATAGTTCTTTTGCTGGGTAATAGCAAATATGCAGCCATTAATGGCGTAACCAACCGAGCCACTAATAAAGAGGACAATACGGCGGCAGAAACGGTGATACCAAAGGGAACAAAATATTTACCGACGAAACCACCAATAAAGCTAACCGGTAAAAATACGGCAACAATCGTTAATGTAATAGCAACAATGGCAAAACCAATCGCATCTGATGCTTTTAATGCCGCTAAATAAGGGCGTTCTCCGCGCTCAATATATTTTTGAATATTTTCAATTTCAACAATAGCATCATCGACTAAAATACCAATCACTAACGTTAAAGCTAATAAGGTAATACTATTTAATGTATAACCAAATAGCGCCAGTATAAAAAAGGTGGGTAATATTGATAGAGGCAGAGCCACTGCGGCCACTAAGGTGGCTCGCCAACTCTTTAAAAAGAAGAAAACGATGATGACCGTTAAGAATGCACCTTCTAATAGCGTTTGGATAGTTAAATGATAACTGGATTCGGTATATTTGACGGTTGAAGAAACCAGCTGAATCTCAATATCAGGATGTTTTTGTTTTAACTCTGCAATTGCGTTATCTACACCTGCTGCGACTACGGTATCACTCGAATCTTTCGCACGAAAAACCGCAAAACCAACTACATCGGCCCCATTTAATTGGGAAAAAGTTTTCGAGGTTTTTTGTCCATGATAAATGGTCGCAATTTCATCAAGTTTAATCCATTGTTGTTCACCAACAGGTAACTGGATATTTTTGATTTCATCGATATTATTCTTTTCGCCTAACACACGGATGGTGTGTTGTAATGCGTTATATTTAGATGAGCCACCTGCTGAATTTTGATGCACACTGCGCAGTAATTCATTAAGGCTAACAATTGAAAGCTGTAATGCAGCTAGTTTATTTGCATCAGGCTCAACACGTATAACACTTTCTGCACCACCTAAACGGCTAACTTTTTGTACGCCGGGGATCATAATAAGTTGTTTGCTAATTGTATCATCAACAAACCAAGACAAATCGGCAATTGACTGACTATCCGATGCAACGGCATAACGTAAAATTGCCCCTCCTTCTACATCAATACGATTAATTAACGGTTCATCGATAGTTTGTGGTAAATCACTTCTAATTTGCGAAATTTGTTCGCGAATATCGTTGGTCGCAATATATGAATCAATATTTAAATCAAATTCAACGGTAGTGGTTGAAACACCTTCAGTAATAGTAGATGAAATATGACGAATACCTGGAATACCAGAAACGGCACGTTCAACTTGTTTGGTAACCGCATTTTCAAGTTCGGTGGGTGATGAGCCATCTTGAGTAACGGTTACGGTGACAATTGGAAAGTTAATGACAGGATTTGCAGTCACGGGTAAATTAATAAATGAAAATATACCTGCGATGGTCAGCGCCAAAAAAATGACAATAGTCGGGATAGGGCGAGTTATCGCCCAAGACGATAGCTGTAATTTCATGGCTTAGCCCTTACTGGTGTAACCGTATCATTCTCTGTTAAAAACGCTTGCGCATTGGTCACAACATCAAGGTCAGCGAGTAATGGTGAAAGGATTTCAATATCTCCAGCCTGTATTCTACCAACAGTGACTTTCTGCGATTTCACGACATTGTTATCGACAGTGAAAATAACCCGTTCGCCATTATCAAGCGTTCTAATCGCACTGTAAGGCAAAGTAGTTTGCATTTTTGCTGCATTACTGACCGTCATTACACCTGACTCACCAATTTGAATATGTGGTTTGTCGGAGTCTAATGAAACGCGTATTTTCCCTAGCTGCGATATACTGTCTAATTTAGGTGAGATATAGCGTATTTTCCCTGAAAACTGCTGTTTATCTGAGGTTGTTAATACAATTGTCTCAACTGACGATAAGCGTTTTAACTCTGAGGCATGCGCCAGTGCTTCAAATTCTATGTCATCGTTTTCAATGATTTTAAATAGCAATTGATTATCAGATAACATACCGCGTATCGCATGGCGTTCACTGATCACCCCCGCGACAGGAGCAATAATTCGCGATTTATCTTGCTGGCTCTGTTCTTTCATAAGCTGTGCCTGCAATTGACGTAATTCTGCTTTGCTAGCTTCAAGCATAGCCGATTGGGCTAATGCTTCTGATTTGGCTTTTTCAAAATCATTAGCTGAAATAACACCAGAGCGTGCCAAGGGTTTTAAGCGAGCAAGTTCTTTTTGTGACTGTTCTGATAAGGCTTTTTGCTGCCTAATATAAGCACTTGCTTTTTCAGTCTCTGCTTGCAATTGTTTGACCGCGGCGCTTTGCACTAGTGACTCTAAAGTTGCAAGTAATTGACCTTTTTCAACCGATTCACCTTCTTCAACAAACACATCAATGACCATTTGTTGCTGTAGTGGTGAACCAATTGCTATTTCATTTTTTGCCACAAATTTACCGGGCAAAGAAAGTGTGTCTACATATTGAGTTTTTTGTGGTTGAGTGACACTCAAACGCATATTTTCTGCATTAGATATTGGTGAAATAAATAAAAAAAATAGTAAAGATGAAGTAGTAATAAAACGTCTCATAAATACATATGTTCCCTGAGTAGCATTGCCGGTAACATAATGAAACGTAGTGCTGATTACCATAAACCAAAGTTAAACCTTAATTTTTCGTTAAGCTTGTGAAGTCAGAAAAGAAAAGTAATTTACGCTTGAGTTATAGTGTTAAACATTATGATAAGTTTCAGGTGAATTATAACTTTCTAATTAATAGGTGGCTAACGTATGGATCCTCTACATAGCATTATTGTCACGTTGTTCTTGTTTATATTGACATTTCTTAACCCTGGAGCGAATTTGTTTGTCGTTGTACAAACCACATTGAGTTCGGGGAAGCGGGCAGGTTTAACGTGTGGCTATGGTGTTGTGTTAGGTAATGCCATTTATTCAGGATTAGGGCTATTTGGCTTAGTGGCTTTAATGACACAATTTGGTGAATTCTTTTCTATTATTAAAATTTTAGGTGGGGCTTATTTACTTTATTATGCTATCTCGACTTTTCGTAATAAAACACAGCTCAATTTAAATACAGATAGTGAAACCGAAAAATTGCACACTATTATTTATTTTAGGCGAGGGTTAATTTCTGATTTATCGAACCCACAAACTATTCTGTTTTTTATCAGTATTTTTTCAACAACGCTAAATGCAGATACCCCACTGTGGACAAAAATCGTGATCTGGCTAGGTATTGTGACGGCGTCACTTATTTGGCGCATTATTTTGTGCCAAACCTTTTCTTTATCATCAGTAAGGCGAACCTACTCACGGATCCATAAAATCGTTGGAAAAGTAGTAGGGGTGATACTTGGGGGATTGGCCTCAAGATTAATTATCCAAGGTATAGATGAGCTGATTTATCGCAAAATATGATCACGACTATGGATGGCGTAGTCTTTAGTTTATTACTGGTAGCGGGTGTTGTGGGACTGTAACCGCTATATGCATGTTTATCTCTATTATTCATAAGGGTATCATATTTAAATATCTTAATTCTTATGGGGTCATTATGTCTTTTTCTAAATCAGTGCTGGCATTAACTATTATTGCTACTTCTTTTTCCAGTTATGCCATCAAAGAGGCATCTTTAATGATTGTTGATGGAACCGTTCTCACCATGGATCCTCAAAATAAGGTGATTGAAAATGGCACTGTGGTGATAAAGGATAATAAAATAATTGCCGTAGGTGGCGCTGAGCTAGCCAAGGAATACCAAGCCACAGATGTATTGAATGTTGATGGCGATATTGTTATGCCTGGCTTAATCAATACCCATACTCATGCCTCAATGACCGTGTTTCGTTCATTGGCAGATGATGTACCTGATCGTCTTCACCGCTATATCTTCCCACTTGAAAATAAAATGGTGTCACGTGATATGGTACGGATTGGGGCGAACTTGGGTAACGTAGAAATGGTGAAAGGCGGCGTTACTACTTATGTTGATATGTATTATTTTGAAGATGAAGTCGCGAAATCTGTCGACAAAATGGGGAATAGAGCAGTTCTTGGTGAATCAGTGATCCAATTCCCTGTTGCGGATGCACAAAATGCAGATGAAGGTATTGCTTATGCTATGAACTTTATTAATCAATATAAAGATCATCCGCGCATTACACCTGCATTCGCGCCTCATGCCCCATATACCAATTCTACGGAGCATCTACAGAAAATAGCCAAGCTTTCGCAACAACTTGATGTTCCCGTCACAATCCATTTAGCTGAAACTGACCGTGAACAAGCGGAAATAGCTAAGCGTACGGGAGGGAAAAGTCCTGTTCAATATATGGCTGATATCGGTGCATTAAATAATAAAGTGATCGCAGCTCATGCCATTATGGTTGATGACAAAGACATTGATTTATTGAAGCAATATGATGTTGGCGTAGCCCATAATATCAGTGCAAATACTAAATCGGCGAAAGGTGTTGCCCCAGTGACAAAAATGCTAGAAAAGGGCGTTCGTGTTGGTCTTGGTACTGATGGCCCTATGTCGAGCAATACCTTAACCACCATGAACGAGTTAGGCTTAGTCGGGAAAATTCATAAATTAGAGAATAAAGATCGTTCTGCCATGCCTCCATTGACGGTCGTTAAAATGGCGACTATGGGATCAGCTCAAGCATTGCATATGGAAGATAAACTTGGTTCTTTGGAGGTGGGTAAGTTAGCCGATATTATTGTTGTTGATACTAAAGCCCCCAATATGGTTCCAATGTATAGTCCATATGCCGCATTAGTATATGGGGCAAATGGCGGAGATGTCCGTCATACTATCGTTGATGGCAAAGTATTAATGAAAGATCGCCAATTACTAACCGTTGATGAAAAAGTGATTATCAAAGAAGCCCAAAAATTCGCACAACAAGTGCGTGAAACAGTGATAGCCAGCGGTGAAGCTGTTAAGTAACACTAACCAATAGCAACGCTGATACCATCATTGTTGTTATGGTATCAGCTCTATTGATATTCTTCATAGTCAGCATGGTTTGTTCAGTGTTATATTATTATCTCCTACGCGATGACCGAGGTGATAAAATGAAGATGTTAACGCTACAAGAGATGACCGAAGCGCAGTTATTTAGAGTAAAAACACGCTTAGGTCAGGAAAGAAAAAAATTGGGGCGTGAATTAACGAATGCGGAACACAGTAGGGTAAAGACGGCAATAGTCACTGAAATATCTAAAGAAGTTGAGTTAGCCGCTAAAAAAGCCAGAGCACAAAAGAAAAAAGATAAATTAGTTTCTAGTGATGAAACATTCAGTTGGTCATCTAATAACCATCGTCGAGGCCTTCGTTAAATCATAGATTAATTACACGTTAGCGCATTTATTTCTGCCCGATACAGAGTCCTTAACGTGGATTCTGTATGTCTAGTTGATTCAAAAACTCCCCTTTATTCCCTTTTTTTAGCAGCTTAGCAACGAACACAGTTTCGCTATCTATCTATTTGACTCTTCATATGATTGCAATTACAATCATTGCAAATGCAATTGTGTTTCAGGCTAGAGTATGTTAACCCAATATTTTAAGATGCCTTCGACAACAGTTAAAACAAGGCAAGCTGTGCAAGCCTGCATTAATCAGATTGATTTATATAAGCAATATGTTTTAAAAATACAAACCTCTCCTGATTGTTATATCAACAATATTAGACAATTATTAAGTAAATTGGATACTCTGTGGATGGTTTCTGGCGATGAATCAAAGCAAGGACAGACGAATAAACTAAAAACAGCTTGGCCACTTTGGTTTCAAAATAAAGTAGGCAGTTATGAGAAACCCCTGTTTTATTTTTTGCACAGTAATACTATCTCCACATTACTTTCATTAGAAGTCGAAACCAATCGCAAAGGTATTTTTTTCAATAGTGCAGATAAATCTAATATTGAATTGCCGAAAGGCGTGCAAGCTTGGTTTCCTTTAATACTCTCCACTATGAAGAATTGGCTGCCTTTTGATCCTGCTAATGCTCAAGAAACCGCCGCAATAATGCAGCAAGCATTAAAAACTATCTATTTAGATGGCGAACAAAAAATGGTTTATATTGCGACTCATGAACAAGTTTCTGAATTTTCACCAATGACCAATAGTGACATAGTCGATGCTTATAAAGGTATGTATCAAATAAGTACCCCTGAAAAAAGACACAAAAATTTAGTTGTCAGATTGTGTGGGGCTGGTAAATCATTAGAGCGAGTAAAAAAAGCGGCTCATTTGCTTAAACATCATTGGGATATTGAGTGTGAAGTTTGGAGTTGCCCCAGCTATACTCGGCTCGCTTATGATGCAGAGCAACTTACCTATAATCGACAACAAAATGTTCAAAACCCGTTAGTCAAATCACATATAGAACGGTGCTTTGGAAAAGAAGATTGGCCGGTTATTGCTGTGACTGATTACAACTATTTAATTGCTAGCCAAATCAAGCCGTTTGTTACTGCTAAGTTCACCGCAATCGGTTCAGATCCACAAATACATGGAGAAGCGAGTTATCCTCAGCCAGAATGGATCGCATTATGTGCATTAAAAAGATTAGTTGAACAGCACAAACTGTCTACCGATATATTAGAAAATGCAATCCATCTCTTAGGTATCGAAAATAATTAATCTCTAACTTCTCTTGCTGAGGCATCTAAAGCTTCAGCAAAGCGAGTGATTTCGTCTGCACTAAACTGACTAATAAAATGCTCTTTGATCACAGTTTGGTAAACTGCCCACATTTCTTTTCTAAGGGCTTTTCCTTTTTCAGTAATAGTAGCAAAGGCAGCTCTGCGGTCATCATCTGAACGTGATCTAACGACCAATTGCTCTTTTTCAAGGCGGTCAATAAGTCGAGTTAAGTTATACCGTTCAATTACAACCACATCAGCGAGCTCATGCATACGCCGAGTTCCATCTTTACCGCTCTCTAAGCCCCAAAGCACATCATACCATGCATATATCGGGAGCTTTGCTTCAGCTAATTTCGCTTCAATTTTTCTAATAATTAACTTATGGGCTCTTACGAAAGAAAACCATAAATCAGGTTTTTTGCTCATCACTATTCGCCATTTATTAAGTCCCGGAAAAAGTTGCAATTGCAATTATAAAAGGATACAGTCACTTTTACCATGATTGCAATTGCAACTATAGCAATTGCAATTGTATGTGGGCGTATTAGCTACGATAGAAAGAAAATATTTGGAGAAATTATGTCCTCACCTGCAATAAAAAATGATCTAGATCCATTGGAAACTGCCGAGTGGATAGAAGCTTTTAATGATGTGACTGTACTGGATGGCCGTGAGCGAGCACATTTTTTGCTCGAAAAAATGACCGAGGCAGATCAACTGGTTTATGGCGATTATCATACCGTAGTGACTACGCCTTACGTTAATTCAATACCTGTAGATAAACAGCCTAATTACCCCGGAAATCTAATCACAGAAGAGCGTATTAATGCGTATATTCGCTGGAATGCAATGGCGATGGTACTAAGAGCAGGCAAACATTCAGGCGTTGGTGGTCATATTGCCACCTATCAATCTGCGGCAGTACTTTATGATGTCGGATTTAATCATTTTTTCCGTGGGCGAACAGATTCATATGCGGGGGATATGGTTTACATTCAAGGTCATTCTGCTCCAGGTATCTATGGTCGCGCTTACCTTGAAGGGCGTTTAGATAATGAGCAATTAGATAATTTTCGCCGTGAATCATTTCGTCGCGGTATCTCATCTTATCCACATCCACGTTTAATGCCAGATTTTTGGCAATATCCTACCGTTTCAATGGGGCTTGGCCCACTTACAGCAGCCTATCAAGCGCGTTATATGCGCTATCTTGAGCTACGCCAATTAAAACCAAATCAAAATCGTAAAGTATGGGCATTTCTTGGTGATGGTGAAATGGATCAACCTGAATCATTAGCTGCTATTTCATTAGGCGGCCGAGAAAAATTGGATAATTTAATTTTTGTTGTTAATTGTAATCTACAACGCTTAGATGGTCCTGTAAGAGGTAATAGCAAAGTCATTCAGGAGCTTGAAAGTACATTTAGAGCGGCGGGTTGGAATGTTATTAAAGTCATATGGGGAAGTGGTTGGGATAAACTACTGGAAAAAGATACTTCAGGATTATTAAAAGTTCGCATGATGGAATGTGTTGATGGTGATTATCAGACATTCAAATCACAAAATGGTGCGTATGTACGTGAACACTTTTTTGGTAAATATCCGGAATTACTCACATTAGTTTCTGATATGACTGATGATGAAATTTGGGCATTGCATCGTGGTGGTCATGATCCTAAAAAAGTCTATGCTGCTTATCATCAGGCGATGAATACCAAAGGTAAGCCGATAGTTATTTTAGCTAAGACGGTCAAAGGCTATGGAATGGGAGAGGCGGGTGAAGGGCAAAATATTAATCATCAATTAAAAAAATGAGTAATGACGCAGTTAAAGCATTTCGTGACCG
Organism: Providencia sp. PROV236; assembly: GCF_033676985.1. Classification (NCBI taxonomy): domain Bacteria; kingdom Pseudomonadati; phylum Pseudomonadota; class Gammaproteobacteria; order Enterobacterales; family Morganellaceae; genus Providencia; species Providencia sp. PROV236. The sequence continues at coordinate 2,241,759 of NZ_CP096297.1, read as the reverse complement.
CTTCAATTTACCTGTAACAGATGAGCAACTCGAAGAAATACCTTATATAAAACCACCATTAGACAGTGCAGAAGCATTGTATATGACTGCCGCCAGATCAAAACTAGGCGGGTATATTCCAGCGCGTTTTGGGCAAACGCAAGCACTAGACATTCCGCCACTGACACAGTTTGCAAATATTTTGAAAGGTAGTGGTGAACGTACTCAATCAACGACGACCGCTTTTGTCAATATCCTCAATGTATTATTAAAAGATAAAAACCTTGGCGAATTAATTGTGCCTATTGTACCTGATGAATCAAGAACCTTTGGGATGGAAGGATTGTTTAGACAAATAGGGATCCATTCATGGATAGGGCAGCTGTATACTCCGCAAGATGCAGGCCAATTAAGTTATTACAAAGAAGCTAAAGATGGGCAGATCCTTCAATAAGGAATTAATGAATCAGGCGCTATATCAACATGGATTGCAGCAGGTACTTCATATAGCAATCATGATGTGCCAACAATTCCGTTTTATATTTTCTACTCCATGTTTGGTTTACAGCGTGTTGGTGACTTAGCGTGGGCAGCAGCCGACGCAAGGACAAAAGGCTTCTTGCTGGGTGCGACCTCTGGGCGAACAACTTTAATGGGAGAAGGTTTACAACATGATGATGGGCACAGCCATGTATTATCATCAGTGATCCCTAGTTGTGTTTCATACGATCCATCTTATGCCTATGAACTCGCTGTTATTATTCGTAATGGCATGTATCGCATGTACACATTGCAAGAAGATATCTATTATTACATCACCTTATTAAATGAAAATTATCAACAACCTGCGATGCCTGAAGGCGTTGAAAATGGTATTTTACGAGGGGCCTATTTGCTGAAATCCACAGCGCAGTCTACGGATAGTGAAAAGCGTGTACAGCTGATATCCAGTGGATCAATAATGAATGAAACCTTAGCGGCCGCAGATATATTGCTGGCGGACTTTGCTATTGAGAGCAATATTTGGAGTGCAACGAGCTTAACCGAATTAAGACGTGATGGCATGGCAACGGAACGTTGGAATATGCTTCACCCAGAAGAGGAGCCGAGAAAAAGCTATATTGAGCAATTGATGGCACCACACTCAGGACCTGTCGTCGTTGCAACAGACTATATGAAAATAGTCGGTGACCAAATAAGGCCATATTTGCCTGAACGTAAGTTTATTTCATTAGGTACAGATGGTTTTGGACGTTCAGATACTCGTGAAGCTTTGCGTGAATTATTTGAAGTTGATCGTCATTTCATTGTTATTGCGGCACTGAAGCTATTAGCCGATGATAATATCATTCCAAGAACTGAAGTTCAGCGGGCGATTCAATTGTATGGTATTGTTCCTGAAAAAGTGGCTCCCGCAGAGGTAAACTAATTTGATAGCAGATAACCCACGATTGGTGGGTTATCTTTTTCGTATAAAGACAAAAAAACTTTTGATTTTTAACGTAAATATCATAATTATTATTTAATAAAGCGATTTGTTTTTTAGGTTTTACACTAATGTGTGGTTAGCCATTCAAATACTTCTGAATAAGTTCCCCGAAAAGCTATTCTTTCCTGTTTTTTATCTAATTGATAATTGTACATAGGATCATAGTATTCGTTTAACAAGGGACATAACCAAGTAAAGTGGGCTTCTGTGGAGCCTGTTTTTTTCTGCTCAATTAAGGCTATGTCTAATAAGGCTGTTAGCTCTAACGCACGTTGAGAACCTAAGCGACGGCGTATCGCAGATAAGCCATGATGCAAATATTCACTATAGGCTAACCAGCCTTGTTCCTCACCATAACAGCGTAAAAAATCGCGGGTCATACTATCAAAATACTCGTGTTTTAACCGCTGTAACCGCTGCTCGAAAGGATCACTAACAACAACTAATGAAGCTGTAGCCATTTTATGACGTAATGGTTCTGGTAAACTGTTTGCTCCGATCGCTTTGCTTTCGTCTTCGAATACCCAACGTGCAGTATGTGAAGATTTTTTCAGTAATTGAACGCCCAAATAGTTTTCAAATGTTGCTTGCGGAAATTGAGGCTGTAAAGTTCGACCAAACGATGAGCCTCTATGATGTGCAATACCTTCAAGATCAATACCATCAGGTAATTCACGTACTAATATCGTTTTACCATTACCCGTACATCCACCAACTAAAACAGTAGGCCGCTGTAATAACTCTTTGGTCGATTCAATGATCGTTTGTCTTATTGCTTTATAGCCTCCATTCACGAGTGGATAATCGATACCCGTTTCATGAAGCCATTGTTGAACAATGTGTGAACGCATTCCACCACGAGCACAGCAAATATAGCCTTGAGGGTTTTTAATACATGCATCGCGCCAAGCGGCTATACGCCTATCACGAATTTCACCGCTCACTAATTGATGACCAAGTTCAACGGCTTTCTGAGATCCTTGTTGCTTATAACATGTGCCTACCGCTGAACGTTCTTCATCACTCATTAATGGTAAATTATAAGCTGCGGGCATTGAACCTTGATTAAATTCAATCGGTGCTCGAACATCAATTAGCGGAGTATCTGTGGCTAATATCTCTCGGATATTTTGTTGTGAATGTATTAATTCCATAAATAAAACTATAGTTAATCAAAATTAAACCAGAGGTCACTATACGCCTGTATGGCGATTATGGCACGTAATGATCCGTATTTTGTATTGCAATTAAATGCTTACACTGCGCCTTTATCGCTAAAATACAACATGTAATGGCGGTTTTGTTTGAAGCATCGAATACTTCGCCCGTTAAATAGGTTTTTTTCGCAGCCATAATCAGTTGCTGATGTAAAGGTTCTGAAATTCTCTCAATTAACCAATCGGCAGCTACCGATTTGGACTCAATTTCACCAGTAGTGAGCGTATACATAATGCGCGCTAAAGCAAGAATGATATTACATTCGTCATTCTCCCAATCAGCAGGGGGGTTCCATTGGTTTAACGTCGATATAAAGGCTTGAGCGAGATCTTCACGAGGAATGGCTGGAAAATTTATCGTTGCTTCATCACCAAATAGAACAATATTATGTCGCCGAATTTTAGTGATTAAAATCGCAATATCTGGGTCAATTTGAGGTGCTTCATAAATCCCCGCGTTAATATCATCACGCAGCCATTCGCCAAATTGCAATTCACGTTTAGGCGGATAATGCCAGTGCTTGATGGTGTCATTGAGTAATATGGTAATCTCTAATGCTCTATATTGTGGATCCGCACCGGGCCAGGCCGAAATGTTCAGAAATTGCGTCATTAAATTTTTACGCTGTTGTTCTGAAAGAGGGGCATTTACAGTCACCAATAAATCGATATCACTTAATGGTTTTAATCCTCCAAGTAGAGCTGAGCCATATAAATGAATACTGTTAAGCTGTTTTCCAATGTTTTGTTGAATGATTTCACAAGCTGCTTTCACTTGCTCACGAATATCATTATCAATATTTTCAAAAATCACATTTCACCCATGTATTTGTTTTTAATATAATATACTGAAAAATATATAAGATATATCCAATCTTTCTATAAAACACACTTGCATTAGACTGGTCGGTCTATTATGGTATCCACATGAACAGAAAAACTGAACATGACACCCGTGAACACCTTTTAACCACTGGCGAACGCCTTTGCCTCCACCTTGGTTTTACTGGGATGGGGCTAAGTGAATTGTTAAAAACCGCTGAAGTACCTAAAGGGTCATTCTACCATTATTTTCGCTCAAAAGAGGCATTCGGCGTTGCTATGCTTGAACGCTATTATGCAGGTTATTTGCAAGACTTATCTGACCACTTTGAGCATGGGAAAGGGAACTATCGGGAACGTTTTCTGACTTATTATGGAAATGTTTTAAACAATACTTGTTTGCTAGAACATGTAAAGGGTTGCCTAACCGTTAAATTGTCAGCTGAAGTCTGCGATTTATCAGAAGACATGAATGCAGCGATGAATAATGGGGTTAGCCAAGTAATCGCATTGTTAGCTCAGGCCTTAGAAAATGGCCGAGAAGAAAAGTCGCTTTCTTTTCAGGGAGATCCATTTTCAACCGCACAAGTATTTTATTCATTATGGCTTGGAGCAAATTTACAAGCCAAAATTTTACGTAGTGATGCGCCGGTAAAAAGCGCCATTTCACATATCGAAAAATTAATCACAGCGCCTGAAAGTGAATAGGCGTTTTTATTTTCCTAGTTACTAGTCGACCGGTCTAATTTTCGGAGGTTAAATGTTACAAGAAAAACTATTTACACCCATTAAGATAGGTACATTCACTGCGCCCAATCGTATATTTATGGCTCCACTGACTCGATTACGTAGTATTGAACCTGGTGATATCCCAACTCCGTTGATGGCCGAATATTATCAGCAAAGAGCAACTGCTGGATTAATTATCACTGAGGCAACACAAATTTCAGCGCAAGCTAAAGGCTATGCAGGGGCTCCGGGAATTTATAGTACCGAACAAATCACAGCATGGAAAAAAATCACTTCAGATGTTCATAAAGCAGGAGGGCATATTGCTGTACAGTTATGGCATACAGGACGTATCTCACATACCAGTGTACAACCTAACGGGCAAGTGCCTGTCGCACCTTCAGCAATTAATTCAGGTACACGAACCTCATTGCGTGATGAGAATGGTAATATTACCCGTGTTGATACATCGACACCACGTGCTTTAGAACTATCTGAAATTCCGGGTATTGTTAATGATTTCCGTAAAGCTGTAGCTAATGCAAATGAAGCGGGCTTTGATATGATTGAATTACATGCAGCACACGGATATTTGCTACATCAATTTTTATCACCATCAGCAAACCATAGAACAGATCAGTATGGTGGAAGTAGAGAAAACCGTGCACGTTTTCTTTTAGAGGTGGTGGATGCAGTTTGTGATGAATTGGGTTCAGAACGTATCGGTATCCGTATTTCCCCAATTGGCTCTTTTCAAAATACCGATAATGGACCAAATGAAGTAGAAGATGCGCTCTATTTAATTGAAGAACTTGAGAAACGTAAGATAGCCTACATCCACATGTCTGAACCTGATTGGGCTGGAGGGCAACCTTACACAGAGGATTTTCGTCAAAAAGTTCGTGAACGTTTCAGTGGAGTGATTATTGGCGCGGGAGCTTACACCACAGAAAAAGCAGCCTCATTGATAGGAAAAGGCTTAATTGATGCAGTTGCATTTGGCCGCGATTTTATTGCGAATCCAGATTTAGTTGCTAGGCTTCAGCAGAACGCTGAGCTTAATCCACAGCGCCCTGAAAGTTTCTACGGTGGAGGCGCAGAAGGTTATACTGACTATCCATTTCTTTTATAACAATTCGTTATTGATAAAATAATATATTAAATAAAAAAATCCGATATTAATTCAATATCGGATTTTTTATTATTCAAACATTTTTGAGCATTTGGTTAAGAACATTCAACAATCTTTCTCTGAGCATTTTTGATACGATGGGTTAATGTGAATATTAATACAAACGCTAATGATGCGACCAGTAACATACTTACCATCAAGATATAACCATTAAAATTATCCATGATATAGCCGCCAACTAAGCTACCAATAGTAATTAAAATTAAAAACATGAATGTGATAAGTGCGGAACCTTTTTCAACTAATTCAGGAACATGAACGTGCATCCACATATTAATTGTCGCGGGTATCATACCTGCCGCCACTCCCCATAAAAACACAATCATTGCACTATTGAACCAACTAAAATGCCAAATAGATAAAGCTAAAAATGTGACTGATAATAAAAATGCACTAATTGCAAAATTGTAACGCACATTATATTTACCAACATAGCCTGCTAGTACATTACCCAGAAAACTAGCAATACCAAAAACCAGTAATAATGCAGAGATCTGCTCATCTAAAAAACTAATCGTTTCTTTAAAGAAAACAGTAAAATAGTTATATGCGGCAAAATGAGCTAAAAATATTAATGAAAATATAATTAAACCTTTACGAGCAATAGGATGAGAAGGAAGTAATAATAATTCTTTCCATTGCATTGTCGATGATGGTTTTAATGAAGGTAGAGATAGATATTGCATAACAAAAGCTATCACACCAAGGATCACTAAAATAAAGTAGGGGGCTCTCCAGCCATATAAATTACCTAGCCAAGAACCTAACGGTACTCCAAACACAGTAACGAATGTGACAGCAGAAAAGAATATAGTTACAGAAGTCGTAACGGGCATATTTTTAGGAGCTAAACGTAAGACTAACCCAGCTGCGACTCCCCAAAATCCCCCCAAAGCAATACCTAGAATGAATCGTCCTAATAAAACAAGATAATAATTGGTTGCTAATGCTGTAATGGCATTAGCAACTATCATTAATACCACTAGAAATAGTAGGACTTGTCGTCTATCGAGTGTTTTGGCATAGATAGGCACTAGTAATGCAGATGCCATACCTGCGATAGATGTAACAGTCACGGTTAGGCCAGCGGTGCCTACAGAAATCTGAAAGTCATATGCGATATTATTGATGACACTTATGGCCAAAAATTCACCTGTCACAATAATAAAGCAAGCAAAAGTTGCAGATATTAGCGAAAGCCAGTTACCATTGTGTGTAGAAAGGTTAGGTATTGCCATGTGTTTACCTTATTAAGTTATTGTTGCTAGTTAATATATAATTCTATAGCGGTCACTATAGAATTGAGCTATTCTTAATGGAAACATGATGGCTGTCAATTTATTTTATAGTGATCACTATAAAATAAAACAGTGATATGAAATTAATTGTTGGAAAACAAGTATATGACTCAGACAAAACGCGGACGTCCAAAAGGCTTTGATCAGCAAGAAGCTTTAGCTAAGGCGATGTTACTGTTTTGGGAAAATGGTTATGTTGCCACCTCAATTAGTGATTTGACTAAATCACTAGGCATCACTGCGCCTAGTTTATATTGTGCTTTCGGTGATAAAGCTGCCTTATTTAATCAATGTATTGATTATTATTTAACCCATGAGGCATGTCCCATCCTTGCTATCATGAAGCAAGCGAAGACAGCTAAAGTTGCGATTGAATTGTTAATGTATGATACAGCAAAAAGATTGGCGCAACCTGATAAACCCGCAGGTTGTATGCTTATCACTGCCACGATGAATGGTGCAAAACAAATCGAAGAAGTATCACAGAACGTACATGAAAAAAGACAAAATTATCAAGAAATTTTGCTGAAAAGATTGGAGCAGGGCATTGAAGAAGGCGATATTGCTCCAAATGCACCAATTCATGCAATTACTGATTTTTATATTACAGTGATTAACGGATTAACAATACAAGCCTGTGATGGCGCGGATATTGATAAGCTTAATCAAGTGATCCTAAATGCGATCAAAGCATGGTCAATTTTTGATGTTGATATTAACTAGCAATATTAAGGAAATAAAATTAATACTATGATTGAACCTAAAATTTGTCTACTCGGAGTAGCTGATGTACAAGATTTTCGTAACATTCGCTTGTCAGCGTTGAAGAAATCTCCAGAGATGTTTGGTTCAATTTATGATTGTGAGGAAAAACAACCAATTCAATCTGTTGCAAAACGGTTGGATAGTTTTACAGCATTCGGTGCATACATAGACGAAAAGATTGTCGGTTTGTGTGTCTTTAAACAAGATGATGGCATTAAAGATGCTCACAAAGCTTATTTATCGAGCGTTTTTGTTGAGCCTGAATTTCGAGGGTTAGGTATAGCGGAAAAGCTATTACAGTCAGTGAAAAATTATGCTCTTAAGCATGTTGAGCAAATCATGCTCAGCGTAGTAGATGGAAATACCGCTGCTATCAACCTCTATGAAAAACATGGTTTCAAAATCTACGGTGTGGAACCTCGTGCGCTGAAAGAGGGCACGGAATATCGAGACGAAATATTGATGGCGTTAATCCTTCGCTAAGGCTTTTTGTATAAACCTAATACTGCAAAATTTGGGATCTACATTACACAGAAGTAAAAGCATCGTTAATTTGCCTTTAGTAATTAGTGCAAGCCATTATTGACTATGCAATCCTAACCAATTGATTATATTGTTATTTTCATTTTTGGTATAAATCGTCCAGGGATTGACTCTGAAGGTGTATTGTACATCGTTATTGCGCCCATTTTTTTATAAAAATTTTCAGCATTAGGATCTGCATCAAGTACTAGCTCTTTTATGTTCATCTTTCGTGCATGTTCCACAGCTCGTTCATACAAGGTTTTGCCAATCCCTTGGCCAATAAAAGAGGGGGCGACAAATAGCTTTTCTAGTTCTCCTTGTCCTGCGTTATCATTCAATTTGAGTTGAACAAAACCACAATATTTTTCATTATTTTTTGCGACCAAAATTAAAGAGTTAACAAAATCGGCTTCTTTCAATGTGAGTTCATCACGGCACATCTCAATAAAGTCAGAACTGTATCCCCAGTATTGTTTAGATTCCAGAGCGATTGTTGTAAGTTCTTTTGCTTCAGAGGCATTAGCTATATCAATACTAATCGACATATTATTAAGTCCTTGTTGGGGATCCGCGCAGAATTGAATAATTTATTCTAAAGATTATCTCAATGCCTGAAGCGCAACAACAAATACAATAAGAAAGAAAAGGTCACAATGAGCATGTGGTGAAGATTGAAATCACATCACAAGATATTTGATAGAGGTTTGGTTGAGAATAAGTTGCTCGGTCAGTATCTGTTTTTTATCTATGCGTAAATGCTGTATCGAGTATCCCATTAAAATTCTCAGATTGGGCTAGAAGTGAAGTTATTAAATTCTCAACACGTATCTGAGTCAATAGGGCTTTGAAGCGGTAAATCCTTGAAAGGATCCATCTTATGAAGTTATTGGTGATTACATTCAATTTAACATAATATGCATTATGCGAACCTAAGTATGAAATGAAGAAATCCAGCGTTCTGGCTGGTTAATCGTGTTGGTTCTTTTTGGCTTTAAAGCTAGAGCCTAACCATAAACTGGATGTGTTTTAATTAAAATCGTGGGTTCTATCTGCACTGAAACTTCAGGAAGCCCGCTATTTTCTTCACGCTTAATCATCATTACATCTTTATTTAATTGAATTTTTTCAACATATCTAATATGTAGTACTAAATTCGTAATATTGTCTACTTTCATTTCTAACGTTACGAATCCCTCAAATGCTGTAAAATAAAAAAGTAATGACACATTATTTTTATGATACTCATATCCAAATGTCATATTATCTGATACATCTTTCAAAAAAGGCTCTGTTTCAAAAAAACATAAAAAATCCACTTCATCTGGCAGTTCTGTGATACCCATTACGATGCTCCCTTTTTTATGAATCTAGAGCCGAACATTCTAGCTGGTTAATTGGTGTTGGTTCGTTTATCACTAGAATGACTTTTTGTCTCTGGGTCATCAAGCTACTGAACCGCTTTGGTATTGCGAAAAGCAAAATGTTCCCATTTAATAACGTCGGTGAATCATTTGCGCCAGTGTTGGTTGATTGAACGCGAAAATGTGACTAATTGACCATATAAAAACGGCTATCCTATTAATTAGTGACCCTGTCACATAAATACAATTATAAAATGCCCCGTCATAGATGCCATGTGCGGTTAGATTTGCTCAGAACTAAAATTGCTCCCTATTCTACTACTTGCCGCTGAAAATGACTCATTGACAAAGATCCTGAGTACATAGGTTAAATTAATCCATGATAGGTTGTCCTAGTTTTAATTCGGATCGCATACTTAATTAATGAGGTAAGGTCACGCCATGTTTTTATCGGAATTTCATTATTTTTATCTATATTCAATGTGTTAAATCATTATATTTATTACAAGGATAAGTGTTTTTATCGTCAGCAGTGATTGCCTTAAGGATAGAATTAATGCTATCTAAAAAATAAAAAGCTGCTTTTTCAGTATCAACTTCTACTCCATCGCCATTTTTATACATTTCACCTAATAGATAAGATGCCGTTGGGTCACCTAGATAAGATGCCTTGACATATAACTCTTTGGCTTTATCAAGATCTTTGGCTCTCATGTGACCATTTTGATACATAAACCCCAAAGAGGTTATGGCATTTGGCAGTTCTTTCTTAGAAGATCTTTCAAATAGTTCAAAGGCATATATCCAGTTCATATCAACGCCGACGCCATCGTAATACATTAAACCAAGGACGTATTGAGATTTAGTGCAACCTTGAGATGCAGATTTTCTGGTCCATTCAAATGCTTCCTCTGGATTATTTTCATCAATGCTAAATATCCCAGCCAGATCAAATTGAGCATCAGGATCACCTTTCAATGCATTTTTACAAATATTCAAGTTGGATGTTCCTTCCCAAGCAGATTTATGTTTCTTAAATAAATCATCACACAAATCTGCTCGGGAACTAAAAGCCATAACAAGGCTGAACAATAATATTTTTTTCATGCCAAAGTTTATCCAATATAAATAGGGATATATAATACCATAAAATAAATATAACCATACGGTCACTTTACGATTATTATTTTGCATGACGTATTTAAAAACAAATCAATGCATTAAATGAGATAATTATAATTTTTATCAGTTTTTATTTTCTTTTTTACTTCGCAAGATCATTCCCATAACAAAGTAAAGTAAAAATGAAAATAAAAACAAGTTATCATGATGAAGACCTATATTATTCAGTAAATTAACAGTGAAATAGGATAAAACAGCAGATGCAATTAATAAGAGAATAATAATAAAGTCATCGAAAATCATTTTTATGATATCAAAAATAAAATTCATTTATTAATTCCTTTTAATGTATTGTTTAAAACTCTCTAATAAAGACTTACATAAGTGAATTGAAAATCTTAAAAAGAAAAAACACTCTAATTATGAATTATTTCTTTATATTAAACTTGTTACAAATAGTACTTTTAACATAAAATACCCCCAAAAATGATAGTAAAAATAAAATTAAGGCAGCTCCGGCACTCTCATAACCAAAATCTAAAAGAAAAAAATATATTGACATTGATATGAAAACTGAAATCAGTATATTTATCCATATAAATATTTCCAAAAATATCAAACTTAGCATTGCACCCAAGAAGTCATTCATAGCATTAACTTTTACCATAATATTTTAAAAAAAATCTAGAACATAATAGTGTAAATCTCACTGATGTAACATACAATAAATACTTTCTATTAATTAATATGCCCTTCCATATTTGAATACTTAACATGCCTAGTAGCATCCACTAAACATCGTGATAATTAGTTAAGTTTTTTTGCTTCTTCAATATAGAAGTCGATTAAGCGTTCATTACCTACTGATTGCCCTATGTGGTCAGAGCCCATAAATGTCAGAAAAAATTCGATCGGGCCATACGTTTTTTGTGACGTAAAATTCCTTACCAGTACAATTGCTATTTTTCTCATCCAATCGGGTAAGTGTGTGATTTTGATTTCACGACCAAGGGCTTGACCGGCTAAATGACTAATTTGATTAAGGCTGAGTATTTCTGGTCCTCCTACGGCAACATCGCTTTGTTTTTGTTCTATCAAACTTACAATAAAAGTAGCAAGATCACCACCGGAGATAGGATTAATTTTTACGTTACCATTACCGAAAAGGTAAATCCGTCCAGATGCAGCCATATTGAGAAAGTCCCCCATGTCACTGAAGTAACCGTTAGGACGGACAATCGTTGAATTAATCGATGAACGTTTAAGTTCATCAGCAAATCGCTCTTTGGCTTGAAAAATTTTAAGTTGTCGGTTTTTGTCACCGTCTATTGCGGAGATATAGATGAATTTCTTAACGCCTGAGCCTTCCGCTTCGTGTAATAAATTAGCATTACCTTGGTAATCTACATCCATATACGTTAAGCCGTCTTTCTGACGAGTGATACCGACAGCACTGATCACGACATCTATTCCATCCGCTATACAGTGTAAGGTTTCTGGCTTGGTAATCTGACCAACAAAAATTTCATCCGCAGCTGAAACCTGAATTTGCTGCTTGGCTGATCTGACCAATGCCCTTACCCAATATCCTTTCTGTTTCAATTCCGAAACAAGATGACGACCTAAATAACCTGTAGCCCCTGCGACCAATACTTTTTGCACACTATATCCTATGGTTAACCGTTTGTTCTAAGCCAATTTACGGCTTATATTTTAAAAGAAAAAGCTAAGCAGCTAATGGCGCTCGCTCGGCATAATGGGCTGTAATGTTTAACGGAAGTAACACCTATCAATGCTATTCATGCTTTGCAAATAACCTAAATCGTTGGAAGCAAATGCCATCATATACAAGAGTACCATCTGGTTGAAAGCCATAACGAGATACTGCTTTAGCTGCTCTGGATAGTGGTAATAAGATGGTTATGCTCTCCAGATTCATTTCATCAAATGCTCGGCGGATAATTTCTTTATAAATAGTTTTCCCCATTCCCCAATATTTAGGGTGAAGCACAAGCGCTAAGTCTGCATCTTCACCTTCTTTTTGAAGCCCTCCCCAGCCTATAAATATCCCATCAATTACAAAGGCCCAAGGGCCATAACCGTGAATATCCCATTGAGAGTCTTTATCTTTCGCCCAAGCTTGGCTTTTTTCAATGTCGAAATTAGGGCTACCTAGTGGCATATGTCTGAGAACCTCAGGGTGGTTATTTAATTCTGCGATATCACTCGGCGCTATATCAATCAGTCTTTTAAACTCTAATTGCATCTCTTTCCTTATTACGAAATTCTACCTAGTATGTTAATGATATTTTATAAGCAGTTACTTGCCTACCTTATAAAGGTCATATTTAGGTTTATTCTGTTATCTAGATATTATCATATGAAATATGATGCGTTGTAATCCGCTAATTTTCACATTTTTATGAGGTTAAATATGCCGACTGTAGCAAAATTGGTGAAAGGTGTTGCATTATTTTCAGCATTTATTTCGTTGCAATCTGTTGCTAATGAGATCCAATCAATAAATAAAGCATTAAAACTAAATCAAGCAACGATATTTTTGCGGGGTGCGGAACTTAATAATAGCGCTGAGTTAGTGCTGCCTGCTGGCCAAAGCCAAATAACGCTAACAAATGTAGCTCAAAATGTAGACAAACAAAGTCTTTCTATGAGTTTTGCAACTGATGATATTGTCATTCGTTCAGTCAATCTACAACATGTTCCGACAAAACCATCGTATACTGCTGATATTACAGCACTAATACAGAAAATTAATGAAATAAAAAATCAAATCGCAGATATCAATATCAACGTAAAAGTTAATGATGAACAACTTGCATTACTTAAAGATCAGCGTTTTTTTGGTGAATCTACAGCATTATCTTTAGAACAAATCTCATCAAAACTCGACTTTATTCGTAAACAAATGGCATCAATTCTCAGTGAGCAACGTGTACATGAACAAAACATACAAAAATTAACTGAGGAAATGGAGCTATTACAAACTCAGTTAGAAAGTAAAATGCCAGCCAATGCAGATTCTCAAACCGAAATTGTACTGACCGTTGATACACCTAAAAGTATTACAACAAATATGCACGTTTCTTATATGACTCCTGATGCTGGCTGGTCACCATCGTATGATATAAGAGCAAAAGCGATTGATAAGCCATTATTATTAACCTATAAAGCAGATGTTATTCAAAATACAGGTATTAATTGGGAGCAAGTTAAATTATCGCTTTCATCAACTAACCCTACTCGTAATATTATTCCCCCGGCTTTATCACCTTGGTATTTATCTGTTTATGATGAACAAATGGCAGATATATCCGGTGGAAGAATGATGATGGAAATGGCGCCATCAGCCCCTGCTCCAATCGCTAGAATGAGTGCTAAAAAGGTTAATTCAGGTATTGCAGATTATGTGGTTACGGACACGAATGGTTTAAATCTTAGTTATAATATTGAATTACCTTATAGCTTAAATAGCACACCACGCTCCCAATCTATCACGATCAAACAACAAGATGTTGATGCTAAGTACTGATGAATCCCCTAATGATTTTGGTAAAAATCATTAAGTTAAGGTGGATACACATCTTGTCATATGATCAAATGGTTTCGCGAAAAATCAATAATCAGACAACAAGATGTGCGAACTCGATATTTTACACGACTCTCTTTACCAATTCTGCCCCGAATTACACTTAAAACGACTCAACAGCTTAACGTTGGCTTGCCACGCATTACTTGACTGTAAAACTCTCACTCTTACCGAACTTGGCCGTAACCTGCCAACCAAAGCGAGAACAAAACATAACATCAAACGAATCGACCGATTGTTAGGTAATCGTCACCTCCACAAAGAGCGACTCGCTGTATACCGTTGGCATGCTAGCTTTATCTGTTCGGGCAATACGATGCCCATTGTACTTGTTGACTGGTCTGATATTCGTGAGCAAAAACGACTTATGGTATTGCGAGCTTCAGTCGCACTACACGGTCGTTCTGTTACTCTTTATGAGAAAGCGTTCCCGCTTTCAGAGCAATGTTCAAAGAAAGCTCATGACCAATTTCTAGCCGACCTTGCGAGCATTCTACCGAGTAACACCACACCGCTCATTGTCAGTGATGCTGGCTTTAAAGTGCCATGGTATAAATCCGTTGAGAAGCTGGGTTGGTACTGGTTAAGTCGAGTAAGAGGAAAAGTACAATATGCAGACCTAGGAGCGGAAAACTGGAAACCTATCAGCAGCTTACATGATATGTCATCTAGTCACTCAAAGACTTTAGGCTATAAGAGGCTGACTAAAAGCAATCCAATCTCATGCCAAATTCTATTGTATAAATCTCGCTCTAAAGGCCGAAAAAATCAGCGCTCGACACGGACTCATTGTCACCACCCGTCACCTAAAATCTACTCAGCGTCGGCAAAGGAGCCATGGATTCTAGCAACTAACTTACCTGTTGAAATTCGAACACCCAAACAACTTGTTAATATCTATTCGAAGCGAATGCAGATTGAAGAAACCTTCCGAGACTTGAAAAGTCCTGCCTACGGACTAGGCCTACGCCATAGCCGAACGAGCAGCTCAGAGCGTTTTGATATCATGCTGCTAATCGCCCTGATGCTTCAACTAACATGTTGGCTTGCGGGCGTTCATGCTCAGAAACAAGGTTGGGACAAGCACTTCCAGGCTAACACAGTCAGAAATCGAAACGTACTCTCAACAGTTCGCTTAGGCATGGAAGTTTTGCGGCATTCTGGCTACACAATAACAAGGGAAGACTTACTCGTGGCTGCAACCCTGCTTACTCAAAATCTATTCAAACATGGTTACGCTTTGGGGAAATTATGAGGGGATCTCTCAGTGCTAAGTATCGCTACACAGCAACGCCAAAACTATCAGAAGAGGTTTATCTACAGGCTGAAGTTGATAATTGGCAAAATCTTAATTTGCTTAATGGCCCTGCAAATATCTATTTAATGAATAATTATATTGGTAGTTACCAAGTGATGACGGATCAACTGACTAAAACATTAGACGTACCTTTTGGGGTAGATAAAAATATCCAAATAAGCCGAGCAAGTAATGAGCTATTACGCAAAAAACCGACATTTATCGGCTCAATGATTGAACAAAAAGAAAGCTATATTATCAAAGTTAAGAATAATCGTAATAATGATATAAATCTTGTGGTCTATGACCAGTTACCAGTTAGCCAAGATAGTGAGATTAAAATTACCGATATGGAATATGAAAACGGTAACTTGGATAAAACTAACGGTAAAATTAACTGGGATCTCTTGCTGAAACCTAATCAACAAACTGAAATTCCTCTTAATTACACCTTTAAATATCCAAAAGAAAAGCATATTGTCGGGTTATGATCTGCAATTTGTAGAACGGTGCCGCTAGCGCTAGAATGACGTAATACTAATCGATAATAATTTGACAGGGGTAATGATGATTATTTTAGTAACAGGCGCAACATCAGGTTTTGGCGAATCAATAGCTCGTCGTTTTATACAAAATGGTGCGACCGTTATCGGCACGGGTCGGCGTTCTGAGCGCTTAGCTGCATTGCAAAAAGAATTAGGTGATAATTTTTATCCTTTAACTCTTGATGTGAGAGATAGACAAGCTATACAAACTGCGATCGCTGAGCTACCTGCTGATTTAAAAAACATTGATGTCCTTGTCAATAATGCAGGCTTAGCACTAGGTATAGAGCCTGCATTCAATGCTAATCCTGATGATTGGGCAACTATGATTGATACGAATACTAAAGGCCTAGTCAATATGACCTATGAAGTTCTGCAAACGATGGTTGCGAACAATCATGGGCACATTATCAACATAGGTTCAACAGCTGCAAATTGGCCATATAAAGGTGGAAATGTTTATGGCGCAACAAAAGCATTTGTTAGACAATTCTCTTTAGGTTTACGGGCTGATCTGCAAGGTAAAAAAATACGAGTCACCGATATTGAGCCAGGCTTAGTGGGGGGAACTGAGTTTTCAAATGTCCGCCTTAAAGGTGATGATGATAAAGCCGCAAGTATTTATAAAGGTGCTGATGCATTAACACCGGATGATATTGCAGAAACTGTCTATTGGGTGGCCAACTTACCGGCTCGTATGAACGTAAATACACTTGAATTGATGCCTGTCTGTCAGACATTTGCTGGTTTGACGATCCATAAAGAAGGCTAATTTTTCGTACTTTTCTAAGGTATTTAAGTCAACTTTTATGGTTACATTGTTAGAATGGAACTAAAGTAAGGAACTAAAATGAACTCATCATCAAAGTTTATTAAACATGGTTTAGCAGCATTACTTCTCTGTTTACCTTTAATGGGCGCTCAAGCTGCGAGTGTCAACTGTACTGCTGGAAGTACGTGTGTAACTTCGGGTAATGTTGATAGTGTTTTGACAAAAGAACAAGCTCGTCAAGAAAAAGAGCAATGGGATCAAACTCGTCAATTGCGTACAAAAGTTAACTCTCGTACCGAAAAAGAGTTCGATAAAATTGATGCTGCGTTTGATGCTAAAGATGCATGTGAAAAAAGCCTTAATTTAAATGCTTATTGGGAACCCAGTACTCAACGTTGTCTTGATGTCAATACTGGACGCCCTCTTGCTCGCCCATAACTCATTAATCAATTAAGGAGTTATTATGAAAATGAGATTGGTACTACCTGCATTAGTCGTTTTACTCGCGCCTGTATTCGCTCAGGCATCATGTGAAAGTGTGATTGAAGAAATTAAACAAAAAATTATTAATAATGGCGTGCCTGCTGATAATTTCAGTTTAGTTGCCGTCCCAAATGATGAAGCGGAACAGTCTCAAGGCCAAGTTGTTGGCCACTGTCAAAACGAAACGTATAAAATTATTTATACGCGTCATTGATAGCCAAAAGGGCACTAATTTCAGTGCCCTTGTCAATTTCGTTCGTCTTACTAAGCGTATTCACACATAAACTCTTTCAGTTTATTTTGATTCAAATACTGACAGAGCTCTTTTTCTTCTGGCCTTAACAAATAAGGGATTTCTCCAAGTAATGGGGCTTGTATATGTTGCTGTAGACGATTAATAATTTGTGCATAGTGGCCTAGCCCTGGGTTGATTCGATTGGCAATCCAGCCAACAAGCGGTAAACCATCAGCACGTATCGCATCAGCTGTTAATAAAGTATGATTAACACAACCATGTTGAATGCCAACAACGAGTATCACGCCAACTTTTTGGTCTTTTAGCCAATCCGTATAAAATGTATTGTCATCTAATAGATAACGCCAACCACCATTTCCTTCAATAACAACAGTATCACATTGGCTATTTAAATTGTCTAAACCTTGTTTTACCTTATTGAAGTCAATGAGGTTTTCTTGATTATAGTTATCTTTAATTTTAATGGGATTTACATCATCATAGGATACTAATTGTTGTGATGCGCCATGTATTAGCAATGCATCTTTATTCCGCATTCCTTCTGGAGTATCAATACATTTATCTGCGATAGGCTTATAACCTACCGCTTTAATTCCTTGACTATTAAGTGCCTGCAATATCGCTAATGTGGATACTGTCTTCCCGACATCTGTATCTGTCCCGGTAACAAATAGATTCATCATGGTTATTTTCTATCCTGAAGTGACAGACGACTGCATAATTCGCAGTGAAAAATGATATGGGATCAGTTTATGGGAAGAGAGAACTCTGAAGTTTGCGTTAGCTCAATTTTCTAGTTAATAACAATAATTTTATTAATAGTTATTAACCTTGTAGTAACTGAAGTAATAAAGAACCATCATAGAGCGCTTGTAAAATTAATGCTGTTTCACTGTCTTTCTTGGTAATTATAGAATTTTCTATCTGTAATTCATTACAATATAGGGGAATGGATTGAGAAATACAGTATTGGCGTAAAAGAGAATTGAATTGATCTGAAATATTATTTAAAGGTGAATTGATTAAAATTAATTCGGTACCAAAGATATTGATTAATTGAGAAAGCTGGTTAGCAAGTATTTTAGCGACATACTTCAATACATATAAGCAATGGGGATCTTGATTTTCAACACCGTGACAAAAGTGATTAAATGAAATATCACGACTAGTCAGATTAGATAATGAGAGTTGTTCTTGTGACTGATTGAGTTTTGCTAAAATGGCGGGAATTGAGATGACACTTTCAAGGCACCCTGTCCTACCGCAATAACAGTTTTCATTGTGCCCCTCAATTTTCACATGACCAAAATGTATTGCACGGCGAGTACTACTATCTAATGCAACACCATTATTGATGATGGCAGCACTAACAATCTCATCAATTTGTAAGTAGATAATATTTTTGGCTGTTCGTTTAGTATGCAATGAAAAATAATCTGTTAACGCTAATGCATTGACGTAAGGCTGTATATAAGTTGGCAATCCTGTTTTTTCAGTTAAAAAATTCCCAAGCGATAGATTTTCAATATCATAGCTCGCTAATTTATAAATGACCCCAGAGAACGGTTCAATTAAACCATCGAGAAGAATGCTAATTGCGGTCACACGTTCTAATTGCTGTGCATAGGTTGAAAAAAAATCACTAATTAATGTTGCAATGGTGCTTGAAAATTCATCATTACCTTTTACATTAAAAGGATAATCTTGCTCAATAATGGTTTGTGTATTGATCTGTTTAAGTGAAAGACTGATTGAGTTATGTTCAATACGTATTGATAAAAATTGCCACCCTTCGCTCTCTATCACTAAGCCAATTGCTGGGCGCCCTCGTAAACCGAGTACAGGGAACTCAATCTCTTTCACTAAATGTGCATCAATTAATTCACGAGTAATTTTAGTGATACTGGCTGGTGCCAGTTGTGACTGCTTTGATAGGGCAATTCGGGAAATTGGTCCATATTGATCAATGACTCGGTAAACAATACCAGTATTTAATTGCTTTATTTGATCAATATGACCCGTTTGGTTTTCCATAATAAGCTGTTAGATCCCATTGTATAGCAGTAGATTGACTCATTAATCATCATCGTCCTTCAAGTTGCCTTGTTTTTAAGCGCCTAGCGACGTGCTTATCTGTCGCCTAGTTACAACTTGTAATTATTTAGAGTATACATCAAGTTATGGCGAACTTAGCTATCTTCATTTGAATTTGTTTAACCAACAATATTTTTGATTAGCAGATCCGTCAATTTTTTAGCCGCTGCGGGTAATGCTCTACGTGTATTGTAGACTAACCATACTTCTGAAGCTGCCTCGATGTTAGAAAATTTGATATATCTAACGCCATCAATTTTCATACGAGTAAAGGATTCTGTAATAATTGAGATCCCCATTCCAGCTGAAATTAACCCCAAAATAGTCATCGCTTCCCCCGCTTCTTGGGAAATTTTGGGCGTGATCCCTGCTGATGTTAGTAAATGATGGATTTCGTCATACAAAGCAGTACCAACCTCTCTTTCGAAAAATACTAGGGGATAATCGGCTAATAGATGAATGTCGATGCCTGTTTTTTCATATTTTAACAATGGATGTCCTTCATAAACAGCCACCATAAAAGGTTCTTTAAAGAGCAATTGATAATCTAAATGTTCAGGCAAAGCTGTATTTCGCATAATACCGATATCAATCCGCCCAGTAAGTAACGGAGCCAACTGTTGTTTAGTATTCATCTGGTGCATATGAATCGCCACTTCCGGAAATGATTCACGATACTGGCGTAAGCTTGTTGTGACTTTATTCATAAAAGGCGTAGTTGAAGTAAAGCCTATCGATAGCTCCCCTAGCTCTCCCTTTTCCATCCTTGCGGCCTTAGTTGCCGCTGCATCAACTTGAGACAAAATTTGATAAGCCTCTTTAAGAAACATACTGCCTGCTGGCGTCAACGAAACGTTTCTATTATTCCGCTCTAGTAGTTTTGCGTTGATCTGCTCCTCAAGAGCTTGAATTTGCTGGCTTAACGGTGGTTGAGAAATATGCAACCGTTCAGCGGCTCGTCCAAAATGGAGTTCCTCAGCGACAGCAATAAAGTATCGTAAGTGTCTTAATTCAATGGCCATTTTCATTTGATATTTTTAAAGTATTATTTTTAATAATTAATATATTAGACAAAAAACTCTGAAGTTTCTATCTTTGATCAAAATCAATTGGATTGTTATGACAAGGAACATTATGGAACACTCAACAACAAATAGTCTGCCGACTGAAAATACTGCTAATGGAAAGCAAGATAATCCCACGCCTAAAAAACACTACATTCAACGTGATGACTCGCTGTACTTACGCGTAACGCTGTCATTTTTCACTGTTGGGTTAGCAACATTTGCGTTGCTTTACTTTGTACAACCAATTTTACCAATGCTGTCGGAAGATTTTAATGTGTCGCCAGCCACAGCGAGCCTCGCCCTCTCATTAAGCACAGGACTAATGGCATTAGGGTTATTGATCACAGGGCCAATATCGGATGCGATTGGTCGTAAAAATGTCATGGTAGTTGCATTAACCAGTGCGGCGTTATTTACTTTATTGAGTGCCTTCATGCAAAGTTGGCAAGGCATATTAATTGCGCGAGCTATGGTTGGCCTATCTTTAAGCGGCGTTGCCGCTGTGGCGATGACTTATTTAAGTGAAGAGATTCACCCTAGCTATGTTGCGCTATCTATGGGCTTATACATTAGTGGTAATTCAATTGGTGGCATGAGTGGTCGTTTGGTGACCGGTGTGATTGCTGATTTCTATTCTTGGCGTGTTGCCGTCATTTTATTAGGTAGCTTAGCGCTAATTGCAGCAATAGGTTTTTGGCGTTTACTACCACCGTCACAACATTTTCGCGCTAGCTCATTAAAACCTAAAAATTTATGGATCAACTTACGCCTTCATTTTAGGGATAAAGGGCTACCTTGGCTATTTATTGAAGGTTTTGTTTTAATGGGTGGTTTTGTCACTATGTATAACTATATCGGTTATCGTTTATTGGAAGCCCCCTATCATTTTAGCCAAGCGACAGTAGGTTTATTATCTATTATATATTTAACAGGAACTTACAGTGCATCTAAATCAGGTAGCCTCACACACAAATTTGGTTTAGCAAAAGTACTACTGTCCGCACTGGCACTGATGCTTATTGGTATTTTGTTAACATTATTCTCAGAGTTTTGGATTATTTTATTAGGTATGACAATATTGACCACAGGCTTCTTTGCTGCTCATTCAGTTGCAAGTAGTTGGGTTGGCCATAGAGCGAAACGAGCAAGAGGTCAAGCTTCATCTCTTTATTTATTCAGTTATTACGCGGGTTCGAGTATTGCAGGCACAGTAGGCGGAGTATTTTGGTTGAAATTTGGATGGTCAGGTGTTGCCTTATTTATTGCTGCCTTATTGCTTATTGGTATGTTGATTGGTTATAAATTGAAAGTTAGTTGTTAAGAAAATAATTAATTTTTAATGCATTTGATTTGTTAATACCTATCAAACGATGAAATTTATTTATAGCGTTTAATTAAGAGAACATGTTGTCTTCAATCTTAACGAGGACAACATATGAAAAACTTTTTTCTACTCTCTGTTTTACTTTGCTTTTCTACCACTGTTTTTGCCCATGGCTATATTGAGAACCCAGAAAGCCGCGCCTATTTATGCAAACTGCAAAAAAATACGAGTTGTGGCGCTGTAGAATATGAACCTCAATCTCTAGAAGGTCCTAAAGGTTTCCCACAAAATGGACCTAAAGATGGTAAAATTGCCAGTGCGGGTATTCAGGGATTTAATGCATTGAATGCACAAACTCCTTCACGATGGATAAAAAACACGATTACTCACCCTCAATTAACATTTAAGTGGCATCTAACGGCTAGGCATGCAACTAAAAAATGGGAATATTTTATCACTAAGCCTAACTGGAATCCCTCCCAGTTATTGGCTCGTGAGCAACTTGTTTTAACCCCATTCTGTGAATATAACGAACCAGCTCATCCACAAACGATAGTAACTCATAATTGTAAGTTACCGGCAGAAAATAAAGGCTATCATGTGATATTAGCCGTTTGGAGTATTGCTGATACGGCAAATGCGTTCTATCAAGTTATTGATGTTGATATTAAATAATCATTCAGGGGAAAAGAACTCCCCTAATTGCTGGTTAAATTATTATTATGCACGGTGTCTAATATTTGTTATTCTTTTTTCAAGAACTAATGAATGTTGTAACTAAATGGACATCTGTGATATGAACAAAGCTAAATATGATCTTCTTGATAACTTCAAACAGTTGGAAAGTAGAATATCTGAATTCAGTCAACAGCTGTCACAATTAACTGACTTTACCGCTGTTGTATTTCGTTTACCCGACATAATGAAAGGCGATGAAAACAAAGAAATTAGTGAAATTTATGTTGAGAAATTTACCGGTGTATCCGCCATTAAACAGGCTATAGACCATTTTAACCTATTATTTCTTCAAGATAAATCAGAATCAACGAGCAATAAATCTGCTATTCGCTTACCTGGTGCAATATGTGTCAGTACCCCCTATTCTACTTTTCGTTTACTTCAGTCTCAATTAGATGAAATTAATCAGTTAAAAAAACAAATTAAACATATCGTTACGAAAAAATCAGGAATTGATGAATCACAACGCTTTGAATTTGTTCATGATAGTTTACATGGCCTATTGACTCTCAATACCTATCGAACACTAACCTATCTTGTTGATGTTGATACTGTTAGATTTGGCTGGGCCAATAAAAAGGTTATCAATAAAGTCACTAAAGAACAGATTCTAAATAAGTTACAGGATTCATTAGAGAGTAAACGTTCACCATTAGGAATGACCCGTGAACATTGGCAAAGCCAAATAGAACAAGAAATACTTCTGATCAAAAGTTTAAGCGATAACGCAGTTTTAAAAACACAACGTCCAGTGAAAGTACAACCTATTGCTCGAGTTTGGGACAGCGCACAGCAAAAACAAACGCAATTAGCCTGTGCGAACCCATTGATTGTATTTGCGGTTGATAAATCTTATGAAGAGATAGTGCTAGGCGATCTACCTGATTATCGAGCGACGAATATTGCTTTACGCAATCGGCCTCGTTCAAAGCCTGTTGAGTTGCTGCTCCCGCGTCTCAACTTATATGTCGAAATATGATGTGATAGAGTAACTGATACAATTAATTATATAAAGCACTTGCTACTCTACAAGCAAGTGCTTTTCATTACCAATCAATTAATGATTAGCTTTTCATGCTACCAACCATATCTTCAGGGCGAACCCACTCATCGAACTGCTCAGCAGTCAGATAATTCAGTTTCAATGCCGCTTGTTTCAGCGTTATCCCTTCTTTATGGGCTTTCTTAGCAATTTCAGCTGCTTTATCATAACCAATGTGCGTATTAAGCGCAGTGACTAACATTAGCGATTCATGCAGTAATTTTTCAATACGTTCACGGTTTGGCTCGATGCCAATTGCACAGTGCTCATTGAAACTACGCATACCATCAGCTAATAAACGGATAGATTGCAGGAAGTTATCAATCAACATTGGACGGAAAACGTTCAATTCAAAGTTACCAGAAGCACCACCGATGTTCACTGCAACATCGTTACCCATTACTTGAGCGCACAGCATAGTCAGTGCTTCACATTGAGTTGGGTTTACTTTACCAGGCATGATAGAGCTTCCTGGTTCATTTTCTGGAATAGAAATTTCACCGATACCACAACGCGGACCCGATGCTAACCAACGAACATCATTAGCGATCTTCATTAATGATGCGGCCAAACCTTTTAGAGCACCATGAGCATGTACTAATGCATCACAGGTTGCCAGTGCTTCAAATTTATTTGGTGAAGTAACAAATGGTTGCCCTGTTAGCTCAGCAATTTTTTTCGCAACACGCACCGCGTACTCTGGATGAGTATTCAAACCTGTACCAACAGCAGTACCACCTAACGCCAGTTCACAAACATGTGGAACTGAATTTTCAATGTGTTTCTCACTGTGAGCTAGCATTGCTGCCCAGCCAGAAATTTCTTGGCCTAAAGTCAGTGGAGTTGCATCTTGCAAGTGGGTACGACCAATTTTGACGATGTCTTTGAACTCTTTTGCTTTAGCATCTAACACTTTGTGTAACGCTTTCAGTTCAGGTAACAAGTGTTCGCGAATGGCAACAACTGCCGCAACATGCATTGCCGTTGGGAACACATCATTTGAACTTTGGCTCTTGTTCACATCATCATTTGGGTGAATAAGACGGTCGTTCCCTCTTTGCCCACCTAAGATCTCGCTACCACGGTTCGCTAGCACTTCGTTCATGTTCATGTTACTTTGCGTACCAGAACCTGTTTGCCAAATAGCGAGAGGGAATTCAGTAGGATGTTTACCCGCTAATACTTCATCCGCAGCTGCAACAATTGCATCACCACGATCTTTAGGGAGTAATCCTAAATCCATGTTCACACTCGCCGCCGCTTTTTTAGTGACCGCTAAAGCATGGATCAATGCGACAGGCATCTTTTCTACAGATATACGGAAATGTTCTAAAGAACGCTGAGTTTGCGCGCCCCACAACTGGTCAGCAGGTACTTCGATTGGTCCCATTGAGTCTTTTTCAATGCGAGTGGCTGCCATTACTATCTCCTTAAGTACATACACAGAATAATCGGTTTTGGAATCATTGGCTTGCAGGTAAGCCGATGACAACGAACCTATAATGCCACATATTTAATTTCAATAATGCGACTTAACCGTGTTTATTGTATTGTAGTACATAAGGAAATACGTTGATTTTTAGAAAAAGAGAGTTTACCCATGCTAAAAATGATTAATAAAGTTCAAAATTATGACTGGGGAAGTAAAACTGCTCTCACGCAGTTGTACTCAGTCCCTAATCCAGAACATTTGCCAATGGCTGAATTATGGATGGGGGCTCATCCCAAAGCGAGTTCTTACGTTATTGACAATAAAACAGGGCATAAACTCTCATTAATCGATTACATCGCACAAAACCCATCTCAAATTTTAGGCGATAAAATAGCAGAGACATTTAAATCTCGTTTACCTTTTTTATTTAAAGTGCTTTGCGCTGCAAGACCACTGTCAGTTCAAGTTCATCCAAATAAAGTATACGCTGAGGTTGGCTTTGCAAAAGAAAATGCGGCGGGTATTCCATTAGACTCCCCCATCCGTAACTATAAAGATGATAACCATAAGCCCGAGTTAATTTATGCACTAACTCCGTTTAAGGCAATGAATGCATTTCGCCCATTAGAGGAAATTGCTGAATTACTTGATTTTGTCTCTGCCGCACATCCAGAAATTCAGTTTTTTGTTCAATCACCTAACGATGAGAAACTCGCTAAATTATTTGCACAAATTCTCAGCCTGACTGGAGAGCAAAAAGAACTCGCTTTAGGGGTGTTAAAAGCAGCATTAAATAGCCGCCAAGGAGAACCGTGGAATACGATAAAACAAATGGTCAGTCTGTATCCAGAAGATACAGGGCTATTTGTTCCTCTTTTGCTTAATGTCATCGAGTTGCAGCCGGGCGAAGCTATGTTCTTGTATGCAAGAACGCCTCATGCCTATATTGAAGGTGTTGGTTTAGAAATCATGGCTAACTCAGATAATGTATTGCGTGCTGGGCTAACAAATAAGCATATTGATGTTCCTGAATTGATTGCTAATGTCGATTTTATTTCGAAAACTAAAGAAAGCTTACTTAGTGAACCAGAAAAATCAGGAAATATCTGTAAATATCATATACCAGTAGAAGATTTTGCATTTAGTATATATTCTATTAACGACACGGGAATAGGCATAACTAATGAAACCGCTTCTATTCTATTTTGCATAGATGGCGAATTAGTTTTGAAATCAGGCGATGATGAATTAAAGATCTGTTCAGGAGAATCTATTTTTCTTTCTGCCTTTGAAAAAGAAGTTTATGTCACAGGTGTGGGTAAACTCGCTCGCGTGTATAACCTTTAATGTGTTTTTTTGTGTTTTATTCGTCTTGATTGCACGCAATAGACGGTTGGATGAAACTTGTAAATTTTTATAGTGCGTTAATAAAACGTGCTAAAAGGATGGATGTTTATAATGAAAAAGTCATTAGTTGCAGTTGGTGTGATTGTTGCTGTTGGTGCGGCTTGGACCGGTGCATCTTGGTATACAGGCTCTAAAGTTGAAAATGAACTAAATAAAATCATCAGCAACACTAACGAGTTCTTTGCTGCAAATGCCCCTGAAGCGGGTGTTGTGTTTAAAGTTGAAAACTTTAAACGTGGCGTCTTTTCTTCACAAGCGAACATCGTTATTTCAGCAGCAGAATCTAACGGTGCTGATGAAACTATAGTCTTCAATACCGATATTGAACATGGCCCTTTCCCTCTATCTCAAGTTGCTAAGTTTAATTTAATTCCTAAACTAGGTGCCGCGAATATTGAGCTCGCAAATAATGCTGCGACTAAAGAGTTATTCGAAATCACTAAAGGTAAACCTTTCATTTCTGGTACTGCTGTTGTTGGTTATAGCAAAAGTATTGATTCTAATTTAGAGTTGCTTCCAATTGAATATTCTAAAGATGATGCAAGTATCTCTTTCAGTGGTTCAAAACTGGTATTCAATTCCTCTGCTGATTTCGCTGATGTTGATGGCTCAATTATCACTGATAACTTAGTTATTCAAAAAGCTGACAAATCTGAGAGCATGACGTTAAAAGGGTTAAAAATAACCACGAACGTAACCAAATCTCAATACGGCTTCTACACGGGTAAACAAGATCTCGTTATTGCTGATACTGATTTCAACATCCCAGAAACGAAGTTCTCTTTCAAAAATCTGGTTATAGGTTCTGATACTGTTCTTGAAAAAGAAAGTGTTAAAGGTAGCATCTCCTATAGCATTGACGATTTGAAAGCATTAGAGCAAAACTTAGGTTCAGGTAAAGTTGCACTTTCAATCGATAAACTGGATGCGAAAGCGCTGGGTAAATTTGTTGAGCAGTACAACAAAGCATTAGCCGAAGGTTTGGCTACAGGTGATCCTTCGGCAGCGGCTGAGCAAGTTGCAATGGATATGATGACCAAAACATTGCCTGAGTTACTGCAAAGTAAACCAACCTTCTCTATCAGCCCGGCTTACTGGAAAAACGACGCAGGTCAAAGTTCAATCGATTTGAGTATGACCTTCAACAAATGGGATCAAGATGAACTGACTTCATTGGCTATGGCTAATAAAGTGGATGAAGCCGTTAAGAGCCTACTGACTTCTTTTGATTTTAACTTTACGTTGAATAAACCAATGGCGATTGAGTTAATAGCTCAAGCCGCAATTTTAGATCAAGGTAAAGCTGTTGATGCAGCGACTAAGAAGCAATTTGTGGAGCAAGCAACCGCTGAGTTTGACCAAGCGCAAGTTATGCTGACTTCAGACATGTTCTCTTCACCATTCGAAGAAATGTTCATGACCGATGAACAACGTGCAGAAAAAGCAAAACAGAAAAAATCACCTTGGATGGTTGAAAAAGGTAATGACCTGACAATGACTATCAAGTTTGCAGGTAACGATATCACCTTCAATGCTGATAAATACACTCTTGCTGATTTCTTAACTAAAATGAAAGTTATGTCTAGCCCTGAAGATAACATGGGTTATGAAGAAGACTTAACTGAACCAGAAATGGGTACTGAAGAAGCCCCTGCGGAAGGTGCGGATATTGCTGTACCAGCAGCTAACTAATTACGATTAATTAGTTAGGATCACAAACAAACGCCAGCTTTATTTTTAAGCTGGCGTTTTATATTTATACCCCAAATAATTCGAGGTGCAGCCAATAGCAGATAAATTAGTCACCAAATGTGCTGACTAAAAGCACTGCAACGTGAAGGATGACGGGTATATACTAAAGATACGATATAACGACATAGGAACGGAATTCAGTGATCAACAAACAACTACCACTCACAGACATTCATCGTCATCTCGATGGTAATATCCGCCCTGAAACAATTCTTTCTCTCGCACAACAACATAATATTATTTTACCTGCTAATGAAATTGAAAGCCTACGCCCTCATGTGCAGGTTATTACTCAAGAAGCTGATTTAGTAGGTTTTTTACAAAAATTAGATTGGGGAGTCGCCGTTTTAGCTGATTTAGATGCTTGCAAACGAGTCGCTCAAGAAAATGTTGAAGACGCTTATAATGCTGGCATCGATTATGCTGAATTACGCTTCTCTCCGTACTATATGGCCATGAAACATCAGCTTCCTGTTGAAGGTGTCGTTGAGGCTGTAATCGATGGCATTGCCGCTGGTTGTCTAGAATACGATATAAAAGTAAATCTAATTGGTATTCTAAGCCGTACTTTTGGCCAAGAGGCTTGCGCAAAAGAGTTAACTGGATTATTAGCCCATCGTAATAAACTGTGTGCTCTTGATCTTGCAGGCGATGAACTTGGCTTCCCTGGCGCCCTATTTCATAATCATTTTAAACAAGCGAGAAATGCTGGCTTACAAATTACTGTACATGCAGGTGAAGCAGCCGGTGCTGAAAGTATTTGGCATGCAATAAAAGAGCTTGGTGCTCAACGGATCGGCCACGGTGTAAAAGCTAGCGAAGATCCGAAACTTATTGAGTATTTAGCAACACATAAGATAGGTATCGAAAGTTGTTTAACCTCTAATATTCAAACCAATACCGTTGCTTCTTTGGCTAACCATCCACTGAAAATGTTTTTACAGCACGGAATCATTGCCTCAATAAATACGGATGACCCTGCGGTAGAAGGCATTGAATTAGCTTATGAATATGAAGTTGCTGCACCTAAAGCAGGATTAACCCCTGCTGAAATTGAACAAGCTCAAATTAATGGTTTAACCATGTCATTCCTCAGTGATCATGAAAAACAGCAACTACGGCAAAAAGCTGCCCTACGGCAATAAGTCACCATCTAACGACCATGGGTAGAAAGTCACTTTCTGCCCTGTTTAACCTGTAAATGGCGCCATTGTTTATGTGATTTTTATTTTTTACACCATAAGTATGTTGTAACTAAAAGCTATAAGACCGAACAAGTTTAATTATTCGGCTGATAAATATTATTTAGTTAGACGATTGGCGTAGCGCTGTGCAAGAACAGCACTAACCATTAACTGAATTTGATGAAATATCATGAGTGGTAGAAGGATCACGCCAACTACCGAGGCTGGAAATAGTACATTAGCCATAGGTACCCCATTGGCGAGGCTTTTTTTAGACCCACAAAAAACAATGGTGATTTCATCTTCTTTACTGAATTTAAATAGTCGAGCTGCAATTATATTTAGCATCATAACAATAAATAAAATAATACAACTCACGACAGCAATCATAAATAATGAGAAAGCATCAATCCGTTGCCAAATTCCCTCTACTACCGCTTCACTGAACGCAACATAAACAACAAGTAGTATCGATGACCGATCTGTAATATTGATCAGCTTACGATTGCGACTCATCCAATTAGCAAGTAATGGTCGAGCTAAGTGTCCTACAACAAATGGTAACATCAATTGCAGTAAGATTGACCCTATCGCATTGAGCGTGTCCATCGCTTGACTGCCATCTTCATCCATTAAAAAACCAACAAGTATCGGAGATAAAAAGACCCCAAGTATGCTTGACGCTGATGCACTACAGATTGCGGCAGCAACATTACCTCCGGCAACAGAAGTAAATGCAATTGCTGATTGTACTGTTGCGGGCAATGCACATAAATAAAGGAAGCCCATATATACCGTTGGAGACATCCATGAAGGCACCATAAAGTGCAACCCTAGCCCAATAATTGGAAATAAAATAAATGTGCTAGAAAACACCATTAAATGTAGTCGCCAATGCCCTATCCCAGCAACAATTGATTCTCTAGATAGTTTTGCGCCATGCATAAAAAAGAGCAATGCAATCGCTGCTGTGGTTAAATATTGAAAAGCCACCTTTATATTCCCCTCACAAGGAAATAGGCTGGCAATCACGACAACACAAATCATGATCAATAAGAACGGATCAATTTTTAGTTTAGCTAACAAATTCATCATATTACCCAAAAAAGAACCAGCAAATGCTGATGCATCAAATAAATATTAGAAATCAATATTGATAGTACGTTTTTCCTTGTCAGAACGTATGCCTGCTTCAATAAGTTTCATAATATTGATAGCTTCTTGAGGAAGAACAGGCGTGGCTGCGCCATTGCGTATCGCCTCATAAATTGCAAGGTAATATCCACCATAGTTACCTTTCTCATTGGTCCATTCTTGGGTAACGAGCTCATCATTTTGTGACAACGTCACGTAACCGTTGCGTTTATCTATTCCCCAATTATCATCGGTAGGTAATCGCCCTTTTTTCAATTCATCTTCTTGTGAATCAAGGCCATATTTAACATAGCTACCTTTCATGCCATGAATAACATACAACGGTGATTCTGCTGCTGCGACTGTCGTCGCATGTAAAACCACTTTCTTATCTGAATAGTTAAGTAAAACATGAAAATAATCAGTTGCTTCAGCATTAGGGCGAATAATGCCTAAATCAGCCGTAATACCGAGCGGTTTACCAAAAAACTGCAATGCTTGATCTAATAAATGAGGGCCTAAATCATACCAAATACCGCCACCTGCAACGGCTGATTCACGCCATCTTTGACGCGTTTCGGGACGATAGCGATCAAAGTGTGACTCATAATATTTGATATCACCTAAGCAACCATCAGCAAACAGTTTTTTAAGGGTTAAAAAACCTGCATCCCAACGGCGGTTATGGTAAACAGAGAGTAACTTACCCTCTTTAAGCGCCTGTTGTTGTAACTTTTCAGCTTCTTCGACCGTCACTGTGAATGGCTTATCAACGACGACGTGCTTACCTGCAACCAATGCCTGGCTCGCTAATGCATAATGTGTGTCATTAGGTGTGGGAATTATGACTAGTTCTATTTCTGGATTAGCAAACAATTTTTCAGGGGAAGAGGCAACGGCTACATTAGGCCAATCTAGGGTGACTTTATTAGGATCGCTACTAGAGATGGCGGTCAATTCATATCCGGGTAAAGTGGCAATAAACGGCGCATGAAATGTTTTACTGGCATAGCCATAACCCACAATACCTACTTTTATCGGTGTAGACATAAGTAACCTCATTAATTATTTTTTATTCGTAACCACAAAAAGTATCACCATAACCAATTAATTAGCAAATTAAACTGTGGTAGGATACTCATTAATTGATTTTATGGAATAGATGATATGACTCCTGTTTATGACCATCACCGTATCACTGGTTGGCTACTAGCTCCAGCTGCTTTTATTTTACTCACTTTCTTTGCCGTTTGTGCGATGGTTGTTATGTATTCCATTAAGCTTTATCAAATAATCACCACCATCGATAATTGGACTAGTTATATTCCACTTGATTGGTGCTTATCTTTTTTGATTACCATCGTAATGGCATTATTTACTGCTCATATCATTAAACTCATGTTTAACCGTTCCCGCTTCTTCCCACGCCGCTTTATTATTTGGCTGTTGATCTTATTACTACTCGGGCTAAAAACATTTGCATTTGCCGCTGTCGATGATGCAACAGCCCTTAAAGCATTGGCTTGGCCTCTTATCGGTGCTGGTTTCTTTGTCCCCTATATCAAGAATTCTGCACGTGTAAAAATGACTTTCACACAAGATCGATAAGCATCACAAAAATAGCTTGTTATGATATGGCCTGTTTAACTGACATTCGTCGTTTTTTGTACTTTTAATTTTGTTTTCAGGCTATGAAATGACTGATTATCTTTTGCTATTTATTGGAACAGTACTGGTTAATAACTTCGTACTGGTAAAATTCCTTGGTCTGTGTCCTTTTATGGGCGTATCAAAAAAACTCGAAACAGCCATTGGAATGGGGTTTGCCACGACCTTCGTAATGACGCTCGCCGCGATCTCTTCTTGGTTAATGGACACCTTAATATTGGTTCCCCTTGACCTCCTTTACTTACGCACATTAAGTTTTATCTTAGTCATTGCAGTGGTTGTGCAATTCACTGAAATGGTGGTGAGAAAAACCAGCCCAACCCTGTATCGCCTACTAGGTATTTTCCTACCACTGATCACCACTAACTGCGCAGTACTGGGTGTCGCACTACTCAACATTAACCAGTCGCATGGCTTTTTACAGTCTGCCGTCTATGGCTTTGGTGCGGCCGTTGGTTTTTCATTAGTTATGGTGTTATTTGCAGCCATTCGTGAACGCCTTGCAGTTGCAGATGTACCCGCCCCTTTTCGAGGATCATCTATCGGCTTAATTACAGCTGGATTGATGTCTTTAGCATTTATGGGCTTTAGTGGTTTGGTGAAATTCTAATGATGTCATTATGGATTGCTATCGCTATTTTAGCTGTATTAGGGCTGATTTTTGGTCTGATCCTTGGCTATGCCTCTTTACGTTTTAAGGTTGAAGAGGATCCGATTGTTGAAAAAATTGATGCTATTTTACCTCAAAGCCAATGTGGTCAATGTAGTTACCCTGGCTGTCGTCCGTATGCAGAAGCTGTTGCCAATAATGGTGAAATGATCAACAAATGTGCCCCCGGTGGTGAACAAGTGATGCTTAAACTAGCAGAACTTCTTAACGTCGACCCTCAACCTATTGATGGTGATGAAAGCGCACAAAACCCTGTGCGTAAAGTCGCGATTATTGATGAAGACAATTGCATCGGTTGTACTAAATGTATCCAAGCTTGCCCTGTAGACGCCATTGTAGGTGCAACTCGTGCAATGCATACCGTTATCGAAGATTTATGTACAGGGTGTGATTTATGTGTAGCCCCCTGCCCAACAGACTGTATTGAACTTGTCCCCGTGAAAACCACCACAGCAAATTGGAAATGGGATTTAAACAGTATCCCAGTTAAAAATATACCTGTATCACCGAATCAAACAGCAGTAAAAGGTGAAACACATGTTTAATTTATTTAACTGGTTGAAAAAAGATAATATTTGGGACTTTGCAGGTGGCATACATCCACCTGAAATGAAGCTACAGTCTAGCCAAACACCCATGCGCATTGCCACGGTCCCTGATGAGTTAGTCATTCCATTACAACAACATTTGGGCCCAGAAGGTGAACTAATAGTTAATGTTGGCGATCATGTATTAAAAGGCCAACCATTAACGCGAGGTGTTGGGCGGACTGTTCCTGTACATGCTTCAACATCAGGCACGATCACCGCCATCAAACCGATGGTCACAGCTCACCCTTCTGGCTTGAGTGAATTATCCGTTTGTCTCAAATCTGATGGCCTTGACACTTGGTGTGAATTGTATCCAGAGACGGATTATTCACGTTTAACGCCTCAACAGCTACTGCAAAAAATCGAACAAGCAGGCATTGCGGGTTTAGGTGGAGCAGGATTCCCTACCGCTTCAAAACTTGCCGGTGGTAAAGATGCTATCAAAACATTAATTGTTAATGCAGCAGAGTGTGAGCCTTATATCACCGCTGATGACCGATTAATGCAAGAGCATGCTGATGAAGTGATTGAAGGCTGCCGAGTATTACAGCATTTGTTAAACCCAGACCAAATATTAATTGGTATTGAAGATAATAAACCTGAAGCAATCGCAGCGTTAAAAAATGCGATTACTGACCATGACAGACAGATCATTGTTCGTGTCGTGCCCACTAAATACCCTTCTGGCGGTGCTAAACAGCTCACTAAAATCTTAACTGGTAAAGAAGTGCCGTCTGGTGCCCGTTCGTCACAAATTGGCGTACTGATGCAAAACGTGGGAACTGTCGTTGCAATTAAACGAGCAATTATCGATGGACAACCATTAATTGAACGTGTTGTGACCGTGACTGGCGAGTCAATTACTTCTCCCGGTAACTTTTGGGTACGTTTAGGAACTCCTGTTTATCATCTCCTAAAGCAAACAGGCTTTACACCTGCCACTGAACAAATGGTGATCATGGGAGGGCCTTTGATGGGCTTTACCTTACCTGACCTTAACGTTCCTGTTGTGAAAATCTGTAACTGCTTATTAGTTCCTAGTCTTGAAGAAGTGGGTCAAAAACCACTAGAAGAAGCTTGTATTCGTTGTGGCCTGTGTGTTGAGGCATGCCCTGCTGCCTTGTTACCTCAGCAATTATATTGGTTTAGTAAAGGTAAAGAACACGAAAAAGCCCAAAAACATAACTTGTTTGACTGTATTGAATGCGGAGCTTGTGCTTATGTCTGCCCGAGTAATATTCCGCTGGTACAATATTATCGACAAGAAAAAGCTGAAATACGCGAAATTAATCAAGAAGAACGCCGTGCTGCTGAAGCTAAATTGCGTTTTGAAGCAAAACAACAGCGAATGGAACGAGAGAAACTCGCTCGAGAAGAACGCCACAAAAAAGCCGCAGTACAAGTCGAGGCATCTGAT
The DNA here is from genome assembly GCF_033676985.1 of Providencia sp. PROV236. Classification (NCBI taxonomy): domain Bacteria; kingdom Pseudomonadati; phylum Pseudomonadota; class Gammaproteobacteria; order Enterobacterales; family Morganellaceae; genus Providencia; species Providencia sp. PROV236. The sequence goes on along the minus strand of NZ_CP096297.1, from coordinate 2,206,781 downwards.
AAAGATGCAGTTGCAGCGGCATTAGCTCGCGTAAAAGCTAAACAAGCTAATGCAACAGCTGATATCAATATTGTCAGTGGCGCTGAACCTGATAACAGCGCAGTCATTGCAGCTAGAGCCGCTCGTAAAGAGCTTGCTAGAGCAAAACAAGCAGAAAAACAAGCCGCAACGACCACGGCTAATGATGTAGCAGATGACCCACGTAAAGCGGCCGTCGCCGCTGCGCTTGCTCGAGCCAAAGCTAAAAAAGCACAGCAAGCGGCGGAAAGTGACAGTGTAACTCAAGGAGCAGCTTCACCTGAAGTGGATGACCCACGTAAAGCCGCCGTTGCCGCTGCCATTGCCCGCGCTAAGGCCAAAAAAGCGGCGCAGCAAGCTGAGGCAGCCCCTGCCGCGACTGAGCTTGATGCATCCGTTGGAGTAGCCGAAGCCGAAGTGGATCCACGTAAAGCCGCCGTTGCCGCAGCCATTGCCCGTGCTAAGGCCAAAAAAGCGGCGCAACAAGCTGAGGCAGCCCCTGCCGCGACTGAGCCTGATGCATCCGTTGGAGTAGCTGAAGCCGAAGTGGATCCACGTAAAGCCGCTGTTGCTGCTGCCATTGCCCGAGCCAAGGCCAAAAAAGCGGCGCAGCAAGCTGAGGCAGCCCCTGCTGCTACTGAGCTTGATGCATCCGTTAGAGTAGCCGAAGCCGAAGTAGATCCACGTAAAGCCGCCGTTGCTGCTGCCATTGCCCGAGCCAAGGCCAAAAAAGCGGCGCAGCAAGCTGAGGCAGCCTCTGCCGCTACTGAGCTTGATGCATCCGTTGGAGTAGCCGAAGCCGAAGTGGATCCACGTAAAGCCGCTGTTGCTGCTGCCATTGCGCGAGTTAAGGCAAAAAAACTAGCTCAAGAAAAAGCACAAATGGTTGCTCAAATTAGAGAAGAAGAGTTGCTTTCTCCAGCCGCGGAGCTACCTATTGAAGAAGAAACGGATCCACGCAAAATTGCCGTTGCAGTAGCTATAGCTCGTGTAAAAGCTAAACAAGCTCAAAAGCAAAATGAACAAACAACGACAGAGTAAGTGATTAGACACCATGAAATTTAGGCCTATTGACCCAAATAATCGCCGCTTAAAAATTGCTAGCGCGCCATTTACCCACGATAAACAAAGTACCAGCTCGGTGATGTTTTGGGTTTTACTGGCAGCGATCCCAGGTATAGCAGCACAGCTTTATTTTTTTGGTATTGGTACACTCTATCAGATCATTTTAGCCATGCTGACTGCGTTAATTGCCGAAGGTATATCTATACGTTTGCGTAAGCAACCTGTTGTTAACGTACTAAAAGATAACTCCGCGGTCGTCACCGCATTGCTCTTAGGTGTAAGCTTACCGCCGTTAGCGCCATGGTGGATGATTGTTTTAGGAACAGCGTTTGCCATTATTATTGCCAAACAATGTTACGGTGGATTGGGACAAAATCCATTTAATCCAGCAATGGTTGGCTATGTTGTATTATTGATATCATTTCCCGTACAAATGACCAGCTGGTTACCACCTCATGAATTACAATCACTCAGCATAAACCCATTAGAAAGTTTAGCCATTATCTTGACTGGACATACGCCAACAGGTGTGACCCTTGATGCTCTACGCATGGGGGTTGATGGTATGAGCCAAGCAACACCTTTAGATAGCTTTAAAACAGGGCTGTTAACACACTCCATTTCTGATGTTTTACAACAACCTATTTTGCAAGGCTCATTAGCTGGTATTGGCTGGCAGTGGGTAAACCTTGGCTATTTGCTAGGTGGGTTGATCATGTTGAACCGCCGCATTATCAACTGGCAAATTCCAGTGTCGTTCCTTGTTACATTAGCTTTCTGTGCAACTGTCAGTTGGTTGCTAGATGATAGCCGTTACTCATCACCGATGTTGCAACTGTTATCTGGTGCAACGATGTTAGGCGCCTTCTTTATTGCAACCGATCCTGTTACGGCATCCACAACACCGAAAGGTCGCCTTATTTATGGTGTTATGATTGGTTTATTAGTTTGGTTAATTCGCGTATACGGCGGTTATCCAGATGCGATCGCTTTTGCTGTATTATTAACTAACATCGCAGTCCCACTTATTGACCACTATACGCAACCTCGCGCATACGGGCACGGACATAAGTAAGGAGCCTTTATGCTAAATACAATGCGCCGTCATGGCACGATATTGGCTATCTTTGCAGCAGGTACAACAGCACTCAGCGGGGCTGTCTATACCTTGACTAAAGATACTATTGCTCAACAAGCTGCGATCGTTCAAAAGCAGTTGCTCGACCAAGTCGTACCCACCAATTTATATGATAATGAATTTGGCCAAGAGTGTTATCTTGTAGGTGCAGAAGCTGAACTCGGCAGTAAACAGCCGCATCGACTGTATATTGCGCGTAAAAATGGTGAGCCTGTTGCAGCTGCTCTTGAATCAACCGCGCCTGATGGCTATTCAGGAGCAATACACTTATTGGTCGGTACAGATTTCAATGGAAATGTATTAGGTGTTAGAGTTACTGAGCACCATGAAACACCCGGTCTTGGCGATAAAATCGAAACCCGAATTTCAAACTGGATCACGTTACTTACGGGTAAAGTCGAATCAGAACATGATCCTAAATGGGCGGTAAAAAAAGATGGCGGTGATTTTGACCAATTTACAGGAGCAACGATCACACCTAGAGCTGTAGTGAATGCCACTAAGCGTACGGCCACATTTATGCAAAAAATACCACAAAACTTATCAAATTATCCTATTTGTGGAGCTGAATAAACATGAGTGAATCTAAAGAACTGTTTGCACAAGGCTTATGGAAAAATAACTCGGCTCTTGTACAACTATTAGGTCTATGTCCATTACTGGCAGTTTCATCAACGGCAACTAATGCCCTTGGTCTCGGCCTTGCGACCACTTTGGTTTTAGTTTGTACCAACGTCGCCGTTTCTGCGTTTCGTCGCTGGGTACCTACAGAAATTCGTATTCCTATCTATGTTATGATTATTGCATCTGTCGTAAGTGCCGTACAGATGCTGATCAATGCATATGCCTTTGGTTTATATGAATCTCTGGGAATATTTATCCCTCTTATCGTTACCAACTGTATTGTCATCGGTCGTGCTGAGGCCTACGCCTCAAGAAACCCTGTATCACTTTCTGCTATAGATGGTCTAGCGATGGGATTAGGTGCTACCGCCGCATTATTTGTGCTTGGTGCTATGCGTGAAATACTGGGTAACGGTACTTTGTTTGATGGTGCTGATTTACTCTTAGGTTCATGGGCTAAATCATTACGCGTTGAGGTATTACACCTTGACTCACCGTTTTTACTCGCTATGCTGCCACCGGGCGCTTTTATTGGCCTAGCCTTGATGCTTGCGGGCAAATATTTGATTGATGAAAAAATGAAAAAACGTGCCGTACTCAAGTCAGGTGAACAACCTGAACGCGAATATCAAAAAGAACAAGGGTGCGGCAGCCATATTTCTAGATAAAAATAACATTGAATGTGAGTATGAATAAATCGAAACGCATTGAAATATTAACTCGCCTGCGCGATAACAATCCAAATCCTACCACGGAGCTGCAATTCAGCTCCCCTTTTGAATTGCTGATAGCCGTATTGCTATCAGCGCAAGCGACCGATGTCAGTGTCAATAAAGCGACTGCAAAATTATACCCTGTCGCTAACACCCCTGAAGCCATGTTAGCGCTTGGTGTTGATGGTATTAAAGAATACATCAAGACTATTGGCCTATTTAATACTAAAGCCGAAAGCGTAATTAAAACGTGCAAAATCCTAATCGAAAAGCATAACAGCCAAGTCCCTGAAGATCGCGAAGCACTAGAAGCGCTTCCTGGAGTAGGTCGTAAAACGGCGAATGTCGTCCTCAATACGGCTTTTGGTTGGCCTACCATTGCTGTTGATACCCATATTTTCCGCGTTTGTAATCGAACTAATTTTGCTCCGGGTAAGAATGTCGTCGAAGTTGAAGAAAAACTTCTAAAAGTCGTTCCAGCAGAATTTAAAGTTGACTGCCATCATTGGCTGATTTTGCATGGTCGTTATACTTGCATTGCACGTAAACCTCGCTGTGGCTCGTGCATTATCGAAGACCTCTGTGAATTTAAAGATAAGGTTTACCCAGAAAATTAATCTAACACAGCTCCCAGTTATTTGTTGCCTGCGCAAATTTTTCCTTGCCCTAAGACTTTGTCTTACGTAACAATGGGAGCCAAACTCAACCTCCATAAAAACGGTAAGTATGTTTCAAGACAACCCATTGCTCGCGCAACTTAAACAGCAGCTACACTCTCAAACGCCTCGCGTTGAGGGCTTAGTTAAAAGCACCGATAAAGGTTTCGGTTTCCTAGAAGTAGATGGTCAAAAAAGCTACTTTATTCCACCGCCACAAATGAAAAAAGTCATGCATGGTGATCGCATCATTGCCGCCGTTCATACTGATAAAGATCGCGAATTCGCTGAACCTGAAGAGCTGATTGAACCCTTTCTCAGCCGCTTTGTGGGTAGAATTCAAAAAAAAGATAACGATAACCGTTTATTCGTTATTCCTGATCATCCACTTCTGAAAGATGCTATCTCTTGCCGCCCAATCAAAGAAGTTACTCATGACTTTGTTCAAGGCGATTGGGTCGTCGCTCAGATGCGCCGCCATCCTTTAAAAGGTGACAAGGGTTTTTATGCAGATATCACTGAGTTTATTACTGATGGCGAAGATCATTTTGCTCCTTGGTGGGTAACGTTACGCCGTCATCAACTCGACCGCGCTGAGCCGCAAATGGTTGACGGTGAGCGTGATGATGAAGGTATTGAGCGTGTTGATTTAACTGACTTACACTTTGTCACTATTGATAGCGCAAGCACCGAAGATATGGATGATGCGCTCTATGTCGAAAGAACAGAAAATGGTGATATAAAGTTGTATATCGCTATTGCTGATCCAACAAGCTACATCAAAAAAGATAGTGAACTAGATAAGCTCGCTTTAGCGCGTTCTTATACTAACTATCTACCGGGTTTTAACATTCCAATGCTGCCTAGAGAGCTGTCAGATAATCTTTGCTCTTTGCGCCCGAATGAACGTCGCCCTGCTCTGGTATGCTGTGCAACTATTTTAGATGATGGCCACATTGCTGATGATATTCAATTTTTCAGCGCATGGGTCGAGTCTAAATCCAAGTTAGTCTATGATGAAGTTTCTGATTGGCTAGAAAAGTCTGGTAGTTGGCAGCCTGCAAACAAGACTGATCAACAGCAAATTGAATTATTGAAAGAGATGGCTGATAAGCGCCATCAATGGCGTCAACAAAATGCATTAGTATTTAAAGATCGCCCAGACTACCGTTTCATATTAGATGATAAAGGTAATGTCATTGATATTATTGTTGAAAGCCGTCGCTCAGCCAATCGTATTGTTGAAGAAGCCATGATCACCGCGAACTTATGCGCTGCAATCCAACTCAAAAATAGCTTAGGTTTTGGGGTATTTAACGTGCATATGGGCTTTGAGCCCTTACAGATTGAGCAAGTTGTACAAACACTAAAAGATCACGGTATTGAAACAACGGCTGAATCTTTACTTACACTTGAAGGTTTCCGTCAACTTCGCCGTAAATTAGATGCTCAACCAACCCAATTCCTAGATAGCCGCATTCGTCGTTTCCAAACTTTTGCTGAAGTTAAAGGTGAGCCTGGACCACACTTTGGGCTCGGTTTTGATGCTTATGCAACATGGACTTCACCGATCCGTAAATATACGGATATCGTTAATCATCGCCTGCTCAAATCAGTTATTGCCGGTAAGCCTTCTACCGACAAACCAACTGAAGAGCTTTCTTTAAAGCTAGCAGAGCGTCGTCGCGCAAATCGCATGGCAGAACGAGATGTCGGTGATTGGTTATATGCGCGATTCTTGAAGCCATTTGAAGGGACAGATAAAGCCTTCCCTGCTGAAATCATTGATATAACCCGCGGTGGTGTACGTGTTAGATTAACCGATAATGGCGCTGTCGCCTTTATACCTGCTCCATTCTTACATTCTGTACGCGATGAAATTCAATGCAGCCAAGAAACGGGTAGCGTGCTAATTAAAGGTGAGCCCGCATACCAACTCAATGATATTATTAATGTCAACATCGCCGAAGTGCGTATGGAAACTCGTAATATTGTTGCTCGCCCTGTTGCATAATCAATTTTAATACTATAATTCTATGTGCTACTAAATACTTTTTAGTAGCACATTATTTTTATTATCGTCTATTTACCGTGTTGTACTCAGACATATTACTGCTCTCTATATAAGTCAATTCCCGATAATTCTGATTCGTATAATTACTGATTGTGATAATTTGGTTACGACCTTGAAACTAGGAGTCACTAAAATGAACACGACAAGTAAACGCGTTATGACATTTACTCTTGCTGCTGTACTAGCTGTGAGTTTAAGTGCTTGCTCAAACATGTCAAAACGAGATAAGAATACTGCTGTTGGCGCAGGTGTTGGTGCTGTTGGCGGAGCGATCCTAACTGGCGGTAGCACACTTGGTACTGTCGGTGGCGCTGCGGTTGGGGGGATCATAGGACATCAAGTCGGAAAATAGATAGATTCATGGATAAGGAGAGGCTTCTCCTTATCCAGCTTCTATAGAATAAACCCCCTCTCAATCTCAATTGTATTAGACTCTTATCCAATAAACTCGCCATAATATCTATTACATTTCAATAAATGTACTATTAAATTTATAACCAAATAACTCTTTAAATGGAAATATAACCCCAAAAATATCTATTTTTAATAATTAAAAAAGACAATCAATTAATGAAAAAGCATTCTTACTTGATTTAAAAAATCATTTAATATAAATAAAAATAATAATTTCCATATAACTAATTAGATGCTATATTCTCGCAGAAATTAATTCAGCATTAATAATCATCAGAAACTTATAAATCTGACAATCTAAATTTGATTTTTTATATACTCACAATGATATTGAGTATAATTAAGGCTCGTTTATGGAAAAGACAACAAACTCTTATTTAAATATAGAAAAAGAAAACCTGTGTTCGGAAACTCATCCTGTTATATTTCATGGTAAAAAATCCGAGTATTTCTTAATTTGGCTCGTAAACTTACTGCTAACAATAATCACTCTAGGTGTTTACTCCGCATGGGCTACAGTAAGAACAAGAAGATATTTCTTAGGAAATACAGAAATTAATGGTTCTAGATTTGAGTATCATGCATCCGCTTTCAGGATCTTTTTAACACGCTTAATTATTGTTGTACTGTTAGTTTTATTCATAGTAAGCGAGTATATTCACGTAGGTTTTAAATATGCATTTTTAGCTACCCTATTCCTTTTAACGCCCTATTTTTTAGTTCGTTCTTGGCGTTTTAATGCAATAATGACGAGTTACAGAAATGTGAGATTTAATTTTCAAACCAATTACTCTAAAGCCTATTGGATTATACTGCTCCTCCCATTTCTATTAATAGTAGCATCAATAGTATCTGTTTATGGAATTGGCTCAGTTATTTCCATCATAAACACGATAAATCAACGAAATAATGGGTATTCATACCAAGAATTAAAGAGTTTTTACTTTGTTATGTCGATTGTTCAAATCGCTGTAATGACTGTTTTACTCTACCTTATTGCTAGTTTTCGCTCAAAAAAAATATATGAATTTTTTGTAAATCACCTTTGTTTTGGAAAGTCAAATTTTAGTATAAAATTAAAATATTCAAAATTTCTTAATATCTATGGGATCGCTTTTTTAATATTTTTACCTTTTTTAATCATAGCAGCGTTAGGTTTCTATCAATTTTTATCTACAGAAGTCTTTCATGCAAACTACAATGTAGATAAAAAGAGCACTTCATTTGTTACAAGTGTTCTATTCCTGAGTTATATAGATGTATACGTTGGTTTTTTTGTTTCCTATGCCTATATTCATGTCGCTACTCGACGTCTTGTCATCAATACAATGGAATTCAATAACACATTGAATTTCAAATCAACAATGACATTTTCATCCTATTTACTATTGTTAATTACCAATGCTTTATTGGTTATTTTCACTTTAGGTTTTGGTGCACCTCTCGCCCAAATACGTTATGCCAATTATATGGCTGAAAATACAAAAATTATTGGTGATCTATCATTAAAAAATGAAATAGCTCATGACGATACACACGCAACGGCTTTACATGATGAAGTTCTCAATGAGTTTGATCTTGGGCTCAGTATATGATTTTCAAGGGTAAATACACCTATAATAAAATGGCACAGCAGTACAGTGCCATTTTATTGATAGACAATGTGTCGAATGAAATAACATTAACAATTAACGGCGACAAAAAATCATACTCTCTCTGTGAAATCAAAATATCCGATTCGTTAGGCTCACTACCTGATGTGCTCTACTTTTCGGATGGTGGATGCTTCACCTGTGATAAAAAAAACCAACTACGAAAAATAATTAGAAGTAAAAAAAAGAAAAAACTTGAAATCATTGACTTTTTAGAGCGCCGAAAAGCCACTTGCTTGTATTTGTTTATGAGCTTAATTCTAATGACTACTCTTGTTTTTCAATACGTCATCCCGTATTCATCCGGCATAGTTGCAAAGAATATTCCCATTTTCATCCAAAAAAGCCTCGGAGAAGAAACATTAGCATTACTAGATAAATCTGAGCTTAAACCAAGTAAGTTACCACTAGAAAAACAGCAAGAAATCAGCTTGCTATTTAATAACATTATGTCAATAGAGCTAAAGAACTCACCTTTAAGGCCATCGTTAATATTTAGAGATTTTCCCGGTGAGGCGAATGCGTTAACTTTAGCCGATGGTACAATTATCATTACTGATGAGTTAATTAATCTAACTAAAGATGAAAATGAAATTGCATCGGTATTATTACATGAGATGGGGCATCATTATCATCAGCATATCATGCATACACTAGTGAGCTCTTCATCCATTAAATTGCTATTTTTATGGATGGTAGGGAAAACGTCTAATTTAGAAGAGCTTCTTATAAATTCAGGAAGTTTATTACTCTCTCTGAGCTATTCGCGAGATATGGAATTAGAAGCCGACCAATTTGCATTAGATGCGATGGTAGAGCAGGAACGTCCAATAGAAATGATGAAATCTATATTTACCAAATTATCTGAACAGCACGTAAACGTAAATTCGAAGCTATTAAGTTCTCATCCTTCTTGGCAAGAACGGTTAGATAATTTAGATAAAGCACTATTACAACAGTAAATAGGTTATTGCTAATTTATCTATTGTTTCTCGCTATAAATATTAGATATATCAACAACAATAAATCTGTATTAGACTTAAATTCAAAATCAACCCATCTAAAATAGAAACCAGTCGTATGAATTCATTTGAAAACCGCGTATCTCATTCATTATTATGCGCTTTTATTTTTATCTTTTGTTTTTATTCGTCATATTTTATATTATTCATTCCTAATGTAATTCAATTACTACGTTCAGATTATGCTATACCTGCATCACTTCTGTGTTTTACACTTCCGGTATCATTAATCAGTTGGTATTACTATCAAAAAAAGTCCGGTCTAATGCCAGTTGGTGTGACAACATGGCAAATAGTGTTCTTACTATTATTAACCGCAATAGGTTTATCTATTATTAGTGGTTTTTTAGGAAATGAAGAAGAATGGCTTGTGCTTTTTAAACATATAAATGGTTTTCCATTCGTTTTGTTAAGTATTAGTATAATATTTGCCGCACCTATTTCAGAAGAAATTATGTTTCGAGGTTTTTTACTAAACGCGAGTATGTGGTATGGCCCAAATGGAAAATGGATCGGTATATTAGTGTCATCGCTCATATTTTCATCTTTGCATACACAGTATACTCTTCTATGAGCACCTTTGTTTACCTTTTTATAGCTGGTATCATTCTTTGCCAAATTAGAATTTATACGCGTTCACTCATTGCTCCCATGATACTTCACATGTTTATAAATACTATCGCGGTAATTTGTCTACTCTAAATAAGTTTTAGTTTAAATTGTAAGCTACAACCGAATTTTATCTAAAAAAAATGTCATATACCCTATGAAATTTATTAATAAATACTCTTGTATCCTATTAATGGCTACAAACATTTCATACGCAAATGTTTGTAATGATTTATATGAAAAAAATAAAGTCCGTTGGGACAAAAACCAAAACCTACAACTTTGTTATGATGCAATTAAAGGCGATCCTGATGCTCAATTCGATTTGGCGGGCTGGTATAAGTTGGAAGAAAATGATGCTAATGAAGCATTAAATTGGGCTTTAAAATCCGCAGAGCAAGGGTGTGCAAAATCTCAATTTGTGACTGGTCTTTTATATTATGATATCAATGGACCTGAGCCAAATTGGTTTAAAGCTTTTGAATGGATAGAAAAATCCGCTAATAATGGGCTACCACACGCACAAGCTATGCTTGGTTTCATGTATCAACATGGCCAAGCTGTCGCACAAAATAAAATAAAAGCCAAACAACTCTACGAAGCCGCCATTGAACAACAAAATGAGGATGGCTACAACTACTTAGGGAAAATGTATGAAAGTGGTGATGGGATCCCTATCGACAAACAGAAAGCTCAACTATTGTTTGCCCAAGAGAAAATAGCAAGGGTACTCACCATCATTAATAATAATAATTACCCCTGCCAGCAAAATGAAATTTCTCACTAAATGATTCAATCTAACTAAGTTAAATTAGCCACCAGCTAATTTAACTTGATAACCTTTAGCTTCAAGGAGTTGTTTGATCACATCACGTTTATCACCTTGAATTTCAATATCACCGTCTTTCACTGAGCCACCGCAACCACATTTTTTCTTAAGTTCAGCAGCTAACTTAGCTAAGCTCTCGTCATCGAGATCTAGGCCGGTAACAACGCAAACGCCCTTGCCTTTACGACCCGCAGTTTCTCGACGGATCCTTACAATCCCATCACCTTTAGGACGTTGAACTTTAGGTTTTTGTTCTTCGATACGCCCAACATCCGTACTATAAACGAGACGGCTATTTGAATCACTCATGACCATTCCTTATCGACTGATTGATTTGCTGTAGAGCCAATGCAGGATCATCACTACGCGTAATTGGGCGACCAATAACCATGTAATCAACCCCTGCTTGCAATGCATCTTGCGGGGTCATAATACGACGCTGATCACCAACCTCGCTACCAACTGGACGAATACCCGGTGTGACTAGTTTAAAATCAGCACCACACAATGATTTCAGTCTGGTTGCTTCATGTGCAGAGCACACAACACCATCTAGGCCACAATTTTTTGTCAGTAATGCTAACCGCTCCGCATGTTCCGCAGGAGTAGCATTAATACCGACACCAATAAGATCAGACTGTTCCATACTGGTTAATACCGTAACAGCGGTTAATAATGGCGCATCTTTGCCAAAAGAGCTCAAAGCTTGACGAGCGGCTTCCATCATACGGCTACCACCACCCGCATGGACGTTAACCATCCAAACGCCCATTTCTGCGGCAGCGGCCACCGCACGCGCTACAGTATTTGGAATATCGTGAAATTTTAAATCAAGGAAAACATCAAAACCACGTTGATGCAGCGATTTAACAAATTGAGGGCCATTGAAAGTAAACATTTCTTTGCCCACTTTCAAACGGCATTCACGCGGATCAATCAAGTCAACAAATGCTAATGCTGCATTTGCATCTTCATAATCAAGCGCAACAATAACAGGTGAATGAGTTGATGCACGAGCGTGGTTCTCAGATGAAGAAATCATTTCGTAATAGCCTTTAATCGTGTTTGGTAATAAGTGACGTTGTCACTGGCCATCCAACCCTCTAATCGGTTTGATTGTGTCCCATGAACGGCAGGATGGGCAATGCCAATATAACGAATGCGAAGTAAAACCACATTTGTGGCAACGGTAATCAGGTTTAGTTCTTATTTGTTCACCTACCATTTTGCGCAGCAGAATTAAGCTTTCTTTTGCACGCCCTTCTTCTGCTTCTTGTAGGTGGTAATCCATCAAACGATAAAACAGCCTCATTGTAGGATGGCGTTGTATTTGATCATTGATATAACTTGCAGCGGCTTCATGGCTTTGTTTAGCGACAATAATATCTGCTAAATACAGTTCAGCAATCGCTCCTGTATTCCCTGCTACACACTGGCGCAGATAGGCTTCCCATGCATCAATATCGGAAACCTTGTGGTAGCAATCATGAAGCAGCGGCAGAGTTTCTGCAACAAGTTCCCGATCTTGCTCATACACCTGTTTAAGTACCGCAATCGCTTTTTCATAATGAGACTGCTCAATAAAAATACGCCCTTTCATGATGGATACACGAGCACAATTTTTATCGGCTTGCTCAGCTTTATTAAGTAAGCTCAACGCACCATCAAGGTCATCACTACCGAGATGTTGAATCGCTAATTCACAGTAAAAATGAGCAATATTTTCTCTTAGCTCTTCATTACCCAATTTAACTAATTTAGTTGCTGTCTCAATGGCTTTAGTCCATTCACTTGTCAATTGGAAAATTGAAAGTAACGACTGTAACGCACTTTGTTTAAAATCAACTTCATCTGTCAGTTGTTGAAACATATTTTCAGCGCGATCATAAACCCCAGCAGCCATGTAATCACGGCCAAGTTGTTGAGTGGCTAAGAGTCGTTGTTCAAATGATAAGGCGGCACTTTCGACTAGGGATTGATGTATCCGTATAGCACGCTCTACTTCCCCCCTAGAACGGAATAAATTTCCCAAAGTGAGATGAGCTTCAAAGGCGGAACTGTCTTCCTTTAACATATCAAGGAATAAATCGACAGCTTTATCTTGTTGGTTTGACAACAGAAAGTTAACGCCTGTCACATAATCTCGTGACAGGCGATTAGCATGTTGCTGCTTGTCTTGTTGAGCGCTTCGACGCCCCATATACCAACCATATGCAGCAGCGATTGGTAATAACAGAAACAGCAACTCAAACATATAACGTTATTCCTTGCTATTCTGCGCAACAATCTCGGTTGATTCAGCGAATGTTTTATCGCCTGTGCTTAATTGAGATTCAAGACGCCTAATTTTACGGCGGGCATTTTTTAAACTCACCATAGCACGTAAATAGAACAGTCCAGCGACTAACCAACCCAGCACAAACCCGACACCAAACAAAGAAGCTAATAGTGAAGATACTGAGAAATCTCCCTGTGCAATCAGGTAGTTAAATGTAATAACCTGATTATTGCTTGAGCCTAGCGTAATTGAAATGATAAAAATGACGACAGCTAGTAATAAAATCAGAAAATATTTCACATTTTTTCCCGTTATCAGTTCTTATGAAAAACAAAATATCTACCTGATAAGGTAGCATTTCTAGGCCATTCAGACAAAGTAATTTATCTTATACGCCCACATAACGAATGGGAGAAGATCTGGCTACTTGTTTCTATTTATTCTTTACTCGTAATACGAATTTGCGTTTGCAATAAACGGCATGCCACCATAGCAAGAACTGCACTGATAATAATAGAAACGATGACATCTGAGGGCCAATGCATTCCCAATAACAAACGGCTAAAGACAATTCCTTCGGCCCAAACAGCAATAACAATTGCTAACGCATATTGGCGACGCTGCCAAAAAAGGCCAATCAACAACAGAGCCCAGCCAGCAGCAAATAAAACATGACCTGATGGAAAAGAATAACCCGTTTCAGCTTGCCAATGCTTACGCTGCCATGAAGGAACTTGTTGATTGCGCTTAACGACTTCTTTTATGACATCCACACGTTGTTTTCTTTTTAGCTCATAAAAATCTGAGCTAGAAACATCATAGTTTTCTTCTAACCAAACGACATAAGGCCGTGGTTCTTGAAATGTATTTTTCACAACCCCTTTTATACCTTGACCAACTAATATGCAGCAGATAATCACTATCATCCATTTTATTATATTAGCCTTCGTTGGCTGACAAATCACCAGCGCTAACACTAACAACACAGCAGAAGTTATCAAACTATAAGGAAGCCCTGCTGTTTCAGTAAGCCAATATAACCATTTAAGTGATTCTGTGCTTTCTGATGGCTGCCAATGCCAACCGGCAAATAACATTACCGCAGGGGGAATGATCAATAAAATTGAAAATGCAGATATTGAGTAAACAGTTTTATTCATTTAATGCTATCCAAACCGATAGGTTACGCAGATTGATAAAATTAAGTTCACAGCTAATTAACTCTGCTATAGTAATATATCGCTGACCGTGTGCAAATGAATGTCAGCCTTCTATATGCTAAGTGCTAAACACCATATAGCATCGATAAATGATTTTTCTTATCGGTTAACACTATTTAATTATGTAAGAGTTATTCCAACTAATGAATGAAAATATGCAGCTAAAACGTATTGCAGAGGCCAAATTACCAACGCCTTTTGGCGAGTTTTTAATGGTAGGTTTTGAAGAGATTGCAACCGGTCGTGACCATGTCGCCTTAATATTTGGTGATATTTCAGGCCCTGAGCCAGTTCTCAGTCGCATCCATTCTGAATGCTTAACCGGAGATGCATTATTTAGTTTACGTTGTGATTGTGGTTTCCAATTAGAAGCCGCGCTTTCGCAAATTAGTAAAGAAGGCCGTGGCGTACTTCTTTATCATCGCCAAGAAGGTCGTAATATTGGTCTACTCAACAAGATCCGTGCATACGCATTACAAGATCAGGGCTTAGATACTGTTGAAGCTAATTTAAAATTGGGCTTCAAAGCTGATGAACGTGATTTCACACTCTGTTCCGACATGTATAAGCTATTGGGAATTAATGAAGTTCGTTTATTAACCAATAACCCTAAGAAAATTGATATTATGCGCGAAGCGGGTATCAATGTCATTGAACGAGTGCCGTTAATTGTTGGGCGTAATCCAAGTAATGCCCACTATCTAGATGTGAAAGCTGAAAAAATGGGTCACATGCTATTCAAGCACCAATAACCCTTCTCAATAGGAAGAGCTAATAACAGTGCTCTTCCTTTTCTGATATTAAACAAATAACACTCTGTTGTATTTGTTTAATCAATCGATATATTCACTTTCAATTTATAAGGTTTATACTCTAAATAATTCGAGGTGCAGCTAGGCGACAAGTGAATGAGTCGCTAGGAACATACATAAGTATGTGACTGGTGCGAGTGAATGCAGTCAACAACGCTGCAACTTGAAGTATAACGAGTATATACTGTTTGCCAATAAATTTAACACCTTAAGTTTATTTTTCTGATAACAAGGAGCTACGGTGAACAACCTGCATTCTATCCAACGCATGAGAAGATTACGTAAATCCGAAAAAATGCGTGATTTATTCCAAGAAACCCATCTTTCTATTAATGATCTATGTCTGCCTATCTTTGTTGAAGAAGGCTTAGATGATTATCAGCAAATAACCAGTATGCCTGGTGTCGTACGTATTCCTGAAAAACGTTTAGCTTATGAAATCGAACGTATTGCTAAAGCTGGTATTAAATCCGTGATGACATTTGGTGTGTCCCACCATCTTGATGAAACAGGTAGCGATGCGTGGCAAGAAAATGGCCTTGTGGCGCGTATGTCGCGTATTTGTAAAGATACCGTTCCTGAAATGATTGTTATGTCAGATACTTGTTTCTGTGAATATACCTCTCATGGCCACTGTGGCGTAATGCATGGTGATATTGTCGATAACGATGCCACTATTCACAATTTAGGTTTACAAGCTGTTGCTGCTGCCCGTGCAGGGGCAGATTTTATCGCTCCCTCTGCGGCGATGGATGGACAAGTTGCCGCAATCCGTCATGCGCTTGATGCCGCAGGTTTTACAGATACTGCGATTATGTCTTATTCAACCAAGTTTGCATCCGCCCTTTACGGTCCATTTAGAGATGCAGCAGGATCCTGTTTAAAAGGTGATCGCAAAACTTACCAAATGAATCCAATGAATCGCCGTGAAGCACTTCATGAATCATTAATTGATGTGCAAGAAGGTGCTGATGCGCTAATGGTTAAGCCTGCCGGTGCCTATCTCGATATCATTCGTGATCTGCGTGAGTGCACAGAGCTTCCTATCGGTGCTTATCAAGTCAGTGGGGAATATGCACAAATTAAATTTGCTGCCATGGCTGGGGCGATTGATGAAACCCGCGTCACCCTTGAAACATTAGGCTCGATTAAACGTGCTGGTGCAGATTTGATCTTCACCTACTTCGCATTACAACTGGCTGAAGCCAAAATTTTGTAAATATCGGCGTAATACTCTGAAGCCCGCTATTGGCGGGCTTTTTATATTTAAGATTTAGGCTTTTTGGGCTGCTAGTTGCTCAGTCAAACGTTCGACATAGTTTTTAGCGACACTAGGCTCAAATACGCCTGTGATCATAAGAAGTTGTTTGCCCGCAGTTGTTTTCGCAACCACTCCCCATGAATAAATATCTTCTCTTGTTTGATACATCTCGACTGGATCGGTAGATTTTTCAGGTAATGCAACAATTGTGTCATCCTTAGCTAAAGCAACCAGCTCAAACGAAACATAATCCGCATTACGTCCTAATGGGAATTCTTTATCAACAAATAAACGTAGATCAAATACCTCAGTTTCTGGCGTTTGCATCACAATGGAATACAAATTAGGAATATGCTCAAGAATATCTCTGATTTCCTCTTTATAGCGATGGCTTGAAGAAGTGCTAACTAAAATATCTGCTGCCCATAGTGCACCTTTATAAAAATCAGTTGCGTTAATATCTGCCATGTATTCATCCTTTACGTTGCCTAGCGACTTTAAAATACCCCTAAGTACTATTCTCTACTGCTATAAAAAGTTAAACACAACTCTTTCCGGTAACGAAATTTTTAAGCTAAATTTTCCATAAAAAAATCAAAATATTTTCATTTTTATGATGTATTCCCAATTTAACTTATTAATCTTTCTTTACGTAACAATCATAACTTGAATTAAATAACCTAATATTGCGAAATAACAATAAAAAACGCCCATAGGGCAAACACATATGGGCGTTTTAGTTTGATTGATTAAAATTAATGCAGCATTTGACGGATCACATAGTGCAAGATACCACCATGACGGTAATATTCCATTTCCGTCGCTGTATCAATACGACAACGTGTCGCAATTTCTTGAACATGACCATCACCATAAGTGATTTTCACCACAATATGTTGTCCAGGTTCAATGGATTGTAGGTATTCAACGTCAATGCGTTCATCCCCTTTTAACTCTAGAGTTTTACGCGTGGTTCCCTGAGGGAACTCAAGAGGGATCACCCCCATACCGATTAAGTTTGAACGATGAATTCGCTCGTAAGACTCCGCAATAACGACACGGACGCCTAGCAAGTTAGTTCCTTTAGCAGCCCAGTCACGGCTGGAGCCAGAACCATATTCCTTACCTGCGATAATGGCTAAGGGACGTTTTTCCTCTTGATACAACATGGCTGCATCATAAATCGCCATTTGTTTACCACTTGGAATATGTTTTGTATAACCACCTTCAACACCCGGTACCATTTCGTTACGAATGCGAATATTAGCAAATGTTCCTCGCATCATAACCTCATGGTTACCACGGCGTGAACCATATGAGTTAAAGTCAGCCGCGGCAACACCATGCTCTTGTAAATAACGCCCAGCAGGACTATCCGCTTTGATATTACCAGCTGGAGAGATATGGTCAGTAGTCACTGAGTCGCCTAAAATCGCTAATATATTAGCGCCATGAATATCTTTAACCGCTTCTGGTGTAGCTTTCATACCTTCAAAGAAAGGTGGATGGCGAATATAGGTCGAATCCTCCTGCCAGTTATACGTTGCTGAACTTTCAACTGCTAAGGCCTGCCATGCTTCATCACCATCAAAAACCGCACTGTATTCTTTGCGGAACATATCCGTTTTAACTTTTTCAACAGCTTGAGCAATTTCAGCACTTGATGGCCAAATATCTTTCAGATAAACATCATTGCCTTGTGTATCCTTACCTAAAGGATCCGTTTTGACATTAATATTCATGTTACCTGCTAATGCATAAGCAACCACCAGCGGTGGTGAAGCCAGCCAGTTAGTTTTCACTAATGGATGGATACGGCCTTCAAAGTTACGGTTGCCTGATAATACTGCACCCACCGTTAAATCAGCTTGTTTGATCGCTTGTTCAATCGGTTCAGGCAAAGGACCTGAGTTACCAATACAGGTTGTACAGCCATAGCCGACTAGGTTAAATCCAAGCTGATCTAAATAAGGCGTAAGCCCTGCTAATGCTAAATAATCGGTAACAACCTTTGACCCCGGTGCTAATGATGATTTCACCCAAGGCTGGCGAGTGAGCCCCTTCTCTACAGCTTTTTTCGCTAATAGCCCTGCAGCCATAAGAACACTTGGGTTAGAGGTATTAGTACAAGACGTGATAGCGGCAATGACCACTGCGCCATCTTTCATTTCAAAGTTTTGCCCTTGATACTCAACAGCTAAATGAGCGGCTTTATCTTTTTTGTTCAGCTCTAACTCAATTGCTGCTTGGAATGCTTTTGGAACTTGGCTCAGTTCAACACGATCTTGTGGACGTTTAGGACCCGCCAAACTGGATTCAACTGTCGACATATCCAGTTCTAGTGTGCTGGTAAAGATAGGCTCATCACCTTTATGACGCCATAACCCCTGCTCTTTGCTATACGCTTCTACTAGGGCAATTTCTTGATCGCTACGCCCAGTTAATTTCATATAGCTCAGTGTCACTTCATCTACTGGGAAGAAACCACAGGTTGCCCCATATTCAGGGGACATATTAGCTATAGTTGCTCTGTCCGCGAGTGGTAAATCAGCGAGACCATCACCATAAAATTCAACAAACTTCCCAACCACACCATGCTTACGTAGCATTTGAGTTACGGTTAAAACTAAATCCGTCGCTGTGATACCTTCCGCTAATTTGCCTGTCAATTTAAAACCGACCACATCAGGGATCAACATAGAGATAGGCTGACCTAACATAGCAGCTTCAGCTTCAATGCCCCCAACACCCCAACCTAATACACCAAGACCATTAATCATGGTGGTGTGGGAGTCAGTACCTACTAAAGTGTCTGGATAAGCAAATAATTTGCCATCTATTTCTTCATACCATACGGCTTTACCAAGGTACTCTAAATTGACTTGGTGACAAATACCGGTTCCAGGTGGCACAACTCTAAAACGATTGAATGCTTTTTGCCCCCAACGTAGAAATAGGTAACGCTCATGGTTACGCTTCATTTCAATTTCGACGTTATCATCGAAGGCATTATTTGTTGCGAACTCGTCCACCATCACCGAGTGGTCGATAACCAAATCAACAGGTGATAATGGGTTAACTTGCTCAACATTACCCCCTAACGATTTAACCGCTTCTCGCATCGCTGCAAGGTCAACCACAGCGGGTACGCCAGTAAAATCCTGCATTAATACACGTGCTGGTCGATAAGCTATTTCTCTATTAGCATGCCCAGTTTTTTGCCAATCAATAATCGCTTGTAGATCGGCTTC
This sequence comes from Providencia sp. PROV236, assembly GCF_033676985.1. Taxonomy (NCBI): domain Bacteria; kingdom Pseudomonadati; phylum Pseudomonadota; class Gammaproteobacteria; order Enterobacterales; family Morganellaceae; genus Providencia; species Providencia sp. PROV236. The sequence continues at coordinate 2,187,145 of NZ_CP096297.1, read as the reverse complement.
GACCACTGATTTGCCATCGATATTTCGCAATAGATTTTCGAGCAGAACTTTAAGGGATTTGGGTAGTTTTGTAGGATCACCGAGTTGCTTAGTCGCAATCGGTAAACTGAAGTAATTATAGAGCTTGCTTCCCACACTGAGTGTTGCTGCACTCTGCGTTTTTAGACTCAACGACATAACTCCTCCTTGGTTTTTTATGATGATTATCGGTCATCTTATTTACCTAGCAAATGACATAAGATTTGTTAAGTACTTGTAATTATAGTTGCTATAATTATTTACTTTATGGATTTTGTGTCAAATCCATAAATTTATTGTACTTACTATCATAAAAAGAAGAGATATAAAGCGAAATGGTTAGTAATAAAGGTAGGTTTGATGGATCCTACTACGGATCCACCATTCAATGAAAAGGATCACTCAATTACACGATCGGTAATTTAATGTCCTTAAACATCTCTTCAATATCTTCATTATTACGAAGTGCAATCGCTTTATCGACAACATCTCGGGTTAAATGAGGCGCAAAACGCCAAATAAAATCATACATATAGCTACGTAAGAAGCTGGTTCGTTTAAAACCAATTTTCGTGGTGCTATAACTAAACTTATCGCGCATATCGATAACGACCAAATCGTTATCCAATTCAGGATTCACAGCCATACTGGCAATGATACCGATACCCAGCCCTAACCTAACATAAGTTTTAATCACATCGGCATCTGTTGCTGTAAAAATGATTTTGGGTTCAAGATCTGCTTTTTGGAATGCCACATCCAATTCAGAACGACCAGTAAAACCATGGGTATATGTTACGATTTGATACTGAGCGACATCTTCAATAGTCACATTTTTCTTTTCTGCTAATGGATGCCCTTTTTGCACCACTACACATCGATTCCAATGGTAGCAAGGCAGCATAATCAAATCGCTGTATAAATGTAATGCTTCAGTGGCTATCGCAAAATCACTATTTCCTTTGCACACTTCTTCCGCTATTTGGGTTGGTGATCCCTGTTGCATATGTAATGAAACGTGTGGGTAGCGCTCGATAAAGCCTTTGATCACCGGAGGTAATGCATAGCGAGCCTGTGTATGAGTCGTCGCAATATGTAATGTGCCTTTATCAGGATAAGTATGTTCGCCTGCTACAGAGCGGATGGCTTCAATTTTTGAGAGGACTTCTCGGGAAATACGGATCACTTCTTCACCAGCAGGCGTAACATGTGTTAGATGTTTACCACTACGGGCAAAAATTTGAATACCTAACTCATCTTCAAGCATTCTCACTTGTTTACTGATACCAGGCTGTGAGGTAAATAACCCTTCAGCGGTTGAAGAGACATTCAAGTCATGATTAACCACTTCAACAATATAACGTAATTGCTGTAATTTCATATTGCGATCCACCTCTACAGAGCAGCAAGAAATTTGCTATAGCTAAAAATTATTACTTATAATTAAAAGCTATATATAGTCGATTTGATATAACCAATATATCATCATTCCGTACAGAATGAATAGCCAGATGATAAAATTTCACCTAAGTTAATTTATTTTGAAATAATTTATACTTGGGATCAGTAAGAAAATGAAAAGATACAATTCACGTTTCACGATCTATGATTGAATAAGTGCAAGACGATTTGGCTAAAATGGAAATATAAAAGAGGATATTACATGCAGAAAAAAATATTGGCGCTGTTAATTAGCATGTCAACTATTGCTATGGTGCCTTCCCTCCATGCGAAAGAAATTTCTTACGGCGATCAAAAAATTGTATTGTCTGACAATATCGTTTCTGGAGATGATTTCTATCGCTATGTTAATCAGGATTGGATTAGTAAAGCCAAAATTCCAACGGGTATGCCACGGATCAACTCATTTGTTGAGCTATACCTGAATACAGAAAAACAACTACAAACCATTATCGATGAATTACAGAGCACACCAGAAAGCGCTCTCAATCATAACCAACGAAATATTCGCAATTTATATACTAGTTATTTAAATGAAGAGGCGATAGAAAAAACAGGTATCACACCGCTCAAAAGCGACCTTGACGCTATCAGTAGTGCAAAAAATCACAATGATATAAATAAGTTAATGGCTCAGCCTGCTTATACACCTTTTATCTCGTATTGGGTTGACCTTGATGCCAAACAACCTGATACCTACGTTTTATACCTAGGACAAGGAGGCCTCGGTTTACCAAATCGTAATTATTACCTCGACCAAACACCACAAATGGAAGAGATCCGCAAAAACTATATCGCCTATATAGCGACAATCTTAAAACTGTCAGGTGAAAAAGACGTAGAGAAAAAAGCACAACAAATTTTTGACTTAGAAAAATCAATGGCTGAAGTGCATTGGAGTCCAGAAGAACGCCGTGACACCATAAAGAACTATCACCCAATGACCTTAGATGAAATGAAAAAATTCACTAAAGGGTTTGAATGGGAGAGCTTTATTAATCAATGGCAACTTTCAAACAAACAGTTGAATAAAATTATTGTCGAAAATGATAGTGCGGTTGAACAACTGGCTAAAATTTATGCTGACACGCCTGTCTCAACGCTACAAGACTACTTACGTTTTCATTATTTGAGTAACCAAGCCGCTTATTTAAATCGTGACTATTCTGACGCTCGGTTTGATTTTTATTCACGTAAACTAAACGGCGTGGAAAAACAAAGAACCCGCAAAGAACGCGCTCTTGAAACCGTTAATCGTTTACAAGGCGAACCTATGGGGCAAATTTATGTTGAAAAATACTTTAATCCTGAATCCAAAGCAAAAATTACTGATTTGGTCAGTTACGTCAGAGGCACATTTAAGTCACGTTTAACCCAAAATGACTGGATGGATGAACCAACCCGTCAAGAGGCACTTAAAAAACTCGACCAATTTACAGTTAAGGTTGGTTATCCGGATAAATGGCATGATTTTAGCGATATTAATTTAACTTCAGATAATTTACTTGATAACTATAAGCAGGTGCTCAATTGGTTCTATCACGATGATATGAGCAAAATCGGCCAGCCAGTACGTCAATGGGAATGGGGAATGACCCCACAAACCATCAATGCTTATTTCAATCCAGTGCAAAATGAAATTGTATTCCCTGCGGCAATACTACAAGCGCCATTCTTTGATCCTAATGTTGACCCTGCCTACAACTATGGCGCAATTGGTGCCGTTATAGGCCACGAAATGGGTCATGGCTTTGATGACCAAGGCAGCCTATACGATGGTACCGGTCAATTACGAAATTGGTGGAGCGATACCGCTAAAGAACATTTTAAGCAAAAGACGGATAAGTTAGTCGCACAATACGATAGTTTCACTGTTGGTGACCAAAAAGTGAATGGTCAATTAACATTAGGTGAAAATATTGGCGATTTAGGCGGTCTAAATATCGCCCTAAGTGCTTATAAGCAATTTGTTAAAGAGAACTATCCAAATGGAGAAGCTCCCATTATTGATGGAACCACTGGGTTACAACGCTTCTTTATCTCTTGGGCAAGAACATGGCAAGAACTTGCAAATAAAGAATCTGAGCGTAATAAGATCCTCACAGATCCACACAGTCCGAATCAATTCCGCGCAAATGGTGTCGTCCGTAATATGGATGAGTGGTATCAATCCTTTGGTGTTGATAAAGACAATAAATTATACCTAGAACCAGAACAGCGTATTCGTATTTGGTAAACAAGCAACTATACTGTATATTTATACAGCCACCAGTAAAATCGATACCTAAATATTCTCACAAAATACATTATCGTTAGTTTTCAATAAATTAAAGGCTCCGAGTGATTGGAGCCTTTTGAGTATTCCATTCTTAAAAATGGGATACCATAGTTTCAATATTTCATTTGCTAAAAAAATTGTTAGTGCGTAACACTGATTTTAATATCATTTGCTGTCTTGAACCCGTAGCGACTCAGTGGTGATATCATCACGTCAGCAACATTGCCTGACACATCAATGATTTTTTTCTCGCCCAGTGTAATATAAAACTGTCCAATTGAATAAGATTACAACTATCTTTATTAACAATATTTTTTACTTAAGAGAAAGGCACTACGAATACTCTTATATTGATAAAACTGAGAGTTTCAATCTGCGCTTATACTATTTTCATTGTTTTTTAAAAAATATATTTTGAGATTTGTAAACTTTTGCTTTGGTTTTTTCTATTATTTATCAATAAATTACATGGGTTTACTTTCATAAAAAACAGGTATGATGACACATCGAGCCAAATTGGATAATCCAATATTAATGTTATTGATTGATTTTTTATAACTATAAAGAATTAATACACATCAGGTGAGCAAAAAATAAAACCTTTCAAGCTAAGAATTAAGAATAATGAATACAGTTAAATACGACATACAATATTTGAGTCTTCCCATTGTTAGGAAAGACCCATATATGCAACTAGTCAATAACACCACATGCCATTCGAGCACCGCCACCACCTAATGCCTCTGGGTGGTCTGAATAGTTATCACCCCCTACATGTACCATAATGGCATGCTTTTCTACTGCTTTAAGCTCCTTTAAACGTGGTGCCAGAACGGCATAATCTGCATTTCCTTTAGTATCCACAACTAAACCAGGCAGATCGCCTAAGTGGCCTGTTTTATCATAAGGCCCTTTATGTACACCTGTTTTTTCAGGATCTAAATGCCCACCAGCCTTTAATGCAGGAACCATTTTGCCCTCTTTTTCACCTGCATCACAGCTTGGGTTTTCATGAATATGGAATCCATGTATACCTGGTGCTAAACCTGTTAGTTTTGGCGTAAACAATAATCCATAGTCCGTTTCAGAGATCACAACTTCACCAATTGTTTTTCCTTCTCCTTGTGCTGTTGCTTCTTTCAATTCTACCGTTTTTTCTGCGCCATTGGCTGCAAATGCAGTTAGTAAGCCTGCTAGTAAACATATTTTGAGTTTCATTCAACCTCCGGTTGTGATGGTGTTATAGCTCTTACGTTTAATAATATGACAATACTGAATATCACTTATCAATGATAACTATAAATAGAATAGCAACTCCATTTTGGATTGCTTTGCGGTTTGCCACATAAAATAAAACTTAACTCAAATAATACGGTTTTTAAGATAGATCCATATGGCGAGATAAAACGAAAAACTGAGGCCAAAATTGAAATGAAAAACTGAGGCCAAAATTGAAATGAAAAAGGCGATAGAAAAACTATCGCCTTTATATTTGAAGAGACATTAAAAACACTTATTTGTCTTTAACTTCCCATTTACCATCAACGTAAAACGCACTCCAGCCGGTTGCTTTGCCATTTTTATCTGAAGAAACATATTGCTGTTTCGTTTTACGGCTAAAGCGAACCACCGTTGGGTTTCCTTCAGGATCTTTAGCAGGAGCATCAGCCAAATATGCTAATTTCTCTGGTAATCTCTCTCTGAAGCGCTGTAATTCTTCAACCAATGGCGCACGTGTTTCACGTGATTTCGGGAACGTATTGGCTGCAAGGAATACGCCAGCAGCACCATCACGCAAAACGAAATAAGCATCTGATTTTTCACATGGCAGTTCAGGCAATGGAACTGGATCTTCTTTTGGTGGGGCAACTTCACCATTTTTTAAGATCTTACGTGTGTTCTTACACTCTTCGTTGGTGCACCCCATATATGGACCAAAACGACCTGTTTTTAGGTGCATTTCAGAACCACATTTATCACACTCAACTACTGGGCCATCATACCCTTTAATGCGGAACTCACCCTCTTCGATTTCATAGCCTTCACAAGCGGGGTTGTTACCGCATACATGCAGTTTACGTTGGTTATCGACCACATAGCTATCCATCGCAGTGCCGCATTTTGGACAACGACGTTTCGCACGTAACGCATTGGTTTCTGCATCATCACCTTCAAGAATATTCAGAACTTCGTGTTCAGGAATAAGGTTGATGGTTTTCTTACAACGCTCTTTTGGTGGTAATGCATAACCTTCACAACCAAGGAATACCCCTGTCGATGCTGTGCGGATCCCCATATGACGTTCACAATCAGGACAAATGATGGATGTGATCACCATTGGGTTAGTACGCATGCCACCTTCTTCAGGCTCTTTTTCTGCAATATTAAGTTGCTTACTAAAGTCTGAGAAAAACTCATCCAGTACCGCTTTCCATTCAGCCTCATGGTTAGCAACATGGTCGAGCTGATTTTCCATGCGAGCAGTAAAATCGTAGTTCATTAGGTCATTGAAGTTCTCTTCCAGCCTATCAGTAACGATTTCACCCATTTTTTCAGCGTAGAAACGACGATTCTCAACTTTAACATAACCACGGTCTTGAATAGTCGAGATAATGGCCGCGTAAGTTGATGGGCGTCCAATACCCCGCTTTTCTAGCTCTTTAACCAGTGATGCTTCACTAAAACGCGCTGGCGGCTTAGTGAAATGTTGGCTTGGCAGCAATTCGACTAATGATAATTCAGAACCCACCTGAATTGGTGGTAATGTTTTGTCTTCGTCGTTTTTGCGTAATGCAGGCATGACACGCGTCCAACCATCAAAGCGTAAGGTACGGCCTTTGGCTTTAAGCTCGAAATCACCTGCTTTCACAGTCAATGTTGTTGAATCGTATTTTGCCGGCGTCATTTGGCAAGCAACAAATTGATTCCAAATCAACTGATACAATTTCTTCGCATCAGCTTCCATATCTTTCAGCGAGTCAGTTAATACATCAACACTTGAAGGACGGATGGCTTCGTGCGCTTCTTGCGAATTCTCTTTACTGCTATAGACAATGACATCTTTTGGTAGATATTTATTACCAAAATTGTCACTGATATAACCACGAACCATATTTAATGCATCTTGGCTCAAATTGGTTGAGTCTGTACGCATATAGGTGATATAACCCGCTTCATAAAGACGCTGAGCCATCATCATGGTTTTTTTCACACCAAAGCCAAGCCGAGTACTTGCCGCTTGTTGCAATGTTGATGTGATAAACGGTGCGCTAGGTTTGCTTGACGTTGGTCGGTCTTCACGGTCGACAACTTGAAAACGCGCTTTTTCTAACAGGCCTACCGCCGCTTCAGTTTCTGCTTTGGTAACGGGTTTAAAAGGCTTACCTAATCGATGAGTAACTTCCATTCGCAATGCCGCGATATCTTTATCAGCGAGATCGGCATGGAGCTCCCAATACTCTTCAGGCACAAACGCTTTAATTTCACGTTCACGCTCAACAATCAGACGCACAGCGACTGATTGCACACGACCCGCAGATAGACCACGAGCCACTTTTTTCCATAATAAAGGCGATACCATATAACCAACCACGCGATCCATAAAACGGCGTGCTTGTTGCGCATTAACCCGGTCAATATTTAGTTCACCTGGGCTTTCAAACGCTTGTTTAATCGCATTTTTAGTAATTTCATTAAACACGACACGACTAAAGCGGGAGTCATCCCCTCCAATCACTTCGCGTAAATGCCATGCAATAGCTTCCCCTTCGCGGTCAAGGTCCGTCGCAAGATAGACATGGTCTGCATCTGCCGCTAACGCTTGTAATTCAGAAACTACTTTTTCCTTACCGGGCAAAATTTGATAATTCGCCTTCCAACCATGGTAAGGATCAATCCCCATACGTTTTACTAACGCAGCTTGAGGATCTTTTTTAACCTTTTTGGTTTTGTCGGTAGATGAGCCTGTACTCTTTTGTGAGCCGGACCCGCTTTTCGGCAGATCACGAATGTGGCCAACGCTGCTTTTGACAACGTAGCCACTGCCAAGATACTTATTGATCGTTTTGGCTTTTGCCGGGGACTCCACGATAACAAGAGCTTTACCCATATTTACCTTTACCTAAATTTCTACGATGGCGCATTTCTACATTAAAATGCGCAAAATGAAAATCTCTTTTTTATATTGCGGCACAATTGCAATATATCAATATAATTTCTTTAAATTGTTTGCGTTTAAGCAAAAACTACAAAGCAAATCACGCTATGCTAAAAAGAACATAAAGTGTTCTAGCTGACTGATTTTAGCCGTATAATAACTAATTCATATCAACGAAAAGCACACACTCTACCTGATAAAATACGAGACGCAACCAATTATTTTCTTAAGGGAGCTAACTAATGCACGATGATATCCAATCTATAACACAAAACGAACTTCTTGAAAAAGCTAATGAGATCATAAAGAAACATGAAGACTACATTCATGGTATGTTTGTTGATACTGTAGAGCAACATCGCGGCACTTTAGTTTTTAAAGGTGAATTCTTTTTAGATGAAAATGGTATCCCAACCGCAAAAAGTACCGCAGCTTTCAATATGTACAAACATTTATCCCATTTGTTTTCAGAAAAATATCACCTTAAGTAATGGTACGTAATCAAAAAATTACCGGCAATCAGCCGGTAATTAATAATAGATATGAAATAGATAATTTGCGAGCAAACCAAGTCTCAATTTATTTACATAAACGGTTTTTGACCTCGCTGCCACCAACGCAATAGTAGTTTGTCTACATTTTCGGACACACTACTTGTAAAACGCTCTAGCATTTTTTTACTCTGCGTATAGCGAATACCGACAATTTCCTTTGTATCAATTGAAGCAATAATAATATCATCACTCACCCCAAGCTCATCAATTAAACCTTTATCTAATGCTTGAGTACCGTACCAATATTCACCTGTAGCAACTGAATCGATATCCAATGATGGACGATTTTGATGAACAAATTGCTTAAATAGATCATGGGTTTCATTGAGGTTTTCAACAAATTTTTTACGACCTTGTTCAGTATTTTCACCTAACATAGTTAATGTTCGTTTATATTCACCAGCAGTATGAAGCTCGACATCAACATCATGTTTTTTCAGTAAACGATGGATATTAGGTACCTGTGCTACCACACCAATTGATCCCAATATAGCAAACGGCGCTGCAACAATTTTTGTCGCAATACATGCCATCATGTACCCACCACTCGCAGCCACTTTATCAACAGCCACGGTTAATGGAATATTTTTCTCTTTTAAACGAGATAGCTGAGATGCCGCTAAACCATAACCATGTACCACACCACCTGGGCTTTCAAGGCGTAATAATACTTCGTCCTGCTGATCTGCAACGGCAAGTACAGCACTGATCTCTTCTCTTAAAGAGCTCACTTCACGTGCATCCATGCTCCCCTTAAAATCGAGGACATATAAACAAGGCTTTTTTACCGCCGTCTGGCCTGTTTTCGCCCCTGCTTTTTCATTTTTTTCTTTTGTTTTCTGCTGTTTTTTAAACGCTTTTAACCACGCTTTATGTTCAGCATCATTCATTTTAACTTGTTGCATTTGACGTTGACGTTCACGGTAGTTTTCACCTAAATCGGTGATTTTTAGTTCACCTCGGCTACCTTGACGACGCATTCCAACACCAAATACAAAAACGGCAAGCACAACAATCGCCACGACAATTGTGACAACTTTGGCTAAAAATAGTCCATACAGAGAGAAATACTCCACAAAATCATCCTTCTGATATTAAGCTTAATAAAAAATAATCTCATGATTGCCGCGAAACAACCAGTAAAATAACTCTGCTTTATCGTCATGTTACTTGAATTTTTACGTCAAATTGGCTAATCATCGTAATCATGCGATGATATCTCAACATGTTAACAAAAAAGATAGGAAAATTACCATGCTCCACTATCAACCCAAACAGGATCTCTTAAGTGGCAAAACCCTTCTCGTAACAGGAGCCGGTGATGGCATTGGCCGTGAAGCTGCATTAACCTATGCCCGATTTGGCGCATCGTTGATCCTCATCGGTAGAACGTTGCATAAACTTCAATCAGTCAGTCAAGAAATTGAACAGCTGACAGGTAAATCCGCAGATATCTATGTATTAGATTTGTTGACAGCTACCCATCAAGAGTACACCGAACTGGCACAAAGCATTGCCCAAAAACATGCTTACCTTGACGGTGTTTTACACAGCGCAGGTTTATTAGGTGTAGTTAGCCCTATTATTGAGCAGCCTGTAGTTGAATGGCATGAGGTTATGCAGGTCAACGTAAATGGCGCCTTTATGCTAACGCAAGTTTTGCTACCTCTATTACTCAAAGCCCCGAATGCCTCTTTAGTTTTCACCAGTTCAAGCGTAGGTAAACAAGGCCGTGCAGAATGGGGAGCTTATTCGGTTTCAAAATTTGCTACAGAAGGCTTAATGCAAATTCTATCTGAAGAGTATAAAAATAGTAGCTTGCGCGTTAACTGTATTAACCCAGGACGCACTCGTACTAGCATGCGAGCCAGCGCGGCTCCAAATGAAGATCCAATGACTATTAAAACTCCTGCCGATATTATGCCAATATATTTATATGTTATGAGTGATGATAGTCTACGAAAAACAGGGATCAGTTTTGATGCCCAACCTGCTCGTAACGTCAATATAACGGAGTAACCGTATGTCTCAAAGCCGACACGAACAACGCCAACAGCGCCTGAAAGAAAAAGTTGATGCTCGTATTGAATCCGCCCAAATAGAACGTGGTATTTTGCTGGTTTTTACAGGGAATGGAAAAGGTAAAACAACAGCAGCTTTCGGTACCGTTTGCCGAGCGGTCGGCCATGGGAAGAAAGCGGCGGTAGTTCAATTTATTAAAGGAAGTTGGGATAATGGTGAACGTGAGTTACTCGAACCCAATGGCGTCCCTTTTTATGTGATGGCAACAGGTTTCACATGGGAAACCCAAGACAAGGAGGCGGATACTTTAGCTTGCCTTGAAACATGGCAACATGCACGTCAACTATTGTCTGACCCATTAATCGATTTAGTGGTGCTCGATGAAATGACTTATATGGTCAGTTATAACTATCTACCATTAAGCGAAGTCATTGATGCCCTAGAACATCGCCCTGAAAACCAATCAGTTATTATTACAGGCCGAGGATGCCATCGTGACTTGCTAAGTTTAGCGGATACAGTGACAGAAATGCGCCCTGTAAAACATGCCTTTGATGCAGGAATTAAAGCACAGAAAGGTATTGATTGGTGAGTCTACTGGCTGGTGTACATATATACTCAAAATAATTCGAGAGGTAGATAGATGACGCGTAGCCGTAATCACTATGCCTTTAATGAAAAGCCCTGCAATGTGAATTATCGTGAGTATAAGTACATCAGCAATATTAATTAAGCATCAACGTACCCGCCCCAAAAATCGCCTGAGTCTGCTGCATAAACTCAGCATACTTGCGTTTTTCAAGCAATGAACGTTTATCACTCCCCATACGGCTATAAATCACCGCCATATTTGAAATATTATCGTGGTATTTATTGTAGTAAAATGCTTTTCTCTGTGGATCTAAAGAACGACGAAAGTTATTAATTAGACATACGACATCTAAAGCATACATTTGCAGTGTTTCATCAGAAAAATGAGGTGGAGAAAGCGGGTAATTGAAATCTACAGTGACCGATTGCACCTCATCATTAATCAGTTTCTTAATTATTAGTTGTGAAAGTAAAACATCTTCATTACGAATTAAATCGACCAACTCTTTATTAGTTAAACATTTAGTTTTTACTTTACTCACTGTCGTCGAGCCGGCGAGTATTTCGGAAACATATTCTCCTACTGCGATATCACAATTAAATACATTATTATCAATTATATAATCATTACTACTATTGATCCTACCCACCAACTCATAGCCATCAATAACTAAAGATTGTTTATTTAAATGATAAACAGCAGGGATCCCCTCAGTGCCATAAATAAAATCATACGCATAATAAAATTGTTGGGTAGGATTTAGAATACCGCCTTTATTACCTGGATAAACAATAAACTGAACCACTTTACCCGTCGCGGTCGTCATCGAGTGAAAACCCGGACTGAGAGAAATACTGCCAACCCCATTTTTGGGGATCACAATAGGCTGATAATCGATTAAAAATATGAAACTATCCGATGAGTCATTAGTAAAATAAAAACGCCCACTTTCAGGAGTTACTGTTTGGTTACTATCACAACCACTTAAACTTAATCCTAAACCCAATACCATGACAGCCGACATTAACCGAAATCCATTCATATAAAATAACACCCTGTTCTACTGCTACTAACAAATAAAATATCGTAAATACAGAATATTCTCAATTATGTATTTGTACTTTTGTGACAAATACATTATCAAAATTAATAAAAAAGGCTATGGATCACTCCATGGCCTTTCCAAAAAATAATGATAAATGATTTGTTAGATGCGGGTACGACGCTTAGCCGTTGGTCTTGATGACTGGCGTTTTGATGCAGGTCTAGCGGCAACTTGTGAGTGACGTTTAACCGCACGACGGATTTGATTGGCTTTAATACGTCGTTGATCGCGTTCAACCGCCACTTTAGATTCGGTTTCGGCCTCAAGTTCAACTAATTCTCTTAAATAGTTAGTTTGTTCAAGCCCTAATTCAGTCCAACCACCGCGAGGTAAACCTTTTGGTAAGTCAATATCACCGTATCTAACACGGATCAGGCGGCTAACTTGAACACCCACAGCTTCCCAGAGTCGACGAACTTCACGGTTACGGCCTTCAGTTAAGGTTACGTTATACCATTGATTCATTCCCTCACCGCCACGATATGAAACCGTTTTAAATGCCGCAGGGCCATCTTCTAGTTGAACACCTTGAGTTAACTGACGAATTTTTGCATCTGTGATTTCACCAAATACACGCACAGCATATTCACGTTCTACTTCACGGCTTGGATGCATCAAACGATTAGCTAATTCACCATCGGTAGTAAACAGTAACAATCCGCTAGTATTCACATCTAAGCGACCTACAGCAATCCAGCGTGCACCAACTAGCTTAGGTAAGCGAGTAAATACGGTTGGACGCCCTTCGGGATCATGACGAGTACATAGCTCTCCCTCAGGCTTGTAATATGCCATTACACGGCAAATCTCTTTTTCTGGCTCTTTAATGGTCAGAATACGGCCATCCATACGGATTTTAGTCGCAGATTTTACTTCAATGCGATCACCTAACGTCGCCATTTTACCATCAACACTGATGCGACCTTCTTTCAAAAAGGCTTCAATTTCACGACGGGAGCCATGCCCAGAGCGGGCAAGAATTTTTTGTAACTTCTCAGTTTTTTGCGGTTTAGCGCTCATATAACCCTCGAATGTCGCCTTCACAGGCGTCAATAATTTTTCGTGACCTATCACAAAAAATAATGAATAAGAAAACCTGCGCATTATACACAGGTTTTCAAGGATCCCCTATTAATAATCCTTTGGCTAAAAAAGCTTATTCAAACGGTGATGGATCACCTGTACCTACACGAACCACCACGGGTGCATCATTAGTTAAATCAATAACCGTGGTCGGCTTTTGGCCAATGTAGCCACCATGGATCACCAAATCGACCTGCTTACCCAGTAAATCACGAATTTCCTCAGGATCAGATTGAGTAAAATCATCCCCAGGCATAATTAGGCTGGTTGACATCAGAGGTTCCCCCACGGCTTCCAATAAATCACGTGCAATCGGGTTTGCAGGAACTCTTAAGCCTATCGTTTTACGTTTTTCATTCATTAAACGGCGTGGTACTTCTTTAGTCGCCTGAAGGATAAATGTATAGTTACCTGGTGTATTATTTTTGATTAAACGAAATGCACTATTATCAACATGTGCATAATTTGATAGCTCTGATAGATCACGGCACATCAACGTAAAATTGTGATTCGCATCCAGTTGACGAATACGACAAATGCGTTGTAATGCATCTTTATCTTCTAATCGGCAACCAATTGCATACCCAGAATCGGTTGGATAAACGATCACACCACCTTGATTTAAGATTTCAACGCTTTGGCTGATTAAGCGCGGTTGTGGATTATCCGGATGGATATAAAAAAACTGGCTCATACAGACCTCGGTTCTTTATTCTTGACAGCATCATCCGGTAAAAAACCTGAAAATGGCACTATCTACTCGCAAATAACAACGCATCAATAAAACTGACGCAGCTTCTTTCATTGGATGTATTCTACACCGCATTTACGATATATACTCTAAATAATTCAAGGTGCAACTAAGCGGCAAGTGAACGAGTCGCTGAGAACTCAGAGAATTATGTGGCAGCCATGAGTGAAGCTAAGCACCATAAATCAACCAAACGCATTCCAACTTGCAGCATGATGAATATCACCATGTGTTATCGCGTTTTTACCTCATCCCACAGCCCCCAAACTGCTTGTTCATCGTCAGGAAGCCATAAGTTACGGCCCAATTCAATCCAAGAGCATGGCCGATGAAAATCGGAACCCACAGAAGTCTTCAAATCGCTCACTCGTGCGAGTTCAGCGAGATATTGTTTTTCATTCGGTGCTTGTTGGCAATGAGAAACCTCCATCGCGTCCCCCTGACAATCTTTAAAATAAGCCACCAAACGTTTAAGCCATTTATTGGACAGTTGATATTTAGAGGGGTGTGCTAAAACCGCAATACCTCCAGAGCGATGGATAGCATCAACGGCATCTTCAATAGAGCACCACTTTGCAGGGACATACCCCATTTTACCTTTCGATAAATAACGCTTGAAAACATTATTGATATTTTTCTCTTTGCCAATTTTAACTAAATATTGCGCAAAGTGTGCTCGGGTTACTTGTCCACCAGCGGAAATTTGTGATGCATTCTCCCAAGCATCGGGAATACCAACTTTTTCTAGCCGACGCCCTATTTCAATTCCACGTTCTAAACGTAACGCAGATTGTTTTTCTAATAATTGCCTCATCACAGATGATGTTGTAGAAAAATTTAACCCAACAATATGAATTTCCATGTTTTCCCACATAGTGGAAATTTCAACACCATTAATCAATTCCAATGGACGTTGAGTTTGCAAAAGGTACTCACGAGCTTTGATAACGCCGTCACAGGTATCATGGTCAGTAATGGCAAGCACATTTACGCCCATTTCGATAGCCCTTTCAATCACTTCCGCAGGTGTCAGTTCACCATCTGAAGCATTGGTATGACAATGCAAATCATATCGTGTCATCAATGGGCTCGAAATTTGTGACATAAGGTAATCATCTCCTTTTCCAATTACGGAATATTTTTCCTGAATATAAATAACAAACTACTTGACACAATCAATGTGATCCAGTTTACTAGTACGCAAGACGGCAGCAATGCCGATATTAATTTGATTATCCAGAGAGGCACTGTATGGCTGTTATCAATCTATCAAATCGTTGGTGGCGTAACTTCCCAAATTGGGCGGAAGACGCACACGCATAGATTCGATATGCCTCAGCGCCAAACCCGCCCTAGTCTGCGGGTTTTTTTATGTCTAAAAATCGTTAAAAGGCAACAAAATGAATAAGCAAAACACAACATTAGCACATTTTAGTTTTCTGGATAGCCCAATTAACTATCAGCAAGACCCAACATTGCTGTTTAACCACCTTTGCCAAGAGGTTCCTGCGACCATGTTATTAGAATCCGCAGAAATCAATAGTAAAGCGAATTTACAGAGTTTGTTAATTGTCGCAAGTGCCCTACGTATTCGCGCGTTTGGTCAGCGTGTTGAAATTGAAGCATTAACCCCAAATGGTGAAAACTTACTGCCTATCATGGCTGAGCAATTAGCAGATAAAGCACTACGGTGTGAACTATCAGCTCAGCACCTGACAATTAACTTCGGTCAACCAAGTCATGAACTCGATGAAGATAGTCGTTTAAAAAGTGCTTCTTGCTTAGATGTTCTAAGGTTACTACCAACACTCGCACAAGCCAGTACTCAACAGCCCGAAAATTTATTTATTGGTGGATTATTTGCTTATGATTTAATCGCTAGTTTTGAATCTTTACCGGCGACAAAAACGATCAATCAGTGTCCTGACTACTGCTTCTTCGTAGCGGAACACTATTTAGTGATCGACCATCAAAATCAGGCTGCACGTCTGAAAAGCTGTTTTTTTACTGATAATGTGGAACAACAACAAACGATTAAACAACGACATGATGAAATCATTTCAGCATGTCGTCCTTTTTTATCGCCTCTAGCATTAGGGACCACTGAGACATTTGCCGTTCACACCAATAAAAGTGATGAGCAATATTGTGCGGTGGTTAACTCAATGAAAGAAGCCATCTATCGTGGTGATATTTTTCAAGTGGTTCCATCACGTAAATTTTCGGTGCCTTGTCCTTATCCACTTATTGCCTATCAAAAGCTCAAAGCACAAAACCCAAGCCCTTACATGTTTTTTATGCAAGATAATGATTTTTCACTGTTTGGTGCGTCACCAGAAAGTGCACTGAAATACAGCTCAAGCACTCGGAAAGTCGAAATATACCCAATTGCAGGTACACGTCCTCGCGGTCGTGATGCTTCAGGCGCTATCGATTTAGATCTTGATAGCCGCATAGAACTCTCCATGCGTACTGATCATAAAGAGCTGGCAGAGCATTTTATGTTAGTTGATTTAGCGCGTAACGATTTAGCGCGTATTTGTGAAGCAGGTAGCCGTTACGTTGCCAACTTAACTAAGGTTGACCGTTATTCATTTGTAATGCACTTGGTCTCACATGTTGTAGGGACTCTGCGCGCTGATTTGGATATTTTTCATGCTTATCAAGCTTGTATGAATATGGGAACCCTCACAGGTGCGCCGAAAGTGCGTGCCATGCAATTGATTGCAGAATATGAACAAGAGCGTCGAGGCTCCTATGGTGGCGCGGTTGGTTATTTCACAGGCAAAGGCGACTTCGATACTTGTATCGTGATCCGTTCCGCTTATGTCGAGAATGGCGTGGCTACCGTCCAAGCCGGTGGGGGCGTCGTACTTGATTCTTCACCTCAAGGAGAAGCCGATGAAACACGTAACAAAGCTCGCGCAGTGATCCGCGCAATTGCCCAAGCCCACCAAGCAGAGGAGTTATTCTAATGGCGAACATCTTATTACTCGACAATGTTGACTCTTTTACTTACAACCTCGTAGATCAATTACGCTCTGGTGGTCATCACGTGGTGATTTATCGTAATACCGTTAGTGCGGAGCATATTTTATCAGTTTTAAATCAAATGGAATCGCCGCTACTCGTGCTCTCACCGGGCCCTGGAAAACCAAGTGATGCAGGCTGTATGCCAGAAGTTTTACAACAAGTGATTGGTAAAATTCCTGTGATCGGTATCTGTTTAGGGCATCAAGCCATTATTGAGGCTTATGGGGGTCATGTTTCTGCCGCAGGCGAAATTCTTCATGGTAAATCATCCATGGCAACTCATGATCAACAAGCCATGTTTAGTGGTTTAGATAACCCAATACCTGTTGCTCGTTACCACTCTTTAGTCGGCAGCCAAGTTCCCGAGCAACTCACTATCTGTGCACAATCAAATGGTATGGTCATGGCGGTACGTAATGATCACGACCGTATTTGCGGTTTTCAATTCCACCCTGAGTCTATCTTAACCACTCAAGGGGCAGTGTTACTTGAAAAAACCGTAGCATGGGCGCTTTCGACCCCAATTAGCACAACAACATCATCGCGTTAACAGGGAAGAGAGAACCTAATTATGCAAACTATATTCGATAAATTATTTCGCGCTCAAACATTAACACAGCAAGAAAGCCAACAGTTATTCAATGCCATAATTCGTGGCGAATTAACAGAGGCACAATTAGCTGGTGTATTAGTCAGTATGAAAATGCGAGGTGAACAGCCGGAAGAAATTGCCGGTGCAGCATTAGCTTGCCTTGAAAATGCGCAGCCGTTCCCACGCCCTGAGTATCAATTCAGTGATATTGTCGGTACCGGTGGTGATGGTGCAAATAGCATTAATATTTCAACGGCAAGTGCTTTTGTTGCTGCACAAGCTGGGATCAAGGTTGCCAAACATGGTAACCGCAGCGTTTCTAGCCGTTCAGGCTCATCTGATTTATTAGCCTCTTTTGGTATTTCACTTGATTTAAGTGCTCAAAGTGCTCGTGATGCTCTTGATGAATTGGGGGTCTGCTTCTTATTTGCGCCACAGTATCACAGCGGTTTTCGTCATGCAGCCCCCGTACGTACTCAGTTAAAAACACGTACATTATTCAATGTGTTAGGTCCATTAATCAATCCGGCACGCCCACCAATTGCGTTGATTGGGGTGTATCAAGAATCGTTAGTAGAGCCCGTAGCAAAAACACTACAAATGCTTGGTTTTACTCGCGCTGCTGTGGTACACAGTGGAGGTATGGATGAAGTTTCTCTTCATGCTACAACACAGGTTGCTGAGTTAAACCAAGGTGTTCTTTCCTTCTATCAACTAAACGCAACTGATTTTGGTTTACAGACTTATCAGTTATCTGATTTAGAAGGTGGTACTCCTGATGAAAACCGAATTTTACTCACCAATTTGTTACAGGGTCACGGAAAGCCTGCACATGAAGCTGCGGTCGCAGCAAATGTTGCCATGCTAATGCGTATTAATGGCCATGAAGATTTAAAACAAAATAGCGAACACGCTCTGAATATTATTCGTAGTGGTAGCGCGTTTGACCGAGTCACTGCACTAGCTTCAAGGAACCAATAAAATGAAAGCGACTGTATTACAAAAAATTGTTGATGATAAACGCGCCTACCTTGTTGAGCGTAAAATCAAACAGCCACTAGAGAGCTTTATCGATACAATAACGCCATCAAGCCGCAGTTTTTATGAAGCACTGTCAGCAAAGCGCCCTGTTTTTATACTTGAATGTAAAAAAGCGTCACCTTCCAAAGGACTGATTAGAGCTGATTTTGATCCTGCTGTGATTGCAAGTATTTATGCGCCTTATGCATCCGCTATCTCAGTGTTAACCGATGAAAAATATTTCCAAGGCAATATGGAATACCTGACCATTGTCAGTAATACCGTTAAACAGCCCGTGTTATGCAAAGATTTTATTGTTGATGCGTACCAAATTTACCTAGCAAGACACTATCAAGCTGATGCAATTTTATTAATGCTATCAGTACTCGATGACCAAGAATATGTCGCCCTTGCTGAGGTTGCCCATCAATTAAATATGGGTGTATTGACTGAAGTCAGTAATGAAGAAGAGCTTGAACGTGCGATTCAACTTAAAGCACAAGTGGTAGGCATTAATAATCGTGATTTACGCGATCTGTCTATCGATTTAAATCGTACTCGCCAGCTCGCACCAAGGCTACCAACAGGCACTATCGTGATCAGTGAATCAGGCATTCACCGCCATCAACATATTCAATCATTGAGTGAATTTGCTAATGGATTTTTGATTGGTAGTGCATTAATGGAACAAGCTGACATCGGCAAAGCCTTACGTAACCTCGTAACTGGTGAGCACAAAGTGTGTGGATTAACCCGCGGACAAGATGCTAAAGCGGCACTGGCCGCAGGGGCAACTTATGGTGGGTTAATTTTTGCAGAAAGCTCCCCACGAAAAGTGACACTGTCACAAGCAAGGCAAATTATCCACGCCGTTCCACTTAAATATGTCGGTGTGTTTCGCGATCAATCTGCCGATTTTGTGGCTCATATGGTAGAGCAGCTTGCTTTATCAGCAGTACAGCTGCATGGCAATGAAGATGCAAACTACGTGCAAAAATTACGTGAAACTTTGCCTACGCATTGTGAAATTTGGAAAGCCGTTAATATGTCACACCCCGATTTTAGCCAATTCGATGAACAACCTATAGATCTTTTATTACTCGATAATGGCCGCGGTGGTAGTGGTAAAACTTTTGATTGGAACATGATCCCCACAAACAGTAAGTTTCGATTTATGGTCGCAGGTGGACTAAATGCAGAAAATTGTCGTCAAGCTGCCAAATTATTGTGTAATGGACTTGATTTCAATTCAGGCGTTGAAATCGAACCGGGTATTAAAAGCGAACAAAAAATTAATCAAGTATTCAGTTCACTCGCTTAATCGACAAGCACATTTAAAACTGAACATAATACGCATATAGAATAGAGATTAAGAGACAAATAAAATGAGTAAACTAGACCCCTACTTTGGTGAATTTGGCGGGCAATATGTCCCAGAAATTTTAATTCCAGCCCTGAATCAACTGGAAGAAGCGTTTATTGATGCACAGAATGACCCGACATTTCTAGCCGAATTTCATGATTTATTAAAAAACTATGCAGGTCGCCCTACCGCGTTAACCTTATGTCGTAACCTCACTGAGGGAACCAAAACTAAACTATATTTAAAACGCGAAGATCTGCTACACGGTGGCGCCCATAAAACCAACCAAGTATTAGGCCAAGCACTGTTAGCAAAACGCATGGGGAAAAATGAGATCATCGCTGAAACAGGCGCAGGACAACATGGTGTTGCAACCGCACTGGCATGTGCATTACTGAATATGAAATGCCGCATCTATATGGGGGCGAAAGATGTTGAACGCCAATCTCCTAACGTTTTCCGTATGAAGTTAATGGGTGCAGAAGTGATCCCTGTGCACAGTGGTTCTGCAACGCTAAAAGATGCTTGTAATGAAGCACTTAGGGACTGGTCTGGTAGCTATGAAAAAGCACACTACCTACTTGGCACTGCGGCGGGTCCTCATCCGTATCCAACCATTGTACGTGATTTCCAACGTATGATTGGTGATGAAGCCAAACAACAAATCTTAGAAAAAGAAGGCCGTTTACCTGATGCTGTAATCGCATGTATCGGCGGTGGCTCCAATGCCATTGGTCTGTTTGCTTCTTTTATCCCTGAAGAAGATGTCCGTCTTATTGGTGTTGAGCCAGCAGGCTTAGGAATTGAAAGCGGACAACATGGCGCACCATTGAAACATGGTCGCGTTGGTATCTATTTCGGCATGAAATCGCCAATGATGCAAACCCATGAAGGGCAAATCGAAGAGTCTTACTCCATCTCCGCAGGCCTTGATTTCCCATCCGTCGGGCCACAACATGCTCACTTAAATAGCATAGGTCGCGCTGATTATGTTTCTATTACTGATGATGAAGCATTGACTGCATTTAAGCTCTTATCACGCAAAGAGGGAATTATTCCTGCCCTTGAATCATCCCATGCCCTCGCCTATGCACTAAAAATGGCCGAGCAAGAGCCTAATAAAGAGCAATTGTTAATTGTTAACCTATCAGGTCGTGGTGATAAAGATATTTTTACCGTGCACGATATATTGAAAAGTAAGGGAGAGATCTAATGGAACGTTATACTAAGCTTTTTGAACGTTTAAATAGTGTTAATCAAGGTGCTTTCGTTCCATTCGTCACACTTGGTGATCCTGATGCTGAACTTTCACTAAAAATTATTGATGCATTAATCGCTGGTGGTGCTGATGCCTTAGAAATTGGCATTCCCTTCTCTGATCCTCTCGCTGATGGTCCAACGATCCAAAATGCTAATCTAAGAGCATTTAAAAGTGATATCACGCCAACACTATGCTTTGAATTACTAGCACGAGTGCGTCAAAAACACCCCAATATACCCATTGGGCTGCTGGTCTACGCAAATCTAGTTTTCAGTAATGGCATTGATAAATTTTATTCACGTTGCCAACAAGCTGGCGTCGATTCAGTTTTAGTTGCTGATGTGCCTATGCGTGAATCTAAGCCATTCCGTGAATCTGCTATGGCGCATGGTATTGCGCCAATATTTATCTGCCCGCCAAATGGTGATGATAAACTACTTAAAGAGATCGGTGAATATAGCCAAGGCTACACCTATTTGTTATCACGCGCGGGTGTGACAGGCACTGAGCAACGAGCGCAAATGCCTCTTACTAACCTCATCAACAAATTAAACCATTATCAAGCGGCTCCCGCACTGCAAGGCTTTGGAATTTCAGAACCAGCTCAAGTTGCTGAAGCCATTGCTAATGGTGCAGCGGGTGCAATCTCAGGCTCTGCGGTGGTTAAAATTATCGAAAACAACCTGCAACGTCCTGATACTATGCTGGCTGAGCTCACCCAGTTTGTGGCTAATATGAAGGTCGCCACTGTAAGATAATCTCAAACATAGCATTCTATTCGCCATACCTTTGTATGGCGAATTTACCCTCTCTCATCTCAATTAGACCATTTTAGTTGTATCTTTAAGTTGAATTTTCCCCTATTTCTACTGATACTAAAATTATCAGTGACAATCATTTACTTTATAGTGATTACTCGCTGAAAACTAAATAGCAGCTCTTGCTGAATAACATAACAACCAATAGTTTGTAGTTCGACACGTTAGGAGAGAAAGGATGAAATTATTAAAGTCTGTTGGCACACTACTTGTTGCCACTTTTATGGCATTCGCACTCGCTGCTTGTGCACCTACGTCTAAATCAGAAGGCACTGGTGGCTATATCGATGATACGGTCATTACAACTAAGGTTAAATCTGCTTTGCTTGCGGAGAAAGATTTAAAATCGACACAAATTAGTGTTGAGACATTTAAAGGTCGAGTGCAATTAAGTGGCTTCGTTGATTCTAAAGCCAGCGCAAATAAAGCAATCGAAGCGGCTCGAAATGTAAAAGGTGTTCAATCTGTTATTGACTCGATGAAAATACGTTAATATTTTCAATCCAAACTTAAAATATCAGTCCTATTCGGGCTGATATTTTATCACTCTTGTTAATAGTATTTTTTGTTTTATAAAATAAGATTTGTTATGAATATGTTTCCATATCGTTACGGTAATATTTTTAATTTATATTGAAAACTAATAAGATTAGAAATTAAATTCTTAACTGATTATACATTTTTATCGACTATTTCCATTATAACAAAAAACCCGAGAATACTTATTCCCGGGTTTCCTACTACCTAACATCCATTTAATATCAGATTGCGTCCTGCTAAATTCAATTAGAAGCGGTAACCGACACCAAACATAAATACGAATGGGTCAAGACGAGTATCCACTTTTTGTTGTTCACCGTTAAATTTAAATTTAACGTCTGTATCAATATCCATCCACCACAGAGAGGCGTTTAACATCCAGTTTTCAGTCAGCATATAGTCCATACCAGCTTGTGCTGCGAAGCCCCAAGAACTAGATAAATCAAGGTCACTCAAGCCTAGCTGTTTAGCACCTGAATTGAATTTTTCGTCAAAGAAGAACGTGTAGTTAATACCTGCGCCTAAATAAGGACGTAATTTGTCTTCTTTGCTACCAAAATAATATTGTGCCATTAATGTTGGTGGTAAATGATGAACTGTCGCAATATTACCTAGTTCACCTAAACTAACTTTATGCTCAAATGGCGTTGCAGCTAATAATTCCACACCGATATTATCGGTCACCATATAGCTGAATGTCAGACCTAATTGAGTATTATTATTCGCATTAAAATGGCCAAGCCCGCCTAATACATCGTCAGAGCCTGCATTAGGACGAACAGTTGCAGTACCTGCACGGAAAATAAAGTCGCCTTCTTGATGAGCAATTGAAGCAACTGGAGCTAATGTTGCAGCAGCTAAGACAAGCGCAGTGAGTTTTTTCATTATCAATCCCATTCCTGTGTTTTTTTATTTGGGTGAAATATACCCTTTAATTTTATTTAATGTTCAAATCAAGATCACATCTTTTAATAAAAGAAGCATAATCTGACTAGAGTGAATTTATTATTTCATTTGTAATTTTTTTAATTTTGATTTAAATCAATTTTTATTAGATATATATAAAAATAAAAAAATACTATCGTTATTTTTATATTATTCAGCCAATAAAGTTATATTTAAAATACACCTTTAGCCTGATTAAGAATTATTACTTAATTATTATTTGAGAAAATTTTGTGTTTTTCGCTTACTATTTACGACTAACACTAGGTCTTTTCTGAACTTTCTCTACCTATGAGGTTGATACTCAGTTACAATCAGCTAAAAATTTTACCCTTTGTAGATAGGAGCAGTTACATGTCCATTTCGGCCAACTCACTCATTAGTGATAGTATTAACTTTTTTAAGAATCAGTTGGGTGGCCTATCCACAATTGTATTGCTAGCAACCGTCGTCAGTGTCATCATTTATTCGATGATGATCCCAAGCGCTCAGATGATTTCAGTCTTAGTAGATGCACAAGCTCAATTTATTAAAGCAGGAAACTCAGGGCTACAAGATTGGGTTCAAGGGCTTTCTGAAGAAGAGAAAAGTAGCATCTTACGTGTCTCTTTTGGTCTGATCCTGTCGGTGACTTTCGGTAGCTTGATATTAATTTGCGGGGTTTTAGCCTATATTGCAGGGCTATCACGCGGGGAAGATATGACTGGCACCCAAGCTTTATTAGCCTCACTCCCTAAAGCACCCTCTATGTTTTTACTGTTAGTCGTATGCTCATTGCTAGTTCAACTAGGTACCACCATCATGGTGTTTCCCGGCATTGTATTAGCAATCGGTTTTTCTTTAGCACCTGCGATTTTGATCAGTGAAAATGTCAATCCATTCAATGCAATGGGTAAAAGCTGGAAAATGGCGTATGCAAATTGGCGGTTAGCCCTTCCTATGGTACTGATTTGGATGGCCTCACAAATGCTAGTTAGCCTACTAATGAGTAGTATGCAGATGAATCACATCGTCAGCAATGGCGTTTCATTCCTAATAAATAATATTATTGCAGCATTTGCTCTGATTTACTTCTATCGCCTTTATATGCTGATCACTCAAAAATAGTTGCAACATAAATCACCACTAAAAACTGCACCGTTTAGGTGCAGTTTTTCTACTCATCAACTCAAGATTCATCTGGCTCTACCTGAACACGCGTAGTCGGCACTTCTCGCTCGTCAATTTCCTTTTGCTGTATTTGCTGTTTACTTTGAATCAAGCGAATTGCAAAATAAATATCAGGTACTACCAATAGATCATCATCTGAACGATTAATCTTATTTTTTTCTAACCAGCGATTTATTGATGTTCGACGCCCTGCCAAAACTAATGTCACTCCTTTAGCTTTCAGTGCCGTAACAATATCATTCAATGCAGAAAAGACACTGACATCATTATGTGTAAAGCTAACCGCAGCATCCACAATGACCCATGCAGGCCTCTTGGGTTGATTATCAATATGTTTATTCAATCGCTCTTTAAAATAATTCACATTAAAATAAGTTAATGGCGAATTGAATCGATAAATTAGTACCCCTTCAACAGGCTGGATATCATTATCTTTTGACATTGAATGCAGCATACCTTGGTCGTCAACACCTAATAGTTGATCTGTCGGACGAAAAATCACTCTAATAAATTGCAATAAGCCTAACAAAACTGCTAAACCAACACCATTTATCAAACCTGAAATCAGCACCGCACCGAGTGTAAAAATACATAGCGTAAACGCTTCTTTGTTACGTTTACGCATTGAAAAAATACTACGAACACTGAGTAATGACCAGGTTGATACAATCAACACCATCCCTAAAGCAGGCATTGGAATATAACCAAGTAAATCAATTGAAAACAACAGAACCGCGAGAATAGCTAACGCAGCAACAATCGAGACTAATTGAGTTTTCCCTCCCATCATGTCGTTCACCGCAGTACGGCTACTGGCTGCACTCACGGCAAATCCTTGTGAAAATGCAGAGGCAATATTCGCCATGCCTAATGCTCGCAACTCTTGATCGGCATCGACGTTATAACCATTTTTGCTCGCAAAACTACGTGCCGTCATCATAAAACTCACAAAACTGATAACAGCTAAGTTTAAGGAAGGCGTGATCAAATCACGCATCAAAGCAGGGTCAAACTGCGGCATAGGGATAAAAGGAAGGCCACCACCTAAATCACCAACAATACTAATACCATACTTTTCAACATCAAAGACATAACTGACCAAGGTTGCAAAGAGCATCGCTATCAGTAATGATGGCCACATATTTCTCACTCTTTTGATCACAATGATGATAGCTAACGTACCAAGAGACATTAGTAAAGTAGGAATATGGGTATCTAATAGTGAGGTAGGAAAAGCGATCAATAGTTCAATAAAACCACTAGGTAGCGAAGTAATACCAAATATTTTACCTAACTGACCTAAAATAATGGTTAACGCGACCCCATTCAACAGGCCTTGTAAAATCGGTCGAGAAAGAAAATCAGCAAACGTTCCTAGCCTAAATCTCGCGGCAATTAAACACCACAACCCCGTCATAAAACTCATTACGATGATTAACTGCCAACGAATTGAATCATCGCCCAGAGCTAATGGGCTCACAGCGGCAGCGATAACGGCACAAGTTGCCGCATCAGGACCAATAATTAATTGCCTTGATGTACCAAATAATGCATAAATGATCATCGGTAAAATACAGGCATATAAGCCGATAATGGCATTAATTCCCATTAGTTCGGCGTAAGCAATAGCAACAGGCAATGCAACTGCTGCAACAGATAAACCCGCTTTAACATCAGGGCCAAAGTCCGCCATACGGTAGTTAAGTAACGACGCTAAACCGGGCATCCAGACAAACAGTCTTGCCTTTATCATTGTTGGAAAATTCTCTAGAAATTAATATGTTAAACTATCTCAGACATTATATATATCTGAAGTATCAAAGATTATCTATCTCTTAACTCAAATAAAAGTAAAATAGTGCAAATATGATTGGTAACAAGACGTGTTTATTGGTAAAAAGAAGCAAATTTTTAACAATTAGCGCGAAAATCGGTTAAACTATCCTATTATTTTTATGCGAGGCCGTGTATCCACCGTTATGAAACAACTTATTGATTTTATCCCTCTGGTGATTTTTTTCATTGTCTATAAAACTTATGACATTTTCTATGCCAGCGGCGCTTTACTTGTCACTACACCACTGGCTTTGCTCGCAACTTACTTGATTTATAAAAAGGTTGAAAAGGTTGCTAAAATTACCTGTTTAATTGTGATGGTTTTTGCTTCTTTAACCCTCATTTTTCACAGTGATGCCTTCATTAAATGGAAAGTCACCATTATTTATGCGCTCTTTGCTTTAGCACTGCTTATCAGCCAGTGGTTTACCAAAAAACCGTTGATTCAAAGAATGCTCGGTAGCAATCAAGAAATTAAGCTTCCAGATAGCCACTGGGCTAAGCTAAATAGCGCATGGGCCATTTTCTTTATTGTCTGTGCAGCACTTAACGTCTATATCGCTTTTTGGTTATCTCTAGATACGTGGATGAACTTTAAAGTATTCGGCTTAACAGCTGGAACGTTGATCTTTACTGTTTTAAGTGTGGTGTATATTTATAAAAATATGGCTAAAGAACACCCTCCTGAAGAAAATCAATAGCCACTCTTTTATCATCTTTCATAAAAAAACCTGCATTAGCAGGTTTTTTTATATCAGCGCCCTCTTCCCAACGCCTGATCAATTTTTTTATCCGTATTGTACTGTGATAATGCATATACCGACCAAATTGCAGCGGGAAGCCAACCAATCAAGGTAATTTGTAAAACAAGGCAGATAATCCCTGCGAATGGACGACCAATGGTAAAAAATTGCAGCCAAGGTAATAATATCGCGAGTATTAGTCTCATTTAATCTCCCAACTTCAGTGTTAGAAAACCTACAAACATTATAAATAGTTAACCAACAATATATACTCTCAATAATTCGAAGTGCAGCTAAGCAACCAATAAACACGTAGCCAAGTGCATGGAAAATAATCTAGATAGTACAAGTTAACACCGTCACTATATCGTAATAAAAAACGCTGTAACTTGAAGTACATGAGTATAGAGCGCAAGAAAAGCTTTTTATAGCACCTTTGAATATCTTTAGTCTATTTACCAATACTTTACTCTTCAGTTTACCATTATCACCATATTGAATTGGTGCTTTTCGCAGCGATAGAGCTAACCAATAATGATTCATCGTGACTGCCAGTGTCATTCTAGTTTATGATTAGCCCGAATTTGATAATGACTATTTAAAGAGCTTGTTATGCAATTACCTAATGGGGAATTAGTTTTACGTACTTTAGCCATGCCAGCTGACACTAACGCAAATGGTGATATTTTTGGTGGCTGGTTAATGTCTCAAATGGATATTGGCGGTGCAATTTTAGCAAAAGAAATTGCACTTGGCCGTGTTGTTACGGTTGCAGTAAATGGGATCAAATTTCAAAAGCCCGTTGCTGTTGGTGACGTGGTTTGCTGTTATGCACGTTGCTTAAAAACAGGGAAAAGCTCCATCACTATCAATATCGAAGTATGGGTCAAAAAAGTGGCTACAGAACCTGTCGGTCAACGCTATCGTGCAACTGATGCCGTATTTACGTATGTTGCAGTCACAGATGACAATACGGCGCGGGAGTTACCAAAAGATAAGCAACACTTTCAATTAGAAAGCACAGAATAATCATTACGTTAATAAAAATGCCCTGAAAGGGCATTTTTATTTATCATATCAAATAACTAATTAAATTAAACTTGACTGACAGTTCCATCAATTTTGAAATAAATTTCAGTGACATAACCTTTAGCTGGCAACTTTTCAAATGCCCAACGGTTCATGGCTCGTTTGACATCTCGTTCAAATAGCCCTTTAGGTGAAGCTTCAACAAACTCTATATTTGTCACTCGCCCATCTTCATCAATATCATAACGAACCTTAACATAACCATCTTTCCCTAAACGACGTGCACGTTCAGGATAGGCTGGCGCTTGTTTACGAAGTGCCTGAGGCCCTCGTTTGCTGGTTGATTGATTATTAGTCACACCTGTATTTTTTGCTGTCGTATTTGCTGTTGATTTTGGCGCTGCTGTCTTAAGATCAGATAATGGTTTTAAATCACTTTTCGCTAACTGTTTATTTACAGGCTTAGGATCGTGCTTGATTTCACGTTTTTCTTCTTTCTTAGGTTTAGGCTTTTTCTTAACTTCAGGCTTTTTCTCAAGCACAATCGCGGGTTTTACGACTGGCTCAGGTTCAACAATAGGTTCAGGCTCTGGTTCCGGTTCCGGCTCAACAACCGGTTCAGGTTCTGCTGAAACAGGCTCTACCGCAGGTTCATCTGCTTCAAAGGCTATCATGGCAACTGTCATAGGCTCTACAACAGGCGCCATTTTGGGCTGATTAAAAATCCATGCCATAGCCAATCCAGCATGAATAGCCAATGAAATGATGATGATAAGAGGCCAACGGATCCAACGCATAAGAATTTTCTACCCTAAGACAGTATACAAACCTAAAGAATATAGATGATAGTTTAAATGCAAATAGCAATCATATTCAATAAGGTTTGTCACTCAAAGTGAAAATTGTGAAATCAGACCTCAATGTCCCCACTCATTCCATTGTGTAAATAACAAAGAACGTCGCCTTTTATAGATATCAATTTTTCTTAATGAGTAGATGTGCATATTACGTCTCGAATGCCCTTCCAGCCAGCGACGGCGACGACGCAATGACTGTCTTAACATCCGCCAGCGACCCACTTCATGCCTACTGCGTTTCATTTTTTTATCCTTCTTTTACTCTGTTTAACCACCCACTAAATTTGGCAAAATATTATAGACCTTTACGAGTCAGAACCAAACAATATGGTGAGTTAATACTAAAATGCCCAATTGCTCTGATAGTGACTAAATAAAACTATCAGTAGAAGTAATTGTTTTTTCGTCATTAATCTATATGATTTAACGAAGCTTTTTATATGAAATTTTGCTAAATTCTATAAAGTTTAGTACCAATTTTAATTTGATATGGTCTATTTCTTTTTTTGACTGATTTTACACTCTCCTATTTGTGAGGCATGTAATCGATTATGGCAACAGTATATACGCTATTAAGCTGGTTATTGTTTTTCTTCTATTGGCTAATTATTGCTGCAATTACCGTTAGGATTTTGGTTAAACGGCGCCCTGTAACATCAGCAATGACATGGTTATTAATTATTTATATCCTGCCATTAGTAGGTATTATCGCCTACATCGCCTTTGGTGAGCTCCATCTCGGTAAGCGACGCGTCGATAAAGCCCAACAAATGTGGCCTTCTGTTGCCACTTGGTTAGAGAATTTGCGTCACTCTAAACATATTTTTACTTCAGAAAATAGCCCCGTCGCTGAGCCCTTGTTCCAATTATGTGAAAAACGCCAAGGCATTGCAGGGGTTAAAGGCAATCGCATCCAATTAATGACGACCTGTGAAGAGTCACTAAAATCCATTGTCAATGATATCAATAATGCCCAACACTCGATTGAGATGGTATTTTATATTTGGCAGCCAGGAGGGTTGGTCGATGGAGTGACTGAAGCACTATTCAATGCAGCGAAACGGGGTGTTAAATGCCGTATTATGGTCGATTCCGCTGGTAGCTGGCACTTCTTCCGTAGTGACTACCCAGATAAAATGCGTGCTGCGGGGATTGAGTTTGTCGAATCCTTAAAAGTTAATTTAATGCGCTTTTTCTTACGCCGTATGGATCTACGCCAACACCGTAAAATTATTGTTATTGATAACTATATTTCATATACCGGCAGTATGAACATGGTTGATCCACGCTACTTTAAACAAGATGCAGGTGTGGGTGAATGGGTTGATATCCTTGTACGTATGGAAGGCCCAGTAAGTACCACATTAGGGATTGTGTACGCATTTGACTGGGAAATGGAAACTGGCCAACGCATTTTACCACCACCACCAGATACCAACATAATGCCTTTTGAACAAGCAAACGGCCATACCACCCAAATGATCGCATCGGGTCCCGGCTTTCCCGATGAATTAATCCAACAGTCATTAATGACAGCGATTTTTTCTGCACGTAAACAGTTAATCATGACCACACCTTACTTCGTGCCGAGTGATGATTTATTACATGCAATCTGCACCGCTGCAATGCGTGGCGTTGATGTCAGTATTGTGATGCCTAGGCAAAATGACTCGTTCCTTGTTCGCTGGGCAAGTCGTTCATTCTATACTGAACTACTCGAAGCCGGCGTCAAAATTTATCAATTTGAAGATGGCTTACTCCATACCAAAAGTGTCCTAGTTGATGGCGAACTAAGCTTAGTTGGCTCGGTAAACTTAGATATGCGTAGCTTATGGCTGAACTTTGAAATCACTGTGGTGATTGATGATAAAAATTTTGGTAGTGACTTAACACTTGTGCAGTATGATTATATTGCACGTTCAACACGTCTTGAAATTGAAGAATGGGAACAACGCCCATTTTGGAATCGAGTGGTTGAACGTTTATGCTATTTCTTTAGCCCATTATTGTAATTTTAAATTTTAGGAACAGTCATGACTCAGCCACAATCTCTTAAACTTATCGATGAAGACGAAATCATTGAAATAGCCTATGACTTGTTCCTAGAAGGCGCTATGGAAAATTTAGAACCTGCTGATCAAGTGATTTTTGCTCTGCAATTTGAAGAGTGTGGCGCTGCTGAAATTGTGCCTCTGAGTCATCATTGGCAAGGTATTATTCAGCCTGAATTTAATTTAGAAAATTTTAGTGAAGTCGTTATTGGTCTAGCACAATCCGATGAGGATGACATTAATGACATTTTTGCTCGTGTTTTGATTAGCCGAGATACAATTCGCCCTTTTAACCATATTTTGTGGAAACGTTAAGTCGTTTTGGCCTCCCCTTAGCCTCGACAATAACTCACCATCATCGTGTTCTATATTCATCACAATGATATCAAAAAGGGCCTTACGGCCCTTGAGGTTGCTGACGAAGCGGGATAAAAGCGTGTTTTTTCCCGCTCCGTGTTATCAGCCGAAAATCAATGAATTGATTTTCCTCGTTTATTTCAGAACCCCTAACGACTGCCGCCAAACATGATATGTTTGTCAACAGTCTGAAGGGCCTTACGGCCCTTATCTCAATTTAAAGGGGATCAACTTTTAAACAAGACACCGCATGTTTAAAGCTACCTTCAAGTAATGGTTTAGTTTTAGCGCACCCTTCATCAGCCAGTGGACAACGAGTTCTGAATACACAACCTGACGGTGGATTAATGGGTGATGGTAATTCCCCTTCTAATAATTCAATAGTCTTGGTTTTTTCTTTATCAGGATCAGGGACTGGAACTGCTGACATCAGTGCCTTAGTATAAGGATGAAGTGGATTATTATAGACTTCATCATAAGTTCCTAATTCAACAGCATTTCCTAAATACATGACGAGTACACGATCTGAAATATGCTTTACGACTGCCAAATCATGAGCGATAAAAATCAGTGATAGCCCCATTTCTCTTTGCAGTTCTTGCAATAAGTTAACCACCTGCGCTTGGATTGACACATCCAATGCAGAGACGGGTTCATCGCAAATCACTAATTTAGGCTCAAGTATCAAGGCCCTTGCAATGCCAATTCGCTGACATTGTCCCCCTGAGAATTCATGGGGATAGCGATTGATTAAATTAGGCAATAAACCAACTCGCATCATCATTTTTTTAACTTTGTCAGTCACTTCTGACTGAGGCATTTTTGAATGATATGTTTTTAATGGCTCAGCAATAATATCGCCTATGGTCATTCTTGGATTCAGTGATGCCAAAGGATCTTGGAATATCATTTGAATATCACTACGAACATCTCGCCACTGTTTTTCAGTCTGTCCAAGTAAATCATGCCCTAGCCAACTGACTGTACCACCCGTTGATTTCACGAGGCCAATAATGGCGCGTGCAAATGTCGATTTACCACATCCCGATTCACCAACAACACCTAACGTTTCACCTTCATAAAGGCGCAGTGTTACCCCATCAACGGCTTTCAAACTCTTATCTGGCTGCCAAAACCATTGATTTTTATCTCGGATCGCAAAATGCACTTTTAATTCGTTAACTTCCAGTAAAACAGGACGATTTTCATGTTGTGTCATAGCAACTCCTCCACTGGTTTAAAGCAAGCTCTTAAACGGTTTGCTGAAAATGCGCTCAGTGCAGGCTCTTGTTCAACACATTGTGCGTTTGCATATTGGCAGCGCGGTGAAAATGGGCAACCTTTTGGTAAACGTAACAGGTTTGGTGGGTTTCCGGGGATCGTTGCTAGGCTTTCATCGTCACCATCTAAACGGGGAACCGCAGCAAGCAAACCTAATGAATATGGATGAGATGGTTGATAAAAAATATCACGTGCCGTGCCATATTCCATAGTCCGGCCTGCATACATCACCAAAACTTTATCACAGACCCCAGCGACAACACCAAGGTCATGCGTGATCAAAATAATTGCAGTGTTAAATTCTTGCTTCAGTTCATTCAGTAATGTCATGATCTGTGCTTGAACTGTGACATCCAATGCTGTGGTAGGTTCATCGGCGATCAGTAGTTTAGGTTGACACAAAAGTGCCATCGCAATCATGACTCGTTGGCGCATCCCCCCTGAAAATTCATGCGGATACATATTCATGCGTTTACGTGATTCGGGCATTTTAACTGCATCAAGCATCCGAACAGACTCTTCATACGCTTGTTGTTTTCCCATTCCTTTGTGAAGCATAAGCACTTCAGATAATTGCGTACCAATTTTTAAGTAAGGATTGAGTGAAGTCATTGGGTCTTGAAAAATGATTGAGATCTCTTCCGCCCGCATCTTATTTAATGCTTTCTCTTTTAAATTTAAAATTTCGCGACCATTAAAAATGGCTGAACCACCAATTTTACCATTACGAGCCAAAAGCCCCATTAATGCGAAAGCGGTTTGTGACTTACCGGAACCTGATTCACCTACAATGCCAAGTGTTTCACCTGCCCGTAATTCAAAGTTTAGCTTATTAACTGCCGTCACATTGCCATCAGGGGTGGTAAAAGTCACATCCAAATCTTTTACGCTCAATAGAGGGTTTGCTGATTTAATTTCTGACATAATAACTCCCTCTAGCGGTCTTTCGGATCGAGGGCATCACGTAAGCCATCACCGATAAAGTTAAAACAAAACAGTGTCACAACTAAAAATCCAGCTGGGATCAACAATAACCATGGCGTAACTTCCATAGAATTTGCACCATCACTTAATAAAGCCCCCCAACTACTCAAAGGCTCTTGCGTACCTAACCCTAAGAAACTCAAAAATGATTCAAACAAAATCATACTTGGTACTAACAACGAGGCATAGACCACCACAACCCCTAATACGTTTGGTACGATATGACGTAAAATAATATGACGAGTACTTACACCACACACTAACGCAGCTTCAATAAACTCTTTACGCTTTAAGCCAAGGGTTTGACCACGAACGATACGAGCCATATCTAACCAAGACACCATACCAATCGCAACAAAGATCAAGAGAATATTAGTACCAAAGAGAGTGACTAATAAAATAACGAAAAACATAAACGGAAATGAATTTAATATTTCCAGCAAACGCATCATGATGGAATCGACCTTCCCACCCACATATCCTGCAAGAGAGCCATATAACGTCCCAACAATTACAGCGACTAAGGCCGCAGCCACTCCAACCATTAGCGAGATCCGCCCACCAATCGCAACCCGAACGAGTAAATCACGTCCTGATGCGTCAGTTCCAAAATAGTGACCACTCGCCATATCTGGTGGCATTGACATCATTTCCCAATCAGTATCGTCGTATAAAAAAGGCGATAACATGGGGGCAAATATCACAAATAACGTAATTAAAAACAGAATACATAAGCTAAAAATTGCAGCTCGGTTATGCATAAATCGACGACGTGCATCTTGCCACAAGCTACGCCCTTCAATATCTAATTGCTCAGAAAGCTTTTCCAGAGCTTCACTATTCTTTTGGTTCAATAACATAGTGTCTTCTCCAGATTAATAGCGAATTTTAGGGTCGATAACGGCATATAACACATCAACAATCGCATTAAAGGCAATGGTTAATACCCCCACTAAAATGGTCAAGCTCAATACTAATGAATAATCACGATTCAGAGCCCCATTAACGAAGAGTTGCCCTATTCCTGGTAAACCAAATATTGTTTCAATCACCATTGACCCCGTAATGATCCCAACAAAAGCGGGCCCCATATAAGAGAGCACGGGGAGTAACGCAGGTTTCAACGCATGACGTAAAATAATGGTTTTTAATGGTAATCCCTTAGCCCGAGCTGTTCGAATAAAGTTCGAATGCATAATTTCAATCATTGAACCACGGGTAATACGTGAGATGCTCGCAATATAAGCAAGCGACAGGGCAACCATAGGTAAAATCATATGTTTGATGTTTCCACCATCCCAGCCACCACCGGGGAGCCACTTCAAATGAATAGCAAAAATTAGCACTAATAGCGGTGCCACTACAAAGCTTGGGATGACAACCCCCGTCATGGCGAATCCCATGACTGTAAAATCCCATTTACTATTTTGATTTAGGGCTGCAATAACCCCTGCTGATACACCAAAAAATACTGCCACAATGAATGCCGTTGCACCTAGTTTTGCCGATACTGGAAAGGCTTTCGCGACAAGGTCGTTAACGCTGTAATCTTTATATTTAAATGAAGGGCCAAAGTCGCCTTTTGATAACTGCACTAGGTAACTAAAATATTGTTTATACATTGGGTCATTTAAGTGGTATTTGGCTTCAATATTTGCCATTACCTCCGGTGGTAGTTTACGCTCCCCAGTAAATGGACTTCCTGGTGCTAACCGCATCATAAAAAATGAAATAGTAATAAGAATAAAAAGTGTCGGAATCGCTTCAAGTAAACGACGTAAAATAAATTTTAACATTGCCCTTTCCTACTTTGTTGCTTAGTCGGACCAATAATCATATTAGTGTCCGGCTCCGTAGAGCCGGACTGAGGTTGCTGACGAAGCGGGATAAAAGCGTGATTTTTCCCGCTTCGTGTTATCAGCCGAAAATCAATAAATTGATTTTCCTCGTTTATTTCAGAACCCCCTAACGACTGCCGCCAAACATGATAGTTTGTCAGTAGTCGTTATCCGGCTCCGTAGAGCCGGACTGTTATTAGTGCTTGATAATATAAAGGTCTTTAGTGTGTAGGTTATCTAATGGGTCTTTTCCGGTATAGCCACCTACATACGGTTTAACTAAACGTGTATTCACATAGTAGTAAAGTGGTACAACCGCTGAATCCTTATCAAGAATTTTCTCTGCTTGGCCATATAACTCAGCACGCTCTTCATCTGTCTGCACTTTTAGCGTCTGCTTCATCGCCGCATCAAAATCTTTATTTTTATAGTGAACAGTATTATTACTGCTGTTAGAAAGTAACATATTGAGGAAAGAAGAAGGTTCATTATAGTCAGCACACCAGCCTGCACGAGCAACATCATAAGCGCCTTGATGACGACTATCTAAAAATGTTTTCCACTCTTGGTTTTCTAATTTAACTTCTGCACCAATATTTTTCTTCCACATAGAAGATGCCGCAATAGCAATACGTTTATGCAGGTCAGATGTGTTATATAACAAATTAAACTTCAATGGATTAGATTTATTATAGCCAGCCTCTTCAAGCAACTGTTTAGCTTTTTCGTTACGTTGCTCTTGTGTCATATTTGCATACCAATCTGGCTTTTCAGTTTTCATGCCACTAGTAAATGGTGGTGTAAAACCGTAGGCAGGAATATCACCTTGCGCTTTCACCTTATAGGTGATCACATCTCTATCCATTGATAATTTTAGTGCTTCTCTGACACGTGGATCATTGAATGGTGGTTTTTCGTTATTTATTTCATAGTAATAAATACATAAATATGGGTTAACACGCAGCTCATTTGGCATATTTTGCTGCAACGTTTTAAACTGTTCGATAGGTAAGTTACTATAAGTCATATCGATTTCGCCGCTACGATAGCGATTAACATCGGTAACTTCAGATGAAATAGGTAAGAACGTAACCTGATCAATAATTGTATTTTGGTTATCCCAATAAGTAGGACTGCGCTCTAATACAATACGTTCGTTAACAGTCCAGTCTTTTAGTTTATAAGCACCATTACCAACAAAGTTTTGTGGTTGTGTCCACTTAGCACCATATTTTTCAATCACTTTTTTATTTACTGGCGACATTGAGGAGTGGATTAATAATTTAGGGATATAAGGAACGGCCTCGCTAAGTTCAAGCACTAGCGTATGGTCGTCTAATGCTTTAACTCCCAGCTCCGAAGGTTTTTTCTTACCGGTAATAATGTCATCAACATTATTGATATGTGCATATTGGAGGTAACTTGCATATGGAGAGGCAGTATCTGGATCAACTATACGTTGGAAACTATAGACAAAATCATGAGCGGTGACCGGATCACCATTTGACCACTTAGCATCATCACGAATTTTAAATGTCCACTCTTTGAAGTCTTTATTATCCCAACTCACTGCCGAGCCCGGTAAAATTTCTCCATTTGGCCCAACAATGGTTAACCCTTCAAACAGATCACGTGCCAGCGCAGATTCAGGAACCCCTTCGATTTTATGAGGGTCAAGAGATTGTGGCTCTGAGCCATTATTGCGCACCATGACTTGCTTTTCTGCAAGCTCAACACCTGCTGGAACGGTTGCTGCAAAACTGCTAGTGATCCCTGTTGCCATTAAGCCAGTAGCAACGCCTAATGCAACCATGGTTTTATGAATTTGTTTACTCATCTTATCCGTTACTCCCATACCATACTTAATTGTTATGTTGTTGATTGTGATGCTTACCAACTCGGTAAACTGTTTTTGTAATTATTTAATAAATATTAATTAGATTGATTTATATATAACCGCTTAACATCCATATAATCAAGAGGGTCTTTTCCTTTAAATCCTCCAACTGATGGATTAACTAAGCGAACACTGACTCGGTAATAAACAGGAATAATCGTTGAATCATGATCAAGCAGTGCTTCCGCTTGCTGATAAATTTGTTTCCGTGACTCATCATTCGGTGCAATCAATGCTTTCTCTAACAGGGAATCAAATTGTGCGCTTTTATAGAATGTGGTGTTATTACTACTATCTGAAAGCATCATATTTAAAAATGCAGAAGGTTCATTGTAATCCGCGCACCACGTCGCACGTGCCACATCATAATTTCCATCGTGGCGGCTTTGTAATGAGGTTTTCCACTCTTGATTTTGCAGTTCTACTTCTGCTCCAATGTTTTTCTTCCACATTGAAGCGGCTACGATCGCTTGCTGTTTATTTTGATCAGATGTGTTGTAAAGCAGTGAGAATTTAAGAGGATTAGCTTGGCTATAGCCTGCATCCGCAAGAAGCTCTTTAGCCTTCTGATAACGTTTTTCATCACTCCATGTCGCCCACTCTGGTGGCGAAAAATCTCCATTGTTAATAAATGTTGGAGTGAATCCATATGCGACGATTTGACCTTGCGCCATGATTTTATCGGTAATGGTTTTTCTATCTAACCCAAGTTTAAGTGCCTCACGTACCCTTGGATCAGTAAATGGTGGCTTGTTGTTATTAATTTCATAATAAAAAGTGCATAGATAAGGACGAACGTATAATTCATTTGGCCGTTCAGTTTGCATTTTTTTATAAATTACTGGTGGAATGGCTGAGTTACTAATATTGATTTCACCACTGCGATATCGATTAACATCACTGACTTCCGATGAAATGGCTAAAAAAATTGCTTCATCAATTTGAGTGTTTTGATTATCCCAATACTGTGGGTTACGCTTCAGAACAATGCGTTCATTAACTATCCATTTATCTAATAAATATGCACCGTTACCAATAAAATTATTAGGCTGAGTCCATTTATCACCATATTTCTCAATCGCTTTTTTATTGACCGGTTTCATTGGTGTATGGCTGAGCATATCAATAAAATAAGGAACTGGATGACTCAATGTGACTTGTAGATGTTTATCATCAAGTGCTTTGACACCAAGTGTCTCAATGGGCTTTTCGCCTTTTAAAATTTCTGCTGCATTTTCAATATAGGCACTTTGCAAGTAACTCGTATAGGGTGACCCCGTTTTAGGATCTGCTAATCGCTGCCAACTATAAACAAAATCTTGAGCTGTTACTGGTGTGCCATCACTCCATTTGACACCATCACGAAGTGTGAATATCCATGTTTTATAGTGATCATTTGACCAACTCTCAGCAACGCCAGGGGTTACTTTTCCATCAACATCCGTGTAAACCAACCCTTCAAGCAAATTCATAATAATGCTCGACTCTGGAGAGCCTTCGACTTTATGAGGATCCAGTGACGCCACCTCAGAGCCATTATTAATTGTAATAACTTGTTTAGTTTCTGATGCTACCGGTTTGCTGTAAGCCTGCATTGCAATAAAAAAAATAGGCAGTGAACACAAACTCTTTTTAAGAAAATTCATTATCACCCTCGACATTTATTGGTGTTGTTACAGCAAAATTCAACATCCGATTTATTATTTTACATTGTGGTAGGCGCCTAACTTAGGAGCATACCTTCCTCTTTTAAGATTAGTTTTGATAATTCAAAATTAGGGGTCATAATACGTTACAAGCCATTAACATCACATACGGACTTTAGCTCAATTAAAGCAAACAAAAAGTCTCACACCTCGTCAAGTAGTGGATTTATCTGTTATGGGCCAATTTAGTAAGCTAGTGTCTGTTTAAACATATCATTAACATTGCGTAAATTAAATAGCGTAAAAATTTACTCAGCTCACATTTCCTTACTTTTTATGCCTTCTTTGACAAAAAATGCGGCATATTATTATAATCAACCGCGATCATTAGCAGTACAAAATAACAGCATATTAATGCGCGCAACCTATTTTATTTTTGTGACTATTATCGGTTAAAACTATATTGCTAGTTTATTGATTTAATTTATAAGAAAAGAAATAAACTGATTTTTTTTAGTAGGTCGTGTTTAGTCGGAATACTATTACTAATATAGAATAGTTCTAATTAACCATCACCTAGGCGATAGTTAATTAGATTAAATTATTCATATTATGATGAGAGATGTTATAGCAGGCCGGGAAATATCGCTTTAACGCCTGTGACAATAAACTCAATTCCCAAGGACATCAAAAGTAATCCCATAATACGTGTCACAACGTTAATCCCTGTTTGCCCTAAATAACGGACGAGCAAAGATGCCGAACGGAACAATAGCCAACAACAAAATGCAAACACAATACTGGTTAGCGCTAATCCGACAAAATTCTGCCAACCATTCCAGCGTGATGACCAAACAATACAAGAACTGATAGCCCCTGGGCCCGCCATCAAAGGCAGTGCTAAAGGAACAACACCAATACTGTCTCGTACTGCTGTTTCTGTTTTTTCTTGTTTATTCTGTTTATCTTCACCAATTTTTCCACTGATCATTGACATGGCAATAGTCACAATCAATATCCCCCCAGCGATACGAAAGGAATCAATGGAAATGCCAAATAATTGGAGAATTGAGTCACCGATCAATAAAGATGTACATAAAATGATAGCCACTGAGGTATTTGCTATCGTATTTGTTTTATTACGCCCTGCACTGCTTTGGTAATTAGTCATACTAATAAACACAGGCAAGATCCCGACTGGGTTTACTAACGCAAATAAACCGATAAAAAACTTTATATAGCCTGATAAATCAAGTAATCCTGCACCCACACACTCACACCTTAATCAAGGATCTCATTTGAGAAGCAAAATACACACTCGCCATTCTTCAAAACACCACTTGGCGATGAATGACAACACTATCTATTCACGCTAATCGCCATATTTTAATAGCCATAAAGCTCTAGCACTAACCATTTAGTTGTGCCTCGAATTATTTTTAGTGCGACTATTATAGTTTATCATTAAATACAGGAAATACATTTCACTAGACACTATTTTACTTATTAAATCTGTTCACTTAAGCCAAATTTACTTTAAAAGTGTTTTTTATCTAAACGATTAATAAAATAGTTTAGTGTTAGGTCAATTTTAGATAATCAGGAATAAAAGCCAAATTTGGCTTGCTGAAAGGAGTCAGCTTTGGGTTTTTGTGATTTAGATCACATCAATAAACCTAAATAATGTTAATCTATTCTTAACTGATAGAGAGAGTTGATTTAAGGGAAATAAGTTTTTCGCATTGATTTTAAAGCTTTTTAAGCCAATAAGCGGATAAACAGAATAGAATAATAAATATAAACTATAATTATCTACTAAATTTTGTTGTGTTGTTTCGGATGCACTGCTCATTGGCTTAAAAAGTTTAACATTTATCAGGAGTAATCTCTATGTCAGTAACTAATGTTACCGAACTCAATGACCTCGTTGCTCGTGTCAAAAAAGCTCAGCGTGAATTTGCTAACTTCTCTCAGGAGCAAGTTGACCGTATTTTCCGCGCCGCAGCGCTTGCCGCAGCAGATGCTCGTATCCCTCTAGCCAAGCTTGCCGTTGAAGAATCAGGAATGGGTATTGTGGAAGATAAAGTGATTAAAAACCACTTTGCTTCAGAATATATCTACAATGCCTATAAAGATGAAAAAACCTGTGGTGTGCTTTCTGAAGACCCAACGTTTGGCACAATTACTATCGCTGAACCTATCGGTATTATCTGTGGTATTGTGCCAACAACCAACCCAACTTCAACCGCTATTTTTAAATCACTAATTAGTTTAAAAACGCGTAATGCGATCATTTTTTCCCCACACCCTCGCGCAAAAAATGCAACCAACAAAGCCGCTGAGATTGTATTAAAAGCAGCGATTGAAGCGGGTGCACCAAAAGATATTATTGGCTGGATTGATGCCCCTTCCGTTGAGTTATCCAATGCTCTTATGCATCACGATGACATTAATTTGATCTTGGCAACAGGTGGGCCTGGCATGGTAAAAGCTGCCTACAGTTCAGGTAAACCAGCAATTGGTGTTGGTGCAGGTAATACACCGGTTGTTATTGATGAAACGGCTGACATCAAACGTGCTGTCGCTTCAATTCTAATGTCAAAAACATTCGACAACGGTGTGATCTGTGCTTCTGAACAATCGGTCGTTGTGGTAGATGAAATTTATAACCAAGTACGCGAGCGTTTTTCTAGCCATGGTGGCTATATTCTGCAAGGCAAAGAGTTAAAAGCAGTTCAAGAAGTTATTTTGAAAAATGGCAGTCTCAATGCTGCTATTGTTGGGCAACCGGCATATAAAATTGCTGAAATGGCCGGAATTTCTGTACCTGAAACGACTAAGATCCTGATCGGTGAAGTCAAAGTTATCGACGACTCTGAGCCATTTGCTCATGAAAAACTGTCCCCGTTACTGGCGATGTATCGCGCTAAAAACTTTGAAGAAGCCGTAGAAAAAGCTGAACTGCTGGTTGAAATGGGTGGTATTGGTCATACCTCTTGTTTATATACAGATCAAGATAATCAGACAGCTCGCGTTAACTACTTCGGCGTGAAAATGAAAACAGCACGTATCTTAATCAATACCCCAGCTTCACAAGGTGGTATCGGTGATTTATATAACTTTAA
The DNA here is from genome assembly GCF_033676985.1 of Providencia sp. PROV236. Taxonomy (NCBI): domain Bacteria; kingdom Pseudomonadati; phylum Pseudomonadota; class Gammaproteobacteria; order Enterobacterales; family Morganellaceae; genus Providencia; species Providencia sp. PROV236. The sequence goes on along the minus strand of NZ_CP096297.1, from coordinate 2,144,739 downwards.
ATTAGCGCCTTCTCTCACATTAGGTTGTGGTTCTTGGGGTGGTAACTCAATCTCAGAAAACGTAGGACCAAAACATTTAATCAATACTAAGACTGTGGCGAAAAGAGCTGAAAATATGTTATGGCATAAACTTCCTAACTCCATTTATTTCCGCCGTGGTTGTCTTCCAATTGCACTTGAAGAAATTGCGACTGACGGTGCAAAACGTGCATTTATTGTCACGGATGGCTATTTATTCAATAATGGCTATGTTGATGAAGTCATCAACGTTCTAAAACAACACCATATAGAAACGGATGTGTTCTTTGAAGTTGAAGCAGATCCAACACTCAGCGTAGTGCGTAAAGGTGCCGCACAAATGAATGCCTTCAAACCTGATGTTATTATTGCATTAGGTGGTGGTTCACCTATGGACGCAGCAAAAATCATGTGGGTGATGTATGAGCACCCTGAAACCCACTTTGAAGAACTTGCACTCCGCTTTATGGATATTCGTAAACGTATCCATCGTTTCCCTAAAATGGGTGTGAAGGCTAAATTAGTCGCTATTACTACAACATCGGGTACGGGTTCTGAAGTGACGCCATTTGCTGTTGTGACAGATGATAAAACGGGCCAAAAATACCCATTAGCTGACTACGCACTAACCCCAAATATGGCGATTGTCGATGCTAACTTGGTGATGCATATGCCTAAATCATTGACTGCTTTTGGTGGTTTGGATGCGGTTACCCACGCTTTAGAAGCTTATGTTTCTGTTCTTGCAAACGAATATTCCGATGGGCAAGCATTGCAAGCACTCAATCTATTAAAAGAGTACTTACCAGCAAGTTACCATGAAGGCGCTAAAAACCCAGTAGCAAGGGAACGAGTTCATAACGCGGCAACAATTGCAGGTATTGCATTTGCTAACGCATTTTTAGGTGTATGCCACTCAATGGCGCATAAACTTGGTTCTGAGTTCCATATTCCACATGGTTTAGCAAACGCCCTATTGATTAGTAATGTTATCCGTTATAACGCTAACGATAATCCAACTAAACAAACAGCCTTTAGCCAATATGATCGCCCACAAGCTCGTCGTCGCTATGCAGAAGTTGCTGACCACCTAGGTTTGACTAAAGCCGGTGATCGCACTGATGTAAAAATTGAAAAATTATTAGCTTGGCTTGAAGAAATAAAAGCAGATTTAGGTATTCCTAAATCAATACGTGAAACGGGTGTACCTGAAGCGGATTTCTTAGCTCATGTCGATAAGCTTTCTGAAGACGCATTTGATGACCAATGTACTGGTGCTAACCCTCGCTACCCATTAATATCAGAGCTCAAACAACTGTTGTTAGATTCTTATTATGGCCGCGAGTTTAGCGAACAAACTATAGCAGCACTGGCTACAGCAAAAGCCGAGAAAAAAAGCACAAAGAAATAATTAAGTATGACTAGTCCTGATATAGGTTGACAACTTTTCAGGTATAAAATGCTCGATGAACCTCATCGGGCGTTTTATAGTTTAATGATAAATGAGGTCGCCTTTCATTATAAATCTGTATTGATTCTTCAACCAACCTCCTAGCCTGTTCTAAATTTCTCGGCTTTATTAACAAATATTCCATTTTTAATATCCCATTGACTCGCTCTGCTAATGCATTTTGATAACAGTCATAGCCATCCGTCATAGAACATTGAATATTATGTTTTTTATGGATTTCCTGATATTCCGACGAACAGTATTGTAAGCCTCGATCTGAATGATGGATCAAGGTCGTGGTTGAACTTCGTTTTTTTAATGCTTGTACAAATGATTTCTTGACGGCTTTTGTTTTCATATTGTCATCAAGATGATAACCCACTATTTTTCGCGAATAAGCATCGGTGATCAGACTTAAATAAGTATCTCCTTCGTGTGTGGATAAATACGTAATATCAGCAACCCACAGTTGCTCCGGTTGTGAAGGGATAAACCCTGATTTAATTAAATTTGGATGTCGATGAAATCGATGATGACTCAATGTTGTTCGATGATATGACCGCTTATTAGGCACTAATAAGCGATGTTCTCTCAACAAAGAAAATAATCGGTCACGACCAATAATTAATTGTTTTTGTTTCAAAAGAAAGTGTAATTTTCTCACCCCAAGCCTAGGGTGAACTGTTCGCTCAGATTTCACAGCACAAACAATAATTGCATCTAATTTTTTCCGCTTATCAGACGTATCTTGACGTTTGTAATAGGCTTGCCGAGTGATTTTCATAAAACGACAAGCTTTGGTTACGGTGAGTTTTTCAACCGTTTTTTCCTTAATAACTCGGCTTTGCGCTTTTTTGAGAGGCGAACTCCAAAATCCCTATCCATCACTTTGACAACCGCCTCAAAAAAATCAGCTTTGAGCTGCATCTCCTCAAGCTCTTTTTCAAGGGCTTTAATGCGTTGTTCAGGTGTTTGTTGCTCCGAGGTTTGGTTCATAGCAGCACCTTTATAAAGAGTATTGGGCGTACCTTCCGACCAATCTAATCTACCATGCTTACGTAACCAAACCAAAACAGTTGAACGCCCCTGTATGCCATATCGATATTGAGCTTGTTTATAGGTGAGCTCGCCTTTTTCTACTTGGTCAACAACCGCCAGTTTAAAGGCAAGAGAATAATCACGTTGAGTTCGTTTACCTATTGGTTTCATTACACTCTCCAATTTTAGATTGGAAAAGTGTCAACTTTATTTAGGACCGGTCAGTAATAATATAAAAGGCACTGATTAGCTCAGTGCCTTTTATTTTGGTTTAAAAAACACTTAATCCCATACGAATAATTGTTAAATAATTTAAGATTAATCATTCAACTCAATTAGTTAAAGTTAATTGGTTTTTTAGGTATCACACCCTCATTCATGAGTTTTGCTTGTTCAATTGCTTCTGTATGATGCTTACGGCAAACAGAGATATATTTTTCATTACCCCCTATATCAACCTGTGCACCTTCATACATAGGAATACCATCACTCCCAACTCTTAACACTTTATTTGCCTTACGGCCGCAATAACATACCGTTTTTAATTCAACTAATTTATCAGCCCAAGCTAATAAATATTGGCTACCAATAAACAATTCGCCCAAAAAGTCAGTTCTTAACCCATAACATAAAACCGGTATATCCAAGTTATCCACAATATCGCAGAGTTGCTCAACTTGCTGTTTCGTTAAAAATTGACACTCATCAATTAAAACACAATGTACTTTTTGTGTGCAATTCTCACTTTTAATGATCTCTGCCATATTTGTTATAGGCGAAAATAAAAGCGCTTCCGCAGATAAACCAATTCGCGATGAAACCTTACCCAGCGCAAAGCGATTATCGATTTCCGCCGTAAAGATCAACGTACGCATACCACGCTCATTATAGTTATAAGAAGATTGTAGCAAAGACGTCGATTTTCCTGCATTCATTGCTGAATAGTAAAAATATAGCTGAGCCATCAGCCTAGTTCCTCTAAATTAATAAACAGGATAATTTTACCATAAAACATGTTATTAGATTAACAATCATCATCAGTTGACACTTAAAATGATGAAAGTAATAACGCTGACCACTATAGAACAATAAGATTTTATACCGATACTCTGCTGCTTTCGCTCCTATAACGGGTGAAATAACCGATTATCTTTTACAAAATATAGCTTTATTACTTCAAACATATAGCTAATTAGCTGTATCAAAAAAAGAAAATTTACGTTTAGACTCTCTTATTTGATACTTTTCTGCTAATAACACCCTACTGTTTACCACTAGGCATACCGAATTAAACCCGTAAAATTGATGCTAATTGAATCTGTTTTTTTCATTAGTTTGGATATTGATAATACTGGTATATATATATCAGTTAAAAGTTAATATTTCTTTTGTAAAAAAATTGCTTTTGGTAAAGATAACTTTTAAACTAATAGTGTAAATTAGCTATTGCAGAAAATAAAATAGCATTCTATTATTAGTGTACACAGGCCAACAATTAAATTTGAGACCAGGAAAATGAGCGAATCTTTAAAAGCATTAAATAACATCCGTACTCTTCGAGCTCAAGCAAGAGAAATTGCTTTAGAATCACTAGAAGAAATGCTGGAAAAATTAACTGTCGTTGTTGAAGAACGTCGTGAAGAAGAAAGCCTAGTTCGTGCAGAACAAGAAGAACGTACCCGTAAACTGGAAAAAGTTCGTGAAATGATTCTGGAACAAGGCGTTGATCTAAACGAGCTGCTACAAACTATGGATTCAGGTAAAGGCACTGGCACTCGTGCTAAACGTGCTGCACGTCCTGCTAAATATAAATATGTTGATGAAAATGGCGAAACTAAAACTTGGACTGGTCAGGGTCGTACCCCAGCAGTTATCAAATTGGCCATTGAAGAACAAGGTAAATCTTTAGACGATTTCTTAATCTAAGAACCTTATACTTATTCATAAAACACCCTTATATAGGGTGTTTTTTTTATCCACCATTTTAGCCTAGCTATTACTCATTGAATAATTAATATTTCACTCATTAAATAGGTCTATGACCAAATATTTCATACTCGTCAACACGCGAAGATATTACTTTAGATGCCAATTCATCTATCATAATTTGTTTTTAATCTAATTAAAAAAAGTAAAGTTATGTAATTTCACATTAGGTTCTCAAGTGCCTGATTGCATAATTAATGTATGTTTTAGCTATAAAAAAACAACCTATTTCATAGATAAATATGTAAATAATATCAAGCTATAATTTACATTAGTCACTAAACAACATTTAAAGACACCCAAATGTTAAAAAAAAAGCCAACTTCAAAAGTCAGCTTTTATTAACTACCACAAGAAAAAATCACTTTACTTGGAATTAGTAGGCTTACTTAATTTTGTCGATAAATTAGCAATCCATTCAGAAAAATCCTTACCTAATGTATCGTGCTGTAAACCATATTCGACAAATGCTTTCATGTAGCCTAATTTGTTACCACAATCATGGCTCTTACCACGTAGGTGATAGGCTTCTACTGACTCATTATTTTCCATCATAATGGCAATAGCGTCTGTTAATTGAATTTCATCGCCAGCACCTGGTGCTGTTTTTGCTAATGCATCCCAAATTTTTTCAGATAATACATAACGACCAACAATAGAAAGATTTGATGGCGCTTCTTCTTTTTTAGGCTTTTCAACCATACGTAAGATAGGTTTACTCTCACCAGGTAATAATGTATCACCATTACAGTCAACAATACCGTAATTTGAAACGTCATCTTCTGGAACAGGTTCTACAAGTATTTGACTCGCCCCAGTCTCTTCAAAATGCTCAAGCATTTCACTCAAATTAAATTTTGTTAAATCGGTACTATAACGATCTAAAATAACATCAGGTAAAATTACCGCAAATGGCTCATTACCAACCAGAGGCTTTGCGCATAAAATAGCATGCCCTAACCCTTTAGCAATCCCTTGACGTGTTTGCATGATTGTTACATGGCTTGGACAAATAGATTGCACCTCATCCAGTAATTGACGTTTAACACGAGCTTCTAAGATTGCTTCGAGTTCAAAACTGGTATCAAAGTGGTTCTCAATTGAGTTTTTTGATGAGTGGGTCACTAAGACGATTTCATTAATCCCAGCCGCAATACACTCATTAACGACATACTGTATTAGTGGCTTATCCACCAGTGGTAGCATTTCTTTCGGAATAGCTTTAGTTGCAGGAAGCATACGCGTTCCTAAACCTGCAACAGGAATAACCGCTTTGCGTACCTTTTTATTTGCCATTTTAGTCATAACTCCAGAATTCTCCTAGGCACCTAATCCGTATATAGAGTAAACATTAATAAAGGTGCGTTTTTAGTGCGGGGAAGTATAGCAGGAATAATTTATCGATAAATAGTACAATGGCTTAATTAAGGCTATTAATGCAATTTAATGGGGTAAATTTAAACAAAACTTAAGTTTCAGGATTAAACATTAACTTAATGTTTTGATGTCCATTCCAAATACGGCATTGCCAAAAATTGCCTCGAACATCCAGATGATTTGAAGGCTGATGTTTCAATGTTCCAAGCGGTACACTACGGGATAAACTATATTGTGCATTTTCGGTCGCAACCTCCGCTTCCAAGCCTGCACTCGCTAATATAATCGCTTTATTCCGTGTATTAAAGTAGCCAAGCAAAATGGGAAATTGGCCACTAAAACCAGAATCTTCTAATAAATAATTTATCTGGTTAATAATTCTATCAATATTGGGTAATTTTTTATCTGGAAAATTAACGGCATTTTTTAGCAAATCATTAAACACGACACGGATCAAAAAAGCCGCCATAATCCCTTCTTGTGGTGAACGCTCTATATCAAGACAATAAAACCCAATCTGTGTCTCTGATATTGGTGCTAAATCAAGAAGTAAGCCGAAACGATTAACTTCATTCAACTGACGATAGTTGATTCGATAACCATTGATCACCTGATTAACTGGAGGTTGCAATTGTTTTAATACCGGTGTGATATCGTGATTATCTTCACCAACAAAAGATGAAATATCTTTGTTCTGGATATGACTCACAATGTCCGCATTGTGCTGTTCAGGGTAAAGATTAGCGTAGATAGTTCCCTTTAACTCATCTAAATTTTTAATAGGTTTAAGTAAGGCATCTTTTGCCCCCAACCTCAACATACGATCTAACTGTGTAAAGTCGGTAGTTGCAGAAATAACAATAACTGGGATCTCAATGTTTCTTGCCACCAATTCAGCCATAAAGGATTCACCATTCATAACGGGCATGTTGAGATCACACAAAATGACATCAGGTGTTAAGTGTTCTGTAATGAGTCGGTCTAACGCATTTTCACCATTATCCGCCACATAAACTTGCATTCCCTGTGCCTCTAAGTACCCTTCTAAGATTGAACGAAAAATTTTTTCATCTTCAACTATGAGTATCTTTTTATTTTTCATAAGTAACCTACTTCTTGCTGTAATCGGTTATTTGCTACCAATACTATTATTCATATGACAAAATCATTGTACTTTCATTTTTAAAGTATAGTTATTTTTATACCTTATATTTATTTTTATAGAGAAAAAGATGGATCATCATCAAGAAACCCCCTGTTTTTGTGGTAATCAAGTACCTTTCAGCCACTGCTGTCAACCTTATCTCGACAATCAAGCTATTCCTGAAACGCCTGAGCAGCTAATGCGTTCCCGTTATACCGCCTATGTAGTACATGATGCCGATTACCTTATTGCCACATGGCACCCTGAGTGTCACGCAAATGAATGGCGAAATGATATTCTACAAAGTTTTACTCAAACCAAATGGTTACCACTTCGTGTTATTAGTTCTTCTTATGCTAAAAATCCCGATGAAGGCTATGTGCAATTTTCAACTTGCTTTATTGATGAAAAAGCCGATCATAAGCAGCTTATTCATGAGCGTTCCCGTTTTCTTCGCATAGAAAAACGTTGGTATTACATAGATGGCATTACCCCTAAAACAAGCCGTAATGATCTATGTCCATGTGGTTCCGGCAATAAATTTAAAAAATGCTGTAACAATGATTAATGGTTATGTTTTACCCATGATAACGGAAATGCACAGTATATTGATTACCTATACATTGATATCATTCAAATCACTGTTTGATGCGCGCTATACTCTATAATTCAAGGTGTAACTACGCAGCCTGTGAATAAGCGTAGTCACCATACCTCAATGAAAAGTGCTGCAACTTGAAGTGTGACGAGTATCAGTATAGGCATTGTCAGTTAAGGATTAGACAGCCCCATGCAACAAAAAAATGTACAAAAAAAGATCCTTCGCACTATTTGCCCTGATGCGAAAGGACTTATCGCAAAAATCACCAATATTTGTTACAAACACCAATTGAATATCGTGCAAAATAATGAATTTGTTGATCATCGTACGGGTCGTTTTTTTATGAGAACCGAACTCGAAGGAATATTTAACGATGAAACTTTGCTTGCAGATCTTGATGATGCACTCCCAGCAGGCTCTAAACGTGAATTAAATTCATCAGGCCGCCGCCGTATCGTGATAATGGTAACCAAAGAAGCACATTGCTTAGGTGACCTTCTAATGAAAAGTACTTATGATGGCTTAGATGTCGAAATCGCTGCCGTTATCGGTAATCATGATACCCTCAAACATTTAGTCGAACAATTTGGCATTCCTTTTCATCATATTAGCCATGAAGGCCTGACACGCGAGCAGCATGATGAAAAAATGACAGCACAAATCGACCAGTATCAACCTGATTATGTTGTTCTTGCTAAATATATGCGTGTATTAACGCCTGCGTTTGTACAGCATTATCCAAACCAAATTATTAATATCCATCATTCATTTTTACCTGCTTTCATTGGTGCCCGTCCATACCACCAAGCATATGAACGGGGCGTTAAAATTATTGGTGCAACAGCGCACTTTGTTAATGACAATCTTGATGAAGGCCCAATTATTACGCAAAACGTCATTAATGTTGACCATACCTTTACTGCTGACGACATGATGCGAGCAGGCCGAGATGTAGAAAAAAATGTACTCAGTCATGCACTTTATTGGGTATTAGCTCAACGCGTTTTTGTTTACGGAAACCGGACTATTATCCTGTAACACAAATATCTGCTGTTTAACTATGCACTGAGCGCAAAAAAACAGCATTCAAACAAATTTTAAAAATTAATACTTTACAGGGGCGCCTCATTTGATATGATGCCGCCCGCTGTCAACGAACACAGCAATTCAAAATCTGGTGGGATACCCAAGCGGCCAAAGGGAGCAGACTGTAAATCTGCCGTCACAGACTTCGAAGGTTCGAATCCTTCTCCCACCACCATTCAAGATTGATTTCCTCCTAATGTATCAATAATATCCGTAAAACGATTCAACACACTTGAGTGCGATTTCGACTTATAGACAAAACAACAACTCTCATCGATGATCGAATTCAAGGGTATATAATTAAGTGATTTATCATTAAGATCATTTTCTGGGTAGTAGTCAATAATCCCAATAAAATCACCAATTTGTAGAAAATTTTGGCAGCTACCAATATTATCCATTTGCCTTATACTGGCTTTATTACCTTCCAATTCTGTCTTAGCAAGTAATTCACTCATTAAACTACTCTTATAAAATGCAGGATCGCACAACCATGTACAGTTTCTTAATAGTTCCATAATATTATTTTGGTACTTATCATATAATTCGCTACGACAATAAACACCTAATGATGCATTTTCTATTTTTCTTTGCAGTGAAAACCTTTCACTAATAACGGGTTGAGAACTTAATATTACCGTATTACCATCATAGTCGACTATTTCATCGACTTCCTCATAATTAAATCTCAATATATTAATTTGAACATTATTTTTATTAGCAGCCTGATAAAGATTAACTAAAAAGTTTTCCTTACCCCAGTCATAATAAATGTTAGCTTCATTGACAATATATCCTGTAAAATGTTTTTTAGTTATTTCCTTCTCCTGCAAGTAAAGATCGCGCAAATCATTATATAACTCTTGGCCATCTTTAGTTAAAGTCATGCCAAATTTTTCTCTTTTAAATAATCGCTTACCTAGGCTTGTTTCGAAGTCTTTAATCGACTTGGCAATGGGTGGCGTAGTGCGGTTCATCACCCTAGCAGCCTTACTCAATGAGCCATTTTCAACCACCGCCATAAATGCCTCTAATTTTCTTGAAAAGAACATATCTATGACCCCATTCTGTTTATTAAACATGCAGGATTCAACATTATTAACCATTAAAAACAATACGTTGAATAGCCCATTATTTGACATATCGATGAAAAATTTAATTTAACTTTTCATTGAATGAGTAACAATATTTCATAAAAGTATTTTTATATTTTCCAACATGGCAAAGCAATATATTATACTGTTTCATTTCATTATTTTTTATGGCTCGACTATTAAATCACATTAAATATAAATCACCAATTGGAAATCGATGAACATATTTTTCATTAATTGTATAACTAATAATCTTATTTAAATTTCGGAATAAAACATTAATATTATAATTAGAAATGTAAATATTCAGTTATGATAATTCAATCGCTGGTTAAATAGTTATTAAATAGTTACAGTCTAGCTATCATCTGTTAGAATCAACGAGTTCAGAAAAATCTATTAGGTGATAAAACATGAAATTTATCTCGTTCAATATTAATGGCCTACGTGCTCGTCCACATCAGTTGGCTGCTATCATTGATAAACATCAGCCAGAAGTGATTGGTCTTCAGGAAACCAAGGTTCATGATGACATGTTTCCTTACGATGAGGTGAGTAAACTCGGCTATCATGTCTTTTATCACGGTCAAAAAGCACACTATGGGGTTGCACTATTAACTAAAAATCAACCCGTTGCAGTTCGTAAAGGTTTTCCTACTGATGAAGAAGATGCCCAACGTCGAATTATTATGGCTGATATCGAAACCAGTAATGGTTTACTCACCGTCGTCAATGGCTACTTCCCTCAAGGTGAAAGCCGTGACCATCCAATAAAATTTCCAGCTAAACAAAAGTTTTATCAAGATCTACAAAACTACATAACCTCAACTCAAACACCTGATTCGCAACTACTGATCATGGGCGATATGAATATTAGCCCAAGTGATCTTGATATCGGTATTGGTGAGGTTAACCGTAAACGCTGGTTAAAAACGGGGAAATGTTCGTTTTTACCTGAGGAACGCGAGTGGATGGATAGGCTACTCAACTGGGGATTAGTCGATACCTATCGCACGATGAATCCAGAGGTTGATGATTGCTATTCATGGTTTGATTATCGTTCTAAAGGGTTTGATGATAACCGTGGCCTACGCATAGACTTGCTATTAGCCTCAGCGGCACTGTCGCAACATTGCATTGGCACAGGTATAGATTATGACATTCGTGGAATGGAAAAACCTTCAGATCACGCCCCTGTCTGGGCTGAATTTGATTTAACCAAAACTGCTCCCTAAATAAGTCGCAGGAACTCGATAGGAGGTTGCTTTCCTCCTATCATTTAAAATGTGACTATTGATTATTACTTGGCTGAGCCTTTTTCTTTGATTTGGCAGACTTTTTGTCGCCTTTGCTTTTCGTCACAGGGGGGAGTTCTCTAAAAGCACGCAGGTTAGTAAACTGGCGAGCTTGATGGATCAATTGAGTTAATGTCGCACTAAGTGGGTTCATAAAATCATCATAACGAGTTTGTTTTTCACTAATTTGCGTCAAAATCGATTCCCAATGTGCCGTCATATCCGGTAATGTTGCCATATCTGGTAGCACATGAATTAGTGCTCTACCGGCTGGTGATGAGTGAATATAACGTCCTTTTTTGAATAAAAACTGACGCTTAAACAATAAATCAATAATCCCTGCACGTGTCGCCTCAGTGCCTAATCCATCTGTTTCACGGAGTACTTTTTTTAAAGCTTTATCTTGAACAAATCTCGCGATACCCGTCATTGCTGATAACAATGTTGCATCTGTAAAAGGCCTTGGTGGCTGAGTTTGCTTTTCAATCACTTCACCTTTTTCACAAAGTAACTCATCACCTTTTGCAACAATAGGGAGCGGTGTACCATCATTTTCGGCATCACGTTCTTTATTGCCTAATACGACCCTCCAACCAGCTTCAGCTAAAAAACGTGCTTTAGCAATAAATTTACCCTTCTCGATTTCCAATTCAATAGTACATTTACGATAAACGGCATCCGACATAAATTGAATAATGTATTGACGAGCAACTAATTGATAAATATTCGCTTCATTTTCAGTAAGCTTTACTGAAACCGCTTTTGCCGTTGGAATTATCGCATGGTGTGCATCCACTTTTTTGTCATCCCAACAACGGTTCTTTTTATCTAATTCAGGTAGTTCAAATTGCGTTAAATCAGGTTGATGAACTGAAATCGCATTCAAAACAGAATGACGCCCAGCAAAATGTTCATCAGGTAAATAGCGGCTATCTGAACGCGGGTAAGTAATCAATTTATGGGTTTCATATAAACGCTGACAAATATCCAGCACTTCTTGAGCGCTTAAGCCATATTTTTTTGCCGCTTCAATTTGTAATGCTGAAAGAGAAAACGGCAAAGGTGCGATTTCAGATTCGCGTTTATCTTGATATTGCGTAACAAATGCAGGTTTCCCTGTAATACGTGATACCACATGTTCAGCCAGAGGGCGATGAAACAAACGCCCTTCTTCATCTTGATAATCAATACAGGAATCACTCGGCTGCCAAATCGCTACAAAACGCTCTTCTTGTGGCGTGATGATATGCGCTCGTACTTCAAAATAATCTTTTGGTACAAAATTTTCGATATCTTCATCACGGCGAACAACCAAACCTAATACTGGCGTTTGTACCCGACCAACTGAAAGAACGCCTTGGTAACCGCCTCGTTGTCCTAATAAGGTATAGGCACGAGTCATATTAATGCCATACAACCAATCGGCTCGCGCTCGCGCTAATGCTGAAACGCATAATGGGATAAATTCGCGGTTTTCACGTAAACGTTCGATCGCTCTTTCAACAGCTTGAGGGTTGAGATCATTAATTAAACAACGTTTAACTTGCTTTCTTTTTTCACCTTCAAGGTTTAAAAAATCGAGAACTTCATCTACCAATAATTGCCCTTCTCTATCAGGGTCCCCAGCGTGTACGATCTCTGTTGCCTGTTTGAGAAGGGTATCAATGGTTTTAAGTTGTTTAGTTACTGCGGAACGTGGTTTTAACAACCATTTTTCAGGGATAATAGGAAGATCCTGTAAATTCCAGCGTGCATATCGAGGTTCATAAGCATCAGGCTCCGCTTGCTCAAGCAAGTGCCCGATACACCATGTGACCATTTGGTCAGCACCACATTGGATAAAGCCATCCCCCCTTTTGTGAGGTTTAGGCAGCACATCCGCAATTGCCCGCGCAAGGCTAGGCTTTTCCGCAATAAACAAACGCATGAATTAATCTATCACTTCAATTAAAGGTACATTGTCCCGATGGGGTAATAATTTACCGATAGACTGTAACAAAACACCTTGCTGATGTGCAATGTCTTTAATTTTAGCTACTTCAGAAGGTTCTACTGCGATCAATAGCCCACCCGATGTCTGAGGATCACATAATAGCTTACGCTGAGCATCACTCATTGGCCCAATCAGGTGCCCATAACTATCAAAATTACGCTGAGTGCCGCCAGGAACACAACCAGTCTCGATATAGTGTTCTACATTCGCCAGTTTAGGAACTTGATTGAAATAGATTTCAGCGCGTACTTGAGAACCTTCGCAAATTTCACTCAAATGTCCCAATAAACCAAATCCAGTGACATCAGTCATCGCTGTCACACCCGCTAATGGTGCAATCACCGCACCTAATTTATTCAGCTGGCACATAGTTTCAGCGGCTAAATTCTGATGCTCTTGCGCCAATACACCTTTTTTCTCTGCGGTTGTGAGTACACCAATACCTAGCGGTTTAGTTAAAAATAATTCACAACCTGCTGTTGCTGCACTATTTTTTTTCACATATTCAGTATTAACAACACCCGTCACCGCTAGTCCAAAAATAGGTTCTGGCGCATCAATCGAGTGTCCACCTGCCAATGATATTCCAGCATCCGCACACGCTGCTCGTCCACCTTCTATCACCTCTCTGGCAACCTCAGGGGGTAATTTAGCAATTGGCCATCCTAAAATGGCGATAGCCATAATCGGTTTACCGCCCATCGCAAAAATATCACTGATCGCATTTGTTGCGGCAATACGCCCAAACTCATACGGTGAATCAACGATTGGCATAAAGAAATCTGTGGTACTAATGATACCGATACCGTTCCCTAGATCATAAACAGCAGCATCATCTTTAGTTTCATTGCCAACTAACAAATGTGGATCATGAAATTTAGCTTGTTCTGAATGCAAAATTTGCTCTAACACTTTTGGCGCAATTTTACAGCCACAACCAGCACCGTGACTGTATTGTGTTAATCTAATTTTTTCCATAACAATTGGCCTTATTAAAAGTGAGAAACGAAGTTTTGCATGTCTGGCATTTGCACTTTCGTTGGCGCTTTTAGTTCTGGAGTTCCTAAATAAAGGAAGCCCACAATATGATCGTTTGGTTCACATCCTAAACCCTCACGGACAATTTCATCTTCTGTCCATGAGCCTGAGCGCCAAATTCCACCAAACCCTTGTGCGACTGCTGCCATTTGCATGGCTTGTACAGTACAACCTGCCGCTACAATTTGCTCCCACTCTGGAACTTTAGGATGATTTTGTGTTTTTGCGATAACCGTTATAATTAGCGGCGCTCTAAACGGTGCATTACGTGCTTTTTCTTCAACTTCAGCCCCTAACTTGCCTTCCTTTGCTGCCTTCTCAAGTAACTGACTAAAGCGATTTAACCCTTCACCTTGCATAACCACAAAGTGCCAAGGACGCAATGCGCCATGATCAGGTGCACGCATACCCGCAGCCAAAATATTCTGCAATTCATCACCTTGTGGTGCGGGAGTTGTTAGCCGTGAAGCTGAACGACGGTTCAATAAAAGGGTTAAAGCATCCATATTCATCTCCGATTCAGAGTAAACTGATATGATAGTCATTCAAACAAGCAATCATTATCACTCTAATTTAATGATCACGTGCTAATAAAGTTTGCAGCGGAACCCAGTTTGTCATTCAGCTACCGGCCAACATCATGGGCTCTACTTGATTAATTGATTGAATTATATCATCTATATGTTTTGAAAAATATCATCACGATATTGTACAACGCTCTAAATCGCTTTGTTATGCATAAAAATATCATTCAATTGCAGACAACTGTTTTTATTTCATTAAGATATCAGTGCAAATTCGTGTGTTGGAGAAAATATGCGTCAAATATGGGAGATCATCGCCACTGTCTTTAAATTTAGCTGGCGAATACTAAATTTTATTCGGGAACTGGTATTCAATACCATTTTCTTAGTACTGTGCTTTTTAGTCATTGGTTCGATAGCATTATATCAATCCGAATCAAAACCTGATCCAAATTACTTTGGTGCACTTTATGTTGATTTACAAGGTGTTGTCGTTGATCAAGTTTCAACACCAGATCCCTTTGGTCGTATGAGCCGTGAACTGTTAGGCACGCCAAACAGTCGTATGCAAGAAAACGCCTTGTTCGATATTGTGGATACCATCCGCAACGCAGCAACCGATGATCGCATCACAGGTATGGTACTCCGCTTAGATAATCTTGTCGGCGCAGATCAACCTTCTCTTAATTTTATTGGTAAGGCAATTGCTGATTTCAAGAGCTCGGGAAAACCAATTTACGCCGTTGGTGATGGTTATACCCAGTCTCAATATTACTTAGCAAGCTATGCTGATCAGATTTTTATGGCGCCACAAGGAATGGTCGGTATCCAAGGTTTTTCTACTAATACACTTTATTACAAATCACTGTTAGAAAAACTGAAAGTAAGTAGCCATATTTTCCGTGTTGGTACCTACAAATCAGCGGTAGAACCACTGATGCGTGACAACATGTCCCCAGAAGCTCGAGAGGCAACCAAACAATGGCTAAACGCACTATGGGATAACTACCTTAATACACTCGCGCAAAATCGTAAAACTAATGTTCAAGGGATCTTCCCCGGTTCTGATACATTAATCAGTAAGCTTCGGGCCGCAGGTGGAGATAGCGCACAATACGCTTTAAACCAAAAATTGGTTGATAAAATTTATACCCGTGAACAAGCTGAAAATGTGCTTAAAAAGCAATTTGGTTGGAATAAAGATGATAAACATTTCAACTATATCAGCATTTATGATTACTCTGGAAAACTAACCAATATTGGCACAGAAACACCGGCAGGTAATATCGCTGTCATCGTTGTGCAAGGTGCGATAATGGATGGCCCTCAAGCACCGGGGATCGCAAGTGGCGATCTTATCAGCACACAAATTCGTGATGCTCGCCTTGATCCGAATATCAAAGCCATTATTTTACGCGTCAATAGCCCTGGTGGTAGCGTAACCGCTTCGGAATTAATTCGTAGTGAACTTGCTTCAGCTAAAGCGGCGGGTAAACCCGTTGTCGTTTCTATGGGAGGTATGGCTGCCTCTGGCGGTTATTGGGTTTCAACCCCTGCCGATTACATTATTGCTAGCCCAAGTACGATAACGGGTTCGATCGGTATTTTTGGTGTGATCAATACGTTTGAAAATGCCTTGGACTCTGTCGGTGTATACACTGATGGCGTTTCGACAACCTCTCTTGCAGATATTTCTGTGACAAAAGGAATTAGCTCTGAGTTTTCCGATATGATGCAAGTCACCATTGAAAATGGTTATAAAAACTTTATTAATTTAGTGGCTAAATCACGACATAAAACCCCCGAAGAGATTGATGCTATCGCTCAAGGCCGTGTTTGGATAGGCAGTGATGCGAAAAAAATTGGTTTAGTTGATCAGTTAGGCGATTTTGATGATGCGGTAAATAAAGCAGCTGAACTCGCTAAACTCGATTCTGTTGAGCTAGATTGGATGCAGCCTGAGTTGACCTTTATGGATCAACTAATTTTAGAGATTAGTAATAATGCACAGGCCGTTATGCCTGATATGTTACAAGTTTTTCTGCCGCCATCGGTTGCAACCGATATCCGCCAGCAAGCTCAGTTTTTCTTAAAAATGAATGATCCACAAAATCGATATGCGTTTTGTTTAAACTGCGCTGAAATTAACTAACCTTTCAACCCCTTTAGTTTAACTAAAGGGGTTCCAACGTTTTATCATCAGTCAATGCCACTTAAACAGTAGATAACCACAATTAAATCGTTCAAAATTGTTATAACATCAAATGAAGTCAGCATTAACAATCATCCATATGATTATTAACTGCTAATCCAGTACCGACTAAGCTAGGTAATGAAATGCAGAAGAAATCGATTTACGTTGTGTATACCGGAGGAACTATCGGTATGCGCCACTCCCCCCAAGGCTACATTCCTGTTTCAGGACACTTGCAAGCACAGCTAGCTAAAATGCCTGAATTCCACAGACCAGAAATGCCTGCATTTACGATTAGGGAACACCAGCCTTTAATTGACTCTTCTGATATTACCCCAGAAGATTGGCAAATTATCGCTGACGATATTAGTGCTAATTATGATAGCTATGATGGTTTTGTTATTTTGCATGGCACCGATACCATGGCTTATACCGCCTCAGCATTATCATTTATGTTAGAAAACTTACGTAAACCCGTTATTGTGACAGGGTCACAAATACCCTTAGAAGCATTACGTTCAGATGGGCAAACCAACTTACTAAATGCCTTATATTTAGCCGCTAATTATCCGATTAATGAAGTTGGCTTATTTTTTAATAATAAATTGTATCGGGGCAATCGTACTGTCAAAGCGCATGCAGATGGCTTCGATGCATTTACATCGCCTAACTGCTCTCCTTTAATGGAAGCTGGGATCCATATACGTACTTTTAATACATGCCCTGCACCTATTGGTATTGGTTCTTTGATCACTCATCGCATCACACCGCAACCCATTGGTGTTGTCATGCTTTACCCAGGCTTATCCATTGAGATTGTGCGTAATATTCTTCAACAACCTGTTAAAGCACTAATTTTACGTTCATATGGTGTAGGAAATGCGCCTCAGCAGCCTGAATTACTAAAAATCCTCCACGATGCAACAAACCGAGGTATTATTGTGGTAAATCTGACTCAGTGCATTTCGGGTCGTGTAAATATGGAAGGTTATGCGACAGGTCATGCCCTCGCTGAGGCAGGTGTCATTAGTGGGTTTGATATGACATTTGAAGCAGCATTGAGCAAATTACATTATTTACTTAGTCAAAATTATACACCGGCACATGTTCGGGAATTAATGCAAAATAATCTAAGAGGCGAACTCAGCTATGCCGATGAATAAGCAAAGCGAGGATTTGGTTAAATCCGCGTTACTTTTAGTAGACTTACAAAATGATTTCTGTACTGGTGGTGCACTTGCCGTTGCAGATAGTGACATTGTAATACAGACAGCAAACAAAGCCATAGAGCTTTGCCAAAAGCAAAATATTCCCATTATTGCCAGTCAAGATTGGCACCCTGCGAACCACCTCAGCTTTGCCAGTAATTCAGGCACTCAAGTGGGGGATATTGGTAAATTAAATGGAATTGCGCAAGTTTGGTGGCCAGATCACTGTGTACAAGGAGAGTATGGCGCTGAATTTCATCCTGAATTAAATCGAGACGCGATTGTTGAGGTATTTACGAAAGGTGAGAACCCACAAGTTGATAGCTATAGTGCGTTTTTTGATAATGATAAAATTAGCCAAACTCGGTTACATACTTGGCTACAACAGCAACAAATTACCCAGTTATTTATTATGGGAATAGCCACCGACTATTGCGTCAAATTTACAGTCATGGATGCACTAAAGTTAGGCTACAACGTCGATGTCCTGATTGATGGTTGCCGTGGTGTCAATCTATCAGCCATGGACAGTGAACTCGCTTTAGCTGAAATGTCACAAAAAGGCGCTACTTTACTGACGACGGATTCTTTGCAATAAATAAAACCACCCAAATACACATTGGGTGGTTAGCTTTATATACAAAGTTAACCTACTTTAAAACCTGGTTTCCCTTGCTGCGCTCGCCATTCTTTCACTTCTTGAACAACCCCTTCAGGGGTATCTGGCCTATTTTTATTTGGGTAATAAATCAAATCGGAGCCAGAGGGATGTTCACTAAGCCTTTTAAATTCAAGAAGAGTAGCGATATCCTCTTCTTCCGTTGTATTCTCAACATTAAATAATTTTCGGACAAAAATAATAAACTCTGCTTCTGTATAATCACTAATACTATTTTTCATTACCTTTATTATCCTTTTTTATGAATTCCAATATGTCTTTTTGGCGTTACAACCCGTAAATTATCTATACCATATACTTCTCCTCCCTGAGCTATCGGCTCTTCATGGTGTAACTCAAATTTGACTCGCCCGCCAACCTGTTCCTCTTCAACAGGAACTGGAGCTTTACCTTTTTTTATATTGCCCTTATTCGCATCACAAAACTGATCAAATAACTCAGGATCTTTCGACACCTCTTCCCAAAATGCTTTTCTAAACTTATCAAAGGTTTTAAATTTTTTCCCGCGTAGTTTTTCAGCGATCTGTTCTGGGATTGGAACACCATTACCTTTATTTGCATCTTCTAGCCACTGTTCGCCAACCGCCTCTCCATTTCCAGTAACTGTTCCTTCTTCTCTGCGCTTATTTTCCTTAGCAACTTTATCTTCTGCTGCCGCGGTTTTATCTTCCGCGTCTTTGACTTCAGCTTCCGCAAGCGCCAATATTTTTTCAGCATCATCAATAAGTTTTATTGAACGCAGAAAACGTTGGTGCAGCTCATCATACAGCTCAATCAGCTTATCACGTACAGCTAGCGCTACACGTCGTCCCCCTTCCGTGGGAGCTTCAATATTATTAACCTCTAAAACGTCTGCAACATAACGAGTAGCACCATGCTGCATTAAAAAAGCTAAATTTGTCGGCGAATCAATAATCGCATTGAGATGCAACAACACGCTGCCTCACGATAACTTGAACCTAATCCACTGATCCAATCATCAAAACGAATTTCTAACGGATGTCGCTGTGGATCGGTAAAAGCTAACGCTTCGGAGGTATTCTGTAATGCCTGTAATTGTCGTTGACGTAACCCTAAATTAGCTCTTGCCGAAGAGAGCTGGCTTTGTGCTGCTGCCAGCTCTCGTTCTGCGGCTTCGATGGGATGAGTGTCTAAAAACTCCTCATCGCGCCTTTTGGCTTCTTCAACTTCGAGCGCTAGTTGCTGAGATGTATTTTGTTTAGAGATGGAAAGATAAATTGGCGCATGCTCATCACCAAAATCAACGATATGGTGGGTCGTTTGCGCTACAGGGCTAGGTAATAGTGAAACAGGCAACGCACTTTCAATAATAGCAGGGGAGCTGGCTAATCCTCTAGGTTCCCTCATATCAACATAGACTTGCAATGGTGGTTGATTAGGAACAGCAGCAACAGAATAAACGCTCGTACGGCGAGTTCTTGTCGCTTTAACGACAGAAACTTTACGGTCGGTTTTAGTCAATGCAGTGACTTTCTGTTCTGTTACTGGATCAATAACAGGCTCAGCAATGACCTTTGCTGTAACTTCCTGTAATTGAGCTATTGAACTAATTGGAGTATCCGTCACAAGGCTTGCAGGAAGCGCTGTCACACTATAGGTTTTGTCCTGCAAATTTTGTCTAGCAACAATATCGGCTAACTGTCGCTGATGTTCTGCAAAATAAGGGTCAATATTGTCTGGCGCAACGGGGGTGGGATAAATTGCAGAAATCGTAAATCCTACAGCTCGAGCAGCTATTGGTGCTGAATTAATCACCTTTGCAACCAATTGAGCTAATGGTGTAGGTGTAGAACGAACGGCACTTACTGTGACACCCCATGTTCCTTCCACTACAGCAATGGTGACAGGGAGTAGAATAAGTGGGTTAATAATGGCTTGTTTTTCAGGTGTTTGGCTAAAATTTACAGAACGTGAGTGAGAGCTGCCACGACTCCCCCCCGAATCCCCTCGCCCTTCTGGACCTGTTCCTCTTCCATTGTTGTCATCACTATCGGGGCTTGCTGATACGCTCATGCTGTCATGAGAATCATTATTTGCCATAAAATATCCTTATTTATTAGCAAGATTAAAAGGACTGTTTATCGAAACAGCCCTTTTATGCTATCTTCATGGCAAAACCTGATAAATAATATTAATTATCAATAACTAAGGAGTTTTATTAGATTAAATTACAGGTGAAATGAATATAAATTAAGCCAAACACAGAACTTAAAAATGCGTTTAGTACCCTATATTCTATTGGTGATTAAAAACCATTGGGGAAGCTATTTGTAAGAAAGGAAATAAATTAAACAAGCTAAAAATCGGTTATTTAAACCGAAGTATTAGAATGAAAGCAGGTTCTCGTTATGGAGTATTATTGATATGGCTCGCCTCTTATTAGCTTTAAGAGGCGAGCCAATGAAATTAATCTTGATTTTGCGGTTTCAATGTCGCCAATATATCACCTTGAAACATGGATTTGAGCTCCTGCTTACTTTTCATCGTAATTTGCCCATCCGTACCAATTGTCATATGTTCTGGTGAATGATTATTCCTTGATTGCCACAGCATCACCATTTGTAGGCTATGCTCTTTCTGCTCAGGCGTTAATGCGACCCCATCGGGCCATTTACCCAACTCAACAGCGGTCACTAAGCGCTGATAAATTTCAGGGGTCATTACAGATAACAATTGTTCTAATTGCTCAGGCGCTAATTCAACGCTCACATCATACTCCTTCAATTGATACAGCTAGCGATATCCAGAAAGCTGAATCGATATTGCTATTGTTATTTTAAACTGTCAGCTAGCGTCAGCACCCTATCCACGGGTCTTTTCACCCGTTTGCTCATCGATGAAGCTTAACGATGCTGAATTAATGCAGTAACGCTGCCCTGTAGGTTGCGGACCATCTGGAAAAACATGCCCTAAATGCGCATTACAGTTTTGACAGCGCACTTCAATCCGATGCATACCATGAGAAAAATCTTCGATATATTTAATCGCTTCTTCGCTGACTGGCTGATAAAAGCTTGGCCAGCCACATCCTGCATCAAATTTTGTCTCAGAAAGAAATAATGGCGTGCCACAACATAGGCATTCATACACACCATCTTTACGGTTATGCAATAACGTTCCTGTAAAAGGTCGTTCAGTGCCCGCTTGTTGAGTCACATATTGCTGAATATCATTTAGCTCCGATAAATCAATCGGTTGCTTATCTTTATCTGTCATATAAAACCCAAATACTGAAAGATTAAGTGGTATTAAACTAATAATACACCAATTTAACGCAACAAAAAATTAACAACGAAATCAGTAAATCTATTCTAAACTAATTAACAGCGTGCTTTGTATATGGATTTGTGACCGGTTTCACATATATCACTGATAGCAGGTTCCTTTATCTGTGCACAATCCCGATAATACGTGCGGATGTATTTGCCTCTAAAGTGGCTGACAAGTAAGCAATTAGTGCGACTAGATTTGATTTTTTTCAATAATTGACACGATTCCGCTTGACGGCTGGCAAGGTTTTGGTAACTTTAACTACAACTTAATTCACGAATAAATAGCTGGTGGAAATACTATGACTATCAAAGTAGGTATTAATGGTTTTGGTCGTATTGGCCGTATCGTTTTCCGTGCTGCACAAGAGCGTTCTGATATCGAAATCGTTGCTATCAACGACCTGCTCGATGCAGACTATATGGCTTACATGCTGAAATATGACTCTACTCACGGTCGTTTCAACGGTACTGTTGAAGTTAAAGATGGTCACCTAGTTGTAAATGGCAAAAAAATTCGCGTTACTGCAGAAAAAGATCCTGCAAACCTGAAGTGGAACGAAGTTGGTGTTGACGTTGTTGCTGAAGCAACCGGTATCTTCTTAACTGATGAGACTGCACGTAAACACATTCAAGCAGGTGCGAAGAAAGTTGTTCTTACTGGCCCATCTAAAGACGACACTCCAATGTTCGTTATGGGTGTTAACCATAAGAGCTATGCAGGTCAAGAAATCGTTTCTAACGCTTCTTGTACAACTAACTGCTTGGCACCTCTGGCTAAAGTTATCAATGACAAGTTTGGTATCGTTGAAGGTCTGATGACGACTGTTCACGCAACAACTGCAACACAAAAAACAGTTGATGGTCCTTCTCACAAAGACTGGCGTGGTGGTCGTGGTGCTGCTCAAAACATCATCCCATCATCAACTGGTGCTGCTAAAGCAGTAGGTAAAGTTATTCCTGAACTGAATGGCAAACTGACTGGTATGTCTTTCCGTGTTCCGACTCCTAACGTTTCAGTCGTTGACTTAACTGTTCGTATGGAAAAACCAGCAACTTACGCACAAATCTGTGATGCTATCAAAGAAGCAGCAGCAGGCGAGCTAAAAGGCGTTCTGGGTTACACTGAAGATGACGTTGTATCTACTGATTTCAACGGTGAAAAACTGACTTCAGTATTCGATGCTAAAGCAGGTATCGCACTGAACGACAACTTTGTAAAACTGGTTTCTTGGTATGACAACGAAACTGGCTACTCAAACAAAGTTCTTGACCTGATCGCTCACATCTCTAAATAAGAGCTGTTAACGTTTTAGGGTAACTAGAGCCGCCAAAATTGGCGGCTCTTTTGTTTATTTTCTCTTAAAATTTATCATTATACAGTTATGTATCATGACTGTTCCTACAACTTCTGCTAACCTATTTGTACCCACAGTTCCTTTATCACAGGCAAATCATTATGCATGATAAACTCTTTGCTCTACCGGTTATTAAGCAGCTTTCAGCCTATATCAGTCAACGCCAATTAGGTGAACTTCCTTTAATTCTCATATCCCATCCTAAAGTACGTGGGGCCGTGAGTCTTCAAGGAGCACAATTAATTGACTGGCAGCCTCATGGGCAAAAACCCTGCCTTTGGCTAAGTAGCGAAAGCGCCTTCAAAACAGGTACAGCAATTCGTGGGGGCATTCCCATTTGTTGGCCTTGGTTTGGTCCTGTCGCGAGCCCTAGCCATGGTTTTGCACGTATTTTGCCATGGCAATTTACTGCACATAATGAGCATGAAGATGGTGTGATCCTTACCTTTACCCTCACCGATACGGAATATACGCGCAAACTTTGGCCACATGAATTCACGCTAATATTACGCATGAAACTCGGAGAGACCTGTGAAATTGAATTAGAAAGCTATGGTGATTTTGAAACAACCGCAGCAATGCATACTTACCTTAATATTGGTGATATTCAAAAAACAACAGTATATGGCTTAGGTGGCCATTACTTCGACAAAGTCGCTGATCGTGAAGTTTATGAGGACAAACCACTAAAAATTAATGCTCAAACTGATCGAATTTATTCAGAGCCAGAAGAATACAGCTTGATCCGCGATGATAGCTGGTCACGAACCATAGAAATTCATCACTATCATAATTCAGATGTCGTGTGCTGGAATCCATGGGCTGAGTTAACATGCAGTATGCAAGATATGCCAAATAATGGTTATAGGCAGATGATATGCGTGGAAACTGCTCGGATCAATAAACCCATGAAAAGCGAGAATCAAAACCCAGCACGACTTTCGCTAGTCATGATGTCACGAGACAATAAACCTCAAGAGTAATACCTAAAGAAAACCCCAAAAGCAGTTCCACTTTTGGGGTTTTTTATCTATCTCTATTTAGCAATTAGAATGTATACGTTATACCACTCCACACAATCGCAGAAACAGATTTATTAACCATTGGGCTATCTTTAACTTCGCTTGGTAAACGGTCAACACGACCCATAGCGAACGCACTCCAATTATCAGTAAATCGATAATTACCTGATAATTCTACATATGGTGTCCAGCTATCCCCCGGACGATAACGCTCTAAACCGCTATTACGAGATTCTTTTGAAGAAACACCATACTCATAACGATTTTGATTTTTACTATCCCACTTGATACCTACCCCTGGTACTAATGACCACTTGTCACCATGGAAACCATATAGGTATGCAACTTCAGCACGTAAACCATTACTGATGCCTAAGATATCGCCAGAAGCAACGGTTCTGATAGTACCCCAGTCAGCCTTATGCTTATAAGTAAAACCGCCCATCACAGTATCACGACGGCGATCCAATTGACGCATGTCACGATCGTCATTATCTTTAGGTTTAAAAAATTGCGGATAATAATAAGCGTCAATTGACAACTGATCAGCTTGGTCATTCCATAAGTAATAGCCAGCTGCTAACGTATGAAAGTAAAAATTCTCACTGTCATAGTTAACAATCGGAACTGGCGTGACATAATCTTTCGATTTAATACCTTTATATGGCGTCGACTGTGCCAAAACAGAACCACCAACTGACCATGTGCCAGCAACCGCAGCGGAAGATATTAAACCTAGAGCAACAGCAAGTGATGTTAATTTAATTGTCTTAGACATATAAAACCTGAAATATTAAGAAATTGATCATTAAAGTGCATCATACATTGATGCGGACCTTAGCCAAAATACTAGCACAGCCGATCACATTTTTAGCTAAATTTATAGCCGTGTCTAATAATTGTTTAATGAATTATTCACTCTTCATATAAGACAGGTACTCTTTTCGCTAAAGCACACATCAATTCATAGCCAATCGTTCCTGCGGCTTGGGCAACATCATCAATAGGTAAATTTTTCCCCCATAATTCAACTTCATCACCAATACTGACCTCTTGGCATTCACTCACATCAATAGTTAACATATCCATTGAAACCGCACCTAATAATGCACATCGCTGGCCATTCAACCAAACAGGAGTACCCGTTGGGGCATGACGAGGGTAACCATCTGCATAACCACAAGCCACTGTCGCTATTTTCATTGGTTGTGACGCGGTAAATTTGCTGCCATATCCAATCGATTCTCCCGCTGCAATATAATGCATACCAATAATTTGCGATCTGAGTGTCATGGTTGCCCGTAAATCTTTATCTGCGATATCTTGCCATTTGCCACTCGGTGATGCGCCATACAATATCACCCCTGAGCGTACCCAATCATAATGGGTTTTAGGATGCCACAATGTTGCACCTGAATTTGCAATACATACGGGATAATTATGATCAATAAACGGCTTAATCCGTTGATGTGGCAGGTCTGTACCTGTTGTCAGATCGGAATTGGCAAAATGGGTCATTAAAGTGACGCTGCTTACATTAGACATTGATGAGAGTCTTTTAACTGCATCAGCATACTTATCAGGTGAAAAACCTAAGCGATTCATTCCACTGTTTAATTTAGCGTACACTGAAATAGGTGCTGTAAACGTCGCATTTTCAATCGCATCCAATTGCCAATCACTATGAACCGAGGTGGTTAACTGGTATTGATCAACAACTTTTAGATCATCTTGCTGAAAAAATCCTTCTAACAACAGGATAGGCCCTGTCCACCCTTCTTCACGTAATAATATAGCTTCATGCAAATCAAGAATGGCAAACCCATCTGTTGACGATAATGCTTTCCATACATGTTTAATGCTGTGCCCATAAGCATCTGCTTTCATTACTGACCATATTTTAGACGCGCCTGCATGCCGACGGGTAACAGACAAATTATGCGTAAAATTTTGCAGGTGGATCACCGCACTAATTGGGCGTGGCATGTTTATTCCTTATTCTTCGTTATTTTAATTGCTCAACGTGCTGGTGATAACTGGCTACGAGGTGTTAATTTGGTATTAAAACCATCAATATATCTATGTACTGATAGGTCATCTGAAGATATGTCTGGAGTATTACCAGAGATCAGATCAGCCAATAACTTGCCAGAACCACATGCCATCGTCCAGCCTAATGTGCCATGCCCTGTGTTTAAATATAAATTTGTATATGCGGTAGACCCAACAATCGGGGGGCCATCAGGAGTCATAGGACGTAAACCGGTCCAAAATGTGGCTTGATCGATATCACCACCACCCTGATAAAGATCTTGCACGACCATTTTAAGGGTCTCACAGCGCTTTTTCAGTATATTTAGATTAAAGCCAACCACTTCAGCCATTCCACCAACTCGGATCCTATCATCAAACCGCGTCACTGCGATTTTATAAGTTTCATCAAGTATGGTTGAAGTTGGAGCCCTCTGAGCATCAATAATCGGCATAGTTAAAGAGTAACCTTTCAATGGGTAGACTGGGATCTTCACTAAATTAGCCAATAGCTCAGTCGAATATGACCCCATAGCAACCACATAGCGATCGGCTTGCATTATAACGCCATCACAACGAACACCACTGACCTTATTACCCTCAGTTAAAATTTGTTCAATATGGCTGCCGAATTGAAATTTAACCCCTGCGTTTTGCGCCAATTTTGCCAGTTTTTTAGTAAATTGTTGGCAATCCCCTGTTTCATCATTAGGCAAACGTAAGCCACCGGTTAATTTGTGCTTAACATACTCAAGTGCGGGTTCAGCCTTTGATAACTCATTCGCGGTTAATAATTCATAAGGAACACCTTCTTGCTTTAAAACAGCAATATCATTCGCTGCACTTTCAAACTGTTTTTCCGTTCTAAACAGTTGTAAGGTACCACCTTGGCGTCCTTCATAGCTGATACCGGTATCAGCACGCAGCTGCCTGATGCAATCACGGCTATATTCAGCAATACGTACCATACGACTTTTATTCATCGCATAATGTTGAATATCGCAGTTTTTGAGCATTTGCCACATCCAACGTAATTGGAATAAAGTCCCATCGGGCTTAATCGCTAAAGGTGCGTGCTTTTCGAACATCCATTTAACCGCTTTGAGGGGAATACCCGGTGCTCCCCATGGTGTTGCATAGCCAGGAGATATTTGCCCTGCATTACCGGCGCTGGTTTCTTCTGCAACATCCATTTGTCTGTCTAAAACGACCACTTCATGCCCTTCCTGAGCCAAATACCAAGCCGTAGTCACTCCAATAACACCTGCACCTAATACTAAAACTTTCATAATTCCCCCTGCTGCTTTAGCACGACCATTTTCACTTAGAATAATATTCTAGGATTTATTTTCCAATATGGTTAATTAACACTTTTAACATTTTAGATAATTACTTCAAAATTCATTACATTTACTTTACATGTTAGTTTTTTATTCCAAACAACCTAAACACCCTAAAAATAACAATGCATTGTAAAACAATTAGTTGAATGAAAATCAAATATAAAAACACTATAACACCATAAAAAAATAAGTTTTTTATCCTGTTTTACTAGTTTTTTATTTTATGAAAGTTTTATTAGTAGTATAAATTAGAAAAATAACACACTAGAATTTAACGCCACTAAAATGCAAAAATTAAGATTATATGTTCATTGGAGTTGCTATTAAGGAATAATCTATAAATAATTATTCACTTAAGCTACTCATTTAACCATAGGTACGTGCTGGCTTAGGAAGCATTGCTCTAGTTAAATATATTATTAGATAGAAAATCATTATTTATGATAAATATATTTTAAAAATTAGAATATAAATAACGGTTAGCTTTCATTATATTGATAAGAAAATAGCGAATTAAAGATAAATGAAGATGAAACAAAAAATAAAAAATACCCTCTCTCAAATTGTATTAGTCATAGCGACCTGTTTAGTTATACCGAATGGTTTTGCAGAACTTAATTGTAATTTATTTACAAATAAAACTGTAATAAAAGACGATAAGGTATGTATTAGTCAAAAAAAGTTACTCCAATGTCGCCTTGGGTGTATTCCCATTGATACTATAACTCGAATAGAAGCATTTAAGTGCTTTAAAACGCTTGATCTAGCTGCCATCAATGTAACAACGCCTACTGAATCTATCGATGTCATGTTAGAGGTCGCTATCCCAGTAGACTGTACTCTTAATATCAATAACTAAAATTTTTATTAACCTATAACGAATACAAGCTTAACTAAGAAATTAATATTCAAATAGCTTGGTATAATTAATTATAGAAAAGATAAGAACCAGATTTAATTATAACTACTGGTTCCTATTGTATAATACTAATTAACGAACGTGAGCAAGATCATTAGGCATATTGCCTTGCATGCTATGCCAAATAGTGCCACTTTCTTTACCGTAGTTTCTCACGCATTCCATAATACGGTCATAGGCTTGCTCTCGACATAAGTTAGCAAGTTGCTGATAGAAGTTTAGCGCCAAACGCCTCGCTTCTGGATTAGAGAAATAATAGCGGCCTACCCTCGTGTATAGCCCTTTAAGGCCATTAATGATTAACCCATAAATTGGATTACCAGAAGCGAAGGCTAACCCTCTAAAGATATTGTAATCTAAAGCGCTAAATGCATCGGCGTTATCATCAACTTTTTCACGCTCCGCCAATACCTCTAACGATTTTTCTGGATTTTGACGAAATGCAGTACGAATAAAGATCGCTGCAATGTTGGTACGAACGGCGAGTAAATTATCGATTAACTGTGGTACACGGTCATGATCCAACCTTGCTAAGGTCTCTAATATATTCAGACCGGATGTTTCCCAATAGTTATTAACCTTAGTAGGTTTACCATGCTGGATAGTTAACCACCCGTCACGCGCCAAACGCTGTAAAACCTCACGTAGCGTAGTACGAGTCACGCCAATTAGCTCCGAAAGTTCCCGTTCAGCAGGTAAAATCGACCCTGGAGGAAAGCGATTGTTCCAGATACTTTCAATAATATACTCTTCCGCAAAACCTGCCGGACTTTGAGCTTTTATAACCATATTTTTATTATTCCAAACGTTTTCAGACGGATTATAGGAGAAATCATACCAGATTGTCGTAAATTGAGATAGTTTGGTGCCGCATAAACAGTGAAATGAATCATAAAACCCTCATATAATTAACGTATTATCTATTAGTGATGAGACTTAATTTATGCGTCAGATAAGAGTAGTATGTGAATTTACTGTACAATACATCCAATAAGAGGATAACAACCCATAATGGATTTTAGTTTAAAAAGAGCTTTTCTGAGAAATTTTTTAGGGAACTCACCCGATTGGTATAAGCTTGCAATAATCACATTTCTAATCGTTAACCCGCTAATATTTTATTTTGTTAGCCCCTTTATCGCAGGGTGGTTACTGGTTATAGAATTTATTTTCACACTTGCCATGGCGCTCAAATGCTATCCACTGCAACCCGGCGGGTTGCTGGCGATTGAAGCCGTTATTATTGGCATGACAACACCAAAACAAATCTCTCATGAGATCAGTAACAATTTGGAAGTCATACTACTACTGATATTTATGGTAGCCGGTATCTATTTTATGAAGCAGCTCTTGCTGTTTGCCTTCACCAAACTGTTACTGAATATCCGTTCAAAACGTACACTCTCATTAGCCTTTTGCCTTGCTAGTGCATTTCTATCTGCTTTTTTAGATGCACTAACGGTCATTGCCGTCGTGATTAGTGTCTCTGTAGGGTTCTACTCAATTTATCATCAATATGCATCCAGCCAGCACAATAACACAGATTTATTAAATGATAGCTTTATTGATACGACTGAAAAAAAACAAACGCTAGAACAGTTCCGTGCCTTCCTACGTAGTTTAATGATGCACGCAGGGATCGGTACTGCTTTAGGTGGTGTGATGACCATGGTCGGTGAGCCACAAAACCTGATCATCGCTAAACACGTTGATTGGGATTTTATTACCTTCTTTGTTCGTATGGCACCTGTGACATTACCCGTATTTATCTGTGGTTTACTGGTCTGTTTTTCTGTCGAGAAGTTTAAGCTTTTTGGCTACGGAACTGAATTGCCACCAACGGTAAGACAGGTACTGACGGAGCATGACAGAAAAAATAGCGCCAAAAGGACACAAAAAGAAAAAGCACAACTGATTATTCAAGGACTCATCGGTCTTTGGCTCATCGTAGCCCTTGCCTTCCACCTTGCCGAAGTCGGAATTATCGGTTTATCTGTCATTATATTAGCGACTGCTTTTTGTGGTATTACAGAAGAGCATGCTCTAGGTAAGGCGTTTGAAGAGGCATTACCTTTCACTGCACTACTTACTGTATTTTTCTCTGTAGTGGCTGTGATTATTGATCAGCAGTTATTTACCCCCTTTATTCAGTTTGTTTTGCAGTCTTCTGAGTCTTCACAACTATCGCTTTTCTATTTATTTAATGGGCTACTTTCTGCCGTCTCGGATAATGTTTTCGTTGGTACGGTTTATATTACCGAAGCCATGAAAGCGGCTAGCGAAGGTTTGATCTCCCATAATCAATATGAGTTATTAGCGGTAGCAATAAATACTGGGACTAACCTTCCTTCTGTTGCAACACCAAATGGGCAAGCGGCTTTCCTCTTCTTGCTGACTTCTGCACTGTCACCACTCATACGTCTTTCCTATGGTCGCATGGTCTGGATGGCGTTGCCTTACACTATTGTGATGACAATTGTTGGGCTACTTGGTGTTGAGTTTTGGTTAGTTCCAACGACTCACTGGCTGGAAAGCCTAGGCTGGATCAGTTTACCTTAATCAATCCCTTTCTACAGAGCCGTTTTAAAAGGAAATTTGAACGGCTCTTTTACTTTCAAGCCACTAGTCGAATTTGTAATGTTAAGTAAAGCCTTATCTAAAATCACATAAATCTCTACTCACACCTTTTTTTGTTTCGCGGATGAGGGCAAAATGTGCTCACCATTAATTTAGGGAAGTAAAGTATGTTCAGATTCTTTAACTACTGTTCACAAGGACGAGGCGCATGGCTGTTAATGGCCCTTATTGCCTTTATGCTCGAATGTGCCGCTCTCTATTTTCAGCACATTATGAAACTGCAACCTTGTGTCATGTGTATTTATGAAAGGGTTGCACTGTTTGGAATTATGATAGCAGGTTTAGTCGGAGCAATTGCGCCGCGAAATGTTATTTTACGTTGGGTTGCTATCATTATTTGGATTTATGCCGCATGGCGAGGCTTAGAGCTTGCTTGGGAGCATACAATGTTGCAACTCTATCCATCACCTTTTGCCTCGTGTGACTTCTTTGTGAACTTTCCTGAGTGGCTGCCACTAAATGAATGGGCACCCGCGGTGTTTGAAGCAACGGGTGACTGTGCCGTTAAGCAGTGGGACTTTTTAGGACTTGATATGCCACAATGGTTAATTGGTGTATACGCTGTCTACCTTTTGGTCGCAATCGTGGTTGCAATAAGCCAGTTCTTCCCAGCTCGCTCCAAAATATAAGTTTAATATTGCAATACGCTAGATTATTTTAAATCTAGCTAGGTGATTACACTATCACTTAAAATATGACGAACATATAACAGAAAGCCCATCAATGATGGGCTTTCAGACTGTCGACAAACATATCATGTTTGGCGGCTGTCGTTAGGGGTTCTGAAATAAACGAGGAAAATCAATTCATTGATTTTCGGCTAATAACACGGAGCGGGAAAAACCACGTTTTTATCCCGCTTCGTCAGTAACCTCAATGATGGGCTTTTTAACTCGATTCAATAGTGACCAATTAAATACAGGCGCCACTGAGGATCACATCAGCTGCACAACGCTTACCGTTTGCGAATTGACAAACCGCAGTTTTTCCTCCATTTAATTCTAAATTTAACGCAGGAAGTCCACCAGCAGAAACACAAGCTTCTTGTGCTCCAGGCCCTAAATTAACCACTTGTTGAGCATATTCAGCAGCTGAATGATCGACCTGTGCCACTCGCGTTGATTCAGAACTACCGCAGCCAGCTAAAATAAGCGCCGCACCACCGATTAGCCCGCCGATAAATGTAGACTTAAGCAGACCACTGATTTTTTGACTCATCCTAATCTCCACTCATATTGGCTTCTGTTCCCTGAATCAGTGAGCACTGCTTTTCGAAAACAGATTGATGACTAAAACACCAATTATAATTAATAGCATACCAATAATTGCAGGTAAATCGACTTTCTGTTGATAAATAAATATTGCCGCGACTGAAACTAGCACAATACCTAATCCAGACCAGATCGCATAAGCAATGCCTAAAGGCATGACTTTAACCACCTGAGATAGTCCCCAAAAAGAAACCGCATAACCAATAATCACAATTAAGGAGGGCCAAAAACGACTAAAACCATCGGATGCCTTTAATGTGGTTGTCGCAATAACTTCTGCAATAATTGACATCAATAAAAAAGCTAGCCCTTTCATTGCCTACCCTTACTATTTGAAATAATTAAAATATTAGGAAATTTAGCACAGTTATTGTTAGCTGTAACGCATTCGCAATAAAAAACCCTGTGATAAAAATTTCTATCACAGGGTTCTCAAATCCAAAATATTACAGCTAATGGGTCACTGGTGATCCCTGTAATTTATCG
This sequence comes from Providencia sp. PROV236, assembly GCF_033676985.1. Lineage (NCBI taxonomy): Bacteria > Pseudomonadati > Pseudomonadota > Gammaproteobacteria > Enterobacterales > Morganellaceae > Providencia > Providencia sp. PROV236. Next base: position 2,111,657 of record NZ_CP096297.1, on the reverse strand, counting down.
CTAAATGAAACACTGTAGCGTTTAAAAATAAAGGCACACCATATTAGCGAGATCGCCCCAAATGCCGCGCCAACATAGCCAATATTGGTCATTCCCATATGAACAATGACTTGATTACCAAGTAAAGCACCACCACCGATACCAATATTAAAGATCCCTGAATAAATAGCCATGGCTAGGTCTGTTGCATCCGGAGCTAAATCAATGACTTTTACCTGCATCCCCAAGCCAACGCACATAATCGCTATTCCCCAAAAAATACTTAAAATAATTAATGGGCCAACATGGCTACTAATTGGCATCAGCAACAACAAACAAATCATCAAAATCGCTATTGCCATTGGTAAAAATGACAATGCATATTTACCACTATAACGGCTAAATATGACGCTTCCTACGATACCTGCCGCACCAAAAATAAGTAATAGTAACGTAGCAAAATTTTGACTCTGCAATGCAACTTCGCGCACAAATGGCTCAATATAGCTGTATGCAGCAAAATGAGCAGTCACAACCATTACCGTTAAGACAAACAGTCCTACCAGTGCTGGACGTTTAAATATCATTGGTAAGCTTTTCAACGATCCAGAATGTTCGCTTGGTAATTTAGGCAAAAAGCGAATTAATGCGATCATTGTGAGCAACGCAATAACGCCAATACATAAAAAAGTCACCCGCCAGCCAAGTAGTTGACCAATAACACGCCCTATAGGTAAACCTAAAACTGTCGCCAATGCGGTTCCTGTTGCTAATAAACCAAGTGCTTGCGCCTTCTTACCTGCGGGCGCGACACGGATCGCCAATGATGCCGTTATTGACCAAAAAACAGCATGGGAAAGTGCGATCCCAATCCTTGCGATGATCAATACATCAAAATTCCAAGCAAAACCTGACAGAATATGGCTAAGCACAAAGACAACAAATAATAATGTTAATAATTTGCGGCGCTCAATTTTTCCCGTTAATAACATTAAGGGAAGCGACATAATAGCAACAACCCAAGCATAGATAGTGATCATCAACCCAGTATGAGCCACCGTCATGTCAAAACTCGCTGCAATATCACTGAGTAATGCAACAGGAACAAACTCAGTTGTATTGAAAACAAATGCGGCAACGGCAAGTGCCACAACTCGCATCCAAGCTGTTTTTCTAGAAACCTGTGTCATTGCTTAAGCCTTTATTGATGTCAGCACAAAATCACCGCTTATCAGGAATGATCCACGTGAAAAATAAGTGTCAGATTTGTGCTGAATTAGACATTGCTTCGCTATAAGAAAAAATGAAGCAACCAAATTATGTGAATTGTATCACAATTTTTTCAGTCCTTTAAAGTCATTCAATATAAGATCATCAGCAAACCACGATTAAGTTTCTAATCATTCTGACTTTATCAATAATTTCATGAGCCGTTAAACCAATAGGGCCGATGCCTTGCTCAACTAAGCAATCAGCGGCTTTACCATGCATCCAAACCCCGCTACGGGCGGCTTCTTCAATCGGTATTCCCTGAGCTAGCAAGCTGCCCACAATACCTGATAAAACATCCCCACTACCCGCGGTGGCTAAACCACTATTCCCCGTCTGGTTGCACCATATTTGTTGTTCAGGACTTGAGATCACTGTATCGTGCCCTTTTAACACGATCCAACAACCATAGCGCTGACTCAATTGCTGTGCTGCAACACAGCGATCAGCTTGAATTTCTGCTACTGTTGTTTGTAATAATTTAGATGCTTCTTTAGGGTGAGGTGTTAAAACAACGTTTGGGGTCAATTTTTTTACTTGCGGCCATTGTGAAAGAATATTTAAACCATCAGCATCAATTAACACCGATTTATTTTGTTCAATTAATAGCAATACTTTACGCATTAATGATTGCGCATCTTCTGAAATACCTAATCCACAACCAATGACCCACGCAGTAGCAAGAGTATCATTAATTAAAGAGTTAGCATCCCGCAGCATTAATTCAGGGGCCATTTCTATCAAATGTAAATTAAGTGGGGATTGATTACACCCAATGATCACTTTGCCACAACCACTTTTTAATGCGGCTACTCCTGCAAGCACACCAGCACCAGTCATGCCTACACTACTACCAATAATGTTTAACGTTCCAAAAGTTCCTTTATGACTCAGTTCAGGCCTAGGTTGGACTAATGATGGAAATTGTTGAGCTAACCACTGTTTTTCTTGTGTCGTTAACATTATCGCCTCCTTCATTAAAATTTTTGCTCTCAATTGAGGATAAAGTAATACGGCATTCAATAATTTTTCTATGCTATACTCGTGAAACTTCAAGTTACAGCGTGTTGAACCACATTCATTCGCTATTTATCATATACTTATGTATGCTACCAGTGAGTCATTCACTTGTCGCCTAGCTACACTTCTAATTATTTAGAGTATATAATTCTGACAAGTCTATAAATTTTTAAAGGATATATTTAATGAAAACCCATTTTCCTACTCAGCCAGATGTTAATGAACTCGCCGCAGAAGTAACTTGTATAAAAAATTTACTTGCTCATATGCTAAAAGCAATCGGTCAAGCAGATGCAGGTAAAATTATCATTAAAATGGAACGTGAAATTGCATCGATGGAAGATGAAAAACAAGCAGAAACCTATCGTAATACCCTTGAGCAAATCAAAGCAGGTTATCGCCAATAGTTTATTTTAACGATAAGTGCTACTTAAGAGGCTTCGTTGCCCAATTACACTTAAAACTGCACAAATAACTAAATATCTTTTTTCGAAATAATCTATCTTAGATCTCGAGTTAAACCATTCTTTATTCATTTAGCTCCCCCTTCAGATCCCTATGAAGGGGGCTTTTTTTCTAAACTAGGCTTTCACTTTACCATCATAAATATCTTGGCAATGCTGAATATAGCTTTCTAATGTCTCACCTGATTGATTATTTTGCATTCTTTGTTCTTCAAAAGCCCAGACTTTAAAGTTCTGACCTAAATTCGCGCCTGACATCCCGACTTCTTTATACATGCGATGATATAGGCCCGTTGGTGACTGATAAATTTCAAATTTAAACGGCACTAAACGCGCTGGGTTCTCAACGGTTGCAAATTCATTACCAAAAACCAACGTTTTTATCAGTATATCCATGTCAAATCCTTATTGTTTATATAATTTAAATAGCTCGAGATATATCTAGGTGACTAATGCAAATATACATTGTTACTTTACCTTAACGAAAGGCCTGCGACTTGAAATATAATCAGCAGAAAAGCCTACGTTAGTTACGATATTCTACTTAGAGAATACACTATACTCTAAATAATTCGAGATGCAGATAGGCGATAAGTGAAGATAGTCAGGGAGTATAGATAAACACAGTGACTCGGTGAGCGTCGCGTAGTCCTCCCAGCATCTTGCAGTATAACGAGTAGATTTAATTTTATATTTAATTCATCTTAGCCATCAATTTTAAAATTTGAATTAAAAAACCCATGATGAAAACCAATTCATCATGGGCCTATTTTAAAATGCCTTATCAAGGGTTATTTTAAATACTCACCTGAGCGTAATGCTTCAATACGCTTATCCAGTGGAGGGTGAGATAAAAATAACTCATTAAATGCTTTACCACGGCCATTAATGCAAAATGCCATTAAACGCCCTTCTTCTTGCGGCTCATAGCTTGTCTTCAAACGTTGTAGAGCAGCTATCATTTTTTCTCTACCAACTAATTTAGCTGATCCTGCATCTGCATGGAATTCTCGATAGCGTGAGAACCACATAGTAATAATGCTCGCTAAAATGCCAAAGACAATTTCTAATACCATCGAGACAGCGAAGTAAACCATTGGGTTACCATTACTGCTTTCACTTTCATCGTCATTGCTAGACATAAAGCCTGACACAAATTGTGCAATGATACGTGAGATAAAGATCACGAAGGTGTTAACAACGCCTTGTAATAACGTCATAGTCACCATATCACCATTAGCAATATGGCTGATCTCATGAGCGATAACCGCTTCGGCTTCATCACGGCTCATGTTTTCCAATAAACCTGTACTCACCGCCACTAATGATGCGTCACGACGAGCACCTGTTGCAAACGCATTAATATCAGGTGCATGGTAGATAGCAACTTGTGGCATTTGAATACCAACTTGTTGTGCTTGACGGCTCACTGTGTCCACCAACCATTGCTCTGCTTGGTTACGTGGTGTTTCAATAACTTCACCACCCACTGATTTCAATGCCATCCATTTTGACATCAACAATGAGATGAAAGCACCACCAAAACCAAACAAGCCAGCCATGATCATCAGACCTTGGACACTATTCCCTTTAACACCGACTATGCTTAAAATTATCCCAAACACAAACATAACCGCTAAGTTTGTGAGTAAGAATAAGGCTATTCGCATCATATTTTTTGTTCCCTAGGTAAAAATAATTATCACGAAAAATTTACTGTTATAAATAAGGTTTTTTCATACTTTTTCAAGCTAATTAACACGAAAAAACCAAAAATTAACATAACTTTACACAGACTATGAAAAAGGCCAGCTTTTGCTGGCCCTTATCTTAATTTATTGTTTAAACAAATTATTTTTTATTAGACAATAAACTTGTTTCAGGATGTGCAAGATCAATTGCAATTTTAACTGTTTCGTCTAAATATGGATCTGGCCCTTCGTAATCTTTAGGTAAATCATCGATAGATTTCAATAATGGTTTACCTTCTTTTGCATTACGCTCATTTATACGTTTCAGCTTAGTTGCTTCCAGCTCATTGTCTTCTTTTAGACGCTGCGCATAATTTAGAGAAATAAGGTTTTTACTTGCCTTATTCGCTTTATAATGTGCGATGTCTTCATCAATATACTTAAATTCAGTATCTTGACTAATACGCGATAAGTGCTTAGTTTTCAGGTCAGACAAGTCTGCTGTCACATCACCATCTTTGTTGTAATTCGCAGGTGGAATACTATCCCATGGCAATGCATTATCTTCAAAGCTTTCTCCCGTTTCAGCAGGATCTTGCCCTGTTGGCATAACAATATCTGGCGTAACACCTTTACGTTGCGTACTACCACCATTGACACGATAGAATTTTTGGATCGTGTATTGCACAGAACCAAGCGCTGGCCAGTCAGGCTTTAACATTTGGTCATACACACGACTTAAGCTTCTATGTTGCTGAACGGTACCTTTACCAAAGGTAGGTTCGCCAACGATCAGCGCTCGACCATAATCCTGCATGGCAGCGGCAAAAATTTCAGATGCAGAAGCACTGAAGCGATCAACCAGAACCACTAATGGCCCTTTATAGTAAACCACATCATCATCATCAATATCTTGACGTACCTGACCATTATTATCGCGAACCTGAACAACTGGGCCTTTAGGGATAAATAGACCCGATAGAGATACAGCCTCAGTTAATGCTCCACCACCATTACCACGCAGATCAATAACTAGCGCAGAAACATTATCTTTTGCTATTTTTTGCAGCTGGGTCTTCACATCATTGGTCAAACCTACATAGAAACCAGGAATATCCAATACTGCAACTTTCTCTTTGCCGATTTCCTTAATCGTTAACTTAACGGCTCTATCTTCTAAGCGAATTTGTTCACGGACAATAGTCACGATGTGTGGCTTAGCCCCTTTAGTATCCGATAGGACTTCTAAGCGCACTTTACTGCCTTTTGGCCCTTTAATCAGTGCAACCACATCATCTAAGCGCCAGCCGACAACATCCACCATTGGTTTGCCTGTTTGGCCAACACCAATGATTTTATCACCAACTTTTAATTCTTTACTTTTTGCCGCAGGACCACCAGCAACTAATGAATTGATCACTGTATTTTCATCATCTTGCTGTAAAACGGCGCCAATTCCCTCTAATGACAAACTCATTTCAGAGTTAAACTGCTCTGTATTACGAGGTGAAAGGTAGCTAGTATGAGGATCAATTTCACGAGCAAATGAGTTCATGATCAACTGAAATACGTCTTCACTTTGCCCTTGCGTTAAACGTCTCAACGCAAAATTGTAGCGCTTAGTCAGTTTTTCCTTGATTTCTTTGTCATCTTTGCCCGATAGCTTTAAATTCAACCAATCATATCTGACTTTTTGATCCCAAAGCTTATCTAATTCTTGCTTATCTTTTGGCCAAGGCATTTTACTGCGATCGACCTCAATTGAGTCAGTCGCATCAAAATTCATTGGCTGATCTAAGCGCGCTAACGCATATTCAAAACGCTCAAAACGTCTTTTCTGCGACAGGTTATACAGGTCATAGAACTTATCGAGTTTACCTTCCTCTAACCATTCGCCAGCATTTGCTTTATCTTTCGCATAAGCATCAACGTCAGATTGAAGTAAAACATTATGGCCGTAATCCAACATATTGAGATAACGATCAAAAATTTTACCTGAAAAATCTTTATCCAAATCAAACTGACGATAGTGAGAGCGGGTAAACCTTGAAGTTACCCTTTCACTCACCGTACCATGCTGAGTATCCTGATTGAGTACAGGTAACTGAGCAGCAGTGACCGGAGCCACTGCTTGAGGATCCGCAATTGCACTACCAAAAGTGGCAACACTAACAACGAATGCAATTTTTAAAAGTTTGTTCATGCCCTGATTGACCTCCGTATCAGAACTTTAAATGTTCCGCGCGCACAATCATTGCCATTCCTGTTGGCAATTGAACTCTGACACCATCTTTCGCTATTTCCAGCACAGACGCGTCCATCAGGCTAGTACCAACTTTCACTTTCAACATCTGGCCGACTTGAAGTGCGTTAATATCAGTGACTGATTTCAGTTTTTGTTCTGGAGCAGCGGCACCGTTACGGCGCTGAGGCTTAGTCGAGGAGTTCTGCGGGCGTTCTTTATTTTCTGACTGGCGATGGCGTGGCGCATTTTCTTTTGCGGCTGCCGGATTGCGAGTAGGTTTATCACCTGCTTTCTTGGCTGCTGGGCGTTTTTGCGCTTTTTGCTCTGCACGTTGCGCTTGAACCCGAGCTTTTGCCTCAGTCAATTGTTGACGCGCATGGGTGATATGCTCCGCCTCTAATTCACCACAATCATTTCCATCTAAGTCAACGCGTTTTGCGCCTTCTTTAACACCGTAAAGATAGCGCCAGCTAGAGGTATACATGCGTAATGCAGAACGCAATTGCGTTTTACTAATGCCATCCTCTTCGGTTAAACGCCCTACGATATCTTGAAAAATTCCGACTTTTAACGGACGTGCTTCGCCTTCAGCGATAAAACAGCGTGGAAAACGCTCAGCTAAAAATGCGATAACTTCTTTACTACTATTCAACTTAGGTTGATTTTCCATGAAATTTCCTGATAACAACGATTTTGCCAACCAGCACGGGCATGAACAAGCCGACATTATAATAGCGTTGCAGACAATTGCCACGTTCCTATTAAGTTAACATACCAATATTTAGTGATAATTTGGCATCGAACACATTGCCAGATGTTGACACAACTGGTTTACAAGGTGTTTTAACCCTTTTTCATCATTTTCATCGAATTGATTGAAGTTTGGGCTATCGATATCCAGTACGCCTAAAACCTGACCATTTACTTCCAAAGGAAGCACAATTTCAGCGTTACTTGCCGTATCACAAGCGATATGACCAGGGAAAGCATGCACATCACCCACACGCTGTATTCTATTTTGGCTATATGCGGTACCGCAAACACCTTTGCCAAAAGGTATTCTGACACAAGCTATCTTTCCTTGAAAAGGACCAAGAACTAATTCTTGCCCATTTTTTAGGTAAAAACCAACCCAGTTAACACCCTCTAAACGCTCGTACAACAATGCGCTCGCGTTTGCCAAACTTGCGATTAAATCATACTCACCAGCAAGAAGTGCAGATAAATTATCTGAAAGTTCGTGGTAATACTTGTTTTTATCCATAAAATTTTCTTGTAATAATCAAATAACGCAATAAATTAAACATTTCGTGCAATATGTAGGTTAGCAAGTTGTCACTAAGTCGTAAATTTTTTTACACTAGATTACAAGCATGGCTAACAAATCAATGAGCAAATAATGGATCACATTAATCATAGTCAGATAATTTCGCAACACTGTTGCCATTGCAATCTTAAATTATCTATCCCACCTCACGATACGCAACAGGTCGTTATCTGCCCACGTTGCAATAGTCAACTTGATGATGGGCGTTCGTGGTCATTAAATCGCTTATTTATTCTCTCAATCACTTTACTTATGTTAGCACCGATTGCATTTTGGCAACCGCTAATTTCTATTCACTTACTTGGTACACAAATTAACGCTAATGTCATTGAAGGTATACAATTAATCAATCAACAAGGTGATCCTCTTACAGCAAGTATTGTCGCTTTTTGCGCGATTGTCGCCCCACTATTTTTACCTATTTTTATTATCTATTTGTATTTAGGGAAGCGCCTGCGGCTCAATTTACGCCCCATTCTCTTAGTACTAAGTCGTTTAAAAGAATGGGTAATGTTAGATGTTTATCTCATTGGTCTTGGCATTGCTGCTATCAAAATGCAGGACTATGCCACTGTTTTCTTAGGTCATGGATTCATTGCATTTATTACAATGACCTTTATTAGCCTACTCATACTTATTCATCTTAATGTTGAACAACTTTGGCGTCTATTTTACCCAAAACAGCCGCAATCTAACGGCCCAGAAGCGCTAACTTGCCAAGCATGCCATTACACCGGCTCGCCAAATTCACGTGGAGTGTGTCGGCGCTGTCACCGTCCATTACACTACCGAGAGCCTTATAGTTTACAAAAAACATGGGCAGCACTAATTGCGGCCATGATTTTACTTTTTCCTGCTAATTTAATGCCAATTTCGGTGGTTTACCTAAATGGTCAACGCATGGAAGATACTATTTATTCAGGCGTAGTATCATTAATTGACTCAGGTAATTGGCCAATTGCTATCATTGTATTTATTGCCAGTATATTAGTGCCATTTATTAAAATTGTTATCATGATCTTGCTACTGCTTTCTATCCAACGCCATAGCAAAACAGACCCCGTTCTGAGGATGAAGTTACTTAAGTTTGTCACTTGGATTGGTCGATGGTCGATGTTGGATCTCTTTGTCATTGCCTTGATGATGACACTTATCAATCGCGATCAACTGATGTCATTTACGATGGGCCCTGCCGCATTATTCTTCGGTGTCGCTGTTATTTTAACCATACTCGCTGTCGAGTGGCTTGATAGCCGTTTAATTTGGGATTCTTATGGAAAATCACAATCAACAAAATGAATCTGCTGAACAGGAACAAGAGGCGATATTACGTCAACGCGCACGTATTTCCCCTTTTTGGCTGTTACCACTTGTCGCAGTGTTTATTGCCGGTTGGTTACTATTCCAACACTGGCTAGAGCAAGGCACTGAAGTCACTATTGAATTTTCTTCAGCGCCTGGCGTTGTTGCAGGAAGGACCCCTATCCGCTATCAAGGAGTGGAAGTTGGTTTAGTTCAATCAGTCACGATTAGCCAAGACATGAAAAAAATTATTGTCAAGGCAAGTATTAATAAAGATATGCAACCCGCGCTGACTTCAGGAACAAAATTTTGGCTTGTCACACCAAAAGCAACGCTTGCTGGAGTTTCAGGTTTAGATGCCTTAGTCGGCGGTAACTATATTGGAATGCAGCCTAGTACTGGTGAGGAACAACACGACTTCATCGCTCAAGACTCTCCCCCTCAGCTACAGACCGAAGCTGGGGAATTATTAGTCTATCTCAATGCGAAAGATCTCGGTTCATTACACGAAAACTCACCAATTTATTATCGTAAAGTACCTGTGGGTTATATTTCTGACTATTCCATTTTACCAGATGATAAAGGAGTTTCGATTGCAGCAGTGGTCGAGAAACGCTATGCCAATTTAGTTCGTGAAAATAGTCAATTTTGGAATGTGTCTGGCTTTCAAGGTGGCTTTGACCTGAACTCAGGTGTCAATGTTAAAATGGAAAGCCTTTCTGCTGTTATTAATGGTGCGGTCGCATTTGATTCCCCACCTAATAGCCCTCCAGCACAAGAAGGCCAGCAGTTTGATTTAAAAGCCAATAAGCACGATGTTGAGGACTACGAACAACAAAACAGAGAAAACTTAAAAGTTTCTTTATGGTCACCAGAGACCTATGGTGTTAATGCTGGACAGCCCGTGATGTACCGAGGTATCAAGATCGGCGAAGTGTTACAGCGTCACCTACTTGATGATAAAGTGACCTTTGATGTGGCAATTTTGGATGAATATCGCCATTTGATCCGTGAAGACAGTAAATTTGTGGCTAATAGCCGAGTGGATGTACAACTTGGACTAACTGGCATTCAATTCCAAGGTGCCACACCACAAGAATGGCTAGATGGTGGGATCCACCTATTAGCGGGTAAAGGCAAAGAGGAATTACCTGAAAACTTCCCATTATATCGCAGTGATGATAACGCTAAAGCGGGTGTCACCGGCTCATCACCAACAACGACAATTACATTAAATACCAATACATTACCGGATATTCAAACTGGCTCTGTCGTACTTTACCGTCAATTTACTGTTGGTGAAATTGTCTCAATTAAACCAACCAAGGAAGGCTTTGCCGTTAATATTCATATTTCTAGCCAATACCGCCATTTATTAACTAAACAAAGTGTGTTCTGGGCTGAAGGTGGCGCCAAAGTACAACTTAATGGCAATGGTTTGACAGTTCAAGCTGCGCCACTCACCCGCGCAATTAGAGGCGCGATCAGTTTTGATAACCTCCAAACCTCAAATTTAGACAGCACAAGACAACATACCCTCTACCCTAATGAAACGGCAGCAAAAGCCATTGGGAGCGTAGTGACTTTAACTACCTACGATGCATCTAAGCTTTCTGAAGGTATGCCTATTCGTTATTTAGGTATTGATATTGGTCAAATTGATTCATTGAAGCTATCGCCGGATAATCGAGAAGTTAATGCACGAGCAATCCTTTACCCTGAATATGTTCACGCCTTTACCAAAAGTGGTAGCCGTTTTGCTGTTGTCACCCCTGAACTGTCCCCATCAGGATTTAATAATTTAGACTCCTTAATTCAACCTTATATTAATGCAGAGCCAGGACGAGGAAATAAAAGCCGTTACCAATTTGAATTACAAGCTGCCAATATCACTGATTCACGTTATTTAGATGGCTTAACTATCATTTTAGACGCCAGTGAAGTCGGTTCTATTCAAGTTGGCACACCGTTGCTATTCAGAGGTATGGAAATTGGCACTGTAACAGGTTTGTATTTGGGAGAGCTTTCCGATCGAGTTTATGTTGCCACTCGAATTGGCAAAGAATATCAATATCTCATTCGTGACAACACTCAATTTTGGTTATCGTCTGGCTATAATTTATCCTTTGGCCTTACTGGTGGCATGATTAAAAGTGGTACATTTAAACAGTTTGTACGCGGTGGCATATCACTTGCAACCCCACCAAGCGTGCCTCTTTCGCCAAAAGCTAAACCTGAACAGCATTTCATTCTAAAATTAGAGCCACCAAAAGACTGGTTGGATTGGGGTACATCTATCCCGAAACAATAATCACTAGAAAGGTGCGTATTTAAACAATATTGCACCTTCTATCTTTTTTCTTGAAAAAAAATTTTTGGAAATGAATTCCATTTATACTATGCTTAGTTTTGTTGAGTCGATAATACCTACTCCAAAACTACATTAGAGGTAACATTATGAGCATAGTTAATTTGAAAATATCTTCCTATGAAATCAATGATGCAATTATGGCTGATCATAAAAGCGATACCGTCAGTATTCCATGCGATTCTGATACAGAGTTCTGCATGCAATTGGATGGCTGGGATGAAAACACCAGTATCCCTGCGTTAATCAATGAGAAACCCGTTTTGTTATATCGCCAGCGCTATGACAAAGATAATCATCATTGGATAATGCGAGTGGCTTAATTGATGAAGCCGCTAAGTAATCAGCAGCATATAATAGGCAAAAAAAGAGGCCTGGTAGATTCCGATTACCGGGCCTTGGGAAATGGCTCTGGCAGAGCCGTGCGCTAAAAATTGCCATTGAGACGTAACAAAGTACAATTTAATACTAGCTTGCTAAACGTACTCTTACCATACTAATTATCAATTTTTTCACATATTATTAACACAATTTATTGCTTAATTTTCGAATATCGAGCTATTTGATTGATAGTTAAATTCTATTTCAACAATAAGTATAACCTTTCAAATTTAATCAATATAAAAATACAAAAAACTATAATTTATCGTTATTTTTACTGAGCTTCGAAATAATAAAAGGTGTCGCTAATCAGTCAGTAAATGAGTCGCTAGATGTATAGGAAATACGATGATTAGCATGAATGGATGAATAAATGAATGGGATATATTTAGACATAATCACCATACCTTAACAAAAACACTGTAATTTGAAGTATGGTGAGTATATGAGCTATGAATTTAGTGTATTGATATAAAAATAGCTATTAGGCTTTATCACAAAGCTTCTCAGCCGCTAATTTAATTGGTAATACCCGCTGTTCTACTGTTTTTTGCGTTTCTATTGGCGCAAGTAGAACATCAATTGGCTGCGCTTTGATCTCTTTTCTTTCCATCTGTTCCTGCGCAACTTGGTTTAATGGATATTGCATCAAAGTTGCAGGGTTAATCACAACTAAAGCACCATTATTGCGACACTCTAGCATGACTTCTTCTCGAGTAAATGGCCAATCATCACCAAACTGTTTTTTACTCACAGTTTCTAAAGGAGCAGCCACAGCACTAAAAGCTGAACTGGCCAATAACACAGAGCACAGAATTAATTTCAGTTTCATCCTTATACCTTGTTCAAAATCTTAAATGGGCTGATAGGTTGCAAAAACAGCAACGGCGAGTATTGCCATGCTGCCTAACAATAATTCAATCCAGCTATTAATAATCAAATACTGTAACCGCCCTTTTTGCTGGATCTTAGGCACTAATACATAGCGATTAACCAATGCCAATATCACCATACCAATAACTAATACAATTTTTAACCACAGCCATGATTGATATTCGGAGTTATTATAGGCAAATGGCCATTGTGGTAGTAATGTCATCGCACTAATCACCCCTGTGATTAAAACCATTGCTACTGCAATATGCCCTACGCGAGAGAAACGGATTAAACTCGCAAATATTTGTTTATCTAAGCCCGCCGCCAATTCTTTTTTATCTCGTAAAAATTGAATACAAATCAAGAAAGGCCATAACCCACCAAACCAATAGGCTGAGCTAATAAGATGAATAAATTGATTTAAGCGATGTAAATTACCGATTACCCCATCATGCATAGCAGCATGACCAATCAATGCGTGTAACCCCAATAGCACAATAGAAAGTATTAACAATGAATATAGTCTAATTTCTTGGCGAGAAATAAAAATCACCCCAAGTGTGATAATAGAGAAAATTAATTCCCAACGCCAAATTTGACCAAACGACGTTTGTAATACGTTGAGCCAAGTTTCAAGATCGACTGCATCTTGCCAGCCGTCTCCCATCAGCCCTGCTTGCGCTGACATCCAACAAAATGCGGTTACCGCAGTAATCACAGCACTGAATACAATACCGCGATTTAAAATCCGCTGAAGAACTTGGCTAAATGCGCCAGAGCTCAAGATCACCGCAAATATTGACATTCCACACATCAACATCGCGGCAATAAAATGAGAAAAACGTATAACGACGTAAAATGCCTCTAAAGACATAATTATTTCACAGTGAAACTGTATTCGCCCTTAGTTTTATGGCCATCTACAGAAACAACACTCCAATTAACATCGTATTTACCCGCGGCTAATTTACTTTCAATTGGCACAATGACCTTTGTATCGTTATTTGGGTCTAATTCAGGCTTACCTGTTTTAACTACGTTATCATTTGGCCCTGTTACCTTGACTTTTGCAAAGTTAACTTCGATACCTTCAGAAAAATTTAAAGTGATGGACTCTGGAGTTTGCTCTACTGCTGCACCTTCAGCAGGGAGCTGATCTTTAAGATGTGCATGAGCAAAAGCTTGTTGAAATGACATGCCTAAAAATAGAACAGCCACAGCACTGAGCTTGCGCCAAGATGATTTAATTTGGTGGATTGGCATAGTAACCCCTTAATTTGCAGGTGAATTTAGATTTATTGCCAACTATTATACGAAATAAATCTCATTTATCTGCTACAAAAAATCGATTTAGCTACTTAAGGTGTGACTAAAGACACAAAACGCAAAGAAAGGATCACATAAATCTTAACAACGACACCAGCTATGTATGGATCTATGCCTTATATAATACAGAGGAAAACTCAGTACTAAGTAGAAGAGATGCCCGATACATCATAAATTAAGTGACTAGTTCGAATGAACATAGTCACTATAACTTATGAAAGGTGCTGCAATTTTAAGCTGGGAGGAAGATGAATATTTTATATTAAACCTGAGTTGCCGCAGACATACTTTTTAAGTCTTTATCCAATAGGAATAGCGCTTTACCACTCTCACCTACCATATCTAATTTATCTAGGATGGATTTGAATAATTTTTCTTCTTCGTGTTGCTCAGCAACATACCATTGTAAGAAGTTAAATGTTGAATAATCCTGCGTTGTCATTGCTAAATGCGCTAATTTATTAATTTCCGCAGTAATTTCTTGTTCGTGTTTATAAGTTAAGGTGAAGACTTCAGCGATTGAATTAAATGCTACTGGTGGTGCTGCAATTTGGCCCAGTATTGGCAGTGCCCCGGTATCACTAAGATAATCAAACAAACGTTGCATGTGCTCCATTTCTTCCTGTGAATGTGCTTTTAAAAAAGCCGCAGCACCTTCGTAACCTTTATCACTACACCAAGCACTCATTTGTAAATATAAATTCGCAGAATAAAACTCAAGGTTTAACTGCTCATTTAATTTATTGATCATGTCAGTTGTTAGCATATTCTTTCCTTAGTCATCAAGAGTAATGTCCATTATTATGCATATTAAATAAATAATTAAAACCCTAAAACAATAATAAAACAAAAAAACCCAATTTACTGATAATTAATAACTTTTATTAAAACTAATAATAATCAATCTCATTATCTTTACTGGAATTTTTTCATTTCATGAAAAAGTAAATAACATTTATTCTCTTAATATTAAATTGCTATATTGTAAATTAAAGCCGTTTATTTTTTATTTATTTTTACTTATTCGATACTAACGTTAGGGCATAGATTATCGCTCATGCATAGTGATATGCTACTATACCAAAATACCTGTAAAGAATTTGAGAAGTAAGATGAACTATAACCTCGCACTGTTACCAAAAGATCAAATGGATAAAGTCAATGTCGACTTGCAAGCTTCAGGTGTGGCTTTTAAAGAACGCTATAATATTGCCGTCATAGCAGAGGTAGTCGAACGGGAACAACCTGAAAATCTTAGAGAATATTTCAGAGAGCGACTCGTATATTACCGCCAACTCTCTCAAAACTTTGCGCGACTTCCTTATGAACCAAGAAATCGTTAATCGATCTCCCAAAGGAGAAGCTAACTTCTCCTTTGGCTTAACAGATTCAGATTATTTCAGTGGATTATATGTAATTGTCGACTTTTCACAGTCAACCACCACATTATACTGTAGATCCTTTTTTGAACCCCTGACTGTCAATGGAACTTCATAACCAGTTGCTGTCTTAGTCACATCTTGGCTATTCACCCATGCCACTGCTTTTTTACCTACCAAGGCTTTTTCATCAGTCCAACGAGGTAAACGATTGTG
Source organism: Providencia sp. PROV236 (assembly GCF_033676985.1). NCBI lineage: Bacteria > Pseudomonadati > Pseudomonadota > Gammaproteobacteria > Enterobacterales > Morganellaceae > Providencia > Providencia sp. PROV236. Next base: position 2,095,814 of record NZ_CP096297.1, on the reverse strand, counting down.
CATAAAATCATTTTTAACTTGTGCCGCTATTTGTGGCTCAGACAACTTATCGCAGCTAATAAAAGGGGCTGCTTTACCTTCTTCTTGATTTGCACTAAATGCAACAGAACTGAATAACAGTACACAGCTACCTACAACACAACTTATTTTTTTTCCTGCTTTCATAATGCTTCCTCTGATCCCTATCAAAATATACTCTCCATAGTTTAAGTTGCAGCATTGTTGACTTACTCACTCGCACCAGTCACCGTATTTTTTATACTTCTAGCAACGCGTTCGCTTGTCGCCTAGCTGTCTCTCGAATTATTTAGAGTATTGTGGGTGGCAAATTAGAATAATCACCATGGTAAATTTTATACGCTATTTATCTACACTATCTAAAATAGACGAATATTTATAAACTGCCAAAATGATTTGACTTAACTAATATGTATCAGATTTTAGCGGAAATGTTAATAGGTTGTTTTAGCTATACTAATCGTCATCTTCTTCAAAACGTGCGTGGATCTGTTCTTTGTCTTTGTGCTTTTCACGAATTTCTTGCGCGACAAGGGCAATAGCTTCCCCACTACTCATGCCATCGGCAATAAGTTGATGGATGCGCTCAACCGCTTCCTGTTGCTCTTGGTGATTAAGTGCTGGCATACCTGAAAACATCGTTAAATCCTTTACAATAAAATTTAGCGCAATTTTAACAGCTATTGGCTTCTTAAGATAAGAATATATATTCTAAATAATTCGAGAGACAGCTAGGCGACAAGCGACGGGTCGTTAAGCGCATCGAAGAGGATATGGCTGGCGCAAGTAAGCGTAATCAAAATGCTGCAACTTGCAGTATGATGAGTATATGCTAATCTGAGCGACAGTCCTTATATGTCGATTATATCGATTTTTAGTTTAGCGTATCCAAATGGTTATCAATAAAATACAACTCCCTTATCATATTCACGCGGCAACTGATTATTTTACACCATTAGCTCATCAACCATGGGCAATGTTACTTCATTCAGGTAATTCAGAGCATTCTCATAACCGATATGACATTATTGTTGCTGATCCTATCGCAACCCTGATAACAAACGGTGACAAAACTACGATTACTCATCAGCAATTCGTTAATGTTTCTGAAGATGACCCTTTCACCTTATTACAAGAATCGATTGAACGTTTCACTCCTGAACATTGTTGTGATAGCGCTCTCCCCTTTACTGGTGGTGCACTAGGTATTTGGAGCTATGATTTAGGACGTCGTATAGAAAAACTCCCTCAAATAGCGAAGACTGACTTACAGTTTCCAGATATGGCAGTCGGTATTTACCTCTGGGCATTAATTGTTGATCACTTAGAACAGCGAGTAACGCTATTTAGCTACGATGATGTCAATGAACGTTTAAATTGGCTTAAATCGCAAAAAGCATCACGCAAAACAAAATTCACATTGACCAGCCCTTGGCACGCCAACATGTCTCAAGAGCAATATCAACAAAAAATTGGTCAAATACATGATTATTTACGCAGTGGTGATTGCTATCAGATAAACTTAGCACAACGCTTTCAAGCCAAATATAAAGGCAATGAATGGGATGCGTTCATGTTGCTTAATCAAGCCAACCGAGCACCATTTTCATCTTTTATACGGCTGCCTGAAAACGCAGTAATCAGTATTTCACCTGAACGTTTTATTCTATTGCAAGATGGCGAGATCCAAACTCGTCCAATAAAAGGTACCCTCCCTCGTTTAGAGGATCCTCAAGCAGATGCAGAACAAGCAGACAAATTAGCTAATTCACCAAAAGATCGCGCTGAGAATTTAATGATTGTTGACTTGCTTCGTAATGATATTGGGCGTGTTGCTGTACCAGGAACGGTCAAGGTCCCTGAACTATTTGCGGTTGAAGCATTTCCCGCCGTCCATCATTTAGTCAGTACCATTACCGCTACACTGGCTGCCCCTTATACCGCCACAGACTTATTAAGGGCGAGCTTCCCTGGAGGGTCAATTACTGGTGCACCTAAAATTCGTGCGATGCAAATTATTGAAGAATTAGAACCTCATCGCCGTCATGGATATTGTGGCGCGATAGGTTATATTAGTTTTTGTGGCAAAATGGATACTAATATCACAATTCGTACACTACTCACTGACAAAAAACAGATCTTTTGCTGGGCAGGCGGTGGTATTGTAGCGGATAGCCAAGCAGATAAAGAATATCAAGAAACATTTGATAAACTTAGTCTTATCTTACCTGTATTAGGAGAGTTACCACCGCATGACTGAATTAAGTGAATTTATTAATCGCTTTCAGTTAACACTCCCTATAACTCGCCAACCGCAACGGATGGCGAGTAAATCGGCTGCGGTTCTGCTTCCAATTATCAATAAATCAACACCTACGTTGTTACTGACTCAACGTTCACCTTTTTTACGTTCTCATGCAGGGCAAGTTGCTTTCCCTGGGGGAGCAAGTGATCCTGAAGATGGCTCTCTTATCACAACAGCACTGCGTGAAGCCTATGAAGAAGTCGCTATTCCACCTGAAAAAGTGCAAATACTCGGGCAATTAACACCTCAACAAAGCCTTGGCGGTTATGAAGTTACTCCCATTGTTGGCTTACTACCCGCAGGAATTGACTATCGTCCAAATCCAAGCGAAGTCGCGAGTGTCTTTGAAGTGCCTTTATTTGATGCCTTATCACTCAAGCAGCATAAATTCATTGATGTTAAACGTTCAGGGCGTTCTAACCGTATTTTCTTTTATTGGTATCAAGGTCACCTAGTTTGGGGACTAACCGCTGCCATTATTCATCAGCTAGCCCTCCAACTTAAATAATCATTTCGTGACGTAATCGAGCGCATTTTGTGCTATTTTTAATCAATAGGCCTTTTGTTGCTACCTTATTTTAAAAAATAATTTAAACTTACTGGTTAACACTACTAAATAACAGTAAAGTAGCGCCCTTTAAAATAAATCACTAAATATCTACTTTTTTTAAGGAGTCCTGCGTGATAAGCGTTTTCGACATGTTTAAAGTGGGCATAGGTCCTTCAAGCTCTCATACCGTCGGCCCAATGAAGGCGGGAAAAGAATTTGTCGATGATTTGGTAAACAAACAATTATTACCAAGCGTCACACGCATTGCTGTTGACGTTTATGGCTCTCTTTCACTCACTGGAAAAGGTCACCATACTGATATTGCTATCATTATGGGGCTTGCGGGTAATTTACCTGCAACCGTCGATATTGAATCGATCCCTGCTTTTATCGCCAATGTTGAGAAAACAGAAAAATTGTTGCTTGCCAATGGCACCCACACCGTGGATTTCCCACGCGAAGGTGGCATGAACTTTCGTCTAGACAACCTACCACTGCATGAAAATGGCATGACTATTCATGCATTCGCTGGTAATGATGAGATTTATACTAAAACTTACTACTCTATCGGTGGTGGTTTTATTGTTGATGAAGAACATTTTGGTCAGTCAATTCTTGACAGTAAACCCGTATCTTACCCATTCAAATCAGCAGAAGAATTGTTACTCAACTGCAAAAAATCAGGCTTATCTATCTCAAGTTTAATGATGAAAAATGAACTTGATCTTCACACCAAAGAAGAGATTGATGCCTACTTTGCTGATGTTTGGCAAACCATGCAGGCTTGTATTGAGCGGGGCTTAAACACTGAAGGCGTTCTACCAGGACCTCTACGTGTACCACGCCGCGCGCCGGCACTCAATCGCCTTGTCACATCTTCGAGTAAGCTGTCTAATGACCCAATGAATGTTGTTGACCTTATCAACATGTTTGCATTAGCCGTAAATGAAGAGAATGCAGCAGGTGGTCGTGTTGTAACTGCACCAACCAATGGGGCTTGTGGTATTGTTCCTGCGGTTCTTGCTTACTACAACCACTGTATTGAGCCTGTAACACCTGAACTCTATACACGCTACTTCCTCGCATCTGGTGCAATTGGTATTCTTTATAAAATGAATGCGTCAATTTCAGGTGCAGAAGTCGGTTGCCAAGGTGAAGTTGGTGTTGCGTGCTCAATGGCGGCGGCAGGTCTTGCTGAATTATTTGGGGCTAGTCCTGAACAAGTCTGTATTGCCGCAGAAATTGGTATGGAACATAATCTAGGACTTACCTGTGATCCTGTCGCTGGACAAGTTCAAGTGCCTTGTATAGAACGTAATGCGATCGCATCAGTTAAAGCTGTTAATGCAACACGTATGGCACTACGCCGTACGAGTGAGCCTCGCGTTTCTCTCGATAAAGTCATTGAAACCATGTATGAAACAGGTAAAGACATGAACGCTAAATATCGCGAAACATCTCGTGGTGGTTTAGCAATTAAAGTTCAGTGTGATTAATGTATCAATCATATAATTTATACTTTAGATAATTCGAGGTGTAGGTAAGCGATAATAGCATGAATCGCTAAAAGCCTAAAAAACTGTGACCTGCGCTGCAATTTAAAGTATGACGCCGTGAATTCATCATAATGAATGGATCCACGGCGTTTTATTTTGCTAATAATTTAATCATTATCATCTATAAAAAATAATAGTTGTTTGTTTTTTACTCACACTCAATCTCTTTTTGATAATTTAACGAAAATTTAATTAAATCGTTACTAAAATGACCTGATCATAAAATAATCTTTTTTCAGAACTTCCTACTGCTGAAACGAGTCACATTTTGCTTATTTTTTGGGCTTTTTTAGTTTAATATCAAATTAGTTGTTCTTCCTTTGTTACCGATAACAGAATTATAATCCAAATAAAGTTATTTATACAAAATATAAATTCACAATAATCAATATATTCAAAAAATACATGCATATTATTTGAAATAACGCGTATGTTTTTAATTTTCTGACACAAAACAAGTTTTTACATTAATGCAAAATGTTATGCTACCTCTACTGACTCTATTAGATAGTAAATTAACAGTTTGCTAACTGAAATAAATAGAGTGATTTTATTCAGCTAAAATTATCAGTATGGTTTTCTATTAGGAGGGCTAATTAAACTGATTCAATTTTGATCTAATGCGTTATTCCGTTCGATCTATAAAGAGGGAAATCAAGTGAGTATAGCTATTATGATTGGTACCCACGGTGTGGCAGCAGAGCAACTTCTGCGCACTACCGAAATGTTGATTGGCGAGCAGGAAAATGTCTCGTTTATCGACTTTGTACCGGGGGAAAATGCTGAGACCCTGTTTGATAAATACACCGCCAAACTAGCTGATTTAAGCACCACTGACGGCGTACTATTTTTGGTCGATACTTGGGGAGGTAGCCCATTTAATGCCGCTAGTCGTATCGTCAATGATCAAGATAATTACGAAATAGTCACTGGTGTTAACGTACCTATGCTAGTCGAAACGTTTATGTGCCGTGATGATAACCCTTCTATGGCAGAGTTAGTTTCTGTCGCCTTAGAAACTGGTCGTGGTGGTATTCGTGCACTGAAACTGAAAGAACCTGAATCAGCTCCTGTCGCTGCACCAACGCCAGCTCCACAACCTGCATCGGTACAAACTGTTACCGCAGGCCCTGGTGAGCATATGGTCATCGCACTTGCACGTATTGATGACCGATTGATCCATGGTCAAGTCGCCACTCGCTGGACAAAAGAAACCCGAGTAAAACGTATCATCGTTGTTAGCGATGAAGTCGCTAAAGATGAAGTTCGTTCTACACTACTTAAACAAGTTGCGCCTCCGGGGGTCAGTGCTCACGTTGTTGATGTTGCAAAATGTATTCGGGTTTATAACAACCCTAAATATGCAGGCGAACGTGTGATGTTGCTGTTTACTAACCCAACTGATGTGGAACGTCTTGTCGAAGCTGGTGTCGACATCAAGTCTGTCAACATCGGTGGTATGGCATTCCATGAAGGCAAAACACAAGTCACCAATGCAGTGTCAATTAACCAAAAAGATATTGATGCTTTTAATTATCTGAACAGTAAAAATATTGAACTGGAAGTGCGTAAGGTTTCCTCTGACAGTAAAGTTCAGATGATGGATTTAATTAAAAAATTAAAAAATTAGTTTTAGTTAGGCCGTTAATTTTATTGAATTTTAACCATTACTCGAAAACAGATTTACCAAACTCGTTTGGTTACAGGAGATTAAACAATGGAACTTACCGTTGTTCAAATAGTACTGGTTTTCATCGTTGCCTGTATCGCAGGTATGGGTTCTATCCTCGATGAATTCCAGTTCCATCGCCCGCTCGTTGCCTGTACGCTTATCGGTATCGTTTTGGGAGACATGAAAACGGGTATCATCATTGGTGGTACACTTGAAATGATCGCATTAGGTTGGATGAATATCGGTGCTGCGGTTGCGCCAGATGCCGCCCTCGCCTCGATTATTTCAACCATTCTGGTTATTGCTGGTGGTCAAAGCATTGGCGCAGGTATTGCCATTGCAATCCCTCTAGCAGCAGCAGGCCAAGTACTGACCATTATTGTACGTACTGTGACCGTTGCGTTCCAACATGCTGCGGACCGTGCTGCCACCAATGGAAACCTTGCTGCCATTAGCTGGATCCACGTTTCTGCATTAATCCTGCAAGCAATGCGTATTGCAATTCCTGCACTGATTGTCGCTCTCTCTGTGGGAACTTCAGAAGTCAAACAAATGTTAGACGCTATCCCACCAGTGGTGACTGATGGTCTGAACATTGCAGGTGGTATGATTGTTGTGGTCGGTTATGCAATGGTTATCAACATGATGCGCGCTGGCTACCTGATGCCATTCTTCTATTTAGGTTTTGTCACTGCGGCATTTACCAACTTCAACCTTGTTGCTCTCGGTGTTATCGGTGCGGTTATGGCTATCCTATATATCCAACTTAGCCCGAAATATAACAAATCCCAAGTGGTTGTCACTCAAGGGAATGGCAGTAACAACAACCTTGATAACGAATTAGACTAGGAGGATAGCATAATGGTTGATACAACAAGCCCAACAGCGAAAAAGTTGACTCAAAGTGATGTCCGCGCTGTCTTCTTACGTTCTAACCTTTTACAAGGCTCTTGGAACTTCGAACGCATGCAAGCTCTCGGTTTCTGTTATTCGATGGTACCGGTGATCCGTCGCCTCTATCCAGAAAATAATGACGACCGTAAACAAGCAATTAAACGTCACCTCGAATTCTTCAACACCCACCCGTATGTCGCTGCTCCTGTATTAGGGGTAACGATGGCAATGGAAGAACAACGTGCCAATGGTGCAGACATTGATGACGGAGCCATTAACGGCATCAAAGTTGGTCTCATGGGACCATTAGCCGGTGTTGGTGACCCGATTTTCTGGGGGACTGTACGCCCAGTATTTGCTGCTTTAGGTGCAGGTATTGCAATGACAGGTAGCCTACTTGGCCCTATTCTGTTCTTTGTATTATTTAACCTAGTTCGTTTATTAACACTCTACTATGGTGTTGCTTACGGTTATAAAAAAGGTGTCGATATTGTTCAAGATATCGGTGGTGGCTTCCTGCAAAAATTAACTGAAGGTGCATCAATACTTGGTCTGTTTGTCATGGGGGCCTTAGTGAATAAATGGACCCATGTTGATATACCAGTCATTGTATCGAGCATCGAAAATCCTGCCACAAAAGTGATGGAAATCAAAACGGTTCAAGATATTTTAAATGACTTGATGCCAGGTTTGGTGCCTTTATTGCTTACCTTTGCGTGTATGTGGTTGCTCCGTCGTAAAGTTAACCCACTGTGGATCATTATTGGCTTCTTTGGCCTTGGTATCCTTGGTGCGTGGTTAAATTTCTTAGCGCCATAATGAAGTATCATTAATTGAAATGGGAGGTTGCAGCCTCCCATTTTTACTTTTAAGCTCTCTAGCATTGTTTACTTAGCCAAGGGCACTCAAAATGACCTTAAATGATTCCATACTGGCCATTATTATCTTATTGATGCTGCTGTATGCAATTTATGATGAATTTATTCAACACTTACTCAAAGGAAAAACACTATTAAAAGTTAACCTCAAGCGCAAACACCGTGCTGATGCTATTATTTTTATTGTGTTAATTTGTATTGTCATTTATACCAACATTTCCCGCAACGGGAGTATGTTAACCACTTATTTATTGATGGTTACTATTTTGATGTCAGTTTATTTGGCTTTTATTCGAACACCAAAATTATTTTTTAAACAGAAAGGCTTTTATTTCGCCAATACATTTATATTATTCGATAGAATTAAAACAATGAATTTATCGGAAGATGGTATTTTAATTGTTGGCTTAGAGCATAAGAAAATCTACATTCAAGTATCACAACTTGATGATTTACAAAGAATATACGAATTCCTTATCAATCATAAATAATTGTTATATATATTCACATTAAGATTGAGGTTAATTAATGATTAAGTTAACCTCAATTTTTTAATTATTGAAAATGACAATTATTATCAACAAAAATTAATAGCCACAATAAATTAAGTGTTGTCTTTAAATTAATTTGTGATATCTTTCGAACCACGTCATTGGGGAGTAGCCTGTTCTGGAAATATATCCAGAATGTCCGTGTCAACATACTCGTTTGTAATTTAAACGTGGTACGGACGCCATCTTGGTTGGCAAGACCATAGACACATGAATAAGCCTTTTGGTTGGGGGTAATTCATGTGTATATGGATCTACCCAACCGAGGTTTATATTATGAGTTTCTACGCTACCCTAGTTTTAGCTCTCGCGCTTTCTATGGATGCATTTGCTGTCGCTATCTGCAAAGGTGCTGTCCTACACAAACCCCGTTTTAAAGAAATCCTCCGTACCGGTTTTATCTTTGGTTTTATCGAAGCATTAACTCCAATTATTGGTTGGGCCATTGGTATTTTAGCAAGCCAATACGTCATCCGTTGGGATCACTGGATTGCTTTCGCGCTACTGTTTGTTCTGGGTGCTCGTATGATTTGGCAAGGCATCAAAGCTAAAAAAGAAGATGAGTGCTGTGCCCCTGCATCACGTAATAGTTCAATGAGCCTAGTACTTTCAGCTATCGCCACCAGCCTTGATGCAATGGCAATCGGCCTTGGTTTGGCCTTTTTACAAGTTGATATCGTCCACACTGCGATGACGATTGGTTTAATGACCATGATCATGGCTACTATTGGTATGATGATCGGCCGTTATGTTGGCCCCCTACTTGGTAAAAAAGCGGAAATTATTGGTGGTGTGGTATTAATTGGTATTGGCTTCAATATTTTATTCGAACATCTCGAATTGTTTATTTATAGCGCCTAGATAATTTCTGATGGCTCCTGTATATATTGCAGGAGCCTATTTAAATATTATTTTTCCATTAATTTATAAACACGGATCATAAAGTCAGCAGTATAATTTTGGGTGTTAGACTGCTTTAATACTTGTTTAACCTCTTCACTCGCTCGCCATGCAAAAGGGGTCATTTGTAGTAATTCAAATGCTTCATGACCTGTTAATGACATTGAGTAATTTAAGTTTGTTTCATCTAATAATTTAAATTGAGGCAATGGCTCTTCTTTAATCGGATGCAACTTAACTTCGCTGTAAATTAATTGTTTTAGCTCTTGTAGATGCTTAGGTGCTGGCGTGACAGTTACTAAGATCCCATTGTTTTGTAAAACTCTAGCCAACTCTTCTGCTTTACATGGCGCATAGATACGTACAATTGCGCCAATGCTTTGTTCAGCAAAAGGTAATCGATGACTAGAGGCCACGCAGAAGTTAACTAATGGATAACGTTTTGCCGCATAACGAATAGCCACTTTTGAAACATCTAGACCATAAACAATGGGTGAAAAATCAGACGTTGTCAGCTGCCGCATAAAATAATCGGTGTAATAACCTTCCCCACAACCGATATCTAATAAAGTATTATTTTGTTTAGAAATATATTGCTTCAGCTTATCTGCAACCAATTGACGCATTAGATCATAGTGGCCTGCGTTTAAAAATTGCCGACGCGATTGCATCATTTCTGCACTATCACCCGGATCTTTCGAACGTTTATGCTGAACTGGCAGTAAATTAACATAACCTTCTTTCGCACAATCAAATTGATGGTTATTAGTGCATTTCCAACTTTGGTTGTGTTGTATTAAGGGATGAAAGCATAGAGGACATTGGTAGTTCATAAGTGATATATCTTAATAAATAACATTGAGTATACCATAGAGATGCAGTGCCACGGGCAATATATTTCCCCATGGCACTGATAGGTGTGACAAACTTTAGCTCAGGTGAGCGCTATGCTTTAGATGGCTCAGCTGATACTTTCTTTTCAAGCGTAGTATGTGCTTTTATTTTACTTGCTGAATGTACTTTACCACTTTTTTGGGTTTTCACTGTTGAAGCCGATTGCTCATTTTTTACTGTGCTTGCAGCTAATGCTGAACTAGAAATAGCTAATGACAATACAGTTACGATTGCTAAAAACTTTTTCATCTTAAGTGCCTTCAGGTTTATTTAAGCAAGGATGTTCTTGCAACACTAATAAATCACACTGGATGAATACTTCACAATAGGACAAGTTTAAAGTTGTATAGATTTTTTATAGGTTATTTGTGATGAGGTATTTATTCACTTTGTTGATAATCCATTTACCTTTGTAATAGGTGATATTAAATAAGCTCCCCTTTCATTTTCTTTTATTGACCATTTGTTATATTAGCGCGTTCATTTTTGTGACTAAAACACAATAATTTACTCAGCTATTTTTGCCATTCAAATAAAAAGCCTACCATTTATTACACTTGTGTGGCAGGCTTCATCTGATTGATTAATAAATTATTTTAATTTATTGTTAATTGCATTAAACATCAACGAGGCCTCAAGTGGCTGACCATCTTCCGCTGGATGTGCAACAGGCCATGTTGACCACTGAACAATCACTAATTGTTCTTTTGGATTTACCACGATAATTTGCCCAAAGATCCCTAATGCCCATAATGTATTATCACTATCCAGACCTTGCTTAGGCTCTACATTGTGCATTTTTTGCGGAACACGATTATTCCACCATTCAAAACCGTATATTCCCTCTGGATAACTTGGGTTAACTGAGTCTTTTGCTTGTACCCAGTTTTTGGATTCAGTAAGCCAATTGGACGGTAGCATTTGTTTGCCATCCGCTAACACACCATTTTCTGCAAAAAACAGTCCAAACTTCCCCCAGTCTTCAAGGGTTGCATTAAAACCATGAGCCCCTGTGTTATGTTTCCCCAGTTCATAGCTTTGCCACACACCATCACTTGTCATGCCATATGGCTGCCAAATTTTATTCTGCAAATATTGAGCAAGCGAGACTCCCGTTGCTTTTTCTAAAGTATCGCCCAGCAACCATGCTCCACCTGAGTTATATCGCCATACCTCTCCTGGTTTAGCATAAGATTGACGCTTTGGATCGATTACTAATTTTTGCACACATGCATAGATCTGAGGGTTAGCTTCACATTCAGTCATCTTAGCAAAATCTGAATTCGGATTTTCATAGTCTTCTCCCCATTCAACACCTGATGTATGCTGCAATAATTGTTTTATTGTTACATTTTCCCATACAGTACCTTGAACACTAGGATTATATTTGACAATAGCATCATCTAGTGAAGAAATTTTGCCTTCTTGTAATGCAATTCCAACCAGTGTCGAAACGATAGATTTTCCTACTGAACGAGAAGTCCAAAGTGTTTCCGCTGTATTTTCTTTTCCATAATATTCAAATGCGACTTTTCCTTTTTTAATCACCATTAATGCAACAACATTGTTGCGTTTAATATAGTCTTCTAATCGGTATGTCATACCTTTTATTTGATAAGTTACATCTTCTAAATTTTCAATTTCCCTAACCAATGATTTGGGATTATTAGCATGAAAAACATCACCTGGATAAGAGCGATAGTCATTGCGAAAACCTAATAAACGCTCTTGCTGATCCCAAGTCAGCATATTTCTGACATCAGGGTATGAGCTATCGATAGGCTGCGGGCATTTAGTCAACTCAGGTACATTGCATTCATTGTTAATTTGATTGGCATAACCCGTTATTGAGGTAAAAATGAGTGTCGAAAGCAAACATAAATTTGTTGTATATTTTTTCATGGATTGACCTTTTGTGATGATAACAACCTGCTATTTTTATTATTCAATAACCATATTAGCGTCAGTTTTGAATATCACTATCGACCAAAAAGATGAGTTATTCACTCACTCAACTATTTTTACTATCAAAAGATCTGTTTTATTGTCTATACTTTAGGATATACATTGTTTTTAACACTATAAGCTGAGCGTTTTTGGTTTATTCGCAATCAAACTATTCGTAAAGGTTGCCAATAAAGCTTTGACACAAATGTGACGCAGCATCGCTCACAGAACATATACCTGAAAGCTATCGCTACCGGTTTCTTAAAGCTAAAAGAAAAGAGCATAGATGCTATTTTTACATTGCCTGAATATATGGAGTACGGTGCTGCTGGTTTAATTATAGTTGGAATTAAAAAAGAGGCTCTACGCCGAAATATTAAAACAATTAACGTTAGAATCAGCAGCTATTGCCGAAAATTTTTATCAAAAATACGGTGTTATATCACAAGGTTCAGGTAACTATTATTCAGCATTAGTAGCTGCTTATTTACCTTCAATTAATATGACTATATCCCTATAATTAAAATTAATTAGGCTTTGTATTTTAATCATGAAATTAATACATATTAGTTAGCTATAAACTATAACTAACCATTTGAATTGTAAATTTGTTTTCTTTCTGATTTGATATTAATCACCTCCAATTAAAAAGAGTTAAAATAATGAAAGTAAGGCTTGCTGTCATATCAGAAGCAGAAAGACTTTGGTTTATAAGAAATCAAGCAATTCGTGTTGGTTGCCACGAAAGTTATGCTCAAGAGATTATTAAAGCGTGGACTCCAGATAAAATGCCGGATTTTTACCGTGAGAATATAATTGAACATCCTTTTTTTGTTGCGGTAGATGACGATGACATCCCAATTGCTACTGGTTTATTTGATACCAAAAGAAATACTTTTGATACTATTTTCACTTTACCTGAATATTTTAAATCTGGTTCTGGTAGCTTGATCGTAAATGCACTCAAACAAGAAGCTAAAAGGCGTAATGTTAAACAATTAATGCTAAAATCTGCACTTAATGCTGAAACATTTTACCATCGACATGGTTTCGTCTCGATAGGGCCTGTTAACCATTATTCAGTTCTTGTTGGTAAAGATATTCCTTGTATAGGTATGGTGTTATCACTATAACTTGAGCATAAAAACCGTTCAGTCTCTCGTATACTGAACGGCAACATTTAATTAAAAATGATCAAACTCAGGGATTGGTTTACGACCATGTGACGCTAAAAAGTCCAATACACGACGAGGCGAAACATTTAAAATTTGCTCTTCAGGAAAATCAATCGACTTTAACATTTCAATCACTTTATCAAAATTACCTAAGTAACCTGCGTAATGAGAGTCAGAGCCAAGAGAAACCCAGCCCCCTGCTTTTTTAACTGCTTTCGCAATTGCTAAACAATTCGCCTCACTTCCAACTCTAGAGTGCAAAAATGACGAATTATTCATTTCCAATGCGACATTACTTTCTTTTGCAGCTTGGGCTACCGCTTCGATATCAATTGGATATTTTGGATTTCCCGGATGAGTGATAATTTGCACTTTACCGCTACGGATAGTCGCAATCATGGCTTCTGTGTTATCAGCTAGACTTTGTGGTGCTAACACTGGCTCATGAAATCCAGCTAAAATAATATCTAACTGACGATCCATTTTATCATTGCAATCAATTTCCCCTTGTTTGTTCTTAATATTGGCTTCAATGCCATACAGCAACCCCACTCCATTAACCATACGCGGTAAGACTGGCATATTTGCAAAATGCCACTGATGAGGAGCATCTTCCATATCAGGGCCATGATCTGTAATCGCAAATAGCTTCATCCCCTTATTAGCCGCTTCCAAAAAATAGTCACTAAACGTACTGTAGGCATGGGTGCTGGCAATAGTATGTGCATGCAAATCAACTAAATACATAGAATAACCCTTATAATTATATTGATAATCTTCGTGCTCTAAAACGATGTTGTGATTATTCAAACTAACATAATAACTATAGTGATTCGATGGTTATCTGTGCTTACTTTTTCATTTACCATTAAAATAGGATATAAAAATAAAGTCCATATTTGGTTACATTAAGTGCTTTTTTAATAAACAAAGTCCCTTTTTAGTGACATAATAACTAGATATTTGACATTCAATCTATAAGGTTCCAAAATAGTTACATTAAGTTCGATTTTTGCTTTTAAAGTTATCATTGAGGAGCTTTAAATGAACACTAAACTCAGCGCAATTGCAATTGCAGAAGAACTTGGAGAACGGCTAAAACAAGCTAGATTAAATCAAAACCTCACTCAGTCAGAAGTTGCCGAGTTTGCTGGAATAGCACGTAAAACAGTCATCAATGCTGAAAAAGGCAAAGCCCAACTTGATATTTTTGTCGCCATCATGCAAGCCTTGAGTTTAACTGAACAGCTTGATTTATTTCTTCCTAAGCAACCAATATCGCCTCTACAACTGGCTAAATTACAAGGGAAAAAGCGCCAACGCGCATCAAAACAGCATAGAGAAAATGAAGAGGAGGCAATTGAATGGTAATGGAAGTCATTAATGTTAACTATCAAAACCACATAATCGGTGCAATCAGCTTTGATTCTGATAAAGGATTTGGCGCTTTTGAATATGAACCAAACTTTATTAAACAAGGCATTGAGCTTTCACCACTAAAAATGCCTTTATCTAACCAAATATTTCATTTCCCTGAATTAGAGTATAATACTTTTAAAGGGCTGCCTGGGTTGATTGCCGATTCACTTCCTGATGATTTTGGTAATGCAGTATTAAACGCTTGGGTCGCAAACAGAGGATTATCACCACAAGACATTACCCCATTACAAAGACTGCAATATACAGGTAAACGTGGAATGGGTGCTCTTGAATATTCACCTGCTACTAAAATGCGGCGCCTAAATGCATCACAGCAAGTTGAAATCCAATCGTTAGTCGCCATAGCTCAAGAAATTTTAGATTTACGAGAACATTTTTCCGTGGAACTTGATCGTGATGGCCAAGGGTCACGTGAAGCAATGCTATCACTGCTTTCGGTCGGTATGAGCGCTGGAGGCGCTCGCCCTAAAGCCGTATTAGCATTTAACGATGATTTGACTCAAGTGAGGTCGGGACAAGCCAGTGTTCCTGAAGGCTTTATTCATTACCTAATGAAATTTGATGGAGTAAGTGAGCACAACAAAAACCAAGAAACATTCGGTGACCCAATGGGTTATGGCGCAATGGAATTTGTCTACCATTTAATGGCTGTAAATTGTGATATTGATATGATGCCTTGTCAGTTATTGCATGAGGGACCAAGACGGCATTTCATTACCCAACGTTTTGATCGTATCGGTAATAAAAAAATTCATATTCAAACACTCAATGGATTAGCTCACGTTGATTATAAAAAACCAGGCTCATTTTCTTATGCAGAGCTGTTTGGTATCGCTCGCCAATTAAGATTATCTGCACAAGATGCGTTACAAATTTTACGTCGGATGACTTTCAATATTATCGCGCGAAATCACGATGATCACTCAAAGAATTTTGCGTTTATGTTACAGGCTGATAAATGGACTTTAGCCCCTGCTTACGATCTTGCCTATAGCTACAAACCGGGCAGCAAATGGGTAAATAGTCACTGGATGAGCCTAAACGGCAAGCGAGATAATTTTACTAGAGAAGATTTTTATAGCCTAGAAAAACTCAGTCCTCTTTTTACTAAAAAGAAAATTAATCAAGTTATCGATGAAACAATAGAGAGTGTTTCAAAATGGCCAGAGCTAGCCAAAGAATGGGATGTCCCTAAAACACTAGTTGAAGAGATAAAGGGGAATTTGAGGTTACATATATAAATAAAATTAAAACTTAATCACCATTTATATAAATATATTAACTTTGTAATTAAGCTAATAAAATAAGCCTTATGAAAAATATCATATTGAGCTATAAAAACGAGGAAAGTTTGTCACCGACCTCTATTCTTCTCAAATGATTGATACTTTTGAGCAACTGCTATATCCGTGTAATCACCATCTACGGAATTTTCTATACTTTGCCCATCTAAACCACGAATATCAATTATAGACTCCCCCCAAAGATTTCGATCTCTAGTACTATCTATAAACTGAAATAAATAGTTATCCAAAAAACCTCTTGATGGAGATTCAATTTCAGCGCTTAAAGCTCTTAAATAATCCGTTTTATTAGTTCTATGCCAATCAATCGAGAAACCTGCTCGATGACAGAGCTCATTGTGAACAATTAACATAGTACGCCCATTTCCATCAAGAAATGGATGCCCATAAGCAAAAAAGCCCATAACCTCACCAGGACGCTGACGCATAAACTCTGCATTCTGTCCGATACGCAAGCCCTGCTCAATAGCTAATCGTGCGTGATTGGGATGACAAAACATCGTACCAGCTTTAGATACCGCACAATTAGGCGCGGTAATTGCACGATCTTGACCTGCCCACGGATAGAATGCTTCGAATAATATCCGATGAACGCCCAAGAAATCTTCATAGTGTAAGACTTCTTTTCCCGCTAAGTAAGATAATGCTTCATCTAAAGCAGCACGAAACATTGTGTGTTCAAGTTGACGAACAATTTTGGGGTCTTTTTCACCATAATGGTTACGTAAATAACCGACTTGCTCAAAATCATTAAACGGGTCAAACACTTTGTTTTTGCTCCCGCAGGTAATTGACTGACAACATCGCAACTTCTTGCTTGGTGATTTTACCCGCTCGTTTTAGAGCTACAAGAAGATCTTCTACGGTATCATGTACCACTTCATCACCCGCTAAGCGAGTTACAGCATCAGCCCACTGATCCATCGCATTGAAGCAATAGGATACGTTGTAATAGCGAGCAAGCTCTACTACATAACGAGCAACTCCTTTAGTAGGAGGTGTCTTTGCCAATTTGAATACTGTATTTTTAATAGCAGACTTACAGCTATAGCTACGAAAACAAATAGTCTTCCCATTGATGATAAGCTTGCGCTTAACTCTAGGTGCATCGACTACAACAATAATTTCACCTTGTGTGGCATTTACTTTCTCGAAGCACAAGTCTTTTTGGCGAAGCTGGAAGCCTAATTTGTCGGCTGCTTCACGAATGATAACATCAAGACTACCTTGCGCTTTTACATCATTCCCCATCCTTTTGGCTTTAGCGTAAATTCCTTGAGAAAGGCGAAGAAGTTCACCATTATTCATTAACACATTTAATGCGTGAGTAACTTGGGTCTTGCTTCCCAATGGAGCCAGATCAGAACGAGTCAGTACAACTCCACGACGGTGTTGAATCGACTGACGCATACGAGTTTCGAGCTTCATATAAACATCTCCCCAGTAAACTACTATTAAATTGTAACAAGAAAACGTATTTTTTTCAATTTTCTTATTTATTTACAGTCAATTACATAACATTCAAACACTTACTACCGACATCTATTGTTATACATTATTGCAAATCATCGAACAGATATAATCAACTGTTTTAGTTGCTAATTTGTATAATTTCCCCCCAAAAAGGCTAGCATAACATAACGTGAATGGCGTTCTACTAGGGCGGCAATATAAGAATTTTTGGAATTTTGAATTAGCTCCTTCCGACCAGCATCCAAAAAAAAGCCCATTTTTACATGGGCTTAGATAGTTATTTTGCTAGTCACTGCTAGCTAATTCTTATTGCGGGATTATTCCCACTCAATTGTCGCTGGTGGTTTACCGCTAATATCATACACCACCCTTGAAATGCCATTGACCTCATTGATAATGCGGTTTGAAACACGGCCGAGGAAGTCATACGGTAAATGCGCCCAATGAGCAGTCATAAAGTCGATAGTTTCTACTGCACGTAAAGAAACCACCCAATCATATTTACGGCCATCACCCATCACGCCAACTGAACGAACAGGAAGGAATACCGTGAATGCTTGGCTAACTTTATGGTAAAGATCTGCTTTATGCAGTTCTTCAATAAAAATTGCATCCGCACGGCGTAGGAGATCGCAGTACTCTTTCTTCACTTCGCCAAGAACACGAACACCAAGGCCCGGACCTGGGAATGGATGGCGATATAACATGTCGTATGGCAGGCCAAGTTCAAGACCAATTTTACGCACTTCGTCTTTGAACAGCTCTTTCAATGGTTCAACAAGACCCAGTTTCATGTCTTCTGGTAAGCCGCCTACGTTATGGTGAGATTTAATAACGTGTGCTTTACCTGTTGCTGATGCGGCAGATTCAATGATGTCTGGGTAAATTGTACCTTGTGCCAGCCACTTAACTTGAGTTTGTTTTGATGCTTCCTCATCGAATACATCAATAAACACGTGACCAATCGCCTTACGTTTTGCTTCGGGATCATTAATACCCGCTAATGCATTCAAAAAGCGATCTTCTGCTTTAACGTGGATAATGTTCAGGTCGAATTTGCCAGCAAACATTTCCATTACTTGGTCGGCTTCGTTTAAACGTAGTAAGCCGTTATCAACAAATACACAGGTTAAACGTTTACCAATTGCACGGTTTAATAGTAATGCAGTCACTGAGGAATCTACACCACCTGACAGTGCCAATATAACGTGATCATCACCGATTTGTTCTTTTAGACGAGCTACGGTGTCATCGATAATGGCAGCTGGCGTCCATAGCGCTTCACAATGGCAAATTTCTTGCACAAAGCGTTTTAGAATATTCAGGCCTTGATAAGTATGAGTTACTTCAGGATGGAATTGCACACCATAGAATTTTTTCTCTTCATTTGCCATGATAGCGAACGGGCAGCTTGGCGTACTGGCAATAGTTTTAAAGTCAGCTGGAATTGCTGTCACTTTATCACCATGGCTCATCCAAACATCCAGTACTGGAGTACCATTTTCGCTTAAAGAGTCTTGAATGTCACGGAACAGATCACATGGCTCAGTCACTTCAACTTTGGCATAACCAAATTCGCGCTCGCCAGAAACTTCAACTGCACCACCTAGCTGCATTGACATGGTTTGCATGCCATAGCAGATACCTAAAACGGGTACACCTGCTTTAAAGACATATTCAGGTGCACGTGGGCTATCATTTTCAGTCGTGCTTTCTGGGCCACCTGAAAGAATAATACCATTTGGATTGAATTCACGAATTTGCTCTTCTGAAACGTCCCACGCCCAGAGTTCACAATAAACGCCAATTTCACGAATACGGCGGGCAATCAGCTGTGAGTACTGTGAGCCGAAATCAAGAATAAGAATGCGATGCTTATGGATATTTGTTGTCATTTGAGGAGAATTCCAAAAATTCAAGTCAAAAATAGAAAATCGGTGGCGCTGTAATTAAGGACAGAGCCACCCTGAAATATGTGCTGTTATTGCCCCAGACGGTAATTTGGGGATTCTTTAGTAATGGTTACATCGTGTACGTGGCTTTCTTGGATACCCGCACCACTGATGCGAACAAACTCGGCTTTAGTACGCAGGGCATCAATAGTAGCACACCCCGTCAGTCCCATACAGGAACGCAAACCACCCATTTGTTGGTGAATAATATCTTTTAAGCGACCTTTATAAGCCACACGACCTTCAATTCCTTCAGGAACGAGTTTGTCCGCTGCGTTATCCGTTTGGAAGTAACGATCTGAAGAACCTTTCGACATTGCCCCTAATGACCCCATACCACGGTATGCTTTATAAGTACGGCCTTGGAACAAAATAGTTTCGCCCGGAGATTCTTCGGTACCTGCAAACATTGAACCGACCATCACACAAGCAGCACCTGCCGCGATCGCTTTCGAAATATCACCAGAGAAACGGATACCACCATCAGCAATAACAGGGATACCAGTGCCTTCTAATACTTCTACAGCATCGGCAATAGCGGTAATTTGCGGTACACCCACACCTGTTACGATACGTGTTGTACAAATAGAGCCAGGACCGATACCCACTTTAACTGCGCTAACCCCTGCTTCAGCCAACGCTTTCGCGCCTTCAGCTGTTGCAACGTTACCACCGATAATTTGTAAGTCAGGGTATTTTTGACGTGTTTCACGAATGCGCTGTAGCACGCCTTCTGAGTGACCATGTGATGAGTCGATCAATAAGACATCAACGCCTGCGGCAACAAGTGCATCAACACGCTCTTCATTACCAGCACCAGCACCAACAGCCGCACCAACACGCAAACGACCTTGTTCGTCTTTACATGCATTAGGTTTACGTTCTGCTTTTTGGAAGTCTTTAACTGTGATCATTCCTAGAAGGTGGAAGTTATCATCGATAACTAAGGCTTTTTCAACACGTTTTTCATGCATTTTTTGCAGAACGACTTCACGTGCTTCACCTTCTTTCACGGTGACTAAACGCTCTTTAGGCGTCATCACTGCGGTAACAGGTTGGTCTAAATCGGTAACAAAGCGAACATCACGGCCAGTGATAATCCCAACTAAAGAGTTATCAGCAGCAACGACAGGATAGCCAGCAAAGCCATTGCGCTCTGCCATTTCTTGAACTTCACGAATGGTAGTGTCTGGCGTCACAGTAACAGGATCAGTCACCACACCACTTTCGTGTTTTTTCACACGACGAACTTCTTCAGCTTGGCGCTCAATAGGCATATTTTTGTGAATAAAACCAAGACCGCCCTCTTGAGCTAATGCAATAGCAAGATCAGATTCGGTCACAGTATCCATCGCAGCGGAGAGCATAGGAATATTCAGGCGGATAGTTGCAGTCAGTTGAGTAGACAGATCGGCCGTGTTTGGTAATACGGTTGAGTGTGCAGGAACGAGCAATACGTCGTCGAAAGTTAGAGCTTCTTTTTTAATGCGTAACATAGGCAATATCTCACCAGGCAGCGTTATGGAAAGGTATAAAATATTGCCGCGGCATTATACACACCGAAACCGATTGCCTCCAGCCTTTTTTTGAAAAAAAACTTGATAACTGCTCTGACTAGGTTAGTATCAATCAATTAAGTCATTGTTTTAGAATTTGATCTAGCTCACATGTCAATACAAGAAAATAGTGGAATTTATTCTGTCAGCAAACTTAATCAAGCGGTTCGTGAACTTCTAGACCGCCAAATGGGTCGAGTTTGGTTAACAGCCGAAATCTCAAACTTTTCACAACCTAGCTCAGGTCATTGGTATCTCACCTTAAAAGATGACAAAGCTCAGGTTCGTGCGGCTATGTTCCGCGGGCAAAATACACGTGTTACTTTTCGTCCACAAAATGGTCAGCAAGTATTAGTACGCGCCACTGTCACCCTGTATGAACCACGTGGTGACTATCAAATCATCATTGAAAGTATGCAACCTGCTGGTGAAGGATTATTACAACAACGGTTTGAGTTGTTGAAACAATCCCTCGGCGCTGAAGGGTTATTTGATGCCATACACAAGCAAACCTTGCCATCACCGGCAAAACGTATCGGGGTGATCACTTCAGCAACCGGCGCAGCATTACATGATATTTTGCATATTCTGCGCCGCCGTGACCCTTCATTACCCGTGGTTATTTATCCTACCGCGGTACAAGGAGAACAAGCGCCTGCTCAAATCGCTAGAGCCATTGCAATCGCTAACTTGCGTAGTGAATGTGATGTGCTGATTGTTGGCCGCGGCGGGGGATCATTAGAGGATTTATGGGCATTCAATGAGGAAATTGTTGCCAGAGCCATCTTTGCCAGCCAAATCCCGATTGTCAGTGCTGTTGGTCATGAGACCGATGTCACCATTGCCGATTTTGTTGCTGATGTGCGTGCACCAACACCTTCCGCCGCTGCTGAATTAGTCAGTCGTAATCAACTGGAATTGATCCGCCAGTTGCAATCATCACAGCAACACCTAGAAATGGCGATGGATTATTATCTTGCTGGTCAACAGCAACGTTTTAGTCGTTTACAACACCGCTTACAGCAGCAGCATCCCCAATTACGTTTGGCAAGGCAACAACATCAACTCAGTCTACTGAGCCAAAAACTTAATCAAGCTATGACTAGGCGAATGCAAAATGCTCAAATGCGTTATGAACAGCTACAGCGCCGCTTGTCACAACAGGATTTACGCCCACAATTACAAAGGCAGCAACGTTCATTACAGCAAACACAATATTATTTGCAAAATAGGGTTTCTGAGCTATTAAATAGCTATAAACAACGTTTTGCGGTTGCGTGTTCAAAAATGGAAACGGTGAGTCCGTTAGCCACTTTAGCGCGTGGGTTTAGCATTAGTGAAACGACCGATGGCACCGTATTGAAAAAAACTTCGCAAGTTAAATTAGGACAAAAACTAAAAACACGACTCAATGATGGTTGGGTTGAAAGTGAAGTGACTGAGGTAACAAAGTTAAAAACCAAACGCGCCCCACGCTCTGTCAGTAAATAAAGTTCAAAATAAGGGATGCCCAAATTGACATCCCTCAAACTGCCGTCAAACATATCATGTTTGGTAGCAGTCACTTGAAAAATAGCTTGTATCTACTTAAAAGCGTACTACTCCTCCCACCATATAAGAGCGGCCTCTAGCCGTAGCATTACTTTTGCTACGTTCTTCCATTATTGCCGTTGAATTAGCACGATTTAACGCATCTGAGTACGCTTTATTAGTCACATTATTAATATTGAACATTAAAGTCACATTTTTATTGATTTCATAATCAGCATACAAATCAATAATTGTTGGTTGTTTTTCATATTTATCTTTCAGTGCATCACCATTATTATCAACTAATGATTCAACACCGATACGCTTTGCGGGCCCTGTAATAGTAATTGTGGAACCTAATGTTAATTTTTCATCGAGTAGCCGCACACCGCTATCCAATGTTAGATAGTAATCAGGCAATTCACTGAAGTCACCCGCACTAAAATCAGCAACACTGGCTATCGAATTAGGTTGGTCGCCCGTTTCTTTGGTATAAGATAATGTTGAATAAAATACACCTGCATCATAATTTGCCTGTAATTCATAGCCACTTAAATTAACATTTCTTGGATCATTCATGTAAATATAACTTTTCTGCATAAAATCTGGGAATTCCTTATCCCAAACATCATCATTCATTAAACACCATTCAAATTCAGCTTCGGTTCTCGGACGGCAGAGCAAATAAGGTTTACTGGTAATATAATCTTTTACTTTAGTGTGGAACCAAAGCGCTTTTAAATTAAATTGGTCGCCTTGAACGATAAGATCAGGCCTAATACTGTTAAATCCTATTTGCCATGTTTGTGCTTTTTCGCCCTTTAAAAACGGGTTCATCGAGTTACCGCCATTTTGCGAATAAAATACCTCCTGCGAATTAGGTGCTCGCATAGAGTGCGCATAACTCACAAAAGGTTGAAACTCAGGAATTATTTCAGCAGAAAGTAAAATACCTGGGTTAAAGCCGCCTTCTCGTAAATTAATGGAAGCATCCCCTTGAGGAAAGCATTTCACATCATAATCACAAGCAGGCTTAAAACCTTTTAATTGGTAGTGTGTGTAGTTCAAATCAAACGTTGCTGTGTAAATATCATATCTAGCATTAAACTGCGTATACATACTGGCAAGATCTAATGTGCCACTTGGAGAAAATGGATTATAAATTAATGTGTCTGCATCAACGGCACTAGAGACTTCTCTTTGATATTTATTTTTTATAAGTTTTGAGCCAATTTTCCATTCATAGTCCATTTCTCCATATGAAAAGCGGCTGGTATTACTTAGGTTTATGCCGTCTGCAATATTTTTCGACTCCCCTTGTCTTAATGCCCAACCGAGTGAGTCACCTTCAAATTTTTGATTACTCTTACCATGATTAACAATAATCTCAGTATCAATAAGTTCATTCAGTGGTGTGTATTTATATTTAATATAATAATCTTCACTGTCTATTTTACGGCGAGTTAATTTATTTTGATAAAAACGCCCACTGAACTCTAATTCATGACTATCATTAGGTTTATATTTTAGTTTAGTTAATTGTGACTGAGGTTTTTGTTTAAATGTATTATCTGTTGCAAAGTCATCACTATCATAGCCAGCACCATTTTTATAATTTGCAGGAATATTATGACCACTCATCGCAATTAAACCACCGAAATAGCCTTTATCCTCATTAATGGCTGTTTTACCCGCCACCGCTACCATTCCGTTATAACCTAGCCCATTATCCCCCCAACGAGCTTTACTTCTTAATCCATATGAGCTTCCTGCAAAAATAACATCTTCAATCCCTATTGTGCGAAAATTAGCACTCCCAGCAAGGGCATTGACGCTATTTCCCCCATTTAATTGCCCCTTTTCAACTTCAACTTCGACAATAAAATTAGGATCAATCAGGGCACCAAAATCATTATTAGGTTGTTGCCCATGAGTATAGTTACTCGGCGATATGCCATAATAGGTCTGTGTAATACCGTCTACCATCATATTCACACGACCAAAACCACTTAAACCGCGAATATTGACGTTTACCGTACCTTGGCTAGCATCCATTTGAGTGTAAGTGCCGGGCATGGTACGAATAATTTTATCCAATCCCTCCAGTTTATTTTCCGTTCCCACTGCACTAAAGGCGCCGGGTTTTTCTAATGCCTTAACCAAAGGCGTTTGTTTGTGTGCAGCAGAGACGTTTAATTTACTAAATTGTATTGTGTCATCACTATTTTTTTGCTGTGAAGTGTCAGCCAAAGCAAGACCATGAAGCCCAGTCATTAAAAAGCTGGCTCCTAATAATTTTAATTTACGATCCATTTAACCATTCCTGTAAACGCAATAATAAAAATATACGCTCACATGCTTCAAATAAGATATATATTGTCAAAACAATTTAAAGCGTAGCTAGCGACAAATAGATAAGTCGCTAAAATCCTTTATAAATAGGTGGGTCATGTATTCAATCCGGTGATTAACCTGTAATATAGGGTAATTTATCGGAGAATATTCATGGCTAAAGTCGATGTAAGGTGCCCATTTTGTCAACAAACGCCCCCAGTGAAAAAACATGGATTAGGTAGCACTGGTCATCAACGTTATCGTTGCCAAGATTGCTGCCGAAGCTTCCAACTCGATTATAAATATCGTGCTTGCCAACCCGGAACTAAAGATAAAATTATCGACCTCACGATGAATAATGCCGGTATTCGTGATACTGCTAGGGCCCTTCATATCAGCATTAATGCGGTTGTTCGTACTTTAAAAAACTCTCGCCTAGACAGGTAACCTCTTTACCTCTTGATAATCTGCACATTGAACTCCTTTGCGAGGTCGATGAACAGTGGTCTTTTGTGACTAATAAGAAGCAACAACGCTGGCTTTGGTATGCGTGGGAGCCCCGCCTAAAACGGATTATTGCTCATACGTTTGGTCGTCGAAACAAAAGGACTCTTCGCCAGTTACTGGCTTTACTGTCTAGGTTTAATGTCGCTTTTTGGTGCACGGATAAGTTCAGTGCTTATGAGATATTGCCCAAGCAGAAACATGTAGCAAGTAAGTTTTATACGCAACGAATAGAAAGAGAGAATTTGAATCTGAGAAACCGCTTGAAGCGCCTTAACCGTAAGACGTTAGGTTACTCGAAGTCACCTGAAATGCATGACAAAATTATCGGGACATTCATTGAACGTGAACACTATCTATTATGATGATCTCTATATTGAATACACGACCAATAGGTGACTAGTATAAATAGGAGTAATCACCAAACTTTATATGGAAGGCGCTACAATTTAAAGTATGACAAGTACAACTCAAATTATTTGTATAGCGATTAGGTCATGATATATAAACCATGACCTAATCTCTGCTTTTATTAGTATATTAACTCTTTACTTTTTTAATTGTGGGAAATAGTGTTTTTTATCTTCCAACATTAAAATAAAACTATAATCAAGGGCAATATCATCCAAGGCATTATAACGACCTGATTTTCCCCCATGCCCTGCATTCATATTCGTTTCTAGCAATAGTAGTGAATCACCTTGTTTATTATCGCGTAATTTTGCTACCCACTTAGCAGGTTCCCAATACTGCACTTGAGAATCATGCAAACCTGTCGTTACTAACATGTGAGGATAGCGCTGATTTTTAACATTATCGTATGGGCTATACGCCTTAATACGCCAATAATCCTCTGCATTTTCTGGATTACCCCATTCATCATACTCACCCGTGGTTAGCGGTATTGATGGATCCAGCATCGTTGTCACCACATCGACAAAGGGCACTGATGCCACGACCCCTTCATAAAGCTCAGGTGCGATATTAACCACGGTTCCCATTAATAGGCCACCAGCACTGCCCCCCATGGCGTAAACATGCCCTGATTGACCATAACCTTGGTTAATTAAAGCTTTCGTGACATCAACAAAATCAGTAAATGAGTTCATTTTATTGACAGTTTTGCCCTGCAAATACCATTTCTTGCCCAATTCACCGCCACCACGGATATGTGCGATTGCATAGACAAAACCTCTATCTAGCAATGATAAACGCGAAGAACTAAACGAAGGATCAATACTATACCCATACGCACCATACCCATAGACTAACAATGGATTTTTACCTTGTTTAAAGAGATCCTTACGATAAACCAAGGAAACAGGCACTTTGGTACCATCTTGAGCCGTGATCCACAATCGTTCGCTCTGATATTGAGACTTATCAAAATCTTTTACTTCTTGCTGCTTCAATAATTGCTTTTCTTGCGTCTGCATATCTATTTCATATACAGAAGACGGCGTTGTCATTGATGAATAGCCATAGCGTAATTTGTTCGTATCAGGATCGGGGTTATTATCAATCCACGCCATATAAGCAGGATCATCAAAGCTAACATAATTCTCTTCTTTGTTTTCCCAGTTAATTTGGCGAATATTGACTAAACCATTTTGCCGCTCTTCTAATACTAACCATTGGTTAAATAACTCAAAGCCTTCTAAATCAACATTATCGCGCGGAGCAATCAAGGTTTCCCATTTATCGCCAGTGGCATCGCTAACATACAGCCCAAATAGAGGGTTTTGATGATTTGAACGTATATAAAATTTCCCTCGGAAATGATCAGGGTAGTATTCCACACCTGTTTTACGCGCTTGAAATACTTTCGCGTCTTCATTAGGTTTGTTTGCATCAAGCAAGCGATACTCTGACGTTTCTGTGCTTGTGATACCAATCAAAATATAATCTTTGGAAGTTGATTTCGAGATACTGACATAATAAGTATCATCACCTTCTTCATACACTTTAGTATCTTGCTTTTGCGGGGTACCAACCTGATGACGAAAAACTTGGTATGGCAATAATGTTTGTAAATCTTTATTGACGTAAAACAGCGTATTACTGTCATTCGCCCAAACTATATTCCCGGATGTGTTGGTTAACTCATGATTTTTCCATTCTTGATTATCTAACGAACGGAAAGAGACCTCATAGTTATTACGCCCTTCTTTATCTTCTGCAATAGCGACCATTTTATTATCAGGTGAAACCGTCAGTGCACCTAAGCGATAGTATTCAACACCTTCTGCGCGTTGATTACCATCTACCAATAGTTGCCATTCCTCTTCACTATTTACAGGGCGACGTTCATAAATGGGATAGTTTTTACCCGCTTCAAAACGGCTGCGATAAGTGTAACCATTATAATTATAAGGTACTGATTCATCGTCTTGTTTCATCCGAGACAATAATTCATCGTAAATCTGTTTTTTAAGTGGCTCACCCAATGACAGTTGTTGTTTGCTATATGCATTTTCTTTTTCAAGATAATCGATAATTTCTGGCGATTTTCTTTGGTCATCTCTTAACCAATAATAGTTATCAACACGGGTATCGCCATGTGTTGTCATTGTATATGGTTGTTTTTTTGCCTTTGGTGCTGACATTTGTTCCTCCGCAAGGCTACTACCTATATGTAGTCCGATAAATGTTATCAGACAAAATTTAGTGATCGGCATAGTCGCTGGCAATACCTTTAATCGAAAAATCATTCTGTTACCTTGATGAGTAGTTAATTTCCAAGCGTAAAATCGATCGGCATACGTACAGTGACTTTGCCATTTCGGATCATTTGTGAAGGAGGGACTGGCAAAGGCTGTGCTCTAAAAATGACCTTTTCAGCCTCCCTATCCAGAGAGCGAGTTCCTGACGCTTTAACAAGTGAACTTTTGATGACATACCCTTGGGCATCCACATCAAATATGATGACAGGAATGCCTGTCCGATTGCGCCGACGTGCGTCATCGGGGTAACGTTTATATTTATTTAACTTTCCAAGCACCAGTGCCTGCCATTGCTTTTCTGCATCAAGCATAGCCTGTGAATGACTGTTCAAGTTAGCAGCAACTCGGTCTGTCGTTTTGAGTGCAGCGGCATCACTTGTAACAGGCGCGACACTTGAACGTGAGTTATCGCTTTCAACAACTTCGACTGGCTTTTTTGGCTGCTCTCTCCTCTCTTTTTTAGGAAGAGGCTGAGATCTTTGCTTCTCTGTTTTAGTCACCAATAACTCAGCTTGTTCATTGGTTGGCAAGGATGGAAGTTCAGATTCTTCTGGTGTGGCTTGTTGCGCTTTACTCGCGACAGAAACCTCTTGGATTTGCCCAATATTCACTTCAGTGACTTGTTTAGCTTCTGCCTCCATTGAAAGCTCCATCACAACAGATGGAGGTGGCGTGAAGTCATCCCATGATTGTTGAGCATCATTGTGTAAAAACAGACAAACAATCACAAGATGTAATGCAATTGCAATAATAACAGCACCACCCATTTTTGTGTTTTGGTAGTACCCAAATGTCATTGTACTCATTTTGATCTTATATGCTGTGCAAAAACTCAAATGATAATCAATTACACTTGTAAATGAAAACTATTTTACTAAAAATTGATTCAACCATCACAATTACATTACTAATGATTATCAATAGATTAATTATTGCTCACATCAATAGAACTTGGAGTATACCAAACATAGTCTGCATGCAGATTATCAATCTCATTGCCTTTTTCAGAAATGATTAACACTTTAAATTCCGCTTCAGGGGCTAAATCCTGTATATGTAAAGGTACACCAATTGCACGTGTCGCATGATACCCACCCGCAAACAACATCGCTGGAGTTGGAGCTTGTAATAATGACTTAGCCATCCGGCGGTCACGCATTTGCTGGATCACGGTCATTTTTGCAACTTGTTCAGGGGTTAATTTCCCATCATGTGATGTTTGAATTGTTTGGCTAATCAACTCTTGTACGATAGGTTGAGTCGAGTAAACACCATTCAATACAGGTGGATTCTTATACGCTTGATTAATTTCTTCAGTATTTAAATTGGCGGAAAGCAATGGATAAGGCGCTTTCAGCAAAGATTTAGTGAGTTCCCCATATTGCTCCCACGGCCAGCCTTTTTGCCAGTGCAACGCTGATTGCAGTTTTTCATCGCGAATATAAGGATCCCCTTGCATTTGTGCTTTGACCTCACTGACACTTGCTTGCTGGTCAGGTTTAATCATTTCGAGTAACACAGAACCTTGCGGACGCATTTTATGCATCTCTTGTGCAAGCCATTGCTCAATTTGATGATGGTATAGATTGTCATGCTTTTCACCCACAATCACGCGAGGCGATTGCGATAGACGTTCAATAAGTTGCTGAGGAGTGATGGATTGGCCAGACTGTAAATCAACAATTTGTCCTTGTTCCGTTAATTGACTATCGAGTAATAGCGGTTTTTGTTCAATCTGCTGTGCACAACCTGCAATAAACAATAATGACACTGCAATAATTGCGGCTTTTAATCTTAAATTTACTGATATCATCATCTTTTCCATCTATAGTCGCCATACTTCAAGTTGCAGCCCTTCGTTAAAGTATCAGTGAATACACTCATACCTGTCACATAGCTACTCCTCGAATTATTTAGAGTTTATTATATTCAAGATGATTCAAAATACAGATAATGAGAATTATTTTCAATTAAAAAAGCCTCAGAAAGCGTGAGTTTCCGAGGCTATTTATCCTTAAATAAAATTACAGGGGATGAGTTTGAGCTTCAACGACGGCTAAGGCGACCATGTTGACAATACGACGTACTGACGCAATCGCAGTCAAAATATGGACTGGTTTTGCAACCCCCATTAATACTGGACCTACTGTCACCCCATCAGAACTCGTCACTCGCAGTAAGTTATAGCTAATGCGTGCCGCTTCCATATTTGGCATAATCAGTAAGTTTGCTGATCCTTTCAGTGGGCTATCAGGCATAACATCTTTACGTATTGATTCAATTAATGCCGCATCCGCATGCATTTCACCATCAATTTCAAGATGTGGTGCTCGTGCCTTGATTAAGGCTAGCGCATCACGCATTTTTTGGGCAGAAGCACACTCTGATGATCCAAAACTAGAACGTGATAACAAAGCCACTTTAGGTTCAATACCAAAGCGACGCACAGTATCCGCCGCCATTAACGTGATATCGGCAAGCTCTTCTGGAGTCGGATCTTCGTTAACATAAGTATCGGCAACAAAAGTATTCCCTGTAGGCAGTAACAACGCGTTCATTGCGCCGGCGGTGTTAACCCCTTCACGGAAGCCAAATAAATTTTTGACTACTTCATAGTGTTCGCTGTAGCTACCAATAGTACCGCAAATCATACCATCAGCCTCACCACGCAATACCATGATGCCACCAATTAGCGTTGGGTTGCCAATCACTGCACGACGAGCCATTTCTTGCGAAACCCCACGACGTTTCATGATTTGATAATACTCTTGCCAATACTCTTTGAAGCGTGGGTCATTTTCATTGTTGACCACTTCAAAATCTTTACCTAGCTCAATGTGTAAACCGAGCTTTTGAATACGCATTTCAATGACGCTTGGACGTCCCACAAGAATTGGGAATGCTAGCCCTAATGAAACCAGTTCTTGAGTTGCATGTAGCACACGCTCTTCTTCACCTTCGGCTAACACAATACGCTTTTTATCAGTTTTAGCTTGAGAGAAGATAGGCTTCATAAACAGGTTGGTTTTGTAAACAAACTGATTTAGCTGTTCAATATAAGCATCAAAGTCTTTAATTGGACGTGTAGCGACACCTGAGTCCATCGCGGCCTTCGCAACTGCTGGCGCAATTTTCACAATCAAGCGAGGATCAAATGGCTTAGGAATAATATATTCAGGACCAAAGAACAAATCTTGGTTGCCATAAGCAGAAGCGACCTCTTCGCTTTGTTCTGCTAGAGCCAAATCGGCAATCGCGTAAACACAAGCCAATTTCATCTCTTCGTTAATGGTGGTAGCCCCCACATCCAATGCACCACGGAAGATGAACGGGAAACACAATACGTTGTTGACTTGATTTGGATAATCGGAACGCCCTGTACAGATAATCGCATCTGGGCGCACTTCTTTCGCCAATGGCGGTAAAATTTCAGGTTCAGGGTTAGCTAGGGCTAAAATTAATGGATCTTTCGCCATCGTTTTAACCATGTCTTGTGTCAATACGCCAGGACCTGAACAACCAAGGAAAATATCAGCATTTGGGATCGCGTCACCTAAAGTTCTTGTGCCATTATCTTCAATCGCATACGCCGCTTTAGTTGCATCCATTTTGTCATCACGGCCTTTATAAATAACCCCTTTCGAGTCACATACCGTGATGTTCTCATGTTTCAAACCTAATGCCACTAGAAGGTTCATACAGGCAATGGAGGCCGCACCTGCGCCAGATACCACTAGGCGTACATTACCAATCTCTTTTTTTACAATACGTAGGCCGTTGATTACCGCCGCTGTACAAATAATCGCGGTTCCGTGCTGATCGTCATGAAACACTGGGATATTCATGCGTTCACGCAGTTTTTGCTCAATATAGAAACATTCAGGCGCTTTGATATCTTCTAGGTTAATACCACCAAAAGTAGGCTCCAAAGAAGCAATGATATCAACAAGTTTATCTGGGTCAGTTTCATCGACTTCGATGTCAAACACATCAACGCCAGAAAACTTCTTAAACAACACCCCTTTCCCTTCCATAACCGGTTTACCCGCTAAGGCACCGATGTTACCTAATCCCAAAACGGCAGTTCCGTTTGAGATCACACCAACAAGATTTCCTTTTGCTGTATAGCGATAAGCTTTTAGTGGCTCCGCAGCAATTTCTAAGCATGGAACTGCAACCCCTGGTGAGTATGCAAGCGCCAAATCGCGTTGGGTGGTTAATGGTTTTGTTGGTGTGACAGTTATTTTTCCTGGATGAGGAAACTCATGAAAATCAAGAGCACTTTGTTTTAATATATCATCCATCATCAAGTCCTTTCAAAATTAGGTAGGGTATAAGCAGTAACAGTATAAACATATCAAGCAAGTAAATCATGATCTTGCCGACAATTTCCAGAAAATTCTTTGAGTTACATGGTCAAGAGATAAATCTAACCTAACTCAGTAAGCACAAACACGCTTAATGGGTTAATTTTATAATTATAAATGTAGATATAATTACTTTTGATAATTTTAATTTAATCAAAAGCAAGTTATTATTTTTAGGATTTAACGCGATTCTTTTATCTATTTCTTTTATTTTAATATTAGTTATTAATACAGAAAAAATTATTAATAATATAAAAGATAGCGATGAATTCACTATCTATATACTCGAAAAATTAAAGATACCGCTAAGCGATAAATGAATAAATTGCTAGCAATATAAAAAAACGCTGTCACTGTCGTGAGTGAGTCTAATCACCAATGCTAAAACATAAAGTATGACGAATATAAAGGAAAAGCTATTATGTCCCCTCAAACAGTCATGATCATTGATGAACACCCTCTTTTCCGCTATGGGCTACGACATCTTATGGGTTCAGATGAGCTCTTTGTTATTGCCGCTGAGAGCGGTAACGCCTCTGATGCCCTCAATATCGCTGACAAGCTGCAACCTGACATGATCCTTATCGATACGAACCTTTACGGCACAAAGAC
Organism: Providencia sp. PROV236; assembly: GCF_033676985.1. Taxonomy (NCBI): domain Bacteria; kingdom Pseudomonadati; phylum Pseudomonadota; class Gammaproteobacteria; order Enterobacterales; family Morganellaceae; genus Providencia; species Providencia sp. PROV236. The sequence goes on along the minus strand of NZ_CP096297.1, from coordinate 2,062,679 downwards.
CTTTGAAACCATTAGGTTACTACGCAAGCGCTGCATTAAATCATATTTACTTGTTTTATCTTTTTCATCTACTAAAACAGATATTTATAATGCCATTGATGCAGGTGCACAAGGGTATTTACTCAAAAATAGTGAGCTTGATATGCTCATAAATAGCATGCGCAAAGCAGCTGAAGGGCACCATGTTTTTAGCGAAAAGGTTTATCAATGCTTAATTAATCGCCATCAAACTTATGATCCATTATCGTCTCTCACTAGACGAGAAAGTGAAATACTGCATGAAATGGCAACGGGTTTAAAAAACAAAGAAATTTCTAAATTACTTTTTATTTCGGAAGAAACAGTCAAGGTGCATATTCGTAACATGCTAAAAAAATTAAATGTACGTTCACGATTAGAAGCAAGTTTAATCTATATGCGTTCAAAGTAATATTATTAATAAGATAAAAATAAGCATGCTAATAAATTAATCCTTGTAGCGAAGAAATCGCTATCCTTTATATTTTCTTGATAAGTAAAATCATCAATAAAGATATATACTCTAAATAATTCGAGTTGCAGGTAGGCGACAAGTGAAGATAGACGGGGAGTATAGATGAACTATGTGATTCGGCTAGCTGAGTGCAGTCAACAACCCTGCATCTTGAAGTATGACGAGTATAGTTGTCACCGTATAATACAAATATTGTTTATATACCTCCCTTAATAATACGATAATAACTTAAGTTAACGTTATTTTAATCATTAGATTAAATTTTACCTACTGCATAGACAATAGATAGAAAGGGTAGATCATGATTGAATTTTAACGCATTATGTATGACTAACCGTTAGTCAGTAAAGGAAAACTCCATGTCAAACACCGCATCAACACCTTACATTATGTATGGCATTAAAAATTGTGACACCATTAAAAAGGCACGTCGCTATTTGGAAGAAAATAACATTAGTTATCAATTCCATGACTATCGTGTTGATGGTATTGATGATGCATTATTATCAACATTTATCGCCCACCTTGGTTGGGAAGTCCTTGTCAATAAAAGAGGAACAACATGGCGTAAACTGAGCGATGAACAAAAAAATGCGGTTATTGATGATAACAGCGCCAAAAAAGTATTACTGGCTGAGCCCGCAATGATCAAACGCCCTATCCTTGTTTCTGCTGATAAGCGTTACCTTATCGGTTTCTCCGCTGATGAATATCAACAATTTACTCAATAAGTCGGAGCCTAACGATGGATTGCCCTGTAATACAACTAGCCCAAGATCTGATTGCTCGTCCTTCAATTAGCCCCGATGATCAAGGTTGTCAGGCACTAATCATTGAACGCCTAAAAAAGATTGGCTTTACCATTGAAGAAATGCCTTATGGCGATACACTTAATTTTTGGGCTCACCGCGGCCACTCAGGAGAAACGTTAGCATTTGCCGGTCATACCGATGTGGTTCCTGCTGGCGATCCCGCTAAATGGAAAACGCCACCTTTCACCCCAACAATTATTAACCAACATCTATACGGCCGTGGTGCAGCTGATATGAAAGGCTCCATCGCCGCAATGGTGGTTGCCGCAGAGCGTTTTGTTGCCAAACACCCTAGCCACACCGGTCGCCTTGCTTTTTTAATAACCTCTGATGAAGAAGCAAAGGCCACAAATGGTACAGTTAAAGTGGTTGAAGCACTTATGCAACGTAATGAGCGGCTGGACTATTGCTTGGTTGGAGAACCATCTAGCCAGTCTCAGCTAGGTGATATGGTGAAAAATGGCCGCCGTGGTTCAATTACCGCTAATTTGACCATTTTAGGTACACAGGGGCACGTTGCTTACCCTCATCTCGCCGATAACCCTGTACATCGAGCCACCGCGTTTCTACAAGAGTTGGTCTCAACGCAATGGGATGAAGGCAATGAATTTTTCCCTGCCACCAGTATGCAAATTGCGAATATTCAAGCAGGAACTGGGGCTAATAATGTCATACCGGGTGAGTTTTTTATTCAGTTTAACTTTCGCTTTAGTACAGAACTCACCGATACGATGATCCGCGAGCGAGTTAAAAGCATGCTCGAACGTCATCAATTAAAATATGAGTTAGTTTGGTCTCTTTCAGGACAACCTTTTTTAACGCGTACAGGGAAACTGGTTGATGCAACCGTTCAAGCCATTAGTGAGTTAACCAACCGTAATACAGAGCTTTCCACCAGCGGTGGAACATCTGATGGTCGTTTTATCGCTCAAATGGGGGCTCAAGTCATTGAACTAGGCCCTCTCAATGCTACCATTCATAAGGTTGATGAATGCGTTAGTGTCGATGACTTACAGCAGCTGGCACGGATTTATGAACGAATTATGGAGCTCCTATTACTATGATTTCAATAGAGATGCTAACGGGCCGATCAACCGATCATCTCGTCACTTTAGGCGGTAATCACCGCCTACAATTTAATGCGACTAAGGCTTTCTTAGCTATGCAGCAAGCGGCTGCTAAAGCGGGTTTCAAGCTACAATCAGCCAGTGCTTTTCGTGATTTTTCACGTCAGCAGCTCATCTGGAATGAAAAATTTGTTGGTAAACGTCCGGTTCTTGATAAACAAAGCCAACCTCTCGATATCGCGTTATTAACCGAAGGTGAATTGTGCGAAGCGATCTTGCATTGGTCTGCGCTGCCGGGCGCCAGCCGCCATCATTGGGGAACTGAAATTGATGTTTATGACCCATTACGGCTACCAGCAGATCAATCATTGCAATTAGAGCCTTGGGAATACGAGGATGGTGGTTATTTTGCTGAGCTAAATCAGTGGTTAACCGACAATATGGCGACTTATGATTTTTATCGCCCTTTTACGGCTAAAGATGCAGGGGTTGCTTATGAACCGTGGCATATCAGCTATTGGCCCTTATCCCATGAAGCAGAACAGCTACTTACCCCCAATGTGATCGCATCAGTTCTGCAACAGGAAGAAATTTTGGGTAAAACATGGTTATTAGACAATATTGAATATGTGTTTAATCGCTATATTAAAGTGCCTGAATAACACTTAAAGCGCCAATAAAGGCGCTTTAAACCGTTGGTTTGTCGACTACGGGTAAGCGATACATAAAAATCAATAACCAGCACAACAGAGCAAACAATCCCAATTTTAACCACCAAAAACTGACCACCCAAATTGAAATAGTAAACGTCACTAAGATGACGATGATCGCTTTCGGTTTCGCGCCTTTAGGTAGTCCTTTATATGTCTGCCAATGGCGAATATAACTACCAAACCATGAGCGATACAGTAACCAGTGATGAAAACGTGGAGACGAACGAGAAAAACACCAAGCTGCTAATAGTAAAAATGGTGTTGTTGGTAATACAGGCAGTACCACACCTAAACAGGCTAATATTACAGCAGTCCAACCCATTAGAATTAAAAATCCCTTTTTTATATTCAAAATGGCTCTCCCCTTCACTTTAAAATATGTTTAAATCATGAAATATACGATTGGCAATAAATCTATACTCTAAATCATCCGAGGCGCGGCTAGGCGATAAGCGAAGATAGATGGGGAGCATAAATAAACTCTGTGACCCAGCTAGCTAAGCGTATCACTATACCTCAACGAACAGCGCTGCAACTTGAAGTATGACGAGTATACAACATTAATACACATGGGAAATAACATATGCATTGGCTAGCAGACTATTGGTGGGTGATCATTCTGATTTTAGTCGGCGTCATCTGGAACTCGATCAAAGACATGATGAAAGTCGATCATAAAAAGTTCCTTGATAATAAACCAGATATCCCCCCTCATAAAGATAATAACCACCTTTGGGATGAGGACGACGACTGGCCAAAAGACCAGAAAAAATAATCCTTTTTCTACCCATCATAGTTCAAGATACCACGTTGTTACTTGCATCAGTCACCGTCTTATCTAAGCTGCCAATGACTCGTTGAATTGGCACCTAACAACGCTTCGAGTTATTTAGGGTATCGCGACAGTCATAACAAGCTCAGGGCGTTGATGTAGGATCACATCTCTAACTTCTGCTCTCGCTTGCTTCAACCACGCTTTTTGCCCCATAAGGCCCCATTGTTGGCAAATTTCATTTATAGAATAACTTGCATGGAAATGTAGTGATAACAGCGGCAACGACTCTTTATATTCAAGGAGTAAACGCTGTATTGCCGCACAACTCGCAGCTAAAGGTCGGTGATAGTAGGCAAATCCAACTAATTCAAGCCAATCCGCTTCCATCAGCTGTTGCTGCTCACTTATCGTTAAATTAAAAGTATCAAGATCATTACGCCAAAAAATATCTCTGGATAAATAATTTGTTGCTTTATCACATAACGCCTTAGCTGATAAAGATAGTGGTAAAATCGCCATCGCCGTATAGCAACCGCTACTTGCCTCTAAATGACTTCCTATACGTATTAATTGATAACCTGCACACTGCCAAAAACACAGTAATTCGGGGGCGAGCCCAAAGCTCACCGACAAAAAATCAGCGCCTTGGTTGATAGCGGTGAGTCTTTGTTGCTCAAGGAGTTGCAAACCTATTTTTTGCCTGCGATAACTGGCTTCAACTGCGATCCGCATCACTCGCTGTGAAAACATTTCGGCTGCTTCTGGAAAATAGCTATGTGCCGCCAGCGACTGGACGACTAAATTACCTCTAGGTCGACGAATACCCGCCCATATTTGCCAACTTAACTCACTTTCTAGCCCCCCTTCCTCCACCATCCATAGGGCACCAATAAGATCTGTCTCTGATTTGACTATTTTAAATTGCTGACGACTTGCATCAAGCAAACGACGTAAATCAAGCGGTGATGTTCGATAGTGAGCACTGGTCAATAACCCATAGAAACGCTGTAATTGCCTAGGTTGGCTAATAAGTTGCTGTTGAGTTACAGAGCCAATTTGCCATAATAACGAGCGTTTTTCGCGACTTTGAGGTTCTTCCAGTAACAGAGCCTGATTTATCCATGATTCAAGCGGATCATTGATCGCCCAGCGAATGGGCTCATTTAATTCAAGTGCCGTAAAATTCTTTAATTGCGCACAAAATTTGTTGATAAAACCACGCCCCGTTCCCTCATAGCCATCAACCGTTGTGGTCAATAAAACACGCGGAAAATACTCAATTAACTGACGCAAAATATAATTCGGTATTGCCGCAGCTTCATCAATAACTAGCCAATCTGCACTTATCTCTCCACCGCTATTGCAGTAGTGAAGTAATTCATCAGGCGACCAAAACACCAAGGAGTTTCCCGCATATTGTTCGAGTGTTTGTGTTGCTGCTCTTGATGGTGCGCAACACCAACATTCGCCTTGCCAACCACGGATCAACATGCCTGCAAGGGTTGATTTCCCTCTTCCTCGCGATGCAATTACCCCCCAAACCCCTAGATCGGCTGATAATAGCTGTTCTAGTGCGTGTTGCTGTGCAGGTGTCGCTTGACCTGATGGTGGTTGCCAAGGTGAATCATCTTGCAATAAACAAAAATGAGGCTCATCACCTTGTTGCCAAATTAAAACCTCAGACTGTAGATTAATTGTCCGCTGTAAGTGATGAACAAAATTAGGGGTCGCAATCATACCTCCCTGTTCATTCCAACGTAAACTGTCATTATCCGGCGTAGCCGCCCATTGATTTTGTGGAGGCGTACACAGAACCAATAGACTGCCCGCTTTCAAGGTACCTGCTAATATTGCTAAGGCTTCACAATGCAACCCCTCTCTTGCATCAAAAATAGCATGCAAGAATTCTTGGCCTAACAAAGTGTGTGCTTGGCTCCCAGCGAGGCCCTGACTGATTGAGGGGGAGATAGTTATCCAATCACCTAATATGGATGATCGAATATCATTTAACTTGTCATCAATCCACTGCGTTTCCCCAGATAGGACGAATAAGCGTCGATGCCCAATGGTATTCAGCTGTACACAAATTTCAGAAAGTGAGTGAGTCATACTAAGGTTAAGATTTACCAATTAATAATGACAAGATCCCTGCGGCAATCAATGGCCCCACAGGTACCCCTCGAAACAGTGCGACACCAATCACTGTACCAACCAATAAACCAGCGACTGTCGAAGGTTGATGTGACATTAACGTTACGCCACGGCTTCCCAACCAAGAAACCAATATGCCAATGACAATAGCCAAGATCGATTTCCAATTTAAGAATGATCCAAACACATCGTGGGCGGAGATTTTACCACTGGCGATCGGCGCCATGACCCCGATTGTCAGTATTAAAACACCAATTGTCAGCCCATATTTCTCAACCCAAGGAAAAAAATTGTTCAATGGCGTGATACGTACAACCAATAAAAATAACATGGCTAATGTTACCGTCATGTTATGACTAATGATCCCAAGGCCAGCTAAAACCAATAAAATAATCAAAGTTGGGTCAACTTGACTCATACAATATTCCCTGTGATACAAACAACAATGAATAAAAAGACGATTAATGTTATTCACTCACAATACAAGAAGCAAACCTAACCTGCTATTTATTGATACTTTCATTTATACCGCTCTTTAAAATTGGTTTTGAGCGGAAAACGTATTACAGCTATTTATATCACCTGTATCAAAACCTTTTTTAAACCAGTAATAGCGTTGTTGTGAAGTACCATGTGTAAAACTATCAGGGATCACGCGGCCTTGGCTCTGTTGCTGTAACCTGTCATCACCAATTGCTTGTGCGGCATTAAGAGCCGATTGCAGATCACCATCGCCCAAGATACCCTCTTTATCCATATTGTGTCCCCATACCCCCGCAAAACAGTCCGCTTGAAGTTCTAATTTCACTGACAATTTATTGGCTTCTTTCTCACTGATACCCTGTTGTAACTTTCTCACTTGCTGCTCGATGCCTAATAGATGTTGTACATGATGACCAATTTCATGTGCAACAACATAACCTTGAGCGAATTCACCACCAGCACCGAGTTTTGTTTTCATATCATTGTAAAATGAAAGGTCAATATAGACTTTACTATCTGCTGGGCAATAAAACGGCCCCATAAACGCTTGGCCTTGGCCACACGCTGTCGATGTACCGTTACGATAAATAACCAATTTAGGCTGTTGATATTGCTTACCTATTTGCTTAAATTCTGCTTGCCATACATCTTCTGTTGAAGCCAACATCACTGAGGTAAAATCGGCTAATTGTTCTTCTTGCGGGCTGGCTGCGCTTCGTTGTGTTTGTTGAGAGGTGGTATTTCCTATTGGTTCACCTGTCACTAATCCAGTAAGATCAACACCATAATAACCCGCCACCACAATTACAATTAAGATCACGATGCCACTTTTCCCCCGTAAAGGAATACGCATCCCACCGCCAGTTCCCCGAAAGCCTGTTGATGAATTTTGGGATCTTCTATCTTCAATGTTGTCGCTTCGACGACGGTTTTGCCAACGCATAGTCACCTCTCTTATAAACAGATATAGGGTTAAATTGCAGTTTAAACCTAAAATCGGGGTTATTGATTTAATTATTTTTATTTATATACGCCATAATCATTGATAACAACTGCCTATTTTCGTCTACCTTTGAATAAAACTAACTATTTTACAGCTAATGATTTAGTCCCTAACAAAAATTAAACGCAATTTTATGTGTATATGCAAAAGAAAACACTTCGTTACTGATATCTCGTTGATTGTTGCTTACAATAATCGGATCTAAATATAAAATAATCATAACTTATGATTTTCCAGCATTTTGGCAGATGAATAAAACATGCCATATTTATATTATATATAGTTTAGGGCTATTCACATGAATACACACCAACTGTCAGGCTCCTCCAATATACGTTATTTAGCTCTGCGCTTACGTCCCGAAGAAGATGTCATACCTGCTCTACGTCAGTTTATTACATCAAATAATTTAAAGGCCGCCTTCATTGCCGGATGTGTCGGAAGTTTAACTAACGTTAATTTACGATTTGCAGGACGTGATGAAACAAAACAATTTATTGGCAAATATGAAATAGTTTCATTAATTGGCACATTAGATGCCGAAGGCGAGCACCTTCATTTAGCAATATCTGATGATAATGGTGATATGAAAGGCGGTCATATGATGCCTGGATGTACCGTTAGAACGACTTTAGAGTTAATTATTGGTGAATTAGAAGATCTCACCTTTACCCGTGCAAACTGTGAATTATCTGGATATGAAGAGTTAGTCGTCTCAGCACGTCTTACTCAGTAAATTCAATATTCTTTATCCCTAAGGATCCAATTTTTCATGTCAAAATCCCCTATTCTTTCTAGCCGTACCTTGGTACTGATCGTTTTTTCTATTGCTATTAATATGATCGGTGGTCAAATTAGCTCAATGATTAAACTTCCCATATTTTTAGATTCTATCGGCACACTTATTTGCGCGTTACTTGCAGGCCCTTGGATCGCCGTATTAACGGGTTTATTAACCAATTTACTGTGGGGATTATTAAGTGGCCCTATCGCCGCAGCCTTCGCCCCTGTTGCCATGATGATAGGCTTAAGCGCGGGTCTATTAGCTCATGTTGGGGGCTTTCGCACGTTACCTCGTGTCATTCTTTCCGGGGTTGTCATCACCTTAGCATTGATGTTAGTTGCAGTGCCGATCCGCACCTATTTATTTGCTGGTACAACAGGCAGCGGTGCTGACTTTTTTGTTGCTTACTTCCATGCTGTCGGTGAAAACTTATTGGAATCGGTGGCGATTACGGTACTCGGCGCCAATATTACAGACAAGATATTTTCGGCCATTGTCGCTTGGCTGTTAGTCCGCCAATTGCCTCTACGTGCCCAGCAAAATTTTCCGCATATGGCGAGAGTACGGTGAATATGCACCCATTTACCTCGCTAACGTTATGGGTTTGGTTCAGTTTTACCGTGGTATTATTACCCCTTGGCTGGCCATTGCTCGTGATGAATGCATTGGTACTGATATTATTACTGATTTGGAAAGCCGCTCGCCACCGTTGGCGTTTTGTTGTATGGGTAATGCTACCCATGGCATGTGGATTATGGCTGATCCATAGCGGTTGGCTGAGTTATTGGATCACAGGAGCATTCCCTGCGATCACTCAACAAGAAAAAGCCTTGACCCTATGGTTAAGGCTATTAGCGATCGCCAGCAGTGCTCAGATATGGTTACAATACGTTCCTACCGAAAACTTTATTAGAGCCCTCTTTGCTAGCCGCTTACCGCCTAGTTTCTCCTATTTGTTATCAGGGCCACTATTATTTATTGAGCAACTACAAAGGCAATTAGCCAGTATCAAAGAAGCGCAACTGGCTAGAGGTGTACCTCTTGATGGTCACATTTGGCAGAAACTAGTTTCTTTACCTGCTGTGCTACTGCCATTAGTTACCCAAACACTCAATGATTTAGCCATTCGTGGCGCTGCGTTAGACATGCGTAGTTTTCGCCTTATTCGTCAACGTACTACACTGAATGCGCCTAAAGATAGTTATTTGCAAACTATCACTCGCTACTCGTTGTTAATCATCATGTTAGTTGAAGGAGGGATCCGGTGGTGGTGGTAAATTTACAGCAACTCTCTTTTACACCGAAAACAGCAAACACATCGATACTGGGCCCCATCGATATTCAATTAACAGAGGGCGAATGGCTGGGTATTTTCGGTGGTAATGGCAGTGGTAAAAGTACATTAGCTCAATTACTTTGTGGTTGGTTGCCAGAGTTAATGAGTGGTGAACTAACAGGCACTGGAGACGTGTTTTCTCTACCGCTTACCGAAGGGAATTTAGTCACTCTTAGTACACAACGACAACTGATCCAACAATCACCACAGCTGCAACTCTCTGGCTGCACCTTTAGCGTTGAACAGGAAATTGCCTTTGGACCTGAAAATCAAGGAATACCTGAAGAACAAATTTATCAACGAGTTGATGAAGCAATAGCGCTCACGCACTGTGAAACATTGCGTCATCGTCACCCAAGCACGCTATCCGGTGGCGAGGCTCAACGTGTTGTTATCGCTAGTGCCCTCGCCATGCAACCTAAATTATTATTACTCGATGAAGCATTTAGCCGTTTAACGCCAAAAGCAACCCACTCACTGTTGATTAACTTAAAGAATTACACACACAAAACCGGCTGTAGTGTGATCCTATTTGAGCGCCATTTGCTACCTGCATTTGGCTTTTGCCAACAAGTCATGCTACTTGATGCAGGAAAAACTATCGCCAGTATCGATCGACAGCGCGTTTTTGCCGCAGCACAGTCAACTGTTAACATGCCTGATGCATGGCGCGCCCTTGGCTACCTCATCAATCAACATGGTTGGAATATTAATATCCCAAACAATGACGATGAGTTATTACATGTTTTAAAGGACAAGTATGTTGCGATTTGAAAATCTGTACTTTCGCTGGCCGAATACGATTCAAGATACCCTAACACAACTCTCTATCAAGATTACTGCTGGCGAGCAGGTTGCACTAGTGGGTGATAATGGCGCAGGAAAATCAACATTGTTGCGTTTGGCTGCGGGTTTATTACAACCAAGACAAGGGCAAATACAGCTGAATGGAGATTTGATCTCGAAACTCAGTGCGACACAGCGGGCAACTCAAATTGGCATTTTATTTCAAGAAGTTGAAAAGCAAGTTTTTCATAGCAGTGTTAAGCAAGAAATTGCTTTTGGACTAAAACGGCTAAAAATATCCAAACAAGAAATGAATCAGCGCATCGCAGACGCTTTAGAAATATGTCATTTAGAAGATGTTGCAGATCATCACCCTTTAGATCTCAATGCAGGTCAAAAGCGTATGGTGGCTGTTGCATGCCTGAGTGCTGTACGCCCGAAAATATTACTCCTAGATGAGCCAAGTCGTGATTTTGATACGCTTTGGTTAACTCGATTTGAAAATTGGCTCGCAGTACAAAAAGATATTGGCTGTGCCGTTTTAGCCATCAGTCATGATCTTGATTTTGTAGCGCGTAATTTTCAACGTGTGCTTCATTTATCCGCTGGTAAATTAATCGCCGATGGCTCCCCTGAAAAAATATTATGTCACACCGATTTACAGCCTGATTCGCTACTGCCTGCGCCAACACTCTATTCATTAAGTCATGCATTAAATATACAATTAGAGAATACACCTGAACATTGGGCAAACAATTTTGCTCGTTTAAACCAACGAGATCAAAGATAGATTTAACGCTGTTTTTATGATCTAATCGCATAACCAATATAGATCACTGAGTCACTTAACATGCGTGTTATCTATCAAGCTTGTATCATAATGACTACGCTATTCTTTATCGCTGGTTGTGCAACCAAGCCAGATCTCAATGCTATTACAATCGATATGAATCAACAGCAAGTTATCGAGTTGATGGGGCCTCCCACTGATTTAGCAACACAGCAAACTACCACCTACTCGATGTATACCCAAAAACCTCAAACTCTACTCCATTTTGTATTTTTGAATAATCAATTGATTGAATATGGGCAGGAAAATCGTCAACTGGGTCATGCATTACCTTCCGCTTCTACTCAATTAGAATTGTGGTTGTCAGAGCAAAATAAAGCCGTTAACCCATCGGCAATAGCGGGTTGTAAAATGCTAGATCAGCGTATAAATTGTGGCGCTGAATAATAAAAAAACAGCCCTAATTAGGGCTGTTAACACATTAATTAATGTAAAAATTAATCCAGTTTCACACCAATACGGCGAGCAACTTCTTCATAAGCTTCGATTAAACCGCCAAGGCTTTGACGAAAACGGTCTTTATCCATTTTATTGAGTGTTTCTTTATCCCACAGGCGGCTACCATCCGGAGAGAACTCATCACCCAAAACAACTTTCCCGTTAAACAAACCGAATTCCAGTTTGAAATCGACTAAGATCAGCCCTGCATCTGCAAAAATTTTTGATAATACGTCATTAGCTTTATAACTTAACCGTTTCATTTCTGCTAAGTTTTCTTGATTAACCCAGCCAAACGTTTCACAGTAAGAGTCATTGACCATTGGGTCATGCTTAGCGTCATCTTTTAGGAATAAATCAAATAATGGTGGGTTTAATACCATGCCTTCTTCAACACCAAGGCGTTTAACCAAAGAGCCTGCGGCACGATTACGTATAACGCACTCTACTGGCACCATCTCCAATTTTTTGACTAACGCTTCAGTGTCTGACAGTAAAGCTTCCATTTGCGTTGGTATGCCAGCTTCTTCCAGCTTACTCATAATAAAATGATTAAACTTATTGTTTACCATCCCTTTACGGTCAAACTGCTCGATGCGCTCCCCATCGAGTGCTGATGTATCATTACGGAATTCCAGAATCAAACGGTCAGGATCCTCTGTGGTATAGACCGTTTTAGCCTTACCACGATACAACTCAGCTTTCTTTTGCATCTTACACACTCCAGAGATGTGATTATTCAATTAAGGTATCAACGCTTGCGCAGATCCAGATAAGTAACAGTAGAATGTCGCAATTCATTGTTAATTTTCTGTTCTGTTTATACCTGTCATCTTGTAGGTTGCAATCATGTTGACTGCACTGACTTGCACCAACCACATAATTACCTACACCGCTAGCCATTCATTCACTTGCCGGCATTAGTTTGTATATAGAGCTATAATTCATTAAAGCATCATTATCTAGCCTACCGAATAATGATAATAAAATTCACCTACAGACGCAAACGATTACTTAGGCGTAAATACTGGTTTTTTGTCCATTTGGCGAGGGGGTGAAACTTAAAGAACAGAAAGGAAAGAAAGCGCGATAAACGCAATAGAAAAGCCGTAACCCAACACATGAGTTACGGCTTAAGAGATAAATTATTTATTGCCGACTTTACTAAAAGCCGCTTTTAATGCAGCAACCATTTCATCATTTTGTTTTTGAGTTAATGGTACACCTTTAGTATTGATAAACTGTAAGCTGCTGCGGTTGTTTAAATCACCGACTTGAACTTTGTAGTCATCTTCTGGAACAGAAGGATCATCAACACCTAAGTTCTGCCATTCGGAGCTGCTTAACCCTTTATAAGTTACCATCACTGAACCTGTTGAACGGCTGCGGTCACCAACCTTCATACCCACATTTTCTAAGGTATGAGGTAAACGTTCCCAAACAGCATCAAACGGTGCACGAACGATAACCACAGGTAAGCCAGTGGCATCACTACCAGACTGAACATCAATAATGCCATAAGCACTTTGGATACTATTTTTATTTGACGTATCACGCAGCGCGTATAGGCTATCAGTCAATTCATTGAGCAATAATTTATTGTAACGCTGGATTTCAGCTTGGTCAGTGATAGTCTCTGCCCCTTGACGCAAGCCTAAATTAGTCACAGTTAATGCAATCTGCCCACCTTGTGGCTGTACAGTCACTTTATGGCGGCTTTCTAGCGGTACATCTTCATCAGCACGTTCCCATTTCACCCAATCGGTTTCAATAGAATGTGAGCCATCATCTTTCGATGTCACTGGGATACCACGTTGCTCTAAAATTAACGTAACTTGTGACCATAACGCGCTATTTTCAGGTGTATTATCAAGCAACAAACGACTTGCTTCAGCACTATCTTCAGTACGTGAGCCCGCTAACTGCGAAATCGACAATACTGGAGGACGAATATCCAGTGCTTTACCCACCGGTCCCGTTGAGGTGACTTTAGGGAGCTCATATTCGCCATTTTGCAATGGTAACGTCATTCCCTGTGGTACATTTAACACTTTCAATGGCGCGGCATCGAGATATTCCTCGTTACCACTGACCTGACGTTTATAGCGCTGATCGCTGGAGCAGGCTGCCAGTAACACCACAAGTGACAGGCCAGCAACCTTCATAACCTTCGATTTTTGCAATAATGTTGCCATTAAAATTCCCTAAATTTTACAGTAACCCAGCGAGTTTCAGTGCCGCTTCCACTTTCTGTTGGCCTGACTCAGTTAACGGTGTCATTGGTAACCGCAACGTATCGTCAGCAATCAAACCAAGGCGGTGGCAGCCCCATTTCGCTGGAATTGGATTAGGCTCAACAAATAACTGATGATGCAAACCCATCAGGATTTTGTTTAATTCACGAGCCTCAGTATATTTGCCCGCAAGCGCTAAGTCACACATTTTTACCATTTGTGCGGCCGCAACGTTAGCCGTAACAGAAATAACGCCCTGACCACCCAATTGCATGAAGTCCAATGCGGTTGCATCATCACCTGTGAGCAGAACAAAATTGTCATCAACCAGTTCTTTGATTTGATGAACCCTTGCTAAGTTCCCTGTTGCCTCTTTAATTGACACAATATTCGCCAATTTTGCTAAACGTCCCACCGTTTCAGGCAATAAATCACACCCTGTGCGTGATGGTACATTATAGAGGATTTGAGGCAAGCTCGTGTTCTCTGAAATAGCTTTAAAGTGTTGATACAATCCTTCTTGTGAAGGCTTATTATAATAAGGTGTGACTGTCAGGCAAGCAACAACGCCTGAATTTTCAAACTCTTCAGTCAGAGAGATAGCTTCCGCGGTCGCATTCGCCCCTGCTCCTGCAATGATCGGAATACGCCCATCAGCCAGTTCCAATGTCGCATTAACCACATCCACATGTTCTTTATGTGTTAGTGTTGCTGATTCGCCAGTCGTCCCAACAGACACAATCGCAGAAGTACCACTTTCAACATGGTAATCCACCAATTTTTTCAAGCTTTGTTTATCCAAACGCCCTTTTGAATCCATTGGTGTAATGACTGCAACAATACTGCCAGTTAAAAACTCTTTATAGTTTGTGTTTGAATGAGACATAGCTATACCCCCTAAATAGTTTAGACTCCATGGTACGTTTTCATTTCAAAGAAGAAAACCACCCAAACGCAGGTTTTTAATGAATTTTGTTAATACCGCTCTGAATAACTTAAACAGAAGTAATAATTCTCGATCATTCCTCGCAAGAGTGAATCTGCCCTCTTGGCAGATTGTTATTTTTATGGTTTCCTTACCATCATCAACCTGTCGATTTTGCTCCTTAAATTATTGAGTAAAAAGCGACCTGAGAATAAAAAATATGAAGGAAACGACTTTGCCTAAGACCGAACAGCAATTTCTTGTTATTACCGCGCTGGGAACCGATCGTCCGGGCATTGTGAATACAATTACACGCCTTGTGAGCGAATGTGATTGCAATATCGAAGACAGCCGCTTAGCGATGTTCGGTAAAGAGTTCACCTTTATTATGATGCTTTCAGGGAGTTGGAATGCAATTGCACAAATAGAGGCCACTCTGCCATTAAAAGGGGCTGAACTAGAGTTGTTAATTGTGATGAAGCGAACACAAAGCGTAGAAACCACCGACTACCCGTCAACGGTAACAGTGAATGTCGTGGTCGATGATGCACCTCGCATCGTAGAACAATTTACAAATTTGTTTACCACTCAACAATGTAATATTGCGGAGTTAGTATCAAAAACACAGCCTGCAAGTCATGATGCGCCGGCTCAGCTTGAAATTCAAATTACAGCACATCATCCATTGGATGATAATGGCTTAATTATAAAAAATAAATTTCAACAACTATGTACAATGCTCAATGCTAAAGGCAACATAAGCATTGTTAATAATCCCAAAATGCAGAGTTAACGGAGATATATGTAATGAACCCATTGAAAGCCGGTGATAAGGCGCCTCAATTTAGCCTTCCTGACCAAGATGGTGAAATCATCAATCTTTCAGATTATCAGGGTCAACGCGTATTAGTTTACTTCTACCCTAAAGCCATGACGCCTGGATGTACTGTTCAGGCATGTGGATTGCGTGATGAAATGGATACACTTAAGCAAAAAGGTGTTGAAGTTTTAGGCATTAGCACCGATAAACCCGAAAAATTGTCTCGTTTCGCTGAAAAAGAAATGCTCAACTTCACGCTATTATCAGATGAAGATCACCAAGTGTGTGAACAATTTGGTGTTTGGGGTGAAAAACAATTCATGGGTAAAACCTATGACGGTATCCACCGCATTAGCTTCCTTGTTGATGCAAATGGAACTATCGAACATGTATTCGACAATTTCAAAACCAGTAATCACCATGAAATTGTTCTTGAATACTTAAACGCAAACGCTTAATAGCGACTGATGAGAAACTTTCCTCATCTAAAATAGCGTACAAAGCGGGAAGTTTATTTCCCGCTTTATCTTATTGGTTAACCTATTATTCTTGTTTTGGTTGGCTCTCTAATGTTTCTTCTGGCCACGCATTGATCACGGCTTTAATCAGCGTTGCGAGGGGGATAGCAAAAAACACGCCCCAAAAACCCCATAATCCACCAAAAATGACTACAGATAAAATAATCACCAATGGATGCAAGTTTACAGCTTCAGAGAATAATAACGGCACAATTAAGTTACTGTCTAAGCCCTGAATAATAAGATAAACCACAATCAGAGACCAAAAATCACTTCCTATACCCCATTGAAATAAAGCTACAAGCACAACAGGGATCGTAACAACCACCGCGCCAATATAAGGGATCAAAACGGATACCCCCACCAGCACAGACAATAACACCGAGTAACGTAAATCAAAATAGGCAAAACCTGCATAAGTACAAATACCGACAATCACCATTTCAGTGGCTTTACCACGTAAATAGTTAGTAATTTGTTGGTTCATTTCAACCCAGACTTTACCGACCAACAAACGATTTCTTGGTAGCACTTTTTGTACACTATTAATGATTTTTTGTTTATCTTTCATTAAGAAAAACATCATTAATGGTACTAAAACAACATAAATTGCCAAGGTAAATACCCC
The DNA here is from genome assembly GCF_033676985.1 of Providencia sp. PROV236. Classification (NCBI taxonomy): domain Bacteria; kingdom Pseudomonadati; phylum Pseudomonadota; class Gammaproteobacteria; order Enterobacterales; family Morganellaceae; genus Providencia; species Providencia sp. PROV236. The sequence goes on along the minus strand of NZ_CP096297.1, from coordinate 2,045,863 downwards.
TATCAAGGAAGCAACTGACATTTTAACCACTGATTCAGCCATTCCTGATAAGCGACTCCGTAAGTTATCAGCCATCATATCAATGATACCGGCATCAACTAATGCAGGGTAACGCTCTGGTAATGTTTGAGCAAACTCGTTAAACCGATTGACCATATTCGGTAAATCGCCAACAAGATTTATTCCTTGTTGCCATGCCGTTGGTGCAATAATTAAAATAACCATGGCACTAATTCCAGCAAACAAGGTCAAAATAATACTAACAGCCACGACACGTGAGCAGCCTAATCGTTCAAGAAAATGCGTTGGCCATTCAAGTATATAAGCAAGTGCTAATGCCACTAATAAAGGAGCTAAAATGCTGCTGAAGAAAAATAGGATCGCAAAGCCGACAATCAACAGTGTGAATAGTGCAACAGCCTGTGGGTCAGCAAAACGGCGCCGATACCATTGTAATAACATTTCCAGCATTAGTTAGCTCCTTGGAAATTGATGCATTAAAGACAGTTCCTAAATTAGCGAAAATTATACCAATTAACAGACATTACGGTAGCATTTGCTATCATAGATTGATCTCAAAATTCATCGTTGTACGGGATGCCATTGTTTCATGAATAAAAAACTGAAAAATCCACTTATGGTTTTATTGATAGCTGCATGTGTCAACGGCGCTGTATTACCCGCCTTCAGTGCAGTTGAAGATACTCTCCCCGACATCGGCACAACTGCTGGTGGGACATTAAGCATCAATCAGGAAATTATTATGGGTGATGCTATCACCCGACAAATTCGCGCCAGTACACCCTTGATTTATGACCCTCTTCTTAACCAGTACATTAATAAACTGGGTATGCGGTTGGTTAAGAATGCCGATTCGGTTAAAACCCCCTTCAAGTTCTATTTGGTGAATAACCCTAATATTAACGCCTATGCCTACTTTGGTGGTAATGTAGTACTGCATTCGGCACTGTTTCGTTATAGCCAAAACGAAAGCCAATTAGCGTCAGTTATGGCGCATGAAATCTCACACGTTACCCAGCGTCATCTAGCACGTATGATGGAAGACCAAAAAAGCACAACGCCATTAGCGATTGCTGGCACGATTGGTTCATTATTATTGGTAATGGCAAACCCCCAAGCAGGATTTGCCGCTTTAACGGGTACTTTTGCTGGCATGCAACAAGGCATGATCAGTTTCACCCAAGCCAATGAGCAAGAGGCGGATCGTATCGGTTTACAGACTCTCAGACGCTCTGGTTTTGACCCTCACGCAATGGCTGACTTTATGCAAGTGATGTCAGATCAAACTCGTTATATGTCAAAACCCCCTGAAATTTTGCTAACTCACCCATTGCCTGACAGCCGTTTGGCAGATGCACGTAACCGTTCCAATCAGTATCCCAAATTAAAGGTGCCTTCTTCCGAAGATTTTATGTTAGCTCGTGTACGCATTTTATCTATGTATACTTCAGGCCAACAATATGCTTTAGATCAGATCATAGAAAATTATAGTAAGGGCACCGCCCAAGAGCGTATGGCTGCAGAATATGGGCGTGCTTTGAAATTATCTCAAGATAAAAAGTATGCTGAAGCCACTAAAATTGTCAGTAGCTTGCTAGAAAAACAACCTGATAATCCATGGTTTATCGATAGCATGACAGATTTGGATATTGAACAGCGTCGTGCAGGCCAAGCCGTTACTCGCTTACAAAATGCATTGAAAAAATCGCCAAATAATCCAGTGCTACAAATCAATTTAGCAAATGCTTTAATCAACAATAAGCAGCTTGCTGAAGCAACTTCATTGCTAAATAGGTATACCTTTAATTACCCCGATGATCCTAATGGTTGGGATTTATTAGCCGAAGCATCGGCTAAACAAGGTAAGCGTACAGAAGAGCTTGCCGCCTATGCCGAAGGTATGGCGTTACGGGGTAACTATGATAATGCCGTTAATTATCTTACCGAGGCTAGTAGAAAGAGTCGCTTAGGTAGCTATGAACAACAACGCTATGATGCACGTATCGATGAATTAAGAAAATTACAATTAAGAGACAGTAAAGCTAAACCGTAAGGGATCATAACGATGACGAACACGATCAAAATCTATCATAACCCTCGTTGTTCTAAGAGCCGCGAAACTCTGGCGCTATTAGAATCTAAAGGGATCACACCCACGATTGTTGAATACCTAAAAACACCACCAAGCATCGCTGACTTGAAACAGCTCTTAAAATCATTAGGTTTCACTGATGCGCGCCAATTAATGCGCACCAAAGAAGATCTGTATAAAGAACTCAATCTAAAGGATGAGTCTTTAACGCAAGAACAACTTTTGCATGCCATGCATGAAAATCCTAAGTTAATTGAACGCCCTATCGTGGTAAACGGCAAAAAAGTCAAACTAGGACGTCCACCAGAACAAGTATTAGACATATTATAATATCCCACCACCTCACTTTAATTATGGAGTGAGGTGGACTATTTATTCATTCTAATTGTTCTATAACTGAAGAATATCTTTTACGAAGGGAATAGTCAGTTTACGTTGCGCAACAATTGATGCGTGATCCAGTCGATTTAAAATATCAAACAACGTCCCCATTTTTCTATCTAAGCGTTTTAAAACAAACCGGCACACATCTTCAGGTAATTCAAAACCACGTATTCGCGCGCGCAATTGCAGCGCACAAATTTTGTCTTCATCACTCAATGGATGTAATTTATAAATTTGCCCCCAATCGAGCCGAGATGCGAGATCAGGCAGCGAGAGGTCAATTTGTCTTGGTGGTCGATCACCGGTTATTAATAAACAGGTTCTGCCAATTTCTAAAATACGATTATATAGGTTAAAAATCGCCATTTCCCATTCAGGATCACCGGCAATACACTGAATGTTATCAATGCACACTAATGATAAATGTTCCATGCCATCAAGCACTTCAGGGACAAAGTAGGCTCGCTTATCGAGTGGAACGTAACCAACTGCAATATCCTGCTCGGATAGCTCAGCACAAGCCGCATGCAATAGGTGACTTTTACCGCCCCCCTCACGAGACCAATAATAAATATAACTACCGTGTGGCTGATGGATAGCGAGCTTGATCGCAGAAAGCAACGCTTCATTTTCCCCTGCATAAAAGCTGGCAAACGTTTCGTCATCCGGTAGATATAGTGGTAGTGAAAGCTGCGATGGTGTGTTCAGAAGCACCTCTGGCTGTACAAAACAATTAACGCTGATAAGTTTACCATAAATTGCAAAGATAGATGAACAGCAAGAAATCTGATTGCCGATGCTTTCATCACATCGGCAACTGTTTCGCACTTTTATTTCTTCGAATGCGTATCGACTTCTTCGAGATCTGAAGTCACAAACTGTTTTTCAGGACGAATAAAAGTAATAAAGCGGAATAATAATGCCATCGCGATACCAACAATCGTTGCTAATGCCATACCTTTTAGTTCTGCCTGACCAATACTAATCACAGCGCCACTAACACCAATGATCAAAATCACTGAAGTCAAAATCAAATTTTGAGGCTTGTTATAGTCAACTTTAGAGTCGATTAATACACGAATACCCGATGCACCAATTACGCCATAAAGTAATAGCGATACCCCACCCATCACAGGAGTTGGCACTAATTGAATCGCTGCGGCTAGTTTACCTACACAGGATAGGAGAATAGCAATGATAGCCGCACCACCAATTACCCAAGTACTGTAAACTTTAGTGATTGCCATAACCCCAATATTTTCGCCATAAGTCGTATTTGGTGTTGAGCCGAAGAAACCTGAAATGACGGTAGAAAAACCATTCGCAAACATTGAACGGTGTAAGCCTGGGTTTTTCATCAAATCACGTTCAACGATATTTGCAGTCACAACTAAGTGGCCAACATGCTCTGCAATCACGACTAACGCCGCAGGCAAGATAGTTAAAATAGCAAACCATTCAAAACGTGGGGTATAAAAGGTTGGAACAGCAAACCATGGCGCTTCAATAACAGGGGTAAAATCGACGATCCCCATAAAATAAGATAAGGCATAACCTGCTAAAAAACCGATTAAAATAGGAATAATAGACAGAAAACCCCGAAATACTACTGCACATAAAATCGTGATTGAAAGCGTGGTGATCGAAATAATTAACGTGTTTGTATCAACCGGCGCTCCTTCTTTTGGTAATAAACCGGCCATGCTAGCCGCAGTTTGTGCCAATTCGAGACCAATCACCGCGACGATCGCCCCCATTGCAGCAGGGGGAAACATAACGTTAATCCACCCTCTTCCTGCAACTTTAACAATCAGAGCCACCAAACAAAATAACACCCCGCAAATAATAAAACCGCCAAGAGCCAATTCATAGCCGAGTGGCAGTAATATCATTACTGGAGAAATAAAGGCGAAACTGGATCCTAAATATGCAGGAATTTTTCCTTTACAGATAAATAAATAAAGCAGCGTACCAATACCGTTAAACAATAAGATTGTGGCTGGGTTCACCCCAAATAATATCGGTACAATAACGGTTGCACCAAACATGGCGAATAAATGTTGAAAACTTAACGGTATAGTTTGTAGCAACGGTGGTCTTTCTTCAACGCTGATCGCACGGCGTGTCATTTCTTTTCATCCCCTTTATACTCGTCACCCTTCTAGACGCAGAGTTATTGGTTATCTGCATCTTGAATTCGTTAAAGTATAGTGTTTTTTTATTAAAAAAAAGCCGACTTCTAAAGTCGGCTAATTATTTATTTAGTACCAAATATCTTATCGCCAGCATCACCTAGCCCTGGAACGATATACCCGTTTTCATTTAAATATTCATCAATAGACGCGGTATATAATTCAACATCTGGGTGAGCCGCTTCTAATGCAGCAATACCTTCAGGAGCAGCAACCAAAACTAATACTTTGATTGATTTACAACCTGCGTTTTTTAGCAGATCGATAGTTGCGATCATAGAGCCCCCTGTTGCCAACATAGGGTCAACAACCAGTGCCATACGCTCATCAATATTTGAAACTAATTTTTGGAAATAAGAAACGGGTTTAAATGTTTCTTCATCACGGTAAACACCCACTACGCTAATACGCGCACTTGGAACGCTTTCCAGAACACCATTCATCATGCCAATACCTGCACGCAGAATAGGAACGACGGTGATTTTTTTCCCTTTAATTTGCTCTATTTCTACAGGACCACACCAACCTTCTATCGTCACTTTCTCAGTTTCTAGGTCAGCAGTTGCTTCATAAGTCAGTAGGCTACCAACCTCTGAGGCCAGTTCACGAAAGCGCTTAGTGCTTATATCATGATCTCGCATCAGGCCGAGTTTATGTTTAACGAGAGGGTGTTTTACCTCAACGATCTTCATGGAATTCTCCTACTATTTTAGACGCCAGCGCACAAAAAAATCGCGGGATTATAACTCTTTTTACCCGAGATGCCACTAGGTTCAGTTTGATTGATGTCAAAACAATCAGAAATAGCTCATTTTTATGTTAGACCTAATTCCTGAATAAAGCTATCGCAAACGTTTGCTTAGCCTGTTAGAATAATCTGCATTGCAGTTTATTTTTCTACAACACAATTGCCTTGGGGGCCGTAGTGACTGATAAAACCTCTCTCAGCTATAAAGATGCCGGTGTTGACATTGATGCAGGTAACGCATTGGTTGAACGTATTAAAGGTGTGGTCAAAGAGACTCGCCGACCAGAAGTTATGGGAGGACTGGGGGGGTTTGGTGCACTATGTTCCCTACCACAAAAATACCGTGAACCCGTTCTAGTTTCCGGTACTGACGGTGTAGGAACCAAATTACGCCTTGCAATGGATTTAAAACGTCACGACTCTATTGGTATCGACTTAGTGGCTATGTGCGTCAATGACCTAATCGTCCAAGGCGCTGAACCTCTGTTTTTCTTAGACTATTACGCAACAGGCAAACTGGATGTTGATACCGCTGCAAGCGTGATCACCGGTATTGCTGAAGGTTGTAAACAATCAGGGTGTGCATTAGTTGGCGGTGAAACCGCAGAAATGCCGGGTATGTATCACGGTGAAGACTATGATGTTGCAGGTTTTTGCGTTGGTGTCGTCGAACGATCTGAGATCATCGATGGTAGCAAAGTTAGCGCAGGAGATGCCCTGATCGCATTAGCTTCAAGCGGCCCGCACTCAAACGGCTATTCACTGGTTCGTAAAATCCTTGAAGTCAGCAAAACCAATCCAGAAGCCACTCAGCTTGAAGGGAAATCATTAGCTGACCATCTATTGGCTCCAACACGTATTTATGTCAAAAATGTGCTAGAGCTGATTGAGAAATGTGATATTCATGCTATTGCCCATATTACAGGTGGTGGTTTTTGGGAAAATATTCCTCGCGTATTACCAGAAAATACTCAGGCACAAATTGATGAAAGCAGCTGGCAGTGGCCAGCAGTATTTGACTGGCTGCAAACCGCAGGTAGCGTCAGCCGTCATGAAATGTACCGCACTTTTAACTGTGGTGTTGGTATTATCATCGCCCTGCCACAAAGCGAAGTTGAAGCGGCATTAACCCTACTGAACCAATTAGGCGAAAAAGCATGGCAAATCGGTGTTATTGCTGAGCAACCTAATGGTGAAGAGCAGGTTGTTATCCGCTAATGAAGAAAATTGTTGTCCTTATATCAGGCAGTGGCAGTAATTTACAGTCACTGATTGATGCAACAGCCAATGGTCTTCAGGCACAAATTGTCGCCGTGATCAGCAACCAACCCGATGCCTACGGGTTGGTTCGTGCACAACAGGCCAAGATCCCAGCCCTATCATTGAGCGCAAAAGAATTTGCTGATCGCGAACAATATGACGCAGCTCTCATGGCAATGATCGATAACTACCACCCTGATTTAGTGGTGTTAGCGGGTTTCATGCGCATTTTAACTGCCGACCTAGTCAAACACTACTCAGGTAAAATGCTCAATATCCACCCTTCTCTATTGCCTAAATACCCGGGGTTACATACCCACCGTAAAGCAATGGAAAACGGCGATAGTGAACATGGAACTTCGGTACATTTTGTTACCGAAGAGCTGGATGGCGGACCGGTTATTTTACAAGCGAAAGTACCTATTTTTGCTGATGATACGGAAGAAGATGTTGTCGAACGCGTTAAAGCACAAGAACACAATATCTATCCAATGGTCGTACAATGGTTTGTTGATGGGCGCTTAGTAATGGCTGATAACCACGCTTATTTAGATGGTAGATGCTTGCCGATGCATGGCTATGCTAATGACTAACCATTAATAAATTATTTAAAATCTATTTTATTAAGGGCAGATAATTTCTGCCCTTTTTGTTGGGCTGTTTATCAAATTTAGTTATTTGAACTCCCTCTAATTCATCTATTTTTCAATAAATAGTTTATTCGTATTAAAATGCATACTATCTAGAATGGTGCTCACTATCACTGTCAATCATGCAGCGGGGATTTCGGGACAGATAACCCAAGGTTATAATACCTAGGATGTTATATTTGTATCATAAAAATGTTCAGTACTAGAAAATACAGTTATTTAGCTAGCTATTTTTATGATACTTTTTAATAAGTTGTTACTGGTATGAGCTATTACCATAATATAAGCATATAAGGATAGTTTTGATGAAAAAGAAGGTTGTCACGAGCCTTGGTATATTACTTGTCATCGTAGGTGGAGTATTCTGGTCGTTATTATATGAAGAACAGTTACCAGAACCCTCTCAAGAGTCATTAAATTATATAACATCAGAATTAGATGGCCTTAATTTGGAAGAGTCAATTGAAAAGATCAGAAAAGATAAAAAAAGCTTTGATTTATTTTCTAAAATGGGGAGGGCTGATGATTTATATAGTGAGAGAACTCAAATCCCACAATCAGAAGAATATTATAAAAAAAATTATAGTATTCTGAGTCCAGCAGAGTACCAACAGGCTTTTGAGAATATGATAAACTCGCTATCATTCAATCAGGACTTATTTTACAATTCTTCATTTATTAATCTAATTGTAGATGAAATGCCATCAAAGCAGCAACCAGTAATAAACATAAAAAAAATCACTTATATGGATGGTAGTGAAGAAATTAGAGATGGAAAACAAACAAAAGCATTACGTCTTGATAATAATAAGACCGTCAAAAATATAACAGCAGAAGTGACATATAGCTATATTACTGAGCTAGGTACATATCATCTTTCAACTGATACCCCAAAAATTACACAGCCAAACTTTACTTTGAAGCTGGCTAAAAAAGATAAAAACTTTCTGAGTTACACTTTAGATGGTGATCTAAATATAGCAGGAGAAGATATTGCAGATAAAAATGGAAATATTTTATCTGCATCTGCCTGTGTAAAAGGCGGTGTAGATTTCGCCAATAAAATGAGCCGTTATATAGATGGTATAGTAAAAGCATCAGAAAGCCATAATAAAAATAAAGATGAATTAATACATCGAGTTGCTGCATATTACGAACGTTTTGAACAAGAAACAGACGCACCTATGACATATCGGGTGGCTTGTTTGTTCCATGGTACACCAGCGACTGTAACCATTCACGAAGTAAAAAGTACAGAAAAAGAAAAACGTAACATTGTTATTGCACCGAAATATCTTAAGTTATACTCCGTAGTTAAAGATCTAAAAACAGAAATATTTTATATTATTGACCAGAATGGTAACGAAGTTTTAAACAATGGGAATGCTAAACCTTATATCCTGAACGCAAATTACTTTTTTACCAAAACGATAGAAACTAGAACGAATGATGACGGTGATGAATATGAAGTCTCTCATTACCAGTTATATCAGTTAGATGTAAAAAATAAAAAAGCAAATCGAGTAACAGAAATGAATAGTATTTTTAGCCTATCTGATGATGCATTTGTTATCGCTAAAGATAATGGGATTCTATTATTTAATACTGAAAATGAAAAACCTATCTTATTCTCAGGAGAAAATTTGAGAATCAATATACTTGATTTTCCTGACGAACAATCAAGTTTTTTCTATTATAAGGATAAACAGGGGTATCATATCATTAATGATAAAGGTACACAGCTCCTCCCAGCAGCAGAGTATAAAATAAAGAATGGTGGTAATAATACCATTCTTTTTGGCCCTAGTTTTTTTATTGAAGATAAAATGGATACATTCGATAAAAAATTTTATTTTCTTAATTCTGAAGGTGATATTTTTCTAACACTGTTTGGCTACGATAAAGTAGAAGAATTCAGCGATGATATGACCCACGTTGAACGTAATAAACTGCATGGCTTTATTGATGCTACAGGTTATGAAGTAATCCCGTTACATTATGAAAATGCGCGTAATTTTGATAACGGCTATGCCCTAGTAAAAAAAAGATAATCACTGGGGTGTGATTAATAAACAAGGTGACATCATCATTCCGTTTAAATACAGTAGCCATAATTCACTTTCTTCAACAAATGGCCTCGTGTCATATCATATTGATGGTAAAGATTACACTATGGAGGAGTTACTTAAAGAGAACGCTGTAAAAACTGAAAAATACGGTAATAATGAATAGCTGAAGAGAATATTAAGTATTCAACCGGTTAATAGTGCAGCCAGCTGAGCTTTTTTTGTAGCTCAGCATGGCAATTATTTCAATCAAATATCGATTTCAAAGGAAATGATAAAAGATACTCTTAATTATTTTGATTTTAATGAATAATCATCAATTATCAATGCTAAAATTAAACTCAGTGGTACTATGCTTCATATTGCAATGCAACTCTTAGTTTAGTTTGATTAATTTTCTATGCTAGAAAAAATAGTAATAAATAGCCACCATTTAATTTATTTCAGCTCATTATCTTCTGCAAGCTCATTATCAATCACATATTAAATTTAATATGACTCTGCCATGAAAAAATTAAGTAATTACCTAGGTTAAATTGCTTATTATCAAAAATGATGCTGATGAGAGTACATGCAACGCTGGTATAAGCTAACGAAATTAGCAGCAAACGATTATTTGAATGTTCAAGCCAAAGGTGATGCCATGAAAAAATTAACGATTGCTCTTATAATAAGTTGTTCAACAATAATGCAACCTGTTTTTAGCGCTCAAGCCACCCAAAGAGCCATTAGCTATCTAACCTCTTGGGGGATCCCATCACTGGCAGAGGTAGAAATAGCACGCTCTAATGTTGATACCTTGATATTATCTTTTGGGCAATGGGATGCGCAAGGAAATATTCAGGTCTCTGACGGTATGACCACGCCAAGTTTTGATAGCTATTGGATCAGCTCATCTTATTTAACGTGGACACAATTCAAATTTGACAATCCAAATAAAAAAGTGATGGTTGCCTTTGGTGGACAAACCTATGAAGGTATTTGGGAGAAAATTAACACCGCAGCAAGTCGTGAATTGGTTGCTACTGGTTTAGTCAAACTCTTAAATCAAACGTTTCCTGTATACAAAAAAGTTAATGGCCTATATCAACAAGTCGGCACTATTCAATTGGATGGAATCGATTTTGACTTTGAAAAAGCCGCACGTTTAACAGCAGATGAAAATGCGAATTTATTAGCACTCGCTCAACTGGTACGTCAAAAGCTAGGAAGTGCGTCAAGCACAAAATTATTAAGTTTAACCACCTATCATGTAGGTGCCGATCCTGTTGAATGTGCAGATGCGACGGTAACTCAAGGGTGTTCCTATGTGGAAACTGCTCGCTCAAGCCATCATGGTGAAGTATTACCGATCCTAAGTGCTGGAAAAAATACGTTCGACTTTTTTAACGTTATGGCTTACGACGCGGGTCAGAATTTTAAATATGATGTCGCTATGAGCAATTACGCACAAGCTGTCGCAGACCCATCGAAAGTTATACTCGGAACCACCATAAATAGTCAGTGGGGGCCAACGGGAAGTTTTGTTGAAACTCAGGCAAATAATATCGCTCGCGCTAAATGGCAAGCGAGCAATAATTATGGTGGGTTCTTCGTTTGGACTTTGGGGTCAAATAACCAAGGTATCACGTTTGCCGCTCAGGTTGATTATATTAACGCGATGATCACCGCCGCTAAGGGCGCTAATTAACTGGTTATCGACTTTCAAAACAATAAAGCCGTTCAATATATAATTAATAGAAATTAATTATCTTTTCTCGCGATAAAAAAGGTATCAATAATGATAAGGAATGTTTGGTATCGTCATAAACCCCTGTATCATTTATGAGCAAACCAATAATCCTATTTATACATTCGGGTTGGCAAACACAATAGATATCGTTCAATTAAAATATTCAACATCCGTTTTAACAGCGATAACATTGATACCCTGTGTTTGCCTCCCGTATTTTTTATTGCTCAATATTGTTTATAAAACAATCGTATCATGACAATTTTAGTTATGATAAATGACGCCTTATACTTCGGTTCTTATCCTGCCTGTTTGCCACAAAATGGATTAATCTTCACCACTTGGCGTCACTCTCTGCGTTGTGTCATTATTTTATCGTAAATAAGTGGTATCCTTATCTTACCTATAAAGATAGGAATTAAATTCACTGCGTTTATTTATCTTCAGGCTCTGCCATAATAAACGTGTACTTACTCTGAATAATTCTAGGTGCAGCTAGACGGCAAATGAACTTAGTCAACAAGGCTGCAACTTAAAATATGACGAGTATATAACTAACATTGAGGTGTTCTATGACGACCGGGCAAGTTCATCCGTTTAGGTTGCGCCCACTTGAACGTGAAGATTTAGCTTTTATCCATCAGCTTGATAATAACGCCAGTGTAATGCGCTACTGGTTTGAAGAGCCTTATGAGGCCTTTGTTGAGTTGAGTGATCTTTACGATAAGCATATTCACGACCAATCTGAACGGCGCTTTATTGTCGAAAATGATAGTGAAAAAGTCGGGCTAGTGGAGTTGGTTGAAATTGATTATGTTCACCGTCGTTCTGAATTCCAAATTATCATTGCCCCCCGCCATCAAGGCCATGGTTATGCAACTCGTGCAGCTAAGCTGGCGATGGATTATGCGTTCTCCGTGCTTAATTTATATAAACTTTACCTAATTGTAGATAAAGAAAATATCAAAGCGATCCATATTTATAATAAACTAGGCTTTCACACGGAAGGCGAACTGATCGACGAATTTTTCGTCAATGGCCGCTACCATACTGCTATCCGTATGTGTGTTTTTCAACACCAATATTTTGCCAGCAAAGCGCTGTCAGAAAATCCAGAGAGTGTTGTTAGCCCACATGCCACGATCAAGCAGCAAGTTTAGTTAAAGGTAGAGTACTTATACTTAAATTGATCTATCCGCACACAATGGAGTAACGATGTCCCAAGAACGTCTATACCACGAAAAAGAGTTAAGCTGGCTGGCTTTTAACGAACGAGTTCTACAAGAAGCAGCGGATAAGCGAAATCCTCTTATTGAACGTATGCGTTTTTTGGGCATTTACTCTAATAACCTAGATGAATTCTATAAAGTGCGTTTTGCCGATGTAAAACGGCGTATTTTAATCAATGAAGAACGCGGTTCAGCGAGCGGTTCTCGCCACTTGTTAAAACGTATTCAAAACAAAGTTGCTAAACAAGAGCAAGAATTCGATATTCTGTATAATGACTTGCTGTTAGAAATGGCACGTAACCAAATATTTTTAATAAATGAGCGTCAAATATCACCACGCCAACAAATTTGGTTACGCCAATATTTTCGCCAACATTTGCGTCAGCATATTACGCCTATCCTAATCAATCCAGATACCAATTTGGTTGAATTTTTAAAAGATGACTACACCTATCTGGCTGTTGAGATAATCAATAGTGGCAATGTGCAATATGCATTATTAGAAATCCCTTCAGATAAAGTGCCACGTTTTGTTAATTTGCCACCTGAAATGCCAAAACGCCGCAAATCAATGGTTCTGATTGATAATATTTTGCGTTATACCCTTGATGAAATCTTCAAAGGCTTCTTTGATTACGATGAATTAAACGCCTATTCCATGAAAATGACCCGTGATGCGGAATACGATATCGCCACAGAAATGGAGTCAAGCTTACTTGAAATCATGTCATCAACACTGAAACAACGTTTAACGGCGGAGCCGGTTCGCTTTGTTTATCAACGTGATATGCCTGATGAGATGGTTGCAGTACTGCGAGAAAAACTGGGGTTATCCAATGATGACTCGGTAATTGCCGGTGGACGCTACCATAACTTTAAAGATTTTATTAATTTCCCTAATGAAGGAAATAAAAACCTATTAAATAAACCATTGCCTCGCTTACGTCACCGTTGGTTTGACAATTTCCGCAATGGTTTTGATGCGATCCGGGAACGTGACGTATTGCTATATTATCCATATTACACTTTTGAGCACACCTTAGAATTACTAAGGCAAGCGTCTTTTGACCCAAATGTTTTATCAATCAAAATTAATATTTATCGTGTTGCTAAAGACTCGCGGATTATCGATTCAGTGATTCATGCCGCGCATAATGGTAAAAAAGTCACGGTCGTCGTGGAGTTACAAGCGCGTTTTGATGAAGAGGCTAATATTCATTGGGCTAAGCGGCTAACCGAAGCCGGCGTACACGTCATTTTTTCTGCCCCCGGCCTAAAAATCCACGCTAAGCTATTTATTATTTCTCGTATGGAAGAAGGACAAATAGTCCGTTACGCACATATCGGTACAGGTAACTTTAACGAAAAAACAGCACGCCTATATACGGATTACTCATTACTGACAGCGAACGAACAAATCACCAATGAAGTGCGCCGCGTATTCAGCTTTATTGAAAACCCTTACCGACCTGTTACCTTTGAAAACTTAATGGTTTCCCCACAAAACACGCGTCTTCGACTCAACGAACTGATAGACCAAGAAATTGCGAATGCACAAGCCGGTTTACCAAGCGGCATTACTTTAAAAATAAACAATCTTGTTGATAAAGAGCTCACTGATAAATTATATGATGCTTCTAACGCAGGAGTAAAAATTCGTTTACTTATTCGTGGTATGTGTTCATTAGTTGCAGGCCAACCTGGCTACAGTGAAAACATTCAAGTCACGAGTATCGTTGATCGCTTTTTAGAACATGATCGTGTTTATGTGTTTACTAACGCGGGTGATGACAAAGTGTTTATTTCTTCAGCTGATTGGATGACCCGCAATATTGATTATCGAATTGAAGTTGCCGTTCGCTTGGTTGACAACCGTCTAAAACAACGGGTTTTAGATATTCTAGAGTTACAATTTAACGATACGGTAAAAGCGCGTTATGTTGACAAAGATCTCAGCAATCATTATGTTCCCCGCGGCAATAAACGTAAAATTCGGGCACAGCTAGCTGTTTATGACTATTTAAAATCACTGGAAACGCCTGAGACAAGGTCCTAATCTATGCCATTAACTCATACATCAACGCCTCGACCTCAAGAAATTGCGGCTATCGACCTTGGCTCTAATAGCTTTCATATGGTTATTGCCCGTATCGTAAACGGTGCACTGCAAGTCTTAACGCGTTTAAAACAACGTGTTCACCTCGCAGATGGTTTAAGTGATAGTAACGAATTAAGCGAAGAAGCAATGGAGCGCGGCTTAGCTTGCCTTGCCCTATTCGCTGAACGCCTACAAGGCTTCACCGAAGAAAACGTCTGCATCGTTGGCACCCACTCATTACGGGTTGCAACCAATGTGGAAGAATTTTTAAAACGCGCAAAAAAAATCATTCCTTACCCAATCGAAATCATTTCAGGCCAAGAAGAAGCACGTTTGATTTTTATGGGGGTCGAACATACTCAGCCAGAAAAAGGCCGTAAACTGGTGATCGATATTGGTGGAGGCTCCACGGAATTGGTAATTGGTGAAAAATTTGAGCCTTTACTGATCGATAGCCGCCGTATGGGTTGTGTTAGCTTCGCACGTAACTACTTCCCCAATGAAACGATTAATGCAGAAAATTTCAATCGAGCCTATCTTACAGCCTGTTTAAAACTTGAACAAACCGCCACAAAATTTAAGCACTTGCACTGGGATGTGGCAATGGGCGCGTCCGGTACTATCAAAGCAGCGCATGCCGTGATTGTTGAAATGGGAGAGCGTGATGGCATCATTACCCGTGAGCGACTCGAAAAAATCAAACAAATGGCGCTGAAATATAAAACGTTTTCTGCTGTTGATATTCCTGGTTTGTCGACTGAACGTAAGCAGGTATTTGTTCCTGGTTTGGCTATTTTATGTGCTGTTTTTGATTCTCTCAATATCAAAGAGTTACGTCTTTCTGATGGGGCATTACGTGAAGGCGTTTTATATGAAATGGAAGGTCGTTTCCGCCATCAAGATATCCGCCAGCGAACAGCACTGAGTCTTGCTGAGCACTATAATATCGATAGAGAGCAAGCAAAGCGGGTTCTGAAAACGATGGAAGAGCTCTATCACCAGTGGGGGCAGCAAAACCCTAAGTTAGTTAACCCACAACTTGAATCTATTTTGATTTGGGCGGTAATGCTACATGAAGTGGGATTACATATTAATCAAAGTGGCTTACATCGTCATTCTGCTTACATCTTGCAAAATACCAATTTACCCGGTTTCAATCAGGAGCAACAACTGTTGCTGGCTACTTTAGTACGTAATCATCGTCGAGTGATCAAATTTGATGATATCCCTAAATTTAATTTGTATAAAAGAAAACAATTTATGCCGTTGATCCAAATTCTACGGCTCTCAATTTTGTTAAATAATCAGCGACAATCAACAACCACACCTTCATCACTACGTTTAGAAACCGATGAAGGTCACTGGACATTATACCTTCCGGCACAATATTTATCTCAAAACACCCTGATGCAACTCGATCTCGAAAAAGAGAGTGCTTATTGGGAAGATGTCCCCGGTTGGAAATTAGATATTCGTGAAGAGCCAAACTAGCTAGGGTACTCATAATTTGGTAACCAATATACGTATTTAGTCAGTTTTAGATACTCAAAATAATTCAAGGGCAGCTAGACGACAAGCGAACCAATTGCTAGCATCATCAGAAACGATGTAACTAATGCAAGTGAACGCAGTCAGCAGCGCTGCAACTTGGAGTATGACGAGCACAGTACTTTGTCTTGATTGTTGATATTTATTTGGGTTAATCACCAATCAATGGCAAAATAGTGTGGTTTCTTCGCAAAATGGTACTTACCGTACCCGTCATTGCTTTAAGGATTAAAATGTCACAACCTGCTTTCTCAATTGATGCGGCACCAACAGTAAATCCGCATTCTCAAAAACTGGCGTATATTCGCCAGCAGATCCTGACGCTATTCATGGATGACGAAGAGTTCGTCCAAACCCTTGTCGAACACGACCAACACGTTAGTCTGAGTGATAAAGCACTTAGTGAAAAAATCAATACAGTCAAAGAGTTATTGATTGATTTACACGCAGCTGATATCGCCGACATCTTAGAAATGTTACCGTATGATGAACGTCTTGCTTTATGGCGTTTAGTCGATAACAGTGAACGTGGTGAAGTGCTGGTTGAAGCTTCAGTCGCTGTCTGGGATAGCCTGATCAAGGATATGTCTGACCGTGAATTACTCCGCGCTGTTGCTAATTTGCATGTCGATGAACAAGCGTATATTGCAGAGCATTTACCCCAAGATACTATGCGTAGGTTACTGACCTATTTAGATCCTAGTTTACGCAGCCGTATTCGTGAAGTTCTGCAATATGCAAAAGACAGTGTCGGTCAGATGATGGATTTTGAATTCGTTACTGTCCGCCCTAATGTCACGCTAAAAACGGTTCAACGTTACTTACGCCAACGCGGCAAAATTCCTGAAGCTACTGATAAAATTTTCGTTGTTGATAACAAAAATTTTCTACAAGGTGAATTGCCTCTCACTACAATTTTAACCCAGTCACCTGAACGCATTGTTGCCGATGTCATGAAAACAGATACCGTCACCTTCCTGCCTGATGAAAAAGGAGAAGATGCGGCAAGTGCCTTCGAACGTTATGACTTAATTTCAGCAGCTGTTGTTGATAGTAACGGCTTATTGATGGGTCGTTTAACCGTTGAAGATATCGTTGATAACTTAAACGAAGAAAATGACAACAGTATCCGTCGAATGGGGGGGTTGAGCCCTGAGGAAGACGTGTTTGCACCTGTTGGGCAAGCAGTTAAAACTCGTTGGACATGGCTCGCTATTAACCTGTGTACGGCTTTCGTCGCATCACGTGTCATTGGGGTGTTTGAAGACACTATTTCCCAATTAGTTGCTCTAGCAACACTCATGCCTATCGTTGCGGGTATTGGTGGTAACACAGGAAACCAAACCATCACCATGATCGTCCGGGCGATTGCATTGCACCAAATCCAAACCGGCAGCTTCTCTTTTCTCATGCTAAGAGAGCTTGGGGTGGCCTTTATCAACGGGGTCGTTTGGGGGGGCATAATGGGTATTGTCACCTACTTCCTCTACGGCGATATTGCCATGGGTGCTGTCATGACATTAGCCATGATCTTAAACTTACTAATGGCAGCAATTATGGGTGTTCTGATCCCACTTATCATGCTTAAATGTGGTAAAGACCCAGCGATTGGCTCTAGCGTTATGATCACCGCAATCACTGATACAGGCGGTTTCTTTATCTTCTTAGGTCTTGCAACGCTATTTTTGGTTTAATCACTATTTGGCATACTCAGCAACAATTGGCTGAGTATGCCTTCTAATATTGCAAAATTCCCTTCTTTTTCCCCCATGATCTAGCCACAGCCTCTTTCATATCAACGACCAGTAGGGCTAATTTAATATTATTAATATGCTTAATCCTTAGTTTATGAACTAAATATATTAATCAAAAAATAATAAAATTAATATTTTGTTACTTTATTGATGCATTAACCAGCAAACTTAAATTAATAAAATATATTTTTCCCTTTAATTTTTTCTAAAAAATATACGATCTTCTGCAAAAAATCATTTATTAACATCATATAATGTTATTGTTTTACTCTCCAGATAATATAATCACACAAAGCAATACAACTGGAATATTAATCTTGTTTTGAGAGTTGAGGTTTACAGAATATGGAATTTTCTGCTATAAATTAGGTATGCATTAAGAATACAGCGTATTAACTAGGTTCCTCCATCCAACGTTTTATACCTCTTATCTGCACACCTAATATTATTTACTGTCGTAACACAGTAAATTTAGCTGTAATTCCGAAATGAAAAATAAAAAATATGTTCGGTATTTAAAAAGGATCATCTTATGACATCGCAAACAACCAGCCAGCCCTCGGCAAGGCCATTGAGGAAAGAAGATTATAAAACATTAGGGTTGTCATCTTTAGGTGGAACTCTTGAATTTTATGATTTTGTCATTTTTGTATTTTACGCAAAAATTATTTCTCAGCTATTTTTCCCGGGAGATAATGAATTTTTGGCGCTAATGGCAACACTTGGATTGTTTGCTGCGGGTTACTTAGCTCGCCCTCTTGGCGGCATTATTATGGCTCACTTTGGTGATAAAATTGGTCGCAAGAAAATGTTTACACTCAGTATTTTCTTAATGGCTTTCCCAACTTTTGTCATCGGTTTTTTACCTACCTATGCCACTATTGGTGCCGCAGCCCCATTATTGTTACTGTTAATGAGGATCATGCAAGGTGCGGCTATTGGTGGTGAAATGCCTGGTGCTTGGGTATTTATTGCCGAACATACACCAAAACAGCGTTATGGTCTCGGTGTAGGTACCCTAACCTCAGGCATTACGGGTGGTATTTTGTTAGGCTCTATCGTTGCAATTATTATTGAGCGTAGTTATACCACAGCAGAAGTTCATGATTTTGCATGGCGTATTCCATTCATACTTGGTGGTATTTTTGGCTTTATTTCTGTTTACTTACGCCGTTTTTTAGAAGAAACACCAATATTTAAAGAGCTTGCAGCGAAAAAAGCCTTAGCGCAAGAGCTACCCGTTAAAACAGTCATCAAGTCACACAAACAAGCTTGTTTAATCACTGCGGCACTGACTTGGTCTCTTTCAACAGCGATTGTTGTCACTATTTTGATGACACCTGATGTTGTTCTCAAAGGTATTTATAACATTGATCGCAATGTCGCTTTACAAGCTAACTGTGCTGCAACATTAACCTTAACTTTAGGCTGTATTTTCTGGGGTTGGTTAGGCGATAAAATGGGAACTCGCGTTTCGATGACATTGTCATGGGGCGGGCTAGCCGTAACCGCACTGTATTTTTACTCAACATTGTCAACGGATATCGCTGCCGCTACATTGACTTTTAATTATGGGTTAATGGGCTTTTTCGTCGGTGCCATTGCGACTACACCAATAATTAGTACTCGCACCTTCCCACCGGAAATCCGTTATTCAGGTTTATCATTTGCTTATAATGTGGCTTATGCGATCTTTGGCGGTTTAACACCAATTTTAACGGGTGCATGGTTACAGCAATCACATATGGCCCCTGCTTATTATGTCGCTGGTGTATCTTTATTAGCCGTTGCGGTTGCATTTATTCCATTGGCATGGAAGGGTTGGACAGTAAATTCAACGCAAGATAACGCGGCTGTCAACAGCCTAAAAGCTAGCACAACACGTTAATTTGCTATAATTCTTTAGTATAAACAGGTATAAACCCGTAGTGATTAATTGCTGCGGGTTTTGTTATACAATTTTTCCCTAGTATTCTGTCTTTTCTGCACATTAGTTGACGTTTTTTTCATATTTCCTTCATTTTTACGTGTAACCCCCACGCTAAACTATTAACATACCGCAAATGACTAATTTTTAACTATATAGCCGATATTCTATGCCGTTATATAGCCATCAAAATGTGATGATTTTTTTACTCGACGTTGAGCTAAGCGAAAATTTAAATGAATAAACAAAAACGCCATACCACACTAACCCGTTCTGCCATTTTCATTGCCGTGATTATTGCTGCTGGCGCTGGGTGGTATTTTTACTCTCAGCACAATCAAGCCAATACCACGCCAAATAAGGCCAATAGTAAACCATCGGCTCGTCCAAACCGTGTTCTTGCTCCAGTTCAATTCGCTAATGCACAAGAAAAAATCGTACCACGTTACTTATCAGGCTTAGGGACCGTACAAGCCGCCAATATGGTCACCGTCACTAGCAGAGTGGAAGGACAGTTAATGTCCTTGCATTTTGTTGAAGGCCAGCAAGTCAAAGCTGGCGATTTATTGGCTGAAATTGATCCGCGTCCTTTTGAAGTGCAACTCGCACAGGCAGAAGGACAACTAGCGAAAGATAAAGCAACTTTGGCGAATGCACGCTTAGATCTCAATCGTTACCAAAAATTAGCAGGCACTAAAGTGATTTCGCAACAAGAGCTTGATAACCAAAAATCTTTGGTTCTGCAATCTGAAGGCAGCATTAAAGCCGATCAAGCTGCTGTAGATAGCGCTAAGTTGCAACTGACTTATAGTAAAATCACCGCCCCTATTTCAGGCCGTGTAGGCTTAAAACAAGTTGATGTAGGTAATTTTATTTCGGCAGGTACAACCACCCCCATTGTCGTGATCACCCAAACTCAACCTGCTGATGTGCTATTTGCGCTCCCTGAAGGTGATATCCCTGCGATACAAAAAGCACAGTCATCAGGCCAGCCTGTCATCGTCGAAGCGTGGGATAGAAATAATATTGCGATGATCAGTGAAGGTTATCTGTTAAGCACTGATAACCAAATTGATGCAGCAACAGGAACATTAAAAATGAAAGCTCGCTTCACTAATGATGCCCAGAGCTTATTTCCTAACCAATTCGTTAATATTAAAATGCAGATAGAGACTTTGCAAAATGCGGTTGTGATCCCCACAGCAGCACTGCAAATGGGTAATGAAGGCCATTATGTTTGGGTTTTGAGTGACGATAACCGTGTTAGTAAGCAATCTGTCACCGTCGGTATGCAAGACAGTAAGCAAGTCGTCATTGAAAGTGGCCTTGCAGCTGATACTAAAGTCATTACTGATGGTGTCGACCGTTTAACTGATGGAACAAGCGTTGAAGTGGTTAATAGTGACAACGTCACTAAACCCGTTGAGCCTCAGAAAAATAGCGCGGAGAAAGCCTAATGCAACCTGGGATCCAAAAAGGTGGCGGCCCTTCTCGCTTATTTATTTTACGTCCTGTTGCGACAACGTTATTTATGGTGGCGATCCTATTAGCTGGGATCATTGGCTATCGTTTTCTACCCGTTTCCGCGTTACCTGAAGTTGATTACCCAACCATTCAAGTCATCACACTCTACCCTGGCGCCAGCCCAGAAGTCATGACATCAGCCGTGACGGCTCCATTAGAAACACAATTTGGCCAAATGTCTGGTTTAAAACAGATGTCGTCACAAAGCTCTGGCGGTGCTTCCGTGATCACATTAATGTTTCAACTGACATTGCCATTAGAGGTTGCAGAACAAGAAGTACAAGCTGCGATTAACTCGGCTTCGAGTTTATTACCTTCTGACTTACCGTACCCACCGATTTATAACAAAGTTAACCCAGCGGATCCCCCTGTCTTAACACTTGCAGTCACCTCTGATGCAATACCACTGACACAAGTGCAAGACATGATTGAAAATCGCATCGCGCAAAAAATTTCGCAAGTGAATGGTGTTGGTCTTGTTACCCTCGCTGGTGGCCAGCGCCCTGCTGTACGGGTGAGTTTAAATCCTCAAGCTATGGCAGCAAAAGGATTAGACAGCGAAACTATTCGTACCGCAATTAATAACGCAAACGTCAATTCGGCTAAAGGTAGCTTTGATGGCCCAACACGTGCTGTAACGCTTTCCGCGAATGACCAAATGAAATCTTTGGATGATTATCGCCACCTAATTGTCGCCTATCAAAATGGCGCACCGGTACGGCTCGGTGATATTGCAACCATCCAGCAAGCGGCTGAGAACGCTTATTTAGGGGCGTGGGCAAATACACAGCAAGCGATTGTCATTAATGTTCAGCGTCAACCTGGCGCTAATGTTATTGAAACAACCGATACTATTCGTAATTTACTCCCTGAATTGATTGAGACGTTACCAAAGTCAGTTGATGTTAAGATTTTAACGGATAGAACTAGCACCATTCGCGCATCTGTTAGTGATGTTCAATTTGAACTAATGCTCGCTATCGCATTAGTTGTGATGGTGATTTATCTATTCCTACGTAATGGAATAGCAACGTTGATCCCCGGTATTGCCGTGCCACTTTCTCTGGTTGGTACGTTTGCCGTGATGTATTTTTGCGGTTTTTCCGTTAATAACCTAACCTTAATGGCTCTCACTATTGCGACGGGTTTTGTGGTCGATGACGCTATTGTCGTTATTGAAAATATCTCCCGTTACCTTGAGCAAGGCGATAAACCGATTGTTGCAGCATTAAAAGGTGCGGGAGAAATTGGCTTTACGATTATTTCACTGACCTTCTCATTAGTTGCTGTATTGATACCGTTATTGTTCATGGGGGACATTGTTGGGCGGTTATTTAGAGAATTTGCAATCACCCTTGCGGTGGCTATTCTCATTTCAGCTGTCGTTTCATTAACGCTCACTCCCATGATGTGCGCTCGTTTACTGAAACCTGAATCAGAGCATAAACACAATCGTTTTGAGCTAGCTTGTGAGCGCTTCTTTGATGGTATGATTGCATGGTATGCCATTTGGTTAAAACGTGTCCTCAATCACCGTTGGTTAACACTTTCGGTTGCTATCGGTACCCTTGTTTTAACTGTATTACTATACCTGTGGATCCCTAAAGGTTTCTTTCCATTACAAGACAATGGCATTATTCAAGGTACGATTGAAAGCCGTCAATCCATCTCTTTCTCGGCAATGTCGCAAAAACAGCAAGAAGTGGCTGAGAAATTACTCTCTGATCCTGCAGTCGATAATATTACTACCTATGTTGGAATCGATGGTACTAATCCAACCCTTAATAATGGGCGCATCCAAATTACCTTAAAACCGCTAGATGAGCGCCCTGACCGTGTAAGTACGATTATCCCTCGCTTACAAGAAATTGCAGATAGCGTATCGGGTGTCACACTGTATTTACAACCCATGCAAGATCTGACGATTGATACCCAATTAGCACGAACGCAATACCAATTTACACTGCAAGCAGGCTCTCTAGAAGAGTTGAGTCTGTGGGTACCAAAACTATTAACTGAATTGAACAAACAGCCTGAGCTGGTTGATGTCAGCAGCGATTGGCAAGACCAAGGCTTAGTGGCTTATGTCAATGTTGATAGAGACACTGCGAGCCGCTTCGGTATCTCGATGTCAGCCATTGATAATGCATTATATAATGCATTTGGCCAGCGCATGATCTCGACTATTTACACCCAATCGAATCAATATCGCGTCATTATTGAGCACAATACCCAAACTCGTAATGGTATAGACGCCTTAAATGACGTTCGCCTCAAGGGTACGGATGGTGCAATCGTGCCTTTAAGTACTTTAGTCAATATCCAAGAAGGTTATGGGCCGCTAGCAATCAACCATCTTGACCAATTCCCAGCGGCAACCTTCTCTTTTAACCTAGCAGACGGGGCATCCTTAGAATCAGCGGTCAATGCAGTCAAAAATGCCGAAACACAAATTGAAATGCCAAGATCGATTACCACTCAATTCCAAGGGGCAACTTTAGCATTTGAGGCTGCATTGAGCAGTACGGTTTGGCTGATCGCCGCTGCAATTGTCGCCATGTATATTGTACTAGGTATTTTATATGAGAGTTTTATTCATCCAATTACTATCCTCTCAACCCTACCTACAGCGGGTGTTGGTGCGCTATTAGCTTTAATGATGGCAGGTAGTGAGCTAGACGTGATCGCTGTCATTGGTATTATTTTGCTGATAGGAATAGTGAAAAAGAATGCGATTATGATGATTGACTTCGCATTAGCAGCCGAACGCGAACAAGGTATGTCACCGCGAGAAGCAATTTATCAAGCTTGTTTACTCCGTTTCCGACCTATTTTAATGACCACTATGGCCGCTTTATTAGGTGCATTACCTTTAATGTTAAGTTCAGGGGTCGGTGCCGAGCTACGCCAACCATTAGGGATTTGTATGGTTGGAGGGTTGATCATGAGCCAAATACTCACTTTGTTTACCACCCCAGTGATTTACCTGTTATTTGATAGCTTAGCAAGTAATATCAAGGCTCACCGACAAAACCGTAAGCAACAGGTGTCATAATGAAGCGCTTTTTCGCCTTATTTATCAGTCGTCCCGTTGCCACAACCTTAATTAGTGTTGCTATCTCGCTATGTGGTGCACTCAGTTTTATGTTCTTACCTGTGGCACCATTGCCACAGGTTGATTACCCTGTGATAAACGTGACAGCGTCACTATCCGGCGCATCACCTGAAACGATGGCTTCTTCAGTTGCAACTCCTCTTGAGCGCTCATTAGGTAGCATCGCAGGGATCAGTGAAATGACCTCCAGTAGCTCTCTAGGGCGCACCACAATCACCCTTGAATTCAACCTTGATAAAGATATTAATAATGCAGCCCGTGAAGTACAGGCTGCTATCAACGCAGCCCAAAGTTTGCTACCTAGCGGTATGCAAAGTAAGCCTCGTTACTACAAATCAAACCCTTCCGATGCCCCCATCATGATTTTAACCTTAACCTCAAAAACCATGAGTACCGGTGAAATTTATGATATTGCCTCAACACGTTTATCACAGCGTATTGCACAAATCGAAGGCGTCAGTGAAGTGTCTGTTGGTGGTGGTTCATTACCTGCCGTGCGGGTCGAACTCAACCCTACCGCCCTATTTAATCAAGGCGTTTCCCTTGATAAAGTTCGTTCTGCCATTAATAGTGCTAACGTGCGTCAGCCTCAAGGATACATCAATGATGATGATAGACGTTGGCAGGTGCAAACCAATGATGAACTGAAAAAAGCGGCCGATTACCGTCCTATTATTGTTCACTATCAAAACGGCAATGCTGTTAAATTAAGCGATGTTGCCAATGTTAAAGACTCGGTACAAGATGTCCGTACCGCAGGTATGTCTGGCGGTGAACCCGCTATTTTGATAGTGATCCGCCGAGAGGCTGGTGCAAATATTATTGAAACCGTCAATCGTATTCGTGCTGAGTTACCTGAATTTCAAGATATGATCCCCGCGGCAATTGATTTAAAAGTTGCTCAAGATAGAACCCCAACCATTCGTGCATCGTTAGTCGAAGTTGAACGCGCATTAATCATTGCTATCGCGTTGGTGATCTTAGTCGTTTTACTGTTTTTGCGTTCAGGTCGAGCAACATTAATACCCGCCATTGCCGTTCCTGTCTCATTGATTGGCACATTTACGGCTATGTACCTGTGTGGCTTCAGCCTCAATAACTTATCACTCATGGCTCTGACCGTTGCCACTGGATTTGTGGTTGATGATGCCATCGTAGTCCTAGAGAACATTTCACGGCATATCGAAAATGGTAGTCGGCCATTTATTGCCGCCGTCAGAGGCGTCAGTGAAGTTGGCTTTACCGTCGTTTCCATGAGTGTTTCTTTAGTGGCTGTATTTATCCCATTACTATTAATGGAAGGGTTAGTTGGCCGCTTGTTCCGCGAGTTTGCCATCACCCTAGCCACAGCAATTAGTATCTCGCTAATTATTTCGTTAACACTCACACCAATGATGTGTGCCTATTTGCTAAAAAAACGTGATATCAAAAAGACCGATAAACAAGGTATTACAGCGCGTTGCTTATTACGCGCACAACAAAGCTATGGTCTCATATTAAATTGGGTGTTATCGCATAAACGAAGTGTGTTAGCGATCTTATTCGCGACTATTGGTTTAAATATCTATCTATATATCGCGATCCCAAAAACGTTCTTCCCTGAACAAGATACAGGCCGTTTACTGGGTTTTGTTCGTGCGGATCAAAGCATTTCATTTCAAGCAATGAAAGAAAAGATGACCCGTTTTATGCAAGAGGTAAATGCAGATCCTGCGGTTGATAGCGTGACAGGTTTTACAGGTGGTAGCCGCGTCAATAGTGGTTCAATGTTTATTTCATTAAAGCCTTTGGATGAACGCAAAGAAAGTGCGAATGCAGTCATTAACCGATTGCGTATTAAATTAGCCAAAGAACCCGGCGCTAACCTATTTATGATGCCAGTACAAGATATTCGAGTAGGAGGTCGACAATCCAATGCCAGCTACCAGTACTCTCTGCTTGCTGATGAACTAAATACGCTACGTGAATGGGAGCCTGCTATACGTAAAGCCATTGCCGATCTGCCACAAGTGACTGATGTGAACTCAGATAAAGAAGATAAAGGCGCTGAGATGGCGATCACCTATGACAGAGATTTGATGGCACAGCTGGGCATAGACGTACGTGAGGCGAATGATTTGCTCAATAATGCGTTTGGCCAGCGCCAAATTTCAACTATCTATGAGGCGATGAACCAATATAAAGTCGTGATGGAAGTTGCGCCTGAATATACACAAGATGTCAGCGCCTTGGATAAAATGTTTGTTATCAACAAGACTGGTGAGGCTATTCCACTATCTTACTTTGCCCGTTGGCAGCCTGCCAATGCGCCATTAAGTGTTAACCATCAAGGTTTATCCGCTTCATCAACCATTGCTTTCAACTTAGCAGAAGGTTACACCCTTGATCAAGCGATGTCCGCTATCGAGAAAACCATGACTGCGCTAGGTGTCCCCTCCAATATTCGCGGTTCATTTGCAGGTACCGCCCAAGTGTTCCAAGACACATTAAAATCACAGCTATTCCTAATTTTTGCTGCAATCATCACCGTGTATTTGGTACTGGGTATCCTTTATGAAAGCTATATTCATCCACTGACCATTTTATCCACTTTACCTTCTGCTGGCGTCGGTGCATTACTCGCCTTAGAATTGTTTAATACACCGTTCAGTTTGATTGCGCTTATTGGGATCATGCTGTTAATTGGTATCGTCAAGAAAAACGCCATCATCATGGTAGATTTCGCTATCCATGCACAGCGTAACCAAGGTTTAACCGCACGAGAAGCTATCTTCCGCGCCAGTATGTTACGTTTTAGGCCGATTTTAATGACAACATTGGCTGCGATTTTTGGTGCTCTTCCTCTTGCTTTAGGCAGTGGAGATGGTGCTGAGTTACGTCAACCTCTTGGTATCACTATTGTTGGTGGGTTAGTGATGAGCCAATTATTAACGTTATTTACTACACCTGTAGTTTATTTGTGTTTTGATCAACTCAGACAGCGTTTTTCGAAACAACAGCGTGATCCTAAGCACGCCAAGGCGTAAATGATGAAATTTAGATTTAGCAGCGTCAGCACCCGATTATTTCTGGCTATTTTTGCCACTTGTCTACTGCTAGTGGTCATTATGCACCAAGGTGTTCGCTTAAGCTTTCAACATGGGTTTATTGACTATATTAAAGAGAATGATCAACAACGTGCCGAATTGATCGCTGATGCCCTTGCTGAACAATATGATGAGACAGGTAGCTGGCGTTTCTTGATCCGTAATGAGCGAGTGTTTTTTAATATATTACGCAGTATTGAACACCACCAGCGCTCACTGCCGCCATCCAAACCTAAAGGTTGGCGCTCCTATTTTTGGGTATATGACAACGAAAACCGGCTGATATTAGGTCGTAATGTTCCGTTACCTAATGACATTCTCCGCCAGCCCGTTGTCACTTCAGATGGCAAAACAGTGGGATGGGTGATTGCCAGTTATGGCGATGGGATCAGCAATGAGATAGACCGCCGTTTCGATGAACAACAGATGATGACCAGTTGGTTAATTGCTGGTTTATCATTAATTGTCGCGTTAATCGCCACAATTTTATTAGCTCGTGGTTTTTTAAAACCCATAAAAAGATTGTTGGATGGGACCAACCAATTAGCGAATGGCGATTTCTCCACCCGCGTTACTGAGGTCGGTCGCGATGAGCTCGGTCAACTCGCCAAAGATTTTAACCATCTCGCATCAACACTCGAAAAAAATGAACATATGCGTCGTGATTACATGGCAGATATTTCGCATGAATTACGTACCCCACTCTCGGTATTGCAAGGTGAACTTGAGGCCGTACAAGATGGCGTACGCCAAGCAACGCCTGAGACTATCAGCTCTTTACTCGCGGAAACCCATACGTTAATTAAGTTAGTTAACGACTTACATCAATTATCTTTATCCGATAGAGGATCACTCGTCTATCGCCTTCAATCAGCGGATATTATTCCCTTGATTGATATGGTCATCGGTCAAGTACGTTGGCGTTTGGAAGAGAAGCAGATCACAGTGGAAACACATTTGCCAAATCAACAAATTATCAATATCGACCCTGATCGCATTTTGCAATTACTTTATAATTTAATGGAAAATAGCCTACGCTATACCGACGCGAACGGAAAAATCATCATTCGAGCCGTTATTGAACATAATCAATTTTCACTATATTGGGAAGACAGTGCTCCCGGCCTAACTAGCGAACAATGTAGCCATCTTTTTGAGCGATTTTATCGCGCAGAGGGATCGCGCAGTCGCGCTAGTGGCGGTTCTGGCCTCGGTTTAGCAATTTGCTATAATATTATTGAAGCACACAAAGGTAGCATACAAGCCAGCGCTTCCCCATTAGGTGGAGTATGTATTGCTATCCATTTACCGTTGAAACAAAAGGAAAATGAACAGTGACAGTGTTAGAGCCTTCAAGTGCGAATGTACTGGTTGTTGAAGACGAACCGAAACTCGGTCAACTACTTTATGACTACCTTCAAGCTGCTGGATACCAACCTTCACTATTACAACGGGGTAATGAAGTAATTGATTATGTTAAACAGCACCAGCCAGATATCATTCTACTCGACCTCATGTTACCTGGCATGGATGGGTTAACCATCTGTCGCGAGTTACGTAAATTTTGTGAAATCCCGATTATTATGGTCACCGCCAAAACCGAAGAGATCGACCGCTTACTTGGTTTAGAAATCGGCGCTGATGATTATATCTGTAAACCTTTTAGTCCTAGAGAAGTGGTGGCTCGGGTAAAAACCATTTTACGTCGCTGCCAACATACAACGACACCCGATAAACAGAAAACCCAGTTAATTATTGATGAAAGCGCATTCCAAGTCCGTTATGGTGATCAACTACTTGAGTTAACACCCGCTGAGTTTCGACTGGTTAAGTTTTTATCAGATAATTCGGGAACCGTGTTCTCACGCGATCAACTGCTCGATATTTTGTACGATGATCACCGAATTGTCACGGATAGAACCATTGATAGTCATGTCAAAAACCTACGCCGAAAACTGGAATCACTTGATAATGAAAAAACCTTTATTCGTTCTATTTATGGTTTAGGTTATCGATGGGATGAAGTCTAAACTGATGACTCAATGTCAGTACATTTTGTAGGGAATACTTTAATTTTCTTGCAAACAGCGCTAAAATCGCCTCCCTTAAAAAGGCTTCCTCATAAGAAGGAAGTACTGACTTGACATCAGACTGAGAACAAATATGTTTACTCCAGAATTATTATCACCAGCCGGTTCTTTAAAGAACATGCGTTATGCATTCGCATATGGCGCAGATGCCGTTTATGCAGGGCAACCGCGTTATAGCCTCCGTGTACGTAATAACGAATTCAACCATGAAAACCTAGCCAAAGGGATCCAAGAAGCCCATGATCTTGGCAAAAAATTCTATGTTGTCGTTAATATTGCGCCACACAATGCAAAGCTGAAAACCTTTATTCGTGATTTAACCCCTGTTATTGAAATGGGACCTGACGCACTGATTATGTCCGATCCGGGGCTGATCATGATGGTACGCGAAGCATTTCCTAAAATGGATATTCACTTATCGGTACAAGCAAACGCAGTTAACTGGGCATCGGTAAAATTCTGGAAACAGATGGGACTTACTCGGGTTATTTTATCTCGTGAGCTTTCTCTCGAAGAGATCGCTGAAATCCGTAAACAAGTTCCAGATATCGAACTCGAAGTGTTTGTCCACGGTGCGCTTTGCATGGCTTACTCAGGCCGCTGCTTACTGTCTGGTTACATCAATAAACGTGACCCTAACCAAGGCACTTGTACCAATGCTTGTCGTTGGGAATACAAAGTCGAAGAAGGTAAACAAGATGATGTGGGCAATATCGTTCATGTACATGAACCGATCCCTGTCAAAAATGTTGCACCAACCCTAGGTGAAGGCGCACCGACTGATAAAGTCTTTATGATTGAAGAAGCCAAGCGTCCGGGCGAATATATGACCGCCTTCGAAGACGAACATGGTACTTATATTATGAACTCTAAAGATTTACGTGCGATTGAACATGTAGAAAATCTGACTCAAATGGGAGTTCATTCATTAAAAATTGAAGGTCGTACTAAATCCTTTTATTACTGCGCACGCACTGCACAAGTATACCGCCGTGCAATTGATGACGCCGTCGCAGGTAAGCCGTTTGATCCGACATTACTGTCAACCTTAGAGGGCTTAGCACATCGTGGTTACACTGAAGGTTTTTTACGTCGTCATACTCACGATGCTTACCAAACCTATGAATATGGCTATTCTGTCTCTGAAACCCAGCAGTTCGTCGGTGAATTTACCGGTAAGCGTATTAATGGCCTTGCAGAAGTGGATGTTAAAAATAAATTTAGCCTAGGTGATAGCTTAGAATTGATGACTCCTGCGGGAAATATTGTCTTTACCCTTGATGCATTACAAAACCGTAAAGGCGAAGCTATTGACGTTGCGCCGGGTAATGGCCATATCGTTTATTTACCTGTGCCTGATGATGTTGATGTGAATTTTGGTTTGTTGATTCGTAATTTACCGGGTACAACTACCCGCTCTCCACACCAATCAGAAACGACAACTCATGCTTAATTAGCGATTAGTGCGCTAGTCACCGTTAATGCTAGAAATCATTAATTTAATTAATTGAATTTCTAGCATTTTTTATCTTTCACAATGAAATTATCCGCAACAAAAACCACTATAACAATTGATAATCATTCTCAAAAATCGCATTGAGCCGTTAAAATGTATTTAATATCCATTTTTATGCAATAGATCACAACAATTAGCTATTCAATATCGTATAGTCACTCTCGAAAATGAAGAACTAGAAAGTCATAAAGTAAGACTAGGAACCACCTCCTTGGCTGGCTCAATCTCCCTTGAGCTAGCCATTTCTTTTTTGCACTCCACAAAATATATCATCAACATAATCGCTCAATGTGACTATTTATTAATTCTTGATTGAGACTATACTTTTATATTCTAAATGAACTCGAAGTACAGCTAGAGGAAAAACGCTGTAATTTGAAGTATAACGAGTACAACCGTATTTTCTTCTTTCAAGGAATATCATGCCTACTCATAAACAACATAGCGCCCTCATTATTCTTAATAGTAAACAATCAGCCAATCCAGAACTCAAAAAAGCGGTTTACCAACTACGTGAAGAAGGCCATAACATTTTGGTACGCATTCCTTGGGAAGTCAGTGAGCTGCCAATGTACCTTAATGAAGCTGTCAACCAAGGAATAGAGACTATCATCGCCGGTGGTGGCGATGGCACAATAAATGCGGTAGCCAGTGCATTAATGCAGCTACCTGAAACACAGCGCCCCGCCATCGGTGTCCTTCCATTAGGCACTGCTAATGATTTTGCAAACAGTGCCAATATCCCAATGGATATACACGCCGCCTTGTCATTAGCAGTAAAAGGTAAATCATTTGCGATAGATATTGCTAGGGTTAACCATCAATCGTTTTTTATGAATATGGCAACAGGCGGCTTTGGGACACGTATCACGACAGAAACCCCTGAAGCATTAAAATCTGCTCTCGGCGGCGCAGCCTATGTCATTAACGGCTTACTACGACCTGATACACTCAAAACAGATACCTGTAAAATTGAAACAGAACACTTTAGCTGGGAAGGCGAAACCTTAGTCGTCGCAGTCGGTAATGGAAAACAAGCAGGTGGCGGGCAATTATTAACCCCTGATGCTCTGATCAACGATGGTCAATTGAATTTATTGGTTGTACCTGCTCGTGATGTGATCCCTGCCCTACTCACCAATTTGTTCTCCAGTGAGAAAAATCAGCATTTAATTGAAAAAACAAGTTGTTGGGTAAAAATTTCTTCACCGCATAAAATGGTGTTTAATTTAGATGGCGAGCCCCTTTCGGGTGAAACATTCACCTTTGAATTACTACCTGAAGCGATCCACTGCCGATTACCGCCTCAATGTGGCTTGTTATCTTAAATTTAATGATTAACATCCCTTAGACTTTGTTAAATGGAGGAAGTCATGACTGATATTGCCAAGCTGTTAGGTTCCGAAGCATCCACTCTTTTAGACCACCGTTGCCAAACCATTCCTCGTGAAAATATTTACTTGCCGGGTTCTGACTTTGTTGACCGTGTTATGATCGACAATAATCGTCCCAATAGTGTTCTTCGCTCAATGCAAACTCTGTTTAATCATGGGCGCTTAGCAGGTACAGGCTATCTTTCTATCCTTCCTGTAGACCAAGGCGTAGAGCATTCTGCGGCGGCATCATTTGCGGCAAACCCTCTCTATTTCGATCCAAAAAACATTGTTGAATTAGCGATTGAAGCAGGCTGTAACTGTGTTGCTTCGACTTATGGTGTACTGGCTTCCGTTTCACGCCGTTATGCACATAAAATTCCATTTTTAGTTAAGCTAAATCATAATGAAACGCTAAGCTACCCTGCTCAATATGATCAAACATTGTATGCCAGCGTCGAACAAGCCTTTGAAATGGGTGCCGTTGCCGTTGGAGCGACAATCTATTTCGGTTCAATTGAATCACGCCGCCAAATTGAAGAAATTTCTGCGGCATTTGAACGCGCACATGAACTCGGTATGGTAACCGTGTTATGGGCCTATTTACGTAATCCTGCATTTAAAAAAGACGGTGTGGACTATCATTCAAGTGCGGACTTAACTGGTCAAGCCAACCATATCGCAGCAACCATTGGTGCTGATATTGTAAAACAGAAAATGGCTGAAAATAACGGGGGTTATAAAGCCATTGGGTTTGGTCATACTGATGAACGCGTCTACACTAAACTGACCACAGATAACCCTATCGATCTCGTTCGCTATCAATTAGCAAATTGCTATATGGGGCGTGCTGGGTTGATTAACTCAGGTGGAGCCGCAGGACAAAATGATTTAAGTGAATCGGTACGTACCGCTGTTATCAATAAACGTGCAGGTGGTATGGGTCTGATCTTAGGTCGTAAAGCATTTAAAAAGTCGATGCAAGAAGGTGTGGCACTGATTAATGCCGTACAAGATGTTTACCTCAGCAAAGAAGTTACTATCGCTTAATTAATACTTAAAAGGCCCTCAAACACAAAGGGCCTTTTAATGACTTACCACCATGCATGAAAATGGTGCACAGGGCCAATACCTGAGCCGACTTCTAAACTATCCGCCTGTTCTAATGCTGCCTGTAAATAAGCTTTTGCTTCAGGTATAGTCGCTGACCAGTCAGTAAAACGAGGCCTTAATGCAGCAAGCGCTGCTGATAAGGTACATCCTGTCCCATGAGTGTGCCGCGTATTAACTCTTGGGGAGGTAAAACGCCATTCTCCATTAGGGGTAATTAGCCAATCAGGGCTCTGTGCGTCACTTAGATGCCCGCCTTTCATTAATACGGCCTTACACCCCATTTTAAGTAGCCGCTGACCTTGGTTTAACATTTCATTCTCTGTCTTAGCTACAGGCTCATCAAGTAAGGCCGCTGCTTCAGGTAAATTAGGTGTGATCAACGATACTAGTGGTAGTAACTCATGTCTCATTGCATCTACCGCATCTGGAAGTAATAGTGGATCACCACTTTTAGCAACCATAACGGTATCTAATACTACATGGGGAATACTATATTGCTTAAGGGCATCGACGACGACAGAAATCACTTCTTGATTAAATAGCATACCTATTTTTGCACTATCAATGCGGATGTCACTTAGCACTGATTCAAGTTGCGCAGCCACAAAACTACCGGGGAGTTTATGTACCGATTGCACACCGCGAGTATTTTGCGCAACCAATGCTGTCATAACACTGGTACCATAGGCACCGAGCGCAGAAAATGTTTTCAAATCGGCTTGGATCCCCGCACCACCAGATGGGTCGGTTCCTGCAATGGTTAACGCATTGATTCTCATGAAATGTCACTCCTAAAGCACAGAGTAAGGAGTGGTCATATTGGAAGGGTTATTATTGACGCTTCCGACTTCCCTACGCTGGCATTATCCAGATCAGGTAATACGGGTGCTTCTCAGTCTTTATCGACGCCCCGAGCCAAAACTACTTGATTAGTATCGCACTTTTTCTCATAACAAACTACTGCCGTTATCTCTTAATCGCCATAGCACAGCCAAAAAATGCAATATCTTGTATACAAATACCAATACAATTAAGACGAACACCACTATTAGATAAACTAAATTAGTGCTGTTATATCACATCTAGGTAATCTAAAATAATTAGTAAGCATAACGTTTTGTGAGAAATAATATTCATTCTCACTATTAATATTTCAACCTATAACATAAGACGTGCATTAACCTGAA
Organism: Providencia sp. PROV236; assembly: GCF_033676985.1. Lineage (NCBI taxonomy): Bacteria > Pseudomonadati > Pseudomonadota > Gammaproteobacteria > Enterobacterales > Morganellaceae > Providencia > Providencia sp. PROV236. The sequence goes on along the minus strand of NZ_CP096297.1, from coordinate 2,011,158 downwards.
TCGGATTTACAATGAGAGTTAACAAAAAATTGCAGCTAGCTGTAGGAGCCTCCTTTTTGATTGCTTCTTCTGTCTGCGCCGCTTCATCAACCTCAACAGAACAGCCATCTGAGGGGCTATGGGATAAATTTACCCGAAATGTCAGTACCACATGGGATTCAGATCAATATGAGCTGTATCTCCCAGTATTAACCTGGCATAACCGCTTTACTTACGATAAAGAAAAAACTGATAGCTATAATGAAAATCCATGGGGCTTTGGGCTTGGTAAGTATCGCTACGATGAAGATAATGATTGGCATGCACTATACGCCATGGCATTTATGGACTCACATAATAAAGTGGAGCCAATTGTCGGCTATGGTTTCCAAAAGATGTGGGTACCCGGTGAATTAGATGGTTTTAGAATGGGTGCAGGTTTCACATTAAGTGTTACCGCAAGGGATGATTATTATTATATTCCGATCCCAGTACCGCTACCGCTGGTTTCTGTCGAGTATGACAAGCTATCGTTGCAGGCAACCTATATACCAGGAACTTATAATAACGGTAACGTGTTATTTGCATGGCTGCGTTGGCAGTGGTAACTGCTTAACTTTATTTGCTAAATAAAAATGGCCGATGACGATTATCGCATCGGCCGTTTTATTGATTGTTACTGTGTTAATTGCGTTTTCTTATCCGCATTTTCTTGTTTTTTCGCACCTGAAAACTGATAGCCAACCCACAGAACAGCAATCCATACTGGCATAATTAGCACAGATATTCTTAAACCATCCATCATTAAGATAATAATTAATATCAACGCTAAAAACGCTAAACATAAGTAGTTGCCGAATGGATACCAGATACTTTTAAATTTAGTTTCAATCCCTTGTCTGTTCATCTCTGCTCTAAATTTTAAGTTAGAGATACAGATCATGATCCAGTTAAGCACCAACGTGGTCACAACCAATGTCATCAGTAACTCAAATGCTTTACCTTCCATGATAAAGTTAATCAAAATACCGCCAGATGTTGCGATCCCTGACACAATTAATGCCATGACCGGTACGCCACCTTTGTTGATTTTGGCAAGAAATTTCGGGGCATTTTGTTGTTGAGCTAAACCGAATAACATACGGCTAGTACAGTATGCAGCACTGTTATAGACAGAAAGCGCGGCAATCAAAATAATGACGTTTAACGCATTCGCCACTAACATGTCACCTAATTCATGGAAAATCAGGACAAATGGACTCGTTTTGCCATCTAAGTTAACCCATGGATAAAGTGCCAACAGTACGGTCAATGAGCCAATGTAGAAAATAAGGATACGATAAACAACTTGGTTGATCGCTTTTGGGATGCTTTTTTCAGGCTCTTCTGCTTCTGCTGCGGTGATCCCAACCAATTCTAATCCACCAAAAGAGAACATAATAATCGCCAATGCCATTAAGAGCCCAATAAAATCATTGGCAAAAAAGCCACCATGCTCCCATAAATTGGTGATACTCGCTTGTGGTCCACCTTTGCCACTAAACAGCAAATAACAGCCAAATATAATCATGGCAATAACCGCGATCACTTTGATGAGAGCAAACCAAAATTCTGTTTCACCATAAGAGCGAACGTTGACTAAGTTAACTGCATTAACCGCAATAAAAAATACCGCAGCGGAAACCCAAATAGGCAATTCAGGCCACCAGCGGCGCATATATTCACCTGCGGCGGTGAGTTCGGTCATTCCAACAAGAATGAACATAAACCAATAGTTCCAACCTGATAGAAAACCAGCGAAACCACCCCAGTACTTAAATGCAAAATGACTAAATGAACCGGCAACAGGCTCTTGAACAATCATTTCACCCAGCTGACGCATAATTAAAAAGGCAATAAACCCACATAATGCATACCCTAACAATACCGAAGGGCCTGCCATCTTTATAGTTGTTGCGATACCGAGAAACAGCCCTGTACCAACTGCTCCTCCTAAAGCAATCAACTGGATATGCCTATTCTTTAACCCACGCTTTAGCGTCTGCTGCTCTTGCGCCATAACTTTACCCTTATCATCCTATTACTTGCTTGTTATCTCTATTTATTGAGTTAAGCATACAAGTTTATTTGAATTTTGTTATTAACAACACCACTTAAAGATGTTCCCTGCTGGATCAGCAAACCTATCTGATTAAAAGTTGATAGTTTGTGATAAAAAACAGAAGTAGCACAGTATGGCGTATTAGAGGGTAAAATCAAAACGGTAATAAGTCAGTTATTTGACATATTCCAAATATAAAGTTTTCACCACCTTGATCACACAACCTATCCATCGCTAATAGATATAAAAAAACACAAGCTATCACAGCAAAAATAGCGATGACCAATTTGTATTTCAACCAATTTCTCCTTCAATACAAAAAATATTTATATATATTTTTCAAACAATTACACAGCATCCAAAGATAAAGAACATCATCCTAGTAACTAATGTATAACTTTTTAATATTTAATTTTACAGTAACCATTATTTGGAAATTTGAGGAAAATACGTGATTCATAGCAATTTTTGTATTTATGCTCACTTTTCACACTAATTAATAAAAAAACTGCCTAACTGGCTTTTTTTTCATCGATTTACAGCTAATACCGCACAACCAGCCTTTGTCATGTTCAAACGAAGTTGTGTATACTTCAGCTACTCCATTTTAATACATAAGCTGTTAACGCTGATTTTCTCAGCATATTACGATTATGTTTTTCTAATTGGGGTCTGAGTTACTACAGGCTCATGGTGAGTTTCCCAGTTCCAGTAGTACGCTCATGTTTTGGGTTCGGATAGCAGATGTTTTACTACTGTTCTTAGTAGCAAAATTGAGGAATAATGCTTTAACTCATCGAGTTAACTAAAATATTGCTGTTTTGAACAAAATTTCACATGCACAAGTCAACAACTTCAGTAATTAATTGAGATGCCACAAGATAATCATTTAGCACTTGTCTATGCTCTAAGTAAATGGATTGAGGAACACTTAGGTCGAGTTATCCATTTAGAAGAACTTGCTGCCTATTCAGGCTATTCGTTATGGCATATGCAAAAAATTTTTAAAGAAGTGACTGGAATTTCGTTGGGTAAATACATCCGTCAACGTCGTCTTGCGGGCGCGGTTAACCTGCTTAGAAACAGCGAACAATCCATTTTTGATATCGCGCTGGACTTTGGGTTTGGTTCCCAATCACATTTCACCTATATGTTCCGAAAAGAATATGGGATAACCCCGTTCGATTTTCGGCAAAATGGGGATATTGATTTAGACGTCAAAGAACCTTTGCATTTGAGCCATACTCATGATTAAAGTTATCTACTTGAATTATCTAGCTAAGTAATACTTTTCATATTTAGATAATTTACATTTAATGTAAATGGAGTAAGGTACTTCAGTAAAACATCATTAACCGGAGGCGTTGATGTCAATTAAACTGGTAGCAATTGATTTAGATGGTACTCTACTCAACTCTCAGCACCAAATCACCCCAGCAGTCAAAGATGCGGTTATACAAGCCAAAAGCAACGGTATTCACGTAGTACTTGCTTCAGGTAGACCATTTTCAGGGATCTTTCCCTATCTCCAGCAACTTGGCCTCGACAATGCATCAGATTATTGCATTAGCAATAACGGTAGTGTCATTCACCAAGCCAATGATGGAACACATTTAGTTGAAAATCTGTTAGATTTTGCTGACTACCAATATTTCGAATCTTTGGCAAACGAAGTTGGTGTGCATATGCATGTGCTCGCACAAAATACGATGTTTACTGCAAACCGCCATATCAGCCATTACACTGTGCATGATGCTTATCTAACCAATACCCCTCTGGTCTATTGCCCTGCAAATGAAATGGATCCTAGCCTAAAGTTCACTAAGTTTATGATGATTGACCAGCCAGAAAAGCTCAGTGTTGGTATCAGTTATATTCCTGAAGATACTTTTGAAAGCTATTCATTGATGAAAACCAGCCCTTATTTTCTAGAGATCTCCAGTAAAACAGCAAGCAAAGGCGCTGCTTTACAAGTGATTTGTGAAAAGTTAGCCATCACACCGGACAAAGTCATGAGTATTGGCGATCAAAATAATGATTTACAAATGCTTCAGTATGCCAAGATCCCTGTCGCGATGGGCAATGCAATTGATAATGTCCGCAATATTGCAAAATTTGTCACAGCAACGAACAATGAAGATGGTGTAGCCGTCGCATTAAATAAATTTATAAACCAACAATAATACCATAGGCAGTGTCACTCACTGCCATTTAATAAGATATTGAAATAAATCGCTAATCACTAGCACTAAGCCCCCCTATTTATCTACCTCCTAAAGTCAAATGACTGATCGAAGTCTGACGCTCCCCTCTAAATTTGATACTATCTGCGCCTTTAAAAATACTGTAATAAAAAAATATTCATTGCAAAACAAACATTACAAGCAGGTAGTAACATGTTTTCGACTAAAGATATGATAATTCTTGGGATGATGGTCTTTGCACTCTTTCTTGGTGCAGGTAATATCATTTTCCCTCCTATGGCTGGCTACCAATCAGGAACAGATTGGTTTAGCACATCACTCGGTTTTATTATTACTGGCGTTATTCTGCCTTTTATTACACTAGTGACTGTTGCTGTAAAAGGCCGTGGGGAAAGGCTTTCCGTTGATCTACCTAAATGGGTTGCTGTTATTTTTTGGGTCGCGCTATATTTGATTGTCGGTTCAACATTTGCCATGCCTAGGGTCACCAACACCGCATTTGAAATGGGATTCATTCCTTTAGGTTTTGTGGAAAAAAATATAGCCTCTCATTTAACGTTTGCATTAATTTTTAATATTTGCTCGCTATTTTTCATGCTCAAACAAGGCACCATGATCAGTGCCATCGGTAAATTTATGACACCTGCACTGCTAGTCTTATTAGTTGTTGTTGGTGTCGCTGTAGTGGTTGAGCCTCTGTCTGCGATTAATGCACCAGTGAAACAATATGCAGATTATGCCTTCTTCGGTGGAGTCATTGATGGTTATCAAACCATGGATGTTTTATCCGCCATGGCATTTGGCGGGATTGTCGCTAGAGCTTTAGCCTCTAAAAATATTACTCAGCCTCGCACAGTTGCATTTATTACCATAAAAGCTGGTTTAATTTCAGTTAGTCTATTGGCAGCGCTCTATATTTGCTTATTCTATCTTGGCGCAACAAGTGATCTCGTCGCCAATACGGCAACCAATGGCGGACAAATTTTCTCACGTTATGTTGATGCACTATTTGGTTCTGTGGGAACGTGGATCATGTGTGGGATTGTGTTGTTAGCCAGTATGACAACGTTAGTCGGTGTGACCAGTGCTTGTGCCGATTACTTTGCAACATTCCATCATCGCTTAGGTTATCGTTTTTGGGTTATATTTTTCACGCTGCTAACCACGATTGTTTCGACCTTCGGGCTAGACACCCTATTACGCGTCACCATCCCAGCGCTCCTGATGATATATCCTTCATCTGTTACAATCGTATTCCTCCAATTTGCTCGTCGCTATATGGCTGCTCCGCGGATTTCTTACGGTATCACGATCGCCGTCATTGTTTTTATGAGTCTATTGGATACGTTAAACTATTTGAAATTACTCAGTGATAATATGAAGAATTTCCTTCTTACTCATCTCCCTCTCTTTGAGCAAGGTATGGGCTGGTTAATACCGGGTATTATTGCTTGTATCATCTCACTGTTAATTGGAAAAATGTGCTCAGGTAAAACAGCGCAATTGAACAATGAAACAGTATAAATAACCTTAATGGCGCTCTTTACTGGTATTGAGCGCCACACGCCTCGTCGCTAGAAAGCAAATAATTGATCCTAACGTTACCATTAACACACCTTGCCAAAAACCAAGTGTTAGCGCGGTACTCAAGAGTATTGAAGAAAATGCCGTTGAAATCACGGGGGTAAAATAGGATAAGGTACCTAAAAATGCCACATTTCCTCTGATCACTGCCAGTGTCCATAACGCATTAGCCCCACCTGTTGCCAACGCAGCAACCAACAATAAACCGACACTCGCAAATGAAAAATCAAAAGATTTTGCGGGTTGCAAAGCAAACAAAAGCTACAAGCCTATTGATGTGACGATAAAAAATAGCACCATGCCATTATGGCCGCCAGAGATACGTTTGGTGACATTACTGTAAAATGCCCAAAAAATGGCACCCACAAAAGCCAATAAATAGCTTAAAGGGTTTCTTTTGATATTCGTTAAGATGGCCTCTACTGAAATGGGTTTATCGCCTGAAATAACCCAAACCAAGCCGACAAAAGCCAACGCTAAACCAACACCAAGCAGCCAAGTAAATTTTTGTCGATTAAAGAATACGGCTAGTGCAATAGTAAAACTTGGCCATAGATAATTTACCATACCCAATTCTATTGCTTGCTGACGGTCATCCGCTAACCCTAACGCTAATACAAAACAGATTTCATAACTGACAAATAAGAGTGTTCCCCAAAAAAGATAACGTTTAGGGTAAATATGGATTTTAGGTAATCCCATAAATAGAATTAGGATAATGGTACCAAAACTATAGATAAGCGCAGCACCACCAACAGCACCAAAGCTTTCGCTTGCACTACGAATTAAACCGACAATAGTGCTCCACAATAATATTGAGATCACACCGTAAAATGTTGCTGTATGCTCACCTAATTTCATTTTTTACTCAGTTTCAAGGTTATCTCACCATTTATTGATAAAAACCTTAAAGCTCAAACTGTTAGAAAGCAAGTATTATTAATAGTGTTTATAGAATGACAATTTTATTAGGGAAGATCTTAGTAAAAAGGCCACCTCATTTGGTGACCTCAAATTGTTGATGATGTGGGATAAAAACGTATTTTCCCTGCTACGTATTATCAGCCGAAAATCAATTTTTATGATTCTTGAATCGCTTTTTTAGATACCCATTGCTTGAGTTGCTCTTTTTCCCAAATTCCTTCTTCTACTTGGATCTTCAATTCAGGATGCTGCTCAATATCAAAGGTCGGTATTTTTCCTGCTTTTCGTTGCAAGTTATAGTCTTTAGCCAATTTAAACGCGATACCAGAGAGTAATAGGATCGCAATGAGGTTGGTAATTGCCATTAGCCCCATCGATAAATCAGCCATCTTCCAGATTAATGGCATTTCAGCTAATGCCCCAAACATCACCATTCCGAGAGCTGCTAAACGCAAGAGAAATAAGCTTGTAGTATGATTATTTTCAAGAAAGATCATATTACTTTCAGCATAGGCATAATTAGCAATGATCGAAGTGAAGGCAAAAAAGAATATCGCCACAGCAACAAATGTTGCCCCCCACCCACCAACAACTGATGACAAAGCCAGTTGAGTTAGCTCAATGCCATTCACTTTTTCCGTTGGGTTATCCAACACACCAGAAGAGAGTATAATGATTGCAGTAGCGCTACAAATGACAATAGTATCCATAAAAACACCCAACATTTGTACATAGCCTTGTGAGGCCGGATGCGGTGGATAAGGTGCAGCTGAAGCGGCAGCATTTGGTGCAGATCCCATCCCCGCTTCGTTAGAAAATAAGCCCCGCTGGATCCCCTGCGTCATCGCTTGTCCGATGCCATAACCAATAGCGCCACCAGCAGCCTCTTGCAACCCAAATGCATTACGAATGATCAGTGTAAAAATCTCAGGCAAACGTTCGACATGATGCCCGACAACCCAAAACGCCAATATTAAATAAGCTAGCGCCATAACTGGTACAACTAATTCAGCAACCTTTGCAATTGATTTTAATCCGCCGAAAATAACAATACCGCTCATGATCACAAGAGCAATACCCACATAGAGAGGATTAAAATCAAATGCTACAGCAGTAGCCTGTGCGATTGAGTTTGCCTGCACCGCATTGAATACTAAGCCAAATGCAATAATAAGGAATATCGAAAACAAAACCCCCATCCAACGCAGATTTAGTCCTTTTTGCATATAATAGGCGGGCCCACCACGATAATTACCTTGGTCGTCTTTCGTTTTATAAAGTTGCGCTAGTGTTGATTCAACAAAGGAAGTTGCCATACCGAGTAAAGCAACAACCCACATCCAAAAAATTGCCCCTGGTCCACCAGCGGTAATCGCAATAGCGACCCCCGTTAGGTTTCCGGTTCCCACTCTTGCCGCTAAGCTAGTACATAAAGCTTGGAAGGAAGAGATACCTGCTTTATTTGTTTGATTACTATTTTTTAAGATACCAAACATATGACTAAAATGACGGATTTGAATAAAACCTGTACGAAAAGTAAAATAGATGCCTGCACCAAGTAACAAGTAAATGAGTAGTGAGCCCCAGACTACATTGTTTAGATAGTTGATAAATTCGACCAAACTGTTCCCCTTATTTTATAATATACAAATAAAGATCATTGTTTCACCAATGATAGTTTTCACTATGTTTCGCCTGAAATAACACAGGGATGATTATAGAAACTCATCTTTTATAGGAAGCGTAATTAAATACAAAACAAAGAATCTTAAAACTATATTTTTTTATCTTTTATGTAAAACATTTTTTTAGTTTTAGATAATTACTATCAATTTTTTTATTAAAAAAACTAATATGCTCTCATAATTGGGATAAAAAATAACCATTAATATTAATGGATTATATATTTATCATCTAAGAAGACAAATTATTAATCACTTGATTACATTAAAATGTTGTAAGTAGAATTTGATATTCATACACGAGATTAATTTCTATATGATACCTAAAGTAAATAGCGTTACTTTCATTATTAAGCTTAAGCACTCTACTAATAAAATTGATAGACTAGCGGCTTACATATTTTAAATGTATTAACTGATAAATTAACATTACTCACTTATACATTTTTACTGTGTTTAAAACATACAAATCGATTATTTTTTCACCTCATCAAAAAATGACTATTGAAAAATAAGCATTGCTTCTATTTATACATCACAATAAACTTTACAACTAAATTGTGATCCTACTGAAGGTTAAAAAATGAAAATCACCATTAAAATCTCTGATGATACTGTATCCCAAAAATCCTATGATGCATTCACTGCTGAGCTAAGAGCAAGAGTCCTAGAAGTATACCCTGGTAGCGATTTATATATTATTCATGATTCAGGTGCCACCACATTTGAAACCAGTGGATTTCATGACGACAAAGAAGCACATGTCGTGTTGCATGAGCTGGTTGAAGATGTTTTAAAACATGGTCACTGGTCAAAATAATCCACACTAGCCACCCATGAAAATGTATCAACAATCATCTTATTGATTGAAAGATAACAAACTTATCTAATATGTGATCGGTTATTAATCAAATACTGGTCACATTTTATCTCTTTTATCTTGCCAATTTTTGACTGACCTTATTTCTGATCAAGATCAGCCTTAGCATAATTAATTAGCATTTTGCTGCCAAAACAGCTTTACCTTCCACCGTTATATGATAAATTATATAACGTAATTTTCATTTACATTGCTTTGCTATTTATGGCAGCCAGTATTTTTACTGGCTCTTTTTTGTTTCAAAATGCGAAATATGGCTTAAAACCTCATCTTTTCAGGCAATTCTGCTATAGTCTCACTTCAATACACGATAAAGTTAATACTCATTTAGTGTAAAACTAGAGGTACTGTCATGAAACGTCTTTTACTTGCTGTATGCTTTGCACCTGTTATCGCAATGGGTGCTAATGAACCACTAAACATTAGCCAAACTGCTATTGATTATTGTGATATCACTGGAAAAGCACTGAATGATGCTTATGATTCAGATAAAAGCAGCAATGAATTAACATCCAGCGCTCTAAGCCAACTGAAGAGCAAACAAGTTGATCTCGCGAAATTAGAGATAAATGAAGCTGATTTGCAAAAGAATTTAGATGTTGCCATCAAAGCAGTTCGTGATAGCAAAGGTAAATTTAAAAACCACGATGAATTTACCAAATCGCTAAATGATTCAATCTCAGCCTGTAAGATCCAAACTGAGCTATTATTGAATAAAACAAAATAGCGCGACTTTAACAAATGATGCCCAGACTAATGGCTGGGCAGCATAATGCATTATGATTTTTCTTCTTGGCATATTTTGATGATTGATGCCTCGATTTCTGGTGTATCGCTCAATAATAATTGATTATGACCTGAGAACTTACCATCACGTACATCAACGCTAGCAACAAAAGGCAAAATCGTGCCAGACTCCCCTACTTGGTAAGAGCCGCACACACGAACCCCCTCCCCATCTTTATACTGATTACGTTTGACCACGGCGACATTTTTGAAAAAGATTTTCTGTTGCGATGATGACAATTTTTGCTCAACAAGCTGCTGAGCCATTTTTTGGATATCAGTATCATTGATAGTGATTGTGTATTGGTATGCAAAACCTGCTGCCACAATCAATAAAATAATCAATAACTTAGTCTTTACACGTTTCAAGTCATAATCCTTATCTGTGCGTTTAGCTACTAAGTGTAATTATAACGGTATTTTTTAAAATTAAGTGAACAAAATGAGTCAAATGTTTCCCTCAAAGCACCCTATCATAATGACAGCTATAGTTTTTTCGATATTATTTTATTTACATAGGTATCTAATAACCAAATTAAATCAGATATTATTTAATAAATAAAAATGCATTAATTAATGTATGATATTTTAATCAAAATGAATTAAATATTAACAATAAAGCACATTAACACTTAAATAAATCTTAAAATTAACTTTAATTCAAAATTTGAAACAAATATTTTTCATTGTGATGAAATAGTGAGTACTTCATGGCTAAATCATGTTTTATTCTTTTATTTGAGTAAATAGAATTGAAATAATAAATAAAACAGCCACAATAATAATTAGTAGATAGTCAATAGGAGAATAATTATGAAATATCTAAAGCCTCTATTTATTGCGGCAAGTGTTTTCGCTGTGAGTTTTTCTTCTTTCGCATATCATGGTAACAACAATTGTGATGGAACTTGGCATCGAGGAGGTTACCAAAACAATGCCCAGTCCTATGATAATCGACCTTGTAATGACAGCCGCCATTATAATGCTTCAGGTCGCCACTACGGTATGCATAATGGCGCTATGCAATATTCAACTTCTTTGCAAACAGCCCAGCCAGATGAAGCACTGAAAAAAATCGCACTTGATGCACCAAAAGCTGAAAGTGGTAAACAGTATGTTGTCCACGTTTCGGTTGTTGAAATAACGGGTAATAATACTCTACCTCAAAATCAATAACTCATTCAGGGCAGCCAACCTGCCCTATTTTATGATTAGCTACGTGCTATTTTAAAAACCTATCGGTTGGTAACCCTGCCACTCCGGTTTAAAATGCTCGCCATTTGGCTGTTCTATTAAATGAATATAATAATCACTAACTTGATGTAGTAACACACAATCATCAACATCTTTTAAATTATCTTTATGCTGCTGCTGGCTATCAACCAATAATGTATCGATCGCTTTTTGTTTTGCTTCTGCTGGCGTATTTGCAACAAATAAATCGAATTCATGCAATTCAGCTAACTTTGAAGGTTTATAGCCTCCAACATTCACAAAATATAATTTTTGCTGATGAGCTGCAGGCTCTTTGCTTAATTCAATTCGATACCCATCTACCCAATTGATGATTGCATAACCATCGATATGAATTTTATCTTTATCTCCAAACCAAGCTTCTCGCAATGCAGGCCATGCATCTGTTGGCTGATGTACCACCACAAATTGGATATCATGTACTTCAATATTGGATTTGCCAGCATTACCACCCACATAAAACATATATAACTTCATTTGTTTTTTCCAATTTATTATTTAATTTCGATATATAATTTATTATATAACCATGTGAATTAAAAGCACAATCTATGCACTGTTTTAGTCACATCTGTAATGAAATTTTTATCTTGTAGTTCAATGCAATAGATAAAAATTTAGCTTTATTTTCCTTTTAAAAATATCAAAAAAATCATTAAATGAATATAAATTCACTTTTAATAAATAAATATTTACATTATTATCATTTTTAATCTACTTAGCTCTCAGGGAAAACTATGGATCGTCGTACATTTATAAAAACAAGCTCAATGATTATGAGTGGCCTAGCTGCAAGCAATTTACTTAATCAAGCCATCGCAGAAACAAAAACAGCGATGATTATTGATGAAAAACACCCGTTACTACTCAACTTTAATGAAAATTCACTCGGTATGTCCCCCAAAGCACGGCAAGCCGTTATTGCTGCATTGCCGAGTTCCTTTCGCTACCCAGATAGTGCACGTGCTGAACTCATCAACCATATCGGTGACCACTATAACTTGACAGAACAACATGTTACTTTAGGAAATGGTTCTTCAGAAACCATTCAAGCTGCTATTGCTATGTTGGCTGCACAAGCTCGCAAACAAAATCAAAATATTCAATTAGTCACACCAGATCCCACTTTTAACTACGCTGAGCTCTACTCAATTCCTCTAAATATCAAGATCAGCAAAGTCCCTTTAAAAGAGGATTTTTCTTTCGATTTACACAAGATGGAACAGTTGGCTGACCAATTCGATGGACTATCCATCATTTATATTTGTAACCCTAATAACCCAACAGCAATGATCACCCCTTCCAGTAAGCTCAATCAATGGATGACAAAGGCGTCTGATAAACAATTTTTTATTGTTGATGAAGCCTACGCTGAGTTTGTCGAAGACCCTCAATTCACCAGTGCAATAGAACAAGTAAAACAAGGGCAAAAGAACCTTCTTGTTACTCGCACTTTCTCAAAAATTTTTGCATTAGCTGGCTTACGTGTTGGTTACGGTATTGGAGCTCCGGAAGTCGTAGCTGCAATTGATCAGTTTCTTCCTTTAGATAATACCAATACCGCAGGAGCGGTTGCAGCTCTGGCCTCATTACAAGATAAGCCTTTCATTGCATATAGCTTGAAATCAAATAATGTTTCAAGAAATATCGTGAAATCTGCGCTCAATGAGTTAAATATTGCTTATGCACCATCACAGGCGAATTTCATCTTCCATAAGGTGAAAGGTGACGTGAAAACCTACCAAAAAAGAATGGCAGAAGCGCATATTATGGTTGGAAGAGAATTCCCTCCTGCATTGGGTTGGAGCCGTCTTACATTAGGAACACCTGAAGAAATGGAACAATTTGTTGTGGTATTAAAGCGTTTCCGTGAGAAGGGTTGGATCTAAAAATAACTATCTCCCCTTGTGGCTTTGCACAAGGGGTCAACTTGTATCCCCTCTAGAATAGAGGGTATCGCAAATCATAAAAAGTAAAATATCAAAAAGGCCCTTTAAAAATAAAAAATGCACCAGCAAAAATCAAAATAAAGCCAATAATATGATTAATAGTTATACTTTCCCCTAAATAGAGCACAGAAAATATGACAAATACGCAAAGCGTGATAACTTCTTGCATCGTTTTCAATTCTGCGGCGCTATAGTATTGATGACCAAGGCGATTAGCGGGAACAGCAAAGCAGTACTCAACGAAAGCAATTAACCAACTAAAGAAGATAACACTGTACAACGGTTTATCTGTAAATTTTAAATGGCCGTACCACGCAAACATCATAAAAACATTCGAAATAACTAACAGTATAATAGGATAAGATTTAGCAAGCATTTTGATATACATAGTGGTCAATCGTTTCGCTATTATGGCGATAAAAAAAGTAAAATTCACCACAATTCACGCTTTCTTTTCTTGATAAAATCTTGCTTTAGTTTTATCTCTCTCAGGCTTGGCGAATATTATCGTATCTAGGGAGGTTACATGACGTTTCAGTATCGTTTAATGAAAATGACCGATTGTGAAGAAGTCACACATCTACTACAGCGCAATGCACAATCACAAGGCGGGGGATTATTAGGTGAATTTCCACTAAATAAAGTTGAAAGTATGTTTGCTAATTCGTTGCGCGTTATTATCGCTTATGAACGCAACCATATTGTTGGTGTTGTTTTCAGCTTTGATGTAAAAAGTAGCGCTCTTCCCCCGTTAGCACAATATATTACTCAGCAATTTAAAACGGAAATAAATAATAGCTGGTTTTATGGGCCCGTTTGTATCGATGCGGCCTATCGAGGAAAAAACATGCTTAAACCGCTATATGATGCAATTTGCGCTCAGCAAACGGGTAGTCCAGTTGCTTTTATTAACATAGATAATATCCGCTCTCTAAAAGCACATCAAAAATTAGGTATGCAAGAAATCGCTGAGTTTAGCTTTGCTGGCACCGGTTATTACTTAGTAAAAGGATAGTATTGTAATTTACCCTACGCCATATGTACCAGATAGTACATTTTTCTTTTATTTTATTGTCTATTGAGTTACATTAAATAAATAATGTATTAATGAGTACTAATTTATGACGGATTTTTTAACTGCAAATCAAAAAGCATGGGATAAGCAAGCTCAACAGCAGCAAGCTTGGTCAATTCCTGTTGATGCTGACACTATTACAAAAGCCAAACAAGGTGAATGGCAAATACACCTAACCCCTTCTCCATTAGATAAACAATGGTTGGGGGATGTTAAAGGGAAAAAAATCTTATGCCTTGCCTCAGCGGGTGGACAACAAGCCCCTATATTGGCAGCTGCGGGGGCAGATGTAACTGTTTTTGACCTTTCAGAGCAACAATTGGCACAAGATCAACAAGTTGCTATTCGTGATAACCTAAGATTGGAAACCATACAGGGGGATATGCGTGATCTGCATATATTCGCAGACACTAGCTTTGACCTGATTTTCCATCCAATTTCAAACCTTTATATACCCGATGTCACCCCTGTATGGCGTGAATGTTATCGAATATTGAAAAAAAATGGCAGACTACTTTCGAGTTTTTTCAACCCCATTGTTTTTGTTGGTGACAGAGACCCAAAATTCAGTGAACAAGGTTTAATCAAACCAGCCTACAAAATGCCTTTTTCTGAATTAGAAAATCTCACTGAACAACAAATTATGCTGAAGCATCAAAATCAAGAAGCGTTTGTTTTTGGTCATTCACTCACAGATTTAATTGGTGGACAAATAAATGTAGGCTTTAATATCGCAGGTTTCCTTGAAGACTGGCAACCTAACCCACGTTTTATTATCGATAACTACTTACCGACTTTTTTAGCTACATTAGCCATTAAGGTCGCATAAATAATAAATTAAGGTGAATTATATTTAAAACTCTACACTAAATAATTCGAGTGGCAGATAGGCAACGAATGAAGAGAGTCGCGGTGAGCATAGATAAATTATATGACTCGGCAAGCTGTATGTCGTCAACACCTGTGCAGTTCGAAGTATGATGAGTACAATCTTAACTTTTTAAATTTATTCTTGGCAATATCGAGACCAAACAACCTCAAATTGCTCCACTGGAATAATATCATCAACCTCTTCGACAAAAGGAATTGATACCATGGTTTTACCCACTGAACTCTTATGATATCTCACAATAAAACGTTTAAAACCATAGGGGAGTTCATTTTTAAAACCATAAACCTCACCACAGTAATATCCCGTTTCTTCGCCATTATCCGATTGACTTAATACATGGTAATTAACATTCCGATACTCTGCTGCGGTTGGGTAAGCAAGAAAATCCTCAACTGAGTTCTCTATTTTCTTTTTAGTATCTATCTCTGATACTTTAGCCATATTTGTCATTATGCCAGCAATATAGGCACCACCAACAATAAGTAACAGCACAAGGCTTCTTAGTAGCATATTTCCCACGGTAATATTGATAAAATCCACACTAACACATTATAGTTAAATTGTAACAAAATGCGACAAGAAAAATAGTCATTTACTGATATGCCATACAGAGATTGGTTAACGATTTATTTTCGTCCCAATTACGTCATTATAAAATAACTAAACCTATTGATATAATTGCCAAAAGTAGATCAGTATTGCCGCTGCTAAAACCCAATTCACAGTAGCAATACTTAAACACAACCATGCCGATACTTTGGTTGCCAGAAAATATACGGTAATTAAATACAACAGATAAGGAATTAATGACCACAGACCAAATAATGCGGTTTTACGTAATGCTAAAGCACCTTGTTCTTGAATAACAATCACATGAGCAATCAACGCAAATGTTGGGAATAAAGGGATCAGACCGGCAATATAAAAAAGCTTACTCTTTGATAAGATAGCAATCACCAAAACGGCCACAGCACCTAACAAACACTTTAAAAAGAGAGTAATCATAGTTGTCTCAAGTTTCTCATCAGAATCAATATATTCTTACCCTTAAAAAGACTCAGACTATCAGCACGCTAGTTTTATCTCAATAACCTACGTTTTAAATCAATTCACGCTAAAAAACAAATAATTACCATTAATACGACAAATGAATCATTAGCATTAATTTAGATTAATATTGATTTGAACATAAAGTATACGTCGTAGCTGCCGATATCATTGATTAGTCCCTACGCCTGACTTCTGTATGACTGTTATAAGGTATATACCAACTATCTGATTTAGCTAGTTATTACCTTATATCTAATAAGTGGTTTACTTATGCATGTTATAAACATGTTACCGACAGTATGAAAGGAAATAATAAATGATGTCCGATATATCACAAAAATTTAAATTATCGCTTTTCCGGTCTTCGGGTCTTAAAACAACAACTCTAGTTTGGCTTTTATCTGGATTATTGATTGTATTATTACTCTCTTCATGCTGGTTATTCTTTAGTTACCTCAAAAACTACCAAACAACCCTTGGTAAACTGGATGCCATATACCAAGAACAATCAGCTTTGAACGAAACATGGCAATCACTATTACAGGCACGTAATACCTTAAATCGTGCCAGTTCTCGGCATTTGCTAGTCATTAATAAAATGCAAACTGCAAATACTGACATAGATAGTTTGATTAAACAGTTCCACGAAAAAATTGATTGGGCTGATTTGCAATGGAAAAATTTCGCTCAACTATCACAAAATAAAAGTGAATTATTATTTAGTGAGTTAGCTCAAAGCTATACCGAGTTACAAGCAGCATTAATGGAACTTTCAAGTTTTTTGGTGCAAGGAAAGACCTACGATTTTCTGAATCAACCTACTCAAAAATTTCAAGATACCTTCGAACTGAATCTTAACTACTATCACCAACAATTAAACCAAAGCTATCATCAAATTTCTGCTGCTAGCGAACAGTTATATAAACAAAGCATTATCGGTATTATTGCGGTTATTATTACTCTTACCTTTATTACTCTGTTAGTTCGCTTTATTTTACAATATTTATTTGTACGACCTTTAAATCAGGTTATCGATGGCATCGAAAAAGTAAGCCAAGGTATTCTTTATCATCATTTTGATAATAAAGGGCTAGCAGAAATTAAATCACTCAAACAGCATGTTTCTAATATGCAAAATAAGCTAATCGAGATCGTTCAAAATATTTACTCCAATACACACAACATCAAAAATGAATTAAACGACATTACTCAAATGAATCAAGACCTGTCAATTCGCGCAGATCAGCAAGCCGCTGCGATTGTAGAAACAGCAGCGAGTATCGAAGAATTAGATTCTTCTTTCAAACTTAATAGTGCTCATACCCACGAATCTTGCCAACTAATGGTTGAAACAGGAGTTACCATTGATAAAAGTAATGAACTGATCTCAGATGTTGTCGAGAATATGGATGATATCGTTGATTTTTCAAAAGAAATTAGCAAAATCACCTCTACTATAGACAATATTGCTTTTCAGACAAATTTATTGGCGTTGAATGCTGCCGTGGAGGCGGCACGTGTTGGTGAACACGGCAAAGGATTTGCTGTTGTCGCCAATGAGGTTCGTGAGCTTTCTATGAGTTGCAACCAAGCCTCTAAAGAAATTAAAACGCTAATCGATAACTCGAATGAGAAAATACACCATTGTTTTCAACTCGCAGCTGATGCTAATGACAATATGGTCGTGTATTCAATATAGAGATCATCATAATAGATAGTGTTCACGTTCAATGAATGTCCCGATAATTTTGTCATGCATTTCAGGTGACTTCGAGTAACCTAACGTCTTACGGTTAAGGCGCTTCAAGCGGTTTCTCAGATTCAAATTCTCTCTTTCTATTCGTTGCGTATAAAACTTACTTGCTACATGTTTCTGCTTGGGCAATATCTCATAAGCACTGAACTTATCCGTGCACCAAAAAGCGACATTAAACCTAGACAGTAAAGCCAGTAACTGGCGAAGAGTCCTTTTGTTTCGACGACCAAACGTATGAGCAATAATCCGTTTTAGGCGGGGCTCCCACGCATACCAAAGCCAGCGTTGTTGCTTCTTATTAGTCACAAAAGACCACTGTTCATCGACCTCGCAAAGGAGTTCAATGTGCAGATTATCAAGAGGTAAAGAGGTTACCTGTCTAGGCGAGAGTTTTTTAAAGTACGAACAACCGCATTAATGCTGATATGAAGGGCCCTAGCAGTATCACGAATACCGGCATTATTCATCGTGAGGTCGATAATTTTATCTTTAGTTCCGGGTTGGCAAGCACGATATTTATAATCGAGTTGGAAGCTTCGGCAGCAATCTTGGCAACGATAACGTTGATGACCAGTGCTACCTAATCCATGTTTTTTCACTGGGGGCGTTTGTTGACAAAATGGGCACCTTACATCGACTTTAGCCATGAATATTCTCCGATAAATTACCCTATATTACAGGTTAATCACCGGATTGAATACATGACCCATGAATCACTAGGAGCGTACATAAGTACGTGACTGGTGCGAATGAACGTAGTCAACAAAATTGCAACTTGAAGTATGACGAGTATAGAAGGCTATAAATATATAGCCTTAACTTTTACCTACAATGAATATTCAAATTCGGGAGCCGAGATCTTCATCTGCTTTTTTGCCATTAATCATACGCGTTAGCTCTTCACAGCGAACAATTTTATTGTTTGAAAGATGGAAACAAGCAAAAACTTCGAATTCACTGATTTCTCCATTTTTCTTTTTAGCACAAGCAATATGCTGGGTATGTACACACCCATCACCTTCAGCAATCGATTTTATTGTAATAGAAATGCTCTCAACAGCATTCTTTAATGCATTAAGATGCGCTACAAACTCTGTATAATCAATTTTTTTTCCATCAACAATTTGAATATAATCGGGTGAGAAATATTGTTCAATAGCGCTAAGATTACCTATATCATTCCCTAATACACTAACTAATGCTCGCTGAACTAATGTCAAATTACTCATTAGATTTTCCTCTTATTAATTATCTCTTTTACTGGATATCTTACTATTTGACCAATATTTCAAGTGCCTAATAAAAACATTGCATAAAACAACAATAAATTCTATTTATGGCTATTTTGTGATTATTTGTATAAATAAAAGTACAATTAGCAGTCAAAAAAACATTGAGTGACCACGTGTACAACACCATCCCCTAAATAGTTACTTATTTCCTATTTGTTTCATAGGGTTACTTCTTAAATCAAATAGCTTAACTTATGTAATGAAAAAATTTCCTATAACACATAAACTTCGGTCAATAGGCTAATTGATGGTTTTATTGAATCATTAACAGGCGAATTATGCACTACAAAATCAATAAACTCTTTTATTTCACTCTCACTATTTTCAGCTTTTATATGAAATTTTGAAATTATTTTTGAAAAACCAAGCTCGGCTTTTTCATTTATCCCTAGTAATCTATCACCATCAAATTCACCAATCATATCCACTTTTACATCCTTTAGAACAATCCCTTTTTGTACAGCAAAAAATTTCGTTACAAGACACTGACAGGCACCTATAGCAGCAAGTAATGATTCGACTGGGGTCATTCCTGAATCAGTACCTCCCATGATTGAAGGCGCATCAAGGTAATAAGAAAAATTACGAGCTTTGCATATAATTTTAAAATCATCCGTTGAGGTAATATTTACATTAAAATCTCTCTTAGCCATATCTTTACCTTCGTGTTATTATATTTACTTAACTAATTAATATAAAACCAAAAAAATCTTATATTAAAGCGTTAATATCGTATATTCCTATGTATTTCATTAAAATTTAACTTACCATCAGTCAATAGGTAGCTCATAATAATCCATCATTACTATGAGGAAAAACCAGATGAGGATCTTAACTTATCACTAAAATAGATTGTACATTTAAATATTATTCTAAATAGCATCAATAAACCTCCTCTCACTAATAAAAAAATAAAAACCATTGCTGGTTAGCATGAATTTTATTTACGATTAATAAGAAAAGGTTTCATCCTAGCCTTAATAAAAATCTACATTATATATTTACGTCCTGCCAATCGTTGGTCATGGTGGCGTATTGAATAAATTAAATTACAATATAGTGAGGTTATTATGAGCTCCGATAATACTACCAGTTCACAAGTCATAGATGACGCATCTCTCATGCCCGATATATCGAATAAAAAAATTTTAGTTGGCTATTGGCATAATTGGGCTGCTGGTACTAACGATGGCTATCAACAAGGTTCTTCCGCGGCTATGAACCTGACCGATATTCCAACGGAGTATAACGTCGTCGTAGTTGCCTTTATGAAAGGAGCAGGCATCCCTACTTTCAAGCCTTACACGCTAACTGATACCGAATTTCGGCGTCAAGTCGGAGTTCTAAATAGCCAAGGGCGTGCTGTACTCATTTCTTTGGGAGGCGCTGATGCACATATAGAACTGAAGACAGGTGATGAAAATAATTTAGCGAATGAGATTATTCGTTTAGTTGATACTTATGGCTTTGATGGCTTAGATATTGATTTAGAACAAGCTGCTATCAACGCTGTTAA
Organism: Providencia sp. PROV236; assembly: GCF_033676985.1. Lineage (NCBI taxonomy): Bacteria > Pseudomonadati > Pseudomonadota > Gammaproteobacteria > Enterobacterales > Morganellaceae > Providencia > Providencia sp. PROV236. The sequence continues at coordinate 1,990,234 of NZ_CP096297.1, read as the reverse complement.
TAATAAAACCGTTTTACCTGCTGCCTTGAAAATTGTGAAAGCACATTATAAAACCGAAGGTAAAAATTTTATCATTAGTATGGCACCTGAATTCCCTCATTTAGGCCTCAACGGTGCTTACTCAGATTATATTACTGCACTTGAAGGCTATTATGATTTTATTGCACCTCAATATTATAATCAGGGTGGTGATGGCATATGGGTAGATGATACCGGAAATGGCAGTGGTGCTTGGATAGCTCAAAATAATGATTCTGTGAAAGAAAATTTTCTTTATTTTCTGACTGAAAGCTTAGTTACAGGTACTCGTAACTTTATAAAGATCCCCCCTTCTAAATTTGTTATTGGATTACCCGCTAACAAAGATGCCGCTGGCAGTGGCTATGTTGTCGATAAACAAGCTGTTTATAATGCTTTCTCTCGTCTCGATGCTAAAGGTTTATCGATTAAAGGCCTGATGACATGGTCGGTAAATTGGGACAACGGCAAAAATGTCAGTGGTGTAGCTTATAATTGGGAATTTAAAACTCGTTATGCAGACTTACTATCAGGGGACATGTCTTAGCCTCTTATATTCAACCAAAACAGATTGTTAGTTTTATTATTTCAATATTTATAACAAATAACGGGCGCTTAAAAAGCGCCTGTTATAAATTACAGATGTTTGATGATTGCATCACCGAATTCGCTACATTTCATCAGACGTTTAAAGGCAAAAGTTACAGTCTTACCCTCGATTAAATTCATTTCAAATAAGTATATCAATACGGTACAATAAGCTAATTTCTATACAGAGCGTGCACATGAAACAAAAGATCGAGCCTGAGTCAAATAATATTACCCAACCATATTGGCCCACCTTGAAGCTCATGTTGAGCTCTCTTATTGTTTTTAATTTCTACTTAAATTTAGCCGATAAAAACAAAGTCTCGCTTCTTATTAGTATTTTCGACTTAACATTAATTCCTATGTTTGTATTCATAGTTGCATTCGTTACCAAGAATACGACGTGGAAGTCTTTGAGGCTTAGTTTACTTTCATCCCTTATAATTTACGTAACATTTCAAACCATTGATGCAATTCCATTATATTTTTCAGGGGAATTAAGTTTAAAAATTTATCTCCTTGAGCCTCAAAATGGAGTATGGTTTTTTTTAGCCACCCCAATTTGGCAAGCCTTTTTTTTATTATTATCACCAAAATTAAAATCTAATAGTTTCGCTTTATTTTGTATTTTAGTCGTATCATTGATTTCTGCTTATTTAGCAAGCAACTATCTAATGAAGCTATCAAGCTTTTTTTCTATTATTTTATATTTTCCATTCTTTATAATTGCCTATTTTATTAATGATGAAAATATAGCTTCGCTTAGAAAAAACTCTTATTTTACAATTTTAATCATTACAGTTTTAGCCATAGCCGCACTCTATTATGAAAATGACATCAATAGATTAGTTATAACTATGACTAATATTGATTCGCCATCATCTTTTTTTATTATTTATATTTTAAAGTTCTTTATAAGTATAGCTTTAGGTTCTAGCATTATATATTTCGCTTTATCAACGGATAAATATGCAAAAGTATCAAATAACGCTTTAGGTGTGTATTTGATCCATCCTATTATTTGTTTTATTTTTTTACAAGTTTTCGCTTATTTTCATGTGGAATATAGCCTATTAATAATAATATTATTAACGCTATCAACTATTAGCATCGCACTTTTATTAGCTTTTAGTCCAACCATCCACTGGTTTATTGAACCTAAGTTAAATTTTAACAAATTAACGCAATAGGACTGTTTGAGGATCGCTCTCTTTTCATTTGAGATCCACTGTATTAGTACCAATATCACTTAACCAATGACAATATCATGGCAGTAATGAAACATGTTGAGTGTAATTTACAGGGGTATAACTCACCCTACGCCTTGCATACATCAATGTCTGCTAGTGCTGTTAAACGTGCTTCACGAATAGCACGGCTACGATTAATTTTGTCGGCGTCTTCCAGCTGTTCAAAGTTTTTTCCCAATAGCGATAAAAGCCACGAATCAACACCTAAGCTGATTTCACCAACGGGATCCGATTGACCATCGAGTGAACTGTCTAGCGTGGTTTTAGAAACATTCGTTTTTGATGACGATGATGCTGGATTGATTTTTCTATTGTTCAAGTGAGCCAAGCCACACGCTTTCTTTCCATCATCGCGAGAAAATAGCGGCTTACCCTTTTCTGTTTCACCTGAAGGAACAAGCTGACCTGCCTTAACATATTTTGATACTAGCGCTTTGCTAACAGAAAACTCTCTAGCCACTTCGGCCTATATTAATAATTTTTTACTCATTATTATTTACCCAAAACAAAAAGTTCACGGTTGCGGCATCAAGAAAAAAGTTTACAGAAAAGTTCACAATGTTGACTCGTGAACAAATTCAAAAGTATCAATATATTTAAAATCAAATAGATAACTAAAAAATCCTCAGAAAAAAGTTAATTCGAGATTTTTTACATATCTGTCTAAATATTGCGAGTCGCAAGCCCCCCGCGATTGCTTTAGCTCGTCACAGTACCTTGACAGGGGGAGCGGTAAGGATCGGTATAGGGTGGGAATAAATATTGGGATCATAAAAAAGCCACTATAAATTATTAGTGGCTAATAAGATATGATGATTATCGCTTGCTACTGAAAGACTCTAGCTTCCATATCATTTTTAAATAGCATAATAAGATAATAACTGAATAGCCAAACATCATCCAATTAGCAATCGTATCTTCACTCTGTTTTGTTGTTAAGTAAATACCATATGCACCAACAATATAACAATAAACGATTAAAAATCGTCGTATATATATTAGTGTGCTAGTTGGTCTAAAGATTGATGAGTACTGGTTTTTAACTTTAAAATAAACAATAATCCCAAATATAGTTAGGACAAAATAAATCGCATATGGGATCACTGAAGAGGCTCTCCACTTGTGCTGTATTTTTGTTCATTGCCTTTATCATCTGTACATTTGTAATATACTGAATTTTCGCTGTCGCCTGCAACAACAATATAAAGCTGACAGTCTTCAACAATATCTTTAACGTTAGATACTTTCTCTGGTTCAGTAACAACCATAATGACATCGTTTGATTTTTTATCTAGAAAAAATGCTTTCTCAATGTCATCTTTTACTTTAAATAAGTTTATTGTGTCACTTACTAATTCAATACTTAGTAACTTTTTTTTCATTTGCCTATAAGCTTTTTCTAGATCTTGTTGAGCGTGTTTTTTTAGAAAAAGTGGTTTCTCTACTTCACCAAACTCATTCAATTTCGGCACTAATTTTAATTTCGCACGAATAGATATTCCCACATCAACAAGATCATAAACTAAATTTCCAACTTCTTGACTAAAACCGAGCGCTTTAGCTGTTGCTTTATAGCCTTCTCGCAATGGCCCTTGCACGTCACTATGACCTTCATAAAGACCAAGAGCACCTTCATAAATCCCATTTGCACCATGAGCGATTAGTGGTGCGCCAATAAAACACCCTAGACCAGTCGAACACAGTGCGCCACCAGCCCAAATCATACCTACCCCACCAAAAATTGAGAGCCCGTTAATAATCCAATCTTTAGATTGTTCAAGCAAACTTTTCTCTTCTTTTTTCAGTTCTGCTGAGCCTTGCTCATAGCTTTTTTGTCCTGATTCAACCTGATTAACAATCATGTAAGCAAACGCTTCAATTTGGCTTCTAAAGGCATCTTTAATATCAGGGTAGTACAAATGCTTCTCGCATAACTCATCAGCGCAATCAATTAAGTGCTGAGCATCAATATGGATCCGGTTATCTTTTTCTTTTTGTTCAGCATAAGCTGGTTGGCTTGAAACATAACTGTTACTTGACTGTGCTGTTTGTTGTCGCTGATATTGATTTTCCGATGACACAGGGCTAAATGCTCTGCTCATTGCGGGTTTCTCACCAGCAATAACGACATTTGAGCCATATGAACAACCACATTGAACGATAGAACCATCAACCGCTTGAGGCTTGCCGTGATTCATAAAAGCAGTTTGGCCTGTAACAACCACACCTGTTTGTTTGCACTTAGGGCAAGTTGTGGTCTGATCCCCAACTCGCAATGCGGCTTTCTGATTTTGTCCGCATGTAACGCGGTCAATACTTGAAATACAGGTGGCTCCCGTTGTGGTTTTATCACCATCAAGCGCCATAGCTTTGCCAAAAATAACCGCTCTCATTTCGATTACATCCTTGTTTATATAAGTAAATTATTAGGGCAACATTTTTAAACACTTAAACTAAATTAACAAAACGTTAATAACACAAATTTGTGTTAGTTTGAGCTCCATCACAGAAACAAGCAATTACTCACTGAAAACAAGTATATTAGATAGTTAATTTTAGAATCATACCACTACAAAAATATGCATTTATGCTAACTTCTCACTTAATTGAATATGCATTTTTGCATACAATGGTTCCAAGTTAACAAATGGAGGAGCGGTGAAGCAGAGTGAATTTTTAAAGTGGCTAAGAGCACAGAGTGTAAAGACAGAAAATGGAAAAAGCATTTAAAACTCTACTATAACGGACGAATTAGCCACCTCCTAAGCTTTAAGATGGGTGCTGCAACAACTTTCCTCCAAATCATCGATCAATTCAAAAGCATCATCTATTTCTTTGATATTTAAAGATACATTTTGATACCTGTATTCCTTTCGCTTAAATTGAGCAAAGAAAATAGGATTATCATTTGTACTTCTTGCAGCATCCAGAGCAACCATAGTGACTTCTTGGCAGTATGGCTCTCTTCTAGCTATCTCTGCTAATTTAAATAAATAAGGTTTATATTTACTCCATTTCTCATCTAAACTTTGTACGTCAATAGCATATTCATCAATAGGGGAAATTGAATATTTATACCTTTGTTTTGTAGGATATAAATCTTCTATTAGTTGATACGTCAACTCATATGAATTGGCTTTCAATTGCATTTGGAAATATTTAATACCTCTTCCTTGAAGGGTTTCCATAATCAACTGTATATTTTTCTTTTTCATTCGCAAACCAAAATAAATAGACCTTACAGCTCTGAAATCATAATACTGTTTACCTTCATTTGGTGTGATAATTCTAATTTCTTGCTCATAGTTCCACCTCTTAGATTTTACACTTGTTAATTTTTGAATAACTTTATTTTTCGCATCCGATGTAAATATATCGTCAACATTTATTATCGGTGGTGTATTCTGGTATATAACATCAAAAATAGAATATTGAGCACCTCCAAATTCACACAATTTATTTAAATCATATTCAATACAAAAGCCATTATGGCTATTAGCATAATGCGCCCATAATAATTCATCAGTAACAATTTTACTCAAAGAATAAATTCCAGCCTTATCTTTAATAGCAATTAAATCTCTAAATGCCTCTTTTACTAAATCAAGTGAAACTAAGGAGGTTTGTTTTGTATTACCAAGCACATTATTTAAAGCATCTAATTGATCAAAAATTTGATCTGTTAATACTAGACCTTCACATGGATCATTTAGGTCCTCATAAGTAGGAGACCAAAAATAATCCTGTTCTAATGAAGATAAGTCCCTTGAAAATACCTTATCATCCCCACCTCTATACTTAAATACTCTCATACCAAATTCCCCTAGGGCGATATTATTATGTTATAAATTATCAGTAGATAATATAGGCTATTTTGATAATTCGTTTTGATAACTTTTTGATAACCGTTTCAAATGCGACAATAAAAAACGGGAACTATTAAGTTCCCGCTATTAATTACACAATATAATTAATTACATAATAATAAATTACATGTGTTTGATGATTGCGTCACCGAACTCACTGCATTTCAGCAGTTTAGCGCCATCCATCAGACGTTCGAAGTCATACGTTACAGTCTTCGCTTCGATTGCGCCTTCCATACCTTTAACGATTAGGTCAGCTGCTTCAGTCCAACCCATATGGCGCAACATCATTTCAGCAGACAGAATGATTGAACCTGGGTTTACTTTATCTTGACCTGCATATTTTGGTGCAGTTCCGTGAGTTGCTTCGAATAGTGCGCACTCTGAACCAATATTCGCACCTGGTGCGATACCAATACCACCAACTTGTGCCGCTAGTGCATCAGAAATATAGTCACCATTTAGATTCATACACGCGATAACATCATACTCCGCTGGGCGCAGTAAGATTTGTTGTAAGAATGCATCGGCAATAACATCTTTAACAATAATATCTTTGCCAGTTTTTGGATTCTTAATTTTAACCCATGGGCCGCCATCTAGTAGTTCACCACCAAACTCTTCTAGAGCAAGCTGATAGCCCCAATCTTTGAAAGCACCTTCAGTAAACTTCATAATGTTACCTTTGTGAACCAGAGTTACTGAATCACGGCCATTATCGATAGCATACTCAATTGCTGCGCGAACCAAACGTTTTGTCCCTTCTTCTGAGCAAGGTTTAATACCAATACCGCAGTTTTCTGGGAAACGAATTTTGGTAACACCCATTTCATTTTTTAAGAAATTGATGACTTTGTCTGCTTCAGTACTGCCCGCTTTCCACTCGATTCCTGCATAGATATCTTCAGAGTTTTCACGGAAGATCACCATATCAGTCAGCTCAGGTTGTTTAACTGGGCTTGGTGTACCTTTGTAGTAACGAACAGGACGTAAACAGATGTAGAGATCAAGTTGTTGACGCAGTGCAACGTTCAAAGAACGAATACCACCACCAACTGGGGTTGTCAGAGGGCCTTTAATTGAAACACGGTAATCACGGATTAAATCGAGAGTTTCTTGCGGTAACCAAACATCTTTACCATAAATTTGAGTAGATTTTTCGCCGGTATAGATTTCCATCCAGGAAATTTTGCGCTCGCCGTTATAGGCTTTTTTAACTGCCGCATCAACCACTTTCAGCATTGCTGGTGTTACGTCAACACCAATCCCATCACCTTCGATATACGGAATAACAGGGTTGTTCGGAACATTCAGTTTGCCTTTGGCATCAATGGTAATCTTAGCGCCTTCTGCCGGAACTACTACTTTGCTTTCCATTAACCTCTCCTTTCACTTGCGCATTTGCTTGTTAATTTTTTGTAAGAGACCTGTCAATACTACTTCAATCTTTCTCTAACGCCAATGGTTAGTCGCTCTAGGTTTAATGTCGATCGCATTAAACGTACTAATCAAATGCCATCACGTCGAGTGCATTCAAAATAATAAACCTTAAAATCAGTTAGTTAAGATTAAAACTCTGTCGTACTCCATATAAAACAGTGATCAGCAAAAAATCCTCATGATTGAAAAATCAAAAAATTTCGCAAAACTATTCGTAGTTTAGCTGGAAAAATATTCTTAAAAATTCGATTTGCTCACATAAACATTGTTAATTACTTAATTTATAATATAAATTATATCCACTTTATGAAAATAAAGTACTTAATGTTCTTAATGTTTTTTATTCATTTAGTAACTATCAGCTTTAGCCTATTTTTAAATTAGATAATTAATATATAAGATTACTAGAATTTCACTTTGTTAACTTAACCGTGATTAAAATCATTATTATTAAAGAAATAAACACAATGCGTATAGTATATTTAATACTGTTAATAAAATAATCAGATATACATTACTTCCACCTAACTGTGACAAAAATATCAATCTAGAACCAACTAATTCAAGAAGATGTCATATAATGTGACATGGTGTTGAATTAATCATTTTATGGGGCTTAACAATCGACTTAAGCTCCGTAATATCACCGATATCCTACCCTACCCTTGAATAAAAGACATATGTCAATTTAATTAAAATTCAACTACACTATAACAACTAGGTTATTTTGCTTTGTGCATTTACTCTTACCTAGCCATCAAATTTGGAATTCAAGCTAATTACTTAAAATGAGTACTCATGTCGATAGCCAAGCGTAAAACTAAGCCACTAGCAAACAAAAAAGCAACGTCAAAGTTTGGTGCTAAATTGCCCTCAAACCGTGCTCGACAACCATTATCACCTCTCGTACGTAAAGTGATCTTATTCAATAAACCTTTTGACGTTTTACCGCAGTTTACCGATGAGCAAGGCCGAGACACCCTAAAAAAATATATTCCAATTGCTGATGTTTATGCTGCTGGCCGGTTAGATCGTGATAGCGAAGGGTTACTCATCTTGACCAATGATGGCAAATTACAAGCACGTTTGACTCAACCCCAAAAAAACACCAATAAAATCTACTATGCCCAAGTAGAAGGTATCCCCGATGAAGCCTCTCTAGCCAAATTTCGTCACGGGCTGATACTCAATGATGGCCCTACTCTCCCTGCGGGTGTCGAACTGGTTGAAGAGCCGGATTGGTTATGGCCACGAACTCCGCCGATACGCGAACGAAAAAATATTCCAACCCATTGGCTAAAGATCACATTAAAGGAGGGGAGAAACCGTCAAGTTAGGCGCATGACTGCTAATATAGGTTTTCCCACGTTACGATTGATTCGTTATCAGGTTGGTGAATATACACTCAACGATTTAGCTCCCGGAAAATGGAAGGAGATCACTCTTGTTTAGACCTCACGTGACTGTTGCAACAATTGTGCACGCCAAAGATAAGTTTTTAGTCGTAGAAGAATGGGTCAATGGTAAGCCTACATGGAATCAACCTGCTGGTCATTTAGAAGCAGATGAAAGCCTGCTTGCCGCAGCTGAACGTGAATTGTTCGAAGAAACAGGGATCCGAGGCAAACCTGAAAAGCTGATTAAAATACACCAATGGATAGCACCCGATAAAACGCCATTTATTCGCTTTTTATTCTCTTTAGAACTGCCAGAGATTTGTGAGACACACCCACAAGACAGTGATATCAGCGGCTGCCACTGGGTTACCGCACAAGATATTTTAAGTAGTGATTGCTTACGCTCGCCTCTCGTTGCACAAAGTATCCATACTTTCCTTGAAGGTGTGACTTACCCATTAGAGGTACTCAATGCCTTTGGTGAGCACTATCAGTAATGCTATATGTGCTATATGTAAAGTAAGCTGATATACGGCACTCATCAGGTCACTGGATGATTTAACAACAAGCCCCATAATATTCCCCGCTAGTGCTGGCGTAATAAGGACACAACATGGTAAAGTATGGGGCTTAATTTTTCCGCAGTGAGAGTATTCCATGTCAGATAACAGCCAAAAAAAAGTCATCGTCGGTATGTCCGGTGGTGTTGACTCCTCCGTTTCAGCTTATTTGCTCCAGCAGCAAGGGTATCAGGTTGTTGGTCTGTTCATGAAAAACTGGGAAGAAGATGACGATGAAGAATATTGCTCTGCGGCAACAGATTTAGCTGATGCACAAGCCGTTTGCGATAAATTAGGTATTGAACTTCATACTATCAATTTTGCGGCTGAATATTGGGATAATGTGTTTGAACACTTTTTATCTGAATATAAAGCAGGCCGTACACCAAACCCTGATATTCTTTGTAATAAAGAAATTAAATTTAAAGCCTTTCTTGAGTTTGCCGCTGAAGATCTTGGTGCTGATTACATCGCAACAGGCCACTATGTTCGTCGTCGTGATGTTGATGGCAAAAGCCAATTACTTCGTGGACTAGATGGCAATAAAGATCAAAGCTATTTTCTTTATACACTCAGCTATGAACAAATTGCCAAAAGTTTATTCCCTGTCGGTGAACTCGAAAAACCAGAAGTTCGACGCATTGCCGAAGAAATCGGCTTAGTCACTGCCAAGAAAAAAGACTCAACTGGCATTTGCTTTATTGGTGAACGTAAATTCCGTGATTTCCTTGGCCGCTATCTACCTGCACAGCCCGGCCCTATTGTTACTGTTGAAGGTGAAACCATCGGTCAACACGAAGGTTTGATGTATCACACATTAGGGCAACGTAAAGGTCTTGGGATTGGCGGTACAAAAGACGGATCGGATGACCCTTGGTATGTCGTCGATAAAGATGTCGAAAAAAATCAACTTATTGTTGCACAAGGGCATGAACATCCTCGTTTAATGTCAACAGGTTTGATAGCTCAGCAATTGGATTGGGTAGATAGACAACCTCTCGTACAATCTATGCGTTGTGTCGTCAAAACACGCTATCGCCAAGCTGACATTCCATGTACTGTCACCCCGCTTGATAATGGTAAAATTGAAGTCATTTTTGATTACCCAGTTGCCGCGGTGACGCCTGGGCAATCCGCAGTCTTTTACCTTGATGAAGTTTGCCTTGGCGGCGGCATCATTGAATCTCGTATTCAGGAGTAATTGTGGCTAAAAATTATCGCGATATCACTCTTGCGCTCGCAGGCATCTGCCAAGCAAGTTATATGGTACAACAACTTGCTCAAGAAGGTATTTGCAATGACCATGACGCTGAAGTCATGGTCAGCAGTTTAACCAATATGAATCCCTCTTCAACGCTTGATGTCTATGGCAATAACCCTGCTAATCTTAAAACAGGGCTTGGCGCACTACTCGGCATGCTATCAGGCGGTAATAATGGCGGTGGTCTATCCGCTGAAATGACACGATATATGCTAAGCATTATGGTGTTAGAACGTCGATTGAATAAACAACAACAGGCAATGGATCAGCTAGGACAGCGCATCGATCAATTTGAGCGCCAAGCCAGCTATTTTGAACCTATGTCTGAAGGTGTATTTAATGCGCTAGCAGGGATTTATGTCGATGTCGTTAGCCCGCTAGGTCCTCGTATTCAAGTAACGGGTTCTCCTGATATTTTAAAGAACTCACTGGTACAGGCAAAAGTTAGAACTCTCTTGCTATCTGGTATTCGCAGTGCGGTCCTATGGCAGCAAGTGGGTGGAAGCCGTTTACAATTAATGTTTTCTCGAAGCCGTCTGAGTAATCAGGCGAAAGAAATTCTGTCTCACCTTTAAAATCTGGAGTTGCTACCAATGGAATTATCCTCACTGACCGCTGTATCCCCGATTGACGGCCGTTACGGTGATAAAGTCAGCGCATTACGCACTATTTTTAGTGAGTTCGGCTTGCTGAAATTTCGCGTACAGGTTGAAGTTCGCTGGCTACAAAAACTGGCGGCAACCGCTCAAATCAAAGAAGTTCCATCATTTGACGCTGACGCAAACGCTTACCTTGATGAAATTGTGGCAAACTTCTGTGAAAAAGACGCGATGCGTATCAAAGAAATTGAGCGCACAACCAATCATGACGTTAAAGCTGTTGAGTATTTTTTAAAAGAAAAAGTAGCCCAAGTTCCAGCCTTACATGCCGTCTCTGAATTTATCCATTTCGCCTGTACTTCTGAAGATATCAATAACCTTTCCCATGCCCTGATGTTGAAAACAGCGCGAGAAGAAGTGTTATTGCCACAATGGCGTCAAATGATCGATAAAGTGACAACAATGGCTCACGAGTATCGTTCACTGCCACTGCTTTCACGCACTCACGGTCAACCAGCAACGCCATCAACCATTGGTAAAGAATTTGCTAACGTTGCTTACCGTATGGAGCGCCAATATCGCCAGTTAGAACAAATTGAGATTTTAGGTAAAATTAATGGTGCTGTAGGTAACTACAATGCACATATTGCAGCATACCCAGAAGTTAACTGGCATGAATTCAGTGAAACATTCGTGACTTCATTAGGTATCACTTGGAACCCGTTCACAACACAAATTGAACCGCATGACTACATTGCTGAACTGTTCGATTGTGTTGCACGCTTCAACACTATCTTATTAGATTTTGACCGTGATATTTGGGGCTATGTTGCACTCAATCACTTCAAACAAAAAACGATTGCAGGTGAAATTGGTTCTTCAACCATGCCTCATAAAGTCAACCCTATTGATTTTGAAAACTCAGAAGGTAACTTGGGTCTTGCCAATGCTGTACTTGCCCATTTAGCCAGTAAACTACCAGTCTCTCGTTGGCAGCGTGACCTTACTGATTCAACAGTACTGCGTAACCTTGGTGTCGGTCTTGGCTATTCATTGATCGCCTATCAATCAACGCTAAAAGGTTTGAACAAATTAGAAGTGAATGAACAGCATCTATTGGATGAGTTAGATCAAAACTGGGAAGTTCTTGCTGAGCCAATTCAAACGGTGATGCGTCGTTATGGTATTGAAAAGCCATACGAAAAGCTGAAGGAGTTAACCCGAGGTAAACGTGTCACTGCTGAAGGAATGAAACAGTTTATCGATGGGCTTGAGCTACCAGAGGACGAAAAAGTACGTTTGAAAGCGATGACACCGGCAAATTATATTGGTTACGCGGTATCTTTTATTGATGAATTAAAATAACTGACATCGTATACACTTAATATAATTCAAGCTGTAGTTAGGCTAACTGCTCACTAAAAGCATAGACATAGCCAGAAGCATAAATAGTTATGTGGCTGATGCAAGAGCTGACGCAGCACACTTAAACCAAGGTGTGCTGCAATTTGACGTATCGCAGGTAGACAATTTCTACCGGCCACCTTCTCTTTTAGCGTATCTATTTTTCTTTTGTTTGCCCTAGGTTTACTTAATCTCTTGTTATGAAGCACTTATCTTTTTACCATAGTGGTACCTAATGCGACTGCTCTACAATTATAGGGTGATCTTTTCTTCTTAATGTGAGGTTTTAGATGCGTATTCTTATCGTTGAAGACAATGCCCTGCTGCGTCACCATTTAACTGTCCAGCTTAAAGAACTGGGTCATCAAGTGGATTCAGCTGAAGATGCTAAAGAAGCTGATTACTTTCTACGTGAAAGCTGCCCTGATATTGCAATGGTTGATCTTGGTTTGCCTGATGAAGATGGTTTATCGATGATCCAGCGCTGGCGTAGTGCTCAAGTGAATATCCCTATTTTAGTGTTGACTGCACGTGAAAGCTGGCAAGAAAAAGTTCAAGTCCTTAATAGCGGCGCTGATGATTATGTGACAAAGCCATTCCACCTTGAAGAGTTAGTTGCTCGTATGCAAGCCTTAATGCGTAGAAATAGCGGACTGGCTTCTCAGGTACTCGAACTTGATGGCTTTGTCATTGACCTATCAAGGAAAGAATTTACTGTCAATGGTGAACCCGTCAAACTCACTGCGTTTGAATATACCATCGTAGAAACCTTGCTACGGAATAATAGCAAAGTGGTGAGTAAAGACTCGTTAATGCGCCAGCTGTACCCTGACGCTGAATTACGTGAAAGTCACACTATTGATGTCTTAATGGGGCGTTTACGCAAAAAAATACAGCAGTTTCACGCTAAAGATGTCATAGTTACGGTTCGTGGACAAGGTTATCGTTTTGATGTGAACGGCTAATTATGTGGCTAAAAAAATTTAAGTTTAAGCCTTTATCACTGAGGGCGCGCTTCTTGTGTGCCACCTCAGCGGTGATCCTAGCTTTAACGTTATCTTATGGTATCGTTGCAATATTAGGTTATTTAATTAGTTTCGATAAAACGACTTATACGCTCCTGCGTAGCCAGAGCAACCTTATCTACAGCCTAGCTCAATGGCAAAATGATAAAATTGCTATTCGTGTGCCCCCTAATTTCACACTCAATAATCCTTCTTTAATCATTATTTATAATGAAAATGGCCAAGTTCTCTGGCGACAACGTGAAGTCCCTGCGGTTGAAAACCTGATCCGCCGCGATTGGCTAAAAAAAGAAGGGTTATACGAAATTGATACTGATATCGGCGAAACGCGTCAATTATTGCAGGACAATCCTGAGTTCAATAGCAAGCTAGATGATATGAATAATGATGATGAGCCACTAACGCACTCAGTATCAGTCAATCAATATGAACGTTCAGAAAACCTTCCTCCACTCACTATCGTGGTCGTGGATACGCTACCACAAGATCTGCAAAAAACCGGTTTAGTTTGGGAATGGTTTGGTTATGTGTTACTTGCAAACCTAATATTAGTGATCCCTTTGCTCTGGCTCGCTGCTTATTGGAGTTTGAGGCCGATTAAATCGCTAGTTTCGCAAATCAGTAGCCTTGAGAAAGGCGAACGTGAGATGATGGATGAAAACCCCCCTTATGAATTACGAGGGTTAGTTCGCAATTTAAATAATTTGCTCACTAATGAACGTAAGCGCTATAGTAAATATCGCACCACACTTTCTGACTTAACGCACAGTTTAAAAACCCCACTCGCTGTCCTACAGTCAACGCTACGTTCTCTTCGTACAGGCAAACAAATGACGATTGAGCAAGCCGAGCCTATCATGCTTGAGCAGATAGGTCGTATTTCTCAGCAGGTTGGCTATTATTTGCATCGGGCTTCCGCTCAAGGTGACAAAAACCTGATGCTACGTGAAATTTCGTCAGTTCCCTCTTTGTTAGATAGCCTAGCCAGTGCACTACATAAAGTGTATCAGCACAAAGGGGTTTCTATTACCGTTGATATCTCACCTGAAGTCACTTGGCTAGGCCAGCCCAATGATTTTATGGAAGTAATGGGCAATATTATGGAAAATGCCTGTAAATATTGCCTTGAGTTTGTTGAAGTCAAAGCTATTGTGGGTAACGATAGCCTAACGATCACCGTGGATGATGATGGCCCCGGCGTCCCCGAAAATCAGCGTAATCTTATATTTGTCCGAGGGCAACGTGTCGATACATTGAGGCCAGGGCAAGGCCTTGGATTATCTATTGCAGTAGAAATTATTGACCAATACGACGGAGAGATCAATATCAGTGATAGCTCACTCGGAGGTGCTAAAGTTGAGGTCATTTTCCGTAGGCAAAGCATTCATCAAGACAGTTAATCTGTGATCATAAGTCTGGTTTATCGCCTGCTCTAGCCTGAAATTCAGGTATACTATGTCAATAATATAACAACTCAGGACAATAAGATGGACTATAAACTGAATCTTGACTGGCAGAGTTTTCTGGACAGTCATTGGCAGAAACGCCCTTTACTCATCAAAAATGGTTTTACACGTTTTATTGATCCTATCTCGCCGGATGAACTTGCGGGACTGGCAATGGAAGATGAAGTCGATAGCCGCCTTGTCAGCCATAAAGACGGCTTATGGCAAGTAGCGCATGGCCCATTCGAAAGCTACGACCACTTAGGAGAAGAAAACTGGTCTGTGTTGGTACAGGCTGTTGACCATTGGCATCATCCAAGTGCTGCATTAATGAAACCTTTTCGAGTGTTATCTGACTGGCGAATGGATGACTTAATGATCTCCTATTCGGTACCGGGCGGTGGTGTAGGTCCTCATTTAGACCAATATGACGTCTTTATTATTCAAGGTGAAGGCCGTCGTCGTTGGCGTGTTGGTGAAAAAGTCCCGATGAAGCAACATTGCCCTCATCCTGATCTGCTTCAAGTTCAACCTTTTGATGCGATTATTGATGAAGAAATGGAGCCCGGCGATATTCTTTATATTCCACCGGGGTTCCCACACGAAGGTTATGCGATTGAGCCATCACTCAACTACTCAGTTGGCTTCCGTGCGCCTAATACCCGCGAGTTAATGAGCAGCTTTGCTGATTATCTGATTTCAAATGATCTTGGTAGCTATCGTTATAGTGATCCTGACTTATCATTTAGAGACAATCCAGCTGAAATATTGCAAGGCGAACAAATAAAATTGCGTGAGATGATGGAGTCTCTGATCAGTGATCCTGAATTGTTCCGCAAATGGTTTGGCGAATTTATCTCACAATCACGTCATGAGTTAGACTTAGCTCCTCCTGAGCCACCTTATGAACAAGATGAAGTGTATAACTTACTCAAAGAACAGCAAGAAACACTGTACAAACTCAATGGGTTAAGAGCACTGCGTGTTGGTGATCAATTTTTTATCAATGGTGAATGTTTAGAAACCATCTGCTATGAAGCTGCTGATAGCTTATGCCGTTATGATTCAGTGGATGCTCAACGATTAGGTGATGCTATTGATGATGTCAACTTTATTGCGTTAATCACGGCATTGATTAATAGTGGTTATTGGTATTTTGACGATTAGTTGATCAGTTTATCCTCTAAATAATTTAAGATGCTGCTAAGCGACAACTAAATGAGTCGCTTAGCAGCATAGAAAGGCTGCAACTGGCTCAAATGAGGCAACGGCTCATTACCTCAGCCCCTGCAACTTGCAATATAACGAATAGCTCCCTCGCTTATTGTTTTATCCTCTAAGGATAATCACTCATTATTTTTTGCATTTTCTGCTGTTAACTCAGCAATACGCATGATCACACTAACCGCCTGTTCCATTCCCTCTAATGTTATAAACTCATGTTTACTATGAAAATTATAACCACCAGTGAAAATATTTGGGCACGGTAATCCACGGTAAGATAATTGTGCACCATCTGTACCACCACGTATTGGTTTAACGATGGGTTCAATACCACACTCTTTCATTGCCTGATGAGCGATTTTAATCACATGTGGGTGCTTCATCACCTCTTTATGCATATTGTAATAAGTATCATCAATTGTCAGTTCGATATAACAACTAGGGTGTAAGCCTTGTCCTACTTTTTCTGCAATACGAATGATATTTTTCTTACGAGCCTCAAACCGTTGGCTGTCGAAATCGCGAATAATGTAATTCATTTCCGCTTTTTCCACTGTACCTTTCATGGAATTAAGATGATAAAAGCCTTCGTAGCCGTCAGTGTGCTCAGGTGTTTCATCTTTAGGTAATTCTGCATGAATACGGTTCGCCAACGCTAATGCGTTCACCATCACACCTTTAGCTGTTCCCGGATGCACATTGTTACCCACAATTTTTATGGCCACATTGGCTGCATTGAAGTTTTCGTACTCTAATTCTCCAACACCACCACCATCAACAGTGTATGCCCAACGTGCATCAAATATATTCAAGTCGACATAACGTGCACCCCGCCCGATTTCTTCATCTGGGGTAAAAGCCAGACAAAGTTTACCATGAGGGATTTTGTTAGCTTTTAGACGTACAAATGCAGTAATGATCTCCGCAATACCGGCTTTATCATCAGCACCCAGTAATGTTTTACCATCGGTCATGATCAGTGTTTTACCAATCATTTCATGTAACACGGGAAACATCACTGGTGATAGCACTTCATCACCAATACCTAATGCAATATCACCACCACGATAATTTTCTAAAATTTGAGGGGCAACATTTTTACCTGAAAAATCAGGAGAAGTATCAAGATGAGAAATGAAACCTATCGTTGGTACATCCCAATCAACATTGGAAGGTATACATGCGGTGACACAGCCTTGCTCTGAAAGCGCGACATCATCGAAACCTAATTCCTTCAATTCTTTCACCAAGGCTCTAGCAAACTTCAATTGCCCTGTACTACTTGGTATTACTTTTGCGTTTAGTTTTGATTGTGTATCAAAAGCTGTATAGTCAAAGAACCGTTCTAAGAGTTTGTCCATACATCATCCCCTTAATATTAATGTCCCTATTATGAGAAAGAATGTATGAACAATTGTTGTTTCAAATCAGCTTTGAGGCTAATCACTGAGTATTTTGCGACTTATTAATGCATCAAACTCTCTCAATGCTTGAATTTTCTTTATTAATAAGATTAATTGACCTCAGATACCCATCGTGCTTGTTTAACATCAACGGCGTTAGGAATGAGCCCTATTTTTGTGAATATATCCGCAATTTTTTGTTGTCCTACCAATGTCTCATCATCCATACGCTTAAATCCATACTGTGCACGTTGTAATGCTTTTAACCATATCGCTTTATCTAGACCCGTTGATACCGCTAATATTTCCGCTGTTTCTTGTGGATGCGTATTCGCCCATTCACTTTGCTTGACGAGCTGCTCAATGATGACTTCTGCATACTTAGGGCTTTTTTCAGCGAAATGACGGCTAGCGAGGAAGAATGTGTAATGAGGAACTAAATTTTCACCGTTAACAATTTGGTGTACCGGCAAATTAGTTTCCACTTCTGCCAAAAAAGGATCCCAAATCGCCCATGCATCGACAACCCCTTTTTCAAAGGCTGCTCTCGCATCTGACGGTGGTAAATAAACAGGGGTAATATCCCTATAGTTAAGCCCTGCATGTTGTAATGCAGCCACCAGCAAATAATTCACATCAGAGCCTTTATTTAATGCAACTCGCTTCCCTTTTAAATCATTGATCGATTTTATTGATGAATCATTAGGTACGATTATTGCTTCTGATTTTGGATTAGCAGGGGAATGACCTAAGTAAACAAAATCAGCTTGTGCCGCTTGAGCAAATATTGGTGGCGCATCCCCTGTCGCCGCTAAATCAATACTCCCAACGTTCAATCCTTCCAACATTTGTGGACCAGCAGGAAACTCAATCCAACGAATATTGACATCATGTTTTTTAAATTCGTTTTCTAATGTGCCTCGATATTTTAATAATGCAAAAATATTCGCCTTTTGATAGCCAATATTAATCGTTTTTACTTCCCCAAAAGAAAAACTGGAGTAGATGGAAACCACTAATAATGAGGCAAATAACATTAGTTTTTTCACAATAAAGCTCCTAATAAAATAAGTTAGCTCAAATAGTTTCTAGCCGTCATACTTCAGGCGCAGTTCTTGGACTAAGAAATAAAATGTCATCTTGTGTGCTTATTCATGGGTCATTTAAATGTGCAGCAAATCACTTACTATCTAGCTAGCGCTTACCTGCTTTGGCCTTAAATCATTTGCGATCGTTTCGCCAAATGGCCCAGTATTGAAACCTGATCTCGGCAATGAGACCCCTTTTTGTTCTCCCAATAAAGGCATGACTAACTCTGCAAAACGATGTGCTTCCTCTAAATGTGGGTAGCCCGAAAAAATAAACTTGCTAATGCCTAATGCCTGATATTCTCTGATCCGCTCTGCAACTTGTTCAGGAGAACCCACTAAAGCGGTCCCTGCGCCACCACGAACTAAACCAATACCTGCCCACAAATTAGGCGCAATAAATAAATTATCTTTAGAGCCATTATGAAGTGCTTGCATGCGAGCCTGACCCGCAGAATCCATACGAGCAAAAATGGACTGAGCTTGGGCAATTGTTTCATCATCAAGATGCGAAATCAGTTTATTCGCTGCATCGATCGCTTCTTGTTCGGTTTCACGAACAATGACATGTAAACGAATACCAAACTCCAAGTGATTTCCCCTTTCATCAGCAAGTTGCTGTACGGCTGCAATTTTTTCAGCCACATCAGCAACGGGCTCTCCCCACGTCAAATAGGCATCTATGTGCTTGGCTGCAACCGTTAAAGCAGCAGGAGATGAACCGCCAAAATACAGGGGTGGTCCAAATGGTTGTACTGGCGGAAACAGTAATCCTGCATTTTCAACATGAATATGTTTTCCCTGATAATTTACCTGCTGTTCGCCACGGATCAGGCGTTTGTATACTTCTAAAAATTCCTCTGTGACTTCATAGCGTTCTGAATGTTCGAGGAATATTCCATCACCTTTGTTTTCTGTTGGATCACCACCAGTGACAACATTCACTAATAACCGCCCATCAGATAGCCTATCCAAGGTAGATGCCATTCGAGCAGCAAGTGATGGGGGTTGCAGCCCTGGCCTAACTGCCACTAAAAAGCGTAATTGCTTAGTTACCGAAACTAATGCTGCTGCTATTAACCATGAGTCTTCACAGCTTTTTCCTGTTGGGATCAAAACACCATGAAAACCTAGACTGTCCGCCGCAATAGCAATTTGCTGTAAATAAGGCAATGTTACTGAACGTCCACCTTTTTGCGTCCCTAAATAGCGCCCTTCTCCATGCGTTGGTAAAAACCAAAATAACTGTAAATCTTGCTGTTTTGTCATATAGATTCCTATTTATTCAATAATTACCGGAGCTTGAACGTCATAATGTTCAAATTCAGTGAGTGCATTCAATACTTTCGCTTCGAGCGCGCCCAAACGAGGGTTAGTCAAGGCTCTGGGATACTCTTCATTAACCTGTAAATCGAAATACACCCCGCCATCCTTTAACATCAACACCCGTTCAGAGGTAAATACCGCCTCGTGCACATCATGTGTCACAAGCACAATAGTAAATTGGTGCTGTTGCCATAACTTAATAATCAGTTGCTGCATTTCGATGCGAGTCAATGCATCAAGTGCTCCTAACGGCTCATCGAGTAATAACAAGCGTGGCTGGTGGATCAGGGCTCTTGCTAATGCGACTCGCTGTTTCTGCCCCCCTGATAACGTGGCTGGCCATTCGTTGGCTTTATCAGCTAACCCGACCGCATCCAAAGCCTCTAACGCCTGATTAGTCCACTTTCCTGTTAATCCTAGCCCAACGTTATCAATGACTTTTTTCCATGGCAGTAATCGTGGCTCTTGAAACATCATGCGTGTATTACGGTAAAAATCGCTTAGCGATAGCTTTTCAGCTGTGATTTCCCCTGATGTTGGTAAATCGAGATTAGCAATTAACCGTAATAAGGAACTTTTGCCACAACCACTGTGCCCAACAATGGTGACAAACTGCCCTGAAGGAATAGTCAGGCTAAGTGATTTGAGTACTTCATTTGACCCAAACCGATGAGTGAGACGATTAATATTTACAGTGATCCCTGCATTTACGTCAGTTGTCATGATGCAGTGACCTCTTTTTTCTGCCAAGCGGGATGCCAACGCAGTAGGACAACCTCTAATAAATAAGTTAGCCAATCTGCCGTTTTACCGAGTAAGGCATAGACAATAATGGTGAATACCACGATATCGGTTCTCAGGAACTCGCGCGCATTCATGGCTAAATAACCAATCCCTGCATTTGCAGAAATTGTTTCAGCGACAATCAGTGTCAACCACATCAACCCAAGTGAGAAACGAATACCGACTAATATTGATGGTAATGCACCAGGAAAAATAACGTGATGAAATAGTTGGTACCCACTTAATCCGTAACTTCTCGCCATTTCAATCAAACCGCGATCAAGATGTTTTATGCCATGTAATGTATTTAGATAGATAGGAAAAAAAGTCCCTAATGCAACAAGAAATATTTTTGCTCGCTCATCAATACCAAACCATAAAATAACCAGCGGGATAAGTGCCAAATGTGGAATATTGCGGATCATCTGTATTGAGCTATCTAATAAGGTTTCACCCAAACGCGATAATCCTGTAATCAACCCTAAAATAAGCCCTATTGTTCCGCCTATTATAAAACCTATCGAGGCACGCAAAGTACTGACAGCCATATTTGTCCATAACTCACCACTTTTTATTAATCCCCAACCTGCATGCATTACCTGCAAGGGTTCTGGTAATATCCGATTTGATAGCCAACCTGTACTCACAGAAAATTGCCAAATTACCAGTAAACCGAGTGGTACTAACCAACTCAAAATTATATTACGTTGATAATTCATTTTTATCCTCTCAATTCAATAATCGAGTGTGGCTTAGCTTTTATTGTAAAGTTTTCAACTTGAATTTTATTTTTATACAGTGATTGATAAAAATTATGTAAGTTATTATTTATACGTTCGATAACTTCATTAGAAAATATATATTTCTTATTAATCTCTGAATAGTGAGACTGATTATCACTGATATATATACCACTAATAATTTCCTCTGTTTTTAGCGTCACTAATAAAGGTTTCAGCGCATAATCTAAAGCTAATCGGTGACATTCACTACCACCAGACATAATAGGTAATACGGTTTTATTGGCAAATGCACCTTGTGGCAATAAATCAATCACCGATTTTAATACACCACTGTAAGATGATTGATAAACGGGTGAAGCAATAATAATACCATCTGCTTGTTTAACTCTTTGAATAAATGCTTGTATCTGAGAGTGCTGATATTCTGCTTTCACTAATACATTTGCATCGAATTCACTCACACTCACCCGATAGATTTCCCAATCATATTGACTTAACCATTGCTGTGCATAATCGAGTAAGGCAGATGAACGCGATCGCAACGTTGGGCTACCTGAAATAATCAGAATTTTCATATCAATCTCGCTATAAATAACTAATCATCATTAATATTTAGCGAGTTAGCCAATGAGAAAGAAATAATTATTTGTTATTAGCCAGACACTAATTTGTATAAGAATTTTTTCCTCTATAATAGAACAAAATATAAAACCTTTTAAACCAAAGAGATTAATATTAATCTATAAAGGAAAAACTTTTAATATAGCACTAACATTCATTAAATTTATATTAAAGTAAATACTCTCTATTTTATTAGTCATTTGTTTAATTTATTACTCATTGCTTTTTTAACCATAAATGAGTTTACACTAATGACATTTTATCTGTATTGGTGTGTACAAGTCGGCAACTTAACGTATGAACAGCATGCCACTAAAAATCAACAGGTTATAGCTTCTATTCAGGTATACTGCCGCTTCAATTAATTCAACGTAAAATAATTAAAATAGCAGAGAAAAATAATGGCAAAGAACTTTTTAGTTTATGGCGTTAGTAAAGGGCTCGGTAAGGCTCTGGTAGAAGGCATACCGAGTAAACAAGATACTCTCTATGGGGTATCACGCTCATGCCCTCCATTTGTTAGTGATCGTTTTCACTGGATCCAAACTGATTTGTCCGAAGCAAGCTCCGCAGAAGTGGTTAAACGGAGCTTGCAAGACGTGCCCATCGATTGCTTGATCTACAACGTTGGCATCTGGGAAAAACATGCGTTTAGCGACGAATATCACTTTGAAACGACAACAGATACTGAAATATTGACGATGATCCAAACCAATATCAGTGCTTGTATATTGCATCTAAAAGCGATGCTACCGAATCTGCGTCGAGGAACCAATAGTAAAATCATTTTAATCGGCTCGACGTGGGGGCTAGATAACCATAATGGCCATGAAGTTGCATTTTCTGCCTCTAAATATGCTTTACGCGGTATTGCGCAATCACTTCGAGAGACTTTACGTCAAGATCAAATAGGTATTTCAGTGCTGAACTTAGGTTATTTAGCCACTGAATACCCATTATCTGTGCCTGTAGATGAGGTTATTTCACATACAGAAGGTTCGTTGATCCCACTACAAGATGTATTAAATGCGGTCAAATTTATTTTAAGTACCAGCCATGCAAGCTGTGTCAAAGAGATCACCATGCCCGCAATGCTGGATAAAAATGTGTAATATACTCGTCATACTTCAAGATGCAGGGTTGTTGACTGCATCTCAAATAATTTAGAGTATAACCCACATCTAATGGCTATCACTCGTCATACTCAGCTCGGTAATTAAGTGGTTGATATAATCAACCACGACTTTACTGGCGAGGCCATAGTGTTTTTCATCAAACTCACTTTCTACCTGACTCGGCTCTAAGTTTAATTCAACCGTATGAGCACCGTTGAGTTTCGCCTCATGCACAAAACCTGCCGCAGGATAAACGTGTCCAGAGGTTCCAATCGCAATAAAAATCGTGGCGCCTTCTATCGCCTGATAAATTTGATCCATACCGATTGGCATTTCACCAAACCAAACAATATGTGGTCTTAGCGGCTGAGGAAATTGACAACAATGACAGCGTTCCGTTACTGATAAGTCACCTTTCCATTCCACAACCTGATTAGACCAACTACAGCGTACTTTTAATAGTTCACCATGCATATGAATAATACGCTTACTACCCGCTCGTTCGTGTAAGTTATCTATATTTTGAGTGACAAGTAAGAAATTATCTCCCAACAAGTCTTCTAATTGTGCTAAGGCATAATGTGCAGAGTTAGGCTTAATACTGTCTTGCTGTAGCTGACGACGGCGCTCATTGTAAAAGCTTTGCACTAATTGAGGATCTCGAGCAAACCCCTCTGGTGTTGCAACATCTTCAACACGGTGTTCTTCCCATAAACCATCAGTGGAACGAAATGTTTTGATCCCTGATTCTGCGGAAATTCCAGCTCCTGTTAATACAACCACTTTCACATTTTTCATATTAAACATTCTATTTTCACTGTAAAAAGAACGGTTGCGAAATCTTTGACGGCGTAATGTTTTAATTTTTTTAAATTTCTTTAATCTATGACGAAATCGCAACATCGATACACTTCCTTTATGCCAAAAACCTTTTAAAAATACCTGCTTATACTCCAAACAATTCAAGATGCAGCTAGGCGATAAATGAATAAGTCGCTGAGAGCTGAGATAGCTATGTGACGAGTGCAAATAGATGTCGTCAACAACGCTGCAACCTGAAGTATGATGAATATATAACGCTAATTGGAATGTTAACATAACACAACCAATAACATTAAAATTTGTGAGGAAGTAGACTTAACAAATATTTCACACAACTCCGACAAAAATATACTCTTAATTATCGAAGTTCGAATAAAGACAAGCTAAAATAGCACTAACCCACACTGTCTGATTAATACATCTAAAAGGTTTGTATGGAAAAATTCTTTGAAAGAGCCATGTATGCATCACGTTGGTTACTTGCTCCTATCTATTTTGGCCTTTCTTTAACGTTACTTGCCCTGTCAATCAAGTTCTTCCAAGAGCTTTGGCATGTGCTCCCCAATATTTTTTCGATCCCAGAAGCAGATTTGATACTGATTTTATTGTCACTGATAGATATGGCACTCGTCGGTGGCTTACTCGTCATGGTGATGTTCTCAGGCTATGAAAACTTTGTTTCTCAGCTTAATATCCCCGATAGCAGCGAAAAGTTAGGTTGGTTAGGTAAAATGGATGCAACATCGTTAAAAAATAAAGTTGCAGCGTCTATCGTCGCCATTTCGTCAATCCATCTATTGAAAATATTCATGAATTCACAAAATGTCCCTGACAATAAATTAATGTGGTATGTGATCATTCACTTAACCTTTGTTTTGTCAGCATTTGTGATGGGTTATTTAGATCAATCTATCATGAAAAAAACCAAATAATCATACTCGCTTGGTCGCGAAATTGACGTAACCAAGCGAGGTTAACGCACTTAAACACCTACATTACCCCCTCTTTTAAGCGAAAATGCTCCCTAAATAATTCAAGGTACAATGAGGCCAAAGCGCTAGGAACATTGACGACACTCCGACCGGTGTGGATAAACCTAGCCAACATGCCATAAATAGCCGCTAATTCACTGAGCACTAGGATAAGCCATGAGTAATCATTTCGTTGGCAAATATGAAGCAGAAATCAAATTTAAGTTATTAAACCATCAGCAATTTTTGCAACAGATTATGGCTGATGGTGCAGAAATCTTTACTGAAAATAATACTGAGACAGACTATTTTTTTGATAATCCAAACACCCCTCTAGCTCAGCAAGGTATCAGTATGTCAGTTCGTGAAATGTCGCCATCAGGGATCAAACTCTGGATAGTCAAAGGCCCTGCGACATCTGAGTGTAAAGCCATTGATATTGACGATTGCAATCATGTTAAGAGCATGCTTACCACTTTAGGTTATCAATGTCATCTCACCACAACGAAAACACGCAGTATTTACTTTCTAGGTGAAGCGCATATTACTATTGACCATTTAGCGGATATTGGTTGGTTTGCTGAATTCGCCATCATGACTGATGAAAAATCGCAATTACCTGAATTGAAGCAGCAAATGATGTTGCTCGCCAGACAATATGGTTTTACTGAAACATTAATTGAAAGGCGCAGCTATAAGCAAATCCACCAAGCTCATCAGAATGCAAAATAAAAGAAAGAGGCTGAGTGGGTTTTAGCCGCTCAGCCAATGATAGATTATTGACCGCTTAAAATACGTGCTGGATCTAACTTACTGGCACGACGCGCCGGATACCAGCTAGCAATTAGACTCAATATAACAGTAGTGAGCAGAACATAAACCACATCTAATGGATGTAATTGCGACGGTAGAAAATCAATAAAATAAACATCACCCGATAAAATAGGATGACCAATTACATATTCCAGCCCTTTGAGCATGGTGGTTAAATTGAGTGAAACAACCACTCCAAGTACTGCTCCAATTAATGACCCCACCAAACCGCTCAACAAACCATACCAGAGAAAAATCGCACGAATTTGCCGATCTTTTGCGCCCAAAGTACGCAATACCGCAATATCGTTACTTTTATCTTTCACGGCCATCACTAATGTCGAAACAATATTAAAACAAGCGACACCGATGACGAGGATCATGGCGAGATACATGATACTGCGAACCATTTGAATATCGCTATACATGTAGCCATAATCACCAATCCAACTTTTCACGACCACATGATGCATCGTTTTCAGGCCTGCATCATACACCACCTTATCGGCTTCAAAGGGATTATCGGCTTTGATTTCAAATCCTGTAATGCCATCACCATAATCTAAATATTGCTGTGCATCGGCAAGCGGGATCAGCGCCAATTGATGATCTAATAAGCCACTTAGGCGGAAAATACCCGTTACTTGAACACGGATCCGCTTGGGTTGCTGTATTTTCATACTCGGGTCGGTATTTGGGATCATGATAGTAACCCAATCCCCCACTTTCACATTTAATGAATTTGCGACCCCTTGGCCTAAGATAATTGATTGTTTACCTGCTTTAAAATCCTTCCATGCATCATCAAGCACAAATTTAGGTAATGCACTCACATCCGATTCGGTTTCAGGAGAAACCCCCATCACTTGAATCGCTTTAAGATTTGCACCACGCTCCAGTAAGCCAGTAAAACCAACATAAGGGCTAACAGCTTTCACCCCAGGGGTATTACTAATCACCTTCTCTGCATACTGCCAGTCTTGATAAGGTGCTTTCACTGCATATATTTGCCCATGAGGAACCACTGATAACACGCGGTTTTCTAGCTCACGTTCAAAACCATTCATTGCACTTAAGCCGATAATCAATACCGCAACACCCAGTACAATACCCAATGTCGATACGATAGAAACCAGTGAAACCATACCTGTACGGCGGCGTCCTCGGCTAAAACGTATCGCGGTCAGTAGAGTTAAAGGCAATCCTGACATTACACTGCCCCTAGTGTGATATCTGACTGTAAGTGGCCATCTCGCATTTCAAGTTGCCGTGACAAGCGATGCGCTAATTTCATGTCATGAGTGACCACAAGAAATGCCGTGCCTTGGGTCTTATTCAATTCGCCTAACAACTCAAAAATGGCATCTGCATTGCGCAAATCAAGGTTACCTGTTGGTTCATCAGCCATTACCAACGCAGGTTCATTCACCAGTGCACGTGCAATCGCCACACGCTGACGTTCACCACCAGAAAGTTCTGAAGGACGATGACCTGAACGATGTGCTAGCCCAACCGCATCCAACATTTTAGTTGCTCGATTAAATGCATCCGTTTTATTGATACCACCAATCAGCAATGGCATAGCGACATTTTCCAGAGCGGTAAAATCAGGCAGCAAATGGTGAAATTGATAAATAAAACCGAGATCTTTATTACGAATAGCGGCACGCTGATCAGATGATAAACGGTTGATATGTTGACCACGGAAGATTACTTCGCCCTCAGAAGGGGTATCAAGCCCTCCTAACAAATGAAGTAAAGTACTTTTGCCGGAGCCTGAACTTCCGACAATGGCCATCATTTCACCTTCATTAATCGAAAAGCAGACATCGTTTAACACTTGCGTCGATAACGCCCCTTCTTGATAGACCTTACTCAAATGTTCACAGACAAGAAGTGGTTGTTTATTCATAACGTAATGCCTCAGCAGGTTGCACAGCCGCAGCACGCCAAGAAGGATACAGCGTTGCCAGCAGCGAAATTAGCATTGCGGATATCGCAATAATCAAAATACCTGAAAAATCAAGTTGAATAGGCAATTGAACCCCTTTTGGTAATAATCCGAATAGCGGCATCAAAAAGTTCAATTGACTGGATAGCAAGATACCGAGCAATGCACCAACCAGTGAGCCAATCACCCCAGCCCCCGCACCTTGGATCATAAAGATCGCTAAAATACGCCCTCGTTTAAGACCTAAAGTCTTTAAAATGGCGACTTCAGCTTGTTTTTCCATAACTAGCAGTGATAACGAAGTGATGATGTTAAAAGCGGCAACGGCAATAATCAGACTTAATAATAGCCCCATCATGTTTTTTTCCATTTTAACGGCTTGGAAAAATTCCCCTTTACGCTCACGCCAATCAGTCCACACCAAACCTTCAGGTAATGTTTGTTGGCTTAAAACATCGACTTTCAAAGGTTGATCTAAAAACAACCGCCAGCCAGTGATATCCCCTTGTGGATAGCGCATCATTCTTGCGGCATCATTTTGTGCCACAATCAATTCACTTGAATCCGCTTCACCATTAGTCTGGAACAACCCTGCAACGGTAAATAACCGCTGACTAGGAATGCGTCCCATCGGGGTCAACTGACTAACACCCGGTATGATTAGGCGTACTTCATCACCGCGTTTTAATCCTAAATTTTCAGCGAGTTTTTGGCCTAAAAAAACACGATATTGACCCGCCACCAAATCTGCACGCTGGCCATTAACCAAGTTGTCCAAAAGTGGTGATCGCTCATCTGAGGTAATACCCACCATCATACCTACGCCAACATTCGAACGGCTTTGCAGCACAACATCTGATTGCACTATTGGGGCGATATGATTAACCCCTTCGAGATGCTGAAGATCTGTAACGGGGTATTTTTTGGGATCGATATGCCCTGACGCCGACGTTAAAACCGCCTGCGGCATATAAGCAAGTATGCTATCTTGTAGCGAACGTTCGAATCCATTCATGACAGAGGTCACAGTGATCAATGCTGCAACCCCTAACGTGATACCTATCGCTGATAAACTGGATACAAAACGGCCGAATTTATCGGCTGCTCGTCCACGCATATAACGTAGACCTATAAATATTGAGACAGATTGAGACATGAAAACTGTAACGCCCCTGTTGCCAAAGCGAAGTGTTCAGGGATAATAAAGGGTACGAATGATGAATGGAACCACCCGGCCCCGGTTTTGTGGTTTTTTTTCTTATTGGCATGGCCTGTTTGTCTTACTTTCAGACAATTTACGGGGTAAAACAGGTTATTGACCATACTGATCCATTGAGAAACCGAATATTTTTATGTCTTCAAAATATCGTTACGAACTCCCTACTCGCGGTGGTGATGTCCGCCATTTAGGATGCTTGATTGGGGCTGCGGGCGCACTTGAGTGTGCACAGATGATGGAACGTCATCAAGGTCCTGTGGTGTTAGTCACAAGGGATATGCAAAATACCTTACGACTACGCGATGAAATCCAACAGTTTACCAAACTGCCAATCGAAACGCTTTCTGACTGGGAAACCTTACCTTATGACAATTTTTCCCCTCATCAAGAAATTATTTCACAGCGTTTGTCTACCTTATATCGCTTACCAAGTATGCAAAAAGGGGTTTTGATCTTACCGGTCAATACCTTGATGCAAAAAGTTTGTCCCGCAGCGTTTCTCACCGGCCATGCGCTGGTCATGGCAAAAGGCGATAAACTTTCTCGCGATAATTTACGTGATGAACTCGACAAAGCGGGTTATCGCCATGTTGAACAAGTCTTAGAACACGGTGAATACGCTACACGAGGCGCATTATTAGATTTATTCCCAATGGGCAGTTCATTACCCTACCGTATTGACTTCTTTGATGATGAAATTGATAGTTTGCGGACCTTCGATGTCGACAGCCAAAGAACCCTTGAGGAAGTGGTTAGTATTAATTTACTCCCTGCACATGAATTCCCTACTGACAAAGACGCCATTGAACGCTTTCGTAGCCAATGGCGCGAACGTTTTGAAGTCAGACGTGATCCTGAACACATTTATCAACAAGTCAGTAAAAAGACCTTACCTACGGGGATCGAATATTGGCAACCGTTATTTTTTAGCCAACCATTACCTTCATTGTTCGAATATTTACCAGAAAATACGTTATTTATCTCGCAACAATACCAAGAAGCCGCGGAACGCTTTCAAATAGATACACAACAACGCTTTGAGAGCCGTGGTGTCGATCCTATGCGACCATTGTTACCCCCTGCTGAGTTATGGCTAACGGTTGAACAACTTAATCAAGCCCTCAAAAAATGGCCGCGTGTACAATTATCGACTGAGACATTGGCGGATAAAGCGGCCAATACCAACTTAGATTATCAGCCATTACCCGATATCAGCACTCAAGGGCAAAGCAAGCAACCGCTTGAAAAACTGCGCCAATTTATTGAGCATTTCGAAGGTACAGTGATTTTCTCCGTTGAGAGTGAAGGACGTCGTGAAACGGTGACTGAATTGCTCGGCCGTTTAAAAATTCGGCCTGATATTATTAATGATTACTTTAATACTACAGACAATCGTTTTGCTATCATGGTTGGAGCCGCTGAGCATGGTTTTATTCAGCCACATAAAGCGTTAATTTGTGAAAGCGATTTATTGGGTGAACGTGTTGTCCGTCGCCGCAGTGACCATCGCCGTACTATCAATACAGATACGCTGATCCGTAACCTTGCAGAACTGCGCCCCGGTCAACCGGTCGTCCATATCGAACACGGTGTTGGTCGTTATCAGGGTCTTACAACCCTCGAAGCAGGTGGCATCAAAGCTGAGTATTTAATATTAACTTACGCAGGGAATGACAAACTGTATGTCCCTGTTTCATCACTACATCTAATTAGCCGCTATTCAGGTGGCGCTGACGAAAATGCGCCACTACATCGTTTAGGTAGTGACAGTTGGGGCAAAGCACGTCAAAAAGCGGCCGAAAAAGTGCGTGATGTCGCCGCTGAGCTACTCGATATCTATGCTCAGCGCGCAGCAAAACCTGGTTTTGCCTTTAAACATGATAAAGAGCAATATCAAGAGTTCTGCCAAGGCTTCCCATTTGAAACCACTCCTGACCAAGAGCAAGCTATCAACGCAGTACTCAGTGATATGTGCCAACCCATAGCGATGGATCGTTTAGTCTGTGGTGATGTTGGCTTTGGTAAAACAGAAGTCGCTATGCGTGCAGCCTTCTTAGCTATCAATAATAACAAGCAAGTTGCGGTATTAGTACCGACCACGCTACTCGCCCAGCAGCATTATGATAACTTCCGTGATCGCTTCGCCAATTGGCCTGTCAGAATTGAAATGCTGTCACGCTTTAAAACCGCCAAAGAGCAACAACAAATCATTGCAGAAGCAGCCGAAGGTAAAGTCGATATTTTGATTGGTACTCATAAATTACTGCAAAGTGATTTGGTGTGGCATGATCTCGGCTTGCTCGTCGTCGATGAAGAGCATCGTTTTGGTGTTCGCCATAAAGAACGCATCAAAGCAATGCGTGCAGATGTTGATATCTTGACCCTAACGGCGACACCTATCCCACGAACCTTGAATATGGCGATGAGTGGTATGCGTGATTTATCGATTATTGCCACACCACCCGCTCGCCGCTTAGCGGTAAAAACCTTTGTGCGCCAATATGATGATCTTGTGGTTAGAGAAGCGATTCTGCGTGAAACCTTGCGTGGTGGGCAAGTTTATTACCTTTACAATGATGTTGAAAATATTGAGAAAGCCAAAAAACGTCTTGAAGAATTAGTACCCGAAGCACGTTTTGTTGTTGGTCACGGGCAAATGCGTGAGCGTGAACTTGAACGTGTGATGAGTGATTTTCATCACCAACGCTTCAATGTTTTGATTTGTACCACCATTATTGAAACAGGTATCGATATTCCAACCGCCAATACCATTATTATTGAGCGTGCCGACCACTTTGGTTTAGCACAATTGCATCAATTGCGTGGTCGTGTCGGTCGTTCACATCATCAAGCTTACGCCTACTTACTCACGCCACACCCGAAAGCGATGACCACCGATGCGCATAAACGACTGGAAGCGATTTCATCACTGGAAGATTTAGGTGCAGGTTTTGCCCTTGCGACTCATGATCTTGAAATTCGTGGTGCAGGTGAACTCCTTGGCGAAGATCAAAGTGGGCAAATGACCACGATTGGCTTCACCTTGTATATGGAGTTGCTTGAAAGTGCCGTCGATGCACTAAAAGATGGACGGGAACCTTCACTAGAGGATTTAATTAACCAGCAGACGGAAGTTGAGCTACGCATGCCAGTTCTCCTCCCCGATGAATACATTCATGATGTAAATATTCGCCTGTCATTTTATAAACGCATTGCCAGTGCCCGT
This sequence comes from Providencia sp. PROV236, assembly GCF_033676985.1. Taxonomy (NCBI): domain Bacteria; kingdom Pseudomonadati; phylum Pseudomonadota; class Gammaproteobacteria; order Enterobacterales; family Morganellaceae; genus Providencia; species Providencia sp. PROV236. The sequence goes on along the minus strand of NZ_CP096297.1, from coordinate 1,958,076 downwards.
GATGAAGATGAACTGAGTGAACTGCGTATTGAATTAATTGATCGCTTTGGAACGTTACCTGATGCAGGGAAATTTTTACTTGCTAGCGCAGCTATCCGTTTAGAAGCTGAAAAGCTAGGCATTAAACGTATTGAAGCACATGAGCAAGGCGGGTTTATCGAGTTTAGTGAGAAAAACAAAGTTTCACCTAATTTCTTAATTAGTTTATTACAAAACCAGCCTAAAACCTTCCGTCTTGATGGCCCAGTGAAATTGAAGTTTGTAATTGATTTAAGTGACAGGGTCACGCGCATTGATTTTATCAAGCAACTGCTACGTGATTTTTCTGATAACTTACTTGATTAATTAGCCCATAAAACAGCCCCCCAGTAATTGATTGTCCAATTATTGGAGGGCAATTTTAGAGATTACTTTTGCTAAAGAGAGTTCGATATTCAACTAAACAATGAGTGAAAAGTATTACCACTTGAAATTTCACGGACATTTACACAATCATTCAAAATAGGCATAAGTGTTCTTGCCCGGATAGATCTCAACCACTTTATTCAGTGAATTACCATTAGGCTCATCTAATTTCACACAATAAAAAGGCACTAATGCATCAACATTGTTGCGAGCGTTTTCGCACATCTGGCCACTCGATGCGGTTAGCTTTAAACGACCGTCACTATCAAGAGGAATAAATAAACCTGGATCATAAGGTGCTCGTACCTTACCTAAGGTATTACCAATCCGATACACCACATCATACCCTACCACGATTTGTTCAACTTTCTGAGTAACCACACAGTTACGGTATTTCTTTTCAACCGGTGGTGGAAATCCATTCGTTTGCAGTGTTTCAATTAGAAAAAACAGTTTGCATTCATTTTGCGCAGGATGGTAACGCGATAAGTACTCTTGGCTAAAGCCCTCTAGCACGCCAATGACTGAGCAATTTTCAGTTTCGATTAAGCGATGCGATTTAATGGGCTCCGTTGAAAGTACCGTTGCTATCCTATTATTTTTCTGTGATGAAGATAATATGAAAATTGCTGTGATAATAATGAGGCAAATAACCATAGCGGCTAATAGCAACTTATATTTTAGCTTCATAGCTTGCCCTTATTAAAAACAGAAACAAAAAATATACTCTACATAATCCGAGGTGCAGCTAGGTAACAAGTACATAAAACGCTAAGAGCATACCTAAGTGTGCGATTAGCGTGAATGAACAGCGTTCAGCAACGTTGCAACTTGGAGTATGATGAATATATGTTCATTGTATCCATTCGTTTTTAAAATTCGATAACTACTGTCAATATAAATGAAAGTTTTAGATTTTTCTTAATATAGACCAAGTTAGAATAAATTTAACTTAGTCATATCCGTTACTAAATCAATAAAGCCACAGTTAGATTCATCTTCACTCATTGATCTAGCTCAATATTTTAAGTAAATATACCATTGTAATAATCATTTTTATTTCGCAGCATTTATCATGCTAAAATAAAATAAACCAAAGCTAATCTTTTATTTCAATCAATTATTATCCTGTGAATAAATAATTATCAGCATATTATTTCAATACTATTAATTATATTTTTAATTCAAAAGCCCTCGCTAAATGCGAGGACTCGTCAATTTAAATATTCACACTCAAAAATTAATGCAGCTTTAATTTCGGTCGAATAATGCGGTTAATACTGCCAACTAACATCATTAAACCTGTCTTGATGTAACCATGAAGTGCGATTTGGTGCATGCGATACAGCGAAATATAGACAAAACGGGCAATGCGTCCTTCCACCATCATATCACCACGCATTAGGTTACCCATTAAGCTACCTACCGTGCTGAAACGCGATAGAGAGACTAACGAACCATGATCTTTATAAACATAATCTTTGAGAGGCTTATCTTTCATCATCGCTAAAATATTATCATAGCAACGGCTCGCCATTTGATGTGCAGATTGTGCACGAGGTGGTACAAAGCCGCCTTCTGGTTTCGCACAGGAAGCACAGTCACCAATAGCAAAAATAGTGTCATCTAACGTGGTTTGCAATGTCGGTTTAACCACCAATTGGTTAATACGATTGGTTTCTAACCCTGCGATATCTTTCATAAAATCAGGTGCTTTGATACCCGCAGCCCATACCATCAGGTCGGCACGAATTTTCTCACCGTCTTTCGTGTTTAGCCCTTCATCATCAGCGCTAGTAACCATGGTTTTCGTCAATACTTTAACGCCTAATTTGTTCAACTCTTGGTGGGCTGCACTCGAAATACGCGGAGGCAATGCAGGCAAAATACGTTCCCCAGCCTCAACCAAGGTCACATTCAACGCGTCAGTATCTAACCCTTTAAAACCATAACTAGTCAATTGCTCGACTGCGTTATACAACTCAGCGGAAAGCTCTACCCCTGTCGCTCCTGCACCAACAATGGCGATATTCACTTTTTCTTCTGCGTTATCACGTACAGAATAACGTAAAAATAGGTTGAGCATTTCATCATGGAAACGATGCGCTTGCTGCGGATTATCTAAGAAAATACAGTGTTCTTTAACCCCAGGTGTTCCGAAATCATTTGACGTGCTGCCTAATGCCATCACTAAAATGTCATAATCAATTTCACGTTCAGGCACCAATAGCTCTGTATTTTTATCGCGCAGCTCACCAAGAATAATTTTCTTATTATCACGATCAATTTGTGTTAAAGAACCCAATTGAAAATTAAATGCATTATGACGTGCGTGTGCAAGGTAACTCAGTGCATCTACCCCATCATCTAATGAACCTGTAGCAACTTCATGCAACAATGGTTTCCATAAGTGGCTAGGATTGCGGTCAACCAATGTAATTTCAGCGCGTTTTTTACGCCCTAACTTACGACCAAGCCGTGTTGCTAGCTCTAAGCCACCCGCACCGCCACCCACAATAACAATCTTAGGTTGAGATAAGGCCATGTATTCCTCGTTACAAAATAAATTAATGTTATTTAAGCTTTTTTGAAAATAAAAAACTTAAATAACACTAATAAGCACCGATAAAACCTTATTGACACGTCAGAATACCACGCTTGGTTATTTGGTCATACCAAATATTGATGCATATCAAATTAACTGATTAATATGACAGCGATCACATGTTTTGCTCATATTACTGTTATCACGAAACGAGTCAGCTTCCGATAGATTGATATTAATCAATATTCGAAGTAATTACCAACCTATTTGATAATGAGAATTACTTGTTGTAATCTGAAAGTTTAAGTGTAGTAATGGATGAAAGGATATATAATTATTTGAATATAATATAAATATAGAAAAACACCTGATAAATTGACTATCAGGTGTTTACGTTTAATCGGATATATTATTTATTATCGGCTAACGCTGTTCCTGCCACTTACGATGCAAGTCTACTAACTTATTGTGACTTTCTTGCCAGCGCTGCGCTGCTTGCAGCTCTTTTAAGCTGTATTGACGACCACTATGGAATAGTGATGAAGCTAAGCTGCCCGTTTGTTTAGGTAAGTTATCTAAAACACTGACCGCACCAGTCCGATTATTACACACTAGTACCATGTCACAACCTGCCGACAACGATGCTGCTGCACGCTCTGGGTAGCTTCCCATAATTGCGGCACCTTCCATCGAAAGATCATCAGAGAAGATGACCCCATTAAAGCCTAACTGTTCACGGAGAATCGATTTTAACCAGAAAGGAGAACCACTCGCAGGACGATCATCTGCCTGTGTATAAATTACATGAGCAGGCATCACAGCATCAAGTAAATCACGCTGAATAAAATCCTTAAAAATAGACATATCTTTTTTACGGATAGTTTCCAATGCACGGTCGTCACGTGGCGTCTCTTTATGTGAGTCCGCTTTCACCGCACCATGTCCAGGAAAATGTTTGCCTGTCGTCTTCATCCCTGCGCTACGCATGCCTTTAATAAAACGCTCTGCCATAACCATCGCAATTTCAGGATCTTCATGGAAAGAACGCTCACCAATCGCAATACTTTGATGGCCTAAATCCAGAACTGGAGCGAAACTAATATCAATATCCATCGAAATCATTTCAGAAGCCATTAACCAACCTGCTTCTTCTGCCAACTGGGCACCGTCTGATTGGTTATTTAGGGCAGCAAATGCTTGAGCTGAAGGTAATGCGGTAAAACCATCGCGAAAACGCTGAACTCGACCACCTTCTTGGTCAACGGCAATCAGCAAGCGATGACGCGATGCATCACGAATTTGGCGAACTAACTCCCTTAATTGTGCTGCATCATGAAAGTTACGAGTGAATAAAATCAACCCGCCAACTAACGGATGTGCCAATATTTCACGCTCTTCATTGTCCAGCTCATAACCCTGAACATCTAGCATTATCGGACCCATACATGCCTCACTATTTAAACTGTTTTGCAATTATCACTTACACAGGCAATTCATATTAATTGGATAAATGGAAATATTGCCGTAATGGTTGTGATCCTATCAAAAAATTAGGATTTTGGCTTTGATTCCATTGCACTTCATACCACATCAGCATCATATACTTCACCCAAGGCTCCCAGCGAGCACAATGGCGAGCTAAGGTTGCCACATCAGTATAAGCACCACAGCGCGCGCCATATTGATACAAAAAGAATTGACGCTGCTTCTGATCCAGTTGATTAGCTTGAAAATAGGTTTCTAAAGACAGCCCTATATCGGTATTTGCGGCATATTCCCAATCTAACAACATGATACTTTTATCATTCGCACACAAAATATTACCGCGATGAATATCCATGTGCGCAGGGGCGAGTTTTAACATTTTGGGCATAGGTGTGGAAAGAAAATAGTGATGCAATCGTAGCCAACGGGGTTGTTGTCTTTTTCGATCGATCAGATAGCCGTAATGAGCAATTTCATCTCTTAGTTGTAAACGATAACTCAGTAACGGCTGAGTATGTAATTTCGCAATAGTTGCGGCCAAGGCCGATTGAAACTGAGGCGTTAAGAATTGTTCCGGACTTGGATGGTGCCCATCGCACCATGACAGCAACAACCAATCGCGATTTCTTGCCAATTGCCTTGGCGCTTGAACAAAACCCTGCAATTGCTGCAATACACGAGCTTCTTTGCGCCGATTAACCATTAATGAAGATTGCGTTTTACCTTGTGCTCGTGCAATCACATTAATAGGTTGCATTTTGACTATAGCACGTAGGTGGTAACTGCCTCCTGATAGCCCTGTTAAAGGCGTTATTTCCCAATCTTTACTTGTAATTTCAGGGAAATAACGCGCCAATAAAGCCAATAAAGAGTGCCGATTACTCAATATCGTTTTTTCCTGACCAGAGAATTTCACCGCTCTGTACTGCCATTAATTGCATCTCAATATCGCGTTGTTTGCTTGAACCAGAAACAACACTATATAACACATAATCTGCTTGTACGTAGCGGCCTAAGCCGATCGCTTTACTTCGTGTCACCAGACTATCTTCTTGAGATAAGCCTAATGTTTTACGCGCTGCATTCGCCACATCTTGCGGTACAACTTTAAAATGGTGGCTATCATCAACCTCTTTTACGATTGCAGCGGTCGCATTTTGTACGGAAAACGATCCTGTCGTATTATTTTTTACAGAATCAACTAACAAGACTTTACCACCCTCAACACCACTCGTCCCCACCATCTGATTTATCAATGGTGAAATAGCCGAAGACCAATCTATTGTTTTTTGCTTCGGTGGTGTCGGTACCTTATCTGATGGCGGTGGTGTCACCGGTTCAGTAGGTTCACTTGGTTCTATCGGTATAACTGGCGGCGGTGTTTGTGGCCCTTCAGGATGAAAAGAAGGACACCCTGCCAATATCATGGCTGCGGCGGCAACCAATAAGATCCGTTTCATTATTTTTCTCCAGACACTTGCGGTAAAAATACATAAATACGTACATTACGAGCGAGTGGTGATGTACTTTGTGCATTAACGCTCACCGACGAATTGGCGGGGATCAATTGCTGCAAATCATGTGAAGTGACAACTTTTAACCCTTTATCATCATACCAATAGAGCCGATACATCACCGTTACCGCCTTTGGTTGACTATTGCTCATATTGATCCTAGCAACCGTCGCGTAGTTATCAATAGTCACTACAGGTTGTTCAACAATGACACCATGGGCAAGAACAGAAGGCTCCATAATAACACTTTGCTGTTCATTAAAGACTAACCCGTCTCTTTTCCCCCATATACAACCACTCAGTGAGAGAAGTATGGTACTGAGTACTAAACAACGAGTCACAACGGCCCACGGTCTTTTCATTGTCTAACCTTATTTTGCGAGTAATGGTCCCAGTGGACGCCCACCAACAAGATGCATATGGATATGGAAAACTTCCTGGCCTGAGTGTTCATTACAGTTCATAATCAGGCGATAACCACTCTGATCAATGCCTTCTTGCTGAGCAATTTTAGCTGCAACGGTAAACAGTCGTCCAAGAACCAGTTCATCTTCTACAGTCACATCATTCACTGTTGGAATTAATTTGTTTGGGATAATGAGAATATGTGAAGGCGCTTGTGGCGATATATCACGAAATGCTGTGACCAGATCATCTTGATAAACGATATCAGCAGGGATTTCGCGTCGAATAATTTTACTGAAAATAGTTTCTTCTGCCATTGCAAATTCCTTTAATAGTGACAAACAATTACGCTTTCGTCGTACCAACATTCATATGGAATAAACGATTAAAGTTTTCAGTGGTAATGCGAGCCATTTCTTCGGCGCTCACACCTTTTAATACAGCCATGTATTCAGCCACATCCCTCACATACGCAGGCTGATTTTCTTTTCCACGATGAGGAACCGGAGCCAAATAAGGTGAATCTGTTTCAACTAAGATCCGATCTAATGGAACCACCCTCGCCGCTTCACGAATTTGTTCTGCATTACGGAAAGTGACAATACCTGAAAAAGAGATATACATACCTAAATCGAGTAGTTCAATGGCTGTTTCTTTATCTTCAGTGAAACAATGCAATACTCCGCCGCATTCTGTCACTTTCTCTTCGCGTAAAATAGCCAATGTATCTGCTCGTGCATCACGTGTATGCACAATAACAGGTTTGTTCACTTGACGGCCAATACGAATATGTTGGCGAAATGACTCTTGTTGAAGAGCTGCATTTTCCTTTTGATAGTAATAATCTAGACCTGTTTCACCTAATGCAACTACTTCTTTACCCGCAGCCAGTTGCGCTAAACGATCAAAATCATGACCTTCATCCAAATTTAACGGATGAATACCACAAGAGAATGCGACATTAGGTCGCTCACCAATCAAGGTTTTCATACTGTCAAAACCCTGTAGTGTCGTTGCGACAGCTAACATAAAACCGACATCGCGTTGCGATGCTTTTGCGATAACATCATCAACGCCTGTATGTAATTTTTCATAATCAAGGCAATCGAGATGGCAGTGTGAATCAACAACAAACATATTTTACTCTTTTATGCTGTAGGGAGAGCAATCAATGCTTCCCATTGTAATAACTGATTAGTTAATAGTAACTCTTGATTAAGCGCAGGCACAGTTAATAACTGATGCCGACAATTTTGCCACGCTTCATAGACATCAAACAGTTTCTCTTTTGACATTCGAGATGCCAAGATACTCGCAAGAGGTAGCTGATCTTGATTTAAACAGAACTGCGCCGCCTGTTGTTGTAGTTTCATGCTATCACTCAACAAACCTAGTACCCAGCCAATCTGTTCAAGTGCTTTATCATTATTCATCACTGGCAATAATGACAACATATCCCCCTGTTGCAAAGCATGTGCTAACGCGTGGCACAAGGTTGTACGCTGTTGCCAATGCTCAGGCTGTAGTAATGACATTGCAGCAATCGGCGCGCCTTGGCATAATTTTAATGCCGTTAACGCGTCATTATAGTTAAGACCCGCAACCTGTTTCTGTAACCAATACCATGCCGTTTGTAACTCAGGTGGTGACAAAAAAGTATATAAGCAACGACTACGCAATGTCGCGAGCAAGCTTTCTCGCTTTTCACACCCTAACAAAAAGTAAGTCTGAGGGGTTGGTTCTTCGAGTGTTTTCAATAACGCATTTGCAGCTGCATCGGTTAATGCTTCGGTACGAGGTATATAAGCCACTTTGGCTCCGCCCTGCTGCGCATGGCTACTCAAGATATCCGTTAGTTTCCTGACCGCCTCCACACTGATAGTATTTTTACCTTTTTCTGGCTCTAACACATGATAATCAGGGTGTGTACCCGCTAACATAAGTTGACAGCTGTGGCATTTACCACAACTTTTTAATCCATCCGTATTTTGACATATTAACCAACGACTTATGCCATAACATAGCGCTTCGGCACCATTACCCGGAAGAGAGTGTAATAACAGTGCATGGTGCCCACGGCCTTGTTGATAGGACGTCACCAATTGACGATACGTTTCATTCAACCAAGGGTACCAATTCATACCTTCACCTTATTTAGCCAACCATTTTTGCAATGTTTGGCGAATATCTTGCTGAACTTGTTCAATAGTTTGGCTTGCATCAATAGTGAGAATAGTGTCGTCCGCAGCAGCTAATTCAAGATAGCGTTCACGAGTTCGTTCAAAAAATGATAATGACTCTTTTTCTATTCTATCTAATTCACCACGAGCTCGTGCACGCTGTAACCCTAATTCAGGCGGGAGATCTAAATATAGCGTCAAATGGGGTTTAAAATCGCCCAGCACTAAATCACGTAATGATTGCATTAATTGACGATCAATACCTCGCCCGCCACCTTGATATGCTTGAGATGACAAATCATGCCTATCACCAACCACCCAGTGACCCGCAGCTAATGCAGGTTTAATGACATTTTCAACTAGCTGAACACGTGCAGCATATAGCATCAAAACTTCTGCCTTATCTGTCACTTTTTCCCCTGAAATACCCTGCTTGATGAGCTCACGCAATTTTTCAGCTAATGGTGTACCACCGGGCTCACGAGTGAAGGTAATATCGTCAATACCTGCGTGGTTTAAGGTTTCTACTACGGTGTTAATCGCCGTCGTTTTTCCCGCACCTTCTAACCCTTCAATAACAATATAGGCGTTTTTCATTTTACTTATCATTCTGCTTTTCAATTTGTCGATAAACTTTCACCGCACGGTTGTGGTCATTCAGGCTATGGCTGAAAGTATGCCCACCGGTTCCATTGGCGACAAAGTATAAATAATCCGTTTTGGCTGGATGGGCTGCGGCTTTAATCGACGCAAGACTTGGCATCGCAATTGGCGTTGGTGGCAATCCATCAATTCGATAAGTATTGTATGGGGTATAGTTATCCAAATCACTACGATAAATTTTACCTCGGTACTTATCACCTAAACCATAAATGACTGTTGGGTCGGTTTGTAAACGCATGTTTTTCTTCAAGCGATTAACAAATACTGAAGCCACTTGATTGCGCTCGCTATCTACCCCTGTTTCTTTTTCAATAATTGATGCCATGATTAACATTTCATAGGCATTTTTATATGGCAGATCTTTATCCCGCCCTTGCCATATTTCATCAACATTTTTTTTCATCTGCTGATGAGCGCGCTTTAAGATATCGAGATCGCGTGTGCCAGCAGTATATAAATAAGTATCAGGGTATAGCCACCCTTCAAGTGCACCATCGCCTTCAAAGCCAATAAAAGCATATAACTCAGTTTGCGTTTTATCTTCCGCTTCATGCTTTAAATACGGCGCATCGCGTAAAGTATTTGTCCAGTCAGACAAACGGTTACCTTCCACAAAGCGAATAGTGAATTGTGCTTCTTTACCACTCGCAATCAATGCCAACATTTGCTCAACGTCCATATCAGGTTGCAAGCGGTAGGTTCCTGCTTTTATTTTAGCGAGCTCAGGACGTAATTTCAGTAACCATTGAAATTGATAACTTGGGTCAATTACCTTCTCATCAACTAACAAAGTTTCAAATGCTACCCGTCCCGTTCCCGCTGGAACAGTAAAGATTTTTTCTTGTGTTAAATTGAGTGGTGTTTTCGCATAGCTCAAAACTTGCTGATACATAAAGTAAGCTACCGCGCCTAAGATTAAGAGAACAACCACCACCGCCATCGAAATTTTTTTAGCTAGTTTCATTCATCAACCATTTAATGACTAAATTTGGCAACGTAAAAAGAGATATTCAAACAATTCCCTTGATGAATATTGCCACTGAGATCTATCTTTACCTAAATTGATAGTGGCAACAGGTAAAATTGGCATTAATGTGTTACAGAGTAAAACTTCTTCACAACACCCCAAGACATCTGGAAAACGCTCGACTTCTTGAAGATGGTACTGGCTTGTGCTGAGCAGCGCTATAATCTTTTGTCTCATTAATCCATTCACCCCAGAGGTGGCTAGACTTGGCGTAAATACCTGATCACCTTTTCGCCAAAAAATATTTGCACTACAGCACTCAATTAAAACTCCATCAATATCAACAACCAGTGCCTCATCCGCTTGCACTGCATCGATTTCTTGGCGTATCAGAACTTGTTCTAAGCGATTAAGATGTTTGATACCCGCCAAATACGGATTTTTACTGATTGGCACTTTACTTAGTATTAAATTAGCGCCTGTTTGCTGTATGGCCTGATAATGTTGAGGGAATGCTGAAACCGATACAATGACTGTTGGTTGTTCAAATCCTACTGAGCTATAGCCTCTTCCCCCAGTACCACGGCTAATAATAACTTTCATCACAAATTCATCATTGGCCTGCTGCTGACAAATTTGTTGGATATGTTCCTTTAATTGCGACCAATCTGGCTGAGGTAATTGTAGGCGAGCACTATCCTGCACAAGACGTGTAATATGATTGTCAATATTTTTTGGTTGGTGATTAAACACGTGGATCGTCGTAAAACAACCATCGCCAAATTGCACGGCACGATCGGAAGCATCGATTTGGCGACATGCCACGCCATTAACCCAATATGACATTGATAACTCTTACAATAATAGCTGATAAATCAGTCAGTAATAGAATGCTGATCATCATAAACTAAAGTGAAGATGACTGCAAAAGGCGCCTAAGAAGAAAAGGCCCCAGTTTATTCAAAACTGAGGCCTTTAAGCTTTTACCGTGTTAATAATTTAACGCGATAATATTCACTTCGATTAAGTTTACTGATAGCGACGGAAAATCAAGGAACCGTTTGTACCGCCAAAACCAAATGAGTTACACAGAGCATACTCCATGTTCTCCACTTTTCTTGCTTCGCCAGGAACAAAATCCAGCTTGCAAGCTTCATCAGGGTTATCAAGATTAATCGTTGGTGGAACAATTTGATCTGTCAGAGATAAAATTGTAAAGATAGACTCGATAGCACCTGCGGCACCTAAAAGGTGACCTGTCATTGATTTTGTCGAGCTAACTAACACATTAGAGTCTTCACCAAACACTGAGATAACAGCTTGTGCTTCAGCGAGATCGCCAGCCGGTGTTGATGTACCATGAGCATTAATATAACCCACAGCGGTTGCATCAATACCTGCATCATGTAATGCATTTTCCATTGCCAATGCCGCACCCTCACCATTTTCAGGTGGTGATGTCATATGGTAAGCATCACTGCTCATCCCAAAGCCAGCAATTTCAGCGTAAATTTTCGCACCGCGCGCTTTTGCATGTTCATATTCTTCAAGAACAATAATACCTGCACCGTCACCAAGAACAAAACCATCACGGTCTTTATCCCATGGACGACTAGCCGCTTGTGGATCATCATTACGCGTTGAAAGTGCACGTGCTGCGCCAAACCCAGCAACGCCGAGTGGCGTCGTTGCTTTTTCGGCGCCGCCCGCTAACATAACATCAGCGTCGCCATATGCGATCATGCGCGCTGCATGACCAATATTGTGTACACCTGAAGTACAGGCTGTGGCAATAGAAATACTTGGGCCACGAAAGCCGTACATAATGCTCAGATGACCTGCAACCATGTTAATGATCGTCGAAGGAACGAAGAATGGGCTCACTTTACGAGGACCGCCAGCTTGCAATGCCTCACAGTTCTCTTGGATCAAGCCTAGGCCACCAATACCAGAACCAATCGCTAAACCGATACGGGTAGCATTGGCTTCTGTTACTTCCAATCCAGAATCTTTGATGGCTTGAGAGCCAGCAGCAATACCATACTGGATGAATGGATCCATCTTCCGTGCTTCTTTACGGGAGATGCCATAATCTTCGTAATTGAAATCTTTGACTACACCCGCAAATTTAGTTGCGTGGTTGGTAGTATCAAAATGTTCGATGAGGCTGATACCACTCTGTCCGTCACAAACAGCTTTCCATGATGATTCAACTGTGTTGCCGACAGGAGATAACATGCCCAGTCCGGTTACGACTACACGACGCTTAGACACGTAAATCCTCCAAGGAGGGAAATAATTACAAAAGGAACATAGGCGGTCGAGTGACCGCCTAGATAAGTTTTAAAGCTATTATTTTGATGCGTCTGACGCATTCTCGACGTAGTCAATCGCAGCCTGCACTGTAGTGATCTTTTCAGCTTCTTCGTCAGGGATTTCGATATCGAACTCTTCTTCCAGAGCCATTACTAGCTCAACTGTGTCAAGAGAATCAGCGCCCAAGTCATCAACAAATGAAGCTGCTGTTACAACTTCTTCCTCTTTAACACCTAGTTGCTCAACGATGATTTTCTTAACGCGTTCTTCGATAGTGCTCATACTATTAAAATTCCTATCAAAACTCGCTTTCGCGATGGTTTTCGTAGTTTATAAAATACAGGAAAAGATACAACCCAATCCCGGCTGTTGAAACCTTAATTTTGCATTATTTTGCGCTAATTAACACTAATAATGCAAATGGTTCCATCATTTCTTTAGATCATGTACATGCCGCCATTGACATGTAATGTTTCACCCGTGATGTAACCAGCTTCATTAGAAGCCAAGAATGCTACAGCACTGGCAATTTCTTGCGCATCACCCAGCCTATCAGCAGGAACTTGAGATAAAATGCCTGCACGCTGTTCATCTGTCAATGCTTTGGTCATATCAGTTTCAATAAAACCAGGCGCAACGACATTGACGGTGATACCACGGGAAGCGACTTCGCGAGCTAATGATTTACTAAAACCAATCAACCCAGCTTTTGCTGCTGCATAGTTCGCTTGTCCCGCATTTCCCATCACACCCACAACAGATGCGATAGAAATAATACGTCCACAACGTTTTTTCATCATGGCGCGTAATACGGATTTAGATAAACGGTAAACGGATGAAAGGTTAGTGTCAATAATATCTTGCCACTCATCTTCTTTCATGCGCATCAAAAGGTTATCACGAGTGATACCTGCATTGTTAACCAGTATATCAATTTCGCCAAACTGTTGACGAATATTATTCAAGGTTTCATCAATTGATGCAGGGTCTGTCACATTCAGAGAAAAACCTTTGCCTTTTCCGTCCAAATAAGCAGAAATCGCTTCTGCACCACTTTCGCTCGTTGCGGTACCAATAACGGTAGCGCCACGCTCAGCCAGTGTTAAAGCAATCGCTTTACCGATACCACGGCTAGCACCAGTTACCAGTGCAATTTTTCCTTCAAAGCTCATATCGTCCTCAGAGGTTTTCTAACGCAGTCGCTAATGATACAGGATCATTGGCTGCAACGGCAGTTAAATTAGAGACAATACGCTTGGTAAGACCAGTAAGTACTTTTCCTGGACCTACTTCAACAAGATGTTCAACACCTTGATCTGCCATCAATTCTACCGTTTCAGTCCAACGAACTGGATTATACAATTGACGGACCAAAGCATCACGAATATTTTCTGCTGATTGCTCAATTTTCACATCTACGTTGTTAATAACGGGGAAAATTGGTGCATTAAACGTGATTTCTTGTAATGCAACGGCTAATTTTTCAGCAGCAGGCTTCATTAATGCACAATGTGAAGGCACACTAACTGATAGTGGCAATGCACGTTTAGCGCCCGCTTCTTTACAAGCAGCACCCGCACGCTCAACCGCCGCTTTTTCACCCGCAATCACCACCTGACCGGGGGAATTAAAGTTAACCGGTGAAACAACCTGCCCTTGCGCTGCTTCCTGACACGCTTTTTCAATTGCTTCGTTATCTAAACCGATAATTGCATACATTGCCCCCGTACCTTCAGGTACCGCTTCTTGCATCAACTTACCGCGTAACTCAACTAATTTAATCGCGTCTTTAAAATCTATCACACCAGCGCACACTAGCGCAGAATACTCACCAAGACTATGTCCTGCCATCATCGTTGGCATTGGGCCATTTTTCGCTTTCCACACACGAAAAATGGCAACAGATGCAGCTAATAATGCAGGCTGGGTTTGCCACGTCTTGTTTAACTCTTCTTCTGGCCCATTTTGCACCAGTGCCCAGAGATCATAACCTAATGCTTCAGATGCCTCAGCGAATGTTTGTTCTACGAGCGCATTTTCAGCCGCTAGCGCAGACAACATACCAAGAGACTGAGACCCCTGACCGGGAAAAACCATAGCAAATTGTGTCATGTCTATTTTCTCAGTAAATTAAAAACGAACGAGTGCAGAGCCCCACGTAAAACCACCACCAAATGCTTCAAGAAGCACGAGTTGCCCACGTTGGATACGCCCATCACGCACTGCTTCATCAAATGCTGTCGGCACAGAAGCCGCTGAGGTATTACCATGTCTATCTAACGTCACAACCACTTTATCCATGGTCATATCAAGCTTTTTCGCCGTTGCGGAAATAATTCTTAAGTTTGCTTGATGAGGAACTAACCAATCAAGATCCTCTTTCGCAATACCGCTTGCGGCTAATGTTTCATCAACAATGTGAGCTAATTCACGCACCGCAACCTTAAATACTTCATTACCTGTCATAGTTAAGTAAGCTTGCTCTTCAGAGCCACGCTCACGGTTTGGCAATGCTAACAACTCACCATAACGGCCATCAGCATGCAAATGGGTTGATAAAATCCCCGGTTCTTCCGAAGCGCCTATCACCATCGCGCCTGCCGCATCGCCAAACAGTATAATCGTACCACGATCAGCAGGGTCTAAGGTTTTAGACAGTGCATCTGCGCCAATCACTAATGCTTTTTTCACCATCCCCGTTTTAACAAACTGATCGACGATGCTAATTGCATAAGTAAAACCTGCACATGCTGCGGCAACATCAAAGGCCGCACAGTCATTAATACCCAACATTTGTTGAATTTGACATGCAGCGCTTGGAAATGCATGTGTTGAAGAGGTTGTTGCAACAACAATTAAACCGATTTCGCTGCTATCCACTTGAGCCATTTCTAGCGCTTTTTGCGCCGCATGGAATCCCATTGTTGCAACACTTTCATCTTCACCGGCAATACGTCTTTCATGAATACCTGTGCGAGTTACAATCCACTCATCAGAAGTATCAACCATTTTTTCCAGATCAGCATTCGTTCTAATTTGTGTTGGTAAATAGCTGCCTGTGCCTAATATTTTGCTATACATAGGTTATTGATCACTCCTGGGTAATACGATATTCAACCGAGCCGCTATTCTGTCAGGGACTTGTCTATCAACCGCTTGGACTGCACGTTCGATGGCCGCTTTAAATGCGCCTTCATTTGCAGCACCATGACTTTTAATAACAATACCGTTTAATCCTAACAGAGTTGCACCATTATACTGGTCGGGGTTCAGCTCCCCAAAACGCTTCATTAAACGTTTTTTTAGCCATTTTTTAGCCAGTTTCATCAACCAACTAGGCTTTGTTTGTTTTTCTTCTGATGATTTCAACAAGGAGAGAATGACTCGGATCACCCCTTCCATTGTTTTTAGCGTGACATTACCTGAGAAGCCGTCACACACAAAAACATCTGTTTTGCCTGTCAGTAATTCATTACCTTCGACATAACCGATATAATTAATTGCCGCAGTTTCTTTGAGGATTGCGGCGGCTTCGCGGATATTATCTAAACCCTTACTTTCTTCTTCACCAATATTGAGCAAAGCAACTCTTGGTGAAGCAATTTTGGCGACTTCCTCAGCAACCACTGAGCCCATCACGGCAAATTGCACTAGCATCTCACTACTACAAATAACATTTGCACCTAAATCAAGTACAACAGTCTGACCTTTTTGCTGATTGGGCAAAATAGTCATCAACGCAGGTCGTTCAATACCTTCGATGGATTTTAGCATCAATTTAGCTAAGCCCATCAATGCACCTGTATTGCCAGCGCTTACACACGCTTGTGCCTGCCCAGTCTTGACCAATTCTAGCGCCGTTCTCATCGAAGTTCCTTTGCTCTGGCGTATAGCAGCTGATGGTTTGGCATCGTTTGCTATCACACTTTGTGCTGGAATTATTTCGACACGCGAAGTCAGCTCAGCACTTTGTTGTGCAAGCAGAGGTTGAATGGCGTCAGGTTGACCGACTAGCAGTAATTTGAGTGCTGGATTAGATGCCAGAGCCTGCAATGCAGCAGGCACTGTGACGCGGGGACCAACATCCCCGCCCATAGCATCTAACGCAATGGTTAGATTAGCCAAAGTCTCAACTTGTAAATGAATTACTTGTTGATAACCTTACGGCCACGGTAGTAACCATCTGCTGTCACATGGTGACGCAGGTGGGTTTCACCTGAAGTTTTGTCTACAGAAACTAGGGTAGCAGTCAGTGCATCATGTGAACGACGCATACCGCGTTTTGAACGAGTTGGTTTATTCTGTTGTACGGCCATTGACCTTACTCCTTAAGTACTTTTCTTTAAACTGGCTAATACGGCAAATGGGTTTGGTTTTTCTGCCTCAGGAGGTAGTTCGCCAAAAACCATGTCCGCTTCGGACACTTCACAGTGTTCAGAATCATGAACCGGAACCACTGGTAAGGATAGAATTATTTCATCTTCTATCATTCCCAGCAAATCTATTTCACCAAACTCATCAATTTGAATTGGTTCATAGCCTTCCGGTAATGCTTCGGCCTTTTCGTCACTGACGACAGGACTAAAACAATACGATACGTAAACATGATGCTTGAAATCTTTTCTGCAACGCTGGCATTGTAGGGTGACATCCACATCAGAATGCCCCTCTATGACCGTCAGACGCTGATTATCAATTTTAAATGATAATTCGCTCTCAACATCACTGTCTACACTGACTACTGATTCAGCAATACGTGTAACTTGCTCAGGTTTATAACTCCCGACATAGTCGAGGTTTTTCTGAGCTGCACGCTGCGCATCGATAGTCAGGGGTAATTTTACCTTTTGCATAAGGCGCGCATATTAACTTTGTAATGAACTATAGTCAAAGAAAAAGGCGGGCAAAACTCGCCTTTTCACCAAAAAATCGCCTGTTAAGCGCCAGATAGTTTAAAATGAGTTCATCCGTTTGGCTATGAGTTTCGAGAAAAATTATGAAATCGATTATTTTGGCATCAACTTCACCTTATCGGCAGCAGTTGTTAAAAAAGCTTGGATTACCTTTTTTAGCGGTTGCCCCTAATGTCGACGAAAGCGCAGTGCTAAATGAATCCGCAGAAGCTTTAGTGACACGTTTAGCGCATGCAAAAGCCCATGCTATCAGTAAACAATACCAACAACACTTGATTATCGGCTCCGATCAAGTTTGTGTGATCGATGGGCAAATCATGGGTAAACCACTTAATTATGACAAGGCCTTTCAACAGCTAAAAAAAGCGTCTGGCCATAAGGTCACTTTTTATACTGGCTTATGTTTACTTGACTCAAGTACGGGGAGTTATCAGGTACAATGTGAATTATTCAATGTTTATTTTCGTTCACTAAGTGATAAGGAAATTGAGTCTTATTTACGCAAAGAAGAGCCTTATCAGTGCGCAGGCAGTTTCAAGTCCGAAGGATTGGGGATTGTTTTATTCGATAGACTCGAGGGGCGCGATCCAAATACCCTGATCGGCCTGCCATTAATTCTATTACTTGAAATGCTACGTCACTATGGATATAGCCCATTAAATGACTAAGCATTAAATAATTAAAATAGATAACCGGTAGTTATACTACCGGTGATAATTTTATTGATGATTTTTACGAGCGCGAAGCACTTTTAAACATTGGTTTAACTCATTATCAAGTGGTGCTTGAATACGCATCTCTTCCCCACTCTTAGGATGAGTAAATTTTAATGAGCTCGCATGTAAAAATAATCTTTTTAACCCTGTACCCGATAATTGGCTATCAAATTGTTTATCACCATAACGGTTATCAAAGGCAATCGGGTGTCCTGCGTGTAAGGTATGAACACGAATTTGGTGGGTACGGCCTGTAACTGGGCTCGCTTTCACCAAAGTCGCATTTTCAAAGCGCTCCTCTACTTTAAAACGCGTTTCTGATGGCTTACCTTCTGGGCTAACGCGAACGACTCGTTCACCGCTTTGTAAAATATTTTTGAGCAAAGGTGCTTGAACCACTTTAGTATGGGACTGCCAATTTCCACGCACAAGCGCCAAATAATCTTTCTGCATTTGTTTTAAACGTAATTGTTCATGCAGTGCCCGCAAAGCCGAACGTTTTTTGGCTACCAGCAAAATACCGGATGTATCGCGGTCAAGGCGATGTACCAGTTCTAAGAAACGTGCCTCAGGCCGTAATGCACGTAACCCTTCAATGACGCCAAAGCTGAGCCCACTACCACCGTGTACCGCTGTACCTGACGGCTTATTAATCACGAGGATCGCGTCATCTTCATATAAGATGCAATTGGCCAGTGCGGCAACTTTATCGAGTTTCGCAGAAACTGGCGCCTCTTCACGCTCGGCCACTCTAACCGGTGGGACTCGGACTTGATCGCCTTCGGCAAGTTTGTATTCAGGTTTGATGCGCCCTTTGTTTACCCTCACTTCTCCTTTACGGATAATGCGATAAATCATGCTTTTAGGCACACCTTTTAATTTTGCGAGCAAGAAATTATCGATGCGTTGTCCGGCCTCATCATCGCTAATATCAATAAACTGAACTTGATTTTGTGTATTCATTCAAAAATGTGTTAACTCTAATTGATTAAATTACGACCTCATTTGCAGAATATATCATACCGACTCCAAAAATTTTTTTATCATTTTTTTTATTTGGTTAAAGAATAGCTGGTTAGTCATATTTCTAAATAAAATTTTCATATAACTGATCTATCGACTTGCTATAATGTCGTCAGCAGTGGAATAATACACAATTGCCATCATGTTTGATAAAACGATAATTGGCATAAGATATAAGTTTACTATTTGATTGAGTAAAGACGCTGCAATGGCGTAAGACGTCTAGCAAAATCAAATATTTAGCGAGCAACGAATATTAGCTTATTGGGTTAGGAACTTCCGTTAATTTAAATGATGACGGCTTCCTGATTAAGAACGCTGAATTTTTAATCTAAAAATCAGGTTCACCGAATACTGCGCGTCTCTATACGAACGACTGCCGTGAGGCAGGCGGTTTTGTAAAAATCACGAGGCCATCGGTTTACAATAGCTCCTTTTTTCGCTGCTCTTTATTGAAAGTAAAAAATAACGAGTAAGTAACAATATGAAAAGAATGCTAATAAACGCAACTCAACAGGAAGAGTTGCGTGTTGCCCTTGTTGATGGGCAACGTCTCTATGATCTGGATATCGAAAGCCCGGGTCATGAACAAAAAAAGGCAAATATTTACAAAGGTAAAATCACTCGTATCGAACCTAGTCTTGAAGCCGCTTTTGTTGATTATGGTGCTGAAAGGCACGGTTTCCTTCCCATCAAAGAAATCGCTCGCGAATATTTCCCAAGCAACTACCACTCTCAAGGTCGTCCTAACATCAAAGATGTGTTGAAAGAAGGCCAAGAAGTTATTGTCCAAGTTGATAAAGAAGAGCGCGGTAATAAAGGTGCAGCATTAACCACCTTTATCAGCCTAGCCGGTAGCTATTTGGTATTAATGCCAAATAATCCACGCGCAGGTGGCATTTCTCGTCGTATTGAAGGTGAAGATCGTACTGAGTTGAAAGAAGCGCTCTCTTCTCTAGAAATTCCTGATGGCATGGGCCTTATTGTCCGTACTGCGGGGGTCGGTAAATCTGCTGAGTCTTTACAGCAAGATTTACTCTATCGCTTACGTCATTGGGAAGCCATCAAAAAAGCCGCAGAAAACCGCCCTGCACCTTTCTTGATCCACCAAGAAAGTAACGTGATTGTACGTGCATTCCGAGACTATCTGCGCCCTGATATCGGTGAAATTCTTATCGATAATCCGAAAGTAGTCGAAATGGCACGCAACCACATTGAAGCAATTGGCCGTGGTGATTTTGCAAGTAAGATCAAACATTACAGTGGTGATGTGCCATTATTTAGCCATTACCAAATCGAATCACAGATTGAATCTGCGTTTCAACGTGAGGTTCGCCTTCCTTCAGGTGGTGCATTAGTTATTGATACCACAGAGGCATTGACAGCTATCGATATCAACTCCTCACGTTCAACCCGTGGTGGCGATATTGAAGAAACTGCATTCAATACTAACTTGGAAGCGGCCGACGAAATTGCTCGCCAATTGCGTTTACGTGACCTCGGTGGCTTAATTGTTATCGACTTTATTGATATGACGCCTGTAAGGCATCAACGTGAAGTGGAAAATCGTTTACGTGAAGCCGTTCGCCAAGACAGAGCACGCATCCAAATCGCGCGCATTTCTCGTTTTGGCTTACTCGAAATGTCTCGCCAACGTTTGAGTCCATCTTTAGGTGAATCTAGCCACCATGTTTGCCCACGCTGTTCAGGTACCGGCACCATTCGTGATAATGAGTCACTGTCTCTTTCTGTCCTTCGCCTGATTGAAGAAGAAGCATTGAAAGAAAACACCCATGAAGTGCATGCAATCGTTCCGGTACAGATTGCCTCCTATTTGCTTAACGAAAAACGTAACGCTGTCAGTGAAATTGAAACACGTCAACGTAATGTGCGTGTTGTCATCGTACCTAATGACCAGATGCAAACACCACATTTCCACGTGATCCGTATTCGTAAAGGCGAAGAGATTAATACACTAAGCTACAACTTAGCGCAGTACCATGAAACGGAAACACTGAATGGTACCGATGAAACAACCACTGAGCGAAAAATGCCTGAGCAACCTGCAATTTCTGCATTTGCTTTGCAGGAACCCGTAGAGCAACCTGTTGCGGCTAAACAAAAAGAAAATAAACCTCGCCCTCAAACACCAAAACAACCTGCTAAGGCAGATTCTGAGGTGAGTTTATTCAGTAAAATTGCGGCATTCTTCAAGAAACTATTTGGTGAAGAAGAGAAAGTTGTTGAGAAACCTGTCGAAAAAAATCGTCAGAACAACGACAGACGTCGTAACAACGATCGTCGCAACAACAATAACCGCCGTAATAACCGTCGTGACCGCGATGATAATAATGAAAATCGTGATAATCGCGACAATCGTTCTAATCGTAATGCACAAAGTGACGATAACAACAATCGTAAGGGACGCAATAACAATAATAAGAATGCGAACCAACAAAACGATCAAGCAACCGATAGTAATAATCGTGATGCGCAACAGCAACAGCGTCGTGACCAACGCGCTGAACGTCGCCGCCGTCAAGATGAGAAGCGTCAGCAACAAGCCGCTAAAACTCAACAAGATGTAAGCCAAGACGTTGACTCATCAACCACAGAGAAAGAAGAGGCTCAGCCGCGTCCTGTTACACCACGTCGCCAACGTCGTCAGTTAACGCAAAAAGTTCGTATTACTGATAACGATAACGTTGATGTGATAGCGCAAAGTGAAACCACAGAAACTGTAGACGTGGTCGCTGAAAATAATGCTAAACCGATTGCAGCATTACCAGCACCAACGACCTCTGTTGAAATGCAATCTAGTCGTGTTGTTGAGCCAAGTAATGATGAATTACCAGAAACTCAAACAGATGATGAAGAAAAACAAGACACTATCATTCCTCGTCGTTCACGCCGTTCACCTCGTCACCTTCGTGTGAGTGGTCAACGTCGCCGTCGTTATCGTGATGAGCGTCATTTAACTAAATCACCAATGCCACTATTTGCTGCTGTTGCATCTCCTGAACTGGCATCAGGTAAAGTGTGTATTAGCTACCCAATTGTTCAACCACAACAAGATGCGGTTGCCATTATTACTAATGAAGAAATGCTTGAGCAACAAGCTGTATTCAACACTGAATCAGCGGTCACGACTGATGACGTCACGACTCAGCCTATTACGCCTGTTCACGAAGCTGTATCAATGGAGCCAAAAGAAGCTGAAGTCGATATCGTTACTGAAAAAACAGAGCAACAATCTGTTCATTTAGAACCTGTATTTGCCCCACAAGCAGAGCCTGTTGTTACGGAACATTCAGAACAAGTCATTCAGGAAACACAAGAAAGTCGTCAACCAGAACCACCGGTTGAAGTGTTACCTATAACAGTAGAACCTGTTATCGAAGAGGCTGTGGTTGAACAACCTAAAGTAGAACAATCTGTTGAAGAGGTTCCCGTGGAAACCGTTCAGGCTGAAGAAGTTCCAGTAGAAACAAAACCACTTGAACAAGTGCAAAGCGAAACCATCCAAGAGTCAGCTGTTGAAATAGAGACAGCACGGACAGCAAAATCCGCGGTTATCGTGGCAAGCAAAGCAGTACGCCATGCTTACTCACCAATGACCAAAGCACCAGCTCCAGAAGTGGTTGCGTCAACGTTTGAAATGAAGGTTTATCAACGTGAAGCTTCAACTTTTGTTAGTAAAGGCGCCGGAGGACATGTTGCAACAAACTGCGCGACATCCGAAATGGCAAAACCAACAAGTAACGAATAATCGATTACTGGTCAGTTAAGTCCGTTTTTTCTACAAAACCCCTCAATAATTCGAGGGGTTTTTTATTTCAAAAAACAAAAAAAGTGGTTCTAACACACCTAAGTATATTGCTAATACTTTCGCCTCTTATTAAATCCGTGTCGTACAACACCTAAATAGCTATCACGGTTTAGGCTAAAATAAACATCAGTAATAGATGTAAAAAAACACAATTACGGATGAATTTGCATTAAACATAAAGGCAAAAATGCCATTAATTCTTTCGTAGAATGAACTTTAATCAATTCAACACTAATTCGACTACAATAATAGCTCAAAAGAAGCAGTTTTATCGTTGTTTATCATTAAACTACTCTCTTATGAACGATACAAGGTAACTAAAAAGGAACAAAAAATGACTCATTGGGTGATTTTCGGCGCAACCAAAGGGATAGGCTATATTTTAGCCAAAATGGGTGTAAAACAAGGGAAACAAGTCACAGCATTCGTTCGTCGAGCAGAAGATGCGGAACGGCTAGCCGCTGAAGGTATTCAAACCATCATTGGCGATGCCACTGATTTCAATTCACTCGAACGTATTTTCGCTCAAACTACCCCAGAAACCGTGGTATTTACCACAATTGGTGGCGCTCAAGCTGACTTTTACGGCAATTATAATATTATTCGTAAAGCCGAGCAGCATCAGATAACTCGATTATTATTCGTTACATCAATTGGTTGTGGTGATAGCTGGTCAACCCTATCACCTAGGGCAAAATCATTATTTGGTCCGTCGGTAAGACAAAAATCGATGGCTGAAAACTATCTCCAGAGCAGTGAGATAAATTACACCATTATCAGACCCGGCGGCTTGATGAGTGTACCCGCGACACATAATGCAAAATTATTGTCGAATGAGGCTCATGGTGTAATAAGTCGGGAAGATGTTGCGGTCGTTCTCGCTAAATTAGTTGAAGATAAAAGTAGTTACCGACAAATATTTGCCGTTGTTGATCCTGATTTGAAACCAGGTTGGAGCAAGTGAAATTGAGAGCCGAGGATAACTCGGCTCAATTTTATTTATTTAACGTCTTTCTTACTTAAATCACCCATCTCTTTTAATTTATTAGAGATCTCACGGCGCTCTTTCGACAGTTCCGCATTTTTAATGATGTAATCATCAACACGATCATCATAGTCACTGCGCATGTTGGCAATAATTGCTTGAATTTCTTCAATCGTCATGCCTGGCTTAATATAATCACTCAGGTTATCAAGCAATAAAACACGTTTTTGGTTATCACGAATTTTCTTTTCGTTATCGGTAATTTCACGGCGAATTTTATTTTTACGACGATACATACGCACAAATTCCAGGACATTTTGGAAAGATTGCTTGTTAGCGTTGTCCATGTTTAAAAACCCTCTATTAGAAAAACAAAACGCATCTCTACCTACACAATACCTTCTATCAGTAGATTGTTACAACCCTATTTCACCTATTCATTGATTTAAAAACAGTGAAAAGGTACTTTTTGCTTAATATACATACAGTATAGGCTGAATTGTTTCAGTTATCTCTTTTAAGTCGCCGTTTTTCCTTTAATTTCTGCCAAGGACGTATTGTGCTCAACCGGATCCATTTTATCGCCACGTAAACAAAATGCCGATAGAATCGTCGTAATCACAACAAAACATCCCATAATCAAATAAGTATCAGCAAAACCTATCTTATCGTATCCCCACCCCGCTAATGGCGATAAAATACTGGCCACAATCGAAGTAATGCAACTGAAACCTACTAAATACAGTGTTGATGATAACCGCTTATCAAAATGACGGCTGTTATACTTAAAAATAGCAATTAACAGTATAGGCAGCTCTACTGCATGTAATAACTTCATGGCTGAGATCATGATCGGGCCTTCGACTAAGGCAGAGCCTATGATCCTAATTGCCATCACACTACTGGCAAACAACAAGCCATTTTTAGCGCCAATGCGGTTAACGATATAGGGTGCGAGGAACATCCCACCAGCTTCTAGAAAAACTTGTAATGAATTTAAGTAGCCATACATTTCATTGCCCATTTTTTCATCTTGGAATTGATGCGCAAAATAGACCATAAACTGCTGATCATACACACTATAAATACAGGTACCTAATACAAACAAAATCAGCGCCCAGAAACGAGGTAAGGCAAACAGTTGTAATGCATCACCAATAGTGATCCCAGAGGGCTTTCCATGTTCTAGGCTGTTAAATGCATTCGTTTTATCTGTTTTTAACCGTAATAAAATCACTAAGAAAATGACACCTGAAACAGTTGCCATAATAAAATTATAGTTCGGATCAACATTAATATTACGCCCAGCAAAGAAAGTGGCGATAGCCCAACCTAGAGAGCCCCACATCCTTGCTTTACCGTATTCAAAATCACGCAGACGGCTTACCCGTTCAGTATAAGACTCAAGAACACCAATCCCTGCATGAAAAGTCATCCCAATGAATAAACCACCAGCTAAACTGCCAATTACGACATTCCATTGTAATAATGGGCCAAACAACATAAAAAATGGCCCTGATGATATTAATAAGACTGCGATAAACAACAGTAAATTTTTACGCAGCCCTAATTTATCTTGTAAAAATCCGTACAGTGGTTGCGCACATAGCGCGATAATTGAAATACATGAGAATATAACCCCTGTATCTGTGCCTTCTAAACCAACATATTTTCGAAGCCAAATAGCCACAACTGAAAACGTTGATGACCATGTAAAAAAGAAAAAAAACAGTAATGCGCTCAATGAGGCATAGTATTTTCTTGATTCGATGTTCATTATCATTTGCCCATTCATTTCCCTGACTGAGAAAATGTTAAGGTTAACATTGGTGCTAAACTAGGAATTCACGTTAATATTGTGATGTTACGCACGATTGTTAACGTTAACAATCGTGTTTTGTGAGCAATATCACTTAAAGTATTGGCATAAAAAATCCACAGTTAACTTAATAATATTCAAAATTATAGACTCTAAATAATTTGAAGTGCAGTTAAACAAGAAATCAATGGGTGGTTAGGAACATAGAAAACTATGTAACTGTCGCATATGAACGAACTTATCATCGCTTAACGAGAAATGCGGTAATTTGAAGTATCGCAAGGGACAATGAATTAACCATAACTCGGACAAGAAGATAAAATTGCATGAAACTCTAGCCCTCAAACGAGGGCTCGCGATATCAATATTCAGCTATTGAATTTTACTGTTAAGAAAGGTAATTGCATCATCTAAAATGCTTTTTCGTGCAGGATTGGATTCTTCTTTTGCTTCCGCTTGTAGCCTAGTTACTATTTTTTGTTTATTCACTTCGCTACTGGCAAGTAACCCTACTGTTACCCTACCAATCTCAGACAAAATCAAACGTGTTCTTTCATCATAAGTATTCATAAACGCATCCTTTTTTGTAGTGATGTATTAAATAGTAGACTAAAAATACAGTGTTTACGCTTATTTTTACGCTGTTTTACGCTATTTTTTGATTAACATCACCAGAAAAAACCAATTTAACATATTGATAATAAATGGCTTATTGATATTTAAATTTTAAAGATAGATAACTGAATTTAGTTAAACAACAGTTTACTTTTAAATACCATTCGTTCAGGTTTTCCCCCATATCAGGTATAATAGAAGGTCGGTGTTTTATGTTTGCTATAAATAGATTTAAATAATTCACAATATCCTCATCACGGAAACCCTGCTCAGGCCAAATGGAGAAGCACGTTGCAAGAGACTAAAAAACAGCCCTCATTCTTTATCCATGACTATGAAACCTTTGGTAAGCATCCAGCGCTAGATCGCCCTGCACAATTCGCTGGAGTACGCACAGACTTAGATTTTAATATCATCGATGAGCCAGAGGTTTTCTATTGTTCACCTAGCGATGATTATCTTCCCCAACCTGAAGCTGTAATGATCACCGGCATCACTCCGCAACTTGCTTTAGCTCAAGGGGTCAATGAAGCAGAGTTTGCTAAACGCATTCATCAAGCCTTTTCTCAGCCAAATACCTGTATCATGGGCTATAATAATATTCGTTTTGATGATGAGGTTACGCGTAATATTTTCTATCGTAATTTTTACGATCCCTATGCCTATAGCTGGCAGCAAGGTAATTCACGTTGGGATTTATTAGACGCATTACGAGCCTGTTTTGCGTTACGCCCTGAAGGGATCCAATGGCCTGAAAATGATGATGGATTACCGAGTATGCGCCTTGAACATCTGACTAAAGCCAATGGAGTTGCTCATGAAAATGCCCATGACGCAATGTCTGATGTATTAGCCACCATCAATATGGCGAAGCTTTTAAAAGCAGCACAGCCAAGAATGTTTGACTACTTTTATCAATTACGTAATAAAAATAAAGTTAGTCAGCTGATTGATATTGTGGATATGACCCCTTTAGTCCATGTTTCAGGTATGTTTGGTGCTTTACGTTCCTACATTAGCCTTGTTGCGCCATTAGCTTGGCACCCAGATAACCGTAATGCCATCATCATGTGTGATCTTTCAGCTGATATTTCGCCATTGATTGATTTACCCGTGGAAGTCCTGCGCGAACGCTTATATACCCCTAAATCTGAATTAGGTGATGCTTTAGCTGTTCCGATTAAATTAGTACATATTAATAAATGCCCAATTTTAGCGCCTGAAAAAACATTACGAACAGAGGATGCCCTACGTACAGGGGTTGATCGTGACCTTTGCTGGCGCAATTTAGAAATTTTGCGTAAAAATCCAGATGTTCGCAACAAGGTCATTGAAATTTTTGCACAGGCACAACCCTTTGATGAGCCTGATGATGTAGATGCAAAAATCTATAGTGGCTTTTTTAGTAGTTCTGATCGTTCAACGATGGATATTATCAGAGAGACATCACCACTGAATTTACCTGCGCTCGATCTCACATTTGAAGACTCTCGAATGAAAGAACTGTTTTTCCGCTATAAGGCACGTAACTATCCCACAATTCTCTCCTATGATGAACAACAACGTTGGCTGCAACATCGTAGAGATTACTTTACCGAAAGCCGTTTGACCGATTATATGCACACCATTGAATTACTCATGATCGAGCATCAAAATGATGCTGAGCGCTGTAAACAATTAAAAGCCTTGGTGAATTACGCAAGGGAATTAGCGAGTTAATCTATACTCCAAATAATTCAAATGCAGTTTGGCAACAAGTGAAGATAACCGCTGAACATAGATAAACTATAAGATTTGGATAGCAGAACGTGGCCAACAACTTCCATGGGGCATATACACTGCCGCCAAACATATTATGTTTGGCGGCAGTGACTAAGATTTTTGATATCAATTAAGAAAATCAATTCATTGATTTTAACTGATAACACGAAATGGGAAAAAGCCGCTTTATCCCGCTTCGCCAACAACCTTAATGGTCGTGGTTACACCCACAATCCCCTTCCCAGTTTTTCTTCTTGGTGGTTTTCCCTAAACCAGGGTTCATAGTATTAGTGGGATCCGCTTGTTTATAAAAAGATTTAAGCTGCGGCTGCGCTTTATAAAGATGGCCCACATTATGCTCAGCAGGATACTGCGCACCGCGTTCATCCAACAACGCTAACATTTTTTCTTTCAGTTCTTTTGGATCAACGCCCTTTTTCAATACATAGTCTTGATGCATCACATGACACATAAAGTGACCACAATATAATTTATGTACTAATAATTTTTCAATTTCAGGTGGCAGTTTTTCAAACCAGTCGCGGTCATTACGACGTAATGCAATATCTAAAGGTAAAACATCTTCAACATCTTTATTATGCACGGCATGATAGCGAACTGCTGAGCCTGCCGCTGCAAAACGGTGTAAAAAAGCTTTAGCGCCTTCTTCGGGAGTACATTCAAAATAGCCGCCATCTGCGCTAGCAAAAAATGATTTTAACCACACTTGTGCTTCTGCAATACCATCGCCCGCCATTTTTAGCATTAGGTGATGTTCATATTTATCGCGAAATTGCTTCATACGCGGTGGTAAATGCGATGGCCATAATTTACTAAGCAATTGCATAGTGCGGTCAACAAGATTTGATGGCAATAAAGGCACTTTATTGAACACCGCGTCAATACGCCCTTTAATGGTGAAAAAGAGCGGCATTTTATCTGTGCCGAATTTATCAATCATTAAAAAGGTATCTTTGCCATACACTTCTGCAATATCAAAACAACCACGGTGCATATACTCACCAGCAACGGGTAAATTTTTGAACTCACTTAAAATATGACGACGAATATCTTCCAGTACATCAGGGTTATTCGAGCCAATATAAAACACCTGAGTTGAAGTATCTGCTGGGAAGGTATCAAGACGTACAGCAAAAACAGCCAGTTTCCCTGCACAACCAGATGCTTCAAATAAACGACGCTCATCAGCATTAAAACGAGATGGCGTATCTGCATCAACATCACGTACCCGTTGTGCATAGTCATGATCAGAAGCCAATTTTTCACTATGCTCAATATCTTCAGTACGATAACGACGGTTTTGCAGATTCGTTAATATCTCTTCCGGTGTTTCACCTAAATCAATTCCTAAATGGTTAACTAGCTCGACTGTACCGTCTTCATTAACGCGGCCATATAAAGCTAACTCTGTATATGCAGGGCCTCGACGGACTAAAGAACCACCGGAACTATTACAGATCCCTCCCACTACTGAAGCACCAATACACGATGAGCCAATTAATGAATGAGGCTCACGACCAAGTGGTTTTAGTATTTTTTCTAAGTCATAAAGCGTGCTGCCCGGCATGGCAACCACTTGATTAAACTCTGGGAGTACTTGGATTTGGTTTAAACGCAATGTACTGATGATCACAATATCGCGATCATAATCATAGCCACTTGGTGTAGACCCTTCAGTTAGCCCTGTATTTGCTGCCTGCATAATCACTATTTTATCTGCTTCAACACAGGCTTTAAACACATACCATTGCTCTAACAGAGTCGTAGGGAATACAACCGCAATCGCATCCCCCACACCTGAGCGAAAACCTTTACGATAACGCTCAG
The DNA here is from genome assembly GCF_033676985.1 of Providencia sp. PROV236. Classification (NCBI taxonomy): domain Bacteria; kingdom Pseudomonadati; phylum Pseudomonadota; class Gammaproteobacteria; order Enterobacterales; family Morganellaceae; genus Providencia; species Providencia sp. PROV236. The sequence goes on along the minus strand of NZ_CP096297.1, from coordinate 1,928,087 downwards.
TTTTATGGGGTTCAACAAGGATATTTTTGTTGCCAACAATATTCCTGAGTGTGAGTAATAGTCGTTGGTTCTCAGGATTTTTTGCATTGTTCATATGCGCGCCTTTTCACTCGAATTCATATTGATTATTGGTAGTATAATACTAGTGCTAACAACAGTATCACATAATATTAAGATATTAATAGGCTATATTATTTATCTTAAGGACTTCTTAAATAGCCAAAAATATTCCATATTAAGGATATATACACATAGTTATCTACATACTTGTTTATTTTTTCTTTGGTCTGAAAAATCAAAACAATCGTTACTTAGCTCTTTCAACGCATTGATAAGAAATTCTTTGTCATTTATCGACTTTAAAGGAATGATAATTTCATCATAGTCTGCGGTATACCGCCCCTTTTCGGTCTTAGGCGGGCAAAAGGCAAAATTCACGCAAGTCTCATAGACAGCAACATAATGTAAAGCATCCCAGTAAAGGCTAATATTTTGGTTTGGCTCATCAAATACAAATCCTTCTGGATAGAACCAATAATGGTTTATTTTATCTGCTTTAATCAATCCCTGTTTTAAAAAAGATCCATGCAATGATACAGCGCGCCACAATCCAAATCGAAAACATAAAACAAATAATCCCAAAATAATAAATGAACCACCTATTATTTGTATTATCGTCGTGTAGTAAGGGATATTTTTATGAAAAAACAAGGGATCATCAAATGTGAAACGTATAAATGATGCAATTAACAACACAAAATCAATATGGACTATCCAGCGAATAATTTTAAATTTTCTTTTATATAGGCTAATCAATTCTTGCTTAAATTCAGTGAGCATCTCTTTGTAACTTGCCGGTGTGTACTGAATATCAATTTTATAAAATGGTTGTTCCTGTGTAGAGGGCTCAAAATAGAAAGGATTCATATTTTCTCCTTTATAATCTAGGTGTTACATTATGAAATATCAGTAAGTCCAGTCAATAAGAAGATTCGTGATACCACTCTATTATGAATTTTCATAACAAAAATAGCGCCTTATGGCGCTATTTAATTATTATACATTGATATAACTTCAATATCGCTTATTCGATAATGTCAAATTAGACATCGCTCATTTGCGGCATTGGTCGTTTAAACATTCTCGTCAATATCGCCATATATATCAGGCCAACCGCTGTCCAAATCAATCCATAAACCATTGAGTCTTCCTCGATATTCAGCCATAACACACAAACGGTTAGTGTCCCAATAACAGGTAAAATCAAATAATTTAGGATATTTTTAAAACCACTCATACGACGTTCACGAATAAAGAATTGGCTGATCACAGAAATATTCACAAAGGTGAAAGCAATCAATGCACCAAAGTTAATCAGCGCTGTTGCAAAGTCCATTTCAAACCAAATCGCACCCAGTGCCAATACACCAACCATTAACACGTTATAAGTAGGGGTACGCCATTTAGGGCTAACATGACCAAATACTTTTTCTGGGAATACACCATCGCGTCCCATAACATACATCAAACGCGCGCTACCTGCGTGTGCAGCCATGCCTGATGCTAATACTGTAACGCATGAGAATACCAAAATAATAGATTGGAAGAATGCCCCTGCAACAAAACGCATAATATCAGGCTGAGTTTCGTTGATATTCTGAAAACGTGAAACATCAGGGAAATACTGTTGTAAGAAGAATGAAACCGTAATGAAAATGATACCACCAATTAATGCGGTTAAGAAAATCGCACGAGGGATCACTTTACCTGCATTAGGTGTTTCTTCAGACAATGAACTTAACCCATCAAAACCTAAGAATGAGAAACAGAGAATGGTTGCTCCAGCAATCAGTGGAATTAACTCTGTTTTTTCATTAGCAAATGGATTAAATGTCCATATTTCACCCGTACCTTCACCATTTGATACCCCGTGGATAACCAATATAGTAAAGACTGCCATCACACCAATTTGGATAATAGCAATAACCGTACTGAGGTTAGCAATCACATTAATTCCACGCAAGTTGGCCGCGGTCATTAAAATCACTAAACCAACCACAAATATCCACGGTTCAACTGTCGGGAAGATGTCTTGTAAGTAGATCTTGGCCAATAAAATGTTGATCATTGGCATAAAGATATAGGAAAGCAATGATGTCCATCCGACTAAGAAGCCAATGTGTGGACTCATTGATTTTTGAGCATAAGTATACGCTGAGCCAGCTGATGGGAAACGTTTCACCAATTTGCCGTAGCTCAGAGCAGTAAATAGTATCGCGACAAGCGCAATAATATAAGAAGTCGGGACGTGTCCGCCGGTTTTATCGGATACCATGCCAAATGTGTCAAAGATGGTCATTGGCTGAATATAAGCCAGACCAATCATCACGACTTGCATTAACGTTAATGTTTTTGCAAGTTGCACACGGTTATTAGCACCAGTTTGGTTGTTACCGATTGATAGTGGTATTGAATTATTTGGCATGACAAAGCCCTCCCATAACTTTCGATTGAGTACTACTAGACCTACTTAATCGACAGTTACTGGGAAGACTTTGCATCTGCCTATAGGCAGAAAAGAAAGAAGAGAGGTTGAACGGTGAATTAGCGAAGCAAGTCGTTGCTCCGTAGTCATCGATGCGGCAACCGCGGCCACCAGGCCCTGCTGCGAATGCGAAAAAGTAAGCCATGCAAGCATTCCTCAAATCGGTAGCATTAAATGTTAGCTACACGCAAAAATATAATTTATCTATCCGGCCTATCATCCGGCCCCGTGAAAATGAACGAACTTAAAAAGCAAAAAAAAACCGATACCAGTAATTGGGGTATCAGTCATTTTTTTAGTTCGCGCATTTTGCACTTCAAGTAGTGAAATAGCAATAGTTATCGTCAAAAAAGTGGACAATATTTGATGAGAATTTCTGATATGTTTATTATTTTCACGGCAAGAGCTAATAACCTGTTTTATTCAATAATTTTTCGCCATTAAATATGTCTTTTTAGACTTTTTTGCACTATAAACAATTTTTAGACTTTTTTGCACTATAAACAAAAAAGCCTTCTGGCAATAGCGAGAAGGCTTTGATCAAGTTATTTATACTTTACATAATGCAAAGTGCAGGTAGGTGGAGAACATAGATAAACTATGTAACTCAACGAGCGCCGCGTAATCCCTTATACCCTAACGCCCCCTGCAACTTGAAAGATGACAAGTATCTAACACCAATTAGAAGTTATAGTTGATACCGATGTTATAACGACGACCTTCTAATTCTGCACCATAGGTTGCATTATCCACACGACGATCTAAGACGTTATATACCCCACCAACAATATTGGCATTTTTGTTTAACTGGTAACTAGCACCTAAATCAAACAGTGCATAAGACGGTGTACCACTTGCCATTTTTTGACCACGCCCTTGGTATTCTGACGTTTTACCGCGGAAATTCATGCGTGTCCATGTTTCCAGATCTTCAGTCGTTTGCCAAGTCAATGTGGTATTACCCATATGTTTAGGTTGCTTATTTAATGGTTTACCTTTATTTACACCACTTTTTTGCTCTGTATCGGTATAAGTATAATTAGCGGCAAACTCTAAATTATCTAAAATGCCCCAATTAAAGGTTAATTCCACACCACGCATTCTGGCTTTATCTACGTTCGCTTTATCGCTGATAAAGTTATATGGCTTACCAGCGATATCACCTTCACCATCTTCAGCAACTGTACATGGTCTTAGAGATGGATTATTTGATTCACAACGTCTAACTTCGGTAATTTTATCTTTAAAGTCGGTATTATAAATAGTAATACCCGCAGTGATGTTATCTTGGTTGTTCCAAATAACACCTATTTCTTCAGTAACGCTTTTCTCTGGTTTTAGATCAGGGTTACCATAAATAACCGCATTTCCTCTACTACCACCCGTTGCTTGCCCCCAATTTGCGGATGACTCACGTAAGCTAGGCGCTTTATAACCTGTGGTTACACCACCTTTAATTGTCCACTGTTCATCTGCATGCCACACACCGTAAAGACGTGGAGTCCAATGACTACCGTAGTTTTCATCTTTATCCATACGAATACCGCCTGTTAATGCAAAATCATTGGTCATTAACCACTCATCTTCTGCAAATAACGCCCAGCTATAACGATCTAATTTATTATATTGTTTAAATTTATTCCCTTCGTCTTTCAGTTTTTCTTTACGGTATTGACCACCAAGACTTAAGCTGTGATCACCCAGCAAAAAGACGCTTTGATTACGGAACACAAGATCTTCCGCAGTCATTTTACGACCTGGGTTTTTGGTTTCATCGTACTGTACATAGGTATCAGTTGAAGCAATATCGTAAATACCTGTGTGGGTTAGCGCCATATGCGTTAATTCATATTTGCTAAAGCCACTGCCATCACCTCTTTTATTACTATAACCTTCACGGTCATCTCGGTGTTGGTTATCACGTTTATACTCAGCATCAATGGTATTTTTTTCGTCTGGAGTCCAAGAAAGTGTTCCACCACCACTTGCCATAATTTGTCGATTAAATCCATCGACAATTTTATCTTCACCACGGTGTGAATACTGACCATTTAGTTTCACACCAAGCAAACCATCGATTAATGGACCTGATGTATAAAAGCTGCCCTGTCCCGTGTTACCTGAGTTTTTTCTTTCCGTAATTGTCGTATCTGCACGTAAACTTGTGGTCCACTCTTGTTGGACTCGACGAGTAATAATATTGATAACGCCGCCCATGGCATCTGAACCATACAGAGAAGACATAGGTCCGCGAACAACCTCGATACGCTCAATTGCAGGTAATGGTGGTAACCACCCTTGTTCGATACCTGAACCGTCACTGTTTGGACGTGTACTACGGGTATCAACACGTTTACCATCAATCAGGATCATCGTGTATTTTGCATCCATACCTCGAATGCTTATATCACTACTACTTCCCCCACCGGTGACTAATACACCAGGTACATCTTTCAAGGCATCCGTCACATCACGGTAGGCTTTGTCTTCTAATTGCTGACGAGTGATCACAGAAATAGAAGCGGGTGCATCTTCTATTTTTTGCTGGAAACCAGATGCAGTGGTAACCATCATCACATCTTTACTGTTATCAGCGAATGCAGGTGCAGATGCAATAGCCGCAATAATGCTGACCGCAATTTTTCTTTTATTAAAAACAACCATTCCCAACTCTCCGAGAGATAAATTAGATTTAATTTTTTGATGTGACAAAGCTCAATATAGGGATTTAACCCTATTACAAATATTATTATTTTTTGATTATGAGATAATATAAATTACCTATAGGAAATTTATGGTATATAACCATTTACAATAAATTTCCTATAATTAATTACCAGCAAAAAATATAATGTTATTTTTTATTCGTGTGCCTATTCAACCTTAATAGACACACTTCATTAATTAACTGGCTAATCTTGTACTCACTAAACGGTCGTGTATTCAATATAGAGATCATCATAATAGATAGTGTTCACGTTCAATGAATGTCCCGATAATTTTGTCATGCATTTCAGGTGACTTCGAGTAACCTAACGTCTTACGGTTAAGGCGCTTCAAGCGGTTTCTCAGATTCAAATTCTCTCTTTCTATTCGTTGCGTATAAAACTTACTTGCTACATGTTTCTGCTTGGGCAATATCTCATAAGCACTGAACTTATCCGTGCACCAAAAAGCGACATTAAACCTAGACAGTAAAGCCAGTAACTGGCGAAGAGTCCTTTTGTTTCGACGACCAAACGTATGAGCAATAATCCGTTTTAGGCGGGGCTCCCACGCATACCAAAGCCAGCGTTGTTGCTTCTTATTAGTCACAAAAGACCACTGTTCATCGACCTCGCAAAGGAGTTCAATGTGCAGATTATCAAGAGGTAAAGAGGTTACCTGTCTAGGCGAGAGTTTTTTAAAGTACGAACAACCGCATTAATGCTGATATGAAGGGCCCTAGCAGTATCACGAATACCGGCATTATTCATCGTGAGGTCGATAATTTTATCTTTAGTTCCGGGTTGGCAAGCACGATATTTATAATCGAGTTGGAAGCTTCGGCAGCAATCTTGGCAACGATAACGTTGATGACCAGTGCTACCTAATCCATGTTTTTTCACTGGGGGCGTTTGTTGACAAAATGGGCACCTTACATCGACTTTAGCCATGAATATTCTCCGATAAATTACCCTATATTACAGGTTAATCACCGGATTGAATACATGACCCACTAAACCATCAACCAATACTTGTGGCACACCTTGCGAACAGCGCTCTATACGCCCCCTTACACCATATACTTCGGCTAGGCTTTCCGGTGTAATCACTTCTTCAGGTTCACCTTGCGCAATAAGTTTGCCTTTCTTAAGCATTAACACATGCTCTGCATGCTTTAATGCAATATTAATATCGTGAACCACAACTACCGTTATTATATTACGGCGTTTAGTTTCTTTCGCGACCAAATCCATAACATGATATTGATAATTAAGGTCAAGTGCACTCAATGGCTCATCTAATAATAGTAAATTAGGCTGACGAATTAATGATTGAGCCAAACCAACCAATTGTTTTTGGCCACCCGATAGTTGATCTAAATAACTTAATGCTAAATGTTCAATACCTAATTGACGCAATAAATGCATCACTTCATCTTTACTATTTTCATTACTTAAGCCGCCTGATGCCCTTTGAGCAACAATCACGGATTCTAATACATAAAGATGAACACCTGCCGGTAAACTTTGTGGCAAATACACCACATTTTGGGCACGCTGGGCAAAGTTTTGACGGGTTAAATCCATACCATCAAGCAACAACTGCCCTGTTGCTTTATTTAGCCCAGCCAAAGAACGCAATAACGTTGATTTACCGCTCCCATTTGGCCCTAGTAAAACAGTTATCTTGCCTCTTGGTAAAGACTGTGTCGTTAAATCTTCAATCACAGGGTGTTTCGGATAACCTGCATTAAAGCGATTAATAATCAGGCCATCTGTCATGATACATTTCCTCTGTGACGCAAAATAATACTTAAGAAGAATGGCACCCCAACTAACGAAGTTACAATACCAACAGGGATAATCACACCCGGTATAATATTTTTCGAGGCAATTGATGCCATCGATAACACTAATGCACCAATTAATGCGCTTGCAGGAAGATAGAATCGATGATCTTCACCAAACATTAAACGGGCAATATGTGGTGCAACTAAACCAATAAAGGCTATTGGGCCAACAAACGCAACAGCCAGCGCAGATAAAATACTAATACGCAATAATGTTGTTAAACGTAAACGACGCACATCAATACCAAAACTAATGGCACGATCTTCACCAAGCCTTAACGCCGTTAATTTCCATGAACTCATCATCGCAATCGGGAAAACCAGTGCAAATACCAATGCCATTACACCTAATTTCACCCATGTTGCTTTCGACAGACTCCCCATAGTCCAAAAAACCAAACCTTGGAGCGTATCTTCTGTCGCAATAAACTGCATCATCGACACCAGTGCATTAAAGGTAAATACCAAGGCGATACCAAATAACACGACACCTGAAGTTGCCACACGCGTCCAACGAGTTACCGCATCAAGCATTAATGCAGCCAGCAATGCAAAGATAAACGCATTAGCAGAAATCACCCACTGGTCAGGAACTCCGGGGATAGCGATACCTGAAACAATCGCCAGTGCTGCACCAAATGCTGCGGCATTGGATACCCCTAAAGTAAACGGGCTAGCTAATGGGTTATTTAAAATGGTTTGCATCTCAGCCCCAGCGAGGCCTAGTGACATACCAATTACCACAGCCATCAACGCATAGGGTAACCGGATATCCCAAACAATCACTCGCGTCCCTGCTTCAACAGACTCAGGGGAGACGAGTGTTTGCCATAATTTTTCCAACGATAACCCCGATGGCCCGAGGGTAAAATCTATCACCAGTGACAACAAGATGGCTGCAATAATCACAGCAATCCACGCCACTCGACGACGTAACATTTGTTGATAATGATGTTTTATACCATTATTCTGTTCTTTAGCTGGCTGTTCTAGAACTGACATTGGCTCGCTAGTAAGACTCATGATGATAATTACCTACTAAATTTATTTTTCACTCACCCAATATATACCTGTTGGCTCTACCGCCAAAAACTGGCTATGCAATTCATTTAAGGTTTTTTGCGGATCAAGCTCCGCGAATTGCTCTGGATAGAACCACTTAGCGAATACTTGCGTCGCTAACACGTTATAAGGTGAGTTGTAGTAGTTATGCCAAATCGCATAATCTTTACCATCTTTCACGGCAGATAAAGAATGAATACCTTTGCGCTCAGTTATGGCTTTTAGACTCGCTTTTGCATCTTCAGCGGTACTTTGTGCGCCAAGTTGCACCCCCGCGTCTTTACTCTTTGGTGCCTTCGCACCTGTTGCGATATAAATTTGTGGATCTGCGGCAATAATTTTTTCTAAATTCATCGTGCCCAGTGCGCCCGGAAGTACCCCTTTGGCAATATTTTTACCGCCAGCAAGGTCAATAAAATTCCCCATATTGCCGTCACCTGCGGTACCACAGCAATCTTCAAATGCACCAGCACGTAATTCAATAAATACACTTGGTTTTTTATCTTCAGGGATATGACTGGTGATATCTGTGACAAGTTTTTGGTTTCTTTCGTAGAAATCAGCATATTTTTCCGCAACTTGTTCACGATTTAATGCTTTTCCTAACATCCGCATGCTAGGTAAGGTGTTTTTCAGAGGGTTATCTCTAAAATCAACAAAAACCACTGGCACGCCGGCCTTTTCAAGTTGATTTACTAACTCACTATTTTTTCCTGGTCCATGACCTGACAGACCAAAAATAGCGATATCAGGATTGAGTGTTAATACTTTTTCAGCGCTAACACTGTCCGCGCTAGTATTACCAATCAGAGGAATTTTATCGATTTGGGGGAATTTATCTTTATATACCGCGTAAGTTTGTGGATCTAATTTACGTAAATCACCTTGCCAACCTACAATTCGATCTAAAGGCTTATCGCCTTCGAGTAAGGCTATTGCACTAAATAAGCGACCTTCGCCAAGTAAGATACGGTTAACATTATCAGGTACTTCAACAGTACGTCCAGCAATATCAGTGACAGTTGCGGCCAAGACACTGGCGCTTATGGTAAACACTGAACTTGCTAATAGTGTTAAACTTATCCCCTTTGCTAACGATTTCGCCATGCAATTCACTTTACACCTCTTTACCCCATATTTTAGTGCCATAACAATAAAGCAAATAAGAATACTTATCAATACGATTGCCAATTTAATTAAAGGTGTTGGCGAAATTGTGATCCTACTCGGTAATCGATAGTGTAAAACTCAAACAATTATCATAAAAATAGGCCAATTAACTGGCCTATTTGAGAATATAATAAAGAGGTAATGACAATGTCTATGCGCGAATAATTCAGGTAACTAGCCGCATAGGAATTAGGTGAAGTGTCACGAGTGAACCAAGCCCTCATGCCTTAATCAATCATGCGATAATGTGAATCATCACGAATATATTTATTTAAATCAATCCATTGGCTATCATTACTGCTACTGCGTTTTGCCGCGTCAATAAATGCCATCCCTAGTAAGCCAGTATCAATTCTTGGCAACAATGGTGCAGCTTGCGCTCCTTCACGTAAGCATTTAGCCGCTTCGCGATATATTTGCGCAAATCCCTCTAAGTAACCTTCGGGATGACCAGGGGGAACACGTGCTAACTGGCGGTTTTCTGCATATTGGGACAACGACGCGCGCGTAATATAATACGCAGGTTTATCGAAAGGTTTCATCCGTAATTGATTCGGATTTTCTTGTAAAAACTCTAAACTTCCGAGGCTACCATATATTCGTAAACGTAGGCCATTCTCCTCTCCACAAGCAACTTGGCTCGCCCACAAACGGCCTTTAGCACCATTATGATAACGCATTTGTACATGTACATCGTCATCTAACTGGCGACCTGAAATCAAAGAGGAGAGTTCTGCGCGGATCGCTGACGGGATCATATCAGTCACAAATTGAGCCAATTGCCATGCATGTGTGCCTATATCACCAATACAGCCTACTCCTGCTTTTTGCGGATCCGCTCGCCAACTGGCTTGCTTATTACCCGTTGCTTCTAATTGAGTCGCTAGCCATTGCTGTAAATATTCCACTTCGATATAGCGGATCTCTCCTAATTCACCTGCTAGTATTCGACTACGCGCTTCACGTACTAATGGATAAGCACTGTAATTATGAGTTAGAAACAGTTGTCGGCCACTATCACGCACCGTTTGTGCTAGCTGTAATCCTTCCTTATAAGAAGTACATAAGGGTTTGTCGCAAATCACATCAATGCCTGCATTGAGGAATGCGGTTGCGACAGGCGCATGTAAATAGTTGGGTGTGACAATCGCAACAACATCAATGCCATCCGTTCGTTGCGCTTCTGCTAACGCCATCTGTTGATAATCCGCATAACAACGATCAGGTGACACATGCAGCCGTTGCCCTGTACGTTGGCAATTTAGAGGATCGGAAGAAAATGCACCAGCCACTAATTCATACTCATCATCCATGCGAGCCGCCAATCGATGAACCGCACCAATAAATGCCCCCTCGCCACCACCAACCATGCCTAATTTTAGTCTCATACATCAGCACCTTTTATGCCTAAAAGCGCTCTGATTTGTTGGGGATCGGTTTCTACGGCAGCAAAATCATCAAAAGCATGTTCTGCGATTGGAATAATATGACGTTGAATAAACTCAGCCCCTTCCCTCGCCCCCGCTTCAGGGGATTTTAAGCAACATTCCCACTCTAAGGTTGCAACACCTGAAAAATCATATTGCGTTAGCTTGCTGAAAATGGATTTAAAATCAATTTGGCCATCACCCAATGAGCGGAAACGCCCTGCACGCGCTAACCATGGCTGATAACCACCGTACACGCCACTTTTGGCACTGGGGGTATATTCGGCATCTTTAACATGAAATGCTCGGATCCGTTGATGGTAGCAATCAATAAAACCGAGATAATCCATTTGCTGTAAATGTAAATGGCTCGGATCATACAAGATATGACAACGTGGATGGTTATTCACTAATCCAAGAAAGCGTTCAAAGGTCACACCATCATGCAGATCTTCACCAGGATGTAATTCATAACAGACATCTATCCCACACTCATCGAATCGATTAAGAATGGGTAGCCAGCGCTGTGCGAGTTGTTCAAACGCTTCCTCAAATAACAATGCATTATGGGGAGGCCAAGGGTAAAAATAAGGCCATGCCAGCGCTCCAGAAAATGTCACATGCGTGGTTAGACCCAACCGCTGTGAAGCTTCTGCCGCTTTCATCAGCTGTTCAGTTGCCCATGTTTGTCGCAGTTTAGGGTTTCCTCTCACTAATTCAGGAGCAAATCCATCAAATACTGAATCATAGGCGGGATGTACTGCAATCAGCTGCCCCTGAATATGAGTTGATAATTCACTAATACGAATGCCATATTGTTGAAGCCGTGCAACTGTCTCATCACAATAGCTTTGGCTCGTCGCAGCCAAATCCAGATCAAAAATTCGCGGATCCATTGTTGGAATTTGAATATTGGTGAAACCAAGCTCACTCGCCCATTTAGCTAATCCATCCAATGAATTAAAAGGAGCACTATCACCAATAAATTGGGCTAAAAATAACCCCGGTCCTTGTATCCTTTTCATGACCCGCTCCTAAGTATCACCGTGCGTTGACTGCGAACCGCTTCATCGGCTGCAAGAACAATACGTAAGCTATTTAATGCATCCTCTAAATGCTGTTTGAGATCTAACTGCTGTTTAATCGCCTGAACAAAATAACGCTGCTCACTTAAACATAAGGCCAAATGGTCGGGTTCGTCTTGACAATCAATCCAACTGTCGGGTTGCTTAAAATTATTTTCTTCATCAAGCGCCGCATGATGCAAGCGTAATGATTCAGTACGGGTATGCCCACCAACGTTATCTGAGCGACCTTCGTTATGGCGAGCCATGATTGAAACCGAGCCATGAGGGCCGATCACGTCTTTCACAAAATAAGCGGTTTCGCTGATCATAGGCCCCCATCCAGCTTCGTACCAACCTACTGAGCCATCCGCAAAACGTACTTGCAACTGACCATAGTTATACATATGTTCGGGTAAATCATCGGTGAGCCTAGCCCCTATCGCACTCACACTAATGGGCTCTGCTTGAGCCATTTGGCACATCACATCGAGATAATGCACCCCACAATCGACAATGGGTGATAATGATTGCATCAAATTACGGTGAACATTCCACATCTGCCCATGGCTTTGTTGATTTAAGTTCATACGCATCACTAATGGTTTGCCAAGCCCACGAGCTAACTGAATAAACTGCTGCCATGATGGGTGGTGACGTAAAATATAACCGACTACCACTTGGCGGTTAGCCTGCTTTGCAGCGGCGATCACCCTTTTCGCTCCTTCCACGGTTGTCGAAAGGGGCTTTTCTATAAAGACATGACAACCTGCGGCTATGGCTAATAGCGCATATTCTTCGTGTGTATCTGGGTAAGTTGTTAGGCAAACTGCGTCAGGTTTAGTGTGTTGTAACGCTTGTTCATAATCACTGAATGTAGGATAACCTCCACCTAATTGCTGATTGAGTACATCACGAGAACGACCGCGTGATACTAAACCACAAATATCGACATCATCCATTGTATGATAAGCCTCTGCATGTGAGGCTCCCATATTGCCGCAACCCACAACTAATACCTGTAAATTAGCCATTTTATTTTTCTCCCTCAGGTTTATCTTTATAGTTGAAAGTGAAGAAGAACAGTGCAGCAATCACTAAAGCACCAATTGCTGGGTACCACCAAAAATGTTGCCATTGAGGCAATGCAGCATCACCTTGTGCGGTAACCATATTGTTAAATAGCAGCCCACTAACTTGTGAACCAATTAACATCCCTACCCCATAAGTGAATAGTACTAATAGGCTCTGTGCTTGTCCTTTCACTTTTTCACCAGCGACTTTATCGGTATAAATGAAGCCAATAACAAAGAAAAAGTCATAACACATGCCATGCAGAAAGATGCCAATGTAGATCATCCAGCGCAGCTCTTCGGTGATACCTAATGCGAACATCACATAGCGTAAAAACCATGCTAACATCCCAATGAGCAACATCACCTTAATACCTAATCGAGCAAAGAAGAACGGAATGAGCAACATAAAGAACAGCTCTGACATCTGCCCAATAGATAACACGCCACCCACATTAGTAAAACCGGTTGCCGCAACGAACGGTGCAGCATAGGCATAATAGGCAGCAAGCGGGATAGAAATTAGCATCGCACAAATAATAAACACTAAGAAATGGCGTTGCTTTAACATGGCAAATGCATCAGCACATAATAAATCGCGCATAGCAACAGGTTTACCACGCTCTGGAGCAGGTGTGTGTGGCAACGTAAAGCTGTAGATAGCCAGAACTAATGAAGCGACCGCCGCTAATGTGAAGATTTCGATACTGTCTGACAGCCCCGTTCCCCCGACAATCAGCCCTGCGACAATCCAGCCAAATGTGCCAAATGCACGCACTACTGGGAAAGCTTTTTCGCTATTCGTTAAACTATAAAATGCAACGTTATTACTTAAAGCAATAGTTGGCATGTAGCACAGCATATAGCCAAAAATCAGCCACAATAACCAGCTGTGATCCGCAGTAAAAAAGTTAGGAATGATCCATAACAACACGGCCCCTATTAGATGTAATACGCCGAGTACTTTTTGCGAAGCGAAAAAACGGTCAACCACCATTCCGAGTACAAATGGTGATAAAATAGAGGCGATTGGACCGGTTGAATAAGCATCTCCAATAATAGCGGATAAACCATATTTGCCCATGACAACACCGAGCGTCACGTACCACGCGCCCCAGACAAAAAATTGTAAAAACATCATTAATGCTAACCGCGGTACCACCCATGAATAAGCAGTGTGCTTGCCCTCTTGAGCGATGTTGTTGATACCCATAAGACCCCCAACTATAATTTTTATACTCGCTATGACGTTATCACCTAATCGCATAGCAAATTATTTAGGATATATTGTTGTTATTAACCACTTTCAGGTAAAAAAGACGGCATAATTATGCCGCTGGGTTGCTGTGCATAGCCTTTGACTTGAGCAAGATGTAATTCACAGATCTTTGCTCCCCACTTTATTAAGGTTTGAGATAGTTCCAAACTTTCAACGGGCACTAGTACAACAGGTGTTGTGCCGCGATGATGATGATTTAGCATCCAATTCACTAAATCGAGGGCAACGTCATAACGATAACTACATCCAGGCCCTAACATACGAGATGCAGGATGAGCGACTGATGCGAGATACCCTTCAATGCGTCCATTCAATTCCCAAACCGCAATACGCCATATTCCACTGGTGTTGTGCAGAAAATATTCAATATCGCGTTTGCGCGAGATCCCCAATAATTCGGATTCAAGCTGCATAATGGCAGCTAAATCTTCAATTTGAGCATCACGTATCTTTCCATTAGTCAGTCGTGGGAACGCAGTTCCCTCAATAGGAACAGGGATAACCATATCTTGATAGATGGCATAAGGTGTAAAACCAGCTCGTCGATAGAGTGAATAAGAATCTAAATTTAGGGCGCTGGACAACAAACGGATCGGTAAATCCCCTGCAAGTTCATCGGCTTTTGATAGCAAGCGACTTGCAATACCTTTACCAAAATGATCAGGATGTACATTCATGATCCCTAAACCTAAATGCGTTTCTCTTAGATGGAAAAAGCAAGAGCCGCGTATCATGTCTTGCTCATCACGAGCAATCCAGTGATAACCATCATCTAATTTGTGGTAGACCTCGATAAACAATTCACAACTTTCTGGGCCCGCAGGAAATATTTTTCCAAGTCCATGCTGTTGATACCACTGATTAGTTGAATCATGGATTAATGCTGCCACTGCTTTGCGATCAGTAGGCTGTGCTATCTGTAATTGCAAATCCATCCATCACCTCTCACATTTTTAGTTTTTAAAATGAGGTTGTTACTAAATGGCAATATACACTTATGCTAAATATACTTAAATGAAATCGATTTCAGATTGAATGTAATCGATTTCATTTTTAAAATATAATCAATTTGTTTTTTTCAGCAACTAGCAAAGTGCTTATAAAGCAAGCAAAAAGATGAATTTGTAATCTACATCACAAGTTCAGTGCAATAAAATCTTAATAATTCGAGGGGCTGTGAGACGACAAATGACAAATGAATGAGTCGCTAGGGGCTTACATAAGTAAGTGACTGCGCGAGTGAATGAAATCGACAACACTGCGACTGGAAGTATGACGAGTATAGTCGTACTTTTGAGCACGATGTAGCATACTGTGCATGACAATGAATAAAAGGAAAAACAAGCTATGTCGATAGATAAAGTAGCAAAAATCGCAGGAGTATCAAAAGCGACCGTTTCGCGGGTGCTTAATAATCAACACATTGTCAAACCTGCGACACGAGAAAAGGTTCTAACGGCAATTCAGCAATGTAATTATCAACCTAACCTACTCGCCCGCCAACTGCGTACTTCGCGTAGCCGTATGCTATTAGTTCTCGTTTCAAACATTACCAACCCCTTTTGTTCTTTGGTTGTTAGAGGCATTGAAGAAGAAGCAGAACGACATGGTTATCATATTTTGTTATGTAATTCCGAATCCAATCCTACCCGCGAATCGGCTTATTTAAGCCTACTTAGCGGTAAGGTTGTCGATGGTGTGATCACCATGGATGCGATAAGTTGTCTACCGGGACTAACCGATATGATCGGTGATTTTCCATGGGTTCAATGTGGCGAAGGTGATACTGATTTTAGGGCATCATCAGTGACCATCGATAATGCACAGGCCGCTATCGCAGGGGTGTACCATCTCGCTGCGAAAGGCCGTCAACGCATTGCTTTAATCAACAGTGATATGCGTTACCTATATTCACAGCAACGTGAACAAGGCTATCGAAAAGCGTTAACAGAACTTGGGCTCAATTATTGCCGAGTAGAATATATTGAAGAGCTGGATTATACCGGTGGCGCCAAAGCGATGCAGAAGATATTACAGGACGACCAACGACCTGATGCAATATTTGCGATATCTGATGTAATAGCAGGTGGTGCAATGAGCGTGCTCCACCAGCAAGGGTTACGTATCCCTGATGATATCGCCGTGATGGGTTTCGATGGCATTCCATTTGGTGATGTCACAGTCCCGCCCCTCACAACCATTATTCAGCCAATGCATCAATTTGGTGTTCGTAGTGTTCAATTATTACTGCGTAAAATTAAAGATCCCCAATTAGACGATTGCCATGAAGTTCTTGAATGGAAATTATTAGAACGTGGGTCTGCTTAATTTAACCTCTAATCGTTGTTCCGACTTTTTCTGATTGCAGGAAACATTCTGTTTTTATATTTTATCAATACATACTCAACATCATTGAAGTGCAGCTAGCGGACAAATGAGAGAAGTCAACAATACCGCAATTTGCAGTATGATGAGTAAGCGATAATTTTAATTAAAAGGCATCAATATGACCATTATCCTCACTGTTGTATTTATTATTTTACTCTTATTTATTGTTGGCTGGGGTATTTCTATCTATAACAGCCTAATCAGTACACGTAATCAAGTTGATAACCAATTTGCGAATATTGATGTTATTTTAAAACAAAGAGCAGATCAGATCCCTCAATTAGTGACTATTACTGAAAAAGCAATGGAACACGAGAAAAGTTTATTTACTTCGTTAAGTGATGCACGACAGCGTTATCTCAATGCCCAACAAGTTGATGATAAAATTTCAGCATCAAATGAAATGGGTCGTGTGCTGAGTCGTATTGTCGCCGTTGCTGAAAATTACCCTACATTAATTTCTGGGGAGCAATTTTCTCAATTGCAAATTGCCCTTAGCGAAGTTGAAGATAAGTTAGCTCAACGCCGCGAAGGGTTTAATGATGCAACAACTGAATATAATACGGCGATTCAAATGTTCCCAAATAGCATTATTGCTGGTTTCTTTAATTTTAAATTATTACCATTACTAGATATTTCAGATGATGAAAAAAAATATAACGGTATTCAATTCAAATAATCCGTATGTGACAGGCCATAAATGAATATATACTATTTTTTAGGTGCAATTTTAGGTGCACTTATTTTCTATTTAGATAATAGATTTTCTCAAAAGAAAAAAACGAACTGGGGGATTATTCCATTTATTTCGATAGTCTGGGGCGCTTGGGTATATATTTCCCCTCAAAAGGGTGACTATCTCGACATAATTTACTATGCCGTGATTTTAATCGTCGCATTTCTTATCATTAAATTTGTTAGGCGATTAAGTAACAGTGCGTATGCACATTATCAGAAATTACAAAATGAAGGCGACACTAAATTTAGTGCATCCATTAAATCAATTTATATGTTTCTTCTTGCCGGCAGTTTAATGCTAGGCTTTTTTATTGATATTCGTATTTTCTTTCTTGCCTTTGTCTTAACCATCGTCTTTTATTTGCTCGAAAACACTCCAGAAAAACGTTTTCTGAAGTATCAAAAAAACCTCGCTACCTCAAAAATTCGTTCTGTCGCCATGGGGTTAGCCGAAATTGAAGGGAAGATCACAGCGGGAACACAACTTAGGAGCCAATTAGGTGGAAAAAGTTGCTATGGCTCGTTTTACTCTGAATATGCTATTTCAAAAAATAAAGAAGGCAAAAAAAGCTATCGGCTGATCAAAAGTAAAAATGTCATACATGATTTTACCCTAACCGATGATACTGGGTCGATTAAAGTTGTTTGTGACCCTGAGCACTTTGTTTGCGCAGGCTTACAACCACATAGTGATTTTGAAAGTGGTAGTATCCGCTATAAAGAATATATCATTGAAGGCAACAAAAATTATTTACTGATAGGGACTGTAGATTCTGACAACGGCACCCCAATCATTACCCGCAAGCCTCCGCATCATTTATTAGGGCTATCCCCTTCTGCATATGTCACTCGTTGGAACAAAACCGGTCCATTTCGTAGAAATTTAGTCATCACCATTTCAATTGCTTTGATATTAGTAGCGTTTGTTTTCATTACGCCAATGGAGTACCACAATGGCTTGCTCACGCTGCATTTTAATCAGATCTCATTTCTAGGTGGCAAGTAATATGGGATTAATCGTTTTTTGGATCATCATTCTTCTGTGTTGTTATATGCTCATCCGCTATTTAGTTGGTACCTACAATAGCCTCGTTTTCTTAAAAAATAACTGCTACAAGGCATTTGCCAATATTGATGTGTTACTGAAAAAACGCTTCGATTTACTGCCTGCAATAGTGCAAATAGCCGATCAAGCGATGACACATGAAAAATTCTTGATCAATATGTTAGTCAAAAGCCGAGATACCTATATCTCTACTTCAGATCTTGATACTAAAATTAATACAGTAAACCAAACCGCTGCTTATTTTCAAAAAGCCATCATCATTGCTGAAAACTATCCCCATTTAGTTAGCAAAAATACCTTGCTGGAATTACAAAGCCAAACAAAACGTATTGAAGATCAAATTGCTGATCGACGCGAATTTTTTAACCAAACTGTGACGCTGTACAATACCGGTATTCAACTGTTCCCAAATGTTATTTTTGCCTTTTTGTTTGGATTCAAAATGATTTCTTTGCTCTATGCTCAACAGGAGCCTAAACGATGATCACAATCCCTTTCTCTTTATTTGGCTTTACTGACTGGATACTTGCAAAAAATGAACCTGCTATTGTGGTGATGCTTGCAACCTTCGGCATGCTATTAGGAATTATAGTAATAATAACCTTACTTAATGTCCTTGGCTTAAAACGCTATTCAGGCTATATCACCCTTGCTTTACTCTGCTCAGTATTTATTAGTTTAGTTATCATGATCCCTATGCTATTGCTCTTTAGGATTGAGGATACAATAAAATTTATTTTGGTTTGGATAGTGATCGTCGGTAGCTGCCTCACTTTTAGCCTATCTAACCAACGTTATATCGATATGTTTACTGAAGAAGCGACTAATACTGCGAATACAAAAAATCAACCAACATCAAAGAAACCACAAAATAATAAGAAAAATAAGCGTAAAAACAAAAAATAGTTAAAATACAAAAAAAGCCAGCTGATAAAATCAGCTGGCTCAATTCACACTCAAAGCTTAGTTAGTGCTATTTGTTTAGATTTTCGCGATAAGTTGGAAAATCCATCTCTTTATAACGCACAATCGATGTTTTCTTGGCAATCTTATAACCAAACCAAATTGCTAAGAATAATGGAATACCGATATAAGTTGCAGTTACACCTACCCAATCAATCTTATCTTCTAAGAATGCCTGATAGTTTTGTCCTAATGTGATCACCAAACAAAGTACAAAGGCAAAGATTGGTCCAAGAGGGAAAAAGCCTGAACGATAAGGCAGATCATTTAAATCCTTACCTTGCGCAATATAGCCTTTACGGAAACGATAGTGACTTATAGCAATCCCTAACCAAGCAATAAAACCTGTCATACCTGAGGTATTCAATAACCATAAATACACGGTTTGGTTACCAAACATCGAACTTAAAAAGCACAGCGCAGCGATCACGGTGGTTGCCAATAATGCATAACGAGGAACACCGCCCTTAGAAAGGCGAGCAAAAATACGTGGGGCTTTACCTTCACGCGCTAAAGTATAAAGCATACGAGTTGATGCATACATTCCTGAGTTACCCGCTGATAACACCGCCGTTAAGATAACCGCATTCATCACTGCGGCAGCAGATAGTAAACCTGCATTTTCAAACACTAATGTAAACGGACTCACACTAATATCTTTAACATCGTTACGCAGCAAATTTGGATCAGTATAAGGAATGATCAAGCTGATAATTAAGATAGCAAAAATATAGAACAGCAAAATACGCCAAAATACTTTACGCACAGCTTTAGGAATGTTTTTCGCAGGATCTTGTGATTCACCGGCTGCAATACCAATCAATTCAGTCCCTTGGAAGGAGAAACCAACGATCATGGCAACGCCAATCATTGCTGAAAAACCACCAGCAAATGGCGCATCACCGATAGTCCAGTTATGCCATCCTGCATTTTCAGCACCATTCATGATCCCAAAAATCATCAATACACCGACAACGATAAAAATAATAACGGTTGTAACTTTGATTAAAGAGAACCAATATTCCGCTTCCCCAAATCCTTTTACGGAAATGTAGTTAAGTAAGAAAATAATTGCTAAGAATATTGCACTCCAAATCCAACCGGGCGTATCAGGGAACCAATAAGTCATGACTAATTGCGCTGCAACCAAGTCAACAGCAATCGTAACCGCCCAGTTATACCAATAGTTCCAGCCTAAAGCGAAACCAAAACCTTCATCAACGTATTTCGCACCATAGGTAGCAAAGGAGCCAGATACTGGCATATAAGCCGCCAGCTCCCCTAAACTAGTCATTAAAAAATAAACCATTAAGCCGATGATGGCATAAGATAAAAGTGCCCCGCCGGGGCCTGCTTGAGCAACTGTCGCACCTGATGCGACAAAAAGACCGGTACCAATTGATCCGCCAATCGCAATCATCGCAAGATGACGAGCCTTTAGCTCACGGCGCAATTTATTCTGCCCACCGCTTTGTACCGTAGTGGTATGTTGTTCTGACATCTGTTCCCTGTATTTCTTCATTTAACTAATATTGAATGAATTCTAGCAAAACATCCTGTCATAACTAAGTAACTCTTGGCTGTTATAAGATACCTTCATAATCCAAACAAAATTATTAGCAAAATATTTATGTAAACCCTATCATTTTCGTACAAAAAATAAACTCTTTTATAGCTATTGAACGTTAAAGGTCACCAGCCTCAAAATAGCGAATATATTTGTTTTAGACACATTGATATACTTAGAAACACTCTTTTTATTAATTTTTATTTACACATTAAGAAATATTTATCATTATATTACCTAAATAATTAATAAATTAATTATGGTTCAGAGAAGCAATAATAAATTGATTTATAAAATACCAAATTTAATGACAAATGATTAGTCGAAATAGGTCAAATGTGCTCCTTTGTGCTCCTTAACGTTTAGTGCTATCTTATAGCAGAACTTATAAAATATGCATATAAAGAGTCGTTATGGTCACTATAAGCGATGATCGTATAATATAGACTCAGTATACCCAAATATAGCTAGGCTAATAGTGGATGAAGGACTTTCTCCGATAGAAATAGCATGTCTAACACACCAACCTAGTTCGCCGACTTCAATACGAAAACTTCCTAACTTGAAATATGATGAATATAAATAGTTCGAGACGATTGTATACTCATCATCTGAATAGATTATATATAAAGGAATAAAATATCATGAGTGATCTGCTTGTATTAATGCTAATTATCGCGCTTATTACTATTTTTTCAGTAAGAATGCATAACAATATTATCAAAAAATACAATCGAATGAGACAAGCGTGGGCTGACGTCATAGTACAAGTTCGCCAAAAAGAATTAGTTATTCCTAAAATTGAAAAAATTGTGAATGAACATAAAGAATTTGAGTCGACTGTTTTAACAGAAATTACTAAGATGCGCTCTTTAGCATCTGATTTAGATAAATCCCCTGAGACTGTTAGCCCACAAACTTTAAAAAATTACAAAGATAACTTTGATACTCTATTTAAGAGTATTAAGCTCACGGTAGAAAACTATCCAGATTTAAAATCAATCAATCTTTATCGTGACTTAGCAAATCAAATCTCCGAGCAAGAAGATAATATTAGTGCCGCTATTCGTATATACAACAGTAATGTTGCAGAATTTAATACGTCAATAGAAGAGTTTCCTAACAATTATATCAACAAAACCTTTACCAAAAAGAACCCAGGACAACCCTTTGAGCATGAGCAATCCTCTATCGATATCGGGTTTACTCCAACTTTTTAATGCGCTACTGACCACTGTGCATTATGTGAAAGCGTAGTAACGACCATTTACTTACACCAGTTACTACGTTTTCTATGCGTCTAGCGATTCACCCGCTTGTCACCTAGCTACATTTTAAATTATTTAGGTATATACAGGTTCAATGTTAAAACATGCTATCAAGTAATATTAAAACTCAACAAGTTATTGATAAAATACAAGAACAGGTCAACAATGCCAAAAGCTATAATGACCTCACTGAAGCCATATTTATCGCAAAAGCTGAGAACAAAAAATTAGAATTCAATAATCTAGTGTTTCTAACTATTTGCCTTGTTTCTCTACTAGCCGTTGCTATTCTTTGGGCTAATGCCAATGAAAATGGTGGATTCAGCTGGTTCAGCTTAACGGGTATTTATATCGTACTCATTTCTATTGTTGGTCTTTTTTCATTACTCGTCATTTGGGGAAGAGAAAGTAATATTCCTCAATTAAATAGAGATATTTATCGAATGTGGGGGCTACTTGATAATAAGCTTAATTGCCACCCTACTCATAACGGGAACGTTAAAACAATGCTTAATGATTTTGAACAGTTTAAAAGAGGCAACTGTTCAAGAGAAATTGAATGGGAGTATCGTTCTTTAGCTGAAATATCAACATCATTTTATTTCTATAACTTTATATATACTGAACGAACGCGTACTACAAAAGGGACAAAAGAACTACATTACTATCGTTATGGGCTAATTTTACCGTTCACCGGTTTCAAAGATATTCACATTATTAGCGATGGAAAAACGCCCTGCAAAACTCACTATTCATTAGCATCAGCAGAATTTAATAAACATTTTAAACTCGGTGCTAAAGATCCCTTACTATTGAGTAAATTTTTAAAACCAATGGTCATCGAAGCGCTGGTTAATGCGACAAAAGAACTTGATAGCTTAAATGTGGAAATTAATGCAAATGAGATGATGTGTATTTCTTTTAGTAACGCCGATAGACTTTACTACACTCCTAATTATGGCTTAAATTCACCCGATAAGTTCCTCAACGAGCTAAACAAACCAGACTTGAAATTACCCATGCTAACCACCGCGATACAACTTTACAATACCTTCGTAAAATACTCCGATAAAAACTTTTAATTGCAACTTAATGTAATCAAAAAAACCGAGATCAGTAATCGAATTGAGCCTATAAGCGATTAAGTTAAGCCGTAAACACCCCAAGTTTACGGCACGACTATGTTGGAGGAATTTGGCTATTTGCAATAATCTAATAGATTTTTTATCGCATTAGATAAGTGTTTTTGACGATGATAAATGAGATACAGTGTTCGATGTAGCTGCAACTCATCCACGTTTAACTCGACTAATGAACCATTCGCGAGTTGCTCATCAATCACTCTTCGTGATAAACAGCTGATCCCCATTCCAAAACGTACAGCATGCTTAATTGCTTCCGAATTGCCGAGCTCCATAAAAATATGAAAACCGGGTAGATGTGCAAATAAAAGTTGATCAAGTACATCACGTGTTCCTGAGCCTCTTTCACGTAATACCCACGGAGCATCTCTTAATTCTTTTAACGTTAACGTTTTTCCCGCTAATGGATTATCTGGGGCTGCGAATATCACTAATTCATCTTTTAGCCATGGTTCAGTAATTAATTCAGGGCTATGACAAACGCCCTCAATAAGGCCTACATCGGCTCTAAATTCCATGACCGCTTTAATGACATCTTCTGTATTACTGATATTTAATTCTAACGGAATGGAGGGATGGTCATAGCGATACTTAGCTAATAGTTGCGGCAGCATGTAATTACCAATTGTTGTACTTGCGGCTAATCGTACCGCTCCCATCTCTTTTTTAAATAATTGTTCCACTTCTAAAGCTTGTTCCAGCAGTGCTAGTGCCTTTGGATATAACAACCGGCCATGTTCATTTGTAACAAGTCGTTTACCTACACGGTCGAACAGCTGCACGCCAAGTTGCCCTTCCAGATCAGTCAGAGAAGCGCTCACCGCAGATTGCGATAATGCAAGCAATTGAGAGGCTTGAGTTGTGGAGCCACTTTTAAGTACTTCCGTAAATACCTCAAGTTGCCTAAGTGTTATTCGCATACAGGTCGCTCCAAACATTGTTCGCTTGTGTTTGTAATAATATTGTTAATATTAATGATTTATTACCAAGTTACCAGAAGAAACTTTTAACCACTTTTTTTAATTGATTATACCAAAACAATCAATTTAAATTATTAAAGATTTTGTTATATGCTTATTCCAAAATTATCTATGCCCTGTATGATCCGTTTAACAAGCAGGTATCAGCAGTAACTAAAGGTACGATTATGGATAAAAGCAATACCAAAACACTCGTTCAACACACCAGCCATCCTGCATTAAAACTCATTCCTGGTGTGATTTTAGCCGGTATATTAACGGCAATTTCGATGTATTTAGGGGAACAACAATGGTTTATTGAGATAGGCTTAGGCGCACTTACCCTCGCCATCTTATTAGGAATTATCGTCGGTAACACCATCTATCCTGTTGTCAGTAGCCGCTGCGATGATGGGATCAAATTTGCAAAACACTATTTTTTACGTGCAGGGATCATTCTTTATGGTTTTCGACTCACATTTCAACAAATCACGGATGTCGGCGCTACAGGTCTATTGATTGATGCATTAACATTAGCTTCAACTTTTTTACTGGCTTTTTGGTTGGGGAAAAAAGTCTTTGGTTTAGATGATGAGACAACCTTTTTGATCGGTGCAGGTAGTAGCATATGTGGTGCTGCTGCCGTAATGGCCACAGAGCCAGTCGTAAAAGCATCGGCGAGCAAAGTCGCCGTCGCAGTTTCCACCGTGGTTATCTTTGGTACTATCGCGATTTTTGTTTACCCATGGCTATACCAGCTGAATGCCCATTTCGGCTGGTTCACTCAAACACAAGATACTTTCGGTATCTACGTTGGCTCAACAGTGCATGAAGTTGCCCAAGTAGTTGCTATCGGTCATACCATCGGCCCTGAAGCAGAGAATGCTTCTGTGATCACAAAAATGATCCGCGTGATGATGTTAGCGCCATTTCTTATTATCTTGTCAGCTTATTTAAGCCGCCGCAGTACCGCAATTAAAGGCTCAAATACAGAAAAAAGCAAAATCACTATTCCTTGGTTTGCCGTCATTTTTATCTTAGTCGCAGGATTCAACTCTTTTAATCTACTGCCAACCGTTTTAGTGCAATATATTATTACCCTTGATACCATTTTACTGGCAATGGCAATGGTTGCACTCGGCCTCACGACTCATGCCAGCGCAATCCGCCAAGCAGGTATTAAACCAATATTAATGGCACTTATTTTGTTTGCATGGTTAATCGTTGGTGGTTTTGCAATTAATGCACTTATTCAACTCTTCTTATAATATTTTTTCACTTTAATTTATGATTGGCCGCTTTGAGTGAAGCGGCTTTTTTTGTGTATTTCATTTATTGGTCTATTAATGGCATACTTCACAAAAAAGGAGTCAATAATGAAATATGTTGGAGCACACGTTAGCGCCTCTGGTGGCGTTGATCAGGCAGTCATTCGCGCTCATGAAATTAATGCCACGGCATTTGCGTTATTCACTAAAAATCAGCGTCAGTGGAAAGCCGCACCACTGAGCGAAGAAGTGATTGAAAAATTTAAAGCAAACTGTGCTAAATATGGTTACGGTAAACATCAAATTTTACCTCACGACAGCTATTTAATTAATTTAGGGCATCCAGAAATGGAAGCGCTCGAAAAATCACGAGTGGCTTTTATTGATGAAATGCAACGTTGTGAACAATTAGGGATTGATTTACTCAATTTCCACCCGGGCAGCCACCTAAAAAAAATTGATGTCGATGACTGCTTGTTGCGTATCGCCGAATCTATCAATATTGCCTTAAATGAAACAAAAGGTGTTATCGCGGTGATTGAAAATACCGCTGGGCAAGGTTCTAATTTAGGGTACCGTTTCGAACATTTGGCTAGGATCATTGAAAACGTTGATGATAAGAGCCGTGTGGGTGTATGTATTGATACTTGCCATGCTTTTGCCGCAGGCTATGATTTACGCACAGAAGAAACCTGTGAAGAAACATTTAAACAGTTTTCTGATATTGTTGGTTTCAAATACCTCAAAGGCATGCATTTAAATGATGCAAAAAGTGAATTTGCTAGCCGTGTTGACCGCCACCATAGTCTTGGCGAAGGTAATATTGGCTACACGCCTTTTAGCTATATCATGAAAGACTCACGTTTCGATGGGATCCCATTAATATTAGAGACGATCAATCCAGATATTTGGCCGCAAGAAATTGCTTGGTTAAAATCACAGCAGAATTAAAGAATAAATCAAAGGCGGCATTAGCCGCCTTCAACACACTTTACAACGATTCCATCTCAATTTTAGCCATCATATCCGCTAATTTATTACGATTCTTTAACCCAACATCAGGTTGAGAAACGGATAGCGCTGATATCGCCGTCGCCATACGCAGTGTATGTGCGCTTGATTCACCGTTTAGTAACCCGTAAGCCAACCCTGCAACCATAGAGTCACCAGCTCCCACAGTGCTAATCACTTCACAATGGGGAGGTTTCGCTAACCAAGAGCCTGATGCATTCACCCACAGTGCGCCGTCTTCACCAAGAGATATCACCACATGAGAAATGCCTTTATCACGCAGCTCGTGTGCCGCTTCAATAACGTCTTTGAGTTCAGGTAATTTACGCCCCACCCACATCTCTAATTCATAACGATTAGGTTTCACTAACCAAGGCGACGCTTTTAGTCCCGCTTTAAGGGCTTCACGGCTGCTATCAAAAATAATACATGGGCATAATTGGCGCAGCCGAGTCATCCAGCGGGTGAATTCTTCAGGTTCGATCCCATTTGGCAAACTTCCGCTAACAACGACCATGTCAAAATGACCTAGCCAATTCAGCGATTCTGTGGCAAAACGGTTCCAGTCTTCTTTACTGACATCAAACCCTGAAAAATTGAAATCAGTTGACTCACCGTTATTTTCGGTAAGCTTAACGTTGATCCTAGTACGCCCCGGAACCATACAAAAACGGTTTGCCATACCATTATCACTAAAAAAGTGTTGGAACTCTTCTTGGTTATCTTTTCCCATGAAGCCACTTACCGTGATATCTATTCCCAAATCACGTAATACTTTTGCAACATTAACACCTTTGCCTCCGGCATTGAGGCTAGCAGTCTTCACTAAGTTGACTTCACCGACTTCGATTGATGGACATAGCCCAACCAGATCATAGGCAGGATTTAATGTAATTGTAGCAACTCGGCGAGTCATAACCTCGGATCTCCCTTATCGTTATAGTCATTTATACTCTAGAACACTTGGAGCATAGTCACTGAAAGTATCTGAGTATAGCAAGATGTTTTGCCCTACTTATACCATTAAAACACAATGGCTTCAGCGATATTTGCTGTTTTTCCTGATTGTTTTTTCATAATGAGCTGGCAAAATGTCACCACCGAAAAAACAGAAAGAAGAAAAACTTATGTCTAATATTGATCATGTTGTTGTGGGCGTTGGTGTGATTATTACCAATCCGCAAGGTCAAATTTTAATGGGTAAACGCAGTAGTCAGCATGCTCCTTACTGGTCGATTTTTGGTGGACATGTCGATGCTGGGGAATCTTTTGAAGATTGCGCTATTCGAGAAATAAAAGAAGAAATTGGTATTGATATCTCAGCTCCTACCGTTTTTGGCATTAGCAATAATGTCAACACTTACCGCCAAGAAGGTAAACATACGGTTTCCATCTGTATGCATGTGGAATATCGTGGTGATAAACAACCTCAGATTATGGAGCAAGACAAATGTGAAAGTTTAATGTGGGTTTCCCCTCATGAGCTTCCTGAACCTCACTTTGAAGCAAGTCACAATGCTATTGATCTTTGGCTTAATCACCGATTTTATCACCATCCCGCTTAACGCCTGCATTATTGTACAAATGCCAAATCCGTGTTTGTACAATAAATGGCCAACTCATTATATTTACTATCAAAATTGCCTTTTTATTCATTATTTATTGTTTACATTAATATACACTGCATGTATCATCAAGCTAGTACAAAGAAACATTACTCGGGAGTTTCCATGTCTGTTGATACAGCAAAAACAATTAAACAGCCCTCCATTCTAGGAGGCGCAATGATCATCGCTGGTACCGCTGTAGGTGCTGGTATGTTTTCAATACCCATGGTTACCTCTGGTGTCTGGTTTACAGGATCTATTGTCCTTTTAATTTATACTTTTGCTTGCATGTTACTCTCTGGCTTGATGATTTTAGAAGCCAATATGAACTATCCAGCAGGGGCAAGTTTCCATACGATGGTCAAAGACTTATTAGGCCCCGTGTGGAACTCTATAAACGGTTTATCGATTACTTTTGTACTGTATATTCTCACCTATGCTTATATCTCCGCGGGTAGCTCGATTATCTCTAGCAACTTATCCGACTATATGGAAATGCCACAAGCTATCTCCGGACTTGTTTTCGCATTGATAGTCGCTTTCTTTGTATGGTTATCAACCAGAGCCGTTGATCGTTTAAGCACCATTTTGATTGGTGGTATGGTCATCACTTTTGTGATGTCAATTGGCGGTATGGTAACAACAGCATCACCATCTATTTTATTTAACCAAGTAGAGAATGGTGATACACATTATTTACCTTATGCGCTTGCCGCTCTACCTTATTTGCTAACATCCTTTGGTTATCATGGTAATGTTCCTGGTTTAGTGAAGTACTACAATAAAAACAGCCGCTCAGTCGTTCTAAGTTTGGTTTATGGTGCGATCATTACTGTTGCTATTTATATTTTGTGGCAGTATGCGATCCAAGGGAACATCCCTCGTTCTGCTTTCGTACAAATTCGCGAAGAAGGCAACAATATTGGTGCTCTACTGAATCAAATGAACTTATCCACCAACAGTAGCTTTATTTCGCAATTTCTAACGCTATTTTCCTATATGGCCCTTGCAAGCTCATTCTTAGGTGTATCTTTAGGTTTATTTGATTTTATTGCTGATTTCTTTAAGTTTAATGATAACCAGCAAGGCCGTTTAAAATCAGCCTTAATTACTTTCTTACCACCCACTGTGTTCGCTTTGGTTTTCCCAAATGGCTTTATTTATGCAATTGGTTTTGCGGGACTAGCTGCTACAGTTTGGGCAGTGATTATTCCTGCTCTGATGGCAAGGGCGAGCCGTAAACGTTTCCCTAAAAACAGTTATAAAGCTCCCGGTGGTATGGGTGTGATTTGGTTTGTGATCCTCTTTGGTGTTATTAATGCTGTCGCCCACATTCTTTCTTTGCTAGGTTTATTACCTATTTATTAAATAATGTTTCCCCTCTCCTTGCCTGCTAGCGAGAGGGGTTAACCTCAATTTTATCTTATACTCTTCTTTGAAATTGATGCTTAAATTTTTCTCGTTGATATCCCTCTACTTAACGGCAATCTTAAAAGATATTATGTTTATCGATAACTGTCGTTTTTTTTACTAAAAAATAGGCTTAGTATCTTGCCTAATCGCCTATCTGCGAGTACTTTTGTCGCACTCTTTTTTGACAATTCTAAAGAAGGTTATTTATGGCAAAGGCCAATGAAATCAAACGTGGGTTTGCAGTCAATTACAATGGCAAACTGCTGCTGGTTAAAGATATCGATATTCAATCACCAAGTGCACGTGGTGCCAGCACTTTATACAAAATGCGTTTTACGGATATAAAAACAGGTCAAAAAGTTGAGGAACGTTTTAAAGGAGATGATATCTTAGAAACCATCTCCTTAACTCGCCGTGGTGTGAGTTTTTCTTACATTGATGGTGACGAATACGTGTTTATGGATAACGAAGACTATACACCATACCTATTTAAACATGCAGATATTGAAGAGGAATTATTATTCATTCCAGAAGAAGGCTTACCTGGAATGCAAGTTCTGACAATGGATGGGCAAGTATTAGCTCTCGAATTACCACAAACGGTTGATATGGTTATCGTTGAAACAACGCCAGCTATCAAAGGTGCTTCCGCAAGTGCGCGTACTAAGCCTGCAACTATGGCAACCGGTTTAACAGTACAAGTTCCTGAGTACTTAACTAGCGGTGAAAAAATTCGTATTCATATCCCTGAACGCCGTTTTATGGGCCGCTGCGAATAAAATCAGTATAACAATCACCTATGGGCATCTGCCCATAGGCCTTTTCTTAACCACTCACACAATGAAATTAAACAACTGACAACTCAAATTAATTATAATCCAGCGTATACATACCTAATTTTTTATCTTGATCTATCCATTTAAAACTTTGTGTGCCTTTATGGTTTGGTAGTTCATGCGTTCCTGTTTTTAATTTTTTGAATGACGTTTTTACCGTTTCTACTTTGCCTCGATCACTCCAGCAAGTTGTTTCAATTTTGTCTCCCATAGTACCAACTTGGCATGGAGGTACTACGATTGCCCCCACAAATGTAATAGTGGCACTACCGATAACATTTCGCTTTTCGGCATGGGCTGTATAAGTGATGAAATAGCTTAACGTGATGACAAACAATAAAGTCATTAAAGAAGGTTTATTTGCTGTAAGTTTCATGAAAAAAGTATCCGCTTAAAATTAGGTTATCGTCATTTGGTATAATTTATTTATATTAGGAATAGTTTTTTATTATCTATTACCTGATGACGAGGATCTTAATTCGAACGAATAGAATGATATTTAACTAATGGCCGCAGTTTTTTATTTTTCTCTAAATCTAAAGACTGAAGTAAAATTAGTGATATTAATCACAAAAAAATAATAACCACACATTTTGCAATTTTATTTTTTCATTTTCTATTAAAATTAGCCTTGGTATTTAAGAATAAAAAAATCTTCTTTACTTTCATTCACTTAATTTACACTTATTTCACTAGTTAATATGAAAAGTTTACTCGCAAAAAAATTGTTCTATCACCTTCTTTAATGATAGCAAGTGGCCGCCATCGTGCGTGTTATCAACATCCAGAACATGATGGTCTCTGTATCAAAGTACACCACCCTAATAAAGACGATCGTGAAACAATACGCGAAGTAAAGTACTATAAAAGAATTTACCGAAACACATCATCAATAAACGCCATCGCTCATTATTATGGTACGCAAGAAACTAATCTTGGTACTGGGTATGTCTTTCAGTTAATCAAAGATAAAACAGGAAATGTGGCAAATACACTCGACTATTATTTAAAAAATAAACATTCTTTTTTAAAACATCAAAAAAGCATGAAAATTGCCTATGAACTTTTTAAAAAAACAGTTTATAAAGATGCGATTGTCACTATGACGTTAAAACCCTATAACATCGTCTATCAATTAGGCTATAAACCTCACGGACAATTTTTTATCATCGATAACCTTGGCTGCGCTAATTTAATCCCTATTGACTATTACTCGTCAACACTAGCTAGAACCACCCTCACTCGTCGATTTACCGACTTCGAACAGCGTATGATGAGAGAATATCATGTCAAACTTTCCACAATGCAATCTGTTGAGTCAAAGGATTAATCAAAGCAATACAAAATACTGCGGTTAACGACTATGATTGTGGTTATTTTTTATAAGAAATTTAAACTTCTTTACAATTATGGGGTTGGAATATAAACCTGACAGAAATAAGGCAAAACTACCTTAATCAAAATGTGATCTAGATCGTTATTTTAACTGTATTATTTGCAAGCACTACACTCAAATCGCTATTTTTTTAACAAAAAACTCTCAAACCGCGATTTTTATCAGTATTTAATATAATGTTTTGTAAATTATGACCTGATTAACTCGCCATTTCAGTTCTGTTTATGTATGCTCTTTATGTTTGGTGAAATAAGTATGCAACTGCCAAACTCTAACGATGAGTTTCTAACAGGTTGTGGTTATGTTCACATAACTGATTTGCGTCTAATGCAACTCTCTATCTGGTTTTACTCATATACAAAATTTAGCTGTTCTGTATTAAACACTTTCTGTGAAAAACCACAGTAGCATTTCAGAAAATGCGTTTTTCACAGGGATAAGTTTACGTTTATTGTGTGGATAAAACACAGTACAAAAAAGGCAAGGGACATTAAGAATAATGGCAACATCTGAAAAATTTAAGCGCAACATTTTGCGCATTATACCAGCAATAGCGATTGCCGCGACACTCTCAGCTTGTACTACCCCTAATTCTTCAAAGAATGCTCAACGTACTACTCATTCTGAATCTCGCATGTTAAATAATTCATCTGATTCTTTAGCAATGGCCTCTCAAGACGAATTTGAGCAATTAGTTCAAAGTGTTGATACCAAGTCTAAAATCATGGATCAATATGCGAATTGGAAAGGTGTAAGTTATCGTTTAGGTGGAACAACTAAAAGCGGTGTTGACTGTTCAAGTTTTGTGCAACGCACATTCATCGAACAATTTGGCGTTGCTTTACCACGCACGACTTCGGAGCAAGAGTCCTCCGGTAAAAGCGTTAGCCGCAATAGTTTAAAAGCCGGTGATTTGGTTTTATTTAAAACAGGTCGCCGTATGAAACACGTTGGTATCTATATTGGCGATAATAAATTTGTCCATGCATCCACCAGCAGTGGCGTGATCGTTTCAGAAATGACCAACGAGTATTGGAACAAACGATACTATGCAGGTCGCCGTATTATCAATGGTTCGTAATCATTAAAAACAGCTAAATTCCTTGCCAATAAAAAAGCTTCCAAGTTGAATAAACTGGAAGCTTTTTTATTATATTCAGATTAGTTATTACGATGAATAAAAACCTGATTCCAATTCTGCAATAGCAACACCAGAGGCTTTTAAGCGACACATCGCAGCATGCTCATCACTGGCATGAATAAAGAGACAAATTTCTTTCTGCCATTCTAAAATTGCACTTTCAATCTGCAAATCAGATAACGACTCTGACAATTGCTTCATTGCAATACAATCTGTTGCACAGTCATGACTGAGTAATTTCAGCCCCACAAGTTTATCGCTAGCGAAATCATTAGTAGGCACCACCTCAACATGAGTTCCTATCTTTCCTGATAACCAGCGGTAACTTTGCGGCAGCCTGTGCACTACCGAAAGACCTGATTTTTCCACAACAATATCCTATTGCTACCTAACCATTATATTGTTCGTTGAACTAAATTACTTACCAAACAAAAGCGCTATAGTGTCATCTGCTATTAGTTAGCAAATTTTCGCTTTTTTATTCTCCCTTCTCTACTTTCATCGTAGAGGTTGGTAAGGACTATAAACCTCGTTCAAACCGAATTCGCTACAATCACAAAAAGTAACGTGATTGTTAAAAACCATACCTAAATATAACATTAAATATTATTCATGTCGTTAAATTTTTGTGACATAAATCATTGCATGCTTATTTCTTTACTTCAAGTGTTAAATTTTAAATTTTTTTTGATCTCAAAACTCAACACCAGCACTAATAATTAGTCATTTTTTTTACATTATTAAACGATTTTCAATAATAAACCGCCTAATTTTGAACAATAGTCATTAAATTTATCTTTTAATGACTAACTACTAAATAGCTTAGCTCAACACAGAAATTTAACAAATATTCATCAATTGATAATTGATTTAGATCATTTTTATACTGGAATTCTATTTTTACTGAATATAAATTCGGTTTTGCCGAGTAGTTGATTTTTACTTAACACTATTAGAATAAATATGGTGACTGACTGAAATGAAAACAGGAGGGAGATGTTTCATCCATGAAACATAAATACCAATTCTATTTCTTTATACGCTTAGCTAGAACAACAAATAGCATAGAGAACGCAACACACGCCACCATAGAGCCAACCATTGGCCATGCTGACTTAGCAGGGATCATCGATAACAACGTCCCAACCAACGCTCCTATTGAAAAACGGATCGTTCCCGCCAAAGATGAAACGGTACCTGCTATATGTGGATAATTGTCTAAAATCACCGCCATTGCATTGGATGTGATCATCGCAATACCACTGACATAAATAGCAACACCTAAGACCAATGCCCAAAAGCCAACGCCTAGTGCCGTCGTCACTAACAACCAAATTCCCATGGTAAATTGGACAATAATACCTAAATAAAGCAAACGCTCTGCACCAAATCGCCTTACATAACGACCATTAAACGTGGTCATAATAAATAAGAAAATAATATTAATGCCAAAGAAGTAGCCAAAGTCCTGTGGGGATACCCCATTTAGGTCGATATAAACAAATGGACCCGCGTTTAAAAATGAAAACATGCCTGCGAATGAAAATGAGCTGGCTAAGATATAAAACAACACCTGCTTGGCACGAAATAAGGTTGCAAATTGCCTTAACGTGGTCCCTAAATGAAAAGGTTGGCGTTTTTCAACGGGAAGCGTCTCTCGAATAAATAAACTGACTAAAACAACCGCAATCACCGCCGCGATACTAATGCTCCAGAAGATAGCGTGCCATGAGAACCAACGCATCATTTCACCGCCTAAAATAGGCGCTAATAAAGGAGCAATGGTCATCACTAATACCACGAAAGACATACTGCGTGAAAATTCATCACGCGTGAACATATCTCGCATTAAAGCGTTGATCACCACACTTGCCGCAGCAGCTGCAAATCCATGTAAAAAACGAAACCAAATCAAGGACTCGATTGACTCAGTTAACGCGCACGCCGCCGAAGCAATTGCAAACACAATAACGCCACCTAAGATGACAGGTTTGCGACCGATGCTATCAGCCATTGGACCATAAAATAGCTGGCCAATAGCAAAACCAAAAATATAGCTATTCAGTGTCATTTGGATGCGGCCTTCATCGACACCGAAATACTCACCCATAGCAAGGAAGCTTGGCAGATACATATCAATAGCTAATGGCATCAGCATTGATAATAAACCAAGTATTAATATCAACCCTAAATAGGATGATTTTTGTTGTTGCACTCGTTAGACTCCTATACCTTACTACATAGCGATATCAGCTACATACGACTTACCCTTACGCTATATTTAGCGTGGTACTGCAATACTGTTAATTTCTTCAGCAGTCAATTCACGGTATTCACCCGGAGAAAGCTGTGGATCTAACCAAATTTCCCCTATTCTTTCACGGTGAAGACCACATACATGGTTACCAACCGCTGCAAACATACGTTTTACTTGGTGATAGCGCCCTTCGCTGATTGTCAGTCGTACTTCTTTTGGGGTGATAATTTCTAATTGAGCAGGTTTAGTCGGATATTTTTCCCCATTTAGCATCACACCTGTCTCGAACCGTTGTGCAACGTCATCAGCAATATCATTTTCTAATTCAACGCGATATGTTTTCTCACAATGATGCTTAGGTGAAGTAATTCGGTGTGACCACTGCCCATCATCGGTAAGTAATACCAATCCTGTGGTGTCAATATCAAGGCGTCCCGCTGAATGTAATTTATCAGCCAATGGTTCATCAATAAAATAGAGAATGGTCGGGTGCGTTGGGTCATCTGTTGAGCAAATATAGCCTTGCGGCTTATGCAACATAAAATAACGAGGACCTGTGACATGCGTTAACACCACTCCATCATAAGCTACCGATTGTTCAGAACTCACTTGTAATGATCCCGATTTAACTATTTCGTCGTCAACAGTCACTTTCCCTGCGCGTAGCTCACGCGCCACTAGACTCCGGCTGATCCCTAATTGCTGGGACAAAAACTTATCCAGTCGCATAAATTCTCTTAATTTGATGGAATAGCAACTTGGTGTATATGCCATCCAAGCTGTTAGAAATAAAATTGAAAGGTTATTGTGATTATGTTCACATCTTTTATTATATCAATAACGAACTATAAGTGATAGCGTCACACAGCTAAGTCCTGTTTTTAGCTCAACTCGTTGTGTTAACTTAAATTTTACATTTAGCTATGCTCTATTTTTAAATAATACTGAATAATATGCCTTTCCAACTTCGTCCATACCAACAAGAAGCTGTCGATTCAACAATACGCTATTTTCGTCAGCATCGTGATCCTGCGGTTATTGTCCTTCCCACTGGTGCGGGAAAAAGTTTAGTCATCGCTGAACTTGCACGACTAGCACGAGGTCGTGTGCTGGTTTTAGCTCACGTCAAAGAACTTGTTGAGCAAAATCATGCTAAGTACCTTGCCTATGGCCTTGAAGCCGATATTTTTGCTGCTGGGTTAAATCGTAAAGAGTCACACAATAAAGTTGTCTTTGGCAGTGTACAATCTGTTGCTCGTAATCTTGATAACTTTAATGATAACTTTTCACTGGTCATCATTGATGAATGTCATCGTATTAGCGTGAATGAAAAAAGCCAATATCAACAAGTTATCAATCGATTAAGTCAATACAATTCAACCTTAAAAGTACTTGGTTTAACGGCAACACCCTATCGCCTCGGATCAGGTTGGATATACCAATACCATTATCATGGAATGGTTAAAGGCGATGACTCATGCTTTTTTCGTGAGTGTATTTATGAGTTACCATTACATTACATGATCAAAAATCATTTTTTAGTTCCTCCTGAGCGTCTTGACATGCCAGTTCTACAGTATGATTTTAGCCAAGTGTCACTCAGTTCATCCGGTATTTTTAATCAGCATGAATTAAACCTATCAATTAAAAAACAAAAACGTATTACCCCAACAATTGTCGCGCAAATTGTTGAGTATGCTTTACCGCGCCAAGGTTGCATGATTTTCGCCGCAACAGTTGAACATGCGAAGGAAATTTTAGGTTATTTGCCTCAAGAAACAGCCGCTTTAGTCACGGCAGATACCCCTGCTGCTGAACGTGAAGCGATTATTCAGCAATTTAAAAATAAACAATTGCACTTTTTAGTTAACGTTTCTGTGCTTACCACTGGTTTTGATGCGCCGCATGTCGATGTGATCGCTATTTTACGTCCAACTGAATCCGTCAGTTTATATCAACAGATTGTTGGTCGAGGGCTACGC
The DNA here is from genome assembly GCF_033676985.1 of Providencia sp. PROV236. NCBI lineage: Bacteria > Pseudomonadati > Pseudomonadota > Gammaproteobacteria > Enterobacterales > Morganellaceae > Providencia > Providencia sp. PROV236. Next base: position 1,890,910 of record NZ_CP096297.1, on the reverse strand, counting down.
CTTTCGCCTAATAAACATGAATGTTTGATTTTAGATTATGCAGGCAATCCACATGATTTGTTTCGCCCTGAAGTCGGCTCCAGCAAACCAAATTCGAGTAGTGTCCCCGTTCAGGTTTTTTGTCCTCTTTGTCAATTTGCCAATACTTTCTGGGGTAAATGCACTGAAGATGGTCATATCATTGAGCACTATGGCCGTCGATGCCAAGGCTGGGAGGAAAACGAACGTGGCGAAAAACAACAATGTGAGTTTCGTTTTCGTTTTAAACAATGTCCACATTGCGGTGCAGAAAATGATATCGCCGCACGTCGCTGCCAAAAATGTGATGAAGTGTTATCCGATCCTGATGATATGTTGAAGGCAGCATTAAAACTCAAAGATGCATTAATCATACGCTGTGGTGGCATGGCACTAACAACTGGGACTGATAATAAAGGTGAATGGTTGAAAATTAGCTATTATGATGAAGATGGTACCTCTGTTTCAGAACGTTTTCGCTTACATACCCCAGCCCAACGACGTGCTTTTGAACACCATTTTTTACGTGAACACTTGCTAGCTCCCGGTGTTCCGTTTAAATGGACAACGGCTAATGACATCATTACGCAACAAGTTTTATTACGTTACCCACAATTTATTGTCGCAAGAAAAAAAGAGAGCTATTGGGAGATCCGTCAAAAAATATTCGATTATCAAGGGCGCTTTCGCATCGCTGACCAACTCTATTCGTAAGAGCGATTGACTTTCGATGTCCCTGATTTCGAATTAAGGGTATGTTCTCTTAACCTAGCGATAAAATGAGTAAAACGTGCTGTCATTCAATCTATAGTACAAGATCCAATCACAATGCTTCACGCAAATAATCATGTTCTAAATTTATTAAGACATAAATCTATCTTTTACACCGTTTCTTAGTCTCTTTTGCGCCGTAAAAATTCGCGACAAAAATCCGCAGTCCCCAATATTGGTTAGATTATGATTGCTGTAACCACGGTTTTTAGTTAAAATGCTGCCCGCTTCAGTGTTTTCGCAATAGCGACTTTATGTCACGAAGCCAAATATCGAACCTGCTGCTGGGTCGCCTGTAGCAGGATTTTATTTTTTCTTGTATAGAGAAATAGTAATGTTAACTATCAATGCAATTGCACGTACAGAGCAGGGTAAGGGTGCGAGCCGCCGCCTGCGCAGAGCTAACCAGTTCCCAGCTATCGTTTACGGTGGTAATCAAGAGCCTATCTCTGTAACTCTGAACCACGATGAAGTCATTAACCAAGAAGGTAAAGCAGAATTTTACGAAGTTCTGAACCTGGTTATCGATGGTAAAGAAACTAAAGTCAAAGTTCAGGCAGTTCAACGTCACCCGTTCAAGCCAAAAGTGACGCACATTGACTTCCTGCGCGTTTAATTAAAGCCACAAGCCGAGCTTTAGAAATTTTCGGGACGCCGAGTAAATAACGCCGCAATTGCGGCGTTATTTATTTCTAGTAACATATTACTTGCTGCGACGTTGCAGTTGATCGCGTAAGTTAGGTGGAGTGCCTCGAATTGTCAAAGTATCCGTCACCGGATCCCAAAAAATACGCTCCCCCATTAACATCGCATCAAAACTTATCGTGATCCCACCACCACTGCCCGAAAACTTCGTCAGTTGCTTCAGTGTTCCCCTATCGGCCGGAAAACTTTCCTCAAGTTGATAATCATTTTGACGCGCGAAGTCACCGAAAGACTGTTCTTCAACAATAGGAAGTTCTTTAGATAGCGCTTGCAGCTCAATTTCCTCACCTGACTGCAATTGCTCTGTACAGTAATTATGCACTTGTTGGCGATAAGCTTGGCGGGTATTTTTATCCATTTGCGCATTATCACAAAAGTCATCTAACGCTTGCACTAAACCTTTATTTTGTACTTTAGCGTTTAATCCTTCCGATGCTGCCAAGAAATCCATAAAGAAATCAGAAACTTTACGCCCTACTCGCCCTTTTAAAAAAGTAAGATAACGCGATGATTCAGGATTGGTTTCCCACTCAGTCAAATCGATACGTGCCACGATATCAGCATGAGGGATATCAAGGTAATGCGTGGTCGATAGGTCAAGATTGTCGGTAACAAACATGCTGTCACAACTACTTAAAACAGCAATCAATAAATACTCAACCGCCAGATAACGATATTGGCAAAATAGAACCACGCCCCCTTCTGCGAAAGGATATTTAGCAAGTTCATCTTTTAAACGTACAGTCATCGCACGACTGAAGCCAAGGAATTCTTCTTCACCTTTGCGTAATAATCTCAGCGCATCTGCCAATTCGCTTTCTTCATTGAACTCACCAAAAGCTTTACTTTTAGCGCTGTATACACGGTGTAATTCTGCCATCATGTCTTGCACAACGTTATCGGTTGACAATAAAGAGTCGCGCAGCATCACTTCAAGTGTCTGTTCATCGCGTTTAATCAACTGATGTAAAGCTATCTGGGAAATTTCCAGACTCATTGTAGGCTCCTTGTTCAAGCAGAAATATTATCGCGCGTATTCAAACACTGATGCTATTTATCTGCAACCTAAACCGTCATTTATGCACATTTTTACACACTAACAATGAACTAATACTCACTCAAATAATCTTAATAATCATGATCCTCACTTAAATATAAATTTCTTGCGAAGAATGAAGAAAAAGATCCCGCTATACGCTATCATAGGTGAGCTTTTAATAATTTAGGATGTTAGAATTTATGCCACAGTCATCTCGCTATAGTGATGAAAAAGTTGAAACTTTGCTCGCTGAGCTTGTCAGCGTGTTAGAAAAAAACCATACTCCAGTAGATCTTTCACTAATGGTGTTGGGGAACATGGTCACCAATCTACTTAATACATCTGTCGCACCAGCGCAACGTAAAATGATTGCCGACTCTTTTGCCAACGCGTTACTGTCTTCTGTCAAAGAAGATCAGTCTCACTAATCGATTAACGAAATAAACAGTATGGTCACCCATCAGCGCTACCGTGATAAAGTCTCCCAAATGATAAGTTGGGGGCACTGGTTTGCACTTTTTAATATCCTGCTCAGCCTAGGGCTAAGTAGTAGCTATCTGTTTATTTTTGATTGGCCCGACACGCTCGCCGGGCGCATTTTTGCCTTCGTCAGTTGGATTGGCCATTTTAGTTTTGTCGTTTTTGCCTGCTACTTACTGATTGTTTTTCCACTGACCTTTATTGTTATGTCTCAGCGGCTGCTGAGGCTTATTTGTGTTGCGCTCGCCACCGCGGGTACAACCTTATTAATCTTTGATATTCGAGTCTTTAGCCAATTTGGTTTACACCTGACGCCACAGGTTTGGGATCTAGTGATCAACCCTGAAAAAGGGGAGATGGCACGCGAGTGGCAATTGATGTTTATCGCGATCCCTATCATCTTTCTTATTCAAATGCTTTTTGCAACTTGGAGTTGGCAAAAGCTACGCAGTTTGAATAGACAAACCTTTGGTAAACCACTCGCAGGGCTATTTATTGCCACCTTTGTGATGTCGCACCTTATGTATGCATGGTCTGATGCTAATTTCTATCGCCCTATTACCATGCAACGTTATAATTACCCGCTATCACAACCAATGACGGCTCGAAAACTGCTGGATAGATATGGCTTATTAGACTTATCTGAACATCAAAACCGTGTCTTCCAGCAAGGTAGCCCTACCGCTTTAAAACTTCAGTATCCATTGAAACCGCTTAGCTATTATGATCAAGGCATGGGTTATAATTTACTACTAGTCGTGGTTGATAACTTGGGTGATAAAACCCAACAAAATAACATGTCATCGCTAAAAGCGTTTAAAGAGATGAGTACTGACTTTACCAACCACTACACCACAGGTTTACGTAACGATAGCGCCCTATTCGGCCTATTTTATGGTATTTCAGCCAGTTATTTCGATAATATCCTTAATGAACGTCATGCTTCTGTACTGATTGAAGCATTGCAGCATCAAGGGTATCAATTTGGCCTCTTCTCAACAGATGGCTTTAATTCTCCATTATTCCGCCAAGCCATTTTAGCGGATTACTCATTACCAACCAAAGCGGCTGATAGTGATACACAAACCATCACACAATGGAGCGCATGGTTAAGCGGGTTGAAGAGTGAGTCACCTTGGTTCTCCTTCTTAAATATCAAAGGACAACCCGGCAGTAAACAAACCAATGACCAAATCAACCAAATTGTTGAAACATTGATCCGTGATGGTCGCTTGAAAAATACCATTGTAGTTATCACTGCAAATTATAATGGCGAGTCTGAAGCTGATGATTGGTTTAGCGGTAAGCAGTTTGATCGTAAAAAGATGCAAGTTCCTTTGTTTATCTATTGGCCGAATACCCCTAGCCAGGAAATTGATAAACTCACTAGCCATCAAGATGTACTAACAACCATCATGCAACGTTTACTGCATGTGTCCAATTCACCTGACGATTATAGCCAAGGGGAAGACTTGTTCAGTCCTGACCGCAAGTACCCTTGGGTCATTACAGGCAGCAATAACGATGTGGTGATCACGACAAATGATGCAACGCTCTATATGGACAAAAATGGTCAATTTAGCATCTATGATTTGCAAGGTAATGAAGTTAAAAATCAAAAACCTGATCTTGCTCAGTTACTGAAAATTTTTACCGAACTAAAGCGGTTTAATGAAAATTAACGCTTAAAAATCAATCAGTCGAGCAAGTGAAGCCTTGCTTTCATAAGCAAAATGAGTAGTATAAATCAAAGTTCGGCATGTAGCGCAGCTTGGTAGCGCACCGTCATGGGGTGTCGGGGGTCGTAGGTTCAAATCCTATCATGCCGACCAACTTTTTATAGAGAAACCAACCTGTTAGGGTTGGTTTTTTTGTGGGTAAAATTTTAAAAAGGTAAAATGGCGGTAAAATGACGGTAAAATGACGACACAATTACACTATATATCATCGCCTTCCTCCGCTTCCAATTCAGCCTTCTTAGCCTCTTCTTCCGCTTGCTTCTCTGCTGCTTCTTTTGCTAATCGCTCTGCTTCTGCTTGTTTAAGATTGTAGATAGAGTTCGGTGGCATTTCGACACGCATATCTATCCAGCGAGACTCAGGTACGTCACAAGGTTCGTAGTTTTCGAAGTAAACAGGCACACCTTCTTCATCAAAGTGCTTAATGCGCTTGTTCTGGAAACGCTCCGGCATCTCTGCATTTTGCTGATGGAAGACAAATAGCTCGATATCACCATCTTGTTTGACGTTGTAATCAATGAGAACCATGTTTTTACCGTTATGATCCTGCGGAATAACAAAGCCGTTATTGATACCCCATGCACCATCTGCATTGAAACCCACAACGCCTTTAATGAGGTAATGGCCAACACCAAGGTGCTCCATTTCAACGCCTTCTGATTCTTCGTTAAGCTCAATGTGGTCAGCGAAAACTTTCACAATTGGCGATGCTGCTTTTAAGTTGCCATTTGAGTCTTTTGTTGTGTTCGCAGAGCTATAGACCGTACTCGTGCGCTCTCCATCGGCGTTTCCAGACGAAATTGTCATGACTCCGTTGCTATGACCTACGGTAATATTAAACCAGCAGTCGCCGACTCTAAAATAAGCACATGCAGAATATCCAACGGAATATTTCGTTGTTTGTGTATTCCTCCACAATGAAGAACGCGTTGTTCTGAGTTTTAACGTAGATGAGATAGTGTTTTCGTCTGTTACCCAATTGTTATCTGCATATCCCCCCCACCCAAAATCACCGAGATGCATTAATGCCCCTGATTTATCTTGTAATTCATGAGTTCTATATGCACCATCCGCACCGCGCTTCGAGACAAAATGAGGCCCTCTCGTCGTATCCATTACCTTCATAGACATCATGTGACCTTCATGCGTCACAGCGCTCTCCTTTTGAACTGATAGGTGCCCTAGCAAATTCCCACCCGTTTTATCAAACTTCCCATCGAGCAACTTATCCCGCTCTGCTTCTGTGCGTAGCTTAACTTTCTGTCCATTTGGTAACTCAAAATCGAGCGTGCCCGTTCCGGTCATTAATTCGGTGAAAATATCTGTAAATATCTCACTGGCGATAACCTGTGCTGTCGCTTTATTAACGCCATCTGAAATGGAATCAATCATTGTTGTCGAGATTGCGTATTTAGCATTTGTTAGCTTCGCTGAAACAGGGAGTGCTAGTGTGAGTTCTGTGTTGCTTTCAATCGAGTAAATTGTATTGACTTCATTGGGTAAGCCTGATGTGTCATTTTTGATCACAATAACTTGACCGACAGAAATTAAGTTTGTGTTATCTTTCCAACGCGTTCCTGTACCCATAATTTTTGTACTATTTGCTGTCGTTGTTACTGTACCGATGTTATACATATTCATTCTCCGAAATTTAGATACAAAAAAACCGCAATTAAGCGGCCTTGTTTTGAATTGGTTTTTATTTCATGCAATAGTGTTGCTTAAATTCACTTGCGTTAGATTGCCTCACAATAAATAAGCCTTCGCACACTTCATGAGTAATTAGAAATGGCGAATTACACGCAGAAATAAGCATGGCTATTCCTGCGAATATCGCATACTTAATTTTTTTCATTATGTTTTCTCAGAATTTAAAATAATCGGCGGCGTCTAATATAATAATCGGAGCGCTTGATCTGGCAATTGTATAATTACCATGGTACCCCCTTCCCGCCCATGTATTAACTTCAAATAAACCCACCGTTGAGCTATTGAAATTGCCAATATTCAATGACCTGAATTGCGCACTCCCTCCATTGCTGGTAAATGTTTCACCATAAATCGACGGGCAATACATTGGCCTTTTAACATCTTTTATCGTGTAACCTGAGTTCACATTGATTTGATTTGCTGGGATTGTATAGGGGCGCGTTAACACTTTCATTGCAGAGCAGTATGTTGTCCTTCCGTTCATATCGCGAAGCTTTAAACCTGCTTTTCCTGCAATTGCCTCAAGATCGGCTGGAGATTGATTAGCAAACGCTATCACATAATAATCTGCGGAAGTTCGCGTTGTCGTTGTTGGATCCCCTCTATTTCTGCTTACAAAATAATGGTCTATGTAGGTTGTTTGCTTGTCGTTTAGCACATAAAAATGGGTGATATAAGATTTAGCATCTTCACAATAAAAGAAATAAACAGCATTATTCATGTTTAAGCTAGGGTGTATTTCTGATGGCCTAAACATTCCGTTAATTCTTATTTTCTTTCGATGTATTGCATAAGCATAGCCAGTTGACGGTATTGGATTAAAAAATATATTGTTACCCATTATTTTCAAGCCAGCTTTACCCTGCGTTTTCATCGCCTCCATCGTGGGGTATGCAAAAACTTGAACATGATTGTTTGGTTCACCTGAATTCCTTGACTGTCTCAATCCTTTTATTGTGAGCTTACGATCTCCGCTCAAATTGAGATTAAATAAATCTTGTGTACCGCTGACATACCGCCTATCGCCAGATTCCGTAAATGTAACCTCCGCTCGACCAGCCCCGGGAAACTGGACCTCATAGCCGGTTGGAATTGGATTCGGCAGCGTATATTGATATGTCAACCAACCGCCGTCAGGCGTTAAGTTATACCTGTAGCTATTCACATAATCACTAAAAAGAATTGAGCCTGGTGCAGTGTTCTCATTGAAAACAAAGGCGCTTCCATCTGATAAATCAACAATCTTTAAGCCTACAATTTCACTCACTTAAACACCCCCAGCTCAACGAAATAGATATCCCCTTTTTTTATGTAAACCCCTTGATTGTTTACCGTTGTAGAAAAATCATCAGCTTTACCATTAAATTCAAAAATACTATTTTCCATATCAATACGGGACCCCGTTTTATTTGGAACATAATTTTTTGAGCGCATATCAGTGCCAACAATGATTTTTTCAATTGTTGCTTTGTTAATAAGCGCATCGTTAATAAATACTTGTCCATTCTCAACGAAAAATACCGGTTCCAACTTTCCGCTTTTTGGATTGAAGATACCAAACGTATCCGCGCTAAAACCAATTTGTGTGACTACTTTGCCATTTTGAACCGTGGCACCGATCATCATTTGCGCTTCATAATACTGACCATTTAACATGACAGCGGACTTGATACTAAACACCGAAGAAGCATTACCCTTGTGATCAACGGAAGTTTCAGCACGTTTTTCAATCGCTGCCTTGGCATCCTTGATTTCAGATTGGATCACCTCATTTGTGCTCGCTTGCGCCTTTTCATTATCCGAAATGGTTTTTTCAATACGAGTGAAACGAGCATTACTTTGCTCATACTGTGCATTTAACTGAGTAAATTTTTCAGCATGGGCTTTTTCATTGTTTGCAATCAACTTATTGGTTTCAATGATACTGGCCTTAATAACCCTTGCATCATTGCCTTGCTTCATGTTCTGGACAGCAAGCTGTAAGAGCGTTTCGGCTTGAGAGGACTCTTTATCGGCTTCTGTTTTCTGTATATGCGCAATATCAGCTTCGTTGCCATCAAAACGACTACTCGTTTTCTCCTCATTTTCGGCAACTGTTTTATTCGCCTCCGCTATCGCATTGGTGTTTTTGGTCACTGCTGAACTGATGTCAGAAAGATCTTTACCCTGCTTATCAATAAGTTTTCCTTGCTCACCGATTTGCTGACCTTGTTCATCAATATTTTTTTGAAGCTCTGCACGAGTTTGCTCTACGTGCTTTGTCTGTGATTTATCTTGCTCAGCGAGTGATTCCGTAATGCGCACGAATGCTGCTTCATTTTCATCGTATTGCGCAGAAACCTTTTCCTCCAACGTTGCTTGAGCATGCTGTGTATCAGCAATCGTTTTCTCATTGCGTTCAATCTGCGCTTTGATCTTACGATTGTCTTTGCGTGTTTTACTGACTTCTGCAGTCGTTTGAGAAATTGCCTCTGCTTGTGATGATGCTTCGTCAGCTTGCGTTTTACGAACCTGAGCAAAGTTGGCCTGCATTTCTTCGTAGATACTTTGCTGATTTTCTTTGGTTTCCGTTGCCGTTTCTTCCAAATTAGCAATAGCCGTTTTTTGAGAATCAACAACGCTGCTCACGTCAGACAGTTCACGACCTTGGTTATCAATGTCCTCCTTCAGTTTATCATCACCCGCTTTAATATCTGCTGTGAGCTGCTCTCGGGTTTGCGCAAGCGCCTTATCTTGCTCAACTTGAACCTTTTTAATTTCAGTGATATTGGCGGCAGTATCATCAATATGCGCTTTAAGCTGAACCCCCGTTTCTGCTATCGCTTTATCAGCAGTCGCAATCGCTTTTTCATTCCGTAAAATACTGGCTTCGGAGGTGCGTAAGCGGTCAGTCATTTTGCTAAAGCTAGCAATCGTCTGCATTGCGGTTTCGGCTTGGGCGATTTCCTTGTTGGTGTTCGCAATCTCCATGCGCGTGATCGCACCATAGATATCACCAAATTCAGCAATAGTTGATTGTTGAAATTCAGTCTGTACTTTTTCAAGCGTCGCTGTGGTTTTCTCTACTGTCGTAATGCGGCCTTTTGCATTGTCAACTTCAGCTGTCACTTGATTGATTTTCTCTGCTGTGGCCTCTTCAAACGTTGCCTGAGCATGTTCAACACGAAGAATCGCCGAAGTGTTGTAATCCACTTTAGCACTAATTTGCTCTTGAAAACGCGCTGCGGCGGCATCTTGTTGTGCATTAACTTCTTCAAGTCGGAATATTTTCCCTTCTGTTCTGACTGTCTCTCGCTTAAACTCATATCGCAAGTTAGTTGCGTAGATCTGATTCTGCAATGTTGTTTCATTAACGATTGCTAAATCTGTATTAAGATTTAATACCTTGTTATCGAGTTCAATTGTTTTACTGTCGATATCGACAATCTCATGCTTAATTTCAAGCTGTTCGAGTGCAATATCTTCAATTTGAGATTCCATTCGTTTACCAGCTTCAGTACTGAGAAACTTATCGCCGATAACTTCCAAAATTTCATCAGCCCTATCCTCTGGCTTGCCGCTAGCTTCAACAAACTGCGATTTGCCCACTGAGTTTACAGTTCTGACATAAACATAATATGTCTGGCCAGCTTTAAGCTTTCTTCCTTGAATAACCCACATCGTACCGCTACCGAGGTATTCCGCTAGATACTCAACATCATTGATATTCTGTATCTGCTTCTCGGAAAACCAAAATTCATATTGCAAGCGCAGGGCATTTTGACCGCCAACGTGAGGGATAACCCCTAGGCTAAAAAAGCCCGGCTCAACATCAATGTAAGACGGCGGTGGCGGTGGGTTAATATCAAATGATACTGATGATTGCCCCCCCTTTTGCCCTTCTTTGTTTTGTGGTACCACTGACAAAACATAGTTACCTTGTGGTAAGCCACCTAGGCGATAAAAGTTATCCGATGTTTTCGCAGTACCAACAATGCGATCGGCTTGGATCAGTTTAAGAAAAAAATCAACACCACGCACAGAAGTTGATGTCGTCCAATGCGCCTCAACTTGCCAGCTTTCATTATCGGGACTAACTTCAACTGAAAGGTTTTCAACTGGGGGTAAATACCCGCCTAACGGCGTATCAGGTAGCGGCTCGAATTTAGCCCCCTGATCAACAATCGCTTCTTTTTCTGGAGCGTGCTGAACGGCTGTGATCGCATAGGTGCCATCCCCATTATCAGAAACGGTCATTGCCCTAAATAGCCGTCTTGCTAAATTGGGTTGCGCTATCGCCCAAATGCCTTTAGCTCTGACCCCTTTTGGCATTTGTTCAACTTTTATCTGGCTGTCGGATAGGAAGCTTGTAATTTTAACGCGCTCCGGCTTTCCTGTGCCATTAATTACCGAGATCATAGCGGTACCAGATTTTGGTGGGGTCACTTCTCTGTCTAATGTGAATATTTTCTGAGTAGCATCAATAGCAAGCAAACGCCCACCAACTTGCTCAGAAACCCAGTCATTATCCATAATTTCAATAATATCACCGGGTAAGTGCCGCAGGCCTTCAGCGCCAACACTAAAATCAACGGTTTGAGACTCCAATCTTTCCGTAGCTAAGATCCATAAGCCATACCGGTGGGCTTGACCTCGGCTGGTACAACCAAACGCATCCACCCTTAAAACATTAGGCCCAAATTTGGCAATCAATGTATCATCAGAAACCTGCTCAATACTGGTTTTCCATCCGTTGGATGGGTCAATAAACCGCACTTCAATAATATTATGACGTGCCTTTAATGGGCTAAAACTGTAGTTAAATCGACCATTGATAACATTGGCATTTGTGTACGGCCATACTGTATCACTCGGGCGATCTTGAACAAATGTCATTTGCTGCCCATTCCATACCGGCATAATGCGCATCATTGAACAAAGATCACTGATAACATCATAAGCTTTTCGCAAATCGGTAATGTAAGCATTGCAGGTCGCTCGAGGCTCTTTATCGCCAAAGCCGTCAGGCACCAACTGATCATTATGTTGAGCAATGACATAGAGTGCGAACTTATCAACTTCAGCAATATTGAGACGCTTACCCATCCCATATCGCGGATGAGTTAAAACATCCCATAGCACCCACGCCGGATTGTTCGTGTATGCTGGTTTAAAAACGCCACTCCAAATACCGGAGTAAGTTCTCGTTTCAGGATCGTAATTATCAGGCACTTGAATAATGCGTCCTTTAACAAGATAGTTGCGGCGTGGGAATTGGTTCCCGAATTGCTCACTCTCAAAAGTGACACCTGCGACTGCGGAGCCGGGATAGGTTTGAATGATATCGGTGATCTCAGTATAACTTGACCACATAGTGTTGTTTTGTAGCTTATCGCTTGTACTGTCTTCCGTGACCCTGACTATGCGTACACCGAATGGCGGCGGTGGTAATTTATCAATAACAACCGCCATCAAATAAGGTGAATTACTTCTTTTCCCTCGGATAGTGACATTTTTTTCTGTCACCCAAGCGCCATTGCGTTGCACTTGAATTTGCAACTCAACAGAAGTGCCAACACGATCCCCGTTATCTTTGACTTCAACAAGCGCCTGCGTTCCAAACGTCAAACGAAGCCGGTCAATATTTCGTGATGTGATTGTGCGAGTAACGGGTGTGCTTTTTTTCACCTCTACCCCCACAGGGGTCTCACTGGATGAAGAGGCAAAGCCCTCTAACGGTGGCTGCTCCAGTGTTCCAGAAACCCATTGAGCCGTCATGCCATTAACGTTACTGTTTCCTGACTGATCAATAACAGGCGTATCATTTAAGAATACTCCCTGCAAATCACCGACCGGCCCTTCAATTGGTCCCTCACTCACAAGGTCAATGATTGATAACTTTTGTCGTGATGTTAAATCGTTTGGCGCTTCATACGGAGTATGCTGCTTGCCGCCACCCTTACCCATAATTACGTCTCCCCACTGCCGCCATGTTTACCCACATCAATATCCGTTGCTTCACCGTCATCCATAATTTCAACGCTTTGCGATATCACTCGGGAACCACACATAATTTCACCGTACGCCACCGGAACAGGCATTCCTTGCGCAACAGCGTTATCAAGATTGCTAAAATAGGTATTCCCTTTTTCTTCCTCAGATCTCGACAAGTTTTGACGCTTAGGTACAGGGGTGAGCATTTGCGCCACACCGCCTAACATCATTGCCGCCCCCGCAGACATCATCATTGTTGCAACGGTTGCCGACATCCAAGCCGGCCCCCACCAACCAAGACCGAGTATTGCAGCCCCAGCAACAAACTGAAAAACGCCGCCCGTCTTCGCTCCTTCAATACGTGGAACAATATGGATCACCGCATTTGGCTCTAGCGGCTCATAAACACGCTGATGTAATTCTTTAGGGTTAACGTCGGTGCCTGAAATGCGAATTTGGTACCAACCATCGCGAAATGCAGTTTTTAAGTGTGGGATTTGTAAGAAAAGCGCATGAAGACCTTCAGCGGCGGTACGAATATTTAAATCAAATCGCCGCCCAAATCGTTGGAGATCCCCGTAAAAGCGGATGGTTGCCAATGGCGGTAACGCCAAATTGAGTGTGTTAGTCTCTGCCATCTTTCGTTATAAACCTCACGTTTGCTGAGTTGATTGGGGACGTGGTGCAATATTATTTGATTACCCAAATAAATTGCCGCATGATTGGCGCGTGAACTGGCGTAGCAAAATAAAATTACATCACCAGGCTGAATATTTTTTTTAACTTGCTTAAACCCGTTACTTGATAAGTTGTCGAGATACAACTCTTTACCTTGTCGCCACCAATTGTCATGCCGTTCAAAGTCAGGTAATGGATAACCGGCTAGGTGATAGGCATCACGAAATAAACCATAGCAATCATTGGTACCGTGATTAAATTCACGCCCCAGTAATCGAGGAACGCAATCAAATTTAGTAATTCGGTCATCACAAACCAGCCACCACGGCAAATCAGTTTTGATTTGATGCGCTCTATCCGCTGAACTCAAAAAAGGCACTCCGTTTGGGTGGCTATGCACAATCGCAATAACCTCGCCCTGCTGGCTAGCCTGTATGTAATCCTCAGCCGAAATAGAGAAATGACTCTCAGGATCCGCGTGTTTGTTTTCACAGGAAATGTACTGCTCTGAATTACCCTGTCTGATGATTAGGCCGCACGACTCCTGTGGCGCCATGCTTTTTGCATGTGCCAAAATGGTTTGTTCTAACATAAAAAGCCCTACTGACTGAGGCGGGATGTAGAAAGGAAGCAGCCTATTCGGCTTGTGTTATTTCTTAACTTGCAATCAGATAGCTGTTTTCCACATTTATCTTTTGTTGGATCCGATGTTGGGTTGCCTAGTTCATCCGCAACGGGAACGCCTTTATAGCCGCACTCTTCCGAGCGGTACGACCAAGGGCATACATCAGAGAGGATAACTCGAGCTGGCAACATTGCGCCATCAGTTTCACTCGGTGTAGCGAGTTCAAAAGTTGCCGTTTCTGGATTAATTGTGGTTAATTGCTCGATGACCCAACGGCTAACTGACTCTTGTGAAGGGTCTGCATATTCATTGCCGTTCGCAAAGTTTACCGCATCGAGAAAGCGCGTATTCACTTTTCGCCGAATAACATAACCTCCCACCCCTGAATCTAAACGACTTGCGATCCCCGTTATCAAACCAAAAACATTTGATAGTGCTATCGTCGGTCGGCTTGCGGGGCCTTTGCCGTTGAAGTTAAAACCACTTCCCGAAATTGGATAAGGCTCATACTCTTTTCCCTGCCACACAACCGGTTTTAATAATTCGTTAGCGCCATCATGAAATCGATAGCGAATGCCGCCAATATGTGTAAAGTCTATTTCATATAATGTTAATTCAGCGTCAGTCTCTAATTCAGTAATTGAGATAAGCAATTCCGGTGGGATATTTTGCATTTATTACTCCCATAAAAAAACCACCCGAAGGTGGTCATTTAATTATCGACAACAGTGAGGAATATTAATTATCTATAAAACCTATGGGTTTTGATAATTTTATCTTGAGGGCTAGCAGAGGGGAAGCGCACTCTTTACCTCTCTGTGGTTGAAAACTCAGATGCCCAGTAATCAATCTTGGCTTTAAATAACCCCTTAAGCTCATCAGGTATTACTGATGCAGCCTGTTCTATACGCTCTTTATTTTCACTCATAAAATGAGATTTATCATCAGTTATGCTAAATAGGTACTTAGCGTAATCTTTCACAAGATCATTGTTCAGTATATTCCTTTTCCCATCAAAGAGCACAATGCTAGATAAATCAAACCTATTTTCGCAACTTGAGTGAGCCTCTTCTAAGTCACTACCGCAATGCTTGCATTTTATTGCCTCTGGCTTGATAAGCTCTGCGCAGAAAGGGCATTTGGTATCAAAGCAACCCCTATCATTGTCAGACTTAGACGTCGGGGTAATATCTTTCTTTTTACAAAAGATTATCATCAATAAGCCACACAATATAATAAAACAACCAATTAAAATATAATTCTGTCTTTCAGACATTAGCCCTATATTATTAACTCTACCACCATATCCCGTAGGAACACTCACATCCATAGTGAACGCTACTATAGCCACCACAATGCCAACAATTAAAGCAAACAAACCAAGCCCTTTCATAGATCAACCTCTACACTTATTTTACTATGACTATAGTAGCTTAAAGCTGGTTGAGGTCAAACGGCCGCGTGTTAGCTAACAACCTCTTCAAATTCAGCGCTAATTTCAGTTTTCAACACTTTTCTATCTGAAGACCACTTTTTGCAGATGACCGTTATTGGCTTGTTGCTTTTAATTGGCCGAAAAATAAATGATTTATATCCACCGTGTCTTGCTAGAAATAGCAACGCCTCATCTGCTGCTTGAGGCTTAAGTGACAGCATCACGTTCATTTTCCTAAGTTGATAGTTAATACCATCGGGGCTGCGTTGAGCGTAACCATCACCAAATTGAGCCTCCTTGATCCTTGGGGAGAAATCCGTTTTCATTCCCGGTTTAATTGGCCAGTTAAATATTTCCATTGGTCCACCTATAAAAAAAGCCGCTGAGCGGCCTATTCAATGTTCGGTAAGTACATTTGAGCTTCTTTTACTATTCGCTCTCTTGCAGTAAGTAATAATTGCTTTCTGCCACCAACACCCCAATTGGCCATAGTTCTAGCGCAACCGCTGACATTTTTGGTTTCGGTATTGATGATATGATCCAACTTGTTTAACCGAGCTATAACATCAAGCCCCTTTCTTGCTGCATTCTTAAATGTGTTATAAACAAGAATTTCAAACTCGGGCTTTAGCCAAGCGGCATATCGTATAACCACTAACTCAAGTGCCCACACACCATGATTAAGCCCACCGTTAATGACTTTTACCGCAGTGCAATTTTGCATTGCGCTTAATTTATCAACGAATGCCCTTACCTGCTTACTTCTCAAAAACTGGCTAGGATTTTGGTTTTCTCTTGCTTCTCCATTAATTACTGCCGAGGCGTGTAAATCGTTCAGACTGTATCGCCCCTCATTATCAACTCTGACAGATACACCATTAACGCTTACTCTTGGATATTGCATGGTAATTCCTTATAGAAAAGCGAACCTGTTCACCAGAAATAACCGCCCACAGAGATACCATTAACGATATTTCTCAGGTTCGATTTTCTGTAAGGCTCTGTGTGTTTTAGTGTGCGGTGAAAGCACTGGATATGAAAAAGCCTCCGCTTGGGAGGCTCGTGTTTCTGTGTTTAGGCGGAAAATGAACCACCATCTCGCCTTTGGGTTCTCATATAATCTTCTGCGCCTTTTTTCGCGATGTTGTATACAGCATTTAGTGCCTGTGGCCCTATCTCCCCATTGTTACCATCATTTTGGATCGTGACATGGTTGACCTGAGAAAACCCATCAGCATTTTTGTTTGCCGCTGCGATAACACCTAACTTACCATCAGCACCTCGCCGTAATGGCAATATTGCCTCTGGTCCAGCTTCCCCCATCAAACCCGCACCGCGCGCAAATGGAAACAATGTTGGCTTGGAAACGACTTGCCCGCTATATGCGCTCAGTCCGGGAGCGGTATAAACACCGCCTTTAGCATTTGGCGTAATACTACCGAAACCAAAAGCCTCAAATCCTTTAACAATGGTCATTTTGATGGCGATTTCAGCCAGCATCTTTAGGATGGAGCGTGTGAAATTCCTAAAATTAGCCTCTCCGCCCGTTAATGTTTCCGCCAATTGAGAGCTAAATCCATTAAGCGCTGATGATGTTGCATCTTGAATTTGAGCATTAACATCTAAAGCTGTATCTCTGTAGTTCCTCCACGCCGTACTGGCACCTGCTGCCCAATCTGTTTTTGCGGTATCCTCTTTGTCAAAGGTGGATTGCTTAGCTGACTGAACCTTATCCCATTGCGGTGTATCACCATAAACCGAGCGAAGCTGCTCAATCTCCAAGGCTCGCTGAAGCTCTAAAGTAGATTTACCTAGAGAGTCCGTGATTGCCTTTTGTCTTGCTTCCTGCTGCTTAACATATTTATCAGCCTGATCTTGCAGTTTATTTAAGTGCTCTTGCTTGGCGATTTTATCGCCCAAATCCGCCAGCTGCTTT
The DNA here is from genome assembly GCF_033676985.1 of Providencia sp. PROV236. Classification (NCBI taxonomy): domain Bacteria; kingdom Pseudomonadati; phylum Pseudomonadota; class Gammaproteobacteria; order Enterobacterales; family Morganellaceae; genus Providencia; species Providencia sp. PROV236. The sequence goes on along the minus strand of NZ_CP096297.1, from coordinate 1,873,801 downwards.
TTATTCGCAAGTATGCTTTCCTTGTTCTTAAGCAACGACTGTTCATCAAATGACAACTTACGCGTTTTGCTTGCCTCTTCTAAAACATCAAATTTAGCTTGCTCTAACTGTAAATTTTTACGCTGCTGACTAATAAAATCAGTCGCTGTTGAATGCTGCTCGAGGAGTTTTAATTGAGCCTGAAGAGAGGTTAGTTCCGCCTGAGCAGACTCATCGTTACGAGTACCAAGGTCAGGTTTATAAACCTTGCCTTTAGGTGTTTTACGTGCTAACTCCTTTTGATATCGTGCATTTTCTCGCCTAATAGCCTCATCTTTTGCGGACTGCGAGGCGTATTCACTGTTCCTGATTTGATTAAGTTTATTTTGGTGCTTTTCTTCCGCGGTTTCATACTCTTTTTTTAGTTTACGATCAGCATCAAGCCGCCTTTTCTTGCGCTCCTCTTCATTTCGATCGGCCTTTTCTCTCGCGGCTTTAAGGTCATTCTGAAATTTAATCTCCTCTAACTCAGCCAGCCTCTGCTTTTGATCATTCATACCAAGTGTATATATGGAACCATCAAATCTTGATATGTAGTCCTTTAATCTTTTGATCTCGTCTTCAGTAGATTCTACCCTACCGAGGTCTCTCATTTTATCAATAGCTTCTTTAGCCGCATCACCGACCCAGTTCCATGCTGATTCTAAATACCCCAAATCTTCAACGATCTGCTTAGTCCTATCTCCCATTGAATTGGCATAAGACTCCATGGCTAACTTAGCGGCTTCAGAACTACGCCCCTGCTCCTGCAAGGTTGTGATTTGTTCAAGCTGTGTAGCAGTCAAGAAATGTAGCGATTTATCAAGCTCCATCACCGCCTGAACAGGTTGTTCTTTAAGGCGTTGGAATTGCTTTACAGTTTCATCAACCGATTGGCCCGTGGCTTTTTCCATTTTAGCGGCAACATTCGCCACCATATCCACTTGCGAACCACTAAATGAACCAGAACCGACTACTTGAGCCAAAGCATCGGCCATTTTGTATTGCGTGATGCCGTCACCCGATAAAGCCCGAGCCAGATCATTAAGTTGGCTTTTGGTTTTACCTGCATAATTACCAGTCAAAATCAACTGCTTATTGTACTCACTAAGCTCTTTGGATCCTTGGTAAGCTGCAACGCCAAAGGCAGTTAGGGCACCCACGCCGCCGAACATGGCGACTTTCCACGGCGTGATCAGTGATGTAATCGCTTTTAGGGAATTACCAAACCCGCCAAATGAGTCTTTAATTTGCCCGCCCTGCTGAACCGCAACCAACCACGGCGGCATGCCAGATGCTAAAGAGGTAACAATGTCTGTCATTTGCATCGGGAGCTGACGCATAGCTTGACGATACTGACCCGAAGTCAGTGTAACCCCTTTAAGCGCTGAGTTTTGCTTTTCCAGTTTGCGAATATAAATGTCTGCGGAACTTGATACGCCAAGCTGCGCCGCTTGCAGTCGCAGCATTTCAGTGCGGGAAAGACTTTGCTGTGTGACCTGCTCTTTTAACTTACTAATAAAGCGCTGCTTGGCTTGAATTGCAGAGAGTTCAGCGCTCTCAGTCTCACGACTTAGCGCTGTTGCTCGGGCTTGTAATGCCGTGTACTCTTTTAGCGTTAAAAGCTCCCTATCCTTATCCTTTTGCAGTCGGATCCGGATTTCTTCAATCTCTCGTAAGCTTTTCTTTTGTTTTTCAAACTCATTGAGTTGCGTTGTATACATCTCAGTGAGATTAGGCTTGAATGTAAATGCTTCGCTGCTTTTTTTCTCTAATTCAGACATGAGCTGAATGTGTGAGCTAGCCACTTGAGCCGCTTCTCGTTGCAGGGCTTGCAGTGACTGTAAAGAGCGCTGCTTTGCTGATAAAGCCTCACTTTCGAGTTGTTTTGTTTGGCTTGATTGCTTTTGAAGCTTTTCCGCCTCCCGCGCCGCCATCCGGTCTAGCAAATTCTGCTGGAGCTTCATGGAGCGTTGTTGCTCACGCTCTTGCTCTTTTAACCTTCGAGCAACTCTGCCGTCTTTCTCTTCAAAATCGGTGGTATTCGCACCAATATCAATAACAAGATCAGCTATCTGTTGTTGGCTCATAACGTAGCCCTCCTGGTATTGCTGAGCCGACTAATTGTATGGCTTCGTCAGACATTTCGTTATCATCAAAATCAATATCAGTTAGCAACATAAAATCAGTCATTTCGACGTCCGCGCCACACATTGATGTAACAATCGTTCTTTGAAGCGCGGCAAATTCAGTATCAATCAATTGCGGCGTGAACGGTGTTTTGCTGAAATGCTCAATCCAATCATTGAACTCTGAAGCACTCACTTCGCTTAACATACGTCGCCAATCCGGACGCCCAAACTCACGCGCAAAGCGTAAAGCAAAAACGCGCTCACGCCGTGCTACTTTTCCAGCGGCTCGGCATCTTCATGATCATCATCTGAATTATCGTTTTGACTTGCCATGCCACTGATGTCGAGTATTGACGCGACTGCTTCTTCTAGTGCGCTCTTCCCCCAACTAGCAGATACTTCGCTATTAATTTCATCAACATCACGCTCGCGATCGCCATTCCACAAAGAGCGAGATACCAGCCACGCCTGACTTTCCGCCAAGGTGCGAATAGATTTAGCAGTCAATGCCGCGCCCTCTAACCCTTCGGACTCTTTTTCTTTTTCCACTAAAAAATCAAAGTAATCGGCGCGTTGTAATGCAGTGACCTCATACAAAACAACTGTTTTATCATGAAGATGAATTGTCTTTTTATTTAAAAACATTATGTTAGGTTCCTTTGATGGAAATAAAAAAAGCCACAATGAATGTGGCTACAACGAATGAATCACGTTAGACTTTTGGTTGAGTAACCGTTTTGCTTGCTGGCTTTTCAGGGATTTCCTCGGCAAGTGTAGGACGACCGGTGTTTTTGATTTTAACGGTGCGAGTGATCGTCTCTTTGATAGGGATGGTTTTTCCTAATCCGCTCACCCAACCTTTAAATAAATCAAGCGCACCATTCGGATACATGATTTTATAAAAACGAGGCTGACCATCATCAAACCATTTAACAAGATCTTTTTGCCCTTCCTCGCCCGGCAGCCAAGCTAAAGTAACGCTGGTTTCACCTGATGATTTTTCACCTTGTGTGGTATTTTCCCAATCCCCATTGGGATCATCTAAGTAACTGTCATCTTCACTTGTAGCGGTGATCTCTCCCGGTTCAAGATTTTTGACTTTACCAAGTCGTGTGAAACCTGTTTCGGCAAACGGGTCTTTCGTTGGGTCGTCTGTTCCCGTGTAAATCCACAGTGTTGTGCCAGCGCCTTTAGTCGGCTCTAGCGGGTTAAGCATGATTGGCATATGCGCCCCTTACATTTCATATTCAATAAAATAGGTGAGATCAACCGATGCCCAGTACGACATTTCATCGTCACGGGCATAGTTAAACCCTTGTTGTGTGATGCTATCGATCGCTTCGCCCAGTCGTTTCATCCCAGCGACGGCGGGAAGCAATTTATTTTCTACCCACTCATCAAGTTTGGCGTCCGGCTGTGAAGACTTAAGAAATAATTCGATATGCAAAACTGCGTTCCAGCCATTGGTATCAAGGTACTTGGGTGATGGCTGCACATCGGTGAGATAAACAGCAATGACGGGAAACTCGTTTTCATTGATACTGACCACTCGCCCATCATAGATGGTCGCCTCCCCAACAAAGGGCTTAAGGCCGTCTATTACGATATTGCGGATCTTGGTGTGCTTTATCACTTCCCCCCCTTAAAATGCAGTTTTAGCTGATGATTGATCGCGTACGTCATTTCTTTCCCATAGTCATCCTCTCGCACCTTTATCGCATGCTCTTCAAATGCGTCCGTTAACGGCTTGGTGAGGGGGATTTTCACCACCTCAATGGGGTATCGGCTTTTCCCTACGCGTTGCAATACATGCCAACGACCATTATTCAGTTGTTGAATAAAGGCGCCTTTAAATGTAAATCGTCCTACCTTTAACGTGCTGGTTTGCGGTCCGCCACGGCGCCGAGATAACTGCATACGCGCGGTACCCAAGGCAATTGCCGGTAAATTCCCTCGGTTAATCGTCAACCTTGCTTTGGGTGTGCGGTGTTGAGTGCTCGCTCTCCTGATACGGACGCGTTTTCGGATAATTTTTTGAGGAATACGAGTTTCTTTAGCCACTTGCTTGACGCTTCGACTCACCGCCCTTGATGCTACACGATTGATCGCTTGTGCTGTTGCCGTGGGGACAATGCTGTCATTCAGCAAGCGTATGCGCCTAATCGCCTCTTGTACTCCCTTCATCATCAATATTCTCGACAAAAATTAACCATTTCCCGTTAAATCGCTGATATCGGGTTACGATATAGTTAAGATCATTCGCAACAACAGCATCTCTCGGCCTTGGCTTGTATTCCTCAGAAAACACCACATAAGAGATGCCATCACCGTTAATTGGTCCCATTTCAGGCAAAAAATGAGATTCCACACCAACATAGGCTTTTTCATTAATGATGATGGATTTTCCGAATCGCTTTGCTGTTGTTGCATCCACACGATCCATTAAGCGCTCAAATGCCCCCATCGATTAACCGCCCGCTGCTGCTGTGGTCGCAGGGAAAACATTGAGCTTAACCGGCACCAATTCTGCGCTAGCTTCTGCGGCTTCCCACGTAACACCCACTGGAACGCCCCCTTTATCAGCCACAATACCTTTATCGGCGGTCACGGCCTGACCCGATGTTAAAGCAACGCCCGTTTTTTTCTTCAGCAAAAAAACACCTTCAGCAAAACCATCGCCAGTTCCACCTGCATCAATATTTGTTACAGCAACGCAAGCTAATGCGCCCACCATCACTAGATCGCCACTGAGAATGGCGGTTGTACCGGTATTTTTAATCTCAACCGTTAAGCCTTGTTGTTGATAATTCTTAGCCATAACTTCTCCTTCCGGCTCCGAAAAGCCGGATTTTAGATATAAAAAAAGCCCGTTAGGGCGAGAGGGTCTATTAATATTCAGGATTATTTCGTATTAACGCGAACCATGCCACGATAGTCTATTGGCGCAACACCCGCATCAATACGAACCTTTGTCGTTACACCGTCAGAAGTAAACCCTTCCTCCTGGTCGATATAGGGAATATCAACTCCATCAAGATAGGCGACCTCTATCGTGTCAGTACCTTGAGCGGAGGTTAGGAACCATGTTGGCTTATCTTTATCAACGCCGCGCGACAAGCGAGACTCACGAATAATTTCCGCAATATCCTTTATAGGGTTAATAATCCCTGAGTTAATGTCGGCACCTTTTACGCTATTAGAGCCAACAACTTGTTTGGCTGATGTAAATAAAGGAGTCGGAACTAACATAAAAGCAGGCTCAATATTGAGAGCGCGCTCACCTTCTTTTTGCTCTTGCATGAGTTCACACGCCTTGCTGATGGTAGCAACATCCATTCCACCTGTGGCTATATTCCCATGCTTGCTATCAAAAATATTAATACCATCTCCGCTGAATTTCTCATTGTTCATCAAAATGGCATAAACCAAATCACCAATGGTTGCTTTCGCAGCTCGACCTAGCTTCATTGGCGTATCTTTGAGCATGGACATATCATCGTTGATAATGGCTTGACGAGTAATACTAAACAACTCACCGTAAGTTGCTAGTGCAATGGTTGCCTTTTTGTCGCTCGTAGTAACATATTTATACTCTGCACCCTCGCGAACTTGACGAATTGAATCAAATCCCCCCATACCTACACGGGTTGCTGGTTTAAAGTCCCCCAAGTGACCTTTTTTTGTCCATTTTTCAAACGTTTCCGGTGCTTCATTCCACCCTTGAATGATAGATTTATTCGCAACATCAAGAAGAATATTGCCAAAATCAGATGTGCTGTGAGTAAAAGCCATGGCGATCATTTGCATAGAATTACGCGTCGCAACACCCACGCCACGATCTGTTAATGACATTCTCGCCAGTTCGCGCAACGTCATAAAATTATAGGCATTATCGGATTGAGCTTCTTCATAGCCTGCACGAGCCATCAATGATGCGCGAACGCTGTCACCCACAATATTCCCGTTATTGGCATAAATATGAGCACCGTAATCGACGGTGTTCGTTGGTGTTGCTTCCTGCGCTAATTTATTGAGTAATTTATTTCTAGCATCCTCAATTGAGCAGTTCACATCAAGCGCGCACTCCATCATCATGTCATCATGCTTACCGCCAAACATCGCAAACAAGTCCTTAATCCCGTTCATGCGAGCCTGCTCAGCCTGTCGCGCTTGAGCTTGAATATCGGCAGTGTTCGGTTGCGGTGCATTGGTTGAATTTTGTGGTTGCGGTGCTGGATCATTAACGGGCGCAATGGTGTTTTTTGGTTTTGTTAGACTGTTTTTTAATGGATTTGGCATGGATTTAAATTCCTCAATGCGTTTAGATGAAAGACTGGCCATAGCTTTGACTGGCTCAATCACAGTATTAGCAAAACCGTGCTCCACGCACTCTTCTGCTGTTAACCATGTCTCCTCGCCGAGCATGGCTTCAATTTCTTCTTTCGTTTTCCCTGTTTTTTCCACGTAGGCGGGAATTAAGACGTTTTCCACTTTATCGAGCAGGTCGGCGTAATCACGCATATCATTCGCATCCCCCCACGAAACGCCCCATGGTTTATGGATCATCATCATGGCGTTGGTTGGCATAATGATTTCAGTGCCTACCATGGCAATGACCGATGCCATTGATGCGGCTAGCCCATCGATATACACCGTAATAGTGGCGTTGTGGTTTTTGAGTTGATTGTAAATCGCGATACCCTCAAACACCTCACCACCGGGCGAATGTATATGCAGGTTGATGTGGTTAATGTTGCCAAGAGAAATTAAGTCTTCGGTAAATCGCCGAGCACTGATCCCCCATCCGCCAATTTCGTCATAAATATAAATATCAGCCGAAGTCTCGCTGGTTGCTTTCATTTGAAACCAACTTTTGTCCGGTGCTGACGCTAACGGCTTACTCATCTTCGTACTGTTTTTCGGCGGTACGAGGTGTTCGTTCTTCTTTCGCATTGTCACTACCTTTGTCATGCGCTGGATCAGTATCAAAAACTAGCCCAAGTCGCTCATTTTCATCAATTTCCGCTTTACGGCGGCGTTTAACTTCCGCTGGATTGCCGCCTCGCGCGCGAACCCAATCACTTTCAGATGCTGCACCCCCGCGAATTTGCGCCTTCCACGCATTTGACTCTTTCAATGGATCAATCCATGGCATGACAGGACCGCTATACGTCGCGTTATAGAGTGATGCCAACTCAACATCGGGAGGAACAACAATCACACCCGAAGAGATGGCCATTTGTAGCCATTGACGGTAAATAGGCCGACTCATTGAACCGCAAAAGGTATCTTGCAGGATGTAATATCCTTCAAATGACTCCACCAGCTCTTGCCGCTGGGCGCTGTAAGTGCCGTTATAGTCACGTGCGATACTGGAATAACTTCCTCGACTCCCTGCCGCCACTGCTCTCAATTGCCCGTTTCGGAAATTTTCTAAGTTTTGATTGGGTCGGTCTGATTTGATCATGCCGACATCTTCGCCCGGCCTTAACCCGTCGTAGATAATCCCCGGAGCAATATCAATGTGCCGGTCACCATATTCTTCGTCTGTATCGTAGGTGCCTGCATCCCCTTTTTTAATGTACATTCCCAAAGAGGCAGCAATACGGGCGGCGGTCAGTTCGGCATCTTCATAATCTTTCAGTGAACTTAAACGCATTAAAATGCCAGAAAACAAACTATTTCCACGCAACTGATGCAAGCGACGCACATATTTAAGGTGAAGCATGTTTTCTGCTTGGATAGATTTTAAATCTCCCATTTGCTGACCGGCAGTGAGTAAGTTTTTATACACTAGATAAGATTTGGGTCGCCCCCACTCATTAAGCTCAATACCCTGCCGGATCCCCTTGCTTGGGTTATCAAGGTGTATCGGCACAAAGTCAGGCTCCAACCCTTCAAGCCAAAAAGGAATATTCGCTTGTTTATTAAGCCCTTTTTGATTGCCTTTAACGACCTGCGCAAAAACCTCCCCATCTCGCAACCATGTTCTGACTAGCATTCTCTCCAGCATCGGGCGCGTATATTGCCCAGTGACGTCTGGCTTTATCGACCATTCAGACCATGCAGCCCTAATTTGCCCTGCTAGCGCATCGTGAATTTGCCCCGTTTTCGAAAGCGGCTGAGGCTCTACAATGATCCCCTTACCGCCAACAATGCGCTCTTCCATTTTGTCGAGAATGCCAATCACCAAATCATGATTATTATCGAGCCAACGCGCTTGCTCCCGAAGCGATTGACCCGCGATTTGTGTTAACTGGTTGGCATTGCGGTTTTCTCGCCGCGCCTTATGTAATCGAGAGGGCATTGCGGCTTCATACGCTAGAATTTGCGCCCGAGAGCGCAGCCGATTTCTCGCCCATCCCGGAGAGACAACGGATATCGCCTTGTCAAGAAAATTCATTGAAACCTCGCTAGCTTATAGCCGGGCGATCTGCGACTCGCCGCACTACTTTGTAAATATCGCCGCTCCCAATACTCTCGCCCCTTGATAATCTCACTGAGGTTCTCCATGGTCATTGATTGCCCGTTGAGACTAAGGCTTTTCCCCTCCAGCACCGCCATTTCAGCCTCAAAGTACTTATCTAACATTTGTTTAATTTGCTCTCGGGTCATACCCAGCCTCCTGACGTTTCAGAAACAGGTACCCATGCCGAGCTAGAGGCTGGCGTAGAATCTGTTTTTTCGGGTGAAGTTTGAATAGATGGTGGTGCAATGACTGTTGATTTCGGTGCCATTAACGGATTATCGCGATTTATGTCAGGCAATTGCGCCCATTTTGGCGGATTTTCCCACTTGATTTTTTCATATCCAAGCAAAATAACTAACGCATGGGCATATACCATCAAGTCAAATGCCTCGTTAGCCCCCTTACCCGGCTTAGCCCATTTCCCATTACTGTCGCGCTCCTCGTACGTCAACTCATCGTAGAAAGAATCATCAAGCCAGTCCGGAAAATGAATATAGTTATTACCTATCGTCTGCCGCCCTAAATGCGAAGAAATGCGATCTTTTAATTCATTGGTTTGCAATAAATAAATAGGGACATCACCACGCGCTTTAGCGCGACGATCAGAGCGTTCCGTGTTATCGGGGTAAGATTTAGTGATTAGCTTGCTTTTAACTTTACCGTCACCTTTAAAGAGATATACACGACGAGCAAGCCCCTCTTTTTTGCATTTACGCCAAAATTGATAAGCGTTATCGGTCACCCCCTCTTCACCGCCGGTGTCTATCGCCATGCTATGAATGCCCATTTCAATTTCGTTACCATCTTGAAGTGGGTAGGTTTTATCGAGAACATCAGTAATCAATACTTTCCAGTCTTCCGCGTATGATGACGGGTCAATTTTTTGAGCTTCACCATCATCATTAAAGCGTAAGGAACGCGTAATATCGAAGCGGTCTATTATCCAGCGCTCTCCTCTTGCGCCATAGCCAGTTACTTGAACGACAAATCGACGCTTCTTACCACCCTGCACGTCAACGGTTGCTACGAGAAAGCGCACACCATCAGGCACTACACCATAACCCCAATACTCGGCGCGCAATTTAAGATCATCACCACTTCGTTGCTCTTGGCTGATCTTTGGTAAATAGGCTTGTCCCCAGTCTGTATTAATGACTGATTTTAATGTTTCTTCACTGCCTGTTTTTTCATACTCTTGCTCAGCATTGAGTAAGTTATAAACTAACTTTTCCCATGTTTGATAAGCCGCTGCGGGGCCTTCCATCCAAAAAGAAGCAATTCGTGATTCTCTTGGCTCGCCAGTAATGGTGCCCTGACTATCAATGGATTGCCCCTCTCTAAGCCAAATCCCTTTATTATTAAGTTCCCGCTTTTGCTCTGGCTCAATGATCCCCATGCAATGAGGACATTGTAAACGCGCCGCTTTACTCCCTTTTGTTGGGTCATCGCCTTCGGAGAAGCCCACCATATTTTCACGAATGGGCAGAAAATATTCAGAGCAATGCGGACAAGGCCAATACCAGCGACGACGATCACCGCGATTATAAAGTGACAAAATACCCGTTGTTGGTGGGGCTTCATGCGGTGTTTTGGCTCGCCATTTACTGTCTGTGATTTCTCGACCGGGGGAGCTTTCTGCCAGCGTTTTCCCAGCTGACATAAAAGTGGTTGTCCGTTTTGAACCAAGCGTATAAACATCACCTTCGTTATCAACATCCTCTGTAATGCGGTCATAATCAGTAATTGCGACGAATTTATAATCTGATGATGAAAGTACATTTACCGAAGGCCAGCCAATTTTTAAATAATTGCCCGCCTTAAATGTTTTATCATGGACGTTATTATCATTACGGTGCGGGCTTAATCGCTTAGCCACCTCCCTACTCGACCTGAATGTCCTATCTAGCCGCTTTTTAGAATGCTCCCTCGCTTTTTCTTCAGACACTTGCACAAGTAAAAAATCAGCGGGATCACAAACAATAACGTAGACAATCCAACCATCAACAAGCCCGAGCGATTTACCTGTTCGTGCGGGTCCGACAAATATCACGGAATCATATCGACGATCTGCCAAGCAATTCATTGGTTCAATGATGTAGGGTGTTAACGAGTCATCCCACGGAATGGAAGACCCCTCCCCCATGGGCACTCGCATGTATTTCTTAACCGCCTTTGCAATAGGCATTCTGCGCGGAGCTTTTAGTAACGCGGCAACATCTTTTCTCACGCCGGATGCAGAGGCATAACGCACTGTCATTCTTCAGGATCCTCCGCATCCAAAACCTTGCTGGCCAAAATATCACGCAACTCATCAACAATAATTTGTGCTTCTGTTAGTTGCTCGGCGTTCCAGCCTTTATCGCGCTCCAATTTGTCTGGCCATGTATCTAACACTTGGGTAATTGCTTTTACCAATACCGCCATCTCCAAATGCACATCAGCCACCGGCACCAGTTGTTTAAGTGTGGTTTCGAGCTTTATCCGTTCGTTTTCAGACTGGAACCAGTCTTTACGATCTTTCGGCAGCATTTGTGATGGGTCTTGAAAGCTATTCTTATTCGCGTCAGGGTCGGCACCAAAAAGTATCGGGCCAATATCCCGTAAAGCATAAACGGGATTTCCCCGAACGGTATTTGCAATGGGAGTATTTGCATCGAGCAATCGCTTTTTAACTGTACCGCGATTTAAGCCGAATGCTTCAGCAATCTTAGCCACGCTCCAGTTGTAGGCGTCCCCCAGATTGCTGATGTTGGACATTGACACCTCACTCTGTCAGGTGAAAACTGATATTTTTATTTATTATCAGATAGATATAACATATTGAGGTGACAGCTCATTTTGAAAACTGTCACCTCAATATTGATATTAGCAAATTAAATCAACCGGTTAGCTCACCTGCTGCTGACAGCATGAAAATTTGAAAATGAGCCGTTTCCCGCGAGCACGCCGCCCCGTGGAGAAGGTACCCCTTCAGGAGTACCTTTTATTACTTATTGTGAATAAAAAGCTAATACATGGAATTAATGTCTTTTTGTAACTTTTTATCATATTTATATATAAGTGAAATAAGCTTAAGAAATAAACTATCAGGAGGCAGTATCTTATATATACTTTCAAATTGCCTATATAAATTTACTTGTATTTCAGTGCTGACGCTTATAATCTCATTAAGTCGTTCTTCTACCTCACGATTTCTTATACCACCACTAAATATCCTTTCGCAGTCTAGTGTAACTGCATCATTCAATTCAGCTAGTTTTTTAGGGGTTATTGTAATTCCCCTATCTTTCAATAAGTTATTATACTCCAATAGTTTGGAAATTTCAGATGATACAACAGAACGATAGAGCATCAGTTGTTCTTTTTTTATACTTTTAATTCTATTTGACCAATAGGAAATTGCTGTATCGCTGATTTTATTTACTATCTTTATAACCTCATCGTTTATAGATTTTGTTTCCGATCTGCTTGATATCCTAGTTGCATTTGCGTAAACCACATTCCATGTGATAAAAACTAGAATCAAACTTAAACTTGAAATAACTATTGGTATTATTTTTAGAATAAAGTAGATCACAAACGGGGCCCCTTGGGACTAGGTGTCTTGCCTGCTAGCCTGAGCTTTTCTGCATTTGTTAAAAATTTTTTTATTTGTATTTGATACATTTCATTTACAGTTTCAATTATTAATCTTTGCTGTAATTCTTGTAACGTAAAACCTTCAAGCCTAATTAGCCCCCCGAAAGCCTCCTCTAAGAAAGATGAGCCTATAGCGCCCTTAGTTCCATCAAGATTTATGATTAATTTCTCATTCGAATTTTTTAGGATAGGGAGTAACTTCTCACTACGAAAAGCCTCGCCGCTACCCGAACTATCGCTTTTGTATCTTCCTAGCGGATGTTTTGTAAAATCAGTTAATTTAATTGTTATAGACATAGCCAACTCCTTTTCTCGTCATTATCTTCAGTGTTACTAATCATTTCTTTCTGGGATAAGACACCACTCTATGATCGTTCCAGGCAAAAAACTTGAAAACTTATGGCAATCTATAGAAGGCTTATTCTGTTTTATAGAATATTTATATCTTGAATTATTAGTTAAAACCAAAAGATTTTCATATTTAAACTCGTTTTTACTCTCCTCAATAGGACGTTTTATATCTTCGGAGCCATTACCCCTACCTTGGTTAATAAAGCGGCTATACCCTTCACTAAATGCACATTCAAGAATTTGCTCTTCGCCCATCTCGAATTCGGCGTTAGGATGGCTATCTTTATAAGACTCAACTACACCACAACCAAGGTCACAAATAATAAAATAAAGCGCATCTTGCTCGTCGTTATACCACGAACATTGCCACCAACGAGCTCCGCCTAAATATTCCTTATGTCTTTCCCAATCACCAATTTCATAAGCATGATGCCTTACATTTATCATGGCCTCTCCAATAGCAGCTGTAAGTAACTCTATTTGGCTTTCATTTAAAGGATTATTCATATTCTGAAGCAAAAAGTTTCTTGTAGATTGGAGCTGCTCTTCAGGATCAACGGAGGATTGGAAGTATCTTTTATTTTTCGTTAAATCGTCAAGATCTGAAATTGAACTTGCTTGTAGGGCTGCCGATAGGCCAGTGGCAACAATGTATCCATGTCCATTAGGATTTTTAGCTTTGATTGGCCAAGTAAATCGCACTTTTTTCCCATCGTTAAAATTTAGTTTTGCTCTAGTAATTATCGCAAAAAAAAGCAAAGAGGCTGCAGCTGTAGCTCTTTTCACCTCTGATAAATTGATATGTACCTTAACATTCTCCTTGTGAATCTCATCTTGAATATTATTAAAAAATTTTAAGGTATTAAGTCTGTGTTCATGACTATATATACATAAAGTTTCTGGCACTAAATCAGGAGAAAAGTCGTAAACACGCATAATTTAACCTATTGATTTTGAGTAATTAAATAGAAATACTATAAACATGATTCCCTTGTTTCTTATAATACCTTATTTTAAGCTGATTACCAGCAAGTCTGCTATACTTGCCGTAACTAGCAAAACTACCACCCTATTTATAAAACAATAGTAAAATCAGGTTATTAATCTCATACAATAGTATTAGACCTGCTTCATCAATAACTAATGTTATTTTTATTAAATCTGTATAGTAAAATGTTATAGTTTAATTTTGAATTAAAAATTTACTTAGAGGATGCCTAGATTATTATTAATTCATTGATATAAATAATATTTCTAGCCACATCTTACTATCTATTGCTCCCCTATGCAATGTTATGCAAGTAACTATTTATTAACAATATTTTGAGTATAGTAAACATTCCATTCTAATGTGATTTTGAATTACTTCTAGCTGCTTCAATCTCTCGAATGGCTTTCTTGTCCAAGTTGCACGCCTTAATTACCGACATCAGCTCAATGTTGTATTCAGCGATATCTCCCCACGTCATTTTGTCGGGGATATCTGGTATCGGGCAATCAGCTAGTAAACTTGCAGGAATGGGAATGTGAGGTGCTAATGCATATTCAGTCTTTGTATTGCCGCATCCTGTTAATAAGACTATCAGGAGCAGTAACGGGAGCGCAGTCATTGTCCACAAGAATAGTTTTGACGTCTTTCTTGGCTCCCTGTGCGTCCAGTGTGTTTTGTTGTTTAGCATCAATGGTCGCTCCAGAGATACGGTCAAAGATAGATATTGATGTGTAGGCGTTATCGGATATGAGTGATTGCTGGGCTAGTGATTTAGTTAGCGACTTATTAGCATCATTTAATCCGCTGATTTCCCATCGCTGCCAAATAACCACACCAAACAGTATCAGCCATACAATGAATAGTGCTTTTATGTAGCCTGACCTCATATCACGACTCTTTAACTGACATCGCAGCATCGCCAATAGGTAGCGGTCGGTTGTCTACTTCAACGCCATCAGGCCAGCGATAAGCAACAACTCGGTCAGTTCCAAACGCTTTGATGTTTACTGCGTCTGATTGATTACCACCCAAGATAAGAAGTGAGCCATTTGCAGTTTTACCAACACAGAAACCAACATGTCCACCGCCAGAACGTGAGAAGCGAACAATGCAACCATATTTAGGCTCTGTTAGCTTTTGCCCGAAAGTATCGTATGAACTCGAAGCATCTTTGCGAGGAGATTTAATACCAGCACGCTCTAACATGGCATTGACGAATCCAGCACACCACGGCACTTTACGCGCAGTACCAACTAGTCCGCGCAACTTGCTATCAATCCACATTTGGTCGACTGCTTTAGAGCCTTCAGTGGTATGCTCAGACACACCAATTTCTTTTCTAGCTTCAGTTAGCCATTTAGGTTCAGTCATTATTCACTCCTGCCTTACCCTTAATCATTTTACTCAGCGTTTCTACGCCCCAGTAACCAATCAGTACGCTAGTGAAATAAGCAAACTCAGGGTTCATCCCCATAGCTGCTAGCAAGTCTTTAGCGAACCATCCGAAGAATGCACATAGCGCACCATCTAGCAGGGTCTTTTTCCAGCCACCTCCGTTATACATGCCACGCAGTATTGCAACGGTTCCAGCTAGACCAGCCGCAGCTGCTTGCTCTTTTGCTGAAGATAGCCAACTAAGTAGATGATCCAGCCAATCAGGAGTGTTATTCATACATTTCATACTCACCCCCTACGTTGGAGGAATTTAGTTAATAGATAGCCCACCGCAAAATTGCAGTAATTAAACATGTTGAGTGTGATTTGCGGGGGCTGTATACGAAAAGGCCGCACTAGGCGACCTCTTGAATGTGACTTACTTCTCAGAAATTAGGTTATATAAATAAAATTCATAATATCGCTTGCAATTGGTCGCGTTCGCGACCATAATATATTCATCGGGTAGGCAATAAGGCAAACCCAACTCAACTAAGTGAGAATATTATGACTACTATCTACATCATCAAAGAAACTCAAAACGTTAATTCAGACCGCGAAGGCATCAAATTCGAGGGTGAAACGCTAACTCAGGCGAAACGCTTTGCATCACGCAATCAATCATTCCAAGGCACAACGCTTAAAATAGAACATGAAAATGGCGCTTTAATTGCTTTTAAAGAATCAGGCAAGTCTTGGGTTAACGCATAATATTTAGGGGCTATACGCCCCTTTCACTATAGGTATCAACATGACTAATTTAGAACTCAAGCAGCTTCGCCAGCTGTTGTTCCTTTCCCAGTCCGAAGCAGCAGAGCATATAGCAAAAGCTGAAACAAGAACGTGGCAACGGTGGGAAAAAGGCGATCGCTCCATTCCGTCTGATATTGTAGAGCAAATGCAAATGCTCGCGTTGACTCGCACTGAACTGCTTAGCGTTGAGCCTGACCTTTCACACTATAATTACCAGTATTTCGATTCTTTAGATGAGTATGGAAAGGCTTCTGGTGTTCGTAGTGTTATTAAATGGAGGCTATCACAGTCTATAGCTGCAAGCTTGCTTGCAGAAGCAACGGCTGACAATTGGCGTCAAAGTGAAATAATTAATGATGAAGACTGATAGAACAGGCCAAAAGTTCGGCAAACTTACAATAATAAAAGATTCCCCTAATTCTCAGATTCTATGCCGCTGTGATTGCGGCGTAGAAGAACTGTTTCCCCGAACAATAACAAAACCGACCTACAAGGGTCGATTGATGTGCAGCTATTGCAAGGGTGGCATCTGTGAAGTATGCGGATCTAGAATAAAATATAAATCGGGTCGAATCTCTGCTACTTGCAGCGAAAAATGTGCAAAAATCAGGAATAGTGAAAAAGAGAAAAAGCGCTATCACTCAATCAAACATACTGAAGAATTTAAAAACACTCGCGCATCATATTTAACTAAACTAAGAGATAGACTAAATAGCGACCCCGCTTTGCTTTCAGTTTTCAGAGAAAGAGCTAGATTGACTCTAAAAAAATGCAGGTCATCTGAGTCTCAAATCAAAAAAGAGCACTTTAATGCAAAGAAACGTTGGCAGCAGATTAAAAATGATAGCGCTCTACATGAGCAATCAATCTTATACTCTAGAAAACAATACGACACATACACTGATGATGATTACAAGCGCATTTTCAAAAGAGAGAGAACTCACACAAGAAAGCGTAAATCACGCAGTTGTTCAGAATAGCCGAGTATGTGAACTATCCGGAAATTCCGGAGGGTTCACATGTAAAAATTAGTCACAAGTTGATGGGCACTTCTATCTCTAACTTGGTTTGCTCAAAGCGGTCTGTTTCTAGCTCAACACCAATAACACGACGATTAAGTTTTAATGCTGCTTTTATTGTTGCGCCAGACCCCATGAAGAAATCAGCGACAATATCACCCTCACGGCTACTACTATTGATAATGTGTTCCATCATCGCCGCAGGCTTTTCACATGGATGTTTGCCGGGGTAATACTGCACTGGTGGATATGTCCACACATCGGTATAAGGAACATCAACAGTAACAGAGAAAGGACGGCGTAATAATTGATATTGTTCTGCTAACTCATGATATTCACGCCTTAGCGCATTTTGCTCACTCGCTAGATCGGCATGCTCTCGGCTTAGTGGGTTATGACTTAACTTCTCCTCAGCTACGCGCCTGAACAACTCTTGCAACTTCAAATAATCTGTTTCGCTTGGTAGCTGCCACTGGCTATAACCAAACCAATGGGAGGCCATTTGCTTCCCCGTTGCTTTGTGGATTTCTTTTGCTGTTATTCCCAGCGTATCACGAGCTTGTTTGAAATATTCAATCAGTGGCTTAAGCACGTTTTCTTTAAGTTCACGACGTTGTTGCAGATATTCACTACCTTTCCCCCTGTAAGGGCTTTGGTAGTGTTCTGCAAATATAATGCGTTCCGTGCTTGGAAAAAAACTACGCAGATCAGCTTTGCACGCTCTTCGCCATGGCCCAGATGGTTTAGCCCAGATGATATGATTTAAAACGTTAAACCGTTCACGCACTAATATTTCAGTATCAGCTGCAAGCTTTGACCCACAAAACATATATAAGCTACCGTTAGGCTTCAAGACTCGCCAAAACTCCGCCAGCATTTCATCAAGCCATAATAGATAAGACGTGACATTTTCCCACTGATTGTCCCAACTACAGGCCTTTACTTGGAAGTATGGCGGGTCAGTTGCGATTAAATCAATACAGTTGTCGGGAAGTGTTTTTATATAGCTGAGTGAGTCATCATTGACTAAATTGACACTGTTTAAATTTACAGTATTTTTCATAGATCAGGGAAACCTTTTTTGATAAGCTTCACTTGCTTTGTGCACATAAGCAGTGGGCTTTAGTTTGTCCGTGATCCTTATCTCAACGGGCGAATGGCTGGTAGGGTGCTACCAACACCCACCAGCCGCCCATTTTCACAGTGCTAGATATTTTGATATGTACTTTCTTTGATGTTTTCTTTGATTAATCCAGCCATTGCTAATTGTGTCAGTATTAATCGGCAGCATGAATCTGTTAGATTACTAAGCCATGCGATTTCACCTACTGTAGCTGGTTCATCTGTAACTGTATTAAATACAAGCGTTGCCTTTTCTGTCATATCACACTGCTTTAACATGATATTTTTAAACCTCTGGTCAGTTATTGTGCATAACTACACATGTAACTCTGACCAAACGTAACAGCAAGTTCTATTTGCTTATAAAGCAAAAAACCCCGCACAAATGGCGAGGTTTCATTCTATAAGTTAGGTGACAACGTATTCACTCTTATCACAATAACATCGAATTTGCGTAGCGCACTAATACTTTTTTACTATCTAGCACTTTTACTTTATCAATAACCTCAGAATCCATTTCTAGGGTTACCCCCAGCATAGCTAGACAACCATCAACAAAGCCCTCTGCGACTTGCATCATTTGCCTAATCCGCCCTTCACTCATTTTCCATTCTTTGGCAATACTTCGCTTAGATACGCCGTAAAGGTAATGTAGCACTATCAAATCTAATTCTTCTTCTTTTCGAACCTGTCTCAGCTTAGCGATAACACTGTCGATGGTTATTCCATCATCATCGCTGCATGATTCCCTTGATGGCTCTTTGTTTGCAATTAAACCTTTAAAACCTGCTGCAATATGGGAATAATCAACACCCGGATTATCACTCGCCCAGCCAGCCCACTTTTCTAATACTAACTGAATATCTCTCATGCAAAAAATCTCCTGCGTTCCGCACAACGCATTAACCAAACACGCCAAGACCGAATAGCCGATCAAAGCACTGACGATGAAAATCTAATTGATAGCCGTATTTTTGTTCCCACTTGACCGGATCCCTATGTAGTTCGTCGTGATGACCGCGACATAGGGGTATCACATACCAATCGTGGGCCTTAGTACCCATTCCGCTCAGGCCATATCCGACAATATGATGTGCATCATCGGCAGGGTTACCACACACGCAGCAAGGCAGTTTTTTAATAATTTGAAGCAGGTTTTTATTTTCCCATCGATACCGCTTAGGATTTTTTAAATACAGTGCTGGTGGATCGGGGTCTACTTGCAGCGGCAGTAACGCCTTAGTTTTCTCTATAGCTATTTCACTCGGCGTATAGATAGGACCATCATGTGACGGAGTAATGCCAATACCTAAAAGTCGCTTTAATATTTCATCAGGTAATAAATGCGAAATTTGATGCTGAACAGTCCATGTGAACAAGTCACCCAACGATAGAGGGGTGCCTTTCGGGTAACATAATCCCTCACCGACTGCCCACAGTATATTTTGATAGTAATTATCCTTCGCTATTGATGACGCATTATAAAGCGCGGGATTTTCACGTAATTGATTGTCATGTGACCAACAAGTGCGAACATAATGATTACCGTTCTTCGTTATTGTTAGTTCGTGATGATGATAGTCATCGTTATCATCACGAATTTGGCAATAATTAACGTTCTGTTTAATACGCCCTTTTAATGCCTCGATTCCACCAGTTTTAGCAAATACATCTCTATTTCTAAAAAATGGAAACAATCGCTTATCATCAAGTAAAGCTTGTTTATGTGTGACCTTGCCTGATTTGTTCGATTCACTCGAAGCGGGTGTTATCTGCATTAAGCCGTTAAAGTCAGCCAATTGATTTACACCAGGCTTAAACATCACAATTCCCATATCAGGCACAATAGTCGCAGGGAGGATCCAGCCGTTTGTCATGCAACCTCCCCGTTGTAGTGATTTATTGTGATTTCAAAGCGCCCGCCCTTCACGACCTCACACCACCTCATGTCAACATGTTTAACTTGTTCGTCATCATTCCAGACGTTAGCGTAAGTCAATGCATCAAATGGCGCTTTAAGGTAATTATCAATATCTCTCCTGTGCCGTGTAGGTGGGTACATTTTCACAATAACTGAAACATCACCCACTATTGCGGTTGGCTTTTTTCTTAATTGTTCATATACCGCCGCTATTGCATTAGCGCGGAACTTGCGCCCCTTGTCACTAATGATCATAGTGCCACGAACAGTTCGCCAGCATGCATTAACGCTAGGAGGAAAAGGTAATATGAAACTTAAAGATCCAGACATATTTGCCCACCTCCCATAACAGCTTCCAAATGAAGCCCTTTCGATGACTTGAATTTTAAATAATGCGCCTGACGATGCACTTTCACTTGCTCAATTTCAGAGAAAACATATCTACGCCCAAATCCAAACTCTTGGCTCTCACAAATGGGACAGTAATCAATAGATGAAAAGCCGCCAGAATTACTTTTTTTCCAATGAAAATTTCCGTGGAATGTTGAGCAAGCAGCGCACATAGGAGCGTCACAAGTATAGGCAGATGTAAAGCGGAGTAATGCCCCGCTATCATTCTTTTCACCGATGTAGCAAAGAACACTATCGCATAGTAGATCAGCTTCACCACCGCAGAACATGCATTTTTTACTCATACCCTCACCCCTGCTAGTAATTGATCCAAATGGTTCAGGTATGACCATCCCATTCCAGACACATCCGCCTTTTTAACGACTTTGTAGCCACAGGGGTCATCATTACTTGGCTTTTTCGGGCTGTGTTTCACCTTTTTTTTCGTTACTTTTTGAGCAGACGCTTTTCTAACTGATCTTCTTACACTATTTAGCAGACTTTCCGCATTAGGAGCCACGTGATAGTGATAAACAGAAACACCCCTTGTGTCATTACACTTGCTGACCCGTTGTATGGCTCCTATTGGTAGCAAGAGCCTAATGGATTCTTGACATTCACAGCGGTTTAATTTCGTTAGCCGATGCATGTCATCAACTGTAAATGGGCCTTTATCTTTAAATGCCATGATCACTACAAGGTTACGCAAATAAATACTTTCACCAATAAGTCTCATACATCTGCTCCTAAAATCGCTTTACCAATCTCCATCAGGCGATTTTTGGAAACGTGGGTACCAATAGCTCTTGGCTCTACAAATGGACGCCAGATAAGAAGAATTGAGCCTTTGCTGTTACCCTTTTTTTCTTCACCTGTGTTGGGATCAACAAAATTAATACGGCCATCAATGATTGTTCTGATTTCATCAACACTTTTTAGTGCCAATGAGTACCAGGATGTTGATTTATCCGCTGGCAATAACATCACTATTGGCTGGTTTTGCTTTGTGCATTGTTCCGCAGCTTTAGCGATCCACGGTTTAATCTTGCTGTAAGGGGGGTTGCACCATATGGCGCCACAACTTACCCAATCATTTTGTAATGCATCCTGCTCTATGTTTAGGAAGTATGGACACAGGGCATTGTGTTCATTTGCCGCAGCATCTAACCAGAAGCCAAATTCAAGTGTTAAAGCCTCAAATAGCCACTGAGGTGTTTGCCAGCAATCTTTATCTTCAGGTGCGGTATTGCTTGAATAAACAGCCATTAGATAGCACCTCGCTGCTGGTGGCTTTTGGCTAATTGACGAATATTTTTGTAACGATATTCGAAGTCTACATAACCCCAACCAGATTGTTTTAGCTCTGCACAAGTCTTGCGCTCTTCAACCCACTCTCGCTGTAATTTGCGAGTTGTTTGGCGGTGTGGAAAAACATGACAAAACAGGGCAACTAGACCAAAAACATTAGCTCCGTAAATTTCTTTAGATTCACTGTGCATCATGCTATTGCCTCCTGCGCCGCTTGTTCTGTTGCTTGCTTCCAGATGCTGATCCACGTTTGACGGCCTTGGAATTCTTTCATCGTACGAATACCTGTTTTTCCAGCCAGTGCTGCGGCTATTTCCTCGATGCGACCCTGCGGTTTTGAACGCGAGCCAATGATCCGTGTAAATGCTTCGTCACGTGCGACTGTATCGATGCTGACTTTTTGCTCACCTGCCAATCGCAGGGTTAGATCATCCCACTGGCTGCGCAGCGTTCTTGGGCATTGGACATTCCTTTTCCAAAAGTCATCGAGAGTTACACGCTTGTAGAATTGACAAATTTCTTTGTGTGAATGACCATCGATTTCACGCATTAAGCGAACATCGTTAGCCCAGTCTGTAAAATTTGGTGCCTTCGGAGCCTTCAAGCCAAGTTCTTGAAATACTTCACGCTTGCGGTTGAATAGCCACTCTGCGCATTTGAGATCATCAGCAGTGCCCCATTTTTGAAGATTTGAGCTGTAAATCACCGCCTCTGGACAACGTTTTAAAAAATCACTTTTAGACTTGTCGCTTAATTCGCCAGAATTCTGCGACGAAGAGTTAGTTACTGATGGATCTTGTTTTGAAGTTACTGACGGATCGCCCCCAGATTCTGGCGGGTCAAAACGGTTATTTTTGCTTGATTCTGATGGGGCAGAATTTGATGCAACAGAATTTGACGCGTCAGGTTTTGAGGTGTCAGAATCTGCTGGTTGAGGAAATGCAGCCCTTGCAGCTAAGAATAATTTTTCAACATTCAGTTGATAGATGTTGCTAGCATTACGATTTCCCTTGCGCCGCTTTTCTCTTGATAACCAGCCATTCTTTTCAAGCTCTTTAATTGCTGTTCTTACTGTGCTTTCGCCAGCGCCAATTTGACGCGCAATAGTGGGAACCGAAGGCCAACAAATACCCTCATCATTTGAAAAGTCAGCAAGTCGGGCCATAATCGCAACAGAGGTTATTTTCAAACCTGCACTTGCGCAGCCATCCCATACATAACTTGATAGTTTTACGCTCATGCTGCTACCTACTTAACTTCTGTATAATATTTTTTGAATTGTTCAAGTGGCTCAAAACAGGGATGCGGGTAATTGCCCCACATGAAAATGACACGCTGCTTATGCGGATCCCACTCAATGACTTTAACGACAACGCCGCGCTTATCTCTGAAGTAGCGATTAATGTTTTTGTGTTTTTCATTGCTCACCGACCTCACTCCCGCTTTGATAGTAGAAATCAGCCCAGCTTGTTTTTAACTCTTTGCTATCTACCAACTGCTGCTTTATTTGGTAGTTTCCAAATAAAGCAACTGAAGTTATGATCTCTACATATTGAAACGCACCATGCTTACCAACAGGTAAACAACGAAATTGCTTTTTGTGGCTTAAGTGCGCTAAACTACTCATGCTAATTACTCCACACAAAAAGTTGTTAGCACTCGACGCTCGGGACCGCATATCCTGAGCGTCACCCTTTCTAGCTCTATTCATCATTTTTTAATCCCGTACACAGTTTTCAGTGATTCAATGAAGCCAGCTGCGTAACCAAAAACCTTAGCTAATTTGCGATCTATTGCCTTAATCTCTTCGTCAGTAAGAACACCATCAGAAATGCTGTTTTGAATCAGAACGGATAGCGCACCCTGCATAGCCCCAAGGTTCATACGTATTTCAAAGAGTTCCACTGCATCTAAGTTTTCTGGCTCTACTTTTGTTGCTGGTACAATTGAGTGTCGTTCCATGTGATAGGCCACCAGCAATTGAGTGCCAGATAACTCTTCCATAGCTTCAAGTTCATCGTGCTCAAAGAAGCGGCAGCCATTTTTTTCATACAACTTATTGTTGAAAGTCGTTTCAGAAATACCCAAAGCACCAGCCATTGCTGAACGCCCACCGGGATATGCTCTGCACATCTCTTTCACAACTTCTTTTAGTGTTTGTTTGCACATATCTACAATTCCGTTGTTATTCTTGTAGTTAACTTAGCGACTTTCCTCTGATAAATTTGATAACAACTTTTAATTGTTATGGATATAAATCAGGGCGTAATTTACTTCTTGAAATACCTGACGCTTGCTCGACAACAAGCACTTTATCGGCGGGAACTCTTTTATTTCTGTTGAGCCAATTCCATATTTGTTGTTGCTTTACTGGTTTATTTAGAAGCTCGCTAATACGCTTTGCTAACTGCGTTTGTCCACCAGCTGCATTTATTGCAGCCTGCAATCCAGTAATGCATGATTCATTGGTTACGTGCACCATAACTCCCCCTAAGTTGTTATTAACAACTTTATATTAATCCAGAATAACAACTTTGACAACTTTTAGATGTTGGAAACTTCAACACTTAAAGTTGTAAAATACAAATACGAGGGAGGGAATATAATGTCGATAGCTAAAAGGTTGTTAGAGGCAAGAATAAAAGCGGGAATGAGCCAAGCAGATCTTGCTGAGAAAGTTGGTGTTAGCCAGCAATCAATACAAAAAATCGAATCAGGCCAAACTAACGCTCCTAGGAGAATTGCTGACATTGCTAAGGCTGTAAATGTTTCCGCTCATTGGCTTCAATTTGGTGTTCGCGACGAAAATGGAAAGAAGACCGACTTTGAAGTAAAAGAATGGGAGGATGTTTCTGTATATAGTGATGCTGATTTTGTGGATATACCTGTGCTAGATATTGAACTTGCCGCTGGCTGCGGAGCTAATGCTGAAGTCGTTGAATCGGAAGAGTACACATATCCATTCCGTAGGGATGAGCTACGTAAATACGGCGTTAGTGCTAGCAACGCTAGAATCGTTAAAATAGTAGGCAATAGCCTTTACCCTGTACTAAATGGCGGTGATCTAGTAGCTATTGATATTAGCAATAAAAAAATTAAAGATGGTGATCTTTACGCTATAAGGGATGGGGTGCTGTTGCGTGTAAAAATCCTCGTATATAGACCCGACGGCGGGCTTATCATACGGAGCTTTAATAAAGATGAGTACCCTGACGAACAGGTACCTAGAAGTGAGTCTGTCGTCAGAGTTCATGTAATTGGCAGGGTTTTTTGGTCATCAAGAAGCTGGTAAGTATTTCATTAAGATATCTTCAGTCGTAATTTTCACACTGGACTTACCGCTATCTCTATCATCAATAGCTTTTTCTATTTTTCTTCCGTGTGTTGAATATCGCCAGTCTCGTGAGGATAACCCTCCTATTACTAAGTAATCTGTAGACTGGGTCACCCTACCAGTAACGGAGCCTCCAGCATCCTCTATCATTTTTGATACGATAGACCTTTTGCCTAAAACAAAGTTTCCTGTTAGGCAAAAAGACGCTCCGTATAGATCTAGGGAATCAATATCGTCACATGGTAATTGACATGATAGACCATCAACAATCCCAGTATTTAAATCAGTACCTGAAAAGTCAACCAAAGCTTTATATAGTAAATCGCTTTCATTTTGATCTATAACTCCATCTTCCTTGATTGTTTTAACTAATTGATATAAATGCTTTCCGGGATAATTTCTTTTCAACACCCCATTTTGAGTTAACCACCAATCTAAGTAGTTAATTTCATCTATACTTAAATCCTTGTCTGCAACGATCCCTTTGCAGAGCCCATTCAGCAGATTAATATCTGACTCTTTAGAGTACAAATCGATATTAGGCATGTCCATTATAGCCCGCTGCACATCTAATAGCGTCTGCTTTATCTCTTGCCTTTCTTCGGCAGTTATCACTCCATCCTCTAAAACCCTTGATATCCTCTCCTGTAAAAGCATTACAAATGGATTGCTAGAAATCACTTCAGAATCGGAAAGCCATGTCGTGATATATAAAATCTCAGAATCTGAAAGTTCGCAATCTGACAAAACGCCATCAATAATCGAAATCAGGTTAGCAAATAACTTGTCTCGATTTCTTTTGTAGTTGAAAGCCGGGTTGATGTTCATAGTTTCTCCTATTTATTTGTATATCCTTTAATTTTCTTTAAATTAAATCAAACAACATAAAGTTGTTGACAAGAACATTAAATACAACTAAATTACAACTTAAAGATGTTTAGGAAAAAACAATTAATAACAACTTTCATTAATGAGGTCAGATTATGCAAACCAATTCAAACGAACCAATCGTAACTTTTAGCGTGCCAATGTCGCAGGATGATGTCCGCGAATGGATCCTCACAAAGGCCAAACTGATTAATCAACTTAAACGACTGCAAGCTGATCGCGATACCAAGCAAGCTGAACTCGAAAAGCTCGACGAAGAAATTGCAGAGTGCATGGATATGTGTGCGGTTACTGTTAGCGCTTAATTAGATGTAATGTGTGGAGTAATGGTATGGGTAATGAATGTAAGTACCAGAAAATCATTGATTTAATGAATGATGATAATACCAGAGATAAGATAAAAGCCACAGCACGAAAAATTGCTGGTGGCTTAGGAATGACTACTTATAGCTCAATGGCCCTTTCTAAAACATTAGCCAAATAATCTTCTAGGCCATTAACTCTTACTTCGTCAGGAGATAGTTTAATGACTTTAATGAGCTCCAGTGCAGTCGCTGAGAACTTGGCTTTTTGTTCATCAGTTTGTGATGAAATTAATAAATTAAATAGCATTTCAAGGCCAGCAATACGTACATCACTTGGATAATCATTTAAGTTTTTATCTTGCACTTTAAAATTCTCTTGGTTGTTGTGGTAACACCAAGAATACCACAGCCGCCTGATGTGGCTAAATAATCAGGCAGCCTTTTAACTGTGTGGAGTAATAGAGAGGGATGAAATGCTTATTTTAACTCGAAGGGTCGGTGAGATTCTTAATATTGGTGATGATATTACGGTTACTGTTTTAGGTGTTAAAGGTAATCAAGTACGGATGGGGATCAATGCACCAAAAGATGTTGGGGTTCATCGAGAAGAAATCTATTTAAGAATACAAGCAGAGAAAAAGAACGAAATTACTAACTAATTGCCATTGCTCGCTTTGGCGGTGACAAACCGCCACTTTTTTACTCAATACATAAGGCCACTGGCGCATAGTCAGTTCACGCTAGGTAAGTTAATTAATGATTGCCGGTGGTCTTATTTATTGTGTGGAGTTAATTATTGAGGACATAAGTATGTGTGATTGTATGAACAGAGTTGCCAAGGAGTTAAATTCCAAATTAGCTCTGAAAGTAACTGAAGGTGGAGTTATTTCTGATACCGAAACAGGCTGGGATAATAAAATGCTTGATTTTTCAGCTGGCAAGTTTTTTGTAATGCTTAATTACAAATTTGCTTATCGAGCAAAGAAGAAAAACGGTGAAATGTCAAAGAACTTAACTCGACTTGATACCAACGTAAAAATGTCTCACTGCCCTTTCTGTGGTGAAAAACAGGATTAATTATATCCAAGGATTATCACATGAGTACTTTTAATGTTAAAAACCTCATCATTTATCGTATAACTCGCGATATTGATTTTAATAATCTCGAAGAACAGTTATTGCCTTTTAAATATAAACCTTGTAGCTCGCTGGATATGTCTCAATTTGGTTTTATTCCACCGCTGGGGATCGGTAAATCTGAGTGTTTAACTCATCGAGTAAATGA
Organism: Providencia sp. PROV236; assembly: GCF_033676985.1. Lineage (NCBI taxonomy): Bacteria > Pseudomonadati > Pseudomonadota > Gammaproteobacteria > Enterobacterales > Morganellaceae > Providencia > Providencia sp. PROV236. The sequence continues at coordinate 1,846,442 of NZ_CP096297.1, read as the reverse complement.
CCAGATGCTTATTTCTCTTTATAAAGAAGAGAAAATGCTACCAACTCCCGTTATTAACAATGCGTTAAACAAAAAAATTGAAAAATTAGAAGCGGATCAGGGTAGAAGATTAAAGAAAACTGAACGCCAAGCAATTAAAGATGAAGTAATTCAGGAACTGTTACCTCGTGCGTTCTCTAAGTATACCCGTTTCGATGTATGGGTTAATCTTACTGATGGCTTCATTGCTGCGCTAGTATCGTCTCACCGACGTGCTGAAGAGTGTTTTGCGATGATACGTAAGGCTCTTGGCTCCCTGCCAATAGTGCCGCTAACAATGAAAGACCCTATTGAATTAACACTAACAGAATGGGTTAGAAGCGGGCAATTACCAAAAGGCTTTGTTTTTGGTGAGCAATCAGAAATGAAAGCCATTCTTGAAGAAGGTGGGATCGCTAAATACACAAAACAAGATTTAGTCTCTGATGAAATTCAAACAAATATTGAAGCTGGTAAATTAGTCACTAAATTATCATTAGGTTATGAAGATAGAGTTACATTCTGTATTGATGATAGTTTTATTTTATCTAAGCTTAAATTTGATGCTGCATTTTTAGAAACCAATGATGATATTGGTATGGAAGATTACAACCAACGCTTCGATGCTGATTTCTTCTTAATTATTTCAGAATTAAATATTTTAATAAAAGCATTAACTGATTCACTTGGCGGTGAAGCCAAGCTTTAAATAATTTAGCCAACACCAAGGAATTTAACTCTCTTTATTAAGAGACGGACTCTTATTATCTAAATTTTGTGTGGAGTATTAATCATGTCTTATATTTCAACTTTTACTGGAAAGCATTTTGATTTCATTAATATCACCATGGATGATATTTATATTGAAGATATCGCTCAAGGTTTATCTAATGAATGTCGCTTTGCTGGGCAAATCAGCCAATTCTATTCTGTTGCTCAACATTCCGTTTATGTGAGTCAAATTGTACCACCTGAATATGCGCTGGAAGCATTACTGCACGATGCATCGGAAGCCTATTGCAAAGACTTGCCTAGCCCATTAAAAGCGCTGTTACCCGAATACAAGGCAATTGAGCGCAGAGTACAACAGGTAATAACTTTCAAGTGGATTTTACCAATAAATTTAAGTGATGTTGTTCATTATGCAGATCTAACAATGCTGGCTACGGAACGTCGCGATTTAGATGTTGACGGTAACAACTACTGGCCAATTTTAGACGGTATCCCAGCAACTGATTTAATTACAGTTAGCCCACTATCCCCTATGCAAGCGAGAGCAATGTTTATTTATCGCTATAACCAGATAACAGGAACGATACCTAAATTCGATGCAGATATAAAGCTAAGTACAATTCGCGGTGAATGTGCTTGGGGTGATATTTATTCAGATAAGAAAAAACGCTTTCAAGATGGTGACCCTATTCAAACATCGCGAGTTATCAACATCGATACTTATTTAACTGATGGCTATATACAAACAGTTAATTCAGTTTACAGAATTATTATTTAGGTGGTTGATATGAAAGTAGAGCAATCACAAGTCACTAAATTAGTCATAACAGGTGTAAATCGCCACGACCCTATTCATGTTTATCTTGAAGATTTTGGCGAAAACAGAGGGCAAGTAACAATAAATGAGAGTAATGATTCTTACTCATACTACTGGGGGTCAATGGGGTGCTCTTTAGTTGAGTTTTTACTAAGCATTGATAATGACTACTGGATAATGAAGTTGGCCCCAAATCTATATTCAACAATAGATGATGATAATGACGCAAATATTGCATTTGCAAAAAAACAAGTCAGCGAACTACACAAGGATAATGAAATAGACAAAGAAAAGGCTAGATATTGGTGGAATTTAATCGAAAGGTCTGACAACGTTAAACGTGATTGTTGTGACTACTATGTTGACAGTGAGTTGCTTGAATTATTCGGTGACGATGCTTGGTACAACAACTGGCCTTCAGTTCCTAACCCAGAATATGCTCGCATGGAAGGTCGATTAAATGCTGTTAGGGAGGCAATTAAGCAAATAAAGGTGGAACATGACAACTATTAAACATCCTGCAATCCGTTACCATGGCGGCAAGTTTCGACTTGCCCCTTGGGTGATTAGTCACTTTCCAGATCATCGTTGTTATGTTGAGCCGTTTGGTGGTGCTGCATCGGTTCTTTTACGTAAGCCTCGCTCTGAAGCTGAAGTTTATAACGATTTAGATGATGAAATAGTAAATCTGTTTCGCGTTCTACGTGATAAAGACCAAGCTGAAAAACTTATTGATGCTTGCTTATTAACGCCCTATTCACGCACTGAATTTAATTGTGCTTATGATGTTTCAGGTTGCCCTATTGAACGAGCGCGTAAAACAATTGTGCGTGCCACTATGGGTTTTGGTAGTGCCGGTGCAACGAAAGGTAAAACAGGGTTTAGATTAGACACAAAACGTAATTCAGCGACAGCACAAAAAATATGGACACGGGCACCAGAAAACCTACTCGCTGTAGTTGAACGAATGCAAGGGGTATTAATTGAGAATCGTGACGCTGTTCAGTGCATGAAAGACCATGACACCGCCAGCACTTTACATTTTATTGATCCGCCTTATCTACACGAAACAAGGAGCATGAGAAGCGAAACATATCGGTACGAAATGAATGAATGGGGACACCAGCAATTAATAACCGTCGCTGGCCAGCTTTCAGGAAAAGTTATTATTTGTGGTTATGACAACGATCTATATAACGGCCAACTCTCGGGCTGGCGAAAAGAAGCAAAGACAACAGCAGCAAATGGACACGCAGGTTCTGTAAAACGTACCGAATGTCTGTGGCTAAACTTTTAAGGTGAAATTTAATGAAATATAAACACTTAATGTTAGATCTGGAAACGATGAGCAACAAAAGTAATGCAGCTATCGTTTCGATTGGTGCAGTAGCTTTTGAACCCTCGACGGGTGAATTAGGCCCCGAATTTTATTTGACTGTTGATCTGGTCAGTTGCGAAAAGCTCGGCATGCATATTGATGCTGATACAGTGCTGTGGTGGATGAAGCAAAGTAGTGAAGCTAGAGCCGCTATCGTTGATGAAGATTCTAGAACTATTCAATCGGCACTACTCGCCCTATCCGCTTTCGCTGAAGAACATTTATCTGACAATGTATGTGTGTGGGGTAACGGTAGCGATTTTGACAATGTTGCCTTAGCTAGCGCTTACGATGCATGTGATTTTAACCCGTTTTGGAAATTCTGGAATAATCGAGATGTACGCACGATTGTAGAGCTAGGCCGTAACGCTGGTATTGATCCTAAACGAACACTCGAATTTGAAGGAGAGCAACACAATGCTTTAGCTGATGCAATTCATCAAGCTAAGTATGTGTCTATTATCCACCAGCATTTAATTAAACCAGTTAACGACGATATTTAAATCTGTATGCGGCAGATGTGGGGGTAATTATGTCTAGTGGAAAACTTATGAAAGCTAGCGCATGGGCTAAAAGAGAGTTTGAAAAAGGCTCAATACCAGACAATAGAACCATAAAGCGCTGGGTTGAAATTGGCGAAGTTAGGGGCAGGATCGTTGATTGCTCTGTATGGGTTTATGCTTCCGAGCGCTGGGGAGTTGAGTCTGATATTTCATCATGTGTGAGTGATTTAATAAGGGCTTCTTGATGGCAGGTCGACCACGAAAAAGAGAGTTCAGGCATTTGCCTGACTTTCTCTACTATGACAAAGCGGAAAAGCAGTATCGCTTTACGCTAGTGAATGGCGTTCGCAAAAGCATTGGCGCAGATAAAGCAAAAGCGATCGCGATTGCAAAAGAATATAACAACATCATGAGACCGGAAAAGATGGTTTCTGTTAATGCTTTAATTGTAGATTCTGGCGGTAAAAATGGCGAGTCTCTTCCGTTTTCTGAGCATCTAGATAAATTATTTGGCAGGATGGTTAATGATGAACAGCCGGCGGAAAGCACTCTTAGCGATTGGAATAACGATCTGGAAAGGGTTAAGACTTATTTCAATGATATCTCACCGATCGAGGTTACGCTTGAGCACGTAAACGGATTTATAAACGAATTTCACGCTGAAGCTTCAGCTAATGTGCAAAATAGAAAAGTTGGCTTTCTAAAGAAAATATTCAGTTATGCGATGGATGAGTCACTTATGCTAGACAATCCAGCAGAGCGTAAAAAAATGAAGCGCGTTGACGGCAAAAAGCGACGTCGTTTATCTTACAGTGATTTTATTAAGATCCGCGCATCAGCGGAGCCTTGGTTGCGAACAGCTATGGATCTAGCGCTACAAACAACACAAGCCCGACTTGAGGTTTCTCGTATTAAATACAATATTAAAACCCCAAAAAATAACACCTGCGGTTGTGTTTGGTTTGATGAAGAAAAGGACGGGATTTACGGTATGATCTACATTCACAGACAGAAGGTGCAGCACAAAGAGGCGTCTCATGTGGCAATTCCCATCGGAAAAAAATTAAAAGAAATCATTGATAATAGTCGTGACAATGTAGCCAGCCCCTACATTGTGCATAGGCTACCAATTCGAATTCCGAATAATATGAGTAAGCGAGTAAACCATCCCACTCAAGTTGCTCCTGATTATCTTAGTCGTGCTTTCTCAGAGCTTAGAGATCGTGTTGGTGTTGCTGCTAATTTACCATTGGACGAGCGACCAACGTTTCATGAAATACGAGCGCTGGCAGCATTCATGTTTAAAGATCAAGGTTACGATCCGCAAGCAAGGATGGCTCATAGTGATGCTGAATCAACAAAAATTTATACTGAAAATCACGTTGAATGGGTACAAGTTCCGCACTTTGAAATAGCTTAAAAATGGGCGGTAAAAGTCAACTTAACTCATTGATTCGTATAGTGTGGTTTTTGCATATTATGCACTGTTTGCATAACCAGCACAATTAATTATTTTCCTTTCAAATCAATAGCATCAATATATTACAATCGGTGTCATGGGGTGTCGGGGGTCGTAGGTTCAAATCCTATCATGCCGACCAATTTTTTATAGAGAAACCAACCTGTTAGGGTTGGTTTTTTTGTGGGTAAAATTTGAGGTGGTTAAAAGTCGGGTTGGGTTACGCTGATTTTGCCTTTCTTTTAGAGCTCATATTAGGCCCCGCGCAGAAATATAGATTAGTGTACAAGCCTATTATGATTCATGAGTAAGTTATAAAGGAAACGCACTCAGATTAAATCAACATTAACCATGCTTAATCAAATGGTGTTTCTGATTGGCATAATGAAAAATAGAAATGAAGTGATACTATTATTCTATTAATAGAAAAATAGTATATTAAGTAAGTTCAATATAATATTTCAGCATACTCAGGTTACTGGATCGCTTTGGTGGCCGGTGCTTCACAATATTTAGTCCATAGACCATCCACTTGGGCTTCTGTCAACAATTCATCTATCCCATCAATAACAGGTATAGAAATATTAATGGCACCATCGGGTCGAGTATATGTTTTGACAATAAAACGCTTATCTTCTGTTTTCCTTGAAAAATCATAATGTCGTGAAACAAATCCACAAACGTAGCCAACCTCTCCACCATTATGTGAGATTTTATTAAAATGGTAACTTACATCCTTAAATGTTTCTAATTTAGGATTTTCTAAATAACCTAATACTGTACGTTCAACACGTTCAATCATGTTGATGTCATCTTTATAATTTAATGTCATACCAAATAAAAAAGCAGAACCAAGAAGAAATAAAGCAATAATGACATAAAATATTTTATTCATAAAAAGACGATCTAAATAACTCACTAATAAAAAATTCACAAAACGAGGCTATAAAATAGTTTCGCTAGTATAACAATTTATTTGAAAACTACCTCAATTTTTAGCAATATAATCTATTGTATTAACCATCAGTTATTGATTAATTGAAGTTTATATATAGCAAAAATGTAACTTTATCCAGTATATCCCATCAATAAGAGCACCAGTAAATTCTCTACAACATCACTTCAACCATTTGATATAATAAAATTATTTTGTTCATGTTAAGGAATGCATCATGTTACGTTACATCTTTCGAATAGTTCATCTTTTTCATCATGCATTTCATTCAAGGCCTCGCTTTATTATTTCTTTATTTGTTGCAGTTGCGACTTTTGTTGCATTACTTCCCTACCAAAATACCATGATGTGCTTAATTCTAAGCTGGAACGCATTTGCTTGGATCTATTTATTATTTCTTTTTGCTCGCATAATTAATCGTAAAACTAAGAACATTCGAGAAATCACTAAAGTCGAAGATGAAAGTGCTCGTATGGTGATTTTTTTCCTCGTTGCTGGTTGTTGTGTCAGTTTACTGGTACTATTTTTTGCATTAGGTGGACATGGCGACTTTCCGAAAACCGATAAATTTGTGCCCTATGCACTCACCGCTTCTACACTCATTTCTTCATGGCTATTACTCCCTGCGGGCTTTACGATGCATTATGCGCACCTATACTATAGTAATGAAAATCAGCAACAACCATGGCTACGTTTTCCTGATGAGATCCTTGCCCCAACATATTCGGACTTTATGTATTTTTCTTTTACCATTGCAGTAGCATCGCAAACTGCTGATGTGGAAATCGCCTCAAGCCCGATGCGCCGAGCAGTATTACTTCAGTCCGTTATTTCATTTGTATTTAATATGGCAATATTAGGGTTATGTATCAATATTTCAGCGAGTTTCTTTTAGACTAATTAGGTAAAAATGACAGCAGAATTCACAAATTGGATCACAGAATATGGTTATTGGGCTACCTTTTTTGGTGCCATGATAGAAGGTGAGACCGCCGCTTTTCTATCTGGCGTTGCTGCTCATAACCAATTACTTTATTACCCTTGGGTGATGTTATTTGCCGCTTTAGGGGGCATAGTCAGTGATAATGTTTTATTTTACGTTGGTTACTTTGCTGGCTCTCAGATCTTACCTAAATTTCACCGTCATCAGAAAAAAATCAATCGTGTCCAACAATTGATCCGTCAACATGAAAATTTCATTATTATCGCTATTCGCTTTGCTTATGGCTTGAGAACTGTGGGCCCAATCATTATCGGAGCGAGTAAAGTTAATCCATTTAAATTTTTTATATTAAATATTTTGGGAGGAGCCTTATGGGGGGTCATTATTGTTTCTTGCGGATATTTTATTAGTTCAGCGATACTCGCCTTACCGATACACTCTTCTTTAACGTGGTTTTTACTTATCATTATTGCCGTAGTTCTCTTTATTTTTTTACGACGTCAATGGAAAAAATAGAAGCTCAACCCCTTATATGCTAAAGCTTCTATCTGATGATCAGTTTAAAGTGGTTTACGTACACTTAATAGAAACAACATTGGCCGTTCTTGCTCTTCTTCAAGTAACGGATTTTCTGCAATTTGCGCAGCTGTAGGCCCCCACTCATCTATTTCAATGATTTCAAAACCAGTTTTAACCAACATATTTATCCAACTGGATAACTTACGATGCTGTTTTATTACCCCTTCCGCAAACCAGTCCATCCTTCTATCACCTTCTATCTGATATTGATTTACAGGCCATGATTTATATCCTTCATTGTCAACACACCAACCTTGATGGATAGCCGCAGTAAAAATAGGATGTTCAGCAGAAAATACAAACTGGCCGCCAGGTTTAAGTGACTGGAAAACAGTTGAAATTAAAGATGAAATATTTACGATATAATGTAGTGTCAGCGAGCTATATACTAAATCAAATTGTTGTTTAGCTAACGAAAGTGTTTCTAAATCGGCTTGTTGATAAACTATATTATCATCTTGAGTAAGCTCGATCGCTCTTGCTAACATTTTACTGGATAAATCAAGTCCAGTAACCGATTTTGCCTGTTGCACACCCGCCCATCGGCAAAACCACCCATAGCCACAACCAAGGTCAAGCACGTTTTTAGCTGAAAGAGAGGGGAGTAATTGTTGCATTTTTTCCCACTCTGGCGCACCTGCTAAGCCATGAATAGAGCGAGGTAACGTTGCATAACCGGCAAAGAACTGTGGATTATCATAAATATTTTGTGACATGGTTAACTCCCTCGTTTATATGGAGTTATTATATGAATAAGTATAATTAATCATCAACTGCGTTTTTAGATACGCTATTCTCTTACTTGCGTTCATCTTGTTGATTTTTATCTTCTGCTGGGAAACCAGTAAAATAGATACCAATAATGGTGATTAACCATCCTACCTTTTTACTATTAAGAACTTGGTTAAATAGATTCATAACAGCCCCAATAAATTTATTTTTATCCTATGCACACTATCATTATTCATCATACTCAAATATTCTATTTAGCTATATTTACACAAATTTCAGTCTTTGTTGGCTGATATCGCGTTACTTTATCAATAGGAACTTGTTTTGAATCACTTCCGCCTTGCAACTCCACAAGATATTGATGGCTTAATTGAGATTGACAGTATAAAAACCCACGAACGTGCACTAAAAATTGCTCAGTGGGTAGCAGATAAAAATTGTTATTTAATTGAACAAGAAACACAAATTTATGCTTATGCTGTTTTGCATTATCACTTTTTTGATTTTGGATTTATTGAGATGTTGATGGTGAGCAAGCAATTTCGGCGTCTTGGTTTAGGCGTTGAGCTGATTAATCAGCTCAAACTCATTTGCACAACTAGCAAACTATTTACCTCCACTAATCAATCTAATACAGCTATGCAAGCCTTGTTAAATCATACACAATTTTTAGCTAGTGGAGTTATTGAAAACCTTGATGACGATGATCCTGAATTAATTTATGTCTGCAAATTAATAGATTAATTCACCAATAGACCGATTATTATTGCTATAGCAATGCAGGATCCATCACCACATCGGCAAGTTTTTGATTAAATTGTTGGTAAACTTGCCAATCAATAGTGGTTGGAAAGCTCAAAACCTCTAATTGATGTGGTGCAAACTCGGTATGGTAACTTGGATGAAAATGCTGATACTCATTTTGCTTAAAACCACAGTGCTGATAAAAACGTAATCTTTTTCGGCTTATTTCATCTATAACAGGATCGATTTCTAAAATAATATTGTTCACTTGCTTACTCAGGAGTTGCAATATTTTTTGCCCATATCCATTACCTCGTAGATTAGAAGATATGGCAAAGTGCTCAACATAATAAAAATCATTAATTTTCCAGCACTCAACAAAACCTATAAATACCTCGTTCTCAGTAAAATAGTATAAATAATAATCTTGATGATTAAGGATCAATTGCCGCCCTTGAAAACTTCTTTTTTCATAAGCTGGAAATGCTGAATCATAGAGATGATTGGTATTGGCTATTTCTAACGTATCTTTACTACTCAGTCTTTTTACTATCAACATTACGTGCTAAACCCATTCTTATTTCGTTAAATAATGATGGTTAGCATACCCAAACTCAATCAGCTAGCAACTGGTTTTTTTTAATCTCATCAACAAGCCAATATCTTAACTTACTGTTTTTAATTAAATAAATTAACAGCCCCTCCATTATATTTTAGATGCCTTTCAAATTATAAAAAATATTATCATCCAGATATTGACTTTATCCCTCACTCAATTTAAAAATACTGTATATCAATACAGTATTGAGTTGAGGTGAATATGTTACGCATTGAAATTTTATTTGATAAAAATGCACCACAAAAACCAAGTGATGTGATGCTGCAAGCTCTAGAGGCTGAAGTCGCACGGAAGCTTAGTCCGCAATATCCCGATATGGTCACTCGCGTTGGTTTTAGTTCAGGCCAACGCATTAATATTTCAGGAACTAAATTAGCGCAAGATAAAGTTCGCATTGAAGAAATATTAGAAGAAATTTGGATGGATGATGGCTGGATCCCTGAACAAAATCCAGAGGAATAGCCCACACATTCAATACCAATGAAAGGAATGTGAGGTCATTAACTCAACATTCCTTTCATTATCAATAGATGCTTTAAATTATAATGATAGTCTAAAATGTATACCTAATACCGCCTAGACCTACCCAGCCTAAACGTTGTTCAGTGAGCGAACTTTTTGCTGCATCGCCAACAAGGTAATAAGCGCCAATGCCGGTATAAAGGATCATATTTTCATTGACGTTATAATTTAAAATCGCGCCGCTATGAATATCTTTAAATCCACTACCTGCATCGTACTCATTAAAACGTGAGCGATTAGCTTGTTGTTTAGAAACACCAAAATAGGCTTGATTATATGCTTTATTTCCCCACACGGTAGCCAGCGTATATTCAACATCCCACTTATCATTTATTTGATAGTAGCCTATCCCACCTAACTCTACATTCACCGTTCGACCAATATCACGACCACCATATTTACGATCTGAGGTTGCCATATCAACAGATGCGTATAATTGGTAATCCTTTATGCTGTAATTAATTTCCGCACCGACGGTCATTGAACCATCAAGATCCCCCATTCCTTTGAGATCTTCATTTTTACTTCCCAAAATACCAATTTTTTCATCACGACCTGCGTCATAACCGATTCGGCTAGAAAAAGTCAGACTTTCTGTTATTCCTATTGCCCACTCAACCCCCTCTAAACCTATGCTGAATACACCATAATCATCAGAAATGTACCCATAATTCAAATCAATCAGCGGTGAAAACAAATATTTACTTGATCCTTCATAGGCTGGCATAAAAGAAGCTCCGCCACCTAATACCAAAACACTTTCTCCTGCCATAGAGCTACTAAGCGGCAATAGCCCTACAACAATCGTTGCTACCGTTTTCAATCTTTTCATTAATAAATCCTAGATTATTTTATTAATATATTTTTTTACGAATAAAAGTTCTAATTTCTTTTATTGGGTTAAGATCGCTTTTTATTCCACCCGTGATTTTTCCAGTGGTAATACACTGCTTCTCTCTTTTACAGGTATTAATTTCTTTCAATGAAAGCATTGATAGTGATGTTTTTGATGTATGTTCAATATTTTTCCCGACTAAAACCGACGCAATGGAAATAACCATCACAAAAATAGGGATCTCAATTAGTTTTAATTTCATTTTCTTTATTCCAATAACTGAGTAGGTGCTAAGATAATAATCTTATTCATATTTCTTACCTTAAAAATTGGTTAAACCAACCTTAAGGATTTATTAAAGACGCCATTAGTTTTGTCGGGTTAACCTCTATATAATTCGAGATGCCGCTAAGCAATAAGTTAGTGAGGCGGCGCTGACAAGATGAAAACTGTGTGACGGGCACGAATAGACATCGTTTCTATCCACAAATGAAAAGTACGACAAATTAAAACATGACGATTATAATCGTTAATAAATGACTACCTATTGATACCGCGCTCTAGGTCTATAGAGGTGATAAAATGAATATCTTATTAGTTGAAGATGATCTTCAACTAGGCAAAGCGCTATGCCGTGGTTTAGAGTTGGCTGGCTTTAACCCGCTATGGGTTCGATTACTTTCTGACGCAAAACATCAATTAAATACACGTAATTTCGACTTGATGTTATTAGATTTAGGCTTACCTGACGGTGATGGCAATGAAGCATTAATCGCCTGGAGAAATTCGGGCCAGTCAATTCCAATTATTATCCTAACCGCTCGTAATCAAATGGATAATTTGGTAACTAGCCTAGATTCCGGTGCGGATGATTTTTTAACTAAACCATTTGCAATGCCTGAGTTGATTTCTCGAGTCAAAGCAGTCAGCCGCCGTATGGCTGGGTTTTCCTCTGAAATTTGGCAACTGGATAACCTCCAACTAAACCCATTAAACCATCAAGTATCACTGAATGAGCAATTACTATTACTTTCAGGTAAAGAATATCAATTATTATATGAATTGGTAAAAAATGCCGATAATGTGGTGCGTAAGGCCGATCTCGAACAACGCTTATTTGGGCTAGATGATAAAGTTGAAAGCAATTCTCTCGAAGTCCATATTCATAATTTACGCCGTAAAATAGGTAAAGACCGCATTATCACGATCCGCGGTATTGGTTATTTACTCAAAAAAGAAGCGCAACCAAGTGAAAGTTAAATCCTTTTTTATCTATACTTTTTTCTTACAGATAAGCTCTGTCGTTTTATTGTGGGCGCTATTTGTTGGCTGGCTACAATTTTTCTATCTACCGGATATTGACGATGACTTTAATCGCCAACAAAAAATAGTGACTCAGGGTTTTGCGGATACGCTAGGTGCGGTATCTAACAATCCTGAATATTTTGACCAAATCGCTACCTCATTACAAAAAATGTATACCGATGCGATGGAGAATGGATTAGAGGTATCTTATAAACCTTTCGTGGTCGTTCGCAATAGCAAAAGTGATGTCCTTTATCGTAATAGTGATGAGATTAATATTTCAGCTGAAACGACATTCGAACATTTAAAAAAACAATACCCTGAATGGCATTTCACTGTTGCATGGAATAATACACACACTATCCAAGTGATCTTAGGTGAATCCTATTTTGATCGCAAATCGATAATCGGCAGTCCGGCTGAAGGGACAGCCATTCCCTTATTATTTATTTTAGGTCTTATGCTGATTGCCATCATTGTTACAGCTTATTTTAGCTTACGGCCATTAAGGCAAGCGGCAACCATTATTTCCAGCCGTCAGCCCGGTAACCTAACGCCAATAGCAGTAAAAGAACAATACAAAGAAATTCGCCCTATTATTACAGCAATTAATAATTTAATGTCTCGTGTTGATTCTGCGAATCAACGTGAAAAACGCTTTATGGCTGATGCTGCCCATGAGTTAAGAACTCCGATTGCCGCGGTTATTGCTCAACTCCATTTGCTCATGCAAATACAAAATATAAAAGAAAAAGAAGAAATTATTAAAGATATGCAGGCGACATTAAATCACGCAGCATCATTGTCCCACCAGCTGATTGATTTAGCACGCTTAGAAGCTGAAGATTTTCCCTTAAACAAAGAGCTCATCGACTTACCCGCATTAATTTCCCATATCACCTCATTACATGTACCACATGCAATTAACCAGAACATTGATATTGAGTTACAAAGTCCCAATAGTGTTCTAATTACCACCGATAAACTAGCCTTAAGCACCATTTTTACTAATTTGCTAGAAAATGCGATTAAATATAGTGATAAAAAAGGTAAAATCAAAATAACCATTAAGGACTTAACCCCTTTTGGAGCCACGATCACAGTACAGGACAATGGACGAGGAATACCCGATGAAAGTCGCCAACTTATTTTCTCTCGTTTTTATCGAGTACCTGGAACAACCGAAATTGGTAGTGGACTTGGACTTTCAATCGTACAAAATTTAGCAACCAAAATTAATGCGGTGATCCGTGTAACCGACGGCTTAGAGAAAAAAGGTGTGGGTTTCATTATTGATTTACCTTAATGTTGATATACTTTATGTTTCTACGTTGATATACCTACACATTGGGTGATTAAAATTTAGATAATAAGTATTCACTGAAGGAAAACACATGTCACAAGCTCTGATTATTATTGACTTGATTGAAGAAATAGTCGGTAAAAATGGTTTATCAAATACCAGCTATCAACAAACTCAAGAACGTAATGTGATTGAAAAATCTAATCAAGCAGCTGCTTATGCCCGCGAGAACGATATTCCTATTATTTGGGTCAAAGTTGGCTTCGCGGATGATTATCATGATATCCCTGCTGGCTCGCCAATGTTTAATCGCGCAAAAGCATTGGGGGCATTAAAACTCAGTAGTGTAGGTTGTCAATGGGTCAACGAATTAGATGTCCAGTTACGTGATCTGATTATGATAAAAAAAGGTGTTAGTGCCTTTACAGGCAATAAATTAGATCATTGGTTAAAGGAAAATAATATTAACCACATCTTGTTTGGAGGAGTGAGTACATTAATGGCAATTCAGAGTAGCGCCCGCTTGGCTCATGACCTCGGTTATCAAGTAACTGTCATTGATGAACTTTGTGCCGCAGCAACCCTTGAATTACATCAACAAAGCTTACAAGCACTCCAAGGAATGGCCACAATATCTTCACTATCAGAATTTTTGCAAGGGAAGATTAAATAGCCTTCAAACTTTATATTCCTTTCTCAAAGCCAGTGAGTTAATACTTCTGGCTTTCCTACAATTGAGTTATCCATTTAAATCAAAAAACATTAACTATCTATCTCTATCTTAAACTGACCATGAATTTTGGTTTCCTTCGCAAATCAGTTCAAATCCCAACAGATAAAACTCTAAACTAGAGCAATAATTCTACAGATGCGCCATTTATTGATTCAATTAGTCATGTTTAACGATAACAGCGAGTATTAGCAATAGGTATTTTTTATTAATTTTGTGAAATAGTTATTGAATTACCTACTAATGGTCTATATTTTTAGCATTAATTCTAATCACCCTATTCAATCACTCTTTATTTGATGTAAGGGAGTAATTTATTATGCTTAATCTCAATCAGAACCAACTCAAAAATCTTGCCGAATCACAGTTAAAGGGCCATAGAACCATTATTTATCTAGTTGCCTTGCTATTGTTAGTCGGGGGCGTAGTTTGTATTACTAATCCCATCGTATCAGGTATCGCTTTTAGCTCGTTAATTGGTGTCATGTTATTAATCAGTGGCGTTGCCGTAATTTTGAATATTGTTTTCAACCGCCTGTATGCCAATGTTTCAGTATTTTTTAGCTTAATCGCAGGTATTGCCTATCTTATCTTAGGTTATGCGTTTATTACTGATCCACTACAGAGTTTGCTATTTCTTGCGGTATTTGTAGCTGTGTTATTTATTATCGGTGGGGTAATCCGTCTCTTTGTTGGTGCTAAGTTATTTAGCTCAGCGGCGGGGATGATGAATATATTGATCGGTATCTTAGACTTTATCATTGCCTACATGCTACTTAGCGGTAACGCTCAAACATCAATTACCCTATTAACATTATTTATCGGGATCGAGTTACTATTTAGCTCTTTTAACCTATTCTTGCTAGCGGGTGCACTCAAGAAAAACGCCAAATAATGTAGTCATTGACGAAGTGGGATAAAAACGAGTTTTTTCCCGCTCCGTGTGACCAGTCGAAAATCAATAAATTGATTTTCCTCGTTTATTTCAAGACCGCCGACAAACCGAATACGTTTGTCAGCGGCCTGAAAGAGTATATTGATGGCAAGTGGTATTTTAATCTCACCCACTTGCCATCAAATAATTTTTAAATATTAAAAAATTATTTAGCCACATGCTTGACTTTACACTTCTAAAAGTTAGAATGCTCTCAAGTGATCTAGATCACAATCTAACATTTGGAGCTTCCATGAATACCATCAAAGAATTTATTAGCAATGTTCAAGAAGTCATTGAATTACTTGCAAAACGTTTTATGTAAGACCACGTTTTCCTATTACCTCATCTTTAGCGTTTTTTGACTCAAATTAACTTCAGTTATGATGAGTATCTGCATTTTTTGCAATACAGCCTTAAATGACTTTAAGGCTGTTTTTTTATTCAAAAACGTCCTCAATCACTTTCACAACCACTGCGGTCCCTATCGCCATTAGCACCAAATCACGGCCACTCATACGCCATTCATAACCATCATAAACAGGTAGACGTGATTCAAAATGCCTTGGTAAACGTCGCTTAGCAATACCGGGTGGAAAAGGTCTTCCCACAATAACCTGTTTTGCAATCCCCGGAGGTAAACGTGAATAGCCTGTCATACCATAATCAACTGCTATTGGTCTTACTGAACCAAAATTTAAATTAATATTAAATCCCGGTGATACTGGTTGCTGAACAACGATAACTTCATTTGGGTAATATCTCTTTTCATGATGCTTTTTGCCGCGCTCATTGTGTTTATGGTTGTGTGAGTTCTCATAATAATTTTTCTGACGCCCATTTCCTTCACCATGATGACCTTTTGGATCAGCTTGTGCAGTATAAGGTAATAGCCCGCTACTCATCATTAGTAGAGCAGAAAGTAAATACTTGCTAATTGCTGTTTGTTTCATGATTACGTCTCCCGCGACTCATTGCGCTTAAATTAGTCGGGCTGACAACTTTCAACAATCGGAATTTATCCCATAATACGTAATTATAAGTAAATTTGGACTTGATAAGGCCACGCTATTTATAATATCCTGCCTGATGATATATCTATTTATTTATAACTTATATTTATCTATTTTTGCTTATTTTTAACTTTTATTTTTAACTACCTTAGTTTTTTTAACCATAAACAATGAAGTGTTATTAAATTTATGTTATTGTTTCTCAGTAGGTTATCGCATTAAACACTTAATACATCTACTCTAAATAATTCGAGGTGTAGCTAAACGCTAAATGATGATCGCTAGGAGCGCTAGAAAACTCAGCGATTTGTACATCTATTGACTGCTTCAACTTGAACTATGACGAGTCTATTTGATGTCAATTAGAAGGAGAAAACATGCAGCAGCAACTGCTAGACTGGGTACGCCAGTTCAATCAAGATTATGCCGATATTGCTTCACTTCTCATGGTGCTAGGTTTGATCATCGTCGTCGCGCTGATCTTGCATTTCATCTTACATAAAATCATTTTACCTCGCATAGAAAAGCAAGGTCAGAAAAAAGGCCAAGGTTGGCAACGCCAATTAACTCAATTTAGCTTATTTAACCGAATCGCCTTTGTTATTCAAGGTGTTGTGGTTAATATCCAAGCGGTATTGTGGTTGCATGCAGGCTCTACTCCTCAACAGATTTTAACTGTTGCTTCGCAAGCTTGGTGTATGCTTTTCGGTTTGCTAACTTTTTACTCTGTTCTCGATATATTGCATAGCGTATTACAACGTGCAGCGAAAACAGCTCACTTGCCATTACGTGGTATTTTTCAAAGTGTCAAACTGATTGCAACAGTACTGGTTGCGATTATGATCATTGCATTGCTGATTGGTAAATCCCCTCTGATTTTACTCAGCGGTTTAGGTGCAATGACCGCCGTCATGATGTTGGTGTTTAAGGACCCAATCATGGGGCTGGTTGCGGGGGTTCAACTGTCCGCCAACAATATGGTTAATATTGGTGATTGGCTAGAAATGCCGAAATATGGTGCAGATGGCGCGGTTGTTGATATCGGTTTAACTACCGTTAAAGTGCAGAACTGGGATAATACGGTTACAACCATACCTACCTACGCGTTAATTTCTGATTCGTTTAAAAACTGGAAAGGAATGACGGAATCAGGTGGTCGCCGTATTAAACGCAGTGTTCGTCTAGATACCACCAGTATCCATTTCCTTGGGCAAGAAGAGATCGCTTCTTTAGAAAAAGCCAATCTGCTTGAACCTTATATGGATAATAAAATCTCTGAGATCAGCGTATTCAACTCTGCTATCCCTGAAGATAAAGCGACGCCACTTAATCAACGCAGACTCACCAATATAGGGACATTCCGTGCCTATGTTGAAGCCTATATGAAGTCACATCCAAATATACATAAAGGAATGACGATTATGGTTAGGCAACTTGAGTCAGATTCCAATGGTTTACCGATTGAAATTTACGCCTTCACTAACACAACGGCATGGGTAGAATACGAACGGATCCAATCAGATATTTTTGACCATATCTTTTCGATATTGCCACAGTTTGATTTACGTGTTCATCAGTCACCAACAGGTACTGATATGCGGGCTATCGGTCAACAAGTTTCACTATCCGATACTCACCAGTAATTAGTTAGTTTAGCTTATATAATTACAACTTAAGTAGTATATCTACAGAGGGGGAAACCCCTCTTTTCCTGCCTTTAATGCCCTCCTCTATATATTTAATGATATAACGATAGATAATTTAAATGTGACTATTCAGTCTAATCACCCAAAAACTCTTTATAAATTAAAGCGATAATAATCAATAGTCTTTCATTTATCAGGGATATTGTTGATGTAGGTCATGTTACTTATTCGCGACTTTTTTTAACATGAAAAGTAAGAAAGTGATATCGATCTTTACATATAGGCAATGTCAATGCATAAAACTACTAAAAATACTCATTTAGGAGAGTTGAGCAGGCGCGAATTTATTCAAGCCTCCGCAACAGTTGCAACCGCAGCAGCGGTCGCGGGCTCAATCAGTCTCCCTTTTGCTGCTCAAGCAAAAACACCAGAAATCATGCCTGATGAAATCAGTGAGAAAATCAGTTATAGCGCCTGTTTAGTGAACTGTGGTAGTCGCTGCCCACTAAAAGTTCATGTAAAAGATGGCGTTATCAGCCGAATTTCCAACGAAACCATGTATGACGATTCTACTTTAGGCGAACATCAAATTCGTCCATGTTTGCGTGGTCGTTCAGTACGCTGGAAAACATACAATCCTGACAGATTAAAATATCCGATGGTACGTGTGGGTAAACGTGGCGAAGGTAAATTCAAAAAGATCAGTTGGGATGAAGCCACCACTATCATCGCCGAAAAACTCAAATATACGATAGATAAATACGGTAGCGATGCTATTTATTATCAATATGGTACAGGCTCAACAGGAGCTAACCTACACGGACGCGCCGCTTGTAAACGTCTGCTTAGCCTAACCGGTGGTTTTCTCGGTGACTACGGCACCTATTCCTATGCACAATTAATGGAAATCACCCCTTATGTGTACGGTAGTGTTGAAGAATCATTATTATCTGAAATTCAAAACTCTGATCTCGTGGTGATGTTTGGTCATAACCTTGCAGAAACGCGTATGTCAGGTGGTGGTCAATTTTATGAGACTTTAAATGCGCTCGATAAGAGTAAAGCAAAAGTGATCATTATTGACCCTCGTCGTACAGACAGTGTCACGACACTTGGTGCAGAGTGGATCCCTATTTATCCGGGAACTGACGCCGCATTAGTGGCTGCATTAGGTTATGTGATGATCCAAGAAGGCTTAACTGATGAAGCTTTCTTGAAAGATTACTGTGTTGGTTGGGATGAAAGCACGCTACCTGCTTCCGCACCACGCAATGCCTCTTATAAAGATTATATTTTAGGTAATGGACCTGATGGCATAGCGAAAACGCCTGAATGGGCAAGTCAACTCACCGGTATTTCTGTATCACGCATTATTCAACTCGCTCGCGAAATTGGTAACTCCAATCATGCATGGATTTCACAAGGTTGGGGGCTACAGCGTACAGAAAATGGTGAGCAAGCATGTCGTTCTATCATGATGCTCCCTATCATGTCCGGTAATATTGGTCGTCCTGGTACCAACACGGGTCTTTGGGGCAACAGTGTCGCTTACCCTGTTGCAGGTTTCGGCTTACCAAACCCCGTTAAGGCAACCTTACCTTCATTTATGTGGACTGAAGCGATTGTTCGCGGTAAAGAACTGACCGCTGAAAATGGGGGTATTAAAGGTGCCGATAAACTGAATAACGATATTAAGTTTATGTGGTGCTATTCCAGTAACGTCATTGGTAACCAACACGCTGACTTGAATAAAACCCATGAAATCCTTTCTGATGAATCAAAATGTGAGTTTATTTTAGTCTGGGATAATCATAATACTCCATCAGCACAATACGCTGACCTATTATTACCAGACGTAACCCCGGTTGAAACTAACGACCTTATCAATAACTCTTATGCGAGTGGTGCTTATCACTATCTCGTGCGCTTACAAAATGCAATAGAGCCTCTGTGGGAAAACCGCCCTAACTACGATGTCTTAGCTGAAATTGCTGAAAAAATGGGAGTTAAAGATCAATTCACCGAAGGTCGTAGCTATGAAGAGTGGATTGAGTTTTGCTACAACAAAACGCGTGAAAAAATGCCGCATTTACCTGAGTTTAGCGAAACTAATGGCGGAGGCATTATTGATCGTCAATTTGCTGACACCTCAAAATATATTGCACTAAAAGATTTTCGTGATGACCCTGTGGCAAACCCACTCAAAACGCCATCAGGCAAAATCGAAATCTATTCAGAACAATTAGCTGAACGCGTAAAAAACTGGGAGCTACCAGAAGGACAGCGTATCCCTGCTATTCCTGAATACTGTGTCAACAAAGAAGGTGTTGAACAGCAACGTAGTCAGCAAAAATTCCCTCTGTTAATGACAGGTTTCCACGATAAAGGTCACGTTCACTCAAGTTATTTTAACGTTGAGATGCTACGAGAGGCGATCCCGCATCAGTTTTGGCTCAACCCAGTTGATGCTCAAGAGCGTGGTTTAAATAACGGTGATATTGCAGAGATTTTCAATGACCGTGGTCGTATTCAGATCCAAGTTAAAGTTACTGAGCGCGTATTACCGGGGGTGATCGCTGTGCCACAAGGCGCATGGCGTACATTAGACACAGCAGGATTAGATACAGGTGGCTGTATCAACACCCTCACCTCACAAGTTCCTTCCCCATTGGCAAAAGGAACACCACAACATACAAACCTTGTTGAAGTGAAACGCGCTTAAGGAGTTAATTTATGAAACAGTATGGCTTTTATTTTGACTCCACAAAATGTACTGGCTGTAAAACATGTCAGGTCAGTTGTAAGGATGAAAAAGATCTCGATTTAGGCCCTAAATTCCGCCGAGTTTATGAGTTTGGTGGGGGGAGTTGGCAAAAACAAGACGGTATTTGGCAGCAAAATGTGTATAGCTACTATTTGTCGATCTCTTGTAACCATTGTTCAAATCCCACTTGCGTTGAAGGCTGCCCGACAGGTGCCATGCACAAACGCGCGGAAGATGGCCTTGTGGTGGTTGACCAATCTGTATGCGTAGGCTGTCGTTACTGTGAGTTACGCTGTCCATATGGTGCACCGCAGTACGATGAAAAGAAAAAATTGATGAGCAAATGTGATGGCTGTTATGAACGTGTAGCCAAAGGCATGAAACCCGTCTGTGTTGAATCATGCCCACAACGTGCATTAGATTTTGATGATATTAATGTGCTACGTGAATTGCATGGCACTGAGTGTGGTATTGCTCCAATGCCAGACCCGAGTATCACAAACCCTAATATTGTCATCAAGCCACATAAAGATGCGAAACCATCTGGCGATAAAAGTGGCGAACTGAAAAACCCTGCGGAGGTGTAAAATGCATGAACTACCACTCGTTTTTTTCACCGTGCTGGGTCAGTCCGCTGCGGGTTTATTTTTGCTGGCTTATCTAAGCAAAAAAATGGGTTCAATTGATGAAAAACAATTGAAAAATGCCAATATCCTAGCCTTCATTGTCGTTGTGATTGGTTTAGGTATTGGTGGCCTACACGTTGGGCAGCCATTACGTTTCTTCAATATGCTGCTCGGTGTTGGTCGCTCACCAATGAGTAACGAAGCATTTTTGAGCGGTATATTTGTTGGTTGTGCAGCAGCGACACTGTTCTTTACTCTATTTTATAAAAAACCACTACTGCGTGAGCTAGCCAATATTGCTACCGTAGTAACTGGTGTGGCTTTTGTTTGGTCAATTCCACAAGTTTATAATATTGCCTCAATTGCTAATTGGAACACCGGTTACACAACACTCCAGATGTGGATGACGATGTTAGTTGGTGGTGGTGCTTTAGCAATTGCTATTGGTGCTCGTGGTTTGGGGATTGCTTCTTTCTTAATTGGTGCTGTGGTTATTTTCGCTAGCCGTGCGGGATATCAAGCATTTCTTTCTGAAAGTGGACCGGCCCTAAGTGCAGAACAAACTGGTTTTTGGGGATTCCAAGTCGTTGTTTTGGTTATTGCATTAGCAGGTTTTGTCGGCATGGCATTAAAACAACGTGCGCCAAAAGCCACTTTAGCCACTTGTGCCGCCGCAGTACTACTTGCTGAACTAGCAGGCCGTATTGCCTTCTATAATTTGTGGCAAATCACCATGTAACCCCTCTTTTAATTTCATGTTAAACCAAAGAGCCTGCTGTTGCAGGCTCTTTACTGTAGATACCCCATTGATTCACCTATTTACTCTTAAAAAGACGAATTGGGTTGTTGGAGAAATGCGATCTCCTCTTTAGTCGATAAACGTCCAACTATCTCATTACGATGTGGATAACGACCAAAACGATCAATAATTGCCTTATGCTGCATTTCATAATTCAAGGTATTATCATCCCCTAAACCGCGAAATAGCTCCACCGCTTGTTGATGAATAAAACTGGATTCGGAATGCATAAAAGGCATCAAAACAAATTTACGTTGTGACAACGACAATAAGTTATAATCAGGCTGTTTAATTGCTTCTTGAGCCAGTACTAATGCCATTTGGTCTTGAGCAAAAGCTTTAGGTGTATCACGCCAAATATTACGTGAGAACTGATCGAGTACAATAATTTCTGCCAATCGACCACGAATCGAAATTCGCCAATATGCCAACTCCCCTTTTGCAGCCCGATCCAAAACGCCAGCAAAGCGTTGTGTAATCACTGCATCAAATTTTGTGCTTTTTTCAAACCACTGTTTTGGTGTTGACTCCTCAAACCAAAATGTCAAAACGTTTTCCATGGTATTCATTGTTGTTAGATACCTAAGTTTGTTAGTGATAAGTTATTTTTTATCGTAAATAAAACCGTTAATCATTGTCATGAGCTATCTCTTAAAACAACAATAATTAGAGAAATATTTTGTATTTTTGCGAACCAGTTCCAAAATATTCGAGTATCGATGCACGCATATTAATCAACAAGTGATCATTTATTCTTTAAACACTTCCATTATTAATTATAAACTGATTGATTATATTTGATGTTCAATAACCATTAATTAATGCTGCTATCTGTTGATTTGGTATTTAATGCCAATTTATAATGAATTTTCACGCCATTACATACATTTGATGAATCCAATGATAAGATTTATTCCGTAGCCATTAAGTGTATTCTTTACTCATCTTAATAAGGCTAGTTTGGTATCACCAAATAACTGAATTTATCAACTGTCAATTCGTCCGATACTCTAACGAATTGAGAGCACAGCTCTCGGTAGCAAGTGAACAAATCGCTAGAAGCATAGAGAACGATATAACTAGTACAAATGGGAACATAATCGATAACGCTGCAAGTTGACGTATTACTAGTATATTACCTACAGCTCAGTGTTTGACCTAATATTTGGCTTTATACTCTAAATAATTCGAGATGCAGGTAGGCGACAAGCGAAGATAGATGGGGAGCATAGATGAACTATGTGACTCGGCGAGCATAGCGCAATCAACAACCCGGCATCTTGAAGTATGACGAGTATATATGTGTTGAAGGAGCAGTTTGAATGGCAGGACATATGGTACTCATTGGGTGGGCATTGTGGGTTAGCCCTTGTGGCACTGATGCCTGTGATGCACTTCCCGTCACTGAGTCCATTTTTACAGAACAACAATGTATAACGCGTAAATCCTACCTTGAGTCTAAAAGACCCAACCTCTATTTTATGTGCGGTGAAGTCTATCGTGATAGTGAAGAGATAAAAAAAGACGATCATCACAGCGTTCCTGCACCTAATCCGCCATTACGCTCGCTCCCTGAGCGCAAATCACGTTAATCTCACTTTAGGGGCGTTGTTTTTACAACTTTAAAAGCCCCTAGAAGAAAGTAAAATCACCACTATTTCGACGACTTAGCAAATTTCAGCAATCTTATTTTCTGCATCAATGTAATCGCCTTTGCGTGCAATATATCTGAGTGTACCCGCTCGATGCGCCATAACTTGTACTTCCATCTTCATCGCCTCCATCACCCCAATCACTTCACCTTGTGATACCTGATTACCGTCAGCCACCAGCCAGTTAAATAACACTCCTGAAATAGGCGCATTAACCACATGTTCCTGATGTTCATTATTGGCTGTGGTTGTCACGGGTTCAGAAGATGATAATGATAAACCGGCTAACAACTGTACTGGCAATCCTAACTCGCAGCGTTTACCGTCAATTTCAATAAAGGTACGTGTCAACTCACTATTGTTTTGAGGTAATTGACGTTTCGCCGGCGCAATATCAGCCTTAAATTCTGTTTCAATCCAGCGAGTATGCACTTTGAATTGTTCACAGAAGTCAGCGTGTTGCATAACAGCACGATGGAATGGTAGTACCGACGCGACACCCTCAATCTCGAATTCCGCCAACGCACGGCGAGCCCGTTGAATAGCCTGCTCACGACTATGACCTACAACAATCAGTTTTGCCATCAATGAGTCAAATGTACCCGGTATTACTGATCCTGAAACAACACCACTATCTAAGCGGACACCCGGCCCTGTAGGAGCATCAAAACGCAAAATTGTGCCCGGTGTCGGTAAGAAACCATTGCCTGCATCTTCCGCATTAATGCGGAACTCAAATGCATGCCCTCTCGGTTTTGGTGTTTCAGTCATGCTTAATGGCAGCCCTTGAGCAATTCGCAGTTGCTCAAGGACTAAATCAATACCTGCCGTTTCTTCTGTGACTGGATGCTCTACTTGCAAACGTGTATTGACCTCAAGAAATGATAATTTACCATCTTGGCTTAATAAGAACTCTACCGTACCTGCGCCGACATAATTGGCTTTAGTACAGATATCCACGGAAGCTTTAATGATCTGCTGTTGCAACTGTTCGGATAAAAATGGTGCGGGGGATTCTTCGACTAATTTTTGATTACGGCGCTGCAATGAACAATCACGCGTCCCCACAACAACTACATGACCATGTTGATCTGCAATAACTTGCGCTTCGATGTGGCGAGGGTTATGTAAAAACTGTTCAAGGAAACATTCACCACGACCAAACGCTGCGGTCGCTTCACGAACTGCTGAATGGTATAGCTCTTCCACTTCCTCCATTTGCCATGCCACTTTTAGGCCACGGCCACCACCACCAAATGCGGCTTTGATTGCAATGGGTAAACCATTTTCATGAGCAAATTCGACGACTTCTTGTGCATTCTTAACCGGCTCTTTCGTTCCCGAGACGAGTGGTGCACCTACCTGCATGGCAAGTTGACGTGCCTTAACTTTATCGCCTAATACTTCGATCGTTTCTGGATTTGGCCCTATCCAAATTAACCCTGCTTTTTTAACCTCTCGGGCAAATTCAGCTCGCTCAGATAGAAATCCATAGCCTGGGTGGACCATTGTCGCACCTGATTTTTTGGCAATATTAATCAGCTTTTGCATATCCAAATAGCTATCTGCTGGTGTATTACCTGATAGTCCATAAGCTTCATCCGCCATTTGAACATGCAGTGCACTCATGTCCATGTCTGCATAAACCGCTACAGAACCAAAACCGATATCACGGCAGGCACGGATAATACGCACCGCTATTTCACCACGGTTCGCGATCAACACTTTATGTTGGGTATTGTTATTAATTATAGGCATAAGCGTCACGGCTCCCTTCGCTCTCTTTAAAAGCTCTAATTGGGTTAAACTGTATTTTGGCATTAACGGGTATTTGCCCCGCCAAATCTAAATGGTATTCACAAACCGCACCGATCACTGGGTAGCCGCCGGTTAAAGGATGATCATTTAAGAACAAAACAGGCTGACCATTTGCTGGGATCTGAATAGCACCAATACAGGTTCCTTCACTCGGTAATTCTTGATGTTTTTCTCGTTCAATCGCAGTGTCCCCCAGAAGCCTTAACCCGATACGGTTAGAATCCGCAGTGACTTGCCATAATTGTGAAGTTAATACTTGAATGGCTTGTGAAGTGAACCAATCCGTACGCGGTCCTAAAATAATATCAAGAGTCACCACATCATCTGCGGTTGGATAAGCCAAACTAGGTGTCTCATTTAACGCAAGCGCCGTTTGTAGCTGCACTAATTTCACTGCTAACGTTTGTCCATTAACCAATGGCGATGGACCAACCTGTGCTAATGTGTCAAATGAACGGCTACCTAATATAGGAGCAACGTCAATTCCGCCCCGTATAGCCAAATAACTACGCACTCCTGCGCTGGCTTTGCCAAGACGAATAGTGTCTCCTTGAGCTAAATGGATAGGCTGATACTGTGATGCAATGTACTTAATGTTATCAGCTGTCATTATTTCAACCTCACAACTGGCACCAGTTACTGCCACCAGCAAAGATTTATTCGCTTGAGCCTTAAAGCCACCTTGCGTAATTTCTAATGCAGCTTCATCGATAGCATTACCCACTATACGGTTAGCGGCGCGTAAAGCGCTTTTATCCATAGCCCCCGATTCTGAAATCCCCAGTTCGGATTGCCCTTTACGTCCAAAATCTTGCAGTAATGTTTGTAATCCAGTAGCAATGATCGTCAGATCTTTCGCAGCCGTGTTGCTATCGAATATCTGAGTGCGTGGTAAACTATGTGTCACCCTCGTTTTAGCCGCATCAACATAATTAACGCGATAGCCCGGTTTGAGTAACGCAGGCTCAGTGCGTTGCAAATCCCACACTGCCGTTTCAGTGATCCCAATCAACTGCCAACCACCCGGACTTGCTTGTGGGTAAACACTACTAAACTCCCCCGCCAAAGCCACAGAGCCAGCAGGAATACGGATCCGTGGTGATGAGCGACGAGGGACATTTAGCTGCGCATGTTGCGAAACCATATAAGCAAAACCGGGGGCAAAACCACAAAAAGCCACCTGATATTCATTTTCTGTATGTCTTTCGATCACTTCTTTAACAGAAATTCCGAGGTGTTGCGCAACATCGCCTAAATCTTCCCCATTATAATGAACGGGGATCGTGACTAATTGACCCAGCTTCAAATCCGCAGTAGCTACATCCAGTTGTGATATTTTGCTAACTAACCAATTTACCTCTGTTGTTAACGGATTAAAACGAACCAAGACAGTACGAGCAGCCGGTATAATTTCTTCAATTGCTAACTGTTGTGACATGTTACGCAATAAATCAGTCAAGGCCATTGTCTCTTCAAGACTTTGTAGCTCAATCATGAAAGCACTTAAATTGACAGGTAAAAATCGCATTAGCCCCTCCTAAACATGATAAGCTGCATCAGGCACATCCGTAATAAACATATGACCCGGTGCATGGCTAAGTGCAAATGGTACCCCTGATTTCATGACTGCGGCCTGTGGTGTCACACCGCAAGCCCAAAATACCGGTATCTCGCCGCTTTGAATACGTACAGGATCACCAAAATCGGGCGCCATAATATCCGTAATACCGAGTGCTTCTGGAGCACCAATATGTACGGGTGTCCCGTGGACAGAAGGGAAACGGCCAGTAATACTGACTGCATCAGCAACACGCTCAGCAGGAATAGGACGCATCGAGACCACGAGTTCCCCTTGTAAGCGGCCCGCAGGGCGACATAAACGATTGGTTTTATACATGGGCACATTGGTATTATCGCTAATATGGCGTACATCAATACCCGCTTCCATCATTGATGTTTCAAATGTAAAACTACAACCAATTAAAAAAGTCACTAAATCAGGGTGATCACGATAAATCTCTGTCGCATCAGTGATCTCAGTTTCTAGCTTTCCATTTCGCCAAACACGATAGCGTGGAATATCTGTACGTAAATCAGCACCTTCTGCTAAAACAGTCTGCCAACTCCCCGCTTCACAAACATCTAATACAGGACAACTCTTGGGGTTTCTTTGCGCATATAACAGAAAATCAAATGCCCAATCACGCGGTAAGGCAATCATATTCGCTTGTGTCATACCCGCGGCAAGACCCGCTGTTGGCTTATCAAAGCCTTGGCGGATCGCCTCTCGGGCTGATCTTGCTGCTGCAATCGCGTGTTCCGATGCTTTAAACAGTGTTGTCATAACGCCCCTCCCGCAAAAGCAGAGATACTCACACCATTTTGTTGCAATAACTCACGCACTTGCTGTGCCATCGCCACCGCGCCTGGGCTATCGCCGTGAACACAAATAGAACCCGCTTCTATCGGGGTAAATTGACCTTCAATGGATATCACTCCACCTTCATTCACCAGTTGCAGCATGCGTTGCGCAACTTGCACAGGATCATGTAATACCGCCCCGGCTTCTTTGCGTGAAACTAATGTGCCATTGGCATGGTAAGCTCTATCCGCAAAAGCCTCTGCAACCACTGTCAAACCACGCTCTTTCGCCCATTCAATCAATGGTGAACCCGCTAAAGCGACTAATATTAATTTTTCATCAACAGCATTAATTGCATCAATCACCGCCATGGCTTGACGTTTATCATGGGCAATCGTGTTGTACAGTGCTCCATGTGGTTTCACATATTGCACTTTGCACCCTGCCGCTGAAGCTAGCCCTTTCAGCGCACCGATTTGATAAATCACATCTGCAATTAATTCATTTGCAGCGATATCCATATTGCGGCGACCAAAACCGACTAAATCGGGGTAGCCAACATGGGCACCCACTACCACACCATTTTGCCTTGCCGCTTTTAATGTTTTTAAAATCCCTTCAGGTGATCCGGCATGAAAACCGCAAGCAATATTCGCACTGCTGACAATGTTCAACATCGCATCATCATTACCCATTTGCCACTGACCAAAGCTTTCTCCGAGGTCACTATTTAAATCGATTATTTTTTGCATCCGTTTCATTGACCTCTATTTTAAGTAATTAAAGATAGCTTCTACTGACATCACGCCCATGTACCATGTTAATGCACAAATGATGACACCAGACCACAGCAACCAACGTGGATAGTGATACCCAGACATCAAATCAGCACGTTTCCAACCGATATACACAAAAATGGTTAAGCCAATTGGTAAGATCAGCCCATTAAAACCACCAGCAAACACTAATAAAGCGGCAGGTGCCGTCCCCATCATTAAATAAACAGCTAAGGAAATCGCGATAAAAATGATGGTGGCGATATTACGCTGTCTTTCTGTGACTGATTTTTTAAACGCAGTGATAAAACTCATAGAAGTATAAGCAGCACCAATAACACTGGTCAGTGCCGCAGCCCATAAAATCAAACCAAAAATACGTAATCCGAAATTACCTGCCGCAGCTTGAAAAGCTTGAGAAGCTGGATTTGCTGATTGTCCTGAAATATCAATGGTTACCCCACTTGCAACCACACCTAAAATGGCTAAGAATAAAATGTAACGCATTAAACCAACAACTAAGATGCCCTTGGTTGCAGCACTTGAGACAACGTTAATATTTTCGATACCCACAGCACCTTTATCGAGTAAACGATGCGCACCTGCATAGCAGATATAGCCACCTACCGTTCCACCAACAATTGTCGTGATCATCGCAAAATCAACTGTGTCAGGAAGTACACTCTGACGTAATGCTTCACCAACAGGTGGGTTTGATGCAAAAGCAACAAACAGAGTTAAACCAATCATTACCAGACCTAGCACAATAATGATCCGATCGATAAAGGTACTGGCTTTACGAGAAGAGAAAATATAGATTGCCAATAATGCGCTAATTAACCCTCCCCATTTTGGATCTAAGCCAACCAACGCGTTTAATCCTAAACCTGCACCCGCAATATTACCGACGTTAAAGATTAATCCACCAAAAATAACCAGTACAGCCAGCAAATAGCCACTACCCGGTATAGTTAAGTTAGCAATCTCTGACGAATGCATTTTAGTTAATGTCACAACACGCCAAATATTTTGTTGTACAACAAAATCGATGATGATGGATGCAAGGATCCCAAAAGCGAATGCTGCACCTAAGGTAACGGTAAAGGTTGCCGTTTGAGTGATAAAGCCGGGGCCAATCGCTGAGGTCGCCATTAAAAAAATGGCACCTATCAATGAAGTTCGCCTATTTTTCACAAATTCTGCGGTATTGGTACTTTCTTGAGATGCCATGTGCATACTCCTTTCGGATTGTTTTTGTCGTTATTGATGTTGTGATCGCCATGTACTCTAAATAATTCGAGGTGCAGCCGGGCGACAAGTGAATGAATTCGCTTGGCGCATAGAAAATACAGTGACTACCGCAAGTCATCGTAATCACCATACCAACGAAAAGCGCTGCAACTTGAAGTATACCGAGTAGGAGGCAACTTTCGTGCCATTGTTCTACCAAGAGTAATTATTGTTAATTAATCTTCACCAGATTGTTGAACAATTAATAAGGAATGGTGAATTAACAAGCAATAAAAATCGTTTTTTGGTGTTTAAAAATCAAATACTGATCACTTTTTTAACAAATCATGCAAATAATTAACATTAATTGAAACCAACGATTCGACAATACGCACCAAGTTAGTGCAAAAATCATAAATTAGCCTTAACAATGCACCAAAACGAGCCTTGATGCCTTTTAGGTTATATGTGAAGATAATCTATTGGCTGTGTATAACTGACTCTTTATAGTACAAAATACTTATGACTAAACGACCTGTAGCACAAACATTAGCTGTCACTATTGCAGAAACTATCCGCTATAAAATTACTATTGGCGTGCTCACACCAGGTCAACGTCTGTCTGAAGCTGCCTTAAGTGATGAACTGGATATTTCACGTAATACACTACGTGAAGTGTTTAGAGTTTTAACACAAGAAGGGTTACTTACTTATGCACCAAATAAGGGCGTGTTTGTCTCTGTTCCTGATATGGCTGCAATTATCGATATCTATCAAGTCCGCCGTTTAGTGGAATGTGATTCCTTAATACATGCTTACGCGTTGCATCCCGCAGTGCAAAAAATGAAACATGCAGTCAGTGAAGCACGTGAACAAGAAAAAGTGGAAAATTGGATTGGTGTGGGGACTGCCAATATGAAATTTCACACTGCTATTGTTGAACTCTCTGATAGTGAGCGACTAATTAAGTTATATCGCAATGTCGCGGCTGAATTGCGCTTAGCATTTGGGCATCTTAACGACCCTAAAATTCTTTATGCTCCTTATATTGATAAGAACCAATTTATTTTAGAATTACTTGATACTGGTAAAAACCACGAAGCAGCCGAAACACTCCGACAATATTTAGATCTCTCAGAGCGCACATTACTTGCCGCTTATAAACGTAGTCAATCAAGTTATTAAACACTCGGTCTTTATATTTAACAAATCTATATTTATCCTTCTTGGAACTAAATTTTATTTAATAATAATATTGTGCTAATTCTCACTTCTCAAAACCCTCTTCTGAATATTTAACACTTTTATCGTATTTATTGATTTTTTACTCACCACTTTTTTACTGATACTTTTTCACTCACATGTTCATTTTACATACAAAAAAAACAAAAAAGTAACAATAAGAAAACAATTAATTAATATTAAGATTTACTCCTATCGCTTAAAAAATAATTTTTGATAAGACAAATAGCGCATGACAGTATTAAATTGTTACAAATTAATACATATCAACAATAAAAAATAGTTGCTTACATCAATTACTCGACTAAATGACTCAATATTTACGATCTAACAGTTGTAGTTTTAACGAATATTCGCTATAAAATTTGCGCTAGTAAAAATACAAACATAAAAAATATTAATATAATTGAGATCCCATTATGACTTCAAACCACATTTCGACGAAGAAACCGTTTAAGTTTGGCCTCGGATGGCAAATTTTAGTTGCACTAATTTTAGGGGTTGTTTTAGGCGCTTTTCTGCATGAAAGCGTAGAATATAAAGATTGGTTAATTGTGAATGTATTATCACCAGCAGGTAAAATATTTATTCAATTAATTAAAATGATCGTCGTTCCAATTGTTATTTCAACTCTGATTGTCGGTATTGCTGGAGTTGGAAATACTAAACAACTCGGTTCGTTAGGTTTTAAAACCATTCTTTATTTTGAAGTAATTACCACTATTGCAATCATTGTTGGTATTAGCTTTGCCAATATTTTCCAACCTGGAGTTGGCATTGATATGTCACAGCTGACGCAGGTTGATATCTCTCAATATGAAAAAACAACTCAAGAAGTCGAAAGCCACCCTTCTGGTATTATTAATACCATTCTGACGATGGTGCCAAGCAATATTTTTGCCTCGATGGCCGGTGGTGAAATGCTACCCGTTATCTTCTTTGCCGTATTATTTGGTTTAGGCCTCTCATCCTTACCAAAAGAAAAAAAGCAACCTTTGCTAGATGTGCTACAAACGTTCTCTGAAACTATGTTCCGAGTGACTAACATGATCATGCTCTATGCACCTATCGGTGTATTTGCCTTGATCTCAGTGACCGTGGCTAACTTTGGATTTACCTCATTAGTACCGCTGTTGAAACTAGTCGTCCTTGTTCATTGTGCCATCCTCTTCTTTGCTATTGTGGTATTAGGATTAGTTGCACGTTATTGCAAAATTAACATTTTCACTCTAATGCGCATCTTAAAGGATGAGCTATTATTAGCCTACTCAACCGCCAGCTCAGAAACAGTATTGCCACGTATTATGGATAAAATGGAGCAATACGGCGCACCTAAATCTGTAACCAGTTTTGT
This sequence comes from Providencia sp. PROV236, assembly GCF_033676985.1. Taxonomy (NCBI): domain Bacteria; kingdom Pseudomonadati; phylum Pseudomonadota; class Gammaproteobacteria; order Enterobacterales; family Morganellaceae; genus Providencia; species Providencia sp. PROV236. The sequence continues at coordinate 1,814,052 of NZ_CP096297.1, read as the reverse complement.
TATTCCAATCGGTTACTCATTTAACCTTGATGGCTCGACCCTTTATCAAAGTATTGCGGCTATCTTTATCGCCCAGCTCTATGGTATTGAGCTATCCATCGGACAAGAGTTGATTTTAGTATTTACCTTAATGATCACATCTAAAGGTATTGCTGGTGTACCGGGCGTCTCCTTTGTGGTACTGCTAGCCACATTAGGTAGTGTCGGGATCCCACTTGAAGGCTTAGCATTTATTGCCGGTGTTGACCGAATTCTTGATATGGCGCGTACCGCACTGAATGTAGTTGGTAATGCCCTAGCTGCACTGGTTATCGCTAAATGGGAACACAACTACGATGAACAAAAAGCACGTGAATATGAGAAAACATTTTAATCATTACATGCTTTAGGTAAAAAGGCCGAGATATTTCTCGGTCTTTTTTATTTATAATTTAAATAAGTTGATATTTCATTACATATATAGATAATAATGCAAATAAGAGTAAAAACCCATATATTTAAACATGTTAGTTTTATCATTTCGTATATAGGAAAAATATTATTTTACCTTCAATAAAAACAAAATCGTGACCTTCCACACACAAATATCAATACATTCCAGTAAGTATATTTACTTCACACTAAGGCCGTGTTAAAAATCACTTAAATCGACTAATAATATTTATATAACAATAAAATTAAATATAGCATCTATAATAAAAGATAAATATTATCTATTATTTGGCTTACATATCCTTAATTTTTACAACACCAATTTATTTTATTTATTAATACTAAATAAAAATCTGATAATGCTTTGCTAACAGGAATGGATATAATGAATAACAAAATTCTTTTATTTTTAATTTCATCTTGTTATATGGGAGATATTATGGCAACAAACTATTTTGTTGATCCTCAATCTTCCTCAGCATTATGGGTTGAGAAAAATAAAAGTGATCCACGAGCAGAACCCATTAATAAAAACATTGCCTCTGTCCCTACTGCTATCTGGTTATCTTCCATTCAAGAAAGTGAATTTGAATTAACACAGAAGATCACAAACTATATTGCACAAGCCGAAAAGCAAAAAACTGAATTAATGTTTGTTGTATACGGTTTACCCAACCGTGATTGCTCAGGACAAGCCTCCGCAGATAACAGTGCAGATCAACAAAAATATAAAACATGGATTGATACTCTGGCAAACACCATCTCTGACACTAAAATGACAATTATTTTAGAGCCGGATGCGCTAGCAGATATAAGTTGTCTAACAGAAGCACAGCGTTCAGAAAGGATCAATTTAATTAATTATGCTGTCTCAAAATTTAAAACAAAATCTCCAAATGTCTATGTCTATCTAGATGCAGGAAATATGAAATGGGTGACAGCAAAAGAGATGGCTCAATCGCTAATATCAGCAGGAATTAAAGATGCTTATGGTTTTTCTTTAAATATCTCTAATTATCACGCGACTGACCCAACCCTAAAATATGGTAACGATATTAATCAATATTTAACTGAGCTAGCTAATGTACAATCAAATATCATGATTGATACATCACGTAATGGCAATGGTGCTTCAGGACTGCCTAATGATTGGTGTAATTCAACAGGACGAAAAATCGGTGATAGGCCAAAAGATATATCCGCAACAGTTAAAACCGCTTGGATTAAACCACCTGGAGAATCTGATGGTGATTTTTCTCCATCAGCAGACTGTCATGGTGGCCCTAAAGCCGGTGTATTTAGCCCAGAATTAGCAATGAAATTAATTGAAGGGAAGTAAGTGATCAGGATGGTTATTCAGGAAAGAAAATAATCATAAAATGGAAGGAAAAATAGAAATGCCGATAGAATATCGGCATTTTTTAAGCATAACCACAATATTAAGCGTGAAAATTGTCACATCGTATTTGTAACTGATTAACTATTCTCGCCATATGAAACCCATCGATAGTTGCATGATGAACTTGTATAGAAAGTGGTAATAAACATTTTTCACTTGATTGGTAATATTTCCCCAGCGTAAAAATAGGCGGAAAATAATCAGTGAAGTTTGCTACATTTAAATTAAAACCATCAAAACTCACCCATGGGATCATCGAAATACAAAAATGATTTTCAGGAAGATTTGGCTTAGCCATCAAATCAATATTGTCTTTGTATAATCGCTGGTCGTACTGATAATTAGCCAAAAAAGCTGACCAGTCACTATCATACTCCGTCCATAACTGGGAAAATGTCTCCGTCTCTGGATGAAAAACCGTATAGGCGGGGTTTACCTGATCCCACAGTATCAGCTCATTATCTTTTATCGCCATTCTCGATTCAGGATATTGATTCACCACCTGTGCAATTATGTGGATCATGGCTGGATAGAGTTTATGCCCTTTATTGCGAAGCTCAGTCTGCAAAGCCGTAATGTCTAACTGGGTAGTTAAACTAAAACCGCAAGGCACAGTTTGACGGTAAAATAGGAAATGCTGTTTTCTATTCCACTGTTCGATATTGACTTTTGTATAATGCATTGAATTGCCCTTCTCATTGATTAATAAAATTTTTAATGAAGAAGGGCAACTCTCTCTGCTTTGATTGGTGACATTGGTTAGTCCTTATGCTTTAGATTACAAATGAAATACTAACAGATCTAACCTAGTTTATTGAAGGTTTAAGTGCCCCACTATATTTTCAATAGAATGAGTAAACACTTTTTGCTAACTTTATGTTTTGATATGATCTGTTGTCTTAACGACTTAAAATGAATATATAACTAGCATTCTTATTAAGAGCTTAGATTTAAGAAACGATTTGACTTACACTTCAGGGTTGCTAAAAGGAATATTTAATGAAAAACAATGTGTTACTCTCTGTGATTATTCCTTGCTTCAATAATGAAGAATATGTTTATACATGTCTATCTTCCTTACCTCTCGTACAACATGAGCTACTTGAAGTGATTATTATCAATGATGGCTCCACCGATCAATCCTTAACTGAAATTCAGCGTTATATTTCTGAGCACGACAGCACCAATATTCATATTATTAACCAGCCTAATCAAGGGGTTTCAATCGCTAGAAATGAGGGATTAAAATATTCAAATGGGAAGTATATTACTTTCTTAGATGCAGATGATTTGTGGTCACCATCGCTATGGGAGAAGCTATTTCCGATACTTAGCGATAAATCACCTGACATGGTCATATATAACGCGTTGAAGTTTTATAATAATGATTTAAATGATAGTCATCAATTAAAGATGACTAAACTAGCGGATGGGTTACATACTATTAATAGTATCTGTGATTTATCTGACCTTTTCGGCGAGAATAAATGGTTTGCTTGGTGCCGTGTGTACAAAAAAGAATTATTAGACACTATTTTATTTCCTAAAAATAGAGAATATGAAGATTTAGCGATAGTTCCAATCATTACCGCTAAAGTAAAAAGATTGTTTGTGATTAATACTCCATTGATATTTTATCGTGTTAGAGAAAATAGCATTACCAGTAAGCCAAAAGAAAAACATATTGATGACATCATATATGCGATGAGTTGCATATATGATGCCTATTTAAACTCAAATCAGAGTCATAATTTTAAACAAGTGTTAGCCCCGACTCTGCAACATGAGTATAGCTTACTCCGTAGTATAAGCCGAAAAGTTCACGGTTATTGCTATTTTACCAAAGAGCAGCAACACAACTTAAAGAAAATACTAAGACCATTCCAAACCGAATTTAAATTTAGTTTTAAAATGAAAGCAAAGTTTCTTGGTGTGTATTGTTTATTAGGTAAAATAAGAACAAAAAGAATGTATAAACATAGCTAATTTATGCCCATATACATCCAATTTGCATGATGCCACATTAAGATTAGATACCCCATAAAATCAATCAGATAACCATTCAAATATATTCATTATAGTAAAACTTTTAACCTTTACTTTCAAATTATTTCTAATCTATTAGAGACAAGATAACTCATGACTACTAGTACTAAAATGATTGTAGAGCAAATAATATTGAAATTACTCCTAAAATTACCCCTATTAATGTTTACATTAATAGGGGTAACACCATCACTGAAAAGTAAACTTAAATTTATTCCTTTGTTCAAATACTAAAAAAAATTCACTAACTCATTTTTATTTCTAAAAATAATCAATCTCAATAAATAATCAACCAAATAGGAAAAAAGTGTTATAAAAAAAACAAATTGAATGATATAAGAAGTTATAAAGATATCTGACAAAATAACGCTAAATCTCATCGTTCCATTTGTTACATTATCATTAGACAACCAAACAACAATATTAATCCAATATGGAATTAAAAAATAAATAATTAAACGATATTTCTTACTAATCATTAATGATTTAATTGATGAAAATACAATAAAAACACAAAGAAACGCCAAATACACAAATAAAGAGTAAGACATTGATTTTATGGAAGGTATTATTAGATTTGAATTAACTGAAACAGGGTAAAATCGAAAAAAATACTCATGAACCAATTCAAGATAAAAAAACAAAATACCAAATAAGAGTGAAAAATACGATATAGCTAATTTTAATTTAGCGTCATTCATAATCTTTTAAATATCCCTGTAATTTATAAGGCACTACTTTATAGTGTAGGTCATAAAACCTCTTGTACTTGGAAAATACAACTCAAGCAACTTATGCCTTAATGTCCATGGATCTTCACGCATTAGCGAATTCGCTTCAAGTGAGCTAAAGATACCACCACTTTGCTTCAAAATAGTAAACACGGTATCTGAACACATAGCCCATCCAGCCATACCATGATTATAAATTAATTCTGTGATTTTTTCTGCTTGTGCTCTAGGTACTGTAAACTCAATAATTTGAATATCTTCACCATCCCATTTTTGAAATGAAAGATAGTCATCCCATGTAAATTCAGGATAGTTAAAAAATTCGCCCGCACTTCTAGGTATTCGATATAATTCTATACTACTGAAACAATCATCAGAACCACACTCACCATACCCTCCAGAAGGATCATACAGAAGTGCTTCTTCACTTTCTCCCACAACTAAACCTGTGTGCCCAATTCCCCGGTTATAATTTATCATCACAAATATTTTTACTGGATCTTCAATTAAAGAATCTGCATAAACATTAGGTGAGATAACAACGGGAATATTGAATCGATTATAATGTACATCGTTAATTTTCATTTCAATCACCTATTTGATTGCTTCATCTCGGATACAATAGCCTGATGTATTAGCACTAATATGTGTATAGGTGATACTTTCATATAAAATTGCAACTTTCTCAAAGGGTTGTAAATCATTTTGAGTCATTGAATTAGGTGCTTCGTTTGTAATACGAGAAATCGAAGCTTTTGTCAGCTTTATCTTTTTGTAAGGGTGCATTATCCCATTCCTATCAACACGATAGTATTCAAAAAGAAAATCCAACATCTCATTATTAGCAATAGCAGATAAAAGAAGTGGTGATGATTTATCATCTGCTTTAATCATGATGAAAGGGGCATGAGAAACATTTCGTTTTCGCGCTAAATCATAGATAGTAGAATAAACGAAAATTTGGTCTTTGTGATCTACTTGATATTTGTTACCAATCGAATCATAACTAGAACATCCCGCAGAAATCAAACCTTGTTTATTGCCATTTAGTGTTAAGTAAATTAAATCAGCCATACATTTCCTTATGTTAAGCAGTCGAATTTGACTTAATTAATACATTTATTTTAATAAATTGCAATAAGAAAGATTCCCCCTTGTCACATAACCAATTATTATTCTACCTAAAAAATATTTTTAGGATATGACATAATTCTATTTACATATATTGATAGGCAGGCACAGAATACCTATATATTTAATAATATTATAGAACATATGTGTACTAATATTAGAGCGTATTTAGAAAAAAGATAATTATTATTTTAAACCAGTCAAAAATATTTAATGTAATAAGAAGCCGCTTTTTTATAGCGGCTTTATTTTGATAGAAATTAAGGTTTTTTAGGCCAATCAATATCAGGTGCGGTTGATGTATCAACACGGTTTAACGGATATTGTCTCGTATCTAATATCAACTGCTCTTTTATTACTTTAGACTTCAATTACATAGATATTTAGTTTTCATTCATATCTCTTGTCGATTTAATTTTTCACGAATTTTAAAAAAACAGGAAATTATCAAGCTCTTTTTGAAGAAAGTGAATATTAAACTCTGCAACATCATTTCTACTACTATTAATAGAGTCAGATTAAGGGTAAGCGTCCTCCCTAAATTATCTTAAAATAAATCATCGTAATTCACTCCAGACTTCAATATTAGGCGTTCCGACCACTTTGTATTTAGACCCAACAGGAACAATAGCAAAAAGAGAGCCACGAACAAATGTAGGATAATTGCCTTCAATACCACTTCTTGCAACAGAAACAGCATCAACGATCAACTCCATCCGATCATCATATTCAACCCCCCTAGCTTGGATTGAAATCGAGATATAAATAGGTTTGCTAGTTGTGTTGATATATTCAGTATTTTTAGCTCTTGATGCTGTTACATTACTCCATTTTTGCCCGTACCCTACCCCTGTTGATCCTGAAATTTTGTTATCAACCTCTGCTTTAGTATAAGCCCCTACATCCCCCGCAGTTAAAGTAATATCCGCACTCAACGGTTTATTATTAACTTTACGTGTATTTGGCACTCTTCCATTGGCATTATTATTAGCATTAGTCGCATTTGTGTTAGCTGTATTCGCTGTAGATTGCGCATCAGTACCCGCTTTTTTAGCATCAGCGATTTTGGTATCCGATTCTGCTTTTGTATAAGCCCCCACATCCGTTGCATTTAAAGTAATATCCGCAGTTAGAGGCTTATTATTGACTTTTCGTCCGGTAGAAACTGCCCCTATCCCTTCAGGTGTCACTCGAATTAATTTTCCAGTTGGTTTACTCATTTTGTTACCTCAATTGAAATAAAATCTGTATTTTTAAGTGCTTCCGCAAGTAATAAATTAGTACCTTCAACCGTATAGGCGTAACCTTGAGGTTGAATAAGTCCATTAATTTGCACCACAATGACTTTAGTTGTACCAATAGGGAAAGAGGTTTCCCCGCCTTTTACGACAGGAATAATGGCCTCAACATTTAGATTAGCATTATCACCTTTTGGGCCTTGAGGACCCGTATCACCTTTTGCGCCCTGTATACCTGTAGCACCTGTTTCACCTTTCGGGCCTTGAGCACCGGTGTCGCCTTTTGGCCCTTGCACCCCAGTCGCTCCTGTGTCTCCTTTTGGCCCCGCTGCACCTACAGCACCAGTGTCCCCTTTAACACCTTGTAGCCCTTGAGCTCCAGTCTCTCCTTTTTCCCCTTGAATACCTTGTGGGCCTCGTTCACCAGTGGCACCTTGTTCGCCATCATTAACGACAAACGCAACCGGTGCCAACGCTTGCCCCGCGCTATTTTTAAAAACCAATGATACCGTGCGACTTTTTGCCATGTTTTAACCTCACGGATTCTCTTTAACCTGAACCTCAACGCTCACAATGCTTGCACCTTGTGCGCCTGCTTCACCTTTAGCACCTGCATCACCTTTTGGCCCTTGTGCGCCTGTTTCACCTTTGGCACCTGCATCACCCTTTGGCCCTTGTGCGCCTGTTTCACCTTTAGCACCTGCATCACCCTTTGGCCCTTGTGCGCCTGTTTCACCTTTGGCACCTGTATCACCCTTTGGCCCTTGTGCGCCTGTTTCACCTTTAGCACCTGCGTCACCTTTTGGCCCTGGTGCGCCTGTTTCGCCTTTGGCTCCTTGTATTCCTTTTTGTTCGGCAAGAAATTGTTGTTCTGTTTTTTCTTCATTGCCCGGTTGTTTTTTCCACAGTTCAAATGTCGATGCACCATCAGTAACGACAAATGATGCTGGCAGAACTTTGCCATCGCTAGTTTTAAAATTAAGTGTGACAGTTTGTTGTTTTGGCATGGTTGCTCTCTTTAATTATCTTTGGTTTCTACGTCAATGGACTCAATTTTTTGAATTTCGTTTTCTGATAGATAAATACCATCATCGGATCCTGACTTAACAATGTTCTTAATATCGTCACTGATAAAATCCTTTCCCGACAAGCTATTCACTTTCAGTTCTAGCGCCTCCAACTGCTGCTGAATATCACCATTCATCACTCTTGCACTAGTTAAAGGCACATTAATCAATACTTCGACTAAATCATCTTTTTTGAGCGGCTCGGCAAAATAAAGCGTGCTCTTCTCAATAGCGAATGCATAATCAACATATTGTTCCAAACCATTTAAAAAGGTTAGGCAATGCGTAAAATCATAAGGAGGCTTGATTGTCTCCTCACCGCCTTTCGCTAAGTAACGCCATGAGGCCAAAGTTGAGTTATTTTGTTTACCGGCCAAAGCGGTATTCATTTCACTCTTAGTTGGGTAGTCACCTTTTGGCTGTAATTTATCTAACTCCAAAAACCCCGCCAACGTTGACCACGATGCCTGCGATTTATCAGGCTGCTCGCCTTTAGTTTCTTTAATCGAAACATAGATAACGCTATTAAATTGAACAATGGCGGTTTTTGGGTAGGAAAGCGTGGCATCCCACTCTGCCACACCACGCTGCGTCAGATACATCAACCACTCATCGGTACGTTGACCTATTGCATTAAACCACTCAAGTGGCGGCTTGCCTGCGGTTCTATCAAGGGTGATCCCCCAGCCACGTAATACATCTGGAAATGTTTCAATCTCCCCTGTTTTCGCATCTTGCGCGAAAATTTTTAAGTCTGGCTTTTTAATGACTGACATTCATTAACCTCGTGAATTTTCCATCGTTAAAACCAAAGGCATGCAGATCACTTGACCAACCAAATGGATGCGTATCGGTAATGACGAGATATTTATAACTAACACCTATCGGTCTAGATAAGATGTCGAGATTTTTAATTGCATAAAGTCGAAATGGCGTTAAATAATTGGCTGCAATCACCACATTCATCGTCATATCATCGTTATCAATAACAAAAGATTGCTCACTGAATAAATGAGCAATGGAATAACTAATGTTGGCAATATCAGGTCGCTGGTAATTCTTAATAATTTTCGCTTTGATAAAGAAACGATAGTCTTCATCATCCAGTACTGATGAACCATTTAATGAATCGCCGTAGCGATATAGCACGCCGACATCAAAGGGTAAGGCGCCCTCAACGCCTAAAAAACCAAAGTAATCTTTTGGAACGACTGATTTCATGACACGGCTGATACCAACGTGCTTGCCAATTAAATCAAGCCCATAACCTGAAGCCTTATTCACATCGAGCACCTCGGCTAATTGAATAACCGACTCGAATGCGGCTCGTGTTTCAGAAAGCAAAAGCCCGACAGTTTGTCGGGCTTTCGGTTTCTGGCGATATTGCCAAATCAGGAAATCTTCACCTTGTTTACTCAATCAGCACCTCCACATCTTCAGGGCGGATCACGGCACATTGGCGAAGGTTTACTGACACCCTCTCTTGGCCATTTACCGTAATACTTTTGATATAAAAGCCTGGTACTTGATTGACCTGACAAATCAAACGTGTCGCATATACTGCTTCACCGATAGCAAATTCTGTCTCCGCTAACAGTGACTTAATACTATCAGTATCAATATCATGGAAGCCGCCCACGCGTTCAATTAACAACTTCACTTGAATATTCACTGGCTGTGCCCGATCAAATTTGACTGTGCGCATTCCCCCCGCATAGTGTTGTGTATTGCTAATGCTGCCGAATACGCCACAACCGCCAATTTTCTTTTTCAAGATCGTTAAACCAATCGCGTCATCACTTCCTCCAATCACGACTGCATTTAATGAGTGAGGTGGAATACCTTTCTCATCAGTAAGATGGGTGAAGTTTTCATAAACACGCGCTTGTTTCACATCGGGTAAATCCAATAACGCACCTTCTAGTCCTTTATAGTCATCATGGTTATTAATCGAGTGTGAACGCATAAACCGCAACAATAAGTTGCCATCCGTTTCTGTGAAAGCACCTTCTTTGGCCGCTTTAGTGGTCAGCACTTTGTCAATTCCGACAGTGACCGTATCCATAGTTAACATTTTCTCTGCCGCAAGCGAAAAAGCGCCCAATTCGCTGCTACGCATATTCACCCTAGCCGATCCCGTTGGGCCTAATGTCACTTCACTGGTCGTTACCCACCGAGCACGGTTATCATCAGTAAAACGACTGCCTTTTGCAACAACCGTGCCCTGCTTACCTGTAATCACCACATCATCAAGATAGCTATATTCCGCGCCACGACGCACAATCCCTGCATACATAGCCCGCTGTTCCAGCCATGATCCCATCGCTTTATAGGGATCTAACATCTGTACTATCATTGCAATAGCTTGATTGATGTTATCTATTTCCTTAGAGAATAAACCTATCATCTGCCCATCAGGGGTGTCGGCATCAAGGTTGATATCATCGCCATAGATTTGTTTAAACCCTGCGGTTAGCCGTTGATAGACATGGGTTAGTCGATCAATCACTATGCCTGTTTCAGTTATTTGGAGCATCTGTCGTTACCTCCGTTTTGTGACCATAAATATCGATATATGAGACAGAGATCGTGATTAACCGTGTATCTGGATTAAGTTGAATATCAAATGCAGTGATCTGCTCCATGCCTTGGGTATTTAACACACTGTTTTTGATTTCTGATTCCATCACCGCTAAGTTCGGATTTTTACGTAAATAATCAAACCATTTGATGCCATGGTCTCGATTAAGAAACCAATCTTTATTTAATGACAGTAAGCGTGTTAGTACTGATTGCGAAATGGCGCTCGATTGTCCGCAATAATCTGTGCGCCCTCGACCAAAACACCAATCATGATTGTCATCAAGCCTTCGTACTTTCATTAATTAGGTCCTCCGGTATTTCCTCCGCCGGTCTGCACACCACCATGCGTATGCGTATCACCAATGTTTTTACCATTATGTTTCAGTGTGCCACCTGATGACTCACTATTACCCTCTACTGAATGATCGCCTTTAATCAAAGCATTACCTTCCAATTGATAATTACCTTGATGCTGGATATCACCTTTAATGATTATTTTTCCTGCTTGTATACGAATAAATGTTGAGCCATCATCGGTTTGTAATGACAGCGCATCATGTGAATAATCAGGGATCTTATTGGGTAAACTGCTCGCTTGAGGTAAAAAAAAAGCATCTGACAAATCATGAAAGCGTTGATCAAGCGGCTGTGATTGCTGCCCAGACACATACCATCCATCAATACATCGTTCCGCAAAAATAACTAGCCCTTCATCGCCAGCAGCTAAAGGCACAGTCACACAAAACCCACCGCCACGATAAAAACCAATAGGGACATCCACCAGCGGAGGGAGTGCTATTACCTGCCCTTCTTTATTTATATGGCTGATCATTAATTCGACGGTCGCACTATGCCCATTGGATGAAATAATTTTAGCTGGTAGCGCAGTGTGAATTTCATAGCGTTGGTTCTGTGCATATTGATTGATAACATCAAGAAAAGTAGGTTGTTTCATAATTTAACCTTATTAAATTCACCACCAATACAAACTAATTTGCTATACCAATCCTTTTCCATAAAATCACCCATATGGCTAAGTTCAATAATCTTATAATCACCATTCAGTTCAGTAGTCATCGAATTAATGCGTACCAATGCACCTATTTTCAACGCAGGATTACACAAACAGGTGATAACTAAACCCGTTTCATTTTTTTCGGGCTTACCAATTAATCCTGTTTCCTGAGATAAAATAAAACCTTCGTTATCAGTAACCACTTTATTTTTAGGTAATAATGTTAATTGACCATCTTGCACAGACCAATCGGCTTGATTGTTTTTGGCTATTTTATGCAGTATTTCCCTTGCGTCCGTAAACATCACCTTACCACGAGGTAGTTGCCTATCATTAGGTAACTCCGTAATCCCAATCTCAATCCCCATTGCTTGGGCATTTTCTTTTAAAATATCGGCATCACTATTGCCTGCGGCGAGTGTTTTATTAATTAGCGACGAGGTATAAGCGCTAAAACCATCACCACAAGCCAATTCACAGATTAAATCTTCTGCACTCTCCGTAATTTTTGCATCAATAATATCGCCTGAATAAATTAAACGCAGTTCATCATAACCAACAGAAAGCGCCACTCGGTTAAACACTTTGCTAGTGAGTAAATTACGATGTGATGTATTGAGATTATAAATACGAATAATTGCTGGATTAGGCTCTGAAGATAATGTTTTTTTAACATCAAAAGTTACTCTTAAATTAGTGACTTCAAATGCTTCATCTTGATTACCAATAACTAATTTAAGCTGTCTGCCAAATTGTTTCATGCCAGACTCCTTTATCAACGATATAGAGTAATAACCGTTCACCTAATTCATTCTGAGTGATTGCATTAATACCAAAACGTGATTTATCACTGAGTAGAAAAATAAAAGGTAAATTTTTTTCAATTAAAGACGGGGCATTGACAGCTAATCCTTGCATCTGGGTGATCATTCGATTGCTATTTGCATCAAACAAATCAAATTGCCACCCTTTTGAAAGTCGATTGTAATACAGTGTTAATCGTAGATTCATGCCAAATACAGTAAATAATTGCTCTTGGATTGGCTCATTTGATACTGGTATTTTATATATCATGACGTTATTCCTAGCATTATAGATGTGTCGTGAGAGGAATTAATCGCCTGAAGTTCAGGTTGTGTTCTACCCATATTACTTTTCTGTGGTTGCTGCTTTAAATCAGGATGTAGCCCAGTTACAACTTGGCTTTCAACAATAAATATTTCTTCCAGATTTAAAACAAAATCAGCCGCTGCGGGGGTATCTTGTGTCGTGCTAATACTGGTTAGCACCATATTTTTATACAGCCTGATCCCCGTTTGTACATCAATGGGTTGCCCCATTCGTTGGATCGCTAACAAAGACTCATAAGCACGCCCTGCGCGATCTAACGTTTGTGAACTGTCGGCAAACGGTTTCAATGCATCGGGGTACCAAGGTGCGATCACCTTTTGAGTTTTATTTGCCAACACACGACCAACGGTCATATATTGAGCCAACATTGCTTCTGCCTGCCGTATCGATGAGGATATTTCTAATGGCAAAGGATAGTCATCCATGGCATCTGTATCCAACCCCAACAGCTGATTAAAATAGTTAGCGGGTTCATAACCCACGACTTTCCCCGTGATAGTCAACGATTTGGGTTCAAGTACCGCATGATCAGCAATATCAGCCCCTGATTCGACAGGATTTTTTGTCACTCGCAGCGAAGAAGTATGAGATTCCCGAATCGTACAATCAAACTCAAATTGGCCAATAGTTCGGGTGATCACGGAGGCGCGCCCCGTAAATATTCCACTTGTGATATCCATAATCTGTATCCAATAAAAAAGCCACAATGATGTGGCTATTGTATTATTTAAATATCTAATTAATTGCTATGAGCACTTTGCAGTGAACGATATAAAACCTGAGTCAGATTATCATTGATCCCATTAATGGCTAACGATGCAGCCTGATAAGGATCTGAGCTCATTACATTTTGTTCAACATTCACACTGCCTTGATTAACAATAATATTTTTATTGTTGCTTGTAGTAACATTAGATAAATTAGGATTTGCCAAGTTTTGAGCAATTAATTCCCCTGTTGCGTTTGAAATGTTCAGTAAACTATTTTCGCCTTGTTTGTCTTCACTGAGTACTCCAAGCTTTTGTAGCCCTGACGTAACCCCTGAAATAACCCAGCCAAACTTTTCATTTACCCATTTAAACGCGATATCAAACGGTTTTTTAATTAACTCGGTAACACTGTTAAACGTATTCGCAATATCATCAATAAACTTATCAATATCGGTATTACTAATATTGAATATCTCTTTAATATATTGCCAGCCAGCCTCAAATGGTTTGATCAGATAACTGGCAATGGCATAAAATATTAAGCCTAACTTCTCAGTCCATGAAGTTGAGTCATCTGTAAAAATGGCAAACAATGCATTAATTAATGCAAACGCATTTTCAAAAGGTGCGAGTATATAGTGAGTGATCGCTAGGAAAATTTTCGATACATTATCAACAACAGATTTAACAGCATCAACTAACCAATCAAACAGCGCTAATGCAGATGTTTTAATGATGTTCCAAACATTGGTGATCACTTGAACCATCATATTCCACATCACACCAAAAGATGCGACAAATCCAATAAAGTATTGTTTTAATCCCTCCCATATTTGTATTAAACCGTCAGTCATGCCTTTCCATGCTTCAGACATCATGGTGGTATTACCGCTAAATAAACCTACAAGTAATTTAAAAGCATTACTGATATATTTAAAAAAACCACCAAAAATCATGGTCACACCCTCAAACATGAGTGACCACGCAGCAGCCATAGCGTCTAATAATGCTTTATTTTCTGTATAAAATGTATTCCACCAAGCCAATACCGACTTTATCCACTCAACAGCAGGAGCCCAAAAGCCGGCAAATAGTGATTCACCGCCATTTAGGTAAGCCATAAAATCGCCAATCAGTACCATTAAACCGGCAATCGCCGCGACAACCCACATTACAGGATTGGCGACAAAAGCCATCAACATGGACTTTTTAAATATGGCCAAAACAGCCACTATACCTAAAATGGTTGCTTTCCAACCAATTGTATTTTCAATTAATTGGCTAATTGCGCTAACGGTATTGCGGATCATCAATATCGCTTTTGAGCCCCATTTCACAACTTGGGTTAACCCTTCAGCGATTAATTCCTTATTTACACTCAACCAAGCGTTAAAATCGTCAATGACCGCGGTTAAATTTGGCAATAATCCCAACGCTATTTTGGCTTTTATCGCGTCTATGGATAATGCTGTTTTCTGTGTTGCGACTTGATATTCATCGGCTTGCTGTAGCTCTTTTTCTGAAATGTCAAATAACAGATCTTTTTGTTGAGCGAGATTTTTTACCCCCTTTACCGTGCTATCAATAAACCCCATAAAACGGTTAGCCACAAAATCGACCGCCATAGCGAGCGTAGAGAGTACCGCTTTAAAATTATCAATTGTCAGTCCAAAACCTTTAAGGTTTCTTTTTACCTTGCTAATTGTCTCTGCAATTGAAGCCGCCGCCGTGCCGAGGGCAGTGACGACACCTTTTAATTGCGCCACTTGCTCGACCTCAAAGCCGAGTGTGGTGAGAAGCTTTTCTATTTCCATTCTCTGCCCTCTGCTGTGACAACAAACGCTCGGCATAAGCTTCATGAAAATCAAGCACATCGCCGAGCGTTGCTGTCGTTCGAAGATCGTGACCGGTATAGATGCCTTCCATAATGGGTAGCATTTTCAACCAGTCAACGTCCGTTATGCCGTCAGACTGACCAAGCTGGGCATATTTACTTTGGATGCGACTCCATCGGGCAAAAAATCAGAAAAGTGAAATATCAAACCATTCACAATTAATGGATAATAATGTGAACGGTAAGTATTAAAATGCGTATTAAACACATCTACTTTATCTAATTGAATCAGATTATTATCGACATCTTTCGCCGTCACCCACTTTAAAATAAATTTTTCCACTCCCTGCATATCTGGAGAGCCAATATTGGCTAAAACACCGCCCACATCAATATCAACGTGCTCGCCATTCATCGCAATGCAGCCTTTTAACATACCCAATAATTTCATTGCGTGACTTTTGGCTTCGACAAAATTGCTATGGCGATGCTCATAAGTAATGTTATCTTTTTCCATCAGTTAAACGCTCCTTTACCTAGTTTGGTGATCACGCGTTCAAATTGGATCACCCATGATTGCGCGTTATGGGCCGAGCCACGAGATTGGGTTGGCGGTGTTGTGAAAAAGCCAACATGACCAACAATTTCATCACCATTCCAAGTATCTTTAATATACAGTTCTAGCGGTGCAGGCGCAGACTGGCTGCTTAACATTTGATTGCGTAAGTTAGATAAAAAATGGTTGTCCGCTGAATGTTGCAATAGCTTCATTGTCAATGTACCTGATTGGTTGCCACTAAATACGTAAACACCCCGCCCATTGGCACCGAAGATCCATGCACCATCATCACCGACAGGCGCAATAGATAAAGCATCAGCAGATTCATCAAACGCGGTAAATTCGTAACCATTGATGCTAACCATCAGACTTTTATGATTATATACAGACATAGTGACCTCTTAACGATTGAATTGAATAAGTAAATCCGCAGAATGCCCCGCACCTGCTAGCTTGATAGCGCACATAATTGGCATCATTTTGCGTGCTTCACGATCAGCTTGTGACTGAACATCAAAACTGTCTGAATAAAAATAAAAACCTTCATCTAGACGATCGCCAAAGGTGATTTCACCAATGTCATTGCCTCGCCAAATTCCACCGGCTAAGAAACCATTACGATTGAATTCATTGCCTATAACGGTCAAAGAACCAATTAACATTGCTTGCCCTTTATCGGTTTGCGCAATTTTAGTTGGACTTGCCTGTAAAGTAGTAAAAGCTTGTTTTTGGCATGCATCAATGAAAGCATCTAGCCCCATCACTTCATCAATAAACGTACCGCCAAGCATAGTCCCTTCGGCTAACATATTGATACCGTCATAATCTGTGTAGAAATTTATCCCTAAGCGACGACATTTTTGTGCCTCATCCTGTGTGACGCGGTCGTCGGAACGCACGGAAAATAGCCAGTAACTCAGCTGCCGCATGGTCGTCACCGGTCTTATTGAATTGCACCATTAAGCGACCACTGTTTTTGTCATACAATTTTTTGAGTATATTGCTGTTTTGCCACTCAATTTGTTCATCACGAGTTGCGGTATAAGCCATGACTTTTAAGTCAGCAGCACTAATCCAAGCATGAGCATCTTCAAGCTGCTCATCAGTGAGTTGATCCGCAAAATAGACGCCGTACCAGTTTTGATAGCTATTTTGCAACTGATGCAATGCCTCAGAAGGCTGCTCCGCATTAATGATCTGAGCGGCAGAACCAATACTCAACGTGGCTTGACCTTCCTCTAATTTCAGCAAATGGCCAATGTAACTGCCGTTTTCGGCTGGAGTCACATAACCTAACCGAGTTTTTGCATCAGCACCGGCAGTTTTTGCTTCAATAATTATTCGATTACCAACTTCGTCCCACTTAGTTTGTAGATTGCTGCCTTCAGGCAATTGAGCATCAATCACTTGCGCAATATCGCTAAAATCGATCGCTTTACTAAAATCAAGATCTGCCAGCACCGCTTCTTGACCCGCAATATTTAATGTCATGGTTCCATCAGTGATCTGCTTCAGTGTATTAACACCAATCGACAATGTAGAACCTTTAAGCGCATTTGCTGTAGCTGCAATTTCTTGTTTTTCTTTTGCAAAACGAGCAATCATCGCTCGTTTTAATTTTGGGCGAGCAGAAAACAGCGCTTGAGCAGCTTTATATGTCGATGAATGAGAGCCAAACAAATTAGCGACGTCTTGCTCATTAGAAACAAATAGATAACGTGATGTGGCATCCGTAAATGCATTACCGACCTCAGAAGTAAAAATAGCCACCATACTCAGATCACGGCGTTGTGCTGCCGCTGCCTGTGGCAGAATTTGTGCATTAATGATCTCTTTAATTGATAAACTCATATTGATTCCTTTAGAGTAGTAATAATCACCGATTCACCATGAGTAAGTGATGATTCGATACGATGAATATGTGAAAGTGTTAAATTCAGTTGTGTTGTTTGTGGTTTTCCTTCTATTGGATCTTCTGGGTAATGTTTAATCGCCGATTCACACACAAACCCTCCCCCCATTGCTTTAAATAATTGTTGAGCAATGTAGGTTTGTAATTGCGTAGATAAATCTTCGATAAGCAAATAACAACGTTCCCCATAAGCTTTAATTGCAATCATGGTTTCACGTGTTGACGTGATAATTTCGCGATTATTTTCCGCATCAAACTTGTTCTCTATTCCAATAGGTTCAGATGTCAGCGGAGTGACCGTAATAAATTGACTCCATGCAGATGTATCAGTGTAGGTGCTACCATCAATAACTTGCTTTTCAGGAAGTTGAGTTAACATTGCGATCACTTGTCGCACTTTACTGATATCAAGCCTTGAAAGTGTGTTTGTTGTCATATTTCATTCCAATAATGGCCAAGTCACAGACGTACGAAATCGCCTATCTCATCATGTGAATAGATAGCCTTTTAACTAATCCCTCAATTTACTTTTTATTTGGGAGTTGGATATTACTTAATGTTTGTCGCTGTTGTTCAATTAACTTGAGCGCTTTTTTATCTAAATTACATAACTCGATAACAGTTAATAATGTCTGATTAAGTAATAATGACTCTCCCCAAGTGAGTTCACTTGGAATAATAGGCGGTAAGCAATCATTGAATAAATAATCAGGGATACTGACTTGAGGTATTTGAATATATTCTTTGTGAGTGTTGGCGCAGCCGGTTAGCAGCATCACTAGGCACAAGCTGAGTAGCACACTCATTATGGAAAAACGTTTCTTTAATAATTTGTTTATTCCTTTCAGAATAAATAATCGCGGCCTCTTTTTGTAAAAGATTGTGGTTTGCAATGTCATTAATCTTTGATGAAAGTTTTAAATTAATATCAAATATAAACTGCTGAACTAATAACTGATGATTTAATAAAGTATATTTTTGCGTTAGTTTTTCATAATCATTAATTACCCACCATAACCAAAAACTCAATATAAGACTACTTGTCATAAATAGTTTTTTCATAAATCATGCAGGATAAGCTTGGTGTGATAATTGAAAATGAGGTCCATCTTTAAAATTAACCCAATCACCACCCCATTCGATATCCACTTTTAATTCTTCAGCCGCTTTTTTCATAGCCACAGCAACTTGTGCAAATTTAGACCAATCATCCCACGGTATTTCGCGGTTAATAATAGGAGCGCAATCAATAGCATGTCCTGTTAAATGACGACTGTTCATGGTTTTACTTTTTCCACTGGCAAACAACTGCCTTTGGCGAGCTTCATTACGTTTACCTTCAATAACCATAAAATCAACATTAGATAATTCTAAAGCACGACGCACAACTTTAACTAAATCAGGATGTACGCCGCGTAGATTTTCTTCACTACGTCGACTCAATAAAAATTTACTCATAATTAAACTCCAAATCGTTTTTTTATAAATTGTATAATGAGTTCAATAAGACT
The DNA here is from genome assembly GCF_033676985.1 of Providencia sp. PROV236. NCBI lineage: Bacteria > Pseudomonadati > Pseudomonadota > Gammaproteobacteria > Enterobacterales > Morganellaceae > Providencia > Providencia sp. PROV236. Next base: position 1,794,753 of record NZ_CP096297.1, on the reverse strand, counting down.
ATAGAGTTTCTTCGTTCCTAAAAAACCCACAACAACCCCACAAAATTCAGCTAACAAATCCCAAGCCTCTGTATTGCCACTCTGCGCTAACCACCATTCAAGAAAACGGATAGTCCCAACACTGAGTAGACCACACATTAGTGCTTCACCTAAAGACTGCTTCCATAACATACCTTGTTGGCGTTCTCGGATATAAGCTACTAACGCAGCAAAAGTAAAACCACCAATAAAAGGTAAATAGGATTGTAGCCATCGAAAAACAGATCCCCACCATTCATATTTATCAGGCATACATACATTCACTTTAAAATATTATTTTGCATATAAGTTTGACTAATCTAACTCTTTGATAAATTTAATCTAGATTTTCAGTGATTGTTAGCAAGACAATAATCTCCTGATAAACCATCAATTTTTATCAATGACTTTCATTTAGTCGATATTAAATAAGATATACATAACATATTTAAATGTTATTCATAAATTTCAGTTTTAGCAGATTAGCGGCATTTTTGCGCGCGCACCAATCTCTTTTTTAGATAATAGAAACTGGACTCAATTAGCAGTTACCTTTCTATTAATGAAAAATACACTTCCAATACTAAAAAAGCCCCTTTTAAAGGAGCCTTATATTGGTTAATCAATTTCAATGTTAGCAGATTAACGCCATTTTTGCGCGCGCACCAACCTCTTTTTTAGATAATAAAAACTAGACTCAATTAGCGGTTACCTTTCTATTAGTAAAACGCGCGCTTGCAATACGAAAAAAGCCCCTTATCAAGGAGCTTTATATTTATCATATTAATTTCAGTTTTAGCAGATTAACGCCATTTTTGCGCGCGCACCAATCTCTTTTTTAGATAATAAAAATGGGGCTCAATCAGCGGTTAGCTTTCTATTAGTGAAAAGCACGCTTCCAATACGAAAAAAGCCCCTTATCAAAGGAGCTTTATATTTATCATGTTAATTTCAGTTTTAGCAGATTAAAGCCATTTTTGCGCGCGCACTAGTTTGTCTGATTGTGATAATGGTTGTTTGCAGATAACATCAATATCTAGTTGAATATTTAATGTTTCTAGGCACCCTAAAATAAAACTTTCTGCGATTTGGATCCTTTCGCGGATTTCGCCTTCACGAATTTTATATTTACGTCCAATTGCTCTCTTTGAATGCCCTTTAACATAAAACTCTTCAATATAGCTACGCTCCCTTTCCATACCGACCAAACCTAATTTAGAGACGCATAAATCAATGACCAAACCATCTTCATCACTACACATTGGTCTATTGTTTTTTGTATATGACACTAAATCACGAAAGCCCGCCGCAACAGATGACCAGCCTATCGAAGCATAATGTTCCCCACACGACCAACCTCCCCAGTAGGATAAAATTTGCTGTATATTTCTATTCATCATTTAAAGGGCCTCTCTGCATCACTCATCTTTAACAACCCGCTACTTGCCAATTTAAGGTCATTTTTCGAACAAATCGTTTTAACAATATTGATTGTATTTAACTACCATGATATTTGTTTGTCAAATACAATAAAAATTGTATTATGAGTAGTAAGAGAATTTTCATTATTTTAACGAGGGTTACCCTATGTCTTTGGCTAGTAGGATCCGGCAACGCCGGCAAGAATTAAACCTAACACAAACAGAACTCGCTGAACGCGCGGGTATTAGCCAGCAATCAGTTGAGTCGATTGAAAATGGTCGAACAAAGAAACCTAGAAACATCATCGAAATCGCAAAGGCACTTCAATCTCATCCGGAGTGGTTACTAAACGGTAAAAGCATCATGCCTATGTCCGAAGTCAACTCCCGTCGTGTCCCACTTCTTAGCTACGTACAAGCTGGGCTATTCAAGGATGCAAATCCAATAACGGACTACGAAGGAAATTTTGAATATATATTAGTTGATGATGACATCAGTGCGAACGCATTTGCTTTACGGGTTGAAGGCGACAGCATGACACCTGAGTTTAAAGAAGGCGATATTGTGGTCATTGATACTGAGATATGGCCTAATCCAGGCGAATTTGTTTTTGCTAAAAACGGTGGCAACCAAGGTACATTCAAGAAGTATCGTCCAACAGGCATTGGCACAGGCGAGTTTGAGCTTGTTCCACTAAACCCTGATTATCCAACACTCAATAGCCACGACTATCAAATATCACTGATTGGCGTTATGGTTGAACATCGAATTTATCGCCGTAAAAGATAACGCTCTTCTCATTACTTCTTGTTTCCTTGCGGGTAATAGGTAAGGAAACAAGGTGCTCCTGCTCAGTTTCCTTTCCTAAAACAATTAGATAAGTATAAAATAAAACAATTACTACATTTATAGTTTACATTTACTATTTTTATAGTATTATCACCTCCATAGATACAATTTATATAGTAATAGGAGATTGTCATGGAGCTCAAACAAGCTATCAAAGAAAATACGCTTGCATTACGTCAGCTGATCACACTTTTACAGTCCCAACACTCCGCACCTGCTCATAACCTCGAATCAATGATTGATTTTAATATGCAGAAAAAACAATCTGTTATAGAAAACCAAGTCAACATATCAGCAAATATCGATATAGATTCATTAGATCTTAAACAAATTGTTGCACTGGCAGTATTATTTAAAGGTGATTTTGAGCAAATTAGCCAGCAACATATGGAAAAAATAATAGCCGCTATTCAAGGAGACAATATTGAGCAACTCCCCCAAATAAATGCATTGTATATGACATTAGCCAATTTAGAGCCTGTTACTCTATTACCGAATATGGCAGTGCATAATTTATGTATCGAAGTACTCGCAAATTGGACAAATTTAAATGGCATTGCCGAACGTTGTGAATATGCCCTTTCACTTATCGAATCGAAAAAAATCACAGCGAATCAACCTAAAAAAACAGATCCTCAAATATTATTTTCACAAGCAGAACAATTAATATTACAACTTGCTAAAAATGGCTTGCGTAATGAAGCCGTTGGAATTTTAAATCAATTTAATGCTAAAAAATTAGGGCAAGTTTCGGTAGAGAATTTACCTGAAGTTATCTCTATTGCGAAAACATTACTAAATAACCAATAAACTCTTTTTTAAATCGAACTATACATAATTCGAGGTACTGCTAAGTAGCAAGCGAACAAATCGCTAAGCACATGTAGGCGTTAATATTTCGCATCATCATACCTTAACGCCACAATTTAAAATAGGTGAGTATCTCTATCTGTAATATTGGAGACTATATGTTAACTCAAAACAATGACGGCCCACTTTACTATCGTGCTGCTCGAGATGCTATTCGTTTAGAACGTTCAGGTAAATACTTTGAAGCTTCAAAGGCATGGTCACAAGCTAATCGACTCTCACGCGTTTATCGTAATCAAATATGGTGTGAGCACCGAGCCAACTTTTGCTACATGCAAATTCAAAGAGAAAAATATAAACTTATGGATGAAGAATATATTTAAATTATAATTTACATAACAAACATTCTATTCATGATTTTTTGATTTAACTCGCTATTATAAATTATAGCGAGTTAGTTATAATGGCAAATGATTATAGCTATCATTCTTAATTAACTTATTTATTCTTATTTTTATCATCATAATAAATTCATTGATTGTTTGTATGAAAAAGATTACAAAGATAAAAATTTTTTTGTTAATCGAGAGTCATTATGTGTCCACTAAAATCAGTTTGGAAATTCTTTGGCTTGTATCAAACACACACAGTCAGAATATTGCATATGTTCATCCTTTTGTTAGTGATAACACAAATCATTATTAGTAATTGGATGGATGTTTCAAATACAGGTTATATCCCAACGAGTGGCTACATATTTTATTTTACTTGGCTACATATTATCGTGGGAATTAGTTTACTTTTTTTTACTGCATTTTTAATTACCATCTGTTTCTCTAACCGTGGATTACGTTACTATTTCCCTTATTTATGGGGAGAGTTTTCCCAGATAAATGATGACATTAAAATGCTTATCAAGTTTAAATTACCCGATAGCTCACCAAAAGGGCTAGCAACCTCCATACAAGGATTAGGTTTAGGTGCTTTAGCCTTAGTTGTATTATCCGGGATCACCTGGTTTATTCTATGGCTACAAGACTCAACATTTGCCAATGAAGCCAAAAATATTCATAAAACGCTAACAGGCTTAATCGAAGCTTACATTATTGGTCACGGGGCAATGGGATTACTACATTTTATTTTATGGTATAGAAACTCAAAAACAACCAATCAATAATTAAAAATGCCCTACATACTTGTATGTGGGGCAAACAGTATCATTCAAACATTTTGCCGTTCGATCGTTTCTTCTCCCCAAAACAATCTATCTGCCTTTGTTTTTGAAAAAGCTAATGGCAAAACTTCATCAGATCCTTCTTCCCATATCTGTTCCGCCAAAACTTCATCATTATTTGCCAGTTCAAAGATAGCCTGAGCAATTTCAATTGAGGTTTCTCTAACTTTCGCCCATTCTGCAATATTATGAGGATCTTTCATTTTTAGCTCCTTAGTTCAGTTTTAACTTCAACATAAATGGAGTCTTCTAAATAATCAATAGTTATGTGATCTATCTTTAACACTTACATAAATATTAAACCATATTCTAGCAAGCAAGCTTTTGCATAAGCTTCAGAACATAAAGAGTGTATATCAAATTAGGACTGTATATTCACTATTGCCCATTCTTTATAGAGACTATTATATGCCGGTTATCTCTATTCAATAGCATAACTAACCATAAAGCAGGATACTCTTTGGCAACACTTGTAATATCAGTACAAACACACATATCTGCATTTGGAGTGATAAAAGCCACATTATTATTCTCTTGTTCCACTAACAGCCTTTTCAAGTGGCTAGGAATATTTTTTTATTATGGAATACTTACTGTTTTAAATTTGATAAGGAAATTAATCAAATACAGAGATAAAAGTGCATCTCATTAACTGATGACTATTAAAATTTCACTTAATCTTGTATCATTACCCTTCTAAAAAAGGGAATTGTATGTTCGAATTTCTAGAATCATTTTTTTCTGCTATTGCAGATATATTATCCATCTTTAAATGGCGTACCATGCTCATGATTGTTGCAGGTATTATTGTCTTATTTAGTGGATTCAACAAATTTTGCATTCTTGGATTTTTCTTAGTTGCGCTTATTTTGTATTCACCTGAAGTGTGGCGATTTATCAGTAAGAAACAGAAACTAAAAAAACCATTCAGTTAACCCCACTGTTATGGATACGGCTGTCAACTAACAGTAGTATCCATCAATATAAACTTTGGTTCAGACTTTTTGTGTTGATTGATCATAGGTACCAGTCGCTGAAAATAATCCAAAGCGTAGTGTTTATCCAATGCGGGTCTATCTGGCCACTCTTCAATAAAGATAAAATGCCCAGGGTCTTTCTCATCAATATACAAATCATATGATTTAGATTTAAGCCGCTTTTATGATGACGTTTGATTGTTTTACTTCACATTATGATCCCAGATATCAGTTATTCCATTATTTAGAATATGTAAACGCACCAAAACTCCGGAAGGTTGGAATTTAAATTACAATCTTAAGTTTTTGGCTTGCCAGTTGTTAATCTCTATTTTACAAGACAATAATTCATCACCAGAACCAGAGCCCCCCATCATTGCATCTGAACGCCGCTGACACTCTTCTTCTCTGAATTTTTGAAAACTTTTTTTTGAGTCTTCCAAAGATTTCAGTGCCTGTTTAGTTAATACAGAATCAACACTTTCTAACTCAGCTTTATTTTTTACGTATGCTTCATTTAATAATTTTTCTGAATCATTAAGCATACCACTTAAACATGATTGAACAGCTGTTCTTGCTTGCCCTTCGGTTGACTCATAACACTGCTCTATTGGACTTTTTGCATTCGCCATTGAAGCACCGAATAAAAAAGATACTGATAATATACCAGTGGCTACTAAGCTATAATTTTTCATATGTCATCCAGTGATTGCATCGTTACGTTAAACCATATTGAAACATAGGCCTTTTTACTGAACATTAACAAATACAATTTTTTACAGTTGAATATCGTACATTGTTCATTTCGTATTAATTTTTTAGGTTTTTACAGCCTGCTTTGGATTTACCCTTCTGCCACTTTTGATGCTGTATGATTGCGATAGCTTATAAAGAAAGAAGCTGTAACATTGATTAAATCCACGCTTGAAATATTTAGATTAGTTGCTACCTTTTGATTATCCGCCAATAATATCACTAAAAAGGTATTGAAAACTTTTGATTTCATGACTTAAAGCATACTTGAGCGAGTTGGCTTGCTCAGTCCGGAACTTCATTATCTGCACTTCGAGAAATGGGAGGATGGTGTTCAATAGAAATGGTGAGAAGGTATGCTCATTTAGCACCGGATCATCTAACTGAACATGTTATGAAGATCAACGAACTAATGTCACACGATGACACAAATATGGCACAACCACTACTTAGAGCATTGTCATTATGCACATAAATAAAAAGAAAAAACCCGCTACATCTATGAAATGTAGCGGGTTCTTATTTGGTGCCGGCTACCGGAGTCGAACTGGTGACCTACTGATTACAAGTCAGTTGCTCTACCAACTGAGCTAAGCCGGCGAATATGGCGGAGAGATAGAGATTCGAACTCTAGGATGGTTTCCCATCGGCGGTTTTCAAGACCGCTGCCTTCGACCGCTCGGCCATCTCTCCATGGGGCGCGATTATGGAGGAATCAGCTCAGCTTGTCTACCCCTGAAAGTAAAAAAATTGATTTTTTTGTTCCGTTTGGCTAATCTTCATTCAATTGTTCTCTATTACATAGCAAAAGTGTTAATATCTGTGCAAAATAGGTGCATTAAACCTTTATAGGCGTATGATTTTTAATCAATTAATATCTTTTTGCCGACAGGAACGTCCACCAGAATATGTACAGACAATCATTAATAAAAACAACACGGCTTACACGTCTATTCTATCTCTTTATCCTCTTACTGGTGGTGATGCTCTCACTATCGCTATTTAACTCCTATAATTCATGGTTACTTAGCCGACAAGCCGCTTTAAACACCATGGCGAAGCAGTTAGCTTATCAATTAGAAGATTATCGCTATCAAGCCAATTTGATTTATAAGCTAGTTAATGAAAAATCAAGTGAATCCCCCCCTTCCTATGCAGCAAACTCGCCATCCCATACCACCAAGATCCGTCATGACGTATTTTGGTTAAGTAGTGCGAATCAAACTATTGATGCTATTTTGTTTGGCAGCGATAAGCCCAAAAATACTCAACTTGCCAGTAAACTTGCTGATTATATGGAGATTGTTTGGGGGGCTCGAAATGAATATAACTCAATGTATTTTCTTAACGGCTCAGATAACACATTAGTTTTAGTCACTACACATTCAATTTTAAAACCAGAGTTACGCTATAAAGAAAGCTATTTGACATTAACTGCGGAAGAAAAACGCACTGATATGTTAACGCAGTCAACTTTACTGGATAGAAGAGAGATTGTTTCTAATCTACAAAAGTTAACACCAGATAATATTTATTATTACACGTATCGCTTGATGTTCAATTCACCGGGTCAGCTCACTAGCGTGATCTCTTTTGACATTTCAATAAATTCAATCTTACCTTTTAACTTAAAAGGTGATTATTTATCTATCTCACCACGTAATATTGATACCAGCAAAAGCGAAGATGTTGAAACACGTGGCACGAGCCTCGTCTTTTCTCATCAAATCGAAGGCAGTAATTATCAAATTTATTATAAAGTTCCCCTAAAAGATTTAGTCGTTGGTGTGATTGGCTATAATCTCTGGCTATTAGTCTGCATGTTAGTGATTATAGTATTGGTGCTTTCTACCAGTATTTTCATCCGTAAACGCATCATTTCACCCAACTCCGCTATGCTACACGAGCTAAATCTCAAAGATAATCTCAATCACGATATTATTAATAATATTAGTTATGGTATTTTGGTTTATGATTTCGCCAGCAACAAAAAACTCCTAAGTAATAGTGTGGTTAATCCCCTGCTTTCTTCAATGGATCTCAATCATATTAAGGAATTAGCAATCAACAACCATGATATGATCCAAGTTTCGATTGAGAATAATATTTATGAAGTTGTTTTAGTCCATATCACTATGCTGGAAGACACCTATCTCTTTATTATCATTGATAAAGATAAGGAGGTGTTAACTCAACGGCGCCAAGAACTTGCTAATCGTGAATATAAAAAGAATATTCAGCTCAGAAAAGTCGTTTTTGAAAATATGCAGTCTGAAATTCAGCCATCACTGAATGAGCTAAATAAAGCTGTTGAAGGGCTACTTCATGCATCTGAAACGACTAAGCAAGAATTTATTGAGACTATTCTGCTGCAAACAGGCTATATTAATCGTTGGTTTAATAACATTAATTTATTAAATTCAATTGAATCTTCAACGGGTAAATTACAGTTAGATAAAGTTTCAGTCTCTTTGCTAGTGAGCCAATTTTTAAAAAAAAGCCTTGGGAAGTTAAAACATAAAGGGCTGTCTCTTTACTTTCATAATAATATTAATCCTGACTCATTATTCAGTTTAGATACAAGCTGTCTTGAACATTTATTACAGCTAGTTCTGGATTACTCAATTGATACCACAGCATTTGGCAAAGTATCTGTCACCCTTAATTATCAAGAAGATATAAAAAGTATTGTGATTGATATCAAAGATAGTGGGAATGGTTTAACTAACCAAGAATTGAGTAACTTGCAGCACCCATTCTCTGGTCAAGTATTAAACTCCTCTCAATTTGCACGTTCAGGGGTGACTTTTTACTTGTGTAGGGCAATCAGTAAAAAGATGGGCGGTAATTTTACAATTAATAGTAGTTCTGCTATTGGTTCTCATTACCAAATCACCCTACCCATAAAAACGGCATTAATAGAGAAAAACTATCCGACCTTACTGGAAGATGTTCATATACGTCTAGATATTCACAATCTTGATGCATCCCGCATTGTTAGAAATATCCTAACTAATTATGGTGCCATTTTTCTAGAATTGCATGAAAGTTCGCCTCATACTGATTGGGATTTATTGATAACAGATAATGATGACAGTACATTTAAGAACCTAATAAAAATTTCAGGAACGGCTTCAGGTGTCAACTCAGTCACATCGCGCAACCTTGAAGTAAACTATAACTTTGCAGATGAGCTGATTGATGCTATATCTTTGCTAATTGAATACTCAGAATCTGGAAGCAATAGTTTAGATCACTCTGGTAGCATATCATTTTCCGATTACGATCATGCACCAGCTTCTGATAATTCAATAGAAAACATACTACACACTTATCAAAATATTTTATCAAATAGCGATTATAAGGATTTGTTCATCACGACAGTACCGATAGATATTAATAAACTGTATAATAGCGAAAGTGTTGAGGATTTAACCGAATTGAAAAACACAGCACATCGTTTAAAAGGAGTTTTTGCTATGCTGGATTTTAGGTTCCTTCATAAACTTTGTGAAGATTTGGAACTATACATAGCAGAAGAAAACAGCTTGAAAATAAGTAATTGCATTAGAGAACTGGATATCTCAGTGAGAAGACTAATGCCAGAAGGTAACCAATAATATGAATAACCTAAATGTCATTGTTGCCGATGATCATCCTATTGTTCTTTTCGGTATCAGAAAATCACTCGAACAGATTGAATGGGTCAATATCGTTGGTGAATTTGAAGACTCTACATCTTTAATTAATAACTTAGCACGTTTAAACGCTGACGTTTTAGTCACTGATTTATCAATGCCAGGCGATAAGTACGGTGATGGTATTACGTTGATTAAATATATTAAGCGTCACTACCCTGATCTTTCTGTCATTGTTCTAACAATGAACAATAACCCTGCGATTTTAAGTGCTATTCTTGAATTGGATATTGAAGGGATCGTACTAAAGCAAGGTGCACCTGCTGACTTACCTAAAGCATTAGCCGCATTACAAAAGGGTAAAAAATTCACCCCAGAGAGTGTGAGTAAACTGCTAGAAAAAGTGAATGCAAGTGGCTATGGAGACAAACGTTTATCACCTAAAGAAAGTGAAGTATTACGTTTGTTTGCAGAAGGCTTCTTGGTAACAGAAATCGCTAAAAAGTTAAATCGCAGTATCAAAACAATCAGTAGTCAAAAGAAATCAGCCATGTTGAAGCTCGGTGTCGATAATGATATCGCCTTGCTCAACTACCTGTCTTCTGTCAGCATCGATAATTCATCTTCCGATTAATGGATTGATGTATTATGAATAGTGGCGAAAAACCCGGTTGCACGGGTTTTTCTCTTTCTAAGCTTAACATTAGTTAGAAATACATCTCAGTAAAGTCTCTTTTAACACCGTAATCTTTGTTGGCTTAGATAAGCACTCATCCATACCCGCATCAATACAACGCTGTTTTTCTTCTGCCATCGCATTCGCCGTCAAAGCAATAATGGGTATTGTATGCCCAGACTTTCGTAGCGCTTTAGCTAACTCATAACCATCCATATTTGGCATGTTCACGTCTGTCAATACGATATCAACAGAATGATTTTCTATGTATTTCAGTGCATCAAGGCCATCTACCGCAGTACAAGTGTTAAAACCAATATTGGAAATTTGGTCACTCAATAAAACTCGATTAATTGGATGATCGTCCACTATCAATACTTGATAAGAGCATAGCGAAACATCGATTTCATGTGAGTTTACTTTATTGGTTTCTTCTTTCTGTACATTCCCTAATGCCACTTTTGAAATAATCTTATCGATAACAAAAGGTAATTTTTCATTTTGATAAGTATTGTACAACCACTTATTTATTGAAATCTCGCGCAAATCACCAACATATAGGTTGCATAACTGGATCTCATTTTTACCTTTGACCCCATGCGACTCTTGGTTATCGGTGATCACTAAATCATAACCGGCTGTTTTATCAATTTCATCGTCAATAAATACCATGAAATGGCTATGTTTGAGCAATCTAGCTAAAAAATTGGCTAAAAAGCTGTTTTGACAGACAATCGCTATACGGTAACTCAGACGATATTCAGGAATATTGTGCTCAACATATTTTTGTCCATAAAGGGGAATTCGGACGATAAATGAACTTCCTAAGCCTGTTTGTGAATTAACTTCGATATCGCCATCCATTAAATTAATCAGTTTTTCACAAATCGCTAGCCCTAAACCTGTTCCTTTATGCCCTACATTGTTTTGGTCATAAACTTGAAAGAATGGATCAAATAATTGCAAAACAACTGCATGGGACATGCCTATCCCTGAATCTTTGACTTCAATTTTTAAGTAATTTTGATCACGCCATACATAAAATACGACAAATCCTGAGTCTGTGAATTTAATACTATTATTGATAATATTTGAGATCACCTGCTGTAAGCGTACTGTATCATTAAATAATAAATCAGGTACATCAGGTTCAATGTAGGAATATAGTGCAATACGTTTCTTAGCAATGAGCGGTAAGTAGTTCGCCAAAACAAAAGCAAATACATCGCGGCAGTTGAATAACTTTTTTTCGATCTTCAACTGTTTGGATTCTATTTTTGAAAAATCTAATATATCACTGATTATTTGCAATAACAGCGATGATGAGTTGTCCATTGTCGTGACAAGGCTATTCGCTTTATCAGATAATTCAAGTCGTTGTAATAATTCGATATTACCAATAATCCCATACAATGGTGTTCTTAATTCATGGCTCACCGTCGCTAAAAACATAGATTTAGCATGGTTGGCTTGTTCTGCGGCATCAGCGACATCTTGTAGTGATTTTTCCATTTGCACACGTATGCTAATGTCAATCAAAACACAAATTGCGACATCTTCATTTTGATAGCGTGAATTGACAAAGCTAATTTGTAAATGGGTGCTGCTACTCGTCACTACATCAATATAGTTACTTGATTTTTGACGAATGATAGTCAGTATCCGTTGTTTATCATCTTCGCTTAATAAACGAAAATAATCATGAGCCAGTTCATTACTTAAAATATTCCCACCATCACTCAAGCGTAAAATAATGATACCAACAGGTGCTGAAGCGACGATTTTATGGTTAAACTGTTCATGTTCTTCAAGTCGAATAGCCGTGTTTGCTGCTGGAACTAACATTTTCTTTTCAAGCAACCAGATCAAAGAAAAGATCAAACAGCCGGTAAATATATTAATAATCGTGCTATAAAATATGGTAACTTTAAGCTCAGACAATATCTCAATGGTTGGTACAGCATAAATTACCGTCATCAATGATGGCGTTAGACGTTTTTTGAATATCAGCTTTGAGTAATCTGAGTTAAAACCAAAAAAACTTGGTTCTGTTATTGATAGTAAACTTGAGTTTTTAGGATTCGAATCTGAAGGATAATACAAAACAGGCTGGTTATAAGCATTTACCACTACAGCTTCAATTGATTTGTTATACCGCGGATTAAATTGGTTTAAATTGATCGTTCTTTCTAAACCAATAAACCCTAAAAGCTTACCTTCTGAATAGATAGGTTGAATAAGATACAGCTGCCCCGTATCGGTTTGAACGCCATGGACAATCGTATATAAACTACGTTCCTGACCTTGTAACCTTAAGCTTTGATAAGAACGAACATTTTCATAACCAATTTTTTTGAGTACCTCAATATCTGATACCGTTGTACGGATAGGATAATCCATCATACAGTAGCTTTTAGAGCCAATTACATAAATATGATTGAGCCCTTGCGGAGCCGCAATACTGTCTTTCCAAAAATAGATCAGCTGCTCAAATGCCGTTAAATAAGCACTGGTTTGCGTTTTAAAATATTCGCAATTTGCTTCAGATGATAGTGGATACAGTGAGTAAGAACCTGTTGCTGGCAATCTGACGAAGTCTGGTTGGCTTTCTAACTTATCTTCATGCTGCTCAGTCATAAACTGGATTGACCGCAATGTTGTGCCGGTTTGTAAAATAAACGCCTGCATATTTTCAAAGCCTGAATAAAACTGCTGGCGGATATCAGATTTGCTTTCATTAAACTGAGTGTAGAGAAAGAATAAAGTGATAAAAACACCCATTCCCCATAGCATTAAGCCTAGGATGCGGAATAAATCACGGGATAACCTTAATGATGTCCTAAATGATGGTAAATATCTCAATCTTTATCCTAAATAGGGGCTATATCACTGTTATTGAGTATACTCGTCGTGCTCCAAGTTGCAGCGCTTTGCGTTGAGGTATGGTGACGCCGCACATTCACGCCAGTCATCTACTTTTGTAGGCTCCTAGCGACTCATTCACTTGTCGCCTAGCTGCACCTCGAATAATTTAAAGTATACCTGATACAACTTACAAAAAGCGATAACTGTTAAAGAGGCTGATAGTAGATAGCAAAACGGGCGCCAAAATAGCCGCCCGTTAATTGTAAGCTAATAACCTGATAACTTACTCAGATGTGTTAGCATCTACATCGTTGCTAGAGGTTTCATCTCCCCCTTCTTCATCAGAAGTTTCATCATCCTCTGTTTCTGCGACACGTTGTAGACCAACAACTTTCTCGTCTTCTGCCGTTCTAATCAGGGTAACCCCTTGAGTATTACGACCAACGACACTTACCTCAGCCACGCGTGTACGAACCAATGTACCCGCGTCAGTGATCATCATAATTTGGTCAGTTTCATCAACTTGGATAGCACCAACCACATTACCATTACGCTCACTCACCTTAATAGAGATAACACCTTGAGTTGCACGTGATTTTGTTGGGTACTCTTGCTCCGCAGTACGTTTACCATAACCATTTTCAGTGACTGTCAGAATATGGCCTTCACCTCGTGGAATGATCAGTGAAACGACTTTGTCTTCATCGACTAAACGAATACCACGAACCCCGGTTGCTGTACGACCCATAGGGCGAACCGCATCTTCAGCAAAACGTACAACTTTACCTTGAGCAGAGAACAGCATGACTTCGTTTGAACCATTAGTTAAATCAACACCAATGAGTTCATCGCCTTCATTAAGATTAACGGCAATAATACCGGCGCTTCTTGGGCGGCTAAAGTCTTGCAGAGGCGTTTTCTTCACAGTACCGCTAGCGGTTGCCATAAAGACATAATAACCCTCTTCATATTCGCGAACAGGTAAAATAGCGGTGATACGCTCATCCTGCTCAAGAGGCAGCAAGTTGACGATTGGTCGACCTCGAGCACCACGGCTAGCTTCTGGTAATTGATAAACCTTCATCCAATAGAGACGACCACGACTTGAGAAACATAAAATAGTGTCATGGGTGTTCGCCACCAGTAAACGCTCAATGAAATCTTCTTCTTTGATACGGGCAGCGGATTTACCTTTACCACCACGGCGCTGAGCTTCGTAATCAGACAATGGTTGATATTTCACATAGCCTTGGTGAGATAACGTCACAACAACATCTTCTTGGCTAATCAAGTCTTCGATATTGATATCAGCTGTATTCTCTGTGATTTCAGTGCGGCGGGCATCATTATATATATCACGAATCGCTTCTAACTCTTCGCGGATCACTTCCATCAGACGCTCTGGGCTACGTAGAATAAACAGTAACTCTTCAATTTGTTTCAGAAGGTCACGATACTCTTCTAGCAGTTTTTCATGCTCAAGCCCTGTTAGTTTTTGCAAACGCAAATCCAAAATTGCCTGCGCTTGTTGTTCTGTTAGATAGTACTTACCATCATGAACCCCAAACTGTTCTTCAAGCCATTCAGGACGAGCAGCATCATCACCAGCACGCTCTAACATTGCAGCAACATTGCCCAGATCCCAAGGACGTGCAACTAATCCAGCTTTCGCTTCCGCTGGTGTAGGTGCTTGACGGATCAATTCAATAATTGGGTCAATGTTTGCTAGTGCAACCGCTAATGCTTCGAGGATATGCGCACGATCACGTGCTTTGCGTAGTTCGAAAATGGTACGACGAGTGACCACTTCGCGACGGTGACGGACAAAAGCAGCAATAATGTCTTTTAAGTTAAGGATCTTAGGTTGGCCTTGATGTAAAGCAACCATGTTGATACCAAAAGACACTTGTAGCTGAGTCAATGAGTATAGATTGTTAAGTACAACCTCACCCACCGCATCACGCTTAACTTCAATCACAATGCGCATACCATCTTTATCAGACTCGTCACGCAGTGCGCTGATGCCTTCGACACGTTTTTCTTTAACTAGCTCGGCGATTTTTTCAATCAGGCGTGCTTTGTTTACCTGATAAGGGATTTCATTGACAATAATAGTTTCGCGACCATTTTTTTCGTCAACTTCGACTTCGGCACGAGCACGAATATAAACTTTACCGCGACCTGTTCGATAAGCATCGATAATGCCACGACGACCATTAATGATGGCAGCCGTAGGGAAATCAGGCCCAGGAATGTGTTCCATGAGACCTTCGATGCTGATATTTTCATCTTCAATGTAAGCTAGGCAACCGCTGATCACTTCTCCTAAATTATGTGGAGGAATGTTAGTTGCCATACCCACGGCAATACCTGACGATCCGTTAACCAAAAGGTTAGGGATTTTCGTCGGCATCACTTCTGGGATTTGCTCAGTACCATCATAGTTTGGGACGAAATCAACGGTTTCTTTTTCAAGATCCGCCAACATTTCATGGGCAATTTTCGCCATACGGATTTCCGTATAACGCATCGCAGCTGCGGAGTCTCCGTCAACTGAACCAAAGTTCCCCTGACCATCTACCAACATATAACGCATAGAGAAAGGCTGAGCAAGACGAACAATTGTCTCGTAAACAGCGATATCACCATGTGGATGGTATTTACCGATAACGTCCCCGACTATACGGGCAGATTTTTTATAGGGTTTATTCCAATCATTTCCCAATACATTCATCGCAAATAAAACTCTGCGGTGTACTGGCTTCAGTCCATCTCGAACATCTGGAAGTGCGCGACCGACAATAACGGACATCGCATAATCCAAATACGAACTCTTCAGCTCTTCTTCGATATTGACCGGTGTGATTTCTCTGGCAATGTCGCTCATGGAACCACTGTCCCTCATAACTTCGGATTCAAAGGTTTAGAACTATACCACAATTCGCCAATTTAATAAAAAAAATGAGAAGTGAGTATTTGTCTTTCAAGCCATGTATAATAGCCGAAAAATATCCTTATGTGTCCGCAAGCATCGAGTTTATTGCGTAAGAGCAACAAAAAACCGTTTATGGTACCAATAAATGCCTATTTTATACTCTAAATAATTCAACGTGCCACGAAGTGCTACAAATTGAATATGGTGAGTATAACGTTCGGACAGCTATCTAGAAACAGGAGCTCCACTCATGAATGAGACATCAACCCCAAGCTATCAAAACGTCGACCAACAGGAAATTGAAAAATTTGAAGCTATTGCTTCTCGCTGGTGGGATTTAGAAGGCGAATTTGCACCACTTCATCGTATCAATCCACTGCGTCTTGGCTATATCATGCAGCGTGTCGATGGTTTGTTTGGTAAAAAAGTGTTGGATGTGGGTTGTGGTGGTGGAATTTTATCGGAAAGCATGGCGCGTGAAGGTGCAAATGTCACAGGCCTTGATATGGGTGCAGAACCATTGATGGTCGCTCGATTACATTCATTAGAATCGGGGATCCCTGTTGAATATGTTCAAGAGACCGTTGAACAACATGCCGATAAATATCCACAAGCCTATGATGTAGTCACCTGTATGGAGATGCTTGAGCATGTTCCAGATCCTGAGTCTGTCGTTCGTGCTTGCGCTAAATTAGTCAAACCCGGTGGGCATGTCATTTTTTCCACGATTAACCGCAACAAAAAAGCATGGCTAATGGCGGTTGTTGGGGCTGAATATGTAATGAAAATGGTGCCAAAAGGAACCCATGATGCGAAGAAATTCATCCGTCCTTCTGAACTCATTGGCTGGGTTGATAACACGCAACTAAAAGACAATCATATCATTGGGTTACATTACAACCCTTTGAAGGATAAATTCTATTTAGGACCGAATGTAGACGTCAATTATATGTTGCATACTGTCAGCGAATAAATAGCAAGCGTTGCGTTTAAGAAACCAGCAAACAAACTCCATTTACAAAATTTATTTTTATCACCATGTATCGAGCTTCGATTAATAGAATTCCTTTTCTAGTGCAGCTTACCGACATGGTGATTTTTTTTATCCCAAAAGTTATCCACAGAAGACTCAGATTTGTGCACTTGCTAAAAATGTACATTAACATTATCTTGTTATTGTAAAATCAACAAACCACTACATATAGTATGTAATTCAGTTCTAACACTACAAGCCTCATAGGGTCACACCATGAGTTTTTTTATTGTTAGGGATGTGCTATTTCTATTTGTAGGCCAACCAAGGTGTACTTGCTCATGAACCAGAGTCTGTTAGTCACAAAACGTGATGGACATAAAGAACGCATTGATCTCGATAAAATCCACAAGGTAATAACCTGGGCCGCTGAGGGCCTAAGTAACGTATCTGTTTCACAGGTGGAGTTACGTTCACAGATTCAGTTTTATGATGGAATTAGAACCTCCGATATTCATGAAACCATGATCAAAGCAGCAGCAGACCTGATTACTGGTGATACCCCTGATTATCAGTACCTTGCCGCGCGTCTTGCTATTTTCAACTTGCGTAAAAAAGCGTACGGTCAATTTGAACCGCCAACACTGTATAAACACGTCAAACGCCTAGTTGAAATGGGCAAATATGATAAGCATTTGCTGGAAGACTACTCACAAGCAGAGTTCGAGCAAATGGATGGTTTTATTGACCATTGGCGTGATATGAATTTCTCCTATGCTGCCGTCAAACAACTTGAAGGTAAGTACTTGGTTCAGAACCGTGTTACGGGTGAAATTTATGAAAGCGCGCAATTCCTGTATATTTTAGTTGCGGCATGCCTGTTTTCACATTATCCGAAAGAAACACGCCTTGACTATATTCGTCGTTTCTATGATGCGGCATCAACATTTAAAATCTCATTGCCAACCCCTATTATGGCTGGTGTACGTACTCCTACTCGCCAATTCAGCTCTTGTGTACTGATTGAATGTGGCGATAGCCTAGATTCAATTAACGCAACCTCAAGTGCGATTGTTAAGTATGTTTCACAACGTGCTGGGATCGGTGTTAACGCAGGCCGTATCCGTGCGCTAGGCAGCCCAATTCGTGGTGGTGAAGCATTCCACACAGGTTGTATTCCTTTCTATAAGCATTTCCAAACAGCGGTTAAATCGTGCTCGCAAGGTGGTGTTCGTGGCGGTGCAGCGACACTGTTCTATCCACTGTGGCATTTGGAAGTTGAAAGCTTATTAGTCCTGAAAAATAACCGTGGTGTTGAAGGTAACCGTGTACGCCATATGGATTACGGTGTTCAAATCAACAAGCTAATGTATGAGCGTTTGATCAAAAACCAAGACATCACTCTGTTTAGCCCATCAGATGTACCGGGACTATATGATGCATTCTTTGCTGATCAAGATGAATTTGAGCGCTTATATGTGACTTATGAGCAAGATGAAACTATCCGTAAAACTAGCGTCAAAGCGGTTGAACTGTTTTCATTGATGATGCAAGAACGCGCCTCAACTGGCCGTATCTATATTCAAAACGTAGACCATTGTAATACGCATAGCCCATTTGATCCTCAAGTGGCACCGGTACGTCAATCTAACCTTTGTTTAGAAATTGCATTACCAACTAAGCCATTGAATAACATCAATGATGAAGAAGGCGAAATTGCGCTCTGTACGCTATCTGCCTTTAACTTAGGCGCGATTGATAGCCTTGACGAATTAGAAGAGCTGGCAGTATTGGCTGTACGTGCTCTGGATGCGTTATTAGATTATCAAGACTACCCGATCATTGCTGCGAAAAAAGGTGCAATGGGTCGTCGTACGTTAGGTATTGGCGTTATCAACTATGCTTATTATTTAGCTAAGCATGGCGTGCGCTATTCTGATGGCAGTGCCAATAATTTGACACATAAAACGTTTGAAGCCATTCAATATTATCTATTGAAAGCCTCTAACGAGCTGGCAAAAGAACAAGGGGCTTGCCCTTGGTTCAATGAAACCACTTATTCACAAGGTATTTTACCAATCGATACCTATAAAAAAGAGTTGGATAAACTGACCAATGAACCTCTACATTTTGATTGGGAAACATTGCGTAAAGATATTCAACAATATGGCCTGCGTAACTCAACATTGTCTGCGTTGATGCCATCTGAAACATCATCACAGATTTCTAACGCAACGAATGGTATCGAGCCACCTCGTGGTTATATCAGTATTAAAGCATCGAAAGATGGTATTTTACGCCAAGTTGTTCCTGATTATGAGAATCTGAAAGGCGCTTATGAGTTATTATGGCAAATGCCTTCAAACAGCGGCTATTTGCAATTAGTCGGTATTATGCAGAAATTTATCGATCAGTCGATCTCTGCCAATACTAACTATGACCCAACGCGTTTTACCACTGGCAAAGTACCAATGAATCAATTGCTAAAAGATTTATTGCTCGCCTATAAGTTTGGTGTGAAAACACTTTACTACCATAACACCCGTGATGGCGCGGAAGATGTTCAAGGTGATCTGGAAGAAGTTGTTGAGTCAGCTGATTCAGATTGTGAAGGCGGCGCGTGTAAAATTTAATAGGAATTGTCATGTCACATACATACACAACCTTCTCTCAAAAGAGAAATGACCAATTGCTGGAGCCGATGTTTTTCGGCCAGCCTGTTAACGTAGCTCGCTTTGATCAGCAAAAGTATCCGATTTTCGAAAAGTTAATCGAAAAACAGCTTTCGTTTTTCTGGCGCCCAGAAGAAGTTGATGTTTCACGCGATCGCATTGATTACAATGCACTGCCTGATCATGAAAAGCATATTTTCATCAGTAATTTGAAATACCAAACGCTGCTTGACTCTATTCAGGGTCGCAGCCCTAACGTAGCACTGCTGCCTTTGATTTCAATTCCTGAATTAGAGACTTGGATTGAAACTTGGGCATTCTCAGAAACTATTCATTCACGCTCTTACACTCATATTATTCGTAATATCGTGAATGATCCGGCACTGATTTTCGATGATATCGTTGAAAATGAAGAAATTCTGAAGCGTGCTCGTGATATTTCAGCGTACTACGATACACTGATTGAAATGACTAATTATTACCATATGTTTGGTGAAGGCACTCACACCTGCAATGGTAAGCAAATTACGGTGTCATTACGCGCTCTGAAAAAACAGCTGTATCTGTGCCTAATGAGTGTTAACGCACTGGAAGCCATTCGCTTCTATGTCAGTTTTGCCTGTTCATTTGCTTTCGCAGAGCGTGAACTGATGGAAGGTAATGCTAAAATCATCAAATTGATTGCCCGTGATGAAGCATTGCATCTCACTGGTACACAGCATATGCTAAATTTACTGCGTTCAGGTCAAGACGATCCTGAAATGGCAGAAATTGCCTTAGAATGTGAAGATGAATGCTATAAACTGTTTGTGGATGCGGCTGAGCAAGAAAAAGAGTGGGCTGAATACTTATTTAGCGAAGGCTCAATGATTGGCTTGAACAAAGACATTTTGTGTCAATATGTTGAATATATCACCAACATTCGTATGCAAGCTGTTGGTTTAAAACTACCATTCGAAGCACGTTCAAATCCAATTCCTTGGATCAATGCATGGTTAGTTTCTGATAACGTTCAAGTTGCGCCACAAGAAGTTGAAGTCAGCTCCTATCTGGTCGGTCAGATTGACTCTGAAGTCAATACTGATGACCTGAGTGATTTTGAACTCTAATCATGGCTAGCCATAAAGTCACCCTGCGGCTTTCGCAGGGTGTGCAAGTCCCCTACCATACCGAGATCCACACTAGCTTGCTCGATGCACTTGAAGACAGCCGTATACCTGTCGAGTTTCAATGCCGAGAAGGTTACTGTGGTTCATGCAAGGTCATGCTTCTAAAAGGGAAAGTGGGTTATAAACAAAAGCCTTTGGCCTTTGTCCAAAATGGAGAAATCCTACCTTGTTGCTGCCACCCTCTTTCTGATATTGAAATCAATCAATAAGTAGCACACTGACAGAACCAAGTAAAAAAGTGTTTGATTGTCACCATCGCACTATCCATCGAGCAGTCAAACCTTTCTTAAGGGCACGCTAAAAAACAGCAAAAATTTTGTTTGAGATTAAAGAAATCCCATTAAAATCAATTTATCAAAAAATTAAATGACTACCGTAAAATATCATTTATTCAACGGTAGTCTGACATACTCATATCACTTTAGAAGTGATTATTTTATGCATTATAGGTAGCCGTACAAACCCGCAAATACCCAGCCAAACACACAAGAAACACCCACACCAATCAAACCCGGTAAAATGAAACTGTGGTTAATCACAAATTTACCAATCCGAGTTGTTCCTGAACGGTCAAATTGAATGGCAGCAAGATCGCTCGGGTAAGTTGGTAAAATATAATAACCATAACAAGCAGGCGCAGATGCAATAATATAGGCGGGATCAACACCAATACCTAACGCAATCGGCACTACCGCAGCTAATGCTGCCGCTTGTGAGTTAACAAATTTAGAAACTAATAATAGAATGACTGCGTAAGCCCATGGAAAATCTTTGACTAATGCGCCAAGGGTGCCTTTTATCTCATCCATATGTGCGCCGAACATGGTTTCTGCCATCCATGCGATACCATACACCGCAACAATTGCTATCATCCCTGAACGGAATACTTCGTTTTTAGATATTTGCCCCGGGTTTGTTTTACAAATAATGATAATCAGTGCACCAGCCAACAGCATAAACATTTGGATCACGAGTACCATGGAAAGTGGCTTACCATTAACCAAAGGTCTTAATTCAGAAACTGCGCCCAAAATGGCAACAACAGCGATGGATGCTAAAAAAATCCACATCGCAACCCAATTAATTTTTGGTAATTTCTTATCAAGTAAAGTCGCGCTGTCACCATAAACATACTCATAGTTTTCTGGCACTGAGATGAATTTTTGGAATTCAGGATCTTTATCTAAATCCTTACCTCTAAACCAGCTAAAAATACCAATAGCCAGTATCCCGATCAGCGTAGATGGAATGGTAATTGCTAATAAATCTAAAAATTCTAATGATTTGCCATTAATAGTGACACCATTAAGCATCGCTACTAATGATACCACTGCAACAGAAACAGGACTGGCGATGATCCCCATTTGTGCACCAATGCTACTGGCCGCCATCGGTCTTTCTGGACGGATATTATTTTTGATCGCGGCATCATAGATAATCGGTAAGATGGTATACACCACGTGCCCTGTACCACACAAAATGGTTAAGATACATGTCACAAAAGGTGCCACAATAGAAATGTATTTTGGATTTTTACGTAGTAGTCGTTCTGCAATTTGCAGCATGACATCCAAACCGCCTGATGCTTGTAAGGTTGCTGATGCGGCAACAACAGCAATAATAACAAGCATAACATCAACAGGCGGTTTTCCAGGCGGTAGACCAAAACCAAACACCAGTATTACCAACCCAACACCACCTAACAGCCCTAATGCCATCCCCCCTTTTCTTGCTCCGTAGAACAAGCAGACAAGAATAATGGCGAGTTGTATCAGAAAGTCCATAAGTTCATCCTTTAATTAATGTTTATCTACATTATCAGGATGAAAGATTGGCAAATTGTTGATTTATATTAATTAGTAAAAGAATTTAATCTTATTTTTCAATGCGATTTCGGCATTACATCACAATATTTATCTTAAGTTACTGCCATACTGTTCTGTTAAGTTAAAATATCCATATAAATCAGTCGATTAATAAAGACATATTAACATTATAAACCATATATATTCACCTTTAATGATCTAATTTCATAACTCTAATTAATTAGTTACCTAAAACTATTCGCAGTTATTTTCATCACTTAAGCTCAATAAACCCCATCATCGTAAATATATGTTTACATCAAATGTAATTTAGATTTGACAGAAAAAAGCAGATCGCATAATCTGCACAGCTTATTAATCTATGACTTTTAATCAGAGGAATTTGTGAAAAATCGCACGCTAGGTAGCGTTTTAATCGTTGCAGGAACAACAATAGGTGCAGGGATGCTGGCAATGCCACTAGCCGCTGCGGGTGTCGGTTTCACAGGTATCGTTTGCTTACTTGTAGGCTTATGGATGTTAATGAGTTATACCTCATTACTGTTGGTTGAAGTTTATCAACATAATCCACCTGATATGGGTTTAGGCTCTATCGCTAAAAAATACCTAGGTCCAATAGGCCAAATCGTCACTGGCCTTAGCATGCTATTATTAATGTATGCACTCACGACCGCTTATATTGGCGGTGCAGGCGTATTAATTTCCGACAGTCTTTCGTCTTGGTGGAATATTCAAATTTCAACCGAAAGCGCAATCATTCTATTTACCGTGATTGGTGGTACGGTAGTTTGTATCGGTACCCATTCTGTCGATTTTATTAACCGCTTACTATTTACTGCTAAAATTATTTTTCTGGTAATTATGTTAGCCGTTATGATGCCTCATGTTGAATCTGTCAACTTAGCGTCGATGCCTGTCGAGAAAGGGATGCTCCTAGCCGCTGTTCCTGTGATTTTTACCTCTTTTGGTTTTCATGGCAGTGTGCCTAGTCTAGTTAATTACATGAATGGTGATGTACGTAAATTACGTCTCATTTTTATTACAGGAAGCGCGATCCCTCTGATCGCCTATATTCTGTGGCAAATCGCCACATTAGGTTCAATCCCATCTAGCACCTTTTTAGGTATTTTGGCTCAAGAGGCTGGACTTAATGGCCTATTGACGGCAATCCGAGATGTTGTCGCAACACCACGAGTCAACATTGCAGTGAGCCTGTTTATGGATCTTGCTCTCGCCACTTCATTCTTAGGAGTCGCACTCGGCTTGTTTGATTATTTAGCTGACTTATTCAAGCGTAGTAATCATTTCTTTGGTCGGATGCAAACGACGTTATTAACCTTTTTGCCACCACTACTTGCCGCATTATTTTTCAGTAGTTTTGTGCAAGCGTTAACTTATGCAGCAGTGGCATTGTCAGTATTAGCACTGATCATCCCTGCATTATTAACCATGCGAGTCAGAGCAACAGAAAAGCCAACGGACAAACCTCACTATCAGGTCAAAGGTGGTTCGGCTGTTTTAGGTGTTGTGCTACTTTGTGGTATCGCTGTGATTGTGATCCAATTTGCTATTGTGGCCGGTTTTTTACCTAATGTAGGTTAAATATCTCTCCCATAAAAAAACCTGTACCGTTAATAAAACGGTACAGGTTTTTTCTTTTAGAACAGATTTATTAGAAACTTAAACCTGCACCAACATACCAACCATCAGCAATTTTGTTGTTTGGGTTGTTGTGATTACCTTTAATATCGATGATACGGTAACCTGCATCAACGGATAAAGGTTTAAATACCGTGTAACGAGCACCCACTTTTGCTTCAGTATAAGCATCACTACCCGAAGTTAACGAAGCAGGCGCACCATAAGCTTCGCCATAGATATTTAATGAAGGTAGAGCTTGCCAGCCTAAACCTGCACCAGCCGCTAGTGCCATACCGTTTTTATTATCTTCAGGAGATAAATATAGCGCTTTACCGCCAACATAAGCAGAGAATGGCCCCAGTGGTAAACCAAAAGTTGCACCTAAGCTACCCATTTGACCGTTATGATCACTGCGCGCCCATGAACCATCAAATGCTAGGCCAGAACCTTTAGTACCAATACCAGCGCTTAATTCAGTATAATGTTCACCTGCACTTGCATTTACCGAGATTGCTTGTGCTGTCCCAACAAACATCAGTGATGACGCCGCAGCAGCAGCGAGAAATAATCCTTTACGCATATTATTGCCCCATAAATAGAAGTTATAGTAATAATATTACAATATATAATCACTATTCTCAGCAGTTATTACTGTTTTTTACTTTATGATTACTAAAAAACAACCAATAACTACTGAAATGAGTATCACTTAGCTCAAGCCAATCTCTATTTATAATCATTTTTAATTAGTTATCACAGCAATCGATACGACAAATTAGTTATACTTCAACCAATCAACTATAATTGAATGATAATAATGCATAATTTATCAATTTATATGATATAAACTGCATTAAAAGGATTTATTGGTTTTATTGTCTATAACTCACTGGAGAGTATTGTGATGAAAAAGAAAGGCCTAACGACTGCGTCTGGCGCACCTGTTGTCGATAATAATAATGTAATGACCGCTGGCCCACGTGGCCCAATGTTATTGCAAGATGTTTGGTTCTTAGAGAAATTGGCTCACTTTGACCGCGAAGTGATCCCTGAACGCCGTATGCATGCTAAAGGTTCAGGTGCATTTGGAACTTTCACCGTAACTCATGACATTACCCGCTATACCCGCGCTAAAATCTTTGCTTCCGTTGGTAAGAAAACCGATATGTTTGCACGTTTTTCAACAGTCGCAGGTGAACGAGGCGCTGCTGATGCTGAACGCGATATCCGTGGTTTTGCACTGAAGTTCTATACCGAAGAAGGGAACTGGGATCTGGTTGGTAATAATACCCCTGTTTTCTATTTACGTGACCCTCTAAAATTCCCTGACTTAAACCACGTTGTTAAACGTTGTCCGTATAGCAATATGCGCTCAATGGCTTATAAGTGGGATTTCTTCTCTCACTTACCTGAATCTCTCCACCAGCTAACCATTGATGTCAGTGACCGTGGTTTACCACGTAGCTATCGTAATATGCATGGTTTTGGTAGCCACACCTATAGCTTTATCAATAATGATAATGAACGTTTTTGGGTTAAATTCCATTTCCGCTGTCAACAAGGCATTGCTAACCTAATGGATGAAGAAGCCGAAGCCATTATTGGTAAAGATCGTGAAAGCTCACAACGAGACCTGTTTGATGCGATCAACAAAGGTGATTACCCACGTTGGAATTTGCAGATCCAAATTATGCCAGAAAAAGAAGCATCAACAGTACCTTATAATCCATTTGACCTCACTAAAGTTTGGCCACATAAAGATTATCCACTGATTGATGTTGGTTATTTTGAATTAAACCGTAACCCTGCCAATTACTTCTCGGATGTTGAGCAAGCTGCATTTAGCCCAGCGAACATCGTTCCAGGTATTGGTTTCTCACCTGATAAAATGCTGCAAGGTCGTCTGTTCTCATATGGTGATGCACATCGCTATCGCTTAGGTGTTAACCACCATCAGATCCCTGTTAATACCCCACGCTGCCCGTTCCATAATTACCATCGAGATGGTGCAATGCGTGTTGATGGCAATAGTGGTAATGGTGTGACTTATGAGCCAAACAGTGCTGGCTTATTCCAAGAACAGCCTAATTTCAGTGAACCACCACTGACGATTGAAGGCGCTGCTGACCATTGGAACCATCGTGAAGATGAAGACTACTTTAGCCAGCCTCGTGCTTTATATGAATTACTGGATGATGCAGAACATCAACGCATGTTCAAACGCCTAGCAGGTGAATTAATTGAAGCGTCTGAAGAAACACAAAAACGCCAAATTGATTTGTTTAAAAAGGTGCATCCTGAATACGGTGCAGGTGTTGAAAAAGCGCTTAATGCACTTAAATAACGTTAGATAAAAATTAAGTTCGGGCTCTATGCTCTAAATAGTTCGAGATGCAGGAAGAAGACAAGCGAAGGCTGCTGGGCTGCATAGATAACTCTATGCCTCGGTGAGCGTAGCACGGTCAGCTCCCTGCAACTTGAAATATAAAGAGTATATATTAGAGCCCTAATTATTTAACTCTCATTATTGATTGTATACCCAGTCTCTGACCTGCTTTCGAGAGACCTTAATGCCACTGCTTTTTAACTGACTTTCAAGTCGATAGAAATGTACAGGAAATTGATATGGCGTGAGTTTGTCTTTTAACCAATCCGCAATCTCACTTAATATCTGTGTCTCGCTGACATCCACCACTGCCACTCCTCGTTGCCCAAATTCTTTATCATCAATTGGTATAATAAAGCTCTGTTTTACCGCAGGATGGCTATTAATAACGGCTTCAATATCTTCTGGTTGGACACATTCACCACCACTGATAAACAGATTATCTAATCGCCCAAGCACTTGATATTCACCATCAATATAAGCTCCTTTATCATTAGTTTTCAACCAACCCTCAAGCGTATTGAGTGGTTTTATTTTCCCATCAAACCAATAACCAAGGGCTTGGCTATGCGACTTAATTTGAATTTCATTGTCGACTAATCTGACTTGTTTACCACTAAGAGGCTGGCCGACCCCTTTTCTGCCATCGGCACGTTTAGCACACACCGTTGAAGCCATTTCTGTCATGCCATAACCACTCCAGCAATCAATTCCTTTGCTTGCGGCTAAATCAGTTAATGATGTCGGTATTGTCGCACCACCTAACAAAACTTGTTTTAGGGTTAATGAACGACTTTCTGTTTGCTCAAGCAGTCGCCATAATTGTGTTGGCACCAAAGAGGCATGACTGACCCCTTGTAACGATTCAATTAAACATGCTGATTTAACTGCTAATTTAGCGCCACGCAATAACCAACGCCATAAAATACCTTGCCCAGAAACATGAAATAGCGGTAACGATAACAACCAACAATCATTCATTTGGTAGTCCATTGCCTGTAACACACCATTAGCGCTATCAAAATGCGCATGCATACTATGCAGCGCCGCTTTGGGCAATCCTGTCGAGCCTGACGTTAAGATCAGGGTGGCGGGCTGTTC
Organism: Providencia sp. PROV236; assembly: GCF_033676985.1. Taxonomy (NCBI): domain Bacteria; kingdom Pseudomonadati; phylum Pseudomonadota; class Gammaproteobacteria; order Enterobacterales; family Morganellaceae; genus Providencia; species Providencia sp. PROV236. Next base: position 1,766,808 of record NZ_CP096297.1, on the reverse strand, counting down.
TATCACATGATCAAAACATGGCAAATGGCTTATCTGCTGCGGATAAGAAGGATTCGTCTCTATAAATTGTAATTCGGGATATGAAAATAAATTGAGTAATCCATCATCAAAGTCAATAACGAAATCAATATCGAGGTGCGGTAATAAATCTTTCAGTAATAATTCAGGTTGTCGTGGATTCAGAGGTAACACCTTTGCACCACAACGTAATATAGCCAATTGGCTTAAGAGCAGTTGTGGACTATTTTTCCCGCGTAAGATAACAGTCTGGCTATTACGTAGCCCCTGCTGATAAAAACACTCAGCAAGCGCGGTAATTTTTTCGGATAACTGCAACCACGTCAAAGCGCTATCATCCGTTAGCAATGCAATAGCACTAGGTTGTTGACTGGCCCAGTGCTGCCAAGGCCAGTCATTAAAACGTGTTAACTCTGCCATTCGATTGTTAATTCATCAAGCTGTGTAACCGGAAGTGAGCTATTAGGCCAAGTTCTAATTAATTGAGATTGAATTAAATCAAGTGTATCTAACCCCGGTATCGTATGCGGTGTTAGCTGATGTGCGATACGAGCTAATTGTGTTAGCCCAAAGCTCGTTTCTATTGATGAGCTGATCACCGCTTGCAAACCATGTTGATGTGCCTCAGTCACCAATTGGCGACAATAGGTTAAACTCCCAGTGAGCGTAGGCTTGATCACTATCGCAGCTACCCCTGCTTGCGCTTCGACTTTGAAATTAGCTTCTCTAACACTTTCATCCCACGCAATGGCAATACCCGTATCTGCGGCATATTGCAGTGACTCTTCCCGAGTTTTGCAAGGCTCTTCAAGAAAGTCGATGCGGTGACGATATTCAGGATTAACGTATTTCGCAAAACCCTCCGCTTTGGCTCTTGTCCAACTGCGGTTTGCATCAAGACGTAATTTCAAGTCAGGTACCGCTTCTAGCAGCAAGTTAGTGACCATACCGTCACGTACCGCTTCATACAACCCAACTTTGACCTTAGCAATCTTTTCACCTTCCATTGCATCAAGGCGTAAAATAAGGTCGTCAGGATCACCACTACACAGTGGCGCTTTACGGTAGTCTGCTTGCTCGGGTAGTTCACCTGACAATTCAGCTAAGGCGCAACTGCAACCAAAAGCAACCGATGGTAAAAGGCTATCTATCAAAAGCTGCCCACTTACCCACTCCGTCAACTTTTGTTTTGCTTCTTCGGTGGCTTCAGCTAATGTTTCTCGACTAAACTCAGGAAGGGGCGATATCTCTCCCCAACCTACGTTCTCCCCATCCTCTAAGCGAACCAGCAACCCATCACGAGTTTTTAGGCGTTGGTAACGCAGGATAACGCCTGCCTCCATCGGCAGGCTAAACGCGTAAAGTGTTGCCTTACGCATTATGGGTTACGCTTATATTTAGAGAAGTCAGGCGCACGTTTTTCATTAAAGGCATTACGGCCTTCTTGACCTTCTTCGGTCATGTAAAACAGCATAGTTGCATTACCTGCAAGTTCTTGTAAACCAGCTTGTCCATCACAATCTGCATTTAAAGCTGCTTTCAAACAACGTAATGCCATTGGGCTATTTTCTAACATTTCACGGCACCAACGCACTGTTTCTTTTTCCAGTTCAGCGTAAGGAACAACCGTATTCACCAGCCCCATATCTAATGCTTCTTGTGCATTGTACTGACGGCATAAGAACCAAATTTCACGAGCTTTTTTCTGGCCAACAATACGTGCCATGTAAGAAGCGCCCCACCCACCATCAAAGGAGCCGACTTTTGGCCCTGTTTGACCAAATACGGCGTTCTCTGCGGCAATCGTCAGGTCACACATCATGTGCAGTACGTGACCGCCACCGATGGCAAAGCCTGCCACCATCGCAACAACCGGTTTAGGGCAAGTACGAATTTGGCGTTGAAAATCCAATACGTTAAGGTGGTGTGTACCACTTTCATCACGGTAGCCGCCGTAGTCACCACGGATTTTTTGATCGCCACCAGCACAGAAGGCTTTTTCACCTGCGCCAGTCAAAATAATGGTGCCTACCGTGTCATCATAACGTGCATCAGACAACGCTTGGATCATCTCTTTCACGGTTTGTGGGCGGAATGCATTACGTACTTGCGGACGGTTAATGGTAATTTTTGCAATCCCTTCAGGTGATTTATGATACAGAATATCATCAAACCCCTCAGAGCAATCTTGCCATTCAATCGGAGCATAGAGCTTTTCTTCGCTAGGATAAATCATTATCAGGTTCCTTTAACCACAAAGTGATAAAAAATGGTGAAGCGCAGTTGCATAGTCATGCGGATTTTCACGATGAGCATTATGCCCTGCATTGTTAATTAGCGTAATCGGCAAAGCATATTGTTGCGAAACGCTTCGAAATTTTTGGTCTCGTTCGCCACAAAAATAGCGAAATGGTATCGAGAGCTCAGATAGCTTGTCGGCTAAAAAAGGTTGTTTGGCTAATGAGGTATTTTCTAAAATATTCGCAACCGATTGAGGATTGTTTTGCTGGCGTAATAATACTAATTGTTGGCGTTCATTAGCGGTTAAATGAGCAAAAACCGCTTGTTGATACCAATCATTTAGCACTATTTCAATCGGCTCAAAACGAAAACGTTGCGCCCATTGATGATCGTTTTTCTCTCTTTGAGCACGCAGAGCAACCTCATTTAGCCCGACATTTCCGCCTTCAATAATCAAACCACATAGTCCATCAGTCTGATAGTAACATGCATAGTGCATTGCTAAACGCGCACCCAATGAGTAACCAATAAGATAATATTGTGAAATACCATGATGTTGTATTACCTGAGCTAGCTGCTGATCAAAATCAGCAAAACCATGACAATCTATGGAGCTAGAGGCTCCGTGCCCCGGTAAATCTATACGCAGAGAGGGATAATTTGGACAGAGATCAACAATAGGTTGCCATTCATCAGCACTGCCTAGTAATCCATGTAGCCAAATCAGCCACGGTCCTGATTGGTGTTGATTATCACGGTAGGCCGCTAACATCAAAGGTTACCTACTTCATCAAGTAACTGTTTGAATGTGCGCGCCCCTTCATCACTATCGACAACTAATTCGATCAATAACGTACCTTGTTGATTATGCCAAAACTGCTCAACAACATTGAGTAATGATAACCAATCTTTTGGTGCCTCATATTGCAAGCCAAACATCAAGGCCGCGTGCTGAAAATGAACGTTTTGTGGCATGCAGTAGTAATCTTGTCGTGTTTTTTCAGGCGTTGGCAGCATCGAAAAAATTTGCCCTCCATTATTGTTCACTACAATCAAAATGGTTGGAGCAGAAGGTTCTCGCAATAATGCTAAACTGTTGAGATCATACAGAGCAGAAAGATCACCAACAATGCCCAATGTCGGTTTTGCTGTTGCTCGTTGTACGCCCGCCATCGTGGCAATTAGCCCATCGATACCACTCGCACCTCGATTACTATAAACCGGATATTCAGCAGGTAATTGAGCAAATGCATCAATTAGCCTAACAATAAGGCTATTACCAACAAATAATTGCCCTTTTGGTGCCAAAAGTTGTGGTAGCTGATGCGCAACCGCAGCTTCAGAAAATTGATGTTGTAATTGCTCTGTGACATGCTGTTGCGTACGTTCTGCTAATGCTAATAAACCATCACACCAAGTACCGCGCGGTTGTGCAGGATGTTCATCAAGCCAGCCTTTGATAGAGCAGGTTAATTTTCGACCATAATGATTTGCTGGGTCAAGACGCCCTTGGATCGTATCAATGATCCAGTATTCTTGTGGATGGCATTGAGCCTGCCATTGAAGTAAGCGTTTACCGGTTAAACTTGAACCAAATTGCACCACTAATTCCGCTTGCTTCAGCCAATCTTGAGCTTGAGGATGAGCTAACCAGAGATCTGCACATGGGTAAGGCTGCCCTGTTTGCGAAAGAACATCACCAATTAATGGCCAGCCAAGCATTTTAGCCCAGTCAGCAACGCGTTGGCCGTCCTGTTCATTCATTCTACCGGCTATCACGACACCTTTTTTTTGGCGCCAAAAGTACCAATCTGAAATATGCGCAACGGTATTTGTTAAAGGTTCACTTAACCAAGGTAAATTTGAATGCCACCAATCACCTAACTGTTGTTGCCACTCATAGGCTCCGTCTGTCTCACCGTATAATGGCTCTGCAAATGGGCAATTAATATGAAATGCACCTTGGTGTAACAAGTTCATGCCATTATCAATAGCACTGACTAGCCATTTTGCAGAAATATCTTCTGTTGGCCTTGGCAACATCAAGCTTTGCGTAGGATGCGAAGCAAATATATGTGTCTGACGAATAGCTTGGTTTGCGCCGCAATCAATGAGCTCTGGTGGTCGATCTGCGGTGAGAAAAACGATTTTTTCACCCGTTAAGCCTGCTTCAATCAAAGATGGATATAAGTTAGCCACTGCGGTGCCTGAAGTTACGATCACACCAACAGGCGCTAAACTCGCTTTTGCTAAACCTAATGCAAGATGCCCTAACCCTCTTTCATCAAAATGCGTGTGACAATGTAATTTGTTATTCTTTGCCGCAGTTAAAGTCAAAGGGGTAGAACGCGAGCCGGGCGCAATACAAATATGTTTCATGCCATGACGGGTCAGCGCTTCGATAATAATCTCAGCCCAACGCATATTAAAAACAGAATTCGACATAATAAGCTCAGTAAGTTATTTATTATCAACAAGTGTAATGCGCTTAATAAAAATTTCTTGATCTTAGAACAATTTTTAGTGAACTAATTGAAAGCAAAAGAAAATAACCACTCTATGAATAAGGATATTAATCCTGTTCAAGCAATGATTTTAAACCCGCAGCCTTATTTTCAATTTCAATCCATTCTTGTTCAGGATCAGAATCGCTGACGATACCTGCACCAGAAAATAGTGACAATTTTTGATGTTCAATTTGAGCGCAGCGTAATGAAACTGCAAATTCACTTTTATTAAGACTAACGAAGCCTCCCGTTCCGGCATACCAACGCCGAGAAAAAGGCTCATGTTCAGTTAAAAATTGTCGTGCAACTGCGCGAGGTAAGCCACACACTGCTGCGGTAGGCTGTAATCGTTGAAGGCATTCGCTATCTGATGAAGAGATCAGCGTTGCCGCAATCGAACGGTATAGATGTTGGATCTTACGTAAGCGAATTATTTTCGCTGGAGAGACGTCAATTCCTGTGACAATACCTTGTAGTTGTTGGCAAATATCATCAACGACAACTAAGTTTTCATGCTGGTTTTTACTGTCTTCCATCAACCATTTTGCATTTTGTGCCGCAATATTGTCATCCATATCATTAGCGACGGTACCTGCTAATGCCTCAGAATTTAATTGGGTTCCTTGACGCAAATACAGGCGTTCAGGTGTAGATGATAAAAAACCCGACTGTTTATCAAACGCCATCATAAAATGATAACATTGATGATTCACTTGTTGGCTAGCCAATAAAAATTCAGCCACTGATACGGATTTTGACAAAGTGAGCTTAGTCTCCCGTGCCATCACCACCTTTTCCATATGGCCAGATTTCATGCGGGTAATTGCATCGCTCAACAATTCACACCATTGTTTTTTTTCTGGTGAATGCTCATAGCTTATGATTCGTGCATCTAAAGGAAGAACTGATGATGTAACAGGTTTAAGCTGCTTTAGAAATTCTATCGCAGCCAAGCGATCCTGTTCCCCCACGATATTAATAGTGATGGTGATTGATGAACGTTGACGAAAAATTTCTAAACGCGGTAAAAAATAATAAGCTGCATTCTGTTTATCAGCTTTTGTGATGCCATCGCCAAATGCATTCCAGCCATTTAGCCCCCATAGACGCATATCAGGGTAATCTGCATTAGCGGAGAGAAAAGCTTCTGCTGCATCAATATCATTAAATTCACATGCAGTGCCAATTGCACTACATTCATCAGTACCAGTACGTTGATACCAGTAAAATTGTGGGTAGCAAGGCTGTTCAGATAGCCATTCAAGCCCTGGAAAAGCTGATTGCCCCTCAACTTTCCAGCATAAACGAGTCAAATTTTGATTATTCAATACCAATTCTGACAGTTGTTGAAGAATTCCAGTTACTAAATTATCTATTTTTTTATATGCCACTTTAGATCCCTACTGCCATCCCCACAAAGACTGTAGGTAATTATATAGTGCAATATAATTTATTGACACATTCATTATTCCTGACAATAGGTGTTACCAATAAAAAAATCAAATTTGCTTTAACAATAGCTTCCTATTTTATCAACAAGATATAGTCTATCTATTTGTATATTATGGCTAAATTTAAAATTGAATCTCTTTGATTTATATCAAATTTCATCACTAACTTAGCATTTATTACCCCAATAAACATGAAAATACGATGACTAATTAATACGCATATCGTAATAAGAATGAGCATTAACCTCCCCTAAATCAAATTAAGTTATCGCTATTAACAATTTTGACAACGATAGCGATTTGCACAATTCAAATAAATCTCAATTATGTTGAGATAAATTATTCAGTGGATGAAGAAAAAATAGACATTTTCATTTTTAAATTAAAATAATAGAGATCTGAGTTAAGTATCACTAACTATATTATAATATATACAATACTCTATTGATTGATTGGAAGTAAAACCAATGATGATTATATTAATACGTCAATTTCTAATATATATTCTCATATTTTATTATCTTCTATTCTACAAACATTCAAGTAGCTTAGTCACTACTCACTGGGTATAAATAAATCTAAATTAATACATTACGTCATAGAGCATAGAATATTAATGTTTTTCTATTTTATTTTTAAATAATAAATAAAAAAACGATTCAAATACAAACTTAAAATATGACGAGTCGCTATGAGTTAAGAGATTATATACCTATTATATTAACCCGTTATTAAATTGGAAACCAATCATTATGAGTGATACAAACTATGATAAAATAATTGAAAAAGAAAATATAGGAAATGTAACGCTTGCATTATTAACTAACCAAGATCCTCTTTCTGCCCGTGCCCCCGGAATTTTCACTCAACTCGATCTTATCAATATTCATAAATACATCAACTTTGCATTAACATTACCCACTTCTTCTCACGATATCTTGTCATGGTTTAAAATTAGTAGCTCAGCAAACTTTCCGCTTGAAATCAGCCACCTCACAAATACTATCCAACTAATTAATAGTCATGCAAAAACTTGGGATAATGTTGAACAACAAGTAAAACAGCAAGCGATTAATCTATCATTAACTAGCCGAAATATTGTTCAAACAGGTAATCAAATAGTCGATTATATTAATCACATGCCAATTGTCCAACAAATAGCAAACAGCTTAGATGAACTCTCTGCGGAAGAACTACGAAATATAAGATATCAAAATGACGATCAGCAAATTGCTACAGAATTACTCAGCATTCTAGGTTTTATAAAAGATGATATTTTAAATCAAGCAGATAAAACATCAAAGATAAAAAATATTATTTCTGATTTTCGAGTACATATTATCGGAGGGAATTTATCTAACAATCAAGAAGTCGATTCTTTACTTTTTAAAATTAAATCGATTTATATGCAATTAGATTCTACTGATGATACTCATACAGAATCTAATCTAATTGAAAAGATCTCAGCGCTTAAACACGAAGTGATGATCCTCGAAAAAGAATATAAACATTTTGTTAAACTCAGTTTTACAGGGCTTGCTGGTGGTCTTATCGGTTTAATCATCACAGGAGGAATATTTGGTAGCCAAGCAGAAAAAGTTCGCCACAGGAAAAATGGGTTAATAAATCAAATTAGTGAATTAAATGAAAAAATTAACCGTGACCGTTTTATGAAGAAAACAATCCTTGATATTCAAATTAATCTACAAAAAATTGAAGGCCATTTTAAAGATGCCCGCTTAGCCATTGACCATTTAGATTATATGTGGCTCGTGATATTAACAGAAATTAACCAATCGATAGAGACATTCTCTCGTATCGATAATGCTGAAAATCTTCTTAAATTCATTGCCCGTTTTAAAAAAATTATCACTGCATGGGTCTCAGTTCAAATATATGCAGATCAACTAGTCGAACTATTTGATGTTCAGCTAACTAAATCTTCTCAGGTTTAATAAAGGTAATCATATGTATACTATTGCAACGACTCCTGTTTTACCTAAAATTGAAATTTATCAAGTAAGAATGCTAACTAATAAAATTAAAAATTATAATCAAAGCATTATTAATTATGACCCTATTATTTTCAATCAAATAAAAAGAATATCTAACCAAGCCAGTCATCTAAATGAGTTAGTTAGAAACTCACTCCCTATCATGAAATTAAAAACTCGCTACATCATAAACAGTACTATGTACAATAGTTTCGCATATCATGAAACCAATCAATATCAAAAAAGCCTCAATGAACTAGAAACCATCGAGTTTATTGATGACCTTGCTGATCTTAAAGATGAAATTATCAAATTAAAGACACCATTGCGTACAACTATCGATTTTCTATCAGTATTGGAACTTGATGAAATAAATCAACTAAAACACCATTATTATACTCAGAAAAAAGCAAATCTTTTAATATCCATTGAAAACAATAATAAAAAGATAGAAGAATTCACTCAAGATATGAATATTATTATTAAAGCTGAAGAAGTCATATTAAATTATCGACTTTCTGATATGTTTGATAAAATTTTTCCAGAGATTTCTGTCATTGAGTCAATGGATATCCCACCGTCCAAGAAAGATTTGATAAAATTAGCGATCGACTGTGCCAAACGTCTTTTAGTTATTATTGATAATGGCTTAGATTTCATGAAACTCGTTGATGCTCGATTATATTTAACCGACCAGTTATTTGTTTTAAGGGAACAAGCTAGAGAATATAGTGAACGTAGTAATAAACTGGATTATTTACTGACATTAGCCGGTGATGTCACGAAAATAGAAAAAAATAAAAACAGTATTATCGAAAACTTCCAACAGCTACAGAGTTATTTACAACAATGGATTGATTATATAAATCATTGTTTAAATGAAGAAATAATGGATATTCATAAAGCGATAAAATCTTGTAATACTTTTATGGATTTTATCCTTGAGACAGAATATCAATATCAGCGCCAATTAGCCGATTAAAAAAAAGCGGCTACTCAAAGGTAGCCGCTCTGTTTAGCAATAATCAACTGTATTAATTACAAACTAATTACTGCTAATGCACTTGAAGCGATATTGATCAGAGGTTGTGGCCATACACCCATTAGGATAACGATGATAGCGCAAATTACTGCTACAACAGTACCAAAAGTGGCTTTTGCAGGACCAGTATAACGATCTGCATGCTCTGCATCACGGCTATATAAGCTTGCCATAAAGCGTAGGTAATAGAACAAACCAATAGCGCTACCAACAACGACTGCACCAGTTAACCACCATAGTTCCGCATTCACCGCAGAGATAATCACATAGAATTTACCAATAAATCCTAATGTAATCGGCACCCCTGCTAAAGAAAGCATCATCACGGTTAGCACAGTGGCTAATACTGGCTTGTGCCAGAACAGACCACGGAAAGCACTTATATCGTCTTGGTCATCACCACGGTACGGGCTAGATACAATACTAATCACACCAAACGCACCTAAACTTGCAAATAAATAGCCTGCTAAATAAATAGCCACTGTCACTTGCGATGCAATTGGGTCAACGCGTAATGCAACTAACGCAACAAGCAGGTATCCCATATGCGAAATTGATGAGTAACCAAGCAGACGTTTTGCACTTTTCTGAGTGATAGCCAACAAGTTACCAAACAGAATAGATGCTATCGCTATCACACTTACCACAATCGCTAAGGTATTACTTTGCGCTGCTGGTGCTTCCATAAAGATACGCATCAATACGGCAAAGATCCCTATCTTACTGCCTGTTGCTAAGAATGCCGCTACAGGAGCTGGTGCGCCTTGATAAACATCAGGTGTCCATAATTGGAATGGGAACAGAGAGAGTTTGAAACCAAACCCAACGATCAGCATACCTAGACCGACTAATACAAGTGGGGCATGGATTTGGCTGTCAGTGAGGCTCTGGCCCACCGCAGAGAAGCTCAGGCTACCTGATTCTGCATACAGTAACGCGATACCAAACAACAAGAAAGAAGAAGCGGCAGCAGATAGCACCATATACTTGATACCTGCCTCCAGCGAACGTTTACGCTCAAATGTGTAAGCCACTAAGCCGAACAGAGGTAACGAAATCAGCTCGATACCAATGAACATTGATGCCATGTGGTTAGACATTGAAAGTAATACGCCACCTGCCACTGCAATTGTCAGCAGCAAATGAAATTCATCTCTGTTGTCGTTGAAACCTTCCAACCAATGGAAGGCGAAGATGCTTGTTGCCATACCCGCAATCAAGACTAGTGCAGTGTAGAACATTGCATAGCCATCAACACGAATAAGCTGAGTGACTTCCATTGGCAAACTATCAGCAATAAAGAACAGTGATAGCAGCGCAACTGCGAAGCCAAATACTGTCAATGTGGCACTTGTTAGATGATCGCGTCGCCACGCAATGGACAGCATCACAACCACCGCCGTCAATCCGACGATCAACAGCGGGAGTATTGCGATCAATTGTTGAGGTGTTATTGTCATGGCGAATTACGGCCTTAATGTTGTAAGTGAAGCAGTGTACAGGTTATGTAATGTTTCCATCGCACCCGCTGAAGTATCTAACAGCGGTTGAGGGAAGAAACCGATGATAACCAGTAATACAGCCAGAGCTAGCAGCACACCAAATTCACGTGCAGTTAACCCTTTCATTTCGCTTTCGGACTTTGGTGTACCATAGTAAGTTTGTTGCATCATCCACAATGAGTAAACAGACGCAAACACCACACCAAAGACCATAATGCAAGTCACTAAGGTGAACTGGCTGAATGTACCGAACAGGATCATAAATTCACCGATAAAGTTACCTGTTCCCGGCATACCTAATGTTGCAGCAGCAAAAAACAGTGACAAACCCGGTAACCATTTGATCCGTTTCCACAAGCCGCCCATCATGCGCATATCACGAGTCTGTGTGCGTTCATACAGCTGGCCACTGATAATAATCAATGCCGCACCTGACAGACCATTGGTGATCATTTGGATCACCGCACCTTGGTACGCAAGTACTGAACTTGCATAGATAGCAACAGTGACAAATCCCATGTGAGACAAGCTACTGTAGGCAGCTAATCGTTTGATATCCGTCTGTTTAAACGCTAACCAAGCACCATAGAAGATGCTGATCACACCGAGTGTCATCGCAATTGGTGTGAATTCAATAGACGCTTCAGGGAACAGAGGTAAAGTGAAGCGCAGCAAGCCATAAGCGGCTGTCTTCAACATGATACCTGAGATATCAACAGAACCCGCCGTTGGAGACTGTTCTTGCGTATCTGCCATCCACCCATGGAATGGAACTAACGGCATTTTCACTGCAAAGGCAATAAAGAAACCTAACATTAGCATAAAGCCAACAGTGCTAGACATCTGAGTGCCAAGCAACTCATTGTAGTTAAATGTCCACACGCTAGTATCACCGAAGTGGACTAATGCTAATCCAACAATCGACACTAACATAATCAAGCCGCTGGCTTGTGTGTAGATAAAGAACTTAGTTGCTGCATTAATATGTTGTCTGTTTTCTGCCCCTTTGTGCCCCCAGTTCGCAATCAGGAAGTACATTGGGATCAACATCATTTCCCAAAAGAAGAAGAATAAAAACAGGTCAACAGCCGTAAAGATCCCCATCACCCCTGCAATAATCCACAACAGGTTAAAGTGATAAGCACCTTGGTTAGCTTGGTTTTCGCTCCATGAACTGAGTACTGAGAAAGCACCCATAATCGCGGTCAATACCACCATCAGTAGCGATAAACCATCAATAGCAAGATGGAAATTAATCCCCAGCGATGGGATCCACGGCATAAAGAATACGGCTTGCCATTGTGGGATGCCTTGTGGGTTTGCCAGAGAATAATCTCCCTGCAACCACAGCTGGATTGATAATATTAATGTTATTCCCATTGAAGCCAGCGCAACCCAACGAGGTGCACGATGGCTGAATCGGTCAGCCTGCCAACTTAGCAGGCCTCCGATGAAGGGAATGAGTATTAGCCAAGGTAATAGCATGGCGCAATGTGTCCCTTAATTAAACCAAAAGCAGCAGAGCAAGAATCAGCACTGCACCCAGCCCCAATGAGGCAACATACCAACGGACTTGACCGTTTTCACTCACTGCTAACCCTTTATTTGCCCAACGAGACAAACAAGCAGGTAAATTCATCAATGAGTTAATTGGATCGCTTTCCAGCAACCATGCTACACCTTTGAAAGGTTTCACAAAGACAACATCGTACAGCCAATCAAAGCCCCACGCGTGATACCACCACGTAGAGAAGAAACGGCCCGGCGCGCTTTTAGCGATGCCTGTTGCGATAGAACGTCTGAACAGATAAATGAATGTCACAATCAACAGACCGATAACCGCGAGACTACCTGAAAGGATTTCCAACTGTAGTTTGCCAGCTTCATGCTCTAGCGGGTTAACAGGGAAAACACCTTCTAGCGGCTGGTGGATTTGTGCACCAATAAATGTTGCTAGAATAGCTAAAATGCCCAGTGGTACAGAGTGAGTAAAGCCTTTGACCTTGTGCGCTTTGATTTTCGCTTCGCCGTGGAAGGCGATGAAAATCATACGGAAGGTATACATTGCGGTTAGCAGTGCACCGATGAGGCCGGCCCATAACAGAACGGTTTGCCCATCAACTTCAGCACCCCATAAAATCGCATCTTTACTGTAGAAACCAGCGGTAAACAGAGGCAATGCCGCCAATGCACTTCCACCAATTAACATCACAGCGTAGACGTAAGGGATTTGCTTACGCAACCCACCCATTTTGAAAATATTTTGTTCGTGATGACATGCAATGATCACCGAACCCGCTGACAAGAACAGTAACGCTTTAAAGAAAGCGTGAGTCATCAGGTGGAAAATTGCCGCATCCCATGCTTGCACACCAAGCGCCAAGAACATATAACCGATTTGACTCATGGTTGAATAAGCAAGTACACGTTTGATATCGGTTTGTACCAATGCAGCACAGCCTGCAAATAGCAGCGTCACACCACCAACAATACCGACTAAATGTAGAATTTCAGGTGCCATCAAGAACAACGCGTGAGTACGCGCGACAAGATATACACCCGCAGTCACCATGGTTGCTGCGTGGATCAGTGCAGAAACTGGAGTTGGACCTGCCATCGCATCAGCTAACCATGTCTGTAGTGGTAACTGGGCAGATTTACCTACCGCACCACCTAAGATCATTAAGGTTGCCCATGTGATTGCTGTGCCGCCTTCCGCCATTTTTTGTGGTGCCAGAACAGCCATTTCGCTGAAATTCAAGGTACCCAGTTCATTCCACAGAATAAACATACCGATAGCTAAGAACACATCACCAACACGGGTTACAAAGAAAGCTTTCATCGCGGCTTTGCCGTTATCTGGATTGGTATAGTAGAAACCAATCAATAGGTAACTGCACAGCCCTACCCCTTCCCAACCTAGATACATCAGCATCATATTATCAGCGAGGACTAAAACCACCATACTCGCGATAAACAGGTTCGTGTAGGTAAAGAAACGTGAATAGCCTTCTTCGCCACGCATATACCAAGAAGCGTACACGTGGATCAAGAAGCCAACCCCTGTCACAACACCTAACATTGTCAGTGAGAGGCCATCAAGGCGAAGACTAAATGGGATATTAAAGTCACCCACTGACATCCAAGTCCAAAGCAGCTCGGTATACGGAGGATATGCGCCGTTTGCAAGTACAGGTTGTTCTAAAAACTCAATACCCACATACAGTGCAACAACTGCTGCAAGGCCGACTACCCCAGCACCAATAATAGCTGAAACATTTTCTGACCAACGACCGCGGGAAAATGCGAGTAGCACAGACCCCAGTAGTGGCAGCAAAATGGTTAAATAGAGTAAGTTCATCCGCGCATCTCACTGACTTTATCAATATTCAGGTTCTGACGATGACGATGGAGTTGCAGTAACAACGCCAATCCAATACTCGCCTCCGCAGCAGCCAGCGCAATGGCCAAAATGTACATAATTTGGCCGTCTGGTTGCCCCCAGAAACTCCCTGCGACAACGAAAGCTAACGCAGTTGAGTTAATCATGATTTCCAGTCCGATCAGCATGAACAGCAAATTACGGCGGATAACAAGACAGCTTAGTCCCATTACAAATAAAATCGCCGCTAAAATCAGACCATGTTGAAGAGGTATCATTATTGTTCCTCCGCATTTGCATTGGCATTGCTAACAATGTCAGCGCCGTTTTCGTAGCGGTCACGACCGACGTGGAACGCAACCACGAGACCAGCAAGCAACAGCAGTGACGCTAATTCAACCGCGAGGACATAAGGTCCAAACAGGCTGATAGCCACTTCTTTTGCACTGATCACCGTACCTGCAATACCTTCTTGGTATGACAAGCTAGTGATGCCATAAATCAGTAGCGCTAATAGAACCAGAGACAAAATTGCCGGCCCGATCCAATTTTTTGGCGCTAACCACTCACGCTCTTGCTCTTGTACAGAGCGTCCGAGGTTGAGCATCATCACGACGAACACAAACAACACCATAATGGCACCTGCATACACGATGATTTCTAATGCACCCGCGAAGTACGCGCCGAGTGAAAAGAACACCATGGACAGTGCCAGCAAAGAAACAACCAGATACAACAACGCATGTACCGGGTTAGTATTGGTTATCACCCTCAAAGTTGCTAATACAGCAACCAGACCGGCGATATAAAATGTAAATTCCATGAATATCGCTCCTTATGGCAACAGGTCTTTGACGTTAATCGGTTTGGCTTCGTTATCCGCTTCACCTTTGTCTTTACCTGCAATCGCCATACCCGATTTACGGTAAAAGTTATAATCAGGATATTTACCCGGACCTGAAATTAATAAGTCATCTTTCTCGTAAACAAGATCCTGACGACGCCATTCACCCATTTCAAAGTCAGGCGTTAATTGGATAGCCGTTGTCGGGCAAGCCTCTTCACACAAACCACAGAAAATGCAGCGTGAGAAGTTAACGCGGAAAAATTCAGGATACCAGCGTCCATCTTCATGTTCTGCTTTTTGCAATGAGATGCAGCCTACAGGGCAAGCAACCGCACACAAGTTACAAGCAACACAACGCTCTTCGCCATCTGGATCACGAGTTAGTACAATCCGACCACGGTAACGGGGTGGCAGGTACACAGGCTCTTCAGGATACATTTGTGTTTCACGTTTTTGGAACGCATGTAATCCAACTAACCAAATACTGCGTACTTGAGTGCCGAAACCGACCAATAAATCTTTCAATGTCATGGTTCAATCACCCCTTACTGAGCATTATATAAAATGACTGCTGCGGTACCCAGCAGGTTAAGCAGCGTCAGTGGCAGACAAATTTTCCAGCCAAAGGACATCACTTGGTCATAACGCGGACGCGGTAAAGATGCACGGATCAAGATAAACATCATCATGAAGAAGGCAGTCTTAATCGCAAACCACAGGAACGACGGCAAGAATGGACCATGCCAGCCACCAAAGAACAGTGTCACGATCAGCGCAGAAACGGTCACAATACCGATATACTCACCCACGAAGAACAGGCCGAATTTCATACCTGAATATTCTACGTGGTAACCATCGGCGATTTCTTGCTCTGCTTCTGGTTGGTCAAATGGATGACGGTGACATACCGCAACACCGGCTATCGCAAAGGTCACAAAACCGAAGAATTGTGGAATAACGTTCCACATGCCTTCTTGTGAATTGACGATATCAATCAGGTTAAATGAGCCTGCTTGAGCAACCACACCCATCAGTGATAGACCTAAGAACACTTCATAACTCACCGTTTGTGCAGATGCACGCATTGCACCGAGCAGTGAGTATTTGTTGTTACTTGACCAACCCGCGAATAGCACCGCATAAACAGCCAGACCTGCCATCATCAGGAAGAATAAGATCCCGATATTCAAGTCTGCAACGTGCCATGTTGGGCTAACCGGAACGATAGCAAACGCAAGGAACAGTGAGCAGAATGCAATCACTGGCGCTAGCGTAAAGATTTTTTTGTCCGCAAACTGTGGGATCCAGTCTTCTTTGAACAACATTTTGAACATGTCGGCAATTAATTGCCCCATGCCAAAAGGTCCAACACGGTTAGGACCGTAACGGTTTTGGAATAAGCCGAGAATACGACGTTCACCCAAACTCATGTACGCACCACAGGTAACGACAACCAATAGGATGACAATCGACTTAAGAATGGAAATTAACACTTCCATCACTTCTGGGGATATCCAATCCATCATGCACCCCTCCGTAGATTATTGACTGACACACCCGCCATTGCTGGTGCAATACCTGGCATCCCCAAAGGCAGACCGATTTGACCACTCGACAGATTTTGGCTTAAACGTACAGTCAAATTGAAAGCTTGACCTTGATGACTGAATTCCGCTTTAGCGCCAGCACCCAAACCGAGAGCTGCTGCATCTTGTGCATTCAACATCACATAAGGCTCAGGCATACGCTCTTGGATCACCTCTGAACGTTGTGACATTTCATCACTGCCGAACAGATGATAATAAGGCGCAACCACCCACTGTGCTTCAGTTGCATGATAAGCCGCTGGAATATCAGTGAAATAAGCCAATTTAGCTTCAGTTGAATTAAACAGACGCACACCCGGATCACCGAAACGTAGATGCCCACCGACTTCGCTTTGGAATTTGTTCCAAGCTTGTGGTGAGTTCCAACCAGGTGCCCATGCAAATGGAATTTGCTGACGTGGTGCCGTTGGGCTGTTGTTACCTTCCATTGAGAAGGCAAACGCAGTGTCTTTATCTTGCGGTTGACGTTGCTCATGGACTGATTGATTTGCCAACATTGCAGTACGACCACTGTAACGATGTGGTTCACGTGCTAACTTCTGGCCACGAATGCGGAAAGACGCTTTCGGTGCTGCATCAACAATACCGGCGAACTGTGGCAGTGCCGCAACACAATCCGCAATCACATGATCAAGTTGAGACCAGTCAGCGTCACGTTCTTGTGCTTCCGTTTGCAGAGAATGCAACCAACGCCAGCTTTCGTTCATCACGATAGATTTGTCGTAGAAAGATGGATCAAACACTTGGAAGAAACGTTGTGCACGGCCTTCTTGGTTGATTAAAGTCCCATCGGCTTCTGCGAAGCTTGCAGCTGGCAAAATCAATGACGCTTTATCCATGATGTCAGTGTGTTGATGATCAGCAACAATCAAGTGTTTCAATTTAGCCAGTGCACTATCAACGACATTGACACTGCTATGACGATAAAGGTCATTTTCCATTACGATAGCAACGTCAGCTTCGTTCGCGTTAATACGCGCAAATGCGCTATCTAATGATTGCGCTTTCATCATGGCTAAACCGAAGCTATTTGCATGCGATGCAAGGTAAGATAAACCAACTTGTGCACCTTTCGCTTTCAGTGCAAAGGCAACGTTTGCAGCGGCTTGGATCATGGCATCACTTGCCGAGTGGCTACCACTGATAATCAATGGTTTTTTAGCCCCTGCCAGCGCTTGTGCGATGGTTTCTACTTTGGCTTTTAAATCAGCTGGTAAATCAGCAACTGCGGGTGCATCACCATTGATCATATTCGCAATGGCGAAACCAAAGCGCGCTTGATCAGCGACTGGCGCACGATAGTTAAATGCCGCAATATCATCTAAGCGAGTATCATCAACGTTAGTGATAAACAGTGGATATTTAGCATGTTGACCGATATTCATGATCGCGGCGATTTGCCAATCAGCGACTTTCTGTGCTGCTGCCATTTCGCGTGCTTTGCCTTTTACAGCTTGGCGAACGGAAAGTGCCATGCGCGCACCAGTTTGAGTTAAGTCTTCACCCAATACCAGCACCGCATCATAGCCTTCAACTTCACGTAGGCTAGGCGTATAAACACCACCGTTTTGTAAGATATTTTGCATCAACTCAAGGCGACGTTGTTCATCAGCCGAAACACCTGAGTAGAAGTTTTCTGCACCCACTAATGCACGTAAAGCATAGTTGCTTTCGATGCTCGCGCGCGGCGAACCAATACCAATCACTTTTTTCGCTTGATTGATTATTTGTGCACCACTTTGCATTGCTTCGATTGCAGAAACAACTTGCTTAACACCTTCTTTATTTAAGAGTGGCTGACGTGGTCTGTCTTTGCGGTTAACGTAGCCGTAACCAAAACGACCGCGGTCACATAAGAAATAGTGGTTTACTGAACCGTTATAACGGTTTTCGATACGGCGAAGTTCACCATAGCGCTCACCTGGGCTGGTATTACAGCCGATACTGCACTGTTGGCAAATACCCGGTGCGAACTGCATATCCCATTTACGGTTATAGCGTTCTGAGTGAGTTTTATCGGTAAAGACACCTGTAGGACAAACTTCAACGAGGTTACCGGAGAATTCGCTCTCTAACGTACCATCTTCCGTACGTCCGAAGTAAACATAGTTATGTGCACCATATACGCCTAAGTCAGTGCCATCAGCGTAGTCTTTATAATAACGCACACAACGATAACAGGCGATACAGCGGTTCATCTCATGACTGATGAAAGGCCCTAGATCCTGATTAATGTGAGTACGTTTCGTGAAACGATATTTACGCATATTATGACCGGTCATCACCGTCATATCTTGCAGATGGCAGTTACCACCTTCCTCACAGACTGGACAGTCATGTGGGTGGTTGGTCATTAACCATTCAACGACACTTTCACGGAATTGTTTGGCTTCTTCATCGTCAATAGAGATGTAAGTACCTTCCGTTGCGGGTGTCATACAGGACATAACGAGACGACCGCGGGTGTCATCCGCGTTTTGATATTGCTTAACCGCACACTGGCGGCAAGCGCCAACGCTTCCCAGCGCCGGATGCCAGCAAAAATAAGGAATATCTAGCCCCAGAGAAAGGCAGGCTTGTAACAGGTTTTCAGACCCGTTTACGTCATATTCTTTGCCGTCTACATATATTGTAGCCATAGTCAGCATGCTTCCCAAAGGCCCGCTCAAAGCAGGCGTTAATCAAAAATACGTTCTTCGTGAAAAATAACTTTTGCGGTTGCTCATTCGCAAAAGCGTTACCAACGCTGTTTCAGCAAGTTGGGTTGGATACCGGCTATCTGGGCAATATTGCGCAGATCTTTTTGCGAGATACCCGCTTCAAATTCTTCACGGAAATATTTGATGGCGCTCTGTAAAGGCTCAACCGCACCCGGTGCGTGAGCACAGAAGGTTTTACCCGGACCTAAGAAACGACACAACTGCTCTAACGTTTCAATATCCCCCGGTTGCCCTTCTCCTTTTTCCAACGCTTGTAAAATTTTCACGCTCCATGGCAAGCCATCGCGGCAAGGTGTACACCAACCACATGACTCACGAGCAAAGAAAGTTTCAAGGTTGCGAACTAAAGAGACCATGTTGATTTCGTTATCAACAGCCATAGCTAATGCAGTACCTAAACGGCTCCCTGCTTTACCGATAGATTCAAAATCCATTGGTAGATCAAGGTGATCACCTGTCAGGAAGTCCGTACCTGCACCACCCGGTTGCCATGCTTTTAGGGTCAAACCATCGCGCATGCCACCCGCGTAGTCCTCTAGCACTTCACGTGCTGTGGTGCCAAATGGCAGCTCCCACAACCCCGGATTTTTAACGCGACCAGAGAAGCCCATCAATTTGGTGCCGGCATCTTTGCTCTTACCTGCGCTTAAGTTGATATACCACTGGTCACCATGCTCTAAAATCGCAGGTACGTTACAGATAGTTTCAACGTTATTTACACAGGTTGGCTTGCCCCATGCACCGGATGTCGCAGGGAATGGTGGTTTTGAGCGAGGGTTAGCACGACGACCTTCAAGGGAGTTAATCAGTGCGGTTTCTTCACCACAAATATAACGACCGGCGCCTGTATGCACAAACAGTTCGAAATCAAAGCCAGAACCCAAAATGTTTTTGCCAAGCAGCCCCGCAGCTTTTGCTTCTTCGATGGCATGACGCAGATGTTTTGCTGCCTCAACATATTCGCCACGCAAGAAGATATAACCACGGTAAGCTTTGAGTGCAAATGCCCCGATGATCATGCCTTCAACTAATAAATGTGGCAGTTGTTCCATCAAAAGGCGGTCTTTATATGTGCCCGGTTCCATTTCATCTGCATTACATAAAAAGTAACGTAGTTTCATGTTTTCGTCTTTTGGCATCAGGCTCCATTTCAGACCAGTGGAGAAACCTGCACCACCGCGACCTTTTAAGCCAGCGTCTTTGACTAAGTTAACCACTTCATCAGGAGCCATGCCTTTAAGTGCACGCTCTACACCTTTATATCCGTTTTTACTGCGGTACTCATCCAACCAAACAGGTTGATTGTCATCGCGCAAGCGCCATGTCAACGGATGTGTCTCGGCAGTACGGATCACGGGTTGAAAGGAGTTTGTCATGGATACTGCTCCAGTAACTTTTTAATATCTTCAGGCTGTACGTAACTGTGGGTATCCTCATCAATCATCATGGTAGGACCTTTATCACAGTTACCCAAACAACAGGTTGGTAGTAATGTAAAACGACCATCTTGTGTTGTTTGACCTGGGCGAATATTGAGCTGGTTAATAATTTCAGCTTCTAATCCCTGATAACCCGTGATGTGACAGACCACACTGTCGCAATAGCGAATAATGTGGCGACCAACAGGTTGACGGAAAATTTGGCTATAGAATGTCGCTACGCCTTCGACGTCACTTGCAGGGATGCCCAGTACTTCAGCAATCGCGTGGATAGCGCCATCTTCAACCCATCCACGATTTTTTTGCACAATTTTCAGTGCTTCAATTGAGGCAGCACGTGCATCTTCATAGTGATGTTTTTCACCTTCAATTTCAGCACGCTCAGCCTCTGTTAATACGAAGCCGTGCTGAGGTGTTGGTTCAAAAACATTAACACCATCAAGACTGGTCTGCTTATTATGTTCATTATGCATGGTTAGCGATCCACATCCGACATTACAAAATCGATACTACCCAGATAGACAATCAAGTCAGAAACCAGACTTCCGCTGATCACCGCTGGAATTTGCTGCAAATGCGCATAACTCGGTGTACGGATACGGGTACGATAGCTCATGGTGCTACCATCACTCGTCAGGTAATAACTGTTGATCCCTTTGGTTGCTTCAATCATCTGGAATGATTCATTGGCAGGCATCACTGGGCCCCAAGACACTTGCAAGAAGTGATTAATCAAGGTTTCAATGTGCTGCAACGTCCGCTCTTTTGGTGGCGGAGTTGTCAATGGGTGGTCAGCTTTGAAAGGTCCTTCAGGCATATGCTTCAAGCATTGTTCAAGAATGCGAATACTTTGACGCATCTCTTCCACTTTAATCATCACACGATCATAACAGTCACCGTTGTGAGCAATTGGAATATCGAACTCAAAGTTTTCGTAGCCTGAATATGGACGCCATTTACGCACGTCGAAATCAACGCCTGTCGCACGCAAGCCAGCACCTGTTACACCCCACGCCAATGCTTCTTCTTTAGTGTAAGAAGCAACGCCGATAGAACGGCCTTTCAAAATGGAGTTTTTCAGTGCGGTCGTCACATAAGATTCAAGACGTTTTGGTAGCCAATCTAATAGCTCGCGTAGCAACTTATCCCAACCACGCGGCAGATCATGAGCTACACCACCGATACGGAACCATGCAGGGTGCATGCGGAAACCCGTAATGGCTTCAACGACGTTATAAACTTTCTGACGATCAGTAAATGCAAAGAATACAGGTGTCATCGCACCAGTATCTTGAATATAAGTACTGATATACAGCAGGTGACTGTTGATACGGAACAGTTCCGATAACATAACACGGATCGTTTTCACGCGATCAGGTACTTCAATACCTGCTAGTTTTTCAACGGCCAATACGTATGGCATTTCATTGACACAGCCACCGAGGTACTCGATACGGTCAGTGTAAGGAATATAGCTATGCCATGATTGACGCTCACCCATCTTCTCAGCACCACGATGGTGGTAACCAATATCAGGTACGCAGTTAACGATTTCTTCACCATCAAGTTGTAACACAATGCGGAAAGCACCGTGTGATGATGGGTGGTTAGGTCCTAAGTTTAGGAACATGAAGTCTTCGTTTTCGTTGCCGCGAGACATGCCCCACTCTTCTGGTTTGAAAGTCAATGCTTCCATTTCCAGATCTTGTTTTTGCTTAGTTAACTCAAACGGGTCAAACTCGGTCGCACGTGCGGGATAATCTTTACGGAGTGGATGACCTTCCCAGCTTGGTGACATCAGTAAGCGACGTAAGTTCGGATGACCTTGGAAGGTGATACCGAACATATCCCATACTTCACGCTCATACCAGTTAGCATTTGGGAACAGTGAAACAAGAGAAGGCACATTGAGATCTTTTTCACTCAATGCCACCTTCAACATAATATCACGATTGCGGTCTATCGAGATTAGGTGATAGAAAACACTAAAGTCCGCCTCTGGCAAACCTTGTCTGTGTATTCTTTGACGCTCATCAACCCCATGTAAGTCAAATAACATGACATACGGTTTTGGCAATTTTTTCAAAAAATCTACAACTTCAAGTAACTGTTCGCGTCTTACCCAGATAACTGGCATGCCAGTACGGGTTGCTTGAACAGAAAAGGCATCCGGCCCAAATTGGTTGCGCAACTCCAGAAGCACAGGATCACTTAAGTGATCTTGTGTCTGCCATCCTGGCTGGGTACTCTCTTGCGCTATCTGATCTGTCATCATTCTTCACCATAACGCTTGATCAGGTTTATTATTTCGCAACACATTGCTCTGTTACGCTGTATGGCTTTAAGCCTTAAATTTCGTCTGGGGTACGCAGGTTAGTCACTGCGATACGTTCACCGTGTTTTCTTTCTCTTTCTGACTGCATATTGGCACGGTAAACGCCCTGATCACCAACAACCCACGAAAGAGGACGACGCTCTTTACCGATAGATTCTTGTAACAGAAGCAGTGCTTGCATATAAGCTTCAGGGCGCGGCGGACAACCTGGGATATATACATCCACAGGAATAAATTTATCAACGCCTTGAACGACAGAGTAAATATCGTACATACCACCAGAGTTGGCACATGAGCCCATTGAGATGACCCATTTTGGTTCTAGCATCTGATCATAAAGACGCTGAATAACAGGTGCCATTTTTGTAAAGCAGGTTCCTGCTACGACCATAAAGTCGGCTTGACGAGGTGAAGCACGAAGTACTTCTGCCCCAAAGCGGGCTACGTCATGAACTGCTGTGAACGACGTTACCATTTCGACATAGCAACATGAGAGACCAAAGTTATATGGCCAAAGAGAATTTTTGCGGCCCCAGTTAACCACATCATGTAATGCATGAGAAAGTTTTCCCATATACACGCTGTTTTTGACTTGCTGCTCAAGTGGATCTGTAACGATTTCTTGAGTTTGCAGGGGGTAACGGTCGTTCTCACCGTTCGGATCTATGCGGGTGAGCGTATAATCCATTGTATAATGCCTCGCTTTTTACTGCGGATGACGATTGCTGATTTTAATAACTTCACTAGGACCTTTAACTGCGCGACGTGAACGGACAGGAGTCCAATCCAATGCACCGACGCGGATCAGGTAAAATAGTCCCGCCAACAATACCAAAATAAAGATTGCTGCTTCGATAAAGCCTAACCAGCCAACTTCACGGACGGCAACGGCCCATGCAAACAGGAACATAGCTTCAACATCGAAAACAACGAAGAACATGGCAACCAGATAAAATTTGGCTGACATACGAAGACGGGCACTCCCTACCGAATCGATACCGGACTCATAAGGTACGTGTTTTGTTCTGGCTTTGGCGCGACTGCCGAGGAAATGACCAGCGACCAACATAAACGAACAAAGGGCGATGGCGCCGACAAAGAATATCGCAAACGCCCAGTTATGGGCTAACGCTAGGATAGATTCAGACATACTCGTTGCTTACTCATTACATATGGTGCGTAAATCTGCTCTTTTTAACATCACGGCAGTATTGCACCATAATTGCCCAGTTAATTGAGAAGAAAGACCAAAAATCATCACCAAACATAAAAATCAGCCTGAAGACTGCGTTTGGTTTGTCCTCTCTCTGACTATTTATTTTGCTTAACTTAAGCAAAATAACCCGTATTTGTTACAAATCCTTGACATTTTAAAAACAAGGTTGAAACAAAAAACACTCAAAAGCAGCTAAAACGTGTCAGTGTGATAATACACCTAGTAAACACAATGACTAGTTTAACTGATTATTCGCTTTTACTACACTATTATCTCAGGAAAAACCTGTCTTACTAGATGAAAACTTGCTCTTTTTATTTGATCTAACGCACAGTTTTATTGAAAATATACTTAGATTGTTTACAGAACATTCAAATTTAGTCTAAGTCGTATTAACTATTTTTTACTCACTAAATCAAGTAACTGTCTGACTAAGCAGCCCAATTTTAGCAATTATTCAAAATATGATTGTTAACAACATAACAACTTCTTAACGAAAAAATGAAATTTCTGTTCTGCCATCCACATCACAATTATTTCACGTTATAATTATTTTAACCATACTTATTAAGTGGTTAATTCGCTTTTTTTACCTACAAACTGCTCAAAAAAAAAGCCGCGACATCATCGCGGCATTCTTATTAGATATATTCTAAATAATTCGAGATACAGGTAGGTGACCCGTGAAGATAGATATTGAACAATTTATAATTAATATAAACCTTCACTTTCACTGACAACTGTATCATCGGCTGTAGGTGCAACTGCGTAAGGAATTTTTTTATTCTCTATGGCACTAAACACCGTCAGCACAAAATCCTTTTGCTCATCCGCATTTTTATATAGCCAATACTGAATATCAGGTAAACGTGGTAAGCCATCTGCTTCATTTAAAATACGTAAATCCGCATTTTGCATTTCCATCGGTCGTGCCGTGACGCCAACTTCTGCATTCACAGCAGCTCTGACAGCTGGCAATGATGCAGCTTCATAGGCAACATGCCAAGACAATCCAGCATCATCTAATGCATCTGTACTCATTTTACGGAATGGGTTTGATTCATCCATTACCACTAATGGGATAGGTTCATTAGCACGCAATTGGAAATCAGGTGCGCTGTGCCATAATACAGGCACTGTTCTCAATGCTGTTTTAGGGTGATGACTAATACGTGCAGTTGTCAATGCTAAATCGATTTCATGATTATCTAACATCGATTCAATAAAATGCGCACGTTTAATTCTTACCTCAACAGCAAGGCGAGGGAAAACAGACGCAATACGATTTAATAAGAATGGCAATAAAATATCGACAGTATCATCCGATGCACCAATGCGCAGCTCACCTTCAGCGTCATTGTAGGTCAATGATGCTGTCGCATCATCGTTAGCACGTAAGATTTGTCTCGCATAGCCAAGAAGCTGTAAACCATGAGCGGTAAGTAATTTATTTCGCCCATGGCGAGCGAATAATTCACGACCTACCAGCTGTTCTAGACGTTGCATTTGCTGGCTCACAGCAGACTGTGTGCGACATACAGCGGCAGCAGCAGCAGCAAATGTATTGAGATCGGCTACCGCAACGAATGTGCGCAGTAAGTCCAGATCGAGATTCATTATTGGACGATTGGAATTTATCATCATTATTCTCTTATATAATTTTATGGTACCTGGTGTTCCTGCTCTCCTCCTTGAGATCAGCTTGTTTAATAACTTAAAATAACTTGCTTAGTGCTTTCCAATCCCTAGGATCGCATTGACTACTCTTTAAATGTGTTGATAGCTCGTAAAACGACAATACCAACCTACGACAAAAAAAGTTTACTAAGTGAGCGATTTAATTTAAATCCCAAATACAACCTTCTTATTTTGTCGCTCCGCAAATAGTAACATATTTAATGTAATTGCAATTATTTTAATGTAAATGCCTATAGGTACATACTCAAAAAGACAATTTTATCATTTAAAATCAATGAATTGAAATCATTTGATTTAATATTTGTGGCTGCTTTTTTACTAGAACAATCAATATTACTAACAAAAAGAGCTCGTTTTTGCTGAAATTTCGTGGAAATTTATTTCTAAACATCTAATTTCGTCATCAATCTTACAATTTGATACAAATTTTTTATTTCTTACTTAACTACATGAAGATTTTTTGTTTTTTCCTCCAAAACTGCGATATTTGACGATATATAAACCCAACTTAACAAATACAAACAGATAACTAGTTTGATATAATAAAAATATTTAGTATTCATCTATCGCATTACGGTATTAGCCAACCTTTTACACCAAAAATTATCTACTATCTTCAAAAGCTTCCGAGGTAGGAGTAGAGTAGAACTGTTCGCCGGAATCCCCCTACTTAAAGCATCCCAAATAGGGTAATGAGAGAAACAATGAATACGATAAAGAAATCTAACAAGCTTGATAATGTCTGCTATGACATTCGCGGGCCTGTCTTAAAAGAAGCAAAACGCTTAGAAGAAGAAGGTAACAAAGTCCTCAAGCTCAATATCGGTAATCCGGCACCGTTTGGCTTCGAAGCCCCAGACGAAATATTGGTTGATGTTCTACGCAATTTACCAAGCTCACAAGGTTATTGTGATTCAAAAGGCTTATATTCAGCCCGTAAAGCCATCGTTCAACACTATCAAGCACGTAATATCCGTGAAATGACGGTTGAAGACGTCTATATTGGCAATGGTGTTTCTGAATTAATTGTGCAGGCGATGCAAGCCCTGTTAAATAATGGCGATGAAATGTTAGTGCCTGCCCCTGATTACCCGCTGTGGACTGCGGCAGTTTCTTTATCAGGTGGTAATGCAGTGCATTACATGTGTGATGAGCAACAAGGTTGGATGCCAGATATTGAAGATATTCGTAAAAAAATTAGTCCTCGTACCCGCGGGATTGTTATCATCAATCCAAATAACCCAACAGGTGCGGTATACAGCAAAGAGCTATTATTAGAAATTGTTGAGATTGCTCGTCAACATAATCTGATTATTTTTGCTGATGAGATTTACGATAAGATCCTTTATGACGATGCTGTCCACCATTCCATTGCTGCTCTTGCCCCTGATTTGTTAACAGTGACCTTTAACGGGTTATCTAAAACATACCGCGTAGCCGGTTTCCGTCAAGGTTGGATGGTTTTGAATGGTCCAAAACAGCAAGCTAAAGGCTATATTGAAGGTTTGGAGATGCTGGCATCTATGCGCCTTTGCGCAAACGTCCCAATGCAACATGCTATCCAAACCGCTTTAGGGGGTTATCAAAGTATAAGTGAGTTTATTCAGCCGGGTGGCCGATTGTATGAACAACGTGAGCGTGCATGGGAACTTATCAACCAAATTCCTGGCGTCTCTTGTGTGAAACCACAAGGTGCTCTATATATGTTCCCTAAAATTGATATTAAGCGCTTTAATATTCATGACGACCAAAAAATGATCCTAGACCTACTACTACAAGAAAAAGTGCTTTTAGTGCAAGGAACCGCATTTAATTGGCCGGAACCTGACCATTTCCGCATCGTTACGCTACCTTATGCAGATGATCTTGAAATGGCAATTAATAAATTTGGCCGTTTTATTGAAAACTACCGTCAATAATCCCCTATATACTCTAAATAATTCGAGATGCAGGTAAGCGACAAGTGAAGATAGGCGGGGAGCATAGATAAACTCTATGACTCGACTAGCTGAATGTAGTCAACAACCCTGCAACTTGAAGTATAACGAGTATATACTCTAAATAATTCGAGATGCAGGTAGGCGACAAGTGAAGATAGGCGGGGAGCATAGATAAACTCTATGACTCGACTAGCTGAATGTAGTCAACAACCCTGCAACTTGAAGTATAACGAGTATTTAACGCTCTTACCACAATGAGAGCATTGCCCCTTTCACACTATAAAGTTCTACAATAACGGTATCAACAATATATAATGTAATGCCCTATTTTATTAATTTAATATAAATGAAATAGGGCATCAATAAAAACATACTGCTATAAACATTCGAAATTTACTTTTATAAACCATCGAGAAAAGATGGTTTTAAATGAAAATTTAAAGTATAGAAATAAAATAAACTGCTGCTAAGAAAAATAGCAATAAAATAATGGGGAAGTATTTCATGGCATTCCTTACTATTATTGAATAATAATGACCTTTTCATTATAGTTTTTTATCACGTCAAATCAAACACTAATTATAAACTTATATAGTTGCAGAACATTATAATCTTAATTTGATTATCCATATTAAACAGACAATGATAATTCTCTTATTATTCCCTCGCAATAAATAAGTTGCCATCACGTCATCAAGCAAAACCTGACAACAACGTTACCTTTTAAAATAATAAGTTAACTAAACACTTCCGATTAAAATCATCTATTTTTAGATTATATTTTTCATCCTCTATATCTGGAAGCACATACTCCATATATGCAGATATTTCATAAAAAGGCATACCTTGCTTATTTTTAGTTTGTAATCACCTCATAAATATCAATGTAAATAATTTATCGACTATCTATCCTATAAAAAATAAATATTCAGCCTTAATCATCGCTATGTTTATTTCTACTAACATTACACGCTTATGCATGTCTTAGGTTTACTTTCACTTATCAGTAAACTGTAACCAATAAATTAATTAATAAGTTCAATAGGATTGATATATAATTTTAAAATTATACATATCAATTTTGAGCCTTCTCCACTACAATATAGCTTTAGCCAATAGGGAGTAATCATGAGCTACTTTTTTGCCCACCTTGCTAGAATGAAACTGATCCATCGCTGGCCATTGATGCGCAATGTACGCACTGAAAACGTTTCAGAACATAGCTTGCAGGTTGCAATGGTTGCCCATGCACTCGCTATCATCAAAAATAAACGATTTGGCGGAAATGTTAACCCTGAGCATGTTGCCTTACTCGCGATGTATCATGATGCCAGTGAGGTGATTACAGGTGATCTACCAACACCCATTAAATATCATAACGAGCAAATTGCTCATGAATATAAAAAAATAGAAAAGTTTGCTCAACAGAAGCTGTTAGATATGTTACCTGAAGAACTCCGAGAGGATTTTAAAGAACTTATCATTGAAGAATTACAAACTGAAGAAGAGCACTTTATTGTCAAGCAAGCGGATTCACTTTGTGCTTATTTAAAATGCTTAGAAGAGCTATCTGCTGGAAATAGTGAATTTAAATTGGCTAAAAAGCGTCTTGAAAAAATTCTATCTGACAGAAAAAGCCCTGAAATGGACTATTTTATCGAAATATTTGTTCCTGGTTTTAAACTTTCCCTTGATGAAATTAGCAACTAATTTACAAGAAGGAATAACATTTTTATTCCTTCCTTGCTGAATTTAATTTATTTCGTTCAATTCGGTATTACATCCTGATGATACCGGAAATGCGACATAAAAAGTTTTAGCATCACCATTGACACCTAATATTACCCTACCATCATCCTGTTCACCTAATGAACAATAAAATCGTCTTTTGCTTTGATACATTTTACCACTTTTTGTGTGTATTTTAATGGTCCAATAATCATAGCGATCCCAAGGCCCCACAGCGTATCGAAACACAAATGCATCCGTTATTTTTGTTTTATCAGGAACATTATGGATGATTTTACTTGTTCCATAGACTTCAGATTGGTCAATAAGTCCCGATACAAAATGAGTAAACTCAACCTCTATCAATTCCTCTCCCCAATAATTTTCGAAGTCACAATAACCTGTAAGATATTCATATTCACCAAAACTTTGTTCTTTTTTCATTTATCCTCACTAAAAAGTGTATTCCAAACAGAATTCATCATCGATGAAATATCAACAATACAGGATAAATTCAAATGTAATATCATAATTGGTATCATAGAATAATAAAAATAAAATTCTGGTAACTGACTAAATAAATGAGTCAGTCACCTTTTATTAAAAATAATTTAGAAGGGAAATAAAATAGGAACAATTAATATACTGATAATCATGACAATAACAGTAAATGGAACGCCGATCTTAATAAAATCACTAAATTTATATCCTCCAGGCCCCAGCACTAAGGTATTAACGGGTGAAGAAACCGGTGTCATAAAGGCTGCCGATGCGGCTATTCCTACTATCATAGCAAACGGTAACGGCGACACATCCATATGACGAGCTGCTGCAATGGCAATTGGCGCCATCAAAACAGCAGTGGCTGTATTAGAAATAAATAAGCCAATTGAGGCGCAAAGTATAAATAAACACAACAACATAACGTGCGGCCCTAACCCACCCGCAATTTTCATGAGAGCGTCAACCGCTAAAGCAATACCACCTGTTTGTTGTAGTGCGATAGCAAATGGCATCATCCCTACAATTAAAATAATACTCGGCCAGTGAATTGACTTATACGCACTCTCCATATCAATACAACGAAATTTACCCATCAATAAACAGGCAATGAGCGCGGCAATAAAATTGGGGATCTCATTGGTTACCATCATGGCAACCATCAAGGCGAGACAAAATAAAGCATGTGGGGCTTGAGATGATGCAGGAGCAACAGCTTCAACTTCCGCGGCTAAGTTTAATACAATAAAATTACGAGGCTTAGTTGAAAGAATACGAATTAATTTCCAGTCACCAATCACTAATAAAATATCACCAAGCCTTAGTGGTTCATCAACTAATTTCCCCCCTATCGCCTTACCATCACGTCGAATACCAACAACGTTTAGACCATAACGAGTACGAAATTTAATATCTCGGAGGCTTTTGCCCAATAGTTCGGAATCCGGGTTCATCGATACTTCAGCCATCCCCACATCACGCGACTGGTCGGAAAAATAATCGCCACGTAAGATCATCGGTTCAAGCTTTTGCTCAAAACAAAACTGTCGCAGAGCATCATCACTCACCGCAATATCCACTAATAAAACATCTTGCTCTCTTAATTCCGTCCCTCCCGTTGCACTCACCATAACACGCCGAAATTTACGCCAACGTTCAATACCAACCACGTTAGCTTCATAACGCGAACGTAAATGTAATTCATCGAGGGAGTGTCCAATTAATGGTGAACCTTTACGAATAGCAAGACGACGAGCCCTACCCGTTAATTTATAATCACGAATTAAATCACGGAAAGTACGCTGATAGCGCTCAGGTAATTTATTAGGCTCACTACTCCCTAGCCAACGACGAGCAACCCACATGTAAGCGATCCCTGCCAGTAAGATCACAATACCTATTGGGGTGATTGAAAAGAATTGGAAGCCTCTGATACCTTCTCGAACTAACTCACTGTTGACCACCATATTTGGCGGTGTTGCGACTAATGTCATCATGCCGCTGATCAAACCAGCAAATCCTAATGGCATCATTAGACGACTTGGGGAAATTTTCATGCGCCCAGCAACGCTAAGCACAACAGGGATAAAGATAGCAACTACACCAGTCGAACTCATAAAAGCCCCGAGCCCAGCAACGGTGATCATCAAAAACACTAACATTTTACTTTCACTGCTACCCGCGACACGAACCAGCCAATCGCCCATTTGGTAGGCTATACCCGTTCGCACTAAACCATCACCAATCACAAATAAAGCCGCAATCAATAATACGTTAGGGTCAGCAAAGCCTGCTGTCGCCTGCTCTAAAGAAAGTGTATCGCTTAGCACAAACGCGACAATCACCAGTAATGCCACCACATCCATCCGTATTTTATTTGTGGTGAACAAAACTATCGCGATCAATAAGAGGGTTAACACCCACAGCAATTCTCCGTTCAAAAACGTCCCCTTTCAACGAAAAAAATAGTGTTAGATATTCCCTTAGTTAACCATGTTTTACGGAGAATTACTTTGATTTAATCGCTGTTAGACATTTTTTGATACATGGAGTGTAAAAACACCATTTTTATCTGGGCCAGTCACCGTAATCTGCGTTAATGAACTGATAATTGCATCAATTTGTTGTCTTCTTGGCATACTCTCTGGCGCGTGCACAGCTACAACTTGACAGCCTGCATCAAGTGCTGAATAAATCCCTGCTTGAGCATCTTCAAAAGCCAGACAATCGTTTGGTGATAAATTGAGGGATTGTGCCCCTAAGAGGAAAGGTTCTGGGTCAGGTTTACCTTTTGATACCTTTTCAAAAGTAACCCAATGTTTTGGTTCAGGTAAACCCGAAGCTTTTTGGCGTCCATGTGCTATTGGTACCGTTCCTGAAGTCACAATCGCCCAAGGTGCACCTATCTCTTCTAAACGTGTCAATAAAGCCACTGCTCCGGGTAATGCGACGACACCTTCCATATCGGAAGCTTCCATTTTTTCTAACCAGCGAAAGCGAGACATAATTTCGTCTTCGCTGGCTTCAGGCATAAAGTGACGTAAGCTAGTTAGCGCAGGTTTTCCATGGATATAGCTAATGATTTCTTCGGGTGAAACCCCTATTTCTTCACCAAATAAACACCAGCAACGTTCAACTACCGCTAATGAATCGGCTAAAGTACCATCAAGATCAAACAGAAAACCTTTTGCTTTTAACTCCACATTTACCCCTTAGAAACACATTTATGCGTTAATAACCTGATTAATTTCCACGGCAGACAAATGGTATTGACGAGGACAAGCACGCCAAATACCTAGCATCCGCACATATTTATCCCACATTGGTGTTTGAGAATTAAAGCCATGAGTTCCACTATCAAAATGGGTATAGCGGCCTTCGGTATTGACCATAAAGCGTACATAGCTCAAGTAACGCGCTTCTGTCGCTGCGTCAAAGCCTAAGAACTGCACACGGCGTCCATCGATACCTTGAGGATCACTCATATTGCCATAAGACACTTGTAATGCATGATACATTTCCATGATATCAATCACGGTGCGACAAGTGCTCTCACTTAATTCGCCGAAGTCTCTATCTAGCTCACGCATTTGTAAGCCGAAGCCACGCTCAATAATAGTTTGCAAACGACGGTAGCGATCTGCATTATCAGGATCCAACATCGTCATCATTTTGTATTGATTTGATAAAATCAGGCGTTGTGCATTAGTCATTTCCATCATGATCCTCCTCGGAAAATTTTTAGCTCATCTTCGCATTCAAAATTCATGATGGACAGTGAAAACACCACTTTTATTGATCTAAACAACCTTTTTACATTACTTGTTGTTAAATCGAACTTTTAATTTAAATATCTTCAATAAAAGACTTATCTAACTGCTTAAATGCGCGTTGTAACAACTGCGCTAATGCCAAGTAATCAGGTTGATGTTCGATAGGCGCCATAGCAATGCCTGCTTGGGTAAATTTGTCGCGGATTTCATAAAACCAACTGAGCAAACTGGCAGGCAGTGGAGTTGCCGCCCTTTTTCCTAACCACCATAGGCCTTGCATTGGTAAACTACAGGCAAACAGAGCTGTTGCGACCGCAGGTCCGAGCTGCCCGCCAAGCGCGATTTGCCAAGCGAGCGTAAAAATAGCGATCGGTGGCATAAAGCGGATACCAAAGCGCGTTGCTTTGATCATGCGTAATTCGGGGAATATTGGAGATAACTTTTTCTCCATTGGAAATGTTTTTAGGTACAGGTTCCCCAGCCTAAATCGTTTGAAAAAACCTGGCGGTGAGTTTTGTAATGTACTCATGGATACCTTCCTATTAAATCTTTGCTTCGCCATCACCATACGCCATTTTATCCGTAATGCCTATACTCATGATACTTCAAATAGCAACACCTTTCGTTAAGGCATAATGACCACGCTCATTCGCACTCATCACCTAGTTATTTTGCCGAAATCAGCTATTCTGATGGATAGGTAATTTTGCATAAAATGCGTATTTTATAGGGCTGTTATGATTTCAATCAATCAAAGCTTCTATTTATAAAAAAAACATACAAAATATAAAATATTTTTAGTAGAATTAGCCGCATTTAGTATTGCTGTCGAAATTTGCTAGCCGAGTAAGGTTATCAATGTTCAACAGGCTTGTTATATATTGGGGTTCTGACGTGTTATTTCAACACCAATGGCTGAATGCATTAAACTATGCACTTAGCCAATAAAAGATACACTCTAAATAATTCAAGATGCAGGTAGGCGACAAGTGAAGATAGGCGGGGAGTATAGATAAACTCTGTGATTCGGCGAGCGTAGCGTAGTCACTTATATCTCAACGAAAGCCCTGTAACTTGAAGGATGACGAGTATAAACACATATAACGTCCCCCTTTTATTGTATCCAATAAATTTTAAATGATTTGAAGTATCACAGACTGTTTACTTCTAAATAATTCGAGGTGCAACTAGGCGACAAGTGAATGAGTCGCTAGGAGCCTACATAAGTAGGTGACTAGTGCGAGTGAACGCAGTCACCATACCTTAACGAAAGGCGTTGCAACTCGAAGTATGACGAGTAAATGACTTGAATCATAAAATTAGGGTACAAAATACGCTAGGCTCTAGCACATTAGATTTTTACAAAGTCTTTTTAGGCAATTTTGCATTTTAAAGGCTTCACTACAACAATTAACAATAGGTATTTCCATGTCAAGTAAGCTGGTACTGGTTCTAAACTGCGGTAGCTCCTCACTGAAATTCGCCATCATCGATCCATCTAATGGCGATGAATATTTATCTGGTTTAGCTGAGTGCTTTAATCTGCCGGAAGCCCGTATTAAGTGGAAAATGGATGGCGCTAAGCATGAAGCTGAATTAGGCGCAGGTGCTGCACACAGTGAAGCGCTGAATTTCATTGTTAACACGATCTTAGCAGAAAAACCTGAGTTGTCTGCACAAATCGCCTCTATCGGTCACCGTATTGTTCACGGTGGTGAGAAATTCACTTCATCGGTATTAATCAATGATGAAGTTGTTGAAGGCATTAAAGCAGCCATCCCATTTGCTCCACTGCACAACCCAGCTCACTTGATTGGTATCGAGGAAGCAAGAAAAGCATTCCCTCATTTGGTTGGTAAAAACGTTGCCGTATTCGATACTGCATTCCACCAGACTATGCCTGAAGAAGCATACTTGTATGCGCTACCATACGAATTATATGAAGAGCATAGCATCCGCCGTTATGGTGCTCACGGTACTAGCCATTTCTATGTGTCTCGTGAAGCCGCTAAAAAATTAAACAAACCTGTTGAAGAATTAAATGTGATCACCTGCCATCTAGGTAACGGTGGCTCAGTGACTGCGATTGTTAACGGTCAATGCGTTGATACTTCTATGGGACTAACGCCACTGGAAGGTCTGGTAATGGGTACGCGTAGTGGTGATATCGATCCTGCGATTATTTTCCATCTTCATGATTCTCTAGGTATGAGCGTTGATCAAATCAATAAGATGCTGACTAAAGAGTCAGGTCTACTTGGTTTAACTGGCGTAACCAGCGATTGCCGTTATGTTGAAGATAACTACGATACTAAAGCAGATGCGAAACGTGCGATGGATGTATTCTGCCATCGTTTAGCAAAATACGTTGGTGCATACAGCGCACTGATGGAAGGTCGTCTTGATGCTGTTATCTTTACTGGCGGTATCGGTGAGAACTCAGCTCAGGTTCGTGAACTGACACTGAAAAAACTGGCTCTGTTAGGCTTTGAATACGATCATGAGCGCAATTTAGCTGCCCGTTTCGGTAAAGAAGGTCTAATCACGACTGATAATAGCCGCCCAGCGCTAGTTATTCCAACGAACGAAGAGTTAGTGATTGCCCAAGACTCTGCTCGCTTAACCGCTTAAGGTCTCGATACC
The DNA here is from genome assembly GCF_033676985.1 of Providencia sp. PROV236. Classification (NCBI taxonomy): domain Bacteria; kingdom Pseudomonadati; phylum Pseudomonadota; class Gammaproteobacteria; order Enterobacterales; family Morganellaceae; genus Providencia; species Providencia sp. PROV236. The sequence goes on along the minus strand of NZ_CP096297.1, from coordinate 1,730,725 downwards.
GCCAGCTCTACGCTGGCGGTACTGTTTTATAATTAGAGAGAGGTTCCCGTGTCTCGTACAATTATGTTAATTCCTACCGGCACCAGCGTTGGCCTAACCAGCGTCAGTTTAGGTGTCGTTCGCTCAATGGAACAAAAAGGTGTTCAATTGAGTGTATTTAAGCCTATCGCACAGCCGCGTGTTTCAGGTCAGAAAGACCAAACTACCGAGGTTTTACGTTCTCATTCAAGTATCACATCTATCGTCGAACCATTAGAAATGGGATATGTTGAGTCATTACTGACCTCATCAAAAAAAGACGTATTGATGGAAGAAATTGTTGCTCGTTACCATGAGCAAACTAAAAATGCAGAAGTGGTTCTGATTGAAGGTTTAGTGCCAACCCGTAAGCACTCTTTTGCCCAATCACTAAACTACGACATCGCGAAAACTTTAGGCGCTGAAATTGTGTTCGTTACTGCGCCAGGCAACAGCACAATCACTCAAATGAAAGAACGTTTAGAGTTAGTGCGTAACGAGTTCGGCGGCCCACGTAATAAAAACATCATTGGTGTCATTGTTAATAAAGTCAATGCACCTGTTGATGAACAAGGCCGTACTCGCCCTGATCTGTCTGAAATTTTTGATGACTCAACTAAAGCAACCGTCACTAATATCACACCAAAAGAATTAGAGTGCCTAAGCTTACCTGTACTGGCCTCTATTCCTTGGAACTTTGATCTGATTGCGACTCGTGCCATTGATATGGCAAAACACTTAAATGCTGAAGTGATTAACGAAGGTGAAATTAAAACTCGCCGCGTTAAATCAGTTACATTTTGTGCACGTAGCATCCCTCACATGCTAGAACACTTCCGCCCAGGTTCATTGTTGGTCACATCTGCTGACCGTCCTGATGTATTAGTTTCTGCTTCCTTAGCAGCAATGAATGGCGTTGAAATTGGTGCTTTACTATTAACTGGCGGCTACCATATCGACGCACCGATCCGCCAACTGTGCGAACAAGCCTTCGAAACCGGTTTACCCGTCTTCATGGTGAAAAGTAATACGTGGCAGACTTCATTGAACTTACAAAGCTTCAGCTTAGAAGTTCCAGCAGATGACCATGAACGTATTGAAAAAATTCAAAACTACGTTGCTCGTCATATCAGCAGCGAGTGGATTGAGTCATTAGTGGCTGATTCAGAGCGTCCAAACCGCCTGTCTCCTCCTGCATTCCGTTATCAATTAACTGAATTAGCACGTAAAGCGGGCAAACGCATTGTTCTGCCTGAAGGTGATGAACCACGTACTGTTAAAGCGGCTTCTATCTGTGCTGAACGTGGTATTGCAACTTGTGTTCTACTGGGTAATCCAGAAGATATCCGTCGTGTTGCATCCGCTCAAGGTATCGAATTAGGTACAGGTATTGAAATCGTTGACCCACTGAAAGTACGTGAAGAGTATGTTGCTCGCCTTGTTGAATTACGTAAAAACAAGGGAATGACCGAAGTTGTTGCACGTGAGCAATTAGAAGACAACGTCGTTCTCGGTACATTGATGTTGGAAAAAGGCGAAGTTGATGGCCTCGTTTCTGGCGCGGTTCACACCACAGCAAACACCATTCGCCCACCGCTACAGTTGATTAAAACTGCGCCGGGTAGCTCACTGGTGTCTTCCGTGTTCTTTATGCTATTACCTGAACAAGTTTTTGTTTACGGTGACTGTGCAATCAACCCAGATCCAACCGCTGAGCAACTGTCTGAAATCGCTATCCAATCTGCTGATTCAGCAAAGGCATTTGGTATCGACCCACGCGTTGCGATGATCTCTTACTCTACAGGTAACTCAGGTGCGGGTAGCGATGTAGAAAAAGTACGTGAAGCAACACGTCTGGCACAAGAGAAACGCCCTGATCTGATGATTGATGGCCCACTACAGTATGATGCTGCGGTAATGGCTGATGTTGCTAAGTCCAAAGCACCAAACTCACCCGTCGCAGGTAAAGCAACTGTATTTATCTTCCCTGATCTGAATACAGGTAACACCACTTATAAAGCGGTTCAACGTTCAGCGGATCTGGTTTCTATCGGTCCAATGCTGCAAGGTATGCGTAAACCTGTAAACGACTTATCTCGCGGTGCATTGGTTGATGATATTGTCTACACTGTCGCCTTAACAGCCATTCAAGCTGCACAGAATGAAAATGCTTAATCACTACGATTAACCTTTCATTCGCAAAAAGCCAACTATGATAGTTGGCTTTTTCTTTATCTATAAAATGAATAATATCAACAATAATCAAACACATTAGTTTGAATGGTTTTGATGGCCAAATCTTTATCAATAAAATCATAGATAAGCACACCTTTACCTGCACTTTGTTGCAACATCGTTAATTTGTTAGCAAGGATTGGATTCAGAATATCTGCATACCCCCTAGGATCCCCTAATTTTCCATTGGTTGCGCTGATATGGTTGAGGACTAGTTTATGGCTATAATGCGGCATGGGTAATAATAATGCATCGATGTCCTGTATTTTCTCTTCAATCTCAGGCCCATTCCAATTATCTTGCAATACGATATTGTTATTTTCATGCCAATTATATGCCCAAGTGAGATCCCCCAATGAAGATACCTGCCATATAGGTGCAGCACATTCAATTGCAATAATCTTCCCTCTTACTTCACCCAATGTTGGCCATACATAAATATCACCATTATCATTGAGTTTTGGTAGATAAAGATTATCAAGATAGTCAGCAATAAAGGTTTGAATAGCTGATTTGTATTGCTCGAAATCATCTTTTTTTTCATTGGCATTTTGGATCCGTACCAACACAAACTCAGATGGATTTTGAGCTAAAAATTGCTGTAACTGTTCGAAAATAACTTGAGCGGAAATATCGCTGATCCACTCACGATGCGCAGCAACCAAATCTCGCGTGATCCTTAAATCAAAAAAACGTACCCCAATATTCAGTTGCTCAATCAACGACAGATGCTGAGTTTTATAATAAGCACTGTCACATAAGGCCGTCATCGCATCATGCGTCCCCGGAATGCTCAATTCAGTTATTGACCGGTTATCATTAATATATTTTAACCAACAAGGTAATTTATTATTTATCATCAGGTATACTCACCTTTTATACTCTAAATACTTCAAGATGCAGGTAGTCAACTTCACTGCAACCTGAAGTATGACGAGTATATTATTAAAAATTATCCGAAAGTTTGCCTTCCGGATAATCATCATTATTGTGTTGCTCCAGCGGCCTTTTTCATCTTAATTAACTTCCAAGATAACAACGCCGCAATCAGAGTTAAAATAGATAGACCAATGAATACATGACTGATAATCGTTGTTGGGGTAAGTACTTCACGAAGAATTTTGCCATGTTCATCTAATTGTGGGCTAAAAATAATTTTACCTAATACTAAAGGGGCTAGTAATGCGGGAAGATAACCAATGGTGATCGCCAATGACATTGCTGCCGAGGCATTTTTCTTATCAATATTAGATTCACCAATCGGGGCGTAATAAACACCACGGATCATAAAACAACATGCTGAAGCACATAGCATAAGTACCATAATGCTATTACGTACAATTGGTGTCACAATATCGCCTGGCACTTGTCCCGGCAAAAAATCGGCCACCGCAGCAGGATTCATATAGAAAAGTATGCTGATCGTCGCAAGTAAGATCGCTAACAAAAATGACATAAAGCGCATAAAATGTGCGGTTGATTTAAATGCTAAAGTAACTAATAACGTTGAAAGCAATGGTAGCATCCGCAACGCTATCACAACTGAAGCAAATATTGCTGCAACCGTTGCAGAGGTTCCATAGCCCGCCTGTAAAAAACGCGCAAAATAGGTGCCAGCAGCGACAAATGTTCCATAAATACAAAATACGTTTAGCCCAGTGATCCACACAATTGGTAATTTAATCACTTTAAAAACACCTGAAACGGCCTCTTTCACCGAGCTGGCACTTTCGGTGTCATCACCAACACGTGCGTCTTTAGATACCGCAAGAAAAATAAAGATAGCAGTCGCTAATACAATCACTGATGCGGTGATCATCATGATGCGGCTAGACGCTTCAAAATAAACCATCGCCGCCCAAACTAGACTAAGTAAAAATGCCAATAAACCACGACCAAACTCAAACATACCGAATGCAACACCTTGATGTTCTTTAGTGGTCGACAAACTAACCGCCTTAAAGTTAGCGGGTTTAAATAAAACTTCACTCAATAATAGCATCAAGAAAAAGCACAATAACAATGTTGGCATACTTAAACCTGGTGAGTTTAATGCAATAAATAGTGAAATACAGCCAACCCCGAGTGTAGTTAGAAACATAATATTGCGTACTTTAAAGCGGTCACCAATCCAACCTAACCCTATAGTACCTAACAAAATAACCAAGCCTTGCATTGAATATAACTGCCCTGCCTGTGCATCTGAAATGCCCATCGCAACAGGAAACCCTAGTGGTAAAGAATTACGCAGATCCCAAAAAGCATACAGTAATTGGGCATTTGCAGTGATAAAGAGTAATTGGATAACCGTATGGGATGAAAACCCAAATTTACGCATTAAATTAGTCATTTTTTATATCCATTATAATTATATACTCTAAGTAATCCGAGATGCTGCTAGACAACAAATCAATCCGTCGCTAGGAGCCCACAGCGTTTATGACTGGTGCAAATGGTTGTAGTCAACAACACTGTAACTTGAAGTAAGTCGAGTATATGAATAATACGTTTCATTAGTGGCTATATTTAGATAATCTAAAATTTATTTTATTTATCTAGTAATGTTGTGTAGTACGCTTGCTATCACTGTGTTGTATATAAAATTCAATAAGTCATCATAAAAATAGATAATTAGGTATAAATAACTAGCCTTGTTATGATGAAATTTAGAAACACACAAAATGAATCATGCATTTCAAAATTATTACTTATAAAAAAATTATTCCGTGATCGTTTTCACATATCATTAACCTTCATATTTATTCATGACGGATTTGCTACATAAATAACACAACAATAAAGTGTAATGTCATTAATGCTAAATATTTCAATAGGTTATTTTTATTTATAGAAAGGAAAGTAATTGCTGGTATTTAGACTTAATGCAAGGTGAGACACTCATCAATTTATGACTATATTAATTGAAAAATCATTACGGCTAATAAATAAAAAGCTAGGAGAAATATCCCCTAGCTTTGGTGTTTAGACAATATTTTATTTTTGTCTGTTATTTTTTAACAGTAAATAAAGATACAATCGTAGCAACAAGTATATTTAATATAAATGCAGCAATACCGATATTCATAAACTCAAGTCCCTCGCTTAACCAAGGGAATAATTGAGATAATGAGATATGTTCAATATAAGTGATAGCGAGGAAAAGTACGCCTGCAATAATGCCTGCGATCGCCCCAGCAGCTGACATCGGATTATATTTTCTAAAACTCATTAATAACGCAGGGAAAAACTGCGCAACAATATTGACACCAAGTAGCATTATCGCTACCAAAGTATCATTACTGTGGAAAATAAAATACAAACTGACTAAAGCAACCAGTGGCACCATAAAGCGTGCATAAATACCAGATTGGCGTTTTTCTTCACTGACATTTAACGCTTTTTGCACCACCCCCGCTAACATATTCGATGTTGTCAGCAGCAACATCGAACCTGGAACCAATGCGGTTAACATTCCCGCGGCACCAATTAAACCGACAATGACGGGTGAAAAAGTCGCCTTAGAAATTTCAAATAACGATAAATCAACTTGTGAGCCGTCAAGATGAGGTATTTGTAGGATTGCAGCATAGCCCACAAAGAAAGCAAATAACATGATCAAACTATAAGCAGGAATTAAAATACTATTGCGTTTCAATGACTTTTCATTTTTTGCCGTAAATACCGCCGCCATATAATGTGGCCAACAAAAATAGGCAACTACCGATAAGAAGATAGTGGAAATATACCAAGGAATATTTAACCCTTTTTCTGAAAAGGTTAAAAAGCCAGGGCTTGCGGTATCAATCGCACGGAACATATCACCAAAACTGCCATAATAATGCAGCGGAATATAAATACCGATAAATAACACTACCAGTAATATCATCAAATCTTTTAACGCTGATGTCCATGCAGAACCATGAATACCTGAAATCATCACAAACAAAGTAACAGCAATGATCCCAATCCAAATCGCCATATCAGCAGGAATTGCGCCATAAGAGGCCTGAGACACAATGATCCCCAACCCTTTAAGCTGTAAGACAAATAAAGGTACCATTGCTGCAATTGAAATTAAACTAACTAACAATGCTAAACCTTGACTATGGTATTTCGCCCCAAAGAAATCTGAAATCGTTCTGATATCATTTTCTTTAGCAAATCGCCAAACTCGTGGGTGCACCCAATACAAAAAGATCCCCATAAATGCATTGACGGCTAATGTATATAGAATTGCGGGTCCTTTACCATATGCCCAACCACTTCCCCCTAAAAAGGTAAAAGTGGTATAAATTTCGCCTGCACTGAGTAAAAAAACCAACAACGCACCATAACTACGCCCTCCCACCGACCACCCTTCGTGATCCATGGTTTTACCTTTTTTGGCTCTAAGCGCAAGATAAATGCTAAACAGGAAAAACAGCGTAATAACAACTAATGCTGAGCTCATTGTTCTTCCTTACTGTGTCTAGAGTCTAATACATTAATTAGCAGCATAATAAGTGCACTAACAACCACCCAAGCAACGATCCAAAACATTAAAAACGGCAGTCCCATCACAAACGGTTCTACACGATTGGCATAATAAATACCTACCGTCAGCGCTAGTAAAGGAAAGATGACCAAAAAGTGATACCATTTCATAGATAAGCTCCTTGATGATTAACCACGAGAAACTAAATTTCGTGGTAGATGGCTCAGCATTTCGACTCCATCCTCGGTGATCAACAACATATCTTCGATCATAATACTTCCAACCCCAATGCCGTAATAAGGTGTTTCAAGGCTTATTACCATACCCGCTTTAAACACTTCCTGTGCCGCCGCACTCACAAACGGGGCTTCCTCTAACCCAGTAAAAACACCGTCACCATGACCTAAATGACCACGATTGTAGTGAGGCAAGCCAGAATTACGAATTAATGCCATAGTGTCATTAAAGACATCACTTAATTGCACTCCCGGTGCAACTCGGCTTAACATATATTCATGCCCTTTCTGGATGGTTTGATAAAGCGATGAAACTTTGTCATTTGCTTTACCCACCACAAATGTTCTAGCGATATCAGCGCCATAGCCAGCCACATCAACACCACAATCAAACTTAATTAAATCACCCTCTTTGGCTGGCATATTGTCAGGTAACATTTTGGGTGAAAAATCACTGCCTACCGAGATCAAATTAAAACGGCTATAGTTCGTTTCAGGATATTGCATAACTTTCGCTTTAAACGCTGCGGTTAACTCGGCTGAAGTACACCCAACTTTAATTAACTCACTTGCAGCTTGAATACCTGCTTCGGTAATTTCCGCACTTTTTCTTAGCTGCACTATTTCCCACTCACTTTTAATCATACGCAATTCATTAAATAACGGCGCAGAATCCACTAAATTGAGTTCAGGGATCACTTTGTCTAACCACACTTTGCCTGCGTAGCTAATTTGATTTAACTCGATAGCAACCTGTTTACCATCCCCTTTAACATCTGCTAGAGCGTCTTTTAATAAGCTGAAGATAGCTTCAATTGGGCTATTAATCGGTCGTGGCTTTATCACTTTGCCATGGTCGGGGTTGTACGGATCATCAACATCAACCCAAATAGGGAAAGTTACGATATGTGCATTCGGCATTTCTAATTGCAAATTTGCCGCTTCAAATTCATTCATAATAACCAGTGATTTTATCGCAGGATCACGAAAAATAACGGCAATCGCTGTACCCGTTTGTCTAAAGGTATACATAAAGAAACTCGCAAATCCTGTTAGATGATAGAAGTTATCAGCAACTGTTGCGATGAGCACTTCGATATCATCACGTTCCATGATTTGACGCGCTTTCTTTGTGACATTCTCAAGGTGTTGTTTTTTCAAAAAAGAGATATCTTTATATGTTGTCATTATTTAATTTCTCGGGTGATGTCTAAATATCAATACCACCCCACTCAGTAAGCTTTGCGGGGTGATGAATATAACAATTAATCTTTCTACCATTTATAACTAATAGCTATACATTATTCTAGATAATACTATATAGGAAATAAGTGGAAGCATAATTGAAAAGCCAATACTGACAGTTAACTGATTGAAATAACTTTAATATTTAGCTCTTTCTGCGGAGGGATTATTGATAGTATATGTAAGGATGATTGACCTTTGCTGCTGATCCTTACAACTAAAAAGATAAAACAAAAGTTAAAAAATCGATGATTATCTTGATCAACTCAACTCTCCATTGTTCGAGTTAAGTATTATGCTTACATGTCAGTCTACCAGTACACTTAAAACATGCGTCATTCATATGAGGCAATATTGAGAGGCTATCGCCAAATTCAGTAGACCACGAACCTCTCATCTACCCTACCTAGTTGGCCGTTAATTCGAATAAAAATTCACCGTCAAAATCAACGCCTCTAGCTATCAGCACAAGAAATGGCTTTATCAAATTGATTATTACGCGTTAACCATAAGGAGAGTGCTTTCAGTGAATCTGGAGTGAACTCATCACAACGCGCGCTAATTTCATCAGGTGTTAACCAACTGACTTCAACAATTTCAGATTCCTGTAAAGCAAATGGGCCATGACTAACACAACTAAACAAACCGCCCCAAATACGACAGTTCTCACCTTCGTAATAAAATAAGCCATGCTCAGCAAATGGTACTCCAGAAACCCCAAGCTCCTCTTGTGCTTCACGCTTTGCGGAATCAAGAATATTTTCGCCTTGAGTTACCACTCCACCTGCCGTTGCATCCAAATAACCTGGATAAAAATCTTTGATATCAGTTCGCCTTTGTACCAAAATTTTTCCCATGCCATCATGGACAACAATGTAGGTCGCACGATGACGTAGATTTTCTGCACGCATTTGTCTGCGAGTTGCCTGGGCAATCACCTCATTGTTGTCATCAACAATATCAACCCATTCAACCACTTCGGTTTGTTCATCCATCCTTAAAACCTTTTTTATCAGCCTGTTAAGTACAGTTGTTATGCCATAGAACTTTACCGAAAACGGTCAAGCAAACAGTCTATCTCTCCGATATAACTCAACATTCAACAACACTACAACTCGATGTATGCCGAGCACATAACAAGGTATTCTTTTCATTGCTCCCTTGCAAGCAAACACCAATAAATTTGAGTGTTTATTCCGTACTATTGACGAATTAATCGACATTTCTCATTTCCTTATGAAATTATTTTCACAAAATTGTTAACAGCCTCAGCAAATTTATGAAGCAACTGCTATAGTTAGCACAAATAGGCTCGATATTAGTCCCATTTTTCACAGGAGGCGATTATGCGGATACTTATTACTGGCGGTACAGGGTTAATTGGTACACCCCTCGTGCAACGACTTGTTGCGCGTTCAGATAAAGTAACTGTACTAAGCCGCTCTCCACAAAAAGTTTACAGTCATTTCTGTAAAGCTGTTGAATGTTGGACTTCTCTTCAAGATAAGCAAAACCTTAATCAATTTGATGCGGTAATTAACCTTGCAGGAGAGCCTATCGCCGAAAAACGCTGGAGCGATGAACAGAAAAAAATCTTATGTGAAAGCCGCTGGGTAATAACTCAACGCTTAACGGAATTAATTGCAGCCAGTGATACACCACCACATACTTTTTTATCCGGCTCCGCTGTCGGTTATTATGGCGATCAAGGGCAAGCGGTTGTAGATGAATTTGAACAACCCCACGACGAATTTACCCATTATTTATGTCAACATTGGGAAGCGCTTGCTCAAAATGCCGAATCACCAGCAACACGGGTATGCATATTACGTACTGGGGTCGTCATGTCATTAAATGGTGGAGCATTGGCAAAAGTCCTCCCTATTTTTAAAATGGGCGCTGGTGGTCCTATTGGTCATGGAAAACAGTTTATGCCATGGATCCATATCGATGATATGGTAAATGCAATCTGCTTTTTACTCGATAATCATTCATTATCAGGGCCATTTAATATGACAGCCCCTTATCCCGTTCATAATGATCAATTTTCAGCTATTTTAGGCGAAGTTATTAACCGTCCTGCGTTTATTCGTACTCCTGCCTTTGCCATTAAAGCCATTCTGGGTGAAGCTGCTGCATTAGTTCTTGGCGGTCAACAAGCTATTCCTAAGCGCTTAGAAGAAGCGGGCTTTCAATTTGAATATATTGAATTGAAAATTGCTTTAGAGGATTTATTTAAAACACAATAAAAAATAAGATTTATATTATTAGGCTGAATAATATAATCAAATTCAGCCTTAAAACTTATTATTTACTACCTTGCCAACGGGTAAAGAGATCTTGTTCTAATTGAATATCAAATTGATCTAGAATTCGATTTACTGTTTGATCAACAATATCTTGAATTGTTTGGGGTTGATGATAAAAAGCCGGCATTGGAGGCATGATCACCGCGCCCATTTCGGCTGCTTGTACCAGTAAACGCAGGTGGCCGAGATGTAATGGGGTTTCACGTACGCCTAACACTAATTTTTTGCCTTCTTTTAATACCACATCTGCTGCGCGCGTGACTAACGTATCAGTATAGCTATGTACAATGCCCGACAGTGTTTTCATGGTACATGGCATGATCACCATGCCCGCTGTACGAAATGAACCTGATGAAATCGCAGCCGCGATATCACGGCTATCATAATTATGATCAGCCAGCTGTTGGATATCTTTTACTGTGTAGTCAGTTTCTAACGATAATGTCTGGCGAGCAGCCGCACTCATCACAAGATGTGTTTCCACATGATCCACTGGTTTTAAAACTTCTAATAGCCTAATGCCATAAATGGCACCACTCGCACCAGTTAAACCAATGATTAGCTTTTTCATGCCACCCTCTTTCCAACGAATATATCCAGCGCTAATCATAACAGCTATTGTGATTAAAAACCTTCAAATCTACCGGTTAGATCGCCAAAATCAAAGATGTTAACTTTTCAGAATATCGAAATTTTCAGTAGTATTAAATTAAATAATAGAGATTGTTTTATGTTTAGGAGTAACTTTTAAGCTACGGCTCGCTGAACAAGATATAAACCTTATCTAATAAAAAACCAACCTAAAATGGAATTTCCCATAGGCTGGTTTTCTTCTTAAATCAAAAATGATTAACCTTCGTTATAAATCTCTAGGTTCTCAATCTCATTTTGATCTTTAATTTTTAGCTCATCATCTCTACGTAGATTCTCTAAATAATCTAAGTAGGTTTGATCGATATCTTTTGTGACATAAATACCATCAAACACTGAACATTCAAACTCACTGATTTCCGCATTCTCTTCACGAACAGCGTCGACCAAATCACTGAGATCTTGGAAAATCAAACCATCAGCACCAATGAGCTTACGGATTTCATCAACTTCACGACCATGTGCGATCAATTCATTGGCGTTTGGCATATCAATACCGTACACATTCGGGAAGCGAACTTCAGGTGCCGCAGATGCAAAATAAACATTTTTTGCCCCTGCTTCACGCGCCAGTTCAACAATCTGTTCTGAGGTGGTACCACGTACAATTGAATCATCAATCAATAATACGTTTTTATCACGAAATTCCGCACGGTTAGCATTCAGCTTACGGCGAACTGATTTACGACGCTCTTGTTGCCCTGGCATAATAAATGTGCGGCCAACATAACGATTTTTCACAAAACCTTGGCGGTATGGCTTATCTAAAATATGCGCGATTTCTAAAGCGATATCACAAGATGTTTCAGGTATTGGGATCACCACATCGATATGTAAGTCTTCCCACTCACGAGCAATTTTAGCGCCTAATTTTTGCCCCATACGCAATCTTGCGTTATACACTGATATTTTATCGATAAAAGAGTCTGGGCGAGCAAAATAAACATACTCAAATAAGCATGGCGTTAATTGTGGGTTCTCGGCGCATTGGCGTGTATACAGTTGACCTTTCTCGGTCACATAAACCGCTTCTCCGGGTGCAACGTCACGTAAAAACTCAAAGCCTAGTGTGTCCAATGCAACACTTTCTGAAGCTACCATGTACTCTTCAGCCCCATTTTCCAGTACCCGACGACCTAATACTAATGGACGGATACCGTGAGGATCACGAAATGCCAACATGCCATGACCAATAATCAAGGCCACACATGCATATGCCCCACGCAATCTTTTATGCATGGCAGCAACAGCAGTAAATACATTGTCTGGCTCAAGTGGAAAGTGATCAAAACGGTCTAACTCATAAGCCAATATATTTAATAAAATTTCAGAGTCCGAGGTGGTATTCACATGACGGCGAGCTGTTTCAAATAAACGACGCGTCAGTTCATGCGCATTTGTCAGATTACCATTGTGAGCAAGGGTGATACCAAAAGGCGAGTTCACATAGAAGGGCTGTGCTTCTGATGCGCTTGAACTTCCCGCAGTTGGATAACGTACATGGCCAATTCCCATGCAACCTTGCAGTCGGAGCATATGCCGTGTTTCAAAAACATCTTTTACGAGGCCATTCGCTTTACGTAAACGAATATTATTTTTGCCATCAATGGTAGCAATCCCTGCTGCATCTTGCCCACGGTGCTGAAGCACAGTTAAAGCATCATAAATAGATTGGTTGACCGGTGATACACCGGCGATACCGACAATACCGCACATTTAGTCTTTCCTCATCAGCCAGACGGAGAAATATTCTCCGGTAGGAAACTTGACGCATTTTGCAGGTAGTCAAAGAACCACCTGATTATATGACTGAACTGCGGAATAAGTTCCGAACGTTGCCAATCCTCACTTTGAGGAAGTGGTGTAAAGGTATCAAGAAAAAATAATAACGCAGATACAATTAACACACCACGCAACGCACCGAAGCAGATCCCCAGAACACGATCTGTGCCCGATAAGCCAGTTTTTTGAACCAGAGAACTAATCACATAGTTAACAACTGCACCGACAATTAATGTCGCAATAAATAATGCAGCAATAGCAATACCATTTCTGACTAGTATGTCCTCAAAGCGCGTAAAATACTGTGCTAAGTAAGGATAAAATGTACTAGCAACAAAGAATGCACAGCCCCATGTTATCAGTGATAAAGCCTCGCGAACAAACCCTCGGATCAGGCTTACCAGTGCCGAGAAGCCAATGATGGCAATAATTGCATAATCTAACCAGACCATATTTCATTCCAAAATTCGCACCCACGGCAGTGGCTGGAGTGCATTCTAACAGAAAACGAAAACGTTTGCGTAACCAATTTACATACAATTTAAAAAAACCAACGGCGAAAAGAAAAATTCATATTCGCCGCTACAATTGGTTAAAAACTCAAATTTTTATACTCTAAATAATTCGAAATACAACTAGACGACAAATCAATTCGTCGCCAAGGGCCTACAGCAGTATATGACTATTGCGTTGAGTATAGTCACTATACTTCAACGCAATATGCTATAAATCGAATGATAACGAGTATTTTATTCCTAATTCAATACTATGATTTACTCATGGCTTGAAAGCCCTAATCTCACCTTGCAGCCCCGTTATCGAACGCAACTCAGGTAATGCGCTTTCTAAGCGTTGCCGTGAAGCTTCTGGCCCAACAAAAATACGCGTTAATTGGCCATTCACTGGTCGTGAAGGAACCGTATAAACTTGATACCCAGACAACCGTAATTTTGCGACAATTTCCTCAACCTTCACTGAATTTTTCAATGCACCAAGCTGCACCACAAACGCTTTCCCCTGTGGAGCTTTAACTTCAGGCTTAGGCTCTGGTTTTGGTTCCGGCTTCGGCACTGGCTTCACTTCAGGTTTTGGCGTAGGTTTAGGTTCTGGCTTTTTAGGCTGTTCAGTTGGGGTAACCTCTTTTTCTGGCAATGTTGTGGCAGATTGCTGTTCGCGCTGCTGTTCATCTTGTTTCTGCTCAGAAATCGCTTCAGATATCATGGCTTCCGATACCGCGCCTGACGTCGAAGATTGCGTCAGCGGTGCGATCGCTTCGATATCTTGCTCGTCACCCGGTTTTGGAATAATAGGTATGGCCGCAAATTCATTTTCATTGTATTTCTTATCGCCATCAAGTAATGCGGGTAACACAATGATCCCCGCAGCAACTAAAACAATGGCGCCGACAAGACGATTTTGAAATTTACTTGCCACCTACGCTATCCTTTTGTTTGATCTAACAACATCATTACATGAGCAACAGTATGGAAAGAACCACAAACAATCACAATATCCTTCTCTGTTGCATCAACACAAGCTTGCTGCCATGCTTCATCAACCGAATCAAATACCTTTGGCGAATCTAGATATTGGCTTAATTGAGATGCTGATGCACCACGAAACTCAGTTAATGACGCCACATACCAATCCGTCACTTGCTCAGATAAACGCGTTAATGTGCCTTGGATGTCTTTATCGCCTAACATACCAACTACCGCACGGATCCGTCGCCCTTCAACCGAAGGAAGTTGCGCTAAACGAGTCACCAGATAACCTGCTGCATGTGGATTATGCGCCACATCCAGTATCATCAACGGTTTCTCACCAATAATTTGAAAACGCCCAGGGAGTTGAGCAGACTTCAAGCCCTCTCTCACCGCCTGATCAGTAATTTTATTGGCTAGTTGATGGTTAGTTTCTTTGAGACAACAAATAACCCCTAAAGCAGTCGCTGCATTAGCGAGCGGTACATTAGGTAACGGTAAATTCGCCCACTGGTATTTATCGCTTTGCCATGACCAATTATTTTCGTGTTGCTCAAAAGACCAATCTTTATCACGACGAAACAGCAGAGTACCAATTTCATTGGCATATTGACCGATCGATTCAGGCATGTCAGGTTCACCGACTACACCATAACGACCACCACGAAAGATACCCGCTTTCTCGAAACCAATGTGTTCTCTGTCAGAGCCTAGCCAATCAGTGTGATCGATAGCAATACTGGTGATTGCCGTGACATCAGCATCGACGATATTGGTCGCATCTAAACGCCCACCTAACCCTACTTCAAGGATCACCACATCTAACGCAGACTGTTTAAACAACTTCAGCGCTGCCAATGTGCCGTACTCAAAATAAGTTAATGAAATATCGCCACGTTCCGCTTCTATATCAGCAAATACACGACAGAAATCCGCTTCAGCTAGCTCTTGACCTTGAATACGTACCCGCTCGGTGTAGCGAACTAGATGTGGTGAACTATAAACTCCCACTTTGAGGCCAGCCGCCATTAAAATAGATTCAAGAGTATGGCAGGTTGTCCCTTTACCATTAGTGCCTGTCACGGTGATCACGTGAGGTGCGGGTTGAAGCAACCCCATTTGACGAGCAACTTGTCCGACGCGCTCTAGCCCCATATCAATATTTTGGCTATGCAGGTCTGTAAGATATGAAAGCCAAGTCTCCAATGGAGACTCGGCATTTGGAATAGTAAATTGATTACTCATCATCTTTTTTATGCTTAGCAGAGTCCTTTACTTGCTCATGAGCATCGATGACAACATCGTCTTTAGCGATATCGATTTTCACTTCCTCTTCAATCACTGGTACAAACTCTTCTGTATTGAAGCTCGGTTTATTGGTTAACATTGCTAATACATCAGCTAACGTATCACGCATATCAGTACGGCGAACGATCATATCGATAGCGCCTTTCTCTAACAAGAACTCACTACGTTGAAAGCCTTGAGGCAATTTTTCACGTACCGTTTGCTCGATAACACGTGGGCCTGCAAAACCAATTAACGCTTTTGGTTCAGCGACGTTGATATCACCTAACATCGCTAAACTTGCCGATACCCCACCCATGGTTGGGTCAGTTAATACAGAGATGTATGGCAGACCACGTTCTTGCATTTTTGCTAACGCTGCACTGGTTTTCGCCATTTGCATCAGTGACAACAGCGCTTCTTGCATACGCGCGCCACCACTTGAAGAGAAGCACACTAATGGGCAGTTATCTTCTAGAGCTTGTTCAACTGCACGAACAAAGCGAGCACCAACAACGGATGCCATTGAGCCACCCATGAAAGAGAATTCAAATGCCGCCGCAACAATTGGCATTTCTTTTAACGTCCCTTTCATTACCACGATAGCATCTTTTTCACCCGTCTCTTTTTGAGCCGCTGAAATTCTATCTTTATATTTTTTTGAATCACGGAACTTGAGTATATCTTTTGGCTCAAGTTCACTGCCTAATTCCGTTGTAGAGTCTTCATCAAGAAAAGCTTCAAGGCGCTGGCGTGCATGAATGCGCATATGATGATCACATTTAGGGCACACTTGTAAGTTACGCTCTAACTCAGCCCCATACAATACTTGTCCACAACTATCACATTTAGTCCAAACCCCTTCAGGGATATTGACTTTAGTTGATTGGGTCAAGTTACCTTTCTTTAATATTTTTTCAATCCAGCTCATTAATAGACCTTTTCGTCTGATTGATCTCTGGCTACTTCCTTGAGAAGCCGCATATAACGCCTCTCAGGTAAAACACCAGTATGTAATTTTGTGCCATTAAACCACAATGGTACTCCACTGTGGATAAAAAAATTTAAAATCCGTTACGGATTATCACTGTTTTGCGTAGCGACACGCTTTTCTCTCGCTGCTGCACGGCGATGACGGATCACTTCAATCACCCCCGGAAGAATAGAAATAAAGATAATGGCGACTATCAATAATTTCAAATTCTGCTGTACGAACGGTAAATCACCAAACAGGTAACCTGCATAAGTGAATGATAACACCCATAATAACGCACCTGTCACATTATAAAAGGCAAAATGACGATAAGACATTTTGCCCATTCCTGCAACAAATGGCGCAAAAGTTCTAACAATCGGCACGAACCGCGCCAATATAATGGCTTTACCACCGTGTTTTTCATAAAACGCATGGGTTTTATCTAAATAAACACGACGGAAAATTTTTGAATCGGGATTTTTAAATAATTTTTCGCCAAATATACGACCGATTGTATAGTTAATTGCATCACCTAAAATGGCCGCGATGATCATCAGTGTAACCATTAAATGCACATTCAAATCATTGCTATCTAATGCGGAAATCGCTCCTGCAACAAACAATAATGAATCACCAGGTAAGAATGGGGTTACTACCAGCCCAGTCTCACAAAACAAGATCAGAAATAAAATACCGTACACCCAAGTACCATATTCAGCAACCAGCTCTGCTAGATGCACATCGATATGCAGAATGAAATCGATAATAAAACTGATAAACTCCATAAGTGTCCTCGTGATTTATGAATAGCGTCCCTGCTATATCTAAGATTCTTAAGATTAGATTTACATCAGCTCATCGGCTAAAAAAAGCGGCCCCATCACATTCGATGGCAGAGCAAATTTCTCAGGATAATCAACCGCAACTAAGTACAAACCTTCAGCTTTAGCGGTCGCCGCAGCTTTTGTTCTGTCCTTAAGTTCCAGTAATTCTGCCATCCAATTAATATCTTGATTACCGCAACCAATTTCTAGCAGACTTCCAACAATATTTCTGACCATGTGATGAACAAATGCATTGGCTTTGATATCCACCACCACATAGTTACCATGGCGGCTAACTTGCACGTGCATTACATTACGCCAAGGCGTCCTTGACTGGCACTGGACTGCTCTGAATGAGGTAAAATCATTTTCCCCCAATAGAACTTGCGCCGCCTGATGCATTCTTTTTTCATCCAATGGATAATGAAAATGCGTGACGCCATTCGATAAAATCGCAGGTCGATAGCGATGATTAAAAATGACATAACGATAACGACGTGCTGTTGCACTGAATCTCGCATGAAATTCTTCATCAACACCTTGGCACCAACGCACGGCAATATCGTCAGGCAAATGGGTATTAACGCCCATTGTCCACGCTGCCTCTTTGCGCACTACTGGCGAATCAAAGTGCACCACCTGCCCTGTCGCATGTACGCCTGCGTCAGTACGCCCCGCACAAAACACACTAATCGGCTGATTAGCCACTTTAGACAGCGCTTCTTCGAGACAACCTTGTACACTTTTTACTTCTTGTTGGCGTTGCCAGCCATAATAGCGACTACCGTTATATTCAATGCCTAACGCAATGCGAGACAACTGGGTTGACTCGGACATCAGTAAGATAGCTCCTGAGCCAGTTTTTCTGCGGTTTCAACTGCCATCAATGCACCACCAAAACGCACATTATCGGCAACAGACCAAAACTGTAAGATTTCAGGAATACCGTAATCATTACGGATACAACCAATACTCAAATAATCGTTGCCAGAGGCATCAGTCACTTGAGTTGGATAATCGCCTTCTTCTGAGACCTGAATATCATCAAAACGTTCAAGTTCATCGCGAGCTTCTTCCATACTGACTGGTCGCAAGGTTTCAAGGTAAACTACTTGGGCATTACCATAAAATACTGGTGATTGAATAAAGCTCACAGCAACGGGTAGTCCATCGTCCTGCAATACTTTGCGTACTTGCTCAACCAGACGGCGCTCTTGCTGTACACTGCCTTCTTCATCGGCTAATGTTGGTAACATATTGAATGCGAGTTGTTTAGTAAAACGGCCTTCTTCAGCTGGGATGCCATTTAACAAACGGGCACTTTGTCCTGCGAGTTCATCCACTGCCGATTTACCATAAGCAGAAACAGATAACATATTTGTCAGCGTAATACGTCCCACTCCTGCCGCATCAATTAATGGCTTAGTGGCACTCAATAATTGGCTCACATAGCTATCTGCAACAGCAATAATATTACGATTGCGATAATCAGCTAAGACATGCGGGTTTACACTCGGTACAACTAAAGGGACATCTGGTTCGAGAGCAAACACACCACTGCTATCAATCACAATACAACCTTCTTGTGCCGCTTGTTCCGCATATTGCAAGCTGACTTCATCACTT
The DNA here is from genome assembly GCF_033676985.1 of Providencia sp. PROV236. Lineage (NCBI taxonomy): Bacteria > Pseudomonadati > Pseudomonadota > Gammaproteobacteria > Enterobacterales > Morganellaceae > Providencia > Providencia sp. PROV236. The sequence goes on along the minus strand of NZ_CP096297.1, from coordinate 1,711,578 downwards.
GCAGCAAAGAACGCCATTTGAGCTTGCGACCAATTAAAGTCGGTAGCATCTTGGACTTGATAACTTTTGCCATTAAAACGAATGCTCTCCCCTGCTGTTCGCTCGCTGGCTAACAAGTACAATTCGCCAACCGGAAATTCGCGTTCTTGTAATAATGCTAAAATGGCTTCACCGACAGCGCCGGTTGCACCCAATAACGCAATATTCCAACCTTCAGTCATTGCTGTTTCTCCAAAAAATAACGATTAAATGAAATAATTAGCAAATAATAAGTTAATGATGTAATCATCAACTTATCATCGTTGTTTGCTGTATTCACTTAATTAAATGTGCATTAAAACCCAGTGCAGATAGTTGTGATGCAACCTGATCATCATCACAACGAATGTTGAGAGACGACCACTCACGGCGCTCCTGATAGTGCTTGCGTAATTTGTCAAACTCACCGGGTATTGCGGCGACTTCACGCAATGCAGCGTCGTCGCGACGCACATCATACACGAGATGAACCAGCCTTTTGAGCTGACTTTGCGATAATTTACCTTGAAATGTTAGTGCGCTAATTTCAGGTGTAGGTAATAAAGAAGACAGCGCGATATTGTCTGGTTTGCCTAAGAATTGGCAATACGCCTCGTAGACTTGGGTTGTACCACGTGCCTTACCTTCAAGGGTATAACCTGCAATATGTGGTGTGCCAATGTCTACCCATTGAAGTAATTCAATATCTAAATCTGGCTCGGGCTCCCACACATCTAAAACGACAGAAAGCGATTTACCTTGTTTCAATAGTGATAACAAAGCTTGATTATCAACAACTTCACCACGACTAGCATTAATAAGGATCGTGCCATCACGTAGCTCAGCCAAACGTTGAGTATCCATTAAATGGTAGGTTTTATCCGCACCATCCATATTCAATGGGGTATGGAAAGTCAAAACATCCGCTTCCGCCAGTACTGTTTCTAAAGGTAAAAATTCGCCCTGACCTTCTGCTTGCGCACGAGGAGGATCGCATAATAATGTTTTTATCCCCCAAGCTGCCAAGCGATTGGCTAAACGGCCTCCAACATTACCAACGCCAATAATTCCGACTGTTTTATCACGCAAATCAAAATGATCGCGTTCCGCTAACATTAATAATGCAGAAAATACATATTCAACCACAGCGATTGCGTTACAACCCGGTGCTGAAGAAAACGCGATCTTGGCTTGGTTGAGCCATGCTGTATCGACGTGATCAAAGCCCGCTGTTGCCGTACCCACGAATTTAACTGGTGTATGGCTAAGTAATGCGCTGTTAACTTTGGTAATTGAACGTACCATAAGTGCGTCGGCATCAAGCAATTCACCTTCAGGTACTGGGCGGCCTGGCACAGCAGTAACTTTACCTAGCTTGCTAAATAATTGCTGAGCATATGGCATGTTTTCATCAACTAAAATTTTCACTGAATTCGCCCCAATATCATCACGCGTCTTTTAAATAAAAATGCAAAGTATACTCTAAATCATTCAAGGTGCAGCTAGGCGATAAACGAACGCTCAGCTAGAAGTATAGAAAACACTGTAGCTAGCGTCAGTGAGTGTAGGTACCCTATATTAATGAGAAGCGCTGCAATTTGAAGTATGACGAGTATGTCATCTATTTTGCCACGTTCCAGCACCATTTCCTATGTACGATTTACTTCGTTTAACGATTCTTTAGTACGAAAACGATCGGGGGTCACACCCGATATTTGCTGAAACATTGCAATAAATGCCGATGCGGAGCTATAGCCCACATCCAGCGCGACCTCATGCACACTTTTTCCGCGTTCTAACCCAGCTACCGCATGCAAATAACGTAAACGCTGACGCCATTCACTAAACGACATCCCTAGCTCTTGCTGACAACGACGCGATAACGTTCGTTCTGAGGTGTAACTGCGTTTAGCCCACTGCGCTAAAGTCGAGTTATCAGTGGGGTCTCTCTGTAAGGCATCTAAAATGGGAGCTAAAAATTTATCTTTTGTGATAGGAAGATAGGTATCTTGGCAAGGTGAAAGTGCAAATTGGTCAACCAACACACTGGCTAAACGCTTATCTTCATCGGTTTGAGGCTCAACAATTCCCCTTTGATAAAAATCGGACATAATCGTCTGAAAAATGGGGCTTAGTCGAACTACGCAGGCACGAGAGGCTAACTTGCCGCTGAGGTGTTGTGCAAAATCGATGATCCGAAATTTAACACTTTGTTTATTAAAACTCGCATGCTGGACATCGGCAGGTATCCAAATGCAAAATTCAGGTGGCGCTAGATAATGCTTACCGCCAACTTCCATTTCCATGATCCCACACACCACATAGAGCAATTGCCCAAACGAATGAGAGTGAGATTTATACTCTGTCTGGGTATCAATTTGTTCATGCCGTAAGGCAATAAACGCAGGTTCAATGATATTGCACTCATTAATTAGTCGTTTCGATGTGTTTGTAATTTGTTTCATGAATGTTGTCTGAAAACCGTTATCGAATGTCTGAATATCAGTATATATAAAAAATCTGACAAGGCTATACTATTGCCATCATTAGGGAGAAGCATTTGATGAAAAATTTAATCTTTCCGTTAATAGCGGTTTTACTGTGGTCAATCAATGCGATTGTCAATAAAGCGGCTGCAACGGCCATCGATCCTGCGGCAATATCTTTTTACCGTTGGGCATTAGCACTATTAGTCATGACTCCATTCGTACTGCGTTCAGTTCTTAGGCATTGGTCGGTTGTCAAAAAACATTGGTGGCAATTAGCCATTTTAGGGGCACTAGGCATGATGCTTTATCAAAGCCTTGCTTATTATGCGGCCCACTCAGTCAGCGCAACCTTTATGGGGATCATGAACTCACTTATCCCATTGCTAACCGTGGTAATTAGTATATTTGTCCTACGAGTCATTCCAACGGTCGGTATTTTTATCGGTACACTACTGTCATTGGTTGGGTTAGTTTGGCTAGTGAGTCAAGGAAACCCTGCCACTCTATTTTCTCAAGGACTTGGTACAGGTGAGCTATTGATGTTAATTGCCTCCGCAGCCTATGCTTTATATGGCGTACTGACTAAACGTTGGGCAATTCAGTTATCAAGTTGGGATTCACTGTATGTGCAGATTTTCTTTGGTGTGCTCCTATTAATACCTAACTTTTTATTGGCTGACGATGTTTCACTCAATAGCCATAATATTGGTCTTGTGGCCTTCGCAGGGATTGCAGCATCAATTATCGCCCCTGCGATGTGGATCCAAGGTGTGATGCGCTTAGGTGCCAATACAACATCTATCTTTATGAATTTAGCGCCAGTATTTACAGCAATTATCGCGATTTTTGCGCTCGGCGAAGAATTAAAAAGCTACCATCTATTAGGCGGCGGAGTGGTCTTACTTGGTGTAATGTTAGCACAACAATTACGCACGCCACTGACTGATCTTTTCAAGAGTAAAAAACACATTGAGCAGAAAAAAGATTGCGTAAACGATAACAGCCAGTAAAATTAGCTTTCAAGCAATGCAATGTCGTAATCCATATGCCCCACTTATGTGGGGCTATGTTTTTTTATTTATACCCATTAATTATTAAATGAATCATCTTAATTTAATTTATTTAATAAAATACCAATATATTAAATATTACATTGTTGAAAACATTATGGATTAGGTAACTAATATTATGATGAATATGTAAAAGGATAGTCATGCTCCCTAATATTAAGCCATTTCGAATAGCCACCGTGACTTTAGCTACACTGATAACTTTGTGCTTTACGTCTTCAAAACTTCATTTATCACCATTAGCAACAAGTTATGCTTTTTCTCAATCCGATGACACTCAAAAGGATTTAGTGTCATTGGCTAAAAATGAGCATAATGACTTGCCATCAACGGTGAGTCTTCCTACGATTTTCTCAACCATTGTTAATGATGATTACGCCAAAAAAGCGTATTTATTGTATCAAATCTATCATGGTGATGAGTATCGAGAAAATTTAACACCTGACTGGTTACAAGCTCAAAAATACCTTGAGCTTGCGGCTGAATTAGGCCATCAAGATGCATTGATTGAAATGATTGAACAGTCAACTTTCCGTTTTAATTTTCCCGGAAAGTACCTTGATGAACTAGCGCAAAAATATATTAATACTCTGTTAGATAAATACCCTGATTCTCCGAAAGCCCTTATTGCTTTAAGCGATCTTTATGCAACATATACAACACATTTTTATAATCCTGAAAAATCATTTGAATTAATTCAAAAAGCGAGTGAAATATCACCATCAGCAGAGAACAACTATAAACTTGCTCAAAAATACGCTCTCGCTCTAGGTACAGAGCAAAATTTAAAACAAGCTATCAGTCTTCTACAAGAAAATATTGCTAACGATAAATTAGTAAAAGATAGCCAATATGCATTAGCACGACTCTATTTTCAATTTGATGTATCCGATGAAATTGAAAAAGACTTCGTTATTGATATACTCAAAGAAGGTGTTGAAAGAAATAAAACTTCTTTATTTCCAGATTATAGCTTAGCACATTACTATGCAGACTATCTTTTAGAGCAAGACCCAATTAATAATAAAGAATATGCTTTTTCATTATACAAAAAAACAGTCAACTATTTTACTGATGCAAATATACATCATGCATTAGCGCTAATAAAATATAAAGAACACGAAAAAGATCAGGCCATGGCCCTTATTTTATTAACGCTAGAATCAGATAAAGAGCGTCATTATCTCACCACAAGAGAGCGTCAAAATGCTTATGACCTGCTCTTTGAGCATGCTCTTGAGTATCCTAGAGCAATTCAATTTCTTATTGAAGAATCATTTAATAATGAACGAGCAAGAACTTTCATCCTTCCTTTATTAGATCAAAATCCTGACGTAAGGTTTAAATATGCCATAGCTAATGTTAGCCGTATGAGTATTGAGAATAAAGTTGATGAGAATAAATTAACCTCACATTATCTAGACATAATTGAAGCCGCAGAGTTAGGTTCCATTGATGCTATGCTGTTTATTATTCATGGGAAAATTGATGATAACCTCATTTCTGGAAGCCTTTATTACAATAATAAATTTGATCAACTCACAGGGACAACACAAAATGATCGTTTGATGTGGCGTAACAAGTGCGCAGAACAAGGGAGTAATCGCTGTTTAGCCGAGCTGGGTAAACTCTACCAATATGGGCAATCTGGTGTTGAAAAAAATTATCCGAAAGCACTGGAATATTATCGACAAATTCATGTCATACCTGATAAGTATGAATTTTTGGATTATGAGTCCGATATGAAGCTTATTGAAAAAGAGCTACAAGAATTCAATGAGCTGCTCAATCAATATCATAATAATGACTCCCAAGCCGCTTACAGACTAGCCAATACTTATCGGCTCGGTGAGTATGGGCAAAAGAAAGACAATGTTAAGTGGCTTAAATATCTCGATCAAGCAGCAAACTTAGGCAGTTATACAGCATTAAGTGATCTACAGACATATTATGAGAACGAAGGGTTACTCGAAAAAAATAGCGCTAAAATCATGCGTTATTATAAGCAGCAAATCTCTTCAGGTAATCAATCAGCCACCCTAAGCTTAGGCTTAAATTATTTATACGGATTGCACCTTGTTAATGCAGATCGAACAAAAGCTCGTGAATTATTGAAAAAATCAGGCAAAGATGGCGAGCGCTATCTCTCTGAAATGGATAGTTTCGATGCAAAATACAATATAAAAAATAAAGATGCAGATACCAATCTTCAGCTAGGTATCGCACATACATCCGGTAAAGGAACCAACATTGATCATTTAAAAGCTCGACAATATTTTAAAGCCGCTGGAGAACAAGGGGATCAAGATGCCGCTTATACCTATATTAGATCGTTACAAAATGGTATTTATGATTATAAACAAAACCGCTGGATAGTAGAGCCTAATTGGGATGAAGCTATTTCATGGTTAAAAAAATACCCACTGGCCTGTTGTGAGGAAGATGAGTTATTTCGTTATAATACACTGGTATTACCCGCGTTAAATAATGATATTAATGCAACACTCCGATTGTCCCATTGGTATATTGAGCAACAGCAACATACTGCGGCAGCCTATTGGTATAACAAAATACTGGATAAAGCAGATTTAAATATCATCATCCCTGCTCTTGATAAAATAATTACCAATACAGACAAAAAACGCGAATTATATTCATTTGGAACATTGAAGAACAATCAATATTCTAAAGTCCATTTTGCATCTTTAGCGCTAAGTAACAAAAAAGTAGCCGCAAACCCACAGCTCTACCAGTCTCTCATTCAATACCTGCATGAAGGATTAGACTCAAAAGATCCTGTGATTGCAGATCTTGCATTTGATTCTTTGTTGACTGCATATAGAGATGGAACTGAACGGTATAGTTATCGAAACCTTCATCCAAAACATGAAAAAGCGTACGTTGAATTATTAGAGTCACAGTCTAAGAAACGTACTGATGTGCTAATGCTATTGGCTGAATATTATACAAAAAAAGATCCGCAGAAAGCGCTAGCATATGCCAAAGAATCTGATGAAAAAGGTAATATTAAAGCAGCTAATTATCTATTTAACTTTTATCTTGCTCAACATGATGCTGAAGATGAGAATTTTGAGCGTGCGGTTCAATATCTCAAGAAATATTTAAATATGAGGGAAGCTGCTGATAAAGAGAAAATTAAAGAGCTTACTGTTCCTACTCTAAAGATAACCTACATTGCCAATATTTATTTCGAAGGCTTTGACGATATAGCGCGAGATCTAGATAAGGCGATTGAGATGTATCAATATTTATTAAAATATGAACCTGAAATTGCATTAGAAAAACTTTATGAGGCACATATCTTAAACGGAAATGCCAATGAAGCTTATTACTATGCATTAATTCTTGATAAAGATATTGATAATGTCATCATGTTTAATACGCTAACCGATGCACAGCGTGAAGCTATCAAGATACGTGCACAAAATTATATCGATAGTCAAAATACTAAAAAATAAATCATAACCGTAGTCCAGACTTTCATAGTATCCGTCTGTACTGATTGATCTGCGACTGACAAGCTTAGCTTCCTATGCACTTTGCTTGAAAAATAGCTGCGCTGGTTGACCTGAGAGTACTCATCAATCAGCCAGCGTCTGCAAGGAAGCATCCCGCATATTACATAAACCGGTCAGCACCGCCTGAAGCCTCAATAGTCTGACCGGTAACAAACTGATTCCGATCAGAAAGTAAGAATGCGGTGATTGCCGCAATATCTTCTGGTAATCCAAAACGACCTACAGGCGTTTTCTCTTTGCCCAATAATGTCATGATCTCTTTATCCGTTTTATCAGTCAGCTCAGGACGACGATCACGGACATTCGGCAGCATATTCCTAGCCCAGTTATCCGTTATGACAGCACCTACCCCCACCGCGTTAACCAAAATCTCATCAGGCGCAACACTCAGTGCCAGACTACGAGTTAGATTATTGATTGCAGCGCTCAGAGCATGCGAAACCGTCAGTTGGGGGTTTGGATAGATCCCACCAATAGAGGAAATGTTGACAATGCGTCCCCAATTTTGAGCCTGCATTCCGGGTATGACAACCTTACAAAACCGTCGCATTGCAGAAAACTTAGTCTCTGTCATCGACTGCCACTCTTCTTCTGATGTAGTCAGCAGTGTGCCTGTGTGGGCTCTTCCTGCATCATTTACCAGCAAATCAATGCGCTGAAAAATACTTTCGGCCTGCTTTACCACCAGCTCAGGCAGTTCAGGATCCGTCACGTCCCCAGCAATCGGCAGTACGGTTACTCCGTATTTATCTGCAATTTTTTGTGCTGCTAATATCAATTGTGCTTTTTGTCTAGCAACCATGATCAGATGCACACCATTCGCGGCCAATTCTTCGCAAATACTGAAACCAATACCGGTTCGAGCTCCAGTTACTAGAGCCACTTTACCCGTCAGTTTTAAATCCATTTTCAACTCCTTAGATTATGTTTAGTGATTAATGTGAATAACATGAGTAGCAATTTTTTGTTTCAAACACTTGGGGAATAAAATTCAGACGTCTGAATAAAGTGGTCAAAGAATCGGGAATAGATATTGCCTAGAGTAGACAACATTACGTTTAGAACGAGGTGTGAACATGTGTACTGATAGCGAGGAACTTTCTTCGGTCAAGATCCTAATACTGGCAATTATTTGCTGTATCGTTGTCGCTAATATCTATTTTAATCAATCCGTTATGAATCTGATTGCGGGTTCTTTTCCTAATGAATGGAAAGCCGTCTCTTTGATCCCCATGGCCACCCAGTTAGGCTATGCGGCAGGCTTGTTCTTGCTGATCCCGCTGGGCGATTATATAGAACGTCAACGGCTTATCCTACGTCAGGCACAAGTGCTGTTTTTGGCACTGATTGGCATGATATTGTCTCCAACTGCATCAGCGCTGGTGTTTTTCTCTTTCCTGACTGGCATTGCTGCCACCGTTGCCCAACAGATTGTGCCGCTTGCTGCTTCACTCTCGAAAAGTTCTTCACGCGGTAAAACAGTGGGAACGGTAATGAGTGGTGTTTTGGCAGGAATTCTAGCGGGACGGGCTATTGGCGGCTTTATCGGTGAATATTTCGATTGGCGAGGAGTCTTTTTGTCTGGCGCAGTCATGACACTGTTCGCGATATTTTTCATCGCCCGTATGTTGCCTTCTCAGTCGTTATCCACTCCGAAATTTAATTATCTCACAGTACTGCGTTCCTTAGGCCAGTTGTGGAAAAATGAACCACAGCTGAGAAATGCGACACTGACACAAGCCCTGTTATTTGCCTCCTTCAGCATATTATGGACAGCCCTCCCTTTCTGGCTAGCCTACCGCTACCATTACGGGACAGGCATAACTGGGTCTCTGGCAGCACTGGGGTTAATCGGAATTCTCTGTGCGCCTCTGGCAGGAAGTATCAGCGATCGTCAAGGCCCTTTTAGAATGGTTATCTTGGGCATAGTTCTGATGCTGCTGGCCTGGATTGTTTTCTGGGGTTGGAACAGCATAGCCGGCATGGTGGTGGGCATCCTGTTACTGGATGCGGGGGAACAATGTGTCCTGATCGCGAATCAGCACACCATTTATTCTTTGTGTCTAGAGGCCCGAAACCGTCTTAACACACTTTTTATGTGCATCATGTTTATCGGTGGCGCATGTGGCTCACTGACGGCTACTTGGCTATGGGAAACCACGCATAACTGGATGTTGATTGTGGCTGCTGGGGCGGTGCTCGTGATGTTAGGTATGTTAATCGCCATCAGATACAACCCTTCATCCCCCCAAACGGGCACATAGCTCTCGCGCATTTCTGATGTCTGTTGAGTGTTGAGAATCATCGATGTGGCTTAACACCTCCGTGATTAACTGTTTTGCCACCACACGCTCACCGATTTCAATCAGCAGCGTTGCTAGCGAGCAAACAATGCGCAAAGCCCAGCCATATGCCTGTTGCTGGTATGCTTTATTCAGTGCCAGTTCTAATTGCTGGCGCTGAGCGCAGATCGGTAAATGTATCACGGAAAGACGCATCAGTTCGGGCGTACACCAGTTTTCATGCAGGGTTTGCTGCGAAAGTCTGGCATCCATTTCTGATAATAAAGGAGAGTACTGCCAGTCTAATCCCATGCCTCGCAGCGATCTAAATAACATAGTTTGCTTGATATTCGGCTGACTGAACTGCTCAGCCCAATGGAGAAATAACTCACCGTAGGTTTTCCAAAAATAGAGGTCATGTTTTTCAGCCAGTTCAATAAGCCAAAGAGCGGCCTTTCTTACCCAGCGCGGATTGCGATCGAGCGCCGCTGTCATGCAAGCACCTTCCGCCAAGGCGCAACACAACGAACAAATATGTTGTAAACGCGCCGCTTTTTTCACTGCTCGCCATGCAATCTGCTTAGCGGTTTTATACTCACCCTGTACCCAAAGTACACGGGATAAAAATGCCTCACCAGCAGTTTCCTGATCGAGTCCAAAACGGAAAGCGTGGTCGGAACCGTCAATGGCAAGCCGATCCAGAGATTGTTGCAAATAATCGCGACCGAGAGCATGCTTCCCCAAAAAATGCCAAGATACCCCCAAAATTCGCAATCCTGTAGCCAGCGCGTTTGTATCATTAATCGTCTGTGCAAGCGTGCACATTGACTGCGCATGATGAAGCGATTGGTCGAGTTTTCCGGTGCGCAAGTAATACAACCATAGCCCGTAATAAGCTTGTAAGCGAATTTCGTTATCGTCGAGTTGTTCAGCAAGTGACAATGCTGTTTGCCAAGTGGATCGCGTTTCAGGAGTGGGACCTTTTGCCCAAGTCGATGCTTTACCCGCAGCTGCACTGAGATCCATTCTCTGATGTAATGTTAAAACTCCCTGCAAACGCGCTTCACTGAGCAACGGATAAATATGACGCTGACATTCATGATAAAGTGAATATTCAATCCAGAATGGCGTCATGGCCTGTAATATATCAAGTCCTTTTGCAGGGTTAGCTCCTTCAGTTAAGGTGTGCTGTAAAACACTGCGTAAATCATTAAGGATAGAGTCATAACGTGCTCGCCACTGTTTTGTTGGCAGCCTATACCAATCGAGCTGAGCTTGCTCCGCTTGACGATGGCAATAGTCAGCAAACTGAGCGGCAAGCCTTGGATAGACTCCTTGCTGCCTGAGTTTATCGCAAGCGAACTGACGAAGGGTTTCCAGTAAACGAAAACGGGTAACGGGTACCTGAGTAATCACTTGGATCAGTGACAGGGAGACCAATCGTTGGAGATCATCGACAAGCTGCCAACTATTTTCTTCGGGAGTCTGTAAGAAGTCGGTCACGGTGTTCACGGAAAATATATCGGTGAAAATCCCCAAAGAGCAGAATAATTTCTGTTCACGCGGATTGAGTAATTGATAAGTCCACTCTAGCGTAGTCTTGATTTTTTGATGTCGAGATACCCGAACGCTTTGCCTATTGCTCAAAAGCTGAAAACGATCTTCCAGACCATAATAAATCTCACTGACGCTCATAATCGATAACCGAGAGGCTGCAAGTTCAATTGCTAGGGGGAGCCCGTCAAGATGACGGCATAATTCAGCTATCACTGGTAGCTCAGCATTTGATGGATGGTAATCAAATCGCTGAGCCTGAGCGCGTTCAATAAATAGGCGAACGCAGGGAAACAGCAGCAATCGTTGAAAATCGGCCTCTTCTTTTTCTGGAACCACTAGTGGCGGTAGGAGGTACTGTTGCTCACCTGCAATTCCTGTTGCCGCCTGACTAGTAAGTAACATGGTAATATGTGGTGCTGCATTCAGTAGCAAGGTAATCACCGGTTTTAACTCTTTGATAACATGCTCACCATTATCAATCATCAACAAGCACTGGCGTTGGGCGAGCTAATGCGATAAATCAGAATCGTTATGAACAGCAGTTAATGGCAGATGCAAAGCCTGTGAGAAAGCGGAGAGAAGACTGGAAGCGTCAGAGATGTGGGCCAGTTCAACCACACAAACACCATCTGGATACTTTGCCCGAACAAAATTAACGACTTCCCAAGCCAAACGCGTCTTACCCACGCCGCCTAGACCAGTGATAGTGACAAGTGGGTGCTGACGTATTAAGGCGCATACCTCCTGCACTGCTTGATCACGCCCTAAAATCGAGGTTAGAAAAGGAAAAACAACCGGGGATTTTCTGCTATGTTCTGACGATACGACTTGATGACTGGGCAAAAGGTCAAAACGGTAGCCAGCACCAAATTCGGTCGTTAGAAGATGACGATCGTTGCCAAGCACGCGACGGATGGCAGAAATCTGCGCTTGAAGATTATTTTCCTCAACAATTTCATTCCCCCATACCTGAGTAACTAATCGGTCTTTACTGACGACTTGGCCTTGTGCACTGACCAGAGCAACCAGCACATCAAAGGCTCTGGCAGAAATTTTAACCGGTTTACCGCGATGCAGCAGGATCCTCAATTGAGGACAAATTTGCCACTCAGCAAAGCGGATTTCATCGGTAGATTTCATGATGTCACTCTCTTTTGTCGGGATCCTCTGTCGCAGGTCAGCGGTAGTATAAAATCAGGGGCAGCGTTCCTCATAACACAATAGTTAATTCAGCAATCATAACATAGGGGATTTCTCATCACAGTCAGATGAGCGATATAAAGTACAATACATTGAATTAAACATTTTGACACTAAACAGCCCTCAAACAGCGCTCAAGTGTCTAATTTAAGTGAAGAGCTGATGCACGTAACAGTGCAACAAAGATGATTTTTTGAATGAGATCGTTCATATTGATTGGAAAGAGTTCACTTCCACTAAGAAGATTAAATTAACAAAGGCTGAAAATGACAAAGCTCGAAGAATTAAAAAATATTTATCCCGATGCACTTGTATGGCAATTTGGTGATAGCCCAGAACTTGCTGACGAACTCGTACAACTGGTTTTGAGTGGAATTAAAACAGCGACATGTTCTTCGATAGCATCTTTTCAGCATGAATATAAGCGAGGCGAAGCCCCCTACGTTGGCAGTTATAATATCATTCTTAACGGAGCCGGACAGCCAATGTGCGTAATCAGAACCCTCAAGATGCAAGTCATCCGCTTCAATGAAATGACCCGTGAACTCGCCAGTAAAGAAGGTGAAGGTGATTTAAGTCTGGAGTATTGGCAAGAAGGCCATAAGCGTTATTTTGAACGTGAAGGCTCTTATTCTGAAGAAATGGAGCTTATCTTTGAGGAATTTGAACTTATAGAAATTTTGTAACAGCCCGCTTTGGCACAGGACTACCCTAAGCGAGTTTCAGCGGTCAGCCATGAGCGAGAAGCGGATAACAAATTAGTCGGCAAGCCATGGGGAAATTTTAATGCTTCTATTCAGGCCAGCCATCGGATCCTACTGGCCATTATTAAAACAGGAAGCATATTCAAAATGCTCAGGTCATCGGATCTTCACTTTTAGTCCAATAACGAGCGTGGCAAGAAACATTACGCAACCAGCGGTGATGAAAACCCCTATCACGCCGCTGATGCTAAAGAGTAAGCCTCCTAGTGCAGCTCCAGCAGCAATTGAAGACTGTACTGCTGCCACTACCATACCCCCTGCTGTTTCAGCCTGATCGGGAACGGAACGTGCTACCCAGTTTGACCACGCCACGGGAACGCCACCAAAAGCCATCACCCATAACGCAACAAACAATATCAATCCATTTTCGTTCAGGGGCAATAAAATCATGCCCAGTGCTGCCAAACCGACAAGTGCTGGCATCAGTATCAGCGTAAAACGCAAACTTCTTTCCATTAGCCAACCAGTCAGTAGCGTTCCGATAAAATTAGCCACGCCGAATCCAAGCAGGATTAAAGATAAATGATCTACATCAAGCTGAGTAATATTTTCAAGAGCCGGTCGAATATAGGTAAACATCGCATACTGACCAGTATGTACAATAACACATCCAGTCATTCCGATCGCAACGCCTGGGCGGCGAAGCACATCCAAGATAGTCGCAGTTGCCATCATTCTACGTGGAGCCATTCTAGGAAGCGTAAACAACTGAAAAATGAGTGTCAGCACGCCTACTCCAGTTGCAGCGATAAAAGCACTGCGCCATCCATAAAGCCCACCTAAGTAGCTTCCCAGCGGAATCGAAACGACTGTTCCGACGGCAATACCACTAAAAATAATGGAGAGAGCACGCGGCACTCTTTTTGCAGGAACCAGCCGCATAGCTACGGCAGCTGCCATACTCCAGAACCCACCCAGAGCTATACCCAACAGAATGCGCATTACAAGTAAGATTGACAGGCTCGATGAAAGTGCCACAAGCAGGTTGGAAGCAATCATTAGCACGGTAAAACCAAGCAAGACATTTCGGCGATCATAATTGCGCGTCAGACGGGGAACTATCAGGCCAGCAAACAGTGCTACCACTGCTGTTATCGTCACAGCCTGACCTGCAAGGGCTTCGGTAACACCAAGATCAGCGGCCATAGGTGTCAGCAAGCTAGCTGGGAGGTATTCTGCGGTCAGCAATCCAAACACCCCCATCGTCAGCGAAATAACAGCCATCCATGCGGATTCTTTAGGCTCTGAACTATTCAGACTAGCAGATATGGCTTCAGGTGCTTCATTTCTCATAACATACTCTTTTCAGGAAAAAATTTAGGTTCCAAGTCTAGAGCTGTGAAGCCGGATGCTCTATGATGTTACATCCTGATTTTTTACCCGAAACGCCGGAAATACATGTGAATAAACATTTTGCTCTGTCATCCGAACTCATCAGTGAACTATTGCTTGAAATGCGCCTACGTGGCGTACAGTACCGCCGCTTACTGACTGGAACTGAATTTGGTGTCGGTTTTAGTAATAAACCGGGCCATGCCTATTTTCATTACATCGCTGTGGGAACTGCTTTGCTTCGTACAAACGATGGTGTGCTTCACAAGCTGAAAGCCGGAAGCATGGTATTTATGCCACAGGGTGAGGAGCATCAGCTTATATCGGATGTCAGCTGTGCAATTCAACATATCGATACGTTAGGCTCTGCGCCTTTAGGAGAGGCTGTCAGCGGAATCAATACCTGTCCCAGTACGCATCCGACTCCCAGCACAGTTCTGTTTTATGGCTGTATGGAGTTCGATCTTGGTGGAATGCAGGGCTTGGGTAAACTGATGCCGCAAGCCATAGTGGTGGAAGCAAACGAAAAGGTATATCCGGGACTGGTTCCCATTCTGGATGCAATGAAATTTGAAATTTGTTCCGGGCGTGCTGGCTTCGCGGGCATTCTGGCACGCCTAGCAGAAGTGGCTGCTGCCATGATCGTTCGTGGATGGATAGAAAACGGCAGTGAAAATGCCGCTGGCCTTATCGCCGCGCTACGTGATCCGCGGCTTGCCCGTGCCATTCTGACCATCCATCGCGATACAAGTCGAGAGTGGTCTGTTGCAGAGCTTGCTGCCCAGTCTCATGTTTCACGTTCTGTTTTCGCTGAACGCTTTACATCAATCATTGGAATACCTCCCCAGCGCTATGCAAGGGAAGTACGAATGTGCCTCGCTGTTCACTGGATTATTCACGATAAAGTCTCAATCGACACGGCAGCTTTACGTCTCGGCTATGCCTCACAGGCAGCATTTAGCAGAGCTTTTAAGCGTATCATTGGGTATCCACCGGGTGTTATGCGAAGCAACCAATTAAAAGCCATTCAGAGTTAATTCACTGAAATTATGAATATTATTGATTCGGTTCTGCACTGAATTCTGCATATAACACGGAGAACTGAGCATAAACTGACCATCATCAATTAACGCATCACATTTTCTCTAATGTCCGTTTCTGACACAACAGTTACTGGAACGCTAATATCTACAAGCTACCTGAGTAAACATTTTAGTTAGATATTTAATGCATCCAGCCTTTCGAAGCCACTAAGTCCGCTTTTCGCAGTCAGATTAGATTGAGTTTTGTGCCATAACGGTATCCGATCAAACCCGAACTATTACAGCGAATTTAATGCTATTAGTGCTCTATCCCCTATTCATCACGGGCTAGTTTGAAACACCACCCTAGCCAGTAGCCCACCCAATTCCGTCCCTTTCAATAATTGCAATTCCGTGCCGTGGTAAATCGCAATATCTTTTACCAATGCAAGGCCAAGTCCAGAGCCTTCCATCGCTAATGCATTATTTAATCGTGTAAATGCTTCCATAGAACGCGTTATTTTTTTATCGGGAATACCGGGGCCTGAGTCTTCTACTTCCAAAATAGTATGCTGCTTGTCTTCACTGAAGAGTATTCGTACCGTTACTATGCCATTGGTAGGGGTATATTTAATCGCATTATCAATTAAATTGGCGCACATTTCAGAAAGCAAAATTGGCTCTCCTTTGATCCATGATTGTTCTTCCCCCTCATAACCTAAATCAATACCTTTACTTTCAGCTTGCCCTAGGCGAGTAAAACAAGCCTGCTGAACCAACTCAACAAAATTGATTGCTCGATATTGGCGGATAGCTTCTTTTTCATGTGCTTTTAAACGTGCTAGCTGCAATAACCTATCAGTTAAGGCAATAGTACTATCCAACGTGTTATTAATGGCATGTAAACTTTGCTGTCGTTGTTGTTCATCATTGCTATTCAATGCCACAGACACTTGTGTTTTCAAAACGGTTAAGGGCGTTTTTAATTGATGAGAGGCATCGGCACTAAAACGCTCTTGGCGCTTCACCATTCTTTTTAATCTTTCAATATAACGATTTAATGCATCTACAAGCGGTGATAACTCTGACCATGGTAATACATCGGGTATAGGTGTTAGGTCATTTGCAGAACGCCCCATCATCAAATAAGATAATTTTTTGAGTGGGGTTAATAGGCGGCTCAATAATAGATAAGCTAGAACCAAGGTCAAAAATACCACAGTTCCTTGGCTCATTAAGGATGAAATGAGTAATTGGCGTGCAAATTCGTGTCGTGATGCGACTGTCTCTGCCACACGGATCTCTACCATTCCCATCATGCCGCCTTCATTCACGGGTTGATAAAATGAGGCAACACGGATCGGTAAACCTTTGTATTCAGCATCGTAAAAATAAACCAGTGCCGTATACAGCTGAGAACGCAACCAATGCGGGGGGATCTCAGGTAAATCATTATAACCTGAAATGGTTTCACCACTTGGAGAGATGACTTGATAGAATAAGCGGTCATTAATGTTGCGCTCAAAACTGTCTAAGACAACATAAGGCACATCAACGATTAAATGACCATCTTGCACTTGTATACGTTCAGCCACTGTCCTCGCGGAAGAAAGCAAAGTGCGATCATAAGCTTGGTTCGCCGCATTTTTGGCGCTGTAATAATGGGTGTAGACTGTAAAAGCCCCCAAAATAATAAGGGGGATACCGAAAAAGAGCAGCAACTGATGAAAGAGAGAGTGTGGATGAGAGACTAATTTCATACACTACACTGCTCTAGTCGGTATCCTAATCCGCGAAGAGTACTAATATTGACATCTGTCCCCGAAAGTTTTTTTCTGACGCGATGCACATATAATTCAATACTCTGTAAATTAGCTTCATCGGAGAGGGAAAAAACCTGCTCAAACAATTGTGTTTTTGAAACAGGACGCCCACGGCGATTGAATAAGGTATTGAGTACAGCAAACTCCCTTGGTGTTAAGGCAAGTGGTTCTTGGTTAAGCAAAAAATAGCCATCTTCATGATAGCAAAGTGAACCAAAACGTTGCTGTTCATTGACCTGCCCTTGACTACGACGTAACAGCGCTCTAATTCGTGCTTCCAATTCAGCTAAATCAAAAGGCTTAGTCACATAATCATCAGCACCTGCATTGAGCCCTTTGACTCTATCTGCAACATCCGAGTTGGCTGTCAATAATAAAACGGGCAGCTCTTGTCCACGTTTACGCATTTGTGCCAGTACCTCTAAGCCATTTAGTCTTGGCAAAGAAACATCCAACACCACCAGCGAATAACTTTCTGTTTGTAATAGTTGATCGGCTATGGCGCCATCACTCGCGATATCCACCGCAAACCCTGTCGAGCTAAGTGCTTTTTGTAACCACAATGACAACTCATCGTGATCTTCCACTAGCAAAATTCTCATTGTTCATGCACTCATTTAAGCAGATTTTGCGTATACGTTCGCATTAACCTCTACGTAATGAAAGACTTAAGCATAATATTTCCAATCCAGCTCACAGGAATACCTCACGCACATAAATTAACATTAAATTAACAATTAAAAATAATTAATAATAAACAATCTGATATTCATCACAAAAAAATAACTTAGTTTGTTAATGAAAGGTAAATGAAAGCTTAGTGAGCCCATGATGTTGGCGAGAAAAACAACAATGACATCTCTTTATTTGATTTCGTGAGGAAAAAAAATGAAAAAATTATCATTAACCACTGTTGCGACCGCCCTATTTTTTGCCAGCTTACAGCAAGCCAGTGCCCTACCTGATCGTACAGAGTGTATTGCTCCAGCGAAACCCGGTGGTGGTTTCGATTTAACCTGTAAATTAGTTCAAGTATCTATGCTTGAAACAAAAGAAATAGAAAAACCAATGCGGGTCACCTATATGCCCGGTGGTATTGGTGCTGTTGCTTACAATGCTATCGTAGCACAACGCCCAGCCGAGCCAGGTACCATTGTCGCATTCTCTGGCGGTTCTTTACTTAATCTCGCACAAGGAAAATTTGGCCGTTATAACGAAAATGATGTGCGTTGGTTAGCCAGTGTTGGTAGCGATTACGGCATGATCGCGGTTCGAGAAGATTCACCCTATAAAAATTTGCAAGATTTAATGGAAGCGTTCAAAAAAGATCCTAACAGTATCGTTTTCGGTGCTGGTGGTTCAATCGGCAGCCAAGATTGGATGAAAACTGCTCTGCTCGCTAAACAAATCGATGTCGACCCGCGCAAAATGCGTTATGTCGCCTTTGAAGGGGGTGGTGAAACATTAACAGCATTACTCGGTAACCACATTCAAGTCATGTCTGGTGATATGAGTGAAATGGCACCTTACCTTAACGATGGCAAAGTACGCGTACTGGCGGTTTATGCTGATAAACGCCTCAGTGATGGGCTTGAAAATATCCCAACGGCGAAAGAGCAAGGTTATGAAATTGTCTGGCCAATTATTCGTGGTTTCTATATGGGACCCAAAGTTTCAGATGAAGACTATAACCAATGGGTCGAAGCCTTCCAAAAACTACAACAAACCGATGAATTCAAAAAACAACGCGAACTACGCGGGTTATTTGAATATAACTTAACCGGTCAAGAACTGGACAATTACGTTAAAAAAGAAATCGAGCAATACCGAGAACAAGCTCGCTCATTTGGTTTAGTGAAATAACGGGGGCCGATGATGAGCCAGCGCATATTTGCCATTGTTTGGCTGATATTGTGTGGGATCGGTCTTTACATTGGTTGGGGCATCCAAAGTGAGTTCTCATACGAACCTCTGGGGCCTCGGCCTTTCCCGATAGCCATACTCTCCTTAATGGCTTTGTGTGCCTTACTGTTACTTTTAGGCAAACAAGAAGCTATTGAATGGCCAAAACCTTATGTTTTACGTCGCTTAGCACTGCTGATCTTGTCATTAGTGATCTATGCATGGGTATTCGAATGGTTAGGGTTTCCATTATCAACCAGCTTACTGACCATCAGTGTTGCATTGCTATTTGGCGCGACACCAATTGCCGCAATTATTTCAGGACCAATACTGGGTGTTGTACTGTTTTATGCCTTCGACAAGCTACTTGATGTCACCCTGCCTATTGGCAATCTGTTTAATTAAGTAAGGAAATAGCCATGGAAACTTGGATGTATCTTTCGCAAGGGTTTGAAGTCGCATTAATTCCTCAAAACTTGCTGATCGCCCTTATCGGCTGTTTTATTGGCACCGTCGTTGGCATGCTACCCGGTTTAGGGCCAATCAATGGTGTTGCGATACTGCTTCCTTTAGCATTCGCATTAAAACTGCCTCCAGAATCAGCGTTAATATTATTAGCAACCGTATATTTAGGCTGTGAATATGGTGGGCGTATATCTTCTATTTTACTGAATGTTCCCGGTGATGCCGCTGCCATTATGACAACTTTAGATGGCTACCCGATGGCAAAACAAGGTAAAGGTGGGGTTGCACTATCTATCTCAGCAGTCAGCTCATTTATTGGTTCAAGTATCGCGATTGGCGGTATCATTTTATTTGCACCACTTTTGGCACAATGGGCTTTAGCATTCGGACCGGCTGAATATTTTGCGCTTATGGTATTTGCGATCGCTTGCCTTGGCAGCATGATGAGCCAAAATCCCATTAAATCACTATTAGCCGCGCTAATTGGTTTATCTTTTGCGACCGTAGGCGTAGATGCAAACTCAGGTGAATACCGTTTTACTTTTGATAGCGTTCATTTATCCGATGGGATCCAATTTATCGTCGTTGTCATTGGATTATTTTCTGTTAGCGAAATTTTGTTAATGCTAGAAGGTACCGCTACAGGACAAGGACTGATCCGCAAAACAGGTCGTATGCTATTTAATCGCAAAGAAGCTAAACAGTGTGTAGGTCCAACATTACGTTCTTCATTTGTTGGTTTTTTTATCGGTGTGCTCCCCGGCGCAGGTGCAACAATAGCCAGTGCTATCACCTATATGACTGAGAAAAAAATCAGTGGTGCAAATAACCAATTTGGTAACGGTGATGTACGTGGGGTCGCGGCTCCAGAGGCTGCTAATAATGCCTCAGCCTGTGGCTCTTTTATTCCAATGTTAACCTTAGGCGTCCCCGGTTCAGGAACCACGGCAGTCATGATGGGGGCATTAACGCTATATAACATCACACCCGGTCCAGGTATGTTTACAGAGCAACCTGATATCGTCTGGGGGCTAATTGCCGCATTACTGATTGCAAACGTGGTTTTATTAGTCATGAATATCCCATTAATTGGCTTATTCACTCGTATGCTTACCGTACCGCTGTGGTTTTTAGTACCCGCGATCGCTACGGTTTCTGCTGTTGGCGTCTATGCTGTTCACAGTACAACGTTTGACTTATTACTGATGATGGGACTCGGCGTATTTGGCTATATATTACGGAAAATGAATTTCCCACTATCCCCTCTGATTTTAGGTTTTGTACTTGGTGAGATGCTTGAGCAGAACTTGCGCCGCTCTTTATCAATCAGTAATGGTGAGTTCAATATTTTATGGAGCAGCACTATCTCACAATGCTTACTGGCTATGGCAGTGCTAGTGCTAATATTACCGCCAATTATTAAACTTATTCGCAGAAAACGTCAACACCAGTCCCACATAACTGAATAATCTTACTCGCAATCAATTCTCTGTAACATTTTGCCCCAGTTCTATTTTGGGGCATTTTTTATTCAGTTTATTCCATTGATTTTATTAAAAATCAGACAATCTCTATATAAAAACAGCCTTGGCTTTTTATATTATTTTTGTATTATCTCACTTTAGAACACCATTACTCTTAATATGTTTATTAAAATATTTACGCGTCTATTTAACTGGCAACCAAAACCACTTACTTATAACCAATATGCCAAGGTTTTAAATGATAATTACCAAATTAGTAGCCAAAATCCAGCGACCTTGACTTATAAAGAAAGCGGCTATTTATTAATTAAATCTCAAGGTGAAGTACATGTACGCTGTAATGGATTATTAGTTTTACGTTTAAAACGCAATATTAATATTATCACGATTGGTTGGATTGGTAATAAAACCCAGATCCTCGATATCAAACACAATATTTTCACGTCATCACGCGGCTTTACCTCCTCAAATAGTCGCCATTATTCAACGACGACAACCTCTTCTGAAAGCAGCTCTTCAAGCCATGAGCAACGTTCAAGCAATAGCAATGATAGTTATGAGTGTAGTTCGTCCGGAAGTGACTCATGTGGTGGTGACTCAGGAGGTGGTGGTGATTAAATATTCCAGTCACCCAATAAAAAGAGCGAAAACCTAATCGTTCTCGCTCTTTAAAAATTTATTTAGCTAATTAAATAAATTAAGCTTTGTATTTGCTCATCACTAACGTTGCGTTAGTACCACCGAAGCCAAAGCTATTTGACATTACAGTCTCTAGCGCTTGTTCAGTTGGTTTAGTCACAATATTCAAGCCTTCTGCTTTAGGATCTAACGTCTCAACGTTGATGCTTGGCGCGATAAAGCCATGTTCTAACATTAGCAGGCTATAAATCGCTTCATGTACACCCGCAGCACCCAGTGAATGGCCGCTCATTGCTTTAGTTGCAGAGATAGCCGGAGAGTCGTTGCCAAAGACTTCTTGAATAGCTTCAAGCTCTTTCGTATCACCGACAGGTGTTGATGTACCATGAGTATTGATGTAATCAATTTTACCATCGATACCCTGCATTGCCATTTGCATACAACGTACAGCACCTTCCCCAGATGGAGCAACCATATCAGCACCATCAGAAGTCGCGCCATAGCCGACGATTTCTGCATAAATGTGCGCGCCACGCGCTAATGCATGCTCAAGTTCTTCAACAACGACGATACCGCCACCACCTGCAATAACAAAACCATCACGGTCAACATCATACGTTCTTGATGCTTTGCTCGGGTCTTCATTGTATTTGGTAGACAGTGCGCCCATCGCGTCGAATTCACAAGTCATTTCCCAACTAAGCTCTTCACCACCACCGGCGAAAACAACATCCTGCTTACCTAATTGGATCAATTCCACTGCGTGACCAATACAGTGCGCTGATGTTGAACATGCTGAGCTGATTGAATAGTTAACACCTTTAATTTTAAATGGCGTCGCTAAGCAAGCAGAGATACCCGATGCCATCGCACGAGTGACCATATAAGGACCAACACCACGTAGGCCTTTTGCTCGCATACCATCTGAGCCTGCAACTTGGTTACGAGGAGAACCACCACCCGACCCCACAACAAGGCCAGTACGTAAATTAGAAACTTGTTCGTCAGTTAAACCCGAATCACTAATTGCCTGCTCCATAGACAAATAAGCGTAAACTGAGCAATCGCTCATGAAACGGCGGATCTTACGGTCAATTAAACCGTCTGTATCCATTTTTACATTACCCCAGACGTGGCTACGTAGCCCCGCCTCTTTGAATTCTTCTGAAAAAGTGATCCCGGAACGACCTTCCTTCAGAGAAGCCAGTACTTCTTCCTGGTTATTACCAATACTGGAAACAATACCCAGGCCAGTGATGACTGCACGCTTCATTCATTACCTCATGTCTTTTAATAATGTGAGTACGGGATTTATAGTGTGCCACTTTAGCTTACACTTGTACGCTGAACAAGTCCGATCAGGGTAAATATTTGTATTTTTTTCTTATCTAACATAACAACATTTTTGTTCAAAGGTAGCCTTGGTGCCTGTTCAGCGCTAAAATTCAGCTATTATTTGGATAATATTAGGCATAAGCGTGAAAAAGTCAGCAGTTCAAACAGCCCGCCTTAGCTGGAACGACGAAGGCACTCCGATTTCAGAACAATTTGATGACGTCTATTTTTCTAATCAAGATGGTTTAGCAGAAACCCGTTATGTTTTTTTACAGGGAAATCAATTTCCAGCACGCTTTGAGAGTCATCCATTTGAAACCTGTGTTATTGCGGAAACGGGTTTTGGTACAGGCTTAAACTTTCTCACTTTATGTCAATCTTTTGAAGAATTTAACCGTAATCATCCACATGCAATGTTACAGCGATTACACTTTATTAGTTTTGAAAAGTATCCACTTAGTGGAGATGACCTTAAAATGGCACATGGCCGTTGGCCTGAGCTTGCTGCGCTCTCAACCATGTTGTGTGAACAATGGCCTCAACCACTCCCCGGAAATCATCGAATTGTATTAAAAAATGGGCTAATTACACTTGATTTATGGTTTGGTGACATAA
Organism: Providencia sp. PROV236; assembly: GCF_033676985.1. Taxonomy (NCBI): domain Bacteria; kingdom Pseudomonadati; phylum Pseudomonadota; class Gammaproteobacteria; order Enterobacterales; family Morganellaceae; genus Providencia; species Providencia sp. PROV236. The sequence continues at coordinate 1,688,042 of NZ_CP096297.1, read as the reverse complement.
ATGAACAATTACCCCAACTTAATAGCAATTTAAACAATAAGATAGACGCTTGGTTTTTAGATGGATTTGCACCTTCAAAGAATCCTCAAATGTGGAGCGAACAACTGTTCGCTGCAATGGCTAAATTTGCTCGTCTAGGAGGAACGTTTGCCACCTTTACCTCTGCTGGTTTTGTTAAACGAGGTTTGCAACAAGCAGGGTTTACTATTAAAAAAATTAAAGGATTTGGTCATAAACGTGAGATGCTTACGGGTAACTTAGCCGATAAAAATGACAAAATGATGACGCCTTGGTTTGCCAGACAAGCTGCATCAACACCCGATGACATTGCCATTATTGGTGGCGGCCTCGCCAGTTTAACAACCGCCTATGCACTCATACAACGAGGTGCGCATGTTACTGTTTATTGTAAAGATGAACACGTGGCACAAAATGCATCAGGTAATCGACAGGGAGCGGTTTACCCACTGCTTAACGGTAAGGCGAATGCATTAGAACAATTTTTTGTCAGCGCGTTTCCTTACGCACATCGTTTTTATCATCAGCTCAGCCGTCAAGGGATCGAATTTGATGGGCAATGGTGTGGTGTTTCCGAATTGGCTTACCATGAAAGAAGTCGCCGCAAAATTGATTCCATGTTACAAACCCAATGGCCAGAGCAATTTGCCGCAGAAAAAAGCCGTGAACAGCTGAGCCAATTAGCAGGGTTGGATGTCAATCATTCAGGTATTCATTACGCCAATGGCGGCTGGCTGTGCCCTGCTCAACTTTGTGAAAATCTTATGCGGCACCTCAGTGAGAAAGGGGTTAAGTTTCACTTTAAGCACAACATTAAAGAACTACAACACACTGAAAAAGGCTGGTTATTACACGCCGAAGTTGAAGAACAACAACAATCCTTTATACATCAAACCGTAGTGATTGCTAATGGGCATCTGCTGAGCCAATTTTCACAAACGGAAAAACTGCCTGTGACCCCAGTCAAAGGACAAGTCAGCCATATCCCAACAACGACCATACTAGGACAGTTAAATAATGTGCTCTGTTATGAAGGGTATTTAACACCAGTTAACCCTGCGGATCAGCAGCATTGTATTGGTGCCAGCTATCAGCGCAATCAACTCGACTTTGATTACAGTGAAGCTGACCAACAAGAAAATCGTCAAAAATTACGGGATAGTTTGCCTGATATCACATGGACTGAAGAGATTGATGTTTCAGGAAAGCAAGCACGACAAGGGATCCGCTGTGTTATTCGCGATCATATGCCGCTAGTCGGTAATGTTCCCGATTTTACACAACTCATGACTCTGTATGAAAATCTATCTGAACAAATGACACAACCAGAAGATATTCAAGCTGCTCCTGTTCATCCTAATTTATTCATATTAGGTGCGCTTGGCTCTAGAGGGCTCTCGACCGCGCCTTTATGCGGTGAATTACTTGCAGCACAAATCTTTAATGAGCCATTACCATTCAATGATGAAACGCTAGCAGCACTACACCCCAATCGATTTTGGGTCAGAAAATTATTAAAAGGTCGCGAAGTAAAAGTAAAACCATAGACGATCAAATTAACCAGCAGTTAAAAAAGCCTCTTGCAACATAGAGGCTATCATTGTGTATTGTCTCTAAACTAACTACTTTTGGTTGTTTTTTCTACGTTTACAGTACCAACGACTAAACCAATTAGTGATGTAGATATAGCAGAATATGATCAACGTAATGGTCAAAATATCCATATTTAACGTATTCGTATCGAAACCAATAATGCTAATAAACAGGGTTGGCGATAAGATTAATAATAATAAATCAAAAAATAGCTGTAGACGATATGGTTTAGCTGAAATAACATTCCAAATCGTTTTATGAATACTCATTAAAGTAACCTCTTATTCTGAAATCAAACGCTATGATTAGGGTTATTTTTACACTGCTTGCTGCCTAATATATAACCGAAATAGATAACAATAAACCCAACGACTACACTCAATATTAAATATACGACGCCAGTCCATAAATATTGAGGGTATTTCATTATCTCTACTGCTCCGTACACAAAACTAGAAAAAGTAGATAACCCGCCCATCACTCCAGTAGCAAAAAAAGCATTCATTGATTGGCCAATGCGTTTACTGGTGAGCAACCCTGCAACAATACCCAATAAAAACGAAGCACTAATATTGGCAATGAAAATATCTAAAGGAAACTGGTCTGCCATTTTCGGTACAGAAATCATTAATAATTCACGAAAAATTGCGCCAATAGCACCACCGATAAAAACTAAGATTGCAATATTCATATTTTTATCCTTTAGTTAATCAACCATGCACCAAAAAATGCAGCCATCAGACCTGCAATAATTGACAATAATAAATAAAACAACGCTAACTGACTAGTCCTGATATAGGTTGACAACTTTTCAGGTATAAAATGCTCGATGAACCTCATCGGGCGTTTTATAGTTTAATGATAAATGAGGTCGCCTTTCATTATAAATCTGTATTGATTCTTCAACCAACCTCCTAGCCTGTTCTAAATTTCTCGGCTTTATTAACAAATATTCCATTTTTAATATCCCATTGACTCGCTCTGCTAATGCATTTTGATAACAGTCATAGCCATCCGTCATAGAACATTGAATATTATGTTTTTTATGGATTTCCTGATATTCCGACGAACAGTATTGTAAGCCTCGATCTGAATGATGGATCAAGGTCGTGGTTGAACTTCGTTTTTTTAATGCTTGTACAAATGATTTCTTGACGGCTTTTGTTTTCATATTGTCATCAAGATGATAACCCACTATTTTTCGCGAATAAGCATCGGTGATCAGACTTAAATAAGTATCTCCTTCGTGTGTGGATAAATACGTAATATCAGCAACCCACAGTTGCTCCGGTTGTGAAGGGATAAACCCTGATTTAATTAAATTTGGATGTCGATGAAATCGATGATGACTCAATGTTGTTCGATGATATGACCGCTTATTAGGCACTAATAAGCGATGTTCTCTCAACAAAGAAAATAATCGGTCACGACCAATAATTAATTGTTTTTGTTTCAAAAGAAAGTGTAATTTTCTCACCCCAAGCCTAGGGTGAACTGTTCGCTCAGATTTCACAGCACAAACAATAATTGCATCTAATTTTTTCCGCTTATCAGACGTATCTTGACGTTTGTAATAGGCTTGCCGAGTGATTTTCATAAAACGACAAGCTTTGGTTACGGTGAGTTTTTCAACCGTTTTTTCCTTAATAACTCGGCTTTGCGCTTTTTTGAGAGGCGAACTCCAAAATCCCTATCCATCACTTTGACAACCGCCTCAAAAAAATCAGCTTTGAGCTGCATCTCCTCAAGCTCTTTTTCAAGGGCTTTAATGCGTTGTTCAGGTGTTTGTTGCTCCGAGGTTTGGTTCATAGCAGCACCTTTATAAAGAGTATTGGGCGTACCTTCCGACCAATCTAATCTACCATGCTTACGTAACCAAACCAAAACAGTTGAACGCCCCTGTATGCCATATCGATATTGAGCTTGTTTATAGGTGAGCTCGCCTTTTTCTACTTGGTCAACAACCGCCAGTTTAAAGGCAAGAGAATAATCACGTTGAGTTCGTTTACCTATTGGTTTCATTACACTCTCCAATTTTAGATTGGAAAAGTGTCAACTTTATTTAGGACCGGTCATATTTATAAAATAAGCCCATTTGTAATATTAACCTACCTATATAATAGAATAAGCACAACGATTATCAACAATATTATTTAGATCATTCAAGATTCATCTTCAACGATCATCTCAATGTAATAATCATTACAAATACAAGGGAGTTATCATGATAATACTCACATTATGTTAATAATAAGTTATATTAATTAAATTAATGTGCCTAATGGCTAAAAAAGAACAAACAAGTCTATTTTAGACTGTCTTTATTGGACCAATAAAGGATAATGAAAGTCTATTCTCTTAAAATAATTAAATGAAATCTAAACTAAATAGTGAATAAGTTTCATTCATTGTTAAAAGAGACAAAATAACATTTTGTCTCTGCTAGATTAAGAATTTAATAACGATATTTAGATTATTTCATAATTACCCTAATAAAAAACTAGAGCATACACAAATAACAACATATATGCGTACAGATTAGATAAATCACTCGATAGATTTAATACGCAAAAATAAACTTGATATATATCAAAAATAAGTATTCTTATTAAATATATTATTATTGTGTTTGTATTATTGATATAAAAATAAATATATTAACAATATTACTCTGTTGTTCTCTTGTAAAAAATTAAATATAGTTTAATTATTTTAATAGAATAAATGCTTGATAATTGCCATTATCCAGATACTAATAATTGAGTATTAAAATCATCTATTCTAACCCCTAAAAACAGAAATAACTAAACTGTTTATTTTAAATAGTCTATATATGACTAAGATGGCTATATTACTTCAATATAGCCTAGCCATGGAGTGTATTATCAATACCTATCTAAACTATCTAATAATATTAAGACGCATCGCACATCGTTGTTCAACGTTAAAACCTGCGTTCACTTCTTGTTGCAATATAGATGCTAAGTCAGTAGTTAATTCACTCGCTTCTACTATCGAAAAACCTAATCGCTGGTAGTAAGGTGCATTCCATGCAATCTCGCGGAAAGTGGTTAGCGTGACAGAACGAACCCCTTCCAGTAATGCGAACTCTACTACTTGTTGGATCAATCGACGTCCGACACCTTTCCCCTGCCAAGACTGACACACCGAGACTTCACAGATATGAAGGCTCTCTTGCAATCGTTCGATATTGATAAAAGCGACTGGCTGATCGTTATTATTGACAGCCACCCACTCCATTTCTTGAGCTATATAATTAAGATGATCTTGTTCTGACTGCACATCATCATCAGCAATCCAACCTAATTCAGGGTGACCACGAAATGTTTGTGCTGCTGAATGTTCAATAGTAGGTAAGATTGCAGCATCAGAAGGAACGGCTTTACGAATTGAAAACATTTTTTGCTTCATAATAAAAAAGAGGGTGCCCCCCTCTATACTCGTCATACCTCATGTTGCGGTAATTTTCGTTAAGGTATAGTGATCGCGTTCACTCACATTAGTGATCTAACAACGCATTCACTACTTGTCTAGCCGCACCTCGAATTATTTAGAGTATAGGGGGTGTTGACGAAGCGAATAAAAGCCTGTTTTTTCCGCTTCTTTATTTAAAAAAATTAGATGTGTTTAGCGCACTTCATCTAAAAGTGATTTCCACATGCCTAGTACTAATACTTGATCTGGAGGGGTTAACTCGCCACCTTTAATCGCTTGTTGAATACTGTCTTCTACACGTTGATAGAGAGCATCTGCGCTAGTTTCTTGTTCTTCTTCAAGTTCAGCTACAGCAAGGGTTAAATGCCCACGCAAATAGCCACCGGCAAATAATTCATCGTCACTTGCGTGTTCGACCATATCATCAATTTTTGTCAGTATGCGTGTTTCAAAATCCGCAAGCATGCTTTATCCTTACTGTCGTTAGTGTATCTATATTCATCATACTTCAAGTTGCAGAGCTTTACGTTAATACAAGGTAACTGCGCTCATTTGCACCAATCATCGACTTGTGTATACGCCTAGCCACACCTCAAATTATTTTGAGTATATTAGGAGAAGATATCTTCCGGATAAGGAAAATCTTCTGCGCAAAGAGGTGGGGTATTGTAAAACGTTTGTAGCGCCTTCACAAAGCGTAATGGCCTTTCAGGAATACCATTTGCTAAATATTCCATCACTTGACGATGAACTTTGCGTTGAAATGCGATACGGTCAGGCTCAAAATCCCCTTCTAAGTTATCGCAACTCACATTAAAAGGGATCCCAGCGGCAACACAAAATAGCCAATCGAATGATTGAGGCTTAACCTCAACCACCTCAAACTCGCCTTGTGTTTTTTCATCACGGCCATCAGGGCAATACCAATAGCCATAATCAACCTGTTGGCGCCGAGCCTCTCCCGCAATACACCAGTGAGAAATTTCATGCAAAGCACTCGTAAAGAAACCATGAGCAAAAACAACACGATGATATGGCGTATGCTCATCCGCAGGTAAATAAACAGGCTCGTCATCACCTTTAACTAATTTCGTGTTGTACTCTTCTCCGAAGCATTCTTCAAAAATATCTATCAACTGCTGATAATGATGTTTAGTCATGAAATTCAAATCATTTTAAAATAACGAAATAACCCAAGCCTTGATTGCATCACCATGACTATCATGGAGCAATTTAATACTCATTAACAAAGAGATGATCACTATCATCGGTCGGATCAGTTTTTGTCCTTTAGTCAGCACTAAGCGAGCACCCAATCTCGCGCCAACCATTTGGCCAACAAGCATAACAAAGCCTAGTGCCCATAAAACATGACCTCCGATAATAAAAAATATCAAAGATCCAGAATTTGATGCAAAATTAAGTAATTTCGCATGGGCTGTCGCTTTCGCAAGGTTGTAACCTAACAATAAAACATAGCCTAGTGCTAAAAATGATCCCGTTCCTGGTCCAAAAGCACCGTCATAGAAGCCGATTGTCATCCCAATAGCCACACCAAAAATCGGAATACTAATACGCTGTTGGCGGTCTTGAGCGCCCAATGATGGTGTTAACAAGAAATACAGCCCGACACAAATCACCATGATGGGTAATAGCTGCTTCAGAAAGTCAGTATTAATCATTTGGATAACAATAGCACCAGCCATAGCGCCAATGACTGTCATAATGAAGGGAAATATTTGCTCGCGTAAATTGATAGCTCTACGCCTGACAAAGTACAACGTAGACGAAAAAGAACCGCCCACCGCTTGGAGTTTGTTGGTGGCTAACGCTTCGACAGGCGTGATCCCCACAGACAGTAATGCAGGTATGGTTAATAAACCGCCCCCACCTGCAAGCGAATCAATAAATCCCGCAAACAACGCAACACAGAACAGCAGCAAATAGACTTCAGGTGCAACAGCGGTCAACCAATCCATTTTTAATCCAAATAACAATATTGCTAGCAATATGTAATATACATTATGATCTATGATCACTCAGTATTACTGCCTAGATGAATATGTTTAAGCAGGTATCATCCAAACCTTTATACTGTAATCCTTCAAGTGCAGCACCTTGAGTTATCAGAGTATACACCGTATAGACTCTAAATAATTCTATACTCGTCATACTTCAAGTTGCAGGGTTGTTAACTACGCTCAGCTAGGCGACAAATGAATGAGCCACTAACAGCATAGTCACCATACCTCAACGCAAAAGCGGCGATTTTGAGTATGACAAGTATAATGATAATTAAGCAAAAGGCTTCATCGTCGGAACAACATCTGCACATTGTCCACGGTGACGCAAATAGTGATCCATTAATACAATCGCCATCATCGCTTCCGCAATTGGCACGGCACGAATACCAACGCATGGGTCATGGCGACCTTTAGTGATCATTTCAACTTCTTCACCATCACGGTTTAACGTTTTACCTGCTACCGTAATACTCGATGTCGGTTTCATTGCGATATGTGCAATGATTGGCTGACTACTGCTGATCCCACCAAGAATACCGCCAGCATGGTTTGAGCTAAAGCCGTCACGAGTAATTTCATCGCGATTTTCACTGCCTTTAAGGCCAATAACCCCAAAACCATCACCAATTTCTACACCTTTTACTGCATTGATACTCATCAATGCATGGGCAAGATCGGCATCTAAACGATCAAATACAGGTTCACCTAACCCAGCAGGCACATTTTCAGCCACCACGGTTACCTTTGCACCGATAGAATCCCCTTCTTTCTTTAAGCCACGCAATAGCTCATCTAATGCATCAAGCTTACTTGGATCAGGGCAAAAGAACGGATTTTCCTCAACGATAGACCAATCTTTGATTTCGCACTCTACTGTCCCCATTTGGGTTAAGCAGCCTCGAATAACAATACCCAGTTTTTCATGTAGGTATTTTTTGGCAATCGCACCTGCCGCAACACGCATCGCGGTTTCACGGGCCGAGGAACGGCCACCACCACGATAATCGCGCTGGCCATATTTTTGCTCGTAGGTGTAATCTGCATGACCCGGTCTGAATACATCTTTGATCGCACTGTAATCTTGTGAGCGCTGATCGGTATTTTCAATCAGTAGACCAATACTGGTACCTGTTGTAATACCATTAAACACACCCGATAAAATTTTCACCTGATCCGGTTCACGACGAGCCGTAGTATAACGCGAAGTTCCGGGACGACGGCGATCTAAATCCCCTTGTAAATCTGCTTCTGTCAGCGCTAATCCCGGCGGTACGCCATCAATGATACAACCTAAAGCCAAGCCGTGAGATTCACCAAATGTGGTCACACGAAACAGTTGCCCTATTGAATTTCCAGCCATGCCAAATCCCTAGTTCTTATTAAGCGATTGTTATTGTGATGTTGTGATTGTTTAGAATGCCGCGCAATATCCACTTAATCAATATAAAGTTGGAATTGAGCATGATGTTCCAATAATTGATCACGGGTTAACATAAACACACCATCACCACCATATTCAAACTCTAACCAAATAAACGGAACGTCTGGATATTGTTCGATAAGATGCACCATACTATTACCGACTTCGCAGATCAGTACCCCTTCATCAGTGAGGAAACGTGGTGCATTGGCTAAAATACGGCGCGCAAGTTTCAACCCATCACTGCCTGCTGCCAATGCTAATTCAGGCTCAACACGGAACTCTTCTGGCAAGTCATCCATATCTTCCGCATCCACATAAGGTGGGTTAGTCACGATCAAATCATATTTAACTTCTGGCATATCCCTAAATAAATCAGAACGAATTGGGATCACGCGATGTTCTAACCCATGATTAGCAATATTTTGCTCGGTGACAGCCAGTACATCAGCTGAAATATCGACGGCATCCACTTCTGCTTCAGGGAACTCATATGCACAGGCGATAGCAATACAACCACTACCAGTGCACATATCAAGAATAGTTTGTGGCTCGTCCGCAACCAAACCAACAAAATGGTTATTTATCAATTCGCCAATTGGTGAGCGGGGAATTAACACTCGCTCATCAACATAGAATTCGTGGCCACAAAACCATGAGCGATTAGTCAGGTAAGCCACAGGGATACGCTCATTGATTCGACGCAGTACACGTTCAATAATACGATGACGCTCCGTTGGTGTCAGGCGCGATGTAAGTAGTTCATCCGGTATATCAAGCGGTAAATAAAGCGTTGGTAGTACTAATTGTAACGCCTCATCCCATGCATTATCGGTACCGTGACCATAATAAACATTGGCTGCATTAAAGCGGCTCATTGTCCAACGCAAAATATCCTGAATGGTATGAAGCTCAGCAACAGCTTCATCAACGAAGATCTTTTCCAAGAAGTGTTTCTCCTGACTGTATATCGAAAGTCTTCAAGTTTGCCACGAAGTGAGACACAAATCAGCAGATTAATATAATTAAATCGTGAAGGAATAGATAAAGAAGACAATTAAAAAAAGCACATGCCCTCATAGGATGAGAGCATGGCCAAAATTAAATAAAGAGATTAATTATTCGACTGGTTCAGCGTTATAATTTGGCTGAGTATCCGCTTCTGGTTTTTTCACCCACAAAGCATATGCACCTGTTAAAATAACTAGCCAAACAATACCAACATATAAGGCAATACGGGTATCTTCGAAATAACCAAGCACCCCAAATATGAACAGCATAAAAATTATGGCAACTACAGGGCCGACAGGCCATAGCGGTACAGGGAACTTCAGTGAGGCAACTTGTTCTGGCGTCATTTTTTTGCGCATCGCCACCTGTGATACTAATATCATTAACCAAACCCATATAGTGGCAAAGGTAGCAATTGAAGCAATCACTAAGAACACTTTTTCTGGGATCAGATAGTTAAGTACCACACCCACTAACAGGACAAGCGACATAACCAATACCGTCATCCATGGCACACCATTTTTGGTTAACTTAGTGAACGCTTTCGGTGCTTGCCCTTCATGAGCCATACCAAACATCATACGACCTGCGCCAAAGATATCACTATTGATCGCGGATATCGCTGCGGTGATCACCACGACGTTTAAAATATTCGCCGCTGAAGAAATACCTAAGCTATCAAATATTTGCACAAATGGACTACCTTGAGAGCCAATTTGATTCCATGGGTAAATACACATTAAAACAAACAGTGTCAGAACATAGAATAGCAGGATACGAATCGGTACCGCATTGATAGCACGAGGGATCGTAACATCAGGATTTTTAGCTTCACTTGCCGTGATCCCAATCACTTCAATTCCACCAAAGGCAAACATCACCACAGCAAAGGATGCGATCACACCTCCAATTCCATTTGGCATAAAGCCGCCATGCTCAAACAAATTTGAAATTCCAACGGCGTGATCGGAAGCCTGACCAAAACCAAACATCATGATTGCAGCACCACCGACAATCATTGCGACAATCGCCACAATTTTGATGATAGAGAGCCAAAATTCCATTTCGCCAAACACTTTTACATGGCACAAATTAATGGCGCCGATAAAACAGATAATACCTAGCACCCAGATCCATTGAGCGACCTCAGGGAACCAAAGCTTCATATAAAAACCAAATGCGGTTACGTCAGCTAAGCAAACAATTAGCATTTCAAAAACATAGGTCCAACCTGCAAAAAAACCTGCACGTGGCCCCAAATAATGGCTCGCATATTGTGAAAAAGAACCTGCAATCGGGTTATGAACCGCCATTTCCCCCAATGCCCGCATAACCATAAAAACCGCAGCTCCACCTATAATATAAGCAATTAATACCGCAGGGCCTGCGGTTTCAATTGCCTTGGCTGAGCCGTAAAACAGACCTGTACCAATCGCTGCCCCGAGGGCCATAAACCGGATGTGACGCGCAGAAAGTCCACGCGTAAGTTTTGTTGTGCTTTGCATGATTTATCCTTCGTATTATAGTTTTAATTACGTTAGTGCAGATAAATACCACAAGCGGTCGATACATTGCCGACCGCTTATTATTTGCGTGATGTATTATTTAGAGAAGACTGCTCCCTCAGAGAACAGAGTTGATAATTTGTGTTCTGCAATCAGGTTGATTGCAGCATCGATATCGGGTGCAAAGTAACGGTCTTTATCATAGTACGCCACTTTATCACGCAATGTTTTACGCGCTTTTTCTAATGTTTCACTTGATTTTAGTCCCTCACGGAAGTCCATTCCTTGACATGCTGACAGCCATTCAATGGCTAAAATACCTGTCACGTTTTTGGCCATTTCCCATAAACGGCGGCCTGCCGCTGGAGCCATAGACACATGGTCTTCTTGGTTAGCTGATGTTGGTAAGCTATCCACACTCGACGGATGTGCTAATGCTTTATTCTCACTCGCCAATGCCGCAGCGGTGACTTGTGCAATCATAAAGCCTGAGTTAACACCACCGTTATTCACCAGAAACGGCGGTAACTGCGACATATGTGTATCCATTAATAACGCGATACGGCGTTCCGATAATGCGCCTATTTCAGCCAATGCTAAGGCAATATTATCTGCCGCCATCGCGACTGGCTCTGCATGGAAGTTACCACCTGAAATAATGTCACCATTATCAGAAAAGACTAATGGGTTATCAGACACCGCATTTGATTCAATTAAAATCACGTCAGCAGCTTGGCGAATTTGAGTCAAACAAGCTCCCATCACTTGTGGCTGACAACGTAATGAGTATGGGTCTTGTACTTTGACACAATTAGCATGTGATTGAGATAGCTCACTCGTCGGCGTTAGAATTTCACGGAATAAGCCAGCAACATCGATTTGTCCTTTCTGCCCCCTCACTTCATGAACTCGAGCATCAAACGGTTTACGAGATCCTAATGTTGCTTCAACACTCAACGAACCACAGACAATACCGCTGAGCAGGAGATTTTCCGCCTCAAACAACCCTTTCAAAGCGAAAGCTGTCGATACTTGAGTCCCATTTAACAGTGCCAATCCCTCTTTTGCTTCCAATTTTAGAGGCTTCAGTCCTGCTTTTTCGAGTGCCGATTTCGCACTGATCCATTTACCTTGGTATCGTGCTTTACCTTCCCCCAGCAACGTTAAACTCATATGCGCAAGAGGCGCTAAGTCACCAGATGCTCCTACAGACCCTTTAGCAGGGATCAGAGGATAAACTTGATGATTGACCAAGGCGACCAAAGCTTCAATCACCTCCAAGCGAATACCTGAAAACCCACGAGCCAAACTATTAATTTTTAACACCATAATCAGACGAACTAACTCATCATCAAGTGGCTCACCAACCCCAGCGGCATGTGACATAACAATCGAGCGTTGCAACGATTGGAGATCTTTCGTCGCAATACGGGTGTTGGCTAGCAAGCCAAACCCTGTATTGATGCCATATGCCGTTTTATCTTCTGCAATAATTTTATTAACAGTGGCAACACTTTTTTCTATCGCAGAGTGTGCACGTTTATCTAATGTGACAGTTACTGGTTGTGCAAGAACAAGGCGCAAGTCATTCAGTGTCATTTTTCCTGGATGGATAGTTAACTTAGTCATTAATTGCACCTCTTAGCGTGTTTTGATCATGGGTAAATTAAGATTTTTTTCTTGCGCACATTTAATCGCAATATCATAACCAGCGTCAGCATGGCGCATAACACCGGTTGCAGGGTCGTTATGTAGAACTCTTGCGATACGTTCAGCAGCTTCATCGGTACCATCGCACACAATAACCACCCCAGAATGTTGTGAGAAGCCCATACCTACACCACCACCATGGTGTAATGATACCCATGTTGCACCACTTGCTGTATTTAATAGCGCATTCAGTAATGGCCAATCTGATACCGCATCGGAACCATCTTTCATTGCTTCAGTTTCACGGTTTGGACTTGCAACTGAGCCTGAATCAAGGTGATCACGACCAATAACGATAGGTGCTGATACTTCACCACTGCGTACCATTTCATTAAATGCCAAGCCTAGTTTTGCTCTATCACCTAAACCAACCCAGCAAATACGAGCTGGTAAGCCTTGGAAACTAATGCGTTCACGAGCCATATCTAACCAACGATGAAGGTGTTTATCATCAGGTAATAGCTCTTTGACTTTGGCATCCGTTTTATAAATATCTTCAGGATCACCCGATAACGCTACCCAGCGGAATGGGCCTACGCCACGACAGAATAACGGGCGAATATACGCAGGTACAAAACCAGGGAAATCAAATGCATTTTTAACGCCCATTTCAAGGGCCATTTGGCGAATATTATTACCATAGTCAAACGTTGGAATACCTTGTTTTTGGAACGCTAGCATGGCTTTTACATGCTCAGCCATTGATGCTTTGGCTGCTTTTGTGATGCCTTCAGGATCTTTCGCACTGCGCTCGCGATACTCTTCCCAGCTCATACCAATTGGTAAGTAACCATTGAGGGGGTCATGGGCGCTGGTTTGGTCAGTGACCATATCGGGACGAACACCACGTTTTACTAATTCAGGAAGTACTTCAGCCGCGTTAGCACATAACGCGATCGAAACCGCTTTTCCTTCTGAGGTGTACTTTTTAATACGCGCTAATGCATCATCCAAATCAGTCGCTTGCTCATCGACATAGCGCGTGCGCAGGCGAAAGTCGATACGGCTTTGTTGGCATTCAATGTTTAATGAACATGCACCTGCCAATGTTGCCGCGAGTGGCTGAGCGCCGCCCATACCACCTAATCCAGCGGTCAATACCCAACGCCCCGTCAGATCATCATTAAAATGTTGGCGCCCTGCTTCAACAAAAGTTTCATATGTCCCTTGAACAATCCCTTGGCTACCAATATAAATCCAGCTTCCCGCAGTCATTTGACCATACATCGCTAGGCCTTTTGCATCCAATTCATTGAAATGCTCCCAATTGGCCCAATGCGGTACAAGGTTTGAGTTCGCAATTAATACACGAGGTGCATTTTCATGGGTTTTAAAAACCCCCACGGGTTTACCTGATTGCACTAGCAAGGTTTCATCGCTTGCTAATTCTTTTAGAGTTTCGACAATTTTGTCGTAGCACTGCCAGTTGCGTGCTGCTCGGCCAATACCACCATAAACCACTAACTCATGTGGGTTTTCTGCAACGTCAGGATCTAAGTTATTCATAAGCATGCGCAAAGGGGCTTCGGTTAACCAACTTTTTGCGTTGAGCGTGTTGCCTCTCGGAGCTCTGATATCACCATTTCTGTATTTATTATTTATCGTTGTCACATTCATACCCTCTTTCGATAGATTCAGTCTGTACTGATAATGTCTTGCTATAGGTATAGTTGTATATACATGTACAATCAATACCCATTTTAACATTAAATTTAGGATAGGAAGATGAGTAAAGTAAAATAAGTTATTATTTATTAGCTAGTTATAATGATTTTACTCAAAGTTGATGGTGAATAATTCTTCTAAATCTGCCAGTGAGATCACATTAGATTTACAATTAATTCACATTAATAAATTGAATGACCTATTGGAGGAATTCAGGAAAGTAAACTGAAGTGAGTTTAATTGACAGATAATTAAATGCACTATTTTTCAAAAAGATAAATAGCAAGCAACCTTAATATCAAGCGTTGCTTACTATTCCTAAGAGGTAAAATGCCCTTTTAGCTTATAGCGATTTCCGGGAAATAATAATTTTGTACTTGTCACAACAAATGATTGAGACCACGTACGTCGCGATATCAATAAGCAAGAGGAGCCGATAGCAATGTTCAACAATTTGGCGGCTCGTTCATCAGCTTCTATCGCTTCAACAATATGTTCTCCTTCCGTCAAGGGTGCAACCATTGACAAATAATCATGAGGGGTAATAGCTGAAAAATTTTGTTTTAAATAATCAGGAGCCGCTAGCGCATTAACATAGCGATCTTCTATCTGTACGGCTACCTCATTTTCATAGTGAACAATGATAGAATGAAATACCATTGTATCCGCTGAAATGTTCAACTCAGCAGCAAGGGAAACCGATGCAGGAACCTGTTCTAATCTTATGATTTTACAACTGTAGTTATGGCCTCTCGCTAATATTTCCGCTTCAATGCTATGGATCTCAAATAACGCTGATTGCCCCTTTGGCTCGGCAACAAATGTACCGACCCCTTGCACACGCACCAATAACCCTTCAGCAGTTAATTCTCTCAATGCTCGATTAGCCGTCATGCGACTACATTCAAATTGTTTTACCAGTTCTGATTCGGAGGGGACACGGTCATTAGGTTGCCATTCTCCATTATGGATCTTTTCCGTAATCAGCTGTTTTACCTGTAAGTAGAGCGGAACAGGGGTGTCCCTAGGACTTTTTTTATTTGCCGTCACAATTTTTTCCATTAAAAAAGTAAAATATTAAGCTCGCAATAAAATTGGCAAGAGCTACCTTGGCACTATCGAGTTATATACTCGCCATACTTCAAGTTACAATACTTTTGTTAAAGCTCGTGGCTACCCCATGCCAATCACATACTGATTATGCTCTTAGGGACTGACACACTTGTCACCTAGCCATCGCTCAAATTATCTAGAGTATACAATCAAGTAGCCAATATTTTGACCGTCGCAAATAAAATCTAATCTCCTGCAAAATAGGCTTAAGAGAAATAACTTACCTATCTATATTATCAGTTTTGTATGGCGATATAAGAATTTTATGACTTAATAACCAACCAATACCATTAAGCATTATGGTGACTAATATTTCCTTGATAAACGCGCATATATAAAGGCTGGCTACCTTGCTCATAAATCATCTCAACGGGATCAATAGCATTCCATACCACAAAGTCCGCCTGATATCCCACTTTTAACTGCCCATGGGTATCCTCTCGGCCTAATGCTTTCGCAGCGTGACATGTCACACCGGCCCAAATTTCTTCAGGTGTTAATCTAAACAATACCGCTGCCATATTCATGATCATACGCAATGACGCAAAAGGGCTGGTTCCTGGGTTAAAATCTGTCGATACGGCCATCGGGACCTTATGTTCACGTAACAGCTCAATTGGTGGTAATTTAGTTTCCCGTAAAAAGTAAAATGCCCCCGGTAAAAGTACCGCTACCGTTCCACTTTCTTTTAAGGCACGAATACCATTGAGATCAAGATACTCAATATGATCAACCGATAAGCCTTTAAAACTTGCGACGAGCTCACTACCACCGAGATTGGACAGTTGCTCTACGTGCCCTTTTACTGGAATACCTAATTTTTGTGCTGCGGCAAACAGTTTATGGCTTTGCTCCAAAGAAAAACCTACACTTTCACAAAACACATCAACGGCTTCAAATAAACCTTGCTGCCACAAAGCTGGCATAATCTCATTACAAATAAGATCAATATATTCGTCAGCTTTATCTTTATATTCAGGGGGAACGGTGTGAGCCGATAATAATGTAGAACTGACGCTAACGGGGTAAGAGTCTGCGAGTTTTTTAGCGACTAATAATTGCTTTTGTTCGCTGACAAAATCTAAACCATAGCCTGATTTCATCTCAATAGTCGTAACACCCTCACGGATCAATGCCTCTAGCCGAGGTTGAGAAACCTGAAAAAGCTGCTCCTCATCCAATGAACGAGTCGCACGCACCGTTGAGTTAATGCCCCCCCCTTGCTGACTTATCGTTTCATAAGAAACGCCATTCATGCGTTGCTCCCATTCCGCCGCACGGTTACCACCAAACACTAAATGTGTATGACAATCAATCAAACCCGGTGTCACTAAGCGCCCTGCTAAATCCACAACGTGGCAATCTGTAGTATTAAGCGATCCTGCTGGAACAAGCGCTACAATCAGATTGCCGCGTGTCACCATATCAACATTTTCTAGCAATCCATAAGCAATATCAGACTGCTGATCCATGGTTGCAATACGGCCATTTTGCCAGATAACATCTTGAGCTAGGGTTTTAAATGACATAACAAATCCTATGGTTTAAAAATGCATTGAATGTTGCAACAAAACAACAGGTATAGATATGTATATACAATTAGACAAAACAGCGTGATTTGTCAATGTATACTCGATAGTTTAGTTAAAAATTTGTTATTTTAGTCTTAGAAATTACGCCTCTAACAATAAGAGACAAAAATAGGTTAAACTTAAAGAAATATAATTATCTAAAAAAGACAGTTAATATAATGAAAAACAAATTTGGGTTAAATGATGATGATATTCATCTGTTTAAAGAAGCTATCCAGGGCGCAAAGAAGATAAAACAAGATCAAATTTTACATACACCTATTCGTGCCAAAGTGACTCAGCCATCGAGTAAAAAAGTTCAACAAGAACAAATTGATGCAACATTTTA
Source organism: Providencia sp. PROV236 (assembly GCF_033676985.1). NCBI lineage: Bacteria > Pseudomonadati > Pseudomonadota > Gammaproteobacteria > Enterobacterales > Morganellaceae > Providencia > Providencia sp. PROV236. The sequence goes on along the minus strand of NZ_CP096297.1, from coordinate 1,670,607 downwards.
TTTTTCTGATGAGTTCCAACCTCAATTAGAAGATGAAGGCCCTACTCGCTATCTAAAACCCGGCGAAAGCCCTTACGAATTAAAAAAGTTACGCCGTGGAGATTACGTTCCGGAACTCTTTCTTGATCTACATGGTTTGACCCAAATGGAAGCTAAGCAAGAAATTGGTGCATTAATTGCGGCATGTAAACGTGAAAATATATTTTGTGCTTGTATTATGCATGGCCATGGTAAACATATCCTAAAGCAACAAACACCGCTCTGGTTGGCACAGCATCCAGATATTATTGCCTTTCATCAAGCACCTAAAGAATGGGGAGGTAACGCCTCAATTCTGTTACTCATTGAAACCCAAGAAAGCATCAGGCGTTAGATCCGTTAACTTAAAGTAGCCCCTTAGGGGCTAGTTAACTATTGGTTCATTGAGAATAATTGTGATGGACTAAGCATCCAGTCTAAATGAGCTTTATGGTGCCCCACATCGATTTCAATACAAGCGATTGAGGAAGTAATAAACATAGGTGGTGCCTCGTGTGGACACAACTCAGAAACTAAATAACCAACTAATGGCAAATGAGAAACGACTAATACCGCATTTGCTCCCGTCACTGTGAGATCACGAATATGATCAGCTACAAATGTGGCATTTCCCCCCGGGGTCAACATCTCCATTACTTCTGCCTGCATAGGAAGACTTAAATTTTCCCTAACCACCTGTAGCGTTTGTTGCGCCCGCAAATAAGGACTGACAAGTACATTATCAATTGCTGGGTTACGTTTATTCAACCACTGAGCCATCAATGCTGAGTCATCTCTTCCCTTTTGCGTTAACGCTCTCGCTGCATCACTGGCAGCCTGTAATGCCGCGTCACCATGACGCATAATATAAACTTGCATAATCCACCATTTGGGTTAACTAAGTCACCAGACTCGCTAACCTTATTTATTAAAATACCTTTATATATCAAATGATAATATTCTATTGAAGCATTATTCATTCACGCAAAACAACCTAACTAAGCTTCAAATTATTGAAAACACAATTGTTGCAAAAATCAGCATTAACCACACCGAATGTGTGATTCTGCATCAAACCATTTAAAAATAAAATGACTTAAGTAGTTTTTTTGTTTTTAGTTTGTCTGAAATATATCTAGATTTTGCAGTCAACTTAACGTTACTGTTTATCCTATCTTACCTACTTTGTGATGCTTTCATTTCCCCGACAATTAACCATAAAAAAACCCGATGTTTGCTATAACAAGCAAATTCATCAGGTTTTTTATCAGGTTAGCACTCTATTTATTTGATCCTAGCCTGACTCACTACACCTAGATCATTATCCTTTCTTCGCTATTCAATGTTCTACTCAGAGAAGAATTGCTCATTATTTTGTGCCATTTGACACAATCGATCGCAAGGTCTGAATTTTTCATCATATTTTTCAGCTAAGTTATTCATCGTATCAACTGTTTTTTGAATACCCAAGCTATCCATATAGCGGAAAGGACCACCAAAGAATGGCGGAAAGCCAATTCCAAATACAGCACCGATATCTCCATCACGTGCATTTTGAATAATTTTTTCATCTAAACATCGTACCGCTTCATTCAACATTAACAGCACACAACGTTCTGCAATATCAATTTTGCTTAAATGATTTTGTGGATGAATACCCACTAATGAATAAAGGCTCTTATCAACTTGGCGCTTATGAGCCTTTTTCCAAAAGAATAACTTAGATGACGCTTGATGCTCATACAAATAAAAACCTTTACCATTTTTCTTACCTTTACGACCATCTTTATTCACTTTATCTAAAAGTTCAGGAGCCATAAAACGCTCTCCAAAACGCTCGACGAGTATAGGAAGAATTTTTGTCCCTACATCAATACCCACTTCGTCTAACAGATTGAATGGCCCTACAGGAAACCCAAAATCGACTAACGCGCTATCAATATGTTCAATTGACTCGCCATGCATTAAACACTCAGCCGCTTCACATAGATAAGGCGCTAAAATGCGGTTAACATAGAACCCCGCGTCATCACCAACGACTATTGCTGTTTTACCCTGCTTTTTAGCTAAAGCGACCGCCGTTGCAATAGTTTGAGCATCTGTCTGCTGATGAGGGATCACCTCCACTAAAGGCATTTTATCTACAGGGCTAAAATAATGTAATCCAATCACTTTTTCGGGGTGTTTGGCTTTTTCTGCAATCTGATTAATAGGTAATGATGATGTATTTGAAGCAAAAATAGCATGGCCTTTAGTCACATCTTGGATCTCCGCAACCATTTTTTGCTTTAATGCGAGATCTTCAAATACCGCCTCAACAACGATATCAGTATGCTCAAAACCTTGATAATCAAGAGTACCTGATATTTTCGCCATGACTGCATCACGTTCACGAGCAGGCATTCGCCTTTTATTCACGCGCTGAGTTAGCCGATCCCAGCTATAACGCAGTGCTTGCGCTACACCGCTCTCATTAATGTCTTTGATACGAACAGCAAGATCACCTCGCATTGCAGTAACATAAGCGATCCCTCCGCCCATCAAACCACCACCTAACACACCTATCTGTTTAAATTTAGCAGGAACCGCTGCTGAACCCGTTTCATTTTTTAATGAAGTTGTCGCAAAAAAGAGGCTGCGCAATGCTGCCGATTGTGGAGTCATCACTAGCTCACCAAAGGCTTTTGCTTCCGCATCATATCCCGCTTTAGCCCCTTTTTCGACCCCTGTTCTCACAACTTGAATTATCTTCTCAGGTGCTGGATAGTGCCCTTTGGTTTTACGCATCACCGTCTGTTTAGCCGTTGAAAATACTTTATTGCGTAATAATCTACTGCTTAACAACCTTTGCTGCCAATGGATAGGAGCTCGCTGAATTTTACCTTTCTTTGCCATTTGAATAGCAACATCCAGCAAAATAGTTTCAGGTACGACATCATCCACTAGTCCGATTTTTTGAGCTTGCTTAGCGCGTAACTGCTTACCTGTCAGCATCATATCTAATGCACTAGGAATACCCACTAATTTAGGTAACCGCTGTGTTCCACCAGATCCTGGAAGTAACCCAAGTTGTACTTCAGGTAGACCTAGTCGTGTTTTATCATCATTCGAGCAAACGCGTGCGTGGCAAGCTAATGCCAGCTCTAAGCCCCCTCCTAAGCAAGCCCCATGAATAGCAGCAATGATAGGCAATGGATAATTTTCTAATTTATCAAATAAAATATGACCTTCTCTTGAAAGTTCACTGGCTTCTTCTTTACTCGTGCAATTAGCAATCATGCTAATATCAGCACCAGCAATAAAGCTGTCTTTCTTCCCAGAGGTGATCACCAGCCCTTTCAAGCCTGATGTTGATTGTGCCTGCTGTAATATGGAAAGGAATTGCTGGGCAAATTCAGCCTTTAAGGTGTTCACTTTTTCGTTAGGGACATCAATATAAATCACCCCTACAGTTTGCGAATGAACTTCAAGACGAAATGCCCCCTTAGCGATTTCACCTTGCATTTCTCGCGGAGAATAATCAGTCATTATTCCACCTCCAAAATCATTGCTGCACCTAAGCCACCCGCTGCACATGCAGTTGTTAGGCCAAACCCACCGCCACGCCGGCGAAGTTCATGAAGTGTTTGCGTTACCATACGAGCACCTGTCGCAGCAAAAGGGTGTCCATAAGCAATAGAACCACCCAAAACATTAAATTTATCCATGTCCACTTCACCAATTTCTTTGGTTAATCCTAATTTTTCTTGTGCAAATTGGCGACTTGAGAATAATTTAAGATTTGCCAGCGTCTGAGCTGCAAATGCTTCATGCATATCAATTAAGGTGAGATCTTGCAATGTCAGCCCTGCACGTTTCAGTGCAATCGGCGTTGCATAAGATGGTCCTAGTAACATATCTTGCCAAACATCAATCGCAGAAAAAGCAAAGCTACGAATATAACCTAATGGTGTATAACCTAATGCTTTTGCTCGCGACTCTGTCATCATTAGAACAGCAGCCGCGCCATCCGTTAATGGAGTACTATTCGCCGCGGTAACAGAACCATGTTTACGGTCAAATGCAGGCTTTAATTTTGCATAAGAAGATAAAACTGAGTTTGTACGAATATTATTATCTTGAGTAAACGCTTGTTTGAAAGGTGGCATATAAGCGGTCATCACCTCTTGCTCTAATACACCACTTTCCCATGCTTTCGCCGCCAGCAAATGTGAACGATGAGCCAACTCATCCTGTTGTTCACGGCTAATATGGTAGCTTTTAGCCATTTGTTCAGCGGTATCCCCCATACGTAACCCTGTAGAATACTCCGCGACTGCTGGTGCAACGGGTAACAAATCCTTTAAACGTAATTTCGCGATAAGGGATAATTTTTGGCCTAACGATTTAGCTTTACTCAAAGAAAGTAGTGTTGCAGCTAATTTTTTGGATACGCCAATTGGTAAAACTGAAGAGGAATCGGCGCCACCGGCAATACCAACGGAGATATGGCCAGCCATCATACTTTCAGCAATATTAGCCATTGCTTGAAAACTGGTTGCACAGGCTCGTGAAACGCTATAAGCATCCGTTGAAACACTCATACCCGTCCCGAGCACAATCTCCCTTGCAATATTTGGAGCAGCAGGCATTTGCACAACTTGCCCAAATACCAACTGCTCAATCAACTCTTTCTCAATACCACTTCGGTTGAGTAATTCAGCAACCACCGCTTTTCCCAAATCAACCGCGGCAACCCCTTGGTATGCTGTCGCTTGTTTAGCAAAAGGTAGACGTAGACCACTCACAATCGCGATCCTTTCTTTTGCTGAATAATTACTTTCGCCATGATGGGAAGTTTGATTCATGGTAGCTCCCGCTAAAATTTTCTAGCTTATAGACCCTACAGATATCGTCGTTGTTTACATTTAGGTGTAATAAATAGATATGCACCTAAAAACCTAATTTAATAGCGATACTTTCACAACTGTTGAACCCTAAGAGGTCTGACCTGTTATCATTGTTAACATAAAGGTTACATTCAGAAAACCGTGATATTGAGAAAATGCGAGCTTGCACACAACTTAATGAGTATCAATGAAAGATTGGAACAATTAAGGTAGGAAATAGATATTGCAAGAAAATAAAGAAACCTTCACTATTGTGCAATAAATCAACAGCGAAGGTCGCAAATAGTTAATCAGTTGATTGATTAGCGCAGGCCCAATTGAAAAATCAGACTTTCTGCTTCACAGCTAAATGTGAAATCTGCTGATAGCTCAACACCGCCCTCAACATTCGCTATCGAATGTTTGATGATACAAGGGTCTGATTCAACTGATTTAGCTTTTTCTGTTAACTGTTTCAACATGGCTTCCGCTTCTGCTTGGCTTGCGAAAACATGCTGATATGATGCAGTACAATCTTTGTTATCTAAGATTGTGCCCACATCCACACAACAGCAAGCAGCTGTCTCTTCTGCGCTACAGCGCTTAATCGCATCAGTCATTTTATTCTCCAAATCAACAAACTGTTAAGCTGCTATCATAACGCCGAAAAACAGCGAAAAACCAGTGTATACCAAAGCTATCACCGACTATCTGCTATAAGTTTGATCTAACCCCATAAATTACAGCTATAAGTAAAATTGGCACCATTCAATGTTGCAATTTTGTTAAACACATCGCAATTTTGAAAACAATTCAGAGATAATTGTAAAACATACTTGCAACACATAAGGTGGTCAGACCTATACTCTAGTAACTGGTCTGATTTGTCATAAAGGCAAGCGACCCTACAATTCTGCGCTTCTTGCGATAGAAGTCGCCTAATATAAATAATAAACAAGAGGGTTTTGGTCATGAGCCAGAAAAACCTATTTACTCGATCAGCTTTGGCAATAGCAGTGGCAATGATTTCATCTAACGCTGGAGCCGCTGGTTTTTTGCTTAATGAATATTCCACATCTGCGCTAGGACGTGCATTTTCTGGGGCAGGTGCAATCGGCGATAACGCAAGTGAAGGTAGTCGTAACCCAGCAGCGATGATGTTATTTGATCGTCCTGCTCTTTCAGTTGGTGCGGTGTATATTGATCCGAGCGTTGATATTAAAGGCCGTGGAGCCTCCCCACTCGGTAGTAATTTAAATGCGAATGATATCGCACCAAGTGCGGTAGTACCTAATGCTCACTTTATTTTCCCTATTAATGATAAATGGGCAGTGGGTACCTCAATGACGACAAACTTTGGGCTCGCAACTGATTTCAACAAAAACTATGCCGCAGGCCCTATCGGCGGTAAAACTGACCTAAAAACCGTGAATTTAAACTTAAGTGGTGCTTACCGCTTAAATGATAACTTTAGTTTTGGTTTAGGTGTTGATGCTGTTTATGCAGATGCAGAAATTACACGTCATGCGGGTGATCTTGGTCGACTAACTCCGATGCTTGGCCTACCTGCGTTGCCAGCAAGTACCACTATGGCAAAATTAACGGGTGACGATTGGGGCTATGGCTGGAACGCAGGGATCCTCTATGAATTAAACCCTGATAACCGCTTTAGTTTGACTTATCGTTCAAAGGTTAAGGTCAAATTTGAAGATGGTAAATACTCAAACGATTTACCAACTAGTTTACCAAATGGCGGGCCTCTACCTGGTGACCTTGTGGGAACTGGTGGTGAGAAAATCAAAGGGAAACTTGATCTGAACTTACCTGATATTTGGGAGTTCTCTGGTTACCATAAAGTTGCACCAAAGTGGGCATTACACTATAGCGTTGCCTACACGGGATGGAGTGAATTTAAAGATCTTACCGCATACCGTAGTAGTGATAATGAACTATTATTCCACAAAGCAGAAAACTTTAAAGATGCATGGCGCTTTGCTTTAGGTACCACCTACTTCTATGATGATAATTGGACATTCCGTACCGGTATTGCCTACGATGAAAGCCCTGTACCAACTAAATATCGCTCAATTTCTATTCCTGACCAAGATCGCTACTGGTTAAGTGCGGGTACAACCTATGCATTTAATGAAAACGCCTCCGTTGACCTTGGTATCTCTTATATGTATGGCAAGAAAGTGAATATCTCCGAAAAACTCAGCGAGAGCGCAGCTGTGCCACTGCCAGCCTACGAGTTTAAATCTGAAGGTTCAGCTTGGCTGTATGGCGTAAACTTCAACTATACATTTTAATTGATATGAGCCTCATAAATAACAGGGGCATCCCCCTGTTATTATTTTTCCCAAATACAAACAAACCTTTTTCTATCTGTAAAACCTCATTTTTAAGTTATAAATCACTGGCATTAACCTGATTTTCTACATTGAAAGCACATTATCATCATCAAGGTAGCAAAATATCCTACCTACTACTACGTAAAAAGCCTTGAAAACGCAGTTCTCGCCTGAGTTGCACTTGACATCTGCCCAGATAAATCTATAAATTAAATTATGGCTGGCTTGTAAATTAACTGTTAACAGTCCCTACACCACGCCTACCACTGTAAAACTATTTCAATTTGTTTTTAAACACCCATTTCGTTGTAAATAGTTTTGCAATTCTTTTTCATAACATCACAACACCCTGCATGTTCTTGTCATAACGCTATGTACAATAAGTTTATTGTATAGCTCAACATGGCAGCATAGATGTATGGGCAAAACACATTAACGTTAAGCCATCATTAACACGCCGAGCGTTAATCATAAAGAGGCAGATATGAGCACATAGGAGAAAAGTATGGGAACTTTATTTACTGTTGGCTTTATTGGCGTATTAGGCGTCATCGCACTAGTAGATGCAATAACTTCTCGAGGAAACCGAGGCAATGAATAACATCTTTATCACTCTCTAATGTCTGATGACAAAAGAGAGTGATAACGTTAATCACATAGACTAATCAATAGAATCTAAATCACCTTCGATTGCCGATGCATTAGGATTCACCGTCGCTTTTAATTCCCCACCACTCGATAAGAAATCATTACGTTGGAAATAGGCTTCCCTCATTAACAAATACGGATCTGAAGAGTTCTTCAATAAACCATCAGAATCGAGTAATTGTGAACGGGTTTCAATACCTTCAAGCGCCCATTTACCCGCTGACATCCAGAACGTCAAATAACTTAACATCGGATATAGATCATCGACTAAGTTACCCCCCTCTTCACGTACCGTAAAGCTACCGTAGCCGGGTAACACGACGTATGGGCCATAGCCAACATCATAGTAACCTAGAGTATTACCAAAACGTTTAGGTTCTTCTTTCGCTAACTGAGGGTTTGCCATTGAAGCTACGTCGATAAGCCCCCCCACTCCGAAAACGGTATTGAGGAAAAAGCGATTAAAATGTTTAAAACCTTGGCTGACTTCGCCTCGTAGGAAGCTATTCAGCATACTGGCTGGTTCTTCAAGGTTAACAAAAAAGTTGGTTAAACCATTACGTGCAGGCATCGGTACATAATCACGCCAAGCCACTGCAACAGGCCTTAAAACGTATGGGTCTAACACATTGTAGTTAAAATTGAACATCGCTCGGTTAAAACCTTCAAGCGGATCCGAACGTTCCTGAGTTTCAGGGTTTATTGAACTCGAACATCCAACAAGCAAAACTCCCGCAAGAAGAACGCCACTCATGCGAAACTTCATAATACTCTCCATCCCCTGCACCACCAGCCATGGCACTTTTCTACGAATTATAAGCTAATATGTTTATATTAAAACCAAACAGATATAATTGTTAATCAATTTGAGTGCTAAGAACAACTAAGCAACCATAATGTTAACTATACCTTATTTATGGCATCCATCATTATAAGAAATGTGATTAAACAGGTAAGAATCACTTTTTATCGGGCAAGAAACACAAAAATGTAGAAGATTCATAGTGATAATGCACACTATTTTAAGTATTACTATGATTTACACGTATAATTCTCATTTATCCAATTATCACATACAACTTATTTATCTAACCAGTCAACCAAAACATCACTTGAGCAAAAAAACAACTAAAAGCTCTTTTTGCAGCTTCTGATAAAAGAAATTCCACGTAACAACTTGATTCAACAGGAAGTCAGAAGTAGAATGCCAACCACTGCGGCATTAGCGGTAAAGTCCCCTTAGTTAAATGGATATAACGAGCCCCTCCTAAGGGCTAGTTGTAGGTTCGATTCCTGCAGGGGACGCCATTAGCAACTAAATAGAGCTATCCATACCTAAACAAACCCTCCAAAAAAACCAATCACAGCAATGCATCGCACTAAACTTAGCTAAACCAATCTATACTGGTATAAACGTATCTTTGGGGGTAGTATTGGTGGTATCGTATATTTCACTCGTACTCAATACCCCCATGCCAACAAATATCAGTGGCAAAAACAAAAATCATACAACTAAATGCAATCGATACATTTCTAAATGGTACGAACAGAGAGAAATAATTCAGAATAAGTCGATAGGATATGCATTTCCCTTTTCTCCCTATCCATCTTATTCCTCTATACCATCAAAGCTGTGCCAACATTTCCTGCGTAATCAGTACCACTCCACCCTCTGAACAATAAAAACGCTGTTCATCCTCTTCTTTATTTTCGCCTACCACCAATCCACTTGGCACATGGCAACCTTTATCAATAATGCAACGTTTTAAGCGGCAAGCACGCCCTACACGTACCTTAGGGAGTAACACTGAAGAATCAATTTGGCAAAAAGCATCAATATTTGTTTCTTGAAAAATAACTGAGTTAGTAATCATTGAATCCGCAATTATACAACCAGAGTTAATTAGCGAGTTAATGACCATACCTTGTGTTCCTGAACTACCTTGAATAAATTTAGCGGGGGGTAGCGGGTACATTGCTGTACGAATTGACCAATTATGGTCATACATATCTAGTTCAGGTGCAGCAGACACTAAATCAATATTCGCATTCCAATAAGAGTCGATAGTGCCGACATCACGCCAATATGGCTGAATTTTTTCATTAAAATTAGATGTGACACATGAACGAGCAAATGGATGTGCCCATGCTACCCCTTGTGCGACTACCTTTGGGATGAGATCTTTACCAAAATCATGATGAGTTTCTATAAGAATGTTTTCTTCTTTCAGTAATTGATATAGGTATTGCGCATCAAAAACATAAATTCCCATACTGGCTAATGAAGTATCAGGTTTGCTAGGCAGCGATGGTGGATTTTCTGGTTTTTCGATAAATTGAATAATACGTTCGTTTTCATCGATATCCATAATTCCAAATCCAGAAGCTTCATCTCGCGGTACTTCAATACAAGCCACCGTGCATTTGCTGCCTTTTTCGACATGGTCGAGCAACATTTGCGAGTAATCCATCTTATAGATATGATCCCCCGCTAAAATCAAAATATATTTTGCTTGATAATGCCTAATGATATCTAAATTTTGAAAAATGGCATCAGCAGTACCTTGGTACCATCCATCATTCCCTTGCTTTTGCTCAGCAGGTAAAATATCAATAAACTCATTGGCTTTATCATTCAGAAATGACCAACTCCTTTGAATATGTTGGATCAATGAATGCGAATAATACTGTGTTAACACCCCTACGCGGTAAATACCTGAATTGATGCAATTTGATAATGTAAAATCAATAATTCTAAATTTTCCACCAAAAAATAATGATGGCTTAGGTTGCTTATTAGTCAGTGCTTTTAAGCGTGTTCCTCGCCCCCCAGCAAGGATCAACGCCACCGTTTTATTAGGTAACTGCCTTGCTAACATTAAACGTTGCGCAGAGTTTGATTGTGATTGAGCCAATAACTTTTCTGGCATATAACCCCCTCAAAAAACTTAATGATTAAAATTATTATTAATTAACACATCAATATTTCTTGGATTACTTTGGTGTTTTTCAATCATTTCACTAGAACAGAGAAAAGGCTCACTGTTCACCCAATGACCAGCGGGGAGTGTTATATGCTGGTTCTGCTCTGTAAAATTAATAATTATTAGCCACTTACCAGATAATAATATTTGTAACGGTAATATTTCATGCCATTGCCATTGTTCAGGTGTTAATGGCTCTCCATGTTGATTGAGCCAAACCACATCAGCGGCATTCTTTTCACTAGAAAAATTTCCTGTCCACCATTCACCTTCAGTTAGAGCGGTTATTTTATGCCTTAAAGCTGTCAACCGACTTGTAAATTGGATCAACTCTTCGTCTCTTGTTTGCCAATTAATCCAACTTACAGGAGAATCCTGACAATAAGCATTGTTATTTCCTTGTTGGCTATTTCCTTGTTCATCACCAGCTAGCAACATCGGTGTTCCCAGTGATAACATCAAAAAGGTCAATAAATGCCGTTGGCTTTGAGATCTTTTTTGTAATATTTGAGGATCGTCAGTTATCCCTTCAAAACCGTGGTTATTACTGTGATTACTATTACTACCATCAGTATTGCTTTCTCCATTAGCTTGATTGTGTTTATGATTGAAGCTCACAACATCTTGAAGAGTAAAACCATCATGAGAAGTAATTTTATTGATAGAGACATAAGGTAAGCGCTGGCTCTGTTGATAGATGTCACTAGAGCCTGCGAAGCGGCTCGCAAATGTACCTAAAGGGACACCTTTATTTAAGGTAAATTGACGGATATCATCACGAAAACGGTCATTCCATTCCGCAAATGGAGTCGGAAAGTTACCTAATTGATAACCGCCAGTCCCAACATCCCATGGTTCAGCAATGAGTTTTAATTTGGATAAAACAGGATCTTGAGTAATTGCTCTTAATAATGGGGAATTTGAGGAAAATTCAGGCGTTCTACCGAGTACTGTTGCTAGATCAAAACGAAAACCATCAACATGACACTCATTTGCCCAAAAATGTAGGCAATCTATCACCCACTGTTTCACCATTGGATGAGATAAATTCAGTGTATTTCCACACCCCGTCCAATTATGATAATCACCATTATCTTGCAACCAATAATAAGTACTGTTATCAATACCTCTAAATGACAATGTGGGGCCTAAAAGATCTAATTCGGCGGTATGATTGAAGACAATATCTAAAATAATTTCAATACCTGCACGATGTAAGGCTTTTACCATGTCTCGAAATTCGTTTAGCGGTGAGGTATTAGCTCGACCAGACCAATATGTCGGTTCAATCGCAAATGGCGCTAACGAGTTATAACCCCAATAATTGGTTAAATTTAATTTTTGCAAACGAGGCTCATCAAGGTGAAATTGTATGGGCAGTAATTCAATAGCAGTAATACCCAGTTGTTTTAAATAGCTAATCATTACTGGATGATCAATAGCCGCATAGCTACCTCGGATCTCTTGTGGAATATCAGGGTGTAATTGAGTCAAGCCACGTACATGCGCTTCATAAATGATCGTCTGTGACCACGGCGTATTTAGTAATTCATCATCCCCCCAATCATAATTGTCTTGTGTAACAATCGATTTAGGCGCAATGCTTCCATTATCAATTACATTTCTACTATCTATCCCATCAATAAATAGATGTGCATCTTGTACTTTACTACTCACAGCTCGACTGTAGGGGTCAATCAGTAGTTTATTAGGGTTAAAACGCAAACCTTGTTCTGGCTGCCAAGGGCCATGCACTCGATAACCATAATGAAGACCAGCTGTAGCACCCAATAAATAGCCATGCCAGATATGGTTATCATCACGTATTAAGTCATAACGAATTTCTTCACCCTGTTGGCTAAATAAGCATAACTCTACTCTTTCAGCTTTTTCACTATAAAGTGCAAAATTGACGCCATTTTTATCGGCCACACAGCCTAATGGCGTTGAATGCCCCGCGCTTAATTTAAAGTTAACATTTGCCATTGTTCATCTTCCTTTTTGGTTGAAAAGGAGGAATACAACTATCATTGAATGAAATTTATTATGACAAGCAATAGGCTTTGTGTGAATATTTGCCATATCATCAATATCCCCTTTATGATTGTCGAATATCGTCCTAATTAATCATGATGTTATATCTCTTACTAGAATAATTAAGCCGCTGACAACTTTGTTTTACTTGTTTGAGTTAAACTAGCACATAAATATCAGTACATCAGAGCAAAAATATTCTCATGAAAAACTTATCCTCAAATTATAAATCAGTAATGTATAAAAAAGATTATCGAAACGAACTAAAACTTTCTTTCAACTACTTCCGTACTTATTCTAAAAAATTAAATAACCGTAATGCCTGTTAGGTTCGCTAAAGCTAACCTTGCATATTAATTTACAAGAGCTTTTCAGCATAAAGTGAGAAGTTTATAAGTTATTAAAACTTCATCCCAATTAGTCACCTTAAGTTATTACACCTTAAAAACCCCATTTGTGAGTTTAAAGTTTCCATTTATTATCAATGCATTAAAAAAACAAATGTGATTAAACTACTACCATACTAATCACATCCACTTTACAGTTAATATTATAGTGTGTTTTTTTTGTTATTTAAAAATTCGAATATTTTTTACATTAAAACTAAACCCAACATAAATAAACAGTAATCTACATTATAGATTTTAATTTTTCAGCAACCCATATTTTAGGTTGCCGCTTTATTTTTACATAAATAGATAGTCATTTAAAAATGATCGCTTGGTAAGGGTTTAGCACAATATGTTCACTTTCAATATTTAAATCTTTAATATTACTCAAATATAGTTTATTTATATGACTATTAACCTTCTCATTTTTATCATTGAAATTACAATAAATATTTACCCATTGATCTTTTAATACTCTACGGTAGGCAATAACATTTTCTGGTGCCTCAAGCGCTATAAAAGTACCATGAATAAGAATGTCTCTGATCTCAGAATGTAATCTCAGAGAAATAAGCTGTTGATAGAATGAAAAAAGAGAATCTGCTTGCTGTTGCTGTTCTTGAGCATTAATGGTTGTGTAATTAGGATTGATTTTTAGCCACGGTGATGCAGAAGTGAACCCTGCGTGCAAGTCTGAATTCCATTGGAATGGCGTTCTTGCATTATCTCTACTACGTGCAGCAAAATAACTTATCATCTTCTGCTGATCATAATTATGTTGTAATCCCCATTCATATAATTTAAAAACATGTAAATCATCATGCTCATCTATCGACATGGCACAGTTAGTCATACCAATCTCTTGTCCTTGATAAATAAATGGCGTACCACGTTGCATCAACAAAAAAGTCGCCAACATTTTTGCTGCAACTAAAGATGATTCAGTGCCTTTTGGCAGAAATTTATTTAATGAACGTGGTTGATCATGATTTTCCAGATATGGAGCCCCCCAACCTACCCGTTGGGTATCAAGCTGACTTTTTATAAAAACTGGCTTTAACCGTTTTCCAGTAATTGGCTTTAATGTAAAAGGTGGTTGTTCATCAATATCAAGATTTGCAATGCTAAAATCAAATACCATCGAAAAATAGCCATGTTCTCCTACATAGTCATAGAGATCTTTTTCAGGAACATCAATTTCAGCAACAGTCATACAATTGGCGGGGCGAAAAGTATTATCTGCAAGTTGATTAAGAAATTTATCTATCCCAGGTTGATTGACAACCCAAGGGATCAGGGAGGCGGTACTATCTTCATGATCAGGTGCAAAATAATGAACTGAAAGTGCCTCTGGTGATTTTTTTAAATTACCAATCGCATCAATACGAAAACCCGCGACTCCTTTTTTTATCCACACATTAATCATATCAATAATTTCTTGACGTAATTGTGGGTTTTCCCAGTTAAGATCCGGCTGTTCTGGCCCAAAAGAATTAAAATACCAACGATGAGTGTTTGGAACATGCGTCCATACCGAGCAATCAAAATAGCTACGTAAATTGTTAGGGGGGGTCGATTTATCCCATTCTATAAATGTATAGTAATCGGCATATCGGCTATTTGGGTCGGCGAGTGCAGCTTTAAACCATGGATGCTCATCTGATGAATGATTGAGAACTAAATCGAGGAGTATTTTTATGCCACGCTTTTTTGCTTCCGCAATTAGCTTATCTAACGTCGCATTATCACCAAAAATAGGATCAACCGTTGAATAATCAGAAATATCATAACCATTATCTTTCATCGGTGATTTAAAAATAGGGCATAGCCAAATAACATTTACCCCAAGAGCTTGTATGTAATCTAATTTTTTTATGATCCCTGCTAGATCGCCTATTCCATCACCATTATCGTCACAAAAGCTTTTGGGATAAATTTGATAAACAACCGTTTCTTTCCACCATGCATCTGTCATACTCACCTCATCATTATGTCAATAATAAATCTGTGTTAGATACAGCATGTAACTTTGTTTTACCTATCCTTGTATATTAAAAACACAAAAATTTCACTAATACTAACGTAAAATTGACGGTAAGCTATCCATAAAAATGAACTCCCTTTGCAAGCAGCAATTGGCAACTACTTTACAAGCTATAGCATAATTATCTAAAGAGGTAACTAAATCACTTAACTACTATCACTTAACTACTATCACTTTCACTCATTATAATGTCATAAGCTGAGTCTTTTTGAATAAATGATGGACTTTATGGCGAGCTAACCTATTGATATTTAATTCGAATGCACTGAACATACATAATGAATGTTCCGAAAATTTATATCATAAGAAAGTATAGCTACTCGTCCATATTATATTAATTTGTTAAAATATTTGGACATTTTGATTAAGAAAACGCTTACCACTCTATAAATAAAATCAACATGCAATATAAACACCTCACATCTTTGCACATTTCTATCATATTGATGCCTAGCACATCTAGATCACTATTATTAAGTTCTACTGTATTAGAAAATAAACCCAAGCTATTTTATTTATTGATGACATATTAGGGAGAGATTCCACTATGTATATTTACTGTGTTCACAATAGTAGTGTATAACAAACACCTATAACTAAATGTATTTCAAAAAAAACGATAGTGTAACAAAATGAAAATATCAATCTTAAATTAAAAAAATAACAAATAAAATAAACTTAAAATATATGATAATCCCATCATCATTCCAAAAAGAACTATTCACATATCTTGTTAATTTATAAAATTACAAAGTCAAATTTTTAAATGTTTTGTCAAGTTTCATCATTAAATCAATAGACAAAACCGATTAAAAAAATTCTTATCCATTGACTGAAATGTGTTTACTTAAATAACGAGTGGGCCATATTTAATTCCAGTTTAACACGCAATATGTTAATCACTAAGTGTTTTTACTATAAAAATATCAATTAGAACATATTAAATATTTGCATCATTAAGGGGTATTAATTAGAGCATGTTAAATATTTGTATCAGATAACAATAAACACTTCACTAAGTGAAGTAGGTTCGACGTTAATATTGCTTAATTAAATTCAACATTAACGGTTACTGATAAAATATGGAATGGAGCCCATATAATTATTATTAAAAGGAACAAGGCCCTAGTTAAACTACTTAACCTAATTATATTTAATAGAAACACAAAAAAAACAAGTAAATATATATTTTAAATTTAGCTTTTCACATACTTAGGAAGATCATCATGAAATTAAATAAAATTGCTTTAATTGGTACATTTGCGGTTGCAGCTCTATCTTCTCAAACATTCGCAGCGCAAGATGCTACTGTTAATTTTAACGCGCGCTTAGTAGCAGCAACATGTGATATCAGTGCTTCTAAATCTTTAGTAAATTTAGGTACTCACTCAATCGAAAAAATTACTGATATCAATAAAGCATTAGCAGAATCAAACTTTAACTTAGTATTAAATAAATGTACTAAAACTTATTCTGATGATACAACTGCAACAGAAGTTTCAATCCTAACAAGTGGTGAAGCTTTAGCGGGTCACTCTGATATGTTTGCTGATGCTCAAGCATCACAAATTGGCGTTAAACTAAAAGCAGGTACAACTGAATTAGCACCTAACGCACAAACAACTATCAATAACCTGAAAATTTTAGGTGATAACGACTATATCGTTGAAGTTACAGCTGGTTTATATGCAACTTCTAAAGATGCTGTCGCTCAGAGTTTAAATGTTCCAGTTACTTTTAGCGTTGCATACGACTAATAACTACTTTAGTTAATTAGCTAGTTGAGCAGGCAGTATCAATATACTGCCTGCTATAAAGGAAATAAAAAATGATAAAATTAAAATTCTTAATTTTTACCTTATTGACTCTTTCATTTACTACTCAAGCAGGCGTCGGTTTAAGCCAAACACGTATCATAATTGAAGAATTGGGGTGGGCAAAGCTCAAATACCTCTGTCGGTATGTCATACAATAATAATTACAAAGGCATATCTTATAGCTTAAGTTATATGGTTGACCGAGTAAAAAGCTACAACAACTCATGGCCTGAAAACCGTGTGGTTTCTTTAGATATTACAGTGCCCTTCAGCTTACTGACTAATAATGAAATGGCTCAAACGATGAGCGCTCGTTACGGTATTAGCATTGATAACCACGGCGAAACACGAAATCAAGCAGGTTTGACAGGAAGTGCATTAGAAAATAAATTCAGTTACGGTTTGTACCAAAACTACAATAGTCAAGGAAGTAACTACGGTGGTAGCTTAAATGGTACATATTCAGCAGATAATTCAACGCTCTCAGCTGGTTACAGTTACTCTGACACAAACCGCACAATGAACGTAAGTATGAGTGGTGGAATGATCGCTCACTCTGATGGGATTTCATTGTCCCCGAATATTGGAGATACCGTCGCTATTATTACCGCTGATGGTGCTAAAGGCGCAGAGCTAACAATGGGTGCCAAGTTTGACCGCTTTGGTAATGCGATTATTCCACAATTAGCGAGCAATACAGCAAACCAAATTTCTGTCAACGTCAATACGTTACCAGATGATATTACTTTTAAAGATACATCAATGATGGTGTACCCAACTGAAGGTGCAATTATCAAACGTAACTTTAAAACCAAAATTGGCTACCAAGCCATCATTCATATTAGTACAGCAGGTAAAATACCACCATTCGGTGCCATTGCAACGCTTATTTCTGCCGATAAAGATGATGATATTAATACAGGTATCGTTGGTTCTAATAATCAGTTGTACATGAGTGGATTACCTAATTCCGGAAAACTAAACATTAAATGGGGTAATCAAGGTGATCAATGTTCAATTAGTTACACATCATTAGAAAGTATAGCGGTAACTGCTGATTCACCAGTTAGAACGCTAATAGCTGAATGTAAATAAAGAGCATTAAAGCCAAATGACGGATAAGAGAATAACCATGAAAAAAATAAAATCCTATTTTCCATTTTCATCCAGTGTAGCATCAAGCTTGCTATTCACATTGCTATTTGCTACACAATTTCCAGCACTAGCAGCGGATAAACTCACTGTTCGAGCTGGACAATCAGGCTATTTGGGAGAGTTATACCCTTCAGCAAAGTCTGCTTTTTTGAGCTATCACCCTTCGTGGCACTATTCAAGCACGTCTCCGCTGCAGGATCCTAACGTTAACTACCCGATGCTTCCAAGCAATGCTGTTTACTTACAATTTTCAACACTAAGTGGTGGCTATATTAATTCCAACTTTCCAAAGTATGAAGGAGCCCCAGGTATTAGACTTATTAACGAAAATGATCCAAATAAAATTATTGTATTACTTCTAAATGGTACTGTATCCGCTTCATTTTATAATACAAATTACTCATATGTCACAAAAAGAGCTGTTATTAAGCGTTCAAGAACAATAAGTGGTAATTTATATCAAACAAACTCTTTAGGCTGGAAGCTTGAAAATAATACTTCTACAATTGAGAAATATTTTATTCCTGATTCACGGAATAGAACAGGAAATATTACAGCTGATATTAGCAGTTTTTCTGCTTATGCTAGCTCCGAATCAGGAGCTCCGACAACGATAACAAAAGGACGTTATAGACTGTCAACTGATGAACAATTACGGTTCGGCCATAGTAACTTATATTCTATATATGGATGGGCATCAGCAGATACACAATTATTAAATGATAGCACTCTAAGTATCGAAGCCTTAGATTCGTGTATTGTTAAACCGATGACTGCAACCAATATTGTATTTAACAATCAATTGGCTGGTTATAAAGCCAATCAACTATTGGAAACCCGCCCCGCCACACTGTCATTAGATTGTGTGACAACTGGCAAATTACTTATGGTGTTATCGGCTAATCAGCAATTGCATGGTCAAAATAGTACAGGAACAACATCAAGTACGAATCTTGCCGGAATGGCTTTGGATTCTTTGTCAGGAAATTCAGCTAACTCAACTGAGCGCCCTTATATTGTAACCACTAAGGTACCACCGGCATCAGATATCTGTCGAAATGGTCACAGTGATGCATTAGTTTACTATGACCGCATTAAACTAGGAGATATTACCACTACAAATTTACGCCAAAACTTATACTTTAATCTTTGCCAAAATGGGAATGTAAAAGCAGGTGCGTACCGTGGAAGTATTGATGTATCTTTTTATCTTGAATAAAAATTAAATTGACAAAAAACGTTAATGCTGTAAGTAATTAATATCTTATTACACATATTATTAATATTTAATTAAACGATGCCACTCACTATATGCTGCGAGTGGCAATCTATATTTAAAATAATAATAAGCACAGCTAAATACAAAATAAGTCACTCGCTCAGAGGCATGGGATATACGATCAGCCCCTCTTAACGAAAAGCATTACGACTTGAAATATCACAATGATTACGCTTTAGGGTAATCGGTTTTATTTAATATCGTTGCATGCGCCCCCACAGGGAATAAACTAATGGAACTAAATCCCTGATCTTGATACCCCATAATTCCACCATCTGTTCTCATTTCATTAAGGTCAATCAAGATGATACCTAACGTTGGGATAATTTTTTCACGCCAGATAAATAAATACAGATTATTTGATATTTTAATGTAATGACAACGGTCAACATCCGCTAACCCCTTTTCAACACCATCCAAACAATGCCACGCATAGAATTGTTCATTCAGATAAACATGCTCATAACGCTCTTTAGGATTATAAGTATACATATTACGCATACCAATAAGCTCTGCGGTATAAGTCGGTGCTTGTCCTTGCTTATTATCAAGGGTTCCAAATTGAATGCCGATTTTAACATCCGTTAATGGCAGATTTTGCTCAACCTTACTAAAGGCTGAAATACGTATATCAGTTTCCGTGGGTAAAGTGCCTTGAAGCAAGACACAGTTATTATCTTGCTCGTTAATAATAATAGTAATCCCTACACGCCAATCTTCAGGTGAAATAAAATTAACAAAATAAACCCCAGGCCGAATAGAAGTAATCCTACAACCAACAATAGCATCTTTCCATTTAATTTGTTGATCAGCAGGAAAAGAGACTGCTATTTGTTGCATTGTATCTGCAAAATTTAATTGAAATGTCTTACCTGTTAATTTATTACTGACCTCTAAAATATAGCTATCCGGTGCAAAACCATCTGATAATGCGCCCACTTGGATAAATGCAGCTTCTTCAATCATAATAGCTCCTTAGGTAAAAGCGAGAGTAGGTAAATCGACAACTGTTGCACCACCATCAATAACCAGTGCTGCACCAGTAATAATCGAAGCGTCCGCCGAACATAAAAACTTGCATGCTAAAGCAATTTCTTTTGCACTTGCTGGACGTTGTAATGGCACGTCACGGCAAACATATCGATAAGCCTCATCCAATGAAAACTGATGTTGTTCCATCAATGGCTGCATCTCTGCATCCGCCATTGGTGTTTTTACCCAGCCGGGACAAATTGCATTTGCTCTAACCCCTTGTCTTCCATAATCACGAGCAACAGAACGCATGAGTCCAATTAGTGCATGCTTTGCTGTAACATAACCACAAGCTTCAGGGCCAGCAGCTAAAGACGCTAATGAACCAATGAAAAGTACGTTGCCTTGATTCCGTATTAAAAAGGGTAAACATCCACGAATACTAGCAAATGCACTGTCTAGATTAGCGGATATGGCTTGCCGCCATTGTTGGTCGCTCATATCCTCAACCGTCCCTAGCCCCATTCCTCCTGCATTGCAGATTAATACATCAATTCTATCTGTGTACTGTTGAATCTGTGGCAAAATGTTCTCATCCCATGATGTTGCAGTAGAAACATCAGCGACAATGGCTATTGAGCCTGTTTCTTGAGCAATTTTTTGTAGGGGTTCTGCACGGCGCCCAATGATAAAAACTTTGTCACCTTGAAGAGTAAATAGCTGAGCACAAGCAGCACCGATTCCAGTACCACCACCTGTAATAACAACGGTTCTTGCTTCCATACCCTCTCCTATCGCGACTCATGCTTAATACAAAGTTAATTTTTACTTTAAACAATTCGAGATGTAGCTAGGAACAGAAAAATTATGCGACTAACTCACATCTGCGTAGTCACCATACCTTAGCGGAAAACCTTGTAGTTCGAAGTATGACGGGTCTATTTGTTAATATAGAAACAAATTACCAAACCTGACTATCGCTCTAAGGAACGATATTCATAAAAATGCGATTGAAGTGGATAAATTAAGAGGGAGTAAGATAAATTTATCAGCCAGCCTTTTATTATCGTATCCTAAATAATTCTAGATATAGCTAGAAGCCTACTGAGGTGTTTGACTCGTGCGAGTGCGCGCAGCCAACACGGCTGCGGCACGGTGTGTGACGACTATAATTCACTGATAAATTTAGATAATTAAATTTAAGGTAAGATTGCAAAAGAACGAACAGGGAAACCACTGGCATTGTTAGGTTTGGCGACCAAATTAAAAATCACAGCACCTCGGGTTGGTAATTTATCAAGATTAGTCATTAATTCAATCTGATATGTATCTTGTTCCAACACATAATATTCCCCTTGCAAAGCATTATTACGCCGAAAATCTTGGGCTGAATCGGTATCAAAAGTCTCATGACCAATCGCTTTAATACCTCGTTCTTCAAATAAAAACGTCAATGCATCCATTCCCCAACCTGGAATTTGATTGTTACCCTCTGTATCTTTATTATCCATTGCTTCCTGTGATGGCCAGCGATGGCTCCAATCGGTTCTCAACGCAACAAAAGTTCCGGCTTCAATTTGTCCATGTTGTTTTTCAAAATCAAGCACATCTTCTCGCGAAAAAGCAAAGTTTGGATCTTGTTTAGCGCGCTGTGATTGGTCAATGACGATCAAAGGTAAAACTAACTCTTTAAGCTCTAACTCGTGTAGATAACGTTTCCCTTGTACAAAATGGCATGGAGCATCAATATGCGTGCCATATTGACCGGGGAAAGTAAATTGCTGTGCAAAAAAACCATCTTTATAATCGAATAATGTCTGAAATTTCGCTGCTTCGAACATAAAAAAACGTGGTGAATCTTGATCAAAACTATGTGTTAAATCGACCCACTTTTTTGACTTTAATAAATTTAGGGCATTCAATAATTCGTTAGACATAGATTTTCCCTTTTGCGATGTATTTGCTCAGTTATTATTTTTATACTTAAAATAATGAGATGTATAGCTAGACAACCGGTGAACTTCATCACCCAAAGCACGACTATCTGAAGTATAGCAATGCCTTTATTAATTAACTAAAAATAAACACTTTGTCCATCAATACAAGACGAATATTTTTCATATTACATCACTGTTATTTCCAACCATATTAAAATAATAAAAAACCACCTAATAACATACTAGGTGGCCATAATTAACAATAAAAAGTAGACTAGGATTTTGTTAGTTACTTATTCCATACTTCAGGCTCAATAAAGCCATCATATATGCGTTGTGAACGAATATAATCCGCATATTCTTTTGACTCGAAAGCATCTTTTAAATCTTTTGCCCATTGAGAGTTCACATTATCTTGCATTACTGTCACAATAACACGATGCTCTAAAGGCGAGTCTTCAATCACTAATCCATCCGCAATACGCTGGCCTGCACTCGCAACATAGTTACCATTTACCACAACAAAATCAACATCATCTAATAAACGTAGACCTTGCGCAGCATCTGTTTCACGGATATCTAAATTATATTTAGCAGGCTCTATATCATTCACGCTAAAAGTTAATGTATTGGTATTAGGCTTTATTTTTATCCAACCTAATTGCTCTAAAATTCGAGCTCCACGCTCTGCGTTTACCGGATCATTAGATAATGCGACAATCATACCATCTTTTACTTCATTCAATGATTTATGTTTGTTAGAACGTAAACTTTGTGGTGCGCTTGGGGAATCTGCTAAGGCAACCATATTGATATTATTTTTCTTATTATACGCTTCCATATAAGCTCGGCTTTGATTTACTGAAGCGTCAATGGATCCCTCTTCAAATGCGGGGTTTATTTGCCTATTTTGTGAAAATTGTCGCAAGGTAACTTTATAACCTTTTTTTTCTAATATCGGAACGATTCCTTTTTCGACTTGATCAATATAATTACCAACGCCAAAGCCGATGGTTATTTCCTTCTTATTTGGGTTATTTTTCTCGTTATTATCATTACATGCAGCCAATGCAATCACTGCTGTGGCAACTAAAGCTAAATATTTTATTTTTTGTTTCAACATGATGTTACGACCCTGTGTAAATAATAGGGTCAGTATAATCATAATTATTTCATCTGATTTATAACATATCGCTATAACTTATTACTAATATTATATATAAAGCCATTTTAATAACATTTAGGAATATGGATATAGCGATTTGTTCGTTCGAATAATGGGTTTCTTGTTATGTAATGAATAAATAAGATAAAAATGTATATAAAGAGAATTGTAAGATGTCTATTCCAAATAATGATTTAATTAATGAACTCATTGAACTAACACCAGAGTCAAATTTAGCAATTACCAGAAATGAACGAGCAGCTGCGACTGACAATACTCAAGCCGCTTTTGATATTATTTTTTCCGTAGATTCTTCTCGTTTAACACCTGAAATAAAATATCACTTCGCGAGTATTGTGGCCGAGCAAACAGGTAGTGCAACACTGGCGTATTTTTATCAGCAATCTTTAGGTCAGCATCCCCTCAATTTAACTGATCCCGCCTTTAAAGCTGCCGAAAAATATTTACAAACACTGGTTAACCACCCCAAACAAACTGATTATCAGCTACTCAATGCTTTAACTCACCATGGGTGGATTGAAAGTGACATCATTTTACTCGCTCAATTAATTACCTTTGTTACTTACCAAGCTCGCTTGATAGAAGGATTGCGATTGCTACAACAGCATGAGCCATCACATATTCACACACCCTTGATTACTGCTGGGCAGTGGAATAATCACCCACAAACACATCAAGGAAAACCTTCTCCAACCGCATTCACCCAAGAACAACTTGGTTGGGAAGCATGGCTCAACGCTCGTGATCCTCAAACTCTTGATGCCGACGAAACACAAGTGATGAAAAAGTTTGGACAACTAAACTCTGAATATTTTTTATTGCTTGCTCATCAAAGCAAAATTCTGGAAATTCGTACCTTAATTGATCGCGGTGTTTTTTATACCGCCGGTGGCCTACCTCGCTGGGAGCGTGAATTTGCCGCAGCAGCAGCAAGTAAAGTTAATGGTTGTATTTACTGTGCTTCAGTTCATGCACGTAAAGCCAGTCAATACGCTAAAGATCGTCGTACTGATGTTGAAAAGTTATTAGCGACACCAGTTGGCTCAGCACTTGCCGACGGTTTCG
This sequence comes from Providencia sp. PROV236, assembly GCF_033676985.1. Classification (NCBI taxonomy): domain Bacteria; kingdom Pseudomonadati; phylum Pseudomonadota; class Gammaproteobacteria; order Enterobacterales; family Morganellaceae; genus Providencia; species Providencia sp. PROV236. The sequence goes on along the minus strand of NZ_CP096297.1, from coordinate 1,645,860 downwards.
ATGAGCGCCTAACCGCAATCACCGACCTAGCAACTGCGCTTTCTGCTACACCGATACAAGCTAACCATCAGCAAATTGTTTTATTGAGGAAATTGGGATTATCTGAACTCGAATTACTCGATCTCATTCAGTCTACTGCGTTTTTCTCTTGGGCAAACCGTTTGATGCTTTCTTTAGGTGAGCCATTTCAAATCGAAGAAAATAAGGAGTAAACCAATGACCTCGTATAATGGTTTAAAGGCTCTGGAAGAGCAAATTCGTCGTGATTTGCAATACCTTAATTTACCGCTAACAAATTGGTCATTAACGCCAAATCATTCGCATCATCAATTGGATGTAGCGATCATTGGCGCTGGAATGTCAGGTATCACTGCCGCTTTTGCTCTTAAATTACAAGGAATTGGATCCGTTGTATTTGATCAAGCCGTTGCAGGAAGAGAAGGTCCATGGCAAACCCCTGCGTTAATGGAAACATTACGTTCACCAAAACATGTTGTTGGCCCCGCACTTGCCTCACCTTCACTGACGTTTCAAGCTTGGTTTAAGGCACAGTTCGGTGATGAACAGTGGGATTTACTAGATAAAATTCCACGCCTGCAATGGGGCGAATATCTTCAATGGTTCAAAAAAATGACCGCACCTTATGTACTGAATCAATATCAATTAATTGATACTGAATTAAGTGCACAAGGTTATATACTCACTTTTAAGACGCCAGACGGAGAACAACGCTATCAAGCGCAACATGTGATCCTTGCCACAGGTATGGAGTCATTCAGTGAACCTAATATTCCTGCATTTATGGATACTATTCCTAATCATTATTGGGAACATTCTTACGCAGGGAGTGATTATAGCCGTTTCAATGGATTAGATATTGCTGTAGTTGGCTACAGCGCTGGTGCAATGGATAGCTCAGCTACTGCATTAGAACACGGTGCTCGCTCGGTTGAATTACTGATCCGAGCGAAAGATATGCCAAGAGTTAATCGCGGTAAAGTTGCTGGAAACCCTGGGTTTACCGAAGCCTATAGTCAATTTACTGACGCTCAAAAATGGCATTACAGCGACTATGTTGTTAAAGCCAAGACTCCAGCACCGCATGGCAGCACGCTGAGAGTATCTTGCCATGATAATGCTTATTTTAATTTCGATACTCAAATCAAGCAGATCACAGTAAAAAATAATAAACTGCATATTGATACAACCACTGGCGAGTATATTGCTGATTATCTGATCTTAGCCACTGGCTACCGCTTAAACTGGCAGAAACATACTGCATTTAGCAAAGTTACCCCTTTTATTCGTACATGGGGAGAAGTTTATAGTCCTCCTAGCGATGAAGAGAACAGTGAATTTGCTTTATATCCTTATTTAGGTGCTAACTTTGAGTTTCTGCCAAAAGAAAACTGTCATCTATCTGAATTAAGTAATCTGTATTGCTTTAATTTAGCGGCATCACTCAGCATGGGGCCGATTATTGGTTTAATCCCTAATACCAATACTGGCGCACTAAAACTTGCAGAGCATATTGCTGCTAAGCTTTATCTTGCTCATCAACAACAACACTTGCAACAGGTGAAAGACAGTACTGAAGCTGAACTACTAGGAGATGAGTGGCAACCAGCACTCCCTTATCGCTTACGGATCACCCAAGCGGATAGTGTGGAGTAATTATGATTACATTTAAAAACATCGAAAAAATCTATCAAAAAGAAGGCCAGTCACTAACCGCACTGCAAAATGTTAATTTACAAATTAATGAAGGTGAAATTTTCGGTTTTATTGGCTATAGCGGTGCGGGTAAAAGTACTCTGATCCGCTTAGTGAATCAGCTAGAAAAACCCTCTTCAGGTGAAGTGATCATTAATGGGCAAAATATCGCACATCACAGTGCGGCAGAAATTCGAGCTCATAAAAAAAGTATTGGCATGATTTTTCAACATTTTAATTTATTAGAAACCAAGACTGTTGCCCAAAATATTGCCATGCCATTACTGTTATCTGGTGTGAGTAAACAAGAAATCGAACGACGTATTGATGATATTTTAGCTTATGTAGAACTGAGCGATAAAAAACATCAATACCCGGGGCAGCTTTCTGGTGGACAAAAGCAGCGAGTGGGTATTGCTCGTGCATTAATTAATAATCCCAAAATTTTATTATGTGACGAAGCCACATCGGCATTAGATCCACAGACCACATTATCGATTTTATCATTGCTCAAAAAAATCAATAGAGAGCAAAAAATTACTATTTTATTAGTTACTCATGAAATGGAAGTGATTGAACAAATCTGCCACCGCGTAGCTGTGATGGAAAATGGTCGTGTTGTTGAAGAAGGCTCAGTCCTCGATATATTTGCAAACCCGCAACAACCGACAACACAGAAATTTGTGCGTACAGTACTCAATGAGGAAATACCTAAACGCGTATTAGATAATTTAGAACATCAACACAATGTTTATCGCTTAGAGTTTTTAGGTGCTTCGGCACAACAGCCCGTGGTCAATGAGCTGATATTACAAGATAAAGTAAAAATTAATATTTTATTTGCCAACATGAAAGAAATCAGTGGCGTAGTTTTAGGCAGTATGTTTGTACAAATTGTTGGTGAAGAAAACAATATTCGTGATGGCATTGAATTTTTGCGCCAGCGTGGCGTTGCAGTCAGTAAGGGGGCTCTATGACACAATGGTTTGATACGGCATTAACCAGTAAACAATTTTTCCTCGCAATGTCCGAAACCTTTACCATGGTTTCTATTGCGCTGGTGATTGGCTCATTACTAGGTATTTTGTTAGGTATCGTTTTAGTGGTCACTCGACCTGATGGTATATGGGAAAACAAATGGATATACCGCATTATCAACCCAATTATTAACACTATTCGTTCATTGCCTTTTATTATTTTATTAGTCGCTATGATCCCTCTTACTCGACTGATGGTTGGCACTTCAATCGGCACAACCGCAGCGATCGTACCTTTAGTGATCTATATTGCTCCCTATACTTCACGTTTAATTGAAAATTCTTTGTTAAGCGTTCATTCGGGGATTATTGAAGCGGCTGATGCTATGGGAGCAACCAATTGGCAGATTGTTTGGCACTTTATTTTACCTGAGGCCAAATCATCTCTGATCCTAAGTTTAACGGCTGCCAGTATCACACTCGTTGGCGCAACAGCAATGGCAGGTGCTGTCGGTGGTGGTGGTGTTGGCGATTTAGCACTTAACTATGGCTATCAACGCTTTGATAATGTTGCGATGGCGATTACCGTTGTGACATTGGTCATCATTGTACAAGGAATGCAGATGATCGGTGATTATCTCGCTAAAAGGGCAAGATATCATTGATAACACAATGACCGGTATGAACCGCACTTATCGGTCATTTTTCTCCTCTCCCTCTCCTACTATTGTTCACTCATCCTATCATGCAGAAACCACACTAGAACATAATTGATTGATTAGCATGAAATTAATATAATCACATAAACAAAAAATCAAAATACATTAAATAAATTAATTATTAAAGGAATTCAAGTACTAAACATTATTAATTAGTCAATAAAATTATCATATGAAGACATCATCTGATTTAAAAATACAGTTATATGTCAATTTATTTGTTTTTATCTGTTGTATAATCATAGTGATATAACGATTAAATTAAAATTATTGTGTTTTCAGCCATAGTACTATCTTAATTGTTTTATTTTCATTGCTGATGACCTTACTCGCAACAATGATACATTATCAGCGTGTTACTCACCCCCTAACTTAAATCTGATTATGCTAACAATTGAACAGTTAATATTACTCACTTCTATACTCATCTTACTGGGTATTTTTTCCAGTAAACTCTCGGCTCGGCTAGGCTTGCCAATGCTGGTTATGTTCCTATTCATCGGCATGCTAGCAGGGGAAGATGGCATTGGCCAAATTGCGTTTAACAATGTTAACGTCTCTTATGCCGTTGGTTCTCTAGCATTAGCACTGATCTTATTTGATGGGGGTTTGCAAACTTCGGTGAAATCTATTCGCCTTGTTTGGAAACCCGCATTCACTCTCGCTACATTTGGTGTATTAGTCACCGCAGGTATTACAGGATTAGCTGCGGCGTACATTTTAGGTATACCGCTACTTGAAGGCCTTTTACTTGGCGCAATTGTGGGGTCAACGGATGCCGCTGCCGTTTTTTCATTATTACGTAATGCAGGGATCTATCTTAATGAACGTTTGCAATCAACTTTAGAGATTGAAAGTGCCACTAACGACCCGATGGCAATTTTTTTAACCGTCGGCCTGTTACAATTACTAATGAACCAGCAAGCTTCAGGTAGCGAGCTACTATTATTATTTATCAGTCAAATGGGGATTGGTACCTTAGTTGGTCTAAGCGTTGGCTGGCTATCGATCAAAATTATTAATAAGATTAAATTACTGGCCACAGGACTTTACCCTGTATTAGTAGCAGCTTGTGGCTTACTATCCTTTGGTATTGCAAGCAATTTACAAGGTAGTGGTTTCTTATCAATTTTTGTGACTGGCGTCGTTATCGGTAATGCTCGTTTTGTTTTTCAGCGCAATACTTTCTTATTTCATGATGGGTTAGCTTGGCTAAGCCAAATTATCATGTTCGTCATGTTAGGCTTGTTAGTCAACCCAAGTTCATTACTGGAAGTGTGGTTTGAAGGGCTAGTTATTGCACTGGTATTAACCTTTATTGCTCGCCCAATTGCTGTTGTTCCTGTGTTAAAATTATTTGGGTTCAATCGCGAAGAGATCACATTAGTCTCTTGGGTTGGTCTGCGCGGCTCTGTCCCTATTATATTAGCCATCTTTCCTTTTATTTATGGCTTACCTGGAGCAAATCTAATTTTTGATGTGGTGTTTTTTGTGGTGTTAATATCGGCTACATTACAAGGCTCAACTTTACCTTATGTCGCCCGCAAACTGAATTTGATGCAGCCCCCTCCTCTTCTTCCAGCCGCAACGCTTGATATCACAGCTGTCGATCAAATTGATGCAGATCTTGTCGAATATACTTTAGGTGAAGATTGCTCTGCTGTTGACCGCCGTTTATCACAATTGGCTTTACCTGACCAAACCGTTATTGCCATGATCACTCGCGGTAAGAGCGTTCTTCCTCCTAGAGGTTCAACAAAGTTACTTGCCAATGATCATTTATTTGTCGTCCTGAAACCTGAAAATCGTCTTTTTCTCGAGCGTCTATTCTCTGAAAAGATTTCTTCCGAGTTAATGCCCATAGAGCTACCATCAACAGGGCTTAGCCTAAAAGGAACAACAAGGCTTGATGAAATTTATGAATCTTATGGCATTCAAATTGATAATGAGAACATACAAACGCTAGATCAGTTTATTTATAGTATCTCAACTGGAGAACCAACGCAGGGCATGGTAATTAGCTTGACGTCTTTACAGATGAGGATCCGTGAGATGATTGGTTCACGGATAGTCACGGTGGTATTAGAGCCAATACCTTTAGAGGATAGCTAGTAAAAATCTAAACGCCATTTTTGATTATATACTCTAAATAATTCAAGGCGTAGTTAGAAGACCAAGTCAACGAGGCGCTAGGAACATAGGAAATACGTAACTAGCGTAAGTGGACATAATCAGTACGCCTTAACGAAAAGCGCTACAACATGAATTATGGGAGTATGAATTAGCTGACATTGACATCCCCTATATCAATATATTTACTTAAAATCATTGTTTTTCACTTTATTATCTCTGGAGCATCCAGTAATTTTTTATTTCCACTCATATGATATTCGGTATTTCTGACCATAAAAAAATAAAAGCCCATGAGAGGGCTTTTATTTCATAGTATATAAATAATGACAGATGCAGTATTTATTGATAGTACAATAGAGAAAGTTCTCAATGTCTATTTATATAATGTTCTTAATTGAAACAATTAAGTTCTAGATTACTTAATTAAGTTCCACTTTGGAACATATATAATCAATAGTTAGATAAGAGAATAAATAGAGTCGTCAAACCCTTTAGATTCTTTATCTTCACTTGCATGGGTATCATCTTGAAGGACTTCACTAAAGAATTCCCCCATATTTACATCTAATACTTTCAGTACTCTTACTAAACAGTCGATATCTATACGGTTTACTCCACGTTCATAACGGAATAGTTGTTGCTCGCTGATATCAATCTCTTTAGCTAACTGAAAAACAGTATAGCCTTGAGACTTTCTTAACGATTTAATTTTTTGTCCAACTGCACAAGCGACAGGATATTTTGTATTCATAAACATTCTCGCTTCAACTTATATTATTAATGAAATAAAAAATCAGCAGGTGATTCTCTGTGTTTTTCTATTGTTATCTTTATTTATGATATAGCCATTTGGATGTATTAACGACGATTCAGCCTATATCTTGAGAGGGATGATATACTAGCAATATAATTAGTTTCAACTAATCCAAAAATGACATTGCAACTATGTAACTAAATATTATCATAATCACAAAATGCCTTAAAAATGAGGATTTTCCTTTACTTTCAATAAATTAAAGCATTTAACAATTAATAGTTGTTGTTCTAGGCAAACATAGTCCCGCAGGTAACCACAAAATTTAAACCTAAATTAACCTTATTTACCCGATAAATAATCTAAAAATAACGGAAATAAACAGAATAATTTAATACTGTAACAGTATTAATGATTTTTGAAACCGATATTCATAAAATGAATACACACAATACGATAAACACACAAATAGTGTAAAACAAAGTAAAAAAGAGAAATTATTCCCATATTATCATTTTGATATCTTAAATATCAATAGCTTATATCAATAGTCTTTTTGTTACAATCGACAAAAAACACTGAATTTTTAAAGTAGCATAAGAAAAACTATAGCTAGCTCACTAAACATAACAAAACATTAACGTTATGTATCTTTTTGGTTTGCTATACATGAAGCATATCACAAAAAATAAAAATTTAAATTCTTTGAAATACACAGTTTTTTATGTTAAAAAACAAATCTAAATATGATAGAGCTACTGTATATTCACCCCATAAACTAAACAGTAAGAATTTATCTCCATAAAATTTACCTTTGTAGATTTTTATCGCATTATAAATCACTGACTATTGAGTAATACCCAATATAATTCTTACCAAATTAGCCCAAAAGAAACCGACTTAATCCTAAAAACTAGCTATTTATGCTTAACTCCTAATTCTCTTACACAATAGTAAATTTCCCTTACTTCGTAATAATTTTAATAGAACCACAAGAGATACAACAATGCAGTGTTCCATAACTCACTATTAGAGTAATTACAAGCTAAAAAATTTGTTAGACTATCTTTTATTGAACTGTGTATTTTATATACCTAAAGCCTCAACTCTTAAACTATTTGAATGTCTTTATACATGCTCTATCACTCTATGCTAAATTAATAGCATATTAACGAATACGGACTCCTTAACATCAAACTGTTTACAATTAAATTGTAAAAAAAAATAACGTCACGTTACAATAAAAGAATGATCCATATATATCTTTAAACAGTATATTTACATTCCCTATTGTCATATTAATAAGTATTTTTGTTTTTGATTTATGTTTAGCATGGTATTTTATCATTGTGGTAAACCACAGTATTAAATTAAACAACCTGTAAGGTATCTTGAATGTCTCATCCCTCCTCTGACAACTAATAATGCTAATTAGCTTAGAAAACTTCACAAGGGTTGACTGAGGGCACTACAATTTAATTTAAATGACAAAGCTCATCTCTTTATCTCTTATGCAAACATAACAATATGGAATGGCTTAGTGGGTAGTATGTATATATTACAGGAGGAGCATTAATTTGTTTGCTAATGTGACAATGAGAATATAGTCATCAAAATGATGATTCAAACCAACATCTCTAGATCACAAATCAATGAACACCGAGAAATACAGATAAATAGCCAACCCCTAACTTTAGCTAAAATTGCTGTGAGTTGAAATATTGTGAATACAAACCAATTGAGTACATATGTTGGTAAAGCCATTAAAAGCGCTATAGCTTCGCTGTAAATCATTTGGATGTATGTTTGGTATCTATTCTAGGTATGATGTAGACGTTTGAGAGAGAATCAATCGTAGAGCTTCTCACCCGCACTCTACGTACAGCATGCAAGGATCTTTTTTTGGGATTAAGAACGGAGTGTTTCTTTAGATGGTGGGTCGTGCAGGATGACTCGCCCGATGGCCTCGCCCTTCGGGTCGTTGCGCAAGCGCAACGCTGTCTCGCTTCGCTCGGCTCGAACCTGAACGCAGCTTCTCACCCGCACTCTACGTGCAATATGCAAGGATCTTTTTTGGGGATTAAGAATAGAGGAGGTTGTTTAGATGGTGGGTCGTGCAGGATGACTCGGCCGATGGCCTCACCCTTCGGGTCGTTGCGCAAGCGCAACGCTGTCTCGCTTCGCTCGGCTCGAACCTGAACGCAGCTTCTCACCCGCACTCTACGTGCAACATGCAAGGATCTTTTTTGGGGATTAAGAATAGAAGAGGTTGTTTAGATGGTGGGTCGTGCAGGATTCGAACCTGCGACCAATTGATTAAAAGTCAACTGCTCTACCAACTGAGCTAACGACCCATCGTTGAATTTTGATACTAAAAATGCTTGATATACGTACAGTATTTTAGTCCTTCGGACTTACCCTTACGGGTCAAACCTGCAACCATCTTGAAAAACACAATAATCTACTGACTGAGCCAACAACCCATCTTAAAAATGATTGGTTTTGTATCTTTAGATGGTGGGTCGTGCAGGATTCGAACCTGCGACCAATTGATTAAAAGTCAACTGCTCTACCGACTGAGCTAACGACCCATCTATAAATCTAAATTGATATAATGCGACTAACTAATGAAGTGGTGGGCGATACCGGGTTCGAACCAGTGACCTCCTCCTTGTAAGGGAGATGCTCTACCAACTGAGCTAATCGCCCACTTCATGACAAGTTTCACATATTGGGTAAATAAATGGTGGGCGATACCGGGCTCGAACCAGTGACCTCCTCCTTGTAAGGGAGATGCTCTACCAACTGAGCTAATCGCCCATTTATTTACTGCTTACTACTAAGTACTTCTTTATCGTCGACAGTGGTGGGCGATACCGGGTTCGAACCAGTGACCTCCTCCTTGTAAGGGAGATGCTCTACCAACTGAGCTAATCGCCCTGTCGTCGATGGAGGTGCATTATAGGGATCCCTCGTTCTGAGTCAACGGTTTTTGAATAGATTTTTTCTGTTCGTTGTAAAAATAAGCAAGATGTACCAATATTCATCAGAAAAGAATCTTATTTAACCAGAATCAGGTTGATTTATACCACCTAACAAAAACAATATTAGTCGAAAATTATTTTTATGCTGGTAAAAAATGGCTATTTGCTTCTTTAAACAGATTTTATTTATCTAACTACAGATAACTTTATTGAGGTATCACTGTAGAGTGATAGAATAGAACTACATTTTATACTCGTCATACTTCAAGTTGCAGCGCTTTTCGTTAAGGTATGGTGACTACGCCCTCTTTTACTAGTCACATACCCATGTATGCTTTCAGCGACTCGCTCACTTGTCGCCTCGCTGCACCTCGAATTATTTAGAGTATAGGCACGTTAGAAACCCGTATCGCAATTAAGGCAATCTCGATGAGTAAAATTAAAACCCGTTTTGCACCTAGTCCAACAGGTTATTTACATGTTGGTGGAGCGCGTACCGCGCTTTATTCCTGGTTATTCAGCCGCCATAATCAAGGCGAGTTTGTTCTACGTATCGAAGATACCGACTTAGAACGTTCAACTCAGGAAGCTATCGATGCCATTATGGATGGTATGAACTGGTTAAATTTAAATTGGGATGAAGGCCCTTACTACCAAACTAAGCGCTTTGATCGCTATAACGATGTCATTGATCAAATGCTTGATGCAGGCACTGCCTATCGTTGCTATTGCTCAAAAGAACGTTTAGAAGCGCTACGTGACCAGCAAATGGCTTCAGGTGAAAAACCTCGCTACGATGGTTGCTGCCGTGACCATGCTCATAATCACACAGCAGATGAGCCTCATGTGGTGCGTTTTCGCAACCCACAAGAAGGTTCTGTTATCTTTGATGATAACATTCGTGGCCCTATCGAATTTAGTAACCAAGAGCTTGATGACCTTATTATTCGCCGCACTGATGGTTCACCAACTTATAACTTCTGTGTCGTTATTGATGACTGGGACATGGAAATTACCCATGTGATCCGCGGTGAAGATCACATCAACAATACTCCTCGCCAGATCAATATATTAAAAGCTTTGGGTGCACCTGTACCTGAGTACGCTCACGTTTCCATGATCTTAGGTGACGACGGTAAAAAACTGTCTAAACGCCATGGCGCAGTTAGCGTGATGCAATATCGTGATGAAGGCTATTTACCTGAAGCTCTACTTAATTATTTAGTACGTTTAGGGTGGTCACATGGTGATCAGGAAATTTTCACCCGTGAAGAAATGATCAACTACTTCAGCTTAGATGCCATTAGCAAATCAGCAAGTGCGTTCAATACAGATAAATTGCTTTGGTTAAATCACCATTATATTAACCACTTGCCAGCTGAAGAAGTTGCTGTTCACCTTGCATGGCATATTGAGCAACAAAATATTGATACACAAAATGGGCCACAATTGGCTGAACTAGTGAAATTACTCGGCGAACGCTGTAAAACACTCAAAGAAATGGCCGAGTCTTGCCATTATTTCTATGAAGAGTTTAATGAGTTCGATGCAGATGCTGCGAAAAAACATTTGCGCCCAGTTGCTCGCCAGCCATTAGAAACGGTGAAACAGAAACTGGCCGCTATCACTGAGTGGACGGCTGAAAACGTTCATCAAGCTATTGAGCAGACTGCGACTGAGCTTGAAGTCGGTATGGGTAAAGTGGGTATGCCATTGCGCGTTGCAGTAACAGGTGCAGGCCAATCGCCTGCTTTAGATGTGACTGTCCATGCTATTGGTCAAGCACGCTCTGTTGCTCGTATTGATAAAGCACTTGCTTTTATCGCTGAACGTGAAGCATCAGCTCAATAATTATCAGCACTTCCCTATGCTGTATATGGCGGCATAGGGATCTCTCAAAATCCAACCCATCCCACTGATTTGCTGTTTAAATGCTCTATAATTCAGCAGTTAAACTCAAAACCACATTATTTGATTGACACCCTGACATTGCTTGAATATCATGCCCTCCGTCCATAGATTTTGTTGGGGCTATAGCTCAGTTGGGAGAGCGCTTGCATGGCATGCAAGAGGTCAGCGGTTCGATCCCGCTTAGCTCCACCACCTAATTCCCTGTTAGGTGTTTATCCAAAATCAAATCTATTGGGGCTATAGCTCAGCTGGGAGAGCGCTTGCATGGCATGCAAGAGGTCAGCGGTTCGATCCCGCTTAGCTCCACCAAATCCTCATATCTAATTTCAATCACTACTCTAAAGAATTCAAGTTAACATTAGGCGAGTAATGTGATTGAACATAACAACTTGAAGTATGACGAGTAAGTCAGACACGTTTTAACGGCTTTACAAGGCTATCCAGCCCTTCTATTTTAAGCCCTAATGCCATTTCCATTAATTGCCCAAGTCGCCCTTTCGGGAACTCACCTTTCTTATAGAACCACAACAAGTACTCCTCAGGGAGATCGACTAAGGTTATACCTTTGTATTTCCCAAATGGCATTTGCGTATTTGCTATATCGATAAGATCTTGTTTTTCCATTTTCTCTCCAAGCAAAAACGGCATTCATAATGAATGCCGTTAGTCATTTTAACATTTTTATTAGCGTTATAGAATGAGCCCAACAACCGCCGCTGATAAAAAGCTAACTAATGTTGAACCAAACAGAAGTTTTAAACCAAAGCGAGCAACGGTATTACCTTGCTTCTCATTCAAGCCTTTGATTGCGCCTGCTACAATACCAATTGATGAGAAGTTAGCAAAAGAAACTAAGAATACCGATAAAATACCCACGGAGCGAGGAGAAAGTGCCGCCGCCGCTGCTTGTAAATCCCCCATAGCAACAAATTCATTCGTCACCATTTTCACTGCCATGATACCGCCTACTTGTAAAGCTTCATCAGCAGGAATGCCGAGTATCCAAGCAAAAGGATAAAATACATAACCTAGCATTGTTTGGAATTTAATATCGAACAGCGCAACACAAATACCATTCACCATTGCAATCAAAGCAATGAAGCCGATCAGCATAGCAGAAACAATAATCGCGACTTTAAAACCAGCAAGAATATATTCACCCAGCATTTCAAAGAAGCTTTGACCTTCATGAATGTTGCTCATTTGCAACTCTTCTTCTGCTTCTGGTGGATATGGGTTAATCAGTGAAAGTACAACGAAAGTACCAAACATGTTCAGCACCAACGCTGCAACTACATAGCGAGGTTCTAACATTGTCATGTAAGCACCCACAATTGACATTGAAACTGTCGACATTGCAGTCGCCGCCATGGTGTACATTCTGCGTTCTGACATTTTGCCTAGTTGGTCTTTATAAGCAATAAAGTTTTCAGACTGTCCGAGTAATAATGAACTAACCGCGTTAAATGACTCCAATTTTCCCATGCCATTCACTTTAGATAGCACGGTACCAATGATGCGGATCACAATAGGTAACACTTTGATATGCTGTAAAATACCGATCAGTGCTGAAATAAAGATGATAGGACAAAGAACTTGCAAGAAGAAGAACGCTAAATGGCCTTCGATCATGCCACCAAAGATAAATTTAGTCCCTTCAGCTGCATATCCTAATAAGTGTTCAAAGACACCTGCGACGCCTAATACAAACGAAGAACCTACATCAGAGTGCAAGAAGAAATAAGCTAATGCAACTTGAATAACCAGTAATTGTACAACATAACGTAGTCGGATTGCCTTACGGTTACTACTTGCTAATGTCGCAAGAGCGCCAATTACAACAAGAGATAAAACAAAATGCAGGATCGAGGTCATATGCGACTCCAACAAATTTAAACAAAGCGGTTTATGTGTATATTCTATGTAATAGGCGACATTTAAATGCGACAACCGTCACATTAGCATGAAAATGGATACATTGTATTTTGTAGAAAGCTAATGCCGATCACACTTTAAGCGGAAATACTGACTGTTAACCTATAAGTTGATATAGGTCATGTCATCACCTATTTTCAGATGATGACACTCAAAAACTATAGTAGAAAATCAAGAACCTAGCAAACGAATAAGCTCATCTTCATCAATGACTTGAATACCCAATTCATTTGCTTTAGCCAGTTTGGAGCCTGCCGCTTCCCCTGCAATCACTAAATCAGTTTTCTTCGAAACACTACCAGCAACCTTAGCCCCTAATGCGACCAACTTATCTTTTGCTTCATCGCGGGTTAAGCGGCTCATCGATCCGGTTAATACCACTGTTTTCCCTGCAAATGGGCTATCAATACTGCTGACATCTATCGCAACTGCTTGTGGCCAGTGAATATTCGCTTTATTTAGCAAATCTTGGATCACCGCTTGGTTATGCTCTTCACGGAAGAAATTAACCACATGCTTAGCCACAACGTGACCAATATCTTGTACTGTTTTTAGTGACTCTTCATCTGCTGCCATCACGGCTTCAAGGGTACCGTAATGCGACGCGAGATTCGCCGCTGTTGCTTCTCCAACCTCACGAATACCTAAAGCATAAATAAAACGTGCGAGTGTCGTTGCTTTCGATTTCTCTAAAGCATCCACTAAATTCTGTGCCGATTTAGGCCCCATTCTATCCAGCCCGGTGAGAATACCTGCACTCAATTGATATAAATCTGCGGGTGTTTTTACATACTCTTTTTCAACCAGTTGGTCGATAATTTTGTCTCCCATGCCATCGACATCCATAGCACGGCGTGACACAAAATGTTTTAATGCTTCTTTGCGCTGGGCGCCACAAATCAGACCACCAGTACAACGCGCAACAGCTTCGCCTTCTATGCGTTCGACATCTGAACCACAGACTGGACAATGAGTTGGGAATACGATTTCACGACTATCTGCTGGTCGTTCTGATCCAACTACGCTAACAATTTGCGGGATCACATCACCTGCTCGGCGGATCACCACTGTATCACCAATATGTACGCCTAAACGTTCTATTTCATCTGCATTATGTAGTGTCGCATTACTGACTATCACACCAGCAACCTGAACAGGTTCTAAGCGCGCAACGGGTGTAATGGCTCCAGTACGCCCTACTTGAAATTCAACGTCTTTTAATAAGGTCATTTGTTCTTGCGCAGGGAATTTAAACGCGGTAGCCCAACGAGGAGCACGAGATACAAAGCCTAATTGCTCTTGAGTCGCAATCGAGTTAATTTTGATCACGACCCCATCAATATCAAAACCAAGCGATGGGCGAATTCTTTCTATTTCATGATAAAAATCTAATACCGCTTTATGGCCAGTTTTCAGTTGAACATAATCACTAACAGGTAAGCCCCACGCTTTAAATTGCATCAAACGCTCATAATGGGTATCTGGTAATGTTTCACCCTCCACTAAACCTACACCATAACAATAAAAAGTCAGTGGTCTTTTTGCGGTGATGCGAGGATCAAGCTGACGTAATGAGCCTGCGGCTGCATTTCGGGGGTTAGCAAACACTTTACCACCTGTACGGCGAGCTTCCTCATTGAGGGCTTCAAATCCTTTTTGTGGCATAAACACTTCACCACGAATTTCTACGCGGGCAGGAATGTTATCTCCGATTAAACGCAGTGGAATAGCACGGATCGTTCTCACATTCGATGTGATATTTTCGCCAACAGTGCCATCGCCTCTCGTTGCTGCTTGGGTCAGCTCGCCATTTTCATATAATAAACTTACCGCGAGGCCATCGAGTTTTAATTCACAGCAAAAAGTTTGCTCTTGTTGGTCTTTCAATCGATCTCTAACGCGTTTATCAAACGCAAGGTAGCTTTCCTCATCAAACACATTATCAAGCGATAACATCGGTATTTCATGACGAACAGTATCAAATGCAGCTAGTGGTGCTGCACCAACACGCTGTGTCGGCGAGTCGCTAGTTATCCATTCAGGATGCTCTGCTTCGATGGCTTTGAGTTCTTGCATGAGTTTGTCATATTCAGCATCCGGAATTTCAGGCGCATCTAATACATGATATTGATATTCGTGATAACGTAATTGCTGTTTGAGCGCATCGAGATGTGATTTTGTCGTCATGTTTCACCCATAAATGTAAACCCCCCAATTAAGGGGGGTTTCGGTCGTTCTGATAATTAATTTAGTGTATTGCGAATTCGAGCATGATACACCTCTATTTTTTGAGGTGTTAACATTTTACGCTCATCATCAAGGACAACACCGCCCGCATCTGAAGCGATGCGTTGTGCTGCCTGTAGCATTAACTTGAAGTTTTGGCTTGCATCACCATAAGATGGCACCATCATAAACATGGAGACACCCGGCGTCGTAAACTCAGACATGGTCTCAGGATCAAATGAACCCGGTTTAACCATATTTGCAAGGCTAAACAGCACAGGGCCAGTCCCCGAAGGGTGCACATGGCGATGGAAAATACGCATTTCACCAAACTGGAACCCTGCTTGTAAGATACTTTGTAACAGCACTTCACCTTGTAAAACTTGGCCTTGATGAGCAGCTACATGAAGAACCAGAACCGTCTCCTTGTTGTTCGTTGGAGATTCACTTTGCGGTTGTTCAGTTTTCTTCTCAGTGTGCGCCTGTTCCTGTTCATGGTGTATCGGCTGTTGCTCCTCTTGATTGTCATTAATATCGAAATTGAATTCTGGTTGCTCTGGCGTATGCGGGGTACGCACAGCAGCAGATGGCTGGGAAGTTGTGACTTTCGCAGCAGATTGTTCGTTCACAATATCGACCTGTGGAGCGACATCAGACACAATAGGCTCTGAACGCGCTGGCGTAATATTTAATACAGGTTCGGTATCATGAGCAGAAGGTGTAATGGGTGGCAAATCAGGCTCGACACGACGTTCTTCCTTTACCTGACGCACAGGTTCAGAAACCGCAGGCTGAGAGATAGGTTTCTCTTGTGCTTCAGTTTCATTGAATAATGCAGAATCATCATCATAATCTGACGATTTCTCCTGACTGTCATGTTTTCGGCGTTTTACGGGACGATCACGGAATAACTTTGAGCGCTCTTTACGGCTGGTCCATAGACCATGCAGTAACAGCGCAACTATGGCTATCGCACCTACGACCACTAATATCAGACGCAAATCCTGCATCGCTGCTATCTCTAGTTGTTGAATGATAATGCCACCACGGCAAAAACGAAGCCCAAATATTTTAAGCTGCGAGCTAACAAGCTGTAAAATCTACCATAAAACTACAGTAATTTATAATTTTAAGGCATTCATACAGCTAAGTACCGTCAACATAAACGCAACTTAAAATATGACGGATATACCTTAAGATTATTTGGCAAACGTGCTAAGTGCAACCCTCTGAACGATTTTCTTATAAGAAAGAGACAATTCTGCTTTCGTTTGCTGTTTTTTTAAGCAAATACTGACTAGCCAGCCTAAAATCCTACCTATATGATACATGGTCAACCGTAAAGGAGAGAAGAAGAAGTATGATCCAATCGACAGATCCGCAACAAAAAAGCCATTCAGGCTTTTACTACTTCGCACAAGGATGGCGCTTAGTCACGCGCCCAGGAATTAAACGTTTTGTTATTTTGCCGCTTTTAGCCAATATTATTTTACTTGGTGGCGCATTTTGGTGGTTATATAGCAAGCTCGGCGACTGGATTGCTCAAGTCATGAGTTATATCCCAAGCTGGCTACAATGGCTTGATTATCTCATTTGGCCAATTGCTGTTATATCAATCTTGCTCATATTTACTTATTTTTTTAGTACCGTTGCCAATATTATCGCAGCACCATTTAACGGTTGGCTATCTGAAAAACTTGAGTCTGAGTTAACCGGTATCCCTGCACCTGATGGGGGCATCATTGATGTCGCAAAAGACGTTCCACGAATGATAAAACGTGAGTTCGTGAGAATTGGCTACTACCTACCCCGCGCTATTGGTTTACTCATTTTGTTTTTCATCCCAGGTATCGGGCAAACCGTTGCACCAATTCTTTGGTTCCTATTCGGCGCTTGGATGATGTCAATTCAGTATTGTGACTACCCGTTTGATAACCATCGTGTTGGCTTTAACGATATGAAACAAGCGTTGTCAAAAGACCGTATGAATAATATTCAATTTGGCGGTGCAGTTAGCGTATTGATGATGATCCCAATCCTTAACTTGCTGATCATGCCTGTCGCTGTATGTGGCGCAACCTTAATGTGGGTTGACCGTTATCGCGCTCGCTACGCACGTTACTAATCTCTCTACAATAAAACGCGATGTTATTGATAAATAGCTCGCGTTTTTACTCATTCCTCCCTTTGTTCTCTTGCTATATTCGCCATTTTTGTCATAACCTTTTACTAAAATATATCTGTTCAAAATAACTTAAAGATATAAGTATATAGGTAATTCATATTTGCAATAAAGGTTTGTTCGCGTATTTTGGGATCAACCTTACATCCAATTCTCGGCCCTAATTGACTATTATAAGGATATCCCATGAGTAAAATTTATGATGATAATTCGCTAACCATTGGTCATACCCCATTAGTACGCTTAAAACATTTCGGAAATGGCAATATTTTAGCGAAAGTTGAATCGCGCAATCCAAGTTTTAGCGTCAAATGTCGTATTGGTGCGAATATGATTTGGGATGCTGAGAAAAAAGGAATTCTAACTCAAGATAAAGAACTCGTTGAACCAACTAGTGGTAATACAGGTATTGCATTAGCTTATGTTGCAGCTGCAAGAGGTTATAAATTAACCCTAACCATGCCTGAAACGATGAGTATTGAACGACGCAAACTGCTAAAAGCACTCGGCGCCAACCTTGTTTTAACTGAAGGCGCTAAAGGTATGAAAGGCGCTATCGAAAAAGCAGAAGAAATCGTTAAAAGTGACACAAATAAATATATTTTGCTACAGCAGTTTAATAACCCAGCAAACCCTGAAATTCACGAAAAAACCACAGGACCTGAAATTTGGGAAGATACCGACGGTCAAGTAGATGCCGTTATTGCGGGCGTTGGAACCGGCGGAACTATCACAGGAATTGGCCGTTATTTAAAGAAAACTAAAGGCAAAGATGTCACTATCGTTGCTGTTGAGCCAGAAACCTCACCGGTGATCAGCCAAACGCTAGCGGGTGAAGAGGTGAAACCAGGTCCTCATAAAATTCAAGGCATTGGGGCTGGATTTATTCCAGGTAACTTGGATGTTTCACTGATTGATAAAGTATTTAAAATCAGTGATGACGAAGCTATCAAAACTGCACGCGCGTTAATGGAAAATGAAGGCATTCTTGCGGGGATCTCTTCAGGCGCTGCTGTTGCTGCCGCCGTTAAATTGGCAGCAGAACCTGAGTTTAAAGATAAAAATATCGTTGTGATATTACCTTCTTCGGGTGAGCGTTATCTTTCAACTGTGTTATTCGCCGATCTTGCAGCAGATTAATTTTAAAAGCGTTAACTATTCGTTAAAAAAGCACCTTGTTGGTGCTTTTTTTGTGGTATGGATCAAACTTTAGCACGTATTGAGATGATTTCTAATCGAGGGTCTAGTATTAAACATAGTAATTATTTTGAGCCTCGAAATTAATCCAATTTAAATCAAAAAATTTGATTGTCGAACTGGTATTATTTAGGCTGTAAACTGAAAAAAGGTTGATATTCGACAAAGTCGGAAACCTTTTTAACCGTTAATAATCTAACTAGGCACACTCAGTCATGCACAGTTCAACTTGAAACTGTCGTATGACAAGTGAGTATACAAACCTAAGTTAAATCAACTACACTAATAAAAAACTAAGTTATTGAGGAAATAATATGTTCCAGCAAGAAGTCACTATTACAGCACCAAATGGCTTACATACACGCCCTGCCGCTCAATTTGTGAAAGAAGCTAAAGCATTCACTTCTGATATCACTTTGATTTCAGGTGGCAAATCAGCCAGCGCAAAAAGCCTATTCAAGCTACAAACTCTGGGGTTAACTCAAGGTACTGTTGTAACCATTTCAGCCGAAGGTGAAGATGAAAAACAAGCAGTAGAACATTTAGTTAAACTGATGGGTGAGCTGGAATAATCTTGCCGAGCAAGAGAACCAGTGTTACTGAGTTAATTCTCCATCCCTAAATATTTAGCTCTAAATATTTTGCAATGTAGCGAGGTGGCAAGTGCGTAACGACCTAGGATCATCGACAATTATGTGACTAGTCCCAATAAGCATAGCCACCATATCTTAAAGCAAGACGCCGCAGCTTGAAGTATTGCGAGTCTACATTTAGGGATATCAGTTTACAGATTGACAAGCTTGCTGTTATCTCTTCAACATCAGAACACCGAGCCGCAGTAGTAAGGTAATAATATGATTTCAGGAATTTTAGTATCCCCAGGTTTTGCTTTTGGTCAGGCTTTACTCCTCAAAGAAGACCCTATCATTGTTAGCACTAAAAAAATTGCTGATGACCAGATAGAAACCGAGATCCAACGCTTTATTGATGGACGCAACAAATCAGCCGAACAACTCAGCCTCATCAAAGAAAAAGCCGAAAAAAACCTTGGTGCAGAAAAAGCTGAGATTTTTGAAGGCCATATTATGCTGTTGGAAGATGAAGAGCTTGAGCAAGAAATTGTTACGCTAATTAAAAGTGACAAAAAAACAGCGGATGCCGCTGTTCATTCTGTGATTGAAGATCAAGCACAAGCCCTTGAAGCACTTGATGATGAGTATTTGAAAGAACGTGCAGCAGATGTACGTGATATTGGTAAGCGTTTATTAAAAAACATCCTGCGCATGCCAATTGTTGATTTAAGCGCTATCGATAAAGAAGTGATCCTTGTCGCTGCTGACTTGACCCCTTCTGAAACCGCGCAACTGAATCTTGATAAAGTGCTCGGTTTTATCACTGATTTAGGTGGCCGCACCTCGCATACATCTATTATGGCGCGTTCACTTGAACTACCTGCAATTGTTGGTACTTCAGATGCCACAACGAAAATTAAAAATGGCGACTACATCATCCTGGATGGCGTAAATAACCACATTTATTTGAATCCATCAGATCAAGAAATTGATAAACTGAAAAAATTCAATGAAGAATACCAACAAGAAAAAAATGAGCTTGCTAAGCTAAAAGATTTGCCAGCAATCACACTTGATGGCCATCAAGTCGAAGTGTGTGCAAACATTGGTACGGTACGTGATGTTGCGGGCGCAGAACGCAATGGGGCTGAAGGTGTTGGTTTATACCGCACAGAATTCTTATTTATGGACAGAGATTCTCTGCCAACCGAAGAAGAGCAGTTCCAAGCGTATAAAGCGGTTGCTGAAGCCATGGGCAGCCAAGCGGTCATTGTACGTACCATGGATATTGGTGGTGATAAAGATTTACCATACATGAACTTACCTAAAGAAGAGAATCCATTCTTAGGTTGGCGTGCAATTCGTATTTGCCTTGATCGTAAAGAAATTCTACATTCTCAGTTAAGAGCTATTTTAAGAGCCTCAAGTTTTGGTAAACTGCGTATTATGTTCCCGATGATTATTTCCGTTGAGGAAGTGCGTGAACTAAAAGCAGAACTTGAGATGCTAAAAGGTCAATTACGTGAAGAAGGCAAAGCCTTTGATGAATCAATTGAGGTTGGTGTCATGGTGGAAACACCAGCGGCCGCAGTGATTGCTCATCATTTAGCGAAAGAAGTTGACTTTTTCAGTATTGGGACGAACGATCTCACTCAATATACTCTAGCTGTTGACCGTGGTAATGAGCTGATTTCTCACCTCTACAATCCGATGTCACCTGCGGTTTTAAACCTAATTAAACAGGTTATTGACGCATCACATGCGGAAGGTAAATGGACAGGAATGTGTGGCGAGCTAGCAGGAGACGAACGTGCAACCTTATTGTTGCTTGGCATGGGATTAGATGAGTTTAGTATGAGTGCAATTGCAATCCCTCGTATTAAAAAATTAATTCGTAATGCAAACTTTGCAGATACTAAAGCATTAGCTGAACAGGCACTTGCTCAACCTACTGCGGATGAATTAATGAAACTTGTCGATACCTTTATCCAAGAAAAAACGTTATGCTAGGGGTAGCACAATAGAAACAGCACATTAGTTTCGGTCCCATATAAAACGATTAGGAGAAGATCCATGGGTCTGTTTGACAAACTGAAATCACTGGTTTCGGATGATAAAAATAGCAGTGGCAGTATTGAAATTATCGCACCTTTATCAGGTGAAATCGTCAATATTGAAGACGTTCCCGACGTTGTTTTCGCTGAGAAAATTGTTGGTGATGGTATTGCTATCAAACCTGCGGGTAACAAAATTGTCGCTCCTGTAGATGGGACTATTGGTAAGATTTTTGAAACTAACCATGCGTTTTCCATTGAATCGGATGATGGCATTGAACTATTTGTTCACTTCGGTATTGATACTGTTGAGCTAAAAGGTGAAGGCTTTAAGCGTATTGCTGAAGAAGGCCAAACAGTTAAAAAAGGCGATTTAGTTATCGAGTTTGATCTCGCATTACTAGAAGAGAAAGCAAAATCAGTTTTAACCCCTGTCGTTATTTCTAACATGGATGAAATTAAAGAACTGACTAAGCTTAGCGGTACCGTGACTGTTGGTGAAACCGTTGTGATGCGCGTTAAGAAATAATCTCATCGTCTTTGACGATAGAATAAAACCATCAGATAGCTTATGCTACTGATGGTTTTTTTATGATATTCAGCGACTAATCAAACACACCTGTTGAGAGATAACGGTCGCCTCGGTCACAAATAATCGCCACAATCACGGCATTAGGCTCCGCTTTAGCGACTCTCAGCGCCCCTGCAACCGCTCCACCAGAGCTAACACCACAAAAGATACCTTCACGTTTGGCAAGCGCCCTCATCGTGTCTTCAGCCTCTTGCTGATTGATATCTAACACACTATCAACTAAGTTTTGGTCAAAAATACCCGGAAGATAGTCTGGTGACCAGCGGCGAATACCTGGGATTTGGCTTTTTTCTGCGGGTTGTAATCCAACAACTTGTATATCTTGCGACTGTGATTTTAAATAACGGCTCACACCCGTAATGGTACCTGTTGTCCCCATACTTGAAACAAAGTGCGTAATACGCCCTTGTGTTTGTTGCCAAATTTCTGGTCCAGTGGTGTTAAAGTGTGCTAGAGGGTTATCAGGATTATTAAATTGGTCGAGTACCTTCCCTTCTCCACGTGATTCCATTTCCTGAGCTAAATCACGAGCGCCTTCCATACCCACTGCTGTACTGACTAAAATTAATTCAGCGCCATACGCTTTCATGGATGCTTGGCGCTCTTTACTCATATTTTCAGGCATCAATAGTTTCAGTTTATAACCTTTAACAGCTGCGATCATGGCAAGTGCGATACCGGTGTTACCACTTGTCGCTTCTATCAATGTATCACCGGGTGTTATTTCACCTCGTTTTTCTGCTTCGGTGATCATTGAAAACGCAGCGCGATCTTTTACTGAACCAGCAGGGTTATTGCCTTCTAGTTTTACCCAAATTTCAGCATTTACCCCATCAGTTAAGCGCTGAAGTTTAACTAAAGGCGTGTTACCAATAAATTGTTCCAGAGTTGCCACTATCGATTCCTTATTTCATTTATCTCTAATGCGCTTTCTTATGGTTATAAATGATATCCTATTATGCTTAAATAGTTCGCATGAAAAAAATTCACTTAGATATCAATAATTAATAAAATCGATTGGGCTTACAACTAATTTAGATAACAGACGAGGATTGCGCCAATAAAATCGTTTTATTGGCGCAATTGTAACTGATTGGATATTAAGCGCTTTGGGCTAGCTGGGGAAAAAACAGTTCATTTTCACCTTGATAGATTTTGGCCTTATGACTACCAAGGAAATATTGTTCCCCCCTCATTGGAATTGAGTGAGAGGATTGCCACACTACGGATAAAGGTTCATTTCCCCAACCTATCGGCTGGACGGTTAGCTGCCAAAAATGACCTCTAGGACCTGATTCAATTACGCGAATTGGTAAACGATGTTGCTCATCAGCCTCTTTAACTAAACTGATATCCCAAGGGCGTAAGAATACATCCACTTCGCCTTGATGAGCACTCGTATGATGTAATGGAAAATCATAACCATCGATCTGTAGCTGAGCACCTTTGATATGACCGTGAAGTTGATTAACTTCTCCCATAAACTCTAATACAAAACGAGTTTCAGGGTGCTGCCAAATTTCATCCGGTGTACCAACTTGCTCGATATGGCCTTGGCTCATTACCACAATTCTATCAGCAACTTCCATTGCTTCTTCTTGATCATGAGTCACAAACACACTGGTAAATTTCAATTCATCATGCAATTGACGCAACCAACGACGTAGCTCAACACGAACTTGCGCATCTAAGGCACCAAAAGGCTCATCAAGCAATAAAATTTGTGGCTCTACAGCCAGTGCTCTCGCTAAAGCAACTCGCTGTTTTTGCCCTCCAGATAACTGGGAAGGATAACGTGTCGCCAGATGAGCAAGCTGTACCATCTCCAATAATTGCATCACTTTTTGTGTAATAGCTTGTGACGATGGACGTTGCTTTCTTGGCATAACAGTTAAACCAAAAGCAACATTATCAAATACGGTCATATGACGGAATAAGGCATAGTGCTGAAATACGAATCCAACATGGCGATCTTTAGCATGAATGCGACTGACATCCTGACCATGGAAACGTAAAGCACCTGAGCTGTGTTGCTCTAAACCTGCGATAATTCGCAGCAGTGTTGTTTTACCTGAACCTGATGGACCAAGTAGAGCTACCATTTCTCCGGAAGCAATATCTAATGAGATATCTTTCAGCACTTGCGTCTTAGCAAATAATTTGCCGATTTTTTCGATTTGAATACTCATTGTTAATGAACTCCTGATTCGGATTGCTGCCGGCTCAAATGCCATTGCAATGCACTTTTAATAATCAAAGTGATAATTGCCATTACAGCAAGGATCGCCGCAGCAGTGAATGCGCCCACGGTGTTATAGTCCTGATGCAGTAATTCAACTTGTAATGGCAATGTGTAGGTTTCCCCACGAATTGCACCTGATACCACAGAAACTGCACCAAATTCACCAATTGCTCTCGCATTGGTTAGAACAACCCCGTATAGCAGTGCCCAGCGAATGTTCGGTAATGTCACCCGCCAGAACATTTTCCAGCCGGATGCGCCTAATAAAACAGCGGCTTCATCTTCTTGACTCCCTTGGCTTAGCATCAGGGGAACCAATTCTCTGACTACAAATGGGCAAGTGACGAAAATAGTCACTAATGCCATACCTGGCCACGAAAACATTAATTGAATGTCATAGCCTTCAAGCCAACCACCAAACCAACTATTAGACCCGTAAAACAGCAAATACAGTAAACCTGCAACCACTGGCGATACCGCAAAAGGAATATCAACCAATGTGAGTAATAGCTGCCTTCCCGGAAACTGAAAACGAGTCACTAGCCACGCAAGCATAGTGCCAAAAATTAAGTTTACTGGAACGGTTATCAAGGCAATCAGCACGGTTAAACCAATTGCATGCAACATATCTGAATCATTTAAATTAAGTAAAACTGCATCGAGCCCTTTCGAAAATGCAGTCATAAAGATCCAAATAATAGGTACCACCAGCAATAATACTGAAAATAATACGCCAACAGCGATCAGGAACCATTTAGCCCAATTAATAGGTTGACGTGAAGTTGCCGTCATTGGTGTAATTTGAGCCACTTATTTACCCCCTAATCGCTTGCCAAAACGGCTTTGCACGATATTGACACTAAACAACAGTAATAATGACGCTGCTAAAATCACGGATGCGATTGCACTCGCCGCTGGATAATCAAACTGTTGTAATTGGCTAAAAATCATCAATGAAACGACTTCGGTTTGCCAAGCAATATTACCTGCAATAAAAATGATAGCGCCAAATTCCCCTAAACTGCGGGTAAAAGAGAGTACCGTTCCAGCCAGTAATGCAGGTGAAACTTCTGGTAATACTACCCGACGAAAAGTTTGCCAACGACTTGCGCCTAACGTTTGCGCTGCCTCTTCATATTCAGGGCCTAGCTCTTCCAAAACAGGTTGTACCGTTCTGACGACAAACGGGATACTCGTAAATGCCATCGCTACCGCAATACCTAACCAAGTATTGACCACCTTAATATCAAACTGGTGCAAATATTGTCCATACCAACCCGATGTCGCAAATAGAGTCGCTAATGTTAAACCAGCCACTGCCGTTGGTAATGCAAAAGGCAGATCAACTAAGCCATCTAAAAAAGTCCGTCCCGGAAATCGATAACGGGTTAAAATCCATGCTAGCAACATACCAAAAACCGCATTAAATAGGCTCGCCACTAACGCTGCCAACAAAGTCACTTTATATGCTGCGACGACTTGTGGATAACTGACTACAGCCCAATATTGCTGCCATGTCATTTCTGACAACTGGATCACTAAGGCACTTAACGGCAGCAGTAAGATCAAACAGGTATAGAACAAACTGCTGCCTAGTGTCAGGCCAAAACCAGGCAAAAAGCGCTTCCCTGAATTACGCATTAACGGCGCCCTTCTGCCATCAATTTGTCAAACTCGCCGTTAGTTGCAAAATGGGTTTCCATCACCGCAGGCCAGCTTTTAAATTGGGATTCCACAGTAAATAAACGTGTCTCAGGGAATTTTTCTTTATTCGCAGCCATAACTTGTTTATCGTTAACGCGATAATTAAAACTGGTAATGATTTCTTGGGCTTTTGGGCTATATAAGTAATATAGATACGCTTTTGCTAAATCCTCTGTGCCATTTTTCTGCACATTCTTATCAATCCACGTCACTGGAAACTCTGCTAAAATATCCACTGGCGGGACGATAACTTCATAATCTGATTCGCCATATTGCTGGCGGATATTATTCACTTCTGATTCAAAACTGATTAATACATCACCAAGGCCACGTTCAATAAAAGATGTCGTTGCACCACGGCCTCCTGTATCAAATACTTCGACATTTTTTAAAAACTGCTTCATTTGCTCGCGAGTTTTCTTCTCGTCGCCTTTATTTTCTTGTGCGAAAGCCCCCCAAGCAGCTAAATAGGTATAGCGGCCATTACCTGATGTTTTTGGGTTAGGAAATATTAATTTAACGTCTGAGCGCGCTAGGTCATCCCAGGTTTTGATCCCTTTTGGATTATCTTTGCGTACTAAAAATGCCATCGTGGAATAATAAGGTGAGCTGTTATTTGGCAAACGGGCTTGCCAATTTTCAGGGATCAAATTGCCCTTATCATGCAAAATTTGTACATCCGTGACTTGGTTATAGGTCACTACATCGGCTTTTAGCCCTTGTAGAATCGCCAGTGCTTGCTTGGATGAACCTGCATGTGACTGTTTAATTGTCACTTTGTCATCAGGATGTAATTCATTCCACTGTTTCTCAAACTCTGGGTTCAAAGCCACGAATAATTCGCGAGCAATATCATAGGAGCTATTAAGTAATTCAGCGGCAACTAATGGTGTACTGCCCATCACTGAAATGGTTGCTAACCCGGCTAAAGCGGTTTTTTTTAAGAAAGCTTTTTTCATTAAACACCTACCTATCACTAAACCCAAACTACATCGTTAAACTTACTTTATCTGCTTTGGTTATAACTGTGTAGTTATCAATCGCCATTTAATATATCAAATTGATATAATCAATACATTATGGCAATAAGCAATGAAATAGTGTTTTTTATCATGAAGTTAGTTAGATGAGTGCTATTCATGAAAACGTGAAATGGGAACAGGAAGGTTGTGTCAAAATTGAGTTGCCGCTTCCTTGCGACAATCATTGTGGCTTATAGTGCAAGTAATCTATCAATAGAAGGAGCAAAGTAGTAACTACCTGATACCGCTTTAGTCATACGCAGCAAATCATCATATTTACCGTCTTTTTCACCAAACATACTTAATAACTGTTGTTCAATATTATGTAAACGCGCGCAATAAGCGACAAAGAACAAACCATGCTTACCACTCGCAGTACCATAAGGTAGGCTATGACGCATAATAGATAGCTCTTCACCATCCTCTTCGACCACAACACGTGAAACGTGG
Organism: Providencia sp. PROV236; assembly: GCF_033676985.1. Taxonomy (NCBI): domain Bacteria; kingdom Pseudomonadati; phylum Pseudomonadota; class Gammaproteobacteria; order Enterobacterales; family Morganellaceae; genus Providencia; species Providencia sp. PROV236. Next base: position 1,618,493 of record NZ_CP096297.1, on the reverse strand, counting down.
GAAGTCACATTACGGGCACTTTCATCAAGCTCAACGCTATCTTTTTTAGTGCGACCAATCATCTTTTCTTGCTCATGCTCAGAGAAGCGCTCCCATTTTTTCAAACTATGCTCATAACGCTGAACAAGAATATAGCTGCCGCCCATATCAATACCATCGGCAATCAGAGCAACCTCAGCAATTTCTTCACCTTGTGGATTTTCACTACCATCAATAAATCCACTCAAATCGCGCTCTTCTACCCAGCGAAAACCGTGAGTCTCTTCCTCAACTTTAATCGCTGAGCCAAATGCTTTTAACGCCGCTTGAGCTAACGAGAAGTTAATATCATGACGTTGAGATTGAATATGAATAAATAAATCACGTTGGGTTGCAGGCGCTAGCCCTTTCCCTAGTTGACGAAATGGTTTCAATTCAGGCGCACTTTCAGATGATGAAAGTTGCTTCCAGATATCCGACCCAAATGCAACAACAGCACCCAAACGATCGGCTGGATATTGTTCTTGTAATTGCGTCAACGCATCCACAAAGTGCTGGCAACCTAATTTAATTTCATCCAAAGTTCCTTGCACCATTGCTTCAATAAAAATGCCGAAACGACTGTGATCTTTCAGAATACCGCTCTGAGAATGAGACATGTAATCAACCTCTTATTATATGTAAGTAATTCTCAGATTATTTTAACGCAAATAATTGCCAGCAGGTAAGAAATAGATGGGATTGATTTGATTAACTCACTATTGAGTGAAGATAAAATTACGTGCTTTATTCCTATTTGGTCCATAAAGCACGCGATTAAATAATATTTGTATTATTTTTTCCAAGTTATTTGCGAGATCGTCCAGCTTTTTAACTCATCGTCAGGTGGCATTAAACCTTCAGGTCCTTGCCATTTACCAGTAAAGCTATAGACAATATGTGATGTTTCCGGCGCAACGCACTCGACTGTTGGCTGGTCATTAATCGGCTCAGCTATTTTACAAGCACCAAACGCTTTCTCATAAATATCGCTAAACTGCGAACCGATTTCTGTTCCCCATTCAGTGACAATTTTAGGATCGTTAATTATAACCCGTGAAACGTGCCCTTTTTCAGGCCCAATCACCTCAACCTTAACCGTATCATCATCAATGCCTTGGAAAACAGTGACAATTTCACCTTGCTCGGTTTGCATACCACTGCGAATGGTATAACGATTATCCAAACGCTCTTTAATGATATCTGCTTGCATCGGCGTAAAAGCAGTGATCCCACCAACCCCTGCCGCTTTAACCGTTATTGGGCTACTGAACCAATTCATCGGTGAAAGTGAAGACCAGAATCCTCCTGAGCCTGCGCAACCAGACAATAACAATACGCTCGTCAGTGCGGTTATCTGAGAAACCTTCACAATTGCACTTTTAGGCATAACATCCTCTATTAATGATTTACTTGATGCTTACTGTGACAACCTATTTTTAAAAACATTCCAGCCGACACTAAAAATCTAAATCATTTGTTAATGTTTTAGTGTAAATAAGGCGTGCAGGTTGCTCTTCTTCATAAAGCATTTTTTCAAACATACAAATCGCTGAATCGGACTCTTCATTGACAAGTAATTCAATTCTGCCGCAGCCTCTAGCACGTAATTTCTTTTCTAAACGACTAATTAAAGCATTTGCAATGCCTCGACCGCGGTACTCTGGATGAACCGCTAAATAACAAGCGGAGCCTTTAATACCGTCATAGCCTCCCATAACAGTACCAACAACCTCTCCTGTCACTTCAGCAACCAGAAATAAATCAGCACCACATTGTAATTTGCGTTCAATATCAAGTTCAGGATCGCCTCCGAACTCATTTAAGTCGCAGCGTTCCCACAGCGTGATGACTTCCTCAAAATCACTTTGGCGGAAAATACGTATTTCCATATTGATGACCCGTTTTAACTGAGCTTTCTGCCATTATCACTGCTTTTGGCGCACAATCAATATTCAATATGCCTTTTTTAATTCAAAAAGGTATACTTTACTCACTTTTTTTTACCAACCGTTCAATTGGAAAACAATGAATTACCCTGATATTTTTCGCGTAAAAGCCTTTTTACTCGAACTACAAGAAACCATTTGCCAAAAAATAACTGAACTGGATGGTAAGGAAACCTTCCTAGAGCAAACATGGGAAAGAGCTGAAGGTGGTGGCGGTCGCAGCCGCGTATTAACGCAAGGCGCTATTTTTGAACAAGCGGGCGTTAACTTCTCCCATATACAAGGTAACCAGATGCCTGCTTCAGCAACAGCGCATCGCCCTGAACTCGCCGGCCGTAGCTACCAAGCAATGGGGGTATCCTTAGTGATCCACCCTCTTAATCCATACATTCCAACAACTCATGCCAATGTACGTTTTTTTATTGCCGAAAAAGAAGGTCATGACCCTGTTTGGTGGTTTGGTGGTGGATTCGATTTAACACCCTACTATGGTTTTGAAGAAGATGTTATTCATTGGCACCGTGTTGCTCGCGATCTGTGCGAGCCATTTGGCACTGACACCTATCAAACCTATAAAGATTGGTGTGATGAATATTTCTATTTAAAACATCGCGATGAACCAAGAGGTGTTGGTGGATTGTTTTATGATGATTTGAACAAACCTGATTTCGATACTTGTTTTGCATTTACACAAGCCGTCGGTAATGGCTTCTTAGAGGCCTACGTTCCTATTGTCGAAAAGCGCCGACATCATTCTTGGGGAGACAGAGAACGTCAATTCCAACTCTATCGACGCGGGCGCTATGTAGAATTTAACCTAGTGTGGGATAGAGGCACATTATTTGGTCTGCAAAGCGGTGGACGCACTGAATCTATTTTAATGTCCATGCCGCCACTCGTACGTTGGGAATATGATTATCATCCTGAACCTAATAGCCCCGAAGCTAAGTTATACAGTGATTTTTTAGTCACTAAAAAAAATTGGCTAGATAGACTCTAAATAATTCAAGATGCAGGTAGGCGACAAGCGAAGATAGATGGGGAGCATAGATAAACTCTGTGACTTGGCGAGCGTAGCGTAGTCACTTATACCTCAACGAAAGCCCTGCAACTTGAAAAATGACGAGTATAAATAGTGACAGTGATTACTATCATTAAAGTCGCTAAAATGCTTGGCGGCTTTTGTGATAAAAATTAGCAAATTTTAATAAACATGATTAACTATCAACTAGTTACATAATCAACTTCATCGCCTATGATTCCATTCTCACAAACAAAATGGAGTCTATTATGAGTCATATCCTTGGTCGTTCTTACCTTCCCCCTTACCTTGTTGCTCAGATGTATCAAGATTCACCCTCACCAAGTAAAAAATCAACGTTACTTCATGTTAATGAATTAATGAGCAAAGCATACAGTTTAGAAGATAAGGAACTATTAAGATCTTTATTTATGAATGTGGCAAGCCCAGGTAATCGGTATGAACGTATCATTAGAGATGCACAGCAAAATGAGGAGTCTAGTTGGCATGCACATTCTAATTTACCTATTTGTTCACGCTCTGATCTATCGTTAGATAACTCAGCACCAAATCCATATGTCCTACACATGCCACATGAAGATTTTTCAATCATTATGAAAGAAGGTGACATTAACGCACCTTCAACCGCCGCGCGCACTGTGTATGATTCTGTTGGTAAAGTGCGCTCTTTTTACAAAGAAAAATTAGGCATTGATAAGTTATTTGGTTGTGATTCGCAAATTAATGCGGTGATCCACTACGGTGAAGATTACGCGAACGCATTTTGGAATTCACAAGCCATTTTCTTTGGTGATGGTGATCGAGTCTATATGGGTGCCTTTTATAATGACATCGATATTATTGGCCATGAACTCAGCCATGCTTTCGTAACCTTCACAACTGATTTTGACTATTGGTTCCAATCTGGCGCACTCAATGAATCTGTTGCTGATGTTATAGGTATAATGGTGAAACAATATGCTCAAAATGAACGAGCTAATGAATCTAACTGGCTATTAGGGGAAAATCTGTTCCTTGATAAGTATCATGCACCTGCATTACGTTCAATGAAAGAGCCGGGCACTGGGTATAATATTCCAATCTCTGGTGGAAAATATATGAAAGATATGCAAGTTGGTCATATGCAAGATTATATGCATCTGTCTGCATATCAAGATAATGGTGGTGTACACATTAACTCAGGGATCCCAAACAAAGCCTTCTACTTACTTGCTACAGCACTTGGAGGTTATTCATGGGAAGTCGCAGGGCAAATTTGGGTTCAAACTATGTATGACAGTACACTGAGATCAAACGCAACATTTAAAGAGTTTGCTAAAGCAACAATTAACACTGCAAATCAAAAATTTGATCACCGTGTTGCTAATATCACGAGAAAAAGCTGGGAAGATGTTGGTCTATTTGTTTAATCCTTTAAATAAGTTAGTCTGCCAGTAATGGCAAAACTTGTCAGCCATAAGCATAAGATACGGCTGACAGTTAATCGTATTAACGTTTTTTCTTTTTACGTCCTGGTTGCGTAAAGCGTTTACGAGATGCAGTATCCGTTGTTGCTTTTGATTTATTTCCTGCGTTTGGCTTACTGTTGCCTTTTCCACTCGCGGGTGTTTTAGCTTTTACAGGTTTCTTCGGCTTAGCATCTGCTTCTGATTTTTCAATCATTTCAAATAACTTAATTAACTCATCATCAGTTAAGTCTCGCCACTCCCCTAATGGGATCCCCGAAAGACCCACATTCATAATTCTAACTCGCTCTAATTTCGTGACCTCAAAACCAAAATGTTCACACATACGGCGAATTTGACGATTAAGTCCTTGAACTAAGGTAATACGAAATACAAATGGTGCTTCTTTTTTCACCTTACATTTCTTGGTCATCGTCCCTAGGATCGGTACGCCAGCTCCCATCCCTCGAATAAACTCTTCAGTCACGGGTTTATTGACGGTAACCAAATACTCTTTTTCATGCTCATTGCCAGCGCGTAAGATCTTATTAACCAAATCGCCGTGGTTAGTTAAAAAAATCAAGCCTTGTGAGTCTTTGTCTAGACGACCAATAGGGAAAATACGTTTACTGTGGTTAACATAATCGACAATATTATCTTTTTCGCCACTTTCGGTGGTACTCACTATACCAACTGGCTTGTTCAGTGCAATTAGCACCAAATCTTCTTCATTTCTTGGTTCAATAAGTTGCCCATTCACTTTGACAACATCACCACTAAAAACTTGATCGCCAATAGCCGCGCGTTTGCCATTGATAAAAACATTACCTTGTTCAATGTAGCGATCTGCATCACGTCTTGAGCAAATACCACTTTCACTAATGTATTTGTTAAGACGTGTAGAAGATTGAGTTTGCATGGTTACCCTCTGTAATCTGCATTGCAGGAGCTCTTTTCTCCCAATATTAGAAAGCCGTAACAGTGGATACCATTACGGCTTGTTAGAAGCGCACATTCTCTGTGACTTCTATACTCCTCATATTTCAAGAGGCAGGCATTTCGTTAAGGTATGCTACGCCTCGAATTATTTAGAGTATATATTGTTAACGTTTTTTCAAATGCTGCATTAAACGCTTACGTTTACGCAGCTGAGTGGCCGTTAACTGATTCTTTTTGTTTGCATAAGGGTTTTCGCCCTCTTTAAATTGAATACGAATCGGTGTTCCCATCACCTGTAATGAACGACGGAAGTAGTTCATCAGATAACGTTTATAACTATCTGGTAAATCAGAAACTTGGTTGCCGTGGATCACAACAATTGGTGGGTTATGGCCACCTGCGTGCGCATATTTCATTTTAACGCGACGACCACGGATCAATGGTGGTTGGTGCTCATCTTCCGCCATTTTCATGATACGTGTCAGTAAAGCCGTACCTACACGGCGGGTGGCTGACTCATAAGCTTCTTGAACAGATTCAAATAAGTTACCAACACCACTACCATGTAATGCAGAAATAAAATGGATACGTGCAAAATCAACAAAGCCAAGACGTAATTCGAGCATGTCTTTTACATGATCACGATCTTCAGGCTTCATACCATCCCATTTATTAACGGCGATAACTAAAGAACGACCTGCGTTCAAAATAAAACCTAATAACGATAGGTCTTGGTCAGAAATCCCTTCGCGTGCATCGATAACCAACAATACAACGTTAGCATCTTCGATAGCTTGTAATGTTTTAATCACTGAGAATTTTTCAACAGTTTCAGTCACTTTACCGCGTTTACGGACCCCTGCCGTATCAATCAAAATATACTCGCGTTCATCACGCTCCATTGGGATATAGATGCTATCACGTGTTGTACCTGGCATATCAAATACCACAACACGGTCTTCACCAAGGATACGGTTTGTTAGTGTAGATTTACCGACATTTGGCCGCCCCACTATCGCCAATTTGATTGGCAATGTGGTTGGATCAAAATCATCTTCTTCGTCCTCGAATTGCGCATTTTCCTCTTGGGCTGCCCAGTAAGCGGCATTTTCTTCTTCTTCGGTCAGCTCAACGTCTTCTTCGATTTCAATAAAAGGCTTCAGTGATTTTTCAATTAACTGTGTTACACCACGACCATGCGATGCAGCAATAGAATGGATTTCACCTAAACCTAAAGAATAAAAATCACCAATTGCACTATCAGCATCGATACCATCTGTTTTATTGGCAACTAAATAAGTTTTTTTCTTACGGCTACGTAGATGCTTGGCGATCCCCTCGTCCGCAGGCATTAACCCTGCTCGTGCATCGACCATAAATAGAACCACATCAGCTTCTTCAATAGCTTGCAATGATTGCGCAGCCATATGGGTTTCGACACCTTCCTCGGTGCCATCGATACCACCGGTGTCGATAATAATAAATTCATGCCCTTCTACTTCAGCACGACCATATTTACGATCACGAGTCAGACCGGGAAAATCCGCTACCAGTGCATCACGGGTACGGGTTAATCGGTTAAATAACGTGGATTTTCCTACGTTTGGACGCCCAACCAGCGCTACGACGGGTATCATTATTTGATGCCTCACTACTTTAATTAACTAAAAGAATTTTGTGTCGTGACTAAAATAAACACAAAAAACAAAAAACGAAACGGCTCCTACATCAGGAACCGTTAATTTTATAGAGAAATTGGTGACTTGTCAGAAAATTAACGCGTCAACAGATAAACTGTGCCGTTTCTTGTCTGGATCATAAGTTTATCACTGGCTACCACAGGGCGGCTATGGATACCTGAGCTGTTGAGCTTGTTTTGTGCCACAAAACCACCCGTGCTCATATCCAACCAATGCAGATAACCTTCTTTATCACCAACAACAATGTAGCCATTGTACATTTCTGGAGCGCTCAAATTACGGTTTAATAAACCTTCTTGCGTCCACAATGTCACACCATCACTCTTACGAACGGATAGAACACGGTCATTTTGATCAACAAGGTAGAGATTTTCACCCGACAACACCATATTGTTGACAGAACCGAGATCGCGTTTCCATTTGATTTGGCCTGAACGCATATCCAATGCAGCTAACGTTCCGTTATAAGCAATTGCATAGATCATACCGTCATCAATAACTGGCGTCATATCCACATCATCCAAGCGACCAATTTCAGTAGAGCTGGTCACTTGAGAAATGCGTTGCTGCCAAATTAATTGGCCTTGTGACAGTAATACCGCGCTCACGCGACCATTGTCACCACCCACAATTGCTGCACCATATGCCACACTTGGTGCTGACTCGCCTCTCACGGACAGTGATGGGGTATCCATATTCACTGTCCATTTGATTTCACCGTTGTTCTCATCAAGTGCTTGTAACATTCCATTACTGGTATGAACAATCACAAAACCGTTACTGGCGACCGGACGAGAAAGTGCTTCACCCGCAACTTCCACATCCCAAACAACTGAGCCGTCTTCTTTGTTTAGGGCAATCACGGTTCCACGCTCAGTGCCAATATAAATATGATCACCAGAAACGGTTAACCCACCTGATAGCAGTGCAGATAAGTTGGCAGAAAGAAAACCTGTACGCTTAGAAAGATCAACAGACCAAATTTCTTTACCACTATCCAGTTCAAATGCTTTCACTAACCCTTTGCGATCAGCCGCATAGATTGAGCTACCATCCCAAACTGGCGATAAATCAGAATAAAATTGTTCCACACCATTACCGACTGATTTATCCCAAACGATAGATGGGGTAAATTGATTTTCAACCTGTGGGAGTGGTGCCATAACGATAGAATCAGTTTCGCTGGAACAACCGGCAAGTAAAGCTGAAGCGACTAGGCCAATCAAAAGTGTTTTCCGCAACTGCATGTTAATCGTTTCCTTTCTACGTTATGTTATGAATTAATTAGACACGTTATTCAGTTTAAGGGTAAGGAGACCTTTAAGGGTCTGTGATCCTTCACTATCTAGCCCTTGTGTATATGCAGCTTTAGCACCTGCTATATCACCTTTTTGAAGTAATGCATCCCCACGAACATCTTGTGCAGCAGCCTGCCATGATTTCGCTTTAATATTACCAATAGACGCTAGCGCTGCATCTGCATTACCAAGCGCAAGTTGTACTCTAGCTAAACGCAAATTAATTAAATCTGCCATATCTTCCGTTTTGGCTTTCTCTAAAGCATTTGCTAATGACTTTTCAGCCATTGCTAAGTCGCCTTTATCAACCGCGACCTGAGCCAGTTCTAAACCAATCATCGCGCTATAAACATCATTGGTTTCTGCCGCGAATTTTTGTGCGGCCTCAATCCCTTGAGCTGAACCAGAGTGCAGTTGAGTGCTAACGTTTTCAAATTTTTGTGCGCTTTCTTGCAGTACATTCGTTTTATGAGACTGCCAATAGTTCCACCCAAAAACAGCACCAACACCTAAAACAAGCCCAACAACTAACGCAACACCATTATTAGCAAAAAAGCGTTTAATCGCATCAACTTGATCATTTTCGTTTGTATAGACTTCCACTTGTCTCTCCTTAACCTAACAGTTCAGCTAAACGCTGGGCTAAATGCTGTTGTGAAATCGTTTCTTGCTCACCTGTGCGCAAATCTTTAACACCAACTTGGTTATTTAAGATTTCATCATCGCCTAAAATCAAAGCAATTTTAGCGCCTTGTTTATCTGCGCGCGCTAATTGTTTCTTAAAATTACCGCCGCCGTGGTTTGTCATCACACGCAGTGTTGGTAACGCATCACGGACTTGTTCTGCTAACATTAACGCTGATTTTTGACTATTTTCACCAAATGATGCCAAATAAACATCGGTCACTGATTCATCAGCAGTAAAACTTGGGTTAAGGTCTTTAACTAATAAAACCATACGTTCCATACCCATTGCAAAACCAACAGCTGGTGTTGCACGGCCACCCAACTGTTCAACTAGGCCATCATAACGACCACCGGCACATACTGTACCTTGTGAACCTAATGCCGTTGTTACCCATTCAAACACGGTGCGGTTATAATAATCAAGACCACGAACTAAGCGCTGATTGACACGATATCCAATACCCGCCGCATCCAATAATTTACATAAACCATCGAAATGCTCTCGCGATTCATCATCTAAATATTCAAACAATTCAGGTGCGTCATTAAGTAATGTCTGCACATCTTTATTTTTCGAATCCAAAACACGCATTGGGTTAGTGTACATACGACGCTTGCAATCTTCATCGAGTTTATCTTTATGTTGCTCAAGGAACTCAACTAATGCTTCGCGATAACGTGCACGAGCTTCTAAAGAGCCAATCGAGTTCAACTCTAACGTGACATGTTCACTGATGCCTAAAGCACGCCACCAACGCGCAGTCATCATAATCATTTCAGCATCAATATCAGGGCCGGCTAGACCAAAAACTTCTGCTCCCAGCTGGTGAAATTGACGGTAACGCCCTTTTTGCGGACGTTCATGACGGAACATTGGCCCAAGATACCATAAACGCTGTTCCTGATTGTACAGCAAACCATGCTCTATACCTGCGCGGACACAACCGGCAGTATTTTCAGGGCGCAAAGTGAGGCTGATTGGCTCTTTATCGCTTTCTTGGCGATCGATAAAGGTATACATCTCTTTTTCAACCACATCGGTCACTTCACCAATTGCCCTACTAAATAGCGGGGTATGCTCTACAATCGGGGTACGAATTTCACTAAAGCTATATCCTTGTAAAATATTTTTAAGAACTGCTTCAATTTTCTGCCAGACTCGAGTGTCTGCCGGCAGGTAATCGTTCATGCCACGAACGGCCTGGATATTTTTTGCCACGTTATGTCTCTATTTTCAGAATCGAATAAACTCGATTATAAAAGCGAAATGTCATTGGGTTCAATCGACAAACAACAATATTCCTGCTCAATCGGGAATTATCTGTGCTTTTGCGATAGATAGCGTTAGTTTTTACTCTACAATATGCGGATTTAATAGGCTAAATAGAGATAAAAACAAAAACTGGCTCGCAAAGAGCCAGTTATTTGACAACTATTTTTCTATTTGGTTTATCTCTATGCGATTACTTTCATCCAGCATTGCTGCTTTTGCGCGAATTTTCGCCTCAAGCTGATCGATAATATTATCATTATCGAAACGCTCTTTCTGACGTTTACCGTCTTCATAGAAACCACTTTTCGTTTTAGCGCCAGCAACACCAAGAGTGGATACCTCTGCCTCGCCGGGGCCATTGACCACACAACCGATGATTGAAACATCCATTGGGGTAATAATATCTTCTAAACGCTGTTCTAATGCGTTCACAGTACCAATAACATCAAACTCTTGGCGTGAACAGGTTGGACAAGCGATAAAGTTAATTCCACGAGAACGAATACGCAGTGATTTAAGAATATCAAAACCAACTTTGACTTCTTCAACAGGATCGGCTGCCAGAGAAATACGCAGCGTATCCCCGATCCCTTCAGATAACAGCATACCAAGACCAATCGCCGATTTTACTGAACCAGAACGAGCACCACCGGCCTCAGTAATACCTAGGTGTAACGGCTGGTCAATTTTCTGGGCAAGAAGGCGATATGAGCCAACGGCAAGAAAAACATCGGATGCTTTAACACTAACTTTAAACTGATCGAAGTTTAATCTATCTAAAATATCCACATGGCGCATTGCCGATTCAACTAATGCTTCAGGTGTGGGTTCACCATATTTCTCTTGAATATCTTTTTCAAGAGACCCCCCATTAACACCAATACGAATAGGGATATTGTAATGACGAGCACAGTCAACAACTTGACGAATACGCTCTTCACTACCAATGTTACCCGGGTTGATGCGTAAACAATCAACCCCATATTCCGCCACTTTTAATGCAATACGATAATCGAAGTGGATATCGGCAACCAAAGGTACATTAACCTGTTGCTTAATTAACTTAAATGCCTCGGCAGCATCCATCGTCGGAACAGAAACACGTACGATATCAACACCGACACGCTCTAATGACTGAATTTGGCGTACCGTTGCATCGACATCTGTCGTACGGGTATTGGTCATAGATTGAACTGCGATAGGTGCACCATCGCCAATAGGGACTTTACCTACATATATTCGGGTGGATTTACGTCTTTTGATCGGTGATTCATTATGCATTTTAATTTAACTCTCCGGACATCCATGTGCTCTTAAACACTGTTGTGTCGTGATAATCATTGCTTCAATTATCACTATACACAAAAACGTAAACTGCAAACTATCACATTTGATGTTTTAGGATACAGTTTACGTCTTCAATTCTTCGCTTTATACCTTGGCCTTATGCTTCAGGGACTTTCAATTTAGCAGGGCGATTTGCCTTAATAAAACGACTTAAATCAACAACATTACCATTAAACTGTGCATCCACATTTGCTGGCGCACCAATATTTAAACGGTAAGGAGGAGTACCTTGTAAGTCGAGCTTATCGCCATTATTTTTTGTGCCACTAAACAAAATTTTATTATTAGCATCACGGACTTCAAGCCAGCATGGGCCTTTAAAACTCATCACTAATGCATCTTGAACCACAGGAGCGGCTTCAGGCTCATCATGAGTTTGAGCGCGATCGACTGTTACAGTTGTATTTGATGCGTTTGGTAATGGCACTGTTTTAACAGGCTGCGATTCCATGACTTGAGTATCGATAGGTTGTGCCGGTGCTAAATCAATCGGTGTACTTTCCGCGGTCAGTGGCGCATTAATTGCAGAATTATCAGGAACGTCGCTCGGCGATTCAGTTGAGTTTTCAACATTGTTTTGTTGAGAAAGGATCAAATCATTTTGATTTGCCATCGTCGTTAACTCACTTTTTTGTGCCTGATGGTCTTGCCACCACCACACACCGACCATTGCAATTAATAAAATCACAATCAGCCAAGTGACTTTCATTAGCCAGCCTTCACGTTTCTTACGTTTTTTACCTAACGAATAGCTTTGCATAGGTGAAACCGTTGACATAGCAATCGGTTCACCGGTTTTTAATAACGCGTTTAATTCACTCTCAGCAACATTTACCATGCGTGCATACAAACGCATATAACCGCGCAAAAATGTGGGTTCAACACCAGCAGGCTTTATATCTTCATCGATTTCTCTTACCGTACTCACCTTAAGACAAAGACGCTCAGCGACCGCCTCTTGCGTGAGCCCCATACGTTCACGAGCCTGAGATAATAGTTTTCCTACAGTGATTGGGGTTTGTTCGGTATTGTTATCGATAGTCATTTGCTGGCAACACTGTTTCCGAGTGAATGAAATATAAAGCTATTTATCCTAAGCTTTATTCGTAATAATCCTAATGTGACAATTAAATTGATATCATCACCTACAAAACATTGTAGGTGATGAGGGGCATTTTGCCTATCCATAAAATGATCTAGATGATAACTAGACCAAATGTTTAAGACTCAACTATTAACATCAGACTGCTTTAACCTTGATAGGTTCCCCAGCCATGCGTTTTTTCAATGTCCGTTTTGTTCTGTCAATCACTTCACCCGCTAATTGACCACACGCTGCATCTATATCATCACCGCGAGTTTTACGTACTATTGTTGTAAAACCATACTCCATTAACACCTTAGAAAAACGGTCAATACGGCTATTTGAGCTGCGGCCATAAGGTGCTCCGGGGAACGGGTTCCAAGGGATCAAATTAATTTTACTTGGTGTATCTTTTAAGCATTCCGCTAATTGATGCGCTTGTTCAGTACTATCATTAATATGATCAAGCATCACATATTCCACAGTAACACGGCCACCATTAGCATTCGATTTTGCAAGGTAGCGTCTAACACTGCTCAAAAAGGTTTCAATATTGTACTTTTTATTAATTGGCACAATATCATCACGGACATCGTCGGTCGGTGCATGCAATGAAATCGCTAAAGCCACATCAATAATATCGCCGAGCTTGTCTAAAGCGGGTACAACCCCCGAGGTTGATAAAGTCACACGACGTTTAGATAAGCCAAAACCGAAATCATCCATCATGATTTCCATTGCTGGCACGACATTATTTAAGTTCAATAATGGCTCGCCCATTCCCATCATCACTACATTGGTGATTGGACGACGACCACTGGATTTCAACGAACCAATAATTTTTGCAGCACGCCAAACTTGCCCAATAATTTCTGAGACACGTAAGTTACGGTTAAACCCTTGCTGTGCGGTTGAGCAGAATTTACATTCCAGAGCACAACCTACTTGTGAAGAAACACATAAGGTTGCACGATCATCTTCTGGGATATAAACCGTTTCGACCTGTTGGTCACCCACAGTGATCGCCCATTTAATTGTGCCATCCGCAGAACGCTGTTCTTCGGCAACTTCCGGTGCACGGATTTCAGCGACTTCCTTCAGTTTCGCTCTTAGAACTTTGTTGATATCTGTCATTTGATCAAAATCGTCATAACAGTAGTGATAAATCCATTTCATTACTTGGTCAGCACGGAATGGTTTTTCACCCATTTGCGCGAAGAATTCACGCATCTGCTTACGATTTAGATCCAGCAGGTTAATTTTTTGTGAGTTAGTTTCTGGTGTGACAGAAATAGCTGAGGAAGTTGCACATTGTGCACTAGTAGTCATGTCGGACATTTTGAGTTGCCTCGTTGTTACACTTTCGGCGAGTGCTATTAGGATAGCACAACGTTAATAATAAAATCGCCCTGTTAACAATTATATTAACAGGGCGACGCATTGTACAAACTTTATAGGAATAATGCTAATGCATTACACCAGTTTATCACTTAGCGTGGGCAGATTTCATCTTCTGCAAAAAAATACGCGATTTCGCGGTTTGCTGATTCGATAGAATCTGAACCGTGAACGGCGTTTTCAGTGAAACTATCTGCATAATCAGCACGCAGTGTACCTGCTAGCGCGTTATCTGGATTAGTTGCACCCATTAAGTCACGGTGACGTTGAACTGCATTTTCACCTTCAAGAACTTGCAGCATGATTGGACCAGAAGTCATGAACTCAACCAGACCTTCGAAGAAAGGACGGCCTTTGTGTTCCGCGTAAAAACCTTCTGCTTGTTCACGGGTCAAATGCAGCATTTTGGCGGCAACGATTGAAAAACCAGCGCTTTCAAAGCGGTGATAAATTGCACCAATTGCGTTTTTCTTCACTGCGTTTGGCTTAATAATAGAAAATGTACGTTGAACCGTCATAAATAACCTCTTTAGCGATATCGTGACTTTTACCCTGCGTTCTCAACTTTTCTTCAAGTAAATCAAAACGGAAAGTAGATGTCAGTTGTAGTTTTTTATAATGTATACTCGTTATACTTCCAGTTGCAGCCTTGTTGGTTGCATCTTGAATACTTTAGAGCATCTATATTCTGGTGACCAGCACCAGAAAATAAGGCGTTGATTATAGGGGCTACGATTACAATTTCCTACAGTCACATCAACATTTTGTTAAACTTTTTATAGCAAAAAACACTATTTTTTTGACTAAGTCACACTTTTAATGTGCTACTTCACTTTAAAGTCCACTGACGTGACTTGTCCACCCAAATCTAAAACCGATATCTGATAGCTACCCGATTTCTCCAGTGTCAATAAAATAGTGCCATTATGGTTAGTTTCTTGAACTTGTTCTCCATTTAAAAACCACCACTGATGACCTTGCCCACCTTGAGTGATTAAACGCAGATCTAAACTCGTTTTTCCCGGTAATCGCTGTAACACTTCTCCGCTACGAACGCCTGATATCAGTAGTGGTGGCATTTCAGCCCGTAACGGAGGACATTCAGGATCTGCTTTTGGTAAACGATTTATCCTTTTTTCACCAACAGGCAACCATGACTCTAAGGTTATCGGCCATAAATGGATCTCTTTTTCGGTTGCATTTGGGCAATCTGAAGCAACTTGCAAACCTTGACTGTTAACCCACACCTTTTGGCGTAAACCAAGCAAAGACTCTTGCTCCTTAGCCATCAATGTCGGTGGAATAGTATTATCTAAAATCCAACTCAAGCGACGCTGCCGGCAATTACTATCTTCTTTTGGCAGTGTAGTGCCACTTGGCCAACAAATCACTGCTTGACTGACACTAGCTGGCCGCGGATCTTTTGGCATCGATAGATGAGATTGATATAAACGAGCCAGTAATAGGTTATTGACTTGATTCATAATCGGGATCGCGGTTGCATAACCATACTGCCCCGCTACAGGCGTGCCATCAGGCCGCCCCACCCAAACGCCTATTGTATAGCGAGGGTTCACACCGATAGCCCATGCATCGCGGTAGCCATAACTCGTTCCCGTTTTCCACGCTAAATTGACTTGCGCGGTTAAACTACTATCCGGCACAGGACGCGCTTCGCCGCCCATAATACGGCGAATAATCCATGCTGCCCCCGGTGACATTAATTGACGATCACGCAATACGTCTGTGGGTCGATAACGTAAAGGCGATACCTTACCTTGACGAGCAAAGCCGCTATAAGCAGACACTAAATCATCCATGCGAGCCGCTGTTCCGCCTAAAATCAGTGATAAATTAGGTTCACTCGCTAATGGGAAACGTAATTCAGTACCTACGTTACGTAATTTAGCCGTAAAACGCTTACTGCCATAAACATCAAGTACTTGTACAACGGGTAAGTTCAAGGATCGTACTAATGCATCACTGACACTTACTGGACCATTAAATCCAGTATCAAAATTGCCCGGTCGATAATCATCAAAACGCTGCGGCACATCTTGCAGTAATGACTCTGCATGGATCAAACCATCATCCATTGCCAATGCATATAAAAATGGTTTTAACGTAGAGCCTGGTGAACGCCATGCCGTGATCATATCAACATGGCCAAAACGGCTATTATCTTGGAAATCAATTGAGCCAATATACGCTTTTACACTCATATCGGTATGATCGACCACCAGCAGCCCCAGTGATGTCTGTTTTGGCAACTGATTTTTCCAATTCATTGCCATATCTTCTAATTGACGCTGTAGCCCTGCATCAATAGTTGTTTCAATGATTGAGTCTTGAACATCTTTGACGACGCGTCGTGCCAGTAATGGCGCTGAATTTGGACTTTTACGCGGTGCCAACCAAATTTGTTCTTGTTTAATATCCGTTATTTTCTCTATCGGCCAAACTTGATACTCAGCCAATCTATCAAGTACTTTGTCACGAGCAGCTTGAGCCCTTAAGGGATAGCGATCTGGCCTTAGACGACTTGGTGCTTGAGGTAGCACAGCAAACAATGCCGCCTCCCCAGAGGTTAATTTATCTGGTGCTTTATTCAAATATACCCAACTCGCCGCACCTATTCCTTCAATCGTTCCGCCATAGGGTGCACGATTGAGATACATTTCTAATATTTCATTTTTTGAATAATGATATTCAAGCTGAGCTGTTCGCCATAGTTGCTTTAATTTACCCGTGACTGTTCTATCGTGAGGATCAACTAGCCGCGCCACCTGCATCGATATCGTGCTACCACCCGAAATAATGCGCCCAGAACTGACGTCCTGCCATAATGCTCTGAGTAATGAGAAAGGATTAACCCCCGGATGGTTATAAAAGTGACGATCTTCGTAGGTGAGTAACGCTTCAATAAATTCAGGTGAGACCTCATCTAATTTTACCGGATAACGCCATATTCCCTCTTTATCCGCAAAGCGCCAAAGCGGTGTGCCATCTGCGGCAACTACCGTGCGTGCCATCTCAATTTGTTTGATGGGTAATGGCCATATTTTATCAGCCAATACAAACAAGAGAGGCAAAAAAATCACCAAGAAGAGCAAAGTCAACCCAGTGCGTCGTAACCCTTTTTTCATAGATGGATGTACCGCAAAGAAATAGCCCTTATACTCGTCATACTTATAACTCACAGTATAAGGGCTTGCTCAAGATTAACGAACGATTTCTAGTTGACCATTAGCATTACCAACAGCACGCCATTCAGGAACATACATTGATTCCACTTGTGGAACTGGAACATTGTAGACGCCTGGGGTTACTGCACGCGCTAAATACACTAATGTCGTTGGCTTATATTGCTGAACTTCAACAGCAGCAACAAAACGGTCATCACGATATTCCATGTGACTAATTTGTGCTTGCTGCATGTCATCAATCACTTCTTGTAAGTTCGGTGCCGTTTCACTGAGATTAGCACTACTATTAGCAAGGTTTTGATTTTCTAATTCTAAACCTGCTGGCAGTAAATCAACCACTAATGCATCAGGCACTCTCTGAGTGGCGTTCACTTCTAATTTCACTACCACCATTTCACCCGTTCTTAAACGATCAAGTGAAATTGGCTTACCTTGTAAATCTAAATAAGTACGTTTTACATTCAATACATTAGAGCTTGGGCGTGGTGTATACATTGGGTAACCCACGACGTTCACACGACTATATAATGTGTTGGTACCCGTATTTTCAATGCTATAACCTGTTTGCAGTTGCTCTTTAGTTAAAAATTCATTGACTGGTTTGTCTGAAGACATCGGTGGTTGTTGACCGTTGATCACCGCTTTCCATGGTGACTCCGTATCATTGACATAATAACGACCTGCTAAGTACAACGCGTTACTTTCTTGAGTTGAGAAGTATTGCTGTGATACTAGGTTATTTGACAATGTTTGCAATTTTTGGTCACGTGATTTCGGCATCAATTGATGTTCATTCAGTAAGGCGACAATCAATGCATCATCACGAATTATTGAACCATAATCACCATCATAGCTGTAACGAGCTCGTTGTTTTTTCAAACCATCAACAATTGCGCTATCACCGCGTGTTTTATCTCCCATCAAGTTCAGTGCAACACCCAATTGAACCAGTGATAAGCCACTATTAGCTTCATTGGCTCTTGAGTACAGTTGACGTAACGCGCCTAAAGGTGCTTTTTGTTGAGTTGCTAATACTAAACCAGCGTAAGATTGCGCGGCAAAACGCGATGCAGCTTGGTTATCAGTATATGGATAGTTAATTTGATTGCCATCTTGCAAATAGCTTAAGAGGCGATTGTTTGCGTTAGCAATAGCGTCTTGAGGTACTGAATAACCACGTTGGTTTGCTCGATTTAAGAAATCTGCTGCATATGCAGTTAGCCAATATTCCTCATTGCCATTACGATCCCATAAAGCGAATCCCCCATCGGTACGTTGCATACTTAATAAATGTGGAATACCAACTTCAATTGCCTTACGACGGTCTTCATCCGTTTGCGACTTCACACCCAACTTAGACAGCTCTGCCTGTGAAGAATACAATGATGGATATAAACCACTGATGGTTTGTTCAAGACAACCATATGGATAGGCAAATAGCTCACGAATATAACGAGCAATTTGTAATGGCGGACGGCTAGTTAACAGAACTTGCCCTTCTAGGGTGTCCGTTGATAAGCCACGTAAATCCTCTATTGGTAATGACCACTGCTCACCCGGTTCAACCGCAATCGCATAAGAAATCGTTTCTGCTGGTTGTGCTGGGCGAACACCCACTTTCCAACTATTGCTGTATTCTTTCAATGATTCACCCGGCAAATTAATACCATTGATTGTCATTGAAACTTCACCTTCGCCATACCCATAATCAGCACTGACAGGTAAAGTGATAGTGGTACGCTTGCCTTTAACTAATGACAGTTCTTTTGATG
This sequence comes from Providencia sp. PROV236, assembly GCF_033676985.1. Taxonomy (NCBI): domain Bacteria; kingdom Pseudomonadati; phylum Pseudomonadota; class Gammaproteobacteria; order Enterobacterales; family Morganellaceae; genus Providencia; species Providencia sp. PROV236. The sequence continues at coordinate 1,599,335 of NZ_CP096297.1, read as the reverse complement.
TAGGTCCTTCTAATTTCACCATACCTGATGCTTTGAAGGTTACCGTAACATTTTGCGTATTATCCGTGGTATTGGTTAAATCTAAAGCAAAGTATGATTTATCACCACCAGCCATAAAACGCGGCATAGACATTTGTGTTACTAATGGTGCGGCAACAACCACTTTACTGTCCGCATGGCCAAAGTCTTTTTCATTCCACGCTTGTGCCATTACACGTAATTCGCCATTAAAATCAGGAATTGCCAGTGTAATTTCACCTTCACCGTTTTTATCTAACGTTACAGGTTTAGCTTGCTCTGCAATGATTTGGACTTCAGTCAATGGTTTTAGGCCACCACGTTCTAATGCCGCATCTTCACTGTCACCACCAAAACGTAAACTCGCTAATTTGCCTTGTCCTTCAATCAGATGACCATATACATCATATTGGTCAACGCTATAGCGTTTGCGACCAAAGAAAGCATCATACGGATCAGGGGTTTTAAAATCAGTGATATTTAATACACCTGTATCAACAGCAGACAATAAGACGTTAACTTGTTCAGGCAAAGGCTTACCATCTTGCGCCGTTGCTTTCACTTTCACAGTCAGATCTTGATTTGGTCGCATCTTAGCCGGTGCATTCAACGTTAAACCAATTTTACGGTTTTCATCTGCCAATGGCACATGAAGTACGCCGATCGCACGTTTCACTGTCGCCTCTTTTGAATCATCTCCCGGACGTACAACTACGGCTGTGATATAGAGGTCATGACGTGCCCATTCTTTGTTTACAGGAACGTCGATTTCCATGCCTTTTTCAGGCACATCAATTTCTTGCCACCATAGTGGGCCACTACTTGATTCAAGTAAGATATAACCTTTACCTGCTTTAGGCGATTCAATGTGAACTTTTGCTTTTTCACCCGGCAAATAAGCCGGTTTATTCAAACTGAGTTTGACCTGATCAGGACGTACGGCACCATTACCACCTACGTTATCTTGCCATGAATATCCAGCCCAAAACTGTATGCTGCTGACTAATTTGTTATCTTCATTTATCACTTCAAGACGGAAAGAGCCCCAATCAACGGGGAACGAGACTTTTGCAGTACCCTCTTTTTCAATCTTGATGTTTTCATTTGCCATCACCAAATCTTTTTGATCGTAATTTGATGTCCAGCCGCCACTTTCTGACCAACTCCAAAAATAGTCACGACGCTCATAGACAAGACGAGTCGTTAAATTTTCAGCTGATAATTTATTTCCTGCGGCATCAGCAAAGACCAATTCGAACTCAGCAAGTGAGTTTTCATCAACATTGTAGCGTTTGCTATAACGACCTGTACGATAGTCATAAATTTCTTTTTTATTGAACAGAGGGCGAATACCCACTAAGGCATTTGCAGGCCATACTGACTGTTCGGCACGACGCGTGACAGGTCTACCACCCGCTTCCAACAAACTCGCTTGAGCGACAACCTTAATTGGTGAACGCAGCGATTCCCAATTGCTTTGTGGAACGGCAATGACGGTTTCCCCGCTATCATTCAAGGTCAGATCGAATTCATCCAACTTGCGTTGCAGCCCTTCTTCACTTTCAAAACCAAACTCAAAGCCCGGTAATTTAGCAACAGCTTCACGATCAGGACGGATCAATATTTGCCCTTGTAATTCATTACCAGCTGCTGGTGCGCCATATAAATAACGCCCTTGAATATCAAATTCGACAGGTTGGTTGTTCAGTATCGGTTTGTCTTGTGCCGTAATGTCTAATGCCATACGCTCAGGCATAAAATCTTCGACATTAAACTTGTAGTAACGCAGAGGTGAGCCATCACCTAAATCAAAACGTAATGACCAATTACCTGTTTCTGCTGATTTTGGGATCTCATACTGATATTGATACAAACCATTTTGATCTTTTTCAGGCTGCCACACAAAACTTCTAACCACTTGGCCATCGGTTTTTAATACATCGACTTTGACTGGCTGTGCTTTGATTGGGTTTCCATCACCATCACGCAATAAACCATTAACCAGTAACAGCTCACCGGGACGATAAAGATCACGAGGACCAAATACAAAAAACTGTTTCGCATAACCCACTGGACCTGAAATATCAAATTCAGATAAATCAAGCGCAGGTTGGGTCAGGTCAATCATACTTGTTTGACCATTTAAAGTTGCCAGAAGTAATTTCCCTCCAGCTAATTTATCTAATTTGGCGTGGCCCTCACCATCGGTCGTCGCCTTATTCACTAACTGGCCTTTCTCATCCAGTATGCGTAACTCTACCCCTTTTAATGCGGAGCCTTTTGCCAATGATTGTGTAAATACATCAACTTGGTCTTGATAGCTGTGTAGTGACACACCGATATCACTCAGTGTAAATACCGTTGCAGGGAATTGATAACTATAGCTACCCGCCTTTTGCATGATCGCTAAATAGACACCATCTTGTTGCAATTCTTTGATATCTTTTAACGGTAATAAAATATTCTGGCGGGTATTCTTTTCTGGATTGAGATCAAAACGGCCTGTATAGGCTAATTTGACCTTATCGAGAAACTCTTCTGAATACCAATATTCGTAATTACTACGGTATTGCCACATTGCTAAAAATTGCGGGAGCTGCTCTTCATCAATGCGGAAAAAGTTAACATCAACTTTATCAACATTAAGCGCCATCACAGGTAGCCCTTGCGCAACTTTACTTGGTAATAAAGAACCTTTGCTAGCAAAACCCACGGTAGGGATAATTTGAGCAGTTTGGATTTTTTTCTCAAATGGCGCAGTGATTGTACGCTCATTAACCGCTTTGATCCCCGTATTAACGGTTAAATTTAGCTCTCTTGAAGGAGGTAAGTGGCGAAAGCGTAACTCCATCTGATTATCAGAGAGTTCCCATGCTCCATCTAGCTTTCCTGTTTTTACATCAATGAGATTCAAAAACTGACTAAAATCTTGGTTTGGCTCTAGAGGCACAGAGAAAGTCACCACCATTGCGCTGGCACCGTCTAATTGCAGTTCAGATGCATCGAGGATAGTCACATCTTTACCAGCATAGCGTTTGATCATCTCTTCTTTTGAAAGTTTCGCTGCCGTTTTGTTTTCTGCCGCAACTGGTGCGGTCTTAGTTTGATTTTCTGCCGCTGAATTTTTTTCAGTCGCGACATTGGTTTCTTTTTTGCTTGTATCGTCTGTATTATCACAACCCGTTAATGCAATGACAGATGCAAGAGCCGCTGCAATATAACGTTTTTTTGTTTTTAAACCCGCCAATGAAGCCCAACTAAAATGTTGATTCATGACCGACTCTTCCTTTTATAGTTAAATTTATTGAGCTGTACTTCCAATCAATATGTTGAAAGCAACAAAAATTTTGACCTGATAATAAAAATAGGCGAAGACTGAAATAGTTTGTATCAATCGGTTGTATAATTTAACAGAGAGGGAACCTAGCACCTATCAGACAAAACGGAAAAATAGCGTGATATTCTGTGTAATTAGTTATTATATTTCTTTAAATTAAATAAATTATTATTACTCACAGCCTGTATATTGTATTCATTGCACTTAAAATAATTAAGCCAGTTACAAAGGCTCAGCCTCTAAATCAAGTAACACGTAAGCATCCTATTTATACTCAAAATAACTCGAGGTTTAGCTAGCAGGCGGCAAGTGAGTGTGACGCTAGACAACCCTAGAAAACGATGTAACTAGTGCGAACAAATGTAGTCAACACCGACTGTAATTTTAATTATGCCTTGTATAACAAAAACTTAAGCTTAAACTTTCCTTTCTTAGCAATAGCTAAACAAAGCATAACTATTCATATTATTGTAGAGAAATAAGATCTTCTCGGCTTAACCCAGTACTTTCCATGATGAGTTCAAGACTAATACCATTTTTTAAAAGGGCTCTGGCTGTAGCGAGATTCGCCTCATATTTACCTTTCTCAATTCCTTTTTCGATTCCTTTTTCAATTCCTTCTTCTAGACCTTGCTGATGCCCTTTCTCCCAGCCCACTTTTATGCCTTTATCTTGCAAACGTTGTGCGATACTCATAATAGCCTCTTGATATTTTTCAACCTGATCACATAATTGTTGAACCACTTCCTCAACATTTGGTGTATCTATCGTAGCAAATAAATAATTGAGAATAGTGATGACATCGCTATCAGTATTATAGTTGCGATTGATCGCTTGGGCTATTAAAGATATTACGTGTTCATTTTTATCTCGCAAATGTTTATGTTTCATCACCAATTCCATAATCGCCACCTTACGGAAATTGATAAAATCATTATCATCCACCACCGTTACATCAACCAAAGGAAAACAGCCTGTATATAACTGGTTTGCGACACTCGCTAATGGGAAGCAATCTGTCCATAGTTGCGAATAAGGATAAGGAGAAGTATCTCCATGGTAGAACAAGATAGGCACAACTAGCGGTAAATCTTTATGCCCTTGTTGCAAGTGTTGATTCATCGCCAAAAAAGCGTAGTGCATTAATCGCCATGCCATTAACTTATCTGGAGTTGATTGATGCTCAACAAGTAAGTAAATATACCCGTCACCTTCTGTCGTTTGCACCGAGTACAACACATCAGATAACCGTGAGCGTAACTGTTTATCGACAAAAGAGGAGTTCGTTAATGTGAGCGTGTTAAAATCACATAACGTACTAATGTGTTCTGGTAAATGAAAGTGAAAAAAATCTTTAGCATTCTCGACCTGAGACATAAAACTTTTAAATGCTGCATCGTGGACTGAATGTTTGTGTGCCTTCTTCATTACTGAGCCTTATCTGCGCAAACCAGTCAACAATGCATATTGTTTGTGGCTGCTTTAGGTTATCACTGTAGAAGGGTAATCGTGTTTCAAATGACTGCTAATCTCGTAATACAGCAATATTTATTGCTAACGCTATTTTCCATAGATAAATACCCTAAATAATTCAAGTTGCAGCTAGGCGATAAGTGAACGTAATCGACATCGCTGTAACTTGAAGTATGACGGGTATAGACGATGTGCCCCACTGCTTGTCATTGCCCGAAAAGCGTATCATTAGGAGTATAAAAGAGTCATTAATCGCCTAGTTAACTTAGCGCTAAAGTTTCTCCGAAAAAATTAAATTTGGCGTTTATAGAGGATCACAAATGATGGTGGGACAATGGGTTCTTACCGAACCCATCACTGTATTTATTTGGTATTTTTAACTGGGATGGTATCACGTAACCAACTGCCTAATTTACGTTGGTAAAAAGGCTCAATATGCTCAGTGATAAAATGGCTAATCCCTTTTTCTGCTTCATTGACTAAGCAGAAATCAATAGATTCATTATCTTCTAGATAATCACAAGCTAAGGTGCCAGCCTGATGAATAATTTCATCAATATTTTCAGTCCCCGGAACAAACTCTAACGCGACCATTAAAATAGCTTCACCACTATCATGGTTCTCTTCTTGAGCGGACACAATAAAAGCACGACGTACAACTTTATGTTGTTTAAAACACGCTATTAATGCTTCAGTCAATGCTGCTGGTTCATTTTCTAGCGCACTTAGCTTTAATGATGAGCCTTGGGGAATAGTTAATTCAGTAAATTCGATCTCATTGTCAGCGTTCGATAAATGATTATTTTCAGATTGCTGCGACATATCGATGCCCTATAGGAAATATAAAAATGATGGCAACTATAATAAAAAAACAGGCACAAAAAGTCGCCCTTTTCATGCCTGTTTATTGATTTTAATACTGCTTAGCCTGCTTTTTTAACTAACAAATTTGCAATAGTTCTAACACCAATCCCTGTAGCCCCTTCAGCCCACAGGCTCACCGGTGATTTACGATAAGTTGCAGAACAATCGATATGGATCCAGTTTTGGCGATAGTTTTCAACAAAATGAGATAAAAATGCCGCTGCGGTACTCGCACCTGCGGTATGAGATGGCGCAGCAATATTATTTAGATCAGCAAAACCCGATGGCAATTGCTGACGGTGAAACTCAGCTAATGGTAAACGCCAGAATAATTCATGTTCCAATTCTGAGGAATCCATTAATTCCGCAACAAATTTATCATCAAAGCTAAGAACTGAATGGTAATCATTACCTACCGCAGTTTTTGCCGCCCCAGTCAATGTTGCTGCATCAATAATTAAGGATGGCTTTTCTTTACATGCATCAATTAAACCATCAGCAAGAACTAAACGGCCTTCTGCATCAGTATTCATCACTTCAACAGATTTACCGTTACGATAACGAATAATATCGCCTAATTTAAACGCATTACTGCTTACCATGTTATCTGCTAAGCAAAGGAACAATTTAACGCGTTTTTTCAATCCACGTTTAATCGCTAATGCCAACGACCCCACTAATGTTGCTGCTCCGCCCATATCTGCTTTCATTGAATTCATTGAGGAAGAAGGTTTAATACTGTATCCCCCTGAATCGAAAGTAATCCCTTTTCCTACTAGGCAGGCAAATACAGGCGCATTCGCATTCCCCGTTGGGTTGTAATCTAGTGCTAACAACGCTGGAGGGCGATTTGAACCACGGCCAACTGTGTGGATCCCCGCATAACCTTGTTCAACTAAATCATCACCTTTTATAATGCGATAGCTAATATTTTCTGCACCCACATGACATAACAAATCAATGGCACGTTGTGCTAACTGCTCAGGGCCCAATTCTTCCGCTGGCGCATTGATCACATCGCGTACCCAATCAATAGTACGAATACGGTTTTCTAATTCTTTACGCTCAGCATCGGCGAGTACTGGCCACTCAATCGTTCTCGCCCCTTTTGGCGCCCTAAAACCTTGCCAAAATGCCCAACTTTTTTCCAGATCCCAACCGTCACCAATAAGGGATACGTTGCGAATACCTTGGCTATCTAATTTGCGTCCCGCACTTTGCACCGCACATAGCTTACCAGGATGTTTTAAGTGGATAGTGATCCCTTTATCACCAGAGCTGATTAAAGCGCCTTCACCCCAACACGGTGCTGCTGCTTCAAATGAAATCATTACTGGCATAATTTGTTTTGTCATCGTTTCTCTCACTTTAGCTATTGTTGCGAGTAACTTTATCAATTCTTACCCGCTGATATGAGTAACTTAACCGATTCGCGGTCAAACAGATATCAATATAGTGCTGATTAAATGGAAAAACCGGACTACAAGTCCGGTTTACTCACTTAACGGAATAGTTATTCGAATTCATCCAGCCAAACTAATAAAATCGCTTCCAAGATCTTTTCGTTCGATTTTTGAGGATCATCATCAAAATCGTCTAAATCACATATCCATTGATGCATGTCTGTAAAGCGAACTGTTTTTGGATCCACATCAGGATAGGCATCATACAGTGCTTCGCCAATTTCTCGGCTATTTGACCATTTTAGGCTCATATTCGCTTCTCCGTGCAGTTGAATTAATGCTCACGAGCATGGTTAATCGTGTATTTAGGAATTTCGACCACTAAATCTTCATCTGAAACTCTCGCTTGGCAGCTCAAACGGCTTTCTGGCTCTAATCCCCATGCTTTATCCAACATGTCATCTTCTAATTCACTACTTTCTTCCAGTGAATCAAATCCCTCGCGAACAATACAATGGCAAGTTGTACAAGCACATGATTTTTCACATGCATGTTCAAGTTCAATACCAATACGTAATGCAGCATCTAAAATTGACTCACCGTCTAGTGCATCAACAACCGCACCTTCCGGACATAATTCAGTATGAGGTAAAAAAACTATTTTAGGCATAATTATATCTCATCCACAGAATGGCCTGACAGCGCCTGACGAATAGAAGCATCCATTCGGCGAGCCGCAAACCCCTGTGTTTGCTTATCCAGTTGTTTAATGGCATTTTCAATTGTGGTAGGGTCTGTACCTTCTACCGCTTCAATTAATGCATTGACTGCATTATCAATCGCTGACTCTTCGTCGGTAGTCAATAAATTAGCATCTTGCTCTAATGCACTAGTCAGGCTTTCAAGTACTCTGGCAGCTTCAACTTTTTGTTCTGCCAAACGGCGCGCATTAAAATCATCTTGCGCATTAGACATCGAGTCTTTAATCATGTTGGAAATTTCAGTGTCAGTTAAACCGTATGAAGGTTTTACCTGAATAGAGGCGGCAACACCTGTTGATTTTTCCATTGCACTCACACTCAGTAGACCATCTGCATCAACTTGAAAGGTAACTCGTATATGTGCACCACCCGCTGGCATAGCAGGAATGTCACGAAGGGCGAAGCGCGCAAGTGAACGGCAATCAGAAACCATTTCACGCTCACCTTGTACCACATGCACCGTCATTGCTGTTTGGCCATCTTTGAATGTGGTGAATTCTTGTGCTCGGGCTACAGGGATCGTGGTATTGCGTGGGATCACTTTTTCCACTAATCCCCCCATAGTTTCAAGACCTAAAGATAGCGGAATAACATCCAGTAGTAGCATGTCACTATCTGGTTTATTACCTACTAAAATATCAGCCTGAATTGCTGCGCCAATCGCAACCACTTTATCAGGGTCAATTGAGGTTAAAGGTAACTTACCAAAAAATTCACCCACTTTATCTCTAACTAATGGAACACGAGTCGAACCCCCAACCATCACAACATTGAGTACCTCTTCGGCGTCTACTTGAGCATCTTTCAACGCACGTCTGCATGCCATGAGTGTACGCTTTACATGTTTTTCTATTAGTTGCTCAAACTGTGCACGATGAATTTCGCCCTGCCATTGTGGCAACGATATTTGTACGCTATCTGTATCACTCAGCGCAATTTTCGCTTCAGTTGCCGCATTGAGTAGTTGACGGTTTAAACGGTGATCCCCTTGGCTAACAATGCCCGCTTGTTCAGCGATCCATTCCGCCAATACTTGGTCAAAATCATCACCACCTAATGCAGTATCGCCACCCGTTGCAAGCACTTCAAATACACCACGGCTTAAACGTAAGATAGAGACATCAAAGGTTCCACCACCAAGGTCGTAAACGGCGATCACTCCTTCTTGCCCTGAGTCAAGGCCATAAGCAATAGCTGCCGCAGTTGGTTCGTTTAACAAGCGCAATACATGTAATCCAGCCAAGCGAGCTGCATCTTTGGTACCTTGACGTTGGGCATCATCAAAATAAGCAGGAACAGTGATCACAACACCATCCATTTCACCACCTAACGTCTCTTCAGCTCTTTTAGCAAGCGCTTTTAATATGTCAGAAGAAACTTGAATAGGATCAACTTGCCCGCAGACCGTTTGCATAAATGGTAAACCATTTTCACTCGCAGTGAGCTGATACGGTAAATCAGGATAGCGTTTTTGAATGTCGACCAATGAGCGTCCCAGTAGGCGTTTCACTGAAATAATCGTATTCACAGGATCAAGCTCTGCACGTTGTTTAGCTTCCCAGCCTACCTGTTTGTTATCGGCTTGATAATTCACCACTGATGGCAGTAAATAACGGCCTTCATGATCAGGCAATACCGCAGCTTCGCCACTGCGTACAGTAGCAATTAAAGAATGGGTGGTACCCAGATCTATTCCAGCAGCAAGCTTACGTTGATGCGGAGCAGCAGTCATACCTGGTTCACTGATTTGAAGTAAAGCCATAATTATTTCTCTTAAAAATCGTCCAGTAATCGCTCTTCGAGCTGCTCAGCTTGCTGCTGTAATCGGTCAAGAAAACGTAATTTACGCACAGTATCTGCGGCCTGCTCCCATTGCTCTTCATCAAGCTGCGTCACCATGATAGCCGAACGTGTCTTTTGCATTTGTTGTACATTTTTTATAAAATCCACAAGCAAATCAGCAGCATGAGCGTTGCTTTCGATATTATCGAGTTCTTCACGTAGCTCAAGTTGTTCCATCAAAAAAGCGGTGTCATGCATCGTATGCTGTTCATTATTAATATCAATACCTTGTAACAACAACATGTATTCTGCACGTTTCAATGGATGACGAAGAGCTTGATAAGCTGCGTTGATTGTTGCTGCTTGTTGGAGGGCTTGCATTTTTTCCTGTTCGGTACAGGTTGCATAACGATCTGGATGATATTGACGCTGTAACGATTGAAAACGTTGAACTAGTTGCTCGCTGTCTATCGTATAGCTAGGTGTAAATCCAAAAAGAGTAAAATAATCCATAAGTATTTAGTTTCTCGAACTGAAATACCAATGCAAATCCATGAAAACGACTTGTTATAAAGTGTCACGAAGAGTACATTGGTCAAAATGTTGTCTATACTCGTCATGTTATAAATCACTCAGAGCATATAGAAAGTATTATACGTGAAAGCTTTCCCCACAACCGCATTCACTGCTGACATTGGGGTTATTAAATTTAAAACCTTCGTTCAAACCTTCTTTGACAAAATCCAGTTCAGTACCATCTAAATAGACGATGCTTTTACCATCAACGATGACTTTCACGCCTTTATCTTCAAAAACGGTATCTTCTTCATTGATCATATCAGCGAATTCGAGAATATAAGCCATACCTGAGCAGCCAGAAGTTCTAACACCAAGGCGTAAACCTTCGCCTTTACCTCTGCTAGCTAGAAAAGCTTGAATACGTTGCGCAGCGCTTTCTGTAAGAGAAATAGACATTGCAAACCTCACTATAGAAACAAACAAGGCAGATACTATTTTACGCTTAGTACCCACCCTAAAATATCATTATTTAGAGTATATACTGGCCTATAATGTAGCCGCATAGGTTTTATTTATTTATTAGTCCTGATGCGGCTCGTTGACCTGTGTTAAAAGCCTTATTTGCCTTGGCGTTTGCTTTTATAATCCGCGATGGCAGCTTTAATTGCATCTTCAGCCAGAATTGAGCAGTGAATTTTCACTGGTGGCAATTCTAATTCTTCTGCGATAGCTGTGTTTTTAATTGATTCTGCTTCATCTAAGCTTTTGCCTTTCATCCACTCAGTCACCAGTGAACTGGATGCAATCGCAGAACCACAACCATAAGTTTTAAAGCGAGCATCTTCAATAATGCCTTCATCACTCACTTTGATTTGCAATTTCATTACGTCACCACACGCTGGCGCACCAACCATACCGCTGCCAACACTTGGGTCGTTATTATCGAATGAACCCACGTTGCGTGGATTTTCATAATGATCGATGACTTTTTCGCTATATGCCATTTTTAAACTCCTGAAGCTGTCTGATTAATGGTGAGACCATTCGATGCTGTTAAGATCTACGCCGTCTTTGAACATTTCCCACAATGGAGACAGTTCACGTAAGTGACCAATTGCGCCATGAATCTGTTTGATTGCATAGTCAATTTCTTCTTCGGTTGTAAAGCGACCAAAGGAGAAACGAATTGAGCTGTGTGCTAGCTCATCATTCATTCCTAAAGCACGCAGAACATAAGAAGGTTCAAGGCTTGCGGATGTACACGCAGACCCCGAGGATACAGCCAAATCTTTAAGAGACATCATTAATGATTCACCTTCAACATAGTTGAAGCTGACGTTCAGAATGTGTGGCGCACCATTTTCTAAGTCACCATTTAGGTAAACTTCTTCGATATCTTTAATACCATTCCATAAACGCAGGCGCAGTTTACGCAGACGCGCGGATTCATCACTCATCTCTTCTTTGGCGATACGATAAGCTTCACCCATACCAACGATTTGGTGAACAGGTAATGTACCGGAACGCATACCGCGCTCATGACCACCACCATGTTGCTGTGCTTCAATACGAATACGAGGTTTGCGGCGCACATATAATGCACCAATACCCATAGGACCATACAGTTTATGGGCGGAGAATGACATCAAATCAACTTTCAGAGCAGATAAGTCGATAGGCAATTTACCGACGCTTTGTGTCGCATCAACATGAAAAATAATGTTACGGCTGCGGCACATTTCACCAATAGCGGCGATATCTTGTACGACACCAATTTCATTATTCACATGCATGATAGAGACAAGGACAGTATCATCACGTAAAGCCGCTTCGAGTTCTTTCAGATCAATCAAACCATTACGTTGCGGGGAGAGATAAGTAACCTCAAAACCTTCACGTTCTAATTGGCGACAAGTATCTAAAACTGCTTTATGCTCAGTTTTACACGTGACAACATGCTTACCCTTCTTCTGATAGAAGTTCGCTGCACCTTTAATAGCTAAGTTATCTGACTCGGTCGCACCTGAAGTAAATACAATTTCACGTGGATCAGCATTCACTAGCTCAGCGATTTGATTACGTGCAATATCAACGGCTTCTTCTGCTTGCCAACCAAAACGGTGGGAACGCGAAGCGGGGTTACCAAAATTGCCGTCCATAGTTAGACATTGCATCATTTTTTCAGCAACACGAGGATCAACCGGTGTCGTTGCTGAATAATCAAGATAAATCGGTAATTTCATTGCTCACTTACTCCAAAAGACAAAATTGTCTTCATTTTCCAATGACGCATGTAACCCTCATTTGATGGCCTACTGCATCCACTGCTATTTATAGAATTATTTTATATTAAGCACGAACATTGATAATAGTTTCAGGTGATAAACCACCTAATGTAGCTCGACGTTTTTCGTTATCTTGTCGATCAGCAACATCCATAACTTCCTGATTTTTAACCAGTTCATCAAGGCTAATACTGCTTAGGAAGCTAGTGATCCTGTCACTTAAGTCACGCCACAGAGCATGTGTTAGGCAACGATCACCATTTTGGCAACCTTCTTTATTACCTTGACAACGCGTTGCATCAACAGATTCATCAACCGCCGCAATCACTTGAGCAACGAAAATCTGGTCAGCATCACGCCCTAATAGGTAACCACCACCTGGACCGCGAACACTCGCCACAAGATCGTTTTTACGTAAACGCGAGAAAAGCTGCTCAAGATAAGAGAGGGAAATTCCCTGACGCTCAGAAATATCAGCAAGAGGTACTGGACCTGACTGAGAGTGTAACGCGACATCAAGCATCGCGGTTACTGCGTAACGCCCTTTGGAAGTGAGTCTCATAACATATACTCCATGGTAAAATATAGCCTAATTGTGACATTCCTGACTAATTTAGTCAACTATTTACCTGACTAAAACACTCAGGTATTATCCACGGAGTTTTACACGTTATACTTCAAGGTGAAGCGCTGTTGAATACCCTGACTTCCACTAGTTACATAATATTCTATGCCCCTAGTTGCACCTCGGATCATTTAGAGTGTAGCACTCACTTTTTTGCCCATTTTTCCATCGACGTTAAAATGCCACGTAATATATGTAGCTCTTGAGTTTCAATATGTGCACGTGTAAATAAGCGCCTTAACTTATTCATAATCATGCCTGGATGAGCTTTACGGATAAAGCCAGATTCATTCAATACACTTTCAAGATGCACATAGAAACGTTCAACATCTTCTGAAGGCGGGTATTCTACCTCATCCACTGACGAATTAAGCGTATTTTTTTCATCCATCGCTAGGTACGCCATACGAATTTCATAGCTCACCAGCTGTACAGCCATCGCTAAATTGAGCGAGCCATATTCAGGATTCGTTGGGATATATAAATGATACTGACACTTTTGTAGTTCTTCGTTGGTTAGCCCTATTCTTTCGCGGCCAAAAATGATAGCAACCGGTGCGGTTTGTGCTTGCGCGATCGATTTTTCACCACATTCACGTGGGGCAACCATCGGCCAAGAAAGCGTACGAGAACGAGCACTGGTACCAATCACCAACTTACAACCTTCTAATGCCTCATCGAGTGTCTCAACAATTGTTGCATTACCGATGACATCACTTGCTCCAGCAGAAAGTGCGATTGCGTGTGAGTCAGGTTGTACTTGTGGTTTGACCAAGTAAAGATTGGAAAGTCCCATGGTTTTCATGGCACGAGCAGTAGAGCCCATATTCCCTGTGTGTGAGGTTTCAACAAGGATGATGCGGATGTTATCTAGCATGATTTAGTCGTTTTGATAAAAAATAATCGCAAGAGTCTAACACAAAATTGCTTATTGTGATGAACATCTATATAATCCGCCCACTCAAAGTTTTTCGTTCTTTAACATTCCAGTGGAAAAAGCCCATGCATCCGATGCTTAACATCGCCATACGTGCTGCACGTAAGGCCGGTAATCATATAGCTAAAAGCTATGAAACGCCTGATAATGTTCAAATCACTCAAAAAGGCACTAACGACTTTGTGACTAACGTTGACCGTGAATCAGAGCATTTGATTATCGAAGTCATCCGTAAGTCTTACCCAGATCACACTATCATCACAGAAGAAAGTGGTGAATTATTAGGTAAAGAAGATGAAATTCAATGGGTAATCGATCCACTGGATGGCACTACCAACTTCACAAAACGTTTCCCTCACTTTGCTGTATCTATTGCTGTCCGCATTAAGGGACGCACAGAAGTTGCTGTCGTTTACGACCCAATGCGCAATGAGCTATTCAGCGCAGTTCGCGGTCAAGGTTCACAATTAAATGGTTACCGTCTACGTGGCGCCGACGCTCGTGAACTAGATGGCGCGATCGTTGCAACAGGCTTCCCATTCAAACAAAAACAACATTCAGTTGTCTTTATGAATATCATGAGCAAAATGTTTGAAAGTTGTGCAGATTTCCGCCGCACAGGCTCTGCTGCTCTGGATTTATGTTATGTCGCTGCTGGCCGTGTTGACGCTTACTATGAAATTGGCTTAAAGCCATGGGATTTCTTAGGTGGTGAGCTGATCATGCGCGAAGCTGGCGGTATTATGACTGACTTTGTTGGTAACCATAACTATCTGGCTTCAGGTAATATCGTTGCGGGTAGCCCACGAATTGTTAAAGATATTCTATCCGTGATGCGCGAAGAGCTATCTGAAGCGCTAAAACGCTAAACTAACAATACATCTTGAAAGGCGCTGGAAATCCTTCAGCGCCTTTTTTATTGATAGAGCCATAAATGCACTGGTAATCGCAAAACACCAGCTTATGACTGTGCAGTAACTTTTGGTCGAATAAATAATGCAGGTATTGCCAACAATGCCATTAAATAAAAAACAACACCATGTTGATCAGGGACACGTTTATAAATTGCGCCCGCCACAATCGTCATTATTGCTAGACCGCCTCCCATTGCTAATGCGGAATAGACAGCTTGTAACGGAATAATTTCGTTTTCTTTACGTGAACTAATAAACCGCATCGCAGCGAGATGACAAACTGTAAACGTACCACTATGCAATATTTGCACCACGATCAGCACAGGAAGTGAAGTAAAAGCCCCCATTAAGCTCCACCGAATAATGCCACATACAGCGGACAACAATAGCAAGTTGCGAGCACTCCAACGACGGAATAGCTTATGACTTAACATAAAGACCACCACTTCAGCCACCACCCCAAGTGACCACAAATTACCAATGACTGAATCTGAATACCCCGCTTCTTTCCAAAATAATGAAGCAAAGCCATAGTACGCAGCATGTGCGCCCTGCAATAAGGTGACACAAACGAGAAATCGAATAATATTTTTATCTGCAATAAGCTGTTTGAAGGTAATTTTAGACTCACCTACCGTTTTAAATACCCCCGCAGGCATAACCATTGGTTTAAGCATCGCGCCTAGTAACAACGCCAAACAGCTAATAATTAATCCAATCATGATGGACTGATGGCCATAAACGCTTGCATAATGGCCCATTAATGAAGAGCCGATAATAAATGCGATTGAACCCCAAACTCGAATTTTGCCATAATCAAATGGAAATTGTTTTTGCCACGTCCCTGCTAATGAATCACCAAGGGGAACCATCGGTGAAAAAAACAAATTAAACCCAATCATGACAAAAAATAACCATGCCCAATGCGATCCAAAAGCAAACCCAATCGCAAATATCAGAGAAAGTGCAGCCAGTATTCGCAACGCAGTAATGAGTTTTGAGGGATCTTTTACCATCGGTGTGATAAACATTGAACCAAGAAAACGTGCAGCTAGCCCTATTCCCAATAGCAATCCGATCATTTCAGCATCAATACCTTCCCCTTGTAGCCAAATTGACCAAAACGGCAAGAAAATACTGTAAGCTAAAAAATAGGTAAAATAGTCAATCGCAAGCCAATGCGTTGATGGGATTACCATTATTCCTCCTTGTTTTTCAATACAAAAAACCCGCCAGAAGCGGGTTTAAGTAAATTTAACACTAGCTTAAATTATGCGTAAACTGGGTACTTAGCGCAGATGTTTAATACTTTTTGCTTGATACGCTCAATGGTCGCTTCATCATTAAGATTATCTAACACATCACACATCCAGCCCGCTAATTCACGTGCGTCTGCTTCAGTGAAGCCACGACGAGTGATGGCGGGTGTCCCAACGCGAATACCAGAGGTAACAAATGGGCTTTTAGGATCGTTAGGAACGCTGTTTTTGTTAACAGTGATATTAGCACGGCCTAACGCAGCATCTGCATCTTTACCTGTGATATTTTTATCAACCAAATCAACTAGGAACAAGTGGTTCTCTGTACCACCAGATACCACTTTATAACCGCGTTGCTGGAAAATTTCTACCATTGCTTTCGCATTTTTAGCAACTTGCTGTTGATAAACTTTAAACTCAGGCTCCATTGCTTCTTTCAGTGCAACCGCTTTACCTGCAATAACATGCATTAGCGGACCACCTTGAGAACCTGGAAATACTGCTGAGTTTAGTTTTTTATACAGTTCTTCATCGCCACCTTTTGCAAGGATCAAACCACCACGCGGACCCGCTAATGTTTTGTGTGTAGTCGTTGTTACGATATGTGCATGTGGAACTGGGTTCGGATAAACACCCGCAGCAATGAGCCCTGCAACGTGAGCCATATCAACGAACAAGTAAGCATTGATGCTATCTGCGATTTCACGCATTTTTGCCCAATCAACCACACCTGAGTAAGCAGAAAAACCACCGATAATCATTTTAGGTTTGTGTTTTAACGCTTGTTCTTTGATATCGTCGTAGTCGATTTTGCCACTTTCATCAATACCGTAAGGTACGATGTTATACAGTTTACCTGAGAAGTTAACCGGAGAGCCGTGAGTTAAGTGACCACCATGGGCAAGGTTCATACCTAAAACCGTGTCACCTGGTTGTAATAATGCCATATAAACGGCAGCGTTAGCTTGTGAACCTGAATGTGGCTGCACGTTAGCATAATCCGCACCAAACAGCTCTTTTGCACGGTCAATCGCTAATTGCTCAACAACATCCACATATTCACAGCCGCCGTAATAACGTTTCCCCGGATAGCCTTCTGCATATTTATTTGTTAGCTGAGATCCTTGAGCTTGCATCACTCGTGGACTGGTGTAGTTTTCTGAAGCTATTAATTCAATATGTTCTTCTTGACGTACAACTTCCTGCTCCATTGCTTCCCAAAGTTGTGGGTCATAATCTGCAATATTCATTTCACGCTTTAACATCCGCTTCTCCTGCCTCAGCTATTCAATAAGTTGGTAATAAAACTAACGCAATAGCACACAGTGTAAACTCTTTTTGTTCGAGGTGATAGCCCTAAACAAAAAATATACGCAAACGTTTGCATATATTTTATTGACACTAAATCAACATAAGTTGCATCAAAATAAAATCATACAAATTCATATTGTAAAGATATTAAACGCTATTTTTTTATCGTCACATCAATAAACACTCTATTTTTAGGCCTTTTTTTAATAGACCTATTTACATTGTGAGTTAAAAGTTATAAGTTGCATTTAAAATACATGTTATAAATTTCATCTGCTAGTGAAGAATTTTCAAGGGAGTCTGCCATGCTAGACCAACAAACTATCGCTATCGTCAAATCTACTATTCCTGCCATTGCGGCAACAGGCCCTAAGCTGACCGCACACTTCTACGACAGAATGTTTAAACAGCATCCTGAACTCAAAGATATTTTTAACATGACTCATCAAAACAATGGTTCACAACGTGAAGCGTTGTTTAATGCGGTTTGTGCATACGCAACCTATATTGAAACCCCTGAAGCACTAATTTCAGCGGTTGAAAAAATTGCTCAAAAACATGCAAGTTTAAATATCAAACCTGAACACTACCCAATTGTCGGTGAAAACTTGCTGGCTGCAATTGATGAGTTACTGGATCCGGGTCAGGAAGTCTTGGATGCTTGGGGCAAAGCGTATGGCGTGCTAGCTGATATTTTTATTCATCGCGAAGCAGATATTTATCGCCAAAATGCGGAGAAAAAAGGTGGATGGGAAGGACTGCGTGAATTTCGTATTGCAGTAAAACAAACACAGAGCGATGTGATCACCAGTTTTGAGTTTGTTCCTGTCGATGGACAACCTGTTGCAGACTATCGTCCAGGCCAATATATTACCATTTACATCAATGATGATAGCTTAGCTAACCAAGAGATCCGTCAATACTCACTCACCACCGCTCCTAATGGTCAAAGTTATCGTATCGCGGTTAAACGCGAACAAAATGGAGTTGTCTCTAATTATATTCACCATGAACTCAATGAAGGAGATATTGTTCATCTAGCCCCACCTTGTGGTGATTTTTTCATTGATGTTGATAATCAAACTCCTGTTACCCTGATTTCAGCAGGTGTTGGCTTAACGCCGATGTTAAGCATGCTTAATCAATTAACTCACGAAGGCCATGACGCACAAATTAATTGGCTACATGCAGCAGAAAATGGTGCGGTACACGCATTCCATCAGGAAGTGAATAAGCATTTATCCCATCATAAAAATAGCCAGTCTGCGATATGGTTTAACCATCCTCGCCCTGAAGATAAGCAAGGCTTTGATTATCAATTCAGTGGATTGATGGATTTATCAGCAGTAAAAGAATGGTTAATGATCCCAAATATGCAATTCTATTTCTGTGGGCCAGTGGGTTTTATGCAATATATTGGTAAGCAATTGATTGATATGGGTGTTTCAGCAGATAACATTCATTATGAATGCTTTGGCCCTCATAAAGCCCTGCCATTGAATTAATAGGCAATTTTGCGGTAATGGTTTTGCATGTAAACATAGTTTTAATCAATCCCATTCTTGTGTTTACACCATTACCGCTTTTTCCCTTCTGAGAAATAGTAAATAGCTTGTTTTAAATAAAGAATTGGCTAACGCTACTCCATCAAATTTGACGCGGTAAATCCTCTAAATAATTCGTGCTACAGCTAGGCGGCAAGTGAAAGAGACCCTAGGAGCATACATCAGTATGTGACTAGGGCGAATGAGCGTAGCCAACAACGCTATATCGCGATGTATGACGCGGTAAATCCTCTAAATAATTCGTGCTACAGCTAGGCGGCATGTGAAAGAGACCCTAGGAGCATACATTAGTATGTGACTAGGGCGAGTGAGCGTAGCCAACAACGCTGTAGTGCGAAGTATGACGAGGATTAGATGGCTTCCTCGTCCTGCTCACCTGTCCTAATTCTAATCACACGGGCGACATCATACACAAAGATCTTCCCATCGCCGATTTTGCCCGTTTGTGCTGTTTGCATAATAGTTTCAACACAGCTTTCAACGATATCATCAGGCACGACAATTTCAATTTTGACTTTTGGTAGGAAGTCGACCATATACTCTGCACCACGATAGAGTTCTGTGTGACCTTTTTGGCGACCAAAACCTTTGACTTCGGTTACGGTCATACCCGTAATCCCGACTTCCGCCAGCGCTTCTCGAACGTCATCAAGTTTGAATGGTTTGATAATTGCATCAATTTTTTTCATAAATAATTCCTGCTATGACCAGTTTTTACGGCCAAAACCCGATGTGATCGGATAACGACGATCTTTTCCGAAATTACGCACCGTAATACGTGGTCCAACTGGCGCTTGACGGCGTTTATATTCGTTAATATCGACAAGACGCACAACGCGATGAACGATTGCTTCATCGAAGCCTTGTTCAATGAGTTGAGCAACTGAGTAATCTTTTTCTACGTATGCTTCTAACAGTGCGTCCAAAATATCATAGGGTGGTAAGCTGTCTTGATCGAGCTGCCCTGGCGCTAATTCTGCTGAAGGCGGCCTATCAATCACACGCTGCGGGATAGCGGGCGAGACAGTATTACGATATTTGGCTAATTCAAACACCAATGTTTTTGGCACATCTTTTAAAACATCAAAACCACCGGCCATATCGCCATATAAAGTGGAATAGCCAACGGCAGATTCACTCTTATTACTGGTGGTTAACACTAAACGGCGGCGTTTATTTGACATCGCCATTAGGATAACAGCACGGCAACGCGCCTGTAAATTCTCTTCTGTGGTATCGACTTGCGTACCTTCAAACATCGGTTGTAACTGTGCCATAAAGGCATCAAACATTGGTTCAATCGAAACAATATCAAATTCAACACCAAGTAACTCAGCCTGCTCTTTGGCATCATGAATACTCATTTCTGAGGTATAGCGGAATGGCATCATAACAGCTTGTACGCGCTCTTTACCTATCGCATCAACGGCTATCGCGACGGTTAGACCTGAGTCTATCCCTCCTGATAGGCCTAAAATTGCGCCATTAAAGCCATTTTTATTGATATAATCACGAGTTGCCATCACCAAACCTTGATAAACCTGTGCAACTGGTGATAGTGCTGGAGCGGGGTTATCCATTGGTATAATGTCTAAATCATTAAACTGGCAATTCACCACCTGTTCATTGAAATCTAATAACTGATGGGTCATTTCACCATTACTGGCGAATACTTTAGAACCCCCATCAAAAATCAGTTCATCTTGCCCACCAACTTGGTTCAAATAGATAATTGGCAATTGTGTGCGCTGGCAGTGAGCCACTAACAAATCACTACGGATATGCTCTTTATTACGATCATAAGGTGAAGCATTGATGGTGAGTAAAATTTCAGCACCAGCCTGTTTCACCGCATCAACAGGCGCATCAAACCAGATATCTTCACAAATCAATAAACCAATACGATAACCTTTAAAATCAATAACACAGGTTTTATCGCCAGCACTAAAATAGCGTAATTCATCAAAAACACCGTAATTTGGCAGTTCTTGTTTGAAGTAACGCGTGAGTAATTCACCTTGGTAGAAAAAAGACAACGCATTATACATTTTGCCACCTTCAGACCATGGGTGACCAACAACAATGGCGGTTTCACTGCTTGCCTTCTGTAAGCGCTCTAATTGCACTAAACAACGCTGCGTTAAGTCAGGGCGAAACAATAGATCCTCTGGCGGATACCCTGTCAGTGATAGCTCTGAGAACATCACAATGTCAGCAATATTTTTTTGTTGTTCAACAACTTGCAACATACGTTCGCAGTTGCCTTCAATATCACCAACTAACCAATTTAATTGAGCTAGTGAAATATTAAGCTTACGGCTCATAAGGTCTTTCTTCTCCCGAGCAGGTGTATTAATACTTTAATTTATTTATAACCAGAACATTAACGACTGAGCGACTTAATACAATAGTTATTATTCTTTAAAATCATTAGCTTCTAAATCGTGGCGTGCTAATAATTTATAAAATTCGGTTCTATTTCGCCCCGCCATACGTGCCGCTTGCGTCACGTTACCTTTGGTCATTTGCAGCAACTTACGTAGATAATTGAGCTCAAACTGGCTACGTGCCTCAACAAATGTTGGTAATGCGGTATTTTCACCCTGCAAAGCTTGGCTAACGAGAGTTTCACTGATCACAGGCGTGGTCGTCAATGCAACACATTGTTCAATCACGTTAACTAATTGGCGTACGTTACCCGGCCAACTTGCTGACATCAGGCATTTCATTGCCTCTGTTGAAAAACTGCGTACAAATGGTTTATGTCGTGATGCAGATTCACGCAGTAAATGATTAGCTAATATCGGAATATCTTCAGCTCTCTCATTCAGTGCAGGAATGCGTAAATTGACTACATTAAGACGGTAATAAAGGTCTTCACGGAATTCGTTTTTCTCCATCGCCTTCGGTAAGTTACGGTGTGTCGCTGAAATAATACGTACATCGATATCGAGGTCACGGTTACTACCGAGAGGTCGAACCTTACGCTCTTGTAGTACTCGCAACAGCTTAACCTGTAGAGGCATTGGCATATCACCGATTTCATCAAGAAATAGTGTGCCACCATTCGCCGCAAAGAATAAACCTTCTCGGCTACTCACTGCGCCTGTAAATGCACCTTTAGCGTGACCAAATAGTTCTGATTCCAAGAGTTGCTCAGGTAATGCACCACAGTTGATCGCGATAAAAGGTTTACGTGCTCGTGGGCTGGCCTTATGGATAGCCTGCGCTAACACCTCTTTACCCGTACCACTTTGCCCATTAATCAGTACGCTAACATCAGACTGTGCCACCATATGTGCTTGTTCTAGCAGCCTAATCATCAATGGACTACGTGTGACAATACCTTCGCTCCACTCCTCATCACTAATCGGCGTGGAAGAGAGAGCAAGAGCCTCATCAATAGCCTTATATAGAGCATCTTTATCAACAGGTTTAGTTAAAAAGCTAAAAACCCCCCGCTGAGTGGCGGCAACAGCATCAGGGATGGAGCCATGGGCGGTTAAAATAATAACAGGCAAATTAGGATGCTGTTTCTGAACTTCATCAAACAGCGCCATACCGTCCATTTCGTCCATTCTGAGATCACTAATCACCAAATCGGTTTTTTCTTTTTGCAGTATTTTTAAGGCTTCAGGCCCACTTTCAGCCGTTGTCACTTTAAAACCTTCGCTGCTTAAACGCATTCCAAGTAACTTCAGTAGACTCGGGTCATCATCCACTAATAATAGATTTGCTGATTTACGGCTGGTCATGGATGCGCACCCTCCGTTTGATTATTAGTTGCTGGTTCACGACTTTCAGCGACTGGCTTTTCATCTTTAGGCACTGCTTTTTCTTGCGTCTTCTCAACAGCTTCAACTTCTTTTTCAGTTTCATTGCTGCTTTGCTTACGAGATGAAAGCTGTCTTTCAATATCCGTCAGGTTTTCTAATTTGCGTGATGTCGTATTCAATTCAAAAACCAACTTAGCATTCTCTTCTTTCATGCGGTCAAGCTTATTATCAGTATCTTGCTGTAACCGTTTAAAACGTGAGTTTGCTTCTGCAAGGTTAATTATCTGAACTTGTTGTTCACGCCATAGCTGTAGCAATGGACGAATTGCTGTTGGAAAATTAAGGCTGAAAGTATTCATACTATCAACCATTTTACGGCGCTCAGCGATCGTAGGCTCTGCCGCGCCCATTAGAATGCTTTGTTGGAAGGCTTGTGACCAATTATCAACTGAGACTTGTGATGCCTCTTTTCGTGCGATAGCGGGATCAAGACGATCCGCACAATCCATCATACGCAACCAAAATAGCGCATTCTCACGTGCATTGGGTTGATTGTTATCCCAAATGCCATCACAAGCCGCGTAACGATAATCTGTTACTTTCACTTCAGGCACAACAACTTGAGCCAATGTTTCTAAAGGCGATTGGCCACTTTTTGCCGCACATCCCGTTAAAATGAGGGACAACAATAATGTACCAATATGTACCGCTTTTTGTTTTCGGATCAATGCTGTCGTTCTTTTGGTTAACCCTATATATTGCTTCGCTCGCATCGCCAAACTAGATGCGAATAAAACCTCTGTAGACCGATTTGCCATTATTATTCATTCTCTGCAGTTAAAGGCAGTTCAATTCTAAAGCAGACATCTGCTAACTTACTGGAAACGAGTGAAAGCTCCCCACCCATTTGTTTAATACAATCTTGTGCAATACTGAGCCCTAATCCGCTGCCTTTGACAGCCCCTTTTCTCACGAGTGATCCTTGGTAGAAAGGTTCAAAGATCATACTCTGTTCTGATTCAGGGATCGGCGTACCTGTATTAGCAACTTCAATAACAAGCTTATTATCTATTCTACGGCTTGTGATCCAAATATTACCTGATTCACTGCCATAGTGCACCGCATTGGAGTAGATATTATCAATAACCCGCCCAAGAAGTGTGGGTTCGGCAAGGCAGTGGTCAATACGTAAACGAATCTCTGTTTGAATATTCTTTGCTCTTGCGGGAAGGTTGTGCGCTAACACAATATCTTCAATCAATTTTTGCAAATCAACATGCTGTGCTTCTGGCGGGCTATCTGCCAGTTTACGATTATAATCGAGAAGCTGTTCAATAAGTTGCTGAAGATGCTTACTGCTATGATCTAAAATTTCTACCACTTCTTTTTGTGATTCAGTTAATGGCCCAGCGACTTCATCCGCAAGCAGTTCTGTGCCTTCACGCATACTTGCAAGTGGTGTTTTTAATTCATGGGAAATATGACGTAAAAATTCATGTCGTTGAGATTCTAGCCAAGCTAGCCTCTCACTTAGCCAAATAATACGTTGAGCAAGAGAACGAAGCTCACGAGGTCCTTTGAAACGCTCTAAGTTACTGGCTAATGTCCTGCCAGTCCCTAAGCGGTTAATCATGCGCTCAATACCTTTTACAGGGCCAATGATCATACGGGTAAATAACGCAACTAAGAATACGCTAAGCAAAAACAGAATTAAGCTCTGCCAACCAAATAGTTGACCTTTATTCGCAATCGCTTTTTGTAGCTGATCACCTCGGCTAAAAATGACATTGCGCGTTTCTTGGATCAAGAAATTATTTTGCTCTGAAAATTGGCTAAATGCATTTGTAACCTCTTTTGGCAACTCGTTATTATCACAGTTTACCGTTTTTAATTCATTGAGTGCCTTGGCAAGTGAGGATGAATCTGTTTCTTTTGGCAAAATGGTTTTTTGCCGTTCGAACATTTGCTGATAATCAGAAAATTGTTTTAAGTAAAGTGTATGCAATGATTCATCTTTTAAAACACAATACTGACGATAGCTTCTTTCCATTTCTAAAGCCAGCCCCCCCATCGCCTCACTACGTCGTGTATCTAAAAGGGTTGTTTTATTAATTTGAGCCGCTTGGTTGCTCAATTGCTCCAGACTTTGATAAGCCTGATAGGCCAAAACCAATAGTGGTAATAGCACTAACCAAAATGCCATAACAACTAATTGGCGCAAGGAGCGCGGAAAAAGACGCCATTTACTCAATGCATTCATCTCACACCTGTTAACGTTACACCAATGGTAGCAGAACTCGACGTATTACGTGAGCACGATTACGACGCTTATTTCTTATCTGTACTTCTAAATAATTCAGGCTCTCTGTCATCACCATACTTCAACACAAAGCGCTGTCGCCTATGTATGAAAAGTGTATTCGAAAAATGAAGATCAATAAGTTACAGCAAGCTACATGCCAACTTACTAAAAATGATTAAGATAATCAGAGGAATAGAAAGGAGTAAAAATAGGAAGGCGGAATAAAGTGTTGAACTCTATTCCGCCAGCGATGGTATTGATACTTCATTATACTCTAAATAATTCGAGATGCAGTCAACACCCCTGCAACTTGAAGTATGACGAGTATATATGGCTATTTATCTATAGTCATATAGGTGGTGCCTCACTCAACGTGTCGCCCTGTGTTTGATATGGCCCGAAGGCGAATATCTGTGCTATTGGACGGTAGGCACCTTACTTTGGCATCATTCTTGCTTTATGTGGTATGTTCCCACCCTAGTTGTGGACCGACATAATAATGTTGAATGAGCAACTGAATATTATTATGCACACATCATGCCAACTTTCCAAGTTATTTTTTAATTCATTGTTATTTAAAGATTTATATTTTCAACATCAAAATAACTCCCTATCTATAACACCTTTTGTTTCTCCCTCACGAGAAATTTGTCTCTATTTAAAGACACCTCTTTACCTCATTTATTTTTACTTTATTTTTCAATAAATTAAATGTCTCCTATTGGAGACAGTGCGATATGGTGTTTGTCGCTAATTTTATACAAGAAGAGAAATGCACTCATTTTGAGCTGTTACTGCATCAAATTAACATTAAAAAAATTTAATATTTTTAATTAACCAAAAAATAAATAACAAATTAATACATATAATTATTTATATCCCCCAAATTAATCACATACTTAAAATCCACAAAACATAAATTTAAATTATATTTGAAGGGTTATACGGAACAAAAAAGCACAGTTAAACAACAGAGTCTGAAAAGTGCACACTATGTCCTTCAGCAAGCAATTGGCTTTACCTATCAAGGTGCTCTACGCGCCGCAGCTGAACTCAAACTTGCGGATTGCTTAGTTGATAAAGCAAAAACCGCTGAAGAATTAGCACTAGAAACAAATACAGATGCAAAGATATTGAAGCGCATCTTACGAACTTTAGTATCGCGCAATATTTTTACTACAGATGGCAATGTAAATTTTGCGTTGAACCCAGAAGCGACTTTTTTATGTAGCAATCATCCATTTTCAATACGACAAGCTATTTTAATGCTCACGGATAAGACGTTTTGGCTACCTGCAAATAACCTCAATCAATATGCATATGGAAATAATAGTTTTGAAGAAATATTTGGTATGCCATTCTTTGATTATTGGGAATTACATATTAATCATCCTGACAATTTTCATAATGGCATGTCTGAACTATCAAGGGTTGAAAATGAGTTTGTTCTCAATAGCATTAAGTTCCCTGAAAATATCACAGTTGCTGATATTGGCGGGGGTACGGGGACATTACTATTATCTGTGCTTAAAAGGGAGCCCTCACTAAAAGGTATACTTTTTGATACTGAAGCGGTTTTAAAAAAGCACATCCTATCACAATTAAATGATGACACTCGTTGGCAACTCTGTTCAGGATCTTTCTTTGAACAATGCCCTGAAGCCGATATTTACCTGCTTAAATACATTACCCATGACTGGAGTGATGAAAAAATACAACAAATATTGCATACCATTCACAAAGCTATGAAGCCTTCATCTAAATTGCTGATCATCGATAATATTATCCCTGAAGGGGATCAACCTTACTTCGGTAAAGAGATGGATCTCATAATGATGACAAGTTTTTCAGGTGCAAGCGAACATACTCAGTCTGAATTTTCAACGCTTTTATCCTATGCAAACTTCAAAATGAATAATGTTATTTCAACTGGTTGCCATCTATATATTATTGAGGCAGTGCCGGTTTAAATCAGTAAAACATGATAGCTATCTTAAATTTGATGCAGCTTGAACATTTAATGTATCACACTAGCTTATCTCTCTCGGTGTTGATATAAGCATTAAAAATTACCTCAATAATGTATAGCTATAAAAATGATAAAAATTGCCCTTATTGACGATCACATCGTGGTACGTTCAGGTTTTGCACAGCTATTAACTCTTGAGCCTGACATTTGTATAGTTGGTCAGTATGCTAGTGCTCAAGAGGCTTGGCCTAACTTAATTAGCCTTGATATTGATGTTGCCATCATGGATATTTCCATGCCTGATGAAAACGGTTTACAACTGCTTACTCGTTTGCGTCAAAAGAAACCCGATTTTCGCACTATTATACTGAGTATTTATGATACCCCTGCATTTGTACAAAGTGCCTTAGATGCAGGCGCCAGTGCCTATTTGACTAAACGATGTGGCCCAGAAGAGCTCGTTCAAGCGGTTCGTTCTGTCCATAATGGGGGTTGCTACCTATGTTCAGATGCGATGAAGGTTCTACGCCAAGCACCACAACAACGCCGAGCTTTAGAAGAACTCACCCCAAGAGAAAAAGAGATATTTGATTTATTGGTGGCAGGCCTAAGCGTAAAGGTGATAGCCGAACAATTAGAGTTAAGCCATAAAACAGTTCATGTTCACCGCGCAAATATTCTTGGAAAGCTTCAATGTGAAAATACCATCGATCTTGTTCATTATGCTTTAGAGCACAACCTTTACTCAAGGTGATAGACGATGCGCAAAGGAACACGCCTACTCCTACAATCCATTTTTTTATTTTTTACTTATTCATTGATTTGGATTGGCTTATGGATTATTGGCTTTTATCTAAGTCAAAATGGGTTTCAAGCTACCCTTTTCTTACCTCAAGGGCTACGCCTAGCCTTAATGATTATCCTATGGCGACGCTATTGGCCAACACTATTGGTTAGCGAAGTAACACTTAATATTTGGCTCGCCCAAGAACAGTTATTATCACAACCGCTATTACTACTTTCACCTTTATTGAGTTTAACTGTTGCCTATGTGATCCAAGACATTTGGTGGCGATATACGCTTTATTGGCAGCGATTATTATTGTTACTTGCAGGTGTTGCGGCAAACAGCTTACTACACGTCCTTGTTTTTAGCTGGTTGTCTTCTTTTTCAGTCAGTCAGCTGTTTCTAGCCACTTTTACTGGCGGAATATTATTAACGCCATTTATTTATCTAATCTATGAATACTTGCATGAACAGCATTATCAAATGCTACTCGACTATGGTACCCCTGATAAGCAGCTCAGAACCTCTTTATTGATTTGGGCATTCTTATTTTGCTTAGTTGGTCTCAGCGCACAGGTCTTTTTCACCCCTGAAATCGAACAACTCATTGTTTTACTTGTTTTTATCCCTAATGTATTTATGGCTTATCGCTATGGTTGGCAAGGCGGTGTGTTATCTGCCTTATTAGGCAGCTTAATTATGACTTTTGCTCGTCAATTTCATGGCGCTTTTGCTGACCTACAAGAACTCGAAATGTTCTTAAGCTCTCAAGCGCTGATTGGAATTGGCTTAGGGATAGCTATCAGTCGACAACAGCAATTAGCACGTAACCTACAACGCTACCGACAACGATTAGAGCAGGAACTCAAAGCCAGAAGAGAATTAATGCGTCAATTGGTGCACACCGAAGAAGATGTGAAAAAAGCCATTGCACGTGAGCTGCACGATGAAATTGGCCAAAATATTACCGCGATCCAAATTCAATCAATGCTAGTAAAAAAAACGGCTCTTGACCCACTCAGCCATCAAGCTGCGGGGCAAATTAACCAGCTAGCACAGCAAATTCACCAATCTACCCGACAGTTATTACGTCAGTTACGTCCACCAGTACTCAATGAAATGTCATTAGAAAAAGCGCTCGCTCATCTTATTGATGAATTTGCCTTTGAAAAAAATGGGATCGAATGTGAGTTCCATTATCAGCTAATAGATACACCTGAAAATGATACAGTTCTGTTTACCCTTTATCGCCTAGTTCAAGAGCTGTTAAATAATATCAGTAAACATGCTCGCGCCACGCATATCTCTATCTCTCTAGAACAACAACCAGACAAAATCCAACTCAGGGTCAACGATAATGGTGTGGGGATCCCCTTTAGCCAACGAACGAGTGGCTTGGGATTGCGCGGCATTGAGGAACGGGTGAGTGCTTTAGGGGGAGACTGGACATTAACCACGCAAGGTGGAACACAAATAATTGTTAACCTGCCCACACTTTGAGAGTAAACAAGCCAAAACTAAGACTTATTCCTAGCTCTCTAAGTTCTTATCTCATCCTTTTTGTTAAAAATTTGATTACATTTTGCCGAACGGGAGACATCGACATGATTGGCAAAAGCACCCTCACTTTAGATAGCACATACCGCTTTTGGCGTCGTAGATTGATGCTATCAATGATTGTTGGCTACGCCGCTTTTTATCTAACCAGAAAAAGCTTTAATTTTGTGATGCCCGTTATGCAGGTGGAGTTGTTTTTAGACAAAAGTGATATCGGCTGGATTGCGACTGCCTTTTATTTGACTTATGGCATCTCAAAATTTATCTCTGGCATTTTTCACGATATCACAGGCTATCGCTGGTTTATGGGAGTGGGTCTAGTGATGACTGGTCTCCTGAATATCCTTTTTGCCTATTGTTTGTCTTTTCCTGCATTACTGATTGTATGGACACTAAATGGTTTTTTTCAAGGCTGGGGATGGCCTCCATGCGCACGTATCTTAACTCATTGGTATTCACGCAATGAAAGAGGTTTTTGGTGGGGGCTATGGAACATATCCATTAACTTAGGTGGCATGTCACTCCCCTTATTAACAGCTTGGTTAGCAACGAGTTATAGCTGGCAAATGGCATTAATTGTGCCCGGTATTATTGGTGTTGTGATTGGTCTATGGCTGTGTCGGCAGCTCAAAGGGACACCACAACAAAGTGGTCTGCCCACAATCGGCCGATGGCGGCATGATGTTTTGGAGTTAAGACAAGAAAGGTTATCACCGCCACAACCCATGCTAACCATATTAAAAGAAACCATTTTATTTAACAGAATGATTTGGTTGCTCGGTTTTTCTTACATTCTGGTTTATTTGATACGCATTGCAATAAATGATTGGGGCAATCTTTGGTTATCAGAAACCCACGGGGTCAATTTACTCAGCGCCAATGCTACCTTATCACTGTTTGAGCTAGGTGGTTTGCTCGGTGCACTTTGTTCTGGCTGGGGTTCTGATCTGCTGTTTCGCGGGCAACGTGCGCCAATGATTTTACTTTTTTCGTTAGGATTGGCGATTTCAGTAAGTGCACTGTGGCTAACGCCGATTCACCACTATGCCTTACTGGCAGCCTGTTTTTTTAGTATTGGCTTTTTTGTATTTGGGCCACAAATGTTAATCGGTCTAGCTGCAACAGAATATTGTCATAAAAATGCAGCTGGAACGGTAACTGGTTATCTCGGCTTGTATGCCTATTTAGGGGCGGCAATTGCGGGATGGCCACTCTCTCAGGTCATAGCACATTATGGTTGGTCAGGCATGTTTGCTTTACTTGCCAGTGCTGCGGCACTGATGGGATTACTGCTAATGCCACTTTTGATTGCGAATGTCAGCAAACGTGAGCACTTAGCCGGTACTGTTTCACTATCCGATGATAAAACCTGATAAAAAGGACTGAAAATGAAACTGAAAACCCTTACTACCCTTATTGCAGCCGGCTTGTCTTTAGCGGCAATTTCAACAACAGCTTCAGCCGCGGGTCGATTAGTTGTCTATTGCAGTGCCACCAACGCCATGTGTGAAACTGAAACCCAAGCTTTTGCTAAAAAATATGATGTAAAAACCACCTTTATTCGTAATGGCTCAGGCAGTACATTAGCAAAAATCGAAGCTGAAAAACGCAACCCTCAAGCCGATGTCTGGTATGGCGGTACGTTAGATCCTCACTCACAAGCAGGTGAAATGGATCTACTACAACCGTATAAATCACCTAATCTAGAGCAAATCATGCCGCAATTTCAAGATCCGGCAAAACGTAAAGGTAACTATTCCTCTGCGGTTTATATCGGCATTTTAGGCTTTGGCGTGAATAAAGATCGTTTAAAAGAAAAAGGTCTACCAATTCCCACCTGCTGGAAAGATCTCACCAAACCTGAATATAAAGGCGAAATTCAAATTGCCGATCCACAAAGTTCAGGAACCGCTTACACCGCGCTGGCAACCTTCGACCAACTGTGGGGGACCGACCAAGCCTTTGATTATCTCAAAAAACTAAATAGTAATATTTCTCAATATACCAAATCAGGCATCGCACCGGCACGTAACGCTGCACGTGGTGAATCGGCGATTGGGATTGGCTTCTTACATGATTACTCATTAGAAGTTGAAAATGGTGCGCCATTAGAATTGATTGCACCTTGTGAAGGTACAGGCTATGAAATTGGCGGCATCAGTATTTTGAAAAATGCGCGTAACCTTGATAATGCGAAGCTATTCGTTGATTTTGTATTATCAAAAGAAGCGCAAGAGCTAAGCTGGAAAGAAGGTAAATCTTATCAGATCTTAACCAATACAACGGCTGAATCTTCACCTGTTTCATTAAAACTGAATGATTTAAACCTGATCAACTACGATATGGATAAATACGGCGACGCTGATGTCCGTAAAAACCTGATCAACAAATGGGTTACTGAAGTCAAAATGAGTAAGTAATCGCTTGAAGGGAGCATCTATCACGATGCTCTCATTTCTGCAAAACAATAATAATGATGTCAACATTCGGGGGATTTATGTCTCGCACCCTTACTTTGCCTAAAAAACAGGGAAGAGACACCATTTTCTTTTGGTTACTACTGGCATGGCTAGGATTTGCGTTACTGCCATCGTGGAGCTTAGATTATGGTGTTTTCGACTCAACGCAAGATGAAATACTTGCCGCTTATGGTTGGAGTAGCGTAAATATCAGTTGGATGTGGTTTTTACTGCCTTCGCTCCTATTTATTCGCCCTATCTATGCTGCTGATAGATATCATAAAACACGACACTATCTTGATATATCTATTGCTGCCATCACGGCTATTGCCGTTGTCGTTTCTGCCATTTTTGAAGGTAAAGGCTTAGGCTATTCATCTATCATGCTATTTATCTCATTAGGCATGATCATGACACTCGCCTTAACACGATTAGAGTGGCTAGGTGGAGACCAATTTGTTATTGGCTCACTGATCACTATTGTGGCCGTTATCGCTTTATTTATTGTCTTTCCTAGCGTTGCCATTTTTATCCCTATGTTTACGGATAGCAATGGGGACTTTGCGCCATTTTCATTTGTCGCGATATTGACTCAATCTCATATCGTCCAAGTGATTATTAACTCGGTTTTCCTATCGCTGGCGGTGGGTGCAGGCTGTACTTTCTTTGGTTTGATCCTCGCGATTTATACCTCAAGAATTGCCAAACGTTCTGCTATCATTGGCCGCGTGTTCTCTATTTTGCCGATCGTTACCCCACCTTTTGTCGTTGGCCTAGGTGTCACATTGATGATGGGGCGCTCAGGTTATATTACTGAGTTCCTTGCAACCTATATGGGGTTAGAAAATACCAACTGGCTGTATGGTTTTACAGGTATCTGGTTAGCACAGGTTCTCGCCTTTACTCCAATGTCATTTATGATTTTAGATGGTGCAATCAAAACGATCCATCCATCACTCGAAGAAGCCTCTTATACGCTGAGAGCTAATCGCTATCAAACTTTCTTTAATGTGTTTATGCCTCTGTTAAAACCAGCTTTGGCCAACGCATTTTTGATCGTCATCGTTCAATCTCTCGCCGATTTTAGTAACCCATTAGTATTAGGAGGTAACTTTGACGTCTTAGCGACGCAAATTTATTTCTACATCACAGGCTCACAGCTCGATTACCAAGCTGCAAGTACCCTAGGTGCTTCATTATTGGTTTTCTCACTGCTCGTTTTCTGCGTGCAATATATGTGGATAGGCAAACGTTCCTATGTCACGGTGTCAGGTAAATCCTATCGTGGTGATGTTCAGCCACTCCCAACTTCATTAGTCACATTAGTTACCACTTTCCTCACCATTTGGGTGGTATTCAATGTGTTATTATATGGCAGCATTTTCTACGGTAGTTTCACGGTTAACTGGGGCGTTGATTACACCCTAACCCTAGACAACTTTATAAAACTCTTCGGACAGGGAATGAGTGATGGTGCATGGCCATCATTGTTGGATACCTTATTGTATGCGGGTATTGCCGCCCCAATCACCGCAATCTTAGGGCTATTAATTGCCTATATTGTAGTACGACAAGAATTCCGCGGAAAAAAAACCATCGAGTTCACCACGATGTTATGCTTTGCCGTACCCGGAACAGTCGCAGGTGTTTCTTATATTTTGGCCTTTAATGATTCACCTTTCTATTTAACAGGTACTGCTGCAATTGTGATCATCTCAATGACCATGCGTAACGTTCCTGTAGGGATCCGTGCAGGTATTGCAGGCTTAGGGCAAATTGATAAATCTCTTGATGAAGCATCACTTAGCTTACGAGCGGGTTCAATGAGAACCATTTTCCATATTTTATTACCCTTGTTACGCCCTGCGATCCTCTCTGCGCTGATCTATAGCTTTGTTCGTGCCATAACTACCGTCAGTGCCATTGTGTTCTTAGTTACGCCTGATACTCGCGTTGCAACCGCTTATATCTTAAATCGTGTTGAAGATGGTGAATACGGCGTTGCTATTGCTTATGGCTCGATCCTGATTGTGGTAATGCTCGCAATTATTTTCCTATTTGACTATTTAATTGGCGAAGCCCGTGTTTCACGTTCCAAAGCCAAAAATGCACAGTAATCATGGAGTAACTGACATGACCCAACAAAATTTTGTTGAACTTAAAAATGTGACTAAACGCTTTGGTAACAATACGGTTATCGATGATTTAAGTCTTTCTATTCCACAAGGCAGTATGGTGACGTTATTAGGTCCATCCGGTTGCGGAAAAACCACGGTTCTGCGCTTAGTTGCCGGCCTTGAAAAACCTACCGAAGGCCGAATGTTTATAGATGGTGAAGATGTTACTGACCGTTCTATCCAACAGCGTGATATCTGTATGGTGTTTCAGTCCTACGCCCTATTCCCTCATATGTCTTTAGGGGACAACGTCGGGTATGGTTTGAAGATGCTGGGTTTACCTAAAGCAGAAATTAAACAACGGGTGGAAGAAGCTTTGGAGTTGGTTGATTTAGCTGGCTTTTCTGATCGTTTTGTTGATCAAATATCTGGGGGCCAACAACAACGTGTCGCCCTCGCCCGAGCGCTGATTTTAAAACCAAAAGTACTGTTATTTGATGAGCCACTCAGTAACTTAGATGCTAACTTACGTCGTAGCATGCGCGAGAAAATTCGTGAGTTACAACAGCAATTTAATATTACCTCATTGTATGTGACACACGATCAAAGCGAAGCTTTTGCCGTTTCCGACATGGTTTTGGTAATGAACAAAGGTAAAATCATGCAACTTGGCTCACCACAAGAACTGTACCGCCAACCCGCTTCTAAGTTTATGGCCAGTTTTATGGGCGATGCCAATATTTTCCCTGCAACACTCACCAGTGATAGCGTGAATATATTTAACTATCATTTACCACGCCCAAGTCAATTAACGTCTGATAAAACAGAAGTAACTGTTGGCGTTAGACCAGAAGCCATTACCCTGAGTCTACAAGGTGAAGAAAGCCAACGCTGCACCATTTCACATGTAGCCTATATGGGGCCGCAATATGAGGTAACAGTCGATTGGCATGGCCAATCAATGCTATTACAAATCAATGCAACACAGCTTCAACCTACGGTAGGGGAAAGTCTCTACTTACAAATACATCCTTACGGTATGTTTATACTCGAATAGAAAACTAACTATTTTATATCAATAAAAAAAGCGGTAACGCAATGCGCTACCGCTTTCTCAATACATTAAACTCGAAAATTAGCCTAATTGTTTACGTGCGTTACGGAAAATACGCATCCATGGACTATCTTCCCCCCAATTTTCAGGGTGCCATGAATTGCTCACTGTACGGAATACACGCTCAGGATGCGGCATCATGATCGTTGCACGGCCATCAGTAGAAGTCACGGAGGTAATACCATTAACTGAACCATTTGGGTTTGCTGGATACTGTTCAGTCACTTGCCCATAGTTATTCACAAAACGCAGTGCGACCAGTGAACTATTTTCCAACTGTTGAATATGGGCTGGGTTACGTGCTTCAACTAAACCTTCACCATGTGAAACAGCAATTGGCATACGTGATCCAGCCATATCTTGTAATAATAATGACGGACTTTTCACTACTTCAACTAAGCTAAAACGCGCTTCAAAACGCTCTGAGCGGTTACGAACAAATCGTGGCCATAAATCTGCACCTGGGATCAGCTCATGTAAGTTAGACATCATCTGGCAGCCATTACATACCCCAAGGGATAGTGTGTCTTGACGTGCAAAGAAAGCAGCAAATTCATCGCGAACACGTGAGTTAAAGAGGATAGATTTAGCCCAACCTTCGCCCGCCCCCAATACGTCACCGTAGGAGAAGCCACCGCAAGCCACCAGTGTTTGGAAACCCGCTAACGATAGATTGCCTGACAATAAATCACTCATATGCACATCAATTGCATCAAAACCAGCGCGGTCAAATGCAGCTGCCATTTCTACATGTGAGTTAACACCTTGCTCACGCAATACTGCGACTTTAGGACGTACACCTGACGAAATATAAGGAGCTGCAATATCATCAGCAATATCAAAGGTTAATTTAGTGTTCAACCCCGGATCTTGGCTGTCTAACTTAGCATTATGCTCTTCATCAGCACACACTTCATTATCACGCAAACGCTGCATCTGCCATGTTGTCTCTGCCCACCACTCACGCAGTGTACTACGTGATTCACGGTAAACCACAGTATCACGGCTATTGATCACCACCGCATCGTCTTGTGTCGCAGTACCTAAATAATGCACACACTCAGCAAGCCCGACGTCAGCAAAACAAGCTTCAACATATTGTCTATCTTGTTGCTTAATTTGAATGACCGCACCTAACTCTTCATTGAATAGAGCCGCTAAAATATCTTCATCAAATTCGCTGATATCAACATTCACACCACAATGACCAGCAAATGCCATTTCAGCTAATGTGACAAATAGGCCACCATCAGAGCGGTCGTGATACGCTAACAATTTTTGTTCTGATAGTAAGTTTTGGATCACAGTAAAGAAACCTGATAGCAACCGAGGGTCACGAACATCAGGGGCTTTATTGCCTAGTTGGCGATACACCTGTGCCAATGCTGAGCCACCCAATGCATTATGACCCTGCCCTAAATCAACTAACATTAAAGCAGAATCTACATCCGTTTTTAATTCAGGTGTCACGGTTAAACGCACATCTTCAACACGGCCAAATGCACTGATCACCAATGATAATGGTGATGTCATTTCACGCTCTTCGCCATTTTCTTGCCAACGTGTTTTCATTGACATGGAATCTTTACCAACAGGGATCGTCAAGCCCAGCGCAGGACAGAGTTCCTCACCTACCGCTTTAACCGCCTGATAAAGGCCCGCGTCTTCGCCAGGGTGCCCTGCCGCAGACATCCAGTTTGCAGACAATTTTACTCGTTTCAGATCTTGCACATAAGCACAAGCAATATTAGTCAACGCTTCCCCAACGGCCATACGAGCAGAAGCGGCAAAATCTAATAATGCAATCGGTGTTCTTTCACCAATCGACATCGCTTCACCATAATAGCTATCAAGGCTGGCGGTAGTAACGGCACAGTTAGCGACAGGGATCTGCCATGGACCAACCATTTGGTCACGAGCGACCATGCCTGTGACCGTACGGTCACCTATCGTGATCAAAAATGTTTTCTCTGCAACGGCAGGAAGATGTAAAACACGTTTTACTGCTTCATTTAAATTGATTGATGTTCTATCCAACGCATCTGATTTTGCTTTCAATGTGCTGACATCACGCAACATTTTTGGTGTTTTGCCTAATAGCACATCAAGGGGCATGTCGATAGGTTGGTTATTGAAATGTTCATCGTTCAATACCAGCTCACGCTTTTCAGTCGCTTCACCGATAATGGCGAAAGGTGCACGCTCACGCTCACAAATAGCAGTAAATAGTGGAATTTGCTCAGGAGCAACTGCTAATACATAACGCTCTTGCGATTCATTACACCACACTTCAAGTGGGCTCATGCCTGGCTCGTCATTTAATATTTTACGCAGCTCAAAACAACCACCACGGCCACCATCACTGACTAATTCAGGCATCGCATTCGATAAACCACCCGCCCCAACATCATGAATAAACAGAATTGGGTTAGCCTCACCAAGTTGCCAACAATTATCGATCACCTCTTGGCAACGACGTTCCATCTCAGGGTTGTCACGCTGTACAGAAGCGAAGTCTAAATCTGCATCTGATTGTCCTGATGCCATTGATGATGCCGCACCACCACCCAAACCAATATTCATTGATGGACCACCAAGAACAATCAGTTTTGCA
Source organism: Providencia sp. PROV236 (assembly GCF_033676985.1). Classification (NCBI taxonomy): domain Bacteria; kingdom Pseudomonadati; phylum Pseudomonadota; class Gammaproteobacteria; order Enterobacterales; family Morganellaceae; genus Providencia; species Providencia sp. PROV236. Next base: position 1,561,587 of record NZ_CP096297.1, on the reverse strand, counting down.
CCAACGGGGATCTCACCTTTTTGCACATGATCAGCACGAATATTACCAATACCACCCGCTAACATGATTGGCTTATGGTAACCACGTAGCTCTTCGCCATTATGGCTATTCACTTTTTCTTCGTATGTTCGGAAGTAACCTAAAAGAGCAGGACGGCCAAATTCGTTGTTAAAGGCAGCACCACCCAGTGGCCCCTCTAACATAATATCAAGTGCAGTCACAATACGTTCAGGCTTACCAAAGTCCTCTTCCCACGGTTGTTCAAAACCAGGAATACGTAAGTTAGAAACGGAAAAACCCACTAAACCTGCTTTCGGTTTTGCCCCACGACCAGTGGCACCTTCATCGCGAATTTCACCACCAGAGCCCGTAGCTGCGCCCGGCCACGGAGAAATTGCCGTTGGATGGTTATGGGTTTCTACCTTCATTAAAATATGTGCATCTTCTTGATGATAACGATAAGTGCGCCCATCCGCTTCAGGGAAGAAACGCCCTACCGAAGAACCTTCCATAACCGCCGCATTATCTTTGTAAGCTGATAATACATAATCAGGTGTGGTTTCAAAGGTATTTTTAATCATTTTAAACAGTGACTTAGGCTGTTCTTTACCATCAATGATCCAATCTGCATTAAAGATTTTATGGCGGCAATGTTCTGAGTTTGCTTGCGCAAACATATACAATTCAACATCGGTTGGATTACGTTTTAATTGATTAAAGGCCGCTAACAGATAATCGATTTCATCATCAGCAAGGGCTAAGCCCATTTCTAAATTTGCTTTTTCAAGTGCTGAGCGACCATGAGCAATGATATCCACCACCTTCATTGGTGTAGGTTGATGATGAACAAAAAGCGCTTGCGCTTGTTCAAACTCACTGAAGATGCTTTCCATCATGCGGTCATGCAGCAACCCTGCAACTTCCAGCCATTGCTGCTGCGATAGCCCTTCAGCCTGAACGTAATAAGCTGTACCACGTTCAATTCGTTCAACTTGAGATAAACCACAATTATGAGCAATGTCTGTCGCTTTAGATGACCAAGGGGAAATGGTGCCTGGGCGTGGGGTAACTAAAATCAACCGCCCAAAAGGCTCATGCTCTGCGAGAGAAGGACCGTACTTTAGCAAACTACGCAGCTTGCCTTGCTCGCTATCACTTAGAGGCGCTGATAGTTCAGCAAAGTGCATATATTCAGCATAGATATCCGTAACGGGAAGCTGTTTTTCAGCGAACAACGCCAAAAGGCGAGTAATACGAAATGCTGATAGAGCAGGTGAACCACGCAAAATTTCCATAGTCTTAATTTCTCTCATTTAAACGCCAGCCCTGATCATGAAAGCAGGGGAACCGGAACACATTATAGAGCAATGTTCATCAATACGAAACCGTTTGCGTGACTAAAAATAAAGCAAACCGTTAAATATTATTAGGAGTGAAATAACACGATATTGGTTGCACAGATCATAATTGTTGAGCAAAATGTCCAAATACTGGGAATATAACCATTACTTATAATAATTTTACTATTACAAACCCATGCTCCTCCGAACGATAGGCGGGAAATGACAATATCAATAACCGTCCTCGTGATATGATCCGGATAGCTACTGCATTAACTAAGCGAAAACAACAATATGCAGTCCAAAGGTTTACATATGAGATATATTTTTGAATAACATCAAGGTCAACTATTTAATCATTGTGATTGTGGCATTGTTAGCTGCGCTAATTATTGGGCTGAGTATTCGCTGGCCAAGTACGCCAAACAATCAACTAAATCAAATCATCTCTCGAGGTGAGTTGCGTGTGAGCGCTATTAGCTCTCCCCTCATTTATCTTGATGATGATGCAAATCTACATGGATTTGATTATGAACTCGTGCAAAGTTTTGCCGATTATCTTGAAGTGAAATTAGTTATCACCATGCGGCCAACCGTTGAACTGATTTTTAACGATCTGGAGAACGAACAAGCTGATATTGGTGTGGCAGGGCTACTTTATAATCAAGAACGCTTGCAAAAAATGAAAACAGGCCCCAGTTATCTCAATGTCACACAGCAATTAGTTTATCGAAAAGGTTCTACGCGACCGAAAAATTTTAATGACCTTAATGGCAGGTTCGTTGTTATGGCGGGTTCAGCTCATGCCAGCACCTTAAAAGCATTAAAAGAGACATATCCCAATTTGGTGTGGGAAGAAACAACCGATTTTACAACTAACCAACTATTAGAAATGGTCGCAGAAGGGTTGATTGATTATACACTAGAAGACTCCATCTCAGTGGCTTTACAGCAACGAGTTCACCCTGAGATTGCAGTCGGGTTCGACTTAGTCGATGATCATGCTGTCACTTGGTATATGAAAAGGCTCAATGATGACAGCCTCAATGCTGCATTACTGGATTTTTTCAATGCCAGTAATGAGGCGGATTTATTAGCTAGATTGGATGAAAAATTCTTTAGTCATGTTGGAACCTTTGATTATTTTGATACCATTTCATTTATTAATGCGATCAACAACAAGCTTCCTAACTACCAGCCTCTATTTGAAAAATACGCTAGAGCCGTTGATTGGAAGCTATTGGCTGCTGTTGCTTGGCAAGAATCTCACTGGGATCCACTCGCAACATCACCAACAGGTGTTCGAGGGTTAATGATGCTCACAAAACCAACAGCTGAAACCATGGGTATCGCCGATCGATTAGACGCTGAAGAAAGTATTAAGGGAGGTGCTGCTTACCTTGAATATTTAATGCAGCGGCTACCTGTATCTATTGCGGATGATGATAGGGTTTGGTTTGCTTTAGCCGCTTATAATATGGGATATGGCCATATGTTGGATGTGAGAAAACTCACCGAAATGCAAGGTGGTGATCCTGATCGCTGGTTAGATGTAAAATCTAGATTGCCATTACTCACACAGAAAAAATATTATTCACAATTGAATTATGGCTACGCACGAGGCCATGAAGCTTATCGCTATGTAGAGAATATTCGTCGTTACCATCAAAGTTTAGTGGGCTATTTACAAAATCAAGATAAAAAACAGCGCTCATTAGCTATAGCGGAGAAATCATTAATTTTATTTCCTCCACTATTAACACCTAAACAAGAAAACACCCCTCAAGAAAATGAGAAAAAACCTGATATAAATCTGAAAACAACAGAGACGGAGCAAGGGGCAATGCAAGAAAAAGTGAGTCTCAAATATGCTCAGCCAACTCAGTCGCAATACAAACTACCGCCTATTTCACCACCTAGCGACAAGCTATCTTTAGGGCAATATTTTCTTTCAGCGACCCCTGATAACGATATAAGAACTGAAGTCGAATCAATAAATTAATATCATATTATAAATTTGCTTAATTATAATTCTACTCATCACTATAATTAAGCAAGCGTTTTTGTTCCTTTTTCTGCGCCCTTCTCATTTTAAAAAAAGCACTCAGCATTGTGGAGCAGCTCTCCTCGAGTACTCCCCCTGTCACCTCAAGATAATGATTCAAACCAGGTCGCTCCATGATATTAATAAACGAGCCACAAGCACCTGTTTTGAAATCTTTAGCACCATAAACTAAACGGCTTATACGACTATGGATCATTGCCCCTGCACACATAATACAAGGTTCTAAAGTCACATAGAGAGTAGTATCTAATAATCGATAATTACTGAGTGCTTGCCCACCTTGCTTAAGTGCCATTATTTCTGCATGGGCGGTAGGATCATGATTTTCAATTGAACAATTCCAACCTGACGCAACTAGTTGGTTATTTTTAACTAACAAAGCACCTACAGGGATCTCCCCCGCATCTTGAGCGTTTTTAGCCAATTCTAAAGCGCGCTTCATCCAGTACTCATCGATTTCTGCTTGCGTCACACGAACCTCTTAACTGTATTTTTAATACAATTATACTGAAAATAATTAGAGTTGAATAATGTATCGATGATAACTGAAGAGAAATTGACTTAAGTCGCTACCTAAACAAGCAAAATGATAGCAACTTAGTCAATGATATGATCTGTTTAGCAATATCAGTTGTCTACCTTAATGACTAAAGATAGCCAATTTTGCAGCAAATCCCATAAAGAAGGTTCCAACTGTACAGTTCCCTAATTTGGCTAACACTTGCTTTTCGCGTAAAAAGCGCGCTATTAAATAGCCACTAAAAATAAGCAAACTAAGATACATAAAACTAACTAATTCAAGGATTGATGCCAATACTAAATACGGTACCCAAGCATGACTATAGCTAAAATCAATGAATTGTATAAAAAAGGAAATGTAAAATAAAATGGCTTTAGGATTCGTTAAACTCAAAATCAAAGCACGTGTAAAAATTTTCTCCGATTTTACAACGACTGGCTCATCATCAGCATTGGGGATCTTTTTCTGCCAAAAAGTTGCATAAAGGATCTTACAGCCTAAATAAAGTAAGTAGGCTGCGCCCAAATAACGTACAATCATAAACAAGGTTGGAGATGCTTTAATCACCGACGCTACGCCAATGAACGAAAGAAAAATTAAGGCAGCATCACCAGTAAAAACGCCTAAAGCAGCTCGATAGCCAGCTCGAGTCCCGTGTGAAGTACTTGATTTTAATACATATAAAGAATTTGGTCCCGGAACAATGATAATTAAAACTAAACCCGCTAAATAGGTCCAGAAGTTTAATACACCAAAACTTTCAAACATGATGATGATCCTATTGTGTTTTGCTTATTATTAACATAATCCTCAGCAGTTGTGAATATTAAATTATTTAATTATTTAATTATTTAATTATTTAATTATTTAATTATTTAATTATTTAATTATTTAATTATTTAATTATTTAATTATTTATTTTACAAGCATTTATATATGTGAAATAGACTAACAATAAACATTATTTCTAAATGATTTTTAAATGAATAATATAAATGTGCTTAAACATTACTACATTCAATTTAAATATTAAGAGGTTTAAAATGGGATTTTCACAAAATATTTTTATCGATGGTGTTTTCGATCAATTCTATCCTTCTAATGTTGTTTATACAACCTCAACTAAAAAAACCTATTTTTTAGGGCATACTAATCAAGATTTCGCTTATTACATTTACAATGTAAATGATAAAGGTTCTATTGAGGGCTCAACACCTATTATTAAAGGAAAATTTTCATCCTATCTTAGTAATCTACAAACACTGGTTGATGTCGTCACAAATAAACAATATATCTTTGGTTTTAATTTGGTTGATAAATCAATCCAGTTTTTCAAAGTACTAGATACAGGTAATCTTGAACAACTTTATGAATTAATCATCTCTAATCCAAACTCAGCAGCTAGAACAGCATTGTACTATGCTATCAATGGAACGATATATTACTACTATCAAAATGAAAAAACAAAAGGATGGGAGATAAGTAAAGTCGCCTTCACTGATAATAAATAATATTTCACCTTAAAAAGGCATACTTAAAATAAGATAATTACACCGATTATCTTATTCTCAAATTATTAAATTAAAGTTTTTACATTAGTAAATAATAACGTAGAGAGTATAAAATATGGATATAATTCATGTACAAAATGGAACCTTCGATAAATATTTTTCAGCTACGGAGTTTTTTCATATCAATGGAAAAAGCTATTTTATTGGTATTAGTGAAGATGGTAGCTATAGGATCTACCCAATAGATAAAACCGGTGTTATCCTTGCAAAAAAAATAATATCCGAAGGAAAAGTTGAAACAAATATTTATGACTTAAATGTAATAAAAGATACATATAATGGATATATATATTTATATATAATTAATTCAGAGCAAACACTTATATCTCTATACACGATAACAGATAACCTTACCCTAGAGTTATCCTATTCTCTACGTTCTAATGTACGTAAGGTGGCAGGGATGTTTTATATAGTAAATAATAACCTATTTCAATATAGACAAAGCAGCACCACCAAAGCTTGGGAAATTCATCAATTTAATATAAATAGCCAATAAATTATTTAATATCATTAAGTTATATAATAGCAAAATTACTATAAATACAGTAGTTTTGCTATTTCCTTGATAACTAGTATTTAATTTTTCAATTTAGGTGTACAATACTCGATTCATTAGCATCACAAGCAATAAATTTAACTAGCTAAAATGGCACTACTAATCACCAAAAAATGCATCAATTGCGATATGTGCGAACCCGAATGCCCTAATGATGCAATCTACATGGGCGATGAAATCTACGAGATCGATACAAACCTTTGTACCGAATGCGTTGGTCATTATGATAAGCCAACCTGCCAATCCGTTTGCCCAATCACAAATACCATTATCACCGATCCTGCTCATATTGAAAGCCAAGAGCAGCTATGGGATAAATTTGTGATGATCCACCATGCTGATAAAATATGATAAAAAATAACAGCCTCTTCGTCCATGACGCCTGAACCAAGCGTTCATTCAACAATAGAATCGTTATTAACCACTGTATTTTTTATCCTATAAAGCAAACTCTAGCGATATAAGTTCAACTTACGTGTTGATAGATAGGCTTATCTATCAACACGTAGCTTAAATGATGTTCATATAACTGATACTTTGCACTACGAGCTCAATACCCACAAAGCAGACTTATACACTTTCTATAATCACTGTAGCGGCAGCATAGTGTCGTTCATCAGTTATTGATACATGAAAATGCGTAACCCCCATTCGCTCGGCAAGCTTCTCAGCCTCTCCCGTTAGCGTTAATAGAGGTTTACCTAGCGGATCATTAGTCACTTCAAACTGATTAAATGCTAAACCATTGCGAATACCAGTCCCTAGCGCTTTAGCCGCCGCCTCTTTAACCGCAAATCGCTTTGCCAAAAAACGCGCTGGCTGCGATTGCTGTTGAAACTGCTTGAATTCACTTTCAGTTAATATCCGCTTAGCTAAACTATCAGCAGAACGCTCTATTACCGCTTCAATCCGCGCAATTTCAACAATATCAGTACCAAGACCAACAATAGCCATTAGCTGCGAGCTTCTCTCAATAATTTTTTCATATCGGATACCGCACCTGCTAGGCCACTAAATAATGCACGACCAATAATTGCATGGCCAATATTCAATTCATAAATTTCAGGTAGCACTGCAATGCGCTGAACATTGTGATAGGTTAAACCATGCCCTGCATTTACTTTCAAACCTTTGCCTGCCGCATACGAAACCCCATCACGAATACGACGGAATTCAATTTCTTGTTCCTGCTCGGTTTTAGCATCTGCATAAGCACCAGTGTGAATTTCAATAAAAGGTGCGCCAGATGCCTGTGCAGCATCAATTTGCGCATGGTCTGCATCAATAAACAGTGAAACTTGAATACCCGCTTCTGTAAGGCGTTTAACCGCATCTGATACTTTGTCAAACTGACCTGCTACATCCAACCCCCCTTCGGTGGTGACTTCTTCTCGTTTTTCTGGCACTAAACAGCAAAAAGTAGGCTTAATACGACATGCGATTTCCACCATTTCTTCAGTCACTGCCATCTCAAGATTCATGCGTGTTTGAATGGTTTCTTTGAGTAGTTCTATATCTCTATCTGTAATATGACGGCGGTCTTCACGTAAATGCACAGTGATACCATCTGCTCCGGCTTGTTCTGCAACAAAGGCAGCTTGAACTGGATCTGGGTATTGGGTACCCCGTGCATTTCTTACGGTTGCAATATGATCGATGTTCACACCTAACAAAAGCTCAGCCATTATCTACTCCCCAAATTAATACAGTCAAATACTCTTCAATGCCCCTATCCTACTGCAATTTCGCTACTTATGGGAATAAATCTCTGCTTCATTCGAGTACCTTTCCAAACTTATCTTTAGATTTCTGCAAATAGTTAATTTTTTGGGAAGCGGCTCGAAGAATACAATGAGACCAAACAATATCGCTCGCAATGAACGATATGTTACGCCAAACTCAACTTATGATTTGGTGGCATTAGAATTGGTAGGTATGGCAAATTGCCTAAAGAGCTCTCTACTTTTCAGTGGTTTCCCACCTAAATACGGTTTTAAAGCCATACGAGTAAATCGCTTAGCAGCTTTCAGAGTATCACTATCAGGAAATTCTCTCGCAGCTAATGCTTTAAGCTGTTTACCTGTAAAACTCAATTGGTCAATAATGAGGCTACCAATAAAACCTTTTTCTTCGCGATAGCGATAAGTCATGGTATCCGACACAGGCTCACCGCTTCCCGCACAATGCAGAAAGTCAACACCATAACCAAGGTAGGATAACAATGCTAATTCAAACTGTCTTAGTGCGAACTCAGGGGTTTTTTCACTTGCAGCAAGCACTTGTATACATGAAAGGTAATCAAAAAATAAGGCTGAATAAGGTGTACCAAACTCAATAACCCGTGTTACTAGCTCATTGAGGTATAGGCCACTATAAAGTACTGTACCGCTTAATGGGAGTGATAATGAGATTGGATCCGCATTGATCAGTGTTTTGATTTCTCCTTTGCCACCCCAACGGATCAGCAAAGGAGTAAAGGGTTGTAAACAACCCCGAAGTGGTGAACGATTTCGGCGAGCCCCTTTGGCGAGTAGACGGATCTTGCCTTCGCCTTCAGTGAAAAAATCAATTAATAAGCTCGTTTCACTGAAGGGTCTAGAATGGAGTACAAACGCTCGTTGCCAACCACTCACAGTGATCTACCTATTATTTTAGATCATCAACATAGCCTAAGCTGCGCAATGCACGTTCATCATCAGCCCAGCCAGCTTTTACTTTAACCCACAGTTCAAGGTGAACTTTGGTATCAAACAGTCTTTCCATATCGATACGTGCTTCAGTACCGATGGTTTTCAATTTGCTACCTTTATTCCCTATGACCATTTTCTTTTGGCCTTCACGTTCAACTAAAATTAGGCCATTAATGTGAAAACCTCCCTTTTCCATTACTTTAAATTGTTCAATTTCAACAGTAACGGAATAAGGAAGTTCATCACCTAAGAAGCGCATCAATTTTTCACGAATGATTTCAGATGCCATAAAGCGCTGTGAACGATCAGTGATATAATCTTCAGGGAAGTGATGATCAGCTTCAGGAATATGTTGTTTTACAATCTTGGCGATTGTATCAACCCCTTTACCTTTTTCAGCACTAATCGGCACAACATCAAGGAAATTCATTTTTTGGCTAACAAAACCAATATGCGGAAGCAAAACCGTTTTGTCAGTTACATTATCGATTTTATTAATCGCTAATATGACTGGGCACCGAAGGCTTTTCAACTTATTGAGAACCATTTCATCATCATCAGTCCAATTCGTGCCTTCAACCACAAAAATAACTAATTCAACATCACCAATAGAACTGGATGCAGCACGATTCATCAAACGGTTTATTGCTCGTTTTTCTTCAATATGCAAACCTGGAGTATCCACATAGATGATTTGATATTCATCTTCAGTATGGATCCCCATTATGCGATGGCGGGTTGTCTGAGGCTTTCTCGATGTAATCGAAACTTTTTGCCCCAATAGCTGGTTTAGCAGTGTTGACTTACCCACATTTGGTCGCCCAACAATAGCTACAAAGCCACAGTGGGGATGTTTTTCACTCATTCAATCTCCAAAATTTTCAATGCTTGTTCGGCAGCAGCTTGCTCAGCTTTACGACGGCTTGAACCAATTCCATTAATTGGCTGCTCAATGCCACTAACTTGGCAATGGATCGTAAATTCCTGATCATGTGCCTCACCTTTTACTTGTACAACAACATAATTAGGTAATGGCAAATGACGCCCTTGCAAATATTCTTGTAATCTCGTTTTCGGGTCTTTTTGTTTGTCACCCGGGCTAATTTCATTCAGCCTAGTTTGATACCAATCCAAAATAATTCTTTCAATTGTTTGGATATCACTATCGAGAAAGATACCGCCGATAAGTGCCTCCACTGTATCCGCTAGTATTGATTCACGGCGAAAACCGCCACTTTTTAGCTCACCAGGCCCTAAACGTAAACACTCGCCTAGTTCAAACTCACGAGCAATTTCTGCTAGCGTATTTCCACGCACTAGCGTTGCTCTCATTCGGCTCATATCACCTTCATCCACTTTAGGAAAGCGGTGATATAAATCATTTGCTATCACAAAACTTAAAATAGAATCACCAAGGAATTCTAAACGCTCATTATGCTTACTGCTCGCACTACGGTGCGTGAGCGCCTGAATCAAAAGATCATGTTGATTAAACTTATAACCAAGTTTTCGTTGTAATTGCTCAAGTAAAGAGGGGTTCATCGCGCCTAGCCATTTCTCTGATTGACAAAAAAGCACACGCAACAGACCTGTAAAAAACAAAACTGTTGCGTTTGCACTGGCTTCTAATACTTTTCCCATTGTTTAATACACAACGTGAATAAAACGATAGGGATTAATTAAAAAGCCAATAAATATTAATTAAATTATATTGTACACTGAGAAAAACAATAATGCTTCGGTTTATGTGGGTTTTGATAATAAAACCCAAATCTACCTGTTCTACCTGTCATATTTCAAGTTGCTAGGGGCTAGCTATACTCAGCTAGGCAGGTCACATAGTTTATCTATGCTTACCGCCTAGCTTCGTTTGTCGCTTACTATACAACTCGAATTATTTAGAGTATCAACTCGTTATACTTCAAGTTATGATCCGATTGGTCCAATACGGCTAAAACGAATACCTGTCGGCCATTCATTCTCTTGCTTATCTAAACTTAGCCAGATAAATACAGCACGTCCAACAAGGTTCTCTTCAGGAACAAAGCCCCACATACGGCTATCAGAACTATTATCCCTATTATCACCCATCATAAAATAATGCTTTTCAGGCACAATCCATTCATTTGAAGGCATGTTAGGTTGAACATAACGCGATTCTGTAATTGCTTGACGAATAATCAAAATTTGATGCTCAACAGTATCCAATTTCTCAGTTCTTTGATATTGACGTAACGCATTACCGGGAACAGGCTGGTCAACAGGGATCTGGTAATTACCTTTTTGGCTTTCAACAACAGAATCCACATTAAAGAACATTGTCCATTCACTTGGTGCTAAAGGACCATAAGTGATGGGTAATTGTTGGGTACAGTTGTTATCTGCGCAATTTGGATAAATCGTCAATTCTTTCGCATCTGGGTTATAAACGATTTTATCACCCGGTAAACCTATCACTCGTTTTACAAAATCCACGCTTGGATCTTTAGGATATTTAAAGACAGCAATATCACCACGTGATGGTTTACCTGTTTTAATTAGCGTAGTTTGCGTAATGGGATCTTTCAGACCATACGCAAACTTCTCAACCAACATAAAATCCCCAACTAATAATGTTGGCATCATTGAGCCTGATGGAATTTGAAATGGCTCATAAATAAATGAACGCACCACCAAAACAATCGCTAAAACAGGAAAAATAGAAGATCCAGTTTCAACCCATGATGGACGGCGTACCACTTTTTCCATTTCATCTTGGGTCAATGAGCCTTGGCTCGCTTCCTGTATTTGTTGCAGCTTTTTCTTCCGCGCAGGCGAAAACTTAAGGCGATCTAAACACCAGATAATCCCAGTAACCAATGTGGCTAATGTTAGGATCAAGGCAAAGGTGTTAGCCATTGAGACTCCTTGTATTATTAGTTGTCTTTACCGACATGCAAAATAGCTAAGAACGCTTCTTGAGGTAGTTCAACATTACCTACCTGTTTCATACGCTTCTTACCGTCCTTTTGCTTCTGTAACAGTTTTTTCTTACGGCTAACATCACCGCCATAACACTTAGCAAGTACGTTTTTACGTAGCTGCTTAACTGTCGATCGAGCAATAATATGGTTACCGATAGCCGCTTGAATAGCAATATCAAACTGCTGACGTGGGATCAGCTCTTTCATCTTCTCAACCAATTCACGACCACGATACTGCGAATTCGCGCGGTGCGTTATCAGCGCTAGCGCATCCACACGCTCACCATTGATCATCACATCGACACGTACCATGTCGGAAGCTTGGAAGCGTTTAAATGCATAATCTAATGATGCATAGCCACGCGAGGTCGATTTCAAACGGTCAAAGAAATCTAAAACAACTTCAGACATTGGAATATCATAAGTCAATGAGACTTGATTACCATGATAGACCATATTCGTCTGAACACCGCGTTTTTCTACACAAAGTGTAATTACGTTGCCTAAATATTCTTTAGGCATCAACATATGACACTCTGCTATAGGCTCTCGTAACTCTTCAATATTGTTTAGAGGCGGTAATTTAGCAGGGCTATCGACATAAACGACTTCACCATTAGTTTGTTCTACTTCATAAACAACCGTTGGTGCCGTAGTAATCAGGTCTAAATTATATTCACGCTCTAAACGTTCTTGGATAATCTCCATGTGGAGTAAGCCAAGGAAGCCACAACGGAAACCAAAGCCAAGCGCACTCGAGGTTTCTGGCTCATAAAATAATGAAGCATCATTGAGGCTTAATTTACCTAATGCATCACGGAAGGCTTCATAATCATCAGAACTCACAGGGAATAAACCTGCATAGACCTGTGGTTTAACCTTTTTGAACCCGGGAAGTGCTTTATCAGCAGGATTACGAGCACCAGTTAATGTATCCCCTACTGGCGCACCAGTGATGTCTTTAATTGCACAGACTAGCCAGCCCACTTCACCACAACTTAAAGAATCACGGTCAATTTGTTTTGGTGTAAAGATACCAAGACGGTCAGCATTATATACCTGCCCAGTACTCATCACCTTAACTTTATCGCCTTTACGCAACACGCCGTTTTTAATTCGGATTAAGGAGACAACGCCCAAATAATTATCAAACCATGAGTCAATAATTAGTGCTTGTAGTGGCGCATCAACATCACCTTGCGGTGCAGGGATTGTTTGCACTAAACGCTCAATAACATCTTGTACACCAATACCTGTTTTTGCAGAACAACGTACTGCATCATGAGCATCAATACCCACAATATCTTCAATTTCTTCGGCAACACGCTCAGGATCAGCGGCTGGTAAGTCAATTTTGTTCAGAACAGGAACGACTTCTAGATCCATTTCGATGGCGGTATAACAGTTTGCAAGCGTTTGAGCTTCCACGCCTTGCCCCGCATCAACAACCAACAAAGCCCCTTCACACGCCGCTAAGGAACGAGAAACTTCATAAGAGAAGTCAACGTGGCCGGGGGTATCAATAAAGTTTAATTGATAGGTCTCACCATCAGAGGCTTTATAATCTAGCGTTACACTTTGCGCTTTGATTGTAATCCCACGTTCACGCTCTAAATCCATAGAGTCAAGAACCTGAGCTGCCATTTCCCTATCCGTTAATCCACCACAGATCTGAATAATACGATCAGACAGTGTTGATTTACCATGGTCGATGTGAGCAATGATAGAAAAGTTTCTTATGTTATTGATTTTCAAGGTAATATCTTCTTTTAAATTGCCTACAAAATCAGCCCTGCATAAATACTTGCCGCAGAACTAAAATGCTATGATTATCACAAGATTGCTAATTAGCAGCATTTTACATAGAAGCTCCCACTAACACAAAGGTTCAATGTAAAACAACTGTAAACTACTTAGAGCCTGTTGATGAACGATTGCGGTATAAAACAAAACCGCCTGTTATCACAGGCGGTACTGACTTAGCAATCAACTTGAACGGAAAGCTCCCCAGGAGGAAGTCCTATCTGTAAGATAACTGGCTGAAATGCTGACTCGTCACGCCAGTAAGAGGCAATTTTACGCGCTAAAAAAAAGCCTAAAAAACCACCAGCAATGCCAGAGGTAGCAACCCATACTTGTTCAAAACCTGCAAGTTGTACTAATACAGCCACTAAAAATAGGCCAATTAGAGGAGTTAGATAAACCAACATCGCAGAACGCAGTAAACTCCCTTCAGGAATGCCTACCTCAACCTTTTGACCAACAACTAAAGGTTGTTCAATTTCAACTTCTAACTGATGTTCTGTATTCGGTCCTATTTTACTTAGTGCATAAGAGCCACAAGCTCCACGAGCACTACAGCTACCACATCCAGAAGAAGCGCCATAACGCAATAACGCTCTTCCTTGATGCCAACGAATCACTGTTGCCCATTCTTTTATCATCATTTACTCCTAGAAACGAATGCTTGCAGCAACTTGCTGTGCCGTAGCTAACGGCAGCTCACCTATTATGGTAATCACATTTTGTTTCTGAGTCATGGTATAAATTGTGCGGCGACCATTTTGGATTGGTTGATCTAAAGGTAGCCCTTGCTCAGCCTTAGTAATATTAACTGAGAATGTAAATAATCCATCGCTAAATAATGCGCTTTCAACTTCATCATTCTCTGCCAGTTTACGCTCTGAACGTGACACCTCTTCAAAACCTGGCGGTAAAAAACCAACTCGCCATTTAAATGACGGACTACTATTTTTCGGGGAGACTAATAGTGGCGGCAGATTAATTTTACTTAGATTGGCCAGTGAATCATTAACCGTTTTACTGTCTAAAACAGTCGATATCACTCGGAACTGCTCTATGGTTTGACTATTATTGTCTAAAAGATCAACGCGTAGCGGTAATTTAGTTTCTTCATCAATCAATAAAACATAATTAAAGCGTGAATTATCTTTAGAGATAATTCGGATCACTAACGATGGCTTATCACCGATATGGGTTCTCCCCGCATCAATGAAATTATAATACGGCTTGATTTTATCGTAGTCAGCGAACAGCACTGACGGTAAGTTATCAACAATATGATTACCATTTAAACTAAATGCATCAAAACCTGGCTCAAAATAGCTGATTTGTTGCCCTTTTTGCACAATCTCACGTCGAGATGAATCCATTTGGATCATCTGAGAGATGGGAACATTATTAATAATCCCATGTCGATAACGCACTGGGATAATGCTTCTGGGGCTAAAAGACATGAACGACATTTCATAGGAAAGATTTTGGGCAGCACTTCCCATCTCTTTGAAGAGAACTTCAGCATCTGGTTGAGATGCCGAAGCTTGATTATAAATAATCAGGCTGCCCGTCAGGCAGATGACGGATAACCACTTATTCATTATTGCAGTTTAACTCCTGCGGGTACTACAGCTTTGTCACTTTCATGATATTGTTGATTCAACATTGAACGTCTTTCGATTTCATACTGCTGAAGCATTGCATTAACACGTTGATTTTGCTGTTCAACTTGTTGCATTTGCTGTTCATTACCAAACAGCTGACCATCAGAGAAGTTTAAGCTAACGGGAGCACCAGCACCGGCTGGGATCGTATTAAATACCGGTTCATCAATCACAGAATCGGATGAATTGCTTTGATTATATTGCTGTACCCCAACAATTACCGCCAGTGATACACAAGCAGCGACGCCAATCTGTGTAATTTGACTTGCCCATGGGCGTACTTTTTGCCAGAACGGCATTCCGCTCCACGTTGTTGGTTCAGGTTGCGATTCCATAACTACCTGAGGATTAATACGCACAACTTCATTCTCTAATGCTGCGGCAACTTTACCTGCTATGTCAAAATTCATGACGTCAGGGGTATCATTACGCAGAGTATCACGAATAAGATGATAGCTCTCCCAACGTTTTTGTAACGTTGAATCACATGTAATGGCGTTTACTAATTCTATATCAAGAACTTCGCCATCCATCATTGCGGAAAGTTTCTCTCTTTGCATGCCCGAATACCTTCAGTTAATTGCATCACAATTACAGTTTAATGCCCTGATTATGTTTATCTGCACTATCATACGTTGTGATCAAAAATCAATCACATGACCAATTGTTAGTGCCGTTGGATCAGTGGCTGTACTTTATTATCGATAGCTTCTCGAGCTCTAAAGATCCGCGAACGTACAGTACCCACAGGGCAATCCATAATTTCAGCGATCTCTTCATAACTTAAACCATCGAGCTCCCTGAGTGTTATTGCCATTCTTAAATCTTCAGGTAACGACTCTATGGTTCGAAAAACTACCCTTTTCAGTTCTTCAGACAACATTAAGTTCTCTGGGTTCGAAATTTCTTTTAATGCACTAGCGGTTTCGAAGTTTTCTGCATCGCTGGCCTCCAGATCTGACGCTGGTGGGCGGCGATCTTGAGCAACTAAATAATTTTTAGCTGTATTGACAGCAATACGATACAACCATGTATAAAATGCACTATCACCACGAAACGACCCAATCGCACGATAAGCTTTGATGAAAGACTCCTGAGCAACATCAGGCACATCAGCTTGAGGTACGTAACGGGAAACTAAACTTGCAACTTTGTGCTGATATTTAATCACCAACAAGTTGAAAGCTTTTTGGTCCCCCTTTTGGACTTTTTCGACCAACATCTGGTCTGTCAGTTGCTCGCTCATTCCTGGGAAAATCTCCCGAACTCAGGCTGTAAATTTGTTAAATTGATCATCACTCCCTTCCTAAAGCAAGCATAACTTTGAGTAATAAAAATAGATGAAGTTCAATTTAATGCATAAAATTAGTAAAAAACTTACAATAAAAGTCGTTTCTCACTGATAAAGGATCCTTGCGATCCGCAGAAAATCACTTTAAAACCATTTAGGTAGCATACCGCTTTATCAATATATACTCAAAATAATTCGAGGTGCAGCTAAGCAACAAGTCACCGAGTCATTGGGCACATAGATAGCTATATGGCAGCGCGAGTATATGCGACCAACACCACTGCAACTTGAAGTATGGCGTGTATAAACGCCAAGCTCAACCCACCGTAATCAATAACATTAAAGACGCTTTCACAAATAGCATTGACAAGTGCGATAGGCTAACATGAAAACTCCAATTAATACTACACAGCATACAACCACTTATGAAAAACTCTACACAGCATTACACTGATATTCTTATTATTGGTAGCGGTGTCGCAGGGCTTTCTGCTGCATTGCGGCTCGCACCGTTTCATCAAGTGACTATTCTTAGTAAAAGTAAGCTAAATGAAGGTGCATCATACTACGCACAAGGCGGAATTGCTGCTGTTTTCGACGACAGTGACAGCGTTGAATCTCATGTTGAAGACACACTCATTGCAGGGGCTGGCATTTGTGAAAAGCAATCCGTTGAATTTATCGCCTCCAATGCAAAAGAATGCGTACAATGGCTGATTGATCAAGGTGTTCTCTTTGATACTGAAGTCACCGATTCTGGAGCAACCCAATACCACCTCACTCGTGAAGGTGGACACAGCCACCGGCGAATACTCCACCACGCAGACGCAACAGGCAAAGAAGTTGAAACAACACTGGTCAACCTTGCTTTTTCCCATCCCAATATTCATATAAAAGAACGCTATAATGCCGTCGATCTCATTCGATCGGATAAGGTTGGTTTGTCAGGTGATACGCGTATCGTTGGTGCTTATGTGTGGAATCGACAAAAAGAACAAGTTGAAACGATCCGCGCTAAGATCATCGTGTTGGCTACTGGTGGCGCAGCAAAAGTTTACCAATATACCACTAACCCTGATATATCTTCTGGTGATGGGATAGCAATGGCATGGCGCATTGGCTGTAGCGTAGCCAACCTTGAATTCAACCAATTTCACCCGACATGCCTATTCCATCCACAAGCACGCAATTTTTTACTGACAGAAGCATTACGTGGTGAAGGCGCTTACTTAAAGCGTCCTGATGGTAGCCGTTTTATGCCTGACTATGACCAACGCGGTGAACTTGCCCCACGTGATATTGTCGCTAGAGCGATAGATCATGAAATGAAGCGCTTAGGTGCAGATTGCATGTATCTTGATATTAGCCACAAACCCGCTGACTTTATTCAAAATCATTTCCCAACTATTTACGAAAAATTACTGACATTAGGGTTAGATCTGACTAAAGAACCGATTCCTATCGTGCCCGCCGCTCACTATACCTGTGGTGGTGTTCAAGTTGATCAAAATGGCATGACAGATATTCATAATCTTTATGCAATCGGGGAAGTCAGTTATACCGGTTTACATGGTGCGAACCGCATGGCATCCAATTCATTATTAGAGTGCCTTGTTTATGGTTGGTCCGCATCCGAACATATCAAAAAAGTGATCTCGCAAGTTGCAGATATTACAACCTTGCCAGAATGGGACGATAGCTTAGTTCATAATTCAGATGAGCAAGTGATCATTCAACATAACTGGCATGAATTACGATTATTTATGTGGGATTACATGGGGATCGTCAGGACGACTAAACGGCTGGAAAGGGCTTTACGGCGGATCCATATGTTACAACAAGAAATTCATGAATATTATGCAAACTTCCGTATTTCAAATAACTTACTGGAATTAAGAAACCTTGTTCAAGTCGCTGAATTGATGGTTCGCTGTGCTCTAGAACGTAAAGAAAGTAGAGGGTTACACTATACACTAGACTACCCTGAACAACTTGAGCACTCAGGCCCCACTATTCTCAAACCTTAAATCGATTAGTAGCCAGCGACTGTTGGCTACTAATATTTTAAATAAAACTCGCGGATCAATTGCTGAAAATCTTCGGTATAAACCTGACTATCAACCTCCTTCAATGCCAATGTTGACACATTAGGCTCTACAAAGGTCAACTTCAGGCCTAGTAGCATGCGATGAAACGCCGTGGTTGATTTATCTTGGATATTGATTCGATACGCGGTGAACCACCCTTCCTTATTTGCCATTATTTCAACTTTTTCACCGACTTCATAAGGTAAAACAAGGCATAACACCCCATCAGCGACTAAGCATTGCTTAGCACAATCAAGTAATGTTTCATGAGTCAGTGTCGCAGTATAACGGGCCTGATCACGTTGCTCTGTACTACAAGACACTGATGGCTCAAAATAAGGAGGATTACTGACAATAAGATCATATTGTTGTGGGTTAATCGCACTAAATTCAACAATATCTTGCGCAAAAACGCGCAACCGCCCAGCCCATTTTGATTCAGTGAAGTTCTCTTGCGCTTGTTCTGCCGCTGCATTATCTAATTCAACAGCATCAATCAGTAATTGCGAGTTTCGTTGAGCCAACATCAAAGCAATTAACCCACTACCACAACCTATATCTAATGCTCTCTTGGCTTGTTGAACTGGTGCCCATGCTCCCAATAACACACCATCTGTTCCCACCTTCATTGCACAACGATCATGTCCAACAAAAAATTGCTTAAAGGTAAAACCACCTTTGCGATAATTTTTTTTCACGTTACTCAACCACTCTGAATCGTATATTAATTATTCAAATTCTCATTATGTGACAATTTAAAAATGAAAATATTACATTTTTTCCACAAAATAATTCTCATATTGTGAGAATATTATTTGAGCCCAAAAATATTTACTGCTAAGTTCGAAAAAAAGGGGATACCATGAACAGTATTAACCGAACATTGAATATTTTATCCTATATCACTGCAAGTACGGTTCCCGTCACTCCGCAAATGATTTCTAACGAATTAAATATTCCTGTTTCCACTGTTTATCGCTTGCTAGCCATTCTCATAAACTGGGAATTTATCACATACGCTAGGCAATATGGTACGTATACTGTTGGTGCGCAGAGTATCAAAACTCAGGAAAAATACTACCAACACAGCTTACTGATGAATTCATCCAAGATTGAATTGCAATCATTGAGTAAAAAAACCCAAGAAACGGTTGCGATTATTACCTCAAATCTATGTGAAACCATCTGTGTTGACATGATCGAAAGCTCTCAGGCACTACGTTGCTCCTTTGTGATTGGCCGCGGCAACACACTCATAAAAGGCGCTAGTGCAAAAACATTGTTGGCTTTTCGCGATGCAGACTATCAATCACTGGTATTTGAAACTCATGGCGAACAATTACAATCACCAGAGAGTATAACGCAGTTAAAGCAAGCCCTGACGCAAATTCGCCAACAAGGCTATGGTGTATCTTATGGTGAAATTGATGAAGGCGTATTAGGTGTTTCCGCCCCCATTTTTAAGGGTAATGATGTCATTGCCGTGGTTTCTGTCATGGCACCTGAATTTCGCTCTACTCATCGTGTTGATGAGTTTATTGTCGAGACCTGCAAAGCAGCGCTCAATATGACCAAACTGATTAATCTGGAGTAATTATGGCAGCACCTTTTATTTGGCAAGGCCGTACTGATGGAGATACTGAAGAGCACTTACGCATCCATCAAGTCATGAATAAAAACACCCCTGCACAGTTTGCTTTAATCGGTTTTGCCTCCGATGAAGGGGTAAGGCGTAATAAAGGACGACTAGGTGCTAAAGCAGGGCCTGATGCTATTCGTCAACAATTGGCTGGGCTCCCATTACATCAGCCTCTCGCGATCCGCGACGCAGGAACCGTCCGTTGTGATGATAACGATCTCGAAACCGCTCAGCGCAATCTTTCTGATCAATTGATCGCTATTTTATCATCAAATCAAACCCCTATCGTTTTAGGCGGTGGACATGAAGTTGCTTTTGCTAGCTTCCAAGGTTTATTTGACTTTGTTGCCCAAACAGAGCCAACTAAAACAATAGGTATCATTAATTTTGATGCTCACTTTGACCTCAGAACGGCAATGGAAGCGACTTCAGGAACACCTTTTTTACAATCGGCAAAATTATGCGAACAACATAATCGCCCATTTAATTATCTCTGTTTAGGTATTGCTGACCATGGCAACACTAAAGTGTTATTTGATACTGCGGATAAATTAGGGTGCCAATATATTCGTGATAGAGAGCTATCCCAAAGCCAACTACCAAAAGCAATTAATCAAATTCAGCAATTTATCGAACAAGTCGATTACCTTTATGTCACTGTTGATTTAGATGTTTTTTCTGCCTCAATTGCGCCTGGGGTAAGTGCTCCCGCAGCGAAAGGCATTAATACCGAAACATTTGATGAATTATTTGCCGTAATTAAAGCCAGTCAAAAAATTGCTGTCTTTGATATTGCTGAATGTAATCCAGAATTTGATATTGATAACCATACGTCAAAATTAGCAGCTTATTTAATTTACCAATTTTTATTCTAATAAACACACAACAATGCGACTGATAAAAACACCGTAAATTTGCAGTAATATATTTCAACTTTTCTTAAATGAAACTATAACAACAGATTTTAAGGAAAGTACTGGCAAAATAACGGTGCTACAGGGAAACTATATGAACTTTACATTACAATTAGACACCTTATCGACACTTTTACTAACCGTACTTTGCCTTCTTATGGGTATCCACCTTAAAAAACGCATTGAATGGTTACAACGCTTTTGTATTCCATCACCTGTTATTGGTGGTTTTCTTGTTAGCTTAATTATTTGGGGTTTAAAATCCTTTAATTTAGCTGAAATTCATTTTGACACCAGCTTACAAACTTTCCTAATGGTTGCCTTTTTTACCACTATCGGTATTGATGGCAGCTTCCGCATTTTAAAAAGTGGTGGACGTTTATTATTCATCTACCTATTTATCTGTTGGTTTATTGTTTTATTCCAAGATACTTTTGGTGCAGGCTTAGCGCATTTATTGGGGATCAACCCAGTAATCGGCGTTATGGCAGGTGGTGTATCACTCACTGGTGGTCATGGTGGTGCCGCAGCTTTCGGTCAAATGGCTGAAGGGCTTGGCGTACAGTCTGCAACCGTAGCTGCTATTGCGGCGGCGACCTTTGGCTTAATTACTGGTAGCTTATTAGGCGGACCAATTGCGTCTTATTTAATAAAAAAACATAACGTCGTTATTGAAGCTGATGAAACCATTAAAAGCCCAAAAGTGACCGAGACGATCGCTAGCAAAATTGAATCGATTGACGCTCATGCATTTTTAAAAATGCTTGCATTAGTACTGGGTATTATGGTTATTGGTCAATTCGCCTCAGCTCAATTCACTAAAGCAACGGGTTTTTCATTACCAAGTTATGTTGGAGCGATGATCATTGCTATCGTGATCCGCAATATCAACGATCAGGTTAATTTATTTAAAATTAACCAAAAATCTGTTGATTTAATTTCTGAAGTTTCTTTAGGACTCTTTTTAACGATGGCAATGATGTCGCTAAAAATTTGGGAACTAAAAGAAGTGGCTTTACCACTGTTTATTATCCTGTTTGCCCAAGTTGTGATACTTATTTTACTCGTCATATTCGTTATCTTTAAATTACTCGGTAAAAATTATGACGCAGCGGTTATGTGCTCTGGTTTAATGGGGCATGGGTTAGGTGCTACACCTAATGCAATGGCTAATATGTCTTCAGTTTGTGAACGTTATAAACAAGTTTCTATGAAAGCGTTTATGATTGTTCCATTAAGTGGTGCAGTACTGATTGACCTAGTCGGCATCCCATATCATACATGGTTAATCAACATTCTGAGTTAACTTCTCTCTACTCAAAATAATTCGAGTTGTAGGAAGACGAGCCGATAAGCATGAGTAAATAATGTGATTTGGATAGCTGAGCCTAGTTAACACTCCTACAACTTGGAATATAACGAGTACTATCGCGTGCTTTCACCTCGGAAAGCACGCTTTCTGGCAATATTACTGCCCGCTGCATACAAAAACAGGTACACTTTACCAAAAGATGCATATTTTCAGATGAACAATTTGGCTAACCTGTTTATAATCAGCGCCCCAAATAGAGGTATATCATGACTGCAACCACATTTTCTGAACTTGAACTAGATGAAAGCCTGATCAACGCGCTGGCAGATAAAGGCTATGAACGCCCAACTGCGATTCAGGCAGCCGCCATCCCTGCTGCAATGGATGGTCGTGATGTTTTAGGTTCAGCTCCCACTGGCACCGGTAAAACTGCCGCATTCTTACTGCCAGCTATCCAACATTTACTCGATTTTCCAAGAAAAAAATCAGGTCCTCCGCGGGTGCTTGTTTTAACACCAACCCGTGAATTGGCAATGCAGGTTGCAGATCAAGCAAGAGAATTATGTGCTCATAATCACCTTGATATCGCCACGATTACTGGCGGCGTTGCGTATATGAACCACGCCGAAGTTTTTAGTGAAAACCAAGATATTGTTGTCGCTACCACAGGTCGCCTACTGCAATACATAAAAGAAGAAAATTTTGACTGCCGTGCAGTAGAAATTTTGATCCTTGATGAAGCTGACCGCATGTTAGATATGGGCTTTGCCAATGATATTGAGACTATCGCAGGTGAAACTCGTTGGCGCAAACAAACCATGCTGTTTTCAGCTACCCTTGAAGGGGAAGCTATTCGTGATTTTTCTGAACGCTTGTTAGAAGATCCGATTGAAATCGATGCTGAATCATCACGTCGTGAACGTAAAAAAATACAGCAATTTTACTACCGCGCAGATACGCTAGAGCATAAAACAGCTTTACTGTGTCATCTCATAAAACAAGACGATGTGACTAAATCAATTGTTTTTGTACGTAAGCGTGAACGAATTCGTGAAGTCGTACAATGGCTGCGCGATGCAGGTATTGAGCCTTGCTATCTTGAAGGTGAGATGGTTCAAGCAAAAAGAAATGAAGCGGTACGCCGCCTTGTAAGTGGACAAGTCAAAGTTTTAGTTGCGACTGACGTAGCCTCTCGCGGCTTAGATATCGATGATGTTAGCCATGTGTTTAACTTTGATATGCCGCGCACTGCGGATGTCTATATACACCGTATCGGCCGCACAGGAAGGGCTGGTAAAAAAGGAACAGCAATCTCATTGATTGAGGCTCATGACTATCCTTTATTTGGTAAAGTCACTCGCTATATTGAAGATCCAATCAAAATGCGTGTTGTTGATTCTTTACGTCCAACCACTAAAGCACCTTCAGAAGCTATGATGAATAAACCAAAACCATCTAAGAAAGTGCTAGCAAAACGTAAAGAAAAGAAAAAAGAAGAAGAGTCTAAAAAGAAAGCAAAAGTTCGTCTTCGTGATAAAAAGAACATCGGTAAACGCCGTAAACCAGCAACCCCTTCAGCGACACCAACGACTGATAAAACAGAATAAATTAAAAAACGGGCTTAGCCCGTTTTTTATTGCATCATTAACGTCAATTTTTCACGCAATAACCTTCCCTGTGGTGATAAATAATCCGCTTTAACCATATGATTTTCCAATACATCAAGACAATCATAACCTTGATGATTTTTAATTCGCCAATCCGCCCCTTGAGCCAGTAAAAACTCAGCGACTAATAATGCATAACAGCCTAAAGCATCATGGAGTGGCGTATTACCCGTACTGTCTACCGCATTTATTTCACACCCTTCCGCTAATAAGATTGCAGTTTGCTCTAACCGCCCAGATTGCGCGGCAAGGTGTAAAAAGGTTCGTTCATTTCCTAAGTGTACTTTTTTAATATCACTCGCATATGAAGAAGCCAAAAGAACCTTCATGAATTCAGGATCCGTTGACCTCACAGAGTATCCAACCAACTTATCAAGATGAACTGGTTTATTACCAACTGAGATCAAATTGGTGAATCCAGCAATATTGCCCTGTTTAATACTGTTTTCGCAACAACCTTGCCAACAATCGGTTTGATCATCATGAAAAAATGATAATCCGTAACTAAACTGCTCTAATTGAACCTCAATATCATCGTTAACTACCCTACTGCCATTCTCCCATGGTGTAAAATGACACATCATTTTGAGAATTTTAGGCATACCATGCGCAATGAAATTCCGCGTCAATAAACGATGAGGAAGCCAATCTCGCCATGTTTTACCTTCATTGTAGTAATCTAATATGATCTTATTACCTAGTGCAGGAGGAAATGGCTTTAATGATTGAAGTAAATCCAACCAATCATATCGAACAACATAAAAACGAACGAGGCCGTCATTTGCGATTTGTTTAGCTTTTTCATAATCCATACCAATTCTTTGGATCGTATTTTTAGCAACTCCCGCTGAACTAAAAGCAATACAAGGCGTATTACTCGCAAGAGCAGCAAATGTTGCCAACCCTCCTCCTAACGAGTGGCCAACACAAATCATATTTCCCTTAGATACTTTATAAAGAATATTGGTTAAATTGACCGCTTGAAAATATTGAGGTTCATAGTAACCAAGCCCTTGTCGGATATCCGCATAAAAATCAACTAACTCATCTGAACCAGCGAAGCAAATAATATACAACTCATTAAAACGACAAATATTTGCTTCAAATCCTGTTGATGTATCACGTAATAAAATTGAATCAATACCAATTTCATGTAATTGCGTATGATTAAGTCGTTCAACACCATGCATAGTTTCCCAATCTTTGAAATAAACGCCACTCGCAATTAACCCAATAAGATAATCATAAGATTGAGATTGGCGCCCAAAAAGTTTCTCAGGCGATAAATCATCAGACCATTTTGCAGCTTTAGAACATAGAGCAAATGAATTATTCTTTTTTTGATAAATATTAATGCTTTCCCGAATTAACGATATCTCATTAGCGGATTGAATTTGAATACTACTATTAATATGAGGCATAGATTCTCCCGATGAAAATGAAGTAAGGGAGATCATTAAAGGGGAAATTTTAAGAGGAAAAAACAATGTACTTTATTAGTGAAGAATAAAAAAGCCATTAAATTCAATGGCTTTTTTAATTAGTTTTAGACTAATACTTATATTTGGAATGATACGCTGACTACAAACTTTCAGTAAAAGTACGAGTAATAACATCACGTTGCTGCTCTGGTGTCAGTGAATTAAAACGCACTGCATAACCAGAAACACGAATAGTTAACTGAGGGTATTTTTCAGGATTTTTAACTGCATCTTCTAACGTTTCACGACTTAAAACGTTAACATTCAGATGTTGGCCACCTTCAACACGTACAGTCGGCTTAACTTCTAAAGGAACTTCACGATACTCAAACGTACCAAGTTCATCTTTAGCAACGATTTGCCCTTCATTATAATCAGCTTTTGCACACACACAGCGTGCTTCATTTTTTTCTTCATCCAGTAACCAGAACGAGTTTAATAGCGCTGCATTATCAGTTTTAGTAATTTGAATACCAGTAATCATGTCGACCTCCACTTTCAGGTAGGATTAAGATCAATCCCATAATTTAACTGTCGATTATATATACTCTAAATAGTTCAAGATGCAGGTAGGCAACAAGCAAAGATAGCCAAGGAGCATAGATAACTATGTGACTCGGTTAGCTAAGCGCAGTCAACAACCCTGCATCTTGAAGTATGACGAGTAAAATTGGTCTAACCAATATCTCTACACACTATATACCAGCTAGCCACCACAGCTTCCTTGATATTTATCAATAATTTCGAGTGGCAATTAACCGTTAATAGGCCAACACCCTGTTTTAAATCAATTTTAACAAATCACTTAAATCAATATTTTTTACTAATATTAAAAAATATTTGAAACCAATTAATGAAAACGGGACTTTATCTCTTACAATCAAACCAGTAAGCTTATAGCTATAATTTGATTGTTATAGGAATTTTCATGGCAAATATCCCAACTTGGCATGACGTCATTGGCTCAGAAAAAACACAAGCCTACTTTACTGATACGCTCGCCTATGTTGCTAATGAACGTCAGAAAGGAAAAATCATTTACCCACCACAAGCAGATGTATTTAATGCATTTAGATACACCGAACTTGCCGATGTAAAAGTGGTTATCTTAGGCCAAGATCCGTACCATGGCCCTGGGCAAGCGCATGGTCTATCTTTTTCAGTTCTTCCTGGCATTAAACCACCACCATCACTGGTTAATATGTATAAAGAATTAGAAAAAGATATTCCTAACTTCCAACGTCCCGATCATGGTTATCTGCTCAGCTGGGCTCAACAAGGTGTTCTGCTACTCAATACCGTGTTAACTGTCGAACAAGGCAATGCCCACTCACATGCCCATCTAGGCTGGGAAACATTTACTGATAAAGTTATCGCCGCTATTAATGAAAATAGAGAAGGTGTCGTTTTTTTACTGTGGGGCTCACACGCTCAGAAGAAAGGCCGCATAATTGATAGCAAACGCCATCATATTTTAAAAGCCCCACACCCTTCACCACTTTCAGCACACCGTGGATTTTTAGGCTGTGGACATTTCTCACAAACCAATCAATTATTAGAGCAACAAGGGCTTACGCCTATCAATTGGCAGCCAAAAATTGACAATTAATTTTTATAGATACAAGAAACCGGGTATAACACCCGGTTTCTTCGATATATTATTTAGAAACGATAACCATTGCAGGCCGCAATAAACGACCATTTAACACATAGCCTTTTTGCATAACATCAATAACTTGATTTGGTTGATGCTCAGGTGATTCAATCATCGTCATTGCTTGGTGCACTTCAGGGTTAAATGCGACGTTCGATTCTCCAACCACTTCAATACCAAACTTACCAACAGCGCTTAGGAAAGTTTTCAGCGTTAAATCCAATCCTTCTACCATTGCTTTTGATGTTTCACTTTCATGATCAGCCGCTTCAATAGCACGCTCTAAATTATCGATAACAGGCAACAGCTCATTTGAAAATTTCTCAAGTGCAAACTTGTGCGCCTTCTCAATGTCTTGTTCTGTACGACGACGAATATTTTCAATTTCAGCATGAGCACGAAGCATTGCTTCACGCTCTACTTTTTGAGATGCTGCAAGTTGCTCTTCAAGCTCAGCAATACGCGCTGCCAACGCTTGCACTTCTGCTTGTTGATCTGCCGGCTGTGCTTCTTGCTCTAGCTCCGATTTTTGTGCTTCATTTAGCTCAGGGGCTTGCTCATCATGCATGTTTTGTTCTTTACTACTCATGAATATCTCCGCGTATTTAGCATTAATCCCATTTATTAGAGTATTATGGGGATATAAAACAGGGATTCAAGGGAAGTCATGTAATGAGAGGCCAAAAAAATATGCGTAAGGACAAAAGCTCGCAAAAGACACTTTTTCGAACTATCGGTATTGTTGGCCATCCGCGCCACCCCGAAGCTTTGGCGACCCATGAATTAATCTATAATTGGCTGTTATCCAAAAACTACCACGCGATTATTGATAAACAAGTTGCCAAAGACTTAAAACTCCATAATGCTAATACTGGGAACCTCACCGAAATCGGTCAACAGGCTGATTTAGTTATTGTTGTTGGCGGTGATGGCAATATGCTTGGGGCCGCTAGGATCTTATCTCGCTACAATAATAAGGTCATTGGCATCAACCGTGGAAACCTTGGTTTTCTCACCGATCTTGACCCCGATAACGCGCTACAACAACTTTCTCGGGTACTTGATGGCGAATACCATGAAGAGCAACGTTTTTTACTCGAAGCACAAGTCATAAAACCTAATCAAAAGGCCCGCAAAAGTAGTGCAATCAATGAGGTCGTATTACACCCCGGTAAAGTCGCTCATATGATCGAATTTGAAGTTTACATTGATGAACGTTTTGCATTCTCACAACGCTCGGATGGGTTAATTATTGCAACCCCAACAGGCTCTACTGCTTACTCTCTTTCTGCTGGTGGCCCTATTCTTACGCCTAATTTAGATGCTATCGTTTTAGTACCTATGTTCCCACATACACTTTCGTCACGCCCGCTAGTAATCAGTAGCAACAGTAGCATTCGTTTGAAATTTCTACGCACTAATATTGACTACGAAGTAAGTTGTGATAGCCAGATCATGTTACCAATACAAGATGGAGAGGAAGTCATCGTACAACGTAGTAACAAAAACCTGAATCTCATTCATCCAAAAGATTATAATTATTTCAATACGTTAAGTTCAAAATTAGGATGGGCTAAAAAAACTTTCTAATTTTTATCATCTGCCTCTTTACTGTATAAAAAAACAGGATAAACTGTATAGAAACACAGGTGTGTATTTTCACAGGAGAGCGCAGATGCTTACCCAACTTACCATTAATAATTTTGCTATCGTTCGTGATCTTGAAATTGATTTTCGTAGCGGTATGACCACTATTACAGGTGAAACTGGTGCAGGTAAATCTATCGCTATTGATGCACTAGGCCTATGCTTGGGTAACCGTGGTGACGCCAATATGGTACGCCCTGGTGCACAACGTGCAGACCTCTGTGCGCGCTTTTCTTTGATCGATGCTGATAGCGCAGCAAAATGGCTCATAGACCATGAATTAGACAATCATAATGAGTGCCTATTACGCAGAACCATTACACTTGATGGTCGCTCACGAGGTTTTATCAATGGAACCGCTGTTCCTCTTTCCCAACTACGTGAACTCGGAGCTCTGCTTATTCAAATTCATGGGCAACATGCTCATCAGCAATTACTCGATAATACGCATCAAAAATCGCTTCTTGATGCCTATGCTAATCAGCAATTTTTACTCACACAAATGAAAAAGGCTTGTCAGCAATGGCATGACTCTTGTCAGCAACTTGCCCTGTTTCAAAAACAAATGCAAGAACGCGAATCACGCCAGCAACTGCTTGAATATCATTTAAAAGAATTAAGCGAATTCTCACCTGTTCAAGGTGAATTTGAAACCATTGAGCAAGAATATAAACAACTCGCAAATTATGGTCAGTTTCTATCGCTTGGGCAAAATGCTGTACAGATCATGTCTGATAATGATGATGCCAATATTTTGAGTCTACTTAATATGGCTAAACATGAATTAGCTGAGTTAGCTTCTTTAGATAATAAATTTTCAAACTTATTAGATATGTTGGAAGAAGCATCAATCCAAGTCAGTGAAGCAAGTGATGAACTCAGACACTATTGTGATCAGTACGAGTTAGATCCTAATCGACTGTTTGAACTTGAACAGCGCATATCGAAACAAATTAATCTTGCTCGCAAGCACCATATCGTGCCAGAGGCATTGCCAGAGCTTTATCAACAGCTTCTTGATGAGCAAGAAAAAATAGCTAATCAAAATGAAGATTGTGAAGCCCTTAGTGAACAAGTTCAACGCGACCATCAACAAGCCATTCTCTGCGCACAGGAGCTTCATCAGGTGCGTATTGAATTTGCACAAGAGCTAAGCCAGCTTATAACAAGCAGCATGCATCAACTCTCTATGCCTCATGGTCGTTTCACTATTGATGTCAAATTTACACCTGAACATTTACAGCCAGATGGTGCAAGCAAAGTTGAATTTAATGTAACAACAAACCCAGGGCAACCTCACCAAGCACTCGCTAAAGTCGCCTCTGGTGGTGAGTTATCACGTATTGCACTAGCAATTCAAGTTATCACTGCGAAAAAAATGGATACTCCAGCACTGATCTTTGATGAAGTTGATGTTGGTATTAGCGGACCAACAGCCGCAATTGTGGGTCGTTTACTTCGTGAGCTTGGTGAGTCAACCCAAGTGATGTGTGTCACACACTTACCTCAAGTTGCAGGTTGTGGTCATCACCATTTTTATGTCTGCAAAGAAACCAATGGTGTTGAAACCGAAACACATATGCAATTACTTGATAAAAAAGCACGTTTACAAGAACTCGCTCGCCTGCTAGCGGGAAGTGAAGTGACTAAAAATACGTTAGCAAATGCAAAAGAATTGCTTGCAGCGTAAATTTTGACAACTTTTTTGCTCTCATATGGTCTTAGAGTCAATACGGAAGGTTTTAAATTGTATCAATGTCGATTATCATTGATGTTCTGACTCCAAAAGGAATGAGATATCCATGCGTTATAAACTGTTAACTGCTGCTGCACTATCACTCGCATTAATGTCATCGGGCTGTTCAATGATGGAACGTTTGGTCTATCACCCTGACATTAACCAAGGTAATTACCTGACAGCGAAAGATGTTGCTAAGATCCAAAAAGGAATGACTCAGCAACAGGTCGCTTATACTTTGGGCACACCAATGTTAACCGACCCGTTTGGTACTCAAACTTGGTACTATGTTTTCCGCCAAGAACTTGGTCATGATCCGGTTAAACAAGAAACATTAACTCTCACATTTGATCGTAACGGTATACTAACTGACATCAAAAATGAGAAAAATCTTTCTGCACAAGAAGCAATGGAAGCAAAAGAAGCTGAAAACACCCAGCCAGCTGTAGAAGCAGAGCCAGAAAGTCAGCCGAAAGCTGTCGAGCCTGCAACTGAGCAGCAACCAGCCACACCAAGCCAAAAATGGTTAACCAACTAAGATAACTTAGGTTATTTATTTTATAGCTTGTTAACCGTGTTGAGTAACTACCTGCTTAAAACAGGTAGTTATTGCTATTTACCTAATTCAAAGTTCTCTACTTACCAATCTTTTTTCTAACTAACCAATTTTTGAATAGCACAAATAAAAAAACCGAGAAACTCTCGGTTCAAAAATACGTAAAAAGATAATTATTTTTTATTATCTTTAGATTTTTCAGCTCGCTTACGGCGCAATTCTTTAGGATCTGCAATCAAAGGCCGATAGATTTCAACTCTATCCCCTTCTTTCAAAGTATCACTTAACTTAACCGGACGACTGAAGATACCAACCTTATTTTTTTTAAGATCGATATCGGCTCTCAATGCAAGAATACCAGAAGCAATGATTGCATCCTCAACTGTTGCACCTTCATTAATTTTTACAGGCAATAAATACTGCTTTTCAGGTAAAGCATAAGTGACTTCGACATTTAACTCAGACACTGTATATATCCTTTGCTCGGAGCGTAAATGCTTGAACCATATTATTGGCAAGTTCTTTGAAGATTTTTCCAAATGCAAGTTCAATGAGCTTGTTAGTAAATTCAAAATCAAGATGAAACTCAATTTTACAAGCATCTGCACTTAAAGGGATAAAGCGCCAACCACCAGTTAACTTACTAAAAGGCCCTTCAACTAGCTGCATATGAATACGCGCATTATCCTCTAGTACATTTTTAGTGACAAAGGTCTTACTAATACCTGCTTTTGAAACCTCAACCGATGCAGTCATTTCATCATCACTATGACTAATCACACGACTACCGACACACCCAGGTAAAAAACTGGGATATGCAATAACATCATTAACGAGCTTATACATTTGTTCTGCACTAAATGGTACTAACGCAGAGCGACTAATCTGTGGCATATCGATTCCTATCCCCAAAAACTGCCCATATATTACCACTATTGATTGGTTAAACAAAAAACAAAACAGATTGAGCACAATAAATGCACAATCGGCATATTTTTAAACGTTGAGAGATTTATTTCACTACAGCTTACAGTATAATGACCAAACTATGACAAAGAAAAAAGCTTATAAACCCGGTTCGGCAACAATTGCCATGAACAAACGTGCTCGCCACGAATATTCTATCGAAGAAGAGTTCGAGGCTGGCCTCTCCTTACAGGGTTGGGAAGTAAAATCACTACGTGCTGGTAAAGCAAACATTGGTGATAGCTATGTCTTACTTAGAGACGGTGAAGCATACTTATTCGGTGCCAACTTTACTCCGTTAAACGTTGCATCGTCTCATGTTGTCTGTGATCCGACTCGTAGCAGAAAGCTGTTACTAAACCAACGGGAGCTTGACACCCTTTATGGTCGAGTAAACCGTGAAGGCTACACGGTCATTGCATTATCCTTATACTGGAAAAATGCGTGGTGCAAAGTCAAAATTGGCGTTGCAAAAGGTAAAAAAGCGCACGATAAACGCTCAGATATAAAAGATCGCGAGTGGCAATTAGATAAAGCACGTATAATGAAACATTCTAATCGCTAAGTTCTAGCTTTTTAGAGTATTTTTCTGTTATACTGCGTTCAACAACTTGGGGCTGATTCTGGATTCGACGGGATTTGCGAAACCCAAGGTGCATGCCGAGGGGCGGTTGGCCTCGTTAAAAGCCGCAAAAAAATAGTCGCAAACGACGAAAACTACGCACTAGCAGCTTAATAACCTGCTTAGAGCCCTCTCTCCCTAGCCTCCGTTCTTAGGACGGGGATCAAGAGAGGTCAAACCCAAAAGAACTCGTGTGGATGCCTTGCCTGGGGTTGAAGCATTAAATTTAATCAGGATAGTTTGTTGGTGGCGTGTCTGTCCGCAGCTGGCAAATAAAATTAAAGACTAGACTAAGCATGTAGTACCGAGGATGTAGAAATTTCGGACGCGGGTTCAACTCCCGCCAGCTCCACCAAATTATCTTCTAAGGACGTCCTAAGAAGACTAAAAAGCCCGCTAACTCAATGAGTTGCGGGCTTTTTTATGTCCTGCGCAGTCTGATGTCACCTAATTAAATCCAATCATCTTAGGCACCTTGATAGGCACCTCGTTAACCTTTATAGTTTTTGAGGTGCCTAAAAACAATGGAACATCAAAAATGGCAAGACAAACCAAACCCTTATCAGCAAAAGAGATCGACGCAGCAAAGCCAAAACAGAGTGATTATGTCCTCTATGATGGCGATGGATTAGAACTATTGGTTAAATCCAATGGCAGCAAGTTGTGGTCATTTCGCTACATTCGCCCTCTCACTAAAAAACGAGCTAAAAAGAGCCTTGGATCTTACCCTGCCGTCAGTCTTGCTGATGCACGTAGTTACCGCCTTGAAGCAAGAACACTACTCGCTAAGCAGATAGACCCACAAGATCACCATAAAGAGCAAGTCCGTAACACCTTAGAAGCTAAGGCAAATACCTTTCAACTAGTTGCTGAACGTTGGTGGGAAGTGAAGAAGTCCACCGTAACCGAAGATTATGGTAATGATATCTGGCGTTCACTTGAAAGAGATGTCTTCCCCGCTATTGGTGATATTAGTGTTACCGATATCAAAGCGCATATATTGGTTCAAGCAATACAACCAGTTCAAGCTAGAGGTGCGCTAGAAACTGTTCGCCGCCTATGTCAGCGTATCAACGAAGTGATGATCTACGCTCAAAATACTGGCTTAATTGATGCCGTACCAAGTATCAACATTGGTAAAGCTTTTGAAAAACCCAAGAAAAAGAATATGCCAAGTATTCCCCCAGATCAGCTGCCAAAGCTCATGCAGACAATGCGTACAGCTAGTATTAGTCTATCTACTCGATGCTTGTTTATGTGGCAGCTACTCACCATCTCGCGCCCTGCCGAAGCCGCTGAAACCCGTTGGGACGAAATCAACTTTGAGACCAAGGAATGGAAGATACCTGCTGCTAGAATGAAGATGAACCGTGAACATACCGTTCCGTTATCTGACGCTGCTTTAGCTATTCTAGAGCTAATGAAACCTCTCAGTGGTAATCGTGAGTTTATCTTTCCTAGCCGTATCAAGCCGACTCAACCCATGAATAGCCAAACCGTCAATGCTGCATTAAAACGTGCTGGATTCGGCGGTGTACTGGTTTCTCACGGTCTTCGATCAATTGCCAGCACCGCTCTCAATGAGCAAGGCTTCCCACCTGATGTTATCGAAGCCGCCCTAGCCCATGTTGATAAAAACGAAGTGAGACGCGCTTATAACCGCAGTGATTACTTAGAGCAAAGGCGCCCTATGATGCAATGGTGGGCTGATTTTATTGAGGAAGCAGATAGGGGGAGTATTATTGAAGGCGGGATAAGAGGGATATCGCTAGTTGGGTAGTTTGTATGTACCAGCTAAATTTAGCTGGTACAATAAAAACACAGAGCTAGATGTCTACTCTGTGCCAGAAGCAGACATTGATAACATTCTATCTGCATCAACTTGTGGGGAGCAGATCACGGCTTTATTACCTTAACCATGTCTATAAACTTTTTAGGGCCTTTAGATGGATGTTGAACCCGCTTCATATAATACTTTCTATGCTGTATTAATAACCAGCCCAAATATTCCTTAATCTTAGAGTAAACTAGAGCGTGTTTATCTTTTCGGTATAAAAAGCAGACAGCAAATGGGGCTGTTATAATGGTTTCGCCAAAAATCAAAAAAACACCCCCAAATGCCGAGACTTATGTTAACAGATGATAGCTGGAAGTTACTATCAAAGATCATGCACCTAACCGGACGTATTTATAACACACCAGCACATAGAATGACCCTTGAAGGTATTTTTATTCCGAATAAGAACAGGCATTCCATGGCGCGATTTACCTCGTCAATTTGGTGAATGGAATACGGTATTTAGACGTTTTAACCTTTGGTCAAAGAAAGGCGTGATGATGGAAATTTTCCAATTTCTATCTCGCTTCAATGATCCTCAGTGGCTATTTATTGATGCCAGTATCGTGAAAACGCATCAAGATGGAGCCAACGTTAAAGATGCTTCAAAGCAGGCTATAGGTAAAAGTCGAGGCGGCAACTCAACTAAAATACATTTAGCGGTAGATAGCAGTGGTCTTCCGGTTCATTTTGAGTTGTCAGGTGGGCAAGCCCATGATGTGAGTTATGCAGAAACATTGGTTACCTCTTCACCGGAAGCCGAAGTTGTTATTGCAGATAAAGGCTATGACTGTGAAGCCTTACGACAGTTGATAAAAAGCCGTCGGGGTCAGCATGTCATCCCAAGAAAAGGGAATAGTAAACAAGGGAATAAAGATATTGATTGGTGCTTATATCGATATCGTCATTTAGTTGAAAATGCCTTCCTAAAAATAAAGAAATACCGAGCAGTGGCGACTCGGTATGACAAATTAGCCCGAAATTATGAAAGTGTTGTTGCTTTAGCATTTTCAATCATGTGGCTCCCAATGTGGGTCGATTGAAATATGCACTACAAAGATAAACACGCTCTAGTTAGCCACCAAAATAAAAAACGAGAAGATATATCCTTACTTGGAACAATAGCTGCCATTGACTGATTACACGTAGAATCAATAGCTAGTTGAGCAACCATTCCTTTAGTCTTTCCTTGACCAGCTAAAGCCATTACCAACGATTCTTTTGGAATCCACTTAGCACTACTATTATTAAAAGCATCTCTAGTAATAAATGCTGATGGTTTTTCAATTAGGCTTTGGTTCACTGCGCCAGAGTTTAACCAAGGAATTGAACCATTTTCCCAGAACGATAAATTGTCTTTACTTGGTGTTCCACCTGAATAAAGGTGTGAAGTCCACTTCAAGCTAACTGACTGCCAATGACTTGGGAGAAAGTCGAACCATGCTGAGTTGTACTCCTTATACTCAGGATATTCTTTATAACGCCCTACCATTATGAATGCACCTCGTTAAGCAACTGCATAATTTCAGCCGATATCGCATCCAAATCTGCGTCAATCTCTGCTAATGCTCTCGGGGGCTCATAAACATAGAAATGGCGATTGAACGGAATTTCATAACCCACTATACCCACGTCACCATCTTTCGGGTCCAGCTTGCTTTTATCAATCCACGCATCCGGTACGTGTGGCAGAACTTCTCGAGCAAAGTAATCAGTAATATTTTCAGTGAGTGGTACGTTTTCGTTGTCGCGTAAATCAGGGTTAGCTTCAATCTGGCCTTTGGCTTTGCACACTTCAGCTTCATCGTCGTGCTCACCAAGGTGTTTGACAATCAGTTTTAGTTGTACTGCACTTAGTTTAACATCCACCAGCTTGCTTTTTAGCTGCTTGAGGAATTTATCACGAGACAAATATTTTTCGCCTTCAAATGACGCTAGCGCGTCAAGAATAGTTTGTTGAATGGGTTCATCCATTTTCTGCCAAACACTATCTGCTTGCAGAGCTTCGAGGCGTATAGCATCTTTCGGGAAAATGGCTAATTTCAGTGGACGTTCAACCGTAATTCGACGATAACCAAATTCTTTGTAATCAAAGATTTTACTAAAGTCGTTTTCTACAAACTGGCCGTATGTTTGCACGATTGTCTCAATCGCTTCTTCTGTTAGTTCTTTACGTTTACTACCTAGTGATTTACGCATGGCTGCATAAAACACATTTTCATCATCGCCTTCAATTTCACCGCCACCACTACGCCCGCGCCCGCCTGTTTTGGCACGTTCTTTTGACGCGTTAATTAGCTGAACCTTACCTTTGCGAATAGTTGGCTTATGGTTAGATAACACCCAAATATAAGTGGCAATACCCGTGTTGTAGAACATATCAGTAGGCAGCGCCACAATCGCTTCGAGTAAATCATTTTCCAGAATATAGCGTCTAATTTCACTCTCACCGCTACCCGCTCCGCCAGTAAAAAGAGGGGAACCATTTAGGATGATACCAATACGTGAACCACCTTCACTTTCAGGGCGCATTTTACTAATTAGGTGCATCAAAAACAGTAATGAACCATCAGATACACGAGGTAAGCCCGCACCAAATACAGATTACATAAGCATATGGTGACATGACACAAACCCTTGAAATCACTCACATGTAACGAATAAGAAAATGTCATCACTTTTATTAAAAAGGTGATGACATTTTAAAATTTATGTCACTAGCTGCGTTATTAATAAAATCGTAATTTTCTATTACGAATAGAAAGAGTAAGAGCTAATCCATAGCTTTTACTTTCGTTTCTATGAACTCTATTTCGGCAGCACTCAGACCATACTTTTTGTAAAGTTGCTGGTCTATCTCAGCAATAGGTTTAGACCAGTCGATATCAGAGTTAGGACTAAAGTCTTGTAGCGGGACTTTTGACCATGTTTCTTTAGTTGCATTATCCTGAGTAATTTTTTTTATCCCAAGCATTGCTCTAGTGAATTTGCATTTAAGGTACTTGAGTAAAGCAGTTGCTTGATTTTTATGCTCAAAGTTACCTATAGAGATGAATGTTTGAGTATGACCAATATTAGGCTCCCCAATCTCAGGTGTACTTAATACTTCCCCAAGAGCACCTGCCCCATTTGATTTCGTGACAAATACTTTCCAACCTTCAAGGTTTCCACCATGTTGTATATAAGATGCATTCACATACTTATAAATACGAGCATTATTTTGTCGCCCATATATCTGAACTTGTTCATGATGGTGAGGACTGTCAAAAAATATTTCCGGATATCTATCAAATACATTAGAACCCATTGACTTGGCTTCGTTACCTTTTGCTCTTCCTGTCAAATTAGGGTTTTCTTCTAGAAGCTTATCTGTAAATTTATACGAGCTACGTAAGTATAGGATCTGGTTTAGACTTATAAAGTTCTTAGAATTAACTACTTTCACCATAATATTTTGGAGCTCTTCAAACCTCGTAAAGGTGTCAATTGAGCCAAAAACTTCGTTTTTATCATGATATAGAACAGCTATTCCTCCTTTAATATCAGTGTTAACAAAGACTTCTGATGAATTTTGATTGAAATAAACAACTTTCAAATGCTCATTATTAAGCATTTTTTCATTCCAGTCTTTAGGGGTTTGACCAGCGTTAAATAAGAATCTTGCTGGAGAAATTAAGCAGTATATGGAGCTGATTTTCTCTGCTAGATTGTAGAAGTTTTGATAAATAGGACTATTACGATTATTACCAGCATTATCTTCTTGATAAGGAGGGTTTCCTACAACAACATCAAATTTCATTATGCATCTCCTCCAAAAAGTTTATTAAGTTTTTTAACAAAATCAGCTTCATCTTTAGCATACGGGGTAGTATCTAAGTGCACGATATGTGACTTATTAATACTTTCAGCTCTTTCGTCAAAACCAAAAATAAAGTTACAAGCAATGTTGTATATGATTTCACTAGGAGCAAAACCGTACACTTGATTCTCTAAGATGTGTTTTAGTCTTGCATCAGGGTCAGGTATTTTATCTTCTAATCCCACATATAATCTTTTTACAATCTCAGTGATATATAGTCCTGACTTCATATACAAGTCAGCAAATGTCTTATCAGGATTAGTAAATATATCTGGATTCTCTTCCTCCAGCTTATCTACCATCATTTTTACAACACGCTTAGGTGTAAATATCTGGTTTGTTTGCTGTGGAGGGATATAGTCAAAAATATCTTCTTCCTGACTGTCATCAAAGTAGTTTGCTAGCTCTCTACGCTTTTTAAGAAACTCAAAGACAGATTCATCGAATACAGTTTCATCAAAGAAGTTGTAAGTATCACGCAAAGTTCTAAACTGATCGAGTGCTATACCAGTAACCTCTTTAAATACGTTATCACTAATATGTGTATCGAAGTTTCGTAAAGAGGTTTGTGGATCGCCGTAAGCCATCAAAAACGAAGGAATAGTTCGAGCGAAGCCACGTAAGCGTGCTCTAACATCATCTTCAACTGTATTCTTCTTCTTCTCCTCAGCTTTCTGTAAAATGGCTTTGGTTGACCCCTTAGTTAACTCCTCAGTTTTCTCCCTAACCTTAGCTGTTAATTCTTCTTGATAGTCATTTCTAATCTGGGTTTGTGTGGTTTCATAGCGGGCTTTGGCTTCAGCTACTATACTAGAATCGTTATAGGCTTCCGCAATTTGTTTTTCATATTCAACTTCTGCTAGTCTTTTCTTGATTTCTGCCTGTCTTTTGGTCATTTCAACTTCACGAGCAAGAGCTTCAGCAGAGGTCCTAGCTGCTTGCTCAGCTACTTTATTAGACAGTCCATTTTCTTTAGCCAAATCCTTCAGAATCTGCTCAGTACTATCTTTAAAGCTCGCTCCAATCTCTTTTGATAAATCTGCCTCGAAATCTCTCGCCTGAGATTCAACCGTTGATGCTAAGTCAGCATAAAGTTTATCACCAAAACGAGCTTCTGTTTCTGAGATAATAATATCTTCTGCGACAAATGCATTGCCATCTTCATCCACTTCCACATCCTGTGTTTCTATTGGTTCTGACTTCTGACGAGGAACAGACTTACCTTGATCGACTGGATTTAATTGATCTAAGATCTCTCTAGCTTCATTAGATGCAAATATACCTGAGATGTTTTGGAAAAGCAGGTTAGACATGAAGCCACGACGAACTACTTCTTGGGCTTTAATTGTTTTAGGAATTGTTAAAACTTGAGTAGCGTCAAGTTCTACCATTCTTCCTTCTGCATCCTCTGCTATTACGGGAAAGAAATTTAGTAGTTGTTTAATATTTTCCTTACGATCATCGCTGGTGCCACCACCACCAGCAGTTTTTTTAGACAGGTTGTTGGCAAATTCTTCATAAATAATTAATGTGCGCTCAGGTGCAAAGTCAAATACATAGGCATTTTGTTTTTGGCACATCTGTCCATCAACTTCATATACCCAGGGGTTCTGTGCGCGAAAAGCAGATTGCATGTAAAGGCTTGGAGACTGAAGGTTAGATAGCATTAGCACTGCTGTCCATTCTGGGATAGTCACCCCAGTTGTAAGCTGCCCTACTGAAAGAGTGATAGTTTTATCATAGCTTTTAATAGCTTCCTTAACACGGTCGATTGCTTTATCGGTTATTGCTTGTTCATTATCATTGCCCCGCCCATCTCCTGCGGCTAGTATGACTTCGTAATTTTCAAAAACAGGATGGTTTTGCAGTAATTTTTGCAGGGCTTTAGCACTTGCAACACGATTTAACAACCAAAAAGTATGCTTCAACTCATTACGGAGCTCTTTGGTAGAAAAGGGGTATTTCTCGTTATGAGTCAGAGTGTCAAGCCATTTTTTAACATCTGCCTCATGTATAAACTTGCCACTATCATTTGTTTCAAAAAACTCATTTAAGTCAAAAGCATAATCAATATTTTCACCTTCGATTTGAGCGCCCTTATTCACCTTGTCGGTAATCATTTGGCTCATTTGATATGAAAATAGGTTTAGTTGGGGTAATTGCTCATAAGGATTATTTTCTTCTGGATTATCCCATGTAGCTTTTGCAAGTTGTTCATCAGCATAGGTCCAATTGAAAATCTCATCTTCTTTGAAATCACCTGATGCAACGGCTTTAAATGGTGTTCCAGATAAGTGTAGCGTAAAGTTTCGAGTAATATTATAAAAGGCCGTTTCTGTTTTGCGGGTATCTACACCCTCATGAGCTTCATCTATTACTAGCATGTCCCAATCTAGTTCTTTAACCCAACTTAGCTTATCGTAATTTCCTCCAAAAGCGATGGCTCCTTTTAAATCTTGCAGCGAGATAAATGCTATAAGTTTCTTCTTGCCATAAGTTATTTGATCGACGAACTGTTCACGTGTCATTACAGGACGATTTTTTAGTGAGTCATTGGTTGATACGAAAGCAAAGTCTGTTTGCCATGCAATAAACTTTTCAAAGTCATCAAACCATGAGTTTGCAATAGCAGGACGGTTAGTAACAATCAAAACTCTATTGGCATCTAGCCTACGAGCTAAATCATATGTGGAAAGTGTTTTACCAAATCTTGGCTTAGCATTCCATAAGAATTCTCCTTCAGGACCTCTCAGGATATACTCTAAAGCCATCTCTACGGCTTCGTTTTGCTCGTTTCGTAACTTGTAGTCTAAAGTGTCATTACCTTGCTCATAACGGCTATTTATAAAATCTTCAAAGTCATCTTTAGACTTGTTTGGCATGTTATTATAAAAGAACCATTCATAAGGTAAATCTTGCTTGACCCCTTTGTTCTTACGTAAATAGTTGTGGAGTTGCTTGTCTTTAAACCACTCATCTTTCGATTTAAACTTGGCAGGTGCTGACCAGAGCTTTAAGTATTTTAATTCTACAGCTGCCGTTTTAGTCTGCTCTTTAATTCTTTCATCAACGTCTTTGCGCTCTGTATAACCTATTTTCACCCAACCATATTTTTCTGAAAAGTCAGGCAGTGTATAAGCATAAATCTGTGGATAGATTAATTTTGTTGTTTCAATAGTGATGTCGCTGCTACTCATTATTTAACCCCTTTATCAAAAAACTCCATCTTTTTAGTATCCCAGTTCATGATTTTTACTCTCTTGCCTGGCTTTATTATCCATTCATCTTCACTATTATCATCATCAAATAATGCCAGCTGATCTTTGACTACTTTTTCTTTCTTACTTGATAGAGGAATAGTGTATTGCAAGCCATCCATTTGAAATAGGTTATAACTTATTATTTCTGCAATTTGCTTAAATAAACTATAAATAGGCTCTTCACGCCACTTCGCTAAATAATAATCTCTATAAGTGTAAAGTAGATTCTCACGAGCTAACAATAACGAGTCTCCACTCCACTCAAAGCCGTAACTTGATTGGTAGGCTTCTTTTACTAGTAATTGCCACTCAGCTTTATCATGAACTTCTGCATTAATTCTCTTTAATTTACGATCTACAAACCCAACTCGATCTTCGAGACTTATCAGCTCTCCTGTGTCCATATCATAACGTGAAGCCATGTAAGGAGCTTCACCACAGGTAATCTCTAGCCACTTACGTTTGATATAGGTTTCTAAGTCGTCATTGAGATAGTTCGAGTCTATAGCATCATTTTGTTTCTTGACTATCCAGG
The DNA here is from genome assembly GCF_033676985.1 of Providencia sp. PROV236. NCBI lineage: Bacteria > Pseudomonadati > Pseudomonadota > Gammaproteobacteria > Enterobacterales > Morganellaceae > Providencia > Providencia sp. PROV236. Next base: position 1,519,353 of record NZ_CP096297.1, on the reverse strand, counting down.
TAGGAGTAAATACTTCAGCTTTGGATTTAGTTCGCTCTTTTTGAATTTCTTGAGACTTTAAGGCTCTCGGCATAATAATTTGGCCTTTATCACCTGTAATAAGTTCTGGCTTAATCTGACAGGTTGCTGCATATCTGTTTTCACCATATTGAATATAATTATCAGTCGCCCAAATAATGTTTTTCTTGTGTCGAGATGTGGAAGTAGTTCTATCAATAAGCAATAAATCAAGAATATCCGGCATTTGCTCACGGACTGTATTCTCAGAAATGTCCGCAGGACCAAACTCAATAAGAGCGTCCCCATCCTGATGCTCATCATGACTTTTTGTACTATAAAGGCTCAAATCAAAAAGACTGCTGCTCTCAACCTGTGTCATATGTCTTCTATACTCATTATTGATGTTTAAGCTCATAAGCTTGTTTAATCCATTTTAATACACAACTTTTAAGTAAAAAGTGCTTTAGCTTTTTATGGCATCCTTGTGACTTCAATTGCAGGAAGCCTTGACTTCAATCTCTCATTCTCTAGAGTTAGCTCAATTATAAGTCTCTCAGCTTCCATTAGCTTTGATAAGGCTATATCATTTTGCGTCTTTAAATCATCCAGTTGCTGCTTGAGGCTTCTATTCTTAGCAGTCTTAGCAAGATTCTTTTGTCTGGTAGACTGCTGCGATGAATTGTCTTTATTTTCATCAATCAAGACTGTATTTTGTCGCATAAATCAGGGTATCGAGTTCGACGTAGTGCAGAGGGGTTAACCCCAGCTTCTTTAGCGACGTTATTTTGAGTTACAGGGGTCCCTTTGGGTAGTAATTCAGGATTACCTACCTTTAGACGTTCAAAGGCCTCTAGAAAGCGAATCTCAGCTCTTCCTGGCTGTTTTTTCTTGATGGTACTAGATTTGGATTGTATTGATGACATTTATTGCCCTCTCCGCGGATTCTATCTGTGCTTTTAATGATTGATATAATGGCGATTGATCATCTGCATTAGTTAGCTGTATTTGTAAGCTATTTTTAAGCTTATTAATTACAGGAAGCTTGCTTTTATCTAAAATTACTGCATTACAAGCCGACTTGTCATCAAACCCCATACAAGATGTAATATTGCTAATACCTCCATAGGGGCACGGTGGACCTTGATTAGCACAGCCACCTAAGAAAGTCTCACGATAGCTGACTTTCCCTTTCTTAGCTGCATTAATAAGTTGTTTGTGATCTTTTTCAGTTATTTCAGATAGTATTTGTTCTTTTCTTTTATCCCCATGCGGTGAAATGTAATTGTCAGACTGTAATTCTCTAAACTCTCTGGTAATGGTCTCATACATTTCTTTTAAGTATAGGCCACGGGCTTCGCTATTAAGCGGGGCTTTAAGCTTATAGTAGTTTTGACCATAATACCTGCTCATAGCTAAGCTAGCATGTTTTAGCTGATACTGTAGAGAAAACTCTGAAACAAGGCCACTGGCAAGCATATTGACAGCACCTGTACGTCTTAATTGATGCCATGAAAGAGGCCATATTTTTCCAACGTTATAGAGTTCTGGATTTAAGTTAGCAGTTAGACGACGAGCAATATCCAAATCTTCTTTAGTAATCGTCATTGTTTGCTGATTGAATAGTTTAGGGTATTTTTTGCATACCTCTTGATATGTTCTAGGGGTAATATACTCAACATCAATATTCAAATGATGCACTCTCCATGCTTCATAAGCATGGCACTGCAATGTAGGATTTGCTAGAAACTTTTTATTAAGAGTTAACTGTGAGTTATGCTTTGCTGCAGTAAGTCTAAGCTCAGTTATATGACGCATTGCGTCAATAGCATCTTTAACAGTGGATGGAACTATCCAACTCGCTTCTTTATCCTGAATCGTTTTAGTTGTTACCCCTTTAATAAGCCATATTTCACCGCCTGTTTCATCAACCTCGCTCTGTAGACAATCAATCCTTAAGCGACTGCATTCACTGATGTGCATCAATGAAAAGTTGGCAATGTAAGCCGTGCCACAAAAATTTATAAGATTTAAATAGTTAGACAAAGTCTCTAAAGTACACTTATTATTAGTTATCACCCATTTTTCTAAAATACAGTAAACACCAAACTTTATCGCAACATCTTTAATACTCATACGAATAGACTTTATACCTTTTTCAAATTTTTCAACTAAATCAAACTCTTTGGTTAACTTTTTAAAACTGTCTTTTTTTATTATCGAATGGCTGGGTTCATATGCTAATAAGCAATATATAAAAAACCTTTCTAGTTTTTCTTTATTCTGTAAATAGCTATCTAAGCATTCTTTCAGTCGAGTTAGTTGATAACTCCAAATTCTAGGTGGGATGTAGGCTGTTTGAGTTGGCTCATTTATATTCAGATACTTATTGAATATCTTCATTCCCTCTTCATCAAGAATATTAAATCCTAATTTTTTTGCATTAAAGCTGATGTCATGAAGGTATGTAAGTAAGTGTAGATGACTAAACTTCCCCTTTGTAGCGATCTCTTTAATAACTTCTGGGTATTTTGAAAGCTCTGAAACACATATGTTATGATTAGAACAAATCACAAAAAATGGTTTAATAGTTTCAAATCTGGATACTATTGTTCTTGCTTGAACGGGTACACCAGGGCCCCAAATCCACCAAGCTGTTACTAGCCTTAATAAGTTAGCGTTTTCTTTACTGACCTTATGACCGTTTCCTGGACCGTCTCCAAAATAAATTTTGAGCACACTTCCATGCCAAGATGAGAAATCCCATCTAATGTCTCCATACCTAGAAACCACCTTTCCCTCTGAGTCTATAACAACTGGAAAGTCATCTTCTGGTGGCCATGTATTAGGTCTAAAATTAGGCATATCTGTATTTATGTGTACTGTAGTGGTTTAATAAATTTGGCCACCTGAACAGAGGTGATATGCTCACCTCAGAACAACACAGGTGCCTTAATGAAAAAACGAAATTTCAGTGCAGAATTCAGACGTGAATCAGCTCAGCTGGTTGTGGATCAGAACTATACAGTTGCAGATGCCGCGAAAGCCATGAATGTCGGGCTTTCCACCTTGACGCGGTGGGTAAAGCAATTACGGGACGAACGGGCAGGCAAAACACCGAAAGCATCCCCTATCACGCCGGAACAAATTGAGATACGTGAGCTGAAGAAAAAAATTCAACGTATTGAAATGGAAAACGAAATATTAAAAAAGGCTACCGCGCTCTTGATGTCAGACTCCCTGAACAGGTCTCGGTGATCGGGAAACTCAGAGCGCATTATCCTGTGGCCACTCTTTGCTGCGTGTTCGGAGTTCACCGCAGCAGCTATAGATACCGGGAAAACCGGCCTGACAATCCGGACGGCAGGAGAGCCGTATTACGTAGTCAGGTTCAGGAGCTGCACGGCCTCAGTCATGGCTCAGCAGGAGCAAGAAGTATCGCTGTAATGGCAACACACAGGGGCTTCCGGATGGGACGATGGCTTGCCGGACGGCTAATGAAGGAGATGGGGCTGGTGAGCTGTCAGCAGCCTGTTCACCGGTATAAACGTGGCGGTCATGAACACATTGCTATCCCGAACCACCTTGAGCGACAGTTCGCAGTGACAGAGCCCAATCAGGTATGGTGCGGCGACGTAACGTATATCTGGACCGGTAAATGCTGGGCATACCTGGCCGTTGTACTCGACCTGTTCGCAAGGAAACCCGTGGGCTGGGCAATGTCATTTTCACCGGACAGCAAACTGACCACCAAAGCGCTGAAAATGGCATGGGAAATACGAAATAAGCCATCCGGGCTCATGTTCCACAGTGATCAGGGTAGCCACTATACAAGCAGGCAGTTCCGACAGTTACTGTGGCGATACCGGATAAAACAAAGTATGAGTAGGCGTGGTAACTGCTGGGATAACAGTCCGATGGAGCGCTTCTTCAGAAGTCTGAAAAATGAGTGGGTGCCGGTGACCGGCTACATCAGCTTCAGTGAAGCAGCCCATGCAATAACGGATTATATCGTCGGGTATTACAGCGAGGTCAGGCCGCATGAATATAACGGTGGATTACCACCAAACGAATCAGAAAACCAATACCGGAAAAACTCTAAAACCGTGGCCAATTTTAGTTGACCACTACATACACCTAAGACTGATAATCCTGGTAGCTTTGGTATAGTCATGTCATACCCTCTAACAAGTTAATAAACCCACTCCATTGTGGATGATAATGACCTGATCTAATAGAATCACGGGCTTCAACCACCCATTGTTCTCTAATAGAACTACTCTTTGCGATAGCATCTAATTTGAGATTTATCCTATTAATCACTAAACAGGCTGGATGTGTATAGTTTTTTTCTGAGGGTTTATATTCACCAAGCTCTAAGGTCTAAGGTCTTTAGCCTTAAGTGTGAGGCTAATTTCCAACAATAATCAGGACTCATGATATCCCTATGGTGTGTGCAAAAAATACAACCTTCTGGACTAATACAATCTGGAATAGGCGCCTCATCAGGAGCTGATGTTATTTTTTGAGGCCGACTCTGACCAATACAAACCCCAGGACCTGGCGATTCTATTGAGGGGATATAACTGTTATGGAAGTTTATTATTTCGCTTGTAGCACGTTGATGGTGAGGCCTTAAGTAGTCACGTACTAGCACTTCCGGACTATGCCCCATCTGGTCAGCTGTAAGGTTAAGATTATCAGTGTGCCTTATCAGCCAATTAACTCGTGTATTACGTAATTCAGAAGGTTTAATAAATTTGAGATCATTTTTTTTAAATAATATCCTTATAGAGCCAAGTGTTCTTTGCGAGCATCTAGCTGGGATAATACCTCTATTTATAAATGGAAAAAGCCTGTCATCAAGTTCTTTTAAACCAGTATCATTAAGCCATTTAAGATAGGTTTGAAGATGCTCTCTGTATGTATTGTAACAACTAAAGATAGCTTCGCCTTGTCTGCGCCCTTTGTAAACTCTGAATACATCATAATCCTCACCATTAGATTGCCATCTAAAGTCTTCCAATTTTAGTGAGTCCGCTTGAGCTAAATTCATTCCTGTCTGTGCCAAAAATATAAGAAGTTCAGCTCCAATACGAATATTTAGAATATTAGATCTTTTATTGCTTTCAAATAAACTTTCCCCATCTGGAAGAGCTTGCCTTGCTTTGATCGCTCTTGTCCTATCACTACTGCTTCTAATAGCAGATACGTCTAAATCAGGGTTTATGAGGTTGCCAGCTATGGTAATTAGCTTATTATTATCGAATGATAATCTAATGGGTACTGGGCCACGTACAGTTACTAAATCGAGTTTTTGACAGATTGCTGTTAAGATCCTACCAAACTCAAAAGTATAAGCTAAATTCTGTTTATCAGCCTGTGTACTTAATGATGACTTGTGTTTACTGGGTCTGGTTAGTCTTGTATTAAGCATTAAATTATGCCCAGGCTTATTTCCAGGCATACTTAGGGCTTTAGCAATAACATTAGCAACAGTTGACGCTCTTTTGTAAGCTACATAGTGCTTTAAGTCTTTTTTATAAAACACTCTGTAGACCAAATGTTCAGTCCAAGCATCAAAAGAAGATACAATTGTATCTTCTGAGCAGGGTAAATTATTACTATCCACCCATCTTAAAAAATCCCATAAATTTCTCAGATATGAAATTATCGTAGGCTGAGCAATACCAGATACTAGTAAACTCGTAAACATATTATGAAGTAGGTGAACTAAAGAAACTCTGTCACTGACTATCTCACCGAAGTAACCATCATCTATAAGCTCATTGACTTCATTTCTCTTGACTGATGTAGCATCTTTATACAGTAAAACCCTTAGGTCCCATGGCTCTGCATGAGTACCTATCATTATGCCCTTAAGTAGCAAATCTTGATTATTCATTTACTGCTTTACTCCTACTCAGTCCCATAAATGCTTCGGTAAAAGCATCTGATGCCTCCTTCATTAACTTACTAGTTTCAATAAATTTTACGTATTTCATAGTGGTACTGATATCTTTATGAAGACAAGCCTCTTTTACAAACTCAACAGCATCAGCTACAGGCATTGCATTCAATGCCACCTTCATTAATTCTGTTGCATAGGTAGCTCGTGTTCTATGAAAGTAGAAACCTCTAAGCACTGTAACTCCTGACTTTAAGCCAAGTTTCCTTAAGCGAGACATCTCTACGTTAATAGCGCTGCTACTATCTGCTTTATAATTATTACCGAATCTGCTAAGAAACAGTAGGTCCTGATCGTTTTCAGAAGACAATGATTGTCGCTTCAATCTTCTAATACTTGATGCATAATCAAGCAGCATTTCCAGTAATTCGTTAGGTATCGGTACAGAGCCACTAACATCAAACTTCGTATCAACAGGCGGATATGCACTTGGACCAACAGAAATAGTTTTAATTCCTACTTCTGGCACAGTAATGGCGTTTTGGAGGGTTGATACTTTTAGATCTGTGATTGAGCCTATGCGTAACCCTGTGAAAAAACCTATCCTTAACATAAGAGCTAGTTCTTTAGAAGCGTTCTCATCAGCGAAGTTTAGTACTTCTTTCATGGCTTTGACTGATAGTGGAAGCAAGCCATCCTCTAGTTGGACAGGACCAGCAACAGTTCGATTTGGAATGGCTAGATTGGTGCTTGCCACTTTAAGTGTGTGCTCCAAACCGAACTGATTAGTGAGCTTTATTCCTACAAACTTATCTTTCCACATTGGCCACTCAGTTGAAATTAATCCTAAATCTCTAGCCCACTTATAAAATCTTATTACAGCGGCCATTCTTTGAGATGCTGTGCTAGGAGCCAACTCTCCTGAATTTCTAGCTTGTATCAAAGCACCTCTAAATCGATTTAGACATCTTTCACTTTCACGGTCAGGGAATTGCCACCAGTCAATAGACTCAGATTCTAGCCATTTTGCATATGCAAGTAAGTGAGACATGTTTGATCGAACTGTTTTTATACTACTTCTAAACGAGGTGGCCTGTTCTAAAGCCCATAGGTTAGCTTCTGACCAAGTAGTGTTATCTTGCCAGATGATTTGAGGTAAGCCTTCAATATTTTGATGATTTGATTTAGTCCAGTGAACTTGATCGTTCTGGATATTAACTCGGAAAGGGTGGTAGTTAATTTGTCGGAGGGTAGCCACTTTAGTTCCTTAATCAATCAAAGCCTAGATCCGGTTTATGATCTTTCTTAAGGACTATTATAAATGGCAATTATTATGTCACCAGTTAATTATGTAATGTGTGTATTATGAACATTGCATGTAAGGTGTACCTGCTGTAGGGTCGTAGATTGAGCGAACTAAGCCCGAACTGGTTAACTCTTCTTCGTTAGTGAAAAGCAATGACGTCGTCAGCTCAACAATATCCCTTGGGGTAAAGTGTTCCCCTGCGGTTTCATTCGAGCTTTCTGCAAAGCGTCGGATAAGCTCTTCAAACACTAAACCCATACCGTAGTTGCTAATAGTGTCAGGGTGAAGATCAGTAGTCGCAAAACGTTTTGCAACTTTATAAAGCAGATCGGCCTCTTCCAATTTATCAATAGTATTGAAAAAGTCGAAGTGTTCAAAAATCTCACGGGCATTTGGGCTAAATGATTGAATATAGTTCTGAAGATTATTCGCCACATCTGTTTCACCCAGACGGTTCAAATCCATTTTTGAGGTGTTATAAAAGCTTAACTGGGCAGCATGGGTAAGTAGTTTGTCCTGTGCTTCAATCGGCATTGATTTTATTGCATCGTATTTAGCCAGAACATCAGCCTTTGTAGCAGCAAGGACACACTCTAAGCGCCTTAGCAAGGTGAAAGGGAGAATGATACGTCCGTATTGAGATTGCTTGAAGTCGCCACGTAACAGGTCAGCTACTGACCATAGAAATGCCGCTGTTGAAGAGAAATTGTTATTAGTCATTGTAATCAGCACATTGTATATTAAAAAAGTTAACTGATTGTACCTTTATAACTCATCAAGCGATAGCGACATACTACATAAAAAAGACTGGTTATCCAGAAGTTAACCAATCCAGTGAACATTATTTATACTCAACTTCAGAGCGAAATAATAAACAAGCCTCTATTCACTCACTTCTTTCTCTTTATGTTTAAGGGCCGCGTCGTAATAACTATTGTTATTACTATTCCAAGGAAGCCCATATTCTTGGTTCAGTAAGAAATAGTAGTAGTACTTAATTTTAGAATAATTATCTTTTCTTATTGCTTTATGTCTCAAATACAAACTTCTTGCTGATACACTAAAACCGTAATCTAAAAGCTTTGATTTAACCTTCTCTGAAATCGTAAGACTATTATCAGCCTCATAATAAATTGCTTTGTTTGGCTCATCCCAGCGAATAGCCTCAATATCAAATGCTCCCAACGTTCCAAGCCAGCTACCCTGCGAGCCATTAAACATTCGTTTATGCAAATAAAATTTACTCATATTTTTAAGTAATTTTTCAGCATCTATTTCCGACACATGTTCGTTACATTGAAACACTACAAATGTAATTGCTTTCTTGTCTAAGATAATTAAATCAATCAGCCTTTTACAATAATCTACTGTTATCTTACGATTAATATCGGGTACTTCGGAGCCAAGATCAGGAAAAACAACCTCATTATTTTTATCAACAGGCATCATGGCTCTAATCGCTCTTTGCAGCATCCTAAACTCAAAAAGTAATCCTGCACGAATGAACAACAGTGATAGCTCTGAACCTGATTCTTTCGCTTCTTTATCAATATTACGCGAATATTTATCACACGAGATAATACCGCGACTCACCAGTTCATGATAAAAACCCATAGGGGCATCTGGATACTCAAATGCATAGCAACAGTCAGTCAATCTGTATTTGATAAAAAAAGGCATTGTTGATAGAGCAACCTCGCTGTCACTTAACAAATCTTCAACGATTTGGTTAACAAATTCGCTATCAATACCATTCTTCTCCGCGAGAATGGAAAGAAAAGCAAGGCTAAAATTTATTCCATATTCCACAACTTTCTTAGTAATCTCTTTGCTATAAGACTCATCACAGATATTATCCTTTTTATAAGCCTCAGCCGCAAATGAAATATATTTGTTATCAACAGATAAGTGAATTTCAAGATTAGCTAATATATAGTGTTTCGCTATTTCTGCTTGCTTTCCTGCAATCCCTTTCTTTTGGAGCGCTCCATTGAGTCGGTTAAGTATGTAATGATACCAGTCCTCGATCGGCTCTTCGTATACGAAACTCATTAAAATTTGATTAATGTGAAGCCTATCTATCGCATCAAATGCTGCTTTTTTTAGGGGGGTTAGAGCTGGCATAATTTAGTGTCAAAAAAAGTAATTAATAAATGCACATTTTAGACACTATTCGCCTCCATTACAATCCATCACATACCAGCCAATCGGCTCAGGTGGTGAATAACAGAGAGCCGTTATTCAATAGGTAACTTGAATTGTAAGAACTTAAAAGAGGCAAAATATGATCTCCCATACTCAAACTATAAAAATCCTGCGTATTCCTGCTGTTATAGCTAAAATTGGAGTAAAACGTTCGACGATATATGACTGGCTAAATCCCAAGTCAAAGCGCTACGATCCCACTTTTCCAAAACAGCTAAAGTTGGGGAAACAGTCTGTTGGCTGGAAGGAAGTAGAACTCGATGAATGGCTTCTTCAACGCGAGATAGCTACTGCCTGAACTCATTATACGGATATTATTAGGGGCAGCTTTATCTAACACTAATCTACTGTACTTGATATTAATATTAATATTAATATTAATCTTTATGGACGTTAGCGCTTGTATAACGTCCATTCCTCGTTCAAAGCCAACAGCTAAATTAGTTAGCAGGTTATACCTAAGGAAAGGACGATTATTATCTCATGGACTCTAGTAAGAACATATTTCAATGTAGATCTCATTGCGCTTACTACTGCCACAAAGAGCCTCGTTTCAACTGTATAGCATAGCTCTAGGCCTTTAAAAGTAGTCGAGGGAGTTATTCTGCTATTGTTCAAAAATATGTTTAAATAAATTTTTGACCAAATTGCATCTCAGCTTGATTATATCGCTAAAATCTTCTTCTTTTCTCAGCGGAATAGTAACATTATCAAAAAGATCACTAAATAATGAGGCATGAGGAGTTAACTCATTCCTTCCATTTTTATAAAAATCTCTATTAGGCGATATTTCATTGACATATTGCTGCGCAAGCTCATTACCTAAAGATGCACAATCAAGCTCATATCTTATCCAGCTTACGATATCAACCTCACTTAAATTATTTAGTAAGAAGAAATAAAAAAAGTAGAGAATTGTTCCATCGTGTAAGTGGCTAGCTTCATTTATTACCAGAGGCAGATTGGATAAGTCATTTGAGCCTTCTTTTACTCTTTCTAGTTCATCAATATGCCTAAATGCCCCCTGATGTCCTTCATTCTGGGATTTTATAAATAATTGCAATGCATCCTCATAACTATAATCACAACCATTTCCATTTTTATACATTAATGCCAAATTGAACGTTGCAGAAGTATGTCCATATTTTGCGGCTATTTTAAAATTATTAAATGCCATTTTAAAATCAGCTTTTTTAAGCGATTCAACACCTTGCTCATATATTTTATTAGCAAATTCGTTAGTACTTTTAATACAGCTAGAAGACACAGAGTACTGATGAATCCCCTAATGATTTTTATCAAAATCATTAAGTTAAGGTAGATACACATCTTGTCATATGATCAAATGGTTTCGTCAAAAATCAATAATCAGACAACAAAATGTGCGAACTCGATATTTTACACGACTCTCTTTACCAATTCTGCCCCGAATTACACTTAAAACGACTCAACAGCTTAACGTTGGCTTGCCACGCATTACTTGACTGTAAAACTCTCACTCTTACCGAACTTGGCCGTAACCTGCCAACCAAAGCGAGAACAAAACATAACATCAAACGAATCGACCGATTGTTAGGTAATCGTCACCTCCACAAAGAGCGACTCGCTGTATACCGTTGGCATGCTAGCTTTATCTGTTCGGGCAATACGATGCCCATTGTACTTGTTGACTGGTCTGATATCCGTGAGCAAAAACGGCTTATGGTATTGCGAGCTTCAGTCGCACTACACGGTCGTTCTGTTACTCTTTATGAGAAAGCGTTCCCGCTTTCAGAGCAATGTTCAAAGAAAGCTCATGACCAATTTCTAGCCGACCTTGCGAGCATTCTACCGAGTAACACCACACCGCTCATTGTCAGTGATGCTGGCTTTAAAGTATCATGGTATAAATCCGTTGAGAAGCTGGGTTGGTACTGGTTAAGTCGAGTAAGAGGAAAAGTACAATATGCAGACCTAGGAGCGGAAAACTGGAAACCTATCAGCAGCTTACATGATATGTCATCTAGTCACTCAAAGACTTTAGGCTATAAGAGGCTGACTAAAAGCAATCCAATCTCATGCCAAATTCTATTGTATAAATCTCGCTCTAAAAGCCGAAAAAATCAGCGCTCGACACGGACTCATTGTCACCACCCGTCACCTAAAATCTACTCAGCGTCGGCAAAGGAGCCATGGATTCTAGCAACTAACTTACCTGTTGAAATTCGAACACCCAAACAACTTGTTAATATCTATTCGAAGCGAATGCAGATTGAAGAAACCTTCCGAGACTTGAAAAGTCCTGTCTACGGACTAGGGTTACGCCATAGCCGAACGAGCAGCTCAGAGCGTTTTGATATCATGCTGCTAATCGCCCTGATGCTTCAACTAACATGTTGGCTTGCGGGCGTTCATGCTCAGAAACAAGGTTGGGACAAGCACTTCCAGGCTAACACAGTCAGAAATCGAAACGTACTCTCAACAGTTCGCTTAGGCATGGAAGTTTTGCGGCATTCTGGCTACACAATAACAAGGGAAGACTTACTCGTGGCTGCAACCCTACTTGCTCAAAATCTATTCAAACATGGTTACGTTTTGGGGAAATTATGAGGGGATCTCTCAGCACAGAGTATCCAGTGTTGGTTTTAGGATCGTTATATGTGTATGTTTCAGGACTACTATCTGCGTTAGTTACAGTAGACCAAAACTTTTCTTTAAGGAAATCCCCTTCACCTTGTTCGAAGGTGTCTTCACTAATTAAGTAACCATGAGTTTGGCTAGAATTAATTAAAAAGCTGATATTATTTTTATTATATAATTTATAGGTGTATTGATATTGTACAGAATATCCTTCCCATGAAAATACGCCATTAATACGGTTGTTAGAAAAAAATCTGTTCAAAGCTTGACCAACGAATTCCAATCTATCTTCTAAGTTAAGCTGAAGAGTGAACATCGTATAGGCGTCCTTTTCATCAAAACCAACAAAGATCTGAACTTCATCTTTTGTTGTTTCTCCCAGATATTTGTAATTAACAACACGGCCTTTGAATAAGCTGTCACCATCACCATCAATCTCAAAAAGGTTTTCAGTGTCATAGTTCACATACAACACATTGCCATTCTTAATTATAAAGAGGATGTCCACTTCAGCTTCGTGCAAGCGTGCCCCTCTATTTAAAATAGCTTTTGCCGTCTTCGGTTCACGTTTCGATTTAGAAAATAAATTATCAAGGAATCCCATATAAAATATCCCTATATTGTAAGAATTTAATCACGCTATAAAATATACGAGTTTAAATGATTTTATTCAACTAACCTAAATTTCCTTCCTTAAAACACAGTGTTCAACATTCGTTTGGTACATAATCAGTTAGAGTGAATACCCATTGCGAGTTGTATATCGGCAAGCGTTATCATCAGTATCATTCGGTCAAGCTGCAATCAACAAACTGATGTGTTCATAAAAACGTCTAACATGATCACTCTCGAATGCCTACCAAAACTGAGGCTTGAATAATATGGTTACAGCTCTCTTTAACAATAATAACTCGAAATCCGAAAATACCACATTACCAAATTCTACCCAAAAGGTTAAAGAACAGTATTTAGGGATTTATTATTTTCATACGGTTGATTAAGACACGATTTTGCGGGTATTTTGATACTGTGTACAAAGTATGAGCCTGAATTATTAAATGCACTTATGGTTAATAACGTAAGTCTTATTGGTTTGGCGTTAAGACTTAGAAAACAAAGACATTAGAAAAATGAACCCCAGTTAAACGAAGTCTGTCACACATAATGTACAAACTTTTTTATGCCCAAACACTTTGTTGTAATAAACCTAATATATTTAAGTTCAATCTACAAAACTAATTATTTTTCCGTTTTTTATTTAGTTACTTAATCTTCCCCATCCACGCCAAGAGTGTACCTTTTCATTCTTAGGGGGACGATTGCCATTATAGCCTTGTTCATAGGTTAAACGATGAGTAAAAAATAGTGCTGTAAGTAAATTTGTCCAAAACTGCTCCCTAAACCCCCCATTTAAATTGATTCGCTCTACAGGATAAATTTGGCCAAATCGAGGCTCAAAAATATCACAATATTTTTTTATCTCTGGTTGTTCAAGTAATAAAAAAGCATGTTTTTTATACAAGCTAACATGACGATGATCACCGTGAGTAAAATCTTTAATATCAGCCCAAGTAGGCGTCATTATACCTGCCTCTGCGAGTATACTTTTCCAGACATGTTCTAGCGGATTATTATAACCTTTACCTACGATAATCAGCTGCTTAGTTTGCCAGCTAAAGTGCTCAATAAACCGTTCAGCCGCACGCATTCCGATCACTTCCGCATGTTGGGCACAGCGTTGTAAATCAAGTTGAGGCAAAGTCAAATAAAACTGCTGACAGGCATACTCTTCGACCAAGCGAGTTAGGGTTAATATTGATTTGATATTAACAAAACGATTATCTCGTTTAGGGAATTGACCAAAAAAATAACTATAACGGATCGTTGAAAGTTTTTTAACTACATCAGAATCAGAGTTACATGTAATAATCCCAGCTTCGCTTGAGGAATTAGCTATATTTTCAGCAGTATCGACAGCATCCTCTCCCTTACCCGCAAAGCTTAAAAGAATTGGGAAGAAATAGCTCTTCAATGGGCTAGACTTGTAATCCACTACTGACATAAAAGTACTCATAATTCCATTGGTAACGCAAAGCTCTGCACCATAGCTAGCTGCAATTTTTGCAAAGCCAGAACCAAGCCACAGTGGATACTTCAATGATGGAAGTTCAGTAATATAGCACTGCGATTTTTCCACTTGATCTACCAACTCTTGTATTTCTTCACTGAGCTCCAACCGATTACCCCATTCAAAAATGGGGGGATTTTTTACTAGTGGCAGCAATTCTTTATAGTTAAGAACCCGAATGTTTAGCTGAGGATCAAGAGCTTCCCCTTTATATTCGCGCACAGAACTTAACAACTCCATTGCTGCCAATGTATAGTAGACTAAGCAAGCTTTGGTCGGGATTTTAACAATTCCATTACTCATGCCATAAGCACTAGAAACCATCTCTTGCTGGTTAACTTCTAGATGTTCTGAGGGTGCTAAAATAATAGACATTTCGGTAAGCCACTCGCGGTCTGCGTCTTTTGGTACCCAATCCTTTCTATCATTTGGCTCTGCACTTAAGATACGGCTGATAGGTAGATCAATAAACCTCTGAAGTTCTCCACTCCAAGCACGTACATGCCAACGCACAGGAGTTACTACTATAGAGTGTGGACAAATTAGATCTGTTTTCTTTTCTGAGGATGAAAAAGTTCCAATCTCTACCTGTACTGGTGTTTCATATTTCCGGCAGCGATTCAGAGTACGAAAAATTTTAGGATCCATCTTTTGCGGAATACCCATGATATCGACTAGACCGAGTAAATTGCCTACCTCACTATGTTGCTCCTGTTGAAGCCATTCTATCGGCTCATGATCAAACAAAGGAACGAATGACTCACTTAGAAAAAATACCTTTGAACTATTATCAAACTGCATATTATTTGGAGCAAACTCTTTGTAAAGAGCAATATCCGCAGACGCTTGTTGAGTCGAAATAGCAAAGCGAGCTACCAAGTCTTTTCGATTAAACTCACCAATCCAACTGAGCTGTCCCTCAATCCATTGCAAACGCTTAAGAATGGCCTTTCCATTCCGTTTTTGATTTAGATGGTCATGAAGTCTCATTGACATACCCACTCAACTTGCTAATGTGTGTCTATTGAATAGGCACGTTATCATTTTAGGAGACGAAAATGAATAGTAATTGTTCTAATAATACACTAGTATCATCACAATCCAATACATTGCCTCCTTACTGCTTATTGGAAGATGAAACAACGATATCAACTGATTCTGTTAATGTCCGCACCTATCTCTACAATGAGTTTCGCACCTTGCCTCGGAAGGTCTTTGCTCGTCTTCGTCATTTCCAACCACAGAGTGGGTGTTTTAACAAGTGCAACTTTTGTAGCCAAGGTGCGAGCTCGCGTATCATAGAATTTAGTTTAGAGAACCTGCGTAATATCATTGCTGTGCTCAAAGCCGTAAGTTTAGAACAAACCTACTCTCCCAATCAGATAGCGTCTATCATAGATTTTAATACTGGCCATTTCATCGATCCTAAAATAATCCATACTTCTCCACTTATTGCCTATGGGCGTGAAGACCGCCACGGAGTGATTTATTGCTATCTAGATAATGATCCAGCAATTTACCCGCATATTGATACATTCGCCCAATTAGTTTATGAAAATCTAGGAGCGAAAACCCGTATTGCTACTGTTGGCTACAGCCGACATAATCAGGCAATCAGACAAGCATTCACAAACCTAAGTAGCTCATTACGCCACTGCTTAGCGGGTGTAAGGCTTTCAATATCGCCTTATACCTATGGTTGGACAGAAGCAGGTATGAAAGCTGGAGTAACCCATAGGGATGAATTCGAGAAAGATTTAGCTCACTTTCTTACCACTTTCAAGGGCTCTGATTCACTATTCACTACAGAACTACGCTTTAGGCCAATGATCGATGTAGGTGAGGTTGAGCTAACCAAACACTCTGGTATGCATATACTCGCGTACAAAAATTATATATATGTATCAAATGATTCACTTGAGGGCTTAACGACAGCAAGCATTACTGATAGCCATAATCATGCACTGAAAATGGATATATCCGGACATAAGGTGATCCAGTTAGAAATGAAAGGAAATTGGAGAAACTCAGTGGATCTATACCTTCGTGGCAAACTAGCTGGCACGCCATGTGTAATGCATAAACTGCAAAACGATGACGGTATCTATTTTGGAGTAAATGTTGAGCGTAATCAAAGTGGTAAATGCTATGCAAAATTCTTTTATCCTAAGTCAATAGCACGCCCAAACAGTGGTCACATTGATGGTGAACGATACTTACTTAATGCTATTATTGATGCGCAATCAATTTCCAATAATACTAGTTGGCAAGATATCGATACATTACTTCTGAGCCTCAAAAATAAAGCTCAAACTTTAGCAAGCACATTTAATGCATCATCGAGTTACATTGAAAATGATCTTATTCCATTGATAGAAAGTTATATACGCATCTTAAAAATAGCAAAGTTTCCAGCTAACTCATTCTTAGATAAAGCATTAACTATGGATACCGGTCAAATTTGTAACCTAGGCCGAGCCTTTAATGAGTACAAACTCCTATCTTCAAGGCAAGATTTACCTATGACACCAAACCATGAGCGAGCGTTTGGTAATAAAGGCGATTTGGCTAATGAGGGCACTGTATTTCGTCTGTCACCGGGAAGAAGACAACGTATATCTAATAAATTAGGACGCATCAATACCAAAGAGAATGAATTTATAATAGAGGAACTAGATTTGTCATCGACATCTTCTGAAGACGGCCAGTCCAAGCAACACCTCACATTTTTCTTGCCAGGTAATGTGGTCAAAAGCATGAAACAATTGGATGAGCCAATTATTGTAGGTCAAATCCCAACGAGAGTTATTTATGAATAAGCAAAAAACCTATTTCACCCGAGAAGGATTAGCACGTACTAATAACGAAATCATATCTCTCCAAAAAGATATAAAGATCTGTAATGCCAAGATCGGGAAAACAGTTGAGCTTGATAACGACTTACGAGAAAATCCAGAGTTCATGGCATTAAGAACAAAAGCTGAATACGAGCTACCAAACAAGATTCAAGAACTAGCTCGCTTACTTGAACATAAAGAGATCATCGAAGATATGCCCCATATTCGGGGTAACCTTTGCAACTATGTCTCAGTGGGGCATCAGGTAACGCTTATAGACGAATATGACAACAGTAGAATGCTGACAATCCTTGGTTACGGTGATAGTAATCCAAAAGAAAACATCGTCAGTTATCTCACTCCTATAGCTCAGATTCTACTTGAACACGAGGTTGGAGATGAAGTGAGTTTGCCGACTCTTCATGGCAGTACTCTGTATGAGATAGACGAAATCATTATTTCTCCACTACTAAATGAATAAGGAGGTCTTATGGCGGGTAAATTTATCGTAATTACCGGGCTAGATGGTTCAGGCACAACAAGTATTGGTAAAATACTTGCCGAAATGGACAAAAAAGGTTATTACCTCCAAACACCAGAAAGCTTGTTCTCTGAGCACCGAAAGCAATTCACACAGGAACTAAGAGAAAACTACCCTGATGCACACTATCTGTATTACCTAACATCAGTAGTGAAGGCATCGAACGATATTAAGGAAAAACTCAAAAGCCACAACGTCTATTGTGTTCGCTATCTTATCGACACTATCGTCTCACATCGCACTATTGGCCTAGATGTTGACCTTGATTATGAACTCGGCTTTACTAGTATAACAAAACCAGACCTAACCCTATTTATTGACATCAATGAGGAAGTTCGCCAGCAACGTATTACAGAACGTGGAAAATCCACCCTAGATAAAACACTCGATGACACAGATTTTAGAGTGCGCTTCAAAAGTCAATTCGAACGCTTATCCTCTCATTACACAGTCATTGATAACTCGTCAACGCTAGAAGCTTGCCTAAGTAGTGCGAAACAGCATATTCATAAGTTAATTTCAGAAAAATCTCTGGAGAAAACATATGAATAATCTCACTGAGATGTTATAAAAACGGAGTCATATAGCAATTGAAAAACAAGAACTAAAATACGTTCGAGTCTTTCAACCGTGTTTGTCAGGCTGGCTCTCGCATCATGTTGTAGCATCGTGATGTTATACAGCATTTCAATCAGCTTACTCCTCTTGGGCTCAGTATTGAGATAAATGTAAAATCGACTCTAGAAATACTAGGCTTGAATCAAAATATCTTGCGCTCAAAAATTTCTAATGTATCCCACTGTAATTTAATAGAAAACAAATCATTACAGAGTTCTACTTTTGTTATCTATTAACAGCCAGCTGAAGCCAAATACAACCGATGCTATCTAGAGGTATAAAATCCGTACAGCGCTATCAGGTAAACTTTTTATAACGTGTTTCGGCTAATACATATACTCCATTATAACGACTAAGCTCGCAACGATAAGAGTTTCCCTAGCCAATCGTTACTGTTCAATTTTCAGACGATCAGACTAGCCTTAGCGAACCGATAGCGCACCACAATAAGACGATAATCATTCCCGAGCGAGGAAACATAGCCTTGGCTACACCTCATTTTTTTGCGAATAATGCCAAGATACAGCTTACTGGTATTGGTGAACCTGTCAGCTCAATATGTTCAGAGCAATAACCGTAGGTGTGCACACATACGGATGAAAACGCATCAATGCATGCCAGTAGCTGTTGGGGATCCACTAACTCAAAACGAAAATCAACCAATTCGATACATTCCCTACCCGTTTTTTCATCACATTGATACAATAATCGCATAACTACCTCGTTTGATGATCCCAATGGGTTTTCAATCTATAAATAAGTGACAGAGTCCCGCATTCTTGATATGTGCAGGAATAAACCCACAACGAATCTCCTTATAATATAAGGTGTTTATTCATATACTTTCCCCAGAAGCATATTAACATCGGCTCATCCCAATAGACCGATAGCCATCGTGATAACTCTTTGTATGATCCTTTGCTAGATAATCCATGCAATGAAGTAAACTCACTAGCCGCTGAGGATAGTCTTCTTTATTGGTATTAAGTACATGACGCCCGTTCTTTGTAAAATGGACAAGCCCTTCGTATTGGGCTAGCTCAATTCCTAATGCACTACACCATGCTTGGTGGATTAATCCCGCTAAGCTGGTAGTTGATTTAAAGTCCCCTGCACTCCAGTAGAAATCTTTGTTCAGTAATAATAAAGCGTGGTAATGCTTACGGTGATTAAGCTCACCAACCTCACGTACCCAAATATATCGCAAACGATTGTGCCAGTTACGATCCCAATCGTGATTTTTATTTCTACAAGCGACGTCAATCTTTGCTTTTAAAGATTCGATAAAACGTGTTATCTCTTTATTTGAATCACCATATTGGTAATCAGAAGGAAAGTGAAGATCCACTCGTAAAGCAAGCGTACGAGGAAACTCTCGTACGGCATCATTAATCACATCCGAGAAGGCTTGCTGATATTGAGCATTATAAGTATAAGGTTTCATCTTTATTTTGACATCCCTTAATTAGATATTAAAAGGATGTGTCGGTATCAGTAATTAAGTTATTCCAATCTATATTATTATGATGATAACCAATGAAGCATAAGAGATGCTACCTCATTAATTAACTGAGCATACATTTAATTAATATAATTACAAACTATCTCTATTAAATGGTATTAATTATAAATCACCATTAAATATATATAATGATAAACATATATTACTATACCGACACAATAAAACTTAACGACTAGAGAAAAACAAAAGCCATAGACCTTTATTAACTCGGTAAAATGTCAGAATGGGAATAATTTCACTCTGATATTATTTTTGTGCAATTTTATCATTAAACTCTGCGATTAGTTGCTACAGTAGCAGTCGTAGCTAATGGGTAAAATGAATACGCAGGGTGTTTTGTAAAAATATTGTTATTAAACTTTTCACCTTCATTTACAAATTTTGCACCGCGTAGTGAGTAATTTATATATACTGCACTTTCTTTTTCTAGGTTAGAAATAACCTTTTCCAGTAACTTACCTTTTCGTAATGCACTTGGACCATATCGCCGAATATCATTAAACCTTATACTACCTCGCATTCTACCACTTTGATAATACTCACGGTGTAGCCATGATAATAATAAGGCTTCATAATACCCTTCTTCATGCCCAAATAAATGAATAGCTTGTTGCATATACCATTCACAAATAATTGATGCGCTATCAATATATTCCTTTTTTATCTCACAATTTCCTTCAATAAAATAACTAAATACTGCAGCTAAACGTGCAATATTATTTGCTAATTTAGATGCAAAATCCTTCATGCTCGCATATTCTTCTTCCGGTTTAAGTCGACTTTCAATACTATTGTAAATTTGCTCCCATTCATATTGAGCAGATGACTCTAATGATAAACATATTTTCTCACTTATTTTTTCATTTAAATTACTCTCTGCTAATAATTCATTTATTCTGCAATGAAGATAATTAAGATGCATATTCACAGAGTGTTGATACCTTATAAAACGCTCACCTTGAGTCGTCAAATTTTCATCTATATTCACAGCCAAACAACGTGCAAAAAAACCACTTCCCCTAGCTTTATGTCCTTGCCTCTTTAAATATAAATCAAACGGTTTCTTCTGTACCATTACAGATAGTGTAATTCGCCCATCTTCTATCGTAAAACTTGGCGTTGTCTTGCGATCAACATGAAAGCTTACACCATCCCACATGGAATTTATAAAGCTTAAATCCTTCATAATCTGCCTATCTAAGATATTAGCTCCCTCATCTGCGATTAGCCCAATATGGGGATAGTTATTGAACATGCCCATTTGTAGTGCTTCAGGTGTCACATTGTTATAAATATATCGATGATATTTTGGCTGAACGGGTTTCTCTACTTGTAAAGCTTTGAGCTCTTTTAATGTCTCTTCGGTACTTTGTCTTTGAGTTGTTTTCTTACGAATTTGGCTTAGGATCGCTTTTTCTTTCTCTTTCCAAACCTGCATTTCAAGTGAATAGTTCGTTTTCTTTTGTTCAAACTCCCTTAATGAATTCGTGTCATGTTGATAAAAAGGTTTCATCACTATTTTATCTACTGTTGTTTTACGCTCCCCTGAGTTTGCTATCACAAGTAAAAACAATGACACGGGAAACGGTGCCATTT
Source organism: Providencia sp. PROV236 (assembly GCF_033676985.1). Lineage (NCBI taxonomy): Bacteria > Pseudomonadati > Pseudomonadota > Gammaproteobacteria > Enterobacterales > Morganellaceae > Providencia > Providencia sp. PROV236. The sequence goes on along the minus strand of NZ_CP096297.1, from coordinate 1,498,076 downwards.
GGTTAACTCTAACATTTATTAATCCTTGACAAGACAAAGACATAGCACTAATCACAGAGGAGGCAATTAATGGAACTGGTGCTTGGGTGCATTCATGAACATCATGAATAATGTCACGAATAAGTGATGGAAAAGCATTTAATGGAAAATGAGACATATTTTTCACCTTACGTTTTTTGTTTCGAGGTGACTAATTAATCGCATTCCAAGTAGCAAGTCAATAACATAAATTCACATATATCAATAAGTTAAATAGACTTAATTAGACTAATTAAGATTCCGTCAGATAAAATTGGATAAGTAAAAACTCATTTCCCCCCTATTTAAATGCTTATCTTTTAATCCAATATTTACATTTATTTACAGTTTATTATTGAAAAGTATGTGCCCTATAATTTTTTAACCCAATATAGTCATTTCACTAATTCAAATATTTTTCAGATATATATCACTTACACGAAACCAAACAATTTCAATAATATCAATTAATTAAATAAATCCGATGACATACCCTGTCATTTCCCTTCATTTTCCCCCCGAAAAAAAGTCAAATAACCGGACATAACCTGTCCGGTGGGGTTGTTATCGTGGTGTTCTCTTTTTCAAGCTAGGGAATAACACCGATGGCAACTTACCGATTAGATACCGATTTAGCGTTTTTACGTGAATGCAGCAATGAAGAACTGGGCTTACTTGTATCCGTCCTAACTCACGACAGTAAAGATGGACAAAAGCGCTGGACTGAAACCTTAACCAGCTCGCCTGAATATCAACTCTACCATCCGGAGCACCAGCAATACTGGATGTCGATTGCGGCAGAGTTGCAAGCCTTTGGAGCTAACAGTTTGATGAGTCTCGTTCGAGGCAATAAGGGCGTGTTGTACCGTGAAATCTTACAGGATGTCTGTGACCACCTTGATGTCAATTATCCGAAGGCCGGAAGTACCGAAACCTTGGAATTAAATTTGTTATTGAAAGTATTAGAAAAAAGCTTAAATGAGTTGACCACAGAAGAGCTACAAGCCTTCTCTCGTGATATGCAACTTAACCTCACCAACCCCACGCCACAATTGATTTTGATTGCGGTTCAAGCGGCTATCCGTACCTCAGGCATTGCTGCTCTGGAAGTGGCCACACTCTCAGCCATTGGTGTAATTAATGCGCTCGGCGGGGTTGCCACCATTGGCACACTCTTTGCCGCACACCGAGCACTTTCCTTGATTGCTGGGCCGATTGGTCTTGCCGTGAGCTCGGCATGGCTTGTCGCTGACTTAGCGGGACCCGCTTATCGGGTCACCGTCCCCGCCTGCATCATTGTGGCGTACTTACGACAAAAAGCCTTATCGCAATAAGGTTTATCAATCCCATTCTATCCGCTTGCCGGAGCTATTTTAATAAGGACAACATCATGTCGACTTCTGTGTCTCGCCATGACCGGCTTGCGTCTCGGTTGGCGTTTATTATTAGTCAATTATTTCGCGGGGAAACCGTTTATTTATCCGAGCTGTCAGAAGAGCTCAATGTCTCGACTCGTACCCTACGGCGTGACCTTAATGAGCGCCTTCAATATCTGGACTTGGAATATCACCAAGGTGGCTATCGATTGGCAGCATCACAGCGTCCCTTTCGTACCGATAAGGACATATTGCGCTTTGCCGCCATTACGCATGTCACCTCACTGTTTCCGGCTTTAGACAGGAAGCTGCTAGCAGTTCTGCTCGACCCGACGATTGATTCACCGTTTATTGTTTACCATACCCCGCCCGAACAGCGTCCCTCGCTGTTCGGGGGCTTTTATATCTTGACACAAGCCATTGTGAAACGGCGTTTACTGCAATTTGCCCACCAAGGAAAAAACATCACGAACGTTGCCCCGTATAAGTTGATTTATTACCAAGGTCATTGGTATCTCGCCGCTGATATCGCGGAGCACATTCATGTCTTTGATGTGATGGCCTTGCAAGACGTGGTCATGACGGCGCGGGGCTTTCGTTATCGTGAAGACCTCAACCAACGGTTATGTGAAGAGGCGTTTATTCAAGCCTTGCCCCATTACCAATATATCCAATCTTTAATGAAATAATGGAGTTCATCTTTATGAAAAAGGTACTATTTACGACTTTAATCTCGCTAACGGTTTGTGCTCAAGCATTAGCACTTCACCTACCCGGTGAAATTCAGCCCACACGTTATACCTACTATTTAACGCCAGAATATGGTCAAAAATTGAAGGAGAAAAATGAGAGTAATGAAAGACCTGTCCTAGGTGTGCCTCATGGAGAGTTGACAGGCGACACTCCAATTCGACAAGCAAAAGGTTTTCCTGCCCCTACCGCGATGACCTGTATTAGTAGCGTTTATTATAATCGTGGTGCAGCGGCTAACTGGTTAAAAGTCGCCTGCGTCGATAATAATGGTTTAGCTTATTCAGCCGATAAAAAATGGCCACCTAAATCAATAGCCAAGCGAGTTTGTACTGTAGGTCAATCAGGCTGTGACTCTTTTTTAGTTTTGGATAGTGATAACTGGTCTGGTCCTCAATAAGTTACGCTCACCCTTACTTGAGCCTGTTCTCACACAGGCTTACTTCCTAGGAATTCATCATGACGATTTTTAAACTTATCGCCACCTCTGTGAGTGTTGTGACACTGATGTCTATCACCTACTACGCCCAGAAGACGGTCAATGAACAACTTGCGCTTGAAGGCAAGTATTCCGACACGGAAATTCAAGCGGCTCGACTTGGGGCGACGCTTGCTTGCACAACCTTATTGGGGGGAGCCATTGAACGACTACTCAACGGGCTATTTAGTGACCACTAAAACTCAACTATTTCAATGTAGATTCAACATAACGGCAGACCAATCGGTCTGCCTTTTTTATTTCGTAACATCCACAAAAGGGCTTTTTTATGACACTTGAACCCATCATCTCAACACCCGCTTCCAACCGCCAGCGCACGCATTTTTGGCAAACTCATTTTGGCAACGTTAAAGGCTTTTCAACCTTTGAAGTGGTGATTTTTACTACCATGGGCCAGTTTTGTGAGGACTACCACGGCGGGTATTGGGAATATTGCACTTTATCTAATGGCGGCGCTTTTATTTATCCCGATTTGAATCAAGAGGAGCTTACGCTATTCAATCCGCATAATGGTAACGAAGCGGAACTCAATCCTGAAGCTGCGGGCATAGCTGTGTGTTTGATGATGTACAGTTTATGGTCCTTTCAAACGGAAAGTGACACCCTCGTCGATCGCTTTTATCAATTGCGTGATTATGCGGCGCAACATCCTGAACGTTCCGCTATTTTCCATTTAATCGATTAACCTCGCCCTTATTTACGCCGACTTCTTATCTATCTACTTTATTTTAAAGGAAATTCATTATGACTCGCTTAGCATCCCGCTTTGGTGCGGCAAATAGTATCCGTCGCGACCGCCCATTAACGATTGAAGAATTGTTTCGCACAGTACCCAGTGTGTTTTCAGAAGAAAAATATGAATCTCGTAGCGAAAAGTGCACTTATATTCCTACATACCTTACTCGATAGTTTACAGAAAGAAGGTTCTTATCCCTTCTTTTACATGCCAAACTCGTGTGCGAGATGAAAGCCGTCGCGATCATACTAAGCATATGTTGCGCCTGAGACGCCACGATCAAATTACAGGTAGCCAAGTGCCGGAAATTATATTGCTTAATAGTCATGATGGTAGAATTATTTATGATCCACTATGTTATTCTGACAGGGTATCTACGAAAAGGAAAATGTATGAAACGATCAATCCAACTACCGTTAATTGTTCTTACTTCTTTATTAGTTATTCCATTGAGCTATGCAACTCCACATAAGGATTTACGCCAAGCTCATCTATCTCGTTGTGCTAAACCTGTGTTTTATGCTCAAACAGCGAACCATAAGAAGGAAGTTGAAATCTGCATTGTTTCACCTTCTGTATCTTATTCTTTTGGTAAAGTGGGGGTAGAAAAAAAAGAGATGGATATCTTTGTACCTGCAAACAGAACTTCATTTGCTAGTCAAAGTAATCGGTTTTATAGCATCAGTGAGTTTACTATCCGTAATGGTGATACTACCTATCTTGTCAGTGACGGCCATAATGAAGAAGGTCAGCCTTTTAGCACACTCAATGTCTATAAAGGATCCGTAGAGACAGGAAAGCACCTTGTTGAGATTAAACTAGATCCCAAAACCGTCGTGAATAACATCGGTTATCAATTAGCAGATGAAGGGATCCCCGAATCTGATTCATTATAAAAGCATCATCAGACTAACCCATTAATTAACTTACATTTATTTTTATATCTATATTATTTTAGTGAATCAATCATCAGAATGAGTCACTAAAAATGATACTCAATATACCTATCATTTTTAGAAAGCTCTGCACCACAAGGTGTAGGGCTTTTTTGTTTATTACTGTCTATCAATATCGACTGAATTGGAGTTCTATTATGTTTACTTTACAAGAGCAAGAATCAACGGTTATCAAAACCAACCTCGTCAATTCCCGTGGTCGTAGTACCTTCTGGCGTTTTTACTTTGGTACTGTGCCAGACTGGCAACGTATTGAAGGCGATATCTTTAATCTGATGGATAAGATGTGTGAGGTCTATCAAGGTGCTTTCTGGGAGTTCAGTATGCTGTCTAATGGCGGCGCATTTATCTGGCCTGATATGCTCGAAACCTCCCTGCAAATGTTTAACCCGCATAACGGAAATGAAGCTGAGTTAAGCCCTGAAGCAGCCGGTATCGCAGTTTGTCTAATGGTGTATAGCATCTGGTCATTTAAAACCGAAAGCCCTGTGCTGGTGGAATATTTTTACCTGTTGCGTGATTACGCTATACAGCATCCGGAGCAAGCTCAAATCTTTCGCCTTGTAGACTTATTTATCAGTCACGGTTTTATCTTTCCCCCCACCAGCAATCTTCATTTAATCCATTTATCGAATTATTTATCAGTTTAATTATTGAGGAGAACCCCTATGTCTCGTTTAGCTTCCCGTTTTGGCAATGCTTGCTCTATTCGTCGTGACCGCCCATTAACCATCGAAGAATTGTTTCGCACAGTACCCAGTGTGTTTTCAGAAGAAAAACATGAATCTCGTAGCGAAAAGTACACTTATATTCCTACTATTACCTTACTCGATAGTTTACAGAAAGAAGGTTTTTACCCGTTCTTTGCCTGTCAAACTCGTGTGCGAGATGACAGCCGTCGTGAGCACACTAAGCATATGCTACGACTTCGGCGGCATGACCAAATCACGGGGGTACAAGTCCCTGAAATTATTCTGCTGAATAGCCATGATGGTTCGAGTAGTTATCAGATGTTGCCGGGGTTATTTAGAGCGGTATGTTCGAATGGTTTAGTCTGCGGAGACACCTTTGGTGAAGTACGTGTACCCCATAAAGGGGATGTTGTCAGCAAGGTCATTGAAGGGGCTTATGAGGTACTGGAAACTTTCGACACCATAGCTGAAAAGCGTGAACAGATGCAATCTCTTCTATTACCGCCACCAGCACAGCAAACCTTGGCACAAGCTGCCTTGACGTATCGCTTTGGTGAGGAACATAAACCTATTACCGAGGAACAAGCATTACAACCTCGTCGCTGGGAAGATAAGAAAGATGATCTTTGGACGATATATCAACGCTTGCAAGAAAATTTAATCAAGGGGGGATTATCTGGTAGGAACGCTAAAGGCAAACGTGCTCGCACTCGTTCTGTGAATGGTATCGATGGGGATATTAAATTGAATAAGGCATTGTGGGTGATGACTGAAAAGATGCATGAGCATTTTTCTGGAAGGGAAAGAGTATAGAAATAACAGCACATTGTTTTTCATAAAATAATGTGCTGCTATCTATTTGTTAGTAGCTTTATTTTTTGTTAAACAGAAATTATTTACAGGGTCGGGGCGCTCGAACCTTAGTTTTCTCTAAATGTTTATACAAGAGCAGATGGTTCATTCACATTAGGCAATTAATCAAATATCTTACCCCAAAGGTACTTAACACCTAAACCAACTCCAGCGGCAACGGCCACACCAACAATGACTGGTGCAGCACCTACAGCACTTACTCCTGTTAATGCCGACAACGCGACGGTTGTTCCCCCCGAAGCTGCAACCCCACTCGAGATCCCAGCCGCACTTCCTCCAACCACACCTGCTAAATTTGAAGCTGTAGACGTTGCCACAAAAGAGTTAATGGCACTTGATGTTGTGGTTGAAGCAACGGTTGAATTTATTATTGTTGGTGCTGTGGTTCTTAGTGCGCTAGTGCTAGCTGCATTCACAACGGTTTTCAGCAGACCAGCACTAGCTTGTGCTCCGTTTAAATATTTATATATTGTGTATCCATTGTAAGAAACATTGACAACATTAACTGTTGCTTTTACAACGGACTGTACCTGCTTACTTTCCTTTGTTCCAGTGACGCACCAGTTGGCGAAGTGTTCACAATTATTTGTAGCTACATTGTAATCATCTTCACCTATTTTTTTTCTAGCTCTGTTAACTATTTCTTCTGGAGTGTAGATTGAGTATTCATGTTGAACAACGCCAATAAGTTGCTTTTCGCCTGAAAATTCAATAAGCGTTGTTTCTTGAATGCCGTCTTTAGAAAGACCATGTGAAAGGCCTGCATAGTGAACCACTTTATCACCACCAATATAAATACCATGGTGTGTGTAGCCTGTTCGTGGAGAATAAATATGATCTCCTACTTTCAGATTTAATGTGCCCATTTTTTTACCTTTTGGAATTTTCTATTATAATAGTATTCTTATTTTAAATCTAACTAAAGTCAAATTTTAATTAATGTAAATCTAGTGACCTTATGGTGGCATGAAATTATGGAACTCAACATAACTCTGGCTTTACAGCCTTTAAACCATCATAAGGGTCAGTCTTAAAGTATAGGCGGCTAATATGCAGAACTTCATTTGGGAGAGGTCAAATCCGGCATCCATACAACCTTAGAATAGTGTGTGGTATGTGTATCACACTCGCTTAGGGTATGGGTAGTTATTACATCACTGCTACTATCTCCTAATTTATTCTCGATCAAAAGTTATACCCCGTAAGTTTCCGCAATTGTCACTAGTGTTGACAATTACCGGGAAGGAAGTACTACTACCTAGCCATTGTCAGCATTTACTGATTAATATGCGGTATTTATGCAGTTATTGGGTGAGTTCCAGTGAGGTGATGATAGGCTCGAAATGCTTACCTATAAATATGCATTTGAATACATACATCTGATTGTTTTTTTATTCAATCTAGTTTTTAATTATTTATGATGAGAGATGGTATAGAGTGGTTGAGTTTTCTCCAACCACTCTATACTAAGAGACTAAAATAGGTTCATAAGTTTATTCAGTGCTTTTTTTCGTTTTATGATCATGTAGTCATCTATGTCATTTACATTGTTCAAAGCTGCATAGATCAGAACATCAAGAGGTAAGCTAGTTGACATAGTTTTTCCACCATACTCATACTGAACTGAACCCATCTGTTTTATAATATAATCTTTAGAAATTTTATTGTATTCCCACACAATAATTTCTTCACCTTTTAAAATATGGGTAAGAGAATATCTTTTAACATTATTTTCTGCATATTGATTAGCTTCTTGTTCTTCTTCTGTCTTTCTTCCACTTTATTCAAGGAATTTTAGCTTAGTTTCAGTTTCTTCAAAGAGAACTTTATTTTTAGTTAATTCATCTGTTAATTGTGAATTAATAACATTACGAACATTTGTACTGTATTGTTCTAACAAACTATGGTATTCGGCAATTTTGCGATCTTTTTCTTCTGAACAGTCGTTGGCTATTTTTTTCGTGGTTTCTTCGCTTAACCCTTGTTTTCTTACTAATTTATCGTAATCTGGCTTGTATGACCTTGAAATACAATTTTCTAATTCCTTATCGTAATCTGTGGGTTCGTAACGACTCAAATGATCAACACATATTTTTTTCATTTCTTCATTATGTTTTGAGTTTATTTCATCAATCCAGTGTTTATCATTTCTAAGCGATTGTATAGCATCGTAAGTTTCACGGGCTACGCACTGTTTGTATAAACCATAACTTTGCCCTCCCCCCTCTATTGCGAACTTGTATTTAACATGAGCACCAGAATCAGTGTCATTTTTTTCTATAAGATACTGGTATAGAGCATAATATTCATCAAAGTCCATGTGTAATGGACCGTTGTTAAATTCTAGTCTTGCTATTTCATCAAGTTTTTGTGCTTCTGGTGAGTAACTGTAACTCCTAATAGCATCAAATATATATCCTTGGTATTCTTGATCTTTCCTTAGTGCAAAAATATTGTTATCGTCATTTAATAATTTTGTGATAATTTCATTATGTTCTTTGATGTTACCCAGCGTATTTTTTGCCCTTTCAATTTCGCTTTCAGTTTTATCAACCGCGAGTTTTAGACCTTCTTGTTTTGAAGTGTTTCTCAGATTATTGGCATAGCCTTCATCAAATGAGAAATGCGTTTTGCCTTTATTTAAGTTACAAGTGTACTGCACCGTTTTAGTTTCTTTATTCTCTTACCATAGAACACTACCGCAAACACCTCGATTATCAAGTATTTGGCCTATAGTATAATTATTGAAACCTTCGAAATGTTGATTTTTAACTTCATCGATGGGACTATCGCCACACCCAGCTAATAGGGCGATACAGGAAGTCATTACTATTTTTTTGAACATATCTATTCTATGCCTTTTTTATCATAATTTTCATTATTATAAGTCATAAATCGTATTTAAAGTAAACTTAATAAAAAGAATATATGTACGCAAATACATATTGTCAAAGTCAAGGGGAGTGGACACTAGCTTTAGTGCGTATACTATAATAGGTTATTGGGCTACCCTCTATGACTTGATAATTTTTAGATTTATTTTGAATGATCTCACACAAGTTGTTTTTAATCAAGGAACAGAAATAAGGTAAAATCCTCATTTTCCCCTTTACCACACTAGCTAAAGTATTAACCTCTGAGATAAAATAGCAATTTTTGTATTTGTTGATAAAACACCAAGTTACAGTTAGTAAGTGCTCCACTAAATCTAACGCTTAAAAATCAATCAAATTATTTTTAGGCACCTTAATAGGCACTTTTCAAAAGTTGAATTGAAAATTAGCACTATAAAATCATTTAGTTAAGCGACGAATTCAGACTCCGCCAGCGCAGAAAGTCTAATTATAACTATCTTATTTTAGGGGAAGTGGACACTACCACATATGAAAATGGTTATTTTGATGTAGTGATAATTTAGATGATACTAATTATGCATATTAGCTATCTGATACAACTAGAGAGTAATATGGAATTTCATTTCTGAGTATTTTCTTGTGCTTTCTTGTGAATTTCGTCTCGCATTTCAGCTGTGATTTTTTGGTAAATCTCTAATGTTCCATCATCACGAGCAAGACCCATAAAGATATCCTTACCTCTTTTCTGAATTATAACTGATACTTTTACAGGCTCTATATCACCGAAATTTTTTGGCTCTATTTTCCCATTAATTTTGTAGGTAATCTTAGTGATTTTCTGCATTAATATGCTGGATTTTACGTCAAATTTCCACGTAGAGTCTTGCTTTATTTCTTCTACATTATCACCAACTTGGATCCGCAATGAATCAACAGCAGTACCATTTGGAGCAAAACTCATCATTTTGAGAATTTTTATTTCTTGTGTATTATTTACATCAATCCAATAACCATACAAGTCACTTTCAGAGTATGGCTGTGGGATTGTTTCAATTTTTATACCTTCCTCTATATCCAGATCTGCATCAGCAATACTGACGTTAGGGATACAAGAAAATGCAAACAATATAACAAGTGATAGGAATATTTTTTTCATCATTTGTTCAAAAATCGTTTTATGTAGAGCACATTGATAATTCGGTTTGCAGGCAACGAAGTATCGACTTCAATTGCCAAGCACTCACGCGTTCCTTCATCAATAATATTCACTGCCAGAAACGGTTACCATAATATAAACTTTCATACATAAAATCTAACGCCTATTGAACACTAAAACTAGTCAATATTTTTTAGCTCTTCAATAATTTCCTTCAATTCTTTTAACTCCAATTCAAGTAATCTCTCCCTTGAGTTATTATCATACAACCTAGTTGGCCCAGTTGCTCCCGAGTAATGGTCATACAATCTCGTTGGCCCAGTTGCTCCCGAATAATGATCATAACAATTAGATTTTACGTTTGATATCGCACGTTCCAGAGCTTGTACTCTATATGTATTACCGTAGTCCTTGGCATATTTTAATTGTTTTTCAAGATTATATATTTTCTTATCGCATTTATAGGCTTTGGTGCCCGCCAAAGAAGATAATGGTAAAAAAAACAGCAATAATGATGTAACCAGTATTTTAATTTTCATAGTATATTCTACCTAAAAAAATATCCTCTGCTTTAAATTTACCTTATATCATCATTTTTTGACTAGTTTGAATACCGGAACTATCTCAAACACAGTCAACGTCATTATATATATCCAATTTAAATGGAATTTTTAGTTATCTTTAATCACCTATCTCGCTAGTAGACTTGTTATTTATGTTGCACTTCACCAATTAGTCAAAATTGTCTGCTAGCAGTATCAGTATATCTCCATAAATCAGGATGTTTGGTATTCGCTATAATATCAAAAGACAGTGCATGACTATCTCAAATTACAAACCGTGTAAAATTTACGCCCATCACTCTAATTTATCTGGCATACGTATATCCCCTTCCTTTTTAAAGTGTCAAAAATTTAATGACAAGTTCTGATATGATTAGTTTAACTACAGGAGCACTATATTTAAATATCCTAACCATCCTAAGTAATATCGCTTAGGCCATTTTGACAACAAATGTTTTCGCCTTTCACACCTGAATCGGTAAATTTCAAAATACTCACTATTTGGATTTTAATCCAACTGATTTTATTATAATAACTTGCTTTTAAAGTAGACAAACAGCATCATCACTAACAGAGTAAAACCTCAGGTATATTATTTATCTTTGTCAATAATTATCGCCTCCTCAAAAGAAAATAATGACTATTGAAAATTGAAAGTACATTTCAGACTTTCATATTCCAATATAATTACCAGCCCTATCAAATTCACTTTAATAAAATCTTACATTACTATAATTTACATATCATTATCCAATCTATATACTTCCTCATCTAACTTTTTCAATTAAAAATTAACGTATAAATAAGTATTTGGGCATTATTGAAAATAGCCATACTCCCTTTTATAAAAGCTAGATACAAATAATATTAGACGTTATATTCGATAAGTTTTATCACCTACTCTCTGATTAGGATGAGTTTTATTAATGATAGTAATGAAAAGCCCAATAATATTGTTTACTTTTTTGCATGATTATTTTTTCTAGTCTTATTATAAAACCATCATTTATATTAATTTTTCTAGTCGGTCTATTTTATAAATTTAACTTAGATTTTTATATCTATGAGGCTCTATGCTTACTACAATCCTTCATTTTCTGAAAACATCATTTAGCCTTAAAGGTCGAGCTACTAGATGGGATTATTGGTCTTTTCAAATATTCAACATTCCTCTAATCAACCTAAGCATCTATATTTTAAATTATACGGGTAGATTTCACTTTCCTCGGGGTGAATTATTCGATGATACTCTAATTATCCTCGCATTTGCTTATTTAATTTTTGGTGCTACATATACAACAATACTTACAGTTAGACGACTGCATGACATCGGTTATTCTGGATGGTTAGTATTAATTCAATTTATTCCATATTTAGGATTCATTCTTGTTTTTGCTATGTTCTTTAAAGGCGATGTAGGACCTAACAAGTTTGGTGATGACCCAAAACAAAAAGACTAATTGTAATATTAATGCCCCATAATAGGGGCTACTTTAAACGGCATTTAACGAGTAATACATAACTTTTTCTAGATACTGCTAATCCAATAATCGCTTCATTATTCTCTAACTTAACTCATTTCCGCAAACTGAAAATAGCATGTCAATAAATTACAAATATTCCATACTAAAAGTCACATCGGTATTAGCAGAACCTGCGATAATTGTTCCCCCCGTAGAAACATATTGTGCATAAAAAACAAGCGTTGCACTTTTCTGGCCAGCCTCAAGGGGATAGGCAATACTCGCCGTTCCTGGCGAAATGCGAGTCTTATTCCGATCCAAAATAGCTACGCCCACATGTGATGCAGTACTCGTAGGATCCAATTTAAATAAACTACTATTATTACTGTCTACAGTGCCATTGAAAGTCACTTTCACTCCTGAAGCGATCGAACCACAATCTTCTAAATTAAAAGTAAAGCGAACCGCTGAAGTAGCAGGCTCCGCTGTTGCTGTAAATTGCTTTATCGTCCATGAACCTAAATTAACTGTTTGATTCAAAGTTCCAATACTCACAGTACAGGTGCTGGAGACGATTGTGGCACGCATATATAAGTTTGTGATCCCAACATCCCCCCGAGACAGCGGAATGTAGACTACTCCTAACCATTAACATTTGCCTTATTTTGCAATTCACTTTTATAAAACGGATTAAATAGAGTGTTATCATCCCCATATCATCACCTTATTTTGATTAAGGAAAATCTACACGTATATAAGCTTGAGATGTCACCGTTCCTTCCACTGGCTGTTTCCCTGTGATACTAATAGGGTAAATGCGTAAAGTTGCTATCGCGCTCTGAGCGCTGTCGAGCGTAAATGGTATATAACTCGATGTATTATTGGGGATCAATGGATTACCATCAGAATTTGCTACAACAAATCCCACATCACTATTATTTGAAACAACCGCATTACCAGAAACATTATCTGCTTGCAGGCGAAGCGTCATTGCGCTGCCAGCGCCAACATTGTCACATTGAATATTAATCGTACGCACAATTTCATTGACTCCATTCGGTTTTTCACCTGCGTTCTTAAACTCTGAACTGGAAATATTCCCAAAATCTACATCAATAACCTGCCCACCATTAAAACTACAAGATTCAACTACCGTAATATTCAAATTTAAATATAAGTGGAACAATGTCAGTGTTTTCGCCTGACAAGTTTGTGTGTTTGATGAACAAACCCCTCTTTCACCAACTAAAATATTCGTCCGATAAGTTCCCCAACCAAAGGTTTATCTATACGGATCGCCGTATCATAGGTTGTTTCAGGCCACCATGTAAAAGTATTTGGATTATAACTGTAAATAACACATGAACCTGGATATAAATTTTGAATATTAAAAGGGACATATGCGATAGAACAACCATCACTAAACTTTACTCCAACTGAAATATAATCATTAATTGGATGGAATACCCAACTCTGCGGTTTTGTTCCTGACACAGGCACCGTTCCCCCTGCAAAAACAAACCATATATTTAAATACCCCCCCTCATTATTTTGATTAACAGTCATTGTATAAGCATTTAATTTCACAGGACTACTTGAGTAAATTGCCCCAACTTTATTTTCCCTTGCTTTTAACGATGTCGTTAATGTCGCGGTAACATCATTACATCCTGATAGACATGTCACTGCCTGTATTTCTATTGAAAATAAAATAACTAACAATGTAATAATCAGTTTTCGCATAATTACCCCAACAGGCCTCAATTAAAGGTACCCGTGAAAGCAGAACCAGAAGCACCACCGGCAGTATTACTGATTGCTAATACCGTAGGATCGACGCTGTCGACGGTACCACTAAATGCAGTTGATACTTGAGTCGATACTGTACTATCACAATCTTCTAACTCGATATTAAAAAGGACAGAGTTTGAGCGAACCCCCATAGCTGTAAACAATGCCGAGCGATATTCTCCCATATACACATTTTGATTATTCGACGATGCACTCACAGCACAACCGGCATTCACGATTGAACCAGAAAAATGTATGGCTCCACCATTAACGGTTACAGCAAAAGCGATATTTACGCTAAAAACCAATAATAGCGATAGTACACAATAAGTTACTAACGATTTGTTTAACATAAGTGAGCCCCCATCCCACTGACACTTAATTGAATTAATATCAATAATAAGTATAAGTTGAGTTAACAGCCTTAAATATTAGTAAAAGCTAGAAAACGAGCTAGCTAAAAACAAACACATCATAAAAAGATGACTTATTGGAAATAATAGAATAAAGCCATAAAAACACCAAGTCACCACTATAAAAAAAACATAATATTTACTACTATGATTAACCTTATCTGTCGTGTTTCCTTTATCTGTGAAGCGATATATTTAACTCAATGTTTTTAAATCATTAATGAGAATATCTACTCTAAATAATTCAAGATGCAGCTAAGAGCATACATAAGTATGTGATGAGTCACGAATGAACATAGTCAACAACGCTCTAACTTGAAGTATGACGAGTATAAGCACTACTATCTTAAAGGCATTAATAATATTCTTGAATAATTGAATATATTTATTAATGACGATAATTCACCACAAATATTAACCAGAACTAGGCTTTCAGTTAAATGCTTTTCAAATAAGCAAAATAATGAATAAACATATTTCCGCCCTTATGTTGTATTTAGCGCAGGTGTTCAATGGCTATTTTAACCATTATTAGCAGCTGTTAAAAAGAATCAGTTTGTTAGGCTAAAAAATACTATTATGCCTGCTGAAATGTTATTTGAGCATCTATTGCGAGCGACTTAGCATTCGAAATTGAAAGACTGTTATCGTATTTCAGCGAACCACTTCTAGAAACAGAAAAATTTTTGAAGCAAGTACTAACTTAGCTAGCGCTGCTTCTCCCTATCGGAACTATAAAATTAAGCAATGCAATGCGTTTTGGCATTGGCCTGTTTGGATATACCTGTACATTAGAGATGACCGAAATGTATCGGGACGTTGAGAAACCAGAAGATGAACTTTATCAATGTCTTAACATTATAAGATGATGAATTGATGCGATTAGAAAAAGTAGATCCTTTGTTGCAAGGATTGATTGAGGCATAATAAATGACGCATTTTATCAAAAAAATATAAAACGATGAGCACACAACTGAACGAATTGCATTTTACACACGCTAATGAGCACGCTTTTCATGATGCATTAAAACAAGCGAGCCATAACTATCTCAATAGTAAAAACGATCATGTATATGCAAGCAAGAAAGATATTTTTCTGATTATCAGCATGATAGTCCTTGCTATCATCTGTTATATTCCTACATTGCTAACATCTTCAACGGTTGTGTATATTGCTGGCTATGTTGGCTTTGTGTTACTCATCATGCTGTTGAATGTATTAGGCCAGCACGATGCTTGTCACAATACTTTGTTTAAGCAAACGTGGCTAAATCGTATTTTTGGCCGTTTAGTCACGCTGCCACTAGGGCTAGAGCCTGAGTTTTGGCGAGTCCGCCATGTCTATTTTCATCACCGCTATGCCAATATTGAACATTACGATTTAGATACCGAGGAAAATGGTATTTTTAGGCAAACACCCTTTCAAAACTGGCGTCCAATGATGAAGTATCAACATGTTTATTGGCCAATCGTCGCATCGTTCTCGCTTACATGGATTGCATTAGTATTTGATTGGTCTGATAGAACGGGAAAAACGCCACTTAAATCGCGGAAAGTACTAGAAGGTAAATTGGGTTGGGCATTATTTTTAGGTAGTAAAATATGCCATCTGTTACTGATGCTTGGGCTACCTTTATGGGTTGCACACCTCCATGGTATAGACATCATGACTATCTTACTCACTTACCTAGCGAGTCAAATGGTCGCTTCTTTATTTGTCGTTTATTTATTGCTTGGTACACATTGGGCTGAAACGGCGTTTTTTGAGGCACCGAATAACCAGCAAATGCCTCATGGTTGGTATTATCACAATTTTGTGACTGCTTGTGATTGGTTGCCCTCACCCAAATGGTTATGGCGCTTGACTGGCGGGCTAAACTACCATCTTACCCACCATTTATTTCCCGGTTGGCACCATCGCCATTACCCCGCGTTAGCCGCCATTATTGCTCGGTTAGCCAAACAATATGATCTGCCTTATCGTTGTATTAGCTACCGGCAATTACTGGATGCTCAAATCCGCTTTTTACGTAAAATGGGTGAAGTGCCGAAATAGTACATCTCACTGATTTTATGCTGAATATTGCGCTATCCCTGTATATCCGTTGCCTTGATACAACGTCTTAACCTCTCCTGTATTCAAGGCGATTTGATATACTCCACCGAGTAAATCAGTAACATACATTAGCTGAGCGGACTTATCATAAGTTAAACCGATCGCTTCATTGAAACCACGACAAATCACCTGATGATTGCTCAAACCGTTTTCAGTAATATCTGCTTTATTCAAGCTATTACCATTCGGTTCGCCACCGCGATCTGTCCAATAGAGAATATGTTCTTCCCCATCCAGTAACAAATCAATAGGTTCAGGTAATTTGTCGAGTAGTAGCTCAATATCCTGTCGATGAGTAGGTTCAGTATTCACTGTTGGTCGTAGTGGCGCTCTAAACAAACGACCTTGATTGCCTTTTGACATACCTTTTTGTGTCCAGTATAGCCAATTGTTCTCAATATCCACGGTAATACCAACACACTGGTCGAGTATGTCGACTTTACCTTGAGGATCTCTAGGCCGCTCAACATGTGTCTGTAAATCACTACCATCAACATTACATGATGAAACTTTTCCGCCTTCTCTATCGCACCAATATAATCGTTGGTTAATTTGATCAAGTTGTAATTGTTTTGGTGTACGAATTCTCCCGTGACTGACTAATACTTTTCGATTAGTACCATTAAAGTTGATCACATTGATAGAGCCATCATCGGCTTCAAAGTCTTCCCCCATGTTGCTCCAATAAATTAAACGGTTTTCAGGATCAACGGTAATCCCATCAGGCGTGCCGCCAAGCCCTTCAAGAAGGTTATGTATTTGGCCTGTAGATTTGTGATATTCAACAATGGCGGGGCTATGGATATCAAGCAGTAACAAGTAAGGTTGGGACAGTGGTTTATCGTTCACTACATATACCTCATCATACATTTGATTAACTTTACATCAATAAATATAGATGAGTGGCTATTAGTTAGCTAACTAATACTCTAAAAATTAAATAATTCCTTAAGGTTAACTTAGCGTTCGACTGTTACTATCAGATAGTCTTGGCATCCTTGTGTACATTTATAAAATAAACTGACGAATATTGATATAAAAACAAACAAATATAGGATTTAATTACCTTGCTAATATAAAGGTTATTTATTATCTGTTTAATAAAAATATCACTTAAGATAGAAAATATAGAAAAATAAAAAATCAGAAAATTTAACAATACCCTCCATATTTAATATCTATTTATGTTTACCTAAATATAATTGCTGAGCAATTTTAAGTTTTTAAAATTTTATTAAATAATAACATAAAGAATGGTTAGGCGACTCATATGAAAAAAGTCGAATATTTACTCAAAAAACTACGCACTTTAGTCATCAGCGATAAACTCTATCTCACTAATAAATTTAGGAAAAAACTAGGTTACATCCCTAATATTGAAGTACCTAAAAGTTTTAATGAGAAAGTTAATCACCGTATGATATATGATAAAAATCCGCTATATACACAGCTTGCTGATAAACTCACGGCTCGTGAATATGTGACACGGAAAATAGGCGAACAATATTTAGTACCAATTTTAGCCGCCTATAACAATGTTAATGAGATCAATATTGATAAACTACCCGAGCGCTTTGTATTAAAGTGTAATCATGACAGTGGCAGTAGTATTATTTGTACAAATAAAACAACATTTGATTTACAAAAAGCCAAACATAAACTTTCACGCCACATGACGAGAAATTTGTATTACATCACCCGTGAACGTCATTATAAAGATATTAAAGCAAAAATAATTTGCGAAGAATATATCGATTTATCAACACATAGAGATAAACAATTAGCCATAGAAACCTGCCGCATTCACTGCTTTTCAGGCAAACCTATGTATGCTGAAATTAATTTCATCGATACAAAGGGAAATATGTATGCCAATATTTATGATACTGATTGGTTACTACAACCTATTGTGGTTGATTTTCCAAACACACCTAAAGACGTTGCCGAACCAAATTTGTTTCAAGAAATGTTACGGCTTGCACAAAAACTCACTAGCCCATTTGACTATTGCCGAGCTGATTTTTTAATGACCGATAACACGCTCTATTTTAGTGAAATGACTTTCACACCAAATGCAGGACGTTTCCCTATTCAGCCGTTATCGTGGGATTTCAGATTAGGTGAAATGTGGGAGCAACGTATCACTGGTTTAACGGATAATATTGAAATAGAGGGAGCATTCGCCGCTGCATCGTTTACTAGCAAGAAAAAATAGCCTATATGTTCAATAATTCAAGCGCTAAGAACCAGCAAGCCTAGTTCTTCAACACAAAGCGCTATAATTTCAAGTTCATGGATATATAAATAAACATGCCGTGTTTACCCAATAAATATGAAGTAACACGGCATGTTCTTTAACTACAAATAACTAATTAGCTAATACGCCTGCTTTACGACGTACACTTGCAATCAACATATAAATCGTGGTGACTGTCAATACGATAAAGAAGAAGTTAATTAAACCATTGTGTTGCTCTAAGAATGTTCCCGCCGCCAACGGACCAACCGCAGAACCGATACTATAGCTAAATAGCATTACTTGTGTCGCCGCAACAATATACGATGATTCAAGGCTATCACAAGCTAAGGTGATCGCAATTGGGTACAATGCAAAAGATGACATCCCTAACAGCGCCAAAGCAATTATCATCACAAGGTAATCTTCAGAGATATAGACAATCCCCATCGCAAATACCCCCAACAATGAAACCATGGCCAATAACAGAGTTTTGCTCATCATAACGGATAGCTTGCTGATCACAGGCTGAATCAACATACCACCCAAAATAATCGATGCCATCAATACACCGACTTGCTGAGTGGTAAATGGGCCATTTTTAAGCGATAACGGCATTAAACCATAAATGGTTCCCATCAAAATCCCTGAAGTCATACAACCAATCATGGCTGGCTTACTTAAACGGGTAATCTTTTTCAAAGACAACTTTTTGTGAGAATCACAAGCAGGCTGACCTTGACGAAGCAGCAACGGCGGTAAAACAGCCAGTAATAATAAACCTAATACCACCATAAATGGGTAAACGCCTTGAGTACCAATTACTCCGATGGCTAATTGCCCGAGGGTGGTACCGCCATACAGTGATGTCATATAAAAGCTAAGACGTTTTGCTCTTTCTTTAGCGTTATCACCAATCAATAACCATGATTCAACAACAACAAAAATCCCTGCAACCGCAATACCGGCAATTAAACGATTTGGTAGCCAAGCAGCTATTGTTGCTGCCCACGGCAACACCACGACTGTTGCTGCAAGCATTAATAAAAAGACAATAAATGAAAGGCGGTGCCCTATTTTAGCGATCACAGGCTCAATCATCATTGAGCCAATTAATAAGCCAATATAGTAAGCACTTGCAAGCCATCCTGCGTAGCTGGTATCGATATTAAAGCCACCCATTGATAATGGGATCAGGCTCATCAAATACCCCGAAGCGATTGCAAAAATAGTTAAACCAGCGACAGGTACAAAAGTACTGTCTTGTTTGCGCATTATTGTAGAGGCCTGTTTCACGACCTACTCTCCCGCTAATAAAAAAATTAAATGCGCTGCATCTTCATCGGGGGGCTGTGCGGCAACACTGAGCTGAAAAACAGCAACTCAGTCCGGCGACTAGTGCAGATATAAAAATAAACGATAGGACTAATTTGCCGGCAATATAGAACTTTAATTGGCTAAATTAAAATGAGAAAAACTAATGCTCACTAGTAAAAATATTTATGTGAGAAAAATCAGTGTTTTTTAGCAATGTGCTATTTTTTAGAATGATAGAAAGAACAAGAAAAACGCTTAAAAAACAATTCGTTAAAAAAAACCACCGCAGCAATCGTTTGAATATTTTTTAAACATCACTAACCCACATTCTTTATTAGAATTGCGCTAATAAATAGTTTCTTACAATATTCTGCTATTACCTTGGTTCTGCTGTACAAGTTATTAGGATAAATATTCCCTTTTGTTCATTTTTTAAATTGAATATCATTTATTTTTAATTAAATGGCAGAAAATTAATTTTTACTCTTTTGCTGCTTTAAACGACGCCATAATGTGGTACGACTAATACCTAAATACTGAGCCGCAGCTTGTCTATCACCTTTAAAATAATCCATCACTTCTGTTAAAGAGGCATCAAGAGGATTGATTTGCATAACGTCATGGGTTGTCGTTTTACGTTCAGGTGATAAAGTTTCTAATAATTCTTGAGTGATAGATTTTTCTGGGTAAGCACTACAGAATAATGCGACTCGCTCCATTAAGTTACGTAATTCCCTAACATTACCCGGCCATGAATATTGCCTAAAAAATCCATGACAGCTAAATAATTGCTGAACCCGAAAAGCCGGTAGGGATTGCTGTAGCCCCGCAAAAGCGAGTTTTAACAGCCTTTCCACTAACATAAATATATCATCTCCCCGTTGATGCAATGAAGGAACTTGCATACGTAACACACCTAGTCGATAAAATAAATCTGCTCGAAAGCGTCCTTCCTTAACCCAGCTATCTAAATCACAATGGGTTGCACAAATTACACGCACATTGACCTGCAATGGTCGATAGCCACCAATACGTACGACCGTCATTTCCTCTAATACTCTTAATAAGCGGGTTTGCAATACTAAGGGCATTTCACCGATTTCATCTAAAAATAGGGTTCCGCCATTTGCCATCTCAAACAAACCAGCTCGTCCGCCACGCCGCGAGCCTGTAAAAGCGCCTTCTTCATAACCAAACAACTCTGCTTCCAGTAAGTTTTCAGGGATTGCTCCACAATTGACGGCCACAAATGGCATGGGGGCTTTATTTCTTTTATGCTGATTAAATAAGCAATATTCATGATGTATCGCTTGAGCAACCATCTCTTTACCTGTACCACTTTCGCCTTGGATCAATACTGTCGCCTCTGAGCGCGCATATAACATTATGTTTTGACGCACAGATTCCATCAGTGGTGAGGCGCCAATAAGATCATTAATGGTATGGCGGATCTTAGTACTATTTTCAGGTAAATAACCAATAGGCGTTGTTTTTTGATCGTATGAAATACGGCTCAGCTCGATGGCATCATAAAACGCCTGACGGATGGTTTCAGTTGAATAAATAAAGATCCCCGTCATCTCTAGCTCTTGGGCTAAATCCATAATGAGTCCAGCCCCGACAACAACGTTGATCCCCATTGCTTTCAATGATTTCAACTGTGCTCGCGCATCTTCTGCGGTAATATAGCTACGCTGCTCTATACGTAAGCCAAAGTTTTTTTGAAATTCATCGAGTGAAGGAATAATTTTCTGGTAATTAATAATACCTACTTTATGGCTAATTTCTCTTGCTTGAGCAAGAGCTTGCATAACATCAAAACCGCTGACTTTAACAATAATCACAGGTACTGAAACATGGCTTTTTAAATAAGCGCCATTCGAGCCTGCACTAATGATCGCATCACAATGACCCGTTTTCAGCCTTTCACGAACTTCTGCTGCGGCTTGCTCAAAACCAATATTTAGTGGCGTGATATCTGCCTGAGCACTAAATTCAGGGCTAATATCGCGAAATAGTGTAAACAATCGTGATACTGATACCGTCCAAATAATGGGTTTTTGCATAAGTGATCCTTATTTAGCCATGACGTTTCAAATGAAACACCAAGAAACATTAACATCATTTCAATGAAACATTCATCTGCTTTGATTGAAAACCCTTTACTCGGTCACAAAAGTAAAAATAATCATATCCTAATGATTTTAAATAATTTTAATTATTTATACGCTATTTTGTATTTATGGCACAGCACTTGCTAAGAATAATTTTATCAATAGAGGCTACATTTTATACTCTAAATAATTCGAGATGCAGGTAGGCGACAGGCGAAGATAGACGGGGAGCGTAGATGAACTATGTGACTCGGCGAGTATAGCGCAGTCAACAACCCTGCATTTTGAAGTATGACGAATATAGTCGCAATTTAATAACAATCATAAGAGGTTACTATGTCATCTATTTCTGCTGGCCAAGCATTTCGTCAAGCACTAAGTAGTGAAACACCTTTGCAGTTAGTTGGCACTATTAATGCTAACCACGCCTTACTTGCACAACGTGCTGGCTATAAAGCTATCTATTTATCTGGTGGTGGTGTCGCAGCTGGCTCATTAGGTTTACCCGACCTCGGTATTTCAACCTTAGAAGATGTTTTGATTGATATTCGACGCATTACCGATGTTTGTGAACTACCCTTAATGGTGGATGCAGATATCGGCTTTGGTCCTTCTGCATTTAATGTCGCACGTACCGTTAAATCTATCGAAAAAGCCGGTGCTGCCGGTTTACATTTGGAAGATCAAGTTGGTGCTAAACGTTGTGGTCATCGTCCCAATAAAGAAATTGTTTCAACACAAGAGATGGTTGATCGGATCAAAGCCGCGGTTGATGCACGCGTTGATGAAAATTTTGTGATCATGGCACGTACCGACGCGTTGGCTGTTGAAGGGTTAGAAGCCGCGTTAGACAGAGCGCATGCTTATATTGAGGCGGGGGCAGATATGTTATTTCCTGAAGCCATCACGCAACTGAACATGTACCAACAATTTGTAGAGCAAACTAAAGTGCCAGTTCTTGCCAATCTTACCGAATTTGGTCAAACCCCTTTATTTACCCTTGATGAGTTACGCAGTGTTGGTATTGCGATTGCCCTTTACCCTCTCTCCGCTTTTAGAGCGATGAACAAAGCCGCTGAGCAGGTTTACACCACACTACGCAAAGAAGGCACACAAAAAAATGTCGTTCCACTGATGCAAACTCGTGACGAACTTTATCAAAGCATTAATTACTATGACTATGAACAAAAATTAGATGCTCTATTTTCACAACAAAAATAATACTTATATTCTAAATAATTCAAGTTGTCCCCCTACAAAGGATAATCCGATGAATGAACAACTTAATAATACTGGTACTCCCCAATTTAAACCTAAAAAATCCGTTGCTTTATCGGGTATCACCGCAGGTAATACCGCACTTTGTACCGTTGGCAAAAACGGTAATGACTTGCACTATCGCGGTTATGATATCCACGATCTCGCCACCCAATGTGAATTTGAAGAAGTAGCCTACCTACTGATCCACGAAAAATTACCGACTAAATCAGAACTCGTCGCCTATAAAGACAAGCTCAAGGCATTAAGGGGTCTTCCTGCTAGCGTTAAACAAACCTTAGAGTCGATCCCCGCGAATGCTCACCCTATGGATGTCATGAGAACAGGCGTGTCAGTCATGGGCTGTGTGCTTCCTGAAAAAGAGTCTCATACTTTAGCGGGAGCAAAAGAAATTGCAGATAGATTGTTAGCGTGCTTAGGTTCAATGCTGCTGTATTGGTATCATTTCAGTCATCATGGCCGCCGCATTGAAACGGAAACTGATGATGATTCTATTGGCGCCCACTTTTTACATTTACTGCATGGTAAAAAGCCACCAGCACAGTGGGAACGTTTCATGCATATCGCTTCAATTTTATATGCGGAGCATGAATTTAATGCATCCACCTTTGCTGCTCGCGTGATTGCGGGTACTGGTACAGATTTTTATTCTGCAATTACTGGGGCAATTGCTGCCTTACGTGGTCCTAAACATGGTGGCGCGAATGAGGTTTCACTGGAAATTCAACAGCGTTATCTCACCACTGAAGAAGCTGAACAAGATATTATTCAGCGCCTTGAAAAGTCTGAAGTGATCATTGGATTTGGTCATCCCGTATACACGATTGCCGATCCACGCCATCCCATCATTAAATCCGTTGCTCTGCAATTATCAGAACAGTGTTTAAACCGCCAATTATATGATATTGCTCACCATTTAGAATTGGTCATGAAACGTGAAAAAAATATGTTTCCTAATTTAGATTGGTTTTCAGCAGTAACTTATCATTTGATGGGCGTCCCAACCGCCATGTTTACCCCGCTGTTTGTTATGGCGCGTACAGCTGGCTGGTCTGCGCATATCATTGAACAACGTCAAGATAATAAAATCATTCGCCCATCTGCCAATTATGTGGGCCCAGAAAATAAACTATTTACCCGCATGGAACAGCGTTTATAAGGATAATATCAATGACCACAATTACCCCTGTACCTCAAGAGTTTGATAAAGTGATTAGTGATATCGTCGATTACGTCACTGAATACCCGATTATTTCTGACTTGGCTTATGAGACTGCCTATTACTGCTTCTTAGATACCCTTGGCTGCGGTATGGAATCACTTGAATACCCCGCATGTAAAAAACTATTAGGGCCTATTATCCAAGGAACCATTGTTCCCAATGGTACGAAAGTACCTGGAACGCATTTCCAGCTTGACCCTGTTCAGGCTGCGTTCAATATTGGTACGATGATCCGTTGGCTAGATTTCAATGACACATGGCTTGCTGCTGAATGGGGGCACCCTTCGGATAACCTAGGGGGGATTTTAGCCGTTGCAGATTGGCTATCACGAGACGCTATCGCAAAGGGCAAAACACCGATAACCATAAAACATGTGCTTACCGCGATGATCAAAGCGCATGAAATCCAAGGCTGTATTGCATTAGAAAATGCCTTCAATAAAGTCGGACTCGACCATGTGATCTTAGTGAAAGTCGCTTCAACCGCCGTTGTTGCACAGCTACTCGGTCTTAATCGTGAAGAAATTTTAAATGCCGTCTCACTGGCTTGGGTGGATGGGCACAGTTTACGCACTTATCGACACGCACCAAATACAGGTTCTCGTAAATCATGGGCTGCAGGGGATGCTACATCAAGAGCAGTACGATTAGCCTTAATGGCACAAAAAGGCGAAATGGGCTATCCAACGGCATTAACCGCAAAAACATGGGGCTTTTACGATAGCTTATTTAATGGCCAAAAATTTCGTTTCCAGCGCGCTTATGGCTCTTATGTCATGGAAAATGTGTTATTTAAAATTTCATTTCCTGCGGAGTTCCATGCACAAACAGCCGTAGAAGCTGCGTTACAATTGCATGAAAAATTAAAATCATTAGATAAAAGTGCCGATGATATTGAAAGTGTTTCCATTCGTACTCACGAAGCTTGTGTGCGTATTATCGATAAACAAGGGCATCTTAATAACCCTGCCGATCGCGATCACTGCATTCAATACATGGTTGCTGTGCCATTAATTTTTGGTCGCTTAACCGCTGCTGATTATGAAGACAATATCGCCAATGACCCACGTATTGACCTATTGCGTGACAAAATTGTTTGCCGTGAGGAAACACGTTTTACTCAGGATTATCACGACCCAGAAAAACGCTCAATTGCCAATGGGTTAACCATTAAATTAAAAGATGGCACGGTGCTTGATGAAGTGCTCATCGAATATCCTGTCGGCCATAAACGTCGCCGCAAAGAAGGAATTCCACTGTTACTCAAAAAATACCGCACCAATCTTGCCCGTCAATTTCCACAAACCCAGCAATTGCGCATTCTTTCAGCTTCATTAGATAAACCATTGCTTGAAGCTATGCCTGTCAGTGAATTTATTGATTTATGGGTGATTTAATCGCTTTTGGGAGTCAAACGACTCCCAAAACAACTCAATCACTATTTCAGTGAGCGTACTGAATGACGTTGAACCAATGTCGGTGAGTATACTAAGCCACTCGCCTTCATTGGCGCTTGGCGTGCTAACGATAAGGATAACTCAGTCGCGGTTTCAGCCATCATTTGAATAGGATAGCGGATAGTCGTTAAACGAGGGTGAATATAGCGGGCAATTAACACATCATCAAAGCCAATGACTGAAATCTGTTCTGGCGACAGAATATTATTTTCATCAAGAACAGCGAGCGCCCCCGCAGCCATAAAATCGTTATAGCTAACTACCGCAGTGATTTCTAACGATTTAGTGAGTAGATTGGTCATTGCCTGCTCCCCCCCTTCCCCATAAGGTACGCCATATTCAATATAGCTATCGGACAGTGTGATCGCATGCTGCTTGAGTGCATCACGGTACCCTTGTAACCGCTGCTCAACATCTTCAATATTATGATTTGATGAAATATAAGCGATTTTAGTATGTCCATGGCGAATTAAATGCTCAGTGGCAATATAGGCACCTTTATAGTTATTCAACGAAATACATCTGCCAGCAATTGCATCAATATGTCGATTGATCAACACCATACAAGGGACTTCTTCCGCAAATTCAATCAGCTCGTCATCAGATAATGCTTTCGAGTGGATCACCAAACCATCGCAGCGATTATTAATCAAGAGTTCAATAGATTGACGTTCTTCCTGTGCCGTATGATAACCATTACAAATTAATATATGTTTACCATTTTTATGGGCAACAGCATCAACCGCTTTGACCATGGTGCCAAAAAAAGGATCGGAAACATCATTCACGAGTACCCCAATGGTATCAGAGCTCTGGCTCACCAATGCACGTGCCGCAGCATTTGGACGATAACCGAGTTTATCCATAGCACTCTTAACGCAAGCAATTGACGCTTTGCTCGCCTTAGGTGATTGGTTGATCACTCGGGAGACTGTCGCTACAGATACCCCCGCTTCTCTCGCTACATCTTTAATTGTCGCCATCCGTTTCCTCTACATACATCCAACAAGCACATTCAACAACCAATTACGGTCAAAAACTAAATTGGTAACTGGTTTTCTGATGATAAACTTGGTTTGGCTGAGATACACCATTGTACTGTTCCCCCCATTCAAGGTGATTGACAGCATCGGGAGGAAATTGAGTTTCAAGAGCAATGCCGGAAAATGGGGTGTAATAACGCGATTTTCCCGGAACCGAAATCAAATAGTTCCCTGTATAAATCTGCATTGATGGCATGGTTGTCGCAATATCCATCCTGACATCACCATCCGGAGAAAAAACGGATGCCACGATTTTTTCACCATCAGTGAGTTCAGGATCGAATATCATCGCATGGTCGTAACCACCTGCTGCTTTTTGGTCATCATCTTGCAAAAAATCATAACCAATACGTTTTTTACGCCGAAAATCAAAAAAAGTGTCCGTTACGTCACGCCATTCCCCTGTTGGGATCCCATTCTTGTCGGTCGGTAAATAGTGTGTCGCAGCTAGCTGTAAATCGTGCTCTAGTGCGGTTTTAACCGAATCTTCACCCGCTAAATTAAAATAGGCGTGATTTGTTAGATTTACAGGACACCGTTTGCTGACTTGGGTACGGTAATCAATAATGACTTTGTTTTCATCGGTGAGAATATAGCGAACTTCAGCTTGCAGTTCTCCAGGGAAACCTTGATCACCATCATCAGAGGTCAATGAAAAAATAGCCTCTTGTTGATTAACTTGAGTCACTCGCCAAACACGATAACTAAAGTTATCCTCACCGCCATGCAAGCAGTGCTCACCTTGATTAGTCGTCAATGTATATTGGCGGCCATCTAGGCTAAAGCGACCATTAGCGATACGGTTTGCGACTCGGCCCACCGTTGCGCCGAGATAAACGCCCTGAACCATCTGTGCTGCCATATTTGGCGAACCAAGTAGAACATCGCGTTTCCCATTCGGCATAGGCAGTATGCAGCTAATCCAGCTAGCCCCCAAGGTCGACAGCAAAATTTTCATTCCATTGCTGTTGGTAAGCGCGATCACTTTTGAAGCGCGTGCTACATACCCCAGGTCTTTTGATAACTGCATATTTATCTCTCTACTTGGATGTCTTGTTAATTACACCAGCCCCATCACTTGGCTGGCAAACATAAATATCGGCTTTTAAACCTGTTAAGGCTGAATATTGTTGCTCAACCGCATTGACTACCGCTCCAACAATTTGCCGCTTCATAAGCGCAACAATACAGCCACCAAAGCCGCCGCCTGTCATACGGACACCGCCTTGTGCACCGAGTACTGATTTTACAATATCAACCAAAGTATCAATCTCTTTTACTGTGATTTCAAAATCATCACGCATAGAAATATGAGATTGCTCCATTAGTGCACTGAGTCGTGGCAAATTATTTTCTGTTAATGCTTGCGCTGCCGCAAGTGTTCGCTCATTTTCACTGATAACATGTTTAGCACGCTTAGCGACTACAGGTTCCAATTGATGTTGTTTTTGTTCAAACTGAGACATCGTGACATCACGTAGCGCTTTAACCCCAAATTGTTGAGCTGCACTTTCACATTGCTGGCGGCGAATATTATACTCACTATCAACTAATCCACGCTGCTTATTTGAATTAATGATCATAACAACAAGATCATCAGGAATAGGGATTGATGACAGCTCTAAGCTGCGACAGTCAATTAATAAGGCATGTCCTTCATCACCACAAGCTGAAATTAACTGATCCATAATACCGCAATTACAGCCAACAAATTGGTTTTCCGCTTGTTGTCCATTTAAAGCAATCTCTTGCTGGCTAATCTCTAATTGATACAGCTCTTTAATTGTTTGACCAATAACCACTTCTAACGACGCAGAAGAACTCAGGCCAGCACCTTGGGGAACATTACCGCTAACCGCAATGTCACATCCAGAGAAGTGATACCCCCTCGCCAATAAAAATTTCACCACACCGCGAACATAATTTGCCCACATTTTCCCCGGTAAAAATGGAATTTCGCTGTCGAGGCTAAATTCATCAATATCATTGTCATAATCAGCAGCCACAACTCGAATTAATTGGTCATTTCTTTTTTTTGCTGCTGTTATCGTTTGATAATCAATTGCACAGGGTAAAACAAAGCCATCGTTATAATCAGTATGTTCACCAATGATATTGACGCGCCCCGGTGCTTGCACATAAAGCTCAGGTTGATCATTAAAGCCTTTAATAAAAGCATCGGTCACTTTGTGTTGAAGAAGTTCACTATTGTTCATAAAAACAGCCTCTTAGTAAAAATAAACTTATTTGCTCATATGCTTATAGTGAATATCACTGACTGCCCGTAGCTTTTCAGCAGCCTGTTCAGGTGTGAGATCACGTTGAGTTTCCGCTAGCATCTCATAGCCAACCATAAACTTTTTGACGGTTGCTGAGCGCAGTAGCGGTGGATAAAACAATGCATGAAGCTGCCAATGATCAATATTTTGTTCGTTAGCAAAAAATGGTGCAAAGTGCCAGCCCATTGAATAAGGAAATGCACAATTAAATAAATTGTCGTAGCGGCAAGTTAACTTTTTCAATGCAATACTAAGATCGGCACAAACTGCCTCATTCATCTCCCCCATGCGCCTGATAGGCTCTTTTGGCATCAACATGGTTTCAAAAGGCCAAGCCGCCCAATAAGGGACCACGGCAAGCCAATGTTCAGTTTCAACTACCGTTCTAGCACCATCATTCAATTCTGCCTGTGCATAATCCAGCAGCAAATTACTTGCGTGTTGCTGATAGTATTGGCGTAAATGTTGGTCTTTACGGGCAATTTCATTTGGTAAAAAATCACTCGCCCAAATTTGTCCATGTGGATGAGGCTGCGAACACCCCATCACCTCACCTTTATTTTCAAAAACCTGTACCCAAAGAAAACGCTGACTGAGTTCATCAATTTGTTGCTGCCAAGTTTCGATAACCAATCCAATTTGCTCCGCCGATAATTCAGGTAATGTTTTGCTGTGGTCAGGCGAAAAACAGATCACACGGCTGAGACCACTGACCGCTTGTGCTTGAAATAATGCCGATTGTTTTGCCGGTTGCCCACATGCGTCAGGTAATAATGCAGAGTAATCATTTTGAAAAACATAGGTTCCCTGATAATCGGGATTACTATCACCTGAAACTCGATGGTTAGTCGGACAAAGAAAACAGTGTTCATCATAGCTAGGGAGCTGTTTAATCTCTGTTTTTTCATCTTGCCCACTCCAAGGGCGTTTAGCACGATGGGGCGATACGAGTACCCATTGCCCTGTTAAAGGGTTATAGCGACGATGAGGACAATCTGAAGGGTTAAATTGAAGTTTATCCATGATATTATTCCCTATTATCGTGTTTCATAACCATTAGGGTTATTGGACTGCCAGCGCCATACATCAATCGCCATATCATCAATCGTGCGGCTCGCACGCCAGCCTAATTCACGTTGTGCTTTCTCTGACGTTGACCAATATTCTGCAATATCCCCAGACCGACGAGGCATTATTTGATACGGGATCGCCCTTCCAGCAGCCTTTTCAAAAGCCTCTAGGACTTCAAACACACTGGTTCCTTTACCTGTACCAAGGTTATAGATATGCAACCCTGCTTGTGGGCTAACTGATTTAAGAGCAGCAACGTGACCATCTGCTAAATCCATCACATGAATATAATCACGTACACCAGTGCCATCCACGGTAGGGTAATCGTTTCCATAAATAGATAGTTTTTCACGACGACCAACAGCAACTTGCGCAATATAAGGGGTTAAATTGTTTGGTATACCTTGAGGATCTTCCCCCATAGTGCCTGATGGGTGGGCTCCGACTGGGTTAAAGTAGCGTAACAATGTCACTGACCAGTTAGGTTGTGAAGTGAATAAATCAGATAAACAACGCTCAACCATGTACTTACTTGTACCATAGGGGCTTTGCGTATTACCTGTAGGGAAGCTTTCGGTGATAGGTACAGAATTGGGTTCACCATAAACAGTGGCAGATGAACTAAAAATAATTCGAGTAACCCCCGCCTGTTGCATACACCTAGCCAAAACTAGTGTACCATTGACATTAACATCATAATATTCAATGGGTTTTTCAACTGATTTACCTACCGCTTTTAAACCCGCAAAATGGATCACTGCGTTGATTTTATGTTCAGCAAAAATGCGATTAACAAATGCTTCATCACGCACATCACCTTGATAAAATACAGGTCGATAGCCCGTTAGCTTCTCAATACGGTTAAGTACTTCTGTTTTAGCATTACAGAGATTATCAATAATGATTGGGGTAAATCCTGCATGGATCATTTGTACGCAGGTATGACTACCAATGTATCCCATGCCGCCTGTTACCAACACTTTTGTTTGTTGCATTATTTACCCCTGAGTCAATTTGAGTGGCTAAATCGATTTTAGGGAGTATAGCAATCAGACAACATAACAATCTGTGATCGATCTCGCGTTAGTGTAAACGTTTACACAAAACTCCATAAACTCATCGATTGAGAATAAATTCAGTAAAAATTGGAAAATAAGTACAGCGACCAGAAATCAAAAAATTTCTAGCCGCTATTATTGAAAGGAAATGGCTTTAATGCGTGCACTCTTCATCGTATGGATCTAAATGGGTCATCACATTGAGGATTTGTGGATTTTCCATCAACTTATCTCGAACATTCACAGCAATATCATGTCCCATCATAATGGACATATCACCATCGACTTCAAGATGTACATCAACTAAATAAAAATCACCTGATTTGCGTGTTTTCAAATCATGAAAACCTTTTATATCTTCAATATTTTCTAGCACATTACGAATTTCTTGTAAGGTTTCTTCATCGGCCCCTTTATCCATCAGATCTTGCATTGACTGATTGGTAAATTTATAACCCATCCGAAAAACAAATGTCCCTACAATGAGTGCAGCAATCGGGTCAAATATCTTAAATCCACATAAACTACCAATAATACCAATGGCAACCACCAATGAGGATGCAGCATCAGAACGTGCATGCCATGCATTAGCTACTAACATGCTTGAGTTAACTCTATTTGCCACCCGCAACATATAACGGAACAGCCCTTCCTTAGCAGCCAATGCAATTAATGCCGCCACTAGAGCAATAAAATGAACCTCCTGAATTAATTCAGGATTAAGCATTTTTTGGATTGCAGACCAAACCATGCCAACACCGACAATTAATAAAATAATTCCCAAGATCAACGATGCACCATTCTCATAACGAAAATGACCATAAGGGTGATCTTCATCGGGTTTTTTATGACTTTTTTTGTTAGCAATTAAAACAACAAAATCAGCAATAAGATCAGATAATGTATGAATACCATCGGCAATTAAGCCTTGAGAGTGTGAAATGACCCCAATAATAATCTGCCATATTGAAAGGAGTAAATTAACAATCACGCTAATTAAAGTGCTTTTTTTGGCAGCATGAAACTTTTCTTCTTGCAGGCTAAGCTCATTACTTGTTGTATTTGATAGGTTATTTTTATCCATAATATATATTCTTAATGAAAAACAAAACAATTATCATTCAAATAGACTTTAAAAATCAATGAATTACAAAAACAAAGTAAATGATCTCATAATATAAAAGAAAAGTCTTGTTATTTAATTGTAGATTATTATGTTAACTGATAATGATTATTTCTTATATTTTGATATAGATTAGAATAACAAAAAAAGATTAATTCTTATTTTGATTAGACGCGTTTCAAAATAGTAAACACCTATACTCTAAATAATTCGAGTTGCAGGTAAGCGACAAGCGAAGATAGTCGGGGACCATAGATAGACTATATGTCTCAGCTAGTTGAGTGTAGTCACTTATACCTTAACAAAAGCCCTGCAACTTGAAGGATGACGAGTATATACTAAATTCACTTATAGCTGATATACTGAGGCAAATTCACATGTACTCTAAATAATTCAAGTTACAGCTAAGTAAACAACGACTGAGTCACTTGCAACATAGAAAACGCTGTAACTCGTGCACATACTTTAACGCAAGATGCTGTAATTTGATGTATAGCGAGTATATTAATGAGGTGGTTATGCATAATAAAATTTTAGTCCCTATTGACCTATTAGAAGACACTCTTAATCCACAAATCATCAAACATGTTGAAGAACTAGCAAAATTGGGTTCCCCTGAAATTCATTTTCTATCTGTCATTCCAAGTGCAGAACTCTTTTTTGGTATTGAAGTTACAATCCTGCCAGAAAGCCATAAAAATTCAGCAGAACGTTCAACATTGGCACTGAGAGCTTTAGAAGAAGTGATCAAAGACATTAAAGTTCCAGACGATAAGATTGTCTGCAAAGTGGGAATTGGTTCAGCAAAAGATGAAATCCTCAGCTATGCTGAAGATATTGATGCAAGTTTAATTGTGATCGGCTCACATCGACCAAGCACTTCAACCTATTTATTAGGTTCAACGGCTTCAACAATTGTGCGTCACGCTAAAACATCTGTATTGGTGATCAGATAATTAGATATTAAAAAGTGCCACACAAAGTGGCACTTCTAGTTCAATTATTTTGTTACAGAATTCTGTAGCTGATCGTCAGTTGACCAAATACGGTATTTAACATCCATATCTTTTGGGGCATAAACGACGATTGGTAATTTGCTGTTATAACGAACAAATGCATCATCACCTAATTGGGTAGTTACAAAACGATCTTTCGCAGGTTCGGAACACCCCATCATGGTTGAAGCAGGTCCTTTAACATCTTCTAGCTTATAGTAGTTGTAACCCCAACCTTCTAAGGTTTTTTCTTCTAACTCACCCATAAACCATTGATGGTTACAGTCTGCTTTGATTGTTTTACCAATCACCAATTCAACTTGAAAATTGTTTTCATTCGGCTTTTCAGCCAATTGGATCACATGACGAGTCATGCCTTTATCTGCTTTAGGATAAGGTGCGATCTTTTCCAATTCCCCAGTTGCCATTGCGCAAGAAGAAACTAATGCTACAGCCATTACAGACAAAATCGCTCTTTTCATTATAAAATCCTATTAAGTGCAACAAAGTTAATCAGAAAAATAAATAACTTCCTATAGAATAAGTTAAAAATACTGCTTTTTACATCATAGATAATTCTTAATTTCAAAATTACGTAAAAACACTCAAAAAAACTATTTGAAGTTAAGTCATCATAACTAATTTTAGTATAGTGATCATAAATCAGATAAAAAATATGTAAATTCCATTTCGTTCTAATGCACAAATTATGTGCAGGGCTTATACTGACATTGAGGCTTAATACATTCTGAGGAGGTAGTATGTTATCTACAGATCAAGATTTAGTTTCAAAGTTAGTATCAACACATCCCCGTTTTCAAAACCTTTATGAAAAACACCATCAGCTCGATAAAGAAATCAGTAAGCTAGAAGGCCCTTCAGGCGCAGGCTATAATGAGCAAGTTGTTAAACTGAAAAAAGAAAAATTGCATCTAAAAGACGAAATGCAAAAAATAATGCAATCAGCAAGTAAAGGTTAGCAATCCATTTACTAGGTAATCATCTGGTTACATAATTCATTTGTTGCATGATTGGTTTATTTGCAACATAAAATTCACATATATTATGTCAGAGTATTTTACCTAGATTAATAGCGTTAGTTATCATGGCATAAGTCTCCACTTATGCCATTTTACATTTGATATGAATAAATCAACTCTTTCTATCCTTCCAAATAAGTTGTATATTAAATGTATCTTATATATCTCTTTATCGGATAGCAAAATGGCCGGCAAACGAATACAAAGAGAAATTAAAACAATCGAAAAAATGATCCTTATCTATGAGAAGTCACATCCTGCAACAATAGACTTCCCTGACCAATATCAACAATTGTATAAATACGCCATTAATCGCCTTGAAAAATGCCGTTACGGAGAGAATAAACCTGCGTGTAAACAATGTCCTATACATTGTTATCAGCCTAAAATGCGTGAGCAAATGAAAGTGGTGATGCGCTGGTCTGGTCCAAAAATGTTACTTCGCCATCCTATATTAGCAATACGCCATTTATTAGATGATAGAAGGCCGCTCCCTGAACTTCCGCAAAAACAACAAAAAACAAACTCATCATCGAAGAAAAATTAACCATTTATTCTGTACTATTAATTCTTAAATTCAGTTTATTTATCTCATAACACTATGCAAACAAATGCACATAATCATTATGTTGGCTGATAATTAACCATTAAGTAATATTTAAAATATTCATTTACTATATTGCTCAGATAGTATTGATTTCTCTATATATATTTATCATTTTTAGTCAAAGAAAATCTTGTGTCTATAGGATATTTGTCATGAGTGCATTCTCTTGCATGGGCTAACTCAATCATGAATGACGTTTTTCTAAAAAGTAGTACCCCTCAATAACTAATAATTAAAATCTATGTATATTTATTCATTAAAAATGATAAGCACGATAAATACACTCAATAAATAAGATGTACATCTCATAATTGAGCATTTAGCCGCACATAAATAAATTATTTTTATATTAACGATAAATTATTTTAATTAATAACATAGTTAACAAACACAAGCATTAATATTTTTAATAAACAATACTTTTTCCGATAATAATCACAACAAAAACCATACCTAAAATTTCCTGTAATATACGGAAAATGGTCAATTCCTGCGTTTAGATCAAAAAACCTCCTAATAGCAGAATTTTATTCATATCTATTTTGTACTCCCAAAGCACACTATTAAAAATTTATAACTATAAAAGTAATATTTTTAGTATATTAAAAATAAAAAAACACCAATAGGTCAATTAACAATCAATAAAAAGTCATTAATGCTAACAGATGGGGTTTGGAAATATTTATTAATATTTAGAATTAATCTGTGACACAAAAAAAGTCGCTTTATATAATTTCAATCAATCAGATAATACTGAATTTATATTTCATACACCCAAAATTATTCAGTATTTAATATTAACTTTTAATCAAAAGAGTCAACATTTAAGCAATGAAAATTAACATTTGGGACATATTATGCAAAATGATTATGATGTAACGAATCGGCGTATAAAAAAAATGATTATTAATAAAGGGAACCCACATTCAATTATTGAACAACCAACCAAAGGACTGATAGTTATTGAACGAGGCACGCTAGTATGGGAAAGCCCTACGGCAATAGAAATATTGAATACTGGTGATATTCTTTATCATAAACAGGGCTCTTATGCATTACAGATCCCTGATAATGGATCTGAATGTGAGTTTCTGTGGGTTTCATTAGAGGATCAGTTTTTACGTGAATTTATTAATCTCTATGGCAGTCATTTGAGTGAAATTGAACGTACCGATAACACGAGTCATGATGTGATTAGGTTTACAACATCTACCATTATTGATGAATTAAAAAATAGTTTTAAGGCGATTGTTAATAAAGAATATCCACGCCTAATGGTAACATTGCGAATCTCTGAATTTTTGTTATTGCTGTCTTATAGCGAACAAGGTTCACAGCTATTGTCTAGTTTAAGGCAACTAAGTAATCGTCAAGCAGAACGTTTGCAAAATTTTATGGAGAATAATTTTTTAAAAGAATGGAAACTGACTGAGTTTGCAAAATCATTCGGTATGGGGTTAACGACTTTTAAAGAATTATTTAATAACGTTTATGCCACTTCACCACGTTCATGGATCAGCGAGAAAAGAATTATGTATGCACATCAATTATTGGTAAATACTCAGATGAGCATTGTCGAGATTTCAATGGAAGCGGGTTTTTCAAGCCAATCTTATTTTACACAAAGCTATCGTAAACGTTTTGGTTACACGCCGAGCAAATCGCGCACGCCATCTCAATAATGAGTTAATATATAATTCACTCAAGCGACACATGCCCTGTCAGTTGTAGACTTCTATATACTGGCAGAAAGGCAAATATCCCTCCTCTCTCTACAGTACTCTTCTTATACAAAAACGCCTTTTAAACAAGCTTAAACCAGCCCTAAGCACAACAATCTGTGATCATATAGACGAAAAAAAAGGCTGCTTACTTAATTCAGTAAACAACCTTTTTGATGCCACTAATTATTTTGCACTGATAATTCTCAGATCAATAATTGACATTGAATTAGGTGGTATTTGCCCTGGTATACCTTTCACACCATAACCACCTTCAGGTTTAATATAAACTTTAACCACACCACCCTCACCCGCTTTTTCAATAAATGAGTTAAGTGGTACAGGTAGTTCGCTATAAGGTAATGTAACAGGGTTTTTGTCGGTATACATTACAGTTACCGTTCCATCTGTTAGCTGCTCCCTCATAATAAATGTGATATTTTTATTTTTCACATTCGCAATAGGCTTACCTTTTTGTAAGATCTTATAGTAAGTAAAGCTATCCAACTTGCTATATTTTTGCTGGGTGATCTCAGCAATTATCTTCTGATTACGTTTATCGTTCTCTTGAGCTATTGCAGTCAGTTCTTTCTCTGTTGGTTGTTTCGCTACAGGCTTAACTGAAATCGGGCTACCCGAAGAAGTCGCTGACTTCGCTTTTAATTTGTCATTCTCATCTTGCAACTGCATAACCTTTTTATTGAGATCCATAATCTGCGATTTCAATGCTTCATCAGGTATAACAGACTTTTGTTTTTCCAGCTCAGACTGAAGCTTTTTCAACTGTTCTTTCGCAGTCGTCAACTCTTGCTGTAACTTAGTCTTATCTTCGAGCTGCTTTTTCAGTTGCTCCAACTCAGCACTCTGAGCTTTATATTGTGCATTGACTGAGGTTAATTTATCAGCATCAAGTTTCAATGCACTGATCAGTTTATTCGCCTCAGCTAATTGCTTATCAGATTCAGCACTTTGTTTCGCTTTATTAGCTGCATCGCTTTCAAGACGCTTAACTTGCTGCTCGCGTTCTTTATTTTGCTTTTCTATTTCAGCTTTTTGAGCTTGTAACTGTTGCTGTACTTCTTTCAGCTCAGACTCTAACGCTTTCTTCTGCTCCACTTGGGCGGTTTGTGCAACTAGTGATGCCTGAAGCTTAATTGCTTGCAATTCATTGCTCTTTAACTTCTCTTGCAACTGCTGATTTTGCTGTGTCAGCTGTTTTGCCGCCGCATCTTGCTTCGCCAGTGCCTCTCGGGTCGCTTGGCTCTCCGCTTCCGCTTTTTGCAACGCCGCTTCTTTTTGCTTCAACTGAGCCACTTGCTGATCCAGATCAGCACTCAAGGCTTTTATCTGCTGATCAGTGGCTTGCGTCATCAACTGCTTCTGTTTCTCGATCTCTTTTTGCAGCTGTGCCACATCGCTATTGGCTTGCTTCAGTTGCACTTGTGCCGCGCTAAACGCTTTTTCGTTCTCGGTCAGTTTGGCTTGCAGCTGTTGTTGCGCCTGCTGGCTGTCGCCATACTGTTTTGTCAGCGCTTCCTGCGCCGCTTTTTGCGTCTGTAACTGCTGTTGCAGTGCCTTCAGCTCGGCTTCCACATTTTTCTTCTGCTCAGCTTGCGCTGTTTGTGCCGCCAAAGCAGTTTGTAGCTTGCTGGCCTGCTGCTCATGCTCTTTTAACTGAGCCAACAGCTGTTGGTTTTGCTGTGTCAGCTGTTTTGCCGCCGCATCTTGCTTCGCCAGTGCCTCTCGGGTCGCTTGGCTCTCCGCTTCCGCTTTTTGCAACGCCGCTTCTTTTTGCTTCAACTGAGCCACTTGCTGATCCAGATTGGCACTCAAGGCTTTTATCTGCTGATCGGAGGCTTGCGTCATCAACTGTTTCTGCTTCTCGATCTCTTTTTGCAGCTGTGCCACATCGCTATTGGCTTGCTTCAGTTGCACTTGTGCCGCGCTAAACGCTTTTTCGTTCTCGGTCAGTTTGGCTTGCAGCTGTTGTTGCGCCTGCTGGCTGTCGCCATACTGTTTTGTCACGGCTTCTTGCGCCGCTTTTTGCGTCTGTAACTGCTGTTGCAGTGCCTTCAGCTCGGCTTCCACATTTTTCTTCTGCTCAGCTTGCGCTGTTTGTGTCGCCAAAGCAGTTTGTAGCTTGCTGGCCTGCTGCTCATGCTCTTTTAATTGTGCCAACAGCTGTTGGTTTTGCTGTGCCAGCTGTTTTGCCGCCGCATCTTGCTTCGCCAGTGCCTCTCGGGTCGCTTGGCTCTCCGCTTCCGCTTTTTGCAACGCCGCTTCTTTTTGCTTCAATTGGGCCATTTGCTGATCCAGATCGGCACTCAAGGCTTTTATCTGCTGATCGGAGGCTTGCGTCATCAACTGTTTCTGCTTCTCGATCTCTTTTTGCAGCTGCGCCACATCACTATTGGCTTGCTTCAGCTGCGCTTGTGCCGCGCTAAACGCGTTTTCGTTCTCGGTCAGTTTGGCTTGCAGCTGTTGTTGCGCCTGCTGGCTGTCGCCATACTGTTTTGTCAGCGCTTCCTGCGCCGCTTTTTGCGTCTGTAACTGCTGTTGCAGTGCCTTCAGCTCGGCTTCCACATTTTTCTTCTGCTCAGCTTGCGCTGTTTGTGCCGCCAAAGCAGTTTGTAGCTTGCTGGCCTGCTGCTCATGCTCTTTTAACTGAGCCAACAGCTGTTGGTTTTGCTGTGTCAGCTGTTTTGCCGCCGCATCTTGCTTCGCCAGTGCCTCTCGGGTCGCTTGGCTCTCCGCTTCCGCTTTTTGCAACGCCGCTTCTTTTTGCTTCAACTGAGCCACTTGCTGATCCAGATCAGCACTCAAGGCTTTTATCTGCTGATCAGTGGCTTGCGTCATCAACTGCTTCTGTTTCTCGATCTCTTTTTGCAGCTGTGCCACATCGCTATTGGCTTGCTTCAGTTGCACTTGTGCCGCGCTAAACGCTTTTTCGTTCTCGGTCAGTTTGGCTTGCAGCTGTTGTTGCGCCTGCTGGCTGTCGCCATACTGTTTTGTCAGCGCTTCCTGCGCCGCTTTTTGCGTCTGTAACTGCTGTTGCAGTGCCTTCAGCTCGGCTTCCACATTTTTCTTCTGCTCAGCTTGCGCTGTTTGTGCCGCCAAAGCAGTTTGTAGCTTGCTGGCCTGCTGCTCATGCTCTTTTAACTGAGCCAACAGCTGTTGGTTTTGCTGTGTCAGCTGTTTTGCCGCCGCATCTTGCTTCGCCAGTGCCTCTCGGGTCGCTTGGCTCTCTGCTTCCGCTTTTTGCAACGCCGCTTCTTTTTGCTTCAATTGAGCCATTTGCTGATCCAGATCGGCACTCAAGGCTTTTATCTGCTGATCGGAGGCTTGCGTCATCAACTGCTTCTGTTTTTCGATCTCTTTTTGCAGCTGCGCCACATCGCTATTGGCTTGCTTCAGCTGCGCTTGTGCCGCGCTAAACGCGTTTTCGTTCTCGGTCAGTTTGGCTTGCAGCTGTTGTT
Organism: Providencia sp. PROV236; assembly: GCF_033676985.1. Classification (NCBI taxonomy): domain Bacteria; kingdom Pseudomonadati; phylum Pseudomonadota; class Gammaproteobacteria; order Enterobacterales; family Morganellaceae; genus Providencia; species Providencia sp. PROV236. Next base: position 1,457,782 of record NZ_CP096297.1, on the reverse strand, counting down.
GCGCCTGCTGGCTGTCGCCATACTGTTTTGTCACGGCCTCTTGCGCCGCTTTTTGCGTCTGTAACTGCTGTTGCAGAGCCTTCAGCTCGGCTTCCACATTTTTCTTCTGCTCGGCTTGCGCTGTTTGTGTCGCCAAGGCAGTTTGTAGCTTGCTGGCCTGCTGCTCATGCTCTTTTAATTGTGCCAACAGCTGTTGGTTTTGCTGTGCCAGCTGTTTTGCCGCCGCTTCTTTTTGCTTCAATTGGGCCACTTGCTGATCCAGATCGGCACTCAAGGCTTTTATCTGCTGATCGGAGGCTTGCGTCATCAACTGCTTCTGTTTCTCGATCTCTTTTTGCAGCTGCGCCACATCGCTATTGGCTTGCTTCAGCTGCGCTTGTGCCGCGCTAAACGCTTTTTCGTTCTCGGCCAATTTGGCTTGCAGCTGTTGTTGCGCCTGCTGGCTGTCGCCATACTGTTTTGTCACGGCCTCTTGCGCCGCTTTTTGCGTCTGTAACTGCTGTTGCAGAGCCTTCAGCTCGGCTTCCACATTTTTCTTCTGCTCGGCTTGCGCTGTTTGTGTCGCCAAGGCAGTTTGTAGCTTGCTGGCCTGCTGCTCATGCTCTTTTAACTGAGCCAACAGTTGTTGGTTTTGCTGTGTCAGCTGTTTTGCCGCCGCATCTTGCTTCGCCAGAGCCTCTCGGGTCGCTTGGCTCTCCGCTTCCGCTTTTTGCAACGCCGCTTCTTTTTGCTTCAATTGAGCCAATTGCTGATCCAGATCAGCACTCAAGGCTTTTATCTGCTGATCAGTGGCTTGCGTCATCAACTGCTTCTGTTTCTCGATCTCTTTTTGCAGCTATGCCACATCGCTATTGGCTTGCTTCAGTTGCGCTTGTGCCGCGCTAAACGCGTTTTCGTTCTCGGCCAGTTTGGCTTTCAGCTGTTGTTGCGCCTGCTGGCTGTCGCCATACTGTTTTGTCAGCGTCTCTTGTTCAGCTTTTTGCGTTTGAAGCTGCTGTTGAGCAATTTTTAATTTATCTTCTAACTGTTTTGCTGCTTCTTGCTGTTTTATAAGCTCATCGCGAGCTGATTGCAGAGCTTCTTCTTTTTGCTTCAGTAGTTCTTGTTGTTTATTTAGTGAAGCAGTCACTAATTTAACTTGTTCATCACTGTTTTTATTTAAGCGCTCAGCTTGCTCTTTTGCATCAGCCTCTAACTGAGTAATTTGTGCAGTCAATTGTTCAACTTGTTTTTGGGTATTCTCAAACTCTAATTTTGCTTGTTCAAGTTGTTTATCTTTTTCTGCTAATTGACTTTCAGCGACAGCTTGTGCTTTAACACTTTCACCGAGTTTTAACTCAAGTTGTTTAATGACTTGTTGAGCTTGCTCGTTTTGTAAAGTTAGAAGGTCTAAATTATTTTGTTTTTCAGTGATGGTATTTTTGGCTAACGATAATTCATCAGTCAGTAATACGATAGTTTCTTTATCATCTGTCGCTTTTAATTGTTCTTGCAATAAGGCAATTTGATTTTTATTTTCAGTTAGCTCGCTATTAATACGTTCTATTTCAAATTGTTTTTCAGCAATAGCATGGCTTAACTCTGCGACCGTCTTATTGTGTGCAATCAGTTTTTCAACTAACTGCCTATCTGTTAATAGCTGATGATAAGCAATTAACTGGCCTGCTCCCTGAGCAGCACCAAATTTAAATAAATGAGTTGCTTGCTGCTGAGCAAGTAGGTCTGCTAGCTGTTGCAAATAAGCGTCGTTGTCGGCTAATGATGATGCCGAGAACCGAGAGGAATAGAGCCCTAAAGGATCTAATACGATTTGGTATTTAGCAAAATCACGTGATAAATACTGCGGATGCCATTGCTTAGAATCAAATAAATATGGATAAGATGACAATAGCAAAGACTGGCGTGCTGAACCCGTTTGTTGCGCTACTGTGTTTTCTGGCATAGGACATTCAGACAAAGACACCATTGCCACTTCTTTTGGCGTAGTGGTGTTTGGCGTCGTAACTTTTGGCTGAACCTGCTTATTCACGACTCTCTGCGTATTCGATGGCGTACGTACAGAGCCTTTTGCTTGCCCTGTATTTTTTTTACTTACCGCAGATTTTGCTTTTTCTTTTGGCTCAGGAGCGAGCGGTAAAGATAAAAATGAATCATAACCTTGACCTTGAGTATTCAATGGCTTTTGTGGGACTTGTCCCTCCTGCTCTAATTGCAGGTATATATCGAAGTCATCAATGACATTATTAAAGCTATCCGACTTAGCAAACTGGCTAAAAGCAGCCGAAAAAATGGCCAAAGAGACACAAAGTCTTAGGTTAATTCTCATAATCCACTAATTTTTTCCAAAGTTGATTCGGTTGATAGAACTGAGTTATAACGCACTTTGGCACAAAGCACTTTTGTTTTAGCTTCTATTGCCATTTGTAATAATTCAATCGTATCTGGGCTCGCCGTTGAGGATACTTGTTTATAAAGTTGATTAATTTCACTGACTTCTTTAAATGAGCCAACTAAGCGGTTGTAATCTTTAGGTGACAAAGTTTTCAGTGCATTAAGTTCTTTAATACAAGTATTTAAATGTTGAAATGACTCTTTTTCATTTCCAGTATCATTTAAACTGGTTGCCGCTGTTTCCATAGGCTTGTTACTGATTGCTGTATTTAAAACTGCTTGCGAATCAGCATAAGCGTAATCCATTTGCTGCTGTTTAGGTGCAGGTGCAGCTACAGGCGCAGTAACGGGTGTAGTTGGAGTTGTAACTTGAGTTTTTTCTGTATTGTTCGTGTTATAGCCCAAAGAACAGCCAGAGAGCATCGCAGTCCCAGCTAAAAGCAAGGACGCAACAAAAAATTTATTGTTTGAGAACATATGGTTACCTTACCAGCACTTTTTCTTCGCTATTATAATGACATCCAAGAAACCTAGTGTAAGCTAAAACCTAGCTATTTTCTATAAGCCCCAATCTAGAAATAGAGACATCTCATAAATTTAGGTTAATTATTTTAATCTTAGCACTAAATTGGAATCCACCACACTATTTTTTCATGTAACAAAATAACTCAAAAACTCTTATTTTGAGTTTTATAAATAGCTATAGCAAAAACTACCATCTAACAAACTTATTTGAAACTTTTATTTAATAAACAATCCATATTACGTTCAGGATAATGATAACAGGTTGATTATCCAGATAACTCAAATATTTCAGTTCAGAAATAATTTCTAACAAAAAAATAAATTTATGTGTTTTATCTATTCATCTTGCTTCATTAGATACATTAGTGAAGATACACATTATATGTTCATATATAGCAGTTTATTTTGCCTAGTATTTTTACCTATATCGATAGATAGTTAATCATCGCTCACCTATCGTTCACTTTAGGCATTTATCCAGATAGTTTTATTTAAGTAATAATTTAACAATTACTAATTGTATTGATTTATTAATTAATCAATTTGATGGCGATCAAATAGAATAATGCCCAGTATGTTAACTGGGCATTCATTGAGAAATAATAAGTTTTAAACTTATTAAGCTTTAGATGGGCGCAATGCAGGGAATAAAATAACATCACGGATCGTATGGCTGTCAGTAAACAACATCACCATACGGTCAATCCCAATACCTAAGCCCGCTGTTGGCGGTAGGCCATGTTCTAATGCAGTAACATAATCTTCATCATAGAACATCGCTTCATCATCACCTTCATCTTTATGACGAACCTGCTCAGCGAAACGTTCTGCCTGATCTTCAGCATCATTTAACTCAGAGAAACCATTACCAATTTCACGACCACCAATGAAAAACTCGAAGCGGTCAGTAATGAATGGATTATCATCATTACGGCGTGCTAACGGAGAAACTTCAGCTGGATATTCAATAATGAAAGTTGGTTGAATTAAGTGGCTTTCGGCAACTTCTTCAAAAATTTCACATTGAACTCGACCTAATCCCCAGCTATTTTCAATTTTAATACCAAGAGATTGAGCAATCGCAACGGCTTTATCCATATCATCCAGATCCGCGACATTGGTTTCTGGGCGATATTTACAAATTGCTTCTTTCATTGTCAATTTAGTGAATGGTTTACCAAAATCAAATTCTTGCTCACCATATTTGACAACGGTAGTCCCTAAGACTTCTTGCGCTAAAGTACGGAACAGTTCTTCTGTCAAATCAATCAAATCACGGTAATCAGCATAGGCCATATAGAGTTCCATCATGGTGAACTCAGGATTATGGCGAGGTGATAAACCTTCATTACGGAAGTTACGGTTAATTTCAAACACACGCTCAAAACCACCAACAACTAAACGTTTTAGATACAGTTCAGGCGCAATACGCAGATACATATCAATATCTAGTGCATTGTGGTGTGTCACAAATGGACGTGCTGATGCACCGCCAGGGATCACCTGCATCATTGGTGTTTCAACTTCCATGAAACCTTTACCTACCATAAAATTACGTAATTCAGATAGGATTTTAGAACGCACCATAAAGGTGTGGCGTGATTCATCATTCGCGATCAAGTCAAGGTAACGCTGACGGTAACGCGTTTCTTGATCCGCTAAGCCATGAAATTTGTCAGGTAATGGGCGCAGTGCTTTTGTCAATAAACGAACTTCATGACAATGAACTGTCAGCTCACCCGTTTTGGTTTTAAATAAGCGGCCTTTAGCGCCTAGGATGTCACCTAAGTCCCACTTTTTAAATTGTTCGTTATAAATGCCTTCCGCTAAATCATCACGAGAAACATAAATTTGAATACGACCACCCATATCTTGCAAGGTTGCAAATGATGCCTTACCCATAATACGACGAGTCATCATGCGCCCTGCAATTGAAACTTCAATATTAAGATCTTCCAGCTCTTCTGCTGATTTCTCATCATATTGTGCGTGGATCTTCTCAGAAGTGATTTCACGACGGAAGTCATTTGGGAACGCGATCCCTTTTTCACGTAAAGTAACCAGTTTCTCTTTACGGGTCTTTAATTCGTTATTCAAATCGGGAGCTTGTTCTGCACCCTGTTGTTGCTGCTGAGACATTTTTTCCTCACAGGCCAGCTTTTAGACTAGCTTCAATGAATTTATCCAAATCACCATCCAGTACGGCTTGCGTGTTACGCGTTTCCACACCAGTACGTAAATCTTTAATACGCGAATCATCAAGAACATAAGAACGAATTTGACTGCCCCAGCCAATATCCGATTTGTTCTCTTCCATCGCTTGTTTATCTGCATTCTTTTTCTGCATTTCCAGTTCATAAAGCTTGGCTTTTAACTGGCGCATAGCTTGATCTTTATTTTTATGTTGCGAACGGTCATTCTGGCACTGAGTCACAATGTTAGTTGGTATATGGGTGATACGTACCGCTGACTCAGTTTTGTTTACGTGCTGACCACCAGCACCAGAGGCGCGGTAAACGTCAATCCGTAAATCCGCTGGGTTGATTTCAATATCAATATCGTCATCAACTTCAGGATATATAAAAGCAGAACTAAACGATGTATGACGACGGCCACCTGAGTCGAATGGGCTTTTACGTACTAAACGATGCACACCGGTCTCTGTTCTCAACCAACCATATGCGTAATCGCCAATAATTTTAATTGTTGCAGATTTTAAACCCGCCACATCACCGTCTGATTCTTCAATAATTTCTGTTTTGAAGCCTTTCGATTCTGCCCAACGCAGATACATACGCATTAACATACTTGCCCAGTCTTGGGCTTCAGTACCACCGGAACCAGCCTGCAAATCAATATAACAATCAGCACTGTCGTATTCACCTGAAAACATCCGACGAAACTCTAATTGTTCTAATTTCAGTTGTAGCTGTTCTAACTCTTCGCCCGCTTCATTAAAGGTGTCTTCATCATCTGCTTCAACAGCGAGTTCAAGTAAACCTTCAACATCCTCAATGCCTTGAGTTAGCTGATCAATGGTATCGACGATCGCCTCAAGTGAGGAACGTTCTTTACCTAAGGCTTGCGCTCTTTCAGGTTCGTTCCAAACATCAGGTTGTTCTAGCTCCGCGTTAACTTCTTCTAAGCGCTCTTTCTTGGCATCATAGTCAAAGATACCCCCTAAGAACCACCGTCCGGTCAGACAAGTCCTGAATCTTACTTTTTACTGGGTTAATTTCAAACGTCATTTTTCAATGTCTTATGTTGGGTCATTTAATAGAATGAATTCTTCACAAACTGTCAATTATATCGGAATTCCCCCGCAATTTATAGCGCCATAAAAACCTAATAGCGGAATAAATCATAGTCAGTAAACAAGGAGAATTATTCAGGCCAAATATGTTCCACCATCAATTGAACACTCTTTTGACCTCTAAACTCATTAACATCCAATTTAAAGGCTATTTTAGCGCGTTTAACACTGTTATCCGGCCAACGGCGCACATCAATATTAAACATGATGGCATCCAACATTGGCCCTCCATTTACAGGCTCTAATATTAGTTTAAGGTGACGTTCACCGACTAAACGTTGCTGTAGCAATTGGAAGTGACCATCAAATACTGGCTCAGGGAATGATTGTCCCCACGGACCACTTTCACGCAGAAGCTCGGCGGTTTCTAAGGTGAACTCACTGCGTGCTAATTCACCATCACTCCACACTATCCCTGCTAATTGCTCAGGTTGAATTAATTCACCCATCAATAATTCAAAATGATGTTTAAACAACTCAAACTTTGTTTCTTCAAGGCTTAAACCTGCCGCCATGGCATGGCCACCAAACTTTTGCATCAACCCCGGCTGTAGCGTGTTCAAGCGCTCTAAAGCATCACGCATATGCACACCTTGGACTGAGCGCCCAGATCCTTTTAACGTTCCATCACCCGCTGGTGCAAAAGCAATCACAGGCCGATGGTATTGCTCTTTGATCCTCGACGCTAAGATACCAACAACCCCTTGATGCCATTCAGGGTGATAAATCGCTAACCCATTCGGTAATTGGCTATCGCCATACTCGATTTGGTTAAACAAAACTGAGGCTTCTTGCTGCATACCCGCTTCGATTTCTCGCCGTGCTTGGTTTAAACCATCCAATTCATTAGCCAGCTCTCGTGCATAAGCCATATCATCAGTCAGTAATAACTCAATACTCACTGACATATCATCCAAACGACCCGCCGCATTCAAACGAGGCCCCAAGGCAAAACCAAAGTCATTAGCTACTAAACGAGAGCATTCACGTTTTGAAACCTCAATTAATGCTTTGATCCCCGCACAGCAACGACCTGCTCTTACTCGATTTAGCCCTTGATGCACTAAAATTCGGTTATTGGTATCCAGTGGAACCACATCCGCAACGGTACCTAATGCAACAAGATCCAGATATTCAGCTAAATTGGGTTCACTAAGCCCTTGCTGGGCAAACCAGCCTTCTTGGCGAAGTTTGGCTCGTAATGCCGACATCAAATAGAATGTAACACCGACGCCTGCAAGCGACTTTGAAGCAAACTGGCAACCGACTAAATTAGGGTTAATAATGGCATCTGCGTTAGGTAATAGTTCTCCCGGTAAATGGTGGTCAGTCACAATAACTTTAATACCAAGACGATGCGCTTCCTCAACCCCTTCATGGGATGAGATACCATTATCCACCGTGACAATAAGATCTGTGCCTCGTTTATAGGCTTCTTCTACCACCAATGGCGTTAACCCATAACCATTTTCAAAACGGTTAGGAACGATATAATTTAAGTTTACATACCCCATTTTGGTGAGTGCTCGGATAGCTAATGCGGTACTGGTTGCACCATCAGCATCAAAGTCACCCACGATGGTGATACGTCCTTGGTTTTCTAATGTGCTATACAGTAATGATAGCGCACTCTCTACCCCTGATAATGCACGATAATCTAATAAATTAGAGGCTTTACGCTCTAACTGTGCAAGATCAGTAATGCCTCGATGAGCGTATACACGTTGGAGGATCTCGGGGAAGCCTGACAGTGCTTTGATATCATCGGTTAATGTGCGCTGACGCAAAAAGGTTTCTACATTCACAGTAATTAACTATTTTTGTTCAAGTATCTTTAAAAGATCATCAGGTGCTAAATAGCCTGATAGTAGCTGCCCATCGGGTAATACGATTGCGGGTGTTCCTGTCATTTTAAATTGACGGCCTAAATTAACGTGTTTACTTAGATCAATTTTACAGTCATCAATCATAGCAATTTCATCACCTTTAAATGCTTTAGTGAGCGCATTTTGTGGTAAAGCATTACACCAAATAGAAGCCATCTGTTTTGCTGATTGGTGATTTAACCCCTGACGAGGGTATGCAAGATAACGTACGGTAATCCCTTTTTCATTTAACTCACCAACGGATTCATGCAGTTTTTTACAGTAACCACAGGTAATATCAGTAAAGACTGTCACTACATACTTTTCTTTTGGCGCTTTAAAAATAATCATTTGATCTTTTAGCGCTTCAATTTTTTTCATCAATGATTGATTGGAAATATTCGCAGGTACCTGACCACTAAGATCATAAATAGGGCCTTGTACCAAGTATTTACCATCATCAGTTACATAAATAATGCCATCTGATGTATCAACAGTATTCAGACCCACAATCGGTGATGGTTTAATCGACTCCACCACTAAATTATATTTAGCGAGTTTTTCTTCGATAATTTTATCATCAGTGGCCGCATGGGCTGACACAGAGAATGCTGCGAAACAAGCTGCCCATAATAATAATTTACGTTTCATAATTATCCTTATCATGCACATCACCCCCTAGGATGATGCTGCTCATGTAACATGCGCAAACGTTCAGTTGCGACATGCGTATAAATCTGGGTAGTTGAAAGATCACTATGACCTAACAACATCTGTACAACGCGTAAGTCCGCTCCATGGTTCAATAGATGTGTGGCAAAAGCATGCCGCAGAACATGAGGGGAAAGCGCTTCGGAATCAATATTCGCGATCACCGCATAATGCTTAATACGGTGCCAAAAGGTCTGCCGAGTCATCTTCGTGCCACGCTTACTTGGAAACAGCACATCACTGGTTTTACTACCTAAAAGATCGGATCGCCCTTCTTGGATGTATTTTTCAATCCAATAAATAGCTTCTTCCCCTAATGGGATCAATCTTTCTTTATCACCTTTACCCACAACACGGATCACCCCTTGGCGTAAACTGATATCAGAAAAGGTTAAGCCCACCAGCTCTGATACACGCAAGCCACAAGCATACAAAACTTCCAACATGGCTTTATCACGTAGCTCCAAAGGATCTTCCGTTGCGGGTGCATTAAGTAGATCATCGACCTGTTGTTCACTTAAATCTTTTGGTAGCCGCTGAGGTATTTTAGGTGCAGCAATCACAGCTGAAGGGTCATCTAAGCGTATTTTTTCACGATAAAAATACTGAAATAGCCGGCGCATCGCACTCAATAACCGCGCCGAACTGGCTGCTTTATAACCACCATCAATTCGTTCAGCTAAAAAGGATTGTAAATCTATTGATTGAACATTTTCTAAATTTAATTTATTTGCTTCTAACCATTTATCTAATAATTGTAAATCTAAACGGTAAGATGCCAATGTATTTTCAGCAAGATCTTGCTCTAACCAAATAGTATCAAGAAATTGTTCAATCAATGGATTAAGTTGTTTTGTTTCCACGTGCCCTATCTTCCTCTTCGCGATCACACAATCATTATGCCTGAATTCGCTTCATTCTGTTACAATACCTCTCTACTGCAATGAAAACTAGTTACATTAACATGAAAATAGGTCTCTTTTACGGTTCTAGCACTTGTTATACCGAAATCGTCGCAGAGAAAATACGCGATATCCTTGGTGATAACTTAGTCACATTACATAATGTTAACGATACACCACCTGAGCTAATGGAACAGTATGACGTTCTCATTTTGGGTATCCCTACGTGGGATTTCGGTGAAATACAAGAAGACTGGCTAGCAATTTGGGACGCGCTTCCCAATCTTAAACTTAGCGGCAAAATTGTTGCTATGTACGGCATGGGTGATCAGATTGACTACAGTGAGTGGTTCCTTGATGCACTAGGGATGCTTTACCATCAATTGAAGCCTACTGGTGTCAAATTTATTGGTTTTTGGCCACTAGAAGGCTATGAGTTTGAAAGCCCTAAACCACTGACGGAAGATGGCAGCCAGTTTGTCGGCTTAGCACTGGATGATGTCAATCAATTTGATGAAACAGATGAACGTATCGCCCAATGGTGTATGCAGGTACTAACTGAGCTCGAAGAATTACTGTGATAATGGCCGAAATTTTTGCCGATTACTGCAATATGCTTTAAATATCTGGATATTGCAGTAACAGTTGGTTTAAATTACGCCAATTCTCTTCCGATAACGAATCTCTCGCCACCCATAAATGGATTGTTTGTGGCTTCCCTTGTAGCGCACTTAACGTAAGTAATGTACCAACTCGAGTACACCACGGCTGTTTGACAATACTCCACTCATTCTTTTTCCATTGTACTTTGTTACCATTAACGAGGACTGCAACCCCTTTAATTTTACTGATGTTTTTTTGGCTTTTTGCCCAACTTGCGATCACAATCACCAGCAAGGGTAACCATACCATTGAGTTACCCGGAGCCCATGGTGCAACTAATAAGATGAAGCCGACTATCCCATGAATACAGGTTGAAAAAAATTGAGTTTTCCATGAAATGGAGAGATTAGATTTCCACAGGACCACGATTTTTATTTCTTTCCTGGATCAGTTTAACCATACTAAACAGCTCTTCATCCTCTGGACGACCGTGATTCATGAGCCAATTAAATAAATCGGGATCAGCACATTCAAGTAAACGAACAAAAGTGTGTTTATCTTTGTTAGAAAGGCTATCAAACTCATACTCAAAAAATGGCATGATGGAAATATCTAACTCGCGCATTCCGCGACGACAAGCCCAATGAATTCTTGCTTTGTTCTCTATATCCATTCCACTACGGCCTTATTTTGTTGCAGTTAACTGATAAGATTGGTTATTTTTAGTACTCTAACAGATTATTACTCAAGAAAACATGATGTAGAATACAATGTTACCAATTTCCATCATACTATCGCGTTTTTATCCAAGAATACCGATTAAAAATATTAAATAATTGATAGTGCATCATAATAATTACTTGCAATGTTATCCAGCTATTTTACCATTAACCCCCTTCTGAAATGAAAGAATACAGGTGAAATCATGACTACTGACGTTACTCACTTACCCTCATTCCCTCTCGATTCTCAGTCTTTACCACTTATATTGATTTCACTGGAAAACTGGGGACTCGTTCATTTACATGGACTTGACGCTCAAAAATATCTACAAGGCCAAGTTACTGCTGATGTTGATGCGCTGACATCAACACAACATACTTTAACCGCACATTGCGACCCTAAAGGGAAAATGTGGAGTGATTTACGCCTATTCCATCACCTTGACGGCTTCTCTTACATAGAAAGAAGTAGCGTCATTGAAAGTCAATTGGCTGAACTGAAAAAATATGCCGTATTTTCAAAAATCACTTTTGAGCAAAAAAGCGAATTGAAATTACTCGCTGTGGCAGGAAAAGGTGCCCGCGAAACGTTATCAACACTCTTTAGCACACTCCCAGATGATGAGAGCCAAGTGGTTGTTGATGGTAATTCTACCCTATTACATTTCTCTTTGCCGAATGAGCGCTTCTTGATCGTTACAGATGAAGCTACTGCACAAAAATTAGCAGATGCTATCAAAACCACAACGGATGATCAGCAATGGCTCTCACTCGAAATCGAAGCGGGTTATGCGGTTATCGATCAGGAAAGTAGTGCCCAACACTTACCACAAGCAACTAACTTACAAGCTCTACCTTATGGGATCAGCTTTAAAAAAGGCTGCTATACAGGGCAAGAAATGGTTGCTAGGGCTAAATTCCGCGGTGCGAATAAACGTGCTATGTATTGGCTAAAAGGTACAGCAGAGTCGGTACCTGCGGTTGGCGATGGTGTAGAATGGCAGCTTGGCGACAAATGGCGTCGCACAGGTAACGTACTTGCAGCCGTTAAATTAGCCAATGGTGAAATTAATATTCAAATCATTATGAATAATGATATGGAAGCAGACAGCGTATATCGCGTTACGGGTGATGAACAAAGCCATCTAACCATTCAACCGTTGCCCTACTCTTTGGAAGAAGAAAAATAATTGAGGTTTTTATGTCATCTGTAAATGGTAATAAGCCAGTTGAAGTCATGAATTTTGGCGGGTTTACCGAAGTTGTTCAGTTTTTAATGGAATTAGATAAACTAAAAAGTGTTTATCGCAAAAATAAGCTGTTGAACAACGAAAGACAAGAAAATACGGCTGAGCACAGCTGGCAATTCGCAATGGCAGCCATGAGCTTTGCCCCTTATGTTAAAGGTGTAAATGTCGACCATGCCATCAAACTAGCCCTAGTACATGACATTGTTGAAATCGATGCAGGTGATGTGTTGGTTTATGACATTGCTGCACGTGATGCTATCCGTGAACAAGAAATTAAAGCCGCTGTGCGTATTTTTGGCTTACTGCCTTCCCCACAAAACGAACAATTTTTAGCCTTATGGAATGAGTATGATGCCGCTGAAACATTAGATGCAAAATTTGCTAATGTGATCGATAGAACCATTCCAATGCTATTGAATTTACACAATCAAGGCCAAAGTTGGGTAGAAAATAATATTCGTTTAGAGCAAGTTATTGCTCGAAATGAATTTATTGAGGAAGTTTTCCCTGAGTTTTGGGAACAGCTATTGCCACAATTAGAAGCCGCTCAACAAAAAGGCTGGTTGTTGTAAGAAGTTTCAGTATTTTTGTCAGCCACCCGATGAAATCATCGGGTGTTTTGCCTAAAAATACGACAAAGTTATTTTAAAGAATAATTTTCTGAGCGTTAAAAAACAAAGCTCCCCGATAACATCGCTATCGGGGAGCTAACTTACCACATTGATTTAAATCAGTATCAATTAAACATAGTCTTCAATTGGTACGCAGGAACAATGCAGATGGCGGTCGCCATACACATCATCCAAGCGTTTTACTGCTGGCCAATATTTATTCGCTTTAGTCGCTTCTGTAGGGAATACCGCAAGTTCACGGCTATATGCATGATCCCATTCCCCTGCAAGCTCAGTTTGCACATGAGGTGAATTAACCAAAGGGTTGTCCTCAAGTGTCCATTCACCTTTAACAACCCTATCTATTTCACTACGAATAGAGAGCATTGCATCAATGAAACGATCAATTTCAACTAGACTTTCGGACTCTGTAGGTTCAATCATTAATGTTCCAGCAACAGGGAATGACATGGTTGGTGCATGGAAACCATAATCAATCAACCGTTTCGCAATATCCAGTTCACTGATACCTGTGTCTTTCTTGATTGGACGTAAATCAACAATACATTCATGAGCGACATAGCCATCACGACCAGTATACAAAATGTCATAGTGACCTTGCAGACGCTTAGCAATATAGTTCGCATTTAAAATCGCCACTTGGCTAGCTCTTCTTAAACCATACGAGCCCATCATGCGAATATACATCCAGCTAATTGGCAGGATTGATGCGCTACCAAATGGTGCGGCTGAAACAGCACCTTGGTCTGTCACCATCTCTTGCTCAACGACTGAGTGCCCCGGAACAAATGGTGCTAAATGTTTTTTAACACCAATTGGTCCCATACCCGGACCGCCACCGCCATGTGGAATACAGAAAGTTTTATGTAAGTTTAAGTGGGAAACATCTGCACCAATATAGCCAGGTGTCGTCAAGCCCACTTGTGCGTTCATATTAGCGCCATCAAGATACACTTGGCCGCCAAACTGATGGATGATTTCACAAACTTCTTTGATGCTTTCTTCATACACACCATGAGTTGATGGATAAGTTACCATCACACAAGAAAGATCGGCGCTGTGTTTCTCCGCTTGTTGACGTAGATCAGCAAGGTCAATGTTACCTTCGTCATCACAACGTACCACAACCACTTCCATACCTGCCATATGAGCTGATGCAGGGTTGGTACCATGTGCTGATGCGGGGATCAGACAAATATTACGATGCCCTTCATTACGGCTTTCATGGTAACGGCGGATCGCTAATAATCCAGCATACTCCCCTTGAGCACCTGAGTTAGGTTGCATGCACACCGCATCATAGCCAGTGAGTTGCACTAACCAGTGGGATAGCTGCTCGATCATTTGATGATAGCCTTGAGCTTGCTCTGGTGGGCAAAACGGATGCATTTCGCCAAACTCAGGCCAAGTAATAGGTAACATTTCTGCTGCGGCATTCAACTTCATCGTACATGAGCCTAACGGGATCATAGCTTGGTTCAATGCCAAATCTTTGCGCTCTAAACTATGCATATAGCGCATCATTTCGGTTTCACTGTGATAACGATTAAAGTTTGGATGAGATAAAATAGCATCATTACGCTTCATCGCCGGTGAAATCGCTTGTTCCTGAGCAGCAACCTGTTTATCCAGTTTTTCAAAATCTAATTTTTGCTCGCTACCTGTGATCACAGCAAATAAATCATTTAAATCTTGGCGAATGGTTGTTTCATTAAATGTAACGCCAACCGCACCATGAACATCTGTTCGAAGATTGACTTGCGCTTTTTCTGCACGAGCCAATACCGCTGCTTTATCAGCAACTTCGATGGTTAAAGTATCAAACCAACTATTGTGGCGCAGGGTTAACCCTGCTTCTTGTATCGCTTGAGCAAAAATCGATGTAAAACGATGAATGCGCTCAGCAATCAATCTTAAACCTTGCGGGCCATGATAAACGGCATACATTGCAGCAATATTGGCAAGTAATACTTGCGATGTACAAATATTGGAGTTGGCTTTTTCACGGCGAATATGCTGTTCGCGGGTTTGCATTGCCATCCGAAACGCAGTATGTCCTGCCGCATCACGTGATACACCAATAATACGTCCCGGCATCGCGCGTTTAAATTCATCACGACAAGCAAAAAATGCCGCGTGTGGGCCACCATAGCCCATTGGCACGCCAAAGCGTTGCGCAGAACCGAAAACAATATCAGCTCCCTGTTTACCCGGAGCTGTTAGCAACACCAGTGCCATCATCTCTGCGGCAACACAACTCACGATTTTGCGTTCTTTTAGCTTAGCAAACAGCTCAGTGTAATCGTGTACTTCACCTGTCGTGCCAACTTGTTGTAATAACGCACCAAAAATACCTTCATGATCCAGTACTTTTTCTGCTTTATCGACAATCACTTCAAAACCAAATGTACCAGCGCGAGTACGAACAACATCAAGTGTTTGTGGGTGGATATCATCGGCAACAAAGAAACGTTCAGCATCTTTAAGCTTACTAATACGTTTTGCCATCGCCATCGCTTCTGCCGCCGCAGTGGCTTCATCCAACAATGATGCTGAAGCTAATTCTAAGCCAGTCAAATCAATGGTCACTTGCTGGAAATTTAACAGCGATTCTAAACGTCCTTGGGATACTTCAGGCTGATAAGGGGTATAAGCGGTATACCAACCTGGATTTTCAAGTAGATTACGTAAAATCACTGGCGGTAATATTGATGGGGCATATCCCATACCAATATAGCTTTTATACCTTTTATTTAAACTCGCAATCGTTTTAAGTTCTGCAAGCGCTTCTTGTTCTGTCGCACCGCTCCCCACTCTTGGTGGTTCAGCAAGTAAAATCGCTTTCGGTACAATATTGCCCGTCAGAGCATCAAGAGATGCCGAACCAACTGTGTCCAACATGGTTTTAACTTGTTCTTCTGATGAACCAATGTGGCGTTGAATAAATTCTGAACGGTTTTCTAATTGACTCAGAGACATCGTCATATCTGTATTCCCATTCCTATATCTGCTGCAAAAAGGGTAAGCTTATACTCTAAATAGTTCGAGCTGTAGCTAAGCGACAAAACGAATGAGTCGCTAGAAGCATAGAAAATAGAGCGACCCCATACAAAAAGAGTCTCATCCCCCTATCTTCAAAAAGCGCTGCAACTTGAAATATGGCCGGTATAAAAGAAAAGCGCCCCATAATGTCTTCATTACGGGGCGCTTAACGGTTTATTCTTCTTCCGCAAGTAATGCTGAGTAAGCATCAGCGTCTAACAGGTCTGTCAACTCTGATTCATCAGAGATTTTAATTTTGAAGATCCAGCCTTCTTGATAAGGTTGCTCGTTGACTAATTCAGGCGAATCATTCAGCGCCTCATTGACTTCAACAATTTCCCCCGTCAGTGGTACATAAATATCAGAAGCGGCTTTTACGGATTCAACCACCGCACAATCACTGCCAATATCCACTGCACTACCCACTTCGGGTAGATCGACGAAAACCATATCGCCTAATAGCTCTTGGGCATGTTCAGTAATACCTACGGTATATACCCCATCACCTTCATGACGTACCCACTCATGTTCACGGGTATATTTCAGCTCAGCAGGAACATTACTCATCATTAACCTCACTCTTATGTTCGAATTTTTAACGTCAAATATTAATCAATAGCGACAACTAAACGAGGGCTTTCCCTTCTCGTACAAATCCCGGTTTTACGACCTGAACTGGCATCTCTCGATTACGAATTTCAACAATCGCACTGTCTTGTATTTCTTTTGGCACACGCGCCAAAGCAATACTAAATCCAAGTGTCGGAGAGAAAGAACCGCTAGTAATCACGCCCTCTTGTAACTTACCTAAGTCATCAGTAAAGCGCACTGTTTGCCCTGCACGTAAAATGCCTTTTTCATGCATAACGATACCGACCAATTTTTCAGTGCCTTGCTCTTTTAATTTTTCTAATGCTTCACGACCAATAAATTGGCGTTCTTCAGGCTTCCAAGCAATCGTCCATCCCATATTAGCGGCTAATGGAGAAATAGTTTCATCCATATCTTGTCCATAGAGATTCATACCAGCCTCAAGGCGTAGCGTATCTCTTGCACCTAAACCGGCTGGATGGACACCTGCTTTAATCAGTTGACGCCAAAAATCGACGACTTGCTGTTTAGGAAGCGCAATTTCATACCCTTTTTCACCGGTATAACCTGTTGTGGCTATGAATAAGTCGCCAGCTTGCACACCGTAAAAAGGTTTCATATCAGCAATCAGTGCACACTGAGACTCGGATAGTAAAGAATGGACTTTTTGTTGTGCAGTAGGGCCTTGAACGGCCAGTAGAGCGAGGTCATCACGCACTTCAATAGAAACGACGTAGGATTTTACGTGCTGTTCAATCCATGCGATATCTTTATCGCGCGTTGCGGAGTTCACCACTAGACGATAAAAATGGTCATCTAGGTAATAAACAATCAGATCATCAATCACGCCTCCAGAGGCGTTTAGCATCCCCGTATAAAGTGCTTTACCTTTCTCTGTCAACTTGGCGATGTCATTTGCTAACAAATAGCGAAGAAAGTCACGACAACCTTCGCCATGTAAATCGACTATGGTCATATGGGAAACATCAAACATCCCAGCATCGGTTCTGACGATATTATGTTCATTGATCTGTGAACCGTAATGCAGTGGCATCATCCAACCATGAAAGTCCACCATTTTTGCACCACAAGCTATATGCTCATCATATAACGGGGTTTGCTTTGCCATGAATACCCTCTTTACATTTTTGAATATGATAGGGTGAGCGCTACCATTCTGTGCAGTAAAGAGGATCATCACTACACAGCCAGTCACGCTACGCAAACGATAACATCTTATTAAAAACTACCACTGTTTTTAGCAAGAAACCATTAAAAAAAATAGGGCTACCAGCTCTCTGTATTACTGATTACAGAGAAGATAATCCAGCGAAATTTGTTAAAAAATTGAGAATGATCACTCAATAACACTATGTTTAATACAAAACAGTAGAGTAAATCATCATATCCACAGTGTTCTTAACTAAAAATCAATGTTAGCACTGAACCATAAAATTAGTAAAACTAATGCGAAAATCGATTGTGATTAGAATTTCTCAATCATTAATACCAAAAATAACAGTGATAAGTTGATTTTTCATGATCCTTCATCGGTCATAAAATATGGTTATTCTTTAAAGAATTCGAAATTCAGATAGGTAATAAGCAAAAGATAATCAGAAGGAATAGATAAACGATATGACTCGACAAATGTAACGTGGCCAATGATATCTCAATGAAAAGCCCTGCTGACGAGTATAGGCGGATAAGGCGAGGAAATATTGGCAGCTCTCCGTCGTTCAACGTTGATTTTCTGCCAATAATTAATCGATAAGTTTAGTTAGAGAGATCAGGCTCAGCCTTTTTCAACCACTCAGGCATATCAAATAGACCCATTGCATGATTGAGCAATTGCGGTTTTACCCTCGGCAAAGTACCCGCTAAAATTAAGCCGACATCACGCAAGAGTTTCTTGGCTGGATTATTACCATCAAAGAGTTCACGGAAGCCTTGCATGCCAGCAAGCATCATTGCCGCACTGTGTTTACGGTGGCGCTCAAAACTGCGTAAATAGAGATATTGACCGAAATCTTTACCTTCACGATGAAGACGTTTGATTTCACCTAACAGCATTGCAACATCCATAAAGCCTAAATTCACGCCCTGCCCAGCCAGTGGATGAATGGTATGAGCGGCATCACCTAATAATGCCAAACGCTGCGCTGCAAACTGCCTTGCATAACGCCCCGTCAATGGGATCGTTAATCGTTCACTTTTCAGTTGGCACAACCCCAAACGAGTATCAAAAGTAACGGCTAATTCTTTTTCAAAATTAACTTTGTCCATTTGTTGGCGTCTAGCGGCATCAATAGCTGGCTGAGACCATACTATTGAGCACAGATGAGGATCACTCAATGGTAAAAAAGCTAATATGCCTTTTCCATCAAAGGATTGACGAGCAATTGAATCATGGGGCTTCTCGGTACGAATCGTTGCAACCAACGCTGTATGTTCATAATCCCAAAATGTGAGCGGGATATCCGCATGACCACGTAACCATGAATTTGCACCATCTGCACCGACAATAAGCCTAGCTGTAAGCATAGAGTCATCGGCCAATGTAATGAAGACATCGTTTTCCCCCCATACCACTTTTTGAATGGTGGCAGGTGCTAATAATGTGACATTACGCATAGCCGCTGCTTTTTGCCATAATGCATCACGGATCACGTTATTTTCAACAATATGGCCTAAATGAGATAAATTTTGCTCTTGTGCGGAAAATTGGATACGACCAAAACTGTCCTTATCCCATACTTCCATTCCTTTATAGGCGGAAGCTCTCATCGATTTTATTGATGACCAAACGTCTAAGTAAGTTAGTAGTTTCTCACTTGCAGCATTAATTGCTGATACCCTCAGCGCATACGAGTCATTCTCTGAAAATGTATTTTTGGCGGGATGATTCTCAATGACCGCAACACGTAACCCTGTACCTTCTAGTCCACAAGCTAGCGCTAAGCCGACCATACCACCACCGGCTATAACCACATCAAATGATTGCATACTTTCTCCTATTAATTCTGTGGTTATTGTTCCGCTACCCAGCCAAGTGTTTGGCGAGCTAGTGCATCGCGTACTGATGGCAACATTTCCATTGCCATTAAACCTAAATTGCGTCCAACCACTAAAGGTAAACAACGGTTGGCAAAAACTCTCACTAATCCATCCGTCATGGTCACGGTTTTTTCTCTATCAATGCTTCTGGCTTGTTGATACGTATTCAACAGTGCATATGCGCCAATATCTTGATTTTTCTGATAGGCTTTAACCACTAACTCGGCCAATTGCATCACATCACGAATACCAAGGTTGAAACCTTGTCCTGCGATTGGGTGCAGTGTTTGTGCGGCATTACCGACCAAAACAGTACGATGACTAATTGGGTTTAAAGCCTTACGTAATGATAGCGGATAACAGAAACGTGTTCCCGCCTGAGTGATTTTGCCAAGACGCCAGCCAAACGCTTGCTGAAGCTTATTAATAAACGTTTTATCATCCCACATTTTGATGGTGTCAGCTTGTTCTTGTTGATGACACCAAACTAGTGAACTGCGCCCTTGAGACATAGGTAACAGCGCTAACGGACCAAACTCAGTAAAACGCTCAAAAGCTCTACCTTGAGGATCAATCGACGTTTTCACATTGGCAATAATCGCCACTTGACCATAATCAGTTTGCTGCCATTGCATATGACAAGCCTGCCCTACTGCCGAATGGCTACCATCGGCCGCTACCAGCAATGCGCCGGTGAGTATTTCGCCACTATCTAAAGTGACCTCAACATAATCGCTATGCCGCTGGATAGTTTCTACTTTTGCAGGACAATATAATGTAACACCTGCCGCTTTGCCTAATAACTCGAATAATCGAGTTCCTGCATCATACAATTCAATGACATTACCTAATTCAGGAATATGGTAATCCTGTGCATTGATATTAACAAACCCTGCATGACCGCGATCGGAAACGTGAACATGGGTTATTGGTGTAACGCAATCAGCAAGCGCTTCCCAGATGTCAATTTTAGCTAACCGCTGACAGGTTCCATGGGCAAGTGCGATCGCTCGGGCATCAAACCCCGGATGCTCGCCTTCTGGCAAAGAAGCTTCAACCAGCGAAACTGATAACTTCCCTTGGCTTAACGCAGAAATGGCCAGTGCCAAGGTTGCACCCGCCATTCCACCACCCACAATAATCACATTCATGTTGTGTTAATTACCTTTTACTACTCTCTTAAGCTTAATGAGCGCTTGCCATCAATGCTTCTATTTCATCAGGATCTTTGACGACTAAATCAGTCAAGTTTTCATTGCCGTTTTCAGTGATCACAATGTCATCTTCAATACGGATACCAATGCCACGATACTCAGGAGGTACATCTGCATCTGGTGCGATATACAGCCCAGGCTCCACCGTCAATACCATACCCGGCTCTAAAATACGGTCACGGTCGGCGCCATAGAAACCAACATCATGTACATCTAATCCCAACCAGTGACTTAAACCATGCATAAAGAATGGAAATAGTGCTTTGTTCTCGATCAATTGATCTACGTCGCCATGTAAAATACCTAGCTCAACTAGCCCTTCAACTTTGATACGCACAATTTTTTGTGTGACTTCATGAATACTTGTACCAGGGCGATACAATTCTAAGGCGGTATTTAGTGCCTTGAGCACAATTTCATACAGCTCACGTTGCGGCTTGGTAAATTTACCATTTACAGGGAATGTACGTGTGATATCGCCTGCATAGCCATCAAATTCAGCCCCTGCATCAATTAAGACCACTTCACCGTCTTTCATTTCGCATTCATTTTCTGTGTAATGCAAAATGCAGGCGTTTTCACCACTACCAACAATGGTGTTATAAGATGGGAAACGTGCACCATGGCGAGTAAATTCATATTCTACTTCACCGCATAACTGGTATTCAAACATGTTTGGCTTACAAGTTTTCATGGCACGAATGTGCGCCAATGCTGAAATTTCACCCGCTTTACGTAACGTGGCTATCTCTGCTTCAGATTTAAACAAACGCATTTCATGCACGAGTGGACGCCAATCAATCATCGTTGACGGTGCACGTAAATTACGACGGCTACCTTTACGTAAGGTCTCTAATGCATCAAACACTAATTTATCTGCATACTCGAATTCACCTTGAGCATGGTAAATAACATCAAGGCCATTCAATAATTGATATAACTGTTCTTCTATTTCGTCAAAAGGCAATGCTTTACTAATACCCAGTTTTTCTGGAGCAGCCTCTTGGCCTAAACGACGACCAAACCAAATTTCAGCAGTAAGATCACGTATACGGTTAAAAAGTACGGTATGACTATGTTTTTCATCGCTTTTGATTAGTAACAATACGGCTTCTGGCTCACTAAACCCTGTCAAATACAGGAAATCACTGTGCTGACGATAGGGGTATTCACTATCCGCATTGCGTTGTGCGCTAGGTGCTGAGAAAATAATAGCGGCGCTTGCTAGCTCCATCTGAGCCAATAATGCGTTACGACGAGAAATAAATTCCTGCTTATTCATACCGTTTCTGCCTTATTATTTAGATTGTTGAATTAATAGTATGCCCTTGTAGCTAATGCTAAAGCATATAACGGCCGTCACTTAACCTGTATTAATTTTACTGAATAAACCGCTATTTAGCTCAAATAAGCAAATATACTTCCCATCAAACAAGATGTAGCATTATCGGCTACATCTTGAATACAA
Organism: Providencia sp. PROV236; assembly: GCF_033676985.1. NCBI lineage: Bacteria > Pseudomonadati > Pseudomonadota > Gammaproteobacteria > Enterobacterales > Morganellaceae > Providencia > Providencia sp. PROV236. The sequence goes on along the minus strand of NZ_CP096297.1, from coordinate 1,435,496 downwards.
TAGATCTTACGTTGATGGCATTTAATGGAGCGTTGGTTTGTTGTTTTCAACATCCGTTGGTGCTTTTTTACCTTCAGTAAAAGTGATATAGCAAAGCTGTACTGCCACTCTGACATACTCAACCACTTCTTCTAGCGCCTGCTCAAGCTCTTCTTGATCTTCGTCTTCATCGTAACCCAGCATGCCAATGTTACGTAAATCAGTAATCACCTCACTAACTTCTTTTTTCTCTGCGAGTTTAGGCTGAGCGACCCCAAGCCCTAATAGAAAATGATTCACCCATCCAGCTAAGGCATCAGCGTGATCAAACACTGATGCATTCTCATTAGGAAATAACATAGAAAAGGTAAAATTACTGTCATCTAATGCTTCATAGGTGGTGTCATAGAGATCACGTAATGGCTGAGCAATTACTTGAGAAAAAGCCAGTCCATCATTAGCCAGATCATGAACTAATGTCTGCCAACCTTGGTCACGGCTTCCACCACAAATAAGTCCGGTAATCAGTCCGTGAATTTCTGCGGCTGTAAGCGCAATGGAATTTTGTTGGAGAAGAGTGTCCAACGTTTCATAGTTTGGTAAAGATTTTTGTATAGACATCTGAATTCGTCATGTTAGCTAATCATTCATGATATGCTACCATCAAGGGTAGTCGCTATACCAGTAAGCTTTTGTGATCTGTATTATTAATCAAGCGCTTTATCTAGCGAAATTTCCAGACTCTGAATAATTTGAACGGTTGCTATCAGTACTGCAACTTGGGTTATAACGGGTGTATACTCGAAATAATTCGAATTGCAGGTAGGCAAGGAGCATAGATCAACACTATGACCCAACGAGTTAAGCGTACGTACTCACTATACCTTAACGCAAAGCCCCGTAACTCGAAGTATGACGAGTATATTTTTTTGGCGCCGAACACAGATTTGTCGGCGAGTATTATTCGTATGGAGGGATCATGTCCGCACAGCCGGTTGACATTCAAATATTTGGGCGCTCAATGAGAGTCAACTGCCCTATTGAACAAAAAGAAGCATTAATTGCATCCGCTCAAGAGCTTGAACAGCGCTTACAAGATCTTAAAGATAGAAGCGGTGTAACAAATACAGAGCAGCTTATTTTTATTGTTGCATTGAACGTATGTCACGAATTAACACAAGAAAAGACAAAAACGCGTGATTATGCATATAATATGGAAGAGAAGATAAAAATGCTGCAACAGACGATCGAGCAAGCATTACACGATCAGGTAAAAATTACTGAGAGACAGGTTTTGCCTATTGGCTAAATTTGCTTAAAAATCATACATTAGTATAAAAAAATATATGAAAATGGGGTTGCATTTTCATCCCAATTTCATACAATGAAGTCCATAGAGTAGCAACAAGTACTCAACAGAATTTCTCTGAGATGCGCGTCAGTGGGTGAGTCCCCTGAGCCGATATTTCAAAAAAATAGAATGTGGTTATTGCGCTGGTGAGCACGCCTGATCCGCTCAGGAAGCCTAAAGGTTAGCTAAACTACGTTCACCTTGAACCAAGGGTTCAAGGGTTACAGCCTACAACGGCATCTTGGAGACCCCCATTTTTCCCTTCGTGTTGTCTTTACCTTTGTTTCTATTATTACGTTACACTTGCGGTAATTTATTCGATTATTTCTGAGGTATATGAAACCATGGAAGATCAACTATCAGCTACCCGTTATCAAATTCGCCAGTCTACTCGAAAAAAACGCCAACAACTGAACGCTATTGAACAGCAAACTGCCGCACAAAAGATCATGCAACATGCTTTATTGCACTCGAAAGTCAGCCAAGCTAACAATATTGCATTATTTCTCTCCTTTGATGGTGAAATCGATACACTGCCGCTAATTAACGCACTATGGCAGCAAAATAAAAACGTTTATCTCCCTGTTTTACATCCTTTCAATCGAAACAATCTATTATTTTTGCGTTATACCTCTGAAACTAACTTAGTTAAAAACCGTTTTAATATTGAAGAACCACCACTCGATGTCACTCAAGTGCTTCCACCAAACCAGCTCGATATTATGATGATCCCTCTGGTCGCTTTTGATGAACAAGGCCAACGCTTAGGTATGGGGGGAGGATTTTATGATAGAACATTGGCAAATTGGCAACACAAAGGTTTTTATCCTATAGGGTTAGCGCATGACTGCCAATATGTGAAGTCACTGCCTGCCGCACACTGGGATATTCCACTGCCAGAAATTATCACCCCTCAAAAAATATGGCACTGGTAACCAGTGCCATCAGATGACAAGCAGACAACAATTGATTAATTAGAACAATAAACGAGCGCGAATAGTGCCCGGTAGTTCTTTTAATTTCACCAAAATATCATCAGCTTGGTCAGGCTGCTGAGTAATGATATCGATCACTACATAGCCCACATTACCTGTAGTGCGCAAATACTGACCAACAACGTTAATGTTGTTCTCTGTGAATACTTGGTTAATGCTATTCATTATGCCTGGACGGTTTTCATGAATATGCAATAGACGGTTAGTATCTTCAGTATGTACCGGTAGAGAAACCTCTGGGAAGTTGACCGCAGATAATGTAGAACCATTATCAGAGTATTTGGCTAATTTGCTCGCAACTTCTAACCCGATATTTTCTTGAGCTTCTTCCGTCGAACCACCGATATGTGGAGTCAATATCACATTATCGAATTTAATTAATTCACTGACGAATGGGTCATTCGGATCATTGTTACCGGCAGGCTCTGTTGGGAACACATCTACCGCAGCACCTGATAAATGCTTGCTTTCTAATGCATCCGCTAAAGCAGGAATATCTACCACTGTTCCGCGTGAAGCATTGATAAAAATGGCCCCTGGCTTCATCAATTCAAATTGCGGTTTAGCAAACATGTTTTTAGTACTTGGTGTTTCAGGTACATGTAAGCTCACCACATCGCTCATATTTAATAGCTCAGCCATTGAACGAACTTGTGTTGCATTCCCCAAAGGTAATTTGTTTTCGATATCATAGAAGTAAACATCCATACCAATACCTTCAGCTAAGATCCCCAACTGAGTACCGATATGACCATAGCCTACAATACCTAAACGTTTACCACGTGCTTCAAAACAACCTTTTGCTTGTTTTTCCCAAATACCGCGGTGGGCTTTCATGTTTGCTTCAGGGATACGACGCAGTAATAATAGTAATTGGCCAAGTACCATCTCTGCAACGGAACGAGTATTCGAGAAAGGCGCATTAAATACAGGGATCCCACGTTTAGCCGCAGCATCTAAATCGACTTGGTTAGTCCCAATACAGAAACAACCTACCGCAACCAATTTTTCAGCCGCAGCAAAAACTTCTTCAGTCAAATGAGTACGGGAGCGAATACCGACAAAACGCGCATCTTTAATGGCTTCTTTTAATTCTTCATCCGACAGTGCACTTTTGTGATATTCAATATTGGTATAACCTGCTGCTTTTAGGTTATCCACCGCGCTGTGATGAACACCTTCCAATAATAAAAACTTAATTTTGTCTTTTTCCAAAGATACCTTGACCATTTCCCCTACCCTATCATGCTTAAAATTCGTAACAGATGAATCTCCGACTACCAACATAGCAAAAAATGGCACAGTATCAATACAATCGTTTGCCTAGCCCTAACTATCTAGCGCGAAGAAAAAGAAGTTATACGGAAGAAAATCAGGGGCGGTAACACAAAATAAGGATTTTGCCTATGTTATAAGCATTAGTGTGAGATATATCACCAAAATAGTGATAAATAAAAAATCGTGAATTTTTTTACTAATAGTTAATACCAGAAAAATCAATATTAAAAATATCTATCTACTCATAAAAAAAATAAACCAGTAAAATAATCACTGGTTTATGTTCATCTGAGGTACATTTAAACGCTATTTAATGGTTTTAACCCCTTCAGAGGTACCCATCAATACAACATCTGCCCCGCGATTCGCAAACAGGCCAACAGTGACCACACCTGCAATACCATTAATTTTATTTTCAAGGGCAACAGGATCAACAATGCTTAAATTATGAACATCTAAAATCACATTACCATTATCGGTAACGACATTTTGGCGATATTCAGGTGTTCCACCCAATTTTACTAACTCACGCGCCACGTAGCTGCGAGCCATTGGGATCACTTCAACAGGAAGTGGGAACTTACCCAATACATCAACTTGCTTTGATTGATCGACAATACAAACAAATGTTTTAGAAATGGCAGCAACAATTTTTTCACGAGTTAGCGCAGCGCCACCGCCTTTGATCATATTCATGTGATGATCAATTTCATCGGCACCATCGACATAAACATCTAATGAATCAACATCATTACAATCTAAAACAGGAATACCTAACGCCTTAAGTTTTGCAGTAGACGCTTCTGAACTCGAAACTGCACCTTCTATCTGACCTTTCATTGTCGCAAGTGCATCAATAAAATGAGAAGCGGTAGAACCCGTCCCTACGCCAACAATCGTGCCAGGTTTTACGTAATCTAATGCTGCCCAACCTACTGCTTTTTTTAATTCGTCCTGAGTCATGCCCATGCCTTTTGCTATTTAAAATATCAATGAAGTTAGTGTTAGTAGTATATACTGTACACCCAACAAGTTCAGCTTTGTTCGCTATATTCTGTGATTTATACAATGTCATTAATATTTCAAGTGTTCTGCAATAAATTATGGCATATTAACCCATAGAATAACGACAAGGAGAATATCCCCAATGAAGCGCCCTGATTACCGCGCGTTGCAAGCACTGGATGCTGTCATTCGTGAAAGAGGATTTGAGCGCGCAGCTCAAAAACTGTGTATTACGCAGTCAGCTGTTTCACAACGGATCAAGCAATTAGAAAACCTATTTGGCCAGCCGCTACTTGTCCGGACAGTGCCACCGCATCCCACTGAGCAAGGGCAAAAGTTACTAGCATTGTTGCATCAAGTAGAATTATTGGAAGAACAATGGCTTGGTGATGAAAATGGTGGTTCAACGCCACTACTGCTTTCGCTTGCGGTCAACGCTGATAGCTTAGCAACATGGCTGTTACCGGCCCTCAACCCTGTGTTACGTAATAGCCCAATACGCTTAAATATCCAAGTGGAAGATGAAACGCGTACCCAAGAGCGTTTAAGACGCGGTGAAGTAGTTGGTGCGATCAGTATTCAACCACAAGCCCTACCGGGGTGCCTTGTCGACAAATTGGGGGCTTTGGATTACCTTTTTGTTGCGTCACCAGACTTTGCCGCAACTTATTTCCCTGATGGCGTCACGCGCTCATCGCTGCTTAAAGCGCCGGCTGTCGCATTCGACCATCTTGATGATATGCATCAAGCTTTTGTGCAGCAAAACTTTGGTTTATCGCCGGGGAGTGTCCCTTGCCATATCGTGAATTCATCAGAAGCATTTGTGCAATTAGCCAAACAAGGGTCAACCTGTTGTATGATCCCACATTTGCAGATAGCGAATGAATTAAAAAATGGTGAGTTAGTAGATTTAACACCGGGGCTATATCAACGTCGTATGCTTTACTGGCATCGTTTTGCACCAGAAAGCCGCACGATGAAGAAAGTGACAGACGCCCTACTCAAAACAGGGCGCCTAATGTTGAAACAAGAAGAGATTTAACGTTTTAACTCAAAAACCACATCAACTTGGTCATTAAAATCAATACTCTGCTGCTCATAAGTTTCATTAACATCACGTTCAGGAGCAGCAGCAAGTACAGCTTTAGCACGATAGTTCATCACTGGTGCTGGGTATGGAACCGCATCAGGAGCACGATAATTGATACTGTATACAGGCCCTAACTGAACACTAAAACCTTTGGCCAATGCGTTAGCTTGTTCAATCGCATTTTTAATTGCTTTTTCACGTGCTTCATCACGATACTGTTGTGGATTATTCACACCAAACTGAACCGAATTAATTTCATTTAGTCCCGCTTTCAAAGCCCCATCCAGCAGTGTATTAAGCTGATCTAATTTAGTGACTTTAACTTCAACAGAGCGAACCGCCGTATAACCCACAATTGATGATTTTTGTGATTCTTTGTCATACTCATATTTAGGCTGAGTACGCACATTAGCAGCATTGATATCTTTCTTTTCAATGCCGTTTTGTTTTAAAAACTCAAAATACTCAGCAACACGCTTATCAACACCTGTTTTAGCGGCTGCTGCATCTTTCTCAGTAACTTCAACATTAATATTTAATGTTGCCATATCAGGTGATGCCTTAATAACTGCATTACCTGATGTCGTAATATGTGGGCCTTCAGGAAGTGGATTGGCTTGTGCAATAGCTGGAACCGCAATACCCGCCATCATGGCGGCAAGAACTAAAGACTTTAACTTCACAGGACCTCCTAAGAAATAATAACAAGAAAGTTGCCGTGATATTATCACTCACTAGCAACCTACATAAACCTTAGCACATACAATGTAAAGTTCGTTTCAGATTAATAAGAAATTACAATTATCCTTAATACCCTAATCCTTGTTTTGCTAATTGAATAGCAATAAACCACATTACTGTGCCAACAAATACATTAATAATACGTTGCGATAACGGTTTATTTAACACAGGTGAAAACCATGCCGCTAACATCGCTAATGCAAAAAACCAAACAAATGAAGCCGTCAACGCTCCCGCTGTAAACCAAGGGCGTAGTTGGCTTTCTAATTGACCGCCGACACTCCCCAACACCACGAAAGTATCTAAGTAAACATGTGGATTAAGCCATGTCACGGCAAACAACGTTATGATTACTCGCCAACGACTAGCGATTTGATGCTCTGCGCTTAACACCATATCGTCGCGACTAAATGCGCTACGAAAAGCACCATACCCATACCATGTTAAAAATCCAACACCAGCCCATGTAATCAGCTGCATCAATATTTCAGATTGGCTAAGTAAAGCGCTACCACCAAATACCCCTGCAACGATTAATAACGTATCACTTAAAGAGCATAAAAATGCACTCATAATATGATATTGCTTTCGACTGCCCTGCTGTAATACGAAGGCATTTTGTGGTCCTAATGGAAGGATCATCGCTGCCCCAAGTAAAGCGCCCTGTAGATAAATAGTAAACATGCACTCATTCCAAATAATTATTCACTGTTTATGCGACAATTCTATCGATAAAAAATTATTAGTGAAAATTATTAATTCTTATAGAACATTAGTAAAACTACTTTCGCGATGAGGTATAAAAATGATAAGAAAGGAAGAAATGAAAACAGGGTAACGTATTCAACATACGCAACCCTGTTATGACGCTCAGTCCACGATTATTCAGCAGATTGATTTTTGACGACAGTTTGTGATTGTTGGTGCAAATAGACATCCATTTGCGGGAAAGGAATACCAATTTTGTGCTCATCAAGAGCGCGTTTAAAGTTTTCCATCAGATCCCAATAAACAGGCAATGCATCGCCATTCGTGGTCCAAAAACGCACTAAGTAATTCAATGATGATGGTGCCATTTCATTCAAACGAATGGTCACACCTTTATCATGTTGAATACGGCTATCAGCCGCAACAATATCACCCAACACTTTTTTCACTACATCGATGTCTGAATCATAAGCAACACCAACTGTAATATCAGTACGACGATTTGGCTCACGTGAGACGTTAATAATACTATCTGCAATAATTTTACCGTTAGGGATGACAATAATACGGTCATCCGCGGTTCTCAGTGTTGTAGAGAAGATTTGTACATTTTGTACTGTACCTTCAACTGCACCAATCTTCACATATTCACCCGCACGTAATGGTCTAAATACCACCAATAAAACGCCCGCAGCAAAGTTACCCAGTGAATTTTGTAACGCTAAACCAACTGCTAAACCCGCGGCCCCCATTACGGCTATTACCGATGCCGTTTGAACACCAATTTTGCCAAGTACGGCAATAAATGTGAAGGCAATAATAGTATAACGCGCAATGGCAGATAAGAAATCACTCACTGTCGCATCAATGCCGCGAAGAGTCATGATACGGTGTAAACCACGACCTGCCCATTTCGCAATCATCATACCGACAATTAATATGATAATGGCAGAAACAATATTCACCACATACTGAACTAACAGATCCTGATTTGCCGCAAACCAACTGGTTGCGTTATTCAACGCTCCTGTAACATCATCAGTATTCATAAAGCCCTCGAGTTTTTAAATTGAACAATATTGTGAATAAAATAACCACACTCTCCCAAAACTTAACCTTCTGACAGGCTAATCATGTGGTATCACTGTCGAATAATAACTGTAATTGCTAAAATCTGACAACATATCAAAACAAAAGTTTATTGCCTTTTATTTTCTAAGACAAATCGTCTATATTCATTAAGCATACTAAGAAAGTCATCAATGCCACAAAATGCGATGCTTTCATTATCATAATAACTCATTCCTTCTTCCAATCCATCCGTTTCGAAAGCGAGCTGATTCGCTTTGATCATCACCTCTTCTTCATCCAAAAACAGTGTATATTCGTGACCAATCAACTCCCACTGTTTTTCGCTACCTTTAACTGACTCGTAACTTTGTTCAATATCTTCGAGTAAGTTTAAGTCGCCTTTTACCTCTTCATTAAGCCAATAACCAATCGCCTCATGATCCATCGAAAATTTTGCTGATATCTCGCCTGTAATATCTTGAAAAAATTGGTAATCCATAACTCACCTCCACCAGACGTTATTACGCTTAATTATACCCTTAGTTACGTATTATTGTTGGTATAAAAATAATATTGTTATGCCATAAAGCGCACAGAAATCGCCAACACATCTAAGTATTAAACTAAAATGAATGAGGTAAGAAATGGGAGTAATTGCAAAGTAATTAAGCTAAGTAAATTATAAAGAATATTTGGAGGGATGACTGGCTTATGATTAACCATATCGACCATTTAGTGTTAACGACCACGAATCAAAATTTATGTATTGATTTCTACACCCGTGTTTTGAAAATGAACTTAGTCACATTTGGTGAACAGCGCTATGCAATACAATTTGGTCAACAAAAAATAAACATTCACCAGTACGGTCAAGAATTTGAGCCTAAAGCTCACTTGCCTGTCCCTGGCTCACTTGATTTATGCTTTATCAGCGACATACCGCTAGAACAGGTTATTGAACATATTCAAAATCAAAAAGTAACTATCATTGATGGGCCCATCAAACGCACAGGCGCAATGGGGGATATTTTATCCATTTATATTCGAGATCCCGATTTGAACCTAATTGAAATATCAAACTATTGTTGATGCTCATTTTGATAATTAATTCCTCAATCATAACCCACACTATTACAATAGTAATAAAAAAGGCTCTGAACACTTCAGAGCCTTTAAATAGTATAACTTAATGGTTAAACAGCAGTTTGGAAAATAACGCCATCTGCTTTTTCAGTGTATTGCTCTAACTGATCAAAGTTTAGATAACGATAGGTATCTGCTGCCGTTTCATCAACCTTATCCATAAACTGTAAGTATTCCTCAGGCGTCGGTAGACGACCTAACAAAGAAGAAACAGCTGCGAGTTCAGCTGATGCTAGGAATACATTTGCCCCAGTACCTAAGCGGTTAGGGAAGTTACGTGTAGAGGTTGAAACAACCGTTGCACCATCAGCAACACGAGCTTGGTTACCCATACATAATGAGCAACCTGGGACTTCAATACGTGCCCCACTCTTACCAAATACGCTGTAATAACCTTCTTCGGTTAATTGTGCTGCATCCATCTTAGTTGGTGGAGCAACCCATAAACGCGTTGGTAGTTGACCTTTGTGCTGATCAAGCAGTTTACCTGCCGCACGGAAGTGGCCAATATTTGTCATACAAGAACCGATAAAGACTTCATCGATTTTCTCGTTCTGTACTGCTGATAATAAACGAGCATCATCAGGGTCATTAGGTGCACACAGAATGGGTTCTTTGATTTCATTCAAATCAATTTCAATCACTGCGGCATATTCCGCATCGGCATCACCTTCAAGCAGTTGCGGATCGGCTAACCAGCTTTCCATCCCTTTGATACGACGCTCAATCGTACGACGATCACCATACCCTTCAGCAATCATCCACTTCAAGAGGGTAATGTTAGACTGTAGATATTCAATAATTGGCGCTTTATCTAATTTAATCGTACAACCCGCCGCAGAACGCTCGGCTGAAGCATCAGCAAGTTCAAATGCTTGCTCAACTTTTAGCTCTGGTAAGCCTTCAATTTCCAAAATACGGCCAGAGAAAATATTTTTCTTACCTTTCTTCTCAACAGTCAGTAAACCCTCTTTAATCGCATATAATGGGATTGCATGTACCAGATCACGTAATGTGATACCCGGTTGCATTTCACCTTTAAAGCGAACCAGCACAGACTCAGGCATATCAAGAGGCATAACCCCTGTTGCTGCTGCAAATGCAACCAGACCTGAACCCGCAGGGAAAGAGATACCAATAGGGAAACGAGTATGTGAGTCACCACCTGTACCGACAGTATCAGGCAGTAGCATACGGTTTAACCATGAGTGGATAATACCGTCACCCGGACGTAAAGAAACCCCACCGCGGTTCATAATAAAATCAGGCAGTGTATGGTGAGTCGTCACGTCAACAGGTTTTGGGTAAGCCGCAGTATGACAGAATGACTGCATCACGAGATCTGCGGAGAAACCTAAGCACGCTAAATCTTTCAATTCGTCACGTGTCATTGGCCCTGTCGTATCTTGAGAGCCTACAGAGGTCATTTTAGGTTCACAATATTCACCGGGGCGAATACCTGGGCGACCACATGCACGGCCTACCATTTTTTGTGCTAAAGAAAAACCACGGTTACTTTGTGCAACAGATTTAGCATGACGGAAAACATTGGTTGGCTCTAAACCTAATGATTCACGCGCTTTTGAAGTTAAGCCGCGACCGATGATCAGAGGAATACGACCACCCGCACGTACTTCATCAATCAATACATCTGTTTTGAGTTCAAATGTTTCTAGCAGCTCGCCCGTTTCGTGGTTACGAACTTCACCTTTATATGGATAAATATCAATGATATCGCCCATATTCAGTTTAGAAACATCCACCTCAATAGGTAGTGCTCCCGCATCTTCCATGGTGTTAAAGAAGATTGGGGCAATTTTGCCACCAAGCACAACACCACCGCCGCGTTTGTTAGGGACAAATGGAATATCATCACCCATAAACCACAGTACTGAGTTAGTTGCTGATTTACGAGAAGACCCCGTACCGACAACATCACCCACATAAGCTAATGGGAAACCTTTCTTATTTAATTCATCAATTTGCTTGATTGGTCCTACGTTACCTGCATCATCAGGTACGATACCGTCGCGGGCATTTTTCAGCATCGCGAGTGCGTGTAACGGAATATCAGGACGTGACCATGCATCTGGCGCTGGTGATAGATCATCAGTGTTAGTTTCACCAGTGACTTTGAATACTGTTACTGTCAGTTTTTCAGCCAGTTCTGGGCGCTCTAAGAACCATTTGGCATCAGCCCATGACTCGATAACTTGCTTAGCATACTCATTACCTGCTTTCGCTTTTTCTTCCACATCATAGAAGTTATCGAACATTAATAAGGTATGTGAAAGTGCTTTAGCCGCAATAGGTGCAAGTTTTGCATCGTCTAAAGCTTCAATAAGTGCATGAATATTGTACCCACCCTGCATAGTGCCGAGTAGTTCGACTGCTTTTTCAGGGGAGATAAGAGGAGAGGCGGTTTCACCTTTCGCGATAGCGGCTAAAAAGCCAGCTTTGACATAGGCTGCTTCATCAACACCAGGGGGTACACGGTTGGTCAGCAGGTCTAACAGGAAATCTTCTTCACCTTTAGGTGGATTTTTCAGTAGTTCTACCAGTGCAGCTACTTGTGCAGCATCTAACGGCTTAGGGACGATCCCTTGAGCGGCACGCTCGGCCACGTGCTTACGGTAATCTTCTAGCACGACGTTCTCCTCGCTTCATTGTAATTTATATACCCGGCTGTCTGCACCATCCTGACAAAAATTATCATCCGGTGCCAGGTCAGAGGAATTTGCTCGCATAATCTCAATGGCGGTAAAATTATGCCCAGCTTCGGGCGTTCAGCATAGCAGAGTTTAAATAGAATGTTAATTCATTCACAAGAAAGCAACATTCTTCTGCTAACTTAACCTATTAACAAACTTTATAGGGTAATTTTTAAGCTTGAAACATCATAATCCATTATAAGCATCCATTAAGACCTTACTTTTTATAATCCATTTCGTGACTGAAAGCACCCTAATTAGTGCCTTTTTTCATCCCTTATCACAAATTATATTTAATAACTCATTTTTACTTATCTGACTAATTGATAAGGCAAATCATTGCGATTGGTTTAAAATTTTTTAATGGATTTTATGGGGTTTATTGGTTTTTTTAGTTCAACCAGGTTGCTGAGGGGAAGCAATAAAAAAGAGCCTACGAAAATCTAGGCTCTTCAATTGAAACTTAAATTATTTCCCATAATTATCTATCTAAATGAGCGTAATTCAATGCTAATCTTTATTCTTAAGCGTATCACGCACTTCAACTAAAATAGACATCAGGTCACCTAATGGCAGCTTTGCAATAAAATTATTAAATAAATCAGAACCTAACAATTCAACTTCCAAATATTCATATTCCATAGGATTTAAAAAAATAATTCTAAGCTTTTCATTTTTCATTTTTCATTTTTCATTTTTCATTTTTCATTTTTCTTTAACGCTAATAGTTTATTGGGGAATCTATCAATACAATTGAGATCATTTCAGATTGTTAATGTTAGAAACCTTATATATCCTCACATCAGTAGCTCGTTATGTGTACATTCTTTATTGAATTAAAGTCCCCCACTATAAAAGTGAGGGAGATCAACTTAATTATGTAATAATTAAACTAAAGGCTCTAACCGTAAAAGATGCTCTTTAGCTTTTTCTATCAATGATAAAAACTCATTATATTTGAACTCTAAAATTTCCGAGTCTGGATAAATAATGATATTTACCTCTTTTTTATCTTCAGAAAGTGATATTTCTCCCCATTGAATACTATTAAAGTAGAGCTCAGCATATAAATCATCTCTATTTAAAGAACTACCAACACTATATTCTAACATGAAATCCCTCATCAATTAGTTTTCAATTTCACGGTTCTCTAAAACCAATAAATTTCTTACCATCTCTACTAAATCTTAATGTTCGACCATCTGGTGATCTAGCATCAATCACTTCAATTCTTTGCCTATTTTCATAAACAGTTCTAGATTTTATTGTTACATTAGGATTATCTAATATTTCATCAATTATTGCTCTAGCCTCTTGGTTCAATACTGAAGCTTTTTGATTTGAATACGAGTATACAGAGCCTTCTCTGCCTCCATGCTTTTGTAGTGATCGTCCTGCATTTGTTAAGCCGTTGCGATTAATTTCAGATGCACCTTGCTTTAGCTCCTCTTTAGAAGGAATCTGATGTGTTCTAGCATGTGCTTCATCCTCAGGCCCCCAGCCATCTGGTGTACCTGAACCAGTACCACCTAATTCTACTTTATCTGAATTTGAAAGTTCTTTTCCAAGATTGGGATTTTTAGCTGCGTTATCGATATCATTAGAGCAACTCATTCCAAAAGTACAATCAAAAGTTTCTGCTAAACCATCACAAATGGAACTTAATCTATTTTCTACACCCCTTGCGATATGACTATCCGAAATTTCTGGATTCAAGGCTACGCTAGGGGGTAGTGAGCGAACAGGAATAGAAAAAAAGCTGCTTTTTGCAATACCGAGTTTAATTAAATTTCTCTGATTAGCTTTAATGCCATTGGCTACTTTGTTATGCACATATTTAATGTAAATAAGGCTTCTTCTTGCTGAACTATCAAGAAAACCCTCATCCCCATCTGGAAATATATAGTCATCATTCCAATTTTCATTGGACATATTTTCACTATAACCAACTAAAAGGTCATCCCTCTCTTGAGCCGTTTTATATACTTTAGTAATTAATCGGCCAGATATTATGCATTCTTGTTTGAAAGGATCATTATCTGGATCTAATAAAAACTTCCATTCATCAGTTGCTTCTATTTCAAATAATTTCTGATTTAGATTATCGACATGCCCTTGAATCCTTTTCGTTCTAGAGTTGAAATCTGCTTCTGATAATGAACATATATTATCTAATAAATCCTCAATATCTATTGGTGTAGATGCATCTTCACAAGCCGATATATCATCAATAATATCATTGATAGCATGATACCATCCAACCAAATCATCAGTTCTAAACCTGTCCGTAATACTATCGCACTCACCGTAACAACCATCCCCAAAATACAAACTTGGACTTTCAATAACTGGCAATTCATCGGCAGTTACATAGATTGTACCTAAATCTTCCACATTTCTCATAAACTAACTTCCTTATTAGCATAAATGAAAAAGAATAAAGAAATTAGAGCGAAATATTTTATTAGTCAACTAAAGGTTATTATTGATGTTTATTAAATTTTAATAATTGAATAAACATCTTATTTAAGAATATTATTTAATATTGATATATGCTCTGAATAATTCGAGGTACAGCTAGGTGACAAGTGAACGAATCTCTAGGCGCATAGAAAACGATGTGACTAGCGTGAGTGAATATAGTCATTATACCTTAATGAAAAGCGCTGTAATTTGAAGTATGACGAGTATAAATAAACCTATCAACAAATATAACTCTCTATAAAAGCAAAAAAGCCAATGTGTTTCCACATTGGCTTTTATATACTTTCCTAATAAACAACCAATTCAACAGGCTATTTATCAAGGCGACCTAAGAAATTATTTTTTCTTTTTCGCTTTAGCATTTGGCAAGTCAGTAATACTACCTTCGTAGATTTCTGCCGCCATACCGATTGATTCATACAGTGTTGGGTGAGCATGAATAGTTAATGCGATATCTTCTGCATCACAACCCATTTCGATTGCCAAGCCGATTTCACCTAGCAGCTCGCCACCATTAACACCAACAACCGCACCACCGATAACACGGTTAGATTGCTTGTCGAAAATCAGCTTAGTCATACCTTCAGAGCAATCAGATGCGATCGCACGGCCAGAAGCAGCCCATGGGAAAGTTGCCACTTCATAGCTGATGTTTTTCTCTTTCGCTTCTTTCTCAGTCAAACCAACCCAAGCAACTTCTGGCTCAGTATAAGCGATTGAAGGAATAACTTTAGGATCGAAGTAATGTTTCAGACCAGAGATAACTTCCGCTGCAACATGGCCTTCGTGAACACCTTTGTGTGCCAACATTGGTTGACCCACAATATCACCGATAGCAAAGATGTGAGGTACGTTAGTACGCATTTGCTTATCAACATGGATGAAGCCACGATCGTCAACTTCAACACCTGCTTTGCCAGCATCTAGGTTTTTGCCATTTGGTACGCGACCAATCGCAACCAGAACTGCATCATAACGTTGAGGTTCAGCAGACGCTTTTTTACCTTCCATAGAAACATAAATACCGTCTTCTTTCGCTTCAACAGCAGTGACTTTTGTTTCTAATAGTAGGTTGAATTTTTTGCTGATTTGTTTGGTGAATACTTTAACCACATCTTTATCCGCAGCAGGGATAACTTGGTCAAACATTTCAACCACATCAATCTGTGAACCCAGAGCATGATAAACAGTACCCATTTCCAGACCGATAATACCACCACCCATAACGAGCAGACGCTCAGGAACTTCTTTCAGCTCAAGCGCATCTGTAGAATCCCAAATACGAGGATCTTCATGAGGAATGAATGGCAGTTGAATAGGACGTGAGCCTGCAGCAATGATTGCATTATCAAAGTTGATAGTGGTGCTGCCGTTTTCGCCTTCAACAACCAGTGTGTTAGCACCAGTAAATTTGCCTAGACCGTTAACTACGTTAACTTTACGGCCTTTCGCCATACCAGCCAGACCACCGGTCAGCTGATTGATAACCTTTTCTTTCCACAGGCGTACTTTAGAGATATCTGTTTTTGGCTCACCAAAAACAATACCGTGTTCAGCCAGTGCTTTTGCTTCTTCAATCACTTTTGCAACATGCAACAGTGCTTTAGAAGGGATACAACCAACATTCAAACAAACGCCACCCAGAGTTGAGTAACGTTCTACTAATACAGTTTCTAAACCTAAGTCAGCGCAACGGAAAGCCGCAGAATACCCTGCAGGGCCTGCACCAAGTACCACTACTTGGGCTTTAATTTCAGTACTCATCATGACCTCTTTTTGTTTTGTCCTGCGGGGGCAGCCAAAAACGAATGATCCCACAGGAAAATACACACCGCGAGCAGTTTACAGAATTGTTAACATCCTGAAAAGGCTGAATGCGTGATGCAACTCCCAACCTTTCGCTGCAACAGCGAAAAACTCTGCCCCAGCCCAAATAAAACAGACCGGTCAATTGACCGGTCTAATTTATTACATAACCAGACGGCGAATATCGCTCATCAATTGTCCAACTAGCGTGATGAAACGCGCACCATCAGCGCCATCAATCACACGGTGGTCAAATGACAGAGACATTGGCAACATTAGGCGAGGAACAAACTCACTACCATTCCAAACTGGTTTGATAGCAGAGCGCGACAGACCCATAATTGCCACTTCTGGCGCATTCACGATAGGTGCAAAACCGGTAGTACCGATACCACCTAAACTAGAAATCGTGAAGCAACCGCCTTGCATGTCAGCTGCGGTCAGTTTACCTGCACGCGCTTTCTTAGAAACTTCACCCAGCTCGCGAGACAGTTCCATAATGCCTTTTTTGTTCACATCTTTGAAAACAGGAACAACTAAGCCATTAGGTGTATCAACTGCGATACCGATGTTGATGTATTTTTTCAGGAACAGACGCTGTGCATCTTCTGAAATAGAGCTGTTGAAACGTGGCATTTCTTCCAGAGCACGTGCAACTGCTTTCATCACAAAGACCAGTGGCGTGATTTTCACACCCAGCTGTTTCTTCTCAGCTTCTTTGTTTTGTTGCTTACGGAACTCTTCAACTTCAGTGGTATCAACCTCTTCCATCAGCGTTACGTGAGGGATCATCACCCAGTTACGGCTCAGGTTAGCACCAGAGATTTTTTGGATGCGACCAAGTTCAACTTCTTCAACTTCACCAAACTTGCTGTAATCCACTTTCGGCCACGGCAACATACCTGGTAAGCCGCCACCCGCTGCTGCTGGCGCTTCTGCACGCTTAATCGCATCTTTAACGTAAGCTTGAACGTCTTCACGCAGAATACGACCTTTACGACCTGTACCCTTCACTTTCGCTAAGTTAACACCAAATTCACGCGCTAAACGACGAATAACAGGTGTTGCATGGATATAAGCATCATTCTCAACAAATTCATTTTTGTTGTCAGCCGCTTTTGCTGGTGCTGCCGCAGGAGCTGGAGCAGATACCGCTGGAGCAGGGGTTGATGCTGCTGGAGCTGAAGCAGCTGCTGGTGCTGCGCCTGCCACTTCAAAGGTCATGATCAGCGAGCCAGTTTTCACTTTATCGCCAGTCGCAATCTTAATTTCTTTTACCGTACCTGCGAATGGTGCTGGTACTTCCATTGAAGCCTTATCACCTTCAACAGTAATGATTGATTGCTCAGCTGAAACGCTATCACCGACTTTGACCATCACTTCAGTGACTTCAACTTCATCACCACCGATGTCTGGTACATTAACATCTTTGATTGCCGCAGCTGCTGGTGCCGCCGGAGCTGCTGCTGGAGCAGAAGCCGCTACCGGTGCTGCGCCCGCCACTTCAAAGACCATGATCAGTGAACCCGTTTTCACTTTGTCGCCAGCGGCAATTTTGATCTCTTTAACTGTACCCGCAAATGGTGCAGGCACTTCCATTGAAGCTTTATCGCCTTCAACGGTGATCAAAGATTGTTCTTCGGTAACGCTATCACCAACTTTGACCATAATTTCAGTGACTTCAACTTCATCGCCACCGATATCTGGTACTGCTACTTCTTTCAAAGCCGCTGCTGCTGGTGCTGCTGCCGGAGCTGCTGGAGCTTCAGCTGGCGCAGCTGCTGCTGCACCTTCTGCTGATTCAAACACCATAATTAATTTGCCAGTGGTCACTTTATCGCCAACAGCAATTTTAATTTCTTTTACCACACCTGCTTGAGGAGAGGGTACTTCCATAGAAGCTTTGTCACCTTCAACCGTGATCAAAGATTGTTCTGCTTCTACTTTATCACCAACTTTAACCATCACTTCGGTGACTTCAACTTCATCAGCACCGATATCAGGCACTTGGATTTCAATAGACATTGATTATTACCTCTTATGCCAGACGTGGATTAACTTTTTCTGGGTTGATGTTGTATTTTTTAATCGCTTCTTCAACGACTTTAACATCAATCTCACCACGTTTAGCCAACTCACCTAACGCCGCAACAATCACATATGAAGTATCAACTTCGAAGTGGTGACGTAGGTTTTCACGGCTGTCAGAACGGCCGAAACCATCAGTACCCAATACGCGATAGTCGCTTGCTGGTACGTAAGTACGGATTTGTTCTGCAAACAGTTTCATGTAGTCAGTAGATGCAACTGCTGGCGCATCATTCATCACTTGAGCAACATATGGCACACGTGGTTCTTGAGATGGGTGCAGCATGTTCCAACGTTCACAATCTTGACCATCACGCGCCAATTCTGTAAATGAGGTTACACTGTAGACATCAGAGCCAATACCGTATTCAGTAGACAGTACATTCGCAGCTTCACGGACATGGCGCATCATAGAACCAGAACCTAACAGCTGAACTTTACCTTTGCTACCTTCAATGGAAGCCAGTTTGTAGATACCTTTACGGATACCTTCTTCTGCGCCTTCTGGCATTGCTGGCATATGATAGTTTTCATTCAGAGTCGTGATGTAGTAGTACACGTTCTCTTGTTTTTCACCATACATACGCTCCAAACCATCTTGCATGATCACAGCCACTTCATAAGCAAATGCTGGGTCATAAGAGATACAGTTAGGAATAGTCAGTGACTGAATATGGCTATGACCATCTTCGTGTTGTAAGCCTTCACCATTTAAGGTTGTACGGCCTGAAGTACCACCAATTAAGAAGCCACGAGCCTGCTGGTCACCTGCTGCCCACATCAGGTCACCAATACGTTGGAAACCGAACATTGAGTAGTAGATATAGAATGGGATCATTGGCAGGTTGTTGGTGCTGTATGAGGTCGCAGCCGCTAACCATGATGAGCCTGCGCCCAATTCGTTGATACCTTCTTGCAGAATTTGACCTTTAGAATCTTCTTTATAGTAAGCAACTTGCTCACGATCCTGTGGTGTATACTGCTGACCTTTAGGGCTGTAGATACCGATTTGACGGAACAGACCTTCCATACCAAAGGTACGCGCTTCATCAGCGATGATTGGCACTAAACGTTCTTTAATAGAATTGTTTTTCAACATCACGTTTAACGCACGAACAAATGCGATAGTGGTTGAAATTTCTTTTGATTGCTCTTCAAGTAATTGATTGAAATCTGACAGTGCAGGAATTTCTAATTTTTCATCGAAGTGAGTACGACGAGCTGGCAAGTAACCGCCAAGGGCTTGACGACGCTCATGCAGATATTTGTACTCTTCTGAATCTTTTTCAAAAGTGATATATGGCAGGTTTTCAATTTGATCATCTGCAACAGGCACATTGAACTGATCACGGAAGTGGCGAACACCATCCATGTTCATTTTTTTCACTTGGTGAGCAATGTTTTTACCTTCTGCTGTTTCACCCATACCATAACCTTTGATGGTTTGAGCTAAAATAACAGTTGGTTTGCCTTTAGTTTCTTTCGCTTTTTGGAATGCTGCATACACTTTCTTCGGATCGTGACCACCACGGTTCAGCGCCCAAATTTCATCATCAGTCATATCTTTAACTAATGCAGCAGTCTCTGGGTAACGATTGAAGAAATGCTCACGCACGTACGCACCGTCACGTGATTTAAATGTTTGGTAATCGCCATCAAGGGTTTCGTTCATTAATTGAACAAGTTTACCGCTGGTGTCTTTACGCAGCAGTTCATCCCAACGATCGCCCCACATAACTTTGATAACTTGCCAGCCAGCACCACTGAAGATGCCTTCAAGTTCATTAACGATTTTACCGTTACCTGTTACTGGACCATCTAAACGCTGTAAGTTACAGTTGATAACAAATACAAGGTTATCTAACTTGTCACGCGTTGCGATAGTAATCGCACCTTTCGATTCTGGCTCATCCATCTCACCATCACCTAAGAATGCGTAAACACGTTGTGCTGAAGTATCTTTCAGACCACGGTTCTCTAAATATTTCAGGAATTTAGCTTGATAGATCGCATTGATTGGACCTAGACCCATTGATACTGTTGGGAATTGCCAGAAATCAGGCATCAATTTAGGGTGTGGATAAGAAGATAGACCTTTACCACCAATTTCTTGACGGAAGTTATTCATCTGCTCTTCAGTCAAACGACCTTCTAAGAATGCGCGAGCGTAGATCCCTGGAGATATATGCCCTTGGAAGAAGACCAGATCGCCACCGTCATTGTTGTTATGAGCGCGGAAGAAATGGTTGAAACATACTTCATATAAAGTCGCAGAAGACTGGAATGATGCCATATGGCCACCCAGTTCCAAATCTTTCTTAGAAGCACGCAAAACAGTCATTACTGCGTTCCAACGAATCGCGGAGCGAATACGGCGCTCCAAATCCATGTTACCAGGGTATGCAGGCTCGTCTTCAACAGCGATAGTGTTGATATAATCAGAATGACTAGATGCACCAGCAGCAATATTTACGCCGCCTTTACGTGCTTCACTCAATACCTGTTCGATAATGAACTGAGCACGATCAACACCTTCTTCACGGATGACCGATTCAATCGCCTGTAGCCAGTCGCGAGTTTCAATCGGATCCACGTCATTTTTCAACATATCTGACATGGTGTATTCCTTATCTGTTATCTATTTTTTAATGTTTTTACTCGTCATACTTCAAGTTGTAGTGCTTTCCGTTAAGGGATAGTGACTTCATTCACTCGTTGCTCATCACATACTTATGTACGCTCCTAGAAACTCATGGACTTGTCACCTAACTGCAACTCAAATTATTTAGAGAATAAATGGAGCCTATCTTCCTGCTACTTTTCCACAAAATAGCGGAAAGATAGGCCCTGCTGTTGTTGCCGCTGAACTCCCAAAGAGAGTAGTTACAGTAATACAGACGCAGCAGTCAGTAATCTATATTACTAATTTAATTCAGGATGTTGCTGTAACCTGCGTAAAGAACGTTCACGTCGCGTTTGTTCACGGCTGATATCCAAAAGTAACTCTTCAATAAAGGCTAAGTGACGATGGGAAGCCTCTCGTGCTTTTTCAGGTTCTCTTGCCATTATAGCGGAGAATATTTGAGCACGATGTTCACTAACTGCTTTGTACATTTCTTTACGGGTATACAAAAATTCAAAATTTTGACGGATATTTTGTTCAAGCATTGGCACCATACAACGCAATAAATGCAGTATTACAACATTATGTGCGGCTTCTGTGACAATCAGTTGATATTGCAAAACAGCGTCAGACTCAGCATCAATATCACCGCTTTGCTGAGCCTTAATAATCAATTCATAACTTTGACGAATGCGTTCCAAATCCTCATCAGTACCGCGTAACGCCGCATAATAGGCAGCAATACCCTCAAGGGCATGACGAGTTTCAAGAAGATCAAATTGAGATTCAGGGTTACCAGTGAGTAGCTCGGTTAAGGGGTCGCTAAAACTTTGCCACATTTGCTTTTGAACATATGTTCCCCCACCTTGGCGGCGAGATAGTAGCCCTTTAGCTTCGAGAGTTTGGATTGCTTCACGCACTGATGGCCTAGAAACGTCGAACTGTTTGGCCAGTTCACGCTCAGGAGGTAGCTTTTCGCCGGGGCGCAATGTCCCTTCGAAAATAAGATGCTCGAGACGTTGCTCAATGACATCGGATAATTTTGGTTGGCGAATTTTACCGTAAGCCATAACCTGCCATGATCATAGTGAGTAATTAATGATTAGCTATCGCACAGTGTTAATTGGTATTACCAATTTCTGTTTGGATTAATAAAGTAACAAAGTATTCACTAACTGTCCATAAAGACCTTGCGCTAAATCATAAAATCCTGCAAATTTTAACAGATTTTTTTAAATTATAGCATATTTTGATAACTAATCCGTCCGAAGTTAGCACCTATTCTTAACAATCAGAACGAATCAATATGTAAAAATTACTTAAACTGAAACGATATAGCAGAAAACAAACAGAATAATTATTCAATTTTAACCGTTAAAAAAACAAAGCAGCTTAGCAAAAATGAAAATGATTAAAATTATGAGAAGTGAATATTAACAATATAGTTAAATATTCATCTCATCTGTTATTTTACTCAAACCAAGCGTCCAACACATCTACTGAATAGAAGAGATTCCTCAGCTAAAAAAACTAACATTCGCTATTTTGATTTCATGATAGAACTATTACTGTGTATACCCTAAATAATTCGAAATACAGATAGGCGACGAACGAAGAGAGACAAGGGTATAGATAACTATGTGATTCGGTGAGCACCGCATAGTCCCCCTACCTTGAAGTATGACGATTATATCTTTATTTATATGTGGGTCCTTATCCATATAAAAAGGTAAAAGAACTAGAGATATCCAATCATCTCTCTGGATATTGACGAAACAGAGTAAAGCGTACGCCTTCCGTTCTGCGTTATCCTGTCGAAAATCGATAAATTGATTTTCCTCGTTTATTTCAGAACCCCTAACGACTGCCGCTAAACATGATATGTTTGTCAACAGTCTGAGATATGGCTAAGCCATATCTCATTTTATCGATCTCCTACGATGATTTCTCAATAAAACGCATAGAAAGATCCATAGCCTTAATATGTTTTGTCAAAGCGCCAACAGAAACGAAATCAACCCCTGTCTCGGCAAATTCTTTGATTGTTTCTAAAGTCACATCCCCTGAAACTTCAAGTGCAGCTTTACCAGCAGTAAGTACAACCGCTTCTTTCATCATAGTCACAGTAAAATTATCAAGCATAATAATATCCGCATCAGCTTTAATCGCCTGTAGCAATTCATCCAAGCTTTCTACCTCTACTTCAATAGGAACTGTAGGATGAGCTTGGCGGGCTAGTTTTACAGCTTGCGTGACAGATCCTGCCGAAATGATATGATTTTCCTTGATAAGATAAGCATCCGACAATCCAAGACGATGGTTGAAACCGCCCCCCATTAAGACTGCATATTTCAATGCGCTTCGTAAACCTGGGATTGTTTTACGTGTATCTAAAAGCTTAGTGCGAGTCCCTTCAAGCTCAGCAACATACTTTGCGGTGACGGTAGATACTGAAGACAATGTTTGAATAAAGTTTAACGCTGTTCTTTCCCCTGTAAGTAACACCTGAGATGGCCCTGACATTTCACACAGTAATTGGTTCGCTGTCACTTTATCGCCATCGTTAACATGCCACGTCACACTTACTTGTCCACCCAATTGCTTAAAAACTTCGTCTAACCATTGCTGCCCACAAAATACGCCATCTTCTCTGGTAATAATCCGTGCATCGGCTTGTGAGTTTGGAGATAAAAGCTGCCCTGTAATATCTTGTTTATAATCGACTACCTGACCAAGATCTTCTTTTAATGCATTGCTTACCGTAAACGGGATATCTGTACGTAACCTTTCAAGCAATACTTCACGTCGTTGGTTTTCGTCATAACGCCTTGTAGCCATTAATCAACTCCAATAAAATGATTATAAACCCACCATAAGCTCTTTGAGCGCAGTTCACTTGTTTGTATGGGGACTTTACTGTTTGACCGATTTGTTATTCATCATACTCCAAGTTAAAACATGAATTAAGGGATGCCAACGATACAATCCGCAACAAAAATCCCACCTTACAGAAAAAGTGACAGCTTCGTTATTGACACTACACCTACTTACAAGCCACTATTCAATTGAATTTAATAAAATTTCTAGTACATTTTTAATCAATTAAACTAATAAATACCTCTTCATTAAATACGCAGAGAGTTCAATTATTTTACGTATATGCTAATCTCTCGAGTAAAAGTTTTTGAATACGAACAACACTACAAAGAGAACACAATGGCACTGAGTATGGAAATACAGAATGGTTGGTTAAAAAATGTAACGCATATTCCATCTCCACATCATGATGAACGCCCAACTAACACCCCGCCTTCCCTATTAGTGATCCATAATATCAGTTTACCTCCTGGGCAATTTGGTGGCCCTTATATCAACCAACTATTCACTGGAACACTAAACCCAGAAGAACACCCATTTTTTGATGAAATCAAACACCTTCGTGTTTCTGCACACTGCCTCATTCGCCGTGATGGTACTGTTATTCAATATGTCCCTTTCAACCTCCGCGCATGGCATGCAGGACAATCTATCTACCAAGGAAAAGAAAAATGTAACGATTTTTCAATTGGCATTGAGCTAGAAGGGACAGACTTTGAACCTTTTACTACTGAGCAGTACGATTCATTGACTTCTATTACACAAGCACTGATAAGCCAATATCCAGATATAAAAGACAACATTACAGGTCACAGCGATATCGCTCCAGAGCGTAAAACTGATCCCGGCCCCTACTTCGATTGGCTAAAATTTAAAAACCAACTCAGCGCTAAAAAATAACAGCAGTACTGTTACTCGGCTTTCGGTGCAAACTACGTCACAGTTTGTACCAATCTCTTTTCTTCAATTTCTAATCTATATTTATCACATGCCGCGCATTAATTTGAGTCGCTATTTTACAGTTAAATAAACTCTGCGAACCTGCTCCCAAGAAAATGTAACAGTTCACATTTCTATAATTTAATTTTCGATAACACTCGAAAACGGTTTTTTATTAAATTAATTATTAATCTTTTTTCATTAAGATAAAAACTCACTTAAATCGGAGGTTTTTATGAATCAAAAAGGATTTTCTTTAATTGAAATAATGGTTGTGATTGCAATAATATCTATATTAAGTGCTATCGCGATACCGGGCTATCAAGGTTATATGCAAAAAGCAGCCATAACCGATGTATTACAAACTCTTCTTCCATATAAAAATAATATTGAGATCTGTGCTTTTAATAAAGGCGCCTTAACGAGTTGTCATTCGGGAAATGAAAATATACCTAATGATATAAAAGGAAAGTATCTAAAAACCATTGAAGCTAAGTCAGGTATCATTACCTTTGAAGCTGATAAGAATCTCTCTGGCTTGTCCGCAACTCTAACACCTACCGTATCAACAGATGGTTCACCATTTAAGTGGCAAGTTGTCTGTGAAAGTGATGACGATAAATTAAAAACACTATGTGAAAACACATTTATTTTTTAATAATAGGATAATTTATGACATCGACCAGGGAAAGAGATTTCATATTTAAAGAATTAAAGTTTTTCTGCGATAAACATTATATAATTATTATTGATTATACAAATAAACGATTATCTATTGCTACAGCTAATAAACCTGAAGACAATGTACTAGCGACGCTTAGATTTATATCGAGTGTACCTGTTTGTTATGATATTTGGCCTAAAGAAAAAATCGATCATTATTTCAATAAAAAATATTCAGAGATACAAGAGCCAGAACCTGAGTATCAACCTAATGAAAATGAACAATTAAATACGACATCTCCTGCCGTTGAATTCGTTGAAGATATGTTAAAAACGGCAATCAGAAAAAGAGCCTCTGATATTCATCTTGAGCCCACGAAACAAGGCTTAAAAATACGTTTACGCGTTGATGGTAAATTGTATTTTATTGCATCCCCACCACTTGAAATTAATAATGAAATCATTGCACGCATTAAAATCCTAGCTAAGCTGAATATTGCTGAAAAACGCTTACCGCAAGATGGACAGATGAATTGGTATCTTGATGGGCACAATTACAGTGTTAGATTATCAACAATGCCTACACTGTATGGTGAGAAACTTGTTCTCAGGGTACTTAATACTCAATTGAGATATTCCATCGATCAAATAGGTTTACATTCAAGTTTGCTAACAAAATTGAAGAAAACACTTTTTCAACCACAAGGTTTGATATTAGTCACTGGCCCTACTGGAAGTGGTAAAACCGTCACTTTATACAGTATGCTTGAATATCTAAATCAATCATCACGTAATATTTCAACCATAGAAGATCCTATTGAAATTCCTCTTTCAGGGATCAATCAAGTACAGGTTAATGACAAATATGGATTAACTTTTGCTTATGTCTTGAGAGCATTACTACGGCAAGATCCAGATATTATTATGATTGGCGAAATTAGGGATGAAGAAACCGCGCAAATCGCGACAAGAGCGGCTCAAACAGGGCATTTAGTCTTATCGACTTTACATACTAACTGTACCTTTAGTGCCATTGAGCGTATGGAACAACTCGGTATTGATAGAACCCAATTAAACTCTTGCTTAAAAATGGTGGTTGCACAAAGACTAGTACGTAAACTTTGTACCAATTGTAAGACTAAAAGCGCCAAAAGCGTTCAAATCAATGACAATCGCTCAGTTCAAGAGTGGTCTGCAAGTGGCTGCGACCTTTGCTTTGCAGGTTTTATCGGCAGAACAGCTATTTATGAATATTTAGAGCAAGATTCACTTATCGAGTTTTTTCTGCATGGAAAAGCCAATTTATCCCATTTTGAAAGCCTTTTTGAAAATGGGTTACGGCTAGTTGGATCTAGTGAAACCACACTCCAAGAGCTGTATTCTGTTGTTGGCAATATAGAGGCTAATTAATGTTTATTTATTCATATATCGCATTATCTAAAAATAATACTATTATTAAAGACGTTATTATATCTAAAAGTAAAAATTGTGCTTTCATCGAGTTATTAAACTTAGAACAAACGCCAATAAAAATAACATTTAAATCTGTATTTTTTCTCGACAGGAAAAACATTGATTATAGGATACATTTTTTTCATCAACTGAGTGCATTATCATCATCAGGTATTAATATACTCCAAAGTTTATATATTCTTCAGAATAATAATCATCCTCCATTCTGGAAAATGATTATCAAATTAGCCATTGATGACCTAAAAAAAGGTGGCTCGCTAGCCAATAATTTTAAAAGAACACCAACTATTTTTACGCCTACAATAGTGAGTTTGGTCGAGGTAGCAGAAAAAATAGGGCAATATGAAAAGAATTTTAAAATTATCGCTGAGATGCTAAAACACCATCAACAAACCAAGAAAAAAATCCTACAGTCATTGAGATATCCTATTATCCTAATCTTACTGTCGGCAGTACTTATATTGCTCATGTTAATTTATGTGCTGCCTCAATTTGAAACCATATATCAAAGCTTTGGTCATGACTTACCCTTTATGACCAGCTTACTTATCTATGTTTCAAAATGGTTATCCGAATATGTAATATACCCACTATTAGCAATATCTCTGCTATCCTTTTCTCTTTTTAGGTACAAACAAAAATTTATTATTTGTACTATAAAATTTTTAAATTATATCCCTGCATTTAGAAATCTTACTCGGGAATACAACCTTACACTGTACTTTTCAATGTTATCTTCTACATTGCAAGCTGGTTTACCATTAACAGAATGTCTAAAGTGTGCAGCTAATACAATTGTTCATCCATTTTACAAACAAGCCTGTTTAGTTATACAACACTCTGTTGTGAAAGGAGGTTCCCTTTCTACTGCAATGAAAGAGCAATCTTTCTTTCCTAGTATGGCATGCCAACTTATCGCTGTCGCAGAGGAATCAGGGCAATTAATTCATTTCGTACAATATTTATTTGCACATTTTTCAGAGGATTTTATCTTTCGCACTGAGACGTTACTCAAAAGAATAGAACCTATAT
This sequence comes from Providencia sp. PROV236, assembly GCF_033676985.1. Classification (NCBI taxonomy): domain Bacteria; kingdom Pseudomonadati; phylum Pseudomonadota; class Gammaproteobacteria; order Enterobacterales; family Morganellaceae; genus Providencia; species Providencia sp. PROV236. The sequence continues at coordinate 1,407,439 of NZ_CP096297.1, read as the reverse complement.
TGCTTATTTCAATGGCATTTCTTGTAGGTGGAATTATGGTGGCTATGTATTTACCGATATTCAATTTAGGAAACGTTATAACAGGAATCTGATAGCTTAATTATAGGATAGCCTTTTATCTATTTATGATATAAAAGATTGTACAGGTAGCATAATTAAATGATGAGTAGCTAGGTAACAACCGAATGAATCGCTAAGGGTGTAAAAATTTATGTAATGGGCAGCAAGTGAACGTTGGCATCAGACCTTATTGCGAAAGTTCAGTAACTTGAATTATGACGAGTAAATAAGTCTAAATTGCGTATTATCTCATCCGTGAAGACAAACAGATAAAATCCGTGTAACCTAATATTTTTCAATATATATGAACATGATTATGACTTATATTGTCGCACTTACAGGTGGTATCGGCAGCGGTAAAACAACAGTTGCGAATGAATTTGCCAAACTAGGCGTACCGCTTGTTGATGCTGATATCATAGCAAGAACAGTGGTTGAACCTAATACGCCTGCACTTACGGCGATAAAAGCACGCTATGGCGCAGATATAATTAAATCAGATGGCTCTCTTAATCGTCAGCACCTGCGGGAGATTATCTTTTCAGATACAGCAGAAAAACAGTGGCTAAATAGCTTACTTCATCCGCTGATCCATCAAGAGACTCAAAAGCAGCTACAGCAAATCAATTCATCTTATGTATTGTGGGTCGTTCCTTTATTGATTGAAAATAAGCTCTCGCATTTAGCAGATCGCACGCTGGTCATTGATGTGACACCTGAAGAACAAATTTCACGCACAATACAAAGAGATAATGTTAGCGAAGAACATGTAGCGAATATCCTAAAATCACAAGTCAGTAGAAAAAACCGCTTACTACATGCTGATGATGTCATTACCAATCACAATGGTGAATCCAACCTAGCAGATAAAGTGGCGGTACTACATCAACAGTATATGACGCTAGCGCAACAGAAAAATAGGAAATCTATATGAGTGAGCTCAACACAGCCAATTTCGTCACTTATGAGTATCCATTAAATGAAAAAATTCGCTCATGGCTTCGCCTTGAGACTTTGTTACAACAAGTTTATGAACTTAGCCATATAACATCCTATACATCTGGCGTTGCATTTTTCCGTTCCGTTTCAGAGTTGATTGAGATCCTTGATAGAGGAGAAGTTCGTACCGATCTGATTAAAGAATTGGAAAAACATCGCAAACGCTTAGCCACATGGGCAGATGCACCTAATGCAGATAATCAATTAATTTCATCACTACTTAATGACCTCTCAATTAAAACAGCGAATATCACCTCAGCACCAAGATTTGGGCAACAATTAAGAAATGACAAAATCATCAGCATGGTTCGCCAACGCCTAAGTATTCCAGGCGGATGCTGTAGTTTTGACTTGCCAACATTACAGCTTTGGCTAAATATGCCTCAAGAGCAAAGAGATCGTGCAATAAATGAGTGGCTTAAAAGCCTAGCGCCGCTAAAAGATACTTTAGACACTATCTTACATTTACTTCGCCAAGCGGGTTCTTTTGAAGCCAAAGAATGCCATAACGGTTTTTATCAAGATAGCGTTGAAGATAAAGAGTTATTAAGAGTACGATTATCCACCGATAAACCAATTTTTCCGCAGATCTCAGGTCATAAAACACGATTTGCCATTCGTTTTCTTCACATCGACAGCGAAAATGGTATTGTACCCGCAATGATGAATTTTGAATTGTCATGCTGTTGATAAAGGGAGTGATATATGAGCGAAAAAATTGAAGTTAATTGCCCTACATGCCAAAAAGTTGTGGTTTGGGGAGAAGAGAGCCCATTTAGGCCATTTTGCAGTAAACGTTGTCAGCTCATAGACCTAGGTGAATGGGCATCTGAAGAGAAGAAGATCACGAGTCAAGGTGATATTTCAGATAGCGATAATTGGAGCGAACAGCCAGATAACTAGCAATCTATTCACTTTATTCAAGGATTGTTAAACTTTGTAGAGTATATGTAGCAGATAATGCCTTGAAACAAACACCGTATATTCTGGATAGCTTTAAAGCTGTGACCTATCTTCTTTAATCGGCTTTTACCCATTTGAAAATAGGTCACAGGTTTATCATAAGATTGTTGGATCTACACAAGCTAATTGAAAGCTAGTGAGATTACTTCAGCATTTCGACAATCACTCGATTAGCTGGAGGGAATTCATCAGCAACTAAATCTTTTTGGTCAACCCAACGTCCCTTCTGTCCTTCTTTTCCATACGGCTCATTTTTCCAACATGAAACCATATAAAAATAGAGTGTCACACAGCGCTCATCAAATTCATGTTCCACACAATGAAATAACTCACATTCAGTGACAATAATACCCACTTCTTCTTCCAATTCACGGATCAACGCGTCTTCAGGTTGTTCGCCTTTTTCGAGCTTTCCACCGGGAAATTCCCAATAGCCAGCCATATGCGTACCACTTGGGCGCTCAGTAATAAATATCTGTTGGTCATTATTACGAATGATCCCAGCAGCGATATATAAGTGTTTTTTTTCCATAATTTTTTCGTTAAAAAGGCGGGTTACCCCGCCTTGGATTTATCTATTAGTCATTTAATAAATTAATTTAAGCGACCGTGGCATTGCTTGTATTTTTTTCCTGAACCACAAGGGCATGGGTCGTTACGACCAATCTTATGGCCTTGTGTGGCAATTTGCGCTTCAGCTTCAGACATCAGTGATTCAGCACTTGCTTCATGGCTAAGATGCTGTTTTTTCGCTAAACGTTCTGCTTCTTCTTTACGTTGTTGCTCTAATGCTTCAACTTCTTCAGGTAAACGAACTTGAACTTTAGATAACGTGCTAATCACTTCATATTTCAGTGATTCCAGCATATTTGCAAACATATTGAACGATTCGCGCTTATACTCTTGTTTTGGATCTTTTTGCGCGTAACCACGTAAGTGGATACCTTGGCGTAAATAGTCCATAGAAGCCAAATGTTCTTTCCACAGGGTATCTAACGTTTGTAGCATGACACCTTTTTCAAAATTACGCATCATTTCAACGCCAACAATTTCCTCTTTGCGTTGATACACTTCAACCGCTTTTTCCATAATACGTTCACGTAACGTTTCTTCGTGCAATTCAGGCTCTTTATCTAACCATTCTTTAATTGGTAAATCTAAATCAAAGTCGTTAATTAGACGTTTTTGCAAACCTTCAATATCCCACATTTCTTCTAAAGATTGTGGCGGAATGTATGCATCAATTGTTGTTGTGAATACATCTTCACGAATACTCTCGACAGTTTCTTGAATATCACCACCATCAAGTAGCTCATTACGCTGCGTGTAAATTGCGCGACGTTGGTCACTCGCAACATCATCGTATTCAAGTAATTGTTTACGAATATCAAAGTTACGGTTTTCAACTTTACGTTGTGCGTTTGCAATCGCCTTAGTTACCCATGGGTGCTCAATAGCCTCGCCTGGTTTCATTCCCAATTTACGCATCATACCGGTTACACGATCTGATGCAAAAATACGCATTAGCGCATCTTCCATTGATAGGTAGAAACGGGAAGAACCAGCATCCCCTTGACGCCCCGCACGACCGCGTAACTGGTTATCAATACGACGTGATTCATGACGCTCTGTACCAATGATATGCAAACCACCCGCTGCCAGAACGGCATCATGGCGAATTTTCCATTGAGCTTTGATTTCATCAATTTGTTCTTGGGTTGGCTCTTCTAAAGCAGCAACTTCAGTTTGCCAGCTTCCCCCTAACATGATATCGGTACCACGACCCGCCATGTTAGTTGCAATGGTAACGGCACTTGCTTGACCTGCGTTTGCGATAATATCTGCTTCCATAGCATGGAATTTTGCGTTCAAGACATTATGGGCAATCTTGGCTTTTTTCAGCGCATTAGAAATTAATTCAGATTTTTCGATTGAAATTGTACCGACCAAAACAGGCTGGCCATTCGCCGTTCTTTCACGAATATCTTCAATAATTGCATCAAATTTATCTGCTTCAGTCATATAAACTAAATCAGGTAAATCTTTACGCACCATTGGACGGTTTGTTGGGATAACAATGGTATCCAGTTTATAGATAGAACTAAACTCAAATGCCTCGGTATCAGCCGTCCCGGTCATACCCGCTAGTTTTTCATATAAGCGGAAATAGTTTTGGAAGGTGATTGAAGCCAATGTTTGGTTTTCATTTTGGATTTCAACACCTTCTTTCGCTTCAACTGCCTGATGCAGACCATCAGACCAGCGGCGACCTTCCATTGTACGACCAGTATGTTCATCGACAATGATAACTTGACCATCTTTAACGATATAGTCAACATCCAAGGTAAATAGTGCATGGGCACGAAGACCCGCCATCACATGGTGCATCAACATGATATTAGAAGGTGAATACAGTGACTCGCCCTCTTCCATTAAGCCTTCATCAGATAGCAGTTTTTCAATCAATACCAGCCCACGTTCAGTCAGTGTGACTTGACGTGATTTTTCATCAACAGAGAAGTGACCTTCGCCTTGGAAAGTATCTGAATCTTCTTTCTCTTGACGCTCTAATTTAGGAATGATTTTATCAACTTTTTTATACAGCTCAGAGCTGTCTTCAGCTGGACCTGAAATGATCAGAGGAGTACGTGCTTCATCGATAAGAATTGAGTCGACCTCATCCACCAATGCATAGTGAAGTTTACGTTGAACACGCTCTTCAGGACTAAATGCCATGTTGTCACGTAAATAGTCAAAACCAAATTCGTTGTTTGTACCATAAGTGATATCAGCAGCGTAAGCTTCACGCTTCAGACCAGCAGGCATACCCGGTAGGTTAATACCGACTGTCAGCCCTAAGAATTCGAACAATGGACGGTTGTTTTCTGCGTCACGTTTCGCCAAGTAGTCGTTGACGGTGACAACGTGAACCCCTTTACCTGTTAAGCCGTTTAGGTAGGCAGGCAGTGTTGCCGTTAATGTTTTACCTTCACCAGTACGCATTTCAGCGATACAACGTTCGTTCAGTACCATACCACCGATTAGCTGAACGTCGAAATGGCGCATACCGAAAACACGTTTACTTGCTTCACGTACTGTCGCAAATGCTTCAGGTATGATGCTTTCAAGACTTTCATTTTTGCTTAAACGCTCGCGAAACTCTTGCGTTTTGGCTTTCAGTTCATCGTCTGTCAGTTTTTCAAACTCAGGCTCAAGACGGTTGATATTTTCAACCTCTTTGCGTAAACGGCGCAAAGTACGATCGTTGCGGCTACCAAAAACTTTGGTTAATAGTTTTGTTAACATAATTCTTTATTCTCAGTTAGTTATTAAATGATCACATCATTTATTTTGAACGAAAAACAGTTCACCTAATAAAGGCGTAGTAATAACAATAATAATTAACTGAAAATGGGTCCGGCACGGATCCCGTGAACTTGCGCAACCCACATCGCAGGTTGAAATGAAATAAATAGAGGATAGATATAATAATTTGATTGAGAGGCGATTTCGCCCCATTGCAATGATCGTTGTGCCAACATAGCATACAACGTATCAAGCATAATTTGTGGTGCTAGCTGTAAGCCTTTTTGTTCGTCTTGCTGGCTCGCATCATCATCTTCAGTGGCTGAAAATGCAAAGGTCAATTGCCTGATCACATTTCTAACGGCATGTTGCTGCCAATAATTCACCGAATAAGAAGAGGATGATGAGGAGCGCTGAGGGTTTTGCTGAGCAAATAAGTTATCAAATGCATTAACCGCTTGATTTTGGCGATTAACAGAAGATGAATTGAATTGTGTTTGTTGCCCATCAGATAAAGCATTCAAAATCGCAGGCATGCCAATACCTGTAGCCACAACCCCTAATAAGAGGTGAGACCAAAAGTATCGTCTACCAAATTGTCGCCAAAGATTTAGAATACCCATCAAAGTCTTAAATTATTTTCTGTTATACTCATCATGCTACAAACTGCTAAGATTTGCGCTAAGGTAGTTAACTACCTTCATTGGTACTAGTCGCAGTGTTTTCTATGGACGCTTAGCCGTAACTTGGATCATTTAGAGTATACACTGTATTTATATATTATCGTTTTATAGTACACATATCATATCGCACTTGTCGTACTAGAGCACTGAACTACCCATTAGCTGGAGCTAGAAATGAGAGATAGTCACCCACAAGAGCTATTTGATGCACTTGAAGAGTCGCTCGCTAAAACGAGCAGCCCTTTAAAAACTATTCAACGTACTGCACAAGCTATCAATAAGCTAAATCAAGCTGTAAAAGGCTTATTACCCAGCGAACTAAAGCCTATGTGCCGCGTTGCAAATTATCGTAATTGCATATTGGTTATCGAAGTTGCTAACGCAAGTTGGATGACCCGTTTGAATTATGAAAAACTTCATCTGATTTCTGCATTACGAAACTCTATTCTACCATCTTTATCTTCTATAGACATCAGGATCAACCCAGTTCTAATGCGAAAAAAGGTTGAAAATAGCTCACTGAATAATCAAACAGTTAAAACTCATCAAGTTCCGAACAATCGAAAGATAAGTACAGAGACGGCTAAACATCTATTACGCTTGGCTGAGAATAGTTCGAAGGGGTTAAAAGAGAGATTAGAGCGGCTGGCTGCACTGGCCGGAGAGAGTACCAGTACAACCAACAGAAAAGGCTAACACCAATCTAGTGGTAGCTGCACAACTATTATTTACAAACCTAATTAATACGCTATTTAGTTAAGCGTAAACAGTATTAAGCGTAAACAGTTGAAGGTGCTTTGAATGCCACTGGCAATTCAGCTTCATCTTCAAATGTGACCAGATCCCAAGCTGACTCTTTTGCAAGTACCGCTTGTAGAAGTTTATTGTTCAATGCATGGCCAGATTTGTACGCAGTAAACGCACCAATAATATTGTGCCCACACATGAACAGGTCACCGATAGCATCGAGTGTCTTGTGACGAACGAATTCATCTTCAAAACGTAAACCATCTTCGTTGAGAACACGATAGTCATCAACTACGATAGCACAATCGAAACTACCGCCTAAGCATAAGCCTTTGGATTGCAGATATTCGATATCACGCATAAAGCCAAATGTACGTGCACGGCTAATTTGACTAACAAACGCTTCAGCAGAAAAATCAATTTTATAACGCTGAGTGCTGCTATCAATAGCTGGGTGATTAAAATCGATAGTAAAATCAAGGCTAAAACCATTATATGGCGTGAATTCAGCCCACTTATCACCATCTTCTACACGCACTTTTTCTTTAATACGTAAGAATTTCTTCGCACAATTGATTTCTTCAATACCAGCATCCAGTAATAAGAAAACAAACGGTGCTGCACTGCCATCCATAATCGGGATTTCAGGCGCATTGACTTCAATAACAATGTTATCGATACCTAATCCTGCCAAAGCAGCATTCAGATGCTCGACGGTCGAAATACGCACGTTATCTTCATTGACTAAACAAGTACATAACATGGTATCGCGGACAGACTTAGCATCAGCCGGAAAATCAACCGGAGGATTTAGGTCAGTACGACGGTAGATGACCCCGGTGTTGGCCGCCGCTGGACGCAGAGTAAGCGTGACTTTTTTGCCGGTATGTAAACCAACACCAGTCGCTTCAACTATACGTTTAAGTGTCCTTTGTTTGATCATCGTTTTTTTCTCGCAATGTTATCCGTCCTGCTGATCATCATACTTGATAATCAGCAGGAAAGTTTAGCACAAAAAGCGGAGAAACCAATATAATTAAAATTAATCGGCCTGTTTACGCAAAAACGCAGGAATATCCAAATAATCGGGTTCCTTATTAGTTTGCGTATTTTGGTCATTCACCGCTTTTGCAGCAGCAGGCTTCTCTTCAGTCAATGAAGACATTGACGGCATAGAAGACATGCTATTTTGCATTTGCTGGTAGCGCTGTTCCATTGATGCTTGCTGAGACATCTTGTTGTTAACAAGGGTAATTTCAGGACGTTTATCCATACCAATACCCGTTGCAACGACAGTCACTCGCAGCTCTTCATTCATTTCTGGGTCAAGTGATGTACCAATCACGACTGTCGCATTATCAGAAGCGAATGCACGGATAGTGTTACCTACCGTTTCAAACTCATCCAAACGCAGGTCGAAACCAGCTGTAATGTTGACCAGAACGCCACGAGCGCCAGACAGATCGATATCTTCGAGAAGTGGACTTGAAATAGCCATTTCAGCCGCTTCTTCGGCACGATCTTCACCGCGTGCAACGCCAGAGCCCATCATAGCGTAGCCCATTTCTGACATTACAGTACGTACGTCAGCAAAGTCGACGTTCATCAGACCAGGGCGTGTGATCAGCTCTGCAATACCTTGAACAGCACCTTTTAGTACATCGTTTGCTGCACCAAAAGCATCCAGTAATGAGATACCGCGACCCAATACTTTTAGTAGTTTGTCATTTGGAATAGTAATTAATGAGTCAACATGTTTTGATAACTCAGTAATGCCTGATTCCGCGAATGCCATACGTTTTTTGCCTTCAAAATTGAAAGGCTTAGTCACGACAGCAACAGTTAGGATACCCAGTTCTTTAGCAACTTCAGCAACCACTGGAGCCGCACCTGTACCCGTACCACCGCCCATACCCGCTGCGATAAAGACCATGTCTGCACCATCAAGTGCATTACGTAACGCTTCACGATCTTCTTCAGCGGCATTGCGGCCAACTTCAGGGTTGGCACCTGCGCCAAGACCTTTAGTGATACCAGTACCAATCTGGATGGTTTGTCCGACTGCGGTTTTACGCAGTGCTTGTGCATCCGTGTTGACGGCGAAGAACTCAACGCCTTCAATACGCTCACGCACCATGTGTTCAACGGCATTTCCGCCGCCGCCACCAACGCCGATGACTTTAATCACCGCATCGTTGGTTAGCTCCATTGGTTCAAACATAATGTCTCTCCGTTTTGTGCTTACTTCGAAGCTAATAATATGCTTCTGAATAAAAATTAAAATTCTTTTCTCAGCCAACCGGTAATTTTACTAAACCACCCTTTAACTGAAGCACGTTTTTCCGTTTCGGTATCATCGCCAAGATGGCTTTCTTTACCGTAATGCAGAAGCCCAACCGCAGTTGAATAGTATGGCTCCTGAGCATAATCCGTTAAGCCTGTAATATTGAGTGGAGTCCCGATCCTAACCTGTGTATGGAACACTTTTTGAGCACATTCAACGAGCCCGTCGATTTGTGCAGCGCCCCCAGTAAGAACGATCCCCGCGGCTAAATGGTGTTTGACACCTTGTTGCCTTAACTGTTCCTGTAAATTTAAAATTTCTTCATTTACTAGGTTTAACAGCTCTGTATAACGCGGCTCGATAACCTCTGCTAAAGTTTGACGTTGCAAACTTCTCGGTGGCCGTCCACCCACGCTAGGTACTTCAACTGTTTCATCTTTACTCACTATCGAGCCGACAGCACAGCCATGACGAACTTTGATTGCTTCGGCATCACTTGGTGGTGTACCGAAAGCGTAGGCAATATCGCTTGTTACAACATTACCTGCATAAGGGATCACTTTGGTATGACGTAATGCACCACCTGTGTATACTGCCATATCCATGGTCCCGCCACCGATATCAACCACACAAACGCCAAGCTCGCGTTCATCTTCGGTCAGTACAGAATAACTTGCAGCAAGACCGGCAAAAATCAGTTGGTCGACTTTCAACCCACAACGTTCTACCGCTTTCACAATATTTTTCGCCATATCGTTATGGCAAGTAATCAAGTGAACTTTCGCTTGCATACGCACACCTGAAAGACCAACAGGGTTCTTAATACCTTCTTGGTAATCAATCGCGAACTCTTGTGGGATCACATGAAGAATTCGATGTTCGTCACGAACCCTGACTGATTTAGCGGTATGAACAACACTGTCTACGTCTTCTTGTGTCACTTCTTCTTCTGAAACTGGTACCATACCAATTTCGTTTTGGCAGCTAACATGCTTACCTGACAAGGCAAGATACACTGAAGAAATTTGGCAATCTGCCATCAACTCAGCCTGATCAATCGCCCTTTGCACGCATTTAACCACTGACTCTAAGTCGTTAACGCCACCTTTGTCCATGCCACGAGATGGACAGCTTCCCACCCCGATAATATTCACCATACCATCGGGCAGAATTTCGCCTACAAGGGCCGACACCTTGGAAGTCCCAATTTCAAGGCCTACAACTAATTTTCTGTCCGTCGTTTTGATCATTTGCTTCTGCCTAGTCTGAGTTATTAGCAATATTAATTATTGTAACTCCAGTGGTGCATCCACTAGCAGTGGTGCCCACCCCACCGCAGCGCCACTGGTATAACGTAAATCAACATAGTCGACACGTTTATCTGTGGTTTGCTGCAACAGCGGATAAAGTTCAAGAAAACGATTTAACCGCCCAATTACATCTTTTTTACCGAGTTCAATACGAACATCGTTATCTAAAATAAGCTGCCAAGCATGCCGTGCTGTCATCGAGACTGATTTTAATTTTAAATTTTGCTCTGCAAGTATTCTTTTAAATTCAAGGTACTCTTTTAGCACTTCTTTTTGGCTACCTTGCGGGCCATATAGCAAGGCATAATCACCTTTATTACTTTCACTGGCAGGAAGACTAAATACTCGCCCTTCCTTGTCAACCATTGTTTGGTCATTCCAACGTGCATAAGGCACATATTCGACTAAATGGATCTTTAATTCGTCAGGCCACTGCTTACGTACTGTAACTTGGCGTATCCATGGCATCGCACTAATCTGATTTTGAATCGCATTCACATCAACCGTCATAAATGTTCCCGGTTGCCCCAATGATAATATTGCCTTCCTAACATCATCATTGGTTGTATAGTGGCGCTCCCCCGTTAATACCAGTTTCGACATCGGCAGTCTGTCAGCATCTTTCATCCAGTTCATGACGGTCCAGCCACTCCAAATGATTGTGCCAACAACCATTAAGAAGAAAATCAACCCACCAAGAAACGCACCATTACTTGGTCCTGAATTTGGGTCATTACTGTCATCATTATGCTGTTTATGATGCCTAACATTTAACGCTGCCTGTGACATATCAGTTAGCCAATTCCAAAATACGTACTACCAACTGCGAAAAATCGATCCCTGCTTGACGCGCGGCCATCGGTACTAAGCTATGGCTGGTCATGCCTGGAGAGGTATTCACCTCCAATAAATAAAACTGACCATCGCTATCTTGCATCACGTCTACTCGCCCCCAGCCCTCGCAACCAACCGCTTGATAAGCGCGCATCGCTAACTGAGACAAATCTGCTTCTAACTCATCGTTCAAGCCACTCGGACAAAAGTATTGTGTTTCGTCAGATAGATATTTAGCTTCGTAATCGTAAAAGATCCCCGGCGGTTGAATACGAATTGATGGTAGAGCCTGCTCGCCCAATATTGCGACGGTATATTCAGGACCACTTAACCATTTTTCTATCAACACCGTTTCATCGAAGCGAAACGCTAATTCCAAAGCTGCTGATAAATCATCCAAACTATCGACTTTGCTCATACCTACACTTGACCCTTCCAAGCTCGGTTTGACAATAAGTGGTAGTCCGAGATGTCCCACAAATTCTTCAATTTGTAACTTTGTTAGTGAATTAAATTCAGTTTTGTTTAAAGAAACGTAAGGTGATACCGATAAACCTGCGCCTTCCCATAATTGCTTGGTTCTTAATTTATCCATACTCAAGGCGGAAGCCATCACACCGCTCCCCGTATAAGGAAGTTCTAAAAACTCAAGTACCCCTTGGATAGTACCGTCTTCGCCACCACGTCCATGCAATGCAATAAAGATTTTATCAAACCCTGCTTCTTTTAACGTTACAGCAGGGAACTCTTTAGTATCAATCGCATATGCATCAATACCTGCTTCACGCAGCCCTTTAACGACCGCAGTTCCTGATTGCAGAGAAACTTCACGTTCAGCAGAGGTGCCGCCAAATAAAACTGCAATTTTCTCGGCCATAAATTACTCCTCTACCATTGGTGGCTGTAATTTAGTTTCTGCAAGATTGCGCGCTATTTTACCTATATTCCCAGCACCTTGGACTAGAATTAAATCATTTGGTTCAAGTACTTGAGATAAAATTTGTGCAACTTGCTCAGGCTCTGCCACATAAATTGGATCAATTTGGCCACGACCACGGATAGTACGACATAATGAACGGCTATCTGCACCCGGCACAGGTTTTTCCCCAGCTGGATAAACTTCTAACATCAGTAATACATCAACCTGATTAAGTACATGAGCAAAATCATCATACAGATCACGGGTACGTGAGTAGCGATGTGGTTGAAATACCATGACGATACGCTTGTCTGGCCACCCAGCTCTTGCCGCTTTGATTGTGGCATCAACTTCTGTTGGGTGGTGACCATAATCATCCACCAACATCACATCACCCTCTTTACTGTTTACATGGCGAAGTGAATAGTTACCAAGAAAATCAAAACGGCGCCCAGTACCTTGGAACTCAACTAGTGCAGATAGTATATGCTGATCATCGATACCTTCTTCCGTTGCAACGGCAACCGCAGCCGTTGCATTTAATGCATTATGACGCCCCGGTGCATTCAGCACCACCGTCAGCTCAGGCATGTTCTCACGGGCAATAGTAAAGAAACCTTGATTACCTTTTTGTTCATATTTAACGATGCGCACATCTGCATCTTCACTAAAACCATACGTTGTCACATAGCGACTAACGCGTGGTAATAATGAACGGATCACCGGATCATCAATACACATCACTGCACGGCCATAAAATGGCAAGTTATGCAGAAAGTTAATGAAGGTATCTTTCAAAGTCTCGAAGTTACCTTGATAAGTGTCCATGTGATCCGCTTCAATATTCGTCACCACCGCAACCAGTGGCTGCAAATGTAAAAATGAAGCATCACTTTCATCAGCCTCAGCGATTAAATAGCGGCTGCTACCTAAACGTGCGTGAGTACCCGCTGATTTTACTAAACCACCATTAACAAATGTAGGATCTAAGCCTGCTTGTGCATAAATCCCTGAAATCATAGCAGTAGTAGTGGTTTTGCCATGAGTGCCTGCGACAGCAATTCCATGACGGTAACGCATCAGTTCAGCCAACATTTCAGCACGGCGAATAACAGGAATACGCAGTTCATGAGCGGCTTGAATTTCAGGGTTTTCCGCTGAAATTGCTGTTGAAACCACAACCACACTGGCGTTTTCAACATTCTCAGGGCGATGATTAAAATAGATTGTTGCCCCTAAAGAAGTCAGCTGCTGTGTGACCGCGTTTGGCGCTAAATCAGAACCGCTAATTTGATAACCTTCATTTGCCAACACTTCGGCGATACCACCCATGCCAGCACCACCGATACCGACAAAATGGATGTGCCTGACTCTTCTCATTTCCGGCACTGATGTTCTTAATTTCGCCAACTGTTGTGTATTCACTATATGTCTTCGCTTCTATTAATTCTGTACTAATACCACTTACCGATGATTACTTCGCCACTTCACAGATCACGGCAGCTACGCGCTCAGTTGCATCTGTGATTGCACACTCTCGAGCTTTTTTGGCCATCGACAACAATTCTTTTCTATCCCATTGGTCTAACAGAGTAGCCACGCTATCTGCTGTAAACTCGGGCTGTTCAAGTATTTTGGCCGCACCCGCTTTTTCGAGTGGTAGTGCGTTCCAATACTGCTGACGGTCTTTGTGCTGAAAAGGAACAAAAATTGCGGGTAAACCCGCCGCTGCAATTTCACTGACCGTCAATGCGCCTGAACGACATATAACGATGTCTGCCCATGCGTAAGCTTGAGCCATATCATCGATAAACTCAGTCACTTTATATTCGGAATTAACTGAATACTCGGAATTAACTGGATTTTTTAGGCTTTCATTATACAACGCTTCTGTAGATTCCTTACTTCCTTTTCCTGCTTGATGCCATATATTTAACTGTTTGCTTACTTTTCCAGCAACTTTAGGCATCACTTGATTCAAAATACGAGCACCTTGGCTTCCTCCTACTACAAGCACGCGTATTTGGTCGTCGCGATCTGATAATCGAGCTTCTGGTAGAGGAAGTGCTAGCACATCTTTTCGAACCGGGTTTCCAACAACAGGCGCGTTAGGAAATGCACCAGGAAATGCTTGCAATACACGTTTCGCTATCTTGGATAACCATTTATTGGTTAACCCTGCGATACCATTTTGTTCATGCAGAACAACTGGAACACCAGATAACCATGCGGCAATACCGCCCGGCCCAGAAACATATCCCCCCATACCTAATACAGCATCGGGTTGATATTGCTTAATAATTGCTTTGGCTTGGCATACAGCTTTACAGATCCGCCAAGGTGCCGCAGCCAATGCCATAACACCTTTACCTCTCAGCCCTGAAATACGGATAAACTCTATCTCAATGCCATGTTGTGGCACTAATGTAGCTTCCATACGATCGGCAGTGCCTAACCAGCGAATTTCCCAGCCTTGAGTCTGCAAATAATGCGCCACAGCTAATCCGGGAAACACATGTCCCCCAGTGCCACCAGCCATGACTAATAATCTTTTTGCTCGACTCATTTAACACTCCTTACAAACGCCTGTGCTTTTTCCAGACGTGTTTCAAAATCCACACGCAATAAAACAGCGATAGCGGCAGACATGACTAATAAACTGGAACCACCATAACTGATCAATGGCAATGTTAGCCCTTTCGTTGGCAACATACCGGCCGCTGCTCCCACATTCACCAGCGCCTGAAAGGTAAACCAAATCCCTATAGAGCAAGCTAAATAGCCAGCAAAGAACTGTTTTGCTAACAAAGCACGGCGGCCTATCATCATCGCTCTAAATGCCAACATAAACACCATAAGCAGAACCAGTACTACACCGACGTAGCCTAACTCTTCCGCGAGTACGGAGAAAATAAAGTCAGTATGTGCTTCAGGTAAATATTCCAATTTTTGGACTGAGTTACCTAAACCTTGGCCTAATACTTCACCGCGACCAAACGCCATCAAAGACTGTGTTAACTGATAACCACTACCAAACGGATCTTCCCATGGGTTCAAAAATGAAGTCACTCGACGTAAGCGATATGGCTCAAACCAAATCAACGCCAAAACCCCCACTACGCAAGCCGCAATACCAATAATAAATGGTGCTAATCTTGCTCCCGCGAGGAATAACAAACCTAGTGTGGTAACTACCAGCACGATAACGGTACCTAAATCGGGCTGTAGTAATAACAATGAAGCCATAATGATCAGAATACACATGGGTTTGACAAAACCAAGGAAGCGCGTCCTGACTTCTTCTGACTTTCTCACTAAGTAACTAGATACATAGCAAAACAGCGCAAATTTAGAGATTTCTGCTGGCTGAATTTTAACAATTCCAATGTCAATCCACCGTGAGGCACCATTCACTGAGCTACCTGCAACCAGCACAACGGCTAACATCGCTAAAGCAAACATCAATAACGCAAAGCTGTATTTTTCCCATGTCGCCATCGACACTTTCATCACACCTAGCGCTAAAATGAAAGCGACCACTAAATAAATAACATCACGCTTTGCGAAGTAAAACGGATCTTCAGTGAGCCGCTGACCAACTGGCATTGAAGCGGATGTCACCATCACAAAACCAATCGCAGCGAGACCGAATGCTAACCATACTAGAGTACGATCATACAGTGTAGAGCCTGCAATAACGCCGCTCTTCTCACCGATAACCCAATTTTTTAAGCGCATCGCACCCGGTATAGTCATCAGCCTAGCTCCTTCGCCAACTCAGCAAAAATAGCACCACGTTGCTCAAAGTTTTTAAACTGATCGATACTGGCACAAGCAGGCGAAAGTAAAACCATATCGCCAGCTTTGAGCTGCGGAGCCAAGTAACGCATACTTTGTTCCATGGTCTCAGTAAGTACTGACTTATTCGGCTCTAATTCAGCCAACTGTTTACCATCACGGCCAAAGCAATACAAACGCACGTTGTCTTGCGCTAAATAAGGCTTTAATGGGGAGAAATCAGCTGATTTCCCATCCCCGCCCAGTAACAAATGCAGTGTGCCATCAACTTTTAAACCATTAAGAGCAGCTTCAGTACTACCTACATTGGTTGCCTTCGAATCATTTATCCAGCGGACACCATTATTCAGTAATACCAGTTGAAAACGATGAACTAGACCCGCATAGTTTTTCAATACTCGCAAGCTAGCATCACGATCAACGCCTGCGATATCCGCTAATGCAAGAGCTGCCAACGCATTGGTATAATTGTGCTGCCCTGTTAAATGCATTTCATCAACATTGAGCAGTGTTTGACCTTTGGCAACTAATGTACGACGCAGTGAATCAAAGTAATAATCGCCATTATCAACACCGAAGCTAGTCCAAGTGTTGCTGTTACCCTCAGTAGGTAGAGTTAATGGATCTTGTGCATTCACTACACAATGTTGTGCATTATGATAAATACGCAATTTAGCTTCACGATATTGTGCCAGCCCCAAAGGATAACGATCCATATGGTCTTCAGTGACATTCAATACTGTTGCAGCCAGCGCTTGCAGACTGGATGTCGTTTCCAATTGGAAGCTAGACAGTTCTAATACATACAGTTGATGACCCTGATTAAGCAATGACAACGCAGGGATACCAATATTACCGCCAACGCCAACAGAGATAGCCGCAGCCGTCGCCATTTCGCCCACTAAAGAGGTCACCGTACTTTTGCCATTAGAACCCGTAATCGCAATAATGGGGGCATCCGCTTCACGGCAGAACAGCTCTATATCACCAACAATTTCGATTCCATTATTGGCCGCTTGTTGCAATTCAGGGGTTGCTAATGCGATACCAGGGCTGGCAACAATTAAATCAGATTCTTGTAACCACTGATTATTTAAACCACCACGATGACACTCAACATTTTCAGGTAATTGTTCAACACCTGGAGGGACAGCACGGGTATCCATCACACGCGGGATAACGCCTTGTGATAGGAAAAAGTGCACACAGGATAGGCCCGTAAGGCCTAATCCGATAATGGTCACTTTTTTACCCTGATACTGTTTGCCCTGCGAATGACCCATTTTAACGTACCTTTAATGTTGCTAGACCAATAAGTACTAGCATCAAAGAAATAATCCAGAAACGCACAATAACACGTGGTTCAGGCCAACCTTTCAACTCATAATGATGGTGAATCGGTGCCATACGAAATATACGTTGGCCACGCAATTTAAAAGAGCCTACTTGTAGAATGACCGATAAGGTTTCAACGACAAATACCCCACCCATGATCACTAATAAGAACTCTTGGCGCAGTAAAACGGCTATCGTACCTAAAGCACCACCCAATGCCAGTGAACCAACATCGCCCATAAACACTTGTGCAGGATAGGTATTAAACCAAAGGAAACCGAGCCCAGCCCCAACAATCGCGGTACACACAATCACGAGCTCACCCGCATGAGGTAAAAATGGTATATGTAAGTAACTCGCAAAATTGACGTTACCGGTTGCCCATGCCACTAGCGCAAAACCAGCAGCAACAAATACCGTTGGCATAATCGCTAAACCGTCGAGACCATCGGTTAGGTTCACGGCATTACTGGTTCCAACAATAACGAAGTAAGCCAGTAAGATATAAAGTACGCCTAGCTGTGGCATGACATCTTTAAAGAATGGCACAACTAGCTGTGTTGCCGGCGTATCATTACCAACCGCATACATTGAAAATGCGACGACTAAGGCGATGACGGATTGCCAAAAGTATTTCCATCGAGCAATCAAACCACGGCTATTTTTACGTACTACTTTTAAATAGTCGTCAGCAAAGCCCACTAAACCGTAGCCAACAAGTACCAACAGTACACACCAAACATAAGGGTTATCTAAACGTGCCCACAGTAATACTGAAATACTGATTGAAAACAGGATCAGGATCCCCCCCATAGTTGGGGTACCACGCTTGCTGAAGTGAGACTCAGGCCCCACATCACGTACAACTTGTCCAATCTGCATTTTTTGTAAATAGGCAATTAAACGAGGTCCCATCCACAACGCAATAGCAAGTGCTGTCAGCAAACCGACAATGGCTCTAAACGTCAAATAAGAGAAGACGTTAAAGACAGAAAAATGATGCACCAATATTTCGGCAAGCCAAACTAACATGCGAAGCACTCCTTCAATGCATTCACAACATCTTCCATGGCGGAGCTGCGTGAACCTTTAACTAAAATAGAAACAACCTCATTCTGCTGAACTAGCGGAATTAGTCGGGTTAATAAATCTTTTTTGAATGCAAAGTGCTCACCACATTCACTGGACTGACTGATCAACTCACTCAACGTACCAACGGTCAGTACTTTATCCAGACCTGCATTTTTTGCTGCTATGCCTACACGTTGATGGCAATCTTGTGCATAATCACCGAGTTCGCCCATATCCCCTGCCACCAAAATGCGATAGCCGGGCATTTTAGCCAAAACATTAATTGCTGCAATCATTGAGCCATCATTTGCGTTATATGTGTCATCTAAAACAACTTTCATATCGCTTAGCTGTACCGGATATAAACGGCCCGGCACGGCTTTTGTCGTTGCTAAGCCACGACGAATATCCTCTAACGTTGCGCCTACTGAAATTGCCAAAGCACTCGCAGCCAAAACGTTAGCAATATTATGCATCCCCGGTAAAGGCAAGCTGATTGCCACCTGCCCAACGGGTGTATGTAACATGAAATTCGTAGTTAACTGCTTTATCTCAATATCCGATGGATAAAAATCAGCTTTATCCTGTGCAGTTAATGAGTAATACCAAACGGTTTGGCGCGGCTGAAACTGCCATTTATCAGAACAGCTATCAAGGTTAACAATCGCTGTACCTTCTTCAGGAATACCTTGATAAATTTCACCTTTTGCACGAGCAACGCCTTCTGGTGAACCAAACCCAGCTAAATGTGCAGCAAATAAGTTATTAACCAAAGCGGTCTGTGGCTTGACAATATTCGTGGTATACGCGATTTCGTTTGGATGATTAGCGCCCATTTCAATCACAGCGTAATCATATTCATTGGTGAGTCTAAATAATGTTAGAGGAACACCGATATCATTGTTCAAATTCCCCGCGGTATACAGTGTGTTACCGCGAGTAGAAAGAATCGATGCGGTCATTTCTTTCACTGAAGTTTTACCAGAAGAACCGGTTAGACCAACGATTTTCGCTCGGCTTTGTTGACGAACCCAAGCGGCAAGCTGCCCCATCGCAAGACGGGTGTCATCTACAACCACTTGTGGACAGTCAACATCCAATTCACGGTCAACTAATAATGCAACTGCACCGCCTTCAACCACTGATTCGACAAAATCATGCGCATCGAAACGCTCGCCTTTTAATGCAATAAATAGGCAACCTGAGTCTATTTTACGGCTGTCGGTACTGACTGCATTTAAGGCTAATGTTGATGCATCAAGCCCTTCAATGCGACATAAATGCCCAGAAGTCACATCTGCAAGTTGAGTTAGCGTTAAAGGGATCATGCTAGCACCCCCAATAATCGAGCGACAGTAAGGCGATCTGAATAATCTAAACGGCGATGACCAATGATTTGGTAATCTTCATGCCCTTTACCCGCAATCACAATGACGTCGTCAACATTCGCTTGCATGATACTGCTAGTGACTGCTTCGGCACGACCAGGGATCGCCAATACACGGCTAGAGTCTAGAATACCCGCCATGATATCGTTAATAATATTCATCGGTTCTTCACTGCGAGGGTTGTCATCAGTGATCACCACTTTGTCAGCCCACTCTTCTGCCGCTGCCCCCATTAACGGGCGCTTGCCTTTATCACGATCACCACCACAACCAAACACGCACCATAGTTGCCCTTTACAATGTAAACGCGCTGCGGCTAACGCTTTTTCTAAAGCATCTGGCGTGTGGGCATAGTCAACAACCACTGTAGGTTTGTTCGGTGCACTGAACACCTCCATTCTCCCACAAACAGGCGATAATGAAGTGGCGGCATTTAATAGTTGGTCTAATGGGTAATCCATCATTAGCAATGTCGCCATGGCTAAAAGCAAGTTACTAACATTAAATGCCCCCATTAGTGGGCTTTCTAGTACTCCATCACCCCATGATGATGTGAAGTTGATCGTTGCACCACTATCATGATATTCAACGGCGGTTGTTTGTAGCCAAGAGCCTTGCCACTGTGATGGAATACGTTGTTCCATTGATACGGCGCAAGCTTGTGGTAAACGTTGTAGCCATTTCAGGCCAACTTCATCATCTGCATTAATAATTTGTGCTTTGGTTTGATGAGTGGAAAACAATAACCATTTAGCTGCTTCATAGTTTTCCATATCACCATGATAATCTAAGTGATCACGGCTTAAGTTAGTGAAGACCGCCGCATCGAAAGGCAGTGCGGCGACTCTGCCTTGGATCAAACCATGTGAAGAGACTTCCATCGCGGTCAAAGTTGCCTGATGTTTTAACAGCTGTGTCAATTCAACTTGAATATCTACTGCTGAGCCAGTGGTATTTTCACTTGGAGCAACCTGCCCTAACAAGCCATTACCTACCGTCCCCATGACCGCGCTAGTTTCACCTAACCCTTGCGCCCATTGGGCAATTAATTGCGTCGTCGTGGTTTTACCATTTGTTCCTGTCACGCCCACGAGCTTCATTCTAGCTGCTGGGTGCTGGTAAAACTCACCGGCTAATGCAGAAAGTCGGTTATTTAAGTCATTGAGGTAAACAACCGGAACGCCATGTACATAACGTATTTCGCCTTCAGCGGCTTCTCCCGCAGCTTCAGCAATCACCGCAGCAACACCTTGTGCGATGGCTTGGGAAATATAATGTCGACCATCTGATTGATGGCCTTTAATAGCAATAAACAGATCTCCAGCCGCTGCTTTACGGCTGTCTAAAGTCATCTCACGTAATGAGATGTTTGCTGTGCTTACGCCAAATGGCGAAAGAAGATCACAAAGATTACGATCTGCCACTTTTAACCTCTTTTTTATTAATGACTATGTCGTTTTTCTCATCCGGCTGTAATGCGTCGGGCTCTATGTTCATCATGCGTAATACGCCTCCCATGATTGAACCAAATACTGGTGCAGATACTGCACCACCGTAATATTTACCCGCGTTAGGCTCATTGATAAGAACGACAAGGGCATAGCGAGGATTACTCGCAGGGGCGACACCAGCGGTATAAGCAATATATTTCTCTACGTAACGCCCCTCAGGACCCACTTTTTTCGCTGTTCCTGTTTTAATCGCAATACGATAGCCTTTGATTGCCGCTCGTGTTCCACCACCACCAGGCAAAGCAACACTTTCCATCATGTGTACTACGGTACGCATCGTTTGCTCTGGGAACACTCGTGTTCCCGGCACTGGAGGATCAACTTTAGTGATAGATAATGGACGGTAAATTCCAAAACTACCGATTGTTGCATAGGCACGGACTAATTGTAGTGGTGTGACCATTTGTCCATACCCAAAAGAAAAGGTGGCCCTATCTAAATCAGACCACCGTGTTTTTTTACTTGGAAAGATGCCACTACTTTCCCCGACTAACCCCAGATTAGTCGGCTTGCCAAACCCAAAGCGGCTATACACATCCACCAGCTCTGTAGCAGGCATCGCTAACGCCAGTTTTGAAACACCAACGTTACTCGACTTCTGTAAAATACCGGTAATAGATAACTCTGCATAACGAGCAACGTCCTTGATTTCATGGCCGCTGATCCGATATGGATAAGTATTCAATACCGTATTTTCTTTGATAATACGATTATTCAGTGCACTCATTACGACTAACGGTTTTACCGTTGAGCCTGGTTCGAAAATGTCGGTGATCGCCCGATTACGCATTGCATCCATCGGCGTGCCCGCTAAGTTATTCGGGTTATAGGATGGACTATTTGCCATCGCTAAAATTTCACCGGTGTGCACATCCACTAAAATCGCTACACCAGACTCTGCTTTGTTTTCTTGAACACCTTTAGTCAACTCACGATAAACGATAGATTGGATCCGTTCATCGATACTCAATACTAGGTTGTGTGCTGCTTGGCTATCTACTGATGAAACGGTTTCGATCACGCGACCATTACGATCTTTACGAACAGTTCGCTCACCGGGAGAGCCTTTTAACCAGCGTTCAAAACTTTTTTCAACGCCCTCAATGCCTTCACCATCAATATTTGTTACGCCAATTAAATGCGCAGTCACGGGCCCTGAAGGGTAATAACGGCGTGACTCTTTGCGTAAGTAAATACCGGGCACTTTCAATTTAGAAATATATTCACCAATTGATGGGTTCACTTGGCGAGCAAGATACACAAAACGGCCTTTTGGATTAGCCGATATTTTTGCAGTAATTTGTTCTAGAGGGATTTCCAGCGCATCAGCCAGTGCTTTCCAGTGCTCATTATTGCTAACGCCCCCTTTCTCAAACACCACTTTCGGATCCGCCCAGATAGCGTTTACAGGAACACTAACGGCTAATTGTCGCCCTTCTCTATCACTGATCATACCGCGAGCTGTCGATACTTCCTGAACCCGCAGTGAGCGCATATCGCCCTCTTTTACTAATTTTTCTGGCGCGATAATTTGTAAATAGGCAACACGCACCAGTAGCCCAGCTAAAGCTAATAAAATGCAGCCACACAGCAAAGCAAAACGCCAGCTGACAAAGCTGGTATTTTCTTCCTGTTTCTTATTTTTAGCTGACTTCGGTGCTTTCATTAGTCACGTAACCTTATCTACTGCTTAGAAACAATGATATTTTCTTGAGAAGGCTCAACATGAACCATCTGTAATTTATCCACAGATAAGCGTTCAACTCGGCTGTGGCTAGCTAATGCGTTTTCTTCTAGGATCAGATTGCGCCATTCAATATCTAGCGCATCTTTTTCTTCGTATAATCTATCTTTTTCTGCTGTCAGTAAGCGCGTTTCATGGGCGGTGGTAACCACAAATACAGCACTGATAATAATCGCAGCAAGTAAAATTAAAGGAATAATTCCATAACGGAAAAGATCGCGCCCGATAACTTTTCCTAGGCTATGCCTTTCTGGAACCATTACGCCATCCTCTGTGCGAAGCGCAATACCGAACTGCGCGCTCTTGGATTTTCATCTACCTCAGCGCCAGAAGGTTTCATTTTCCCCACTTCACGTAACTTGGCAGCACCTAACTCTTTAATTTGAGTTTCAGTCAGTGGGATCCCTGCTGGCACACTCGGACCTTTACTATTTCGGCGGATAAAACGTTTCACTAATCTATCTTCTAGCGAATGGAAACTGATTACCGATAAACGCCCTTCTGGTGCGAGAACAGCCACTGCGCCTTCAAGTGCCTGTTCTATTTCTTCTAATTCACTGTTGATATAGATACGTATTGCTTGAAAGCTTCGGGTTGCTGGGTGCTTATGACGATCTTTTATCGGGCTCACTTTCGCAATTAATTCAGCTAGCTGACGAGTACGCGTTAATGCCTCTTCTTCAGGATTATGATTACGCTCAACAATGGCTCTCGCTATACGTTTTGCAAAACGCTCCTCACCAAAGGTTTTCAGTACCCATGCAATGTCATCCGCTTCTGCATTCATGAGCCATTGCTGTGCTGATTGACCTCTCGTGGGATCCATACGCATATCTAGGGGTCCATCTCGCATAAACGAAAAACCGCGTTCTGGATCATCTAATTGTGGTGATGACACGCCAAGGTCTAATAAAACACCATCAATTTTGCCAACCAATCCTTCTTCTGCGACATAATCCGCAATCGCAGAAAATGGCCCATGTTTAATCATAAAACGTGGATCATTAATTAATTGAGCCGCTTTAATTGCTTCAGGATCACGGTCAATCGCAATCAGGCGCCCTTGTTCATTTAGCTGACTTAATATCAATCTTGAGTGACCACCACGGCCAAAGGTGCCATCGATATAGATACCGTTTGGCTTAATATTGAGTCCGTTGACTGCTTCATCAAGCAATACTGTTACATGTTTAAATTGCTGCTGTGTCATGTTTATAGTGACAAATCCTGTAAGCGGGCTGACAGCGGTTCTTGGGTTTGTCTTTCAGCAGTTATATCTTCTTCAACTTGCTGATACCAAGTCTGTTCATCCCAAAGTTCAAATTTATTTATTTGGCCGACTAACATGACCTCTTTTGTTAGCCCTGCGTGTTGGCGCAGCGTACTAGCTAACAAAAGACGCCCTGCATTATCCATTTGGCATTCACTGGCATGCCCTAATAACAGACGCTGTACACGCCGTTCCGCAGGGTTCATGGTTGATAAGCGAGACAGTTTTTCTTCAATAATTTCCCATTCAGGTAACGTGTAAAGTAATAGGCATGGCTGGTGGAGGTCGATGGTACATACCATCTGCCCCTTAGATTCCTCGCTCAGCATTCCCCGATATCGGGTAGGCACGGTAAGACGCCCTTTGCTGTCGAGATTTACCAGTGTTGCCCCACGAAACATACCCAGTAAAACCTCTTTATTTCCTGTTTACCCACTTTACCCCACAATTCTCCACTTATAAAGTTTACGAATGGTAGGAAAACCTTGTCAAGCCAGATGCACCTAGCTTTTGCTTTATTTACAGAACAATTCAGAAAAGATAAGAGAGGGTAAAATCTAATTCGGAGATAAAATTATGAATAACGGGTTGATATAACTCATTTATTTTTGACAATGCAGTAAATATTGACTTAATTCTATTTTACTGACGAAAAAACGGGCAAATGATGATATATCCTATATACGTCTCATTTTTAATCAGCTTATCGATAACCGATTCTTTACTTTCAAATTAACCGTGAATGTCTAATTACTATAAATATTCTCGATAATTGCCTCACAGGAAAATAAAAACCATAAATTTCAACCTATTAAAACACTGTTTTAATAGACAGTATTTTAACTCAAATATGGATTCAGGATAAATTTTATATTTAAACCTAAACTTTTAAATTAATTTTTTTATTTAATTTTATTCCACTTCGAGAAATTAGATTTATCCGATTAAGAATATTCCTAAAGTTAAATATTTACTTATTTTTAGCATGAAATAAAAAGCCCCTTTTGAATAGGGGCTAATATGATACTCATAAATGTGATCGATATCACTCAGTATTCAACCAGATTAATTAAAAAATAATTATTCCTTACGACCTAAGCTACCACGTCGGCATAAATCACGGCGAATACGTGTAATACCTGTATCAGGTTTTTGCTTTTCATCTAGACTTGCAAGAACTAATTCTAAAATACGTTCAGCAATATCCCTATGACGCTGTGCAAGCGATAAAACAGGACAGCCAAGAAAATCAAGCAACTCGCTATCACCGAACGTTGCAATTACCATATGTTCTGGTAAGCGCCCGTTACGTTTCAATGCGACATCGAGCACACCTTGCAACAGCGAAAATGACGTCGTAAACAAAGCATCAGGCATCTGATTGCCTTTATCTAACCACTCAGCAAACACATCTGCTGCTGACGCCCTCTCATAACTATTAGCGTACAGATAATTAACTTCTCTTGAATCGCCTTCCCAGCCCTTACGAAAACCTTGTTCACGCAAATAACTGACGGATAGCTCAGGTAAAGCGCCAAGATATAACACTGATTTTGCAGGAAATTTCTTCAGCTCAGTTGAGATCATCAATGCATCTTCTTGGTCATCACCCACTACGCTAATAAAGTGCTCTTTTTCAAGCGCCCTATCAAGAGCGATAATAGGTAAGGAACGATTTGCCCAGCGCTGATAAAAAGGATGTTCAGGAGGTAGTGCCGTTGAGACAATAATCGCATCAACTTGACGCTGCAAAAGATGTTCAACGCAACGAATTTCATTATCAGGTTGATCTTCAGAGCAGGCTATCAATAACTGATAGCCGCGTTGGCGTGCCTGACGTTCAAGATAATTAGCGATACGAGTATAGCTCGTATTTTCGAGATCAGGGATGACTAGCCCTATCGAACGTGTTCTCCCTGCGCGTAGCCCCGCAGCTACGGCATTTGGATGGTAATTGTGCTCTCTGACAACAGCCATCACTTTTTCTACAGTTTTATCGCTGACTCGATACTGCTTGGCCTTGCCGTTGATCACATAACTAGCCGTTGTGCGGGAAACCCCTGCTAAACGGGCTATTTCATCCAGTTTCACGTTAACCTCTTTGTGTGTTTCAACCAAACTTAATACATTGATTATACTGCTTATATTGCAGTCTCTAATAACCGCAAGCCTATATACTCGTTATATTTCAAGCAGTAGAGGGGATTAACTACCTGCATCTTGAATTATTTAGAGTATAAAATAACAGCTGACGGTCAAAGCCCCGAATGACTCGGGGCTTTACACATTACTGCATTCTACCTTCAGCTGACAAATTTTTCATCGCATAATTTTATCACCGCGTGATACACCGATGATACCTGAACGTACAACTTCAACAATTTCAGCAACACCACGCACCGCTTCGATAAAAGCATCTAGTTTATCGCTTGTTCCTGCGAGCTGAACGGTATAAAGCGTTGGCGTCACATCAACAATCTGTCCACGGAAAATATCTGAGCAACGTTTGATTTCATCACGCCCATAACCTGATGCTTGCAACTTAACTAACATAATTTCACGTTCAATATGTGCTGAAGCCGTTAATTCGCTAACACGCAATACATCTACTAATTTATGTAGCTGCTTTTCAATTTGCTCAAGAACTTTCGCATCGCCTTTTGTCTGAATAGTCATTCGAGACAATGTCGGATCATCTGTCGGTGCAACCGTCAAACTTTCAATATTGTAGCCACGTTGAGAAAATAGCCCGATGACTCGAGATAACGCACCGGATTCGTTTTCTAATAAAACTGATAAAATACGACGCATGATCAAGTCCTCTCCGTTTTGCTCAGCCACATTTCATCCATTGCACCACCACGGATTTGCATTGGGTAAACATGCTCAGTTTCATCAACATTAATATCAACAAACACTAAGCGTTGGTTTTCATTAACCTCAACCAAGGCTTGCTTTAACTTGTCATCTAACTCAGCAGGAGAGCTGATAGAAATACCGACATGACCATAAGCTTCAGCAAGCTTCACAAAGTCAGGCAATGATTCCATATAAGAGTGAGAGTGTCGCCCTTGATAAATCATATCTTGCCACTGCTTCACCATGCCTAAAAAACCATTATTTAAGTTCAATACAATGACAGGTAAGCCGTATTGCAGCGCCGTTGACAGCTCTTGAATATTCATTTGAATACTGCCATCACCAGTAACACAAATAACGGTAGATTGTGGATGCGCTAATTTAACCCCTAAAGCAGCGGGTAAACCAAAGCCCATCGTTCCTAAGCCACCTGAGTTGATCCAGCGACGAGGTTTATCAAATGGATAATATAATGCCGCAAACATTTGATGTTGGCCGACATCTGAAGTCACATAAGCCTCACCCTGTGTTAAACGATAGATAGCTTCAATGGCTTGCTGTGGTTTAACTTTTTGGCTATTGGTTTGGTAACTAAGGCATTTTTTCTCGCGCCATGTTTCGATATCCTTCCACCACGCCTGAAGCGCTTGGCTATTCTGCTTTGTGGAAGCTTGATCTAACTGGCTCAGCATTTGCTGAAGTGCCAATTTAGCATCACCAACAATCGGAATATCTGTATTTACGGTTTTTGAAATAGAGGTTGGGTCAACATCGATTTGGATAACCGTGGCATTTGGGCAATATTTTTCGAGGTTATTGGTGGTTCTATCATCAAAACGCACCCCAACTGCAAAAATTACATCCGAGTTATGCATGACTTTATTGGCTTCATAAGTCCCATGCATGCCTAACATCCCAACGGATAAATGATGTGTTTCAGGGAAAGCTCCGAGTCCCATTAACGTCGAAACCACTGGAAGTTGCAACTTTTCAGCAAGTTCTAGAATTTCTGGTGAGCAGCTTGAGTTGATCGCACCACCACCAATATAAAATACTGGCTTTTGTGCTGCTATCAGCTTAGAAAGTGCTTTTTTGATTTGTCCTTTATGGCCTTGCAACGTCGGGTTGTATGAGCGCAAAGAAACTGTTTCAGGATAGCGATAAGGGTATTTGTGCGCCGGGCTGACTGTATCTTTAGGTAAATCAATGACCACAGGACCAGGACGCCCACTTGCTGCAATATAAAATGCTTTTTTGATGATTGCAGGTATGTCTTCCGCTTTTTTAACTAAAAAACTATGTTTTACAATTGGGCGAGATATTCCCACCATATCACATTCTTGGAATGCATCATTACCGATAAGGGAGCTTGCGACTTGCCCTGATAGTACGACCAAGGGAATAGAATCCATGTATGCTGTTGCAATACCGGTGATCGCATTTGTCGCACCGGGCCCTGAAGTCACTAAGACGACTCCTACATCCCCTGTCGATCGTGCGTATCCATCCGCCATATGTACAGCGGCTTGTTCATGACGAACGAGTATATGATCCACACCACCAACGGTATGAAGTGCATCATAGATATCTAAAACAGCACCACCTGGATAACCAAATACGTGCTTTACACCTTGGTCTATCAATGACTTGACGACCATTTCTGCTCCCGACAACATCTCCATGAGTTTGCCCCCAGACTATTTTTGCAAGTTAACAGAGGTATGACTGTCCTCGTAATTATTGTCATTTCTTCTGTCGTAATTATGACTGCTATTAACATATCGTTGAGATTAATACGACGCAAACATCATTTGTTAAGCAAAAATGTCAACTTAGAGCATTCACTCCATCTTTATTAATTATTAGTCGAACTAACTAAGATAATAACGAAGAGCAGCAAATATCGCTGCAATGTAGTGAAAAAGAGTGCAAAGTGCAGCCGGATATGATGTTAAATATCCGGCTAAGAGAGAAATGTGATAGCTTAATTATTCACGATACATTGATTCTATTTCAGACTGGTAACGTTCTGATATGATCTTTCTACGTAATTTGAGTGTTGGTGTCAGCTCCCCTTTTTCCATTGAGAAATTGACAGGAAGTAGTGTAAAACGTTTAACTTGATGGAATGCTTCAATATTTTTTTGCAAATCTTTTAAGCGAGTTTCAAATAAGGCCACGATATTTGAGTCTTTGAGCAATTCAAGTCGGTCACGGTATTTTAAGTTAATCGACCGTGCATATTCCTCAAGTGAATCATAACAAGGCACAATTAAAGCCGATACAAATTTGCGCGCATCTGCAATTACCGCAATATGTTCAATAAATTGATCCTGCCCTAACACCCCTTCAATCATTTGTGGTGCAATATATTTACCATTCGATGTTTTCATCAAATCTTTCAAACGATCAGTAATATACAGATTGCCTTGTGCATCTATCTCACCCGCATCACCCGTTTTTAACCAACCATCCGCTGTAAAAGTATCATCAGTTTCTTGTGGACGATTATAATAACCTTTCATCACCACAGGCCCTTTGACCTGAATTTCATTATTATTGCCAATACGTACTTCGACTGATGATAAAGGTGTCCCAATAGATCCGAGCGGATAACGCCCTTCTTCCCAGCATGAAACCGTCGCGCAGGTTTCTGTCATACCATAACCATACTTAATATTAATGCCAGCGGCTAAAAAGAAAGCAATCACATCATCATCTAAGCGCGCACCAGCAGCAGGCATAAAACGAATGCGTCCACCAAGCAACTGACGCAACTTGGTGAGAACCAATTTATCCGCCAAATTATAAAATGCGTTATTAATAATTGAGAGTGATGAGCCTTTGGTAAGAGCTTTCGTTTTTTTCTTACCTTGGGCTAGTGCCCATTTAAACAATAAACGACGCGGTAGAGGCGCTTTAGCAACTTTACCTAATACCGCACTATATACTTTTTCATAAAAACGAGGCACGGCACACATCACCGTTGGTTTTACATCTGCTAATGCCTCTCTAACCGCATTGGTGTCTGTTAAATACACATTGCGAGCGCCAGTATGCATAACATAGAAACTCCAAGCGCGTTCAAAAACATGAGATAGTGGTAGAAAACTTAATGATACATCTTCAGAAGTGAGTTTCAAACGTTGATCGTGCAAATAGAGTTGTGCTGCCATGTTGTAATAATCCAACATAACACCTTTAGGTTCACCGGTTGTTCCTGATGTATAAATGATAGTGAAAAGATCACTAAGGTTATGAGCAGCAATTCGACGATTTAATTCATCTTGATATTCTACGGTATTTTGCTCAATAAAGTGCGATAAGTGGTATGAAGGAATGTCACTTTCTAGTAACTCAACATCACTGTTAAGCACCACAATAGCAATAAGCTGTGGGCAATGCGATTTTAATTGACACGCAATGTGATACTGCTCTTGCTCGCCGACAAATAGAATACGGATGTTTGCATCATTAATGATATAGGCGGCTTGTTCTAAGCTACTTGTTGCATATAAAGGTACCGTCACGGCTTTTAGTTGTAAAACAGCGAGGTCAACTAAAGACCAATTCATACTGTTATGGGCAAATAACCCAATGTTTTCCTGTATGGCAACATTAAGCGACAGAAGACGGCAAGCAATTGCAGAAGAGAGTTGTTCAACTTCCTTCCACGTCAGCTCACTCTGTTGGCCATTATGCCATTGACTGAAAGCTATCCGGCTTGCCGATTCAACAGCACTAAATCTATTGTGCAAGCGATTAACCAGATGGTAAGGATAAAGGTTTTCAGTAATCAAAGTGTGTTTCCTATAGTACATTTGTTAACTGAAGTGATTCGGCAAAGTCACAAGACACTTCGTAAGTTAATTATTTCAGCTTACAACTGTTAGCTGAATACTTGGAGTGTATAGACTAAAAAGGAGCGAGGAAAGAGGTATTATGTAAAGATTATGCAAATGTTATTGGCTTAACAAAACCCACTATTGTATTTCACTCTGACGAGTTACTCTCATAATACGACCTGTTACAACACTTTTAATTAAGGTATGGCGACTAGGTTCATGCGCTATTCATCACATACTGTGTATGCCCCTAGCACCTCATTCACAGATTACCTAGCCGCACCTTAAGTAAATTTTAATTAAACAGTATAAGAAGGGTTAATCAGCAGTAAGCCTAGATTGATGATTCTGTAATAAGCTGACAAATTCGTGATTTCATCCATTGATGCCCTTTATCGCGAGACGTTGACTCATGCCATGTTAAATAACATGGACGTGTATTGTCAGCCCAAGGCAAGGCCACTGTGCGAACAGGGAATTTATTATCTGCATGCTCAACCAACCATTTAGGTACAATAGCGACTAAATTAGTTTGTGACACCATATTTAGCACACTGTGTAAATTGATTCCTTGATAACTAATTGTTTGTGATAAATCAGTATTAGAATAATATAAATGACTAAATGAACCAATATTATCCATAGACATAACTGCATGTTTTTCGTTTACTAACTCTTCAAGCGTGATGCTATTTCCAATATAAGGATGGTTATTGGCCACCACTAAAACAGCTTCATCATTAAAGATAATTTGATGTTGATATTCGTTTTTACCGAGCTTATTGTAGCTTATCGAAAAATCTGTTTCTTGATATTTTAGTTTATGTTCAATGTTATTATCTAAGAAACCATGAATAACTATATTAATATTAGGTGATATTTCTTTAAACTTTTCGACAACAATTGCCGCTAAGCGAATATCTAGAGGGGAGCAAATCGCTAAATTAAAAATCCTTTCGCTAATCAGGGGATCAAAAGAGGCTCCGGGTAGTTCATTATGAACTAATTGTAAGGCTTGTCTAATAGGACCAAATAATTGCTTAGCACGTGATGTCGGTTGGATCCCTCTACCGTAACGAACAAAAAGCTCATCATTAAACATTGATTTTAAACGAGATACTGCATTACTTACCGCAGGTTGTGACATCCCCAAAATTTGTGCTGCTTTAGTCACATTTTGCATTTGCATTACAACATCAAAGACTGTCAGTAAATTTAAGTCTACGTTTCTTAGATGAATATCACTATTCTCTTTTTTTGTTGGTGAAACTGTATCAAAATCAATCATTCTTTACTCCAATAAAGATATTTATCATTTTTAATTAATGACAATTCATATACCTATAACTTATTTAATAGATGCATAAATTCATTAAATATTATTTTTCAAACAACTTATACATAATAAGCTATTCTGCGTTCCCTGCATTTATAAAACGACGCTCTAATTATATAACTTATAGATTTGATGATACAATATAAGCTGTAATAAGAAGCGAAGGTATTCATATATTAAATGAATATTACTCATTCATTTAAAACTACTATTGTTAACCCCAAAATAATAAAACAATTTTTAAAATAAATCATAATAAATATGATCAGCTTTACCGAAACATTCTCATTATCAGATTAATTATAAATTATTCATTTACCGAATAATTTATTGATTGAAAACTATAATTCAAGCCTATTTCTATTTCTCACTTTATCGCTTTATTCACATCGCAAAGTCGCGCAAAAAACACCCAAAACAATCAGTTTATGCTATGTTTTTACCTCGACATTTCATGAAAAGAATTTTACCCCTGCTTTATGACCAAAATATAGGGAAAAACATCACTAAAAATTTAGAAATTAGTCACAATCACTAAGTATTGATGATGATTCATAATTCGCAAAATTTACGACAAAAATCTAAAGTTGACAGCAAAGAAAAGATCACGTATCAATAAATATATCTTGATGAAAAACAAATTTTAGAGACCGCGTAAATGACAATTTCTATCCGCCTACTAAGCCTACTACTACTCGCATCCAATGTGCGCGGTATGCTTGTGGACGGAAGGTAACACGCAGTCCAGAAACATAAAGAACCCGCGCCAGCCGCGGGTTTTTTTATGCCTGCCGGCACCGCAAAAATATAACGATAAAATTCTGTATTTAAAGAGGAACACAACATGAGCGATCAAGTCATTATATTCGATACCACCTTACGTGACGGCGAACAGGCATTGCAGGCAAGTTTATCCGTTAAAGAAAAATTACAGATTGCGTTTGCGTTAGAACGCTTGGGCGTAGATATCATTGAAGCAGGTTTTCCGGTTTCCTCTCCCGGTGATTTTGAATCTGTACAAACTATCGCTCGTGAAATTAAAAATAGCCGTATCTGTGCATTAGCTCGCTGTGTGCAAAATGATATTGATGTGGCTGCTGAATCATTAAAAGTCGCTGAAGCATTTCGTATCCATATCTTTTTAGCTACCTCAAACTTACATGTACAAAAGAAATTAAATAAAACGTTTGATGGTGTCATGGATATGGCGATCGACTCAATCAAACGCGCTAGACGTTATACTGATGATGTTGAATTTTCATGTGAAGATGCAGGCCGTACCGATATTGATAACTTATGCCGTATTGTTGAATCCGCAATCAAAGCTGGCGCAACCACCATCAATATTCCAGATACTGTTGGCTACACCACGCCATACCAATTCGGTGGCATTATTACTTCTTTATATGAACGCGTTCCTAATATTGATAAAGCTATTATTTCTGTGCACTGTCATGATGATTTGGGCATGTCTGTTGCCAACTCCATTACAGCCGTACAAGCGGGTGCTCGCCAAGTTGAAGGAACCATTAATGGATTAGGTGAACGTGCAGGCAATACCGCATTAGAAGAAGTGATTATGGCCATCAAATTGCGCGAGCAGATGATGAATGTTCATACCAATATTAATCACAAAGAAATCTACCGTACCAGCCAATTAGTTAGCCAGTTATGTAACACACCGATCCCTGCCAATAAAGCTGTTGTAGGCAGCAATGCATTTGCTCACTCATCGGGGATCCACCAAGACGGTGTGCTGAAGAACCGCGAAACCTATGAAATTATGACGCCAGAATCGATTGGCTTGAAAGCTATCCAATTGAATTTAACCTCTCGTTCAGGTCGTGCAGCGGTTAAACATCGCATGGAAGAAATGGGATACCATGAAGGGAAAGATTTCAATTTAGATGAATTGTATACCGCCTTCTTAGGTTTAGCCGATAAGAAAGGCCAAGTGTTCGATTATGACTTAGAAGCATTGGCTTTCTTTGCTAATCAGCAAGATGAAACTGACCATTTTGTCATGGACTATTTCAGCACCCAATCAGGCTCCAGTGTCGTTGCGACCGCAACAGTGAAAATGCGCTGCGGGGAAGAGGAAAAATCAGAAGCTGCCACTGGCAACGGCCCTGTTGATGCCATTTATCAAGCTATTAGCAAGATCACAAATTACCCTATTCAATTAGTATCGTACAAATTATCCGCAAAAGGCCAAGGTGAGAATGCGCTAGGCCAAGTCGATATTGTTGTCGAATGCTTCAATCGCCGTTTCCACGGAATGGGCTTAGCAACAGATATCGTTGAGTCTTCTGCAAAAGCAATGGTGCATGTATTAAATAGCATCTGGCGTTCTGAGCAAGTCGAAAAAGAAAAACAAAAAATAAATCAACAAGAATCACAATCAAATACAAAGGAAGCTGTATAACAATGTCTAAGAGCTATCATATTGCCGTATTGCCTGGAGATGGTATTGGTCCAGAAGTTATGGCGCAAGCAAATAAAGTATTAGATGCTATCCGTCAGCGCTTTGCGTTATCGATTACCACTAAAGAATATGATGTTGGCGGCATCGCTATTGATCGTCATGGTAAGCCATTGCCTGAAGAAACAGTGGCTGGTTGTGAAAATGCGGATGCGGTGCTGTTTGGCTCTGTCGGTGGCCCGAAGTGGGAAAACTTACCGCCTGATAGTCAACCTGAGCGTGGTGCTTTATTACCACTACGTAAGCATTTTAAATTATTCAGTAATTTGCGCCCAGCGCGTTTGTATCAAGCTTTAGAAGCGTTTTGTCCATTAAGAGCTGATATTGCAGCTCAAGGTTTCGACATTTTGTGCGTGCGTGAATTAACGGGTGGTATCTATTTCGGTCAACCTAAAGGCCGTAAAGGCGAAGGTAAAGAAGAGTATGCATTTGATACTGAAATTTACCATCGCTATGAAATCGAGCGTATTGCCCGTATTGCCTTTGAATCAGCGCAGAAACGTAATCATAAAGTAACGTCAATTGATAAAGCTAATGTGTTACAAAGCTCAGTTTTATGGCGTGAAGTTGTTAATCAAATCGCCAAAGAATACCCTGATGTCACCGTTAGCCACATGTATATTGATAACGCGACCATGCAGATGATCAAAGCGCCTTCACAATTTGATGTTGTGCTGTGTTCAAATTTATTTGGCGATATTATTTCTGATGAATGCGCCATGATCACAGGTTCAATGGGAATGCTGCCATCTGCAAGTTTAAATGAAGCTGGCTTTGGCTTATATGAGCCAGCAGGTGGCTCAGCACCAGATATCGCAGGACAGAATATTGCAAACCCTATCGCACAAATTCTATCCGCAGCAATGCTGTTAAGATTCAGCTTAAATGAAAACGATGCCGCAGATGCTATCGAAAGAGCTGTCAATAAAGCGTTAGAAGATGGGCATCGTACTGCTGATTTAGCAGGTGGTGGTAAGTCCGTTAGTACTAGTGAAATGGGTGATATTATCGCCCGCTATATTCGTGAAGGGGTGTAACATGGCTAAAACTTTATATCAAAAATTATACGATGCCCACGTTGTCCGTGAAGTTGACAACGAGACACCTCTTATTTATATCGATCGTCATTTGGTTCATGAAGTGACCTCACCTCAAGCCTTTGATGGTTTAAGAACAAAGAATCGCCCATTGCATCAGCCAAGCAAAACATTCGCCACTATGGATCATAACGTCTCTACGCAGACCAAAGATATCAATGCATGTGGTGATATGGCGCGGATCCAAATGCAAGAATTGATGAAAAACTGTGAAGAGTTTGGCGTCACGTTATACGACCTCAACCACCCTTATCAAGGGATCGTCCACGTTATGGGACCTGAGCAAGGTATCACCTTGCCGGGTATGACAATTGTTTGTGGTGACTCACATACCGCAACACATGGTGCATTCGGTGCTTTAGCTTTCGGGATCGGTACATCTGAAGTTGAACATGTTATGGCAACGCAAACCTTGAAACAAGCACGCGCCAAAACAATGAAAATTGAAGTTATCGGCAAAGCTCCTGCTGGAATTACAGCAAAAGACATCGTATTGGCTATTATCGGTAAAACAGGTAGCGCAGGTGGCACAGGCTATATTGTTGAATTTTGTGGCGAAGCTATCGAAAACCTCAGCATGGAAGGCCGTATGACAGTGTGTAATATGGCTATCGAATTAGGGGCAAAAGCGGGGATCATTGCCCCTGATGAAACCACCTTCAATTACATGAAAGGGCGCCAGTTTGCTCCGAAAGGCGCAGAGTGGGATGAAGCTATTGCCTACTGGAAAACGTTAAAAACGGATGATGATGCCCAGTTTGATAAAGTCGTCACATTACAAGCTAGCGATATTGAACCTCAAGTCACTTGGGGAACAAACCCAGGTCAAGTAATCGCCATTAATCAACCAATCCCAGCACCTGAATCATTCAGTGATCCTGTCGAACGTGCCTCTGCGGAAAAAGCGTTAGCTTATATGGGATTAGAATCAGGTATTAAATTATCTGATGTGAAAATTGACAAAGTGTTTATCGGTTCTTGCACCAACTCTCGTATTGAAGATTTGCGTGCAGCTGCGGCAATCGCAAAAGGCAAAAAAGTCGCTGCGGGTGTGCAAGCCATTGTTGTCCCAGGCTCGGGCCCAGTTAAAGCACAAGCAGAGCAAGAAGGTTTAGATAAAATCTTTATCGAAGCTGGCTTTGAATGGCGTTTACCGGGTTGCTCTATGTGCCTTGCAATGAACAATGACCGTTTAAACCCGGGTGAGCGTTGTGCATCCACCAGTAATCGTAACTTTGAAGGCCGCCAAGGCCGAGCTGGTCGCACTCACTTAGTCAGCCCTGCGATGGCAGCAGCAGCAGCGATCAATGGTCACTTTGCTGATGTACGTGATATTCAAGCCTAAAGGAGACATGAAATGGAAAAATTGATTACTCATACTGGTATTGTCGCACCTTTAGATGCTGCAAATGTCGATACAGATGCAATTATCCCTAAACAGTTTTTGCAGAAAGTGACTCGTACAGGTTTCGGCCAACATTTGTTTAATGACTGGCGTTTTTTAGATGATGCAGGCCAACAACCTAATCCGGATTTCGTCTTAAATAAACCGGTATTCAAAGGCGCGAGTATTCTATTGGCACGTGAAAACTTTGGTTGCGGCTCATCAAGGGAGCATGCGCCTTGGGCATTAACCGATTTTGGTATTCAAGTCGTGATTGCACCAAGTTTTGCCGATATCTTTTATGGCAACTCGTTTAATAATCAGTTATTACCAATTAAATTGAGCGAACAAGAAGTCGACGAAATGTTTAATTATGTGAAGCTGCATGATGGATGCCAATTCACTGTCGACTTAGAAAATCAAACCGTTAAAGCAGGCGATAAAACTTATCATTTTGAGATTGATAGCTTCCGTCGCCATTGCATGATGAATGGCCTTGATAGTATTGGTTTGACATTGCAACATGCAGAGCAAATTAGCCAATATGAGCAAAAACTCCCTTCTTTTATGCGTTAACGATTAAGTTTCAACCACCAAACGCCTGCAATAATTGCAGGCGTTTTTGTTTTTAAATAGTGAACAAGTTTTTCATAACATGCTAATCTAAACTGAAGCCATCCCTATTGTTTTTGTATTATTAGAAAAGGAAGCGCCATGGTAAAAAACAATAAAAAAGCCGATAACCTAAGCTATCGGCTGGTAAATTACCATTACTCAATAATTCGGGGAGTTTGCCTGCTAACTAGCAGACCTAACGAGCTACTTACTGGTACCTATTATCAATGGGATATTAGGAAATAAAAATTGATGAAATCATTGCCGGAGTTCCCCTTTTATGTCTAGTTCTCGTCTGCAAACGCAATTTGTTCGCCTCTGGCAGCACTTCCAAGGACAAGATAGTGAAACCACACTGCAACATATTGCAGACACCCTGTTTTGCTCTCGTCGTCACGTTCGTACTTTACTCAATAATATGCAATCTCATGGCTGGCTAAGTTGGCAAGCAGAGGCTGGTCGAGGTAAACGGTCTACCCTACTTTTTCATATTAATGGATTAGAATTACAACAAGCTCAGGCTGAACGCTTATTAAAAGAAGAAAGCATTGAAAAATTAGTCGCATTAGTCGGTGACAAAGAAACAATTCGCCAAATGGTGCTTTCTGAGCTGGAACGAAGCTATCGACAAGGTAAAAACCTATTACGCATCATTTATTATCGTGATTTTCCTAATTTATTGCCCGGAACACCGATACGCCGTTCTGAAATTCATTTAATGAGCCAAATCTTTAACGGGCTAACCCATATAAATGAGGAAAAAGGGGAAGTCGAAAATGGGATAGCTCATTATTGGCAAGCAATTAGTGATACCGAATGGCGCTTTTATTTAAGACCAGCAATCTATTTTCATCATGGACGAGAAATGTTAGTCGATGACGTTATTAGCTCACTAATGCGCTTAAGTCATTGTTGGCCACTATTTTCTCATATTAAATCTGTTACATCCCCACTGCCTTACGTGATTGATATTCAGTTAAGTTCACCAGATAAGCAGCTCCCATTATTATTAGGTAGCCCTCATGCGGCTATCATACCTAAAGAATGGGAAAGCCTTGAAAATTTTAATAAATTGCCTATTGGTACAGGACCTTATCTCGTCGAAAAAAACTTACCTCAAAAACTTACCATTACCGCATTTGAGCGATACTTTGGCTATCGTGCACTACTCGATGAAGTGACTATTTGGGTCGTACCAGAGCTTTCTGAACAAATGGTTTGTACCACATTAAAAATGGACAGTGACAATACGCCTAATGATTCACTAGAAAGCAGAATGGAGGAAGGTTGTTACTTTTTGTTGATGGATCAACGCTCTTCGCTTTCTCAACGCAGTGATATCCGTAAATGGCTGTGCAGTTATTTGACGCCAATAAATTTATTAGCTCATTGTGAATCCTTTTATCAACGGCACTGGGCGCCTGCCTATGGCTTATTGCTTCATTGGCATCACAGTAAGATGCTAACACCGCTACCAAAACCAGCCGATCTTACTCAGCTCACCGTCACCTTTTACCAACAGCACCATGAGTTTTATGCGATTAGCCAGATCATGAAACGCGTTTTAAAATCACAAGGCATTGAATTAAAAATACAAATTGTTGATTATCAAGCGTGGTTTAATGGTGATGTCGAAAGTGATATTTGGTTAGCCACTGCTAACTTTTTTAAACCTCTGGAATTTTCTATTTTTGCTACTTTGTACGAAATTCCACTCTTACGTCAATGCTTAGGTAACTCGTTAAACGAAGAGCTCGTTAAATGGCGAAATCAACAATTAAATGTTGAGTCTTGGTGTGAAAGTCTTGTTGATTCACAGATATTCCATCCTATTTTCCACCATTGGTTAGAGTTACAAGGGCAAAAAACCATGCGTGGAGCAAGGATGAATACTTTCGGTTGGTTCGATTTTAAATCTGCATGGTTTAAACCCACTGAGGATAATACACAGAAATCATAGAAGTTATAAACATTGTAAGTGAATAATAAGGATGTTATTCACTTTTTCTGTGGATATCTATGTTAACAACACGATAGTAATCAGGGTATATCCTTTAAAGGGATTAATTAAGCAAACTAACCATTTTTATTAAACTCTAATAAATCATAAGGATAACGCGATTTAAGGCAAGTTATTCACTGTTTATCTTTTCATCATCCTTGTTTAGGAGTTCAAGTGAGCAAAGATCAAACAATGTATGATTTATCCACAAGTAATGTACTTAACTTACTCATTTTATGTGACGAAGCTCAACAAAATGACGAAGTCAAGGCTGTAAATACACACAGTAATTAAATTTTTTCACAGTTATCCAATAAACCTGTGGATAACTCAGTGCATGACCCTGTGATTAGCATGGGATGAACGTGAATAACCTATTTTTTTTAGTTTTATTTTTTTTATTAAAGGCAATTATTATCTTATATATCAATATATTAATAATCTCTTATAAAAAGTGATATACTGAATATACCTTGTGGATTTTTTTTGGCTATTATTTCATCGCATTATGCAATTTACACCACCTTTACCCCCTGAAAATGAATCTGTGCTAATGGCTAGAGCACAAGCTCTCGCAGGCTATACACTTGGCGAGCTAGCAAGCTATGCAGGTTTACCAATCCCTCCAGATCTAAAACGTGATAAAGGCTGGGTTGGTATGCTGCTTGAGTACTTCTTAGGTGCCACCGCAGGGAGTAAGCCAGAACAAGACTTTGCAAATATTGGTGTTGAACTAAAAACTATTCCTATAGATCGCCATGGCGTACCTCTTGAAACAACCTTTGTTTCTGTTGCTCCTCTCACTGGCAATAGCGGGTTAACATGGGAAAATAGTCATGTCTATCGTAAGCTTTCACGTGTGCTCTGGTTTCCTATCGAAGGTGAACGGCAAATACCACTTGCCGAGCGACGTGTGGCAAGCCCATTATTGTGGAGCCCATCTCCTTTGGAAGAAAAATTATTACGTCAAGATTGGGAAGAGCTGATGGATTTGATTGTATTAGGAAAAGTCGAAACGATTACTGCTCGGCATGGACAGGTTTTACAAATACGCCCCAAGGCGGCAAATAGCAAAGCCCTAACAGAAGGGATTGGTGAATCGGGCCAAACGATCATGACCCTTCCCAGAGGTTTTTACCTTAAAAAAGATTTTACAGCTCCGCTTCTGGCAAGGCATTTTAAAATTGATTGATAGAACTGATCATCAATCCTGCAATGTTTCCTTGCTCACAGTGCTGGATCGTAACAAGACTCCCTGTTGAGAATGCCATTTCAATGATACCAAACATTTTCTTGTTATAATCCCCTCCCCTTAACCCTAAAACTGGAATTCTTTTCGTTACCGTAGGCCCATCAAATAACGTGATTAAATATTCTGACTGTTGAGTGATTTTTCGTTCAGCAAATGTAATAGCAGCAATTTTCTTTAGCATTCCTTTATAACTTTCACATTGATCAGGAAAATAATTTACCTCTTCTGTGCTGGCTACTGCCATGATAACCATACATAAAATAAACTTTACCATTTTATTAAACATAGTTATAAAAATATAAGTAATTTGATTTCGCTAATCGTAAATCAAATTACTTAGTCTTTCATGTAAAAACAGCGGCTAAGTATTAATTAAAAATAACAGAGATAATCTTTTAATTATGTCTTTAGATCTATTTCTCTTTCAGTGAATGCCGTGCCGCCTCTATAGCTCCTTCAACAGCTTTTTTTGCTTGAGGACTATTCTTCCAACAGCTTGATCCGGTTAAAGCAGCTCCAGAAATTAAAATTTCGTCATAAGATGCTTCACTTAACTGCAATAATGATGAAAACCCCATTTGCTCAAGACGACTAATCACGGTAGGACCAACCCCTT
Source organism: Providencia sp. PROV236 (assembly GCF_033676985.1). NCBI lineage: Bacteria > Pseudomonadati > Pseudomonadota > Gammaproteobacteria > Enterobacterales > Morganellaceae > Providencia > Providencia sp. PROV236. The sequence continues at coordinate 1,365,729 of NZ_CP096297.1, read as the reverse complement.
TTACCGCTAGTAAACATTGTTTTTCTGCATCAGAGAATCCCATAATAACGCCTATTAGAAATAATAAATGAGACAGTAATATACCCTAAATAATTAGAATTTCAGCTATATGATAAGGCCAGAGATATAAAAAGTGATGTAACGTGTATGAGTTAACACGGTCAAAAAACATTGCTATTTGCTATAATTAGCTTTGCATTCAACATACTTCTTCTTTTACTATATACGCTTAACACACTTTGATAGTAACTATGCTCAAAGAAATATATTGTAAATAGTGTGCGTATTCATAATTTTATACCCTAGCTCATTCGAGTCGCTAGCAATATAGAAAACGAAATGGCACCGCCAGAAGTGCTCAACTCGAAGTGTGACGCGTTTATATCAATACAATCCCCTAAAACATAGCATATTTGTTTTTTGGAACGACAGCTAGGATCCAGTAATGCAAACTAATCGGTTCGTTAACTCTCGACAATATTCAATTCAACTACCTGACAATCGTCATTTAAGTTGGTATGAATCAGGCCCTGTATCCGGCTACCCTGTGGTTTTTTGTACAGGGGCTGGCATGAGCGGAATTTTAGGTTTTGGGATCGAATTACTGGATAAGTTGAACATTAGGTTAATTGTCCCTGAGCGTGCAGGCCTAGGCCGCTCTTCTATAGATCCACAGAAATCGTTAGCAAGTTTTGCTGTCGATGTTAATGCGTTACTCAATTCACAACAGATTGAACAATATTCTGTGGTTGGTTTTTCCCAAGGAGCTGTATTTGCTATGGCTTTAGCTTTTTATGGACATCCGAGCTCGCTATCCATTGTCGCTGGGCAAGATCAATTTGACTATCCTGCAACAAGAGCCATATTGCGTTCTGATATTATCAATATGCAAGAACAGGCCAGAAATACCCCAGAAGCGCTTGCAGATTGGTTACAAAAGAATGTGAGTGCACCATGGCTGCTGGCCTTTATACTCCACTATAGCGCAGAAATCGATCAAGAATTTTATAATGAGCCTACCTTCTTGCAAGCCTATACCGACTGTATGAATCAAGCTTTTCATCAAGGTAATTTAGGATACGTACAAGATCTATTAATTTCATTTCAAGAGTGGAAATTTCAGCCCGAAGATATCCATTGTCCAGTATTATTATGGTATGGGGAAAAAGATGAAAGTACCGTCCATTCACCTGATTTCGGTAAAATACTTTCAACACGTTTCTCTAATTGCCAACATTTTATTTTAGAAAATGAAGGTGGTTCATTACTATGGACGCAGGCCGAACGTATTTTAACTCATTTAAACGTCTGATCGTATGAACCACTCTGCACCATTGCCATGGCTGAAATTAATATAATTCAATTTCAGCCACAACAGGATAATGGTCAGAATAATCAAAAAATAGCTTATTATTATAATCATAGCCTTGCTTTGTTTTTATAACACGCGTCTGTTCATTAATTGAAACTACATTTTTTGCAAAAATATAATCTAAATGCCAACGATGCCGTTCATCTGGTGAAGCTTCTCGAATGATATTATTCGTTGCGAAATCCCAAGATGGCTGTGGATTAAAGTTTTCAGGCTCTCTCCAACCAATAATTTTTAATGCTTGCTTATATTCATCAGAACCATAATCGATATTTAAATCTCCGCCTAAAATAATAGCTTGGTGGTCATCGCTCGTTGATTGTTCTGCCCAGTTCACCAATTGAGCTAACTGTGACTTACGATGTGAAGATGGATGACTCATAATACAGAAGCTATCATCGGATTGCATATGTGTACCAAATACATTTACCACTTTACTATTAATATCGATAACCGCTCTAACTCCTCCTCTGGCACTAAAGCGATCAGCTCCACATCCTGCATCTTCAAATAGCTGATATTCACGGTAGATAATAGGATGGCGAGACACAATAGTAATACCTGAGTTGACTTGCTGAATAACATCCCATCCTCCTTTTTTAGCATTCCAGCAATGATTAGAATCACAATAAGATAATATCGATTCATTATATTGTGCTGCAACAGGTGTGTGATAGAAGAAACCCAATTCACGCATGCCAGATAGCAATTTTTTTTCAGAGTCATAGTTAAAAACCTCTTGAAAAATAACAATATCTATATCTTCAAAGATATTATCTTTTATCATTGCATTAATACGCTTGTCTTGTGTTAGAGCGCTAATACTAAAGAAGGGAATATGCAGTAAATAAGTATTTAACGTCATTACTTTAATGGTATTCGACATAAATTTTCCTTATTAAATGGTTTATTTGAAAATTATCAATTTATTTATTATATAAATGAAAATATCGCGAAATTAAAGCTATTGATTATTCTACTCAAGCCTTAATTAGGCTAAACCATATATGCATCATTGAATATATTATTTATTAATGTATTAGCAAAAGAATTTTAACAGAGTTAAGTTTAGGTTGGATTATTTATAATTAATATTTATTTAAAATAGTTTGTAATGTGGCTAATCCATTAATCAATAACTATAAAACAAAACTATTATGTAGAAAGTTAATATTAAACATTTTAATACAATTTAAAATCTATATTTATTTAATCTCTCATCCATTCTTATATATCAATAATTAGTCACATGCATAAATAGGTGACGAATATGAACAGTTCCTATTAATAAGGCTACAACTTAAATCTGACGAGGCGACAAGTCAGCGAATTGCTAGTCACACATATAAATAGTAACTCGCGTAAGTGAATGCAATCAACAAAGTTACAACTCGGAGCTTGACGAGCGATGCGCTAAATAATTCGAGCTGTAACGAGGCGACAAGTCAGCGAATCGCTAGGCGCATACATGAGTATGTGACTAGTGTGAGCGAACGCCATCAGCAAAGCTACAGCTCGAAAGTTTGACGAGCGGTGCTCTATATAATTCGAGCTGTAACGAGGCGACAAGTCAGCGAATCGCTAGGCGCATACATGAGTATGTGACTAGTGTGAGCGAACGCCATCAGCAAAGCTACAGCTCGAAAGTTTGACGAGCATTAGCGATAGACGATACCGCCATCAGTTAATATAGACTGACCGGTAATGTAATCAGAATCATCACTCGCTAAAAAGGCGACTAGGCCTGCTACATCTTCTGGGGTTTGTGCTCGGCCTAATGCTATTCCTTCTACATATTTTTTATAGGTTTCACCTTTTGGAGCTCCTGTAATTTCAGCGAAGCGTTCATCAATTTCTACCCACATGTCTGTTCCTACTATACCTGGACAGTATGAGTTAACGGTGATACCTGAACTTGCATATTCTTTTGCCGCGGCTTGAGTTAGTGCGCGTACAGCAAATTTCGTTGCTGAGTAAACCCCTAGCATGGCAAAACCATCATGCCCTGCAATGGAGGAGGCGTTAATAATTTTACCTTTATGTTTACGTTGCTGGAATTTTTCACTAGCGGCTTGAATACCCCACATCACACCATCAACGTTAATTTTGAAGATAAGATCCATATCTTCTTGACGAACATCTGCGATCGGTTTTACTTGTGCGATCCCCGCATTATTAATCATGACATCAAAGCCACCTAACTCGGCCTCTGCATGTGCAACAGCAGCGAAAACCTCTTCACGTTTACTGACATCCGCTGCAAATGTGGTCGCTTTACGGCCTAGTGCTTCAATCTCTTTAGCTACATCGACCAGTTTATCTTTTTTCAGATCAACCAGTGCGATATCAGCACCTTCTTTTGCTAGACGTAATGCGATACCACGCCCAATACCTTGTGCTGCACCAGTAACTAAAATGACTTTATTATTCAGTGCCATAAGTATTCTCCCATTGAAAGCCGTTAAAATGAATGACTCAAACTAATAATTACGTTAGCAAGATTAACAACAAGTTACAAAGTAATGATAATAGGCTGTTATTAGAGAATATAATAATAGATTGCACTATCTTTGAGTGAGAATCACTTACATTTTCGATATGAATAACTTTAAAAAGCAAAATACTAGTTAATTAGAGGTAGATTTACACAATAAGAAGTATGGCAAAAAATGCTATTTGTCCATATTTGCTTAATAAATCGTCTATAACTCCAAATAATTCGAGATGCAGATAGGCAACAAGTGAAGATAGGAAAGGAGTATCGATACACTATGTGGCTCAGCTCGCTGAAGGTAGGCAATGCTGATGCAGATTGAGCGAGTTAAAATTTAGGCTGCCTAGATGACAGCCTAATATTAAGACATCTTATTTTTTAGATGCTTGCAAATAAAGCATCTCTAGTGCTATCGATGCTGCGGCTAAAGCCGTAATTTCTGATTGGTCGTAAGCAGGTGCAACTTCAACAACATCCATACCAACGATATTTAACGGCTGTAAGCCGCGCAGTAATTTTAATGCACGGTCCGAAGTTAAACCACCAACCACAGGTGTACCTGTTCCTGGAGCAAAAGCAGGATCTAAACAATCAATATCAAAAGTTAAGTAGACAGGCATATCACCCACAATTGATTTAATTTGTTCAATCATATCATCAACACTGCGATCGTTTACCTGTGCCGCATCTAACACAGTGAAGCCATTATCGCTATCATGTTCAGTACGAATACCAATTTGTACTGAATGGTTAGGGTCAATCAACCCCTCTTTTGGTGCATGATAGAACATGGTACCATGATCATATTGGCTACCATTACCATAGGTGTCTGTATGTGCATCAAAGTGGACTAGCGCCATCTTGCCAAAGTGTTTTGCGTGAGCACGTAATAACGGTAATGTCACAAAGTGGTCACCACCAAACGATAAACAACGTTTACCTGACGCTAACAGTTTCTCAGTATGCGCTTGTAATTTGTCACACATATCCTCAGCATCACCGAAAGCAAATACCACATCACCACAATCCACGACATTTAAACGTTCTGTTAGTTTAAAACTCCATGGCCAGCGATGACTTTCCCACGCTAAGTTAGTTGATACTTGACGGATAGCAGCAGGACCATGTCGGCTCCCCGCTCGCCCTGAAGTCGCCATATCAAATGGAACACCAGTGATCACCCATTCAGCATCTGAGCTATAAGGCTGAAAATTTAATGGAAAACGTAAAAAACCAAATGCGTTAGAAACCAATGAATTATCAGTCTGGTTCCCTAATGTACTATTGATCATCACTTCTACCTCTACCTGTATTTGCATTTGCCAAATACATTGATTTATTAGGTTTTATTCACAGGATACCCTGTGATTGATTTAAAAAATCTAATGGCGATTTATCGCAAATTACTCGTCTTCTAAATAAGTATAGCCATAAAGGCCTGCTTCAAATTCTTCAACAAAATCTTTTTGCAGCTGTTCGCTTAAACCAGTCCCTTTCACTTGCTCAGTAAAGCTTTCTAACAAGACTTCAGGAACTAATTTTACATATTGCAGCATATCCGCGACTGAATCGCCTTCTTCACTTTGCAAATAACGAAGGTTGCCTTGGCTATCAACCCATACATCGATTGCTGCGGTGTCACCAAACAAATTGTGCATATTACCTAAAATTTCCTGATAAGCACCAATCATAAAGAAGCCAATCATTGGCGGATTTTCAGGGTCATAAGCAGGCATTGGCATGGTAGTTTCAACACCATCACCATCAACATAGTGATCAATAATACCATCTGAATCGCATGTGATATCCAACAGTACTGCACGACGGTCTAGCGGCTTATCTAAACCTTCAATAGGTAACACAGGGAAGACTTGATCAATCCCCCATGCATCAGGTAACGATTGGAATAACGAAAAGTTCACATAAAACTTATCGGCCATACGCTCTTGTAACTCATCAATTATTGGGCGATGCGCTCGATTGCTTGGATCCAAATCTTGCTGAATACGACGACAAATATTTAAATAAAGTTCTTCCGCCCATGCGCGCTGGGTTAAATCCAATACGCCATGAGCATACTGTGTATGCGCTTCTTGTAAGTCAAACTGGCTATCATGAAGCCATTCACGTAATGAGCGGCTATTGCCTTGGTGCTGCATCGACTCCCATGTTTCCCATAAAGAAATCAATGAACGTGGTGCATCTTCATCAGGTGGAGATGTTTTAGTAAATTCATTACGCTCTACCCCAATCACATTAGATACCAATACGGTATGATGTGCAGTTAATGCACGGCCAGACTCAGTGATCACCGTTGGGTGAGGTAAATCAAACTCCTCACACGCATCACCTATCGCCCAAATGACATTATTAGCATATTCGTTTAACCCGTAATTGACAGAGCAATCAGACTGGGAACGAGTACCTTCGTAGTCAACGCCGAGGCCACCACCAACATCAAAGCATTGAATTTGTACCCCAAGACGATGCAATTCAACGTAAAAACGTGCTGATTCACGAACCCCTGTCGCAATATCACGAATATTCGCCATTTGTGATCCTAGGTGGAAATGCAATAATTGCAAACTCTCTAAACGACCTGCATCACGTAATATTTCAACTAACTGTAGTACTTGCGTTGCCGCTAGCCCAAATTTAGATTTTTCTCCGCCACTAGCTTGCCACTTACCTGAACCTTGTGATGCTAAACGTGCTCGAACACCTAAACGAGGTGTAACATTCAAGCTCTCCGCTTCCTTCAGCACCATTTCAATTTCAGACATTTTCTCGATAACCAGATAAACTTTGTGTCCGAGTTTTTCGCCAATTAATGCTAAACGGATATACTCGCGATCTTTATAACCATTACAAACAATCACTGTGCGAGTACGACCTGCGTTAGCGAGAACTGCCATCAATTCGGCTTTTGAACCCGCTTCTAACCCAAGAGGTTCACCTGAATTAACTAATGACTCAATGACACGTCGTTGCTGATTAACCTTAATAGGATATACCAGAAAATAGTCACCCTTATAACCGTATGATTCACGCGCACGCTTAAAGGCCGCATTAATGGAACGCAAACGATGCTGTAAGATTTGTGGGAAGCAGAACAACGCGGGTAAACGCAGGTGTTCCTGTTCCTCTTGTACTTGATAGACAAGCTCAGCAAGATCGATGGATGTTTCTGGGTTATCAGGATTAGGGCAAACACAGACATTTCCGCGCTCATTCACCTGATAGTAACCACCGCCCCAATATGCGATGTTGTACGTCTGGCGCATTTTACGAGCGATATTATCATTCATAACAAACTCCTAATATGGAGGGGTGAGTGACGCTTTCTCCGGCCAGATAGAACCCCGTCATATGACGTGGTGACACTAGGCAGTTATGTCGGGGAAACAGCTATTACTCGGATTAATTAAAGTGCTTAGAACATCTAAACGGTGACAAATACGACCATTAGGCTGGCAGTTTACTTACTGGTAGCCAAGGGTGTACTGAGAAAGTGACGGTAACTTCGTGAAGAAGTAAAGAAGGACAGGAAAGTAAAAGCCAAAAACACACGGCGATCCGCGTATAGCTGTTGATTACTGTTATTCAGTAGATTATGGATCATCACCCATTAACCCCCAATATAACTGTTTAATCTTCATCAATAATGAAAAAGATAAACACTCCTGATAGATAGCAGGCAATTTATATACCTACTCGTATATAACGGAATATATCTAACTAACCATTACGGTCGCTGTTTATACATTGATTGAGCAGAAATTGCAAAACGTTATTGCTTTGTTCGAAATAAAATTAAGCAAAAGACTTTTTTTTTGTTTGTATTCTCTAAAAACTATTCATCTTTTTCAAAGAGTAACAGTTAGTGTTCACTCTCTTTTAATAAAAACAGGTGGCACTTTCCATGTTAAGCGATTAAAATAGACGTCTAGATGTTAAAACATCCAATTACAATCTGCGAATTCTAAGGTATTAATTTCATGGCGACACATCTCTTTACTTCTGAGTCTGTATCAGAGGGGCATCCAGATAAAATTGCCGATCAAATCTCTGATGCGGTTCTTGATGCAATTCTTGAACAAGATCCAAAAGCTCGCGTTGCTTGCGAGACTTATGTTAAAACAGGTATGGTGATGGTGGGGGGAGAAATCACCACCAGTGCCTGGGTTGATATAGAAGAAATTACACGTAAAACTGTTCGTGAAATTGGTTACACCAGTTCAGATATGGGCTTTGATGCAAACTCATGCGCCGTTTTAAGTGCAATTGGTAAACAGTCACCTGATATCAATCAAGGGGTTGACCGCGCAGATCCTTTAGAACAGGGGGCTGGTGACCAAGGTATTATGTTTGGTTATGCAACTAATGAAACAGATGTTCTGATGCCTGCGCCGATTACTTTTGCACACCGTTTAGTACAGCGCCAAGCTGAAGTTCGTAAAAATGGCACATTGCCGTGGTTACGCCCTGATGCCAAAAGCCAAGTCACTTTTCAATATGATGACAACAAAATTGTCGGTATTGATGCAGTTGTTTTATCGACCCAACATTCAGAAGATATTAAACAACAAGATTTGCATGAAGCCGTTATGGAGGAGATTATCAAGCCAGTGCTTCCAACAGAATGGCTAGCCCCAACAACCAAATATTTTATTAACCCAACTGGACGTTTTGTTATCGGTGGCCCTATGGGTGACTGTGGTCTAACTGGCCGTAAAATCATTGTTGATACCTATGGCGGCATGGCTCGTCATGGTGGTGGGGCATTCTCAGGTAAAGATCCGTCTAAAGTTGACCGTTCAGCAGCTTATGCAGCGCGTTATGTTGCTAAAAATATTGTAGCTGCGGGCTTAGCTGATCGTTGTGAAATTCAAGTTTCTTATGCTATTGGTGTGGCAGAACCAACCTCAATCATGGTAGAAACATTTGGTACAGGCAAAATCCCTGAAGCCCAGTTAGTACTACTTGTTCGTGAGTTCTTTGATTTACGCCCATATGGCTTAATTCAAATGTTGGATTTACTCCATCCAATTTATCAGCAAACAGCATCATATGGTCACTTTGGTCGTTCACAATTCCCATGGGAAAAAACTGATAAAGCCGAAATCTTACGTAATGCAGCTGGTTTAAAGTAACCGTAAATAAAAAGTTCGAGGTGTAGCTAAACGATCAATATATGATCCGCTAAAAGTATAACTGGCATAGCACACCTCAACGCAGAACGCTGCAATTAGAAGTATCATGAACTCACATAGACCCTACAATAATGTAGGGTTTATTTTTCAGGTAATTCTTGTTGTTAGCAAAGCGACTTATGTCATTATAACCTGCTAACAGTTAATCCCCATTTATAGAGGCCACTATGCCAATTATTGGTGCCCTACTCTATTTTATTCCAGCTATTTATTTTGCTGTACATGTTGTCAAAACACATCAAAATTCATACTGGCTATTTATTTTATTTGTATTCCCTATTTTAGGTTCTATTGTCTACGCTTTAGTTATTTGGTTACCTTCTATTCGCTACTCTCGTCATGGCTATAAACTAGAAAACACCATCAGAAAACAGTTGTTTTCGGGTAAAGATCTCAGTGAAGCGAATCGTCAATATCAGCTAAGTCCAACAACAGAGAACTGTGTTGCACTTGCTGAAATACTAGCAGATCAACAAAAATACCAAGAAGCCGCCAAATATTATGTCGAATCGTTGCAAGGAATAAATCAATACTCTCCAGATATTATGCAAAAATATGCTCAAGTGCTGTTTGATCTAGGCGATTATCAAAATTGCCGTGACACACTTGATTTACTTTGTGAGAAGAACCCTAATTTCACGTCTCCAACAGGCCATTTTTTATATGCGAAAGTATTGGCTAAGTTAGGTCTAATTGAAGAAGCCAATCAAGAATTTCGTGCATTGCTACAATATAAAGAACGCATTGAATACAAAGCTATTTATGCCGAGTTTTTATTCGAAAATCAACGTCAAAATGAAGCAATGCCTCTCATTGATGAAGTCATCAAAGAGTATAATCTTTTACCAAAATCAGCAAAAAGCTATAATAAACAATGGTATCAATTAGCATTGAAAATAAAAAATAATAAAAGGCTTGAATAAACGTCTTAACACCTGGAATCTATGCTCTAAAGAATTTAAATTACATATCAGCGACCAGCGAATAAACCACTAGTAGCATAAGCCACAATATAATGAGTGGCGAGTGAAAAAACTCACTATGCTTTAGCGAAAAACGCTGCAACTTGAAGTAAAACGAGCTATCAGTTAATCCTAGTGGCATTAGCCCTCTGCCACTAGGATTTCTAAAACAATAAAACCAACCTAATAACATGAAAGCCAATAAATATCTTTACTATTATGCTGTTGATAGGTTTTCGGTAAAACTAGATGCATCAATTTTTTTTATCAGCCTTTCTTTCCACCAAGAAAAATGCCCCCCTTTACTTGCCGGGTGCCAAGCAAGCCAAATAAATTGATCATCTTTTGGTATTTCTACTGGAACTATCACTAGCTCTTGTTTTTTTAATTCATTCTTTATATGAGATGGACAGATAAAACCATAACCAATACCTCTCTTAATCAAGATTAATTTACTTTCTAAATCACAGACTAATATTTGTTTTTGTAGTATTAATTCCTTTTCTCTATTAAATGATAATTCATGGCTACTATCTGCAATTTCCACATGAATATCATTTAGTAATTGCTCTCGTGTTATCACTTTATTTTTAGAGGCAAAGGGGTGTGATGGTGAAACACAGAGAGCAAAACTAAGTTTGCCAAGTAATTGCATTTTTGCTTTTACATTTTCAGGTACATTACCAAGCGCAATAATAAAATCAGCTCTATTTTCTTTTAATGCGTCCCATGCACCTGTCATCGCTTCTCGTTGTATAGATATATGAATATTTCCACTAGTATTAATATAATCGCGGATATCTTGTACAAAAATATCTAGTGGCAAAAATTTTTCAACCACAATGCGAATTTGATTATCAAGTGTTGGAATATTTCTAACTCTATTTTCTAGATCTTGAACCGCATTCAATATCCAAGCCCCCTCTTGCAATAAAAATTCGCCTTCTTTTGTTAATCGAATTATTGGGCCGTTGCGATGAAACAACTTAACTTTCAATCGACTTTCTATATTCAATACTTGATAAGAAATTGCCGATGGAGTTTTATGCAACACATCCGCCGCTGTTGAAAAAGAACCTGTTTTTTTGATAGTATTTATTATATTAATTGCATCCACGGATAATCTAGTCATATAAGCTCCGATTAATTTAAAATAGCTAATACAATGATTTCAGCGCATGAATATTAGATAACTACATATATAGAACTATCATAATATTAATAATAAAAAATCTAGAAACATCCTAATCTAATTACTTAATAAGAATAAGTAATTTAAATTGATTTGTAATTAATAAATAAAAGCAAAATAAAAATATTGACCAAATAAAATAATAGAACATATATATTTAAATACTTTTTTGTTAAATATATGGGAATGTATCCCCTATATAGATTATGATAATCATTCATCATTTTAAGGTATTGCCTAAGCTCGAGTTCATACTATTAAGAATATCACCATTATCGGCATCAATTTCCCATGAAAATAATCCGCCTAGTTTGTTATCTAAAACATATTTACCTTTCGCCTTAACAGAACGTTCGTCATCAAAAGTAATTAAATCGCCTGTTGATGCTTTAAATACATACGGTGTTTCCGCTACCGTATCGTAGTTATACGTCCACAAACCAGTCATATATTGGTTTTTTATTTGCCGATAATCGACAACACCATTTTCCCATGTACCAGCGACTGGCCCAGTTGCTTTCCCTGTAAATGGATTATCACCCACATAGCTATTAACCCCTGTCCACCCTCTACCATACATTGCCGCCCCTACAACAATTTTTTGCGGCGCGACACCTTGAGCTAACAAAGCATTTACCCCATTTACTGTCGTGTATTCAGTATCAGGTCTCCAACTAGATGCATTAAGTGCTGTATGGTAACCAAGCGTATTTAAATTAAATGCGCCATAAAAGTCATAGCTCATCATAAATAAATGATCGACTGATTTTTGTACTGTACCAAAATCCACTTTATCTATTTTGACTTTAGCTGCACTAATTGCCGAAGTTAATTCGTACTCACGCCCTGTTTCTTTTTCCAACCCATCTAGCATCGCGCGAAGTTCTTGCATTAATAATAAATAAGTTTCGCCATCTTTATCTGATGCTAATACAGTACTAGCGCCATTTGCGCCAGGATATTCCCAATCTATATCAACACCATCAAAGAATTTCCATGTCAGCAAAAATTCTTTTACCGAACTAACAAAAATATCGCGCTTTGATTTATCTTTCATCGCATAGAATGGATCAGATAATGTCCAGCCACCAATTGATGGAAGTACTTTTAAATCAGGATAGGCTTTTTTTAAGGCCATTAACTGACCAAAGTTTCCTTGGTAAGGCAAAGTGGTTCCGGTTTGAGGTTTATTAAATGCAGCCCACTGATCATGAATACTTACTTTATAATCCGCCCTACCCAAACATGATGTCTGTAATGTTTCAAAACTATTCTCAATTTGTTTTAAACTATCATTAATACCATGACCACCACATATGGGAATAAAGCCATAAAGAATATGGGTTAAATTTTGTGCCGGTATTTTGTCTACAGGAAATCCTCGTAAATATACTCCCCACTCCACAAAGTAAGCCGCAACAACTTTTCCAGAGTTTTGTGTATAAGCTTTATTATTTTCTAATAAAGGTGTTTTAAGCATCGCTATTTCTATTGGCTTTAAATGAATACCATCAGTATCTTTAACAATAAGCTCTTTCGGGTCACTAAGAGTACATTCATCTCCGTTACAAAAAGCAACAGTGACTTGATATATTCCCCCCTTAGTCACCTCAACTGCTGTGACACCATATCCCCCCATACTCGGGATACTTTGTACCAACTGCCCATTAAAATACACTTTAACTGTCGTTCCAAAATCACCATTCCAGTTAGTCACGGCCCATTCAATTGGAATACTTACTACGGTTTTTCTCTTGATCGCCGCTTCATAATTTGTTGCAGCTGATATATCAACGAAAGCATAGTTTGTATGATTCCAATTTGAGTAAGGATCTACAACAGGTTTTACAGGAAAAGCAGCATAAGCATATTGACTTGCTAAATAACTCACAACAGCAATCGATAATAATTTATTTAACGTAACCATTTCTTTCTCCTTAAATTAGAGAAAACAAGTTATTATGTCTTTTATTTTTCTTTCATTCGTGTCTAGTATCAACATCATTTGTTTGATACGGCATAAACATTAGAGGCTCAGCTGTATGACTGTAAATGAGAGAAAATGGTATAGCAGCTAATAGTGAAGAGTCTAAAGAATGTAATAAGACGGAATTTTGAAATCGATTTTTCATCATTCACCTCTTTTATTGGTTAAGATAAAAATATCCACATCAGTTTTATTAAATCCACGTTCTACTGACCACTAATATTATCATCAATTTTAGAGGTACTCTTTATGAATAAATCGATGCAATAAATTAAATATTTATCATGATAAATATTTTTTTTACTAAGGATGAGTAACTTTATATGTAATGTATCTCTATGTGACATCTTTTTATTCTAATAATTTATATTTTAAATCATTAAAATAAAAAGCCCCAATATAAAAGGGCTTGCTTTTATTTTTTGAATATCTGAAAAATGGACATACCGGCTATCATAGCTAAGGTAAAAATAATTCCCTCCGTTACCCCCATCCCTGTCAACAATAATGCAGGCCCAGGACAAATCCCCGCGATCCCCCAGCCTAACCCAAATAATACGCTACCAATTATCAAGGGCTTATCGATTTTTGTATTCTGTGGGATTTGTATAGGACAATTGAGCACACTCATTTTACGTTTTTTAGCTATCGCAAAAGCAATAGCACTGACTACCATTGCTACTGCCATTGTCACAAGTAAAGAAGGATCCCAATTTCCTGTAACATCTAAGAAACCAAGAATTTTAGCAGGATTTCCCATACCGGCTAAAAGTAGCCCAAGGCCAAATAACAAACCTGATATCAATGCAACGATAATAGGCATCTATTTATCCTCTTAATCCAAATGTATTAACAATCGCAACTGTCGCAAATGCAACAATCATAAAAGTCATCACTGCCACAATTGAGCGGCGAGAAAACCTAGCCATACCACAAATACCATGTCCACTAGTACAGCCGCTGCCTAAGCGAGTCCCAAATCCCACTAATAATCCTGCAATAATGATGAAAGGTGTACTCGTCGAAATAATGACTTCAGGCGCATAGAAAAAGAAACTAAAGATAGCTGGTGCAACCATAATTCCCACAATAAATGCCACCTTCCATGCGGTATCCCCCACAATAGGTTTTAATACGCCTCCTAAAATACCGCTAATACCCGCTATTCTGCCATTTAAAAGCAATAAAGTTGAAACAGCCAATCCAATTAATAAACCACCGATGGCTGCTGACCATGGAGTGAAATTAGCCCAATCAATAGACATGATTATTTACCCTCTTTCGGACAATAAAGTGTGTAGAGTGTGTTCAGTAAAATAAACAGTTTTTCATCGGCGATTGCGTAGTAAATACGTTTACCTTCACGCCGCGTTACTACAAGACCTTCATTTCGTAGCACGGTCAGTTGTTGAGATAATGTAGGTTGTTGTATTCCTAGTGATACCTCAAGATCACTCACGCACGCCTCTCCTTGCGTCAATTGGCATAACAAAAGTAAACGATCCGGATTACCTAATATTTTTAAAAGCGTTGAAGTTTGTGTTGCCGCTAATTTCATTGCGTCCAGTAGTTCACTTGAAAGTGGCTTTGTCATTATGTCTTCTCATTATCAATATCATAAATTATAATATATATTTTGATATAATGAGTGTCAATAACACTTGTTTACCTGCCATCGCTTGTATTAAGCTTAGTTGTATGAAAACACTTCGTGTCCCCATCAATCTACAGCAAAAAGTTATGCGCACTTTGCGAGCAAAACTTATGTTAGCTCAGCAAAAACTCGAACAACATATTCCAGAACCCATAATTAACTATAAACAACGCGGAACAACCGCTGGTAGTGCCTATTTAAAAGAATGGGAGATCCGCTTAAATGCCGTCCTGCTTTTAGAAAATGGTGAGAATTTTATTGATGAGGTGATCCCCCATGAGCTGGCACATTTATTAGTTTATCGTGTGTATGGGCGGCAAGGTATTGCACCGCACGGTTCGGAATGGAAGTGGATGATGGAACATGTGCTTGAAGTGCCTGCAAGCCGGACCCATTGCTTTGAGATTACGTCGGTAAAGAGCCGTACTTTTCATTATCACTGTGCCTGCCCTATTACACACGAATTAACCGTGAGAAGGCATAACAAAGTTGTTCGAGGGGAAAGTCAGTATTTGTGCCGAAAATGTGGTGAGATATTAAAACAAGGAGCAAATATAGCTGCGACAGATATTAAATAGATTGGATCTATCGCAGCCAAAATCAACTGATAAGCTTAGGCAAACTCTGTCATCACCAATTTAGCAATTTCAAAGTAAATAATTAAACCCGTACCATCGATAAAAGTGGCAATAAAAGGTGCCGATACTACAGCGGGATCCACTTTTAGCTTCTTCAATACCATTGGAATAATTGAAGAAACAATGGCACTCCACATGGTAATTGCGATAATCGTCAAACTCACCACAATCGTTACTTCAGCACCAACACCAAGTATCCATGCCCTTATTAAAGCTGCCGCACCAATTGTAATGGCGACTAAAAAAGATGTCGAAACTTCTTTTTTCAGCACAGCACCGACATTACGTAAGCTCACTTCGCCCAATGCCATGGCTCTAACAAGTGTAGATGTAATTTGTGTACCGCTGTTGCCGCCTGTTCCAATCAATAATGGAATAAAGAAAGCCAGTGAGATAGCCGCTTCTAGTTGTTCTTCAAACGCTTTTAATACTGTCCCTGTATACGCCTCAGCGACGAATAACATGAGCAACCAAACCACTCGTTTACGCCACAATGTGACTGGGCTGGTTGATAAATAAGGTTCTTCAAGTGGCGTTGTAGCGCCTTGAAGCTGTGCATCCAACGTATTCTCATCTTCAATCAATTCAGCAATATCTTGAGGACGCAATACCCCCATCAATTTACCAAACTGCACAACAGGGATCATATCCAAACCACTGTGATTGATCAGGTCATAAACATCATGACGTGATTGTTCTGGAGCAACGGAAAAGTAATTATGTCTCATAATATCAGAGACGTGCAAACCTTCATCTGCCGCTAACAGCGATTTAACGGAAAGTATACCATTTAGATAATTATCCTGATCAACAACAAATAAAAATGTTGGAATTTGTTCACCATCAAGATGTTCAATCAAACTTTTTTTTACACAAGCAACTGAATCTGCAATAGAAACAGGTAAATACGACTGACTCATGTAAGCGCTTACTGTTGAGTCATCAATTTTCGGTTGCTGTGAATTGTTGTTTTTTAGGCGTGCGCCTTTCATTGCGGACTGAGCAATTGCTACAGTTCCCGCTTTATTCTGGGAAGTGAATGTCATTTTTTTAGTCCCTAGTTACTGTTGGTTACTCAAACAGTACTCACATAGGGGCGAAACCAGATGAGAGAATGCGATGGCTATCTCCACGTCTCGGTTTTAGCACTATACAACGTATCTCATTATAAAATAATGAGAAGTTACATGGGGATATACCTTCGTTCGATATATCCTGTCCTGATCTTGGGCGTCTCTCGACGTCGTCAGATCAGCAACCTGTGTTTGTATAGGAGCCTCGCCTAACGAGATACTGCACTTTTAATGCGTCGCGAATTATAACCATTGAGATGTTAATTACCACCCCAAAAAAAGGGTTAATATCGAATAGCCATTATTCTGTTTAGGATTTGTTTAAGTTGATGTATAACAACAATTCCCACCGAAACAAAATGTAATAAAATATGAATTTATATTTCAAAAAGATTAGTACTGTCTATAATTAACTCATACTAAACAGCTTTTTGGAGTTGTAGCACTATCCCGTTATAAAATAAGATAAAGGCGCAATTGCATTTAACCATTACTATGATTAATTGAAAAGTAATATTGTATATATTAATTTGTATTATTATATATTTTAAAATAATCTTATTTTATAGTATAAAAACCCTAATTAAGGGTTAATTAAGTCATGTACCTATAATTACTTTATTTATAAGGATGTCGCCTTAGAATAATTTAAGTAAGCGAATGCACTTAAGTATTTATTAAACTCGAAAAACAACCACTTTCAGTTACACTTCAAAATAAAATAATAAAAACATATATTAATTTAGTCTTTAATATATTTTATTTTACATTAGAATAGTGTTAAGTTAATTAAAGAGTGAAGATTTGATTATGGACAAGACCATTGTCGGCATGCTGACAAACCTGACATTTAGGGGTAATGACGAGATAAAAATCGCTGCAATATCAGCTTTAGGTGATTATAAGGCGACAATTGAGTATGAAGAAGCCATCGTGCGTATTATTAATCTATGTCAGGACCCAAATAAAGAGATTGCAGTCTCAGCGATCAATACATTAAGTAAATTATCTATTTACTTTATGCATGATGGTAGTTATTTCAAGTAAAGATGCCTAATATTTAAAAAATTAGTCTGTTTATCACATTCTAATTCAATATTTTTCAATACGTTTATTTAATTAGGCATTAATACATAGACTACTGTCTCATTAATTCTATAAAGAATGAGACAGTCCATATATTTTTAGTGATACTAAAAAATACCCTAGGCTATTTCTGTATCACCTTGTAGTTGGCAGCTGCATGCTAATACATAACCATTTGCTATTTCTTCAGCCGTTAATGTCATAGTGCTACTTGTTATATAATTACCAGATAAAACTCTGGTTTTACAACTACCACAAACCCCCGCACGACAAGCTGCAATAACTGGTTGTTTATTTTGCTCTAAAGCAGAGAGTAAAGATGTACCAACTGGTACCTTAAAATTCATCAAACGGTGACGTATTTTTAAACTTAAGGTATCTTCACTTTCAATTGGTTCTGGATCTAACGAAAAACGTTCCATAAAAAAATGTTCAGCAGGAACGCCAAGATTTTTCGCAAATTGCTGGGCATTCTTCATATAAGGTGTTGGCCCGCATGTCATCACGACTCTAGAGCGAATATCAGGCACTAAAGCAAACAGTTTTTCTTGTGTTAAACGCCCTTCTGCGATTCCACCATGGTCAGGGTGTTCAGCCATAGTACACAATTGTAATCTCGGAGAATATAAATTAACTAGTTGCTGCCACTCATCAGCAAAAATAACTTGCTGCTGATCACGCACATTAAATAGAACTTTTACATCCGCTTGAGAACGATTTGCCATTAACCAACGTACCATTGACATAATGGGGGTTACTCCACATCCAGCCGCTAGCATCAAATATTGGTTACTGTTAATTTCTGCACAAGTAAACTCCCCTTGTGCATCCGAAAGCCACAAATAATCTCCTGGTTTAACTGAATTCGTTAACCAACATGAACCGACCCCATGATCCAACCGCCTAACGGTGATAGTAATAAAGCGACTTTGGCCTGGAGTAGAAGATATTGTGTAAGCACGCATTATTTCATCACTGTTTTTAATGCTTACTAATGCATACTGCCCAGGCGAATAAGTGTAAAAATCGTGATTGATTAAGTTAATCGTCCATACATCAGATGTTTCTTGATGAATAGAATGAATTTGCATTCTATTGGGACATAAGCTGCTTGGCATTGTCATCTTATCACTCCACTTGGTAGGGGGAATTATCATTCCCCCCTCTTTCATATTACTTTTTAAAAATTACGCAGGTAGGATTTCAGCTAAATCTTGTTCAACCGTTGTTATACTACGCATACCAAATTTCTCATTTAGTACATTCAAAAGATTTTCAGTTAAAAATCCAGGCGCAGTTGGTCCGGTATAAATATTTTTAACACCTAATGCCAAGAGCGTTAATAAGATAACAAT
Source organism: Providencia sp. PROV236 (assembly GCF_033676985.1). Lineage (NCBI taxonomy): Bacteria > Pseudomonadati > Pseudomonadota > Gammaproteobacteria > Enterobacterales > Morganellaceae > Providencia > Providencia sp. PROV236. The sequence goes on along the minus strand of NZ_CP096297.1, from coordinate 1,346,703 downwards.
TGCTTTTTGTTCAAACCAAGACAAGATCAAGCTAAGAGGTAGATCATTTACGCCACATCCCAATTTTTCCGCAAGATTAACTGCAAGCATAATTGCTGAGTAAGCATCATTGCATTGCCCAACATCGAGTAAACGCGGTAAACCTTCTAGTGTGCCGAAATCTAATTTATTGAATCGATATTTACCACAAGCTAATGTCATAATTAAACAGTCATTTGGCACACTGCGAGCAAAATCAGTATAATAACTACGCTCACCACGACTACCATCGCAGCCACCCACTAAAAATACATGGCGTAATTTTTTCTGTGCAACTAAATCAATAACGGTATCAGCCGCACTTAATAATGTTTGACGGCCAAAACCAACTGTAATTTTGTGCTCTATTTCAGTGTATGGGAAACCATTCATCGATAACGCTTGAGCAATCATTTCAGAGAAATTATCTCCAGTTAAATGTTTTGCTCCAGGCCATCCAACAATGCTGCGCGTCCAAATGCGATCTTTGTATTGCCCAACATCAGGATCAATAATGCAGTTTGATGTCATGAGTACAGGACCTGGGAATTTAGCAAACTCTACTTGCTGATTTTGCCAGCCACTACCGTAGTTCCCAACAAGATGAGAGTATTTTTTAAGTTCAGGGTAACCATGCGCTGGTAGCATTTCACCATGTGTATAGATATTGATCCCTGTACCTTCAGTTTGTTCTAGCAACATTTTCAGGTCTTTTAAATCATGACCTGAAATAAGGATACATTTGCCCGCGACAGGACGTACATTAACTTCTGTTGGGATCGGATGTCCAAACTCACCTGTTTCACCGGCATCCAGTATTTCCATCACTTTAAAGTTCATCATGCCAATGGCCATTGCGTTATCAAGCAGCTCATTCATATCAGTGGGTAACGTACCTAGCCATGCCATTATTTGATGATATTGTGCATAAATTTCATTGTTATATTGTCCTAAAACATGAGCATGCTCCATATAAGCAGCAGCCCCTTTCAGACCGTATAAACACAGCATGCGTAAGCCATGGATATCGTCACCAACACGCGCTTTATCAATATCTAATGCAAATTCTTCAGCTTGCTTTTGTAACGTTGCAATATCATTACTGTTTAACTGAAGATTAATTAACGGGTGATTGAAGACAATTGCACTATTTTTTGCTTGGCACTGCTTAATTAATTTGTCTCGCAGATATATCGCTTCTCTTGCATAACCAATAATACGTTCTGAATCAAAGTTAACATTGGTTAATGTTGAAAAAAATGCACGTGGAGCAAAACTATCTACATCATGATCGATAATGCCTAACTCGCGCGCTACCACTGCGCTAGCAGATAAACTTTGCAATACCGCAACTAATAGATCTTGCAAGTCAGACGTTTCAGCCGTTTTACCGCACATACCCTGCGCGTATGCACAGCCATTGCCAGCTGGAGTTCTAATTGTTTGTTCACATTGCACACAGTACATGTTTGTTGCCTCATAAGTTGCATTTGAAATACAACATTAAGATTAAACCTTTTTGACTAATAAGGAAGTGCGATTACAGACTATCTGAAGATTTATTGATCTAAATTAAGATTTAAATTTAATGAGAATCATTCACAGTTATCCATCTAATAAAGCAAGAAAAATTACTTTTATTATTCTGCAGTTAAAAATATCGATGTCATCGTCATCAAATTAACACTTGCACATTTTGATTTACTCAATTGATAATACCTTTACGTAACTTATTTAAGTGCGAAAAATACCATTTATTCAGTTAATCATTTTAAGGATTTATTATCATGAAGCGAAATATCCTTGCAGTTACAATTCCTGTATTAATAGCTTCTAGCACAGCAAATGCAGCCGAAGTGTATAATAAAGATGGGAACAAGTTTGATGTGTATGGACAAATTGATGTTCGACATTATCTTGCAGATGCTAAAAGTGGTGAAGATGGTGATGATTCAAGAGTGCGCCTTGGTTTTAAAGGCGATACACAGATTACAGATCAACTCATCGGCTTTGGCCGCTTTGAATGGGAAACCCCTACTAACAAATCAGAGAGTGATAACGAAACACAAAATCGTTTAGCCTATGCCGGTTTAAAGTTTGCCGATTATGGTTCACTTGATTATGGTCGTAACTACGGTGTGATCTACGATACCAATGCTTGGACCGATGTATTACCGCTTTGGGGCGCTGATACTATGGATCAAGAAGATACATTTATGATGGGGCGAAACCGTAATTTATTAACTTATCGCAATAACAATGCGTTTGGTTATATTGATGGGCTCAGTTTTGCATTACAGTATCAAGGAAAAAATGGCGATCAAAATAAATCAGCTAGCGACAGTGCACTAGATAATAATGGCGATGGTTATGGTTTTTCAACAGCCTATGAGCTAGGTTGGGGTATTTCGATCGGTGGCGGTTATTCAAATTCATCTCGTACACCAAGTCAAAATAACTCAGCAACAGGCGCTACAGGTAAACGAGCTGAAGCATGGAATATTGGCAGTAAATTAGAACTTGATGACATCTATTTAGCGGCAATGTATGGACAAACTTTAAATACAACTCGCTTTGGTGATGATGAGCATGAAACCACTGCGAATAAAACAGAAAACCTTGAATTAGTTGCGCTATATACATTTGATTTTGGTTTAACGCCATCTATTGGCTATAACCAATCTAAAGGCAAAAACTTAGGTCGCTACGGTAGTAATGACTTAGTTAAATATATTGCTGTCGGTGCAGCTTATGATTTTAATAAAAATATGTCCGCAGTTGTTGATTATAAAATTAATTTACTAAAAGACAATGAGTTTACTCGTGATTATGGCATCAATACAGATAATGTGTTGGGACTAGGCTTGATTTATCAATTCTAAAATAACTTATACGTTCACCTCATTGTGAAGACATGATGAGGTGATATTAATTTACTTATGAACGACAGAACATCATTATAGGATTATTAAATTTAATTTTTTGATCTTGCGATAGTGGAATTAGCCAAGATAAATTTGAAATAATATTTATAGGTAGTTGATATACAGAGTGTAAACTCACAATTTCTTTTTCAACTGTCTTTACCTGATTAAATTTTTCACTGTAGGTATAAAACATATATACACGATAATTATTTGAATTAGTTAAAATCAAAAAACATTGCCAGTCTGATAATTTCGTTATTACACCTGTTTCCTCAAAGAATTCTCGGACTATAGCATGATTAGCACTTTCTTCAGCTTCAATTTTTCCTCCCACGCCATTAAATTTTCCTTTTTGCCATTCTGGTTTATTTTTGTTGATCAGTACTACCTGTGAACCATCAGGGGAGTACATAAAACCTGTTACATAACTGATCATGGGACCCTCTTTGTTTAGCTACAAATAATCGTTTTTTCTCTATCTGCACCATATGAAATATAACGAATTTTTTTATTTGTTTGTTCTTCAATAAAAGATAAAAAAATCTCTAATGATTTTGGGAGTTGTGACCTATTTTGATAACATTCATTTAAAGGAGGCCAACCTGAAAATTTACGGTATATTGGTATAGCCTCAGCCAGATCTAATAGAGCTTCATCACATGAAACTGATTGGCCCTCAACCATATAATCTATTGCAATATAAACTTCATCAAAGCCTGCCAATACATCCACATTTGTTATTGCGAGTTCCGTAACGCCATTAAGCTCGATCGCTTGTTTAATTAAATTTAAATCTAACCAACCACATCGCCGCGGACGCTTGGAAACTGTGCCGTATTCATTTCCTTTTTCACGCAGTGTCTCTGCAATTTCATTATTCAATTCGGTCGGGAATGGCCCATTACCCACTCTTATCATATACGCTTTCATAACGCCTAAAATATGAATAGGTGAACTTGGGATCCCTATGACTGAAAAACAGCTTTGCACTAAAGTTTGATAAGCAACAGTATAAGGATAAGACCCAAATGCATTATCTAAAAATGTTGCTTGAGAGGTCTCAAGTAGTACATCTTCATTTCGATTAATTAGCTGACGAATTTTCTTATCTGTAAAAGACAGGTAAGGTTTTATATATTGGCATTGTTCATGCAGCACATCTAACGTTGTTTCAAAACTTAGCGCAACCTCACCATTAAAGACATATTTAATTTGCTTCTCACGTAACTGCCACAAAAAAGCTAATTTATCTCTTAAACGATCTTTATCAAGGGCATCACAGAGCCTAATCCCGTGACGGTTAGCTTTATCTTCAAAACAAGCGCCTATACCGACCCCGACCGAGCCTATTTTTCGTTTGCCTTTAAAATATTCAGATGCATGATTTAATAAGGCATGTATAGGCAATACAATATGACATCGATAGTCAATACAAATAGAAACATCTTGATAATTTGCTTTAAAGCGTTCTATTTCATCTATTAAAATTTCAGGGCTAATAAGTGCACCTTGGCAAACAAATAAGTTACGTTGATGCAAAGTAGCTGGTAACTGAGAAAATGACAGACGCTTATTTTTAACTTGAACACTGTGCCCTGCATTTGCACCTCCATTAAACCTAACAATATTATTCATTTTTGCAGAAAGGTAATCAACAAATTTTCCTTTCCCTTCATCTCCAAATTGTAATCCTATGACAGCATGTAGCATACCTCCTCCTATTTAAGTAATTCTTTCAGCTAAAATAGCAGCTTCGACTAATGAATTAACAACATATGCCCCCGTTGCTAATAATTTTTCCTCGCTATGAGTTCCTCCAGTATAAAGAATCGATTTTGCGCCAGCATCAAATGCCGATAATGCATCATCGGTAGAATCACCAATCACAACACAATCACTAGGTGAAATATTTAATTTTTCAATGTGTGATGCTAATTGTTTTGACTTACCAAACTTTAAAAGTTGTGAGCTTCGCCCGTGAATTAAATTGAAATATTTACCTACTTGAGTATTACATACACTTAAATCAAGATCGTCTTGTTCCATTAATGAACAAACTGATTGAGTTAGATTTTTTAATTGCTGATATTGTAAAGCTTTAATAGCATCCTTACACAGTTTCGCTTTTCTAACCTCTGGTTTATAATAATAATTAAAAATATTCCCAATTTTTTTCCATTCAATTTTTGTTGGAGTACGACCTAATACATTATGATAAAATTTCTGAATGGGAACCGAGTAATATTGTCTATATTCATTTAACGTCAATGGCTTAATATCTAAGCTAATAAACACTTGATTAGCTGCAAATAAAGAAATATTAACATCATCTAAAAGAGTTCCATTCCAATCCCATATAATATGTGTTTTTTTCATAGTTCCTCTTTTATGTTGGATCCTCAATAAATAAACTAAACCTATTAAATAGTGCTAAAAGTCTTTTTTCCGCTGGAAATATTTTATACAATATTGATATCATTTTTAATGAATAATTAGCCCAATCTTCTGTTGTAACGCCACATACTTCCAATGCATTTTTTTCTTTATCTTTTAATATATTAAGCAACTCAAAATGCCTAAAACACCATGGTGTTAACTCCGTCATAAAGTTTAGCTCAAATATCTGATCTTGATGTTTATACACCTTACACCTAAAAAATTTTTCCCAATGTAATTCCGTTGCATATGTTGATATAGAACAGTCTGTTATTGCATTTAAATATTGTTTAGCTTTATTTAAGGTTACCCCACTACCACAATTATCATCTATCAATAATATATTCCCTTTATCCAACCAATTTTTATATAGCGGTATTGATTTACCAATATTTCTCTCATCATAATAAGAGATTTTTATGATACTAAGAGGCTTATTTAAATAACAACTTGCTATCGCTGCGCAACTAATCCCACCCAATGCAATACCGACAATATAATCATACTGTTTTTTTAGATAACTAACTGATGATAAGGAAATAAAATGATTGTCTGCTTCAATTTGTTCCCGTGGAAATTTTAACTCTAAGCTAGGATCAATCGAAATTCCCTCTAACTCATCGGTATATTTAGGTAAAGGCTTTCCTTGAAAGAAACAGATAATTGTATAAGCACACCAATTAATTGCTCTGATATAATTAAATAAAATACTTTCAAAACTATCATAAGCTCCTATAATAAAATCAGCTAAACGAACCAATTTAGAGAAAACATGATCTACAATCACATACTTTATAATTTTTTCCGCAGCCATATAAGGAACCATCAAATATTTATTTTTTAAAACTTTTATTTGATGGATCATTTGGTTGCAATTTAACTTCTCGTAATAACTTTGCCCTCGACTATTTAGCATACCATTATTATAATGAAATAATTCAGGAGAATATCTATATGCTTTATAAAATAGGCTATTATCCACAGGATAATATAATGCACCTAGCAAGCTTATATTCTCCATTTTAATAGAAAATATTTTTCCCATAAATGCACTCTTAATCAAGATTAATTAAATTATACTATCGATAAAATACTAGGTATATTTATTATACCTATATGAAGTGCTTGCCCAAGTATCACACCTTCAATACCTAGCTCTCGCATGTCAGATAATGTGATAATATCATTTAAAGATGAAACACCACCACCAGCAATAATAGGACTATCAGTTTTAGTACAAACTTTTTTTAATAAATCAAAATTTGGTTTACTTAACATTCCGCCTTTTTCAACGTCTGTGACGACATAACGTAAGCAGCCTAACTTATTTAATTTGTCTAATACTGGCCACAATAAACCACCATTCACTCTCCATCCTCGGCTCGTTAAGTAATAATCACCATTAATTTGTTTAACATCTAAAGCAATAGCGATTTTATTACCATGTTCTTTGATTACCTTTTCACACCACTTTATATTTTCTAATACCGCAGTACCAATATTTACTCTTTCGCATCCTAAATTCAATGCACGCTCAAGTGTTCTATCGTCCCGTATTCCACCACATACTTGAGCACGAACATGCGACATTGAAATTGCCTGTTTCACCGCTTGATAATTATCACCAGTACCTGCTGCTGCATTTAAATCAACGATATGTACTTTTTTTGCTCCTTCATTCTGCCATTTGTTAATAACTTCAGTCGGTGTTCCAAGGATCATCTTACTGACGTGAGATTGGTCATAAGAGTTTTCTAACGTCATTTTGATTGCAGCTTGTGAAACCATAGCAAAACCAGACACGATATCAATTGATGGGTAAATATCGAATGGAGTGGTCATACTTACCCCCTTATTGAAACTGAATGTAGACGCTAGATATTAATTCACTGATTATTTAGCTTACAAATTCAATAAAGATCAGTTTCTATTCATTGTTATCATTATTGAAATAAATCATTCCCTACATGCAAATAATTAGGCTTATATATTGAATTTCATACACATTAAAATCGTATTTCAATAGTTATAAAGTGCTGGTACTTTCTCTATAACTCATTTTATTTCTTAAATAAAATACCTACCCATATTTTTATGATATGGTTGCCTTATTCTTTGTTATGCTAGAATTATTGTTGTTTTGTCACCAATCATAAATAGAGAGTCATAAAGAGATGTCCGAACAAAGTCCTATTAGTCAGTCCGCGATGAAGTATCGTTTCGGAATACTCAGACGATTAAAAGAATCCAATAAAACTCCACTTGGTATCTTATTATTGGCCGCTTTGATTGGCGCATTTGTTGGCCTAGTAGGTTCTCTTTTTGAATTGGGTACTACGTGGGTCAGTAACTATCGCAGTAGTACCGTTAGTCAATATGTCACTGATAAATGGCTAATCATCCCAGCAATGTTTGCAGTATCAGCCATACTCGCCATGATTGGTTATTATCTTGTCAAAAAGATATCGCCTGAATCAGGCGGCTCTGGTATCCCTGAAATTGAAGGTGCTCTACAAGATTTGCGACCTGTTCGTTGGTGGCGAGTGATCCCTGTAAAGTTTTTTGGTGGATTAGGTGCTTTAGGCTCAGGTATGGTACTTGGTCGTGAAGGCCCAACAGTCCAGCTTGGGGCAAATATTAGCCAAATGTTTTATGACATTTTCCGTGTTAAAAATAATGAGTCACGCCATACTTTATTAGCTGCTGGTGCAGCAGCAGGTTTATCAACTGCCTTTAATGCTCCTCTTGCAGGTATTTTATTTGTTATTGAAGAAATGCGTCCTCAATTCAAATATAGCCTCATTTCTATTAAAGCAGTATTTATTGGTTCGATTACATCAACCATCGTGTATCAATTAATCAGTGGTCAGGCTGCAATCTTAAATGTTGGACATTTTTCATCAGCTCCATTAAATACACTTTGGCTCTACTTAATTCTAGGCATGCTATTTGGCGTTATTGGTATTTGTTTTAATAATTTCTTACTTTACTTGCAAACAAAATTCCTCGCATTCTATAAAGATAAAGTTTCTCGGTTTGTGCTCATGGGTGGCCTAATTGGTGGCTGCTGTGGGGCGATTGGTGTGTATATGCCAGAAATTGTTGGTGGCGGTTTTTCAGTGATCCATCAGATGATGGCAGGTAGTTTCACTGTGACTATCCTATTGTTATTTTTCGCTCTGCGTTTTTTAACCTCTACAATTAGCTTTAGCTCAGGAGCACCTGGCGGAATTTTCTCCCCACTTCTCGCATTAGGTACGCTTTTCGGTGGAATTTATGGTTACTGTATACAAGAAATATTTCCTGATTATCCGATTGAGATTGGAACTTTTGCTATTGCGGGTATGGGGGCATTATTTGCCGCAACAGTACGAGCGCCACTAACCGGTTTAGTTTTAGTACTTGAAATGACAAGTAATTATCAGTTGATTTTACCGATGATTATTACTTGTTTAGGAGCAACTATGGTTGCACAGCTACTTGGTGGCAGACCGCTCTACTCGGTTTTATTAGAAAGAACCTTGCAAAGAAGTTCACAGCAAAAATCAAATGACCAAGCAAAAGCAACAAACTAAGCTTAATGATTTAGCGGGATACTCATGTATCCCGCAATAATATTATTTTTTCTTCGCAATCAATGTCGCAAAATTAAGTTTAATACGGTTACCATCCGCATCAGTGCGATGCAAATGTCCAGGATCTTCGTTGTACTTTAAAATTTCCCAATCTTGATAATACTCTTGAAGCTCACCGGCTTTGAGGAAACATTTGAATGGGATCAAATCAAGTGGTGCATCTGGTGTTTCAACTGGGCAAACAATTAAATTAATACCGCCAGATAATGTGTGCGCCTGCATATCGGCAATAACATTAGCAATGTTCTCTCTCTGTAAAAACATTAGAACAACCGTCGATATAATCAGGTCATAGTCACCTTTTATTTGATGGCTATTAATATCATAAACGGCGGTCTTGATATTTTCGATCTCTGCTTGTCTTTTTACAAACTCAATTGCTTGAATGTGTTGTGGGTTAATATCCACAGCAGTGACATCATAGCCTTGCAGAGCAAGATAAAAACTATTACGTCCGCGTCCTGAGCCGAGATCAAGCGTTTTACATGGTTGAGATAGGTGATTTTCACATAAAAATCTGACTTCCGAATGCGGGATAGTCAATCCATATTCTTTATAAAATTTAATCTCTGGCTGACATAAAAAAGAGAGCTGGCATTGCATATCATCACTACAAGCAGCAATTCGGTGCCAAACTTGTGGAGCAATAAGTGGCGGTTGATTATTCACATCAAATGTAAATTTCTGCTCACTGCCATCATCAGCAAAAATGATAAAATCTAGCGTTCCTGCTAAAACACGAAGCTGAGCATAAGTATCCTCTTTCGTGTTATGTCTATCTTGAAACATCAACGGAAGAGACGCTTTATCCCATACAGGCATCGTTTTGTAGCAAACTAATTCACTCATACCATCACCTTTAAGTTGTATATTAAATACATCTTATAGTTTTATTGAATAAGCTGCAAAGGTTTCATGATGAGATAGATATTGACTTGATTAAAATCAACCTTCTGTTTATTCGGAACGTTCAGACTGCTGAAAAACGTATTATATTTGGTGGCAATGAATAAGATTTTGAAATTAATAAGTAAAATCAACTCATTGATTTTCGACTGAGAACACGAAGTGGGAAAAAACACTTTTATCCCACTTCGTCAACGATTTCAATCTTCTGTTTACTCAGAAGGTTGTCGAAAAAACTTAATATCCAAGTTGTTTCGCAGAAAGCCCTAGGAACTCAAATGGTTTACTATCAACATACTCTTTGGTCGCATCACCTGAAAAAATATGATCCTGCTCTACACCTAAATCTAATTTTTTAACCTTACCTGTTTCAGCTGAAAAGTCGATTTTCTTCAAATCCGTCCAAAAAATATTTGGGGTTAGCGCTGATTCAAAAAAGTAGAGTTGGCGTTTATGGTCAACAAGCGTCCGCCAACGCGTTGATGAAATTTCTGGAGAATTTTCTGTTGTTAAACCATAAGGAACTGAGACATTACGAATAACACCAAATACACTGGCTACCGCTTTATTTGGCGTTGTGTGTTGTGGGATGGCATTAATATAAAATTGAGCTCGGGCAAACCTATCCGCTGAACGATTCGTCCCAGGTAACATGACTGTACCACCAATTCCTTGCCAATATTCCTGCATCGCTAGCTGTTTCTCGTAAGTCGGAGAGTTTGTCATCACCTGATATTGGCGGCTGTGGTGGATCACTTGTTTACCATCAATATATTCAATAATTGCACTATCACCGCTCGCATCTGATAATGATAAGTGCAATGTCGCCAAGCGATCTTGACCCGGTACGTTATCGGTCATGACCACTAAAGGTGTTTTTTCCAGTGCCTCTACAGCTTCAGCAACAGATGCATAATTATCAAGCATATATTGTGCCCATAGAGAAATAGATAATGCAGGCTGCTTATCATCCGCTTGTGGATACTTAGATTCTGCTAACCATAAAAGATTAGTAACTAAACCTTTTTCATTAACACCATCTGTTGTAGAAATATCATAACCAGAAGCAATCACGCTGCCATATTTGGATTTCCATTTAAGAGAATTAGGCCCAGCAATCCCATCTCTTTCCATACCGCGAGGAAAAATCCATAAATTAGTTCCAATATCATATTTCCAATCCATTGTTCTTGCGGTCATGGTTTGCTGATCATCGCCTAAATAAACCACTCTAGTACAAGCTTGGGTGACGATTGAAGGGACGTATACCGCGGCCGCTGTTAGCAGAGCAACCATACTTTTCTTAACAAATGACATCCTACCTCCTCGATAAAATTCAAACTTATCGTAACCCTATAATAATAAACTAACACAATAGAATATATTAATGGTAATCAATTAAGACGCCCATTGGCTTAGCCATAGAATTTAACTCTGAAAGTATAGAAGAATTACTTAGCTTGCACAGCCATTTGAAACATTCAATAACAATAAAATGCTATTTAGTCATTAAAATAGAGGAAGTAATAGGTCGTATTTGACTGTTGGATGGTAAAAGACCCCATAATAAATGGGGTCTGCTATTTGTTACTACTGATTAGCACTTGAAAATAAGGTTCTTAAAAAAGCGGCTTTTTGTTTATTATCAGGCATCGCAAGAATGTGATCATAGAAGCTAATAGAAATACGACAAGTTAAAGCTGGCTTTTGTTTTGCTTGCTCTAAGTTCGCAAGTAATTGAGTTTCCTTGCCGTATTGTGCTGCCAGTTTCTCTTGTAAACTGGTTAAAATCGCCATTTGTTCTTCATTAGTTAATGTTGGCTGTTTGATATTGGACTCACTTGAAATTAGCAAATCATTGGTTGCTGCTAATTGCTTAAGTAACATTGCATGGCTTTTTTGTGGCGGAATAACGGCCGCAGAATCGCGTAAATAAGGGAATAGTGAATAGAAACAAGTTTGCCCTGTTGGATCAGCCTCTAGTAACACTTTTAAATAATCATTCACTTTATGAGTAAAATTAATCACTGAGTCATCTGTTGCATAGGGCATACGCTCAATCACTAACTTCATCACGCTAGCAACCACTTGATCAAACATTTGTCGAGTCAGTAACTCGTTCGATGGATCATACTCACGCACGATTTGTTCTAGGCTCTGATACGCGACAGGGCTCATTTTTTTAATCGTTTCAATAACAGGCATCTGCTCTTCTAATTTCGACAATGCCTCTACTTGGCTCACGCTTAATGGTGCCGTTAAAACATCTTCTTGAACCTCAGCATTCGTCTGTGTTGATAATGTATTATCATCCTTGCCTAACCAATAAAATCCGATGGCAAATGCAATAAAAATAACAACAACAACCAGTGCTGTTTTGCGTGAATTTTTTGTCTCCAAGGGGCTTACCTTTATATCTAGATACCTATTAATTTTTCAATTGATTTATTTAAATAAATTTTATTTATAAAAACCAATTGATTTTCTATACATTCTACCTTGTTATAAAGTTCTCAAGCTATAGGAAAAAGGGAAATTAACCATATTATTTCGAGGATCAATTGAGTATCAGCTGCGTGAGACTATGAAAGTCGAGAAAACGATGTCGCGAGTGCCATCGCTATGCCTTAAAGATGTATGCTTTCATACAAAAAACTATAAATAAATGTAAAAAGCCCCAATACATAAATGTATTGGGGCTTTTAGAGGTTGTTGACGGAGTAGGAAAAAAACGTGGTTTTCCCGCTCCGTGTTATCAGCCGAAAATCAATGAATTGATTTTCCTAATTTATTTCAAAAACCTTAACCTCTGCCGACAAACAGAATTCGTTTTTCAGCTAATTAGGCATTACTTCTCTTGAACACCTTCAACTGAAATCAGCAATTCTGCTTCTTGTGATTTTGGACCAAGGTCAGATTTAATGTTGAAATCTTTCAACTTGATATTACCTTGAGCTTCAAAACCAGCACGATAGCCACCCCATGGATCTTTACCTTCACCCATTAGTTTTGCATCTAAAGTAATTGGTTTTGTCACACCATTTAAAGTGAAATCACCAGTGATCTTATAAATTTCACCTTCTTTTTTCACTTCTGTTGAAACAAATTTCGCTTCTGGGAATTTTGCTGCATTTAAGAAATCACCGCTACGCAAGTGTTTATCGCGCTCTGCATGATTAGTATCGATGCTGCCTGTTTTGATAGTGACTTCAACTTTGTCCTTTGCAGGATCTTTTGCATCATAAGTAAAGCTACCATCAAAATCTTTAAAGCTACCGTAAACCCAGCTATAACCTAAATGTTGGATACGGAATTCGATAAATGCGTGCTGACCTTGTTTATCAAATTTATAGGTTTCTGCTAAAGCTGAACCTGCGGTTAAAAATAAAGCTCCAGCAGCTAAACCAAGAACTGTTTTCTTAAACATATTTATCTCCACGTTTATTTATCGGGATTAAAACCCAACATTCTTTTTAAAGTAATATCACCATCAAAGAAGTGATGTTTAAATGCCGCAAAGGCATGTAAAACTGATAGCAAAACAACGGCCCAAGCAAGATATAGATGAACTTCACCTGCGGTATCTGCCTGTGTTGCTGCTCCAGTAAATAAAGCCGGTACTTCGAACCATCCAAATACACTAATTGGCTGGCCATCAGCGGTTGAAATTAAATATCCACTGATCAGGATACTAAATAAAATAATATAGATGAGAATCTGTGCAATTGCTGAACTTAATCTCGTTAAGCGACTATAACTCTCAAGAGGCTTAGGTGGTGGCGAAATAAAACGCCAAACCACACGAAATGCCATAACAATAAATAATAAAATACCTATACTTTTATGAATTTCGGGGGCTTGATGATACCAGCTATCATAATAACCTAGTGTCACCATCCATAAACCTAATGCGAACATTCCATATACGACGATCGCAACCAACCAGTGAACGAGCAAAGAGATATGCCCGTAACGTGTGGCACTATTTTTCCATTGCATATAAATAACCTTGTAAATTAAAAGGTAATTGAGCGTTTTAATAAACTGCTGTAATCATAAGGGTTATCAAAAATTATTCCTATCCCTAACTTAAACAAATATTTTGTTGATGATATTCAAATACGGTCACCATTCTTAATATTTTTTATAAATAGTGATTTGTCGAGCTTTAGATATTAAATATTAATAAAATTATCTTCAGTTTTTGTAAACAAAAGAAACCATTTATTTTTATTACTCGCCATTGGTTAATATTTTGGTTATATCTTATAATTAAAAAAATATAGGCTATCGTTCATTCTTTTGTAAAAAGACATTTGTAGCTTCTCTAAAACCCCTTTAAATTGTTAACTTCGTATCATCTTGATCTCACCTTTCATTTTCAGACCTATCGCCTCATGGAGAAAGTGACTATGTACAAACTTTGGATAGCCAATAAAAATTACTCCTCTTGGTCTTTACGTCCTTGGATCTTGCTGAAAGTACTGAATATTCCTTTTGATGAAAATATCTGCTATTTCGAAGTCGGAATTGGAAAAAGTAGTCACGATAAATTTAAAAGCTTTTCTCCATCGGGTTTAGTGCCTTGTTTAGTCGATGGAAAACAAACTGTATGGGACTCACTCGCTATTAGTGAATATTTATATGAAGAATACCCGCAAGTTTGGCCTACAGATAAAAATGCACGTACATGGGCGAGATGCGCTAGCGCAGAAATGCATTCTGGATTTTCAGTTCTTCGTCAAACTTGCCCAATGAATCTCTCTCACCAATCCCCCCTTGAAAAAATATCAAGGGAGTTACAAGCTGATCTAAATCGCCTTCAACAATTATGGCAGGAAGGCTTTACCACTTTTGGAGGACCTTGGCTGGCAGGAGCACAGTTTACTGCGGTAGATGCGTTCTTTGCTCCCATCGCATTTAGAATACGAAGCTATCAATTACCTGTCAGCAATGCAGCACAACAATGGGTTGACCGAATGATTGCTTTACCCGCGATGCAAGAGTGGTATCACTCTGCACTTACAGAGCCAGTGGTCGAACACATTTAAGCTAGCAAAGTGGGGTAAAAACTCACGTTTCCACTTTGTTAGCCATACTTTCAATAATTCAAATTCCGTTAAGCGGTAAGAGCATCCGTCCCAGAGAGCTTATATACATAATTAATGTGGATGAGCGGCGTTAACAATACGGCGACTTGATATATGACGAGTACATTGATGTAAAAAAATTCAACTGCACGAGCATCAAAATTATTTTTTAAACAATGTGATTGAGTTAGCAGCAACTTTATACCTTAAATAATTCAAGATGCAGCTAAACAACAAGCGAGTAAACGTCGCTCTACAACTCTGTAATAGGAGGAATGACAAGTATCAATATTATAAATTAATATCCCACGGATCGGCAGTCATCACATTACCTCGTGGTGTATGTAGAGTCACTTCGTCATTTTTAAACCATTCAGCCAATGAAAAGCCCCCTTTTGGAGTCTCTACATGAATATCTATACGACATAATGGCGTATTTGCTTTAATGGCAAACTCAGCAAAATCTTCTTTTTGGTGCGGTGTTGGACAACGAATAACCACGTCCAAATCGCCATCTGATAACATACTTTGAATATCAGTAACCAATGTATAAGCGCAACTGCCTGTCACTGCCCATGTCCATGGCCAATTATGCTGTGAAAGAAGTAACAGCACTTGTACTGGTGGTAGTGCAATAAACATGGAACGTTGTAGTTCACGTGAATTACTGACAAGGGATGCAACATCCATAATATGTGTAATAGATGATTTATCAATTTGTGTAACAAAGCGTTGTGAGGGTTTAATACCGCGGATCCCAACTGTAAGTTTATTTTCTGCTGCCGCTTCTCTACGCACTACTAATGGCAATTGTTTATTCCATTGAGAAATCACCCATTCAGGTAATGTTTCTACGGGTAAATCATCAAGACTATTGATCCAAACAAAATCATGTGGCTGCACTTGCATTATCTATTCCTTGTTTTCAATCTAATGATGCACTATAGGATTATTATGCATTTTTAAGCCGCAAAAAAATACCGCGCGGCACATTTATACAAAAACAACCATTTATCGTTTACTTTCAATCGATTTAATTGATTCAAAACGGTAAGCTTATAATTATGTTAATATAAAATCATCTTAATAAATAATAACTTATAAAACCTATTGTGAGCATCTTTTTATGAGGGAAATACCAGCAATCAATGACGGACTCATGTTCAGTGGCTGTATGCTATTAAGTGCTTTAGTGGCATTTGCCATTATGGATGTACAAGCCTCTATGTGGGCCGCATTCTCGACATTGTATGCATTTAACCTATTTAATGCGGCTAAAGAGTACAAAAATTATCTTTATACTTCTTTTTGGCTTGTCATGATCCTCGTCGCGATTTTTATCGGTGATACGCTACGATTAGGTACCGCTTTTTATATCTACCTTACCCTCTTTTCTTTTGTTTATTATCAGCTTTACGGGACTGATCCTGTCATGGATCTGACCATGAAATTTATGATTATTATGTCCACCATTGGAACGATCCTACCTGATATTTCTAAAAGCTTAGCATTTGGATTTATTATTGGTAGCAGCGTCACTTTAATAACCTGTTATTTATTAAGTAAAAAAATGCATCGCCGTGCTATTATTACAGGAAGTTTAGTTGAGCAAAATTTATTTACCTTACGTAAATACATTATTCCTCGTTCAATGACCTATGCAATTGGACTGATGCTGTCATTAACCATCCCACTGATGCTTGGCTTAGGCCATTTTTATTGGACATTACTCACCTTTGTATTTGTATTACACCCAAAATCACAGAGTATCATTCAAATCACCTTACAACGTGTTGCCGGAAGCTTACTCTCTGTCGTGTTGCTTTATTTCTTATTTAATACCCCTTTGATGCCTTATATCGGATTAGCGGCGATTGTTGTTTTCGCATTTCTTATGCCAATGAGCTTTCATCATGGCTATACCTTTATGACATTTGTTGTCACCAGCCTGATCCTTTCAGTACTTGAACAAGTGATTTATTGGCGACATCCTGCTTATGTTCTGTTATTTGATAGAATACTAGAAACCGCATTAGGTGGAGCGATTGCGGTAGCCACCAGTATTATTCTTAGATTATTTAGAGATGCGAAGTAATTTCCTATCAGCCCTGTCATGCAGGGCTAATTCAACATCATGATCCCTCTATTATTTCCAATACGAAGTTACTGTGATTATGATTTCGTCTAGCTGAAAACAACATTCCCGCCCCATTAAAGTAAATAGCAATTATATTCTCAATAATTCGAGATGCAGGTAGGCGACAAGTGAAGATAGGCGGGGAGCATAGATAAACTCTATGACTCGACTCGCTGAGTATAGTCAACAACCCTGCAACTTGAAATATAACGAGTATAGAGTGAATGACAACTAAGAAATCATACAGATTTAAATGCTGTGTTGAGCAAATTATCAATTTTTGCCAATTAGCATTACCACCACAAAATCCATCTTTGCAAAGCCACTCGTAATGAAGAGTAAATTGCTAAGGGAATACCACTACATTTATTAACATTACGTTATACTCAAAGGGTACCCACTAAAAATATGACTATTAAAAATACTCTAATACATCAAGATGCAATTAGGTAAAATGCACCAACAATGAAGCCTGATACAAAGACTGTTTTAGCCTAACACCGCAGCTTGAATAACGATGAGTATAATTAACTTGCGGAGCAAACAATGAAAATATCCATTATTGGAGCAACAGGTTTTGTAGGCAAGGCACTTGTTAATGAAGCGCTGCTTCGCCATCATCAAGTTATGGCTATTTCTCGTCATAGTAATCAACTCTCACAGCATGCTCATTTAATCACTATGGCGGGAGATATTACGGATACCCCTTGGCTAACCGCTCGGCTCCGAGGCCAAGATATTGTGATCAGTGCCTTCAATGGGGGTTGGCAAAACCCTAATTTGTATCAAGATACCATAACGGGTAACCAATCTATCTTACAGGCAGTCCGACAATCAGGCGTAAAACGTTTTATTGTTGTCGGCGGTGCGGGTAGTCTCGAAATAGCGCCAGGTGTCGATTTGATTGATTCCCCTGATTTCCCCGCGGCTATCAAACCGGGTGCCCAAGCCGTAAAAGAATTTAAGCAAACCTTACAAACGATACAAGATCTTGACTGGACATTTGTCTCCCCTGCGGCTGTACTTGAATCAGGAGAACGAACTGAAACATTTAGAATTGCAGGCAACCAACTGTTAATGAATGGGCATGTTCCCGCAAAAATTTCAGTGGAAGATCTTGCTGTCGCCATTCTTGACGAAGCCGAAAAACCAAAATTTATTCGGAAACAATTCACTGCGGCTTACTAACTCATACGCTAATACGGTTTGCCCCTAGAAATAGGGAGCAAACCGATTTTCTCTTAATTACAAACCAAATTTGCCTTTGAGCTTATCCAACATTTGTTGTTGAAATAGTTCAAATTCAGCCCTAGGTTGTTGCAAGCCAATAAAATCCAATAATGGATCTTGGACTTCAGTTCTAACCCCCACCATCTCTTCAATCACCGCTAAACCACAAAATGGTACATAAGCTTCCGAGTAGCCGCCTTCATGAACAATAACCAGCTTTCCATCACATAGCCTATCTGCAGCTTCCATGACTAACTGAGTCATTTCTCGAAAACTTTCACTGTGTAATTGCATTCTTGCCAGTGGATCTAATGCATTTGCATCATAGCCACTAGCAACAATGATCAACTCAGGTTTGAAGCGCTCCAAGGCAGGTATGACTATCTGTTTCATTGCATAGATATAGCTATTGTGGCCAGCGCCAGCCAGTAATGGAATATTGAGATTGTACCCTTCACCTTCACCACCACCAATATCATCTTCACCGCTATACCCCGGAGGAAAACATCCGTCTTGATGCAATGAAATGGTTAAAACATCGGAGCGATCCCAAAAAATATGTTGAGTACCATTACCATGGTGCACATCCCAATCAATGACGGCTACACGCTGTATATTAAATTGTTCTTTTGCACGTTCAATCGCTAATGGAATGTTTGCTAGGAAACAAAATCCCATGGATTCATCGGGCAAACAATGGTGCCCAGGTGGTCGAGAAAGGCTATACGCATTATCCAACTCACCGCTAAGTACGGCTTCGACGGCCGCACAGGCTAACCCAGCTGATAATTTAGCAATCTCATAACTACCCGGCCCTAATGGCGCTTCTTTACCTAAGAGCCCGCCACCATTATCGCTGACTTGTTTAAAACGGGTTAAATACGCTTGAGGATGTATTTTTAGCAGAGTTACTTCACTCGCGGGTTCTGCTGAAGATAAAACAAGAGAACGGCTTAGTCCCGAAACGTCCATTAGGCTCTTTAGTCGCCTTTTAGTTTCAGGGGATTCTGCATGTGAAGCCCCTGCGGGCGGTTGTACCCATCCTCCAACAGGTAACGTGGTTGCGTGCAAGCCGGTACTGTGCCAAAAACAATGCTCATCAAAGAAAAAACCTGTTTTACGCTTCATTACTACCTCACTCATCATGTTTTATTTACATAAAATTAACACAATGAATACATCTGAACAGATTAACATATTAATAATGTGATTGATGTAAAATTAAAACAGCATTAATTACATTGGTAACTGGCATTAACAGATACTGTTAATATGACAATAAAAAAAGCCAGCAATGAATTGCTGGCAAAGTCTAGATAACAGATTTTGGTTTTGGTATATACCCTAAATAATTCGAGATGCAGCTAAATCGAGTCAATAACACTGCAACTTGAAGTATAATGAGTATAAAAACTACTTTTTATCACGATGTTTAGCTGCATATTCTTCACTATTAACCCAGTTATGATCTTTCTCCCACGTAAAGAGCCATTTACGTGTTGGTCCAGCCATAACATTCAGGTAATAGTTATCATAACCAGCCATTGTTGCCATTGGGTGATAGCCCTTTGGCACCATTACCACGTCTTTATTATAAACAGCCATACACTCATCTAATTCACGATCATCAGTGTAAACACGCTGCATACAGAACCCCTGAGATGGGTTCAAACGATGATAATAGGTCTCTTCCAGATAAGTTTCTGCGGGTTCATTATCAGTATCATGTTTATGACTTGGATAAGAACTTGTGCACCCTTCATCTGTAAATACCTCAACTACGAGTAAGCTGTCTGCTGATTTATTATCTGGAAGAATGTTATGAACATAACGTTTATTGTTTCCATGTCCACGCTGCTCTGCATCGATGTCATTCGGTCCAATTAAACGTGTTGGGTAAGTTCCTTTACCTTTTGCTTGGCATACGGCTAATTCCAGCGCTGTTTCAGCAGTAACTTCAATAGCTTCTTGTGCGGTTACATAAACAGCATAGGGCTTTTTACGCTCAAAAGGATCCATGCGATCACCGATATTAGCAAATGTTTGCTTTGGTGTTTTGACTGTTGCTTTACCCGCAACTAACACTAAACATACCTCATTTTCCGATGCCGGCAAGGAAATCGACTCACCTTGTTTTAGTTCATACACATCAAAGTGGACATACCCCCAATTAGCTGATTCTGGCGTAATATGCTGAGTACGCTTCTGCTCATCTGGTGAATGATACTTTGATAATAATTTAGACATATCGCTTACCTCGGCTCTAACAACATATTTTAAGCTGCGACAATACATCGCAGCTCAAATTATTAACTTCACTGGCGTTTAAATCAGACCTGCATCTTTAGCAAATTTGTGCAAGTTATTATAGCCCAGTGTCGCATAAGTTAATGGATGGGCAATTGCAGGATCTTGCTCCGCTTCAACCACTAACCATCCATTTTCATATTGGCTATTTTTTAATACTTTAAATACCGCTGGATAATCAACACAACCGTCGCCCGGAACGGTAAATACCCCCGCTAATACGGCATTCAAGAAGCTTGTTTTGCGGTTTTTCACATCTTGTAGTACATCAGCACGGACGTCTTTACAGTGAACATGGTTGATACGTTTTGCCCAACGTTTAGCAACTTCAACAGGATCCGCTCCCGCAAAAGTTAAGTGACCAGTATCGAGTAGTAAGCCAACTTCATCACCTGTATATTTCATTAAATTATCAACATCTTCTGCTGATTCAATGACGGTTCCCATATGGTGGTGATAAGCAATTTGGACCCCTTGTGACAAGGTGTATTTTGCAAATTCAGTCAGTTTTCTACCGTACTCTTCCCACTGATCTGCGGGGAAAAGTGGACGCATGTGTACAGGTTTGTCTTGATCACCATGAATACAGTGTGTGACTTCAGCAAACACCATCACTTTCGCCCCTAAATCACGCAGTAATGCGAGGTGACCTTGAACCGCTTCAATTTCTTCTTCAACGCTGCGAGTCAGTAATTCCCCTGAGTACCAACCAGAAACCAGTTTAAGATCATGTTGTTCCAGGATTGGGCCTAAAATTTCTGCTTTACGCGGAAACTTATTACCGAGTTCAAAACCAACAAATCCTGCCTGACGACCTTCAGTTAAACATGTTTCCAACGGCGTTTCAGCGCCAAGTGTTGGTAAATCATCATTGGTCCATGTCAAAGGGTTAATACCGAGTTGGATTGCCATGATGAGGCTCCTGTGTATAGGTAAAAGTAATATTATTTACGCTGACGCCATAAGGCGATCAGGCCGTGGTAATTGTTTTTAATCGCTTCTACTAGCGCATCATCATCAAGCTCACCCTTCATCCATGCTAATGAAGGCTTACCGAACAATGTGCGGCCTACTGCAAACCCTTTTACAATGGCTTTTCCCGCAGCGGCATTAAAACCTGCTTCTAATTCAGCTTGTGGCGCATCTAACCCCAGTAATACGACACCTCGACAATATGGGTCACGCTCTTGGATCAAGGAATCCACTTCATCCCAATTTTCGGATTGCAGTGGTGGAAGCTTCCACCAGTCAGGTTTGATACCTAAGTTATAGAAACGTTTAATTGCACGTAGATAAAGTTCGTCATTACGTTCCATATCCGCAGGTAAAATAACTTCAAGTAATAATTCATGCCCAGATTGGCAGCAGGCGCTATAGACTTCTTGAACTGTTTTTTCCTGCTCTAAACGTAATGGGTGATTATCTTCTGGATGGAAGAAAACCAAGCATTTCACGATATGCTCTTTTGGCCAGCTAACTAGCTGTGAGCCAATATTGCCATGCTCTAGACACAGTGGACGAGAAGCAGGTAGCTCAATAGGTCGACCAATCCACCAGCCTCTACCTGTAACATCATTCAACACATCTTGGCCAAAAGTGCTGTCGCACAACAACCCTGCTTTACCTTGTAACTCGGCTTCTTCAGCAACTTCACAGCTAGCACGAAAGATCAGTTTTTTCAGATAAGGAATACATGAAATATCTGCACCCGCAGCTCTTGCCATATCAACAAATTGAATACGATGGTCAAAGGCCATTACGCACAATTCATTCCATTGTGTTCCGCGAGTCGTCACACGATGTAAATGATTCAACATAGGATCTAAGTCCGGACGAGGTACAGCCGCAGCACGTTCTAAATAATTATCGAGCTCGACTTTACTTGGCATCGCTGGAGCACAGCCATGACGTGAGACGACTAAAGCCCCACAGGCATTCGCATAAGTACAGGCTTTCTCCCAGCCTTCACCATTTAGATACCCACGTAGTAAACCTGACATAAAGGCATCACCAGCCCCTAAAACGTTAAGTACTTCGACACGAACCCCTTTTACGGTGATCCCTTCATCTAATGTTTCAGGGATCGCTTGAGTAAATACAGAGCATCCCAATGCACCGCGTTTACAAACTAGCTCTGCATCAGTCAATTGGCGAATATTTTTCAGAGCTTGAATAGTGTCAGTCGATCCACCTGCAATGTGAAACTCTTCTTCTGTACCGACTATCAGATCAAATAATGACAAAACTTCTTGCAGCTGTTCCGTCACTTTTTCTGATTCAATAAAACGCGTTTCCCCATCACCAAGAGAGGTCAACCCCCAAAGTACCGGACGATAGTCAATATCAATGGCAGTTTTAACACCATTACGCTTCGCATATTCTAAGGCTTTTAGCACCGCGGAGCGTGTTTTGGGATGAGATAAGTGAGTGCCTGTTATTGCCAAACAACGTGCCGAGGCAATATAGTCTTCGCTGAAATCGTCCGCGGTGATAGCCATATCAGCACAATTTTCACGGTAAAAAATCAGTGGAAAGGTATCTTCATCCTTGATCCCCAAAATCACCAACCCCGTTAATCTATCTTTATCTGTGATTAGATGACTGGTATCGCAACCAACACGTTGTAGCTCTTCACGAAGAAAGCGCCCCATGTGTTCGTCACCCACCCTTGCCAGCATTGATGATTTCAAGCCTTGTATTGCTGTGCCATATGCAACGTTGCCGGAAGAACCGCCTAAGTACTTTGCAAAACTACTCATATCTTCTAGACGTGAACCTATCTGCTGCCCATATAGGTCAACGGCAATACGGCCCATGCAGATCACATCTAGTTTCTTCTGCTTATTCATTAATCACCTCTTAAACAGAATTAATTGATTTCAGTGACTTTAACCCAGCGCTGTTCTTCATAAGAACGTGCGATGGCATCAAGAATGCGTGAGACTTTCCAACCTTCTTCGAAGTCAGGCCACATGTTTTCGCCCATTGCGACACCATCAATTAAATCTCGAACTTCAACTGTTTTTTGATCGTTAAACCCAATACCATGCCCTGCACCATTACAGAATGGCGCATAATCTGGATGCTCAGGGCCCACTAAAATAGTTTTAAAACCTTGGCGGTTACTTGGTTCATCATGTCGATATAGTTTCAACTCAGCCATACGCTCTTGGGTAAAAGATAAGGTCCCTTTCGTTCCAGTGACGACATAGGTCAGTCCCATTTTGCGGCCTGCGGCGATCCTTGAGGTTTCAATTACCCCCATTGCTCCCCCCGAGAAACGTACCATCGCATGCGCCTGATCCTCGTTCTCAACATCAACCATGACAGAAGAACCTGCCTTTTCAGGACGCTGCTTAATAACAATCTCCATATCACCGCAAACCGTCTCAATATCGCCAACTAAGAATTGAGCCATATTAATAATGTGTGCGGATAAATCACCAAGCGCACCTAAACCTGCTTTATCTTTGAAGCAGTGCCAGTGAATTGGGGCGTTAGGATCAGCCATATAGTCTTCATTATGAGTACCATAGAAATGAATAACGTCACCAATTTCGCCATTTGCAATAATTTCTTTTGCAAGTTGTGCAGTTGGATTTTTCATATAGTTAAAACCAACTAATGTTTTAACACCTGCTTTTGCAGCTGCCGCTACCATTTCTTTGGCATCTTGTGAGTTCAAGGCTAACGGCTTCTCGCAATAAACATGTTTACCTTGCTTTATCGCTTCCATAGCCATTTCTTTATGTAGGAAGTTTGGCGAACAAATATCAACAACATCAATGTTTGGATCAGCAACCAGTTTACGCCAGTCATCGGTTGAACGATTAAAGCCCATCTCTTTCGCTCGAGTCTCTGCTAACTCGGGTGTAATTTCTGCGATCATTTCACGAACAAGCTGACCTTTTAATGGGAAAACGGTCGGCGCCTGTGCATATGCGATCGCATGAGCACGACCAATATAACCAGTACCTATCATGCCAATACGGATTTCTTTCATTCTGTACTCTCCCTTCGTGCAGCTCATCTTAGATAGCACAAGCTCAACCGATGTTTGTGCTTGATGTTTTTTAATTGATACTGATGTTATACGGAATATTTATTTCATTTTCAACAAAATAAGGAATATTAATTTCATTATGTGATCTGGCGTTAATTTTTTATTTAATCATTTAATTTATAAAGAAATAAAAATAAAACGATTAGATAGAAAGCTTATAAATGAAATAAAATAAAGGTATAAATGAAATGGAAATTTCAAAAAATACATCAACTATAGTGATCGTTTATAGAGCTGTTTGATGACAGGCGGTTGAGAAGGATAAATCACTTTAGATTGAGCAAGAAATAGCTCTGCGGCAGCAATTGCATCAGAAAGGGCATTATGTGCATCATAATCAGGTAACTGATAACGATTTCGTAGTGCTGACAGACTAAAATCATTACGATTAATATTTTTATGGCTTAATAACGTTTTTTCAATTCGTAAAGTATCAAACCAAATAAATGGTAATTCTTTAATATTCATTGCCTTAGAAAGAAACTCTTGCTCTATCGCACTACCATGAGCCAAAATACACTTATCTTTTGCTTCATGTAAAAAAAGCGCAATAGCATGGGATAATGAGATCCCCTCACTCAATTGCTCTGGTGTGATATGATTAATCACCGCAGTTTCTGCTTTAACTGGCTCGACATCCTTCACATAATAGTGTTGCGCACTTTTAAGAAGAATTCGATTCCCTGCAATCGTAACCATACCGATACTCAAAATTCTGTCTTTTTCAGGGTTTAAACCGGTTGTTTCTATATCAATAGAGAGAATTTTTTGCGCTTCTAACAAACCATCTTCATTGGGTAAAGCCGTTTGTAAAGACTGTTGTAATAATATAGGTAGCTTTTGAGACTTAAGTAATTTCATTCGGCGACGAGCCAAACGTGCTAGTGGCCGTTGAAAACGTAATATAGCGCTTATCATTTCATTATGCCTTTCGCATGATAGCGCTGCTGCGCTGCTTCTTGAGTTCGTGCAATAATGCGAAACGCATCTTTCAAATGATTGCGCTCAAATTGGGTGAGCCGCTGGGGAACAATTAAATTAGTCAATGCATCTCCAGCTAATAATGCTCGACGTTGGCAACCAAACCTAACCTGATTAATAAATAAATACGCTTCTGTTAATTCTTGGCAAGATGCTGCACTAATAATGCCAGAGTCGCGAGCGACCTCAAACCGAGTCATCGTGGATGGTGTAAAAACCCCCGCTTCCAGCGAATACACACGAGCAAGTTCCACAAGCAAGTTAATAGCTTGCTTTTTAATATTAAACGCGCTGTGATTTTCACCATTTTTGACTAATACAAATTGTCTAAACATACCAAGTGGAGGGTTAATTCGCGTTGAATTCGCCACAAGCATTGAAAATAATCGTTTACTGCCTTTTAAGTGTGATTCAGCAGAAAGAACCAGTGAGTCAAAAAGAACTTGGTTTCCATATAAGAAACGAATATCTAAAAACACAGAGATATTTAATAATGCAAGTTGCTCAGGTTCTTTTAACCACTGTTGATAATAGGCTTGCCAATCCGATAATGGCTTACACCATTTAGGATTTGTCGCCATTATATGACCAGGGCAAAGGGAATACCCACACTCATCCAAGCCATAGCAAACATATTCCGCCAGCTGCCTAAACCAGCCTTCTTCTTCTTTAGTAATATCTCGCGCGAGAATAATGCCATTATCTTGATCCGAGAGATAATGCATCTCTTGCCTAGCTTGAGATCCTGCTGCAAACCAACAGTAATCGCAAGGTGGTTCCCCAAGCTCTCTTTCTGCAAGCTTCAATAATTGCTTATTAAAAGCATCAGCAATTAATGTCATCATCAATTGGATCGTATGGGATTGAACTCCTGATTCTACTAAGGATTCAAACACGGATTGTCTTTGTATCCCCAGCGCTTTCAATTCATCAAGGCTATCTTGTCGATATATGCGGCTGATTAAATATACCGCTTGTATACTATTTTTTTGTACTAAACTGGTTGCCGTTAAAACACCTGTGATACGGTGATTTGTCATAACTGGTAAGCTACGAATATTATGCTGCATCATTAATTCAATAGCGTTAATAATGGGGGCATTAGCAGAAATTGTTACAGGATTTTCCGTCATAATTTTGCTAACAGGCTTGGTAATATCTAAACCAAGCGCTACAACACGTTTTGTCAGATCTCGATCAGTAATAATTCCCAGTAATACATCACCCGCCATCACTAATGCCGAAGAACGATGCATCTGTACCATCTCTTGCGCAGCATCTTGAATGCTAGTGCCAGGAGAAATAATAACAATATTTCTATTTTCGATAGAGGAGACAGGATTTAAATAGAGTAAATGATCTTCTGCTAGGCTATTAATTTTTGGCCGTGATGCCAGTCTTTGGCCTTCCTCACATGCAAAGTGATGGCAAACGGCTTGGTTTTGCTCCATCGCGACCAGCAATGCCTCACGCGAAATGCAATAGAGCAATGTATTTTCTATCGCGACCACTTGATACTCACCGGGGAATTCAGGTGTTTTATTTAACACACTGAATCCAAAAACATCCCCAGAACCAAGCCTTGCTCTTAAGGAACCATCTGCATAACGCTGTTCTACCGCCCCAGTTCTTACCAAATATAAACCTTGGCCTGCAATCTGTTGCGGTTTTAACACTTCCCGTTGCGTCAAATAACTAATTTCAACATTATTGATTAGCTGATTTAACTGTTCTTCATCTAAGCGATCAAAGGGATCTCGCTGTGAGATGAATTGCTTAACCATCGGGATAAGTGATGGTTCCATAAGATCTTAACTCCTTTATGCATTAATAGGTTGAGTTTTTCCTGCTAGCCATGCCTTTGAAAATTTATAAATAATAAAGGTTAAAAATACAGCTGCAAAAATGTAATAGCCGATGATCACATAGCTAGGTGCTCCCTGAGCCAGATAGACATACATAGAAATTGCACCAAGAACAATTAGGCAAGCCGTCGGTGTTGCAAAGCGCCATGGGGAGATATCAACTTGCTCGGTATACACTTCTTCATACGGTTTTCCAGGGAAGAAATAGCCAATCGTTAGCATAAAGACAATATTCGCAACAAATAGAATTCCCACTAAATGGAAGAAATGAATATTTAAGTCTAAAACAAAATTACAAATTAAATAGGCCGACATACCAAATAACAGACCTAATTTTGCAGCGATAGGAGGTACACGCTTTGTCATTAACCCCACTAACACAACACTCAAGATCGGTGCGTTAAAAATACCTTGCAATTGCTGAATTAAATAGAACAAACCATCTGGTGCATTCGCAACTAAAGGAGCAATAATCATGGTCGCCAATGCTAAAGCAATTCCTAAATATTTACCGACTTTAACAGTCTGTGCTTCAGTTGCATTTTTATTAATACGGTCTTTATAAATATTTACCGTAAATAAGGTCACTGATGAGTTCAATCCACCACTGAATGTTGAGAATACAGCACCAACTACCACTGCGGCAAAAAAGCCAACTAAAAATTCAGGTAAAACCATGTGAACTAAAACAGGATAAGCATTATCTGGATTATCAATTTCACCACTGAGAATATGGAATGCAATAATACCAGGTAGAATAATAATAGATGGGATAATAAGCTTAAAGAATGCACATAGCATTACCCCTTTTTGCCCTTCAGCTAAGTTTTTCGCTCCCAACGATTTTTGGACAATTGACTGATTAGTACACCAAAAAAACATATTTGAAACGATCAACCCAGTAAATAAAGTTGAGAACGGCACTAATGAATCTTCATCACCAATTGAATTAAATTTATCTGGATGCGCTTGATAAACTTCCGTCAAACCAGCCCAAGCGTTACCATCGCCAACATACAGCAAGGCAAATACAGTGACTAACAGCCCACCAATAATCAAACCTGCACCATTAACCGTATCCGCAATCGCAATGGCTTTGATACCACCGAAAATAGCATAAATTGCCCCTAGACCACCAACGCCCCATACCATGATCCACAATGCAGTTGTTTTATCGACATTAAAAACATGTGAAACTTGGAATAAACTTTCAAGAGCAATCGCGCCTGTATATAGGACAATAGGTAACAACGAAATAACATACATGGCTAAAAATAGAATGGATGTTATTAATAAAGTATTTTTATCAAAGCGGCGTTCTAAATATTCTGGAATAGTCGAAATACCTAATTTAAGGTATTTAGGTAAGAAATAAATAGCGAATAATACAATCGTTAATGCAGCCATAACCTCCCAAGCCATTACAATAAAGCCAGTCCTGAAAGATAAGCCATTAAGTCCAACAAGATGTTCCGTTGATAAATTCATTAGTAGCATTGAGCCACCAATATACAGGCCAGTCATAGAGCGGCCCCCTAAAAAATATCCCTCAGCAGATGATGTTAAATGTGCATTTCGTGTTTTGTAATAGGCGATCCCTGCAACGAGTAAGGTAAAGCCAATAAATGAAAGTAGAGCCAGCATTAGTACCCCCAAGCCTTTCTATTTATAATTAGCGCATAAATATATGTAAGGTGACTGATGAAGCGGGAAAATGATTCTCCCGCTGTTATTGTTAGTAATCGGTAAAATAAGAGGTAATAAAATTTATAGTTGAACTTCTTTGCCTGTTTTCAATGACTCCAGTGCCTTATCAGCTAAATAAAGCGCTAGCTCACCATCAGTACCCGTTGTTTCTGATTCTGCACGCCCTGCTAAAATATCGACAAAATGATTCCATTCTGCTTTATACGCTTCATGATAACGTTGCAGGAAGAAAAACTCAGGTTTAGCGGATAAACAACCTACATCGCTTAAGAATTCAACACTGTTCTCTTTAATATTACCTGCTGTTAATAAACCTTTTTCGCCATGTAATTCGATGCGCTGATCGTAGCCATAACCAGAGCGGCGACTGTTTGAAATTGTTGCCATCGCTCCTGAAGGAAATTTTAAGATGATAAATGCAGTATCAATATCCCCTGCTTGCCCAATTGCAGGATCAACAACATTGCTACCTTGTGCATAGACTGAACATGGGTTCTCACCAATCATAAAGCGTGCCATATCAAAGTCATGAATAGTCATATCTCTGAACATACCACCGGATACTTTTACATATTCTGCTGGAGGTGGTGACGGATCCCGTGATGTAATAATTAAAGATTCTGCTTTACCAATTGCGCCTTGTTCAAATAAATTTTTCAGGTGGCGGAACTGGGGGTCATAACGGCGATTAAAGCCAATAAATAGTGGCACATTGTGCTCTTTAACACTTTTTAAACACTGCCTAACACGCTCTAAATCTAAATGTACTGGCTTTTCACAAAAAATAACTTTTTTGTTTTTTGCCGCTAATTCAATTAAATCGGCATGTGTATCGGTTGCAGAAGCAATCAGCACGCCATGGACGTTAGGATCTTGCATTGCTTCGTCGATTGACTGAACCTTTGCTTGGTACTTCTCCGCCAGCGCTACCGCATTTGGTTGGTACGGGTCAATCACAGAGTAAAGTGCGGTTTCTTTGTGGCCGGCAATATTGACAGCATGAACCTGTCCGATACGTCCTGCGCCGAATAGTGCTATATTGAACATTGAAATGCTCCTTGAGGCTATAAATCCACTATTAGGATATGATGAAATATAACAAATAAAACATTCATTTCAATTTATAATTAATTGAAAATTATGTTTTTGAGGACTGGGTAACAATTGTCATATTAAAGTGGTTTTTTAGTGTTACTCTGATCACAAAATAACAATAAGAACTCAATCAATTAAGCTAGAAAGAGGTCAAACCATCACAATAGGAGGGGTTCAAAATCAGACAAGGAAACACCTTAAGTTAAATTTTGAAACATATGTTTCGTTTTTTTGTTTTTTGTCACAGTTGCTCTTATCAATGATAACTCAACTTTTGCATTAACAAAACCCATCCCCCTCGGTTCACACTACAAGGGTTGTGAGCTGTCAAAATTCATTCGGATCTATCTAGTAAGCCTAATAATCTATAATTATATTAAATAATAATTATAATAAATTCATGCACTAGTTAACGAATAAAAAATCAGACGAATATCAGAATGCCTCACAATACCATATTTGCTAAATCTGCTAATCTTTTGGCGGGTGCTTAACCCTTTTGGGTTTAAGCATTTATTAATA
Source organism: Providencia sp. PROV236 (assembly GCF_033676985.1). Classification (NCBI taxonomy): domain Bacteria; kingdom Pseudomonadati; phylum Pseudomonadota; class Gammaproteobacteria; order Enterobacterales; family Morganellaceae; genus Providencia; species Providencia sp. PROV236. The sequence continues at coordinate 1,315,784 of NZ_CP096297.1, read as the reverse complement.
GCCCAAAATGGAAAAGCCCCGATGATTGAGTTTTTATGTTCAACCATCGAGGCACATCCCAACAGAACAATTGAGATAGTGCCTCTTAACAAATAAGAGGTCAAGAGGAAATGACTAAGTATATGCTAATATCACTAGTGGCTATCTGTATCACCGTATTTGGAATTTCACTGTTAATACATGATAGACTATGTTCAATCAATTTTGTGAGTGGTAATACAACAGTTAAAGCAACCCTTTTCTACGAAATAAGGTAATGCCAAGTGAGGGGAATTATTGCCCCTCACCTTTTCCTCTTCTTTTATTGTTCAGTTGTGGAAATAAGCACCTATTTATTAATCCCTCTTTATATAAAGAGGGATTATTTTTAATTAAATAATTAGCTTTATATAATTTTATTTTTATAAAATATAAAAAGCCCAGCAAAACTGGGCAAAAAATATAGAACAAGATTAACCACATTAACGACCAAATAATAACCAATACATCCTTGCAAACTTCCCGATAAATCATCTCATACCTTAATAAATAGCCAGAAAGCGTAAAAACGCCTTCAGCCATTTACCCACAACTATCCCTACAGAGCCGTGTTTTAGTACTGACGTACTTTATTTTCTACCATCTCTTTGATTTTATCTGCTGCTGCAACAATTTCTGGTTTATCCGCGACTTGAGCTGTACCTGTGCGCCACCATGCTTCGTAACCATTGGTCATCGTCTTTGGCAGCACTTTAATATCGATCAATACACAGCCTGTCTGTAGTTTTGCATCTTCAATAGCCGCGATCAATTGTGCTTCATCATGCACTCGATAGCTTTTACAACCATAGCTTTCTGCATTTTTAGCAAAATCAACTTTCACCAATGCCCCATCCATTTGACCGGTTTTAGGGTTACGATGGCGATTTTCAGTACCAAAGCTTCCCATACCTTGACTCATTTGTAGATTGTTAATACAGCCAAAACCTGCGTTATCAAATAATAAAATGGTGATTTTCAAGTTTTCTTGAATAGCTGTTTGCAACTCACTGTGCAGCATCAAGTACGAACCATCGCCAACCATGGCATAAACAGGTTGCTCCGGAGCCGCAATTTTTGCACCAACAGCCGCCGCAATTTCATACCCCATACATGAATAACCGTATTCAAGATGATAAGTATCAGAGCATTTAGGTAGCCAAATACGCTGTAAATCCCCCGGCAAAGAGCCTGCTGCACCAACAATAATGGCATTATCTTCCATATGTTGCTGCATTAATCCTAATACTCGAGTCTGCGCCAGCTCTGTTCCCAAGACTTCTCGATACTCAGCCAACTTGTCATCAAGATGTCCTGCGATTTCAGGAACAAAATCCAATGGACTATATTTGATGGAAAACAATCGCGCTAACTCTGATTGCCACTGTTGCTTGGCCTGTTGAATTTTTTCGCCCCACTGAGCCTGATAACCGCTACCTCGCAATTGATGATCAAGTGCAGTTAACCCCTCTTTAGCATCCGCAATCAGCTTCAATGCATCGAGTTTACTTGCGTCAAACTCGGCAACGTTAATATTCAAAAACTCGACATCTGGGTGACTGAATAATGATTTCGATGCCGTCGTAAAGTCAGTGAATCGCGTACCAACGCCAATAACGAGATCAGCTTCTTTGGCCAGTAAATTAGCGGCTAACCCACCTGTCGTGCCAATACCACCAACATTTAGGGGGTGACTCGCAATAACTGCACTTTTACCTGCTTGTGTTTCACCAAATGGGATCGCGTAATGCTCAGCAAATTTTTGAAATGCGTCGTGCGCTTCTGAATAACGGACCCCACCACCACACACGAGTAATGGTTTTTTCTTACTGCGGATCAGTTCCACTGCTTCAGCTAAACTTACGGTCGTCGCTGGACGGCGCTCAATACGATGAATGCGCTTAGCAAAAAAGTAGTCTGGATAATCCCATGCTTCACCTTGAACATCTTGAGGTAAACAAATGGTTACTGCTCCAGTATCAGCTGGATCAGTAAGAACTCGCATGGCATTGATCATTGCTGCCATCAATTGCTCTGGGCGAGAAACGCGATCCCAGTAACGCGAAACGGGACGGAAGCAATCGTTAGTACTAATCGTTCCATCACCATATTGTTCAACTTGCTGTAAAACTGGATCTGGCTGGCGTGTTGCAAATGTATCACCAGGCAATAATAACAAAGGGATACGGTTAGCGGTTGCTGTTGCCGCCGCAGTCACCATATTCGCCGCTCCCGGCCCAACAGAGGAAGTCACCGCACAAATTTGCTTGCGTTTCTTTTGCTTTGCAAAACCGGTAGCAATATGCGCCATTCCTTGCTCGTTACACCCTTGATAAACCTGTAGATGTCCAGGCGCTTGTTCCAGCGCCTGTCCTAAACCTACCACGTTACCATGGCCGAAAATGGTAAATATTCCCTGAATAAACGGATACTGCTCACCATCAACTTCAACATATTGCTGGTTAAGAAACTTAACGAGTGCTTGAGCTGTGGTCATTGTCTGCTTATTCATATGGGTCTCCATTTATTCCATTGTTGGCATCGTAAAGCTGCTTTCATGATGTTCTAAACGAACACTTGCAGGCCAACGGCTCGTCACAGTCTTCATTCGTGTGTAAAAACGAACACCATCATTACCGTGCACGTTTAGTGGTCCAAAGATAGAACGCTTCCATCCACCAAAGCTGTGGAATGCCATCGGCACTGGAATTGGGATATTAATTCCGACCATACCCGCTAGCACATTTTCTTGGAACTCACGAGCCGTTTCGCCATCACGGGTAAAGATCGCAGTACCATTACCATACTCATGCTGATTAATCAGTTTCAAACCTGTTTCAAAATCCGGTACACGCACAATCGCCAGTACTGGACCAAAAATCTCTTCTTTATAGATAGTCATTTCAGGCGTAACATTATCAAACAGCGTTGGTCCAACAAAGTAACCATTTTCAAAACCCGCTACTTTGAAATCACGGCCATCAACCAACAATTTAGCCCCTTGTTTTTCACCGCTTGTGATGTAATCACAAATTTTTGCTTTATGCTGTGCTGAAATCACTGGCCCCATATCATTTTCTTTACCATCAACAATACCCGGCCCTACTGTCATTTTGGCAATTTGTTGCTCAAGGTTAGCAATTAAAGTATCTGCCGTTTCATCACCAACCGCTAAAACCACAGATAAAGCCATACAGCGTTCGCCGGCTGCCCCAAATGCCGCTCCCATAATGGCGTTGGTCGCTAAATTCATATCGGCATCTGGCATTAATATACAATGGTTTTTAGCCCCCCCCAGAGCTTGACAACGTTTTCCATGCTCCGAGGCTGTTGTATAAATATATTCTGCAATCGGTGTTGAACCGACAAAGCTTACCGCCTGAATTTCAGGTGCTCTCAATAACACATCAACAGATTCTTTATCACCTTGCACAACGTTAAACACACCATCCGGAAGACCCGCTTCTTTTAACAATTTAGCGAGTTCCAGTGCGAGTGAAGGGTCTTTCTCAGATGGTTTAAGTACAAAGGTGTTCCCCGTTGCGAGTGCGACAGGAAACATCCACATTGGTACCATCGCAGGGAAGTTAAACGGTGTAATACCTGCGCAAACCCCTAGAGGTTGCATTAAAGAATGGCTATCAACACCTGTTGCAACATTGGCTGAGTGCTCACCTTTTTGCAAATGCGGGATACCACATGCAAATTCAACCACTTCTAAACCACGAGTTAGCTCACCTACCGCATCCGAAAAAACTTTGCCATGCTCTTTAGAAATTAAGCGCGCTAAGTCGTCCATATGTAATTCGAGTAATGCTTTAAATTTAAATAAGATCCGAGCGCGTTTTAATGGTGAAAGTTTTGACCACATAGGGAACGCTTTATGAGCAACCTCTATTGCCTTTTTCGTTTCAGCAGCGCTGCTCAACACAACCTGAGCGATTTGTTCACCTGTTGCTGGGTTATATACGGGTGAAAAACGCCCACTTTGGCTAGATACCAGTTCACCGCCAATGAAATTCTGAATCTGTTGCATGTTGCCTCTCTTTAGCTGATAGAGTTACCTTGTTGCTAAAGATATATGAAATATTCATTTCATTTTCAACTAAAACTGAAATAACATTCAATTTATGTGATCCAGCCTGAGTTTTTATGAAATTATCGACTGAAGATAAAGACAGGTGTTTCAAAAATCGTTCTAATCAGCCTTCAGTATAGTAGGTAATATGAATTGATTATTCCATTTAGTCAGATTCGTTTTTCAAAAAGATTCGACTAACGGCTGAAAATAACTACAATCAAGAACCTAGGGGCTATTGACCTTTGCTGCTGATTTTTACGACTAAACAAGGTCAAAAAACAGCCTAATAAATTGATTGATGTGTTAATCAGGCTGACTCACTATCATTTGAGTTAAATATTGTGATTGAATGTTGCCCTGCGGGTTCGATTAAAGCACATTTCTCTCATTTGATGCGACGTTGAGAGGCTCTTGCCTATTTCACTAGGTGGCGAATTTTTCGCCTTGCCTAAAATGGCTTTAACTCGAATAAAAATTGACCATCAAAGGTCAACAGCCCCTAGTCACGGAGGTTTTATGTCAACTGCATCGAATTTGAATGAGTTTCAGGAGCAAGTTCGCTCCCGTTACGATGAACTAAGTAAACGATTACAACAAGTTGCACGCTATGTACTGGATAATACCAATAGCGTGGCATTTGATACTGTTGCTGTCATCGCTAAAGAAGCGAATGTACCGCCATCAACCTTGATCCGTTTTGCTAATGCATTTAATTTCAGTGGATTTAACGAAATGAAACAATTATTTCGTATGAATTTAGTGGAAGAAACGGCTAGCTACACGGATCGTGCTCGTTTATTCAGAGAAATGGATAGTGAGCAAGAACTTAGTGATGATCCGGCTCAAATCTTAAAAGAGTTTGCTCACTCTAATGCACAAGCGTTGCAACAAATGGCCGCTCGTACCCCAGCCGAAGATCTTGAAAAAGCGGTCTCCTTACTGGTTGAAGCCGATAACGTATATATCATTGGATTGCGCCGTTCATTTAGTGTTGCAACTTATCTAAGCTATGCATTGAGCCATTTAGAATGTCGCCCACAGCTTATCGATGGCCTAGGCGGTATGTTTAAAGAGCAGATTAGCCGAATTGGCGAAAAAGATGTGGTTATCTCAATCAGTTTTACGCCTTATGCAGAAGAGACCATTATGGTTAGCGAAAAAGCAGCTCAAACTGGCGCAAAACAAATCGTGATTACAGATAGTCAAATTAGTCCATTAGCTAGCTTTAGTGACGTTTGTTTTGTGATCAAAGAAGCACAAGTGGATGCATTTCGCTCTCAATCAGCAACCTTATGCCTTGCTCAATCACTGACTGTTGCATTAGCCTACCGCCAAGGAAGCAAACTGGTTTAACTGTTATTGGGCTTTGTCTACAAACACCTCCGAGTGGCATTGCCCTATCCAATAATCCCTTCACTACATCATCTAATTTTATCAGTCGTACTCGTAATATTAAAATTGTGAAGCCAGTCAGAAAATAGTAATTTCAATAAGATTATTAATGAAATTATTATTTCACGCTGTTATGTTGAGATAATGTAAATATTCCTATACTCAAAATCATACTAAGTGCAGCTAAGTAACCAGTGAACAAATTGCTAAAAATATAGAGGCTCGATGACGAATATGAATATAGTCACTATAACTTGAGACAAAGCGCTGTAACTTAAAGTATGACGAGTATATAACCAAAAATTTGGTGTGGAGCGTCAACAATGAATGCACATTTCCTCTATTTATTTGGTCACTTGCGCTTACTTGAAGAGCAACATAACCTTATTTCACTCAATAAAGCAGGTATAGGTTTAATCGGTAGTTCCACCCATAACTCATGGTATACAGAAGCGATACTACACAGCCAGCATCATTGTGAGCTCAAATCAGTTTGTAGCCTTGATTTTCCAACCCACTCAGCCAGCTATTTTGTACGTCAAAAAAGAAAGATAGAACAGCTTATTGAAGATGATGCGGTAAATACCATTATTGTCACATCGATATATAGCGATGAATTACTCAAATTTATTATTCGAGCAGCCGTTGATGAAGGCAAACATATTTTAGTCAGTAACGTTCCAAATTATGGAACTAATGAACTTAATGAGCTGCTTAAATTAGCGCATTATAATGATGTGAACATCTGCCTCGATAATGCGCTCTATTTTTCTCCGCAATACGATGAAATAAAATCACTATTATCCAATAAGAATACCCTTAATACTGGTTTATTGAGATTATCTGCTCACCGACAAATCAATAAAGATGATTATCTATCCCATGATAAATTACGTTTCTTAATTTCTGGAAAAATATCATTACTTCTCTCGATACTCCCTAAATTTCAATTTGAGTCGCTATCTGTTCAATATTCTCGACCGTTTTCATTTATTGAAGATGGAGATGTACTAATCATTCACCTAAAAAATAAAACTGGTTTTCTCGTTTCATTAGAATTGTTCTTTAATACAGGTAATACATCTGATCAATTATCTTTAATACAAGGTCAACATGATCTTCAGTTTGAGAGTTTTCTAATTTCCAATAATCAAAACTTAATAGCCGATGAAAATTCTCTTATTATAAAGCAACTTGACCATTTTATATTAAACTTACATAAAGCAAATAAAATAGTGATAACTTCACAGTTAATACACGTAAATACAATGACTGAGTCAATTTTAACTCACCTTACAATTAACCAATTCATTTAATCCGTGTAAATTAACCAATATTAACCAATATTAACCAAGGCTAATCAATAATCTTGTTAATTATAACTTCGATGACTATTTTTAATAAAAACTAAGCTTTACAATTTCACGTGTTATTACTTAACTAAAATTACCTATTTCCAATCAAGCCCGGAAGAAGCAAGTTACAAATAGAGTAACCCTGCAATTTCTTCCGGTCCGATTAAATTGCTCATAGTATCTCGCTATGTTTGTTTTAATTCTTTTGTTAATGCTACTGACTAGATAATTGTTGTTCTTCCTTGTTTTTAATCACCTTTTAGTGAATGGTACAACGTGTTCCGAGGTTAACGTTAACAACACCATACAAAAATGTGGTTGGTTCCAAGTTAAATAAACATGCGAATTGAAATAAAGAATCAACATCAATACAGCTTTCACCACTTTCGAAACGATTCATCTCATCCTCTGATACACCGATCAATCTCGCTGTTTGTTTCAGCGACATTTTATGGCTCTCTCTTTGCTGGCGAATTCTAATACCAAGCATTTTTGCAATATTATCTTTGTGCATAATAAACTCCTAAAAATATAATCAAAGTGAAGTTAGTTTTATCGATGCGTAAATTAACATTCTGGCTCCATAATTTAATTGATTTAAATTAAAAAACAGTGTTAAAAAAACAATCATATACAGAACATCTAAAAAAGATCAAAAACCAACAAAAAACCTTAACATATTGAATTAAAATGAAAATAAAAATATTATTTTTTTTACTACCTAATTTCATATAGTGACATTAATCACAAAAAAAATGTATCCTAACTTAGGATTACTCGAACAAAGAACCTCTTTTTATGACATTAACTAACTAATTTAATAGGCTTTATTATTTTTTATAATCTAATTCTAATACTATTTTCACAGGTGACTATAAGATTATTTCTATATTATCCGCAAATAAAATAATTTTTATTGTTAAAAATCATGACATTTTATGTCTATTGATTTCTGACTATTATTTTTCTTAATAAAAAAACATTTAATGTCATATTTTAATTTCTGAAGTCTAGTATATTATTAGGGATAATAATTATAAAACATAAAAAATAATTATCATTATTAGATTAAAAAACATCGTTAAATGATTGTATTAAGAATTTACGATGATTGAATATTTCAGGTAAAAGTAACATCTACAAATCAAGATTTTTAAATAACATAGTTACTCTCATTAAAAGAAAAACCTGAAATTTTAATAAGATACTCTAAATAACCCAAGATACGGCTAGGCGATAAATGTCAGGCTCGCTAACAAAATATGTCACTAATGCGAGTGGGTATAATCTTCATACGCTAGTGCGATACACCGTAACTTGCAATATCACGAGTATATACACCAACTGGGGATCTTTGAATAACCGTTGTTTATTTTGGAGAGTTCTAAGGTATGTCTCATAATGATATGAATAGTATGATGATGCTCGCGCGTCACTTGCCTCAAAAAGCCGTTGCTTTAATATTAGCAGGGGGCCGAGGTACACGCCTTAAAGATTTGACACTAAAACGTGCTAAACCCGCTGTTCATTTTGGCGGTAAATTTCGTATTATCGATTTTGCATTATCAAATTGCCTGAATTCAGGGATCAGACGTATAGGCGTTATTACACAATATCAATCTCACTCTTTAGTTCAACATATACAAAGAGGATGGTCATTTTTTAATGAAGAAATGAATGAGTTTGTTGATTTACTTCCCGCGCAACAACGCGAAGTGACCGACCATTGGTATAAAGGTACCGCAGATGCCGTTTACCAAAATATGGATATTATTCGTAATTATAACGCAGAGTACATTGTCATTCTTGCAGGCGATCACATCTATAAAATGGATTATTCACGCATGCTCCTTGATCACGTTACCAACGATGCAAAATTTACGGTTGCTTGTATTAAAGTAAAACAAGAAGAAGCTCACCAATTTGGCGTGATGGAAATTGATGATAATCGCTGGGTTACTCAATTTCATGAAAAACCTGAGCATCCCCCAATTTTAAAAGAAGATCCTAATCATTGCTTAGCTAGTATGGGGATCTATATTTTTAACAGTGATTACCTCTATAAAATGTTAGAGGATGACAATATCTGTCCTGAATCCAGTAATGATTTTGGCAAAGATATTATTCCTCGAATAGTGGCTCGTGGTGAAGCATTAGCACATCCTTTTGAATACTCCTGTGTGACAAGCAATACAGAGATCCCTCCTTACTGGCGAGATGTTGGAACGCTTGAAGCCTACTGGTCGGCGACGCTGGATCTGGCTTCTGTAACGCCTGAATTAGATATGTATGATCGTAATTGGCCTATACGCACTTATATGGAGCCATTACCCCCTGCAAAATTTGTTCAAGACCGTTCGGGAAGCCACGGAATGACCATGAATTCATTAGTTGCAGGTGGTTGTATTATTTCTGGTTCAATTGTGATGCGTTCAGTCCTATTTCCACGAGTTAGAGTGAACTCATTTTGTAATATTGAGTCTTCTATTTTATTACCCGGTGTTAATGTTGGTCGTTCATCACGCCTACACCGCTGTATTATCGATAGAGGTTGTAACATTCCTGAAAATACTGTTATCGGAGAAAACCCAGAAGAAGATAGCCAGCGTTTCTATCGAACAGAACAGGGGATCGTTCTGGTCACAAAAGATATGTTAGAGAACATAAATAAAAATAAGGAATGAAATCATGAACTCTCATTTTGTTTATGAATGTAATTCACCATTAGTCACCCATGAAGCACTCAAAAACTCCATCATCTATAAACTCAAGTTTGTGATTGGCAAAGAACCCTATATTGCAACACAGCGCGAGTGGTTAGAAGCTATCTTATTAGCCGCACGTGATCGGATCGTTGACCGATGGATGACCACTAACCGTGCTGAATATTCACAACAACTCAAGCAAGTTTATTATTTATCAATGGAGTTTTTACTGGGTCGTTCATTATCCAATACATTGATTTCAATGAATATGTATGATGATTTAGTCACAGTAGTCACTGAACTTGGTTTTGATTTTGAACAATTATTAGAGCAAGAAACAGATCCCGGCCTCGGCAATGGTGGCCTAGGCCGACTTGCTGCGTGTTTTTTAGATTCTCTAGCAACCATGAACCTACCTGGCTGTGGTTATGGTATACGCTACGAATATGGCATGTTCCGACAAACCATACGTAACGGTCAACAAATCGAATGTCCTGATGACTGGCTAGCACATGGTAATCCTTGGGAGTTTCCACGTACAGAAAGCCGTTATCAAATACAATTTGAAGGTCATGTTATTGAAGAGGATGGGTGCCAGCAATGGATAAAAACTAACGATATTATTGCTGTCGCTTACGATCAAATTATTCCTGGCTATAAAACCGAAGCAACAAACACATTACGATTGTGGAGTGCTAAAGCCAGTGACGAATTTGATCTACAAATTTTCAATGATGGGGAGTATTACTCCGCCGTTAAGAAAAAAAATGAGTCTGAAAACGTCTCACGAGTTCTGTACCCTAATGACTCAACCTATTCAGGAAAAGAATTACGCCTCAAACAAGAATATTTCCTTGTTTCTGCCTCTGTACAAGACATTCTCTATCGACATTGGCTGGTTTATGAAACATGGGATAACTTAGCCGATAAAGTATCAATCCATTTAAACGATACCCACCCTGTTTTAGCAATCCCCGAATTGATCCGTATTTTAATTGATAAACATCAGGTTAGTTGGCAGGATGCCTTTTCTCTCGCCAATAAAATCTTTTCATACACCAATCACACATTAATGAGCGAAGCGTTGGAAACGTGGCCGGTAGAAATGATCCGTAAAATTTTACCACGTCATTTACAAATCATTTATCAAATCAATGATGATTTTTTACAGCAAGTTATTCAGCAGTTTCCTCATGACTATGAACTCCCTCGCCGAGTATCAATCATTAATGAAGATTATGGCCAACAGGTACGAATGGCTTGGCTCGCAGCGATCGTGTGCCATAAAGTAAATGGTGTTTCCAAACTACATAGTCAGCTAATGGTCGATGCTTTATTTGCCGATTTTGCACTCATTTTTCCCAATAAATTCTGCAATATTACGAATGGCGTTACCCCAAGACGTTGGCTAGCCGTTGCTAACCCTGAACTCACTGAAATGATAGAAGAAAATATAGGGCAACAATGGCTGACAGACCTTCCGCTGTTAGATGAGCTAAAACAATGGGCTGATTACCCGCAATTTTTAGACAAGTTACGACAAGTAAAACTGCGCAACAAACAAAAACTCGCGATTTTTATTGCACAGACGCAAGGAATTGTCATTAACCCTGAAGCTTTATTTGATGTACAAATTAAACGTATACACGAATACAAGCGACAACTATTGAATTTAATGCATGTGATTACTCACTATAACCGAATTCTAGCTAACCCCAGCAAAAATTGGGTACCGCGAGTCGTTATTTTTTCAGGTAAAGCGGCTTCTTCATACAGTGCAGCGAAAAAAATAATCCACTTGATCAATGATGTTGCAAAAGTCATCAATAATGATGAGCGTATAGGTGATCGCCTTAAAATCGTATTTATTCCCGATTACGGTGTAAGTTTGGCACAAAAAATCATCCCCGCAACCGACCTTTCGGAACAAATTTCACTTGCAGGTACAGAAGCGTCAGGCACTGGTAACATGAAATTTGCTCTCAATGGAGCCCTCACGATCGGAACATTAGATGGCGCGAATGTTGAAATACGCGAACACGTAGGTCATGAAAATATCTTTATATTTGGCCATACCATTGAAGAAGTAAAGCAGATCAAGCAAAACTACTATTATCCACGTTGGTATTATGACAATGATGCTGAGCTAAAGCAGGTGATAGATCAGATAAACCATGGTTATTTTAAACCTGATGCTCCTAACTTTTATCATGATCTGACCAATAGCTTATTAGATGGTGGTGATCAGTACTTATTGTTTGCAGATTATCGAAGCTATATTAATACCCAAGAACAGGTTAATAAGCTCTATCAAGACCCACTCGCATGGCAATCTAAAGTTACCCAAAATATTTGTAATATGGGTTTCTTTTCTTCAGATAGGACGATTAAAGAATATGCGACACAAATTTGGAATATAAAGCCTATCAATTTATGATTATATCCTTTAAATTAGGCCAGATATTTGAGTTAAGATTATCTGTGATGATAAAACTTACTTAACTTCACAACAATTTTAAAAAACTATCAGTCGGTATGCTATTCTGCAACCGACTGAAATGTGCTTTTATCTAGTAATAAGTCCAAAACGTATCACTTCTTTGTTCTACACCTTGGACCAAGCCGATTTAAAAGGGTAACTATGCTTCAAGAAAGTGTTATCAGGGAAATCATTCTCTGGATCGAGAAAAACTTAGAGTCTCGCCTATCTTTAGATACTGTTGCCGAAAAATCCGGATATACCAAATGGCATTTTCAGCGTCTGTTTAAAAATCAAACAGGCCTTGCTCTTGGCTCTTATATTCGAGCTAGACGCTTGTCTTGTTCTGCGGTTGCGCTTAGGCTCACCAATGACAGCATAATGGATATTTCTCTACGCTATCGTTTTGATTCGCAGCAAACATTTTGCCGTGCTTTTAAAAAACAATTTAATGTAACACCATCTGAATATCGCAAACGCACTGGCTGGAAAATAGAAGGGTTTTGTTTACCACTTAGAGAAAGCAAAGAGTTCAGCGTTGAGGTTAGCCTTATTAAATTAGAGCCTATTAAGCTAATAGGTAAGCAACATCGCTATACTCAAGGTATTAATGAGTGGAATTTCAAAACAGAAGAACTGCGTCGTCATTATTGGCGCGATTTTCTCACCGAGATCCAATATGTCACGACAAATCTATATGCAATCAATGGTGTTGATTCGGTAGATGCTCAAGAAGGCCAATTTTGCTATACCACCGCACTTGATGAGCGAGATATCGACCCCGTTCCGCCTAATCCCAAAATTATGACGTTGCCAGCAGGTGACTATTTACAAATAAAATTTACCTGCGATGAACTTCATGGTATCGACTATAACGATATAATTTATACCGTATATGGAAAAGTACTTGCAAGCATGGATATTGTCCGAGGTGAAGGTTCTGATATCGAAAATTATGTTTTGAAATCAAAACCAAGTTACGAACAGTTTGTTGAAAATTCTAGACTTTATCTTAAAGAGCTCAATTACTGCATTCCTGTTATTATTTAGCCTCTCAGAAGAAAAACTGACTATTTTTTTAGTTAGTTTTTCTTTGCCTAAAATCAATATTCTTAAGTTTTCTCTAGAAAAAATGTCTTATTTTCTAATTCTCATAAATAAAATTTAATTTTGATACTCAAATATGGATTAAATAAAAACCTGTATCATATAAAGTGTAAAAATTACCCTCCATTATCCTATCCCTCCTGATTTATTTCGCATTGAAAGCAAATGAAGATCGCGCTAGCATGAATTTGAGTTATATGAATTACGTATAAATAGCTAGGTAGATTTTCTAATATTACTATCAAGGATTAATGCTAATGGTAGAAAAAAACCAATCAACCAATCTAATGGTTATCTTCGTCGGTTTACTCGCAGCACTAGCGGGTCTCTTTTTTGGCTTAGATACTGGTGTTATCTCAGGGGCACTTCCTTTTATTAGTAAGCAGTTTGATATTTCCGCGACTCAGCAAGAACTCGTTGTTAGTTCTATGATGTTCGGCGCTGCTGCCGGAGCAATTATTAGTGGTTGGCTATCATCTTGGGGAGGACGTAAAAGAAGTTTATTGCTTAGTTCCATACTATTTATTATTGGCGCGCTAGGCTCTGCATTTTCACCAAATGCCGAGGTTCTTATTGGCTCACGCGTGATATTAGGTCTAGCAATTGGTATCTCATCTTTTACAACACCCGCCTATTTATCCGAAATAGCCCCCAAAAAGATCCGGGGTGGAATGATATCTATGTATCAGTTAATGATCACCATAGGTATTTTACTGGCATTCATTTCAGATACTGGGTTTAGCTATGATCATGCGTGGCGTTGGATGTTAGGGATCACTGCAATTCCTGCTGTCCTGCTATTTATTGGCGTCACTTTTTTACCTGAAAGTCCACGCTGGCTGGCCAGTAAGAACCGTTCCGATGATGCAAAAACTATCTTATTAAAACTCAGAAATTCAGAAACTGAAGCAATACAAGAATTAGACGATATTTTTAATAGCCTCAAAATCAAACAATCTGGTTTTGGTTTATTCAAAAATAACAGTAATTTCCGCCGTAGTGTATTTTTAGGGATCTCTTTGCAATTTATGCAACAACTAACCGGCATCAACGTCATTATGTACTATGCCCCGAAAATCTTCTCATTAGCCGGTTTTGAAACTACCACTCAACAAATGTATGGTACGGTACTGGTTGGATTGGTCAATGTGATTGCAACTTTTCTTGCCATCTCAATTATTGACCGTTTCGGTCGTAAAAAATTATTAGTCTTTGGCTTTAGTGTTATGGCAATAAGCATTGGTCTACTCGCTTATTTATTATCTTTCGACGCTCATACCTTACTTATCCAGTATGCTAGCATTGCATTCCTACTTATTTTTATTATTGGCTTTGCTGTCAGCGCAGGCCCTATCATGTGGGTTCTATGTTCTGAGATACAACCACTTAAAGGGCGTGATTTTGGTATTACTTGCTCAACCACTTCAAACTGGGTTGCTAACATGATAGTGAGTGCTACTTTCTTAACACTGTTATCGACACTCGGTGATACACATACATTTTGGCTATATGCGGCGCTCAATGCGGTATTTATTTTAGTCACACTCTACTTTGTACCAGAAACCAAAAATGTTTCTTTAGAGCATATTGAAGAAAACTTAATGAAAGGTAATTCGCTACGCAATATTGGCCAATAACTGATTATATCCCCCCTATCATGGGGGGATATATTAGGGGCTGGTGATTTTTACAACGAGAACAGCTTGAAAAATAGCCCTCAATAATAACTTAAAAAGTTACATTCATTTTCGCCCAGAATGTCCTACCTGGTTCATTCACTGGTTGGTTAGATGAATAACCGAACCCACTATTACCAGCTAAGTTAAGGTGCTCGCTATAATTCTTATCGAATAAGTTATCCACACCCGCACTTAATTTCATATGATCATTAACTCGATAGGCTGTATTAACCGAAAAAATGGTAAATCCTGCACTGCTGCTGAAATCTTTACCAACGACGTTACCATCATTAATCGCAACTCGATGTTGACTACTCACTACTCGCATCAACCCTGTTGTCGTCCAATCATTTTTTTCCCACGACAAACCAAAACGTGTCTCTAACGGCGGCATTTGAGGCAATGGCTGTCTATCGCTACGATTTTCTCCCCATGAATAAGCAAGGCTAGCATCCGCTTTCCATTCGTCCGTTAACTTATATGCTACCCCCATTTCACCGCCCATAATCATTGCGTTGACGTTTTCAACTTGGCTTTGACGTACATTGTGAGGGTTATAACGGAATAAAATAAAGTCATCAACACGACCAATATAAGCAGAAACCCATGCATTTATGCTTTCATTACTGTACTTAGCACCAATATCAAGCTGAGTCGTTTTCTCTGTTTTGAGATGATCAAACACATTGGTTGTTCCATCAGGCCCATAAGTCGGCGAGAACAACTCCCAATAATCAGGAAAACGCTCTGTGTAACCAACCCCCGCATACAACATTACTGGCATATTAGAAAGAGCATGTTCATAACGTACAAATCCAGCAGGCATGACTGTATTACGCCCCGAAGAGCCGATATTTGTATCATTATCAACCAAAACTCTGTCTGCTCGCGCCCCCGTCACGACCTTATCATGGTCGTTAACTTCCCACGTTAACTCCCCAAACACGCCATAGTCTTGGAATTGTGCGTCTTTGTTCCAACGATTATCACTCTCTTTGCGATGGGTATTAGTTTGCATATCGGCACCAGCCCGTAGTTCATAATCAGTCCACATCCAAGTGCCCATCACCCTACCGCCAACCGTTTTACGATCTACACGCATTTTCATTGGCATATTCATCATACCGTGACCACTTCCCATCATATGACCAGAACCACTTCCCATTGTTCCACTGGTTTCACGCAATGAATAGTTATCCATGATATGGTCGGCATAGTTGTAATAAATGTTGGCTTCTACTTTATCGAGTACAGTACCAATATTAGTTTTCTCAAAACGCATACCTAAACTTTCTCGTTTGAATTGAGAACCATCCATCCCTCTTCCTGCATAACGTGCTTCTCCATCACCTTTACCTGCGGTTAGCTCCAGTAAAGTATACTCATCAGGAGTCCAACCAATCGCTACGTCAGCATTCCACTTATCCCATTTTGATGGCACTTTATTACCATTACCATCCTTATAATCATTAGAACGTGATTTATTACCAACCAACCGTAAATAACCTTTTTCATTCCCCATACTCACATCAGCATTGGCATCCCAGCGCTGATTAGATGCGGTTAACACACTAGCATTGCCCTTAATGCCTGCTTTATCAAATAACGGTTTTTCACGTTCGAAACGGATCGTTCCAGCTGAGTTACCTGGTCCCCATAATACCGACTGAGGCCCTTTGATCATGGTAAGAAGATCGAAGTTTTCAGGTGAAATGTAGGATGTTGGTGCATCCATCCGTGATGGACAAGCCCCTAGCATCTCGCTGTCATTAGTTAAAATACGTAAACGAGAACCGAACATACCGCGAAAAACGGGATCACCATTAGTACCACCATTACGGATCTGAGAAAAACCGGGAATGGTTTTCAAATAGTCAGAGCCATCACTTGCTGGAACAGGTTGCCTAGGTGTTTTAGGTGATGTACTGATCGTCAATGGTGAGTCCACTGGTGCAGTAACGATCATGACTGAACTGTCAGAAAATAGACTTTGATTTTTATCTTCCGCCCATGCGCTATAAGAAACCAAAACGGTCGATACTAAAAATGCAACAGGTGCAATTACAAACTTTTCTTTGTTCATTGTTGTGCCTAATTCTTTTCTTTATGACGTAACAATGCCGCCTGAATGGATTATCCAAATTCAAGATATAAAACGTCTTAGTGCACTCAAAACGGCAAATGCAACCTAGCTACTTTCTATTAATTAAATAATTAATAAAAAGTGCATACACTCTAAATAATGCGAGTTGCAGATAGGCGATAAGCAAAGATAGGTAGAAAGCATAGATAAATGCTGTAACTCAGTGAGCTGAGTAAAAACACCATACCTTAACAAAGCCCTACAACTTAAAGGAGGACGAATATAGGTGGTGCGCGGGCACAACGTAATAACCAAGGCCGGAACAGATATAAACGAACGCAAGGTTCAAGGGCTAAACAGGAGGTCAATATTGCCAATAGGCGAATAGCAATGGCAACAAAGAGAATGATAAAGGGAAAATGAACCAATAACTGACAGTAACCACACACAATGTCTTCCATGGGCGATAATCCAACCCCTGACATTAAAAAGTGATTCATAGGTGTGCTGGTTGCGCATTCTTCAGGCAATAGCATATCCTGATGCGAATGCTCCATCGAATGGGCTGTCATGCCCTCCGTGAGTGAACAATCAGTCATGTGCATCATTGATTTTGAAACCAATGGGGCAATAAACAGCATTGCTACAGCAAGAAGGGCAAGATAAGCGGCAAATTGTTGAAATCGAGCGTGCAGGCGCAACGTTTTTCCGTCATATCTGTTCTGATTTTATTGCGCGAGAGTGTATCCTATTTGCATCTACGTTGTTATCGTTTTTTGTCAGTTATGTTACATCTGGCTTAGTTTTATACTGGATGCCGATGGCTGCATTCTTTTAAACAAAACGCGGTAATAGCCATAGACTATTACCGCAAAGTCGAACATAAAATAACAAAGGGTTACAATTTGATTAGGCTAACAAATTAGCCGGATTATCAATACATAAGCGACTTATAATGGCTTCATCAACCCCTTTTTTCGCGAGAAGGGATAAAAAAACATTGGGCACAAAGCCCCAGCCATTACCGCCATTTTTTGCCCACATCTGTTTTAGAAAAACATCATGGCTTAACACGATTTGATTACCATACCCCAATTCAATCAATTTATAGACGGCATCAACAGTTTCAGTGACAGTAGGGGCAACCCCTTCTTTAGGAAAAGAAATATCTAATCCAATCATATCGAATTCAAGCCATACGCCTCTGTCTAACATACGACGTTGATAATCCAGATCTTTTCCTGATGGATCTGAATGTGCTAACGAAATTTTAGCAGGATTAACGCCCATTTCTTTGATTAAAATATCCAGTACTTCATCACCACGACGTTGCCAGCCAGGCATGTGAATATTCATTGATACATGATCATTGGCTAGCTGGGCAATCGACGCCGCTCTGAGGCTATTTTTTTCACCTTCAGTGAAGAATGGTGAAACACCAATTTCGCCTATCATACCTGCGCAAATATCAGTACCATCAATACCTATATTTAGCTCGTCATCGATCATTTTGGCCATGACATCGATATTACTAACTAACCGTTCACCTTCAAATTTTTCGATATATAACCCAGATGAAGCAACCACATTAATACCTGTTTTGATTGCAACTTCACGCAGTTGACGTACATCACGACCAATCGCTTCGGAGCCTGTGGCATCCACGAGTGTTTTACCACCGAGCTCTTTAAAGTTATTTACCTCATAAATCACATCTTCAATCGGTTTTTTATCCATATTGTCGCAGCAGCAATACGGATCGTGTTTAAGTCCCCACTGAATGTCTGCACTGACTTTTTTATCGACTAAGACATGTGAGAAATCATAATAAGGCTCATCGACTACCGTTGATAAATCGTTAAATAAGTGTTCATGTGGGAGGGTTAACCCCATATCCTCTTTTTTAACCGGTCCTGTGACAGTCTGAATATAACCTTTCATTTTTACACTCCTGCTGTTTTCGCAGCTTTTGCTTCTCTAAATTCAGGGATAGTGGTAATAATCGCCCCTACCAGCGCAAATAATGTACCAATGATAGTCACTAGATAGACGGTATTTCCTAAAGATGGTAATAACAGGTCAATCAATACGGAGCCTAATAACTGCCCTGCTGTCGATGCGACACCTAACATTAATAAGCCTAACCCACGAACTAAAATTGCCATCAATGCAATCGACATTAAGCCTAATGGGCCACCTAAATACATCCACCACACACCCGGTAATTCAAGGGTAATATGCCCTAACGCCATACGAATAATCAGCGCAACAGTTAATACAGTGAAACCAACAATAAAGTTCCATGTGATAGAAACCATCATAGAACCTGTCGCTTCAGCAACTTTAGAGTTACCTGCTGGCTGCCACCCTGCTAATAAACCCGCTAAGAATGGCAGGATAGCTAAATAGATTGCGGATGTAGAATGCCATTGTGGTGAAACTACAAATAGTGTTGCGACAACGGCAAATACAGCGCCCATCACACGGAATGTAGTAAACGGTTTTTTCTCATCGATACCAATACCAAAACGGTCACACAATAAACCCGATAACAACAGTGCTGAAATTAAAGCGGTTTGGAAGGTTGCAATACCTAATGCACTTGCAGAGGCACCTTCAGAGAATACAACCATCGCGCCACACAGGCCTGCAAACCAGTTCCATAGAGGTATTTTACGTTGTTTAATTAAGCTCGGAATAGCTGCAAATTGTTGACGAGTTTGCTTTTTAGCAATAATAATAAAGAACATTACAACAAGGCCACTCGCGAATGAAATTACCGCACTCGCATTACCATCTTTTAATACATCCCCTAGTTGCCCATTAACGGCTGATTGCATTGGCGATAACATACCGGCTAAAACCGTTGCTATCATCAGTAAAGGTGTAGAATAATTTTTTGTACTCATAAAATATTCCTTTTGGAATTTTGACTGTACTCTAAATCATTCAAGTGCGACGGACAGAAAAAACACAGTGACTAGTGCCATTGAGTGCAATCACCATACCTTAACGAAAAGCCTACAACTTGAAGAATGACGAGTATATGAGTCATTATTTTTTGTAATCGAATAAATCGGATAACAAAGTGCAGGAAAACTCCCCACACTTATTTTTTTATTTTTACTATTTTATTTTTTGCTATTTATACTCTAAATAATTCGAGTTGCAGGTAGGTGACAAGCGAAGATAGGCGGAGAACATAGATAAACTATGTGACTCGGCAAGCCTCGCGTCGTCCCTTATGTTTTAATGAAAACCCCTGCAACCTGAAAGATGACGAATATCTCATTACTTAGATATTTGTTTTAGAATATTCACCCACATATCTGAGTAATGTTCCCAAGCCATAAATTCTTTACTTCCCCAGTGTGGCGAGCAATCACTCATAAAACAGGCTGTTTTACCTTTTTCATATTCACCAAAAACTAATAATGGATCTTCACCAATATTCAGTACGGTTTGGCTATTTTTCTTCGCCAATACTTTGTTATAACCTAAGAAGATTGGCCAGTTACCAAACCCTTTAATTGAATCATGAGTCGTATTAACTGCGGACGCAAATACGCCTTCAGGTGTTTCAACACGATCATCACCATCAAGCATTTCGACAGGTAATACATCAGCAAGTAAGGTATTTTTATAATTGGCTTTAGCTTCAATACCCATAAAGGATAAATAACCACCAATCATCAATAACCCACCGCCATTAATAACGTATTGTTTAATTAATTGCAGTGAATTTGGTAACACCTTCATATTATAGAAAGTATCGTTTTGCAGTAAGAAAGTATTTGCACCAATATCACTGATTACAATAACATCGTATTTTTCGAGTTCTTCGACTGTTTTTGGAAATGACATTTGCACAACATGTGCTGGCATATAATCAACTTCAACACCTTTATTTTTTAAACAACTTAATAAAAATGTTGCGCCTTCTTCATATTTACTCGATGTAAAGCTATCGTAACCTTTTGTGTGGATCATATGAATGTGCCATGATTCACCAATAAATAAAATTTTCATTTTTATTCCTCTTTCAGAATAGACGTTATTCAGGAGATTGAGTCACAACCTGAGAGTAGGTTGTTTGATTAATACGATACATCACATTAATATCTTCAGGCATTTCTGAAGCATTACTGGTTTCAACTGCAAGAGATGAAAATGCAGAGGCATAACGCAATGCGTAAGAGAATTGTTTTCCTTTTGCTAGCGATGCAGCCAAAGCACCATTAAATGCATCCCCTGCACCTGCTGTATTTTTAACAACCGCAGTGTAGGCTGGTGAGTAAATAAACTTATTGCCATCATAGGCAAGAGAGCCTTTACTTCCCAATGTTATAACGACTTTTTTCACCCCTTTGTGATAGATAGCTTCAGCAGCTTGTTTTGCGGAATCTAAATCAATCACATTAATTCCCGAAAGTAAGCTCGCTTCAGTTTCATTTGGTGTTAAAATATCAACCTTTTCAAGTAGTTCTATTGCGATTTCATTGTAAGGTGCTGGGTTTAAAATAATCGGAATATTGTATTCATTACCTATCGCAATAATCTCTTTTAATGCTTCAATATTAGTTTCGAGTTGTAATAGGATAATATTTGAGTTAATAATTTTATCTTTCTGAATTTTGACTTCATCAGCACTAATATCCATATTCGAGCCAGGGTAAATGGAGATAATATTTTCACCACTATTTTCTGAAACAAAAATAGATGCCGTACCTGTCTGAAATTTTTCTGTTTGGTAAATGGTTGAGCTTTTTATTTTTGATGATGAAATAAAATTTACTGCATAATCACTAAACTGGTCTGTACCTATTTTAGTAATAAAATGTACTTGAGAGTCTGAGTAACTTGCAGCAAGAGCTTGGTTACAACCTTTACCACCCGGTGAAAAAATAAATTTATTTGATAACAATGATTCACCTGCCTCAGGAAGGCGAGGTAAATAACTAATCATATCAACATTAAACGAACCTAAAACACAAACTTTGCCGTTCACTAAATCATCCTTATTTACTATTTCATTAAGGCTTTCATTGCACTCTAGAAATTGTATAATTTCTTTTTTGGCAACTTTATCTAGGGTCTCAAATTCAATGAATGCGCCACCGTGGCAACGGCTAATAATTCCTTTTTTTGCCAAAGAATTTAAATCTGCTCTGATGGTTTCTTTAGTGACATTAAGCTCTTTCGATAAAACAGAAACTTTTGCTGAGCCTGCATTTTTTAGAAAACTGATTATTTTTTTATGTCTTTCTGCTTTCATGCCATTTTACCTCATGGCATTTACTTTAATTTAGATATTGTTAGTTTAATGTGATAATAATCATATGTTCCCGAAGCAAAGCAAAAAAAAGCAAAAAAAAGCAAAAAAGACAAAAATAAAAACAAAAAAAAGCAAAAGCATATTACGTTAAGGTAAATTAGCCTTTTAACACAAAATAAAATAGGAAAGCATTAGCCAATTTAATTATTATTCCATTTAAAACTAAAACAATCACCATGATACTCACAGATAAAAAACAAAATTAAATCAAATTAGACATTATTTTCAATAAATTATTGAAATAAAATTAAAGTTATAACTAATAGTTAACTATAAAGAATTTCAAATAAATAAAATACTTACTTTTAAATTTTAATTAACTAAATGCAAATCTGAATCGATTCAACTTTTTGTATCTTATTTATCTTGTTTTTCCTATAAATGAAATCAGCATACTCAACAAGATCAGAACCATTCCAATCAGCATAGTGAAAGAAATTACTTCATCTAGAAAATAATGAGATAACCCAACGCTAATTATCGGAGCGACTAATACCGCATAAGAAGAGAGTTCAGCCCCCCCCCTTGTTCTATCATGTAGAACCACAGTACAAAAACAATCACACCGCCAGCGATCCCTATAAATAAGATAGGAAAATAAACATCCTTAATGTAATGCAGAGGATCCTGTTGATAATCAAATATATCCAAATTGGATGAAATAAATAGTGTAATCAATAAGATAAGAAAGAATGAGACGATATTTTGATACATCACTTTAAAAAGTAGATCTAACTGAGTCGGAATTTTTTCTGCTAAAAACGTCCCTAAGGCCCACATAGAAGCACTCAGCAGTATAATCATCTCGCCCAAACCAAAGTGATCCAAGGACGTAAAAATAAATACCCCAATTAAGCAACTTAATGATACTACTATTGAATTCAAGGTAATCCGTTTATGTGCAATCATCATAATCACTGTAGTCATTGCTGGCATAGTATAAATCAGCACAGATGCTTTAGCTGAATCCGTATATCCCAAGGCAATATTATTGAGAAGAGTCACTAAAAAAACATTTAAAAACCCCAATGGAATACACATAATCAAGCCATAGAAGTGAAACTTGCGCTTGAAAGCTATTAGCGCTAACAATATTAGCACTACAACTGATGTTAACGCTGCATAAAAACGAAAAGGCCAAACACCTATTTTTTCAATAGTCATTTTTGATATAGGAAAACTGCTTCCCCAAATCAATGAAATACAAATAGCAAGACAAATTATTTTAATATTGTTCATATGAATAATATTATCGTTATATAAGGAATTAGTGATCTAATAGGATAATAAATAAGTGTTCCCATATCACTTCCCCATTATAGTTATTTTTGTTCTCTATTCTATTTTTACCAACTACAAAACAAAAAATGGTCATCTAAGCCTCAATACATCTACATTTTATCACCCTTCTTCTGGTTAGACGCGTAACACAATCAGCGTTGCCTTAATCACTTTATTTAGCGAGTTATCGTAAGAGCATTCAACGCTGAGAAACACCTATTTCCGCTGTGTGAAGAGAGGTTATCGTTTAGCTGGAAATCTTTCTTGCTTGTTGTACTCTTTATGGGTGGGAATTGAGTTATCATAGATAATGTAAATTTTTCCATTACATCAAGCTAAAGCGATTAATGTGGCAAAATCAACAAAAATAAAACAATAAAATTAACAATTCTCCATTTGCGAGATAAATTAATATAAAAATCTTTTTATAAAAAATAAAAATTAGTAGATAATAATAGGCTTAAATAAACTCAACATAACAATTCATTTTAAATTGTAATTGTTTGTTTTTATTTAACTCTTGTTATTTCTAGACCATATAACCATACTTTTATCCATGCTACTTTATGACGGTCCAATAATGATTTATTTCTATCACTTAACAGGTAAAAGAGTAATATCATGAAAAAGAACATATTTTCATATTTAATTATTGCGCTGATTGCGAGCAGCTCTTTTGTCGCAGGTATGATGGCAAACTACACACCTGATCTTGATATCGTAAAAAAATCACAAAAGGCCGTTGAAGACTTTCTCCCCTTTCCTGAAACAGCTGAATATAAAAATGTTCACTATTACTCAGTGAGGGAAACGCTTGATCACGGTATGTTGGGCTATGTTTGCGGTGAAGTGCTAGTCTTTAAAAATGAAAAATCCTTTAGTTACAGGCGATTTTTAGTCAAAACCTATATGCATCAGGATGGTAGAAATGTCGTTTCTATTCCTTTAATTAATACTGAAGAAAATAGATTCCCAAACGAAAACTTTAATAATATTTGGGATGATTTTTGCCATGAACACCCCGCCCACTCCACGACTTATAAAGATTGATAGACAATTGGTATTTAGAATCTATTACTAAACTGGGATTAAGAATACTTTCCCACTCTGCGTCACTCATAATGTAATCAATTCAACATTATCCCTTATTTCCTTATTTTACTTCAATATTACTTCATCCCATTGTTTTTCTTATTTATTTAAAAATCGGATTGACGAAGAGAAGCAACTGCTTGTAGCTTACAACAAGTTGCTTTTGGGAGGCACAATGAATAATAAGATTGATTTAACCGAGCAAATTCGTTCTTCATCTAGAATGATGGTACGTGAATTAGGTTTTATGCGCTCAACTCTCGCAGCGACTAATTATAGTCCCTCAGCGATTCACGTCCTGCTTGAAATAGAACAAAATCCCACCATTACCCCAGCACAGCTAGCTGAACTCTTAATCTTAGAAAAATCAACCATCAGTCGTCTAATTCAAAAGCTACTCTGCAATGGTGAAATAATTGAATCGACAAACATCGAAGATGGACGACTTAAAAATTTATCCCTCACTGCCAAAGGTAAAAACTTAGTTAATGGCATCCATCGTTTTGGCCAACAGCAAGTTATATTCGCATTAGAAAAATTGGCAGTTAAGCAACAGCAAGCCGTCGCTGAAGGGATCACGCTTTACGCGAATGCGCTCAAACAACATCGCCTAAAGCAAACTAATGATACCGCTCAATTCATTGATATTTATGAAGGCTATCGTTCAGGATTAATCGGTAAAATAACCCAAATGCATGCAGAATTTTACTTTGAACATGCCAATTTTGGTGAATTTTTTGAAAAAAAAATAGCAATGGATGTCAGTGAGTTTATTAATCGAATTGGTGAACCCTGCAACCAAATATGGAGCGCCATACATAATAATCATATTGTTGGTTCTATTGCGGTAGATGGGCAAGATTTGGCATGTGGCCATGCTCATTTGCGTTGGTTCATTCTTGATCCAAAATGCAGAGGAATGGGAATAGGCCGATTATTACTCGATAAAACGCTCTCTTTTTGCCAAACACAATCTTTTAAAGCTATAGAGCTTTGGACATTTAAAGGGTTAAATACTGCCGCTAGACTTTACCAACAAGCTGGATTTAAGTTAGTTCAAGAACAGGAAGGAAGCCAATGGGGAACATCTGTGATAGAACAACATTATATTAAAAATTTGAACATAAATAAAATCAGCTAGTTACCGAAGCTCAAAGAAAACAGTAGACTAGCTGAAAAGCGAGTCATTAATTCGCAAAGTGCAATAGCATAATATAACTAAGGTCGCCGATGATACTACTGTGATACAGCGATTCAAACGGGGAATAAACCATTTTTATCGTTGCTGCGATAGAGTTACCGAGTAGTTCTATGGGATCATATGCTGACATCGTATTCTCCTATTTTCTTTTAGAGTAAACTACCCTCTGACAGCACTCAATCAGAATATACTCATCATACATTAAGTTTTAGGGGGTTAGGCTTATAGTGACTAAGCCTACTTGTGCTAATCACATAATTTGTCCTATATTCTAGTAACTCACTCACTTATCCTCTATTTCCCCCAAAACTATTTAGAATATAATAGGTATTATTACCAACTTAATAAGTGTTAATCATTTTCATAATTAGAATAAGTAAAAGATATTAAGTTAATTGCTCATTTATGAGCTAACTCACATATTTTCACACCACTACGTGTTAATACTTAATATATATTTATACTTTACTTACTCTTGTTTATTGTATTAATTTACAAAATAGAAAACACAAAATAAAAAGACAATAATATCAATAAATTGAAGCCATAAAATAATTAACCAATGTAATGTTTTATCTGTTAAATTTAAATAAATTATAGAATCAATAAATTTTTTAAATTATTAAATGCTTTTTTTATCTCAAAAAGATTAAATTTAATCATTTTAAACTCACATTAAAAATTAATAGCACAAATAACTAATAAAAACTTCAATATTATATTTAAATCATATACACTTCTCACGTAACTATGAAAAGGAATTGTTATGTTTAGATTTATTGAATCATTTATTAGTGAGTTAACGCATGTGATGTCTATAAATAGTCGTCGTATCATTGTAGGCATTTTAGCGATCGCGACTCTTTCAACAACGATTACGATGGAATCGATAAACATCTATTTTATTGCAGCGTTTTTATTTGTCAGTATTTCTCTATATCTACCTGAAATTTATAAATTTTTGATGAACAAAGTCAACTAAATTTAGTATTTACGTAGACACAGGTAATTCTTTTTTGCATTGCATACAAATGGCAGTTTACTAGTATCTACATTTCAAAAATTAAGTAATAACACTTAATTAACATGTTATTTATATATTCTAAAACAACATGAAGATGGTAAAGATAATTAATATTACTTGATATTAATTTATCGCCGTTGCTGACTGGCGCAGAAAAAGAAAAGCGCTGTAACACCTTATTCAGTTGAGAAGTAATAACCTTTCAGGTGTTATTTATACATTAAATCAGAGTAATTCACGATAACATTGTTCAAAACTAGCTAAAAAAACCAGAACGCGTGAGTTCTCCTATACCGGTGATGATAAATTGTACACCCATACAAACTAGCAAAAATCCCATCAGCCTAGATATTGCATCAATGCCGCTTTTACCAAAAAACTTCATAATAAGACTTGAACTTTTTAGGCATGCCCACAAAATCACAGAAAAAATTAAAAATACCAACGGTGGCGCAACAATAATAACCCAATGAGGATAAGCGCTTTCATTCGTGATTACGGATGAAGCCATACTAATAATCATCGCTATAGTACCTGGTCCAGCAGTACTTGGCATAGCTAAAGGAACAAATGCAACACTCGATGTATTATCTACTGTTTTTTCCCCTTCATCATGACGACTATTTTCGGCGACAGGAAACAACATACGAAAACCAATGTAGGCAACAATAAAACCACCGGCAATCCTCAAACCTGGAATAGTCACACCAAAGGTATTCATGATCGCTTGTCCTGAATACCATGAGACCAACATAATAAAAAAGACATATACAGGCGTCATTTTTATGGTTTTTTTACGCGCCTCAATTGTCATTCCACCGGATAAACCAAGAAACAATGCAACTGTGGTTAGTGGGTTTGATAATGGTAACAATACCACCAACCCAATCCCTATTGCAGTTAATAATTCAAACATGACCACCTCTTATATTTATGATTATAACAAAAAGCCAATAATATCTTTGGCATACTTTACATTAGAATCTGAATAAATTGTTTCAGTACCATTAAGAGATTTCAATATATTATCTTTATCATCTCCTATTGATACCGCATTAATAATGCTGACCATCAGTTCTCTTACCTGATATGATTCTGATAATTCATATAAACTAATCAATGCAATTAACACGTAAAACTGGTTAATATTTTTATGTTCATATAATGAATTTACATTCATTAGCAAAGTATTACGAATTTTTATGAGAACTAACTCATTTAACGGTAATGTATTTATTTTCTGTAAAATAAAATTAACTTTACGTGTTTCTATCTGCTGTGCACTACTCAATGGTATGATATACAACATCAAAATCACTATAATGATAGAAAAAATAAGCGCTATAGCAGTATTAGCAAAAAAAACAAAATCAAAACTCATTGGATTAGTAAAATTAATTAGAAATATTAAAGAAATACACATAATATGTGAAATCAAAAATGCTAACTTACCTACCGTTTTCAAGACACCAAAAAGGATAAAGATAGGGATCATAATCAAGGCCGCTTGCATAAAACTTGATGCCTGTATTAAAAAGAAAAATTTCAATACATAGCTAAACGCGATCACTAACAGAGCAACAATAAATACAATAAAAGCAAGCTTATTAGCATTGGGAATAGTAATCCCAAAGGTAAAAGAAATACTCACTAATACAGGTAAAATATAACCATACTCCCAACCAGTATTAAGCCAGAACATAACACTAATCACTAAACTTACAACTAGTCTTAACGTATTTAAAAAAGCATCTTTCCAATCAAAAAATGCATAAGACTGAAAGGTAGAGGGACGACTAATCTCTTTCTTCAAGCTTAATAATTGATTATATTTTTCATAGCGTAAAAATGCGCGATCGACTAAACCAATAATAGATATAGTGACCAATATTGGTAATTTTAATGCCTTACTGTGTGCCTTTTTAAAAGATAAAAAATGACTTTCATATTTACTCACTTCATCATAGGCTATACTATCTGCAATGATAACAGATAGGTTTTTCATTGTATTATCATAATTTCCTTTGAATACACTTGATAACACATTTTTTCTATCCGTACTTATTTTCCTGTTCAATAGAACTGTTTGTGGCACATTAGACCTATTTGGTAAGGCATAACTAATAAATGTGTAAATAATGATGCCTATCATAACCTCCATTAGCCTTTCTTGAGACAAATTAAATATTGTCATTGGCAATGGATAGACTGATGTACCGAAGGCAATGATCGCAGAAGTATACCCTGATAGCGAAAACATATAAGGCATCATATAGCGAGAAGTTAACGCCATAAATAAGCAAACTGACAACCAAATAATAATCAAAGAGGTAAACAACCAGTGATCACTGAGACTAATGTTAGCGATTAATGTTACTACGATAACACCAATAACACTTCCTACAAGGCGTGCCGCCATTTTAGCCAAACTTAATGATGGATCAGGGTAGCCAATGATTGCGACAGTCATCATTGACCAGTAAGGCTTATCAAAACCAAAATATGAAGAAATATACCAAGCCAATAGAATAGCTAGCATATATTTAACTGCAAATATCCAGTTTAGTTTCATCACTTAGTCTTCAATAAATACAGTGCAAGTCGTACCCGGTATAAGGGTTACTCCTTGAGTATCATTTAATGATATTTTAATTGGTACTCTTTGTGCTAATCGGACCCATGGGTAGTTAGGTTGTATATTTTCAAGTAGCTGGCTTCCTGTCGTAGAGTTGTTATCGTCAATTGCTCGACCAATGCTTTGTACTTTGCCTTTTAATTCATGATTGTTGCCGTACAACTTTATATTTGCATTATCACCAACAACAACATTGGCCATTTTAGTTTCTTCTAAATAAGCAATCACATAGAAAGAATCTTTATCAACGATCGCAAATAGAGGGGAGCCTGCATTAATATAATTCCCTGTACGCAAATTCAAATTAGTAATAAAGCCATTTACTGGTGAATGAATTTGTGTTCTTGATAGGTCAAGTTTAGCTTTTTCAATCTTCACCTTTGCTAATTCAATTTTTTTGGCTAAGCTTTCTTGGCGCGACTTTGCATCATCTAGCTCTTCCTTAGATATCGCAACCTGACTTAGTTTAGTACGCCTTGCTAATTGGTTCTTGGCAAAATTGTATTGAACCACTAAATCATTAAGTTCTAATTCAGATTGACGTAGTTTGATTTCATAGTCAGTAGGATCAACGACAAGTAATAATTCACCTTGTTTGACTTCTTGGTTATCGATGATCATCAATTGCTCAACTTTCCCTGAAACCTCTGCTGTCACTTGGTTGATTTCAGCTCTTACTCTACCATCCCGAGTCCATGGGCTTAATGCATAATGGTTCCATAATAAATATATAGACGAAACAATGATGAATACAGATATCACAATTAATAAATATTTCTTTATATTCATTATATTACCAACCATGAATTAAGAATGAAATGCATGACCAAAATGCAGAGAAACAGCATAGAAATGTCGAATAAGCTTCCTGCATATTCATATTTGCTCACTAAGTTTGCGTAAACTACTCTAATTAATAACCATGAAAAGAAACCTAAAAAAAACACCAAAGCAATCCCGGGTATAAAAACCGTACCCCCTAGAATTAAATCTTCCATACGCTATCCCATTATCAAGAGATATTTAACGATATTAATCATTATAGTAGTAAATGCACATCGCAGTATATTTTTAATATAAGCAATAAATTTAAACAATTGGTTTAATCATATAAACTGTAAAATTTTACAATTTTTTATCTCTACTCTACTACATAAGAGGATCAGCCAATTTAGTTGATTATATTACCAACAAATAACAATGTACAATTTGAGAGCATCAAAAGTTAACTTGATAGAATTAAGCACCAAAATAAATTACAACTCATTATTGTACTAATAAATAAATTTACCTTAAGCATGAACATTGCAACAAGTAACCTAATGAGTTTTTTTAATTAAATCTGGACTATTGAAACAACAATCCAGCCAAATCGAATACGATGAAATATGCTACAATAGATACTTACTTCTTACATAACCAAATGAAAATACAACAAAAATGAGTAATAATGATGTATCTTATGTATACATTAAAGCTTATGCCATGGGGGCATTCAGCTCTTATTATATTAATTTTTATTACATTAAATGAGAAAAAAGAAGCTTAAATTTGTGTTTGTATAATTTTATATCAATAAATACACCAACAATTTTTTCCACAAAACACAGAATTTAACTTACAATAAAACATGCTATACACAATAAATTAGGGTACTTGTTTTTAGAAACCTAAGACATCAACTCAGACTCAACGAGATAATTTGTACATATAACTCAGCCATTAAGCATATCAGTATTGAATTATACCCTATAATTCAAGTAGCCAGTTTAATTAAAACTGGCCTGTCACGGATAAACATTAACCAAGAGCTATGATTTTAAAGAGCCATTTACTTTACTCTTCTCCCTTGCTTATCAACAATAACCTCACCATCTTCTTTGATAAATTCACTTTGTTGCTGATTAGGAAGTATATCTAGCACCACCTCAGAAGGCCGACACAACTTTACCCCTAGCGGAGTGACGACAATTGGTCGATTAATCAATATCGGGTACTGCAACATAAAATCAATGAGTTGCTCATCTGTATGGTTATCTTGTTCTAAATTTAATTGCTCATACGGCTCAACATTTTTTCGTAATAGCTCCCTTACCGTGATGTTCATATCCGCAATGAGTTGTACTAAAACATTTTTACTCGGCGGCGTTTCTAGGTAATGGATAATCGTTGGCTCAATACCACTATTGCGGATCATTGCAAGGGCATTACGCGAAGTGCCACAATTGGGGTTATGGTAGATAGTGATCTCATTCATGGGGTTACCTTTAATTTAACAGTGAAAGTCGAAGTACTAAAGTAACGAGTGTGACAATCAGCACAGGGATAGTCATGATAATCCCTGTTTTGAAATAATATCCCCATGTAATGGTCATGTTTTTTTGCGATAAAACATGCAGCCACAGCAATGTAGCCAAACTACCTATTGGTGTGATTTTTGGACCCAAATCGGCACCAATCACATTGGCATAAACCATCGCTTGTTGAATTAACCCTGTCGCTTCACTTCCTTCAATAGATAACGCGCCAATTAATACCGTTGGCATATTGTTCATTATGGATGATAAAAATGCGGTAATAAATCCCGTTCCTAGAGTGGCAACCCATAGTCCTTTGTCTGCAAGGTAACTGAGCGTTTCAGAAAGATAATCGGTTAACCCTGCATTTCTTAAACCATAAACCACCAAGTACATCCCTAAAGAGAAAATAACGATTTGCCAAGGTGCGCCACGTAACACTTTTCTGGTATTAATCGTATGGCCTCTGGCTGCAATCACCCAAAGAATTAAGGCACCAATAGCTGCAATTGCACTCACTGGAATACCTAATGGTTCTAAGACAAAGAAACCAATAAGTAGCAGTACCAATACCAGCCAACCAGCTTTAAACGTTGTCATGTCCTTAATGGCTAAAGTCGGTTCACTCAGTTTGGTAACATCATATTGTTTAGGAATATCTTTGCGGAAAAACCAATGCAGCATCACGAGTGTTGCGATAATTGCAGCAATATCTACTGGCACCATAATTGATGCATATTCCGTAAATCCAATATTAAAGAAGTCCGCAGAAACGATATTCACGAGGTTCGAAACAATCAGCGGCAAGCTCGCCGTATCTGCAATAAACCCAGCAGCCATAACAAATGCTAATGTGGTGCCTTTGTTGAAACCAAGTGCCAATAACATCGCAATCACAATGGGCGTTAATATCAATGCTGCACCATCGTTAGCAAATAAGGCCGCCACCGTTGCACCAAGTAGCACGATATAACTGAATAACAGCTTTCCTTTACCACCGCCCCACTTGCCAACATGTAATGCAGCCCATTCAAAGAAACCACTTTCATCTAAAAGTAAGCTAATGATAATTACTGCAACAAATGTCGCAGTGGCATTCCAAACAATGTTCCAAACAATCGGAATATCTTGAAAACTGATCACACCAAAGATCAGTGCCAATACAGCCCCTGCTGTAGCACTCCAGCCAATACCCAGTCCTTTGGGCTGCCAAATAACAAAGGTGATCGTTAAAATAAAAATTAATGCGGCAATAAACATAACTACCTCGTTTAAAAGGTGCTTTTACACCCTTTCTTGTTTTAAAATCAATAATGCAAATGAATCGGCTCTTGAGATTTCAAGGATACCCCCACTTTTTTGTTATAAAAAAATGTATAGGCTCTTGCATTAACTTATTTTTTAACCTGTCGGGCTCTCTTGTGAGGTCTACTAATGCAGGAGTGACTTACGCTCCACAAACACCTGTGCTACAGCATAATACAGGATCAAATACTTTTAGTTTTTTCATAACCCAACCTTACATATGTTTTTCCATATATGTTAATTTAAAAAATTTTATGCGGAACAACTACTCGCAGACTCTTTTGTCTCTAAGCTTTTGAGTAAATCTGCCACTCTATTTTTCTCTGTGGCATAGGTGACATCAATGATACTTTTCACCCACGGTAGTAATGCTGGAGATAATCGATAATGAACCCATTTACCATGTTTTGAGTCGAGCAAAAGACCAGACTCTCTTAACATTGCTAAGTGTCGAGATGTCTTTGGTTGCGATAAATTTAAGGCCGTATAGATATCACAAACACACAGCTCACCAGATGCTTTCAAAAGCAATACGATATCGAGTCTGGTTTGATCCCCTAAAATTTTAAACAGTTGTAATGGTTCCATACATGCTCCTTACTATCTATAGCCTAAGAGTACACTCAATAAACATATACGTCAAAACACATGCATTGACATATAAAAAATCTTAATTAAGATTAGCGCAATATAAGCATCATAGTTTCAGTTATCATCGAGTGACAATTCGAACAAATTCAAATACACATAATTTTAGAATCAGCAATTATGTTGGTACATCAAAATATAAATATCAACCGAGTGACAAAACACTAAAATTAGTTAATTCTCTGAATTTTAATATAAAAAGACATTCACTTTCTGCAATATCAGAGCACTGATAAAATTAAATGATGAAATAACTCCCTCAAAACCCTACTCAATAATGATAATCTGAATTAGATTGAACCAGAAGATATAATCAGATGGATCATTTTACTCACAACTAAGATTAAAAATACCGCAAATATTTGACGGATCACTTTAACCGGAAGTTTATAGGAAAATTTCACACCAAGTGGAGCAAATAAAACACTGGTTATACCAATACCAACAAACGCTGGGAGATAAATAAAACCTAGATAGTAATCTGTGATTTCCGTTTTATTCCAACCATAAATAATCCCTGATATAGCCCCAATTGTTGCTAAAACAACACCCAGCATTGAAGATGTCGCTATACATTTTCGAGTATTAAATCCCCATGTACTCAGAAGAGGCACTGTAATAGCTCCGCCTGCAATACCGATAAAACTGGAAATAAACCCGATAAATACTCCACCACCGGATAGCCAAGGTTTTGTTATAACAGGATCATCTACATTTTCGATTCGGTCAGCTTCATTTTTTTTCGAAAATAATAAAGTATAAATGGTATATCCCATAAAAAGACAAAAAATAACCTGTAAGATAATATCCGAAGTTTTATGAACGAAATAAGAGCCTAAAAATACCCCAATAATGGTACCAACAGATAGATATGGGAATTCATTCCAAAGAATGGCTTTATGCTTGCTGTGAGAATAGGCAGAAGATGCAGTAGAAAAAATGATAACAGAGAATGAGGTAGCTAAGGCTATTTTCATTGTCAATTCATAAGGCATGCCTTGCTGTGTCACTGTGTATATAATAATAGGTACTATGATTGTTCCGCCGCCTATACCAAGCAAACCAGCTAAAACCCCAGTAACACACCCTATTAATAAGAAAATGAGCAACATCTCCATAACTATTCCTTATGCTATATTGAAATAAAAATATAGATACAATTAATACATGTTATATAGAAACACAAGTTGATAATATTACTTTCATTATGGCGTCATTGAAATAAAAATAAATTTTCTCATGCACTTCATATTTACCCCAAAATATTCAAAAAACCAGAAATTAAATTAATTCAATGAGTTAAATAACATATCAATCGTTAAATCAACTTATAAACTCATTTTCTCACTAAATGCCACGTTAAAAATATTTTGATTAGACCTTTGGCTCTTATGGCGAACTTATATTTCCAGCCAGAACGATTGACGTCCTTCAGAAAATATGTCTGATGATACTAAGAAAGATCATCAAACATATCTCCCATCAATCACGCCAAGGAGCGGCTGTATTACTTTGATTAGGTTTACAAAACCACCAAAGAGGATTAATTAAGATATGATATTAATGAGGCTTGTTAACTTTTAGTCGCTCAAGCTTCCATTTATCCATTAGCCATTCGATGATTTTGATTCGGTAACGCTTTCCGGCTTTTGTTACTTTTGAAAGAATATTGATAATGCCTTTGAGATTGGATTTTTGAAGGTAGATGTCTTCTTTTTGTTTATTAATTTATCAATTAATATTTTCATTATTAATATTAAGCAGGAATATGTAATGATAGCAGTTCCATGAAAATTAAAGTTTTCCAGATGGCTTAGAGCTTTTGTTTCTATAATAGATTAAATCTTCATCATTTACGAGCTCGATTCGCAATATTATGACTCCCTTTTTAAGCAACCCATCCCCATAGCAACCACATGAAATTACAAAAAATAATGACATTATGCACCCTACTAATAAAAAAATTTCCATATATCTTGCGTCATTAACTCAATCATATTAACTCAAATTTATCACTCACTGTTAGCTCCACTGTTCTAATATTTGCGTTAGATGTTAATTTATAGTATTTTTCATTTTCACACTTAATCATGATAACTTCATATGAATCCATTTAAAAAACTTGTGACAGGTCAATATCCTCTTTTAAATGTTGCTATCTTTTGGTTTATTACTCAATTCTTAATTAGCACTCTATTTAAAACAATTCCAATTAGGTTTATCACTCATCCCGGCGAATCTCTTTTATATTCAATACTAGCCTCATACCTTTTAAAAGTTATTTTAGGTGCTTGTGTTTTATCTGGATTTATTTATCACTTAACACAAAAATTATCGATAAAATATATAATTTCCAGTGCTTTTATTATTTTACATATTGGATTTAACGGTTATCTATTTTTTATTTTTTTATCCGCAACACTTTAAAGCCTCTGGTATTGTTGGGAGTGGTCAGTCTTTGATGTACATCCAATAGCTAGCTTCAGGTATTGATAGTAGCACCATGGCATTATCAAAGTAGTAATGGTAAGGCGATACGCTCATTTAGCGCCCAATCATTTAAGTGAGCACGCAAGGCAAATTGATGTAATATTTGATGATAACGACACAAGGAGGAAATCAAGCAGGATTAAAACTGGCGCAACATATTGATTTCAAATGGTACGCCCTACAGGGTTCGAACCTGTGACCTACGGCTTAGAAGGCCGTTGCTCTATCCAGCTGAGCTAAGGGCGCATTAGGGAAATGCTTCAACCTATCTGGCTGATGGCGTTGAATTATACGGTTGCTACGCGCTGAGTCAATGGCTTTTCTCTACTAAAATTACTATCTGCTCATTTTATGTTACAGATGGGACTGACATTAGTGCTAACTTCTGACAAAATAGCTATATCCCCAAAGCCTCATATATGGATTAAGTTACAGATGTTAGCAAAAATTATTGATGGGAAAACGATTGCGCAGACAATTCGGCAAGAAGTTGCCCAAAAAGTACAACAACGTCTAGATCAAGGTAAACGTGCTCCCGGTCTGGCTGTTATTTTAGTCGGTGCAAACCCCGCTTCTCAAATTTATGTAGGCAGCAAACGCCGTGCCTGTGAAGAAGTTGGTTTCCTATCTCGCTCTTATGATTTGCCTGATACAACAACCGAAGCAGAGCTTCTTAAACTGATCGACGATTTAAACCAAGACACTGAAATTGATGGTATCTTAGTCCAATTACCGCTTCCTGCTGGCATCGATAATGTCAAAGTCATCGAGCGTATTCACCCAGACAAAGATGTGGATGGCTTCCATCCATACAATGTTGGCCGCTTATGTCAACGTGCTCCACGCCTGCGCCCTTGTACACCACGAGGAATTGTCACACTCTTAGATCGCTATGGTATCAATACTTATGGGCTGAATGCCGTTATTATTGGTGCATCAAACATTGTTGGTCGACCAATGAGCCTTGAGTTACTTCTTGCAGGTTGCACCACAACCGTCACTCATCGTTTCACTAAAGATCTCGAACAACATGTCCGTAATGCAGATTTGTTAGTGGTCGCTGTAGGTAAACCTAATTTTATTCCTGGTGACTGGGTCAAACCAGGTGCCATCGTCATTGATGTCGGTATTAACCGCCTTGAAAATGGTAAAGTCACTGGTGATGTTGACTTCGATGAAGCCTCAAAACATGCTTCTTGGATCACCCCTGTTCCGGGTGGTGTTGGTCCAATGACGGTCGCCACACTTATCCAAAATACGCTACAAGCGTGCGAAGAATATCACAATATTTAAGTTAATCAGGAGCAGTAATGGAAATTTTCAAACTTGAAGGCCACCCACATATTGAACTGTGTGACTTGCTCAAAATTGAAGGTTGGGCAGAAAGTGGAGCGATGGCTAAGGCAATGATCGCAGATGGTTTAGTTCAAGTTGATGGCATCATTGAGACTCGTAAGCGTTGCAAGATCCCCGCTGGAAAAATCGTTTCTATGGGTAACCAAAAAATTAAAGTTCAAGAATAAATACAAAAGTAGCTGATATTAATATCAGCTACTTTTCTTTTACTCACTCATCGCTCTGCATGTAAATCCCCTCCTTTTTGTGCTTTAAATCTAAACCAACATCATTAATACCTTCCATCCATTCCATGTATCTCTGACGTACTTTTACCTATAGCTGAAATGGCCCCCTTCAGCAAACTTCAGCCAAATGACATTTTAAGCGTAAAAATTAGATTTCGATCACATTTACTCATTAATTCATTAGTCATTCAAAGATAAACTAGAGTAGATTAATTAAACAAATAGAAACGATTCAGCTACAATGATAACGATAACAAGTCAACCTTAAGTCAAACTCACAACAATCATCCACTTTTTAGCTGAATCGATTCTTACATTATAGCAATGAGGAGATACTATGTTTAACCTGTCAGTACAAGATATACATCTTGCGGCGACGGCGAATAGTAAAGAGGAAGCTATTCAGCAAGTCGCCACAGCACTGGCTGAAGCTGGTTATGTTAAAGAAGGTTATGTACTTGGAATGCTCGCAAGAGAACACCAAGCACCGACTTTCCTTGGCAATGGTATTGCAATCCCTCACGGCACAACAGATACCCGTGATCAAGTGATTAAAACTGGGGTTGCCGTATTCCAATTTCCTAAAGGTATTGATTGGGGTGATGAGCAAGTAGCCTATATTGTTATTGGTATTGCGGCACACTCTAACGAACATCTTGCACTACTACGCCAACTCACACATGTCATCAATGATGAAACCATTGCAGATGCGATGGCAAAGGCCGATTCAGCTGAACTGTTACGTAGCCTTTTAATGGGTGAGAAAACTATTCAGCCCCTCCTATTTAATGGCAACATGGTGACATTAAACGCAGAAGCCCATAGTTTGAATTCATTACAAGTCTTGAATTTAGCTCATTTACAAGATAATCAGGCCATCGATGCCGAATTTATCTCTCATGTTTTGACTCAAACGCCACATTACCTTGGGCAAGGTGTTTGGTTAAGTGATAGCCCTGTAGGAAATCTGTGCAGTGCTGTCACTTTAGCGACAACTCAATCAGCGCTGAGCTACCAAGAACACCCTGTTAAAATGCTAATCACCCTCTCATATGCAGATGACCAAGTCGCACTGTTTCTTTCTAATCTGAATCAAATACTTCAGCATCAACAAATTGAAACCCTGCTGCAAGTGACTGACGCTGATGCACTTGCTTCTTTATTAGCAGGCCGTAATCAGCCTGAAACTGAGACAGCTGAAGGTATTACTGAAGAATTTGTCGTTCGTAATCCACACGGGCTGCATACACGCCCAAGTACGATATTAGTCAGCACAATTAAAAAATTCGCAAGCAATGTTACCGTGGCTAACCTTGATGGTTCAGCAACACCTGTAAATGGACGCAGTTTAATGAAAATGGTGAGTTTAGGCGCTAAAAAAGGCCATCGCCTGCGCATCAATGCACAAGGGAGTGATGCCGCTGAAGCGATGTCAGCTATTGCTCAAGCTATTAATGATGGGCTTGGTGAGGAGGTAGCATGAGCCGTAGAGTCGCCACAATTACCTTAAATCCAGCCTACGACTTAGTTGGCCTATTGCCTGAAATTGATAAAGGTGAGGTGAACTTAGTAAAAACTGCTGGCCTACACGCCGCAGGTAAAGGTATCAATGTCGCTAAAGTCCTTAAAAACCTTGGTATTGATGTCACTGTCGGCGGTTTTCTAGGAAAAGAAAACCAAGATGGTTTTCAAAAAGTTTTTAGCGAAACGGGTATTGCCAACCGCTTCCAAGTGGTTGACGGGCGAACTCGTATCAACGTCAAGCTCACTGAAAAAACAGGAGAAGTGACTGACTTTAACTTTTCTGGCTTTGAAGTCACCAAAGCTGATTGGCAACGCTTTGTTGCTGATTCACTAAGTTGGGCTGGGCAATTCGATATGATTTGTGTTAGTGGCAGCTTACCTAAAGGAGTGGCATTAGAAGAGTTCACTAAATGGATGATGCGATTACGTAATGAATGCATGTGCGTCATTTTTGATAGCAGCCGTGAAGCTTTTGTCGCAGGTTTAAAAGCCGCTCCTTGGTTAGTCAAACCTAATCATCGTGAACTAGAAATTTGGGCGGGTAGATCATTACCAACCCGTAAAGATATTGTTGAAGCTGCCAATCAGCTTCGTGCACAAGGTATCGCACATGTGGTCATTTCTTTAGGGGCCGAAGGGGCTATGTGGGTGAATTCATCCGGTGCTTGGTTTGCTAAACCACCACAATGTGAGGTGATCAGTACGGTTGGCGCAGGAGACTCTATGGTCGGAGGTTTGATCTATGGCCTGATGATGAGTCAAACCAGTGAGCATACTCTACGACTTGCAACCGCTGTATCTGCGCTTGCCGTATCACAACCGAATGTAGGTATCACTGATCGTGAACAGCTTGCACGTATGATGGCGCGTGTTGATCTACAACCTTTCAAGCCTGAGTAAGGAAGGACACCATGAAACTATTCATCATAGCAAATCGTCAACAGGATCCTGCTGCGGCTTGGCTAGCAATTGACGCATTAACAAGTACAGCGACCGCTCAAGAGCTGACTGTGACTGAAGATCTATCGACAGCAGATATGGTTATTGTTGTTGGTAATAATATCCTTGAACATTATGATTTAACAGGTAAAAAGGTCTATTTCGATACCATCGAAAATGCGGTACAAAATCCAAGTCAATGTCTACAACATGCAAAACAACAGGCCACACTATATCAAGCAGCACAACCTGTAGCTGATACTTCAGCACCTTTTTCTGTTCTTGCTGTTACAGCTTGCCCAACTGGAGTTGCGCATACTTATATGTCAGCTGAAGCGCTGGAAGCTGAGGCGAAAAAGCGCGGTTGGAACATCAAAGTTGAAACCCGTGGTTCCGTCGGAGTCGGTAACGAAATTACTGAAGAAGAAATTGCTAAAGCAGATTTAGTGATTCTTGCAGCAGATATTGAGGTCAACGTCGATAAATTTGCGGGAAAACGCATGTATCGTACGTCGACCAGTGCAGCCTTGAAGAAAACCGCTCAAGAGCTTGATAAAGCCCAAGCAGAAGCCACGCTATTTACTCCTAAAGGTGGCAAATCAACAGCGCAAACTGGTAATAAAGGTGAAAAAAGAGGCGTTTATCGCCACTTATTAACCGGTGTTTCTTACATGCTGCCGATGGTCGTGGCTGGTGGTCTATGTACTGCTTTATCTTTTGCATTTGGCTTAGACGCTTCCAGTGTTGAAGGCTCATTAGCTTGGGCGCTTAGTTTAATCGGTGGACAAACAGCTCTAGCCCTAATGGTTCCCGTTTTGTCTGGTTATATCGCCTATTCCATCGCCGATCGCACAGGTTTAACACCGGGCTTAGTAGGTGGTGTACTGGCTACCACTTTAGGTGCCGGTTTTTTAGGCGGGATCATTTCGGGTTTCCTTGCGGGTTATAGCGCCCACTTTATAAGTACGCGATTGAAATTACCGCAAACAATGGAAGCACTGAAACCAATCTTAATTGTACCGCTAATATCAACCTTGTTTACAGGATTAGCGATGATCTATGTGATTGGTCATCCCGTAGCTTGGTTAATGGATTGGTTGACTAATTGGCTGAACACCATGGGAACGACTAACGCGGTAATTTTAGGTGCGATCCTTGGTGCGATGATGTGTACCGATATGGGAGGACCTGTTAATAAAGCTGCATATGCATTTGGGGTCGGGCTATTAAGTTCACAAACCTACGCACCGATGGCTGCGATTATGGCGGCGGGAATGGTTCCCCCATTAGCAATGGGTGTTGCAACCTTGCTGGCAAGACACAAATTTGTTCCAGCGGAGCGTGAAGCGGGTAAAGCCTCTTTTGTACTTGGTTTATGTTTTATTTCAGAGGGGGCAATTCCATTTGCCGCTAAAGATCCTATCCGTGTATTACCGACCTGTATTATTGGTGGTGCAATCACTGGTGCGTTATCAATGTACTTTGGTATCCAATTAATGGCGCCACACGGAGGTTTATTTGTATTGTTGATCCCTGGCGCGATAAA
The DNA here is from genome assembly GCF_033676985.1 of Providencia sp. PROV236. NCBI lineage: Bacteria > Pseudomonadati > Pseudomonadota > Gammaproteobacteria > Enterobacterales > Morganellaceae > Providencia > Providencia sp. PROV236. The sequence goes on along the minus strand of NZ_CP096297.1, from coordinate 1,273,985 downwards.
TCATGTATTAACGTATTTACTGGCTATCGTGATTGGTACGCTAGTGTCTGGTGTCCTTTATGCCATTCTCAAGAAAGCGAGCTCACAAGAGGCGCAACAAGAAATGGCAAGTCTTATTTGATGTTGGTATAAATTGAAATACTTGTATTTTTTCTCCCCCTACATGGGGGAGTTTTTATGTATTCATACCAATTCAAGCTTAGTTTGACTTACCTTGTTTTAAATAGCCAAAAATTGGCTCCTCAATACCAGAGCTTTTGTCTATGTAAGCACCTTGCATATATTCTCTAGGTATTTGATAGGATTCTGCCATTTTTTCTTGGATAGATGGTGGGGTATCCTCTTTATCCGCATTAACCCCCCAATCTCCTTTGCTAGTACTAATCTTGTTTGAGTAATCTGATACTGCAGTTTTTTTCATCTCTTTATTATGCTCTGAATAAATAACGTTATCGTCTTGTTTTTCACCTAAGTTTTTCGTCTGAGTTTCAGTTACCTTCGATAAGGATTCGAAAGGAGTTGCCAACGGCCGAGACTGATATTGCCATAACCAATCATAATCACTATCAATACATTCAATATCATTACTTGGTGATGACACCGATGATGGCGATAATTTTGGCGATGTATTATCTACATATCTAGAAAAAAAATTAGCAGTAGCTAGCTCAGTTGTATGATCTGCAGTTTTTGCTTTTTGATCTGAGTCAACTTTGATAATCAAATTAATTAGAGGAGCAAAAGCTTTTTTGACTGCCGTGAAAAACCTTTGCAATCGAGAAGGTGCCGTATCAGACACATTTTTTGTGCTTTGAATATTATCTGTAAAGCGGCTACTTCCTGCTTCAGCGATGCCATTTGATTGTTCTTTCGTGCATTGAACACTCTTCGCTGTTTTTAAATTATTAGATAATGTTTGTTCCAATTCTTTAAAATTATCTAAATTCAATTTGTTTGGTGTAGTGTTGAGCATATTATCCCCTTTTTTACCTTGAAAAAGGTAATCTACTAATTAGTATTACATATTATTTATCCTCATTATTAATTATGGCTAAATTTAATGCTTTCAAATTTAGCCATAATATCAATTAGTTGTATAACTCAAATCATTTAATCCATTCAAATAGACTATAATATAAAATGATTTTATCCTTCCAGCTCTGTTAATGTTCGATACTGTTCTTCCGTTTGCACCATATGTGGTGTTCCGGTATTACGTAACGATTCAACGACTTGATAAGCTGAATATTGATTGTCTGGTTGAGTTAATTGCATCGCTGCCGCAATAGCCCCAGTACGCCCTGATCCTGAAAGGCAATGGATAACAGGCATTTCCCCTTTACTATTAATCTTAATGGCTAATGTTCGAAGTGCCTCTGCTGAAATGGTCGTTCTGTCATTCCAATTGGTTATATGAATGACGGGGAGTGTTAGCGTTTGATTAGCTTTAATCAGTGTCAATTGATAGCTATCAGCATTCACTTGATCAGCATACTTCAACGTATCACCACTCTCTGATTTTACGTCAATAGAACCATAGCTAGCATCATGATTGAAATAGAGTGGAAACCTTTTTTCTGGATTACTTTGCAGATTTGCCCCATCAATATCATTTTGAGAAGCAATGACCACTAGCACACTCGGTTTTTCTTCCATCAGCATTTTTAAATGTTGTTCTATGGCTGACGTTTTATCTTTAGGATATTGAGTACGAATAGCGATATTCTTTCCCGCAATTTGCAAATAATTTGCAGCTAAACCTACCGTTTCCTTAGTTTTTTCATCCGTAAAAGACACTTGGGTTTTATTCGCATTTGTCACTTCAGGATAACGGCTTGAGTCAACACAAATATAATTATTCTCTAGATTCACTTTTAGTTTTTCAAAGTCTGATGACACTTGGTCAGTAGCAACTTTTGAAGTCTTTAAAAAATTTAGCTTTAACTCCCCCGTTCCCAGCTTTCTTTGCCTAAGAGAACCCGAAATAGGCATTTCTGGTTTTGTATTTTGGGGAGATGTCGGGGTGTTTTTTATCTCTGAGATTTGATTTATAAATGATGCCGAGTCGGATAAATCAGGTTTAGTGCTTAACTGATTAGGGGAACATGAAGTAACAGCGATAGGCGATGTATGTGAAATCGGTAACATAGACAATCCTTGTTTGAAAAATAAAGTAATCGAACGTCCAAAAGCACCTCCTGTTACGCTTCTGTTAATAAGATTATTTATTAAACAAGGTTAATTCGCTTGCAAATTTAGCCAATACCAATAAAAAAACCCGCTGACAGTGTCAAATACTATCAACGGGCTAATTTTTTTAATATAAGCGCTTACTTACGACGCCAGACAGTCCCTTGAGCACCATCTTCTAACACGATCCCCATTGCTGTCAGCTCATCACGAGCTGCATCCGCTAAGGCCCATTGCTTGCTTTGGCGTGCATCATTACGTTGCTTAATCAGCGCTTCGATTTTAGCCACTTCTTCATCGCCTTCACTTTGTGCATTACCTTGCAAGAAGGCTTCAGGATCTTGTTCCAATAGTCCCAGTACATTAGCCAGTTTACGCAGTTCTGCTGCTAACTCATCAGCAGCAACCCTATTTTCTGATTTCAGTCGGTTAATTTCACGCGCCATATCAAACAATACCGAATAGGCTTCTGGGGTATTAAAGTCGTCATTCATTGCTTCTTCGAAACGCTGTTTAAAGACTTCCCCGCCAGCAGCAGCAACTGATTTATCAGTACCCCGTAACGCTGTATATAAACGTTCAAGGGCAGTACGTGCCTGCTTTAAGTTTTCTTCTGTATAATTCAATTGGCTACGATAATGACCGGATAATAAGAAATAACGCACCGTTTCCGCATCGTAATATTCCAGTACATCACGGATAGTAAAGAAGTTGTTCAGCGATTTAGACATTTTTTCGCGATCAACCATCACCATACCTGAATGCATCCAGTAATTGACATATGGACCATCATGCGCACATGACGATTGCGCGATTTCATTTTCATGATGTGGGAACATCAGATCAGAACCGCCACCATGAATATCAAAATGGTTGCCTAAAGCTTTGCTGTTCATCGCCGAACATTCGATATGCCAACCCGGACGGCCTAGGCCCCAAGGTGACTCCCAGCTAGGCTCCCCCTCTTTCGACATTTTCCACAACACAAAGTCCATTGGATTGCGTTTAATATCAGCGACTTCAACACGAGCGCCTGCTTGCAGCTGTTCCAGATCTTGGCGTGATAGCAAACCGTAGTTTTCATCGGTTTTAACTTCAAACATAACATCGCCATTATCTGCCACATAAGCATGACCACGTTGGATCAGCAACTCGGTGATTTCAATAATTTCTTTAATATGCTGTGTTGCACGTGGCTCGCTATCAGGACGTAAGATATTTAATGCATCAAAATCTTTATGCATTTCAGCCAACATACGGGTCGTCAGTTCTTCAACAGATTCACCATTTTCTGCTGCACGTTTGATGATTTTATCGTCAATATCAGTCACGTTACGCACATAGTTTAAATCATAGCCTAAATAACGCAGGTAACGGCTGATAGCATCGAATGCCACAAACGTACGCCCATGACCAATATGACACAAGTCGTAAATGGTAATGCCACACACGTACATCCCAATTTTTCCTGAGTGAATAGGCTTAAATTCTTCTTTTTGACGGCTCAGTGTATTAAAAATCTGTAGCATCTGATTATTCCATGTTATCTGTACGTGTGTTTTAGAGCATCGCTCGTTTGAGCGCATTATAGCTATAATTATAAAAGATATTAATTTTTATAAAATAACACAGTATTCAAACCTGAACACAGTAATAATGCAAGATTTAACCACAGTATTTATCCGTCTATACGCCAAATAATTCGCGTTGCAGGTAGACGACAAGTGAAGATAGGCGAGAAGCATAGATAAACGATGTGATTCCGCTAGCTGAGTGTCGTCAACACCGCTGCACTTGAAGGATTTCGGGTATATTTTTCATTAGCGGATCAAGCTCTGTCACTTCAAGTCGCGTTTCATCTGTGATATAAACTTTGTGACAACAACGCCTTCTTCAGAAGGTGTATAAAATACAATTATTCAGGATAGCTATTATGGTTACTTTTCATACCAATCACGGTGACATTGTTATTAAAACTTTTGACGATAAAGCTCCAGTAACCGTCGAAAACTTTTTAAATTACTGCCGTGAAGGTTTTTACGATAATACCATTTTCCACCGTGTTATTAACGGTTTCATGATCCAAGGTGGCGGTTTCGAACCAGGCATGAAGCAAAAAGACACTAAAGCACAGATCAAAAACGAAGCTAACAACGGCTTAAAAAACACTCGTGGTACGCTCGCAATGGCTCGTACTAACGACCCACATTCAGCGACAGCACAATTCTTCATCAACGTGGTTGATAACGACTTCCTAAACTTCCGTTCAGAGCGCCCAGATGGCTGGGGCTACTGCGTATTTGCAGAAGTGGTTGAAGGTATGGACGTGGTTGATAAGATCAAAGGTGTCTCAACAGGCAATAGCGGTTATCACCAAGACGTTCCACGTGAAGATGTTCTGATCGAAAAAGTGACTGTCGGTGAATAATTAGGCACACATGTCCACTTATATCATTGCAGATTTGCATTTGAGTGAAGATGAACCGGCGATCACCGCCGGTTTTATCAATTTTATTCATCAGCAAGCCATCCATGCCGACAGCCTATATATACTTGGTGATTTCTTTAATTATTGGATTGGCGATGATGACCAAACCGAACTTCACCAGCAAGTGGCAGACAGCCTAAAAATGCTCAGTGAACGAGGTATTCCTTGCTACTTTATCCATGGTAATCGTGACTTTTTATTGGGTCAACGCTATGCCAAACAGTGTGGCATGACAATCTTACCGCAAGAAACCTTACTTGAATTATATGGAAAGCGGATACTTATCTTGCATGGTGATACCTTATGCATTGATGATCAAGCCTATCAAGATTACCGCAAAAAAGTACACACCCCATGGATCCAACGCATTTTCCTGATGTTACCTTTATTTATTCGTCGCCGTATTGCGGAAAAAATGCGTAAAAATAGCCAATATGCCAGCAGTATGAAAGCCGAATCCATTATGGATGTGAACCCACAAGCCGTGATTAATGCTTTAAACCACCATCAAGCTGACTGGATGATCCACGGTCATACACACCGTCCTGCTATTCATGAAGTTTCAGTGGGTGATAAACAGTGCTTCCGTGGTGTTTTGGGTGCATGGCACCATGAGGGTTCCGCATTTGTTATCGATAAACAAGGTATCGATTTAATTTTTTTCCCATTCCAACCTGAATAAATTATTCCCTCTAACACGCATTCGTTTGCTGATATTTTAACCACGCAAACGTTTTCCTTACTCAGTTACCATGATATGATCAGGGCAATTCATTTTTCCCACCTTACGGTGAAAATTTATTAACCACAGGGATCACACCACATGACTGCCCAAGTACCTGCTCAATCTGCGGCAAAAATCGCCATTGTTATGGGTTCTAAGAGTGACTGGACGACAATGCAACATGCTGCTGATGTATTAACTGAGCTGCAATTGCCGTTTCACGTTGAAATAGTCTCTGCGCACCGTACTCCAGACAAATTGTTTTCTTTTGCCGAACAAGCTAAAGATAATGGGTTCGATGTGATCATTGCAGGTGCTGGTGGCGCAGCCCATTTACCGGGTATGTTAGCGGCGAAAACCTTAGTGCCGGTATTAGGCGTGCCAGTACAGAGCGCAGCATTAAGCGGTGTTGATAGCCTCTATTCCATCGTACAAATGCCTAAAGGGATCCCTGTTGGCACATTGGCAATTGGTAAAGCAGGCGCAGCAAATGCGGCTCTTTTAGCAGCGCAGATCCTTGCTACCACTGACGCAACTCTGTTTGCTCGTTTAACCACATGGCGTGAAACACAAACTAATGATGTGCTAAATAACCCTGATCCTCGGGAGGCGCAATGAAACCGGTTTGTGTTCTTGGCAATGGTCAGTTAGGGCGAATGTTGCGCCAAGCAGGTGAACCTCTTGGTATCGCTGTCTTTCCTGTGGGTTTAGATGCAGAGCCTGAAGCCGTTCCTTATCAGCAAAGCGTGATCACCGCTGAAATTGAACGTTGGCCTGAAACACCATTAACTAAAGAGTTAGAACGCCATAATGCATTCATTAACCGTGATATATTTCCACGTTTAGCGGATAGGCTTCCACAAAAAACGCTGTTTGATTCATTACATTTAGCTACAGCGTCTTGGACAGCACTTGAGTCTAAATCACAATGGTCTGAGCTATTTGCCACACTCGGTGATTTTTTGATCGTGAAACGTAGGACTGGCGGCTATGATGGGCGCGGCCAATGGCGAGTTCGCCCCGGTGATGAAACCAGCCTCCCCGATGAAATCTACGGTGAATGTATTGTCGAGCAAGGGATCCCATTTGATGCTGAAATCTCTGTGATTGGTGCGCGTAATCGCGCTGGTGAGTGTGTGTTTTATCCTATCACCCATAACCTTCACCAAGAGGGCATTTTACGTACCAGTGTCGCCTTTCCTAAAACATCTAACCCACAACAACAGCAAGCTCAACAAATGTTAAGCGCTGTCATGAATGAGCTCGATTATATTGGTGTGATGGCAATGGAGTGTTTTGTGGTTGGTGATAAATTACTGATTAATGAAATTGCACCTCGTGTACACAACAGCGGCCATTGGACGCAAAATGGCGCTTCGATTAGCCAATTTGAACTACATTTACGCGCTATTTTAGACTTACCGATGCCATCACCTGAAGTGTTTAGCCCATCCGTTATGGTGAACTTGATTGGTACAGCAGTAAACGCGCAATGGTTAAGCTTACCGTTAGTCCATTTGCATTGGTATGAAAAAGAAGTGCGTCCTGCTCGCAAAGTGGGCCATTTAAACCTAACACACAGCGATAGTTCAGTGCTGATAAATACTCTCACGTCCTTAGCGAGTATGCTGCCAAATGAGTATAAAATTGGCATTGAGTGGGCTAATACAAAATTAGGCTGGTATCGAAGCAAATAAACAGCGAAAATAGCCACACTCGTCATATTTCAAGATGCAGCACTGTGTATTTAGGTATGGTGAGCTATTGCTCACTCGTACTTAGCCACATGCCTATGTCTGCTCTTAGCGACTTACTCGTTTGTCGACTAGCTGCACCTCGAATTATTTAGAGTATAGATAATACAATGCCCGATTTTTCGGGCATCTTGCGTTTTACTTCGCTGCCGCTTTCGCCAATAAAACCGGTAGTGTGACTGGAGTTGAAATGGCAACCACAAATTCCCCACTGTTTAGCCCACTGTATCAGTGGAGCATTCTTATCCTATTAGGAATGGTGTATTTCCTTGCCACGGCAACTACCTTTACCTCTCTTGGGGTAGTACTACCTGGGATGATAGGTGAGTTAAAATGGAGTTGGACTGAAGCAGGTTTTGGGTTCACCTTACTGGGTTTGACCTGTGGCTTAGCCAGTTTTCTTCCCTCTTTGTTGATCCGCAAAATCGGGGTTCGCCTAACATTATTGCTAGGTACCTTAATATTTGTTGCGGGTTTTTATAGCCTCTACTCAACCGAGACGATTAGTCAGTATTTTCTGGGTACGGCCCTGATTGGTATTGGCTTCACCCTGTTAGCTACAGTACCAGGCACTTATGTTCTCTCCCGATTATTTGAAAAACAATCACTTGCATTTGGTCTTTATTTCACTATTGGTGGTTTAGGTGGTGTTGCAGGCCCTTGGATCTATTTCTACGCTTCAAATCAAATGGGCTCATGGCGCATGCATTGGGTACTCTGTGCCATTTACCTCAGTGTAGTGACCCTAATCACCATACTGGCACTGCGTGAAGGAAAACGCGAACAGCAGCATGCTAAGAACATCATGCAAAAACAGATTAGTGATGCAAGTAAGCCTATCTATCGTACTAAAGAAGTTTGGACGGTACATCGTGCATTACGTACTTGGCAGTTTTATTTGATTGCCGCCACTTACACATCCTTTTTATGGTGTGGGATCACGGTGAATAGCTTTGCCGTCGCCCACATTGAAGAGCGCGGTTTTGGTATGACCGTTGCCGTTTCTTTGCTTAGTACAATGGCTTTTGTGAATGCTTTTTCACGATTTATTGGTGGTGCCGCTGGGGAGTGGCTAGAGCCTAAAAAATTACTCATCGGAAGTTTGATTATCATGGTATTTGGCGTTATCTGCTTGAGTATCGCCACTTCATGGATATGGTTGATCTTATTTGTGCTGTGCGTAGGCATTGGCTATGGCATGACTTTTTTGGCTTCCAGCGTGCTACTGTCAAACTATTTTGGCCGCGGCCCCTATCTAGAGCTGTTCTCGGTGGTCAATTTGATCTCTACCGTTGCTTGTCTTGCCCCCTTTATTGCTGGGGCAGTAAAAGACTATACCGATAGTTTTACCCCCGCATTTTTAATTATTGCAACCCCCGTGATTGTGATCCTGATGTTTACTTTAATGATGAAACCACCTGTTTTGTCAGTCAAAAAATAAAAAAAGCTCGGGTGATGAGCCCGAGCAAAATCAATAAACAAGGAAACTAAGGATTTAACAACGCAGGCACTTTCAACAAGATAAACTCGTTATCATCTGCTTGATTTGGCTCACGGCTAGATGAGAATGGGTAGTTATTGTCGTTGCCAACAATGATGTGTTCATTATCAACAACATCAACGTTTTCAATGGTAAAGAATGGGAAGGTAAACACGCCATTATTTAATGATTTCTTGGCGACACCTTCTGGATCTTTAATATTCATTAAATCAATATAAGCTTGCTTATCAACCGATGTACCTTGGTTTTTATCTGAAAACTCAATGCGATAAACGCGTTTGAATTTAGCTAAATTATTAAAGCAGTTTGTGGTATCCGTAGCACCTTCAGCACAAGCTTTGTCCGCCGTTCCTTCGCCATTATCACGTTCAATAATCAATCCATGTGTATCATCGATCATATTAAAATCGCCTATCGCATTTTGATTATCTTCGAAAACATATAACCAGCTGCGACCTGTCCACTGTTGGTTTTTAACATCGAATTCAAGAATTCGTGCCGCACGTTTTCCAGCGACATTTTCATAATCCTGTTTTTCTTCATTCCATAAAGCCCCTTCCAGCATTGGATATAACTTGCTGCCATCAGGCGAAGAAGCCATTCCTTCAAAACCTTTTGAACGATTGACTTGGAAGCTGACTTTGTCCGCTGGTTTCCCTGGGGTAGTCACTTGATAATGATCTGGAGAAACCACTTTTTTGCCATCAACTTCAGTTTCAAATAATGCTAATACTTTGCCATCCAGATCCATCTTAATGAGGTATGGCCCAAACTCTTCGCCCACCCACAACGCACCATCTGCAAATTGAAAGCTTTCAGGATCGAAATCACTGCCTGTCAAATAACGCTTATCGCTACTTTCATTAATAATATGAAATGGAATGATTTTATCTGGATCATGGAAGAACACTGTTTTTAGTGGGTTCGCTTTACCTGTCTTAAAATCAATATCATATTGCGTTAAGTAAAGCATCGAATCCGGCGAATTCACTTTATTACCATAACCATTATCAGTTAGCACCCAATAGGTGCCATCCGCCATACGTTTAATACCTGAGTGCCCTTGCAGTGGCTGACCGTTGATTGGCACACTCATACCTGTTGGACGATCCGCTGACTTGCCCTCCACTTTGCCTAGCTCATCAACACGATTGCCCGTCGTATACTTACCGCTAACGTGTAAGTCTTGTGGTGCATCTTTTGGCGCAGGCACCGTAGAATCAACTGCTAAAATAGCATGACCTGCCAGCGTCGCTGGTACTTCTTGCTGAGCATACCCTGTAGTAGAAAAAGCAACTAATGTTGCAAGTAGTGATAATGAACTGAGTTTTATGGTGCGGTGAGGCTGCATTATTATGTTCCCATTCGTAATGTTTATCATTATTGACGCTGGGATAATAAGCAGGATAAATGACAGTTTCGTGATGGTTTTAAGACGATTATTTGAATGGCTTCTTGTTTTTTGCATAAACAAGAAGCCATAAAGGTTAAATTAACTATTTGGCATTCGACGATGCTGATTACCTGTGCCTAACAAACGTAACCCAAGCCAACTACCACATACAGATAGTAATAGTGCGGCGCACAGTGGCAGTAATAACCACATTGACCATTCAGGTTGCCAAGGGAAATCAAACACTTTAGTTTGCAATAACCATAATGCTACCTCGGCGCCAAATGCAGCCGCTAACCCTGCCATCAAGCCTAATAAAGCAAATTCACTCCACAAAGTACGACGCATCAGCTTTTTGCTTGCCCCCAACGTACGATAAACCACCAATTCACGCTCTCGTTGGCTCATACCCACTTGAATTTGTGCTAATAGCAATAACAAGCCACAGAAGATCACCAATACCACCATCACTTCTAGCGCTTGGCTAACTTGCTGCAAGATTTGCTGAATTTGCGCAATCAATGCACCGGTATCTAACACATTAATGGTTGGATAATTACGGCTTAAATCAGTCAATAATTTGCCATCGCCTTCATAGTGGAAGCTACTCATCCATGTCGCTGGCACATCTTTCAAAGTGCCTTCCGAGAAGATAAAGAAAAAGTTAGGTCGTAGGCTCTCCCAATCAACAGTACGGATACTCGTGACTGTAGCGTTAAATACCTGAGCACCCGCATTAAATGTCAATTTATCGCCAATTTTAATCCCTAGCTCTTTAACCACCGTTTGTTCAATCGACACCTCTCCCTCTTTCGGTGGCCATGTGCCTTGATCTAATACATTGGCTTCAGGAAGCTTAGCTTGCCATGTCAAACTTAGTTCACGACGAACGGTATTATTGTTGGGATCACGCGCATCTGCCCACTCAATCGCTGATGTACCATTAATTTCAGCTAAACGCGCTAACACTACCGGATAAAAAGCGGTCGGTTTCACTTGATGTTGGAGCAACAATTCAGTAACTGGTTTGATCTGACTTTCATTCATATTAATCAGAAAGTAGTTTGGACTGTCTGCTGGCAATTGTTGCTGCCACCGATCCAATAAATCCCCTCTGACTAAAATTAATAGCGCTAACAACATAAATGACAGCGAAAAAGCGCTCATTTGAGTGATGGTTTGTAACGGCTGGCGCAGCAAACGACTGACTGACAGACGCAAACTCAGTTGTTTAAACTTAAATTGGCGTAATACCCACAACCCTAACCAACCAATTAGTGCTAATAGAACAGCAACAATCACAATACCAATTAAAATTGACCAGAGCAGTGGATTAACGCCCGCAAACAAAAATAGCCCACCCACCACAATCAAAGTCACAATTGGTAAATAATAACGCAGTGGCCAGATCGGTGAAGCCGCATCCTCACGTAATACGCGTGATGGCTGGGTTGCCATCAATTGGCGATAAGGGCGGATCCCCACAATAATCGCGATCACAAATAACGTACCAATCGCCCATACCCAAGGCCATAAGCTAGCGGATGGCAATGCTTTAGGTAGCATAGCCCCTAATATCTGCATTAAGATCCCTTCGAACGCGAGCCCAAGCAGTGAACCTAACAAAGCTGCGGCAATTAATATCACCAACCACTGCCCGATGATCCATTTTTGTAAAGCCGAACGACCTGCTCCCAATGTTTTTAATACCGCTACGAGCTGGTGACGACTACGACAATAATGGCTCATCGAGACCACCACCGCGGCGATCGCTAACAATAAGGTCAATAACACAGACAACAGTAAAAATTGTTGGGCACGCTGGAAGGTTTTACCGACTGCCCCACTGTTATCTTTCAACGTATACCAACGCTGATCGGTTCTCAGTTGTTTGTCATATTGCGCCTCAAAGGCATCAATAGTTGCCGTATCTCCCGCAAACATTTCACGATAGGTTAAACGGCTCCCAACCTGTATCGCTCCTGTTGCTTGCGCATCATCAAGGGAAATCAAAACACGAGGTGCAATTTGAAAAGGGTTAAAACCACTGTCAGGCTCTTGAATTAACTGCCCTGCCACTTTTAATGTCGCATCACCAATATCAATCTCATCGCCAACTTTCAGATTAAGCAATTCAAGCAAGCGCGGGGTAACCAAGATCTCCCCTTTAGTTGGGCGAAGGCCTGCCGGCTCAGTGATTAATTCACCGTATAAGGGATAGGCCGCATCGGCGGCTTTAACCAGTACCAATTGCGGTCGTAAGTTTTCATCCGCAGTTGAATAAGCCATTGTCGAGAAGGACATTTGCTGGCTAAGTTTTAATCCATTCTCTTTCGCTTGTTGTAGCCACGTCGCGTCACTAGGCTGAGAAGAGCGTAAAACCAGATCGCCTGCCAGTAACTCACGGCTTTGATAACTCATGCTATTTTCAATGCGGTCACTGATCCGTCCCAGTGCCAAAACACAAGCAACCGCGAGTGTCAGCGCCAACCACACGATCAGTAGTGATGGCGTTCTCCACTCACGCCAAAACCAACGCCAAATCATGACTCTTCCCTCAATACACCATCCACTAACCGTAAGCGACGCTGACAACGAGCTGCCAATTCATTATCGTGAGTCACGAGGATCAGCGTCGTACCGTGTTCTTTATTCATTGCAAATAATAAATCCGCAATTTTATCCCCTGTGTGACGATCAAGATTACCTGTGGGCTCATCAGCAAACAGTATTTGTGGTCGACCATTGAAGGCCCTAGCTAGTGCAACACGCTGCTGTTCACCGCCGGAAAGTTGTGCGGGCATATGTTTTAAACGGCTTCCTAGCCCCAACTCCGCTAATAAATTGGCGGCTTGTTGATGACTGGTTGATTCAGATTCACCACGCAATAAAGCCGGTAATTGCACATTTTCTAATGCATTCAATGTGGGTATCAACATAAAAGATTGGAAGACAAAACCAACACTTTTTGCACGCAAAAAAGCGCGTTGCTCTTCATTCATCTGAGTGAGTTCTTGGCCTAGTAAACTCACGCTACCACTAGTGCCGTCATCTAAACCGGCGATAATACCTAATAAGGTCGATTTCCCTGAACCTGATTCGCCGATTAAAGCAATTGTTTGACCGGACTCGACAATTAGCTCAACACCTTGCAATATAGTGAGTTCATGTTCACCCTGACCAACACGTTTAACGAGATGATGAACTTCAAGAATATTTTCCGCCGACATTTACTGGTATTTCTCCTGTTATTTGTCGCGAGTGGTCAAACACTCGCAGCCACAAAACTATTGATCCTTGGTGACAGCCTAAGTGCTGGCTATCGTTTACCGGCAGAGCAGGCATGGGCCTCATTACTCGCCGAACGCTGGCAGAAATTGTCACCGCCCATTGCCGTAGTTAACGGCAGTATCAGTGGTAACACCTCTGCACAAGGGCTAGAGCGTCTTCCTGCTTTACTTGAACAACACAAACCTGACTGGGTATTGATCGAATTAGGCGCCAATGACGGTTTGCAAGGGTTATCTGTCGAGCAAATGGAGAACACCTTACAACAAATTATTCAACAAATAACCCAAACAGGCGCTAAACCGCTTTTAATGCAAATTCGTATACCGCCAAACTACGGTAAACGCTACACTTCCAGTTTTGAAAAGGTCTACTCTACATTGGCAGAAAAAAATGCCATTCCATTGCTCCCTTTTTATATGGAAGAGATCATTACTCGGCCTGAATGGATCCAGCAAGATGGTATTCATCCAACCGTAGAAGCCCAACCAACAATTGCGGATTTTATGGAAACACAACTTAAGCCTTACCTTGTGCCATCAGCAAAATAATTGGCGATTTTTTGGGGTATACTCTAAATAATTCAAGATACGGCTAGGCGACAAATAAATACGTTGCAAATAACATAGCAACGATGCCACTGGCGCGAGTGAACCAAGTCACTATATATTCACGAGAAACGCTGCAACTTGAAGTATAACGAGTATAGTAAAGCAATTTTTATCTCAATCAGCACCTAAAGGTAGGTAAAGTTATGCAAAAATCGGTCTTTATCACCGGTGCATCCAGCGGTATCGGCTTTTGTGCCGCACAAACACTTCATCAGCGTGGTTACCATGTTATCGTCGCTTGTCGTAAAGAGAGCGATGTTTTACGTCTAAAAGAGCTTGGGTTCGACACGGTAGCACTCGATGTTGATGATAAACATAGCATAGATCGTGCTGCCGATGAGGTGCTCGCATTATGTCATGGGCGACTTTTCGGATTATTCAATAATGCAGGTTTTGGGGTTTATGGTGAGCTAAATAGCATCAGTCGAGAGCAGTTAGAGGGGCAATTTTCCACTAACTTTTTTGGCGTCCATCAATTAACCTTAAAATTACTGCCAGCCATGCTACAACATCATGAAGGGCGTATTATCCAAACCAGTTCAGTGATGGGGATCATTTCGACCCCAGGCCGTGGTGCCTATGCTGCCAGCAAATATGCTTTAGAGGCGTGGTCAGATGCACTACGTTTAGAACTCAAAGGTACGGGAATTCATGTTAGTTTAATCGAACCGGGACCAATCCATACCCGTTTTACCCATAACGTTGCTCAAACTCAGCAAGACAAACCGGTTAAAAACCCCAGTATCGCCGAGCGCTTTACCTTAACGCCTGAACATGTCGTCGCAAAATTAGTTCATGCCTTAGAAAGCCCTCGCCCACGCATTCGTTATTCAGTGACACTATTAACCGTTGCTGTACGGTTTTTAAAACGGCTGCTCCCTGACTGCCTAATGGATAAAATACTGGCAGGCCAAGGCAAAAAGGCTTGAAAAAAAACAATCTAGCCCCACCTTTAGAGTATTAAATAATTATTTAAAAGAGACCAATTATGCAAGCTTTTGCCCAAATCGTGGATGTTAATGAACAAAACCTACACCAAGTCGTAGAACAGTCAATGAACATGCCAGTCATGTTCTACTTCTGGTCAGCTCAAAGCCCCCACTGCCAAGAGTTTGGTGCGACACTGGATAAAATTGCTAACGACTACGCGGGTTTATTTATGTTAGCGCGTGTTAACTGCGATGAAGAACAAAATGTTGCTGCGCAATTTGGCCTTAGAGCTATCCCAACGGTTTATATTTTACAAGAAGGCCGTCCCGTCGATGGTTTCCAAGGACCGCAACCGGAAGATGTGGTACTGGAAATGCTATCACGTGTATTGCCGAGCCCAGAGGAACTGAAAGCAGCACAAGCCGCTGAATTCATCGCAGAAGGCAAACTTCAAGAAGCCCTGCCACTGCTTAAAGAAGCTCACCTGCTAAATCAAAAAAACAGTGATATCACGTTCCTACTCGCCGAAACACAGATCGGCCTAGGACAAGTTGATGATGCAGAAAAAACGTTGTCGGTGGTCCCTATGCAAGACCAAGACAGCCGTTATCAAGGGTTAGTTGCACAAATCGAGCTATCACGCCAAGCCGCTGATACGCCTGAAATCCAACAATTACAGCAACAGTTCACAGAAACACCAGAAAATACCACTCTTGCCGTGCAATTAGCGCTAAAATTACATGAAGTGAACCGCAATGAAGAAGCATTAGACATTTTATTCAGTTTCTTGAAAAAAGACCTTGGTGCCGGAGATGGTGCTGTGAAAAAAACCATGATGGATATCATGTCGGCGATGGGGACAGGGGATGCTGTAGCCAGTAAATACCGTCGTCAAATGTATTCATTACTTTACTAATTAAGGGTTAACAATGGACTTGTTCGCGTTTGGTGCGATACCAATTATTATTTTTATTGCTATCGTTATTGTTTTTACTTGTGTAAAAACCGTACCACAAGGCTATCAATGGACAGTTGAGCGTTTCGGTCGCTATACCCGCACGTTGCAACCTGGGTTACATATTCTAGTTCCCTTTATGGATAGGATCGGCCGCCGTATCAATATGATGGAGCAAGTCCTTGATATTCCTTCACAAGAAGTTATCTCTCGCGATAATGCTAACGTGACTATTGATGCGGTATGCTTTATTCAAGTCGTCGATCCTGTACGTGCTGCATACGAGGTCAGTAACCTTGAGCTATCTGTTCTCAATCTGACTATGACCAATATCCGTACCGTACTCGGTTCAATGGAACTGGACGAAATGCTCTCACAGCGTGACTCGATTAACTCACGCCTTTTGCATATTGTGGATGATGCAACCAACCCTTGGGGCGTTAAGATCACCCGTATCGAAATCCGTGATGTGAAGCCGCCAAAAGAGTTGATTAATGCCATGAACGCCCAGATGAAAGCTGAGCGTACTAAGCGTGCCGATATCCTTGAAGCAGAAGGTATCCGTCAAGCTGCGATCCTCAAAGCTGAAGGGGAAAAACAGTCACAAATTTTGCGCGCTGAAGGGGATAGGCAGTCTGCTTTCTTACAAGCAGAAGCACGTGAAAGAGCCGCAGAAGCCGAAGCAAAAGCCACACAAATGGTTTCTGAAGCCATTGCTGCTGGAGATATGCAAGCAATCAACTACTTTGTTGCTCAAAAGTATACGGATGCATTAACCAGTATTGGTTCTGCTGAAAACAGTAAAGTGATCATGATGCCACTCGAAGCAAGTAACCTTATGGGCGCGATTGGTGGGATCACGGAACTTATCAGTGAGAGCAAAAAAGTTAGCGCAGATAAGAAGCAGGTCAAACCATGATAGAGCTAATCAGTGCCCAACCGGCATGGTTTTGGCTATGCCTTGGTGGTTTATTGCTGATTGCTGAATTATTGGGTACAGGTGGTTACTTGTTATGGTCGGGGGTCGCTGCGGTTGCCGTGGCGATCATCGCATTGGTGTTACCGTTTATTGGTTGGGAATGGCAAGGTATTTTGTTTGCCATCTTAACGATTGTTTCTGCTGTATTGTGGCGTAAGTGGCTCAGCCTACGCAAGAACCCACAAGCTGATGATGTTAACCAAAAAAGCCATCAGCTTATTGGTCGCAAAGTGCGTTTAATTTCTGATACCGATGAAGGTTTTAGTCGCGTCAAACTTGCCGATGGCAGTTGGCGCGCCTACAGTGAAATAGCACTAAAAGCAGGCACTGAGGTGGTGATCACCTCAGTTGACGGTATTACACTGCATGTTAAGCCTTCTCATGATGGCAACAGCCTCGAGCCAAGTGATCAATAATCGGGCAATCTGCCCCTTCGTCACCGGGGCAGGCATCCGCTAAGCTTTGCAGCGTCTCTTTGATAGCCGATAATTTAGTGATTGTCTGTTCCAACTCACTAATTTTTGCCATCGTGGCATTTTTAACATCTGCACTATGCCTTGCAGGATTACGGAATAGCCCTAATAGTTCGCCGCACTCTTCTAAAGTAAAGCCAACGTCTTTTGCCTGCTTCAATAAGCTCAATTCATCAACATGCCGTTCTTGATAATAGCGGTAACTATTTTCACCGCGCTCAGGTGGTGTGATTAAACCTTTGTCTTCATAAAAACGGATCGCCTTTGCGGTAAGCCCCGTTTTTTTAGCAATTTCACTAATATTCATATTTCCCTTGACCTTACCCTTGTGGGAGGGTTTAACCTTCTCTACATATCGAGATCCATTAGATTCTGCCATGATAATCAAAAAGACAGGATCCGTCATGAGTTAAGGAGAATTTCACTTATGAGTAGCAAAATCATTCTCTCCCTGCAAGGATTAAGTTGCATGCACTGTGTCGGCACAGTCACCAAAGCACTTGAGGCTCGTACCGACATTCATCAATTTAAAGTCACGATTGAGTATGCCGTCATTGATAGTGACGCCCCTGTACAATCATTAATTGAAACCATTGAAGACGCTGGCTATCAAGCCAAAGTGGCTGAACAACCAGATACTGTCTTGCAACTTTCAGGTCTGACTTGCATGAAATGTGCAGCAAAAACTCAACAAGCTCTCGAAGCGGTTGATGGCGTTGCAACAGCAATTGTCGATACACAGCAAGCGAAAGTTTATGGTACAGCCACTGTTGATGCCTTGATCAGCGCTGTCGAACAAGCCGGCTACAAAGCCAGTATTGAACAGCCGAATACACAGGTTTTAGCACTTTCTGGGTTAAACTGCATGAAATGCGCAGAAAAAACCCGTTTAGCGCTGGAAGCTGTCGCTGGTGTAGAGCAAGCTGAAGTGAATACCACCACAGCGACTGTTCGTGGTACTGCTTCGGCTGAAGCATTAATTGCCGCGGTTGTGGCGGTTGGCTACCAAGCAACGTTAAGCCAAAAAGAGAATGCTTCCCCAAAAACTGAGCCGTTGACTACACCCATTGAGCAGCCGGAAACTGACTCAGCGGCAATCTGTGATATTCCGGCTCAACAAGCAGATTTAGGTGAACAACCTGAAATATCCCCCTCAGATGACAGTGTGCAACTCTTATTAGACGGCATGACCTGTGCAAGTTGTGTCAATAAAGTACAAAAAGCACTCAGTAGCGTACCGGGGGTTGAAAACGCGCGCGTTAACCTTGCTGAACGCAGTGCTTTAGTCACGGGAACTGCGCAACCAGCCGCATTGATTGCGGCTGTAGAAAAAGCAGGTTATGGCGCTGAGATTATTCAAGATGAAACTGAGCGACGTGAACGTCAGCAACAAGTTGCTGATGCCAATATGCGCCGTTTTCGTTGGCAATCTGCACTCGCCCTCGCGTTAGGGATCCCTGTGATGATTTGGGGAATGATGGGCGACAATATGATGCTCAGCCCACAAAATCATTCTATTTGGCTAACCATTGGTGTTTTAACGTTAGCTGTCATGATATTTGCAGGCGGCCACTTCTATAAAAATGCGTGGCAAAGCCTAAAAAATGGCAGTGCAACTATGGATACCTTAGTTGCCTTAGGGACCGGTGCGGCATGGCTTTATTCCATTGTAGTCAACTTATGGCCTGATATATTCCCTGAGCAAGCACGCCACCTTTATTATGAAGCCAGTGCGATGATTATCGGTCTAATCAACCTTGGTCATGCGCTTGAGCAACGGGCTCGCCAGCGTTCATCAAAAGCACTTGAAAGGCTACTTGATCTCACACCACCTACCGCTCGTGTTGTCACTGAGCAAGGTGAAGTTGACATGCCTCTTGAGCAAGTGAAACAAGGCATGGTATTACGCCTAGCAACTGGCGATCGCGTACCGGTTGATGGTGAAATCATCGAAGGTGAAGTCTGGCTAGATGAAGCCATGCTCACAGGCGAGCCTATTCCGCAACAAAAAAGCAAAGGCGATCAGGTTCATGCAGGTACTGTCGTTCAAGATGGCACAGTTCTATTTAAAGCAGCGGCAGTCGGCAGCCAAACTACACTTGCACGGATTATTCATCTCGTTCGCCAAGCACAAAGTAGTAAACCGCAAATTGGCCAACTGGCTGATCGTATTTCAGCCATATTTGTCCCAGTTGTCGTGGCAATTGCGATTATTTCAGGATTGATTTGGTATTTTGTCGGCCCTGCTCCACAAATTACCTACGCCTTAGTGATCACCACAACCGTTCTGATCATTGCTTGTCCATGTGCTCTTGGTTTGGCCACCCCAATGTCGATCATTTCAGGGGTTGGGCGTGCGGCTGAGTTTGGTGTATTGGTACGTGATGCCGATGCTTTGCAACAAGCCAGTGAATTAGACACCATTGTGTTTGATAAAACAGGCACATTAACCGAAGGCATGCCTCAAGTCACCGACATTCATACATTCAATGATTTTTCACAAGATGAAGCCTTACAACTGGCAGCATCACTGGAAAGTGGCTCTAATCACCCATTAGCGAGAGCGATAGTGGGTCGTGCGAAAGACTTAACCATTCCAGCCAGTGAACAGTTTAGAACTTTAGCAGGCCTTGGGGTTAGTGCAGTGGTTAATGGTAAAACCGTTTTGCTCGGCAACCAAAAATTGTTAACGCAAAATGATATTGATACCAGTGCCATTGAAGAGACATTACATCAACAAGCCTCGATGGGGGTTACCCCAGTATTGTTAGCCGTTGATGGTAAAATCGCCGCATTACTGTCTATCCGAGATCCACTGCGTGAAGACAGTGTGAACGCACTGGCTCGCCTACACAAACAAGGCTTCCGTTTAGTGATGTTAACTGGCGATAATCCAGTCACCGCTAAAGCAATTGCCAAAGAAGCGGGTATTGATGAAGTGATCGCAGGTGTGATGCCTGATGGTAAATCCGCCGCTATCGAAGCACTACAAGCAAAAGGCCATAAAGTGGCAATGGTCGGAGATGGTATCAACGATGCCCCTGCACTCGCCCGCGCCGATGTAGGGATCGCGATGGGCGGCGGTAGTGATATTGCGATTGAAACGGCATCAATTACCTTAATGCGCCAAAGCTTACACGGTGTTGCTGATGCAGTTGCGATTTCAAAAGGTACACTGCGTAATATGAAACAGAACCTATTCGGTGCCTTTGTATATAACACATTAGGTATCCCAATCGCTGCCGGTATTCTTTACCCACTAACCGGAACTTTATTAAACCCAGTCGTGGCAGGTGCGGCGATGGCATTATCATCGATTACCGTAGTCACTAACGCAAACCGGTTACTACGGTTTAAACCAAAACAAGATTAGTTGATCACCAAAAGACCCGAGCAATCGGGTCTTAGGTTGCTGACGAAGCGGGATAAAAGCGGGATTTTTCCCGTTCCGTGTTATCAGCCGAAAATCAATAAATCGATTTTCCTCGTTTATTTCAGAACCCCTAACGACTGCCGCCAAACATGATATGTTTGACAACAGTCTGAGACCCGAGCAATCGGGTCTTTTTTTATCAAATGCATAGCCAATATTAAGAGCAAAACAACTCTGTGATTTAACGCCATATCAATTTTGGCAATAAAATAGTACAAAGTGAGTCGAAAATTGTGTCAAGATTGTTTAACCTAATGGATTAATGTTGAAATATGGGGAAGAACCATGGTTAAGCTGCTAGAAAATTTAAAAAATTGGCTTCATATGGAAGCGGCGCCGGCCTACCCTTACCCCGCTATCGACGTACGATTATCGAAAAAATTAAAATTACATATTGTTGGTAGCATCCATATGGGTACGGACAATATGTTCCCGCTGTCAGAAATCCTCTTGGATAAACTAAACTGCGCTGATGCATTGATTGTTGAAGCCGATATTACGGATACACGTACTCCCTTCACACAAGACGAAGACTTACGTGAGCCAGTACAGCAACGCTTAACTACTGATGAATACACTCTATTCACCCATTACTGCCAAGAAATTCATCAAGATCCTGCACAATTTGATACGTTACCTTCATGGCAAATCGCGTTGATCCTACAAGCGACGCAAGCTCAAGGACTCGGCCTACGTGGACAATATGGTATTGATTATCAGCTATTACGTAACGCACAATCACAGCAAAAAAACATTATTGAGCTTGAAGGTACAGATTCCCAAATTGAGCTACTGTTAAAGCTGCCTCAAGAAGGCTTGCCTTTGTTGCAAGATACGCTAGAACATTGGCGTACCAATGCCCGTTCATTACAAACCATGATCAGCTGGTGGCTTGATTATCAGCCTGAGAACAACATCACATTACCTAAAACATTTAGTGATGATGTTTATCAGGTACTTATGTCACAACGTAATCAAGACTGGAGCACAAGGTTAAAAGCATTGCCTGATGGCAACTATGTCGTTGCAGTTGGCGCTTTACATTTATTTGGTGATGGTAGCTTAATCGATTATCTACGCAATTGAATACAAATAGGTATAACAATGACTCCAGCAGTTAAATTATTAGAAAAACAAAAGATTAACTTTACTCTTCATCCTTATGATCATGATCCAAGCGAGCACAATTTTGGTGATGAGGCTGTCAATAAATTAGGTCTAGATGCTAAACAAGTATTCAAAACGCTACTTGTGGCACTAAATGGCGATCAAAAAAGCCTTGCTGTTGCTGTTACCCCTGTTTCAGGGCAGTTGGATCTAAAATTAGTGGCTAAAGTCTTTAACGTTAAGAAAGTTGAAATGGCAGATCCACAAATCGCGCAAAAAGTAACAGGATATTTAATCGGTGGTATTAGTCCATTAGGTCAAAAAAAGCGTCTACCAACAGTGATTGATAGCCAAGCACAGCAATTTGCAACCATGTTTATTTCAGGTGGGAAACGAGGGCTAGATATTGAATTAGCGCCGACTGATTTAGCTAATGTGTTAAATGCTAAATTTGCTGACATAAAAAAAGAGGGATAAGCGCTCATTTTCTATCATTCTGCCTATCACCATAGTTTGACAACTATTAAAAAATGACTTGTTAAGCAATATCGCGCAAGTCATTTCACCTACTTAATTATATTAATAATAAGATTAAAGTTAACCTAAGTTATTTATTACAACCATAATAAAGTTATACTAAGATTATTTAAATCCCATTAATAACATATAGAATATTACAAAATAACTTGCATAAAAAAATAAAAAAAAACATATTTATAGAGATAAAACAAGAATTTTCCGCCCAACAACCCTCTTATTAAGTTATAAATTTAATCCAACTTAGATTTAAAGAGGAATAATATTTTATCAAATATCACTATTTTTATTTAATGGAGAAAATATGCATTCCGTTGGAATTACAGCACTCGCCGTCCATTTACCTGAAGGACTGCGAACTAATTCATGGTGGGATAATAAGCCAATTCCCTATTATGGTATGACTCCTCCCCCAACATTAACGAATAAAAAACATTATGCTTATGATAAGGCGATGGAGCCTTATATCACAGACCCTTTTTTAGGCAGTATTGAACGTAGAGTTGTTTATAATCATGAAACATCTGTATCACTAGGTGTCAAGGCAGCAGCCAAGGCTCTACAAGCTGCAAATCTATCCGCTAATGAGATTGATGGCTTAATCGCAGTATCTATGTATCCTGATCGGCTTGGTTTTGGGGATGCCGCACTAATAGCAGAAAAACTTGGCATAGGAGGAGGAGCATTTAACATTGAAGCATCGTGTAATGGCGCAATGTCTGCATTACTCACCGCGTGTGGATTAGTTAAATCAGGAATTAAAAGTAAAGTATTAGTTGTTACAACCACACTATTTTCTCGCATTATAGATGACGATAAAGCTTTACGTTTTGTCAGCGACCTATCCACGGCTTTTATCATCGGAACCGTCGAAAATGGTTTTGGGCTGCTAGGTTCTGATTCTTTACATCTAGGTCAAACCAGTGGTAATTGGCCTATAGATATAATAGAGGATCAGTCGTTACCTATTAATCAACGAATGAGGTTGCGTCCTTCACGCTTATATGCACAAGTGATACGCACCACAGCAGAACAATATCTCACACACACGGTAAAAGGAGCCTTATGCCAAGCAAAACTTTCAATTGGTGAAATTGACTGTGTTGCATTAAGTACCACCACCGCTTGGCATGCTGAATTTTCGGCTAACGTTTTAGGCATAGATAAAACTCGTGTGATTAATACCTATCCTCAAATTGCTTATGCAGGATTATCCACGGTACCTTTCAACCTCTATACTGCCGCTTCACAGCAGATGATAAAACCAGGTGAAATTATTTTACTGTATGGCTATGGCGGACAAACAGAAGCTTCGGCAGCTATTTTTCGTTGGAATAATATAAGCCTAGGCCCACCTCCAGATGACGCTACAATAATTAATCAGAATTGATAGAGATATTTACAATAAACATTCACTCATATTTTATTTATTCCTACCATCTTATTAATATTAGCGTTAGACACTCTAGCGCTTTCTTCATCTATTTATAATAAAAATAACACATCAATATTAATGAAGTTATTATATTTAAGCACATAAAATACCTATCAACAATAAGCTTCCTATCTACAAATAAAACATTCATTAACAAATAAACTCTTTGATTAATTCATTTTAAAACAGCAACCAATATGGACATTTATTTTTTTATTTGCAATATTTAATTAATCATATAATTCAAAACTAATTAAGAAGAAATTATTTCCCATAAAAAAAATATTAATTTCACCTTATATATTATAGATAGTTATTATTTATTAAAGGAGTGTTTATGTTATCAGTAGGCATCCAAGCTCTTGCTGTTCATTTACCTGAAGGTTTACGAACTAATTCATGGTGGAATGAAGAAACTATTCAAAATAACGATAACAATGAATTAGCTTATCGCCATAATTCACGCTATCAATTTTATGATGAAGCAATGGCTCCTTATCTCGCAGATCCTTTTTTAGGCAGTATCGAACGTAGAGTGGTTGTTGATCCTAATGAAAGCTCTGTATCCCTAGGAATGAAAGCGGCTACTGATGTTTTACAAGCAGCGGCTATATCCGCCAGCGAAATAGATGGTTTAATTGCAACCACAATGTTTGCTGATCGTGTCGGTATAGGTGATGCAGGTTACCTTGCTAACGAATTAAGTATTAGAGGTGGTGCTTTTAATGTCGAGGCTACCTGTGCAGGTTCAATGGCGGCTTTATTAACTGCTTGTGCTTTAGTGAAATCAGGACAAAAAAATAGAGTCCTCGTTGTTGCAACTGCCTTTTTTTCACGTGCAATTGATGATGATGATATTGCCTTACGTTTTTATGGTGATGCTTCTGCTGCTTTTATTGTCGGGCCAGTCGAAGACGGTTTTGGGCTACTGGGCTCTGACAGCTTACATCTTGGTAGCACCTGTGGGACATGGTTTTTAGATACCGTCGAAGATAAACATTTCCCACTTAAACAACGTATACGGGTGCGTGCAGATGCTTCTGTCACACATATGCTACGTAAAACTTCAGAGTCTCACCTTAGGTATACCGTCGATGGTGCATTGCGTAAAGCGGAACTCACTGTTGATGACGTTCAATGTGTAGCAGCGAATGCACCGACTGCTTGGCATGCTGAATTTTCCGCAAATGCATTAGGGATCGATAAAGAAAAGGTCATCAACACTTTTCCTAGCACAGCTTATACGGGTCCAGTTGTTATGCCTTTTAATCTGTATACCGCGGTAGTTCAACAGCGCATAAAACCCGGTGAAATTATCATGTTATATGCTTATGGCGCGCATAGTGAAGCTTCTGCTGCCGTATTCCGCTGGCCAAATGTGATCACAGGTACGCCTCCCGCCCCTGCTTCTGTTATTAACCATAAATAATCGTTTTTTCATAACATATATTTATAAGGATAATTTTATGTCTGATATTTTAATCAAAGTCCGTACTCTTATTCACCAAGATATACTTAAAGGAAGTCATAAAACATTATCTGATGACTTTAATTTAATTGAGTCAGGTATCTTGTCATCCCTTTCTATTGTGCGCATCGTAGCTTTTATTGAAGATACTTTTGATATCGATGTTGGTATTAGTGATCCTCGAAAATACTTTATTTCAATTAACAAAATAACTGATTACATAGAAAATAAATTATTAGAGAGATAAAATATGGGCTAACAGCTTATAAATTCACAACCGACTGATATTATCTATTATTTAAATAATACAGTCGCGCAATTTCCTAATGCATTAGCGGTTGTCGATTCAAATGAACTCTCTTTGACCTATCAAGAGCTTTCTAATGCTGCCGATAGGATCGCTACATCACTTCATCAACACCATGTTGTTTCTGGCGATCGTGTTGGAATATTAATGCACAAGACATCACTGACACTCGCGAGTATTTTCGGTGTACTTCGTCTAGGGGCAGCCTATGTTCCGGTGGATGCGGAGAGTATAACAACTCGAGCAGCAACAATATTCAATAACTGCTCAGTACAAGCTATTTTAACAACCAGCGAACTAGCAAAAACACTGATAGCGTCAGAGCCACAATTTAAGTCCCGTATTATTATTATTCAAGAAAAAAGAATAAACCAAAGCAATGACCTATTAGATTATCCTACAGTAGATCCAACACAAGATGATATCGACGCATATCCACACTATCCATCTGAATTAAATCGGTTAGCTTATATTTTATATACTTCGGGCTCTACTGGTGTCCCAAAAGGCGTAGAGATAACACATGCTAATGCCATTTCTTTTATTGAATGGGCATCTTCAACATTTGCCATTACCAAACACGATCACGTTTCTAGCCACGCGCCATTTCATTTTGATTTATCTATTTTTGATATTTATGTCGCCATAAAACATGGTGCCTGTATACACCTTATTGATTCAGACATTGCCGCAAGCCCTCGACATTTAGCCGCATTTATTTCAAACAGAGAAATTACTGTTTGGTATTCTGCACCAGCAATATTAGGCATGCTAGCGGAGCACTTCCAGCGACTTTCAACACCTCCTCCCCAAAACAAACTACGCCTTGTTCTTTTTGCTGGGGAGGTTTTCCCTATCTCGAAGTTACGTTTACTGATGCATCATTGGCCTGCTCCGAGTTATTACAACTTATATGGCCCCACTGAAACGAATGTATGTACCTTTTATCCTGTACCATCAAATATTCCAGAAAGTCGTATCAATCCATTACCCATAGGTTTTCCATGTAAACACTGTGAAGCAATCATCATAGATGAGCAGGAACATCGTATTGTTCCACATGGCGAAACTGGTTTGCTGTGTATTACAGGGCCTTCTGTTACCGATAATTATTGGAATTCACCAGAACAAATGGCTGCAAAGTTAGTTTGGTTAGAGGGTAAACGTTGGTATAACACAGGGGATAGAGTGCGTTTCTCTGATAAAGAAGGGTTTATTTTTCTTGGGCGTAATGACCGGATGATTAAACGTCTTGGTTACCGAATAGAACTTGATGAAATAGAAAAAATACTCACAACACATCCAGACTTAATGGAGTGTGCCGTTGTCAGTCAGACAATTCACTCGAATACCCGTATTTATGCTTTTATCGTTGCAAAAACAGCTCAAGTTTCTTCTCTAAATTTGCATCAATACTGCCACAATCACCTTGCTCGCTATATGTTGCCCGACCTTTTTCATTATTTAAACTCTATTCCACGGACATCTACGGGAAAAACTGATTACAAAAAATTGGAGGTATTATGCTCAACGATCGACCTCTGAAGTTGCAAGATTTAAATCATCATGCAAGGCAATTTGCACATAAACACTTATATAAAGATCTGGCACTTACTGAACATTTAGCGATGTTCGACCACGAAGGATGGATAAAATGCGCTGAATTCGGATTATTTCGTCTCGCTATACCTGAAAAATTTGGCGGTAAAGGTGCGACTCGAACTGAACTGATTGCCGTTATGGAAGGCTTAGGCTATGGCTGTGAAGACAATGGGTTATTATTTTCTATCAATGCGCATCTATGGACTGTAGTTCTGCCATTAATCGCACATGGAACCCCTGAGCAACAAGCCCAATTTCTTCCTAGCCTACTTGATGGTTCAATGATTGGCGCTAATGCCTCGACTGAAGAACAAGCAGGTTCAGATGTTTTCTCAATGCAAACTCAAGCTGTTAAACAAGATGGCCATTACATTTTAAATGGGACTAAATGCTATATCACCAATGCCCCTATCGCGGATCTATTTGTCATTTACGCAAATCTAGATCCAAATTTAGATCCACTTGGTATTACTGCATTTCTTGTTCCCTCAAGCACGCCCGGCCTAGAGATTAGCTCTCCATTACCTAAAATGGGAATGCGCACTGCACAAATGGGCAAAATTACCCTAAAAGATTGTCGGATCCCTGTTAGTTCAGTGTTGGGCAAAATAGGTAGAGGTATGGCTATTTTTGAAAATGCCATGGAAAATGAACGTGGCTGCTTACTCGCAAGTGCACTAGGAACCATGCAACGGCAGCTTGAAAACGGTATCCAGCATGCGCGAACGCGAAAACAATTTGTTCACGCTATCAGTAAAAATCAGGCTGTCTCACATCGGCTTGTTGATATGAAAGTCAGCTTAGATGCGGCCAGAGAAATGATTTATCGTGTCGCTAGGCTCAAGGATGAGGGACATAATGCATTTCTTGAAGCGGCCAGCGCTAAATTATTTGTTTCTGAAACCTATACCAAGTTTTCTCTTGATGTTTTTCGGCTTTATGGCGCTCAAGGTTATTTAGCTAATAGCCCGGCAGAAAGAGGCATTCGAGACTCCATCGCTTCATTAATTTATTCGGGAACATCGGATATTCAGCGAAATATTATTGCGATGGAACTAGGGTTGTAGGGGATTGGGTTCTTAGCCATCCAAGTAATAACTAAGTAGTAGAGCATATATACTCTAAATAATTCGAGATGCAGGTAGGCGACAAGTGAAGATAGGCAGGGAGCATAAATAAAATATGTGACTCGACTCGCTGAGTGTAGCCAACAACCCTGCAACTTGAAGTATAACGAGTTTAGACAATAAAAAACCGTCATTTGGTTATAGGCTTTATCACCTATTTCAACAAGTCACTTGTCGTATATGTTTGAAAGCCTTATCGTCAAAATAACGATAAGGCTTTGATTTAAAAAATAGTAGAACTATTTTTTATAAACAATCTCACCTTTTGGCTGGTAATCAGCCGCTTTAAGTGGTGAGTGCTTCTCAATATAGCCTTTCAGCACCTCGGCATCGACAAAGCCTGTATTCACATAGCTTGGATGACTATCAATTTTCGGATATCCATCACCACCGATCGCATTGAAATTCAATGTCGCCATACGATAGGTTTTTTGTGGATCAACAGGTTTACCATCAATTTTCACATCGCTGATGCTACCATCTGCGTTTAATGTCAGACTAACATTATAAAATTGAGCATAAGCCCCTGAATCCGGTTTCATATTCGCAGCGGCCTGCAAATAAGGTAATACTTCACTCCCTTTGAAGTCCACATACACTAATTCATTGGTGAAGGGTTGAACTTTCAATACATCTTTATAAGTGATATCACCGCTTTCGATTGAGTCACGCACTCCGCCGCCACTCATAATCGCAAAATCCGCTCCAGCTCGCTCTTTTTGTGCCGCTAGCAGTAGATGCCCCATATTGGTCTGAACAAAACGAACTTTACTACGGTCACCTTCAAGTTTGCCATCAACTGCCCCAACTTTAACATTCAATTGTTCGCCACCTTTTTCTTGATAAGGTGTCAACAGCTTCATCATTTCTGGGTTATGCGCAATTTCTTGAGTGTAATAAACACGTTCGCTAGTCCCATCATCTTTAGTCACTTTTTTCTTCAGATTAATGGGAATTAATTGATAATGTTTCAGCGTAAACTTACCATTTTTAAATTCAAAATCAGCTCGACCAACATATTTACCCCATTCATGAGCTTGTACTATCCATGTTCCATTTTGATTATCAGGGGCGCAAGGCGTTCCCGGTACATAATCAACCTGTTTGTAATTTTTATTCTCTGCGGACATACAAACGGGGTCTTGTGAATGTCCACCAACAATCATATCTAAGTAACCTTCAGGCAAACTACGTGCCATTTCCACATCACCCGGTGCATTTGAACCGTGTTGGCCATCATCATAGTGGCCCATGTGGGTTGCCGCGATAATAATGTCTGGCTTCTCGGTTTCACGAAGCTCTTCAACCACTTTTTTGGCTTCGAGGGCTGGCGTTCTAAACTCAACATCAGGGAAGTTTGCAGGATTACCTAATTTTGCAGTGTCATCCGTCGTTAGACCTAATACCGCAATTTTTACCCCTTGCTTATCGAAAATTTGATACGGTTTAAATAGGCGTTTACCCGTACTGGTTTGATATATATTCGCAGATAAGAACGGGAAATTAGCCCATTTTTCTTGGGTGCGTAATACATCAAGTGTATTGTCAAACTCATGGTTACCTAATGCCATCGCATCGTAACCCACTAAATTCATGCCCTTAAAATCAGGCTCAGCATCTTGTAAATCTGACTCTGGAACACCCGTATTAATATCACCTCCAGAAAGTAGTAAAAGGCTGCCACCTTGTTTAGCCACTTCATCACGAATTTCATCAACCACCGTTTTTTGTGCCGCTAAACCGTATTCGCCATGATCGTTATGCCAAAAATGGCCATGATGGTCATTGGTGTGCAAAATCGTAATATTATAGGTTTTATCTTTTTCCCAAGCATTTGCCAATGCGGCTGGCAATAAGGCTAAAGATACCGTTAATGCACATACGGATGCTTTAAAGGTTAACTTCATCTTTTTCTCCCTGCTATACACTATACTCGTTATAGTTCAAGTTGCAGCGTCGATATTAACTGTTCTTGTTGCATCTAGAATTATTTAGAGCTGATGAATTTTGTATGATATGTGTAGATGATTAAAAGGGTGTTTTATACTCATCATATTTCAAGTTTTAGCATTGTTGACTACGTTCACTCACACCAGTCACATAATTTTCTATACGCCTAGTGACTTGCTCACTTATCACCTAACTGAATCTCGAATTATTTAGAGTATATAGCATAAAATTGCGACCATAGTCGGTTACAGACTGCATAAATCACCCCTTGTTTCATTAAATTGAGACATCAATCAAATTAATCTAGTTAGTGATTTTTTTACCCGTGATATTTATTGATTCAAATAAATTATATATGGGTTATATTGATAACAATTATGTAACACCATTCTGCAACCACAACCAGAAGTTAATCATTATGAGTGAACAAGCAAGTAACCCCGGTAATACCACGCCATCTAAACCTATAGGCAAAACAGGAAAAACGGTTTTTAGTATCCTGAGTGCGATCAGCTTTTCTCATTTGCTCAATGATATGATCCAATCGCTGATACTTGCTATCTACCCATTATTGCAATCCGATTTTTCACTAAGTTTTGCACAGATAGGGTTGATCACCCTAACCTATCAAATCACCGCTTCGTTATTGCAACCAATTATTGGCTACTATACTGATAAGCATCCACAACCATACTCATTGCCAATCGGAATGGGCTTTACCCTAACGGGGTTATTGCTGCTAGCCATGGCGGAAACTTTCCCTGTGATTTTGTTAGCCGCAGCATTAGTGGGTACAGGATCTTCGGTCTTTCATCCCGAATCATCGCGAGTTGCACGTATGGCCTCTGGTGGGCGTCATGGTCTCGCTCAATCATTTTTCCAAGTCGGAGGGAATTTAGGTTCCTCTTTAGGTCCATTATTAGCAGCACTAGTGATCGAACCTTATGGTAAAGGTAATGTGGGCTGGTTCTCATTAGCAGCACTTTTAGCGATTGTTGTTCTATTGCAAGTAAGCCGTTGGTACAAACAACGGCACCGTGCTGCAAGCAAAAAACCTGCTCATCATATTGAAATTAAAGTTATTCCTCGTAAGGTCGTCATTGGCTCATTAACGGTACTATTGATTTTGGTGTTTTCTAAATACTTCTATTTAGCCAGTATTAGTAGCTATTACACTTTTTATTTAATTGATAAATTCGGCGTTTCAGTACAAAACGCACAGATACATTTATTTATCTTCTTATTCGCTGTTGCAGCAGGCACCATGATTGGTGGCCCTGTAGGCGACAAGATTGGCCGTAAATACGTTATTTGGTTTTCTATCTTAGGTGTTGCGCCTTTCACTTTGCTGTTACCACATGCATCTCTTTTCTGGACAAGTATTTTAACCGTTATCATCGGGTTGGTACTGGCATCCGCGTTTTCGGCTATTTTAGTCTATGCTCAGGAGCTGATCCCCGGTAAAACAGGTATGGTTTCAGGGCTGTTTTTTGGATTAGCATTTGGTATGGGAGGCGTTGGTGCGGCGGTGCTAGGGCAAATTGCTGATAAGACAAGTATTGAACAAGTTTATCAATATTGTGCTTTTTTGCCATTACTTGGCATTTTTACCGTATTATTACCAAATCTAGAACAAAAATAGTTATTTTTCTTTATTTTGCCCATAGTTATCAAAAAATAAGTATGGGCACATCTATCTATATCCCACTTAAAACTCAACAAAAAATCACATAAATGACATCTTTGTAACGATTTAGCACTAAAAAAGCACTTTTATTTAAAAAACATTGAAATTTTTTAAGGAAATTTTTCTCAAATAACGCTAAAATAGCAATTCTGCTATTCACAATATAAATTAATATCCCAAAGTAATTAGAATTGTAGCCTGTCGAAAAGTGACTTAATTCCTAAATTGCATAGCTAAATATGTAACTGGGGCGGATGAACGAAACCAACAACGCTACGGTTCGAAGTATGATGGGAATTTTAGAGGAGACTAAATGGAGCATTCTACGCCCTTAATCACAACCATTGTTGGTGGTCTCGCCCTTGCATATTTGTTAGGTATGATCGCTCAGCGATTAAAAATATCCCCTCTCGTGGGCTACCTTGCAGCTGGTGTTTTAGCCGGTCCTTTTACACCGGGTTTTGTTGCCGATACGACTCTCGCTCCTGAATTAGCTGAAATTGGCGTTATATTGCTAATGTTTGGTGTTGGTTTACACTTTTCGTTAAAGGATTTGTTAGCGGTTAAAGCCATAGCGATTCCAGGGGCTATTGCACAAATTGCCGTTGCTACACTTTTAGGTTTAGGCCTTTCTACGCTATTTGGTTGGGGAACGTTCTCAGGGATTGTTTTTGGTCTGTGTTTATCCACCGCCAGTACCGTTGTATTACTGCGTGCCTTAGAAGAACGGCAGCTTATTGAAAGTCAGCGCGGGCAAATAGCTATCGGTTGGTTGATCGTTGAAGACTTAGCCATGGTACTGACGTTAGTTCTATTACCAGCTGCTGCTGCTATTATGAATTCTGAACAAGCAAGCTTTAGTGAATTACTGTTAGGTCTTGCTTGGACTATTGGTAAAGTTGTTGCCTTTATTATCATTATGATAGTGATTGGTCGTCGTGTTATTCCATGGATTTTATCACGTACGGCTTCAACTGGTTCTCGTGAACTATTTACTCTTGCGGTGCTTGCTTTAGCACTGGGGATCGCCTATGCAGCTGTTGCCCTATTTGATGCCTCTTTTGCCCTAGGTGCTTTCTTTGCCGGTATGGTACTCAATGAGTCTGAGCTGAGCCATCGTGCGGCACAAGATACGTTACCATTGAGAGATGCATTTGCAGTTCTGTTCTTTGTTTCTGTTGGTATGCTGTTCGACCCTGTGGTATTGCTTGAGCATCCATTAGGTGTGATCGCAGTTCTCGCAATTATTATTATTGGTAAGTCAGCGGCTGCATTATTATTAGTCCGTATGTTTGGCCATTCGCGGCGAACAGCACTCACTATATCCGTCAGCCTTGCACAGATCGGTGAGTTTGCCTTTATCTTAGCAGGTATGGGCATGGCACTCGGTGTCATGGATAAAGAGGCACAAAACCTTGTGCTCGCTGGTGCGATTGTCTCGATTATGCTAAATCCGGTATTATTTAGCTTACTGGATAAGTACTTAGAAAAAACCGAAACTATCGAAGAGCAACTACTCGAAGAAACACTAGAAGAAGAGACACAAATCCCTGTCGATATTTGTGGTCATGCAATTATCGTTGGCTATGGTCGTGTTGGTGGAATGCTAGCGGATAAACTGCGCCGCCGTAATATTCCATTGGTCGTGGTTGAAGATACGCGAGCGAAGTTTGAAGAGCTGGCAGAAAATGGTTTTAGCGCTATTTTAGGCAATGGTGCAAATAAAGATATTATCAGTCTTGCACGTATTGAATGTGCTAAAACGCTCTTATTGACGATCCCGAATGGTTATGAGGCAGGTGAAATTGTCACCCACGCTAAAGAACTCAATCCTGATATTTCTGTGATTGTGCGTGCCCACTATGATGATGAAGTCAGCTTTATTAAAGAGCGTGGCGCTGATCATATCATTATAGGTGAACACGAAATTGCCAAAGCGATGGCAACTTTTATGTGTAATGATGTGACTGAATATGGTTGCTCTATTGATGATGAACCAACATCAAAAGAGGCTGAAGCAAAAGATCTTGCTCAGTACCTAAAACCCTCTCATTAATGATAATACGAATAAGGGAAGCTTTAGCTTCCCTTATTTAAAATTGTTGACCAAGCAATGTTTTTCCCACTCCGTGTTATCATCCGAAAATCAATGAGTTGGTTTCCTAATTTATTTTAATTAAAAATCTCTTGGCGATTTATAACTTATTAATACTGATAACACCTGTTATTGCGTTAAAAGTGTTGTAAAAACTCCTCATAAGTCCAAACTGGCATGCCTTTTTGTTTAAAATAATCTATCTCTGCGGCAACTCCACTGCTTCTATCCCAACCATCAAGTGTTAAGACGATTAAGCCATCACAACGGGAAAGAAAGGCCATATCAATCTCTGACCAAGTAACTTTTTTCCCTTGCTGTAGTAAATACTTGTTAATTGGATGCGTCATCGTAATTTGGCTATAAGTTGCAATACCTTTTAGTGCCAGTTCAGCAGCGACTTTAGTACATTCTTGAAAACGCATTTCAACCACACTACTGTCTGGATCTGAGTAAGGACACGCAATAAAGTACAGTTTCATAGTTAACCCCTGGTGTTGGTTAATTAAATTTTGGATAAAAAATCCATAAAGAATAAAAAAATATTATTCTTTAATAAGATTTTTATTATTTTTTTAGTACAAATTATTATGTGAGTTCTGCCACAATAATCTTTGTTTTAGAACGTTTTTTATTATCGGTTAATTTAAATTCTTTACAGGTTGTTATTAAATAATCAATATTTTCCCACCCTGTCACAACATTAATCGCATGCTTATTTGTTTTAGTCGAATCGGCCAATACCATTAATTTGTCGCTATTTTCCATCATTTTCTGTGCAATGGCAGCTTCATCAACATGTTGATCCATCACGCCATGTAAATGATGTATTGCACC
This sequence comes from Providencia sp. PROV236, assembly GCF_033676985.1. NCBI lineage: Bacteria > Pseudomonadati > Pseudomonadota > Gammaproteobacteria > Enterobacterales > Morganellaceae > Providencia > Providencia sp. PROV236. Next base: position 1,239,114 of record NZ_CP096297.1, on the reverse strand, counting down.
AGCCCCAATCACAGCATAGTCAGCAAAAAATTCAGTAATATTTTTTAATGCGATCCCACCTAAGCAAGCATTAAGAGCGGCATTAAATTGCCCACCAATTAAAATGGTTTCTATTGTTGGGTTCTCTTGTAATGTATTTGCTAATAACGGCGAATTCGTAATGACTGTTATATTATCAATCAATTTAACCCTCTGGCTAAATTCAAATGTTGTGGTGCCAAAATCGATAAATAACGTGTCACCTGGCTTGATCAACGATGCCGCTTTCACGGCTATCGCCTTTTTCTCATCCACAGCAGCTTGGGCTCGTTCAGAAAAATTACGCTCAAATTTTGATTGAATATTAACTGCACCACCATGGACTTTTTTCAATAATTTTTGAGATTCCAACTTACTGAGGTCTCGCCGGATAGTCTCTTGCGCAACATCAAATTGCTTAGCAAGATCCTGTACATACACCTGCCCTTGAGTCGAAAGCAACTCGATAATAGTTTGGTGCCGTACCTTAGAAGAACGCCCCTCAGACATAGTTTTACCCTTCTCAATTATTTAACATTTACAGCACTATACAACACTGATGCAAATTTCCGTAGCATCAGGCTTAATTTTTGTTAAATCAATACCTTTCAATAGGATACGACGAGTCGGTAAGCAACGAATTTTTTTCTTATAAAGAACTGTATTACCCGCAACCACTTGAATAGTTCCCGTGAATGCTGAATTCACTTTAATATTAAAATCAACTAGTTCAATTTTCTGGCTCGTATAATCAATACATGCAGGTACGCTAAATCGAATTGGTTCAGCAAATTTCACTGGGATCCGTGGTGTATGTCTAACGACCTCTTGATGATGGTTTTCAAGTAAATCTTCTGCAATATATTGTCCCGTTAATATGCCCTCTTGATAGCACTGATCCCCCATATCGGCAGGATGCAGCATATTCCCCGCAGCATAGTAACTCGGGTCAGAGCAACGACTAAATTGATCGGTGACTGGTTTTCCTGTACTCGCATCAAAATCAAGGTGACTTTTACGGATCAGGGTATTTTCGCCGACAAAACTGCCAGTAAAAATAACAGCATCACAGGTTATTTTCTGTGTTTTACCTGCGGTCTCAATAACCACATATTCCACACGCTCTAAGCCACCAATCTCAATGATCTTGCTATTAAGATACAAAGGTGTGCCCATTGCTTTAGCAAATAAGGTTGCAGCTTTAAACGCTAATATTCGCTCACCGCTTTCTATCATTGCCTGAGCTTTAACCCCTGCATTCTTTAACGTCCACAAGGCAGAAAAACTGACTAATTCACTTCCCACGATAACTGGGTTTAAGCAAGGCTTTTTCCCTTTGAGATACACAAATTGCTGTAATGCCCCCGCAGTTAATACACCTTGAGGGCGCAGCCCTGATACTAATCGAGGATGGCGCGGTGTTTCACGAACACCAGTGGCAATTAAAATACGTTTCGCCCGCATTTCAACAATACCATCAGGCGTTGAAACCTTTAGCACGCCTTGCGGTAGTATATCTATCACCGTGCTACGGGTAAAAATAGCCGTATCACCAAGGTTGCTGACAATTTTTTCAGCAAATTGGTTACCTTTCATGGGTCGTTTAAACGCTAATAAGCCAAAAGTAGGATGTTGACAGTGACGAGGAACACCGCCAGCGTGGGCTTCACGCTCTAAAATCGCAATATTGTGGATCCCACGACGACGCAATGACAGCGCCGCACCTACGCCAGCAGGACCGGAACCGATAATAATGACATCATAATTTAAATTCATTTTACCGCCTCCACGGCTAAGCTGTTGTCAAAACGACCATTAATAATTTCAGCCACTTGACTACTGCAATAGAAACCATTACAACGCCCCATCATGACTCGGGTTCTGCGTCTAAGCGCACCAAGACATTCAGGTGGTATATCGGAATCAAACGTTGCTTCTATTTCTCGTTGAGTCACGAGTTCACAATGGCATACAATGCCACCATTATTTTTGCATTGATAATCACGTTGATGATAATCAGACAATACTGGCATTTGCGGCCAAATGAGCTCAGTGGGTGGAGACAATTCAAATAGCGGTTCGAAATTTTGCTGATACAGTGAGGCGAGATGGCTTGCTACCCCCAGTGCTGAAGTCAGCCCTGTTGAACGGATCCCACCAGCACATATCCACTGTTTATCAGGATAATCAGCGATTTGATAATGTTTTTCTTGCGTAGCAGGCCGTAAACCCGCATAGGTTGCCGTCACACTATAATTATGAAGTGATGGCAACATATTTGCTCCCTGAGAAATCAAATCTTCAAGCACTTCCTGTTTAACTTCCGCTTTCCAACGATCTTGCTGCTCTTCTGCGGTAGGGCCTAGTAATAAATTGCCAAAAATGGTTTTGCACAGCAAAACGCCTTTGGTTATCGCGGTTGGCACAGGTAAGATAATGGCATTAATATCCGCCGCAGCGGCTTTGTCATAAACTAAGAATTGCCCTTTACGTGGTTTTATTTGGAATGGCGATGGATGACATATCGATTCAACAATATCACCATTAATACCGGCACAATTGATCACCAATCGGGCAGAAAACTCACCTTTTGATGTGGTTAATTTCCACAAACCGCCATTCAAACTGCCCGCAGTTACCTCACAATGAAATTGATACTCAGCTCCGTGCTTTACCGCTTGGGTTAAATAAGCCAATGGTGTGCTCCATGGGTCTATCACCGCTTCCCCCGGAACAATCACCGCCGCTAACGCCCCTTCGGCTAATTTAGGTTCACGTCGATAAAGCTCTTCTTTATCAATCAAAGCCACGTCCATCACATTGTTGGTGTGTGCTTGTTCAACTATGCCTTCCAGTTTGCTAAGTTGCTCATCATTCCAAGCAACGACTAGAGCGCCAGTTTCCAATATAGGTAAATTCATTTTATGTTGAATTTGTTTAAATTCCCGATATCCCTCTTGCATACAAGCGAGTTCAAGGCTCCCTGGTGGGGCGTCAAAACCTGTATGTAATATCGCACTATTCGCTTTACTGGCACCTGACAAAATATCACCGCCTCGTTCAAGCAATAATGTTTTAGCACCCATCAATGTAAACTTACGGGTCACCGCACAGCCAATGACACCACCGCCTATGACAATGACATCCCAAATTTTTTTATTATTAATATCCATGGCTGAGATCCTTTACTTAACACTTGCACACATAAAACCACACAATAACCACAATAACAACTCAAAAAACAACACAAACATCAAACAAAACCCAAAACCATTCCACATTGTTGCTTTATTGTGATATTTGTCACATCAGTGAAACATAATGTGAGTTTTTTGTGGATTTTATTTCCGATTGAACGATAGTAAGCAAAAAAACAGACCAATTTACAACATTTAGGCTCAACAGAATTCAAGACATACAGACCGTTGCTAAAAGAGGGTTATCATTCGAGTAAACGTACTCAACAAAGCGACAAGTGAATAAGTCGTTAGAAACGTGACTGATGCGAATGAGCGTATTCAACAAAGTTGCAACTTGAAGTATGACGAGTATAGAGATGAGGAAACGATGCGATGCTCAATCAACGTTACGCTGCAATCGATCAGGGAACTACGGGAACCCGGGTTGTCGTCTTCGACGAAAGCGGCCACTATCATTCCCCAATGAGTATTCCTCATAAGCAGATCACACTGAACAGTGGTTGGGTGGAACATGATCCTGAAGAGATACTGGCAAATATATTAAAGTGCTTATATAGCTGTGATGTAGTTGATGCGATTGGTATTTGCCATCAAGGTGAAAGCATTGTTGCTTGGGATGCTGATAGCAAGCGCCCACTCTATAACGCCATTGTTTGGCAAGACTTGCGAACAGAGAAAACGATTCAGCAACTTAAAGATGCCGGCTTGGGGCCTATTGTGCAGGCTAAATCAGGGCTACCACTGGATCCTTATTTTTCTGCCAGCAAAATGGGATGGATTATTAATAATGTTGTCGGAGCCAAAACATTAGCAGATAAAAACAAGTTACGTATTGGCACTATGGATGCCTTCTTTTTAGATCGGCTATGTGGTGTCTATGTTACCGATTATAATTCAGCTTCACGAACCTCATTATTGAATATCCACACATTACAGTGGGATGAACAACTGTGTGAAATATTTGGCGTGCCAATCCATTGTTTACCACCATTACGTGACAATATTGGCGATTTTGGCGCGATTAATCTTGATGGCCATTTAACGCCTGTTACGGCAATTATTGTCGACCAATTCGCAGGAACATTCGGACATGGCTGTCGTGATAAAGGTGATGCAAAAATCACCTTTGGTACTGGTGCCTTTCTACAAGCACTAACCGGGGCTGATATTCCTCAAACTCATGAAAGCGGATTATTGCCAACACTTTGTTGGAAATTCCCTGATGAACCTCCCGTTTTCGGCTTGGATGGTGGTGTTTACAACGCAGCCTCTGCAATTAACTGGGCTAAAAAAATTGGCTTATTTGAGCAATTTGATGAGTTAGCCGATTTCAGAGCTGAACCCGCCATCAAACGCGGTTTAGCCTTTGTTCCCGCACTTTCTGGATTAGGATGCCCCTATTGGGATCGTAGCGCCGCAGGGCTTTGGGCTGGGCTATCCCTAGATACCGATAAAAAAGACATGATGCAATCCGTATTAGAAGGCATTGCAGCACGCTCCGCAGAAGTCATTTTTGCAATGGAAAAAATTTCACCACTAGGAAAATCAATTTCAGTTGATGGAGGGTTATCGTCCAACCAATATTTCAAACAATTTCTCGCTAATTTATTACAAAAAAATATTGAAACACCAGCAAATCGTGAAGTTACGGCTTTAGGTGCCGCACTGCTCGCCCGTAAAGGGTTGGGGATCTCACACGAGATGACAGTAAGACGTAATGCCACCGTGACACAACCGGATGGCACCTGCATGCAAGGTGTCATGGAGCAATATCGGGATATTATCGCCCGTTCTCGCCAATTAAGACACTAATAAAATAATAAAAGGAAACCCTACTATGGCTGAATTCGGTAATTACATTATTTATTTGATTATGGTGGGCGCTGTTGTCGGCGCCGTCGCCTCAATTGTTAGACCTACCAGTGATTTAGGGAAAGAGTTTGTTAATGGTATTTTCTCCATTGGCCCAGTATTTTTAGCGCAAGCGGGGATAATGGCAGCTGTACCTCTGCTTTCTCAACTTATCTCTTATATACTTGGGCCAGTATTCTCATCCGTTGGCTCCGATGTTTCCATTGCCGCATTATCCATTATTGCGGTTGACATGGGGGGATACCAGCTAGCAGATGCATTGACCACTAACCGCGATATGTGGATCACGGCGATGCTAATCGGTTATACCTCTGGAGCAACTATTGTCTATTTGATCCCTGTTGGTTTAACTATGCTAAACCGCAAAGATCACAAATACCTTGCACTAGGCGCAATGGCAGGGCTGATTTCAATACCTTTCGGTGTATTGGCATCGTTATTATTGATCACCTTCAATAATATCCCTGTTAGAGATATTATCTCGACTAATTCACCAGCAGCACACCATTTGACTCTTGATTTCCTGACCATGCTACAGTACTTAATGCCGCTGTTTGTGTTCTGCTTCTTGCTTGCCGCTGGCTTGAAGTATCGTCCTATGATGATGGTTACCGGCTTTTTGATTTTTGGTAAGATCATGGATGCTTTCGTCAAGCTAGTACTGGCATTCTCGATTGTAGAACACTTTACAGGCGTATTCACAAAAGTGTTTGGGGTGTGGGGTTTCGATCCGCTATTTGCCGATCAAAATGAGTTATTCCGAGCCATCGAGATCGCTGGCTATATTGGCATCATGTTGGCAGGGACTTTCCCTATTTGCTACTTGTTCCAGCGCTACTGCAAACCTTTAGTTCGTTCGCTTAGTCGTCGTTTAAAGTTAACCGAAAGCGGGTCGTTAGGTTTTATCATGGTAATGGCAAATATCATCGCAACCTATCATTTATTTAAAGATATGCGTGCAAGAGATAAAGTACTGTGTGTGGCATTTGGTGTTTGTGCTCAAGCAACCATTGGTGACCACTTAGCATTCACAGCAAACTTCCAGCCAAATCTTGTGATCCCAATTTTACTGGGCAAACTGGTTGGCGGTTTCCTAGCCGTCTTCATCGCTATCAAAATTTCAGTACCACAAGCGATGCGTTATGAGGCCGAAGATGAAAAAGCACTGGAGAATGCTCATCAGGAACAGCCAATAGCCGTTGCGAAACAAGCGTAATCTTTTTAATAAATAGTACGTTGGTAACACAACATTAAAATTATTGATGGAGTGGGATAAAGCATGACCTATCCCACTCCGTATTCACAATTGAGCGCCAATAGATTTATTTTTCTTATTTGTTTCAAATTATTAGTCAATTCTGTCAAAAATACCCTATCTGCTAGTCGCCTAAAAACACAGTTGACTCTTTTTAAATAAAGATCAATTAGATAATATTTGCTTTCTCTCGTGATACTATCAGCGATGATATTTAATCCTGAAATAAATCTAAATAAGAAACATCAATAATAAATTTATTCATATTTTCTTCATTTTTTAGAACATATGAGTAGCTATACTTAATCTCGCCTAAACCATTATTGATGATATTTTTTGTGTCCTCCTTCCCCCACTGTGTGGGGGTTTTTTCTTTTTCTCCCCACAAAAAAATACCCCAAGGCTTTACACCATGAGGTATTGTTTATACAAATACTTCGTAAAAATTATCGTTCCCAGTAAGATTCTTCTAAACTATCTTCTTTTTCTGGTAAACCCCGTGTTAAACGCGGTGAATGTTGAGAAAGTACTTGATAACTAACACGATTAGCATACTTACATACTTGCGCCAGAGAAGAGTAAGTTAAGTATTGACGGCTATGTTTACTTGAATTAGGTACATTCATGCGATGATAGGAATTAGCCGTAATATCATGTAATAAAGCCGATAACGCACCATCACCTGCGCCATTCGTGTTCATGATTTTTTCAGGCCCCCCCATGTAAGGCTCAATGTGTGAATAGATGCGCATTGGAACATCACAATCCTGTCTACGCATAGCTCGACTAAATTCATACAAATTAAATTCAGCAATCGCTCCCGGTAGCAACGGGTGTTGAGTTGTTCGTTTAAAAGCCTCTTCAGTGTAACCGGCCATATAAAGCCCTGATGGCCCTGCGGTACACAAAACAAGATCAACCCAATTTAGTGCCATATCAGAGGCAAGTAAGGGATCATTAAAACCAGTGAGTTCTAATGCTTCATCTTCATTCATTGCTACTACTGATACATGCTCTGCAAGAAAATCACGCCAAAATTGCGGATCTTGTGCAATCACAAATTTAGTCCCTAACGTCAATACCACAGGGACATTGTGTTTTTTAGCATAATGGATCGCTTGCATGGTCGCTTCAGGCATGGTCTCACCGGGTTTACAGCGTACTAAGTAAGCGGTTAATACTAATGCTGAAGCGCCTGCAATAATTTCTTCTGGAATACTTTCAGGGCGTAAGCGATTCATATGCCCCGGACTAATGGCAAATGTTCGTTCACCGTTTTCAGTAATCAAAGTAAAACAACGCCCAATAGGCCCATCAACCCCTTGCAAGTAGTTGAGATCCATACGACTTGAGGTATGGCATAGGTATCGGTAAGAATAGCTTCCTATTTGAATGTTGTTACACATCGTACCCAACAAGACTGAACGGTCATCAGCAAGCACTGAATAGTTGTGCAGTGTATTGCCAATAGTGCCCCCCGCAAACTCATGCGTAATTAATGAATTACTGGTTAACTCTTCATACAGCGCTTCTGCTGCATCATCCTCAATAACTAACGAATGACCTTTACTGAGCTGATAACGTTCAATAAACGAATCATCGACTTTAGCTTCAATATCTACCAAGGTTTGGTCAATGCCGACAATATAAGATTTGCAGTTTTCACTGTCATCCATACGTTCTTTAATAGGCTGTAACAGCGGATCTTTAAGACTAACAGGAAAGTAATGCTTTGATTTACGTTGACCGGGGAATTTCATAGTGAACAAGTTTGAAAGTATACATTGAGGGCTATTCTAGCACGATAAATAAAAGCCGGCACCTCTCATGAAGGTACTCGCTTTGTATACTCTAAATCGTTTGAGGTGCAGCTAGGCTATAAGTGAGTGTAGCCTAGCTGTACCTCAAGGTATAACCAGTATAGCGAATGTATTGGCTATTTAGTCAGCGTGTTATTTTTTTTAAAATCACGATATAGCTCGCGAGTTAACACATATGAGCAGCTTAAGATCATAGCTAAGATAGCACTCAGAGCAACAATCAATGCAGATTTTGGTGAATCCTTTTTCGTCGGTAAATCAGGCGCTAAAATAAATTTAATTGGCATAAATTCGATAGTATCAATATCCAATTCAGAGAGGTTTTTGATATAGTGTTGGCGAATTTGTAAGTCTTCGCTCAACAATGCAATATCACGGTTTTGTAGCTCAATCGCCAGTTTTTTCTCCAGTGCCTCAGTCCCTAATGCGATAGGATAATCAGGATCATCACTGATAATTGCAGAATCCGTCACAATAGGCTTACGTACACCCGCCGCTTTAGCGATATCAATAGCGCGTTTCAACCTTTCAACTTTGACATCATATTCAGTACGAATTTTAGTCACTTCCTGTTTGAAAGTTTCATTGGCAAATACTAACTGACGCGCAATTGCATTTTGAATATCGAGTTTAAACTGTTCCCTGACCTTTGTTGCAGTATAGCGGACATAGCCCGCTAACAAGTCCTGAGCCTCAGAAGGCTGCGGTGCAGTAAACGTCAGTACGATGTCGGTTGACGTACTATTTTTCTCTTTTGACTGATCTTGGATTTGGATGCTATTCGCGATAATGGTATTAACCAAACGTTGGTCACCATTTTCTTTATCAGCAGGATCAACTTGTTCAGCTAGCTTTTTATAGTATTCAGTACTACGAACATAAGCTTCTTGGTTAACCTTAGAACGATATTGATCAACAAAAGCACTAAATATTCGTGACGCTGATAAATCAATTTTGACATCTAACACTGTTAATTGGGCACCCAATGTATTGATATCTTTGATTTCTTCAGATGATGGCGGAATAATAACCGCCGTACTACTCCATTTTTGTGGTAACTGAGTGACCACTAATGCACTGATAAGTGTGATAACAACAGTGATAGCGATAATAAGAAGTTTATTTCTCACTAAAACAGCAAACAGGGCCATTAAATCAATTTCATCGCTTTGCTGCATATTAAATTGTGGGACCTGTATTTTTGCGGCTGTTTTACCATCCTGCGATTCTTTATCAGTGCTCATATAATTTCCAATTAAATACCAAATTAAGAATACTACTAATTTTTATATCGGCTAGTATAATGATTTTTCCAATTTATGATATATCGATTAACACCCGTTTTTATCTCAATTTAAAAGTTAAAGCTATCTAATTTTACTACTAATAAGTGATTTAAATAAGTTAATATTGTCATCACTATCATTTAAAGCCGGTATATAGTGAAATGACTTTCCGCCGTTACTTTTGAAAAAGTGTTGATTTTGCTCACTAATTTCTTCCAGTGTTTCTAAGCAATCCGCAGAAAAACCCGGACATATTACCTGAACTGACGTTACTCCTTTATGAGGTAATTCGTTCATTGTTTCATCAGTATATGGTGTTAACCAAGGCTCTCGGCCAAAACGAGATTGATAAGTCATCAATATACGATCTTGTGGATAGTTTAATCTTTGTTTAATTAAATCGGTCGTTTTTTGACAATCTTGTTCATATATATCGCCAGTTTCAATATATCTTTTTGGGATCCCGTGAAACGATATGACTAATCTATCGGGCTCACCATGTTGTGCAAAACTTTTCTCAATAGAGTTCACTAATCCCTGAATATAATCGGGGTGTGTTGCGTAATGACGAATAAAATGTAATGACGGTATTGTACGCATCTTTTTAAAGATAGCAGAAATGCCATCATAAACCGCTGCTGTCGTTGTACAGGAATATTGTGGATAAAGTGGCAACACTACTAACTCTGTCACCCCTTGGCTCATCAGTGCATCAATCGCACTTTTTAAGGAAGGTGAACCATAACTCATTCCGACTTCCATTGGGATATTAGGGAAGTGCGGAGCAAGTTTTTCCTTTTGACGTAAAGTATAGGCTAGTAATGGCGAACCTTCCTCTGTCCAAATAGATTGATAGAGCTTAGCCACTTTTGGTGAGCGAAAAGGTAAAATAGCACCGTGTAAGATAGGCTTCCAAATAAGCCGAGGAACATCAATAACACGCTCATCACTTAAAAATTCTGCGAGGTAACGCTTAACTGCTGGGGTTGTTGGGGAATCAGGGGTTCCTAAGTTAACCAATAAAATGCCATATTTACATTCAGACACGATGATTACTCCTTAATGATAATTATTCCCAACTTTATAACACATAATACAATCTTTTTATTGCCTAAAAGCAAAGGCAGCGGTTATCGCTGCCTTTGCTGGTAACTATGGTGACTAATTAGCCAAGAATTTTTGCTAATTCAGCACTCACTTCAGTCACTTTACGGGTACCATCAAGCTTGAAGTACTTGGTATTGCCTGCTTCGGCTTCTTTTTGATAATAAGCAACCAAAGGCGCAGTCAAATCATGATATTCAACCAAACGCTTACGAACGGTATCTTCTTGATCATCTTTACGAATAGTCAACTCATCACCAGTGACATCATCTTTGTTTTCAACTTTAGGTGGGTTGAATGTCACATGGTAAACACGGCCTGAAGGCGCATGTACACGGCGACCAATGATACGCTCAACAATGATTTCATCTGGTACATCGAATTCAAGTACGAAATCAACGTTAATGCCAGCTTCTTTCATTGCATCTGCTTGTGGGATCGTACGCGGGAACCCATCCAACAAGAAGCCATTGCGGCAGTCATCTTGTTTGATGCGCTCTTTAACCAATGCAATAACTAATTCATCAGTAACTAGTTTACCGTTATCCATTAGCTCTTTTGCTTGTAAACCTAGCTCACTACCCGCTTTAACTGCTGCACGTAGCATATCGCCAGTTGAAATTTGTGGGATCCCAAATTTCTCCATAATAAATTGAGCTTGAGTGCCCTTACCGGCGCCTGGAGCACCGAGCAGAATGATACGCATTGCGTAAACCCCTTGCTATTTAGTTTTTTATAATTTGAAAAGAAAACAAGATACCATACCATTAGCATGGCGCTTTACTCAAGAACACACGTAAACGTTTTCGCATTTAACTTCTTTCGCAAAAGAAAAAAACCACGCTAAAGCACAAGCTAAAACGTGGTTTTTGCTCAAAAACGAAACTTCATCGCTGCGTTATTTTAATAATAATTCATTGATTTTACGAATAAATAAATTTGGATCTTCTAATGTTCCACGCTCAGCGAGCAACGCTTGATCCAATAGCACATCAATCCAATCAGCAAACAAAGCCTCATCAGTGACTTCAGATGCTTTCTTGACCAATGGATGTGCTGGATTCAATTCGAAGTTATATTTAACTTCTGGGGCAGCCTGACCCGCAGCAGCAAACAATTTAGCCATCTGGGTACTCATTTCATCTGCATTTGTGGTTACAATCGCAGGTGTATCCGTTAAACGATGTGTGAGTTTAACTTCTTTAACCCGTTCACCTAGCAAGGTTTTAACACGCTCAACAAATGGCTCTAACTGCTTTTCTGCTTCTTCTTGCTCAGCTTTATTTTCATCTGCTAGTTTGTCTAGCGACTCATCCGCTTTACTCACCGATTGGAACTGTTTGCCATCAAACTCAGACAAGTAGTTCATCATCCACTCATCAATACGATCGGAAAGCAGTAATACCTCGATACCTTTTTTACGGAATAGCTCTAAGTGAGGGCTGCTCTTCGCTGCTGCATAGCTATCAGCAGTAATGTAATAGATTTTATCCTGACCATCGACCATACGGCTGATGTATTGCTCTAAAGAGACGCTCTGCTCACTACTCTCATTATAAGTGGAGGCAAAACGTAATAGCTTAGCAATCGCTTCACCGTTGCTACTATCTTCCGCAGGGCCTTCTTTCATCACTAGCCCAAATTGCTGCCAGAAAGTTTGATACTTTTCTGCGTCGTTCTTAGCTAATTTTTCCAACATCTGTAGCACACGTTTAGTCAGTGCGCTACGTAAGCTACGCGTTAATGCACTATCTTGCAAAATTTCGCGAGAGACGTTGAGTGGTAAATCGTTAGAGTCCAAGACACCACGCACGAAACGTAGATAGTTAGGCATGAATTGTTCAGCATCATCCATAATAAATACACGCTGAACATATAATTTTAATCCATGGCGCTGTTCACGATTCCACATATCAAATGGTGCCTGTGAAGGGATATACAGCAAGCTCGTATACTCTTGCTTACCTTCAACACGGTTATGTGACCACGTTAGTGGATCTGCATAATCATGGGAAATATGTTTATAAAATTCAGTGTACTCTTCATCTGAAATCTCAGATTTATTGCGCGTCCATAATGCTTTTGCTTGGTTGATTTTTTCCCAAGTGATTGTGCCGTCTTCTTCGTTCTTAACTTCAATTTCAACAGGCAACGCAATATGGTCAGAATATTTGCTGATAACTGAGCGTAAACGCCAGTTATCTAAAAATTCGCTTTCATCGGCACGTAAATGTAAGGTGATTTCAGTACCACGTTCAGCTTTTTCGATATCAGCGATAGTATATTCACCCTCACCTGCCGACTCCCAAAACACACCTTGATCTGCTGCTGCACCAGCAGCACGGCTGCGAACAGTGACTTTATCGGCAACAATAAATGCAGAGTAAAAACCAACACCAAATTGGCCAATCATTTGGCTATCTTTTGCTTGGTCAGTGCCCAAAGATTCTAAAAAGGCTTTTGTACCTGATTTAGCGATAGTTCCTAAGTTATCAATAACTTCATCACGGCTCATACCGATACCGTTATCGCTAATCGTCAGTGTTCCATTCTCTTTATCTGCGCTGATGCGAACACGCAGTTCACCATCGTTTTCATACAGTTCTGGTTTAGACAGAGCTCTAAAACGTAATTTATCTGCGGCATCAGATGCGTTTGAAATAAGTTCACGCAAAAAGATTTCTTTGTTTGAGTAAAGAGAGTGGATCATCAACTGGAGAAGTTGTTTTACTTCGGATTGGAACCCACGAGTTTCTTGTCCTTTCATACTCATTAATGGCCTCTATATCATCAATCTAATAGGATAGTTTTGACTAATCGATGAAGTTTAACTGGGGGCAAAAAATAAGAATTCAACTCAGTAAGGTAAAAAAGCGGTAAAGCTAGGGGAATTTGGATGTGATTAATTCATTTTATTAAATATTTTTCAAGCTACCAAGTAGACCTGTAGCTTGAAAAATAACTATATTCTCTGTCTTCCCGCTAAGGAGTGAGAAAGTGTTGTACCATCAACCATTTCGAGTTCACCACCAACAGGAACGCCATGAGCAATACGGCTGGCTGTCACCCCATATTGCGCACACATTTGCCCAATATAGTTTGCTGTTGCTTCGCCTTCAACAGTCGGGTTAGTTGCGAGTATCACTTCTGTAATGGTTTCAGAAGATAAGCGCTCTTCTAGCCTATCAAGACCAATATCCATAGGCCCAATACCATCGAGAGGCGATAAGTGCCCCATCAATACAAAGTAACGCCCGGAGAACTGCCCAGTTTGTTCAACAGCATAGATATCTGCGGGGCTTTCAACCACACAAATCAATCCATTTTGCTGACGCCGTGGATTCTCGCAGATATTGCACACTTCTTGTTCAGTAAAAGTGCGACAATCACGACAATGGCCTATTTCTGACATCGCGCGAGTGAGCGACTGCGCTAAGCGCATGCCGCCACTACGATCACGCTGGAGTAGATGAAAAGCCATTCGCTGCGCTGACTTTGGCCCCACTCCTGGGAGACAGCGCAAAGCTTCCATTAACGACTCAAGAAGCGGACTGGTTTGCATTAGAATGGCATCTTAAAGCCAGGTGGCAATTGCATACCACTTGAAACACTCGCCATTTTCTCTTTTTGCGTTTCTTCGATACGACGAGCTGCATCATTGAATGCAGCGGCAATCAAATCTTCCAACATGTCTTTGTCATCTTCAAGCAGACTTGGGTCAATTTCAACGCGACGGCAGTTATGTGATCCATTAATTGTCACTTTAACCAGACCAGCTCCAGATTCGCCTGTAGCTTCTAGGTTGGCAATTTCTTCCTGAACTTTCTGCATTTTATCTTGCATCTGTTGGGCCTGCTTCATCAGGTTCCCCAAACCACCTTTACCAAACATAGTTATCTCTCACTACTGAGGCCACAGCTTACTCACAGAGACTGTAGCGTTAAACGGGGCGGATACTCTCTTCGTCTAACTGAGCATCAAACATTGAGCGCAGCTTTTGAATCGTTTTATCCGCAATAATTGACTGGCGAGCTTGCGCCAGCTTCTCTTCATAAATTGCTTGTCGCCATTCTAGCGGTGTTTTCACCTCATTATTATCATCTTGAACAATATTCAATTCAACAGGATGACCATAATGTTGGCTTAATGCACTTTGCAAAGCTTCTTGTGCCGAAGGCTTATTCAAATGACGTTGTGTGGAACGCAAATGCAAAACCATTTGCGATTCACCTATTCTTTCTATATATGAATTCAAAGCTAATTGTTCAACTAGCTTAGGTATTTTTAATTGTGCAATTTCTGCTGACCAGCTATCTCTTTCACGCCCTTCCTCAATAATTTTCATTGCCAATTCAGGAGTTTTTTCATATTCGAGCGCTTCTTTTATCTCTGTAGGGGTTGTAACCGCCTCTTTTGCTTGGCTATCTTCAAACTGCGGTCGCCACTGATAAGGCTTGGCCTTAGTCGCTTTTTTGGTTTCCGCTGCACGGCTCGCTATATTTTGCTGATGTTGGCTGGTGACAGCTGCCAGCCTCTCAAGTGCTGACATCGCCGGCTTAGCCTGTTCAGGCGCGGCCGGTTTATTCTTTTTTGCGTTGGAGCCCTCATTCTGCGAAGAGAGCAAGGCTTCTCTGGCTTTTAATAACTGTGAGGTTGGGCTATTTTCCGCTATTACGGCTGGAGCTGGACGAGCGGGTGGCGCCGTCCGTACCACTGTAGGCGGAGTTAGTTGGGTCGTTGGAGCTGGTGATATAGGTTCTTCAATCACATTTTTAGGGTGGAAGGCCAATGCACGTAACAATGCCATTTCAACGCCCATACGGCGCTCTGGTGCATAAGGGAGATCACGACGACCAACTAGCAACGTTTGATAAAATAATTGCAAATCTGCTGGCGAAATCATTCGTGCAATTTGCCTGAGCCGCCCTTCCGTTGAAGAAGGATCCGTTTCTTTGGCAGCAGGTAACAACTGGATCATCGCAATACGGTGCAACAACGAAAGTATCTCAACCAGTAGGTTTTCCCAGTCTGCGCCTCGCACTGCGGCTTGTTCTACTTCCGACATCACAGCAATACCATCTGCACGAATCAATGCTTCAATAATGGCTAAAGGTTGTTCATCATCCAGCGTGCCTAACATTTGGCTGACGATGTCCGCGGTCACCTTTCCTTGCCCCATCGCAATGGCTTGGTCAGTTAAACTCAGTGCGTCACGTAAACTGCCATCTGCTGCTCGTGAGAGCAATTGGCGAGCTCGGCTATCATGTTCAATACCTTCTGCATTTAAAATATGTTCCAGTTGTTTGCTGATTTGAGCAACATCCAACGCTTTTAAGTGGAACTGTAAGCAACGCGACAGAATTGTCACTGGCAGCTTTTGCGGATCCGTGGTCGCAAGCAAAAACTTGACATGTTCAGGTGGCTCTTCCAGCGTTTTGAGCAACGCATTGAAGCTATGACGCGATAACATGTGCACTTCATCGATAAGATACACTTTAAAGCGGCCACGAGCCGGTGCGTACTGTACGTTATCTAATAACTCGCGGGTGTCCTCAACTTTTGTTCTTGATGCCGCATCAATTTCAATCAAATCAACAAAACGGCCTTGTTCTATTTCTAAGCAATTTGCACATTTACCACAAGGTGTTGCGGTGATCCCTGTTTCGCAATTAAGGCCTTTTGCAAAGAGACGAGCGATTGTTGTTTTGCCGACACCACGGGTACCAGAAAACAGATAGGCGTGATGGAGCCTCTGGTGCTCCAGACCATTTGCGAGTGCGGTCAATACATGCTGCTGACCAACGACATCAGAAAATTTTTGGGGGCGCCACTTACGGGCAAGTACCTGATAGCTCATGAATTATGCAGTTTCTAAACAGGGTGATAGCACCATGCTACCACAGCCTCATCCCTTACGGCGAGACTGTGATAAAAATAGTCGTGAAAATTAGGATTAGTGGCCTGGGAATTCAACTAAACTAAATGAATGGATACCTTCTGCGGCAAGACGTTCTACACCACCAAGATCAGGTAAGCTAATAATAAACGCGGCATCAATAATATTTGCACCTAACTGTTTAATCATTTTGACGGTAGCTTCAACAGTACCACCAGTCGCCAGTAGATCATCAATCACTAAAACATTATCTTCAGGCTGAATGCTATCTTTATGAATTTCAAGAGTATCCGTACCGTATTCCAAAGCGTACGTCATACTGAGCACTTCACGTGGCAATTTGCCTTTTTTACGTACAGGAACAAAGCCAACACCAAGGCGCAATGCAACAGGCGCTCCAAAGAGAAAACCGCGGGCTTCCGTACCAACAATTTTAGTCACACCTCTGTCTTTATAATGCTCTACCAGCAGATCAATAGTTGCCTGATAAGCAGCGGGATTGTTCAATAATGTCGTAATATCACGAAATAACACACCTTCCTTTGGATAATCAGGAATTGATGCGATACTTTCTTTAATTAATTGCAGTTGTTGCTCTTTCGCGGTCATAATAAGTGCCAATATAATTTAAATACGAAAAGGGAGAATCTATTTAAAGTACCATAAAATTGCAATAAGAGGCCGTATATTTACGGTGTGTTCTATGATCATCATACTTCAATTTTCAGTGTTTTCCATTTAAGTATGATAGCACCCCTCAAATTATTTAGCGTATATTAACACACATCAATTTTTCATACTTTTTAACTTTTATTGGAATTAAAATGAAGACTAAATCTCTTTTAGATGTGTTAAAGATACAAATCGAGCAACTACAAGCTCGCATTGCTCCCATTGCCGATCAGGAGTTTTCACATTCACGCTTTGATAGCCAGCTTTTTAGTAGTAAATCAACCCACCTCGGTGACTGTCAGAAAGAGCTCGATAAACTGTATCAACAACTCTGTAACAGCGTATCACTCAATCACAAAGAGCAAGTAAATTTTCTCACAGAGAAAATTGCTCATCAAATCCAAGCACTGTCACGGGAGCTATCGACACAATCTTTACGCGACAAAGAAAACGCCTTTCAAGAAAAGAAAGAACAAGTTGATCTTTATGAACGCTTAGCACAGCATCAAGATTATGAACGCCGCTTAGTTGGCATGATGAACGAACGTGAACTGCAACTCAGCACCTTAAGCGATCACACAAAACGCCACCAATGCCAAAAAGAGATTGCGACGTTAGCTGGGCGGCTATATCGTTGCCGCCAAGCACTGATCCGCATTGAAAAAGCGATTGAACATCAAGAAAATCAATTTTTAGAGTGAGTTTTTACCGTAGATCGCTTCATTAACGATTTAATGCAATAACTACAAACGATAGCGAACAAACCACCTATCAACGTTTCCATGATCCTTTCGGACAATAAGTGGTAGTCAACATTATTAAAATAAATTGACATTTCGATCAGTGATAATACTAACCCTGTGATACAAAAAGTACCAAATACATTATTCTTCTTATTATTACTAATCGGGATCAAGAATGAAAATAATAAGATAAGAGCAAAACCAATGTAAGGCATCAGCACTGCGGTATTGAAGGATAAATACAATACAAACACCACAATTAATGTACCAATCACTCTGTCACGAGTTAGCTTAATAATATTTGTGAGTTTAGGATTCAATACAAAAATAAAGGTCAGCGGTGCCCAAAAAAAGTGGTCTACATTGATAGCTCTAGAGACTAAAACACATAGCACTAGCCCAATCGAGTAAATCAATGATTGATAAATTAAGTTGTAGTTTAGCTTATCTCTTTTTAGGGAAATATATTTTTTAATCTGAAATAAAGATATCTTTTCACGCTTACTCATACTATAGCAGAAAGCAAGTGTGATAAAGGTACCAATCAGTAAACCTATCACTAACCCATCAAAACTGGCTTTGTTCAATGTCGCCCCTATGATATAAAAAATCATAAAGTACTTAATCGACATATCTAAAGATGAATCAATATTATAAAATTGATAGTAGAAAAAAGGCGCTAAAAATAAAACGATAAAGAATAAATAATTAATTCCAAGGTAGTAACCTAAGGCGGAACCAACAAATACAAATAAAGAACATAACAATGAATAAACAATGTTTTTGTAACGGCTCGCTTTATTGAAAATAGTATAGCCATGTAGTGTTGACAACGAACTCCATAATGTCGCATCAATACCTGCGACTTGATAAGTAATGAGAAAGCTGACCACAACACAAAATGTTAAGTAAAAACTTTCTGATAATTTCGTCACAACATCACCTAATTACATTCATTTCAATAAAAGAGCACTAATACACTAACATGCCTCTATAGCTATCACAACACAAACTAGTAGGTTATATCCCATTGTCTTTTAAGGATAATCTAATTAATATCTTTATCTGTTTGGACTCTAGATAATAGTTCATTATTTAATATATTCACTATTTTATCATGCAACTCCAACACGGTTATCCTGCTATAAAATCCAAAATCGACTTGCCCTCATTATGAGAAAAATTTACTATCCCTACATAGATATACAGTCTAAATCATTCAATAGTAACTATCATATCTGACGGAAAGCACTGCAACTTAAAGTATAACGAGTAGACGAATATAAGTTGCGTTATTAATCATAAGGAGCACGTATGGACTTACTAAAGGACGCCCCGCAAGAGACCCAACTCGCTGTTGACTTAATCTATCTACTCGAAACATCAGATATTGATACTGATGTGGTTTTGAAAGCGCTTGAAATTGTCAAAAACGATTACCTCACTAAACAGGCTACTGAAGCAACCTGCTTACCTAGCGAGTAATTAATCGTCAGAATCTGTTTTCTTTTTAGGATCACGCTTGATTTCTTGAAGCTCATCACCTTGATTATTATGTAGATGAACTTCTAACTGATTAAAGGCTATATTAATATCATTTTCTCGACATAACCTATCTATTGCACGATTCACTTCATCACTGGTCGTTCCTCGGTCACCAATTTGGCGGACATAAAAACGCAGTTCATGATCTAAAGTGCTCGCACCAAATCCAGTAAAATAAACCGCAGGCCCAGGCTCTGTCATCACCTTACTGTTTGACGTGGCCGCGCTTAATAATACCTGTTTCACTTTATCAAGATCTGAGCCATAAGCCACACCGATAGCAACCGTGATCCTTGTCACCGTATCAGAGAGCGACCAGTTGATTAAGCGCTCAGTCACAAATGCCTTATTCGGTATGATCACCTCTTTGCGATCAAAATCGATAATTGTTGTTGCCCGAATCCGAATTTTACTGACGGTACCTGAATAAGTCCCGATAGTCACTGTATCGCCAATTCGAATTGGCCTTTCAAACAATAAAATGATCCCTGAGACAAAATTAGCAAATATCTCTTGTAAACCAAAACCTAGACCAACCGTTAAAGCCGCTGCTAACCATTGAAGTTTACTCCATGTGATCCCCAGCATCCCCAATGAAGTAATCGCACCAATCCCAACAATAATATAAGTCAGGATGGTTGTAATCGCATACGTTGAGCCTTGACGCAATTTCAAACGCGATAATACTAGAACTTCTAATAAGCCCGGCAAGTTACGCGTCATAATCCATGCAACCACAATAATCACGAGAGCTAATATTAGGTTAGCTAACGTCACCGACTGTAAAACGTTGGTTCCTTCTGCTGTTGTGCCAGTGTAATGCCATAAATCAACACTATCTAAAAACGAGAAAATAGTAATAAAATCAGACCAAATGGCATAAAATCCCAGAGCAAAAATAATAAACAGAACCATCGATGTTAAACGCAATGACTGTTGGCTGATCAGCTCAATGGTCATTGGCGGTTCTTTAATTGGTTCATTTTCGCCATTTTCTTCTTGGTTCTGTGCTTTGCGACGTTCGATGGCTCGTTGATATGCCAGTTTACGTGCAACTAAAGTCAGCCCACGTAAACATGCATTATAGGTAATATACCAAAGCAAAAATAAGTACAAACTGTCTAACCAACGATTCGCTAAACGTAGCGTAGTGTAATAATACCCCGCCATCATTAAGCCAATTAATATTAATGGTGAGAATGTCAGAAGTGTTATCACCACAGAGCGTGTTAAATGACTCCCTTTTTCCTGCCAAATCTGTTTGCAGAAGGGCAATGTAAAAATAAATAGTACCAATAGCGATACTAAAACAATGAGTTGCCCAATTACATCTTCAGACACTTTTAATGGATTGATGATCCCATAGGTTGAAAAGTAAATGAGAGGTAAAAGAGGAATAGATAACCGAGTAAGCCGTCTGCGTGTTTGCGACACGATAGCAGAATCGATACCAAAATGTTTCTCTGCAATCCCTTTTGGCTTCAATACTCGCCATATTAATTCAAAAAGAACCCAGAAAATGGCCAATTGCTGACAGAGTGCCCAAACAAACCCACCTTGAGCATTACCTGTTTTCAAAAACCAGTAACCCACCGCTAACAAAAACAGTGCAGCAGGTATGGTTTGCAGCACGGTAAGCAGTAATGCGATTGGCGTATTCAGCAAGCTATCTTGCCTTAAACTGGATAACCGATAGTCAATTTCTTGTAGACGCAATGAAATCTTACGATAGAGCCAAATAAATATGAGCGCTAATAGCAACAGCGGGAGTACGACTAATAATGAGTTAGTTAGCCCTCTTTTAATACTCCCTTTCGATAAACTAAAGTCAAACTGACTAATTTGTTGCGCGGCTGCGTCAGGAAAGGCCTCTACCCATGCAAGATCGATAGGTTTATTACTATTAACCCAAAAAATTTGCTGCGCCAACGTGTTTTCTAATGACTTCACAACACTCAACAATTGATTTTGATCGAGCTGCAAATTAATTGCTTGGGAAATTTGACTACCTAGCTGCAAATTTAATTCATCTAACAGCTCACGTCTGACATCTAATAACTTAATCAGCGCATCACGATCTTCGGGAGATAACAACCCCTTTTCAGTTTCAGCACCTGATTTTTCGGCTAACTGCTTTTCAATATTGCTAATATAAGTATTCACTTGATAGAGCGCATCTCTTTGCTGTGCTACATCAAACTGTTCAAGGCGTAAATCAGCAATCGTGACAGGTAGATTCTTAGTTAAAATATCATTTGGCAAATCAATTTGCTGTTGAAACAAAATCCGCGATAACAACAAGCTACCACGTAACACGCTGATTTGCTCTTTTAAATTACGTTCTGACTGTGTTGCGCGCTCAAGCCATGCTTTTACCCTAATGCTATTTTGCACCATACGGTTATTCGCTTGAGTCACTTCGATCAAACGCTCACTTAATCCATTATTAATCGCTAACTCTTTTTGAATTAAAGGAATTTGTTTTAGCTGTAAATTATTCTCTGTCGAGCTTTGAGCTTCGCGCGCAGTCGCCTCTGAATCATTTAATCGCTTGTCACTAATAAAAGATTGCAACAGCTGAATGCGTGTTTCTAATTGCTCAATATATAAAGTGGTATAATCACGCTGTTTTTGTAATACATCCTGTAATTGGGTATTACCCTGTAGCACATGTTTTTGATATTCATTTTGCTGCTGCAAATAGTTTTGTTCTATCTGAAGTAACTCAATCTGTGTATCACGTAACTTCGCTGATTCATTAAACACACTGTTTAATTCATTACGGATCTCTTGTAGCCGGCGTGCGTTGTCCAACATAATCGCTTGCGCTCTTTCAGGCTGGGTTTGCAGGCTAATGAGATAACTATTGTAGGTGGCAAGATCATTTTGTTCTGTCTGTAATTGCTCTAATGTGCTACTGAGCAGACTTTCAAGCTGAGATTGCGGGGCATTTTTAATACTGTTAGCAAAGTTAAGCGTTTCTTCTTCGCTACTATTTTTTAATTGCAATAGTGAACGTACCGCGTGCTTTGCATCATCACTCGCTCTCTCAAGGCTTTTTTGCAGTTCATCCGACTTATTATCTAATCGATTTAATTCATCATAAAACGTGAGCGCTTTTTCTAAATCTGCTATCGAGAGCTTATCTTCAGCGCTTTGATTACTTTTCTTACTTAATGAGTTCAGTTGATTTTGAATATCGTTTTTACTTGGCAGGGGATTGGTAGCGGCAAAGATATGACTCGAAAATAATAACAACATGAGTGTGACTAGCACACTAATCTGCCTAATCCATTGATTTTTCATTATCTGCATGACTGAACCCATAATAGGTTTTATTTATATTTTTTAATCGATACACCGCGTTGACTGCTCACAGCGTATCGCTGGCACTTAAAAGGTTAAGACCTTATCGGCTTCTAATGTCCAAGCTGCAAGCTCAACCAAAGTGCCAATCTCAACACCATCAGCTAAAGGTAGCTCACTCACACCACGTGCATCAGTACATGTTTTGCAGAGTTTAATGGCAACTTGTTGTGCGGTTAAAATTTCTAACATCTGTTGGATATTATAGCCTTCCTTTGGCTTTTGAGTACTTAGCCCCGCGGTAACCGCATCCGACATTAAAAATAATCTAAGTTCCGTATTTGGATGCTGTTCTTTAAGGGTGATAGCCAAACGTAATGAATTAAATAGGGTTTCATTACCATAAGGGGCGCCATTCGCAATGATCAGAATTGATGACATCGTATTTCTCCAATTGCTTAGTCTATACTCATTTTATACTTCAAGTCACAGCACCTTTAAGGCATGGTGACTAGGTTTAGTCATACTAAGTGATATTCTTTCTATGCACCTAGCTACTAAATCACTTGCCGCCTAGCTGTACTTCAAATTATTTAGAGTTTATTTTATTCGCAATGATGGACTATATTTTAATGTTTCCAGCATAGTATCCACCAAAGTTTCTGTACGTGTCTGTATATTAAAACTATCAGGCTGTAATAACCAGTTTTCCAGTAAACCACACACCATGGAGCGCAACATAATAGCTGAACACTCTAAATCAAGATTGGCGGGAAGCTGCCCTAAATCAACACAATTACGCAAATGCTCAACAATGCGATAGTGGCTAGCCATGAAGTTTTCTCTTTTGAGGTCAACAATTACCGCCATTTCTCCCACTAATTCACATTTGTGAAACAGAATATCCATCAAAGCACGATTTTTAGGGCTTTCAATAAAATCTGTCAAAATATAAACTAAAATCTCTTTTAGAATTGCCAGTGGATCATTACTATACTTCGAACGATAATAGTTCTCAGCCTGTAGTATTTGACTATCACTAAATTCACAAGCTTGCTGGAACAGATCAACCTTATTTTTGAAGTGCCAGTATATCGCACCACGGGTTACACCAGCGGCCTTTGCGATATCGGCTAAAGATGTCGCCGAAACACCTCGCTCAGAAAAGGTTTTGATGGCAGCATCTAAAATTTCCTGACGGGTTTCTTCGGCCTGTTGTTTAGTTTTTCGTGCCATTGTAACTCGTTTATCTACAAAGCTGATTTACATACAATAGTGTATGTTTGTACTATAGCATAGTGAAAAATCTTATTGTTTACCATTTTTCTTATTTTGTATTGTACTCATAATTATTGATTAATTGAGGTTAACTTATGCGAAAAAACAGAGGGGTGTTACCTCTGGCTCTGTTGGTTCTTTCAGGTGGCTTAGCTTTATCAGGTTGTAACGATGAACAGAAAGGTGGCGGTGAACGCCCGGCGCCTGAAGTAGGAATTGTTACGCTTAAAGCCGAACCTCTGACTATCAAGACCGAATTACCGGGTCGTACATCTGCATTCCGTATTGCAGAAGTTCGCCCACAGGTAAGTGGCATTATACTCAAACGCAACTATAAAGAAGGTAGCGATGTTGAAGCCGGGACGTCTTTATATCAGATAGATCCAGCGCCTTTCCAAGCCACTTTTGATAGTGCTAAAGCGGAACTTGCTAAAGCGCAAGCCAACGCCAATTTAGCGGGTTTGACAGTTAAACGCTACAAACCACTCTTAGGTACTAACTATATTAGTCAGCAAGAATATGACCAAGCCACATCAACTTATGCGCAAGCTTTAGCTGCTGTTAAAGCCGCAGAAGCGGCTGTTGAAACGGCTCGTATTAACTTGAACTATACCAAAGTCACCGCGCCAATCAGTGGTCGTACGGGTAAATCAAATGTCACCGAAGGTGCATTGGTTTCTACTGGCCAAACTACTGAGTTAATGCGAGTTCAGCAACTTGATCCTATTTATGTTGATGTAACCCAATCCAGTGAGGATTTCTTACGTTTACGCAATGAAATAGAAAAAGGTGCTCTACAAAAAGAGCCGGGCAAAGCCCCTGTTAGCTTAGTCATTAATAATGGCCAAGAGTATGCTCAAAAAGGTGCTCTGGAATTTTCTGACGTTACTGTTGATGAGACAACAGGCTCAATCACAATGCGTGCGATCTTCCCGAACCCTAATAAAGAACTGATGCCAGGCATGTTCGTGCGCGCTATCTTAGAAGATGGTGTGAGAGAAAACGCAATTTTGGTTCCTCAACAAGGTTTATCTCGTACCCCACAAGGTGACTCTCAAGTCATGGTTGTTGGTGCAGAGAATAAAGTTGAAGTCAGAAAAGTGAAAGCTGCACAGGCTGTTGGCAACAAATGGCTGGTAACTGATGGCTTGCAAGATGGCGATCGCGTCATTGTGATTGGTCTGCAAAAAATCAAACCAGGTATTACTGTTGTACCTAAAGAAGCTAATTTAGAAACGCAATCTATAGACAATCAGGCACAACCTGAACAAAAGTCTAAATAAGGGAGCGGTTGATTAATGCCTAAGTTTTTTATAGATAGACCAATTTTTGCATGGGTAATCGCAATTATTACTATGCTTGCTGGTCTGCTGGCAATTATCAAGTTACCTGTAGCTCAGTACCCAACCATTGCGCCGCCATCCGTATCTATTTCGGCTAACTATCCGGGCGCGGATGCATCGACGGTACAGAATACAGTGACTCAGGTTATCGAACAAAACATGAACGGTATCGATAACTTGGTGTATATGTCATCAACCAGTGATTCATCAGGCTCCGCCAGTATCATGCTGACTTTTGAAGCAGGTACTGATGGTGATATCGCACAGGTTCAAGTTCAAAACAAACTACAACTCGCGATGCCATTGCTGCCACAAGAAGTTCAGCAACAAGGTATCAGCGTTGATAAATCTACCAGTTCATTCTTAATGGTAGCGGGTTTCGTTTCTGCCGATAACTCAATGGGACAATATGATATTGCCGACTATGTAGGCTCCAATATCAAAGATCCACTGAGTCGAGTTAACGGTGTTGGTGAAACCCAGTTGTTTGGTACGCAATACGCGATGCGTATCTGGTTAAAACCAGAGCAACTCGTGAAGTACAACATGACAACAACCGATGTTATCAATGCAATTAAAGTGCAAAACAACCAAGTTGCAGCGGGTCAATTAGGTGGTACACCGCCTGTTGACGGCCAGCGTTTAAACGTCTCAATCATTGCACAGACACGTTTAAACAATCCTGAGGAATTTGCCAATATCCTGTTACGTGTGAATCAGGATGGTTCTCAGGTTCGTTTAAAAGATCTGGCAACTGTTGAGCTTGGCGCTGAAAACTACAGTACTATTGCCCGATTTAACGGTAAGCCTGCTGCGGGTATCGGTATTAAACTAGCAACCGGTGCTAACGCATTGGATACGGCTAACAACGTCCGTGCGGCATTGGCGGGTATGGAGCCTTTCTTCCCTGAAGGGTTAGAAATCGTTTATCCATATGATACAACACCATTCGTTAAGATTTCGATTAACGAAGTAGTTAAAACACTGGTTGAAGCTATCATGTTGGTTGTCGTGGTGATGTATCTGTTCTTACAGAACATTCGCGCAACCTTGATACCCACTATCGCGGTACCTGTCGTCTTGCTAGGAACGTTTGCGATCCTCGCCGCATTTGGGTACTCGATAAACACCTTAACCATGTTTGCGATGGTACTTGCCATCGGTCTTCTTGTGGATGACGCCATCGTTGTAGTGGAAAACGTTGAACGTGTTATGCAAGAAGAGGGCTTACCACCAAAAGAAGCAACCAAGAAGTCCATGGGACAAATTCAAGGTGCATTGGTGGGGATTGCGATGGTTCTGTCTGCGGTATTTATCCCAATGGCCTTCTTTGGTGGCTCAACAGGGGCAATTTACCGTCAGTTCTCGATCACCATCGTATCGGCAATGATCTTGTCAGTACTTGTTGCCATGATCTTGACTCCTGCACTTTGTGCCACCATGTTGAAGCCTATCGAAAAAGGCAGCCATGGTAGCCAAAAAGGGTTCTTTGGTTGGTTTAACCGTACCTTTGAAAAACAAGCTCACCACTATACTGATAGTGTTAGCCGTATGCTGAATGGTACAGGCCGTTACTTGATCATCTATTTGATCTTAGTGGCTGGCATGGCATTAATGTTTATTCGTCTCCCCTCTTCCTTCTTACCCGAAGAAGACCAAGGGGTATTCTTAGCGATGGTTCAATTACCACCGGGATCAACGCAAGAGCAAACACAAGCCGTATTGGATGAAGTTAACACTTACTTCCATACAGACGAAAAACGTAATGTAGAATCAGTATTTACCGTTGGTGGCTTTAGCTTCGCAGGTCAAGGCCAAAACATGGGTCTGGCGTTCGTCGTGTTGAAAAACTGGAGCGAACGTAAAGGCGATGAAAACCACGTTGAGGCAATTGTTCAACGTGCCAATATCGCTTTGTCACAAAAACAAGAGGCAATGATATATGCCTTTAACCTGCCAGCCATTGTCGAGCTAGGTACAGCGAACGGTTTCGACTTTGAATTGGTAGACCAAGGTAACTTGGGGCATGACGCTTTAATGGCAGCACGTAACCAATTACTTGGTTTAGCGGCACAACACCCTGAAATGTTGCAAGGGGTTCGTCCTAACGGTCAAGATGATACATCGCAGTATCGTATCTACATTGACCAACAAAAAGCGCAAGCACAAGGTGTTGCTATCGCCGATATCAACGCAACATTAAGCTCGGTATTTGGTGGAACCTATGTAAACGACTTTATCGACCGTGGTCGTGTGAAGAAAGTTTACGTTCAAGGTGATGCAGAAAGCCGTATGTTACCATCAGATATCAGCGCGCTATACGTTCGTAACGCCCAAGGCAACATGGTACCGTTCTCCGCGTTCTTGGATGAATCACAAGATCCGTGGAAATATGGCTCACCACGTTTAGAACGTTATAACGGTGTTCCGTCAATGAACATTCAAGGCCAAGCTGCACCAGGACAGAGTACTGGTGATGCAATGCTGATGATGGAACAATTAACAACAGAAAACTTACCGAAAGGTATCGGTTACGAATGGACGGGTATGTCATATCAAGAACGTCTATCTGGTAACCAAGCACCGGCTCTGTATGCTATTTCATTAATCGTCGTCTTCTTATGTTTGGCGGCATTGTATGAAAGCTGGTCTGTGCCATTCTCTGTTATGTTAGTTGTACCACTGGGTATTATCGGTGCGTTACTATTTACCTCAGTGCGTGGGCTTTCAAACGACGTATACTTTAAGGTGGGCCTCTTAACAACCATTGGTTTATCGGCGAAAAACGCAATCTTGATTGTTGAATTCGCCAAAGACTTGATGGAAAAAGAAGGCAAAGGACTCGTCGAAGCAACACTTAACGCAGTTAAGATGCGTTTACGACCAATCCTGATGACATCTCTAGCCTTTATGTTAGGTGTTATCCCACTGGTATTTAGTAATGGTGCAGGTTCTGCGGCACAAAACTCCGTTGGTACAGGTGTACTCGGTGGTATGTTTGCAGCGACCTCTTTGGCTATCTTCTTCGTTCCGGTATTCTTTGTGGTGATCCGTCGCCGCTTTAATAAGAAATCGGATGATATAGAGCATAGTCAACCACCGGCAAAAACTGAATAATCAGTTGAAATAAAATCATAGTTAAGGGTCACAGATAATTGTGGCCCTTTTTATTTTATAGTGATTATGAACTAATGGGTCTCTTGAATAGCTAAAACTGCATCATTTGCTAGTGGTTTCACCATTCGGTTATTCAAAAGCGAGCTTGATAAGCCACTATTTCTCATTTGGCTTATTTGCTCAGATAATACAGAATAGCTTTTTGATTTATTTTGATATGCATTACTAGAAGATTGTGCGACTAGTAATGTTAGTATCGCCACCGAAAGGTTTTTATCTCTAAAGAAATCAGCCATAAACTCTGCATGCAAATTATATACGTTATCATTGATTCTAATTTCAAAATGACGATAATATTCATATTTCGAGCTATATATTCCCATTAAAATAAGAGAAGTTTTATTCTCAATATCAAACACCACTAAATCATCACCACTGCGTTTAATAAAAAGTTTATCAAGACCATCATCAATGGATAGATCGATATAATCTACTTCTTTATATACAGCATAATTATCAATAATAATCGAATCATACTGTTGCCAATCTTGATAATTAAATTTATAAATATCAATGCCTTCTCCACCACTTACTGTAAGATGTTTCACATCACCTATTTTGTTGACATGAAGAAAATCATCATAGTTAGTTCCATTGATAACTAAAGAAGATCCTAATGTATATTTATTTCTAACTTCGTAATCATTAGATACTGGGTGATAAATAACTCCATTATTTTCCATTATCAATAATAGCCCTCCATCAACTAATTTAACGTCTTTGAATATTAAATTAGGATAGATTATGGTAGCCTCTGGTAAAAAATGAGTATCTTCAATCATAACAAGAGACTCACCAAACGCTCCCTCTAATTCGTTATACTGCACTGCCTTTTGATAATGTAATTTACCTGTTATTGTATCAAGAATATATCCGCCTTGATAATCATCAGAAAAACCGACAAAGTTTAACTTATGTGAAGATGCTAAGGATTTGGCAATAATTGTTTTTCCTTTAAAATACCATGCAGGAACTAAGTTACTATGAAGATCTTTAAGCCCCAATAATGCTATAGGATGGGTGAGATCTGTATAGTACTGCTCTAATTTCATCCACCAAGTCATATTATTGCTTGTATTTTTAAGCCATGTTTTATTAAAAGCCACTAAATGCATACTTCCATCGGCATAAATTTGTTCAATACCACCAAATTCTCCAATAAGTAATAGCTTACCATTATCTTGAATAACATTATCAATAAATGGAATATCTGCAATTATTTTAGCTGTAGGTACATTATCATCCAGTTTATCTTGTCCCAAACCTTCCTGACGGTAAACCTTATTTTCTTTTTTACTAAAAAAGAAAAATATTTCATTGCCTGTATCATCAATTAAGCTTCCTCCTAGTTTTACATCATCAGGAGGAGTCCATTTTTTATTATTTATAATATTATTTGGTGAGTGAATACTAGATTCAATATTTGGTTTTATCAGTGTATTAGAACTCATCCTTAACCAATAACGACGATTAATTCCATTACTATCTTTTCCATCAATTTCTAATACATCATCATTATAAATAGAGTCAAGTACATTATTTTTTTCAGTAACGGTGAGCTCATCTGATGGGTGATAAAGTAAATAATCGATAAATTTAAATTTATCAGGAAGGTTTTCAGTTGCTGTATTCGCCAAATTGTCAAGCAAATAAGAATTATTTGTTAACCTGTTAAGTAAAAGAGTTTTTTCATATGGTGTAAATCTAGCAATAACCTCTTTATCTCTAATTTTAATACTAGCTTCAATAAAGATTAGGTCATTTCTTTTCCATATATAATTTACTATTGCTGTGTCATTATTTACTTTTATTTTTGAAAAATCATAAGTTCCTTTAATTTTCCCACTATTAATATCAACATACCAAGCTAATGTCTTATCATCAGAAATAAAATAGGCATAATCGTTATCGACTAACGAGAGCACACCTGAACGATATTGCTTACCATATGCCTCAGTGAATATCATTCTTTTATGTTTAGTATCATAATAAGAGCGACCGACATTTTTATGATTATGCTGATAATTGTGAACAACAATATAGGGAGTATCAATAAAGTTTTTACTCTCTAATTGATTAAAGTATTGTTCGAATGATAGTCTTTTTTTTAATCTTGTTACTTTTGAATTGAATGCTATTTCCTCATCCAATTCATCTCCACTATCATCTTGCCATTGACTGGCATCAGTTGCCTGCATAGTTAACTTTGAATTAGCTAAATTATATTGATATAGCTCATGCATTTTATTAACAATAGTTATTACTCCAGTTTTACCTAACTCATCAATATAAATAGGTACTCCATCAATTTCTATTCTATTGTTATAAAAATCAAACCTATCTCCATCGACGAAACTTGCATCAATAATCCATTTTGAGCATTCATCATTTACAGCTTCATCTTGTAATCTCAGAGCGGCTCCATGATTAATATTAATTCTATAAGATCCTCCATACCCTTTGATAAAATGAAGTAATTTATTTCTATATTCTTCAGGTATATTTGGCACAATTAAATGAGCATCTTTTTTATCTAAAAGAATACTCATCGTTGTATATTCATATTCAAAATGTAACTTTGTAATAATTTTTTCAGAAAGCGCATGATAAAAATCAAAATAAAACTGATACTTCCACTCCATATTTCTAAGAATTGAAAAACCGTTATCATCACGTGAGGTCGCTCCAGCAAGAGAACCATATTCATAATCAATATATGATTTAGGAACAACGGGCAATACCACGATACCAAATAACGTTTTATCAAATTGTTGTTTGGTATGAGTAACGCCAACTGCTTCTCTTACATTAATCGCTTTATCTTTACTGGTGTCACTACCAGGGTTAGATCCAAAGTCAGTAATAATATTTCGAGGAAAAAATGCCTCTCCAGTCCATATAACCCCCTCTTTGCCACGATAAATATATTGGCTATCAAGTAGCAGCTCCCCATTACGGAAATTAATCGATTTATAGACAACATTATCGGAGGGAAGTATCAATTTTCTATCTGTATCGTAAATTAAATGTGCATTTTCATATGATCGCTTTAAAGTGGCAAAATATGCACCGACTGAGGCTGCCTCCTGTGCATGTTGAGCATTTATCTTAACTAATTCAGTTATACCGATACCTATCCCCATAAGAGGAACAGCTAAAGGCCCAAAAACACCTTGAAGACTTTCAATTGCAGCTATTGAGGCACCATACTCAACAACACTGGTAGCTAAAATTGTAGTATCAAATATTAATTGGGTAGCATACACTTCTCTTTGAGGCTCATTTTCTGCATTAGCTAATTCATAAATATCTAATCCAACCGATGCAACTTGAAGAACAACGGCTAATTTCTCTCCAGCACTCCGAGCTAACGATGCTGAAAAGCTTTCCATGGCTTCTTTTTCAAGTGTATTTCCTTGCTTCCACAAAGAATGTACTAACTTTGTCACTTTAACAGTATCACTTACTGTGCCATGGGCGATCATGGCATAATTTACATAGCTGTGAATTTTAAGAGCCACTTTTAAATTTAATGACCCACCATAAGCCATTTCATTTCTATTTTTATTCGATATATACTGAAAGAGTGTTTGAAGAGCCATACCTGCATTAATTCCATCAATATGCTCTATATTACTAACATGAGTTTCTCGCTGAAATTCTCCATTTTCAAATGAATAGATTTTTTTAAAAGATTGTAATTTATTATTATAATACTCTTTGAATTCAATAAATGTTTTATCTGTGGTTTCGACCCATCGAGTATTTAATGTATCTTCCTGAGAAATAAATTGAATTCTATATTTTTCATCACTGACAGCTTCTATATTAGAAAAATTTGGAAGCCACTTATCATATAGCAAATATCCAACCGTTGTCGGATCGTTATCTCTGTATTGAGTAGATATTAATATATTATAAGCATCAGAGACCCTCTTTCCCCATTGCTCAGCTTTTAAAAGCTCTAATGATGAACGTATTTGTAAATCCTTAGTAATATTATTTTGTTGTTCGATAAAATGGTTTAATTCTTTTTGTTGACTCGCTATCATATATAAATCAGCGTTATTTGATAAATCGCTGACTTTAATACCATTGCCAATTGATACTTCACCCATAGCTTCAGTGTTGATCGAGATTAACTCAAACGTTGGTATCGATTTTGAACCTAACGCTTTATACGTTGAAGCCATTTTATTTTTTATAAAAAACTCATTCAGTGCAGAAAAAAGATGCTCAACATTATCATAGCCTAGATTAATGAAGTTAGGGTCATAAAAATGATAACTTACATTGTCTTCATTAACTGTTTTTCCTATTAACATCGCATGTGTTCTAGTAACCAAAGCATACATCTCTGTAGAACTGGCTTCAATAAGCTTAGAGTGTATTTCATTTAAATTAAATTGCCCATGGGAGCTAGATGCTTGTACCGCATCAACATTCGAATGAAGATTTTTTAATGATGTTTTTAATAAAATAGAGTTTTCTTCTGTAGGCGCTCCTGCCGCTAAAAATAATTTATTTAAAAGAACATTTGCATCTACTCGCCCCTTGTTAGCAAGTGCAACAGCCATCGCTCTTACCAATGGATAACATCGTCCTCCAGAATTATCCCCCATTAAAGGTAAATAAAAATCCTGAGGTGCCAGATGAGTATAAATCGCACCATGTCGTTGAAATAATATATTCACCTTAGCACTCAACTTTAATATATTATCAATATATTCTTTTGCTAGAGAATCCTCAATATGATGATAAAGTGCACCGCGTTCTTTTATGCTTAAATTATTATTTAAATACAATGATTTCATTTCGGTGGAAGTCATACCATCACTGAAGCCAGTAATGACTATTTCTTTATATTTTTCATTTCCCTCATTAAATTCCACATTATTATTTCTGATATGCGCACGCACAGCGAGATCGTATCGCCTATCAATCGATATATTACCTAACCCACTTCCTAGTGCCTCTACATCAACTTGAACAACGGACTCAAAGCCTTGCTTATTTTTAATTTGTAACCATAGCCAACTACGTTCAACTGACTTTGCTTCACTTAATACAGAATTAATTTCATTCAATAAAAATCGCTGTGTATTAGTATCATGAACTCTTTCTATATGAGATTTAATTTGATTAATTAAATTTAGCCAAGGTTCAATTGCTTGATGTGTTAAGGAAAAATCACCGTCAACGTAATGACTATCAACAATATTATTTGTGTTAATTTCGTAGCGAGATGCTAATTCTTTTAATTTATTGTGAACTTGTTCCCTATACCTTAAAAATTTTTGTAGATTATTTTCAGTCCATTGTTCATCTGCATATAGTATACTTATTGATGCTTCATTTCCTCTTAATACAGGGATCACTCCTGTACGCGTAACCTTATACTCTTGCCTTTGTAGTATTAACTGCCATTGCCCATTCTTAAAGTGCATATAAGCCATTCCAAGGCCTTCATCAGTACCTGAAATTTGGTAATCGCGGTAATCAAAAGCCATCATCACGTTGTCGTAAAGCAGCGAACTATTTACACGACCATCATGATAAACCCGATAAGTTGTATCATTTAATTTAGTCACGACCACAGAACACCCAGTTAAAGAGCCCGTAAAAACAAAGCTATTCTCCGCAGCAATGATTGGAATATCGATATAAGCTGGATTTTTAGCTGATTGATTTGCTCCGTTGTAGCCTAAAAAATAACTATCAACACTTAAGTTTTCATTTTGAACTAAAGGATGATAAACATATTCAATCGCATAACTATGGGGATCTATTTTCACCAATTGGGCACGGCCCTGAGTAGGGAGGCGCCCCATTTTTGTCATGCTATCACCACTAATTGCATTCTTACTCATGAATGCCAAAGGATCCATGTTGAACTGCTGGATATCTTGACTTGCTTGACCATTTCTTAGCACTAAGCTCCTCCCTAGTGCTGACTTTATATTAAGCTCATCCCGAGCTTGTAATGCCAATATACGCTCATTCATACTATCGGCTTTTGTTTTTAATATGTATTTAAATTGCCTATCAACCAAATAATTAGCCAATAGTTTTTGAATTAATATAAAGGTTATAATCCCTCCTCTAGACAGCCCTTGTACCCCAATATGAATATTTCGCCCTAACTCTTTGCTGACCTCAACCTTACCAGCAAATAACTTCCTATTTTCATCATTAGTATTTTGATTTTTAAACCATTTATTATAATAAACAAATGATTCACCCAACCTTTCTATATCTTTTTTTAGTCTATTTTGTTTATTTGTTATTTTTATAAAATAGCTATAGCCATTAGAATTACTCCACTTATTCATATCATAAAGTGTATTTTTAATATCAATAAAATCATCCCCCATTAATTTCAAGATGAATAAATGGCAGTTTTTCTTTTGCATATGTTCCCCTTATAACCAACAATGTGTTAATTAATAAAAATAATATCAAAATAATAATAAAACAATTAAATTTTAAAATAAAAGTTATTCCTATAATTATTTATTAAAAAACTGCCATCATATTACAAAAAATTATAGTTTTATAAAAAGCTATTTATTAATGTATTTCAATAAACATAGACCACAGATAAATCTACTTACTGTAAGTATTAAAGAAATCTAATGCTCTAATGTTTTCTCTTGTGTTTACATTATCCATTACATTACTGAATGATTTATCATCATATATTAAACTCATTCTTTCACGGAGTAAATTTGTTCTACTTCGTGATCTTAAGCTTACTCTTGAATCTGGAGCTATAGTTTGTTCTGTATTTAAATTTAATCCTGAGCTTTGACTTGAGATTGGATTTACATGTAAATCTACATATATAGAGTCATTTTCATCTCTTATCATATAAAAAGAAATTGGTAGCTCTTGCCCATCCAAACAATTTATAATTGTGCCTACATCTAAGTAAAAGGAATAACCTTCAACTTTAATTTTAAAATGTCGGTATGATTCTGCCTGCGAACCAAATACTCTACGTAAGATAATCAATGTATCATTTACAACATCCGAAATAATTATATCATCCCCTTTCCTTTCAAATAATAAATCATCGAAACAATCCTTAATCGGTAAAATAATTTCATCTATTTCTTTATCTGTGGAAAAATTATCAATAATAATAGCTTTATATTTCACCCAATCATCAGGTTTAAGTTGATATATATCCCTTCCTTCACCAGCACTTAATATAATATATTCAACATCTGATACCCTAGTTGGGATAATTATATCATTACCCTCAGTTCCCATAATTAATAAAGAAGAACCCAGTTTACTTCCTTGATTATTAACATCACTACTAGACATGGGATGATAAATAATTTCATTATTTTTAGTTATCATCATTAGTCCATCACCAAAACTTTTAATATTCTTAAATTGCAAATCTTCATAAATAGGTACGCTTTTAGGTAAATACTGAACTGTTTCTATTATTGAAGGAGTATTACCTATGCTTTTATTTATTGAATCATTATTGGTAATTTCTTGGTAAAATAACTTACCTGTTGTGATATCAAAAATATAAGCTCCATTATTTTCTTTATCAATCCCTAAAAATTCTAACTGATGTGATGATGATAAAGTATGAGCAATAATTATTTTCCCTTTAAAATACCATGCTGGTAATTTTACCTCTCCATATTTTAATCCTAATAATGTTATCAAAATTTCCGCTTCTTTATAATTTTTATCTAATCTTGACCACCAAGAAAGCTCCCCTTCTTTAAAATTAAGCCATTTATTATTAACACCAACTATTTGACTACCGCCATCAATATTTAACTGTTTTACTTCACCCTGTTTATTAACAATAAGAATATTTCCATACAATGTGGTAGCATATTCAATCTCATTTAATCCTTGTATTATTTTAGCTGTTGGATTACCATTTTCTATAATATCTTGACCCAGCCCTTCCTGCCTATAAATTTTATCTTCACATCGGCTGTAAAAGAAAAACACCTCCATTCCGCTGCTAGAAAACAATCTGCCGATAAACATTAAATCATTTGGTGGAGTCCATTGTATTATATTGCCAGTACGATCGCTATGAGTATAAAATGATGCTTCTAGATTTGGTTTAATCAAAGTTTTACTATCAGTACGTAGCCAATAACGACGATTAATCCCTTCACTATCTTTCCCATCTATTGTCATTAATTTTGCATTTTTGATTTGTACATCATGATAAATACCACTCACTGCTCGCAAAGAGCCCTGATCGCCCCCTAATAAAGTAGATATTGACTGAATATCATCCTCTACATTACTAGTAGCGGTAAGAGCTATTTTATCTATTAATGCTATATTATTTGAGACCGATAACAATTCAAGTTCATAACCTATAATTTGATATTCACTAATAATTTCCAAATTATCTCTTTGAGAACTAATTTTTATCAGTACACATTCATTTTCTTTCCATAGAGAAATTACTTTTGATGTAGAATCCCACAAACTAAAGTTATCATAAGTAGCACTTATATTTCCATTTTCAATATTAACTCTCCAAATCATTAATGTATTTGGAGAAAAGAAATAAGCATGTGGACCATCAACAGCACCCAATATTGACGAGTGATAGTTCTCATTTGAAGAGTTAGTAAATATTATTCGGTTATTAGCGACTTCATAATAAGCTAGTCCAACATTATATCCATCATGAAAATAATTATGTATAATAACAAATTCATTATTTAAATAGCTTTTATTTTTTATTGATGAAAAGTATTGTTCGGCAGTAATACCTACTCCCCATTGGCTAGCATCTGTAGCAACCATACTTAGTTTATTTTCAATTAAGTTTACTTGATATAACTCATTTTTTTTATTAATTATTAAAAGTTGTGAGTTTTTATTTAGTTCATCAATATAAATATTTACCCAATCTATTGTCAGTCGATCATCTAATAACTGTATATCAGAACCATTTACAAAACTTGTATCAATAATCCACTTTGATACTTTTTTATCTTCGGTATCATCCTGCAAAGATAATGACGCACCATAATTAATGTTAATTCTGTATTCACCACCATATCCTTTTACTACATGAAGCAATTTATTTTTCCAAGGCTCAGGTATATTCGGAACAATTAAATGTCGATTATTCTCATCTAAAATAATTTCTATAGATGTATAAATATATTCATGTTTTAATTTTGTGATAATTTTATGATAAGCACCATGGAAAAAATCAAAATCAAAGCGATATTTATGTTCCATGTCTCTAAGGATATCAAATCCTGTATCATGACGATAACTAGAAAAAGCAAGACTACCATATTCATAATCAATATACGATTTAGGAACAATAGGCAAGATCATTGTATCTGTTTGGCTTGGATCAAACCTAATGATCGTCATATCAGCGCCTACTGCTTCTCGAATATTAATTGCTTCATCTTTATTAATTATTGAACTAGGATTAGACCCCCAAATACTAATATAATCTTCATCACCGCTACCATTTAGACCATACTTGCTACGATAAATATATTGGCTGTCGAGTACAAAATATTCCCAGCGAAAATTAATCCTCTTATATACAATATAATCTGTGGGTAATATCCATTTTTTTTCAGGATCATAGGCTAACTTAGCATTTTTATACCCATTTTTTAGATGATAAAAATAATTACCAACCTGAGCTGCCTCTTCTGCATGTAGGGCATTAATCTTAACAAGTTCAATAATACCAATACCCACCCCAAAAATAGGTATAGATAAAGGTTCAACTAGCTCTGCAATATTTTCCGCTCCTAATATAGATATACCAGATTCAAGACTTATTACTGAGTCAAAAGCTAATTGTGTTCCAAAAACAGATCGTTCCGCTTCATTTTGCGCATTAGCCAACTCATAAATATCTAGCCCAATCAATGTTTCTTGAAAAATTCTTCCAATGCTTTCATTTGCTGTTTTCATTAATGCTGATGAGAATTTCTCAAATTTTATTTTTTCAATTTCATTTTCCTCTCTCAGCAAGGTATGCACTAACTGAGAGATCCTAGCTGAGTCATGAATCTCGCCTTGCACCATCGTAGCATAGCTGATATAACTATGAATTCTTAAAGCAGTATTAAGATTCGATGAACTTTTATTATCTATATCCCCACTGTTATCTTTCATATCTTCTAATAATGCATAAAAAGCCATTCCCGCATTCATACCATTTATTTGTTCTATACCACTTATATTAGCGCCAGCCTGAAACTCCCAGTTATTAAATGAATAATTACTTTGAAACATTTGCATATTTTTAGCGAAGTAGTTTCTAAAGTCATTAAATGTTTTATCTGATGTTTCTATCCAACAATCACTAACTTCTTGGCTCCTATTAATAAACTGAATACGATATTTTCCATCCGCCAATATTTCTATATTTGAAAAGTTAGCTATCCACTGTTCATTTAAGTTATTGAGTTGTGTTATTTCATTATAAGAGTGATTAATCTTATCCTTCCATTGCTCTGCTTGTAAAATATGTAAAGAAGCTTGTATCTGTAAGTCTTTTAAAACATTATCCTTACTTTCAATAAAATCACTCACATACTTACGATGAGTAATAACATCATTTAATTCATTTTTATTTGATAAATCTGTTACCGTTAATCCTCCACCGATAGGTACATTAGCCATTTCAGATGTATTTATTGATATAAGTTCAAAGATAGGTTGCTGTTCTGAACCTAGAGCAAGATAGATTGTTCCCATCTTGTCTTTTACCATAAAATCATTTAATGAAGAAAATAATTTATCAATACTATCAAATTCAAAAATACCAAAGTTAGGATCATAAAAATAATAATAGGTATTCCCATCATGTATATTTTTTCCAAGTAGCATTGCATGTGTAGTAGTATTAAGAGCGTACATTTTTTCTATATCATCTCGACCCAACTCGCTCTTTATTTCATCTAAGTTAAGACGACCAAGAGATTCAGAAGCTTGCGTTGCATAAATATTTGAATGAAGCTTTTTTAATGCATCCTTTAACAAAATAGAGTTATCAGTCGTTGATAATGCAGCTGCTAAAAATATTTTATCTAGTAGTGTATTAGCACCTTTTAGACCATCTTTCGTCAAGGCAACGGCCATAGCCCTTACTAAAGGGTAACAACGCCCTCCAGATCTATCCCCCATTAATGGCAAATAAAAATCTTGCGGTGCTAATCGACTATTAATACTTCCATGATGTTGAAACAGCTCATTAGTTTTAGATGTTAATTTCAACACGTGCATATTGTGCTCAAGTGCAACTTTATCTTCAATTTTCTGATATAATGCACCTCTCTCACTCATACTCAACTCAGAATTTAAATAAACAGATTTCATTGCTAATGAGCTCATATCCTCATTAACATTTTGAATAGAAACACTGTCAGAATTTTTAATTCCTTGATTAAATTCATGATTACCAGATATAACATTTTCATGAACCATTAAATCATAACGTTTATTTATTTCTATATTTGATGTTCCTTGCCCAATAGCCTCATCTTTATCCTGAACAACTGCACTAAATCCATTTTTATTTTTAATCTGTAGCCATAACCAGCTTTGTTCTACAGAACTAACTTCTGTTAACACTGATAAATAGTTTCTTCTATAATATTCAATAGCCTTTTCTTTACCTTCGATTATCTTGATACCTAAATCAATTCTAGCATTATCCTCTTCACTTCTTCTATTTTTCCACTTTATTTTATCTAATTCATCTTTAACTTTAATAATCTGATTATTAATGTGTTGAATTTTTTCTTCATAACGTTTATTTATTTCATTTTTAAAATTTAACCAGGGTAGAATAGCTGGATGAGTTAATGAGAATTCGCCATCAACATAAGTGCCATCGCTGATATCCTCTTCTTCAACACCAAAATAAAATGCAACCTGCTTTAGCTTTTGATGAACTTCTTCTCGATAGGTTGAAAATATTTGTTGATGATTTTCAACCCACTGAGGATCTGGGGAGAATGTACTTACTATTGTTTTATTAGTATTTAATCTGAAAGTTGGCATCCCATCAATGATTTCATGTTCCTGACGTTGTATGACTAATTGCCATTGTTTATCTTGAAATCGCATATAAGCCATTCCCAAAGCATCGTCTGAGCTAGAAACTTGATAATCACGGTAATCAATTGCCATCACGACATTATCATATAATAAAGAGCTATTAGCCCGACCATCATGATAAACCCGATATGTCGTCTCATTAAGCTTAGTCACCACTATCGATCCTCCGGTTAGCGAACCAGTAA
Source organism: Providencia sp. PROV236 (assembly GCF_033676985.1). NCBI lineage: Bacteria > Pseudomonadati > Pseudomonadota > Gammaproteobacteria > Enterobacterales > Morganellaceae > Providencia > Providencia sp. PROV236. The sequence goes on along the minus strand of NZ_CP096297.1, from coordinate 1,198,306 downwards.
ATAAGAAGCTATTTTCTGCTGCATTAATTGGAATATCGACATAAGCGGGTGTTTTAGCTGATTGAACAGCACCATTATACCCTAAAAAATATGCATCAATGCTTAATTGATCACTTAACCTCGATGGATTATAAACAAATTCAATATCATAATGATCAGGCTCTACTTCAACAAATTGGGCACGACCATGTGCAGGTAATTGCCCTAATCTTGAGATATAATCGCTTCTCATTACATGTGTTCTAGTAAATTTCAATGGGTTAGCAGAAAATACTTGAACAGCAGCGCTAGCAATGCCATTCTTTAAAGGAATCGTGCTTGTCAAACCTGTTTTTAATTGATGATCTAGTAAAGTTTTGACGATTAAATATATAACCTCATTACATTTTTCTCGGGTATTAATCATTAAACGATAATTATTACTTCGCATTTAATATATCCTTATAATAAACACTTATGAAATAAAAAAACAATTTGAAATATTAATTAAAATAGAATTTCAACCTAGCAACAATAATCATTAAAATATCTCAAGTCAATAATTTGATTGCCAACACTAAATAATGAAAATTTATTTAATACAAAAAACAAATTAAATTAAAAACATTGTTTTTAAAATCAATCATCAGTTAATCATAAAAAATTTTCATCCAGAGTATAAAGTTCAATTTTAAATATATATACTTTAAATAATTCGATAGGCAGGTAAGCGACAAGTCAAGATAGTCGTGGAGCATAGATAAATGTTGTGAATTGACAAGCGTATCGTAGTCAACACCTTTGCACCTTGAAGTATGTAGAGTATAAAACATTTTATTTATTAAGCCATTAATAAATATTAGAAAACCAAAATTAATAGATTTGATATTACAATTAAAGATAAGAATAAATTTCCTTCACAACATGGAGTGTTATCATGAAATATACATTTAATTTCATTTATCTACTAACCTTAGTTTTAATTGGAAATTCAGCAGTTGCAACAATATCTCCTGATATCAATCAAGTGAAAGTGATTAATATTGTCGAGCCTCTTGATAATCATATTTCATTTAATAGTTTTGAAACACTCTCATCTAATGAACATGGTTTAATTTTTAATAATGATATAAATGATAATCAAGCACTAGGCGGAAAAGCAGCTAAGTTGATATTAGCTGAAGTCACAGGAAATGAAGCAACTAACCTGAAAGGTGTGTTAGGGATAAAAGGCCAAATAGCTAATCTAGTGATAGCTAACCCTAATGGGATCACATGGAATAATGGTTCTGTAAGTAATATAAGCAGCTTATCGCTAGTCGCAGGGAATTTTGAAAGGCAATTTATTAAAGATAAAACAGATCCAAGTAAACTTATTCCTAAACCATTAAAAGACTATACTCAATTAAAGTTTTCAGTGTCTCCTAATAGCCAAGTTACAATCAATCACACTCAAGCAACCCCCATTCAACTTGCTAAAATCAACATTTTTGCCGATCGTATCAAGCTACAAAATGCAGTCAATATTACATCAGCAGTCCAAAACTATCTGAGCTCCTCTGGCCATGCCTCATTATCTATCAATGAAGGTGCACTTCGCTCTGGTAGCAAATTTAAATCGACCGCAATGCACAGCCATGGAAGCCATTTTGAGTTAGGTGAAAATGCAAAGTTAATGGGTCGCTCAATCCTATTAGAAAGCCATCAGTATCAGTGCAAAGATAGTTTTATGTGCCCACAAAATAAAATTGATATTAAAGGGTTAATAGAGGCAATGAATTTTTCATTACAGGGAGATAGCCAACTTTCTGTCACTGGTAGAATACGATTAGGAAGTAATCAACAAACTTTAGTTGGGCAAAATATGACTGATTAATAAAAGTTAAAAACTCAACAACTCATATCTGTAGCGACAAAGTTTCTCATTAAATTTATCAAACAAACAGCAGCCTCAAAATAAGGCTGCTGCATTTTCTTATATTATCTGCTTATTAATTACATCCAGACGAACCAAGCAAACAATGAAATAACGATAATACACGCTACGTTTAATACGGCGCCAACACGTACCATCTCTATCTGCCTGATATAACCTGAACCAAATACAATCGCATTCGGTGGTGTGGCCACAGGTAACATAAAGGCACAGGATGCGCCAATACCAATAATCATAGTTAGAACCATAACTGGCATACCTAGCGCTTCAGCAACCGTCGCAAAAATAGGTACTAACAATGCAGCACTCGCTGTATTACTGGTAAACTCAGTTAAGATAATGATAAAAGTGGTGACAGCGAGTATAATGATAAACCAATGGCTTTGACCAAATGTCATTTGCATCCAGTCAGCCATGATCTTACTTGCGCCTGACGAGCTTAGTATTGCACTAAGGGTTAAGCCTCCGCCAAACAGCATCAATACGCCCCACTCGGTATTTTTCTGAATTTGCGCCCAGCTAGCAACACCTGTGACACCAATAAGTATTGCAGCACTCACCGCTATAATGGTATCGAGATCTTTAACACCGCCTAATGCTTCGCTGATAAACGTACTGGTGATCCAGCAAACTACTGCTAATAAGAAAATCACCATTGCTGTAATGCGCTTGCCATTCCATTTCACATGTTCTAATTCTAATTCAAAACGATGCTTCAAATTTGGACGTAGCATCATAAACATCAGAACAAACATCATAGGCAACAGCACCACCATAATTGGAATGCCATATTTCATCCATGATAAAAAGTCTAAGCCCAGTGCCGAAGCTGCGATCGCATTTGGTGGGCTACCCACGATAGTCCCTAAACCACCAATACTCGCACTGTATGCGACACCAAGTAAAACAAATACAAAGGTATTACGTTCATGACGCACATCTAAGTTAGAGAGGATCCCTAACACTAATGGAAGCATCATTGCAGCTGTTGCAGTATTACTAATCCACATTGATAGCAATGCCGTCACACCAAATAACAGTACAACGGCAACGGATAAGCGACCACGCGCAACCATTAATAAACGGTTAGCAATTAATCGATCAAGCCCTTGAATATGCAGAGCTGTTGCTAAAGCAAAACCGCCAAAGAATAAGAAAATGATGGGATTAGCAAATGACTTGAGGGCATCCCCTGTATTCATTAACCCAAGCCCAACCGCTAAGATTGGAATACATAATGCTGTGATAGTTACGTGTATTGCCTCTGTTAGCCAAAGCACGCCAATAAATACCATCATTGCTAAGCCTGCATTCGCTTTATCATCAAATGGCAGATACTTTAAAAGTAGAATTAGCAATACGATATCAATAGCTAAAATAACCCAGCCCTTTACATTAGATGGGGTTGGTCCTACAGCGGGTTTTAAGGATTCAGACGCATCCATATTTGTTCCCTCGGCTGATATTAGTGCTATGCACCTCAAGCTCTTGTTAAGATTTATTTACAGTGGAGGGAATATAAAGTTAATTGAATGAAATTCAAATGTAGATGATCTAATTTTGAGATCTGAAACGCGCAATTAAACTATTTTTTCATTTGAAATACAAAAAACTATCGATTTTATCGACTAAATTTAAGGTAAAAAAATGGAGAGCCTAGGCTCTCCATTTCAATAAAAACTTAACATAAGTTAAATTATGCTTGGCCTTTAACTTCTTTCAGACCTTTAAATGGCGCACGGTCACCCAGCGCTTCTTCAATACGGATCAGTTGATTATACTTAGCAACACGGTCAGAACGGCTCATTGAACCCGTTTTGATTTGACCCGCAGCTGTACCCACTGCTAAATCAGCGATAGTTGCATCTTCAGTTTCGCCTGAACGGTGAGAAATAACCGCGGTATAACCAGCATCTTTCGCCATTTTGATTGCAGCTAAGGTTTCAGTCAAAGAACCAATTTGGTTGAATTTGATCAGAATAGAGTTAGCGATACCTTTGTCGATACCCTCTTTCAGGATCTTGGTGTTAGTTACAAATAAGTCGTCACCAACCAGTTGGATTTTGTCCCCAAGAACTTTCGTTTGGTATGCGAAACCATCCCAATCAGATTCATTCAGGCCATCTTCAATAGAAACAATTGGATATTCTTTAGTTAAGCCTTCTAAATAGTGAGTGAACTCTTCAGAAGTGAAAGTTTTACCTTCGCCTTTCAGCTCATAGTTGCCAGTTTCTTTGTTGTAGAACTCAGAAGCAGCACAATCCATTGCCAAAGTAACATCTTTACCTAAAACATAACCTGCTTGTTCAACCGCTTCTTTGATAGCAGCCAGTGCAGCAGCGTTAGATTCTAAGTTAGGCGCATAACCACCTTCATCACCAACAGCTGTATTCATACCTTTAGATTTCAGTACTTTTGCTAGGTGATGGAAAATTTCAGAACCCATACGAACAGCTTCTTTCAGGGTAGGCGCACCGACAGGCTGGATCATGAATTCTTGGATATCAACGTTGTTATCAGCGTGTTCACCACCATTGATGATATTCATCATTGGCAGAGGCATTGAATATTGGCCGTGAGTACCATTCAGATCAGAAATATGCTCATAAAGAGGCATACCTTTTGCCGCCGCAGCAGCTTTAGCATTTGCTAAAGACACAGCAAGGATCGCGTTCGCACCAAATTTAGATTTGTTATCAGTACCATCTAGATCAATCATGATCTTATCGATAGTCGCTTGGTCTTTGGCATTTTGACCAATCAGCGCTTCTGCGATTGGGCCATTAACTGCACCAACAGCTTTTAGAACGCCTTTGCCCAGAAAACGTGATTTATCACCATCACGCAGTTCTAGTGCTTCACGAGAACCTGTAGATGCACCTGATGGCGCAGCAGCTAAACCAACGAAGCCACCTTCTAAATGAACTTCAGCTTCTACAGTTGGGTTACCACGAGAATCAATGATTTCACGACCGATCACTTTAACGATTTTGGACATTAGGTTTTCCTCAGTACAAGTTAAATTGTGGGAGGTAGGCCATTAACCTACCTCGCCATATCTTATTTCAACTCACCTTTCTGGTAGCTACCAGCGGCTTTAACAAAACCTTCAAACAACGGATGACCATCTCTTGGTGTTGAAGTGAATTCAGGGTGGAACTGGCACGCCACAAACCAAGGATGATTTGGGTTTTCAATGATTTCGACCAGTTTATTATCTACTGAACGACCAGCAACTTTTAAGCCAGCCTCTTCAATACGTTTTAACAGTAGATTATTCACTTCATAACGATGACGATGACGTTCAACAATAGTTTCTTCGCCATACATACCACGAACCAAACTGTCTTTAACTAAATGACATGGTTGGCCACCAACACGCATGGTTCCACCGAGATCGCTCTCTTCAGAACGGACTTCAAGGTTACCCTCTTCATCGCGCCACTCAGTAATTAATGCAACAACTGGATATTTACAATTCGCATCAAATTCAGTTGAGTTTGCCCCTTCCATATTGGCAACATTACGTGCAAATTCAATCAGAGCAACTTGCATACCTAAACAAATACCTAAATAAGGCACTTTGTTCTCGCGTGCATAGCGCGCAGTCATGATCTTGCCTTCGATACCACGTTCACCAAAACCGCCCGGAACAAGAATGGCATCTAAGCCTTTTAGCAGATCAACACCACGAGTTTCAACATCTTGTGAATCAATGAGCTTGATATTAACGCTCAATCGATTTTTCAAACCACCGTGTTTCAGCGCTTCAATGACTGATTTATAAGCATCAGGTAATTCAACATACTTGCCAACCATACCGATAGTGACTTCGCCAGTAGGGTTTGCTTCTTCATAGATCACCTGCTCCCACTCAGCCAAGTTAGCTTCGCGGCAATCTAAGTTGAAACGCTTGCAGATGTATTCATCCAAGCCTTGTGATTTCAACATACCAGGGATTTTATAGATAGAATCGACATCTTTCAGTGAAATAACTGCTTTCTCAGGTACATTACAGAACAATGCAATTTTTGCACGCTCATTTGCAGGGATCACACGATCTGAACGGCAAATCAACACATCAGGCTGAATACCGATAGAGAGCAATTCTTTAACTGAATGCTGAGTTGGCTTAGTTTTCACTTCACCCGCAGCTGCCAAATATGGCACAAGGGTCAAATGTAGATACAAAGTACGTTCACGACCAACTTCCGCCGCCATTTGACGAATCGCTTCTAAGAATGGCAGTGATTCGATATCACCGACTGTTCCGCCAACTTCAACGAGAACAACATCATGACCTTCACCACCACGGATGATGCGGTCTTTGATTTCATTAGTGATATGAGGGATAACTTGAATTGTTGCGCCTAAATAGTCGCCACGACGCTCTTTACGCAGAACTTCTGAATACACACGGCCTGTGGTGAAGTTATTGCGACGCGTCATCTTAGTACGGATAAAGCGCTCATAATGACCTAAATCCAAGTCAGTTTCAGCGCCGTCTTCTGTTACGAAAACTTCCCCGTGTTGGGTTGGGCTCATAGTCCCCGGATCGACGTTAATGTACGGATCCAGTTTCATAATGGTAACATTGAGTCCACGGGCTTCGAGTATAGCCGCCAGAGAGGCTGCGGCAATGCCTTTACCCAGAGAGGATACGACCCCGCCGGTCACAAAAATATAATTAGTTTTCATGCTGAACCTGAAAGTTTAGGTTTAAAAGATGATGGATATAACAGGACGGGAAAGCAGTATACCCGAACCTTAATTTCGCTACAAACGATCTAAGCACGATAAGGTTAATTTTCATCTGTATCCCATTAATATCAGCAAGTTAAAAGAAAAAATATTTTTTAGCCCTCAGCTGGTTTGATTAACATCCAAGCATAAATATCGCTATCATTATGAACATTCAGCAAGTTAGGTAGATTTCAGTCCATAACTAAGTAACGTCACATTCAAAAGCAATTTAGCTTAAACTTAAAGGAAGTCGCATAGCCATATATCATTACTGAACCAGTATAATACATATTTCAGACTGGTGATTTTGTGTCAAAGTGCCTTCATGGCACTCAAAACAAACATTCCTGGCTGACTCTACACTCATCTATTCATCACTTAGATAGATTAGCATAGTTCTCAGAAAAGCTAAATCCTTTCAGCATTAAAGAAAGGGAATAATTATTGTTTTATATCAATCTAGTGAAACTTTGCTATTAAAAATTGAAAACAGTATCGTTATCACGGATTGTAAACCACGTTAATACTGTATTTTTCATATCAAAGATTAAATTGCATGCTGCATATTCAGGCTATGAGATCCAACTATTGAGTTGAAGATCAAAAACTCGATCGGCAGACTTTATCATTTCAGGACGATGGGCAACAAAAATGCGAGTAATTTTTAGAGAATTAATAGCTTCCGTTATTTTTGAAACTTCATCACAATAAATAGTCCACTTTCATTCATATAGCTAATTCTTAACATAAAGATCCCCCTTAGATAAATCCATAATAATAACTTTGTTGTTTAGATAACTCATACCTAATAATCCATCAAAATCGATCTCATCACTCGTGGCTGAAGGAACAATCATGGCTGGACTTTTTATAATTTCACCCTTTCTATTTTTCATGTAAAATTCAACTACTTTACAATCAGTATAGAGGAAATCAGGTGAAAAAGTATTACACCCTAATAATTTGACTCTATCAGGTAATTTGCCTTCAAAAAGAATCGAATGACTTGCCGCAGTATCTATAACAAAACGTAATGATTTTTTTTCAATCATAGTATTTATAACTAATCCTGATTTGGTTTTATTAACTGAATATAATGACCATGCATCAATATTTCTAGGTAAGGAATGTAAAATTTCAATTCTATTTTTTTCAAAATCCATCATAACAATTTGATTTTTAAACATCCCTAAACCTATTACCTCACTCTTAGGAAGTTCACCACCTATTGCTAATCCCCATGGTTTTAAATTGACGACCTCAAAATCACGAAAATATATATTAGAGATTTCTAATTGACTAATTTTTATAGAAGAAACTTTTTATTCCATTCCTGTAACATCAATAAATCGATGTACTTTTTCATCATTGATGTTATTTACATCATTATTTTTTAATTTATTAAAACTATCCAATTCTAAATGTAATCCAGAACTACTTCCTGTATCTAACATTAGTGTGTGTTTTTCATTTAAGAATACAACATCAACTAATGGAATACCTTTTTCATCATACCTTATATTCCAATATTTGTTGTTCTCGATAGCTGAACAACTCATAACATAAGATAATAATATCATAAGAAACTATTTCATTCGATACCCTCTATGCTTTTCTTATTTTCATTAATAAACAATAATATGTTAATTTCCCACAAATAAACCAATAGCTTTATACGCATTTTACAATGCATATATAATAAAAAACATTAAACCCTATAAAATACTTTTGAAATCAAAAAACTCGCTGCTCTTAAAAGACTTTAAAACGACATGTATTAATTAAAAAACTAATAAATTAAGCTAACATGTTAACTTAATTTATTAAATAACAATTAACTACAATCATAAGAAATCAATTTAAATTAGAAAACAATTTAATATCTATGATTATCTAAGTCGAATATAAGTGAATAACGAAAAAATAAACATTACTCAGCTAACTTAATCTGCTGCCAATGTTGCTCCATCTCTTCAAGTGTTGCCGTTTCAGTGGTTTTACCTTCTAGCGCCAGACGTGACTCGATTTGACGAAAACGCTTTTCAAACTTCTGGCAAGCCTTGTTCAGTGCCATTTCGGGTTTATGGCCTAGGTGTCGTGATAAATTCACAGTCGCGAACAGTAGGTCTCCGATTTCTTCTTCTAGGCGCTGTTCATCAACAACCACTTGAGTCGCTTCTTCCATCACCTCATCTAGCTCTTCGCGAACCTTATCGACCACAGGCCCCAGCGTATCCCAATCAAAACCCACTGACGCGCAACGTTTTTGAATTTTATAGGCTTTCATTAATGCGGGTAATGCACTAGGAATATCATCAAGCACAGAAAATTGTGCCTTTTGCGCACGTTCAACAGATTTACGCTTTTCCCATCCAGCTAACGCGGCATGACCATCAGGATGGTTTTCTGCATCAAAAATATGTGGATGACGATGTTCTAGCTTATCACTCACCGTTTGGCAAATTTCATCAAAATCAAATAATGACTGTTCTTTAGCCATTTGTGCATAAAATACGACTTGAAATAGCAGATCACCTAATTCCCCTTTTAAATCACTGAAATCCTCACGCTCAATGGCATCGATCACCTCATAGGTTTCTTCTAAGGTATAGGGAGCGATAGTTTTGAAGGTTTGTTGTGTATCCCATGGGCAACCCGTTTCTGGGTCGCGTAGCTTGGCCATAATTTCCAGTAAACGTTCAATTGGTGGCGTTGTTGAATTCATATTTTAACCTTTTAAGCATAAAAAAATCCCATGCATCAAAGGATAACATGGGATCTTAGATTATTACTAAAACGTATTATTGTGAGTGGCGCTTGGCTTCAATCACATCGGGCAGTTGATTGAGTTTCGCTAGCACTCTAGCTAAGACTTGTAGATTATAAATCTCAATTGTCATATCAATTGTTGCCAATTGCTGCTTAACATCGCTACGACTGCTCACACCTAATACGTTAACTTTTTCATTGGCTAAAATAGTGGTGATATCACGCAGCAAACCACTTCTATCATTTGCGACCACACGTACTACTAATGAATAACCACTTGAGTAGTTTTCACCCCATACTGCTTCAACGAGACGCTCAGGAGCATGACTTTGCAATTCGGCGAGCTGTTCACAATCAACACTGTGGATTGAGATCCCTCTGCCTTTGGTGATAAAACCAATGATATCGTCGCCTGGGATCGGTTGGCAGCAACGTGCAATATGGTGCATAAGATTCCCCACACCTTCGACCACCACTCGCCCACTGCTATTACTCTGTGACGCTGGACGCGGAGCTGCTGTTTTACTTTCCAGCGTCTTCATAGCTTCACGATCTGCTTCCTCAGCCGTCGTCTTCTTGAACTTACTTTGTAAGAAATTAACCAATTGATTGATACGAATATCACCACCACCAATACCGGCCAGTACTTCATCCAATGAATGTACGTTATAACGTGCTATCAGTAGTTTCTCGGCTTCTTTAATACCAATATCCAGATGGGCCAATTCGTTATCAAGTATTTGGCGCCCTGCCAGTATGTTTTTATCACGATCCTGTTTACGGAACCAATTGTGAATTTTGGCTCGTCCACGGCTGGTTGTCACATAACCTAAGTTTGGATTGAGCCAATCACGACTTGGATTTGGGTGTTTTTGAGTAATAATTTCAATTTGATCACCCATTTGTAATTGATAGCTAAATGGTACGATCCGTCCACCAATTTTCGCTCCAATACAACGATGCCCTACGTCACTGTGAATGTGATAGGCAAAATCCAATGGTGTTGATCCCGCAGGTAAATCAACCACATCACCTTTAGGCGTAAACACATACACACGGTCGTCAAATACTTGGCTACGGACTTCATCAAGCATTTCGCCTGAATCAGCCATTTCTTCTTGCCATGCAATCAGTTTACGCAGCCATGCTATACGGTTTTCATAACCACCACCTTTACCGCCAGCAGTCGCACCTTCTTTATATTTCCAGTGCGCCGCAACCCCTAACTCAGCATCTTCGTGCATTTGTCGCGTACGGATTTGTATTTCAAGTGTTTTGCCATTAGGTCCTAACACGACGGTATGGATCGATTGATAACCATTCGGCTTCGGGTTAGCCACATAATCATCGAACTCATCAGGTAAATGTCTAAAATGAGTATGCACAATACCCAGCGCAGCATAACAATCTTGTAAGCGTTCAACCACGATACGCACCGCTCGCACATCGAATAATTCATCGAAAGCCAGCGATTTTTTCTTCATTTTGCGCCAAATACTATAGATGTGCTTGGGGCGACCGTAAATTTCAGCTTGAATATGCTCTTTAAGCATTTTTTTACGTAACGTCACCACAAAGTTGTCAATGTAGTCCTCACGATCAATGCGGCGTTCATGCAGAAGTTTGGCAATTTTCTTGTACTCATCAGGATGTAGATAGCGGAAACAAAAGTCTTCCAGCTCCCACTTTAATTGCCCTATTCCTAAACGGTTAGCTAAAGGTGCGTAAATGTTTGAACACTCTTTAGCAGCCAATACCCGCTCATCTTCTGTCGCGTCTTTGACTTCACGCAAGTGCGCGATACGCTCAGCGAGTTTGATAACCACGCAGCGGAAATCTTCCACCATGGATAACAACATACGCCGGACGTTATCCACTTGGATAGAGCTGGTTTCGCCTGATTGAGTGGCTTTCAACTGGCGAATAGCATCCATTTCAAGGACGCCTTTAACTAAATCGTGAATAGATTGACCAAAGTCATCAATAACGGATTGGTCATCAAGTTTTTTTTCTTCAACTAAAGGAAAGAGGAGTGCGGCTTGTAAGCTGCCAATATCCATGCTTAGCGTCGAGAGAATTTCGGTCATCTCGATCCCACGCCATAATAATAATGGTGCAATTTCTTGCCCTGCTAATTTATCATGACAATATTGCCAGGTGTGGATAAGCTTTTGTTCTGATTGTGGATTATTTAGCCCTAACCCGCTCACCCACTTTTCGGGGGCGAACTCACCTGCTGGGGTAAGATGTGCACTTCTTACAGCAACCATATTTTCTCCTACCTATTATTTGGGCCATGTATAAACAGCGCCATTGATTCCAGATGACTAGTCTGTGGAAACATATCCAACATCCGCAGCTGTACTAGCTGATATCCGGCCTCAAGCAAAACTTTGCTATCCCGAGCCAATGTGGTCGGGTTACAAGAAACATAGACAATTTTTTCAGGTGCTAGTTTAACTAAATGTTCCATGACACCGGCAGCACCTGCCCGAGCAGGATCTAACAACACCTTATTAAACCCTTTTGCAGCCCACGGCTGAGTATGGATTTGCGCTTCTAAGTTTTCATTATAGAAGGTTGCATTAGCAATTGAGTTGCGCTGGGCGTTATTTTGAGCTTGTTTGACTAAATTTTCGACGCCCTCAACACCGACAACAGACTCAGCCAATCGTGCTATGGGTAAAGTAAAATTCCCCATTCCACAAAATAGGTCTAAAACACGATCATGAGGGCTGAGCTCCAGCCATTCAAGAGCTTGAGCAACCATCTTTTGATTAATTTCACCATTGACTTGAATAAAGTTTAGAGGACTAAACTGTAACCGCTCTTCAACAACCTGATATTCAGGAAGTACAGCGTTTTCATTCAATGGTTGTAAACTATCTTCATCACCAGCTAACCAAATAGAAACAGAATATTGTTGCTCAAAATCTTTGAGTTGTTGTTTATCAGATGGAGGGAAAGCCGCTAAATGACGGATAAGTACGATCAGGCAATTATCAGCGCGGATCAACTCAACATGGCCTAATTTCGCAGCTATTTTTAGCTGGTTTAAGCAATTTGATAATGGCTGAATGAGCTTATCTAAATCAGGATGTAGCACTGGGCATTGCTTGATATCAACTAGGGTATTGGATTGTGTTTGGCGAAAACCCATCACCAAATGTTGATTTTTGTGTTGATATTGCAATCCAAGGCGCGCTCGACGACGGTATCCATATGCCTCGCCGAAAATGACTGGTTGCGCTTCTTTTTGTAGCCCCGTTTCTCTCGCGATTAAATATTGTAATGCGTTAGCTTTGCTTGATCTTTGCAAAGCAATATCAATGTGTTGCTGCTGACACCCTCCGCATTGATTAAAATATCGGCAAAGTGGCTTCACGCGTGATGGACTGGTTGTCAGTCGTTTAACCACTTTGGCTTTTGCAAAACGGCTTTTTTCCTCAACTAATTCGATGATAGCTTGCTCATCAGGTAGCAGCCCTGCAACAAAAATTGCTTTACCATCAGAGCGGGTAACGCCTTGTCCGGCAGCATCTAGGCTATCAATAGTTACCGTGATTTGACGGCGTTGCGTGGTACGGCGATTTGGCGAGTAAAATTGGGCCATAAATTGTCACTACAAAGATTTAAATTTTAAAAATAGCGTTGTTAGCTCACTCAACAACGTAGTAAAAAGCGAGCTCATAATAGCAGTTTTTTTGCTAAGATGAGTTATCACTTTTTTACTTAACGTATATTTTTTTATTATTTTTGGTCGCTTTATAAGTTTTTATCAAAAATAGAAATGCATAATTAGTTAGCAACTATGCTTTTACGATACTCTTCATATGCATAGTGATCGGTCATTCCACTGATGTAATCTTGAATTAATCGAGCGCGGTAATAGAATTCAAGAATGGATTTTTCAATTTCACTGGTTGCTCTAATACCTTCAATAGCCTCACTGTATGATAGCCGGTGTTTGTTAGAGAGCTTATGAAATAAACGTGTCTCAATAAAAAATTGTTTATGATAGTTATTTTCTACCAATGAGCTAAAACTCTCTCTTTCTAACATCAATAAGGGTTTATAAAAATCCAATAATCCGCCAATAATGCGATAACCTTGCAGCTCAAGTTCTTCAACTTCATGGTGGTTAAACACATGTTTGAAAGCAACGGTTTTTAATATCTTAAGTAACCGATGTTCTGGGCTTTTATCTTCCAATAATGCACTATTAAAACGCCCCGCATAAATTTCAGGAAGGTTTTGGATAAAACGTTGAGCACTGTAACGCGCCAATTTGCTAGTAATATTGACACGTAGATACATAAAAAACTGATCTTGTTGAATGCGTTTCGTATGATTGTCACTGATGTTATTAAATGCTCCCATAATGGTTTCATCAAACAAATCACCTTTTTTGACCTCCCCCCATTCGGCCTGCAAATACCCCATTAATTGCTCGACCGTAAAAATCCCTTTTTCTGCGGCATCATCTAAATCTGCAATGCAATACGAAATATCATCAGCGGCTTCCATAATATATGAGAGTGGGAAACGGCAATATTTACCCATATCTAATTTTTTACATAATTCATTCACAAAGCTTGATTCTGACCAGTAATAGCCCGGTTTTTTCATTAAATAATCAAACTCAGTAGGGATAGGGTCAAGATCATAAGCACCGCGCGTATATTTTAAAATAGACCCGACTTGCGCATAAGTTAGGTTAAGTTTAAGTAAGCGATGCACCATGCGTAGCCCTTGGGCATTCCCTTCAAAGGAACACAGATCTTTTTTTAATTGACGCCGAAAGAGATCTAAACGTTTATCACCCGTCAAGCGCATCACTGCAATTTTACAAGGGTCGGGGGAGCCTTCGCTAAACTGATAATCAGGTGCAAGTAACTCACTAAACCAACTTTGGATAGCGGCCTCGCCAAAGTGGCCAAATGGCGGGTTACCAATGTCATGCATTAAACAGGACATCTCAACAAGACTTTCAAAAGCATCAGTACGCTCACTCAAGCCATATTTCTCTAACAGATTTTTCTTTTTTAATTCATGCAGCACCGTTTTACTGATATAACGCCCCACTTGCTGCACTTCCAATGAGTGGGTTAATCGACTTCGCACTGCTGCATTTTGTTCTAATGGAAATACTTGGGTTTTTTGCTGTAATCGGCGAATAGCGGCTGAATTGATAATACGCCCGCGATCACTTTCAAATAAACGATTAACCGCGTCTTCATTACTCGCTGAAACTTTCGGGCTTTTCGGACTGCTATAATTTCGTTGGTAATTCAATTTAGTTAGGAAATTAATTTCATTCATACTAGCGTCTGTTTATCTTTGAAAGTGAATTTTTATTCGAATTAAAGACATTTTAGGCAAGGCGAGAGCCTCTCAACACAGCATCAAATGACTTTAATCGAACCCGTAAGGCAACATTCAAACATCATTTTTAACTCAAACCCTAAAAAGCTAGCCATAACATAAAAGATAGAGCAATTAATCTGGCTACTTTTCAACCTTCTCTATACTCTAAATAATTCGAGGTGCAGCTAGGCGACAAGTAAATGAGGCGCCAAAAGCATAGATAACTATGTGACTGGTGCGAGTGAGCGTAGTCAACAACGCTGCAACTTGAAGTATGGCGAGTATAGTTGTAAAAATCATCAGCAAAGATAAACAAGCTCTAATGTCCCATTCTTTTGCCCAAGATTAATTAAAATAAATCTGCCGTTCAATGCTACACTTTAGCCATCTCAAGTATCATTGTCTAATTAATCAACGAGGAACCTAGCATCATGAAAGTGGGTATCATCGGCGCAATGGAGCAAGAAGTTGCTATCCTGCGCGAACAAATTGAAGGTTGCCAAACCTTAAGCCGTGCTGGCTGTGAAATTTACACAGGAAAAATTAATGGTGTTGAAGTTGCACTGTTAAAGTCAGGTATTGGTAAAGTCGCTGCCGCAGTAGGTACCACATTGCTATTAGAGCATTGCCAGCCTGATGTGGTCATTAATACAGGTTCGGCGGGAGGGTTAGATCCACGTCTCAATGTCGGTGATATCGTGGTATCGACAGAAGTCCGTTATCATGATGCTGATGTCACTGCATTTGGTTATGAGCCCGGTCAAATGGCACAATGCCCTCCTGCATTTATTGCTGATCAAAAACTGATTGCACTGGCAGAAAGCTGCATTCAGCAACTTGGAATGAATGCGGTTCGTGGTTTGGTATGCAGTGGGGATGCCTTTATTAATGGCGCAGAGCCGTTAGCACGTATTAAAAATACTTTTCCTCAAGTCGCAGCAGTTGAAATGGAAGCGACAGCTATCGGGCAAGTTTGCTACCAATTTAAAGTACCGTTTGTTGTGGTACGCGCAATTTCAGATGTGGCAGATAAAGAATCACATACCAGTTTCGATGAGTTTTTACCCGTTGCTGCACGCCAGTCGTCTTTAATGATCAGCGCTATTTTAGCTGAATTAGCGTAATACCTAATAAAAAGTGTGGGTTGAAAAATATCCATACTTTTTTGCTTATCTACAGAATAGAATGATGAAATTGTACCTCACGACACTACTGGCTGTACTACTGTTCTTTAATGCACCGACTCTGGCTGAAACTAAGCATCGTGTGATTAGTCTCTCTCCAGCCAATACAGAACTCGCTTATGCGGCCGGATTAGGTGAAAGCTTAATCGCCGTGAGTGCTTACTCAGACTACCCGTTAGAAGCCAAACAACTCGAACAAGTTGCCGACTGGCAAGGTATGAATGTAGAGCGGATCATCGCACTAAAACCAGATTTGATATTAGCGTGGCGCGGAGGTAATCCGCAACGCCCTCTCGATCAATTAGCCGCGTTAGGAATTCCAATTATTTACTTCGATCCTAATAGTATTGAGTCCGTTATTTCTAGCATTGAACAATTGGCACAATACAGTCCCAAACCTGATATTGCTCAGCAATCAGCATCTCATATGCGTGAGCAACTGACTCAGTTAAAACAGCACTATCAGCAAGTTCAACCCCCAAAATCATTATTTATTCAATTAGGTACTCAACCGTTATTTACTACCGGAAAGGGGACTATTCAAAATGATATTGTTTCTTTGTGTGGTGGTAAAAATATTTTTGCAAACAGTGCCGTGCCTTGGCCACAAGTCAGTCGAGAGCAAGTGCTGACTCGCAAACCTGAAGTGATTGTCATGACAGAGGATCAAACGCAACAAAATGCGGTCAAACAATTTTGGAAAACACAACTATCTGTACCGATTATTCGTTTAAA
Source organism: Providencia sp. PROV236 (assembly GCF_033676985.1). Lineage (NCBI taxonomy): Bacteria > Pseudomonadati > Pseudomonadota > Gammaproteobacteria > Enterobacterales > Morganellaceae > Providencia > Providencia sp. PROV236. Next base: position 1,181,593 of record NZ_CP096297.1, on the reverse strand, counting down.
TGAAGATTGGTTTCATCGAGCTGGGCCTCGATCGCTGCTTGCAGCACAATCACTCTGTGCACAACTACACCCAGAGCAGTAATCGCCTTTAAATGGAAGTTTGAGGTGATTGACGAAGCGGGATCAATCTGTCATTTTCCCGCTCCGTTTATTAGACGTTATACGCTAAATGAAGAACCACAACCGCAAGTGGATTTGGCATTCGGATTGGTAACGATAAAGCGAGAGCCTTCCAACCCTTCAGTATAGTCAACACTACCACCAACCAGATATTGTAGGCTCATTGGGTCAACAACCAAAGCAACGCCTTGCTTTTCAATGGTCATATCGCCTTCATTGATTTTATCATCAAAGGTAAAGCCATACTGAAAACCGCTACAACCACCACCGGTAATGTAAACACGTAGACGCAGGTTTGGGTTGTCTTCATCAGAAACTAGGTCTTTTACTTTAATTGCTGCCGCATCAGTAAACTGCAACGGCAGAGCTGCATCATCACTCATTTTTTACTCCAAGCCGGTCAACCGGTAATTCAGCGTAAGCAGATAGCCTACTCAGATCAATTAACCTAATTATCCGCCAGCTTAGGTATTGATTCAAGCCCTGTTACGTAATTCAACACATTGTGCATACCAATCAATGCATTTGGTTTAATTGATTGTGTGCTTTAGTATACAATCATCGTTTTATACTCTAAATAATCCGAAGTGCAGCCAAGTGACCATAAAATGAGTCACGAAGTACCGATATAAGTAGATGACTGAACGCGAGTGAACCTAGTCACCGAACCTTTATTCAAGACGCTGTAACTTGATGTATGACGAGTATATTTTTAATTAGTCCCGACTCAGGAGCCCTGCATGAGCCATTCTTTAGATCTCTATAATCAAGCACAACAGCTGATCCCTGGCGGTGTTAACTCACCTGTTCGCGCATTTAATGGTGTTGGTGGTACGCCACTATTTATTGAACGCGCTGATGGTGCTTATATCTATGATGTTGATGGTAAAGCTTATGTTGACTATGTCGGCTCATGGGGACCAATGGTTCTGGGGCATAACCATCCCGCTGTTCGTGATGCCGTGATCAAAGCCGTTAATAAAGGATTGAGCTTCGGAGCCCCCACTGCCGCTGAAGTCGAAATGGCAAAACTGGTTTGTGAATTAGTTCCTTCTATCGATATGATCCGTATGGTTAACTCAGGTACTGAAGCGACCATGAGTGCGATCCGACTCGCTCGTGGCTATACTGGCCGCGATAAAATTATTAAATTTGAAGGCTGCTATCATGGTCATGCTGACTGCTTACTCGTGAAAGCAGGCTCTGGTGCATTAACCATGGGGGAGCCAAATTCTCCGGGTGTACCTGAAGATTTCGTAAAACACACATTGACTTGTACCTATAATGATCTCGCATCAGTTCGCCAAGCTTTTGAAAACTACCCTGAAGCAATAGCCTGTGTGATCGTTGAACCTGTTGCCGGTAATATGAACTGTGTACCACCAACCGCAGAATTTTTACCGGGCCTACGTGCACTGTGTGATGAGTTCGATGCATTGCTGATTATTGATGAAGTCATGACTGGTTTCCGCGTAGCACTCGGCGGAGCGCAAGATTATTATGATGTGCAACCAGACCTTACTTGCTTAGGCAAAATTATTGGTGGTGGTATGCCTGTAGGGGCATTTGGTGGCCGCTATGAAGTGATGGAAAAACTCGCGCCAATTGGTCCAGTTTATCAAGCAGGAACCTTATCAGGTAACCCTGTTGCCATGGCTGCTGGTCTAGCGTGTTTAAATGAAGTCTCTCAACCAGGCGTTCATTCAAGACTAACAGAACTGACAGATAAACTTGCTCGTGGTTTAGAGCGTGTATCAAAAGCACAAGGGATCCCAATGGTGATAAACCATGTTGGTGGGATGTTCGGTATATTCTTTACTGATGCCAAAAGTGTCACTTGCTACCAAGATGTGATGAAATGTGATGTTGAGCGTTTTAAAACCTTCTTCCACCTCATGTTAGAGCAAGGTATTTATTTAGCGCCATCAGCTTTCGAAGCAGGTTTTATGTCTATTGCACACAGCGATGAAGACATTGAAAAAACCATCGAAGCCGCAGAAGTCGCATTAGCCAAAATGAAAGCAGCTTAATTTATCCTATACGAGGAGGCGCTCCCCTCGCCTCCTTAAATAACTTAATTTTTAATCTCTCTCTTAGATTCCCCCATTTACATACTTTTATTGACACTATGTGGTGTACAAAGTACACTTTAACTATTGTGTTTCAGGGAGGGAAACCAATGGGTCATGCAATAGAATTTATCGAAACATCTCTTTTTACAAAACAAATCAAACAAATAGCTACTGACGACGAATTAAAAGCACTCCAAATCACACTTATTGGTTACCCAGATATCGGTGATCTGCTCCAAGGGACTGGAGGTCTACGAAAAGTGCGAATGGCGACAGGTAATCAAGGCAAAAGTGGAAGCGCAAGAGTTATTTATTTTTTAGCGACTAAAGAAATAATTTATCTTTTAATGGCTTACCCAAAAACAGTAAAAGATAGCTTAACTGATACAGAAAAAGCTGAATTAAAAAAACTAACGAAACTACTTAAGAATGAGGTGTAAAATGAGTATTTTCAATGAACTGAAAACTTCATTAGAAGAAGCCGTAGAGATAAAAAACGGCAAAAAAAAGCCATCTAAGGTAACGCGTTATGAAGTGGCTGATGTGAAAGAAATTAGAGAACAGCTGAAAGTTTCACAGGTTGAATTAGCTGATGCATTGGGTACGAGTATTGATACGATAAAAAGCTGGGAGCTAAAACGACGCAACCCAACTGGCTTAGCTGCCAAAGTTTTAATCGCAATTAAAAAAAATCCCTCTTTGTTTCATGAACTAGCAGCGATTTAATGCTATAAATTTCTGCATAAAAAAATCCCCCGTCATTTAAACAATCACGGGGGATTTTATTTATGGCGCTAATTAATTATTACCGAACATTTCTTTCACCCAATCAGGCGCATCGTCGGTTGCTGGCTGTTCGGAATTATTATTTAAATCCCAAACTGGCTCTTGATTGGCTGATGCTTGGCAAAGCGCATCTGGATTATCGGTCCAAATAGGTAGAGTACGTCCGCCACCAAAGTCAGAACAATTGAATTGGCCATCAGGCATTACCTTCATATCAACAATGCCTTCCGGCTGACGGTTGATTAAAGCTAATGGAGCCTGATTATCTAAATAACGCTGGTATACTCTAAGCGCTCCTGTAGAGCCGGTTAACTGTGTTGGCTCATTATTATCACGACCAATCCACACAATGGCGACTTCTTTACCATCAATACCTGCATACCAACTGTCACGTAAATTGTTAGTGGTTCCCGTTTTACCAGCTAAGTTATATTTGCCATATTTCGACAATAAAACTCGCCCAGTACCTTGCTGAACCACTTGCTGCATACCATATAGTGTCAAATAAGCCGCTTGGGAAGGTATAGCACGTTCTGCGGACGGGTAGCTTTGATAGATTTCACTACCATCACCATCAATGACCGAACGCAATGCGGATAATTTAGCGCGATTACCATTACCACCAATAGTTTGATAGATTTGAGCGACTTCAGCTGGTGTTAAGTTCACCGCACCAAGTAACATCGCAGGAACCTTTTCCATCGCGCCAGCTGGGGCGCCTAGACGCACAAAAATATTCACTATCTGGTCTAACCCAACTTCTAATCCTAAGTTTACCGTTGGAATATTTTGTGATTTTGCTAAAGCATCAACCAGTAGCATACCGCCAGTAAAGTTACGGCTGTAATTTCTAGGTTGCCATGTTTGATTCCCCACTTTCACTGATAATGGTTCGTCTTTCAACCATGTGCTGAGGCGGAAACGGTCTGGCTCATTTAATGCTGCAAGATAAACAGGGGGTTTTGCTAACGAACCAATGCTCCGACGTGCATTAAGCGCTCGGTTAAAACCTGAATACTGTGGTTGTGAACCGCCAACCATTGCACGTACTTCACCATTAATACGGTCGACTACGACCATTGCCCCTTCGATATCGTTTAATTTACGATCTTTACGTAACTGAGCAACCCCTGATTCAACCGCTGTTTCCGCAGCAGTTTGCGCAACAGGATCTAAAGTTGTGAAAATTTTCGCGCCCGATAACTGTTGAACTTTGTCCCCTAGTTTTTCGTTCAATTCCTGACGCACCATTTGCATAAATGCAGGCTGTGAAGCCACTAAACCTTCTTTGGTCTTGACCCCTAATGGACGCGCACTTAATACTTGATACATTTCATGATCAATAACATTGCGTGTTTCTAAGATTTTCAACACGACGTTACGGCGCTTAGTGGCATTTTCAGGGTTAGTCCATGGATTATAAAGAGATGCACCTTGAACCATTCCCACTAGCAGAGCCTGTTGGTCAAGGCTTAGTTCATTGATAGGACGCCCAAAATAGTACAGGCTGGCAAGTGGGAAACCACGAATTTCATCATTCCCATTTTGCCCTAAGAAAACCTCATTGAGATATAATTCAAGAATGCGCTCTTTACCGTAATTGTAATCAAGCAGCACCGCCATAATGGCTTCGTTAATTTTACGTTTAAGGGTTCGCTCGTTAGTTAAAAACAGGTTTTTCACTAATTGTTGCGTTAATGTACTTCCCCCTTGAACGGATTTACCTGCCGATAAGTTAGCCACTACGGCACGACCAATAGAATAAAGACTTACCCCATCGTGCTCATAAAAATCGCGATCTTCTGTCTCAATCAATATCTTGATTAATGATTCAGGGAAATCAGCCAGTGGTAATACTAAACGTTGTTCATTATTGGCTGATTGCATCATGGTGATCAGCTTTGGATCTAAACGGAAGAAACCAAACGAACGCCCGTTTTCCATGTTTTCAATTTTATTCAATACCCCATTATCAAATGACATTTTAGCCAATATTTGGCCTTCTTTTTGATCGGGGAAATTAAATGGTCGTCGTAAAATTTCAATCGAATTGCCTTTTACTGAAAACTCACCTGAATTGGTAATTTTAGTCACTTTACGGTACTGCATACCTTCAAGCAAACGCACCATCTCAGCTTGGCTATAATCCATGCCGGGTTCAAGATTGACCATACGGCCATAAACAGCAGCAGGTAGATCCCATACCTTACCATCAAGACGTTCCTTGATTTGTTGGTTGAGATAAAAAGCATAAGCGGCAAGTAACACTGCAAAAACGATCAATAATTTGACGAGTAGCCAAAACCAACGCCAATTACTTTTTGGTTTGCGGTTCTTGTTACCGTTATTTTTTTTCTTAGCCATTAGCTCGTCCTCTTCATCATCGAGGTCTTGCTCATCAATATCATCATCGTTAAATAATTCTTCTTCATAATCATAGTCATCACGGCGGTGGCGGCGTGAGTTAGATGATTTTTTTTTGGTAGATGGTTTTCTACGTCTACCAATAGGTTCTAAATCTTTACCGGACATGGTCGCTCCATATCACCCGAACTCTTAACTGAATGCCTGTAATTTTGGCTTAAAAAACCAATTAGTTCACAGAAGAAAGCTCTTAATTACATTTCATTACGCTATTTAGCTATCACCTTCTGGCAACGAGTCCCTATTAGAGCACAAAACAGACTGATTTCGCACTTATCTTTTATTTTGCGTTGCCGCAAAAGAAAACAGATCCACGCAATCATTTCCCAAATGTTATTTATTGATAAAAAAGCCTATTTTAAACATCAATAAACAACGATTAAATAAAAGAAAAACAACCATTATTCAAAGCAATTTTAAACTATTCGTGTATGAGGAATATGATGAATTACCCAGCAGAGCCCTACCGCATTAAATCTATTGAATCCATTTCTCTGTTATCGAGAGAAGAAAGGATAAAGAAAATACATCAAGCAGGCTATAACACCTTTCTCCTTAGTTCTAAGGATATTTATATTGATCTACTTACCGATAGTGGCACGAATGCGATGTCGGATAAACAGTGGGCAAGTATGATGACAGGTGATGAAGCTTACTCAGGTAGTCAGAACTTTGAACTATTGAAAAAGACCGCACAACACCTATTTGGATTTAAATATATTGTGCCAACTCATCAAGGAAGAGCGGCTGAAAACTTACTATCACTTATCACAATCAAGCCTGGACAATATGTTGCAGGTAACATGTACTTCACAACCACACGGTTTCATATAGAAAAAAATGGCGCAACTTTTATTGATATTATCAATGATGATGCTCATGACGCCATGTCAAACGTTCCTTTTAAAGGCAATATTGATTTAGATAAATTAAAACAACTAATTGAAGAAAAAGGGGCTGAAAATATTGCTTATATTTGTTTAGCAATCACAGTCAACTTAGCGGGCGGTCAACCTGTATCAATGCAAAATATGCGTGATGTGAAAGCATTATGTGAGAAGCATCATATTCGTGTTTTTTATGATGCAACTCGCTGCGTCGAAAATGCTTATTTTATCAAAGAACAAGAAGCCGGCTATCAAGATGTCTCCATTAAAGAAATTGTTCGCGAAATGTTCAGCTACGCTGATGGCTGTACAATGAGCGGTAAAAAAGATTGCCTTGTCAACATAGGAGGGTTTCTCGCTCTTAACAATCAACAGCTATTTGAACAGGCTTCCGAGTGGGTGGTTGCTTATGAAGGTATGCCATCCTATGGCGGCATGACTGGTCGTGATATGTCGGCAATGGCCATCGGCATGCAAGAAGCAATGCAGTTTGAATATATTCAACATCGTATTCTGCAAGTTCGCTACTTAGGCAATAAATTAAAGGCCGCCAATATACCGATTATTGAGCCTATTGGCGGTCATGCTGTATTTTTGGATGCTAAACATTTTTGCCCGCATTTAACGCAAGAACAACTCCCCGCTCAAAGCTTAGCTGCGCGTATTTATCTTGAAACTGGTGTTCGCACAACAGAACGAGGCACAGTTTCCGCAGGAAGAGATAAAATAACTAAGAAAAACTATTTCCCTAAACTTGAAACCGTCCGCTTAACTATCCCAAGACGCGTTTACACATATGCACACCTTGATTTCGTTGCTGATGGTATTATTGCTTTGTATCAACAAAAAGAAACCATACTAGGGCTCAAATTTACTTACGAACCGAAACAGCTACGCTTCTTTACGGCTCGTTTTGCTTATATTTAGTTATCATATTAATTATTAGCTAAATTAATTGCTTTTTTCGTTTTATTGGTTGGTGCTGTAGTGGCAGGATCATCAGGCCACAGATGCTTTGGGTAACGTCCTTTCATCTCTTTTTGTATTGTGCGATAACTTCCTTGCCAAAAAGCACCTAAATCTTGTGTGATCTGTAATGGGCGCATTGCTGGTGATAATAATGATAATGTCACCACCACTTGACCATGAGCAACTGTTGGATTCGTCGCCTGCCCATACATTTCTTGCATTCGGATCTCAATTAGGGGCGGTTTCTCCAAAAAATAGTGAATACTTACATTGCTGCCAGAACCAGCTAAATAATGCGTCGGCAATGCCTCATCGAGCCATTTTTTTTGTTGCCAATCTAATCGATGTTCTAATAACTCACCAATATTCAATGCGTGTAGCTGCTTGCGATGAGTAATGCCATCCAGATATGGTGCTAACCAAGACTCTAAAGAATCTAATAAAGTTTCATCATCAACTGCTGGAAGAGAAATATCAGGAAACCATTGCTGTGCCAATTGACAACGAATGCGTAACTGCTGGGCAAATAGGCTCCAATCCAAATTATCTAGCCCATTTTGACGAAGCCAATGCAATAATGCCTGTTTAATTTGCTGACTATTTGGATTTGCTAACCTTTCCGATTGGATCACCAGTTGCCCACATTGTAATCTTTTCCAAGCAATCAACGTTCCTTTTTGTTCATCCCATTCCACCGTTTCCTGCTGATAAAACAATTCAGGGCAAGTTGCTTGTAACGTTTCGATATCAATAGGCAGCGCCAACGCAATTTTCGCATCAGCTGATGCTTCAGGTTGCCAAAGCACAGGCGCTATTAACCATGCAGAAGTAAACAATGTATCGTTTTCATCTAATGAAGCCCCTAAGCCACTGGATAATAAATAACGGCCTTGGTTATCACGATTTTTAGCAATGCGATCCGCGAATCCCGACACTAACAACGTAGGTAACCACTCACTTATCAAGTTGCTATTTTTGCCAACGGCTGATGTCACCTTGTGCCCGCTAAGTATTGAAGCACGCTTACACCAATTATCTGTTGGTCGCTCTACATAATAAGATAAATCGCAATGGTTTTGACGTGGTGGTTCTTCAATGATAGCCACCAGCAATGCCGCTAATTTAATGACTTCGATGTTTTGGTTTTGTTGAGCCTCGTGCAGTATAGCGGCTGTACGCACAGAGCTACCTGAGCCCGTCATTCCCCTACCTACTTGAGTGAGTTGACCATATTGATCAATAGCACCTAATCGCTTGAGTAAATCTTTTGCCGCCCCAATAGCAGGCTGTGGAGGACTATCTAACCACTGTAACTGAGTCACTTCTTGGCATCCCCACTGTAATAGTGATAACCATAATCCACTTAAATCACTGTGCAGGATTTCTGCCTCACTAAATTGTGCAGCGCGTTCGGCTTGCTCCTGACTAAATAAATGCCAACAAACACCTGATTCTAAACGCCCTGCACGCCCAGCTCGTTGCACCATTGAAGCTTGGCTTATACGCTGCTTAACTAATTTTGTTAATCCAGTTCTTGGATTGAATAAACCTATACGCTCAAAACCACTATCAACCACTAATCGAATACCCTCTATCGTAAGGCTGGTTTCAGCGATATTGGTGGCTAAAACCACCTTTCGTTTCCCTTCGGGTGCTGGCTGTATGGCTTGTTGCTGCTCTTTTATCGAAAGAGCACCGTACATAGGGCATAAAAGTATGTCCTCACTAACCATCAAAGCCAGCTCTGTACGTGTTCTTTCTATTTCGCCAACTCCCGGTAGAAATAGCAGTAACGAACCACTTTCCTGTTGAAGTAGTTGCCAAACAGCACTGGCGACTTCTTTATGAAACAACTTATTAGGGTTTATCGGTCGAAAGTGTCGACTAACAGGGAATGACCGACCTTCAGAAGTAATAACAGGAGCATGAGGGAATAACTGAGTTAGCCCTTGATCATCGAGTGTGGCTGACATCAGTAGGATTTTTAAATCATCACGTAACGCTTCTTGAACGTCTAATAATAAAGCGAGTCCTAAGTCCGCTTGTAAGCTTCGCTCATGAAACTCATCCAATATAATCAGGCCGATTCCCTCTAACATAGGATCCTGTTGCAGCATTCGAGTTAAAACACCTTCGGTAACCACTTCGATACGCGTTTTGCCACTAATCCGGCTTTCAGAGCGCATGCGTAGGCCAACTGTATGCCCAACCTCCTCTTCGAGTTGCTGGGCTAAACGAGCAGCCACACTACGAGCAGCAATACGCCTCGGCTCCAACATGATAATTCGCCCATCAATGATCCCGCTTTCTAATATAAGAAGTGGAAGAACCGTTGATTTGCCCGCACCAGTGGGTGCATGCAGTAGAACTTGGGGTGATTGTTGTAGTGCTGTCAGTAAGGGATCACTAACATCATGAATGGGTAGCACGTGAATAATAACTCCAATGATGTTTAACTTTTGCAAATAAAGATTGTAGCATGAACCATTATCTTTCTTGAGTGTAACTCTTTGGAGACAACATGGAATTTTCGCCTCCTTTGCAACCTGCTACTTTAATTAAACGCTATAAACGCTTTTTAGCTGATGTTGTGACCCCGGAAGGTCAAGTCATGACAATCCACTGTGCAAATACAGGAGCCATGACAGGGTGTGCGACACCTGGTGATACAGTTTGGTATTCCACATCGGATAACGCGAAAAGAAAGTACCCTCATAGCTGGGAAATCACCCAAACATCACAAAATCATCTTATTTGCATCAACACATTACGAGCAAATCAACTCGTCGCTGAAGCGTTGTCGCAAAAAAACATTCCAGAATTATCCGAATATAGTGTAATAAAGCCTGAGATGAAATATGGTTCGGAAAATAGCCGTATTGATTTTCTCCTGTCCGGTGATGGGCTACCTGATTGTTTTATCGAGGTAAAATCAGTAACTTTACTGGAAAATAACCATGGTTATTTCCCTGATGCAGTCACCGTGCGCGGACAAAAACATTTACGTGAGTTAACAATAATTGCTAAAGAGGGAAAAAGAGCCATACTGTTGTTTGCGGTTTTGCATACGGGGATCTACGAGGTATCAGCAGCTGCCCATATCGATAAGCAATACGCTAAACTTTTAGATGAAGCTATCGAAAGTGGTGTCGAAGTACTGTGTTATCAAGTAGATATCAATACACAAAAAATGCTATTGGGTCAAAATATTAAGTTTACTTCCATCAAATAATGATGGCTTAATTGTTTATTAAAGTGAGGACGCATGGGTTCTGGGGGCTTAAAAAGGAATAAACACGCGCGCCTTCACAGCATTACAAAACTCATAACATGAATGATTGCCAAGACGGCACTCTTCTGCTATTTATAGCGACCTTAATTTTTCCCCTTTGGGGTTTTGTGAAATTTGCGTGTGTAGGAGAAGCATTATGCAAGAAGGGCAAAAACGTAAGACATCGTCCTTAAGCATTCTCGCCATTGCTGGGGTTGAACCCTATCATGAAAAAGCTGGCGAAGAGTACATGAACGAAGCCCAGTTGGCGCATTTTAAGCTCATTCTCGAAGCATGGCGCAATCAACTCAGGGATGAAGTCGACCGGACAGTTACTCATATGCAAGATGAGGCAGCTAACTTTCCAGACCCTGTTGATCGGGCAGCTCAGGAAGAAGAATTCAGTCTTGAATTACGTAACCGGGATCGTGAACGTAAGTTGATTAAGAAAATCGAGAAGACACTGAAAAAAGTCGAAGAAGATGATTTTGGCTTTTGTGAATCATGTGGAGTGGAAATCGGTATCCGTCGTTTGGAAGCCCGCCCTACCGCTGATTTATGTATTGACTGTAAAACATTAGCAGAAATTCGTGAAAAGCAAATGGCTGGCTAATTGCTGATTATGGAGTCCTTAACGGCGCAACTCAGGCTGCGCCGTTACAAGGAAATCTATTAATGAAAAGCACAACATCCCCTTATATCGGTCGTTTCGCTCCCTCTCCTTCTGGTAACCTACATTTAGGCTCCCTTGTCACTGCATTAGGTAGTTATCTGCAAGCTCGCTCACAAAATGGTAAGTGGTTAGTTCGTATCGATGATATCGATCCTCCCAGAGAAGTTGCAGGGGCATCTCAACGTATTTTAACCACACTCGAACACTACGGTTTATATTGGGACGATCACGTTTTATACCAGTCACAGCGCCATGATGCCTATCGAGAAGCCTTAGAATATCTCCACCAACAAGGGAAAAGCTACTATTGCACCTGCTCTCGTCATCGCATTAAAGAGTTACAGGGGCATTATGATGGGCACTGTCGCCATCTCCAACTCCCCGCTCTCGACGCAGCGATACGTTTAAAACAGACTCACCCTGTTTATCAATTTACCGATAAAATACGAGGCACTGTTTATACAGAAGCCAATGTGGCAGAAGAAGATGTTATTATTCACCGTAAAGATGGATTGTTTGCTTATAATTTAGTCGTTGTAGTGGATGACCACTATCAAAATGTCACAGAGGTGGTAAGAGGTGCGGATCTGATCCCTGCCACGCTACAGCAAATTTCACTCTATCATCATCTTTCTCTACCCATTCCTCGTTATGCCCATTTACCATTAATCCTAAATCATGATAATAATAAGCTATCAAAGCAAAATCATGCCACTGCGCTGCCAATGACCGATCCTCGCCCTGTTATATGCCATGCGTTAGCATTGTTGAAACAACCGCCAATCGCGCATTGGCAGGATCTGAGTACGCATCAGTTATTAGAAATAGCAACGCGTCAATGGCAGTTAGCAGTGATCCCATCTCATGATATTATTGATAAGACTTATGACTGAATATGACTTTTATGCGTTTAAGCATTCTCAAAGAAAGGCCAGTAAGCTATGATTAGCCGCTTATTTTGTTTAATGAATATTCGTAACGATATCGAGGTGTACTATTTTTAACCGAGTAGCAAATTTCTGCCGCAATATTTTATCGCGAAATGACAAGGATACGCGTGACGCACAGGCAGCCGGTGAAAGGCCAGTCACTTATTCTGACACGGCGGAAACTAAGCCCGTGGAGCAGAACGCTAAACAAACAAAACCTACGGTTCGTCATTCCAAGCGTGCCGATGTTCAGGCAGAGAAGCAACACACAATGACGACTGTAATTGATGAAAACATCACCATCATCCCGCGTTCAGGGCATACTATTTCACGTAGTGATATTAGTGATAATGCACTAAAGGTACTTTATCGCCTCCACAAAAGTGGTTTTGATGCCTATTTAGTTGGCGGCGGTGTGCGTGATCTCCTTCTTGGTAAAAAACCTAAAGATTTTGATATCACCACTAACGCAACCCCAGAGCAGATCCGCAAACTGTTTCGTAACTGCCGCCTAGTTGGCCGTCGTTTCCGTCTTGCTCATATTATGTTTGGACCTGAAGTGATTGAAGTTGCGACCTTCCGTGGCCATCATGACCAAAATGAGTCAGACGACAAAAACTTATCGCAACAAGCACAAAATGGCATGTTACTGCGCGATAATATTTTCGGGTCAATTGAAGATGATGCCATTCGTCGCGATTTTACTGTTAATAGCCTCTATTACAACATTGATGACTTCTCTGTTCGTGACTATGTTGGCGGTTTAAAAGATCTCAAAGAAGGCATTATCCGTCTGATTGGTGATCCTGAAACACGCTACCGCGAAGATCCAGTAAGGATGCTACGCGCAGTACGTTTTGCTTGTAAGCTAGATATGCGTATCGAGCCAAATACGGCACAGCCAATTCAACGACTTGCCCCATTGTTAAAAGAGATCCCTTCTGCGCGTTTATTTGAGGAGTCCTTAAAACTACTACAAGCAGGCAAAGGCTATGCGACCTATAACATGCTGAAAGAGTATCATCTGTTTGAGCAATTATTTCCTGTGGTTAGTAGCCGTTTTACGGCGAACAATGATTCACCAATGGAAAAAATTATCGATCAGGTACTTAAAAATACTGACTTTAGGATTAAAAATGACAAGCGGGTTAACCCTGCGTTTTTATTTGCCGTTATGTTATGGTATCCGGTCACTGAGCATGCTGAAAAGCTGTCTCAAGAAGGCGGTTTAGCGTATTACGATGCATTTGCACTAGCAATGAATGATGTGCTTGATGAACAATGCCGCTCAATTGCTATACCAAAACGCATTACAACCACTATGCGCGATATTTGGCAGCTACAACTACGTCTTCCACGTCGTCAGGGCCGCCGTGCAAATAAATTGATGGAGCATCCTAAGTTCCGTGCTGCTTTTGATTTATTAGAACTAAGAGCAAATGTAGAACGTAGAAACGAGCTCCAAGAACTGGCGATTTGGTGGGATGATTACCAACGTTCTAATAACACTAAGCAGCGTGAAATGATCGCCGAGCTGGGAAGTGCACCTGTTCGTAAACGTCACCGCCCACGTAAGCCTTCAAATGGTTCGCGTAAATCGAATACGCTCTAAATAATTCGAGATGTCGTTAAGCAACCAACGAACAAGTTGCTAAAAATAGAGGCTAATTTAGCCTCTATACCTCAACGAAAAGTGCGACAACTTGGTGCATAACGAGTACAAATACTAGGAGTGATAAAATGGAGTTGGTCTATATAATCATTGGCAGTAACCTTGGTGAACCATTAAAGCAGGCTCAGCAAGCTATTGATGCATTAAGTGCTATCCCACACTGCCGAGTGACCAAAACTTCTGCTGTATATCGCTCTAAGCCTCTAGGGCCACAAGATCAAAATGATTTCCTTAATATGGCCGTGTTACTTGAAACTGAGCTTGAACCAGAGGCGTTGTTGGATCACACTCAGCGCATCGAATTAGAGCTTGGTCGAGTCCGCAAAGAAGAACGTTGGGGCCCTAGAACCCTTGATCTTGATATTATGCTTTTCGGTGATCGTGTTATTAATACCCCACGGTTAACCATACCTCACTATGGGCTAAAAGAGCGTGAATTTATGCTATACCCGCTCAGTGATATTGCTCCCAACCTTATTTTTCCTGATGGTGAAACACTATCAGAAAGGCTCACACTCGTTCCACGCAATGGCCTTACCTTTTGGGATAGCACAACCTAAATTAATTGTGCGCCGCCTAAAATAAGCAAGGCCATCCGTGGATCTTTTCCGGAGGTTATTATAATGAAACCAATTTCTCTGGCTGATCTGGGTCAGTTCAAAAAAGATAAACGTAAATTCGCTACCATGACGGCTTATGACTCTAGCTTTGCCCAATTGTTTGCAGAGCAAGGGATCCAAGTCATGCTTGTCGGTGATTCTTTAGGAATGACCATTCAAGGTGAATCCAGCACCCTGCCTGTTACCGTTGAGCAAATCGCTTATCACACCCGTTGTGTCCGTAAAGGTGCTCCTGACGCATTTATTATTGCCGACATGCCATTTATGAGTTATGCCACTCCTGAACAAGCTTGCACTAATGCAGCAGTGCTAATGCAAGCAGGTGCTAACATGGTAAAAATTGAAGGTGGCAGCTGGTTATGTGATACCGTCAAAATGCTATGTGAACGCTCTGTTCCTGTCTGCGGTCATTTAGGACTAACACCACAAGCAGTGAATATCCTTGGTGGCTATAAGGTTCAAGGACGTGATGAAGTCACCGCAAACCAACTAATGAAAGATGCCATCGCTTTGGAAAATGCAGGTATGCAGTTATTAGTTTTGGAATGTGTACCGACCTCTCTAGCGAATGACATTACCGAAGAGCTTCTGTTACCTGTTATTGGTATCGGTGCAGGAAATGGAACTGATGGTCAAATCCTTGTTATGCATGATGCATTAGGGATCACTGCTCGCCCACCTAAGTTTGCAAAAAACTTTCTTGCGCAAGCCGGCAATATCCAAGATGCTGTACGACTCTATATCCAAGAAGTTGAAACGGGTCTTTACCCAAATGAAACTCACTCGTTTGAATAATTTGATTATACTTTAAACAATTTAAGGTGCAGCTTGACGACTTATAAACGAATTTCTAAGCACATAGAAAACGATGTGACTCGTGCACAACGCTGCAACTTGAAGTATGACGAGTATATGATCCAATAATAAGGAATGCACTTATGCTGATCGTCGAAACGTCACCTATACTTCGCCGCGAGATCCGCCGCTGGAAACTTGATGGCAAGCGTATTGCGCTAGTGCCAACTATGGGCAATCTCCATGATGGGCACCTGACTTTAATTGATGAAGCAAAACAACAAGCAGATATTGTTATTGTTAGTATTTTTGTTA
Organism: Providencia sp. PROV236; assembly: GCF_033676985.1. Taxonomy (NCBI): domain Bacteria; kingdom Pseudomonadati; phylum Pseudomonadota; class Gammaproteobacteria; order Enterobacterales; family Morganellaceae; genus Providencia; species Providencia sp. PROV236. The sequence goes on along the minus strand of NZ_CP096297.1, from coordinate 1,166,060 downwards.
ACCCGATGCAATTCGATCGCCAATCAGATTTAGCAAACTACCCACGCACACTACAAGAAGATTGTGAAAAACTAAAACGCAGTGGTATCAATCTTGTATTTGCGCCATCTGCAAAAGAGTTTTATCCAGAAGGAATGGAAAAACAAACGTTTGTTGAAGTGCCAGAGCTGTCGTCAATTTTAGAAGGTGCCAGCCGTCCTGGTCATTTCCGTGGTGTATCAACGGTTGTCACTAAGCTATTTAATTTAGTACAACCTGATTTAGCATTCTTCGGTGAAAAAGATTTTCAGCAGCTACAATTAATCCGTAAGATGGTGCATGATCTTTCCTTTGATACGCAGATTGTCGCTGTTCCCATTGTTAGGGCTAAAAATGGCTTAGCGCTGAGCTCAAGAAATAATAACCTTTCCGCTGATGAGCTAAAAGTTGCACCTCAATTGTATAACATAATGAAGCAAGCTTCAGAGAAGCTTATTGCTGCACCTGAAACGGCAGACACCCTTATTCAAGAAATGAATGAGTCCCTGCGTCAAACAGGTTTCACACCCGATGAATTATTTATTCGTGATGCCGAAACACTAGCACCGCTGACTAACACAACGAAAAAAGCCGTTATTTTAATGGCTGCGTGGCTAGGGCAAACTCGCCTGATTGATAATTTACAGGTTGAGTTACCCACCATTTCGTCGTAAAACAACAAGCAAACACAGCACCTCGATTAAGATGGCAGATGACTATTATGTTAAGAAAAATGTTACAAGGTAAGCTACACAGAGTCACAGTGACACAAGCCGATCTACATTATGAAGGCTCTTGTGCAATTGATCAGAATTTTATGGATGCAGCGGGTATCTTAGAGTACGAAGCTATTGATATTTATAACGTAGATAATGGCGAGCGTTTCTCAACCTATGCAATCGCTGGTGAAAGAGGCTCCAAAATCATTTCTGTCAATGGCGCCGCAGCTCGCCGTGCTGCTGTTGGCGATAAACTGATTATTTGTTCTTACGTTAATATGAGCGATGAAGACGCTCGCCACCACCAACCGAAGGTGGCTTATTTTGATGGCGATAACATTATGAGCCGTGTAGCCAAAGCGGTACCAGTACAGGTTGCTTAATCCATTTTGTTAGCACCGCTATATTAAGGTGCTAACAAATCTCTTTATGTCTCAATCAAACTGTAATACAAACTGCGCTGTCGCTTCGGCCTTACCAGCTTTGATATTCTTTCCATAGCGATAATACTCCGCTTTTAAAGGAACCGTTGTTTCCCCTTTTTGCAAGTCGGCCAATTTTACAAATTGCTGATTAACTAATACCGTATCCTCACTCAATGGTGATTTCACAACAAAACCAATCCCACTCGCGTTACTGCCTTGGCCTTCATTATCAATTTTAATAATGGATTCTTTACCATCATAACTTTCAGTTTTGTTTGCCTGTAATTTTATTTTTGCAGATACATTACCAGTACAAACAATATTCATATTTTCTTCCACTGCCGATGATTCTGATGGAAAACCTATTGATGAAAATGCCGTAGTTGGTAAGCGCGGTAAATTAAAAGCCAGATCAGTATTTTGAGCAGTGCATGATGTCGGTGCACTAATCACTTTACCTTTTAGCTCATAAGTGTAACCAACACGTGTCGTTCCGCCACCAGTACTATGCCTCTTAATTAAAGCAGCACCAATCACAGAGTTATTAAATGTTGTTTCTTGTGGATTATCTTTTGCCGCATAGAGGATAACGGTTAAATCCAGCGGCATAAGTTGGCCTTCAGGTACAGGTATTTCTTGCCCTGGACGGTTACGAAATGCTAAACCCGTTCTATTATCAATTAAAACATAAACAATATTTGCAGGGCCTCCAGCATGGACATGGTAAGCAGGTTGGCCATTGATATCACCATAATACCTTGCATAAATACCACTGCCTTCCCCATAAGTTGCATAGCCGTATACTTGCGCATCAACACCACACTTAGCGACTCCACCACGACCGCCTTGTCGCTCAAAATTAAAGCGCCCTAATTCGTCATGTTGTTTTATAACACCGCTTAATTTTACTTCTATAGTAGCTCGCATTGTCGAATGATTTTGTCCTTCTCCGCCCTCCTGACAATCTTGAGCAGCAAATGCAAAGCCATTACAGAATAGTAATAATATGAAATTTAAAGCAAAGGTATAAAATCTATCTATTTGATATCTCATTATTATTTATCCTGCTATCGACAGTCTGAATTGATTAAATAAAGACCGTTATTTGATAAATTATGCTCAACGTTATAATCCATAGAACAAGACTCATAAACGCCTTCATTTTTCCAATTAATCTTAATTTTTCCTGTAGGCTTTTCTGTGACCAAATATAGGGTATTAAAGTTGGAAACTAAATGTGTCGCGCCATCCTCTTCAATGGCTTTAGCACCGACAGGCAGTTCTTTATATGTTGAATGTTTCAACTTAAATAATATTTTGTAGCCCTTTTTCGCTTCAAAATCTGCCAGAATCAAAGCACCTTTTGTCGGAATAACGTTATTAATAATGTTATTTTCAATTTCGGTATCTTCTGGCAGCGTCTTTGTATCAATCGCTAAGGTGTTTTTACGGTAAGGTGCAATACCTGGCACAATAGCCAATCCAGAAGAATTGGTTTCAACTGACTGCCCGTTAATCACACCGACCCCTTGAGCACCTTTTGTTAATATCAATGCACTCGTTTCTTGCATTGATGGTGCTAATACCACACCATATTGAGTGCCAACAAATGCACCGCTGATGCCATAATTTAAATTTTTACTGTGTTCGCTATATGCATAGCCTGCATTCATTACTGCATAACTAGAACGGTAAGCAGTACTGAGTCCACCTGCATAACCAACACCTTTATCGCCATAACTTTGGTAGATATCCCAATTTCCTCTGTACGACTCACCATAATTACCACTTAATCGAGCTGTTTGTAATGTTCGATGTTGATCATCAGTTGATATGCCATAGTTAACGTGCATAGAACGATCAAAGAGATCAAATGGCACACTCATATTCAAATTTAAATTGTATGCGCTTTTATTGTCAGGGTTAAATTGCTGACCTTTTGAGTATGTATAGTAGATACTATAAGTAATTCTATTAATATTACTATTAAAACCCGCATTATATGACTGTTGTTTGTTTCCGCTACTATATTGATAAACAACAGTATTTAAATTAATTGAGCTAGAATTATTAAATATTGGCTGTGTCAGTGATAATGTATATTCATTTTTTAACTTATCATTATTACTTTGGTATTTTTCATCATAGGAAAACGCATCATTTATATTTAAAAAATCAGTATCAAAATGACGGAATCCCGCTAATGTAACGCTAGTATTTGTTAATTCAATTCTTTTCGAGTAGTTGACTCTAAATGCATTGCCATTCAATACATCGTTAGTAAGGTTAGCCTTAGAATGCACAATGTCTGCTGTAATCGCACCGATGTTACCAAGGTTAAAACCGGAACCAAACGCATAAGCTTGGTAATCACTGGCCAGCAAAACACCACTAAAAATGGTGACATAATCAGTTAAACCATAGTAGATTTCAGCTTCATTGATATAAGTGCCATCACCTTTGTTATTACCATCATACTTACCGCTAGCGAGACTATATTTAATGCTTCCTTTTCGCTCTAAAAATGCGATCGAAGAAAAAGGAACGATAAAGTTAACTTCACTACCGTTTGATTCCTGCACAGAAACATACAGATTTCCACCATTACTCATTGGATAATAATCAGTAATTTCGAAAGGTCCAGCAGGAACGCTCTTTTTATAGATAACTTGATCATTCTGTACGATAGTAACTACTGCTTCAGAATTAGCAATACCGTTAACACTTGGTGCATAGCTCGTTAAATCATAAGGTTCCATTTGCCTATCAGTGGCTAACTTGATCCCCTTAAACTTAAAAGAATCAAACAGTTGTGAACTAGTATATAAATTACCTAATGTTAATTCGCTTTTAATTACATTGATATTTCTTGAAATGGTATTACTAATATTATTCCATTTGTTTTTTTCATTTACATTGTTAGACCAAGTAGAATAATTGCGAAATCGCCAAGCATCAAAGTTAACTTTGGTTTGAATATTGCCATAATAGTTATCATCAAACTTTCCATGTTCATAACGGTTAAACGATGAAAATGAATAGTTAATAAAAACAGCAGGAATACCGTTATCCCACTTTTTTTCCTCTATTTCGTTAACTCTTTTTTTATTAATCATTGCTTGTGGTATGGACAGTGAATAAACCCTTGTATTTAAGTCAAGATAACTTTTCATATACTCAATACGATTAATATTGAAGCATTCTTGCTCTATGCTCTGAGGGTTATGAAAATCGATACCGAAGCTTTCCCATTCAGTTAAACTGAAGCAAGGTATTAACGTTTTAGTGTCATTATCCCCAGGCATTAATACAAACTTAACCTCTTTAGAGAAAATATGATTATTATTAATATAAAATTTTACGTAATAATCTCCAGGTGCTAGATCGTTTTCTTTAAAAACATCTAAGTCTTCGTTAGTGAGTTGCGTATCCATGCCTGCAATATTCAACAAGCTAGGGGAATAGTAGTCTGCTGCTCTAATATAAAGTGGAAATGTAGTTAATAAAATGGTAATCGAAATAGATAATAAAGAATACGTTTTCTGATAATTATGCTTCATGTCCCTTTACTCTTTTGTATGGTTATTATTTTATGAAGTAATTAACATCTAGCCCCTTACCAAAATCATCAATATAGTTTAGGGTGATGTTTTTATCTCCATTAATTGCTTTAGGGAGTTTAATTATCGATTCAGAATACGGTTCTAAATAGCTAGGAGCCTCAATAGCTTTATTATTAATCTTTAACGTTGCAATATTGATGAAAAAAGGTGTTGGATTAGTTACTTTTATACCTGATGGTGTATAACTCCAACTCAACTCATTAATGGATACTGCTAGTTTCTTATCCGACACATTTTTTGGTCGATAAATTAACTTGATTCGATTTGTCATCGAATAACGTAAAACATTTTCTAGATCTTCACTACTAGGTGCGACAAACTTCACATTCAGCCAATACAATGATTCTCTATCATTAGGTAGTTCAGCTATTTTCGTTAACTGAATGGTATTTTTTTGTTCTGCTCTTAATTTTAATAATGGTGGTGTCACAGCAAAGTCTTGAGTAATTTTCCCTTTTATGTCCTCAACCCATGACTGAAGTAAATAATTTCTATTTTTATCACTATTAAATGCAACAACGCCTTCACTTTTATCTTTCTCATGATAAACAACGCGGGTTGTTTCTAAACCAAACCCTGCATAGCAAGTTGAAATTGAGCTCAAAGTTACCAATAGAATAGATACTAATTTTTTCGCAAACACAATATTTAGCTCCAAAAAATTAACGCAGATTAATATTAAATAATCTGCGTTTTTAAATTATTTATAGGTGATTTTATAATTTAAAGTTGCATCCGCCTGTCCAGCTTCTACGGTATCATCCGTACTTACATATTTAGCAATAAATGTACCACGCCATTCAGAGCTATTTCCTGATACATCGATATCTTGACTTTTACTTCCATCAACCACGATTGGATTTGCTAAGTCATCTTCATGATAGATACGGATACCTACATTTTTTGCAACACCAGCACTGCCTTCATTATCTAGTTCTAAAATAGTGTCATCATAACGTTTAGCCTTACCCATTAAATTAATAGTCACTGTTCCTTGATCTGGACAATCAATAAGTTCTATTTTTAATTTACCATCACCACCAGTACCACCGACTTCATCATCTTCACCATTAAATTCACTGGTTGCAAAACGACCCATTTTAACCTCGGCGTCAGGCGAGTAGGAATCATTAAGATTAATAGTGCATGTAGCGTTATAAATAAGCCCTTTAAATGATATTGTACCTGTTTGCTCTTCAGCTAATGCAGAAAAAGAAAAGCTAGAAATAATCGTAGCCATTAAGATACTTTTAGTTGATAAAATTTGCATTTATATCCCCATATAAGATTCATTGTTATTAATAGTAATTTTACTTATTTTAAGTTCAATCAATGAAATTATTTCTAGGCGAAACTATGCCTGCCAATTTATTATTCAAAGATTGATCTAACAGATCCCGCTAATGATATTGAGATTTTAAAAGTAATAATAAATTATTAGCCCTCTCATAGGTAACCCGTAAGAAGAGTATAGTTGAGGAATATAATTATGTATTTATATAAATCTTTCAAAAGATGAATTTATTGATATACGGCACATATTTTAGAAAGAAATAAACCATTGTTTTTAAAGGAATTAATTTATTGACTTATATCAATAATTTATCATCCATTTAGCTAAAACAAAAAATATTTTATTATCAATGAATTACACATCATTGATGTAGACAACTCAAATTACTTTACTCATATAAATTGCATTATTTTTTTACACTTTTTTGGAGTAACATGATGATAACGCCACCAAACAAGTCATATTTAGACCAAAAAGACATCATGATTTACTCATATAAAGCAAAAAACCAAGGTGAATTTCACCTTGGTTTTTAAAATACATTTACATTGTTATTAGGAAGCCATCAATATTGTTACAAGAGTAATTATAACCTAAAAAATCACCTCTTATTTAATCTTTCCATCGCGGTAGTAATATCATTTTCCACAAGAGAATTATATTACAGATATTATCCTTTATTTAACTTTGGCCATTTTAAATGGCCACCCTATATTAAATGTAAATTTCAATAGTTACCGCAGATAAATTATCATTTAAATATTTGCTTACTTAGCTTACTAAGTAAAAGCACCTACTTAAATTAGCTTCTTAAACCTCTACCTTGCTCGATTAAATACCATGTTAACGCATAAAATACGACCAAGAAGATAAGTAATACACCTAGAGTTACCGCAATTGATACATCTGCAATCCCTAAAAAACCATACCGAAAACCACTGATCATATAAACGATTGGGTTTAATTTGGATACAGCTTGCCAAAATGGAGGCAATAATGACAATGAGTAAAATACACCACCTAAATACGTCAAGGGGGTTAATACAAAGGTTGGTACGATACTAATATCATCAAAGGTTTTAGCAAAAATAGCGTTTAACAAACCCGCCAACGAAAAAACAATCGCCGTCAGTAACAACGTGATTACAATCATCATCCATGAATGCACTTGTAACGGAATAAAAAATAACGATACAACAGTTACCAACAAACCAACTAAAATTCCCCTAGCGACTCCACCACCAACAAAACCCGCAATAATCACATGGGTCGGTACAGGAGCGACCAGAAGCTCTTCTATATTTTTTTGAAATTTAGAACCAAAGAATGAAGAGCAAACATTCGAGTAAGAGTTTGTGATGACTGCCATCATGATCAAGCCTGGTACTATAAATTGCATATAATCAACACCTCCCATCTCGCCAATTCGGGAGCCAATTAGGTTGCCAAAAATGACAAAATAGAGCGACATAGTGATGACAGGCGGTAATAAGGTTTGTACCCAGATACGAGCAAAACGAGTGATCTCTTTAATCCAAATCGTTTTTAGTGCAACCCAATACAGAGAAATCATTTTGTTTCCTCCAAAGGTGCAACACCGTTATCTCTTTTTACTAAGTTCACGAACAACTCTTCTAAACGGTTAGCTTTATTACGCATACTGACAATTTCAATTCCTTGCTCATTTAGCTGACTAAATACACCGTTTAACCCTTGTTCCCTCTTAACATCCACTTCCAAAGTTGAGGTATCAATTAAACGTGTTTCATAACCTTTCAATTCAGGGATAGGGCTTTTGGCACCAAGGTCAAAAATAAAAGTTTCAGATTCCAATTGACTCAGCAATTGTTTCATACTGGTATTTTCAACTAATTCTCCATGTTGAATGATCCCAATATTACGACATAGCATCTCTGCTTCTTCCAGATAGTGAGTGGTTAAAATAATGGTGGTACCTTGCGCATTCAGCTTTTTCAAAAAGCTCCACATTGAGCGACGTAGCTCTATATCAACACCCGCTGTTGGTTCATCTAAAATGAGCAATTTAGGTTCATGCATCAAAGCACGTGCAATCATTAACCGGCGTTTCATCCCACCCGATAAATTACGCGCGCGCTCATCACGTTTTTCCCATAAATCCAGTTGAGAGAGATACGTTTGTGCCCTTTGATGAGCAACAGAACGTGAAACACCGTAATAACCGGCCTGATTAAGGACTATCTGTAATACGGTTTCAAATGGGTTAAAGTTAAATTCTTGTGGGACTAAACCCAACTGTTGTTTGGCTAGGACCACTTGTTTGTCTAAATCATAACCAAAAACTTTTACTGATCCGCTGGTTTTGTTAACCAGAGAACTAATAATTCCTATCGTTGTGGACTTACCCGCGCCATTGGGGCCAAGTAATGCATAAAAGTCACCATCTTCTACGCTTAGATCAATTCCTCGCAACGCTTTCACGCCACCTGAATAGGTTTTGGTTAATTGCGATAACTCAAGTGCGTAAGTCATATGTAAAAAACACCTTTATTCTTGGGGCAGTTTAGTAGCAATATAATAATGTTAAACTCGAAATAATTCGAGGCGCAGCTCAGCGGCAAGTCAATGAGTCACAAGGAACATACATAAGCATGTAATGCGTAGCGAGTGAACATAGCCACTATGCCTCAACAAAAACCGCTGCAACTTGAAGTATGACGAGTCTATGATGCCATTTTTTTACTGGCACCGTTATGCAGAAAGAGTAAATGGGTATATGCTATTTAATTCATATAGTTAATAATACCAAGATGGTATGCCTGTAATAAAATGAGCATCATAGGATGCAATAATTAATGCAACAAACTATTAATTAAGAAATACTGTATAAGATTTTAACGTAAAGTAACACAACTAGGCTATACGTCATGATGAGAAAAATTGAAGAGCTGTTCGCGAATAATGAAGCTTGGTCAGCTTCAGTAAAAGAAGAAAATCCTGAGTTTTTTAAAGAGTTATCTAAAGCGCAGAAACCACGATTCCTATGGATAGGTTGTTCAGACAGCCGAGTACCTGCTGAAAAATTAATCAATGCAGCTCCAGGCGATCTTTTCGTACACCGCAACGTTGCAAACCTTGTTATTCACACAGATTTAAACTGTTTATCAGTGATCCAATATGCTGTTGATGTCCTGCAAGTTGAACACATTATTATCTGTGGTCACTATGGTTGTGGTGGTATTGAAGCGGCGGTTGATAATACCGAACTCGGCCTAATTAATAACTGGCTACTACACATCCGTGATATTTGGTACAGACACAGCTCAATGCTCGGCGAGCTGAAACCTTGCGAGCGTTTAAACCGTTTATGTGAATTGAACGTGGTTGAGCAGGTGTACAATCTAGGTCACTCAACCATTATGCAATCAGCATGGAAACGTGGGCAAAAAGTGATGATCCACGGCTGGGTTTACGGTATCAATAATGGTCGCTTACATGACCTACATACCACCGCAGATAGTCGAGAAAAACTGGAGCTTTGCTATCGTGAGGCGATTGCTAAGCTGACAAATAAAAAATAAATATTTTACAAATTAAAGTTCGAGTTGCAGCGGTTTTTGTTGAGATATAGTGGCTATGCTCATTTGCACTATTCGCCTAGTTGCAACTTGAATTGTGTAAGTAATATGCTTTAGCAAAACAAAGGGCCACTCATCCGAGTAGCCCTTTGTTATTTAGTACCTATGACGATATGAACTTAAAATAATTTGAAGTATAACGTATATACCGAGTTATTACTCTTCAATCAAAGTCACATGGCCAATATAGGGTAAATGGCGATATTGCTGTGCATAATCAATACCGTAACCAACCACAAATTTATCTTCGATTGAGTAACCAATCCACTCAACGGGCACGTCAACTTCACGGCGTGATGGTTTATCCAGTAATGTACAAATCGCAACAGATTTAGGTCCACGCAATTCAAAAATTTCACGAACCTTGTTTAAGGTGTTCCCTGAATCAATAATATCTTCAACAATCAATACATGTTTACCGCGGATGTCTTCGTCTAAATCTTTGACAATTTTAACGTCGCGGCTTGAATTCATTGCATTGCCGTAGCTTGAAACGGTCATGAAATCGACTTCGTGAGGAACATCAATTTTACGGCACAGATCCGCCATAAAAATAAAAGAGCCTTTTAATAAGCCAACTAAAACCAGCTCACCATCAACGTTTTTATAGTGTGCGCTGATTTTTTCTGCGAGTTCACCAACACGCTGGCTCAGCGCTTCTTCAGAGATCATCACTTCAAGAGTATGTTTCAATTTACCAATACCTATTTGTTTTAACACCAAAAACTCATATTACCTACAGCCGCTTACCCTAAATAAAAACAGTGCGTAAGAAAAAATGAGAACATAATTCGAAGAGTATACCAGAACTCACGATTGGCGAAAAATAGCTGTGATTGATTTTTACCAACAGCCGTTTTTTAGCAATTAATGTCTGTTCTCGCTTTTTTAATCATCCAGAGCACGAAGGTGATCGTTTTTATTCAAGGTCAGCAGAGCCAATAAACTGATCAGCGCTGTCGCCATCACATACCATGCTGGAATATCAAGATTACCCGTTTGTTTGATCAAACCGGTAATGATAAGACCTGCACAGCCTGAAAATACCGCATTAGATAACGAGTAAGCCAATCCTAGTCCTGTATAGCGAACTTTGGTTGGAAACATCTCGGCTAGCATCGCAGGACCAGGCCCTGCAAGTAGGCCCACGATCCCACCCGCAATAAAAACCACCACCGCTTTGATCAATAAAGTCGATGATTCACTTTGTAATATCTTTAGAAGTGGTAACGAGAACACTAACAATAAAATAGTGGCTAGTACCATAATATTACGTCGCCCTATTTTATCACTGAGCATTCCAGCAGGGAGGATAGTCACCGCAAAGCCAACATTTGAAATAACGGCAATTAATAACGCGGTATTAAAATCAGTATGCAGTGATGATTGAAGATAGGTTGGCATGATCACTAAATAGGCATACCCTGCGGCAGACCAAGCCATTAATCGTCCAATACCAAGGAAAATGGCTTTGAAGATATCGACTTTAGCCGCATTCGTTTCTGATTGTTCTTTTTGTTGAGCAGACACGAAACTTGGTGTTTCCTCCATGTTGTATCGCAACCATAAAGCCAACAGCCCCATTGGTAATGCTAACCAGAAAGGGATCCGCCATCCCCAATCATGTAAACTTTCTGTACTCATTAAAAAAGAAAGTAAAGACACTACGCCAACACCAGCTAACAGACCTAGAGCAACAGTGAACGATTGCCAAGCACCAAATAGCCCTCTTTTCCCTTTTGGTGCAGATTCCGTCATTAATGAAACCGCGCCACCATATTCACCACCCGCAAATAAGCCTTGGAAAATCCTTAACAAAGTAATAATAATCGGTGCTGCAACGCCAATAGTTGCATAAGTAGGTATAAAACCAATCGCAGTGGTGACTAGCGTCATCATGACTAACACAAATATGAGTGTCGGTTTACGGCCTAACTTATCCCCAATGCGTCCAAATATCAGTGCGCCCAATGGCCTAAAAAAGAAAGCGATAGCGAATGATGCATAGGTTAAGAGGATCGCCGTAATCTGTGATTCTTCTCCTGAGTAGCTAAAAAAGTTTTGAGCTATAATAGTGGCAAGGAAACCATAGATAGCAAACTCATACCACTCAATAAAATTACCAACCGAACCTGCAAGTAAAGCTCGCTTATGACTATATGAACTGATAGCCATTTCATTTGAATTTTGCATATTTTGGACTCAGATGAGTGTTGTAATTATTATCTAGAGTATATACTCGTCATACTTCAAGTTGCAGCGTTGTTGACCTCGTTCAGCTAGCCGAATCACATAGTTTATCTATGCTCCCCGACTATCTTCACTTGTCGTCTATCTGCACCATGAATTATTTAGAGTATAGATGCTGAATAAAATTAAATGAGTCAAAAGTTTCAATAAAAAAGCCATCAAGGTATTTTATGATGGCTTATCGAAGGTTGGTTGGCGAATTTTAACTGACCGTAAAGCCCATCATCATACCTGTATCTTCATGTTCTAATAGATGACAGTGCGCCATATAAGGATGTTGTTGAGTCGCAGGATGTTTAAATTCAACTAATATCTCACTCACTTGGCCTTCGACTTTGACAATATCTTTCCAACCTTGTCGATGAGGCTCAACAGCTCGCCCGTTTTCTTTTAAGATACGGAATCGTGTTCCATGAACATGGAATGGATGAAGCATCATATCGCCCCGCCCTGAAACGACCCAGATCTCTTGCTGATTGATTGGTGCATTAAACGCAGCTTCAGTCATAGAGAATGCTTGGCCATTGATAGTATTAGCATTATGAATATTTAATTCGCCACTACCCATACCACAATGATTACCGCCGCCCATATTTCCCATATTACGTTGATTCATGCCACCATGACTCATCATGCCGCTGTTTCCACTATTTGACATCATATGGCCGTTCATCATAGCACCGTGCCCTGCCATGTTGCCCATTGCTTGGTCACCGTAGCGTTCACGCAGCATCATCATTCCTTGCATATCTAAACGCATATCCATCATCAGATGAAAACGCCGCCGAGTTAGACCGGCTAAAGAAGGGATAGCTGAAATAGTAGCCAATTGCTCAGGAAGTTTTCCTTCTCCTGTGCTCATCGTCGTTTCAATACGCAAAACGGGTAGCGGTTGGTTAAAGGGTGCGATCGTCATTCCCATTTGGTTCACAGGTAGTGTGACTAAATCAAAAGCACGCCCATCTCTCGCATCAATCAGAACTTCAAAGCGCTCCCCCATTAAAATAGGTAGCTCAGTAACAGCTATTGGCTCTGCTAATAACCCACCATCACTTGCGACAACATACATTTTTCGCCCATCGCTGGTAGAAATATTGAGGCTACGTGCGTTACAGCCATTAAGTAGTCTTAAGCGTAACCAACCTTTAGGCGCAACGTGTTTTGGAAATACTGCCCCATTGGTCAGCATGAGATCCCCAAACCAACCAACAGCAGCACTCATTACATCTAACTGATAATCAATCTGCCCATCATCTTTAAGGCGTTTATCTTGTAAGATCACTGGGATATCATTAATTCCCCAATCACTTGGTAAACCATGCTTATTACTTTCATCATCTTTAATAATGACTAACCCAGCCAATCCCATGGCAACTTGGTAACCTGTTTTTCCATGTGTATGAGGATGGAACCAGCAGGTTGCTTCAGGTTGATTGACCGTAAAATTTACCTGACGGTTAGCGCCTGAAGCGATAATAGCTTGTGGCCCGCCATCTTGTTCACCCGAGATTTCAAGGCCATGCCAATGCACGGTAGTTTCATCAGAAAGTTGGTTAGCGATATTAATATTGACGTTCTGCCCATTTTTCAGACTAAGTGCAGGGCCAAGCAGATCACCGTTATATCCCCATGTGGTGGTTTTTTTACCCGGAACAAACTGGGATACACCTTGTTTAATCGCTAATTGGATATTACCTTGTGCATCAGGCTCAATCAGTGGCGGGATAGCTAGAGCTGGGAAATTTTCCGCGGCGACCGCAATACGGCTCCACATAGGTAGCGCACTTGCGGCATAAGCTAGGGCACTTAACTTAATGAAATCACGGCGTAACATTGATAACCTTCCTTTTTATTTATCAAATCAATAAGATAATTAAACCAATAGCTCTACTTGAGATTATCGTTTAGAAACAAAATATGGTTTAATATTCTCTAAATAATTCGAGATCCAGCTAGACGCCCGTCAATAAGTCGCTTTGAGCACAGAAAACACGGTGACTAGCACGAGTGAGTGTAGTCCACATACCTTAGCGAGAGGCGTTGCAACTTGAATGATGATGAGAATATCTAAAAATGATAAAGCTTCCCCTTACAGGAAGGTCAAGGAAACCACAGAGTTATTATGGGTATATTACACAGATTTAAGAAAAATATACTTGACTAACAATTCTATTATTATGTTAACGTTACTTGACATAAAAAACAGATAGAATATTGAATGCGCAAATTTACCGTAATTTTTTACCTCATTACTCTGTTAGGGATAACACATTCTGCCAGAGCACTAAGCCCCAATGAAGCTGAAGATCTTGCTGATCTGACGGCGGTTTTCATTTATTTAAAATATGACTGTGGTTATTCGCAAATTCCCGATCGAGAAATTGAACGTGCCATTATTTACTTCGCTCGTAGTAACAAATGGGATCTCGGTGATTATGATTCCAGTAAAATGACCCAGTTAAATAAGGAAAGCTACAATGATCTCAAAGGGATCCCTCTTTCTCAGGAGTTTAAATGTCAATCTTTGGCTCGCGACTCACTAGGATTATTCGCTTACGTCAAATAACGAAACGCTAAGTCATTCAAGGAGCAACTAAAAGACCTGCCAATCAGCTGCTAGGGAACTTAGAAAACACAGTGACTGACATCAGAAAACGTAAGTCACCATGCCCCAATATAAAATGCAGTAACTTGAAACATGACGAGTCTCTATACTCCCCCTTAATCAGGGGAGCTACTATTCCTCTTCTTCGCTCTGCGCTCCTGCCAAAACATAGCAATAGATGGGATACTTTGAATGATCACCATTCTAATAATGTGATTCGACATCACGAACCCTGCGTCGAGATTCATGGTAATAGCCGCAAATGTCATCGCTTCCATGCTGCCTGGCGCCCATGCTAGCAACAAGACAGGGATAGGATATCCTGTTATCCAAGATGCAAATACCGTGATCAATAAGGTTAAAAAGATATTTATAATGACGACTTGCGCTGACGAATAAATATTTTTGATCAGCGATGAAAGTGGAAACACAATAAAATGGTTACCAATATTCATCCCAATCAGCACCATGCTAAGTTCAGTGATCAAAACAGGGAAATTGAGTTGTATATCAAGCCAACTCTGAATTAAGGTTGCTGCTCCCAAAGAAGTCAACATAAAGGGGGCGGGGACATGCATTCTTTGTAAAACCAACCCTAAGCCTAGCCCCGTTAATACAATTACCAATAGCCAAAATGATGATTGCCATGTTAAAGAAGGAAGTACCAAAAGAGGCTGTGGGTCTCCATCACTACCAACGACAACACCCGCTAATAAAATTAGAATAATCAAACGGATAGTATGTGAAATAACAATTTTTTGTGGTGGAGTATGGGTATGATCAGTCAGTGCTAATATCGCAGCCATTGCGCCAGGAACAGAACCTAACATAGCCTCTTGCTTTGTCCAGCCCACTTTACGATGAAACCAGAAGTAGCTAAATGAAAACTGTACTGCGAGGCAAACCACTAGCATGATTAATAACAAAAATAGGTTTTCAGCTTGCCCAAGAGAGACTTGATTAAACATCAAGCCAACAGAGGTACCGAGTGATATTTGTACAAATGTTAAGGTATATTTAGGAACTGCAAATTGGATCTTAAAACGGTTAAACACAATAACAGCGATGATAGGGCCAAACATCAGGGCAAGAGGTACGCCTAGGTGTGTCATTGTCCCACCAATTAAGGCACAAATAACAATCCCCAGTCCCATCTTCAATAATCTTATCATCACACAACCTTATTACTGCAAGAGCATTCAGTGCTTCGATTTATTTAGAGTATAATAGTATCGTTTAACTTGATTGGATTCATTACATTATTGATATATAAATAATCTATAAGTGCTTTATTACTGACCATCATATTAATAAGGAAAGCCGATGACACTGCGTATTACCACTTCCCCTTCCGAAGCCGAAATTGAGCAGATTTATCAGTCATTGCTTACCTATAATTTACAATTTTTCAATGAAGATATTCATAGTCCCCTTGCTGTTTTTTATGAGCGAGAGGGCAAAATATTAGGCGGAATTACCGGTTCTAAACTCGGTAATTGGCTTAGGATAAAATACCTTTGGCTTGATGAATCGCTCCGCAAACAAGGTATCGGAACACAATTGATTCAAGCAATGGAAGATAAAGCTAAACAGTTGGGGGCAAAATACGCTGAAGTCGATACTTTCAGTTTCCAAGCTAAGCCATTTTATGAAAAACAAGGCTACCAAATCATTTCAACGCTGATTGAATACCCCGTTCAACATGAAAAATATTATTTTATGAAAAAATTATCATGTTCTTAACAAAGAACGATAGCCCCCTACAGTTCTTTGTTGATAATTCGAGGTGCAGCTAGGCGACAAGTGAATGAGTCGCTAGGAGCATACATAAGTATGTGACTGACGCGAATGAGCGTAGTCACCATACCTTAACGAAAAGCGCTGCAACTTGAAGTATGACGAGTATCGTTACAACGTATTTTTATCTGCAATAGCTTGGTTAATAATCGCTTTTGCAATCCATTGTGTTAATTCAATCACTTCACTATCATTTTGCTTCCAAATATCTTTTAAGACTAAAAAGATTTCAGAACCATAAATCACTGAAAAAGCTTTAATCACTTTATCAATCAGTTCTGCGGGGAATTCACCTTTCATGGGTGCGGTGACCATAGCTAAAATATCTTTACGGTTCCCTCTTTCAAGGCGTTTTTCTTTTGGATCTAAATTCAATGAGCGTCCCTCTGCCCACTGCTGCAATGAAACCTGTAATGCGGCTCTTAATGCCCCTTCATGTTCAAACATTCTAGGCAAAGCAAAGGATAACAATTCTTTAATGCGTTCCTCTGTTTTTTCACTTTGTGGACGCCATGTTAAAATAGGACCAAGGCTCGCATTAACTGTTGCAGCGATCAGATCGCTTTGAGTTGGAAAATAACGATAAGCGGTCGCCCTTGATACCCCAGCCTCAATAGCCAATTCAGAAACAGATGGCATACCTCCTTTTTCAAACAGTTCTAATGCCGTATTAACTAATAATATATAAGTACGTTTCCTTGTCCCTTTATATTCATTACTAATATTTATTGATGACATCGTTCCCTCCTCCTGAAAACGTTTTGCGACAACAACGATTAACTCATCATGTCATTTTGCCGTAATGGCGGCTACTGCTTATTGAGTTATCTTGAGAACTTATCATTGAGATTGCAAAAACATGACATTTACTTAAAAAGTAAAAACGGCATAAAATTAAAATACTATTATTTATCAATAAATTATTATTATCACAATAAATTTATGTTAATAAAACCAAAAAATGAGACTGCAATCTCATTTTACATTTAACACAAATGATACTATAGTCTCATTCGGATGATAAATTAAACATCTACCTAACCTATATTCTAAATGATTCGAGGTGCAGCTAGGCGGTAAGTGAATGAATTGCTGAAAGTCACCATCGCTTACCCAAAAGCACTGCAACTGGAAGTATGACGAGTATATAAGGATTTTTCGATGAAACAGCATCAAGGATACATCTACATAGCATCAACGTTAGATACCAAAAGTGACGAATTGTTCTATGTCTGCGATTTAATTAAAGCAACAGGTTTGTCCGTTCGTACCGTCGACCTAACCACTCAGCCAAAACAACTTAACAGAAATGCTGATATTAGTGCCCAAACGATTGCCGAATATTACCCTGATGGTGCTAAGGCCGTATTCTGTGGTGATAGAGGAAAAGCGATAGAAGCGATGTCACAAGCTTTTAGTCTTTACCTTGCGGCTCAAACTGATGTTGCTGCGATATTAGGTTTAGGTGGTTCTGGTGGTACTGCATTGATCACTCCTGCAATGCAAGCGCTTCCCGTTGGTATCCCTAAACTCATGGTTTCAACGATGGCCTCAGGTGATATCTCAGGCTATATCGGAGCAAGTGATATTTCCATGATGTACTCCGTCACGGATGTTTCTGGATTAAATATTATTTCTCGTAAAGTCCTTAAAAATGCCGCTAACCAAATCGCAGGTGCAGTCTATTTTCATCGTGAAGACGATACAGATGAAATATTGAAACCAGCCATTGCCCTGACCATGTTTGGTGTGACAACACCTTGTGTTCAGCAACTCACTGAGCGACTTGAATCGCAATACGATTGCTTAGTGTTTCACGCTACAGGTAGTGGTGGTAAAGCAATGGAAAAATTGATTGATAGTCGCCTGCTACACTCGGTACTCGATATCACCACCACAGAAGTTTGTGACTATCTCTTTAATGGTGTTTTAGCCTGCGATGAAGATCGCTTTGGTGCCATTGCACGGACTGAGACCCCGTGTGTGCTTTCTTGTGGCGCACTCGATATGGTGAACTTTGGCCGACCTTCAACCGTCCCAGAGCAATATCGTGACCGATTATTTTATCACCACAATGCCCAAGTCACCTTAATGCGAACCACCAAAGAAGAAAATCAAATCATGGGCCGATGGATAGCAGACAAACTTAACCGCTGCGAAGGTGAAGTCCGTTTTATTGTGCCTACAGCAGGTTTCTCTGCTTTAGACATCGAAGGTGGGCAATTTTGGGATCCTGAAGCGGATCAAGCATTTATCGATGCATTAACTGAAAATATTATAACAACAGAAAAACGCAAACTTATTTTGAGTCCTTACCACATTAACTCAATGGAGTTTTGCGAACAAGTGATTGATTTACACTCTGAATTCGAGTGCAGCTAGGCGACAAGTGAGTGAGTCGCTAGGAGCATACATAAGTATGTGACTGGCGCGAATGAGCGTAGTCAACAACGCTGCAACTTGAAGTATGACGAGTAATACACCAGGAAATTTTGAACAACGAGTAGAGGTTCACCAATGAAACATAATCGCGAAAGCTTACTGAATAAATTCAAAGAGATGATCGCTAGAGGCGAGCCCATTATCGGCGGCGGTGCGGGTACTGGCTTATCAGCAAAATGTGAAGAAGCGGGTGGCATCGACCTCATTGTTATTTATAACTCTGGCCGCTATCGCATGGCTGGGCGTGGTTCACTGGCTGGTCTGCTGGCTTATGGTAATGCCAACGAAATCGTGATGGATATGGCAAAAGAAGTTCTTCCTGTCGTTAAACACACGCCTGTACTTGCTGGTGTGAATGGCACGGATCCTTTCTGCCAATTCGATCGCTTCCTTGATGAGCTCAAAGCTACTGGATTTGCTGGAGTACAGAACTTCCCGACCGTAGGTCTGATCGACGGTAATTTTCGTGCTAACCTTGAAGAAACAGGAATGGGTTATGGGTTAGAAGTTGATATGATCCGCTTGGCGCATGAAAAAGGCTTACTCACTACACCATACGTATTTAGCCGTGAAGATGCTATCGCGATGACCGAAGCAGGTGCTGACATTATTGTTCCACATATGGGGCTAACCACCGGTGGTAATATTGGTGCAGAAACCGCGTTAACACTCAAAGACTGTGTCCCATTGATTAATGATTGGGCAAAAGCAGCAAAAGCCGTACGTGATGATGTTATTGTGTTATGTCATGGTGGTCCAATCGCCACGCCAGAAGATGCAGAATATATTTTAGCAAATTGCCCTGAGTGCCATGGTTTTTATGGTGCAAGCTCAATGGAACGTTTGCCAACAGAAGTCGCACTAACCGCAACAACAGAAAAATTCAAATCAATTAAGCGTTAATATTTAGCCTACACCAGGGCATTTACTCAAAGCACCTAATTATAGGTGCTTTATTTTTGCTGCTGCCATTTCCACCGCGCTGTTTTTTTGCTTAATACTTTAAACAATAATGGCAATACGACGGGTAAACCAAAATACAATACACCAAAAGCAAAAGCGATATGCGGTTTTTCTGGGAACTCGCCACCTGAAGGGATTAAATTATAGTAATCAATGGCGTTTAGGTACTCAGGGGTCAAACCGCCATACGGTACTAACCAAGACATCATTAACACTAAACAGATGCAAAACATAAAGTTCATTGCCATCAATGCCGAATACCCCATGTTCTCTTGGCGCTCTTTATCGGTTCGGCTGCTTAGCCCATAGATCATGCGATTTAATACGGTAAAACTGTATAAATAAAGGATCAGTGGTGAATCCCCTAATACGGCAAAATTAATGGCAAAAGCAAATAGCCCATATAGCAATGCAAAAAAGATGAGTACTTTGATATTACGCGTGATCGACATGAAAACGCCTGAGTGCACTAAAATAAACTCAAAAATTAGAATTAACGTTAAATTATAAATTAGTGCGACATCATAATATTCAGGAAAAAACCAAACAGAAAGAATAAAGCCTACGTAAAATAACGAGAACCCAACGCCGATCATTTTTGACAACATACGCAGCACACTAAAAGCATGTTTGCTTTCTACTATGTTTTTAGCTGGTTTGTTGCTGGCAGAGAAAAAGGGTTTGGTATCTGCATTATCTTTTTTGTTTGGGCTTTTAGCCATGTTATACACTCAATGAAATACTGCAATTAAAAGCGTAAGCGGCATGAATGCATACTCTAGATAATTCGAGTGAGCGTAGTCACTATAGCTTAACGAACGACGCTGCAACTTGAAGTATAATGAGTATATTTATGGCAATCATGCCATCCAGTATTAGACTAACTTAGCAATCAAATTATCAAGATCACCTTGTAAGAAATTAACCGGTGGAATTTCAATGACAGTATAAGCACCTGACGTCTGTTTCATCGATGCTCTCGCCGCGGAAACCATAAATTGTGACGTCAGCGCAGGGTTATTTATACGCATCGAATATTCAAATAGTTGATTATGCGTAGCTCCAGACACCCCTTTATGAGTCATATGGACGCCATGACCAACATCTTTTAATTCATCCACACTATCAACTTGGCGAATATGTGTTTCATCAGAGGCGAAATAGCTGTCTGCTTTGATCGCTTTTGCAACATCATTAAAATTCGCACCCGCCTCTAACTCTATGTAAACCATACGGCGATGAACGCCCGTACCTAGAGGGATGGTTACTGATAATGCGTCTTTGACACCTGCAATTGCTTTAGCCGCTACACTGTGACCCATACTCATTCCAGGACCAAAGTTGGTGAATGTGACGCCTTTAGGAGCCATAGCTAACATTAATGTACGTAAAATTGAATCAGAGCCTGGATCCCAACCTGCGGAAACAACTGCTACACGATTATGTTGTTTGGCGACGTTATCGAGACGCTTTTTTAGTGCCACAATATCTGAATGCACATCAAAGCTATCCACCGTGTTGATCCCAAGGCTGAGGATCTTTTCAGCTAAATCACCAATGGCACGTGTCGGAGAGCACAGTAGTGCCACATCAACTTTACCGAGTTTTTCAATATCATCAACGACTGTATACGCTGCTAATTCAGTTGGGATATCTTGAATATTACGACGAACTACGCCAACCAGCTCAAAATCTTCCGCAGCTAGCACGGCTTCGAGTGCGTAACGGCCGATATTACCATACCCCACTATCGCAGCTTTAATTTTTGTCATTGTCACTCCTTTACCGTTCTGATGTTGTTTTTTGTATTGATATCAATCGTTACCAATCGCCTTAACTTAGCAGAATCATCAAAATTAAACAAAAGATTAACCTTCCAGCAAATAAGGATCATTAGACTCTGTTATCTAAGATAAAATGCGGGTAGAATCAGCCGGCTTTTCTGACTTATATAATTTTATCCAGATAACATTACTAATATTATTTTGAAGGTTCTCAATGCATCAATCTGATGTCACTGAGAGATCACTCTTTTCTCTCAGTTGGCCAATATTTATTGATATTTTTCTTCATTTGGCCACATTACTTATCAATACCTACATGGTTAGCCACGTTTCAACTGCCTACCTCGCAGCAATGGGGGTTGGGAATCAGGTATTTGATCTTTTTATTACCATATTTAGCTTTATTAGTGTGGGATGTAGTGTTGTTATTGCTCAATATCTCGGCGCAGGACGACGAGAAAAAGCCAATCAAGCTATCCATATTTCTATTGCATTTAACTTTATTTTGGGGCTTTCCAGTGCGCTGATTATCTTATTCTTTGGCTATAAAATTCTCAGCGTCATGAATATGCCTTCGCATTTAATGGATGATGGTTACGCCTATTTACATATTCTTGGCATCTGTTTGATCCCTGAAGCCATTTCCATCATTCTTGCAGCTTGCTTACGTGTCTATGGGAAAGCACAACCTGCAATGTGGGTAACATTAATTGCCAACGTAATCACTGTATTAGGTAATATCATTGTATTGTATGGCTTCTTTGGCCTACCACAATACGGACTCGAAGGAGTTGCATGGTCAACCGTAGTGGGTCGTATTGTCGCCGCTATTCTACTATTTTGCCTGTTATTCTATGGGTTAAGAATTAAGTTTACGCCAAAGCTGCTAATACACTGGTCACGCAATATGCTGGGCAAAATTTTGCATATCGGCTTGCCATCTGCAGGAGAAAACCTTGTGTGGATCCTGCACTTTATGACCGCCTCCGCATTTATCGGCTTAATGGGTGAAAACTCCCTTGCAGCACAAACACTCTATTTCCAGCTATCTCTGTTTATTATGCTATTTGGGATTTCCATTAGTATTGGTAATGAGATTATGGTGGGTCATCTTGTTGGAGCCAAACGCTTTAACGATGCCTATCATCGTGGCGTAAAAAGCTTAAAAATGGGCTTTTATGTCACCATTGGGGTTGTGTTTTTCTTTTGGTTATTCCGTGGGCCAATCCTTGAGAATCTGACCGAAGATCAAAATATTGTCAATCTACTACTCCCTTTGTTCTTATTATCTGTCTTTTTAGAACCCGGTAGAACGATCAACATCGTGATGGTTAACGCACTTAGAGCCTCTGGAGACGCTCGTTTCCCGCTGTGTACTGCAATCATCTTTATGTGGGGTGTGGCTATCCCATTAGGTTATTTCCTTGGTATCAAAATGGAAATGGGTCTACTTGGGATCTGGCTCGGTTTCTTCGCTGATGAGTGGCTACGTGGCTTAACCAATGCATGGCGTTGGCGCTCTCGTAAATGGCAAACTAAGCGTTTGGATTTGGAAAATTAATCTGTCCCATAATGAAAACCTACCTAATTGTATTAGGTAGGTTTTTTGTGATAAACATCAAACTCAAAAAAAATTTCTTCAATATAATAATATTGCAGCAAAATATTCTCTAAAATCATTCTTTCCACTCTAACATAATGAAAATTTTCTCCTGATTTTTATTTAAAATACCCCTATTAAATCGCTGTTTTTAAGGGTACTCACTATGCAAGCTCAATTTCCCCTGTGGCAATACTTTATTAATGCAGTAAAACAAGAAGTAAAGCCTGCATTGGGCTGTACTGAACCAATTTCTCTTGCGCTAGCCGCAGCGAAAGCCGCTGCGTGTGTGGGTGGTGAAGTGACCCGAGTAACCGCATTTGTTTCACCTAACCTAATGAAAAATGGTATGGGGGTTACCGTTCCGGGAACCGGTATGGTAGGACTACCTATTGCAGCAGCACTTGGCGCCATAGGTGGCGATGATAAAGCAGGACTTGAGGTGTTAAAATCAGCGTCCGCATCGGCAATAGAGCTTAGCAAAACCATGCTTGCTCAAGGCTTAATTACTGTTGATATTAAACAGCCTTGTGATGATGTGGTGTATTCAGAAGCAACAGTGTTTACAACACAAGGTTCTGCAACCGTCATTATTGCAGGCTCTCATACCCATGTGGTAAAAGTGATTAAAAATGACAAGGTGATTTTTGATCTTACTCAAAAAGAGCATTCAGAAGACTTCCCTGTTGACTGCGCCGCTGATGTGACACTTCCACCAATTACGGCGAAGGCGGTTTATCAATTCGCAACACAAGCCCCCTTTGAAGATATTCGTTTTATCTTAGAAGCAGCACAGTTAAATGATGCCTTATCACAAGAAGGCTTACGCAATGTGTACGGGTTACACATCGGCAAAACACTGCAAACACAACGTGATCGCGGTTTATTATCAAAAGACTTATTATCAGAGATAATGATCCGCACCTCCGCGGCATCCGATGCGCGTATGGGAGGAGCAATCCTACCGGCAATGAGTAATTCAGGATCGGGTAACCAAGGGATCGCAGCAACCATGCCAGTAGTCGTCACCGCAGACTATTTGCAATCTACAGAGGAGCAGCTTGCAAGAGCCTTAATGTTATCTCATTTAATGGCTATCTATATTCATAATCAATTACCCGCTCTTTCTGCACTGTGTGCGGCTACCACCGCAGCGATGGGGGCTGCCGCAGGTATTGCATGGTTGCTTGAGTCCCGTTATGAAGTGGTTGCCATGGCGATCAGTAGTATGATTGGCGATGTGAGTGGCATGATCTGTGATGGGGCATCCAATAGCTGTGCCATGAAAGTATCAACCAGCGCTAGCGCCGCTTATAAAGCCGTATTAATGGCACTCGATAATAGCTGTGTAAGAGGTTCTGATGGAATTGTGTCTGATGATGTTGACCAATCGATCAGCAATTTATGTTCTTTAGCAACAGGGTCAATGCGCCATACCGACGTACAAATTATTGAAATAATGGCAGCGAAAGCACGATAACTGATTAACTCCCCCCACTACAGGCAATTGTTCTACCTCAATTGCCTGTTTTTTATCTGATTTGGCGACAGCAAAATATTGCCTAAAAGTGTTAATTTATTTGTAATTGTGCAAATGTTTCACGAATTTGCTGTTCTGGCAAATTAACCCCAATGAACACTAACACGCTACGTCTAGGCTCATTTTGTTGCCAATCACGATCCCAGTCAGCACTATAAAGCCGTTGTACGCCTTGGAACAATAGCCGCTTAGGTTCATCTTTAATCGATAAAATACCTTTATAACGCAATAGGTTATCAGCGAAGCCTAAGAGTAATTCTTCCATGACTTGTGAAACCGCCATTAACTCTACAGGGTAATCAAATTCAACAACAATTGAACCGACTTCATTAGACTGTTTTGGGGTAAAACGGAACGTTGGCAGTGAGACTTTTAGTTGAGAATCGAGTAAGAAGCCTTGCACATTAAATAATAAATCAAGATTAATATCGCCATGGATCACTGGATAGATAGGCGCTCGTGCATTAATACGCTGTAGACGCTCTGTCAACGCTTCATGATCAGGCTGAATATCTGTTTTGGTAAGTAAAATACGATCTGCATAGCCAACTTGAGCTTGTGCAATTGCAAAATCATTCAATTGCTTATCAGCATGTACTGCGTCTACTAAGGTGATAATGCCATCTAATAAAAAGCGTTCGCAAAGGACTTCGTGTGAGAAAAAAGTTTGAGTGATCGGCCCTGGATCAGCCATTCCTGTGCATTCAATCACCAAGCGGTCAAAATTGATATTGCCGCTATCTAAACCATCAAGTAAATCTAACAACGCATTTTCCAACTCATTTGAACGACTGCAACAAATACAACCGTTACTGAGAGTGGTAATTTGCGTTGCACGATCACCAATTAATGCATTATCAATCGGCACTTCGCCAAATTCATTTTCAATCACCGCGATTTTATGGCCGTGATCCGCCTGCAAGATATGACGCAATAAAGTGGTTTTCCCCGCACCGAGAAATCCCGTTAAGATCGTTACTGAGATCGGTTTCATATCGTCCTCTTACATTATTTGTTAACAACAGCGAAATCCGCCTTTACCACTTCCACCATAACGTGCATCTTGGCGCTCACGAAAAAATTCTTTATACGTCATCACAGGTTTATCTGGATGGTTATCTTTCATATGTTGTACATAGGTATCATAGTCTGGGATCCCGACCAACATACGAGCCGCTTGCCCAAGGTATTTACCTGTCTTGCCTAAATTTCCAAACATCATATCACTCCAAGACAAATGCCCTGCATCGCGTTGATAGCAATGCAGGGCACCCTATTATCAATATCGACTAAAGATTAATGTGACGATGTTTTCACACCCTCTTTAGGAACTGGTACATACGGTGTTTCTGCATCAGTACGATTCGGGTTTTTATATGCCTTCATTGCCGTTCTAATACCATAGAAAATAATACCGTAGACAACAACTAAGAACAGAATACTCAGACCCGCATTAGTATAGTTATTGATAATTATGTGATTCATGTCTGTGATTTGTTGTGCTGTTAGATCAGCACCACCTGCTGCGATTTTCTCTTTGTAAGATTTTGCCAGATATAGGAAACCTTCAAGTTGAGGGTTATCACTGAACAATTTCAGACCTAGTGCCCAAGTGGTACAAATCAATAACCAAACCGCTGGCAACACAGTCACATAAATATACTTACTGCGCTTCATTTTAATTAACACCACGGTACTCAGAACCAATGCAACAGCCGCTAACATTTGGTTTGAAATACCAAATAAAGGCCACAGGCTCTTCACACCACCAAGTGGGTCAACAACGCCTTGGTATAACAGATAACCCCACAAGCCTACACAGCCTGCTGTACCTATGATACCCGCCAATAATGAATCTGTTTTTTTCAGAACTGGCACAAAATTACCTAACAAGTCTTGTAACATAAAGCGGCCTGAGCGCGTTCCCGCATCCAAGGCAGTTAAGATAAATAATGCTTCAAAGAGGATACCGAAGTGATACCAGAAGCCCATATTTGCCGCAGGTATAATTTCATGGAAAACATAAGCGATACCTACAGCTAGAGTTGGAGCTCCACCCGCACGGTTCAGAACAGAAGGTTCCCCAATATCTTTTGCTGTTTGCATAATTTGCTCAGGGGAAATCACAAAGCCCCACGAGCTGACTGTTGCAGCGGCATGGACAGAAACATCTTTCAGTTGTGCCAAGATTGCTGCGCCATCAGGGCCACCCAACTCATGCAGATTTGGCATAGTAATGCCCAAAGCAGCAGGAGGAGTATTCATCGCAAAATAGAGGCCCGGCTCAATAATTGAGGCTGCAACTAATGCCATGATCGCAACAAATGATTCCATTAACATCGCGCCATAACCGATATAACGCGCATCTTTTTCATTAGCTAGTAACTTAGGTGTCGTTCCCGATGCAATCAAAGCATGGAATCCAGATACCGCACCACAAGCGATAGTAATAAATAAGAATGGGAACAAGGTACCTTTCCAAACTGGGCCTGTACCATCAACAAACTGAGTTACCGCAGGCATTTTCAGCTCTGGGTTTAAAATCACAATACCTACAGCCAACCCAACAATCACCCCAATTTTCAGGAACGTTGCCAGATAGTCACGAGGCGCCAAAATCAACCAAACAGGTAATAATGCAGAAATAAAGGCGTAACCCACTAAAACATAAGTGATGGTAGTATCTTTGAAGGTTAGCGCTGGTCCCCAGTATGGGTCATGAGCAATCACACCACCGAACCAGATAGATAAGATCAGCAGTACAATACCAATAACTGAAACTTCACCGACTCGCCCCGGCCGTAGATAGCGCATGTATATCCCCATAAATAGCGCAATCGGCACAGTAGAACACACGGTAAACACGCCCCATGGACTTTCTGCCAATGCTTTTACTACGATAAGTGCCAGCACGGCTAATATGATGATCATAATGAGGAAACAGCCAAAAAGGGCAATAGTTCCGGGGATCGGCCCTAGCTCTTCCTTAACAATTTCACCTAATGATGCACCGTTACGGCGTGAAGAGATAAACAACACCATAAAGTCTTGCACTGCACCTGCCAGCACCACACCGGCTAATAGCCATAACGTACCCGGTAAGTAGCCGACTTGAGCCGCCAAAACGGGGCCCACAAGTGGTCCCGCACCAGCGATAGCCGCAAAATGGTGACCGAACAGAACGTTTTTATTTGTTGGTACATAGTTTAAGCCATCATTATTAATCACCGCAGGTGTTGCGCGTGTTTCATCAAGCTTCATCACTTTTTTAGCGATGTACAAACTATAATAACGATAAGCAATAAGATAGACCGCCACAGATGCAACAACAATCCATAGCGCACTAATATGTTCCCCACGTCTAAGTGCAACCACACCTAGACAAACCGCACCAATGATACCCAGTATCATCCACGGAATGTGCTTTAAAATACCATTTTTGTTCATAGAACACCCTTCTGAGGTAAAACGAACTTTTTTATGTTTTAGATTAAATAACAAATTGATTTTATTAGTTATTTAATGCTAAGCGAGTCTCTTTCTCATCACAGAACGACTATTTAATATTTGAGCTCTGCCATGGTGTCTATGTTACGAAATATCCATTTGTGAATGTCTAAAGAGAGGGCGAGCGGTTACATATGAAATTAAGCGGTCAGTTTTTCACTGTGAATGGTTTTATCAGAGGAAGAAGAACAGGAGAAGTGTGATTAACTTAACAATAATCATGCATTATCAATAAGTTAATCATATTAAATAAAATGATAATAATAAGGTTAATTGTTAATTAAATTAAATATTATGGTTTCTCACTCGATGTTATTACATGACCATGAGTATCGATCGATACCCAATCACCACCAACCCACCAGCTATGCTCTCCATCTGTTTCAAGCTGACACCCCGTACCAACATTGGCTTTACCATTTTCAAATGGATAAGCACAATCATATTTAGCTTCGATAACAATATTTCCTGTTTTCTCATCAGCAAAACCGATTTTATTACCCTGGCGAATGCGATAAACCCCATCTTTAGCTTCATCAGGCCAGTTATCAAAGTAATAAGGCTGATAGACTTTGTTTCCTTGCTTATCAATAACAAATAGCCCCTGATGAGGAATATTTTTTAAACAATACTGATAGTATGAGTCTGGTTCGAAACAACTGAGCTGTTGTTCGGGATCATCCAAAAGTTGAACATATTGTTCATGTAATGAATTCGCTAACAGCATAGAGGGCATCACAGATACCAGTAGAAATAGACGTTGAGTGACCGTATTAAACATCATGCTTTAACACCTATATTGATTTTTCAGTATGTAAGCAATATAGCGGATTTCTTAGTAAAAAAACTCGGAAAAAAATGAAAAAACAAATTATAAAATAAACAGTTATTCACTTATTAATAACCAATAAGAAAAAAAAACCTCAAATAAACCAAAATGAAAACAACACAGTATATAGCTCAACAAACATATACCTGACTAAATCATTTTGAACTCACTCACATAATCATCACATTATTCATACATTAATAAAACAAAACGTTATTGTTAATAACATGAAAAATAATTGTTGAATTAATGATTTTGCTGGGGGAAAAATGCGTATGGAAAACTATGACTATATTATTGTTGGAGCAGGATCCGCAGGTTGTGTGATCGCCGCAAGGTTGATCAAAGAAACACAATCACGAGTCCTACTCCTTGAAGCTGGTGGTAGTGATAATCATTTATATATCAAGATGCCAGCAGGTGTTGCAAAAATTATTGCACAAAAAAGTTGGCCTTATGAAACGGAACCAGAGCCACATGCCAACAACCGAAAAATGCAAATAGCTCAAGGTAAAGTACTCGGGGGCAGTAGCTCTGTTAACGGTATGATTTATATTCGAGGCCAACAACAAGATTACGATAATTGGGCGCAAGTCTATGGTTGTGATGGTTGGGGCTATCAAGATGTTTTGCCGTGGTTTAAAAAAGCAGAGAAAAATGAAAGCCTTTCCAATGAATACCATGGCACAGATGGCATGCTACCTGTCAGTGAAAACCGTTATCGCCATCCACTGTCAATGGCTTTCATACGTGCGGCCCAAGAGCAGGGATTACCTTATGTTAATGATTTAAACGGTGAAAGCCAACAAGGTGTCGGCTTTTATCAAACCACAACACAAAATGGCGAAAGAGCCAGTACATCCAAAACCTATCTAAAAAGTGTTGCACAAAGTGATAAGCTGACATTAAAACTAAACAAACAAGTTAATCGTATCATCATTAAAGATGGCATTGCTGTTGGTGTTGCTTATCAAGGCAACAATGGCCACGAAATAGAAGCTTTCGCAAACCAAGAAGTCATTATTTGTGCTGGAGCGATGGGTTCAGCAAAACTACTCATGTTGTCGGGTATTGGCCCTAAACAACATTTATCGTCATTAGATATCGAGACGATTGCCGATCTCCCTGTTGGCAAAAACTTTCATGACCACCTTCATATGTCAATTAACGTGACAACTAAAGAACCAATTAGCCTATTTGGAGCCGACCAAGGGGTAAATGCACTAAAGCATGGTTTTCAGTGGTTAGCTTTTCGCAGTGGGCTACTCGCTTCAAACGTACTTGAAGGCGCCGCATTCATTGATAGTTGTGGTCAAGGACGACCAGATGTACAGATCCACTTTTTACCGATATTAGACAGTTGGGACGATGTTCCCGGAGAACCGCTTCCAGCAGCACACGGCTACACGTTAAAAGTTGGCTACTTACAACCCAAATCTCGCGGTGAATTACTACTGCGCAGTAAAGATCCACAAGTCCCCCTAAAAATTCACGCCAACTACTTAGCAAGACAAGAAGATCTAGAAGGTTGTAAACGTGCAGTGAAATTTGGCTTACAAGTCCTTGACTCTGAAGCACTGCAAGCCGTCAGCCAACAGTTGCTTATGCCACCAGCAGAAGTTCGCCATGATGAGGTGGCATTGGAAGAGTTTGTACGTAATTTCTGTAAAACCGTTTACCATCCCGTGGGCAGTTGTCGAATGGGGCAAGATACAGAGACATCCGTCACTGATTTACGCTTACGTGTTCATGGAATTGATAAATTACGGGTTATCGATTGCTCAGTTATGCCTGAAATCCCAAGCGGTAATACCAATGCGCCAACGATTATGATTGCAGAACGCGGAGCTGCAATGATTATAGAGGATAATCATTGATCCTAATAATAGCCCGACTGAACTAAGCGGGCTATTTTTAGTAAAATCGTCATTAATGATTTGTTGCTCTAGTCTACCAATTCATTATTAGCTACATAAATTTTTAAATATCTGTATTAGCCCTTAACCTTAACAGTTGCAGCCGCTTTTTTTGCCACAGTTAACGCATCATCAATCGACTCGCCAATTGCTAGGGCTACGCCTAAACGACGTGTTCCTGCTATTTCAGGTTTACCAAACAAACGTAATTGAACATCGGAACCCAACGCTTCAGCAATATCATCAAAAATGACATTTTTACTGTGTAATTCAGGCAAAATAACGGCCGATGCACTTGGTCCATATTGACGAATACAGCCGATAGGAAAACCTAGGAATGCACGTACATGCAAGGCAAATTCAGATAAATTTTGTGAGATTAATGTCACCATTCCAGTGTCATGAGGGCGAGGGGAAACTTCATTAAAAATGACATCATCACCACATACAAACAGCTCAACGCCAAATAAGCCATGACCGCCTAATGCGGTAACAATTTTAGCGGCGGCATCTTGTGCATTTTTTAAGGCCGTTTCACTCATCTGTTGGGGCTGCCATGATTCACGATAATCCCCTTTTTCTTGCCGATGACCGACTGGTGCGCAAAAGTGAATGCCATCTACTGCACTGATGGTTAACAGAGTGATTTCAAAATCAAAATGCACCATTTTCTCTACAATGACACGGCCTTGGCCCGTGCGCCCACCCTCTTGTGAATAATGCCAAGCAGCTCCAAGTTCATCTTCATGACGAATAACACTCTGCCCTTTACCTGACGAACTCATAACGGGTTTAACAATACATGGGAACCCAATTTCATGAGCCGCTGCGATAAAATCCGTTTGAGTTTCAACAAACCGATACTCTGAAGTTGGCAATTTTAACTCTTCCGCTGCAAGCCTACGGATGCCTTCACGATTCATAGTTAAATAAACCGCGTTTGCAGAAGGGACCACTTTTTGACCTAGCTGCTCTAACTCCACTAATGTTTTGGTCGCAATAGCTTCAATTTCAGGCACAATAAAATCAGGCTTTTCTTTATCGACCAGTTGGCGAAGCGCATTACCATCTAACATATTAATCGTATAGCTACGGTGGGCTACATGCATCGCAGGCGCATTGTCATAACGATCAACGGCAATGACTTCAATCCCTAAACGCTGGCACTCGATCGCCACTTCTTTTCCTAGCTCCCCTGAGCCAAGTAACATAACTTTTGTTGCTGAAGGGCAAAGCGCTGTACCTAATTGATTCATGTTAGATAACCTTGTATGTAAAAACGCCAATTTAACAAACCGATTCCTATAAAGTATATACGCAAACGATTGCCTAAACCACTACAGATCGACAACATTCATTATTTATTATAATTGAGGCGTTTTATCACGCCCTGTCACATAAGCAACGCGCTTATGATACTGTGTATAACGTTTATGCAGTAAAGCAATCACACAGCATAATAACCCTAGCCAAATCAATGAGAAGCTAACACCTTTAATCCAATCAAATAATTCATTGAATAAAAATACAGCTAATAAAAATTGAATAGTTGGCTCGATATATTGTGCCAAACCGATGACAGTCAATGTAGTACGTTTGATTGCTGCCGTAAAAAACAGCAATGGAATAATGGTCACAGGCGCGGCTAACATATAGAGCATTTTAATAGACCAATCACCGGCAAAGACCGCACTCAAGTCATTTGCGGATAACCACCCAATAATCACAAAAGCAATTGGTAATAACCAAACCGCTTCAACAAACAAAGAAGTAATCACATCAAAACGGATAAATTTACGGATCAGGCCATAAACCGCAAATGCACTTCCCATAATCAAAGCAAGCACAGGCAGCTCACCATATTGCCAAATTTGAAAACTCACTCCTGAAAAAATCAGTAATACCGCCATTTTTTCAGCCACGACCAATCTTTCATGCAAAAACACCACACCTAATAAAATCGAAAAGAGCGGATTAATAAAATAGCCAAGGCTGGCGGCTAAAACCTGACCATGGGTTAATGCGTAGGTAAAGGCTCCCCATGAAATCGCCATAATTGATGAACTAAACAAACACAGAATAATTGAGCGCTTATCAGCCCAAACCTGCTTCCATAGTGTTTTATTTTTAATAATAAAGCGGATTAACAACAAAAAAGGGATCGACCAAATCACCCGCTGAGCCAGCAACTCTAAAGGCTCAGCGCCCGGTAACAAGCGATAAAAAAGTGGTGTGATCCCCCAAAGAATATAAGAAAAGATAGCCAATGCTATCCCTGATCTGAGTAACATATATAATCCAGAGCTTATTCATCAATATTAGGCGCTTGTTATACTTCAAGTTGCAGCACTTTGACTAAAGTCTGAGTGACTAGGTCTATTCACGACTCTCCACATACTTATGTATGACAACTAACCACACAGACACTTATCATCTAGCTGCACCTCGAATTATTTAGAATATATATGATACTCCTTTATTTATCTAAATGAATGATTGTTATCAAATTTTAAAGTTCACGAATATGTAATGGTGGTTGCTGACGAATAAACTCCGCTAACTCATCTTGAGAAGGGGCTGCACTGATCGCCCCCTTACGAGTGGTTGCTAATGCACCACAGGCTGCGGCTTGTGTGATGATTGTTAAAAAATACTCATCACTGTCATTAACGCCAAATTGAGATATCGCCGCGAGTAAACCTGCCATAAATGCGTCTCCAGCACCTGTCGTATCAATACTTTCAACGCGATACGCACTGATCGCAATCTGCCGCTTAGGTGTTAAAACGACACAACCTTTTGCCCCCTGAGTAATAATTTTTAAGCTTGCGGGATAACCCGTTAACTTTTCAAGCGCCATATCAAAAGAGACTTCTTCAGTTAACCATAACAGCTCTTCTTCCGACAATTTTAAGATATCCGCCTGATGAGCAAACCGTTCAACGGTAGTTTGCATTTCAATAGGATCAGCCCACATTTGTGGCCGGATATTGACATCAAAGCTCAATAGTCCCTCTGACTGTTTCATCTTATCCATAGCTTCGAGCAATGAACCTCGACAAACTGGATGAACCAGTGCTAGTGAACAAAAATGTAAGATACCTTTGTCAAAAATAGGTAAATTTTTATTACTGAGAAACTGGTCTGCGGAAGGTGAAACTAAAAAAGAGAATTCACGCTCACCATTTTCCTGTAAGGAGACCAGTACCGTGCTAGTACGATGTAATTCATCAAACTCCATTGATGAGGTATCAACGCCCAAATCAAATAAGGTTTTTTGCATAAAATGACCAAATGCATCTTCCCCTACTCGACCAATAAAACCACTAGGTTGCCCTAATTTAGCGATCCCAGCCGCGACATTTACTGGAGCCCCCCCCGCACAGGCCTCATATTGCATATTCTGTAAAGGGATCAAATCAACAACCGCATCACCTAAAGACCAAACTTTCATGATTTCTCCTTTCTAAGATCTAACTTAGCGATCATTTACGATAATTATCACTAGAAATACAAACTTGTTAACGTTAACATCAATAACTAGCAGTATAAATAAAAAGCAATATCAACGCACGTGTTATATCCCCCCTTCGTTATATTTAGGGATATACAAAGAAGTGAGCTTTGCCAAAAATTGATTTTGAAAATAAAAGGAATATTGATGAAACAGCGTATTGAACAAGCAACGATAGCACTTGAAACTGCTCGATTATCCCTTGATAAGCAGTTTTATCCTGAATATCACCTTGCGACCTACGCAGGTTGGCTAAATGATCCAAATGGACTTATTTATCATAATGGTCTGTATCATGCATTCTATCAACATCACCCCTACAGTGCAGACTGGGGACCAATGCACTGGGGACATGCTACGAGCAAAGACATGGTTCATTGGCAACACCAACCAATAGCACTCGCACCGGGTGAGCAGTACGATCGCGATGGGTGCTTTTCAGGATCTGCCGTCAGCCATGATGGAAAGTTGTATTTATTTTATACAGGACACATTTGGCTATCAGACGTCGGTGATGATAGCCAAATTTATCAGGCACAGTGCTTAGCAGTTAGCGATGATGGCATCCATTTTGAAAAAAAAGGTGTCGTGCTCCCCTCACCTGAAGGCTATATGCATTTTCGTGACCCAAAGGTATGGTATCAAGATTCGCGTTGGTGGATGGTTGTTGGAGCAAGAGATAGTTCTGACCTAGGGCAGGTCCTACTTTTTCATAGTTATGATCTATTTAATTGGTCTGAAGATTACCAAATACTTGCCAAAACAGACGATAAAAATGTCTATATGTGGGAATGTCCCGATTTTTTCCCACTTGGAGAGCAATTTGTCACACTATTTTCCCCACAAGGGAAAAAACCACAAAACCATCAATATCGCAATCGTTTCCAAAATGGTTATCTGGTTGGTAACTGGTCACCTAACCAATGTTACGAAGTGACAAATCAATTTAGTGAAATCGACTATGGACATGATTTTTATGCGCCACAAACTTTTTTATCTAAAGATGGACGACGTATTGCCATTGCATGGATGGATATGTGGGAAAGCCATATGCCATCAAAACCTCATGGTTGGTCCGGTTGTTTGACTCTTCCGAGAGAACTCACATTAAGCGATCAAGGCAAAGTCTACGTTAATCCAATTAAAGAACTCGCCACTCTTCGCCAATCGGCCATAGAGATTGAACCTTGTATATTTGAAAAAAACACCCAAATTATGCTACTTGAAGATGCGACAGCTTGTGAAGTTGAGTTAATTTGGGATTTAGAAAATAGCCCCGCGGAGAAATTTGGGTTTTGGGTTGGTAATGGTGCTCAATTTTTTATTGATGGCCAATCACAGCAACTTGTTTTAGCTCGCCACTACCCTGAGCATACAATCAGTGATTATCGCAGTGCGGCTTTACCGCAAACTCGCCAGCTAAAAATCCATGCATTCATTGACAAATCAAGTCTTGAAGTATTTATCAATGAGGGGGAAATTTGTTTTACTAGCCGTATATATCCACAAAAAAACCAACGTGCTTTAACATTATTTGCGATTAACCAATCGGCAAAATTACTCAAAGCGACTTTATGGCGACTCAACAAAGCTGTTGAATAATATTTTTAAGGGGGACGTTTGCTAATAAGCGTTCCCTTAAATTGATGACCTTTCTAATAAATCACATGCAACATATTGAGTACCATTATTTTTCCGTTGCTCAATGATATGTAATGCAGCTTGTTCCCCTAATTGATAATGAGGTAACACAACCGTTGTTAGTGGTGGATAAAATAACTCACCAACGCCAATCATATTGTCATATCCCAATACTGCCACATCTTTTGGAATGTGGATCCCTTTGCCCAATAACACTTGATAAGCTAAAAAAGCAATACGGTCATTACCACACACCACAACATCAAAATCAGGTTGGCCATTTTTACAATGATTATTAATCAATCCAACCACATCGAGATAATGCTCATCGCCCATCGCTAAATGATACTGTTGTAATACCTCAGTGGCGAACCCAGCATCACACCAAGCTGACTCAACTGCTTTTCTACGTATATTTCCGGCTAACGTTTCTTTTGGTATATATAAACATAATGGTTTCCGGTAACCTTTTTCGATTAATTTGCGCATAGCATTATATTGCCCGTTGTAATCATCAGGTATATACGCCGGTAACCGCTTTTGTACATCAATACAGTTAGCTAGTACTAAATGGTTTTTATGTAGCCCCTCAGGAATAGAAACTTCCCTTAACCCCATCGTAGTATAAATAATACCATCAGGCCGCTGAGATAATAATTGCCTTACTGCTCGCTCATTGTCTTCATTTGATGTGATGTTGACCACAAAGCTACTCCATCCAAATTGCCTTGCCGTCTGTTCTATTGACAGAATAATCTCAACAGAATAGGGTGTAGTCGCAGTATCGAGAGCTAAAACGCCTACTGTTGATACTTTTGATCCTTTGCCTCGAATTTTTCGAGCTGAAAAGTCAGGGACATAATTAAGGTTTCGAATGGCTTCCTGTACCTGCTTAAGGGTCTCAGGTTTCAGAAGCTCAGGGTTATTGATAGCTCTTGAGACTGTCATCAATGAAACATTAGCAAGTCGAGCTACATCTTTTAAAGAAGCCATTTAAGTATTTTCACTCAGCTATGTAATAGTAAATGAAAATTCTAACATGATAGAGATAAAAATCATCTACCATCTTATTCAGCAATCACGTAATCATTACAAATGAAACTACACAAAATCTAGCGCTAGTGCTTTTTATGACTACTATTTTGAGATATTATCATTCCAATGTGTAAAAAAATTTTATAACATATCTAAAATATTAAAGTAGCCAAACCTAAGGATAAGTAAAAACACTTACATATCCCGCTAGGTATTTATTATTTCTTACTTACTGACACAAATATTAACCATTAATTCTACTTTTATATTAAATTTATCTAGCTGTGAAATATAATATAAATTAAGGT
Source organism: Providencia sp. PROV236 (assembly GCF_033676985.1). Classification (NCBI taxonomy): domain Bacteria; kingdom Pseudomonadati; phylum Pseudomonadota; class Gammaproteobacteria; order Enterobacterales; family Morganellaceae; genus Providencia; species Providencia sp. PROV236. Next base: position 1,128,633 of record NZ_CP096297.1, on the reverse strand, counting down.
CAGTAAAGGTTCATAAATACATTAATAATAAAACTAAAAAATTAGCGAGAAAATATTACCATAGGCTTACTTCGCTATCGGTTAAACGTATTTTTTTGAATTTATATGAATATCAAATCAGTGTAACAGGAGTATGGTGATGAATAACACCATTCACGTAATCATAGAAAGCGATAATGTCATTAAGAATAAGCTGAAACCAATGATGGAATCTTTTGGGTTCAATTTTAAGTTCTATAATGATGAAGATTTATTTACAAGTAATTATACGTACCCTGATGAAGAAGGAGCAAAAGAGTGCGTATTAATATTCTTAAATAGTGAAAGTAATCATATTGGTAGGTTGAGCAATATCAATACTTACTTCGGTATTATTCCCTTTATAGTTTTCTCCGAAAAGCCCTCTTTAGAGCTCTGTCGCGAAAGTTTTAAATCTGGTGCCTTCGACTTTTTCTCATTTCCATTTAAAGATTCAGATATTGCACACTCAGTAAGTAATGCTATGGAGCAATTCATGAGTGAATATGAAGAACTTAAAAAATTCACTGAGTTAACCGATAAATTTGACAGACTCTCTAATCGTGAAAAAGAGATTATGGATATGATTTTAGAAGGAAATACCAGTAAAGAAACTGCTGAGAAACTTGCTCTATCACCAAGAACCGTTGAAGTTCACAGGTCAAATATTTATACCAAACTTGGGATAAAATCTTTACCACAATTAATTCAAGAATATGAATACATAAACACTTACTCTAGATATTCATGAACCAATAATAAGTAAATCTACTGAAAAATATATTAATTTAGTTTTTTAGCTTTAATACATCAAAAAATTTAACTATTTGATGTAGTTTTATTTCGAATATTAAGATTTTTACAGTTTTAATAACTGTAATTAATTTACACAGCTAAATTAATATACTGGGCTGTCGCATGTTAAATTTAGCTGTGTCAGCCTTTTTTGTTTATTCATTAAGTTACTTAAGTTAATTATTAATTTCATACAGAAACTATTTCACACATTAGATTTAAGTTATATTACTTATTTTCGCCTTCAATTAACTCGAATGACACCTTCATCTTTACCACATTAAATTTAGGTTATGTCTTTGTGAAACAATATTATCTAAAAATTTTTCTAATCTAAAAAATTCAGCTCAAAATTAACATACTAGTATCAATATTTAGACCATAATTATGGTGTCTCTTCATTGTCCTTAATTTTTATTTCAATAAGAACAAACATTAGCGTTTTACTTAAATGAAATAAAATTTTTTCGCCTCTTTGTTGCCACACAACAAAATGCAAACATCTTTGAGCACAGTCAGCCGTTATGGCGCTTCATTGATATTTTTCAATTTTCTTGCAGAATATCCTCTGAAGCGCTCTCTTTTTTAGCGAAACTTCTCTATTATCAAATACACTGCCCAAGTAACGGAGAAGAATATGATCGGTCTTATTATTATTTCTCATAGCAAACAGCTCGCTGACGGACTGCTTCAACTCGCCGAACAAATGCAAAACAAGCAAAACTGCCAAATTGTGATTGCAGCAGGAGTTGATGATGAACAACACCCTATTGGTACAGATGCCATCAAAGTTATGGAAGCTGTTGAGCAGCTATCAGATGCAGAACACATTATCCTATTAATGGATTTAGGTAGTGCGCTACTGAGTGCCGAAACTGCTCTTGATCTTCTTGACCCCGAACTAGCAAAAAAAGTTCATTTATGTAGCGCGCCGTTAGTTGAAGGCACAATTGCAATTACAGCAGCAGCTTCGAGTGGAGCCACAATTGAAACTATTTTGAATGAAGCACATCAAGCGCTACATGCAAAACAGCAGCAACTAAATGACAAAGTTGATACATCAAACCAACAACCAACTCAAGCTAATGTTTTTACTCACCAAGCACTCAAAACACAATGGGTGGTACGCAATCCTTCAGGGTTACATATTCGCCCCGCAGCGAAACTTGCCTCATTACTCGCTGGATTTGATGCCAAAGTAGAACTACACAATAACGATAAGCGTGCAGATGCGAAAAGCATGAATCAAATTGCGTTATTACAAGTACGCAAAGGTGACAAAATTACTTTGATTGCTGAAGGTAGTGATAGCCAAGCCGCTATTAATGCATTTAAACAACTTGCTCAACATAATTTTGGCGACGATATCACCACCTCAGATGATAAATACTTAATAGGAAAAGCGGCTATGCTCCCTTCGGTGACAGGGTTTGCCTATCATAAACCTGTCAATACAGAATTTAGCTTGCCAACATATCAAACTAGTGAACAAGAGATCACTAAAGCGACTCAAGCACTTGAGCAGCTACAATCTCAACTAGCCACACTGGCGGACTCATTAAGTCAGCAGTATGGTAAAAGTATTTCTGATATTTTTAATGGACACAGCTTATTACTTGATGACGCTGAGCTGCTTGAATCAATTAAACAGCAGATCATCAGCCAGCATCGCACGGCGGCTGAGGCAATAATGTCTGTTTTTGCAGACATGTCACAACAATACCAGCAACTCGACGATACATATTTACAAGCGAGGTATATCGACATTGATGATTTAAAAAATCAGTTGCTGTTGTTGCTAAGTGCAACAAATCCGCTTAACCCAGCCTTAACTGAACCAACCATCTTATTAGCTGATAATTTAGGGCCTTTAGAACTCATGCGCTATAAAGACACACCTGTAGTTGGTATAGCGCTATCGAATGGTTCAGCGTATTCACACACCTGCATTATTGCTGCAAAAATGGGACTTCCAATGTTGGTAAACCTGGGTGAAGAGATACAATCTGTGCCGGAACATACAAAATTAACACTATCGGCTGATTCTGCAACATTGACGATGGGTTAGGTATAACGACTAAAACCATCGGCGGAAACCGTTGTCCGCTGATGGTTAACAATGAAATGGAATAACTCGCTTATTTATATTCTTTAATATTAATCTCATACTGTTTTAGCTTGCGCCAAAGCGTGGTTCTCCCCATATTCAAAACTTGGTACATTTCTTGAATTTTGCCATGACAAACTTTAGCCGCTTCAATAATGGCTGCCTTTTCGACCTCTTGAATATTAAGCTCACGGGGAGGAATATTGCTATGATTTTCAAACACAAGCCGCTGTAAGTACAAATGGTGTTTGATTTTTTCATTAATTTCACGGCTAACTGAATGGACTAACGCAAGTAAAATAGTACTATCCACCGTTTGAGAAACAAAAGCCACTATAGCAATCACATTTCTATGTTCACAAAAAACGGGCGCTAGATAATAGAAGGCATCAGGCAGTTTAATTGATTGAGAAAATAATCTAAATTGTGCTTCTGTGGAACAATTAGTAGAGAGTATAGGTGTCATAGCAAATGGCTTTGCTAACCCTTCACTTAGCCATATTGGCTCCCCATCAGGTGAAATTAAAGCGGCGTTGATAGTTTGATCATTGGTAGGAGCTAACGCATTTTCGATCGCTTGCCTCGAAAAATAAATAAGCAGTTCTGAAGAAATAGCGTTTTCTAGCTCTTCTGAACCCGATAAAACCACTGAAGGTAATAAATCAACAGACATAGCCATCCTTATACATTGATAAGTCATTCTGTGATTATGTCAATTTCTTATTAAATTTTAATATCACAAATCAAATAATGTATTAATAGATTTTTATCCTTTGATCTAGAACAATATCAGTAAACATATTGATAAACTAGACAGTCTCCATAATAATGACTAGTCCTGATATAGGTTGACAACTTTTCAGGTATAAAATGCTCGATGAACCTCATCGGGCGTTTTATAGTTTAATGATAAATGAGGTCGCCTTTCATTATAAATCTGTATTGATTCTTCAACCAACCTCCTAGCCTGTTCTAAATTTCTCGGCTTTATTAACAAATATTCCATTTTTAATATCCCATTGACTCGCTCTGCTAATGCATTTTGATAACAGTCATAGCCATCCGTCATAGAACATTGAATATTATGTTTTTTATGGATTTCCTGATATTCCGACGAACAGTATTGTAAGCCTCGATCTGAATGATGGATCAAGGTCGTGGTTGAACTTCGTTTTTTTAATGCTTGTACAAATGATTTCTTGACGGCTTTTGTTTTCATATTGTCATCAAGATGATAACCCACTATTTTTCGCGAATAAGCATCGGTGATCAGACTTAAATAAGTATCTCCTTCGTGTGTGGATAAATACGTAATATCAGCAACCCACAGTTGCTCCGGTTGTGAAGGGATAAACCCTGATTTAATTAAATTTGGATGTCGATGAAATCGATGATGACTCAATGTTGTTCGATGATATGACCGCTTATTAGGCACTAATAAGCGATGTTCTCTCAACAAAGAAAATAATCGGTCACGACCAATAATTAATTGTTTTTGTTTCAAAAGAAAGTGTAATTTTCTCACCCCAAGCCTAGGGTGAACTGTTCGCTCAGATTTCACAGCACAAACAATAATTGCATCTAATTTTTTCCGCTTATCAGACGTATCTTGACGTTTGTAATAGGCTTGCCGAGTGATTTTCATAAAACGACAAGCTTTGGTTACGGTGAGTTTTTCAACCGTTTTTTCCTTAATAACTCGGCTTTGCGCTTTTTTGAGAGGCGAACTCCAAAATCCCTATCCATCACTTTGACAACCACCTCAAAAAAATCAGCTTTGAGCTGCATCTCCTCAAGCTCTTTTTCAAGGGCTTTAATGCGTTGTTCAGGTGTTTGTTGCTCCGAGGTTTGGTTCATAGCAGCACCTTTATAAAGAGTATTGGGCGTACCTTCCGACCAATCTAATCTACCATGCTTACGTAACCAAACCAAAACAGTTGAACGCCCCTGTATGCCATATCGATATTGAGCTTGTTTATAGGTGAGCTCGCCTTTTTCTACTTGGTCAACAACCGCCAGTTTAAAGGCAAGAGAATAATCACGTTGAGTTCGTTTACCTATTGGTTTCATTACACTCTCCAATTTTAGATTGGAAAAGTGTCAACTTTATTTAGGACCGGTCATAAAAAACAAAAAAGCCTGCTAATCACTCATTAGTCAGGCTTTTATTTACAAATTTATATAGATGGCAATGTTAAATAAAATTTATTAGCTAACCAACCAGATTAAAAACCAAATAGAACAAAACACAACCAATATTATTCAGTAACAATTGTACCCCAAAGGTCATACTCATCAGCATGCTCAATCAGTACATTAACTACGTCCCCAGGTTTGACATCAAATTCACCATTTAAGTAAACCATGCCATCAATTTCTGGGGCATCAGCCATACTACGTCCAACCGCCCCTTCCTCGTCAACTTCATCAATGATAACAGGTAGCTGACGACCGATTTTCTCTTGTAATCTTTGTGTAGAAATTTGTTGCTGGAGCTGCATAAAACGATGATAGCGTTCCTCTTTAATCTCTTCAGGAACTTGATCAGCAAGCTCATTCGCTTTCGCACCTTCTACTGGGCTATATTTAAAACAACCAACGCGATCAAGGCGAGCTTCTTGTAAAAAATCGAGCAGCATTTGGAAATCTTCCTCAGTTTCCCCAGGAAAACCAACAATAAAGGTAGAACGCAAGGTTAATTCAGGACAGATTTCACGCCAACGTTTGATACGCTCTAAGGTTCTTTCTACTGCACCAGGACGTTTCATCAGTTTTAAAATTTTAGGGCTAGCGTGCTGTAATGGAATATCCAAATAAGGAAGCACTTTGCCTTCGGCCATCAAAGGGATCACATCATCAACATGTGGATATGGATAGACATAATGCAAACGAACCCAAACACCCATTGATGCTAACTGCTCACATAAACCAACCATACTGGTCTTCACTGGTTTGCCATCCCAAAAACCGGTACGGTGTTTGACATCCACACCATAAGCAGAGGTATCTTGTGAAATAACTAATAACTCTTTAACACCAGACGCAACAAGACGTTTTGCTTCATTTAATACATCACCAATTTCACGGCTATCTAAATCGCCCCGCATAGAAGGGATGATGCAGAAAGTACAACGGTGATTACAGCCTTCCGATATTTTTAAGTAAGCATAATGCTTCGGTGTTAGCTTCACCCCTTGTTCAGGGACTAAACTAAAAAATGGGTCGTGCTCAGGCTTTGGTACATAATGATGAACATGATTTAGAACCTGTTCATAACTATGAGGTCCAGTAATCTCAAGAACTTTTGGATGGACTTCGCGAATTTGATTTTCTTTTGCGCCAAGACAACCTGTCACAATCACTTTGCCGTTTTCATTTAATGCTTCGCCAATCGCTTCCAGCGATTCTTGTACCGCACTATCGATAAAACCACAGGTATTCACAATGACTAAATCAGCATCATCATAACTTGGAACAACTTGATAGCCATCTGTGCGTAGCTCGGTCAAGATACGTTCAGAATCGACAAGGTTTTTTGGACAGCCGAGGGAAACGAAACCAATTTTTGGCACCGCATTAGTATTTTGCGACATAGCTCACTTCTTTTATTGTTTTAAAAAATGGGCGAGATTTTACCTGAAGTATAGCGGAAATTGTACAAATTTTTAGCGATAAACCTGCATTTCTTCATATCATACGTTCTATCTTGAAGATTTTACGGCCATAAGAACAAACTTATGAATATTTTGTTATTTATCGTTATAAAATTTCACTTATGCTATTATTCTCCAGTCATTAGAACTACTAACACCAAATATTAACTACCAAAAATGAAGAAAAATAAGAGTAAGAGCAAGAAGCGCAGCCGAAATAGATATAACGATAACAGCCATGTCTCTTTTAGTGTTGATAGTGTTAGCAGCAACAGAAATATAACTAACGATAATAACCATTATGCTAACGTCGAAACGATAATTTATCCCTTACCAAATGCGCTGAAACTCCCTATAAACACAATAGTTGGCTATGGCAATCAAACATCTGTTTATTTTATATGGCTATTTTGTGCTTTGATATGTGCCTTAACGTCCTTCATTCTATGGGAAGTCATCTTAGAAAAAATACTGTTTATCGCCATTGAGACGATTCTATTAGTTTCATTTTATACTCTATTAAAACGATTTAATAAAACTGTTGGCTATTGCTCAATAGATAATGACGGATTTAGATTTATTTGTGTTCCCTCCCCAAAAATGAACGTTGAAATACTCTGGGAAAACATCTGCCCAGAATATGTTGCGCATATCGAAACAGGTGGTAGATATCGACCTGATTATCTTGTTTTTAAATATAAAAACACACTTAATGAGAGTAGGAAATATAAGTTACCCATCGAAAATTGGATTAACGGCTCACCATTATCTCCAATAGAAAAAAGAAAATTGATGCTGAAAACTATACTTAAAGGGTTAGCAAGAATTCCTAACATGAAAATCAACCAACATGTCTTTACTAAACTCGATGTAGATCCAAAGACATTTGAATTCTCTCCATCAAAGAGAAAGTCAGAAAACATGAATGGCATCATTTTCACCATCACCATTTTAGGTATTTGTTTTATGCTATGGGTATTTTTGTCTTCAATTCTCCCCCCTTCATGGGCTTTAGGCTTATTATTACTTTCTATCATCCCTATAGCTATAGGTTTGATTTTATTAATTAATTGGCTTGAACCAGAATCCGAAAACAATATTAGTTATAGCGATAGTATTAACAAGTCATCATCTTAACTATGACCGTTTTATCATGAAAGAAGTTCTAATCAGCAGGCATTCATCAAGCTACTGACTAAGTATCACCCAGCATTGGCCACTAAATTAGTCATTTGTTTTATATCTATAACTTAAAATATAAACGTCTATTAGATTGATTATTAAAATAAAAACAGCATCTTATATAGTTTGTTAACTATTCGTTTATTGTTTATAGATATTCCTATTGATATAACGAATTTCAATTTATAAAAAACCATCAAATATAATACATTAGGTATCTAATATAATGACCCCAAGACTATTTATCTCTAAAAAAACGATTTTAGTTGTGACATTACTATTATCAGGGTGTGTTAACCTCCCTAAAAAAAATGCTCCCATATTAGTACACTCATTTAAAAATCAATATGTGGAATATATTTTAGTTCCTGTATTAATCAAAGGGAAGAAATATACTTTCATGCTAGATACCGGTTCATCCTCCTCAATAATAGATAAAAACTTAGCAAGCAAACTTACAAAAAATATGAATGAGCTTCCTAAGCTCTATTATAAATATTTCAATACTGTTAACACCGTAAGTGGTCAAAAAAAATTAGAGCAAATTAACTTTGTTCACCCTATTCCTTTTTCTATTGGAACTAAGTATTTTGATGGAGGTGAATTTTGGGTGACAGATGATCTGAGTTTATTATCACAAGCGACCGGTGAGAATATTTCGGGGATCTTAGGCGTTGATATATTTAGACAGTTAAACTGGGAGATTGATAGGAAAAATAAAATACTCACTATCTATGACAACCCACCACCAATTAGTGAGTATCAGCAATGTAGCCCATATGATGATTATACCTTCGGTTCCCCTTATTTCCGTACTTACTTTGATGATGATATATATGTATCAACAAAACTCGATACTGGCTCTAGCTCAAATTATATCTCTAATGAGCTTATCGAGTATATTAATAACAATAAAACCAACGCTGTCCTAGAACCAGTTGAAAGTTTTAATAACAATATTTCTATAGAATTTTCAGGTATTGTTAAAAACAATAACAAAAATTATAAAATAAAACAATTTCAATTCAATAATAGTGATTTTTATGACAAAGAGTTTCACATCACTAATAATGATTCCTATGCAATAGGAATGTCAACACTTGAATCTTTTGATAAATATCTGCTATCACCAAATAAGATGTTATTCTGTTATAATATGGCAACAACCCAAAAAATTAATTTAAAAAACAACCGAAACATAAACTTTAGATCTTACAATAACCAAATCGAAATATTCTATAATAACGAAAAGGTCACTTCAGAGTTTTCACTTAAAAATGGTGATATATTAATTAGTATCAATGGTATAAAATATCCAGCAAATGCTGTCACTAAAGTTAAAAAGCTTATTGATACTTTACCTAAAGGACAAGTGGAATTAGTGATAAAGCGCCAAGGCAAGTTAATAAACATTCATTTTTAATTGATTAATTAGATTTCTAACGCAGAAAGCGATTTTAATAAATCGCTTTCTGCGCATAAATTAACGATTAATGGAGCGAGCAATTCGTGAATAGGTATGCCTCACACCGCGGATTACAATGCCATAATTTAAAATATTTTCAGGTAAAGCGATGCCGTTATACCCTGAATCACCAATATGGTGTAAATCAGTGCCCGCCATTTTACACATCAAGGCAATTTGACGAATAGTTTGTAAATCAGCACCCTCTTGTGAAGTACCAATTGCCGTCATCGTCAACACACCTTGTGAATGGCAGTAAGCAACCATTTTTTGCACAAATTCAGCAGAGATTCCCGGAACAGTACCCGGTGCTGGTAATAAAATCACATCGGCACCACTATCAATAAAACAACGAATATCACTTTCAGTGATCAGTTGCTCTGCCGATGCATTTAATACCCCAGCAGCATGCATTTTACCTGTAATCAATACTACTTCATCGCCAACAGCCGCTTTTAACTCTTTTAAACTCTGATTGATTTCTTGATTGGTCACACCATTACCGGGGTTGCCGGTTAGCACAATAATATCTACGCCCATCTCTTTTAATTTGATAGCATTTTTAACCGTGGCTAAACGCCCTTCAGAGATTTGCCATTGCGCATCCTGATTAGGATTATAAAAACCTGCCGGTACGGGTTCTAAATTAACGCCTATTGCGCGGCCTGTGAGGTATTTTAACGTACGAATAATGTCTTGAGGTGCCGTATCAACGGGCAGTCCTTGAATAACAGGATTATCCACATCGAAGATATTTAATAATAAAATATCTGCCCCTTGACTTGCTGCAAGCTCTGCATTGGTGACATTCATTAAAACAGGTTGGATGGTACCTATTGTTTCAGAAACCAATAACCTCCCCTCACTACCTTTGATTGCTTCTAATAAAGCTTTTTTACTGAGCAGTGATATTTCAGAAGCACTGCAATCCAGATAACGTTTTTGCATACCTAACCCCCTTAAAGATAAGTATTCAAAATGGTGATAAATTAATTTCAACCAATCTATCACGACCAGAGATTTCTCCGATAAATATTTTTGGCTGATAAAGATAATTTGCTAAAAATAATAACTTCTCTACATTAACTATTTTTTTAAAACTTTTCATATATTTGGCGATAAATGAAATTTTCAAGCTTAAAGTTTAACTTGAACAGCTGGAATAATAATGATTATCATTGGCGTTCCTATAATAAATAATGGTAAGGACAAAATAATGAGACTCGTTTATAAGGCTGCTGTTTCGAGTTTAGCTTTGTTTTCAATCACGGCTTTTGCTCAAGAATATCCACTGGGTCAACCCATCATTAAAAATGGAATGGAAATCCAAGGTGTTTATCTACAACCTATCACAATGGATACCGAAGAAGGACATCACGCAATATCACATCTTTCTGCCGATAAAGCTGACATCCATTTAGAAGCAGATATTCACGCCGTTGAAGATAATCCGAATGGCTTCGCTGAAGGTGATTGGATCCCTTATCTCAGCATCGAATACACCGTGACTAAACTCGGTGATAAACCACAAACCCAAACCGGTACATTTATGCCAATGGTTGCCAGCGATGGGCCTCACTATGGTGAAAACATCAAACTCGACGGCAATGGCCAGTATCGTGTGACCTATAAGATCTCACCACCATCACACAATAAACAAGCTGTTTTCGGTCGTCATATTGATAAAGAAACAGGTGTTGCGCCATGGTTCAAGCCCTTTGAAGTATCATGGGAATTTGATTATGCAGGTGTAGGGCGTAAAGGCAGTTACTAAATATGAGTCATACTTTAGCTAAATAATTCAAGGTGCAACTAGGTGACAAGCGATTAAGTCGCTAGGAGCATACAAAGTATGTAACTGGCGCGAATGAGCGAAGTCACCATATTTTAACGAAAAGCGCTGCAACTTGAAGTATGACGAGTAGATACTCTAAATAATTCAAGGTGCAGTTAGGCGACAAGAGAATGAGTCGCTAGGAGCATACATAAGTATGTGACTGGCGCGAGTGAGCGAAGTCACCATATTTTAACGAAAAGCGCTGCAACTTGAAGTATGACGAGTAGATACTCTAAATAATTCGAGGTGCAGTTAGGCGACAAGCGAATGAGTCGCTAGGAGCATACATAAGTATGTGACTGGCGCGAGTGAGCGCAGTCAACAACACTGCAACTTGAAGTATGACGAGTATATATGGTTAATGATTAGAGCCAACACAATGAAAACACTACTAGGTCTTACCCTATTGTTTTTTTCAACGCTAATACCGAATACGGTTTTTGCTGCTGAAAAATTTACTGTTGAATTAGAAATGAAAAATGGTGATTTGATCCCGAGAGTACTTGAGGTTCCGGCTAAGACCATCATTCGTATAAAAATCACCAATACGGGAACTGAACCCGCTGAATTTGAAAGTACCCAATTGCGTAAAGAAAAAGTGCTTGCACCGGGTGCCAGTTCTGTTGTGGTTATTGCTCCTCTAAAACCGGGTAGCTATACCTTTTTTGATGACTTCCATCTCTCTCACCCAAAAGGTGAGATCATCGCGAAATAGTAGGATAAGTTATGGGGCAAGTTCTATTTGTTGTCTGGCGTGAAAGTTTTGAAGCACTGCTGGTTATTGGCATTATTTATGCGTGGATCAAACGCCATCCAGACTCTCGTAACGGTATGAAGTTTTTGTGGGGTGGTGTTGCTCTCGGTCTACTGGTATCAATCCTACTCGCATTATTAATTTATGGCGTATTTAATGTCCTTGATGACACAGGGCAATCCCTATTTATGGTATTTATGGAGCTCCTTGCCTGTATTTTAATTGTCCAAATGGTGTATTGGATGAATAAACATGGCAGTTCCATGAAATCAGAAATCGAATCAGGCATAAATCGTAATGCCCAACATCATAATTGGTGGGGAGCAGCTTTAATTATTGCTATTGCAATAGCACGAGAAGGCAGTGAAATCGTCGTGTTTTTATCTAGCTTTATAATGTCTCTCAATGCTACAAATGCATCTGAATTTGCGATGGAAGTTGGCGGAGGTATTCTAATTGCAGGATTAACACTGTATATCTTTCTCCTCACCAATCGCATTGTCTCTTGGAAAATCTTCTTTAAAGTCACGGGCGTGATCTTACTGTTTCTTGCTTTATCGTTGCTCTTAAAAGGTGTCGAAGAAATCGCTAATTTACTGATTGAATATGATTATTCCATTCCAGAATTTTTGATTTACCCTGCATGGGACACAACAGCATTACTTGATGATTCAAATATTGCAGGCAACTTTATTTCATCGTTCTTTGCTTACCGTTCGCAACCTATTTGGCTAAGTGTAATTACGTTTATTATTTACTGGGTCGTGGTTATCACGTTGTTTTCTCGGAGCAAAAAACATGCATAACATGCATTCTTTAAAAACTATATTCTTTTGCAGTATGGCCTTATTGATAACAATGCCAAATATCGCATCGGCTAAAGCATTAAGGTCTCCTGTACAAACGGGGGATAACATTATTATTGCTAAGGGTGATATCCCCACTCCTGAAAAATACCATGCCGCCATTCAAAGCTATTTGCAATTTACTCAGAAACAACTGCAACAAATGGTTGTTCAATTAGAAGCCTTAGATGATTATCTCAAAAAAGGTGATTTAACTGGAGCACAACAAGCCTATATTCATGCTCATCAGTATTATGAATCTGTTCGTCCAATCATCATCTTATTTGGTAATACTGATCGAACAATTAACCCACGGGCAGACTATTTTCTTGATGGTGAAAAAGATTATCGTTTTAGTGGCTTTCACCTTGTGGAATACCAATTATTTGAACGTAAGGATCGTAAAGCGACGCTTATTGCAACTGATGAATTACTACTCAAAGCCCGTGACTTGGAGAAACGAGTTGCGAGCGAAACAGTTGAAATACCAAAGCTGGTGCAAGCTGCGGCTGATTTCATTGAGATGATCCTCGAAACCAAGCTGGCAGGTAAAGAAAACATATACAGTCAATCTGACTTGGCTGATATTGCGGCTAATTTACAAGGCTCTCAAGAAATAATAACCGTATTGCACCCTCTCATCCCACCTAAAACCTTACAAGCAATCCAACTAAATGACCAAACAACGGATAAAATTCTTAAACGTTATCGGTCATCTACAGGTGTCTATCAACCTTATAGCCAGTTAAGTCAACAAGATAAAATGGCACTTTATTCTGTGCTAACGCAACAAGCTGAAAACCTTGCACAGCTTAGATCTCAGCTCAGCGTCGACGTGTATTACAAATATTGAGGCAAACAGCCATGAAGGCAAAACCACAGGATCACGCAGCACCTGCCAGTTTTTCTCGGCGAAATGCATTAAAAACCTTGGCAATTAGCAGTGCTGTCATCGCTGCACCATCTTTAGCGGCGAACACTTTGAAAGCAAATAACCCAACCAATAATTGCCAACCTTCCTATGATAAAACCATTGCATTTGAAGGTTTGCATCAAGCAGGTGTACTAACACCAGAGCAAAAGAATGCCACTTTTATCGCCTTCAATGTCACCGTTGACACGATTGATAAGCTACAATCCCTATTTAAGATACTAACAAAACGGATAGCTTATCTTACCCAAGCGCAGACATCACCGAAAACGGCTAATGACCGCATGCCTCCTACTGAGTCAGGTATTTTAGGTACCCATATCCAACCAGACTCATTAACAGTTACCGCCTCTCTCGGTCACCGTTTATTTGATAACAGATTCGGCCTCGATAAAATCAAACCTTACCACCTTGTTGAAATGACCAGCTTCCCGAATGATAGATTGGAAAAAGAGTGGTGTGGCGGTGATATCACATTACAAATTTGTGCTAACAGCCAAGAAAGCGTAATTTATGCCGTACGTGATTTATTACGCCATAGCGCACCATTCATGTTCCCATTATGGAAAATAGATGGCTTCTTGCCTTCCCGTGATATTGACAACCATTCAACGCCAATTAACTTATTTGGCTTTAAAGATGGTACAGGCAATGCACCAACCAATGACAAGCAATTAATGGATGAATTGATTTGGGTAACGACAGGGAGTAAAGAGCCAAATTGGTGTACAGGGGGTAGCTATCAAGCTATACGTCTAATCCGTTTTAATCTTGAATTTTGGGATCGCACACCACTTGAAGATCAAGAAAATGACTTTGGACGCCATAAGAATAGCGGCGCCCCTATTGGTATGAAACAAGAACACGATGATCCTGAATTCGATAAAGACCCTCACGGTGATCGTATTTTATTTGACTCTCATATGCGCCGTGCAGAGCCTCGTAACCCTGAACGCTACACCGCAAAATTGCGCCGCCGTAGCTATAGCTACTCACTAGGCTTAACATCTAATGGTCTACTGGATATGGGGCTGATTTTTGTCTCTTACCAAAAAAATCTAAAAACAGGCTTTATTGATACTCAAAAACGCCTTAATGGAGAACCACTTGAGCGCTATATCAAGCCTTTCGGGGGCGGTTATTACTTTGTCCTACCGGGTGTCAAAAATGCTCAAGAATATTTAGCTCAAGGGATGTTTGAGGCCATAGAAAACGCCTCATGATATTCAGAAAATAGCGGGAGCCAGACACACTCTCGCTATCTTTGTTCTCCAATCCAACAACCTTCCATCTTTAAGCTAATCCATTGAAAGAGTTTATAAATCAATGCATTGAATGAATTTCACTTATAAATACTTATTTTGCAATAAAAAAATAGTGTGAACAATATCATTTTATTAATGATGTATGTTGGACTTCATCGTCTAATATATGCTCAATATAGCGTTCACAATAAACAATATACTCTAAATAATTCGAATTGCGGGTCAACGACAAGCGAAGATAGTCGGGGAAGCATAGATAAACACTGTGACTCGGCAAGCGTAACCTAGTCACCCTGCAACTTGAAAGAACGAGTATAATAAGGGAGCTCTATGCCTAACAAACTTACCTCTACTATCATCCTATCCTCACTTATTTATACGCTACCTTTATCCGCTCAAACCTTAGCGGAACTACCTTTAATGCCTTGGCCTCAACAGGTTGAAGTAAAAAATAGCGACGGTAAATGGATCCTTAATAACGAACTTGATATTTATATCGAAGGTGATGAATTAAACGACGCAACTGCTCGCTGGCGTGAAAGGATAGAGGCTCAAACTGGGTGGCAATTAACCCCACATCAAGCCCAAAATGCTCAGGCACCCATAAAAATTCTCATCGAGAAAAAAGTTGCTAACTTACCTTCAGTACAGATGGATGAAAGCTACCAACTTATCACTGATAGTAATGGCTCAACCATTAAAGCAGCAACACGTTTTGGGGCAATGCGAGGCATGGAAACCTTACTACAACTGATCCAAACCGATGGTGAAAACACCTTTGTTCCTTTAGTCACTATCAACGATAAACCACGCTTTGCTTGGCGTGGTGTAATGCTTGATTCAGCACGACATTTCTTACCAATCAATGATATTTTACGTCAAATAGACGGAATGGCTGCCGCTAAATTAAACGTATTTCACTGGCACTTAACCGATGATCAGGGTTGGCGTTTCGAATCACAGCGCTACCCTAAATTACAGCAACTCGCGAGTGATGGGCAATATTATACCCAGCAACAAATGCGTCAAGTTGTCGAGTATGCAAAAGAAAGAGGTATCCGAGTCGTCCCTGAAATTGATTTTCCAGGGCATGCATCTGCGATTGCGGTTGCTTACCCAGAGCTGATCAGTGCCGCTGGGCCTTATCAAATGCAACGCCACTGGGGCGTTCATCAACCACTTCTCGACCCAACCCAAGAGCAAGTTTATCAATTTACTGATGCGCTAATTGAAGAGTTAACCACCATCTTCTCTGATGAATATATTCATATTGGAGGAGATGAGGTTGATCCAACACAGTGGGAAAACAATCCGTTAATTCAGGAATTTATGAAGAAAAACAACCTGAAGGATACCCATGCTTTACAAGCCTATTTCAATCAGCGACTCGAAAAAATTCTAACCAGCCATCAACGTAAAATGGTTGGTTGGGATGAAATCCAGCATCCTACGCTTTCTAAAAATATCGTGATCCAATCATGGCAAGGCCAAGACTCATTAGGCCATAGTGCCCAAGAAGGCTTTCAAGGTCTCTTATCCACTGGGTTCTACCTCGACCAATCACAGAGTGCGGCCTACCATTATCGAAATGAAATATTGCCTCGCCCATTTACTGTTGATGTCAATGTTAAGCAAGGTGAACAAGCACAAAGTTGGCAGTTTGAAATTGAAAGACTTAAAGGTAGTCCGGTGAAAGGTAGCTTCACACTCATCAAAGGCAGTGATGGCTGGAGAGGTTTTATCGATTTTGCAGGAAAATCACGCCGAGCGGTGGATCATATAGAGTGGCTGTCACCAAGCCAAGTTACCTTCTCCGTGGATACTTGGATGGGGGAAACACGCCCAGTTGTGATATTAAACAAACAGTCACTAAGTGGTTATACGATGATTGGCAATACCCGCTATCCAACGACAGGGACTAGCTTAGCTGATACTCCAGAAGGAATTGCACCAACAACACTTGATGCAGATAAAATGAGCAATATTCGTGGTGGTGAAATCGCATTATGGGCAGAGAACATTCGAGCCCCCATTATCGATGTTAAGTTATGGCCGCGTGCTTTTGCTGTTTCTGAACGCTTATGGTCTGCGCAAAATGTTAATAATGAAGAGGATATGTATCGTCGCCTTAATGCCGCAGATGCTTGGTCAAGCGTTTCCGTGGGTTTGCAACAACACGCCCAAACTGCACGTGAATTTACTCGACTAGCAAATGGGGCTGAAATAGAACCATTGCAGATCTTGGCTGAAACTGTTGAGCCAGCACATTATTATACTCGCCATCATTTAAAATTCAGAGAAAACCAATATCACCAATATGAACCGTTGAACCGCTTTGTCGATGCCTTGCCAGCAGAAAGTACTCAAGGTCGTGCATTCAAACAACATATTGATACCTTAATGGCTAAACCAAATGATAAAACCAATCAGCAATGGCTCATAAATAAGTTAACACGTTGGCAAAATAATGTTCCTCAAGCTCAAGCGTTAATCAAACAAAATGTTAACCTAGCACGATTGGCTCCTGTTGCCGAAAATATGCAGCAACTATCGGCAATTGGCTTAGAACTTGTTGAACATTACAGTACAAATAAACCACTTACTGAACAACGTAAGACGACTATTTTTCAACAATTGGAAAAAAGCGCGGTATTACATGATGAAGTCGTGATTGCTATTATTGAACCACTGGAAACATTACTACGCCATATCCCAACCAAAGGATAATAAAAAAACACCTCCCAATTATTATACTGGGAGGTGTCAGTAGTTACTTTAACTCTATGTCACTTTATTTTTTAGCGCGATCCGTCGCATCTGCTTCGACTTCTTTTTTCCATTCCCCTGATATTGGTGCGGAATTTTTCTTGGATTCAACTGCATTATTTATCGCTTTATACGCTTTGTCATAACCTACTTCATCTTGTACATAGCCAGTCGCTTTTGAGCGACTAATCCCAATACTATCTGCTGCGGTGATCGCATCAATATTTGCACCAAGGAAAATGAAATCCCATTTATCCTCAGTTTCAGCTGATTTAATCATCGATTTAATTTTTGATTGGCTATATTTATGACTACTATTTTCTTCGCCATCAGTAATGATTACAAATAATACATTATTATTTTTGGTTATTTTTCTATTTTCTTGTATTTTAACAATGGTATCACCAACAGCATCTAATAATGCCGTATTATTACCTACTTTATAATCATCTAGTGTTAGGTTTTTAACTTTATTAATAGGTTCCCTATTATGCAATAAAGTTGTTTTATTATTAAATAACACTGTCGTAATAAATACATCGCCATTTTTATTACGATTTTCAGTTAATACACTATTAAAACCACCAATAGTATCTGATTCAAATCCAGACATTGAGCCACTTTTATCGAGTATAAAAACCAAATCTAATACTTCAGGCTGTTGTTTTTCTGCAATAATTGACTGGCTATTCGCCGTAATTGAAAACAACTGTAGACTCGCCATTAGAATAACACTAAACAATGACTTTAATATTGTATTCATTTTATTTATCCCATAAATAAAATAGAGTTTATATAAAGCTATCATCCAGTTATTCAGACTATTTCACATAAGAACTTTCTGGTTACAATATAAGCATATTCTTAAAAAGATATATCACCATCACACCTCAAGTAACGCGTTTTTCGTGTAGAAATGAGTACGTTGATTTATACCAGTCACAGTGTTTTCATCGTTAAAAATACCTAGAACTTTAAGAGGCTACAAAGTGTAGCCTCAGACTGTTGCCAAACATATCATGTTTGGCGGCAGTCATTAGGGGTTCTGAAATAAACGAGGAAAATCAATGAATTGATTTTCGGCTAATAACACGGAGCGGGAAAAACCACGCTTTTATCCCGCTTCATCAGCAACCTCAGGCTACAAAGTGTAGCCTGTTATATGGGTTTATCGTCCCCAAATGCCATAACCTCGTAATTCACCGATTTTGCTAACAAAATCATTATATTTTTCATTCTCTGCGACACCACTAGAAGAAGCACTATTCGCATGTATATCCACTAACTCCATCATCAATTGATGAGCTTGCTTATTCAATTTTTCATGAATATCAGTATCGTTAGTATCTTGTAGTGGTTTAAGTAGTGCCAGTAACTCTTCTGCTTTTGCTTGCAGCTTTGGATTCGCGAAATCGGCGATAGGAAGATCATAGTTAAATGGCATATTCACTGTATCTTGAGTGGCTTCATCAGCAGTGCTAGGCGAAATATTTTCATCATATTCTGTCGCAATGTACTGGACTAGCTCTGGCTTATCAAAGCACTTAGATTGAATATTACCTATTGATTTGCGATCATTCACCGTAATTGAATCAGGAAAGGCTTCACCGAGTGGATAATCACATTTAAATATATTGGCATCAATTACTGTTGCATTCGCACTTCTAACCGCCATTTCTAACTCATGTCCATTAATCACGACTTCGTAAGTTGCAGGTTTAAAGCGATCTGCCTTCCCCTCGACAGCATAAGCTTCTGAGAGGGTATAATAAACATGATTATCTGGATTGATAATACCACCATTATTATTATCAAAAACCATAAATGAAAAGATGTCACCTTGGCTATTTTCTAATTTATGTTTTCCCGATGAAAGTTTAATAATATCTCGTTGTCCAGGTAAAACCTCATAAGACTTATCATCAACCTTAAATGAAATATTATTCGTCGTTGGGTTACTATAATAAAACTCTCCTTTTTGACTCATAGGGTTAAAATCATCACAAGCCGAAAGTGTCAATGCTGCGATGACGGCGATTCCCCATTGAGCCTGCTTAATGCTTTTTTTCATTAGATAACCTTTTAATTGCACTTATTACGAATAATATTCTTTACTATTTCAATATTAATAGAGTTAATTAAACTTAAATTAGCTCTATACTCTAAATTTTGTCTGATAATACAGATACTCGTTAGAGAGATAAATCAAAGAGTGTTATTCTGCATGAATGATTATTTTTAAGGATAAAATATGATCACTCGCCTGTCAAAATCTCTATGCGTCTGTGCTATCGCCTTATTTATCTCTCTAGCCGTATTTAATAATTTAACAGACTACGCCACTAACTTTATCTTTATTCAACATGTTCTCTCCATGGATAGCATTTTTCCTAATGCAACCGTTGACTATCGAGCTATTAATGCCACTTTATTTCATCATGTCGCTTATATCATGATTATTATAATTGAAACTATTTGTGCTTTAATTTGTTGGTATGGAGGGATCACACTACTAAAAAACTGCAAAAAAAGTGCCTTTGAATTTAATCGTAGTAAAAAATGGTCTATTGCAGGGCTTACCCTTGCATTTCTGCTGTGGCATGTGGCTTTTATATCTATTGGTGGTGAGTGGTTTGCGATGTGGATGTCAAAAGAGTGGAATAGTATTCAAGCTGCTTTTCGCTTTTATATCACCGCCTTGCTGGTACTGATTTATGTTGCTTTACGCGATCACGATGAATCTATCCACCAATAGTTACCCTTTTAATGTCTTTAAAAGCAGGGTAAATACTGATTCCATCATGGGGGTTAATGTTTGATTAGCTCTCATCAATGATACAGTACGGGTAAGCTCGGGTTGCTGTAACTGTAGCACCACTAATTCAGGATCACGTAAGTGTGCCGTATACAACTGGGGCAAAATTGCGATAGCCAATTTTGAGCGAACTAAGCCATATAAAGTTTCAATATAATCAACTTGATAACGTACATTAAGCTTCAAACGGTGGCTTTCGATAGTGGCTAGTACTAGGCGCTGAATATTACCTTTAGAAAATATAGCGACATCACGACCATTCAGCAGTTTCCAAGGAAGGTGAAATCCTTCTGCTAGCAGATCTTGTCGGTGGATCACTGCCACAAATGGGTCATCCTGTAAGGCAAATAACTGTAATTCACGAGGTACCGAACTATCCAATACGCCAATACCAAAATCAATTTCGTTATTCATTAATTGAGAAACTAATGAATCATTGGTTTTATCGTAAAATTCAACCTTGAGCCGAGGAAAATTGAGGCTTAATTGAGTGGGGATATCAGGAAAAAGTAGCGAGCTAACAGAAGGCACTAAACCTATCCGCAATGTCCCGTCACCGCCTTCTTCCATAATTTGCTGAATATCACTAAAAGCACGCTGAGAAACACTCAATACACGCTCAGCATGCGGTAAAATAGCTGCACCAAGTTCAGTCAATGTCACGGATGACGCGGTACGATTTATTAATTTTCCACCAATCACAGCTTCAATTTGACGTAATGCACTGCTCAATGCAGGCTGACTAATCGATAATCGGCTTGCCGTTTCCGTAAAATGGCGCAAATGAGCCAATGTCACAAAATATTGTATCTGCTTTAACGTCAGTGCGGGTAGTCGTTGCCAAGGATTTATCATGATCTGCAATTACGCTTTATGAAGAACCATTAATAGAAGGATATACTTGTCATATTTCACGTTGAAGGGGCGTTGACTCCGCTTGATTGGCTTGGTCACAGTGTGTATCTATGTTCCTTACCTATCTTTGCTTATCGCCTATCCACACCTCGAATTATTTAGGGTATATCTGAAACAAAAATAACACCATCATTTCAATCATTATAACTATTTCTTATGCTCTGATAAGTTTTATCATCTTGGCAAACGTTTGCGTTGCTCATAAAGTAGTGGCAAAGAATCATTTAATGATGGTGTTTTATGAGTATAACCAATTATAGCCGACGTCGTGCAGTACAAGCGGCAAAAGGAGAAATTCCTTTTGATCTTCTTCTCACTCAAGCCAATATTGTCGATATGGTGACAGGGGAAATCCGTGCCGCAGACATCGGTATTGTCGATTCGTTGATTGCGAGTGTACATCCAACAGGTAGCCGCCTTGATGCGAACGAAATTCATAATCTCAATGGTTATTTTATCTCACCGGGTCTAATTGATACTCACGTCCATCTAGAAAGTTCACACCTCCCACCTAACCGTTATGCTGAAATTGTTCTCACTCAAGGTACTACTGCGGTGTTTTGGGATCCTCATGAGTTAGCTAACGTACTGGGTTTGGAAGGGGTACGCTATGCCATAGAAGCAAGCCGTAACTTACCACTGCATGTTATGGTTGCCGCCCCTTCATCTGTACCTTCAACACCAGGGCTAGAAATGTCCGGAGCCGATTTTGCAGGTGACGAAATGTCAACCATGTTAAGTTGGCCCGAAGTCCATGGTGTTGCTGAAGTTATGGATATGTTCGGGGTATTGCATGGTAGCGAGCGGATGGAAGGTATTCTAAACGCGGGTTTAGCATCTGGAAAATTGATTGAAGGGCATGCCAGAGGATTAAAAGGAGCCGATCTGCAAGCCTACCTTGCCGCAGGCGTTACCTCCGATCATGAACTCACCTCTGCTGAAGATGCATTAGAAAAATTACGCGCAGGTCTAACACTCGAAATTCGCGGTTCTCATCCATATTTGCTACCTGATATTGTGGCTGAACTGCAAAAACTTCCCCATCTGTCCTCCCAAATCACAGTATGTACCGATGATGTTCCACCCGATGTGTTAATTGAAAAAGGCGGTATTATCGCCCTGCTCAATTTACTGATTGAACATGGCATGCAAGCTACCGATGTATTGCGATTTGCCACTTTAAACGCTGCTATCCGTTTACAACGCCCCGATCTTGGCTTAATTGCCGCAGGCCGTCGTGCTGATTTAGTCGTGTTTGATTCACTGAAAAAACTGCAAGCAAAACATGTGTATGTTGCAGGTGAGCACATCGCGAAAAATGGTCAATTATTTAAAACATTAGCCACAGAGCAAGATGTATTGCCTCCTAGAGACACGATGCATTTATCGCCAGTCACAGCTAAAGAATGCACACTGCAAATAAAAAATATAACCGAAGGAAGTGCACGTTTACGTCATATCAGCGGTGCGCGCTTTACTCAATGGGGAGAAGTTGATGTACAGATCTGTAATGGTCAAGTACAGATCCCCGATGGCTTTAGTGTGATCCGCGTACAACACCGTCATGGCCGCCACCAAGCCAATCCACAAATCGCTTTATTAGAAGGCTGGGGAGAGCTACGTGGAGCGATTGCCACCAGCTATTCCCATGATTCACATAACTTAGTGGTACTCGGCCGTAATGCGGACGATATGGCACAAGCCGCTAATCTACTGATCGAAAGTGGCGGCGGAATGGCCTTAGTACAAAATGGTAAAGTGCTTGCCCATGTTGCCATGCCAATTGCCGGTATGCTATCTGACCTTCCAGCAGAACAACTTGCAAAACAATTTCGTCAATTGCGTGAACTCAGTAGCCAAATCGCAGATTGGGAGCCTCCATATCGTGTATTTAAGGCTATCGAGGGCACCTGTCTTGCATGTAATGCAGGCCCCCATTTAACCGATTTAGGGCTAACCGATGGCACAACTCGTGAAATTGTTGATGCCGTTATTGCAACCCATAACAACAATAATGACAGGAGAGCCAATTAATGGCTGACAACATGCTTAAAACGCCAACATCAGGGAGTTGGCTAGAAAAACGTTTTGCATTGCGTTCACGTGGTAGTACAGTCAGAACTGAATGTCTTGCTGGTATAACCGGTTTTCTTGCCGCAGCTTATTTACTGGTTGTTATACCGGGTCTGCTAGCTGCTGGTGGAATGGATAAAGGTGCAGCGACCACAGGAACGATTATTGTTTTTGTGCTTGCTAGCCTACTGATGGCATTCTATGCAAACTTACCTTTCGTGGTTGGGCCTGGGATCGGTGGCTCTGTGCTCGTCGGTATAACTCTAGCAGGCAGCGAGGGCATCGATTGGCAAATAGGTCTCGGCATTGCCTGTTGGTCAGGGATCTTATTTTTCCTTCTCACTAAATTTGGCTTGCGTGAAGTAGTGACGCGCTCAGTTCCACAATCAATTAAACTCGGTTTAACAGCCTCTATTGGGCTATTCGTAGCTATCTTAGGCTTTCGTAACGCTGGCTTAGTCTTAGCTAATCCAAAAACGAACGCATTAATGTTAGGCGATTTTCTATCACCGGGGGCGCTAGTGGCGTTAGCTGGCTTCTTTTTAGCCATTGCATTGCAAGCTCGCCGTATACCCGGCGCCATTTTATGGGCTATCTTATTTGCCACGGCTATTGGTATTCCGTTTGGTGTCACCAAACTACCAGATAGCTTTATTGGGATCCCCCACTCTGTTGCACCCGTTTTTGGTCAAGTGGATTTAATTGGGGCATTAAATATCGCCTTCTTACCCTTTTTATTTGTCTTCTTTGCCGCTGAATTCTTTTCTACCATGGGAACCACTCTTGCCGTTGGTGGAGAAGCAGGATTACTTGATAAAGAAGGCAACATGCCGAATATCAACCGTCCTTTTATCGTGGATTCAATCGCTGCGGCACTAGGCCCTTGGGTTGGTATTCCTGCCGCAACGGCTTTAATTGAGTCTTCAGCAGCGGCAGAAGCTGGTGGTAAAACAGGTATGACTGCCCTCGCCGCCGCTATCATGTTCTTACTGATGCTGTTATTCACACCAATTGCACTAATGATCCCTGCACAAGCAACCGCACCAGCGCTAATATTAATTGGCCTGAATATGTTTAGTGGATTACGTAAAGTTGACCTAGCGAACTTTACCGATGGATTACCTGTTTTAATGATGGTGATGATTACGTTAATTGCCAATAGTTTCGGGACAGGTATTGCAGGTGGATTACTGTTCTATATTTTAATTAAGGCAGTGGCTGGTAAATGGAAAGAGATCCCAATCAGTCTATGGGTGTTAGCTGTGCCATTGGTGTATTACTTTTCTACGTTGGTTAAACATTAATCTCCTATTAAGCACTCGATGCCAATCGAGTGCTAATTAACGTTAACTGAAAAACAATTACATCCGCAGTGAAAGCGCACCACTTGAGCGAGCTTAGGCTTTTTGCCTTTACGTTTACACTTAGCGTTCTCGATCTCAATTGCATGTTTAATTTCATTGATTTCAAAACGCGATAAACGCTTATTATTCCCTGTCGCACTACGGATCCTTTCACCACACAATTTATTTGATCCTGACATACTAATTCCTATATTGTTTTTTTTTAAAAAAAGTAGCGTAATCAAACGCTACTCTTAATCACTTAACCACTATTTTGCCTCATTGATCACCATTTGAGAAGGCGCACCTATCGATACATAATCATCCACAAATTTAAGTTCCCCTGAATTAGCATCAACACTAAAACGAGTGATATTGTCACTACGCTGATTCATGGCATAAAGATATTTACCATTTGGTGATAGCGTTAATGTTCTTGGATAATCACCGCGTGTCCATGTTTGCGTCGGTTTACTTAACGAGCCATCTTTATTGATGTTAAAGTGTGCAATGCTGTTATATAATCGGTTACCTACATATAAATGTTGACCATCTTGGCTTTCGACAATCCCTGAAATAAAATTAGTGCCTTTATAATTATCAGGTAATGATGATACTGTTGTTCCTTCCTGCAATAGGCCTTTTTGTTTATCAAATTGATATTGAGTTAAAGTTGACGCTTCTTCGTTAACTAACCAGACATGTCCATCAAGTTTAGAAAACACAAAATGGCGAGGTCCAGCGCCTTTCGAAGAAGCCATAATATATGGCGGATCATTGGCGATTAATTTGCCATTTTTTTGATCCAGCTTGTATTGATATATACGATCAAGTCCAAGATCGGTAGTGAACACATATTTACCTGAAGGATCGGTCGCTATCATGTGTGCATGCGGGCCATTATGATCGCTAATCGCAAAACTCCCTTCAACCGCAGCTTCAGGATAAGCTGCCCCCGCGGGGCCTTCATGCTGAATAATATCGCTTGCTGGCTGTAAACTACCATCATCTTGGATTGGTAATACAGACACCGCGCCGCTGTGATAGTTAGCAACTAATAGATAACGCCCATCTGGTGTTAGTGATAAATAAACTGGGCCATCGCCGCCCGAAGGTACGTTATTTAGCGCCTGCAATGAACCATCGGTATTGATTTTCCAAGCATGGATCGTGCCTTTTTCTGTCTCACTACCTGCATAAAGCACTTTACCATTATGAGAGAGTACCAATTGCGCTGCATTGGTTAATGGTGCAGCCAGCACTTTATTAGTTAATTGGCCAGTTTGATTATCCATATCAAAACGATACACTCCTTCTCCATTGGGACTATAAGTGCCAACCCATGCAAACTGCGGTGCAGCCATCAAAGAGG
Organism: Providencia sp. PROV236; assembly: GCF_033676985.1. Classification (NCBI taxonomy): domain Bacteria; kingdom Pseudomonadati; phylum Pseudomonadota; class Gammaproteobacteria; order Enterobacterales; family Morganellaceae; genus Providencia; species Providencia sp. PROV236. The sequence continues at coordinate 1,102,497 of NZ_CP096297.1, read as the reverse complement.
TACTAGCAAACATGACTGAAGCTGCCCAAATAGATAACTTTTTTGACATGATCAATTTCCTAATTAAATAGCGATGTGGAACTACTTTTTCACCGTAAAAAGTGAATATAAAATAACCATGTCAGACTAACGAAATCACTGATAACTGTGCAGGCACATTATTTCCATTTATTGATGGAAATAATTCAATAGCTAGAACTATAAATTTCCACTTAGCAGGCATTCCTTATTTACCACTGGCTTTTCAATCGATATTGAATTTTCGAGTTAGCTTGAATAAAAAATCTGGCTTTAGTGGACATTTCTTGTTTTGGGATGAGGATCGAGGTTTTGAGTAAAAAACCATCAATAATAGAAGAGTATAAACAGCCGACAGCAAATGCCGTCGGCTATCAAGATTAAATCAATGGTGGGATAGAAGGTAAAATAGGGACTTCTATCACTGTAGGCCCTTCTCGGTTAAACGCTTCTTTACATGCTGCTTTCACTTCCTCAACGGTCTCAGCCCTAACCGCTGAACAGCCATAGCCTTTCGCTAATGCGACAATATCAAGCCCCGGTATATCCAGCCCCGGTACGCCTGGAGTCTCTTCTAAAACCGCAAACGATTTTAAAATTGCATATTCACTATTTTTCGGAATAACAAAAACAATTGGCAGCTTTTGCTGCGCCGCACTCCATAAACCTTGAATTGAATACTGCATTGAGCCATCACCAATAATCGCTAGCACAGGACGATTACGACCACTGTCTTTTTCACCTAATGCAATACCAACACTTGCCGGTAAGTTCCAACCTAAAGAACCGCTCGCAAAGGTGTAGAATGAATCAGGCTGTTCAATCGGCCACTCACGATGTAACTCAGCTAAGTTAGAAGGCGATTCTTCAACTAATACTGTTTCTTTCGGTGAAACATCACGCAGTGCACGGAATAATTCTGCGGCACTTAATGTCGAAGACGTATTTACAGACTCCGCAGCTACCGGATGTGGAGCCATATTATGAGCTTGCTTAGTCACAGCTTGTGATTGTGCTGCTCTTGCTGCCACCAATTCAGTTAACCCTTCTACGGCAAGTACTGCATCACTCAATAAGCTGTCACCAACAGGTGCACGGCCAATCTCAACGGGATCATCAGTAATATGCAACAAACGCAATCCTTCAGGAATATAGCTACCCGCAACATAAGGGTAATAACGGAAAACAGGCGCACCAATCACCAATGCAAGGTCATGGCCTTCAAGTTTTTCTGAGAGTGACTTAATCGCAAATGGTAAACCACCAGCATACAACGGATGCGTTTCAGGGAAAGCAGGACGTTCCGACGCAGGTGCAGCCCATACTGGAATATTTAATTTTTCAGCCAGTTTGATCCCTGCATCCCAACCTTGTCCACGCGCAATTGCAGAACCATAAATCAATACTGGATTTTTAGCCGCTGTTAATGCATCTGCAAATTCTTTTAAACGAACAGGATCATAACCGATACGCTGAGGTATAGAACGAACCACAGCCTGTTCATCAAGCGCAGGTTTATCCCAATCATCTAATGGGATAGATAAAAATACAGGGCCTGCTGGTGGCTGTAATGCCATCGCATAGGCTCGCATAAACGCAGCGGGCACATCTTCGGCACGTGCAGGTTGATAACTCCACTTCACCCATGGCTTTGGTAAAGTTTCTGGCTCAATATTCGTTAACCATGGTTCCATAAGCAACATTTCACGCGTTTGGTTCCCCGCAGTCACGATTAATGGTGTTCTATTCATAAATGCAGTGAGAATATTACTCATTGCATTACTTAGCCCCGCCGAAGTATGGACATTAACCATTGCGACTTTACGAGTTGATTGTGCATATCCATCAGCAGCAGCAACCGCAGAAGCTTCTTGTAATGTTTGGATATAGCGAAAATCAGCCGGAAAATCTTTTAGAAAAGTTTCTTCGGTTGAACCAGGGTTACCAAAAACGGTTGTGATATCCAACTCACGTAATAAATCGAATGTCACTTGGCGGATGGTCTTTTTCATCTAAAAACTCCAATAAGCAAATAATGATTACGGCTCAATTAATGTAAATACACTAAAAACGCTGCCATGGTGGCAATGGATAATACCGTACTAAAAAAGAAGGTTGACGCCATTTCTTGCTCAGCAATTTTATATTGCATCGCTAATATTACACTGATTGTTGCTGCTGGTAATGCAATTGTCATAATAGACAGATCAGCTACTGTTCCCTTTATCGCCATCAGTAGACAAATACCGAGAGTAATAACCGGAACGATAATATTTTTTGTAATGACCGACGTCAAAATAGTCAAATTAAACGTCACTTTTTGACTATAGAGAATAATTCCTGTCGAAAATAGTGCTATTCCCCCTGTAGTGGTTCCTAATAATTTTAATGACTTTAATATATTCTCAGGGATTTCAAAATCCAAAATCAAAATAATAAAAGCCAGTACAGGCATCCAAATTATTGGCTCTTTGAGTGTATTTTTTAGATTAGAAGCTATACTTACCTTTGAATTACCACCATCTTTATTTGACGAGTAAGTGGATAACGAAAATAATGTAAATGGAACCAAAATTAAGTTAATAATTATTCCGCATAAAGAAACCGGTATCGAACTTAATTCACCATACAGAAAACCTAAAACAGGAATACCAATGAAAGGACCTGAAGGTGCAGCAACTGCCAATGCTTGTAATGCAGCGATTGGTTTACTACGGCGGAAAACAGAATGGGAAACAACGAATACAACAATGTAAGCTCCCACCATACTGATAAATAACACTAACGCCATATCACTTTGCTCTAGCAATACTGAGCGCTGAGAGATCCCCTCATAATTTCCCCAAAGCGTAACCATGTTTGAATAGATTTTGAGTAAGCAGGGTTGCAGCCACGAGTAAGTCTTCCCTTGTTATTGTGTAGCCAGAATGCCGCAAAACTTCCATGCCTAAGCGAACTGTTGAGAGTACGTTTCGATTTCTGACTGTGTTAGCCTGGAAGTGCTTGTCCCAACCTTGTTTCTGAGCATGAACGCCCGCAAGCCAACATGTTAGTTGAAGCATCAGGGCGATTAGCAGCATGATATCAAAACGCTCTGAGCTGCTCGTTCGGCTATGGCGTAGGCCTAGTCCGTAGGCAGGACTTTTCAAGTCTCGGAAGGTTTCTTCAATCTGCATTCGCTTCGAATAGATATTAACAAGTTGTTTGGGTGTTCGAATTTCAACAGGTAAGTTAGTTGCTAGAATCCATGGCTCCTTTGCCGACGCTGAGTAGATTTTAGGTGACGGGTGGTGACAATGAGTCCGTGTCGAGCGCTGATTTTTTCGGCCTTTAGAGCGAGATTTATACAATAGAATTTGGCATGAGATTGGATTGCTTTTAGTCAGCCTCTTATAGCCTAAAGTCTTTGAGTGACTAGATGACATATCATGTAAGCTGCTGATAGGTTTCCAGTTTTCCGCTCCTAGGTCTGCATATTGTACTTTTCCTCTTACTCGACTTAACCAGTACCAACCCAGCTTCTCAACGGATTTATACCATGGCACTTTAAAGCCAGCATCACTGACAATGAGCGGTGTGGTGTTACTCGGTAGAATGCTCGCAAGGTCGGCTAGAAATTGGTCATGAGCTTTCTTTGAACATTGCTCTGAAAGCGGGAACGCTTTCTCATAAAGAGTAACAGAACGACCGTGTAGTGCGACTGAAGCTCGCAATACCATAAGTCGTTTTTGCTCACGAATATCAGACCAGTCAACAAGTACAATGGGCATCGTATTGCCCGAACAGATAAAGCTAGCATGCCAACGGTATACAGCGAGTCGCTCTTTGTGGAGGTGACGATTACCTAACAATCGGTCGATTCGTTTGATGTTATGTTTTGTTCTCGCTTTGGTTGGCAGGTTACGGCCAAGTTCGGTAAGAGTGAGAGTTTTACAGTCAAGTAATGCGTGGCAAGCCAACGTTAAGCTGTTGAGTCGTTTTAAGTGTAATTCGGGGCAGAATTGGTAAAGAGAGTCGTGTAAAATATCGAGTTCGCACATCTTGTTGTCTGATTATTGATTTTTCGCGAAACCATTTGATCATATGACAAGATGTGTATCCACCTTAACTTAATGATTTTTACCAAAATCATTAGGGGATTCATCAGTACTGAGCGTTTAACACCTAGCATTCCAGAAAATAACGTTAATGGTAGTGCATACAACATAACCAAACGGTTTAAAATGGTACTTTGATCTGAATTAAAATCTTTGTGCCATGCTGCAAAATAACCTAAAGCCAATGTGACAACAATAGGTAATAATGCAGATATAATTATCTCTAACATATCATCCCCAAAAAACAGATAGTAGATAAAAGTAAAGCTCTGTTATTACCTTTTGATAATAACAAAAAGCAATAGCAAAATAAAAAACCCAAAAATATAGAAACAACTTTAATGCTATTCTTTAATTGAATAGTTTTAAAAATAAAAACATTTAAATTCAAGGCAATCTAAATTTATAATCATAAAAAGTCAGTGAAAATGCATTCAAATCAAACAATAATCAAAATAAAGTAACGAGGTTTGAATTTAATAACCGCGTTAATATTAATGTAATAAAGCTAACAACATAGAACAGTTAACAATTAAGAAACATATATTCCCTTTAATCTATTTACATTCGGTTTTATGAATATGATTCTATTTTTCCCGACCTAATTAGGTCATTGTCAAACAATCCCATAAAATAAACTTTATATAATATATTCGATACAATGCTTTTACTCACTCAATAGTTTTTGTGGGTTAAACATAAAAATAACCGATAGTAAAACAACCACTAAATAACATATCAAACCAATTATCCAAACCCAACCATCCCAGATTGCTAATGTGTGATTATAGATTAATGCAAACAACACAGGACCAATGACCCCTGTTGCATTAGTCAAGCTGACTAATAAGCCTTGTAAAGCCCCTTGTTGCTGACTATTTACCTGAACGGACATCAATCCTTGCAATGCAGGTAGTGCAATACCACCAGCCGCTAATAGGATTAAAATTGGGAATACTAACCAACCTTCAGAGATAATCGCTAATAAAGCAAAAGCACTACTATCAGCAACAAACCCAACAATTATCGCGGTTTTTTCTCCCCATATTGAGGCGATACGTCCGGCTACAAACGCCTGAAAAAGCGCATGCAAGCATCCTAGCCCAGCCAAAGAGAAACCGACCATCATACTATTCCATGCAAAACGGTTTTCAGTAAACAATACCCATACCGTTGCGGGTATCTGCCCAATTAACTGTGCTGAAAAATAAATAATTAATAAAATGGGCATACTTTTTATTAATGTTATATATACCGAATTTGATTTTTGCTTAACCGCCGTATCAATATCTGTACTCTCTGTTATCTTTCGGGTTTCACCAAACACTGACATCACGACAAAGAAAGTCACTATATTCAAAAATGCAGCAATAAAGAATGGACTATGAGCAGAAATAGAGCCAGCAAAACCACCAATAATAGGGCCTGCAATTAATCCTACACCAAAACTTGCACCTAATCGTCCAAACCATTTAACACGCTCGGAGACCGATGTAGTATCTGCGATAACGGAAGCAGCAACCGCTCCTGTAGCTCCAGTGATCCCTGAAAGTAATCGGCCTAAATACAGCATCCAAAGCGCACTAGAAAATGCCAACAATAAATAATCTAGCGATGCGCCAATTAATGACAACAACAAAATAGGTCGTCGTCCAAAACGATCCGACATCTTACCTAACCATGGTGCAAAAATAACCTGCATCAATGCATATAGCGCTAACAACACACCAAAATGATTAGCAATATTTTCAGTTGTAATAAATTCACGTAATAGTGTTGGTAAGACTGGCATTATCAATCCAATCCCCATGGCATCTAGCAACGTAATCACTAGTGCAATACTGGTTGATTTCTTCATTCCGCAATTTCTCTATCAGTGATAGGGTGGTGGTAAAATAACTCTATCGGTGATAGAGTGTCAACCATTAAATAGGAGTCGAACATGGCAAAATTAGACAAAAGCAAAGTCATTAGTAGCGCACTCGAACTACTCAATGAAGTAGGTATGGAAGGTTTAACAACACGAAAATTGGCACAAAAGCTGGGTGTCGAACAACCGACACTGTACTGGCATGTTAAAAATAAGCGGTCATTGCTTGATGCATTAGCCGTTGAAATGTTAGAACAGCACCATACGCATTTTTGCCCTTTAGAAGGGGAAAGTTGGCAAGATTTTTTGCGCAATAATGCCAAAAGCTTTAGATGTGCACTATTAAGCTATCGTGATGGCGCTAAAGTACACTTGGGAACTCGACCAACAGAGAAACAATATCAAACCATTGAAAAGCAGTTAGCATTTTTATGTCAGCAAGGCTTTTCATTAGAGCATGCATTATATGCCCTTAGTGCAATTGGCCATTTTACATTAGGTTGTGTATTAGAAGATCAAGAGCATCAAGCAGCCAAAGATCAACGTGAGAATTCAGATATCAACCTGACTCCGCCACTATTACAACAAGCTATTACATTACTAGATAAACAAGGCGCCGAACCTGCGTTCTTATTTGGGCTTGAAATGATTATTAGTGGATTAGAAAAACAGCTTAACGTTTAAAATATATTTTAAATATCACACTCACTTTTTTATAAGTGATCGTTTCTCGATAGCCTGCTCGTCGGGTTATCTTCCCTTTCAATGACGACGAATAAAAAATCACACACCGATAAATCACTAAATAAAAGCATCATAGTTTTATGTCGTACTTCACAGTTCTTTAAATTAGTGAGGCATACCGAGTAATTAGCCTCATCACATTGGCAATGTTTATTATTTATTCAACCCTGTCGTACATATATTGTGAGAGGTCTTACCTGAGCCGCATGGTAACTAGGATTATCGAGTTAAATAGAAAAATAACATTTCAACCAACTAAGTAAAACTCAACAAACACATTCCGATTAAATTATACCTCTATTAACCAAAGGTTATGGATACCCAAACAAAACTCATTGTTAAAAATTGGTTAAGCAAAGTAATTTCATTTTTCACTAATGTTAAATTGTTATGGTGAAAATCTGGTAAACTACTTGAGGTAAAATAATGACTTTAGATGCCAGTTATACATTATTAGTCGCTTGTGTCGCGCTACTGATTGGGATGTTTGTGGTCAAATTTACACCATTTCTCCAAAAAAACCACATCCCTGAAGCCGTCGTTGGGGGCTTTATTGTTGCTATTATTCTGTTAATTATTGATAAAACATCAGGCTACACATTTATATTCGACTCTTCATTACAAAGCTTATTAATGATCGCATTTTTCTCTTCGATTGGATTAAGTTCCGATTTTTCACGATTAATTAAAGGCGGAAAACCCCTTGTTTTATTAACCATCGCCGTAACTATTTTGATCGCGATTCAAAATACCGTAGGAATGGGAATGGCAGTAGTAATGAATGAAAGTCCATTCATTGGTTTAATTGCCGGTTCAGTAACTTTGACAGGTGGTCATGGTAATGCGGGTGCTTGGGGACCAATACTTGCAGATAAATATGGGGTTGAGGGTGCCGTAGAGTTAGCAATGGCTTGTGCAACACTCGGTTTGGTATTAGGCGGACTTATTGGTGGCCCAGTTGCACGCCATTTATTAAAGAAAGTCACTATTCCAAAAGCGACTGAGCAAGAGCGCGACACTATTGTTGAAGCTTTCGAACAACCGAGTGTTAAGAGAAAAATTAACGCAAATAATGTTATCGAAACCATTTCAATGCTAATTATCTGTATTGTTGTGGGCGGTTATATCAGTACCTTATTTAAAGATACTGTATTCCAATTACCGACTTTTGTATGGTGCTTATTTGTCGGTATTATTATTCGTAATACTTTGGCTCATGTATTTAAACACGAAGTCTTTGAGCCTACCGTCGATGTACTGGGTAGCGTTGCTTTATCACTGTTTTTAGCCATGGCATTAATGTCATTAAAATTTGGCCAACTCGCCAGTATGGCAGGGCCGGTACTGATAATTATCGCAGTACAAACCGTGGTTATGGTGTTATTTGCTTGCTTTGTTACCTTCAGGATGATGGGGAAAGACTACGACGCCGTCGTAATTAGTGCGGGACATTGTGGATTTGGTATGGGGGCTACACCAACAGCTATTGCTAATATGCAAACGGTGACCAAAGCATTTGCACCATCACATAAAGCCTTCCTCGTTGTTCCCATGGTTGGTGCTTTTATCGTAGATATTGCCAATAGTATTCTAATTAAAATATTTATTGAGATAGGAACCTACTTGAATTAACGCTTTTCTCTCAGTGTGTACCTCATAAACCATTGTTATGGATGATGGGGTATACACTGAGCTATTTCGTCATCAAAAATCTAAAATTAATCCGCTCCCACCTAATAAAATAAAATCATCCATATTCTAAATAATTCGACGGCAGTTAAGCGGCAAGTACATCAATCGCGGGAACCATAAAAAGATGTGACTAGCGCGAATGAAGAACACCAACAACATTGCAACTTGAAGTATGACGAGTATAAACCGTGAATATTGACCTACTTGCCTGAATATTTGTAATTTATTCGCTAGAATAGCGTTTGAGATAAAAATTTAAGGCTCATAGAATGAAATTACGACATCTTGATATTTTTTACGCGGTAATGACTTGCGGCTCATTAACTCGTGCAGCTGAGGTTTTACACATATCTCAACCCGCAGCAAGTAAGGCACTTAAACACGCAGAGCAGCAATTAGGGCTAGTATTATTTCAACGGATCCGCGGTAAATTATTACCCACAGATGAAGCGCTGTTATTGTTTGATGAAGCCAAAGAAGTATATCGAAATTTAGATCGCCTGCGAATTTTGGCTCAAAATTTATCAAAAAACCCACAAGGTAAATTAGCTATTGGTTGCTTACCAAGCCTCGGTTTAAACTTGGTGCCTGAAGTGACTGCACAATTTATTAAAAAACACCCTAATATTAAACTCACTATTGGTACTCACCATACCGTTGATATTCTGCAATTGTTAACCCAACAAGATTTGGATATTGGGATCGGCTTTAACCTTGCTATTGAAGGCGGCATTACCGTATTACCGATCGCCGAAATTCCTTTGGTTTATGTTGATACCGAAAAACACCAAGGACCCATTTCACTCGCAGATATTGATCAAGAACGCTGGATCCACCCAGGTTCAGACTCATTATCGCAATTATTACAGCGATACCATGAGTTTTCTGTCTCAAATATTAGTGTACACACCTACCATATGGCAGCAGAATTTGTTCGGGCGGGTTTGGGTTGCAGTATTACCGATATTTTCTCAGCTGAGCATACATTGCCAAAATCAATGATCTATCCGCTCAAAGAAAACCTACAGCTGGCTGTTTCTGTCTTCCATCGTGCAGACAGACCATTAACTAAAGCCGCACAAAATTATGTAAACACCTTGTCACAAACCCTCGAAAAAAGAAATAAAGGAGTTAACCAAAAGTTATACTCCAGCAATGAAAACTCAATTGTTTAGTTAACTCATTCGCCGTTAAATAATAACTCTTCCGTTATTATTAGCTGCGAATACTCTCATCACTCGAGGAACAGCTAAGCGGTAAGTAAATGAATGATTAACGCGAGTTAGCGTAATCAACAATACTGCAACTTGGAGTATGACGAGTATATAACGATGAAAAAACATGTGGTGGTCATTGGTGCAGGCGTTATCGGTCTTAGTACTGCATATGCGTTAATAAAGGCTGGTCATGCAGTCACTTTATTAGAATCAGAATCCGATGTGGGTATGCAAACCAGTTTTGCCAATGGTGGTCAACTTAGCTACCGCTATGTATCCCCTTTAGCTGATGCAGGTGTACCATTACAAGGTTTAAGTTGGATGGGAAAAAATGATTCTCCACTCAATTTAAAAATACAATTTTCACTCCAACAATGGGCTTGGCTAGCACAATTTACATTAGCCTGTAATCGAAAAACAAATAAAATTAATGGTGCTCACCAATTAAGATTATCATTATTAAGCCAGGAAATAATGAATACATGGCGCACTAATGGTGATATTGGTGATTTTGCTTGGGAAAAATCAGGTAAATTAATTATTCATCGTGACAAAAAAAGCTTTAATAAAGCCTGTGAAACGGTTGATCATCAATTTCAACAAATTTTAAATGCAGATGAAATTAGTACTCTTGAGCCTTCACTCAAAAATATTCAATCACAACTCGTCGGAGCAATTTATGCACCTGATGATGAAAGTGCGGATTGTTATTTATTCTGTAAAAACTTACTTCAATATTTATCGACACAAACTGATTTTAAATTATGTTTACAACACTCTGTCATTTCATTTATTAAACAACAAAAACGTATCACAGGAGTTGTAACCAATCAGGGAAATATTTCTGCTGATGATGTGATTGTTTGTGCTGGTAATGGTAGCCGCCAATTACTACAGCCTTTAGGCATTCATATTCCAATGTTGGGATTAAAAGGCTATAGCCTTTCTATTCCTTATCCTGAACAGCCGCATGTTGTCCCTAAAGTGAATGTGACCGACTATGGTAATAAAATTGTCTATGCAAAACTCAACCAACAGCTACGCGTCGCTGCTATGGTTGATATTGGCTATGATAAATTTGGCTTACGTAACAATCGAATTGTCGCGCTAAAAAACATTATTAAAAAAACCTTCCCTCGCTTAGAAAGCATTGATGATGCTGAAACATGGTGTGGTTTGCGCCCATCAACCCCGAAAGGCCCTCCAATGTTAGGTAAAACCGAATACAACAACCTTTGGTTAAACATTGGTCATGGTAGTTTAGGATTCACATTAGCGGCAGGCAGTGCTGTAATACTCAGCCAACTAGTCACAGGGCAACATTCACCAATATCTTTAACTGGATTAACGAGATAACTATGATGATCAAACGTAATAACCCAAAACCACGTTTAGCTGACAGTGTTGAGTATGCAGGTTTAGTCTATCTGTCTGGTCAAGTTCCTACCGATCTGACTGGCGATATCACCGCCCAAACGCAAGAGGTACTTGCTAAAATTGATACATTACTCGCCGCCAGTAGTAGTGATAAATCACGGATCCTTTCTGCTCAAGTGTGGATTAAAAATATGGAGCGTGATTTTGCAGCGTTTAACAGCGTTTGGGAAGCCTGGATGCCAGCAGAAAGTAGCCCCGCTCGCGCAGCTGTAGAAGCCAACATGGCTCGTGATCAAGTGCTTGTTGAAGTTATGGTGACCGCAGCTCAAGCTTAACTGCGTAACCTTTGGTTTAAATGATTAAGGTCGCAAATATATGTTATAAAAGCGACCTTAAATTTATCTTTCAAACATTCATGCTTGAAATATAAAAAATCTATTCTAAATAATTTATCGTACCGCTAGTCAACGAGTCACTAGCAACATAGAGCCTATAAAACGAATGCGCGTGAACTCAGTTAGCAGCACGACAACTTAAATTATAACGAATATATATTAGTTCTTATATAAACTCGCTGTCACTGAAACATTATTACCACTACCTTCAGATTCAACTGAAGTAATCACAAAATATTGCGCACCCTTTTCATCCGCTTTTTGTGAAATAGCTTCTACATAATTATTAACAACCCCTTCATTCATAACAACATTGACAGTACCTGCAAATTTTAAATCAAGGGATTTAGTATAATTAATTTCAGTAGCCGCAAATGCTAATGGGCTTAATAAAGCTAAAGATAAAACTGCTGATTTTAATTTATTCATTTTAAGAGCACCTTGAGTTATATTAGTTAATAAGATAATAGTAACCTTAGTTATTTATAAATAGTCTGTCAATAGCTTATCAGCATAGTATAAAAAATCAAACCACAGAGCAGCCCTTACTTATTAATAAACAAGGGAATATTTATTATTTCATTTTCAGTTTTAATAAGTTTAATTTTAAAGATTTTTATGCATCAATCTATTAAATCAAAATAAGGTCATCTACAAAAGATAATTTAATTAAAGATTACATTGATAAAAGAATGAAGTTAGCTGTTATATAATATTTATTATCAAAATGAGATAAGTTAGGGATTGATGATATTTTTATGTTATAGCAACTATTCATTTCCTTTTAATAATATTAAATACGTTGGGTTGGTAATTGTAATGAATTAAATACGGATTATGCTGCTAATAGTTATGCTTAGATTAAAGCAATGGCTGTAGTATAGCAGAATTAAGTACAATTAATGTGTTAACTGAAACATATACGGAATATTTATCCATTTTCCATTTAGTTCGCATGCCCCCTCATAAAAAATAAGTGAGTTAAAACCAGAAAATTACACACTAAACGACAGAGATTTCAATGTTCTCGGCAGAATGTTTCACTTTATTAGCTGAGGTTGCAATAACATCTGTGTAGCCTAACGTCCTATCATACTGCCCAACGACCTAACTTACAGCTAAGTACATTTGATTTCTGCGAAGCTGTTCCTAAATTTTAACCAAACATCTATGTTTGCTAATGAAATTCTACTGAAACGATATACAATACAGAGACTTTAAACCCTCATTAGGCGAATTCTTTGGTATTTTATCAGTACTAAGTAAAATATAATCAAACGCATCATACTCGTAGAACGCCATCACTTAATCAGTAATAATAGATAACGCTATGACAGATAAACAAAACTTCGAATCCCACACACCAATGATGCATGGGTGTGTTAATATTGATATATAACGATATTTATTAATTTTTTAATAAAACCTATAATTTGACCTACACTTAATTAATCCGTTGATTTATAGATAGTTATTATTTTCTTTAACCTAGCCTGTGCTTATACTCTAAATAATTCGAGGTGCAGCTAGGCGACAAGCAAATGAGTCGCTAGGAGCATACATAAGTATGTGACTAGTGCGAATGAACACAGTCAACAACGCTGCAACTTGAAGTATGACGAGTATAAAATGAATAGATATGATGTATCTAATAGCGAAGGAAAATTTGCTGATGATTCTGATGAAGAAGTGCTAGCTAATAAGCTAGGGCTTTCAAACGTTGATGATATCAATGATGCTGAGCTTGTCCTGTTAGAAAAACTGTATCAAGTCATTTTTGAAGAACAATTCCCCACAGAGCAAATTACCGTATCACTTATTCAGCGTTGGCACCGCCAATGGTTAGGGAATGTTTACGAGTGGGCTGGTCAATTACGTACGGTGAATATTAGCAAGGGTGGCTTTATGTTTGCCCCTGCGGGACGTGTTGCAAAGTTACTTGCTCAATTTGAGAAAGAGTTTCTAGCGAAGTACACACCCTGCACCAATATGAGCCGAGAACAAGTCATAGAAGCTATAGCAACAGTACATGTGGAACTAATTCTGATACATCCGTTTAGGGAAGGAAATGGGCGCTTATCGCGACTACTCGCTGATGTGATGGCAGTACAAGCAGGGTTTCAGCCGTTAGACTATGAAAGTTGGACTCAACACCCCGAGCAGTACATCGCAGCAATCCACGCAGGGTTAAACCTTAACTATGAACCCATGAAATATTGGGTTAACGAAGCCTTGAAAGCGAACTAAATCGCCAGTTTCAAATGCCCAAACTTCTCACGCTTTGCTTTCATTTCTTCTTCAAGGCGACGGGACTCCTGCCCTGTTTCAATCGCCGTAGAGGTTGCTACCGAGCGAATGAGTTGAGTACGAGTTGGTCTTGTTGCTTGAATTAATTCATTCTTTTTCATGGTAGTCTCACTTCAAACTGGCGATAGTTCATTTTATCATCGTTGGTTTATATGGCAACATAGATTACTTTTCTAGTTAAAAATTTTACAGCACAATGTTGTTTCATTTCAGCTTGATTTGAGTGAGGTGCGAAAATACGAAATATCAAATTAGCCATACGTTCGATATCAATGATGACCAATTCTTTCCACCACTTCGTATAAATTTTGAGTGTTTCCATACTTATTTTTTTACGTACCATCTCCTCAGATTAGAACCAAAAAATTCATTAAAATCAAATTGATAAAATTTTCAAATTAGTTAGTGGTTTTGAAAAATCTGCATGTGCATTTTTCCAGATGGCGTATTTGATAGAAAACTGATAAATTCTTTATATACAAGTAGTTAACTGTGCGTATTTTCACTGTTCTAATAAGGTAAACGCACTCATCACTAATAAACTGTTAGGCCACTTGGTACTCCATGCAAGAAATGACATATAGATTAACTGCGGACTTACGCAGGCTTTCATCTGAAAATCATGATCACTGCGTCTCCTGTGGTCATTTATTTAAAGAGGGTAATACTTCTCACTTAGGCTATAGTCAAAATGATGAGCCACTATATGTATGTGATAACTGCTGTCACAGTCTCAAAGAAACAGCTATAAGGCATTACTTTAGCCCAAGGCCATACGAAATTCCTGCCCAAGAAACAAAGCTATGGCGCTACATGGACTTCACTAAATATGTAAGCTTACTATCTTCGAAGTCTATATATTTTACTCGCACAGATTGTTTTGATGACTTGTACGAAGGAGCCAAAGGAATTAAGAAGAACAAAGAACGATGGGATTCCCATTATTTAGAATTCTTCAGACGTGCAATTATGAATCCCCCTGAAGGGTATGTATGTGAGCTTTCCAAAGAGGAAATTGAAAAAGATGCTCTGCGCTTACTAAAAGAAATGGAGATGGGGGGGAAAGCTGGCAAGAAAAGCACTTTCGTAAACTGCTGGCATGAAAGCGAACATGAATCTGAAGCTATGTGGCGCTTATACTCCAGTTTTCTTCCTAATGCGATTGCAATACGAACATCTTACAAAGGGTTGTATGAGTCACTTGGTCGTGATCCATCCATAAATATTGGGCGGGTGAAATATATTGATTTTAATCAAAACTATGCTGGCCCAAATAATGCCTTTTGGCGAAAAAGGAAATCTTTCGAGCATGAAAAAGAAGTCAGAGCACTTTTAACGGATATGAAATGCAATGAAAAAGGAAAGCTTCTCCCCTGTGATCTAGACCTACTTATTGAAGATATTTTTGTTTCACCTTATGCGCCTGAATGGTTTCTTCACTTGCTAAATGATATTAACGAAAAATTTTCAATAAAGATTAAACCCAGAAGATCTGAACTTATAGAAGAGCCGTTCTTTTGATAAAGTAAGGTCTGACAAAAGTATCGATTAATGTCTCGCTAGCTTTCGCCTATTACGTATACGTTATATTCATTAAGATCGCGTTGAGGAAACAAAAAATGATTAGTCACGGAGAATGATAAGTGGAAGCATTTATACTGCCTGCACTCCTTGTGCTGCTAAGTGCCATCTTGCGGAGCTTCATTGTTAACAAAAAAAGTACTCCTTCAGTGTTAGGGGATATCGCTTTGGGGTTACCTGTAGACTTAACCTTTGTTGCTCTCTCTGTAGCAATATCGTCAACTGCATTGATACAATATTGGCTCGATCATAGGGGAACTTTAGTCATCGAGATTTTGGTGATAGCTGTTTTTCAGCTCGGAGCGTTATATAAGCCTTGTAAAGAGTACATTGATGAAGACAGATATTGGTGCTCGTTCTGGCTCTGGGTCTTAAATATAGCTTTCACTTTCGCTGTATTCTGCTTCTTAGTTATTAAGGTGGTGAAGTAATGGCTGGTATGACCTCATTTGAATTCATAGTTTCTTTTGCTATTCTTTTGCTTGCAATGACCGCGGTAATGGCATTGATGTTTTACACAATGCAAAAGAAAAGAGAATCACGATATGACGAAGAGAAAAAGCGCATAGAGCTAGATCTTCTTCGCCATAACGTAGAATCAGAAATTTATGGACTGAATAAGCGCCTTAGTAAAACCGTATCAAGATTCGAAGATACCTATCACCTTCAACTTGATGGGAACTCTAAAAGCCCGCTCATTGAAAAATCTGAACTTAAACTAAATGATTTTCTGAAAAATGCAGGACTTAAAGAATCCGACTTACAAGAAAAAGATTTTGTTTTTGTTCTCACGCCGTTCCATAGTGAATTTGATGGTGTCTATGAAGCAATCAAAAACATATGTGATAAGGCTGATATCCGCTGCATCAGAGGTGATGAACAGAATTTTAAAGGTGATATATTCTCACATGTGCTAAAGAATATTGTGCAAGCTAAAGTGGTGGTTGCTAATCTAGGAGGTAGGAATCCCAATGTTCTATATGAGCTAGGCCTAGCGCATGCTTTAGACAAAACAACAATTCTAATATCTCAGCTACTGGACGACTTGCCCGTAGACATTAAATCCAAAAGAATCATTACTTATAAGAAATTTTCTGATTTGGATGACATTTTACCACTTGAGTTACTCAAGGTCATGAAAAAAAGGTAACAAGTCAAAACACTCGGACGAAGTAATGCTGCGTCACTATTTGAGATGTTATCCCATAAAAATTTTAATCCTAAATAAGCGAGTTAAAGTTAATGCTTTAACTCGAAAATGATCTGAAATATGTTTCAGCGAATAGTTAACTTAGTATGGTGCCTACATTTGGTGGATAGGGAACCTGTAAATAATTCTATGCTATGGAGATAATATAAACTAATCCCCAAAATTAATTTTAGCTTCGATTCACGGCTAACCGCTATGTTTCAGCACTATCTTCAAATACTCATGCTGCCAATCACCATCAGACAGCTCATATAAACTAACAAACCCATCGTGTTCTAGTGCACAAACACCGCTGTGCGAGCTTACATAATCATAGACTGCTCTGCTCTCTAAGCCTTGAATCATGTGGGCGAGTAGCTTACGTCGCATCACATCACGACGCCATTTTTTCCACTCCCCATTTTTTGTTTTTTGCTTTGTGGTATTGAATGGTTGCCCAACCTCATTCACGACAGAAAGCCCATGCCTATTTTTCTTTCCTATTTTTAGATACTCGTCAATGAGTTGATTTATGCTTTCGCATAGCTCTGTCGTTTCTAATTTCCAATGTTCCAGTATTTCTGATACATAATCGTTAGAATAGAGCTTTTGTAGCTTTTTCACCATACTTCCTTTCGCTGACAAACTGACAGAACCTGCATTAAATATAGTACCGTAGCGGATAGTTTTAACGAGATTCTCATCAACCCCTAGCGTATCTTTGATAAAGTCGGTTTCTAATACAGATAGTGAATCGGTGCTAATTCCATATTTATTGAATTCTTGCTCTAGAATAGCCAACTGGCACCCTTTAATATCATAATTGTACCCGTTGGCTAAACATGCCCATTTCATCTTGCTAGGTAAATATTGAAACCCTGTACCTACCTCAAAAGAACGGCTACCCACTTTAGCTGTTTTATACGCTTGTCGATATTCAACTATTAGCGGCGTTTCACTTATCACCTTGACACCTACCTCCATCAAATGAGAGATAAAATTAAAATAAAAGCTCTTATTCTTTGCAGTAGGATGGTCATTACAATATTCTTGTAGTCTATCAAGGTTGATCGGTAATGCTTCGAGTTGTTGATACACACCGATAACACGCTGTCTAAAATTGGCATTTTCGATGGCTCGTTTCGATGTTTTATGCTTAGGCGCCTTTACGCTGTATGAGCTTTTTAACATCAATTCATACAGTGTTTCGGGTTTCTTGCGCTTATCAAAAATATTCGTCAAATAGGTATAGCGATCTATACGTTTAAGATAATCCTTTCGTTTACCGGGAAATAGAGCTTTAAGAACACTTTTTGATAACGCGAATTCTCGGCATTTATGGATTCCGTGGCTATGTTGGATAATTTTAATAATTTTAGCTTGTTCTAAGCACTCTAAAGCACGTTCTAAGCCTAAATCACGGCTTTGCTTAAAAACCATAGGGACTTTTTCTTTCCCCAGTCCAGCGGGAAATGGTACTGAATACGTCCACTTTTTATCTCCTTTAAACCTCGCTTTTTTCTTCGTATTTTTGCTAACCGTCGCACTACAGATAATATGCTGTAAGAACAAGCCAATTTCACCGTAATATTGGGATTTATGACGTTGAACGACGGTATTATCAAAGGGAACGCTCAGAACAATCGCTTTATAGACTTCAACTGTAGCTTCTGTGACAAGAATGTTATCTTTGGTGATATATGCTGCTTTCATTTCAATTTACCATGTTGTTAATAGTAAATTGAATTACGCAAATACCTTTTTTAGTGGGGTTAACCCCTAAACCCATTTTTTAGTAGGTAATTAGAAAAACCGAGAAAGCGTCAAATACCCGTGCCAGCTACTCAAAGCGATCAGTTAAGACCAACAACTCGCGGTCTAGACGAAAATAGCTAATCCCAATATCCCCATACTATAGCCATGTTATATTCATAGCCATTATGCTTATGATGCTTGCTAAGCTATTGTTATGCTGGTAACCAGCATTGATATATACATGATATTGTTATGTTGAGTCGCCACACTATACCGCCGCAGCGACCCAACACCATTACCCGTGATACAGGCTACTAATAACCGTGTTTGCGAGCCCATTCTTCACGCAAACTCTTCTGCCAAAGAGCTGGAACGCCAAGAATGCCGAGCTTATCAATCAGCAAATAAAGCTTACCCCATAGCTTCTTATTATTAATTAGACTCACATTGTGTTTTTTTAATAAACGATCAAACTTTTTCAATACCTTATTCGGGTATTTCTCTTTAATGTATGCCTTTATTTCTGGCAACGTCAGCTCTTTATAGTCAGGAACTAACGCGGATAGTTCAGATATCACCTTAGTGTCAATGAAGATCACTTTTTCGAGTAAATTAGTCATACTATTAATCTTACTTAATAACAGTTTTTGTTTTTTTGGCTGGTAACGTAACTCAATGCGTAAAAATTTCGGATACTGTTCTACATCAACCAAGACATTACCGAGTTCATCAACTTCCTCTGCAATATCTGATATATCGTCACCCACATCACATTTAGTGTAGACAGATGCATAAACTTCAGAGTTGCGGCTGCCCAAATTAATACCATACCCACCATCTGATGAATTCTTATTAACCTTACCTTTACTCGCACTTTTTAGGTGAATAAAGTAATCATCGATGTTAAGTCCATAAGTATCTAGTGCATAATCTATACGCGTCACCCACGCTGATTTTAAGAGCTTAAATAAATATTCGCCTAATAACGGTTCACTACCTAACCACATAAAGAGAGCATTAAGCTCTTTTTTACGAAAGTGTTGAGGACTGAATTCAACGCGAAATTCCCCCCTCTTCCCCTTTCCTGTTGGGTGATAATGAATAACGACATATTGATGAGGTTTTTTCTTGTTCTTGATGTAAATAGCCGAATGATACAACTCTCCCATATCACCAATAGGAATATAGGTTTTTACTTGAAAAACATCATTAGTAATCACCCTCTCCAGAGATTTATAAATACGCTCCAAATATTTAGGTTCACAAGTCGTGACAAAAGCCAATTTGTCGAACCTAGCGACCATCTTTTGCCCTACTCGATTTTTACCTAACTTGACCGAACGAATGAGATTATCAATCTGTTCAATAGATACCTTACGCATGATGCACCTCCTCAGAGGCACTAATCATGTATTCAACTAGATACTGGTATAATGAATATATTGATATCAATTGGGTATATAACTGGCTTATAGAGGAATACATTAGCATCCCCCTTTTTTTACGCATTTTTCACACCATTGAACTATTTCGCTACTTTTCCAACGAGCAGTACGCCCTGATACGGTCAATGAATATTGAGCTGGAAAATCGCCTGCCTTTATCCAACGATATAGTGTCGCGCGTGAAACCTTCGTGATTGCTAAAACGTCTTTAATAGTTAAAAAGTGTTCGTGTTGCATAGGACATAACTCCAAATAGTTAAGGAGCTGTTCCTTTACAAGTTGACCAATCAGCTTAACGTCGAAATACTAAAAAAAACCCAAAAAATCACATAACAAATTGATATTAAATGAGAAAAATATTTTATTTTTTCATGAGAAATTGAGACTCAACTACATTAAATAGATTGAGTCTCAATGAGTACAAAACTTAAATGTCACGTAACCATTTGTTAATATTGAACATTAACGTTGAGACTCAATAAAAATAGTTGAGACTCAACTATTCGGTTATAATGACCATCAAAATAGTAATCACATATTTAAAGGCTACCGATGGCAAAAATGAAAAAAGAAGCATTAACTCAAAAGGTTAACCAGAACGATACTAATAGCCCAAGCGCTAAATCTCATTTAGATCGAAATACATTTATGGCAAGCGTTGGACTTCCACTAAAAAAAGTATATCTAAGTCATGATAGTCTAAAAAAACTCGCAAAAATTAGTGAAAGTAGATTCGGTAAGGACTTCGATGAAGAGGAGCTAGTTACGGAATATTTGAGTGAGTTAATAGATTTTTGCATTAACAAATGCTATAGAACAGAAGAGAATATCCCTAAAAAAGAACACTCACTACCAAGTTTAACGGTACCAAAAACAATTGAGGGGCTGACACTATCCAAATATCACCAAATGGCAACTTACTTTAAAAATAACCCTCCTAGAGGGTCTGATGGTGATCATGAGTGTATTGCAAAAGCATTTAACAATGCTAAACGTAGAGTTCCTTATACTGAATCAATAGCCGACTACGTATCCGACTATTACAAGAATAAAACTCCACTTCAAGCAGGTAAAGACTGGGAACCTAAGGATATTCAAGCCATTCTTAACAAAAAAAGAATCAATAAATACATTAATTCTTTAAACGAAGACAGAGAATGGGAAAAAGGATGGGAATAAACACATAACTCAAATATTTTTGATTTCAATCCAATATATTGATTCACTATACAACCGCCGTACCTTGTTTCCTCGTAACCCATAGCTGGCGCGGCTTACTCTCTCTTGCTGGTGGCTATCAAAGAAATAGAGATATTCACTGTCCATATGTTCCACCAGCGACCAATGCCACTGATCACCCAGAAGAATAAGCCGACGTGACGTTGTATGAGCACCTAAGAATGCCTGACAAGCAGACAGTATTTTTTGTGTGGTAAGTCCATCTCTGTAACGAAATGGCGTGGTGACGCGTAGAGGGGCTTGTGATGGGTATTTTGAGGTTAGGCGCTTAATCAAGTAATCCATTTCAGGAATATCAATACCTTGGGTTAAACACTTGTACAGTGACCAGTATTCGCTGTATTCACGCAAAAGATAATTAAATAACGGGCGGGGCTTAATGCGGTCGCCATAGAACCATGTACTCATATTCACCAGACTGTAAATCCCACAGAGGCAATCTAAATCCCCTTGCTTGGACGGTATCAACATCAACTCAAACCTTCTATTGATTGTACTGTACTTAATGGAATCACCAGCGCTGGTATTATTTTTTACTTAATTAGTGGGTTTCCCACTGAATACTGACTTCATAACATTTCATTTTGTGGTATTGAATAAAATTGCGTTGCCACAGTTCAAACAGTGCTCCGCCCTCTTCTTCATCAATATCCCCCATCAAAAAATGATAAACATAACCTTGCGACCAACAAATATCGAGTTCCTTTTCAAGCTCAGGATAATAGCTTCCCATGTATGAAAAATCTGTCACATAATCAAACTGCCATTGCTCATGCAGCCGTAACAAACGTATTTCGACAGGATGGAAACCGCCTGTTTCAGCACTATACAATGGGTCTCGAAAATTTAAGGTAACCGCCCTAACAGTGGTTAAATCAATCGCTGAGTTAATCACTGAATTATTCAGTTCATGTAATAACAATTGGCTAAAAGCTTGTGCGATAGGCAAGCGTAGCCCTGACTGATGAATAGTCATATAAAGTGGCCTTTAAATAAAAAAGTGGAAATAAACTGTTAAGCACAACCCAATCATATTTTATCATAAATATTAGCAAAGTAAAGCATTTTATTGTTTATAATCATGCAGTTACATGCATTTAGCCATCATTGCTATTTTGATATACGTACCGTGATTTTTATTTATGGCGGGGGAATATTGACGTGGAAAGTGAATGAAAGAATAGAAACGTCAAATGATAAAATGCCAACCTAATAATAGGCTGGCATAGCGATTAACCGTTGAGTAACGTAACTACAAAACTTTTTTTATCATCCGTGAGCTGCACGGAATAAATTACCGTGACAGAACCCGCTTTTCCCGTTGCTTCGGCAGCACAGAGATAAACGCCTCGTTCTGCATTTTGACGTTGCGTTCGCACATTCTCAAGCTGCTCATACATCGCCCAACCGACATGTTGATTGACCACTTGTAACGCTAATGCTTTTGCACCATCACTATTACAATTAACGGTACTCTCATTACATCCCGTTAAACCAACCATCGCCGTTAATACGCTTAATTTCATCCACTGGTTAAGTTTCATTTTCACATTGTCACCTTACAGCAGAAAATTCACGGTTATTCCTGCTAATATATCGAGCGCAATCACAACCAACGCCACGTAATACCAAGCACGACGATTCGGTATTTTCACGATAAAGTAAAAACAGCAAACATCCCAAATGAGAATCAATGCTTCCACTTTATTCAATGTCACCTTTTTAGTAATAAAAAATTCAACGATATTTAAGAATAAAATCGGTAAAAACCAAAATAGCCAAAAGGTTTTTGCTAATCCAAAACCACCGCTTAACAAACGCTGTTTAAATAAAGCCGGATCATTTAATCCTTTCGCTTCGTTTTCTTCTCGAATTTTTTGCAATTTATTTTTGATAGACATGACTGTTCCTTCAATTAAATGAATTAAGGGTTTTTTCCATGGTGTTGACGCTAGAACGGGGGCAATACCTTACCGATAGGCAAGGGTAAATATTTAGGCTATTTCAATAACCTTCTACGATTATTAGAGGGTGGCTTATTGATGTAACGACTCGGCCATATTGTTTCAGGAGCCGTGCCAATCACATCCGCAATAATCTGTTCAGCTCTTGGGTACGCTCGCTCTAGCGCATTATTTAACGTCCGAGAAGAAAGACCATGCTCACGAGATAATTGCGCTAATGTGACCCCTTTTTTATGCAAAGCCGCCACAATATCCGCACGGTGCCAATCCGCAGCGCTTCCTTTTCGGGGCTTTTTTTGAGATGCTACAGGGTTAGACATAGTAATAACTCCACTGTTTAATTCCTCGTCTATTAAAAACCAATTAAAGGGAATTATCAATAGATATCTTTATGATTTTAACATCTTTCTAGTGCGGTTATTTTATCCTTTTGATATGTATGGAATTTATAAAAATCATGACTGATAAAAAACAACTAACTGAAACGGATAACGTACCCAAACTCTGGTTTACCAGTGGAGAGCTTGCAGCTATAGGAAAAGAAAAAACTGACGATCCAACACGTTACCCTGAATATAAAGATATGGATATCCCTACCACCGCGAAAGGCGTTAGAGTCCGTCTAGAGTCAATCACGGCTCTTCATCCCCACTTTCGCAAGAAGAACCCTAATAAGCGTGGCGACCTCTATCATATTGATGCATTTAAAGTCATCCTAAACACGGATGAAAAAGAGCTCATCAAGCAAAACACGCTATCCGTAGAAAGTGCAGATCTTAACCTTTTGCTTGAAATCTACAAATCACTGTCAGTTGAGAAAAGAAAAGCGTTATTAAAAAATGCACTCACTATGAAACAGGAAGAATTAAATTAGTATCTTTTAATATCTTTTGTTATTTTGATAACTGTATTTTCGTCACTGACTCAGAGGCACTATGCAGTTATCTCATCACAACACGCTAGACAGCAGCTATGACCCATTGACAGCTAAAGCCATTGATTATGTCATTCTCATTAACAGAGCGTCACCGAGACGTTTACAGCATCATTTCCGAATAGGATTTCATCGTGCTGAGCGCATTATTTATCAACTTGAATATTTGGGTGTGATTACGCCTTTGAATCAGTATGATTATCGTGAAGTGCAGGGATACCCAACTCACTACCGATCTTTTGATGCATCGGCCTTTGCAGCACCTATTGAAACAGCACAGACACCGTTATTCACTGATTCACCACTGGATACGCAATCCCTAGAATACCGTTGCTTGATTCAGGCTATCGTCTGGCAACGTATCGTGGTCTGGGTTGAAGAAATCGAGATTGAAGGAGGTACAGCCAATATATTGAAATCTGTTTCCCCCTTTGAATACCTGACTGATACTGACAGCGATGACATTTATCAGGATCCCCTCCGCAATAACGCTAGTTCCTACCGCTTCCTTGCCACGCTGCGCCCTGAAACTCCATTGGACGTGTTACGGCAACATGGACGAATTAGTTATCAGCCCTGTTGGAAACTTCCTCGAATAGCACAAGAAGAATGGCAAGGTTTATGGGTACCAAATGAAGCAGGATGGGAAAGCCTAAGTGAAGAAAATATTTATCAGCCCAGAGGAATTGGCGAGTGGCCTGACTTACCCAATAAAAGCATGAAACCGTTGATGCATGGGCTGCAAGAGGATGGAGGGGATTATTTGCGGTATTTGATTTATTGGAAAAGTCAGTATTAACAATAAGCCTAGTTCGCATATTTACCTTCCATAAACAATAATTTTATAATAGGGTCTCTAGGTATACTCGAAATACTTCAGGTTGCAAGGGGGTTGGACTAGGTTCAATTAGTCGAGTCACAATATCTACCAATGCTTTCCGTCAACCTTCGCTTTCGAACATTTTATATAGAGATAGTTTAAGGAATTTAGGGAAGTAAATTATGGAACAACAATTAAGTTATCTACATGATTGTAAACTAAAAATAAAAGAGCATACATTAAGCCACCTTCGTTCTTCTATAGAAAAAATAGGAGAGGAGATGACTTCACTAACCAGAGAAATTTCGTCAACAGAACGTATGCTAAGCTTCAAAACCATTGCAGTCATAGAAGGCCAAAAAGTAAAACTTGATATAGAGTTTAAACTTGATGAGCATTATATTAATGGAATGCGACTATCTATCAATGAACGAATTAAAGATATTAACTCATATACCTTAAAATTTTTTAGTTTAAATCTCATCCATGACATTCTATCAAATGATCACAATGAAGAATTAACAAAATATACTATTCGTACATATTCAAGATACTATTGTTGTTATCCAATAAAGAACTCTATATTAATAAAAAGCGAGCCCAAGTTTTTAATAAAACCTATATATTTACCGCCTAAGAATGAGCCATTAACTGAACAAATACTTATGTTTGATATTGAAGTTTATGCTGTTAATATTGAGCATGCTCGCAATATTGCATACAATCACACTAGTAATGTTAATGCTTACCTCTCTATACTTCTCGACTGCGGTTTTGAAATGGTAAATTCGGAATTTAGACTTTTTACTAAAAAAGGTGAAAATGGTATATTAGAATGCTATCGGTATCGAACAGGTTTTGTTGATTACGAACTGGGACTAGCAGTAAAAGATAATCACTATGGGCTAAAGGATTTATATGATAACGAGCAGATTGATACTAATAATTTAGGTGTAATGTCTGTAAACTTTGCAGGAGAAAAAGAAGACGGAAGATTTGAATGTTACTCTACATCAACTATTAAAATTTCTCCAAATAGTATTTTTCTTGATGAAAAATTTAGAGAGCATAATATTATCTCTCCTTCAGGTTCAAAAGATCGAACTGCCTCTCCAAATTTATCAGATGAACTCAATTTCCTTACCAACCAAATGATATTCCCTGCTGAAATACGCATTTTCTTTAAAAGTTTAATCTCGCTTGACATAAAAAAGAAGGATGCATTTCTTGCTTGTTCTCGTCTTTACAACCTCGCGCTAACAATGGCAGCATATCATCCGACTGCGGCTCAATCATACAAAGTTTGTGCCATTGAAGCTCTAGCTATTGGTGAAGGAATGAAGTTCTCTGAGTTCATGATTAAATACAGTAAAGATGGATTCGATAAAGAATTAACAGACTATTTTTACAGTATCCGCTCTAAACACTTCCATGCTGGCCAATTCCACTTTAATGAATACAACATAGAATTTCAGCGAGAAATTGCTTTTACATTCAATGAGCAAGTTACAGACATTATAAACTTTAGTAAATTAATCAGAATTGCCATAATTAATTGGGTTAAATTAAATCTAATTAATAAGCCCTAGTTCTTATTATTTAATAATAAAGTATCAAATAATAATCTCATAAATGGCTGCCTCTATATAGAGATGGTCATTTATTGCTACATACAAGTATGTTTATTGTCTTCTAACAAACATGTTTTTGAGTAAAAGCAAAAAATAACTCAATTTAAATTCAATATCACAAACACCCTATTTATTTAGTGTTCCAATAATAAACGTTTCATATGATCCGCCCACTTCTGCAACCACACTTTGCATTCACTCTCATAACCATATAAATCATACGTTCCTTCGATACCGCTACGTGAATGCCCAAGTATCGCCTCGCCCACTTCATTAGGGCAGCCCAATTTAGCCAACCCAGTACGCACGGTACGGCGTAAATCATGAGGTGACCAATCAGGGATATCTAACATTTTGCCTTCTTTACGTAAACGCCATGCACATTCTGTTAGATACTTTTGTTGGATAGGTAGTTTTGTTACTTGAGATGGAAAAAGGTATTTATCGGAGTTCATGCGCATTGATTTCAAGTAAATGATTGCTTGATGCGGCAATTGCACGTAACGTTCAATTCCTGTCTTGGTTTCTTTCAGATGAATAGTCCCTTTTTCAAGATCCACATCATCCCAAGCCATTGCGCACACTTCACCAGTTCGGCAACCCGTCCAGAGAGTCAAACGGAAAACATTTTTCACGACATTGGTATAAGCAGAACTAGGCAACCATGCTAAAAATTTCTTGAGTTCATTATCATCTAAATAACGAGTACCTTTGTTACTGGTTAGTTTAAACTTAGCTTGCTGCAAGCTCGATTTAGCCAATAAAGCAGGGTTAGCGAAATTATCTTCGAAATACTCTAGACCGATTGCAAACTCATAGGCTGCTGACAATTCACGTAATACATTACCCGCTTGAACCTTAGCACCTCGCCCATCAATTTCACGTACAAGCTCTATCACATCTTTTCGAGTCACCTCATGCGCCATAAGCTCACCTAAAACACGAACAACATCGGCTTCAAGCATACGACGAACTTCCATTTGCCCTTTCTTCTTTCTTGAGCCAAAAATCGTTTTACCATCTTTGCCTTTGCGATCTTCAATTCGTTCTACCAAATAAAGCTCAACAAGTTCTTTTACTGTTAACTGTGTTTTTTGCGGCTGGAGTTGTTCCTGTTTTTTATATTGCTTTTCTTCTTTCATCTCAGTCGCGGGGCATCGGCCTAATTGACGTAACTGTTTCAACTCTTGTAACTTAACTCTCGCCTCACTCAGTGAAATTTGAGGAAAATTACCGATCTTTAGCTGTACAAGTTTATGTGTAACTGGGCTACTATAACGGTAGAAAAATGTCTTAATGCCTGTTGCACCACAGAATACACGTAAACCTGTATTTTCACCTGTATCAGACCTATTTTTACTATTAGGTTTCATTGCCTCAATAGCTTTGGTTGATAAGGGTTTTGCTGGCTGCTTTTGGCTCATAAGTGTTACCTTGTTTAGCGCTGACTATAAGATAATTAAAGATTTTTAGTGAAAAGTGTAGGTTGTCAGTTTTGTTATGCCCATTATACCATATCACCGCCAACAACCTACACTTTAACCTACACTTATATATGGGATTCTGTGATATTTTATAAGATATAATGAGATCTTATGAGACAATGAAAAAACATAGAATCAAGTTAATTCAATAAGTTAATATAGACAACCCCATGACTGACAGCCAAAATTTAGAATCCCACACACCAATGATGCAGCAGTATCTAAAACTAAAAGCACAACATCCAGATATACTGCTGTTCTATCGTATGGGGGACTTTTACGAACTGTTCTTCGATGATGCAAAAAAAGCCTCTCAACTGCTAGATATCTCACTCACCAAACGAGGCCAAACAGCGGGACAACCCATCCCAATGGCGGGTGTTCCTCACCATGCAGCAGAAAACTATTTAGCAAAATTAGTGCAAATGGGCGAATCTGTGGCAATTTGCGAGCAAATTGGCGATCCCGCCACCAGCAAAGGGCCAGTTGAACGGAAAGTGGTTCGAATTGTCACTCCAGGTACTATTACTGATGAAGCCTTATTGAATGAGCGGCAAGATAATTTGCTGGCAGCGATTTGGCAAGAAGCTCAAGGTTATGGGTTTGCAACACTGGATATCACATCAGGTCGCTTTATTATCAGTGAAATAGACGATGAAGAGTCATTACGAGCTGAATTACAACGTACTCGCCCTGCTGAATTACTTTATTCAGAAGATTT
Source organism: Providencia sp. PROV236 (assembly GCF_033676985.1). Classification (NCBI taxonomy): domain Bacteria; kingdom Pseudomonadati; phylum Pseudomonadota; class Gammaproteobacteria; order Enterobacterales; family Morganellaceae; genus Providencia; species Providencia sp. PROV236. The sequence continues at coordinate 1,074,017 of NZ_CP096297.1, read as the reverse complement.
TGCCAGTATGGCTCTGATTGAAGGCTGTAAAGGTTTACGCCGCCGTCCATTATGGGAATTTGAATTAGAGACAGCGAAGCAGCAGTTAGGTCTACAATTCGGCACAAAAGACCTTATTGGTTTTGGTGTAGAAAATGCGACAAGAGCACTACGTGCTGCGGGCTGTCTTCTTCAATATGTCAAAGATACACAACGCACCGCATTGCCGCATATCCGCAGCATTGTAATGGAAAAACAAACAGATAATGTCATTCTTGATGCGGCAACACGCCGTAATTTAGAAATTACACAAAATTTATCAGGTGGAACAGAAAACACTCTCGCATCCATATTAGATTTATGTGTCACGCCAATGGGTAGCCGCATGTTAAAACGCTGGCTTCATACCCCACTTCGTCATATTCAAACACTGAATAATCGCCAACAAGCAATCAAAGCTTTGCAAGAGTGTGGTTTAGAACTGCAACCTTTGTTACGCCAAATTGGTGATTTAGAGCGCGTGTTGGCGCGTTTAGCATTACGTTCAGCACGCCCGCGTGATTTAGCGCGAATGCGCCATGCCTTTGAGCAATATCAGGATATTCATCAAATTCTAAGCCAATCAAACAGCGAATATCTGCAAAACTTACAAAAGCGTATTAATCAGTTCGATGAGCTACAAGATTTGCTACAACGCGCTATTATTGATGCACCGCCTGTTCTAGTACGAGATGGCGGTGTTATTGCCCCCGGATATAATAGCGAACTTGATGAGTGGCGAGCACTTGCCGATGGCGCAACTGACTACTTAGATCGCCTTGAAATTCGCGAAAAAGAGAAGCTTGGCATTGATACATTAAAAGTTGGTTACAACGCGGTTCATGGCTATTTTATCCAAGTTAGTCGTGGTCAGAGCCATTTAGTGCCGATCCACTATGTGCGCCGCCAAACCTTGAAAAATGCTGAACGCTATATCATCCCTGAATTAAAAGAATATGAAGATAAAGTGTTAACCTCAAAAGGCAAAGCGTTAGCAATCGAAAAAGCGCTTTACGATGAGCTATTTGATATGTTATTACCACATCTAGCTGATTTACAGCTTAGTGCGGAAGCATTGGCTGAGCTCGATGTACTTAATAATTTAGCAGAGCGCGCTGAAACGCTGGGCTATCATTGCCCACAATTAACAGATAAGCCCGGCATTCAAATTACTGAAGGGCGTCACCCTGTTGTCGAGCAAGTGTTGAGTGAACCATTTATTTCAAACCCGCTTTCTCTGTCACCACAGCGACGTCTACTCATTATTACAGGCCCAAATATGGGCGGAAAAAGTACTTATATGCGCCAAGCTGCATTAATTACTTTACTGGCTTATATTGGTAGCTTCGTCCCCGCGACTAAAGCCATCATCGGTCCTATCGATCGTATTTTTACACGAGTCGGCGCATCCGATGATTTAGCATCTGGGCGTTCAACGTTTATGGTTGAAATGACCGAAACAGCAAATATCCTACATAATGCGACGGAGCAGAGTTTAGTGTTAATGGATGAAATAGGTCGAGGAACCTCAACCTATGACGGCCTATCTCTCGCTTGGGCCTGTGCAGAAAATCTCGTCAACCGCATAAAATCGATGACCTTGTTTGCAACCCACTATTTTGAGCTCACTAATTTGCCCGAAAAATTAGAAGGTGCCGCTAATATTCACTTAGATGCGATGGAGCATGGTGATACCATCGCATTTATGCATAATGTTCAAGATGGCGCAGCTAGTAAAAGCTATGGTTTAGCCGTCGCTTCTCTGGCTGGTGTACCTAAAGATGTCATTAAACGTGCGAAACAAAAACTTAAAGAATTAGAACTGATTTCAAATAATACCAACTCTAGTCATGTCGACAGCGCACAGTTAAGTTTCTTAGCGCAAGAAGAACCATCACCTGTGTTAAGTGCTTTAGAGAATATCGATCCTGACAAATTAACCCCAAGGCAGGCGTTAGACTGGTTATATCGCTTAAAGGAAATGGATAAGTAGTATGCAAGATCACGCTGAATTACTTGCCCCTATCAGGCAATTTTTACATTGCGAAACGCCCGATAGTTGGGTTGAAAAAGCCAGTAAACCAGAAAATTTGCCTATACTGCTAAAAGACCATTTATTATGTGAATTGAAGGCTGCGCAAAGTGCGATGTTTTTAATTCGCAAATATGCGGTAGATAAAGAAAGTGCCGCAGTGTTACTTGCATGGTTTAAGCCTTATGAGGACTTTGCCTACGATCGTATTGGTGATATTCATTCATTGAAAGATAAAAACCAAATTTCAAAACAGATTTTAGCTAAAAAACAATCACCTTACAGCCAAGATCTGATCGATAAAATGGTACTTTTAATCAAAGAAGAGCTGCATCATTTTTATCAAGTACTTGAAATCATGCATCAAAGAAATATTAGCTACGATGGCATTACAGCAAGCCGATATGCAAAAGGCCTATTCAGCCATATGAGTGGTCACGAACCACAAACCTTGGTCGACAAACTGATTATTGGGGCTTATATCGAAGCTCGCTCATGTGAGCGTTTCGCTAAGCTAGCGCCTTTCTTAGATGATGATTTAGCTAATTTTTATATTTCATTGTTGCGCTCGGAAGCAAGACACTATCAAGATTACTTAAAGCTAGCTCAATCAATTAGTAAGGTAGATATCAATGAACGAGTTGATATGTTTGGAGCTGTGGAAGCCGAACTAATTTCCTCAATGGACAGTGATTTTAAATTTCACAGTGGTGTCCCTGCTTAAAATAGAAAGAAGCCCTTAACTAATGGTGTTAAGGGCTTCTTTATTAACATTCTAAAAATATCTTACATATTAAATAAGGCTTCTAAAGACAAATCTTCGCCTTGTAAAATATCTTTTAACCGCCTCAACCCTTCTACTTGGATCTGGCGTACTCTTTCACGTGTTAAACCAATTTCCCGACCAACCTCTTCAAGAGTTTCAGCTTCATAGCCTAGCAAGCCAAAACGGCGAGCGAGTACCTCTCGCTGCTTTGGATTCAATTCAAATAACCACTTAACAATGTTTTCTTTTAAGTTGTTATCTTGAATTGTATGTTCTGGCCCTGATTCATTTTCATCAGACAGAACTTCTAGCAAGGACTTCTCTGAATCACCAGCAATAGGCGTATCAACCGATGTAATACGTTCATTTAAACGTAACATACGGCTGACATCTTCTACTGGTTTATCGAGCTGCTCAGCGATTTCCTCAGCACTAGGCTCGTGATCTAACTTTTGCGCTAGTTCGCGGGCGGTTCTAAGATAAATATTGAGCTCTTTGACGATATGAATAGGGAGACGGATCGTTCTCGTTTGGTTCATGATGGCTCGTTCAATGGTTTGACGGATCCACCATGTCGCATAAGTTGAAAAACGGAAACCTTTTTCAGGATCAAATTTTTCAACTGCACGAATTAGCCCCAAATTACCTTCCTCAATGAGATCAAGTAAAGCGAGGCCCCGATTATTATAACGTCGAGAGATCTTAACAACTAATCGAAGGTTACTTTCTATCATGCGCTGGCGTGATGCAATATCACCACGTAGCGCCCTTCTTGCATAGAACACTTCTTCTTCAGCTGTTAGGAGTGGAGAGAATCCAATTTCACTGAGATAAATTTGTGTGGCATCCAAAACACGTTGACTTGTGCTCTGGAGTAAATCCATTTCATCATCTAGTTCAGCAACCAGATCCTCTTCTTTGAACTGACTTTCATCGAAAGCATCTTCTATTGTGCTCTCTTCGAGGTCATCATATAACTCGTTAGCTTTCAGCGAACTTTGGCTCATCAGTGACTCCTACCCTTGATAATGAGGACAGAATGTCATTGCACTCTGCCCAGTTTATCGCTGCGGTAAGTAACGCAGCGGGTTTACTGATTTTCCCTTGTAACGAATTTCAAAATGTAATCTAACCGAGCTTGTACCGGTGCTACCCATAGTGGCTATTTTTTGACCCGCAGTAACATCCTGCTGATCACGCACAAGTAACGTATCGTTATGTGCATAAGCACTTAGGTAGTCATCGTTATGTTTTATTATTATAAGATTTCCATATCCGCGCAGTGCGTTACCTGCGTAAACCACTTTTCCTGGAGCAGAAGCAAGTACAGGCTGACCGCGTGAACCCGCAATATCAATGCCTTTATTTCCACCTTGAGCGTCGGAGAAACCTTCAATCATTTTCCCTTCAGCTGGCCAACGCCATTTTATCGATGAACTGTTAGTACTGCTTCCTGTCGTCGGAGAGGTTGTAGAAACTGCCGTGGTAGTTGTTGCCGTAGAAGTCTGTGTTGCAGGCTTCTTATTGTTAGGCAACATCTTACCTGAAGTTTGACCACTTCCATTTGCAGGATACGCATTAGTTGTTCGAAGATCAACCGGTTGCTGGTTACTATTTGATGAATTTGCAGCCAATTGCCCGTTCGAGTTCACATTTCCATTACCAATATTAATAACTTGACCAACATTTAAGCTATATGGCTCAGCAATATTGTTTCTATCTGCTAACTCACGGAAATCATTACCCGTTATATAGGCAATGTAGAATAGGGTATCACCACGCTGGACCGTATAGCTACTACCGTTGTAACTACCTTTAGGGATACTACCGTAATCACGATTATAGATAATACGCCCTTGGCCATTCATGTTAACAGGTGCAGAGTTGGTCACTGAAGGTGATGTATTTGAAGACAAATTAGGTCGAGAAGAAGGCATCGCCGTACTTGTACCACCAGTTACTGGAGCAGTTCTTTGAACGGTCTGCTGGCGAGTCGTTTGGCCATCATTTACACTCGAAATGGGGGCGGCTGTATGATACGGCGTGGAACAACCTGCTAATAAAGCGCCACCAAATGAAAAGATCACCGCCCATCGAATTTTGCTTATTGGGCTAACAATTTTCATGCTTCTTCTCCCGTGAAGAAAAATCTGACATAACAAGCTAATTTATGTTGCGTCAGTAAACATCAGAGCCTGTGATATTCGCCATCCTCCAAGTTGCATGTAGGTTGACTCCCCTCAACTACTCTATAGGGGTAACTTCGTTGATCGCCTACATACGCCTTGAATTATTTAGAGCACAGCTCTCGTAACGAAAAGTATTTTGCTTATTAAAGCAGAAATATAAAATCTTGGACAAGCCAAATGTATCAAAAATATAACAATTTGAGATTATGACTTAATAGAAAATGCGAGTTTCCCGATTTTGGAGCCATAAATTATCAAAATTAGCTAGACAATTCAAAATGAAATTAAGCTAAATCCCCAGCAACCAGAGGAACAAAGCGAACTTTCTCTATCACATTTGAGTGATAATCATTCCCTCTACGCGTAATGAGCTTCAACGCCTGATCTTGATCACCAACAGGTAATACCAAGCGCCCTCCTTCTTTTAATTGCTCTAAAAGCTTTGAAGGGATTTCACTAGGTGCCGCTGTAACAATAATGGCATCAAAAGGCCCTTTTGATTGCCACCCTTCCCAACCATCACCATGTCGTGTAGAGATATTGTGCAAATCGAGCTGCTTAAAACGGCGTTTTGCAGTCCATTGTAAACTTTTCACTCTTTCGACGGAATAAACATGACTGGCTAAATGGGCTAAAACCGCGGTTTGATAACCTGAGCCTGTACCTATTTCAAGCACATGGTCATTTGCAGAAATATCAAGTAGAGCAGTCATTTTAGCAACAATATAAGGTTGAGAAATAGTCTGCCCATAGCCTATTGGTAACGGTATGTTATCATAGGCTTTGTGTGAAAGCGCCTCATCAACAAAGCGCTCACGAGGAACCTGTGATAAAGCTTCTAACAAGCGCTCATCGTGAATTCCCTGTTGGCGTAATTGTGCCAAAAGTTCTTTCATGAGGCCTGTTTTCATTTTACGGTCACTCCTGATTTCTCTAACCACTCTTCAATTAATGAATGTGCTTTATATGCCGTTAAATCAACTTGCAAAGGTGTTATTGAAACATAACCTTGAGAAACAGCTTCAAAATCACTTCCAGGCCCTGCATCACGGATCTCGCCAACAGGCCCTAACCAATACAGCATATTCCCTTTAGGATCTTCAAGGTTATAAACTTCAGATGCGGCATGACGACTACCACAGCGAGTCACTTTTATGCCTTTTATTTCCTCATAGGGAATATCAGGTACATTAATATTCAGAATATTGCCTGCACGCAATGGATTTTTGTGCAATAAATCCAGTATGTCGCAAGTGACTTTTGCTGCGGTTTCATAATGAGTTTCCCCATCAAGTGAAACAGCTACGGAAGGTAGACCTAAATGTCGCCCTTCCATTGCCGCAGCAACAGTACCTGAATAAATGACATCGTCCCCTAGATTAGGACCACAATTGATCCCAGAAACTACAATATCCGGCCTTGGCCTCACAACTTTATTAACGCCAATATAAACACAGTCTGTTGGCGTACCTTCTTGTACAGATAAATCACCATTAGCCAATGTTTGGATCCTTAACGGTCTATCCAACGTTAATGCATTGGATGCACCACTACGGTTACGATCAGGCGCAATCACTTGCACATGATAGTGTTGTCGTAATGCCGCGGCTAATGTTTGGATCCCCGGCGCCGTCACGCCATCATCATTACTCAATAAAATTTTCAACATCGGCACTTTCCTGATTAATGATTTCTCGAACAAGACTGGTTGCAAAACACCCTGAACTTAAAAAGAAATTAAGCTTCAGTGTATTGGCATCAAGCCATTGCCAATGAAAATTTTGTGGTTTCACGATTGCAGCTCTGCGTGCTGGTGAAACTCTTTCACTTTTCATTAACGCAATAAAAGTATTATAGTTTTCTAAACACTTTGTCTCAAAACTTAATGCATCAAATTGAGTTCCAAGTTCCCCATCGCCGGGTAAAGCAGCCGTAATAGTCAATTCAGATGAGTCAACACGAGGTTGTAAAGTCGATAGCTCTTCCTCTGTGGCAACAAACCAGCTTCCACGCCCTGTTAATTGTAATGCGTCACCAAGTAGTACTTTATTTTCAGTTTGGTTGGCAATCCGTTCGCTAACAATATGATTAAACATAGCACTTCGAGCCGCAGAGAGGTAGAAACTACGTTTATTTCGTTCACGAACCGTAATTTCTTGATTTGCCCATCGTTGAGCTTGGACTAAGTTTTGTCCATTTCGCCCAAACCGTTGCTCACCAAAATAGTTAGGAACGCCCCCCTCAACGATTTTATCTAAACGTAATTCGACATCCTCAGGTGCTGAAATATCGCGAATGATTAGCTCAAAGTGATTGCCTTTCAGTGTGCCAATACGCAACTTTCTTTTTTGTCTAGTTGTTGCAATAACACGACAACCTTCAAGCATCCATTTTGAAAAATCAGGGGTTTCTTTACCTGGCATCTGTAAACAGAACCATTGTTCAGTAACCGCATTGCGATCTTTTAAACCTGCGTAACTGACTGCTCGTGCTGAAATTTTTGCAAATTTAGCCAATTGTTCAGCCACAAATAAGGTGTTATACCCCGTTTTTTCAACACGAACCATGACATGTTCGCCCTCACCATCAAGCTCAAAGCCAAGGTCTTCTTTAACAATAAAATCTTCAGGTTGGCTTTTTAACTTACCTGATGAGAGTGGTTTACCATGCAGGTACTGTACATTCATGACTTTCATTACCATTATCTTTCACTAACAATACCACTGCGGCACAAGCAATCCCTTCTTTACGCCCAACAAAACCGAGTTGCTCTGTGGTTGTTGCTTTAGCATTCACATCATCCATATGACATTCAAGATCTTCTGCAATATTGACACGCATTTGTGGAATATGAGGTAACATTTTAGGTGCTTGAGCCATAATTGTAATATCAAGGTTACCAATGCTATAACCTTTTTCACGAACGTGGCGATAGGCTTCTCTGAGTAAAACGCGGCTATCTGCACCTTTATACGCAGGATCAGTATCAGGGAATAATTTACCTATATCCCCCAGTGCCGCAGCCCCTAAGATGGCATCAGTGACAGCGTGTAGCACCACATCACCATCAGAGTGAGCAAGTAGGCCTTGTTCATAAGGGATACGTACGCCACCAATGACAATAGGTCCTTCCCCGCCAAACTTATGTACGTCAAAACCGTGTCCGATTCTCATTATTTGATCCTTTTATTTCATTCTAGAAAGGTAAAATTCAGCCAAAGCGAGATCTTCTGGGCGAGTTACCTTTAAATTATCAGTGCGACCTGAGACTAAAACAGGCTGATAGCCACAATATTCCAATGCAGATGCTTCATCAGTAATAATAGCATTTTCTTTCAATGCTTTACTCAAACAATCACGCAACAAAATTAAAGGAAAAAATTGTGGTGTAAGTGCGTGCCATAAAGCATCACGCTCAACGGTATGATCAATCACATCTGACGTTTTGGCACTACGCTTCATGGTATCTCTTACAGGAGCAGCAAGAATGCCACCGCAGTAATCCATTGTTGATAACTGAATAATTTTATTTAAATCATCTTGATGTAAACAAGGGCGCGCGGCATCGTGTACCAATACCCATCGATTTTGCATCTGTTCATTCTGAGCTAAAAAGTTTAACCCTGCCAGCACGGAATCTGCACGCTCTTTTCCACCATGAACAGTGGTAACTCGCGGGTTACTTGCTACCTCAAGCGAAGCAAAATAATTATCATCAGGGCTTAAAGCGACAACAATATTAGAAACAAGAGGATTCAATAACAATGCATTAATAGTGTGTTCAATGATTGTCTTCCCAGCGACCTGCAAGTATTGTTTTGGACAGTCCGCATTCATACGACTACCAATACCGGCTGCTGGAATTATCGCAACAACGTTTGGGGCTCCCCCAGTGATTGAATTATTCATTATTTTGGATCTTACATCGAAATTTGTGGGCTAGTAGAGGTAATCAATTTCATAAACGTAAACACAACCTGTAATATTTTTAGTTTTTGTACATAGCATAATCATATACTTGAACACTATATGATTGATGTTGTTACTCATATAGCGTTTATCTATACAGTGCCTATCGAACTGCAACCTACCGTATGACAAGTAATATTTAATTATTTGTTCTCTGATTATTACTCTCTTTCACCATTCTATAAAATGATTCGCCAGGCTTAACCATACCAAGCTCTGTACGCGCCCGTTCCTCAATAGCGTCTTGTCCATCATTCAAATCATTAATTTCAGCAAACAGCTGTTCATTACGCACTTTTAAGCGAGAATTGATGATCTCTTGCGCCGCAACATCGTCTTTCACTCGGACATAGTCGTGAATGCCATTCTTACCTAGCCATAAAGAATATTGTGTCCAAGCCAATACTGCGATTAATAGAAGCGTTAATTTGCCCATTCTGCCCCCTGAAATGATTTGCTAATCATCCCATAACTCAGCTCATCGCGCTACTATCAAGAAAGTAATGTATCAAAACTAGGACAAAAACAGGGCATTCCTGTTCAAAAATCAACCTAAGAAATATGCTGTGATTAATTGGATACTATCTTGAACTGGTTTACAGAACTATCACCTAAGCGAGTGAATTTGTTTAATAAAATTACGAGCAGCTACGCAAAATACTCAGTTAATCCGTAATTTGTTTACAAAAACGGCTCCAGAGGCGTAGACACACCCAAGGAGCCGTTAGGCAAAATTCATAAAAAGTTATCGTACTAATTATGAGTTTTGATGATTTTTTTCTCACCCAGTAATTGAAGAATTTGTGTTACTGAATCAGGTATCGCCTGCCTTCCATCTATACGTAATTCAGGTTGTAAAGGCTCTTGATATGGAGAGTCAATCCCAGTGAAGTTTTTTATTTTCCCCGCTCTTGCCTGCTGATAAAGCCCTTTTGGGTCGCGCTGTTCACAAACTTCAACAGGGGTTGCAATATGCAATTCAAAAAACTGGTTCGCCCCAAATAGCTCACGAACTTTCTGTCTATCTTCACGATAAGGCGAAATAAACGCTGTCGCAACCACCAGCCCAGCATCAACCATCAATTTAGCGACCTCACCAATACGGCGAATGTTTTCTTGTCTATCGGATTCATCAAAACCTAAGTCTTTACATAACCCATGACGGATATTATCGCCATCAAGCAAATACGTTTTTACCCCTAATGAAGCCAGTGCTTGCTCGCAAGCCCCTGCTAAAGTAGATTTACCCGAGCCAGACAGTCCAGTAAACCATAACACCGCGCCTTTATGACCATTCGCATTTTCTCTAAATTGCCGAGTGATCGGATGGTCGTGCCAAACGATATGATTATCTGTCGTACTCGCCATACTTATTTACCACCTAATAGATCTCGAGCTCCCCAATGAGGGAAATGACGGCGAATTAATTGATTTAACTCTATTTCAAATTCACTAAAATTATCATTTTGCTCAGTAAATCGCTCTGTCACTTCACGCACTAACCCCGCTCCAGCTGTCACATTCGTCAGCCTATCAATTAGGATCATGCCACCTGTTTCTGCGTTTTGCTGATAATTCTCAAGTAGCAATGGCTCATCAAATGATAATTCAACTAAACCAATACCATTGAGGGGCAGCTCAGTCGCTACTTTTTGAGTAAGATTGTTGATATCAACTTGATATTGAATATTTTCTACCTTAGCGCGGCTTCTTTTTCCAGCAATCTTAATATCAAGCTGTTGCCCCTGCACTAACGGTTGCTCTGACATCCAAACGATATCAACCAATGCCTCACGAGAACACTGCAACGTATCGTTTTCTGTAACAATCAAGTCTCCACGGCTAATATCAATTTCATCTTCTAATACTAATGTGATCGCCTCACCGGGTATCGCGAAGTCTTGTATGCCATCAAAAGTGACAATTTCTTTTACTTTCGAGATCTGACCCGAAGGTAATACTTTGACGGATTGCCCCACTTTCACTATCCCAGAGGACAAAGTTCCACTGTAACCTCTAAAATCCAAATTAGGTCTATTCACGTATTGAATTGGAAAACGTAGTGCTTGCTCCGATGCTTTTGGTTGAACCTGAACTGTTTCTAGAATTTGTAACAGTGTTTCCCCCTGATACCAAGGCAATTGAGAGCTTTCATTGACGATATTATCGCCATCTAGAGCTGAAATAGGTACAAACCAAATCTTGAGGTCAACAGGCAATTCAGCCGCAAATCTCTGATAATCTTGCTTAATTTTTTCAAATACCGCTTCGCTATATTCGACCAGATCCATTTTATTGACTGCAACGATCAAATGGCGAATACCTAGCAATGTACTAATAAAACTGTGGCGTCGAGTTTGTTCTTGAACGCCTTTTCGAGCATCGATCAGCAATATAGAAAGTGAGCAAGTTGATGCACCTGTCGCCATATTTCTCGTGTACTGCTCATGCCCTGGAGTATCTGCGATTATAAATTTACGTTTTTGAGTAGAGAAATAACGATAAGCAACATCAATGGTGATCCCTTGCTCTCTTTCTGCGGCAAGCCCGTCCACTAATAAAGCAAGATCCAGTTTTTCACCTTGAGTTCCTATACGCTTACTGTCGGTTTGCAAAACAGATAACTGATCTTCATAAATTTGTCGCGTGTCATGCAATAAACGCCCGATTAACGTGCTTTTACCATCATCCACATTACCGCAGGTGAGAAAACGTAATAAGCCCTTTTGTTGCTGAGCTAACAAATAAGCTTCAACACCACCTTGCTGCTTAATTTGTTCCGCAATTGTTTCGTTATATGCTAAATCTGCCATGACGTTTTCCCCCTTAAAAATACCCTTGGCGCTTTTTCTGCTCCATGGAAGCCGATTGGTCACTATCGATTAATCGACCTTGTCGCTCACTGGTCGTTGAAATCAACATTTCTTCAATAATTTCTGGTAACGTTTCTGCTTGTGATTCAACAGCACCTGTCAGAGGCCAGCAGCCTAGGGTTCGGAATCGAACCTTTCGCTTAGCGATAACCTCCCCCGCTTTTAAATCAATACGGTCATCATCTACCATCAATAATGTGCCATTTCTCTCTAAAACAGGGCGCTCTTTTGCAAAATAAAGAGGGACAATATCGATATTTTCTAAGTAGATATACTGCCAAATATCGAGTTCCGTCCAGTTTGATAAAGGAAATACTCGAATACTTTCTCCTTTATTGATTTGGCCATTGTAGTTATGCCACAACTCAGGGCGTTGATTTTTGGGGTCCCAACGATGAGAGCGATCTCGGAAAGAATAAATGCGCTCTTTGGCTCGAGATTTTTCCTCATCACGCCTAGCACCACCAAATGCTGCATCAAAACCATATTTATCAAGCGCTTGTTTTAGCCCTTCCGTTTTCATAATATCAGTGTGTTTCGCGCTACCATGAATAAATGGGTTGATCCCTAATGACTCACCCGCTGGATTGCGATGAACCAGTAATTCAAAATCATAGTTTTTAGCCGTTTTATCACGAAACTCATACATCTCACGAAACTTCCATCCGGTATCAACATGTAATAACGGAAATGGCAGTTTTCCAGGGTAAAAAGCCTTGCGTGCCAAATGCAACATAACAGATGAATCTTTGCCGATGGAATAAAGCATGACTGGGTTTTCAAATTCAGCCGCCACTTCACGGATAATATGAATGCTTTCTGCTTCCAACTGCTGTAAATGGGTTAATCGTTTCTCATTCATGATGGCCTCCTTAATTAAGCCAATTCCAACACGGCTGAACGCCATCTGTTTTTTTCAACCTGATCACCGAACCAAGCCAATTGCTGATGCAAAGCGGCAACCTCACCAATCACCAATAACGCAGGCGCTGGAGCCTGATGAGCCAATTCAGCCAGCTCATACAGCTTGCCACTCAACACGTGTTGGTTTTGCCGAGTGCCACAGCCGATCACGGCAATAGGCGTTTTTGGTGAGCGTCCAAAGTGGATCAGTTGTTGGCTGATATGCTCAGCTTTTACTGTTCCCATATAGATGGCTAATGTTTGATTGCCTCGTGCAAGTGCTGGCCAATCAAGTTCATTTCCTCCCTCTTTGCAATGACCCGTGATAAATGTCACGCTCTGAGAGTGCTCACGATGTGTCAGAGGAATACCGGCGTATGCAGTTGCCCCTATTGCCGCGGTGATCCCAGGAACCACCTGAAATGGAATACCAGCCTCCGCAGCAATTTGCAGCTCTTCACCACCACGCCCGAAAACAAATGGATCACCACCTTTTAATCGGACTACTTTCTTCCCTTGCGATGCAAACGTCACGATTAAAGCATTGGTTTCTTCTTGTAAGACCGAATGCGCTTTAGCACGTTTCCCAACACAAATTTTGTCTGCATCTCGTCGCACTAACTCAAGGACTTCATCACTGACAAGATGGTCATATAAAACGACATCGGCATTTTGCAAAACTTGTAAGCCTTTAAGCGTTAATAACCCAGCATCTCCAGGACCCGCTCCGACTAAAACCAGCTCCCCCGTATTATCGGGTTCATACAATTGCTTTTCTAATTGCAATTCGGCTTGTGATAGCTGGCCTTTTTCGACCAATGAGGCAAAGTGGCCACTGAAACTTTTTTCCCAAAAACGTTTGCGCTCACGCATGCTGCTAATTGATGATTTCACTTTTTCTCGCCACCGCCCGGCTATTTCAGCCATATGGCCCAAATAACTTGGTAGCATCGTTTCTAATTTTTCACGTAATAAGCGAGCCAAAACAGGCGCGGTACCACCAGAAGAAATCGCAATCACGACAGGATCTCTATCGATGATTGAAGGGACAATAAAAGAACACAACGGTTTATCATCAACAACATTGACAAAAATTTGTTGTTTCTCTGCATCATGAAAAATTTTCTTATTCAATTCAGCATCGTCAGTGGCAGCAATCACCAAATAAGACTTCTCAATATGTTGTGGATGATATTCCCCCTCAATCCACGTGAAATATTGTTGCTCACAAAGTTGTTGTAAAGCTGAATTAAGTGCCGGCGCAATAATCACCAAAGCCGCATTAGCGCGTAACAATAGTTCCGCTTTGCGTGCGGCAACATCGCCTCCCCCAACCAAGACAACCTTGCGGGAACGTAAATCCACAAATAATGGTAAATATTCCATCTTGCTCTTCCGGTGTTATATAACTTTTTTAAAACGACTATTTAAATTGACTATATGGCGTGCAAGTGGGGTTATGAAATGCTAAAAGTTTATTAGATGTAACCTAAAGGAATAAGTCAGCCTAATGAGTTATGAAGAAGAAATACTCATAATGACATCAAAGCAAAACGCAATTTCACGACTAAGATAAATATTGTTCGCTTCTTTTCTACAGATGCCTTGAAAAAAATGAGTTAGACTAAGCACATAAATAGAAAATAAATATAAATGACCAAGCCCTTATAAGTATTTAGCTAATAAAGACAAAACATTATGATAAAAACGGATAAAAAGAAACTCACCATTAATGATATTGCAAAGCTATGTGGCGTAGGTAAATCAACAGTTTCAAGGGTGATTAATCAAGACCCAATGGTTAATGAAGAGACTCGGCAAAAAGTTAATCAAATAATTGAAAAATACCAATTTACTCCCTCAAAATCTGCACGTGCAATGCGAGGCTATTCAAACCGCTCTTTCGGCATCATCATGACGCGTTTAGATTCTTATGCTGAAAACCAAGCAGTCAGTTCCATGCTACCTATTTTCTATCAAAATAATATCGACCCTATTATTTTAGAGAGTCAATTTAAACCGGAAAAAGTTGAAGAACATATTAAAATGCTTACTCGCCAAAAGGTTGATGGGATTGTCTTTTTTGCTTTTTCAGGCATTGATATCAATAAGCTCTCCAATTGGAAACAAAAAATGGTTGTTATTGCGCGACCATTAGAAGGTTTTGTCTCTATTTGTCACGATGATGAAAGTGCGGTTAAAAACCTTATGCACTATTTTCATAAACAAAAAAATTACCAACAAATAAGTTATATCGGGATCAATGTTCACGATGAAACAACGGGCCTACTCCGTTACCAATCTTATCTACACTATTGTCAGCAGCAAGGTTTAACCCCTCACGCACAATTAGGTGAACTTAATTACCAAAGTGGCTATATGCTTGCTAAAGAGATCTTAACCACATCACCACAAGCCATACTGTGCGCAACAGACTCATTAGCATTTGGTGTACAAAAGTATTTATCCGAACAAAACATGAACCATATCGATGTGGCCTGTATTGGGCGAAATGATTTACTGGCCTTTTTATTTCCTCAAACCAAATTCTACCGTTTAGGCTTTAGAGAAAGTGGGAAAGAGGCTGCTAATATATTGATTAAAATGGCAAAAGAAGATGTTCCGCCACAAAAAATCATTATCTCCAGTGATAAATTAAATTAATAACTTAAGAAAGTAATTATTATTACTTGTGATCATCGTCTAGTTATGGGAACGTTCCCGTTCAAATAATGACAACAAGGATATATATTAAAAAAAACATAACTACGATGAGAAAATAAATATGCCTAGTGCCAAAGATTTAAAGGCCATTGAAGAACTTGTTGCACTGATTGGCGGTAAAAATAATATTATTAGTGTTTCTCACTGCTTAACAAGGCTGCGCTTTGTTCTTAATGACCCTAATATCACAGAAATAGATAAAATAAAACAAATCCCTTTTGTTAAGGGGTGTTTTAATAATGCCGGACAGTTCCAAGTTATTATTGGTGTCGATGTTGACCACTATTATCAAATTCTTTCAAAGCATCTTGAGTTACAAACAAAAAGTAAAGATGAAGTAAAGTCTGATGCCAAAAAAAATATGAGTTTTTGGCAAAGGCTTATCGCAAATTTGGCAGAGATATTCGTACCACTATTACCTATTTTAATTTGTGGTGGTTTACTTTTAGGTTTGCGTAACGTTATTGGTGAGATGCCTGTATCGGATAATAAACCTTTAACCTATTTTTATCCTTGGTTAAAGCCTATTTATGATTTCCTATGGTTACCTTGTGAAGCAATATTCCACTTTTTACCTGTTAGCATCTGCTGGTCTGCAACTAAAAAGATGGGGGGTACTCCAGCCCTAGGTTTAGTATTAGGGATCACTTTAGTTTCTCCTCAGCTAATGAATGCCTATAATTTAGGCTCACAAATCCCTGATGTTTGGAACTTTGGGCTGTTTACAATTGAGAAAGTCGGTTATCAGGCGCAAGTCATCCCTTCTATCTTAGCAGGTTTATTCCTCGGCTGGTTTGAAACCCGTTTACGCCGTTACATTCCCGATTATTTAAAATTGGTTATTGTTCCAATCGTCACATTGATTATCTCAGTCTTCGTCGCACACGTTATCTTAGGCCCTATTGGCAGAAGCATTGGCAACGGTATTGCCGAAGTCATCAAGCTATTAATGCTAGGTGACTTTGCGCCTATTGGCTCAGCTATCTTCGGTTTTTTCTACTCGCCAATGGTGATCACAGGGTTACATCACACAACCTTAGCGATCGACTTACAGATGACTCAAAGTTACGGCGGCACCCCTATTTGGCCTATTATCGCATTATCAAATATTGCCCAAGCTTCAGCGGTTGTCGGTATCATTATTGTTAGCCGTAAAGCAAATGAACATGAAATTACTATCCCAGCCGCTATTTCAGCCTATTTGGGTGTAACAGAGCCGGCTATGTATGGTGTTAACCTAAAATATGGCTTCCCAATGCTATGTGCGATGGTTGGTGCCTCACTCGCAGGATTGGTTTGCGGTTTAAACCATGTTCTATCTAATGGTATTGGCGTGGGTGGTTTACCTGGCATTTTATCGATACAACCAACTTATTGGTTAGTTTACCTGTTCGCTATGGTCATCGCCGTTGTCGTTCCCATTGCATTAACCGTTATCGCCTATCGCTATAAAGAAAGAAAAGGCACGCTACAAACTAATTAATATATCATCAAATTTAAGGTTTATTATGAATTACTTATACATTGCTTTTACAGATATCAGCGTGTCTGTTGGGTACAATAATAATAAATATGATTACACCTTTGACACCGTAAATAGTACTTATCATGACTGGTTAAATATTGCTAAGAAAATAAATAGCGACTTTCAATTGATTGACGGTGGCGTTATACAACGGCCAGTCGATGGCGATGGAAAAAAATCTTATGTGATAAAAACACAAGATAATAAAACTATTGATGTCGCAAATTTATTTACTGAATCTCTTAATAAGCCATTTATTATTGAAAATATCAGGGAAGTAAATCAACAGAACAGCTTAGAGAGGAAATTCATTCATCGGGAAAAAGAACTTACTTGGTCAATTGAGTATTCCGGTTTAACGTCAGGGAAAGATGAGTATTGCCAAGAGTCACTACTAACGGTGGCAAATGGGTATATTGGCCTGCGCGGTACATTACCGGAGATGACAGCTAGTCATGATTATTACCCTGCAACTTATATTGCAGGCCTATATAATCAAGCAACCTCTCAAGTCAACGATCACCAAGTGGTCAACGAAGACTTTGTTAATGCACCTAATGGCCAGTTTATTTCGCTTAAAATCGGAGATGGCGACTACATTCATCCAAATAATGTAACCACACTTGCTCTAACCCGCCATTTAGATTTTAAAACCGGTGTCCTATCTTCTGACTGGCTTATTGAAACAACAGACGGGAAACAACTGAATATTCGCTGTTTCAAATTTGCCAATATGGCAAATATGTCTCATTACTGCCTACATTACCAATTTATTCCGTTAAATTTTTCTGGCGAAATGACCCTTCTCACTCGCTTAGAAGGGAACACTTGTAATGCGGGAGTAGAACGATATCGTAGCCTAAATCAAAACCATTACAGTGTGTTAGAAGGTGGTGCAAAGCAACAAAATGCTTATCTGTTAGCTCAAACTCATCAATCAAAAATAGGGATTGGCTTAGCATCCTCTCTTTGTGGTGATTTCTTTTCACCACAAGACATTATTTGCCATTTTTCTGACTCAGTTGTTGAGCAAAGTATCATATTCAATGCTCAGAAAAATACCCCCTATACTGTTGAAAAAAGTGTCGCGCTAACCACATCTACGGCTTACCCCGATAATTGGCAAGATATTACAAAATGGGAACTTCCCTCTTGGCAAACCCAGTTAGCAGAAACAAAACAAGCATGGCAAACTTTATGGGATGAAGCTGATATTGCAGTATCAGGGGATTTAATGACGCAAAAATTATTACGTCTACATACCTACCATTTACTTTCATCAGCGTCACCGTTTAGTAACGAAAAAAATAAACTTGATGTTTCCGTCACCGCACGAGGGCTACACGGAGAAGCTTATCGAGGGCATATTTTTTGGGATGAGATCTTCATTTTCCCATTTTATATCATGCATTTCCCTGATACCGCTCGCCAACTTTTACTCTATCGCTATCGTCGATTAGAAACTGCCCGACTCGCAGCGAAGGCCGCTGGTTTCCAAGGCGCTATGTTCCCATGGCAGTCAGGTCACGATGGTACAGAGCAAACTCAAGTTCTGCATTTAAATCCATTATCTGGTCAGTGGGATCCTGACCACAGTTGTCGCCAACGCCATGTTTCATTAGCCATCGCTTACAACGTGTGGCTATATTGGCGTAATACCCTTGATAACCCATTTATGAAAGAGTATGGCTTAGAGCTGCTCAATGACATCACGTTATTTTGGCTTGGCCTATGTCAGTGGGATGAGCAAGACCAACGTTTTCATATCAGTGGCGTCATGGGTCCCGATGAATTTCATGAAAAATATGCCGATGCTCAAGAAGGTGGCCTAAAAGATAATGCCTATACCAATTTAATGGTGGCGTGGCTTTTCAATGAGATGACGACTCTGTATCGCGATAAACGTTTTACTGACAAATTATCTGAATTTGGTTTTTCTGCAAATACGCTCGACAAGCTCTGCCAAATTAAAACGCAGCTCGCTGTCACGCTAAATCAAGATGACGTTATTGAGCAATTTGCAGGCTACTTTGCGTTAGATGATCTCGACTGGGAAAGTTATCGCCAGAAATATGGCAATATTTATCGAATGGATCGGATCCTACGTAAAGAAAATAAATCAGCAGATGATTTCAAAGTCGCTAAACAAGCCGACACACTCATGTTGTTTAATAACTTAGATAAAACAACTGTGAAATCTTTAATTGAATCTCTGGGCCACTCATTATCTGAAAGCTTTGCAGAGAAAAATCTACATTATTACCTTAAACGCACCTCTCATGGGTCAACCTTATCACGCATTGTTCATGCTTATTTAGCCGAACAAATACAGCTCCATGACCTATCGTGGCAACTTTATCAGGATGCTTTGTACTCAGATTACAACGATATTCAAGGTGGAACGACAGCTGAAGGCATACATACCGGAGTGATGGCTGCGACTTTAAATACTACGATCATGGCTTACGCTGGTGTCGATATTCGACAAGATATTCTTAATATCGCACCATCGTTACCTAAACAGTGGCAAGGCCTAAGTTTTAAATTAAGGCACCAATGTGCTTTGTTTCACATCAAGGTAACTTATAACAATATTACCGTTATGAGTGATAAAGCATGCACAATATCAATCAATAACCACCTCTATAGCCTTGTTCCTAACACACCTTTATCCTTAAATTCTAAGGAGGGTAACGCTAATGGTTAAAGGACTCATATTTGATCTTGATGGTGTTATTGTTGATACCGCCGGTTACCATTATTTAGCTTGGAAAAAGCTGGCTAGCGAAATCGGGATTGACATTGATGAACAATTCAACCAATCCTTAAAAGGAATTAGCCGTGTAGAGTCATTAGATAAAATTTTACGTCATGGTAATAAACAAAATTCATTTACTATTGAAGAGAAAAATATGCTCTCTGAAAGAAAAAATGAATATTATTTAAAGTTACTCGATAACATTAGCCCAAAAGATATTTTACCTGGCGTATTAGATTTAATTAAGCAGGCTAACCAATACAATATACCTTGTGTTATTGCCTCTGCATCCCAAAATGCGCCAACGATATTGAAAAAATTGGCTATAAAGCACTATTTTCAATCTATTGTTGATCCTCAGTCATTAAAACAAGGTAAACCCGATCCTGAAATCTTTTTAAAAGCAGCGCGGCTCATTGATGTGCCTGCTCAGTATTGTGTTGGTTTTGAAGATTCAATGGCAGGAATACAAGCTCTTAAAAAAGCGAGAATTTATGCTATTGGTATTATCGCTGAAGGCCCACTGCATGAAGCTGATCGTGAAGTGTACTCATTAACTGAAATAAACATACATACACTAATCAAATAATAAATTATCGGATGGAAACTCTGTTTTCCATCCAGATATAAACAAGGAATAAAGAATGAAAACAAAACTATTAGCTACTGCTGTTAGCTTAGGATTAGCTATGCCTGTTATAACCGAAGCTAATACAAGCTCTCTATCAATAGAGCAACGTTTAGCGCTTTTAGAGCAAAGAACACTTGCTGCTGAAAAAAGAGCAGAACTTGCTGAACAAAAAGCAGCTAATTTAGAAAAAGCATTACAAAATCGTCAAGTTATTAATCAACCAATCAATAATACAACAGCCACAACAAATCATACTGAAGCCCCACATTTAATCGAAACCAATAACCAATATGGCAAACTTAAACTTTACGGTGATGTCGAATTTAATACTGATATTGCCAGTAAAAAAGGACAATTGACCTCAGTAAATACTCAGGCAGGAAAAGATAAAGATTTTGGTGATTACGATAAATGGGGAATTAATGGCCGTATTCTAATTGGACTTGATGGTGAGCGTTCCTTAGAGAATAACAACTACGCAGGCTTTTCCGTTCAACCACTCGCTAATATTAATGGACAAATTGGTCTAGATGATGCCAATTTCTATTTTGGTAAAAAAGAGAGTTGGCAAATAAAATTAGGCCGCTATGAAGCCTACGATATGTTCCCATTAAATCAAGATACCTTTATTGAGTATTCAGGTAATACCGCGAATGATACCTATAGCGATGGCTTTGGCTATATCTATATGATGAAAGAAGGCCGAGGAAGAAGCAATAGTGGCGGCAGCATGATGTTTAATACTAAATACGATAATTGGTATTTTGAAACAAATCTATTAATTGAAGATGGCACCAGTATCTTTACCGATGGCGAATACCATGGGCGAAAACAAATCAATAAGAAAAATGTTATCTATGTTCGACCTGTGATCGCTTGGAATAAAGACAACTTTAAAGTAGCCGCCGCTATTGAAAGTAATGTTATTCAAAATGCTTATGGCTATGAAGATAAAAATACAGATGAGTTTAAAAACCAATCTAAGCGTAATGGATATGGTTTAACTCTAGGTTGGAATAGCTTAAAAAATGATCCAACAAATGGTATCGACGTAAACTGGAGTACGGCTTATTTAGATGCTAGCAATGAAACAGATTTTACTACTGGTGCTAATATTTTATGGCGCCGTTTACAGCTAGGTTATATTTACGCTCATAATGATATCAAGTCCTACGCATTAAATTATGATAGTGATATTGATAATGAAGTCATTTTTGGTCCAGGAAAATATGATATTCATACTTTATATACTTCATATGAGTTACCAAACATACTTGATATGGATAATTTTAAAATTTATATTGGCGCTTACTACTCTGTAATTGATGGTAAAGATATCGAAGTGAAAAATAGCGATAAAGATCGTTATGGCTCCAGAGTCAGATTTAAATACTTATTCTAAAATTGAATTAAACATTGAGTGGCTGATTTATCTGGTCAGCCACTCAAGTTATTTGCAGTAACTTACCCTTCATGCAGCCCACACTCTCGCTTTAAACCAAAAAAACGGGTTTCTTCTTCACTCATACCCGGTTCCCATTTACGAGTTGTGTGAGTATCACCAACAGATAGGTATCCTTGCTCCCAAAGAGGATGATAAGGTAAATCATATTTGGTCAAATACTCGTGTACTTGACGATTATTCCAATCAATCACTGGCAAGACTTTGAAGATCCCTCGACCAATACTCAACACAGGTAATGTGGAGCGACTTGCCGATTGCTCTCTACGTAGCCCTGAAAACCAACTTTGTGCATTTAATTCATGCAAAGCGCGCTCCATTGGCTCAACTTTATTGAGCTGATTATATTGTTCTATACCGTCTAGCCCTTGCGCCCATAATTGACCATAGATAGCTTCCTGCCATGCAGGTGATTTTGCAGCCCGATAAACCTGTAAGTTTAAATTAAGCTTCTCTGTTAACTGTTCAATAAAATGATAAGTTTCAGGAAATAGATACCCAGTATCAGTTAAAATAACAGGTATATCAGGCAATGCTTGTGTCACCATATGCAACGTTAGTGCAGCTTGTATACCAAAACTGGATGATAATACAAATTGATTGGGTAAATGCTCTAGAGCCCATTCAATCCTTTTTATTGCATCCTGTTTTTCTAACTGAGCATTAAAATCAGATAAATAGGCAGTTTGCTGTTGCTTATCTAAATTTAATACTTCAGTAAGTTCAAGCTGACTCATACTGCCTCCTTTACCTCATAGAAATCAACCGCAGAATTAAGCACCGGTTTCACAACATCACTACGAATTAAATAATCACCAAATCCTTCTTGATCCTCACGCTCTTTTGCCCAACGGCCTATCAAGGTATCAAGTATAGATAAAATTTCTGCTGAACTAATATTTTCTCGGTACATACGAGGGATGCGTGTTCCTATACGATTTCCCCCTAAATGTAAGTTATATCGATCAAGGGCTTTCCCCACTAACCCAACTTCAGCCAGCATTGCACGACCACAACCATTTGGGCATCCGGTGACACGTAATACAATGTGTTCATGGCCCACACCATGTGATGACATGATCTGTTCAACTTGCGTAACAAATTCTGGTAAAAAACGTTCCGCTTCTGCCATCGCTAATGGGCACGTCGGAAAAGAAACACAGGCCATTGAATTTTCACGCTGTGAAGTGATTTCATCACTGATTAAACCATGTGCACGCGCAATCGACTCAATCCGTGATTTTTCTTCTTCAGGCACACCCGCAATAATTAAGTTTTGATTTGCGGTT
This sequence comes from Providencia sp. PROV236, assembly GCF_033676985.1. Classification (NCBI taxonomy): domain Bacteria; kingdom Pseudomonadati; phylum Pseudomonadota; class Gammaproteobacteria; order Enterobacterales; family Morganellaceae; genus Providencia; species Providencia sp. PROV236. Next base: position 1,050,878 of record NZ_CP096297.1, on the reverse strand, counting down.
AAACGGAAGTCACCTTGGTGGATCTTGGCTATTTCAGCGACCCCCGTTTTTAACGGTTTATTAGGAAGATCAATTAAACGACCATTTTCAATAAACAACGTGAGATGCCAACGATCGTCTATCCCTTTTAGCCAACCAATCTGATCCCCTCTATGAGTAAATTGATAAGGTTGGATATCACCGAATGTGACCCCTGAACGTCGCTCCACTTCCTGTTTAAACGCCTCAACACCGACCCGTTCAAGGGTATATTTGGTTTTTGCGTTTTTACGTTCAGTTCGATTACCCCAATCACGTTGAGTGGTCACTATCGCTTCAGCAATAGCCAAAGTGTCCTTCAATGCAATAAACCCAAACTCGCTAGCTAATCGAGGAAAGGTCGCCGTATCCCCATGGGTCATAGCAAGGCCACCGCCCACCAGCACGTTAAAACCAATCAGCTCACCATCTTGTGCTATTGCGATAAAGTTCATGTCATTCGCATGTAAGTCCACATCATTAAGTGGTGGGATCACTACCGATGTCTTAAATTTTCGAGGCAAATAAGTTTTACCTAAAATGGGCTCTTCATCTGTCGTAACCACTTTCTCTTTATCAAGCCAAATCTCTGCATAAGCACTTGTTTTCGGTAATAAGTGCTCAGAGATTTTTTTAGCCCATTCATAAGCCTGTTGATGTAATTCTGACTGTACAGGGTTAGATGTACATAACACATTACGGTTGACATCATTCGCTGTCGCTAATGCATCTAAACCGACATGAGCCAACATTTGATGAGCAGGCTTCACGTCACCTTTTAAAATACCGTGAAACTGAAATGTCTGCCGGTTAGTGATACGCACACTGCCATATAACGTGTGTTCCGATGCAAATCTATCGATATCAAGCCACTGTTTCGGCGTGATAATGCCCCCAGGTAGCCGACAACGCAGCATCATTGCATGACGAGGTTCTAACTTTTGTTCCGCTCGTTCAGCTCTAATATCCCGATCATCCTGTTGGTACATGCCATGAAAACGGATCAGCAAGAAGTTATCTCCCTCAAAACCACCGCTTAATCCATTTTTTAAATCTTCTTTAATCGTTCCGCGTAAATAATTACTGTCATTTTTCATCCGCTCACTATCAGCGAGCTTGCCTTCTACGACCAAAGGCCCATATTTTTTTTCGCTCATTAGTAGACATCCCTCTGATACCGGCGCTCTACGCGCAGCTCACTTAAAAATTCATCCGCCGATTCGTTATCCATATTTCCGTATTGGCTGATGATATCCAGTAAAGCCTGTTCAACATCACGTGCCATATGATTAGCATCACCACAAACATAAATATGCGCACCTTCTTCAATCCAACGCCATACCTGTTCACCTTCTTCGCGTAGCTTATCTTGCACATACACTTTTTGAGCTTGATCGCGCGACCAAGCTAGTGAAATATGAGTGAGTAGCCCATCTTTCACGTAACGTTGCCATTCCACCTGATATAAAAAATCTTCAACAAAGTGTGGATTACCAAAAAATAGCCAATTCTTTCCTGTTGCTTGATCATTATCGCGTTGCTGCATAAACGCTCTAAAAGGGGCAATACCAGTACCAGGGCCAATCATAATCACAGGTTTTGAGGTATCACTGGGAAGGCGAAAGTTATCATTGTGCTCAATGAAAACACGTAACTCATCACCTTCTTTTAAACGATCCGCTAAAAACCCTGAAGCGCCGCCAGTACGCGCACGACCATCGATGTCATAACGCACGACTCCCACGGTGACATGAACTTCATCTTCTGTTTCTGCCTGTGAAGAGGCGATAGAATATAACCTTGGAGTCAATGGCCTTAAAATATCAACAAACTCTTGAGCCGTCGGTTGCGCCGCTGCATGCCTTACCATGTCCACGATCGGCGTATTTTGCGCAAAATGCAAAATAGCTTGTTTATCACTGATCAAACCCAACAATGAATCATCTTTTGAAAGATGTGCATATTTTTCAACAATTAAATGGGTGTTCTGTGTGAGCTCTAAATGATGAGTCAATGCTTCACGAAGAGTATAAGTATTTTCACCTACATGAACACTTTCATCACCTTTTAACCATAAGAGCTGTACTAACTCATCAACAAGCAAAGGATCGTTATCAAACCATACCCCTAGCGCATCCCCCGGCTGATAACGCAGGCCTGAGTCCCCCAAATCAATTTCTATATGACGAACATCCTTTAATGAATTACGGCCTGTGATTTTTTGATTTACAGACAAGGATGCTGTAAGAGGTGCGGTTTTTGTATAAGGTGATGTATGGATTTCATCAACCGAACCAGTCTGAGCCGCGATTAACTGGCTAGCAGTTTGTGATGGAACTCTTGCTTTAAGCAACTGCGTTAATTCTTCAACCCACCTTTCAGCCTCAGCTTGATATTCTACGTCTGCATCAATTCTATTAAGTAATGATTGCGCACCTAACTTCGCCAATTGAGTATCAAAATCTTTACCTGCTTGGCAGAATTTTTCATAGGACGAATCACCAAGTGCAAAAACAGCATAGGCGGTATCATTAAGAGCTGGTGCCTTTTTCGAATACAAATATTTATATAGAGCAACAGCCTCTTCAGCTGGTTCTCCTTCACCTTGCGTTGATGCAACAATGACTAATACTTTTTCTTGAGCGATTTGCTTAAATTTATATTCCCCCGCATTCACTAAGTTTACATTAAGCTTTTCGCTTATTAACCGTTCTCTTAATTGTTCAGCTAAACGACGTGCATTTCCTGTCTGTGAAGCAGAAAGGATGGTTATCGTTTCATTTTGTGGGACAGGTGCACTAGTCGGTACACTTGTCACCGTATTTTGATTGACCATTCCCCACAAATATCCAGACAGCCAAGCAAGCTGGTGTGATGAAAAGTCATCAACCGCTGTCTGCAAACGAGAAAGTTGCTCCGTTGATATTGGCAATGCCGATATTGGAGGCTGTTTATTTGTCATTATCCTGTAACCCCAGAGTTGCTTACCATCAATGACTACCCCGATAGTTTGTCAGGTTATAACACCCTCCAATAATGGGATAAGAAAGTATTGCCATAAGTAATAGCTAAAAAGCCTAATGAAATTCGTTTGTAGATCATACTCATAAAAACGGTTATTGATAATTCGGTAAAATAAGTAGCTTGAAGGACAAATTACAGTAGGATACGCTGCGTTTTGATTTATTAGGAGTGTATTATGACAACAAGTATCTATAAAGATTTTCATTTTGAAGCCGCTCACAAGCTACCTCATGTACCAGAAGGCCATAAATGCGGTCGCCTTCATGGCCATTCTTTCATGGTTAGATTAGAGCTAACGGGTGAGGTTGACACAAAAAGTGGTTGGATTATTGATTTTGGTGACGTCAAGCAAGCCTTTAAACCCATTTTAGATCAGCTTGATCACTATTATTTGAATGATATTGATGGCCTTGAAAATCCAACCAGTGAAGTGCTAGCAAGCTGGATTTGGCATAAAACCAAACCCCTCTTGCCACTCTTAAGCGCTGTTACCGTTAAAGAAACCTGTAATGCAGGCTGTATTTACCGCGGTGAGTAATGCTATGACTGATATGCCGTGAGCATCGCGGCACATCAAGCAATATGCAAATATTTATGTGTTTGAATTGAAAGCCGCCAATTACGCTCAATACACGTATCAATACACAGTTTAGTTGCTGAAGCTTTTTGACTAATCGGTTGTAATGCAACAATCGGAGTATTCAGTACAGTACGCCTTGCGAGTAAGCTATCCAAATCATCAATATCTCTTGCACGTGCCACTGGGTGCTTAATTTCATTCGCTCGATTGATTGAATCCGTAAGCACCTGTAACCCCCCCTTCATACCCACTTTAGGAGAAACTGTTACCCACGTTTGAGCAGAGCATTGGATCGGATAAGTTCCACTGGTTTCAATTTGGCATTGATAGCCTTGTTTTTCTAATTCGCTGGTTAAAGGAACTAAATCATAAATACATGGCTCCCCACCGGTAATGACAATATGCTTTGCTGTATAACCTTTTTCATTCATCAGGTTAATCAGTTCATTACTGTTAGCTAGCGCCCATCTGTCTGTATCAATAGTTTTTAGTGCAATATCACCAAGCGTTGCTTCTTTATCCTTTTCTTTTTCCCACGTGTGTTTGGTATCGCACCAACTACAACCCACAGGGCAACCTTGTAAACGAATAAAAATGGCAGGAACACCGGTGAACACACCTTCACCTTGTAATGTTTGAAAAATTTCATTAATTGGGTAATTCATCGCACTCTCTAACGCTGTCAGCATAATGTGTATTGTATACTCTAAATAATTAAGGTTGCAGCTAAGCCAATAAGCTGCATAGAAAATTATGTAGCTGGCATACGTGCACATCGCCACTCAAAGACCTTCAACTTAAAGTATGACAAGTATATCGTAGATATCTTTCTCTGGTTATCCTACTTTATGGTAATGTAACTAGCTTGGATTAGAAGAAGTACATCAGATAAAAAAACCGAAACAATATTCGGTAGATCACGACAGGAAAAAACATGCAAAGTAGTAAAACAAACCAACTTAGAAAGGGATTGAGTGTCCGGCACATTCGCTTTATGGCGCTTGGCTCCGCTATTGGTACGGGCCTGTTTTATGGCTCAGCCTCTGCAATACAAGCGGCTGGCCCCGCTGTTCTTATTGCCTATATGGTTGGTGGCGCAGCCGTTTTTATGGTTATGCGTGCCTTAGGTGAAATGGCAGTTCACCACCCAGTGCCTGGCTCATTCTCTCACTACGCTAGCCATTATATGGGGCCATTAGCAGGTTTCCTGACTGGCTGGAACTATGTTTTTGAAATGCTTGTTGTCTGCCTTGCCGATATTACTGCATTTGGGATGTACATGGGCTTTTGGTTTCCGCATGTAGATCAGTGGATATGGGTACTCAGCATTGTTTTATTTATTGGCGCACTTAATCTCTGCCACGTGAAAATTTTTGGCGAAATGGAGTTTTGGTTATCCATCGTCAAAGTTACCGCAATCATTGCCATGATTGTTGGTGGTGCCTTTCTTATGTTTTATGGATTCGGTAAAGAAACGGATCATGCTGTTGGTATTCAAAACCTCTGGGAGCATGGCGGTTTTATGCCTAATGGTATAGCTGGGGTGATAGCCTCTTTAGCTATAGTGATGTTTGCCTTTGGTGGTATTGAAGTGATTGGTATCACAGCAAGTGAAGCTCAAAATCCAGAAAAAACAATTCCTAAAGCCATCAATGCCGTTCCTATTCGTATTTTATTATTTTATGGATTAACACTATTTATATTGATGTGTATCTATCCATGGAACCAAATTGGCCAAAATGGTAGCCCATTTGTCCAAATTTTTTCTAGCTTAAACATTTCCTCTGCTGCAAACATTCTAAATATCGTCGTGATAACCGCAGCCGTTTCCGCTATTAACAGTGATATTTTTGGTGCTGGACGTATGATGTATGGTATGGCTCAAGATAAACAGGCACCTAAAGTTTTCACTAAGCTCACACGCAATGGTGTGCCATGGGTCACTGTTTTAGTGATGTCAGTTGTTATGTTACTCGGTGTTTACCTCAATTACCTGTTACCTGAGCGGATCTTCGTTATTATTGCATCAATTGCTACCTTTGCAACGGTATGGGTTTGGTTAATGATCTTACTGTCTCAAGTAGCGATGCGCCGTAAAATGAGCAAAGAAGAAGTTAAAAAATTGAAATTTCCGGTGCCATTTTGGCCTATCGGCCCTGCGATCACCATTGCATTTATGGCGTTCGTTATCGCATTACTCGGGTTTTTTAAAGATACTCAGATAGCCTTAATTGTTGGCTGTGTATGGGTAGTAATACTGACAATAACTTTCTTTATTATGCGCTCGTTCCAAAAAGGTGACGCCTCTCAGAATTAAATTGAAACATCAGTTGCTTGATTTTCAACTAATAACTTAATATCAAAAGCCTGCGCCCCAATTTAATCCGTTGGGGCGTTTTTTATCCACTTATTATTGGAGAGCTTGCTCAAGATCTTCAATCAAATCATTAACATCTTCCAAACCAATAGATAATCGAAGTAGTCCATCACTGATCCCATAAAATTGGCGCTCTTCAGGCGTATAGGTTGAATGCGTCATACTGGCAGGGTGCTGCGCTAAAGATTCACAATCTCCTAAACTAACAGCTCTAGAGAACAAATTAAGACGGTTTAAAAAATGCTTACCTGATTCTAGTCCCCCCTTTATTTCACAGGCAATCATTCCACCTGCAAGTTTCATCTGCTTTTTCGCAAGCTCATATTGTTTAAAACTGGGTAAACCTGGATAAATAACAGAGGCTATTTTAGGGTGTGACTCTAAATATTGTGCAACAATTTGAGCATTCTTCACAATACGTTCTAAGCGCACGGGTAAGGTCTTCATTCCTCTCATCACTAAACTAGCATCATGTGGTGACAAACAAGCGCCAGTCATATCTTTTAGGCCTACCATTCTAATTTTCGCGGCGATTTCTTTGGTTGTAATCACAGCACCCGCGACTACATCACCATGACCACTCATATATTTTGTTAATGAATGAATGGCAATATCTGCTCCTAAAGTGAGAGGTTGCTGCATGTAAGGTGTACAGTAGGTATTATCAACTATCACGATCACATTGTTACATTTAGCTATTTGGCTAACTGCTTGTATGTCCACTAAACGCATATCAGGGTTAGCTGGCGACTCAAAGAAAATAGCGCGGGTATTTTCAGTTATTGCATTAGCCACATTTGTTGGGTCACTCATATCAATATGACGTACTTTAAGACCAAACCGCTCAAGACCACCATGGAAAAATGAGTAAGTACATCCATAAACTGTCATATCCACTAATATTTCGTCACCAGGAACTACTAAGGACCAAAAGGTTGATGTTATTGCTCCCATTCCTGATGAAAATACAATGGCAGCTTCTCCACCTTCTAAATCTGCAATCCTTTTCTCTAATAAATCTAAAGTAGGATTATTGATCCTTGTATAAATATAACCATCTTTTTCTCCACTGAAGCAAGCAGCCCCTTCTTCTGCACTACTAAATGAGTAGGTAGATGTTTGATATACAGGAGGTACCAATGCACCTTTATTTTCTTGTTGGTTATAAAAACTATGTATAATCCTTGTTTCGAAAGCATTAGTTTTATTTACGCTCATACCACTCTCCTAAAAAATTACTTTTCATTGGATAGAGGTACCCTTGAACCCATAATTTGCAATGTTCTGAGTAGGATACTTATTCCCCGTAATGTATTTGGATCCTTCAATAAGCTATAAACTGAACGAAAGTTTTGTTTTTTATCATCATATACCGATTCCATTTTAGCCATGTTATACGCAGTACTTAGCTCCCAAACTGGCGATAACGTATCTTCAAATGAATTCGCTAATTTTTCTACTGTAGCCAAATCTAAAATATCAACGAGATCAGATATCAAAGAAAGTAAATCAACAATATTATCTAAACGTTTTAATTGTAATAAAGGTGATAATTTATCAGCAAGGTGAGCCGCAGATTCAGAGTTAATTAACTCGATTAATTTAGATTGTGCATTATCATTTGACATAATTAATCTCCCTTTACACTAAACCACGAATAGCGGCCCAATAGATACCTCTATTAAAACCATTTCTTAATAGTCCTCCCACTTTCGTCGCAGGAGTAGGTATCACATCGTGTTTGTAATCATACTGTAATGGCATACCTGCATTTAATCCCATTTGCGCAACAGCTTGTACACGCCCATCATAGATAGCAGCTGGATACCCATAAGTTAATTCACCACAAATATTATCCGCTATAATTGATGCTTGATTGTGACAGCTACCTCCAGCCTTACTAATTGGTAAGTCAACTGTATCACCGATAACATAAACACCTTCTGTACCATAAACTTGCATAGTCTCATGATCAGTTGGCAACCAGCCTTCACCATTATTGTGTTCACTTAAACCTGTATTAATAACAGCTTCTACCGCAGTAATTGGTGGGGTACTAATTAAAATATCAAAAGGTTGTTCATCACCTTCTTTTGAATAAGCTATTTTTTTATCAGGATCAACCTTATTTAAAGTAAACCCACGTTGGGCTTTAATATTCTTCATATCAAAAATTTCAGGGATAGCTTCACAAACGGGTTGCTGCATGAAAAGACAATTTCGTAATAGCTGGGAGACGGTTGGGTAGGTATAAACAATTTCAATATTGTCTCTCACACGCCGCTTGCGCAAAAACTCATCCAACATCAGCGTTGTTTCCATTGGAGCAATGCCACATTGATGAGGTACATTAGGCGTTTCTGGAAATGAAACCGTGATAAAAATTCGTCCTTTTTCTATTTTAGATAATTGATCTGCTAATTTTCGTGCAGGCTCATAAGCGTAAAAATGATTACCTATCTCTTTTAATCCTTCGATTCTATCGGGTCTAGGTACACAACCTGTCGCAATAACCAAATAATCATAATTCAATATTTTACCACTATGGCCTCTTAACTCTTTATTCTTAAAGTCAAAAGAATCAATTTTATCTATGACTAAATTAATTTCTGGTCGTAATAATGACTGTTGATCGCGACTTAATTCATCCTTAAAGAATAAGTTAAATGCAACATACATAAAGGCTGGTTTATAATAATGAATGGGGTTATCTGTAACTAGTGTTATTTTTATTTTTTTAGAAAAAATATCTTTATTTAACTTCCTAGCAAGGGTGTTTGCTAGCATTGTGCCACCAGTTCCACCACCAACGATGATAATATTTTTCATTCTATAGCCGCCTATATTTCAATGAGTTTCAAGTAAATAACGCTTGATTGAATAAATATAGCTTAAATTAAATAATTTGCCATGCATTTATTTGACAATTAATACTAATAAAACAAATGAAATTAATTACGAAAATTAAAATATCAAAAATTTAAAATAAACAAAATTATAATTACGCACATTATTTATCACTTACTGAAAATAAAATAGTCTTTTTTTTGATTATCTTTTACTTTAAGTATGAGTAGTGACCAACAATACTCCATCGAAATAATATATCTTCAGATACTTGTCCATATCCAATGTTATGCATAATTAAATACCGTTTATTATCTACCGTTCTATGTGTAGTCACTATCCCAATATGTGGACGCCCATTATCTAAACGCCAAGAAACGATATCTCCCGGTAAATAATCTTCTGCATTTGATGTAATCGGTTTAGTAATACCTTTACGTGAAAAGAAAACTTCTAAATTTGGTACTCGACGATGGTCAATATTTGTATCGGGCTTACTTAAACCCCATATTTTTTGGCTAGGATATTGGCTAAAATTATTCTTAATATCCTCATGTAGAAGTTGCTGTAAATCGATACCTATTTTGCGATAGCTTCGTATAACCACATCAGAGCAAACTCCATAGCCTTGAGGAACATCCCCATTTGGATAGTTAATTTGTCGATAAGAAGGGTCGTAAATAACAATTCGAGGAAGTTGTTCTGCTTGCCTAGCGAGAAGTAGATTGTTATCTGCCATAACGTAACTAGATACAAACAAGAGAATGAAAAATACACGCATTGAATTGCCCTCTAACATCTTGAGAATCAGATCAAAATGTAAGACAAAGCGGCAACCCAAAAAAGGTTAGCTAATCTTAAATATCTCTATACCAGATCAAATTGTGTAATTATCGGATTATGATCTGATGCATCAGTGTTTATCACATAACTATCTTTTACCTTGAGACCTTTATAAAAAAAGTAATCTAAAGGTCTACCAAATGCTTTAGTCCTTTGGTCATTATTATAACTCACTTCCTTTAAACCTACGCTTCTTACAAAGCGTTTCAATACATTTACTCTTTGACGGCTCCATGCATTAAAATCACCAGCTAAAAGAACGGGACCAACGTGTTTAGCAATATGTTCACCGAGTTTACTTAATTGCCTAATGTAAACATCCACACCAAAGCTAAAATTAATGGCATGTACATTCGCTACCATAAGGTGCTTTCCATTAGGTAAAGGGTAAACAGTGATCAATGCAGATTTAACTAGCCGTAATAAAGGTTCTTTTTCTCGCAGAGGGCAACAATAAATAGGGTGTGAAGTAGCTAATGTCATAACCCCAGCAGGGTGTGGTGAAAAAGGTAAAGCAGGAACCTGATCAGCGATAAGTTGGTGTGATGCTGCAAAAGAAATCAATTCAGGTGACATTTGAGCCTCTTGCAATAGGATAAGCTTTTTATCCTTAACCAGCTCATTAAGTACTGCTTTCCAGTTAGAGCGCTGTTGTTTATAAATATTCCAAGTGACAACATCTAAGGTTTCCCCCGCAGCAAACAAAGGCAAACCTACGGGTAATGAATCACCTAGCATATGCACAGGCATTGGCTGAATACGTTTAGCGGGCTGACCTGCAATATATCTTACTGAATAGGTTCTTTTCGCCACGTTTCGGATCCCTACAATTATTGGAAATTAAAAGCATTTTAGCAATTTCATAAACTATCTGCCCTGTAGTATATCAAAGCCGGCATGTTATATCTTATGAAGTTAATACAGAGTTGGCGTGATAATTAACTACTCATTCATCATTAATGAACGATAAGTAGTGTTTACTATCACCGATAGCATTTTTGATACAATAACTTGATTTTAATAAGAATTATAAATAGAGATTAGATAAATGAGTTGTAATACAAAGAGTAAAAATTACATAGTAAAAAGCCCCGTGAGTTATCTCACGGGGCTTAATAAGTGGCGGAACGGACGGGACTCGAACCCGCGACCCCCTGCGTGACAGGCAGGTATTCTAACCAACTGAACTACCGCTCCACTTATTCTTTCACCTTTCGGCTGCTTATCGCATTGCAATAAGTCTTTAATTTAATGTCTGGCAGTTCCCTACTCTCACATGGGGAGACCCCACACTACCATCGGCGCTACGGCGTTTCACTGCTGAGTTCGGCATGGGGTCAGGTGGGACCACCGCGCTATTGCCGCCAGACAAATTCTGTTTCGTTCCCGTTTGCAGTTATCTCACCACAAACCAGAACCTCAATCTCAAACAAGCTGCGTGTCCTTCACCTTTCGGCTTCTCACTACTCAAAAACAACTCAATCTCTCTAAAACACCTTCGGTGTTGTCAGGTTAAGCCTCACGGTTCATTAGTACTGGTTAGCTCAACGTATCGCTACGCTTACACACCCAGCCTATCAACGTCTTAGTCTTAAACGTTCCTTTAGGACCCTTAAAGAGTCAGGGAAGACTCATCTCAAGGCAAGTTTCCCGCTTAGATGCTTTCAGCGGTTATCTCTTCCGCACTTAGCTACCGGGCAATGCCATTGGCATGACAACCCGAACACCAGTGGTGCGTCCACTCCGGTCCTCTCGTACTAGGAGCAGCCCCTTTCAATCTTCCAACGCCCACGGCAGATAGGGACCGAACTGTCTCACGACGTTCTAAACCCAGCTCGCGTACCACTTTAAATGGCGAACAGCCATACCCTTGGGACCTACTTCAGCCCCAGGATGTGATGAGCCGACATCGAGGTGCCAAACACCGCCGTCGATATGAACTCTTGGGCGGTATCAGCCTGTTATCCCCGGAGTACCTTTTATCCGTTGAGCGATGGCCCTTCCATTCAGAACCACCGGATCACTAAGACCTACTTTCGTACCTGCTCGAGCCGTCACTCTCGCAGTCAAGCTGGCTTATGCCTTTGCACTAACCGCATGATGTCCGACCATGCTTAGCCAACCTTCGTGCTCCTCCGTTACTCTTTGGGAGGAGACCGCCCCAGTCAAACTACCCACCAGACACTGTCCGCACCCCGGATACGGGGCAACGTTAGAACATCAAACATTAAAGGGTGGTATTTCAAGGTTGGCTCCATGCAGACTGGCGTCCACACTTCAAAGCCTCCCACCTATCCTACACATCAAGGCTCAATGTTCAGTGTCAAGCTATAGTAAAGGTTCACGGGGTCTTTCCGTCTTGCCGCGGGTACACTGCATCTTCACAGCGAGTTCAATTTCACTGAGTCTCGGGTGGAGACAGCCTGGCCATCATTACGCCATTCGTGCAGGTCGGAACTTACCCGACAAGGAATTTCGCTACCTTAGGACCGTTATAGTTACGGCCGCCGTTTACTGGGGCTTCGATCAAGAGCTTCTCCTTACGGATAACCCCATCAATTAACCTTCCAGCACCGGGCAGGCGTCACACCGTATACGTCCACTTTCGTGTTTGCACAGTGCTGTGTTTTTAATAAACAGTTGCAGCCAGCTGGTATCTGCGACTGGCTTCAGCTCCATGGGTAAACCACTTCACCTAGCGCCAGCGTGCCTTCTCCCGAAGTTACGGCACCATTTTGCCTAGTTCCTTCACCCGAGTTCTCTCAAGCGCCTGAGTATTCTCTACCTGACCACCTGTGTCGGTTTGGGGTACGATTAATGATAATCTAGAGCTTAGAGGCTTTTCCTGGAAGCGGGGCATGAGCTACTTCATCACCGTAGTGACTCGTCATCAGACCTCAGCATAGTGAACCGGATTTGCCTAATTCACCTGCCTACATCCTTAAACCGGGACAACCGTCGCCCGGATAGCCTAGCCTTCTCCGTCCCCCCATCGCAATTATCACCAGTACAGGAATATTAACCTGTTTCCCATCGACTACGCATTTCTGCCTCGCCTTAGGGGTCGACTCACCCTGCCCCGATTAACGTTGGACAGGAACCCTTGGTCTTCCGGCGTGCGGGTTTTTCACCCGCATTATCGTTACTTATGTCAGCATTCGCACTTCTGATACCTCCAGCATGCCTCACAGCACACCTTCGCAGGCTTACAGAACGCTCCCCTACCCAACAACATCTAAATGTCGCTGCCGCAGCTTCGGTGCATGGTTTAGCCCCGTTACATCTTCCGCGCAGGCCGACTCGACCAGTGAGCTATTACGCTTTCTTTAAATGATGGCTGCTTCTAAGCCAACATCCTGGCTGTCTGAGCCTTCCCACTTCGTTTCCCACTTAACCATGACTTTGGGACCTTAGCTGGCGGTCTGGGTTGTTTCCCTCTTCACGACGAACGTTAGCACCCGCCGTGTGTCTCCCGTGATAACATTCTTCGGTATTCGTAGTTTGCATCGAGTTGGTAAGTCGGGATGACCCCCTAGTCGAAACAGTGCTCTACCCCCGAAGATGAGTTCACGAGGCGCTACCTAAATAGCTTTCGGGGAGAACCAGCTATCTCCCGGTTTGATTGGCCTTTCACCCCCAGCCACAAGTCATCCGCTAATTTTTCAACATTAGTCGGTTCGGTCCTCCAGTTAGTGTTACCCAACCTTCAACCTGCCCATGGCTAGATCACCGGGTTTCGGGTCTATACCCTGCAACTCATTCGCCCAGTTAAGACTCGGTTTCCCTACGGCTCCCCTATACGGTTAACCTTGCTACAGAATATAAGTCGCTGACCCATTATACAAAAGGTACGCAGTCACACCCGAAGGTGCTCCCACTGCTTGTACGTACACGGTTTCAGGTTCTATTTCACTCCCCTCGCCGGGGTTCTTTTCGCCTTTCCCTCACGGTACTGGTTCACTATCGGTCAATCAGGAGTATTTAGCCTTGGAGGATGGTCCCCCCATATTCAGACAGGATAACACGTGTCCCGCCCTACTCGTCGAGTTCACAACACCAACACCTTCGGATACGGGGCTATCACCCTTTACTGCCGGACTTTCCAGACCGTTCTCCTGATGCTGATGCTGATTAAGACTCTGGGCTGCTCCCCGTTCGCTCGCCGCTACTAGGGGAATCTCGGTTGATTTCTTTTCCTCGGGGTACTGAGATGTTTCAGTTCCCCCGGTTCGCTTCGTTTGACTATGTATTCATCAAACGATAGTGCAACGAATTGCACTGGGTTTCCCCATTCGGAAATCGTCGGGTATAACGGTTCATATCACCTTACCGACGCTTATCGCAGATTAGCACGTCCTTCATCGCCTCTGATTGCCTAGGCATCCACCGTGTACGCTTAGTCGCTTAACCTCACAACCCGAAGGTGTCTTTTTTGTCAGTCGACATGAAACCCGACGGTTTCTGTCTGTTGACGACATCTTCAAGTTGAGATTTTTGAGAGACTCTCACATTGTTTAAGCGATAAACAATGTGCGTTGTTTTCAATTTTCAGCTTGTTCCAGATTGTTAAAGAGCATAATTGTTAAACCCACTACACTGTAATGGGCTTAATCATTATTGGGGTATCGCCTTTCACTCGATGACCGGCGCATTGGCGTCCCCTAGGGGATTCGAACCCCTGTTACCGCCGTGAAAGGGCGGTGTCCTAGGCCTCTAGACGAAGGGGACATCAGTCTCTGCTTCGCAGACGCGCTTGCTGCTCTACTTTCTATCAGACAATCTGTGTGAGCACTTCACAAAAACACTTCAATGGTAAGGAGGTGATCCAACCGCAGGTTCCCCTACGGTTACCTTGTTACGACTTCACCCCAGTCATGAATCACAAAGTGGTAAGCGCCCTCCCGAAGGTTAAGCTACCTACTTCTTTTGCAACCCACTCCCATGGTGTGACGGGCGGTGTGTACAAGGCCCGGGAACGTATTCACCGTAGCATTCTGATCTACGATTACTAGCGATTCCGACTTCATGGAGTCGAGTTGCAGACTCCAATCCGGACTACGACGTACTTTATGAGTTCCGCTTGCTCTCGCGAGGTCGCTTCTCTTTGTATACGCCATTGTAGCACGTGTGTAGCCCTACTCGTAAGGGCCATGATGACTTGACGTCATCCCCACCTTCCTCCGGTTTATCACCGGCAGTCTCCTTTGAGTTCCCGACCGAATCGCTGGCAACAAAGGATAAGGGTTGCGCTCGTTGCGGGACTTAACCCAACATTTCACAACACGAGCTGACGACAGCCATGCAGCACCTGTCTCAGAGTTCCCGAAGGCACCAAAGCATTCTGCTAAGTTCTCTGGATGTCAAGAGTAGGTAAGGTTCTTCGCGTTGCATCGAATTAAACCACATGCTCCACCGCTTGTGCGGGCCCCCGTCAATTCATTTGAGTTTTAACCTTGCGGCCGTACTCCCCAGGCGGTCGATTTAACGCGTTAGCTCCGGAAGCCACGCCTCAAGGGCACAACCTCCAAATCGACATCGTTTACAGCGTGGACTACCAGGGTATCTAATCCTGTTTGCTCCCCACGCTTTCGCACCTGAGCGTCAGTCTTTGTCCAGGGGGCCGCCTTCGCCACCGGTATTCCTCCACATCTCTACGCATTTCACCGCTACACATGGAATTCTACCCCCCTCTACAAGACTCTAGCTGACCAGTCTTAGATGCCATTCCCAGGTTAAGCCCGGGGATTTCACATCTAACTTAATCAACCGCCTGCGTGCGCTTTACGCCCAGTAATTCCGATTAACGCTTGCACCCTCCGTATTACCGCGGCTGCTGGCACGGAGTTAGCCGGTGCTTCTTCTGTCGGTAACGTCAATCGTTGATGATATTAGCATCAACGCCTTCCTCCCGACTGAAAGTACTTTACAACCCTAGGGCCTTCTTCATACACGCGGCATGGCTGCATCAGGCTTGCGCCCATTGTGCAATATTCCCCACTGCTGCCTCCCGTAGGAGTCTGGGCCGTGTCTCAGTCCCAGTGTGGCTGATCATCCTCTCAGACCAGCTAGGGATCGTCGCCTAGGTGAGCCATTACCCCACCTACTAGCTAATCCCATATGGGTTCATCCGATAGCGCAAGGACCGAAGTTCCCCTGCTTTGCTCCTAAGAGATTATGCGGTATTAGCCACCGTTTCCAGTAGTTATCCCCCTCTATCGGGCAGATCCCCATACATTACTCACCCGTCCGCCGCTCGTCAGCGAGAAGCAAGCTTCTCCTGTTACCGCTCGACTTGCATGTGTTAGGCCTGCCGCCAGCGTTCAATCTGAGCCATGATCAAACTCTTCAATTAAAAGTGTTTGATGCTCAAAGAATGCTTTACTGTCGCCTGATTTCCGAAGAAACCAGATTACCTATTAGTTCATATGTATATGAATTAACGTGTTAGTCACTCTTCAAGACTTTAAAATCAAATATTTTTTGATAGTGTCTTGTGAGTGCCCACACAGATTGTCTGATAAATTGTTAAAGAGCGTTGCGACATTTTGATAATTTTTATCAATTAACTTCCTAGGATTTAATCACTTAGGTCGTTGTCGCGAGGTGGCGTATAATACGCTTTCCTCATCGAGAGTCAAGCTTTTTTTCACTTATTCTTTTCAGAATCTCTCGCTGCCTTCGTGATGCCTTTTAGGTTATCCCTTGGGCTTGCCATCACATTTCGTGTCGGCTCATCGTCGGTCAGTGGAGGCGCATTATAGGGAGTCAGGAAATTCTAGCAAGTGTTTTTTTGAAAAAAAATGACAACCGATTAACTTTTATACTTTAAGGCTATTTTTATAGCTAAAATAGTCTTTTTAGATGCTCAAATCCCATATCTAGAAAGATTAGTGATAAAAAAGGCGACCATGAGGCCGCCTTCTATATTTATATCTTTAGAGTTAAATGATTACTGCTTAGCGATGATTTCATCATTTTCAACATCTAACACAACTGGTTTACCTGGAATAAGTTTGCCAGACAGTATCTCTTGCGCCAGCGGGTTTTCAATTTCTTGCTGGATAGCACGTTTCAGTGGACGAGCACCAAAGATTGGATCAAATCCTGCTTCACCAATTTTTTCCAATGCAGCTGGTGTTGCACTCACATCATAACCATGCTCTTCCATACGTTTGTATAAACGTCCTAATTGGATATTCGCAATATTCGTAATTTGTTCTTTACCTAACGGGTGGAACACAACGACTTCATCGATACGGTTGATAAACTCTGGTCTAAAGCTATGTGCTACAACTTCCATTACCATATCTTTCATTTCTGAATAACCTATGGTGCCGAAACGTTCTTGAATCAAATCAGAACCAAGGTTAGACGTCATGATAATAACGGTATTACGGAAATCGACCGTACGACCCTGACCATCAGTCAAACGACCATCATCCAATACTTGTAATAGAATATTGAAAACATCTGGATGGGCTTTTTCCACCTCATCCAATAATATTACCGAGTACGGACGACGACGAACGGCTTCCGTCAGATAACCACCTTCTTCGTATCCCACATATCCTGGAGGCGCACCAACCAAACGGGAAACTGCGTGTTTCTCCATAAATTCAGACATATCAATACGAACCATCGCATCATCACTATCAAACATAAAGTTTGCCAGTGCTTTACACAGTTCTGTTTTACCAACCCCTGTTGGCCCTAAGAACATAAATGAACCAATTGGGCGATTAGGATCTGACAAACCAGCGCGACTACGGCGGATAGCATTAGACACAGCAACCACAGCTTCATCTTGGCCAATTACACGTTGGTGTAATTTCTGCTCCATACGTAACAATTTTTCTCTTTCACTTTCCAACATACGAGAAACCGGTATACCCGTCCAGCGAGCGAGAATTTCTGCAATTTCAACGTCTGTCACTTTGTTACGCAGAAGTTTCATGCTCTTACCTTCTGCTTTTGTCGCGGCTTCTAATTGCTTTTCCAACTCAGGGATACGGCCGTACTGTAGCTCAGACATCTTGGCTAAATCACCACTACGACGCGCCTTATCCATTTCGTGGCGTACATTTTCTAATTCAGCTTTAATATGCTGAGTACCTGTTAATGAAGCTTTTTCTGCTTTCCATTCTTCTTCTAATGAAGAATATTCACGCTCTTTTTCTGCTAACTCTTCTTCAAGCATATCAAGGCGTTTTTTACTTGCGTCATCGGACTCTTTTTTCAGTGCCTGCTGCTCCAGTTTGAGCTGAATAATACGACGCTCTAAACGGTCAAGGGATTCAGGCTTAGAATCCATTTGCATGCGCAAACTCGCACCCGCCTCGTCAATCAGGTCGATAGCTTTGTCTGGCAGCATACGATCAGTAATGTATCGATGTGATAATGTTGCTGCTGCGACAATCGCTGGATCTGTAATTTGTACATGATGGTGCAACTCATAGCGCTCTTTCAGACCACGTAAAATCGCAATGGTATCTTCTACGCTAGGCTCAGCCACATATACCTTTTGGAAACGACGTTCTAAAGCCGGATCCTTTTCAATATATTGACGATACTCGTCTAAAGTGGTTGCACCCACGCAGTGTAATTCACCACGAGCTAACGCAGGCTTCAACATATTCCCTGCGTCCATAGCTCCATCAGCTTTACCCGCGCCGACCATGGTATGTAACTCATCAATAAACAGAATGACATTACCTTCTTGTTTAGCAAGGTCATTCAATACACCTTTTAAACGCTCTTCAAATTCCCCACGGAATTTTGCACCTGCAATTAACGCGCCCATATCGAGAGATAAAACGCGTTTATTTTTTAGTCCTTCAGGGACTTCACCATTAACAATACGCTGCGCTAAACCCTCAACGATAGCGGTTTTACCTACACCCGGTTCACCTATCAATACAGGGTTGTTTTTTGTACGACGCTGTAATACTTGAATTGTACGGCGGATCTCTTCATCACGCCCTATCACTGGGTCTAATTTGCCTTGCTCTGCACGCTCAGTTAAATCAACTGTAAATTTCTTTAAGGCTTGGCGCTGGTCTTCAGCGCTTTGGTCATTCACTTTTTCTCCACCACGCATCTGTTCTATTGCCTTATTTAAGTTAGCTTTATTTACACCAGCCGCTTTAAGCATATCTGCGAGGGATGTATTCGCTTCTAAAGCAGCAACAAGAAATAATTCAGAGGAGATAAATTCATCTCCATTTTTTTGTGCTAGTTGATCACATAAATTTAAGTGACGGATCAAATCACTTGATGGCTGAACATCACCAGCAATACCTTGTACCTGTGGTAGGCGGGCAAGAGCCTCTTCAATTTTTTGTTTAAACTCTACTGCATTAACACCTATTGTGGTCAAAAGAGGACGAATTGAGCCACTCTCCTGATTAAACAGTGCACTTAATAAATGAATAGGTTCAATAAACTGGTTTTCGCGCCCAAGGGCTAATGACTGGGCGTCAGCGAGAGCTTGCTGGAATTTATTAGTTAAACGATCCAGACGCATAACACCTCCAATAAAATGGAATTAAAATTGCTTCTGGTGAATAGATGAGGTCTATTTCTATTTATTCAAGTTTACATCTTAATTATTTTAGTGATATTGGTTAATTTGGAACAATTCACTAATTACTAGTTATTTATCCATATCAATGATGCCATACGCCCCGTTTTACCCTCACGACGATAGGAAAAAAATCTGTTTTTATCATTTACTGTACAAAATGAGCCACCATAAATGGATGAAATCCCTATTGCTTGTAGTTTTTTTCGTGCTAATAAGTAAATGTCAGCTAAATACTTTTCACCGTACGGAACAAAACCTGATGCTAAATCCGTTGATTGTTTAATAAAGGCTTCCTTGACTTCAATACCTACCTCAAAGTTTTCAGGGCCAATGGCAGGACCGAGCCAAGCCATAATCTCACTTTTTGGGCATGAAAATTGAGCGGCTGTATTCTCAAGTACACCATCACACAAACCACGCCAACCTGCATGTGCAGCTGCGACTTCTTGACCATCTTTACTGCAAAAAAGGACAGGTAAACAATCTGCGGTCATGATGGTGCAAACTTGCCCCACCTGATTAGTATATACCGCATCAGCACGGGTGTTTTCCCAATCACCATTGTTTAAACACACAACTTCTGTTCCATGAACTTGCTGGAGCCACAAAGGTTGCTGTGGCAAGCCAGCTAATTTTTGTAATAAAGAACGATTTTCACTGACTAACACAGGGTCATCACCTACATGATCCCCTAAATTTAGGCTATCAAACGGCGCCAAACTCACACCACCAAGGCGAGTTGTGCTACAGCTGGATATATTGCTAGGTTGTGGCCAATCAGGGAAAATAAGTGAATTCATTACCAGTCCATATTATCTTTATGTAGTTGATAATCAGCCTTTAAGGCTTCGATAAGTTCCACCATATCATCTGGTAAAGGTGCATGCCACTCCATTTGGATCCCTGAAATTGGATGATATAAACGTAACATGGTGGCATGTAATGCTTGGCGGTCAAATTTACGCATGACGTCTAAAAATGCTTCACTGGCACCTTTCAATGGGCGAGGACGGCCACCATATAATGGATCACCAATAAGAGGATGGTTAATGTGTGCCATATGTACGCGTATTTGGTGAGTTCTTCCCGTTTCTAAACGCAAGCGCAAGCGAGTGTGTGCTCTGAAATGCTCCATGATACGGTAATGTGTTACGGCAGGTTTTCCCATCGGGTGTACGGCCATATGAGTACGTTTTGTTGGATGTCTCGAAATAGGTTCTTCCACCATCCCACCCGCAGTCATTCGACCAACGGCAACTGCTTCATATTCACGTGTGATTTCACGTAGCTGTAATGACTCAACTAAACGAGTTTGTGCAGGAACCGTTTTTGCAACCACCATCAAACCAGTCGTGTCTTTATCGAGACGGTGAACAATCCCTGCTCGTGGTACGTCAACAATTTCAGGATAACGATATAGTAATGCATTTAAGATAGTGCCATCTGGGTTACCTGCACCTGGGTGTACCACTAAACCACGAGGTTTGTTGATGACTAAGATATCTTCATCCTCATAAACGACATCCAAAGGAATATCTTGTGGCTCCCAACGATTCTCCTCTTCAATCAACGCATCGACTAAAATTTGTTCGCCACCTAAAACTTTTTCCTTTGGCTTATTGATAACTTTCCCATTAACCTGCACTCTATCATCTAAAATCCACTCTTTTATACGAGAACGTGAATAATCAGGGAACAATTCCGCTAAAGCCTGATCTAAACGTTGACCGAGCTGTGATTCAGCAACAGTTGCATTAAGTTGTACTTGTTGAGCCATAAATTAATCTACTTTTTTAGTGTTTGTGTTTTGACGGCGAGGCCGTTTTATTTAAAATATATGCTATTGTAACTCGAATTTTGCCGGGAGCCTTACGGATAGTCTCCCTCGAAACACTCAGAGGATAACCAACACGTGATGATACGTATGAAATATCTGGTGGCTGCCGCCACGTTGAGCCTGGTACTCACCGGATGCTCCAGCAATAATGAAATCAGCCCTGATAGCACCCCGGCTGAAATGTACAGTGTTGGCCAGCAAAAGTTGCAGGATGGTAACTACAAAGCGGCCATCAAGCAATTGGAAGCGTTGGATAACCGCTATCCATTTGGCCCATATGCCCAGCAGGTACAATTAGATCTGATTTATGCTTATTATAAATCAGCTGAACTACCAATGGCGATAGCTGCAATTGACCGCTTTATGCGTCTAAACCCAACCCACCCAAATATTGACTATGTGCTCTATATGCGTGGTTTGACTGCAATGGCACTTGATGATAGTGCATTGCAAGGTTTCTTTGGTATTGACCGCTCAGATAGAGATCCTCAACACGCACGAGTCGCCTTTAAGGACTTTAGCCAATTGGTTCGTTACTATCCTAACAGCCTCTATGCTAACGATTCCAGCAAACGTCTTATCTATTTAAAAGATCGTTTAGCGCGATTTGACCTCTCCGTCGTTGAATATTACAACAAACGTGGTGCCTATGTCGCGGTTGTCAATCGAGTTCAACAAATGTTAAGAGACTACCCAGATACTGATGCCACAAGAAAAGCATTAAAATACATGGAGATAGCTTACAATCAAATGGGGCTTAACGCGGAAGCAAATAAAGTTGCAAACTTGATTGCCGCTAATAGTAATTAATCAAGCTGTAGAATTGAGAAACAGCAGCTTCGGCTGCTGTTTTTTTATGGAAATCCAAGATAGATTAAATATCACTATGCTCTAAATAATTCGAGGTGCAGCTAGGCGACAAGCGAATGAGTCACTAGGAGCATAGAAAACTATATGACTGGTATGACTGGTGGGTAAGTGGTGCGAATGAGCGTAGTTGTTATACCTCAACGTAAAGCGCTGCAACTTGCAGTATGACGAGTATATATTGATTTTTCAGGCTATTTTCTACTATTTACTCATATATCAAATTTTAGCCCAAAGACAGTACCGACTATTAACCGTATTGATAGTCAACTTTTTCAGTTTGGCTCAAGAACTCAAACTTGGCAATCTCTTTCCCCTACTTTTTTATACCAAATCACAGTTCAGATGGTGAGAATGGACTGCATGTATCAAGTGTGATCTAGGTCAATTTTTTAAACTAAATAGTCGCTATTCTGAGTACATCGAAGACGGAAACAATGAGAGGTAACTATATGATAGTGAACATAACTAGCAAACAAATGGATATTACCCCCGCTATCCGAGATCACATTGAGAGCCGTCTGACTAAACTCGACAAATGGCAAGTTTCTTTGATTAATACTCATGTTGTATTATCGAAAGAACCACAAGGCTTTATGGTGGATGCCAATATTAAAACAGCCACAGGTAAACTGGTTGCAAGCGCCAAACATGAAGATATGTATGTCGCAATCAATGAATTAATTAACAAACTCGAAAGACAACTCAATAAAGCACAACACAAAGGAGAATCAAGAAGGGCCAACAATAGTGTAAAAGAAGCGAACCTTGTTACGTTATAATTTTATATTATCTACAAACTTATCTTGAAACCTTTCCAACGCGCTCATCATGGGCGCGTTTTTTGATGGTACAACTTCTTTTTTGTTGACATCCAGTTAACTATCAGTTCTATTTAAGAGAACACTCTGCAATTATGGTATTAATTATGAATATGAATCTTGGTTTCTTTTCTTTCTTTAGCAACTCCTACTAAGGGGCTTTTGTCGTTCGAGAAATAAAAGAAGACAAGATTTAAAGCCCCTCTAAATAGGGGCTTTTTTTATTCACTGATGTTTTAAGGGTAGGTAGGATGGATAACAGCACTAATTTACTGAAAGTACGTGAAAAAATCAGCCAATTGGACAGTGAACTTCTTGGCCTACTGGCTAAGAGACGCGGCTATGCCGTTGAAGTCGCACAAACAAAGCTAGAAGATAACCGCCCAATACGAGATAAAGAACGCGAGCGCCAATTATTGGATGTTTTGATCGACCAAGCAAAACCGCTAGGCTTAGACGGTTTTTATGTCACCCGACTATTTCAAATGATCATCGAGGATTCGGTTCTTACACAACAAGCTATCCTACAGCAACATCTCAATCTAACACCCAGTGATTCAGCACGATTTGCATTTTTAGGCCCTAAAGGCTCCTACTCACACATCGCAGCCCGTCAATATTCAGCTAGACACTTTGACCAACTTGTTGAGTGCAGCTGCCATAAATTCCAAGATATATTTTCTCTTGTTGAAAGCGGTCAAGCTGACTATGGTATTTTACCGATTGAAAATACCAGTTCAGGGGCAATCAATGATGTTTATGACCTATTACAAAACACCACATTATCGATTGTCGGTGAAATCCGCTTACCGATTAACCATTGCTTGCTAACATCCTGTGATACAGATCTTAGCAAAATAGATACAGTTTATAGTCATCCTCAACCGTTCCAACAATGCAGCCAATATCTCTCACAATATCCTCATTGGAAAATCGAGTATTGCGACAGCACCTCAACAGCAATGCAAAAAGTGGCTCAACAAAATTCACCAAATGTTGCAGCACTTGGCAGCGAAGCAGGCGGTGCGCTCTATAATTTACAAGTTCTAGAGCATAACTTAGCCAACCAGCAAATTAATATGACTCGGTTTATTGTTGTTGCTCCACAAGCAATTGAAGTTACTGAGCAAGTCCCTGCGAAAACGACACTACTGATTACCACAGGTCAACAAGCAGGGGCTCTGGTAGATGCGTTAGTTATCTTAAAAAATAATAAGATCATCATGAGCAAGCTTGAATCACGCCCTATTAATGGTAAGCCATGGGAAGAGATGTTTTATATTGATGTGCACTCCAACCTTCGCACCGAAAATATGCAACAAGCACTCAAAGATCTATCGACCATTACACGCTCAATTAAAATTTTAGGTTGTTACCCATCAGAAAATATTGTTCCTGTTGAGCCTGAAAAAATTACCCCTTAGATCTTGGTACATAAAAGCCAGTAATTGACTAACTGGCTTTTATTGATATCAAACTTTCAATTAATGCATTGAAAGGTCAACACGAAAATAATTAACTAGCTGTTTAAGGTGTAAGGCTTGCTGCTCCAATGCTCCAGCGGCAGCAACAGATTGCTCAACCAAGCTGGCATTTTGTTGTGTTGTGGCATCTAATTGCCCTACAGCACTATTAATTTGCAAGATCCCTGCACTTTGCTCATGGCTAGCTTGTCCTATTTCTTGCAAACGTTTATCCATCTCTTCAACATTTTTGACCATACCATGAATTTGCGTTTCCACATTTTCAACTAACTCCATCCCCTCTTTCGTTTCTGTGAGTGAATTTTCAATTAATACTCTAATATCATTAGCTGAATTAGCACTTTTTTGTGCTAAGAGTCGAACCTCTCCCGCAACAACAGCGAAACCACGTCCATGCTCGCCCGCCCTAGCAGCCTCAACAGAGGCATTCAATGCGAGGATATTAGTTTGAAAGGCTATAGAATCGATTAAATTAATAATATCAGTCATTTGACTTGATGATGCATTAATAGCACGCATTTTATCAGTCACTCGATTCATCATTTTGCCATTATTCGTAACGACTAGTGCAGTATCAGCAGCAAGCTGGGTGGCTTGATGGGTGTGTTCAGCCGTATTTTGTACTGTTGATGTGATCTGTTCCATCGAACTCGCCGTCTCTTCGACAGAGGTTGCTTGCTCCTCTGTTCTTGCTGCGAGATTTTGGTTGCCAGCAACAATTTGCCCCGCCGCCGCAGAAATACTTTCTGACCCATTTTGGACTTCCAGCACAATCTCCAATAAACGTTTTTTCATTTCCAACAATGCTTGAAGTAATATACCGGTTTCATCACGATATTTGATTTCTACATGTTGCGTTAAATCACCTTCAGCGATGGCTTGAGCAAAAGCTACCGCTTTTCCAAGTGGGCGAGTAATTGATCGGGTCATAAACCAGCCAATCACACAACCAAGCGCAATACTAATCAGCGCTAATATAATTAAGAAATATTTATTAAAATTGTATTCATCATTAACAACAATGCCCGCTTGCTGCATTTTGTGATTTTGTACCTCAATAAAGTTTTGTACTTTTTCACGATATTCACGTTGAATAGCCGATGTTTTATTCATCATTTCATCAATAGCTGCACGGCGATCATTATTGGCTAAAAAGCGATTCAAACGAGATTGGGATTGAAGAAAACGATCGCGAACATCATAGATCTGTTCAAGTACGCTAATAGACTGTTGATCTGTTGCATGATCATCAAGCTCCTTCAACAGCTGTGCCACATTCTCACTGATTTTGCTTAGTTCGTTTCGACGTCTTTCACTGTCTCTATCATCCAGTAAAATTAACTCTTGTATGCCAATATAAGAATAAAAATTATCCATTAGCTGATTAGCCTTAACAGTCATTGGATAATCTTTATAAATAACCGTCTGAATTCCATCATTCGCTCTATTTAAACTGATTAGAGAAAATGTTGAACTCAATAACATAAGTAAAATAAAGAAAGCGAATGCAATCGATAGTTTTACACCAATTTTCATATCCTTCAGGGACATAGATTCCTCACCGACCAATTAATCATTTCATGGGTCGTGTATTCAATATAGAGATCATCATAATAGATAGTGTTCACGTTCAATGAATGTCCCGATAATTTTGTCATGCATTTCAGGTGACTTCGAGTAACCTAACGTCTTACGGTTAAGGCGCTTCAAGCGGTTTCTCAGATTCAAATTCTCTCTTTCTATTCGTTGCGTATAAAACTTACTTGCTACATGTTTCTGCTTGGGCAATATCTCATAAGCACTGAACTTATCCGTGCACCAAAAAGCGACATTAAACCTAGACAGTAAAGCCAGTAACTGGCGAAGAGTCCTTTTGTTTCGACGACCAAACGTATGAGCAATAATCCGTTTTAGGCGGGGCTCCCACGCATACCAAAGCCAGCGTTGTTGCTTCTTATTAGTCACAAAAGACCACTGTTCATCGACCTCGCAAAGGAGTTCAATGTGCAGATTATCAAGAGGTAAAGAGGTTACCTGTCTAGGCGAGAGTTTTTTAAAGTACGAACAACCGCATTAATGCTGATATGAAGGGCCCTAGCAGTATCACGAATACCGGCATTATTCATCGTGAGGTCGATAATTTTATCTTTAGTTCCGGGTTGGCAAGCACGATATTTATAATCGAGTTGGAAGCTTCGGCAGCAATCTTGGCAACGATAACGTTGATGACCAGTGCTACCTAATCCATGTTTTTTCACTGGGGGCGTTTGTTGACAAAATGGGCACCTTACATCGACTTTAGCCATGAATATTCTCCGATAAATTACCCTATATTACAGGTTAATCACCGGATTGAATACATGACCATTTCATGGGCATTAATATCGGTAAATAATCAACTAACTTTATTATCAAAATCGCTCAATTTTAAAATGTTCAACCTATAAACCAATTAACTGGAGCTAATAGAGAGTTAGTCACTAACATTAGTATATTTATTGGTATGTTAAGTTATGGAATGCAGTAATAAGTAAAATCACATGCACATAGTAAAAAAGAGCGTGATGGCTTAATAATTTGCTTCGTACGATTTTGTAGGGAAATATATCCTCTACATATTGGTAGGTGCCGTTAGACAATTAGTGAATGCGTTATTTACATCTTAACGAAAAGTACTGCAACTTGAAGTATCAAAAATATAGCCCCAATTGGGGCTATAACAAGTATTATTTACGATTATCGTTAGCTCTTTGCAATAGAGACTGACTTTCCTTCATGAAGTGGTGAGCATCTTCACCAAACCACTCACTGACTTTATTAAATTGCTGTATAAATTCAGCTTTATCCTTGCGTTCCAGCATTTCAATCGATTCGCCAAATAATTGATAGTAACGGCGGATCAATTCAATATTTTCATCTGATGACATAATAATATCCGCATACAACTGCGGATCTTGGGCAAATAAGCGCCCAACCATAGCCAGCTCTAAACGATAGATTGGAGATGATAGATCCAGCAACTGCTGGAGATCTACATGCTCCTCCGCTAAATTTTGACCATAGGTAAAGGTGGTGAAATGGCGTAATGCCTGAATAAAGCTCATATTGCGATCGTGGTCGTTCGCAGTAATTTTTTTCAAGCGAGCCCCCCAAACCTGTAGCTGTTCAAGAAACCACTGATAAGCACCACTATCTCTTCCGTCGCAAAATGCAAACACTTGTTTTGCAACACTACCAACATCAGGACCAAACATAGGGTGTAAACCAAGGACAGGACCTTCATGTACCGCAAGCATCGCTTCAAGAGGCTGACGCTTCACTGATGCGATATCAATAAGGATCGTTTCTTTATCTAATTTAGGTAGCTTATGAATAATTTCTACCGTTGTATGTATTGGCACACTGACAATGACAACGCTTGCACCCGATACAATAGAGGTGGCTTGAGGCCAATCTTGCTCACCTAATGTTTTTACTTGGTAGCCTGACAACGTTAGTAAGCGGTTAAATAACCGCCCCATTTTACCGTCACCACCTACAATCACAATTGGGCCGGCATCTGGCTTTAGCGTTTTAAAACCTTTGTCATTTTCACGAGCGTAGGATTCTCGCATAATACGACGAAGTATATCTTCAATTAAATCAGCAGGGATCCCCATTCGCTCAGCCTCTTGGCGGCGGGCAGCCAACATACTTGACTCCCGCTCAGGCACATAAATCGGTAAACCATGTTGACTCTTAACTTCACCGACTTCGGCTACCAGCTGTAAGCGTTTAGCCAATAAATCTAATAATGATTTATCAACTTCATCAATTTGATCTCTCAGATGAGATAATTCAACAGACATACCTATACCTTGTATTAACTCGCAATTTCAAATTTTTCTGCGCGCTCTTCAAGCACAGGTAATAACGCTTGATGAAGTTTGCGCAGTACCACTTCTGTTGTTTCCCAATCAATGCAAGCATCAGTGACTGATACACCATATTTCATCGCATCACGTGGTTGTTCTGATGTTTGATTACCTTCATGTAAATGGCTTTCTAACATAATACCCGTTATTGACTGATTTCCATTAGTAATTTGTTCAATGATTGAATCAACAACTAATGGCTGACGACGGTAGTCTTTATTTGAATTACCGTGGCTACAATCCACCATTAATGACGGTTCAAGCCCCGCTTTTTTCATTTCAGCTTCACAAGCGGCAATATCTTCAGCGCTGTAATTTGGTGTTTTACCACCACGTAAAATCACGTGCCCGTTATCATTACCTTTAGTATGCAGCAAGCTAACTTGGCCAGACTGATTGATGCCCATAAATCTGTGTGGCATTGATGCAGCTTTCATCGCATTGATAGCAGTAGATAAGCTACCATCAGTACCATTTTTAAATCCAACAGGCATTGATAAACCTGAAGCCATCTCACGGTGAGTTTGTGATTCAGTTGTTCTTGCACCGATTGCAGACCAGCTAAATAGATCCCCTAAGTATTGTGGATTATTTGGATCTAAAGCCTCAGTTGCCAAAGGTAGCCCCATATTCACCAAGTTGGTCAATAAATCACGAGCAATATGTAGGCCTGTTTCCATATCAAATGAGCCATCCATCGCAGGATCGCTGATTAGTCCTTTCCAACCCACGGTTGTACGAGGTTTTTCAAAATAAACACGCATCACAATATATAAACTGTCATTCAGCTCAGCTGCAAGTTTTTGTAGACGCTGACCGTATTCAATCGCCGCATCAACATCATGAATAGAACAAGGACCACATACCACGAGCAAGCGCGGGTCACGCTGATGAATAATATCAGCAATAGTTTTACGTGAGGCCGCGATAGCATGCAGGTTATTGTTACTCAGAGGAAACTTCTGTTTCAGAGCTTCAGGTGTAATTAAAACCTGTTCATCATGAATATTCACATTATTGAGTACATCTTTTTGCATGATCATTTTTATTACCTACTTAACTGTTTATATATTTTTTGTGCGTTAAGGACTAACATACCACGCAACGTAAAGATTACAATCCATTAATGTAAAATAATTACAATACTGTAAATTTAAATGAACAAAAATATAAATAATTAATATTAAACAAATTATTTACATATCAATCATTTTAAATTGCTCAAAAAACACACAAAAACACACAAAAACACAATAAGTGTAATTTTATATTTACATCTAGATAATAAAAATCAGTTTAACCAATAAAATTAATTATATCTTAATGAACAGCAGAAAGGATCGCTGCGACAGTTCAAGCTGTAGCTAGGTGGTGTGAGACGCTAGGAGCGTATATGAGTATGTGATGAGTCGCGAGTGAATACAGCCAACAACGCTGCGATTTGAAATATGATGAGTATGCGGATATATAAAGGCTCGTGCTTACTCAGCACGAGCCTTATCTATAACTTTCGGATGTGCGAAAGCGTATTACTTGGCGTTCAGACGCTCTTTAATACGAGCTGCCTTACCAGAACGCTCACGCAGGTAGTACAGTTTAGCTCTGCGAACGGCACCACGACGTTTAACAGCGATGCTATCTACGACTGGAGAGTGAGTTTGGAATACGCGCTCAACACCTTCGCCGTTAGAAATTTTACGAACAGTGAATGCAGAGTGCAGACCGCGGTTACGAATAGCGATAACCACGCCCTCAAATGCCTGCAGACGTTTTTTAGAGCCTTCTACGACCCATACCTTAACTTCCACAGTATCACCCTGACGGAATGAAGGTACGTCCTGCTTCATCTGCTCTTGTTCAAGTTGTTTAATAATGTTGCTCATAATAATTCTCTTACCCTAGGTAAACTGATATATGTTAGACAATTAATTTAATTGTCTGGATTCACTTATTGCTCAAGCTGATATTCACGTTGAAATTCAGCTAGCAACATCCTCTGCTCGTCAGTCAGAGCTAGGCTTTCCAGAAGCTCAGGTCTTCTAAGCCAGGTACGGCCAAGTGATTGCTTCATGCGCCAGCTATCTATCTTTGCATGATTACCTGATAGTAAAACATCAGGTACTTGCATGCCGTCTAAAACTTCAGGGCGAGTATAGTGTGGACAATCTAACAAACCATCTGCAAAAGAGTCTTCTTGCGCAGAAGCTTGATGACCTAGCACCCCAGGTATAAACCGAGATACAGAATCTATCAACACCATAGCAGGGAGTTCCCCACCACTGAGAACGTAATCACCGATTGACCATTCTTCGTCAATTTCGGTTTGAATGATCCGTTCATCAATACCTTCATATCGACCACAAACAAGAATTAACTTCTTATTCGTTGCCAACTCACAAACACCGTCTTGACTGAGTTTGCGCCCCTGAGGTGACAGATAAATCACTTTCGCGCCTTCACCCGCCTCAGCTTTTGCTGCGTTGATAGCATCCTTTAAAGGTTGCACCATCATCAGCATGCCTGGACCACCGCCATAAGGACGATCATCCACTGTTTTATGCCTATCGTGGGTAAAGTCCCGCGGATTCCAGCATTCAACAGACATCAGGCCATTTTTCACTGCCCGACTAGTTACCCCGTACTCGGTTATTGCGCGGAACATTTCGGGAAACAGGCTAATTACACCAATCCACATGATTTAGTCCCACTCATAAAAACC
Organism: Providencia sp. PROV236; assembly: GCF_033676985.1. NCBI lineage: Bacteria > Pseudomonadati > Pseudomonadota > Gammaproteobacteria > Enterobacterales > Morganellaceae > Providencia > Providencia sp. PROV236. The sequence continues at coordinate 1,019,964 of NZ_CP096297.1, read as the reverse complement.
GTTCAACCGGAGATTTAAAAACCAGGATCCCAATCAACTTCAATCAGTTTAGATTTGAGATCGACTTTCTTGATAACCTGCCCATCAAGAAACGGAACCAACCGCTCCTTGATGCCAAATGCATCTTTTAGATTTGCCTTTATCACAATCACATCATTTGACCCAGTTTCCATCATATCAGTGATGGTACCAAGGTCGTACCCTTGCAACGTCACTACATGACAACCCATAAGGTCTTTCCAGTAGTACTCGTTGTTATCTAATTCAGGGAGTTGCGTTGAATCAACAACAATCTCAAAATTAGTCAAGAGCGCAGCTTCATCGCGGTCATCGACCCCTTTGAGCTTAACAATAATGTCTTTGTTGTGGTGTTTCCAATCTTCCAGTTCGATGTGTTGCCATTGACCAGAACGCTGAATAAACCAAGGTTGATAATCAAAAATACTTTCAGCATGTTCGGTGGACGAAAAAACTTTGAGCCAACCACGAATTCCATATGCTGCGCCTAGTTTACCCAAAACAATTGGATTAGTAGGTGTCGCTAGATTTACTTGCTTGCTCATTGTTACCACCGTGACAGATTAAGCTGCTTTTTTAGCTTGTTTGACCAGTTGTGCAACACGGTCAGAAACAGTTGCACCCAGGCCAACCCAGTGCTCGATACGATCTAAGTCTAAACGCAGTTCTTCTGCTTGACCTGAAGCGATTGGGTTGAAGAAACCGATACGCTCGATAAAACGACCGTCACGCGCATTGCGGCTATCGGTTACAACGATTTGGTAGAACGGACGCTTTTTTGCGCCGCCACGAGATAAACGAATTGTTACCATAACATCCTCATTAGTTAATAAAACAACCAGACTCCATCGAGGGATAGAGTCCGGTTGTCATATAAAAAGCCCGAAAATTTTACTCACTTTGACGCAAAAATCAATCAAAAGTGCATATTCTTTCTAGCTTCATTACTTAACGCCCCGGAAAACCCGGTGGCATCATTCCTTTCATACCACGCATCATCTTAGCAAGACCGCCTTTTTTCATCTTCTTCATCATGCGTTGCATATCATCAAACTGCTTCAAAAGACGGTTAACTTCTTGCACGTTAGTTCCTGAACCCGCTGCAATACGACGCTTACGAGACCCTTTGATAATCTCAGGTTTTTCTCGTTCTTTGCGCGTCATTGAGTTGATAATCGCCTCCATACGAATGGTGATTTTATCATCCATCTGAGACTTAACAGCATCAGGAACTTGTGACATACCAGGGATCTTACTCATCATACTGGCCATGCCACCCATGTTGCGCATTTGCTTTAATTGATTGAGAAAATCATTTAAATCAAAACTATCACCCGTTTTGAGTTTTTTCGCCAGTTTTTCCGCTTCGTCACGGTCAACTTTATGTTCAATCTCTTCAATCAGCGATAATACGTCGCCCATGCCTAAAATACGTGAAGCTACACGCTCAGGGTGGAATGGCTCCAGTGCATCGGTTTTTTCCCCTACCCCTAAGAACTTGATAGGTTTACCAGTAATTGCACGAATGGATAAAGCCGCACCACCGCGTGCATCACCATCCACTTTAGTCAGCACGACCCCAGTTAAAGGTAGGGCTTCATTAAAGGCTTTTGCTGTATTCGCCGCATCCTGCCCCGTCATTGCATCAACAACAAACAGAGTTTCGACAGGATTGATAATACGATGGACTTCTTTAATTTCATCCATCATAGCTTCATCGACGTGTAAGCGACCCGCGGTATCCACCAGCAATACATCATAAAACTGCAATTGGGCATGTTTTAAGGCTTTTTGTACGATAGCAGCAGGCTTTTCTTGTGCATCAGATGGGAAGAAATCAATTCCAACTGACTGCGCTAATGTCTCTAGCTGTTTGATCGCCGCAGGGCGATAGACGTCAGCTGAAACAACTAAAACTTTTTTCTTTTGTTTCTCTTTTAAATGTTTACCTAGCTTAGCGACACTGGTTGTTTTACCCGCACCTTGTAAACCAGCCATAAGCACAACCGCAGGCGGTTGAGCAGAAAGATTTAACTGATGGTTCTCTTCCCCCATCGCATTTGTGAGTTCATTTTGAACAATTTTGATGAACTCTTGGCCCGGGGTTAAACTTTTATTGACATCTTGGCCAACGGCACTGTCTTTTACTTTTTGAATAAATTCACGGACAACGGGCAAAGCAACGTCTGCTTCCAGCAAAGCCATGCGAACTTCACGCAGTGTATCTTTAATATTATCGTCAGTCAGACGACCACGCCCGCTGATGTTGCGCAAAGTGCGCGATAGTCTGTCAGTTAAATTATCAAACATATGTCTTAGCTCAATTCTGTTTAAGGGCCTACTGTCAAAGCTAGATTTGGTTATTCATACTGCAAAATGCAAGTACATAGTGGCTAATTTAGGCAACTTTTTTATTATTTATCTTTTAGAAAGGCAAATAACCGCCAATACCTATGCTCTAAATAATTCATCGTGCAGCAACGAATGAATTGATCGCTAGAAGCATAGAGAACTATGTGGCAAGTAGCGAGTAGTAGCTACTATAGCTTAACGCATATACCTTAACGCAAAGCGCCGCAGCTTGAAGTATGACGAGTATAAAACCAACGCCAAAACTTTTTGCCGTAGTGTACCATACCTGATGCGGTTTCGCTTCACCCTGTTTAAGGTTGATTTAGTCGGCCAGCGTTCCAATTTACTTATCTATCTAAATAGGATGAGTAAAATCAAAAAAAAGGGCTCTTCGATATCGTTAACAATTTAAGAAGAGGCTTATTAATGTGACCAATGGTTGGAGCCTACAGCTGCACGAGTTATACTACTTAACATTATCCACTTAAAATGAATAACGACACTATACTATGCCCGTATTTGCAGTCATAGCAGTTTGTACATACCTGCTCAGCCTGTCTCTGATTGTTCCTGGTCAGGTTCGTAAGCAGCCTATGTATCGCCAGCTCGCCCTTTTATTGGCAGTTATTGCACTGATCACACATGCAATAACGCTAAAGTTACTTATTTTTCGTGGAGATGGAGGGCAAAACCTCACATTATTGAATTTGGGTTCCGCAGTCAGCTTGCTGATGTGTATCATTATGACTGTCGTAGCATACAAAGGTAGGGCTTGGTACCTTACCCCTATTGTCTATAGCTTTGCGATTATTAATTTAATGCTTTCGACAATTATGCCCGGTGAATTTATTACACACTTAGAAGCTAGCGTTCCTTTATTTATCCATATTGGGTTAGCTTTACTCAGTTATGCAACACTATTAATCGCTGCGCTTTATGCCTTCCAAGTTGCCTTGATTGATTACCAATTAAAAAATAAAACACTCAAGTTCAGTTCTGATATGCCTCCCATGATGGTGGTTGAACGCAAAATGTTCCATATCACACAAGTCGGTGTCATTCTGCTCACCTTAACCTTATGCACTGGCTTTATTTATATGGATAATATCTTTGATAAAGAAAACATTCATAAGTCTGTGTTATCTGTTATTGCTTGGTTCGTTTATATTATTTTACTGTGGGGTCACTTCCAAGGCGGATGGAGAGGTAAACGAGTTCTATTTTTCCATGTTGCTGGGGCATTAATTCTTACAATGGCTTTTTTCGGTAATCGGTTGATACAGCAAGTTATGGTACCTTAACAAAAAAACTAATAAAATAATCTTATCGACATAGCATAAGGAAACTAGTTTTGGATCACGTATCTACTGGTACGCTTATCATTATATTAGTGGTTTTGATCGTGATGTCTGCGTATTTTTCAGCCTCAGAAACAGGCATGATGACGCTAAATCGCTATCGCCTAAAGCACCTCGCCAAACAAGGTAATCGCTCAGCTAAACGTGTTGAAAAGTTACTTAGGCATCCCGATAAACTCATCAGCTTAATTTTGATCGGCAATAACTTGATCAATATAGTTGCTTCATCACTCGCGACCATTATCGGTATGCGTTTGTATGGTAACGCAGGTGTCGCTATTGCTACTGGTATTTTGACCTTTGTGATACTCGTTTTCGCTGAAGTTATGCCTAAAACCATAGCTGCGCTGTACCCAGAAAAAATTGCTTTTCCTAGTAGTTATATTTTAAAACCACTACAAAAAATCATGCTCCCAGTGGTTTGGACCTTCAACAAAATCACATTATTATTTATGCGGATATGCGGTATAAAATCCCCGATTATTCGTAGCGACGCGGTAAGTAAAGAAGAGCTGAGAACTATCGTTAATGAATCAAAAGCCAAGCTCAGCCGCCGCAACCAAGACATGCTAATTTCCATATTGGATCTTGAGAAAGTCACCGTGGGTGACATTATGTTGCCAAGAAATGAAATTGTCGGCATAGATGTCAATGATGACTGGAAGTCTATCATTCGCCAGCTAACACACTCACCACACGGTCGCATCGTGCTCTATCGTGACTCTCTTGATGATGCTATTGGTATTTTACGTGTACGCGAAGCCTATCGCATGATGATGGAAAAACGCGAATTCAATAAACAGAACCTAATTAAGGCTGCTGATAATATTTATTTTATTCCTAACAGCACGCCGTTAAGCATCCAACTAATTAATTTCCAACACAATAAAGAAAAAATTGGCATCATCGTTGATGAATATGGCGAGATCCAAGGCCTAATTACTGTTGAGGATATTTTAGAAGAAATTGTCGGTGACTTTACGACTTCAATGTCACCCTCATTAGCGGAAGAAGTTTTACCACAAAGCGACGGTAGCGTTTTAGTTGATGGTACAGCAAATATTCGCGACCTGAATAAAGCGTTTGATTGGCACCTGCCAATTGATGGCCCAAGAACCATAAATGGTATGGTATTAGAAGCTATTGGCGATATTCCTGAGTTACAAGAGCAAATTGTGATTGGTAATTATTTAGTGGAAGTATTGCTGATCAGCGACAACATCATTAAGCAAGTTAAAATTACCCCTCTTGCAACAACCGCTTCTGTTATGACACAACAATAAAAAACCGCACCTCCTCTTTTAAAATAATAGGTTAGGTGCAGTTTGTTTTAAAAATGCTGAGCTAGATATGTAGCTCAGTCAATTTTTCGGCTGGTAATGCAAGCTCCTCATTTTTATTAATAAGGATCTCAGATGCCAATACATTGCGAGCGATTTGTTGTGCTTCTTCCAATGAATGCATTTTAAATGTTCCACACTGATAAACATTTAGCTCAGGGATCTTATTTTGATCTTGCACTTTTAACACATCTTGCATCGCACCTTTCCATGCATCTGCAACACGCTGCTCATCAGGTTGACCAATCAAACTCATATAAAAGCCTGTACGGCAGCCCATTGGCGAGATATCAATAATTTCGACACCATTGCCATTCAGATGGTTACGCATGAAACCTGCAAATAAGTGCTCAAGAGTATGAGTGCCTTTTTCCGTCATAGCCTCTTTGTTAGGCACAGTGAAGCGCAAATCGAATACAGTGATCGTATCCCCATTTGGAGTTTTCATGGTTTTTGCGACTCGGACGGCAGGCGCAGCCATACGCGTGTGATCTACAGTAAAACTGTCTAATAACGGCATTTATTGACCTCCTGAAAAAATTATTTTTTATTTGCGAAAAAAATGAAACTATTTTGAAATCGTCGAGTCTTACTTAATGAAAGACGCGCAAATTTGTTATCATCCCTAATTCTCTAAGAGATTTTTGTTTGGCCACCTAGTGTGGCCATTTTCTTTTAACGACCTGCGTGCTTATGCAAGTAATCTTCAAAACTCTCAGTCTCTTCTTTTTCAATCATAGCTTGTTTTTCAATGGAAGCTACCCGAGCGGCTTCAAACTGCTCTTCAGTGATCACTTCATAAGGTTCACTAATTAGCTCTTGATAGTATTTTTCTGCCAGCTCTAAACCATAACCACCAATACCTTGCTCAAGCATTTTATCCATAACTAGCGCCGAGTAGGTTAATTTTGGATCTTCAAACATTGAAACAAACTGATGGCATACCTCTTGATACTTAGCATCACAACAAGTATCAAGCACTTCAGCAACACGGATCAGATCCTTAAATAATTGCTGCCCCACCTCAACAAGAGGCTTCATTTCACTACCACAGCCAATACCAATGACTTGGCCTGGTTTACGCCCCTCAAGGATCACTCGACTCCAGTTTTTACGGCTACAGTCTAATTCTTGAGTATCCATTTCTGGTGCATCAGCTAGCACACACCAAATCAAAAATAGATCAAGGAAACGAGTCTGGGTTTCATCAACACCAATCGCATTAAAAGGGTTGATGTCTAAAGCACGAACTTCAATGTATTCGATACCACCACGCAATAACGCATCTGACGGTGATTCGTCACCTTTAGGCACACGTTTCGGGCGGATAGGCGCATACAATTCATTTTCAATTTGCAGCACGTTAGTATTCAACTGAATATATTTACCGTCTTTTTTAGTCCCTAGCGCTGCAAACTCCTCAGACGGCTTGTAAATCGCTTTCTTTAAACCTGCTACGTAGCTATCTAAATCATTAAACGTGATGTTTAAATCGCTCTGAGACTTATTTGTGTAGCCTAAATCACTCATTCGTAATGAAGTTGCATACGGTAAGTAATAGGTTCCTTTTTCAGTCTTATCAAAAGTTAATTTAGTGTTTCTGTCCTTAAGGAATGAACCACAAATCGCAGGGGAAGCGCCAAATAAGTAAGGGATAACCCAACCAAAACGATAATAGTTTCTGATTAGGCGTAAATAACCATCAGAGATTTGCGCTTTACCACTTTCAGCATCTTTAACACCCGCCCACGCTTGCCAAAACTCAATTGGCAAAGAGAAGTTATAATGAACACCAGCAATAGTCTGCATCAATGCACCATAACGGTGTTTTAACCCTTCACGATATAAATTTTTGAAGCGGCCAATATTCGATGCCCCATACTGTGCAAGTGTGATCTTCTCTTCATTTTCAATGAAACAAGGCATGCTTAATGGCCACATTCTTTCATTATGAAGATGACGCGCTGTATATCGGTGCAAATCCCTAAGAAAAGCCAAACTATGTCCAATACTTTTATCCACAGGAGTAATGAACTCAAGTAGGGGCTCAGCAAAATCTGTCGTGATCCATTTATGTGTTAAAGCTTTCCCCAATTCTTCCGAATGCAAAGTTTCAGCAATAGAACCTTTCGGAGTAACACGTAATGTTTCACGCTCAATACCACGCTGAATGCCATTCAGTGCTTCAGGGTGCGCCTCTAACCATGAGAGCGCTTTAGATACGTCCGGGATCAAATCGACCTCCCGCCTGTGATGTAATTTTATTTTAGTAAGGTGCTTACTTTAGCTTAAATGAAGGAAATTGTCGCTGTCTAGATGTGTGGTTTATCTTGAATGGGTATTGAAATAATAAAGAATAGTCAACTTCAGGATGAAAAAAAAGCCCCTCATTGAGGAGCTTCTTGTTCTGGTGCATCCGGGAGGATTCGAACCTCCGACCGCTCGGTTCGTAGCCGAGTACTCTATCCAGCTGAGCTACGGATGCATAATTCTTTTATTGATATGAGTTAATCAATAACTAGCAATACTGTTTAATAAGGGAATATTTGATATGTGAGAATATCACTAATAGGTGGTGCATCCGGGAGGATTCGAACCTCCGACCGCTCGGTTCGTAGCCGAGTACTCTATCCAGCTGAGCTACGGATGCATTACAATATCAAACTCTACTTCATCAGTTACTGCTATGTTTTGGTCGCTAAAAACCAAAACAAAACCCCATCAGTATCACTCACAGGGTTAAATATGGTGCATCCGGGAGGATTCGAACCTCCGACCGCTCGGTTCGTAGCCGAGTACTCTATCCAGCTGAGCTACGGATGCAGCAATCTAAAATGGCGGTGAGGGAGGGATTCGAACCCTCGATGCAGCTTTTGACCGCATACTCCCTTAGCAGGGGAGCGCCTTCAGCCTCTCGGCCACCTCACCGTTTTTAGTCACACACGATTTGTTTTTCAACATCTCGTCTCTGTGTGGCGCACATATTACTTTCCTGACCTTAGAAGTCAAACAATTTTTCCAAACTTTTTGGTTTCTAATGACTGTTTGCACATTTCACAAGCAAGATGATTAGTTTAGCATCGAAAATCGCATTCATCACGGCTTAATTTTACTCTTTTTTTAGCCACTAAAAATTTACCCTGCGCATATCTTTCTCACCCCAAATTGCAACACATAGAATTAAACATATTAAGCAACAATTTCTGCTGTGATGCTTGCTCAAAAACAGAACAACACATCTAGCATAAAAAAACAGCAGGTAATTAAAATTTAGCAACAGCTCAAATGATGAGTGAAAGGATTGATACGAATATCGTCGATGCGAAATTTGAGTTGATGAATAGTCACACTATAATTATGACAATTCATTATACGGCTGGCTTTCCAATGAAAGACAAGCGTCCATTTTCGCTGTGTGGGTCAAAATTTGGACGCTTATTCATTATTATTGATTATCTGGTTGAGTCTTTTCGGCCTGGATCCGTTGATAAATTTCTTCACGGTGAACAGAAACTTCTTTTGGGGCATTGACACCAATACGAACTTGATTGCCTTTTACTCCCAGTACAGTAACTGTTACCTCATCGCCTATCATGAGTGTTTCACCAACTCGACGAGTCAGAATAAGCATTCTTTGCTCCTTGAAATATTATAAAGAGTCGGGTCTCTAGGTTTCCCCCGCTATTGTCCATCACACACCGTGAAAACGTAAAGCAATGATATACACCTAAAGCATCGATGCCATCAAGGCAATCATTTTAATTATATACATACAAAATATAACACTACCCACAACACATTAACAATGTTGCAACAAGCAAAGTTGCCTCACGGTGCATGAGGCAACGTCACTATATGCTTAGAGCCGTGAGCTCACCCATTCTTCTACGCTTGCCATAGCAGCTGGTAATGCACTAGCATCAGTACCCCCAGCTTGCGCCATATCTGGGCGACCACCACCTTTACCACCTACTTGTTGTGCAACATACGATATCAAATCACCAGCTTTTATTTTAGCAGTCAAATCATTTGTTACACCAACAATTACACTGACTTTATCACCACTTGTTGTTGAAAGCACGATAATCGCAGATTTCAACTGATTTTTCAGGTCATCAACCATTGTTCTCAAAAGCTTAGGCTCTGTGTTATTAAGTTGGCTTACAAGTAATTTAGCGCCTTTGATATCTTTTGCTTGGCTACTTAGTGAAGCACTTTCTTGAGATGCTTGTTGATCTTTTAATTGCAAAATCTCTTTTTCTAATTGGCGCGATTTATCCAATGCAGATTTTACTTTCTCAACTAGGCTATTCATATCGCCTTTTAAGAGATGAGCAATCGCATTCAGTTGTTCGGATTGGCTGTGAACACTTTCAAGTGCGCATTCACCTGTTGTTGCCTCAATACGACGAACACCTGCGGCGGTTCCCGACTCACTCAAAATACGGAATAAACCGATATCACCGGTACGGCTAGCATGAGTACCACCACAAAGCTCAATTGAGAAATCGCCCATACTTAAAACACGTACGCGCTCTTCATATTTCTCACCAAACAATGCCATCGCACCTTTAGCTTTCGCACTCTCTAAATCCATAAGTTCCGTATCAATGGACGTATTCTTACGAATTTGTACGTTAACGATATCTTCTACCTGACGTAGCTGTTCTGCTGTCATCGCTTCGAAATGTGAAAAATCGAAACGGAGATATTTATCATTAACTAAAGAACCTTTCTGCGACACATGATCACCAAGAACTTGACGCAGTGCAGCATGCAATAAGTGTGTTGCTGAGTGGTTAAGACGAATAGCGTCACGTCTTTCCACATCAATTTTCGCATCAATACGATGGTTAATCACTAATGTGCCAGACTCAACTTTACCAATATGACCGATCGCTTGACCATACTTTTGTGTATCAGTAACAATAAAACTACCACTATCATTACGTAACAAGCCAGTATCACCGACTTGACCGCCTGATTCGGCATAAAATGCAGTTTTATCTAAAATGACCAACCCTTCATCACCAGCATTCAATGAATCAACTGGTTGGCCATCTTTATAAAGCGCAGTAATGGTGGCTAATTGTTCATTATAAGCATAACCAGAGAATTCACTGTGTTTTTCGACCTTGATTAATGAATTATAATCGGTACCAAAACCACTAGACTCTCTCGCACGGCGGCGCTGATCTTCCATTGCACGCTCAAAGCCTTCTTCATCGACCTTAAGATTACGCTCACGACACACGTCCGCAGTTAAATCGATGGGGAAGCCATAAGTATCATATAAACGGAATGCCGTCTCACCATCTAAAGTGTCACCCTTAAGTACTGCGAGTTCTTCATCAAGCAATTGAAGACCACGTTCTAATGTACGTGCAAACTGTTCTTCTTCTGTTTTAAGAACTTTTTCAACCATAGCTTGTTGACGTGCAAGCTCATCCGCCGCAGCCCCCATCACTTTAATTAATGGCGCCACTAGCTTGTAGAAAAAGGTATCTTTTGCCCCCAGCATATAACCATGGCGCACAGCACGACGGATAATACGACGTAGCACATAACCACGACCTTCATTTGATGGAATAACCCCATCGCTAATCAGGAATGCACAAGAACGGATGTGATCGGCAATAACACGCAATGATTTGTTCGACAGATCCTGAGAGCCTGTTGCGCTCGCAGCAGCTGCGATCAAATCACGGAAAATATCGATGTCATAGTTTGAATTAACGTGCTGCAATACCGCTGCAATACGTTCTAGCCCCATGCCTGTATCGACAGAAGGTTTTGGTAATGGATCCATCGTACCATCTGACTGGCGATTGAATTGCATGAAAACAATGTTCCAAATTTCAATATAACGATCGCCATCTTCTTCAGCACTTCCTGGAGGGCCACCCCAGATATGATCGCCATGATCATAGAAAATCTCAGTACATGGACCGCATGGACCGGTGTCACCCATCTGCCAGAAGTTATCAGATGCGTATGGTGCGCCTTTATTATCACCGATACGAATGATGCGCTCTACCGGAATACCGACTTCTTTGTTCCAGATTTCATAAGCTTCATCATCAGTTGCATACACAGTGACCCACAATTTTTCTTTTGGCAGGTTGAACCATTCTTTCCCTGTTAATAGTTCCCATGCAAAATTGATTGCATCATGCTTAAAGTAATCGCCAAAGCTGAAGTTACCAAGCATTTCAAAAAAAGTGTGGTGACGGGCAGTATAGCCGACGTTTTCTAAATCGTTATGTTTACCACCTGCTCGCACGCATCTTTGTGCGGTTGTCGCTCGGGAATATGCTCTTTTATCCAGACCAAGAAATACATCTTTGAACTGGTTCATCCCTGCGTTTGTGAACAATAATGTTGGGTCATTATTTGGTACTAGCGAACTGCTACTTACCACTTGGTGACCTTTCGTATGAAAAAAGTCGAGAAACGCTTGACGGATCTCAGCGGTGCTTTTACTCATATTTATCCCGATTTCAAGCTGGAAACTAAATTACGAATTGTTGAGATGGAATGTAACATCACCTCTAATCAACTCTCCGATTAAAAAGTGACTGATAAGATAAAGTCTCTTTGCGTAGAAGTAAAATTTATACTCACATCCCCAAAATCACAGTACTGTTGGCTACTTTCATTTTCATTGAGCACACTATTTATGATGTCATAGATAATGTATTCATTGGCCATTTCACTGCATTTTGAATGATTGAGTGTAATAGCTACATCCATTCGTTGCTTTCATTGTAAAGCGTCTAAATATTTTCTGAAAGTATGTTTATACCTTTCAATTGGCTATTTTTCCACAGAAAACCAACATCGCGCTCTATTATAGCTCAAACGAGAAACAAAAAAACGCCACTCTTTTTTTGGGTGGCGTTTATAATTTACTTATTTATCAAATCAATAACTAAGCATTAAAATTCTTCAGGAACTTCTTCATCGGAGTCGCTGATATAATCAGTTGCTGCACTCTGAAATTCCCCTGTATGAGTTAATAACATTTCACGCAACTTTTTATCAATTTCGTTGGCAATCTCAGGGTGCTCTTTAAGATAAGTCGTCGAATTAGCTTTACCTTGCCCGATTTTATCGCCGTTATAGCTATACCAAGCACCTGCTTTTTCAATCAGCTTATGTTTCACACCTAAGTCAATCAGCTCACCAAAGGTATTGATCCCTTCTCCATATAGGATTTGGAATTCAGCTTGTTTAAATGGTGCTGCAACTTTGTTTTTAACGACTTTAACACGTGTTTCGCTACCGACGATCTCTTCACCATTTTTCACTGCACCGATACGACGAATATCTAAACGCACAGATGCATAGAATTTTAGAGCATTACCGCCAGTTGTTGTTTCTGGGTTACCAAACATTACCCCAATTTTCATACGAATTTGGTTAATAAAGATAAGTAACGTATTCGAGGTTTTTAGGTTACCAGCGAGTTTACGCATTGCTTGGCTCATCATACGAGCTGCTAGCCCCATATGTGAATCACCAATCTCACCTTCAATCTCAGCTTTTGGTGTTAATGCAGCCACTGAGTCAACGATGATAACATCAACGGCACCTGAACGCGTCAATGCATCACAAATCTCAAGCGCTTGTTCACCTGTATCTGGCTGAGAACATAACAAGTTGTCGATATCAACACCCAATTTTTTTGCATAGATTGGGTCTAAAGCATGCTCAGCATCGATAAATGCACATGTTTTACCACTGCGTTGTGCTGCGGCGATCACTTGTAGAGTCAGGGTTGTTTTACCTGAAGACTCTGGCCCGTAGATTTCAACAATACGACCTAATGGCAAGCCACCAGCACCTAAAGCGACATCAAGAGATAAAGAACCTGTTGAAATAGTTTCAACATCCATTGTGCGGTCTTCACCTAGACGCATAATAGAGCCTTTACCAAATTGCTTTTCAATTTGACCTAACGCCGCAGCTAGTGCTTTTTGTTTGTTTTCATCGATAGCCATGTTCACTCCCTTTGGTGCAATGGACTGCCCCACTGCAAATAGAACGATTGAATTCGGTTTGTTGGTACTAAGTATACTGTATAATCATACAGTATCAAGAAAATTTTTATCTAATGATTTTTAAAAGTGTCTCTAATGCGTAACGAGTTGATTGCAAACGAACTGAGTATCGGTCACCTTGGAAAAGACAATGCTTAGTGGTAATTTCTATCGTTCCTGTAGGTTGTTTTTTAGCAAATCCAAACCACACGGTGCCTACAGGTTTCTCATCGCTTCCTCCACCGGGACCTGCAATACCACTGACAGAAACAGCAAAATCCGCTCCAGCTACTTTGAGTGCACCTTGTGCCATCTCAGTCACTACTTGCTCACTCACAGCACCAAATTTTTGCAATGAATTCTCTGTAACACCAATCATTTGGTGTTTGGCTTCATTACTATATGTCACAAAGCCGCGATGAAAGTAATCTGAGCTTCCTGCTATATCCGTCACTACTTTTGCAATCCATCCGCCAGTGCATGATTCAGCGCAAGTTATCGTTTTACCCTGTTTTTTTAGCAATTGCCCAAGCTGAATACTTAGCGTTTCGAGGTCACTTTCATTTTTCATTTGATTGTTTACCTTTGTATTATGACTTTTTGCGAGTACGATCCCAAATCCACAACCCAGCAATGGCGACAGCAAAAACAGTACCAAAACCAATTCCTACGCTGACAACCGATAATCCCACTTTCATTGCCAAAGAATAAAGCCCTAACATGATTAACATGGCGCTATTTTCGCCTAGATTTTGCACCGCTATTGCGTTACCCGCTCCAACAGTTTCTTTACCTTTTTCTTGGAGCAATGCATTGAGAGGGACAACAAACAAGCCACCAAAAATACCTAAAACCGCTAAAATAACATAAGATGGAAAAATGTTTGTTTGCAGAGCAAGTAATACCACCATCACACCAATCACAATTCCTGCTGGGATACAGCGTGATACTGTTTTTAATGTAATAAATTTCGCCGCCAGACCTGCACCAACCACGATCCCGATCGCAACCGCCGCATTCAGGTAAGTAGGGGTAGCATTATCTTGTAATCCTAATGCGACAGGCACCCATGCTACTAATAAAAAGCGCAGTGTCACACCCGCTCCCCAGAACATACTGGTTCCTACCAAAGAAAAACGGCTTTCTTGATTGGACCATAATGTACGGCAAGCATTCCAAAAATCGATCAATAGCAGTTTAAAATGCCAGCCTTTACCTGGGCGCGCAGCAGCTAAGCGTGGGATATAAATATTCGCAATGACAGCTAATGCGTAGAGTACAGCACAAGTGCCAAGCGCTAACATCAAATGGATATCAGAGAGGATCCCACCAACGACAGAACCAATTAAAATTGCAGCAATTGTTGAAGCTTCCATCACGCCATTGGCTTTAACGAGGTTATCACCGCTCGTCAGTTCACCTAAGATACCGTATTTAGCTGGTGAATATGACGCTGCACCAATACCAACAAGCCCATAACATAAGAATGGATTAAGTCCTAAACAAATCCCAAGCGCGCCAGCAAACTTAAATAAGTTTGAAAATAACATTACCCGCCCTTTCGAAAAGCGATCAGCGACTTGTCCAACAAAAGGAGCGAGTATGATATAGGTAAACACAAATACCATTTGCAGTACTGGATGGCTCCATTCAGGGTAAAACTCCGCTTTTAACTGAGCTAAAATGGCAAATAACAAAGCATTATCAGCAAAAGCAGATAGGAATTGAGAAGCCAATACCGCTTTCATTCCTCGGCTCATTAATGGCGCGTTGACATCTTGCATACGATTATCCCTCTAACGCCATTTGTTTTAAGGTCACAAAATCCGTTTTACCTGAACCAAGTACGGGGAGTTCTTTAACAATACGAATATCTCTTGGTACTGCTAATTCAGTTAAGCCTTTCTCTTTTGCTGCTGAGGAAAGCGAGCTTCTATCAAGCTCTTTATCGGTCGTAAACAAAACAAGAGCTTCCCCTTTGCTGCTATCTGGCTTAGTCACCACAGCATGATGGGCATTCGGCGATAAACTAAAGACCATTTGCTCAATACTTTCAAGAGATACCATTTCACCTGCAAGTTTCGCAAATCGCTTCACTCGACCTTTGATAGTACAGTAGTTAAGCTCATCAAGAACCACGATATCACCTGTATCATACCAACCAGCCTCTTGCTCACCTTGTTGATTCTCCGCTGAAGGTAGTTCAAGAACCCCCGGAGCTTCTACACGTAAGTAGCCCTTCATGATATTAGGGCCCTTTAATTGCAGTTTACCGCCGTTCTCAATCCCTGAAATAGGGATAATCCGTGATTCCATTTGTGGCAATATTTGCCCTACGGTGCCTTCTTTCGATGCCATAGGCACATTAATTGAAACAATTGGTGCGCACTCTGTTACACCATAACCTTCTAAAATGCGAATACCAAATTTATCAAACCAAATTTTCTTAGTACTGTCTGATAATTTTTCTGCACCAGCAACGACATAACGTAATCTTGCAAAATCATATTGATGAGCAAAACGTGCATAATTTGCTAAGAAGGTCGATGTACCAAATAGCACGGTACAGTTTTTGTCATATACCAATTCAGGAATGATCCGGTAATGAAGAGGGCTTGGGTATAAAAAGACTCTGCTTCCTGAAAATACAGGGATCAATAAGCCGACCGTTAATCCAAACGCATGGAATAATGGCAATGATGACATAAAACGATCTCTAGGCGTAAAATCAGCAATTGTTTTAATTTGCTCAACGTTCGCCATTAAACTCGCATGACTATGCACAACGCCTTTCGGAGTACCTTCAGAGCCAGACGTAAACAAAACAATTGCTTCATCTTCTGCTTTACGAGGTAACACGGCTTTCTTTGGCATGAAAAGATGTTTTACGATCCAAAGCTTATCTTTTAGGGTGACTGTGTCTTTGAGATCTTCAAGGTAAATCCAACTCGCATCTGTGACTTGCTCAGGGATATGTGTCAAGTTGCCTTTTTCAAGAAATTGGCGAGAGGTAAAAATAACTTTTGCTTGAGAGGCTTTCAGTGCATTACTGATGCCGTGGCTACCAGCTGTATAGTTTAACATGGCAGGCACACGTCCACGCATTAATGCGCCAAATATGGCAGCTGCGGTGACGGTTGTATTAGGGAGCAATAAGCCAATACGTTCATTTTCATGGGTATAGCGCTCAATGATCCGCCCTACTCCTAATGATTTTTTTAATAGCCCTTGATAGCTATCTTCTTTAAAATTGATATCTTCAATGCAAGGCGCACGTCGACCGAAGCGTTTTACACTATTGAGGAACTCTTCAACTAACGTCACTTGAGGACGGCAGGCCATACGTGCAGATTTCATAATGCTGTATAAATGTATACCCGCTAAACGACGGCGCTCCACGGCTTTAGGCGCTTCTGGCATAGGGATCGTTTCTGCGGGCAAAATATGCAGTGTGATAGTGGGAAACCATTTCAGTGGAATGATCCCTTTTAGGCGGCTAAAGTGGCTACGCTCAGCCCCTTCGATACGCATAGGAACCACTTTGGCTCCAGACTTTGCCGCCACAAATGCAGCGCCTTCATAGATTTTCATTAAAGAGCCATGAACAGAGATCCGGCCTTCAGGAAAAATGACGATTGGACGGCCTTTTTCGACTTCTTTAACTAGTTGGCGGATGCCTAGCGGGTTTGCAGGATCGAGAGGAACAATATCAACATATGGCTTAAGCAACTTGATCATTCTTGGTGTTGCGAATGTCGAGTAAACTGCAAACACAGGTTTTATAGGCAAAAAAAGCGCAACTAGCACCCCATCGATAAATGAAACATGATTAGGTGTAATCAAACACTTTTCTTGATAGAGTTCTTTTTCATCACCAACCAAACGAACTCGAAATAAAAATCTAAGTACTGCCTTAAGCACATTTGCCAGCATAATGAATCCCTATATTGTCATTTCTTTTATCATTCCAATCGATAATTATGTCCTGAAAATCAAAAGCCTCTAAGTAGTTTATTCCTAAAAGAGAAAAAAGGCTGCAATACTTACGCCAAATGCGTTAATTGGCTAATTATTGTATCAATCGGCAGCCCTGCATCGACAACATGATGCGCAGTTGCTCGATAAAGAGGTTCTCTTTGTGACATAACTTCGGCAATTTCTTCTATCATCGATTTACCAGTGAGACTTGGCCGTTGATCTGCTTGTGGCTCTGCTGCTAACCTTTCTGCGAGGATCTCTGGTTTGGCCCTCAAATAGATAAC
This sequence comes from Providencia sp. PROV236, assembly GCF_033676985.1. Classification (NCBI taxonomy): domain Bacteria; kingdom Pseudomonadati; phylum Pseudomonadota; class Gammaproteobacteria; order Enterobacterales; family Morganellaceae; genus Providencia; species Providencia sp. PROV236. Next base: position 1,002,592 of record NZ_CP096297.1, on the reverse strand, counting down.
TGTGCCGTTATCACGCATAACACGCTGGTTTTCTTCTGACAGAATAATCCCGCCGCCAGTAGAAACTATTGAGTTAGGCTGAGAAATTGATTTTAGTACTTCACTCTCTAAATGACGGAAATAGTCCCAACCATGCTGCTCAACAATTTGTGCAATACTGGTTCCTGCCCTCTCAACAATCAATTTATCAGTATCGATAAATTGATACGATTTTTGTTCCGCCAACTGTTTACCGATTGTTGTTTTTCCTGAACCTCTTGGACCGATAATGTAAAACATTAATATTCATCCCATCGTCATGATTATTATGGTATTTGCGCCACTTATTTTAAATTCTATTGCTCAGTGCTAAAAAACGACAAATAATTATAAAAAACAAAGCCACACATATTGCTGTGTGGCTCAATCGTTATTGTTTTAAATATTACGCACGATTAAGAAAATCGCCATAGCCAATCCATTTGTAAGTCGTTAGTGCATCTAACCCCATCGGGCCTCGAGAGTGTAATTTTTGTGTACTCACTGCAACTTCAGCACCTAAACCAAACTGCCCGCCATCAGTAAATCTTGTACTCGCATTGACGTAAACAGCCGCTGAATCAACTCGTTGGATAAAGTAATCTGCTTGGCTAATAGACTCCGTTAAAATCGCATCCGAGTGTGCAGTACCATAAGTACGAATATGGTCGATAGCAGCATCAATACCAGAGACCACTTCAACATTCAGATCAAGAGATAACCATTCATCCACTAAATTCTCAGGTAACACCTCAACCACTTTAGCTGCGCCGTTTTTTAAGTATGGCATCGCTTGCACACTCGCGTGTAATGTCACCTTCTGCTCTGCCATTTTTTGGCTTAACACAGGCAAAAATTCAGCCGCGATTTTTTCATGTACTAAAACAGTTTCGAGTGAATTACATGCACTTGGCCTTTGTACTTTGGCATTGATTAACACGCTGATTGCTTTATCAAAATTTACAGATTGATCAACAAAAGTGTGGCAAACACCAATCCCACCGGTGATCACGGGGATCGTAGATTGTTCACGACATAATTTGTGTAATCCTGCACCACCTCGCGGAATTAACATATCTACATAGCGATCTAATTTTAATAACTGTGCGACTAATTCGCGATCAGGGTTATTAATCGCCTGAATGGCATCCGCTGAAATGCCGCAATTTTTAAGTGCTTTTTGAATGACTGCTGTTACGGCTAAGTTGGTGTTATGTGTTTCTTTACCACCTCGCAAGATCGCCGCATTCCCTGTTTTTAAGCACAGAGCAGCAACATCAACAGTCACATTCGGACGTGCTTCGTAAATTACGCCAACCACCCCTAGAGGCACACGACGTCGCTGTAAATTTAGCCCGTTATCCAGTTGACTGCCATCAATGACTTGCCCGACAGGATCAGCCAGCTGGCATACTTTACGTACATCATCGGCGATACCTTTCAGGCGCTCTTGTGTCAGTAACAGTCTATCTTGCAGTGCTGGTGTCATGCCATTTGCACGCGCCTGTTCGATATCTTTCGCGTTGGCTTCAAGAATAGTCGCGCTTTCTTGTTCCAGTAAATCAGCAATTTGCTCTAAAGCTGCATTTTTTTGTTTGGTACTTAGTTGAGCCAGTTGCCATGAGGCTTCACGAGCTGCTTTTCCCATTTGTTCTAACATAATTAACTCACTATCATATCATCGCGGTGGACAGCCACAGACCCATGTTCATAACCCAGTATACTGCCTATTTCTTGTGAATGATGACCTGCAATCATTCTTAATGCATCACTATTGTAGTGGCTGACACCATGCGCCAGATCTTTACCTGCCAGATTTCGTATACGCACGACAGCTCCACGAGAAAAATCCCCTTCAATCTTTTTGATGCCTTTAGGGAGCAGCGAACTGCCTTTTTCCATAATAGCAAGTTGTGCGCCATCATCGATATAAATATCGCCGGCGGCTGGCGCACCAAAGATCCAACGTTTACGATTTTCCATTGGATTTTTATGACCATAAAAACGCGTTCCCACAGGGATGTTGTCGATCACTGCACTGATCACATCAGGCTTATTACCCGCAGCAATGATGACATCAATTCCGGCTCTCCCAGCAACATCAGCAGCTTGCAACTTAGTCGCCATGCCCCCTGTGCCTAACCCTGTAACACTACCACCAGCCATTTCACGTAGCTCATCATTGATCCCATACACTTCAGGGATCAATTTTGCATTGGGATTACTACGAGGATCTGAGTCATACAGCCCTTCGATGTCGGTCAACAGTAATAGTTTGTCTGCATCACCAAGAATAGCAGCAAGTGCTGATAAATTATCATTGTCACCCACTTTGATTTCAGCCGTTGCGACCGCATCGTTTTCATTGATCACAGGAACAATGCCGTTATCTAACAGTGCTTGTAATGTATCTCGGGCGTTTAAAAAACGCTCTCTATCTTCCAAATCAGCCCGAGTAAGTAACATTTGCCCGATATGAATACCATAGATAGAAAAGAGCCGTTCCCATAACTGAATAAGGCGGCTTTGCCCTACCGCAGCAAGTAACTGTTTAGATGCAATGGTTGCGGGGAGTTCGGGGTAATTAAGGTGTTCACGACCAGCTGCAATGGCGCCAGAGGTGACAATAATAATACGGTGTCCTTTTTCATATTGCTGTGCGCATTGCCTAACCAGTTCAACAATATGTGCCTGATTCAATTGGCGTGAGCCCCCAGTTAACACACTGGTTCCTAATTTAACCACCACTGTTTGGCTATTTTTCATCATTTTTCTGCCATTAGGATTAACAAATACAAAGTAGATACCATTTTTATCAGCTGGAGAGCGTTATGCCAACAGGCATAACGCAAAATTAAACAAAAGTTGGTCTAAAACAAATTTATGCGCTTAATTCCAGTTTAAATTCTGCCATTTGCGCAGAAGGAAACAAAGTAAGCTCAAGTTCAGAAAATTGTTTGGAGAGGGATTGGTGAAAGGATAAAAGATTTTGCTCAATAAAATCAGTAACTGCATGGTCTTTTAGTGGCTTTGCTTGCCAGCTACCATGGCTATTGTATAGCCCAAGATGATATGAATACTCAAATCCCTCTTCACTTGGTGATAGTATCATCCACCAGCCCCAAAACTCCCTCTTCTCTGGCGCAATATTGGTGTTGACACAAACAGCAAGGCTATCAAAGAAATAGCTGCCTTCTAAGCATTGCTTTTCTCGTAAATAAGGTCCCAAAGCAGCAAACTTTTTTAAATACTTTCCGTTAGAGTAATCTGTTGGTAAAGCCATGTAAGGATCTCCTTGTTGAGAGATCCCTTTTTAACAAAAGTTAAAAAATAATCAAGTTATTAAATAAAATTAAACTATTTTACTTTTTAGCCAATCTGTCGTTTCACTGAGTGCTCGTTGAAAATTTTCAAAAACTGGGCTAGCTGGAAGTGTTAATAAATGGCTGTCCATAGATGATCGAATAATTAAATCCGACTCCGCTTTTGGACTATAAATATCATTCTTCCAATGCACCGACATCATTGGCACTTGACTCCTACGACCTAAAAGCCCTTGATTTTTTAATGAATAACAACTTAGCTCATGTCGAAGTGCCGCACCATCTACGTAGTAAATCCCTAAACGGCTAGCAAAAACATCTAACTCCATTCGAGGGATATCGCTTTGATATTTATCTTCATGTAATAAACTATGAACAATAGGCCCCAATGCAGCAACCGCTTTAATTTTATCAGGGCACATATAAGCTAATCTTAAGGCTATATTTGCCCCAAAGCGTAAGCCAATAAGACCAAAGCGTGTATGATCGATCCAAGGGATGGTATCTAATTGCCTAACGACTTGCTCATGTAAAACACTCGTTTCTTGTGAGAGTTTATATTTAACTGAATAGCCGATAGATGGCATATCCAATGTCAGCATGGCAATGCCAAGAGGTTCAAGGTATTCCCGGAAATAGCGACAGTAATCAATTTGCAAACTATCAAGCGTGCCACAAATCATCACTGTCGGGTATGGGCCTTGGCCTGTTGATGGAATATGTAAAAAGCCACAAACCTCTTTATTACCATCAATCTTAAATGAAATTTTCTTCAACTTATAACGTGAAAACTGTGCAGCACTGTCATAAGCCTTACAAGCCAATACAATCGCTTGGTCCGCTAATTCATCACCTTTAATAAAAGGGTATGCCGCGATACTGTATAAATTTGCTGCACGTAACCATGCTCGACTGGCTTGCTCGCCACTTTCAAACTGTAATGCATTTTGTTGCCAGCGCATCGCTTGGTTTGACCATTCAAAACACCAATTACCACGCCGATTACCGATAATAGTATCAAGTAAATTATTATCACTACGCTCTGCATCAGTAACCGCAATACGGCTCAAAACCTCTTCTATTTCTAAAGCATCAATACCACGCCAGATCCACATTAAGCGATTGATCATTCGGTACCAGCCTGCATGTTGCGTACCACTGAGCGCAGAATGACTTTTTATAATCGGTGGGCTATAAGCAGAGTATGAAACCAGTGTCGATGTTTCGGTCTGCCTAACTTTTGGCTTGAACAGTTTTTCGGAAAGATTTTGTTGAGTCATTTAGATAACCTGTTGGTTGAGCTAAATAAAAAAGGAATGCCATCGCATTCCCCTATCATATCGTTTTATGTTTTAATTTATTAGGTAATAATGTGTTAATAGGGTATTTCTTCTATCCTAACGTCAATTATTACCTTTTATTTATACTCTAAACAATAATGATTACTTATCCTGCTCACACAAAGGCTTAACAAATACAACGCCCATATCCCACGGTTGTTCAATCCATGTATTTTGCGGAATATCCACAACATAATCATCAACTAATGGGCGGCCTGCTGGTTTTGCAAAGATAGTCACAAAGTGTGCTTTTGGATACATATCGCGGATTGCTTTAGCAGTGCCGCCAGTATCAACAAGGTCATCAATAACAATAAAGCCTTCACCATCACCTGGGGCACGCTTAATCACGTTGAGGTCACGTTGGTTATCATGATCATAGCTAGAAATGCATACAGTATCGACATGACGAATACCCAGTTCACGTGCGAGAAGCGCACCAGGAACAAGGCCACCACGGCTAACAGCGATGATACCAGTCCATTGTTCGACAGGTAGTAAACGTTGTGCGAGTTTACGGGCATGTATTTGCAACATATCCCACGTTACGACATATTTTTCGCTCATAAAATTTGGGTCCCGACAGCTGAGTAAAACTGAAATGTGTCTTGCGGAAAAAAACGTTGCGCGAGATTATAGTGATTTGGTTCGCTAAAAACCAGCAAAAACGGATAATTGAGATCAATTAATATCATTTACACTGACTATTTATCGCATTAAGGTGTATGCTGAGATAATCAGTTGTATGGCTTGAATCACTTCACCATGCCTTTTTCACAGAATAAATTACTGTGCTCTATCTAATTTGAGATACAGCTAAACTGTAAAAGAGTGAACGACTAGAAGTAATAAAAAAACACTATAGTGGTTACTATAAACAAAGCTATTATTTTTCAAATTAGTACAGCAAGTTAAAGTATTTCGAACATGTATACTCTAAATAATTCGAGGTGCAGCTAGGCGGCAAGTGAATGGATCGCGAGTCGCGTACATCAGTATGCGACTGATGCCAGTGAACGCCGTCACCATACCTTAACGCAAGGTGCTGTTACTTGAAGCCTAATGAGTTATAACCAAAGTCGTATTAGGAGATCTAACGTGTCTGAACTCGCTAAACTGTCACCACAGCCATTATGGGATATTTTTGCTAAAATTTGTTCAATCCCCCATCCGTCACATCACGAAGAAGCGCTAGCAACACATATTATTGAATGGTCAAAACAAAAAGGTTTTCACGTAGAACGTGACCAAGTTGGTAATATTTTGATCCGTAAAGCAGCAACCAAAGGCTATGAAGATCGTAAAGCCGTTGTTTTACAAGCTCACTTAGATATGGTTCCACAGAAAAATAATGACACCGTTCATGATTTTACTAAAGATCCAATCCGTCCTTATATCAACGGAGAATGGGTAACCGCCGAAGGGACCACTCTTGGCGCAGATAACGGTGTAGGTATGGCATCTGCACTCGCAGTTTTAGCTGATGATAGTGTAGAACATGGCCCACTTGAAGTATTGCTAACCATGACCGAAGAAACTGGTATGGATGGCGCATTTGGCCTACAAGCTGGTTGGTTACAAGCAGACATACTGATCAATACTGACTCAGAAGAAGAAGGCGAAATCTACATGGGTTGCGCAGGGGGCGTGGATTTCACAGTCACCTTTGATTTAGCTCGTGAAGCCATCCCACAAGGTTATAAAACCTTTACCATGACGTTGAAAGGTCTAAAAGGCGGTCACTCAGGTGGTGATGTGCATTTAGGTTTAGGCAACGCTAACAAGCTACTGGCACGCTTCCTTGCAGGACACCAAGAAGATCTTGGCTTAAAACTGCTGGAGTTTACCGGTGGTACCGTTCGTAATGCGATCCCTCGTGAAGGACATGTCATTATTGCGGTTCCTGCTGATAAAGTGACTGAATTAACTGCACTCAGAGCGCGTTATGAAGGTATCTTAAAAAATGAATTAGCCGTCGTTGAACCAAATTTAGTCCTGCTATTAGAAGAAACGCAAACAAAGCTACAAGCTCTCACTGAAGACTGCCAAAAACGCTTTGTATTCTTCTTAAATGCGGCACCAAATGGTGTTATCCGTATGAGCGATGTGGCAAAAGGCGTTGTTGAAACTTCCCTTAATGAAGGTGTTGTAACAATGACAGACAAGCAAGCTGAAGTGATCTTCTTAGTTCGTTCATTAATTGATAGCGGCAAAAACTATGTTGTTAACATGCTGACATCAATCAGTAAGCTTGCACAGGCTAAGTATAAAGCCGAGGGGAGCTACCCGGGCTGGCAACCAGATGCAGACTCACCAGTCATGCATTTAGTCAGTGAGACATACCAAAAATTGTTTGGTAAAACACCTAATGTCATGGTGATCCACGCTGGATTGGAATGTGGCTTATTCAAAAAACCTTACCCTGATATGGATATGGTTTCTATTGGCCCAACCATTCGTGGCGCACACTCACCTGATGAGCGAGTACATATCGCGAGTGTCGGTGAATATTGGAAATTATTGACAGCTGTTTTAAAAGCAATCCCAGTTAAAAACTAATTTTAAGTGGCAAAGCGCTCGTCATAAGGCGAGTGTTTTGCCTACTTAAAGTGCTAATAGCAATTGCCTTTCTATTTGTGGGCTTTGAAGAGTAACATGCAAACCAACTAACCTAACCCCTCGATTTTCACGGCGATTTTCCCAAACTTGCTTAGCTAATAAAATTAAATCTTGCTTATCTAATATAGGATAAACATGTTCTTGGGTTGTTTGCTGAAAATCATTAAATTTAATTTTTACCCCTTGGCGTGCAATACGACGATCAGGCTTAACTTTAGTCAATCTTAGCTCTAACTCCTCATAAAGCTTATCAAGTAATGGCAGGCATTCTTCCCAGTGATGAATATCTTCAGCTAATGTACGTTCAACCCCAACAGATTTGCGTAGCCTTTCAGGGTTAACTGCACGTTCATCAATAGCGTGACAACGCTCCCACAACACTTGTCCAAATTTCCCCATCGATTTTATTAAACTAACAACATCATACTGTTGTACATCTGCACAAGTTTCTAATCCCATATCTAACAATTTTTGTGCCGTAACTTTGCCAACACCGGGGATCTTCTTCAATGGCAGTGAAAGAACGAACTCAGACATATTCTGTGGAGTAATAACATATTGACCATTGGGTTTATTCAGATCAGAAGCTATTTTGGCAAGAAATTTAATTGGGGCGATCCCCGCCGAAGCCGTAAGCTGCAATTCATCAAATATTTGCTGACGAATAGCTTGAGCTATTAGGGTTGCTGAACCATGATGCAGCTCACACTGACTAACGTCTAAATAAGCTTCATCCCAAGAAAGTGGCTCAATAAGGTCGGTATAGCGAGAAAAAATTTTATGGATATGCAAAGAAGTTTCTTTATAAAGCGCCATTCGGCCTGATACAACTTTTAGATGAGGGCACAGCCTTAATGCAACTGCCGTAGACATTGCACTATGTACTCCATAACGTCGAGCTTCATAGTTAGCGGTACTAATCACCCCACGACGATCGGCACTTCCCCCGACGGCAATAGGAATATTACGCAAGCTAGGGTCATCACGCATTTCTATTGCTGCATAAAAGCAGTCCATATCAATATGAATTATTTTTCGCACAGCAATTCACCAAAAGAAAATGAACAACTGAATAAATATACAGTATTTTATTTTAATGCGCAATTATTCAACAAAAATCATATGTTCATCTGATTGAAACATATCGCTGCCAAACTTCACAATTTCTAAAACTTCTCTGTCCTCGACGGTTGTTAACAAGTACGGATTGAAGTGCTCTCGAACAAAGTTACTCCTAATTAGATGAGATATTGCATACAAATGCTGAGAAAAGTATTACAAAAAGGACTCAAAAAATTAATTTAGCTTTATTCACACTCTAAATAATTCATGGTGCAGCTAGGCAATAAGTAAATGAATCGCTAAGAACTAGCACATTAGTATGTCACTAATGCGAATGAACTTAGTCACCATGACTTAATGAAGATGTTGTCACTTGAAGAATGACGGGTAGAAAACAAATATTTTTATAGGTAGCCAATATGATAAAAACGTTGATTCCACAATTAAAAAAAGGGATGGTTTTCAGTTTGTTTATTCTTGCCAGCCACAGCGCACTTGCTCAATCACCATTAATCGTGGCACATCGTGCCGGTACCGCTGACGCCCCTGAAAATACCCTTTATGCCATTAAGTTAGCAAAAGAAAATCAAGCTGATATTATTTGGTTAACTGTTCAGTTATCTAAAGATAATCAAGTTGTTTTATATAGACCTAGTGAACTCAAGGCGCTAACCGATAAGAACGGTGTAGTATCTGATTACTCAGCCAAACAACTCAACAAAATCAATGCGGCATATCAATTTAATAAAAAAAATAATATCCAATTGCCATTAGCAGAAACAACCATTGCTACGCTTGAATCTGTTCTTAAAAAATATCCTGATACTGAATTTTATATTGATTTAAAATCACCTGATGCAAATCCAGACATCCAAGCAGAAGCTATTTACACTCTGTTAGAAAAAACTAATGCCTTTAACAACACCCGTTTTTATTCAACTAACAATGCGTTTATAAAAGCTTTAGCGAAACGCTCTGATCGCATTAATACCTTTGAAAGCCGTGATGAAACTCGCACACTACTAGCCAATAATACGATGAATCATCAATGTTCAACATCAACTGAAGAAGCATCTAAAAAGCGTTGGTATGGATTTGAATTACATAGAAAAGTTGAAGTGATTGAAAAATACACGCTTGGCGAAGCACGTTCACCGGCAACCTTATCGTGGGATAAAGAAGCGATTGATTGCTTTAGAAAAAATGGTGACGCATACATAGTTTTATTTGGTGTTAATAACATCAATGACTATCAATTTGCTAAAGAAATTGGTGCTGATGCCGTGATGGTTGATTCACCACAACTATTTAAAAAATAAATTTATTTTTGGCTTAATTAAGCTACATTTGATAATTCATAATGTGTAACTAAATTAAGCCTTTTATATTAAATGTAAACCTATAATACAAAAAGAAAATTACATTCCCATGTAGGTATATAATACTATTCTTACTTGGTTCTAAGAAGGGAACATAAAATACTATTTTCATTAAAAATCAAAAAACATTGTAATTATTTTCAAGATAATAATAGATTAAAAATATTCCCCTCTTACAATCACATAATAGTTATTAGAAAACCCTTATCATTAAAAGCCAATAATAATACTTAATTGATAGTCATTAAAAATGATAATTAAATAATATAATAATATAATAATATAATAATATAATAATATAATAATATAATAATATAATAATATAATAATATAATAATATAATAATATAATAATATAATAATATAATAATATAATAATATAATAATATAATAATATAATAATATAATAATATAATAATAAATATAATATAATAATATAATAAATAAATAATAAATATAATAATATAATAATATAATAATATAATAATATAATAATATAATAATATAATAATATAATAATATAATAATATAATAATATAATAATATAATAATATAATAATATAATAATATAATAATGCTAAATTATATATTAAATCTTTATAATTAACGCCATGAAATAAAATATACTCTAAAAGAAATTAAAATATCATAATATAAAAAGCCAGTATTAGGAGTCATAATGAAATTAGCACCTATAGGTAACGTAACATTAGAAAATTTTTGGAACAGTGACCTAAAATCTTTTTCAATAACTCATACACATGATAAAATTTTACATTTAGGTACAAGCCATACCGAGTATGATATTAAAGATAAACAAATAATACATAATGCTTATACCCTTATTTATACGCCACAATATGATGACTATTGGAACGTGACAATTACCACTGCAAACGGTGAAATTTGGCACAATACAAGCCGTTTAAAATGTAATATAAAAAAGGAAGATAACGGAAATGTTATTATAGGAGTAAATGGTGATTCTCAAAGAATGTATGTTGCTTTCCCATTCTCCAGTACATGCTCAATGTCTCTAAAAAAAATGGATTAAAAAATTTAATACCAAAACAATCAAGAGAATATTTCGATAAAAACGTGAAGATATAACCTTAACTGTCACCAATACAGCTAAGGTTATAAGATAATAATTAAATATTTTAGATAATACGGTTTTTTTCCAACATCTTTTGGCGAGCTTGCTCACGTGCCATACGCTTTTTACGTGCATCGCAAGGCTCAGGGCAATCACAGACTTTTTCAACGCCTATGCTGCTTAACCCCCCACAACTACCTTGAATGCTTTTACGCTTAATAATGTACCCAAGTGACATGCCTAAAAATGCCAGTAGGAACAAGATAAACGCTGCAATAAAAACATTTAGCATCCTATCCCCCTAGTGTTACTGCTTCTTCTGTAAGAATGGTTCGAATGCCTTAGTATAGCGCTCTTCAAACCCTTTTTCTGTTTTCACTATCATAAATACTGGAATATTCATTTTTTCCGCTACAGCAAAACCGGTTTCTGGTCCTAAAACATTTAACCCTGTAGATAAGCCATCAGCGCTCATACAGGTTGGAGCCAATACCGTGATCGACACTAAGTTATGTTTAATCGGCATGCCAGTTTTTGGATCAATTGTATGAGAGAAACGCACACCATCTTGCTCAAAATAATTACGGTAGTCACCCGAAGTCGCAATTGACATATCCCCCGGCTCAATGACTTCTTGAGCAGTTTGATTTACACCATCAGTCGTTGGCTTTTCAATCGCTATGCGCCATGGAGCACCTTTACCATTATTGCCTTTTGTACGTACCTCACCACCAATATCAACCATATAATCATTGATCTTAACGGATTCTAAGTACTCAGCGACCACATCAACACCATAGCCCTTAGCGATTGATGATAAATCGACATACAATTCAGGAATAGTTTTAATCAGGTTATTACCCTGTACAGATAATTTTTCTATTCCGACCCAAGCACGACGTTTTTCTAATTCATCAGCCGAAGGGGCTTTTGTTACACGTCCTTCAGGGCCAAACCCCCATAAATTAACTAAAGGCCCTACCGTCACATCTAATGCACCATTAGTTAATTCGTTAATACGGATTGCTTCTTTAACAACTTTTGCTGTTGCAGCCGACACAGGAAAAGGAACATTAACCTCTTTTGATTGATTGAAGCGGCTTAGTTCAGAGTCAGGGCGATACGTTGACATCTGATCATTTACCTCTTCAAGGCGTTTATCAATCTCTGCTTGGATCGATTCACTACTTGGAGATGAAGAATCAGTAACGTATTTAATGGAATAGTAGGTTCCCATTGTCTGACCCTGTAGATTTGCCTGTTCAGGCCCACCGCAAGCGGTCAAAAAGAGTGTCGCTGCGAATAGCAGTACTGGTGTAATGACTTTTTTGTTCAGCATATTTTTCTCTGCTTCAATCATAAGTACCATAACGCTAGGTACTTAGACTATTGACAAACTAGTTCAGTTTGGCAGCAGCCGGTCGAGGTTGTAAAAAATTAACGAGTCAGCCAATTTATTCGTTTTTAACTAAAAACACAAAGGGGAAACCTTATCTTGCTCCCCCTTTTATCAACTGATAACCCTAAAAACTGAGGCTATCCTCGTTATACTTCAAGTATATACAGTGAATTAACCACCAAAGTCATCCAGTAAGATGTTTTCATCCTCTACACCAAGATCTTTAAGCATCTTGATGACTGCGGCGTTCATCACTGGAGGCCCACACATGTAAAACTCACAATCTTCAGGTGCAGGATGATCTTTTAAGTAGTTTTCATACAGAACATTATGAATGAATCCTGTATAACCATCCCAATTATCTTCCGGCATTGCATCGGAAAGTGCAACATTCCAAGTGAAATTTTCGTTTTCAGCAGCAAGCTGATCGAAATCTTCGGTATAAAACATCTCGCGTTTAGAACGAGCCCCATACCAGAAACTAATCTTACGCTTAGACTTCAAACGTCTTAATTGATCGAAAATATGTGAACGCATAGGTGCCATACCTGCACCACCACCAATAAAGATCATCTCAGCCTCAGTCTCTTTGGCAAAGAACTCGCCAAATGGGCCTGAAATGGTGACTTTATCACCGGGTTTCAAAGACCAAATATAGGAAGACATGATCCCTGGCGGAACATCTGGATTACGAGGAGGAGGCGTGGCAATACGCACGTTTAGCAAAATAATCCCATGCTCTTCTGGATAGTTAGCCATTGAATATGCACGCACTGTAGGCTCTTTCACCTCAGATACATAACGGAATAAATTAAATTTATCCCAATCTTCGCGGTATTCTTCTGGCACATCGAAGTCTTCATATTTAACAACATGCTCAGGACATTCGATTTGAATAAAACCACCCGCACGGAATGGAACAACTTCACCCTCTGGGATTTTTAGTTTTAGTTCTTTAATGAAGGTTGCTTTATTATCATTAGAGATAACTTCACACTCCCATTTTTTAACTCCAAAAATCTCTTCAGGTAATTCAATTTTTAGATCTTGCTTAACATTCACTTGACACGCTAAACGGCAGCCTTCTTTTGCTTCACGTTTATTAATGTGAGAAAGCTCGGTTGGCAGAATATCACCACCGCCTTCTTTAATTGTCACTCGGCATTGGCCGCACGACCCACCACCACCACAGGCAGATGAAACAAAAATACCTTGGTTAGACAACATCCCTAACAGTTTATCACCCGCTGGAGCATCAAAGCTTTTTTCAGGATCACCGTTAATTTCAACTTTAATGTTACCTGTATTGACTAGCTTGGATTTCGCAAACAGGATCAAACCTGTCAGCGCCAAGACTATCAAGGTAAACATCACTACACCTAGAATAATAATATCCATGAATTCTTCTCGCCCTTATAGCTGAACACCGGAGAAGGACATAAAGCCCAGTGCCATCAAACCAGTGGTGACAAAGGTAATACCTAAGCCTTTCAGACCCCCCGGAACATCGGAATATTTCATCTTTTCACGGATTGATGCTAACAGCACAATCGCTAACATCCAGCCGATACCTGAGCCGAATCCATATACGATAGATTCGCTAAAGTTATAATCACGCTGAGCCATGAAAGAGACGCCACCAAAGATTGCACAGTTAACGGTAATCAACGGCAGGAAGATACCCAATGCGTTATAAAGTGACGGGAAATAACGATCTAAAATCATTTCCAAGATTTGTACTAGAGCAGCGATAACCCCAATGAAGGTAATAAAGTTAAGGAATGATAAATCAACGCCTTCAACTAGTGCACCATCCCGTAATACAAGGTTATAAACTAGGTTATTAGCGGGTACAGAAATACCTAACACAACCGTAACAGCGATACCCAAGCCAAACGCGGTCTTAACATTCTTTGATACAGCCAAAAACGTACACATACCAAGGAAGAATGCCAAAGCCATATTTTCGATAAAAATCGCTTTTACAAATAGGCTAATATAATGTTCCATAGACTTAATCCTTCTCTACCTGAGCTGGTTTTAGAGTACGTAAACCCCAAATCAGCATCCCAATGATAAAGAATGCACTAGGTGCTAACAGGAACAGACCATTAGGCATGTACCAACCACCATTTTGCAGTGATTCCATAACGGTGATACCAAATAACTTACCTGAACCAAACAGTTCACGTAAGAAACCGACTAAGATCAATATCACTCCATATCCCAGTCCGTTACCGATACCATCCATAAAACTTTCAATTGGTGGCGATTTCATCGCATATGCTTCAGCACGTCCCATTACGATACAGTTTGTAATGATGAGGCCAACAAATACCGAAAGCTGTTTCGATATCTCATACGCATAAGCACGCAGTATTTGGTCAACAACGATAACTAAAGATGCAATGATTGCCATCTGTACGATAATTCGCACACTGCTTGGAATATAATTACGAATTAATGAGATAAAAAAGTTAGAAAACGCAGTAACTAAAGTTACCGCAATAGTCATTACGACCGCTGTTTCCAACTTAGTGGTTACTGCTAATGCAGAACACACACCAAGGATTTGTAACGCAATTGGGTTGTTATCGAACAAAGGCCCAAATAGAACGCGTTTTACTTCTTTAGAATCAGCCATTATTCAGCGCTCCTTCACGAACTTTTTTCAGGAACGGACCAAAGCCGTTATCACCTAACCAAAAATCAAACATATGCTGAATGCCATTTGAGGTTAGCGTTGCTCCTGACAAACCATCGATACCATAAGGGCTATCAGTTGAGCCACTACGAACAATTTTTATGGCAGGAACACCTTGCTCGTTAAATAGCTTTTTGCCCGGCCATTGTGCTTTCCATTGCGGATTATCAACTTCACCACCCAGACCTGGAGTTTCACCGTGTGAATAGTAGGTGATACCACGGGAAGTCACGCCATCAATATCAACAGCAACAAAAGCGTACATCACGGACCATAGCCCTGAGCCATAAACAGGTAAAATGACTTGCGATATTTTGCCTGCATCATCTTTGACTAGATAAATCTCAGCACTATTAGCTCGACGACGAATTTTGGCGATATCTTCCGCAGGAGACAATGCAATACTGGTTTCATCACTACGCAATTCGCTATTTAAGTCAAAACGGCTGGTACTGTCAGAAAGCTCATTGGTTTTGAAATTCAAAAGTTTTGGCTCGATTCGCTCGCCATATACTTTCTGAACTTCTTCTGGTGTCATTTTAGGTTTTAATAGACCTGCAACGCTCAAAATATTGCGCTGCGTATCTAGCATAATTTGTTCTTGCTGCTGAGATTTTAGTCCAACAGCAGAACCCGCTACGACGATAGAACAAACTAAACATAGAATGAATACGACTATGAATGTCCTGCCGACGCTATCTTTATTTGTTGTATTTTCACTAGCCACGAGCTTTTCTCCGTTTAATATTTGCTTGAACGACCAGATAGTCAAACAGAGGAGCAAACAGGTTGGCGAACAGAATGGCTAACATCATGCCTTCTGGATACGCAGGGTTTGCAACACGGATCAGCACACACATCACGCCGATTAAGATACCGTAGGCCCACTTACCTTTATCTGTAAATGATGCCGATACCGGATCCGTCGCCATGAAGATCATCCCAAATGCGAAGCCACCTAGTACCATGTGCCAATACCAAGGCATTGCAAATAATGGGTTAGTCTCTGAGCCAATAAAGTTAAACAGATAGGACATGGCTATCATACCTACCATCACACCCGCGACGATGCGCCACGAAGCGATTCGGAAGAACATGATAAATAAACCACCAATGAAGATCATCAGCGTTGAAACCTCACCGATGGAACCTGGCATATTACCTAAAAATGCCTGCATCCAAGTGATTGGCTCACCGGATACGGTATTCATTAGCGCGTGTTCGCCACCCGTAGCCCATTGAGAAAGTGGTGTTGCACCTGAAAAACCATCCGCCGCAGTCCAAACTAAGTCACCCGAGATTTGCGCAGGGTAAGCAAAGAAAAGAAACGCACGACCAGCTAATGCAGGGTTCAGGAAGTTACGACCTGTACCACCGAAAATTTCTTTCGCAATCACAACACCGAATGTGATCCCTAATGCAGCCTGCCACAGAGGAATCGTTGGCGGTACAATAAGCGCGAATAAAATAGATGAAATAAAGAAACCTTCGTTGATTTCATGGCCACGGATCATGGAAAACAACACTTCCCAAAATCCGCCAACTACGAAGACAACAAAGTAGATAGGTAAGAAATACACAGCACCTAGTAGCATTTTACTGCCCCACCCCGCATCAGGGGTTAATGAAGCCCCTAAAAACTGCGCTAGGCGGTAATGCCAATCACCAGCAAGTACTTGCTGTAACTCCGCACCACTATATAAATGGTAAAGTGCAGGGATCGCTTGGTTACCTACGTTGTACATTCCCCAAAACATTGCTGGGAAAACAGCCAACCAAACAAGAATCATCATGCGTTTTAGATCGATAGTATCACGAACGTGAGAACGACCTTTTGTCACAGTTCCCGGAGTATAAAATACTGTAGAGACAGCTTCATACAATGGATAGAATTTTTCTAACTTTCCACCGGGCTCAAAATGATGCTCATTCTTTTCAAATAAATTTTTCAGACCCATGGAATTACCCTTCTAACTCAATCTTGGTCAGTACATCACGAAGTACTGGGCCATATTCATACTTGGCCGGACAGACGTATGTACACAGTCCCAGATCCTCTTCATCCAACTCTAGGCAACCCAGTTCCTGTGATGAATCGGTATCCCCAGCAAGCAGATCACGCAGTAAATGAGTGATCATAATGTCAAGAGGCATCACTCGCTCATAGTTACCAATTGGAACCATTGAACGCTCACCACCATTCATGGTAGTTGTGAAGTTAAAACGTTTATTTTTCAGGAAATGGCCAATCGTGGTACGTGTAATGGTGAATTTATTTACACCGGGCATAATCCAACCAAATAGTTCTTTCTCACGCCCTTCGCGTAATACTGAAACTTGATTATGGAAACGACCGAGGTAATGATGAACATCATCACAGGTCACCCCCCATAATATTGAGCCAGAAATAATTCGGTTTTCACCTTCTTTAAGCTGACCTTTTGTCAACTCATACAAATCTGCACCAAGACATGTTTTCAATAGGCGAGGCTTCTCAACTTGAGGACCTGCCAGTGAAATAACACGCTCAGTATATAGATAGCCTGTCGTAAATAGCTTACCAATCGCAATCACATCTTGATAATTGAGATGCCATACTTTTTTCTTAATGCTTACTGGCTCAAGAAAATGAATATGCGTTCCAACTAAGCCTGCTGGGTGTGGGCCGGCAAACTCACTGTAAGTAATTTGTGCATTGATTTCAGATTTAACCAAAGCCCCTGCGCCATGGCAGACATGGACTTTTCCATCAGTTAAGCGACTTAGAACAGTTAACCCATCATTAAAGGCTTGCTGTTGTAACTGAATAACCACCAAAGGATCAGCTGCGAGCGGATTGGTATCCATTGCTGTCACAAAAATTGCAACTGGCGTAGAGCCAAGCTCTGGTGAACGGCTAAATGGGCGGGTTCTTAACGACGTCCACAAACCTGACTTAACTAAATTCTGCTCGACTTGCTCACGAGATAGACTTGCAAGCTCATCACTCTGATAACTCGCGAAAGTTTCCTGATCATCACCATCGATTTCGATAACAACAGATTGTAGGACGCGACGCTCACCACGATGAATAGCAACAATTTTACCGCAGGCTGGGCTGGTGAATAATACACCGGGGTTCTTTTTATCTTCAAAAAGTACCTGCCCTTTTTTTACGTGCTCACCTTCTTTAACCAGCATCGAAGGACGCATTCCGACATATTCTTCACCTAGCAATGCTACGTGTTGAATTTTCGGGCCGTCTTCTATTACTTGGGCTGGCTCACCTGCAATAGGAAGGTTGAGGCCTTTTTTAATTTTAATCATAAGATCTGCACAAGTTTCTCAGTTAACCCTAAGCTAATAATCCAGCATGGACCATAGCGACTCAGTAAATAAAAACAGCTCAAGTTACATTCATAACTCAAGCAAATAATTCTCTCAATATTGTGACGCTATTCTCTTATTCTGCCGTTCGTAATTTTACCAGTTCCCCCGACCTATGTCCGGTTATTCAAGTGACTTAGCTCAAGCAAATAACAATAAATTTTCAATTTTGTTGACAATAAATCGGAATAATCGAGCTATTAACTCATATTTATCGAAAGCTGACTATTTTTCATGCAATACCAGTACATCACTAAACTATTCACTCGCTATATCAAATAACTACCCGCTCATCTAAAATACCGTTAGAATGTCTTTTTTTTAGGCAAAACTCTTAATTTCATTTGGTTTAAGTATGAACAAAAACATCCTTATCTGTGTTGGATTTTCGTTATTATTCTTACAATCAGCTGCCGCTGAAACGAATAACCCTTCATTTTTGCTTAATATGAAGACGAATAGTTCCTCAAACTCAGCAATTTATATTCAGATTTTTAAGCAAGAAGGTGTTTTAGAACTCTATCAAAAATTGCCAAATGGAAAGTTTAACCTGTCCAAAACTTATCCTATTTGTAAATTTTCAGGTGGCCTTGGCCCTAAAAAAGTTGAGGGAGATCTAAAAAGCCCAGAAGGATTTTATCAAATAACCGCTAACCAACTGAATCCAAACAGTCGGTATTACCGATCTATTAATTTAGGATTTCCTAATGAGTATGATCGTGCTCAAGGTTATCAAGGCAATTACTTGATGATCCATGGTGACTGCGTTTCTGTCGGCTGTTATGCAATGACAGATAAATATATGAGTGAGATCTACCAAGCAGTGGAAGTCGCCTTTAGAAATGGGCAAAGTACTATAGATGTCAGTATTTACCCATTTAAAATGACAAAAGAAAATATGTTATTGCATAGAAACTCAAGCCATTATGCCTTCTGGCAGCAATTAAAACCTGCATATGATTACTTTCAAGATACAGGCAAGCCTGCACAAATCTCTGTTACATCAGGGAAATATGCGGTCAATAGCTTGCCAGAAACTTCGGATAAGTTGTTGCGACTCAGATCACAATATGCGTTGGCCGAGATGAAATAGCACAAAACTGCCTGGTGCTATCTTTTGCCAGCTCTCATTGCCAGTGAGTGGCTGTGTGGCAATAACAGAAACAATATCGGTTGGTGTCGTACAGCTTTGAAAATCAATTTCAACATCTTGATCGAGCAATTTTGCTTTACCAAAAGGCGCTTTACGGGTGATCCAATATAGATTGGTTGAGCAAAAAGCCATGACGTAGCGCCCATCAGATAACAACATATTAAACACGCCTTTAGCCCGTAATTGCTCAGCAAGTTGGCCAATAAAACGGAATACAGCCGGCCAATTCGCAGGCTTCTTTGGATATTTAGCAGCAAGCTGACTTAAGATCCAACAAAAAGCTTTTTCACTATCAGTTTCACCAATTGGTCGATAATAGCCAGTCTCCAACGAGCGATAACCTTTCAGTTGCCCATTATGTGCATACGTCCAATTACGCCCCCAAAGTTCGCGAGTAAATGGATGAGTATTGGCTAAGGTCACATCCCCTCGGTTAGCTTGCCGTATATGAGCAATAACCGTTTCCGATTTGATTGGATACTCCTGCACAAAACGCGCAACAGGAGATAAAAAGCTGGGCTGAGGATCTTTAAAAGTGCGACAACCTAACCCCTCATAAAACGTGATCCCCCAACCATCTTTATGAGGGCCAGTTTGACCGCCACGTGAGATCAAACCACTGAGGCTAAAATTTATATCCGTCGGCACGTTAGCACTCATGCCAAGTAACTCGCACATCTCAAGACCCTCTATCATTCAGAGAATTACTTAACCATCTCTTTTTCAATTAGCTGGATCAGGATATGGATCACTTTAATGTGAATTTCCTGAATACGATCAGCGTAACCAAAATGTGGCACACGAATTTCAATATCTGCCGTGCCCGCCATTTTACCGCCATCTTTGCCGGTCAATGTGATCACTTTCATGCCTTTTTCACGAGCAGCGCTGATAGCTTTAATAATATTGCCTGAATTACCTGAAGTCGAAATGCCAAGCAATACATCGCCTTCTTTCCCAACAGCTTCAATAAAACGAGAGAAGACAAATTCATAACCAAAATCGTTGCTCACACAAGAAAGGTGGCTGACATCTGAAATCGCGATAGCAGGGTAACCTGGACGGTTTTCACGGTAACGCCCTGTGAGTTCTTCAGCAAAGTGCATAGCATCACAATGGGAACCACCATTACCACATGACAGTACTTTTCCTCCAGCCTTAAAAGAGTCAGCCAGTAACACTGCCGCTTGCTCAATTGCCTTAATATTTGCTTCGTCGTTTAGGAATTGCGCCAACGTATCGGCTGCTTCTGAAAGTTCACCACGGATCAGGTCTTGATACATGAGATAACCCCTTAGATTGAATAATTTAGAGTAATAACCATTACCCTTTAACTATTCAGATTGTTACACAGGGTTAATTTTCTTTCTACACCTGATTCAGTGCAAATTTAGGCATTTAAGGCTAATCAGTGCTTTTTCGATACTTAAGTTATTACAGATCCCCCATAAATCCATTTTTGAAATTATCACAAGGAGGTATTTGACGATTTTGTGAGCCAAGTTGTAATTAAGATGTAAATTTGTTGCTAATTGTTTATTAATGGATATAGATTAAAGGAAACAACAGGTCAGACCTCTTACAAGTAGACAGGAGTTTCCCTATGACCCTACTCAGCGTTATTCTCTTTCTCGCATTAATCGGTGTTCTTTGTTATCACAAAACATCATTGGTTCTAAGTACCGTTCTGTTACTTGCCTATACCGCAGTAATGGGGCTATTAAGTGTTTGGAGCTACTGGATGTTACTGCCTGTCGCACTGGTGCTATTCCCCTTTGTTTTTACACCAGTTCGTCAATCATTATTCTCTGCTCGCGCACTAAAAATGTTCCAAAAAGTTATGCCACCTATGTCTAGCACAGAAAAAGAAGCTATCGACGCAGGAACAACATGGTGGGAAGGTGATCTTTTCCGTGGGGCACCTGATTGGAACAAACTACATAATTATCCAAAACCGCAATTGACCGCTGAAGAGCAAGCTTTTATTGATGGTCCTGTTGAAACTGTTTGCAGAATGGTTAATGACTTTGAAGTTAGCCATGAGCTGGCGGATCTTACCCCTGAAGTGTGGCAGTACTTACGTGATCATCGCTTCTTTGCCATGATCATTAAAAAAGAGTACGGCGGCCTTGAATTTTCTGCTTATGCGCAATCACAAGTGCTACAAAAACTGGCTGGCGTATCAGGTATTCTAGCGATTACTGTTGGGGTGCCTAATTCTCTAGGTCCCGGTGAATTATTGCAACATTACGGTACTGATGAGCAGAAAAAACGTTATTTACCTGGTTTAGCGACCGGTGAAGAAATCCCTTGTTTCGCACTCACAAGTCCAGAGGCGGGCTCTGATGCAGGTGCTATCCCTGATACAGGCGTCGTTTGTATGGGTGAATGGCAAGGTGAGCAAGTTTTAGGTATGCGTTTAAACTGGAACAAACGCTATATCACCCTAGCACCTATTGCTACGGTTCTTGGGCTGGCATTTAAATTATCTGACCCTGATCGTTTATTGGGTGGTGAAAAGCACCTAGGTATTACCTGTGCATTAATCCCGACTAACACCCCAGGGGTGGAAATTGGTCACCGCCACTTCCCACTTAATATTCCATTTATGAACGGGCCAACTCGTGGACAAGATATTTTCGTACCTATCGATTATATCATTGGCGGTCCAAAAATGGCTGGTCAAGGCTGGCGCATGCTTGTTGAGTGTTTATCTGTTGGCCGTGGTATTACCTTGCCATCAAACTCAACCGGTAGTTTGAAAAGTATTGCTATGGCAACAGGTGCCTATGCGTATATCCGTCGCCAATTTAAATTATCAATTGGTAAGATGGAAGGTATTGAAGAACCATTAGCTCGTATCGCAGGTAATGCTTACTTAATGGATGCAGCGGCAACCTTAATTACCTCTGGTATTATGTTAGGTGAAAAGCCTGCTGTTCTATCCGCAATTGTAAAATATCACTGTACCCATCGAGGTCAACGCTCTGTGATTGATGCCATGGATATCACTGGCGGTAAAGGTATCTGCCTTGGCCCATCCAACTTTGTTGGCCGCTCTTATCAAGGCGCACCTATTGCAATCACCGTTGAAGGGGCAAATATTTTAACCCGTAGTATGATCATCTTTGGTCAAGGGGCTATTCGTTGCCATCCATATGTACTTGAAGAAATGGCAGCAGCGCAAGAGAACAACCTGCATAAATTTGATAAAGCGGTATTTGGTCATATTGGCCACGTATTTAGCAATAAATGTCGTAGCTTCTGGTTAGGCCTAACGAATGGCCGTGGTAGTCATGCACCAACCAAAGATGAAACACGCCGTTATTATCAAATGTTGAATCGTCAAAGTGCTAACCTAGCCTTACTAGCTGACGTTTCCATGGCTGTGTTAGGTGGTAGTTTAAAACGTCGTGAGCGCATCTCTGCACGCTTAGGCGATATTCTTAGTCATCTTTATTTAGCTACCGCGACACTAAAACGCTATGAAGATGAAGGACGTCAGAAAGCCGACTTACCGTTAGTTAAATGGGCTGTCGAAGATTGTTTATACCAATCTGAAAAAGCCATTGATGATTTACTGAAAAACTTCCCAAATAGGTTTGTTGCTGGTGTTATGCGTTTTACGCTCTTCCCTACTGGTCGTGCAATGTCCGCGCCATCAGATCACCTTGATCATAAACTCGCACAGTTAATGATGGAGCCATCTGAAACTCGCGATAGGATCGGTCGTGGTCAGTATCTAACACCAACTGAACATAACCCACATGGTTTGGTTAATCAGGCCCTGTATGACATCATCGCCGCAGAACCAATTTTTGAAAGGATTTGTCGCTTGAAAGAACGTAAATTTAGCTTCACTCGCTTAGATGAATTGGCAGAGAAAATGTTACCTGAAAATATCATCACACAAGAAGAAGCGGATATTCTACGCAAAGCTGAGGCTAGCCGTCTTCGCACCATCAATGTTGATGAGTTTGATTTCGAAGCATTGGGAACAGCTAGTACAAAAAAGCCTCAAACTGAAAGCGAACACGAAAAGCAATCTAAAAAGAAACAAGCTGCTTAATTAATTCGAATTGGCAAACAGGCACAAATGAAAATAGGCGGGAAACATAGATAAACGATGTAACCTGCCTAACTAAATGTAGCCCCTCTCAGATTTGAAGCATAGCAAGTATATTTAATGATATAAAAACTAGCCTTTTATATTGGGCTAGTTTTTATTTTTTTAATTAAACTTCACTAACATTATCATTATTCGACTTAAACATCTCTAATAAAGAGTAATTACATCTTTAGTAACATTATTACTATATAAATAAATTTAACTTAAACAATTCTTATATTAATATCTCCCGCTATTTTCACTGTAGCGAGTGAAATCAATAACTCTCAAGTTTATTAATGGAGATATTATATGTCTTATTCAAGTAAAGAAGTACCACAAGGGGTCAAGCGTTGGAACTGGGGCGCGTTTATGTTTAATATCATCTGGGGATTTGGAAATAAATCTTATTTACCGTTATTGATGCTAATACCAGTATTTAATCTAATATGGATGTTCGTTTGTGGATTCAAAGGTAATGAATGGGCTTGGAAGAATGGTGACTATGATTCAGAAGAAACCTTCATGAAAGTACAAGAAACATGGAATAGAGCTGGATTAATCTATTTTATTATTAGCGTTGTATTTTCTGTCGTATTTTTCTTATTCTTTTTCTCGACAATGATGGCAATGTTAGCGGGTATTGCATCACAAGGTCAATATTAACAGTAAGTTGTAACTGCTATAATTTGTAATTAATATTAAATTATCATAGTGATTTTAAAATATCATAAACAAGCTTAAAATCACTATGACGACCACAGTTCTAATGTTTTATTTTAATTGATGTAAATAATTCATTCTATTAACAACACTCAACCAATCTTTTTGATACAGTAAACATTGAAAGCAATCCTCCTTTGCCCCCATATCAATATAGAACTTAGCTTTACTCACCCTATTATCAATATGACCTTTGTTATACAAATAGATATCCACTAGAGATACAATAGCATCCCCCCTATATCTTCCATTCAAATCAATAATTTTCTGATAATAGCGAATGCTATTTTCTAAATTAACATCCATACCGATACCAACTTTATTTAGAATAGCTAAATGATATAACGCAGGTTCAAAATCAGGTTGTAATTCAATGCTGTTATTTAAATAATTAATAGCTAATAAACAATTTTCATTGGGAACACGTTTTTTTACAGAACAATTCGAGTCATCAAAATAGATAAGATATAAGAGATAATGACTATACACATCACCTTTCCTAGCTTTATTTTTCAATTGATTAAAATTTTGAATTGTTCTAGGTTCTTTAACCGATATATTGAGATCACTTTGATATATGATTTCCTTTTTAGGTAATTTATAGTCAAGCATTCTATAAGAAGGGCGCTCCTTATAGGTTTCTTGGCAGCCCATACAACCACTTATAAAAAAAACAAAAATAATGTAAAAATATCTAAGCAAACTAGAACCCATTAAATATTGTGAGGTGAAAAATATTAAAAAAGAATGAAGCAGCGGTAATCATATTTTAAATATTTAATTCACCCTCATCTGTGTTTTCCTTCTAATGCAGTAAGGTGTGTAATTATTAGATGATATCTACTCGTTATACTGTAAGTTGCAGAGGTGTTAACTGCATCTAGCTAACCAAGTCACATAGTTTACCTATGCTCCGCTGCTACTTTAGCTTGTCGCTTATCTGCTCCTAAAATTATTTAGAGTATATTTATTTCCATTTCAAATCCTTTTATTAATATTTAATCTATTATTAATCTAGTTTTTTAAAGCTACCGTAATGCCTAGTACAAAATTGACTTCCATTTTTCATGCCAATTTCAGCATAATGTTGAGCTTGTTTTAAATCGACACCTTCGCCATCATCATTACTGATATGAAGATAAATCAAATACTCACATGCTAATTCACTACCTTTTTCCCCCTTATTCATTACCCTATCTAAATAATAAACTGCTTTTTGACGATTTCTTTTGAACCCAATACCTTCAGCATACATTTTACCGAGTTCAAACAGTGCTAAATCATACTCAGGATTTTGCTCAAGTGATTTCTTAAGGTATTCAACAGCAAGTAGACAATTCTGGTTCGGTTTAGTATCTAATATAATAATACTACTACAATTAGAATCATTATAATGTAGCATAGACATTAAGAAACTACTTTCCGCATCGCCATTTTCAGATTTAAATTTTACATTTAAAAAATCATTTAAATTTCTAGGCTCTGGATTTTTATCTTTTATAGAATTATCAAATTTAATATAATTAGATGGATAATTATAATTTAACATTCTATATGAAGGGATGATTTCCTCTCGCTCTTTATTAAGAATACAACATCCTGATAGAAATAACACAAACAAAACAATTGTGAATATTTTCAATCAATACCTCATCAATTAAGAAATAAATTATAAACAATTAAAAAACGTGATAAAACTTAATTATAAAATAAATTAAATCAGTAATAACAGTATATATAAACTAAAAATTAGACTTAAATCATTACCAGAAAGCTAACACAAAAAAATTATCTCATTAAACTATAAGATAAAAAATAACTAATTAAGGTTATTTTTTATTTATCTGATAAAAAACAGATAACATAAAATTATTTATACTTAAAATAAACTAAGGTGTGGCTAGACGATAAATGAAGATGGAGCGGGTAGAGTATACATAAACTATCAACACACTGAAATTTGGAGAATTTCGGGTATATATTGAAAACAAAAGATACTACCAATATGACAATATCTCCCCTTGTCATGCTTCAAGATGCAGGAGGTTGACTACGCCTACCTGCATCTCAAATTATTTACAGTATATATTTATAGACAAGAATTAAAGTTCTAGCGCCAATAACTCTTCGATGGTTTGGCGACGACGGATCAGTTTTGGCTCACCATTAATCAGTAGTACTTCAGGTAATAATGGACGGCTGTTGTAGTTTGATGACATGGAAGCACCGTATGCACCTGTATCATGGAACACTAAATAATCGCCAATCTGCACCTCTGGTAATAAGCGAGTTTCCACCATACCGCCTTCTTGCTGCGTAAACACATCACCTGATTCACATAATGGCCCAGCAATGATACTTTCTGTTTGTGCGCTATTTTCGAGTGATCGTCCATCGGCAGGGAGTACAGAAATATGATGATAGCTGCCATACATTGCTGGACGCATTAAATCATTAAAACCACTATCCACTAGCACATAATGACGGCTACCCATATGTTTAACTGCTCTAACTTCGGCGATTAACACACCAGACTCCGCAACTAAATAACGTCCCGGTTCTATTTCCAGTTCAACATTATGCCCCAAATGTTGCTCGATACGCTGACGAGCACTATTCCATAGGCTGTAATAATGTTGAATATCAATAATTTCATCTTGCTCACGGTACGGTGTTGATAGCCCACCACCAGCCGAAATCGCCTGTATATCAACACCTGACGAAATGACTTGCTCGACCATTGCATCACAGACATTGGCTAGATGTTGGTAATCTACCCCAGAGCCAATGTGCATATGCAATCCGACTAACGATAAGTCATATCGACGAATTTGTTCGAGTGCCTCTGGTAAGTCTTGATACCAGATACCATGCTTGCTGTTTTCACCACCTGTATTGGTTTTTTGTGAGTGACCGTGACCAAAGCCTGGGTTAATACGTAACCAAATTGGATGTCCTTGTTTTTGTTCACCAATTTGACTCAACATATCGATTGAGCCTGCATTTACAGGAATATCTAGCTCTGTAACACGTGCTAGTGTCGCTCTATCAAGTACATCAGCCGTAAATACTATTTCTGATTTTTCACGACCCGCCTGAAAACCAGCGACTAAAGCACGCTCAATTTCGCCTAGTGAAACAGAATCGACTTTGACACCATGTTCACGCATCAAACGTAAAATATGGATATTAGAGCAGGCTTTTTGTGCAAAACGCACCGTGTCGAATACTTTGAGCTGTTGTATACGCTCAATAATAACGGCGCTGTCATACACCCATAATGGCGTCCCAAACTGCTCAGGCAGAGCACGTAGATTTTCAGGTGTTAAATATTGGCTTGTGGTGGTTGCAAATGATGTCATTGTATACCCGAAATCCTTCAAGTTTCAGTATTGTTGATAGTTTATCTATGCTCCCCGTCTATCTTCGTTTGTCGCCTAACGGCAACTCGCATCACTTGGAGTATAGATCCTCTAACCATTTTTATTATACCTTCTATTATTCAGAGAATAGTCGGGAAAAAAAATATCCATTTTGTTAGAATCTATTCACTTTTGATATAGGATTGGCGATGAACACATTTTCTTGGCGGCATATTGAAATTTTTCGGGCAGTAATGACCACGCCAAATTTAACTGAAGCGGCACTCTTACTGAACACCTCTCAGCCAACAATCAGCCGTGAGCTGGCTCGGCTTGAACACCTATTACAGTTTAAATTGTTTGATCGTATTAAAGGTCGTTTAAAACCAACCACTCAGGGGCTACGTTTTTTTGAAGAAGTGGAGCGTTCATATTATGGATTAGAACGTATAAAAAACTCGGCGCAGACGATCCGCCGCTTTGATAACGCTCAACTCTCTGTCATTTGTTTACCGGCTTTCGCACAATCATTATTGCCGCATGTTTGCCAAAAATTTATGGCTGACTACCCTGAAGTGAGTTTAACGGTTATCCCGCAGGAATCTCCCATTTTAGAAGAGTGGTTATCGGCTCAGCGCTATGATTTTGGATTAACCGAGCATTTGCAAACCCCACCCGGTACTGAGCAACTGACATTAGGCTCACTGAATGAAGTTTGTGTCTTACCAAGCGGCCATCCTCTTGAAAATAAGGCAATACTGACACCAGCTGATTTTCAGCAGCAAAGTTTTATCAGCCTCTCACTAACTGATAGCTATCGACAAGTCATTGATGCCATTTTTTCTCAACAGCAAATAGACAGAAAAATGGTGATGGAAACCCATTCGGCATCATCGATTTGTGCGATGGCACTAAAAGGCATTGGTATTTCAATCGTCAATCCAATTACTGCGTTAGATTTTCATCAGCAATCATCTGGTAAGCTTATTATTCGACCGCTTAGCTTTGCGATCCCATTTACCGTAAGCCTAATAAAACCCATTCATCGCCCATCCTCAGAGTTATCAGATGTTTTCACTCGCTATTTACAAGATATATTTGCACAAACAGAGCGGGATTTAAGTGTGGCGCTGTTGGAGCATTGATAACCAATATTCCGAGGTTGCAAACCAATTACCAAGAAAATCTAATACCGCCCTTAATGTTGTAGGCATATTTTGCCGACTGGTATAAACCGCATAAATCCCAAGTGGCTGC
This sequence comes from Providencia sp. PROV236, assembly GCF_033676985.1. Classification (NCBI taxonomy): domain Bacteria; kingdom Pseudomonadati; phylum Pseudomonadota; class Gammaproteobacteria; order Enterobacterales; family Morganellaceae; genus Providencia; species Providencia sp. PROV236. Next base: position 973,684 of record NZ_CP096297.1, on the reverse strand, counting down.
GGTGTATAATCTGGTAGTAATTGGATAAGCTCTCCCGATTCAAGGTATTTTTTTACCGATAAATAGGGCTGCATTGCAATACCGGCTCCATTTAATGCGGCTTGAGATAAAAAGACAGACTCATCAGCGCTTAATCGCCCCCCCACTAACACAGAAAAAGGCTCACCGTTCTTTTCAAATCGCCATAAACTGCGGCCGAAGAAGTTATAAGTTAAACATTCCATAGGGGCTAAATCTTCAGGTTTAACCGGTATTTTTTTATCTTTTAAAAAAGAAGGTGCGGCACAAATCACCGAATGGCAAGTTGATAATGGTTTTGCAATTAAACTCGGCTCTAATTGGTTAGTAATACGGATTGCAAGATCTATCCGTTCTTCAACTAAGTTTACCGCTTTGTTGGTAATGCTCAGATCAATCGCCATATTAGGATACTGGTTAAGAAACTCTGTCATTGCGACGGAAAGGACTTGACTAGCAATTGACTGTGCGCAACTAATGCGCACCAAACCTGTTAGTTCATTAGCATCATGTTTTTGTTGTACAGGCAATGTTAGAGACAATGCATTCAATTTAAGTGCTTGCTGATAAACGCTTTCTCCAGCCGAAGTTAAACTCAATCGTCTGGTTGTGCGGTTCAGTAAGCGTACCCCCACCCATTGTTCCATTTCAAAAAGATAACGCGTTACCATCGCACGCGACATATCCAATTTATCCGCCGCAGCACTCATACTGCCCTGCTCTACAATACTAATAAAAACTTGAACTGCCGTTAGCCTATCCATCTATTTGACCGATTTATGCAACAAACATTTGCTCATTATGGCGTTTTTCTCATCATTATTGCAATTTAATATACACCTATTCCAGACAGATGAGACAAACTAACCAACAATTGGAAATAAATGATGAAACTACACACAGCAGTTGCCGCCTCAATTCTATTGATGAGTACCTCATTAGCTCAGGCCGCCGATCTAAAGCTCGATGTTTATAACCCAAGAAATAACAGTGTATTCCCTGTTTCTTCTGAAATTATTAGCGGTGATAAGGAAGTTGTTTTAATCGATGCTCAATTTCAAAAAAATGATGCTCAAGCTCTGGTTAATAAAATCAAAGCATTAAATAAAACATTAACAACTATTTATATCAGTCATTCAGATCCTGATTATTACTTTGGATTAGATACCATCACCAAAGCATTTCCAGATGCAAAAGTGGTCGCAACAAAAGAAACTGTCGAAGCCATTAAAGCATCGAAAGATGGTAAGTTGGCGTATTGGGGTGAAGTACTTAAAGAGCAAGCTCCGACAGCACTAGTCGTTCCGGATGTGATACAAGGTAATAGTTTTACTGTTGATGGTGAAACCTTGCTTATTAAAGGGAGTGATGGCCCAGCCCCTGATCGCACCTATGTGTGGGTTCCGTCACTTAAAGCTGTCGTTGGCGGTGTTGTCGTTTCAGATAATATCCACATTTGGATTGCTGATACCCAAACCAAACTATCTCGTCAACATTGGCAACAAACATTAGAAGGCATTCAAGCGCTAAAACCTGAAATCGTTGTTCCCGGTCATTTCACGGGGAATTCAAAAATGGATTTAGGTACAGTTACTTTTACTCAGCAATATTTGAATACATTTGAATCGATGGCAGAACAGAGTAAAGATGCCAAAATGCTAACCAGTAAAATGGAAAAGGCTTACCCTAACCTTGATGACAAATCGAGCCTAGAATTGAGTGCCAAAGTTATCAAAGGCGAAATGCAGTGGCCACAATAAAATAATCATGGTTGGCCGACTTAGCTCGGCCACGACATTAATAGAGGATAAACCGTGAGTAAAATAACCCTACATTATATTTATGATCCGCTTTGTGGCTGGTGCTATGGTGCATCACCACTCATTGAAATTGCGAATGCTCATCCTAATATTGCTTTAGAACTTCATGGCGGAGGAATGCTTGCAGGTGCATCCCGTTTACATATGGATAATCAGTTTCGTGAACATATTAAACAATCGGATAAACGCATTGCCGCTATGACAGGACAAGTGTTTGGCAAGCAATACCTAAACATGTTGGATGAGCCAGATCTGGTACTTGATTCCGCACCACCATTGCAAGCTATCCTTGCAGCAGCTCAGCAACACAAAGCACTAACTATGCTAAAAGCGGTTCAACATGCTCATTATGTTTCAGGTCGACATATTAGCGAACCCAATACTCTATTAGAAATCGCACATGAAATAGATTTGGATATTGAGCAATATCAGCGCGATTACCTACAACAAGGTGGCGATAATCTAGAACAGCATATTCACTATAGTCGCCAATTACTTGCACAGTCAGGCTCTTCAGGCTTCCCAACATTATTAATCCAGCAACAGGGCAAATGGTTGCGCGTGCCATTACAAAACTATTTAAGCGATGTAGAACAATGGCAGCAGTTTTTAGATTCAATAGTTGCAACCAGCCATTAAATTTAACCCATTATTTTTATAATAAATGGATTGAGTGAAGGTGCAAACAACCAATAACTGGCACTGAGTGTAATCGCAGGCCCAAATGGAATCGCATGAAGCACGTTGTTGTGCTTTTTAATGTGATAAGCAATGCAATAATGTATCGTACCAAACACAGCAGCTAAGGCTAAAAAATAGGGTAAATCCATCAGACCTATCCATGCAGCACCAGCAGCTATCAGCTTTAAATCCCCCCGCCCCATTTGTGGGCGTTGGCGGATTTTTTCCATGATCATAGTGATTAGCATTATGGAAAGATAACTAATCACAACCGCATATACAGCAGAAACCACATTGCCTTGTGTTATACAACTTTGATATACCAAACCAGCCCACAATAATGGATAAACAAGTATATCAGGGAGATAACCCGTTTTAAGGTCAATGATAAATAGGCAAACCATGATGTTTAAAAAGAAAGTGAATAAGGCAATAATTATTAACTCATTATTTAATAACGCATTAATAAACATTAAAGGAAGGTATAACAGTACTAACCATATAGTCTTAATGTTAATTCGTTCTTTATGAAAATATTTAACTGGAATATATTGTAACCACCACTGCGTGTTCTTTGCTGATAGAAATATAAGAATGATTATCAGTAACAGTCGGTCATAACAACTATTTTCAAACACCTCAAAAAAACATTTTCCGTTAATATTTTCAAGACAAAAATTACCTCGACACAATGTTAAAGCTGAAAGAATAGAAGAAATAATGCCATCAGTATAATGAAAAGGTAAAAGAGAGAGATTATTAGTAATTTTGTGATAAATCCGCTCGACAGAAAATAGCATTAGAGTCTTCCTTACCCATTCCTTTAGTGCCGCTATACTCTAAATAATTCAAGGTGCAGGTAGGCGACAAGCGAAGGTAGGCGAGAAGCAGAGATAAACTATGTGACTCGACTAACTGAGCGTAATCAACAACCCTGTAACTTGCAGTATGACGTGTATATACTCGTTATATGCTAACAATATACCGTGATTCGTCTTTTCCCCATACACAGTAATTCCGATGTAAATCATCGTTTTATCCTTTATAATCAACGGTTTTTTTAAATCCACTAAATATATACACCCTACCAATGCCACACAAAGTAGACTACAAAAACGGTTCAAATCACTATAAACTTAAGTGTCTCCCTTGCATTTAGGGATTTAAACCCCATATTTTATTTTTGCTATCTGTATTTTTAACCTTGTATTTTTTAAGGAAAAATTATGCGCATCCCACGCATTTATCACCCTGAGCCACTCCAAACCAATACAACAATCGCTCTTGACGATGATGCTGCTAACCATGTCGGCCGCGTTCTTCGCATGACGGCAGGCCAAAAGCTTGAGTTATTTGATGGGACAAATCAGGTTTTTAGCGCTGAAATATCAGAAGCAAGTAAAAAGAAAGTCTCGGTCAATATTGTCAGCAGCCAATTTGATGACAGAGAATCACCATTAGATTTGCACCTTGGGCAGGTCATTTCCCGCGGTGAGAAAATGGAGTTTACCATTCAAAAATCGGTAGAACTTGGTGTTAATACCATTACGCCATTATTGTCAGAACGTTGTGGCGTGCGTTTAGATGGCGAAAGACTCGAAAAAAAATTACTACAGTGGCAGAAGATAGCCATTGCCGCTTGTGAGCAATGTGGTCGTAACCGCATCCCACAAATCCGTCCTATCCAATCTCTTGAAGCATGGTGTGCAGAGGACGACGGTGGGTTTAAAATCAATTTACACCCTAGAGCAACACAAAGTATCAATACATTGCCCGCCGAATTAAATAAAGTTCGTCTATTAATCGGCCCTGAAGGTGGGTTAAGTGATGAAGAAATCGCCATGACAGCCAATTATCAATTTACCGATATTTTGTTAGGGCCAAGAGTATTAAGAACAGAAACGACTGCGCTAACCGCAATCACCGCACTACAAGTGCGCCTAGGTGACCTAGGTTAAGGAGAAAAAATGATCAAGCTCGGTATAGTAATGGATCCTATTTCATCCATTAAAATCAAGAAAGATACTAGTTTTGCTATGATGCTGGAAGCTCAACGTCGTGGTTATGAAATTCACTATATGGAGATGAATGATCTCTATTTATACCAAGGCGAAGCACGCGCAACCACTAAGGTTGTCACCGTCGAAGAAAACCCAAGCAAATGGTATGAATTCAAGTCTGAACAAGATATAGCCCTCGGCTCTCTTGACACGATTTTAATGCGTAAAGATCCCCCTTTTGATACTGAGTTTATTTACGCAACCTATATCCTTGAACGAGCCGAACAAGCCGGCGCTTTGATTGTTAACAAACCACAAAGCCTACGTGACTGTAACGAAAAATTGTTTACGGCATGGTTCCCTGAATTAACACCAGATACCCTCGTCACCCGTAGTGCTAAACAACTACGTGAATTCCACCAAAAACATGGTGATGTTATTTTTAAACCTCTTGACGGTATGGGTGGCGCATCTATTTTCCGCCTGAAACAAGATGATCCTAACGTCGGTGTTATCATTGAAACGCTGACAGAACACGCAACGCGTTACTGCATGGCACAAAACTATCTTCCTGCCATTAAAGAGGGGGATAAACGTGTGTTAGTGGTTGATGGTGAACCTGTCCCATACTGCCTTGCTCGTATTCCTGCACAAGGGGAAACCCGTGGTAACCTTGCTGCTGGTGGACGTGGTGAGGCTCGCCCTCTTAGTGAAAGTGATTGGGCTATTGCCCGTGCTGTTGCACCAACCTTAAAAGCTAAAGGCCTCTATTTTGTTGGACTGGATATTATTGGTGATAGACTGACTGAAATTAACGTGACAAGTCCAACTTGTGCTCGTGAAATCGAAGCTGCTTATGATGTTTCCATTACAGGTATGCTGATGGATGCTATTGAGCGCGATATCAGAAAATAATATTTTCTATCCGTTATACTTCAAGTTATGTGTGTGTTGATGATGCTCAGCGACATGTAACTTGGATTGTTTCAAGTATATTTAAGATGAAAAGGCAAAAACTCGTCTTTTCCTAATCAACCGATCAAAGTAGGCAATAAATAACCCATTTATGAACTTACAAAATCATTTTTTGATAGCCATGCCATCCTTGACTGATCCCTATTTTGAGCAATCAGTGGTCTATGTGTGCGAGCACAATGAAAAAGGGGCGATGGGGATCGTCATTAATAAACCTATTGATGACTTTTCGGTCAGTACTATGTTGGAAAAGTTAGAAATTACGATTTCTACTGACACAAATGCAAGTAACCTAGCAAAACCGGTAATTGCAGGTGGTCCCGTTGCTGAAGAGCATGGTTTTATTTTACATACGCCAATCAAAGGGTTTGCATCTAGTTTGCACCTTAATGATGATATGATGGTCACCACGTCTAAAGATATTTTAGAAACCCTTGGTAGCGAACGCCATCCAATACAATCTTTAGTTGCATTAGGCTATGCAAGCTGGGAACCAGGCCAACTTGAAAATGAAATCATGGAAAATAGCTGGTTAACTGTCGAAGCAACGCCAGAGCTGGTTTTTAACACACCAATCAAAGATCGCTGGCAAGCAGCTGCAAATCTATTGGGGATCAATATTCAAACTATTTCTATGCAGGCAGGGCATGCATAATGTCTAGCAGAACACTTCTCGCCTTTGATTTCGGAACAAAAAGCATTGGCGTTGCCATTGGCCAAGAAATTACTGGCACAGCTCGCGCTTTAACCTCCCTCAAAGCCAATGACGGTCGCCCTGACTGGCAACAAATAGAAAAACTATTGAAGGAATGGCAACCACAATTAGTAATTGTCGGCCTTCCTTTGAATATGGATGGCACCGAACAATTAGTGACCAGCCAAGCGCGTAATTTTGCTAATCGTATTCATGGTCGTTTTGGTGTAAAGGTAGAGCTTCACGATGAACGTCTTTCAACGGTTGCTGCAAAAGCCGATCTATTTGAGCAAGGTGGCTACCGAGCTTTAAGTAAAGGCAAAGTGGACTCCGCTTCTGCGGTTGTGATCTTAGAAAGTTGGTTTGATCAGCACCTATAAATATAAAGGTTATCTTTTGTCGTGTAATTTTTATTAATCTACGCACGCAAAGGTGCCGTTATAAAGCAATATGCTTTACACTAGGGGCATTGTTGATTATCCACCTAATGTAATTGAACAGAATAATGACCATTCAAAGTAATATCTCTGATGTAAAAGCACGCATTGAACAAGCGGCCACAGAATGTCATCGCTCTTCACATGACATCACACTTCTTGCGGTTAGCAAAACCAAGCCTTGTGACGCTATTTTAGAGGCCATTGCAGCTGGGCAGCGTCAATTCGGTGAAAATTATGTTCAAGAAGGTGTTGAAAAAATCCAATTTTTCTCTGATAGGACTGATCTCGTTTGGCACTTTATCGGCCCATTACAATCAAATAAAAGCCGTCTTGTTGCTGAACATTTCGATTGGTTTCATACCCTTGATCGTGAAAAAATCGCTCAGCGCCTTAATGATCAACGCCCTAGCGATAAAGCACCATTAAACGTATTAATTCAAATTAATATTAGTGATGAAAACAGTAAATCAGGGATCCAACTTGAGCAGCTGGACGAACTTGCTAAGTATGTCAGTCTACAGCCTAATTTAGTACTACGTGGCTTAATGACAATCCCTGCACCTGAAACTGATTATCAACGCCAGTGCTCAGTTTTCCGCAAAATGGAAAACGCGTATCAGCAATTACAAGCACACTACCCTAGTGTCGATACCCTTTCTATGGGTATGACTGATGATATGGCAGCGGCCATTCATTGTGGTTCTACCCTAGTACGAATTGGTACCGCTATTTTTGGTGCTCGAGACTATCAACGGTAAAACGGTAATAAGGAGAACAGCATGCAACATCGAAAAATCGCATTTATTGGCGCTGGAAATATGGCGAATGCAATTATTGCTGGATTAGTTAGCCATGGTTACCCTGCCTCTATGATCACGGTTTGCTCACCAACCCCTGTTCGCCGTGATAAAATAGCTCAACAATATGGCATTATCAGTAGTAGTGATAATGTATCCGCTGTACAACAAGCCGATGTGATTGTCTTAGCAGTAAAACCGCAAATGATGGAACAAGTCTGCCAACCACTGCAAAATGCGGCTGACTTCAGTAAAAAACTACTATTAACCATTGCCGCTGGGATCCCTTCACAGCGTTACCATGATTACTTAGCCCAACCGTTGCGGTTGATCCGTATTATGCCGAATACGCCATCGCTAGTGGGTAAGGGAGTCAGCGGGTTATATGCCGAAGCAACAGTAAGTACTGAAGACAAGCAATTCGCAGAACAACTCATGCAGAGTGTTGGGACAACAATCTGGTGCAAAAAAGAACAAGAAATAAATAATATTATTGCTGTTACAGGCAGCTCACCCGCTTATTTCTTTTTGTTTATGGAATCAATGCAACAAGCCGCGGAAAATCTGGGATATACTGCTGAGCAAGCACATGAATTAGTGTTAAACGCTGCCGAAGGTGCCATCGCGCTCGCCAAATCACAAAATGAAACCGCCTTTGCAACCCTGCGTGAGCAAGTCACCTCAAAAGGGGGTACTACTGCCATGGCATTAGCACAATTTTATGAACATCACCTTCCGCAAACGGTCGCAACCGCAATGCAAAGTGCGATCTCACGGGCAGAAGAAATGGAAAAACTTTTTTAATTAATAGCAGGACGAGATATGCAGACCTTACTTTTTGTTGTTACCACCATTATTCAACTTTATATTTTTGTCCTACTGCTACGTGTTTGGATGCAATGGGTACGTGCTGATTTTTATAACCCATTTTCACAATTTGTGGTCAAAGCAACTAAGCCTATCGTGACCCCATTACGTCGCGTCATACCTGCTATTGGCCCAATCGATACTGCATCAGTGGTGGTCGCGTTTGTCTTAGCGCTTGCCAGTATTATTTTTAGCCTTTGGGCAACGAATACTTTACCCATTATGGGGATCACCATCATCCCAATTGGGATTATTTTACTGCTTACTTATATCGGTAAATTAATTTTTTGGATGATATTAATTAGGGCGATAATGAGTTGGGTTAGTCAAGGCCGTAACCCTATCGACTATTTGCTGTATCAATTAACTGAGCCATTAATGGCGCCAATTCGTCGCATTATCCCAGCAATGGGGGGATTGGATTTTTCTGCGATGATTGTCATGTTTATTTTGATTGCACTGAATTATTTACGTTTGGATGTATCACTGATGATAGACCCAACCTTAACAGGCATTCTCTATTCAATTGGTGTGATGTAATAAGAGTTATCAACAATGCAAAAAGTGGTTTTAGCAACCGGTAATCCGGGAAAAGTGAATGAACTAGCCGATCTCCTGCGTGATTTTGGGATGGACATTATTGCCCAAACCTCTCTAGGCGTTGAGTCCGCAGAAGAAACAGGGTTGACATTCATTGAAAATGCGATCTTAAAGGCTCGCCATGCAGCAAAACAGACTGGACTGCCTGCTATTGCAGATGACTCAGGGATCTCTGTCGATGCACTTGGTGGTGCTCCAGGTATCTACTCTGCGCGTTATGCAGGTGAAGATGCCACCGATGAGCAAAATTTGCATAAATTATTAGAGGCCATGAAATCAGTGCCTGATGGACAGCGTCAGGCACAATTTAACTGTGTGCTCGTTTATTTACGTCATGCAGAAGACCCTACTCCTCTGGTATTTCATGGTCGCTGGCACGGTGTGATCACCCATGAACCTTGTGGTCAGGGGGGGTTCGGCTACGATCCTATTTTTTATGTACCTGAGCTTAACTGTACCTCAGCAGAACTGAGTAAATCAGAGAAACAAGCCGTTTCACACCGTGGGAAAGCATTAGCTATGCTGCTGGATGCACTCAAAAATGCTTAAGCTGCCACCATTAAGTTTGTATATTCATATTCCTTGGTGTGTACAAAAGTGCCCATATTGTGATTTCAACTCACATACTCTGAAAGGGGAAATCCCCCAGAGAGAGTATGTTGAGCATCTACTGCAAGATTTAGATCACGATGTTGCATTAATAGGCGATCGCTCGGTTAAAACTATTTTTATCGGTGGCGGGACGCCAAGTCTGTTAAGTGCTGAATCAATGCAAATGTTGATGGATGGCGTCCGCCAACGCGTCAATCTCGATCTTCAAGCTGAAATCACCATGGAAGCCAACCCAGGAACCGTCGAAGCAGAACGTTTTTCAGGTTACCAAGCGGCAGGTATTAATCGTATCTCCATAGGTGTACAAAGCTTTGGCGATGATAAATTAATTGCACTTGGCCGTATTCATGGCCCACAAGAAGCCAAACGGGCGGCTAAGTTAGCCACTGAGCTCCATCTGCGCAGTTTTAACTTAGATTTAATGCATGGATTGCCGTCGCAGACCCGTGATGAAGGCTTGTCAGATCTACGCCAAGCGATAGAGTTATCACCTCCGCACCTGTCTTGGTATCAGTTAACCATTGAACCAAATACACAATTTGGCTCACGTCCACCGACACTGCCTGATGATGACACTTTGTGGGACATTTATTCACAAGGCCACCAGCTACTCACCGCCGCGGGTTATCAACAATATGAGACCTCCGCGTATGCTAAACCCGGTTATCAATGCCAACATAATTTAAATTATTGGCGCTTTGGCGATTATCTAGGGATAGGCTGTGGTGCTCATGGTAAGGTTACATGTACTGATGGACGTATTTTACGTACCATCAAAACCAAGCATCCACGAGGCTATATGGAAGGACGTTACTTACAACAATCCTATAATGTCGCCGCAGAAGACCTGCCATTTGAATATTTTATGAACCGTTTTAGGCTATTAGAAGCCATGCCGCGAAATGAGTTTAGTGATTATACAGGGCTACAGGAATCCACAGTTAGAGCGGCATTGGATGAGGCTTTGCAAAAAGGCTATATCACTGAAACTGAGCATGAATGGCAAATTACAGAACACGGTAAATTGTTTTTAAACTCATTATTAGAGCTTTTTCTTGGTGAAGAGTAATAAGAACCCGCTTTAGTAGCGGGCTCTTAGTATCATTATAACGCTTTATCTACCGCATCAATCTGCTCAGTTAGGCTCACTAAACCACCACCTGACAAATACCATAAGTCAGATTTAAGATAGGTGATCTTGCCATTTTTATAAGCTTTGGTTTCTTGAATATTTTTATCTTCAAAAACCGTTTTATCTAGCTTACCTGCGCCGATAGCTTCGCTGCGATCAACAATTAAAATCACATCAGGGTTAGCCTGCGCAATTGTTTTAGTATCAACGACGCGACGTTTTGATTTATCGGCTTCTGCCACTTCAGGCAATTCAGCACGCTGAGCTTTAACCACATCATACACAACGCTTTGGTTATTTGGGATCAATTTACCGTCATTATGTAGCAATACCAATACTTTGGATTGTGATTTTTGCGCTTTATCTTGCGCTAAGGCGATCGATTTATCTAATTGAGTTAGTTGAGCTTCGACGGCTTTTTGGTCACCATACAGATCACCAATTAAATTGATATTCGCTTTTACTGAGTCAATATAATGTTTGCTATCGATGCCTAAATTTACTGTTGGTGCAATCTTTGATAATGCATCATAAGACTTACCTTGGCGGCCTGTGATCACAATGAGATCAGGTTTTAATTCAGCAATTTTGGCGAGATCAGGTTCTTTCATTCCACCTGCATTGTGCATCGTTGCAGGAATGCTATCTTTAATATATGCAGGCGCATTCCCCATTGGTAATGCAATCACTTTATCGCCAAGCCCTAATTTCTGCATTGAATCATAAATACCAAAATCAAATAAAACCACCTTTTGCGGTTTTTTAGAGACTTCAGTTTCGCCCGATAAGTGCTTAATATTAAGCTTTTCAGTACCTTGAGCAATCACCGCGTTAGGGGTAAATGAGGCTGATTCAGCACTCAATGCATACGGTGCAGAAAAAGAGAGTAGAGAAACAAGGACAGCAGGAATGAATTTTTTCATATTAACAATACCAATAGTCACTAAGCCAAACACGCATTCTAGAATGAGAAGTGAATAAGTCAACTAAATAAGAATCAATTTCATTTCGATTCTTATTATTGATAATGTCATCACATTTTACTGATAACAAAAAGGCAGTAAACATCAATGCCTACTGCCTTTGATAAACGGTAGAAAAGATTTATTTGAGGGAGTTCATTAACGAAATGCGTTGCTGTTCTAAAGAGGTCACTTTACCGCATACTTGCTGGCCAAATTGTTGGAAACTGTTCTCTTGATTTTTCCATTCAGCTTCCAGATCTTGTTGTAAACCACCTAAATTACCGAGTAAGCCTTGTAAAGCCTTACTGCTATCACCACCAGAAAGCAGTTGTTTACGTCCCATCTCATTGATGCTGTCTTGTAACATACCGCCTAAGCTATCATTAACTAATTGGCGCCCTTGTGTTTCTACTTTATTCATTGCTTGGTGATGGAATGCGTAGCCATCAGCACGTGTCTCAATTACCTGATTAATTTGACCATTCAGATCACTTTCAAGCTTAGTTAAGCGCTTACGCACATTACTGTCATTGCCAATCACACGGATCACAACCTTATCTAAGGTATTCCTTGAAGCTGACAGTTTCTTTTGTGTTTCTTGTTTGATCCATGGGATATCGTTACGAACAGCAGTTTGGTAACGAATAGCTTGCTGCCGCTGTTGCTCTGTTACCGCCACGTTTTGACCATTTAAAGTCACATCACCTTGGGGGGTAATTTTCAAATCGCCATTGCTACCAACGACCTGAATATTAGCAGGCGTCATAAAGATATCGTCTTTAGGCGTCACTGAACATTTATAATCAGCAGCTTGGCTGGTTGCACAAGCCAATAGTGAAAATGCAATTAAAGTACGGCGTAACATAGTAACTCCTATTGATGATACTTAAAATACAGAACGACCAATGCGTTTTGATAATAGTTCGAGAGCTGCACATCCAACAAGTGAGTTGCCTGCTGAGTCTAACTCAGGTGCCCATACCGCAACAGAGAACTGATTCGGCACAATACAAACAATTCCCCCACCAACCCCTGATTTACCCGGCATGCCAATACGAAAAGCAAATTCACCTGAGCCATCATACATACCACAAGTCATCATTAAGGCATTAATCTGCCGCGATTGTAACGGTGTAATGATAGGGTCAACTGAGCATGATGACATCCCTTGAGAGGTCAAATAAGAGAAGCAACGCGCAAGCTCTACACAGCTCATACTTAGAGAACAATAATGAAAGTAAGTTTCGAGAACTGTAAGTACATTATTCTCAAAATTACCAAATGACTTCATTAAAAAAGCAATTGCCGCATTACGACTAGCATGATCCAACTCTGAGCGCGCCACTGTCATGTCATAGCTAATATCAGGTTCACAGGCCAACTTTCGGACAAACTCTAACATGCGCTGCTTTGGAGCACTTAAACGTGACTGCAACATGTCAGCAATGACAATCGCCCCTGCGTTAATAAAAGGATTACGAGGGATGCCTTTTTCCATTTCTAATTGAATTAATGAATTAAATGGCAAACCTGAAGGCTCTTTACCTACACGGCTCCAAATTTCCTTTTCTTCATAGCGCGTCATTGCCAATGTCAAACTAAGTACTTTTGATATTGATTGAATGGAAAAACGAGTTTCAGCATCACCCGCCATAAAAATATCGCCATCAGCGGTATTAACAGCGATACCTAATTGATGAGGAGAGACATTCGCTAACGCTGGAATATAATTTGCCACGGCCCCTTTGCCCACTAAAGGCCGCACTTGGTCTAAAATATCGTTCAGTAGCTGATTGGAAAATTGACTGCTCACTGCACTTCACTCCAGAAAACAAAGGCACCCTATAAGGATGCCTTGAAGCTGCTAACAAAGCAGGATAACGACTGTTGTCCTGCTTAATGTTCAGTTCTGAACTTACTCTTCCCACCAAACATCAAATAGCTCTGAAACAACGATATCTTTCATGCCTTTTGATTTCAGCCAGTTTTCAACGATTGCACGGTGCTCTTCAGTACATTTACCGATTTTTTGTAGGCAAACAATTCCTTCCCAGCTCATATAACCGCTAGCTTCAAAAGCTAAACCATTTGGTTCAATCGCTTCTGCAATCAATGCATCAACTGCACGATCGACTTCTTCGATTGGTGTGCCTTCTTCAAAGCTCCACTTAACGATAAAACCTAATTCTTGAAATTCATCAATACGTAATTTTTTGCGTAAACGACGACTGCGTTGTTGCTTAGCCATTATTTTGTCCTCTCAAACATTAAATCCCATACACCGTGCCCCAACCGCTGGCCGCGCTTTTCAAATTTTGTTTCTGGTCGTGTCTCAGGGCGAGGAACATAATCCCCTGTTGTTGACAGGTTTTTATAGCCTTGAGCATGAGTCATGACTTCTAACATATGCTCCGCATAAGGTTGCCAATCTGTCGCCATGTGGAAAACACCACCTACCGCAAGCTTAGTGCGGATTTTATCAGCAAAAGGCGTTTGCACAATACGACGCTTATTGTGTTTCGCCTTATGCCATGGATCAGGAAAGAATAACTGAACCATCGATAAGCTCCCATCTGGGATCATCGTGTCCAATACTTCGATTGCATCGTGGCACATCACGCGCAAGTTAGTGATATTTTCTTCTTTAGCTGATGCTAGACATGCACCGACACCCGGCGCATGAACCTCGATCCCCAAAAAGTTTTTTTCAGGGTTTTGTGCCGCCATCGTAACTAAAGACGCGCCCATACCAAAGCCAATTTCTAATACAACTGGGTTGGCGTTATTAAAAACAGCGGTAAAATCGAAAGGTTGAGGAACAAAATCAATGCCCATAGCCTCCCATTCACTTTGTAGCGCATCTTCTTGGCGTTGTGTCAGACGACCTTGGCGACGGACAAAACTACGAACGCGGCGCATAACCCGCCCTTCTTCATTATATTCTGGGGAAATGACGTTATTGATCATAATATAAAAGTTCTGAGAATTAATTGCCTAATCAAGTAAATATGCTAAAAATGACGATATCTGCCTACTATTTTCAACAAGTTAGTAAAATGACTAATAATACAGGCTTGATAGAAAGAGCAGGGAGTTTACCAAAACTCAACCAAGGTTGCAGGTGAAAATTGGATAACTTTACACTCAACCACACAATAAGCGGTTTACAGCTCGTCTTGTCTATGTTGCAATCCTGACTAACACTGATTTCAACCGATTTAATAAAAATAATATACTCAATGGAAGCTCAACAATTTTCGCTCGCCGTGCTTAACTGGTATCACAAATACGGTCGTAAGACCTTGCCATGGCAAAAAGAAAAGACCTCTTATCATGTATGGCTCTCTGAAGTGATGCTCCAACAGACACAAGTCAGTACTGTTATCCCTTATTTTGAAAAATTTATTAGTCGTTTTCCGGATGTGAAAGCACTAGCAGATGCCCCATTGGATGAAGTACTTCATTTGTGGACTGGTTTGGGTTACTACGCTCGAGCCAGAAACCTCCATAAAGCCGCCAAAGTTATCGCCGAACAGTTTCAAGGGCAATTTCCAACCACATTTGATGATGTTGTCGCCCTACCCGGTGTTGGTCGCTCTACCGCAGGCGCGATCCTTTCTCTCTCTCAACAACAGAACTACCCGATACTCGACGGCAACGTTAAGCGAGTATTAGCTCGTTGCTATGCGGTTGATGGCTGGCCTGGAAAGAAAGAAGTCGAAAACCGATTGTGGGAAATCAGTACTAATGTAACACCTAACGAGGGTGTCGAGTTTTTTAACCAAGCTATGATGGATTTAGGTGCCATGGTTTGCACACGCAGCAAACCTAAATGTGAACTATGCCCCCTAAATTTAGGCTGTGTGGCATATGCAAATCACTCATGGCAAAACTATCCCGGTAAAAAACCAAAACAAAAAATTCCTGAAAAAACAGCTTGGTTCTTGATTTTACAATATGAAAACCAAGTATGGCTTGAACAGCGCCCACCTTCTGGTATCTGGGGAGGGCTATTCGCTTTCCCTCAATTTGAAACGCAACAACTGATGAACCAATGGCTTACCCAATCAGGGATAAAACATGATGTTCCAGAACAATTAATTGCGTTTCGCCACACTTTCAGCCATTTTCATCTGGATATTATTCCTGTTAAAGTGAGTATTCAGGCATTTACTTCAGCGATGGATGAAGGTAAAGGACTTTGGTATAACTTAAATCTCGGTGCAACAATCGGCCTCGCTGCGCCGGTTGAAAGCTTACTTCAACAGCTTGCCGTACCGCCTGATCTTCTGAGGAAAAAATAATGAGTAGAACTATTTTTTGTACTTTTTTACAACGTGATGCTGATGGGCAAGATTTCCAACTTTACCCAGGCGAGCTAGGAAAACGTATTTTTAATGAAATTTCAAAAGAAGCTTGGGGTCAATGGATGACAAAGCAAACCATGCTAATCAATGAAAAAAAATTGAACACGATGAATCCTGATGATCGTAAGATGCTTGAACAAGAAATGATTAAGTTCCTATTTGAAGGACACGATATTCATATCGACGGCTACACACCCGAAAAATAATTGATTGGTCTACCGACATTTTTTGGTAGACCGCTTTTTAAATACTGTGGAATATATGAAAAAACTGCTCGCATTGACGCTGCTGGTGCCTTTATTGATCTCCTGCTCCAGCAATAAAGAGTCTGATTATAATCCCAATTATGTGAAAGATACCAATGGGTTCGATATCCTTATGGGCCAATTTGCTCATAATATTGAAAACATTTGGGGGATCAAAGAAGTCCTGATTGCAGGACCAAAAGACTATGTAAAATATACTGATGAATACCGCACACGTAGTCATATCAATTTTGATGCAGGTACCATCACAGTAGAAACAATTTCTGCTGTAGAGCCCTCAGAACACCTAAAAAAAGCAATTGTTACCACCCTACTTATGGGTGATGACCCTAATTCTATCGATCTGTATTCTGATATTAATGATATCCCTCACAGTAAAGAGCCTTTCTTGTTTGGGCAAGTATTAGATAATACAGGTGAAGCCATTCGCTGGGAATGGCGAGCAACTAAATATGCAGACTACTTAGTTACTAACAAATTACAACGCCGTCAATCAGGTATGAATGTTGTCTGGAGTGTCACCATGCAGCTAGTACCTAACCACTTAGACAAACGTGCCCACAAATATTTACCGTTTATCAAAAAAGCTTCAGCTAAATATGGTGTTGATGAATCACTTATTTTAGCCATCATGCAAATTGAATCGAGTTTCAACCCTTATGCAGTTAGCCGTTCAGATGCATTGGGATTAATGCAGATCATGCCTAACACAGCAGGTAAAGATGTCTTCCGCTCACAAGGTAAGTCTGGTGTACCTAGCCGTAGTTACCTATTTGATCCTGAAAAAAATATCGATACGGGTACTGCCTATTTAGCAATTCTGCAAAACAGCTATTTGGGTGAGATCCAAAACCCAACCTCACGTCGTTATGCGGTAATAACAGCCTATAATGGTGGTGCTGGTAGTGTGCTAAGAGTGTTCCATAATGATAAAAAACAGGCCGCAGTCAAAATTAACAATTTAGAACCGGGTGACGTTTATGAAACCCTTTCAACTAAACACCCTGCTGCTGAGTCCCGCAATTATCTGATTAAAGTAAATAAGGCACAGAAAAACTATCGTCGTTAACAATGATAGTCTCTAGTACAAAAAACACTCGTTTAAACCTATCGTTTGCGAGTGTTTTTTATTTTTTCTGCTTTTTTATTATTCATCTTGCTCAATCATTGTCTAACATGTTGAAAAAAAGCGCATCCGGTAGAAAGTTTTGTGGATCTGCCTTGACTCCCACAGTGAAATCAGGTTTAATACGCCTCGTTGCCCGGATAGCTCAGTCGGTAGAGCAGGGGATTGAAAATCCCCGTGTCCTTGGTTCGATTCCGAGTCCGGGCACCACTTTCACTTCTACAGTGGTTCCCTCAAGTCAAGCAAACTCCTATATATTTCTTGCATTATCAATCATCTAACTTCACCGAACTCAACCTAAATTAAATGTCTGTTGGCAGCTTTTTCACGGACTCACCGTGTTTAATATAATTTATATCCCTTATTAAGACATTCAGCGCCTGCCAGATACAGACTACCAAACCTAAAGACAAAGAGTATAAACTCTCTAATGCGCGTGGGTTTTACCTTCTCGTTAAACCTAATAGCGCTCGTTTCTGGCAAATAAAATATCGCTTCGCAGGTAAAGAGAAAAAATTATCGCTTGGTGTATAACCTGATATTTCTCTTGCTGAGACCTCTCCTTTAGAAATAAGCACTTCCTGAGAGCTAACAAAAGCTTTCCGAAAATACAAACATCCCTATTACCCGTTTAGCCGATAAACACTGTTACTAACAGGAGTGAGAACGATTGAGATTAGAGCCGCTAGTTGGAGCGCGTTTGATTTTAATAATGCACTCCCGAAGGAAGAATAAAGATGCGCAGGCTACACTCTGCGCCTCTTTCTTAACAAGTGCCTGAGATATTAAAAGAAGTACATGTTTTTACGGATCAATATCAACCGATTTTTCCGGGAGCGCTGTAACGTTAATCAACCAATGAATGAAGCCAATATGAGCATGATTTTAAAGCGAATTGGGTATGATGGTTAAAAGACAAGGCATGACTTTCGCCACACCATGAATACAATCTTATATGAGCAAGGATTTAATAATGCATGGATTAAAACTCAACTGGCACATAAGGATAAAAACACTATTCAAGGCATCTATAACCATGTGCAATATTTGGAAAGAAGAAAAAAAATGATGCAGTGATATGCGGATTATATTGATGAGTCAGAGCATAAATCAAACTGAATAATTTCTTTATGCCATCTTTGCGAATATTCATAAAGGTGGTTATTACATAGATTTTATTTTTTATTTTGAATACTGATATCAAGCTATCATTTAACCTACTTCGACAAGTATACAGCCACCTGAACACCCACAACTGAGTAAATTGTGATTTTTTAAGTTTTTTTCGTAATACAGGCGCATGTTCGATAAACCAGCTATAAATCATCGAACGATGAAATGAAATCTCACGTTCACCTAGCATATCACTAATATTGGCATAGCTTAATAGTGTTGAGCTGTACCAACATAAACATCAAAGGGTAATCGTAGTGCGAAATGCTTACATTTGAACTCATTTGGTAGTATGAGTTTTTCTAAAGAGCTAATCAACAGCGTGAGTGTTTCTTATTTAGATAATTTTTGTAGCAAGCCCCTAGAAATAGAGCGGCATTGCCGCGATGCTTACACCTACGGCAAGCTTATTTTCAAACGCCAGATGAGTTTAATAAATAAACATATACAAATCAATTCATTATGATATTTCATGGTATTTTTATAAAATTAATTTTTCATTATAAAAGCAGTCACAGAAAGGCCTAAAAGGGTATTTGCGAATAAATAGGGAATGGTTAAAGAACCTAAAATAGGTGTATTTTTTTGCTTTTACCCACACATATGTTACAAGATAATGCAAATTATTAATATGTGTTAATTTCAGATTAAACTATTGTTTTTTTATTTTCTTATGAATTATAAATCTACATTTACGTTATCAAGTTTTGACTAATTAAAATTTTAAAAAATTAATTTTCCTAATTTAACCACTTGATATTCAGCTAAATTTAAAAAAGTATTAAGAGTTGTAACATGACAGTAATTACGGAAAAGTCCGATAGAGGGCGTTTGATTTTTAATCCTTACACTTTATAATTGTACCGAGTTAAACCTGATATGTTATATATTTTCATTTAATTACTAATTTTAAATTGGTAATTATTTTCATCCATTGGAAAGATTACTAATATGAATTTTGAAAAAAATAAAACTAATAGTCAGTGCGATAACCAGGACAATCAATTTTCAATTTACTGTGGAGCTGTTATTAAAAAAATCAGAAAAGAGTCTGGAATAACTGGCACCGAACTAGCCAAGAAATTAAATATTTCGCAGCAACAGATGTCTCGATATGAACGAGGTATTAATAAGATTTCAGTAGATACGTTATTTAATTTATCAATAGCATTGAATGTCCCATATGAAAAAGTAATTAAAAATGCTTTACTTGAAATGGAAAAATCAAATTGTGATGATGAGTCAATGTTGAAAAAGTTAATAATGGCTTCTAATACCGTTCATTTTTATTAATCATAATAGAATAAATGTTTTGTAGTAATAGAAATAAATCAAGTTATTTACTTATAATTCATAGAGGAATATATGAAAAAAATTTTTTTATTAGCATTAGTTTCTGGTGTTATGAGCTCTTCTGTATTTGCTGCGGATATGGGCCATGGAAAAGTGAATTTTAAAGGCTCCATTATTGATGCACCATGTTCTATTTCACCAGATTCAATTGATCAAACTGTTGAACTTGGGCAAATATCAAATATAGCGTTAGTTTCTGGCGGTAAGTCTAGCCCAAAAACTTTTGATATCGCTTTAGAAAATTGCGATATAGCAGCATTAGAAAAAGGCGTTCAATTAACATTTAGCGGTGCAGCGGCTTCATTTGATAATACAAATAAAACTTTAGGTATCGTTGGTACTGGTGCAGGAGCAGGTATACAAATTACAAATGGGGGTGGAAATATCATTACGTTAGGTACACCAACACCATTCCAAGATATTCAAGATGGAAATAATACCCTGCGTTTCTCGGCGTATTTAATGGGTAATGGTGGTGATATTAAAACTATTACTGCCGGTGAATTTAGCTCTATAGCTGACTTTACGCTGTCATACGAATAATCAATATTTAGTAGCTAGCAAAAAAGGATATTTTGCTGGCTTATTTCAAATGGAAACCAGCGTAGGAGAGGAAGCTATGAAATATTTAATGATCAGTAGGCTGCTTTCGTTGAGTCTTAGTATGTATTCTCTCATAAATATTTCCCCTGCCAATGCACTAGGTTTGGTAAAGATGAGTGGCAGTATCATTGAAACAGCCTGTGCTATTGATGTTGGTAGCCGTGATCAAACTATTAATATGGGAAGCCTCTCTCTGAGTGATATCCGTCGAGATGGTCAAGGCCCAGTACATCCGTTTGTTATTAAGTTAGTTAATTGTGTTCTTGAACGTCAAAACCCGAATCAACCTAATTGGCAATACTTTCGAGTCACCTTTGATGGTGCACATCAACACGGATTATTTAGTGTGAATGGACAAGCCAAAGGTGTTGGACTACAAATTCAACGTAATGATGGCGGAGAAATTATTGTTCCAGGACAAGCTCTATCTGCTCAAACTTTGACGCAAGGTTCCCGTGATTTAGCTTACGAATTAAGGTTGGTAGCTAATCATACTCCATTAGTATCAGGGCAGTACTACAGCCAATTAAGCTTTAAATTGGATTATGAATAATCCAATTATTAATTTTATATGTCAAAACCAAGTATTGATTTTGAATCAAAAAGCTAAATGGTTTTATTAATAAAAAAGAAATAAGAAGGTCGAGATGATGGCCCTAGGTTTTATTCATATGCCGTTGTTACGGGTAAGCCGTCCTCGGTTGATGGGACTACTTATTGCTTTATCCCTAAGTTGTAATAGCTACGCTGAGCAGATTGAATTTAATACTGATATTTTAGATGTCAATGATCGCGCAAATATTAATTTAGCTCAGTTTTCACGTCCAGGCTTTTTAATGCCAGGGGAATATCGTTTTTCTATTTTTATAAATAAGCATCAACTACCTGAACAAACCGTATTTTATTATGTACCCGATGGTCAGACAGATGAGAGCGAGGCCTGTTTAAGCCCTACATTAGTTGAGCAACTTGCACTTAAACCTGATTTATTGCCAACCCTAAAATGGTGGCATGATGGGCAGTGTTTATCACTAGAAAGCTTACCGGGCACTGAAGTTAAAGGGGATTTAGCTGTTTCCGCTTTATATATCAGTTTACCACAAGCGTATTTGGAATATACAGCCGAAAACTGGGATCCACCTGCTCGTTGGGAAGATGGATTACCTGGCGCTCTTTTTGATTATAACCTCAATGCACAGGTTGGTCAGCAAACTCGAGGTGGACAACGAACAAATGTCAGTGCCAGCGGTAATGGTGTTGCGGGTGTTAACTTAGGTGTATGGCGTATGCGTGCTGATTGGCAAATGCGTTTAGACAAACAGCAAGGACAAGATACTTCTAGTTCATTAGATTGGTCTCGATACTATGTCTACCGTGCAATTAAATCTCTCGGGGCAAAACTCACTTTAGGTGAAGATTATTTAGCCTCAGATATTTTTGACAGTTTTCGATTTACGGGACTCAGCCTGATCACCGACATCAATATGTTACCACCTAATTTACGGGGATATGCCCCCGAAATAACAGGTGTAGCTAAAAGTAATGCTACCGTTATTGTGAGCCAGCAAGGCCGTATTATTTATCAAACACAAGTTGCCGCTGGCCCTTTTCGTATTCAAGACTTAAATGATGCACTATCCGGTGAGATTAATGTTGAAGTTAAAGAACAAGATGGCTCAATTCAAACGTTTACGGTGAATACAGCCAGTGTTCCTTATCTCACTCGCCCAGGCCAATTGCGTTATAAGCTTGCCGCTGGACGTCCAACTGATTGGCGCCACCACGTGAGCGGTGAAACATTTGCCAGCGGCGAGTTTTCGTGGGGAGTAAATAACGGTTGGTCATTATATGGTGGCGGCGTTGCAGCGGAGAATTATGCTTCCGCTGCGGTTGGTATCGGTCGAGATCTGATGATGTTTGGCGCGCTGTCTTTTGATATCACCCATGCGCGTTCACGGTTAAAAGGGTTAACTGAAGTCGGCGATAAAACGTATCACGGTAATTCATATCGCTTGAGCTATTCAAAACGATTTGATGCCTACAATAGCCAAGTGACATTTGCAGGATATCGTTTTGCTGAGCAAGGTTTTATGAGTATGTCTGAGTACTTAAATGCCCAGTCTACGGGTGTCCGCCAGTATAGCAATAAGGAAATGTATACGGTTTCCTATAACCAACAATTTCCGGAGTTGGGGCTCAGTGCCTATATAAACTATTACCATCAAACCTACTGGGATCAGCCTGATAATGACCGTTATAGTCTGTCTTTAGCACGTTATTTTGATATCGGGAAATGGAAAAATTTAAGTGTTAACCTGACGGCTTATCGAAATCGTTATCAGCAGACTAATGATGATGGCGCCTACCTTTCCCTTTCATTACCTTGGGGGGAGAGTGGCTCGCTTAGCATGAACAGCAGTTGGGATGAGCGTGATAATTCTCAACGAGTCAGTTATTACGATCGATTAGATGAACGTACTAATTACCAATTAAGTACCGGATGGTCTCGTTCTGGTGGGTTAGTGAGTGGTTATTACACACATCAAGCTGATTTGGCTCAAATAAATGCAAATGCCACTTATCAGCAAGATAGATATCGTTCTGCTGGCTTATCACTTCAAGGTGGTTTTACGGCGATTAAGCAAGGTGTGGTGATGCATCGTGGTAATCAGCTTGGTGGGACTCGAATTTTTGTTGATACGGATGGTGTTCCGAATATCCCATTACGAGGTTATGGCTCAACTATTCGAACAAACTATTTTGGTCAGGCTGTATTAACAGATGTGAACAGTTATTACCGTAATCAGGTCAGTGTCGATTTAAATACATTACCTGAAGATGCTCAGGTATCACAATCGATTAAGCAAGGTACCTTAACAGAAGGTGCTATTGGTTACCGCCAGTTTGATGTTGTCGCTGGACACAGTGCAATGGCCTTATTGCGTTTATCTGATAATAGTTTTCCCCCATTTGGAGCACAAGTTTTCAATATAAAAGGCCAACAAGTGGGAATGGTGGGGGATGATGGGAGTACGTATTTAACTGGGCTCAACCCTAACGATAAATTACAAGTTCATTGGGATGACAAAGCACAATGTGAAATCACCTTACCTAAAATATTACCGAAGAGTGACACGTTGTTGACGAATTGGTTATTACCGTGCGATGCGACTGGCATCTTACCCATAGAGCAGACACAGATAGTTGTTGAATCGAATACAGCGAGTTTACCGTCATTATCTACGCCTCATTCATTAATTTCTGAGGTATCAGATAAGTCGGGTTTGGCCAGCTCACCGAGCTGGTTAAGAAAATAAAAAATAACATGATTGAAGAAGATTATCCCTACTTCATACTAAGGTAAAAAATATGTTACAGAGTAATAAAACCAATAAAAAAATTCATCACCCAATTGCCATTTTTTGGGTTGGGGCAGCGTTGATATCCGCAACACTGTCTTCCGCACAAGCTGCAGTCGCTTTAGATCGCACACGTGCAATTATGACGGGTGAAGATAAATCTATTAGCTTAAATATCAGTAATGAAAATAAACAATTACCTTATTTAGCGCAAGGCTGGATTGAAAATGCCCAAGGTGAAAAAATCACGGAACCTTTTACGGTATTACCTCCCGTTCAGCGTGTTGAGCCTGGTGCTAAAAGCCAAGTAAAAATTCAAGCACTACCGAGTGTCGCGTCGCTGCCGCAAGACAGGGAATCCGTTTATTATTTCAATCTACGTGAAATCCCACCTAAAAGTGATAAACCGAACACACTTCAGCTGGCATTACAAACACGAATTAAGTTGTTTTATCGCCCAAAGGCGATCATTCCAACTCGCCAACAAATGGATAATCCATGGCAAGAAAAAATCACCCTCACTCGTCAAGGTGACCAATACAGTGTGGAGAATCCAACGCCGTATTTTGTAACGCTTGTTGATGCTGCTTCAGTGAAAGATGGAAAAACAGTCGCGGGGTTTGAACCGTTGATGGTTGCACCTAAAAGCAGTTTGCTTATGGGGGGGAGTACAAAAGCCTTAGGAAGTAAGCCTGTACTCACTTATATCAATGATTATGGTGGGCGACCAACGTTGATGTTTACTTGTCAAGATAATCGCTGTCATGTGGTATCAGATAAACAGTAGCTTAGAACAAGATGACGTTAAAGCAGATTTCAACGCAGGAGAGCCTCATGAAAGAAGCCAATAAGATACCTCATTGTATGATGGCGTGCGGTTTAGGATTGTCCTTACTCAGTAGCACAGCACTCAGTGCTGAACTCGATAAAGTGGATAACTGGGATGTCGATGGTGCTAATGGCACATTATATGTACACGGAGCTTTAACGGAAAGTGCTTGTCGATTAGCGATGTCGTCAGCATATCAAACAGTTGAACTGGGGATATTAGGCACAGGGCAATTACAGAAAGTTGGTCAAACAGGTACCCCTGTCGCGGTACAACTGCGTTTAGAAGATTGTTTAAGTGGTGAAAGTCGTAATCGTAATAAACTCGGAAACTTATTGTGGAGTCCTGATATGCCTGCAATGAAAATTCGTTTTTTGGCAGAGGCGGACAATCAAAGCCCACAATTAGCTGCCGTTACGGGGGCGCAAGGAATCGCATTACAATTGAGTAATGCTTCTTATCATCCTATTGCAATAGGGCAATACAGTACTCCTGAGCTCGTTTCTCCAGGGCAGAATCAATTGACTTATTATATTACCCCGATCCGTACTACAGCAGGATTAAGTTCGGGAGCTTATCAAGCAATTATTCGCTTTCAGGTCAGTTATGATTAGGAGTTAACGATGTTATTGATACA
Source organism: Providencia sp. PROV236 (assembly GCF_033676985.1). NCBI lineage: Bacteria > Pseudomonadati > Pseudomonadota > Gammaproteobacteria > Enterobacterales > Morganellaceae > Providencia > Providencia sp. PROV236. Next base: position 948,370 of record NZ_CP096297.1, on the reverse strand, counting down.
GCATTTGACCATAGGGATTAAAGGCTTTATTACGCTCAGCTTTCTTTTTTTTAGCTCGCTGTTATTTGAAAGTCTATTTCATGTCGTACGTGCCGATACTGCAAATCTGAATTTAACGTTGACCATTACGATGCCTCCACAGTGTACGTTTGGTGGTGGTAGTTCAATACAAATTGTACGTTTTGAAGAGGTACAACAAGGATTAATTGATGGAGTGAGTTATAAGCGAACTCCTATTGATACCGGGTTATCTTGCAGTGCATTAGAAAAAAATGCGTTGAATATGTCGTTGTCATGGGATCCGGTAACCTTTAATGGCGTTTCTGCTATCAGTACAAACCGAACAAATTTGGGTATTGCCATTTATCGGGATTCGACTCGCTTAAGTAACGGCGCATCAATTAACTTTACCTATGGCAATTCTCCGAACTTGTATGCGGTACCGATAAAACCTAGTGGTGTAATGCTTAGTGATGCGGGATCTTTCACTGGCACAATGACTGTGACGTTAAATTATCAATAAATGTGGGACTATCTCATGAATAATACTCTCTTTGTTCGGTGTTTTATCGGCCTGCTTTGTTTATTAAGTCCGATATTATCACGAGCATTGGATGTCTATTTTACAGGAACATTGGTTGTCACGCCGCCAGAATGTACCGTGAATAGTGGTACAGTGGCAAATGTGAATTTTGGCGATATCCATGAAACACTGATTGACAATAGCAGTTATAAACGCACACGTATTGATTACACCTTAAATTGTACACATGTCTATAGCAATGCATTAAAAATGACGGTCAGTTGGAACCCGATTACGCTAAATGGGCAAAATGTCATTCGTACTGGTCGAACGAATCTCGGGATAGCGGTTTATCAGGATTCGACTCGATTAAGTAATGGTGATGTTGTGAATTTCACTTATGGTAGCAATCAGCCCGCGCTTTATGCGGTGCCAGTAAAACCCTCGGGAACAGTATTAACTGACGGCGGAAATTTTAATGGGACATTAACTTTTGTGGTGGATTACCGTTAAGGAGAATAAGATGAAATTTATTTACCGACAACAAGTGGCACTCTGCTTTTTTTGTGTAATAAGCTCTCCATTTGCATTAGGGTTAGAGGCAAACCTTTACGGTAATTTAATTGTGACGCCACCTGAATGCATTCTAAATAACAATGCTCAAGCAGCGATTCATTTTGGTGATATTTTATTAACGCGCATTGACGGTGATAACTACTTACAAACATTGCCATTGAGTCTATCGTGCACAGGATTAGCAAAAAATAATCTAACATTGACATTAAAAGGTGATGCGACATCGTTTAATAGCGGTGAAGAATTAAAAACAAGCAACGATAAACTAGGCATTGCTTTTTATGTCAATAATGTTCGACAAGCGATTAATAAACCAGTGAATATTAATTACACCTCTTTGCCTTCTTTAAAAGCCGCACCGATTAAAAATATGAGCGAGGGCTTTAATGATACAGATGGCGGTAGTTTTACTGCATTGGCGACATTAAAGGTGGACTATCAATGAAAAAGTCACTGATAAGCACAAGTCAACGTTATTTATGTAGTGTAGGCGGGCTCTTCATGATGATGTCCTCAGCAGTAGAAGCTAATTGGTTTTTTGATGGTACGCTCGTACTCCCTCCTGCCTGTGAATTAGGGCAAACTAATCCCGTACGCGTTTCTTTTGGAAAGGTAGGGGTCCGTAAAGTGGATGGGAATCTATTTAAACAAGACATACCGTATCAATTGAATTGCCAAGGTGACTTAACTCAACCGTGGAATGTGACATTGACGTTCAGTGGAATACTTGCTGGTTCGGGATTTGATAATGCAACATTACGCACAATTAGCCCTATGAATAACGGAAAATTAGGTATTCAAATTCAAAAGGACGGGATACCGTTAGAACTGAACAAAGCGTTTGCAATTAACAGTTCAAAGCCACCAAAATTATCGGCGGTTCCGATTAAGCGCGCAGGAACGGAGCTGGTTGGTGATAATTTTTCTGCGACCGGGACATTGACCATCGATTTTCAATGAAACGATAAAAGGGAAATAAGAAAAATGCAAATACCATTACGTCAATTATGGTCTTTAGTCTTGTCACTAAGTCTAGTTGGAGTACCGCTTTGTGCGCAGTCGGAAACCGTACAATTTGATGGAACATTGGTTGAGGACGCTTGTGAAGTATATCCTGGCGATGAAAATATCGAATTGGATTTTGGTACTATTGTAGACAAATATTTGTATTTGAATACACGAACACACAGCCAGCCATTTACAATTAGGTTAATTAATTGTGATTTAGTGTTGGGTAAAGAAGTTCAAGTAACCTTTATGGGAACTGAAAGTACAGCATTACCCGGATTATTAGCACTTAATGCAGGGAGCCAAGCAAATGGGATCGCTATTGGTTTTGAAACTCAAAGTGGCGAACCTATCTCGTTAAATAGATCAAAGGACTATACTCAACAACTCAAAGTCAGTGACACCAATAACATCAATTTGAAAGCTTATGTTCAAGGCGAACCTAACGCCCTTCGCGATAAATCCATTGCACGCGGAACTTTCGAGGCTACTACCACTTTTATTCTTGAATATGAATAACTCTAAAGAAATGGCTAATTTTTTGTTAACTATTCAAAATAACAATACTACATAAATATAACAGGAGTTATATATGTCAAAATATAGAATGCAGACAAGCTTATATATATTATTTCTATTAATCATCAGTTTTAATACGTCAGCTGATTCATCTGTAGACTTTGGTCCTAGACCTTACATGAATGCAGTAGTCAGTAATGGTGGTACAGGGCAGATGACAGAAGTAGGATACAAAGCTCCGGGAAGTGGTGATCCAAAGAGTGTCAGAATTGGGTTAGAAGCTTCTGGTTATATTCCAAATAGAGGGAATATAACAGTGTATTACGAAAGACTTTCAACTAATGAATGTAATGGCCGATTGGGTAGCTACACATCAGCAATAAATACAATAACAAATATAATGAATAATAAAATAAGTATTCCATATATATCAGGTGATTCTGTGGCTTTAGAATTGATGGACACTATTAATATAGATTTTATTTACGCCTGTTATGATTCAATGAACAGGGCTTCTGCACATATAGTAAGAAGTAGTCGGCGTGGGGATATTGAAATTGTGAATCCCCCAAATAAAAAAAACACATGTACACTAAACGACCAATTATTAAACTTTACATTTTTAGCAAATGCATTAGATGTAAATGGTGCTAAACAAAATAGAAACTTAACTATAAATTGTAGCAATGGGGATGCAAGAGACTATACCTTGAAATTAACCTCTTCTCGGGTAGATCAAAATGGGAATTTAAGTTTTGGGAATAGTGTAGCAGCTAAAATAGCTATTAATGGTACTGATATTAGTGCGAATAGTTCAGGTATTGAATTAAATGCTCTAGAAACAACAAACCTTAATGTCACAGCTAGTTTAGTTGGTGTAGCGCTAACTTCAGGAGAATCTTCAGCATCCGGAGTCTTAGTTTTAGAAGCCAAATGAGCACCCCATCACAAGCAGTGAGGTATTAACACCAAAGGCCAACTACTGATATCACGTTCAAGGAGCTAGGAATATCCCGCTAAGTAATTGATACTCACAGCAGCGCACTCGACGTCTAGGAGTTTTAAAGTTTCAGAAGAGGCAGACATAATATGGGGGATACAAAACTAAAATTCCCTTTCATAGCTAAGTCATATCTGCAAATTTGTAATTTTTATTCAACTACCGATTGATAAAATACGAATAAAGAAAATAACGCTTCTCTGGGTTATTCATTTGCATAATTTTAGTTTTTATGTTAGCTCGATTAACCACATCATTTATGTAACAAGAATAAATATAAGAATAAATTCACCATCATTTACTCTTATATTTAATTCTATTTTTAATAATAGCTTTTTAGTTATTAAAAGCTATTATGGCTGCTTCATATCCTGTGTGGCACTCAATTAATTTGAAATTTACAGTCGTTTTTCCTATACTTTTTTCTTTATTTCCACAGCATATAGTGAAGAAAAAATAATAGCTTACCGAGGTTACTTCAATTCTTCCAAGAATATGAAGCACGTAAAGATCAGCTATCAGATAATACTCCTGAAACCTTCTGACAAACAGAGATCCAGTTACCTAAATCAAATTGAAAATATTGCAGCAATAATTGCAAGCTAGCCGGCGTCGTGAACAATAATATCGTCAACAACTTCAGCAGCAACAAGCAGATGTTCAACGTCTTAACAATAATCTACAATTATTAGCGAAAAAAACAGTACACCGCCACCAGCTAGTTCAACTCAGCCCATCTTGACAACTGATGCTCTAAAAAAACGAGCAATTACGGCAAGCTTATGCCCAATACAATTTAGGTTGGTTAATCCAAAAAGACCACGTTACGCAAACTTCACATCACGCCGTACGTTATTACTTTCAGTTAGCTTGCGACAATGGCCTCCAACAAGCATGCTTAGCCCTTAAAGCTCAAATCGCGCCATAATGGCGCGACCTACCTCATTCAATTTAATAGTCCCATATACCATTAAATCGTTTTTCGTTACTTGCAGTATAAATAACAGTATGTGCAATATTTCTGTGCCCTAAATAATCTTGGATTAAGCGGGTATCACGACCTAAATCAGCCAAAGCATAACCGCAAGCATGACGTAACATATGTGGGTGCACTTTAATTGATAACTTAGCGTCTTGCCCATATTTTTCAATTAAACGAAAAATTTGGCTACGTGATAAAGGTTGATTTTTTTGAGATAAAAAAACCCATTTATTATCATCTGAGGCAATTTTTTTACGTTTGGATAGCCACATAACCAAAGCATCATATTCTTCAGGAATTAGAGGCTGTACAGTTGAAAGCCCAGATTTTAAACGTTTAACATAAATAACTTTTTGCTTCATATCGATATCATCAAGGGACAATTGGCGTAATTCACTTACCCTAAAACCATGTAAAAAGCCCATTAAAAACAAACAATAATCCCTTTCAGGATATCTCCCACTCTTTGTAGCGGCCAGTAATGCATCTACTTCTGTTTGCGTCATAAAACTTCTTTTTTTCATTTTTATCCCTTAAAAGTGCTCACCTCTACCTAAGGCAATAAAGTATTTATTTCCGATACCTATCATTGTAAAAGCACCAGATTAGACTTTTATTAGCCTTTTAGATACTCCTTATATCTAAAACCTCCCTTGCTTTAATAAAACAGAAAATGCGATAACGTTTTGTTATCCTTTGACGAGCAGGTAATCATCGAAGTATTAAAATATTCATTACAAGTGAATTAATATTATGTTTTAATCAAAACCCTATTCCCCTTTCTAATGAAAAACGGACAAAATCTATGAAATCATGGCCTTATCCTAAAATTGTTGCTCACCGAGGCGGAGGGAAACTTGCTCCAGAAAATACATTAGCCGCAATCGATGTTGGGGCTAGTTTTGGTCATACCATGATTGAATTTGATGCAAAACTTTCTCTTGATGGTCAGATTTTTCTCTTGCACGACGACACACTTGATCGTACTAGCAATGCTTACGGCGTTGCAGGTGAATTAAATTGGCTACAATTATTAAAAGTTGATGCAGGTAGTTGGTATAGTAAAAAATTTGCAGGTGAGCCATTACCTTTACTTTCTGAAGTCGCAGCTCGTTGCCAACAACACGCTATGATGGCGAATATCGAAATTAAACCAACAACAGGTCTAGAAGCTGAAACAGGAAAAATTATCGCGCTTGCAGCGCTTCAATTGTGGCAAGGCCAAACAGCTCCATTGCTCTCCTCTTTCTCAATTGAAGCACTAGAGGCTGCTCAACGGGCTGTACCAGAATTGCCGAGAGGATTGCTATTAGATGATTGGCGCGATGATTGGCATGAGCTAACAACACGACTGGATTGTGTATCTATCCATCTAAATCATAAACTATTAGATGAAAAGCGGATTAAACAATTAAAAAATGCAGGGTTACATATTTTAGTCTATACCGTCAATAAACCACCCCGTGCTGCGGAGTTATTAAAATGGGGGGTTGATGCAATTTGTACCGATGCGATCGATGTTATTGGTCCTGATTTTGCTGCATGATATTGCTTCACTTTGCAAGTTATTGACTAACTTGCAAAGCCCATACTATTCACAGTTCCCAATCGAATGATATTTGTCAAAAATCACAATATATTTACGGCTTTTCTTTTTTAAACGTGCATCTCGATATTCCTGCTGAGGTAACAAATAAAATACATCAGGTGTTTCATCTTCACTGACTTGGCAACTGTCATGCAAGATCACTCTAAAATAAGTATTTCCGGTATTTTTTAATACTCCTTCAACAGGATCACTTTCATATTTGAAATTAGGTTGCTTGGGTCTAACAACAAAGTAGGTTTCTAAACTGATAGTGGGATAAAACAAAGGAGATTTCTTTTGAGCAACACTATTTTGCGCTTCAAATGGTGTTTCACTAATAATCACTTTGTAATATCTCTCCTGTTCGTCAACCTTTCCACGATAAAAAATCTTAAAAAATTCTTGCTCTTTTGGTAATAAGATTTTTTTTAGTGGAGTGAAAATAATCTCACCATTGCGGATCTCTTCGCCAACTTCATGACCTCCCGGTCGATCAATCTTATACGCACTAAAACTATACAGATTCGTTGTTTTCGTATCATTAATGTATGGCTTTGAAAAAAACTCTTTATCCGCTTCCATAGAAGATATATCGGTATCGATATATAAGGCATAAGCACAGTTATAAAATAAACATGACATTATGAATAATATATAAGAGCTTAGTTTAACTTTAACCATTTTATCACTTATGCCTACATTGTTAGAGGTTGTTGAACTTTAATGAACATCAGGTCCAGTCCAGATTGCTTTTACTGTCACCGTACCACTTGCCGATACCGTACCTAGCCAGTCAATACCATCCAATGTAAACAATGAACTGGAATCATTCATAGGGAATGATAAATCCAGATTAGTGCGATAAAAAGATCCGAGATCTTGATTTGGTTGATCCCATGGTGTTTCAGACCATAAAGCATTTTTAAGTGATATTTCATTGCTATCACAACTTGCTCGATATGTCGATTTACCGCCATTTTCATTTGTAAATGAAAGATAAGCAGAAAATGGAACTTTAAACTTCTCATCATCCGATGAGAAAAGACAATATGTTTGTCCCTTTAAAGCAACAGAAGGACCATCAACTTTAGCTGTAATTGAATCTGCTTGGCGAAAACCACTGGTAGTAACGATATAATTGAATTCAATCGGCGGCTCTTCACTCCCCACTTTTCCTGTTTTAGATTGAACAGGGTTAAAATCGGCAGGAATGATACTAATCCCATAATCTCTCGGTTTTATGATCATTTTATTTGATGGCGTAAATTCATAGTATCCTGATTGTGGTACTGCCGTGTTAGTAAACGAAAATGTGAAAAAATCTTGGCTATTAGTAAAGTCAACATTACGGCTAACTAATTCTTTAAAGAAAGTGTTTGATAAAAATATAGATACATGTTGATTTGTCGGTTTAAAGTAATAATTAGCTTGATTTGTTGAGTTATAGTTATACCAACGATTACTTCCGTCATCAGGGCCAATTAATATCGTGTTTCCCGCAGGAGTAAAAGGAATTAATGTATTATTAATTTTCAGGCTCAACCTAATGTTGGCAAAAATATCACCTTTAGTTTCTTGATCAATAACCTGGCAAATAATACCACTTTGATTTGAAATAATACCAATACGGCAAAACTCAGAGCCTAACCCTAGATTAGGATTCCCATTACTATCAATAAAAATTTCTTGTAATGCACCAGTAGAGGTTAGTTTGATATGACCAGACTTAGTTATATTAAATTCATGGGAAGCAATGATATTACCGCCAACGCTTCTACAAGATTCACCTTTACTTGGGTCATAATCTGTTTGTGTCATGCAAGCTCGATAGCTATATGTCTCGTTCGTACTCACAGGTAATTGTAAGAAATATTGATATGCTGAATCACTGAAGATCCCCCTAGCATAATTGGATTCTCCACGCACATCACTCTGTACAATTTTATAAGCACCATCTTTCCCCATATATTGAGCAGGCCAATATCCTGTACTATCACGGCAAGTGTTTCGCATACATCGATTACCTGTAAACGGCCGATCTATTGGTGAATTTTCTAACCAAATATCAACATTTTGATTAGCCCGAATGCCTGTATTCGTATACCCCATATAGCCAAGACTTAGCTGAGATGTCCCTGAGTAACGCGTGTATTTATTTGATCCCGAAAAACGAGGATCGGTAGATCTCGGAGTAATAAAATATTCATCATCGACGTTATTTTCAATAAATACATAACTATTGGTAACATTTGCAGCTTGTACATTTCCTCCCGTAAAACCATTAACAATGGTACAAACGAGAAATATAAAAAGTCTATGTTTATTCATTAGCAAATTCTCTTTATCTTTTCGCAATTGAAGATTGAGGCTCACAGGTGACATCGCCTACCCACAAAGCACCTCTAGCGCCTTGTAGGTTTAAATCGGCCTCACAAATTGTTTTTTCATCTTCTTGCAATAGCGAAATAACTGGGTAGCGAACATCAACATCCATCGAAAACTCACCATTTTCATCCGTCTTGGTTCTTCCAATATGATTACGTATTGAAGCATATTTAATAAATTCACCATCTGGTGATTTAAGGCGACCGAAAACAGTGATTAATTGCCTAACTTCCGGCTGATAAAAAGCAATATTCCCCGGATATAAAGTGACAGATTTGTTCCTTCCAGACACAATATCGAAGCTATCTTTCGACTTACCATCATTCATTAATTGAATGTCGTAGTCAGAATAAGGCGATAGAGGGATAAATGTATTTTTTCCACTAATAGGATAATTTTGACCGTTGACCTTCGCCACCATACTTCCAGCACCGTTAATGTCAGAGTTAATAATCACCCCTGATTTTCCTTGCTGTCCACTTGGTGTCACCATGCCATTACTATAAGCAATAGAGCCACGAGAAGTATAATTACCATTAAACCTATCATTATCCGGTCGATTTAATGTGATCGTACCTGAGTTATATTTCATATCGTAAGAAGCATAAGCTAATGTTGAGAAGTCTGACTCACCGTTGTTTTTATCTCGGACTAATTTAGAAACAGATACCCCTGCATTCGTGATTGCAGAATCATCAAAGTTTTTATTCGCATAAATATTGGCCTTTACGTTACCGTTCGTAGAAGAAACACCAGTGCTTAACCAAGTGGATAACGGCAAAGAAAAATCAAGATTAATATATTTTTCATTAGTACTGCTTTGATTATCATAATGGTAACGCTGAACACCCGCTCTTAGCCCGACGGTCCCGTAACGTCCAGAAAATAATGTATTCGCATATTCATAGTTAATCGAATCACTGCCAACGCGGCGATCTTTGGTATTACTAATAGTAAAGCTTCCTGCTCTATCAATCACTTTATCAAAATTAAAAGTACCACCATAAGAATAGCTATCTGCATCATAAAGTGGCAAATCACCTTTTATGACTGTCTTCTCCCTCGACGCCCATAATGAGGCATAACCATCCGGTAAATTTACAGAAATAGTGCCAATATTCCGATGACTTCCATGGTTTTCCAACATACCTTGCCAAGAAATTGATAAGTGCTCATTTAAAGCAACATTAATACTGGTTTCATTGACTAAGAACTTATCAAAACCATAGTTAGACATGGTTAAACTCAATCCTGAGAATATCGGAAAACTTTTTGCTATCGAAGCACCTAATAAATAGCTCTTATTTGGAGTTTGAGTGTGTGAGTTTTCACCTCTCACATAACTTTTCTTATCGAAATCAACATAACCACCATAAATTTCCCAATTGGTCTTATCAAAATTTCTCCCCATAGCACCAAATGATTTATTAATAGTTTGGTTTTGTGTCGTCACAACTTTACCATCAACAACAGTTTCAATCGTGACATCATAAATACCATAAGGTAATACGCTAGTATCAACCTCATAGTTACCCATAGGGAAGTTTTGAATATTTAACAACTTACCTTGTCGATATATTCGTACTTCACCAGGGCTATTCAAAAATGCATAAATTGGTGTTAAAGACTGCTGCTTATTAACCATAAGACTTGAGGAATTATTACCTATTGAGACCGCATAAATTTTGCTACTGCTTAACGTAGTCAAACTAGCGATAGACTGTAAATTCCATGTGCTCATTAATCCAAGCGCAAAACGCAAGCCACCAAAATCACGCTCATACATTGCTCGATAGAGTTCAACATTTGAATTCGATTTACCAATACTGTAAGCAGAAGCATTAATATTCATATGGTGTTCTGCAAGCGCAAATAAGGTATCTAAATTGAAATAGCTACTAGACGTATTGTTAGCATTTTTGACTTGGCTTTGAAAAATACCGAGATCATAGTTAGCGACTGCTGAGACTGAATCAACAGAAGAGTTTCCTAATGAGGATTGTCTTATACGTTCTTTAGGCGAAAATGCTTGCTTATCAACATCCAAAGATAAATTAAAAGAAGAGATATTCAATTGTAGTACTGCATCACGGCTAATCACGATACCATTACTTTCATTAAAAAAAGCATTTTGTTGATTATCTATTTTCTCTACTAATTGCTCATTGAGTTTAGGCCCTTGCGTATTATCAATAAGATGAATACTCGATAGCTTTATCTTATCCTGATCGATAACAATGACCGCATCTGCTATCTTATCTTCACTTTGATTATTTTTATCTGCATCCTTTAATCGTAGGAATACAGGTACAGTCATCCCTTCCTCTAATGCAATAACGAATGCAGGAGGAATAATATATCCACCAATTTTTAAACTTTTTATTCCATTGGCATGAATAGAGCCTGAAAAAATAATACTCAATATTGATATCGCAATAACACTCTTACGCATGATTAAAGCCCATTCTAGTTATTTGACAACAATGAACTCTCCTTTGTGCCAAATACCTACGCTAGATTTTTTATTTGTGAGATCGACAAGCTGTAATTTCACTGCTAAATGAGGCATAAGGTAATAACGCTCTCGGCAAATACCATCTACGCCACTTTCTTTCTTTGAAGCCAAACATGGACCAGAAGCAACAACTCTGAAAGAACTATTTCCTAAATTAGAAACTTGTGAATTTTCATATTTATAATCGAACCGTTCGATTCTTGGTGCGACAACCAATATAGTGCTAATAGTTGCAGATGTTGTAGCTGATGCTGATTTTGCACTTTTGGTTGCTCCACTTTCACCTATCGGATCATCTTTCCAATTTAATCGATAGTATCGCTCTTTATCATCTTTAGGCCCTTGATAAATAATCTTAAATATATCTCTTGCATTACCTGGTAAAATTAAATTTGCAGGTGTTGATAATATTTCATTAGGATCACTGATTGGTAAAACCTTTCCGTTATCTAATGGTGAATCTATTTTCTCAATACTTAAATTAACCAATCTTGCCGTAGCAACAGTATTCTCTACTTCTTTAGCTAAGGTACTATTATTAGCATCAATAATTTCAGTAATATTACCAACATTGATGGCAAAACTACTTTTAAATGGTAATAACATTAAAATAGTGACTAAAGTTATTTTTCTCATCATAATAAAACTTAAAAATAATGACGATAAAGATACTATTTCCTTATACTATCTTTATCGCGATATTAAACGTCATACATTAAATTACAGCATTAACTTAACTAACAATTAATATTTTGTGAGCTATGTTTGCTGTACTTGAATATTTAATCAATTGGATACTATGCGTCAGAACCTGACTCTGGATTTGGAGCCGGAGTAAAATCACCATCCCAAGTCGCAGTAAACTGAACCTTTACATCACCATCCCAAGTACCATCAGTCAGTGATTTAAAATCAGTTGCTGCTCCTCCCGTTTCTGCACCAGCGATAACAAATGTAAATTCACCGCGGTCAGTTGCACGCTCTGAGCCATTATAAACACCATTAGCCGCTAAATTATCTAAGCCCGATGTCAAATTTTTAGAGGTATCGATTAAAACGGTATCTGTTGTTTTACTTAAATCCGCACCGTTCCATTTAACACCAACTGTTAATTTAGAATCATCAGTTGTTCTTGCTAATGTATTGGCAATAATTTTTGATGCTAATTTAAAATCTGTTGCACCGGCTTGCCCTTGAATAGCAATATCAAACGCACCATTTTGCTGGTTAAAGCTTTTTTGTCCTTCTGCATAATTAAAGGTTAAGCTTTTTAATGGAGTAACAACTAGCATGCTAGTTGTATCTTTGATCGCAGTTGCTTGCCATGTTGCTGTTGCTTGAGCAGTACGTGTCTCTGCATGTGCAACTGTAGCAAAAGATGCGGCAATAATAGTGGACAGTAATACTGACGGCAATTTTTTATTGAACATATTATTCTCTCTATTTATATCTGTGACAAAATTAAATACATAGTACAAAGAATACTGTTATCAGGATCCTTTATTAAATGTAATCAAAAAAAATTATAAAAAATAAAAACCATGACCATCGAATAAATCCGATGTTCTTTAAATAAGACAAACATCCATACTAAAATGATAATTCATGATTGATATTACCTATTTCATTAATAAGTAATACCAACCAAAATTTATTTTCTTTATGTGAATTTTTATTACCTAGTATACCAGATTAAATCTTAATAAAATCAAGCTAGTTCCACAACTTATTCGAGGTATTACTAACTATTTGATAATATGTCCTATCTTTATTGATAGCCTCATTAATTCTTTTATTATCATGCTCATCCATGACAGTATTAAATAAATCTCGCCATGATTTGTGCAAAATAGTTAAAATATTATCGACTATTTCAAAAGTGAGTTTTGTTTGCCCTGTTTCATAACGAGACACTTGCTGTTGACTGACATTTAACATCATCGCTAGCTGACATCCTGATAGACTGTTTTCTTTCCTTATTTTTCTTATATATAGCCCTATTTTTTTGTTTATTTCATCTGCAAGATAATCCATAAATCCCAGCCTTATATAAAAATAAGTATGCATTAATAAATACAGTTAAAGTTATGCGCAAATATTTGTTAGGAAGATAGTAAAACCAACAACTATCTTTGTATAATTGATTTAGAGAATCAAAATCCACAAACAAAAAGTAGAAAACTATTAAAACAAGGCTTTTTTACATTTCATTAAGAATTAAAAATAAAATACTAAATATAACAATGGAATACAAAAAACCAATACAAAATTAGAGTTCGATTATTTACATTTAGATACATTTTAAAATATTCACACAGAAAAAATACTCATATCTCGCCTATTTTGATCAAAAAACACTCTATCAAAAAATGATTTTCGATTCAAATTACTCATAATACGCGTTTTTTACATTGAAGCTGTCTTTTTTAAGATTTATCTTAATGGTTTGTAATATGTATACTAAGCTGTTTTCTATTCAAAACAGCTCGATATGCCGCCGTGTAAACAGTCAACAAATATCTCAACATGGCTAAAAATCATCATGGATATTTTTAGATAATCAATTTCAGCTCATTCATATCCTATATTCAGGTTAAACAATCATATAAATTGCCTTAATCTTTAAAATTCTCATGAATGAGCTGATAACTACTGATATAAACTAATTTGCGTTCGTCTTTCTTAACATAACTGCATCATATAAAGCTATTGCATTCTATCACTACCGTTAGATAAAAATCACTATCCGAAACCATATAACCAATAGCCTTCCACGTGAACCGATACTCAACATATGCAACCGAATAACCTAATTCTTTGTGTTTACAGTTAGTTATGCCCAAGCGTTTTTTGAATTTTTACTGAGTATTTTCAAATAAATATCTTCATTTTCTATAGATTGCTCAAGCTTCAATTGATTGTTAACGTTAACAGTTTTATTTATAAAATCAGCCCAATTACCCTCTAACTCTATCATTAACTGATTGATTAACGTGATATTGAAGTTAACTTTTCCTGTCTCATAGCGAGATAGTTGCTGCTGACTAAGGCCTAATTTTTTGGCTAACTCATAACCTTTTATTCGTTGCTTTTTTCTAAGATTTTTAAAGTATAGTGAAACCATGCTGTTCAAATCTAAATTATCCATCGATACCACCTTATGTGATTGCTGTTCTATTCTTAATTTAATTATACAAAAAAAAAAATTAAGCGGTTAATTTAAATTATGTCAATGTATAAAAAATATAAAACTTAACTTACAATTAGCATTATTATCTTATAGAAAACTATAAACTTTAAATTTCCATTCTCAAAAAACAAAAAATACTTACATAAATATTTAAAATTATAATTTCAAAATAATTTGAAACAACTAAAGAAATAAAGCTGATAGTTTTACTGTTAGTTACTTAAGACGCTAATCAATATATTCAAATCACTTTCATCACCATTAAAATACCTTACATTACAACTAGTTATATTAAAATTGTTAAAATATTACTTTATACATTACATTTATTCAGCTTTTATTTAACAATAATTTCACCTTGCTTTATATGTTACAGATAACAATTTTTATTCACATTATCGATTATCTATATTAATATTTAAATTAGCTACGATTGCAATAGTCATAAATTCACTGCAAAGTTATTCCCTAAATACAATCAATGCTGAATAATATCCACGTGTAAAATAATAAATAGATGACTACTACAACATAACATTACCCTTACCTACTGTTATGAACTCAAACATCACATGTAATAATATCGTTTCACTTGTACCATTATTTCCTTCCCTATAAAATTTTCTTAGGAAGAACTGTAAAATTAAGCTGCTTAAAAGCAGCCTCCTTTGGCGCTGATAACTAATTTACTTGATAATGGTATAGCGCTTTCATTCTATTAATTTTTCACCATTTTATTTAACAGAATATCACTCATACTAGCATTCGATATTGTTTCACCACAAAGTACCCTCATCAAAACCTCACCACCGAGCGAAGAAAGTGAAAACAACATATCAGGTTCTAGTAGGCGAATTTTATCCATATTACTTTCTTGGTTAACGAGAACGATCGTTTTTACATCTTTATTTGCATTAACTAATTGTTTAACACCTAATAATACGAACGTACTTAACGCATCACTATCCGTCATAATTAATACATATTGCGCTTGCTTAACATTCGCTTCAGCTAATAGTGCTGTACTTGTGGGATCACCCGTTACTATATTATCTTTCTCTGGATAATGTGTCCGATGGCTCTCTTGACAAATCACAGCGACAGGAAGATCTCGATTTTTTAACCCTTGATATACACTGACTGCCGTTGGTGTACTACCAATAACAACATAATGATTCTTCATATAAGAAAACCTCTTACGAACAATTTCCTTTGTCCCTTTAGCTAATAATCCAACAACATAAACCACTGATGTTGTAAATATAGTAATTCCAAGAATGATCACTGTAACAGTAAACACTCTAGCATCTGTTGACACAGGAACAATATCGCCAAAACCAACTGTTGTCATACAAACTAAAGCAAAATAGAAAGCTGTTGTTCCATCTTTTACAACAGGTAAAAATTCATTACCAATATAAAGTGTGCCAAAAATAGAATAGAGCAACAAAGCAATGATACAGGTGACTGCCACAAAGCCAGCACTGGTTAAACTATGATGATGATATCGTCTCCAAAACACACTTAATGCACTAAATAAACCTAAAGAAAAATAGCCTTGATGAATGTTTTCTGTCGCGATTTTTAAATCCACAAATGAAATAATTGCCAATAGAAATAACGAAAACACCCATGCGATACGCGCACCATTAAGCATAAATAACGATAAAAAAATCAATGAAATACCAAGAAGAAATCTTGGAATATCAAGTAGTTTCATAAATCCAAGAGATTTAAGCCACTCACTAAAGCCATTTGCACGCCAATCAATATAATCGGTATAAGCCCCAAAAACAGGGGTAATAATCATATAACCGTCAACGATGATAAGTATTGAAAGGACAAGTCGAATAAATAGGGATGATTTCAGAAAAACAATAAATACGTTATCTGACATTTTACCCTCACCCTGTGATCAGATAGGAATACATGGAACCCTCTATATATCACATGTTACGCAATGATGTTAGCTGCCAATACGCATTCCTTTCAATTTGGCTTACGGCATGTAACACAGACATCAACGAAAATGATTTAGTACATCTTGATGGTAAGCACGCCATCGCCATAACCCATCATAAAATGATGAAAAACCATTAACTTAAACCAAATATCAATCAATTTAAAAATCAATAACTAGCTAATCATTTTATTGAACTTAACTATTAAACTCATATCTAAAAATCGATTTTCTGCATTTTTTCTTATTACCTAACTTAACTTAAGAATAAGAGTTTAATAAATTATGGTTAATTCTACACAAGCAAAAAGATTTAGCTGGTCAGCCTTATTTTGGCTTCTCATCTACTTCTGGTATTTTTCCTCGCTATTGCAAATCTACGTAGTTGTGACGGGGCAAAGCAATACTATTGGGCTTAGAGATTCATTATTGTACAGTACACTTTGGTTAGTACCGGCCTTATTCTTCCCCCAACGGATTAGATTGGTTGCAGGTATTATTGGTATTATTCTTTGGCTTTCATCTGTTATCGCGCTTGCTTATTTTGTGGTTTATGGCCATCAAATTTCACAGAGCGTTATGTTTGTCATGTTTGAAACCAATACCAATGAGGCAGGAGAATTTTTACAGCAGTATCTTAGCGTTAAGGTAGTTGCAGTGATTCTCATTTATACCCTAATTGCTATTTTCTTATGGACGCGCCTAAAACCCGTTAACATGCCAGTTCCTGCCCGCATGCTAGTATCATTACTCGTTTTAGCAATATTATTTGGCGCACCTTATTATAATAAGGGTATTAAGCAAGACAGACCAATGGCCAATGTCATATCATATATTAATAGTAAATTGGCTTATGCAGCGCCTTGGCAGTTTGTGAGTGGATATTTCCTATATAAAAACCAACTCGCGAATATGGAAGAACTAATCCGTGATAACAGTAAAATTCCACCATTAGAGAATTTTGTTGATTCTAACGGCAATACGCCAAGAACCTTTGTGCTGGTGATCGGTGAATCCACAAGTCGCGACAGGATGAGCTTGTATGGATATCAGCGCCCAACAACCCCCGAGTTAGTTCAATTAAAACAAAACTACCCAGATAACTTGTCGGTGTTCAATGATGTTGTTACTTCGCGGCCTTATACGATTGAAGCATTACAGCAAATCTTAACATTTGCTTCGCAAACAGAACCTGATTTATTTAATTCACGTCCCTCAATCATGAATATGATGAAACAAGCTGGCTTCAAAACATTTTGGATCACTAATCAGCAAACCATGACTGAGCGTAATACGCTATTAACCGCATTTTCACGTCAAACTGATAAACAGTATTATTTAAATAACGATATGGCACAAAGCTCTAGAATTTATGATGATGTCGTATTCGCACCGTTTAAAGCTGCACTTGCGGATCCTGCTGAGAAAAAATTTATCGTTGTTCATTTACTTGGCACTCATATGCGTTATGAGTTCCGTTACCCAGAAAATCAAGCTATTTTTAAAAATAGAGATAGCCTAGTACCAAGTAATCTAAATGATGACCAAGTCAAAGACTACAATGCTTATGATAATGCGCAGCATTACAACGACTATGTTGTTTCAACCTTGATAAAAGATTTTGATTCATCAAAAGAGAATGGATTTTTAGTTTTCTTCTCAGACCATGGTGAGGATGTTTTCGATACACCACCGCATGAAACACTAGGCCGTACAGAAGGAAAGCCAACTAAAGTTATGTATAACGTACCATTTCTCGTATGGCAATCACCTGAATGGCTACAAACTCATCAATTGGATTTAAACGATAAAACTAGCAGACCCTATAGCACCATGGATTTTATTTACTCATGGTCTGATTTAGCTGGATTCAACTACCAAGGCTATATCCCACAAAGAAGTTTATTTAGTAATGAATTTGAGCCACAACCACGCTACATTGGTGATCCTGAAAACAAATCATCACTTAAACTATATGATGATTTAAATAAATAGTATTAACTCAAAATGGGAAGCTATCAGGCTTCCCATTTTATATGCTAATAATCTGACTACTGTATTTTGCCATCTTTCAAAATAAACTTAACTTCTCCTTGCCAAAACTCCGCAAGAAATACCGAATCAGGCTCATTAATCCCCTGCGCCTGCATTTGTTGATTTAACCACTCTTCATCTTTCTCTACAGATCGTAATTCATTTAACCTAGCCACCCCGTCCTTCATCACAATCACTGAGGGCATATTGGTTGGATCACAAATAACAGTGAGCTGCCCATCAGGTTCAATTTGAGCATAATAAATTTCTTGAAATGAATGAACACCTTGTGCATGTATCCGTGAGGAAATATTCAAAATATCAATTTTATTTCCCTTCTCAAGTATGTTTTCCATGATAAATTTCCCTTTATTAATAATAGGGATGGGATTACCAATAGTAACATTGCGGATAAAATTAAACTTTTTAGTTAAATAGTTTAGTCCTGAAATAAATGAGACACCAATAAGCAAGATAATAACATACTGATATAAAGGAATAGTGTCACTATAAATTACCCCCCCAATTATTCCACCTAAAACAAAGTTACCAATGAAATCAATCGGTGTCATTTGTGATAACTGCGTTTTCCCTGAAAGATTCATATGACTAAGAACAATAGCGAAACCAATGATAAATTTAATGATCACAAGTAGATAATAATAACTCATATCCTATTTCCTTTAGCTCTATTATTGTTTTTTATACGTTTTAACCAATATGACAATAGCATACTCTCTATCATCTTCTCTTACAGCTTATTTTCGGAGCCCACTTATTTTAAATTATGTTGAATATACGTTATATTTATATAAATGCTATATGCATCCTTGTCCCACTCATAACATGCTAAAGGATATATTTATGAAAAAGAAAATATTAGGTGCCCTTATTTTTGCTGGTATCATCTCTATGGCTGCGGGTTGTGACGACTCTTCAAAAACTGATGAAACAATGAAGCAGGTTGAAGAAAAAGCAGAGCAATTAAAGGATTCGGGTCAACAAAAAGCAAATGAACTCGAAAAACAAGCTTCAGATAAAGCATCAGAACTTAAGGATTCAGCCGATAAAAAAGCCGATGAATTAACTGAGAGTGCAAAAAGCAAACTATCAGAAGCTAATGATAAAGTCTCTGAAAAGAGTCAAGAAATTAAGACTGATGCCATTAATAAGGCCGATGAACTAGCTACTGATGTCAAAAATAAAACTGAAGAGCTTAAGTCAGAAAATAAATAGCTTCTTCGGTTAAATAGCTTCAACAAAAAACAGGTCAATTGACCTGTTTTTTGTTGAACATGATGTAACCAAATAGCACAAAAACCGTATTGGTTTATTCTATGGTATCGCTATGATACCTTTATGATTTTTACACCAAATGGACATCAATATGCAGATAAAATATAGCCTAGGCCACTCTTCTCCTGAACTCGTCGATGATGCATTCGAATTACGTCAACAAGTTTTTACTCATGAACAAGGCTTCCCCGCTGAAATTGATATTGATGAATACGATAAACACGCTTTACACGTTGTGCTATACCTAGAAGATACCCCCGCCGCGGTATTACGCTGTATATTACATTCAGATGGCCGAGTTAAAGTTGGCCGTGTTGCCGTACTCAAACAACATAGAGGTAAAGGGCTAGGTCGTAAGTTAATGAGATTCGTTGAGCAATATGCAAAAAAACACCAATTTCACACGATCGGCTTATCAGCACAGCATACCGCAATTGTTTTTTATGAAACTTTAGGTTATCAAACCGAAGGTGAAATGTACGATGAAGACGGAATGGATCATATTTATATGGTATTACCATTAAGCTAGCGTAAATGCCCTTACTCTATAGGTAAACCTTTTCTGTCCTATTATTGGAGGTCTTTATGGCTAACGGTTGGGCAAATGAAAATGCCGTTCAAGAACAAATCGATGCAACATTGGATGATGCCGTTGCTAAAGCGCGTAGCCAACTTCATTCAGGAGAAAGCGCCGAATTTTGTATTGAATGTGGTGAAGCTATCCCTGTAGCACGACGCCAAGCACTTCCTGGAGTGCAACTTTGTATTGCTTGCCAAAGTGCGCTTGATAAAAAGAATGCGACTTTCAGTGGTTATAATCGCCGAGCAAGTAAAGATAGCCAATTGAGATAACCTGTTTTACTCATTCCCTAAAAGTGAATGCTCCATATCATTTGGAGAAGCGTAAAATGATAACTGAGTAGGTCGCGAGCAGCATAGACAACAGAGTGACTGATATAAGCCATACTTCAGCTCAAAGCGCGGTAATTTGAAGAGTAAGAAGCATAAATATAGTCAGGTCATTTAGAGGATTACCTGCCTCCTCAAAATTAACATAATTACGCATTTCACTCATCTTATATAACTTTTTATTTAATCAGCTAAATCATAGTAATTATCACTCTTAATTGTATGATTAATAATAGTATATCATTAACTCGCGATAGCTAGTTACCCGTACTTATTTGAATTTAAGCTCTATATATGGCAGTATATCTGCCTATTTTTTCTATTGGGGGGGTAATAATCAGCAAAATAGTGGATAGTGGCAGTTTCTTAATTGTCTTTTCAGCTATCTCGATGAACTCGTTTATTAATGTTCTTTCTATCGTTTCTTATTTTAGAAACCCATTCGCAATTTTCATTGTTTCATTAAGAAGGACAGTTCGCCGCATACCCAATGCACCGTATGGTATGTAAACAATAAAATAAATCTAAGAAGGTTGTTATGAGTCAAACTGATACTGATTCAAAAAAAATTCGCTCAAAAATTAGCCCCCCTGTATTTTATACTTCCGCTTTGGTTATCTTAGTGATCGTAGGTTTCGCTGCCCTAGCGCCTGAAATAGCAGAATCTCATCTAAGTCATCTTCAACAAAATTTATTCAATAATGCTAGCTGGTTTTACATTTTAGCCGTTGCTATCATTTTATTGAGTGTGACTTATCTGGGACTCTCTCGATATGGACAAATAAAATTAGGCCCTGATCATGCACAACCTAACTTTAGTTATGTTTCTTGGTTTGCAATGCTCTTTTCAGCAGGCATGGGTATAGGCTTAATGTTCTTTGGTGTTGCAGAACCGGTGATGCACTACCTAAACCCACCGGTTGGTGATCCCCAGACAGTTGAAGCCGCTAAAGAAGCTATGCGCTTGACCTTTTTCCATTGGGGTCTTCATGCGTGGGCTATTTATGCCATTGTTGCATTGATCCTGGCATTTTTCAGCTACCGCCATGGGTTACCACTCACATTGCGTTCGGCTTTGTATCCAATTATTGGTGAACGCATTTACGGACCGATCGGGCATTTTGTCGATATTTTCGCCGTTGTAGGGACAGTTTTTGGTGTCGCAACTTCACTTGGGTTCGGCGTTTTGCAAGTTAACGCAGGGATGAACCACCTATTTGGTTTACCTGTAACCCCTATGGTGCAGGTTGCTCTTATCGTGATCTTTACTTGTCTAGCGACGATTTCTGTAGTTTCAGGGTTAGATAAAGGCATTCGTATTCTGTCTGAACTGAACTTAGGTTTAGCTTTTATCTTGCTGTTGTTAGTGCTAATTCTTGGCCCAACCGTTTTGCTATTAAAGTCATTTGTCGAAAACACTGGGGGCTATTTATCCGAGATCGTGAGTAAAACCTTTAACCTGTATGCCTATGAGCCTAAGTCTAGTGATTGGTTAGGTGGATGGACCCTCCTCTATTGGGGCTGGTGGCTATCATGGTCTCCTTTTGTCGGTATGTTTATTGCCCGTATTTCGCGTGGTCGTACAATCCGTGAATTTGTCACAGGGGTATTGTTTGTACCAGCAGGGTTTACACTCATGTGGATGACCTTTTTTGGTAATACTGCGATTAACCTGATCCAAAACCAAGGCGCAGTAAAATTGGCTGAAACTGTTCAGTCTGATGTTTCGCTCGCGCTGTTTGAGTTTTTAACCTACTTCCCGTTTTCTACTGTATTGTCATTTTTTGCAATGCTAATGGTCATCGTCTTTTTCGTTACCTCCGCGGATTCGGGCGCAATGGTGGTTGATACCTTAGCATCAGGCGGAGACTCAAACACCCCTGTTTGGCAACGTATCTTTTGGGCCGGGCTGATGGGCGTTGTTGCTATTACTCTGTTACTTGCGGGTGGTCTACAGGCTTTGCAAACATTGACTATCGCTAGTGCTCTACCTTTCGCGATGGTATTACTTGTTGCCATCTATGGGTTATTCAAAGCATTGCGTGTTGATGCCTACAAGCGCGATAGCCAACAATTAGCCACTATCGCACCTACCGCGAGCCGTAACCCAATTCCGTGGCAACGACGCTTGCGTAATATCGCTTATTTTCCAAAACGTAATCAGGTAAAACGTTTCTTAGGTGAAGTCGTTTATCCATCAATGGAAATGGTCTCTGAAGAATTAGCTAAACAGGGTACAACATGCCATATCCATAATGATAAAGATGACCGAATTGGTTTTGAAGTCGATTTAGGTGAAGACATGAACTTCCTATATGAAGTTCGCCTACGCTATTATGTACAACCCGCATTCGCACTTGCAGGCATGGGGGATGATAGTGACGAAGAGAAAAATGAAGAGCAAAAATACTATCGAGCAGAAATCCACTTAAAAGAAGGTGGTCAAGATTATGATGTTATGGGCTGGACTAAAGAACAAATCATTCATGATATTCTCGATCAATATGAAAAACATATTCACTTCTTACATTTGTTAGGTAAGTAAATCACTCTTAGGGCATCAGAATTTATGCAAAAATAATCTGATGCCCCGTTTTTTTAAAGAAAGCATTTCCTTTTCAAGTAAAATTACTTTTATTTTGAGGAATTAGCTTATGCTTTCAGTGTACAAAAATTCAATTACCTTACCCAAGCATCCCTTTAGAAACCTAGAGTCTGCCAACAATAATTTCTCTAATTTAGTCACTAGCATGGCTAACGTAACTATTAGTTCTGAAGCGCGTCAACATTCTTGTGAATATGAATACACGTACGATGCAGTATTTTTTCAAAAAATTATTGCGGCTCAAAGTTATTACACCATTTATTGAACACGCTGCTCCTATCTTTAGTCAAAATGATATGAAACAAGATTTGGCGTTACGCTTAATTGATTTCATTAGGTCATCTAAAGATGAAAAATTCAAAAGTTATATTTTACGTCCTAAATACCACATACCTATACTCTAAATAATTCGGGATGGGGATGCAGGTAGGCGACAAGCGAAGATAGACGGGGAGCATAGATAAACTATATGATTCGGCGAGCGTAGCGCAGTCAACAGCCCTGCATCTTGAAGTATGACGAGTATATACTCTAAATAATTCGAGATGCAGATAGGCGACAAGCGAAGATAGATGAGGAGCATAGATAAACTATGTGACTCGGCGAGCATAGCGCAGTCAACAACCCTGTATCTTGAAGTATGACGAGTATAGAATGGTCAGCGCTCAAGAGTTTATACAGGTCAATCTATAATAACTTGCCCACATAAAACACTTTTATCTGAAAAGATAAAAACCTCTCCATCAAAAGAGTGCATGGGTAAAATGGTATTAGCTATAATAACCAATACCATTTTATTGTTGATAAAAAGGAATACCTTAGGCAGTTTCTCTTTTATCAGTGATATTACTGTAGTCAGGGCTTTCTAATGCAATCAATTCATCAAGTAATTCCGTTAAACGTTGCATTTTTTCATGAGAAAACGCTTGTTCAATTTTTTGATATCCTTCTTCCACTTCTTGGCGTGCTTTATCATAAAGCTCCTGCCCATTAGGTGTCAGGGACACATACAATTTGCGCTGATCATTGAGAGGTTTTAAACGAAAAATTAACCCCTCACGTTCCATTCGAGTCAAAATTCCCGTCAAACTCGGGCGAAGAATGCAGGTTTGAACCGATAACTCATGGAAATCAATAGAGCGCTTATCCGCAAGAACACGAATAATACGCCATTGCTGTTCAGTCAAATTGTATGACTTTAAAATAGGCCGAAAGAATCCCATTGCAGTCTCTCTCGCCTGTAATAATGCAATTGTCAATGATTCATGCATAAGTCTAAAACCCACCACTCTATAATGTTTAATTAGTACCAAGTTCTTGGCACCACTTCATGTATTGCGCTTTTACGTCGTAAATTCACTCTCAGTGATAGCGATACTCTCAATTATTCTCATCGCTTAAAAGCAAGGTTAGCACGGTAAAATAACAATCACAAAGAAAAACCCTAAAATATTAATGAGTAAATAATTTAATCCCCCTCAAGAAAGTTAAAGAAAAGTTACAATAAAAAATAAGCAAAAATATCAACATACTGAATATTAAGGGGTTACACTCAAAAAACATGAATATGTTAAAGAGATCACAATTAAAATTAACAAATGCATTAGTCTATTGCCAATTTCTAATTAATACATTATTAATATATTAACAATCATTCGAAATCTTCGATTTATGAGTAAGGAGTTGTCAATGAAAGGCACTGTTTTTGCCGTTGCCCTCAACCATCAAAGCCAAATTACGCACTGGCATGAGGCTTTCGGGCAAGCCCCTTATAAAACCCCACCTAAAACACCTGTGTGGTTTATTAAGCCGCGTAATACACTAATTAATTCAGGCGATAATATTTTACATCCAGCTGGTGAGACCGTTAAAAGTGGCGCAACACTTGCCTTAATCATCGGTAAAGATGCACGTAAAGTCAGTCAAGCTGAGGCAAAAAATTACATTGCAGGGTTTGCATTAGCTAATGAAGTTAGTCTGCCTGAAGACTCATTTTACCGCCCAGCAATCAAAGCCAAATGTTGTGATAGCTTTTGCCCAATCGGTGAGATGACTACAGCAACATTAACTTCTCCGGTTGAGATCATTACATTGATTAATGGCAAAGAAGCCGACCGTTGGTCCACCAAAGATCTAGTACGTGATGCCTATGAATTAGTGGCTGCATTAAGTGAGTTTGCAACATTAAAAGCAGGTGATGTGATCCTAATCGGTACTCCTCATCAACGCGCCACCATCCAACCGGGTGATCAAGTGGTTATACAAGCAGAGGGCTTTCCAAGCCTAAGCAATCAAGTTGTTGCGGCAGGAGGACAATAATAATGAAACACGCCAAAATTCGTTATCAAGGTAACGAGTACTCAGTAACAGTCGGTGATAATGAAGAAATTACCCTACCAAACGGCCAAGTTATTGCGGGTGATGATGCGAATGTTGAATGGTTACCACCAGTAAGAGGCACACTGTTTGCCCTTGGTTTAAACTACGCCGATCATGCTACAGAGCTTGATTTTAAGCCACCTGAAGAACCTCTGATTTTTATCAAAGCAGACAACACTCTAACAGGCCACCGCCAAGTCTCTGTTCGCCCTGATAATGTTGACTATATGCACTATGAGTCAGAGCTCGTTGTCGTGATCGGTAAAACCGCACATAAAGTTTCACAAGCTGATGCAATGGACTATGTTGCTGGCTATACCGTTTGTAATGACTATGCGATCCGCGACTATTTAGAAAACTACTATCGCCCAAATTTACGAGTGAAAAGCCGCGATACCTTAACACCAATCGGCCCTTGGATTATCGATAAAGATCAGATTGAAGATCCACATAACCTCGCACTTTACACCTATGTTAACGGTGAATTGCGTCAAAAGGGCTCCACCGCGGATCTCATTTTTAATATTCCGTTTTTAATTGCCTACCTCAGTGATTTCATGACCCTACAACCTGGCGACATGATTGCGACTGGAACACCAAAAGGGCTTTCCGATGTGGTACCTGGTGATGAAGTCATTGTTGAGGTCGAAGGTGTTGGCAGACTGATCAACTACATTGTCAGCGAAAAAGAATATGAGGAGCGAGTGTAATGACTAAGATTAATCATTGGATCAATGGCAAAAACGTTGCTAGCAAAGAGTACTTCCAAACCACCAGCCCCGCGACTGGTGAAGTACTAGCTGAAGTGGCTTCAGGCGGGCAAGATGAAATCAACCAAGCCGTTGCCGCAGCAAAAGAGGCTTTCCCTAAATGGGCAAACACACCAATGAAAGAGCGTGCACGGTTAATGCGTCGCCTTGGTGAGCTGATCGACCAAAACGTCCCTGAAATTGCTGAAATGGAGACCCAAGATACAGGTCTACCAATTCATCAAACCAAAAATGTGTTGATCCCGCGCGCTTCCCATAACTTTGAATTCTTCGCTGAAATTTGCCAACAGATGAATGGTCGTACCTACCCTGTTGACGACAAGATGATGAACTATACGCTGATCCAACCTGTTGGTGTCTGTGCACTTATTTCACCATGGAACGTGCCATTTATGACAGCAACATGGAAAACAGCACCTTGCTTAGCGTTAGGTAACACCGCCGTATTAAAAATGTCAGAACTATCACCATTATCAGCAAACCGTTTAGGTGAATTAGCGCTAGAGGCGGGTATCCCTGCTGGTGTGCTTAACGTGGTTCAAGGCTATGGTAATACCGCTGGCGATGCATTAGTAAAACACCATGATGTACGTGCAGTGTCCTTTACGGGAGGCACCGCGACTGGCCGCATGATTATGCAAAATGCAGGTCTGAAAAAATATTCAATGGAACTTGGTGGTAAATCCCCTGTTCTGGTATTTGAAGATGCTGATATTGAGCGTGCATTGGATGCAGCGCTATTTACCATTTTCTCCATTAACGGTGAACGTTGTACTGCTGGCTCACGTATTTTTATCCAAGAAAGCATTTACCCTGAATTTGTTAAACGCTTTGCTGAGCGCGCCAATCGCCTAATTGTCGGAGATCCTACGGATCCGAAAACCCAAGTAGGAGCACTGATCAGCGAACAGCATTGGAACAAAGTTTCTGGCTATATTCGTCTTGGTGTTGAGGAAGGTGCAACATTACTGGCGGGCGGCCCAGACAAACCAACCGATCTACCTGCACATCTGAAAAACGGCAACTTCTTGCGCCCAACAGTATTAGCTGATGTTGATAACCGCATGCGTGTTGCTCAAGAAGAGATCTTTGGACCAGTGGCTTGCTTGATCCCATTCAAGTCAGAAGAAGATGGTTTACGCATGGCTAATGATGTTGAGTATGGCTTAGCATCCTATATTTGGACACAAGATGTCAGCAAGATCCTTCGCTTATCTCGCAGTATTGAAGCTGGAATGGTGTTTGTGAATACACAAAACGTACGTGATTTACGTCAACCATTTGGTGGTGTTAAAGCATCAGGTGTCGGTCGTGAAGGTGGTGAATACAGTTTTGAAGTATTTGCTGAAATGAAGAACGTTTGTATTTCCTACGGGGATCATAATATTCCTCGTTGGGGCGTGTAATTTATTGAAATATTAATCATTAATATTAATTTAACATCAAGCCCTATTATAGTTCGAGCGACTTCCTGACAGGAATAGCTCGAACTTTCACAGGGGAGGTAAGGACTTATGGGTAAGTTAGCACTAGCGGCAAAAATCACACATGTTCCATCCATGTACCTGTCAGAATTACCCGGTAAACATCATGGCTGCCGTCAATCCGCCATCGATGGCCACAAAGAAATTAGTCGTCGCTGTCGCGAGTTAGGCGTTGATACCATCATTGTTTTTGATACTCACTGGCTAGTTAATAGTGCTTATCATATTAACTGTGCAGATCACTTCGAAGGGATCTATACCAGTAACGAACTCCCTCACTTTATTCGCGATATGGAATATGAGTATGACGGTAATTCAGAGCTAGGACGAATGATTGGCGAGGAAGCTCGTAAATTAGGCGTTCGCGCGCAATCACATGAAATTCCAAGCCTAACTTTGGAATATGCAACACTGGTTCCAATGCGTTATATGAATAGTGATCGCCATTTCAAAGTGATCTCTATCTCCGCATTCTGTACTTCTCACAGTTTCGAAGACAGCCGCAAACTTGGCGAAGCTGTACTGACTGCGATTGAAAAATATGATGGCACTGTTGCAGTACTGGCAAGCGGTTCACTATCACACCGTTTTATTGATGATCATCGCGCAGAAGAAGGTATGAACAACTATACCCGCGAATTCGATGAGCAAATGGATAAACGTGTGGTGAAGTTATGGCGTGAAGGCCGTTTCAATGAGTTTTGTAAGATGCTACCTGAGTATGCTGATTACTGTTATGGCGAAGGCCATATGCACGACACCGTGATGTTATTAGGCATGTTAGGTTGGGATAAGTATGCAGAAAAAGTTGAAGTCCTAACGGATTTATTCGCTAGTTCAGGAACAGGTCAAATCAACGCTATCTTCCCATTACCTAGCTATATTACTGATAAACAGAAAACTGTTGCTTAGGAGCCATAATGCCTCATTTTATTGCTGAGTGTACTGACAATATCCGTGAACAAGCCAAACTGCCTGAACTGTTTTCAAAGGTCAATAATGCGCTCGCGGGCACAGGTATTTTCCCTCTTGGCGGGATCCGTAGTCGTGCCATTTGGTTAGATACTTGGCAAATGGCTGATGGTAAGCATGACTATGCTTTTGTACACATGACCCTCAAAATTGGTGCAGGTCGTTCTCTTGAGGATCGCCAAAAAACCGGCGAGTTGCTATTTGCATTAATCAAAGAGCATTTTGCTCAGTTGATGAATGATAGATACCTAGCGTTGTCTTTTACTATGGAGGAGTTAGATCCTGTACTGAATTATAAACAAAACAATATTCATGCGTTGTTTAAATAAGGAATACTGATGCCGACCGCATTCGATAAACATATCCCTCGCTACCTGATCCCATTACTGGGGTCATTAGTCGCTTTTGGGCCGCTATCGATCGACATGTATCTTCCTGCATTGCCACAAATGGGAATCGAGCTCCATGCAAGCCAAGGACAGATGCAGTATACACTCGGCGCATTTTTTACAGGTTTTTGTATTGGTATGCTGTTTTATGGGCCACTCAGTGACATCCTTGGACGTCGTAAAATGTTATTAAGTGGCCTCATCATTTTTACGCTAGCGAGCTTACTATGCGCGCAAACAACTTCAGCTGATTCTTTAATTGCATTTAGGGCTCTACAAGCCTTTGGCAGCGGAGCTGCTATCGTGATGGCCAGAGCGATTGCAAGGGATGTTTATCTAACGAGTGAATTACCTAAAGTCTTATCTCTAATGACACTGGTGACGATGATAGCGCCTCTGCTTGCGCCTTTGCTAGGTGGTTTTTTACTTATTCACTTTCAGTGGCAAGCGATCTTCTATCTTCTTGCACTGATTGGCCTTTGTTCTACGGGGTGTATTTTCTTTTTACTCCCTGAAACCCTTTCACAACAAAAGGGTTCTAAAAATTTACTCAGCGTAGCATTTCATAATTACGCTCAAGTGTTAAGCGACAAAGAAGCCATGAGTATCATTGGCACTATGGCATTTTCTTTCGCGGGTATGTTTGCTTTTATCAGCGGCTCCCCCTTTGTTTATATCCAATACTTTGGGGTATCTGAACAGCATTATGGCCTCTTATTTGGTTGCAATATTCTTGGCATGATAGCGATATTGCTACTGAATGTCCGATTGCTCAAAACCTATAGTCTGAACCGTATTCTGTGCTTACAAAGCGGGGCTCAATTACTGTTTGGCGTATTATTACTTATTTTCTACCAGCAAAGCCTGCCTATTATTGTTATTCTGGTGGTGCTGTTTTTATCAATGGTCAATGCTATCGGTACTAACAGCTTGTCACTGTTATTGCAGCATCGAGGAAAAATTGCAGGCAGCGCCAGTGCTCTCGCTATCTCTATTCAGTTTGCATTGGCAGCAATTGCAAGTGTTGCAGTTTCTGTACTACAGGATGAATCCCCATTTGCTATGGCACTGGTTATGGCTGTCTGTGCCGGACTCAGTTTCACTAGCCAGCGTTTTTCGGCTAAAAATGTCCGCTCACAGTTAATTTCAGTGTCTTCGGAGAAAAAAGAGAAATGAGTATCAACGTTAATTCTACCTTATTCCGCCAGCAGGCTTATATCAACGGTCAATGGGTCAATGCCAACGATAATAGCCAATTTGATGTCACTAACCCTGCTAACGGCGAAATCATTGCTAAAGTCAGTAATGTAGGTGCAGTACAAACCCAACAAGCCATTGATGCAGCAGAAAAAGCACTGCCTGCTTGGCGAGCCAAAAGTGCGAAAGAACGTAGCCAGATCCTTAATAAATGGTTCCGACTGATGATGGACAATCAAAAAGAGCTCGCAGAGCTACTCAGTTGGGAGCAAGGTAAATCCATTACTGAATCAATGGGAGAAATTGCCTATGGTGCAAGTTTTATCGAATGGTTTGCTGAAGAAGGCAAACGTGTTTACGGTGAAACTATCCCTTCTCCACTTCCAGGCCGCCGTTTAGTCACCATCAAACAACCGGTTGGTGTCGTGGCGGCTATCACGCCATGGAATTTCCCGAATGCAATGATCACCCGCAAGGTAGGTCCAGCACTGGCCGCAGGGTGTACTATGGTTCTCAAACCCGCAGCTGAAACCCCATTATCGGCATTAGCGCTCGCAGCGTTAGGTGAAGAAGCAGGGATCCCTGCTGGTGTATTTAATATTGTACCGGGTACCGATGCTAAAGCTATTGGTGGAGTGATGACCTCTAGCCCTGTGGTTCGAAAACTGACATTTACGGGTTCAACCCGTGTTGGCAAACTATTGATGGCACAATGTGCTGACACAGTTAAAAAATTGTCGTTAGAACTGGGTGGCAATGCGCCCTTTATCGTCTTTGATGACGCTGATTTAGATGCGGCAGTTCAAGGCGCATTAGCTGCTAAGTTCCGCAATAGCGGACAAACTTGCGTCTGTGCTAACCGAATCTTAGTTCAAGAAGGTGTTTACGAAGAATTTGCGAAACGCCTCGCAAAAGCTGTTAACGAATTGAAAATTGGTCCTGCAACCCAAAGCGATTCACAGCAGGGGCCTCTGATTAACCAAGCTGCTGTTGATAAAGTCAACGAACATATCACTGATGCGGTATCTAAAGGCGCCCGTGTACTTGCTGGGGGCAAATCTGCCTCACTAGGCGGTTTGTTCTTTGAACCGACTGTATTAGCTGATGTAACCGAATCAATGATTGTCGCTAAAGAAGAAACATTCGGTCCGTTAGCGCCATTATTTAAATTCCGTGATGAACAAGAAGCCATTCAGTTAGCCAATGATACTGAGTTTGGTTTGGCATCTTATTTTTACTCAAGGGATATTGGTCGTATTTACCGTGTTGCTGAAGCATTAGAAAGCGGCATGGTAGGGATCAATGAAGGCATTATCTCAAATGAAGTCGCCCCATTTGGTGGCATTAAACAATCAGGTCTGGGGCGTGAAGGTTCACGTTACGGAATTGAAGATTATCTGGAAGTGAAATACCTCTGCTTTGGTGGGCTTTCTAACTAACTTAATTTAGTTACCGCACTACGCTAACGGTGTAGTGCGGATTTATACTCTAAATAATTCGAGTTGCAGGTAGGCGACAAGTGAAGATAGACGATGAGCATAGATAAACTATGTGATTCGGCTAGCTGAGCGTAGTCAACACCTCTGCAACTTGAAGTATGACGAGCATAAAAGCCTCTAGCGTTTCTTGCGTTACCAGCAGAAATCAACAGGAGCAATATTCGCATGTTACAAAAAGATGTCATATCTCAAGTTGCACAACGCCTTAATCAGGCCGAAAAAACGCGTGAACAGATCCGTCAAATTTCATTGGATCACCCAGAGATTACGATAGAAGATGCCTACGCTATCCAACGTGAATGGGTGGGTTTGAAAATTGCTGAAGGGCGTTCACTTAAAGGCCATAAAATTGGGTTAACTTCTAAAGCCATGCAGGCTAGTTCGCAGATAGATGAACCTGATTATGGTGCACTTCTAGACGATATGTTTTTTGATGATGGCTGTGAAATCCCAACAGACCGCTTTATCGTACCGCGTATTGAAGTTGAGCTTGCTTTTGTCTTAGCGAAACCGTTAAGTGGTCCTAATTGCACTCTGTTCGATGTTTATAATGCAACCGACTATGTAATACCAGCGCTTGAGCTGATTGATGCTCGTTGCCACGGTATCGATCCTGAAACAAAGCGTCCACGTAAAGTTTTCGATACTATCTCAGATAATGCAGCCAATGCAGCAGTTATTTTAGGTGGCAGACCAATCAAACCACGTGATCTTGATTTACGTTGGATTAGCGCCTTACTTTATCGCAATGGTGTTATTGAAGAATCAGGCGTCGCCGCTGCGGTTCTCAATCACCCAGCAAATGGGGTTGCTTGGTTAGCCAATAAATTAGCCCCCCACAATGTCCAATTAGAAGCAGGTCAAATTATTTTAGGTGGTTCTTTCACGCGCCCTGTTGCCGCTCGCAAAGGAGACGTATTCCATGTTGATTATGGCGTAATGGGCTCTGTGAGCTGTCGTTTTGTATAAGGAAATCATCATGGATATTTTACACAACAAATTTAAACAAGCATTGAAAGAACAGCGCCCGCAAATTGGTTTATGGCTAGGTTTATGCAGCTCATACAGCGCCGAATTAATCGCAGGGGCTGGGTTTGATTGGTTACTTATCGATGGTGAACATGCACCTAACAATGTGCAAACAACACTCACACAGTTACAAGCCATCGCGCCATATCCTTCACAACCTGTAGTTAGGCCGCCTTGGAACGATCCCGTTATTATTAAGCAATTATTAGATATCGGCGCACAAACACTGTTGCTACCTATGGTGCAAAATGCAGAACAAGCACAACAAGCCGTTCGTGCGACACGTTATCCACCCGCTGGGATCCGTGGAGTTGGCAGTGCGTTAGCAAGAGCCTCACGTTGGAACCGTATTCCTGACTATCTGAAGCGCGCTAATGATGAAATGTGCGTGATCGTGCAAGTTGAAACGCGTGAAGCTATCAACAACCTTGCTGATATTTTGCAAGTTGAAGGAATTGATGGGGTATTTATTGGACCCGCCGATCTCAGTGCTGATATGGGCTTTTCTGGTAACCCGAACCACCCTGAAGTTAAATCTGTCATAGAAAAAGCGATTGTGCAAATTCGTGCTGCGGGTGTGGCTCCGGGGATCTTGATGGCTGCACCAGATGTTGCCGATCACTATTTGAAACTAGGCGCATTATTTGTAGCTGTTGGAGTTGATACTACGCTATTGGCTCGTGGAGCAGAAGCGCTTGCTGCGCGCTTTGGTAAAACGGTTTCTGAAACCGCACCAACGACACCGAGTGTGTATTAATTTTAAAAATAAACAGACCATTAAATACAAATAACCCTACAAGCAAATGTATTTGATGGTTAATAGTCAGCGACATTAGTCACCACGTACCTCTAGGGCAGACATTATAGTATGGCTGCCTAACGGATTTTTGTACCCATAATAGCATTAAATGCATATAAATGAGGGAATTACAAAATGAGCAACACATCAAACATTGCTGAGAAAAACCCAGCAGAACAGCATAAAAACTTGACTGAACCACAACAACGCGTTATTAAAAAATTATTTCGTCGATTAATTGTCTTTTTATTTGTGCTGTTTGTTTTCTCTTTCCTTGACCGTATTAATATTGGTTTTGCGGGACTAACAATGGGGAAAGATATTGGCCTTACTTCGACTATGTTTGGTCTTGCCGCTACCTTATTTTATGCAACCTATGTTATTTTTGGTATTCCTAGCAACATAATGTTAGGGATTGTAGGTGCACGCCGCTGGATCGCCACCATCATGGTGCTCTGGGGTATCGCTTCAACAGCGACCATGTTTGCTACAGGCCCCACTAGCCTATACGTTTTACGTATGTTAGTTGGTGTAGCTGAAGCAGGTTTCTTACCGGGGATCCTTGTTTATCTCACTTATTGGTTTCCTGCCTATTTCCGCGCTCGTGCGAATGCTTTATTTATGGTTGCCATGCCTGTCACGATGGCATTTGGCTCCCTCGCTTCCGGCTACATTCTTGAATTAGATGGTGTTTTAGATCTTAAAGGCTGGCAATGGTTATTCCTGCTGGAAGGATTCCCATCCGTTATTTTAGGTGTTCTCGTTTGGTTCTATCTTGATGATTCTCCGGCCAAAGCTAAATGGCTAACCAAAGAAGATAAAGAAAGCCTCCAAGAAATGATGGAGCAAGATAAACTAGAACTGGTACAGCCACAGGGCTCCAAAAGTCATAGTGCATTGCAAAATACCAGTTTATGGAAAGAGATTTTTACTCCTGTAATTCTTATGTATACCGTGGCGTATTTTTGCCTGACGAACACGCTCAGTGCCATTAATATTTGGACGCCACAGATTATGCAAAGTTTTAATCAGGGTAGCAGTAATGCAATGATTGGCTTACTTACCGCGATCCCTCAGTTTTGTACCATATTAGGTATGGTATATTGGAGCCGACGTTCAGATAGGCTACAAGAACGTAAAATGCATACCGCACTCCCTTATTTATTTGCCGCCGCCGGATGGATCATCGCCGCACTGACCCATCAGCCAATGATCCAACTACTCGGTATTATTATGGCATCAACAGGATCATTTACCGCGATGGCCGTGTTCTGGACCACACCCGACCAATCAATTAGCTTACGCGCTCGTGCCGTTGGTATTGCGGTGATTAACGCTACAGGTAATATTGGTTCTGCGGTTAGCCCGCTATTGATTGGTTGGTTAAAAGATCAAACGGGCAGCTTTAACTCAGGGCTTTATTTTGTGGCAGGGTTACTGGTCATTGGTGCTATATTGGTTGTATTAATTCCAATGAAAAGTTCGCGTCCAAGAGCAACGCCTTAAATAAACATAATAATCTGGGCTGTAGGCAAATAGCTTACGGCCCGCTTGATAACCTAAAGGATCAATGTGGTGTCATCGCTAATAACCAATATCGATATCAGTAAAGATTATGATGAGACACAGGGAAATGATGATGTCCATTACCAAACCTTTGGTAATATGGCCGCATTTTTTGGTCGGGATATGCAAGCTCACCGACACGATGGCTTCTTCCAACTGCATTATCTTGAGACAGGGCATATCACACTGCAACTTGACGAACAGCGCTATTCCGTTCAGGCTCCGCTTTTTATACTTACCCCGCCTTCTATCCCTCATGCTTTCTTTACTCAAGAAGATACTGATGGCCACGTGCTTACGGTACGGCAGGATCTGATTATTCCATTATTAGAATCACTCTATCCAGCTAATCCTGATTTGGTGGCAATTCCTGCTATTTGCTTATCGGTCGCGGATAAGCCTGACGATCTAGAAACTTTTAACTATTATTGGTCATTGATGGCGCGCGAATCATCAAACAGCTACGCTGGGCGAGATCAAGTACTTTCCTCCCTCGCTCAAGCCTTATTTACTTTTTTACTTCGTTCCATTCCACTTGATGACCATCCGGTCAGTGGCGTTAGAGGAGAGCATCGATTATTTCAACGTTTTAACCAACTTATTGATGCACATTATCACGAGCATCTTTCCATCCCAGAATATGCTGATAAATTAGGCGTTACAGAATCTCGGCTTAAAGATATGTGCCGACGGTTTGCTAATCGCCCACCGAAACGCTTGATATTCGACCGGTTGTTACGAGAAGCCAAACGTATGCTGCTATTTTGTGATAGTCCAGTCTCTGAAATCGCCTATCAACTGGGTTTTAAAGATCCTGCTTACTTTGCGCGATTTTTTAACCGATTGGTTGGTGACTCGCCTAGCCAATGGAGAGATAAAAATATTCATTAGCCGGTTGCTAGTAAGCAACAGTTTATTTGCATACAAATAATTTATTTATTCATTAATTAGCTCATTTTTCGAGCTCTATTTGTCATAAAAAAATAAAATAATTTATATTATCTATCAATAAATACTAATTTTATTCTTTAGCATTTTTAATTCTTTCAAATACTCATTTAAAATAGTTATAAATAAGCGATAAATTAATAACTACTATTTATTCAAAATTCATAATTACCCCATATTTAAAAATCAAATCATAAAGTTACACAGTGTATCCCTCTAGATTATTTACATATTATCAATTGGAGTTTTTTAAGTAATATTATAACTAAATATTATATCAAAATAAGATGATTTACCTAAAATACCATGGTAAAAATCACTCATCTTATGTGTAACTGCGTTTGCTATTCTCAGGGTGAAGGTTAACTATGTACGATGATTTAAATTCATTAAGCCGACAGCTTAAAATGGATAATTTTTCTTTTCTTGAAATTGAAGAAACCACTGCATCTGGTAGTGGACAGCTATTATCCAATATAGCACCTAGATCAGATACACCAATATCAGATAAAAAAGATAATCAGCTCAAAACGATAGAAAAAGCTCCATCACAGGATAACCTTACATCAGCAAATGAATTTAAAAATTTTATTAATTACAATAATAACCATTATTATAATGAAATAAATGGTTCCACGTCTCATACCGAGCAAGCTATTATACTCAGTGTACTATTTTCAAGTATCAGTAAAAAATAATTTTATTTTAAAGTAATATGGACATGAGTTAATTATATGCAGAAAACATTCAAGTTTTTTAGCTCAATACTTTTATTGCTATTATTTCTTTTATTAATCATTATCCCACTGGATAGTGAAAGGCAACTTTTATTAGGATGCGTACTTGTTATATTGACTTTTTTTATTGGTATATTTAAAGGTAAAAAAATTCAACTCACTATGATATTAATCTCTTTACTGTGTACATCACGTTATATCTGGTGGAGAGCAACAACAACACTTTATTTTGATTCTTATATTGAGTTAATTCTAGGCTCATTACTTTTTATTGCAGAGCTATACTCATTAGCTATTTTGCTTTTCGGCTATATTCAAACATGTTGGCCACTAAAAAGAACCATAGAACCCTTGCCACGAGATACAACACTATGGCCAACCGTCGATCTATTTATACCAACTTATAATGAAAGTATCGATATTGTCAAAGATACTGTACTCGCAGCTCAATGTATTGAATATCCGAAAGATAAACTTAAGATATTTATATTAGATGATGGGAAACGCGAAGAATTTCGTCAATTTGCCGAAGGGGTCAATGTCGGTTATATCACTCGTCCAGATAATAACCATGCTAAAGCGGGTAATTTAAATCACGCTCTAACAAAAACAGAGGGAGAACTTATTTGTATTTTTGATTGCGACCATGTTGCTACACGGGTATTTTTGCAAGCGACAGTTGGCGCTTTCTTAGTAGATGATAAGCTTGCACTGATACAAACTCCGCATCATTTTTACTCAAAAGATCCCTTTGAACGTAACCTCAAAGCAGCCAAAAGAGCACCTCATGAAGGCTCGTTATTTTATGGTCCCGTTCAGCAAGGCAATGATAACTGGAATGCTGCCTTTTTCTGTGGTTCATGTGCAGTGATCCGCCGCAGAGCATTAGCAGAAACGAATGGTTTTGCCGTCGAGACCGTAACCGAAGATGCTCATACCGCATTAAAATTACAACGTAAAGGCTGGAATACCGCATTCTTAGCGATCCCCTTATCAGCAGGTTTAGCTACTGAACGGTTAACATTACATATCAACCAGCGTATTCGTTGGGCTAGAGGAATGACGCAAATTTTTCGAGTTGATAACCCAATGCTTGGGCGTGGATTATCTTTCACACAACGTATTTGTTATCTCAATGCTATGCTACATTTCCAATATGGCTTACCTAGAGCCACCTTTTTACTATCACCATTAGTATTTATTTTATTCGACCTAAATATTATTTCATCATCAGCAGCATTGATATTTTCTTATGCATTGCCACACTTAATTACCTCTAACTATGTAAACTCAAAGTTAGTTGGCAATTACCGTTATTCCTTCTGGGGTGAAATTTATGAAACTGTCATGGCATTTCATCTAATACTCCCTACCCTGATGAGTCTAATTTCACCAAAACTCGGTAAATTTAACGTCACAGACAAAGGTGACTTAACTGATAAAAATTATTTCGATCATACCGCTGTTCGTCCTTTAATTGTCGTTGCGCTGCTTTTAGTACTTGGTATTAGTATGGCGCTAACTAAATGGGCTATTGGTATGTACAGTTATATTGATAATGGAGTCATTATTATCAATTTAATGTGGGGAGTTTACAGTCTACTCATTGTATTAGCTTCGATAGCCGTAGCGAAAGAAACTAAACAATTACGACGTACAACCCGAGTGTCTGCAATATTACCGGTTACTGTTTATTTTTCTGATGAGAGCCAGATAGAAACTCACTCTGTTGACTTATCTATGAATGGTGTAAGGCTTAATTATCCATTTAAGCATAACCCTACACAAGAATATGTCACACAAATATCAATTGGCGTAGGAAAAGAAAAAGCACTAATTCCAATCCAAAAAACATGGATTGATGGTGCCTATTTGAGAATGGAATTCGCTCATTTAACAGATAATATACGGCGTGATGTTGTTCGTGTCGTACTCACTCGTGCTGATGCATGGCTGAGCTCACAACATGTAGCAGATAAACCATTAAGAGCATTTGCTGATGTCTTACAGTGTGCCATTGGATTATTTATTATCCGCAAAGATAAAAAATCACCAAATAATTCAATAATTCTATCCACACCAAATAAAGAGCAGCAACATGCCTAGTCGCTACATGAGCTTATTATTAATCATTAGTATGTTGCTGATGCAAAGTACTGATGAATCCCCTAATGATTTTGGTAAAAATCATTAAGTTAAGGTGGATACACATCTTGTCATATGATCAAATGGTTTCGCGAAAAATCAATAATCAGACAACAAGATGTGCGAACTCGATATTTTACACGACTCTCTTTACCAATTCTGCCCCGAATTACACTTA
Organism: Providencia sp. PROV236; assembly: GCF_033676985.1. Taxonomy (NCBI): domain Bacteria; kingdom Pseudomonadati; phylum Pseudomonadota; class Gammaproteobacteria; order Enterobacterales; family Morganellaceae; genus Providencia; species Providencia sp. PROV236. Next base: position 909,188 of record NZ_CP096297.1, on the reverse strand, counting down.
AAACGACTCAACAGCTTAACGTTGGCTTGCCACGCATTACTTGACTGTAAAACTCTCACTCTTACCGAACTTGGCCGTAACCTGCCAACCAAAGCGAGAACAAAACATAACATCAAACGAATCGACCGATTGTTAGGTAATCGTCACCTCCACAAAGAGCGACTCGCTGTATACCGTTGGCATGCTAGCTTTATCTGTTCGGGCAATACGATGCCCATTGTACTTGTTGACTGGTCTGATATTCGTGAGCAAAAACGACTTATGGTATTGCGAGCTTCAGTCGCACTACACGGTCGTTCTGTTACTCTTTATGAGAAAGCGTTCCCGCTTTCAGAGCAATGTTCAAAGAAAGCTCATGACCAATTTCTAGCCGACCTTGCGAGCATTCTACCGAGTAACACCACACCGCTCATTGTCAGTGATGCTGGCTTTAAAGTGCCATGGTATAAATCCGTTGAGAAGCTGGGTTGGTACTGGTTAAGTCGAGTAAGAGGAAAAGTACAATATGCAGACCTAGGAGCGGAAAACTGGAAACCTATCAGCAGCTTACATGATATGTCATCTAGTCACTCAAAGACTTTAGGCTATAAGAGGCTGACTAAAAGCAATCCAATCTCATGCCAAATTCTATTGTATAAATCTCGCTCTAAAGGCCGAAAAAATCAGCGCTCGACACGGACTCATTGTCACCACCCGTCACCTAAAATCTACTCAGCGTCGGCAAAGGAGCCATGGATTCTAGCAACTAACTTACCTGTTGAAATTCGAACACCCAAACAACTTGTTAATATCTATTCGAAGCGAATGCAGATTGAAGAAACCTTCCGAGACTTGAAAAGTCCTGCCTACGGACTAGGCCTACGCCATAGCCGAACGAGCAGCTCAGAGCGTTTTGATATCATGCTGCTAATCGCCCTGATGCTTCAACTAACATGTTGGCTTGCGGGCGTTCATGCTCAGAAACAAGGTTGGGACAAGCACTTCCAGGCTAACACAGTCAGAAATCGAAACGTACTCTCAACAGTTCGCTTAGGCATGGAAGTTTTGCGGCATTCTGGCTACACAATAACAAGGGAAGACTTACTCGTGGCTGCAACCCTGCTTACTCAAAATCTATTCAAACATGGTTACGCTTTGGGGAAATTATGAGGGGATCTCTCAGTGCAAAGTATCACTGCTTTCGCACAACCGCTAGAAAGTGAATATACAAAGCTGTCTACTGACTTAGACTTTATTTTAAATAACAATTTATCCGATAACAAAAACAATGTTGAGACAACGTCTGAAGAAATATCACTTAAAAAATTAGGATTAACCAAAGGGCTAACACTAACGAGTAGTAAACTACAATCTGGGGTCAGTTTTACCCTACCTTATGATTTTATTGCCATTAATTCTGATATGCGAATTGTTATATCCGTCAATCAAGCAGACAACATTGAAAAAGAAAATTTACAAATTATCTTAAATGGCCAATCTTTAGGTGCAGTTCCTCTATCGCAAGTCGATGAAAACCGTTCTATTTTTACTTTAAAAATTCCTAATTCTCTATTGTCATCAAAGAATAACTTAAATTTTCAAGTCATTAGTAATGATGACATCATTAATAATGAATGGACATGCCAGCGACCCGATCTCAAAAATCTGGTGGTCAAAATAGCCCCATCTAGTTCAATGACCATGAAAGGGATCCTGATGAATACTCGAAAATCACTGGCGGATTTCCCGCGCCCATTCTTAGATCCTTTAAAAATTAATAGAAATGAGCTGACTTTTATTTATTCTGCTTCTCCAACCTCAGATAGCTTGGTCTCTTCTGCAATCGTAGCCTCTATTTTTGGCATCAAAAGCGACGAAAAAGAAAATGACTTTAACGTTTATTTTGATGAGATCCCTGAAAAGCATGCTATTTTATTCACAACACTAGGTGAAACTATTTCAGGCCAATCATTCGCCGATCCTAATGGCTCAAGCTTAAAACTTATTGATAATCCCAACAATAAAAAATACAAATTACTCGTTGTCAGTGGTCGTAATACAGATGAATTACGACAAGCTGCTTACCAACTCTTTCGTACTGATTTAACTGATAATAGCACTATGCAAGTGCAACCTCACACCGTCCATAAACGTCAAGCTTACGATGCTCCTAACTGGCTTTCAGCTAAAAAAATTATCCCATTTAGTCAATTAATCAAAAGTCCTGATGCACTACAAGCACATATGTTTTGGAATGAGGAGAAGAAAATCAATTTTAGGCTTCCTCCTGATATGTTTATGCTTTCAGGTGATAAAATTCCTTTAAAAATTGATTATACTTTTGACCGGAAAAATTGGTTTGATGTTGATAATTCAATGTTAACCATTGCACTTAATCAGCAATTTTTAAAAAATGTGAATGCAAAAAATCATACTATTGTAGCCCCTATTATTGATTTCTTTGAATCTCAAAGTAACAATAGTACAACCCTTTATTTAGATAACACGCGCTTTCAAGGGGAAAATAAATTAAGTTTTTACTTCAATATCACTCCAAATAGTGACACACCTTGTAATATTCTTAGCAATAACGATATTGTCAACCAAATACTACCTAGTTCAACACTTGATTTACGCAATATTGGTCACTTTGGTGAATTACCCAATAGCGCTTGGTTCCTGAGTGGATTATTTCCGTTTACCAAGTATGCCGATTTATCAGACACCTCTATTTTAGTACCTGAGCAACCTGAAAAAGATGAAGTGGCTTTATTGCTCAATCTCATGGAGCATTCTGGGCGTATTACTGGTTTTCCTGTCAGGAATTTAACGCTATTTAATCATTTTGAAAAAATACAATCTAATTCAAAATTAAAATCATCAAATATTATCATTATTAACAAATTAAAAGATTTCTCTGCAATTCAACCACTACTTTCAGATACGCCCTATCACTATAACCAAGGTAACTTACAAATTTCTTCGCCATCACTTATACATAAAACAAAGTTATTGCTATTGGGTGAGTGGAAAAATCAATTTGAAGAAGCCAATAATTTTTTATTGAACACTCATCAATGGCGTGGCTCTCTTAGCTTTAAATCACCATGGTCTTCTGACAAGATCGTTACCATTCTGACTGCAACCAACTCAGCTCAATTAAATAAGCTAGCAACAGATATGATTACTCCAGGACGGCAACAAATTGAATCAGGTGACACATTGCTATTCAGCGACCTTGATGATGTAAAAATCCTACGATTAACCCCATCATTCCTATCAGGCGAATTACCATTATTTACTTTAACCATCTGGTTTTTTAGTCAGCATCTATTTTTATTGATGACCATATTATTTGGATCATTGTTTTTAATCAGTTTTTATTTATTCCAGCGATTAAAAGCACATGAGTCTAAGCGTTTATCAGGGACGAAAAAATAAGATGAAAAATAACAAATTTGCAAAAATGCTACTCATGTTGCTATGCGGAATACCTGCCTGTACAACATTTGCTACCTCTTTAGAAAATGAGACAGCAATCAAGATACTGTTAGAAAAAGCCGATTATTGGCATGGCAAATCTAACTATGAACTAGCGTATGATGCGCTTAATAAAATTTTTGCTATAGAGCCTAATAATATCGAAGCATTATATTTAATGTCACGCTATAAGATCCAACAAGGCAACAAGCAAGATGCTACCTCATGGATCGAACGATTCAAAAAATTCTCCCCTAACGACCAACGGATCAGGCAGCTAATGCAATTCGATCCGCAAAAAAATACGTCTGATACGTTACTTAAAAAAGCCCGCTCATTGGCGCAAAAAGGTCAAATCGATCAAGCGATACAAGCGTATAACAATCTATTTATTAATAATCCACCAAGTGGTGATCTGGCAATTGAATATTACGAAACCTTAGCGGGAAGTAAAAATCATCTAGAGCTAGCAATATCAGAATTAAGAAAAAAAGCTCTGCAATCTCCTTCAGATAGTAAAGTGCAACTTGTACTCGCAACTGTATTAACTTATCAAGAGAAAACTCGCCGAGAAGGCATACAAAAGCTTAGCCAGCTCGATAATAAAAATACTGCCGTGATTAATGCTCTTCAGCAAGCATTACTATGGCTACAACCAAATGAAAGTGATTTACCACTTTATCAAAACTTTATTAACCTTTCGCCAAACGATAACCGTGTTATGGAGCACTATAATCGCAGCGTTGGTGGTAATGAGATATTAGCGGCATTTACACTGCTCAATAAAGGCCGCATTGAACAAGCAAAACAAAAATTTACTACTGCCTTAGAGAATGATCCGAAAAATAGTGATGCAATGGCAGGACTTGGTTACGTAGCGTTACATCAAAAAGATTACCAACAAGCTGAAATACGATTACGTGAAGCAGCAAATAGCACAGACAATCATAAACGAAAACAATGGTTAAAAGATCTTGAGAGCATAGGTTATTACTCTTCTCTGGACACGATAAAAAAATTAACACGAGATAAGCAGTACGATCAGGCTTTTGCTTATATAGATCAAACCGCTGCATACAGTTCACAACAACAGCTCACATTAGACTTACTACGTGGGCAAATTTATCGTGACCAAAAAAACTACACAAGTGCAGAATCTCTTTATCAAAAACTCAATCAAAAATACCCCAATAATAAATTGATTAAAGAGCAGTTAGTTTGGTTATTTGCAGAGCAGAAAAAGTATGCTGAGTTAAACCAATTATTCGCAACTCTTCCCGTTTCAGAGAGACACTATTACCAACAACGCATTGATATGAGTGAACAATATCGAAAAGAAGCACAACAAGCATTAGATAATGGCTTAGACAATCAAGCTGAAACTATTTTAAAACAAGCAATTGATAAAAATCCTAACAATGCTTGGCTAAATCTTGATTACGCGCGGGTACTCAACAAAAAAGGCGAAAAACAAAAAGCAGCAGCGGTGATAAACAACCTAGTGACTAATTACCCTTCTACCGCAGCTTGGCACAGCGCACTGATTTTTGCATCAGAGCAAAATAATTGGAGCAATGTACTCACTTTATCCAACAAAATTCCACCAGAGGCTCAGTCATCAGAAATTATTGAGTTAAAACAACGAGCTAAATTTAATCAACAAGTCGACATTGCGAAACATTATATAGAAAACGGCAACAATAATGCAGCCCTCAATACACTTAAAATAAATATTAAAGTGCCACCAAATAACCCAAGTGATATCGGTCGGTTAGCCCAACTCTATATGGATGCCGGTGATAATCAAATGGCTTTAAAGCTGATCCGCCAAAATCAATTATCAGAGCCTCAAGGAAACTTAAGTGATTACGGACAACAAATTCTCGTTTTACGTCGACTAGGTTATATTGCCGAAGCAGAAAGTTTAATGAACTCTCCTGCTTTATTGGCTACAGCGAATGAAAAAGAAATAAATAATATCAGAGCAACTTATTTAAGTGAGCAAGCTGACTTATATCGCGAAAAAGGTCATTTAAATGAAGCTTGGCAAATATTAGCACCCGAGCTCAAAAATAATCCTAATAACAGTTTATTACTTCTTGCGACTGGGAGAATTTACCAAGCCAATGGGCAATCTAATCAGGCTGCTGACATATATCATTATGTTCTATCTATTTCACCTCAAAATCAGGATGCCTTAATGGGATTGGTGGATATCGCATTAGCTAATAAAGAGATTTCCACGGTAAAAAAATACTTTAACCAAATACCAGCAAGTAACAGAACAAGCTACATCATGCTATCAGCAAGAGTCGCTAAACTTGAAGGAAATAACACTCAAGCCATAAAACTATTAAAAACAGCTCAATGGGGGTTAATTAACCCTACTGAAAACTCAAGTGATTTCCCTATAAACCACCCGCTAGCTGGAGAGGTCCTCGAAAATACCAATCAAAGTACTCAACAAAAACAGCAGTTAAATTATATTGAAATCATGCTCAACGAGTTACAACAAAAAACGGCTATTGCTCTGGATAATACCATTGAATTTAATAGTCATTCAGGAGAGTCAGGACTAAGTAAATTAACGGAGTTTAAAGACACTGTAAGCCTATCAATTCCTGTATCTGAAGATATGAAAATAGCCTTGAATATATCTCCATCGGTAATCGATTCAGGTAAAACCCCTGCTGAAAATGCAAGTTTAGTCGGTAGCGGTGCCCTAATCAGAGCAAATCGCCGTAGTCTGGTTGATAGTTCTCTGCGCGAAAATATTCATGCTGATGAAATTGGTAGTAACACATTACAAGGTTTGGAATCAAGCATTTCACTTAAAAGCGATAATTTCCAACTGGATTTTGGCCATACTAACAGTGATGCTTTAATTGTTTCTTTGGTCGGTGGGGCTAAATGGTCATTCAATACAACACCAAATAGTCAGCTAACATTTAATGCAGAACGACGTGCCGTAAAAGATAGTTTACTCTCTTATGGTGGCTTGAAAGACAGTGTTTCTGGTAAAGAATGGGGAGCAGTGACTCGTAATACTCTTTCGGCTCAATATGCTTGGGATGATAGCCATTATGGCGCCTATGCTAAAATTGCCGGAAATAAATATATTGGTAGCAATATACAAACTAACCAATCGATTGATTTTAATACCGGTACATATATTTATGGTATTAATAAAAATGATAAAAAACTGACCTTAGGTGCAAATGTCCATTATATGGCATTTGATAAAAACCTTAATTATTATACGTTAGGACATGCTGGCTATTTTAGTCCACAAAGATATATTGCTTTTTCATTACCGATATCTTATCAGCAAGACATCAATAATTTATCCATAAAATTAAGCTCAAATATTGGTTATCAATCTTATACAACTGAAAGTACAGACTATTATCCAAATAATCCCCAATATCAAAAAGAGTTAGAGAACTATGCGCTTAATGATGAATATATTGATACTCGCTATAAAAACACGAGTAAAAATGGTATTAGCTATGCGATTAATGTAGACACTAAATATAAAATATCTCCATCATCATTGATTGGTGCAAATGTAAGCTATAACACTTTCGGAAATTATGATGAAACAAAAGCAAATATTTACTTTAAATATTTATTCGACAACGATATACTAGGAAAATAGAAATGATTTATGACCAAGATAGTTACTTACAACGCAGTTTTAAAACTGGTTGGCATGATTTAATCAATTTCTTATTTTATGAATTTTCATCTGGTGAAACCAATGAAGGCTACAATACTTTAAGAAAAGTTGGGCGACAATTAGGTGAATTACATAAAATTGAAAACTCAAGCACATTAGCCCAATTAGAAAAAAATATTAATAGTGCTTTAGAAATCTTCAACTGGGGATTTATTAAAATGGCGCCAGCAAACAGTGAGTTGCTTATTATTCACTGTGCATGGCCTCACGCTCCACAATCCGTTAATAAAAAATGGCGTAAAGCTAGCGCTAGTGTTTTAGAGGGGTTATATACTCAGTGGTTGGCCTCTCAAGGCGGTAATGAATCAGTCCCTGTGTTATGGAATGAAAATGCAACAGAAGACGTCTTTATATTTCGTTATGCTTTATTTAAATAGTTTTTATGCTGAATTATAATAAGATTACACAAGAAAGAAATAAAAGTATTCCTTTAAACTTAATTCTCGACGAGGCAGTAGCATTATTATTAATTGATATATATGGAAAAGTTTCTTATGCTAGCTCATATTTCATAGAAAACTACCACTATGAATATAATGAAATCGTAGGTCTGGCATTTGATATAAGAAAAAAGCAGTTAATTTTAGGTATAACTGATTCTTTTTCTGTTAAGCGATATAAGTGTTTCAAAAAAGAAGTTTTTTTTATAACTAAAACAAAACAGAAAGTTTTTTTCATTGCTAATTTTGTTGAATTTAAACAAGATTTTAATAAGGAGCATCATTATTGCTTAACACTTACTGAGGTTACTAGGCTTATATTTAAAAGGAATAAATTACTTTTTCAGGTTCATCATGATCCATTAACAAAATTATTAAATAGATATGGGTTTTATGAAAGCAGCAAAATGAAAATAAAGCTGGCAAAGCATAATGCACTTGAATACTGCATTGCCATTATTGATATTGATAATTTTAAAATAATAAATGATACCTTTGGCCATCTTTGTGGTGATAACTTATTAAAGCAGTTCTCTAAGTATGCCAAGGAAAGCCTACCGAATGATGCTCTTTTTGCTCGATTGGGTGGAGATGAATTTGTTTTAATGATCAGTGGGTTTATGGGGCAAAGTTTCGAATTATTTTTTTTAAACTTTATAGACCGTCTGAGGCGTTATTCATATCATTATTTAGGAAAAAAAGCCTTTAACATCAATGTCAGCATTGGTATTGCACAATATCCGTTAGATGGTAACAATCTGAGTTTATTATTAAAAAATGCTGATATTGCATTATACAAAGCAAAGAAAGAAGGAGGAAACAAAGTACAAAAATTTATTTAGTTTTAACACTATATAGCTATTTATATTAATAAAATCCAAAAGTACTATTTTGATAGCAATATATATTCAATGCGCGGGCAAGAAACAAAGGAATGATAAAAATCACTATGCTTTAATGAAAAGCGCTGCAACTTGAAATATATACTCTAAATAATTCGAGGGGTAGCAAAGAGACAAGTAAACGAGCTGCTAAGTGCATAGAAACTATGTGGATGGCACAAGTGAACGCAGTTAACAATGCTGCAACTTGAAATATGACGAGTATAACATGTATACACTAAATATTTTATTGACCAAGGATCATATATGTTAAAAGCTGTGATACCTGTTGCTGGTTTAGGAACTCGCATGTTACCAGCAACAAAAGCAATACCGAAAGAGATGCTACCTCTTGTCGATAAACCGATTATACAGTACATCATAAAAGAATGTTATATGGCAGGTATCAATGAAATTATTTTCGTTACCCATTCATCAAAAAATTCAATTGAGAATCACTTTGATACCTCTTTTGAATTAAAATCATTACTTGAGCAGAAGGGAAAACAGCAGCTATTAAATGAAATTAATGGTGTATTACCTAAAAATATAAAGATAATGCATGTTAGGCAAGGTGACTCAAATGGTTTAGGCCATGCAGTTTTATGTGCAAAGCCATTCGTGGGAGATGATGATTTTATTGTTATTCTACCTGATGTCATCATTAATGAGTATAAATGTAATTATGAATTCGACAATTTACCCGCCATGATAGAGCGGTTTTATTTGACTGGGAAAAGTCAAATACTGATAGAAAGGGTCAATAAAGAGCATGTAGAAAAGTACGGTATCGTTGATTGTAATAACGAGATATCCAATAGCGGAAGTTTTAACAACATCTCAGCTATTGTAGAAAAACCACATAAAGATAATAGTCCCTCTGATCTTGCTGTTGTTGGCCGCTATGTTTTAAGCCGAGATATTTGGCCATTATTAGAAAGAACACCGATTGGAATGAGTGGTGAAATACAGCTTACTGATGCGCTATCAATGCTACTTAAAACCCATGCGATAGAAGGATACCACATCAAAGGTGAATCACTTGATTGTGGTGATAAAATGGGCTACATGAAAGCATTTTTCGAATACAGCCGACAGCATCAAACATTCGGCTCACAGTTCCATCGATGGATAAAAGATACTGTAGCCGTAGTTTAATAGCATTGATAATTTTAGTTTTATAAAGGTATAAAAAATAAATTAACTAAATCCAATCAGTAGTCTGAAACTGTGTTATTCATTAAAAACGTATAACTTATTGAATGAATTTCAGGATTGGATTTACATCAAAAATAAAAATTTAGAATATACATTATAGCCCTTTAAATTTTTTTTATATTTAACTCTAAGAATTACTTCACTATAAAAAATCTTATCCAATAATGGCATCTCAATATTTATCTCCATTACGTTTATTGAGATTTCATTATGAATAAGTTTGGTGCTAGACCGACTTAATATTAATGATAGAAAACATCACATTTCATACAGTGAAAATTATTTTCTGTCATTAGCGCCTGTTCACTATTAAGTGAGCAATAAACAATAACAACTAGGGTTAGATTTAAATTACAGCAGAGGCAATAACATGAATATTAGAGACTTTGAGTATTTGAACGCATTAGGTAAATTTCTTAACTTTAAGAAAGCTGCTCAATACTGTAATGTTGCACAGCCAACACTAAGTATTCAAATTGGTAAACTTGAAAACCACTTAGGTTGTTTCTTACTCGAAAGAACAACACGTCGAGTTAATTTTACACCTTTAGGTTTACGAATTTTAGAGCATAGCCAAATTATTTTACGAGAGGTTGAAGAGATTAAAGCTATCGCTCAGCAATCGACCAATAATAATGTTAAAAATTTTCATATCGGTATTTCTGACACGTTACCAGAATACTTCATTTCATATATTACAGAAGCCGTTTCTAATAATGACCCAACCATAAAATTACATCTTACCATTGATAAGACTGAGGCACTATTCTCACAGCTTGCAGCTATGTCTTTAAATTTATTAATTGTTTCATCAATGAAATGCCCAGATAACTTTATCTCAGCATCATTGATAAGCTTTCCAATAAATCACCAGCATCTCACCCATAAAGGAACTGATGAGCAATTCACAAGTATTTTGGGCTCTCATTCAGAAATAAAATCGAAAATTTGTTTTAGAAATGGCGATAAAAATATGGATAACTATCTGAATATCGGTAATTTAATCAATGAATCAATCGATATACTCTCCAAGAAGGCTTACATAGCCTGATCAATCAACCAGCAAAAGGCGTACTTAAATATTCGCTCACTGTAGCTATATTGAGTACGCTTTATGCAACTTCTTGTTAACTTTTTCAGTTAATTTTCTAATTTAACCTTATATAAGAAAATTATATGTTCATTTTAAAAGTACTTTTTTATCATAATCTTTCTATTGAGTACTTTTTGATTGAATATTTTTTTATCAAAAATTCATGTAAATTTTAAAATCATTAAACAATTAACAAAATATAACCATATGAATTTACTGATATTTATGTAAAATAATATTTTTTCATTAATAGAAAAACACAACAGTGATCACATTCCTATCACAAAATAACGTTATCAACGAAAAGTACCAGCGATCCTTTCTAAAGTCTCTTTCTTATTTCTTAATAAAGCGCTTCAATTAAGAAACACAAAATAAACATAAAATTAACATAAATCAGATGCCAGTGCTCTAAGTACCCTATTACACGCCGGCATCCTTTGTGAGATACGAGGTAAACATGAAACCAGAAGATTTTCGCTCTGATGCTAAACGTCCATTTAATAGCCAAGAATATCTAAAAAGCCTACAAGATGGCCGTGAAATTTATATCTATGGTGAACGTGTTAAAGATGTCACAACACATCCCGCTTTTCGTAATTCAGCGGCTTCGATAGGACAGTTATATGATGCACTCCATGATAAAGCAACTCATGACAGCCTTTGCTGGGGAACCGATACCGGAAATGGTGGATACACCCATAAATTCTTTCGTTTTGCCAAAAGCGCAGACGAACTACGCCAACAACGTGATGCTATCGCCGATTGGTCAAGACAAAGCTATGGATGGATGGGACGCACTCCAGACTATAAGGCGGCATTTGCCAGCTGTTTAGGTGCCAATCCTGAGTATTATGGACAATTCGCGGATAACGCACGTCACTGGTATAAACGAATTCAAGAAAGTGGTTTATATTTTAACCATGCGATTGTCAACCCACCTATTGATCGCCATAAGCCAGCAGATGAAGTCAAAGATGTTTATATCAAGCTGGAAAAAGAAACTGATGCAGGTATCATCGTCAGCGGCGCAAAAGTGGTCGCAACCAACTCAGCATTAACTCACTATAACTTTATCGGTTTTGGTTCAGCTCAAGTCATGGGTGATAACCCTGATTTCGCACTGATGTTTGTTGCTCCAATGGATGCTGATGGCGTTAAATTAATCTCTCGTGCTTCATATGAATTAGTCGCAGGTGCGACAGGAGCACCTTTTGACTACCCATTATCAAGCCGATTTGATGAAAATGATGCCATATTAGTCATGGATCATGTGCTGATCCCTTGGGAGAACGTGTTAATTTATCGTGATTTTGACCGAGCACGTAATTGGGCTGTACAGGGTGGATTTGCTCGTCTATTCCCTCTACAAGCTTGTGTTCGTTTAGCCGTTAAACTCGATTTTATTACGGGTCTACTGCAAAAGAGCCTTGAATGTACTGGTGTTATCGACTTCCGTGGTGTACAAGCAGACTTAGGTGAAGTCGTTGCATGGCGTAACCTATTTTGGTCACTCACCGATGCAATGACAGCCGAAGCAAAAGCTTGGGAAGGTGGTGCATATCTACCCGATACGCAAGCAATTCAAACATATCGAGTAATGGCACCAATGGCTTATACGAAAATTAAAAACATCATTGAAAGTAACGTAACGAGTGGCCTGATCTATCTGCCATCCAGCGTGAAAGATATGAATAATCCAGAAATCGATAAGTACTTGGCAAAATACGTTCGCGGCTCAAACGGTATGGATCATGTAGAACGTATTAAGATCCTAAAACTCATGTGGGATGCAATTGGCAGTGAATTTGGCGGTCGTCATGAATTATACGAAATCAACTATGCAGGTAGCCAAGACGAAATCCGTCTGCAATGTCTACGCCATGCGTACGGTTCCGGTAATATGAAAGCCATGACAGATATGGTTGATCGCTGCCTGTCTGATTACGATCAGCATGGCTGGAAACGCTCACACCTGCATAACAATAATGATATTAATCAGTTAGATTCGCTGCTGAAATAATCGGCAGCAGGAGGTCAATATGTCTTTAGAAAATGAACATCGCCTGCGTTTTAGAGATGCGATGGCAAGTCTTGGTGCAGCAGTCAATATTGTCACCACCGATGGTACAGCAGGTTGTTGCGGTATTACAGCAACCGCAGTCTGTTCAGTCACAGATACGCCACCCACTCTGATGGTGTGTGTTAACCGCAACAGTGCTATGAATGCGGTTTTTCAAGAAAATGGCCGCCTGTGTGTAAATGTGCTGAATCATGAACAAGAAGAAATGGCTTGCCATTTTGCTGGAATGAAAGGTTCCACCATGGAAGAACGTTTTGGTTGGAATGTTTGGGATAGAGGCATTTTACAACAACCATTACTCAAAGATGCTTTGGCTAATCTTGAAGGCGAAATTACCCAAGTGCAAGATATTGGTACCCACTCTGTTTACTTGGTTGAGATAAAACAAATCATTGTAAGAGAAGAAGGCCATGGGTTAGTTTACTTTAAACGTAAATTTCACCCAGTTATGCATCAGCTACTTGCAGTAACCGCATAAAGCATCACGTTATAACAGCAAAAAAGAGGCTGCATTTATTTGTAGCCTCTTTAATTTTTTACGGGAAAAATAAAACACTTAATATCCACATCTTAATCCCTAACTGCATGATATGCCTTGCCATTGTGATGATAAAAAACATGTTCAGATATAACAATCAATATTAAATAAAATTTGGCATTAATCACATTTCAATAGGGCAATTATCAAGTAAATGCTTTTCGAAAATGAATATTACGATGTTTAGGCTGCCCATGGATATGAACACGCTGAATATGACGTTTAGATTGTGAAGAAAATGCTTCACGCCCATGTAACAGCGAAAAATTATCACATATAACAATATCACCAGCTTGCCATTGATGTGCATATAAGTAATTAGGATCATATAACTTATTATGCAATGAATGTTGAATATCACTTAATTTTTCATTTGGTATACCAATAAAATCGACAGAGTGGTGATCAGAATATTTCAGCACATTTTTACCCATTGGTTCATTATAGCGGAGCACTTTTTTCTGTTCTCTAGGATGCAAACAAATCAATGGCGAAATCACTTCTCCACCATAGTGGGTGATATTTTTTGTTCGATAGGTAATAATCGCCTTTTCCCACAAATTTATATCTAATTGGTTGACATCGGCAATTAGTTTTTCTGTATTAACAAAATTTGTTCTACCCTCATGCTCAACTGAGCCAGCTGATATACAATGAAATATTTGAAACTCAGGAATAAATTCGCTATACATTCCATCCCAATGTAAAGGTAAAGAAAGATTATCCAATACATGATCAGGAGGGTCATTGTGTTCAATGATATCGAGTACAGCACCAAACGGCCACATCATTATTTCCCCCCAATGATGTGAATATGAAATTAATTTTTCTTTATCTTCAAATCCAGAATAAAACCCTCTAAATATGATGAGTAGGTGTTTACGTACCCATCCACGTAACATATTGATAGATAGCTTTGTTATACTATCACCAATGTTATTCGGTGTTATTGATATTCCAAAAGGTGTTATTTTTTCTATATTACAATTAAGCATGTCATCCTCTAAAAAGTTTAATCTTTCGGCTATTTTATTAAAACATTAACCGTAGAATAATAAACTTTGAAACTGAAAATTGGTTAATTTTAAATAATGTAATGGCTTGGCTCTTCATTTATTTTAATCAATTTCCCATCCATTTCTTCTGCCTCAGATCTTTTCATTAGTATGAACTTTCCATTTATCTGAACAGCCACCCCATGCCAAGGCGTTAGCCAATTATCGCAAGTTGGCATCATATGAATTCCTATTTTAAGGCTACTCACAGGCTGAGGATGGATTGATAAACGAATTGCTGATGGAAACTGTTGAGCAAGTAAATTTCCCCATGCCCAACTATGTTGAATAACACCAACTGCACGTTGGCGAGCATTTTTTTGCAATGCATTTTTAGAGCCTGAATAATTAGGTAATAAGCTATCTTCATAAAGAAAACGGGTTATTGCTCTATATAGACTTAATCCGTCTTCACTCCCAGTCAACTGTTTTTTTATTACCCCAATAGCTAATGAATATTTTTCAACTAATAATTTACGAGAATGGTTATAACAATTATTCGATGTATTAAACTCTTCAACATGGCTCAAATTAAAAATTGAAATATAATTTAATTCTAATTCACATAATAACCTATTAAGTTTATCTTGATAATCATCAATGATACCATCGCAAACGCCAATTAGCTCACCGAACACATGACCATCTGAACAAATAATCATTTCAGCGCCTGGAGGATAATAAACCTTTATTCTTTCACATAACGAGTTGAGAAAAACCAATGATAACTTTTCTGCCATATCAGGAAGTTTTCCCAATACTTTTTTGCTATTGGGTGATTTTGTAGGAAATGCCGGCAGTATAAACATTATCGGTTTAGATTGTATTAAAAATGCTTTAACCCTAGGAAGATGAACCTTTAAAATAATTTCTTCCTCCTCCTCAAGCGTCATTGAAGATAGATTAAAACGGCGTCTATACTGCAATATTTCATTTAATATCTTTCGTGATATCACATCTATATAAAGAAAATCCATAACGACACCCAATACATTAAACATATCATAAAAAAATATTACAATCACCAATTTAAAAATAAATTATTAATTTATTCTTCATTTTAATTTACTATAATAAATCAAATGCAAATATTATTTTTTTTAACAGATAATCCGTTCAACTTGTTAGAAAGGAATATTTAACATATAGGTATATTATTATTTTATTTTTTATTATTTAATTTAAATAATGTTGGATAATGTTTTGGATTTAGACGTAAAAATAATAGTAGAGTTATCAATACCATTAAAATATGTGCCACCCACACCCACGTAAAACTTTGACTAACGCCATGTAACCATGCTGCAAACAGAGGACCAAAAGCAGCAATAATGAATCCACCAGCCTGCATCAACGACGTTAATGCCCCTGCACTAACAGGATGTGGAAGGTGATCTAAAGATGTAATAATGCTCAATGCAAAACAGCCACCTAACCCTGCCCCAATTAAACATACCCATAAATAGGGTAATGCTTGTGGAAATATGACCAAACCTGCAAAACCCATCATTTGGCTACATAAGGTGACCCCCAACCAAAAACGCCGGTCAATATTATGAGCAGCTAAAACAGGTATTAATAGCGCCGAAAGCGCCTGACATACACTCAACAGAGCGACTAATGAACCACTTAATGCACTACTCAGCCCTTGTTCAATGAAAAATGGTGCCAGCCAAGTCACTACTGAGCCATAACCTGCATTGATAAAGCCAAAGCCAATCATAAGCAACCAAGCTCTTGGCTTAGCTAGAAATGCCAAAACAGAACCATTACCCGTTGTATTCAATGAGCTAGATGTACGAATATTTACGATGACTGCAATCAACGCAAATAAAGCAGGTAATGCCATCCACGCTAACGCGGCTTGCCAATGACCTGATGATCCCGCGACTAATGGTGTTAATTGTGCCCCTATTGCTCCGCCGGCCATAAGCATGGAGGAATATAAGCCAGTCATAACTGCCATTTTATGAGGAAAATGTAATTTAATTAAACCCGGAAAAACAGCTTGGATATAGGCTGCACCTACCCCGCACATGAATGCTGTTGCGAGCAATTGCCCACTATCTGAGACGAATAAACGCGATAGGGAACCAATCAATAGCAGCAATACCGCAACACTAACCCCTATTCGCTCCCCTAACCGCCGGTTCAAGGCAGGTACAATTAATGCACCGATCCCCATTAACAGCATCGGTAATAACGTTAATAATGATATTGCTTGGTAATTCATCCCTGTCGTTTGGATAATCTCTTCAATCAGGGGACCCGGCCCTGTCATAAAAGGCCGTAAATTGATCCCCACTAAGATGATCGTCAGGACTAAACCAAAAGATGCTGTTTTACGCTCACCCATTAATGCTGTTGTTCCCACCAAAAAGAGTACAGTTGTGGTTGTGTCTCATGTTCAGGTTTTAATTGCGTAAACGATAACCCAACCTGCTGATGGGGCTCTACTCTTAGCGAAGCAGCGATAGCTTCTGTCGATAAACCAAAGGGCTCCGCATCCTGATTTGAATAAGCGTAAAAAATCCGTGTAATACCCGCCATACGCATTGCAGCTAAGCACATCGGGCATGGCTGTCCACTGGCATACACCACACAATCTTCTAACCTAACCCGCCCTAATGTTTCTCCAGCTTGGCGTAACGCCATCAGCTCCGCATGTGCAGTTGGATCACTCAGTTCAAGCATTTGATTGACCCCTGTTGCGATCACTTTACCATCGCATACAATAATCGCCCCAAATGGGCGCCCACCAGCTTTCACATTCTCTCTAGCCAATGAAATCGCTTGCTGCAAAAATTGTTTATCTAACATTACTTCGCTCCTGAATTTTCTAGAATTTCAATCAGATTGCGATATCCTTTCTGTTTTGCCAACGTCAGAGGCGATTTTCCACTTGCATCCGCTAAATTAACATCAGCCCCACCTTTAATGAGCTGTGTCACAATGGTTGCATATTTCTCACTACCATCACCGAGTATGATAGCTTCAATTAACGCAGTCCAACCTAAGCGGTTAACATGATTGATATCGACGCCTGCATCAATCAGAGTTTGTACTGTTTTTACATGTCCACGTTCAGAAGCGGGGATCAATGCTGTCCCACCGTATCGATTGGTACTTTTCAGATCTGCCCCATGCGCTAACGTCATTTCAAGAATTTCTTGTAGCCCACGTGCCCCTGCATATAAATATGGCGTATCTTGTATTGCATCACGCGCATTGACATTCGCCCCTTGTTCGATCAAAAAGCGTGCTACCTCAATTTGGTTTTTATGCGTTGCCGCCATCAGAGGTGTACGTAGGCGTAAATCGCGTTGTTCCAGATCGGCTCCCTGCTTAACCTGTTGCATAACTGCCTGAAGATTGCCCTGTTCAGCTAATGCAACTAGTGATGAATTTGATTGTGCGAATGATTTAGTCATAAGTAGTAGAAAGATCCCCATTACACTTAACAAGTACATTTGCCAATTGGTGACGAATAATCGCATTTTCATAGTAACCTCCTCAGTAAACTATTTAATTTACTGAAAATATATGATATTTAAAAATTAAATATTTAAATGATAGGTATTTGCAAAATGAATGCTCTATTAAATTTGGTTTTACTCAAAACTTTTATTGCGGTCGCAGAAACAGGTAACTTTACTATTGCTGCTCAACACCTTAATTCAACGCAATCTACGGTAAGTCAACAAATCCAACGTCTTGAAGCACTTGTCGGCCAGCCTTTGTTCATTCGTAGCCATCGACTATTAACCTTAACAGAAACAGGTGAAATATTGCTCAGTTACGCGAAAAAAATAATCACTCTTAATGATATGTTTTTCATGAAAGCCACGGGTAATGCGGTGATCCAAACGCTGCGTCTTGGTTTTCCGGAAGACTTTGCTTCAGGGCAAGTTACCCCAACACTGGCTGCTTTTATGCAAGAGCAGCCAAATATTCGTTTAGAAGTGACCAGCGGTTTAAGTCGTCAGTTACATCAACGCTATCAGAACGGTGAACTTGATTTAATTATTGTTAAACAGCGCAAAGGGGAATTTAATAGTCATTATTGCTGGCCAGAGCCATTGTGTTGGCTAACTAGCCTTGATAACCACCACCTCAATACTCATTCTTTACCCTTAATTGTTTTCCCTGAAAATGGCTTGTATCGTAACGATATGTTCCGCTTACTGGATATTGAACAGCGCCCTTGGCATATTACCTATACTTGCACAAGCCTTGCTGGTATTCAAAGCGCCATTACCGATGGACTTGGCATCAGTTTATTACCACTGCGAGCTAAGCTACCACAGCATCGGATACTTACTGCACAAGAAGGCTTTCCTGATGCAGAGGAGATGGAAATTGCTATGCATGTCCATGGCAATTCAGAAGTGGTTTTAACGCTAGCTGAACGCCTAGCACGACAATTTGAACAACTTTGATAAAGAACATGATATGCATAAACTATTTGAGCACCTAATCACACTAGAAAAAAAGCTACATCATTATTCAAATAGAGATAATTTAGAATTTCTTGAAAATGTTCTGCACCAAGCGTTTTTAGAATTTTGCCGCTCTGGTGTGAGCGCCGATAAAACAGAGACACTTTTAGCTCTCACTCAAGCTAATAATTTATTGGAAATTCACTCCGAAAATTTCCAATGTGCACAGATAGATGCGAATACAGTGCTCATCACCTATTTAAGTTTTCAACTTGATAATGAGATACGTATTAAACAAACACTACGCTCATCGATTTGGAGCAAAAATCAGCACAATCAATGGCAGCTCCGTTTCCACCAAGGAACACCACGTTCGTGATAAACACTTTATTCTGCACAGTAACATTCATTACTTGTACATTTTCCTGTAACACCTAAATAAATAAGGAATTTCAAATAAAAAGACACCCTACTCGACCTAGCTACGACCCCTATAATTGTAATAGTGGTATACCTCATATACCTGATACACACTGGGATCCACATTCAAAAGCATGGGAGTTCAATGATGTACAAGTTAATCATGACTCCATCCCAGCAAGCTTGCCACCTGAAATCAAGAATGCATTAAAGAACAATATTTGTCTTGTTTGTGGTGAAAAAAATTGCCCGTATCTTAAAGAGAAAGATTTTCAAGAATTAATTAAAGCGATCAATAGTGGCGATAAGACAGGTGCTTTAAGAGTTTACAATCAAAGATTTGCGCAATTCAGGAATATGAAAAAAAGCATTATAATAGCGAGTTTAGATAGAGCCAGAGTCGCAAGGGAAAGACAAGGTCCATGTGGTTATTCAGGGCCTATACAGTCAACAGGTATTATTGCAATGCCAGGGATATGGAGTGCGTGGAATAATCTACTTGCAAGTACAGGAAGTAATACAAATAGTTATGCATATACTATAAATTTCAATACATCTTCTAATTTAGAGTCTTCTTTTGATGTTCAAATTAAATATCCTGTTGCCGAAGGAATAAAAACAATTGATACCGTAGGACCTGGTTCATATTTTATAGAGGCAACTGGAGCAGGGTTTTCCAGCATTCGCATTAAATCACATTCAGTACCTATAACAGTTCGGATTGAATATCCGAAAGAGTAATCACATAAAAATGTATATACTCTAAATAATTCGAGGTGCAGCTAGGCGACAAGAGAAGATAGGCGGGTAGTATAAATAAACTATGTGACTCGGCGAGCTTATCGTAGTCAACAACCCTGCAACTTGAAGTATGACGAGTATAAACAACCTAAAGGTGCAATAGCATTATATTATTGCCCCTTTATTTTTATATGCATTAATAATAGATTGCAATATTATTTCATTTAAAACTGGCTGAGCATAAGACTTTTCTGTCATCATTTCAGTCCATATACTCGATGGAGAAGAAACCTCTACTTCATTGAAAAATAAAGAAAATAATTTACTAACATTCCGCATAAAAAGTTCATTTAATTTATCTGAACAATTAGCATTCTTTTTTAATTCAATCCATAAAAAGTGACGATTTTTAAACTCTGAATTACCGACTTTAAGTACAGAAACACACTCTTTTTCTAAAATAAACTCATCATTTTCAAATTTGTAGACGAGCCTATCGTTGTTACCTGCCACTGAACAAGCTATTGATAAGACACCAACAATAGCGATTAAAAAATTCTGGATCCATCGACTCACTCAAATATCTCCTTTATAACAAATAAAAAATAATAACTTCTATATTAGCTTGTTATACATTTAGTTTCAGTGACCCAAAATACAAAAATCCCCCAGCAAGATAACCCTACTGGGGGATTAATTTAGCAATAGGCTTATGATACAAGCCTAAACACAATTACAGAACGTCAACGCAGTTCAGTTCTTTGAATGCTTGTTCTAAACGAACAACCATTGAATCTTGTGCTTTGCGCAGCCATACACGTGGGTCATAGTATTTTTTGTTAGGTTTGTCCGCACCTTCTGGGTTACCCAACTGACCTTGCAGATAGCCTTCGTTCTTTTTGTAGTAGTTCAGGATACCATCCCAAGTTGCCCACTGAGTATCAGTATCGATGTTCATTTTGATAACACCGTAGCTAACCGCTTCTTTGATTTCAGCAGCACTTGAACCTGAACCACCGTGGAATACGAAGTCTAGGCTGTTGTGTGGCAGATTAAATTTCTCAGAAACATAGTCCTGTGAATTACGCAGAATTTTTGGCGTTAATTGTACGTTACCTGGCTTATAAACACCGTGAACGTTACCGAAAGAAGCTGCGATAGTAAAACGTGGGCTAACTGCGCTTAGTTTCTCGTAAGCGTATGCAACGTCTTCTGGTTGAGTGTACAGTTCGGAGCTATCCATACCTGTGTTATCAACACCATCTTCTTCACCACCAGTACAACCTAACTCAATTTCCAACGTCATGTCGATTTTCGCCATGCGAGCTAAGTATTTGGCACAGATTTCAATGTTTTCTTCTAATGTCTCTTCTGACAGGTCAATCATGTGTGAAGAGAATAGCGGTTTGCCCGTTTTCGCATAGTGTTTTTCACCCGCATCTAACAGACCATCAATCCATGGCAGAAGTTTACGCGCACAGTGGTCAGTATGCAGAATAACAGGTACACCATAGTGCTCAGCCATTTGATGCACATGATATGCGCCTGAAATTGCACCTAAGATTGCAGCTTGTTGGCCTTCTGCTTTCAAGCCTTTACCAGCGATAAATGCAGCACCACCGTTAGAAAACTGAACAATCACTGGAGCACGTACTTTCGCTGCCGCTTCAAGTACGGCATTAATTGAGTCTGTACCGACACAGTTCACAGCAGGCAATGCAAAGTTATTTTCTTTAGCAACTGCGAAAACTTTCTGTACATCATCACCTGTGAGAACACCCGGTTTTACAAAATCAAAAATTTTAGACATTTGAAAAGGTCCTGTGTTAAACAGACTGCTTTATGCAGTCTGTTGTTCATGACAAATTAATTACGCTTTAGCACGTTCTTCCAGCATCACAACTGCTGGGAGCTTTTTACCTTCAACAAACTCAAGGAAAGCACCGCCACCAGTTGAAATGTATGAAATTTTATCGGCAATATCGAATAGGTCGATAGCCGCTAGGGTGTCGCCACCACCAGCAATTGAGAAGGCATCGCTTTCTGCGATAGCACGAGCAACAATTTCAGTTCCTTTACGGAAGTTAGGGAATTCAAATACGCCTACAGGGCCATTCCACAGAATGGTTTTGGCATTTTTCAGGATCTCAGCCAAGCGCTCAGCAGACTCATCACCTAAGTCTAAAATTTGCTCATCATCTTTAATTTTTGTGCTTGATTTTAAAGTTGCTTCAGCGGTTTCAGAGAATTCGGTCGCAACACGAACATCAGTAGGAACTGGAATATGGCAGTTAGCCAGCAGTTTTTTCGCTTCAGGGATCAAATCCGCTTCGTACAGAGAACGGCCAACATTATTGCCTTCTGCGGCAATAAAGGTATTGGCAATACCACCACCCACGATCAATTGGTCAGCAATTTTAGACAGTGAATCTAAAACTGTCAGTTTAGTGGATACTTTAGAACCACCAACAATCGCTACCATTGGACGAGCTGGATTACCTAACGCTTTACCTAGGGCTTCGAGTTCTGCACTCAATAGCGGACCAGCGCAAGCAACTGGAGAGAATTTGGCTACGCCATGAGTTGATGCTTGCGCACGGTGAGCCGTACCAAAGGCATCCATCACATACACGTCACACAGTGCAGCATATTGTTTTGACAGGGTTTCGTCGTCTTTTTTCTCGCCTTTATTAAAGCGAACGTTTTCCAAAACAACTAATTCACCTTCAGCTAGCTCAACACCATCTAAGTAGTCTTTCACTAAACGCACTGGGTAGTCGATTTTTTCTGCCAGATAGTCAACAACAGGTTGCAGTGAAAATTCTTCGTTGTACTCGCCTTCAGTCGGACGACCTAGGTGAGATGTGACCATGACTTTAGCACCTTGCTTGAGAGCAGCTTCAATGGTTGGTAATGAAGCACGGATACGTGCGTCAGAAGTAACTTTGCCATCTTTTACAGGAACGTTTAGGTCAGAACGGATGAAAACGCGTTTACCCGCTAGGTCCAAATCGGTCATCTTAATTACAGACATGGTGAATCCTCTTGTTGATTCTCTATAAAATTTTCATTAATGGCTAAATGAAGATCGAGTTTACCTTATCATTCAATAGCCGTTAATTAGTTGAAACCTGTTGCTGCCATCGCCAGTGTTGTATCTAGCATCCGGTTAGCAAACCCCCATTCGTTATCACACCAAACGAGAGTTTTAATTAAATGTTTACCGCTAACACGCGTCTGGGTTCCATCGACAATCGCACTGTGCGGGTCATGATTGAAATCCATCGAAACTAACGGTAATTCAGTATAGTCTACTATACCACGAAATTGCCCGTGGGCAGCGCTTTGCAGCAGCTGGTTAACTTTAGTCACACAGACTTCACTGTGCACGGTAACACTCAAATCTATTGCTGTCACATTGGTTGTTGGTACCCGTACCGATATCGCCTCAAAGTGATCTTTGAACTGAGGGAAAATCCGCGTAATACCTGCCGCTAATTTAGTATCAACAGGGATAATGGATTGGCTCGCCGCTCGCGTTCTTCTCAAATCATGATGATAAGCATCGATAACGGGTTGATCATTCATAGATGCATGAATGGTGGTCACCGTACCTGACTCAATACCAAAAGCATCGTCCAGCAATTTTATAATTGGAATAATACAGTTTGTGGTGCAAGAAGCGTTCGAAACAATTTTATCGTCAATGGTTAAGCTACCATGATTAACGCCATACACAACGGTTGCATCAAGATCATCAGTACCAGGGTGGGAGAAGAGAACTTTTTTTGCGCCAGCTTCAAGGTGTGCTAAACCATCTTCACGGGAGCCATATGCTCCACTACAATCTAACACAACGTCAATGCCAAGTTCTTTCCAAGGCAGAGCACTTATGTCAGGTTGATGAAACAGACGCATATTGTCATCACCTACCTGTAATAGCGAACCATTCAAACGGACATCCCAAG
Organism: Providencia sp. PROV236; assembly: GCF_033676985.1. Classification (NCBI taxonomy): domain Bacteria; kingdom Pseudomonadati; phylum Pseudomonadota; class Gammaproteobacteria; order Enterobacterales; family Morganellaceae; genus Providencia; species Providencia sp. PROV236. The sequence continues at coordinate 885,114 of NZ_CP096297.1, read as the reverse complement.
CAAAACGCCCGTGACTGGAGTCATACTTAAGCAAATGGGCAATCCCTTCTGGGGCTGCTAGTTCGTTAATTGCGACAACGACAATTTCTGCACGTCGTCCAGATTCATATAACGCCCTAAGTACACTCCGTCCGATCCGGCCAAAACCGTTAATCGCTACTTTTATTGGCATCCTACACCTTGAATTTTAGCAAAATCACACGGCTGATAAGGATAACTGACTCACACAAACTCTACTGCTCATTTTAACTGTTAAACATCAAAAGTGTGCTTCACTCGACACTTTTGAAATATTTTAGCCAATTAGTCATAGCAACTGAAACGGTTCAGCTAATAAGAATTAGATTAAGGGATATATTCAGAGAACGCAATAGTAAAACTCAATCATATGCACAAAAAAACAACGCCCCTGCACCAAAATTGATACAGAGGCGTATTTTAGCGATGTTAGCAGCCACTCTTTAGGCTACTAAATAGCTTAATTAAGTAGAGACTTAGCCGCTTTAACTGCATTCTCAGCAGTAATGCCAAACTCTTTGAACAGTTCTTCAGCTGGTGCAGACTCACCAAATGAGTGCATACCAATAATCGCACCATTCAGGCCGGTATATTTAAACCAGTAATCTGCAATACCTGCTTCAATCGCAACACGTTTAGTCACATTTGAAGGCAGAACAGCTTCACGGTATGCCGCATCTTGTTTATCAAATACCTCAGTTGAAGGCATTGAAACAACACGGATCTTACGACCTTCGCCAGTCAGCTGATCAGCAGCTTTCACCGCTAACTCAACTTCTGAACCTGTTGCAATAAAGATCAGCTCAGGTTGGCCTTCGCAATCTTTCAGGATATACGCACCCTTCTCGATCTCAGCTAATTGTTGAGCTGTACGTGGTTGCTGTTCCAGATTTTGACGAGAGAAGATCAGAGCACTTGGGCCATCTTTACGCTCAACCGCGTATTTCCAAGCCACCGCAGATTCAACTTGGTCACAAGGGCGCCATGTATTCATGTTTGGTGTCACACGTAGGCTTGCCAACTGCTCAACAGGTTGGTGAGTCGGACCATCTTCCCCCAGACCGATAGAGTCATGAGTATAAACAAAGATGCTACGGACTTTCATCAATGCCGCCATACGCACTGCATTACGTGCATATTCAACGAACATCAGGAAGGTTGCACCGTAAGGAATAAAGCCACCATGCAGAGCAATACCATTCATAATCGCAGACATACCAAACTCACGCACGCCGTAGTGAATATAGTTACCGGCAATGTCTTCATTCAAAGGCTTAGAACCAGACCACATGGTCAAGTTACTTGGTGCCAAGTCAGCAGAACCGCCAAGGAACTCAGGTAATACTTTACCAAATGCTTCTAATGCATTTTGTGATGCTTTACGGCTAGCAATATTGGCTGGATTTGCTTGCAGATGCTCAACGAATTTTTTCGCTTCTGCATCAAAGTTAGCAGGCAGCTCACCCGCCATACGGCGTGTAAATTCTTCAGCTAATTCTGGGAAAGCTTTTGCATAAGCGGCAAACTTGTCATTCCAAGCTGCTTGTTTTTCTTTACCTGCACTACGCGCATCCCAAGCTTGGTAGATATCTTGTGGGATTTCAAACGGTGCATAGGTCCAACCTAACGCTTCACGTGTTGCTGCGATTTCTGCATCGCCTAATGGTGCGCCATGAACCGCTTCGGTACCTGCTTTATGTGGAGAGCCAAAACCAATAATGGTTTTGCACATAATCAGAGTTGGTTTATCCGTTTCACGGTGCGCTTCTGTGACTGCTGCATGAATTTGATCTGCATTGTGACCATCGATATCACGAATAACATGCCAGCCATAAGCTTCAAAACGTGCTGCGGTATCGTCTGTAAACCAGCCTTGAACATGGCCATCGATAGAAATGCCATTGTCATCGTAGAACGCAACCAGTTTGTTAAGTTTTAGCGTACCTGCTAATGAACAGACTTCGTGAGAGATACCTTCCATCATACAACCATCGCCCATAAACACATACGTGTGATGATCGACGATGTCATGACCAGGACGGTTGAATTGTGCCGCTAATGTGCGTTCTGCAATAGCAAAACCGACTGCGTTTGCAATACCTTGCCCTAATGGACCTGTCGTGGTTTCAACACCTGGAGTATAGCCATATTCAGGGTGGCCCGGGGTTTTAGAATGAAGTTGGCGGAAATTTTTTAACTCATCGATAGATAAGTCATAACCCGTCAGATGCAGCAAGCTATAGATCAGCATTGAGCCATGGCCGTTTGATAACACAAAACGGTCGCGGTTAGCCCAGTGTGGATCAGCTGGGTTATGATTCATATAGTCACGCCACAGAACTTCAGCAATATCAGCCATGCCCATAGGCGCGCCAGGGTGCCCTGATTTTGCTTTTTGAACCGCATCCATACTCAGAAAGCGGATAGCATTAGCAAGGGTTTTACGAGTCGTCATTAGTATACTCCAGGTCGGATAAAAACGTACTTAAACCAATTTTCACAACGCAATATGGAATTATTGCAATTTTTCATAGGCAAACTATGAAACTAACGCAATTTGTTCCATACAGCAATTATTCGTGACATTCGCGGCCACGAATTGTCAATAAATTAAGCTACCGTAAAGCTGAATCCATTCCATTGCGCAAAATATCACTTAAAGATAATTTTTTTGCGCAAATCATTGCCCTTATTAAACCTGAGTTTACCATCAGGGATCAAGGTGATTTGTGCATCTTATACTTTAATGGGCAACAATAGTGATTATTGACAAGTTTTTCTATGAAAATTCGCTCTATGCTCTAAATAATTCGAGGCGCAGTAGAGGACGAATTAAGCTACCTAAAAGCCTATACATAAATAGGTAACTCGTATAATAAACAGGGAGGCTCTATCTTAGTCAAAAGTACTACAACTTGGAGTATGACAAACATCACTATCAAAGCTGGAGAGCTGATGTGTTTCTTATGGCACAAAAAATACCATGTTATTAAATTAGTTTTATTATCATATCGTTAACTGATACTAATCATCGCTTTTAAATAGCATAGTCACCGATTAGACTATCTATACTCTAAATAATTCGAGGTGCAGCTAGGCGACAAGTGAACCAATCGCTAGGCGCATAGAAAACTATGTGACTGGCGTGAGTGAACGTAGTCAACAACGCTGCAACTTGAAGTATGACGAGTATACTTGTGACTCACACTTTCGAGGTTTTATTGTGCTGTTTGAGATTTTCAGAAATATCGTTCATTACGGCTTCCACTTTTTAGTGCCTATTTTATTTGGCTATCTGTTTTGGCGAAAAAATTGGAAACTGGCAGCACTGTTGATGATCTCAACCATGGCGATCGATTTAGATCATTTATTGGCAGATCCGATTTTTGATCCCAATCGCTGCGGCATTGGTTTTCATCCGTTACATACTGGTTGGGCAGCTATCGCTTATGTGGTGATATTTTTGCTGCCATCATGGAAGTTAAAAGCAATTGCAGTGGGGTGTTTGTTTCACCTTTTTACTGATTCATTGGATTGTTATATGGGAACATACATATAAATGAATAATGAATATTCATTATTCTCAGCCAGCAGCCATCGAAATGAATGAAATGTTTAGCATTAACATTTAAAAGCACCTTTCAAATTAGATTAAAAATATCAAAACTTTAAGGTGCAATTAAAATAGCCAGTACTTATGATTTTTTGCTAAATTCTCATTATCGATAATTTTTAGTAAGCGAACCCTGACATTCTACGATATAAATAGATAATTTATTCAATATATACAGATAAGTCCACTGCAGCGCTATATATACCAGGCGAAAGCCAGCGAGCATAATCTATACATAAGTTCCAAGTTAAACCTAAATTAAATCCATTGTTACTACCTTCAGTGGGTTCTATAGCAACATCATCGTATGTTATTTTTTCACCTGTGAACATAATATTACCTTCACCTTTACAAAACAGCTCAGGATCTACTGGTTCATCTTCTTCATATATAAAACCTTCAATAAATAGGTTGGCATCAAGATTACTACCACTACCACTATCAATTGTTGGCATTAATTGGTTTTTAGCATATACAACACCTTTATTTACCCGAGCAGAAACTTCAACATTGAACCAAGGCTCTTCGGGTTTATCGCAAGTTCCATTGATAGTCATATTTTCTGAAGCAAATATCCCATCATCAGATAAAGTTGATACATGATATTTTAATGACCTATTTCCATTAATACTGATATTACAAGCTGGCTCAGTTATGACTTCAAAAGCAATAGATTTAGCAGGTATAGATATATTACCTAATGGGTTACTCGACCTAGAAATAAAATATAATGTATCGACTCTAATACCACTTTTTAAACCAAGATAATATAAACCAGGCTGGATTAAATCAGTTGATAAAAATTCAATATCAACTCCTACTACTGACCAGGTAAGCGTTCTAGCCTCCGAATCCCTAAAAAAATTGTCATATGGAGGTGAGGTAGGATAATGGTAAAGATAAAGGCAATATGGATTACCCTCCGTCGGTGTTAAACTAGAATATGATTCTTCACGTCCATTGATATAAGTAAAATTACTGTGTGAGATTCGTTCAATTGTTTCATACCAAGTTGCGTCTACAACATAATTCAAACTTGCATGACCCACAACTTCATTATCTTCATTATATAGATAAAAATAATAACGATCGTCTTTGATATAAAACTCATCATTACTAATACAGCTTAATCTATTTGTTGATATGGCGGAGAAAGGTAATGACTCATCATATTTAGCGGTATTCATTTTTCGTGATCCCGAACGCTCATCTGATACATAAACTTGAGAGAAATCAGTATCAGGTGGCAATGTAACTGGATATATTTCCGCATAGGCAATAGGAAAGTAAACTAAAAACAATCCAAGCAGAAAGCTTATTTTAATATTTTTCATCATTAACTCTCTAGTCATTTTAAACCCAATACAATTACTGACAATTTAATGCCATTCTCTTGATTGGATTGTCATCAGTAATTTTAATATTTTGCAAATTAGAAAAAACCACATAACATGAAGAAGATACACTGCTTCCCCATTGAATATGTAAGCGCCCTGAATTAGGTAATCCACTCATATAAAGCAAACTATTATCGCCAACAATACCGGTGTTTTCTTCAGGAAAACTGTCATTATCACTATCCGTTTCATTTCTTACTAATGTAGCTACTGCACCAAATGGAATAACATTATCTTTGTAAGTTAAGCTCATAATCGCTTGCATACCAACACGTGTAGGAAATTTAGCTTTAACTACAGCGCCTTTTGTTGGATAAACATTTTTAGACGTTTTTGGTAGAGTCACATCATTAGGTAATGAATTAACATTTAGGCCTATCATATTTTTTGAGTAAGCATTCGCATTTGATGAAATGGCATAACCGAACATATCTATTTTTCCGCTGCCGTTACTCAGCAATGTTCCATCAGCATCTGGCGCTTCAACTAAAATAATCGAGTTACCTAGAGTTCGAGAAAGTGTCACTCCACCTGAATGAATAACTGCACCACCATTGATACTTGCATTAGTTGATGATGAATTGGTCGAATGACTATACCCTCCAGAAATATTACCTTTAGTTGTATTATAATTAACATTAATTGAACTATTAGTATCTTGATCATGATTCCCTAAGCTATGGGATAGAGAATAAGATAAATTATTATCTAATATAGAACCATGTAATCCTAATTGCTGACTATATCTACCTTGACTATCTTTTGAGATATAATAGCTACTACTCATATTTCTGATATTTTCTTCATTTGTAAACAAACTGAAAGGAACATTAATATTAAGTGATACTTGATGATTTTTAGGCCAATCATTACTGTTATTAGATTTACGGTAGTCAATACTGTAATTAATGTTATAGTTAATCCCTTTAAAACTATTATTATACCCCGTTGAAAGCTGAGTGGTTTCTGTATTCGAATCCCAGTAATCTGTTTTACTACCACTTAAGTACATTGACCCATAAATACCAAAGGATTGAGATATTGCCGTTCTAAAACTAGAACGCTGCCTTAATCCTAGCCAAGGAGCTACCCCCTCCCGTAATTCATAATTATTATTGTTAAAATCAGAAAAACTAAAAAAGTGACGTGTCGAATAACGTAGCGCAGTTAAATCAACATTTGTTCCTGTTGAAGTTAAGCTCTTTGAATATTTGATCCTAAATGACTGCCCTTCTTTTTTGTCACCTGATAAAAAAGAAGCAGACGCATGCGTCATATCGATAGAAAGTGCACCGAAATAACCCAGAGAGATCCCTGTTCCTATAACGCCTGAAAAATAATCTTTAGAAAAAAGAGAGCCGCCATACAATGTAGTATCATATGGTAACCCATAAATTAGGCTTCCTAAAATAAACTTAGCTCGCTTAGATGCGCGTGTTAAATTACCGTTATATTCACCCGCAGTCACTTCATACTTCATTCCCCCAGCTCTTAACATCACAGGCAATGATGAATAAGGATAAGTGAAGGTTCTTTCTGAGCCATCTTCTTCTCGAATATTAACTTGTAAGTCACCTGAAGACCCTGTTGGATATAAATCCCTAATACTAAAAGGCCCCGGAGCAACATACGTTTGATAGACTAAATTACCATTTTGCTTAATGGTTATTTGAGCATTTGACTGTGCAATGCCATTAATCTCAGGCGAAAACCCTCGCAAACTTGAAGGAAGCATTTGTTCATTTGAAAAAAATTTAATACCTTTAAATGGAATACTATCGAAAATATTATTTCCTGTTGAGTTCTCACCAATCACCACTTCACTACGAAGTGCATTAATTGCTCGGGTGATATACGTATTAGAGAAACGTGAATTTTTGTTTGTATAATTTTGCCTACCCGTTGAATTAGAGTAATAATAACGATAATTGCTTCTAAGACGCCAAGGCCCTAAATTAGCTCCACCATTTAAACTAAAAAAAACATTATCTCTATTCGTTTTATCACCGTAATATGAATCACTTCGGCTACGGCTGCCATTAAGATTATAAGAAAATAAAATTGCCGGAATACCATTTTCTAACATACTTTCAGGAACATAACCATTAGCTCGATTATTCATATATATTTGGGGGATACTAATATTCACTCGTAGCTTGGATAGTTCAGCACTAACTGATGAATCAGGTATTAATCGGCTTAAATCTGTAATGCTTTCCACATCGGTTATTTTTTGTAATGCTTCTGTTGCAGAAAAATTAACACCCATTTCTTGAAGCGTAGGTTTTGTAAACTCTGGGCTAACCTCATCATTATCTTTTTTTATAAAACTGATATCAAAGTTACCAATATTTTTTTTATTAACAAAAATAGTAACATTGTATTTGCCTTCAGGGATCGCATTACTCTTTTCAAATCTAGTCAAATCGATAGAGTTAGGGTCAATGCCTGACTTCAATGATAATAAATTTGGATCAAAAAAATCATCAGCATAAGAATAACTAGCAATACAATAAGAGATAACACTCAAGAAAAAAAATCTATTTTTTTTCTTGTAGGAATTGTGTAATTTCATAGTTACATCTCATCTTTTTATAATTTTATGGTTTCTTTCGGCAAACTTTGCATACGTTCATTGCGCAATCGCCATATCACTTTACTATTACGATAGTTACCCTGAGGTAATTGATAATTTTGAACCCCAAAAGGAGGAACCATTTCAATCGGTTTTTTATTACCAAACTTAAAATCCCCTACGGATAATTCGCTAAAAATCAAATAAATAGGTGAATCATTTTTGACCTGAAGAACATTATCCACCACACTGAAACTTAATTTATCTTTAACTGATTTAACGTTAACACTTTTAATTAACTCAGGACGATAATAGAATTTGTAGTATATAACTGTTGTAAATGTTAAATTACTCTCTGTATTCTTGAATTTAATTGTATTTTTTGAACCTCTGGGTGGAATAGCTTTCAATACAATAAAGAATACCGACTCCCTATCTTGAGGTAATAAATTTAAGTTACCTGAACTTTTAATTTGCCATGAATACTCCGCTTGGCTTTCTAACCGATAAAGCGGAGGAGTTATTATAAAAGGAATATCATCATCATTAGCTTTTTTATTCTCCCGCATGGCCTCATTCGGTATTGAAATACTCGCTTGAATTAAATATGGATAATTTTCTAAGTTTTTTAATGAAAAAGATATTCCCCGACTACCATGTTCAAAAACCAATCTTTTATGGACAAAGCTCAATCCATCAATATGCTTATTTCCGTAAGCGCTAGCTATCAGAAACCATAACGAAACAAAAATAAGAAAAAAATTCTTTTTCATTGATTTCCTCCACACTCATGAATATAAGCATTAGTTTTCCCACCGAAATCATTCATCAATCGCCAAGATAAATTTTCTATTTTCTCTTGTCCTTTTAAAGTTTCACTAGAATAAGGCGGGATCATCGTATTTTTAAATTTTTCATTTTTACTTTTAAAGTCAACAACGGTTAAATAATAAGGTGTTGGATTAGTCATTTTTATTTCTTTGTTAGCACAAGATATAATTAATTTATTATAAGAATCACTTACAAGCATTTCTAAATTTTTAGGGCGATAATATAATTTTATAATTAAGTTAGTAACTATAGTCAAACTACCTTTTTTTTCATTCTTCTTTGGCGGAATAGCTCTAGCACTAAAATAAAATACACTTTCTCTGTCTGTTGGTAGACGGTTTAGCGATACAGGGAAAATACGCATCATAAATGTTGAATTGCCTTCAACACGAAAAACATTTGGGGTCGCTAAAAAATTATCTGTAATTTCGTTTTTATCATTATAAATTTCATTTTGTACTAAAAATGGAGAATCTACATTATTTTTAAATATCACTGACGATGACGTTTCTCCTTCCTCAAAAATAATTCTTGTTTTATTTAAACTAAGCCCTGCTGCATGGGAAATAAAAGACAATATCGTTAATATAAAAAAAATAAAGATTCTCATATTATTACACCTAGTCAGAATAATAGCTAAAAGTAACAAAAGCTGAAAAATCACCTGTGAACTCTTCACAGCTATTGCCGAGATCACTACAAGCTAATACCGCAGTAAATGTTTTATAGTCACCTTCTTTTTGGATGTTATTAAAAATAACATCACCGACAGAATAAGTTGTTGTTTCACTGTCATCCTTAATGGCAACCCCAAAACTTGCTAATTTATCAGTATTAAAAACTTTTCCTTGAGAATCATTGACTAAACTTCCGCCTGATATTTGGACTTTAGATGTTGCTAAATCATCAAAAGTACAATTATCCAAAGAAACATTAAATTTAGCTTTTTTACTTTGTTCCTTTATCTCACTAAAGCTGACACTACCAAAATCAATCCTATTTGTTGACTGTTCTAATCCTGTCACCAAGACATCACATAATTCTTGTTCAACATAAATAGTGAATAAAAACCGAGCTGTTTGATCATCAGGTTTAGCCGAAAAAGAGCACAAGAACAGCGCTAAGATTAAAGGTGTTGTAATCTGCTTATGGCTGAATAAATGAAATTTCAATCGCTGCATTAATATCACCTGTTGTAATTGGTTTATCTTCTATCTTAACCGCCGTGACTTTAAAAAAATTTTCACCCGAAGTTGCTTCAATCGTTGAACTAGAACCATTGAAGTTAATTTCTGTACATGAATTATTACTGCTTGCTCCACAATTTAATAATAAGAAACCGACATTAATTGACTGATCTTCAAAAAGCGTATTTTTATTGATTTTTGTATTACCTAATGTCGCTATTCCTAAAAAAACAGGAGGCTCGTCAGTTGATGACACTACATCACAGCTGTATTTAATTGAAAAAGATTTGTTATAAATGCTTTCCACCCCAGGAGCTAACTCGCTAAGAACACTAATATTAAATGACTCATCAAAAACAATATTTTGTTCACTGCTAGCATCAAACTCACAGGTCGTATTTTCAACCTTTCCACTAAAATAAAGTGTTGTTCTTGGCTCAGAATAGGATACTCCATTAACTGTTAGCATAAAAAAAATGGTAGTAAATCCCTTTTTAATTAATTGTCGATGATTACGCATCATACCCTCCTAAGTCATTAATAACTTTCCATTTAACTATTTCACCTTTTGCTGATCCAGACTCAAAACGAATGCTTGAAAATGGTGCTATCATGTTATTTTTTTTATCTGTGCTAATAACAATAGGCTTGTTATTCACCGATACACTATAAAAACTGATGTAATAAGGTGAGTTATTAACTGCTTCAACTTGGTTATCAATATTTTTAAATATTAGCGATGACTGCGCTTCTTTAGCAGTTTGTTTTAAATCAGTAGGCCGATAAAATAATTTAATAATATTATCAAAACCGATAATTACCCCTTCACTGTTTTTATCTCTCGCAGGGATCATGCGAGCTTTAAAATAAAAAACCGATTCTCTATCTTTCGGTAGTTGATTATTGACCAACATAATACGTACATCTTGCCGACTCATTTTTTCTATACGAAATAAAGGAGGAGTGATCTCAAAAGCGTCAGGATATTGTTCGCTCGCAATGGTAATTTGCGTCAGATAATTGACTTTTTCATCATTATTTCTGAGTGTCACAGACACACTTTTTTCCCCTTGTGGATAAATAATACGTGTAGCATCAATACCAACGCCCGCAGAATAAGCGAAATTATTTAGCTACAAGAAATTGGCAACAATAATAAATAACCAAATTTTTAATGACAGTGTATTTTTCATCGTTTTTTATTAAGGTGATTACAAAACTGTAATCACCTTACTTTAATTAGTTATACGCTACGCTAAAGATAACCGGTACATTCAGGATATCGGTATCATTAGCACCGTTCAGTGCAAACAGGTCTGCCTGCATTGGTAATACATTCACGGCATTACCATCTACATCCGTCACAGCACCTTGATCATCCTCACTCATAACCAGTTTTTGACTTACGCTGATTAATTGATTCGGTTTAATTTCAGTAGCAGTGCCTGAAGCAGAGTTAGTTTTAATACCCACAGCTAATGTTTTTGCATCTGTATTAGCAAAAAGATTTGGATTAAAGATACTTGCTTGACCATCTGCATACAGGCTTAAAGCACCAGAGGTGGTTTCTGCGCCAGCACAGTTAGTCAGTACTAAGTTAAAATCTTTATTCGCAATAGCAGTTGTTGGACCTTGCGTTACACTTTCAGTGGTGAAAACCCCAAAATCAACAATAGAGCCAGAGCTTGTTGCAATATCACAAGTTCCTTTTTGTAATTGTGCTTTAAATGTCACTGTTGTTGTTGTTGCCGCCATTGCAGAACTTGCAACGCCAGCCGCTAACATTAATGCAGCGATAGATGCTAATTTAATTTTCATATTGAACCTCTTTTATAATGATATAAACGTGTGGTATTCAACAGAATTCTTTCGAATTCTATTTATTAAAAAAACATTACTTACCTAGTCATTAATTATTAAACTAATGGCTATATTTCCTAAAGTGAACGATATAAATATTTATATACACTCATTATGCTTCAAGTTGAAACGTTGTTGGTGTCACTCACTTGTGCTAATCACAAAATTATTTATGCCTTTATTGATTAATTCACTTATCCCCTAGCTACCCTAAATTTATTTATTTTTTAATTGTAATCAATATAAACAACACCAGACCTTGAATATGAATTAGGGATCAGAGTACCGACATCCGTCACCACCGCCCATAATGGCGTACTTCCAGTTCTATTTTCACTTAAATCCCAGTTCAATTTGGTATTTGAGTCATAGTCATCAAACATCATACGTATAGTTAACCCACCCATTTTTATTTCTGAGGGTGATGCTCTTAAATTTACCGATGTATCTGCATTGCAAATACCGCTAAGGTGTGCAGAAGCGCTCGCATTTACAGCTGATTTTTGATCTACAGTTCCTAAATTTAATGTATCGTCGTCAAACCAAAATTCACAAACAGTATCTTCCTCCTCAACAGGTGGAAATATGATATTAATCTCCTCTCCTCCACTTGCTCCGCCCCATGAAGCATGACCATCACTACAACCTAATGTGGTATCTCCATAACACTTATGGAATCGAACTCCCCATACATATGGAACAGGTACACCTGTTGAATATCCCTGTACAGTTATTCCGCCAGGTAAGGTGTACATTTGAGTAGGGCCATCAACAACAAGGATCCATGTAGGTTCATAAATTGAGCCAGATACCGAAAACTCGGAAAAATTACCCACCTGACCAACATAAGAGATGTATGTAGAATTTGCATACCAAGCATAACTTGGTTTACAGTCAACGCCCGGTTCCCGACAACCATTATTTTGTGGCATAGTTCCATTGAAGGATAAACCACCTTGAGCTTCCTGAGTTTTCCCTATCGATAAACCAACACGACACCCCGAATAACAAATATAATTAGGGTCCGGCAACCATGTGTCATAGAGACTAATTACTAGTTTTCCACTAAATGAACCATATAGGCCAACCCATTGAGCAAAATATTTCTGCCCATCAGCAAATACTGCTAATGAATCACCTTCAATAAGCTCTGTAGAGCCCGTATCTAACTCAAAACACATAAGGCCTTGATTGCAAGATGCAGCAGTCCCGAGAGAGCGCGAACCCTCATTATCCCAAAACCCAAAAGAAACCGATGGAATAACCAAAAAAGTAAAAATATAAAAACGCAACGTAAAACAAAATATGATTACTTTACGCCTATAGCTTATATTTCGCATACCAATTCCTAAAATTAAACATATCCACTTATAATGTTAATGACTAAGCAATAACTGTGTTTATTAGTACAAACTAGAAATTAATTTTTATTTTTTCATCATGTTGCAAAATTTATTATGGCGATTTTTTCGCTCTAAAAACTAAAAAAGATTTATTTAGTTAATCACTCATAACTCAACGTATAGGTCATCACTGCGGTAAAATTACCAGAGACTAATTTTTTATTTGCCAGTGCTTCACGCTCACCTTGTACATAAGCCTTTAAACGAATAGTCATATCGCCATCTCTCAGTGGCACTGCATAGTCAGTCGAACCATCAATCGGGATCGGACGACCGTCTAAATATTCCAAACCAATTCCTGCCCCTTTAGCTTCACTATTTGGGGTAAACATCAGTAAGCCCTCACTGTTCACGGGACCGGAAAACGAGGCTTTTACAATACTACCTAATGAGGTATCACAATCTTTTAATTCAAATGTAATTAGAAAGCCCGATGTGCGAGTAAAGCGATATAGTGATTTCGTCGGCGTCACACCCAAATCATAATAGGGATTTTCAGTTCCCGGCTCGATGGTACACGGCAACGCAATCAATGTACCTTTGTAGTGAATGTCGACTGTGGAATCCGCCCTTGCTGACCATGACGAAAACAGCAAACTCGACAATAATAAGGTGCTACTCCAGCTAAAGACTTTTTTCATCATCATCTCATCCACCTTACGGATAGCGTATTTCGACTGTGCCTGTGGCACGAAAATCACCTTCCAGTAAATCCACCGCCGGATCTCTGACAGGAACCGCTGACAATGGAATGACAGCAGAGCCACCACTCGACATCACAATCGGGATATTGGCATCATCCGGCGCAACGACTTGTCCTTGATAATACAAACGGATTGCAAGGCCATTACGATTAGTCAGCACAGCATTATTATCGAATGATTTGGCCTCCATCCCTGTATAACCCAGATAAAGTCGTACATCGTTACCGAGATCATCGCCACAAGTGACTCTCAATGAGAAATTCTGCATGTAATTAATGCCATCAATTTTGGTAATCCCCACTTCATCAAAATCCACCATAATGGGATCATTATCCCCCGTGATATCACAGGGAGGATTGCCAATGAGATTACCGGTAAAATTGACGCGTGTTGATGCATTCGTAAACGGTGCATTGAAGCTAAGCAGCAATATTGCTATCGCACACCAAGCCGCTGACTGTTTGAATCGCTGAAGTTTCATTAGTTATACTCCACCGTCAGTAATGCGGAAGCGTCAAACTCACCATCATCCAACCCGACATTCGCATTTTTCACCGGAACAACCGTTAATGTAGGCTCATTGCCATAGGAAAACGGGATCTCATCATTAAATGAAAAAGGGTGACCATTTTGCTTCACCAGTAGACCTAAACCAGTTCTGTCAGTTCTTAGCAATCGATAGCCGCCCGCCGTAAAATCTGCCCCTGTGTTATCTTCAAAAAATAAATTCAACGACGTTCCATTGACGGCATCATCACAATGTAAGCTGTACGGTATCGGCCGCTCATACGCCACACCATCAATGTTTTTAATGATCATGTCCCCAAAATCTACTTCAATGATTTCATTATCATTTACATCACATGTTTTCAGTTCGATCCGCACTTTTACGGTAAAATCCAATTGTTCTGATCCAGCAAAACTACTTATAGGCAACCATAACGTACCCAGTATCAGTAATGCGCTACAACCAAGCCTTGTCATTGCGCCCCCTTACTCATACAACATTTCAAAAGAAATCAGCGCAGAATACGCGCCCGGCTGCATCAATTGTGCTGTACGCACTGGCGTTACCGTGTAAGTCAGTGTAGATTGCCCCGACGGCAACAAAACGGGATTGCTATCAAGATTGATCGGCAATGTCTGCCCTGCTGTATTATTCAACACCAACCCCAATCCCTGCACACCATTGACCTTGATGTAGTTCGACATAAAAGGTACCGTTGGGGCAATAAAACGAATTTTGATTACAGGTTGGGTGCTACTCCACGCGACTTGTCCCGTACGCACATTTTCAACAGTACTCATGACTTCAAGGCAATCTTGCAGCTCTAAATGAAATTGCGTGGGCCGTCCTCTGTCGCCAACCGCTTTTAACTCCGCCGTTTCAGTATTACCTAATTCAACCGCTTGATACGCCGAGGTCATCGCTAAACGGCACGGACTTTCGGTCAGTGAACCCGACACATACAGCGCACCGTTGGCACCATCGACCTGCCAGTTATCCACGGGACGATACAAACGCGTATTGTTATCCTCGGCCTGACTGCCCCATGAACAGACAAGTACGCTGCCAAACAACACAGAGGTGACAGCATGATGGAGTAATTTGTGTGTCATCGGTTATTCCTTATCGTCATGATGCAGACAAAGCAAATGTAATCGGCTACGGCGTTGCTGGCTTATCGTTCGGTACCACATGGCATTGACTACCTTGGCACTGGAAGGTCAAATTTGGGCGTCCACCGTAGTCATTGATGTAAGTCACGACCGGACGCTGCCCTAATGCATTGGCACTCACCCCTAACGCACTTTCACCAAACGGGGGCAGCATAATGGGTTTAAATTCTTTTTTCTCTTTGCTGTCCAAGGCCTTAAGGCTTTCTGCGGCATTAATTACCGTCACGTAATACGGCGTAGGGTTTTTGACCATTACCGTAGCGCCTTGTTTTTGCAGGATCAGCTGCTCTTGCCATGGTGTGCCCATTTTTGCCGGTACAATCGCTTTCGGGCGATAGAACATTTTTACCCGTGTTTGCAAAGCAATTTGCAAGGTATTTGGCTTATCACTTTTTGGTGGTATTTCACGCAAGTTAAAGTAAAACAAGCTCTCGCGATCTTGTGGCAAGGTGCTAATCGCTGGCAGGGCTTCGATTTTCACTTGGCTAGATTTACCCGGCTCCACCCGCTGCACCGGAGGTAAGACCACCAAGGGTGACGTAATTTTGTTGCCTTCTGCATCGTCAATCCACGCCTGTGCCAAATACGGCAACTGTTTGTTGTTATTTGAAATATTCAGTGACATCGATTTTTGGTCACCGTTGAAAATCACTCGGGTACGGTCAAGACCAATCGCCGCGTGTGCCATGCTGCTTAAACACATCACGCCCATCACACCCGCTATCAAAGCGTATTTTTTATTCAGTTTCATGCTGTTATAACCTTTTTAATGTCATCTCGGAGACACCATTGCGTCGCCACAAATTCGATTGAAACCATGCTCGTGTATTATCGCTGCGCTAACTGCTTTGCGGTCAGTGGGGTACACTGCAACAACAGTGAGGGATTGTTGATATCGATACTTTCCGGAAAAGCCACTTGGCACCCGTCATCGTCGCCCCACTGAATGGTCATCAGAGAATTTGGCTCAATACCGCTGATATATGCACTGCCGCTGTCCCCCACGATGCCGGTGCTTTGCCCCTTCGCATTGAGGATTTGTGCCCCAAACGGCGGATAACTGCCATCCGGTAAACGCAATACCGTCATCGCTTTTTGTCCTGCCACCACCGCGAACTCACGGTAGCCCACGGCGCCTTCGGTTAACGTCACTTGCACCACCGATTGCTGGGCATCGACATCATCCGGCAGCGCATTTAAGTCAATTTGTGCTTTACTGCGGTAGTAACTGCTCATGTCACCCACCACCGCTTTACCAAATACGTTTGTCGTCACCGGTGCCCCAAATCCTTTGACGGGTACATTGGCAATGCCATCAGTGTCCACCAGTAGGCGAGTTCCACCAGGGACACTCATGCGGTGTACTCCACCGCCTTCTGCCGTCAGGGTTATCCCACCGGTTGCCGATAACCCAAACGCGGTATATTGATTATTGGCGTAACTTGCATTCGCCGAGACACGCGCCGTATCGCCTTGGTGAGTCAGATACGCTGTCCCACTCGCCCCTTTACGGTTTGAGCCAACCCCCAATTGGTAATTGGTGCGCTCATTAATACGGTCATGGTAGGTCACCCGATTGACCGTATCGTAACGGCTGCTGTTTAACGAGTACCCCATATTGGCGCCATTACTCAGCGGGAACGAGGTGGATAAATACACGCTGTCATCCGTCACCCCGTTATACATACTGCGGTTTGCCGACAGGTTGACGCTGACATTCTTAATCGCTCCCACATCAAAATATTTGGATAACGTCAGGCTGTAATAGTTGTTTTCTGGCCTATCCCAATAGGTCTGATGGTTGTAATTCAAATACACGGACATACCGATATCACGGAAGTTTTTGCTCAGTGAAATGGTGTACAGCTCTTTGCTGCCCCCATAACGAATACCGGTTTTCGCGGCCTGCAAGAAATCCGACATACTCATAAAGTCACGCTCGGAGAAGCGATAACCCGCAAATTGAATTTGGCTGTCAATGGCATCAAAACGTTTTGCGTAGCTGACACGATAAGAGCCGCCATTAATGGTATTTTCACCCGCCAAACGAGCGAACGATTGGGTGACATCGAATGACAATGCCCCGAACGCCAGTAAGTCACGACCGATACCCGCAGAAATCGCTTGGTAGTTTTTGCTGCCAATCAAACCGCTGAACAGTGACCACCCGTTATTCACCCCCCACGACAACTCACCCGTAATAAAATTGTCACCTTCTTTATCGCGGTTCACATTATTTGGCTGCCCCATCGCCAACTTATATTGGATTTGCCCTGGGCGAGTTAAGTAAGGCAGGTTGGCGGTATCAAGTTGATACTCTTGCACCGTGCCATCTTGCTCTTCAATCTTGACATCTAACGTCCCGCTGATCGCATCGCTCAAGTTTTGAATACGAAACGGGCCCGGCGCCACTTGTTCGGTATAAATCACCCGCCCTTGTTGGCTGATCGTGACTGTCGCATTCGACTGCGCGATCCCCGTCACTTCCGGTGCATAGCCGCGTAAATTAGGCGGTAACATATTCAAATCCGAGCGCAAACTGGCGCCAATAAAACGGAACGAATCAAACATATTTGAGTTCAGGTAATCTTCACCCAAAATCAGTTTGGCCCCGAGCGCCGGCAATGCGCGGTAGGCGTAAAAACGGTTCCATTGCAGATCACGATTGACCGCTTGGGTCGAGCCCGTGGCGTGATTGAGACGCCCCTGCCAATCGGCACGAAAACGCCATGCGCCTAGGTTCACACCAGCCACCCCGTTGCCGTTTAACGTGTAGGTATTATGGCCTTTATTGTGTGGTCGGTAGGTATTACCGTTAATATTGTAATCCAACAAAATCGCCGCAATCCCCTCATCCCAACGTGATGGTGGATCCCAGTTAGGCGCTGTGTATTCCATATAAGCTTGTGGAATACTCACGTATAAGGAGGACGTCGAGAGATCCCCACGCACCTGCATCCCCGGCAAGCTTTCTAAGTTTAAACATTGGTCATCATGCCACCATGTCAGCTTTTTCAAGCTGTCGGCGGTCAGTCCCAATTGCGCAGTAATCTCGGGTGACAAACACGGCACGCTGCCTTGAGGGTCGTTGTCAGGCACATAAAAAGGAATTTTGACTTCCGGCAAGGCATCATCATTGACTTTTAACGCCAAGCTGTAGGTTCCCGGCATCACGTAGCCCGCACGGGAAAAGTGGTCAAGGTTGATATTTTTTTTGTCTTCCACATCCAATACATCAGTATTGAATTGGATAGCCTCTGTCGACACCGATGCAAAGGCTTCGCCGTGACCACCCAAGGCAAACGCAATGGACAGCGACAGCAGTGCAAGGCGAAAAGGAGTGGCCTTTGGTAAAGACATAAAAAATATCCCTCGTGAACAATCACAATAAAAAGAAGTGCCAATAAAATCGCTGCCAGCGGTTTAGTAATAATCGACTTTAAAGCGGATCAAACTTTGATAAGGCCCAGCTCTCAATGGCCGAGAATCCGAGACCAAGCGTAATTGATAAGCCAGCCGCATACTCGGTGGCACAATATCGTGCTCTGGGGACGCTTCACCCGGTATCACTTGACGCAACTGTGCGTCTTGCATCAATAACCCCACACCCCGCGCCTCACCAAACACTTGAAATAACCCATTATCTGCCGGCGCATCAAAAGTCATGCGCAGTGCGCGCCACGTTTGCGTTGGGTCACTGTGTTTGACTAAATTGCAGTTCACCAACTGAATTTCAAAATCTTGTTTGGGACCTTGGCCTTCTTGGCGGATCGTGCCAATCGGCAACACCCCCATATCAATGATCTGATCACGGGATTCCATGGCAATTGTGCAGGCTGCATCGGTGATTTCACCGTTCATGGTCACCGTACCTGCACCTTGCCCAGCTGCGTGCGCCAAAGGTGAGGTAAAACTCGTCGCGAGGAGTAACGCACTCCATCCGAATACTGCTTGACGCCCCATGGTTTTACCCTCCTTTGAATGACACGCTAGTGTTCTAATTACTCGTAGCTCATGGTGAAGTTAGCCAGTGCAGTGAATTCACCTGGAACGATAGTTTTGCCATCACCTTTCAAATAAGCAGAGAACAGCAGCGAGTTGTCACCATTTTGAATCTTTAGGTCGGTTCCCGCAGAGCCATCTAATTTCACAGGTACGCCACCTAAACCGGCAATTTGAACACCTGCGCCAGATGCTTGACCTTGAATAGCCAGTGAATCCGCCAAGTTAGGGTTCACACCGCCCGTAAAGGTAACGGTTGCCGTATTGTCTTTTAGAGTAGTTGTATCGCAGTCAACCAGCTCGATAGTGAATGGCACTGGACGAGAAGTACCACCATCCTCTAACTGTGCAGATGCTACTTGACCTAGGTTAACCGTTTGGTCAGTTGACTCCGGTGCAATACCACAAGCAGCTTCGATGATAGAGCCATAGAAAGTCACCGTACCTTGACCTGCGCTGACTGGAGCAGCCATAGCCGATGCACTCATTGCACCAGAAATCAAAGTTGCTAAAATAATCTTTTTCATATTTGCCTCTGCAATAGAAATAATATTGTTTAAAGTTAAAAAAGAATGCATTTAAAAACATTCAGGTGTGTCAAAGCCTAATTATTTAGATATAAATAACTTAGAAATAATTTAGATTAAGAATAAAAATTTGGTTTTGTTGAATAGTTGCTAAATAACTATCATCCCCACAAATTACTTTTATTATATCGACCAAATGTTTCCAGCTGTTTTTTCAATTCTTCTGATTGGTCAATTGAAGAAAATACATTATGGTATTGTACGCAGACTTTTTTTTCTGTTTCGAATACTCTCATAAAGACCTGATTAAAAAAATCCGTAAGTGGAACATCAAGTGCATTTAAGATAATAATTAAAGTATCTATAGTTAAATTACAAACTCCGCACTCATAGCGGGATATTTGTTGCTGCGAAACATTGACTAAACGAGCAAGCTCTTTTCCTGTCATTGAGCGCTCTTTACGTAGCTTATGTATTTCCTTTCCGATAGCTTCGGTAAAAACAGTCCTTGAATTGTTAAATTTATTTTCCGATATTTGCACTGCATTTACTCTCACTATTATTCTCCATACATTAAATTAATAGTTTCTACTTAGTAACATTAATATATTGAATAGGAATTTATAAAATAAAAACCAACAAAAAATAGAATCCCATCTCATTCAAACCATTGAATGAAAACTCTATTTTCAAATATTTCCGTAACTTTTAGGTATAAAGGGTATGAATAATTTTTTTATTTTTCTCACTCGGCTAATGCATATTAATTTACTTGAGGACAGAAACAAAATCAAACTTTGGCCTCCCTATTTAGTAGTAACTTGGACACGCAATTACGCCTATACAGAGTAAATCAAATATCTTTAAAACTAGCCACCTTGCTGCATTCAGAGTGAGTCACTTTAAGAGTATCTATAGAAAACAGTGATTTCCACTAATACTATTCACATAAGGAAGGAAATAAAGATAAAAAAACCAAATTTAATTAAAAGTCACAATAATTCATAAAAAAATAAATAAATTAATATATTCAGTATTTCTTACGTTAATGATAGGATTAAGTAATCCCTTATTTTTCAACACGATATAACAAATACAAGCAAGGACAGGAAAAAATACAATATACAAAACTGATGAAACATTGCACTAATATCAATATTAATTTCTCATTATAGAGAGAATATATGAAAAACCAGTTATTATTCATATTAAATAAAAAAGTAGTTTTATCAATCCATGCAATATTTAACTCAAATTAGAGAGCACTTTCATATATATGATTTTAAATAATATCAAAATAACATAATCATTTTTCGATTCGTCAATTATTGACACATTAAAAATACTACGCCCCTCCCACATACTAGTACATATTTTAACTTTATTTATTGATGATAAATCACTAGGTATATTTTATTAATAAAACACGAAGTATATTGCATGAATAAAAAAACTAATTAAAAACAGATACATTAATACTTAGCTAATGAGCTAGTGCAGCAAAAGTATCAATATTAGTCGAAATAAACACAAAAAAACGCCAGAAATTAACAATATTCATAATGTTAAGAAACATTAAAGAAACAGTATTCATACATATTTCCTGTGCTATTTCTCTAAAGGAATAGATAAAGCTACTAAGGAATAGAAATAACATAAGGGGTAACTAAGATAATAATTTAGCTTTAGTTATGCCATTTGATAAAGAAAATGATTTTAATTTACTGAAAATAAAAAATCCCGAGTCAAAGACTCGGGATCTAAGTTAATAGCCTCTCCCCTGTTTTAGTATCGGTTTATTCTCCTAATCTATAAAACCCCTTTCAGGATCGACCTCACTGGCTTTAGTGTTTTTGCTGGCGTTGTTTTCAGCATCTTTTTCACGTTTTTATCTTACGTTCATGATCACTGCATGAGCTAGCTTAATACATTAACTGAGCGCAAAACTCCCTCTCACGAGGCAATCTTGCACATATTCATCTTCACTGGGTTATTGACATTGCGTATTCCCTGTACGGTGGTTAATTGCGCCATTCGCAATGAGTAATTTTTGCATGTCAATATGGCCTCGCTCACATGCATAACTCAATGCACTTTGATTAAAGGACCCCACACGATTATCTTTTGCCGTCGTCACAGCATTCAAATCAACCTGTTGGCTAATAAAATATTTAACAATATCAATGCGGTTATTACTTGCTGCAATCATAACTAATGTCTCACCATCATCTTCATATGATGAGTCCTGAATATCAAATTTCCCTTCTAATGCTTGTTGGAGCTTTTTCACTACATTTACATTCTTACCTAACGTAGCTGATTTAAGGGCATTATAGACATCTCCGTTATCCGTTGCCCAAAGGTTAGCTTTTTGCGCTATCAGGTAATCCACCATGTCCTCATAACCGATAAAAGCCGCCCAGCCCAATGCTGTTTGCCCTAAGCTTGCATTGTCTTTAGCCTCAATATTTTGCCCTTTTTCAACATACATTTTAACCGTCTCTAAATCCCCTTGTTTAACGGCATCAAACCATTTTGCATCAGGCCCTTCTGAAGGTGCCTCATAAAAAATACGATGAGGTAACTTATTTTTATTCGCAATATCGACCATTTCCGCATAGTCCAATCGAAATTGTTGATAACCATCTGGATTATTTTGATTCAATACTTTTGCGTTGCTAGCCGATGAAAAAAATACCCATAAGAATGCCAATCCAAGCATTTTAATACGCATCATGTGCTCCTAATAGTTTCTAACCACTTAACCTAAATTATCCAGCGAGTTTACCCAACATCCCTACAAGGAGATAGTCAGAAAGTGTGAAGTTTCATGCATAAACTGATTGGCACTTTTATGTATAACCAAAACTAAATATTGCTCAGATATACAAGTGATCACTAAGAAGATTAGAAACATGATTTATGTGCGATATATCAATGTTTGCAGAAAAATTAAATCAAAGATGGGTTATCTAGCAAAAATGATAAAGATAAACGAGCTCACACTTATTTAATAAATTGAATTAAACATTATATGTGATACTCAAAACATACATGTTTTTATGGAAGGGCGGTGATATAACCACTCACATGTGATCAACAAACTAAGAAGAACCTCTGACACCATCTAGTCATAGCAAAGCCAATCAATAATCATACGCTGATATAGCCTAAAAAACAAAAACGCCATGCTAATTAATAGCATGGCGTTATAATTTGGCGGAACGGACGGGACTCGAACCCGCGACCCCCTGCGTGACAGGCAGGTATTCTAACCAACTGAACTACCGCTCCGAATGTTCCTTCAGGGAACGGGGAGCATATTACGAACACTTCCAAAGACAGTCAATACTTTTTCTTGAAAAATCGTGCAGTTGAACAGTTTTTAGCCTTAAAAAACCTTTATATTAATGAAACGTCTCTTCTTCATCAGGTGTTTGACGCCACAGACAAGGCTTTCCACCTTTTTTATCAACAATATCTAGCCTTTTTTCATGCTCGATAAGTTCTTCATCTGAGGCATACAATACTTTAAGACCTGTCATAGGACGCTCAATGCGCTGGACTTCTTCCACATAGTTTTCAGTTGAAGTATCTGCATCCATTGAGAAAGCAAGTGATGTCTGCCCACCTGTCATCGCTAAATAGACATCGGAAAGTATCTCCGCATCCAATAACGCGCCATGAAGAGTTCGCTTAGTGTTATCAATCAAGTAACGATCACATAAAGCATCCAAGTTATTCCGTTTTCCGGGGAATAGCTGGCGCGCCATGACTAAGCTATCTGTAATTTGACAAAACTCAGTCGTTGGTGGTATCCCTTTATTCAATTTGCGGAATTCATAATCCATAAAACCAATATCAAACGGCGCATTGTGGATAATAAGCTCTGCGCCACGAATAAATTCGAGAAACTCATCCGCAATATCGGCAAATACAGGTTTATCCTGCAAAAATTCATCACTAATACCATGAACTTCAAATGCTTCAGGATCAACTAAACGGTCAGGTTTAATATAAACATGGAAATTACGCCCCGTTAATCTACGGTTAATCACCTCAACGGCACCAATTTCAATAATACAATGGCCTTCGTAATGAACGCCTAGCTTGTTCATACCTGTCGTTTCAGTATCAAGGACAATTTGTCTTGTTATCGCCGTGCTCATCATGAATTTTTGTGTCAAACTAAGGATTAATGAATAAGGTAGAGTGTAACAGAAATGACAAAGCAGGTAGAAATTTTCACTGATGGTTCTTGTTTGGGTAATCCAGGTCCCGGTGGTTACGGTGTTCTCCTTCGTTACCAACAACATGAAAAAACACTCAGTGAAGGTTTTTTTATGACAACCAATAATCGAATGGAGCTGCTCGCAGCAATTGTTGCGCTCGAATCGCTAAAACGCCCATGTGATATTATTTTAACCACCGATAGCCAATACGTTCGCCAAGGAATTACGCAATGGATCCATAACTGGAAACGTCGCCAATGGCGTAAAGCAGATAAATCGCCAGTGGTTAATGTAGATCTATGGAAACGTCTTGATGAAGCGATTACTCGACACACCATTGATTGGCGCTGGGTCAAAGGGCATGCAGGGCACCCTGAAAATGAAAAATGTGACGAGCTTGCAAGGCAAGCTGCTGAATCACCAACACAAGAAGATACAGGCTATCAACCAGCTCAAGACTAGCCAATATCTCTTATCGATTCTTTGAACGACTAGATATGCGCTTTGCGGCCCCAATAGCTGTCCCAATCTTAACTTTTGGTTGTTTAAATTTAAGTAGAGTCGGTGTTAATGGGTAAGTTCGTTTTCTGGCAACAATAACATTTAATGCGCCAACCCCACCGATGTGCTTATTCAACCAATTTTCAGGATCATGCCAAGGGAATACTTGGCAATTACGGTGATAGAGCACTTCGTAGTTTAGTACACTAAGCCAGTCAAATACCCGTAATGTTGGGAAGAAACGACTACAATAAGGCTGTTGCTTACGAAGAAAAGGGAGCGCTTTCCCTATACCTAGTAAACTAAATGGATTAAAACCTGAAATAATTAACCAACCGTCATCAACCAACACCCTATCAACCTCACGCAACACCCAGTGTGGGTCATGGCTATATGCCAACATATGAGAGATCAAACAAGCATCGATAGATTTATTAGCAAATGGTAATGCCAAAGGCTCTGCTAAGACATGAAATCGCGGATCATCATTCCCCACGCTAAATTGATGGGCTATCATACATTCTTCAGTGTCGATCTCGGTACTTAAATGTCCTAATTTAAGCAAATGAAAACCAAACATTTTTGGCCACCAAGGACGAAGCTGGTATTGTAGTGCTTGGCGATATTGTCGCCCGAAAGGAATATCAGACCAAGATACTGGCATCTGGAATTTTTTTTCAATACGCGCTGGCTTCATCAAATTCCCCTTAATCAAACCCTAGAGGTCATTATGGAGTTAATACGAGTTCCTGCTTTAAATGATAACTACATTTGGATCCTATCGGATAATCATCAACAGTGTATCATTGTTGACCCAGCAGAGTCAGAACCTGTTCTCGAAATATTGGCACAAAATAAACTCACTCCAATCGCTATCTTGCTCACTCACCACCATCATGATCATACTGGCGGTGTAAAAGGCATTCTGCAA
The DNA here is from genome assembly GCF_033676985.1 of Providencia sp. PROV236. Taxonomy (NCBI): domain Bacteria; kingdom Pseudomonadati; phylum Pseudomonadota; class Gammaproteobacteria; order Enterobacterales; family Morganellaceae; genus Providencia; species Providencia sp. PROV236. The sequence goes on along the minus strand of NZ_CP096297.1, from coordinate 859,653 downwards.
TCATTTAGTCAATTGCCTGTTTTTGGGCCAGAAGAAACAGAAGCTAAAGGTGCCACTGAATTAGTTAGCCAAGGTGACCAAATAAAAATCGGTGAATTTGATTTTCATGTGATTGGGCTACCGGGACATACCCTTGGACACATTGGTTTTTATCAAGCGCCTTATCTCTTCTGTGGCGATACTTTATTTTCAGGTGGTTGCGGTCGTATTTTTGAAGGAACACCAGAGCAAATGTTTCAGTCAATTCAAAAAATAGCGGCTCTCCCCGATGATACTCTTATCTGTTGCGCTCATGAGTACACACAATCTAATCTTAAATTTGCTCATCATATTTGGCCTGATAATCTGCAAATTAGCAAATATCAACAAGAAATTGACCTTAAACGCAGTAAAAATCAAGCAACAGTACCCACCACACTTGGAACTGAGCGAAAAATAAATGTTTTTTTACAATGTGATAATGTTGAACTACAAAAAAACATGAATATTAATCAAGCTAATCCACCACTTAGAGCAATTTTTACCGTTTTACGTCAATTAAAAGATTATTATTAGCGTTTAATTATTGTCTTCTTTGTGTCTGCTAAGTATTATTGTTCGACTTTCACACATACAACAATGAAGAATAATGACACAATGAAGACAATAGCGACGATTATCGCCATTGTTCTGCTGGCCGGATGCCAAGCTTCCCCACAAAAAACCAAGCAGAACAGGTCTTCAGCAAACCACACTATAGAAACCATTGCTCCACATAATCAGGCAGCAAGTAGACAACTTCCAAAGATGGATAATGACCTTTGGGGGTATATCAGTGATGAGCTGAAGATGGATATACCTGATAATGCTATCATCAGGGAACAAGCCAACAATTACTACACAAAACAGAGTTTTCTCTACGATGTCACATTAAGGGCTGAACCTTACATGTATTGGATCGTGGATGAAATTGATAATCGTAATTTACCGATGGAATTAGCTTTAATTCCAATCATTGAAAGTTCATTCAATCCAAAAGCAACTTCCCCTGCTCAAGCTGCTGGTCTTTGGCAAATCGTTCCTATCACCGCACGATCTTATGGTTTAAAACAAGATCAATGGGTAGATGAACGCCGTGATCTTGTCACATCGACTAAGGCTGCTTTTGATTTGCTCGAAAATTTAAACATCATGTTTGGTCATGATTGGGAATTAACCTTGGCTGCCTATAATTGTGGCGAGGGCTGTGTGTTAAATGCAATCAAGAAGAATGAAGCCGCAGGGCTACCCACCGACTTTTGGTCATTATCTTTACCAAAAGAAACCAAACAATATGTCCCTAAAATATTAGCATTAAGCCAAATTTTAAGATCTCCAGAAAAATATCAAGTTAAGTTACCTCATAGCAACCGCAATAGGGCATTAACACAAGTTGATGTTGGTCAACAAATTACATTAACCCAAGCCGCTGAACTGACAGGAATTTCAGAAGAGTCCCTCAAAACCTATAACTCAGGTTATAAACGAGGTATTACTTCACCAAATGGTCCCCATTATATTATGTTGCCAACCGCTAAAGCGGAACAACTTAAACTATCGCTCTCAGACCAATCAGTTTTAGATAATATTCGTATGGCTGCCGCTGAAAATCAGAAAAGAAGGCCTGCGCAACAACAGAAATCTAGCCACTTTAATTACAAAGTCGCTAAAGGTGAGTCCGTAGCAAGTATCGCCAAAAAATTTAATACCACCAGTAAGAGTATAAAACAACTTAATGGCATGAAAACGGCTAATATTCGTCCAGGGCAAATGTTAAAAATTAAAGGGGTTGCTCCAGTCGCTAATAGCCGGAAATCTAAAACTTACCGGGTTAAGAAAGGCGACTCTTATTACAGTATTGCTAAAAGACATGGTATCAAGCTAAATGATCTAATGAGTTGGAATTCAGGTGTCAAAATGGCAGATCTAAAACCTGGCGTTACATTAAACCTCTACTTATAATTACCCACATGTAATACCTATCGATTAATCGGTAGGTATTACATATTGAATAACAAAAATTAATTATGCTTATCAATATTGAAATCATATTCAATTGTCGTTAATTCCTTCACTATTATGTTAAAAAATCGCATTCAAATTATTTAACACACCGCTTTTTAAGTTAAAACCATCGTTATTTTTTGTAAATAAACGCAAAGTAGCTCTGATTCGATATAAAATCTCCTTAAAATTGTGTTTAATTGATATAAATAGCACTATAAAACCCTTATCAACTATTAATTTTGAAAAAATTTGCTGGTCAGGTGGTGACTTATGTAATAAAAGTGCTATATTATTAGCACAGCGAAAACAGTTAGCGCTGCTAGCCCGTATTTGAATATTACAGATATAATTATTGATAATTCTAAAAATTGCACCTGTTTCACACAGAATCTATATAACCTAAGATATTGATTAATAAATGCTTATGTTAGTAATTCAAGGTGTTTTATTTAGTTTGCACTAAATTATTTTGATATAGAAATACACATAGCAAAGGTTAGTCTCGCCTGCGGAGGTGATTATGGATGAATATTCACCCAAAAATTATGATATATCTGAGTTAAAATATTTGTGTAACAGCCTGAATCGAGAAGCAATTTCTAGTTTACAGAAAACAAATACACACTGGGTAAATGATTTAAGCTCACCACAAAGTGCCAGCCTTAATGAGCTTATTGAACATATTGCCGCTTTTGTATGGCAATATAAGATAAAATATCCCAAAGAGAATCTCGTTATATCATTAGTTGAAGAGTATCTTGATGAAACTTATGATTTGTTCGGTAGCCCTGTAATAACTCTAAGTGAGATTATTGATTGGCAGAGTATGAATCAAAATCTAGTTGCTGTACTTGATGATGATTTAAAGTGCCCTGCAAGTAAGACTTAAGATACCGTTTATGTCCAAATAACTATAACATGGCATGTTATAAAGCTTTTTTAATTATCAATAAAAGAAAGGGTATTATGACCAAAACTGATTATCTGATGCGTTTAAGAAAATGCACGACTATCGACACGCTTGAACGCGTGATCGAGAAAAATAAATATGAACTATCTGAAGACGAGTTGGAGCTATTTTACTCGGCTGCTGACCATCGCCTTGCAGAACTCACGATGAATAAACTTTATGACAAGATCCCTGCATCGGTTTGGAAATTTGTTAGGTAACTACTCATTAATATACACAGATAATGACTGGTTATAGCCGATAATTCATTTTATCGGCTCAATATATTTCGTATCCCCCTATTATTGCATTACAAAATAATGCAACCACCCCGCTTGTAATTTATACATTTGGATAATAGCGATAAGTAATAAAGTAACATTAGCACTAATATCTAACTTATTCGTTCGCATCTATAAATAAAAATGTTATAAATAAAGGCCGTTCTAACTTATAAATGTTTATATTAAAATTAATAACATTCATTTTATTCTTTAAATAATATGAAATTAGAACTAAAGTGGTAAGAGAAATAAACTTTCAAAACGACTAAAAAAAGTCAATATAACGTCACAATCAGTCTGATAACGAGTATAACTCATTTTTCGGATAATATCACTGTGGCAATAAAACGATTAATAATAACGATAGGCTAAAATAGAGAGTCATTATTAAGCAATAAGCGATATAGCTAGAATTGGGTGGGGGCCCTGCCAGCGACATCCCGGCACACACATCCCCTGCTATGGCTGCTTCCTTCCGGACCTGACCAAGTTAACAAGTTAGCGTTGCGGGAGAACCAACAGAGCCCCCATAGATTGCTTCCTAAAAAGCAGGTGGCATTATGCTTGATGATAACTGAAATAGCAAGGAAACCACCACTGAATGCTGTTTTATTGTGCAATAATAGGATCTTTAACTTTACTGTACCGGTACAAGTCGCAATTCTATATCCTGAGTAACTCCATTATTAATCACAACACTCTCAACATTGGAAATAAACCAAACATCACCTTCAACAGAAACTGTCGCTCTCACTGCCAAATGTGCACTAGAGCGAATTTCATCTTTTTGATAGCTTAATTCAAACGGGAATGGTGATTGCTTACCCTGCGTATCGTAATATTTCTGCGATAAAATTAAAGCAGGTAGCTCTGCAATTGACGTGTCAGCTAGGGTGACTGTAACAACTGCATTGACTGGTAATGCTACACGCTGTTGGATCACAACTTGCCCGCTAATTACGCCAGACTCAATACTCCTATTTGTTGTATCATGAGAGCGATCAAGCTTGGCTTCTTTCGCTTTATTGTTATTTCCCTCACAGCCCATTAATAGAGCCATAAGGATCAACCCCATGATGACTTGGTATAATTTCATGATAAGTGCCTAAAAAACAGATCATTGCCAAAATATTTTTATATTATTTATCTTAAGGTGCAATTTTTTACTGAAGACACTTCAATTATAGCGAAAAAATCTCATTAATGAAATATCATTTCCAAATGTAACAAAAAATTTCAAAAAATATTTTCACTTCCATACCATGTTGAAGTAGCTCAATAACAATTAGATATAGATTTTATCTATAAAAACCTTACCACAAAAACTGCCTACCTATTTTTGTGTATTAATGGGAAAATATAGTTATCTGATATTTTTTAATTGATACCAAGGTCGCTATGAGCCCAGAATTGCAAAATTTAATTAGCTTATTAGAGCTAGAAAAAATAGAAGAAGGTATTTTCCGTGGTCAAAGCGAAGATCTTGGCCTCCCCCAAGTTTTTGGTGGACAAGTTGTTGGCCAAGCTATGTATGCCGCGGAACAAACGATCCCTGACGATCGCGTCATCAACTCGTTTCACAGTTATTTTTTACGCCCTGGAGATAGCCAGCGCCCTATCGTGTATGACGTTGAAATACTCCGAGATGGCGGCAGTTTCAGCACGCGCCGCATCAGTGCAATACAACATGGAAAACCGATATTTTTCATGACCGCATCTTTCCAAGCGCAAGAAGATGGTTTTGATCATCAAAACTTAATGCCAGAAGTACCATCACCAGAAAAACTGATCTCTCAAGATGAGATTATCCAACGTTTAGCCGCTCAGTTACCTGAATCAGTCAAGAAGTATGCTTTACGTCCGAATCCATTTGAATTCCGCCCAGTGCAATTTTATAGCCCATTTGATGCCCCTCCCCAAGAACCATTCCGCTATATTTGGTTCAAAACAAAAGGGCAACTTCCTGATATCCCATCACTTCATCATTATTTATTAGGATATGCATCTGACTATAATTTTCTTCCTGCAACCCTACAACCTCATGGTCGTGGTTTTATGGAGAGGGATTTGCAAGTTGCGACAATCGACCATTCTATGTGGTATCACAGACCATTTAAAATTGATGAGTGGTTACTGTATGCGATAGAAAGCCCATCTGCATCAGGTGGTAGAGGCTTTGTTAAAGGGCAAGTTTATAATCAACAAGGAGAGTTAGTCGCAACCGCGGTTCAAGAGGGGGTTATTCGTAAAAGAAAGCCTCGTTAAAAATATGTTAGTACTAACTAACAAGGCAGGGAGTTATTCTTCCTGCCTTGTCATATTTTATGTGATATCGTTATTCATGGATATCCACTATTACGGCTTAATTAGCCCCCATAACATGAATGTTAGTACTAACTTACATCATAATTAGTTATACGCGCTTTCACCGTGATGGGTAATATCCAGTCCTTCTCTTTCTTGCTCCATATCTGCACGTAAACCTGTTGTTTTATCTGCGATTAAGAAAGCCAGATAGGCAATTACCGCGGTCCATATCACACAAACAATAATACTAAATGCCTGTATACCGACTTGTTTCATCATCGTGACACCTTCGACATATCCCATCCCACCTAATGCCGCAGAAGCAAATACCCCTGTCAATAAACACCCCACAATGCCACAAACGCCATGTACCCCAAATACATCGCATACATCATCAACTTTTAACCAGCGTTTTAAAATAACCACTCCCCATAGCCCTGCAATACCAGAGATTAGGCCTATTATCAGTGCACCAGCAACACCAACAGCGCCTGCACCGGGTGTCACACCCACTAATCCTGCAAGGCAGCCAGAACAAGCGCCGAGTAACGAAGGCTTATTTCTAAAAATCCATTCCGCGAACACCCATGACAACACAGCACCGGACGTTGCAACAACAGTATTGATAAAGGCAAGCGCAGCAATTGAGTTTGCACTTCCTGCTGAGCCTGAATTAAAACCGAGCCAACCAATAAATAAGATTGCCGTCCCCATAAAAACCATTGGCAAATTATGTGGTTTTATTGCTTCTTTTCCGAAACCAATTCGCTTACCAAGTAAGTAAGCACCAACAAGCCCCGCAACTGCCGCATTAATGTGTACAACGGTTCCACCAGCAAAATCTAACGCACCATCCTGTGCTAATAAACCACCACCCCATACCATATGTGCCATTGGTATATAAGCAAAAGTCGTCCAAATAAAGGCAAATATTAAGACCGCAGAAAACTTGACCCTCTCACCTAAAGCGCCAACAACTAACGCAACAGTTAAACAAGCAAAAGCCCCTTGGAATGCAACATGTACAAATTGTGGGATCGTTGCTGAAAGGCTTTCAATACTAATTCCTTTCAACATAAATTGGCTAAAGCCGCCAAAAAAATCATTTCCTTCGCTAAATGAAAGACTGTAGCCATAAACAACCCAAATGACAGAAACTAGAGCTAAAATCACCATAGTTTGCGCCATAAGTGATAGAACGTTTTTACTACGTAATAACCCGCCATAAAATAAAGCGATCCCTGGTACAATCATAAACAAAACCAGTGCAGTGCAAATCATCATAAAAGCATTATCGGCTTTATCTATACCCTCTTCAGATGCGAGTACACTCGCAGGAAAACTCGCTATTAGTAGCAAATAAACGCATTGAAATAGTTTACTCATCGCCATTCTCCTAAAGTGCCTCATCTTGTTTCTCACCGGTACGGATCCGTATAGCCTGCTCCAGTTCAAACACAAATATTTTTCCATCCCCCACTTGCCCTGTATTTGCAGCTTTTTCGATTGCCTCGATAACCTGATCGGCAAATTCATCTGATACAGCAATTTCCATACGTACTTTAGGCAAAAAATCAACGACATACTCTGCACCACGATATAATTCAGAATGACCTTTTTGGCGCCCGAATCCACGAACCTCAGTAATTGTTAAACCTTGGACACCAATATCTGAAAGCGCTTCTCTTACTTCGTCTAACTTAAAAGGTTTAATGATTGCGATGATGTATTTCATTTTGCCTCCAATTAATTTAATTCCCTGTCACCCCATGCTAAATATTTCCCATAACAACAAGACCAACCGCAAAAATACTTAGAGTAAATAGTGTTAAGCAAATAGCGTGCCAAAATTAATTACACTTATAATTCAAAGAGTCATGACAAAAGAAAAGGCCACTCAACTGAGTGGCCTTGCAAAATGCATTATAAGTGTGCAAAAAAACTAAATGAGTACCGTTTCAGACTCAGTACCATCATGTTGGATTAAAGATTCACCAACTTGCTGTAATTGATACATTTGATAATAGCGCCCTTTTTGCTGTAGTAATTGCATATGATTTCCTTTCTCAACAATTGCACCACGATGGAGCACAACCACCTGATCCGCATCAATAATCGTTGATAAACGGTGTGCAATAACCACCAAAGTGGTCGTTTGACGAATAATACGTAGCGCTTTTTGAATAGACTGTTCAGTGCCTGAGTCAATATTGGCTGTAGCTTCATCAAGAATAAGAATTTTTGGTGTAACAACTAACACACGAGCCATCGCCAGCAGCTGCCGCTGACCAACTGACAATGTATTACCTTGTTCACCAAGCATTGAATCTAAACCATCCGGTAACAAGCGCACATGTTCAGCAAGTTGCACCATTTCTAGCACCTGCCAAACTTTGTCTTGTGACACATCGCGCCCCAAGGCAACGTTATCAAAGAAAGAAGCGGCGAGTACAACAGGATCTTGTTGTACCATAGCAATACCGTTACGCAAAACTTGATGCGACAACGAATGTAAAGGTCGACCATCAAGCAAGATTTCACCTTGCTGCCATGGGTAATATCCCATAATCAAGTTAGCGATAGTACTTTTACCGCTCCCTGTATGCCCCACTAATGCAACAAAACTATTTTCTGGAACGTGAAGATTAATATCATTGAGTACCTTTTTGTCTTCACGGTAGGCAAATGATACATGTTGGATATCAATAGCGCCGCTTTTTAATGGCGCTGCATGCTCACCATAACCTTGTTTTGGGCTATCCATTAATTCGAATACTCGCTCCCCTGATACTACTGCTTGTTGTAACATAGACTGCTGAGAGGTCAGTTCAATTAATGGCTCATTTAAACGCCCAAGGTAGTTAATAAAAGCATATAAAACACCAACACCTATCGTTGTAGCACCATCAATACCAAATAAAAATAGTAGCCCACATAGAACAGATGCAGACAACAAACTCAAAAGAGGACGCAATAATAAGCCATCTAATTTCAATGCCTTCATACGTTCATGATAATGATCTTCGCTCGCTTGCAACATTTTCTCACCAAATCTAGCTTGCTGGCGAAACTGTTGAATGACCGTCATACCATTAATCACTTCATTAAAACCATTGTTAATCTCAGCCAGATAAGAGCGTACTCGTCTGACAATTGGCGTGCTTAAGCGTTGGTAAGCAAACATCACCACCAACACAGCGGGGAAAATCATAATCGCCACCAAAGCCATTCGCCACTCAAGGGTAAACATCGCAATCAACATGGCACAGATAAGCGCTAAGCTACGAAATACCGTAGGCACAACCATAACAAATAAGTCTTTAATGACTTCAGTATCATTGGTTACCCGAGAAATAATTTGCCCTACAGGTTGTTTATCAAAAGCACTTAAAGGCTGCCTTAACGCGGAGTTCATCACATCAGTGCGTAGCGCTTGTACAACACCAACCGCGGCTTTATTAAAAAGTATCGTTTGGTAATAATGAAGTAGTGCCGCTAAAACCTGCAACACCACAAACCCAATCACCATATATAAGGCTAATGGCATAATTATTTGCTTCTTAGCAACCATATTGTCGATAAAATAGCTAATCAGTAATGGGCCACTCACTTCCGCCGCCGCTGCAACCCATAACATGATAATTGCTACCGACATCGTTCCACGATGTACTTTTCCATAACCCATTAGACGCTTTAATGCAGGCCAAAGAGGCTTCTTCTGACTCATAAATCACCGTCCAAAGCTGCTTCAATCTGTTGATAATGATACATATCCTTGTACCAACCTGATTGAACCGATAGCGTTGTATGAATACCTTCCGCCGCGATACTCCCTTGGGATAAAACCAGAATATTGTCCGCTTCAACCAATGCAGATAAACGATGCGCGCTGATGATCAGCGTTCTTCCTTCACGCCAACGGCTAAGATTTTGTAAAATTGTAAATTCAGTTTGCCCATCCACAGCGGATAACGCATCATCTAAGACTAAAATTTCCGCATTTTGTAAAATAGCACGAGCAATAGAAATACGTTGCTTTTGCCCACCAGACAACATAACACCTCGTTCACCGACTTGAGTTTGATAGCCTTCAGGCAACCTCAAAATATCATCATGTACACAGGCAATTCGTGCGGCTTCTTCTATTTGCTCAACCGTTGCCTGTGGATGGCCTAACGCAATATTGCCTGCAACAGTATCAGAAAATAAAAATGGCGATTGATTAACAATCGCTAACCGGCTACGCCACTCATCAAGTTGAATGGTTGGTAACGAATGGCCTTGATAACAAATTTCACCTTCAGTGACATCAAATTGCCGCTGAAGTAGAGTAATTAATGTTGACTTGCCTGAGCCAGTTGGGCCACATAACCCTAAAAATTGTCCTGGTTGCAAATCGAAACGGATATCATGTAATGCCACTCGCTCAGTTTCAGGATAGCGAAATACCTTAATATTTACGCTTAATTTACCTCGTTCTGCCTTTAGAGATTGTTGACCATCTGCAATATCTAAAGGCTCATTCAACAATTCTCGAATACGGCTATACGCCGCACTACCACGCTCTACAATATTGAACATCCAAGCCAGAGCAAGCATCGGCCAAATCATTAATCCTAGATACATCACAAAACTAGTCAGTTCACCAAGAGTTAATGTGCCTTGTAATACCATCCAACTCCCTCCAGCAATTGCTAGAAGGTTTGCCATACCGATAGCTATAAAAATAGTTGGATCAAAGCGTGCATCTACTCGTGCCACATGCATATTACGACGCCCAGCTTCGGTTGCCACTTGCTCAAACTGATTCGATTGATGATCTTCAAGGCCAAATGCTTTGATCATCCGAATACTGGTCAGGCTTTCTTGTGCATGGTTATTTAAAGAAGAAAATGCTCCTTGTGCATGCTTAAAGCGGTGATGTAACTGGTCACCAAAGCGTTTGATCACTATCGCCATTATTGGCATAGGGATCAGAGCTAATAACGTTAGCTGCCAACTAATATTGACACTCATCATGAGTAGCACCGCACAGCCCATGACTAACGAGTCAACAAAGGTTAAAACCCCTTCACCAGCAGCAAATACCACTCGGTCAACATCATTGGTAGTACGAGCAATTAAATCGCCAGTGCGATAGCGCAAATAAAAGGATTGATTCTGAAGACTGAGTTGCCGATAAAACTTTTGTCGTAGCTGTACCGCTAGCTTATAAGAGGCACCAAATAACCAGAGTCGCCATACATAGCGCAAACCATAAACAACAACCGCAATACCTAGCATCAATGTGACATAAGATACTAACTGGCTGGTTGCCATGGTTTGGTTACTAATACCATCCACCACCACGCCAACTAATCTAGGTGGAACAAGTTGTAAAATCGCAATAATAATTAAAAAGCAAACAGCGCCACAGTAACGTCGCCACTCACTAAAAAAATACCAGCGTAGTTGTGAAAATAATCGCACTTAGTCACAGCCTTGAATCAAGTTTAATGGTCTATCGTTATCATCATAACAACAATAGCGGTAATACAGCGTTAACATCGCTAGTCAGGGATGGGTAACACAGTCGTATATTTAATTTTTTCCATGGCAAAACTGGAGGTAACGTCAATCAACCCATGAACACCATTAACCAGTTTTTTGTAGAATAGATCGTAAGATTTCATGTCTTTAACTTCAACCTGCATAAAGTAATCATACTCCCCTGCCATACGATAGAATATCAGTACTTCAGGAAGCTGGCTGACAAATGACACAAATTGCTCATACCATTCGCTGTTATGGTGTTGTGTTTTAATCATCACAATCACCGTCAATCCTAATCCTAATTTTTCGCCATCGAGTAAAGTCACCCGACTGCGGATATAGCCATCATCTTCAAGGCGTTTTAACCTTTTCCAACAAGGAGTTGAAGTTAAACTAACGTGTTCTGCGAGTGCATTTAAAGAGAGGCTACTATCATTTTGCAGTAAACGAAGTAACTTTTTATCTATCTTGTCTAACATAAGCGCTCTCTGTTGATTATAAAATGCCATTAATTACGCTATATCATAGAATAATTTTACCTAAATAGGCGGGAAGAGTATAAATAATTCATCAATTAACGATAAAAGGTCAAATTAAGTCTGTGCATGTTAGCCTAGCACCGCTAACATGGCTGATGAACAAACTCAGTACTTATTTTTTATCAAAGGGAGTATTTATGAAACGTGCGGTTGTTGTCTTCAGTGGCGGACAAGATTCGACAACGTGCCTTATTCAAGCACTAACAACTTATGATGAAGTCCATTGCATCACCTTCGATTATGGTCAGCGCCACCGTTTTGAAATTGAAGTAGCACAAAAACTTAGTCACTCCCTTGGGGCAACCGCACACAAAACACTTGATGTCACTCTACTTAATGAACTTGCTGTGAGTAGTCTAACTCGCGATAACATCCCAGTTCCTAATTATCATGAAAGCGAAGCTAGTGGATTACCAACCACCTTTGTTCCCGGTAGAAATATCTTATTTTTAACCTTAGCGGCTATTTATGCATACCAAGTCCAAGCTGAGGCAGTGATCACTGGTGTCTGTGAAACTGACTTCTCAGGCTACCCTGATTGCAGAGATGAATTTGTTAAAGCTCTTAACCATGCTGTTAGCTTAGGATTGGCAAAAGATATTCGTTTCGAAACCCCACTGATGTGGCTCGATAAAGCACAAACATGGGCACTTGCAGATTACTATGGCCATTTAGACACCGTCAGAGCCCAAACATTGACTTGTTATAACGGCATACAAGGCGATGGCTGCGGTGAATGTGCCGCCTGCCACCTTAGAAGTAAAGGCTTAACGCATTATTTGGCCAATAAAGACGCTGTTTTAGTCTCCTTAAAAAACAAACTGGATCTCCCTTAGCTTTGTACTTATGTAATCGGAAAGTGTTTCAACACTTTCCGATTTCTCTTTTAAACCGCAATAAAATCACCAGTCTCACTGAGTGATAGTTGTTGTAATTTCTCTAGTATTTCACCATTAAGTGGGACTGATTTATTCGCAACTAAATCAACTATCACAAATGTCAGTACTGCATCTGATACCAGCTCTTTTTTACCATTCCTTTCTCGTGATATTTGCTGATAGCATAGTGCACTCTTGGTGTTAATTTTATCGATACGCGTTACAACGGTTAGTTGGTCATTAATTACTGCCCCTTGAAAATAGTTTACATTGATGTTTACAACCACCATAGCCAACTGTTTTTTAAGTGCCCATTCAAGAAAACCTTGATTAGCCATTACAGCCCATCGATCAGTTTCATAAAACTCAAGGTAACGTGCATTATTAACATGTTGAAATACATCGATGTGATAACCACACACTTTTATTTTTGTTGCCATAACTACTCCGACCAGTTGCCATGTTTTTACAAAAAGATAACAAAAAATCATGACTCATGCACAAATCATTTAGTTTATGTGATATACATCGCCGTTATAGCCACTAATGAAGCAATCACAGACTGGAAACATTAAAACAAGTACCCATGCAACATAAATGGGTACCAAGTGAATTACAGAGTTAACTTACTCCTATTTTTTTCTAAAAATGAGGGACCTATTCCTTTCACCTCTAAAATATTTTCTAACGAACTAAATGCACCATATTTGTCCCTATATTCAACAATTGCCTTTGCTTTTTGGATCCCTATCCCACTCAGTTTCTTAGCCAATTCCTCTGCACTTGCTTGATTAATATTAACTTGATGAGTACTGCTAGAATGAGTTGCATCGACAACCTGCTGAGACGTTTGGTTCGTTACTGCTAATGATGGTTTCTCAGTTTCCGTTTTTTTAGCTAATGCTTGCTGTTGATACATCAACATTGAAAATATGATCACAACACTACCTAAAAACTGTTTTGTTAATTGCATCCATGACATCGAGTTTCTCCTGTTTAAAGTGAGATAACACAATGCCAAGAAGATAATAGAAAAGCTTTTTAATCAGAGTAGAAATAAGAAAGGCCACCCAAAGGTGGCCTCAAAGAATGCTATCTTGCAATAAAAATTGCGAGGAGCTTCCCAAATTACTCGACGTTGAACTCTTCAATTTTTGCGTTATTACGTAGGTTCAGCATCAATGCTTCATTCACTGAAGCTGCCATCATGCCTTGATACTCTCTAGTTAACTGCGCTAACTCTTCCTCAGAAGCTTTACCTGCGGTTACTTTATCAAGTTGAATGATAACTAGGTTATCTTGTGCATCACGCGCTGTTGCATAAGTTGCTTTACCGTCTACTAGTTTCGCCATTGCCATCGCTGCACCAGTAATTGGTGTTTGTGGCATAACACGAGAAACCGTTTCAGGGGCAGTAAATGTCACATTAGCCTCACTTAGCGCTGACTCACCTTTACCTTCTTTCAGTGCAGCAAGCAATTTATCGCCTTCCGCTTTTAGTACTGCATTTGCTTTTTGACGTTTAACTAGTGCTTCAATTTCAGGTTTGACGGTTTCTAAGGATTCGATTTGCTCTGGTTTGTACTCTGTAACACGAACCACAAATGCACGATCACCTTCAACGTTAATCACGTCAGAGTTGATACCTGTAGAACCATTTTTATCTACTAGGCGTTCACTGAAAATCTCATTGATCACTTTAGGGAATTTCAATGCCTCTGGTGGATTGTTCTTATCAAACCAGTCAGTTGTTGCCACTTTTAGGCCTGAAACTTCTTCGACAGATGCTAAAGATTCATTATCGTTAGTTGCAGCTTCACTGACTTTTTGCTGTAAGTCATAGAACTGTTTAACATTTTTCTCTTGGCTTAATGTCGTTTTCAGTCCATCTTTTACTGAATCAAATGATTTAACGCTTTCAGGTTTAATATCATCCAAACGGAAAATAACAAAACTTTCTCCGGATTTAACTGGCGCAGAAATTTGACCTTTTTCTGTTAGCTTAGCGTCAGCAATTTCAGCAGGGGTAGACGCCTCTTCCATCCAACCGATAACACCTTTATTGCCAGCACTGAATTTATCAGTCGACTTTTCAGCCGCGAGGGTTTCAAAATTAGCCCCTGCTTTTAGCTCATCGACGATTGCATTCGCTTCTTTTTCAGAGGCGACTTGGATCATGCTGTAATGCTTTTGCTCCGCCTGAGTATAATTTTTCAGGTTTTGCTCATAGTAGGTTTTCAGCTCTTCATCAGAAACGGTTTGCTCTGGCAGCGTCGTTGCGTCAATCTCAACGTAGCTGACTTTAACTTTCTCAGGTGAAATGAAGCTATCGTGGTTTGCATCATAGTAAGCTTTAATTTCATCTTCAGTCACAGACTGTTTAGCTTGTGCATCCGCTAATGATAACGTCGCTGTGCGAATTTCACGCTCTTGTAAAAATAGCTCCGCATACGTTTTGACTTCTGAAGGAAGTGCAAAATCGCTGCCTGTGAAAGCTTTAGCTAACTGTGCGCGCACCAAATCATTACGGATTTGGGCAGCAAAGTTGTCCGCATTGACATTATATTGCTTTAATATCAAACGATACTTTTCGCTATCAAAGTTACCATTAGTTTGGAAAATTGGCATCGCGAAAATCGCTTTCTCTATCTGCGCATCGCTCGCAGACAGGTTTAATTCTTGCGCATACTGATTAATCAGCTCACTATTAATTAAGTTGGCAAGTGCTTGAGCACGCAATGCTCTCATGGCTTCTTCATTACCAGCTATTTCAGAGAATCTGTCTCCCAAATTCTCTTGTAAGGACTGACGCTCTTGCGAGAAAGCCTGTTGTAGTTGCTCCCTGCTAATTGACTGTCCATTTACTTCGGCAGCATCATTGCTCGACCCACCAATCATGTAACCGGCAACCCCTGTCAGCACGAATGACAGAATAATAATAGCCAGTAGCACTTTGATAAAAGGACTGTTCGCTTTCGTGCGTAGATTGTCCATCATAAAAAGGCTTAACTCCGCTTGGTTGAATTCATTTCCTAATAATACGCTAATCTTAACCCAGATTGAAAAAAAAGCGCATCATTTCCATGATGCGCCTCTATATTAGCTGATTAATAATATTCAGTCAGTGTGAGTTTTAGAAAAAATAAAACAAACTCAAAATAAAACTGGATTAACCATTAACCGCGTCTTTTAAACCTTTGCCCGGACGGAAAGCAGGTACTTTCGCCGCAGCGATTTTGATTTCTTTACCTGTTTGTGGGTTACGTCCTGTGCGAGCAGCACGTTCACGAACTGTGAATGTACCAAAGCCAACTAAAGCAACATCATCACCTTTGCTCAGTGAGCCAGTTACAGATGCAACGAATGCATCAACAACACGACCAGCTGCAGCTTTAGAAATATTCGCTTCAGAAGCGATTTGATCAATCAGTTGAGACTTATTCACTCTTATCATCCCCATATTAGTTTTGACTATGATCTTAATTAGGCTATTAAGCTAATTAATGATGCAGCCGTTATATCAATCCTTAATGCCAATGGCAAGAGAACAGATAACATCCAAATAATTATCAGAATCATCGTTAAATTAGCGACGAAAAAAAAGGCTGACAACCCCTAAATAGGTCATCAGCCTCATTTTTATTTAAACTTCTTGATTCAGCTCACTCTTTTCGACTTATTTTTTACGACTTCCGCACCAAATGGTGGGTTCACTAATGCTAAAGAGAGTACTTCTTCAATCGTTTTCACTGGATGAATTTCCAAATCAGCAATAACATTTTCTGGAATTTCTTCCAAATCACGCTTGTTCTCAAATGGAATTAACACCGTTTTAATACCACCACGATGTGCAGCCAGTAATTTTTCTTTCAAACCACCGATAGGTAAAACTAATCCTCTTAAGGTAATCTCACCTGTCATTGCCACGTCAGCTTTAACTGGGTTACCTGTTAAACAAGAAACCAGCGCCGTCGACATCGCAATACCAGCACTTGGGCCATCTTTCGGTGTTGCACCTTCAGGCACGTGTACATGAATATCACGTTTTTCATAGAAATCACTGTTAATACCCAGTTTTTCTGCGCGTGCACGTACTACTGTTAAGGCAGTTTGAATCGATTCTTGCATCACTTCACCAAGAGAACCTGTATAAGTCAGTTTCCCTTTACCCGGTACGCAAGCTGTTTCAATAGTTAATAGATCACCACCTACTTCAGTCCATGCCAGACCAGTTACCTGACCGACGCGGTTTTCAGTATCTGCTTGGCCGTAATCGAATTTGCGAACCCCTAAGAAATCTTTCAGGTTATCAGCATTAATTTCGATGTGTTTAAGCTTTTTATCCATCAATAAGGATTTAACCGCTTTACGGCACAGTTTCGAAATCTCACGCTCAAGACTACGAACACCCGCTTCACGAGTGTAATAACGAATGATACTAATTAATGCACTGTCATCAATGGTTAATTCACCTTTTTTCAGGGCATTACGCTGAATTTGCTTCGACAGTAAGTGTTGTTTAGCAATATTCAGTTTTTCATCTTCCGTATAACCTGACAGACGGATCACTTCCATACGATCAAGCAGCGGAGCAGGTATGTTCATTGAGTTTGATGTTGCAACAAACATCACATCAGAAAGATCGTAATCAACTTCCAGATAATGGTCGTTAAATGCGACGTTTTGCTCAGGATCCAATACCTCTAACAAGGCTGAAGCTGGATCACCACGCATGTCTGATGACATTTTGTCGATCTCATCGAGCAAGAATAGTGGGTTTTTTACGCCTACTTTTGCCATTTTCTGGATCAATTTACCCGGCATGGAACCGATGTAGGTGCGACGATGTCCACGGATTTCCGCTTCATCACGTACACCACCTAGCGCCATACGGGTATACTGGCGGCCAGTTGCCTTAGCAATAGATTGGCCAAGTGAGGTTTTACCAACCCCAGGAGGCCCTACCAAGCACAAAATAGGCCCTTTGATCTTGCTGACACGGCTTTGTACTGCCAGATACTCTAAAATACGTTCTTTTACACGCTCTAAACCATAGTGGTCAGTATCGAGAATCTCTTGAGCCTTCACGAGGTCTTTTTTTACTTTACTGCGTGCGTGCCATGGTACCTGAACCATCCAGTCGATATAGCTACGCACAACCGTGGCTTCAGCTGACATTGGAGACATCATTTTTAGCTTCTGCAATTCCGCTTCTGCTTTTTCATGTGCCTCTTTTGGCATTTTTGCTTCTTCAATTTTGCGTTTTAGCGCTTCATATTCGTCAGGAGCATCATCCATTTCACCAAGCTCTTTTTGAATCGCTTTCATTTGCTCATTCAAATAGTATTCACGTTGGCTTTTTTCCATCTGCTTCTTAACACGGTTGCGGATGCGTTTCTCAACTTGCAGTAATTCAGTTTCTGACTCCATCATTGCCATCAGGAACTCAACACGCTCTGCTACATTTGCCATCTCCAGCACTCGCTGTTTATCAGCCAATTTCAATGGCATATGAGAGGCAATCGTATCAGCAAGTTTATCCAGCTGATCTTGCTCAATGGAATGCAGTGAAGTCAGTACTTCAGGTGGAATTTTTTTATTGAGTTTGATGTAGCTCTCAAACTGACTAACAATCGTGCGATAAAGAACTTCTTGTTCTTTTTCATCAAGAAGCTCTGCCGCAGGTGCAGCAGCTTCGTTATAAAAATCTTTAGCCTCTGAGCTATTTTTCTCAGATTCTGACTTCAAATATTCGGCTTGTGCTATGAAATATTCACCATTATCAGTCAAGCTACTAATGTGTGCTCTTCTTAGGCCTTCAACTAAAACTTTAACGGTGCCATCAGGCAGCTTTAGCATTTGGATAACTGAAGCAACAGTACCAACTGAAAATAGGTCATTGACTCCAGGCTCATCAGTTGAAGCTTCTTTTTGAGCTACGAGCATTACTTGCTTGTCATGATCCATCGCTGCTTCCAGACTGTGAATGGATTTTTCACGTCCAACAAACAGTGGGATCACCATATGTGGGTACACCACTACATCACGCAGAGGCAATACTGGTATTTCAATGCGTTCGGAACGCTCAGGATTCATAAAGCTCTCTCTTCGTTTAGCTTGCGCTAGTTTAAGGGTTTCCAACAATTGCTCAAAAAATGTTTATTTTAGGAGCAAAGAAACCACACTCAGAATATAAACTATATGGGGATAAGATTTTAGCATTCAATGGGTCATTGAAGATAAAAAATGAAATGAGGGATAACCCTCATTTCATTCATAAATTGTTACTGCTAAATCTTAGGTGTTAATTATCACCAGAGGCTTGAGCATCAGGCTTGCTGTAGATCAGTAATGGTTCAGATTGTTCGTTAATAACGTTTTCATCAACCACCACTTTTTCTACATTTTCCATAGAAGGTAGGTCATACATTGTGTTTAACAACGCAGCTTCCACAATAGAACGTAAGCCACGGGCCCCCGTTTTACGTGCCATCGCTTTTTTAGCAATTGCTTTTAACGCATCTTCACGAAACTCTAATTCAGTTCCTTCAAGGTTAAATAACGCTTGATATTGCTTAGTTAATGCGTTTTTCGGCTCTTGTAAAATTTGGATCAATGCTTCTTCACTAAGTTCTGTTAATGTTGCCACAACTGGCAAACGACCAATAAACTCAGGGATCAAACCAAATTTGATCAAATCTTCTGGCTCAGTCTTCGCTAATAATGCACCTTCAGTAATTTTTTCAGATTCGCCTTTCACTTCTGCTGCGAAACCAATGCCTGAACGTGTATTTAAACGCTGACCGATCACTTTATCTAGGCCAGCAAAAGCACCACCACAGATAAATAAGATCTTAGAGGTATCAACCTGTAAAAACTCTTGCTGAGGATGCTTACGGCCACCTTGTGGTGGAACTGCTGCAATCGTGCCTTCAATCAGTTTTAGCAACGCTTGTTGCACACCTTCACCTGAAACATCACGGGTGATCGATGGGTTATCTGATTTACGAGAAATTTTGTCAATTTCATCAATGTAAACAATACCACGTTGGGCTTTTTCTACATCATAATCGCATTTTTGGAGCAGTTTTTGGATGATGTTTTCAACATCTTCACCTACATAACCGGCTTCTGTTAATGTTGTGGCATCCGCCATGGTGAAAGGGACATCCAAATAACGCGCTAATGTTTCAGCAAGCAGGGTTTTACCACTACCTGTTGGCCCAATCAGCAAAATGTTACTTTTACCCAGTTCTACACCTTCGTTAGTGGTATCACCATTACGTAAACGTTTGTAGTGGTTATACACTGCGACAGCAAGAACTTTTTTCGCTTGTTCTTGACCTATGACATAATCATCAAGGTGCTCGCGGATCTCATGGGGTGTCGGCAGTGCACTGCGTTCACGATGAGGAGCTAGTTCTTTAATCTCTTCACGAATGATGTCGAGGCATAAATCGACACATTCATCACAGATATAGACTGACGGACCTGCAATCAGCTTGCGGACTTCGTGCTGACTTTTTCCGCAGAAAGAGCAGTACAACAGTTTACCTGACCCCTCTTTGCGCTTTTCTGTCATCAGTTGACCTCACTTATCGTCAAATTGCCCTGTTTAATTACCATCTGATAACCCGAAACAGGGCAATAAATTTCTTCAATATTCAGGGAATCCCCTAACTAATTAACGGCTGGTATAAATTTGATCAACCAACCCATATTCTTTGGCTTCATTTGCAGATAAGAAACGATCACGTTCAGTATCACGGTTAATCTCTTCAATCGATTTACCCGTATGCAATGCCATCAATTCATTCATTCGAGACTTAACTTTCAGGATTTCCTGAGCGTGGATCTCAATATCTGTCGCTTGACCTTGATAACCCCCTAAAGGTTGGTGGATCATCACACGCGAGTTTGGCAAACAGAAGCGTTTACCTTTTGTCCCAGCAGTCAGCAAGAAAGCGCCCATAGAGCAAGCCTGCCCCATACAAATCGTACTAACATCAGGTTTAATAAACTGCATGGTGTCATAAATTGACATACCCGCGGTGATCACACCACCCGGCGAGTTGATATAAAGCTGGATATCTTTTTCTGGGTTTTCTGCTTCCAGAAATAGCATCTGTGCGACGATGAGGTTCGCCATATGATCTTCCACCTGACCTGTCAGGAAGATAATACGTTCTTTTAACAGACGTGAATAAATATCGTATGAACGTTCACCCCGAGAGGTCTGCTCAATGACCATTGGCACAAGTGCCATTTGGGATGCTAGGTTTTCCTGACCGCCAAAATGTGACATCGAAATCTCCTATTAAAACTTTCTGGTGCTTGCGCCTAAGTTGACTGTTTGCTTATCTTTTGGGCAGCAAACAAACAGTTTGTCTTTAAAAATTATCTTTATCTTGCATAAATCACAATCATCTCACAGCTTCTACGCTTTTAAGTTGACTAAAAAGCCTTCGAAGAAATGTGCACTTATTTATACTCGTCATGCTTCAAGTTCCAGCATTGTTGCCTTCGCTTACCCACGCTAGCCACACACTTATATATGCACCTAGTATCTCATGCGCTTGTCCCTAGCTGACCTTGAATAGTTTAGAGCATAGAGTGATTATGTCGTAGAAAATAAGACGCACTTTAAAATAGTTTAACACAAGTCTGTAAGGATTCACGGATTTGTTGCTTACATTAACCCGACATTATTCAGCCAATATAACTAAAATATACCGTGCCGCCTTTAATCAAATTAGGGCAAAAATGTTATTTTCAAGACTATTTTATACTCAAAATAATTCGAAGTGCAGCTAGGCGACAAGCGAAGATAGCCGAGGAGCATAGATAAACTCTATGACTCGGCTAGCTGAACGAGGTCAACAACGCTGCAACTTGAAGTATGACGAGTATAATCAAATTGACAAAAAACCCGCAATGCAGCATAGCATCACGGGTTTCTAATTTGCATAACTTAAAAAATGAAATTAGCCAGCTTGAACTTGATTCATCAGTTCAGTGAAGTTAGTTTCTTTTTCAGTTACTTTAGCTGCTTCTAATACTTTCTCAACAGCTTGTTCTTCTAGCGCTAAGTTACGAACACTGTTCATCAGCTCATTATTTTTGCTGTAGTATTCAATAACTTCTGCTGGATCTTCGTACGCCGATGCCATTTCTTCGATCAGAGTTTTAACGCGATCTTCGTCAGCTTTCAGTTCGTTAGAGCTGATCACTTCACCTAACAGCAGGCCGATAACAACGCGACGTTTTGCTTGTTCTTCGAACAGTTCACGAGGCAGTTCCATCGCTTGTTGTTCGTTACCACCGAAACGTTGAGCAGCTTGACGACGCAGAACGTCGATTTCGCCATCAACGACAGCAGCTGGAACGTCGATTTCATTTGCGTTAACCAGACCATCCAGAACTTGTGCTTTAATACGGTTACGAACCGCATTTTTCAGCTCACGTTCCATATTTTTACGTACTTCTGCACGCAGGCCTTCTAAAGTGCCATCAGCAATACCGAAACGCTTGATGAACTCTTCAGTGAATTCTGGCAGTTCACGTTCTTCAACTTTCTTCAGAACGATAGCAAATTTCGCTGCTTTCCCTTTCAGGTTTTCAGCATGGTAATCTTCTGGGAAGTTAACTTCGATATCGAACTCTTCGCCTGCTTTGTGACCAACGATGCCATCTTCAAAGCCAGGGATCATACGACCTTCGCCCATAACCAGTGCGAAATCTTCTGCTTTACCACCTTCAAATTCTTCACCATCGATAGAACCAGTGAAGTTGATAGTAATGCGTGAATCAGCAGTTGCAGCTTCAGCGATTTCTTTCCATTGAGCTTGTTGCTTACGCAGAGTTTCCAGCATGTTTTCCAGATCTTCATCTTTAACAGCAACAACTGGTTTTTCTACTTCGATAGTTTCCAGACCTTTCAGTTCGATTTCTGGGTAAACTTCGAATTCCACTGAGTAAACAAAATCTTTACCATCTTCAAGCATTTCAGGCTTGTAGCTTGGCGCACCAGCTGGATTGATTTTTTGCTCAACGATAGCGTTGATGAAGTTACGTTGCATCACATCGCCCAGAACGTCTTGCATAACAGACGCGCCGTAACGCTGCTTAACGATGTTCATTGGTACTTTCCCTTTACGGAAACCATCAACACGTACTTTCTTCGCGACGCTGACTAGCTCGCTGTTTACTGCTTTTTCAATATCGGCAGCAGGAACGGTGATTGTTACACGACGCCCAAGGCCTTGAGTCGTTTCAACAGAAACTTGCATCTTCTTACCTCAAAAAAAATCTTAGTGATCGGTCTACTCCAGAGTTATGCCATTAAATCATAATGACCATCTCCCTTCCAGAACCGGGGCGTTGTTTTCACAACGGTCATCCCTGATATCAGAAGCGTCCCGAAACCTTACTGAAAATTAGACGCAACATTATACCGATGCGGATGCTCTGAGTCGAGAAAAGCTGATAAAAGAAGCGATTATTCCTCTTTATTTGTGACTTTTCTGACTAAAATAAACATTCTTCAAGCAAATTGAAGAAAAAATCACCACCGATATGGATGTTGACATCATAAAACGAAATCAATTATTCCATCACAATGACAGTAACGGTCTCTATATGTCAATCAACCGTTTGTTTTACCACCACCACGACATGCAGGGGAGTTTAATGCAGTATCTGCTAATCCCTCCCACTCAGTAGGAGTATAAGTATGAAGGGCTAATGCATGAATACTCCCCGCTAGTTCGTCCGCCAAAATAGCATAAATTTCACGGTGGCGACCAACCATACGTTTATTTTCAAATAGTTCACTCACGAGTACGACCTTAAAATGGCTTTCTGAACCAGCAGGAACGTTGTGCTGATAGCTTTCGTTAATCACTTCCAAATGAACTGGCGCAAAGGCAGCCTGTAACTTTTGCTGGATATGAGATTGCATGTTGTGCCCCATAAAATAACTCCTAAATTGCTCCTAGATTATCGTTCTTCATTATCTTTTTTTGTACTGATAGTGGAGAATCATTCACAATGATATGATTAATACCTACTTTGACGAATTTTTTCAGAAATAGTTGTCTAACCATTCATAAGAAAGAAGCGTCAAATGGCAATTTATACTCTAAATAATTCGCGATTCAGGTAGGCGATAAGCGAACATAGGCGGTGAACATAGATAAACTCTATGACTCGGCTAACTGAGCGTAGTCAACAACACTGCATCTTGAAGTATGACGAGTATATACTCCAAATAATTCGAGTTGCAGTTAGGCGACAAGTGAAGATAGACGAGGAGCATAGATAAACTCTATGACTCGGCTAGCTGAGCGTAGTCAACAACACTGCAACTTGAAGGATTTCGAGTATATACCCTAACTCAATGGATGAGTGTTACACCATAGCGGAACACACTCAATTAAGAAAGATGAACTGGAAAAAATTATGTTAAGAAAACTGTGTTTTCCTCTTTTTGCACTATTTCTTCTAGCGGGTTGTGCAACCAGCAACAATACCTTATCGCTTGAACCTAAGATCACTTTACCTGCACGTAACCCAACACTCAATGCAACCGCAATTAGTGTGAGTAGTGTGGATAATAGAACCTCAAAATCACTAACAGAGATCAATCGTAATGGTAGTTTAGTGGTGCTATCACCTTCTCGTGATCCTCGTTATTTAATGCAAGAAGCCGTTGAAAAACAAATGGCCGCTCGTGGTTTTATGGTGTCCTCACCTGCTAATGTGAACCTCGTTGTCCAGCTAAATCAACTCAATGCTCAAGTCTCTGAGGGGAGCTTACGCCATAATATTACTGTCAATTCAAGTGTAACGGTTACAGCCACAGCACCTAATGGCTCAACCAAATCACGTACGTTTACGCGTAATTACAACAACCAAGAATTACTTGGCGCAAGTAACGAAAAAATCGAAAAAGCCATCAATCTTGCTTTAACTGATTTAATCGCTGATATGGCTAATGACCAAGAGTTAACCCAGTTTATCCGTCAAAACGCGCGGTAATTTCACGTTATGATGAGAGTTTGTTTGTAGTAGGCTCTCATCATCTATATATAAGTTAAAAGAACACGGAAGCGCCACTTTTACAAAACAATTGGTATTTTAAATATACTTTAAATAATTCAAGATGCAGCTAAGCGAGCGGTAAGAGGATAAAAATACGGCGACTGGCGTCAGTGATCTTAGCCCCCTAACCAAAAACGCTGCAATTGAACTATGACGAGTATCTACCAAGCACATATTAGGAAGATTATGTCCCACTCGTTATTACCAAAGCTGCCTAACTCAGTCATTTTAATCCTATTAGGTTTTGTTTCTGGCCTTCCTCTAGCACTGACAGCAGGTACGCTACAGGCCTGGTTGACCGTCGAAAATGTTGATATAAAAACGATTGGTTTCTTTTCTCTTGTTGGCCAAGCCTACGTATTAAAATTTCTTTGGTCTCCAATGATGGATAGGTATACCCCTTCTTTTCTTGGGCGCCGTAGAGGATGGCTACTAACAACGCAGATCCTCTTGATCATCAGCATTGCAGCGATGGGTTTCATGAGCCCAACGGAGCACTTATGGTGGCTCGCTGCGTTCGCAGTTATGGTGGCTTTTTGCTCTGCCTCGCAAGATATTGTTTTTGATGCCTACAAAACAGACTTACTCAGCGCTGAAGAACGAGGATTTGGGGCTGCGGTTTCTGTGATGGGCTACCGCATCAGCATGTTAGTTTCTGGCGGGCTCGCATTATGGATGGCAGATAAATTCCTCACATGGCAACAGCTCTATATGGTAATGGCAGGGCTGATGCTAATTGGTGTTTTTGCAACGCTACTCGCCAAAGAGCCAGAAGATAATGGGACCCCTCCTACCTCTCTGAAAGATGCGATTTATAAGCCACTTTCCGAATTTTTTAGCCGTAACAATGCATGGTTAGTCCTCTTATTAATCGTGTTTTATAAGATGGGTGATGCATTTGTAATGGCGCTAAGTACTAACTTTTTATTGAGTGGCCTTGGTTTTACCTTAAGTGAAGTTGCCGCTGTCAATAAAACCGTCGGTATGGCTGCCACTATTTTTGGGGCTTTGTTTGGTGGTTACCTCATGAAGAACATGAGCCTCTTTAACGCCTTATTGGTGTTTGGTATTTTGCAAGGCGCTTCAAACATCGGCTACTGGTTCCTTGCGGTAACGCCACCAAACATTATCAGTATGGGTTCAATCATTGTTATCGAAAATATTTTTTCAGGGATGGGAACCGCGGCATTCGTAGCGTTATTGATGACATTATGTAATAAATCATTGTCGGCAACACAATTCGCTTTATTATCCGCACTTTCGGCGATAGCTCGTGTGTACATCGGCCCAGTTGCCAGTATTGTGGTACTTTCTTATGGCTGGCCAACCTTCTATCTTATTTCAATTGTTGTTGCGGTACCCAGTATCCTTCTATTACTTGCCTGTAAAACCTCTTTAGCCTATACGCAAACCACAGGGTTATTCCAACGCAGGGAGCTGTACCCACAAGCGTATAAAATTGCCGTTTATATCCTTTTAACCGCAATTGGTATATTGGCTCTATGGCTATTAACTCTCTTATTTACCTCGTTTGCTTCAGTCAAAATTTACTTATTCACCAATTACATCTCTCTTTGGCTTGCATTACCTGAATATAAAAACTTTATTTTCAATACTGGCGCAAGTATTGGTGCACTCAGTTTAATCATTGGTGGCTGTCTCGATTTCTTCGCTGTCCGCAAAATAGTTAAGAAATAAAATATTAACAATGAAATCATCCCTAACTGAAATTAATTCGGTTAGGGTTTTTATTGACCTTTTAAATTAGATCTGACTAGCAAATATTGATATATCCATCGCCATAACGTGACAGACATCACTCATTGCGTGAAATATATTTTTTTATTGCAAATGAAAAGTCTAATATCTCACATGTTAAGGGCTAATCAGCCTTTTGGCTGACAACAATAAATCTCGTTAATACTCAAACGAAAATAATATATCATGAAAAAACAACTTCTCTGCGTCGCGGCAATCGCTTCTTTAGCTGGAACGGCCAATGCTGACGACTTTTTAGGCTATCAGAATGGTTTCGCGGATATCAATGTCAACTATCTAGACTGGTCTCACCGCACTGAAACTAAATCAGAAAATACCACTCGTAAAAAAGACTTTGCTTATATTGAATTAGAAGGCGGAGCTAATTTTAATTGGGGTGAGCTATACGGCTTTTTTGATGTAGAAAACCCATTCCACAAACGTCGTACAGAACCGGGACGCAACCAACGCTATACCATCAAAACAACAGGTCGCTTCTATTTAGGTGATACTGGTTTCAACGTCTATGGTCACGTATATGGTACATGGTCAATGCCAGGTGCGAAATATGGCGGTAATTTCCATGAAGTCAATACGTTATACGGTTTAGGTTATAACACTTCATTTGGTGATCTGTGGTTTAAACCTTTTGTGGCAATGCACTATGTTGACCAAACTTACTATTCAGGCAATAACGGCTATGTCGTTGGTTGGGTTGCAGGCTATGGCTTTAAGATGTTTGAAGAAAACTTCATGATCACTAACTGGCATGAAATGGAGTTTGCTCGTCATAAGCGTTACGGAAATGGCGGACGTGATGGGGTGAACGGGGCGCTAGCATTTTGGTGGAATGCAACACCAAACTTAGCAGCCGGTGTCCAATACCGCTATGCAGACAATAAATTGGGTGATGATTTTTATCAAGATGCGATCATTTATACATTAAAGTATACGTTCTAAGACGGCCTATTTGATTGTAATAAAATTTTAAAAACACTCTTTTATTTTCAATGAAGTAAAAATTTTTCTTAGCTATTTTGCCGATAAGGTAGTGAAAACTGCCTTATCTTGATAAATAATCGTATATTTACCTACCATTTTATTTAACATTCATATCAGTTCCCCTGTTTTTAGCTCACTTTTGTATATATTTTTCTTTGATAAATGACAAAGATACTTTAAAATCTGCTCTGTTTTAGCAAAGAATGCCTATAAATTAGATAAGCTTTAACTTTTTCATCATAAGTTCTTCACATGTGATCATATTAACATAAAGAGCTAACAATCCAGCTTCTTTACCTTACAATTGTTTACACTCACATAACCTTACCGTAGAATGCCCCCACTGATGAAACGACAATTAGAATCTTTGTCATTTGGGGTCGTGGATGAGACTTATGAACTACAAAAAAAGCATTGGGGCAATCTCACTGGTTGCTGCTGCCTTCCTATTAGGTGGCTGCGATATGGTGTTGATGGATCCTAAAGGCGCCGTTGGCGTTAAACAAAAAGAGCTGATTCTTATTGCAATCGGCTTAATGCTCGTTGTTGTGATCCCGGTTATTTTCATGGCGTTTATCTTTGCTAGAAAATATCGTGAATCCAATAAATCAGCAACCTACCGTCCTAACTGGGCTCACTCAAATAAAATTGAGTTAGTCTGCTGGACTGTTCCTATCATCATTATCATTATTCTAGGTACTATCACTTGGAAAACGACTCATGAGCTTGACCCATATAAGCCATTAGTCAGTGATCAGGAACCTGTCACTATTGAAGTTATTTCAGCTGACTGGAAATGGATATTCATCTATCCAGAGCAAGGCATCGCAACAGTGAATGAAATCGCATTCCCTACTGGTGTCCCAGTTAACTTCAAAATTACGTCTGATTCGGTGATGAACTCGTTCTTCATTCCATCTTTAGGTGGCCAAATCTACGCAATGGCAGGTATGCAAACTAAACTTCACCTAATCGCTAATGAACCAGGTACCTACAAAGGCTTCTCTGCAAGCTATAGTGGCCACGGTTTCTCTGATATGAAGTTTAATGCGATTGCAACGGCTGATCGTCAAGGTTTTGATGAGTGGGTACAAAAGGTGAAAGCTTCACCGAAAACAATGGATACCATGCAAGCTTTCGACGAAGTCGCGAAGCCTAGCACAAACGTTCCTGTTACCTACTTCTCTAGCGTGAAACCAAACCTGTATAACGACATCGTTCTCAAGTTTGGCCATGAGCACCATAAGGGTCACGCTCCTGTTGAATCGAAAGATGAAAATACAGGTCACACTATGAATATGGGCCATTCTGCTCATACTGGCGTTGAGGAATAAGGGCATGTTCGGAAAATTAACACTAGACGCAATTCCGCTCCATGAACCTATTATCGTTATCACACTAATTGCTATCGTTATTGGCGGCTTGGCGCTAGTTGGTGCGATTACATATTTCGGTAAATGGAAGTGGTTGTGGAAAGAATGGTTAACCTCTGTTGACCATAAAAAAATTGGTGTCATGTACATCATTGTCGCAATGGTCATGTTGTTCCGTGGTTTCGCGGATGCCATCATGATGCGTGGTCAGCAAGTACTTGCTTCTGCTGGCCAAGAAGGGTTCTTAAACCCTCACCACTATGACCAAATCTTTACCGCGCACGGCGTTATCATGATTTTCTTCATGGCTACGCCTTTCGTTGTTGGTCTGATGAACTTAGTTGTTCCTCTGCAAATTGGTGCGCGTGACGTTGCTTTCCCATTCCTTAACTCATTGAGCTTCTGGTTCTTTGTAGTGGGTGTTGTTTTAATCAACATCTCTTTAGGGGTTGGTGAATTCGCTCAAACAGGTTGGTTGGCTTACCCGCCATTATCTGGCTTGGAGTACAACCCCGGGGTCGGGGTGGATTATTGGATATGGAGTCTCCAGATATCCGGTATTGGTACTCTATTAACTGGTGTTAACTTTATTGCGACCATTATCCGTATGCGTGCACCGGGTATGTCGATGATGAAAATGCCAGTATTCAGCTGGGCAGCACTGTGTACTAACGTACTGATCGTGGCAGCATTCCCTATCTTAACTGTCACTATTACCCTTCTGACTCTTGACCGTTATCTGGGCACCCATTTCTTCACTAACGATATGGGCGGCAACATGATGATGTACATCAACCTGATTTGGGCCTGGGGCCATCCAGAGGTGTATATTCTTGTTCTACCAGTATTCGGTGTGTTCTCAGAAATTGCAGCGACTTTCTCCAAAAAACGTTTATTCGGTTACACTTCCTTAGTGTGGGCGACTATCGTTATTACCGTGATGTCCTTCATCGTTTGGTTGCACCACTTCTTTACGATGGGCTCAGGAGCAAACGTCAACGCCTTCTTTGGTATCGCTACGATGATTATCGCAATCCCAACTGGGGTTAAGATCTTCAACTGGCTATTCACTATGTACCAAGGTCGTATTGAGTTTAAATCGCCAATGCTGTGGACTGTCGGCTTCATCATCACCTTCTCTGTTGGTGGTATGACTGGTGTTCTGCTAGCGGTTCCAGGTGCAAACTTCGTTCTGCATAACAGTCTATTCCTGATCGCTCACTTCCATAACGTTATCATTGGTGGTGTTGTATTTGGTTGTTTCGCAGGTATGACTTACTGGTTCCCGAAAGCGTACGGCTTTACTCTGAATGAGAAATGGGGTGTTCGTGCCTTCTGGTTCTGGATCACTGGTTTCTTCTTAGCATTTATGCCGTTGTACATTCTTGGCTTCATGGGTATGACCCGTCGTTTAAGCCAAAACATTGACCCTACATACCATACAATGTTAGTTGCTGCTGCTTGTGGTGCTGCATTGATCGCTATCGGTATTGCATGTCAAGTTATCCAAATCATTGTGAGTATCCGTGACCGCCATGAAAACCGCGACTTAACCGGTGACCCATGGGGTGGACGTACACTGGAGTGGGCAACTTCTTCTCCACCACCATTCTACAACTTCGCGATTGAGCCAAATATTCAAACTCGCGATGCATGGTGGGATATGAAAGAAAAAGGCATCGCTCATAAGAAACCGACTTCATATGAAGAAATTCATATGCCAAAAAATACAGGCGCTGGCGTGATTATCGCTGCATTTAGCTTGATTTTAGGTTTCGCGATGATCTGGCACATCTGGTGGCTGGCAATCGTTGGTTTCGGTGGCATGATTGTTACTTGGATTGCAAAAAGCTTCGACGAAGATGTTGATTACTACGTACCTGTTGCTGAAATCGAGGAAATCGAGAATAAGCACTTTGAAGACCTACGTAAGGCAGGTGTGAACGATGTCAACTAACACTATGACTAATCATAACGCAGCCCATGCAGAGCATGGGCACCACGATGCAGGCGGAACTAAAGTATTTGGTTTCTGGCTGTATATCATGAGTGACCTTATTCTGTTCGCCAGTTTATTTGCAACTTATGTTGTTCTGGCTGATGGAACTGCGGGCGGCCCTGAAGGTAAAGATATCTTCAGTTTGAAGTTCGTTTTAGGTGAAACTTTCCTACTATTATTTAGTAGTATCACCTACGGCTTCGCCATGATTGCAATGCATAAAGGTAAGATTGGACAAGTCAATTTATGGCTGTTCGCAACCTTCCTGCTCGGTCTTGGCTTCGTTATCATGGAAGTTTATGAATTCCACGAACTGATCGCTGAAGGCTTTGGCCCTGATCGTAGTGGTTTCTTGTCTGGCTTCTTTGCTTTAGTTGCAACACATGGTTTGCACGTAACTGCTGGTCTGATTTGGATCATTATTATGATGATTCAAGTCACTCGTCGTGGTCTTACTGACGTGAACCAAACTCGTTTGAACTGCCTGAGCTTGTTCTGGCACTTCTTAGATGTTGTTTGGATCTGTGTATTTACCGTTGTTTATCTTCTGGGGGCTATTTAAATGAGTCATGCAAAAGATGCTCACACTGGAGCAAGCCACGGTAGCGTAAAAACATACATGATTGGTTTTATACTGTCGGTTATTTTGACAGTCATTCCTTTCTGGATGGTGATGGAAGGCACAGCTTCACAAGCAGCTATCCTTTGGACAGTTGTTGGTATGGCTGTTGTGCAGATCCTCGTACATTTAGTATGCTTCCTGCACATGAATACTTCATCAGATGAGCGCTGGAACCTGGTAGCATTCCTGTTCACTATGCTAATCATCGGTATCGTTGTCGTTGGCTCTCTGTGGATTATGTACAACCTGAACATCAATATGATGCTCGACTAAAGAGTTGCCGATATGTTTAAGCAATACCTGCAAGTGACCAAGCCAGGAATTATTTTCGGAAATCTAATTTCTGTGATCGGCGGTTTTCTACTGGCCTCAAAAGGCACTATTGATTATCCGCTGTTTATTGCGACTTTGCTGGGTGTATCACTGGTCGTGGCTTCTGGTTGTGTTTTTAACAACTATATCGACCGTGATATCGACCGTATCATGGAAAGAACGAAGAATCGCCCTTTAGTTAAAGGGCTGATTGACCCGAAAATTAGCCTGATTTACGCCGCTGCATTAGGTATTGCTGGCATGCTGCTACTTCTTGTAGCAGCTAATGCTCTGGCAATGCTCCTTGCGGTAATTGGTTTCATCGTTTATGTAGGTATTTACAGCCTATATATGAAACGTAAATCAGTCTATGGCACGCTAATTGGTAGTTTATCAGGCGCAGCGCCACCGGTTATCGGTTACTGCGCAGTCACAAACGAATTTGATACAGGTGCACTGATCCTGTTATTGATCTTCAGTTTGTGGCAGATGCCACATTCGTATGCTATCGCGATTTTCCGTTTTAAAGACTATAAAGCAGCCAATATTCCTGTTTTGCCAGTTATTAAGGGGATCTCTGTCGCTAAGACACATATCTTCTTATACATCTTGGCATTTATGGTTGCCACTTTGATGTTAGCCATCAGTGGTTACGCAGGATATAAATACCTCGTGGTGGGTGCTGCGGTCAGTCTTTGGTGGCTTGGCATGGCAATTTCTGGTTTTAAAACCGAAAATGATGACCGTGTTTGGGCTCGTAAACTGTTTATCTTCTCCATCGTTGCGATTACTTCATTAAGCGTGATGATGTCAGTTGATCCGACAGTTTCAACCGATACTGTTATAGCTTTGGTGAGATAATTTCTATACTCTAAATAATTCGAGTTGCAGGTAAGCGACAAGAGAAGATAGCCGATGAGCATGGATAAACGATGTAATTCGGCTAGCTAAGCTTAGTCCCTTATACCTTAACGAAAAGCCCTGCAACTTGAAGGATGACGAGTATAACCATATTAATTCTAACGGCAGGCTTGTCCTGCCGTTTTTATTTGCACTAATTAGCCTACCCTACTGAATAACTTTTATGTTCTAATAACGAGATATTCACTTCTAAAATAGCTAGATAAACAAAGCCTTTCTGACTAGTAAATAATTATCTACTCTAAAGATTCGGGGTTCAGCTAGACAACTAATCCCTAACCCCATGAGTAATGATGTGAATAGCGTTTGTAATTAAAGAGGTCACCGCTACAGCTTGAAGTTTCACGAGTAGAATACTCTAAATAATTCAAGTTGTAGCAAGGCGGCAAATGTAACTAATCCCTAGGAGCATACAAAAGTATGTGACTAGGGTTAGTGAATGAAGCCAACACAGCTACAGCTTGAAGTATGACGAGTATTTATGAATGACAACAAAATGACGCCTAACGAACTCCGCGCTACTTGGGGGTTAGGATCTGTTTTTTCCCTACGCATGTTAGGGATGTTTATGGTATTACCTATCTTGACCAGTTATGGCATCCACTTAAAAGGCTCTACTGAATTTTTAGTGGGTTTAGCTATCGGAATATATGGATTAAGCCAAGCCATTTTCCAAATTCCATTTGGGTTACTGTCAGATAAAATCGGTCGTAAACCTCTCATTGTATTCGGATTGATCATTTTTATTATTGGCAGTGTGCTGGCAGCCATGAGTGATTCTATCTGGGGTATTATTATTGGCCGTGCCTTACAAGGTGCAGGGGCAATCTCCGCAGCGGTTATGGCCTTACTGTCAGATTTGACCAGAGAACAAAACCGTACTAAAGCGATGGCATTTTTGGGGATTAGTTTTGGTTTAACTTTTGCTATCGCGTTGGTTTTGGGTCCTATTATTACCCATTGGGTTGGTTTGAGTGGGCTGTTTTGGGGAATAACGCTACTGGCAGGCGGAGCCATCGTCGTTACTCTATTTGTTGTCCCTAATAGCCATAATCACGTCACTAACCGTGAATCCGCCTTTGTGAAAGGTAACCTACGAGCAGTTCTAACGGCGCCACAATTACTTAAACTCAATTTTGGTATATTAAGCTTACATACATTATTAATGTCTAGCTTTGTAGCTTTGCCGTTACTTATGGAAAAAGCGGGCTATTTAGCCAAAGATCATTGGAAAGCTTACCTAGTCACCATGTTAGTCGCGTTTGTTTCAGTACTACCTTTCATTATTTATGCTGAAAAACACCGTAAAATGAAACAGGTATTTATTTTTTGTATTACCCTACTCGCATTGGCTGAAATCACGCTATGGCTATCAGGTGATCATTTATGGGTGATCTTTGTCGGCCTACAACTCTTTTTCGTTGCTTTTAATATCATGGAAGCCATTCTGCCTTCACTGATCAGTAAAGAAGCGCCTGCTGGCTATAAAGGGACTGCAATGGGGGTTTATTCCACCAGCCAATTTATCGGTGTTGCTATCGGGGGAATACTTGGTGGCTGGTTATATGATGTTAATGGCGCCGCTGCGGTGTTTATTGGTGGATTATTATTAACAGCAATCTGGCTTATTGTTAGCTTAACCATGCAGCAACCACCTTATGTCAGTAGTATTCGCTTAGAATTACCTAGCCACCTTACAGATAGCACACGGTTGCAAGCATTGTTAGCATCACAACCCGGTGTTATTGACGTTGTCGTTGTTGCCCAAGAATACAGTGTGTATCTTAAAGTCGATAGAAAAGCCACATCAAGAGAGCAGTTAGAAACAGTTATCTCACAATTTTGATGATAACTGCACCTTCTGTTGTTTCGAGTATAGGGCAAAAAGTGCAGTCAACTCATGGGATCATTTAAAATATGACTGTTTTTATCGTGGTGCTATACCTGTTGGATAGCAGTTATAGCTCATTTTATAAATAAAGGCTCCCGCACGTGAAGTTTGGATTTCACCTTGACTGGTGATACCCAAAAATTTTCCTGTACAACGGCCAATAATATAATCAAAGAAAAATACCGAACAAACAGGGATAATTTTTTCTCTAAACGTAAAAATATACATGTCTTCTTCAAATTTGTAGCAGGTAGCATAATCCATATCACCATGACCGAATTGCTCACCACGTAAATTCTGCCATGCATAGCGTTCTGAATTAACATAGAAGTGTTCGTAATAATGATTAGGACTATAAACATTCAGTGTTCTATAACCAATAAGCTCACGAGTTGGCCGAGGCTCTTCACCTGTGACCTCACCACCAAGGATCACCCCAGCCTGAAAATGCTGTACTAACCGCGAGCCATTACTCACTTTCCCCTCCGGTAATAAAATGCTACGAACAGTTAATACGCGCCGTGTTGCTATATTTAAGATCAAGGTTAAACTTTCATTTTGTTTATCCGTAAACTGAATATCGAAAAAATAATGATCTTTTGAAGTACAAACTTCTTCGCAGGGATCACAACCATATTCATCGTTGTATTGCCAATTAACCAATAGGTGACTTTGCTCTCCCTGAACAAATTGTAACTCCATAATACCGCCATCTGAATACTCTATAGTGATGGTTTTATCTAACCAATCCTGTGTATTAGGTAATCGATTCGTATCAATTCCTTTTGCAAAATCATCATAATTTTTCCAGCCAGATTCAGCATTTTGGTTTAATACATCTTGTTTTTCTGATCTCGACATATTCACCTTCTTTTTCTAAGTTAATATCATTACTGACTGCTAAACGTTTTATTCACAATCAACCAACGTGAATCGATTTCAACAAGAGATAAATAATCGATAAATTGCAATCCGTGGTAGAGTAATTTGACTTTCACATTGGCTATTCCCCCAGAAATATCAATAGTGACAATCTGCATAGAAAAAACTTCACCACATTCAGACGGGATCGGCATATGACTGATTTTATCTAGCCACTGTGATAACGATAATTTTTCAAACTCCCCCACAAGATAGCCAAATAATTGAGCATCTGGATGAAAAGCTTGGGTAAGCAAGCCAATATCGCGGTGATGCATTCCAAGAAAATAGGATTGTACAGTGCTATTGATTTCGCTTAATAGAGTATCTGACATCGTTCACTCTCCTGTTATAGGCATAGATTTTGATTGTGTTCGCTTTGCAATAACCAATGGCGCAGTTTCTTTCAAAAAGCAGGCTAGAATGCAAGAAAGTAATGCACCAACTGAAGCGATCAACAGAGGGCTAGCTAGCCCATAGTTATCAGCAATAAACCCAGCGGTGAAAGGTGCCACAAAGCCACCAATAAACTCGCCAATTCCCATAATCAAGCCTAATGTTGAGGCTATCATGGTTCTAGATACGGTTTCCGAAGGAATTGTTGCCATGAATAAAGTAAAGCAGCCCATTCCGGTATAAGTCAAAAAAACAATAATCCCTAATAAAAATGGATTATT
Organism: Providencia sp. PROV236; assembly: GCF_033676985.1. NCBI lineage: Bacteria > Pseudomonadati > Pseudomonadota > Gammaproteobacteria > Enterobacterales > Morganellaceae > Providencia > Providencia sp. PROV236. The sequence goes on along the minus strand of NZ_CP096297.1, from coordinate 823,561 downwards.
GATATAACAAAGAAATAAAGGACAGCTCATTGCAATCAATGAAAAAAAGATAAGAATGGGTTTTCTACCTAGACGATCAGAAATCGCGGGGATCACAGTTCCCCAAAATACCCACGCAAAACCAATAGCACTGACAATCAACCCCATAGATTGTTCACTGAAGCCACGCTCTTTGACAAGAAAAGTCGGTGTGAAAGTGACAATAAGAATAAACCATGTCACAAAAAAGCAAGATATAAAAATACACAAGATAACATTTTTATTTTTACAAATTTCTTTATAACTGGTTTTTGCTATTTCTTTTTCATTTTTTTCAAATTTGCTATCCGCTATATCAGTCGTCAGATTTTTATTACTATTAATTTTCACCAGTTTATAAATTAAGAAAGCTAATATCAAACCGGGGATTACGGTAATATAAAAGGCATTTCGCCAACCATAATCGAGAGCAATCATAATAATAAGTGGCGGAGCGATAATTGCACCAAGCAATCCCGGAGCTGTGGCTTGAACTAACCCCATATTTAATCCACGGCGTTTAACTTGTGATGCTTCTAACATCAAAGATTGTGATATTGGCAATACAGGCCCTTCGGCGATCCCCATTAAGGCTCTGAAAACTAATAATAGAGCAAATGAAGACACAATTCCTGAAAGCCCTGAGAATACAGAGAACATCGCAACACAAATCACTAACATCGGCTTTCTAATATTAAAGCGGTCTGATATCGCCCCTAAGCCAGCGCCAGATAATGCCCAGCATAGCGCTAAAATAGCCGATAGCATTCCAAGATGTGCATTAGTAAGATTTAATTCATCTGACATCATCGGAAATAAAAAAGAAAGGGACAAGCGATCAAAAAAAACACAGCCAAATACACAAAACAAAAGTAGTAATAATTTATTTTCATAGCTAAATAAATTTAGTTTATTAATAACTATTTTCATTATTCAAACCTCACAATTAGGCTTATTCAGATATTATTTAGCCTAATCTAGCAAGTCAATTTATTTGTTACTATTTTGTTAATGATGAATTTTATCTATTTAAAAAACGCAATGAAATAAAAATACAATTAATTCACAAAAACAATTAATAAAAAATAAATTAGACCGATATTTTTATTATATTTTAGAATATCATTCTTTAGGTCGATATTCATTTAAAGTTAATTATTTCTATATTAATTATATGAGCTAAAATTTTAAAATAAAAAAGAGGAAATATGAAACCAAGGAATATCGTTATTACAGGCGGTGGAACAGGGATTGGTGAGGCTTGTGCCCATTTATTTACGCTTTTGGGAGACAACGTTTTTATTATTGGTCGACGAGCTGAACCTTTGCAAACCGTTGCTTATCAAACTGGCGCTATCGCTATTACTGCTGATGCCGCCACTGAAACTTCATGGAATGAGGTTATTTTACCGCAAATTAAACAACATACCGATACTATAGACGTTTTGATTTGTAATGCAGGCGCGATGGGGATAGGTAAAGCCGAAGATATCAGTGACCACCAATGGCATCAGGCTATGACCGCTAATTTAGACAGTGCTTTTGCGAGTGCCCGTGCTTGCCTACCTAATTTAGTTCAAAGCCAAGGCAACATACTTTTTATTGGCTCAATTGCTTCATTAGCATCAGGGCCTGAAGTTTGTGGATATGTTACCGCAAAGCATGCAATCATTGGGTTAATGCGTTCTATTGCTCGTGATTATGGTCGTCAAGGCGTAAGAGCCAATGCCATTTGCCCTGGATGGGTAAAAACGCCAATGGCTGATGAAGAAATGCAACCGCTGATCAATCAGTATCAATTTACGTTAGATGAAGCTTACCAATACGTTTGCCGTGATGTTCCATTACAACGCCCTGCTACACCAAAAGAAATCGCCCTTGCCTGCAAATTTTTGTGTTCAGCTGATGCCGCAATCATTACAGGAACAACACTGGTTATTGATGGTGGTGCAACAGCCGTTGATTTACCCACTCTCGCTTTTACTGAAGGCGCTATCAGGGCATAACGTAACATCCTATTGATAGGTACTTTATCTAGCAAAAGTACCTATCAAATCAATGACGGATTACTGCAACAGTAAAACTAGTCGCGGAAGTTATTGAATTGGAAAGGTTGCCCTAAATCACTTGAACGCACTAACGCCATAACAGATTGCAAATCATCGCGCGATTTTCCAGTGACACGAACCTGCTCACCTTGGATCTGAGCTTGCACCTTCAATTTGCTATCTTTAATTGCTTTGACAATTTTCTTAGCAACCGCTGACTCGATACCTTGTTTTAAGGTCACTTCAACGCTATAAGTTTTTCCGCTGTGAACAATCTCCTCAGGGACATTCAATACTGCGCCATCAATACCGCGTTTAGACATTTTTTCTCTTAAAATATCCAGTAATTGTAGAACCTGAAAATCGGACTCACTGGTTACCTTGATGGATTCACTTTTGTCGTTTAACTCAAAACTCGCCGTCACATTTTTAAAATCCCAACGACTGGTTAATTCACGCTCGGCATTTTCTACCGCATTTCGTACTTCATTCATTTCAACTTCAGATACAATATCAAATGATGGCATGGTTAAGACCTCCTGATAATCAATATGATGCATGATAGCTGCTTTCTATTGATAGCAAAAGTACTATACTGGAAATCTACACTCATCACTGCCTTTAGGAGGAATATGAGAATAACGCTTATTGGCTGTGGTGCCATTGGCAAGCTATGGCTCGCTGCGCTAGCCCAACAAGGCCATGATATCCAAGGCTGGCTACGTATGGCTCAGTCTGATTTATTCGTTGATGTTAATGAACCTGATGGTCGCGTTTTTCGTGAACTTATCCCTTGCAACAACCTTAACCATCTACAACATAGTGAGCTAATTATTGTCTGCTTAAAAGCATGGCAAGTGTCTGATGCACTACTCCCTTTAATTCATAATATCCCTGAATCCTGCCCAATTTTATTACTGCATAACGGGATGGGGACATTAGATGAATTAACACCTTTACGTCAGCCATTTTTAGCGGGTGTTACAACGCATGCCGCTTGGCAAAAAAATAATCAAGTCTTTCATGTTGCAAATGGCATAACTCACATTGGTGCGGTTAACTCAATTGCTGAAAATTGCTATCCTATCGCGGATATTTTGCATACAGCCCTACCCGATGTTGCGTGGCATAATGATATTTTAGCAACCTGCTGGCAAAAACTTGCCGCAAACTGCGTAATTAACCCGCTAACCATTATCCATGATTGCAAAAATGGTGAATTACTAAACCATACAGCCCAAATCAATTTATTAATTGATGAAATTTGCCAAGTGATGGATATAGAAGGATTGCATACCGATAAATTACAGCTCACTGATTATATTTATGGCATTATCCATAATACCGCAGATAACTATTCTTCTATGTTGCAAGACATTCGTAACAAACGACGCACTGAAATTGACTACATTACCGGTTATCTGATTAAACAAGCACGCGCACATGGGCTAAATACACCAGAAAATGATCGCCTATACCATTTGATTAAACAACGAGAAGAAAAAAATGACGGCTTCCGTACTAATATGCATCGCCAATGGCAGTGAAGAGATAGAAACGGTAACAACTGCCGATCTATTAGTCAGGGCTGGGATCGCAGTCACCTTAGCAAGCGTGACCGACGATGGTTCAGTGGCAATAACTGCATCAAGAGGAATAAAATTAATTGCAGATACACCTCTGATCAAAGTGGCCGATGAACCTTTTGATGCGATAGTCCTTCCAGGAGGAATGGGAGGCGCCGAAACATTTAGAGATAGCCCATTGGTGGTTGAAAAAGTCAGAAGAATGCATCTGGATGGAAAAATTGTCGCCGCTATTTGTGCAGCACCCGCTATGGTTTTGGAATATCATCAATTATTTCCTATCGGCAATATGACAGGCTACCCAAGCACACGAGAGCAAATTGCAGCCAACAAATGGGTGGATAAACGCGTTTATTTTGATGAGCGAGTTAATTTACTGACCAGTCAAGGACCTGCAACTACCTTTGATTTCGCCTTAAAATTGATTGAATTACTGGTTGGCCGTGATTCCGCGGCAAACGTTGCTTCACAGCTCGTACTCCCACCCGGTATTAATGATTATTTAGAACAATAATAAAAACCCCCAGTAATTGGCTATCCAACTATTGGGGGCACGGTACAGCCATCTCGGCTTTTATCTTGTCGAAATGAACAATTTATGGACGATAAACTTTTACATTATTAAAACCTTGCTCTTGCAAATAGAGCGCTTGTAAACGACTCATCACACCACGGTCGCAATATAATAAGTAAGTTTTCTCTTTAGGTAGATCACCAAACTGAGTACCAAGACGATAGAATGGAATGTGTTTAACGTCTATCCCTTCAATCGCCAACGGTTTGTCTTCGTGTTCATCAGGGGAACGGATATCTAAGATCACTTCATTTTCAGCTGAAAGCTCACTCACCATTTCAACTTCAGCCACTTGCTCGCGGCTTTCTTGCGCAATTTGGCGGATATCAATATTTTGTGATTGCTCAACCACTGAGTCTAAAATAGTGAAATCAAAGTTTGCTTCTTCGGCCTCGATACGTGCTTTGACTGCTTTTACCGTAGGGCTTTTAGAAATCACACCACAGTATTCAGGCATGGTTTTCGCAAAGTCTTCTGTACCAATTTGGCGCGCGACTTTAATGATGTGTTCTTTATCATGAGAAATTAGTGGACGCAGTACCAATGTATCTGAAGCATTATCAATCAAACGCAAGTTAGTTAAGGTTTGGCTTGATACCTGTCCTAATGCCTCACCCGTGACTATCGCTTGAACGCCATAACGCTCAGCCACTTTTGAGGCAGCACGTACCATCATACGTTTTAACACAACGCCCATTTGGCCATCATCGACTTTTTCTAGAATTTCAGCCACAACGGGTTCGAAGTTAACCGCAATAAAGCGTACCTTATGTGAGCTGCCAAAACGGTTCCATAAATAATGAGCGATTTGTTTTACGCCAATTTCATGAGCCGCACCACCTAAGTTGAAGAAACAATAGTGAACTCGACAACCTCGGCGCATTAACATATAGCTGGAAACGCCTGAGTCAAAGCCCCCTGAAATGAGAGACAATACATCTTCTTGTGTACCGATAGGAAAGCCACCAATGCCTTCATAACGTGCTTTCACGAGGATCAGGTTTTCATCTTCAATTTCTAGATGGACTGTGGTGTCAGGATCGGTGAGTTTCACTTTTGCTGAAGCGATATGTTGGTTTAAACCACCACCAATATAACGTTCTGCCTCAATCGAGGTAAATTCGTGCTTCCCTCGACGTTTTACACGAACACAAAAGGTTTTATTTTCTAGCGATGCACCGTATGCCTCATGTGCCATTTCATAGATATGATGTAGGCTAGTAAACGGTTTTTCTTCAACTTCTAAAATATGATGAATACCAGGGATACGTGTGAGCATATCACAAATTTCGTCGTGCTTTGTTTCCCCTTTAACACGCACTTCAATGTTATCCCAATGACGAACAACCGCGATTTCTTCACCTAGCGGCTTAAGCACATTGCGAATATTACTGGTTAGGATCTTAATAAAACGTAACCTAACGGTCTGGCTTTTAATGGTAATTTCTGGAAATAACTTAATGATAAACTTCATAATAGCTGCATGTTAATGTTATAGGGGCAAATGAACGTATTGAAAGAGACACACGCACAGGTTACCAATTGTCAATAAAGAAGCGTATTATAGCACCATCTTGCGGGTTGAATCTAAAAACACCAATAATAAATTGTATCCGCTGTCAGACTAAGTTAGTCTGCTGAATGAATAAAACACCCTAGTCGAATGATTGAACATTTGCGGTTAAAGAAATATGGCTAAAGAAAAACCTCAACAAGTCCCAGTAGTTAGCTTTGAAAACTCGCTTAAAGAACTTGAGGAAATTGTTTCTCGTCTTGAGTCTGGCTCGCTACCCCTAGAAGATGCACTCAATGAGTTTGAACGTGGCATCCAAATCGCTAAGCAAGGGCAAAAAGTCCTACAACAGGCTGAGCAACGCGTTCAGATCCTACTGAGCGATGATGAAAACAAAGCGCTTGATGATTTTTCACCCGATACTGAATAAATTATGTCTGAACAACATTCTAACAGCTTCGCAGTACAGCAGCAGCTAGCGTATGAGCGAGTTAATCAATATTTATTGCATGCCTTAGATGCACTTCCATTCTCTGATTTACCCCTTGCAGCGGCAATGAAGCATGGCGCCCTTCTCGGGGGTAAGCGCTTACGTCCATTTTTGACCTATACCGTAGGTGAAATGCTTGGCGTGGGTCGCAATAATCTTGATGTTCCCGCAGCAGCTGTTGAATGCATTCATGCCTACTCACTGATCCATGACGACCTTCCAGCGATGGACGATGACGATCTACGACGTGGACAGCCCACATGCCATGTCAAATTTGGCGAAGGAAATGCCATCCTTGCTGGGGATGCGTTGCAAACATTGGCATTCCAATTATTGTCATCTGGCTCAATGCCTGATGTTACAGATAAAGACAGAATTGCTATGTTAGCCGAGCTCGCTTATGCAAGCGGTTTGGCGGGTATGTGTGGTGGCCAAGCATTAGATCTCGAAGCAGAAGGCAAGCAGGTAGATTTAGTGGCACTTGAACGTATTCATCAACATAAAACGGGGGCTTTAATACGTGCCGCAATTCGTATGGGTGCCTATTCAGCAGGAACAAAAGGTCATCAAATTTTACCAGCGCTAGATAAGTATGCAGAAGCTATTGGCCTCGCGTTTCAGGTACAAGATGACATTTTAGATGTGGTTGGTGACAGTGAGGTGACCGGTAAGCGCCAAGGTTCAGACGCAGAACATGAGAAAAGCACTTATCCATCATTGTTGGGGCTTGAAGCCGCTCAGGAAAAAGCCCGTGAATTGTATTATACTGCGCTAGAAGCATTAAAAATAATTGAAATTCAAGGCTATAATACACAAACCTTAGTCGCACTTGCCAATTTCATTATCGAGCGAAAAAGCTAATGTAATACAATGTCATTTTACATTCAGACGAAGAATGATAAAGGTGGCATAATAGATATGTACTTTAGATAATTCGAGCGTTGGGTTGACCGGCGCTATACTCTTATGTGATTCAAATCACCATTCTGTGATAACTGAATAACACACTAGTAGTAAAAATATTACTGTGGCAAAGACATATTTTGCTTGCAAAAAACGATGCCACTTAATGTGTATACTCTAAGTCATTCGAAAGGGCAGCTAGACGATAAGATAATAGGTCGCTAGGAACATAAAAGACACTTTGACTGGTACAAATGAGAGCAGTCACCACGCCTTAACGAGAGGCGCTGCAACTTGAAGTATGACGAGTCATACTCTAAATAATTCGAGGTGCAGCTAGGCGACAAGTGAATGAGTCCCTAGGAGCATACAAAAGTATGTGACTAGTGCGAGTGAATGCAGTCAACAACGCTGCAACTTGAAGTATGACGAGTATATTACTTTATTAACAATTATAAATAGTAGTGAGCCCCTAATGAGTATTGATATCGCTAAGTATCCAACACTAGCGCTGGCAGAAACACCAGAAGAGCTACGTTTACTGCCAAAAGAGAGCTTGCCTAAGCTGTGTGATGAACTCAGGCAGTTTTTACTTAGTAGTGTTGGTCGTTCTAGCGGTCATTTTGCCTCTGGTTTAGGCGCGGTTGAACTCACCGTTGCATTACATTATGTTTATAAGACGCCTTTCGATAACTTGGTGTGGGATGTTGGTCATCAAGCCTACCCCCATAAAATTTTGACGGGTCGCCGTGATCGTATTGATACTATCCGTCAAAAAAATGGCTTGCATCCTTTCCCATGGCGTGGAGAAAGCGAATATGATGTATTGAGCGTTGGTCACTCATCGACTTCAATCAGTGCTGGCCTAGGTATGGCAATCGCCGCTGAAAAAGAAGATAAAAACCGTAAAACGGTGTGTGTGATTGGCGACGGTGCTATCACAGCAGGTATGGCATTCGAAGCGATGAACCATGCTGGTGATGTCGCGCCTGATATGTTAGTTGTCCTAAATGATAATGAGATGTCAATTTCTGAGAATGTTGGCGCACTCAATAATCATCTAGCGCATCTGCTTTCAGGCAAGTTGTACACCACGTTACGTGAAAGTGGTAAAAAAGTTTTCTCTAATATGCCTCCCATTAAAGAGCTATTAAAGAAAACTGAAGAACATATCAAAGGCATGGTCGTTCCAGGCACCATGTTTGAAGAATTAGGCTTTAATTACATAGGCCCTGTTGATGGCCATGATGTGATCGCGCTGGTGCAAACGCTAAAAAATATGCGTGATCTAAAAGGCCCTCAATTTCTACATATCATGACTAAAAAAGGTCGTGGATATGAACCCGCAGAAAAAGATCCTATCAGCTGGCATGCCGTACCTAAGTTTGATCCAAGTACCTTTACCTTGCCAAAAAGCAAAGAAACCGGCCCAACCTATTCGAAGATCTTTGGTGATTGGTTGTGCGATGAAGCACAAAATGATGACAAATTGATGGCGATCACCCCAGCAATGCGTGAAGGATCGGGCATGGTACGCTTTTCAAAAGAGTACCCTGATCAATATTTTGATGTTGCCATCGCCGAGCAACATGCCGTAACTTTTGCCGCGGGATTAGCGATTGGCGGCTATAAGCCAATCGTAGCTATCTACTCTACGTTCTTACAACGTGGTTATGATCAGGTGATCCATGACGTTGCTATTCAAAAAGTGCCTGTTTTATTTGCAATTGATCGTGCAGGTATTGTAGGGGCTGATGGGCAGACCCACCAAGGATCGTTTGATTTGTCTTATCTACGCTGTATTCCAACGCTAGTCATCATGACACCAAGCGATGAAAACGAATGTCGCCAAATGCTGCATACAGGCTATCACTATAGTGATGGACCAAGTGCAGTACGTTACCCTCGTGGTACTGGTACAGGGGCAGAATTACAGCCTTTAGCGCCATTACCTATCGGTAAAGGTGTTATTCGCCGTCAAGGTGAAAAAATTGCCATCTTATGTTTTGGTACATTACTCAGCCATGCGTTAGTTGCAGCTGAAAAACTCAATGCAACTGTTGTTGATATGCGTTTCGTTAAACCACTTGATGAAGCATTGATTTTAGAAATGGCTAATAGCCACGATCTAATCGTAACTTTGGAAGAGAATGCGATTATGGGCGGTGCAGGTAGCGGTGTTAACGAGTTTCTCATGCACCAACGAAAGATCCTACCTATATTGAATCTTGGACTGCCTGATTACTTTATTTCACAAGGTAGCCAACAAGAAGTGCTTGCAGACTTAGGTCTCGATAGCGATGGCATCATCAAAGCTATTGAAGAGTATCAACAGAAAGCTTAATCCCAAAAAAGCAGGTATTGGAGTTATTCAATACCTGCTTTTTTAGCGTTATTTTAAAGATCCGTTATTTTAAAAAAGCATAGCTACGATCAATTTAAATCAAATTTCTTTTAAAAGGATCTTGCTTTTATCTCAAATAAAGTTCAGTATGTTTTTAATACCTAATTGCCCTCATAAGAATTTCTGTCAATATTGACAAAAACATCTCATACTTTTATGGGATATACGCCTCATTTTATTTTAGCTGCCTTTTGGCAGCTTTCTTTTGCCAATCCCAAAAGCTTATTTGTTTTAATTCAAATAATTATCGGTAGCCTTTATTGAACTAACGCTAGTTGATTTTATACCGAAAAAATTACTTCAATTATATTTTCATAACTCAAGCTGTAAGAAATAGATATTATTTTTATATTATAGATAATCGATAAATATCACTATCTGATGATAAATAATCAATAAAAAAGTCCATATCAGCAACTGACATGGACTTTTTTAATAATATTATTTTGCTCCTTTAACTATTTACACTTTCCAAAACAAAGTGATCAAACCCTTTTAGGTTCACATCAACTGCTTGGTTATCATGATAGTAACGGATCCCTTCCGATTGAGGTTTGATCTGCCCAATACACGTAAAATGCGCCCCTGTATGTGCTAGTGCCATTTCTAACGCACCACGATTAATTTCAGGGATAGTGAAACAAAGTTCATAATCTTCACCGCCGCTAAGCGACCAAATCTGAGCTTGTTCTTGAGAGCAGTTTTGCTTCAATGCTTCTGATAAAGGCAAAGCATCTAAATTGATATGTGCTCCACAGCCACTCGCTTTCAGTATATGGTTAAGATCAGAGATCAGCCCGTCAGAAATATCAATTGCTGAAGAGGCTAAATTACGTAGCGCTTGCCCTTGTAAAATGCGAGGTTGAGGTCGTAAATGGCGACCAATTAACCACGATTTTTGCTCTTGATCCGCGATATCTAAACGCCCTTGTAGCAGAGCTAAACCCGCAGCACTGTCACCAAGCGTTCCTGTTACATATATCCAATCACCGTTACGAGCACCGGCTCTGGATAACGCTTTCCCCGTAGGCACAAGTCCATGTACCGTATAAGTTAGGCTCATAGGACCACGTGTAGTATCACCACCAATTAATTGCATTCCATAATAGTTAATTTGTTCAAACAAACTATCACTAAACTGCTCTAACCAAGTTGGATCAACATGAGGTAGCGTGATCGCCAAGGAAACCCATGCAGGATCAGCGCCCATCGCGGCAAGATCGCTTAAATTGGAAGCTAATGATTTATAGGCAAGATCTGCTGGTGATATATCAGGAAGGAAATGAATGCCAGAAACTAAAGTATCAGTGCTTACAGCAAGTTGCTGCTTTTCTGGGATAGTCATCAAGGCACAGTCATCACCAATACCGATGTTTACATCACGCCGATTCGTTTTTTGACGATTAAAATAACGCGCGATGAGGTCAAATTCGCCATATGACATGGTAGGTTTTCCGTTTTCGCTATACTTGGGAACTTCGTTATTAAAAAATAATAGACATAAAGATAGACCGCATAAGCAGTCTATCTTATTACTACTGTATACCCGCCATACTTCAAGTTGCAGTGCTTTTGGTTAACATATGGTGACAATACTCATGCGCACTTGTCACCTAACTGCACCTAGAATTATTTAGAGCATAGTACTATTACAGGAGGGGACCCTGAGCAATTTTATTTTTTACGGCGAACAGCAGGTGCAGCCTTATCAAGAACACCATTAACAAATTTATGGCTATCTTCTGCGCCAAATACTTTAGCGAGTTCGATGCCTTCATTAATCGCAACTTTGTAAGGAACATCTTCACGGAAGCTAAGTTCATACATAGCGACACGTAAAATCGCTTTCTCTACCTGCCCCAGCTCTTCCAGTTGACGAGATAAAAAAGGTGCCATCAGTTGATCAAGTTTAATAGCGTTGTTCGCTACACCTGACAACAGTTCACGAAAATAAATTACGTCAACGTCAGACATGTCCTGTTCAGCAATAAATTCATATTCCACATCAGAAACATTATTGCCAGATAATTGCCATGAATAGATGGCCTGTACAGCACACTCACGAGCGCGGCGACGAGCAGCAGGTTTCACAAGATTCCCCTTAAATAAAAACTAAATCAGCCTTTTACAGCTTTAAGTACATTAATCATTTCTAATGCAGTCAATGCAGCTTCAGCGCCTTTGTTACCTGCTTTTGTACCAGCACGCTCAATCGCTTGCTCAATATTTTCAGTGGTTAAGACACCAAAGGTTACAGGTACTTCACTGTTCATTGCAACGTGAGAGAGGCCTGAGCTACATTCACCAGCAACAAATTCAAAGTGAGCCGTTCCACCACGGATTACGGTACCTAAAGCGATAACTGCATCATATTTTTTCGTTTCAGCTAATGCTTTGACTGTTAATGGCAGTTCATAAGCACCCGGTACCCATACAACAGTGATGTTGTCTTGAGAAACTTGGCCGATACGCTCTAGCGCATCAACAGCGCCGTCCAGCAGACTATCATTAATAAAGTTGTTAAAACGAGCGATTGCAATAGCGACGCGCGCTTGTGGCGCGGCAACAACACCTTTAATTACGTTCATAGCCTTCCTTAAATTAATTATACTTGTCATCCTTCAAATTGCAGCACTTTGCACTAAGGTATAGCGGCTACATTTCGAATTATTTAAAGTATATACCTCATGGGGCGCGGATTTTATCACATTCTTTCACTAACCGCGTGGTTGAATTTCAGCAAAACCATAAAAAACTTCAATTACCACACAGGACGTAGTCTGACACGCAAGTCATCACCGACTTTCTGCACATCAGTAAATTCAAATTTTGGCGCATCTGATAAATGAGCAAGCGCAGGAAAATTCACTAGGCCACGCGCCGTATCACCGAGTAATTTAGGTGCAATATATACAATGAGCTCATCGACTAAACCAAGCTTCAATAATGAGCCTGCTAATATTGGCCCAGCCTCAACCCAAATGCTGTTTACGTTTCGCTTAGCCAATTGCATCATCAAAATAACCAAATCAATACCGTTATCATCCGCAGGGATCGCGAGTTGTTCGACTTGCCCTTGCCACATGGCATCAACCTCTGGTTTTGGACGCACTAACCAGCACTCCCCTTCAAGCTGAGTGACTTTGTGCTGAGCGGTGACTCTATTATGGTTATCCAAAACAATACGAATAGGCTGACGTAATGCATTTTCAGGATAAATAGCTTGAATATCGGTAGGCAATTCATTCCAGCGAACTGTCAATGATGGATCATCCGCTAACACAGTATTACTTGTGCTTAAAATTGCACTGGCTTGTGCTCGCAACATTTGAACATCTTTCCTAGCCGCCGCTGAGGTGATCCATTTACTTTCCCCAGATTGCAAAGCGGTTTTACCATCAAGCGAAGCCGCTAGTTTTAATTGGATATATGGGAATGCCGTACGCATGCGTTTTAGAAAACCACGATTTAGCGCCTCAGCCTGCTCCATTAATACGCCACTGGCCGTTTCAATGCCTGCCTTAGATAGCATATATAGGCCTCGCCCTGCTACTTGAGGATTGGGATCTTGCATTGCGGCGACGACACGGCTAACCCCTGCATTAATTAAAGCTTCAGCGCAAGGTGGTGTGCGCCCATGGTGGCTACAAGGCTCTAGCGTAACATAAGCTGTCGCTCCTTTGGCTTTTTCACCGGCCATTCGCAATGCGTGTACTTCTGCATGGGGTTCGCCTGCTTTTTGATGATAGCCTTCACCCACTATTTCGCCATTATTGACGATAACGCAGCCAACATTTGGATTAGGTGACGTTGTAAAACGGCCTTTTTCAGCGAGCTCTAGGGCTCTCGCCATATAGATGCTATCTTGTTCTATCATGCTTTAATCCTGTAATTTAGCGATCTCTTCGCCGAACTCACGTATGTCTTCGAAGCTACGGTACACTGAAGCAAAACGGATATAAGCGACTTTATCCAGTTTTCTCAGTTCATCCATCACTAAATTACCAATCTGTTTAGAAGGAATTTCCCTTTCACCTGTTGCACGTAATTTTGATTTGATGGAGATAATAGCCTGTTCAACTGCATCCGCGCTAACCGGTCGTTTTTCTAATGCTTTTTGCATACCGCGGCTGAGTTTTTCTTCATCAAAAGGTTCACGTACTTCATCACTCTTAATTACCCGTGGCATAACAAGTTCCGCCACTTCAAAGGTGGTGAAGCGTTCATGGCAAACGAGACATTGACGACGCCTACGTACTTGAGAGCCTTCTCCAACTAGACGCGAGTCAATTACTTTCGTATCCACAGCTGAGCAAAATGGGCAATGCATAGTGTTTCCTGATCTTATTTCGGGTAAACAGTGTAACTCAGTGCTTAATAAAAAACACCCCGCAAGGCTGTACATTTAAAGCCTAGCGGGGTGTTTTAGTTTTGTGTTTTACTTTTCAGTAAACTAGAAAGATTGTTTTAACGCTTAACCCAAAACATTAGCCATGGTGAAAACACCTTTATGGCAATAAAGACTCTTGGTCAGCGCCTTCTTTCTCAACCTTCGGTGGAAGCAAATGTTCACGTCTCATACCCATCTTCAGTGCTAATGCAGAAGCAACATAGATAGATGAGATAGTACCGATGGTCACACCAATTAACATAACCAGTGAGAAGCCTTCTAACATCGTGCCACCAAAGATATACAGCATCAGAACCACTAATAATGTTGTTGCTGATGTCATAATGGTACGGCTTAATGTCTGAGTCAAAGAGACGTTCATGATTTCGTATGGCGTACCACGACGAATTTTACGGAAGTTCTCACGAATACGGTCAGATACCACGATACTATCGTTCAGTGAGTAACCAATCACCGACATCAACGATGCCACGATGGTCATATCTATCTCAATATGAAAGAGAGATAGGATACCTAACGTAATCACAACGTCATGTGCAAGCGCTAATACGGCCCCTGCTGCTAGACGCCATTCGAAACGGAAGCCAACATAGATCAAAATACAGATCAGCGCCGTTAACAGTGCTAATGCACCTGTTTGAGCGAGCTCAGCCCCAACACTTGGACCAACAAACTCAATACGTTTAACTGTCGCTTGTTCATCAACATTTTTATTGATGATAGTAATGATCTCTTTACCAACTTCTTGACCCGCTGTTCCTTCAATTGGTGGTAGACGGATCATAATGTCACGGCTGCTACCAAAGTTTTGGATTAACGGATCTTTGTGCTCTGAATTAGATAAACTCTCACGAATTTTATCTAAATCCGCAGGCTGACTTAAGTTGATTTCTATGACGGTACCACCAGTGAAATCAAGCCCCCAGTTGAAGCCTTTAACTCCAATAATCACAATTGATGCGATCAGCAATACGATAGAAATACCAAAGGCAACGTTGTCCCAGCGCATAAAGTCATAAACTTTACGGCCATAGTTCAATTGTTCAACAGTATAATCCTGTGCCACAACGTGCTCCTTAAATTGACAGCTTGTTGACACGTTTACCGCCATATAGCAGGTTCACGATTGCACGCGTACCGATAATAGCTGTAAACATAGAGGTGGCGACACCGATAGCTGTCGTAATTGCAAAGCCTTTGATTGACCCTGTACCCACTGCGTACAGAATAATTGCAGTGATCAATGTTGTCAGGTTTGCATCGATAATACTTGAGAAGGCGCCTTTATAACCTTCATGAATCGCTTGCTGGACGGAACGCCCATTGCGCAGCTCTTCCTTGATACGTTCGTTGATCAAAACGTTGGCATCGACCGCAACGGCAAGGGTTAATACAATACCGGCAATACCTGGCATGGTTAACGTCGCCCCTGGTAACAAGGACATCACACCAACAATCATAATCAAGTTTGCAAACAGTGCCGTACTGGCAATCAAACCAAACTTACGATAATAAATAATCATAAACAGGATTGATGCTAATAGACCTGCTAAACAGGCTTTCAAACCTTGCTCGATATTTTGCAAACCAAGGGTTGGACCAATGGTACGCTCTTCAACGATTTGAATTGGCGCAATCAATGCCCCCGCACGCAGCAATAGTGATAGCTGGCGAGCTTCGTTTGGATCTTGAATACCTGTAATACGGAACTGGCTACCGAAACGCGCTGAAATATTGGCAGCATTGATGACTTTCTCATCTTTGACCAAAATCACACGGCCTTCAGCGTCTTTCTTGCCACTGTCTTTATATTCAACAAACAGTGTTGCCATGAGTTTACCCTGATTATCACGAGTAAAATCAGACATGGTAGAACCACCAGCACTATCAAGACCAATGCTTACTTGTGGAGCACCGTTTTCATCGCCGCCAGACGTTGAATCAGTAATATGATCACCCGTTAAAATAACGCGCTTATACAGTACGTAAGGCACACCATTACGATCATATTTAACTTCAGAATCACCCGGTACACGACCACTTTCAGCCGCTGATGGATCAACGCTTTGGTTGACTAAACGGAATTCCAATGTGGCTGTCGCACCAAGAATTTCTTTAGCGCGCGCAGTATCTTGAATACCCGGTAACTCAACAACAATACGCTCCGCACCTTGGCGTTGAACTAATGGTTCGGCAACACCTAATTGGTTTACACGGTTACGAATAATCGTAATGTTTTGAGATACAGCATAGTTACGAGCCTCACGTAGACGCTCATCCGTCATTACGGCAGTCATGGTATTGTCGCTACCATCTGAAAACACTAAATCTTGGAATTTACGAGCCAGTGTTTTCTCTGCTTGGCTACGATCATCAGCGTTACGGAAACGCACTTCAACGCTATAATTGTCGCCTTTACGGATAGATGAGTACGGAATGCCTGCTTGGCGCAAGTCATTGCGTATACCGTCCATGTTTTGTTCCTGCAACTTACCTAATGCAGTATCCATATCCACTTCCATCAGGAAGTGAACCCCACCACGCAAATCAAGGCCAAGTTTCATTGGCTCACCACCGACAGCTTCTAACCACTTCGGTGTTGCTGGTGCAAGGTTTAATGCAACAACATATTGATCACCCAGTGCGCTTACCAGTGCTTCACGGGCGCGTAGCTGGATATCCGAGTTGTTGAATCGGGCAAGTACAGCCCCATTTTCCAAAGCGACAGATTTGCTTTGGATATTGTCTTTTTCTAACGTTTTTTGGACTTGGATCAGCGTTTGTTCATTGGCGGCGGTTCCCCGCACGCCAGTGATCTGAACAGCCGGATCCTCACCATATAGGTTTGGAAGCGCATAAAGCAGACCGATGAGGATCGCAGCGATCAGCATCAGATACTTCCACAAAGGATAACGGTTTAGCACGGCAGTTCCCTTCGGGAAAATCAGAAATTAAATAGCTTTCATTGTGCCTTTTGGTAAAACGGCAGCAACGAAATCACGTTTGATGGTTACTTCAGTGTTCTCACTCAGTTCAAGAACAACATAACCCGTTTCAGAAACTTTGGTTACACGTCCAATCAAACCGCCGGTCGTTAAAACTTCATCACCCTTAGTGATTGATTCCATCAGTTTACGGTGCTCTTTAGCACGTTTTTGCTGTGGACGCAGGATCATGAAATAGAAGATCAGGGCGAAAACGACAAGCATGATAACCATTGTGTATGGGCTACCCTGTGCTGGAGCGCCTGCGGATGCCGCTGCTTCAGAAATAAAAAAACTCATTCAACTTTCCTCATTGTTATTGAACGCAATTTAAAACATAAGTACAGCCAAGCCTGCTATGCTACACAGGTTCAACCTATTTCGCACTTAAATTCATTCCATATTTAACGAAGGTTGGGTTTTCCCAATCTTCTGATAAAAATCTTTAGCGAACTCGTCGAAGTTTCCTTCTTCAATCGCCTGACGAATACCCGCCATTAAACGTTGATAATAACGTAAATTATGAATGGTATTTAACCTTGCGCCAAGAATTTCATTACAGCGATCGAGATGGTGCAAATAAGCACGGCTATAATGGCGGCAAGTATAGCAATCACACTCTGAATCGAGTGGGGCAGTATCCGATTTATATTTCGCATTGCGAATTTTTACCACGCCAGTGGTGACAAATAAATGTCCATTTCGCGCATTTCGAGTTGGCATCACACAATCGAACATATCAATACCGCGACGGACACCTTCAACTAAATCTTCAGGTTTACCGACACCCATTAAATAACGAGGTTTATCAGCCGGTATTTGCGGGCAAACATGCTCTAAAATACGATGCATATCTTCTTTTGGCTCACCAACCGCCAAACCGCCTACAGCGTACCCATCAAAACCAATCTCCACCAGCCCCTTAACAGAAATATCACGTAAATCTTCGTAAACACTGCCTTGGATAATGCCAAATAACGCATTTTTATTGTTTAACTCATCAAAACGCTGACGGCTACGTGCAGCCCAACGTAAAGACATTTCCATTGACGTTTTAGCATAATCCCAATCAGCAGGATATGGCGTACATTCGTCAAAAATCATCACAATATCAGAACCAAGGTCGTACTGAATTTCCATTGATTTTTCAGGGCTTAAGAAGATTTTCTCACCGTTAATTGGATTACGGAAATGCACACCTTCTTCTTTAATTTTACGCATTGCACCAAGACTAAAAACTTGGAAACCACCTGAGTCAGTTAAAATCGGCCCCTGCCATTGCATAAAATCATGTAAATCGCCGTGCAATTTCATGATTTCTTGCCCAGGGCGTAGCCACAAATGGAACGTGTTACCTAAAAGGATCTGTGCGCCCGTTTCTTTAACTTCTTCAGGCGTCATGCCTTTAACGGTTCCATAAGTACCAACAGGCATAAACGCAGGGGTTTCAACCACACCACGCTCAAAAATCAAACGACCACGACGCGCTTTGCCATCCGTGGTTTGTAATTCATATTTCACTATTATGTCTCCTAGCATCAGAAAAACAGTCCAATGCTGATTTTCACTTTTATCAGCAAGCAGCGTTGCTGTTGCCTACATTAACTTACTCTCCAACCTGCTCATGACGAGCATCGGGATTACAGGTGATATACATCGCATCACCATAACTAAAGAAACGATATTGCTGTGCAACTGCTTCTTTA
Source organism: Providencia sp. PROV236 (assembly GCF_033676985.1). Lineage (NCBI taxonomy): Bacteria > Pseudomonadati > Pseudomonadota > Gammaproteobacteria > Enterobacterales > Morganellaceae > Providencia > Providencia sp. PROV236. The sequence continues at coordinate 804,924 of NZ_CP096297.1, read as the reverse complement.
TAGGCTTGTAGGGTATTTTTATACCCTGCAAACGCAGAAACTAACATAATCAACGTTGATTCTGGCAAATGGAAGTTTGTGATCAATGCGTCAATGATTTGGTATTCATAACCTGGATATATAAAAATTTGCGTATCATCAAAGAATGGTGCTATCAGCGCATCTTGGCTGGCTTTAGCCGCACTTTCTAATGAGCGTACTGAGGTTGTTCCTACCGCAACAACACGGTTTCCTCTTGCCTTACAAGCTAATACCGCATCAACAACATCTTGTGGCACTTCTGCATATTCAGAATGCATTATATGATCTTCAATGCTATCAACCCGAACAGGTTGGAATGTACCCGCACCAACATGCAAGGTGACAAAGGCCATTTCGACACCTTTTGCTCGTAGCGCTTCTAATAGTGGTTCATCAAAGTGTAAACCTGCTGTCGGTGCAGCAACGGCGCCCGGACGCTCACTATAGACGGTTTGATAAAGTTCTTTATCTGATTCTTCATCAGGTCGATCAATATAAGGTGGTAATGGCATATGGCCGATTTGATTGAGTATACTCAATACATCGCGTGGATCATCAAAACGCACTTCAAATAAGGCACCATGACGCGCTACCATTGTCGCATTCACGCTTTCATCTTCACCTAAAACCAGCTCAGCACCTTCTTTTGGCGCTTTAGATGCCCGAATATGTGCCAATACACGATGCTCATCTAGCATTCTTTCGACAAGTAGTTCGATTTTACCGCCACTCGCCTTACGGCCAAATAAGCGTGCAGGGATCACCCGAGTATTGTTAAAAACTAACAAATCACCGGGCGCCAGTTTATCTAGAACATCGGTAAAAATACCATGGGTCAGTTTTCCCGTTGGTCCATCGAGGCTCAGCAGTCTGCACGCGCTTCTTTGCGCTTGAGGATAGTGGGCAATTAATTCTTCAGGTAATTCAAAAGTAAAATCGGAAACACGCATTGTCTTAACTTCGATCTAAAAAACAGGCGACTAGTCTAGTGCTGAGGACTCGAAGGCGCAAGAAATAAGCGTATTTTTGCCGAAAAAACTGTTTTTATGTAACAAATGTTTTGCAAAATCCGCCATTTCTTTAATTAAAAACAAAACGCTTCTCTTTTTCCCTTTTCCCTTTTCCCTTTTCCCTTTTCCCTTTTCCCTTTTCCCTAACTCGATCTTATACCCCATGAATTTCGAATTAGAGCAAGGCAGCTAGCAAACTGCTCCCTAGGAGCATACATAAGTATGTGACTACGGTCAGTTTGTGCGGCGAACACAGCTATAATTTGAAAGGCATCGGGTATAATTAGCGAGCAAACTGAGCCCTAGGAGCACACATAAGTATGTGACTAGGGTCGGTTTGTGTGGCGAACGCAGCTATAATTTGAAAGGCATCGGGTATTATTAAGATAGTATCGAGTATATGATAACCACATGAACTTCTTAGCTCACCTACATCTAGCTCACAAAGCCAATAGTTCCTTGCTTGGCAATTTAATGGCCGATTTTGTTCGAGGTAATCCCGAAGGCCTCTATCCGCCTGATGTTGTTACAGGTATTTTTATGCATCGAGCCGTTGATAAAGCGACCGATACTCACCCTTTAGTCAAACAAGCTAAATTATTGTTTCGTGATGATTATCGTCGTGTTGCCCCCATCACGCTTGATCTGGTCTGGGATCATTTTCTTTCTTTGCATTGGAATATCATTGAACCTACGATGTCGTTGAGTAATTTTGTGCATTTTGCCCGATCTCAAATCGAACCCGATCTTTGTCATACCCCTGAAAGATTTCAGGAGTTAAATGAGTTTCTTTGGCCACAACAATGGTTAATTCGTTACGCTGAAAAAGCGTATATCGGTAAATCATTAAATGGAATGGCACGTAGACGGCCTAAATTGCATGCACTCAGTGGTTCTTTTAATGACTTTTTATTGCACTACACTGAGCTCGAACAGCTATTTTTCGAATTTTACCCACAGATGGTTAATAAAGCTGAACAACGAATTTTTGTCGGTAACCTCACAACATCGACAACTTGATCGCTATACCACTTGCACTTTGTTGTATTAAAATTATTGTATTGATGTTAATTTATTAAATTGCTACAATTGATAGGCAAAAGCTATCACAACGATTGGTATTTATACCTTTATTGTTTGTAGGGAATTCCATATTCTTCCACAGTGTATAAATATACTCTAGATAATTCGAGAGGCTGCTCGGTGGCCAGTGAATGAGTCGCTAGGAACATAGAAAACTATGTGGCTGGCGTTGAATGAACGTCATCACCATGTTTTAACGAAAAAGCGCGGCAACTCGAAGTATACCGAGTATATATAGAAAGCCTTTAATTCAAACTCATAGGAGTAAATTATGGTTCTGGTAACACGTCAAGCCCCTGACTTTACTGCGGCAGCTGTTCTTGGTAACGGTGAAATCGTTGATAACTTCAACCTAAAAAACCACCTGAACGGCCGTGCAGCTGTGATCTTCTTCTGGCCAATGGACTTTACCTTTGTATGTCCTTCAGAATTGATTGCATTTGATCACCGTTATGAAGAATTCAAAAAACGTGGCGTTGAAATTGTTGGTGTCTCTTTTGACTCCGAGTTTGTTCACAACGCATGGCGTAAAACTCCTGTTGATAATGGCGGTATTGGTGAAGTTAAATACCCAATGGTTGCTGATATCAAACGTGAAATCATGAAAGCTTACGGCATCGAGCACCCAGAAGCAGGTGTTGCTCTGCGTGGTTCTTTCTTAGTAGACAAAAATGGTGTTGTTCGTCACCAAGTCGTTAACGACCTACCACTAGGCCGTAATATTGATGAAATGCTGCGTATGGTTGATGCGCTGCAATTCCACGAAGAGCACGGTGATGTTTGCCCAGCTCAGTGGGAAAAAGGAAAAGAAGGTATGAACGCATCTCCTAAAGGCGTTGCTGACTACCTGACCAAAAACGCAACGGGTCTGTAATTAAGACCTTTTAAGTTTTTATAGATCGGCATAGGCGTTGCTTGTGCCGATTTTTCCATTTTTAGAGATTGCCATCATATTATTCCCTCCTGTCTTGTCATCTTTTTTGCAATAGCGATTGCTAGAAAATTCTTAATTAAACTTAAAATTCAATATATTTAAGAATATATAGCGAACCATACTTTCATGGTTTCAATATTTATAATATGGTTACATTTATCAATAATTAGTTACATTTTTTAGCTTAATCGCTAAGACAATCATAAAGTAGGATAAATGTCATGAAGTTCAAAATGTTAGCATCCATTGTTATTGCTGGAGTGGCACTTGCTGGCTGTGATAATAACCAAACGGCATCCGAAAGTAATTTCAAAAAATCCATTCAAGATTATCTCGATACAAAACCTGCTATTTGTATTAATACAGGCTCATTCCCTGCTGGTTTTTTAGCACCATCCAATACACGTACTATTGAACAATTAGATACTTTGGTTGATGCGGGACTATTAAATAAAGCGAACAAACAAATTGTTGTTAAGGATATGTGGGGCACTGAGAAATCAGGTGATGGCGTAGAGTTTACGTTAACTAGCGAAGGTCAAAAATTCTTTGACGCGACAAAAGCCGATTTCTCAGGTCGTGGTAGCTTCTGCACCGGTAAATTTGTCGTCACCGAAGTCACTAACTTTACTGAGCCAGCTGAGCGTGGTGGACAAAAAGTTTCAATTGCTAATTTCAAGCAAAAGATTGAAGACGTCGCACCTTGGGCTAAAAATGAAAAAGTGATTGCCGCTTATCCACAAATTAAAACCAGCCAAGAACGAGCTGAAAAATCACAACAAAGTCCTTTAGTTCTAACCAATAATGGTTGGATCCATATCGCCTTATTTAATCAAAAATAAACTCAAAAAATATCTTTAGAGGCACCCCTGTGTGCCTCATTATTGCCACGAAAAATTCCCTCAAAATAAATTTTTTAGCATTTTGTTAACACTTTTCAGTTTTATCCTTCAGTTATCTCAACTATTTTATGCTATACATTAAGCGCACAAATGATTAACAAATAATTCACATTAGTCGTTTATGTTACATAATCTCATACATTCATCAGGAGATACTAATGATAAAAACATCATGGCGCCCTTCTGCCCTACTACTTTCGCTACTTATCTCACCTCAGTTATTTGCTGCCTCAGAGCCTGCTGTTGAGGCACAAAAAGGCATGGTGGTATCTTCTCAACATTTAGCATCACAGATTGGTGCTGATATCCTTAAGGCTGGTGGTAACGCGGTCGACGCTGCTGTTGCTGTTGGTTATGCACAAGCGGTCGTTAACCCATGCTGCGGCAATATTGGTGGTGGTGGTTTTATGACAATCCACCTTGCTGATGGCAACGATCTTTTTATCAATTTCAGGGAAACGGCCCCTAAAGCAGCTAATGCAGACATGTATCTCGATAAAGATGGCAAACTCATTAAAGATGCCAGCCTTTATGGTTATTTAGCTTCCGGTGTTCCAGGTACTGTCAAAGGCCTTGATTATGCTCTTGAAAAATATGGCACCATGAGTCGCCAACAAGTGATGGAGCCGGCGATTAAATTAGCCAGAGAAGGATTTATTTTGACGCGAGCAGATACTGACGTACTGGATACGACGACAGATCGCTTTAAGCAAGATCCTGAAGTGGCACGCATCTTTTTAAAGCCTGACGGTAGCGCTTTCCAACCGGGTGATCTATTAGTACAAACCGATCTAGCTAATACACTGGAAAAAATAGCAAAAGGAGGACCTAAGGCTTTCTATGAAGGCGAGATCCCTAAAATTGTTGAACAAGCCTCTAAAAAGAATGGCGGCATCTTAACTGCCGACGATTTTGCAAATTACACGATCACCGATACAACACCAGTTAGCTGCACCTATCGTGGCTATAAATTTATCTCTGCGCCACCACCTAGCTCAGGTGGTGTAACGATTTGCCAAACGCTGAATATATTAGAAAACTATGATCTTAAAGGAATGGGCTTCAATTCCGCTGAATATATCCATACGTTAACAGAAGCGATGCGCCATGCTTATATGGACAGAAATACGTTCTTAGGTGATCCCGCATTTGTCGATAACCCAACGGATAAATTGCTGAGCAAAGCCTATGCGGAAGAACTGCGCAAAAAGATCAAACCAAATCAAGCCACACCATCAACTCAAGTTCAGCCGGGTGTTGGCCCACATGAAAAACCAGAAACGACTCACTACTCTGTTGTCGATGATAAAGGTAATGCGGTTTCAACCACCTATACCATCAATGGCCGTTTTGGCTCAGTGGTGATCCCGCCGGGTACCGGCTTCTTTTTAAATGATGAAATGGATGATTTCACCACTAAAGTCGGTGAAAAAAATATGTATGGGCTAGTGCAAGGGGAAAGAAACTCTATTGCTCCCGGTAAGCGCCCACTTTCATCAATGAGCCCAACCATTGTGACTAAAGATGGCCATGTGTTCCTAGTACTTGGTTCACCGGGAGGATCGCGTATTATCTCAATTACCCTACAAACCGCATTGAATATTATCGACCATGGCATGCCGCCACAAGAAGCGGTAAATGCTGCAAGGATCCACCACCAATGGTTACCTGATGAGGTCTATTATGAAGAAAGAGGCGTCTCTAAAGATAGTTTAGCCTTACTTGATAAGATGGGCTACAAGATGGTGGAGCAAACCCCATGGGGAGCCGCTGAGCTGATTATGGTTCCTGTACCTGATGCAAAAGGTGACAAAACGGATTCGTCAGGTAATGACTCTGCTGTTTCAGGTAAAGTTCGCCAAGGCTATATCTATGGGGCAAACGATGTAAGACGCCCTGCGGGTAGTGCTGTTGGCGTTAATTAAACTATCCCTATTTCAAATAAACCAAAAGGAGCAAATTTGCTCCTTTTGGTTTTTAATATAGTTCTATTAAGCCTGATGATGCTCAGTTGCTGGCGTCACCACCCGATCACAAACAGCTGCAACAATTAGCACGACAATCGAAGGCAATAACCACGCTAAGTCTTGCTGATACAGTGGAATAGAGGTCATCCATTCAGGAATATAATCTTTCAGGTTATCTGATGCTTTTGCAGCGCCAATCAACCCAACCACAAAACTCGTCAACATAGTTGGTGCAATCACTACACTTGGGTTACGCCACCACTTGAGCGTGAAGCTAAGTAAGATCAACACAATACAAGGTGGATAGATCGCCACTAACACAGGAACAGAAAATGCAATCAGCTTACTTAAGCCAAGGTTAGAGACCACCATAGAAAACACGCCAAGTATCAGCACTAAAGTACGATATGAAATCGGCACATAGCGGCTAAAGAACTCAGCACAAGCGCAAGTCAAACCGACCGCCGTCACCATACAAGCAACGAAAATCAGAACAGCTAGGAAGAAACTACCATAATCGCCAAAGGTATATTGAACATACGCGTGCAGAATGTCTGCCCCATCTTGTGGATTAGGAATAATTGATGCGCTGTTTTCACCTAATTTAAATAATGATAGATAAACCAGTGTCAGCAATACCCCTGCAATTAAACCAGCCCACATAGTATAACGCGTTAATAATGAAGAGTTTTCAATTCCTCGCGAACGCGCAGCATTAACAATGACAATACCAAATACCATCGCCCCTAACGTATCCATGGTTAAATAACCATTGATAAATCCATTAGAGAATGCCATATCACGATATGCATCTGTTGAAGGCAGTGGTTCACCTGCCGGCCACAATACCGCAGCAACGCCAAGGATAGCTAAAGCCAGCATTTTCACCGGTGCGAGTATGTGGCCAACACTGTCGAGTAATTTTCCCGGATACAATGAAATACCGATCACTAACACAAAATAGACCGCACTGTAAATCAATAGCGAGATGTCAGATTCACCGCCAAGTAACGGTGCTATGCCCACTTTATATGATACGGTTGCGGTACGAGGTGTCGCAAATAAAGGCCCAACTGAAAGGTAAGCAACAACGGCAAGTAATAAACCTGCGGTTTTGCCTACAGGTGTACTTAAGGATTCAATGCCACCACCGACTTTAGCTAGTGCAATAACGGTTAAAACGGGGAGACCAACGCCAGTTACAAGGAAACCAAGGGCTGCGGTCCAAACTTGTTCACCTGCTTGTAAGCCGACCATAGGTGGAAATATGATATTTCCAGCCCCAACAAATAGCGCAAAGGTCATAAAACCTAAGGCAATAATATCTCTGGATGTTAAACGATGAGCCATATTTTATATTAAATCTATGTAACGATATTAGAAAATGTAGAGACGCCTATAGGTATCTCTTTGAATTATAATTGACGACACACTCGTCACTCTTCAAGTTACAACACTAATGGCATCATTCGTTCCGACTAGTCACATACCTTTGTATGCCCTTAGCACTTCACTCACTCGCCGCCTAGTTATACCTCGAACCATGTAGAGCATAGAATTTTAATTAACAAGCCATTAACAATACAATGTGTATTATTTATCACATCAGGCAAGATGAAAACTCAGAAAATAGGGAAAATCGCCAATAACTGGCTACAAGTAAAACTTTTATAGGGTAAAAAGGCAATAGCAAACCAGAAAACAAGCATAAAACACTAAAGTATTTTTGCTAGCCAGTGATTACTGTCAGTAAACTACGAATATACACTATATGATTTGAACAAAAAACAATCAATATGCGATTATTCACTCTCGCTATTTACCATGACAGTGGCTAAATGAGGACGAGGAAATAGAATATCGAATGACCTGAGAAGTCGCTAGAGTTTAGAGAAAGTTGACCTTGGCTACTGGCTTTTATCACTAAAAAAGAACAAATAAACATCTAAAAAAGGGATATATACGTTGAATTAACAAGCAAAAGCGGCAACTAGCTGCCACTTTCATCAAGGATCATGTTAGGGGCTATTTATACTGTCTTAACCGTTTTCTTATCAGTTACAATCAACACCGGTGGTAAAGTAAAAGAGAACTCACTGCCTTTGCCAAGTTGGCTGGTGATCACTAACTGACTATTATGGTGCTGTAAAGCATGTTTGACGATGGCTAAGCCTAAACCTGTTCCGCCACTCCCATGGCGAGTCCTTGCTTTATCAACACGATAAAAACGCTCGGTCAAGCGAGGGATATGTTCAGCAGGGATCCCTGTACCATTATCTGCCACACTAAAGCGTGCGCCATGATGATTTTTCTGCCAACTAACACGAATAGTTGAGCCTTCAGGTGTATGAGCAATCGCGTTATACACTAAGTTTGCTACCGCACTACGCAGTTGTTCCTCATTACCATAAACACGTAATTTTTCATCGACAGAAAATTCAAATTGTTGCCGCCCCTGACTTAAGCTAATCGCCTCTTGCTCAATCATTTTTAAAATAACAGGGATATTAATCTGCTCATCTAAACTAATTTGTGGAGCCACTTCAATACGTGATAGTTGCAATAATTGCTTAACCAAGCTATCCATACGGTGTGCTTGTTCTTGCATCACATGAAGGGCTTTTTTATTGGCGGGTGAGGTATTTTCTTGGTCATCCAGTACTTCAAGATACCCCTGAATAACCGTCAATGGCGTGCGTAACTCATGACTTACGTTAGCAAAAAAATCTCTACGTGCTTTTTCTAACCGACGTTTTTCAGTGACATCGCGAGCCACCATTAATAATTGACCTTCCGTATAAGGAAGAATACGAAATTCAACAATCGCACCACTATTCAGCTCAAGCGTTAACGGTTGCTCATAATTCTGTAAGGTAAAATAACGACTAAAATCAGGGTAACGTAGTAAGTTAAAAATAGGTTGTCCACTATCTTCAGGCCAACGAAAACCCAATAAGTGTTGGGCATGGCGGTTACACCAAAAAATATTCCCTTCAAGCGTCATCATTACCACGGCATCAGGTAAAGATTCAGCCCCACTTCGAAACCGCTTAATTAATTGTCCTAGCTCACGACGACGTTTACGATTACGTTGTTGCATTTGATATATCCCGTAAAATATGGGTTCCCATCCACCTTTACCATCAGGAGGGAGCATACTACGGTCTAGCCATAACCAATATGACAGTTTCATTAAGTTATAACTATGCCAAATCAACGCTGCTGCAAGCGAAATCACCAACAGCCATGCAAGATGGCCGATAAATAAAGATAAAATTAATGCAGGTAAAATAAATAAAAACAGCCCTAAAATCAGCTGTTTCCATGATAAGCGTTCAAGCACGCGGGAATCCCCTTTAGTTATCAGTAACGCGTTGAGAAGCGATAGCCCGTACCACGAACTGTTTGCACCATTTTATCATGCCCTTCGACTTCTAATGCCTTTCTAAGGCGGCGAATATGTACGTCAACGGTGCGATCTTCTACATAAACATTTGCGCCCCAAACATAATTAAGTAGCTGCTCACGACTATACACCCGCTCAGGGTGAGTCATAAAGAAATGCAGTAATTTATATTCCGTTGGCCCCATATCAATAGGCGTATCTTGACTACTGACACGGTGAGAGGTTGGATCTAATGTTAACCCGTTCATTTCAATGATGTCTTCTGTCGCCATCGGCGAAATACGACGTAAAATGGCTTTAACACGAGCCACCAGCTCTTTTGGTGAAAAAGGCTTAATCAAATAATCATCAGCCCCAACTTCTAGCCCTTTTACTCGGTCTTCCTCTTCCCCACGCGCAGTCAGCATCATCACGGGCACATCACGCGTGTCACTGTCACGTTTCATATGTTTAATTACTTGGATCCCTGAACCACCCGGGATCATCCAATCCAATAACACCAAATCAGGTAACGGGTCAACTAACTGCGCAATTGCGGAATCATAATCATCAGCTTCAATAGACTGAAAACCATTCTGCTCTAGTACAAAACAAACCATTTCTCGGATGGGCGCTTCATCTTCAACTACTAGAATGCGTCTTGCCATGATTAATCCTGTAAATAAGAAGAGATTATTAAAAGTAAAATCATTATGCGTCACTTTTATGACAGAATTATGAATGTTAACACTCAATGATGATAGTCCGATAATAATTGTCATTTTAGTGAAATATCGAGGTCATATGAGCAAAACGACAATTCTCCGCATCAACGCGCTCTGATAAGGTATACTGCATAACGTTCAATTAGCATAATTTCAATTCCAGTATTCGTCATACTTCAAGTGATAGCGTTGGTAACTGCAACTTTAAATATGACGATTAGCCATCCTTAGGAACCTATATTGATGCGTATCATCCATACCTCTGACTGGCACCTTGGCCAATATTTTTTTACAAAAAGCCGTGCTGCGGAACACCAATATTTCTTAACTTGGCTAATCGAACAAGTTAAACAATATCAGGTTGATGCTGTCATTGTTGCCGGTGATATCTTTGATACGGGCTCACCGCCCAGCTATGCAAGAGAACTTTACAACCAATTTGTCGTCTCTTTACAACAAACTGGCTGCCAATTGGTGATACTCAGCGGTAATCATGATTCCGTTTCTGTGTTAAATGAAACCAGCTCACTACTGGCTTATTTAAATACTGATGTTGTCACCTCGGGTAGTCAACCCCATGTCATCACACTTAAAAATGCACAAGGTGAGCCTGGGGCATTGCTATGCGCTATCCCATTTCTGCGCCCAAGGGATATTCAACTCAGCGTTGCAGGGCAAAGTAGCGAACAAAAACAGCTCTCACTACAAAATGCAATTAGTGAATATTATCAGTGTAGCTATCAACTAGCCCAGCAACAACGTGAAGCTCTGGGGCTTGAAATTCCGATTATTGCCACAGGTCATCTAACCGTTGTTGGTGCCGAAGTTTCTGATTCTGTGCGGGATATTTATATCGGCACCCTAGATGCCTTTCCATCAGGAGCCTTTCCCCCTGCCGACTATATTGCATTGGGGCATATCCATCGTCCACAAGTCATCGGCGGAAAACCGCACATTCGCTATTGCGGGTCACCTATTGCATTAAGTTTTGATGAAGCTGAACAACAAAAAAGCGTTTGTTTAGTGGAGTTCGATCGCAGTGATATCGCTCAAATTCAACAATTACCGATCCCTATATTTCAGCCATTAAAAACCCTCAAAGGATCACTTGCCGATATCCAAAAGCAGCTAAATGAAATAAATAATAATGACAGTATTCAACCCATTTGGCTGGATATCGAGGTTGCCAGCCAAGACTACCTTGCTGATATACAGCAACGTATTGAAGCATTGGTTAAAGATTTACCTGTTGACGTGGTTTTGTTACGTCGAGCTCGCAAGCAGCCACAAGGCCAACAGACAGCTCTCGCCAATGAAACATTAAATGAGCTTACCGCCGAAGAGGTGTTTTTACGTCGCTTAACAGAAGAAGAACTGGGCGATAAAGAAAAAGAACAACGGCTCTTACTGCTATTTAAACAATCTCACGATGCATTACGTTCTGAGCTTGAGGGGGACGCATGAAAATACTGAGTTTACGTTTTAAAAATATTAACTCCCTCAAAGGTGAATGGAAAATTGACTTTAACCAAGAACCTTTTATCAGCCAAGGCCTATTCGCCATTACTGGCCCTACCGGAGCTGGTAAAACAACACTGTTAGATGCGATTTGTCTTGCTCTTTATCATCAAACTCCGCGTTTAAATACCTTATCAGCCAGCCAAAATGAACTCATGACCCGTCACACAGGCGAATGTCTTGCGGAAGTTGAGTTTGAAGTGAAAGGAACAGCCTACCGCGCTTTTTGGAGCCAAAGACGCGCAAGTAATAAGCCTGATGGTAAATTACAGTCACCGAAGGCCGAGTTAGCCACGGTGAATGATGGCAAAATTATCGCTGAGAAAATCAGTGAAGTCAGAGAGCAAATTATTCAAATTACTGGGCTCGATTTTGGCCGTTTCACTAAATCAATCCTTCTATCTCAAGGTGATTTTGCAGCCTTTTTGAATGCCAGTGAAAAAGAACGAGCTGATTTACTTGAGGAAATCACTGGCACCGAAATTTATAGCCAAATCTCGAGTTACATTTATCGTCAGCACAAACACGTTAAAAATGATTTAGAAATTTTAAAAGCTCGTGCACAAAGTATTCACTTACTCACAGAAGATGAATATCAAACATTACTCACTGAACAACAACGTTTGGCTGAAAAAGAAATAGAGTTAAATCAAAAGCGTACACAAAATCAGCAAATACTACATTGGCAGCAACGCCAACAGCAACTCAATATACGTTTACAACAGCAGCAATTAGAGCTGCAACAAGCTCAAAGTGCCTATCAATTAGCTGAACCTGAACTAAAAAAACTCACTGATAACATCCCTGCTGAGCACCTACGCCCTCTATGGCAAGATGTAGAGCGCCAACAACAATCACTAAATGAATTATTAGAAAAACAGCAAAATCTTTTACTGGCTCTAAATACTCAGACTCAACAGCTAGCTCCATTACAAGAACAATTAACACAAGTTAATACGCAAAATACGCAGCACCTAAGCTACGTCCAGCAACAAACGTTAGTGATCGATAACCAAGTTCGCCCATTAGATAACGAAATTATTAATTTAAATCAGCAAATTAAAGAAATACTAGAGCAACAAAATCAATATCAATCCCAACATCAAACAAAACAAACCGTAATTGAACGTGCTCAACAGCAAATAACACTGTCAAATACAGAACTCAGCACTATTCAGCATTATTTGCAAGAAAACCAACAAGATGTACTAATTTCGCAACATATTGCTTCATGGCGTCAACAGGAGCAATATCTTGAACAATCTAAAAAACAAGTTACCCAGCTTGAACAGAAACAGCAGACACTAAAACAACAATATGCAACGTTATGCAATGAACAAAAGCAACAAACCGAACAATATGCGCAACTTCAACAACAAGTTGAGCAAGATAGTGCTATTTACCAGCAAATTGAAAAAAAATATTTAGCATGGCTGGAAACTCATGATCTTGAAAAAATTAGCCAATCTGTTGAGCAATTGCGCATAACAGCACAGCATCTACAATTGTTACCCCTTCTGCTTACTCAATGGCAAGAGCTGCAAAATCAGCAGCAAATTAAATTAACTCAACAAAAAGAGATTACCCAATCAATCACACAAGTTGAAAAACAGTGCCAACAGATAGAAACACAAATTAGCCATACTCAGCCACATTTAACCGATTTACAGGCTCGATTACGATTAGAACAAAAAATAGTCAGCTTAGAAACAGAACGCCAACAGCTGATCGCAGGTAACCCTTGCCCACTTTGTGGAGCAACTGAACACCCTGCGGTAACCGAATATCAAGCCATTGAGCCGAGCCAAACAGAACAACGTTTACATGAACTAACAACGCAATTTGAGCAACTCAAACACACCTTAGTCACTCAACAAACACAATTGCAAAAGGATATTCAACGACAAGAGGACAACCAGCAAGCACTATTACAACTTGCCAATCAAGAAAGTCACATACAAAAACAGTGGGTAACAACCTGTCAGAAAGCAATGATTGATGATTTAGCGATTGAGCAAAGCGCCGTAGAGCAGCTGCTCAATCAAAGCCAGCAACAGCTCTCTCGCCAACAACAGCTCTTGGAGGATTTCACGTTACTAGAACGTGAATATCAGCAATCAAAGCATCAGTTGCATGAAAAACAATCATTAAATAAGCAGCAACAATCAACGTTAACTTTACTTGATGAGCGCATACAGCACATTCAACGCTCAATCGATGAAACCCAAACGCAGCTAGTGACTCAGCAACAACGATATAATGAACAACATCAACAACTGCAATCGTCATTATCAGCCTTTCAATTACCGGCTAATGAACACATTTCTCAGTGGTTTGATGGACTAGAAAAACGCGGTCAGTTATATGAAGTCAAAAAACAGGCCATCCAAGATCTCACCAAAAAAATTGCCGTCACAGAGGCTATGTTACAGGCCGAAGTCGCTCAACAAGCTACGGTGAAACAACAATTAGAAAATAGCCAACAGCAGTTACAACAACTGCAACTGTTACTGCAACAAAAGCAGCACTCGCGACAATCATTGCTGGGAGGTCAATCCATCTCACAATTTGTCAGCCAATTACGCGTAGAACAAGAGAAGATCACTGCTCAGCTACAACAGCTCAACGAGCAAGTGACTTATCGTGAAAAAGAAATCGCATCACTAAAAGGGAGCTATCGTGAAGTTAGCAGTGCGATTGAGAAGGGTCAGCAGCAACAGAGCAGCGCCCAAGAACATTTTAATCAAGCACTGATAAACAGCCCTTTTGCGACACAGCAGACATTTTTGGAAGCGTTATTATCAGCTGAAGAAAAATTGCGATTAGAACAATTACATCAACAATTAAAGCAATCCTGCATACAAGCAGAAACACGTTATAAAGAAGGTGAGTTAGCATTACAAGAGCATTTGGCACAACAGCCAAAAGAGATGTTAAATACCCAGCAAGCACAATTGCAGCATGATATTAATGAACTTGATAGTGCAATAAAAAATCTCAATCAGCAGCAAGGGCAAATTATCAGTCAGCTAAATACTGATAAGCAGCAACGCCACCAACAGCGTGGCCTATTACAGGAAATAGAACAAAGCCAAGCGCATTGTGATGATTGGGGACTACTCAATGAATTAATTGGCTCTGCCGAGGGAGATAAATTCCGTCGCTATGCACAAGGCTTAACCTTTGATTGTCTTATTTCGCTCGCCAATCAGCGGCTCGATAAGCTACATGGGCGTTATATCTTAAAACGGAGCCATAATTCTGATCTTGAATTACAAGTGATTGATGTCTGGCAAGCCGATACCATCAGGGATATCAAAACCCTTTCCGGAGGCGAAAGTTTCTTGGTCAGCCTCGCATTGGCATTGGCGTTATCAGATATGGTGAGCAATAAAACGCAGTTGGAATCATTATTCCTTGATGAAGGATTTGGGACGCTCGATCCAGAAACCTTGGATATCGCCTTAGATGCTTTAGAAAGTCTAAATGCCTCAGGTAAAACCATTGGGGTCATTAGCCATGTTGAGGCAATGAAAGAACGGATACCTGTGCAGATCCCCGTGAAAAAAACCAATGGTTTTGGATTTAGTGAATTACCTAGCCAATATCGAGTTAACTAAAAACAATCCGCAGAGGCTAATGCCTCTGCAATTTTTCAAACTAGATAGCATCCAAAGCCTGCGATAGCGCTTGCTTTAAATCATTAACGTTTTCAATTCCTACTGATAAGCGGACTAAGTTACTTTCAATACCTGTTGCTTGGCGAACTGATGCTGCAATCCCTGAATGGGTTGTCGATGCAGGATGGCAAGCCAAAGATTCTGTACCACCTAAACTCACCGCAAGCTTAAACAGTGCCAGATGGTTTAAGAAATTAAATGCGTCCTCTTCATTCTCTCCGACATTAATTGAAAAGGTTGAACCTGCACCTGTGCATTGACGTTGATAGATTTGATATTCAATACTTTCTGGTGGTAAAAACTCAGGATAATGGACCTTTTTGACTTTGGGGTGTTGATGCAAGAACGTCGCTAATTGCAGGGCATTATCATTGGCTTTTTCCATGCGTAACTGTAATGTTTCCAGTGAACGTCCAAGCATCCAACTTGAATGCGGATCAAGCTGTGTACCAATCGCATTACGTTGCGCACGAACTTTATTCAATAGCTGACGGCTACCAACAACACCACCGGCAACTAAATCAGAATGACCCCCAACATATTTAGTTAGTGAGTACACACTTAAATCAGCACCTAATGATAACGGTTTCTGGAAAACTGGCCCAAGTAAGGTGTTATCGCAGATCAATAGTGGTTTCTCGTTTTGACGCGTTTGCGCTATCTCTTTGGTTAGCTCGCTCAATAAGTGAATGTCCACTAACGTATTCAATGGATTCGAAGGTGTTTCGATATAGATAGCTGCAATGTTTTTAGCTGGATCAACACCTTTAATCACTTCTCTTATCGATTCCACATCGCAGCCATTTGCGAAAGGAATTGAAGTAATACCAAAACGAGCCAATGTATTTAAGAATAGCGTTTCCGTTCCACCGTATAATGGTTGAGAATGCAGTAATACATCTCCAGGCTTCAAAAATGCCATTAGGCAGGTAGTGATCGCTGACATCCCTGAAGAAAACAGTGCCGCACTCTCCGCACCTTCATATAACGCGAGCCGGTCTTCAACGATTTCGCTGTTTGGATGATTAAAACGAGAGTATACAAGCCCTTGTTTTTGATCTTCAGGCGTTGGTGTGCGCCCACTAACCATATCAAAAAATGCTTTCCCTTCCTGTGCCGTTTTAAATACAAATGTAGAAGTTAAAAATACAGGGGGCTTAATCGCACCTTCTGAAAGCTGTGGATCATATCCATAGCTCATCATTAATGTTTCTGCTGCTAATGTGTGCCCGTTAAGCTCTTTTTTATAATAGCGATTTGACATCATGGTACTCCAATAAAATAAACGCTCAGCTGTATGCTAAGTACATCATAAGATATTGCTATTTTTAATTATTTGCTCGTATTCCTCCGGATAAAATTGGCGCGTTACTGATAAATGTGAACGTAGTCGCCCTTTGATGGCATTTTTACCCAAATTCGTAAATAAAGGGTTTAGTGGATCGCTATCAGGCCCCAATGCTTGTTTAGCCAAATAAGCAGGTAGAGGTAATAAGGGTACTTCATTCGCAAATACACTCGGCGTAATAAAATAGGCGATCGAATAGCGTGACACGCTGTTTTGCTTTCTAACTACCTGATGAACATTCGCACGTAGGTAGCCATTGGTGGCTAATTCAAAAACCTCACCAATATTGACAACAAAAGCATTTTCTAAAGGTGCAACATCAACCCAACCACTATCCGTCTCAACCTGCAATCCGCCAATGTTGTCTTGCCATAATAAAGTTAAGATCCCTGCATCTTTATGTGCACCAACACCTTGTTCCCCATTAAAACTATTTTCACGTGCAGGATAATGAATTAGTTTCAATAAATGCTGGGCAGGATCAGCAATAATAGGATCAAAGCTGTTTTCAGGAAGCTCTAATGCAACAAGAAATGCCTTAATTAATTTAATTGCAGTTGCTCTCATAGCCGATTGCCAAGCCAGCGCCTGCTCTCTTAATTCAGGTAGTGCATCAGGCCATTGATTTGGCCCTTGCAAATTAAACCAAATAGGATCCTGTTCTGTTAAAGATAATGCAGGCAGCTCTTCACCAATATCAATTTGTTCTCGATAGTCAGGTTGATTACGCGTATTTTCTTGTGTTGACCCAGTATAGCCACGAAAATGTTTTGAATGGCTCATATCTATTTTACTTTTTTCGGTTATTGGTAAAGAAAAAAAGCGTTTCGTGGTGGCTAATAAATTTTCTCGTTGTTCCGATGAAACATCGTGCCCAATAAGATAAAAAAAACCGATTTCACGTGCTGTAAAACGTAATTTTTGATAGAAGTTTTCACGGGTACTTGGATCATCTAATTCACGAAGATCAATAATCGGTAGTGGATATGCTGACATAATAAAACCTTATGAGTTGTTAGTTTTATTAATTAAATAGCACGTTAATAAAATACTAAAATAATTTAAAAGTATATCGATATACTCTAAATAATTGGAGGTACAGATAAACCACAAACGAAGATAGACGAGGAGTATAGCTAAACTCTACGACTCACTGGGCGTTACGTAGTCAACAACCTTACATCTTGATGTATGACGAATATATAGCAATTTATTAATAATATAGAGATATAACTAAAAGTTATTCTTACTGATGAAATGTTATTTCAATTACCTCTACGCAATCTGCTTATATATTCTTAAATAACACGTTTGGGATACTTTAATGAAAAAAATAGCTGCATTATTATTAGCACTTTCCGTTTCTGCTTTGATTGCTTGTTCACAAGAGGATGAGGTCAAACAAACCACCAATAGCAGCACTCAGGAGCAAAAAATCATTATTGGTAGTCATGGTAGCGATGCGGATATTTGGCAATTTATTGCCCAATCACAGGCAGCTAAAGATGCCGGTTTAGACATAGATGTTAAAATTATTGATGATGGTGTCACCCTCAATATTGCAACTATCGATGGTGATGTTGACGTGAATGCATTTCAATCTTGGGGATTTTTGAAAGACTTTAATAAAAATAATGGCAATAAATTAACGGCTATTGCCACAACTTACTTTGAGCCAATGGCTGTTTACTCATCTAAATATAAAAAGTTAGATGAATTACCTAATGGCGCACTCGTCGCGATCCCTAATGATACCGCCAATCATGCAAGAGCATTATTATTATTACAAAAGGCAAAACTAATTACATTAAAACCTAATTTTAACCAAGCAACCGGTTCTGTTAATGATATTATTGATAATCCCAAACAGTTAGAATTTAAACAAATAAAATATGCTCATGGCCCAAGAGCTTTGCCCGATGTTGATATCGCCGTTATTGGTAATACCGCCGCACAAGAAGGGGGATTAAATGCTTTAAGTGATTCTTTATTCCGCGAACAGAATGATGGTAGCATTAATGACATGATTAATGTGTTAGTCGTCAAAACAGAGAATAAAGATAACCCTGCATTTAGTAAACTCGAAAAAATTTATCATACTGAAGCAGTTAAGAACTATATTCGTGATAACTTTGGGGGGACAAAAATACAAATATCCCAACCTTTAGCATCTCTTAAATAAATTTATATGTATCAGTCTTTCTGTAGGGTATATCAAATTGTACCCTACTCCCCTTATTCAGTTCTCTTCATTAATTTCCCTTAATATCACTCACCCATTTACACAAAAAGTGCTAAAACACAACTAATTACTTGAATATTAACAATTTTATTAGCAAACTAACTTAGCCTAAAAATTTGAACTTTACGGTTAAATTTTTTTTCTATGATTTTTTAACCACAACGATATAGTAGTACTCATCAAATGAATAGCAGCGTCTGGAACTGTTCATATAATACCGTGCGCTAATAAATAGCTAGGAGACTTACATGTCAAACGCATTTATCGAAATGATTAAAAACCGTCGTACTATTTACAACCTAGGCGATCAATTACCTGTTTCTCACGATCATATTACAAAACTAATTAAAGAAGCAGTCAAACATTCTCCTTCATCATTTAACTCACAAACGTCACGTGTTGTCATTTTATTTGGTGAACAACATAAAAAATTGTGGAACTTAACCAAAGAAACTTTGCGCGCTATTGTTCCTGCTCAAGCTTTTGCCGCAACTGAACAAAAAATTGATAGTTTTGCAGCAGGTGCTGGTTCTATCTTGTTCTTTGAAGATATGAATGTCGTTAAAGGCTTACAAGAGCAATTCCCATTGTACGCAGACAACTTCCCTATTTGGTCAGAACAAGCAAGCGGTATCGCACAATTCGCAGTATGGACTGCATTAGCACAAGAAAATGTGGGTGCATCATTACAACACTACAATCCACTAATTGATAACCACGTTCAAAAAGAATGGGGTACACCAGATAATTGGGTATTACGTGCTCAAATGGTATTTGGTTCTATCAATGCACCAGCTGGTGACAAAGACTTTATGGATGACGAAGCAAGATTCAAAATCTTCAAGTAAGATTTAATCATTCAATTTGCCCTTGTATCGACAAAGAACAAGGGCAAATATCGTTCACACTTTTCATTTACACCTTTCATGATACGCCAACACCATGGGATTAAACAATAAACCCACTAAAGGCAGCTCTCTAAGCAGTTATTTAGTTCGTTTAAAAGTTTATTTTCCCTAAAAGCATCAAAACAATAATTGTTAATAAAACACCTAAAACAAATCCATTCCTAGCCTGTTTCCGGTTTTTATTCGGTAAACAGGCTATTTTCATTACCAGAGCAGAAGATTATACAGCAGCATGATCGTTTAAAAATTCCTCGCATGCAAGATAAACTATGTGAAATGCATATTTCCTTAGCATATGTCATATTAATTACTCGCAATTGAACTAAACTTATAAATGAGAACCCGCAACGCGCTACTCGAATTTGTTGTATTCATCATGAATAACTCGAGATGCAGCTGAGCAATAAGCTCGTGAAGTCGCTCAACAACGCTGCAATTTGAAGTATGACGAGTATGTGCTAGTTCAATTAGGAGATAGACTATGAAACGCTTATCCTTACTTGCCACTGTTACTGCTGTACTCATTTCTAGTTTTTCTTTTGCCTATGCCGCTTCCAATGTAATTGGTGGCGGTACTATCACCTTTTTTGGCTATGTTTACGAACCACAATGTGAAGTGAAGGTCGCGAATAGTGAGCAAGTTGGCCTTGAGTGCTACCGTAATGGTAAAAACCAAATTAAAACCAGCTCACTTAGAGAGGCCAAAAAACTCAGTTCAGATTTTGTAAAGGTGGAATACAACCAATTTAACAACAAGCCGACTTTAAATATTACTTATGACTAGAGCTTGTTATTAATAAATTCATAATAAGATACCTACCGCTAGCAACGTAGGTATCTCTTGTTTGATATTATTACTGCATATCGATTAAAAATGTTGCTTTACTGTTTGCGTTTCCAGGCTTAACTGTTCCTCCTGTAGGGTATTTCACATACCGAGCACTAAAGGTCAAGTTAATCATCTGAAGCCCTGACCCACCTAATACAGAAACAGGAGTCCAGTTATTTGTAGTTGGAATTGGTGCTCCTACAGCACCTAATGATAATAATTTAACTCTTGCTCCGCTTGAATTTAATATTTCAATCGCTACACCTTTAGCTGTAGCACCTGAGCTAGGATCTAATAATAAATAGTTCTGTTCATCTGTTATTCTATTTTCTTCACTTGGTACAAAGCCATATTTTACTTTCGTTGATCCTCTTTGACATTCAATATCTACTGAAAAATTAGTTAAAGTGGATGGTAAATTATTTGCTGAATGAGTTCCTAGGTTTACAGTAGGTGTTACTCGTGAAATACCACAGGCATTATTTAGTCGGCCATAAATAACGCGCATAGCAAGAGGGATTGCAGCATAAGCGTTACTTACCGTACCATTTTCATTAATACCAGGACCGCTAAAGACAATTTGTCCCCGATTAACTACCCCAATAGGCCCTACATAGGATGTACCAACAGCCTGATTTGAGCGAACTTGTTTAGTCGTAAAACCAGCATAGTGTTTCATCTTAATAACTATTTTTTGATTATTACTTGGATCTATATCGTAGCCTATGGTTTCCTTTCTAATATTACTACTATTATTGCCAGTATAATTACTATAAAACTGTGTACTGGAAGAGGCCCCATTACCAATGAAAAAATTAAACATTAATCCAACCATATTAGTTTTCCAATAGCCTATACCATCTACGGTACCAAATGGAGTATAGTTATCTATCCCATATCCTATCGGTATATAATATAGCTGATAAATTTTATCTTTATCTGCAAGGTCACATCTAAATAAAACCTGATCGATAGGAATACCTAACTGTGAAGCCATATCCTGAGGAGATACATATTCATATCCTAATGTTGTTCCCTCTGGCTGATACTTTTTATCATAGATATTAACATCAGACTTAGCCCCTCCTCTAACTGGCCCACCAAAAAAAGTCACTTGAGTACATTTGGCATATGATAACTCAGATATAAAAAAGAGTACGATCCCCATCAATAATATTGACCGTTTAATTATAAACATAAATAACCCCAATAAATTATAATCTAATAAAATGGCGTGTTAAATATATTGCAACATTAATTATTCATTAATATAATGCTTTTAATATAAATAACATGTAGCTTCAGGAATTTCTTTATTAATTTTAATTTTATAAGAGAACTTGCAGCGTTGTTCATTTGCATCTCCCCATTTTACAAATACTAAACCTTGTTCATCAGTCGCATTAAAATGAACTAATCCTCCCTGCCCCACCAAACCAACTTTATTATTATTTTCATCATATATATCAGAGCCAAATGGTACTGATTTATTATTTGATAATATAATACGATAAGTAATATTATTACCTTTTTGAGTTTTAAATTTCACTAATGATATTGAACCTGCATAAGGTGCAACTTTCGCCATATTATTATCAATCTCAACATCTGAACTCATATTTTCAGAATTAAGATAAAGTGTGTTGTATTGATATGGCATTAATGATGGAACGACTGCCTGACCACGCTTATTCAAGACAATATTGTTCCATGATGACACGGATGCACCTTCACCACCTTCTGCTTCAATAATAGCAAAGGTATCACCTAAATAACGAGAAGGAATGATCCCTCCTTCGTAAACAACCAAAGCTCCATTCGCACCTGCTGAGAATGATTTATAATCACGCCCTTGAGAATAGCCTGCGTTAATTGCTGTTAGTGAAAACTCTTTTTGTATATTACCTGAGAAGTTACTATTTGAACGGCCAATATCACTTGCCGTAGCATTCCACGAAATTGAGTTATCTTCACCAAATGAACTACTCACACTTGTATTATTTGACCAGCGATCATTTGCGTCAGAACGTGTTACAGAGCTCGTTAAAGTTGTATTTTGCTCTGGATACCAAAGAGAGAATGGTACAGTGACGCTTAACATATAGTTATTATCACCACCTTGGTCACTATTACGATACATCTTCATATAGGTAAAGCTGTAACCAATACCTTTAAAGTTATTCATATACCCAGCCTGTAATTGTTTACTGTCTGGTAAATTATCACGCCAAGTCTGTAATGAGCCGCTTACATAAACAGTTCCGTAATCCAATAGATTTTGGTTGACGGTTAAAATATATTGAGCTCGCCTTGGGTTGATAGACTCTCCATTATACAAATAGCTATCACGATAGGTATCAGCTTCATATAAACTTAAATAGTCTTGTGATTCATAACGATATCCAGCTAAAGCGATATTAGTGCTAGTCGCTTGAATATCTTTATTCCACGTCACCCTTGCTCGCGCACCTTTATAGATTTTATCATTATTTAATTCAGCCTTAGAACTAGCCATATCAAAGCTGAAAGCTCCAATATATGTGTTAACCGCAAAGCCTAACATTCCAGACTGATATTTATTAGAATACTGCATACCGACGAATGGTGTTAATATATTACTTAGGCCATATTGCACTGTCGATTGTACAAATATATTGGAAGATGTGTTCGGCCCGCGTAGTTCACCACTAACAATGCTGTAATCAATCTGCCCTGGTCTTAATAAGCCGGGTACTGTAGAAAATGGAACAATAAATGTTGAAACACTGCCGTTCGCTTCAGTAACCTCCACAATCAAATCACCACCGTAACCCGTTGCATAGAGGTCGTTGATCACAAATTCGCCGGGCGATACGTTAGTTTCATAAATTGTATAGCCATTTTGAATAATTTTTACTCGCGCATTACTATTTGCAATTCCTCTTACTGTTGGAGCAAATCCTTGTAAGGATTGTGGGCGCATGCGATTATCAGTAGCCAATTCGGCACCAGTATAGGAAAAACTATCAAAAAGACTACCACTCGTAAATGATTGCCCAGCAGTTAATTCACTTTCTATTTCAGGGAATGCACGCTGAACATAAGTTCGAATACTTTCATGTTGAAATTTATCATTCTGATTATATTGCATGCTAGATTGATGGCGAATCCGATATAACCCCAAGTTTAACCCTGCGGAGATATTACCGTAAGCTGAGTGCTCATCCTCTCCATTGCTACGACTACTATAACCATTAACGTTATAATTCATAAATAGCGCTGAAACCCCTTCATTCAAGGAGCTGATTGGAACATAACCACGTGCATACTGTTCTACCATCGCCTGAGGAATCAATATATCTAATCGTAAAACATCTTGTTTTAAATGAATTTGCACATCATTTGATAGCGCTTGAAGATCTTCACATTGTCCATTAGATGTAATTAATGATAAAAAATCAGGTTTTATATTAAAACTGTCAATATCTTCTTGTGTTAAGCAAGGAACAACTTGACCTTTATCGTTTTCATAGAAAAGAATATTTTTGTTATAAATAAATTCATTATTTAAGTAGACATCAACAGACCAATCCCCAGTAGTAATTTGATCTTCCGAAAGTTTATCTATAGAAATTGACTTTGCGTTACCAACCAGAAAACCTTCATTATATGAATATTTTTTTTCATTCTGATTTTGTTCTACGGCGAGTGCAAACCGACCAGCTCCAAAAGATAAGGAAATAAATAAAAATATTAATTTAATTTTCATATCAATACCATTTAATTATATATTTGATTCGTAGGGATCCACACCGCCATAATCATTAATTATGCTGTAGTTCACTTTTTTAGAGTTAATAAATTCATTTGGTATCGAATTACCATTTTCATTACCTAGTGAGATAGTTGAAAATGGTGCAACCATATTTCCTTCAAGTTTTAATTTTTTTGAACCGTTTGAAATTGAAACATCTTGAAAGGTGATATACCAAGGTGAGTTATTTTTTACTAATACTTGATTACCTTTAGCTGTTTTTTCAAATGAAAAATTAAGTTTTTCATTTAGCAATGCGGGCATGCCAATTCCTTCGGGTCTAAAAAATAATTTGATCCTTGTCCGAATAGCGATTTGCATAGTATTTTGTTGCTTTTCAATTGCATCTTGATCTTCTGGTGGCACTTCCAGTACATTCATATAATAAATAGATTCTTTATCTTTAGGTAATGACTCACCAAGGTAGGTTATACGCAAATTTTGACCTGAACCAGGTCCCATTTTAAAAATAGGCGGAGTGATAGCAAATGGCGTTTTAATATTCTCGGGTGATTCATTAGGATCACCGTTATCTAGCCATACTTGAACAAGAGCAGGCCATTTATTTTCATTAACAAGTTGTGCAATTTTACTCTTAGATTTTTCATTATAAATAACACGAGTGCCATTAATAATTACACTAGCATAAATCGGCGTCGATATAATGAATAATGAAATGAATAATGAAATGAATAAAATAAATTTCTTTATAATTGATGCTCGAGTTATCATAATGACTTAACCTTAAAATTATCTTATTTACTAAAATAGTATTTTTATATAGCATCAAGAAACAATAGAGCTTTCATTTTGCCAAATAATAAAAAATAAAACTTATAATCAATGATTAATTATATTGATACTAAAAAGTGGAAATTATATTTCCACTTTTTAGATCATTTATATCAGGAAGATTTCTCTTCCTGATAATTCTGCTATTATGGATATGCGATTGTATAATTCACTTGAGCAGTAACAACGCCAGCGTTAGTTACTGGAGTTTTCGCAAAGTAGTAAGCTTGGAATGGCAGAGTTGCACTGCCTGCAACGATATTCGTTTGACCAGCTGGACCACCGTTTACTTTTGTCTGAGTACCAACAGAGTCAGCTAAACGGATCTGTACACCTGCTGGGCCGGTTGTTGGATTCAAGTTACCATTACTTGCATCAGTGCTGGTTGTATTTTCAAAGCTCGCTGCAACAGCAACGTTTGAAGTACAGTTTGCCAACTTCAATGAAAACTGAGTTACACCAGCGATATCACCAGCGTTTGCTAATGCTGTCGTAGATACTTTTGGTAAAGTAACGGTGAAGTCTTTACCGCCATTATCTGAAGTGATATCACAAGTTGTCGCAGTAATCTCACCATTAAATGTAATAACACCATCTGCCGCCATAACTGATGCTGAAATTGAAGATGCAACTAATAAAACCAAAAGAGATTTTTTCATATTTGACCTTTGTAAGATAAAACGAGTCCTATCCTTTATTATTAAAATAAGGATGATTAACTACACATATTGATAACTAAAGTTGTACTAAGTCCTTTTAATATTACTTCCCGAAATTAAATAACTAAGGTATTTGCAACAAATATATTTTTGTCGTAAATAGTCTTGTCATAATCAGATAATAAAACTACGATATTCACATTAAATGCATTAGCAAATTTAGCTAATGATTCAACATCAATTCTATTTATGCCACGTTCAAAACGGGAAATTTGCTGTTGGCTTATTCCTGTTACTTTACCTAGCATTTCACCACTCCAACCATTTTGTAATCTGAGTGATTTAATTCTTTGACCAATTGATAATGAGTATTTATATCTTTCAATTTCCATGTCTGGTACCTCTGAATTTATTATTCATGCTTTGATTCAGATTAGTTGATGTCCAATATATTACGTATCCAGAGTTTAAAAACAAATAACCTCACTCATTCACGAGTAGGTAAAGAAGTTTAATTAATTGGTAACACTGAAATGAATCAACAATAAACAAAACCAATAAAAACATAATGTTATCAATAAACAGCAAGCCAGAATTAACAACTATTTTTGTAAATTAGATAGAGATAAATAGGCTTAAAAACCTACTTTAAATCGAAAAATCGACATTAACACCAAAAAAACCAATTTTATGTTTAAATATATATTATCTTAGCTACATTTTTAGATAATAATTATTATTACCTATATTATGAGTTTCTTTTTTTGACTATAAACACATCATAAAATAACGGTTAATTAATGATTGCTCTATGCAAAAAATCACTTATCATTTAAAAAATCACAGTAATGGCATCTGTTTTTTACATAAACAACATTTCTCTCACATTCCTTTAGGCGTGTATAACACAATCGAATCTATTTCAGACGCTCTTATTTTAATCAATCAATAATGGGTAAATAAATAAAACAAGTAAGTCTTGTAAATTAAAAAGATTAAAATTTGATCATCATTAAAAATGATTTTGGAACTTTCCTTAAAAATTAATTTAATTATAAAATATATAAAAAATTAATGTTTAATTTTTTTATATAAATTGATATCTCATTTAATTTGATTTTCTTTACACATTACCACATACATTTTTATATTTTTAACTTTAAAAAAACACATAAAATAAACCCCTCCGTTACTATTAACACAATATCAATAATAACGAGGGATTCTATTTATTAATAGGACATCTATATTTAATTATATTTCACTTATTTTTCAGTTAAATTAATTTGGTAAATAGCAAAACCTATGCTATCTGTTCCAACTTGTTTTACTGAATACAATGAATGCTGCTTAATAAATGTTGCAGCTTTCTCAGTAGGAGATGTCTCAAAACGAATATCCAGTTGCTTATCGGTCTTAATCGGTAAGAAAGACCAATTATTGTCAGCCTTACTTGCAACCTGGCCCTGTTGTTTAGAAACCTTCGCAATATAAGAAGCAAGTATTGAACGGTTTTCATCAGGTGAAGCAAATGCGATATGGCTATCTCCCGTTCCAGCAAATTTACCACCGTAAGCCCTATAATTATTGGTTGCGACTAAGAAGCTGGCTTTAGGATCGATTGGCTTCCCTTGATAAGTGACATTTTTAATGCGATTAGACTGTGGGCTTACAGGCTGACAATCTACATCATATTTTGCAGGTTGAGTCAGGTCTATTTGATAATTAACCCCACTAATAGTGTCGAAATTATAAGTTCTAAAACCATCCCAATTAATTAGGCTTTGAGGGGATGTCGATTGAGGATCAATACGATTAAACATACCAGCAGAGCACTCAAGCCATTCAATCACTTCTGCGCCTGTCGCTTTCACTACAACTAACGTATTAGGATATAAATACAAATCTGCGGCATTACGGAAAGTTAAATCGCCCTTTTCTACTTCAACAAATTCATCCGGTGCATTTTTCCTTCCTCCGACTTTAAATGGTGCAGCAGCAGCTAAAACAGGCAGATCGGCTAGATCAGGATCACCTTGAATATAGTGTTTGGTGTAATCAATTTGGGCATCATTCACGATCTGAACCGTTGGATCACTTTGAACTAAGGCCAAATAGCTGTACATATTGTCAGAAGCTTTACCGATCAGTTTGCTAACAAATTGACGCGTCTCATTGTGTGGTTTATCAATGATTTTAGCCAATTCATTATCACGCTCAACTAATGGTTTTTTATTAGCTTTATCATAAACAGGGCGTGCCTGTGCATTTGCATCAACAACTTTCCAGCTCCCGTCATCATTGTTTAATACCAAATCAACGACACCAAGGTGATCGCCCCATTGCCCAGGCATAACAGCAGGGATCCCATTAACCGTTCCTTTGGCAATGTCGACCCCTTTAATATTTGCAAATTCCTTGCTTGGAAATACACCATGTGAATGACCAAACATAATGGCATTAATATCCGGAACATCGCTCAGGTAATAAACGGAATTTTCAGCCATCGCTTTATATGGCTCTTGAGAGAAGCCTGAGTGCGGGATCGCGACAATGATGTCGGCACCTTCTTTCTTCATTTGCGGCACAAATTTTTTGGCGGTTTCAGTAATATCATTGACGGTAACTTTACCGCTTAAGTTTGGTTTGTCCCAAATCATAATCTGTGGTGGAACAAAACCTATATAGCCAATCTTCAAGTTATGCTCTTTGCCGTCACGATCTTTAACTGGCGTATCAACGATAATATAAGGTGTAAAAAAGTTTTCCCCCGTTTTAGCATCAATAATATTCGCGTTTATATAAGGAAATTTAGCGCCAGCAATGGCTTTTTTCAGGTAATCCAACCCAAAATTAAATTCATGGTTACCAAAGTTACCTACGGTATACCCCATGGTATTCATTAAACTATGGGCTGGATGGGATCCCCCTTCTTCGATGCCTTTCGCTGCCATGTAGTCTGCTAATGGGCTGCCCTGAATTAAGTCACCGTTATCCACCAACACAGCATTAGTTACTTCAGCTTTAGCCGCTTTAATCAAACTTGCAGTTCGAACTAACCCAAACTGATCTGTTGATTTATCCTTATAATAATCAAAATCAATCAAGTTACTATGAATGTCAGACGTTTCCATAACACGTAAATCAACTGTCGCAGCATTGGCATTCAATGTGATAAACAAAGCTAGCGCCGACAGTTTAAAGATATTATTCATCTGTAATTCCTCTACACAAATTGATGCAAAATCATTTTTAGTCAGAAAAGTGCTCAAAACCCTATTTTAAGATCTTCATAGATTTTAAGTAATTCGAGGTGCAGCTAAGCAGCAAGTGATATTATCTCGCTGTACATATATAAGTATGTGGCCTCGGATAGCCCTATACCTAAACGAAAAGCGCTGCAACTTGCAGCGTGACGAATGTAAACAGTGCACTTGATATAAAGTGAAGTCACTACCTATCTTAATTAGATTGATTTAATTGAATATAAGTCACAAAAAGTCATCATTGTCATACCTAATTTTGCGGCCACAACCACGCAGCACCACGTACACCACTCGAATCGCCATGCACTGCTTTGCGAATTGGTGTATCACATTCACGTCCAAATACCCAATTTCTAATTAATGGCGGTAATGTTTGATATAAATTATCGACGTTGCTCATTCCCCCACCAAGCACAATAACATCAGGATCTAACATATTAATGGCTTGGGCCAATGCTCTTGCAAGACGCGACTGATAGTTATGCATCACAGACGTCGCATGTTGATCACCTGCCCCAATCAATTCAATAATCTCTGAACCTGTTTTTGTTTCACCTGTATACTTGCGATAGTCACTCATGAACCCCGTTCCAGAAACAAAAAGCTCGGTACAGCCAACTAAACCGCAATAACATTGTTCACCCTGAAGAAATGCATGGTCTTGTTCATCTTGCCAAGGTAGTGGGTTATGCCCCCATTCCCCAGCGACACCATTTCCCCCTGAGTGCACTTGCCCATTAATTGCAATTCCTGCTCCGCATCCAGTCCCAATAATAACGGCAAACACGACTTTAGCGCCTTTGCCTGCGCCATCAACGGCCTCTGATACGGCAAGACAATTCGCATCATTCGCCACTTTTACGGGGCGTCCTAGCAGCTTGGCTAAATCCGCATCAAAAAACTGCCCATTCAACCATGTTGAATTTGCATTCTTCACCCGTCCTGTTACTGGAGATAATGTACCTGGAATACCGACACCAACAGTGCCTTTTTGCCCTGTTGCTAATTCTGCATCGCTAACTAAACTCACAATTGCATTTAGCGTTGCTTGATAATCACCACGAGGCGTCGCGACCCGTTTTCTAAATAAAGTCTCACCATCATCATCCAGTGCGATAACTTCAATCTTAGTACCACCGAGATCAATTCCAATTCTCATCGTTGCTCCACCTGAGTATTCGTTCTGTACTTATAGTGTATAGAAAACATGCCATTAATACTGCTACACGTAATAAATTATGTGATAGGGCATTTTTTTTCGCTTAATAACAGACAATTCGTTATCATAGCCATCGGCTAAAATAGGCAATCCATCAACAAAGGTAGGTTTTTCATGTGGTTCAAGAATATATTGGTCTATCGTCTGAATCGTGATCTGACACTCAGTGCTGACGATCTAGAAAAACAGCTTGCCCCTCTCGCCTATCACCCTTGCGGTAGCCAAGACATGATGCAAACAGGTTGGGTGTCACCAATGAAGGGTTCTGACTCTTTAACGCATGCTGCGGGTAACCAAATTCTGATCTGCGCGAAAAAAGAAGAGAAAATGTTACCTTCTCCAGTGATTAAGCAAGAACTACAAGATAAAATCGAAAAACTGGAAGCTGACCAAGGTCGTAAACTGAAAAAAACAGAAAAAGACTCCCTTAAAGATGAAGTCGTTCATGCATTACTGCCTAGAGCATTCAGTAAATACAGCAAAACCTACATATGGATTGATACTGTTAATCAGCTAATTATTGTTGATGCAGCAAGTGCGAAACGTGCCGAAGACAACTTGGCTTTGCTGCGTAAAAGCCTAGGCTCACTTCCTGTAGTACCACTCACATTTAAAGATCCAATCGAACTGACTTTAACCGAGTGGATCCGTTCGGGCTCCCTACCTCAAGGTTTTTCTGTGATGGATGAAGCTGAATTAAAAGCCATCCTTGAGGAGGGCGGCATTATCCGTTGTAAAAAACAGGAATTAATTTCCGACGAAATAGCCACACATATCGAAGCTGGAAAATTAGTCACTAAATTGGCTTTAGATTGGGAAGAGCGCATACAGTTTATGCTTTCGGATGATGGTTCACTAAAAAGGTTAAAATTCAGTGATACATTAAAAGAACAAAACGATGATATTGGCAAAGAAGATTATGCTCAGCGCTTTGATGCCGATTATGCCCTAATGACAGGCGAACTCAGTGCACTTATCACTCGCCTTATTGATGTCCTCGGTGGTGAAGCCGAACATTAATCAACAATTTATTTTATCATTGGCAACACAATTTCATCGTGTTGCCATCACTTTTTAGACCTTGCTAGCATTGCCACTATTAAGTCATTGACTACCCGCCAAATCTCTGCTGAATTACATTTCAATAACAAAAATAATCAAGTCGCAACCATAAGGTCAAACTTCAATCGCAGGAATTGTTATGAAAGAGCTCATCGAACCAGAAGTGGATGAACATTCACTTGTCACTCTGCAAAAAATTACGGCAGATAACTTCTCTGAAATTTGTCTGTTAAGCCATACACTTAGTGAAGCACAACGTAGTATGGTAGCGGATAATGCATACTCTATTGTTGAAGCTCAATTTTCAGATTGTGCATGGTATCGAGGTATATACGCTGATGATGTTCCCGTTGGTTTTATCATGCTGCACTCTGGATTAGATGATGATGAACTCGAATATGATGGCATTATGCTATGGCGTTTTATGATAGCAGAGCCCTATCAAAAACTAGGGTTTGGCCGAGAAGCTTTACTGCAAGTGATTCGTTATTTAAAAAAGAAAGGTTATCCACGTCTATATAACAGTTGTGGCGAAGGAGAAGAAAGTCCTTTTGAGTTCTACCAAAAGCTCGGTTTTATCCCAACGGGATCGTATCTAGACGATGAATGTGAATTGGTACTTGATTTAACAAATTGGAAAGATGAATAACCGAACTACATTAGAAACTCAATTAATTAATTTTTTTATGTTTTATATTTAACGGGATACCCTAAATAATTCGTGTTGCAGCTAGGCGGCGATTGAGTAGAGCCCTAGTAGCATACATAAGTATGTGACTAGGGTCTGCGATTGAAGCCAACAACGCTGCGGCGCGAAGTATGACGGGTATCTGGTGGATATCTTTATTTTTGGATCAAATACCGTATAGTCGGCCCATCTTGTTGAATATCCAACACCGTATAGCCATAATTTTTTGCATCTAAAGGGATGTTATTAATCGATTGTGGGCAATCGCTCACCACTTCCAATATTTCCCCTTTTTTTAACGATGGCATCGCTTCTAGTGTTGCTACTGCTGGATAAGGACAAGGCTCACCAACCATATCTAATCGATAGTCAGGGATAATTTCTTTATGGCTCATGATGCCTCCGTTGTTGTTATTGCTTGAGTTTGTGTGCGCTTACGGAAAAAATATTTTTCCCATACCAACATTAAAATAAAGGCTAATGCTAATAGCAAATAAGTCACAGCTAAGCCGCCTTGCGGACCAAATGTTTCGAGTAAATTAACCTTATCAAAATCAGTGGCTAACCAAGGAGCTAGATCATCCCAATAATAAGCCAGAATAGTTGCTCCAATGATGTTACCAAAACCAACCCACCAATAATGAACTTGCCCTTCAACAGCCCGATACATCCAACCTGTTTCACAGCCTCCTGCTAACACTATCCCGAAACCAAACAGCAATCCGCCAATAACCGCATTGGGTCCCGCCCACAATATTTTTGGTGTGGCGCCGAGTTGTACATAACTAAAAATACCAATCGCGCTGACAGCCATACCAATAATAATCGCTTTTGCCATGTGAGTTCTTCCCGTGATCCATAAATCGCGGAATGCAGAAGTAAAGCAAATTTGAGCACGTTCAATCAGTAAACCAAACCCTATGCCACACAAAATGGCGATACCGAGTACAGGCGCATCCCATAAGGTATAAAACCCCCATGCAATGGCGATTAAAAATACCGTCATCCCTAATTTGAAGCGTTTTTTAGCGACATCAGTCCGCTGTGTTAAAGGAGAGGCCGAAGAAACTTTTTTCAATTTAACGGGGATCCTAAACATTGGCATCAGCGTGAATTTGGCCCCAAAGTAAGAGCCTGCCGCAGTTGCGATAGCAAAGTACCATGCGTGTAAAGAAAATTGAGGGATCCCAGTGAAAAATGCGGCAAGATTACACCCCATTGCTAAGCGAGCACCAAACCCAGCAATGATACCGCCAATAATCGCTTGGAAAATACGGATCCGATGTTGAGGCATTCGTAGTTTAACGTTATTTGCCCATAGCGCGGCGGCGAAACACCCAGCAAACATCCCGATGATCATTACGCCATCAATCCTATCTAATGGGCTACCCGAAAAACCAATGACTTTAAAGTATCCCCAATTTTCAGGCTCAGCACCAAAGAGCTGTAAGATGTGCCCACCCCAACGAGTAAATTCACCAGTTACAGCCCAAAATGTGCCAGTTAAGCCAAAATAGTATGTCGAGAGAACACCTGCTGCAATAACGGCAGGTAAAGGTTTCCAAAAACGGATGAGATAGTGAGATTTAAACTCAGACCAAGTCATGTTAACTTCCAATTGATTCACGCCAGTACCTGGCAGAGAAGCCCGCTGTTGTATCTATACTCTAAATAGTTCGAGGTGTAGGTAGGCGATAAGTGAAGATAGAGGGAGAGCATAGAAAAACTATGTGACCCGACTAGCTAAGCATAGTCACTTATACCTCAACGAAAAGCCTTACAACTTGAAATATGACGAGTATATTCCCCACAGCAGTAGAGATAACATAATACTCCGATAATTCATTTCGTGAAGATATTTGTTTAAATAATGCTAGTCATACTTAAATAGACCGCAATTGGTCTAATTAGCATAAAAAGCTAGCAGAGAACATCGGCGTGCAACTACTAGATAAAAAATAATTCGTTGTTTTAACTTAAATTTAAGACAAAAAAAGCGTTATCAGAGATAACGCATGAATGTGTAGTCTTATTTATCTATAATAGAGGAGTATAATATGAAATTGCCTGTTAAGGCGTTGCATTGCTATGCGTAGTCTGAAATCAGCCCATTTGACTTCAGAATAACATTCTTCAACTAATAAACCGATTCATGATTAAAGCAAAAAAGTGGTAAAACTTATTTTTGTTAACTCAAGATATCAAGGTTAATTTATATTTCCCTAGTTTGGCGTATAAAGAAAATAAATAGTTTAAAACATGAAAAGTATTTAAAAGTATTTCCAAATGTTATTGATTGCAATATAACGCAACATAATTGTTGCGCAAGTGTTTTTTTCATTTAACTAAAATCATCCAAGAAAAAGAAAAAAGATCAATAAAATCACAGTGATATAAAAACAATCATGTTTTAAAAAAACATTAATATATATTTTTAGATATAATTTACATAATTACTGATATCTTGAAAATGTTACAAAACTAATTATTTAATAAACTCTCCTTATCTGGAAATAGATTAAAACTTAGTTATTATATTTATTTATTCATATATATTGAATCTTAATAAGTATTAATCTAATTTATTCTATTACCTTATTTACTCAGTAACACGAAAAATGAATAAATTCACATTCTATTCATCAAAACTACAAGGGATTATATTTATTATTTAAATAACAATAAGTTATATATTACCTAGATTAAATTGACACTATTTTCGAGTTAGAAGTTACGCGTAACTACTTAGTCTTATTCAAAATTAAATAATCCCATAAAGAAAAAATGGTTTATTTTTAATAATCACTTAGCGAACTAATTTGGTGAAAAAAGCAAAAACAATGAACATTTAAGTTACATTTTTTATACATTTTTTAACCATAAAACGATGACATTAATTCAAAAAATTAATGATTACAGGCATAAATGAAAGGAGACTCAACCAATAATGAGTAACAAAAAACGCGTTTTATCTCAAATGAGGTAAAACGCGTTGTGCAAAGCTATATGATTTACTGCTTAGGGGCGGTCGCTTCCATACCAACTAAACCAATCTTGAGATACCCTGACTGCCGTAATGCATTCATAACATCCATCATTGTTTCATAGTCAACGGTCTTATCCGCTTGGAAAAATATGGTGGTCTCTTTATTGGCGTTGGTTGCAGCATCTAGTGATGTTGCTAGCTGCTCTTTTGTTACCGCTTGATCGCCAATAAATAGCTGGCTATCTGATTTTACTGTTAGGAATACAGGTTTTTCCGGACGCGGCTGTGGTTTTGCTGTCGAAGCAGGTAAATCAACTTTGATATCAACCGTTGCTAATGGAGCAGCAACCATAAAAATGATCAGAAGGACTAACATAACATCAATAAAAGGTGTTACGTTAATTTCATGCATTTCACCGCTATCATCTTGTTCATCGCCTAAACGCATTGCCATAATCGTTGTTACCTTGCTTTACTATTTGCCAGATCGAGGTCACGACCTAATAGTAGCGCAGCCTGTGCTGCAACATCACCAATCTGACCACGATAGTTATTAATCATACGAGCAAAAATGTTATAAATAACCACAGCTGGAATTGCCGCAATCAGACCGATCGCCGTTGCTAATAGTGCTTCGGCAATCCCAGGAGCCACAACAGCTAAGTTAGTTGTTTGTGAGTGAGCAATACCAATAAAGCTATTCATGATCCCCCAAACGGTACCAAATAGCCCCACAAATGGCGAAATTGCGCCAATAGTCGCTAAATACCCATTACCGCGCCCCATATAGCGGCTAATTGCAGCAATCGCTCTCTCTAAGCGGAAGCCAGTTCGTTCTTTAATACCCGCTAAATCAGTACTTTGTGCAGACAGTGTCCTTTCAGCAACCGCTTCATTAAGCAACAAACTAGTCACACTATTTGCTTTGAAATTGCTCGCGATACTAACCGCCTCATCAAGCGATTTAACTTCTGCTAATGCTTTTGCTTCTGATTTCAAGCGTCGACGAGCAACTAATAGCTCAATACCTTTAGAGAAGAACAATGCCCATGTGATAATTGATGCAATAACCAGCCCTATCATAACGGTTTTAACAACATTATCTGCGTTTTGATACATCCCCCAAACCGATAAATCTTTGTCGAAACCGCCTTGGTTTTCAGGTGCAATTTCAATGCTTTCACTGATAACAGGTGCTGATGTATTGTTTTCAGCACTGGCTTGATTTTGTGCAATTGGCGTCGCTGCGGATGGGTTATTTGCTTCAGAACCCGAAGCAGCCGGTGCTGTTTGAGCTGATGTTGGGGTTGTCTCTGGTGTGGTATCCGCATATGCAGTTCCCATCAGGCCCATCGCCAATAGAATAGAAGCTGTTAGTTTACGCATCAGTTGGCCTTATATTCTCTTTTTCTGTGTTCTATTAATATACTCGTTATACTTCAAGTTATCGTGTTGTTGACTATGCTCACTCGCACCAGCCACATACTTATCTATGCGCCTAGCAACTTGTTCACTTGTCACTAATACAACCTTGAATTATTTAGAGTAAAAATGTGTGCCGATGATATTGTATTTACAGTCACCGACTAACCTATAAAAGCGAAGTTCCCTCGCCTAATGTGTCATTTTTAAAAATGACGGTGCTGATAATATCAAACATGACGCGAATTGATAGTAATTATCATTACTATTCAGCATTTTTTTATTATTTTTTGCTCTAAAGCAAACAAGCCCATTGCAATCATGAGGTTATTTTAAGCTGACATGAAAAAAAATCAGATTGAAAGTTAAAGCATGTACTTCCTCAATCAAATCATTTAACTTCAATTAACGACTTTCCGGTTTCCCTACTTTAAGCAAGTGCAAGGACACAATATGGCAAAGATCCGCCCCGAAACACAACTTGTCCATCTTGGCAGAAATCCTAAATATACCCAAAAAGGTGTTAATCCAATTATTCAGCGCACCTCGTCAGTGATTTTTGACACTGTTGAAGAGAAGCGCCATGCTACACAAAATAGGGCAAATTCAGTCCTTTTTTATGGTCGCAGAGGAACCCAAACACACTTTGCCTTCCAAGAGGCCATGACTGAACTTGAATGTGGTGCAGGCACAGTATTATACCCTTCTGGCGCAGCTGCTATTACCAATTCAATATTATCTTTTGTTTCTTCTGGCGATCATATTTTAGTCACAGGCTCAGCTTACGATCCGACACAAAATTTTTGTGACAAAATCCTTACTAAGCTAAACATTAAAACCGACTATTTTGATCCGTTAATCGGCGCTGGTATTGCCGAACTATTGCGCACTAATACACGTATTGTTTTTTTAGAAGCACCTAGTTCTATTACCATGGAAATACATGATCTTCCTGCGATTGTTCAAGCTATCCGCCAACAAGCACCTGAAACGATTATCATGATTGATAATACTTGGGCCGCAGGTGTATTACTGAAACCTTTGCTACTCGATATTGATATTTCAATCCAATCTGCCACCAAGTATATCAATGGTCATTCAGATTCAATGCTAGGCATTGCGGTTGCCAATCAACGCTGTATTAAGACATTACGTGAAAATTCCTATTTACTTGGTCAAACCGCGGATCCCGATACGGTATATATGGCTGGACGTGGTTTGCACACATTAGCCACGCGCTTAAAACAGCATGAAAGTAGTGGCCTCACTGTTGCACAATGGTTAGAACAACGGCCTGAAGTTGAATCTGTTTACCACCCAGCTTTACCTTCTTGCCCGGGACACTCATTTTTTGTTCGCGATTTTAGCGGCAGCAATGGATTATTCTCTTTTCAACTAAAATCACGTCTCTCCCAGCAGCAATTTGAAGATTTTCTAAACCATTTTAGCCACTTCAAAATGGGCTATTCATGGGGTGGCTATGAATCATTAATTTTAGGCTACCAAAAAGAAGATCTATTAAGTATGCGTCAATACGATTTCCAACCTAATGACGGCACCTTTTTCCGTATCCATGTTGGCCTAGAGCATCCACAAGATCTGATTGATGATCTGGCATTGGCATTTGAACGCATTTAAGCATGTATTTTTTTCCAATACTTTCATAGTGTTTGCTAATATGAAAGTATTGGTATGACCTCTATTAAAATTTCAACTAATCCACACATTCAGTAAACAAATCAAACTTAGCGTCATTTTTTCCTGTAAGATAATAATGAATTCGCTTTTTTCGCAGCTTTTTTCGTAAATACAGGAACGATTATGGAAGTACTACGCGAAATCGTACTGGCACTTTGGCACCACGATTTTCTTAAACTCTCCAATCCAGAAGTACTTTGGGTTATTTATACAGTTCTCTTTGTGGTCATCGTCTTAGAAAATGGGGTGCTTCCCGCAGCCTTCTTACCCGGTGATACCCTATTGATCCTTTCAGGTGCATTAATTGCAAAAGGTGTATTGAGTTTTGTGCCAACGATTTTATTACTCACTACCGCAGCAAGCGTTGGTTGTTGGCTAGGCTTCCTTCAGGGAAGATGGCTAAGCGAAACAAAATTAATTAAGCGTTGGCTAGCGCAAATCCCTCATGAATACCATGAAAAAGCGAACCATATGTTTCATAAACAGGGGCTATATGCGCTGTTGATAGGCCGCTTTTTAGCCTTTGTGCGAACATTATTGCCTGTTCTTGCAGGACTCTCTGAACTGAGCCATCGCCGTTTTCAGTTATTCAATTGGTTAAGCGGGCTGTTGTGGGTCGGGATTATCGTCACACTGGGCTATGCGCTAAACCAAATTCCATTTATCAAACAGCATGAACAGGTCGTCATCAGTGTGCTGATGATTTTACCTGTATTGCTACTTATTGGTGGTTTAATAGGGTCGATTATGGTGTATTGGAAGCATCGTAAAGCTCTCAGTAATAAAACAGAATAAGCAAAAAGCCGTCTCTTAAAGGATGCACAGACTACCGCCAAACGTATTCTGTTTGGCGGTAGTTGTTTAGAGTGTTGAAATAAACGAGCAAAATCAATTCATTGATTTTCGGCTGATAACACGAAGCGGGAAAAACCACGCTTTTATCCCGCTTCGTCAACAACATCGAGCCGCCTCTTAAAGGCGGCAAATGATTTATTAGTGAGCAAAATAAACGGTCAGTGCAGCAAACAGATATTGCCCAATTTCAGGGGTCATCCATGTGCCACGAGAGATAACAGGATCCTCTTGGTAAATTTGACGAATTTTTTCCTGTAGTACGGGATCACCACCGGTAAATTGATTAAACATGGTTAACCACATTTGAGCCAATGATTGAACCTCTGCTGATTCAGGTGGAAGACCGGCTTTTAGTGCATTATAGAGACCGGCGATCAGCTCAGGCCACACTCTACCTGATTCAAAATAGTGTTCTTGAACAAAAGCAAATTGCTGCTCCGTTAAGTGGGGTTTGAAAATATCTAGCTGATGTTCACTAAACCCTCTAGCAACATACTCAATCATTTCCTCAGTAATACCCGATGAAATAGCAAATTCATTGTCTGATAAATGGATCGTGTTTAGGCGAGCAAAAAAATCGGGGCTTCCGCCAGTATCACGTTCCAGCGCTATCATCCATTCCGTTGCGACTTTCTTTGCTTGCTCGGAGTCAGGTGCAATCCCTTCTTTTATTAAGGATTTGACTATACTAACTCGTTGCTGCCACTCTTCGCTCTTTAGGGTGTGAGCCGTATACAGTGGCATCTGCTCTAATTCTTTTGGTGTAAAGTACTTATCATACATGGACATCATCTCCAAAATGGAAAACCAATCAGTC
This sequence comes from Providencia sp. PROV236, assembly GCF_033676985.1. Classification (NCBI taxonomy): domain Bacteria; kingdom Pseudomonadati; phylum Pseudomonadota; class Gammaproteobacteria; order Enterobacterales; family Morganellaceae; genus Providencia; species Providencia sp. PROV236. The sequence goes on along the minus strand of NZ_CP096297.1, from coordinate 765,115 downwards.
TGAGTGAGAATGTCGCCAGCCTGCATCTGCCGCTGAAGCTGCTCCAATCGATATTGCAACTGTGCCATCTGCTTCATTTGTGCCGACAGAGCATCAATACGCTCTTGCAGCATTTGCGCCATATCACCACTTTGACCATCTAAGATCTCACCGATGTCTTTAAGTTTTACGCCCACTTGCCTTAACATTTGAATTTGAGTCAAACGCTCAAGACATTGTACGTTATACAAACGATAACCTGCATCGGTTCTTGCAGTCGGTACTAATAACCCTATTTCTTCATAATGATGAAGTGTACGAATAGTTAGCCCGGTTCTCTGGGCAATTTCACCCACTTGAAATAGCATCTTTATCCTCCTGTGATCGACTTGCAGGTTAATGCCTCACGTTACGTAAGAGTCAATACACTCGTTATCATTTAAAATATATTTCTTTTGTATAATTTTATCTTTTTCTTGTAGCAGAGCACTATGCCGCTGATTATACTCTCAATAATTCGAGATGCAGGTAGGCAACAAGCGAAGATAGTTGGATAGCATAGGTCAGCTCGGTGAGCGTGGCGTAGTCACTGATGCCTCCACGAAAATCCCTGCAATTTGAAGTATGACGAATATATAATTCCGACGAATAATCCACACTTATAAATGATGGTGAAATAAATGAACATAAAAGCAATATCCATTGGATTGCTTTTACTTCCTGTAATAGGGCTGGCTGATAGCTTAGATATTGGTGAGCCTAGTACTCCCGGCTATGAAAAAGCAGAAGAAGCAAAATCCTGTATTGACCAATATGCTTTTGATATTGCGAGTAAAAATAACCAATCTGCCACGGAGATCGCCGAAGCTGCTCTGGGCTACTGTGATAATAAAATGGAATCATTTCGTCAATACAATCGCGAAATGAGTGTGGCCAATATCCCACAAGATGATATTCGTGAATTGTCTTTACGAGGCGCGGCGCTATTTGCAGCCGACCAGCAATTCCATGACTTAAAGGTTTCGTGGATAAAGGATATTGAAAATAAAATATCCAAACACCGCCAAGCAATACAATAAATTTTACTCGTCATACTTCAAGTTGCAGGGTTGTTGACTACACTCAGCTACCCGAATCACATAGTTTTCCTATGCTCATCGGCTATCTTCGCTTGTCGCCTACCTGCATTCTTGAATTATTTAGAGTAAATGTGCTCAAAAAAGCCCTGTTATTTTTCAATAACAGGGCTGACTGAACTGACGATTTAGTTATTTGATCAGTGCATGCATTTCCTGAACTGAAATCACTTTCTCAGTTGGATCAGCACTCAATGACATGGTTGTTGCAAAACCCCCATTCAATGTAGTGTCATAGTGCACTTTATACTGTAGGGCACTACGGCGGATCAATTTAGAATCTTCAATAGCTTGACGGCCCGCAGTGGTATTAACGATATAATCGTACTCACCATTTTTGATCCTATCTTGAATATGTGGACGCCCTTCGTGAACTTTATTGACTAAACGTGGGTTGATCCCTGCTTCGCCCAGTACAATCGCGGTACCATGGGTCGCATCTAGCTCAAAACCATGTTTCAGTAGTTTAGCGGCTAAATCAACAACACGTGTCTTATCCCCTTCGCGCACCGATAATAAAGCACGCCCTGATTTTTTCATGGTCGAGCTGCTGCCTAACATCGCTTTAGCAAAAGCCTCTGCAAATGTACGGCCAACCCCCATAACTTCCCCCGTTGAACGCATTTCAGGCCCTAAAATGGGGTCAACACCTTGGAATTTGTTAAACGGCAGTACCACTTCTTTCACAGAATAATAAGGAGGAATGATTTCTTTGGTGATGCCCTGCTCTGTCAATGATTGTCCAACCATCACGCGAGCAGCCACTTTCGCGAGTGGAACCCCTGTTGCTTTAGACACAAATGGCACCGTACGTGCGGCACGCGGGTTAACTTCAATCAAATACACTTCATTGTTTTTCACCGCAAACTGTACGTTCATCAAGCCACGAACACGTAATTCAAAAGCTAAACTGCGTACTTGCTCACGCATCACATCTTGGATTTCTTGGCTAAGTGTATAAGCAGGCAATGAACATGCGGAGTCACCTGAGTGAACACCCGCTTGTTCGATGTGCTCCATGATCCCGCCAATCAAGACCATTTCGCCATCACAGATAGCATCCACGTCAACTTCAACGGCATCATCAAGGAAGCGATCTAACAGAACTGGTGCATCATTTGACACACTCACCGCTGTTTGGAAATAACGGCGTAAATCCGTTTCGTCATAAACGATTTCCATTGCTCGTCCACCTAGAACATAAGAGGGACGTACCACCAGCGGATAGCCAATCCCTGCTGCTTTTTCAACAGCCTGTTCGATGGTTGCCACGGTTGCATTTTGTGGCTGTTTTAGATTCAAGCGGTTGACTGCTTGTTGGAAGCGTTCACGATCTTCTGCACGGTCAATCGCATCAGGGCTAGTACCAATCACGGGTACACCAGCGGCTTCTAATGCACGCGCCAATTTCAATGGTGTTTGCCCGCCATACTGAACAATTACCCCTTTAGGCTGTTCAATACGCACAATTTCCAACACATCTTCTAACGTTACTGGCTCAAAGTAGAGGCGGTCTGAAGTATCATAATCGGTTGAAACCGTTTCAGGGTTACAGTTCACCATGATAGTTTCATAGCCATCTTCACGCAGCGCTAATGATGCATGAACACAACAGTAGTCAAATTCAATTCCTTGACCAATACGATTTGGGCCACCGCCTAACACCATCACCTTTGGCTTATCTGAATTAGGGTTTGATTCACACTCTTCTTCATATGTGGAGTACATATAAGCGGTATCAGTGGCGAATTCCGCGGCACAAGTATCCACGCGTTTATATACTGGGTGCAGGTCATAACCTTGACGTAGCTTCCGTAGCTCTGCTTCAGAGACCCCCACCAATTTCGCTAAGCGAGCGTCGGCAAAGCCTTTACGCTTCAATGCACGTAAAAAGTCTTTAGTTAACCCATTAATTCCTTGCTCTGCCACTTGCTCTTCTAAGCGCACGAGCTCTTCAATTTGTACAAGGAACCAGCGGTCAATATTCGTCAGATTAAAGACACCATCTACAGAGAGACCAGCACGGAATGCATCAGCAACATACCAAATACGCTCAGCGCCCGCATCTTTCAATTCACGGCGGATCCGAGTCAACGCTTCGGGATCTTCTTGGCTCACTTTCGGATCAAACCCCGTCGCACCAACTTCAAGGCCACGTAAGGCTTTTTGCATCGACTCTTGGAATGTACGACCAATTGCCATCACTTCACCCACTGACTTCATTTGTGTTGTCAGGCGATCGTTAGTACCTGCAAATTTTTCGAAGTTAAAACGAGGGATTTTTGTCACTACATAGTCAATTGAAGGTTCGAACGATGCAGGTGTACGGCCACCCGTGATGTCATTCATTAACTCATCAAGGGTATAACCGACTGCCAATTTGGCAGCAATTTTAGCAATTGGAAAACCTGTTGCTTTAGAAGCTAAAGCAGAAGAACGTGATACACGAGGGTTCATCTCAATAACAATCAAACGACCGTTTTTCGGGTTAACTGAAAACTGAACGTTTGAGCCCCCCGTTTCAACACCGATTTCACGCAGTACTGCCATTGAGGCATCACGCATGATTTGGTACTCTTTGTCCGTCAGCGTCTGTGCCGGTGCAACGGTAATTGAGTCGCCTGTGTGGATCCCCATCGCATCGAAGTTTTCAATCGAACACACGATAATGCAGTTATCGTTTTTATCGCGTACCACTTCCATTTCATACTCTTTCCAACCGATCAGCGACTCATCAATGAGTAGCTCATTAGTTGGTGAGAGATCTAAGCCTCGCGTACAGATTTCTTCAAATTCTTCACGGTTATAAGCGATCCCGCCGCCCGTGCCACCCATTGTAAAGGAAGGGCGGATGATACAAGGGAAACCAACATCATCAGCAACCGCATAGGCTTCTTCCATATTGTGCGCGATACCTGAACGAGCGGTATCCAAACCAATTTTCTTCATTGCTTTATCAAAGCGCTGGCGATCTTCGGCTTTATCAATAGCATCAGCAGTCGCACCAATCATCGTCACACCAAACTCAGCTAACACACCTTGGCGCTCAAGTTCTAATGCACAGTTCAGCGCTGTTTGCCCACCCATTGTTGGCAATACTGCATCTGGACGCTCTTTTTCGATGATTTTACGTACCACTTCCCAATGGATAGGCTCAATATAAGTTGCATCGGCCATTTCTGGGTCAGTCATGATGGTTGCAGGATTGGAGTTAACTAAAATGACGCGATAGCCTTCTTCACGCAATGCTTTACACGCTTGCGCACCTGAATAGTCAAACTCACACGCTTGGCCGATAACAATCGGGCCAGCCCCTAGGATCAGAATACTTTTTATATCTGTACGTTTTGGCATTTTATTGCTCCCGATTATTTTGCGTTATGACTTGGTTCTGGCGATATTCATTAATCAATTCGATAAAATGGTCGAACAGTGGTGCCGCATCGTGAGGACCAGAGCTTGCTTCAGGGTGACCTTGGAAGCTAAATGCTGGTTTATCTGTGCGGTGAATACCTTGCAGAGTGCCATCAAACAATGATTTATGTGTCACACGTAATGTGTCGGGTAATGTTGATTCATCAACCGCAAAACCGTGGTTTTGAGCGGTGATCATCACAACGTTTTGATCTACATCTTTGACTGGGTGATTCGCACCGTGGTGCCCAAACTTCATTTTTACGGTACTCGCACCACTGGCTAGCGCTAATAATTGATGACCTAAACAGATACCAAAAACAGGGATCTCTGTGGTTAAGAATTGTTGAATTGCTTTGATTGCATAATCACAAGGAGCGGGATCGCCAGGGCCATTTGATAAGAAAATACCATCTGGATCCATCGCTAACACCGTTTCTGCGGATGTTGTCGCTGGCACCACCGTTAAACGACAGCCGCGGTCAACTAGCATACGTAGAATGTTACGTTTCGCGCCAAAATCGTAGGCCACAACATGTAGTGGTAGCTCATCTTCATTTTTTGCGCCCAGCTGACCCTCTTCTAGAGTCCAAGAACCTTGAGTCCAAGTATAAGCTTCTTTAGTGCAGACTTCTTTCGCCAAATCCAAGCCGTTCAGGCCAGAAAATGCGCGTGCTTTATCCAGCGCTAATGCTACGTCAGGGTTATCACCAGCAATAATGCAACCGTTCTGCGCTCCTTTCTCTCTTAACAAACGCGTCAGTTTACGTGTATCAATATCAGCTATTGCAACAACGTTATGGCGCTTCAGGTATTCTGATAGACCTTCCTGACCGCGAAAGTTACTGTAAACCAATGGTAGGTCACGAATTATCAAACCTTGTGCATGAACGTCTGGGGATTCTTCGTCATCGGCATTGGTGCCGACATTACCAATATGAGGATAAGTGAGAGTAACGATTTGGCGGGAATAGGAAGGGTCGGTAATTATTTCTTGATATCCGGTCATTGACGTATTGAAAACGACTTCTCCAACAGCGGCCCCTTCAGCACCAATGGCGCGCCCGTGGAATTCGGTTCCGTCTTCGAGAACCAGTATAGCTGACTTAATCAAAACACCCTCCAGGGAATAATAAATCACAATTAGTGCATATTAATTCAGATTTGAGGATCTAAATCAATGCCAAAATGCGTTTTTAAGCAATTTTTGGCAAATTGCGCGCATTCTAATGATGAGATGAGGTCTTGTCTAGAAAAAAACGCATTTTTTTCGTTTTTTTCTTACTTTTTTGGGTATCAGCCTAACTTTTATTGTATTGAGCACTAAAACAAGCAGCCATAAACACAAAGTAAACGGTTGCAAACCGAATTAGTTGCATAATTGATGATAAAGCATGTTTAGGGATAATAAAAGATGATTATTTAGACAAAAAGGATACAGACGGAGATGATAACAATTAAAAACAATAACAAAAACAAAAAATCAATAACAATAAAGCAAATCATGACAAATAAAACTAAAACACCATGATTTGCCTAGCATTTTAAAATCAAAATAATTAAATATTTTCCAAGTTAAGGACATCTTTCATATTATATAACCCAGACTTTTGAAGAACAACCCAACCTGAAGCCCTAATAGCCCCATTTGCGAATGTCATCCGACTGGAAGCCTTATGTGTTATTTCTACACGCTCACCGATATCAGCAAACATAGCCGTATGCTCACCAACAATGTCGCCTGCACGTACGGTCGCAAAACCAATTGAACCAGCTTCGCGCTCGCCTGTATATCCTTCACGTGAGTAAACAGCACAATCTTTTAGCTCTTTACCCAGTGCGCTAGCGATTGACTCACCCATCGCCAGTGCCGTACCGGATGGCGCATCCACTTTATGACGATGATGGGCTTCAATGATCTCAATATCGGTATAGTCACCCATTACTTTTGCCGCTTTTTCTAATAATTTAAGAACAACGTTAACACCGACACTGAAATTTGCCGCAAATACAATTGGAATAGATTTAGCGGCATCAGCAATCGCTTGTTTACCTTGTTCATCAAACCCTGTAGTACCAATCACCATTGCTTTGCTATTTGCGCGGCAGAAAGCCAAATACTGCAAGGTCGCTTCTGGGCGAGTAAAATCAATGACCACATCAAAGTCATTAGCAACTTTATCTAACGAATCAACAATCGAAATGCCTAATTTACCAATACCTGCTAATTCACCCGCATCAGTGCCAACCAGTGTAGAACCAACTCGCTCAATTGCCGCGCCTAGTTGAATACCCTCTTGCTGTTGTGCAGCCTGAATGAGTTGGCGTCCCATACGCCCACCAGCGCCAACAACGGCAACTCGGACTGTTGAATTCGTCATTTAATATCCTTTTAGTCATCTTGTAGTGGATTTATACGCTCACAAACCTGAGAGCCACTGCATAATTTAAAAACTCATTACTCTATTCTAAATACTTCGAGATACGGGTAAACAACAAGCTAAGATAGGCGGGGAATATAGATGAACTATGTGACTCGGCGAACGTAGCGTAGTCCCCCCTGCATCTTGAAGTATGACAAGTATATATAGATTAACCAGCCCATCAAAACCACGCTAGCTATAATCACCAATTATTAACAAAAGCGTACAACGCGCTAGAATTATCAGAAAAAGTTGTTAAACCGTTTGCAATAAAGTATGACGAGTCTAAAAAATGGCTGTGAATCACATGCTAACAGGTCTAGACTTATGTTTTATCGTCACAATTGTTCGATTTAAGCAAGGTAGCTCTCTATCATATGGCTAACACTCACATTGGCTTTCCAACAGAAACCGTTATCGTTTTCATCGCATTAGCTATCGGCGCTATTGCCATCGATTTATTCATGCACCGCTCAGATAAAGCAATCACCCTTAAAAATGCCATTTTTTGGTCGCTGTTCTGGGTGGTTATTGCAATGGTTTTTGCTGTATTTCTCTATTTACATCATGGTTCTGAGGTAGCAAGCTTGTTTATCACAGGTTATGTCCTTGAAAAGGTACTCTCCGTTGATAATTTGTTCCTAATGATGGCTATTTTTTCTTGGTTCTCAGTCCCTAATCATTATCGACATCGTATTTTGTATTGGGGAGTTATTGGCGCCATCGTCTTCCGAGGCATTTTCGTTGCTATCGGCACGGGGCTACTTAGCCTAGGGCCATATGTTGAACTGATTTTTGCATTCGTTGTGGCGTGGTCAGCAGTTATGATGCTAAAACAGCGTGATGATGATGAGATAGAAGATTATTCACAGCATCTTGCATATCGGTTAGTTAAGCGTTTTTTTCCTATTTGGCCTAAGATCAGCGGCAATGCTTTTTTATTAACCCAAAAAGAAGTTGATCTCGAACTCAGTAAACCTGAAAACCAAAATATCAAAGTAGGAAGAGTAACCAAAGCAGCCTACTATGCAACACCACTAATGCTATGTGTCGCAATTATTGAATTATCGGATGTTATGTTTGCTTTCGATTCGGTGCCTGCAATTATTGCCGTCAGCCGCGAACCACTGATTGTTTATAGCGCGATGATGTTTGCCATACTGGGTTTACGTACTTTGTACTTTGTCCTTGAGGCATTAAAACAATATTTAGTCTATCTGGAAAAAGCGGTAATTGTGTTGCTATTTTTCGTGGCAGGGAAATTAGCGCTGAATGCCACCGATCACCTCTGGCACCACGGTTACACTATTTCAACGAATATCAGTTTATGGGTGATCCTTGCGGTATTAGCCATAGGTGTGCTGGCAAGTGTGATTTTTCCAAAAAAGAATAACTAACGACACTCACCTCTTGATAATCACGTTATCAAGAGGTTTTACCATTACTGATCTTTCGCGATCACATCTCGATATTTATAACGGTAGTGCTTTTTATGAAAGTGACGCCAATGCGCATCTTGTGCCGCTTGCAATAATTCAAAATCACCTCGGGTATCACCCCATGCCCTCAAATGATATTGGCTTAAATCACCATATACTTGCTCTAAACGCTTCACTTTTTGCTCACGACGACAGTTTTGTCCAACCAAATTACCTGTTAATTTGCCATCAATGATTTCCAGTTCAGTGCTAATCAATTTAATACCTAGTCGTTCTGCAAAAGGCTTAAGTACAAGGGAAGGGGAAGCAGAACAAATAGTCACTTCAGCACCACTTTCGACCTCAGCGGCCACCCCTAATACCCCTTCTGGGCGCATTAATGTAGGCCAATAAGTTTGACAGAACTGTTCGGCTTTTTCTCTCAGCCACTTTTCATCAACCCCCGTTAAGAAGGTTCTAATTAAGACTTCTTTCAGTTCATCTCTGGTCAATTTACGTCTAGCGCATTGTAAGCTAGGCAAAACTAATTTAATAATTTTGCGTGAAAAGCGGTACTTCCCAAACGTAAACTTCAAAAAGGGAATAAAACTGTCGTGATAAGTCAATGTGCCATCAAAATCAAATACAGAGAGCACATTAGATGAATTGGCAATATTGTCCGGTACCAATGAAGACTCCAAAAAATAATACATCCCCCTAATTATTTAAATTAACTAGCGGGATGATTAATGCTAATTAACTAATTTCTTTAACTTCAACACGCAACTCTTTAGGCACTTCAAACACGATATTTTCTTCGCGACCTTGAAGTTCAACGACATCATTCGCGCCAAGTTCTTGCAGCCTATCAATGACTTGACGGACTAAAATATCAGGCGCAGAGGCTCCGGCCGTCAGTCCAATAATATTTTTATCAGCTAGCCACTCAATTTTAATATCTTCCGCACCATCAATTAAATAGGCTGGCTTTTTCATCCGAGAAGCTAACTCAGCTAAACGGTTGGAGTTTGATGAGTTTTTCGAACCAACCACCAGCACTATATCAGCACGTTCTGCAAGTTCACGTGCGGCTTCCTGCCTATTGGTCGTCGCATAGCAAATATCATCTTTACGGGGACCAACAATACTAGGGAAACGCTGAGTTAATGCATCAATGACATCAGATGTATCATCAACCGAAAGCGTTGTTTGCGTCATAAAACAGAGGTTGTCTTCGTCTTTAACCTGTAATTTCCAAACATCTTCAGGACTTTCAACGAGGTACATTCCACCTTCAGGGTTGCTGTATTGCCCCATTGTTCCTTCAACTTCAGGGTGTCCTGCGTGGCCAATAAGGATAGCTTCTTTGCCTTTTCGGCTTGCACGAGCAACTTCCATATGTACCTTGGTCACTAAAGGGCATGTGGCATCAAACAACATGGTTAAATCGCGAGAGCGCGCTTCTTGGCGTATCGCTTGAGAAACACCATGTGCAGAGAAAATTAAGATAGAACCATCAGGTACTTCAGAGATCTCTTCAATAAAAATAGCACCACGCTGACGCAGGTCATCAACGACATAACGATTATGAACCACCTCATGACGGACATAAATCGGGGCGCCATAAAGCTCCAACGCTCTTTCAACAATGCTGATTGCGCGGTCTACCCCTGCACAAAAGCCACGAGGGTTAGCCATTAATATTTGCATTTTGACTCTCCAATTGCGGGTCAATCTCAAGCACTTCAATATCAAAACTGATTTGTTGCTCTGCGAGTGGGTGGTTAAAATCAATAGTGATCGATTCACCCTCTATTGATTTTACTACCCCTGGCATCTCACTGCCATTCATTGCAGTAAAAAGCATGATCGTGCCAATCTCAGGTATCCCTGTTTCAGTGAAATCACGCAAGGAAAAGTATTGGACCAAATCAGGGTTATGTTTTCCAAATATGACATCACCTGGTAAAGAAAAACTTTTCTTTTCCCCAATACTCAGCCCTAAAAGTTGCTGCTCCAATTCAGATGACAACGAGCCATTACCTAAACTAAACAGCGCCGGTTTCCCTTGGCTATATGAAGAATCCGCCGTTGAACCGTCTTCTAATTTCATTGTGAAATGCAGCAATACCGCGCTATGCGGCTGTACCTGAGTCGACATAAACCGAACCTATTTTCTATCATATAAATTAGCCCGGAAGAACCGGGCTAGGTGCTGTTGGCCTTTGATGGCCAATTTTCATTCGGATTAAAAGCATTTAGACAAAGTCAGAGCCCCGCCGTCTAGCTGCACCTCGAATGATTCAATATATTTTACCTGTTAATCCTCTTTCTTTTTGCTTTTATCTGGCAAAAAGCCTTCGAGGATCACCAATGCCGCACCTAAGCAGATAGCGATATCTGCAAGGTTAAATGTTGGGTAGTGCCAATTACCAATATAAAAATCAATATAATCGACAACAAAACCATGCATTAAGCGGTCACTCAGATTACCAATTGCTCCACTGATGATCAGAGCGTACGCGATATTGCTTAACCGTTTTTGTGCGCTCTGACGATACATCATTACAATGAGAATGATAGATATCGCAATTGCCACACCAGCAAAGAACCAGCGTTGCCAGCCGCCCTCATCCGCTAAGAAACTAAATGCAGCGCCAAAGTTTTGCGCATACATAAGATTGAGGTAAGGCATAATTGGATGTGGTTCATACAAGTTCATCTCTTTCAAGACAAGCTGCTTAATCCCTAAATCCAATGCAATCAGCACGACTGTTAACCACAGCCAGCGCAATCCAGTAGAACAAATTGGTCTCTTCATTTATTATGCAAACTTACGTAGTTCACCGTTACCGGCTACGTTAGTGACACAGCGACCACACAATTCAGGGTGATCAGCAACGGAGCCTACATCATTAGCATAGTGCCAGCAACGAGGGCATTTCTCACCAGATGCTTTGCTAAAGCCAATTTTCAGGCCACTCAGCTCTGATTGCTGTGCATCCGCTGGCGCAGAAGCGATATCTGCAACAGTCACTTGGGAAGTTAGCAACACAAAACGCAGTTCATCCGCTAAGCAATTTAGTTTCGCGGCCAAGTCTTTATCTGCATACAACACCACTGCAGCCTCTAATGAACCACCAATATGTTTATCTGCGCGTGCTTGTTCAAGCACCTTGTTCACTTCGCCACGAACAGCCAATAACTCCGCCCAGAACTCATCGTTCATTTCTTCCGAAGCATCCAAGCCAAACAGTGCATCGTACCATTCTTCTGTTAATACGTATTTAGCACGCTCTCCTGGCATTTCATTCCAGACTTCATCAGCAGTGAAGGAAAGTACAGGCGCAATCCAACGCACTAACGCTTCAACAATGTGGAACAGTGCTGTTTGGCAACTACGACGCGCAAGGCTATCGCTCTTCGCGGTATATTGACGATCTTTAATGATGTCTAGATAGAAAGAGCCCATTTCGATTGAGCAGAAATGCATTAAGCGCTGAATAACTGATAAGAAATCATATTCGTCGTAAGCTTTTGCGATTTCCTTCTGTGCTGCTAGTGCACGGCCTACCGCCCAGCGATCTAACACCACCATATCTTCAGGCTTCACCATATCAGTCGCTGGATTGAAACCGTTTAAGTTAGCTAAGAAGAAACGAGCTGTATTACGAATACGGCGATAAGAATCAGCTGCACGTTTCAAAATTTCATCTGAAACCGCAATTTCACCAGTATAATCAGTTGATGCCACCCATAAGCGTAAGATATCAGCACCAAGTTTGTTCATCACATCCTGTGGGCTAACGGTGTTACCTAACGATTTAGACATCTTGCGACCTTGACCATCCACAGTAAAGCCGTGTGTCAATACTTGACGGTATGGCGCTTTGCCTTTCATTGCTGTCGACAGCATGAGTGAAGACATAAACCAACCACGATGTTGGTCTGAACCTTCAAGGTACATATCTGCTGAATTACCATGGTATTCAGGACGTGCATCCACAACAGCAAAGTGTGTTGACCCTGAATCAAACCAAACGTCTAAAGTATCCGGTACTTTACGATAAATTTCAGCTTCTTCGCCAAGTAATTCAGCAGGATCCAGATCCCACCATGCTTGGATGCCATCAACTTCGACACGTTTCGCCACTTCTTCCATCAATTCTAATGTACGAGGATGCAGCTCTTCAGTGTCTTTATGTACGAACAACGACATTGGAGTACCCCAAGTACGTTGACGAGAGATACACCAGTCAGGGCGATTTTCGACCATTGATTCGATACGTGCACGCCCCCAACCTGGGATCCACTGAACAATATCAATTTCTTTCAGTGACTGCTCACGTAAGCCATTTTTGTCCATGCCAATAAACCATTGTGGTGTAGCACGGAAAATAACTGGTGTTTTATGGCGCCAACAACATGGGTAACTATGAGAAATGGCTTGTTTGTACAGCAGAGCCCCTTTTTCTTTCAGAAGCTCAACAATCAGGTCATTAGCTTTAAAAATAAATACACCATCAAGTGTTGGATAGGTATTTGTTAAGAAACAACCATCTGGCCCAACTGGGTTTGCTGTTTCTAGACCATATTTCTGACCAACCACATAGTCCTCTGGACCATGGCCCGGTGCCGTATGGACTGCACCTGTACCTGCATCTAACGTGACATGGTCGCCTAAGATTGCCGGAACATCGAAGCCCATAAATGGATGTTGGAAACGCAATAATTCAAGTGCACTACCATCACACTCACCAAGCACTTTCCATGACTCTACACCTGCGGTTGTCATGACATCTTTAACTAAATCAGCCGCAAGAATAGTCACGTCGCCGTCAGCCTCAACCAACTGATATTTAAACTCAGGGTTCAAAGAAATCGCGCGGTTAGCAGGCAGTGTCCAAGGTGTAGTTGTCCAAATAACCAAAGAAGGTGTTTTATCACCTGTCGTTGCAAATTTCTCGTAGACCGCTTGGCTATCTACTGCTGGGAAGCGCACATAAATAGAAGGTGATGTTTTGTCATAATATTCAACTTCCGCTTCGGCTAATGAAGAGCCGCAAGCTGTACACCAGTGAACCGGTTTCGCCCCTTTCACTAAATGACCATTAGCGATAGTTTTTGCCAATGCTCTGATAATGTGAGCTTCGGTTTTAAAATCCATCGTCAAATAAGGCTTATCCCACTCGCCTAATACCCCAAGACGCATAAAGTCAGCTTTTTGCCCTTCAATTTGCTCTTTAGCGTATTGACGGCATTGTGCACGAAATTCAGCGGCGGATACTTTTTCGCCCGGTTTACCAACGATTTGTTCAACTTTATGTTCAATCGGTAGACCATGGCAATCCCAACCAGGGATGTATGGGGAATCATAGCCCGCCAACCCTTTGGATTTAATAATAATGTCTTTGAGAATTTTGTTAACTGAGTGACCAATATGAATACTGCCGTTAGCGTACGGAGGTCCATCGTGCAGAATAAATGTTTTCTTGCCCGATTTTGCTTTACGGATTGCTTGATACAAACCTTCTTTGTACCAGCGCTCTAACATCTGTGGTTCGCGTTTTGCGAGATCACCACGCATTGGAAACCCTGTTTCTGGTAGATTCAGGGTATTTTTATAGTCACTCATCGATTCTCAGTTCCATTTTTCCGCTAAATTATCTGACACCTGTTGCAGCTAAGTAATCCCTAGCTGTAATCACATCTTTAGCTATTTGCTCCTTCAGGGCATCTAATGAAGCAAATCGCTGTTCATCACGTATTTTTTTACGTAATACGACATCAATATGACGTCCATATAAATCCATAGTAGTATCAATTAGATGGACTTCTAATTGTTGCCCTTTTCCAGAAACCGTTGGCCTCGTACCAATATTGGCCACACCGGGCAAGGGTTTATCTCCTAAACCATGTACTTCTACAGCATACACACCCATAACAGGGGTGACCAATCGTTTTAATGGCAGGTTTGCAGTCGGAAAACCAATGGTACGACCAAGTTGGTTACCATGAACCACACGCCCACTAATACGATATGGATGACCTAATAATGTTTCTGCTAATACTAGATCATTATCTTGTATTGCTTTGCGGATCGCTGTACTGCTAATACGCAATCCTGAATCACAAAAACTTTCTGTATCCGCGACTTCGAAGCCGTACTGACTTCCTGCTTGCTGAAGGAACGCAAAGTCCCCCATGCGATTTTTGCCAAAACGGAAATCATCGCCAATAGCGAGATATTTCACACCCAATTTTTCAACCAGTAAATCAGCCACAAACTCAGACGGCGTCAGTGAGGCAAAATGTTGGTTAAACTCAACACAAAGAAGGTAATCAATACCACTGTCTGCTAAGTATTTCACTTTGTCCCGCAAGCGAGTCAAACGAGCTGGCGCTTTATCACCAATAAAAAACTCAAGTGGCTGAGGCTCAAAAATCATCACGACAGTGGGTAATCCCAACTGCTCACCCTTCAGTTTTAAATTTTGAAGTAAAACCTGATGTCCACGGTGGACACCGTCAAAATTACCAATAGTCAGTACGCAACCATGATGGTACGCCCGGATATTCTGTATACCGCGAATTAGCTCCATAACAGGCTCAATACCGAGGAAATAGCTGGATTATACCTTGTACGACGCTTAAGGTTAACCCAAGTTCGTAAAAGGTTTCATTTAATCACCATTTTTTGATCATCACACCCATTATAGAGTCAATTTCTTACGACTCTACACCTAGAGGATGGTTGCAAATTACCCACCGCAAATAAAAAGATCAAAATATAGGGATAACCAATGGATTATCAATACAACAAATTTGCGCTGAGGTCTCGAAAAATCGTAAAATTTTCTGACTTTCACAGCTACAAGTGCAACTCATTGTAATCAATGACCAATAATCAAACAACTATTGTTCGATATTCATACTCACCCCCCTATTCACTATCTTAAAAATTTTCTCGACTAAAAAATTTTTTATTATCTAGCATCAATTACGCTTTTTTTCGTGCGAAGATCTGTATTCCTCTAGCATTTGCTGATAGAATCTTGCACCATTCACAAACGCACTTACGTCGAAGTACACGACGTTTATTTGCACAAATCCATTGACAAATGAAGGCCGAAAGGGCATATTCCTCGACCTTTGAATTGTCCTCAATAGAATACATTTGGGAGTTGGACCTTGGCTAATATCAAATCAGCTAAGAAACGCGCTATACAATCTGAGAAACGTCGTCAGCACAACGCTAGCCGTCGTTCTATGGTGCGTACTTTTATCAAGAAAGTTTACCTTGCTATCGCTGCTGGCGATAAAGAAGCGGCTCAGAAAGCATTCAATGACATGCAGCCTATTGTTGATCGTCACGCCACTAAAGGCCTGATCCACAAAAATAAAGCAGCTCGTCATAAAGCTAACTTAGTTGCTCAAATCAAAGCAATGTAATTTTGCTTCTTGATTAGCTAAAAAAACCGGCTCTTGCCGGTTTTTTTGTCTGTTAAACTTTTTTCTCAAGCTTATCAAAGGGTGTTGAGAATAGATTTGAAAAATCTTTATTACAGACACGCTGAACAGCAGGATGCTGTATCATACGTTCAGCAAAAATAACAAAATACTCTTCTTTCACGCTATCGAGCCGTCCTAATTCGATCACGTCTTCTCCAGCCAAAATATCTGCTGCATATAATGAAGGCGCCACAAATATGGCATTATGAGACACACCAAACGCTTTCATTAAAGCGGCATCATCAAATTCGCCGAGAACTTCAACTTCCAAGTTTTTATTACGGATCCACGTGAGTAAGTGGCGACCTAACATAGAACGACGACCGGGTATTAACAAGCGACGCTCTTCTAAACACTCAGGGAATGGCTTCTTAGGCACCGGTTGACGACAAAAGAAACTCATACTACATTCGCCTAGCTTCACAGAAAACAAACCTTCTTGTTGTGATGAATCCACAGGACAATCAGATAGGATCATATCAAGCTTGTGCTGACTTAATTGCTCAAGCAACATCTCATGAGTAGATTCGAAGCAGCGTAAGTGGATCTGCTCATGCTCAACCACCGCCGTTTCTAATACTCGGCTCACCAGCTGTTTTGATAACGCGTCAGCAACCCCGACATCAAACAACAAGTTCGATTCTCGGCTATAGTTGACAATATCAAGCATCTCTTGGCTAAGCATAAACATTTTATCAGCATAGCGAAAAATAAGCTGCCCAAGCTCAGACGGCACTAAACCACGCCCTTGCCGCTTAAATAGTTTACCGCCTAACCGCTCTTCTAATGCTTTTATTTGCCCTGTGATAGTCTGAGGCGTTAAATACAACGCATCAGCGGCCCCAACCACTGAACCCTCTTTACATACATGCCAAAAATAATAAAGATGGTTAAAATTAAGATGTGAAACCCGCATATCATTTCCTTCCATACCACCAATAGTCGCCTGACCATATTGGTTCTATACTCATCATGCCTTCAAGATGCGGGGATTTTCGTTAAGACATAATCGCTTTATGGGTCACAGTGTTTCTCTATGCACTCCACCTGTCTTCGATGATCGCCTACCTGCATCTCGAATTATTTAGAGTCTACATGCCCTTTTTCAGGAGCTATTATAAAAATACCCGCAGCACAAAAAGTGAATACTGCGGGTACATCATAATGGATTAACTCGGAAATTCTTACTATTTATTTCTAAAATTATTGGAATTCAGACAATCACTATTTTTGTTGACCTTTCGGTAACACTACCTTTAACAAAAAATAACCTAAAAATGCGGCAAGTGTCGAACCTATCAAAATACCCAGCCGTGAATAGGTACTGTAGCTTTCATCCAGCCCATCAAAAGCAAGACCAGTGATGAAAATAGACATAGTAAAACCGATTCCACATAAGACAGATACAGCGAATACCTGCTTCAAATTAATTGACTCCGGTAATTTGGCAAAACCAAGTTTTACCGAAACCCAACTAAATAGAAAGATCCCTAGTGGTTTACCAAATAATAATCCTGCGGCAACACCTAAAGGTAATGTGCTCATCAAACCATCTAGTGTCACACCATTTAATTGAACCCCTGAATTTGCAAAAGCAAATATTGGTAAAATCATATAGGCAACCCATGGATGCAATACATGTTCTAACTCTTCTGATGGCTTAGTATTATTGGTGCCACGAAGTGGGATCAAGAAGCCAACAATAACACCGGCTAACGTCGCATGAACCCCTGATTTGAGTATACATACCCACAAAATTAGCCCGATAACTAAATAAGCTGCGGTATTTTCAACTCGCCGCCAATTCATCATAATCAATATCGCTACACATAAAGCCGCTAAGCCCAGCGCAACCATAGACAGTGAATTAGTATAGAAAAATGCAATGATGACAATAACACCAAGATCATCAATAATGGCAAGCGCCAATAAAAATACCTTTAATTCCGTCGGTACACGCTTACCTAATAACGCCATCACCCCTAATGCAAAAGCGATATCTGTTGCGGCGGGTATTGCCCAACCTTGACGAGTAACCTCATCTGCTCCATTAAATAATAAATAAATCAGAGCTGGTGCTAACATTCCGCCTAAAGCTGCAATGGCTGGGAAAATAGCTTTATCTTTACCTGCTAATGATCCTTCAAGTAGCTCACGCTTAACTTCAAGACCAACAACAAGAAAGAAAATGGCCATCAAAAAATCATTAATCCATAAAATTAATGGCTTATCGAGTTCTAATGATGAAATTTTAACGGCGATTGGAATATCTAAAAACTGCTGATATAGCCCCTGAAATGGCGAATTTGCCATAATTAATGCGACTATGGCAGCAATGATCAGGAGTAGCCCTCCTGCTGCTTCTAACCTTAAAAATTTACGGATGATTGCTGTCATATGTTTAACCTCAAAATAAACAGAGTGTTAATACTATGCTAATCATTGATTCGTAAAAAATCGTTTATTTATCCATTATCATTCGGATTTAACGAATATTTAGAGAAATAGCTCACTAAATATGCTAAATAATCGTTAAATTTTAATATAGACAAATTAATTTGAATTTGCTCACCCTTTTTCATATTGAAGAACTCCGAAATCAAACACTCAGGTTTACGCTATTGCCTTTTCACTTATTAAAACAAGTTATATAAGCTTAAACCCTCGCTCAATTTTCGTCTGCAACGTTGTGAATATTGGTGATTTATTTACGTTCGTGCTCGAAGCTCTGTGCATCTTTTGCAATAAATAACAGACAAAATAGCAATCGCTTCACAAAATGCGCTATGGATAAGAGTGATAGGTTAATTTAGCCTAATATTCATCACGATCAGCGGTGTCTTTTAAGCAGAAAGACTCTTCATCAAGCTTAGCGGATAAAAAAACACCCGCAAAAGCGAGTGTTTTAAAATAATGAAGAAGTAATAATATAATTATTATTTGTTAGTCAGGTCATCAAAGAATTTCTTCACGCCATCTAAAAAGCGTTTTGAACGTGGACTATTTTTTTCACCACTAGTACCACCCAATGATTCACCGAACTCTTTGAGCAATTCTTTTTGTTTCTCATTAAGCTTAACGGGTGTTTCAACCACAATGTGGCACATCAAATCACCTTGCAATCCACCTCGAACAGATTTCACACCTTTTCCTTTCATACGGAAAACTTTACCTGTTTGAGTTTCTGCTGGGATCTTCAGTTTCACGCGACCATCGAGGGTTGGGACTTCAATTTCACCGCCCAATGCTGCAATTGCAAAGTTGATAGGGACTTCGCAATGTAAGTTGTTACCATCACGCTCAAAAATATTATGTGGCAACACGTGGACTTGAACAAACAGATCACCCGCTGGCGCGCCATTCTCACCTGCTTCACCTTCGCCTGATAAACGAACGCGATCACCAGTATCAACCCCAGCAGGGATTTTAACTGACAATGTTTTATAACGTTCAACACGACCATGTCCATGACATTTGTTGCATGGGTCTTTAATCACTTTACCACGGCCATGACAGGTTGGGCATGGTTGTTGAACCGAGAAGAACCCCTGACGCATATGCACCTGTCCCATACCATGACAGGTTGGGCAAGTGTCCGCACTCGTTCCAGGTTTCGCACCACTGCCATGGCAGACATCGCAGCTTTCCAAAGTTGGGATACGGATCTCTTTGGTCACTCCACGGACAGCCTCTTCAAGAGTCAACTCCATGTTGTACTGTAGATCAGAACCACGGCTTGGGCGCTGTTGTCTACGGCCGCCTCCAAAAATATCACCGAAGACGTCACCAAAGATATCGCTAAAGTCAGCACCGCCACCAAAGCCGCCGCCGCCGCCCATACCACCTTGCTCAAACGCAGCGTGGCCATATTGATCATATGCGGCACGCTTTTGCTCGTCAGATAGCACTTCGTAAGCTTCTTTTATTTCTTTAAACTTTGATTCCGATTCTTCTTTGTTTTCCTGATTACGATCAGGATGATATTTCATCGCTAAGCGCTTGTATGCTCGCTTGATGTCTTTATCAGAAGCATTTTTTTCGAGGCCTAATACCTCATAAAAATCTCTTTTCGCCATTTATTTTACCCTTAACATGCCGACACGGGCGTAGAGTTTCCTCGACGCCCGTGTTCGGTATCAGTAACCATTAATAACCATTAGCAAGGTCACTGCGCCCGCTAAGGGCATTATTTTTTGTCTTTATCGTTAACTTCTTCGAACTCAGCGTCAACAACATCGTCATCTTTCTTCGCTTCTGCCCCAGCACCTGCTGCACCAGCTTGTGCTTGCTGCTGTGCCATTTCTAGAAGTTTTTCTGAAGCTGCAACTAATGCTTGGATTTTCGCTTCAATATCCGCTTTATCTTCGCCTTTGCTTGCAGCTTCTAGCTCAGATGTTGCTTTTTCGATGTTTGCTTTATCTTCAGCTGGCAGTTTATCGCCTGCTTCTTCGATTTGTTTACGAGTACCATGTATCAGTTGGTCTGCTTGGTTACGAACCTGTACTAACTCTTCGAATTTACGGTCCGCTTCTGCGTTCGCTTCCGCGTCACGTACCATTTTTTCGATTTCTTCATCGTTCAAACCAGAAGAAGCCTTGATGGTAATTTTTTGCTCGCGACCACTGTTTTTGTCTTTCGCAGAAACGTGGAGGATACCATCCGCATCGATGTCAAAAGTAACTTCGATTTGTGGCATACCACGCGGAGCCGGTTGAATACCATCTAAGTTAAATTGACCCAGTGATTTGTTATCGCTTGAACGCTTACGCTCACCTTGCAGAACATGGATCGTTACTGCTGATTGGTTATCTTCCGCAGTAGAGAACACTTGGCTGTGTTTAGTTGGGATGGTGGTGTTCTTCGCGATTAACGAAGTCATCACGCCGCCCATTGTTTCGATACCTAAAGACAGTGGCGTTACATCAAGTAACAGTACGTCTTTAACATCACCTGCTAATACACCACCTTGAACTGCTGCACCAATCGCAACCGCTTCATCTGGGTTAACATCTTTACGTGGTTCTTTACCAAAGAAGTCAGAAACCGCTTTTTGCACCATTGGCATACGGATTTGACCACCAACTAAGATCACGTCATTGATGTCGTTAACACTCAGGCCAGCATCTTGCAGAGCAACTTTAACTGGTTCCATTGTGCGTTTAACTAAATCTTCTACCAGTGACTCTAATTTAGCACGAGTCACTTTAATATTCATATGTTTAGGACCTGTTGCATCCGCAGTGATATACGGCAGGTTTACATCTGTTTGTTGAGCAGAAGAAAGCTCGATTTTCGCTTTCTCAGCCGCTTCTTTCAAACGTTGCATCGCCAGCGGATCGTTACGTAGATCAACGCCTTGCTCTTTCTTAAACTCTTCGACTAAATAGTTGATCAAACGGTTATCGAAGTCTTCACCACCTAAGTGAGTATCACCATTGGTTGCTAGAACTTCATAGGTTTTTTCACCGTCAACTTCATCAATTTCGATGATTGATAAGTCAAATGTACCACCACCTAAGTCGTATACCGCAATAGTACGG
The DNA here is from genome assembly GCF_033676985.1 of Providencia sp. PROV236. Lineage (NCBI taxonomy): Bacteria > Pseudomonadati > Pseudomonadota > Gammaproteobacteria > Enterobacterales > Morganellaceae > Providencia > Providencia sp. PROV236. The sequence continues at coordinate 743,693 of NZ_CP096297.1, read as the reverse complement.
TTACCAACTTCTTTATCTAAACCATAAGCCAATGCTGCTGCTGTTGGTTCGTTAATGATACGTTTAACATCTAGACCAGCGATACGACCCGCATCTTTAGTTGCTTGACGCTGAGCATCGTTAAAGTACGCTGGAACAGTAATAACAGCTTCTGTTACTGGTTCACCCAAGTAGTCTTCCGCTGTCTTCTTCATTTTTTTCAGAACTTCAGCTGAAACTTGCGGTGGTGCCATTTTTTGGCCTTTCACATCTAACCAAGCATCGCCGTTATCTGCCGCAATAATTTTGTATGGCATGATTGCAACGTCGCGCTGAACTTCTTCGTCTTGGAAACGACGGCCGATCAAACGTTTGATCGCAAATAGTGTATTTTCTGGGTTGGTCACAGCCTGACGTTTTGCTGGCTGACCGACCAAAATTTCACCATCTTGTGTGTACGCAATGATGGAAGGAGTTGTACGATCACCTTCGCTGTTCTCTAGAACACGCGCAGTAGTGCCATCCATAATTGCAACGCATGAGTTAGTTGTACCCAAGTCGATACCAATAATTTTACCCATCTAAAACGCCTCCAAAGGAATTCTTTTCTATACAATTTCGTTATCAATCTATATGAGGCTCAATATTTCATTTTCAAGGGAGTTTTTACTCCAGACCTCAATTTTTTTTGCGTTAGGCAATAATTGCGATTGATAACGAGGGATGCATTAAAGATGGGGTCGTAAATTCATTCATCAAGGGGATGACTTAAAAAAATTTGGTATTTTTTACAAAAAAACCTGTCTTCCGATCATTGTTTCAACAATAAAAACTGCGTATGATTCGCCGCCTGCTAAATTCAACCGGCAGAGTAATTATATATCTATTTGATTTTTAATAATTTTCACCAGAGGTTATATGCAATCCAGCTCTATTGCGAATCCAGGCCCACTTGGTTTATTGGGCTTTGGTATGACAACAATTCTGCTTAATATCCATAACGCAGGTTTTTTCCCTCTCTCATCAGTTATTTTGAGCATGGGAATTTTTTATGGTGGTATTGCTCAGGTGATTGCCGGACTTATTGAATATAAGAAAGGAAATACGTTTGGTGCAACAGCATTTAGTTCATACGGTATGTTTTGGCTGACATTAGTTGGGTTATTATTTTTACCAACAATGGGTTTGGCAGAAGCGACTGACCCTGCATTTTTAGGGATCTATTTGCTAATTTGGGGAATTTTTACATTTTTCATGTTCCTTGGAACATTTAAAGCTAACTTTGTCTTACAATTTGTATTTGGTAGCTTAACCGTTCTGTTTGCTCTTTTAGCGATCGGTAATTTAACTGGCAATACAACCCTTTTAACGATTGCGGGTTTCGAAGGTATTATTTGTGGTGCTAGTGCATTTTACTTGGGCATGGCTGAAGTCTTGAATGAGCAATATGGCAAAACCATTCTGCCAATTGGGCAGCGTGGGTAATTTAGATTGATATAGTCAGGTGAGATATCAATCAACTCACCTGACATATATTCATTATGCTGAAAAGCTAACCGTTAAGAACGGATCGCCGATTTTGGTCTAAAAGCCTTCACAACTGTAGGGTCGGTTTCTACATATGGTCCATCCAGTAATTGAATGCAGTAAGGTACACTGGCAAAAATACCTGAAACAATCACATTTCCCTCAGCATCTTTTAACCCTTCAAGCGTCTCAGCGATCGCCTTTGGTTGCCCCGGTAAGTTCAAAATTAATGCTTGGTTACGTATCGCACCAACTTGACGAGAAAGAATCGCTGTCGGTACAAATTTCAGACTGATTTGACGCATTTGCTCACCAAACCCGGGCATTTCACGATCTGCAATTGCAAGCGTTGCATCCGGTGTAACATCACGACGCGCAGGCCCCGTTCCACCCGTTGTTAACACTAAATGACATGCGAATTCATCCACCAGTTCACAAAGAGTTTGCTCAATCATGATTTGCTCATCAGGGATCAGGCGAGTTTCAATTCTAAAAGGTGTCGTTAGCGTTTTTGCCAACCAAGCTTCTAAAGACGGAATGCCTTTATCTTCATAAATTCCACCAGAAGCACGATCAGAGACCGAAACTAAGCCTATGCGCAATTCATCCATACCAACCTCAATAAGTAACCAACAGAAAGTGTTTATAATATCACGGAAGATGTGAGCTTTCAGTGCTGTATATTGCTATGGCTATAAACGAGATGAAAAAATTGTTCATTTAATTAATTTTAAATCATTTTATCCGCTTGTTCTGAGCACTATAAAAATGTTCATGGGATCCAATACGTAACAGATATAATGATAATGCCCCTGTAATCCATGAGTAACCTAGTAATACCAGTTGCCCATTAAGCTTAAATTTATCGACTCTCAGATCGCAATACGCAGCATATGACTACGTCATGTTTTTAGTTTCAGATCACCATTAAAAACAAAAAGCCCAGCGCTTTATCCACGCTGGGCTCTTGGAAAACAATACAAGAACTTACAGTAGTTCTACGATCATTTTTTCCAGTTTTTCTTGGTCAATTGCAAACTTACGGATGCCCTCAGCCAGTTTATCAACCGCCATAGGATCCTGATTATGCTGCCAGTAGAACTGAGATTCAGTTAACTTAGCTTCAGGTTCTTTTGTCTTACCTGCATCAGTGAGTTTACGAACAACTTCGCCTTGTGCTTCAGACAACTCTTTCAGTAGTGCAGGAGAGATGGTTAGGCGGTCACAACCAGCCAATTCCAGAATTTCACCTACATTACGGAAGCTTGCACCCATAACCACCGTTTTGTAACCATGTGATTTGTAGTAGTTATAGATTTCAGTCACTGAAACCACACCTGGATCTTCTTGTGGTGCATACTCTTTTTTATCTGTATTAGCTTTATACCAATCAAGAATACGACCAACAAATGGTGAAATCAGGTATACGCCTGCTTCGGCACAAGCACGTGCTTGAGCAAAAGAGAACAACAGAGTCAGGTTACAGTTAATACCTTCTTTTTCCAGTTTCTCCGCCGCACGGATCCCCTGCCACGTCGATGCCAGTTTAATCAGAATGCGATCATTGCTGATACCCGCTTCGTTGTACAGTTTGATCAAACGACGTGCTTTAGCAATACACGCTTCTTCGTCATAAGATAAACGTGCGTCAACTTCAGTTGAAATACGTCCTGGAACCAGTTTAAGAATTTCCAGACCGATGTTTACTGCCAGTTTGTCACAAGCATCAATAACCTGTTGTTCGCGGTTACTGCTTTGCTTACGAGCCCACTCAACAGCCTCATCAATCAGTTTACGATATTCAGGAATTTGCGCTGCATTTAGGATCAACGATGGGTTAGTTGTCGCATCTTGTGGTTTATAAAGCTTCATCGCTTCAATATCACCCGTATCAGCAACAACGGTGGTTAGACTACGTAAGGAAGTTAATTTATCGGTCATTTCTTTAATCTCGTTGTTATAAAGGAATTGTGGCAAACGCCGCACCGTACAATGATAATATCACGCATCTAAGTTGCTGCAAGCGACTAAAACCATTCGGCAACAACTAATTGATATGCAATCGTTTTCGCACGTTAAATAAAAACTGAATCCTTTTAGCTTCTTTTAAGCATAATCACAGTACGACAAAATAGAAAAATTGTTTTTACTTATCTCATCGATTAGCCATTTATGCATATTTTTTGGTACAGTGGTGGTCGTCACTTTATTATAGGGATCATGTCATGCTCATCACTATTTCACCTGCTAAAACATTAGATTATGAAAGCCCTCTTGCCACGCAAACTTTCACTCAACCTGAACTACTGGGTGAATCACAGCAACTTATCGATGTTTGCCGTGAGCTTTCCCCTGCTGATATTTCTAGCCTAATGAAAATTAGCGATAAGCTAGCAGGCCTTAATGCCGCGCGTTTTGGTGAATGGCATGCAGATTTTACCCCTGAAAATGCTCGCCAAGCTATTCTTGCTTTTAAAGGTGATGTATACACAGGTATGCAAGCAGAAACCTTCAGCGAACAAGACTTTGCATTTGCTCAACAACACTTACGTATCTTATCTGGCTTATATGGGCTATTACGCCCTCTCGATTTAATGCAACCTTATCGTCTTGAAATGGGAACACGTTTGAAAAACCCTCGTGGCAAAGATTTATATGAGTTTTGGGGTAACATCATTACTGACCATTTAAACCAAGCGATTGCAGCTCAAGGCGACCAAATTTTAGTTAACCTCGCTTCTGACGAATATTTCAAATCCGTTAATCTCAAAAAATTAGATGCAGTGATGATAAAGCCTGTTTTCCTTGATGAGAAAAATGGTAAATATAAAGTGATTAGCTTTTATGCTAAAAAAGCTCGTGGCTTAATGAGCCGGTTTATTATTCAAAATAAACTCACGAAAACGGATCAATTAGCAGATTTTAATCTTGAAGGATATCAGTTTGATGAGAGTCAATCTCAAGGTAATGAGCTGATTTTTACCCGTCCTGAACAACACTAATCATCTTTAGGGTGATGGGCAGGGTGATGGGCTAATCACTGTCACCCCCCTATTTTTTATCCCATATCACAAATTTGCTAAAAATAGCGTATTGTGTCATCAATTAGCATTGATTCCTCAGAGTGCACTCTCCGGTTATGACAATATAATCTAGGTCTTTCTGCCAACAATTTGGAGGTGAAGTATGCCTTATATTGCCAATGCTCATCGTTATACAGATATGGAATATCGCCTTTGTGGTCGTAGTGGATTAAGGCTCCCTCTTATCTCTTTAGGTCTTTGGCACAATTTTGGTGACAATAAACCACAAGATAACTGTCGAGCCATGCTAAGGTATGCTTTCGATCATGGAATAACCCATTTTGATCTCGCCAATAATTATGGCCCTCCACCCGGTGCTGCGGAAAGCCAATTTGGCCGTATTCTGCAACAAGATTTTTTACCCTATCGAGATGAAATGATAATTTCATCTAAAGCAGGCTTTACTATGTGGGATGGCCCTTACGGTGACTGGGGAAGCAAAAAATATCTCATCGCAAGCCTAAATCAAAGTTTAAAAAGAATGGGCTTAGATTATGTTGATATTTTTTATCATCATCGCCCCGATCCTGACACACCACTTGAAGAAACAATGGGAGCGCTTGATCTTATTGTTCGCCAAGGCAAAGCCTTATATGTCGGGATCTCAAACTATCCAGCTGAACTTGCTAAAGAAGCAATAGAAATTCTTAACCAACTTGGCACTCCCTGCCTTATTCATCAACCTCGCTATTCGATGCTCGTGCGAGATCCTGAAGAAGGATTATTTGATGTTTTAGAAGATGAAGGTGTCGGCTCAATTGCCTATTCTCCTTTAGCGGGAGGCATACTGACCGATCGTTATTTAAACGGTATTCCAGCCGATTCTAGAGCCGCTGGTAACCCTTCTCTCCCACCGGAAAGGCTCACTTCAGCAGTCATTGGTAAAGTAAAAAAACTTAATGAACTGGCTCTTAGCCGAGGACAAAAACTCAGCCAAATGTCACTCGCCTGGATCTTACGTCATGATAGAGTCACATCAGTGCTAATTGGCGCTAGTCGTATCAGTCAAATTGATGATGCTTTAGGTATTATTGAGAACCGTCAATTCACACAAGAAGAGCTAAAAGCAATTGAATTAATACTTGAAGACTAATATTTACCTAAAAATACGACTCTTTATTGAATATCTTTAATATCCTGCCTCTTACATTCTCATTATAAGAGGCGGTTTCCTTTCCATTACTTCACTGAAAAACAGTCACCCTACTTAAATTATCCTTTTTAATTATTTTTCATAATTAAATTGCCAATCAAATAAAATATGAAATTAATTTAAAGAACAAAAATCAAAACAAAATTTATTTCTATGATTTTTTTTATCAAAAAATAAATTAAAATAAAATTTGTTATAAAGGCATGTAAATTTGACGATTTAATTTCATTGATCAATAATCCAGAAAAACTAAACTAATAGTGCAGTTTATTTAATCAATTAACCAAGAGAAATTTATATGAAAATAAAATCTATCTTTATTGCTGCACTGTTTATTCCAACTATTGCTTTTGCTTCAACAGCTCCACTGTCAGTAGAACCAATATCTACAACCATTAAGTATTTAGGGAACGGAGGCGATGGTGGTCATGGCGGCAATGGAGGTAATGGTGGAAATGGAGGGAATGGTGGCAACGGAGGTAATGGCGGGAATGGTGGGAATGGTTACTAAGCTCTAAGTAACTTAACTATTTGGTTAATCCCCCTTCAATGAAGAAGGGGGTTGGAGATAATTATGCGACAAAAATTGCTGACAACAATAGGTGTTCTATTTTTATTCCCTTTCTCAATACAATGTTATTCATCAAATTATATCTATCACCCATTAACTTCATCCATTCCACACGCCATCTCAAGCGTAAATAACGTATTCCATCTTCATGATAATGATAATGGAGGCAGTGGAGGTAGTGGAGGCAATGGTACCAACGGAGGAAATGGCGGGAATGGATCTGGAGATGGCCACGGAGGAGATGGCGGAAATGGAACTGGAAATGGAAATGGAGGGAACGGTGGAAATGGTGGACATGGAGGACACGGAGGGAACGGTGGAAATGGCTCGGGAAGCGGTAATGGTGGCAATGGCGGCGATGCTGGCTCTGGAGGGGGTGAAGGTGGTCGAGGTGGCTTTGGTGGGCCTAATGGAGGAAGAAACGGTTCAGATGGTAAGGGTTCATGAAAATCAATAAATTGACCAATAAGTAAGATATTTTACTTTTTGGTGGTGATATCGTTATTTACTCTAAATAATTCAACGTGCTGGCGAACAGAGAAAATGCGGTAATGAATGTAAGTGAACGCAGCTAGCAGCACTAGGATTGCAGTATGCCGAGTATAATATGTTTAACATAATTTACTTTAATGACTATGATACATGACAGTGGGCGTCATACACTTTCGTTGAAGGTTGCTGACAAAACGGGACACAAATGTGGTTTTTCCCGCTTTGTATTAGCATTCGAAAATCAATAAATGATTTTCTAAGTTTATTTCAAATAACCTTTATATCGCTATTGTCAAACAACCCTGTTTGTCAACAATCTGAAACGGAAGCAGTTCGCTTCCGTTTTCCTAAATAAACGTTTATTTAGGTGCTCGCTCCATTAAAAACGCTCTTAATTGCATAAAGTCTGAAGGCAAGAAATGCGATAACAAAGGTAAATCTGCACGCTCTGCTAAAGCCTGCGGTAAAGGTAATTGTTTATTTAAAATTTCCTCTACACTTTCTTTAAACTTGGCTGGATGCGCCGTTCCTAAAAATAAACCATATTCTCCCTCTTGTAGCTGATCACGCAAAACGCGATAAGCAACAGCAGCATGAGGTTCAGAAATATAGCCTTTTTTATCTAGCTCACGAACGGTTTCTTTCGTTACTTCGTCTGTTACGACACCATGGCCAAGATCTTTTAGCGACCATCCCTTACGACGGAATAATTCTTCAATGCGAGGCCAGTTATTCGGTTGGCTCACATCCATCGCATTTGACAGTGTTGCTACTGTTTGATGAGGTTGCCATTCACCTTGTTCAAGATAACGAGGCACGGTGTCATTCACATTCGTTGCCGCAATAAAGCGTTTGATTGGCAGTCCCATTGATTTCGCTAACAACCCTGCGGTTAAATCACCAAAGTTACCACTTGGAACTGAAATGACTAATTGTTGGCGTTTATCGGCTGGGATCTGAGCGACTGCTTCAAAATAGTAACAAATTTGAGCCAATAAGCGGCTGATGTTAATTGAGTTAGCCGAATTTAAATGTAGTGCTTTTTTCAGCTCTTCATCATCAAAAGATTGTTTAACTAATGCTTGGCAAGCGTCAAAATCATCTTTGATAGCAACGGTGTGAATATTTTCACCCAAAGTACAAAATAGTTTTTCTTGCAGCGGGCTAATCTTGCCCTCTGGATATAAAATAACCACTTGAACATTATTCAAACGATAAAAAGCATGTGCAACCGCAGCACCTGTATCACCCGATGTCGCTGTCAAAATAGTCACCGGCTGATTGCCTGCAACCTGCCCTAAAGCTTGAGCCATAAAACGGCCACCAAAGTCTTTAAAAGCCAGTGTTGGACCGTGGTACAGCTCTAACGTCGCGACGTCTTGTTCAACTTGTGTAACAGGTGCAGGGAAAGCAAATGCCTCTTTAACCCGTGCCGCAAGCTCCGCTTCTGGGATCTCATCACCAATAAATGCCGTCAATATGCGGCTGCTACGAGTCACAAAATCGAGTTTCAGTAGCTCGTCAATCTCAGCAGCGCTGAACTCAGGTAACTCTTGCGGGAAAAATAAACCTTGTTGCTTACCAAGACCTTGTTTGACTGCCTGTGCGAAGCTAACTTGCTCGCTATTATCTTTCAAGTTATACAGTTTCATTGTTTACCCTATTGTCCTTGCACCTTTGAGATCCAAACGGCAAATATGCACAAAGCCTTCATCGTTCTGAATATAATGTTGTTGTAAATAATCAGCCATCTTCTCTGCAATTTGTCGATCATCGCAAATCGCAAACAGTGTTGGGCCAGATCCGGAGATGCCACATGCAAGCGCACCAATTTCATAAGCATTTTTACGCGCTGCTGCAAACCCTGGAAGCAGTTGTGTGCGGTAAGGTTCCGCAACCACGTCTTGGATCATGGTCGCAGCCAGTTGAGGCTGACCAGTATGGCAAGCATGGATAAAACCTGATAAATAACGCCCATGGTTAACAATATCACGGCGTGGGTAGCTATCAGGTAAAATGGCTCGGGCTTCTGCGGTAGAAACTTTAATTCCAGGGTAAGCCATGACCCAATACCAATTATCAAATGCAGGAACTGACTGAGAAATAATACCATTTTGCTCAATGATCAGCTGTAAACCACCCAAATAACAAGGGGCAACATTATCATAATGCACGCTACCTGAAATACGGCCTTCAAGCTCTCCCATCATACTTAGTAGGGTGGTTTCATCAAAAGGTTGGCCTGCAAATTCATTCAATGCCATTAATGCAGCGACGACAGAACAAGCACTTGACCCTAAACCGGAACCAATTGGCATATTTTTTTCGAGCGTCATCGCAACATTTAAAGGTTTGCCTAACCGCTCACAAAATAGCTCCCAACATTGATAAACAATATTGTGTTCATTTTTCTTGGGCAACTTAGAAACAAAGCGCCCTTTATTGTGTAAAAAAAAACGTTCAGCCGCCTCAACAGTGACGCAATCACCGAGTAAACTTCCATCTGCTGGCGATACCGCCGCACCTAATACATCAAACCCGACACTGACATTACCAATTGAAGCGGGCGCATAAACTTTAATCACTTATCAGACTCCCAATTTCCATGATAGGGTACGTAACATGTCTGCAAATACGCCGGCAGCAGTAACATCATTACCGGCACCATACCCTCTGAGAACTAAAGGAATTGGTTGGTAATAGCGTGTATAGAAAGCCAATGCGTTTTCGCCATTTTTTACTTTGAAGAGTGGATCATTACCATCAACGGCAACAATTTTCACTTGGCAGCGCCCTTCTTCAATTAATCCAACATAGCGTAACACTTTTTCTTCTGCTTCTGCGGCTTTTATACGATCAGCAAATTGTTGGTCAAGTTGCGGTAAACGTGACATGAAGGTTGCAACATCACCAGAGCTATCAAATTCAACAGGGAGTACCGCTTCGATTTCAATATCACTTAGCTCTAGTTGGTAGCCCGCTTCGCGTGCAAGGATCAAGAGTTTACGAGCAACGTCCATACCCGATAAATCATCACGTGGGTCAGGTTCAGTGAATCCTTTTTCTTTTGCTAATGTTGTCGCTTCAGACAATGACATTCCCTCATCCAGCTTCCCAAAAATGAAAGAGAGTGAGCCCGAAAGAATACCGCTAAAGTGAACCAGTTCATCACCTGCATTAAGTAAATTCTGAAGGTTTTCGATAACAGGCAAACCTGCGCCAACGTTAGTATCGTAAAGGAATTTACGCTTTGAAGCTTCCCCTGCTAACCGCAGTTGATGGTAGTAATCCATTGATAATGTGTTGGCTTTTTTGTTTGGGGTAACGACGTTAAAGCCATCCTTTAAGAAATTCACATATTGCTCAGCAATCTCTTGATTCGATGTGCAATCAATAATCACTGGATTGAGGAAATGGTACTCACGCTCTAAACGGATCAAGCGACTTAGGCTAAATGGTTCGGTTGCTTGATCGAGTTCTTGTTTCCAATTATCCAGTGAAATGCCTTGCATATTGGTCAGCATAGCCCTTGAGTTCGCAATACCACAAACACGCAGGTCGATATGTTTTTGCTTCAACCATTGTTGCTGACGGCGAATTTGTTCGATCAGCGCATTACCGACACCACCAACACCAATGATAAAGGCTTCGATGACTTGCTCTGCATTAAACAACATTTGATGACATAGACGCACTGCCGTGGTTGCTGAACCATTAGCGATAACGGCTGAAATTGAGCGCTCAGAAGAGCCCTGAGCAATCGCAACGATATTGATATTGCCACGGGTTAATGCAGAGAAGAAACGTGCTGAAATCCCTTTAAGTGTACGCATACCATCACCAACGACTGAAATGATCGCTAGTTGTTCCATCACATCCAGAGGGTCTAATACACCATCCTTCAACTCTAAATAGAATTCTTCTTCTAATGCGTGACGTGCACGGCCTAACTCATTTTGAGGCACACAGAAGCTGATACTGTATTCAGAAGATGATTGAGTGATCAGTACGACAGAAATCCCTTTGCGTGACATCACCGAGAAAATACGTGCCGCCATGCCAACCATTCCTTTCATACCGGGGCCAGAGACGTTGATCATCGCCATATTATTAAGATTGGTGATCCCTTTAACTGGTGTACTGTCATCAGTTTGACCATCACCAATCAGAGTTCCCGGTGCACTTGGGTTGGTGGTATTTTTAATTAAGCAAGGAATTTGGAATTGAGCAATTGGGGCGATAGTGCGTGGATGCAAGACTTTTGCGCCAAAATAGGAGAGTTCCATCGCTTCTTGATAAGACATTCCCTTCAATAAGCGTGCATCAGGTACCAAACGGGGATCGCAAGTATAAACCCCATCAACGTCAGTCCAGATCTCACAACAATCAGCGCGTAAGCAAGCGGCAAGCACGGCTGCTGAGTAATCGGAACCATTACGGCCTAATACCACTAGTTCACCTTTATCATTTCCTGCGGTGAAACCCGCCATTAATACAAAGTGATCTTTCGGGATATTTAAGTCAGCGATACGCTTGGTTGATTCGTTAATATCGACCGTTGATTCGAGGTAGTGACCAACAGCGAGTAAATTTTCAACTGGATTAATCACGGTAACGTTGTGCCCGCGTGCTTTTAGCACTGATTCCATGATTGCAATAGAGAGTTTTTCACCTCGGCAAATGATTGAAGCATTGATGCTATCAGGGCATTGGCCTAGAAGAGTAATACCATGCAGTACTTGTTTTATTTGTGCAAATTCTTGTTCAGTCAGTTTTTTCAACTTGTCGTATTCAAAACCCGGCTGTTTTTCTTTCAATCCTTTTAGGAGGTTAGCAAAAATCATTTCTGCATCATTCACATGCGTGATGACATCCTGACCTGCTACCGTTTTATCAATCATTGCGACTAAATGGTTCGTGATTTTTGCTGGTGCTGATAACACCAAAGCCACTTGTCCATCAGCCAATTTACTTTCAGCGATGTCAACAACATTGAGTACTCGTTCGTCATTTGCAACCGAAGTACCGCCAAATTTAAGCACACGCATGGTATTCCTCTCCTGATTTAACACCAAAAAAAAGCCCACATCTTATTGGATGCGGGCTTTTTCATTTTTTATTTTTTGGATGCGTCAGCCCGCCCCGTTTCCTGTGGTTACGGTGGTGGTAATAATAATCGTTGTCAGGCTGATGTTACGCATAAATTCTGTCTGTCTCTTAATTTGTTACTTTCTCCCTATACGGTTAAAGCAATTACCTAAAAATGTCAAATTTATTTGCAAAAAAAGCGTTCTCTGCTAGCGGTAACTTATCAAAAATTATTCTATATATTAAATAAAAATTGAGCAGAAAATGGAACAACCCACCAAGCGGTAACTTTTAAAACCAAAAAATTAACAAATGTCGATATAAAATTTTTATGATTTTTTTAAGAGATTTTGTCAGCACTATGTTTATTTTTAATACAGCTTTCAAAAATATACAAGAATGCAACTTAGCAAATCGTAAGGCATGATCTGATAGTTAAACATGTATAGAATTTGTCACGTTTTCTTACTAACAAATTTTGTTAACGTGCTACAATTGATTTTGATATGTATCAACAAAAGTTATTTTTTTAGGTGGTAAATGCAGTATTAGCTGTTATATTGCTGTTAACAGCCCAACGTTGGGAAAATGCCTAAATTTTGATTCATTTTTGAATCTGATAATAACAGAGGCAATAGTATGCTCTAAGTAATTCAAGTTACTGCGAGGCGATAGGTGAATGAGTCACTAGGAGCATAGAAAACTATGTAACTGGTGAGAGTTAGCATAGCCAACAACACTGCAAATTGAAGTATGGCGAGTATTATATAGTAACGTTGACTCGACAACTAATTTATAACTCATAGACGCGTTTTTCCAAAAAACATAAAAACAAAACCACCTAATCTTGGAAGCGGCTTATGTGTTCACTAATTTTATTTTAAAACTTTAGGTAGCAAATATGCAGACCCCACACATTTTAATTGTTGAAGATGAGATTGTCACACGCAATACGCTAAAAAGTATCTTTGAAGCGGAAGGCTATGTTGTCCACGAAGCTACTGACGGCGAAGAGATGCATAATGTTCTTTCTGAGCATGACATCAATTTGGTCATCATGGATATTAACTTACCAGGTAAAAATGGCCTGTTGCTGGCTCGTGAATTGCGTGAACAAGAAAGTATCGCTTTAATGTTCTTAACAGGCCGTGATAATGAGGTTGATAAGATCCTCGGGCTCGAAATTGGTGCTGATGACTATATCACTAAACCGTTTAACCCTCGTGAGTTGACGATCCGTGCACGTAATTTGCTTTCTCGCACCATGAACTTATCAGGTGGCACAGAAGAGCGCCGCTTAGTTGAAAGTTATAAATTTAATGGCTGGGAGCTTGATATCAATAGCCGTTCATTAGTTAGCCCAGCCGGTGAACACTACAAATTACCACGTAGTGAGTTCCGTGCCATGCTACATTTCTGTGAGAACCCAGGTAAAATTCAAACCCGTGCGGACTTACTGAAGAAAATGACAGGCCGCGAATTGAAACCACATGACAGAACAGTGGATGTGACTATTCGCCGTATTCGTAAACATTTCGAATCAACACCTGATACTCCGGAAATCATTGCTACCATCCATGGTGAAGGCTACCGTTTCTGTGGTGATTTGGACGAATAATTCGTCTCGCTATCGATAAAAAAACCGGCCATCCCGCCGGTTTTTGTTTTACTGCACTCTATATTATTTAATCTATACGCTAAATAATGAGAGGTGCAGCTAAGTAATACATGAACGACACACTTATACCCTAACGAATAGCGCTACACCTTGAAGTATGACAAGTATGTATGATTACCATGGCATGATAGGCACGGCACTGATTGCATTCTTCGGTGAGCCATCAATCATTTTATCTGAGTAAGTGAGATAAACTAGCGTATTACGTTTAGGATCATAAAAGCGCACCACTTGTAGCTTTTTAAATACCAATGAAGTACGTTTTTGGAATACCACATGTGGTTTTTTAGGTGAACGTTTTATACGATCATTGAGCTCGATAGGACCAACTTGTTGGCATGAAATAGCGGCATCAGACGTGTCTTCTGCAAGACCTAAGCCACCTTTGATCCCCCCGGTTTTTGAACGGCTTAAGTAGCAAGTCACATTATTTACATCAGGATCATCAAATGCCTCAACAACGATTTTATGATCTGGCCCAAAAACTTTAAATACTGTATCAACTGAGCCAATCTCCTCCGCAAATGTCGCAAAAGGTAATGCCGATACTAGTGATGCCAAAAATACTTTTTTTAACTTGCCAAAACGCATACAGGTTTCCTTTTCAACCAGAAGATGCGGCTTCGCTTACGTTGGCAGCATCTTGATACTCATCATACTTCAAGTTGCAAGGGGCTGGCGGCACTGAAATAGCGGCCTACCCACAACTCAAATTCTTTTGAATATATAACTAAATGGTAAATATAACTCTTTTACTATAAACGAAAAAGGTAACTTGATATAGAATAGGCGTTCCTTGATAACCTATATCTGTTTTTAAAGTCTTCTCGACTGGGGATATACATGGATCAAACAAATATTATTCGTGACCTCCTACGCTGGATCGATGATAACTTAGATAAACCCCTATCACTCGATAATGTTGCGGCAAAAGCCGGTTACTCCAAGTGGCATTTACAACGGATGTTTAAAGACGTGACTGACCAAGCGATAGGCGCTTATATTCGCGCTCGTCGACTTTCTCGTGCAGCTGTTGCTCTACGCCTTACCAGTCGCCCAATTCTTGATATTGCACTACAGTATCGCTTTGATTCACAACAAACGTTTACTCGTGCATTTAAGAAGCAATTTAGCTTAACACCTGCTTATTATCGCCGTACTGACGAATGGTGTGCTACGGGTATTTGCCCGCCAATTATTTTGGATGACCATCGCCATCTAGATCATGAGTTTGTTCAAATGCAGGAGCAGCCATTAATCGGCTTAGAGCAAAGCTGTTCTTATGCTCTAGAAGAGTGGTCAAGTGCTTGTTCACAGATGCGCCGAACGTTCTGGCATTATTATCTAGACCATACAACAAGTATCGCTTCTGAAGTATTTGGCTTGCATCATGCTATCCATAACACTGAAAAAGAAGATGAACAAACGGTATTTTATACAACTGCGGTTAAGCCTGAAGATGCTAGCTTTAACAACGCCGAATATAGCCATTTAACCATCCCTGCTGGGGAGTATGTGAAGTTTAGCTTTAGCGGTGAACCGACAAGTGGTGCAATGCAAGAGTTTCTTTATCAAATATATGGGGTGTATCTGCCTAAGCTTAACCTGACTCGCAGGCCAGGCTACGATATTGAGCATTATAAACTTAAAGATATCAAAGTAAGCGATATTAATTATAAGAATGATGACCCAAAATCACATATTGCCGCTTTTGATTACTATATTCCAATTAGACGGTGATGATTTGGAGTTTCAATAATCTGAAACTCCAAATTAAGCTACGCTTGCTGTTCATCCAAAGCAGGTTGAGTTAAGTGGGTCACTTCACCGGTGCTTTCAACTATCCAGCCATTAGCTAGCCAAGGACTATTTTGATAATCAACACGTGAAATCGAGCAGTTACGTAAACGTAAGCGGCGCTCTGAGTAGGCAGGCACGCCTAAAATACGACTTAGTAATGTACTTAATGCGATCCCGTGACTGACCAACAATGGTCGGCTTCCTTCTGGAAGCTCTAAGCAGCTATTTAATGCAGCAAACATACGTAGGTATAACTCCTCCATCGATTCGCCATTCGGGATCCGCCCACCTTGGGTGCCATCGATAAGGCTTTTACGCCATTGTTCTTCTTGTTCTGTTAAGGTTTCGATTTCACGTTGTTCAAGAACGCCCATATTTAGTTCACGAAGACGCGGTTCTGTGATAATTTCACACCCGCAAACATCAGCGATGATTTGTGCAGTTTCACGTGTGCGTCCCATATCACTAGTGATAATATGGGTAATGCCTTCTAACTTTATTCTTTCGGCCACCTGCCTAGCTTGCAAACGACCGGTAGCAGTAAGTGGGCTGTCAGATTGCCCTTGTATACGACGAGCCACGTTCCATTCGGTTTCGCCGTGGCGAACAAGATAAACCTGTAACATAGATGTGTTCCGTTATTACTTTGTAAAGTATGTGTTCAAAGGAAAATAATTAATGTACCAAGTTATAGCTGCAACGACTAATCCTGCCAAAATTAAAGCAATTCATCTTGCTTTCGATGCTGTTTTTGGGCCAGGCAGTTATCAAATCGAAGATATTAACGTTGATAGCAGCGTTCCACAGCAACCAATCGGTAATAATGAAACCCGTACAGGTGCAAGACAACGCGTCATGGCATCAAGACAAGTACGTCCAGAAGCCGATTTCTGGGTCGGTATCGAAGCCGGCATCGATGAAGACATGACTTTTGCATGGATTGTGATTGAACATAAACAAATCCGTGGAGAGTCACGTTCAGCGAGTATTATGATCCCTGAAAAAGTTCTCGCAGGTATCCGTGAAGGACGTGAGCTTGGCGATGAGATGGCGGATTTAACCGGTATTGATAATATCAAACAACAAGGCGGCGCTATTGGTTTTTTCACTAACGGGGTACTTACACGCACAAGTGTTTACCAACAAGCACTGATACTGGCACTGGTTCCCATTAAGCATGAAATTTATAAAGAGCTAAACCAGATAGAAGATTAATTCAGCATCGTGAGGCGTATTATCAATTAAATACTGCAACACGATACACACGCCGAGTATAACGAAAAAATAACAAAAGGGGCAGTCTTTGCCCCTTATTGTTTGCATCAATGACACAATTTACACTATTTATACTCTAAATAACTCGAGGTGCAGCTAGGCGACCAAATGAACGAATCGCTAGGCGCATAGAAAACGATGTGACTGACGTGAGTGAACGTAGTCAACAACGCTGCAACTTGAAGTATGACGAGTAGAGACTTATTTATCGCCCAGATACCTTTAGTATTATTTATGGCTGTATCACACTTCACTTTTTAAGTAATTGTTCTTCCAACCAAGCTTTAACATCTTGTGGCGCTGATTTTAAACTATTGGAACCGCGAGTTATGGTTGCAATACCTACCCCTAACTCATTTTTCAGCTCCCTTTGGCTCATCTCACCGCGCATCAATTCTTGAACGATACGTACTCGAGTCGCCAGAGCTGTGCGCTCATCGGGTGTCAGTAATAATTGTAATATCGGATGCTGTAAATCTTGCTCAAATGCAAGCTGAAGTAACTTAACGAAGCGTTGCCAGTCATCGTTCTCATTGGTGGTGAGTGCCGGGTCATTAAGGTGATTTGCTGTCATGTTATCCAACCATACTATTTAACTAGTACAAAATCATAACATACTCTTTAGCAAATCACCTACATAACATGAAATAATTCGAGTTGCAGCTAAGTGTTGTCAACAACGCTGCGACTTAAAACATGACAAGTATCGATAATCAATTCAGGGATCAATATTTCATCAACCACTCATTATCCGTTAAAACAGGTCCATTTTGCCCCATAAAGTAGCGATAAAAAATGTCGTAGGACAGCACGTTTTTCACATAACCACGGGTCTCTGAAAAAGGAATGCTTTCAACAAACGCCACCGCATCTATACGACCACCGCTATTACCTAACCAACGCGTTACCCTTGAAGGACCCGCATTATAGGCTGCGCTGGCTAAAATACGGTTATGCGAGAATTGTTGGTAAACATCATCCAAATAGGCAGTACCAATCTCAATGTTTTTTACAGGATTGGTCAATTGGCTTGTGTTGACATAATCACTGATGCCTTGTTTTTGTACGGTATGTTTGGCGGTGGCTGGCATTAATTGCATAAGGCCTGTCGCGCCTACTGGAGACTGAGCCTGTGGGTTAAACGCACTTTCTTGTCTTGCGATCGCCATTGCATAACTTTTTGAGATTGATTTATCGGTTGTGAAACGCTCAAACTCTTTTTCCCACGCCAGAGGAAAACGTTCTTCTAAATGATTCCATAATTTTGCGGTGATCGTTGCTTGCACACTCAAATCAGCCCAATTATGGTTAAACGCATAACGCGCTAATTGCTCTTGCTGATTAGCAGGCAAGGAGGCGACTAAGCTAACCCATTCAGTTCGAGCTAGGTTATCCATTTGCCAATACATCAATTCACGAACACGCTGAATTTCAGGTAACTTATCAAGGTTGTCTTCTGGTTTTTCAGCCGTTTTAATATACAGCGGATACTCAATATTTAATTTCTGAGCTGCAACCATTGGGTAAAAACCACGACCATTAATGAGCTTACGTAATATCGCCTCACCTTCGGCTTTTTTCCCTTCGTCGATTAAAGTGATCCCTTGCCAGTATTGCCACTCTTCTTTATTTTTAGCATCGGCTGGTAATTGTTTTAACCAATGCGCCACCCCAGCTTTATCCCCTAAGCCAAGTGCTAAACGAACACGACGCTCTTTGAGAGTCGTAGAATTTGTTTCAGCAATTGTTTCATCTCGCCAATTAGCCTGCTCAGGCGTGACATCGCCCATATATTGCCAAGCAATACTGTCTTTCATTTTTTGCGTTTCAGCCATATTCATTTTTTGCGCGCTACTAATACCTCGTAATGCAATACGTGCGGCATCAGGTGACTGACGTGCATAACGGCTGAATGCCGCAATGGTTGCTTGACGTGAAAAATCGGTTGGTGTCATTGTTTTTGCAAAATGAGTCACAGATGCAGGATCATTTTGTAACTTAACTAATGCGTCACCAATTGTTCGATAGCTTGGTGGCAAACGTTTCGCGAGATAAGCCGCCATTGAAGTATTACCTGCATCAATAGCAAGATGGATCCGCTCAAGGATCATTTCAGGTGTCAAATAGCCCGCTTTTTCCCATTCGTTAAATAACTTATCGCAAGCTTCTGGCATAGAACGGCCATTTAACCATGATTTCTCAGCCCCCTGCCACGCTAAGTTTTTATTACCTGTGGCCCAATTTGCGTAGTAATAATTACACTTTGCTTGCGCAGGTTTTGGCTCTTCAGGAGTGAAAGCCAGTAACGATTTCCACTCTTGGCGACGGGCAAGCTCATTGATAAAACGTGTTTTCAATGTTTGAGCTACGGGCAATGTAGGATGTGCATCAATGAATTTTTGTACTTGGCTTGGTGAAACAATATCAAGATCTTGAGTTAGTTCTCGATATTCTAAATAAGGGTATAATGGATAGTCTTGCAGCGTTGGTAATAAACGTTCAACTTCATCCATTTGCTTAGCATCCCAAGCTTGTTTGATGGCTTGATAACGATCTCTTTGTGCTTGTAAAGAGTCTGCCCATGCTGCTGTAGATACCAACATCATGGCAATTGGAGCTGCTAGCAATAATTTTTTCATTTAATACGTCCCTAGTTCCTACTGTATGCAGAGTTATCACTATTAGAGTACATACTCAGAGTATACACTTGATGAATGCCATTAAGCTGAATTTTTGCTTTAAAAAGAACCAGAGAGTTCTTGAATTTAAATTCAATAGAGATAAATAGCGTTACGATATCAAAACCCACTAAAATATAGCTTAATCAATGGATATTGTTCAAAATGAGGTATTACATACTCAATAAGTCGAATAAAAAGCCAAATTAAGTCATAAGATAGCATTAAAATAACATAATAAAAATTCATTTTAAAACAATCGATTAAATAAAAAAACAACCTAAAGCCTGGCTTTGATTAAGCACAATTATCTATATAACCCAAAATAAGAGTATCAGTGCCGTTTAAAAATGGACAAACATGCATCTTTACGGTTAAATATTATGATTAGTGAATTTAAACTGGCTCATTTGGAATAAACCTATACTCGTCATACTTCAAGCTGCAACACTGTTGACTAGGCTCACACGAACCAGTCATCTATTGATGTATGCTCCTAGCGACTCGTTTACTTGTCGCCAAGTTGTACCTCGAATTATTTAGAGTATAAAACCTTTAAAATAAAATGAGATAGGATATGGATTTCAAAAATTTATTTTTTTCTATTTTAGGCTGTGGGTGGGCTTATCTTTTAATATACGTATTAACCGATATTCATACTTCGATTGTATCTCTGCCTTTCTTGATCATATTCTTCATTATTTTTTATTTACTCTCTACAAGGAATAAACAGATGTTTGCGAAAAAAAATAAAGATAATTCAATTGAACCAACCAAAACAAACTTATCTGCTGGTAGTAAAGACGTTATTGAAACAAAAGAAGAAAAATTGACACAAACTGCCGCTCCTAGAAAAAGCACCTCTATTTCAAGCAGTTGTCATATTTCGGGTGATTTAACTTTAGATGATGACATCCAAATATTTGGCCATGTAAAAGGAAGTATTCGTAGCAATAATGGCGTTGTGACTATCCAAAAAGAAGGGGTTGTTGAAGGTGAAATTTATGCCCAAACCATCTCTATTAATGGAAAAATGAAAGGACTATGTGTTTCTGAAGATTTAGATATCTTAGAAAATGGTCAGCTAGATGGCATCTGTCAAACCAAAAACCTTACCATTAAAAAAGGCGGGGTTTTTACAGGAACATCAGAAAGAACAGATAAAAAAATACAACTCAGTGATGTTAAAAATAAACCAGATGTCGTAAAACTAGAAACCCCCACCGTATCCGTTCAATAACCCTTTTATTTCTCCATTAAATTAATTTTATAGCAGTAATCACTGCTATAAAATTAATAATGCCAAGACTCATCTTCAACTGGCCATCAATCATTCTGAACATCGCGTTAAAGTATACGCTGATAGATATCTGTATAACCCCGTTCCTGAACACTATTATCTAAAAAACATACAACTGTTGACTTAAGATGAGGAACAATTAGAGTGAATCGCATAAATGTTTGCGGCAACCAGCCTACGCTAAGGTATAATGCAGCAATATATACTCGTCATACTTCAAGTATTGAACTTTCATTTATAAAACAATAGGTAAAGTAAATTGGCTCAATTCGTCTATTCTATGTATCGAGTGGGGAAAATTGTTCCACCGAAACGTCATATTTTGAAAAATATCTCTCTGAGCTTCTTTCCTGGCGCTAAGATAGGTGTTTTAGGTCTCAACGGTGCTGGTAAGTCAACGCTACTGCGCATTATGGCTGGTATCGATACTGAAATTGAAGGGGAAGCACGTCCTCAACCGGGTATAAAAATTGGCTACCTACCACAGGAGCCTAAACTTAACCTTGAACATACGGTGCGCGAAGCCGTGGAAGAAGCGGTTTCTGAAGTAAAAAATGCGTTAACACGTTTAGATGAAGTTTATGCCGCTTATGCAGATCCAGATGCTGATTTCGATAAGTTAGCCAAAGAACAAGGCGAACTAGAAGCAATTATCTCTGCACAAGATGGCCATAACTTGGATAATCAGTTAGAGCGCGCAGCAGATGCTTTGCGTCTTCCTGCATGGGATGCAAAAATTGAAAACCTATCCGGTGGTGAACGCCGCCGCGTGGCAATTTGTCGTTTGCTACTAGAAAAACCGGATATGCTACTGCTCGATGAACCAACTAACCACTTAGATGCTGAGTCGGTTGCATGGTTAGAGCGTTTCCTACATGACTATGAAGGTACTGTTGTGGCCATTACCCACGACCGCTACTTCCTCGATAATGTCGCAGGTTGGATCCTTGAACTTGACCGTGGTGAAGGTATTCCATGGGAAGGCAACTATTCATCTTGGCTTGAACAAAAAGATCAGCGTCTGGCGCAAGAAGCGTCAACGGAAGCTGCTCGCCGTAAGTCTATTGAGAAAGAGCTTGAGTGGATCCGTCAAAATCCTAAAGGTCGTCAATCCAAAGGTAAGGCACGTTTGGCTCGCTTTGAAGAGCTTAACAGCGTCGAGTACCAAAAACGCAATGAAACCAGTGAGTTGTTTATTCCACCTGGACCACGTTTAGGGGATAAAGTGATCGAAGTTGAGAACCTAAGCAAATCCTATGGTGACCGCGTTCTTATCGATGACCTTAGCTTCTCCATTCCTAAAGGGGCAATTGTTGGGATCATCGGTCCAAACGGTGCAGGTAAATCAACGTTGTTCCGTATGATTTCAGGCCAAGAACAACCTGATTCAGGCTCCATCACTCTTGGTGATACTGTAAAAATCGCTTCCGTTGATCAGTTCCGTGATTCAATGGATGACAGCAAAACCGTTTGGGAAGAGATCTCTAACGGTCAAGATATCATGCGTATTGGTAACTTTGAGATCCCAAGCCGTGCTTATGTTGGCCGCTTTAACTTCAAGGGTGTCGACCAAGGCAAACGCGTTGGCGAATTATCAGGTGGTGAACGTGGTCGTTTGCACTTAGCAAAACTATTGCAAGTTGGCGGTAACGTCTTACTGCTCGATGAACCAACCAACGACCTCGATGTTGAAACCTTACGTGCATTGGAAAACGCCCTGCTGGAGTTCCCAGGCTGTGCAATGGTTATCTCGCATGACCGTTGGTTCCTTGACCGTATTGCGACTCATATCATCGATTACCAAGACGAAGGTAATATCACTTTCTTCGAAGGTAACTTTAGTGAATATGAGGACTACAAAAAACGTACCTTTGGTGCCGATGCACTGCAACCGCATCGTATCAAATATAAGCGTATAACTAAGTAGCTTTCAGCTAATAGCCCCCTTTTTATTAAAGGGGGCATAACAAAATATGTCGAGATATAAACTCAGCGAGACATCATCAATAATGCTACAATTTGAAAGATCACGAGTATAACCAAGCCGTTCTTGCCCCGACTGTCATACTCCTATGTTTTGCCGTATGACTGAGACATAGCGCATCGATCCCTGCACTTGCTTGTGAATACCAAGCCCCACCACGCATCAAAGCACGCTCTCCATAGTTACGTAAATAGATTTGGTCATCAACTTGCTTGTTTTGATAAGGTGCCAGTCCTAATACCTTCAGTAAGCTAGGAATGTTTTCCTGATTAGCGGTAGCAACAAGTCGGAAAGGGCTATCGAGCAACCCTGCGGGATAGCTAGAATCTGTAGGATCACCATTAAAATTTAAAATATTTTGTGAAATAACAGGAGATCCCGCGTTGCCATCTAATTTGGCTATCGGGGAGTCATATTTAGCGCTGTTTGGGCTATTTATCGTAATATATTTTCCTGTATTCATATCAATAGCACACCAATCTAATATTGAGTCACCTGAAAGAATCGCCGCATCATTATTTGGGATAACTTGAATTTCACCTGCATGTAAACGAACACCCGTTTGCCATTCCCAAAGGTTGCCAACAAGATCACTGATCCCTGTCAGCTGATGATTATGATGCCAACTTTTCCATTGTGTTTCTGTACGTGTGGTCGGTGTGCCCTCACTGCGACCAATCGCTAAACCATCAATACGGGAGCGACTTTCATCAATATTAAGGTAATTTCTGCCATAATCTGTATTTCCTTGCACAATATAATTATTTTGATTAATAAGTGCAGTTAATGCACACCATTGTGCGTTAGTACTAATATGGCAACCTTGTCCGCTTTTCTTGGCTAAAGATTGAAATTGCAATAAATCGAGATTGCAGGCGGGTATCTGATTAGGTTGGCTCACTAACTCGCCATCCCGTAAACTGGCAGAATAGCAAGAGTAAAAAAAAGCATCGATAGCTTTATTATTTACGATAAATGCAGGATGAATACCGCTACCTAGGTTTTTATCTATCGTTTCTAAATTAAAACGAGGGACAATAAATACATAATTAGGTTGGCCTTTAGGGCTGTAAATTATTGTTCGTTGGCCATTGCTTTGTTTTTCAACTTGCTGACGTAGCGGATCAGGGGAATAAATCATTGTTGTATAATCCTTTTATTAAAGTGAAACCCAGTAACCTTCTTCCCACTCAACGGGCAGAAATTGCTCAGTAAAAGACTGAAAAACGTTATTGGCATCAAGATCCGCAAACAACGTTGGATATAACCAATTAGCAAATTTTAAAATAGCGATAAAACCGAAGGGGCTGTCATAGAAAGTGTGCCAAATAGCATGAACTTGCCGTTGTTTCACTGCTGTGAGTGTTTTAAAAGCGTTACGCTCCATTAACAGCCGAAGTTTTTGCCGAGCAATTGATAAATTAGCGCCCGGCCCTAATCCAACCCAATTACCCTTTGGGTTATAACCACTCCAGTCAGTTCCCGTAACAATCACCATTTGTGCCTTAGTGTGAATAATGGTTTCCTGATTAAGCACGCCATAAGTGGTACCAATATATTGGCTTGCCACATTAACCCCTCCAGCAAAGGTTAAGAACTGTGCAAAATTACCATTACCATACGCGAAGCAACACTCCTCGGAAAAGCCAGCAGCTCTTTCGAGTAGCACGTTTATCGCTTCAGGTTTAGCGCTCATTAAGCGAGTTTTTACAATATCTAAATGTGTCTTAATAAACTGATTTATTTGCTTAGCTCGGTTTTGTAGCCCTAACACCTCCGCCATAATTGAAATACTTTTGGGTGTATTGGCAATAGGATCAATGCTCATATCAAGTACGATGACTGAGACACCAGCCCGCTGTAATAAGGTCAGTAAACCATTAGCTTGGAGCCCTGCGTACGTACCTGTCGTTGTGAAAATAATGTTAGGTTTCAATGCCAAGACCGTTTCTAAATTAACCTGAGCTCCACCAATCGCTGGCAAGTGAGGAAGCATTTTTATATCAGGAAAAGCATGACTGTATTGCTGATAACTACGTAAGTCAGCGGTACGGAAATTATTTGGGATCGCCACTAGCTTTTGTAAGAAATGGCGACCACGTAATGTTGCATAGAGAAAAACTAATGAAGAATCGGCTAAATAGATACGCTCAATCTTTTCGGGATACTCAACAGAACGATTGAGAATATCCCTAACGACGGGCCTTTTTTTTGCAAGGACAGAAGATGGCACTGCACTCAGTACCATTGTTGCCAATCCGGCTTTGATGAAATCCCTTTTGGAAGCTGTCATATATTTTTTACCTAAGGGAATTAAAAATAATAATTGAGCGTAGTCAGTAACGTTCTATCGGTGCCAATACTGCAATAAGTCGCGCTAGTGCAACTCGCAATATAAGATTTATTGGTGATATTACTCACAGTGACACCCAGTTCCATTCCGACTAATTCAGGCACTAAGGCATCCATTTGGTATCTAACGCTGATATCTCCTAACCATACCGCAGGAACCTTAAATGTATTGGTATTATCACCCCATGTTTCCCCTAAATAGCGAACACCTACCCCCACTAGAGCGCCATCTAAATAAGGTGAATGAAAACGATAATCTACCCATGCAGAACCACTATTCTTAGGCACTTGAACAGGGTGCTTGTTCAGAACTGAGAGGTCTTGGCTTTCTGTGATTTTGTTATCGGTATAAGCATAATTAAGCATCATATTGAGTGAAGGGGTGATTGTGATCCGACTTTCGAAATCAATGCCACGGGAACGCACTTTACCCGTTTGGTTATAGTAATCAGGGTTTAATGGGTTATGCGTGGTGACATTTTTTTGCTCAAGTTCATATGCGGCAAGACTTAGCATTAAATCGCCTGATTGGTTTTGGTATTTCAGCCCTAATTCTGTTTGTTTTGATTCAGTGGGAATAAAGGAGTGACCTTCAGCATCGGTTCCTAAAACAGGATCAAAACTGTCAGAAATGCTGATCCACGGTGAAAAACCACTTTCGAAAGCATAGGTGAGCCCAATACGTTGACTCCATGCTGATGTATCATTTTTTTGTGTTGTTTTTGTGAGGTTATTATCGGTATCTAAATACGACCAATCGTAACGACCGCTGAGGATCAAATCCCATTGCTGCCAACTGAGTTGATCTTGTAAATAAATACCATAACGATCAAAACGTTGAGTTGTTGATGTGCGAGAGACTGGATAAGGTTGAAACTCAGGATGATGTGGTTTTATCCATGGATCAAAACTTACCGTTTGTGACCCCCACCAATCTTTATCAAGTTTTCCTGTTTGATAATCAAAACCAGAAAGTAATTCATGATTTACTGAGCCTAACGTTAATTTATAAACCAATTGGTTATCAGCCACTAACGTTTTAGATTTACTTGGTGAATCTTGATACACCGCTGTTAGTAAGCGGTCTCCCGCTAGAAATCCACGAGTAAAATCGCGTTTAATATGCGTATCAACATCCGAATAGCGCATATTCTGTTTGAACGTAAAGGAAGGTGTTATCTGGTAGTCAACGAGTGAAGTGATAGACCATTGGGTTCGCTCTGATTTCTCATGCTGAGGATCACTGTAGTTTTGAGTCAAATCTAACTTGCCGTTCGAGTTAGGCAGTAAACCTATCCCTTGAGCAGGCAATGTATTGTAGTGTCCCATATGAGGGTCACGTTGATATTGACTTAAAACGGTCCAACTGAACTCGTCACTAGGCTGCCAAGTGATGGAAGGTGCCAGTAAGTAACGGGATTGCTTAGATGAATTAACTTGTGAATCGCTAGAGAGTGCCAATCCATTTATTCTATACAATAATGTTTCGTCATCATTCAATGCATCGGTTGAATCAAACCTAACCGCATTATTATCAAAATTGCCTTTTTGAAATTGAATTTGATGGGAGCCTTGAGCGATTGGTCGACGAGACTGCATGTTGATCACACCACCTGCACCTCCTTGACCATAAAGAGCAGATGATGGGCCATGAACCGCTTCAATACTATTTAACGTCCACGAGTCAATTTGCGGCCCCCAAATTCCACTATTACCAATGACCCGTAAACCATCTAAATAATAATCGGCGTCAAACCCACGCATTTTTGAAAAATCGATACCGCTACCAAATGCCCCATATTTTTCACTGGTCACCCCTGCGCTATAACGTAAAGCCTGACTCAGAGATTCTGATGGTAATGTATCCATTTGCTCACGTTTGATCACCGAAACAAATTGAGGTGTCTCTAATAATGAAGCTGAGCTTTTGGTTGCCGTGGATTGTGTCTTAGTGGCATACCCTCTTGGTTCGGTATCGCTATTTTCTGTCGCAGTGACTACTAATACATCAGCTGTTGAACTGGCATTAACCGTACTTGAACAAATTAACGCAGAAGAAATCATTAAACCAATGGTTGTCTGTATGTAGCGTTGGGAAGTGAAATTATCCATACAATATAAGCCAATGAAGTAAAGATGAAATTTTAATGGCGCTAGCATAGATGTCGACCGACCACCGGTCAACTTAATTAATAATCATTTGCATTTAAAAAGACAAATTTATCATCAATATAGCAATGAAGGATATAGTTAACTATTTGATATTTAGCAAAATATGTCTTCATAAAAAGAAGACATAAAAATTAGCTAAATAATATTCTCGAAGAGATATCTGACAAATTTAACTAAGAAGTAGACGGAAACGCTGATAAAGGATCTCACCTAAATTATGCTGATTGTATTCCGTAGTATTTGATAAGTTATCAACAGCAGCATGCATAGCATGATAGAGCATTGTGGCCATTAGCTCTGGAGGCAAAGCCGGCCATTGTTGTGTTTTTTCACCGAAAGCCAGAATAGCTTTAATTTGCTCAACAGCTCTGGTTTCATGATCATTGCCACGCCCGTGATATTCATCGTGAAAAAGCATGTCATGAATATTTTGCTTTTCAACATAGTATGTAACGCTGTTTTCACACCACGATTTCAATTTCGCGTAGGCACTGTCTTGTTTGTCCAGTTCAGCTTGAATATGCCCTAAATACCAATCCATATAACGGGTACGTAACGCTTCCATAATGTCGTTTTTAGATTGAAAATAGTGATAAAAAGTCCCTTTTGCAACATCAGCAGACAAGACAATCTCACTGACTGTGGTACTCACAAATCCTTTAGAAAGAAACAGTTTCTCCGCTGCATTCATCAGGTCATCTAACCGTTCTTCTGCGGGTTTTGTTCTTGGCTTTTTAGGTTGTATTGTCATGATATTTCTCTTAATGCTATGTAGCGAACAGCGGAGGTAAAAAGCCATCATAGCATTTAATGTAAACATACTTAAATCTATACTCTGAATAGATGAAATCGCAAACTATTTTTCCCTCTAAAAGTTAGATTTTAAAAGGTATTTTACCCCTTGCTACATGCACCCTAAATTTATTAAATAGCGATACAATTCTGCTTGATCAAATTTTGGTTGCTCAATACCACTTCCCTGCAAAAATTGCTCTGTATTATCGCTCATAAAATGGTATGTATATTGATATAATTCAATCAAGCTCTTATCGTTATATATAGGTTTTTCAAACACTGCCAACATGCTGTAAAGTAATGAGTTAGAGTCATTTATGCACATTTCGCACCACTGACTTAATGGTAATCGTTCGAATTGATAATTAAAGTAATTTTCTAAAAGGATAAAAAAATCATAATTAAAATAGATATAAATTAAATGTAACTAGCGCTAACCATTACTGTGTGAGGATTATTGATATACCGACTAAATTGTGTTGATAATGATGAGTCTTTAACATTAGGCTTTGACCATTGAATATTAGTCAATCCTGATTTTTTAAACGCATTATTAAGAACTTCATAAGACCAATACCAACCATTAATAATATGTGGCGTATTATACAGAAGATGCAATTGAAACGTTGAGCCATCTTGATAAGGGGAATCGCTTACTATTTTAAACCCATATGGCACATAATAATCAGAGATGATCGAATATTTCGGATTTAATGGTAATGTTAATAACCGTCCACCTGGGCGAATTAGCTTAACCATATTATTAACCATACTTTGCAATTTTTCACGGCTGCCCGCATAAGGAAGAACATAGACACCTAACACTAAATCAAATTGCTGTTCTAAGTTATCTAATGTTGATACATATTCAATACCGAGAGGATTGATTAATTCTTTGTTTCTCGCATATTCCAACATCCCATTCGCTATATCATAACCTACAACACGTTTGGCTCCCCGTTTTTTCAATAAACATGCGTAATATCCAGAGCCACAACCGAAATCTAAAACACTCATTCCAGATATATCACCAAGCATTTTTAATACAGAAGGAATCTCTATTTCTTTCCTGAATGGTAAAATATCCATATTGTCATAAATAGGAGCTAAAAGATCAAATTGTGACATATCGTTGTTTATCACTCATATCATGTTTATTATATTAATGATAATTTAATCTTTAAAAAAACAAATAGAAATAATAAAAAAAATCAATTATAAATATAATTTAAACATAAGCTATATCTCAATAAATATATTAATGATACTCATAAAATTTTAAATATATACTCTAAATAATTCGAGATGCAGTTAGCCGACAAGTGAAGATAGGCGGGGAGCATAGATAAACTCTGTGACTCAACTCACTGAGTGTAGTCAACAATCCTGCAACTTGAAGTATAACGAGTATATAGCATCTAAACTTTATTGAAATAACATAAGAGAGGAAATATAAAGGTGCCAACTATCTTCAGGCACCTTTATAATTTATTCATCCAACATTAATAGTTGTTGAACTAATGAAATGCAGGTTAAAAAACGGCTATCGTAATCAGGCGACTCAACACGAACAAATTCAACATTGTTCTTATGTAACATTTCAATTAACAATGATTGAAACTCTTGGCGATCCTTATTGCTACCTAAGCTGCGTAGGCCATCTGCAACCCATGGCGTGTTATTTTCCAAAACGATCACTAAATCGAAACGGTATTCGTCGATCAGTGCCTGTACAAATGGATGCTCTTTCCCTTCATAACGCTTACAAAAGGCTTGAGTGGTAATAAAATCCGTATCAATAAAAGCCACTTTATTGGCGTATTTAACCGCAAAATCAATATATTGGGCATGGCCTAATGCAATTTTGTCATAGTCCGAATATTGCAATGCCATCTCATTTCCGCCTAAATGGGAAAAAACGTAATCGCGCCCAAACTCCCATGCACTGGTAGTATTAAAAATGTTGGCTAGCTTATTGACTAAGGTTGATTTGCCGCTTGACTCTCCCCCCAGTATTGCAACTTTACGAACAAAGAACGGCTTCACTTCAGTAGGAATATAGTCCCAATAACGGAATGGTGCTTGGCGAATTTGATTACCACTAATATTCATAAAGGTACGTTCAGGATCAATTAGAA
Source organism: Providencia sp. PROV236 (assembly GCF_033676985.1). NCBI lineage: Bacteria > Pseudomonadati > Pseudomonadota > Gammaproteobacteria > Enterobacterales > Morganellaceae > Providencia > Providencia sp. PROV236. Next base: position 713,628 of record NZ_CP096297.1, on the reverse strand, counting down.
TAGTTTCTATTCCCAAATGCTCTTTATAACGAGGGGCATCATTGGTTTCGCTAGAATAGATATAGCTTGGATGAATATTGTTCTTGTTTAAGAACGCTTTCATACCATCACTCCATACTTGCCAACCATGTGGATATGGCTCTATACCTTGCTCATCAAAGGAATGAATATGAATATTTTTTTGGTATTTAAATGTCTGTAATAACCAACGCAGACGATCACTCACCGTAGGCTGTTGTGACATTGAACTGTTCATAAACAGATCTTTATCGCGTGGCTCGTCATGACAGAGAATAACGTGTAGTTCATCCACTTGGCTACAGGCGCGCTGGATCAAATAGATATGCCCTGTATGCAAGGGATAAAATTTACCAAATACGACACCGATAGTTTTCTGTTTATTTGGGTACTCTAATCCAAGAAAACGGTGCAAAGCGGCAATTTTTTGCGCACTAGGACTTTTAATTTTATCGTTAATTAGCTGGCTCAGATAACCTTTGGTCATGTCAGAGGCATCAGCAACTTGTTGGAGCGTATAGCCAGCCTGCTTAATTGCATTCTTCAGATAATCAAATTCAGCCATCTATTTTCCTTTACTCATAGAGTTCATCCATTACACTTAGCGCATCTGCAAGTTTTTTTACTCCGTATACTTTCATATCAGGTGGAGATTTTTTAGGCATATTAGCATGCGGTACAATTGCACGTTTAAAACCATGCTTTGCCGCTTCAGAAATACGTTCTTGCCCACTAGGTACGGGACGGATTTCACCAGCTAAGCCAACTTCACCAAAAACCACCAAATCTCTTGGTAATGGACGATCACGAAAACTGGAAACTAACGAGAGGAGTAACGCAAGATCCGCGCTGGTTTCAGTCACTTTAACCCCTCCGACGACGTTAACAAACACATCTTGATCCGACATTTGCAAGCCACCGTGACGATGTAAAACAGCCAATAAAATTGCTAGTCTGTTTTGCTCTAAGCCAACGGCAACACGACGTGGATTAGACATCATCGAGTGATCAACCAAGGCTTGGATCTCCACCAGCAATGGTCGAGTCCCTTCCCATACCACCATGACTGAACTACCAGATGTAATTTCATCACCACGGCTTAAAAAAATTGCCGATGGGTTATTCACCTCTTTCAGGCCTTGTTCCGTCATGGCAAATACCCCTAATTCATTAACTGCGCCAAAACGGTTTTTGTGGCTGCGCAATGTCCGAAAACGGTTATCGGCATCACCATCTAACATGATTGAGCAGTCAATACAGTGTTCGAGTACTTTAGGGCCTGCCAAAGAGCCATCTTTGGTCACATGACCCACCATAATAATAGCTACCCCACGGGTTTTTGCGAAACGAGTCAAATAAGCGGCAGTTTCTCGAACCTGAGCAACACTACCCGGTGAAGATTGAATATCTGCCATGTGCATGACTTGTATTGAGTCGATCACCATCAATTTTGGCTGCTCTTGCTCCGCAGTAAGGCATATTTGCTCAATACTGGTCTCTGACAGCATATTCAATGAATCAGTCGGTAGACCAAGACGATGCGCACGCATTGCAACTTGCTGTAGGGATTCTTCCCCTGTCACATAGAGGGTTTTCATTTCACGAGACAACAAACACATCGTTTGCAGCAATAGTGTACTTTTCCCCGCGCCGGGGTTACCACCGATAAGAATGGCACTTCCTGGTACCACCCCGCCCCCTAGTACGCGGTCAAATTCTTTAAAACCCGTTGAAAAACGTGGTAGCTCTTCAAGACTGATGTCTGATAATTTTTGGACGCGACTCACGCCAGCCGCATTGCCTGCATATCCAGTTAATCGGTCATTACGTGAAGAGGAGTTACTTGAGGCAAGGCGCACTTCTGTAATGGTGTTCCATGCATGGCAGGCACTACATTGCCCTTGCCAACGCGGGTAATCTGCCCCACATTCATTACATACAAATGCCCTTTTTGCACCTTTTGCCACAATATCGCTCCTTATTGCTCTGTTACCAACATATTCACTAAATTAACTCAGACTAACCAACAAACATCAATGTTTTAATTATCATTGCGCAAAAAAACTCCACCATGTGTAATATTCTAAATAGTTCGTGTTATGGCTAGGCGGCTAGTGAGTGCAGCCAACAACGCCACGGCGCGAAATATGACGAATATTAGCGTTCTTCGTGTTTTAGGCTGCCATGTGTAATATTCTAAATAGTTCGTGTTGTGGCTAGGCGGCAAACGCGCTAGTCCCTAGGAGCATACACAAGTATGTGACTAGGGCTAGTGAGTGCAGCCAACAACGCCACGGCACGAAATATGACGAATATTAGCGTTCTTCGTGTTTTAGGCCACCACTAAGCACACACATCACTCCCATGAGATCGGCGTGACGGATAGCCACCTTCGCTCTAGCATACACCTTCGGTTTTGCATGATAGGCAATACCCAGCCCAGCCTTACGCAGCATTTTTAAATCGTTAGCCCCATCGCCAATCGCTACGGTTTGTTCTAGTGGGATTTCCAGCTTTTCTGCCAATTTCACTAAAGTTTGTGCTTTATATTTGGCATCCACTATCGGTCCTTTAACTTTACCGGTAAGTTTGCCATCTTTGATTTCAAGTTGGTTGGCAACAGCAGCCGCTAATTTCAATTGTTGACGTAAATTATCAGCAAAGAAGGTAAAGCCGCCCGATGCTATAGCGACATGCCAATCCATCGCTTGCAGTTTTCTGACTAGGCTAGTTAAACCAGGCATCAATGGTAGTGTGTCCATGACTTGTTGGAGGATCATCACATCAGCGCCTTTTAGCAGCGCCACTCGTGCTTTCAGGCTTTCAGTAAAATCGAGTTCACCTTGCATCGCACGCTCGGTAACCTCAGAAACCTGCTCGCCAACGCCATACAAACGTGCTATTTCATCAATACATTCGATCTGGATTGCGGTGGAGTCCATATCCATTAACAAGATCCCCGGTGAACGCAAGCGCGGGATCTGACCTAATGGCACAACATCCAATAAACTTTCATCTGCCAATTTTTTAATTCGAGGTGTGATGCTACCTGCGATGCGAACCACTTGATAATCATCAATTCGCCATGATGAAACGATGACTATTGCTATGCCTAAGCGTTGTTGAAAATCACTGATACGTGCTTTATCTAAACCGCGACCATACAATAACCAACCGCTATCTCCTGCGCGGTAATCTAAAGGCATCACTTCTTCCCCGCTCAGCGATAATGGCAACCCCGGCCATTTGTGAATTTCATCGGGTAAATAGCAATAGGTCAAACTCGTTGACATGAAAATTTGCTCCTGTAATCGACTCAATGTTTTATAATAAAATTATGCCTAAAACTATCCTATCTTCATAAGCTCTGGCACCATGATGCCAGAGAATAGTCAAAGAGCACTTAATGATTTCTATGAAACTAACCTTCAAGCTTCACAAAACAGTCATAATTGTTATCTGTGTGGCATTAATTGCCTTATTAATGCATGGTATTTCCTATTTAGGAAACAGCCAAAACCAAAACCGCGTTGAGCAATACAAACAGCTAACCCGTGTTTTAGCCGAGCAAGTGGCTTTCAGCTTATCCGATTATATCGTTTCAGGCAGCAAAGATTTTAATCGCGAACGCATTATCGCTAATTTGAATAACATTACGAAAGACCAATATATTTTGGATGCAAGTATTTACTCCGCTAGTGGCACATTGATTGCTAGTGCAGGGGAAGCAGTCCCTGTGCGTGAGAGACTGGCCATTGATAACAATCAATCAATTCACCCCTTCCAATACCAGTTAGTGGTGCCTGTTCCGGGAAAAGAAGAACCTAAAGGTTACCTACGTCTAACCATTGATACAGAGCTATTAACCACTGAAATTCAGCAGGCTGATAATAGCACCAACGTTTTACGTTTCTTTATTTTGTTGGCGACCTGCATTGGTATCGTATTAGCAAACACCTTATTCCGCGCCAAGAAAAAGAAAGGAAAAAACATGCCTCCGCAATTGGTGGTCAATGAAGACAATACCAACGAAGAAGAAAGTACGGCGAGTAGCCAACTAAGAAAACCGAACTCAGAGAAGAAAAAAGCGGAGCAGCGTCCTCATCGCCCTAAAAAACGTAGAGCGAAAAATCAGACTAATAAACCAAAAGTACCAGAACAAAAGGGCTGAGCAATGTCTCAGCCACCTTATTAAATCGATGTGGTATCAAATACAATTGGCGCGATCAACTCGACTCGCCCATCAATTAACATCGTTTCAGGGGGAGCGGGAAATGGCGCTGCACGGTTGATCGTCGCAATCGCTTCCTTATCTAAGATTTTAGTGCCAGATGAATTAATTAAACTGGCACTTACCACTTCACCTTGACTATCGACAGTAATTTTAACCTGAGAAACCCCAGTTGAGCGGAAACGTAAGGCTGCTCTTGGATAGCGCTTCGCTTTAGCTAAACGCTGATGAACCTCACTTTGCCAGCCATGGTGACCACTGATTGCCGCAGAAGCATGGCTCGAAAAATTAGCACTATTATGAGACTCACGACCTGCCGCTGGCACTGAAGTCACCGCCGATTCTTGTGTATTTACGGGAGCTTCTTCTACGACTTTTTTAATCTGTGCCGGTTTCTTTTTGGGTGGGCGTTTTTTTTCACTTACCTTAGTTAAGCTACCGTTATCAACTAATGGTGTTTCCGGTAGTTTTTCCGTTTTTTCAATCACATCTGGCAAAATCTCTTCACGAGTTGCCATTTGCTGTTTAGGGGCATGGTTAACTTCAGGCTCTGAGTGCTGCTCAAGTTGATAAACCCCCAGTTGTAGAGATATTGCAGGCGGTAAAACCCCTGTTTTTGGCAGGTTTGTCGTAAACCAACCAATAAGCATGACTGCAATTGTTCCATGGAAAAGAAGACTTAAAAACAAACCGCCCAACGGACGTAAAACCGGGCGCTCAATCTTGCCCGCAATACTGCTCATATTTTGCCTCACGACTTTATTTTTTGCAGATTATAGGCATAATACGAACGAAAATGATATTCATTATTATTAACCCTTTGTCAAATTTTCAATCAAACGATTGATTTTTAAAAGTATTATTACAATAAGCAATTTAAATTCATCATTGAATGTGTGATGCACATTCGTAACTTTTTTGGCACCAGCGAAAATGACGATCGATAAATCCCTTGCCCGCAAAATCAGTGGGGCATATCAGTCAACTTATAGCCAGCTTGTCCGCTTTTTCCGCAATCGGCTAGGTAATAGCAATGATGCTGATGATTTATCACAGGATGTGTTTACACTATGGCTTAACAGAAAAGAACAATCTCCGATCAAAGAGAGTCGTGCTTATTTGTTCAAAATCGCCAATCATGTCTTAATTGACCATTGGCGTCGTAACCAACGTCAGGCAAAATCAACCGTCGAGGTTGATGAAACCTTGATGGACCAAAATCTAACCGATACACAAGCAGATCCTAGTGAGATACTAGAGCAGCAACAACGTATTCAATGGTTAAGTGATGCGATAGAAAGCTTACCCCCTAGGCGACGAGAGGCTTTTTTGTTATATCGGTTCGATGGCTTATCACAAAGCGAGATCGCAGAGCGCATGGAAATTTCTATTAGTATGGTAGAAAAACACATTGCAGCTGCTTTAGTCCACTGTAAAAAGCATCTTGATAATCAGAGCAATAAAAATTAATGACTCACACATCGATACACGAGCCAGATGATCTAGACACAATTGATGAACAAGCTGCACTGTGGTTTACGCGCAATCACAGTCAACAGCTGACCTCAGAGCAAGTGGAGCAGTTTCAACTGTGGCTAGCCACATCACCAGAGCACGCTAAATCCTATGAGGCAATTGCGGGTGTTTGGCGTGAATTCGATGCGATGCCTAGGCCGGCAACTAATATAAACAAACCGAAAAAAGGCCTGTTTTTTCGGCTTTGGCGACCATTGGGAAATACCCTTGCCGCCTTGTTTATTGCCGCGGTGCTATTTCTACCCTATAGCCATCTTCCATCCATGCTATTGAATAATATGACTCTTGTCGCTAATGAAGCACCAAAAGAAGTCATATTATCCGATGGTTCCTCGCTATTTCTCAATCGCCAAACACGCATCCGTGTCGCTTATGAAACCGAAGTTCGTCAAATCTATTTAGACAGCGGCAGCGCCTATTTCAAAGTTAAATCTAATCCCTATCGCCCATTTGTGATCCTAGCGGATGAAAGACGTATTCAGGTGATTGGTACGGAGTTTGAAGTTGATAAAGCGCACCAACAAATTGCCGTTAGTGTTAACAAAGGCATTGTTAGCCTACAAACAGGAAAACAGCAGCCAACCATTTATTTATTTGCTGGTGATAATGCCGTCAGCTTAGCCGCCAATAGCACAGCTAAGGTGAGTAAAGTAACACCGTTCGATATTGCCAGATGGCGCTTTGGTGAGCTGAGTTTCACTGATAAGCCCTTATTTGAAGTACTTGCACAACTGAAAACCTATTCCCCTATCAACGTTGAGCTTTCCCCTCCAACACTCGCACAAAGTAAGATTTCAGGGCGCATCAATTTACACCAACCCGATCAATTCTTCCAAGCGCTCCCGATGCTATTACCTGTCCAAGTCGTTTATCAAGACAAAAATAACGTATTGATTATTCAAAACAAAAAAAATAAATGAAAATTATTTCGATTTGTAGGTGAGGATAATTCTCATTTAACCCTCTTCCTAAGCAGTTGTTATTGATTTAGCAATTTTTCAGCACACGATTTGTGCCGCTTAGGAATAAGGGATACTCATGTCAATTCGATTCACACACCAACGGCTTAAGCCTCTTGCATTATTGGTTGCAGCCAGTACTGCAATAGTTTGCCAATCAGCAATAGCGCAAGAGGTTACATTTACACTACCAGAACAACCACTTGCGACTTCTGTCGCGCAAATCAGTCAGCAAGGACAAATTCAATTACTCTATAATAAAAACCAACTTAATGGATTACGTGCACCAGCACTATCAGGTAACTACACCGCACAAACCGCATTACAAAGAGTACTTATCGGTAGTGGATTAGAACTGATCAATGAAAATGGTGTATTAGTCATTCGTCCACAAAACCTCAATCAAGGCACATTAGTGCTACCCGAGACCCAAGTTTCAGGTGTGGTACAAAACCATCCTGCTACTGATGTGATGTCTGCACCTCAATATGTAACTTCTGAAGAGATCAGCCAACGCAATACGGGTGATGGCAATATCACTGATTTAATGAAAACCAACCCAGCCGTTCAGTTTGCTAATAACGACAGCAACTCCATGAACCAAGGAGAAATAAAACCTTCTCGTATCTCAATTCATGGTTCTAGCAGTTACCAAAATGCTTACCGTCTTGATGGCGTGAGTTTTAATAATGACTTTGATCCCGCAGACAATGGCCTTGGTGAAACTGCCACACGGTTAAGCAGTAGCGATCAGGGGATTTATATCGACAGTCGTCTAATCGACAGCATGGCAGTGTATGACAATAACATACCTGTTGAATTTGGTGGGTTTACTGGAGGGACAGTTGAGGTCAATAGCCGTCGCTGGCAAGGTGAAAATAGCGCCCATGCCTATTATCGATTAACGCGTTCGGGTTGGAATAATTTGTTCCACGATCCCTCTCTCGGTATCAACACCTCTAAAAATGACACAGCGAATCCTGCTCGTTTCCAAAATCGCTATGATAAAGATGATTTCGGCGGCTGGTTTGAATTAGGTGTCAGTGAAAACTCAGGTATTGTCTTCTCCGCATCTCGCCGTAGCTCTACGATCCCAATGACAGTGACTGGAGGTGACTCTGTCATCTTTGATGAAAACAACCAAGTACAAATGGTTGATTTTGCATCAGGTGAAAAAAAACAGCACCGTACATCTGATAATTACTTCCTGAAATACTCGCTCGATCTTACCGACAAAAGCACGTTAGACCTTTCTGCTAATTATGCATCTTATGATAGCCGTCTATTTTCTGCTTCTGTGATGAATTCAGGTTATGACTCAACCCATGATGGGCTAGGGTTTACCGCGATCTTTAAACATCAATTTGATATTGGTCAATTAGAGTTAACCGCCAATACTCAAGAGCTAAAAGATGAGCGTACAGATGACCAAAAATATTCACTCACTGTGCGTGCGATTGATTATCAAACTTGGCAAACCGCAGAGAGTAGTAGTGGTGGTTTAGGGGATTTAACCTCAAAACAAAAAAGCCATGGTTTAAAGAGTGTGATGCGTTTCAATACCATTGAAGATGGTTTAGGGCTCACTCATAAACCGACATTAGGCGCTGAGCTTAATTTCACCAAAGGAACTTACAAGCGCGATAAAGATTACTTCCGTTATACCTATACAGGTAGCGTAGATAATAACGCCACCTACAGTGGTTACCTCAGTAATGTCACCCGCTTCCAAGCGGGAGAACACTCCGCTGACTATACCAATTACGCGTTCTTCCTTGATGACAACATTCAATTTGGCAAACTAACGTTGCGTCCGGGGGTTCGGGTTGATCGAGATGACTTTGTAAACCGTACTAACATAGCACCTCGTTTATCGGGTAACTATGACGTCTTTGGTGATGGAAAAACCCAAATTATTGCGGGGGCTAACCGTTACTACGGCCGCTCTATGCTGACCTATGCGTTATATGGCGCACAAAATGATGGCATGCAAATATGTAATAGCTATGGTGAGTTTGATCCCTGCTCTCTTGATCCTAACAAAAACGATTGGGATAACAAAAAAGATTACGAAGGTATTGATTCACTAAAAACCCCATATAACGATGAGCTGACTGTTGCACTGCAACAAGAGGTGCTGTCGACAACATGGCGCTTGCAATATGTACATCGTGAAGGCTATGACGAGGTCAGAACCCGCACCAAATATGACACTCGTGATGCTGATAAACGCAGCATTCGCTCATTTGATAACGGTGGACGCAGCTCACATGATACCGTGACGCTTTCTGTCAACAATAGCCAACCGTGGGAATGGGCAGAAGCTTCTCATGTGATGACCGCATCACTCACATGGCAACAAAGCGAAAGTAATACCCCCAAAGATTCAGGCTATAACGCATTCGATCCAGCGAATAAGGTTAATCTCAATAAAGTGTGGTATGACGGTAAAGTTATCGACGCATCCAAATTACCTTCAACCAGTTTTAATTCCCCCTTTAAATTCAATTTAGAGTTGACCAGTGTTTGGGATGATTACGATCTGACTTGGTACAACCGCCTGCAATGGTGGGGAGCGCGTAACCAAGCCGTCCGCTATGACAATGCTTATGCCTTTGATCCTGAATATGGGCAAGTTCGCAAATACACCAAGCAACATTTCGCCAGTAAATACACATGGGATACGCGCCTCGGCTGGAAACCAGACTTTGCCTATGGTTTTGGTTTCTCCGTTGAAGTGAACAACATCCTAAATAATAAAAATATTGCTGACCGTTTTGTGTTTGAAGACAGAGTGTTGAAATCTTATGACCCCGGTCGCCAGTTCTGGCTACAGGTTAACTATGACCTTTAAACACCCTCTATAAATTTTAGTTAGCAATGTGAGCTATTAAAACGTCATGAAGACATTAAAACAATTTTTCTACTTAGTTAAACCATTTTGGGGGCAGCGTTCTGCCCTTCTCTGCTGGCTATTACTTGCCGCTTCACTGGGGCTGACACTCTCTTCAGTGTGGTTCAACGTGAAAATGAACATGTGGAATGGCGACTTCTATAACGCCCTGCAAAAACTGGATGGACAGGCACTCTATGGCCTACTGCAATATTTTGTCGTGTTAGTGAGTGGTTTGATCTTAGTGGTCGTTATGGGGAACTACCTCAAACAAATGTTAATCATCCGTTGGCGTAAAGGTATGACTGAACAGGTACTTAGCCGCTGGTTATCGCCCAATAGCAAACACTATATGTTACGCCTAACCTCACAAGAGCCTGATAACCCAGACCAACGTATTGCAGAAGATATTCGCTTACTGATTGAATCAACACTGAATTTGTTAGTCACCTTCTTACATTCCATGCTGACACTGGTGTCATTTGCCACCATTCTATGGACCCTTTCAGGTAGCTTGTCCTTTCAATTTGCGGATAGCGACTGGACAATTCCCGGTTATATGTTTTGGGCTTGTCTCATTTACACCATTATTGGTATTGCGCTCACTCAATGGATTGGTTTCCCACTACGCCGTTTAAATATGGATAAGCAGCGTCGCGAGGCCGATTACCGTAGCACGCTGATCAATTGCCGCCAGCACGGTGATGCCATCGCAGGTCAGCGAGGCGAAAGCCAAGACAAAAAAGAGTTGATGCATCGATTTGGTGAAATTGTTGGCAACTGGAATCGATTGATCCGTTGTGAACGAAACTTGTCCTTCTATACCGTTGGCTACCAACAAGTGACCGCGCTGGCCCCTGTCTTACTTGCGCTGCCTAAATTCCTTGCTGGTGAAATTATGTTAGGTGGATTAATGCAACTTCGCCAAGCCTTTAGCAGCGTTGCCACCTCACTAGGTTGGTTTATCTTTGCTTACAAGGAGATAGCGGCTTGGCAAGCTACAATTTCGCGACTGTATAATTTTGTGATCTTATTGGAAAACGATAAAGCTGCACAAGTTAGCATTACTGAGCAGCAGCCAGCTCTTAATGCAACGCTTTCCGTTTCAACGGCAGATAATCGCACCTTATTTGAACCGCTAACACTAACCGCTGCACAAGGGCAGTTGACTATTATTTCAGGCCGCTCAGGCATTGGTAAATCAACATTGCTGCGTACCTTAAGCGGCCACTGGCCATTCTTTACTGGCAACATTGAGCGGACAAACCATCTTATGTGGATCCCGCAACGGCTTTATTTACCCGTTAGCCGCCTAGAAAGTTTGCTCGCTTACCCAAAAGATAGCTCCCAATTTACAGAAGCCGACTTTAAACATGTGTTAAGCCAAGTTGGACTAGAAAAGCTACATCACCAGCTTAGCTTAGAAACGGATTGGCACAATCGACTCTCTGGCGGTGAACAGCAACGCATCATGTTTGCGCGTTTATTACTAAATCGCCCACCGCTGATGTTATTGGACGAAACCACTTCAGCGCTCGATGAAAATAGTGCCCTTGAAATGTTGCAACTGCTCAAAGCTCAACTCCCTGACAGCGCAATTGTATTGGTTAGCCATCAACGTTTTTTATGGCCATTAGCCGATCAGCAATTCCCATTAATTGAACCTCATAGGAACATCTGATTATGTTTCGTCAAATCACATTGACCGCCTTGATTGGCTTACTACTTAGTGGTTGTGCCAACCATGCCACTCACCGAGAAAATAAGCAGGCTCAGTTACCTGTTCGTAGCGATCTACAACATTATCAACTGGATAATGGGTTACAGGTTTATTTACTACAACGTAATCAACCGGGTGTAGAACTGCGTTTATTAGTCAAAAGTGGCTCACTACAAGAAAATGAACAACAGCTTGGATTAGCGCATTTTACTGAACATATGGCATTTAAAGGCACTAAGCACTTCCCCGGCACCACGGGTTTTAAACAACTGGAACAGCAAGGGCTAAAATTAGGCAGCCATGTCAATGCCATCACGAGTCTCAATTCAACACTGTATAAACTTTCACTGCCGAAAGCGACACCCGCACAAGTTTCAACAGGTTTACAAGTGATTGCTGATTGGGCAGCGAATATGACATTCGATCAGGAAGCATTTGAAACCGAACGCCCAGTGATTATTGAAGAGTGGCGCTTACGCCAAGGAATGGGCTATCGTATTAACGATAGCCTTGAACAGTTACGTTATCATGGCAGCCGCTATGCACAACGTAACCCGATTGGCTCATTAGATATTGTTCGTCAAGCACCGATCGAACAAGCTAAAAACTATTATCAAACATGGTATCAACCACAGCGCATGGCTTTATTAGTCATTGGTGATTTCAATAACAGTAAAGTACGTAACGACATCAATACATTGTTTGCGTTACCTCAACCTACTGTACCTTCTCAAGATAGCCCTGAGTGGAAGCAATTTGCCCATTCTACTCAGATGTTAATTCAACCTGTATTTGATAAAGAGCAGGGGGCGCGTTTTATTCAATTCGCACTACAAAAAGATGTGACTGCACCACTAAACACGCACCAAGGGCAATATGAAGACCTAATGGATAGCTTATGGCTAGCTATTTTGAATCAACGTTTTTCAGTGTTAGTTGATAATGGTGTTTTGCCTGCGATTAGCATCAATGAACAAGGATCAATGCTAGATAACCAGCGCCTCCAGCAGTTAATGATTATTCATCCTAAAGGTAGTGACTATACAGCTGCCACTGAAGTGCTATTTACTGAGTTACAACGTTTAGCAACAGAGCCCGTCACCCAAGAAGAACTGAATAGCGCACGTCAAGCAATGTTGAAAAAATTGAGTCAACAAGCCGCTTCAGAGCAGCGCTATACGAATGAATATTTAGCGGGACAACTCACTACGGCGCTTGAATACGATATGCCAATGTGGAATAAACGCCAACAGCTTGATAAAAGCTATCAAATGATAAACTCGGCCAAGCCACAAGATCTACAACAGCATGTTGCCAATTTACTTACTATCGCATCCCCTCGCTTGGCATTGATTGGCCCTGATACTGACGCAGCCACCTTTAATCGTTCAGCCTTCGAGCAGCAATGGCAAAGTATTCGTCACAGTTCTCCGGGACCATTCACATTGCGCTCGCAAGCAATCACCTTGCAATTACCCAATGTCATCAAAGGATCAATTAGCCAACAAACACCACTCCCTATTGCAAAAACAGAACGCTGGCAGTTAAGCAATGGCATCCAAGTGATTGTCAAAGCAGATAAAAATCTTAAAGATGATATTCAATTCAATTTACAACTTGCAGGTGGCCGTTCACTTGAAACAGTTCAAACAGCAGGATTAACCGATTGGGCGCTGAAACTGCCTGAAAGCAGTGGTTATGGTAAATACAGTGCTCGCGATCTCGCTTTGCTGGCGAAACAAAATCAAATCTCGATCCGCCCCTATAGTGAATTGCTGACACATGGTTTTCGCGGTAAAGCCCCCGTTGATAATTTAGAAATTGCATTGCAATTATTGCATCTGAAACTCACTTCACCACAATTTAGCGGTGAAAAACTTGAGCAGCAAAAACAATCATTTGCATTGAACTTAGCCAAAACGCCAGTTGAACGAACATTCCTAGATAATATTAATAAGGAAAGCTATCAGCATGGTGAATTATTAACTATTGACCCACAGGGTGGCTGGAAACACTTTACGGCAGGGCAACTCCAACAAGCAAACCGTCAGCTACTCACCTCAACGGCAGATATGACCTTAGTGATCACCGGTGCTGTCAATAGCAAACAGCTTAAGGCACAGCTAGAGCAGTGGGTTGCCTCGATCCCAGCCGATAATCGCCAGCTCGCATGGCATGATCAAGGGATCATGCCGAAGATGTCGAGTTTCAATAAACGTTATCCAATAAGTAGCAGTGATAAAAGCATGGTAAGCATTCAGTTTGCCGCTCCTGCACAGTGGACACAACAAGATCAATTGGCGATGCAATTGCTAGATACCGTAGTGAGTCAGCGCTTACGCAGTGAATTACGCGAAAAAGCCAGCGGCATCTATGCGCTTGGTTTTTCTCAAATGTTAGCCAAAAAACCACAGCCTTACTATTTTGCGCGACTCAATTTTACCACGTCTCCGGAACGTGCTGATGAGATGGCGCTAATTGCGCAAAAAACCCTTCAACAGCTACAAGCGTCGGGTATTAGTCATAAAGAACTTACTGAGGCCAAAAATATTTGGTTGACTGAAAATAAACAAGTGACGGATAGCTCAGGTTATTGGACAGAGGCTCTGGCACAGATTGCGTCTGATGATCAGCAGTATCAACGTTTAAACCAAGAAACTACGATAATTCATCAGTTGCAGATAGAAGATATTAACCGTATTGCTCATCAATATTTAGGGCAAAACACAAAAGTGTTTATGATGACACCTTAGTTAACTCAAGAAATCAACCAACGGAAGATTAATATTCAATCTGTTGGTTGATTTTAAACACGCTTTTCTAGGCTCTTGAGTAAAAAAACTATTATTGACTAATTTATCGTTAATTTTTTATTTATCCAAATTATAAATCTCTTGTATAAATGAGAAAATATTTCTTTAATACTAGTTTGTTCTATGGGTTTTACTTCCTGAAATTTCGGAAATAAATTTTTCGGCTCTGAAGTATCATACTGATAGCTCTCTTTCAATTCTCTACGTCTATCGTTAGCACATTGTTCAATAACTTCAATAAATTTTTCCTCAATATTTCCATCAATATATTTTGAAACTTTTCTTTTTAATTCACATTGATGAGATTCTATGAATTCAATTGATTGAAATTTGAAACTATCTATAATTGCTGCTTTAAACTCATATAGCTTACGTGGGGTAATTTCTTGTAAGCCAGAAACTGACCTTACCGCACTCCAAATCCTGCTTATTGGAGAATAGTTTTCCTTTATAACCACATAATATCTATCTAAATATTTATTAATAATTTCATCTATCTTTTTACAAACCACCTCATTATCATATTTTTTCAGTATTGATTTAGCCTCAACCATTTCCTTTTCAAACATTTCAGGAGTTTTACTTGACATCACCTCATTAAATCTCGCCTGAATTTTAGCCTCAATTTTACTTAATGATTTCGATGAGATAGTATTAAAAGCTATTTTACATAAAATCGCTTCCTCTATCGAGTGATAAAAGCGAATGCGTTTGAATGTAGGTTCAGGTTCTATTTCATGTAAAGTTGATTGATTTAATTGGCTTTCTGTAAGTAAACACTCACTGATAACTTTATTTATTTTCTCACGCACGGTTTGACTTTTCATTTCAGAAACCTGAAATTTAAGATCATCCATGCTTTTTTTGAAAACTTCATAATCGACACTGTTTTTTACCCGTCTAATTTTCTCTTCAATTTTACCCAATGATTTTTCTGAAATATTATCATTATTATTTTTTCTTTTAATTGATTCAAACAATGTATCATTGGTCTTTATATGATTAAACATAATTACCTTCCCTTTAAATAATCGTAATAGAAGTAATTTCAAAAGAGATAACTTATCTATCATTAACAATATATAAAAGGAAAGATAATACTAGCAAATATCGCTACAACATTATTTACACATAAACCTAATATTAGTTAAAACTATGATTTATTAATAGGAAAGAAAAAAATAAGAATAACTACAGTAGAAACAAAACGAAGTTTATGTTAAGATAATTAGTTAGGCTCATAGTAGACGATAAATAACGTCTGACATGAGCCTAAAATAAGTTTTTAAATCATTGGCTTACCATCTCGATACAGTAAGCACATATTATCGGTATGCTTCTGTGCCACCACCGTTGCAGTAATAATGCTGTGAGTGACATCATCAATAATATTATCGACAATACAATCAAAACTAATGGTTGTATCATCTAATATTGGTGCACCAGTGTGTAATGTATTCCATTCACCTAAGCTAAAACGTTGCTCGCCTTTATGCGTTTTGCTGGCAAATTGCATTGCTTGTTCATGCTGTGTTTCTGACAACACATTAACTGCAATCCCTTCACCAATGCTAATTTGCGGATGTGCACTCGCCGTTTTTCCTACACAAATCAAGAAACGAGGGGGATCAACACTCACTGAACAAAATGACGATGCGGTTAGCCCATTACGCTGCTCATCAGATTTCACTGAAATCACCGCAACAGGTAGCGCTAGCTTACGCATACCGAGTTTGAAATCATCAGCAGTTAACATACATCTTTCTCCCCGTTAAATGGCAATCTCAAACCTTTTGCCTCTAATCGTGGTAATACTTCTTGGCAGAAATATGGCAGCTCTTTTGCATAGTTCACAAATGCTAATGTTGAACCTGCAAATCCTGCTTTAGACAAACGTTCAATACCATCAGCGACATCATCAGGCGTTCCGACCAAAGGATATCCCCCATGTCCCGCAGAAAAACGATTACGAATAAAATTGAGTTTATCTTTCGGGAAGGACTCGGCATTTTCAAACATTAAACGAATAACATTATCAACGGCTCCCCAATCAGCATGTTCTTGTGAATACCATTCATGAAACTCCTCTGCTTCCTTACGGTTTTCACGGCATACCACATAAGAAAAAGTTAAAATATTCAACGCAGTCTCTCTTTTGATTTGCTCCGCTTGCTGTTTCAGCTCTGCAATTTCTTTTTCCGAACTTTCTAGGGTAATTGTGGAAGTGAAAAGGAAATCAGCATTACGGATCGCAAATTTACGCCCTTGAGCGGAGCCTGCCGCATTTAAAATCGGCACGTTTTTATTTAGAGGATGTGGGTAGCCGTAGGTATTTTTCAAATTAAAGAATTCACGATGCCAATCAAACGGTTTTTCTTCTTTCCATAGCGCTTTGATCACATCAACCCATTCTTGGCCATAGGCATAGCGGCTTTCATGATCATAAGGCAGTTCCCCGCCTAATGCTTCATACTCAGGACGGTTCCAACCACAAACCACATTGAGGCCCGCTCGGCCATGACCAATGTTATCCATAGTTGCGATCTGTTTTGCCACAACGACAGGGTGATTAAACGAAGTATGAACTGTACTAAAAACACTAATATGTTGTGTTCTAGCAAGTAGTGCTGAAGCCCAAGTAATAGTTTCTAAAACATTACCATGAAAGTTGGTTTCACCGCCGTAACCTATCCATCTTGCTATTGGCAGAAGAAATTCGATGCCAGCAGCATCGGCGATCTCCGCCATTTGTAAATTATTTTCCCATGAATTATCCCATCGTTCGGGGATTTTTGTGACCGCCATCCCCCCTGAACAGTTTGCTGCAAATAGACCAAGCTTAAATTTATTATCGTTAAACATCTGATTTGATATTGTTTTTTTCATTATTTCATCTCACAGTTATAGTTTGCTTACCACATTACAACAGCAAAATACTTCAAACTTAAATAGTTTAATGTTAAAGTGTTTAATATTAAAGTATTTGACTATTGGTTATAAATCAATCAAAAAATAAGATTCAGGACACAAAAGTCGCTTTAAAATTTAATTCAATTAAAATTCAATTAGTTAAATATTGAAAAAAGATTTATGACCAATAAGGAGTTTTAAAGGAATGAGCAATCAAGAAAACGAATCGAGAAATGATACTTCTGATGTGAAACTTTGGTTACGCATGTTGTCTTGCGTCAAGTTAATCGAAACGGATCTACGTAAAAAGTTAAGAGAAAATTTTGAATTTACCCTGCCACGATTCGATTTATTGTCGCAATTACAGCGCCATCCGGAAGGGATCAAAATGAAAGAGCTTTCTCGTTTGATGTTAGTTACCGATGGCAATATCACCAGCCTCGTTGATGGCTTAGAGAAAATGGGATTAGCAGAAAGGATCCTTAATGATCAGGATCGTCGTTCAAACTATATAAAAATAACACCACAAGGCAATGAATTATTTGAATTAATTTCAATTGAACATAAAAAATGGCTAGATGGATTGTTAAAAAATATCAATCCACAGGATAAGGCATTGCTTTATGATTTGTTAAGCACATTGAAAAATAGCCTAACAAAAGAGTGAAATATATTCTTGAAAAATAAAGAGGATATTATGAGTATGACAACATTTGGTGAATTAAAACTATATTATTTACGCTATGGAGATACTGTTCAAATTCAACATAAAGAGCAAGCCAATTGTTTTATACTGCATATACCTCTTCGCAGTGATGCGGCATTGTTTGATGGAACTGCCTATTTTGACCAAAACAATGAACATATTGTATTGATTAATCAAAATAATTCTAGCCAACTCATATGGAATCATCGAGAAGAAATACTGCTAATTTTTATTCCTTATTCACTTTTAGAACGAACACTTGTGAGCCAACTTGGCCATCTGATTGATACCCCCATTGTATTTGAAACGGCGCTTTCTAGCTATAATGCCAGTACTTGGCGCCATCTCGCGAAATATTTACTCAGCTGTATTTCTGATCACGAAGTATTACGACAGCAAAAGTACGTTGTGAGCCAATTGGAAAAGCTTATTGTCAGTTCTATCCTGTCAACATTTCCTCATAATCACAGCGCAGGCAACAACCAAAGGATCAGCAATGTTTGTCCTAGACATGTAAAAAAAGCACAAGATTTTCTGCATATTCATGCTCATGAAAATATTACGATGGAGCAGCTTGCTCTGGTCGCAGGTGTCAGCTCACGCAGCTTATACAGTGGCTTTCGCCATTTTTTAAATGTCAGCCCAATGCAATACCTTAAAACATTAAGATTAGATAAAGTTCGTTCAGAGCTTTTATCTGGAGATGTTAATAATATCACTGGAATTGCTTTACGTTGGGGATTTGCTCATATGGGGCGCTTTAGTGCTGAATATAAAGCTCGATTTGGTGAAACTCCAAGCCAAAGCTTGAAAGGCACCCTGTTTAATCATCCACGATAAGTGGTTAAAACTATTCAATTTAATGTTTCATATTTTAAGATTATCAATTGACAATCAACATACTTAGTGTGATTAATGATATTGATATCTAAAAGAGTTGAAGAGACATTACATTATGAGTGATATAATTATCCGCAGAGCAACCATTGACGATGTTCCTGCCCTGACACAAATGCACACCGACTATGCTGCTTATGCGAATACGCTACAGCTTCCTTACCCATCAACAAAAATTTGGGAAACTCGACTAAGCTCTAATGATCCTCTGGTCACTCATTTTATTGCAACTCTTGATGATGAAGTGGTTGGCATTCTAAGCGTTTATCAACCAAGTCAGATCCGCCGTCGCCATACAGCTACCTTTGGCGTGACGGTGAGTCATCACCATCAGGGTAAAGGTATTGGCTCTAAATTAATGGCAGTGATGGTCGATTACTGTGACAACTGGCTCAATGTGCGCCGTATCGAGCTCGAAATCTATGCCCTCAATGACAATGGCCTTGGACTATATAAGAAATTTGGATTTGAACAAGAAGGCATTATGCGTGATTATGCTTTCCGTGATGGCGAATACGTTGACGCTATTGTGATGAGCCGAATCAATAAAAAACGCGGCTAGTACTGTAAAAATGCCGTACATAATTTGTACGGCACCTAAGAATCAACAAAATTATTGCTCTAACAATAATTATTTATCGCCTAACAAAACTGAGTCCAGAGCGATTTCGATCATTTCGTTAAAAGTGGTTTGGCGTTCATCTGAAGTGGTTTGCTCACCAGTCTTGATATGATCAGACACCGTACAGATAGTCAGTGCGCGTGCACCAAACTCCGCAGCGACACCATAAATACCCGCAGCTTCCATCTCAACACCAAGGATGCCGTATTTTTCCATCACTTTGAACATATCAGGATCCGGTGAATAGAACAGATCGGCAGAGAACAAGTTACCTACACGTACATTCACATTTTTCGCTTTTGCAGCCTCAACCGCATTGTGAACCAATTCATAATCAGCAATTGCTGCAAAATCATGATCTTTAAAACGTTGACGGTTAACTTTCGAGTCAGTACATGCCCCCATCCCAATCACGACATCACGTAACTTAACATCATCCATTACCGCGCCACATGAACCAACACGGATAATCACTTTCACGCCAAAGTCAGTGATCAGCTCTTTTGCATAAATAGAGCAAGATGGGATCCCCATACCATGTCCCATAACAGAGATTTTACGGCCTTTATAAGTCCCAGTGAAACCTAGCATGCCACGTACATTGTTCACCTGACGAACGTCATCAAGAAAAGTTTCTGCAATATATTTTGCACGTAATGGATCACCTGGCATCAAAACGACGTCAGCAAAATCACCCATTTCTGCATTAATATGAGGAGTAGCCATTATCATTATTCCTTATAAATCATTTAATTAAATGGTTTAGCGTAACTGTCCGATATAGTAGCCAGTCACTCTACTGGCTGTCTACGGCAAATGCCCAATTTTTATTAAGGGGTTAAATAAATAAGGCAGTTTCCTGCCTTATTTCAGTCATATTTGATGATGAGTATCATCACTTACAGCATTGATTTACCGTACTCCATTGGCGATAGATCGAAGTATTTCGCTACCGTTTGTCCAATATCAGCAAAGGTTTCACGATGGCCTAAAGAGCCAGGTTTGACTTTTGGTCCATAAATTAAAACAGGAATGTGCTCACGAGTATGGTCAGTACCTTCCCATGTTGGGTCACAACCATGGTCTGCCGTTAAGATCAAAATGTCATCATCTTCAACTAATTCCATTAGTTCAGGTAGACGGCGATCAAATAGCTCTAACGCACCTGCATAGCCAGCAACATCACGGCGGTGGCCATAAGCAGAGTCAAAGTCAACAAAGTTAGTGAAGACAATGGTTTTGTCGCCCGCTAATTTCATTTCTTTTACTGTTGCATCAAATAGCGCATCAATGCCAGTCGCTTTCACTTTTTTAGTAATGCCAACATGCGCGTAGATATCCGCAATTTTACCAATAGAAACTACTTCACCTTGTTTTTCTTCCACTAATTTTTGCAGCATGGTTGGTGCTGGTGGTTCAACAGCAAGGTCATGTCGGTTACCGGTACGTTCAAAATTACCCGCTTTATCGCCAATAAATGGACGAGCAATAACACGACCAATGTTATAGCCCCCATTGGTGAGTTCTTCACGAGCGATCTCGCATAACTCATACAATTTATCTAAGCCATAGGTTTCTTCATGGCAAGCAATCTGGAATACCGAGTCAGCCGAGGTATAGAAAATTGGCTTACCCGTTTTCATGTGTTCTTCACCCAGTTGATCGAGGATTACTGTACCTGAAGAATGGCAGTTACCTAAATAGCCAGGGAGATTTGCACGTTTCACAATAATATCGAGCAGCTCTTGTGGGAAGCTGTTTTCATGATCAGCGAAATAACCCCAATCAAATAAAACAGGAACACCCGCGATTTCCCAGTGACCAGACGGCGTATCTTTACCAGAGGAAAGCTCACTTGCATAAGCATAAGCGCCGATGATCTCTGAATTAGGGTCAAGGCCCGCAGGAAATTTACCACAAGACTCTTCAGCCGCTTTACCCAGCCCTAGCTTGGTTAAGTTAGGTAAATGCAAAGGACCTTTACGGCCTTTATCTGCTTCACCGCGCGCACAAGCATCTGCAATGTGGCCTAATGTGTTTGAGCCTTCATCATTAAATTTGTGCGCATCACCCGCAGCACCAATCCCGAAAGAGTCCAACACCATAATAAATGTACGTTTCATAACTTCTCTCCTGCGTCATCATTCCCAATCGTTGGGAAGAGCCACTGATAAAACTAATTTGTTAATTATTCGCTAATTTGGCGATAAACCATTGGCGTCGTTTCTGGTGCTTTATCACTAATCACCATAGCAGCTCGTACTTCTTTCGCCGCCTCTTCCCACGCTTTTTCACTATTAGCATGAATAATAGCAAGTGGTGTTTGGCTATCAACTGTTGCACCCAGTGCCGCGATATCGCTTAAACCAACGCTATAATCAATCGGATCTGTTGCTTTGCGACGCCCACCGCCCAATGTCACCACGGACATACCCAGTGCTCTGGTATCCATAGCGCTAACAATGCCTGATTTCTCTGCATATACCGCTTTGTTCAATACGGCGGTAGGTAGATATTTGCTATAATTCTCAACGAAATCACTTGGGCCTTTTTGTGCAGCAACCATGCGTCCAAAGACTTCCGCGGCTTTACCATTATCCAACACCGCTTGTAGTTTCTGACGTGCTTCATCTCTACTGGCAGCCAAAGTACCGGATACGAGCATTTCAACACATAATGCCATAGTCACTTCATACAAACGTGGATTACGATATTCACCCGTTAAAAATTGTACCGCTTCACGTACCTCAACCGCATTACCTGCACTAGAAGCCAGTACTTCATTCATATCCGTCAGTAAAGCCGTAGTTTTACAACCCGCACCATTCGCTACTTTAACGATTGACTCGGCAAGTTGCTCTGATTTTTCATAAGTTGGCATAAATGCACCTGAGCCAACTTTGACATCCATAACTAATGCATCAAGGCCTTCAGCCAATTTTTTACCTAAAATAGATGCCGTAATTAATGGAATTGAATCTACAGTCGCTGTGATATCACGTGTCGCATAAAAACGTTTATCAGCCGGTGCGAGTGAGTTAGTTTGACCAATAATTGCCACACCAACATCACTAATGATGTCACGGAAACGTTCATCATTAGGAAAAATATCAAAATTAGGGATTGCTTCGAGCTTATCTAGCGTTCCCCCTGTATGACCTAGCCCACGCCCTGAAATCATGGGCACGTAACCACCACATGCTGCTACCATTGGGCCTAACATCAGTGAAGTCACATCACCAACACCACCCGTAGAATGCTTATCAACTAACGGGCCATTGAGGTTTAGTGATTTCCAATTTAATACAGTGCCTGAATCACGCATTGCTAACGTTAGTGCAACACGTTCATCCATTGTCATATCGTTGAAATAAATGGTCATTGCCAAAGCAGCTATCTGACCTTCTGAAACGGAATTGTCACGAACGCCATTAATAAAGAAACGAATTTCTTCTTCACTCAGTACTTTACCATCACGTTTTTTACGGATAATTTCTTGTGCCAGAAACACGGTATGCTCCTTAACTCAAACAGGATTTAGGTAATTGCTTAAATTAATAGCTACTACTTGATTTTTTTGTTTCGAAACCAAGTGTATTCAGCAAGTTAGCTAGCAAACTAGATGCACCAAAACGAAAATGGCGCGAGTCTGCCCAGCCTTTACCTAAAATACGATCTGCTAATGCTAAGTATTGAGCGGCTTCTTCTGCCGTACGAACACCACCAGCAGGTTTAAAGCCCACTGTTTTTGCAACGCCCATATCATGGATAACTTGCATCATGATCTCAGCACTTTCGAGAGTCGCATTAACCGGTACTTTACCTGTTGATGTTTTGATAAAATCCGCACCCGCTTTAATAGAAATTTCAGACGCTTTACGGATAAGAGCAGGATCTTTAAGTTCACCTGTTTCAATGATCACTTTCAATAATACATTCGCTTGTGCGCATGCATCTTTACAGGCTTTCACTAAATCAAAACCAATTTTTTCATTCCCTGCCATCAAAGCTCTATAAGGGAAAACCACATCGACTTCATCTGCACCATAAGCAATAGCAGCACGAGTTTCAGCCAATGCAATATCAATATCATCATTACCATGTGGGAAATTGGTAACTGTAGCAATGCGTACTTCTGGAGTACCTTGCTCACGTAAAGTCTTACGTGCAATCGGGATAAAACGAGGGTAAATACAGATGGCAGCAGTTTGGCCCGCAGGGCTTTTTGCTTGATGACACAACGCGATCACTTTTTCATCCGTATCGTCGTCATTTAGGGTAGTTAAATCCATCAGGTTCAGTGCGCGTTGCGCAGCTGCGGTTAAATCAGTCATAAAAACTCTCCAACGTTGTGAATTCTGTCAGAACAACACGTTCTTTGTTGGCGAGCGGGCTTGGTTCCTTAAAGATGCTACTCGAAAACCCGAATGTAGCAGCTGAATTCCTTCTCACCGCACAATGCCCTAGAGTGCATCCACTCTGAGAACTAGCAGTCCATAGCAGCTTACTTATACCTATTTGACCATAGAACTAGGCTATTTTGTGTGCTACAAATCACATTAATTGCCTGAACGTTACATTGTTAAATAAAAATTTGTGAACATTATCGCAATTATACGCTATTTCATTTCATTTTTATTCTCTCTAATGGCTTTTCTTTTTCATTTTATGCCATTAAGAGTAGTTCAAAAATGCTGATGTGGGCGTAAAAGTAGAAAGAATATAACTGAATATATGAACTGAAAAGGGCAAATGCCCTTTTCAGATTATAGACTTATTAGATTTCACGTTGCAGTGCTGTTGACTATGTCTGCTCGACCTTAGTCACATACTGAATGTGACTAAGGTCTTATTCGCTGGTCGCCTACCTGCATCTCGAATTATTTAGAGTATAGATAGACTAGATAATTGCTAGGGTTAAGAAGAAACCAGCAATAGTTGCACTCATTAAGTTAGAGAGAGTACCTGCCAAAACAGCTTTCATGCCAAGACGAGCAACATCACTACGACGATTAGGCGCCATGCCACCTAAACCACCGAGCAAAATCGCCACAGAAGACAAGTTAGCAAAGCCACACAGTGCAAATGAAATAATCGCTTTAGTGTGATCAGACAGGACTTGTTTACCTGCTGCCAACACATCAGCATCTGGTTTCATATATTCGCCAAAGTTCATAAAGGCAACAAATTCGTTAACAACTACTTTTTGCCCAATAAATGAACCCGCAATATTGGCTTCACTCCATGGCACACCAATCAAGTAAGCAATTGGGGCAAACACCCAACCAAGAATTAACTCAAGAGAAAGCTGTGGATAATCAAACCAGTTACCGATCCCACCAAGAATGCCGTTGATCAGGGCAATTAACGCAATAAATGCTAATAACATCGCCCCTACGTTTAGCGCCAACTGCATACCAGAAGCTGCACCTGATGCCGCGGCATCAATAATATTCGCGGGACGTTCATCTTCTGCAACCAAATCAGTTGCATTAACATTATCACGAGCTTCTTCAGTTTCAGGAACTAATAGCTTAGCAAACAACAATCCACCCGGAGCCGCCATAAACGACGCCGCAATCAGGTATTCCATTGGTACGCCCATTTGTGCGTAACCTGCCAATACCGAGCCCGCAACGGAGGCTAAACCACCACACATCACCGCAAACAATTCCGAGTTTGTCATCGTTGAAATGTATGGACGCACCACTAATGGCGCTTCTGTTTGACCAACAAAGATATTGGCTGTGGCAGATAGTGATTCAGTTCTTGATGTACCCAGTATTTTTTGTAAGCCACCGCCCAATACTTTAATAACCAATTGCATAATGCCTAGGTAGTAAAGTACCGCGATTAAAGAAGAGAAGAAAACAATGATTGGCAGTACACGTAATGCGAAAATAAATCCACCGCCGCCAAACAATTCAAACATTTTGTCAGAAACAAGGCCGCCAAAAATAAAGCTCATACCATCTTGACCATAGCTGATTACCTTAGAAACGCCATCAGACATCCCCTGTAATACGCTACGACCCGCTGGAACATAAAGAACAAAAGCGCCGATCACGACTTGAATGATAAAAGCTCCGCCAACAGTGCGGAGTTTAATCGCTCGACGATTGCTGGAAAATAGCACGGCGATAGCTATCAGCACCGCCATCCCGACCAGACTCATAATGAGTTGCATGGAAGTATCCCTGTTCACTTAATTATAGATTGATGTAGATAAAGAAACGTACCCGTTTCCTTGACTCTTTGTGCGATGATTATACCTAGTCCACCCCAATAACCCGCAACCTTCGTCACAAATACGCAGTGCAAAAAGTAACAAAAATTCAGTTCTTGTGATTAAGGTCACATTCTATTATCAGTTTAATCTGGAAAGCACAAAAGGACGTAACAAATAGGTGAAAAACTGGATGGATTAAGGAAAGGAAACCACATCAATTAATAGCCATTGGCAATAAATTTAAAGTGGCTTTAACGATGTATACTCTCAATCATTCGAGTTGCAGGTAGGCGACCAGCAAAAATAGATGGGGAGCATAGATAAACTCAGTGACTCAATGAACATCGCCTAGCCCTCCCCCTGCAACTTGGAATATGATGAGTCTAGCTTAAATAATGATAGACTATTTATATACAGTTGCTCGGCAATTTCATCTGGGCTTTCGTGCCGCAGTTCACATAACGATTTAAAAATTATTTGAATACGTTCAGGGCGATTCGGTTCACCTTGAAACCCTGATACTGGCATATCAGGCGCGTCAGTTTCAAAAACTAAAGACGTTAAAGGCAATTGAGCTATCGCTTGACGGGTTTTATTCGCTCGCTCATAAGTAATGGTTCCGCCTACACCAATAAAATAGCCTAATTTAATAAAGGCTTGAGCTTGCGATAAACTCCCTGCGAAGCCATGAACGACACCACATGCAGGCACTAAATAGCGGCGTAAAATCGCCACTAGCTGGTCATGGCTTTTACGCGAATGTAAAATCACAGGTAAATCAAAACGCTTTGCTAACTTGAGTTGTTCAATCAATATTTTCTGTTGCAGCTCAAATAAGGGATCCTGCATATACAGATCAAGACCAATCTCACCGATAGCAACGCATTTAGTACTATGCTGGGTGAGATAAAACAATAGTGATTCAAAATGCTGTTCTTGAAACCGATTTAAGTACAGTGGATGAAACCCCATCGCAGCATGTAGTTGAGAATAGCTATGTGCTAATTGCCAAACTCGCTCAAAATTATCCACACCAACCGTCGGAATAATAATATCAGAGATCCCTGCCGAGCTGGCTGATGCAAGGCTTTCATCCATCGCATCAATAAAAGGTGGAAAGTCAAAATGACAATGTGTATCAACGAATAGTCTAGTCATTTTTTTCGTTGGCCTGTTTAGCTTCCTCTTCATTGGCTGCCAGTATCGCACCTGTCATAAGTGCTTGCGCTGTATCCGTCATTTTCTTCGCGTGGCTTTGAGCCAGCAATTCCCCTGAGTGCTTCGCCTCAAACAAGGCTTCTGCATAGTCCTCTTGGATTTGCATCTCTTCATGCGCTGCATTTTCAAAACTAAAGCGATTTAATGAGTCATTATCCATGGCGAAATTATGCCCCAAAGCAGCGATAAAATAACGACCGCAACGGCGCCCTGTATGATAATCCTGATTAAGCGATGATAAGCGACTTCCCAATGCACTGCTCTTTAACGGTGTTGGTGGGTAGATTTCAAAAATCTGCAAATTATCTGGCGGATTTTCAATAAACTCTTGGGTGCGACGATAACTTTTCAAATGCACTTTTAGCATAGCCGCCATACGTTGCAAACCATACTTTTCCCCTTCTAACCAACGGGTCATTCTTTTAACCCATTCAGGAGTGAAATACATTTGAGAAGGTACAGTGCGGATCACTACAATAGTTTCAGCGCCACGACGGTATGCTTCTTCCACAGGAATTGCAGCACTGATCCCGCCATCATGGTATAACGTTCCATTAAACTCAACGCCTGTACGGTAAAAGCCAGGAATTGCGCTGGAAGCTCTTATAATATCTAACCATGTATCTTCTGTTGGTTGCAAAAACTCAGCTTCAAAATCATCACTACGACTCGCTCCCATATAAAATTCACGGCCCGCATTGATTAATTCAAGACCTGAATGCATCTGTAAAGGGAACTCTTTTGATGTGCTCTCGACTAACCAATCTAGATCAATAAGATGACCGCCACGGATAAAACGTAGTGGATTAAAGAAAAGAGGGCTGGTCGTATAGCGAGTGATTACGCGTCGTGCATAACCATGTTGCCCGCAGATATACGCTGAAAGATTCTGCGCACCAGCAGAAGTACCGATCATGATATCGAATGGATTAAAGCCTGACTTTAAAAACTCATCCAGTACCCCCGCAGTAAAAATACCACGTTGGCCACCACCTTCGCAGATAAGCGCAGTTTTACCTTTATTGAGTTCATCAAAAAAAGCTAGAGGTTCAATACTACCGAGTGTGACCGCTATATGTTTACCCATACAATTCCCCTGACAATGATTTCTGTCTAGTGGGCCTCACTTAGCGATATAGCCATCAATAGACACGATTGCCATAAATCAATCAGCAAAAACTGAACCTCTTTGAGATAGAGGCTCAGTTTTATTGCTTACAACTAATATAATCTGGTCAATAACTTAATTTAACCGCATTTAAATTATTATATTAATTCGCAACAACTAAACCGTTTTGTACTGATTTCACACCATTAACCATTGAGACAACCTGAACGACCTTGTCTACTTGGCTGTCTGATTTAACAAAACCAGAGAGATAAACCACACCTTTAACGGTTTTTACTGAAATCGAGTTACTGTCAATACCACTGGTTGTCAGTAGCTTACTTTTTACTTGAGCTGTAATAGAGGAATCATCGATATAATTATCGGTACTTTTCACACCGCTCGATACCGCTTCACTCGTATCTTTACCGGCAATGTCTGCGGTCTTCACGGCGCTGTCCCAAGTATCAGAAGCTTGCTCTTTCAAAGGAGCACTGCAAGCAAATAAAGAACCACTTAACCCAATAACCAATAAAGAACGTAAAAGTACTGAATTTTTCATCTTAACCTTCCTTTTTACTGCTGTTTTAAAGATTAGAGTATGACGAATACAGATAACCCATGCTAATAGATAACTCTATTCGTCATACTTCAAGCCGCAGCACCTTGCATTAAGGTAGGATGACAAGATCCTCTCACGACAATCACAGATTTTCTATGTGCCTAATGAGTTGTTCGTTTGTCTTCTCGCTGCATTTCGAATTATTTATAGTATATAGACTATGAGAAAAGCCTCATGAAATAAAGCGTTCTCACGTAAAAGCCAGAGCAATCTGCAAACTTTAGACAAAAAAACAGGAGAGTATTCGAAAATCGATGACAATTAGGAGAAAACCCACTATTAAAATAGATTTTTCAATAGTGGGTGACTTAAAGAAATTAGTGTTCTCTAGTTTTACGGAATTTTACATCAGGGTAGCGTTCACTCGTTAAATTCAAGTTAACCATGGTTGGCGCAATATAAGACAAGTTATCACCACCATCCAATGCAAGGTTTTGTTCATTCTTACGTTTGAACTCTTCGAATTTCTTCACGTCATCACATTCTACCCAACGCGCCGTTGAAACGTTAACCGCTTCATAAATAGCTTCAACGTTGTATTCACTCTTCAAGCGAGCGACCACCACGTCAAACTGAAGCACACCAACTGCGCCAACAATCAAATCATTATTGGTTAACGGGCGGAAAACCTGTACAGCACCTTCTTCTGATAACTGTACTAACCCTTTCAGTAATTGTTTTTGCTTCAGTGGATCGCGTAAACGAATACGACGGAATAGCTCAGGCGCAAAGTTAGGAATACCCGTAAATTTCAGATCTTCGCCTTGCGTAAAAGTATCACCAATTTGAATAGTACCGTGATTATGTAATCCAATAATATCGCCCGCAAAAGCATTTTCAACATGTGAACGATCACCCGCCATAAAGGTCAGAGCATCAGAAATCACCACATCTTTTTTGGTGCGAACTTGGCGCAA
Organism: Providencia sp. PROV236; assembly: GCF_033676985.1. NCBI lineage: Bacteria > Pseudomonadati > Pseudomonadota > Gammaproteobacteria > Enterobacterales > Morganellaceae > Providencia > Providencia sp. PROV236. Next base: position 684,229 of record NZ_CP096297.1, on the reverse strand, counting down.
TTTCATGCCTTTTTCATAAGTGCCTGAAACAATACGCATGAAGGCCACACGGTCACGGTGTTTAGGATCCATATTGGCCTGAATTTTGAAGACGAAACCTGTAAATTTCTCTTCTGTTGCTTCAACTTCACGTACATCCGTTTTACGTGGTTGTGGTGCTGGAGCCCATTGCACTAACCCATCAAGCATATGGTCAACGCCAAAGTTACCTAATGCGGTACCGAAAAAGACTGGCGTCAATTCACCTTCTAAAAAGGCATCATGATCAAACTCATGAGAAGCCCCTTTGACCAGTTCTAATTCATCACGTAATTGAGCTGCAAGGTCACCACCAACCGTTTTATCCAATTCAGGATTATCTAAACCTTTAATGATACGTACTTCTTGGATGGTATGGCCTTGGCCTGTTTGATAAAGGATTGTCTCATCACGCAATAAGTGATAAACCCCTTTAAATAGCTTACCACAACCAATTGGCCATGTGATTGGACAACAAGCAATATTAAGCTCATTTTCCACTTCATCCATCAACTCCATTGGGTCACGAATATCACGGTCAAGTTTATTCATAAAGGTTAGAATAGGTGTATCACGTAAGCGGGTGACTTCCATCAATTTACGTGTACGATCCTCAACCCCTTTACCTGAGTCAATCACCATCAAGCAGCAGTCAACTGCGGTTAATGTCCGGTAAGTATCTTCCGAGAAGTCTTCGTGCCCTGGGGTATCGAGCAAGTTAACTAAGCAATCATGATAAGGGAATTGCATCACTGACGTTGTAATCGAAATACCACGTTGCTTCTCCATTTCCATCCAGTCTGATTTTGCATGTTGGTTAGAGCCACGACCTTTTACTGTTCCCGCACGCTGAATCGCTTGTCCGAACAATAATACTTTTTCAGTGATGGTGGTTTTACCTGCGTCAGGGTGAGAGATGATTGCAAACGTCCTGCGCGCGTTAACTTCATGTAGAAAATTCTGATCTGCCATTTAACCGTTCTTTTTTGTCTGAATACAGATTTGTACATGCATTAGGAGAGGCAATAGGTGGCTCTTAGCTCAGCAAATCCGTTTTGTTAATCGAAATTGGCGGCCATTTTCTCAGATCTTGGGGTTATAAACAATCAAAGCATCACATTATCAACCTAGAGCCAAGAAAATTATCTAGGTTGATAAGATGTTTTTTTAACCTTGGAGCAAAAGAGATATTTTTAATGCGGTTCAAAAGATTATTTTGCAGTAATCAAATCGGCTATCGCTTGACCTAACTGCTGAGTACTTGCATTACCGCCCATATCACGAGTTAAATGGTCACGTTGTTTAATCACCGTTTCAACTGCGTTCATAATGGTATCGTGCATCTCAGTATGGCCAAGATGCTGCATCATCATTGCGGCAGCCCAGATAGTACCAATTGGGTTAGCAATATTTTTTCCCGCTATATCAGGGGCTGACCCATGAACAGGTTCGAACATAGATGGAAATTGCTTTTCTGGATTGATATTTGCCGAAGGTGCAATCGCTATTGTGCCAGTGCAAGCAGGCCCTAAATCAGACAAAATATCCCCAAATAAATTAGATCCTACAATGACATCATAAAATTCAGGCATTCGAACTAAATTAGCCGCAAAAATATCAATGTGGAATTGATCAACTTTAACATCTGGATATTGCTTTGCCATAGCAGCGAAACGACTATCCCAATAAGGCATTGAATGGAAAAGACCGTTTGATTTCGTCGCTGAACTTAAATGCTTTTTCTCTCTGGATTGTGCTAACTCAAATGCATATTTTAAAATACGATCCGTACCTTTGCGTGTAAAAATACTTTGCTGGGAAACGACTTCATCATCAGTCCCTTCATACTGAATACCACCAATTGCAGAGTATTCGCCTTCAACGTTCTCACGTACAACATAAAAATCAATATCACCGGGTTTCTTGTCCGCTAAAGGTGATTTGATCCCTTCAAATAAACGCACAGGACGCAAATTGACATATTGATTAAATGCACGGCGGATGGGTAATAATAATCCCCATAGCGAGATATGATCAGGTACACCAGGAAAGCCAACAGCACCTAAAAAGATCGCATCAAATTTTTTTAACTGCTCTAAACCATCTTCAGGCATCATTCGGCCGGTGCGATGGTAAGTTTCACAAGACCAATCAAAGTGCGTAAAGTTAAATTTTACTTGATATTTAGATGCCGCAGCCTCTAATACTTTTAATCCTTCAGGGATAACTTCTGTTCCAATCCCATCACCCGGTATAACAGCAATATTAAATTGTGACATGTTACGGCTCTCCCACAACAGTGATTTTTATCAGTAAGATCTCCAGTTTATGAGTTGCTGTGATAAAGTATAGCGACAAAGTGTAATCTTTAGGTTTACAAACTATGAACAAGCTACCCGCATTAGAAGACATTAAGGTTTTTATTACTGTCGCGCGCTTAATGAGTTTTTCGCGTGCTGCGGAGTTGCTGCTTGTTTCCCCCGCTTATGTTTCAAAGCGAATTAAACTTCTCGAAGAAAATCTCGGACAAACCCTATTATTACGTAGCGCTCGTACCATAAGTTTGACCCATGAAGGCAGAATAGTGCTGAAAAGTGGTGAGCAGCTATTGTTAGAACTCGATAACATGCACAATGCTTTGAAAGCATGCCGTGAAGAAATTCGAGGTGAATTAAGGGTCAGTTGTAGTACAGGTTTTGGTAGCGCTTATTTAAATCCTTTTATTTTGGCATTACGCGCCAATTATCCGCAATTAGGTATTGATCTGACATTAACCGATAGATCTGTCGATATTATTAGTGAAAATATCGATCTTGATATCTATATTGGTGGCACTATTCCTGATCACTATATCGCTAAGCGGATCGCTAAAAATAGACGTATTCTCTGTGCAGCCCCTGTTTATTTAGCACAAAATGGCTACCCTACTCACCCACAAGAGCTTGAGAAAAAACACTTTTGCATCACAATTAAAGAACGCAATCAAGCACCTGCGCAATGGAAATTACAGCACCAAACTGAAAGCATGATGATTGCGCCAAATAGCAAATTAATGGTCAATAACGGTGATGTGGCTAAGCAATGGTGCCTTGGTGGTGAAGGCATTTTACTTCGTTCGTTATGGAGTGTTTTACCCGAGCTGGAAACAGGAAAATTGACGCGAGTACTCACTAAATGGCATCAACCCGCAGATGTATATGCTGTTTATTCAAGAACAACCCGTAATAATGCAAATTTACGCGTGTTTATTGAAAATCTAGAGCAATACTTATCAAAACATTTACCGCATCAATTTCAGGATGAATAAACAATAGGTGGATATGAGTCGATGACAGAAACGCAAACATTTGGACAACGTTTGCTGGCCTTATTGAAACAAAAAAAAATGAGCCAGTTAAAAGCTGCTGAAGCACTTGGAATATCTCGAACAGCAGTCAACAAATGGACAAAAGGAGGCATGATTGATGAAAGCAACCTTGAAAGTTTAGCCCAATTGCTAAATGTTGATAAGATTTGGCTCAAATATGGCGAATATGCCAATCATTCATCAGCAGCATTCCCTTCTTCGGTTATCCGCAATATTAATGAAGTTCATTTACAAGAATCTACTGAAATTGTCACTTGGGAATGGGATTTGCTCACCGGTGAACTTAATTACTCAGATAACGTAGAAGATGTCTACGGGATCAAAATTACCACTAACGATGATTTTTGGGCATTAATGAACCAAGAATCCAAAGAAAAATTGATTAATGGCTACTCAAAAATCATTCGTGAAGGTGGCGCTCATGAAATGGATTTTAAAATCGCATGGGATGATGGGTATCGCTGGATCACATCACGAGCAACTGGTGTAAAAGGGCCTAATGGTAAGGTCACCAAGCTCGTTGGGATCAGTTTGGACAATACTGAGCGTAAAAATACAGAGCTTCGACTCAGTAAAATCAAATGCTATTTTAATGTACTTCTCGCCCATTTTAATCACCTTGTGGTATTTACCGATAAGGCGTGCGAAATTTTAACTAGTAATCTAGAAAGCCAATCTATTGATATTGATTATTTAGAACTACAACGACTTCTTTATCAGCTCGCAATTAACCATAAAGAATGGTTAGAAAAGGTATATCAGACAGGTCATGGCCATATACATTTTCAAGATCAAGAGATTAGTGCGTCATACCATCTAAACGATGAAAACCAACCATTTTTAATGTTTCAACTTAAATAAACTCAAACAGCCCCATAGGGGCTGTCAGATCCGCAATACCCAATAATGGTTAAAGATCTAATACTAACCGTTTCGTTTTAGCACGTGAAACACATAACATCATGGTTTTTTGCTCTGCGCGTTCATCATCATCTAAATAGTGATCACGATGATCTGCTTCACCTTCTAAAATAGCTGTTTCACAGGTACCACAGACACCATTACGGCATAAGCACTCTACCTGAATACGTTTATCTGCTTCGATTGCCTGTAAAATTGACATATCTTCGCCAATATTCAAGCTAAAACCTGAGCGTTGGAAATGAACCTCAAATGCATTTCCCTCATTTGCCACTTCACCGAAGTTTTCAAAATGTACCCGTTCTTTTCCTAAGTGAGTATTACCATGCTCAATGACAGCATTGATCAGCGATTCAGGCCCACAGACATACACATGACTATTTTCAGGTTGCTCTTTAATCAATTGTTCAACGGATAAACGCTGCCCTTTCGCATTATCATACAGATATAAGTGCTCCCCAATTTGCTGCTGAAGTTGTTCAACAAATGCTGCGCTGTTTTGATCACGGAAACAATAATGAAGTTCAAAATTCATCCCTGTTTGTTCCAATTCATACAGATATGACATAAATGGGGTAATACCAATTCCACCGGCAATAAGAATATGCTTACAGGAATCGTCATGCTCCAATGAAAAATAGTTTTCTGCTGGAGACAAATAAACGACATCCCCTTCTGCGAGCTGCTCATGCATATAAGCAGAACCACCTTTAGAGTTTTCATCTCGCAATACAGAGATACGATAATGATCACTGTTACTTGGATCACTAATTAGCGAGTAAGCACGTTGTAGCCCCATTTCTTCATTCATATGCACCGTCACATGACTCCCTGCACTAAATGGATCCAGCACCGTATCTTTCGCAATGAATTCAAACATTTTAATAGTAGGGCTAACTTGCTCTATGCGGCTCACATGAACAGCTATTTTTTGTTGGTTCATAACAATTCCTTCTTTGAATCCGTTATTACTTAAGCAACATCAATGCACAGATATTTCACACTGAGGTAATCTTCAATTCCATATCGCGAACCTTCTTTACCTAAGCCAGATTGCTTAACCCCACCAAATGGTGCAACCTCATTTGAAATCATGCCTGTATTGACCCCAACCATGCCGCTTTGTAATTTCTCCGCGACACGATATACACGTCTAATGTCTTTAGAAAAAAAGTAAGCGGCTAAACCATAAATGGTGTTATTTGCACGCTTAATGACTTCTTCCTCATCATAAAAACGGATCAACGTTGCAATTGGCCCAAAAATTTCTTCATGAACGATATCCATAGAATCATCAACATCCACCAACACTTTTGGGTTGATAAAATTGCCTTGTTCAACAATTTCATGACCAAGTACCAACTGGCGAGCCCCTTTTGCTAACGCATCTTTAACTAATTTCGCCATTCCACTGATAGCACGCGCTGTGATCATCGGGCCAATATCTGTTTCTTCATCAAGACCGTTACCTACACGTAGCTTTGCCACTTTATCAGCGAATTTCTCTAAAAATTGCTCATAAATATCATCATGAATATAAAAACGATTTACACAAACACAGGTTTGCCCACCGTTACGAAATTTAGCTTGAATTGCACTATCCACCGCTTTATCGATATCGGCATCTTCAAACACAATAAATGGGGCATTGCCACCAAGCTCCAAGGAGGTTTTTTTGATCGTCGATGCACACTGCGCATACAACTGTCGACCCACTTGCGTAGATCCCGTAAACGAAAACTTACTGATTAATTCATGTTTGGTCAGCAGTTCGCCTAACACTCTAGACTCACCAGTTACTATGTTAAATACCCCAGCAGGGATCCCCGCCTGTTCGGCTAGTGCAGCCAGTCCTAAGGCAGTAAAAGGCGTTTCGGACGCTGGCTTTATGATCATGCTACAGCCCGCAGCCAGTGCTGGAGCGGCTTTACGTGTGATCATCGCAGCAGGAAAATTCCATGGGGTAATCGCACTACAAACACCAATAGGCTGTTTAATTGTTGAAATACGATTGCTAGTTACCGTCTGAGGGATCGTTTCACCATAAACACGTTTACCTTCTTCCGCAAACCACTCAATAAAGGATGCAGCATAGCGGATTTCACCTTTGGCCTCTTGTAATGGCTTGCCTTGCTCTAATGTCATCAGTAGGCCAAGATCATCAATGTTGTCTTCAATTAAGGTAAACCAACGACGTAAGATAATAGAACGAGCTTTTGCAGTTAATTTTCCCCATCCCTCCATGGCTTGATGTGCTTTGATAATTGCATCATTCACTTGCTCAATCGAGAGACAGGGAACCGTTCCCAACACAGATTGATCGACAGGATTAGTGACTGAAATGGTTTTTGCATTATCAACCCATTGACCATTGATATAGCAGGACTGGCGAAATAATGACGAATTAATCAGTTGTTTCATAAGTGGTTTCTCCATAGTGCTGGGGCTGTCGACCTTTTAAAAATCATTCATAAAGGTCACCAGCCCTTAACGGTTACGCAGTATGAGCGCCCGCCAGTAATTTATGAAAGTGCGCCACACCGTGCTCACTGATCCCACTTCGTTGCCTGTCAGCCATGATCCGCCCTTGCCCACGATAACCTCGTGAACGTAGTCCTTTTTGTACACTTTCAACTAAGCGCAGATCTTCAGGGCGAAAAACAGTCCGATACCATTCCACTAAGTTTTTCTGATACTCAGTCAATTCTTCATTGAGGAAATAGATATCATAATGCTGCAAAGTTTCACCTGCACTGGTAGGAAACTCGTAGATGACAGTCATAAAATCACCACCTGGAGGCATGTTAAACATGGTGCTAGGCCAGATCCAAAATCCGAAGAAACGCGGATCAAGCACCGACTCATCAAATTGATATGATGATTCCGATGGCTTAGCCTTACCAATCTGTACAGTCCAGTTCTCATTCAATTGGTGTTCATACACATTCACATCGACCGAGCTGGCAAAACTGACGTGGTTAGTTGGGCAGTGATAACATTCGATATAGTTATCAACGATCGTTTTCCAGTTAGCGGGAGTCTGACTAACAAAGCGAGCAGCTAATTTCAAATCACGGATCACAGAACAAGCTTCTTCCATTTTGGCCGCTAAACCAGGTAATTGCTCTTCAATCGGTTGAGGCTCACCTTGCGTCAAGTTAATGTAGATAAATCCTGCATGTTCAATAACATGGAAACTGCTCAGCGACATTGCTTCTGCGTCAAAATTATTGACGTTCTCACAGTTAGTTGCATGAGCTAACTGACCATCGAGTTTGAATGCCCACGCATGATAAGGGCAAGTAATTACATTCTTCATTTTGCCGCTTTCACCACTAATTAGCTGGTGCCCACGATGTGGGCATACGTTATAAAAGCCCCGCAAAACGTCATCTCTGCCTCGGACAATGACCAGACTCTCTCCAATCAATTGGCGAGTGATATAAGCATTTTTCTCTTTAACTTCACTACAATGGGCAACACATACCCAAGAGTTAGCAAAGATATTTTCTTTTTCAAATTCAAATACATCATCAGATGTGTAATAGCGTGCAGGGATCGTCCATGCGTTATCAATATCAAGGTGATCATTAATTGAAATGACTTTGTTTGCATTGCTCATCATTGCCCTCACTTATGTAAACTTATAGTTAACATTGTTTTTAAGAATGTTAATCCAGATCTCAATAATGATCAAATGAAAAGTTAACAAAAATAGCACATAACAAATTTAATCAATAAAAATCAAACATATAAATACATAACCAAACCAATTAATGTTAACTGATGGTTAATTAATTGTTGACTGCGTAATGTTTGCATGGATATTCTCTGTAAACCAAAAGTAGCATTTCCTGCAAACCAACTCTCATTAAAAGACATAAAAATAAGTGAGCAACTGGAGAAGAGGTATGATGAATAATAAGAAATCAGTATTTTACGTATCGCTCGCCTTTAGTTTGGCATTAATTAGCTTAGGCGCTTTTATACCTGACAAACTCGAAGCATTTTCAAATTACTCTCTGGGTTTTATCTATAACAATTTAGGCTGGTTTATACTCGGAGCCGTTTTTATCTTTTTTAGCTTTTGTATGTACCTCGGTTTCTCCAAGTTTGGTCATATTCGACTTGGTAATGATGCCGATCGCCCTGAGTACAACACCGCCACATGGGTCGGTATGCTATTTAGCGCCTCTATTGGGATCAGTTTAGTCTTTTGGGGAGTCGCTGAACCCGTGTCTTACTACATTAGCCCTCCCGTCGGTACTGGTTACACTGAACAAGCAGCCAAAACTGCCATGCAATATGTCTATTTGCACTGGGGTGTATCTGCTTGGGCATGCTATGCGCTAGTCGGTGTATCATTAGCTTTTTTCCAATTCAGAAAAAAACTACCTTCATCACTGAGCTCAGTGTTCTACCCCCTGATTGGCGATCGCATCAAAGGATCCATTGGTAAATGGATTGATGTGCTCGTTGTTCTATCGATTGTTATAGGCATCGCCACATCACTTGGCTTTGGTACTCTACAAGTTAATACGGGTATGAATTATCTCTGGGGAATGCCGATTAGTATTTGGATCCAAGCCGCCATTATTGCCATCGTGACAGTCATTTATATCGCTTCAACCATTTCGGGACTACAAGGTGCAATCAAGCATCTATCAAACCTGAATATGCTATTAGCCTTTGCATTGATGGGCTTTATTCTGTTTGCTGGACCAACACAAACTATCTTAAAGGTCCTTTTTCAGGGTATCGGTGATTATGTACAAAACTTTGTCAGCATGTCATTCCGTACAGAACCATATAATGATGGCGCGTGGATTGCCAACTGGACACTATTTTATTTCGGATGGTGGATCGCATGGGCGCCATTAGTGGGAAGTTTTGTTGCTAGGATCTCTAAAGGCCGTACGATCAAAGAATTTATGATTGGTGCTGTATTCATCCCTGTACTCGGCTCATTTACTTGGTTTGCCGTAATGGGAGGCTCTGCCATCCATTTGATTCAAAATATGGGACAAAAGGCACTCGCTGAAGCCGTTAAAACCGATGTGACATCCGCATTTTTTAAATTTTTAGATTACTTCCCTGCCAGTACTTTTATGTGCATATTGGCGATGGTACTGGTCATGGTATTTTTCATTACTTCAGCCAATTCCGCAGTATTTGTGCTGGGAATGGTCAGTGAAAATGGTAACCCAAACCCAACTCATACGACGAAAACCATTTGGGGTGTGGTCATTGCCGCCATCGCTATCGTATTAATCATCACGGGCGGCTTATCCGGTTTACAATCTGCGCTTGTTGCCACTGCAATCCCTCTTTCTATTTTGATGCTAATAATGTGTTACTCAACCTATAAAGGATTAAATGAAGAAATTAGTCTTGAAAAAGCAGAAAAAAAATACCGAAAGAAGCTTAAAATAACCGCTGGGAAACCGATTTTGCCCGCGACAGAAAAACTACCTGAGTAATTAATAATCATATTAAAATAATTAAGCCACTGTATAATACGGTGGCTTTTTATTAAAAATAACTAAAACTAATAATAAAAAATAAGCATTATTAAAATAATTTTAAATCCACCTATAGAAATAAAATCAAAAACATTATTTCAATCATCAAAAACAACTCACGACGTGGTTAATAGCAAGTAAGTTATTAGTCTATAATACATTCTATAATTTAATTGTTTTTATATTTTATTATTATCTAATTAATGAACTGGAAATATAAAACTCAAGTTTATTATTTAATATAATTCATCAGGTTAATTATAGGTATAATAAAATCATGCCAACAAACAAATCAACGCCTTATATTTTCTTAAGTGAAGAAATTGCCGCTATTTTACAAGAAAAATCCTATCAATTAGCATTAAAAGGGGGACCGCAAGAAACTGGTAATCAAAAATTAGCAGAGGATATCGCCACAGAGCTCTTCGAGTTATTTAATGATAATGATAAGAAGTTAATTAATGATTATATTTCAGGAAAAATTACTCACTTAGTTTTTGATGGTTTCCTTAATACGGATATTGATGGCAATCCCATAAAACTACCTCAGGAAAATCAATTTCCTACGCTTGAAGAGCTTGAAGCTGATATTGAAGTTTTAAAATTAGCCTCCCAAGAACAAATCATATTAGCCTTACTCAATGAAACAACTTTTGCCTTTGACTCTGAAAATGAAGGTAAAATTGTGCGCGTTGTTGCAAACTTTCGTGGAGGTGGCACCCAAAAACTTGCCAATGAAGCACCCGATGGTAGCTCTCACTCAGGTAAAGCCGTCGTTCCCCATACTGAAGATCCTTATTACTCATCAACAAAAGTCGAGCAAGGGCATTCACCATCACCTTCATCATTGATCCTTACAGCAAGGTGGAATCCATTATCAGAAACAACAAAGCTAGCACCAATTGAACGAGTGTTAAGCCAGTTATCCAAAGAAGAAATCGTTGCTTTAGCGGGTAAAAACTTTAATTTTCGTGCCGCAAAAACGGCAAGTGAAGGTAAAAGTGTCGGTGGAACCCATGTTTCAATACTAGATTTAAATGACAAAGGAAGGCTTGCAGCAAACTATAATTTAGAACGTTTTTCCGTTGATCCCGCTGCGTCAGAATTTATAAAAGACACCTATGCTAAATTTAGTCAACTTGCTGCTGAGATTAAATTTGACGAAATAAACCTACAACCAAATAGAACACTTGTGATTAATAACCCTCTCAACTTCCATTGCAGGGATACAGTTAAAGATAATCGACGAGTGCTTGTACGTGTATTTGGTTATCGGAAAAATGTGGATTATCTTCCTATTAATCAAGATCCCTTAATTGTTAAAGGATAAATAAACTCAGCCACAGCATATTACTGGCTGTGGCTACTTATAATAAAATCATTCATCTTTAAACAAGGTTAATGCCAAAATCAAGGCATCCTCACGCCCTTCCTTTGCAGGATAATAATCTTTGCGTACCGTCACTTGATGAAACCCTAACTTATCATACAGATGTAATGCAGCTGCATTAGACTCACGCACTTCAAGCCACAACGTTAAAACATTTTTACTAGAGAGATCATCGATTAAATGCTCCATAAGAACACGTCCATAACCCTTCCCTTGGTAATCAGGATGTATCGCAATATTAAATAACGTTGCTTCATCAAGGATACATTGTGTTATAGCAAACCCAACAATCTGATTATCAACAGAAATTTTAATATTATGATATTTTTCCCCCTGATTTCCATAGAAAACACGTTCAGACCAAGGAAAATCATGGCTTAATTTCTCAATTAAGAATGCGGTGGCAAGATCAGACTGCTTTAGTGCTGAAATTTTCGTCATATTGATAAATCTGCTTCCATAGTGCCTGTTTAGCGTTATTGCTGGCTATCAGCTCATCTAATACAGGAGATATAAAGGTTGTTTTTATACTTTCAAGATGAGATTGGCTGCCTAAGACCCAACAATTGATCGTTATTGGTGTTGGGAGCATCGACAATTGTTCCGAATTAATACAAACCACATCCGTAGGATCCACTTTCATGGCCAAAAAAATATCTTTCAGCAGACGATGGTTTAAATCTAGGCTCTCATCAGTAATAATAATCAACTTAGCCGAATCTGGAATTCTTACACCACGTTCACCGCGCAATACAGCAGGGTTTCTCACTACCCATTGAGTGATACCCATTTGATTTAAAAGCCTGTCACGTCGTGCCATTCATTTATTTCCAGTCGCTATGTTAAGTAAGGTATCTTATCAAAGGGGACTAATAGCGCCAACATAGCAATGCTATTTCCCTGTTTTCTGATAAAGTGTGCGCAAAATAATTGGGTTTGCATACCTATTGCAAGTAATTTGTTGCTGCTGGATATGTCAAAACGCTGCAACCTGAAGTATCAAAAGTATGACAAGTAAGGAGATTTTTAATTATGTCACTACTAACCCCCGCTAGTGAAGTTATCCAGCGCCATCTTGAGCACTTTACAGAACGTCATGTAGTCTTGGCAGGTGATATTCAAGATGAACTCGCCGCGACTTTAGAAGCTGCAAGTGTTCGTGTTATCACTAACCAATACCATCGCTGGAAAAGCCTAAGTAGCTTAATGGGAACAAATGCGCAATTTGCTGCAATTGCTGACGCTGATTTTATCCGCCCTTGCAATACGCTGATCTATTTCTGGCCAAAAAACAAACAAGAAGCCTGCTTTCAGCTCGACGATCTGTGCACTCACCTCACAGCGGGTAGCCAAATTTTCGTGGTCGGTGAAAACCGTAGTGGTGTCAAAAGCGCAGAATCCATCATGGAAGGCATTGCAACACTGCAAAAAATTGATTCAGCTAGACGTTGTGGTCTGTATTATGGTGAACTAGAACAGCCAACTCAGTTCGATATTACGCACTGGTGGCGCCGCTATGAAGCTGAGAATGTACAAATTCATGCTCTTCCTGGCGTATTCAGCCATAATGAATTGGACATTGGCAGCGATTTACTTCTTTCTACTCTTAATGAACCTGTAATGGGTAATGTTCTTGATATTGCCTGTGGCAATGGCGTATTAGCGGCAGTGATTGGAAAAAATAACCCTGATGCCACCTTAACGCTCAGTGATGTGAGTGCTGCTGCGCTGATGTCTTCTACCGCAACATTGCAAGCTAACCAATTAACAGGAAAGGTCATTGCTAGCGATGTCTACTCTAACATCAATGACCAATTTGACTGGATCATCTCCAATCCCCCATTCCATGATGGTCTTAATACCAGTTACAGCGCAGTAGAAAATATGATTTATCAGGCGCCTAAGTACCTAAAAAGAGGAGGTAAATTCCGTATCGTCGCAAATGCGTTCTTACCTTACCCTGACATGCTTGATAAGGCCTTTGGTAGCCATGAGTTGTTAGCTAAAACAGGTAAATTTAAAGTTTATCAAGCGACCAAACGTTAATTACCAATAAATATAATATTACAGTCGGGCAAACGTCTTATATTTGGCGGCAGTGACGGAGCTTTTAAAATAAATTAGGCAAATCAACCCGTTGATTTTCAGCTAATAACACGAAGCAGGGAAACTCTACGTTATACTGCTTCGTCGTCAATCTCAGGCCAACCAGAAGTGTTGGCCTTTTTTACTTGAAATATCTCGCGAACAGTAAAAAAATTATTGACGTCTGAATAAATTAGCCTAAAATCCGCAGCGTGCTATCAACATAAGATAGAGTCTGATATTGCGAGGGTGGCGGAATTGGTAGACGCGCTAGCTTCAGGTGTTAGTGTCCTTCGGACGTGGGGGTTCAAGTCCCCCCTTTCGCACCATGCAGGCCTTGTTTTTAAATAGACCGATAGTTCTTTTAATAATTAACAGTATTTGCGAGGGTGGCGGAATTGGTAGACGCGCTAGCTTCAGGTGTTAGTGCCCTTCGGGCGTGGGGGTTCAAGTCCCCCCTTTCGCACCACTGTTAACTTATCTCATTCCCTTCACTTTTAAGCATTATGTTGCAACACCAATGCGACCAAACTACAGAGAAGAGCAATAACAGCAGGAACAATCAGCAAACGCCGAGAGCCGCGACTGAATAACATAGCGGCAGTCATCAGCATGGTAATAATGGTGATAATTTTTAGGCTGTTCATCCCTATATTGCTGAGTAGATAAATCACGCTCAACAAAATAACGGCGAAAACACCCCATAATCCCGCAGTAAAGCGGCGCAGATCAGTGCTTTTGGTTACGCTATTTGGCATCGCTACCTCAACAATTTAAATGATAATGATTATCAATCATATCTTGTTTTTAGCAAAAAACAATGTTTTTTGTTAAGAAAGCGACGCTATTTGTCATCAAAATGGATAAATAAAATGGATATCCTCTGGCTCTAACGCAAATAGCTCAGGATCAGGCTTATCAATCAATTTACATCCCATATATTGATAGAAATGTACTGTGTTTTCAGAGGGCGTTGCAGAAATATAAAGCCCTTCAGCTTTCTTCTCTTTTGCCAGCTGACAACATCGCTTAAAAAGCATCCCACCTAACCCTTCGCCACGATAGTGCTTGCTAACATGTAAAAATGATAATTGCAGTAAGTTATGAGCTTCCCCACGCCAAATATTATCAAGACTGGCCGCAGCAATTAATGTGTTCTCATCAAATACTCCAATAAATACCGCACCATTGTCATAACTCTCAAGCAGATGTGGGGTATAAGCCTCAGGCTCACCTTCTGGCCAGCCTTTCATGTCAAAACGCTGTGCTGATAGAACTAGCTGCCCTTTTTCATGTAGATATAAATGTTCAATTAATTCAGTTCTATCTATCGACCAAACAGATGGGATTTCATCCCTTTGTAACTCACGTATTTTTCTCATTTTCCAAACTCATTTGCTCTTTACGACTCTCAGCGACACCTTCTAGGGCATGATATGCAACAGCACAAAATAATGAATTTAGTCGCTTCATATCACCCAATAAACTGACATGTAAGTTACTAGTATCTAAACTTTGCATGTTTTGTTCATGTAGTCTTTCCACATGTGCATAGGCAAAACGCTGATTGATCAAACGAAAACGATGCTTAGCACGACGTAAACGTTTTGCATTATCAATATCAGCTGAGACAAACACTGACATCCCTAAATTTAAATTAGCCTGTAATCGTTCAAGTAATGACAGCAATTCTTTAAAGCCCTCATTCGAAAATGAACGACGATTATCAATTGATTTTTTCACCAATTCAGAAGTCATGCGATGAATAATCGTTGAAGATTGCTGAAGGTTAAAAGCCGTATCAATAATTTCAGCCCAACGCCTTGAATCTTCTTCGCTTAGCTCACTTTGCTGCAATTGAGCCAAATAAAGCTTAATACTACTATGCAGCATATCGACTTCTTCTTCTAAGCGGCTAATTTCTCTTTTTTGTTCTTTATTACCATTAAGCACATCTCTAAAACGCTGCAACATTAGCTCCAGCACATCTCCCATCCTCAGCGTTTCTCGCACTGCATTCGCAATCGCCAACGATGGAGTTTCTAAAGCACTTTTATCTAGATAACGAGGGGCTATTTGCTGTTCAGCAGAAGGTGAAATGGGGATCAATCGATTACAGAATTTAGCCATTGGCCCGACAAAAGGCAACATCACTAGGCAACGAATGAGATTATAAAAAACATGGAAATAGATAACCACTTCAGCCGCATTAAAACCATACTCACCAATCCATTGTGCGATCGGTTTTACCCATGGTAATACCACCACACAACCAATCAGTTTAAATAACAAGCTCCCCAACACGACTTGGCGAGAAATTTCATTCTGCCCGCGGCTGCTCATCATAGCGAGTAAGCCACTACCAATATTAGAACCAATCACAATACTTAAACTAATATAAAGTGGTACTAAGCCTGTCGCACTTAGCGTTGCGGTTAACAATACCGCAGCTAAACTTGAATAGCTGATCATGGCAAATAGTGCACCTACCAACAATGCTAATACTACATCGCCACTTAATGACGTAAAAATGGCTTTTACAGCATCCGCATGAGTAATCGGTTCTGCCGATGCCACAATCAGTTGTAAGGCTAATAAAATTAGGCCTAGACCGATTCCTACGCGACCAATTTGCCCTGTACGATTCTTTTTTTGGCTTAAAAATGTTGCCACCCCAATCAGGATCAGCAATGGAGATAGCCATGAAAGATCGAATGTCAAAATTCGGGCCATTAATGCAGTACCGACATCAGCGCCAAGCATAATGACCATGGCTGGCGTTAATGAAATTAACCCTTGAGAGACAAAAGAAATGACCAGCAATGCTGTTGCATTACTACTTTGAACGAGTGCGGTGACCCCGACGCCGGAGAGAAATGCGCTTGATTTACGACTTACACTTTTTCCTAAAATACGCCTTAAGTCAGCACCAAAAACTCGCATGATGCCAGTACGGACAATATGTGTTCCCCAAACCAGCAATGCGACCGATGATAAAAGATGTAAAAGGGGCAACATTGAAATTTGAATCCTATATATTTATATTTTTAAATAAAACAATCAGTTATTGAAATTTAGAGATTTTTTATGACCAGCTAAAAACGGTCATAATACGGTTCAATAGATGAAATCATTAGATGTTTAAGAATGAGGCGACTAATACAAAAACACTTCATTATACATTATTTTCTTTATTTTTCAAAAAGTTAAAGTTTAAAGTGTTATTAGAAGCGATAATCTGATTAATGATAAGGCAACACGAACAAATAAAACTTCAACGCCAAATAATTTTTATACATGAATCGACTAATTAACGCAAAGTTCATAATGTAATTTAGCATTAATATGAAGGATGATAGTTGGAAGGGAAAATAAAAAATCCTCTACAACATCCTGTCGCAGAGGATTTAACTTACAAGGTTGGTTTATTGTTTCAATCCCATGGCATCACGCATGGTAAAGAACAAATCAGTTTGGTCAGTCAGACCCATAACGTTGGCTGCATGTGGACCATAAGCCGCAACGCGCAGTTGTGCACCTGTATGCTCCTGTGAATCATCTTCTTCAGAGTTACCGTAGTTCACAACCATCACAGAACCATCTTTCGTGATCAGCGCTTGTGTCAAACCCGTTGATTTAGTGCCTTCTGGAATAATTTGGCTAGAGTGCGCATGGTCAGCGGTCACGATAACTAAAGTGTCACCATGTTTTTTTGCAAACTCTAAGCCAACTTGCACCGCTTCATCCAATGCGACGGTTTCACCAATTTGACCACATGGGTTCGCTTTATGATCTTGTTTATCGATAGAAGCACTTTCAACTTGTAAGAAGAAGCCATTTGGATTGGTTTTTAATAAATCAATGGCCTTCTCTGTCATTTGAGCCAATGTCGGTGCATTAGGATCTAATTTAGAATTCGGCTTACATTCAAGTGGTGGGTTATTAATATTACCGTAATGTGTTGCTTTAGGTCCTTCCCAAGCCACCGCCATATTCCCCTCATGGAATAAACCTAACACTGGCTTGTCTTGGTTAGCTACAGTGACGGCTTCCAGTGATTTTGCATCACGAACAATGTTAAAACCACGTTCTTTCGCTTGCTCTTCTAACGTTTTACCTTGGTAATCGCCAGCCTTCGCCACTTGCTTGAAGCTCTTCGCGCCACCACCTAATGTAACATCGGCGCGCGTCACGAGTAGCTGCTCAGAGATAGAGCCACGCCCACCATTTTCTAAGGCATTCGTCGCACACTTTTCTGACGTTTCTTCAGGACCATAACATTTACGGGCTGTAACATGGGAAAATTGAGCAGCAGGTGTCGCATCTTGAATTTCTGACGTGGTTACGTTCCCCGTCGCTTTACCATTACGTTTAGCCAGCTCAATTAAGGTATCGTGATCTTTATCGAAAACATCAACACCAAGCGCGCCATTATAGGTTTTCACACCTGATGACCACGCCGTTGCTGACGCAGCAGAATCCGTTACATAGTCTGGTTTCTTGGTTTTTTTGTTTAATGCGTAATGGGTATACTGACCCGTAATCGGTAGTGCATCAATGCCTTTAAAGAAGCCACCAGCACCTTCAGCATAATTGCGTGCAACCGTAATTTCAGAGTCTCCCATCCCATCACCGATAAACAGGATCACGTTCTTAGCTTGTCCATTGTGCAAAGCGGCTTTCATGATATCAGTTTGTTCTTGTGCTAAACGACGAGCACCACCAAATTGGGTTATATCACCTTGTGCCGCGCGATTTTCTGAAACTGCATCGTTTGGTGTTGCTGCATTTGCTGGCAGAGTACCACTTAAAAGCATTGTACTCACAGCAACAGCTAAAATCGATTTCATGCAATGACCTGTCATAATCATTTCCTTGCCAATAAAAGAAGTTTAAATATTAAGTTGCTTCGAATAATGATTGGCATGCTAAGCTAGCTAGATGACAGTTGGATGAAGGTTTTATGTCGAAAAAAAGATGATTGTCATTAATATGCAAAAAGGCAGTCACCAATGAACTGCCTTTTAGTGTTTTGAAGCATGAAAAATAGCGAATTACTTAGCGATATTACCGCTTAAATAGCGAGTTCCTTCATACAGTGTTTCACACCAAGAAACATAATCATGTCCACTCGGTAATTCAGTTGCTTCAACTTGATAGCCTTTATGTTTTAATACATCCAATAACCGATAATGATTCTGGATGATCCCTCCCCAGCTACCCCGTTGCTCAAACAACCCCGCCTCTAAATAGAAACGTAACGGTCTCTTTGACATCTGTTCTATTTCGCGGATCAACCATTCTGGATCTTTCCCTTTAGGCGCCCACCAATATGAACCAGACATACTAATCACATTACCAAATAGCTCAGGGTGAGTTAATGCATTCCATGTTGCCCCTAGACCACCATAGCTCGATCCTGCAATGATCGTTGATTCAGCTGGCGCATTGATCCCTTTTGCCCGCAATAATGGCATGAGCTCCTTGGCAAGCATTTCAGGAAAGTCACTGTTTGGAGGCAGTTCATTATTTCTATGCTCAGAACTAATACTGTCTAGAAACACCACATACATAGGCGGTATTTTGCCTTCTAGCATCCACTTATCAAAAAAGTCTGCCATTTTGTAAGTATTAAGATAAGTTTGTCCATCCAGTAGTACCAGTACTGAAGGTTGTTTCATCACGACAGAAGGGCGGTATATTGAAATTTTTCTATTATTATTCAATATATTGCTTTGAAATGAAAATGACTCTAATTGACCATTAAGCTGATGACGCTCAATTTTGGCAAAATCACACTGACGTTTTTCTGGCGCTAAAGACAATAAAGAAAACCGATTATAACGATCATTAAAAAATGAAGGAACAGCATAAGTATTAAAGGGATCTGCTTGCGCCGTGACTAAAATCGCTTTACGTTGCGCCAGCCCACCTTCAGCAATCTTTGGAACATCAGGTGCTATTTTATATTGCGACAACGTATCATTTGGCACAATGAAACTACGATACCAGATATCCTTATTCGGCACTCTCGCCATCGTTTCATGATTACCCGAGGGCGCCCCCAATATATAGGCATTCGACTGCGCACCTCGCCATAAAAAAGTCACTCTCTTTTGCCCTTTCTTGTAATCTTCAATCAAGGGAGTGCCCTGCAATTTGATCTCCTGCCAAAAAGCATCAGTGGTTTTATCTTGCTGATGTGCATCAAGTAAGGCTTGTAACTTAGGGCTATCAATCTTGTGTTCAGCTTCAATCGCTAAAGGCTGATAATCCGCTAAATTAAATTTGAGATGCCATGGCTGCTCTGGTACACCTTGTAATTTGAGGTAATATTGACCTTTTTTTGGGGCAATATAAGAAATAGCGTGCGTTTCAGACTGCGGCCAACCCTGTAAAAGAACACGAATTGGTGCCTTACTGCTTTTCAGTAAAATCGCTTCAGCGATCCCATCACCTTCTTGGCGAACAACCTGTTTATCCGAAATTTCAACTAACAAACAGCTATGACCTTCACTATCATGCACGCCCTCAATAGAAGAGGACAGCTCATCTAAACGAATACACTCTGCAACAGCTGACATAGCAACCGATGAAAGCAAAATACAGCCGATTAACGGTAAAGATTTCACATCATTTTCCATTAAAAATTTATTTAATGGAAAATATTACTATCAAATTAATATTTCAAACTCAATGATTAACAAAATGTTTTTCCATAAATTGGTGAATCAACTGTAAAGCGCTCAATAAACGATGTCTTTGCTCGGAAGTTAACCGTAAATAACGCCTTGTGGCAGGGATCCTGCTAACCATTTCAGATGCAGTAAAAGGCTCAATTTCACAATGCCATACACCATGTTTAATGTTTAAATGGCAATAATTAAAATCTAACTCTTCGAGCGTACTGGTAATGATTGGGTATTGCTTTAGTAAGCTCACTAACGATTGTCCTTGCTCATCCTTCGATACAAAATCAATATGTTTTTTACGTAAATTACCACTTGTTTTCACGGTGACTTGTGCATTGATAGCTTGGCGACAATTTCCCGTTACCGAAAATCGACTAAACACAATAAATGCCATAAACAGTGTTTTAACTCTTTCCGTGACACAGATCGTTAATTCATCTTGTGGGCGGATAAGGAGCTCCCCAGGAGCTCCCCATTCACACTGATAAGGCAAAATATCACGCTCCACTTTATTTAGCGTTAAGCCTTGCTGGTACCCTGTTGGCAGACGCTTTTGCGTTAAGCGTCGCCAGAAAGAATATTTAGGCGAGGTTGCGTAATGGCTCAATTTTACCTCCATTTAACTCTTCCTCTGTAAATGTGTTTGATAACACCTGCTCAACCGGAACGGGTTTGAATGGATTAACCTTTTGCACAAAGAGCGTCCAAATTAATGCATAGCTGGCAGTTAGTCCTAACATAATAATAAATGGAATATAAACATCCGATTTATTCATTCCTGGAGGGGTGATATACACAATGGCTAAAATAATCCCTACACTCGAAATAATTTGTGGGATAGGAAAAAATGGCGAACGATACGCACGATGTAAGTCAGGACGACGTATACGTAATAATATGACTGAAACAGTGACTAACAGATAAGCCGTGCCCCAAGAACATACAGCAGCCAATACCAATGGCATGATGCGATCTAAATCACCTTGGATAGCAAACGTGTGCAGACAAGGGATCATTACTGCAACAAGGATCCCAAAGACTGGCGTTTTAAAACGTGGGTGCAAGTAAGCAAATATACGAGGTAACGCACCATCCAGCGCCATCCCATAAAGGATCCGCGGAACCGCTGCCATTAATGTATTAATCGTTGCTCCACCAGCAAGCAATAGCGCAATACCAATCCAATATTTACCAATATCACCAAAAACTTGGCTAGCAAAAGCAGGGATAGCCATCGGTGTTTCTAGCAGGCTAACATTATTTGTCGGATCAACAATGACGTTTTCGACTTGATTTGTCATCGCTGCGCCAAATAAAAACATACAAAATGCGACACCGCACAGCCCTGTTGCCATCGCACGCGGAATAACTTTAGCTGAGTTTTTAATTTCAGGCGCCATTGGCGTGACCAACTCACAGCCAACAAACATGAACATCGCCATACCAACAAAACTCAAAACAAGAGTCGGATCAGAAATATTCAAACCTTGACCAAACCATCCATCAACAGAAGTGTGGAAAGGGATCAATAATCCACCAATACTGAAAATAACTAAGGTGCTCCACATCGCAAAGGTAAGCACGACTTCAACTTTACTGAAAGCTTCAATCCCTAAAGCATTGAGTAGACCAAATGTGATCACCAAGCCTACCCCAACCATCCAAGAGGTATTACTGGTTTCCATTACGGTATTTAAGCTTTCAAAATTAACTAATGCCATGATCCCCGACAAAATCGTTTCTGCCGTTCCCGCAAATACATGCACAATTAAATAAGCTGACAACGCTCCGGTTATCGCCCAGAAGCGCCCCATACCACATGAAATATAATCATAAACCGAGCCTGATGTTGGTAAAATAGCCGCCGCTTCGGAGAACGTCGTCAATTGAGCCTGCATCATGATAAAGCTCAGTAATACGGCTAAAGCAAACGTATCGCCACCAATGCCAAAACCACTCGTCACCGTCAAAATAACAGGACTTGCCATAATCACGCCCACAGAACTCGCTAAAGTTGTTGGAAAACCAACTTTCCCCTTCTCAATGTGAGACGTTAATTTTGAGGACATATTCATTTTGCTTCCCTCTCTTTCTGGAACACAGTCGTGATTGTGAATTTTTTGTAAAAATAAAATGACTGCATTGCCACTATAAAAATAAGCACAAACATGTCGCTATCGTCCTAAAGGACGATACCTATCGGGGGAGGAAAAGAGAAAGGAGTTGGCGAAAAGTACCGAATTAATTAATCAAAAAAAAGATAAAGCATGGAATATCAATAGATAACACTTTACCACTTCATTAATATATTAATAAAAACACAACGAAATATACCGATAGATGCATTTAGCCTATTGGCTCCTTGCCAGTGAAGTTCAAATATTGCAACCAAGCTCACGTTATTAACATGTTTATTTTATGTTAACGAAAAATAATTGCATGATAATAATTAGGCTCTCTATGGAAGGGAATATGATGAAAACACCACCTTTGTGCTACCACCAGCGAACATTAATTAACTGTTGTTTAAACACAATCGCCCATATTATTCCTGTTTCAGCATCCGTTTACTACTTAGTGGATGATTTTTGGCAACCTGATAATCATGTTTTATATGGGATCAGCTCTAGCATGCATCAAGATTACTTACAGCACTTTTATCAATTAGATCCGCTGCATCCTGATAAATTCCGAGGCGATGACTTACGTCTAGTTAGAATGGCGCCTGATATGAAACAGCAGAGCCAAGAGTTTTATAATGATTTTATGCGTCCCAATAATATTACTGATATGGCTGAGATTTTTATTCGCCGTAAAAATAAAATCATTGCAGGTATCTCCGTACTGCGTGATAGGCCGTTTCAGCAACAAGAAGTGATGCGATTGAATGCTATTTTACCTATTGCAGAGCTAATGACCTTTGACATACTGCCTGATTCACTGGTCTCTTACACACCTAAAGAGCAAGAAATCATTCACTTAGTACGTGAGGGAGCAAGTAATAAACGTATCGCACTGCTACTTGGCGTTTCATTGTCTACCGTGAAAACGCACTTACGCAATATATTCACTAAAGCGAATGTCAGTAACCGAACCGAGCTTGTTTCATCCGGTTTTATTATTCGCCAAGAAAAGATGATGTGAGTACTCAGCGACTCACATCATTAAAATACTATAGACCGCCACCCGCATCGATAATAGCGCCAGTCACATAAGATGACGTATCACTCAGTAACCATGTGATCACATCAGCGATCTCTTCGGGCTTTCCCCCTCTTTTCATTGGCACAACCTGTGCAACGCGGTCGACACGCTCAGGCTCACCACCATCTGCATGGATCTCTGTGTAAATCACACCGGGTCGCACAGCATTGACACGAATGCCTAATTCAGCCAATTCAATTGAAAGGCCCTTTGTGATTGTATCTACTGCACCTTTGGAAGCCGCATAGTCAACATACTCCCCAGCCGATCCTGTACGCGAAGCGATAGAAGATACATTAACAATTGCCTTTCCTTGGAAGCTATCAAAGTGGCGCGCACTTTTAATAAACTCTCGACTACAAATCAGTAGCCCTGTCACATTCGTTGCTAATACCTGATTAATACGTTCTGCTGTAAGGTGTTCCGTCGTACTATGCTGAAATAAAATACCTGCATTATTCACTAAGTAATCTAAATCGCCATACTGTTCGCGAATGGTAGCAAACATCTGCGTAATTTCGCTTTCATCCGCAATATTCGCTTGGATAGCAACAGCTTTACCACCAGTCGCAGTTATCTGATTAACCACCTCATCAGCAGCAACTTTATTATTTTTATAGTTAATAATCACCTGCATTCCTAAGCCAGCAAGCTGTATTGCCGTCGCTCTGCCAATCCCTCTGCTTCCACCTGTAATTAATACATTCTTCATTAAAAACTCCTTATAAGCGATGAGCTTCCACAGTAGGCAATTATTTATTGTTAATTTTATTTTGAGATTAAATGCGAATAAAAAAAGCCCAGCATTTGCTGGGAAACCACTATAAAATCAATACGTTAATACTAATAACGGATCATGACTGACTTCAACTCTGTGTAATGCTCAATAAAAGCACTACCAAACTCACGCCCGATCCCAGAAGATTTGATGCCGCCAAATGGAACTGCGGGGTCAAGGAACGTATGCATATTTACCCATACTGTTCCTGCTTCAATACGAGAAATCATACGCATCGCTTTACTTAAATCATTAGTCCAAAGGCTTGCTGCAAGACCAAAAGGTGTACTGTTCATTTGCTTAATGAGCTCTTCTTCATCATCGTAACTTAAGAAGGTTCCGACGGGCCCAAATGTTTCTTCTGTCATTAATGCATCATTTGGACTGTTAGCTCGAATGATTGTAGGCGGAACGAAGTAACCAGCACCGGCGATAGGCTGACCACCATAAATAATTTCATTGCCTTCTTTACGTGCTTTATCAAATAGCCCTAAAATTTTGTCGTAATGAGCCTTATTAGCTAAAGGCCCCATCTCAGTGGTTTCATCCAATGGAGAACCAATTTTAAATGTAGAAAGACGCTGTTTCAGCTGAGCTAAAACCTCATCAATCAGCGATGATGGAATATAAAAACGCTCTGCTGCTGCACAAATTTGCCCTTGATTCAAATAGCCTGCTTCAATAATACCATCAACAATTTTTTCAACTGGCAGATCAGCTAAGAAAGCAGCACCATTTTTACCTCCCAGCTCAAGGGTTACGCGTGTTAATTTACCTTCCATCGCCGCACGGCCTACCGCAAGGCCCGTCGGTACAGAGCCTGTAAAAGTCACTTTTGAGCAAAGAGGATGACTAATTAATGCAGGGCCAACTTCACGCCCACCACCATTAATAATATTAATAACGCCATCAGGGATACCCGCTTCCTTCGCTAATTCGACAACTCTTAGCATCGTCAGCGGTGTAAATTCACTTGGTTTGAGAACAATAGTACAACCACAAGTCAGTGCTGCCGCCAACTTCCATATGGAAATCATAATCGAAAAGTTCCAAGGAATAATCCCTGCAACTACGCCAACGGGTTCACGCTGAGTGAAGGCTGAATACTGTTCACCTTTAAAAGAAGGTAGAGAAACATTCAGTGTCTCACCACTGATTTTTGTTGCCCAGCCAGCAAAATAGCGTAAAAACTGCGCAGCGGAGCCAACTTCAAGGAAACGCGATAGTTGAATAGTTTTACCTGAACACAAAGTTTCTAACTGCGCCAGTTCCTCTAAATGCTTTTCAAGCAAATCAGCTAAACGATTGAGGCAATTCCCTCTTTCCATAGGTGTAGTTTGCGCCCACGCCCCATGAAAAGCACCGTAGGCGGCTTCCATCGCTGCATCGACTTCAGCCTTCGTACCTTCTTTCACTTTAGCAATAACTTGTTCAGTGGCCGGGTTAACGACTTCAAAATAAGCCTCTCCCTTACCGGAAACAGGCTGACCGTTAATAAAATGTGCATGTTGGCGCTGTAAGAAGGCGCTGACTTCCGGCAATAAGGCTAATTGACTCATCGTTATCACTCCACTTTTAAAAGTTAATTACGCGTTTACACAAGCAAGATAATGCTTAACAAAACGCTCAGCGGTGATCTCCCACAGGACTTCAGTGCCTTTCGCAGCAAACCAAGTGTCACCTTTATGATATTCAACAGTTTGACCTGTTTTGACATCCGTTAATTTCACTGAACCTTCATGAACAGTCGCCATTTCATCGAATGGGTAAACCATTTTAAATTTGCCTTTAGTACAAGCAAAGATACCACATGTTAGGTTATCAGTTGGCTCACCGTGGATCATCGCAACACTTGCTTGCGGGTCACCCTCAACAACCACAGAACCTAAATTAGTTACACTACCAATATTGAGTAGTTCAGGAAGTGGTTTGTTTAACAGTAATGGACTAATCATGATTTTACCCTTCTATATATTATATAAATGATACAAAACTGTTGCTCTAGCGGCGCCCTTGCCAATAGCCCGAGGTTTGATGCCAAATTTTAGCCAGTGATACAATCACATTACGCATGCTATCTTTACCTGCGATATTGGCATGAGGAATCGAACTCATTAAATCATAACGGTGTGAGCCTTCTGCCATTCCTTCTGCCAATACCTTACACACAATATGGCTTGGCGTTACACCGAAACCTGAATAACCTTGTACAAAGAAGATATTGTTATGTCTCGGCAATGAACCTATTTGAGGGAACAGGTTGGCACTACATGCCATCGGACCTCCCCAAGCCAATTCAATTTTCACATCCTTCAAATAAGGGAAAATTTTCAGCATTAGGTTACGGTTCCACGCTTTTAAATCAGATGGAATGTATTCAAGAAAATGGGTTGAGCTACCGAACAATAAACGGTTTTCTTTGGTCACTCGGTAATAGTCAATAACTGGACGAATATCACTGTATGCGCCACGGATCGGACTAATACGCTCAATCATTTCGTCAGATAACTCTTCCGTCATCAGCTGATAAGCATAGGTATTAATCGTTTTTGGGTAGATGGTTGGCTCTAAGCCGTTCAAAAATGAGTCACATGCCCAGAGCATTTTTTTCGCACGAACAGAACCCATAGCTGTGCGTACCGTTACGGTATCGCCATATTCCACATTAAGAACTTGGCTATTTTCAAAAATTTTAACACCATAATCAGTGACCGCTTTTGCTTCACCTAATAACAAGTTCAGAGAATGAACATGCCCCCCTCCCATGTGTTTTATGCCACAGGTATAAGCATCTGAACCAATGATCTGTTTTAGATCAGAACCCGTATAAAACTCAATTTCTTCGTCTGGTGACACTGATTTAAAATCCGTCAACCAACCCCGCAAGGTTTTTTCTTGACGTTTATTACTCCCTAAATAGGCATAGCCATGACAAAAATCAGCATCAATATTATATTTCGCAATACGTTCACGAATAATCCCTGCGCCCATATTACTAATTTTAAATATTGTCTCTAACCCTTCTGAGCCAACGTGCTTTTTGATCACATCAAGGTCATGACCGATCCCTGCCATCACCTGCCCACCATTTCGGCCTGAACCACCATAGCCAATATGACGGCCTTCAATGATCGCAATATTTGTGATCCCTTTTTCACATAGTTCAAGCGCGGTATTCACACCGGAAAAGCCACCACCGATGATCACAACATCAACATCAAGATCTTCTTTCAGTGTAGGGAAACGAAGATCATACTTCTTGGTCGCTGCGTAATAGGTTAATGATTCAACTTGGTTATTCATATTGGATACCCTGTTAGTATCTTGTCATAACCACGATTATCTTAACCCAACATTAACATTTACATAGCCCTTTAGGGACATTTGAAACATTGATTTAACATTTGTGATGTGAGTAGAATATTTTGATATAAACAATAAATATTCAAAATATAAATAAACTCAATTTTATCAATCAATTAAAAAAATAAATAATGTTAATGATATGAATAAAAATCCATTCTTAACATAAATGATTACGGCTTGAAGTGTGACGAGCGTGACCCATTAATAAGTTAAATAATTCACCTTGAGAATTGATATCTAATTTCTGATAGATATTTTTCCGATGATTTTTCACTGTACCTAAACTAATAAATAATGATTGAGCAATCTGTGGTGAGCCTTTGCCTTCAAGGATCAATTCCACCACCTCACACTCTCTTGGCGTCAGACCAAATCGTGTTTGCATGTCTGCCAACCGGTAATGGCTAGAGACTTCACTCGGGGAAATTTCTTTGTGCAGTTTCGCCATACTGCGAATAATTTCAAAAGCTTCTTTTAATGGAGCCTGCGTTCTTTTCTCTGATAGAAATGGCTCGTCTTCATTACCAAAAAAGATCCCTAACTGCCTATCACTGGTAATTTCTAGCAAGAGTGCTGCCTCATCACACCAACCTGTTTTGCGATAAAAATTGAGATAATAATCAGTATGATAAAAACCTTTAGGCGCAAGCTCTCTTAATGTTAATACCTGCGAACCCGTTCCCTTTTGCAATGCCTGATAAAACGGATCCATTAAATAAGCGCCACGCTGATAAATACGGTTTACACTATCACTATTGCGTTTTTCAACTTTAGATAAGAAGCGTGGGGGGGCATTTTTTTCAAAGGAATAAACAATCGCGTTATCAAACACAATAAAAGAAGATAACCACGTCAACAAATTAGGATAAAACTGGTTAGTCGCAACAGAATCAATCACATCAGGTAGTTTATCCAGATAGTTTTCCATTCTGCCTCCAATATTATCAACTTATTAATAAACCCAATTTTGCTGTACCAGAGAATCACCTGCCAAATACTTATAAAGACCACATTATCTCATGCAACTCAAATCAATTGTTATTAATATGTTAATTAAATCACATTATCGTCCGAAAGTATTAATAATATGTTAATAGAGACTAAATAAAAGCACATTAAAAAAGGGAGCTTATTAACACATAAACTCCCTTAAATGACTTACTTAGCAGCCGCTTTTAGCTTTGTATAGCGGCGGATCAAACGCCATTTTAATTTGATGGTTGTTGCGTGAGACCAAACAACATCCCAATAGCCACTTTCAATAAATTTCTGAGCCATCTCACGCTGAATTTCAGGCGACTTAATTGCAAGTATGGCTTGAATGACCCCCAACCCTTCTTTACCCACTTGCCACAAACAAGCAGGCGCTTGCTTAACTTGCTCCGGGTAACGTTTGTAAATCGCCAATAACATATCAATAATCTTCAAATACGTATTGATCTTACGTACTGAACGCTCATCACCTTGTAATGAGTGAGAAACCGACTGGTTATGGATCAAATAATCGTAATACTGTTCATTGATAAACTGTACTTTCTTTGCCACCAGTAATAGCTCTGTTGTCCAAGGGATATCCTGATGATGCAGCTTTGGTTCAAATGAAAAATTATGCTGACGGATCAATTCTAAACGATAGAGATTTAACCAAGTGACATGCAAAAATTTGCGTGAACTTAACCCCATTTCTAACCACTCAGGACCACTAATCACACCAGTTGAAGGCACTTTATTCGGTGGAAAAATAGCTTTTGGGGCATCACCATTGGTATAAATATAAGTTCCATTACAGGTAGCCACATCTAAGTCACCTGCTAGTGCAATTTCCAATAAGCGGCCATACATTTTAGGGCTGATTTCATCATCAATATCAGGAAAAGTAATATATTGACCTGTGGCTTGCGCCATCCCTGTATTACGAGCCACTGAAACGCCCTGATTTTCCTGTGTTAGTAATTTAAAATGGCTAAATTTGTCTTGGTATTGACGGATGACCTCTTCACTATTGTCTTTAGAGCCATCGTTGACCACGATAAGCTCCCAGTGGCTGAGGTTTTGTGCTAATAAGCTATCAAAAAAATGAGGAAGAAATTTTTCACCATTATAAACGGCAACCACAATACTCAAAACAGGATGGGAAGACATGTATTAACCTTATAAAATCCTATATTAACCAGCCACTTAGGCTAGCCACTTGATACTCTACATATTTCATACAGCGACTTAATCATATTTGAAATCATTGAGAGTATATTAATTATCTTTTTGAAATTACCGACCAAACAATTTCATCTCAAGGTAAAATTAAATTATTAGAGAAAAAATAAATACTTTGGTTCCATTATCACAGATCAATATTCACACTTTATTACACCATAAGTGTAATTTTTACTTAAATCAGACTTATTCCCTCTTTTACCAATGAGCTAATTATCGCAATATCGACCTAACAAACATTAAATGTACGTTAACTCAGATAATAAGGGAAAAACTGTGGCCGGAACAAGCTTACTCGCTTTACTTGATGATATCGCCGCCGTATTGGATGACATATCGGTTATGACCAAAATGGCCGCGAAAAAAACCTCTGGGGTACTTGGCGATGACCTAGCGCTAAACGCACAACAAGTCACTGGTGTCAGAGCAGAACGAGAAATCCCTGTCGTATGGGCGGTCGCTAAAGGCTCGTTTATCAACAAATTGATATTAGTACCACTTGCACTATTGATTAGCGCTTTTATCCCTTGGGCAGTAACACCACTATTGATGATTGGCGGCGCTTACCTTTGCTTTGAAGGTGCTGAAAAATTGATGCATAAATACCTTCATGCCCCCCAAGAACATAGCGAAAAGAAAGAACAAGAAGCCACCATGTCACCGGAAGAAATAGCCTCTTTCGAAAAAAATAAAATCAAAGGAGCCATACGAACTGACTTTGTACTATCTGCCGAAATCATTGCTATCACACTAGGTATTGTTTCTTCTACAACACTAATTAACCAGCTAGCAATTCTTTCTATCATAGCCATAGTGATGACTGTTGGGGTGTATGGAATTGTGGCAGGGATCGTTAAAATCGATGATCTTGGCTTTTATTTACAGAAAAAAACCTCAAAATTCCTCAGTAAATTAGGCAAAAGCTTAATTTATGCGACACCGTACTTAATGAAAACATTATCAGTAGTTGGAACTGCTGCGATGTTTATGGTTGGGGGTGGTATACTAACTCACGGTATTACATTCATCTATCAGTGGATTGAAGAAATTGCCTTAGCCGCATTACTAACCCCAGCTATCGGCTCGATTATGCACCTCGTTATACCTTCAATCGCTAACCTTATTTTTGGACTTATTTTTGGTATTGTACTGGTACTATTGATAACGCTAATAAAACAAATTAAATC
Source organism: Providencia sp. PROV236 (assembly GCF_033676985.1). Lineage (NCBI taxonomy): Bacteria > Pseudomonadati > Pseudomonadota > Gammaproteobacteria > Enterobacterales > Morganellaceae > Providencia > Providencia sp. PROV236. The sequence continues at coordinate 653,485 of NZ_CP096297.1, read as the reverse complement.
ACGTTTAACAACTTGAAGTATGGCGAGTATTTGGGAAGGAACTGGGTATGCCGACATTCCATCGTCGATTTTCTATAATTAGTCAAATCATTGGATTAATGTTACTTATTGCAGTGCTTGGTATCATTGGAATGACGATTTCAAATCGCATCATCATTGGTGTACAAGGCAATGCTCATGCCATTAATAAGTCAGGCTCCCTTCGCATGCAAAGCTATCGGCTACTCTCTTTAGTACCTTTAAATGACGATTCAAAGCAATATCTTTCAGAGCTCGAGAGCGACTTATCGAGCCCTGAATTAACGCAAGTTGCTAAAGCTGAGGCGCTCACCACCAAACTAGGTGAACTAGATGATTTTTGGCAGACCACCTTGCGTCCCTCATTACTAAATGCAAATACATCTAATGACGCTCGTTATGAAGTTATCGCCTTCGTTAATAAACTTGATGAGCTTGTTCATGATATTGATGAAAAAACTGAACGAAAAATTGCTTATGTCGCAATGACACAAATGATTTTTATTGTTTTAGTATTTCTATTATTAATGGCTACCATTTGGCATCTGCGACGTAAAATTTATTACCCATGGATGAAGTTACTCTCAATGGTTCATGCCATCGGCCAAAAAGATTTTAGTCAACGCTATCCAAGTAATAATCAACAAGATGAATTGAATGCTCTTGGTTTAACCTTAAACCAAATGTCCGATGAGCTAGCGCAAAGCTATCACCGACTAGAATCAAGGGTTGCCGAAAAAACAGCAGACCTACGTAATAAGAACCGAGTGCTTTCCTATCTATATCAGTCAAACCAAACTCTGCACTCTACTGAACCACTAGATTTAAGATTACAAAAAGTACTTAATGAACTGCAAAGCATTACACGACTAACAAGTGTCAATTTAAAACTCTATGAAGACAGTAATGAAGAATATTTTCATGAAATTCATAGCATAACTGAAATTTGTGAGGAACCAATAACTTCACTGTCGTGGGAACTTTCTGACAATATTCACCGATACGGTGTCATTATTGGTGAGATGAGAGAAGATCAACAATTATCTGAAGAAGAAAATAACCTAGTATTGATGTTAGCGAAGCAAATATCAGGAATGCTCGCAATGGAGTACCAAATAGAGCAACAGCAGCAGCTCCTGATTATGGATGAGCGCTCAGCTATCGCTAGAGAGCTACATGATTCTATCGCTCAATCACTCTCTTGCCTAAAAATGCAGATCAGCTACTTGCAAATGCAGCCTCAGCCATTACCTGAAAAACATCAGCAACTACTAGGGGAAATGCGAGGGGAAATTAATACAGCATACAGCCAACTCAGAGAGCTACTAACAACCTTCAGATTAAAATTAACCGAACCAGGGCTACTTCCATCACTAAAAAGTACTATCGATGAGTTTAGTCAAAAAATGGGCTTCGAAATTTTATTACACTACCATCTACCCGCGAAAAGTATTTCACCACATCAATCCATTCATATTTTACAGATTATCAGAGAGGCGCTTAGCAATATATTAAAACATGCGCATGCAAATTGGGCACAAGTCACTCTCCAACAAAATTCCAACACCGTAACAATAATTATTGAAGATAATGGTGAAGGAATAGGCTCTACACCTGAAAAACAAAACCATTATGGGTTAATTATAATGAGGGAAAGAGCACTTAGCTTAAATGGTGAGTGCAATATTATTCCAAGAGAGCAAGGTGGAACAAAGGTTGAAGTTACGTTCTCCTTAGCTATAACTTAATGTATAGATTCATTATTTTTTAGAGCAGAGTAATTCATGGAAAATACAAATATAACAAATGAAAAATCAACAATTTTACTGATTGATGACCATCCAATGCTAAGAAATGGTGTTAAACAACTGATTAGCCTTGAACCATCATTACTCGTCATTGGTGAAGCAGGAGATGGCGCGGCAGGTATCAAGATCGCAGAAGAACAGGATCCAGATCTTATCCTTCTAGATCTAAATATGCCCGGTATGAATGGTTTTGAAACTTTAGACGAACTAAGAAAGCGCGAGCTATCAGGCCGCATTATACTTTTCACTGTCTCTAATTACGGTGAAGATCTTGTCAATGCACTTAAACGTGGCGCTGATGGCTATTTATTGAAAGATATGGAACCAGAGGAGCTTATTACTGCGCTTAAAGAAGCTGCTAGCGGTAAAATGGTAGTAAGTCCTGCTTTAACCTCAGTGCTTGCTGAATCACTAAAAGCGACACGACCACAGACAGGCAATAACCTACTGTCTTTAACGCCAAGAGAAGCTGATATTTTAGAACTCATCTCCCAAGGGCTTGCAAACAAAATGATCGCTCGAAAATTGGATATTGCGGAAAGTACAGTCAAAGTCCATGTGAAGCATTTATTGAAGAAATTGAATCTTAAATCACGAGTTGAAGCAGCGGTATGGGTACTTCAGCAAAAATAACAATTGGCTAACTCACAGCTATCATTTTGAATAGCTGTGAGTAATTACATTACTCAATTATAAAGCTCAAACCTACAAGTAATTCGAATAAAACTGTAATATGATCCCACAAATTAGATAGATGATGAAAGATAAGACCCCATGGAACAAGATATTATTTTAGTTGATGAGTTGGATACACCTGTAGGTATCATGCCGAAACTCTTAGCACACCAGCTTGGTAAGCTACACCGCGCTTTCTCAGTGTTTATTTTTAATAGCAAAGGTGAATTACTGATCCAACAACGCGCAGCTCATAAATATCACTCAGCTGGACAATGGGCTAATAGCTGTTGTAGTCACCCTGCCCCAAATGAAGATACCATGGTTGCAGCTAAGCGTAGGCTGATGGAAGAGCTGGGCTTCACTACCCAACTTTCACATGTTGGTCATTTTCTTTATCATGCTCAAGTCAACGGCGGCTTAACTGAGCATGAATACGATCATCTATTCATCGGTAACTATGACGGTACCATTATACCAAATCCCGATGAAGTATCTGCGATCCGTTGGCTGCATCCTTCAGCTTTACAGAAAGAGATAAAACAAAATCCCGAACAATTTACACCTTGGTTTAAATTAATTATCAATAAATATCCACAACTCAAATTTAATTGATTTTTTTAGTGGCAATTTCTATCCCAATTAGTAATTAATTGGTTAATTACTGATAAATCTGTTGATAAGCTTCTATCCGCCTCAATAAATCCAACCTTATCTCTAATCCTAGAATAAAGATTTAAAGCAGAGGATGACAGCCTTAACATTTTATTTTTTTGAACTCTAAGATCAATCGCTTGAGCTGCATAAAGCAACAAAATAGATAATAAATCAAAACTATATAAAATTTGTGCTAATAATCTATCCGCCGATAAAGGCGCATTAGTTGCGATATCCTCAACACCACCAGAAACCGGTAAATAATCTAAGGAAACTGGATAGGCTAATAGTTTAATTTGTGTTCCAAGTGAGACTGCGGTTTTTTCTAATGCTGCAAGACCATGTACTGTTTTATCTGCCCAGAGATAGCGACTTAAATGTGTGAGACTAGGATCACTAAATTTGATAATTTGCTGAACTTGAGATAATCCGTTATGCGCCAATGCGAGTTGTAGATTTTCAAGCGCTAAAACCCAAGGTAACGTTTCGAAATTTGCACTAGGAACAACGCTATCACTATAATCAGCTTCATCTATATTATCGAGCAAAACACATGGGTTATCATCTGAGCTATTTAATTGAATATATAGCTGAGAATAAGCTTCATCATAGTATTTACGTAAAGCAGCCAGTATATAAACACCACAACGAAAACTTAAGGGATCTTGTAATTCACGCGAAGGATCTGATAACTCAAGTGATGAACCAGATGTAAGCTGACGCAATTTATCCCCCATAGCATTAACTTCATCATATGGTCGTACAGATAACACTAATTCATTAAATGGTGAGAGATTTCCATTCAATGACTGTAAGGTGAGGCTATAGGCTATTTCATTAATATCTAAATAACGTGCCATTTTTGCAAGCGCAAGAGAAGCTATCGCAGCTGAGTAAGCGTTCGAAGACAGAATGGATAAAGCATCTTTTGCCCACGGTTTAATGAGCGGCACTTTTGCATCACTTAATGCATCTATCGCAATACATTGCTTCCCTTTATAAATAACATTTCCTTCGCCGATCATTGCTAAACCAACATGACTAATAATAGTAATATCAGCCTCACCAACTGATCCAACAACTGGAATTACAGGGATTATATCTAAATTCAAAAATGCAATGTAACTGTTGATTATAGCTGGTTGGATACCACTATGAGCAGATAATAGATTATTTAATCGAATTGCAATTAAAGCTCGAACAATATTTTTTTCTATACTAGCACCAACACCAACTGAATGGGCGCGTAATAAATTAATATTAAACTGTACTGATTTTTCTATGACTTCATTGGTTAATTTACCATTAAGGTCAATCCACTCTTGGTCCTTATTTAATCCAACCCCAACAGTAAGACCATATATTTTTATACCTTGCAATGCAGCTTTAATGAGTATGCTATGAGCTAATTTAACTTTTTCCATAGCGAAAGGATCAACACAAACTTTCTCGCCATTAGCTATTGATTCAACAATCGAAGGAGTTAATGAATTTCCATTGAGCTTTATCATAAATATTCTTTTAATGAATGAGAGTAATATACAATTACCTCAAAAATAAATATTTATATATTCCAATTAAAATCAGCTGACTCAATCTTTATATCTTAACTAAAATAAATTAGCTGAATAATTAGCTGAATAAAGTATAAATTATCATCCAAAAGCAAAAAAGCCACCCATTGGGTGGCTTCTTCACTAATTTAATGTCTGGCAGTTCCCTACTCTCACATGGGGAGACCCCACACTACCATCGGCGCTACGGCGTTTCACTGCTGAGTTCGGCATGGGGTCAGGTGGGACCACCGCGCTATTGCCGCCAGACAAATTCTGTTTCGTTCCCGTTTGCAGTTATCTCAACGCAAACCAGAACCTCAATCTCAAACAAGCTGCGTGTCCCTCACCTTTCGGCTTCTCACTACGCAAAAACAACTCAATCTCTCTAAAACACCTTCGGTGTTGTCAGGTTAAGCCTCACGGTTCATTAGTACTGGTTAGCTCAACGTATCGCTACGCTTACACACCCAGCCTATCAACGTCTTAGTCTTAAACGTTCCTTTAGGACCCTTAAAGAGTCAGGGAAGACTCATCTCAAGGCAAGTTTCCCGCTTAGATGCTTTCAGCGGTTATCTCTTCCGCACTTAGCTACCGGGCAATGCCATTGGCATGACAACCCGAACACCAGTGGTGCGTCCACTCCGGTCCTCTCGTACTAGGAGCAGCCCCTTTCAATCTTCCAACGCCCACGGCAGATAGGGACCGAACTGTCTCACGACGTTCTAAACCCAGCTCGCGTACCACTTTAAATGGCGAACAGCCATACCCTTGGGACCTACTTCAGCCCCAGGATGTGATGAGCCGACATCGAGGTGCCAAACACCGCCGTCGATATGAACTCTTGGGCGGTATCAGCCTGTTATCCCCGGAGTACCTTTTATCCGTTGAGCGATGGCCCTTCCATTCAGAACCACCGGATCACTAAGACCTACTTTCGTACCTGCTCGAGCCGTCACTCTCGCAGTCAAGCTGGCTTATGCCTTTGCACTAACCGCATGATGTCCGACCATGCTTAGCCAACCTTCGTGCTCCTCCGTTACTCTTTGGGAGGAGACCGCCCCAGTCAAACTACCCACCAGACACTGTCCGCACCCCGGATCACGGGGCAACGTTAGAACATCAAACATTAAAGGGTGGTATTTCAAGGTTGGCTCCATGCAGACTGGCGTCCACACTTCAAAGCCTCCCACCTATCCTACACATCAAGGCTCAATGTTCAGTGTCAAGCTATAGTAAAGGTTCACGGGGTCTTTCCGTCTTGCCGCGGGTACACTGCATCTTCACAGCGAGTTCAATTTCACTGAGTCTCGGGTGGAGACAGCCTGGCCATCATTACGCCATTCGTGCAGGTCGGAACTTACCCGACAAGGAATTTCGCTACCTTAGGACCGTTATAGTTACGGCCGCCGTTTACTGGGGCTTCGATCAAGAGCTTCTCCTTACGGATAACCCCATCAATTAACCTTCCAGCACCGGGCAGGCGTCACACCGTATACGTCCACTTTCGTGTTTGCACAGTGCTGTGTTTTTAATAAACAGTTGCAGCCAGCTGGTATCTGCGACTGGCTTCAGCTCCATGGGTAAACCACTTCACCTAGCGCCAGCGTGCCTTCTCCCGAAGTTACGGCACCATTTTGCCTAGTTCCTTCACCCGAGTTCTCTCAAGCGCCTGAGTATTCTCTACCTGACCACCTGTGTCGGTTTGGGGTACGATTAATGATAATCTAGAGCTTAGAGGCTTTTCCTGGAAGCGGGGCATGAGCTACTTCATCACCGTAGTGACTCGTCATCAGACCTCAGCATGGAGTGAACCGGATTTGCCTAATTCACCTGCCTACATCCTTAAACCGGGACAACCGTCGCCCGGATAGCCTAGCCTTCTCCGTCCCCCCATCGCAATTATCACCAGTACAGGAATATTAACCTGTTTCCCATCGACTACGCATTTCTGCCTCGCCTTAGGGGTCGACTCACCCTGCCCCGATTAACGTTGGACAGGAACCCTTGGTCTTCCGGCGTGCGGGTTTTTCACCCGCATTATCGTTACTTATGTCAGCATTCGCACTTCTGATACCTCCAGCATGCCTCACAGCACACCTTCGCAGGCTTACAGAACGCTCCCCTACCCAACAACATCTAAATGTCGCTGCCGCAGCTTCGGTGCATGGTTTAGCCCCGTTACATCTTCCGCGCAGGCCGACTCGACCAGTGAGCTATTACGCTTTCTTTAAATGATGGCTGCTTCTAAGCCAACATCCTGGCTGTCTGAGCCTTCCCACTTCGTTTCCCACTTAACCATGACTTTGGGACCTTAGCTGGCGGTCTGGGTTGTTTCCCTCTTCACGACGAACGTTAGCACCCGCCGTGTGTCTCCCGTGATAACATTCTTCGGTATTCGTAGTTTGCATCGAGTTGGTAAGTCGGGATGACCCCCTAGTCGAAACAGTGCTCTACCCCCGAAGATGAGTTCACGAGGCGCTACCTAAATAGCTTTCGGGGAGAACCAGCTATCTCCCGGTTTGATTGGCCTTTCACCCCCAGCCACAAGTCATCCGCTAATTTTTCAACATTAGTCGGTTCGGTCCTCCAGTTAGTGTTACCCAACCTTCAACCTGCCCATGGCTAGATCACCGGGTTTCGGGTCTATACCCTGCAACTCATTCGCCCAGTTAAGACTCGGTTTCCCTACGGCTCCCCTATACGGTTAACCTTGCTACAGAATATAAGTCGCTGACCCATTATACAAAAGGTACGCAGTCACACCCGAAGGTGCTCCCACTGCTTGTACGTACTCGGTTTCAGGTTCTATTTCACTCCCCTCGCCGGGGTTCTTTTCGCCTTTCCCTCACGGTACTGGTTCACTATCGGTCAATCAGGAGTATTTAGCCTTGGAGGATGGTCCCCCCATATTCAGACAGGATAACACGTGTCCCGCCCTACTCGTCGAGTTCACAACACCAACACCTTCGGATACGGGGCTATCACCCTTTACTGCCGGACTTTCCAGACCGTTCTCCTGATGCTGATGCTGATTAAGACTCTGGGCTGCTCCCCGTTCGCTCGCCGCTACTAGGGGAATCTCGGTTGATTTCTTTTCCTCGGGGTACTGAGATGTTTCAGTTCCCCCGGTTCGCTTCGTTTGACTATGTATTCATCAAACGATAGTGCAACGAATTGCACTGGGTTTCCCCATTCGGAAATCGTCGGGTATAACGGTTCATATCACCTTACCGACGCTTATCGCAGATTAGCACGTCCTTCATCGCCTCTGATTGCCTAGGCATCCACCGTGTACGCTTAGTCGCTTAACCTCACAACCCGAAGGTGTCTTTTTTGTCAGTCGACACGAAACCCGACGGTTTCTGTCTGTTGACGACATCTTCAAGTTGAGATTTTTGAGAGACTCTCACATTGTTTAAGCGATAAACAATGTGCGTTGTTTTCAATTTTCAGCTTGTTCCAGATTGTTAAAGAGCATAATTGTTAAACCCACTACACTGTAATGGGCTTAATCATTATTGGGGTATCGCCTTTCACTCGATGACCGGCGCATTGGCGTCCCCTAGGGGATTCGAACCCCTGTTACCGCCGTGAAAGGGCGGTGTCCTAGGCCTCTAGACGAAGGGGACATCAGTCTCTGCTTCGCAGACGCGCTTGCTGCTCTACTTTCTATCAGACAATCTGTGTGAGCACTTCACAAAAACACTTCAATGGTAAGGAGGTGATCCAACCGCAGGTTCCCCTACGGTTACCTTGTTACGACTTCACCCCAGTCATGAATCACAAAGTGGTAAGCGCCCTCCCGAAGGTTAAGCTACCTACTTCTTTTGCAACCCACTCCCATGGTGTGACGGGCGGTGTGTACAAGGCCCGGGAACGTATTCACCGTAGCATTCTGATCTACGATTACTAGCGATTCCGACTTCATGGAGTCGAGTTGCAGACTCCAATCCGGACTACGACGTACTTTATGAGTTCCGCTTGCTCTCGCGAGGTCGCTTCTCTTTGTATACGCCATTGTAGCACGTGTGTAGCCCTACTCGTAAGGGCCATGATGACTTGACGTCATCCCCACCTTCCTCCGGTTTATCACCGGCAGTCTCCTTTGAGTTCCGACCGAATCGCTGGCAACAAAGGATAAGGGTTGCGCTCGTTGCGGGACTTAACCCAACATTTCACAACACGAGCTGACGACAGCCATGCAGCACCTGTCTCAGAGTTCCCGAAGGCACCAAAGCATCTCTGCTAAGTTCTCTGGATGTCAAGAGTAGGTAAGGTTCTTCGCGTTGCATCGAATTAAACCACATGCTCCACCGCTTGTGCGGGCCCCCGTCAATTCATTTGAGTTTTAACCTTGCGGCCGTACTCCCCAGGCGGTCGATTTAACGCGTTAGCTCCGGAAGCCACGCCTCAAGGGCACAACCTCCAAATCGACATCGTTTACAGCGTGGACTACCAGGGTATCTAATCCTGTTTGCTCCCCACGCTTTCGCACCTGAGCGTCAGTCTTTGTCCAGGGGGCCGCCTTCGCCACCGGTATTCCTCCACATCTCTACGCATTTCACCGCTACACATGGAATTCTACCCCCCTCTACAAGACTCTAGCTGACCAGTCTTAGATGCCATTCCCAGGTTAAGCCCGGGGATTTCACATCTAACTTAATCAACCGCCTGCGTGCGCTTTACGCCCAGTAATTCCGATTAACGCTTGCACCCTCCGTATTACCGCGGCTGCTGGCACGGAGTTAGCCGGTGCTTCTTCTGTCGGTAACGTCAATCGTTGATGATATTAGCATCAACGCCTTCCTCCCGACTGAAAGTACTTTACAACCCTAGGGCCTTCTTCATACACGCGGCATGGCTGCATCAGGCTTGCGCCCATTGTGCAATATTCCCCACTGCTGCCTCCCGTAGGAGTCTGGGCCGTGTCTCAGTCCCAGTGTGGCTGATCATCCTCTCAGACCAGCTAGGGATCGTCGCCTAGGTGAGCCATTACCCCACCTACTAGCTAATCCCATATGGGTTCATCCGATAGCGCAAGGACCTAAGTTCCCCTGCTTTGCTCCTAAGAGATTATGCGGTATTAGCCACCGTTTCCAGTAGTTATCCCCCTCTATCGGGCAGATCCCCATACATTACTCACCCGTCCGCCGCTCGTCAGCGAGAAGCAAGCTTCTCCTGTTACCGCTCGACTTGCATGTGTTAGGCCTGCCGCCAGCGTTCAATCTGAGCCATGATCAAACTCTTCAATTAAAAGTGTTTGATGCTCAAAGAATGTTTTACTGTCGCCTGATTTCCTAAGAAACCAGATTACCTATTAGTTCATATGTATATGAATTAACGTGTTAGTCACTCTTCAAGACTTTAAAATCAAATATTTTTTTGATAGTGTCTTGTGAGTGCCCACACAGATTGTCTGATAAATTGTTAAAGAGCGTTGCGACTTTATCTTTCGATATTAACCGTTTAGGTTGTTGTCGCGAGGTGTCGTATACTACGTTTTTCTATCAGAAAGTCAAGTAATTATTTTTAACTTTTTCTTTCTTTTTCACCTCTGTCATCACTAGGCTTCTTTTCTAACCTTACCACCGGAGCGGTTTGTCGTGACAACGGATGCGCATTATAGGGAGTCGAAAAAATCTATCAAGTGTTTTTTTAACTTTTTATCTTAACTGCTGAAACATTAAACAAATCGATTAAATACACTTCTTATCGTTGAAAATTAATACTACAAATCCTCAAACTCTCTAGCAAACAAACTCACTTTATCCCAGTCTGTGTACTCAATCTCTGTTTTTGGATCTGTAGGCCCATCCGTCATCTTCATAATAAAGCGGATCATTGTCTTATCAAACCACCCATATTGTGGATACATCAGTGCCCCAGCAAAAACCGACTTCAAATTTGGTTGCCAAGGACTTTTTTCTAGAAACTTACGTGTGTATGCGTTTGTTTCAGGAGTGTTTTTACCTTCTTTTCTAGCCGTTAAATTAACAGCAAAGAAAGCCGTCTTCATTGAATTCAACTGATTTTGGTGTGTCGTAACAAACCGTAAGAGGGCTTTATTAAAATGGCCATAGCGTATGGATGCTCCAACCAATATCTTCTCATAAGCAATAACATTAATATTCTTTTCGTTATTTAAATCACGGATATCACACTGGCGACCCAAGCTGCGTAGCTGCTCCGCAATTTTTAATATAATTTTCTTAGTTTGCCCATCCGTGCTTGAATGCAGAAGTAAATAACTCATTTTTAATCCTATTACCTAATCACGCCAAAATGTTGGTGTAAACAAAACTAATAATGTAAACACTTCAAGACGACCGAACAGCATCGTCACGACGAGTATCCATTTTCCTACGGGGTTCATCGTTGTAAAGTTATCAGCGACGGTTCCAAGCCCTGGACCTAAGTTATTAAGAGTGGTTGCAATAGCAGAAAAAGCAGAGAACTCATCAACGCCCGTTGCGATTAATAACAATAAACTGACGACAAAAACTAACGCATATGCCGAAAAGAACCCCCATACCGCTTCTATAATTCTTTCAGGTAACGCCCTTTGTCCTAACTTGATGGTATAAACGGCATTTGGATGGACAAGCCTTTTTAACTCACGCGATCCCTGTAAAAATAGCAATAAAATACGAATAACTTTTAAGCCACCGCCAGTTGACCCCGCACAACCACCAACAAATGCCGCACACAATAGCAACATAGGTAAAAAAAGCGGCCATCCAGCAAAGCTGTCAGTCGTAAACCCTGCGGTCGTTGCCATTGATACTACTTGGAAAAAAGCTTGATCTAACGTTTGCCCAAACGAGCCATAAACAGAATGGTAGAGCAAAACTAATGTACATATCGTTACTAAAACGAATTGAAAGCTAATAAAAGTTCTAAATTCAGGATCACGCCAGTAAATTCCTAAACTACGTCCCGTCAGTACCGCAAAGTGCAACCCAAAATTACAGCCTGAAATAATTAAAAAAACAGCGATTATCGTATTTATGGCTGGACTATTAAAATAACCGATACTGGCATCATGGGTTGAGAACCCCCCGATAGCGATGGTTGAAAAGCTATGAGAAATGGCATCAAAGACATCCATTCCTGCAATCCAAAGTGCAATTGCACAGATAATTGTTAGTAAAACATATATAAGCCAAAGTGTTTTCGCCGTTTCGGCAATTCTTGGGCGCATTTTATTATCTTTGAGAGGTCCAGGCATCTCAGCCCGATAAAGCTGCATTCCCCCAACCCCCAATAAAGGGAGGATGGCGACAGCAAGCACAATGATCCCCATACCACCTAGCCACTGTAGCATCTGCCGATAAAATAAAATGGCTTTTGGAAGCGTATCTAAACCCGTTAGTGTCGTCGCACCTGTTGTTGTTAACCCTGAAAATGATTCAAAGAAAGCATCCGTAACTGAAAGATTAGGTTTTTCAGAGAAAATAAATGGTAATGCCCCAACGCTTCCCAATACAGTCCAAAACAATACCACGATCAAAAAGCCTTCCTTCGCTTTCAACTCATGTTTACTGTTTCGGGTTGGGATCCATAAAATCAGACCAATGATAAGTGCAACAACAAAAGTCTGGCTGAATGCTCGCCCTGCACCATCACGATAAATCAACGCGACAATACCAGGAACGACCATGGTAAAAGAAAAAATAATGACGAGCAGCCCGACGATGCGGGTTATTGCACGAAAATGCATTCGGCAGGTTCCTTGCTAACCAATTGACTATTCAGTTTCTGTTATGAGTTCCAGCGCGCCGCGACTCATATCACGTAATTTATCATTGACTTCTCGTTCTAGGGTAGCAGGAATTGAAATACGCAAAGATACAACCTCATTGTATTCACTATGTAAAACTACCCCTCCAATCTGTGTGATGAGCTGTTCAATCGAATTAATTAATGAGTAATCACAAACTAACTGAAAAATTTTTTGTGGTACTTTAGTTTGTGTCGGCAATAGCTTAAGCGCTTGCTGGGCACCATTACCATAGGCTTTAACTAATCCACCTGTTCCAAGTTTTATTCCACCAAAATAACGCACAACCACACACGTGATTTCTCCCAACTGGCTCCCAAGTAGCTGAGCCATTATCGGTTTACCTGCCGTTCCGGTAGGTTCCCCATCATCAGAAAAACCTAATTGTTGTGAATCATCAGGACGGCCCGCGACAAAAGCCCAGCAATGGTGCCGGGCATCTGGATATTGAGCCTTAATCGATTGAATGTAATCTTTTGCTGCATCAATACCTTCAGTATGTGCAAGGTAGGTAATAAAACGACTTTTTTTAATTTCTTCTACGTAAGAAATTGATTCAGCCGGTATTAAATAGGGTTTCATTACGGTAGTTGCAGGTCTCTTGTCATATTTTCAATCCGATTATGGTGAATGATGATGTTATCTTCAATACGAATACCACCATAAGGTTTGAATTGCTCAATTTTTTCCCAGTTAAAATATTGGCTAAATTCACCTGAACGCCAAGAAGCTAATAGAGACTCAATAAAGTAAAGTCCTGGCTCAATGGTCATTACCATTCCTGGCTCTAATACACGCGTACAGCGTAGGAAAGGATACATTTTTGGTGCAGCAAGCAAAGTACCATTCTCATCTTGCATAAAACCCGCAGCATCATGAACCTGTAAACCAAGTGGGTGCCCTAAACCATGAGGGAGAAATGGAGTAGTTAGCCCTTTTTCAACCATAGTTTCTTCGCTAACACCTTTAATTATTGAATGGTTTTTCAATAGCTTGGCTATTCTATGATGCATATCAACATGATAATCGGTATAACGAACACCTGCTTTGATTGTATCTATCAATGCAAGCTGCTCTTTATTAAGATCCGCAACTAATGCTGCAAAATCACTTTTATTTTTAGCTGCGTAAGTACGAGTTATATCCGCTGCATAACCATTATATTCAGCACCTGCATCAATCAAAAAGCTTCTAATTTCATTCGGAACTTGCTGTTGTAATTTAGTGTAGTGTAGTACCGCCGCATTTTCATTGAGCGCAACAATATTACCGTAAGGAACATCTGTATCGCGATGGCCTGTTGCTTGCAAATAGCTAATATTAATATCAAATTCACTCATACCAGCCTGAAATGCTTCAAATGCAGATAAATGACCATTAACTGCCATTTTTTGCGCTTCACGCATGCAATACATTTCATAATCGGTCTTATAGGAACGGTGAAAGTGATAAAAATCAATGACAGGTTTTGGATTGATATTCTGTTGGCGGATCCCCAATGATTCCGCTCTAGCTTTTGAAGAGCCAATATAAGCGACATTATCTTTAACTAAGTAGTTAAGAAGCTCATTGATATCATCAGCATTTTTCAGATGGATCAGCTCAACATCTTTAGTCCAAAAACTCGTTGGTAATGGTTCAACGCTGTGCCAATAGTCTACAGGCGAATAAAACCATAACTTAGGCTTATTTACGCCATCGACTAATAACCATGAGTGCGGTACATCGGTGACAGGAACCCATGCTTTAAAATGAGGGTTCACCTTAAATGGATAATCACTATCATCGAGAAATATACGTATAGGTTCACCCGAATGAATCAATATGGCGTCTAGCTTGCTGCGTTGTAAGACTTGCTGAGTTTTAGTTTGCAAAGTTTTAATATGTTCAGCGTAGAGTGCAGTCAGTTTTTCCATTTCATTCAACCTTTCAGCTTTATAAGAAAATCCAAGCTTAGCACGTTCTTTAATTTACTGGTATGCAGTCTGAGCAATCAATAAGTTAACGCATTGATTATAAGTATAAATCCTATTTCACAACGACTCTATTTCTCTTATTTGCTGTGATCACCATTCCAGTTTTGTTATTGATTATTTGCATTTCCTTAACATTCTAGTCACACTAAATCCATCTGGTCGTACCAGATGATTAAATCATCATAAGGAGAACGGCATGCTTTATCAAAGTGAAACGATCTATGTTCAATGGTTGAAAACAGGTATTGCAGAACTCGTTTTTAACTCGCCTGGGCCAATAAATAAGTTGGATACTCATACCGTTGCTTCACTTGATGAAGCAGTTTCTGTTCTTGAACAACAATCTGATTTATTAGGAGTTATCTTAAGATCTGATAAACCCGCTTTCATTGTAGGCGCTGATATCAAAGAGTTTTTATCATTATTCGAAGCACCTGCTGAAACGCTAAGTGAGTGGTTAGGTTACGCTAATCATATCTTTAATCGCATTGAGGATTTACCTGTACCTACTCTTAGTGCCATTAATGGCTATGCGCTAGGTGGTGGTTGTGAGTGCATCCTTTCTACTGACCTTCGTATTGCGACACCAGATCTACGGGTAGGCCTACCCGAAACGAAATTAGGGATTATGCCTGGCTTTGGTGGCTCTGTTCGCCTTCCTCGATTAATCGGTTTAGATAGTGCTCTTGAGATTATTACTGCGGGTAAAGATGTAGGTGCCGCTGAAGCATTAAAATTAGGTTTAGTAGATGCGGTCGTTGAAACTGAAAAATTACCACAAGCGGCGCTTGAACTGATTGAATCCGCAATTTCAGGAGCCATTAACTGGCAACAAAGGCGTCAACCTAAGTTACAACCATTGCAGCTTAGCCCTATCGAACAAACAATGAGCTTCAATGTTGCTAAAGGTATGGTTTACAAAGTGGCAGGTAAACACTATCCAGCACCGATGGCTGCGGTTAACACAATTGAAAAAGCCGCAAACTGCGCCAGAGATGAAGCTTTAAAATATGAAACCGCTAGCTTTGTTCCTCTCGCACATAGCGATGTCGCCCGTTCTTTAGTTAGCATTTTTCTTAATGACCAACAAGTTAAAGCGACAAGTAAACAACTTTCTCGCCATGTTGATGCACCTCAGCATGCTGCCGTTCTTGGCGCAGGGATAATGGGTGGTGGGATAGCTTACCAATCCGCAAGTAAAGGCATCCCTGTTCTAATGAAAGACATCAATGAAAAATCGTTAGATTTAGGTATTGATGAAGCCCATAAATTATTAAATGCACAGTTTGAAAGAGGAAAAATAAACGCCTCTAAAATGGCAAAAACCCTTGCCTCTATCCACCCTTCACTTTCATATGCAGGCATTGAAAACGCACAGATTATTGTAGAAGCAGTTGTAGAAAATCCGAAAATTAAAGCGGCGGTCTTATCTGAGGTTGAACCTTTAGTCAGCGCTGAAACTGTATTAGCCTCTAATACATCTACAATTCCTATCACTAAATTAGCCAAGGCACTAAAACGACCTGAAAATTTTTGTGGGATGCACTTCTTTAACCCAGTTCATCGCATGCCATTAGTTGAAATTATTCGTGGCGAGAAAACATCCGATGAGACAATAGCGAAGGTCGTTACCTATGCCAGCAAAATGGGTAAAACACCGATAGTTGTCAATGACTGCCCAGGCTTTTTTGTTAATAGAGTCCTGTTTCCTTACTTTGCAGGTTTCAACTTATTACTCCAAGACGGCGCTGACTTTAAAGAAATCGATAAAGTTATGGAGAAAGAATTCGGATGGCCAATGGGTCCTGCATATCTGCTTGATGTCGTTGGTATTGATACCGCTTTCCATGCTGAACAAGTCATGGCATTAGGTTTCCCTGAACGTATGAGTAAAACACGCAAAAATTCCATTGATGTCATGTTTGAAGAAAAACGCTTTGGTCAGAAAAATGGCAAAGGTTTTTATCAATACGAAAAAGATAAAAAAGGTAAACCAAAGAAAATTGATGCTCCCGAGACAAATGAGCTTTTAGCACCAATCAGTAGTGAGAAAAGGTCATTTACAAAAGAAGAGATCATTGCCCGTATGATGATCCCTATGATTAACGAAGTTGTTCGTTGCTTAGAAGAAGGCATTATTCAAAGCCCTGCTGATGCAGATATTGCTTTAGTTTATGGTCTTGGCTTCCCTCCTTTCCGTGGAGGTGCGTTCCGCTATTTAGATACTCTTGGCACGGCAGCTTACGCTAAAACAGCGGAAGCTTACGCTGATTTAAGTCCCTTGTATCAAATTCCTGCGGGTCTTAAAGAAAAGTCGCAGACCAATGCGAGTTATTATGCACAACCTCCTGTTGTGGCAATCGATATTCAAAAAGTTGCGAGAGGCTAAAAGTATGGAAAATGTCGTTATTATCGATGGAATACGTACACCAATGGGGCGTTCAAAAGGTGGTGTATTTCGCCAAGTCCGAGCGGAAGACCTCTCTGCACATCTGATGAATGCAATTTTTGAACGTAACCCAAATGCCAGTAAAAAAGAATTGGATGACATCATTTGGGGATGTGTGCAACAAACGCTTGAACAAGGGTTTAATGTCGCTAAGAATGCAGCATTACTTACTGATATTCCTCATACTGTACCAGCTGTAACAGTTAACCGCCTATGCGGTTCGTCTATGCAGGCTATTCATGATGCAAGCCGGCTAATCATGACAGGCGATGCCAGTTCGGTCTTAATTGGTGGAGTCGAACATATGGGTCATGTTCCAATGACTCATGGTATTGATTTTAACCCTAAGCTCACGCTACGAGTGGCTAAAGCAGCAGGCGCTATGGGGTTAACTGCTGAAATGCTAGCTAAAATGTATAAAATAAGCCGTGAAGAGCAAGACGCATTTGCACTTCGCTCTCATCAAAGAGCAGCTCAGGCAACCAAAAATGGTTCATTTAAGCATGAAATATCCCCTATTGCTGGGCACGATAGTAGCGGGAACCTGTTTGCTGTCGATTACGATGAAGTTATTCGCTTTGATGCTAGTTTAGAAGGATTAGCATCATTAAGACCCGCTTTTGATCCCGTAAGTGGTACTGTAACCGCAGGTAATTCATCAGCTCTTTCTGATGGCGCATCAGCAATGCTGATCACCAGTGAAAATTATGCGAGAAACAAAGGCATAAAGCCAAGAGCACGGATTCGTTCCATGGCAGTTGTAGGCTGTGATCCGTCCACTATGGGATTCGGGCCAGTTCCTGCAACTGAATTAGCGCTCAAACGGGCGGGGTTATCATTAGCAGATATCGATGTTATTGAGTTAAATGAAGCTTTCGCGGCGCAGTCTATTGCGTGTTTAAAAGGCCTGAAATTGCCAGAAAATCAAATTGATGAAAAAGTGAACCTTAACGGTGGTGCTATCGCACTAGGCCACCCTTTAGGGTGCTCAGGAGCGAGGATCACCACCGCTTTACTGAATCAATTAGAGCAGAAGGATAAACAATTCGGTCTAGCAACTATGTGCATTGGGTTTGGGCAAGGGATAGCAACTATCATCGAGCGCATATAATACCCAATACTCTGAATGGCTCAAGGCGCAACAGAGCTAGCTAACTATAATAGTTAAGCATAGGTAACTAAAATTAATAGATACAGCTAGCGACGTTGCAACTTGATGTATGGAGAGTGTATCCACTATTTGCCGTAGTGTTGTTGTATGTTGTCAACATTCCCGCCTAGTCAGGGGCGGGCTTTTTAGTTTAAGGAGCAGCAGCAAACTTCTAGACTAATGCTCACTTTGCTATGTAATCAATACTAAATAAACTCGTAAGCATCACCAAACAGCTGCTCTGGCTTTGCACCACGCTCAGCGCAAAAACGTTCTCTTGCGATTTTAGCCATCTCAAAACGACCCGCGATATAAATATCATAAGCAGATAAATCACCAAAATCGTCTAAAACAGCACTGAGTACTGTGCCTGAGCGTCCTCTCCAAGAGCCATCAGGCTGCTCAACAATAGGAACGATTTTCAGATTAGCATAGCGTTCACTTAAGGCTTGGAGTTCACCTAAATCATATAGATGCTCTAACTGGCGTCCACCCCAATAGAAAGTGATATCACGGGAAGGATTTTCCATTAAAGCAGCGAGTAATACTGAGTGCGTGTAAGAGAATCCGGTTCCGCCTGCAACTAAGATCATCGGATTTTGGCTATTTTCTCTAAACCATGCTTTGCCATGAGGTATATCAATATCAATACGGCGCTGATCTAAAATCCTATCCATAACAGCCATTGCATAAAGATTAATTTCAGAAGCACCAATGTGAAGCTCAATTGTTTCGTTATTTGCAGGTGTTGAGGCCATAGAGAACGGGCGTTTATCTCGCTCATCCATTATGACCATAAGATATTGACCTGCTTTAAAATGAAAGGGCCCATCTGGCAACAAAATAACCCGATAAACGGTATCAGTGATAGATTCAACAGATGTGACTTTGCAGCTCAAAGTTGCCATGGCTCCCCTCTTATTTTCCAAAAATATTCAATTGTTCCCAAATATCATCTACACGTGACTTCACTGCTTCATCCATCACAATTGGCCGTCCCCATTCCCGATTTGTTTCTCCAGGCCATTTATTCGTTGCATCTAGCCCCATTTTTGAACCTAAACCTGATACTGGTGAAGCAAAATCAAGATAATCTATTGGCGTATTTTCCATCATAACAGTATCACGAGCAGGATCCATGCGTGTTGTTATTGCCCATATCACATCTTTCCAATCTCGAGCATTGATATCATCATCACAAACAATGACAAATTTTGTATACATAAACTGTCGAAGATATGACCAAACCCCCATCATTACCCTTTTGGCATGGCCTGCATATTGTTTTTTCATTGTGACAACAGCTAGGCGATATGAACAACCTTCTGGCGGTAAGTAAAAATCAACGATCTCAGGGAACTGTTTTTGTAAAATTGGCACTAGCACTTCATTTAATGCTTCGCCGAGCACTGCGGGTTCATCAGGCGGGCGCCCTGTATAGGTCGAATGATAAATAGCATCGCGACGTTGAGTTACATGAGTAACAGTAAATACAGGGAAACTATCAATTTCATTATAATAACCAGTATGGTCACCATATGGCCCTTCTGGCGCCAGCTCCCCTTGCTCAATATAGCCTTCAAGAATGATCTCAGCACCAGCCGGTACTTCAAGATCATTAGAAATACATTTCACAACTTCAGTTTTATTGCCACGTAATAAACCAGCAAATGCATATTCAGATAGGGTATCTGGTACAGGCGTCACTGCACCTAAAATAGTTGCAGGATCTGCCCCTAATGCAACTGCAACGGGGAATCGTTCACCTGGGTGCTGTTGGCACCACTCTTGAAAATCAAGCGCCCCACCACGGTGTGAAAGCCAACGCATGATAAGTTTGTTTTTACCCAAAACTTGTTGTCGGTAGATCCCCAAATTTTGGCGTTCTTTGTTTGGCCCTCGAGTGACCGTTAAACCCCAAGTAATTAAAGGAGCTGCATCTTCTGGCCAGCAATGCATGACTGGGATTTTTGTTAAATCGACATCGTCACCCGCCCAAATTTGTTCTTGGCAAGGTGCTGAACTCAGCCTTTTTGCAGGCATATTCAACACTTGCTTAAATTTAGGTAATTTATCAAATAGGTCACGGAACCCTTTCGGAGGATCCGGTTCTTTTAGAAAAGCCAGCAATTTGCCAACATCATGCAATGCTTTAATATCTTCTTGCCCCATTCCCATAGCAACTCGTTTGGTTGTGCCAAATAAGTTACACAGAACAGGCATGTTATAGCCTTTGGGATTTTCAAATAATAAGGCCGGCCCTCCTGCTCTAAGAGTACGATCGGCTATTTCCGTCATTTCGAGGTAAGGATCAACCTCCATCGTAATACGTTTTAATTCGCCTTGCTTTTCTAGCTGGGCAATGAAGTCTCTTAGGTCACGGTATTTCATTGTCATCTTTTACTATTACAGAGGGAGTCTCATTATAAGACGTCCGGCCAAGGTTACAAGTTACCCATAAAAACTATGTATAATCAATATGTTTATTATTTATGACTGATTACTTTATTGGCAATCAAATGGAACCAGCCCTTTTAATGATAAAGTATCAAATTGTTCTGGGAAGGATTGATTATGTTTAAATAATTTAAACCCATCACCTTTACCACTGAAATATTCTAAAGTGTTACCTTTGATTTGTAGGCCACTTCCTTCTCTGAGAGCAACCACTGTCTCATGTGGGTTAATCACACAGAACTCTTGTAATCTTTCGTCGCGTGTTTCTCCCATGTGGCCTGAAATATGAGCATCAATATAGTGAGGGTTAATTTGGAGTGGGAACAAACCCAAAGATGGCATAATAGCCGCATTACTGACAGGCATGTCATTAGTTGTGCGGATACTAGGCGTTGCAACATTACAACCAGCGCTCCAGCCAATATAAGGCACATTACGCTCTCTCACCGCACGCTGAATTGCCACAATCAGACCATTTTCATGTAAACACTTGTTTAACCACCAAGTGTTTCCACCACTGACTAATATACATTCCGCCTGCTCAATCGCTTCTACTGGGCTAGAGAAATGTTCAATGGATGTAACTTTAATACCTAAAGCCTCACTTAATTGCTCAGCTCTTTCATCATGAGAGCCACGTAAAACAGCATAAGGGACAAGCACCGCTGATTTAATATTTTTACGCTCAATCACTTTATGAATACGAGGTAATGCATAGCTCAGCCAAACAGGGTTATTTGGAAGCTTACCATTACTTAATAAAAAAATTTCCATGCACTCTCCTAGATAACGAGTTGTTATATTACAGTTAACAACAATCGATTGTACTTAAGTTAAGATATCTTTATGATTATGAATGATATTCTTACTTAATCGATTAGTCACATTTTTATCCGCTAATTTGTTATGATGAGCATAATTTTGTTGTGCTGGATTAGAAAAATGGAAAAGTGGTATCTGTTATATTGTAAACGCGGCCAAATCGATAGGGCTATGGAGCACCTGAATAGACAAGATGTTATCTGCATGACACCAATGGCAGATATTGAAAAAGTCATTCGAGGAAAACGCACCATAGTCAAGGAGCCTCTATTTCCTAATTATTTATTTGTCAAATTTGATCATAATGCGATCCATACAACCACGATACAATCAACACGTGGGGTTAGCCACTTTGTTCGTTTTGGACAATTACCCGCCATTGTGCCTGATGAGCTTATTGAGTTATTACAGCAAACTGAGCTTTCCCATCTTATTGCCCCAGAAACTCCTATCCATGGTGATAGCGTTCTAATTACTGAAGGGATCTTTGCAGGTATTCAAGCCATATACGACGAACCCAATGGCGAAACACGATCAATCCTCTTACTTAATATCTTGAATAAGAGTGTCACCAAGGTTCTTGATAATACCCAATTCAAAAAACTACCTCAGTAAAAACAAAAAAACCCACAATCATGTGGGTTTTAATCAATTGGCTATATTTTACTGCTCATCGTGCTCTTCTTCGTCATTTTCCGGTTTACGTCGGCCTTTACCAACATAGAAATTGGAAAGAAGAACGCCAAGCTCAAATAGCAAATACATTGGAACTGCAAGTAACGTTTGAGATAGCACGTCTGGTGGCGTCAAAAACATCCCAATAATAAAAGCACCGACTAAAATGTATGGGCGTTTGCGCTTTAATGATTCAGGTGTTGTAACACCAGTCCAACATAATAGAATAATGGCTATAGGCACTTCAAATGCTGCACCAAATGCCATAAATAGCGTCATCACAAAACTCAGATATTTACTAATATCAGGAATAAAATTAACGCTATCAGGAGTAGTTTTGACAAAGAAACCAAATGCTAATGGGAAAACCACAAAATAGGCGAATGCCATTCCCAAATAGAAAAGGAAACTACTAGAAACCAATAAAGGCAGCATCAATCTACGTTCATGTTTATATAACGCAGGCGCGATAAATGCCCAAATTTGATAAAGGATCACAGGTATCGAAAGAAATACCGATACCATCATCGTTAGCTTAATTGGGGTAAAGAATGTGGATGCCACGTCGGTTGCACTCATTTGAGAGCCAACAGGCAGCTTATCAATCAAAGGAGCAGCAACTAGCCGATAAATATCATTTGAAAAGTAAGCCAGAGCAGCAAATACAATTAAAACCGTGATCAAACAGTTTAGTAGCCGCTTCCTTAATTCAATTAGGTGGCTAATAAGTGGTTGAGTATCATTTACAGCCATGTTCTATTTTTCGCTTTCTATCTGATTAGGGTTTTTCTTTGCGTCAACATTGTCTTCTGGACTGCTTTCACCTTTGGTAGATGCAGGCTCCTCAACAACTTCCGCCATTTTGGCTGCATATTCAGGATCAGGATCTGACTCTTGTGTTTGTGAAACTGTTGTTTGCGCATCTTTAACCGCACTGTCATAGTTGTCAGTTAATTCTTTGGCTTTCTGCAATTCACTTTCCACACTATCAGTCGTTGCTTGATAGCCCGATTTTAAAGACTGGGCAGCTTGACGGAGTTCATCCATCGATTGTTTTAGCTCAGGAGAAAGCGTTTCCATACCAGCTTTCTCCTCAACTTTTTTCAACGTCTCTTGCAGTTCTTGTAATTTCAGCTCTTGTGACAATTCATTTTGCACATTAGCAGCTAATGAGCGCATAGCACGGATCCAACCAGCAACAGTTCTTACTGCTACTGGTAGACGCTCAGGGCCCAGTACAACAAGGCCTATAACTGCAACAAGCAGCAGTTCACTGAAACCTATGTCAAACACGGTTTAACCCTGCTCTTTGTTTTTGCTCTCAACTGGACTATCTTTCTTTTCGGTAGCCTGTTGCTCTGTAATATTTTTGGTTGCAAAATCAGCATCTTGTTTCTCTTGCTCTTCTTTTGCAGACTTAGCAGCTTCATCATCATTCATCGCTTTTTTAAAGCCTTTCAATGACTCGCCTAAATCCGAACCCAGAGAACGCAGTTTTTTGGTGCCGAAAATTAAAATAATAAGTAGAGCAATAATGATAAGTTGCCAAGGGCTACCAAAAGCAGCCGTTGCAATAGTTGATTCCATTGTTTATACCTCTGTAAAAGTGGGATCAATAGTTATTAATCCCATTATATACAACCTAGCAGCAATACGGAAATATTCACAGGCTTATAAACTTGTCGCAAAACAAGGTTTACTTAATTTTTCCCTGATTTACACCAGCCAATAACCCATGACAACGCCCCCGCAGACATAAATGCTATCGCCATCCTTATAGAGTCCGAAATAAAGAATAAACTGCCACAAAGGATAAATGTTGCACCAATTCCTAATAGGTATTGCGATTTGCGTTGTTTGCTACGCTGATCCTTCAATTGTTCAGCGAGTTGCTCAATATTTGATTGCAAAAACTTATGTTGACGTAAAGCACCATAAATTAAATCAGGGATTTCAGGCATTTTTTCAGCCCAATAAGGTGCTTTTTCTTTTAACGCTTTGGTAATTGCAGGAAGTCCAACTTGGCTATGTATCCAGTCTTCTAAGAAAGGTTTAGCTGTCTTCCATAAATCCAGTTGTGGGTATAATTGACGACCTAAACCTTCTACGTAAAGTAACGTTTTTTGCAACAATACCAATTGAGGCTGAACTTCCATATTAAATCGACGAGCGGTGTTAAAGAGATTCAGCAACACATGCCCAAACGATATTTCTGCCAGTGGCTTTTCAAAAATAGGCTCACAAACAGTTCTAATCGCAAACTCAAAGTCTTCAACATTAGTATCAGCAGGCACCCAACCTGAATCAACATGCAGCTCAGCAACTTTACGATAGTCACGATTAAAAAAGGCAATAAAGTTTTCCGCAAGATAACGCTTATCTTCTTTATTTAATGACCCGACAATACCACAGTCGATGCCAATATAAAGTGGATCTTCAGGGTGCTCATAACTAACAAAAATATTTCCTGGATGCATATCAGCATGGAAAAAGCTGTCACGAAAAACTTGAGTAAAGAAGACTTTAACGCCCCTTTCTGCCAAGATCTTCATGTTAGTCCCTTGTGCTTTTAGAGCAGTAATATCAGAGACTGGAATACCATAAATACGCTCCATCACCATGACATTTTCACGACAATAATCCGCATATACTTCAGGTATATATAACATTGAGCTATTTTCAAAATTACGCCGTAATTGGATCGCATTCGCTGATTCACGCAAAAGATTTAATTCATCAATTAACGTTTTTTCGTATTCACGAACCACTTCTTTAGGGCGTAAACGACGTCCATCCGGTAATAATGGCACCCAATTAGCGATACGATACATCAATTTCACATCAGCTTTGATAATAGGCAAAATATCAGGGCGAATGACTTTTAAAACGATTTCTTTGCCATTTTCTTTAAGTTTTGCCGTGTGAACCTGAGCAATAGAGGCTGATGCTAATGCTTTTTCATCGAAATCATCAAACCATTGTTCTAATGGTCCGCCGAGCGATTCTTCAATATATTGACGTGCTAATTTACCATCGAAACTAGCGACTTTGTCTTGTAATAGTGAAAGTTGGTCAGCGATAGCCGGTGGGAAGAGATCACGACGAGTAGAGAGCATTTGACCGAACTTAATCCATACAGGGCCAAGCTCCTGTAAAGCCAAACGTAAGCGTTCGCCAAGCTCTTTACCTTGATGCTGATTTTTAATCCAAAAAAAACCAAAACGCCCAATACGCAGTGGTAAGGTTAACTTAATTTTGGGGATTAATTCATCTAAGCCATACGAGAGGAATACCCGAATAATAAAGTAGAGACGTTTTATTTCACCGGGCGTCATTCTTCTCCTCCAACTTGCTCAATCGTTTTTCCAATTCATCAAGTGAATCAGAGACTTGTTCAATTTCATCGCTAAAATAAGCAAGTTCGAGTGGATTTGGAGCCATTTTCCACTCTTCAAGTAGCGTGTCTTTTATATAGGTTTTTTGCTGGGCAACTAGGCGAGAGACAAGACCTGCACCTTTTCTAAACACTTGACTGAGACCTTGAGCTGCTACATCCCCTAAATACGGAGACAAATAATGAGCAGGATCCCAGATGGCCATATCCAGTAATGAAGACCAGTGTTGTACAACCTGCATATCTCCCTCAATAACAATGTCACCACTGTTGATTAATTGAGAAAGTTGCTGCTTATCTTTAAGCTTAATTAGTGTAAATAGCGATGTTTTGATCGTGCAATCCGCAGGTTCATGCCATTGGCTTAATACATCAACATGGTTATCTGTAAAAATCAGCGTCAGCGTTTTATTAAACTCTTTTAAGTCAATAGACATGACTTTACCAGCTAAGCGAACTCGAGCTGGTTTTAAGACCGCCTCTTTGAATAACATGTGATTCAAAGACGTTTCCATAAAGGCGGTCATTAAAGAATATAATACTGTATTTTGGCTTTCTGCCTGTGCTGATGTGGCTTCCATCTTAGAATTTAAACCCTTTATGCAATGCAACGATACCGCCAGTCATATTGGTGTAAGAAACTTGTTCTAATCCTGCGTTCTCCATCATTGACTTAAGTGTCTCTTGGTCAGGATGCATACGGATTGACTCTGCAAGATAACGATAACTATCAGGATCGCCGACAATCGCCTGCCCAATACGAGGAAGAACATGGAATGAATAAGCATCATAAGCTTTATTCAAAGGCTCAATGATAGGCTTAGAGAATTCAAGAACCAGCAAACGCCCACCTGGTTTTAACACTCGATACATAGAACGCAACGCTTTGTCTTTATCAGTCACGTTACGCAAACCAAATGAGATAGTGATGCAATCAAAATAATTATCAGGGAATGGTAATTCTTCAGCATTAGCCTGAACATAGCTTACGTTGCCTACGATACCAAGGTCACGTAATTTTTCACGACCCATTTTTAGCATCGAGTCGTTGATGTCTGCGAGAACAACCTCACCTTTTTCACCGACAAGACGCGAAAATTTTGCCGTTAAGTCACCCGTTCCACCAGCAAGATCAAGTACACGTTGGTTACGACGTACACCACTCGCTTCGATAGTAAAACGTTTCCAGACACGATGAATACCAAAAGACATTAAATCATTCATCAAGTCATATTTTGATGCCACAGAGTGAAAAACATTTGCCACTAGGCCAACTTTATCTTCTTTGCCTACTGTGCGGAAACCAAAATCAATGGTTTCTTTTGATGGTTCTGTCATTTCTATTATGCCTGTTTATAATTCAAAACTTTTGTACGAAGTGTAACAGCCTTTGCAGTAAAACCCTATTAAGAAGTCTAAGATTCCGCACAATATGGCTTATCTGATTTATCCACCAATTGAGGTGAAATAGGTTGCTTAACCTCAACGCCCATTTCTTTAAAGCTTTCAGCTTGGCTGATTAAATTCCCTCGCCCTTCCGCTAAACGTTTCATTGCTGATTGATAAGCATGATCGGCTTTATCAAGGCTGGTTCCTAATAACTGCATATCCTCGACAAACAGACGAAGCTTGTCATACATTTTAGCGGCTTTCGCCGCAATTTCTTGCGCATTTTGCCCTTGTCGCTCATAACGCCATAAATTATTAATCGTTCGTACCGCAACAAGCAAAGTTGATGGGCAAACTAACATGATATTCTGTTTTATTCCTTCATCGAGTAGCTCGGGCGATTCTTTTAAAGCAAGTAAATAAGCAGGTTCAATAGGGATAAACATAAGCACATAATCAAGTGAACGTACGCCCGGTAGCTGATGATAGTCTTTACGGCTCAATATTCGCATATGATTACGAATCGACGCGATGTGATTTTTAATGGCATTTGCTTGCTCATCAGGGTCATCACTGTTGAAATAGTTCTCATAAGCAACTAAAGACATTTTAGCATCAACCACAACGTCTTTCCCTTCGGGTAAACGAATAATCACATCTGGCTGGTAGCGGCTATTATAGCCAGTGTTAATGCTAACTTGGGTTTCAAACTCACTACCTTTACGCAAACCCGACGCTTCTAAGATACGAGCAAGGATGGTCTCCCCCCAATTTCCTTGTATCTTATTATCACCTTTTAACGCGCGGGTTAAGTTGACCGTTTCTTTGGTCATTTGATTGTTTAATTGCTGTAATTGACGAATTTCATAGGCCAGAGTGTGCCGTTCTTTCGCTTCTTCACCAAAACTTTGCTGAACTTGCTGACGAAAACCTTCAAGTTGCTCTCGAAATGGCGACAACATCGCGAGTAAACTTTTCTGCTGCTGCTCTGAAGCACGACGCTCACTTTGCTCAAAAATACGGTTAGCAAGATTTTCAAATTGTGTAGTTAAGCGTTGCTCACTATTTTGTAATAAGCGCTGTTTTTCTTCATTTGCTAATTGGTTTTGTTCGAAACGTGTGGTGATTTCCCGCAGCTCAGCTTCTTGCTCTCGATTGATATCTCTTAATGTTCTTAGTTCTTGATCAAGCCGCTCATACTCATTTTTCCATTCGGAAAGATGGGTGTTTTTTTCGTCACTTGCCGCTAGTTGACGATGAAGTTGTTGCAGATCTTGTTCTTTTTGGCTCAATTTTTGTGCAATAGACAACCAGACAGCCAAGCCGCCGACTAAAATACCACCAAGGGCGCCAATCACCCCATATAAAAGAGAGGTATCCACAGTTAAATCCTTACATTATGAGATCCAATGTAAAGTAATCGGATACTGTATATCTGTCCAGAAGTAATTTACATCACAAAAAAACTGCGAACGTCTTCGCAACTTATCCCATCCATTGTGCTAACCAACGCAATCCAAATGCCCCAGGAGCGAGTATGCCAAACGCCCAAATCATGGCTGAAACAATATTTGCGGCTTGGAAATAGCGTTTAGGCATTTTACAGATACCAGCAACCAGAGGAACAACTGCTCTAAATGGCCCAAAGAAGCGCCCTAAAAATACGCTCCATACCCCCCAACGATTAAAGAAGTGTTGACCACGGTCGATCATTTGAGGTTTACGAGAAATAGGCCACATCTTGCGAACATTGTCTTTATAATGGAAGCCAAACCAGTATGAGAGCCAGTCGCCAAAAAATGCCCCTAAGGTTGCAGCCAACCAAACTGGCCAAAATAAAATACCACTTTCACCGATTAGCGCACCAAGCCCTAATAGAATAACTGTTGCAGGAAGCAGCAAAGAGAGAAAAGCTAAAGACTCACCAAAAGCGAGGAAGAAAATGATTGGCAGTGCCCATATTTCATGAGCACGAGTAAAATCAGTGACCACCGCGACAATTTCATTCAATGTCATACGCTTTCCTCCTTAACAATTGATTGGCTTAATACTTTAACTCATATGAAATAAACCAATCCTATACTAATTACTCGAGGAAATAACTCTGTAATTGTTCTCTTCCAGTATTATCCAAACCTAAGTCAACCTTTAACCACTGATCGATACTACCATAATGGCTATTGATACTATTTATCGCTGTCATGAGAAACTCTTCACGCACGGAATAAACATATTCAAACTTTTTCAACACACTTTCACTCATTCTCTGTGCATGCTCTTTTAATAAGTATTCACGAAATGGGGCTAAGGTTTCATTGGTCAGTAAATAGTCATCCATCACAGTATTTAGATCGGCACCAAGCGCGAAAAGAACCAATGCAGAGCCAACACCCGTTCTATCTTTGCCCACGGCGCAATGCTGAACAATTCCCCCTTTTTCAGGATGTTTTAGCATATCAACTAATTGGTGATAAGCAGGGTTATTTAAAGGCAGTAGTTCATACAAACGCCCCATGAAAACTTTTGGATCAAATTGTTCCAACATTTCTGGCGTGAGTTTATCTAAATCAGCACTGACTTCATCAGCCATAGGGTTCGCGGGGGCATTAACATAATGAGCGCCATCCCAGATCAAATCTGGTTTGGATTTGATTTCTGCCACATCACGATAATCCAATATTTGATAGAGATTTTGTGCTTGTAGAATAGCGAGATCGCTTTCAGTTAGGCGGTCAAGTGCCCCTGAACGGAAGAGGATCCCCGCTTTAATTTTGTTACCATTCGCCAGTTTTTTTCCGCCAAGATCACGAAAGTTAATTCCACCTTTCAAAGGTAATACTGAAGGGTGTAAGTAAGGTGTGTTTGTCATAATTATCAGTACCTATAATATTGATTGCTATGAAAACCATAACAGATTATGGCTTAAATAAAATAGGAAAAAATACCTGCATTTCAGCAGGTATCAACAAAATGACTTACACAAAGAAAATCAAAGAAAGAGAGAGGAATA
Source organism: Providencia sp. PROV236 (assembly GCF_033676985.1). Taxonomy (NCBI): domain Bacteria; kingdom Pseudomonadati; phylum Pseudomonadota; class Gammaproteobacteria; order Enterobacterales; family Morganellaceae; genus Providencia; species Providencia sp. PROV236. The sequence continues at coordinate 623,669 of NZ_CP096297.1, read as the reverse complement.
ATTAAGCCCGCCTACGTTTTATCCACAACCGAGTGAAAGTAACGCAAACGAGCCAGTAATAAGGGACTACAGTAGTCGACGAGCCGCTTCAACTACAATGCTAAGAACATTACCTTCGGTTTTTTTCAAAAGTGCTTCGTCTGGAATTTCTTGTTGTGTGCGGTTAACGATTACACCCGCAACCATACCTGCGCGTAGGCCTTGGCTAGAGCACATGGTGAGCAATGTTGCTGATTCCATTTCATAGTTCATCACGCCCATATCTTGCCACTCTTTCATCGAGCCTCTGAAATGGCGCATAACGCGACCGGTATAGGTATCATAGCGCTCTTGACCTGGGTAGAAAGTATCTGATGATGCCGTCACACCTACATGCACTGTTGCGCCAGCCTCTTTGGCCGCATCGTAAAGGGCATTCGTACAAGTAAAGTCAGCAACTGCTGGGTATTCTAGCGGAGCAAAGTGCTGGCTAGCGCCATCTAAACGCACTGCCGCAGTTGTCACTAATACATCACCGACATTGATATTTTCTTGGATAGCACCGGTGGTACCAATACGTAAGAAAGTACGGATCCCTAATTGTGCCAACTCTTCCACAGCAATAGAGGTTGAAGGACCACCAATACCGGTTGAGCACACAATCACCGCTTTACCATCAAGCTCACCACGCCAAGAGGTAAACTCACGCAAAGAAGCTAGATGTACTGGGTTATCCATCAGGCGTGCAATTTTTTCTACACGTTTAGGATCACCGGGAACAATAGCAACAGTAGCACCCTGTAGGTCACTCTTTTTCAAGCCTAAGTGGAATACATCAGACATATCAAACTCCTTTACACAATGGCATCATTGAATTTATACGTTATAAGTAATATAGCGGTAAACCCTAAACCATTTAGTGACTTTGGTCACTTTTAATGAAAAACAAAACAATAACGTTTCACCAAAAAGAGATTTAGATCACAATAAATGTTAATCCTCATTCAATTATGCAATCAGTATAGACGATATGAAAAAAACTAATAAAAAAGCACCATTCAAACTACGAATGGTGCTTTTGATTATTGGCAAAATAAAAGATAGCTAACTATCAGAGAACTACATCAAGGATCAGAACGCCCACCAGACCGATTGCCCACGCTATCGTTGTTGGGATAGACCAGACCATCATCTGTTGTTTAACGTCCTTAATACCCATCATTCTATTCACAACCCAGTAAAGGCTGTCATTAAAATAACCAAAGAACAGTGACCCCATTGTGGCAGCTTGCGCAGCAACCAGTAGGTTAATGTCTGGAATTTGGCTAATAATTGGCGCTGAAATAGAAGCCGCAGTGATCATCGCTACCGTGCCTGAACCTTGAATTAAGCGAACTAAGGTCGCAATAATAAACGGGATCAGCACTGGAGTGATTGGCAAACTCGCTACATGCTCTGCTAAAATATTCCCTGTACCGCTGTCGCGTAATACTGCACCTAATGCACCACCAGCACCTGTTACCAGCAAGATGATCCCCGCTGATTGCAAGCCTTCTTCCATACGGTCGATGACTTCTTCTTTCGTTGCTGTTGGCATCAATGTATACACTGCAATTAACACACTAATTGAAAGTGCAATAATCGGAGCACCAAGGAATTCAAACGTTTGGAAATACCAGTTACTTTCCATTCCTTGGAAGGTTGCTGTTTTCAGTAATAAACCATTCACTGCATTAATAAAAATCAGCAGGATTGGTGTAACAATAGGTAGTACGGATAAGAATAAGCTTGGCAATGGTTTGTTCGCTTTCTCTTCCATATAGCGATCATGAATTTCTTTCAGATCAGCATTGCCACTTTCATCTGGCATGAATTCAGGGTATTTAACCGCTAACCACTTCGCATACAATACGATACCAATCACACAAGGGAGTGCGAGTGTCATACCCGTTAAGATCATTGCACCAATATCAACGCCGAAAATCCCTGCAACGCCCAGAGGCCCCGGTGTTGGCGGAACAGTATGGTGAGTAACGACCAGACCACCCGCGAGTGCAACCCCTAAGGTTAATAGGTTACGTTTACCGTTTTTTGCCAGTGCTTTCGCCAATGGATAGAGAATAACGAAAGCCGAATCAACGAAAATGGGAATACTCACGATATAACCGGTGATCGCCAGCGCCCATTCTTCACGTTTTTTACCTAACCAACGGATAAAGCTATATGCTATCTGTTCAGCGGCACCCGAGACTTCCAGTACCCTTCCCATCATGACCCCTAGGCCGATAACAATACCGATACTGCCAAGTGTAGTACCAAACCCTTTTGTAATAACAGTGACGGTTTCTGCTGCGGTCAATCCACCTGAAATACCGGCAATTGCTGCTGCAATCAACATGGCAAGTAACGCATGAATACGCGTTCGTAATACCAAGAAAATCAGGACAAATATGGCCACCGCGAGGCCAATAATAGGAATATAGGACATCGCTTATCCCCTATTGCTGTGAGCCATGGTGAGTGATGAATGAACGAATGGCATCCGCAAACGAACCATCAGCACGGAAACCCAGACCTAATGCACGGCTAATATCAAATTTACCCGGCCAGCTGGCAACAATACGATTGATCGCTTCGTCTGGTTCAAAGCGGATCAGATCAACCGCTTTCTGACCTGCAACATCGCGTAGTGCGTCGATCATGCCTTGAACAGTAACAGTGATCCCCGGTAAATTAACGGTGCGAGATAAACCAAATTTTTCAGCCGGAATGCTTGCTGCATGAATAAAGTTATTCACTACTGTTTCTGGGCTAGATAACCACAGTGCTAAATCAGGGGAGACAGGGCACACGCTTTCGATGCCATTGAGTGGCTCACGAATAATTCCACTAGCAAATGAAGAAGCCGCCTTATTAGGCACGCCTGGACGGATACTGATAGTTGGTAAACGCATCACTCGACCATCCACAAAACCTTTACGTGAGTAGTCGTTTACCATCAGTTCACACATTGCTTTCTGTGCACCATAAGAGGATTGTGGATTGACTACACACAGATCTGTGATCACATCAGGCAATTCACCACCAAATACCGCTAATGAACTGGTGAAAATAAATTTGATAGCCGGATTTTTCTCACGTGCCACTTCAAGTAGTTGACGTGTTGCTTCAAAGTTCACTTTCATGCCTAAGTCAAAGTCACTTTCAGCATGGCTACTCACGATTGCAGCAAGGTGATAAATAATATCGGTTTGTGCATCAATCAGTTTATCTGCCGCGCCTGCTTGAGTGAGATCCGCCGCCACACAGGTCACTCGCGCATCTTCAACCGGTGATGTAGGACATTGAATATCAGCTAAAACAAGTTGATCAAATTGCAAACCCTGGCTGTTTTTAAGTAAAGCAGCGGCTAGCTGCTGACCTAAGAAGCCAGCGCCACCAGTGATGATAACTTTCATTGTTATTCTCCTTGAAATAGCTTTTTGTAGCTATTTATCATTAGGTAAGATGATTTATGTTTTTATTAAATGAAGTTTTATGTTCTGTTCTGTTATCTGCTGCACGGCATCAGCTGGTAGATGATCATCACAAATGATGTCGTGCAATTGATTAAGCGGGCAAACACGGAACATGCCATATTTACCAAATTTGCTGCTATCCGAAACCAATACGCAGCGCCGAGCGACATCCAACAATGTTTGCTTTATTTGCACTTTCTCTTCATGTGGAGTTGAAACTCCATGCAATAAATCCCAAGAGCTAGTACTCATAAATGCCACATCAACATTTAAGGTTTGCAGCATCATTGATGCGGTATTCCCCACACAAGAATGGTTACGTTTATCCACTTGCCCTCCTGTGTGGTACAAATTGAGCTGAGATTTATCCATTAAATACTGCATAATGGAGAAATCATTGGTCACAATTGTTAAGTTAAAACGCTCACCTAACACACGTGCTATCTCAAATGTTGTGGTACCTGCATCGAGGTAAACAACTTGTCCATCCTCAACCAATGATGAGGCAAATTGGCCTATTTCACGTTTGCTGCGATGGTGTAAACGCGCTTTTTCACTCCAAGGTAGCTCTTGGCGTAATGCATCGTTTAATCGTACTCCCCCACTTATCGCAACCACTTTCCCTTCTTCTTCTAACGTGCGAATGTCACGTCTTACCGTCATATGCGATACATTCATCAGTTCTACTAAGTCACTGATAGATACTGTTTGGTATTCATGAACGTAACGATAAATAAAATCACGGCGCTCTGAAGGGATCATAGACTCTCCTGTTTACGGTTGTGCTTTCTTTAACCAGCCCAAACCATCTTCTGTACGACCCGCAGGGTGGTATTCACAACCGAGCCAACCTTGATATCCCATCTGATCTAATTGATTAAAAATCCATGGGTAATTGACTTCACCGCTATCAGGTTCGTGGCGATATGGTACTGAAGCTATCTGAATATGACTAAATTTACCCCATAAACGCTCAATTGTTTTCAATAAATCACCTTCCATGATTTGGCAGTGATAGAGATCTAATTGAATAAACACATTTTCACGATTAATTTCAGGTAATAAAGCTTCAGCTTGTTTCTGCGTGGTCAGAAAGTAGCCGGGCATATCTCGCGTATTGATCGGTTCAATCAATACACGAATTCCGTGCTCAGCCATCACATCTGCCGCCTGTTGAATATTTTTAATAAAACAGGCGCGCTGCTCTTCTAGTGTAAATTTTGCATCTAGCTTACCGGCCATCGCATGTACTTGTTTACAGCCGAGAGCTTTGGCATATTTCAGTGCCGTTTGCACGCCTTCTGCAAATTCATTTTCACGTCCTGGGATAGATGCCATGCCGCGTTCACCGGCAGCCCAATCACCCGCAGGCATATTAAATAACACTTGAGTTAAGCCGTTCTTTTTTAGCTGTTCTGCAATAGCTTCAGGTTGTTCTTCATAAGGGAAAAGATACTCAACCCCTGAAAATCCAGCCTGTGCCGCTCTCTCGAAACGCTGAATAAAAGGAACTTCGTTAAACATCATGCTGAGGTTTGCTGCAAATTTCGCCATTTTTAATGCCTCATTTTTTTGGATAACGGTTTTCTAGTTCACTAACCTGCTCAGCAGTCAATGTGGTAAAACCTTGCTGGCGCAACGTAATATATAAACGAGCTGTATCTTCTAACTCTTCCGCATTGAAGAAAGCTTGCCTTAAGGTCTTCCCGCCAACCACTGGACCATGATTGGAAAGCAGTACCGCATTATGGTTAGGTGCTAATTTCTCAATTTCTTCACCAATACGGTCATCTCCCGGTGGTAAATATTCAATCAGTGGTAGTTTGCCAACTCGCATCACGTAATAAGGCGTGATTGGTGGTAAGCAATTACGGTTATCTAATCCTGATAGGCAAGATAGCGCCGTTAACCAAGGTGAATGCAAATGCACTACCGCTTGGCAATCAGGACGTTGCCGATACATCGCCATGTGCATTGACACTTCTTTCGTTGGCTTATCACCATCGATCCAATTGCCTTCTGGATCTAACTTACTCAATCTTTCAGGATCTAAATCACCAAAGCTTGAATTAGTGGGTGTCACAATAATATTGCCATCGGGAAGTTTGGCACTGATGTTTCCAGCCCCACCACTGCTATAGCCACGGTTAAACATCGATTTAGCCCAATCAGCTAACTCTTGGCGCAGCGCCTTCTCTTCACTCATCAAACATCTCCTGTGCGTACTGGAAGAAATTCTCTTGCCCAAAATTACCTGACTTGAGTGCCAACCAATAACCGCTAGTTAAATCTTCTACCCATGGAACCCCTGGTGCGATAGGCGCTCCAATACTTAATTGTTCAGTACCTAGGCTTTGCACGACTTTGCCTGATGTCTCACCACCAGCAATAATGAAAGTGTTATAGCCCTGTGCTTGTAATAACTTAACTACTTCACCAAAGATATTTTCTACCGCTGTACTTGCTGCTTCAGCGCCATAATTTTCTTGGATTTTTTTCAATATCTCAGGGGGTTGTGTGGCATATAACAATGGTGCTAAACCTGTTGTTTTCTGCGCTTGCACCCAAGTGACAAGCTGTTGTGCATAGTGTGGATTCTCAATACATTCGCCCACATCAAGCACTTTTGCAGGTGCAATTTGTTGGTAACACTGAACTTGCTTATTCGTCATCACAGAACAACTGCCTGACAAAATAATTGTTTTACGACCTTGTTTAGAGGGTTTCGCGCCACGCTGACTTCCTGCGCCCCATTCACAACCTGTATCAACATTTGCCAGTGCTGCGCCAAGGCCAGATCCGCCTGTTAGTAATGGCATTTCTTTTACTGCTTCGGCGATAGGTAATAAGTCATTCATGGTTAATGAATCAACCACAACATAGCTTGCCCCTTGTTCAGCCAAGGTGAGTAAACGCTGTTTAATCACAGCACTACCTTGCTGGATGTCTTGCAATGCAATCAGCCCTGCTTTACCTTCAGACTGTTTTTCCATCACTCGCATCAAGTTAGCATCCGTCATGGGTGTCACTGGATGATGCTGCATACCACTTTCATTTAACAATTGGCCATTAACAAACAGATGTCCATGAACAACTGTTCGGCCATTAATTGGCAGTGCAGGGCATATCAAAGCCTGTTGCGCATTTAATTGTTTCATCAACGCATCAGTCACTGGGCCAATATTCCCCTTTTCAGTCGAATCAAAAGTGGAGCAATATTTAAAGAAAATTTGCTGACACTGAGCTTGCTCTTTTAACCAACGACAAGCGTTTAATGAGGCATTGATCGCTTCATCAACAGGACAAGAACGACTTTTCAGGCTGATAACAATTGCATCAACATCCTGTGGTACTACGGTATTTGCATCAGGTTCATTGAGTAACTGAACCACTTTCCAACCGTTTTGTACCATAAAACCAGCGATATCGGTCGCTCCGGTAAAGTCATCGGCGATCACACCTAGTTTTACTGTCATACCATTTTCTCCGGTAAAGAAATGCCTTTGAAAGTTTTGATTACTGCACTGTCATCTTGAAGGCCATAACCTTCATTACTGGCAGAAATAAACATTTGATGAGCTGTTGCTGCAATAGGCAGTGGGAAATTGAGTGCTTTGCCTGTTTCCATCACCAACCCTAAATCTTTTACAAAAATATCAACGGATGATTTCGGGGTATAATCACCATCAAGCACGTGTTGCATACGATTTTCAAACATCCATGAATTGCCAGCTGCATGAGTGACAATGTCATACATCATATCAAGGTCGATACCCGCTTTGGCTGCGAGTGCCATGCTCTCTGCTGCAACGGCAATATGCACACCTGCTAGTAGTTGGTGAATGGTTTTTACCGTTGAGCCAAGACCGACCTCATCACCTACTCGATATAAACGCTCTGAAATGGCTGAAAAAACCGCTTGTAACTGTTCAAATAGATGAGATGGACCCGAAGCCATAATGGTCAATTGGCCTTGTTCAGCTTTTAAAGCTCCACCTGAAATTGGTGCGTCCATTAATGGTAGTTGGTATTGTTGCAAGCGCTGAGCGATCTGTTTTGTTTGCACAGCAGATAATGTGCTATGCAAGACAATAATCGTCCCTGCATTCAGTTGTTCGACTAAAGGAGCATCACCGCCAAACAGTATCGACTCAACTTGTTTACCATTGACCACTACAAGCAATAGCGCTTGGAGTTGCGGTGCATATTCAGCCGCATTTTGCCCTACCGCAACGGCACCTGCTTGTTTTAAGATTTGGCAGGCATCTTGGCTAAGATCGAAGCCATAAGTTGGGATCTGATTTCTTATTAATGATTTTGCGATCCCCATTCCCATTGAGCCAAGTCCAATGACTCCAACATTGCTAATGACATTTTCCATAACAACCCCTGATGTTGTTAATCTTTGTTATTGGTGTGAATTTTCACACAATAAAATTCACAAACACATGATGACCATCACATTATGAATAATATAAAAAATAAACAATTAAAACCCAACCACCTGATAAATAATCAATTATAATTTTTCACAATTCACAAAACCTTTCACACTACAGTGTGATAAAAAATGTGATATGACCCAAATTGATACTTTTGTGATAATTTGTGAAGGAAACTTATCAATGATTACATTCAGTTGTTAGCAATCGCACCATTTTTGATTGACGCACCGTATAAATTCGCCAAAATAGCCGATTAATTAATTTTTAGTGGTTTTAGCGCGATAGCAAGGAGTAAAAATGGGTCTGTTCGATCAACTGGTCACTATGGTTGCAGGGGATAAAATGAGTCAGTTTCAATCTGTTGTTGAATGGATTGATAAGCAAGGCGGGTTAGCCGGAGTGGCTGATAAATTTAATCAACAAGGCTTAGGTGACATCATTCAGTCATGGATCGGTAATAGCGAAAACTTGCCTGTTAGCGTTAATCAGCTTATTCAAGTGTTTGGTAATTTAGATATTCAGCAACTCGCACAAAAAGTTGGGTTTGATCCACAAGAAACGGCTGAGCTGATTGCTAAATATTTACCAAAACTGGTCAGTAATGCGACCCCAGAAGGCGTGATCCCAGAAAATGTCGATTTAACGGCAGTTGGCATGAACATGCTAAAAGAAAAACTGTTTGGTTAATCATCATTAAAAAAAACAGCAGGTTAGCGTTTGCTTAACCTGCTGTTTTCTTCTTTACTAATAAACTGTTAACTAGCTTTGATATTCATTTCTCAGCTTTTTCGCTGCTTCAACCATGTTGGCTAATGATTGACGAGTCTCTGTCCAACCACGTGTTTTCAAACCACAGTCTGGGTTCACCCATAAACGTTCTACCGGCACACGATTTGCTGCTTTTCTCAATAGCGCGACAATCCATTCGACATTCGGTACGTTTGGTGAGTGAATATCGTAAACACCCGGCCCAATCTCATTAGGATAGTCGAAGTCTTCGAATGCATCTAGAAGATCCATATCTGAACGCGAAGTTTCAATGGTGATCACGTCTGCGTCGAGTGCTGCAATCGAATCCATGATGTCATTGAACTCGCAATAGCACATATGCGTGTGGATCTGTGTATCATCTTCTGCAATCGCTGCGCTGAGTTTAAAGGCATCAACCGCCCAATTTAAGTATTCAGCCCACTCATCTTTACGCAGTGGCAGCCCTTCACGCAGTGCTGGCTCATCAATTTGAATAATCCCAATACCTGCTTTTTGTAAGTCGTCCACTTCATCACGTAACGCTAACGCAATTTGCTTCGCAATCGTTTCACGGCTAACGTCTTCACGTGGGAACGACCAGCAGAGGATCGTGACAGGCCCTGTCAACATGCCTTTGACCGGCTTTTCTGTCAAAGATTGAGCGTACTTAGCCCACTCAACCGTAATGGCTTCAGGACGACTAATATCACCAATGATGACAGGCGGTTTTACGCAACGTGAACCATAGCTTTGTACCCAGCCGTTTTGAGTAAATACATAACCGTCAAAATGTTCACCGAAGTATTCCACCATGTCGTTACGTTCTGCTTCACCATGCACCAAAACGTCGATATCAAGCAGCTCTTGCTCTTTAATCGCTTGCTTAATGTGCTCGCTGATATTGGTACGATAATGCGTTTTGTCAACATTGCCTTTTTTGAAGTCAAGACGCAGTGTTCTAATATCACTGGTTTGTGGGAACGAACCAATCGTTGTTGTTGGCCACAGCGGTAAATTGAAACGTTCACGTTGGCGCTGTGCTCTTACTGGGTATGCGCTATTACGCTCTGCATCGCCTTCACGGATCGCTTGTAAACGCTTAGCTACCTCAGCATTGTTAACTCGCGTCGATGTTTTACGTGCACGAATTGGCGCACTGTATTGTTCTAACTCAGCTATATGCTGTTCTGTTGGCTGATTAAGTGCTTTGCTCAATAGGGCTAATTCAGCACATTTTTGTAGTGCAAATGCAAACCAACTTTTAACCTCTGCATCCAAACGAGTTTCATCATTGAGATCAATTGGGCTATGCAGCAACGAGCAAGATGAACCGATCCATAATGTACGCTGACCTAATAGCGGTTTTACACGCGCAAATTTTTCACCTAAATCGGCTTTCCAAACGTTACGGCCGTTGATAATGCCTAATGATAATACCCACTCTTGAGGTAACGCATTGTGTAAGTTGGCAATATCATCACGCCCTGCAACCACGTCTACATGCAAACCCTGTACTGGCAATTGCTTGATCACGTCTAAATGGTGGCTGATACCATCAAAATAGGTGGTTAAGAGTAGCTTAGTTTTTCCTGTAAGGGCTTGATAAGCCGTTTTGTACGCCTGTTGCCATTCGGTAGGCAAATCTAGAACTAGTGCAGGTTCATCGATTTGTACCCATTCAACGCCTTTTTGCGCTAAACGTGAAAGAATTTCTTGATATACAGGTAATAACTCATTCAGCAAAGATAAACGATCGAATGATTCACCTTTAACTTTACCTAGCCACAGATAAGTAATTGGGCCAATTACGACAGGTTTGATGTTATGACCCAAAGCAAGCGCTTCATCGACCTCATCAAATAACTGTGTCCATGACAAACTGAATTTTTGCCCTTTTTGAAATTCAGGCACGATGTAGTGATAATTAGTATTAAACCACTTGGTCATTTCCCCCGCTGCCGCTGGCTTACCGGTTGGTGCACGACCGCGAGCCACACGAAACAGTGTATCTAAATCAATTGAGCCATCTTCATTTTGATGACGTGGAGGTACGTTCCCCAGCAGCAAGCTTGTGGTGAGTACTTGGTCATACCAAGCAAAATCGCCAACAGGTAACAGGTCTACGCCCTGCTCTTTTTGTTGCTGCCAATGGCGAGCACGTAATTCACGCCCAGTCTCTAAAAGTGCGGCTTGGTCAATCTTGCCTGCCCAATAATCTTCTTGTGCGCGTTTTAGTTCTCTTTTCAGACCGACACGAGGAAAACCAAGTGTATGATTTATAACAGACATATTGACCCCTTAAAATATTTAGCCGTCTAGATGTTTACACATCTATAATCAACAGGTACTGTATAAAGCACAAGCGCAAATTATTCATTGTCATCTTGAAGGTTTCTCATGATCGAATTAAAACATTTAAAAACGCTGCAAGCGCTCAACCAACACGGCTCATTAGCCGCCGCTGCAACGTACTTACATCAGACTCAGTCTGCTTTGTCACATCAATTTAGTGACTTAGAACACCGCCTTGGCTTTAAGTTATTTGTTCGTAAAAGCCAACCGCTGCGTTTTACGCCACAAGGGGAAGTATTATTACAACTCGCACAGCAAGTGCTACCGCTGGTGAAAGATGCGATCCGTATTTGTAATGAACCCGGAGTTTCAACGTTGCGTATTGCAATTGAATGCCATAGTTGTATTCAGTGGCTGACACCTGCATTGCAGCAATTTAGGCAAACTTGGCCACAAGTTTCTGTTGATTTTAAATCGGGGGTAACCTTCGACCCACAGCCTGAGTTACTGTCAAGAGAGCTGGATATTGTGCTGACATCCGATATTTTGGCTGACAAAGAAATTCACTACACACCGCTATTTGATTATGAAGTGAAGCTGATTGTGGCGAATGATCATCCATTAGCAAGAAAGCCAATTATTGAGCCGCACGATCTCGCTGATGACACTTTGCTAATTTACCCAGTACAGCGTAATCGTTTTGATGTATGGCGACATTTCCTCCAACCCGCTGGCGTTTCACCAAATATTAAAACCGTCGATAACACGCTGATCTTAATTCAAATGGTCGCGGCAAAAATGGGCATTGCTGCATTGCCTCATTGGGCGGTAGATTCATTCGAGAGGCAAGGCTTGATCACAACAAAAACGCTAGGAAGTGGTTTATGGAGCCGGTTATACGCTGCCTGCCGTGAAGGTGAGCAACGCCAACCAGCTATTGACGCTTTTACTAAAACAGCGGCTAGTCACGCTGTGGAGAACTTGTCTTATGTGAAGGCGGTAAAAGTATCCAACGCTTATGCACCCACAGAGAAGCAACAATTAGGCTTGCTCCAATGGTAAAATTCAGCCAATCTGGATGTTGTTGCCAAATAGCGAAATTTACCAGTAACCCTGCTGGAACCATCATGTTATTCATAATAGCAAGGGTTCCGGCATCCACTTTGGTTGCACCGTAATTCCACATAAAATAACCAATACCTGAGGCAACAACCCCCAGCCATAATAAAACCCACCATTGTGCATGAGTTGTGGGTATCATCGTTTTATTACCAAAGAGCAGCCACCCAGTGAGCGCCACTAGCGTTGCGCCAATATAAAACCATGAGAAAGCTTGATGCTGTGGGATCGGATGAACTTCCATCAAACGCTTATAACCTACCTGACCAACCGCAAAGAAAATATTTGCCAACTGCACAAACACAAGCCCTAGCCAGAAAGATTCGCTCAAGTGATCATAACGAATGATTGCTGCACCAATAACTGCCAACAAAGAACTAAACAAATAGCCCTTTCGTAGCCGTTGACGTTCCAATAAATCATAAATCAATGTTACATAAAGGGGGGTTAACACCGTAAATAAGAGGAATTCTGCAACACTAAGGTATTTATAAGCTTGGAAAACAAAGAAATACATAATACCTAGTTGGCATGCACCTACTAACATATACAGTGCTATGATTTTGGCACTAAAACCGCGCCAACGTAAAAATGGCAGAAAAACGAATGCGGCAAATGCAACCCGTATTAAAACAGATAACCAGCTGTCTACTCGCCCAGCAAGAAATTCCCCAATCAGACTAAAAGACGCTGCCCAAAGCAGCGTCGTAATTACCAATAACCACATGATGATATCGTTCTCAAATAGAGCTTGTTTATCTTTAAAGGTGAGTTTTTATTCAAATTAAAAACATTTTAAATAAGGCGAGAGGTTCGCCACCTAGTGACTAGAGAAGAGCCTCTCAACATCGTATCAAATAAGTAAAACGTTCTTTAATCGAACTCGTAGGGCAACACTCAAACCATAAAGAGTTAGCCAATTAATCAGTCTGTTTTTTAATCTCTTATATGATCAGTAAAGATAAACAGGCGCTAATGTTCCTTATCTATCAAAACCGCTTCTAATAAGTCGAGATCAACCAGTAACGATTGCAATGTTTCATTACTGATCTTGCGTGTTGCACGTAAATGATATAATTCACCGCGTTCAGCACGTAATGCCGTTAATCGAAAACGTCGTTCAAGATCTTCAATCAATAAGTTATGGTCGATTTCATCTTGCCCCGCCGTACGCCGACGTAAGTAACCCGTAACCCTAGAAGCCACCTCACTGATATCTTCAGGATCCAACTTTTCATCAACATCAGCAGATAAACGCTCTTCCATCTTATTTAAACTAACAATCGCAACTTCAGCCATTGCAGCTTTTGCCATACGAATTTCATTGATGTCAGCTTCTTTATCACCGACTTTAAAATTATGCAGTAGCAGCGGTAACGCTATCACACCAGCAAAGATTGAAAATAAGATCACCCCTGCGGCAATAAATACCAGTTGATAACGCGCAGGGAATGGTGAGCCGTCACTTAAAAACAACGGAACAGAGAGCACACCAGCTAAGGTGATCGCACCACGTACCCCGGCAAAGGAAGCTAGCCATAATTCACGCACAGTATAGTTGGCAAACTGTAATGGTTTTTTCTTTAAGAATAGGCGACTAAACCTTTTCATTAACCATAACCAGCAAAAACGTAAAATCAGTAAAGCAAAATAAATAACCGCAACCGCAGCAAATAGCATCCATGTTTCAACACTAGGATCCAGTTCTGCTTGGATCACTGAAGTCTGCCAAATTCCCGGCAGCTGCAAGCCTAGCATGATAAATACCAGACCATTAAATACGAACTCTAGCATTGACCAAACGCTGTCCGCACGTAACCGCATCGCCAGTGGCGCATTACGGATCACACCTGATTTGGTAATTGTCATCCCTGCTGCTACCGCAGCTAAAATGCCTGAAAAACCAATATGCTCTGCAATCATGTAGGATGCGAACGGTAGCAATAACATAAAGACGATCTGTGTTGCGGGATCATCACCGCTCCAGCGGCTCATTAGACGTAAAGACTTACTGTATACCCATGTCACCACGACACCCGCTAATAAGCCCCCCACAGCCACTTTGAAGAATTCGATAGTCACCCCTGAAACGGAGAACACCATGGTTCCCATCGCAATAGCGACCGCGAATTTTAAAGCCACAAGGCCGGAAGCATCGTTCATCAATGCTTCCCCTTCTAGCACACTCATCATGCGCTTAGGTATACGCCCCTTACCGACAATGGAAGAGAGTGCTACCGCATCGGTTGGTGAGAGTACCGCCGCAAGTGCAAAAGCAGCAATTAAAGGGATCCCCGGCATCAGCCAATATATTAGGTAACCGATCCCCACAACGGTGACCAATACCAGTACTAACACAAGGATGAATATCTCTCGACCATTCTGGAAAAATTCACGTGTTGGTGTTTTCCAACCATCAACAAATAGTAGAGGTGGGATCAGTAACACCATAAATAATTCAGGGTCAAATGTGACATGCAAGCCGAACTGAGGCCATGCAAGCAAGGCACCTATCGCGATTTGAATTAAGGGTAATGGAACACGAACTGGGAGGACTTTTGTCACTACACCAGAAACAGAAACTGCCAAGATCAAGATAAGAATAGTAAAGAAAATTTCCATGTTGCCCTTACTGATTAGCTAAACGAACCAAAACCCAAATATGGCCCATCGCAACAGAATATTTGGTAACTCGTTAGGCCATAAAATTTTTCAGTAGCCAGCAACTCGTGAAAACCCGCAGGTTTTACTTGATTCACCGCCTTATACCTACACTCGTGATACTTCAAGTTGCAGCGTTTTTCGTTAAGGCATCGTGACTGTATTCATTCGCGCCAGTTACATACTACTGTATGCTCCTCGCGACTCATTCATTAGTCGCCTAGCTGCACCTCGAATTATTTAGAGTATATTCTATCGTTAACTGATGCTTAGTCGGGAAAATTATTCAAACTTTAAGATTAATCGCGATAATACATTAGAGGGCGGTCATCATGACCGCCATAACAGATTAAACGGTGCTATATTGCCAGATCAGCAGCATAAAACGCCACCAAAAGCACTGCGATAACCACAGTTCCAATGTTTAGCTTACGCCATTCCCCTGCAAAAATACGCCCAATCACAAGTGCTGCAAAGCCCAACATAATACCTGTAACAATATTACAAGTAAGAACGATAAACACGGCACATAATAAACCAGACATTGAATCAACAAAGTCATCAAAATCTAACTTAGACACGTTACTTAGCATCAATAACCCCACATACATCAAAGCCGGTGCTGTTGCATATGCGGGAACCAAATACGATAGCGGAGATAAAAAGAGGATGAAAAGGAACAGAACGCCAACCACGACAGCAGTTAAACCTGTACGCCCCCCAGCGGCAGTACCTGCTGCTGATTCAATGTACACTGCGGCTGGAGATGCACCGATAGCCCCTGCGAAAATGCTACTGACGGAGTCGGCAGTTAAAGCCTTACCACCATCAATGATCTGACCGTCTTTATCTAGCAAATTGGCTTGACCAGCAACCGCACGAATGGTACCTGTCGCATCAAATACCGCAGTCATCACAAGTGCCAATAGACTTGGCAATACCACTGGTTGTAAAGCCCCCATGATATCCATATTAAAAATCAGCGATAAGCCATCTTCTCCCAGAGACGGTAGCTTAAAGAAGCCTTGGTATTTGACCGCAGGATCAAAAATCAAGCCAATGATTGAAATCGCAATAATGACTAACAACACACCACCCGGTACACGGCGTTTTTCTAAACCAAAAATCACAGCTAGACCAGCGAGAGCCATCAATACAGGGAAAGACGTAAAATCACCAAGTGCAACAGGTAAGCCTGCATTCGGGTTTTTAACCACTAAACCAACACCATTTGCTGCAATGAGTAGTAAAAACAAGCCAATACCAATACCTGTACCATGCGCAATTCCCATTGGCATATTACGTAGGATCCAACTACGGATCCCCGTGACAGAAATAATGGTAAATAAGCATCCCATTAAGAACACTGCGCCTAAAGCGACTGGAATACTAATTTGTTGTCCTAATACCAAGCTAAAAGCGGTAAATGCAGTCAATGAAATCGCACAGCCAATCGCCATAGGTAAATTAGCCCATAGCCCCATCAGCAGTGAGCCAAAACCAGCAACTAAACAAGTCGCAATAAACACGGCGGTAGGAGGAAAACCTGCTTGTCCTAACATTCCGGGAACAACAATGACGGAATAGACCATTGCCAAGAAGGTGGTTAAACCCGCAATGATTTCACGGCGAACGGAGGAGCCGCGCGCTGAAATTTTAAAATATTTATCCAATTTACAATTGGTTGAAGCCTGTTGGCCAGACATGGAGATACCCCTGCTAAACATGACTAAACGCGACCACACCCACTGACGAAAACGATTACCTTTTTAAAAAACAGAACGATCCATTAAGACATGACCTCAGTGAATGGTTCGTGACGCAATCGTTTGGCTTTATTGATACGGGATGGCGGATAATGAAGCGTGCAATTATCAATCGAAATAGGCGTGATGATCAAGTGTTTTCGAGTTAAGTCGAGTGATAGTCCAAATTACCTATAACTTAAGTTAAATTACCACTCTTGTTTCTAAAAATCCGCTTGGAATATCTCCATCTACTTAAAACTCCCCTAAGCACGGCTAATCGCCAAATGAATGGAACACGAGAAGAATACAGCAGTAGATGAGGAGTAACGAATGAATATAATCACGATGCCTTGACGAACGGTGCGATAACATGAAGCATAGCAGCATATGCCGAGTTGCAGCTAAGCGACAAGCGAAGATAGTCGGGGGAGCA
The DNA here is from genome assembly GCF_033676985.1 of Providencia sp. PROV236. Lineage (NCBI taxonomy): Bacteria > Pseudomonadati > Pseudomonadota > Gammaproteobacteria > Enterobacterales > Morganellaceae > Providencia > Providencia sp. PROV236. The sequence continues at coordinate 606,724 of NZ_CP096297.1, read as the reverse complement.
TAGATAATCGCGAGCGTCGCGTAGTCTCTTATGTCTTAACAAAAAGCCCTGCAACTTGCAGGATGACGAGTATATTCAAAAAAGTCATACATGACAGAGAATTAAGTGCTTAAATATAGCCATATTTAAGTTCTAAAATAGATTTCATACCCCGTTTAAGTGTAGTTAATAAATATTTTGTTATAATTAAAGACGTTTTTCGTAAAGAATGATAAATATTCGATTTTAATTATTAAAAAATCAGTTTTATGAATGACATTTATTAGAAAGCATTTTTCTTTGTTAGCCTATACTCTAGCCATGATAAATTAAATTAAAATTAACTTTAAATTCATAATATTAAAATTTTCCATTGTTGAGCTTTAATTTAATTTCACTAAGATAGAATCCAATTTCAGCAAAAACTATCAATCGCGAATATATATTCACTGTAGAAATAATGCAAAAATTATCATTACCTAAGAACTTGTCATTCATTTTATTTGTTGGTTTTCTAATTATCTACCTTTTGCCTGGTATTTATGGGCATACCCCGTGGAAACAAGATGAAAACTACAGCTTTGGTATTATTCAAACCATGTTTGAAACCGGTAACTGGCTAGTCCCCACCAATGCGGGTGAACCCTTTATGGAGAAGCCTCCTCTTTATTACTGGGTTGCTACCATAACCTCTCATCTATTGTCTGGATTTATGCCACTTTATGATGCAGCGCGTAGTGCAAGTTTGCTGTTTATGGTCGTTAATTTTTCCTTCTTTATCTTACTTGCTCGTCGTGCCTTTAATACCAATGATTTCAATGACAAACGTATTTGGATTGCTTTTGCTTTGTATGTCTGCGCTCCCGGTATCTTACGGCACAGCCACGATATGTTCACCGATGTGGCGTTAATTACAGGAGCAACTATTGGTTTATATGGTATTCAAGGGCTGATACGCCAAGAAAAAATCATTATGTCTGCACTATGGCTAATGATTGGCACCGTAATCACAATGTTATCAAAAGGCTTGTTTGTACCTGGTGTGCTATGGCTCAGTCTACTACTTGCACCCATCTTCCTGCCTCAATGTCGTCAAAAAATGTTCTGGTTACCGGCAATTATTGCTGGGTTAGTTGCTCTTTTATTGATTTTGCCTTGGCCTATTTTATTATACCGCCAGCACCCCGACCTCTTTATCACATGGATTTGGGAAAACAATATTGGTCGCTTCTTAGGTTTTTCCGTTGAAAAACTAGGAGCTAAAGCAAATTTAACCCGTATCCCTTCCGCTGTTGCTTTTTTTGCTCTGCCATCAGGGATACTGGCCGTTCTTTACTTTTTTAGAAATCCATTAAAACGCTTACACAATCCCAATATTTACTTGGTCACCATGTTTCCTTTGTTAGGGATCTTACTTTTACAAATTTCTGCTAGTGGACGTGCACTTTACCTACTCCCTTTTATTGCATCGCTGGCGATACTGGGTACGCATACCCTGTTACGCCTACCTGAAAAAATCTTGCGCATCTTTTCCCATTTTTCAGCCATGTTATGGTCCCTATTGATTATCTTTTTGTGGGCCTGCTACTTCGTCGCTTTAGCAGATAAAGCATCAACATGGCTAGCCCCATTTGGCAGATGGCTCCCCATGAGCTACCAAATGTCATTTTCAATATGGGGATTTATCGGCGCACTTCTCTTAACTACCGTGTGGTTTTCAAGAAGTCTCTTTGTGAGCCCACAGATTGCATTACGCGCTATACAAAACTGGGCGCTCGGTATGTGTATTATGTGGGGAGTGATCTTAAGCTTATTTGTAGGCTGGATTGATTATAGTAAAGGTTTTGAAACTGTATTTGTTGACTTAAACCAGCAACTAAAAGGCAACTATAAAGCTGATGATTGCATGGCTTCCGATAACATTGGTGAATCAGAAGCGCCAATGCTGTATTACTACACAAAAATCTTACATCAACGACAAGATCGTTTCGAAAAGCCTGAACAATGCCGTTGGTTAATCGTCTTATCAAAACAGATTAACCCACCACCATCAGGTATGACGCTATTTTGGACCAATCATCGTCCTGATGAATTTACAGAGAATTTGGTCGTCTATAAGGCAATCGAATAAGTGGAGATTGGGTGTAATTATTGACACCCAATTAATGACGATTAAGCTTCTTGAGCGACCTGTGCACTATATTTACGGCGGGTAAACCATAAAAAAAGTGCGGCAATTACGATAAGTAATAAAGGTAAACCCGATGGGGAAATCGATGTCGCCACTCCTGCTAATAGTGGCCCCGATAAGTTACCAACACCCCATAACATGGCTGCTGCCGCATTAGCTATAATGAGGTCATTACCACTAAAGTATTGCCCTATTTGAACCAAAGCAATGGTATAAATTGCTCCTGCGGTTGCCCCTAATACAAACAGCAATACCCAAATTAAATAAGTATGGGTGATCAGCAGTGGTAGCATACAACTGGCAAATAATGTGGCGACGCCACAAATACGATACAGCTTTTCACGGTTCATATGATCAGCTAACCAGCCGAATGGCATTTGCATAATTGCATCACCCGCTAAAATAGCGCTGATCATCATTGCTGCGATAGCTTCCGTATGCCCCATTCCCATCCCATAAATCGGGAACATAGATAAAATCGTGCCATCAAAAAAAGCAAAAAATAAGATACCGGCGCATATACCTGGGGCAACTTTAACAAACTGAATAATTGAAAAATTCGATTCTCTAGCGGTTGCAGAAATACGATCGCCTATTTTTTGATCCATGATTAAAAACAGAGCAACAGAGATCACATGCAGCAAAGTGCAAATTAATAATGGAGACTTATCTTCAACACCATAATAAGCAATAAAAGAAGGGCCTAATAACTGACTAACCGTAAAAACGGTTGTATAGATAGCAAGAATGCGACCGCGCCGGTTTTCAGGGGATAGCTCATTTATCCATGTTTCACCTAAGCAAATTAATACTCCACTTGCTAACCCTGTGATCAAACGCAAAGGAAACAATAACCATAATGGCAATGAGCTCAACAAAGGTAACAGGCTAATTGCAGAAACTACGGTTGCAATCAGCATGGCTTGTCGTTTTCCACACCAATACACGATGCGTTGGACAACAGGTGCAATTAAAAACATCCCTAGTGCAGGGGCGGCAGAAATAATGCCAATATATAGCTCACTAATGCCATAATTATTTAAGCGTAAAGCCACCATTGGAATGCTTAATCCAATCACGATACCAATGACGGCAATACTGGTTGTAATGGTAAAAATAGCAAAAGAAGGGCTATAGCGAAAATGCGGTAAACACTGATTATCAGAGCTCATTGTGATGTCAATTGTTTTCTAGCGAAAACATCCATTTTTAGTCTATTTAATAGGTAAAAAACCTATGATTGTTTTTGATAACCATAGGTCATAGATATTGAAACGGTGATTATAGCATATTTTATATTTTTATAGGATAAAGAAATAGCGATATAACAAGGTAATCCCTGAAATTAAAATAATAATATTAATAATTTTTAAAAAAGCTTCTCGCGATATTTTTAGCGTTATATGCCGCCCTGCCCAAATACCAAGTAGCATTGCAGGAGAAAAAGCTAAGGCCATTAATAAAATATCAGTATTAACATACACTCCCATAACCAAAAATATAATGACTCGCGTTAAAGTACTAAAACCAATTAATGTCATTTGTGTAATGCGAAAGCGTTGCTTATCGGCAATACGACTGGATAGATACATGGCATAAATAAAGCCACCGCTACCAAATAATGCACTAAACACCCCACCCACTAAACTAAAAGGGATCACTAGCACTTTCGAAAAATGTGATTGACCTTTTTTTGAGAAAAATGAATGCAGTACATAAAAGATAACAAAAATACCTAACAGTAAAACCAAGATATCAGGACGTGTTTTTAGCAAGATAGCGGCGCCAATCAAGCTACCAACCACCATAAGTGGAATAATCCATTTTATTTCCTGATAATCTGCATTTTTACCATCTTTTATTAGATTAAGCAGCGCTGCTGTTAAATCGATCAGCGCCAATATCGGGACAATCATATTTAATGGCAAATACATCGCTAATACTGGTGTTGCAATCAATGCAGAACCAAAGCCAGCCATCCCAAAAACTAAATAAGCACATAATAACGTGATAAAACAAATCATCATTTCTAAAGAAAAGAAATCAAATGGCATAGTGAAACCCTATAAGAGAGATTTTTATCCACTATAAATTCTTCTAGAAAAATAAAATAGCCTCATCATTATTTTTCATGAACTATTTAAGTTAACGATTAAATAAGGTACTTAAGGTAATTTATTTTCATTTCCAAAAGATTATTTTATCAACAATACCTTTCTGGCATAAAATGGCTATTATGTTAGAATTTACAGCATAGTTTCACTTTCAGGGACAGCAAATCGTGGACAAAAAAATTAATATTAAAATTGGACAAAAAGTACGTTTATTGAGACAAGCAAGAAGTCTGTCATTAAATGAACTCTCCCGCTTATCAGGGATCTCAAAAGCGGCACTGTCAAAACTAGAATCAGGGGATTCTAACCCGCGAATTGATACCTTAGAAGCCATTGCGATCGCACTACGTTTTCCTCTTAGTGACCTCTTCACTCTCCAGCACGAAGCTTACCCCTATTTAGTGAAATCAACACCAATGCAAGGCGACTATACGCAACAATTCAAGTTTCGTATTAATATGGGCAATATTTCAGAAATCTGGCAACTCAATATGAAACGCGGTGCTGTCATTAACAGCCCTGCTCATATGAGCGGTACCCATGAACACATTATGTTGCATACCGGCTCATTAATGTTGCGTTTAAAAAACGAACAAACTGTCTTGTTAGAAGAAGGCGATTTTTATGCCTTTAGCTGCGATTTCCCCCATTCCTACTTATGTATGGAGGGGGAACTGAATGCAACCGTCGTGATGACCTATTCACACCTTAGTGATGGTATCTAATCATTAATGTGCTTTGCATCATAGCTAATACGTAGAGTACCTTTTTTGAATTTCATTGATTTAATTGCAAATTGGCAGATTTTCCCCAGTGAATCTACATGCGTTCCTCCACATGGTACTTCGTCGCCTTCGCTCACACTACATAAGCGCAGATCTCCTCGTTGTTCTATGGATACACGGTGATCACCCAATAAGCTTTCATTCACTAACTGCTCGATTTGCTGATCATTTAATTGTTCAAGTGGGATCGCATCATCGCTAATGGCACTAAATTCAACGCGTGATTCATCTGGAAAGTGATGGCCTTTTTGTCCTTTCCAACCAAAACGTGCCATTTCCCAACTTAATAAGTGCCCCATTGTATGCAACGCCGCATAATGTTGACGCTTTTCTTGATCAATTTTAGCAGTTACAGATACACCTGCCTTCAGCTCTTCAGCGACATAAGCCACAACCAAACCATTCAAATGTTTCTTAATACGAACGGGTTGTTCATTAATCCAAGCCGTATCTGCGGGCTGCCCTCCACCTTGAGGATGAAAAATATTATCAGTAAGCGCAACCCATTGACCTTCGTCATCTTGTCCCTGTTCTAGTATGGTTGTTTGGATTTCACAAAGATAAGTTTCAGTAAGATAAAGATTGTTTTGCATGAATAATCTACCTCGCAATGGTGACTTAATAGTACGGTGATGTTTAGCTTGTTATATCACCATTGTTCGCTTTAGGAAACACCAATCATTTAAAAACGAACAAATGTACTTTGATTGTGTCATTTACCCACAAAAAAATTCAACCTACAGGGTGAGTGTAGGTTGAATATGTATACTCTAAATAATTCGAGGTGCAGCTAGGCGACAAGTGAACGAATCGCTAGGAGCATAGAAAACGATGTGACTGGCGTGAGTGAACGTAGTCAACAACGCTGCAACTTGAAGTATAACGAGTATAAATACTTTGAATAATTCAAGACGCTGCTAGATGGCAGATGAATAAACCGATGGCAGCATAATCATCACGTATTTAACAAAAAGCACTTCAAATTGAAGTCTAACCTACCTATTGTAGGTAGTTTTGCATTGTCTCAAATAACCGCAGATCGTCGCTAAAACGAACCTCTCTAACGTCTTCTAATTTCTCAACTTGATTAATCATTTGCGACAAACGTTCATCTTTTTGTACCAACAACCATATGCGGCTTTCATCTTTATCTTTAATTGGCATACAGAGGATACCGTCAACGTTAAATGCTCGACGAGCAAATAAGCCACAAATATGTGACATAACGCCTGGATGGTTACGGACAATAAGTTCCAAAGCAATAGGGTGATGTTCAAAAACCATAATTACGCTCCGATCATATCAATGTTAGCTGCACCTGGGGGAACCATTGGGTAAACTTTTTGGTTCACATCGATCAGGGCATGAATTAAGCAAGGACCTTTCGTGTTCATAATGGCTTCAAGCGCCATTTCAGGATCGGCTTCGGTATTAAGATCGCAGGTTTGCAAACCAAACCCCGCCGCTATCTTAATAAAGTCAGTTTGATATGGATAAGCGGCTGCATAAATGCGGTTGTCAAAAAACAGCTCTTGCTGCTGATAAACCATGCCTAGCGCTTGGTTATTCATCAAAACAATTTTAATATTCAATTGATGTTCAACTGCGGTAGCAAGCTCTTGAATATTCATCATTAAACTGCCATCACCTGAAAAACAAACGATCGTCTTATCTGGATTAGCTAAAGCCGCTCCAATTGCTGCGGGTAAGCCAAAGCCCATCGTGCCTAAACCGCCAGAAGTCAGCCATTGGCGTGGACGTGACAATGGATAAACCTGTGCAGCCCACATTTGGTGCTGCCCAACATCCGTAGTCACTATCGCTTCTTCACCCGCCGCTCTTGCCGCCGCTAAGACTAAGCCATAGTGAGTTAATGGATTATCTGCCTCACTTAAATTTAATGGATAGTTCTGCTTCAATTCATTAACACGAGTTATCCATTCTTCACGTTGATTTCGTTCAACCAATGGCAACAATAACTCAAGAATTTGTCCTGCATCCGCATTTATCGCAATATCAGGGCGTTTGATTTTACTGATTTCCGCCTTATCAATATCAACGTGAATGATCTTCGCATTAGGGCAAAATTTTTCTGCTCGACCAATTGCGCGATCATCAAAACGTGCACCAATAACAATGAGTAAATCAGATTCTTCCATCACCATATTAGTACTACGAGCGGCGTGCATACCTAACATGCCTAAATAAAGCGGATGGCGCATAGGAAGCGTCCCCAGCGCCATAAGTGTCATGGTGGTTGGCAATGAGGCTTTTTCAGCAAAAGCAACCGCTGTTTCAGTCGATTCAGAACTAATCACCCCACCGCCAAAATAGAGAACAGGTCGCTTGGACTGATTAATCATTTCGGCTGCTTGCAGGACTTTTTCCATATCAAAACTAGGCGCTTTATCTTTTGCCTGAATTTCAGGTAATGCTTCAAGCTCAATCGTTGCTGTTTGTACATCTTTAGGGATATCAATCCAAACCGGCCCCGGACGTCCTGATTCTGCAATACGAAATGCATCGCAAATGACTTTTGGCAACTCATTGATATCACGAACTAAATAGTTATGTTTAGTGACTGGAATCGAAATACCATAGGTATCGACTTCCTGAAATGCATCCGTCCCAATCATTGAAGAGGGTACTTGCCCTGTTATACAAACCAATGGGATAGAATCGAGCTTAGCATCAGCAATAGCGGTCACAAGGTTAGTTGCTCCCGGACCACTGGAAGAGATACATACCGCAGCTTTACCCGTGGTACGCGCAATGCCTTGGGCAATAAAACCGGCACCTTGCTCGTGGCGAGCAAGAATATGGCGGATTTGTTTACTTTTCCCTAAAGCATCGTAAAAAGGCAGTGCTGCTCCACCGGGGATCCCCGATACAATGGTGATACCCTGTTTTTCCAACAGGTGAACTATCAGTTCAGCGCCTGTAAAACAGGTTTTGTTTGATGATGTTGCGCCCGACTTGCTCATAATTTTTATCCTTCACACTAGGCGGCGGATCCGAGCGGTTGGTCATAAAAAAACCCCGCTCGGTTCGCGCCGGCGGGGTTCTAAATCTGCGTTGATTTGTACCCGTTACGGCGCTAAGCCCACGACCACCACCACACGCACGACCACCGCAGCACGTGGCGCGGTAAGTAGTAGGTTTGAATGATGAAGAGTCATGTTCACGGGTTAATCCTATTAATCAATTCTGAGTTTAAATTATTAATCATTATTCTGTGTAAGTGCTTTTAAGAAAACACATCTAATTCATAATAACAATCATTTTTTCCAATTTTATATACCGCGAATGTAAAACGCGATCAATATCACATTAAATAAACACAAACGATTTATCTAATAATCTTCAATTATGAAATATTATTATCTAGTTAAAAATAGTATTTCTTCCTCCTTGACTTCAAGTCAACTTGAAGTTGTAAGATGCCAAACATCCAACGCCATCCACAATTGAAATGTAGCGGCAATATCAATTTATTTTCTTTATTTTAGAGGGTGTTATGCCAAAAAATGTTTGGTGGTTAACAATTGCATTAGCACTATTTACCACGGGAAATGCCATTGTGCTTTCTACTGCCGTTGTCATTGGTGAAGCGCTTTCGTCAGATCCGAGTTATTCGACAATACCGTTATTGAGTCAATATATTGGTCTGATTATGGCGACGATCCCCATTGCCTATTTCATGCAGAAATATTCTAGAAAATTTGGCTTTATCTTTGGCAATATTGCTGGAATGATTGGCGCGATTTTATCCATCTTAGGAATTATTTATCACAACTTAATTCTTTTCTCGATTGGCTTATTTTTTACTGGGGTCGCCATTGGTACGGCAAAACAATTTCGTTTTGCTGCACTTGAAGAAGCGCCTCAATATTTGCATGCTAAAGCAGTTGGTTTAGTTATGAGTGGCGGTATTGCCGCCGCTTTAATTGGGCCAACACTTGCCGTAACAGCGCAGCGCTTTTTTTCCGCGTATCCATTTGCGGGTCCGTTTAGCGTATTAGTGGTTATCTACCTAATCGCCTTTGTGCTATTGCTCAATATCCCATTAAAGAAAACATCTCTGCACCAACAGGATAACACTGACCAAAAGCGTAGCTATCAACAACTGTACTCACAGCCAATACTCAAATTAATTGCTGTTGTCAGTGCTGCTGGTTATGCATTAGTCGTATTTACTTTTGCTTCTATTCCACTTTCCATGAAACAACATGGTTTTTCATTTGCGTTGATCGCAATTGTATTTCAGTGCCATGTGCTGAGTATGTTTGCTCCTTCATTTTTTACAGGGCATCTAGTGCAAAAAATCGGTGCGAAAAAGATCCTCTCTTTGGGCATTTTATTACTGATGTTATCTGCCACAATGAATCTTCTTGGCACTGATTTTTATAATTATCTACTGTCAGGTATTTGTGTTGGCCTTGCATGGAATTTAATTTTAATTAGCACTACCAGCCTATTACCTCATAGCTATCAAGCTCATGAACGAGGCAAAGTGCAAGGTATGACAGATTTCCTGATTTACTCTTTTGGCGCAATAGGCAGCCTTGGCGCAGGAGTATTATTCTTCTCACTTGGCTGGCAACTTATGAATATCGTAACGGTTATCGCAGCTCTGATGATCTTTGTAACCTATCTATCATTAAAAAAATATCTTCCACATTAGAGGTAGGCATATCACCTACCACAATGTTCTTAAATACTGGTTTTTAAATCATTGCTCTTTAACAATCGAGTTTTACGTTGATAGTGTTTTCTTAATCATAAAAATAAAAGCATCAAGACTTTCTTGCCAGTTAAATTCGGGATCCATTAATTCACGACCGATTGTTCCATCAGCTGTAGTCATTAGCCAAGATGCAGTATTCTCAGGGTGTAGCTGGAGGTCTATTTCCCCCTTGTTTCGCCCCTCAATGATTAATGCTGTCAGCTTATCCCGTAGTTTTTTATCGTTTTCAACAAAAATACGGTTAATCTCAGGATTGCGACTAGCTTCAGCGAAAATTTCGATACTAATTCGCGCATAGTCAGGATCGTTATATAGCTCGATCAATCTTGTCATCATTAAGATCACGGATCCAATAGATGAACTAGCTTCTTCAACTGAATTTAAGATCTGCTCAAAATAAAGCTGATCTTCTATGGCAATAGCTTCGATAATGGCATATTTGGTTGGGTAATAATGAAATAAATTCCCAGGGCTCATTCCAGCGGCTTTACATATTTCAGCAGTTGATGTTGCATGAAAGCCTTTTTCAATAAAGCAGCTAATCGCAGCATCAATAATTTGTTTTTTCTTTGCTTTTTGCCTTTCGGTCTGAGCCGACATAGATATCTCCCAAAAACACTGGACATAAAAAACTAGACTGATTACTCTATCTATAATTAGTTAATCGTGACAAGGCCAACCTATGCTAATTGAAAAGCAAAATTTTAGCTTAGACTTACTCAATATCGAGCCTTTATCTAGTGAGTCAATCTTAGCATCATCGGCGCTCTTTTTTCAGTCCTTTAAAAGCAAATTTGTGATGTTAAAAAAATCAGAAAATACAACTTTGCAAGCGCTGATCGATGACATCTGGAAAATCCAATTTACTGATAAATCAGAAAGGCAATTTATAGTGAAATATCAAAACAACGTCGTCGCTGCTTTTGGTATCTCTCTTTCTGGACAATCAGAAAAGTTGCCACGAATGCCCATCAATGACGTCATTAGAATGGTGAAAAAATATGGTTTATTGACATTTTTAAAAGCACAATGGGTGTATTCATTACTTAAATACACACCTGAAAATGATGAGGCTCATATTGCCTATATTGGGGTTGATACACGGTTCCAAGGGAAAGGCATCGGGAAATTTATCCTAGCTTGGATAAATCACTATGCCAAGCTCAATACACCAGCAAAAAGAGTTTCATTGTATGTGGCTGAATCTAATCTTGGGGCTAAAAGACTCTACGAGCAGGTAGGATTTCAAGAAGATGAATATGAAAAATCAGCCATCACAAAATTTGCTATGGGTATTAACGGCTGGTTTTATATGAACTGTAATCTTTAAAGATTTTACTATCTACAGCTAACCCTATGAATCAAAAAACTATGGGCACATTTAGCTTGAATTTAATAATGTTATCCGCTGCGTTACAAAAATAGCGTGAGTTATATTAATTACTCTCCCTACAAAAGAGAATTATTATTTATCAATTTAGCAATAAAGTTACAGCTAATGCTGGAATTAGAATATTAAAAGAAAAATTTCTCGATAAATAGCTAAATACAGTAAATGCCGATGTAATCACTATTTTTCATAGTAGAAATCACTTTATTGCTCAACAACAATCGGCATTGTAGTTTGTTTAATCTTTATTTATTTAAAACCGACTAAATGGAGGCTATGCTTATAATCTAACAAGCAGGAAAATCATTATGTATAACAAATTATCCATCTCATCTAACAACAGATATACTCAATTCCAGTCTACTGTCGTTTCCGATATTATTGTTTGGATAGAAGAAAATCTTACCAACCGATTATTATTAGATGATATTGCACAGCATGCTGGGTATACAAAATGGCACTTACAGCGGGTATTCCGTAAAGTTGTAGGTATACCCTTAGGGGAATATATTCGTCGTAGAAGGATCAGTGAAGCAGCAAAAGACCTACGAACAACAGACATGCAAGTAATTGATATAGCATTAAAATACCAATTCGATTCACAGCAATCATTCGCAAAAAGATTTAGAGCGTATTTAGGAACGTCACCTTCTTTATACCGTCTTGCTGATATTTGTGATAATGACCTTCCGCTGTTAGAACCACAGGTAGCTTAATCAGCTAATATGAAAAAATATCTAAATTTAAAATATAACCGTATAACCCTCTAATAAGCTCCACATCTTAAGCGATTGGAGCTTTATTTTTTAGTAAAAAACAAAAATACCCGATTTATATTTCGTTACACTATTAATTAAATCAATCTTAATAAAATCTTAAGGTTTGTATTCATAAATAAAGTTATTATTGAAGTAATGCCTAGAGTTATTTTTATATTTAACACCAGCTCAAAATTAAATATTAAATTAATCGATAGAAAATATCATAAATTGATTAGTCAATTTAAATATCACTTATATTTTCACTTCTAAAATTGTTTTTCTAAAGTTAGATCTTTGCTTATATCAAACAAAAAACCCCGATAAACGGGGCTTTTTCAGAATAGCTCTTAATAGCCACTCTTAGAACGGAATATCGTCATCGAAATCCATTGGTGGTTCACTACTTTGTGGAGCTGGAGCTTGTGAACGTGCTGGAGCCCCGCCGCCACTGAATTGCTGAGCTGCCGCTGGTTGCTGAGGTTGACCCCAACCACCTTGACCACCTTGACTTTGGCCTGATGAATCACCGCCACGGCCACCTAACATTTGCATTGAACCGCCAATATTAACAACCACTTCTGTGGTGTAACGATCTTGACCACTTTGATCTTGCCACTTACGTGTTTGCAAAGAACCTTCAATGTAAACTTGTGAGCCTTTTTTCAGGTATTCGCCTGCAACTTCAGCTAATTTTCCGAAAATCACTACACGGTGCCATTCGGTTTTTTCACGCATTTCACCGGTTTGCTTATCGCGCCAGCTTTCAGAAGTTGCCAGAGTTAGGTTTGCCACAGCACCGCCGTTAGGCATGTAACGGATTTCAGGATCTTGCCCCAAGTTACCGATAAGAATTACTTTATTTACGCCTCTGCTGGCCATTTAATTACTCCTGATGCATTAAATTTAATCTCTGTATTAATCGTGAAGTTTAGCACGACCTATCCTCTATTGCATACGCATTACTGATGAAAATAACAGTGGGTTAATCAAAATGCGAGCCGCTTTGTAATTATATTCGCCATCTTTCGAGTTGACTGCGTTCATTCACTACTCATCACATTTATCTATGTTCCTAGCGCCCTATTCCATACCACCTAGTTACACCTCGAATTATTTAAGTTGTATCATTTTAATAATATACTGTATATCCATTCAGTTTAAGTTGTGCGATAATGATCCACTTATGATTGTTCACTATCAAATCATCCGGGAAGTGGTAAATGGATAATATCGAAGTACGCGGTGCCCGCACTCATAATCTGAAAAACATCAATCTCATCATCCCCCGAGACAAGCTGATAGTTATTACTGGGTTGTCTGGTTCTGGGAAATCTTCATTAGCCTTTGATACGCTATATGCAGAAGGCCAACGGCGTTATGTTGAGTCTCTATCAGCCTATGCAAGGCAATTTCTTTCTTTGATGGAAAAACCTGATGTTGACCATATCGAAGGTCTATCACCAGCGATTTCGATTGAACAAAAATCAACCTCCCACAACCCGAGATCAACAGTAGGAACAATCACTGAGATCCACGATTATCTACGTTTGTTATTTGCCCGAGTGGGGGAGCCTCGCTGCCCAGATCATGACATCCCATTAGCGGCACAAACCGTCAGCCAAATGGTCGACAACGTGTTAGCCCAACCGGCAGAGCGCCGAATGATGTTACTTGCACCTGTGGTGAAAGATCGTAAAGGTGAACACGTAAAATTATTAGATAATCTCGCCACACAGGGCTATATCCGTGCACGTATCGATGGTGAGGTGTGCGACCTCTCCGATCCGCCAACGCTTGAACTACAAAAGAAGCATACTATTGAAGTCGTTATTGATCGCTTTAAGATCCGTGATGATATTGCTCAGCGTTTGGCTGAGTCATTTGAAACCGCGTTAGAGTTATCCGGCGGTACCGCAATTGTTGCAGATATGGATGACCCTAAAGCTGAAGAATTAATTTTCTCGGCTAACTTCGCTTGCCCAGTCTGTGGTTATAGCATGGTTGAATTAGAGCCGCGCCTGTTCTCATTTAATAACCCAGCAGGCGCCTGCCCAAGCTGTGATGGTCTTGGTGTGCAACAATTCTTTGATCCCGAAAGAGTGATCCAAAATACCGAGATTTCATTAGCCGGTGGCGCGATCCGTGGTTGGGATCGTCGTAATTTTTATTACTTCCAGATGCTACAGTCTCTTGCTGAACATTATAAATTTGATGTTGAAGCACCTTATGATTCACTCAGCCCAGCGATTCAAAAAATTATTCTCTATGGGTCTGGGAAAGAAAGCATTGAGTTTAAATATCGTAACGATCGCGGCGATATCACAGTGCGTCACCATCCTTTTGAAGGCGTACTCAATAATATGGAGCGTCGTTATAAAGAAACGGAATCAACCGCAGTTCGCGAAGAATTAGCAAAATATATTAGCAATCGTCCTTGCGTGACATGTCACGGTACACGTTTACGTAAAGAGGCACGCTTTGTTTTCGTTGAAAATACGACACTACCAGAAATCGCCGACTACAGCATTGGTCACGCAATGGCGTTTTTCCAAAATCTCAAGCTAAGTGGGCAACGTGCGCAAATCGCAGAAAAAGTCCTAAAAGAGATTGGTGATCGACTGAAATTCTTAGTTAACGTGGGTCTCAACTACTTAACCCTATCACGTTCAGCAGATACTTTATCTGGAGGTGAGGCTCAACGTATCCGTCTTGCTAGCCAAATCGGTGCTGGTTTAGTTGGAGTCATGTATGTGCTGGATGAACCATCAATCGGTCTACATCAACGGGATAACGACCGTTTATTAGAAACCTTAATCCATCTACGCAACTTAGGTAATACCGTCATCGTGGTTGAACACGATGAAGATGCAATCCGTGCCGCAGATCATATTATTGATATTGGTCCCGGTGCGGGGGTACATGGCGGACAAATCGTCGCTCAAGGCACATTAGAAGATATTGTCTCTAACCCTGAATCATTGACTGGTAAATTCCTGAGTGGTGAACGCCGCATTGAGATCCCCGAAAAACGTATCCCAGTCAATAAAGACAAGATGCTGACCGTATTTGGCGCCAAAGGTAATAACCTGAAAAATGTGACCTTAAAACTACCAGTTGGTTTATTTACCTGTATCACAGGTGTTTCAGGTTCAGGGAAATCAACATTAATCAACGATACCTTGTTCCCAATCGCACAACGTCAATTGAATGGTGCTACCACAATCACACCAGCACCTTACTTGGATGTTGAAGGTTTAGAGCATTTCGATAAAGTGATTGATATTGACCAAAGTCCAATTGGTCGTACGCCACGTTCCAACCCTGCAACTTATACAGGTGTATTTACACCAATTCGTGAGCTATTTGCTGGCGTACCTGAATCACGAACCCGTGGTTATAATCCAGGACGTTTTAGTTTTAACGTCAAAGGCGGGCGCTGTGAAGCATGCCAAGGTGATGGGGTGATCAAAGTTGAAATGCACTTCTTACCTGATGTCTATGTGCCTTGTGATCAATGTAAAGGTAAGCGTTATAATCGCGAAACTTTAGAAATCAAATATAAGGGCAAAAGCATTCATGAAGTCCTTGATATGACGATCGAAGAGGCACGTGATTTCTTTGATGCCGTACCTGCACTCGCACGTAAACTGCAAACCTTAATGGATGTTGGGCTGTCTTATATTCGCTTAGGACAATCAGCGACTACACTCTCAGGTGGTGAAGCGCAACGCGTTAAATTAGCACGTGAGCTATCAAAACGTGGAACTGGGCAAACTATTTATATTCTTGATGAACCAACCACAGGGCTGCATTTCGCTGATATTCAACAGTTACTTACCGTCTTGCACCAACTGCGTGATCAAGGTAACACCATTGTGGTTATTGAACACAACTTAGATGTGATCAAGACAGCCGACTGGATTGTTGATTTAGGCCCTGAAGGAGGAAGCGGTGGCGGAGAAATTCTGATTTCAGGAACTCCAGAAGAAGTCGCTGAATGTGAAAAATCACATACAGCGCGTTTCTTAAAGCCTATCTTAACGCGTGGTTATTAGTAATAATAACCAGTCTTCCGGATTGAGATAATAAAAAACGCAGGCTAAGCCTGCGTTTTTCTATCAATCAATTATCTACTGATTATTTATTCGCTTACCGCTGCAAAAGCTTCAACAATACGCTGAACATTATGGCGATTAACACCAGCCATGCATACACGACCCGTTCCAACTAAATAAACAGCAAATTCATCTTTTAGACGAGCAACTTGTTCTCTTGAAAAACCGGTGTAGCTGAACATACCGCGTTGTTTCAATAAGTGGTCAAAATTCTTTTCAGGTAGCGCCTTTTTCAGCTCGTTCACTAACACGGTACGCATTTCCAAAATACGTACACGCATTTCTTCTACTTCTTGTAACCATTGTGCTTTTTGCTCAGCATCTGTCAGCACTTGAGCCACAATTTTAGCCCCATTAGATGGAGGGCTAGAATATAAACGGCGTACACCCGCTTTCAATTGCCCTAATACACGGTCGCGTTCATCTTCATTTTCACAGATCACTGACAGGCCACCTGCTCGCTCACCATAAATACCAAAGATTTTAGAGAATGAGTTGCTAACAAATACGGGTAATCCTGCTTTGACCATTGTTCTGATCGCATAAGCATCTTCATCGATCCCTTCTGCAAAACCTTGATATGCGATATCTAAGAATGGGATCAATTTTTGGGCTTTAGCGACTTTAGTCACTTCATCCCATTGTTCTGGAGTCAAATCAGACCCCGTTGGATTATGGCAGCAAGGGTGCATCAAAATAATGCTTTGTTCTGGCAGCTGCTTAAATGTTGCTAGCATTTCCTCAAATTTTACCCCTTTGGTTTTTTCATCAAAGTAAGGGTAGTAGTGCACTTTTGTTCCTGCACCAGAGAAAATTGATGCATGGTTTTCCCATGTTGGGTCGCTACACCATACTTCTGATTTGGGGAAATAGTGATGAAGGAAATCAGCGCCGAGTTTTAATGCACCAGAACCACCGATAGTTTGTACGGTTGCGATACGCTCTTGTGCAATTAAAGGACAATCCGCACCAAATAGCAGTTTTTGGATCTCTAAACGATAATCCTTCAAACCTTCCATTGGTAAATAGAGTGACGCGCTAGCAGGACGTTTATTGATTTCTGATTTTGCATGCCCAACCGTTTTTAGCTCTGGGGTTTTGCCTTCACCATCATAATATAGGCCAATGCTTAGATTGATTTTGTTATCACGGCTATCTTTATTAAACTCATCCATCAGCGATAAAATCGGATCGCCAGGGTAAGAATCAACATGTTTGTACACAGGTATCTCCCTAACTTCTTCTATTATATTGATTTGTTATACTTCAAGTTATTACACCTTTAGTTAAGGTATAATGACCGCGTTCAATCGCTATTTATCAAACTCTTTGTATGCCCTAGCAACTCATTCTCTGTCACTTAGCTGCATCTTGAATTATTTATATTATTTTGTATTTTGAACATAACCCTTTGTTAGCTATTCGTCTAGATATTCCATAACGACACGTGAGGTTAATTTTGTAAGTAGCTCATAATTAATTATGCCTGTATATGCGGCAATTTCTTCAACAGGCAGAGCTTTACCCCATAAAATCACCTCATCTCCAACTTTATCGTTGGCATTTGGCCCTAAATCGACGGTGATCATATCCATGGAAACTCGTCCAACAATTGGCACTTTTCGACCATTAATCAGTACTGGTGTTCCCGATGGAGCGCTCCTTGGATAGCCATCTCCATAGCCAATTGCAACCACACCAAGCTGGGTATCACGCTCACTGCACCATGTTGCGCCGTAGCCAACACACTGCCCTGCGGCATGTTTTCTAACCGCAATTAAGGTTGATTTAAGTGTCATCACGCTTTGCAAACCAAACTGTTCTGCAGATTTTCCCTCTTGAGGGGAGGCACCATACATGATGATCCCCGGCCTTACCCAGTCGTAGTGAGCTTCTGGCCATAATAAGATCCCTGCGGATGCCGCAATTGATTTTTCACCTGCTTTATTGGCAATAAATTGTTTAAAACAGTGAATTTGCTGGGTTGTTGTTGGCAGCTCAGGCTCATCCGCCTGACAAAAGTGGCTAACAATATTAATGGGGAGTTTAACATTTTTGCAGCACTGTAAGCGTTGATAAAAGGCTTCTGCATCTTGGGGGAGTACACCTAAACGATGCATACCTGTATCAAGTTTCATCCATACCTTGATAGGCTTAGAAAGCGAGCTACTTTCTAGCATTTCAAGCTGCTCAACACAATGTATTACAGTATCGATTTGTTGCTCAACTAAATAAGTCAAATCAGCGCGTTCAAAAAAACCTTCCAATAATACGATCGGTGACTTAATTCCTTGTTCTCTTAATGCGATAGCTTCCTTAAGGCGGGCAACACCAAAGCCATCGACTAAATCTTCAACCGTACTACCTACTTCGGTTAATCCATGACCATAAGCGTTTGCTTTAACAATTGCAATGAGACGGCTGTGTGGCGCAAGTTCTCTTACTCGATGCAAATTGTGTCGCAGAGCGCGGCGGTTAATTAATGCGGTTGCCGCTTTCATATTTCCTCTTTTATTTATGTTCTATACGCTAATCAATATCAAAATTGACTCAGTAAGTTAGCGCTAAATGGTTCAAGTCACAGTGAGGTGAGTCTCAAGGAGACTATCGTATGCATGTACTGATAAAGACTCTAAATAATTCGAGTTGTAGCAAGGCGGCAAATAAAGCGAATCCCTAAGAGCATACAAAAGTATGTGGCTAGGGTTACGTATGAAACCAACACCGCTACAACTTGAAGTATGACGAGTATTTATTCATCGTCGTATGCAGGCCCTGCATAATTATCAAACCGCGACCATTGACCATTAAATGTCAGTCGAACCGTACCAATTGGACCATTACGTTGCTTACCTAAAATAATTTCAGCAACCCCTTTCAATTCACTGTTATCGTGATAAACCTCATCACGATAAATAAACATAATAAGGTCAGCATCCTGCTCGATAGATCCTGATTCACGTAAGTCAGAGTTCACAGGGCGTTTATCTGCACGCTGCTCTAAGCTGCGGTTAAGCTGTGACAAAGCAACGACTGGAACATTCAATTCTTTTGCCAATGCTTTCAATGAACGTGAAATTTCTGCAATTTCTAAAGTACGGTTATCAGATAAAGCCGGTACTCTCATCAACTGCAAGTAGTCAATCATAATAAGACTTAGGCCACCATGCTCACGATAAATACGTCGGGCACGGGAACGCACTTCTGTAGGGGTCAACCCCGAAGAGTCATCAATATACATGTTACGTTTTTCAGAAAGGATCCCCATGGTGCTCGAAATACGCGCCCAATCCTCATCATCTAACTGACCAGTACGAATACGAGTTTGGTCTACACGAGATAAAGACGCTAACATACGCATCATGATTTGGTTACCGGGCATCTCCAAACTGAAAATAAGAACGGGTTTTTCTTCTGTCATGGCCGCGTTTTCACACAAGTTCATCGCAAAGGTGGTTTTCCCCATTGATGGACGAGCCGCAACAATAATTAAGTCCGAGCCTTGCAGACCAGCGGTTTTCTTATCGAGATCTTGATAGCCAGTCGATACCCCAGTCACCCCATCATGAGGCTGTTGGTAGAGCTTCTCGATTTTTTCGATAGTTTCGGCCAAAATGGCTTCAATATCTTTTGGCCCTTCGTCTTTATTTGCACGCGATTCGGCAATTTGGAAGACTTTTGTTTCCGCAAAATCGAGCAGATCCTCACTACTACGCCCCTGCGGATCATATCCTGCATCGGCAATTTCATTGGCGACAGAGATCATATCACGCACAACTGCACGTTCACGGACGATATCTGCATAAGCGTTGATGTTTGCCGCACTTGGCGTATTTTTAGATAATTCAGCGAGATAAGCAAACCCGCCAACACCATCTAATTCACCTTGCTGCTCAAGAGATTCAGATAATGTGATCAAATCGATAGGTTTGCCTTGCTCAAGTAAAGTCTGCATTTGAGCAAAAATAGTGCGGTGTGGACGGCTATAAAAATCGGCATGGGTCACACGCTCAGAAACGGTATCCCAGCGTTCGTTATCCAACATCAACCCCCCCAATACAGACTGTTCCGCTTCGATAGAATGAGGTGGAAGCTTTAAGCCTTCCATCTGCGGATCGCGCGGTGCACTGTTCTTGTTTTCTGAAGGGTATTTTTTAGCCATACTTTATGATCCACATCTATTATTAACTAGCGCATTAGTATACGCCAAACTTGTTATTGAAGGGGGTCTTTCTTTGACTTTAGTTAGCTGAATTTTTAGATCCTATTTATTTGCTGTACAACCCTACATTCATATCACCAAAACATAGCGTTATTGTCGAGTCATTGATATGGTGGATATACTCATTATGCTTCAAGTTGTGGTGCTTTTCGTTAAGGTATAACTAGTCACCTACTTATGTAGGCTCTCAACGATTCATTCACTTGTCATCTAACCGCACCTTGAAATATTTAGAGTATAAAACAGACTGTTCCTATCGGAGATGATCATGGTAAAACGTATTGAATTTGTACAACACGGTGGCCCTGAAGTTTTAAATTACACCGATTTTGACCTAAAAGAACCCGCCGATAACGAAATTCAGATAGAAAACCATGCCATAGGGATTAACTATATTGATACCTATGTGCGTAGTGGTTTATACCCTGTAGCCAGTTTACCTTCAGGCTTAGGAACTGAAGCCGCAGGTGTTGTTGTAAGAACTGGCTCTCAGGTGACAGGCTTTCGGCCTGGAGATCGAGTTATGTACGCTCAAGGGCCGTTGGGAGCATATAGTGAAGTGCATAATGTGCCGCAACATGCTGTCGCTCACCTTCCTGATGGAATTTCATTCCAGCAAGCCGCAGCTTGTGGCCTAAAAGGGATGACCGTTTACTATCTCCTAAACCAAACTTATCAAATTAAACGCGATGAAACTTTCCTATTTCACGCAGCAGCAGGCGGTGTGGGCTTAATTGCTTGTCAATGGGCGAAAGCTCTCGGCGCAAAAATGATAGGTACTGTTGGTAGCGACGAGAAAGCTCAGCGCGCAAAAGCCGCTGGTGCATGGGAAGTCATTAATTATCAGACTGAAGATATTGCTGAGCGCGTTAAGGAACTAACCCAAGGCGAGAAAGTTAACGTCGTTTATGACTCTGTTGGTCAATCTACTTGGATTGCTTCACTGGACTCATTAAAACGTCGCGGTTTGATGGTGAGTTTTGGTAATGCCTCTGGCCCTGTAACTGGGGTTAATTTAGGTATTCTAAATCAAAAAGGCGGCCTGTACGTCACTCGCCCATCATTGGGTGTATATGTTTCCGATCGCGCGGAGCTGGATCAAGCAAGCAAGGCACTATTTGATATGATTTTAAGCGGCAAACTTAATGTCGATGTGCCAGAGCAACAAATATTCGCACTTAAAGATGTGCAAACCGCTCACCGCACACTGGAATCACGAAAAACACAAGGCTCTAGCCTACTAATACCATAATCAGCAATGTGGGTGTCAACAACCTTATTGGCACCCAATCAACACTATTCCCCGCGAGTCACTAGCGCAAGAGCGTGCTCAACCACAGCTAAATCTGCCCCTTTCTTATGTGCATTTTCACTCAAATAACGCCGCCATTGACGAGCGCCGGGGATCCCTTGAAATATGCCTAACATATGACGAGTGATATGCCCAAGATAGGCTCCTTGCGATAATTCTTTCTCTATATAAGGAAACATTTGTCGCACTGCTTCAACAGCATCAACGACAGGTAATTGATTATCAAATAATTGATTATCTACAGCAGTTAAAATCGATGGATTTTGATAAGCTTCACGACCCACCATCACGCCATCAAGGTACTGCAAATGTTCTTGTGCTTCCTCAAGCGTTTTAATACCACCATTAATAGCCATGGTTAAATGTGGGAAATCGCGTTTCAGTTGATAAACGCGTGGATAATCTAGCGGTGGAATTTCACGATTTTCTTTCGGGCTAAGGCCGGATAGCCATGCTTTGCGTGCATGGATAATAAACATTTCACATCCGCCTTTAATTGAAACCGTATCAATAAAATCACACAGAAATTGATAGCTATCTTGCTCATCAATACCAATACGTGTTTTCACCGTAACGGGGATCGAAACCACATCTTGCATCGCTTTGATACAATCTGCGACTAATTGAGCATCAGCCATTAAACAAGCACCAAAGCGACCATTTTGTACACGATCAGACGGGCAGCCTACATTCAGATTGATTTCATTGTAGCCACGTTGTTCAGCTAATTTCGCGCATTGTGCTAATGCAATGGGATCACTTCCCCCCAATTGCAATGCAACTGGTTGTTCTTGCTCACTAAAGGCAAGATAGTCCCCTTTACCATAAATAATCGCGCCAGTCGTTACCATCTCTGTATACAGCAAAGTATTTTTGCTGAGTAAGCGATGAAAATATCGACAATGACGGTCGGTCCAGTCCAACATAGGCGCAACCGAGAAGCGATTAAGATTACGGTAACCTTGCGCTGTAGTATGTTCAATACTGATTGAGTTTGGTGTTTGTTGTTGCATACTAATCTTTTGAGTTTTATTGATTTTTAGCTCTTTAGAAATAAAAAACGTAATCCAAGAACCAATTCAGTTGAGTATTGTAGCATAGACTTTGTGTCATCGTGACCATTCGTACTTTAATGACTATTTTGTATCATGTTAACTGGAGATTAAAGCAATCAAATGATTAGATTAAGCATTTATCGATTAATACACATACCTTAAATCAGGTAAATTAACGAGTAAGTGAACAATTACTTCATCCAAAATAATAAACAAGAGAGAAAATTCTTATCATATGAGTAATTTGAAGAAAATAACAACTATATAATATAGATACAATTCATATTTAATGTACATATTTAAGCATATATCTACGCTATAGAAATAAATTAAATTCTTATCTGAAGAGAACTTTGAAACAAAACCTTTCATAGCATTTTAATATATTTCTATTTTAGTGAATTCTGACCATAAATTATTACCCGTATACCAAGTATTCTTTTTCTAACTCAATAAATACACGTTAAAAATGTATTTCTATTTTCATTTAAAATCAACAATATAATAGAATAAAATTTCGTGATGAACTATAAAAATGGTTATTAATACATTTTTCATGATAGGTTTTCGCTTTTGTTTCGGACATTATCAATAGGTTACAATGGATTATCATTCGATGATATTATAATTCACATCAGGACAAGTTAATTATCCAATTACTACATAACGTATATGAGCAAAATTATGAGTACTAATAGATATAATGAAAATAACATTAATTATCTGATTGGTTGCTTTATTAGAAAAGCAAGGCGAGCAAGAGGAATGAGTGGTAAAGAGTTCTCACAAAAATTGAATATCAGCCATCAACAACTCTCTCGTTATGAAAGAGGTCTGACTAGCTTCACCCTTTGTAAACTTATCTTATTTCTAAGAGCTTTAGAAAAAAATATTAATGATTTACTCACCGAAATTCATTGGAATGAAAATAAAGACATATTACTTAATGTAGATTATCAGTAATCTCAAAAACCTTTTTATATTAAATTATATCTTTCTTAGTTTCTATATTTTTTATAGGTGCTTATTTCATCTATAAAAAATGTATATCTAAAATAAACAATAGGAGAAGTTGATGTTTAAGTTTTATCAAAACGCGCAAGTCGAAAAGAAATCACTAGTTCAAAAGTTAAAAGCACTCCATACGGCTAAAAACCAACGAGGCATGACATTACTTGAAATCATTATCGTCTTGGGGATCGTTGGTACTATTGCTGCTGGCGTTGTTGTACTGGCACAACGTGCATTTGATAGCCGTGCAATTTCAGAAGTTGTAAATAACACCAATACATTACGTGTTGCAATGAAAGATGCATACCAGCGTGCTCCTGGTTATCCAGTATCCAAAGGAACGTCAGGTGATTATGATATTGTGAGCATTAAAGATGCCACTAACTCAACAGAAGCTATAGCACGCCTCGTTCAGCTAGGAAAAGTAACAACTGATGAAGCTCTTAATGGAATTTCTAATGACTTTATTAACATTGGTGCAGGGAAAACAGCTGCAAACCAAGGTGCTGAACCTGGTACCGGCGAAACCCCAGCAAAAGGTAAGAGTGGTTATAAAGGATTCGTAGTTGAACTCAACGGACTAAACCAAGAACAATGCCGTAGCATTCTGATCCAAGTAGGTAACCTATGGGATTACGCAGCTGTCGGAGCTTCAGCACCTTCAGGGGTATATACTGTCAAAACAGTTGTTGATATGACAGTCGCACCAACCGGTCCAGTTCTTCGTTCTTTAGGTACTAATGGTAATGTCGATCTAACCCCAGATGCAGTTGCGGCTGTATGTGTGGATGCACCAACTAACTCGGTAATTTTAGGTACTCGTTAATCATTAATCTTTAGTATCTAAGATTAATTTAAGATGAATATCTTATATTTGGGTATTCATCTTATCACAGGATTATTTTATGAAGTTAAATCGTGGATTCACACTTCTAGAAATGATAATTGTTATTTCTATTATCGGTCTTGTCATGCTCGCCGCTGCTCATTATTTAAAAAAAATGGCAGACGAAAAAAAACGCCAAATAACAACTGATGGCATTGTATCTGAGATGTTCAATTTTAATCATTTTGTACAGAGTCATTATATTGAAATAGAAAACAATGAAACAGGAGAGTTAAATCAGATACTCAACCCGCTATACGATAAAAATAACAATTCGATTTATAGCAAAAGAAATACTAACAATGTAAATGCAAATATAAGTAAAGAGAATTATTTAAATTGGGCTTCTGAAAATAATCAAGAACAAGATAGAAATTATTTTATTGATAAAAGATGTATAAAAAATACAACAGAAATATCCTCGGGTATGAGTATGACTCAGGATTTTTTAAAATGCACATTGGATAGTAGTATAAAAACGAGTGAGTTTTCTCTAGAGCGTGTTGATATGATTGGTAATGCAAACAATAGAGACATAACTCGAATAGATTATTTTTTAACCTATACTCCGTTTGATGGGCAAAAAGAAGCGGCGGAATTCGAAACATACACAAGTAATTTTATTAATTCTTTCAATCAGAAAGCACTTGCATACGATCAAGCCAGTATCATCGAAAGAAACACAAAATCGCCCGCAGACTGGGAATTAATGAAAATAACGGGAACAGATGTAGCCTTACAGTTAGGTGAATCCATCACCCAGCTTGATCAGTTTAAAAAGAATAAAACATATGGTATCCGATTTAGCTTTTATATGAATGAAGGCGTTTATCTAAAATCTGATGGTTCCGTTAGTGCCGAAAAATTGTGTTGGAGTGAAAAAACTAAAGCACTCGGCCCTTGTTTAAAGCCATACAATACAGCTGATGATCAAAAAAATAAATTAGTACTCGTCAGCGGCGCCCTCGATAAAAATGAACAAGCGCCAGGACTATGCTGGAGTAAAAACGAGAACAAAATTGTTAGCTGCCTTGGTATGAAGAAAGAGAGTTCACTGGATGATCCTAGCTTATATTTAACTGAATTTTCCGAAGATGGAACTGAGAAAGCAGGAACATTAATAGCAAAAGTGATCACCGAAAATCAGTATTTAAATAAATCAAAACAAACAGGGAAATATGAGTATGTGGATGAATATCGTACACCTGTAGAAGTTGTTTATTTAGATTTTACGGGTCAACGCCCCCCCGTTGAAACAAGTTATGAGGCTGACCCATTTGGAGATGAGGACAATATTGTTTTTAAACAACAAGAATGCCCTATTCACCCGAAAGACAAAAGTAAAAAGTTATATCCAAGACTAGCAGCATCAATCTCTTCGATTGTCGCAATTCAAGACAGTAGTGGAAAGTTTGAAGGCGTAGATTTAAGTACACCATCTCAATCAAGAAAAAACACAAGATTAGAGAATCAAGGTGTAATGGGTAATATCATTATCCAAGTCAATAAAAATAATGAAAATTGGGTTATCTCTGCATCAACATCAGCGAGTAATGGTAAAGACATTAATAATTACATCAGCCCAAAGTCATTATCCATTATTGCAATGATGTGGTGTAGCTCTATGCCTCAAGATGATTAATATATATTTTATATGAGAACAATATGAACAAGAAGATAATAGGCTGCTTTATTATTTTATCGTGGATCCCACTAGGAAATACTGAAGAATTGCTAACAATAGAAAACCCTAAATCAAGCCTGTTTTCTAAAAATGACACTATAAATTTAAATGAACCTAAAGATAAGAAATTACTATTTAGTAATGAAAATACAAAACCAGTAAAAGTGACACCTGATCTTTTTCTTAAAGAAAACAACCTCCTCAGCCAACAAATAGAGATATGGGCTGAACCTAAAGGGTACAAGCTATTATGGAAGGCTCAGCGTGACTATCTTATTTTTAAAGATATATATATACATGGCAAAGATAATATAGAAGTACTTAGCCACCTAGGTGATCTTCTCGCCTCTCAAAATTATAATTTAAACATAAAATTTTATAAAAGAAATAACGTACTCGTTGTTGATGAGAATTAAAAAATGAATAAATCACTAATTTTATTTTGCATCGTATTGCTACAGGGATGTAGCTCATTTTATACTGAGAAATATAGCAAAAATAATTTATTTCAGTTTGATGATAAAATTAAAGGTATCAATCAGGCAAAGCAAAAACCATTTTCTCAATATGATGAACCCTATTTAGGTGAGGAAGTTAACTATACACCGGAACAAAAGCGTGTACTAGAGCAACCAGTCAATATCGATAGTTTTTCACCGGTAGACATTAGTGTCGTCCTTAATATGCTAGCAGAACAAACAGGGCTAACCTATAAGCTATTAACAGAAATTAATAGTGATGGTAATACAGAACAAAATGTGAGTTATAATGATGATATGTACTCTAACAACACTCAAGATACACATCGAATAAAATTCGATGGAAAATTATCAGAGTTTATCTCTTACATCTCAAATCTTTACGATATCAACATAGAGTTAAATAATGAAAATATATTGCAAGCTAGCAAATATAAAAATTACGCTATAAAATTAGATTTTTATGGTCAAGATAGCCAATATGAAACGAGCTTAAATGTCAGTTCCAATGAAGGTACTTCTGGTTCAGGATTTTCAGGTAGCTCTACGACTAAGTTCACCTCCTCATTTTGGAGTGATATTGAAAAACTTGCTTCAAACAATATATCAAGTGGAATTTATACAATATTTAAGGATGCTTCGATATTAACATTCACAGGAAAAAACTCAGAATATCGAACACTAAAATCAATTGTTGATGAATATCAAAAATCAAATGCAAAACAGTTTGTAGTTAGTTACAAAATATATATTCTAGATAAAACAAAAGTTGATAGAATAGGCACTGAACTAGGTTTTCAATTTAGTAAAAGTGGTACAACAATTGGTATTAATAATGGGATCCTCGATAAACTAGCAGGAGATATTAATATATCATCTGATTTTAGTGGTGGAGATAATCCTAAGTTCAAGTTAGGCGCTCAGCTTGATGCAATATATTCTTTAACAGGAAAGGAAATTTTACAAAGTGGAACCTTTATCACTAAAAATAACATCCCTATTCCATTAAATATGACAAGTTCACATCATTATGTTTCTGGAAGAGCAAAAACAATCAATAATAATTCTGAATCTATCGATACACAAATTACTACCGATAAAGTCACTGTAGGAACGAGTTTTATTATAACACCAAGAATTATGTCTGATGGGAACATCGAAATAGTTAGTGGCTTTACAAAAAGTACGTTAGATAGTATGAAATCATTTGGAGATAAAAGTGATGAAGTTATGCTTCCCGCAGTATCTTCAGTGGAGATGTTTAACACCTCTCTGATGCGACCAGGTAGCATTAGTGTTGTTAGTGAGTTTGATGTGAATGAAATGGGTGATGATTCACAACTTGGTGTTTTTTCATTCCTTGTAAATAGTAATAACAAAAACAATACCACAGTCATGATCATTGGTATTGATTATTATAACAGTAAACCAGGCTATTATGAATAATATAACCCTGAATACTCTTTTAGCTAATAACCTATTTATAAATAACACATGGGTTGATAAAAGCAAAATAAGTAATGTATGCCCTTCACAAAAAAATAAATTTAAAGTGAAGTGTAAAAACTCCGATAATTACTGTTTAGTGACGTCAGGTATTAAACGCTATCAAATACTAGCTATCTATATTCAAGAAATTTATGGCGATGGGATTTATTATTGTCAAACAGATGATAAAAATTCTGAACTATTTTATTTTTTAATAATAAAAAATGGTAATGTAGCATGTGAAACAGACTGTATTATCAATAGAGAGATGCTGGATTTTTTACTTTCTGGTATTGATAGTTCTGCGTATAAAAATCTAATGGTAGTTGAACTTACAAAAACTCACTTTTCAAAAATAATCGATGAGTATGAGTTAATAAAGAGGATCTTTTCCAAAAAAAGGAAGCAATTATCAATTTTGATATCAGGGCTTTTTTTGATTTTTTCTCTTATATCTCTTTTTATCGCTGATTATCTTTTAAATGGATGATGATATGAACGAAATCATTAATAATTGGAAAGACTCAGTAAAAATAAAAAGGATATTAATTATTGCTATGGTCATTATTGTCATTGCAATATCCCTTTGTTCTTACTTTTACTATAGTCATCATCAAGAGCAAGAGAAAATAAAAATAGCCAAAGAGCTCAAAATAAAGCAGGAGCAAGCTGGAAAAAAAGCCATTGAAAATTTTTATGAAAAGGCATTTGAAGGCGGAAGCATTGATAAATTAGTTGTATTATTAAACGAAATCAATCGTAGTCGAGTGAACATTGAACGTTCTGGTTTTACTGAATATGCATATCAATGTAACCAATCAGCTTGTAATTTTAATTATAAGCTACGGCAAGGAGCATTATTTTCTGTACAGGAAAAGATTTTTTACAAAGATCGCTACAAACCTTCTTTTTCAGCGGATGAATTATCCTATAACGAAGTACTATCAAAATTAGATGGTAATAAAATAAAAAACAAATTTAATAATGAAGAGAAAATAACACCTCCTTCATGCAGTAATGTATTAAATTTTATTTATTCATATAATAGTTTACAAGATGATCCAAATGAAAAGATAATTATTACCTCATTGCCAACGTCATCAGTTAGCTCTCAAGAGGATACATACCCCAATTATCAATATAGTTATGGCTTTATGGTCGGAAATATCAGCCTAACGCACAGTGATAATGCATTTAAAATGAAAACATTTTGGGAAAGAAAACCCTATAAAGATTATTTTTTGTTTGATAGCTTTCGGAAAACTTCAGAAATTAACAATATAATTCAATTAAATGGTAAATTCATATGCAAAAAATAACTAAAACATTAGTTCTAACATTGATGATTTTCAATTCGACGCTCACAGCCTCTGAAGAGCTGAGTAACGCGGAACTAGAAGAAATCTATACCGCTAATGAAGATAATTCTGAAGGTAATCAAGTCTCCTTGGATCAAGAACAACTTTTAACTTATTTAGAAGATTCAATGGAATTTGAGACACAAAAGCTCAAATTAAAGAATCAGTTGGAAATAGAAAAATTAAAAAGTGAAATAGCTAAACTAAAAGATGATAATAAAAATTCAGATTCTCGATTTGAATCTGAAAGTATTGATTATTATGATAACAATTCATATGAAAGTGAAAAAAACATACCTCAAAAAGAGACAAAACCAACACTTCTCCTCTCTTCAGATGTCGGAGGCATAACCACATTTGGTGTATCAGTGAATGGTAAATTAACATTCGTAAAACTCAATAAGGAATTCAAAGATAACTCAGGGAAAAAATATTATGTAAGAAGTCAAAATGGAAAATATGTTATACTAGGTAAATAAAGTGAAATCGATAAATCTAATTGATCACAGAGATGAGGATATGCCATTTTTTGACATGTCAGGATTTTACTTCTCTATTTTTGAGAATAACCTGATTTTAGCCAAAAAAGAAGACTCAACATATTTACTCTCTTACGATTTTGATATAAATAACTTTTATGACATACGTGAGAAGATTAATTATATAAGCTATAAAAATAAGATTGAAATTTCTGGGGTTTTACTTTTAGATGAGCCTATTTATTTCCAGATTATTGAGCGCGATTTACTACAAATAAAAGCTAAAAAAATCGCAAAATCAAGTAAAGTTCAACTTGAATTGGAGCAGCTTCTCACTCAAGCTACTGCTGCTGGAGCAAGTGATTTACATATCACACGAGGTGATATTCTATCGCAAATAGAATTTAGAATTAATGGTGAGCTGCGTCTGCACTCTCAAATGCGCTCCAAACAGTGTGATGAACTTGTTTTTGTACTTTATAATGTTGAAGCTACAACAAAAGAGACCACATGGAATAGGCAAATTCCACAAAGTGCTAATATTTTATATACATTAAATAAGAAAAAATACCGTTTTCGCTATGCCCACTTCCCTATATTTGGTGAGTCAGCAGATTGCTATCATTGTGTATTACGTATTATTTCAGCCGATATTGATAAAGTTGTTAATCCAAGTTTAGATAAAACAGGCTTTTCGCCTGAAGAAATTTCTGATGTCAAAAAAATACTCAGCAATCCATATGGTGTTTATTTTATCGCAGGTACAACCGGTTCAGGAAAATCAACAACGCTGAAGACGGTCATGGAGTGGTTACAAATTAATCGATATGATGATAAAGGTTGTTTTCTAACTGTTGAAGATCCTGTCGAATATTATATATATGGCGCAAAACAAAGCTCAGTGCTTGACGTTAATGGCGGGGGATTTCATGCCGCGATTAAATCTGCATTACGTAGAGATCCAGATGTATTAATGATTGGTGAAATTCGTGATACCGTTTCATCAAACGCACTAGCTGGTGCCGTTGAGAGTGGACATTATTGTTTTACGACAGTGCATGCAGGTAGCATAGTCACTCTACTTCAGCGCCTTAGTGCTCTAGGTATTACAGGCGATAAGCTTTCTACTCCCGGTTTTATTGCCGGCTTGCAATGTCAAAAGCTCATGCCACTAGTGTGCCCTAAGTGTTGTAATACAAAAATAGTTCCTATTCTAAATAGAGACGTTTCTATTCATATTAAAAATAATGATGGTTGTGAATACTGCAATTACACTGGCATCAAAGGTAGGAAATTAATTGCCGAATATATGCTACCAAAACAAGATGAATTAATTGCCATTTCAAAAAGTAATTGGCTTGAAGCTTATATTTTGTGGAGAAAGAAACGCCTTACTCATCCAGGAATGAGCGAAGGGTTTTCTATTAAAGAAAAAACGATGGCATTTGTGATAAAAGGCTATATATGTTACGAGTGGTTTACTCATGAATTTGGTGAGCTAAGCACTGAAGATATGGAGGTAATTTTTGAGAAAATTCAGTAAAAAACAGCGTTTATATATGTATAAATTCTGTGCCGATATGATACAAGCTAATCTACCTCTTTATGATTCAATACTTAAGCTTAAAGAAGAAGGTCTTGCTATTTTAGGTAAGAGTTTTGTAAAAAAAATTGATGCGTTATTAAATCGCATGACATCTGGCGAATCAATTAGCTATGCTTTTGAGCCATACATACCTAAAGAAGAATTAAGTTTAATTTATTCATCTGAAAAATCGGGTGCCTTAGCGGAAGGTTTTGAAGGCCTAATAGATATAATAACCTACAAAGATATGCTCAGCGCTAAAATAAAAAAAGCATTAGCATTTCCTATCATTATGATATGCCTATCATTAGTGGTTATTGCAGGTTATTCAGTTAAAGTTTTCCCTGCATTTGAAAAAGTACTCCCATCAAATCGATGGCCGGGTGTGACAAGCTCTCTTTATAACTTCGGATTATCCTTAGTCGATGGGTTATGGATTAATATTTTAATTTCCGCTGTTGTTGTTTATTTTTTAATTAATTTCCTTTTAGCTAATGTTAAAGGAAAAATAAGAGATGATATACTGGATAGGGTTATTCCGTTCTCTATATATAAAAAAGTTAATGCTGCTGTATTAATGACAAGCATCGCATCTATGCTACAAAACAGAATCCCCATCCAAGAAGCATTGAATATTATTTCATTAAATGCAAATAAGTAGCTCTTATATCATGTCACAATCATGAGCAAGAATATGTCTACAGGCTTAAATTATGGTGACGCCTTAAATACAGGGATATTTGATAAACAAGTATTATTAAATATAAGTTTATATTCATCGTTACCCTCATTCTATGATGTTCTTAACTCCGTATCAGAAATAACAAAAAAGAATATTCTAATGAAAATAGAAGGTTTAGCCAATGGATTAAAAAGTTTTTCTACACTGGTACTAGGTGGATGCGTTATTTGGGTCTTTATTGCATTATTTTCATTATCTGATCAACTTTCTAAAATGTCTGCTATGTAGATATATAATGGTAAATTTATGGATTCTTTCTTAGCTTGGTATTACCCAATTTTATTTTTAATTATAGGTGCTTGTATTGGTAGTTTTATCAATGTTGTGATCTATAGATATCCTATAATAATGTTACAGGATAAAAATAAACCGGAAAAAATCTCGTTATTTTATCCCGCTTCTCACTGTACTAGTTGCAATAAAAAAATATTAAAAACTGATAATATTCCTATTATTAGCTGGTTATTAAGAAAAGGTGAATGCCGCCACTGTGGCTCTACATATTCAATCAAATATTTAATCACTGAGGCTGTTTTCAGTGTTGTTTACCTATCTGTTTTTATACTTTTCTATCCTCAGTATGGTATAAATTCAACTATATGTATTTTAGTCATTTTTAGTTATTTATATTGCATTTTTTTCATTGACCTAAAGCATTTTTTAATTCCGGATATAATGACAATACCTCTAATTATTTTGGGGTTTATTTCTGCATGGTATAATTTCATACCTATCACAATCATGGAATCAGTGATTGGCTCAATTGTTATATTTACTATTATTTTTATAACAGGTTTTTTATTTAAATATTTCCGTGGTATTGATGCTATAGGATTCGGAGACTATAAACTATTTGCTGTTGGCGGTGCATGGTGTGGTATTTTCCATATTCAATATCTCATTATTTTTTCTTCTATTTTTGGTATTATTTTCTATATCATTAATAAAAAAGCCAATATATGCTCTACTAAAAACATTAGTTACCTAGACGATATCATCGAAATAAAAGATAAAGTTATTCCGTTTGGCCCATCAATTTGCTTGTCAATCATACTGAATGTTCTAATTATTTTTTATCTTCCTTATAAGGTTTAATATGAAAATACCTACATTTTTTTTTAAGTTTATATTGTTATGTCTTATGGCTACAAGTCATTATACCTATGCTGAGGCAAGCCAATACGTTAGTGTTTTAATAAAAAATGAACTAGATGACAATATTACCCTTGAAAAGAGATTGATGTGGGATAGAGTGGGAAGCTTACCTGCCGGGGTTATTTATGCAGATAATGAAAACCGCTTTCATTCTAAAGGTCTAGCATTACGCGGAACAGGTGGTATTTATGTCCATAAGATAGAAGATGATTTATATTTAGACATGGTCTTCGATCAATACCACTATGGATATTTTGAATATCAAGTTTGTTTATCAAACAAAGCTAGGACTAACTTTCATAGTGATAAAACCTCAATAGCAACTTATAATAAAAATAATCCGACAGGCAAGTTAGACTGTAAATCCGACTCGAGTAATAGTAGCAGCTATCAAGACAAAAAAGTTGAATATGGTGACATTGTCGTCAAAATTCATATTGTTCCTAAAAAAGTAGGTGCATTTAAAGCTTATAATGCAAAAGAGGTCACTGTTACTGTTGATTATGGTAAATGTAAAGGACGTCAAGCTTTCCAATCAGCCACCTTTTCACAAACTCAAAGAGTCAACTCGAAAGATGCAGTATATGCTCTCTATGATGATTGTTTGTACTATAGTTACTGCCCACAAGACTCTAAATTATGTCAATTTAAAAATGAAAATAATGATTTTGAAGGTACTTTTTATCCAATTAAATCAGATAGCGATATTACCAATTTATTCTCTAGGAAAAATTCTATCATTCATCAAAACAGACTCTTATCTTATGATAAAAAGGCAATGGATCGTGGTTTTTCTCAGAAAAAGGTAAATAGTAATCTATTCAAAATAGGGAAAAAGATCTCTGCAACTCAGTTAAAACAATTAATGGATGATACTGACCGAGATTATTGCAACTATATTGCAGCTAAAGATAAAAATAAAGTTTGCCATAATCCAACCTATGCAATGCAACCTAGAATAGCAAATCAATTAAAATACTTAGATAAAAAGTATTTGGATAAATATGTTTGCTATATACATACAACAACCTATCCAAATATAGGCTCAAATATCTGTGAGCTAGCGCCAAACTTTACGATTGTTAATGGTAAGATTGAAAGTCGTCAATAGAGAAATATATTACCTATAAAATTTAGACAATAAGGCGGCTGTTCGCGCTACAGACGCTTTATTTAAATCGTGGCCAAATCACTTCACAATACAACATTGTGGAGTGTTAATCAGCACTCATTCGCCGTACCGAAACCTCACCGAAAGTCATAAAAATCAATACATTACCTGAAACCCCACGATACACACCTTGTTGCTGATTTAATTCACAAGCCAAAGCAGCATATTGCCATGCTTCAATTTCATCAATTTCACAAATTGCTTCAGTTAAAGGCTCATAACCATGGCGCTCACCAAATTCCTGCACTGCCAGAGCATCTCGAATAAGCGGCTCTTCAATTGAGCTATTTGCCCACCCCCACATCCAGCTACCTTGGTTTTGATCATAAGTACCAGTTATTTGTACAGGCGCTGTAACCACTATATTGTCTGGGGCTTGAAATATGATTGTCCCCTGCTCTTGATCAACAGACCAATTCGCTTCATCAAGTTTCCAGTTATCGCAATGAAATTGATTTTTATATTGTAAAGAATTCATGCTGCGCTCGATTAATGCAGCATAAGGCATATTTTCTAGTTGTTGATCCATGATCATTACCTTAATTATCGAATATTCTTTAATGCATCGACCACCAGCTGCCAAAATTTAGCATGATCGAGTTTAACTGCAACTTGAGTATGGCAATCATCGGGTGCAGGATGACGAAAATCAGCGACTGTCATGCCTAATGTTAATGTCCCTGTTAGTTCAATATCTACCGGTACACGCTGCGTCGTCATTACCGTTGGGTCAATAACATAAGCAACAGCGCAGGGATCATGTACTGGAGGAGCATCGAAACCTTGAGCCTGTTTATACATCCTGCCAAAAAACGCTAATAATTCGATCACAAATTGAGAGCAATCCGTTCCCACTTCGGTGATATTCGCGACAATATCGGGGGTTGCTAATGCTTGGTGAGTTAAGTCGAGTCCAACCATCGTTAATGGCCATTTTTCATTGAAAACAATATGTGCCGCTTCAGGGTCAATCTTAATATTAAATTCCGCGACAGCGCTCCAATTACCGACATGATACCCGCCCCCCATCAAAACCACTTCTTTGACCCTTTCGACAATACGGGGCTCAAGCCTTGCCGCAAGCGCAATATTAGTCAATGCACCTGTTGGTACTAAGGTAATGGTTTTAGGTGGATGTGACATGATAAGTTTAATAATTAACTCGACAGCATGGCAACTTTCCAACATCAATGTCGGCTCAGGCAGTTTTGGGCCATCTAAACCAGAATCGCCGTGAATATCTGGAGCCACCTCTATTTCACGCACTAATGGCCGAGAAGCTCCCGCAGCAAAAGGGATACCTTGAATTTTCGCCATTTCAGCCACAGCTAGCGCATTATGGGTTACTTTTTCCAGAGTCTGATTACCCGCTACTGTGGTAACCGCTAGTAAGTCAATTTCAGGATTACCGTAGGCCAAGAGAAGTGCGATTGCATCATCATGCCCCGGATCGCAATCAAGAATAATTTTTTTTGCCATACACCCTACCTTTAAGCATAAATAACAGGTCCATTATTTTTAGTGTATAGATAAATTATTGGTAACGCATTGTTAGCCATCTCAAAGTTATACTTTTCAATGGCACTAATAAAGGCGTAAGTGATGTCTTTTATCAAGAAGTATTGCCCACAACCTATTTTATGCTGTAGGCAATTTCTAACGATTATTTTAAAACATGCGCATAAACACGCTTTTGTCCATCTTCTGTTTTTGGAAGATAGACCCCTTGTAACTCAGGCGCAAAACCGGGGAGTAAATTGATCCCTGCTTCTAAAGCTTGGAAATAACGCAATACTGGCCCTTCCCACACTTCACCGGGAACTACGCATAATACACCCGGAGGATAGGGTAACGCACCTTCGGCAGCAATACGGCCTTCTAACTCGGATAATGGTAACAACTCCACATTGCCACGAATAAACTCAAGGTGAGCTTGCTGCGGATTCATTTTCACCGTAGGAAAATGCTGCCTGCGAAACATCTCTTTTTGTAGCTGTTTAATATTATATTCAACGCTTAATTGATGCATTTCCTGACATAAGCGACGCAGAGTATAACCTTGATAATGCTGTTGATAGCGTTGATAAACTGACGGCAATACATCCTCTAATAATGCATCTTCATCTAGAAACTGTTCAAAACGAATCAAATGCATCACCAATAAATCAAGCTTTTCTTGGCTTTCTGCGGGGGTCAGTAAAAATAGAATTGAATTCAAATCGCATTTTTCAGGGATCACGCCATGTTCGCGCAAAAAATGCGCCAATATAGTGGCAGGAACACCAAAAGCTTCATACTCACCAGTTTGAGCATCAATACCTGGCGTGGTGAGCATTAATTTACATGGATCCACAAAATATTGATTTTCTGCATAACCATCAAATGCATGCCAACGCTGTTTAGGTATGAAATTAAAAAAGCGCTGATCAGAGGCTATTTGCTCTGTTGGATAGGTTTGCCATGGCTTATCATCCACTAGTTCAGGTATAAATGGCCTGAAATAGTTACAGTGGTTAATAATCGCTTTTCTCACCTCAATCCCTTGCTTAACGCACTCCATCCACATCATTTCACCCGCATCCCCTTGATGTATACGAGCATTGACATCAAGAGAAGCAAACAACGGATAAAATGGGCTGGTTGATGCATGCATCATAAATGCATTATTGAGCTTTTTATGGGACACAAAACGCGGTTGCCCCTTTATATGATTATCTTTCTTATGAATTTGTGATGCTTGAGAGAACCCTGCTAACTGTTTATGTACCGACTGAGTCACCATAATGCCAGGATCATTTTCATTCAGTTCCAATAATAATGGTGAACATTGACGCATCATTGGAATGAATTGCTCATAACCGACCCATGCTGAATCAAATAAAATGTAGTCACAAAGGTGACCGATTTTATCGACTACTTGCTTTGCATTATATACAGTGCCATCGTAAGTCCCCAATTGGATCACCGCCAAGCGGAATGGGCGCGCAGTAGCACTCTTTTCTGGCATTACATCATCAATGAGTCCACGCAAATAGCTTTCTTCAAAGCAGTGTGCATCAATTCCACCGATAAAACCAAACGGGTTACGAGCGGTCTCTAAATATACAGGTGTTGCCCCCGCCTGAATTAAGGCGCCATGGTGGTTAGATTTATGATTATTACGATCAAACAGTACCAAATCACCCGGTGTTAATAAGGCATTAAGTACCACCTTATTGGATGAAGAAGTCCCATTTAGTACAAAATAGGTTTTGTCTGCATTGAATACTTTTGCAGCAAATTTCTGTGCTTCTTTTGCTGCACCTTCGTGAATTAATAAATCTCCCATCGCCACATCAGCATTACATAAATCAGTGCGAAACAAATTTTCCCCATAAAACTGATAAAACTGTTCGCCCGTTGGGTGGCGACGGAAAAATTGCCCGCCTTGATGGCCAGGACAAGCAAAAGTAACGTTATGACCTGCGGCATAATCCATCATTCGTGCAAAAAATGGAGGTAATAATTGTTCAAGATAGCGCGTTGCGGCATCAAATAATTGGCGACTATTTTCTGTACGCTCAGCAGGTGCCGGCGGTAAAATTCCCGTTAAATAGGGAGGAATTTTAATATCATTAGGGAGCTGTTTATCACTAATGATAAACAGTGGAATACTGAGTTTGCTATCAGCAACTCTTTTCCACAGCCCTTGATTGGCATCCTGTTCGGATAGCACAACGGCAGCAATATTGTTTAACTGTGCATCGCGAATATCTACCCATTGGAAATCCCCCGAAAAGTAGATTGCGACCCCCTGACTACATGCCACATTAATTTTTTGCATAACAGTCTGGCTCTTGGTTAGCTGAGGAAAAGAGGCCGACAATATACTGGATAGAAACTAAGATTGGAATGCTCAGTACGCTTAGAAATAATTAGACGTACTATAAAGCAGATGATCTTTTATAACCCGCTGGTTAATCGCATAAAAATATTTAGGCGTGCACTGAAAGAAAACAGAATTAAACATGAAAAATGTTACATCAAGTAAAATCACCGACCAACATTGAGATTTTAATCAGAATATTAGTCGGCAATTTTATCAGGAATGGGACGTTAGTTGTTTTTTTCCATGTACAGTGTTTGCGAAGGAAACGCAAAGTCAGCGCCATGCTGTTTAACAATATCAATTATCTTCAAATAAACACCTTGTTGTGCTGCTAACCATTCCGCCCAAACGGTTGTTTTAGTGAAACAATACACCATGATATTTAAGGATGAATCAGCAAATTCATCAAAGT
This sequence comes from Providencia sp. PROV236, assembly GCF_033676985.1. Classification (NCBI taxonomy): domain Bacteria; kingdom Pseudomonadati; phylum Pseudomonadota; class Gammaproteobacteria; order Enterobacterales; family Morganellaceae; genus Providencia; species Providencia sp. PROV236. The sequence goes on along the minus strand of NZ_CP096297.1, from coordinate 567,735 downwards.
AAACCAATAAGGTTTGCCCTGTATCAATGCTAGGGTCTTGCTGCAACATAGTGCGAATATCGCTAACAATGACGCCTATCTTATCAGCATCCTCATAACGCAGGCCTATCGCGGTTTTGATCCGACGGTTGGTCATACGGCCAGGGTTTTCCACACTTATCGATGAAAATACAGAGTTTGGAATATACAGAGGTCGATGATCAAAGGTAATAATTTTCGTGATCCGCCAACCAATCTCTACCACCGTTCCTTCAATATTTCTATCAGGAGAACTCACCCAATCACCAATATTAAAAGGTCTATCAAAATACAGCATGATCCCTGAGAAGAAGTTACTCAGTATATCTTTACCCGCCATACCGATAGCAATACCGCCTATACCACCAAAAGCCATTAACCCTGACAGGCTCATTCCAAAATGTTCACCAAATAGTAAGATGATCACGACGAATGTTGCCGTTTTAAATACCCTTGCAATGATACGTGCTGATGTTGGATCGCTGCCTTTCTTTATTTGCGCTTTTTCAAGCCGGTTAGCCAGTTGAAATAACTTGCGCATCAGAATAACGGCAATTAATGCAACTGTTATAAAATTAACCAATGGTGTTGAAATAAAGGTCAAATCAAAGTCGGTCGCTGCCATATCAACATACTGCGCCGCAACCACAACTATCCCGCATAATACGGCGGTTTGAATAACATGAATCAAAATGCTTTTACGTTTATGTTTGTGTTTATGCCTTTTACTGAGCATCTCGAAAACAATAAAAATGGCTAAAAATACTGTAATGATCGTAATCCCGATCGCATATTTTTCGAGTAATGTGTCAATCATACTTTACTGCCCTCAACAGCCATACTTTACATTTTTCGATGGTATTTGTTACATTGCGAACTATTTAAAACGTTACTAAGATAACAACTTTAGAGTTTATTTTCTTGATAATTATCAGTCACTTTTTTAGAGCATCTAATCCAGAGCAGATAATATGTTTAGCCCAAATCAAAAACAGATTAAAAATGTACTAGAGCTAAGCTTACAACAAAAATACCTTTATTTTGTTGGTAAAGTTGCCGATTGGCAGGAAGTTTGGACTTTGTGTAATGTCAATGAGCTAGTAACGTTCAAAGATGATCATCATCGATTGTTGTTTCCAGTTTGGCCAGCAAAAGCCTATGTTGAGCGTAATTTAGAGGGGAAATGGTCACATTTTACAGCAAAACAGCTGGATTTAACCTATTTAATGACGGAAATGTTACCTGATATGCATGAAGCGAATATAACAATTGCAATTATGATGGATCCACAGTGCCAAACCTATGTTATCACTGAAGCAAACCCTCTTTTGCAAGACTTAATTGAGGAATGCAAACAATACCAGTAAAAGCACAGGTCCAGATAGTACCTGTGCTGGTGACAATATTATTTTTCAACCCCTGTTGTCACGGTAAACTGCCGCTTTTCTCCTGCCTCAAGCCAAATGAGAGTTTGATTATTTTTTGCAGCTAAAAAACCTTCCGGTCGACACGTTGCAGGTAAAACAAATGCACCTACTTTTTGATCACCATTATACAGGATCCAGCGAGTCGCATAATTGAGCTCTGAAGCACTGAAACGCGTTACAAACGAAGTTCCTTCAGGCGATGTCATACGAAATTCAGGGTGTTGGGTGTATTGAGCTAAATTATCGATAAAGAACACAATTTCGGGATCACAAAGGCTCGGTTGATTGAGCTGATCCAATGTGATTTTACCTGATTGAATAGCCTGATTAAACTCTAGCCACTGTGGTGTTGGATGAACATGCCCAGGAATAGATTCACGTAACATAATGGCGGTGTCAGGCACATTTTGACTCAGTTGTGCATCATCAACATAGGCGTAATTCATATGACACATGTATTGCAGCGGCATAGGGACGGATGCTAGGTTAGTTACTGACATTTGAATATCAAAGAGTGCGCAATCCGTGGTTAATTTTACACTTGGTTCTGCAAGATAATGGTGACCAAATCCCATGACATATTCATATTTACCACAAACTTGTAAGCTGTTTGCTGATAACGATAACCATGCACTATCCATCGCTGCACAAGGCATTTCACCATGTAATGGATGATTATCCTCTGGCGATGGACAGCCATTACTAATTAAACCTGAATGGAAAGCAAAACACCCATAGGTTTCTACTACCGTTTTTACTGGTTTAGGCTCTGAAAACATATTATCCATTTTCAGATTTTGCCCACAGAACTCCGCATCCCAAATCATTTGCCCTAGAAATGGTAAAACGGTCAGATAGCCCTGTGAATTTTCAATTCTTAAACCTTCAACACCCGAAGCATATCGAAAGGCATGTGCCGTAAAATGGTTATTTTTAATGATAAGTGTTGGTCTATCCGTAAATAAGCTTTTGTGAAGTGGAATTAGCGTATTCATTTTCATACTCACGGTTAATTAATCGATAAGGCAGGTTAGCCTGCCTGAGGTTGTTGACTAAGCGGGATAAAAGCATGTTTTCCCGCTCCGTGTTATAAAAGAGTTATTCAGCATTCTTTGTTTTGAAGCGGCGCTCACCAACAAAGTAAATACCAACATAGATAAAACAGAACATAGAAACGAGGAAAGAAAGTTGCAGTGAATGGAGTGCGTCGGCAACATAACCTTGCACGGCAGGAACAAACGCCGCTCCCACAATTGCCATAACGATCACCGCACCCGCCATTTCAGTGTGTTCATTATCAACTGTATCTAAAGTACCCGCATAGATTGTTGCCCAACACGGTCCAAATAAAATACTCACTAATACAGCTGCATAAACCGCGGTAAAACTAGGAATGAAGGCGACATAAGCTAAGAAAAGAGCACCGATTACAGAATAGATAATCAACACTTTTTCGGCATTAAAGCGAGTCATTAAGATATTGGCGATAAACTTACCAATAAAGAAACAAGCGAAGCTATATACCATAAAGTTAGAGGCGTCACGTTCGTTAATATCGCCCATTTCAAGTGCTAAACGGATAGTGAATGACCATACCGCGACTTGCATTCCCACATATAAGAACTGAGCAATAATTCCTTTTCTGAAGCGGCTATTTTTTGCTAGATATTTCAGAGTATCTAATGCTGATGGGCGCTTATGATCTTTAGTTTCTGCTACTTTACATTTAGGAAATTTAGTCAGTAAAAATAGGATCATCACCACAACCAACACCATGATCATATAACGATACGGCTCTAGTGTATTTTCAAGCATCGCTAAACGGAATTGATGTACTTGGTCGGGATTCATGTTTGCCATCTGAGCTTGCAAACTTTCGCCTTCCGAAAATACAAGATATTTGCCAAGTAAGATGCCGCCAGCAGCACCAATAGGATAAAAGGTTTGGCTAATATTTAAGCGCAATGTTGCATATTGTTTTGGCCCAATCATCGAGCTATAAGTATTTGCCGCAGTTTCAAGAAAACTTAAACCGATAGCAATCGCAAAAATTGCAGCTAAAAACATGGTATAAGTTGCCATATGTGATGCAGGGAAAAACATTGAGCAGCCCGCAATATATAAAATTAAACCAATCATAATTGTATATTTATAACTGGTTTTTTTGATCACGAGAGAAGCCGGAATGGCAATTAAGAAATAACCGCCATAGAAGGCACTTTGCACTAATGCAGAAGCAAAGTTACTTAATTCAAAAACGCTTTTAAACTGTGTGATTAAAATATCATTAAGTGCCGCAGCACATCCCCAGAGTGGAAATAAGCACGACAGTAGGATAAATTGGAATATAGGAGTCCGACTCAGATAACCATCAGGTAACTGAGTAATATTTTTGATGTTCATTACGTAACCCTTCTTTTTATTATTAATATACTCGTCATATTTCAAGCTACAGTGTTGCTAACTTCACTCACGACGCTAATCACATACTTATATATGCCCTAGCCTCATTCATTTGTTACCTAGCTATACCTCAAATTATTCAGAGTAGATCCGTTTTATTGCGGCTCTACGGCCGCATTAATAACGAGGGATATTGGTTTTTTATTAACTATTCAGCTGCACAAACTCGGTAAATTGCTCAATACTTGGGTAAGAAGATTGAGTGCCTTTGCCCGTTACACTAAATGCAGAAAATAGTACGGCTTTTTTCAATGCATCAGCAATATTGCCTGTATGGACATAGTAATGAGAGAAACAACCAATAAAGGCATCCCCTGCACCACTCGTATCTATCGCATTCACTTTAATAGCAGGGATCAGTAATTCGCTATCACGAGTCATCCACAACGCCCCTTTTTCACCTAATGTGACGATGAGATTCTTCAATCCTTTATCCAATAATGATTGAGCTGCACGACGGATATTATCCATGGTATCGACTGGCATATTGGTTAAAATTTCTAACTCGGTTTCATTGGGAACAAAGAAATCACAGCGGCAAGCAAAATCGAGATCTAATGTCCGTTGTGCTGGCGCTGGGTTAAGCAATACAGGGATATTATGCTTATTACCAAAAGCAATTGCGTGATAAACCGTTTCTAATTGCACTTCCAACTGCAATACGATCAATTTGCATTTTTTTAGATCTTCCGCAGCGCGTTCAATATCTTCAGGTGATAAGAATTTATTAGCGCCTTTCACGATCAAAATACTATTTGCAGAATTAGGATTTACAAAGATCGGTGCAACACCACTGGATGTGCAAGGTACTTTCTCAACATAACGGGTATTGATGCCATACGATTCGAGATTACGGATCGTATTATCTGCAAAAATATCATCTCCTACTTTTGTTAGCATTATCACTTTTGAATTTAGCTTTGCAGCGGCAACAGCTTGATTGGCTCCTTTACCGCCACAACCAATCTTAAATGATGGGGCTTCCAAGGTCTCCCCTTCTTTTGGCATTTGATCGGTGTAAGTGATCAAATCGACCATATTTGAACCTATAACTGCTATATCCATAATGTCCCTCGTGTTAAATAAATCACATAATGATATGATTATAACATTATCATGTTGCATAAATATCATTTGTGATTAAGATCTCGAATAACGAATGACCAAGTGTTATATCCGCCACATTTTTTCATTCATTGTTATGAAACCCATATTTGATCTTTATAGGAAACATTTAAATGAAAAACTTAGCACAATTTATCGATCACACTTTATTAGCAGCCAATGCTACCGTAAATGACATCAAACAGCTTTGCGCCGAAGCCGCTGAATATCACTTTGCTTCCGTATGTGTTAACACAGGCTATGTTCCTTTAGCTAGCGAGTGTCTCAAAAATAGCGATGTTATGGTCTGTTGTGTGGTAGGCTTTCCTCTCGGTGCCTGCTTAACAGAAGCAAAAGCGTTTGAAGCAGCTGAAGCCGTACGTCGTGGCGCAAATGAAGTTGATATGGTGATCAATGTGGGGATGCTAAAAAGTGGTGACCTAGACTTTGTTCGCCAAGACATCGCGACCGTTTTAGCCGCGTGTGGCAATGCAACACTAAAAGTCATTTTAGAAACTTGCTTGCTAACTGATGAAGAAATTATTCAAGTTTGTGAAATTTGCCGCACATTGAACGTTGGTTTTGTGAAAACCTCAACAGGTTTCAGTACAATGGGGGCGACTGAACACCATGTTGCATTAATGCGTAAAGTGGTTGGTGAGGAAATTGGAGTTAAAGCCTCTGGTGGTGTTCGCGACCGTGAAACAGCAGAGAGAATGATCAAAGCCGGAGCCAACCGCGTTGGTGCTAGCGCGAGTGTCGCGATTGTCTCGGGCGAAAATGTAACCTCAAGTGGGTACTAAACGATGGGGCGCGGCCAGCCCGCGCCAATTAAAAAAGGATTGCTCGGTGATAGAAACTAAACAAAAAGAACGCCTTCGTCGATTGAGCGAATGTATTAAACGCTCAGGAAGAATTCATCTTAAAGAAGCAGCGAGAATACTTGAAGTCTCTGAAATGACGATTCGCCGTGACTTAAATGCAGATACTGAAGGCCCTATCCCTATGTCCCTTCTTGGTGGCTATATTGTTTCTGTTACCCAACCATCCTCACCGCAGCAAAACGATCCACAAGCCAACATTTTTACCCCCGATCAAACTGAAGAGTTGTATATCCCTAATTTAGCAGCAAGTATGGTATCCGAAGACGATGTGATCTTTTTTGATAATGGCATCGAGATGGCAACACTGATTTCCCTGATCCCTGAAGAAATCAATTTCACGGGTATTTGTTACTCCCATAACGTTTTTCTTGCACTCAGTCAGAAAAAAAATGCTACGGCATTATTATGCGGTGGGGAATATCACCCTAAGAGCGACTCTTTTTATAATCCAACCCAACCTTCAATTCTCGATTCAATAAACCCTAAAAAAGCCTTTATTTCCGCAGCGGGTATTCATAGTAGCTATGGTGTTACCTGCTACAACTTAGATGATCTACCAATGAAAAAGAAAGCGATGGAAAAGTCGATTCGTAAAATTTTACTCGCAAAATACAATCAATTTGACGAGGTAGCGACTGCAAATATGGGGGCTCTCTCCCAATTTGATATCATCATCACTAATCGGCAGCTCTCAGATGAATACGAGACCTATTGCCGCAATGGGTTTGTGAAAGTTATATACTAGCTTCAATATGTCGATTTTTTATAAAACTTTCGACATATTATGACGACGTGTCGATTGAGTCGACATAACCTCAGAACATGTACATTTTTTTATAATTTTTCGACATATCATGACGACGTGTCGATTGAGTCGACATAACCTCAAAACATGTACATTTTTTCACAATTTTTCGACATATCATGATGACGTGTCGATTGAGTCGACATAACCTCAAAACATGTACATTTTTTTATAATTTTTCGACATATCATGACGACGTGTCGATTGAGTCGACATCACCTCAAAACATGTACATTTTTTCACGATTTTTCGACATATTTAAAGTGAGATCACCAATTTTAGTTTATACTCTATGACAAACGACAATAATAGAGATATGACAATGAATTGGGATCCTGTACTACCCCATAACAATTTACCTCAACTTCCTCCACAACAAGATGTTGAAACAAAAGTTGTTTTGAAAGCCTGTGTTGAAGCAAGAACAGCACTAGAAGGGCTAAAACAAGCGGGTGAATTATTACCTAATCAAAATTTATTAATTAATCTTATTCCGATACTTGAAGCGAAAGATAGCTCTGAAATAGAAAATATCGTAACAACGACAGATAAGCTTTTTCAGTATATCAATGAAGATAGTCATGCAGATCCAATGACTAAGGAAGCTTTGCGCTATCGAACTGCACTCTATGAAGGCTATAAAGAATTAGAAAATCGACCATTATGTGCAAATACGGCATTGAAAGTCTGTAATACCATTAAAAATACTCAGATGGAAGTTAGAAAGCTGCTTGGAACCGCACTAAAAAATCAAAAGACGGGGGAAATTATTTACACACCGCCACTAGGGGAGCAGAAAATTACAGAGCTTCTCAGTAATTGGGAAAAATTTATCCACCAAGAAGATGATTTAGATCCTTTAGTTAAACTAGCCCTCACTCATTATCAATTTGAAGCTATTCACCCGTATACAGATGGCAATGGGCGTACAGGAAGGATCTTAAATATATTATTTTTAATCGAAAAAGGCTTGATTACTATCCCTGTCCTCTATTTAAGCCGCTATATTATTAAAAATAGAAATGAGTATTACTCTTTGCTGTTAAACGTTACCAAAGAAAATGACTGGCAGTCATGGATCCTCTATATGCTCTCTGCCGTTGAACATACATCAAAATGGACAATGGAAAAAATCAATGCCATTCGTGATTTAATGGAACTGACATCTTCATATATTAAAACACATCATAATGATGTTTATAGCTATGAATTATTACAGTGCATTTTCGAACAACCTTACTGCCGGATCAAAAATTTAGTTGATAAAAAAATCGCACAACGACAAACTGCATCAGAGTATCTAAAAAAGCTTTGTGATATTAATGTATTACATGAAATGCAGGTTGGAAGGGAAAAATTATTCGTTAACTATAGATTGATGAGTTTAATGAGTGACGATCAACATCAATTTGAACCCTATCCCAACCAAAGCGAATAAGTAAAAAACCACCTAGCCTGAGCTTTAGGTGGTTTAATTTTAAATTTTAATCGTCAAATAGTCGGCGGCTATTTCGGTATTTGGGAAAATAGCCTGGCACTCAGCCAGTAACATAGGTACGTCCTCTGCACTATAACGGCCACTAATATGCGTTGCGATAAACCGTTTCACTCCAGCATCACGTGCTAACTGCGCAGCTTGCCCAGTCGTACTATGTCCACGCTCATTGGCTTTTTCATGAAACGCATTTTCTAACGTTGTTTCATGCACCATTACATCAGCATTTTGAGCCAGTAATCGCGCCTGCTCCGTTGGCTCAGTATCACCAAAAATAGCAATCACTTTTCCTGCTCTCGGCTCACCTAAATAATCAATCCCATTAACCGTCCGTCCATCATCTAGGGTGATAGTTTCACCTTCTTTCAGTGCCTGCATCCATGGCCCTCGAGGAATATTATCCTTCGCTAATTTTTCAGTATCTAACGAGCCAAGTTTGGGATGTTCTTCGATACGATACCCATAGCACTCAACACGATGATCCAATGGATATACCGTCACAATTAGCTGACCATCATCAAACAACTGTCCCGCTTCTATTTCAATAATTTCCAATGGATAAGTTAAGTAAGAGGCACTCAACGTTAATACCGTTTCCACGTACTGTTTGAGCCCTTTTGGTCCATATAATGTTAATAAATCAGTCGATCCCCCCATTGATCGACTACATAACAACCCCGGTAAACCAAAAATATGATCACCATGTAAATGGGTAATAAAAATTTTCTCGATTCTCGGCGCCTTAAATACGCTATTAAGGATCCGATGTTGAGTACCTTCACCACAGTCAAATAACCAGTAGGTTTTGCGGATCCCTGTAAGATTTAACAGCATACTAGTCACATTACGCTCTTTTGTTGGTACGCCAGCACTCGTTCCTAGGAAAGTTAACTCCATATTTCAACCCTTATATAATTAATTGTTTTTATTATATTTAATGATTTCAATCTATTCCAAATAATTCAAATTTACCAGCATCACTTTTTGCAAGATTTTTTCAAAAAATCATAACTACATATCAAACCGTATAAGCCACTATTATTTTTCCAATAACTCATTGTTTTTGATCCTTTCCCACTCTAACCCAAAGCGCGCCAAATATTTACGTAATCGATCGGCATCATTAGGCTGTTTTTTCTGCTGACGAGAAACCGCAAACAGAGTTCGCCCAGCCTCTGAAAGGCTCGCTGAATGTCGGCAAACCTCAAGAACGGTTGCCAACTGTTGCTGCTCAAATAAATCAATTTCACCAATTTCTGCTGGTAGAGACTGAGTCATTGTCCTTTTACTGAGCCATTGTGATTGCAAACGTATGATCTCCTCATCAACGATCGCTTTTGTGATCCGCCCATGTTCAGCAAACGTTGCCATACGACTAATTGATGTCCCTAATTCACGGAAGTTTCCACGCCACAATGCATTTTTCGAACAGGCAAATCGAACATATACCTGACGAGCCTCACTATCGAAACGAATTTGACTCTGCATCTCTTGACTAAATTTTGCTAATTCATAATCGATATTCGGCTCAATATCTTCACGTCTTTCAGCCAAACTCGGCAAAGTAAAGGTCCACATATTAATCCGTGCATACAGATCTTCTCGAAATCTGCCTTCTTCAACCCATTGCGCAAGGTTACGATGAGTCCCTGTGATCAATTGAAAATCACTTTTTACTTCTTCATCCGAGCCGTAAGGGAAAAAGCTTTTTTCTTCAATCGCTTTAAGCAGCATCGCTTGTTCGTCCAAACCAAGCTCCGCAATTTCATCTAAAAACAAAATACCGCCATCGGCCTCTTTCAATAAGCCATGGCGTGAATTAATGGCTCCTGTGAAAGCCCCTTTAATGTGTCCAAACAGAGTCGACATCGCATTATCGCCACGTAAAGTGGCACAGTTAACTTCAACAAACCGACCTTTGACTTGATGACGGCTTTCACGTAATTGATAAATTCGGCGAGCTAAAAAAGACTTACCGGCTCCAGTTGGACCATTTAACAAAATAGGCGCTTTTGAGCGTAATGCAACACGCTCCATCTGCTCAATCATGACATTAAACTTGGCATTACGCGTTGCAATACCTGACTTAAGAAAGGAAATCTGGGCTTGCTGTTCTTTTTGAAAGCGACTGGTGATGTGAGTATAACGACTGAGGTCAAGATCTATCACTGTATAAATACCAGCAGGATCCTTTTCCCTCCCTGTTTGAGAAGGTGATGTTTGCAATAACTTAGCAGGTAAATAATGCGCTTCAGTTAATAAAAACCAGCAAATCTGCACCACATGGGTTCCAGTGGTAATATGCACCAAATATTCTTCATTTTCGGTATCAAAACAATAATTACTCGAAAAATCGAGCAATGAGGTATACACCTCTTCAAAATCCCAAGGGTCAGCAATATTCACTTCTCTCAACACCACCTCAGTCTTTGGTGATGCTTGCTCAATATCCTCTTTGACACGATGGGCCATGCTATAATCATTTATCTGATGAATTAATTCAAAACGATGAATATCTAAATCAGGTTGCTGACATAAACCAACAGTGGGACGCCATTTTGTCCAGCGATTGGCCTTTTTACCTCGCCTGTCTAGGACAGTACCTAATACACCAATGACCACTTTACGTTTATTGCCCATAAATACCTTATATAAATTTATAAGTTTATATATAAAAAGATAAAAAATAACATAAGACATTTACTTGAAAAATAACACCCTAAAAACAAAAAAATAAATTATCCATTTAATATCATATAGATAAAAATATTTTCAGCGGGTTTTTCATAATTGGCACGCTTATAGCAATACTTATTTCACCCACTATCAGATATGACTAAACCGAGAATGCAGTCAGTAAAGATAGCGTGGCAACTAAAAATTAAAAACTAAGGAATAAATAATGATAAGCAGTAGCTTTAACGAATTCATTTTAGAAAATAGCGCTCCCGTAAAAATGTGGACTAATGGCGTTCCAGTTGATCCAAAAGCAGTATCGCAACTCCAAAATACAGCCAAAATGCCATTTATTTTTAAACACCTTGCGGTGATGCCAGATGTCCATGTTGGAAAAGGCTCAACGATTGGTAGCGTGATCCCAACTAAGGGAGCCATTATTCCTGCGGCCGTTGGTGTCGATATAGGATGTGGAATGATTGCCGTACGAACGTCATTAACTGCATCTGATCTGCCAGACAGCCTACAAAGCATTCGTTTTGCCATTGAAGCTGCGGTGCCGCATGGGCGTACAACTCATCGACATGGACGCGATAAAGGAGCATGGCATCGAGCGCCTGAGATAGTTGATCAACATTGGGCTGCTCTAGATGAACAGTTTAAACGTATCTGTGATAAGTACCCAAAACTACGTGGAACCAATCATTACAACCATTTAGGGACATTGGGGACCGGTAACCATTTCATTGAACTTTGTTTAGATGAACAAGATAGGGTATGGGTGATGCTACATAGCGGATCACGTGGTGTCGGTAATGCGATAGGTAACCTGTTTATTTCATTAGCTCAACAGGATATGCAGCAACATATCGCTAACTTACCTGATCGCGATTTGGCCTACTTTGAGGAAGGTAGCCGACACTTCAATGACTACATGGAAGCCGTTGGCTGGGCACAAGATTTTGCTCGTCATAACCGTGAAGTGATGATGCACCGAGTACTTGAAGCGCTATCTAAACAGATTGCTAAACCTTTTACCACGCAACAAGAAGCGGTTAATTGCCATCATAACTATGTGCAGAAAGAACAACATTTTGGTGAAGAAATTTTGGTGACACGTAAAGGTGCGGTATCGGCGAAAAAAGGACAAATGGGGATCATTCCAGGCTCAATGGGAGCCAAAAGTTTCATCGTTCGTGGTCTAGGAAATGAAGAAAGCTTCTGCTCATGTAGTCATGGTGCAGGCCGTGTGATGAGTCGTACTGAAGCCAAAAAACGTTATTCAGTATCCGATCAGAAAATAGCCACTGCCCATGTTGAGTGCCGAAAAGATAGTGATGTGATTGATGAAATTCCAATGGCCTATAAAGATATTGATGCCGTAATGGCCGCACAATCATCATTGGTAGAAATTGTACATACGCTACGCCAAGTGGTGTGTGTAAAAGGATAGGAGAACAGCATGGAAAGCCAGTGCGTGATGGTATCATCACAGATGCAAAAACGGATCCGAGAGGCTTTAGTAAAAATAGAAATAGAACATCAAGTAAAAGTACTTTTTGCTTGTGAATCAGGAAGTCGCGGATGGGGATTTTCCTCGCGTGATAGTGATTATGATGTGCGATTTATCTACGTTCATTCATTGGATTGGTATTTAACCCTCGATAGCAAACGTGATGTTATTGAAAAACCCATTGATAACGAATTAGATATAGCAGGTTGGGAGCTATCTAAGGCATTGAGGTTAATGCGTAATTCTAACCCTGCATTAATTGAATGGCTACATTCCCCCATTGTTTACCGAAAAGATGAACTATTCTTTGAACAATTGGAGCAATTAGCATCAAAATTCTATTCATCATTGAAAGCGCGCTATCACTATCTATCTATAGCAAAGCGTAACTTACATACTGACTTTAAAAATGAGCAAGTAAAGCTTAAAAAGTATTTTTATATATTGAGAGCGATATTAGCGTTACGGTGGATTGAGCAATCAAACGATATGCCACCTATGGCATTTTCGCAACTAGTTGCAGCAACAGTAACCGATCATACAGTGTTAGCTGAAATCGACGAGCTATTAGTAATCAAACAAAATGCTAATGAAAGCCAATATGGTTCCCGCCGACCTGCAATTGATCGATTAATAAGTGAAACGATTGCAAGTGCTGAAACACTTAATCTACCTGAGCCCTATAGCCGTGATAGCCGCTTATTAGATGAGTTTTTGAAAAGTACAATCTTAATAAATAAAATTGCATAATAAAGTGTGGTACGGTCGAATACCTTACCACACTTTAAATGATGACTTTTATCCCCCTATGGCCTGAAATAGATAAAAATGACTCGCACCCAACGTTTGCTGACCTTATTACAAATTTTAAAAGAGAGCCGTTATCCAGTAACAGCGGATACGCTTGCATCAAAATTACAGATAAGTGTCAGATCCATTTATCGTGATATTGACTCATTGCGTTGTCAGGGAGCAGAAATTGTGGGGGAAGCTGGAATTGGCTACCAATTAAAATCGGGGTTATTACTGCCTCCATTAATGTTCGATGATAATGAATTAGAAGCCCTGATCCTTGGCTTACGCTGGGTTGAAAACAATGCCGATGAAGAACTTAAATTAGCTGCAATGCGCGCCGTAAATAAAATTAATTCTGTGGTCAAACAAGGCGCTCAAACTGTTATTCACCAAACAACATTATTTGCACCAAGTACCCAAACTACATCTATTGATAATGTGATAGCCAAAGATCTACGTCGTAGTTTACGTAAAGAAACCAAGGCTAAAATTGAATATCAAGATGAACAAGGTAAACACAGCAATAGAATCATTTGGCCTATTGCTATTGGCTATATGCGAGAAACTCAGGTGCTCGCAGCATGGTGTGAATTACGCCAAAGCTATCGCCATTTTCGATTAGATCGGATCCAATCCTATTCAGCCCTTGATGACAAATTACCGTACCCAAAACATTATTTATTTGAACAGTGGCGAAAAGACGTTTTATGCATGACTACTGACAAAATCTGACAACAGCTTTCCTTATGATTACACCTCAACTTAATCATAAGGAAAAGATCATGAGCTCACTAACACTGTACACCAATTCAATGTCGCGCGGTAATACGGTTGATCTACTATTTAAGCTACTCAACGTACCGTACCAGCGTATTGAACTCGATTATGGTGAGGAAATGCACACTAAAGAATATCTTGCAATTAATCCAATGGGAAAAGTGCCTGCATTAGTCGATGGCGATAAAATTATTACCGAAACTGCCGCTATCTGTGTCTATTTAGCCGATAAATTTATTGAGAAAGGTTTGGCTCCCGCATTAGGAGCACCTGAACGCGCTGATTATTACCGTTGGTTCTTTTTCACTGCGGGTCCAATTGAAGCTGCATTTACTGCTCATGCTATGGGCTTAGAATTAGATGCCGAACAACAAAAAATGTCAGGTTTTGGTTCATTAGAACGAGTAATGGATTGTTTAGAGACTGGGATCGCCAACGCTGCTCCTTATATTTGTGGAAAACAGCTCACTGCGGTTGATGCATATATCGGCTCATTTTTACTGTTCTTAGAAAAAATTAATTTCCTTAAACCTACTGCCGTAATACACAATTACTTACAGGCTCTCAAATCACACAAAGCCTTTATAGAAAGAATGTGACCATGATCAGTTACGGCCATCAAACTCGATGGCCTTACAATATTTAACGCCAATTTGGGTTTTTGATAATAGAGAACCGCCCCGCTCCCATCAATGCCAAAGCAATAGAGCCAACAAAAAAGTAAACGATACTTTCTATTGCCCACGCACCTGTTTTTTCAAGTACAAAAGTTTTATCTAAACCGACCATCAACCATGCAACCACCATAGTGAAAGCAACCAAAAGTGCCGATGGTCGTGTTAAAATACCCAGAATAATCAAAATAGGCGCGACCACTTCACCTAAGATGGTCCCATACGCAATAAATTCAGGTAAACCGTAAGCAGCTAACATGGCTTTAACACCGCTAGCTCCCGTTAATAATTTACTCATGCCATGGAACAACATGAGCCCACCAATAGTAATGCGCAATAATAACTTTCCAGCATCGTCATGCGCCAACAACCGATTAAAGAAACCTAACACCATATACCCCCTAACTAAAATATTTCTTGTTATTTATTATGGATAGCAGCGAAAAAAATGAGGATCATATTTATTCGTAATTGTTATACCAGTATCATTTTTATCTGCAACTGTGACTAATACTTTAGTGGTATAACGCAAAGTTTCTTACAGTGATTTGAATATAAGGCAATAAAGACAAACATAACAAATCTATTTACGACCACCTTAAAAAGACCATCACTTATGGCGATAAAAATAATGAATTCTAAATCTATTATCCCTTTTGTATATAAATACCATCAGTATTTTATGTATGAGAGTAAACATTAATTAACCATATCTATTAATTAATATAAAAAGGGATGAAATTGATTTAATTTATCTATATAAAGTGATAACCATACAAAATCGTTGCTATTTAGTTAGTAACATGTAAATTTATTATCTAAAAATGATGAATTGGTGTATTTAATTCATAAAAATAGTATCTCCTTAATACGAGACATCAATATGAAAAAAGAAAATAGTATTCATCACTCTAGTCATTCATACATACACCAACTCAAATTATCTGAGATAATAAGTTATTTGCAATCAATAGATGTCCCTTTCTCATATAGATCGAAAGTTTTATATAATAAATTTAAGCTATTAAAGCTAACTGAGGTCGCCCCAATACAGGTATATAACGAATTTTTACGATTAATCGCTTATGAAACCAAAGACTTACAATGGTGCGCTAAAGCTGGACTTTCCTCTTGTAATCATAACTACTCTCCTATTGGAGAGATTTTTATGTCTGCAAAGACATTATATGATGCCTTAATTGAATTGAATAAATATACCGATTTATTTCAAGGTAAAACTAACACAAATATTATCATAGAAAATCATAAAGCTTTTGTTAACTATGAAGTCAGTATACTTAAGCCTGATTTTTATAGATTTGATATTGAGTATAGTCTGTTTCGTTTAGTGAGCCAATTACGTGAGCGATTGGGGGAAAACTGGGTACCTGATTCATTTCATTTTCAATATGCACTCAATAAAAAAGACAAAGAAAATTTAAAAAAAATAATTCCGACTCATTATGAAGACAATGCTAAATTCAATGCGATTTCATTCAGTGAACATTGGCTTCATGATAATTTTAACCAAAAAGAGTATGATGAAACCTTTATTTTTTTCTTAAAAAACCATTTGGACAGACTCAAACACTCAACAAGTATGCCTGCATCAATGAGTACACGAGTTCAAGACATTGTTCATCAATATATTTTATCTGAGAAAGATATTTCACTCTCTTGTATAGCCTCTAAATTATATATCTCACCGAGAACGCTTCAGAGGAAACTGGCAAAAGAGAACATCAATTTTTCAGATATTCTCGATAAAATTCGTTGTGATATTTCAATTAACAAACTCGTTGAAGAAAACATCAGAATTGATAGCCTAGCTGAATTGCTAGGCTATACCGACAGTGCCGCATTTTCAAAAGCCTTCAAACGCTGGACTGGTTCACCACCGCTACAATACATTAAAAAAAATAGTCATCACAAAGCATAAAGGCTATGTTCATCTAACCTTTTGTTAATTTTTTTCATGTACGCTCCAATAGGAATACTAAACCATTGTTGATCCGTGTAACCAATAGCAAACCCTGTATTCCGCATTGATTCCATATCCAGTATCAAGATAATCGCCACATCCACTGCTCGTTCCCTGAAACCTAATAAATAGACATTATCTCTAATTTTTAAATAACTTGCTTGGTCACAATCACAATCACCATGACGCACACCACCATAGATATGGTAAGCATACCACTGACTATTAATATAGATATGTTCTACTGCGGTCGTATCACTATATTCATTTAAAATATGTAATCCTATCAAATCACGAGTTTCTGTTGGTAACAGCGTATTTGAATGGTTACCAATAATCCTACCAATATGGTAGTTTTGTTCAAAACGAGGTGATGTTTTTTTGCTCGGTTGATATTGAGAAACAAATAAAACAACATTGTTATTATTCAAATCTAAGATCAGAACTGTGTGAGCAAAATCCACATTACCTTTTGATAACTCAATCAAAAAAACACCTTGCGCAGCTTCAGTTAAATCACTGATTTGCCTATTTTTGTTATCAAAATAATCACTAAGAAATATACTATTCGTCTTGATCCTATCATTTTCATCAATACAAAAATAAAAACTCTCATTATTTAAAAAAAGATTGAATTCAATATTTATAATCTCATTACTTCTTTTCAACCTATTTTTCTTTAACTCATTAGTAAAGGTATCAAATGATATATCATGAATTAGTTGCTCAGTCATATTATCACCTATTATATGAATTAAAATGAATGAATATTTATTTCTAAAAAAGACTTATTATTCATTAGCTTTCTAACTGGAAGTGTCTCTATGATATAATTATCTATATTAGCATTGTTTAATTTCATCATCAGTTCATCATGTATAATATCAATATAGACCTCGCTGCTACTTTTACTCTTAACATATTTTGTTGTAATTCTAATACTTGGTGATACGTTATTCTTTAATAAGTTATCAAGATGATTTTTGGCATGATTAAAGCTATCATACAAGTCTAAATTAAGTTGAAAACATGCATAACTAATAGGCTCATCTGAAGTGGAGTTTTTGTTCTTAACAAAACCATCGATTTCAATTAAAAAATCATCAGTAGCCATACCATCACAATACGTGACATTAATATTACAGTTAATCGCAAGTGTATTATCTGTATATTTAGCAATTTCTTGCTTTATCAATTCGACTGCGGTTTGGTAAGCAATATCGCTACGTAAATAAACATTCAATAAAAATATATCATCCATCAGATAATCAAGCTCGATAATTGAATGATTGATTTTTTGAAATACAACTTCAATTTGTTCTTCTAAAGTACTGCTCACATAATAAGAATTAATAGCATCATCTACAACTTCCAAGGCTTCCGTACCGGTAATATATAGAAGTTTTTCATATATTAAAGAACGACTTACATCCATTTTCATAGTGTTAAAAGGTAAACATAAAACATCTGTTTTTTTACATGGAAAAATAAATTCGATCGCGACCAATGCATTATCAGACAATAGCTTAGGAAGCTTAATAATAGTACCTACAGGTTTTTTCTCTCCATATCCTTTAGATATTTTTCGACTAACTTCATGAAATTGATTAATTGCATAAATAGGATCAACTTCGCCACTTTTAATTGCAATAGTATGTTTCAACATATCAGCATAGCTGATACCCATTTTATTTAAAATGTCATTAACCTCTATAATAATACTATTTAATTGTGAGTCAAAATTTCCTGTATAACAAGATGAATGCCATCCGACAATAATACAGTCATTTGTTTTTAATATATTCATGGTTAAACACCTTATTAATAGATGGGAGTAATACTAGAACGATTTTTTTAGTATCGAGAATTTAATTGTTTATAAACCTAATTTGATAGCCTGATAATTAATAAGGTTTTCTTGTAAATCTTTTAATGCTTCTGGAATACGTTGCTGTTGAATAAATGAAATAAAAGGATCAATAACATGCGTTTTTATTCCACTTAATCCTTCCAATGCAGCCAACGCACAAAAAGGAACATAGTGCTCTGAATAGCCACCTTCATGAACAACCACGACTTTCCCGTGACAAATATCCTCTGCTATAGCCACAATGCTTTCCATCATTTCTCTAAAACTTTGGCTATGAAGTTGCATATGGCCTAAAGGATCAAAAGTGCTTGCATCATATCCACTACCAACAATAATGATATCAGGTTTATAAGTGGTTAGAGCAGGAAGCACTATTGTTCTTAGTGCATATAAATATTCATCGTGCCCACATCCAGGTAATAAAGGAATATTAATATTAAAACCTAATCCTTCCCGACTACCTTGTTCTTCAACTCCCCCCGAATTAATTGGGAAACAATTATCTTGATGCATTGATATTGTGAGAACTTTATTATCATCATAAAAAATGGCTTGAGTGCCATTTCCATGGTGAACATCCCAATCTAATATGGCAACTTTGTTTACCCCTAAACATTCCAAGGCATATTTAGCCGCAATGCTGCTATTTGCGAGATACGTGGCTCCCATCGCTTTATCAGGTAAAGCATGATGTCCCGCAGGAACACAAACAGCATAAGCTCTATTTAATGAACCTTGCATAACATGATGAACCGCAGCTTTTGCTTGTCCAGCTGATAATAATGCAATTTGATAACTTCCAGGACCGAAAGCAGCTTGTAAGCCGAGTTCTCCTCCCTCATTTTCACTCAACTCAATAAAATTATTTAAATACTCTTCTGTGTGCACTCGAGCTGCGTCATTATAAGTAATTGGTACGCCACTACTGGTAAATAAATGATCTTTCATACCACTAATATCAATTAATGATTTAAATCGACGCACACAACTTGCAGAACTAGCACCAAATTCATTAGTTGCAAAAGGTTGCAGCCAATTCATTTGATTGTGTCCTAAAGGCGACGATTTATGGCTACGGCCCCATAAACAATATTCATGATAAAAAAAGCCCGTTTTAATTGCTGGATTTTTAATCGTACAAAGCATAATCCCTCCTCTAAAAAATAGTGAAATTCAAGACTTTTTAACGGTATAAAAGCGGCTTACCGCTCGTAAACCACTTTTCCATTACAAATAGTTGTCACTACTTTTGTTTTTCCTATTTGATCGGGAGGGATGGTAAATATGTCGTGACTCAGTATTTGTATATCGGCAAATTTACCAATTTCGATAGAGCCAAGCTCATCTTCTAAATGTTCTTGAATAGCGCCATTTATCGTATACATACGAATAGCATCTTCAATATTGCAAGCTAATTCAGCTTGATAAACTTTATTGTTTTTTGCTCTGCGCGTAACTGTAAATTCAAGCCCTTCTAACCAATTAAACGGGAAACAACAGGCATCTGATCCCGCCGCCACAGTAACTCCTTCATTAATATATGACTGCCAATCAAATAACTTAGCATTGTATTCATCAGGAATGAGCTGTTTAATACCGTCGATAATGCTATAACCGGCAACAGGTTGACAGGAAAGCAAAATATTATTTTTCGCCATTATTTTTGCATTATTTATAGTGAGATCATCACCATGAATAATAAAATGGCGCAGATCTTTATTAGGCATTATTTTTTCTGCATAAGAAAAAGCATCGATCGCGGCATCAATCGTTTTCCCCCCTATAGCATGGATCCCAACCTGCCAGCCTAAGCAATGCAATTCAATTATTGTTTTTTTGAGCTCTGCTATTTGTTGTTCAATATTATTACCTGAAAATGTTAATTCACCATGATAGCCATTACAGGCAGTTCTAATACAGGGTGAACTATCGCCAAACAATTTGATGGTATCAATTTTTAACCATGATTTATCAAGGCCAACAGGAAACTCAAATTCTTCAATGCCAGCTATAATATGCTCAAAACTATGGATCCCATCTTTAGCCGCAAAAAGATCGACGCTGACTCGAGCCAATAATTTATTTTCATCATGGAGTTCCTTATATAATTGAATAATTCGACTACTCCATGCGCCATGAAATAAATGCTCACCACCAGGTCCTAAAATATCGGTATAGCTAGTGATCCCATTTTGTAATAAATGGCTTTGAACCAATAAAATATACTTTTTAAGCTCTTCATCGGATAACTGGGGGAGATGTTTACCAACAAGATTCATTGCTCCCCATTCAAAAATAATTCCATTCCAATCACCTTGATCGTCTAAACCTACTCGCCCTACTTCCCTTGGCAAATTGGTCAGATTCATTTCAAGCTTATCAATAACACTCTGATTTACAATTAAATTATGCAAGCTAAAATCACTAAAACTTGCCATTTTTTCTGGTATTCGATCAGTTAAATATGATTTACTAAGACTAAAGCTTTGGTTATTTTCATCACTGAGCTCAAATTGACATCCAATGCCGTATATCCAATCCCTATTTTTTTCGGTGCATAAATGAGCATCTAGCTGCTTATCAAAATCACATTTTGTTTTACTTTCAAATAGATTTAAAAAGTCTCCTGAAATCAACATACCTGTATGCGTAGCATGGATATGCGCATCATGAACTGCGGGTAAAACTAGTTTATTATCTGCATCAATAACACGAGTTTGATGGCCTATTTTTCGTTTAATTGCCTCATTACTACCGACAGCTACAATCCTGCCTTTTAGAATAGCGATAGCTTCTGCAAATGAAAAATCTTTATCCACCGTAGCAACTTTTGCATTAATAATTACTAAATCAACTCCCTGACTCATTATTTATCACCTTAGGTTGGAATATAATTCAATGGATAATTCAACGAGTTAAGCGAAATAATATGAGCGCCAGCAGGTATGTTGATCATCTTATTGACGTCAGAAAGATTTCCCCAACCTTTCCCTGTGGTGGTTTTATTATCAAGGTCATAAACAAATACAAAAGATAGGTCGATAAGTAGCTCTCGCCAAGTCACCACATAAATTGAATCATCAAATTTATAGTAACTAACTCGATCGCAGCCCCCACCCCCCTTTCTTATTCCGTTAATCACGTTATAACAATACCAGTGTGAATTAATATAAATATGCTCATAAACGGTAGGTATTGAAGTCGAGTAACAATATAACGATCGGCTCCCGATTAAATCTTTTGTAATATGAGGATATTGGCTGTGTTCAACTTGATGATTCCCCGTTAATACAATCGCTGGCGTAAAATACTGTTGATAATTCGAGGCTAATTTTAGTGGTATAGGGGCATTTTGGTCAGGCGTACTCGCTGGTTGATAACGTGTCAACACAAACAGTGCCTTATTGGTTTTAAAATCTATCGCTATTGATGCAGTGATCTCTGTATTTTCAGTAAATAAAAGATCGACAAAAAACAAGTTATCACGAACTTCAATCAACTCATAATTAGCGATAGAAGGAATTGAAACCTCAGGATGATGATACCCTTCTATCGTGCAAGTCTCCTGTTCAAAGAACATTTCGATAATCGAATCTTCAGTTTTAAATTCAATACCTGTCAGCTCCAATTTCTGGCTTTGAGGTAATCGATTATGTGCAAGTTCTCCGTAACTAATTTCATAGGCAAGCTTAGCCGTTTCAGGAAAGACTTCATTGACCATTTCTTCTGACAGTTGCCAAAGTTTTTTCCCAAATTCCGTATCTAAAACCCATGGAATGACCCCTGTTCCTTGGCGAGTATCGCCATTAACTTGAGAGTAATTACAATGCTCTAAGAAAATCCCGCCTTTATTAGCAAATTCAGGATGGCAAAGTACCATGATTTGGGTTGCTACCCCCGCCTGCAATGATTTCACAGGGACTTTGTCAGTGTCTTGTTTCTCCGCCAATTCATTAAAATCATCATGTTGTAAATGCAAATGAAGATTGGTATCCAGCACAATACCAGGAGCTACAGCAAATGCGCGGACATTATAGTCTTTCCAGCGCCGATCAAATTCAAACGCAAATAACACATTCGCTGATTTAGACTGACCATAAGCTGTCCAGCGGCTATATTCACGATGATTGAAATTAGGATCGACTAAATCAACATTGCTTAGGCGGTGCGCCCCCGATGTCATCATTACAATTCGCGCGCCTTTTAATAAACAAGCAGTCAGCCGATTAATTAAAACAAAATGCCCTAAATGATTAACACCAAATTGTTGTTCAAATCCATCGACTGTATATTTAAAATCCGTCGCCATAATTCCGGCATTACCAAGTACACCATCTAACTTAGTACTTTCTAATTGCAACTCCTTAGTAAAACGACGGATATCTGCCAGTGAAGCTAAATCAAGTAATCGAATTTCAAATAAACTTGAGTCAAATTGTGAAATTAATTCTTCACAAAGTGTTTGTTTCTTTTCTTCTGTTCGTACAGTCAGTATAACGCAGCCATCATGACTTAGTATTGCTTTAGCAGATTCCTTTCCTAAACCAATGTTAGCTCCCGTAATTAAATATTTTTTGTCTTTAAGTGAGATACCATTTAATACTTCTTGCCATGTCGTATGAACATGATAATTATTTAAATTTTCTTTCATTAGTATTAGGCCTTATTTATTTTTACTTGATTTAAATATAATTTTCATAATGATGGCCATAGAGATTATCAGCATTATAAGATTGAATAGAAACATTGAAGAAAAGCTAACTCTTTCGATAAACATACCACTAAGCATTGGTCCTAATGCTATTCCTAAGCCTAATGATAATGAAACAAGGTTCATCGTATTTCCATCAACTTCATACTCTGCTGCAATACTCATTGTAAAAGGTAAAATCAATGTCCAGATATATTTAAATGCATAACAACTAACAATAACCAGTAAAACATTAATATTCATGTACATTGCCAAAACAGAAGCAATTAAGAATATAAAGCAAGTTACAATAACAAAATTCACTTTTTTACTGAACAAAATAGATGTCCCTGCACCTAATATCCCAACCATACTGGATGAACCTAGGACATTATAAACAACGGATAGCTCTACATTTAATGATGTTAAATACCCACCAATAAATGTCCATACACCAGCAACTACAAGGTTAAATAGAAAAATACCTGCGAGGCATAAGTACATATCTTTTCTTATTGCATAAGAACGAGGTTCAATTCCTTGCTGTGATTGTGATTTTTCCTTGAAGATATTTTCTTCTTTCATACGCCAAATTGAATCAATACCTTTTGTTAATGGCAATACACAAACTAGCAGTATCGATACAAAAAGATAAACAGAAAATATGCCATATTCACCAAGAAATAAAGGAAGTATAAACAGCCCCAAACTACCTAAAATAATCTGACTAAACAAAGAGATACTAAATGCTCGGTACGAATTTGGTAACAATGCCATACTTGAATTGGTAATAATAAAAATTGTAGAGCCTGATATTGCGGCTAAAATCCTTACTGCTATATATAAATTAAAATGATCTTTAATTAGAAAACCAGAAATTATATTCAATATTGCTGTCAAGTAAATCATCGCAACAAATATATGATACCAATTAATCTTAGTTTTTAACCAGAAGAAAGCCAATATATTCGCTGTCATACCTGTTAATATTTCAATCATATAAATAAAGCCCACCTTTTCAGACGAAAATCCAAGTTCTTTATCCATCTGTATAGATATTAAAGGCGCCCATAAAAACATCATAGGTATAAATACACCACCAATTATAGGTGCTAAATATATTTTCCATGTTACTAATGGTAATCTGTGTGACTTTATAGATCCGACTGATTCGCTCATATAAAACCCTTGGTTAATTTTTATTTTCATTAATATATATATGAATTTTTTCTTTATTTAATAGCTGAAGATGACATTTTTTTGTCCTTATGCGACACATTGGAAAACATTGACAGTCAATCACATAAAAAAAGAACATATTATTTTATTATCTTAGCTCTATTAATTGTTTCTCATTGACATTTATAAATAACAAAAAAAATTAAATTCATTTAAAAAACAAAGAATAGAAATAATATTTAAGCATAAAGTCTATACATAATCATCTAAACAGAACAAAAATCCACTTTATCTTATTAAAGCAAGTATAATGACTAACTTTCAATACATTTATCAACTAACCGCATTTATCATACTAAAATAGACATTTTCAGATTGCTTAATTTCTGACAAAAAATATAACTATTATGGGAATAATATTTTATTAAGTTATTGCCCACCTCCTATATATATAAAATAAAAATTAATTAACTCAAGAGATATTGAGGAATAAAGAATGGCTAATTCAATGAGCAAGCATACTAAAAAGCTATTAGCATTAGAGATATTTTCGATATTAACTGCATCCTGCTATATTCCAAAAATCAATGCAGAACCTTTTTTTGAAGATTCAACATTAAAAGGTGGTATTTATTATTGGCAAAGAGATCGCTCAAGAAAAGACACTACAACCAATAAATACTCAGATAACTTAAAGCATTCTTCAGCGAATGTTGCCTTAGATTTTTCATCTGGATATATTCAAGATTTTATTGGTTTCGATTTCACAGGTTTTTACGCGTTTGAGCTTTCTAATGCTGGCCCTGCGGCCCCAAATGAAATTGGTCTTAGCGATGCAAAAACGGTTTGGGATGAAAAATGGAAAGGTGACCGTAGTGGATTTACATTCACCAAAGCAGCAACCAAATTAAAAGCCGGACCATTTTGGGCTAATGTAGGTTATATACAACCCGCAGGGCAAACATTGCTGGCACCTAACTGGAGTTTTTTGCCTGGCACATATCGAGGAGCTGAATTAGGTGCTGAGTTTGATGCTGACTCAAATGGTAAATTTAACATTTCCTACATGTGGACAGATGAGTATAAAGCACCATGGTATACCACAATGTATGATTTCCGTATGGCTGATGGCTCAACCCCAATTGATTACCTGCATTCATTAGGCGTCAAATATGACGCTAAAAATAAATTGGTA
The DNA here is from genome assembly GCF_033676985.1 of Providencia sp. PROV236. NCBI lineage: Bacteria > Pseudomonadati > Pseudomonadota > Gammaproteobacteria > Enterobacterales > Morganellaceae > Providencia > Providencia sp. PROV236. The sequence goes on along the minus strand of NZ_CP096297.1, from coordinate 542,189 downwards.
TTAGAAGCCGCAGTGGGCGAAGCGCCAGATTATATGGAACAGTACTTTGGTAAATTGTCTTATGCCTTCCCTCTCGCTGAACGAGATCTCAGACTGTCCTATCAGTTTTATGGTGCAAATGACAAAGACAATAGCGGCGGGGTCAACGATGTATATGATGGCTTTGCATGGTTACAAGCCTTAACTCTCGGTTATACTTATGACTCATTTGATTTTCGTCTAGAAGGAACCATGATCCATTCACCGGGTCGGATGGGCTACTTTTTACAACGTTTAACTAATCATTATGGCTCTTCTAATGGTCGGTTAGATATTTGGTGGGATGGCCGCTCAGACTTTAACGCCGATGGTGAAAAAGCCTTATTTGCTGGTGTAACGTACGATTTAACCAATTGGGATCTTGCTGGTTGGAAAGTCGGAACATCATATATTCATGGTTGGGATGCAAAACCGAATACAAATATTACCTCTAGTGTAGATCCAAATAAACGTCTCACTGAAAGTGCATGGAATTTTGATATTATGTATACCATCCAATCAGGAAAAGCGAAAGACACAACATTTAAACTGCACTATACACGCTATGATAACCATTCCAATATTCCAAGTTGGGGTGGTGGTTATAATAATGTCTTCCAAGATGAAAAAGATATTAAATTTGCTGTGATAGCTCCGTTTACTATTTTTTAACTTAAAATTATTTAGTCCATAAATAAAATTAAAACGGGAGCGATGGAATTTCTCCCGTTTACTTATTCATCATAGAACTATCGGCGACATTGATTAACAGTAACTAATGTTAACTCTGTCAGAGCTGTATAAAATGGGCTATCAACAACACGATTAAATTGTGTTGCAAATAACGGTAACCAAGTCCCTAAATGTGCATCAAGTAACTCAATTAATGCCTTTTCTCGTATTTCTGAAGCAAGAACGGCAGCTTGAAATAACATTAATCCTATGTGATCTGAGGGTTCAGGATAATTAGTCTGTAATTTTAATCTTTCTCGTTTTAAAAACTCACTTAGTGCAACTGTTGATGATCCATGCAGCACACCTTCAGGATCTAAATACACCGATCCCCAAGGAGGAGCCGGTAAACTATTAGGACCAATAAATAACTCTACCCACTGAGTATTTAATTGTTCAAAATTGATTTCTAGTGCACTTTTAATTTGTTGACTCAATGAGTTACCTATTTTACAAGGCCACTGCTCTGCAAAATTTTCCGTCTTAAAAAAATTCAGTGCACTATGACTTGTTTCATCACTTGGTGCAAATAAATAACAAGTCCCTAGTAGGTTAAAAGCCGCAGCATAATGCGAAAAATGGATCATAAGAAACGTCTAAACCTTTTAAAGCCACTATTAATGTTAAATATGAATATAATAAAAACAGTAACGCAGCATAAACTCCCCTACAATAGCGCCACAGCATCCCAATACTAAAAATTTCTGACGACTCACAGTAGCTACATTACCTAGATGAGTTTTAGTTCGAAGGAACACGCTATATCCAAGCACAAATACTGCAACTATTGCTATCCCCCAACCGACTAGCCGTAATGAAGCGATATCTTGATAAGCCTCAATGGAGGAAATCGGAAACGTAATTGATTCATTATTATACGAAGTATCGGCCAGATAACGTTCATAATAAGGTTGATATAACAGTCTAATAAATAAACTGGCACTAATAACGGCACACAGACCCCACCCCCATTGGTAAGGTAAATGTTTAACGACATTCTCTTGCTTATACTTTAGCAACAAATTAACTAATAAATAATATCCAGCCGCCCCCAGTGTGAATGTAGCGCCATAAAACATTAGATAAGTATTATCACTCATCCATACTAGCATTGATGTATAACGATAAATCGATGCCATTGCATAAACATCACATAGCCCAGCGACAGCTGCTAAACTCAATAATGGATAAGAGAACTCTTTCTTAAACCATGCCCATAAAAATGCCAATCCTAAAAAGGTAAAGTAAGTCGCAGTCAATACCACTTCCCGACTGAGCCAAGACGAGAAAATATTCAACAACGAGTTTGGTGCATTAAGTGGCACACCTAAATGAGTAATTGAAGAAATCAATCCTATTCCAGCAAAAACACAACCAACAAAAAGGTAACCAAGTAAAAATGAACGACTAATCCCCCGCTCGAATAAACCCGCTAATTTTTTAGCGGAGAGAACTAACATTAAAGTTAGACCAATAGAGGTTTGCATCAAAAACGTAAACAGTAATAATGGCCATTCATTCATTTTTTCTCTCCTTGAGATGTCATAGTATGACGCCCTGCACCTTGATGTGGGTGGATAACCAAATTTGGATGAGTAATCGATGAATCAGGTAACCCTTTTACATCGGCTAGTGAGCCATAGCGTTTTCTTAATTCGTCGATAGGACCAAATTGAATAGCACCTAAAGGGCAGGTTGCCACACAAACAGGAGATTCACCTTTTAGTTGTAAATCAATGCAAAAATCGCATTTAGACATTTGCTGAGTTTCTGGGTTCATCTGTGGTGCACCATAAGGACATGACCACGCACAAGTGCCACAACCAACACATTTGTCTGTATTAACTAGCACAATGCCATCACCTTCGCGTTTATGCATTGCCGTTGTTGGGCAGTTTTTAACACACATTGGGTCTTTACAATGGTTACATGAAATCGATAAGGTGTAAGCGAAGACATTATTTATCAGCCCACCCTTCCCGTTTTCAATAAACTCCCCCCCAGTGACTTCATAGACACGACGAAACTTGCGACCGACCTCAAGATTGTTTTTATCTTTACAAGAAACCTGACAGGCTTTGCAGCCAGAGCAACGTGCCGAGTCAATATAAAATCCTAACTGTCGATCACTAACCGCTGGCCGAATTTCAAACTTACTCATACTTTGCTTACCTCCACCAGTAAGGTTTGATGCGCATTACCATGTGCCATTGCAGTGCTGCGCGCAGAGGTTAATACGTTGGCACATCCACCTTGGTCAATGCCTTTCTCATCAGGCATCCACCATGCTCCCGCTTGTAAAGCGACAACTCCAGGCATGATCCTCTGCGTGATCTTAACGGGGACCATCGTCGTGCCACGGTCATTACTCACAGTAACTCGCTCACCATCAGCAATACCGCGTTGCTTAGCATCAATTGGGTTTATCCACAGCTCTTGTCGCTGAACTTCCTGTAGCCATGGATTTGCAAACTGGGTAGAGTTAGCACGATTTCGCCCTTTCCAAGTGATCAATTGCAAAGGGTAGCGAAGCGTTAAGCTATCTTCAGGGCCTTCAATCGCTGGGACATAATGTGATAAAGCAGGTATATCTCGATTGTTGCGGTCATATAACCGTTTAGAGAAAATTTCAATTTTCCCTGATGGCGTTTCAAATGGATGTGCTTCGATATCTTGAATATTTTTTTCGAAAGCAACATGACCTGTATGTGGCTTATGTTTTAATAAATGACGACGTTTAACTAACAGCTCATCAAATGTTGGGATACCATCTTCAGGGCGTTTTACATGCGCATCGTTCACTAAATATTCTATCCACTGTTTTTCGGTGCGCCCTTCACTAAATTGTTCACCAACCCCTAATTTATCAGCAACATCACACAACCAATCGTAGTCACTACGTCGCTCAAACTCAGGCTCGATCACTTTTTCGGATAAAATAATGTAATCACCCGGTCCCCAAGTTCCACCAATATTCCAACGCTCTAAAAAACTGGTTTCAGGTAATAACAAATCAGCGTACTTAGCACTTGGCGTGAGATAAAGATCGCTACAAACAATAAATTCGACTTTATTTTCATCTTCCAGTACTTGTGCTGCATGCAAAATATCAGGGTTCTGATTAGTCATATAATTTCCCGCAAGCGAGAAAATCATTTTAATTTCAGTATCCAATTTTTCTGCATTTTTTAAACCATTATCAGGTGTAACAAGTGCTGCATTTTCACAAGCTTGCACCCAATTCGTGATATTAATTTTCGCTTTCACTTGATTTTCAAATAAGCTAGGCCCTGCAATCGTTTTTCGTAAATCAGGTGTTACCGCCATTCCATATCCAGCGGCCCAACCTCCACGAACACCAACATTACCTGTTATCGTCGCAAGTAAAGTTGCACCTCGCGCAGAACGCTCACCACAAATATGACGCTGAGGCCCCCAACCTTGCATTAAGGCTGCTGGTTTGGTCGATGCATATTCTCTCGCTAACTGTTTGATAGTTTCTGCGGGGACTTTGGTTATCGGCTCTGCCCATTCAGGTGTCTTAGCAATACTATCTTTTTTACCCATTAAGTAAGCAACTAATGATTCGTTTTCAGCAACACCTTCTGGCATCTGATGTTCATCAAATCCAAGGGTATACTTATCAATAAACGCTTGGTCATGTAAATTTTCGCTGATAATCACATACATCATTGCATCCATCAGCGCATTATCTGTCGTAGGTAAAATGGGGATCCATTGATCTGCCAAAGATGAAGCCGTATCTGAATAACGTGGATCAACGACAATAAATTTAGTGCCGTTTTTCTTCATTTTTTGAAAATAATGGTTAGTATGACCAAAAATAGTCTCGTTTGGATTATGTCCCCATAAAATAACTAGCGGGGTATCTTCTAATGTATCGAGGGTACTACCACTGGCTGAGGTGCCATAAGTATAGGGTGTCACCGCCATCGTATTGCCATTGCTGACTGAATGGTAGTTTTCCAGAAATCCCCCCGTTAAATTAAACAAACGGCGTAGCATGTTAGCGCCTGAAAAAATACCTCCGGTTACCCCTGTACTTAGGCTCACAAAACGCGAAGCTGGGCCATATTGATCAGTGATACGTTGCCATTCACTCGCAATTAAACTGGTGGCCTCTTGCCAACTTATTCGTTCAAAGCGGCCTCCACCTCGCTTGCCAACCCGTTTCATTGGATATTTTAAGCGGTTTGGGTGATAGACAAATTTGCGATAGCTTCGCCCACGAACGCAAGCTCGCATAATAGGCATCTCTTCATCAAGATCCGCATCAGGCCGTGTACTAATACGTGTAACAACGCCTTCTTTAACATGCGCTCTGATATCACACTTACCACCACAGTCAAAACTACTGCAAGTCGAAACGACCCGTTCATTATCCTGAGTTGAGATGTTTTTTGTTGGAATAACTGACGGGTCTGTAGGAAGAGAGGCGACTGACTTAGATGCTAAGAAAGGAACAGCCATTAGTGCAGAGCTGCCTTGGATAAACCGGCGACGACTTAACGGGCCAATCAGTTGCTCATCCGACTGATTGTGCTTACTTTCCATAATAACTCTACCTCAAAGATACATTAGGTTGCCATGTCATAGTAAACATTTATTGAGTTGCCAACTTTCGAAAAATAGACAATGATATTTGAATCTCAGCCAATAAGGGTGACTATGCGAAATATCCCACTTAAAAGCGTCGATGACGTAAAGCGCGATGTGTTAGCGATCGGCACTGACTACCTCCCAAATGTCCTGCTCAATTCACACGTTCATCGACGTGCTCAATTTTTATACGGCGCGACAGGTCTCATTGAGGTGAGTACCGCTGACGGTGAGTGGGTTATCCCACCAGATAGTGGTGTTTGGATCCCTGAAAATACTGCACATGAAACACGTATGTTGAATGTAAGTACACGCAGCCTATATATCGAGCCTACCGCTGCCCCACGGCAAAATCAGAAATGCGAGGTATTGCGAGTATCTCCATTATTACGTCAGCTATTACTCGAATCTGTTGATATGCCAATAGAATATGATCTTAATGGGCGAGATGGTGTGTTGATCCAGCTGACGTTACATGAAATCGCCCGTGCTGCCCCCCTACCTTTTTATGCACCGATCCCCCGAGATGCAAACTTAGCTAAACTATGCCGAGAGTTCCTAAAATCACCGAAAATCACATCATTACCCCATGAATGGGCTGAAAAATTACATAAAAGTGAACGCTCTTTTAGTCGTTTTTTTGGGGCTCAAACTGGCTTGTCATTTTCAGATTGGCGCCAACAGGCTTGTTTACTTAGTGCTATCACGCATATTTCAGCTGGGAAATCGATCACTGAAGTCGCTTTTGACTTGGGATATAACAGCGTCGGATCGTTTTCAACCATGTTTAAAAAGTGGTTAGGGCAAACACCATCCAGTTTTATCCAACGTATCGCTCAATAGAAAAATCGGTTGAACCGTAAGCCAAACACCATGTAAGGAAAAGGACAAAAAGCGTCGACCTATCTAGGTATCATTCAAGGTGACGAGTCGATAACGGATGTTTACGGTCAACCAAAGTTGTTACATTTTTTGAAACTGGCTACTCATAAGTAGCGATCAACCATGCAGAGCCATGATAATTTCCAGCGACTGCATTTTCTCCTTTTATATGGCTGGCAATACTGATTATATTTTGTTCATTAAATTCAACCTGTAAAGATTGCCCTGTTTGCCCTGAAGCCTCATCTGTCAAGGTTAACTGGCTGTAAATAACATCACTATCATTCTCATCACTGACTAGAGGTAAGCGTTTCTGCGGATCGCTATCTTTTGCATAATCCAAACGTAAACGAACTTTTGTTCCAGAGGTAAATCGACAAGTGTAAATCACTTTTTCAGTCACTAAGCTGTCATAATTTATACTATTGAGCCCACCATGACTGAGACTCACCGTCTCTGTTTGCCCTGTACTAGCCATAGTTGAACATCTAGAACGAATATGTATTTGCGATGATGCCAAACGTAATGGTGTCGTTGTTTCATTTATTGGCCAATCATCATAAGGAGGAGCCTCACCTTTAGCGGTGAAAGCACGCACATAACCGGCTAAATCCATGGCTCCAATAACCAACTGACTATCAATAATTTTTTCATTTATATAAAATGTGATGCCTAAGGGAAAATAAGTGGTAAAGGCTGATGTTGAAAAAATTTCCTGCCCAAAGCCATTGGAACAAAGACCTGCATCACCTTTAACCCAATCCGTAAATTTTGTATCGATTGTCATCAGCAAATTACTGTGGATTTGGTAAGCCGCTTTTCCTTCAATAGTTATCCCTGACTTGGGTGGATAGATAAAAAGCCGATGGAAAGCATTTTGAGCAGGAATAGGTTTACTGGTATTTCCCCACACTCTCCCATGGCATTTTACCACCCCCGACACTTCCACTTCCGGCCCCGTATGACCAACATTGATAATATTGCCGATGCGATAATATTTGTCCCCATTAGATCCGATAACGGGTGTTTCTACTAATTGACTATCTCTCTCTAATCTAATGGTGTAACCAGTAGAAGGATCTTGAATTTGCCCTGCATAATCTGCGATGGCAATTGGAGATATCAACATTGATAGCAATAGCAATACCCTATTCCAACCTTTGTCAGCAACACCATTATCATGATGAAATTTTAAATCAAACATAGTTGAACTCCTTATTATTCATAAGTCATCAAAATCGTCATGGATGATGTGAACTGGCCATCTGATAATTGCTCTGCCGGTATAGTTCCTACTAACTGTGCTTGTAAATCAGCTCGGTATTCAGTTGCCGTAATTTGTACAGGATGAATGACTTGAACAGAATTAACATCAAACGGACGTACAACTCCTTGAGTAATTTCCTTGAAATGGATCCCTAATCCCTTGATTGTTGTCGCTAGCAATAATTGCCCATTATGCATTAATGTATTACTTCCATTCGTATTCAACGTAATAGCAAGTTTTTTATTGAAATCACATCCCGAAATATAAATAGGAAATTCTCTATCAATGGTATTCCCATCAAGATTATCTGAATTAACAGTGCCAAAATCGATCACAAGTGGGGAACTATTATTTTCACTGCGAATATCACAAACAGGCGTTATCATCGTTGCATTTACCTCAACCAAAATATCAGATACGGCAGATGAGGCGAATAAAAGTAATATTGTGGTGATGATTGAATATCGTTTCATTATTGATACTCCACTGTAAATGTCGCCGTTCCTTTAAAATCGCCCACTTTAATATCACCTATTTCAGGTTTACGAACAAAGACGCCAAAATTAAGTTGCTGTCGATTTTCGGCCACTGAAACAACACCAACATCTATCGGAGAATTCCAAATAATAGGTTGTTCATTTTTATCAACTTCAATAATGCCTAATAACGCGCCACTGGTACCTTGTGTACGTAAATAATCGTTTCCTTCAATATTAATAAGTTGGCTACTCTGCCAAGTCATACGAATGGTTTTATTTAAATCGGCATCACTGCATTTTTCTATCTCAATAAAAAAAGGCATCACATCACTAGCCCCAAACTGATTAATATACTGCCAACGTAAATTATCTAACTTTATTTGTTTATTGACTGAGTCTGCTGAGATTTGGCAATGAGTACGAATAAGCTCCCCTTTAAATTGTACATCTAATTGATTACTGGCTAATGTATTAGGAGGATTTAAAAATAGTACTGATAAAAAAAATGCCTTATTCATAGCTAACCTCCAACCTTAATAGATGCTGCTCTTCACCAAGAATAGGAAGTATTATTTTATTATTACCATTACGTAAGCTGATCGGAAAATGTTGTATGACTTGCTCTTTCTTAACATCATAAAATGCTAATATTGCAGGGGTATTCGCCGTATTACTGAGAAGATCCTTGGTACGAAAAACAGTACCAGCACCACATCCTGTCAGAAATACGGCTTTGTTAGTCATTAAATTACAAGGAGCATTAAAAATAGCGGCATTAACACGTATCCATCCTTGTAGCGACTGCTCATATTTAAATGCTTCACTGGGTGTATTTGGCACAGTGCTCTTCGCGTGCGCTAAATAGCTTGTTATTCCACCGATAACCAATAGCAATAACAAACCTGCTTTTTGCTTGCTCATTACCTGACTCCACCTTGATATGGAAATAGGCTCTAAATAATACGAGAGGTCGCTTGGGTAACGACGAACATCGCTACCATCACAATTCACCTGTCACTGCACAAAGCTCGCCAGTACAACGAAATGCCAGTGTCGGCTTCCCACCATAATCATTGATATAAGTTATGTAAGGCGTAGATAATATTTTTGATTCTATGTTATGAGTTGATTTTGGTGGCACCATCACCGGAGTGAATTTGCTTTGTTCTGACTGCGGTTTACTATTACCAATACCAATAATAGTTAAATTAAAAGGGGTCACATTATTCAATAAATACCCTTTAGCTGTTTTGGTTAATGTCACTTTATGTGCCCATTTTGTGTCTGACTCCGCTAATATATTTTTGGGCCGATAAAATAATTTGACACGTGACTGCAAAGCAATTTGCAACGTATTACCTTCCGTAGATTTGGGTGGAACTTCACGTAGGTTAAAATAAAATACAGACTCTCTATCTTTAGGAAGCTGTCCTAACATTGGCGTGACACTTAATCGAACTAAACTGTCACTATTTGGCTCAATCCGCTGTAAAGGTGGCGTGGCTAAAATAGCACCTTGAGTGAGTTTATTTCCTTGTAAATCTTCAATCCAACTTTGCGCTAAATACGCTTCTTCAGGGTTATCATTGCTAATACGAATATTAATAGATCGCTCATTACCAGGAAATACAATACGAGTACGATCTAAGGTGACCGCACCATAAGCATTCATTACTATAATCACTGAGAATAACGCAACACAAATAAATAATTTACGACCTAAATATAAATTCAACATAACGTTCCCCATAAATATGATTTATTTATCTTTAGAGTGAGAAATAGATGAGATGGCTATTTTTGATGTGCAAGGCAACAGCAACATATTAGATGAAGCAGTAAGATTTTCAGGTAATGTTAACTGACACTGTTGTTTATTATTCCAATATATAAATAGGTTTTCCTGAGCAGAGACGCCCACTAACCAAGTCACGCCATCCTCACCCACAATACCTAATTCACGATTATCAACATTACGCACACTGGCCCCAAAAGGCGGATTTTTACCATTATCCAAAGACAAAACAGCGAATAATTTTTCCCCTTTCATTACCGATAAACTACGATAACCAATAGCACCTTTTGTCAGCGTAATATCGGTTGTTGAATCTAAGGTTTCTAAATTGTCAGGCAACTTACTTGTATTAATAGACGCGGTGGATTTGCGATAACTATTAATATTAGGAATAACAGCTAGCCCAAAGTGGTTAGTTTTAATCACCCCGCTATCCAACGGCACATCGCTAACCCCTGGAGTTTCAATCATCAAACGTGTATCACCATGCGCTGAACGATGGAACGCAACGCCTTTAGACGTAGCAGTGATCCCACTATTAATGGATGCACCAATACTACGATATTGGTGAGGAACATAACTGGCATTTGCAGAGACATTTGCCTGTGACATATCTTTAGAATAGAAACCGCTAAAACTTGCCTGATTATCTATCTCTTGCCCATGGTTATACCCCATGTTTAAACTGTAATTATCAGTTCCGCTATAACCGTTATAGCCCATGTTGTGGTTATAACGGTTATTACCCGATGAACGTGAATAAAGTTCTGAGAAAGTAATACTATGCCCCGTATAAAGTGGCAGAGTGAGATATAAATTTACCGAATCATCTTCAAAACCGTTGTCACGTTCGGTTCGAGTCGCCGATAGAGATAAATTCGCATTGTACTGAGATAATTGAGGAATAAGGATATTAGTGCTTGCATATAACCCGTATTGGGTTTGTGAGTCATTCCGCCAATAGGTGCTATATTGGTAATTTAATGCAATATTAAAATCATCAAAATACTTATTTAAGTAGATTTGATAATTCTCTCTTTGCGAACGCGGAATAATTCCTGTGCGGTCTTGACCCATAAATTGGGTTAATGTTCGATATTCTTTATCAGCAAAACGATAGCCAGCAAAAGTAATATCCGTTTTTAAATCCTCAAAAGACTTTGCATAATTCAGCCTATAAGAGCGACCTTGTAAACGTTCCTCTGAAAAATCAGCAAATGACTGTGTCATATCCAACGAAATGGCTCCGATGGTTGAGAGATCTCGTCCAATTCCTACCGCAATGGTCTGATAATATCCGTTTAACTGAGTTCCCCCATATAATGACCATGCATTCGATACCCCATAAGAAAACTCTCCACCAATAACAGGTTTACCAGTCATGTGGCGACCATCGTAACGAGTTTTCCCCCCCACTAGTTTGTAAACAACGCGGCCGGGCCGAGTTAAGTAAGGAAGTGAAGCAGTACTAACACTAAATTTTTTCTCTTCACCATCTTCTTCACGAACAGTAACATCTAATACCCCTCGAATACCGCTATCTAACGTCTGAATACGGAAAGGCCCCGGTGGAACTGCTGTTTCAGAGATAACGCGATCTTGGCTGCGAACAATCACTGTCGCATTAGTATTCGCAATACCAATAATTTCAGGTGCATAGCCTACGAGTTTAGGCGGCAACATGCGATCATCACTTTCTAATGAAACCCCACTGTACTGCCATGCTTCGAAAACGTCTGAGTAAAAATAGTTTTCACCCACCGTCAAAATAGACGCAGCATCTTTCAATGAAGTGAATGCATACAATCGACTAAAATCAAATTGATGAGTCTCTTGCGGATGGTAACCACCACGCTGTTTTTGATAGGTTGCGTTATAATCACCACGAAAACGCCATGCACCTATATTTACCCCTGTAGTCCCATTAGTTGATAGATAAACGCGCTTAATTCCTCCTTTTTCCTTTGTTCCTGAGGCATTAGCATTGTAATCAATAAATGCCCCATTCAGCCCATCCTCCCATAACGCGGGAGGTGTCCAATAAGGATCGCGATACTCCATCCACATTTGAGGGATCGTCACATTCAACGATAGCGTTGACAGTTCAATTTTCGTTTGCACCCCCGTTAAAGCTGAAAAATCGAGGCATTGACCATCATGTGAGGTTGTTACTTTTTTTTCAGAGGAACTTTTTAGCCCAAACATATGTAGCATATTGATAGGGATACACACACTTTGCGATTGTGGCTTATGTGTTGGTTTTTTTGCGTATACAGAGATATCTCGTGGAGCCCCCAATCGCTGCCCATTAACAAATACGGTTAATACGTAATCCCCTGGAGGAACATATCCTGCAACGGAAAACTGGCTCATATCAATATTTTGAATATCTTTTGCATCTAATACATCAGTATTGAATTCAGAAGCGCTAGCAGCCCATGTCGTCAAGCCGAGCGTCAATAAAACAGCCTGTCTTACTTTGCTATGTTTGAACATCATGCTCTACTCCATCCCAAATGCGACAAAAGGACTCCTCTCAAAACTAAATTTGCAGGATCCTTCATTTCTGTTTATTGATAGTCGATGAAAAACCGAATCAATCCTTGATAGTTACCAGCCTGAATCGGTTTCCCTGTCAGTTCTAATTGCAAAAAATAACGTAAAAAAAGCGTTTTTCCTGATTTACCTTGACGTAATACACTGCTGGATAAGAGATAGTTTTGATTAGGTATTAATATTTGTTGTTGATCATTCAATACCGCAATACCTAATCCACGCGATGGCCCCTGCAAGACAAATGCATTAATATTTTCTGCACTTTGCCCGTCAAAGCGAATGAACCAAGTTTTACTGTCAATCGAAGAATACACACTGCCGCAATCACGTAATTCAATGATAAAAGGCTGGTTATAACGTTCACGATGACTTGGAGTAGCCAACATCGTTAACGTTAAAGGAGAAAAATTAATTGTCTGGTAACGATCTTGCATTACAATTGAACAAGGCGCCGCAATCACATTTCCCATCAATTTTGTCATACCATTAAAAGTAAAACTCTTTGCATTCACAATGCCATGCGAAACAAAATAGGCCATTATTGATAGCATTATTAACCGTGTTATTTGGTGACCAATCTGTTTGTATACACTCACAGCTTTCCTCCACACACATTAATGATCCCGCCAGCTATCGACTGGCGGGCTACTATCAATTACTGATATGTAATACGGAAATTGGACGTTGCATTAAATTGCCCTTCAACAACAGGCTTAGTAACATCAACGGCTTTAGCAAGTGCTTTGAATTTTAAAGTGTTATTACCTTTTTTATTTATCATCTGTGATAAAACATCTTTAGCTGTACCAAAGGTAAAACCATCAATCCCCACCCCAACGTTATTGGTATTACCCGCGGAGGTTGAAAGTAGCGTATTGGCTGCATCTGCATAGCTTTGTCCAGTAAAAACCAATTCCATTGATTTCACTGCCATTGGTTTATCATCGGTGCCTTTATCAAAATCAGTAAAGTCACAGCCAGTGAATTCAATTTTAAAATCCACTTCCGCAGCTCGGCCATTCTCTAATCCTCGACGAGATAATTGCCCAAAATCAATAGTTTGCTTCAAAGAAGATTGCGCGATATTACAAGGTGAAGTAACAACTGTACCAATAAAATCTAGGGTACCTGCGTTTTCTGCTAATACGTTGAAAGAAATAACAGATGTAGCAATTACAACCACTTGCGTGAATTTAACTAGTTTCATGTGTTTTACCTTTCAAATAAATAATTACATTGAAATAGATACACTATTAAATACTTTTAATGGCGTAAGCTTGGTATTTCATTAATAGTTCAAATTATCACTACAAAAAATCATCCCTGATTGAACTGTCTAAAGACTCCTCAATACGCAATAAGAATTTACGTATAAAATAAATAATTGCTGATACTTTATTAGCGATATAGTTTTATTTCTGCTATTTCCGTTGAGTAATTAGCCATTACTTTGAAAAAGAAATCTGACCAATCCATATCCAACACTTTTAATAAAACATCTAATGTTTCAATATTAATACTCGTCTCCCCTCTCTCATAACGCGATATTTGCTGCTGGCTGACATGTAGCATTTTACCAAGTTGAATACCTGTTAGGGATTTACTTCGTCTCGCCGACCTTAAAAAATCACCAATTTCTTGTCGTAATAAAATTCTATTTTTAATCATATTAAAAAACCAATAGTCAGTTAATTGAATATTTATAGCGAACTATCATTTCGATATTGAAATGATTACTATCTATCACTAATAATTAAACTAAGAAATGGATTTATTTATAATAAATAAAAATACATCTTTAATAGAATATAGATTTAACATTTAAAGCTGTAAATACGTTTATATCGATCGAATAACAACACATTAATAGTCAAAAACTATTGAATATATTAAAACCGATCGTCAATTACAATGAATAACATTTTAGCTATATTAAATATCAATAGATTAACTTATATAGCTGACATTGAAATAATTTTAAGTTGAACTAAATAACATACTTACATCATATGTAAAAATAAAAATAGCTATAAATACGTTTCAGAAAACAAGAATTAAATCAAAAAATAATATTACTAAATAGAGTTTGAAAATAAACTCTATATTTACATGTAAAAAACAAAACAACACAATTACCGAGTTTATATCATATAGAATAATTACAATTTCAATCCATATTGAAATATTATGGAGAGGGAATGTAAATAAAAAGCATTAACAATATAAAATATATCAGCATTAATAATTTAAAATAAAAATATATAATAAATCGCTGAGACTACCCTATATTTTAATATCCAACTTATGCAACTATTATCTTTTTTCTGCATTTTTCCAATCAATTCCCACTTTATAAGCGCAAAATCCATTATGATGGTAGGAAAAAGGAGCCAATAATGACAACTCAATTTTATAGCTATCAGCCCATGCAAGGTCATGGACTACCTCATGATCCTATTCCTGCATTAATTGGCCCACGGCCCATTGGCTGGATTTCCACCTGTGATACAGAGGGGAGAACTAACCTCGCACCTTATAGTTTCTTTAACATATTTAACTATTCTCCACCGATATTGGTGTTCTCTAGTGTTGGTAAAAAAGACACGGTAGCTAACGCTATCGCTACTGGTGAATTTGTCTACAACCTTGCGACTAAAGAACTAGGGGAACATGTCAACACCAGCAGTGCTGCGTTACAACACGGAGAAAGTGAGTTTACTCTGACGGGGCTTGCAACATTGCCATCAACATTAATTACGCCACCGCGTATTGCACAAACACCTGTCTCTATGGAATGTATCGTCACACAATATCAGCAATTAAAACGCGCTGATGGCAACCTTCTCGATACTTGGATGGTTATGGGGGAAGTGGTAATGGTGCACATTGATGAAAATGCACTTGAACAAGGTCTTTATACTACAGCTCGCCAACAGCCATTACTACGAGCAGGTGGACCCGCTGATTATTTTTGGATAGAAGAACAGCAGCGACTGCAAATGTATCGCCCTAAGTAAACTCATAACATAAGAGAGAACATTGCCTATTTTCTCTCTTATGGTTATCTATCTTAGTCACTATCACTTTTCATATCGACAAATCAGCTGCTCCTCAGAGCTAGGATAAGAGAAATGTTGAGTGATCAAATCAAACTGTGCTTCTGAGGTTTTAAATGGGTTGTCCCCTACTTGATTACGCACAGCTAATCGCCTTTTACATTCATTTGAATCGACTTCCAATATATGAAATACATACGCGACGTTAGCCAAATCAGCTAACGATTTTAACCAACTTCGTTGCGCTGGTGTATTTGCAGGGAAATCCATCACTACGGTATTGCCTGCCTGTACTAGCTTCACGATATGAGCTTCTAGCACATTTTTAATTAAACGACTTTTTTCAATATAATGTGAAAGGTCGGTAATTTGCTGCGAAAATAATGTTGATAGCCATTCATCTTCACTGATCAAAATAGTTCTAGGTCTCTGAGCGAGCTTGTTAGCTAATGTCGATTTACCGGATGCTATTTTTCCACACAGAAAGTGTAAGCGTGTGTCTGGTGCAGATTTCAGTAAATAAGCTAAGATCTCACAGGTATCTTCAGCATCTAACTTAGAAACAAAATCAATCAGTTGCTGTTTTTTTATTGTTGAATTTAATGTATCGCACATAACTATTCCTTGCTGATATTTGATGATTTTAACTACCAGACAAGGACAAAAAAACCCGCCTATCTGGCAGGTTTAGCACACAGCTCATTCCCCACCACTAAGTGATGGTAATAATGATTTGATGAACTGTGGTCGTGAACATGTATTAATCCTCAAAATGACTAATAATTAACATATCAATTAATGAATTATTATCAAGCAATAGATTTTCGAGGGTGCTACGTTTTAATCAAAAATTGAAAATGGGGCTATCATTGCTGAGCCAATAGCACCAAGTGCGAGTTCGAAAATATTGCTCCCATGTTCTATTGCATCCCAAGCGGTCCAGCCTTCCTTATCTGGTTGTACTTGCTCCATGAGCGAGTAAATCAAATGCAAATTGATAGGAAACATACGAACATTTTTATCTGCTCGCATATCGTTAATATCATCTACCAAAACAACCCCCCAACCAAAAGGACTACTTGCGTCACCAAAAAACTTCTGACCAACCCAATGACCAAAAATATCAACACGGTAACCTTTTTGCTCATTATCACTGGAGTGCTTGTGCGCAATGTCCCAAAAACTTTGGATTTGCTGTGGGTTGAAATTTTCAGCTGGCAATAATTTCAAACGATATTGATGAGGTTTCGGTTGGTTATAAGCAAGGGCATATTTCCAGTGAGCAGGGATAAAATCACCTGATTTTGCGAACCCCTCACCTGTTTTTATTCGTAACGGTAACCAGCCATATTCACTCTGTTGGTTACCCTGTTCGCTACGCCGTATCCAGTTACCTTGCTCATCTTGCCTGAAGCCTTTGCTCTCATTGTCATGAGAGATAAACAGTGCTTCTTCCCATATTTCATCAAGTTCACTTTCAGAAAATTGATAGTCATCCATGCCAATTCCTTCATCTATCTACAACATAAAAAACGGCCAGATGTGATTTCTGGCCGTTGTTTTTGTTAGTGTTTCTTACTCTTATGGTGATTTAACGTTTCTTCTTTAAGATCTAACTCATCACGTAAGCGGTGATATACCCGCTCATTGATATTTTTGCCTTTGCGCATCACATACAGTGCATCACGTTTCGCTTGTAATGCAGAACGTGACATTTCACGCTCCATATCAATCATTCTATGTAGATCATAGACATCGGACTCTGTTTCATCAGTATTGTCTAAACGTCTACCATAGATTTCTAACAATTGTGCACCGACTTCTGTACGCATGGCTATTTCATCCATATCTTCTGATGGATGGTTCATCAATTCACGCAAATGAGACATTGCAGCTTCATTCAGTGCCATACGAGCACGGATCTCATCATTATCATAAGGTAAATCCTGAACTAAGCCTTTCGTTAAGATCGGTAATGCAATACTCGCAATCAGTAATGAACACAGAATCACGCCCATTGCTAAGAAAATAGCCACATCACGATTTGGGAATAGCGTGTTATCAGGCATCAGCAATGGTAACGTCAAAATACCTGCTAATGTAATTGCTCCGCGCACCCCAGCGGTTGCCATAACTGCCATCATACGAATATGCAATACATCCGCTTCTTTGCCACGACGACGTTTGTGGAACACCGTTAATGTCATCGATATCCATACCCAGCTAAAGCGCAAGATAGCTAGAGCGACTGTGATAACAATAACATAAACCAACAGCATCCATGGATGGCTTGCACCCGCAGCTTCTGCAACTTGTGGCATGTTATTCCACATCCCAGGTAACTGCTCGCCAAGTAAGATAAAAATCATGCCGTTAAGCGCGGTCTGTACAGTATCCCACACCGCTTTACTTTGCATGCGAGTAGCTGCTTGCATACGGCCTGCTATTTTTTCATAGTGCATTGCAATACCGGCAACCACCGCAGCTAAAATACCAGAAACATGTAGATGCTCTGCCAGCAAATAGGCACTAAATGGCATCAATAGGCTGATCATGATTTGAATAGCAGGCTCTTCACCCGTACGCTTTACCAAAAATTGGTTTAGCCAACCGATAACCCATGCCACTAATAAACCAATTAAAATCCCACCAAATGCAACAAGTACAAATTGCCCAGCCGCAGAAGCAAGGGAAAATGTTCCCGTTAAAGCAGCGGTTACAGCAAAGCTAAAACAGACTAGACCCGTCGCATCATTAAGGAGTGATTCACCTTCTAGGATATGTGCCATACGAGAAGGTAATGGTGAATTCACTGTCATTGCCGAAACAGAAACGGGATCCGTAGGTGATAGAATAGCTGCCAATGCGAAAGCAACTGCCAGAGAAATTGCAGGGATCAACCAATGAATAAAAAAGCCCATTCCAATAACTGTCACCACAACCAAACCAATGGCAAGTGACATAATAGGTTTTATTTCCTGAAATAAAGCTTCTTTAGGAATACGCCAGCCATCTAAAAACAATAATGGTGGAATGAATAAAAATAGGAATAAATGCGGCTCAAACTCAACCGTAAAACCAAACAGTGATAGCCCTGCACCCAGTGCTATCTGAATAATAGGTAAAGGAATAATATCCCTAAGCAGCCGCGAGACAAACACGCTCACAATAACGGCAAGTAAAAAAACTAATACAAGGGTCACAACTGACATGGATTTGCTCCAATATTAAGCTAAGCAGAAGTTATCAGTAGTGAAGTAAATAGATAAATTGAATCGATGTAAAGTATCTATTTACTAGAAAACTAAAAAACAGAACTTTCATAAAACTTTGATTACTATCATTCTGTTACAGAATATTACAGTAACAATAAAATTCTACTCCTATATATATTATCATAATGATAATTAAGCATTTATTACGATTAGTATAAATAAATTATTCACTACTAATTTGATTAGTCATTTTTCGTTATTTTTTATTTCCACTGTACTATGCCGTTCAATCAACTCTTGTAATACCTGCTTTAGCATTTTACTTTTACGTGTACCTAGAGGAGCCAAAACCAATTGCTCATGTTGTTCTGCTTCTTTTAATAGCCCTTCCACAAGTAACATACCACTTGAAGTCATACTTACTAGCGTTACTCGACGATCACTGCCTGTATGGTTATTGTGCCGAATAACATGCCCTTGTTGCTCTAATCTCTGCAATACACGGGTGATCGTTGGCTGCTTGCTGACGGTTTTTTGGGATAACTCAGTGATCCCCATTGAGCCATTATCAGCCAATGTCGAAAGCACCCGCCATTCAAGCACCGACAAACCATTAGCTTCAACAACAGCATGAAACTCGGATGAAACAAGCATCCATGCCTGCCCCAATAGGGCAGGCAAGTAATTATCAACAAATACTTTAGAGTCTGGCATCGGTTCCTCTTGCCTAATATACTCGCCATACTTCAAGCTGCGGGGCTTTTGGTTAAGATATGGTGACTACGCTCAGCTAGTCGAGCCACATAGCCTATCTACATTCCCCGACTATCTTTGCTTGTCACCTATCTGCATCTCGAATTATTTTAGGATATAGAACGTATTATTTCATTCGATATTAAAAGGTTAGCAGATAGAAAACGACTCTTTAATACCATTTGTTTAAAACTTTCCTGAAAGCAGAGAGCCGAATCCATCAACGCGAGTATCTAATCCTAACTTTTTCAGCATCATATAGGTTGTTGCAACGGATGATGACAATACAGGCAACCCTACGCGATCTTCAATTAATTGCACTGATGGTAATGAAGGCATTTGCACACAAGCTGAAGCCACAATCACATCAACGTTAGTATTTAACTTTTTCGTGATTTCCACTGGTGCTAATGGATCTTGTCGGCCTACATCCAAGTTGTCCGGTATTTCCAAAGAAATACTGTCCACCACCTCGATGCCTTCATTTTCGATATAATCAATGACTAACTGAGTCAGTGGCTTCATATAAGGGGTTAAGATAGAGACGCGCTTGGCCCCAACTGCATGCAACCCATCAACAAGCGCTCCGGCACTTGTCACAACGGGAGCCATATGGCCATTATCAATCGTGCGTTGATGTAGGCGTTTCTCAGAAACGCGATGATAGCCCTTCCCCATACTCATAATAGCGACTAAACAGGCATAGCCTAATACATCAACGGCTGCGTCAGACAGTTCGATAGCACAACGATCGCTATCTGCATCCATTTTTTCCAATTCTTCTTTAGTCACTTTTTTCATGCGCATACGGCTTGAATGAAATGTAAACCGTTCCGGAAACAGTGCCTCACGAGCTCGTAAAATAGCAGGGATTTCCGTTTCCATAGTGGTATTCGAAGAGGGCACTATTTGCC
The DNA here is from genome assembly GCF_033676985.1 of Providencia sp. PROV236. Lineage (NCBI taxonomy): Bacteria > Pseudomonadati > Pseudomonadota > Gammaproteobacteria > Enterobacterales > Morganellaceae > Providencia > Providencia sp. PROV236. The sequence goes on along the minus strand of NZ_CP096297.1, from coordinate 521,902 downwards.
CGATACGATACGAACGCACATGACTCATAGCCCTTTCTCCTGTGAAATTTCATCCTGATCACCAAATTGATTTAACTCATCAATATCTTGCCCGTTATGATGGAAACGTGCTGCTGTCAGTGGACGACGATTAACCTGTAAATCAAAAATATCAAAGCGATTATAGTGACCTGTAATATCATGCATTTGTCTTGGCTGAATGCGGCGATTCAAATCAATGTCCGCATAGACGATCCCCTCTTTATCAATTAAAGGTTCACCTATCACACGGCCATCTGGCCCAATGATCCCTGAAAATGCACTATTAGGTCGCGCGAGTAATTCTCTAGATTGCGGGTGAGATGCTGCCATTGCTTCAACTATTTCCTCAGAAACAGTCGAACAAGAAATAATGGTAAACACCTTACCTTCAAAGCAATGCGCTGACGCACGTAATCTAATGGCTTCTGCCATGTCATAATCTTTAGGAGCGACAGGTAACGCAATATAACTTGCGATATGCACTAGCTCGCCCTGAGCAAGTAATGAGAAACGCGCTAATGTATTGGTGTTTTCACCACAAGCAAGTGCACCTAAAGGCCCAATGCTGGTTTGGTGTACTTTTAATGATGAAGCATCACCATTTGCCCACGTTAGCTTTTCTGCCCACGTTGGGACTAACTTACGGTGACGGCCTAATATTTTGCCTTCATCCGAAATGGTGACTAATGTGTTGTAAAGCGTTGCAATACCATTTGAATTACGTTCATTCACCCCGACAACCACATTGATATGGTGGCGAGCAGCTGCTTGGGCAACCTTACGAATTTCAGGCCCAGGAACTTCAATCGCAGACTTACAAAGTTTTTCGAACCAAGGACTACCTTCAATAGGGTTCATCACCCAGCTCCAATAAGGGTAGCCTGAGATAAACACTTCAGGAAATGCGACTAATTTTGCGCCATTATCCGCAGCTTCTTCGATTAATTTACACACTTTATCAACAGTGGCATCGGTATTGAGGAAAACAGGGGCGGCTTGTACCGCCGCAGCTTTAAATTGAGGTAAATTTAACATCTTCTGCTCTCCTTGGCTTTATACTGCTACAACAGGATGGCGCAACTCACCAATCTTCTCGACATAGGCTTCAATAACATCACCAGGCCATACCCATTCTTGAGGAGAACGCCCTGCACCGACGCCTTCAGGGGTACCCGTCGCAATAATATCGCCCGGTTCAAGCGTGATCCCTTTACTAATATCAGCAATCAGAGCATTTACGTTAAATAGCATATGTCGAGTATTTGAATCCTGTTTAGTCACACCATTCACTTTCAAACTCAAATTTAAGCTATGTGGATCTGGAATTTCATCTGCGGTGACAATACAAGGTCCAAATGGTGCATAGGTATCTTGTCCTTTAGAATAAATCCACTGACCTGCACGACGGCAGTCACGAGCACTCATATCTATCATTAAGCTATAACCAAAGACGTAATCTAACGCATCGGCTTCTGAAACCCTTTTTGCACGGGTTCCCATAATTACCGCCAGTTCCACTTCCCAATCTAACTGTTGAGTGATCTTTGCGTTATGTTCAATCGCATCATCTGGACCAATCACCGTGGTCGGTGGCTTAGAAAAAATAACGGGCTCTTTTGGTAATTCTTTCGATGTATCGAGTGTACGGCTAGACTCGGCGACGTGTTCTACATAGTTCAAACCAATACCAAAAATGTTTTTTCTTGGGCGAGGAATTGGTGCCAAAATTTTGACGTTCTGAACGGGCCAAGCAGTACCCGCAGGAAAATGGCCTTGGTATGCTTCTAATAAATCGGTTCCAGAGCGAACCCCTTGAGGGCCTAGGTCGATAAAATCCAACATATTATCAGGTAGATACTGACCTTGCTCTTCTGCCAATCGAGCGAGATCGACCACTTGATTACCAACAATTGCCCCTAAACGTGCAGCCGCGGTGATATCTGAACGGTAAGTAATAAGACGCATAATTCTTCTCCTTTGTCAGGTTCACCTGACTTAAATCTTCACGTAAATAATTAATATAATTTAATAACTAACTAATAATTTTTTGATGACCATCGTTTTCAGCTAGGGCTTCTTCATAGTACAGCCCAAGTGAGTTCATGACAGGTAAGTCGTTGAAACAAAACAGGCAAGCATCATCATTCTGTGAAGTGTTTACATGTTCATGGAACATCCACGACGGAACACAAAAAATGTCACGTTCTTGCCAATCAAAACGTTGCCCATTAATGACTGAATAACCTTTACCTTTAGCAACCTGATAGATAAAACTGCCTGTATGGCGATGTGCTTTCCCAACAAACCCAGGACGTAACAATTGCATACTGGCACCAATGGTTGGCATCACAGGTCCACCTGTTAATGGGTTGGTGTAGTGCATTAAAATGTCATCAAAAGGTGAGCCATCTGCGGCTTTTGCTGCTCGCTGTAATGCTTCATATGTCGGCCCCCATTGATATTTAAATAATGGTGAATATGGTTTATCCCAACCAATGTGGTGTGGCCGCAGTGCCGTACCTCCCCACATACCTACTGGGTAATCAATTGGGTGAGTTTGTACCTGATGTAAATCAGGATGCACTTTATAAAAACCGGCTTCCATTGCATTAACTAATGGGATATCTAAGCCATCCTGCCAAATACACGGCAAACCATCTTCAGCAACACCATGCTCATGCCATGTCCCATTAGGCGTTAATACAAAATCATTGGCTTCTAACATCATTTTTTGCCCTTCAACGATGGTATAGGCGCCCCGCCCTTCCATGATGAAACGTAATGCAGATGAAGAATGAGCATGCGCCGAGGCGGCTTCACCGGGGTGCATAACCTGCAAACCTGAATAGAGCCAGCCAACTGCGGCCGCAACATCTTGTCGACCTGGATTATTTAAATAAATGACCCGACGCCCCGCTTTTTCTGGGGTAACCAACTCAACCGAGCGTAGTACGTGCTCACGTAAATCATGGTAGCGCCATAACACAGGAACTGATGAAGACTGCGGCTGCCAAGGCTCTATTTTGTTCGCAACCGTCCATAATGCGCCGGTTTTCAAATCAGCTAATTGTTTGTAATACTCAACCAGCTCTGGAGTATCAGCAACATCAGCACGCCCTGCTATATTTTCTCTATATTGATCATGCGATTGGGTACCCATTGTTTCCTCCTAATAGCCATTACATTTAGCGATTTTTTGCTTGTTGTATCAGTTGTTGGCGCCCGTATTCATAAGGTGCTGGCCAACTCACCGTGTTCCAACCAAATCGAGCACACTCATGTAGTAACCAAGCAGGATCAGCCAGTAATGGGCGGGATAGCGCACACAGATCAGCGCGCCCTGAAGCAATAATACTGTTGACCTGATCAGCATCAGTAATCGCGCCAACAGCAATAACCGGCACATCACCTTCATTGCGAACACGATCGGCCATCGGTGTTTGATACATACGTCCATAGACTGGCTGCTGTAGTGGAGAGACTTCCCCAGAAGAGCAATCAACAATGTCAGCACCAGCCTGATACATGGCTTGGCCTATGAGAACTGCCTCATCAACTGTTGTACCACCATCAACCCAGTCAGTAGTAGAAATACGTACAGAAAGAGGTTTATCCTCTGGCCATACTTGACGAACAGCACTCACGACAGCGAGAGGGAAACGTAGACGGTTTTCGAGCGTACCGCCAAAATTGTCGGTGCGGTGATTTGCCAATGGTGAGATAAAGCTTGATAGCAAATAACCATGCGCAGCTTGCAACTCTAGCCAATCAAAGCCTGCTTCATCGGCACGTTTTGCAGCTGCGACGAATTGGTCAATGATCTCCGCCATCTGAGACTCTGTTAATTCACTAGGTACCTGTGAAATATTCACTAAATAAGGCAATGCAGATGCGCTGACTAAAGGCCAGTTCCCAGATTTCAATGGATGGTTTTCTTGTTCCCAACCACGCTGCGTGGAACCACGACGTCCCGCGTGCCCTAGTTGAATACCAATTTTGGCATCCGTTTTTTGATGTACAAACTGTGTTACCGATCGCCAAGCATCCACTTGTTGAGAATTCCAAATACCGGGGCAACCTTCAGTGACTCGTGCTTGAGGAGAGATCGCGGTCATTTCTGTCATGATCAGGCTAGCACCACCTAATGCACGGCTACCGATATGTACCAAATGAAAATCACTGACTAAGCCATCCGTTGCGCAATACAGTAACGTTGGTGAAGCAATAACTCGGTTCTTCAACTCAACACCACGCAAACGGTATGGCGTTAGCATTGGTGGTATCTGCTGCGCAGCAGGAGCTAAATCCACACCTGATTTTGCTGCAAACCAGTTTTCGTAATTTTGTAGCCACTGCGAGTCACGAACACGTAAATTTTCATGAGAGATGCGTTGAGAGCGTGTCAGTAATGAATAAGCAAATTGCTCTGGCTCAAGGTTTTCATAACGACTCACATTTTCAAACCATTCTGTTGAGTTACGTGCAGCGTTTTGAATTTTTAGTACTTCCACACTCCGTACTTTTTGATAGTGCTCTAATCCTTTGCGCAAATCACCACCAGTTGCCTTCAGGCTTTCAGTAAGCTCAATGGCATCTTCAAGTGCTAATTTAGTTCCTGAGCCAATGGAAAAATGTGCGGTGTGAGCAGCATCTCCCATGAGCACAACGGGAACATCTTTCCCATCGGTTGGTGTTGTCCAATGTACCCAATTTTCACAGATCACCCGAGGGAAGCGGATCCAAATCGCTGCTCCACGTAAATGAGCCGCATTGGCTATCAATTTCTCACCCTCTAACCATGGTGCAAAAAGCTTTTCGCAATAGGCAATACCATCCTCTTGCGACATTTGATCGATGCCAGCTTTGAGCCAAGTTTCTTCTGTTGTTTCAACAATAAATGTCGATAAGCCTTCTTGGAACTGGTAAGCATGGACTTGAAACCAACCATGTTCATTTTCTGCGAAAAGGAAGGTAAATGCGTCGAAGATCTTCTTAGTACCTAACCAAACAAACCGACAACGACGCTGATCAATGTCAGGTTTGAACACATTTTCATAACGTGTACGCACCGCGCTATTGATCCCATCAGAGGCAATAATAAGATCGGCGTTATATTGTCGAGCAATTTCTTGATCGTCGGTCACCTGAGTTTCAAAAACGAGCTCAACCCCAACGTCTAAACAGCGGTCTTGTAAGATATTGAGTAATTTTTTACGCCCGATCCCAATGAACCCATGACCACCACTCCGATTACATTCACCTTTAAAGTGGATATCAATATCATCCCAATGACTAAACTCAGCAGAAATAGTTTCAGCTGAAACTGGATCTGCTTTGCGCAAATTGCTGAGCGTAGCATCAGAAAAAACCACGCCCCAACCAAACGTGTCATATGGACGATTGCGCTCCACAATGACCACACGATTTTGTGGGTTTTGTAATTTCATCAGCAACCCGAAGTAAAGCCCTGCTGGTCCACCACCGATACAAACGATATTCATACAGTTTCTCCTTTGTTGCGTCGTGCCATCACACAGGTTGCTGCTGGGTTAAGGCGTGATATAGCTCATCAGGGATTGCTATGGCCTGATGCGTTTCTAAAGACGTCGTGACATAAGTTTGAGTGACTTGCATACGCAACTCCCCTACATTACTGGTACAGACCTGACGCAACGTAATTGATTTGCGTCCAATGCGCTCAACCTGCAACTCCAGTTGAACATCATCGCCCATCCGACTAATCGCTTTGAATTCAGCCTCTAAATGTACGGTAGGTAGGCCAAAACGCTGATCAAGAATGTAACCCGCAAAACCTTGAGGAAGCAGTTCGTCCACCCAACGCTCTAATAGGTTGTTAAACATAATGAAATACTGTGGGTAAAATACGATCCCCGCAGGATCGCATTCAGAAAATAGAATCTTATGTGGTCGAGTAAATTTCAGTAGGCTCATTATGTTTTCCTTATTCCATCGCCAAACGCTGGCGGCATTTGCGCAATTCGTTGCCATGTTCATCAGCCAGAGCAGCTTCACGCAGTTCTCGCAAATCAGTAGGAACCAATTGAGCGCCATAACTATCGACAATATCCATTAATATCTGGAAGTTACGTAAGCCTCGCGCATGAGTATCGCTATAACCTTTCACCACCCGCTGACACTGGGCAATTTCAGTCGCTAAAGCCGGATTAGTTTGCGCGGCTTTTAAAACTGCCGATAACCACTGCTCAATACGCTGAGTTTCTAATTGATAGCGCAATGTTGTACGACGCCCACGTCGCCAAGCTGCGAGTAGATATAACTGTAAGAATCCCCCCAGTGAACTGGTAGTGATTGTGCGTCCCTTTTGTGTAAACTTGCGAAGCGCTTTGTGTATCCAATGTGGTCGCATTAACCACTTACCTAAATTTTTGGGAAGGGTTTCGCAAATCTCTTCAATACGTGGATGCATAAATTCATTGATATCGAGCAGTTGGTTATCATTAGCGCGTACTTCATTACGTACGCGTTGAAAACGGCTGTGTCGAATTTTTAAATCGGCAACACGAATGGTGTCCTCGTATGACATCCACAGTGCTAAATGGCGCACTAATGCACGCTGCAAGCGTTCATCATTGCCGCCTTGTTGGCTAAACAATTTGATTAAACGATCTAAATAAAGAGAGGCATATGCGGGATCTTGGTAATCAATTAAACGGCGTACTCCCTCCCTAGCTAAATAGTGAGTGTGTTGAGGGAACTCATGTTCAATACGTGCCAATAATTGGACAACTTGCTTATTTTTCGGGTTAAAAGGTGCCGATTCTGCACTTTGTGGTTTATGAGCTTCCTCGGGGTGAGCCGCCATTTCAGCGCCAAGAGAGAAAGCACGTAAGCTTGGCTTAACACCAACACCACCACGCACAATGGTTTCTTCAAATTGCGCACGACTAAACGGAAGGACTCCAGCACCAAATAATGCGCCAAATAATACTGCACTGATCACACTGCCACTTTCCTGTGCAGCTTTCTCCATATCGAAATGGATGAATTGGCGCGCTGCAAGACTCGCATGACGGATCAATGCTTGACTATCAACACGCCCATCACCCATGGCGGATTTTTCAGCGATAGAGTAGACACGGTGTGTTGAACTAATCAGTGTGGTACGCTCTGGTGTCACAAAACCACGCTGTACTGCTCTGCCAGCTTCCATCAATTCTGATGCAAGCACAACATCCACATCGCCGGGCATTGGCATGAGTGCGAGTACAGGTTTTGGCGTGAGAGGGTTCTCTGCACCAGGGAATAATTCAACATAATAAATAGTTGCGCCAGTACGTTGCGCAACCCCTGGAACCGAAGTGGTTTGCGCAAAGTAACCATTTTCTTCACCTAGATTGACTATCCAATCAGCGAGCACGCCACCACCTTCGCCGCCCATCGCTAAAATCGCTATTTTAATGGGTTGTAATGCAACCATGTGTTTCTCCTTAGAAGCTCAGTTGCTCACGACGACGTGTGTCACGACGTTGCAAATAGCCAATAAACCAGCCGCGAACACGATGACGTAATTTGTCCCAGCCATTTGGATTAGTGATAATCTGTGCTTTGAAAAAAGAAGGACAAAGAACTGCGGCATGGGAAACTTCACCGCAAAGGCCACAACCAACACAGCTGTCCATCACTGTTGCCACCGGATCTGTACGTAATGGGTCTGGGTTTGGCTTAATCGATAAAGAGGGGCAACCAGATAAGCGAATACATGAGTGATCCCCTGTGCATGTATCTGGATCTACACCGAAACGCTCGCGAACCACGCGTTTACCCGCTGCAACATCACTACGCACTTTTTTCTTTTCACGACGCTGTTTATTCAACATACATTCGCTTTGCGCAATCAGCACTTTAGGGCCTTTTTCTTGAGTTGTTAGTGCTTCGCGTAATGTATTAGTCATGGTTTTTAAGTCATAAGTACGCTTAATGGTTTTGACCCATTTAACACCGACGCCTTTTACGGCTTTTTCTATCTCATGACCTGTGCTGCGCGTTGGATTCAATGCTGTTGATGACAAAATATCTTGCCCACCAGTCGCAGAGGTATAACTGTTATCGATGACGATAGTTAAATTGTCGCTACGGTTAAACACGCTATTAGCAATCCCGCTGGTTAAACCGTTATGCCAAAAACCCCCATCCCCCATTACTGATATGGCTCGCTTATCCGCTTGAGCATTTAGCGCAGCCGCTCCTGCGCCACCTAGGCCATAGCCCATAGTGGTATTTCCTAAGTTGAAAGGCGGTAGAATAGAAAATAGATGACAGCCAATATCCGCACTAACGTGGTGTTCACCTAACTCACGTTCGACTAATTTCATTGCGGTAAAAATTGGTCGCTCGGGACAACCGGTACAAAACCCTGGTGGGCGCGAATGGACGGTTTCATCCAAAGTGGGTTCCGCTGCGTTGATATATTCAGGCTCTTCAGCAGCATCTGTCTGTGGGGCGGCTACCGTAATTGTAGGTATACGGATTTGTTTTGCGGCAGCTTTTACTTGCGGTTCAATCTTGCCATATCTTTCTAAAAAAGAACGAATACCAGCTAAAACGGTGGCTGTATTGTACTCACCTGCCATGGGTAACATGTCTTTGCCATGTAACCCAATGTCGATATTGCGTTGACGTAAAATGTTAGCCACATTTTGTTCAACAAAATTCGGTTGTCCTTCTTCAAGAACTAAAATTGACTTTTTATTACGACAAAAACGTTCAAATTCATCGTCAATAAGCGGGTAAGCTACGTTCATCACATACAATGGAATTTTGCTATTACCAAATACATCCGCTAGACCAATTTGGTTTAATGCACGGATCAAGGTGTTATAGCAGCCACCTTGTAAAGCAATGCCAACATCATCGCTATCTTCAGCAAAAAATTCATTCAATTGACGCTCTTGAATAAATTTCACAGCCGCAGGCCAGCGAGCTTCTATTTTTTCTTTTTCATGCAGGAAACTTGCCGGAGGTAATACAATACGGCTGACATCGCGAGTTGGATTTTCTAATGCATCTTTTACGGTAAATTTAGGATGCTGATTATCGGAACAAATAAATTGCCCATGAACATGGCAAGACCGAATACGCATCTGCAACATAACGGGTGTATTGCTCGCTTCAGAAAGATCGAATCCATCTTTTACAGCTTGAACAATTGACGGTAAATTAGGACGCGGATCAAGTAACCACATCTGTGATTTCATTGCAAACGCATGACTACGTTCCTGCATAATCGAGGAGCCTTCGCCATAATCTTCACCGACGATGATCAAGGCTCCACCCAGTACACCACCTGAAGCCAAGTTAGCCAGTGCATCAGAAGCAACGTTAGTACCTACTGTTGCTTTAAATGTCACAGCACCTCGTAGTGGATAATTGACCGATGCCGCAAGTGTTGCAGCAGCAGTCGCTTCACTGGCACTATTCTCAAAACGGATACCATAATCAGATAAAATATCTTGTGCATCAGCAAGCACATCCATTAAATGCGAGATAGGCGCACCTTGATAGCCTGCCACATAAGAAACACCGGATTCTAATAAAGCTTTGGTGACTGCGAGGATCCCCTCACCACTAAAAACTTCACCTTCCCCTTGCCGTAATTTCTGCACTTCTTGTACAAACGATCGCTCAGCCATTTTAACCTCACAATGAACGTCAGAACGTTGTTATCATTTTTGCGTTTCTTTCTTGTATCTTTTTTGTTACCAAAAGGTCAATGCATGATTAATCATGTATATTAGATTTCTGCAAAGAGTGGATAAGCCCTGCATTGATTGGACAAAAACCAGTAAAAACAATAAGGAAATACGATTTATATCGGGGAAGGAAAATAGAAGAGAACAATAGGACTATGAATAAACGATTAGCTCACTTAGTCAAAAACACCACTAATAACCATAGTTAAGCTAGTGTTATAGTGTAATAATCTAAAATAAATGAATAAACATCATTATTAATTTAACGTTAGCTTATAAAGGCAACAGAATATAAGAATAAATATGATTTATCATGAATATTTCACCATTATATAATTCAAATAGCTTTATTTTTTATACTGATAACACCATCACATTAACTAATATTGGGGGATTTTTTTGCATTTTATGGATAGTTTTTGCACACAACTACCTATGTCTACCACATCATTCGTGCTATGTTCGAGACACAATAGTTACAAGTATTTTAATAAAATGTTAACAAAGCGAGCTCTATTTCGCATTGTCATTCCTTGAAAAAGGCTTATGGATAAATAAAAAAAGAATGGATCAGGCACTGCGTAAATAAAGCCTCTATTCTGAATAATTCAAGGTGCAGCTAGGCGACAAGTGAATGAGTCGCTAGGAGCATACATCAGTATGTGATGAGCAGCGAATGAGCGTAGTCAACACACTGCAACTTGAAGTATGACGAATATATAACAATAAATAGCCTGACGAATTTATTTGGAGGTCCTACGATGTTGAGCAACTCGTGGTCCCAATCATCTGCACCCCAGATTGAAAATCAGCTCTGTTCAACAGAGCGTTTGCTATTTACTTCGGCTGATCCTGAAGAGATCAAATCTATGGTTGGCCGAGTGATGAAACCACACCAGTTTAATTTACTTAACCCACATCAACGCCTAGATGCTCGCATGCACTATATCCCAATGGGAGATATTTCATTGAGCCGCCTGCGTTATGGTGCTGATGTACGGATTGCCCCAGGCCAACTAGAAGATTTTTTTCTGGTACAAATGCCACTTTCCGGAAGCGCAGTGATTGAAAGTGGCGGAAAGCGATTAGAATCAACACCTCATATGGCATCATTACTCAGCCCAGAAGAATCAACGAGTATGTGTTGGAATAGCGATAACGACCAGTTCATGTTACGTATTTCACGTTCATTATTAGAGCGCTCACTCGTTGGACAACTCGGACATACTTTAGATAAGCCTTTAGTATTTGAATTAGGGTTTGAATGGCAATCTTGTATTGCATGGCGAACCCTAATGAATTATTTGATTGAATGCGCTACAGGCACTCCCGATCTTTTACAACATAAATTGATTATCTCTCAAGTTGAACAATTAGTATCTGTCACTTTGTTATCAACTCAATCCCATAATTATACGGAAGATCCCGGAACTCGACGTGCCACGATCCGTCCAAGGCATGTTAGGCGTGTGCAGGAGTACTTAGAAGCCCATGCTCACGAGCCAATTACGGTAGAACAGCTCGCACATATCGCAGGTGTTAGCCTTCGCAGTTTATATGCAGGGTTTAAAGAATTTCTAGATATCAGTCCTATGCAATATTTACGTGACTTACGAATGGAACGTGTACGTTCTGAATTACTTTCTGGCGAAGCAGTCAGTGTTGCTGGTGTCGCGCTACGGTGGGGTTTTGCACATATGGGGCGTTTCAGCGCTGAATATAAGCAACGCTACGGTGAAACGCCAAGCCAAAGCATAAAAAAGACTTAATTGTTGCACCTCAATAAAGGCTTCTCTTTATTACGTAAGAAAAGCCTTCATCCTTTGCTATTACATGAGACTATACCCTAAATAATTTAAGGTGCAGCTAGGCGACAAGTGAATGACTCACAGAGAGCCTACATATAGTAGATGACTAGTACGAATGAACGTAATCAACAACGCTACAATTTGAAATATCACGAGTATAGCCCAGTAATCACCTTACTGGGCTACGTCATATTAGAAAGGAATCGAGGCCTTTAAGTAAAGCTGTGAGCCTTCAGGACGATTTCTCACTTCGAAATCTTTTTCCCATTTAGCCGTAAATAGCCAGCCTTGCTGGTTAGCATAACGAATGGATGGGCCAATCGAATAAGCACGAGCCTTACCTTGTGCTGAATTAGGACCACTATCATCCGTTGTTTGTAGGAAAGCATAGCCCCCCACACCAGCAACCCAGCCATTTCCAAAACCCCAGCCCAGTGCATAATCAGCATGAAATGCCTGACCTGAACGCGTTTTTGTCTCATCATTACGGAAGTTAAAATCATACATCATCTTTAAGTCCGCATTTACACCTACGGGTGGAATATAGCTAATTGCCCAAACAGGTTGAATGGTCCAATAGTTTTTACCTAAGCTAGATGGGTCAGTTTTACTGTATTTACCTGTTGGTGTAAAAGTATCTAATCCAATAACATAATGTAAATCAGCGGATGGGTGATAACCTAACCCTGCCCCCACCGTAATATCACCAAGGCCACGACTGGTTTCTTTATGGCCCGCCGCTTTTGCCGTAACATCCAGTAATGGAATAACCGTATGAACAACAAAGTCACCGTTCAATATTTTTTGATCAGTTACCCAAATCAAACGTGGTGCTAATACATTCACGTTCACGCTAAAACCTGGGATAGGTACTTTATTTCCTTTATTATCTCTGACGCTGTCATAGTGTGCATTCCCCGCGTACATCAATACATGCAGCCCCGGTGGAGGCAATGCCCCTGACATAAAGTTTTCTAATCCATCCGGATAGATACCTAATCCACCGCCTTCAGTTGCCATCGCACCGAACGAAAGTGCACCTAAACATGAACCTGCTACCAACTTACTGATCATTCTTTTATTCATCATTTATCCTGCCATAGTGGTTGCGGTAATTGCTGTGTTTGTCTTTGCTTGTTATGGTGTACATTCCGTTGCACTTATAGTTACTTCCTACGTTTTACTGCTAATTTTTGTGCAACAAGATAGCCAGATCCCCCACCTAAACCGGGGCCTGGATGTGTTGATGCGCCAATGTGGAAGAGATTTTTGACTGCTGTTTGATGTGTTTTCGTTTGTCCTGTGGCAGCAAATGGGCGTAACCAGAAAAACTGATCAGGAGAACAGGTTCCTGAATAGGGGTCGCCGCCAACAAGGTTACAATTATAATTTTCAAGATCAGCCGGAGAGATTGCAGTTCGGCCTACAATCAATGATGAGACTCCGGGCATGACTAGCTCTAGACGTTGTTGAATACGATCGGCAACAGCTTCTCGCACTTCATCGTTCCAAGTACCATCTGCGGGTATATTAATGAGCCCCGCAGCATCACCTTTTAATTGCCGAGGCAGCTCTTGCATCTGGATCCATAAGATCCAACCACCTTCTGGTGCACGGCTAGGATCAAGCGCCGTTGGTTGGCCAATACCGAAAGTCGGTTTATCCGGCAAATAACCGTTGTTTGCTTGCGTCACAGACAAGCAAACTTGTTCCATACTTTCCGTAAAGTGTACCAGTGGAACATGCAATAATTCAGAATTGCACCATGGTGGTGGGGCACTCAAGGCAAAGTGAATTTGCATGCCTGCTCGCCCATAGCGATACCCTTTTGCTTTTTGCCTCACTTGCTGTGGCACATCGTCAAGCAAACTGCCGTATAGCTGTGTTGGAGTGACGTTGCACACCACGCTCTGTGTCGCCAACAACACTTGACCGTTAACTTTCACACCAGTTGCACGCCGTTGCTTTCCTGTGCCTTCAGTGATGATTTTTTCCACATTCATGGAGGTTTGTAATTGCCCACCATGCTGTTCAATAACGCGAGAAAATGCCTCGACAATGCGATAACTACCGCCTTTTACAACAGGCATTCCACCGGCAACCACCGCTGCAAAGGTTAATTTACCAATTAATGCCGAACTTGCTTCATCAGGTCCTAAACCTGTATGCAACACCCATGGCGCCATCAAGGCACGGCTAAAATCATGCTGTAACTCACGTTCAGACCAGCGCCTAAAGCTTTCGACCCCTGCTTTAGCAAAATCGAGTAGCCCATCGACACCGCGTTTACGCCATTCACTGAACAATAGCTTTAGCATGCTGCCGCTGTAAGGGTTCTGTCCGAGCAAGCCAAAAGTCAAAGAGGCATCTTCACTAAACAATTTTTCTGCCATTTGCCGGAAAACTTGCCCATCACCTTCTGCCACTTGATCTAACTGTTTTGCCGCTTCAGTAATATCGCGTTTTAATGCTATCGACTGCCCATTCGGTTGTACTAATCCAGTTGAATAGTCACATTGAGCAAATTCTAGCCCTTGCTGTTTTAAGTAAGGTTCGAGTTCTTGGTAGCCAGGACTACCAACAAATAACGAATACCAACAAGAAAGCACATCGTGGGTGTATCCCTCATAGAGATTTTCGGTGCGAATACAACCACCCAATCTATCATTGCGCTCTAACACTAAGACCGATTTTCCACGTACCGCCAATAAGGCGGCACACATTAAGGAGTTCATACCACTCCCTACGACAATCACTTGGGGGTTAGATTGCATCGCCATACATCACCCCACCAATGCAAGAACACGCAATGGGCTACCAGAACCCCCTTCAATTTTTAATGGCGCAGCAACGATAACAACCCCCGTTGCTGGCAATTGATCGAGATTTTTCAAGCACTGTAGGCCATACTTATTATTACCATGCATCAACGTATGACATGGGTAAGGGATCGGCCAGCTATAGGATTGGCCTGCGTCGGTATTAATAGTTTCAACACCAAATCCTTTCACATCACGTTGATGAATTAACCATTCGACGGCTTCTTGTGAAGGACCCGGTGTATGTGCTCCATCTTCACGCATATTGACGTAAGCTTCTGGGTTATCGGCTTTTTTAGACCAATCTGTTCTCAATAGTACCCATGCCGCTGCGGGAATTTTCCCGTGTTGAGCCTCCCACTTTTGTAAAAAATCAACGGTTAATACCCAATCGGCGTTTTCCGCCACCTCTTTACTGGCATCAACCACTACAGCAGGGGCAATAAAATGCTGTAATGGAATAGTGTCGACGGTGTTGTTCGCCTGATCTTTGCCACTAATCCAATGAATGGGAGCATCAAAGTGGGTTCCTGTATGCTCCCCACAACTAAAGTTGTTCCAATACCATGCAGGGCCGTTCTCATCGTAGCGAGAGATTTGCTCCATGCTAAATGACCATACCTGACCAAACTGTTCAGGTAGCTGCAATGCCGGAAATGACGGTGACAATGTTTGAGTCAGATCGACAATGCGAATTTGGCCTTTTTGTAACTGTGTCGCGAATGACATTAAGGTTTGCTGGTTCATAGTGTCTCCTGCGCTTATTGCGCGTCATGTAGGGCAGTAAAGCTACCGCCGTGGAAAACTAAAGGTTTACCTGCCTCGCTACCAATGCGACGCACATGACCAACCATTAATAAGTGGTCACCGATATGATCTTGTTTGTGGTTTTCACACACGAGTGTGGCAATAGCTCCTCGTAATGCAGGCATACCTTCTGGCGTGATGTGCACAGCAACATTTTCAAACTTGTTGGTGATCCGTGGGTTAGCAAAGCGTAATGCAAGCTCTTGGTGATCTTTACCCAGTATATTGATGGTGAAGTGCGTACAATCACGGAAGACATCTAAATTGGGTGAATGATTAACTAAGCTCCATAAAACCAAAGGAGGATCGAGGGATAGCGAAGCAAATGAGTTGATAGTCAACCCAACATCGCGGCCATCGGCAGTACGCGTCGTGACAATCGCAACCCCTGTTGGGTAGCATCCCAACAGGTTACGCAATACTTTCGATTCAAACTCGGTATGTCCCCATTCGCTCTCACGCATTGTTATATCCTCTGCAATCATCGACATACATCTACCCTCTCTTGTTATGACGCTCGCGCATCTTCCGTCATTAATGATTGAATGTAGGCATCACAAGCGTGCCCATCTTTCCACCAAGGAAATAGCACTGGAGGATAGTTAAACGCATTTGCGATTGTGTGTGATAAGGCTGGCAGCTGTTGTGCTGCTCCCAATAAATTGAGGATATGTGGCTCTGGTGGGGCTAACAGAGAGTTAGTCCATTCAACCACATGACGCCCATATTTCCAGAATTGCTCAAAGGTGTCGTTCATCCATTGAGCAGTAAATGGCTTGTCACCATGGGCGAGGATCGCATCATAGTAGACTTTGCACGCTTTAGTGGCGTTGTTTGACCCTTGTCCTGTTAGAGGATCATTGGTTACCAATGCATCCCCTAAACCAAACACTTGTTTGCCTGAAGGCAGTGTCAGTACTGGCTTACGAACGGTAGGTGCAAATCGACCAGCTAATATCCCGTTATCATCCGTTAACTCAATATAACGGCAACGTTCAGCCTCCCACGGTAGATAGGTATCAAGGATTTTTTTACTGTATGCTAAATGCTCTTGTGGTGTTCTTGCTTCATTCCACTGATCCATTGGCCCGCCGGGGATCCCTTCAAACACCATGATATGGCAGGCACCCGTGGTGGTCAGTGATGGAAACACAAAGTATTCACCAACACCGGGGATCAAATTAAAAGAAACTTGTGAGAATTCAGGTGTTGGGGTCATACCATGTACATAGGTTAACGCCAATGCACGCTGCGGTTTATCATAAGGAGAACGTGTTGCATCACGTTCTAATAATTTAACAATTTCCCCTTTTCCGCCCGCCAGCACAACCAAATCATGGGTCTCAGCTAATTTTTCTAACTCAGCGACCCCCACATCCTCAATGCGTAAATTACCGCCACGTGCCGCAAACAGCTCCATCCAATATGGCATTTTGATCCGCTGATCGACCGCCTGTGCGTAATTATCGAGACGCGAACGCCATGTAATTGCTTTCTCACCACATTTTTCTGGATTTGGTATCGTAAAACCAATACCTTCTACAGGCGGGCACTCTTCTTCCCAAAAGTTAATGCCAAGGTCACGCTCAAATTGCAGTGAGATATCAAACATGCATTGGCTTGACATCACGCGGCCATTCTTAACATCATCGGGTGTTCTGTTTGTCGCAACGGTCACTTGATAACCTTTATCTAATAGGCCAAGAGCCAATGGCATCCCCGCCTGACCACCACCTACGATCGCTATACTACGCATAGTTATTTCCTCAATACTGTTTTACAAAATGAAGGCTACCGAGGGTTACTCAGCAAGACGTGGAATTGCGGGTTTGGCTTGTTCTGGGCCCATAGTGGAGTAGCCACCATCAACCGCGTAATCAGCACCAGTGACAAAACTGGCAAGGTCAGACAATAAGAAAGCCACCACTTGAGCGACCTCTTCAGGATCACCTACACGTTTTAGTAAGTGATAATCGGCAGCAACGCGGTCTGTTTTTTGACGGTCGCCTCCAGTGATTTCATCCATCACACGAGACCATGTCCAACCGGGAGAAACTGAATTCACTCGAATACCATCTGCCGCATAATCCATCGCTTGGCTGCGAGTCACTTCGAGCATGGTGGCTTTGGAGGCAGGGTAGAGCCAGCGCCCTGTTTGTGCGACGGAAGAAGAGATACTGGTAAAGTTAACAATCGCCCCTTTACCTGCTTGTACAAAATGAGGTTGAGCGAATTGTGCCGCCATGACTGCACTCACAACATTAATATTTAAAGCGGTGAGCCAATCCTGTCTTGTGGATGACTGGCCTTCATCAAGATAAGTTGCGGCCAGATTGACTAAAAAATCCAGTTGACCGTATTTTTGTGCAACACGATCAATTCCCAATTTCAGCTGCTGATCATCAGTAATATCAACAGCCAAAAAATCAATATTTGGCTCTGATTGAGCAACTTTTTCACCATTGGTTTGGTCAATATCAAAAATCGTGACCTTAACACCATAAGAACTCAATACTTTGGCAACAGTCGCCCCGATCTTAGTTGCACCACCCGTGACAATGGCTATTTTGCTATTCAAACCTTTCATTTGCTGTGCCCTCTTTGCGCTCATTCGCTCACAATAAATTCACAATTAATTAACATGAGGCATGATTACGTAAAAAAGAGAAAAAGCTGTAGCCGCTGTATGCAATGATTATCCATACAGCGCGATAATTTTAGATTTAAAACGATGATATTATTGGATAAATATCCAATTTAAGCACTGGATATCCAATTTACGAAAACTGTGATTGATGAAGGGAAATGGCGACCATCAAAAAAAGAGCACCATTGCCATTAACAATAGTGCTCTTAATGAGGAGCTTAATTTATTTCTTTTTAATTAATAATGGTAATAATAATGCAGCCGATAACAAGGTTGCCATGATCATGGCCATAAAGAAGCCATTCCAGCCTGTGCTCTCAATGATCTTAGCCAATGGATAGCCCGCTAATGCCGCCCCTAAATAGCCAAATAACCCAACAAACCCTGTTGCCGCTCCAGCTGAATCTTTATGGGAGGCTTCCGCGGCGGCCATACCAATCAACATTTGTGGACCAAAAATAAAGAATCCAACAAAGAAGAAGCATACGGATATCAACAAATAGCCCATTTCAGGAAATAGCCATAAGAAAGCAGCAACAACACCAATGCCAATCATAAAAATGATGTTCATTGGCGTTCGATTTCCTTTAAAGAAAAAATCCGATCCCCAGCCTGCAACTAAGGTGCCAATAAACCCTCCAATTTCTAAGAAAGAAAGTGCAGAGTTCGCCTTAATCAAATCATATCCATATTCTTCAACTAAATATAAATTAGTCCAATCATTTAATCCAATACGCACAATGTAAACAAGAATATAGGAAGCCGCTAATAACCAAACATATTTATTGGTAAAAATATATTGTACTAATATCGGCCAAAGTTTTAATTTCCGGCTAGAAGCTTCTTGTTGTAATTCGAGTTGGTCATTACGCCAATGCCCAACTGTGGGTAGCCCCATCGTAGATGGCTTATCACGTAAGCGTAAGCAAACAAATAGTCCGATCACAATGGCTATTACCCCTGGAATATACATACCATAGCGCCAACCATAATGTACCGCCAAACCACCTGCTAATAATGGAATAATCGCCCCACCCACGTTATGTGAGGTATTACAAATAGACCACCACAGGCCACGCTCATTACGTGAATACCATGAAGTTAATGATTTAGAGCATGGCGGCCATCCCCAACCTTGGAAAAAAGCATTTAATATCCAAAAGAAGGCAAATAACCACAAACTTGAACTCATGCCAAAAAAGATATTAATAAAACCAGTAATGATTAGGCCAACCCCCATGAAAAAACGAGGGTTTGATGCATCACTCATAATACCCGAAGCAAAACGCGATACACCATAAACTAAATAGAATGCAGTGGTTAGAATACCAACATCAGAAATACTAATTCCCAGATCCTTGATCATTTCTGGCATCACGTAATTAAAGCTCTTACGCGTAAAATAGTATGTGGCATATCCTGCATATAGCGCGATCATAATGTGAATGCGCCAATAGCGGTACAAGTCATCAATCTCTTTTTTATCGGTTATCGGCTCTTGGTCAGGCAATGTTTTGATCCATCGAAACATAACATTCTCCTTAATAATAATTTTTATTTTTTGAGTGTTATTTGTATTGATGCAATACATCTAAGGCTTGTTGATGGAGTTCAGGCGTCCCTGCTGCAACAACAGTTTTACCTGAATGCATAGTTAAAGGTTTGCCTTCCCAATCCGTAATTTTTCCGCCCGCACCTTCGATAACAGGTACCAGTGCGCAATAATCCACCTCTCTCATCCCCCCGCTATCAATACTTAAATCGATACGTCCGGTTGCGAGACAAGCATAGGAGTAACAAGCTGCGCCATAGACGCGCCACTTAGTTTTAGGAATGATGTGTTCATAACCAGCACGATGTTCAGGTAGGACAGGTTCAGTATTACTGGAAGACATCAGAGCAAGCTCTAATTGAGTACATTTGCGCGTTTCAATTGGTAGACCATTTAACGTTGAAGGATGACCTTTTATACCAATCCAACGTTCTAAAACCGCGGGGTGTTCGATGATCCCCAGAACAGGCACACCATGGTGGCAAAGCGAAATTAAAGTACCGTAAATCGGGATCCCCGCAATAAATTGCCGAGTACCATCAATTGGATCAATTACCCATGTAAATTCAGATCCCCCTAACTGAAAACCGTACTCTTCACCTAAAATATTATGATCTGGATGAAATGTTTGAATGATTTGACGAATTTCCCGCTCAACGTACTGGTCGATCTCAGTTACTGGGCTTTCGTCATCTTTAGTATCAAAATAAATATGTTCGTAAAGCTTATTTTTTCGATGCTCAGTCAGAATGTAACGAGCTCTATCCGCCGCAATCTGAGCCGCCTGTAAAAAAATACGATAATCCATACTCGCCTCTCTTTTGTTTATTGTTCTTCGTAACAACCGTCTTAGCGATCGAGAAATACTCACTGCCTGATTGTTTTTGTTGTGTTTTTATTGCATTGATTGTTGCTGACAATAACTCATTTACTTTTATTGTGAAATTATTGTTACATTTTTGTTTCAGATTATAGCCTGCGGGATTTTGCTAAGATGATCTTGATGAGTTTCAATAGAAATGGTGCGCAATTCGGCATAACAGCAAAAAAATGCTATTCAAATATCGAAAAATCAGAGAGAGCGAGTCAGTATTAACCGAAAGAACAGAAATAGAGCCATTAAAAAGCGAGACTCGAAAGGCTCGCTAAGATATTAGAAGGGTGTAATCTAAAACTAGGGTCGTTCCAAAATACGAGCACCGGGTCCCTTTCGTCCTAAAACATCATCAGGGTTGCGTAATGGACAGTCACTCAATGATAAGCAACCACAGCCAATACAGTGATCCAGCTCATTTCGCAAACGCGTTAACTGACGAATTCGTTTATCTAAAGAGACTTTCCATTGTGTCGACATTTCCTTCCATTGCTCTGACGTTAATTTGCTATTAGCGGGAAATTTACCTAATGCATCTTGAATTTCTTTTAGAGGGATCCCCGTACTTTGCGCCACTTTGATAATGGCAATATAACGCAAAACGACCGCCGGAAAGCGCCGCTGATTACCTTGTGTTCTGGTACTTTGAATGAGCCCTTTTGATTCGTAAAAATGTACCGTTGAAACAGGTACACCTGAGCGTTTCGCAACCTCACCAACCGTTAATGCCCTTGTATAATCAATCTTTATTTCGCCACTACCACGGCTTTTTGTCGCTTTTGTGTCTTTCTCTACCATTTTTAGCTACCTATACTTGACCTCAACTTAACTTAAGGTTTTATAGTGCCAGCCTCTGAGTTTGTCAATTCAGTTTATTCCACATTATTTTCCTGCATGAGGTGGTGACAGCGCTTATTAAATGTCATGCAGGCTAACTTAATTTTTAAAGGGGATGGGCTATGCCATTGATCATTGCCAGAATTTTAGAGAGCAGCACACTATGGTTTATCGCTCGATTACTGTTACTGGTTTTATTTATTTCGTCAGGTTTAGCAAAAATTTTTGATTACCAAAACAGCCTGATAGAAATGCGGGCTGCGGGTTTACACCCAGATTGGTTTTTTGCGATTGCATCTGCATTTGTCATGTTAGCCAGCTCAATTTTAGTACTGCTTAATCGTCTACTGTGGCTTGCTACTGGTGCTCTCGCTGTTTTTCTATTTCTTACCATCATTATTGTTCATACATTTTGGCTTTACAGTGGCCCAGAAGCCCAAATTGCCCTGTTTTGGGCTATTGAACATGTCTCCGTTATCGGTGGACTCATGGCTCTCGCCATTGCAGGGCATTTCCGTGATCTTTATTACGCTGTTAAAGCACAGAAAAAGTAGGTACTAATAATGAATAAAACCACCCTTATTACATTAGGTGCGCTGATCATCGCTGCTGGTGGAGGTATAGCTGTTTACACTTCTTACGCACAAGATGGTGAAAAACAACAAGCTGCATATCAATATCCGCCAGTAAAAGTCGCCTTAGCACCTGTTACTCAAGACAGTGCGCCGCGTACATTTTATGGTGTAGGTGAGCTAGAAGCAGGCAGCCAAGTCTTTGTTGCCGCAGAAACTAGCGGACGTATCACCAAAATTGATTTTGAATCTGGGCAGCAAGTCAAAAAAGGCCAATTGTTAGTCCAACTTAATGATGCTGTTGAACAAGCTGATTTAGCTCGTTATCAAGCACAGTTGCGCAATGCTGCACGTCTCTATAATCGAACTCAAACGTTAGCGGCTAAAAATTTAGTTGCGCAAGCACAAGTTGATAGCACTCTAGCAGAACGTGATATTGCCCAAGGGCTGATCCGTCAGACTCAAGCGTTGATTGCGCAAAAAGCCATTCGTGCCCCTTTTGATGGCACTATAGGTATTCGTCAAGTACATGAAGGACAATACCTGAGTCCCGGTGAGGCAATTGCCAGTTTAGTTGATACTAAGACATTGAAACTCAATTTTTCCCTTGATGAACAAGCGTCTCCCGAATTGCATATCGGGCAAATTGTTGATATTCATGTTGACGCCTACCCAGAAAAAACCTTTCCAGCACGCATCAGTGCTATCGATCCTCTCGTCGGCAAGTCGCGCACCATACAATTGCAAGCCACCCTTGAAAATAGTGATGGAGCGTTAAAAGCAGGTATGTATGCCAATGTTAATGTGGTACGCCAAGCTGCCAGCCAAGTTCTGACAATACCTGAAACCGCCGTCACCTATACCGCTTATGGCGATACGGTATTCGTGGTAGAAGGCAATAACGATGCAATGACCGTCAAACAAGTGTCAGTGAAAACAGGTCAGCGTTGGAATGGAAAAATTGAGATTGAACAAGGCTTGAAGGCGGAAGATAAGGTCGTTACCTCTGGACAATTGCGCCTTAATAATGGCTCCGCAATTACCCCAGTCGCACAAGATACGTTAACTGAAACACCGGTTAATCCTCATCAAGGCTCCTAAGGAGGCGCAATGAAATTTACAGATATTTTTGTTCGCCGCCCTGTGTTAGCACTGGTAGTGAGTTCACTCATCGTATTGATGGGGCTATTTGCCTTAAGTAAGCTGCCTATTCGCCAGTATCCACAACTGGAAAGCTCCACGATTACTATCACAACCCAATACCCCGGCGCATCAGCCAATCTTATGCAGGGTTTTGTGACTCAACCTATTGCGCAAGCTGTTTCATCGGTTGAAGGCGTGGATTATTTATCGTCATCATCGGTACAAGGTAGTAGCTTAGTCACCGTAAGAATGGAGCTCAATCGTGATTCAACCCAAGCACTTGCGCAAGTCATGGCAAAGGTTAATCAGGTACGCTACAAGTTACCAAAAGAAGCTTATGATCCTGTTATTGAACTCTCTTCCGGCGAATCAACGGCTGTCGCTTATATTGGGTTTTCCAGTACCACACTGTCTATCCCTGCATTAACCGATTATTTATCTCGTGTTGTTGAACCTATGTATTCATCCATAGATGGGGTTGCAAAAGTTCAAGTATTCGGTGGACAGCAACTCGCGATGCGCTTGTGGTTAGATGCCGATAAATTAGCAGGCAGAGGCCTATCAGCGGCAGATGTCGCTCAAGCCGTAAGACAAAATAACTACCAAGCCGCCCCGGGTAAGGTGAAAGGCGAATATGTTATTTCTAACGTCTATGTGAATACTGACCTAACCAATGTGGCCGAATTCCAAGACCTCGTGATCCGTAATGATGGTAACGGGTTGGTTCGTTTACGTGATGTAGGAACAATTGAATTGGGAGCCGCATCCACTGAAACGAGTGGTTTGATGAATGGTGAACCGGCTATTTATTTAGGCTTATTTGCAACACCAACAGGAAACCCGTTAGTGATTGTTGACGGCATGAAACAGTTAATGCCAGATATTATCAAAACTCTGCCACCTAACGTGAAAGTTGAGATGGCATTTGAGACGTCGCGCTTTATCAAAGCTTCTATCGATCAGGTCTTTCACACCCTTATCGAAGCATTACTCATTGTTATCGCAGTTATTTATCTATGCCTAGGTTCCATCCGCAGTGTGATTATTCCTATATTGGCTATCCCATTATCCATGCTAGGTGCTGCCGCCTTGATGATGGCATTTGGCTTCAGTATCAATCTACTCACTTTGCTCGCCATGGTATTAGCGATTGGCTTAGTTGTGGATGATGCGATTGTGGTGGTTGAGAACGTGCACCGTCATATTGAAGAGGGAAAATCCCCCGTACTCGCTGCATTAATTGGCGCTAGGGAAGTTGCAGGCCCCGTTATTGCCATGACGATTACTTTAGCGGCTGTTTATGCGCCTATTGGTCTGATGTCTGGCTTAACAGGCGCTTTATTTAAAGAATTCGCTTTAACCTTAGCCGGTTCAGTTATCGTTTCTGGTGTTGTTGCTTTAACATTATCACCAGTAATGAGTTCATTTATGTTGAATTCAAAACAGAATGAAGGCCGTATGGCGCACATGGCTGAACGATTTTTTAATTTCCTTGCGCACTACTATACAAAAGGGTTGAATTTTTCACTGAAGCATCGCTGGATCACGGGTATTGTCGCGATTACCGTGTTTGTTAGCTTGCCAGTATTATACCAATCAGCGCCCCGTGAACTCGCCCCAGTTGAAGACCAATCCGCCGTTTTAACTGCGATCAAATCACCACAACATGCCAATCTTGAGTATGTTGAACGTTTTTCTCGCAAGCTACACGACGTAATGATGGAGTTACCTGAAACGGAAAGTACTTGGATCATTAATGGTACTGATGGTATTTCAGCCAGTTTTGGGGGAACTAACTTAACCTCATGGGAAGAACGTGAGCGGCCTGCCTCAGCCATACAATCTGACTTGCAGGGGAAGGTCGGGGATGTTGAAGGTAATAGCATTTTTGTTTTCCAATTACCTGCTCTACCTGGCTCTACAGGTGGTTTACCGATACAGATGGTACTTAGGAGCCCACAAGGTTATCCAGTACTGTATAAAACAATGGAAGAGATAAAGCAGCAAGCACGTGAAAGTGGCTTATTTATGGTGGTTGATAGTGACCTCGATTACAACAACCCTGTGGTTGAAGTCAAAATTAACCGTTCCAAAGCGAATAGCCTTGGAATTAGTATGCAAGATATTGGTGAGTCGCTGACATTGCTGGTTGGGGAAAATTACATTAACCGCTTTGGTATGGATGGACGCTCTTATGACGTGATCCCACAAAGTGTACGTAGCCAACGCCTCACACCTGATGCGCTCTCTCGCCACTATGTTAAAGCCCAAGATGGCAGCATGATCCCGCTCTCAACAGTCGTTGATATCAATACGCAAATTGAGCCCAATAAATTGACGCAATTTAATCAACAAAATGCGGCTATTTTCCAAGCTATCCCCGCTCCGGGAGTCACTTTAGGTCAAGCAGTCGCTTATTTAGATGATATCGCCAATGAATTACCAGCAGGCTTCAGTCACGACTGGCAATCAGATTCGCGCCAATATAAACAAGAAGGAAACACCCTCGCCTTTGCGTTTATGGCGGCGCTGATCATCATTTATCTGGTTCTTGCTGCACAGTATGAAAGCTTAGTGGATCCCTTAATTATTTTGATCACAGTCCCGCTTTCAATTTGTGGCGCGCTGATCCCACTCGCATTTGGCTACGCCACACTCAATATCTATACCCAAATAGGGTTAGTGACACTGATCGGATTGATCAGTAAGCACGGTATTTTAATGGTGGAGTTTGCGAATGAATTACAAGCACATGAAGGTCTTGATAGACGCCAAGCTATTCTAAAAGCGGCGCAAATTCGTTTACGACCAATCTTAATGACCACCGCAGCCATGGTGATTGGCTTAGTTCCACTACTATTTGCAACAGGTGCTGGTGCCAATAGCCGTTTTGGATTAGGTCTAGTAATTGTAACAGGTATGTTAGTCGGCACGCTGTTCACACTGTTTGTTCTACCTACGATTTATTCCCTACTGGCACGTAACCACAGCGCGACTGCATTAACACCTAGACGCTATGAACTTGCTGAAGCAGATCGTCTATTGAAAGAAGATGAGGAGAAGGCATTATGAATCATCGCATAACAGATCGTCATTCAAAAAATAACCGATCCACTAATGATGTCCCTATCAGTAACATGAATAATAGCTTCGCGATGCTAATGATTTACCATGGCGTTACCGATAGCATAGTCAAACCTGAAGCGGAGAGTAGCGTACCTCAATCATATAAAATGAGGAAATAACTCGCCAAAATAGCCGTTTTAATCAACCAGTATGGTAAGCACTATTTTAGCCGACAAAGCACTCGATGATTAAAACTGATCAGCCAAGTCTGAAGCCTCAATTACACGAAAACAAGCACTAAGTATGATTGAGCTTCAGACTCCATAAGTAAGCATGTCTACAAAAACTCAGCTGAGGAAAACTTGAACAACTTTTCGATTTGCTATATTATAATAGCATGAAAATCGAAAAGGAGGTTTTATGACTACTGCAATTAAGAAAGAAAAGATTGCTACTCGCTCCTCCGATAAGCATCTAAAGCTTTCAATCAATAATGAAGGGTCGAAAGTCACCCGGTTAAAAAACATTTTTAATGATATGCTGGATGTTGCTAGTTCCAGTGAGGTTGTTTTAAAAAATAATAATCTGTCACAAACTGATGATGAGTACGCTATAGATGCAATCATTGAGCTGATCCGTCATAAATACGAAAATTCACCATCCAAAGAGAAACAACGTCTATTAAGACGAGCTAAAAATAAATCGATGTTTTTAGCTAGACTCAACCAAGATGGTGGCTACTTAAGTTCAGCAGAAACAGCTGAATCATTAGGTATCACAAAAACGACTGTTAGGAATTGGAAAGAGCAAGGGAATTTATTCGCAATTAAGCTTGATAATGAGTTCGTTTACCCAATTTTTCAATTTACAGATGAAGAGCACATTTCCAATAAAGGTGTGCTTAAAGGGCTTCCTGAGTTACTCAAACTGATTAATACATTTAGTGACCGGATGCAGTACTCTTTTTTTATGGAAAAAAGGCATGTAGTGCTCAATGGCTTTAAGCCAACTAAAGAAAGTTATACTGTCATTGATGTGCTAAAAACAAATCCAAACTCAGAAGTCATGGAAGAGCTTTATCGCCTAGCGAGATTACATGGATCACAAGATCCAGCCTAGTACACCTTAAAATTAATCTTCTTCAACCGATACACCTAACTCAAAAACAAGGATGTCCGCTACTTCTTTACCATTACTGAAGTCCCAATCAGTAAACTTAGATTGTTGAGATATTTTCACTATCCCTTTGCCTGAAGGATCACCGTGCCATAAAACAAAACATGGCTCAGTGGTTACATTCGATGGATATTCCATTCCATCAAAGCCCGCATGATGTACGACACGAGCGAGATATTGGATATCTTGTCGTACAGATGTTGTCAGGTCATGAAGAGTTAGACTTATTTTACGTATCAAATCAGAGCTCCGTAATATAGTCAGATCTCTTTCTGTTGTTACAATCCCCATATAATAACCATCAAGATCAGATTCAATTAGGCTCTTATTTTGAAAAACTTCTTTCATCGCTGTTTCAGGGGATGTTGCTAGGTACATAGCCCCAGTTTTTCCATCAACCAAATTAAAACGACAATCAGAACCAGCTTGGTTAAAAAAGACATTACTACCACCATGACTCTCAGATTGAAGTCGGTAATAATCTGAATCAGCTGGTAATGTATGACTACATTCTTTCAGCATCTCAGGAGCAATTTGCTTAATTTTAGCAACCACTGCTGAATCAGACTTTTGCGAGCTAGCACTCTTAGATTTATTGGCGGTTTTATTTTGTTGCTTCTGGCGGTTTCCCCCTAATTTTGATGTCAGAATCAATTATTCCTTTTATTATTAAATTAAATATATTTAGCATAAGATGGTTCTCTCATTGCTGATAAGTTTAAATACACTGTGCTTGCCCAGAGTATTGTATGGTTGCAATTTCATACTAAATTGCGGCCTATATCATAGCCAAATTTGGCTAAATATTAATGTGATATAAAAAATTTAATTTAAAAAATTAGCGATGTATTCATATTTTGTCGCCACGAATAAAATCCACAAAATAAGACTGACATTTAATGATCAAATGTCATGATTTTTGCTTAAATCATTGTCCCTAAATCAAATAAAATACTATTGAAATAATATTAGGCTTATAACTTTATATTTAATATGAGGTTAGAAAACCAACGGAATAGAAAAATGAAAGCAACGTTGTTTATAGAAAATTCAATTTAGACGATCAAAAATCACCACAAAATCTTACTCTATACCATCCAAGAATAGGATTTATGGCTATCCTGTTACTGTAAAAAGCTTTGCGAATAAAGCTAGAAAAAATGCTTGCGAGAAATTGCTCATCAATGGTAACACATTCATTCAACATGATGTGGATACTCAATATCGATGAGCAATTCCCTATCACTCCCAGCCGATTAAGCTATTTACGGCCTTCATAAAGGGCAAACACTAAATTACCTTCATGAATAATCGTAGGGTTTCCGGGTAAAGCAGACAAAATATTATCTTGAGAGCCTTCAACAACCACGGCGACATCTTGATAATTATGCTGTTCTAGCAACGTTGGTAACTGATCTAAACGATAGAAACGATTTGCCGCATCAGGGTATTTTATTCCATAAGCTAACTCGCCCGTTTGGTGCAGCATCGTAATATCGCTACGCTTTAACACCCAAGCAAGTGCTGTTCCTAGCCCTACATTGTTGGTCAGCAAATAAGTTTTATCGGACAGCTGGGGACGATACTTTTCAATCAATTTTTGTGGGGTGTTATTACTTTCTACCTTAGCAGGAAGCACATGACCCACGACAAGACTCACAGCCAAAGTACAAGCGGCTGCCACTGACCAAAAACGACGGCGATAGGAAACAATACCAATCACGCCCCAAAACAAAAATGCGCCAGCAGCAAGCAATCTTTTATTCTCTTCATCTACTGCATACACATTTAATTGAGAAAAATGAGGTGCAAAAAACAGTGCTATGGTGACAACTAAACCAATAATGATATTAATTATCGCATTGAAGCGGATCGCCGCAACTCGTTTTTGTTGTAGAATTTTATCGATATAGGCTGCCATTAAAACGGCTAACGGTGCAAGACATGGCAAGATATAAGTTAATAGCTTACCTTTTGTAATACTGAAAAAGAGAAAAGGGATGATAAACCACATCAAGAAATAGATATGCAGACCTTTTTCTTTAACACTATTAATCAATGAAGCGACTAGATAACCTAACCATGGTAGTACAGCCGCAATCAGTATAGGAATATAAAACCAGAAAGGTGAACGGTTTTGCGCATTATCCGACATAAAGCGTTGAACATGTTCCACCCAGAAAAAATAATTCCAATAATCAGGCTCGCGACCTGCAATCACAAGCGCCCACGGCAGACAAACCACAAACATAGTGAAAAGAGAGACAAAAGAAAAAAAGAAAATCTCTTTAAATTGCTTGTAGTAAATTGAACTCACCAAGATCACTAAGCTAGGGATGACTAATACTAAGAAACCTTTAGTCATTAAACCGAGTCCACCAGCCACTCCTAACAGAATAAAGGCCAGTAGTTTTTGCGAAAAAACTCGTGTGGTCAGCCCCCATTGATAAAAGAAAATCGACATAGTAATAAATGCCGTCAATATTGGGTCAAGCACATTGTAAGTACCAATGGTTAGTACCATCAGCATAGAGAGGTAAATTAAAACAGCATTAAAGGCAAGATCGGCTTTTTTCCAAGCCATCTTTGCCGATAGGTAGACAAACACCCCACTGGTGAGGGTACTAAACACCACCCCAAGTCTCACTGAGACATTATTTTCACCAAACAGCATTTGGAAAAATGCATTTACCCAA
Organism: Providencia sp. PROV236; assembly: GCF_033676985.1. Classification (NCBI taxonomy): domain Bacteria; kingdom Pseudomonadati; phylum Pseudomonadota; class Gammaproteobacteria; order Enterobacterales; family Morganellaceae; genus Providencia; species Providencia sp. PROV236. Next base: position 492,153 of record NZ_CP096297.1, on the reverse strand, counting down.
TAGCCAAAAATAGGTTTTTCAAAATAACGAATATCAAGAAGCTCAGGTACACTCCAATTGTAGCTTAAAATCAACTCACGACTGATTTCTGCATAGCGTAGCTCATCTGGTTGCCAGAGAAGCCGTCCATTGAGGGGAATAAAATAAGTTAGTAATACAAACCCAAATAACAGGCACCACTTAAGGTAGGCAATTTTATTATTTGCCATATTCATTTTTTCTCAACCATTCTTGTAATAAATATTTAATAATTAGATATAGGCCTAAATACGATTTTCGAGTAAAAGCGTGACATGTCACGCGATAACCATTTAGCATTAATATGGCTTAACTCACTATTATCAATAGTGCGAGTAAACCTCACATAAACAAAGAAATAATTAAATTATGATTCTTAAACAATCAATAAATAAAGATAAAATAGAGAGTTAGCAAGGCTCTACTGCTCTCGCTAATTTAAGACTGGAGCCTAAGAGAATAGTTCAACGTTTAAAATAAAATAGATCAACCAATCAAAATATGATTATCAATCATTTCTCTTTTGTAAATTCACCAAACGAATAGTCAGCTGGGTTATATTAAAATTTCTAATAAAAAGCAGCTATTGAGCATGAAAATTTCCCAATAGCTGCCAGTATTAAAAATATTATTTCGCTGCGCTTAAAGCTTGCTCTAAATCTGCCAAAATATCATCGATATGTTCAATGCCTATCGAAAGACGGATCATATCACGAGAAACCCCCGCCTTCGCGAGCTCCTCATCATTGAGCTGTCGATGCGTGGTTGAAGCTGGGTGACATGCAAGTGACTTTGCATCACCAATATTCACTAATCTTACAATCAGTTTTAGCCCATCAATAAAACGAGCACCTGCTTCTTGCCCGCCTTTAATACCGAATGACATGATCCCCGCAGGTTTACCTTGCATATATTTCTGCGCTAGTGCATGTTCAGGATGACTTGGTAGCCCTGCATATTTAACCCAAGCAACCTGAGGGTGTTTTTCCAAATACTGAGCTACTTTTTGGGCATTTTCAGTATGACGTTCCATGCGCAAAGCAAGCGTTTCAAGCCCTTGTAAGATCAAGAACGCGTTAAAGGGTGATAATGCTGCACCAGTACCGCGTAATGGAGCAACACGACAGCGTGCAATAAAGGCTGCTGCCCCAAAATGTTCTGTATAACTGACACCGTGGTAAGCGATATCAGGTTCAATTAGCAATGAGAAACGCTCTGCATGTTCCGTCCAAGGAAATTTTCCAGAATCCACAACCATACCGCCAATTGATGTACCATGACCGCCTATATACTTTGTTAATGAGTGCACTACAATATCTGCACCATGCTCAAATGGGCGGCACAGATAAGGTGTTGCAACTGTATTATCGACAATTAAAGGGACACCATGACGATGCGCTATTTCAGCTAATGCCGCGATATCAACAATGAAACCTGCTGGGTTAGTGATAGATTCACAAAAAACCGCTTTGGTTTTATCATCAATTAATGCTTCTAGCGCGGCCAGATCATCATGCTCAGCAAAACGTGTTTCAATACCAAAACGAGGCAATGCGTGCGCCATCAAGTTATAGGTTCCGCCATATAATTTAGCGACCGAAACAATGTTATCCCCTGCCTGAGCAATGGTTTGAATTGCATAAGTGATCGCCGCCATACCAGATGCCACGGCGAGCCCTGCAACTCCCCCTTCTAAAGCTGCAACGCGTTGTTCTAAAACATCGTTAGTTGGGTTCATGATCCGAGAGTAAATATTGCCAGCAACTTTCAAATCAAATAAATCAGCGCCATGTTGGGTGTCATCAAATGCATAAGACGTTGTTTGATAAATAGGGACTGCCACTGCTTTTGTGGTTGGATCGGGTGAGTAGCCTGCGTGAATCGATAATGTTTCTAACTTCATTTGTTATCCTTATTATACTGCCGCTAATTTATCGCAATTCCCACTTTATGGGACTCCATGATTAACGACTATTTTGTTATATAAATAGATATTACCTAACACTTTTCAGCAGACAACCCATCATCACTTGAAATTATTTCATACAGGTTAATATCTTAGTGATCAGCCATCACACGGCATGAACACGAGGTTATTCACTATTTTTAACGTTATTTCTTATAACGTTAAACCATAAAAAAAAGCTCACCATAAAACTAAAGTGAGCTTTTTCTATCAATGTATCGGTTAACGATAGTTTATTGTAACGCGCCGTATATCACTGAAGTAATAGAGGCCAATCCACAAATAAAGGTGAAAATTTGAGCCGCGATTGAAGTGCTATACTTTTTCATTGCAGGTACGATTTGCATTGATACAACAGGCAAAATAAATAAGATGGCAGCAATCATTGGGGCTCCCATCGTTTCGATCATCCCTAAAATGCTTGGGTTTTTGATAGTCACTAACCATGTTGTTAATACAATAAAAAGCATTGAAGCCGTTTCAATTTTCTTAATAGAAAAAGAAGAACGTGATTTAATTAAACCAACTAAACCTTCATGAGCCCCTAGGAAGTGACCAAAGTAACTTGAAACAATCGCCGCGAACGCCACAATTGGCCCTAAGTAAGAGAGGATTGGTGATGGGTTGATATTGGCAATATGCGATAACACGCTAATGTTCTCTTTTTTCGCGACTTCTAACTCGGTAGGATTTAAAGATAACACGACAGAAAAAACGAAAAACATGACAAAACCGGTTAGCATTAGCGCTGCGCCCCCGGTGATCATATCCGTTTTAACTACCGCTTTATCGCCAAACTGTAAGCGTTGGTCTTTGGTAAATTGGCTGATGATCGGGCTATGGTTAAATGAGAATACAATCAATGGGATAGCCATCCATACTACGACTGGCATCGCGCTCCAATCAGGAGCGACTTCTAACATTGATGTGTTCCACTCAGGGATCAAATACAGTGACAGCGCAAGTAAAATAAATACCAACGGATAAACCATCATTGAAGTGACACGTAGCATTAAATCACGGCCAAACAGCACACCGGCAGTCATCGCACCAATCAGCACACCAGAAAGTAACCAACGCGGGAGCGGCTCCATACCAATCTGATTCACTAGAAATGAATCGACGGTATTCGTGATACCAACACCATAGATTAATACGATTGGGTAAATGGCAAAGAAATAAGCAAACGTAATGATATTTGCGCCAACTTTACCAAAATGCTCTTCTACCGTGTCAGTAATGTCTGCATGAGGGTTTTTAGCGGATAAAACAAAACGTGCCAATCCTTTATGAGCAAGCCAAATCATTGGCGTTGCAATGATCGCAAGAATAACTAACGGCCAAAAGCCACCAGCACCTGCTTTAATCGGTAAAAAAAGTACTCCAGCTCCAACCGCTGTACCAAATAGGGATAAAACCCACGTAAAATCTTTATAAGTCCATTTATTAACTGGTTTGTCTGTCGCGTTCATAAAATTATCATTAATTGTTCATATAAAAAAGATGTGCGGATTTTGCATCAATTGATATCAAGTACCTAGCTTATTTTTGTGGTTTTGTCTGGCTTTTTGGCACAGATCGCAAAAAAGCGCTTAATAATGAGAAATGAAATTAATGGTGAAATAAAAGACCGTAATTTGTTTAAACAAACCACACTTAAAATTAACAAATTTTTGATTAATAGCGTTATTAACTATTCGTATTTAAATAAAAAATGGCTGAGAGTTCACCTTCTCAGCCATTTTTAATGATATTCTAAATAAGTCGAGATGCAGGTAGGCGACAAACGAAGATAGTCGAACTACATAGGTAAACGATGTAATTCGACTAAATAAGTGTAATCAACACCACTGCACCTTGATGTATGACGAGTCTATCTAATTAAAGATATACAGGAACCAATATTTCAGTCGCAACGATCACCACAACTAAACCGACAAGAACGGGTATTGATGTCCGCTTCACGACTTCAAACGGTGAAATTTTCGCCATCCCCGATACCGCAACCACGACACCAGACACCGGCGATAATGTGCGACCTAAATTAGAGGCTTGCAGCATTGGGATCACTAAATAAGCAGGGTTTACCCCCATTTGTTTCGCTAAATGAGGGATCAACTCAACAAATGCATAGAAAGGTGCATTACCCGAACCTGTTGTCATTGCGGCTAACATCGTAATAATCACCAATGCAATCATCATTACAATTGCCCCTGAACCAAAAGATTGAGCAAGATCGATCAGACCTTTAATAAAGCCAATAGTGCTTAAACCTTGAGCAAACACACCCGCAGCAACTAATAGCATTACCACGCTGGCGAAAGCATCAGCCATACCTTTATAGCAAGCATCTAGCCCCGAATAGACATGCTTGGCACTAAAGCTACGTATGAATTCAATGATCGCAGCCATAATGATACAACCAACAATAATCGTAACAATATGCAGCTCAGGCGCCCATTTACCATCAAAAATCAGGACACCAATAATGGGGGTAAACGGTAAAATAGCATAAAAACTTGGTGCATGAGTTTTGATTTCGTTCACATCAAGCATTTCTGTTTTAACGTTTTCTTTTCTATCAAGGAAACGTTGCCAAAAGAAATGCGCAATAGACATCGCAACAATCGCTGCAATTGAGATAGGTAACGTGGTTTTAAAAGCAAAATCAATCAGGGGCATCTCAGCAGCTTTTGCAGCTAAAATCACATCGCCAGATGTTGGCGCTAAGATGATAGCAGCAGGAGAAGCACAGATTGCTGCCGCAGCACCACGACTGATCCCAACATTCACCATCACAGGGAATAGTGTCGCCATTAACAACACCCCTAGTCCTGTTGCTGAAGAAACCGCTAATGACATCAAACACGCCACAATATAAGCCGCAACCATCAGCAAATAAGGTGAGTTGATCATTTTTAGCGGTTTCGAAGCAATTTTAACCACCACATCATTGGCACCAATGTGAGTCATATAAGAAGCAAACCCACATAACACCATGATCATCATTCCTAGATCGCCACCACGGCTCATCAATAGGAATTTAATATATTCCAGAATATCGGTAACGCGCCAACCTGTTGCTTTCACCGATTCGGGTAAAATGCTTTTACCCATTATGGCCGTAATGATTAAGAGTAAAATACCCCCTGTCATTAACACACCCGTTGCTGAGTAGCCTTTGATAATATAGCGCCCAACGCCTATCGCAACGATGACGCCGATTAAAAGCTCAATCATGTATTTCTCCTGCCTGTCTCATATTTTAATTTTATCTCACTGTACTCTGCACAAATGATAAGCAAAATTTACTGACGCGGATCATATCAGTAGCGGATAGTTATGATAAAAAATTTGCTGATCATTATATCGAATGGCTAATAATTTTTTGCAGGAAGGAATATAGAGGCTATCTCTCCAAATTTGTAGCATTTTCTGAAGAGAAAGCCCCCTAACAACTTAACAGTTAAAACTCATATTTGAAACGAACGCGAAACCCATAACGTTCATCATCCGATTTATCAATTAATTCTGCTTTTGCAGTATAAATTGTTGAATAATAAGCACCTAAATAAATCTTATAATTATCAAGGTCTAAGATTTTAGGAATTTCATAAGAAGCATAGATGGTATGGAGATCATATTTTCCCGGTACCCCATTGAGTATCGAGTCATCATCTAACACATATTGATATTTATTAGGGTTAAAATCTTTAATGTTATTATGAGCATAAATATAACCTAAAACAAAACGACGCCATTTAGCATACCCACCTACTGAAAAATCCGTTTCAGCATCCGCATCCATATAAGCCATATTAAGCGCCGTTTTTATGCCACTCATATTATCCTTTGCTATAGAATCCCAAACCATACTTAGCCCATAACCATTACGCTTTGACAGATCCTTCCATTGACCATCAATAGTCGTGCCATAGGCGTTATCCATCACTTGGCTTTCCATTGCTAACGCAATTTTAAATGGCTTTGGCTGCCAAACCGCAACAGGTCGGATATAAAGGGAGTTTTTACGATTATCAAGATCATAACCATGGTAGCGCTCGTCACCAAATAATGCGGTACCATCTTCAACTAGCGCATTAATCTCAAAATACCAATCATCGATAGTTTTCGACAGTTGAATGCTACCTCCATCATCCGAACGCCCACGACCTTCCTTCATCATATACACATACCCGTAACCATCGGTGTATAAGCTGTTCGATGTGTTTCCTGAGTAGGAAATAAAGATATCTTGCTCAAGAGGAAACATACTGTAGCCTTCATAACGTCCAACTTTGATTTTCCAGTTATCCTTCTTGCCAAAGTAAAAGAAAGCATCATCTAGCCCCATACCACCGTCAGCTTCAGCTAACGGCTCAGCTTTGAAACCAGCCATATTGCCATTAGCAAGGTAGTGCTTGCCCTCAAAGCCGAGCAAGATCCGCCCATTAATATCCCAGTTATCGTTTTTACCGCCACTCGCACTTTTACTGACTGCTGTACGTATCGAAGTAATTTGCCCTTTACGGCTCGAACCATCCATATTCAATTCAATATCGCCATACATATTGAGCTCACCGTTTTGAGCGTTATATTTGACATTAGATTTTTCAGGCTCTTTTTTGGGCACCTTTTGCGGTTGATTTGATGAAACTTGTTCTTGCACTACCATCATTTGTTCTAACTTGCTGGCTCTATTTTCAGCCTTTACTGCTCGAGAGACGGCTTCTGCCATCTGAGCCTCAAGTGCTTTAATACGCGATTCCATCGCAGCTAAATCGACATTTGCCATAGCAGTAATGGGCAATAGTGCCCAAAAAACGAGTTTTAATTTATATAACGAGCTTATTTTCATGATCATTCCTAGTTGAGGTGACATTGTTTTTATCGCCCAAACCAGTTTGATGAAATGAACTACAAGTTTTATTTTTTATTATGCAAGCAATACTTCACCTTGAACAGGTCAATTAGCGGCAAAGTCGTCGAATTTTAGCAGGTATTAATGGCGGATTTATGAATAAAAAACGGTCTAATGATAACGCATTATAGAGATAAGCACTCGCTAACGAAACTGCTCGAAAATCATATCGCCAGAGAAGCCACGATATTGTAAGTAACGAATTTGTTTACTTTTTTCTTTAAAATCACTCGGGGGTTCATCACCAAATTTTTTACAGCGTACTTGTCGCGCAAGCTCAAACCAATCAACATCAAGGTTTGCAAATTGCAAATCAATTAAAGAAGATGTGAAACCTTTTTGCTTTAGTTCTTGCTTAATTCTCAATGGTCCATAGCCTTTACGAATATACCCCTGTAAGTGCAGTTTAATGACTCGGACATCGTCAAGAAAATGTTGTTCATTTAAGCGAGCAATCACTCTCTCAATCAACGTTTCATCAATAATACCTTCATTTTTTTCATACATACGGCGTTTCATACGGGCGTGTAACTCTACCGTTCCATAATCACGGCGTGACAGCATAAATAATGCGTATTGATATAATTCAGATTCATTCATTAGCGAGCTCTATCATTAAAAATGGGCATTGTTATGCCCATTTTATCTATTCTCTTTAGTTAAGTAAGAAACAAATAACTTAGTGCACCTGTGCACCCGACAGTAATTTATAAATAGTATCCGGTGTGTAACTACCGTCTTGGTAATAAATAGTCCAATCCGTAATGTCATCACGGGTCAATGGATAGATATTCCCTTCTTGCATCGTTTGAACATAGAAAGGATGGTTAATCAAACGACCTTCAAATTGATCACCATTCCAAGATGTTGGCTCAAACCACATATGTTCATGACCATCATAATCTTCTTCGTCATTATGATAACCAATACCGCATTTTACTAAGAAACGCCATTCAGATTCTTCTTCAGTAGGCTTACTCAGTAATTTAGAAAGAAACCCTTTTTTCTGTGCCGCTGGTTTAGGGCCATAGTTATCTAACATGTGAGTAAAGTATTGCCAACGCAATTGAGCTTTACGAGACATATCGGCGGTTTCTTCGTCGGTACGCATAAACATCATCGCATTTTGATCTTCAAAGCCTTTGAAAAAACTTTCCAATACTGGCTCTTCTTGCGTCACACGGAATAACATCACCGATGGGTGCTGATGTGATTCATCACGATCATGCCAATCCCCCATAAAGCGCTGTGAATTTTCATCACCAAATTGATAATTCATCTCTTCAAGCGGTTTTAAATCATCGATAGGCGTTGATTGCCCAACGTGCTTTAACCCCTCTTCAAATGGCAATGCAACTAAATACTCATAACCACTCTCAGTTTGGCCGATAAAAATAGGTTCATTAAATACAATTTTGCCATGAGTGATACTGTTATTCACAAAGCTCCAAAACAACTCAGGAATACCATAATAAGAAGCAATGGGATGAGGAATGATAATTTCCGCTTCAGATAAGCCACAACGCGCCAAACCATGTGTATGGAACCAATACATCGTTGGGCTACGTTCAGCGTCATCTGGCTGTTCATCGCTATCATCTTGATCATAGATTGCATGCACGACATACAATGAATCAATACTTGGCATTAAATCATCTATTAGTTGGAAGTTTAGCCACTCACGAGTAAAAACTTTTCCTGCGGCAGATAAATCCAAACCTAACAATAAGTCAGGTACTAATATTTGGATCATTCTCAATTGCTGCAAATAGCTAACGAGTGGCTGCTCTTGAAAGATACATTCAACAATCACCGCTTGTGGTGCTGCACTTGCCTCCGCATACAATTCAGGGCTGATAGGATCCGTTGCAAAATACGGATTAATCACATATTCAGGGTCACTATGGACAAGAGAGATATAGAAACGCAGTTCTTCATCACCTCGTTTACAAGAAAAGAAAAAATCGCCTTCCCCTTCAGGTAAGTAATCGATTTCACCATCAGTAAAATATTGTTGCTCTTCTAAACGCTGTTCGAGGAGAGATAACGTTAATTCAGAAGCAGGAATAGCCACCATCATGGAGGCTTCTTTTTCACCTTGACCAGCAGCAATATCAAGATATTGTTGTTTATTATTCATTATACAAATCCATAATTTATAGCCTGTTCAAAGAATAGCAGCTTAAATTACCGATTTGTATTGTGAATAATCTTAACGACATCATATCGTGACATTAGACCAACCATTGCAGAATTGTCATTATACTCGCCATACTTCAAGTTATCGTGCCATCACCTATATCAACCCACACCAACCCTCGTGCTTTCTATACTCTCCGCTATCCATTCACGTTCGGTCTAACTGCATTTCGAATGATTTAGAGTATATGCGGCAACCGTTTATTCTACTTTTCAATGAATCAACACTCAGGCACAATACCCTTAACTCAACTGTCCAGTCATGGACATTTCTTTTATAAGCATGGGTTTATACAATGACAGAACTCACAAAAGAGCAAAAAAAATACGTTGACCAGCTCGCGATGGAACGTGTTTATGACATGAATAATGATGATGTGTTAATTAATGCACTAGAAAAAAAAGTTCACCAAATGGAAGATCATTTAAAGGCCTATTTCCACGAACGTGTACACTTTCATCAAAACAATCCAAAATAGTCTCTTCACTTTCAAAGTAAACTCAAAATAAAACCGATATCGCTTAGGTTATCGGTTTTTTCATGTCTTCAGCACGCATTACTTAATCTAGCTCAAGCTTTATTAAAACAAAGCATTTAACGCCATTTATCAATTCTCTCAATATGCTAATCTTAAATACATCTTTTATTGATGTATTTCTTCTGTCTATTTCAATGTCGAGCTTATCTATGACACGCATTCAACTTAGCAAAGCGTTGCTACTCTCTTGCTGTTTTTCAATTCCGTTCAGCTTTGCTGATAATGATCGCCCACTTTTTTCAGTCACCATGAGTGAATCCGGTGTTCCCAAAAATAATAATGAAGGTGGTATAACTCGCTCATCATCAAGCGAATCCCGTATATTGCCTATTTGGGGCGATGAAGCACGTGCGCGCGGCTATGATATCCCTGAGCCATTTGGGGTTAGTTATGGCTATATGAATTTACGGCAAGATATTGTGGTGGATAAAATCGGCTTTGCTAGCGAAAAATACCCTTTCTTAGCCGATTGGGTCACCGTAGAAGCAGGTCACACAAGAGAAAAAAATGAATCTCATATGCTGAAGCTTGATACATGGGTGTTCCCATTTATGAATGTTTATGGGGTTTATGGGAAAACAAAGGGTACATCAACAACAAAATTAAAAGGGGTTTACTTTTTAGGCTCTGAAATGGACGCACTCACTGGTCTCCCCTTCGACCTTGATTTTGAAGGTAAAACCTATGGTGGTGGTGTAACATTTGCTGGCGGATACAATCAATTTTTTAGTACGTTAGATTTCAATTACACTAGAACTAACCTTGATATATTAGATGGCGATATCACCGCATTTGTTGTTACCCCAAGAATTGGCTATGAATTTGTATTTGAACCATTAATTAGTGGTCAAGGAAATACAAAAGTACAAGTATGGACAGGTGCTATGTATCAAGACATTACTCAACGATTTAAGGGTGATGTTAATAAATTAAACTTACCTAGTGAGTTAGATGAATTAATGGGCATATTACCTGACGCAAACATTAAATTCGACGTCAAACAACACCTAGCCCATAAATGGAATAATACTGTAGGTGCGCGCGTTGAATTAACTCGTAATTTTAATGTGCTAACTGAAATCGGTTTTAATAACCGTAATAGCTTCTATATCTCAGGTGAGTTCCGTTTTTAATGTTGCAGCTATACCATTTACAAAGGCTGGCATTGCTCAGCCTTTTTATTACTCTGCCAACACAAGCCGAATTATTACCTGATCAGCAAAAGATAGATACTTGGTTAAATCAGCTTGGTGGCTCGAATAGTTTTGACGAAAGCAAGACGATTGATTGGGGTTTACTGCCCGGCCCTTTTTATACGCCAGAAATGGGCATTGGAGTTGGTACTGCATTAGTAGGTTTATATCGTATCGATAAAAGCGACAAAATAACTCAACCCTCATCAATTGGATTAAGTGGCTTTGCTTCATCCACGGGAGCATTTGGTGTAAATTTCACCAACTATAATTTTATTGACCATGACCAGTGGCGATTATTCGTTTCAGGCACCCTTAATAACATTCCAACCTATTATTGGGGAAAAGGTTACGCTGCGGGTAAAAATGACCATAATAAAGAAAAATACCATTCTCAAGAATTCCAAATCACACCTCGCGCCCTATATCGCCTGACCGATGCCACCTATATTGGAGTAGGCTGGAATTTCTCATCGATTAACGCAAGTGATCCCGATGAAGGTGCTAAACGTTACTTTCAGCAAGCAGAAGGGGGACGCTCGGTCATTAACTCAGGTATCAGTGCTTATTTTAGCTATGATACTCGCGACTTTTTACCAAATGCGCATCATGGGCAAACTTTCGAAACGATTTATACTTATTTTTCCCCTAATTTAGGCAGTGATACACGTTTTCAAAGCACACAACTGCAATACGCTTATTATCATGAGCTTACTGAGAAGACGGTTGTGGCACTGGATAACTATGCGCGATTTACTACCGGTGATGTCCCATGGAGTCAACTTTCTTTATTAGGTAATAGCAATCGCATGCGTGGCTACTATGAAGGCCGTTATCGCGATAACAATATTTTTACGACTCAATTAGAACTGAGACACAAACTTGATTGGCGACATGGCATTGTGGGCTGGGTAGGCACAGGAACAATGAGTGATACCCCTTCCGAATTAGGCGAAGGGCACTGGTTGCCAAGTATTGGCGCTGGGTATCGGTTTGAATTTAAGCCTAGAATGAACGTGCGTCTCGATTTTGGTGTTGGTCGTAACAGTACGGGTTTTTATTTCCAAGTAGGGGAAGCTTTTTAATGCTAAAACCGTTAGCCATAATAATATTTGCTCTCGTGTTGAGTGCATGTCAAAGCAATCCAGTCGCTCATTTACCTTCGGTATCTCCTCAATTAAGCAGTGATAGCCACGAATCCGCCTCTCAAGTATGGCCTGTTATTGAAACTTTAAATCCACCACAGGGTTTAAGGGCATGCTGTGCTTTCGGTTATGATTTACAAGCGCAATTATGGGGTTTACCTGTCCCTTTCTATACTATCGATAATATCGTTGAAGCCGATAAACTGGGTGAACACCATTATAACGATAGTTTTTTAGGTGCAACCGCAGCGTTAATGGGAATAAGCAATGAAAAAATTGGGCTTTTATACACAAATAAAAGTGGTTTTATTGATATTTCCCATGTCCGTGATACCGCTGACTATACCCTGTACTTATTTAGCCAAATCTATCCGCGGTTAGGTGAAAGTTGGACATTAAAATTAAGCGATGAGCTCGCCAGTAGGCAAATCGTTTTTATGGCTTTCGAACCTCCCACTAGCCCTGAACAACGCTACACGCTAAGTGCTTACTTAGCCGCAAAATTAGCTTTTCAGCTTGCCGTATGGCATGAAATAGCACAGTGGTACGGATATCAGTCGGTTCCCGGTTTTTCTGAAGGAATATCGGCCTTTTCCCCAGAAGATCTGTATTCCAATTTATTAGGGGCGCGTTTAGCACTGACGCTGATCATACAAGGACGAGCTCAATCACTCCCCATGTTTTCTCAATCAATGGAAGGGATTTTACCGCAAGCCTTACATCAGCTCGGCGCAAATGATAAACAACACACTCGCACTATGTTTGACCGTGTGGATGGGCTATGGTGGAACAGCTATCGACGAGTCCCTGAAAAATTCCTCGTGCTCACTCGAGACTACCAAACAAGTGACGATCGCTATCCATTAATGCCATCTCAAATTGTACCAGTAGAAGGTTTGCGTTTAAGTTTACCTGCCTCTTATCAACATTATCATTTGCAACAACTCGCACAATTGAGGCTCTTGCCAACATCAAATATGGCTCGACTACCGATACCGCAGGATTTTTGGAGCGAGGTCGATTTCACGACCTTATCTGAAAAAGCGCAAGAACAAGATCAACAACAGCAACGAGTACCGTTTTGAGACAAAAATGACGCGCTTCTTGATAATGTTTCACAATGAAACTTTTGAGCATTTTTCACCCTGACGCCCTAGATGAGTAGCTCATTTTTCAATCATTAAAAAAGCTCATTTTTGTATCTTCAGTCTCCGACAAAAGTCTGAATTTTCAAATTTGAGCAAAAAACAAGCGATTAATCGCTTAATAAATAGACAAAATACCCTTATAATAACCAAGTGAACTGTATGAATAACAACCAAATTTAACTTAAGTTAACTCAATTTACTCGCATAAGCGTTAGAGAGATTAATTAATTCAATGCGGAAACAAAGCAAATAAAAATAAATTTCATTTAATAACAATAGATTAAAAATAATCAAAAATACAAACAAAACAATACAGTAATTTAGTTAAAGCCAGCCTGATAAAAGTAGCTCCCTAAAAATTATTCTGCTACTATTCGCTCGATTTTTGTTCAGAGAAATTAGGAGAAGCAAATGCCCTCTCGAACGATGAGGACAAAGGCCGTCTTCGCTTTCTTACTGTTATTTTTATTTTCGGGTTTGAGTTTCGGCTCAACTAGCACCAGTACCTTACTCAAGAAAGAGTATTCTCACAAGGCCGTGCAGAGCTCAAATCAGGCTCAAACATCTCTGCCTGATTTGCGAAAATACCCGTCCGGTACACCACGTAAGAAAGCGTTTTTGAAAACGGTTGTTCCTGTGATTGAAAAGGTCAATCAAGAAATAATGGCAGAGCGTAAATGGTTACTCTCTGTACGCGCTAATAAAAAATGGAGCGCTCAAGAGTTACGTCGCCTAGCACAAATTTGCAGTAGCTATGGCATGACCTGTACCACCCCAAATCGTATTAATTGGGATAAGTTGTTGAGCCGTGTTGATATTATGCCAACACATTTAGTCGCTACACAGGCTGCCACTGAATCAGGTTGGGGAACTTCACAACTCGCTCAGCAAAATGGCAATCTGTTTGGGATGAGATGTGGCAGCGGCTGCCGAATCAAGCAAGGAAAAGTGAAAGGCTATTCAGCTTACGATTCTGTAGAAGAAACTGTATCAGCCTATATGAAAAACATGAATACCCATAATGCTTACGAGTCATTACGTTCGTCTAGAGCAAAACAAAGATTATCAAAGGATGAGTTAGATACATCAAAACTTATCAGAGATATGAAAGGGTACTCACAGTTAGGTTCTACGTATAACCGTTATTTGCAAGAGATGTACACGAGCAACGAAGAATTGATCACACAAGCTCAGAAAACGGCATCTAATCGAATTTAATTGATATCATCAGGTATAAGCTTTGGCTAAAAATCCACTTCTAATTGAAGTGGATTTGAGGTTGCTGACGAAGCGGGATAAAAGCGTGGTTTTTCCCGCTCCGTGTTATCAGCCGAAAATCAATGAATTGATTTTCCTTGTTTATTTCAAAACCCCTAACGACTGCTGCCAAACATGATATGTTTGTCAACAGTCTAAAATCCACTTCTAATTGAAGTGGATTTTTTTATTAGCGCATATAAACAAAATTTATCCCTAATCCATCCCCGCTTTATTGCAAAATCAATTTTTTCTTATTGCAACTACGTTGATTATTAATATGATGTGAACATTCATCTATACTCTAAATGATTCAAAGTGCAGCTAAGCAACAAAAATGAACGTCTAGTAAGCATGATAAACCTATCACTAGTAAACATGACTATTGTCCACTGTGCTGCAACGAGAAGTCTGACGAGCAACAACAATAATTAACAACTTGAGTCCTCTATGAATTTTTTCTCATTCGAATTTCTTGGCTCTTTTTTGGTGTTTTTCCTTATATATTGGAGCTGCCAGCCTAGTGCAAAGCTTCAAAATGGCTTACTTATCACGGCAAGTTACTTTTTTGTTTATTCGTTTAGCCCTGATTTCGCGTATATTTTATTCGGATACACGCTATTTATTTATTTTCTGACTAATTGGTTATCAAATTGGCTTGCGAGTAAATGGATATTTACGCTTCTTGCTATAGGTATTATTAGCTGCTTCACCGCATTTAAATACTACTCGTTCTTTCAAGAAACATTGCAGCAAACCTTCGACAAATTAGGATTGAATGTTGGGCTACCTATTATCGAATTATTAGCCCCTCTTGGGTTATCTTTTTATGCATTCCATTCCGTAAGCTACACAGTCTCAGTTTGTCGCAAAGAAATTCCTAAAGCAGATTTCTTTGATGTCGTCTTATACCTTAGCTTTTTTCCGAGTATCGTCGCTGGCCCGATCAACCGCGCTAAAAACTTTATTCCACAAATCCAAGCTGACAGCCGTGAAATACTTGATGCAAGAAAAGCCATCCTGCTCATCTCTTTAGCATTAGTGAAACTTTTCTTATTTAGCGCTTATTTATCAGAGAATTTCGTCAATCCCGTTTTTGACGCTCCAGCAGGCTTCGGTGTTGGAGAAATACTCGTCGCAACTTACGCATATGCTTGGAATATCTACTTTAACTTTTCTGGCTATACTAATTTAGTCACAGGAATTGCTTTACTACTTGGTTTTCGTGTCCCAGTGAACTTTAATGCGCCTTATATGGCAAACAACTTAAAAGAGTTTTGGGCGCGCTGGCATATCAGCCTATCAACCTTTATTCGCGACTATATCTATATCCCATTAGGTGGTAATCGCAAAGGTTTCAGCCGAATGAACACCAATGTTTTCTTAGCTATGGTGATATCAGGTTTATGGCATGGTGCAGCGATGACATTTGTCGTTTGGGGGGCAATCCATGGACTCGGTATTGTATTACTGAATTTGAAAACACTCTGCTTAGAGAAATTGGGTTGGACTCAACGTCTTCCAAATAAAGCGCTGTCAGCATTACTTTCGCGGATCATTACCTTTCATTTTGTGTGTTTCGCTTGGATTTTTTTCCGTAGCCAAACTTTCGATGATGCGTTAACGATGCTTTCACAGTTTGCTGCCCCTGGATTTATCAGCTCCCTCGGTTCTAGTTTAGGGCTATTAATTGCATTTTGGGCTTTACTGCTACTCTATCCTTATTTTGTGCAGTCTTATCATTATGTCGCGAAGAAGTATCAAAACATCGCTTGGTACTATTACCCGATCCCACTCGCTGTCATCTTGACCATTATGTTTATGCTTTCACCTTCAGGAATGCCGGGATTTATTTATGCTAACTTCTGAGTTTAAAAAGAATCTAATAAAAACCGGACAAGTCTTGTTTATTGTTTTGATCGCAGGCTTGTTACTCATTTGGCTCAATCAGGGCTCACTGGAACGTTTTTGGCAGCAAAAATATCATCGAGATACTCCATGGTCAGGTCTATCCGGTAACCCTGTGTGGGATTACGGTGCTTATTTAAATGATGGCGCCTTAGCCGCAGGTAGTGCATTTTTATATCATGCATCGGGACAGCAAGCACAAGATGCAAAAGAAGCCGAAGCACTCGTTGCGGCTAATGAAAACAAAAAACAGGTTTTCCCAGAAGGCTATCGAGTTGGTTTGCATTTTGTAAATGGTTATATTTACCCAGCTGAATCATTGTCCATCACCTTCCCTGAGCTACTGAAACGCCAGCCAGTACGTTCACCATTGAAATCAGATAGATTAGGCCCCATAAAAGCGATTAATACAGGACCTATTATTCCCAAAACCATTGCAAAATTGGAAAAAGAGGATCAGGTCCTGTTTGCAGGCGATTCAATGATGCAAGGTGTGGCACCGCATGTAAAAAACATGCTATTGAAAAAATATAATATTGATAGCATTAATTTAAGTAAGCAAAGCACCGGTCTTGCCTACCCACGCTTTTTTAATTGGCCTAAAACCATTGCTAAGGCATTGGATGATAATCCTAAAATTAAAGTTCTCGTGGTTTTTCTAGGGCCAAATGATCCTTGGGATATGCCACCAGATACTGGCTATAAATATGTGAAGTTTAAAAGCGAAATGTGGGAGCAGGTGTATCGTTCCCGCATTAATGATATATTAACGGTAGCGCGTCAACACAATGTCGATGTCATTTGGGTTGGCCCTCCTAATATGCGTAAAACCTCCCTATCAGATGGTATGCAGTTCCTAAGAGGACTCTACCAGTCCGAAGTCGAAAATAGCGGTGAAATTTATTTTTCTGTTAATGATGTCTTTAAATATAAAGATCTCACCTATTCTGATTATTTCGGCGATGATAGCAGCAAAATTAAGCTAAGAAGTGGTGATGGGATCCATTTCAGTCCTAAAGGACAACAAGCGATTGCTGAAAAAGTGTTTTCACTCATCCATTATGATGTAGAAGAAGAAAAGGTCCCTCATGAAGCGGAACAAATTGCGTCAGGCCAGATCCAAAGTAGCGGCAGCTAGCGTTATCGCGTTGCTGTCTCTAGGCCTGTTGTCCTGCCAGCAAGGCGTAGAGCGAACACAGAAAAGCTCAACACGGATGCTGGCTGAAGCCGATGTTCAAGGTCAATTAATCAACAATGCTGAGCCAAATCTAAGTCGCCTTGATAACAAGCTAAAGCAAGGCAACCAGCAAATCCATATAGTACAAATTGGCGATTCACACACTGCGGCAGATTTTTTCAGTGGTGAGCTAAGAACCTTGTTCCAGCAGCGCTATGGCGATGCGGGACCTGGCTTCGTACCTACCATTTCAATACCGGGGCAACGCACTGCGACTATCAATCGTAAAAGTGATAAGCAACAATGGGAACTGTTTAGCAGCCGTAAAGATGAGCGTTTTGATTACCCTCTGGGAGGGCTAGTCGCATTGCCAATGAAACCAACAAGCCGCGTACAATTGGTCCCATTGCAAACCGCAGCAGGCACTTATCAATTACAAGCGCTGTACCAAAACTCATCGGGTGGGCAAATGTTTGTCTCCCCAGCCAGTTCATCACCTATTTCATTACCTACGACAGGTAATACATGGCGTTTCTCTACCCCAGTCAGCACCCAGCTTCCAGCTGAAGTGACGGTGAGTAATGACAACAATCTCAAATTGGGTGGATGGCTACTGCGTTCTAATCACCCGGGTGTCACTTTATCTGCCTTAGGTATTAATGGCGCGACCATTAATATGCTCGATAAATGGCAGCCTCAATGGGTCGAAACATTAGCGGAAATGTCACCTGATATGGTGATCTTAGCCTATGGCACCAACGAAGCCTTCAATGACAACTTAGATTTAGTTGCTTACCAACAAAACTTACGTGAAAAAATCCGTCAAATCCGCCAACGAATGCCAGAGAGCGTAATTTTATTGGTCGGGCCAAATGACTCGATAAAATTTAGTCATGCAGCCAGTTGCGAAGCGAAAATGCCAGTGCATTTAATGAATGTGATAAAAATCCAAAAAGCGATTGCTGCGCAAGAAAACACGCTGTTTTGGGATTGGCAAGCTTTTATGGGCGGCCCTTGCTCTATCCGTTCATGGGCAGCTCAAGATCTCGCTCGACCTGATAACGTTCATTTATCCGCTGAAGGCTATAAAAAGAGTGCCCAAGCGCTCTACCGCCAACTAAGCCAAGTGTTGAATTAATCTTGAAAAAAGGTTGTGAACTCGTTTTCACAGCCCTTTTAAAATATCATTTTAAATACAATTACTTCACAGTGAACCTTTAACAGTCCTAATGGTCAGGTTTGCACGCAAAATCAGTATTGTTTATAACAAAAGAGTGCGGTAGTCTTAACCATACTCTAAATAATTCGAGGTGCAGCTAGGCGACAAGTGAGCGAAGCGCTAGGAGCATAGAAAACTATGTGACTAGTGTGAGTGAGCGTAGTCAACAACGCTGCAACTTGAAGTATGACGAGTATAAACTCTTTAGCGTTGGACGTTTTATGTCTTGTCGGGTGATTAGCCAGATACTAATTTATTGAGCACATTTAGGGTTGCGGTGTTGCCGCCCCCTGAATTGCTTTCAGGTGGCGTCAACACCGCTTCCTCTAGTAAAGAGTGACTCCGAAAGCTTCAATGCTTTCGGAGCTGTTATAGGTAATATTATGCAGATAATTAATCAATTAGCTAAAAGCCTAAATCTCAGTGAGTTAGATGTAGAGCTTTATCTGCAAAATGCACCTAGCAAATACAAAGTTTATAAAATTCGTAAGCGTACAACAGGCTTTCGCCTCATTGCTCAGCCAACAAAAAAGAAAAAACCAAAACTCACTTCAATTCCGCAAGTTTTGGCTTATTCACGTAATTTAGGCGTTTAACTTACAAGAACGCAAAGAACACCATTCCGACAATGGCACCCGTCGTTCCTAAGATAGTTTCCATCACTGTCCATGTTTTTAAGGTTTGTGCTTCTGTTGCACCCGTAAATTTACCGAATAGCCAGAAACCTGAGTCGTTCACATGACTTAAAATCAAAGAACCACCGGAAATACAAGTCGCCAATGCGGCTAGCTGTGCGCCTGAGTATCCTAATTCACCAATGACTGGTAGTACTAAACCCACGGTTGTTAAACATGCAACGGTTGCAGAACCTTGGATAACACGTACTGCACCAGCTAGTACAAAACACGCCACTGCGATAGGCAGACCCGCGCCAATCAATGAATCGCCAAGTGCTGGGCCAACTCCTGAATCCACTAAGATCTGTTTGAACACCCCACCAGCCCCAGTCACTAATAAAATAATACCAGCAGGTTGGATAGCTGCGGAGCACACTTCCATTACTTTTTCTTTATTCATCCCATAGCGAAAACCTAGGCCATAAATTGCCAGCAGACAAGCCAATAACAGTGCAGTGAATGGATGGCCGATAAATTCGAGCCAATGCTCAAGGTTCGAGTTCGGTTCAACAAAATGTGTACCTATTGTTTTTAGACCAACTAAAACCAGAGGGAATAAAACAAGGCTCAAGCTAAAACCAAAACTAGGCATTTTGCCATGATCCATTTTTGGTGCTTGATAATCCGCAGGGATATCAATTGTCACGTGCTTACTGATAAAACTACCAAATAGTGGACCTGCTAATAACATACCAGGAATAGCGGCACACAGACCGATCAGGATCATCCAGCCATAGTCAGCCCCCATCTGTGAAGCGACTAGCATTGGTGTTGGCCCCGGTAATAAAAACGCTGCCGCAGCTGCAACCCCTGCGAATAAAGGTATAGCCATGCGTACAACGTTATGACCGGTACGATTTGCGACAGCGAATACCACGCCGATTAGTAGCACGATGGCGACATCAAAGAACAGTGGTAAAGCACAAATTAAACCTGCGATACCCACTGCGTAATGAGCTCGCTTTTCACCAAATAGATTCAATAACTTAGTCGCGACTTGATCAAGTGCTCCAGTTTCATGAAGGATCTTACCGAACATCGCGCCAAGTGCGACAACAATTGCCAAGAACCCTAGAGTGCCGGCCATCCCTTTTTGCATGGTGGCGGTGATCTCTTGTACTGGCATACCTGAAAAGAGCCCTGCACCGATAGAAACGATCATCAGAGCCACAAATGCATGCAAACGTGCATACATGACGAGGAACAGCAGTAGTACAACGGAGCCGACTGCCGTCAGCACCAATGTTAAAGTACTTAATGTTTCAACAGGGGTGTTCATGGATTGCCTCCAGATACAATTTGATGAATAGCCGTACGCGTATTTTTTATAACCTCATCAAGTGATGGGCGAATATCGACAATATGAACATCCTGTTCTTCTAATGTAGGCTCTTGCAATGCCTGAAATTGGGATACCAACATTTCAGGTTTAAAGAAATGACCTTTACGTGCTTTGAGGCGGTTTTCAATGAGTTCAGCATCTCCTTTCAGATAGATAAAATAGAGGTTCTTATTTCCTTCTCTCAATCTATCGCGATAGCTTTTTTTCAATGCGGAACAAACAACTAATGAAATTGCATTAGTGCGTTGCATGGCAAAAATAGCGTCATTTAGTGCGGCAAGCCAAGGTTGGCGATCTTCATCATTCAAAGCATGACCTGAAGCCATTTTTTGAATATTTGCGCGAGGATGTAAAAAATCACCGTCTAAAAAAGCCGCATTCGTTTGTTGCGCGACACCGTTTGCAACAGCTGATTTACCGCTACCCGATACCCCCATAAGGACAAACGTATAATTTTGTGTTTGGGTATCACTCATTGGAAACTCCTCAGGTGTTAAATAGAAACTAGTGCTAATTTAGTTTACTGATAGTAGGCATTCGATTGTTACCGGTAACAGTTACCAGTAACATTATCAGCAGTGCTGCTATTTTTATCAATTATCTTTGTGGGGAAATAAATAGATTTGTGATGGCTATCGCACTAATTCAGTGCATCACTGATACTCGTCATACTTCCAGTTACAGCGCTTCACATTGAAGGAATGGTGACTACACTCACTTGCATCAGTCACATACATATTTATGCATGCGCCTGACGACTTATTTGCTTGTTCCCTAGCTGCACCTCGAATTATTTAGTGTTTTTTATTTCAAATGCTTTCACCAGGTAGTAACTCAAAACCAACATCAAATAGCGTTTGTGGTAGTTTTTTACCATTAATACGTCCAAGAAGAACTTCGGCAGCTTTACGCCCCATGCTATCTCTTGGTGTTAAGATACTGGCTAGTTTTGGTGTCATGACTTGCCCAACATCATGTCCGTGGAAACCCGCAATGGCTAAATCGTCGGGGATCTTAATACCAAGACGCTGGCACTCAAAGATTGCCCCTATCGCTAGGTCATCATTCGTACAAAATAGCCCATCTGTTTCAGGGTATTTTTGTTTACACTCATGCAGTAATTGGGCGCCTAATGAATATGAGGAGCTGACTTGCGTCATCACATTGCGTGGCTCAAGCCCCGCATCTCGCATCGCCTGCTCGTAGCCTTGTAGGCGAATAATTGTTCTTTCGTCATGCCGAGCACCTAGGTACACCACATGTTGGCAACCGCGATCTAACATCGCTGCCGTCATTTGCCGTGAAGCTTCAAAATTATCAATACCGACCGCAGTATCTAAACAAGGCGATACACTATCCATAATTTCAACGACAGGGATCCCCGCCGTTTTTAACATACGTAAAGTACGCTCGGTATGAGTTCGTTCAGCTAAGATCACGCCATCGATATTATAAGAAAGCAAAAAAGTGAGTCGCTCTTCCTCTTTTTCGGGCAAGTAACCATAGTGAGCCAACATAGTTTGATAACCATGACGGTCCGCTATCGCTTCAATGCCTCGGATCACTTCAGCAAATACTTGGTTAGTTAATGAAGGTAATAAAACCCCAATTGCATGGCTGGTTGCGTTCGATAACAAATCAGGCGCTTTATTTGGAATATATCCTAGCTCCTCAACAGCTTGTGCAATTTTGCCACGTAGCACTTCAGAAACCTGCTCAGGGTTTCTTAAAAAACGACTAACGGTCATTTTAGTGACACCGATGCGATCGGCAATATCCTGTAATGAGGGTCTTTTTTTCTTCATATGTCCAATATAATAAGTGTTACCTAAGTTCGAATGACGATAACTCATCCTGCTTCAAACTGCGGCTAAAATGATGGCATCGTGACTATACTACTACTCATCGCATAGTTTTCTATGCTCCCAGTGACTCATTCACTCATTACCTAGCCGCACCTTGGATTATTTAGAGTGTATGTTCAGCGATCTTTTTATAGATAGCAATGTTTGTTACTGATTTACATCACAGAATAGTCGAGTTTTCCCATAATTGTCTTTTTTGTAGTTGACTCTACAGCATGACTCCGCTAATTTTCGCGCTATATACAAATAAATATAACGAGTCATTATTTAGCGCTATGGGAATCAATCGCCGACACTTTATCAAATCCTGTGCCGCATTAGCTGCATTTTATTATTTCCCTGCTTGTGGGCGAACTCCTAGTACGGTCGAACAAGCCTTGTTTGGTCAATTGCCAAAACCGAGCCAAATTCAACGTGTCATTAGCTCAGGCGCACCATCTGATCTCCTTCTATTCGCTTTAGCACCAGAAAAAATGGTAGGGTTCTCCTCTATTAATTTACAAAAAAATCATAGCGATTTATTTGCTAAACCATGGAGAGAATTACCGATATATGGACGTTTAGCGGGACGTGGTAGTACGCTTTCTCTGGAAAAACTACTCGACTATAACCCTCAACTGATCCTTGATACAGGCAATATTGATGATACATATCGTTCCCAAGCTGAAAAAGTAGCGCAACAAACGGGAATTGCCTATCTGCTGATTGCGGGGGGACTAGAAGACTCCCCTCAGCAGCTACGCCAATTAGGCCAACTCTTGAATGTCCAACAATCAGCGCAACAACTTAGTGACCTTGCCGAACAATACCTCAAAAGTGCCAAACAGTTTGCGCAAAAAAATCAGACCAATACATTAAGTTTTTATTTAGCGAGAGGGGCTAAAGGGCTCCAAACGGGCACTAAAGGTTCAATTCACACCGAAGCGATAGAAATTTTAGGTTTACGCAATGTGGCCGATATGCCTAACTTTAAAGGATTGACCGAAGTTTCTATGGAGCAACTGTACGAATGGAACCCTGATATTATCATTACCCAATATGAAGAAGCTGTTCAATTTATCCACAGCTCACCATTATGGAAAGGGCTCAATGCTATTTCATCTAACCGTTTGTTCACCTTTAGTGGCATGCCATTTGGTTGGTTAGATGGACCTCCAAGTGTGAATCGTTTATTAGGTATGCGCCGTCTACAAAGCCATTTTGATCAACAGCTAGCGCTAAGCATACATGATGATATTAAACAATTTTTCGCACTGTTTTATCACTCGTCACTCACAGATGAGCAAATTGATAAATTAATGAGATCATCATGAGTCGTCTTGCCAAACAGTCTCTTTTAGCGGCCATTTTTATTATTTGTTTTATCGCTGCATTGATAAATGGTAAGTACTCACTTACTCTAAATCAACTATTGAGTTTGCTCTTCTCAGAATTAGGTTTTCAAATCGCGATTGAAGATCCACGTCATCACACTGTGTTTTGGCAAATTCGTTTTCCTCGAACATTAGCAGCAATTATGATTGGGGGCGGCCTAGCGATTGCTGGCGCTGCCTATCAAGGCATGTTCCGTAACCCATTAGTGTCTCCAGATATCTTAGGGGTTTCAGCTGGTGCTGGGGTTGGTGCTGTGATTGGAATATTCCTTGGACAATCACTGATTTATATCCAATTAGCCGCTTTTATTGGTGGGTTATTGACTGTCACACTCGTTTGTCTAATTGCTCGAATGGCACGCCAGCACGACCCCATTTTGTCCCTCGTTTTAGTTGGGGTGGCTATTAGCGCCTTATGTGGCTC
Source organism: Providencia sp. PROV236 (assembly GCF_033676985.1). Lineage (NCBI taxonomy): Bacteria > Pseudomonadati > Pseudomonadota > Gammaproteobacteria > Enterobacterales > Morganellaceae > Providencia > Providencia sp. PROV236. Next base: position 467,782 of record NZ_CP096297.1, on the reverse strand, counting down.
TGCGATATCTTTAATGAAAATTTTAGCCGATCCTTATACCCAACTACCTTCTATTACCTTTTGGCTGCTTGGTGGTCTTTCATCTATTACTCAAAGCGATCTATTATCCGCATTACCTATTATGTTAATAGGCATTATTCCGTTGCTATTGTTACGCTGGCGTATGAATTTACTGAGTTTATCTGATGAAGAAGCTAAAAGTCTCGGGATCAATGTCAGCTTAATTCGTGGTATTTTTATTGTTTCAGCAACCTTAATTACCGCTAGTGCCGTTTCTATTGCAGGTATTATTGGCTGGATAGGACTCATAGTCCCACACATAACCCGAATGATAGTAGGCGCTAACTTTCGCTATCAGCTCCCTGTATCAATGATGATTGGTGCAATTATGTTGCTGATCACTGATACATTGGCACGTAGTATCGCCTCAATTGAACTGCCGCTCGGTATACTAACCTCGGCTGTCGGTGCGCCTTTCTTTTTAGCAATCCTGTTGCAGGCAAGGAGAGTTAAATGAGCCTGATGACATTAGAAAATGTTGCTATTGGCTATCATCATCATGCCATTGTGACGAACATTAATTTGTCACTTTTGACAGGGAAAATCACTTGTTTATTAGGCGCTAATGGCTGCGGTAAAACGACACTAATTAAAAGCTTACTCGGCCTAATTCCCATTATAAAGGGTGATATTTATCTCGCTCAAAAATCATTAAAGTCTTATAAGCAGCAAGATATAGCGAAAGTGATTGCTTACGTACCTCAAGCACATGATACGCCATTTAATTTCACTGCTATTGATATGGTCATGATGGGGTTCACCACGCAACTATCAATCTTTTCAATTCCGAGTCATAAAGAAAGAGCATTGGCTCTTTATCAGCTTCAGAAATTGGGCATTGAGCATCTTGAATTGCGTTTATATAGCACGCTAAGTGGCGGCGAAAAACAGCTGGTTTTGATCGCACGCGCCTTAGTACAAAATCCACAGCTGCTGATCATGGATGAACCGGCTGCTAGCCTTGATTTTGGGAACCAAATCCGCTTATTACAACAAGTAGAACAACTTAAGCAGCATGGAATTACTATTTTAATGTCAACCCATCACCCACAGCATGCCGCTGCTGTTGCAGATAATGTGATCCTACTTAATAAACAGCTTGGTGTTTCCCAAGGCACAGTAAAAGATATGTTAACGCTTACTAACTTAGCAGATCTCTATTCAATTGATGAACAGAGCATCGCATCTCATTTTCAATTTCCCTCTCATTTTACTTGTTAAGGCCAAGGTTATGCTTATTGATCAATTAGATTTTGCAAAAATGTATCAACAACATATGCAGCAAGCACAGCGCTCACGCAAAGAGCCAGAACATTGGGATAAAAAAGCACAACAAATGGCAAAAACTTGTGCTAACCCTCAAGATCCCTATTTAGTCCGTTTTCGTGAATTGATTAATGATACTGATGCCGAAACTTTGCTAGATGTTGGTTGTGGTCCGGGCTCCATTTGCTTAAATTTAGCGGATAAATTCACATCAGTGATAGGAATTGACTATAGTCGGGGCATGTTAGAGGCCGCTCAACAACGTGCTCAAGCACTTAATATTCACCATGCCCAGTTCGAGCAACTCGCGTGGGAAGACAGCTGGGCACATTTACCTAAAGTTGATATCGCTGTTGCATCACGTTCAACACTCGTCGATGATCTTAAACAAGCCCTGCTGAAACTCAACCACCAAGCAAAACTGCGTGTTTACACCACACACACCGTTAATCCCACTTTTATTGATGAAGAGATCATCCGATTTATTGGCCGTGAAGTGGTACGTTTACCAACCTATATTTATGCGGTGAATATTTTACATCAAATGGGCATTCATGCTCGTGTGGAGTTTATCGATAGCCCTGATAAAGGCGGCTTTGATAGCTTTGAAGCCTTTAAAGAAAGCGTTAATTGGTCATTGAAAAACTTAACCGCCGAAGAGACTGAAAAACTATACCAATACTACCAACAAAGAGTCAGTGCAGGTAAACCAATCGCCTATCCTTCTCGCAATTGGGCAATGGTATCATGGGATGTTGTGCCACAAGAGGATCTCACGCCATGATTTATCTCCCTGATAGCTTAATTGATCAATTACTACTTGATGATATTCAATATGGTGACCTCACAACACGCTCATTGGGGTTACATCATCAACCCGCTACCATGACATTTACCTCTAGACAAGGCGGATGTATTAGTGGTCTGGAAATCGCATCACGTATGCTTAATAAATTAGGTATTGAACATCAATGCAATTATCGAGATGGTGAAATCGTAGAGGCAGAAAGTTGCTTGATTATTGCTTCAGGTACCGTTGAAACACTTCATCAAGGCTGGAAGGCCGTACAAAATGTCTTAGAATGGTGTTGTGGTGTTAGCCATTACACCCACCAAATGGTGACTATCCTTAAGCAATATCAACCTGATGCCCAGCTGGCCTGTACGCGCAAAACGATCCCCGGTACAAAAACACTCGCATTAACAGCTATCGTTGCTGGTGGAGCGATTATTCATCGAGCAGGTAGTGCAGAAAGTATTTTGTTATTTACTAATCACCGCCAATGCCTTGCTGCGCCAGATGATTGGTATTCGCACATTAATACATTGAGAGCGGCCGCACCCGAAAAACAGATCATTGTTGAAGCTGACAATTATGAACAAGCCACCCTTGCTATTGAAGCAGGTGCCGATATTGTACAACTGGATAAATTCAGCCCATCATTGATCCGCCAGTTGCAACAGAACCTCCTTAAACAAAAACGTAGCTGCCGTTTATCAGCGGCTGGCGGGATCAATCTACAAACTATCAATGAATATGCGCAAACGGGTATTGCTTTGTTTATAACATCAGCGCCTTATTACGCACCACCTAGAGATATTAAAGTAAAAATTTCCACCTCATAACCCAAGTAACAACCTAACTTAAGCGAAACTACAACCAATTTGGCTGGGGGTTTTCACTTAATTAAATAAACGCTAACTATCGTTATATAAAAAATAATATATCGAATTATATAAACTGGAATTTCATAATGAAAATAAAACAAATTACCTATCTGGTTGGGATGGCTTTATTTACAACACATAGCTTCGCGGAAACGACAGAAGAGAAAATCAATCGTGATGTTATGACAGTTTGGAGCACGCCACTTGCTGCTGATGAACATGTCATTACCCAATCACAAATGCAGCAATTAAATCGAACCAATGTTGCTCAAGCTCTGAGTACCATGCCTGGCGTTGTGATCCAAAAATCAGGCAACCGTAACGAAACGCAAGTTAACGTACGTGGTTTCGATAGCCGTCAGGTTCCAGTCTTCTTTGATGGGATCCCAACCTATGTCCCTTATGATGGCACATTAGATTTAGGTCGTTTTATGACCAGTGAATTATCCAGCGTCGAGCTATCAACAGGTTATACCTCTTTACTACAAGGACCAAACCTGATGGGAGGCGCTATCAACTTAACCACTGCAACCCCAAAAAAACCGTTAGAAGCTAATATTAACCTGAATCAAGGCTTTGCTCGTGGTGCAGATAATGCACATAATATCAGTGCTCGTTTAGGTGCTCGCAATGATCTTGGTTTTATTCAAATCAGTGGAAGCCAATATAAACAACGCTTTATGGGCCTACCCGCATCAGAAGACAATAATCCACTCGCTGGCACCCATGGCCGTCGCACTAATTCTGCAACAGATGATAAACGTCTTATGCTTAAAATGGGTTGGACCCCCAGAGAAACTGATGAGTATGTCGTCACGTACTTAAAACAAGATGGCGATAAAAATAGCGCACCAAATGCCGACAGCCCAAAACAACAGATTTGGCAATGGCCTGAATATGATAAAGAAAGCGTTTACTTTAATGGCAATACTCAACTTACGAACGATATTGCATTACAAAGCCGCCTTTATCACGATAAATTCACCAATACCCTTCACCAATACAAATCCGTCAAAGATTATAAAAATGGGGTATATAACTACAGCCATTATGACGACTACAGTAATGGTGCTGATATGCGTATTGATTTTACACTTCGTGAACTCGATATGCTGTCCTTTGCTGCGCATTGGAAAGAGGATATTCACCGTGCTCGTAGCAATAAAGAAGTGCCCTATGATCGCTACAAAGATCAAACATGGTCAGTTGCGACTGAATACCAATGGGTTGCAACTGACAAGCTAGATATTATCGGTGGAATTGGTTTTGATTGGCGCAGTAGTGATGATGGCAAACGCTACCTGTACAATAAAAAAAACGTTGTTACTGGTATCGAAACCTATGATGACAATCGCCAACGTGCATTTAACTGGGAATTGATGGCGCGCTACCATTTAGACAATAATGATACTGTACAGTTTTCTATTTCAGATAGAAGCCGTTTCCCGACACAAAAAGAGCGCTACACCAAAAACAAGATGAAAAATAAAGATAGCTTTGTGATCAACCCTCATCTTGACGCCGAACGCGCACTTACCTATGACTTAACCTATAAAGGCTATATCACCCCTAATTGGTCCTACAATGCAAGCGCTTACTATAATCATGTTTCTGACGCGATTATGGCTCATTATATGTACTATGATCCCACAGAAGATTCAGATGTTTATCAAAATAGAAATAGTGGCAAAGTGAATTACGCGGGTATTGATCTAGGCAGTAATGGACAAATCTCCGATTGGATGTCCATTGGTCTAAATTATAGTTATATTCATGCAGATCCAAAGCATTATAGCGTAAAACATATTGCTGAATTACCGTCACACAAGGCATTTGTCTGGGTCAAATTCACTCCTTATGAGCCTCTCAGTTTCACAATAACAGAGGAAGCAAGAAGTTGGGCTTTTAATTATATTGATAATAATGACAAAGTACGTGGTTTTGCTAAAACAGATATTCGTATTGATTATGATCTAGGTCAAGGTATCTCCGTAAATACATCTATAAATAATTTGTTCGATAAATCATATCAATATACAAAAGGTTATATAGAAGAGGGCCGTAATTATTGGTTGGGTATTGAATATAATTATTAATATGACTTAGGTAAGGTAAGGAGTTTTTCCTCCTTACCTAATTAGAAATCATTTTAATTTTCTATCTTAAATTAAAATTATTAAATAACATCCAAATATATAGGTATTAACACTTAAGACCATTCTTAATAAATAGCCAAATATAATACAACAATGATACCCAAACCTATATTTTAGATACATATATTTTTTACACATGAAATACTTCTTTATTAAGAATAAAAATCCATCCAACGGCAAAAAAAACACCCTATAACTCCATTGCACCTCTCAGTTCAATATATTTGAACTCAGGATTCAAAAAAGCTCATAGCTCAATACTTGAAGTTAATTGCATCCCTATTTAAACTACATGCATTACAAATATTTATAAAAAAACATATAAATTAACAATTTTTCCATTAAAACGTTTTTTCCTTTTATTATAAAAATCAAATTTTTCTATAGTTAAAATTAGAGAGAGTAAGCTACATTTATGACAAAGATCAAAAACTATCTCATTAATAATAAATTTATTTTTGAGACTGAAAAGTGTCTCATTTTTTTAAATAATGAGACAGATCAATTTATTGAGCTTTCAAAGCCTGCATCCCGCTTATTGAGTGAAATAATTATTCTAAATCAAGAGTCCCAAATAGCGACCAGAGATGATTTACTTACCAATGTTTGGGAAAAACATGGATTAGTAGGCTCAAACAATAACTTAAACACCTATGTTAGTGAAATAAGAAAAAAATTTGAGCTTATTGGTATTGATCCAAAATCTATTGTTACAGTACCTAAAAGAGGTTTTCGCTTTGACTGTAAAACAGTAGAAATAATCACCCAAGAAAATAGTGTATCTAGCTTACCAGAAGAGGAATTTATACATTATGGTGACAAACCAAAATCAACTAATATTGTTCATCACGATGAGAACAGTATTAATCCTAATAAAACACATGATAATCAAAGCATAACAAACAAAAATGCTGAGATTCATGAATTCTTAACTGTTGACCAAGAAAATAAGAATGAAACCGCATTAACTCAACCTGTTAAAAAACAAGAAAACATTAGAAAAAATTATGTTTTATTCATTTTAATTGCAATTGTTACTGTTTCATTAACGTTAACTTTTCATTTTATAAAAGATTCTGATGCCAGTATGCAAATGAATGGCTACATTGCAGTGAACCAAAGAGCTCAATGTATTATTCAGATCCCCATTCATTTAGCTGAAAATTCATCTAAAGATCATCTCGATTTTATCAATAGAAAACTTGATAAATATAATGTTGATTGTAATCAGCCGAAACGCATCATTTTACTTTCAGAACCCAACAATATGCAGCCTGCTGATAAAAACCTTTCTATCAGTATTTGTAAAGAAAAAAATACTCAATATGACTGTGTCTCGATCAATGATCAGAGAATTTAAATGAAAAAGTATATTTTATTATCTTTGCTTGCTGTATTTTCAGCCTTATTTACGGCAGTTTTTCTTCATCAAAAAAGCCATAATATTAATATGTGTCATTCAGAACTTTTATGGATAAAAGATAACGGAACAGATGAAGGCTTGATACTAAAATCAAAAACCAATATTCTCATTGACAATGATAATACTGGTAGAATAAAGATGTATGGCTATATAAAACAAAACAATGTATTTTATCGCTTAGATAGAGCTATATACTTTAACTTTCAATCAATTGATAAAAATCATCATTATTCCATACATTTTAGCCAACTATCTATAACAAACTCAGATAATGTGCCAAAAGAGTTATTTGCCAACTTTATTCAGTTAGAAGAAGAAAAGATAAACTACTACGTTAGCATTACTAAAATGGATGATGATATTTATATTCTAACAGATGAAGCTTACTCATCTTTTACTTGTTACGTAGAAAAGTAAAAAATCAAAATACTAGCAACATGAAAAAATAATAAGCACACTATTTTAGTGTAACCATAGCAAGGATAATTCATTTACTAAATATACTAGGAATAACTGTTTCATTAGTCACTAAAGTTGACTTAGTATAAATGGGAACGTTAACATTAACTTTTATACTCTAAATAATTCGAGGTGCAGCTAGGCGACAAGTGAACGAATCGCCAGGAGCATAGAGCACTATGTGACGGGCGTGAGTGAACGTAGTCAACAACGCTGAAACTTAAAGTATGACGAGTATATATTGTATAATCCTTATTGATACAAAATTAATATCCAACCTAATATCAAACATAAATGAATATAGTTATCGCTCATATTTTATATAATTTGGCTGATATCGCTTTATGACAAACGACCGAACAGAATTCATGTTGCTTACTATTTGATTCATCCACTGTTAATGGAGTATGCCCTGATGCTCAATGAGTTTGGCTTAATAAGGCACCTTTTCCCCAAATTGAGTTATACCATCTCTAAATCAAATTATTGAGTGGCAAGCAACAGAACTAAAACTTGTTGGTAACTTTCATTAAAAATGCGAGGATTACCTAGATATTTCTAAATTATGGTAGACTACCCTCAACAGCAATAACAGTTTTGAGTAGGGCTCTCGACCATGAAAAAAATGAATGAAGAAAAGTTGCTCGCAATGGCTGCGCGGTTATGTGGAGCTCGAGGTGTTAGGCTCACATCGCAGCGAGAAACTGTTTTACGTTTGATAGCTAAACAACACGGAGCCATCAGTGCATACGATTTACTTGACCTGCTCCGTGAAGTAGAACCACAAGCTAAACCCCCTACTGTCTATCGTGCTTTAGAGTTTTTGATGGAACAAAGCTTTATTCATAAAATAGAATCCACTAATAGCTATGTTATTTGCCATCATTTTGATAACCCGAGTCATATATCAGTAATGTTAATCTGTGATCATTGCGGCAGTGTCGCCGAAAGTGATTGTGGGGTAATTGAAGCTGCCATTTTAGAATTAGCCAAACAAAATCAATTTCAGCTACGTCATACTGTGGTAGAAAATCATGGGGTATGCCAAGCTTGCAGCGAAATCGTGAATTGCCGAGATCATCAACATTGCGATCATGATCATCAACAGCCCTCAGTAAAAACAAAGAAAAAAACTTAAAAAAAGAGCTATTGATAGGCTGATAGGCTGATAGGCTGATAGGCTGATAGGCTGATAGGCTGATAGGCTGATAGGCTGATAGGCTGATAGGCTGATAGGCTATATTAAACCATCCGTTTTCCTACCCATCACGCTTTAAATTGAAAAATAAACACTTATATCGCGGGCAGATCCCCAAAAACATTAATGGGTACAATCTGCCAGCAACATTTTAATCATCTTTACGATGCAATCTTAGCACCATTCACCATTACGGATCACCCCCACAGCTAACCCCTCAATCGTGAAGTTTTGCTGGCGTAGATCGACAATAATAGGTGCAAACTCAGCGTTCTCCGCGATTAATTCGACACGATTACCTTGTTGTTTAAAACGCTTTACCGTTACTTCATCTTCAATTCGTGCGACCACAACTTGCCCATTATGGACATTTTGGGTTTTATGAACAGCTAACAGATCACCATCCATAATACCAATATCTTTCATCGACATACCATTCACACGCAGTAAAAAATCCGCATGTGGTTTAAAAAGTGCTGGATCAACTTGATAGTGGCTCTCTATATGCTCTTGAGCTAATAATGGTTCACCCGCAGCTACACGGCCAATCAGAGGAAGCCCTTGAGTATCATTCTCTTCTTCAAGCAGTAAACGAATACCGCGAGAAGCACCAGAAACAATCTCAATAACCCCTTTACGCGCTAACGCCTTAAGATGCTCTTCTGCCGCATTAGGCGAACGAAAACCAAGGCTTGCTGCTATTTCAGCGCGTGTAGGTGGCATACCCGTCTGAGAAATGTGATCGCGCACCAGATCATAAACCTGCTGTTGTCTAGCCGTCAGTGCTTTCATCTCGTTCCCCTGTTTGTTTATACAGTCAGACTGTGAGTATATACAGGTAAATGAAGATTTGAAACACTTAAATCACGGAAGTGCCACATTTATCGAGACTAACCGACACTTTAAGACTAACCAGCAAAATAACGCTGCCACAATACTGTAGCCCAGATAACTAGCGCCAATCCAATTGTGATAAATACCGCCGCCGAACCGATATCTTTTGCTCGTCCCGATAATTCATGGTATTCACTACCAACACGGTCGACAACCGCTTCAATTGCACTATTAACTAACTCTACAATAGCTACCAGCACAACAGAACTAATCAGTAATAGCCGATCGACATAACTGACGTCCAAATATAAAGCAATAATTACCGCAAAGATCGCAGCTACCGCCTCTTGGCGAAATGCCGCTTCATGCACCCATGCCGCTTTTAATCCCTTAAGAGAATACCCCGCAGCCTTAATTACACGGGTGAATCCCTTAGTTTGGTTTGCCATATTTATTCCTCAAACTTACAAACGTTCATCATTTTTTGCGGTCAAAGTTAACTGTCAGTAACAGATTTACCCGTTGATTTCTGGTATGCTTACAAAGCATTGTTAACAAGAGGCTATAATCATTTATGTCACTATGGCGTAAAATATATTACAACACGTTGAATTTACCACTTAAATTACTGGTAAAGAGTAAATTAATTCCAACGGACCCAATTTCAGAGCTTGAGCTGGACACGACTCGGCCCACATTATATGTGTTGCCTTACCATTCAAAATCTGACCTTTTAACATTACGTCACCAATGCTTATCTATCGGCTTGCCTGATCCTTTAGTCGATAATGACATCAACGGGACTAAATTACCTGCTTACGTCTTTATTGATGATGGCCCGCGGGTCTTTCGCTACTACTCCCCAGATCCGCGTAAAGAGTCGGTAAAAATATTTCATGCCTACCTAGACTTACATCGCAGTAATCCGAATCTCGACATTCAGCTATTGCCTGCGTCTGTCATGTTTGGTCGTGCTCCTGGGCGTGAACGTGAAGGGCATACTCCTGCACCGCCATTACGTTTGCTCAATGGTATTCAAAAATTCTTCGCCGTCATCTGGCTTGGGCGAGACAGCTTTGTGCGATTTTCACCGATTGTCTCGATGGGATTAATGGCACAAGAGCATGGTACAGATACCATTATCGCGAATAAATTGGCACGTGTTGCACGCATTCATTACTCACGCCAACGTCTTGCGGCTGTCGGCCCCAAACTTCCTGTACGCCAAGAGCTATTCAATAAATTATTGACCTCAAAAGCAATTGAAAAAGCGGTTGAAGACGAAGCTCGCAGCAAAAAAATACCATTGAAAAAAGCCCAGCAAAATGCTGTGAGTATGATGGAAGAAATAGCGGCTAACTTTTCTTATGAAGCTGTACGATTGACTGATCGAGTACTTGGTTGGACGTGGAACCGTTTATATCAAGGGATCAACGTTCAGCACGCAGAGCGCGTACGCCAATTAGCACAAGATGGCCATGAAATCGTTTATGTCCCTTCCCATCGTAGCCATATGGACTACCTACTGCTTTCATATGTTCTCTACCATCAAGGGCTGGTTCCACCGCATATTGCAGCGGGTATTAACTTAAATTTCTGGCCTGCTGGGCCAATTTTCCGCCGTCTTGGTGCGTTCTTTATTCGCCGAACGTTTAAAGGAAATAAGCTCTATTCAACTGTTTTTCGCGAATACCTGAGTGAATTGTTTGCACGTGGTTACTCGATTGAATATTTTGTCGAAGGTGGTCGCTCCCGTACTGGTCGTTTGCTTGAACCTAAAACAGGGACATTATCGATGACCTTGCAAGCCATGCTACGTGGAGACTCTCGTCCTATCACCATAGTGCCAATTTATATTGGCTATGAGCACGTTATGGAAGTGGGAACCTACGCCAAAGAGTTACGTGGCGCAGAAAAAGAAAAAGAAGGCTTTTTCTCAATGATCCGTGGCCTACGTAAATTACGTAACTTAGGTCAAGGCTATGTGAACTTTGGTCAACCGATATCGCTCACCCAATATTTAACTAAGCACGTGCCTCATTGGCGTGATTCCATTGACCCTATTGAGCCACAGCGTCCAAGTTGGTTAAACCCTGTTGTCAGTGGTTTGGCTGATAACATTATGGTCAATATCAATAATGCAGCAGCAGCAAATGCAATTAACCTTTGCTCAACCGCATTACTCGCTTCACGTCAACGTTCATTAACTCGTGAACAATTAATTGAGCAAGTTGAATGCTATCTACAACTATTGCGTAATGCGCCTTATACCGCAGATGCTACCACGCCAAATAAAACGGCTGAGCAACTGTTAGAGCACGCACTACAAATGGATAAATTCGAAGTTGAAAAAGACAGCATGGGGGATATCATTATTCTCCCTCGAGAAAATGCCGTTTTGATGACTTACTACCGTAACAATATCCATCACTTGCTGGTACTCCCCTCACTTATTGCCAGTATTCTGCTGCACAATGAACGTATCAGCCGACAAGAGATCCATTATCAGGTTGGGCAAATTTACCCATTCCTCAAAGCTGAGCTGTTTATGCGTTATAACAGTGAGTCGCTAACTGAAGTGGTTGACACTTTGATAGATGAACTAACCAGTCAAAAGTTAGTCTGTCTAAAAGAAGACGATATTGTGGTATTAAATCCACGCCGTATCCGCCCATTACAGCTATTAGCCGCCGGGGTTCGCGAAACCTTGCAGCGTTATGCCATCACATTATCTCTGCTCAATGCGAGTCCTGAAATTAGCCGTAATACATTAGAAAAAGAGAGCCGTATGTTAGCTCAGCGTCTTTCTGTATTGCATGGCATCAACGCGCCTGAGTTTTTTGATAAAGCCGTATTCTCAACACTAGTAGAAACATTACGCGAAGAAGGCTATATCGATAATGATGATAATGATATTTTCACGGCAAATGCGAAAAAACTGTACGCAGTGATTGCTCGCTTAATGTCACCAGAAATACGTCTAACTATCGAAAGCGTTAGCCAGCCAGAAGAGCGCGCTGCGGAAAAAGAGAGCGAGAAATCAAAACAAGACTAGCGATTTGGGTATAAAGAAATAAAACGGGGCATAATACTATTCATATTCCCTGACTAGTCCTGATATAGGTTGACAACTTTTCAGGTATAAAATGCTCGATGAACCTCATCGGGCGTTTTATAGTTTAATGATAAATGAGGTCGCCTTTCATTATAAATCTGTATTGATTCTTCAACCAACCTCCTAGCCTGTTCTAAATTTCTCGGCTTTATTAACAAATATTCCATTTTTAATATCCCATTGACTCGCTCTGCTAATGCATTTTGATAACAGTCATAGCCATCCGTCATAGAACATTGAATATTATGTTTTTTATGGATTTCCTGATATTCCGACGAACAGTATTGTAAGCCTCGATCTGAATGATGGATCAAGGTCGTGGTTGAACTTCGTTTTTTTAATGCTTGTACAAATGATTTCTTGACGGCTTTTGTTTTCATATTGTCATCAAGATGATAACCCACTATTTTTCGCGAATAAGCATCGGTGATCAGACTTAAATAAGTATCTCCTTCGTGTGTGGATAAATACGTAATATCAGCAACCCACAGTTGCTCCGGTTGTGAAGGGATAAACCCTGATTTAATTAAATTTGGATGTCGATGAAATCGATGATGACTCAATGTTGTTCGATGATATGACCGCTTATTAGGCACTAATAAGCGATGTTCTCTCAACAAAGAAAATAATCGGTCACGACCAATAATTAATTGTTTTTGTTTCAAAAGAAAGTGTAATTTTCTCACCCCAAGCCTAGGGTGAACTGTTCGCTCAGATTTCACAGCACAAACAATAATTGCATCTAATTTTTTCCGCTTATCAGACGTATCTTGACGTTTGTAATAGGCTTGCCGAGTGATTTTCATAAAACGACAAGCTTTGGTTACGGTGAGTTTTTCAACCGTTTTTTCCTTAATAACTCGGCTTTGCGCTTTTTTGAGAGGCGAACTCCAAAATCCCTATCCATCACTTTGACAACCGCCTCAAAAAAATCAGCTTTGAGCTGCATCTCCTCAAGCTCTTTTTCAAGGGCTTTAATGCGTTGTTCAGGTGTTTGTTGCTCCGAGGTTTGGTTCATAGCAGCACCTTTATAAAGAGTATTGGGCGTACCTTCCGACCAATCTAATCTACCATGCTTACGTAACCAAACCAAAACAGTTGAACGCCCCTGTATGCCATATCGATATTGAGCTTGTTTATAGGTGAGCTCGCCTTTTTCTACTTGGTCAACAACCGCCAGTTTAAAGGCAAGAGAATAATCACGTTGAGTTCGTTTACCTATTGGTTTCATTACACTCTCCAATTTTAGATTGGAAAAGTGTCAACTTTATTTAGGACCGGTCACCCTTATAAATAAAGCCCCCGCGTTAAAACGTGGGGCTTTTAGTCATCAAAGATAACATTACTAGTACCATTTTCCGCCTTCTATATCAGATATTAATTGCACAAATAAATGAATAATTAAAAATGCAATCAGCAGAATTAACAACATGTCACTTAAAGTATAGCGAATATAAAAAGATTTTATTAATTCATAGTAAATCAATCTTCCTTAATTAATTCCGCTATTGATTACTTTTTATTTAATCCAAACCAGTGAGTTTTTATTATTAATCTCAATATATCTATTATATTCAAAGAAAAATATCCGTATCGATTCAGATCCCCCTCCTCTAACAAAAAAAATAATACTATTATATAACAGTAGGTTATTTTTAAAGCTCAATATCTATCTAGCTCATTATACTATTATTATTTATCTCCTTGTAACGTTCGGCTATCGTTGTTATTTAAATAGTTTGATAACAGACCTATCTGAGTAAAGTAATTAGTATTTATTACCCAGTTATTAGTAATGGAAATATACCCATTACGGAGACATCACCTTAACGAAAGGGATAGATACATGACTTTTGGTATTAACTATTACAGTCTCAAATCATCTCAGGTACATTTATTATTGCCAATGTTACTGTTGGTATCCATCATACCGACCAATTCAGTATTTGCTGCGAAATTTGTGGATGGAGTGGAAGTAAAGTCTTACGCCTTACGAACGGGTGAAACTGTTGATAGTGTTGCTCATCAGTATAATTTGACGCTGAAGGAACTGAAAACGCTAAATCAAACGCGCAAGTTCACTCGCCCATTTGAAACGTTATCCGCAGGGGATGAAATTGATGTTCCGAGCACACCCCCGAAAAAAACAAGAGTCAAAAATACAACTGTAACAAATTTAGCTGATAAACCAGATCATAAAATACAGGACTGGTTATCTCGTCGTGCCCCTAGCTTTTTCGACGCAATAAACACACAAAGTGCCGAAAAATACCTTTCTAGACAAGCCCAAAATATAGCTATTACCAAAGCCTCATCAACAATAGAGAACTGGTTGAACCAATATGGTACGGCACAAATAGGAGTACAACAAACAAATAAGCTATCACAAAGCGCCATATCAGCAGATATACTGTTACCGATGTATCAAAGCCCAGATTGGCTAGTATTTACCCAGTTCGGTGGTCGTAACTTTGATGATCGCACAACCTTGAACTTAGGTAGCGGGATCCGCCGCTTCAGTGATCCATGGATGTATGGTGTAAACACCTTCTACGATATCGATATTACTGGTCACAACCGTCGGATCGGCATCGGGGCAGAGTTGTGGTCCGACTATCTACATTTCTCTGCCAATGGATATCTACGGCTCAACAATTGGCATCAATCGCGAGATTTTGATGACTACGACGAACGCCCCGCCAACGGATTTGATATCACCGCCAGTAGCTGGTTACCCGCTTACCCTCAACTCGGAGCTAAACTAAAATACGAACAGTATTTCGGGAATGAAGTCGCACTGAAAGACAACGATATTCGCAGTCAAGCTCCAAAAGCAATGACGGTTGGAGTGAACTACACACCTTTCCCATTGATTACCCTCGGGGCTGATTGGCGTAAAGAAAAGGGAGTCAATGAGCTACAACTTGAAGCGCAGCTTACCTATTCATTAGGTGTGCCTTGGAATGAGCAAGTGTCATCTGTATCAGTAGCAAGCCTACGCACACTACCGAGTAACCGAATGGCATTGGTTGAACGCAATAACAACATTGTACTCGAATACCGTAAGCAGGAGCTTATCAGCCTGATACTACCACAAGAAGTCCGTGGTCGAGGCGCTAGCCAGCAGTTAGTCAACATAATTTTGAAAGCAAAATACGCAGCTGAACGCGTAGAATGGGGATTACAGACAGAATTTTCATCCAAAGGAGGGAAAATCCTGTCTGTTGGTAAAAGCCTTACTGCTTGGCTGATCCATCTCCCTCCTTGGCAGGCAGGCACCACCAACACCTATACCCTGAGCGCCAACGCATGGGATGAGAAGGGAAATTCGTCCCCACCTGCCTATATAAAGGTCATAGTGGATGCGGGGCTTTCTGCCTGCCATTCCCATTTAACCGTAGGCTCCGGTACGTTGAATCTAGATCAATCCGAGGTATTGATTCTGACAATACGAGATGAACAAAACGCACCAGTGACTGGGCTCGCTTCATCTATTCAATTACCGTTCACCTTCACGATACCAAAAGGCACATCATCTCTATCGCCTTCGCAAAGTGGCATTAAGTTAACCGAATTAAAAGAAACCGCACCCGGTGTGTACACCAGCACAGTAACAGCCGGAAAACTTCTCGGCACTCTCATTCTTAATCCACAGATAGATGGTATCCGTATCGCTTCAGCAACAGTCGAAGTGATAGCAGCCCCCATAGGGATACAAATATTTCGTAACGGTATTGCCATCGTAGGAAACCCAGTTGTAGGAGATCGCCTAACCGCCACGCCAGATTGCCAAATCAACTGTATTCTACCCACTTTCTGGCAATGGGAAGTCGAAACATCCCAAGGGTCAGGACGGTATCAAGCCATACGTGGTGCAACAACCACTACCTATATCGTCACAACAGACATGCAAAAGCGCAGATTGCGAGTAACGGCACAATAAATATGACCATAAAGCATTTAAAAAAATATAAGGTAAAAATAAGATGAACATGAACCAACAGCAAACCCAAATAATACGCAAAGGCAAACTATCGATCCTGTGTGTCAGTGTCGTTCTCAATCTGCTTGTCACTACACCAGCGCTAGCAGCCACTGTCTCGATTACCTCTCCTGCGACCCAACCAGTTATCGGACATGCGCCAGAGCTAAAAGGAGGTACAGTCAAAGCCAGTGATGATAACGGGGACGGAATATTAGGTCTGGGGGATTCTTTAAAAGCTTCAGACTTTATTTTCAGTGATGAAGATGGCGATAAGCAGACAAGCATCCTCTATGAATGGTATGAAGACGACAATATCATTAACGGCACGACTGGCGATACGCTGAAACTAACCGCGGCGTTGCTAGGTAAAACGATCACGGTCAAAGCGGTCGCAAGCACTGATCCCGCCATTACTGAGCCGTCAAAGAGCTTGTCTGTACCGGCAACAACCTACAGAGATATCAAAAATAACGCGATATCGGGAGGTAAAGGCATTACCACAATAGAAGGCAATATCGCCAAATCAGTGAGTATCTCAGGCATCTCAGGGACACAACCTTTAGTTGGCGAGAAACTAAAAGCCAATACCGTTTGTTACGCGACCTGTGATAATAGTCTGGTTTATCAGTGGCAGATTGAAGATGCAGTGAGTTCTGGCAGATACACGAACATCATGAATGCAACCACATCAGAGTACACGATAAAAGGAACTGACCAGAAACGGAAAATTCAAGTCATCGTCTCTAACCCATAATCAGTATTACCGATAACAGAACTATCCCATTGTGGTGCTTTTTAATCATAAGCAACACCAGCGGTAGAGAATATTCATAAACTGAATGATAAGAGAGTGATTAACCTTTTTATGCGTTTAATAACTCAAACAACGGGGCTAATTATAGAAGGAGGAGTATCCACTTTTGTGATGAAATCAATGCCATAATCTCTTTTTAAGAGCATGCATTGATGAGTAGAGTAAAATATGGTCAGAACCGTGAAGGAACAGAGGTAATTTGCACACCCTGTCACAAAAAATGACAAACCTCACGTTTTTAAACGTGAGGTCAGATTGCTTACCAATAACTTAAAAAAATCCCGATAAATAATATAAAACCAACATAATTATTATTCATAAAGGCTTTAAAACAAGGCGCTCGTTCTCTATTGACCATTAATTTTTGCTGATAAACAAACAATAACGCAGCTAGCAACAAACAAACATAATAAGTGATACCTAATTGGGCAAGTAAACCAATCGCTACCAGCAAACCAAGCATCACGACTTGTAAAACCCCAATAATCAATTTGTCATACTGACCAAATAAAATTGCCGTTGATTTCACACCTATTTTTAAATCGTCATCACGATCAACCATCGCATACTGTGTGTCATAAATCACTGACCACAAGATATTAACTAAAAACAGTAACCAACAAACAAAAGGTAAGGACTCACTGACGGCCGAAAACCCCATAGGGATCGACCACCCAAAAGCCGCACCTAAAACCACTTGAGGTAAATTACTGACACGTTTAACAAATGGATAAATCCATGCGAGTGCCAGCCCTGCAATTGATAGCCAGATAGTCATTGCGTTCAGTGTCAGAACAAGCAAAAACGAAAGCCCTACGAGAGCAGCAAACAATATTTTTGCCTCTTTTTCGGTAACATCGCCACTTGGCAACGGTCGATGTTTTGTTCGCTCAACATGTCCATCAAAATGGCGATCAGCAAAATCATTTATCACACACCCTGCGGCGCGCATCAAAAACACGCCAGCAGTAAACACAATCAGGATGTGCAAACTGGGGATACTTTGAGCTGCAATCCATAGTGCCCAATAGGTTGGCCATAACAACAACAATGAGCCAATAGGCCTATCAATTCGCATCAAACGGCTGTAGGCATGCCATTTAGTTAGCGCCATACTTCCCTCCACTGTCGTGCTCCTTTTATTTTCTATATTTTATAAGCAGGTGATTCAGGTAAAAATAGTTCTGTTAATAATAATGGTTTTTCAGACAACCTTAATAGGGAGCGACGGATCCATCGCGAATTTTGCAACCCTATCTGGATATAATCACGGCTCAGATTATCATGACTGAACAGATAACGCCCCAATGGTACCGCGCCGATATCAACTAGCTGTTGGTCTTCGCCTGTGAGTGTTTCTTGCGGAATTAGCGTCCTTCCCAATAACCATGGAATATTATCACCGTACATAATCACTTCACGTAACCAATAATATTCACTGACAGGTAAACTCAGCGCCTCTTCTTCACTCAAAGCGTCCAAAGTTACGTAGCGTTGTGTATAAGGTATGACAGTAACCCGCTGGCAGTGCTGCTCTAGGCGTTTCGTCATTGACCCCTGCTCATACAACCAACTTAAAATATTATCAGGAACAAGGTCATCAGTCTCAGATAACCAAGTTATAGGGCGAGGGGCAAAAAGCGTTTCATCCATTACTTATAATTCCACCACCATATAGTGTGGTATTGCATCATATTGGTTCTTAACTATAAAGGATATCACGTTGTTTTGCTGCAAGGTTAAAGATAACTAACAATTTAGTTAAAAAGTCATAAATTCAACACAATTTGAAAACTAACCGTAATAAAATTTTTAATTACTAATAGGTTAGCGATAATACAAAAATCATTAATATTGAAATGATTAATAAACTACAGCCTAGTGTATTGGTAGTCGTTAAGGCTTTTGCAATAAACAAGGAAAATCAATTTATTGATTTTTGGCTGATAACACGAAGCGGGAAAAACCACGCTTTTATCCCGCTTCGTCAGCAACTTCAGCCTACCCTATTGGTAGGCTGTCATGAATAACAAACTAGGTTAACGCCATGTTTTATAACAATTAATCAATCCATTTGTTGAGCTATCATGACTACTCACCTCATCACGACTTTCTAATTCAGGTAAAATACGGCTAGCAAGCTGTTTACCTAGCTCAACACCCCACTGATCAAACGTGAAGATGTTCAGGATCGCGCCTTGAGTGAAGATTTTATGCTCATACATCGCAATCAATGCACCTAAAGAATAAGGTGTGATCTCTTTGAGTAAGATTGAGTTAGTTGGGCGATTGCCTTCAAATACTTTGTATGGCGCCACATACTCCATATCTGCTGGGTTTTTCCCCTGTGCTGCAAATTCTGCGTCAACCACTTCACGAGTCTTACCGAATGCTAACGCTTCTGTTTGCGCAAAGAAATTCGATAATAGCTTGTCGTGATGATCACCTAACGGGTTATGCGTTACTGCTGGTGCAATAAAATCACAAGGGATCATTTTTGTTCCCTGATGAATTAATTGATAGAAAGCATGCTGGCCATTTGTGCCCGGCTCTCCCCAAATAATCGGCCCTGTTTGATAAGGCACTTTATGACCATTACGATCGATATATTTACCGTTTGATTCCATATTCCCTTGTTGGAAATAAGCCGCAAAACGATGCATATATTGATCATATGGCAGAATCGCTTCAGTTTCCGATTCAAAAAAGTTGTTGTACCAAATGCCAATTAAACCTAGCAATACAGGAATGTTATTTTCAAAAGCCGTTTGTGTGAAGTGCTTATCCATTGCATGGGCACCTTCAAGCAGCTGCACAAAATTGTCATAACCGACTGAAAGAATGATGGATAAACCAATCGCCGACCACAATGAATAACGACCACCAACCCAGTCCCAAAACTCGAACATATTTGCGGTATCAATACCAAATTTCGCAACTTGTTCACTGTTTGTCGACAGCGCAACAAAATGTTTTGCAATGTGCTGTTCGTCTTTTGCCACTGCCAATAACCAATCACGAGCTGAGTGCGCGTTAGTCATAGTTTCTTGAGTGGTAAAGGTTTTTGATGCAATTAAAAACAACGTTGTTTCAGGGTTTAGCGGTTTGAGCGTTTCAGCTATTTGCGTTCCATCAACGTTGGAAACGAAATGCATATTCAAATGGTTTTTATAAGGGCGCAATGCTTCTGTAACCATGAATGGTCCCAAATCAGAGCCACCAATGCCAATATTCACCACATCTGTGATAGCTTTACCTGTATAACCTTTCCATTCACCGCTAATAATGCGCTCACTAAATTTGTGCATTTTTTCTAGCACAGCGTTGACATCTGGCATCACATCTTTGCCGTCGACATAAATCGGTGTGTTGTCACGATTACGTAATGCAATATGTAAAACAGCGCGATCTTCTGTGCGGTTAATTTTTTCGCCGCTGAACATGCTGTCGATAGCACTTTTCAGTTCAGTTTCCTGAGCCAATGCTAATAATTTATTCAGCGTTTCTTCAGTAATTCGGTTTTTGGAGTAGTCCACCAAAATTTGCCCATCAAATGTGGCAGAAAATTTGGTAAAGCGATTATTGTCTTGCTTAAACAGGTCACGCATATGGGTATCTTTCATTTGCGCAAAATGTTGTTCTAGCGCCCGCCATGCTGCCGTTTGGCTTGGATTAATACTTTTCATGGATAACACTCTCCAAAATATTTGTAATAAATATAAATTGTAACTCTTCGAGGCATCACGACCTATCAGTTTCCTGTGATAGTTAAGATATTGGTCAATTTTTTGTAATTTTTCCAGAGCTTATTACGACTCTACTCTAAATAATTCATGGTGCAGCTAGGCGACAAGCGAAGATAGACGGGGAGCATAGATAAACTATGTGACTCGGCGAGCGTAGCGTAGTCAACAACGCTGCGACTTGAAGTATGACGAGTATATCGGGAAAAACGATAATAAATGGCTCATCATTAAAATTACTGATTAACATCGATTCTTCATTGACGCCATAGCTCTAACCCGATATTTCTATATGCAAAATAGTTTGCCTAAAGGGATTGATATCATGAATGCAGTAGCGTCTTCGTCAGAAAATAGTCCATTCATTATCGCTAAATTTGGTGGCACCAGTGTGGCCAATTTTGATGCAATGAATAAAAGCGCTGACGTCGTTTTATCTAACAGCCATGTTCGCGTAGTGGTACTTTCCGCTTCAGCGGGGATCACCAATTTGTTAATTGAACTTGCCGAAGGCTGTGATACAGATAAACGTAATCAACTACTGCAAAAAGTACAAGATATTCAATATGCTATTATTGATAAGTTACAGTATGCCGATGTCATACGCGAAGAAATTGATCGTTTATTAGAAAATATCGCACATTTAGCGGATTCAGCATCACTTGCCACATCTGATGCTCTCACCGATGAAATGGTCAGCCACGGCGAGCTCATGTCAACCTTACTGTTTGTTGAAGTCCTCCGCCAGCGTGGTGCAAACTCACAGTGGTTTGACGTTCGTAAAGTCATGAAAACCGATGGTAGTTTTGGCAAAGCCGAACCTGATTTACTGCAATTGAAGGAAGCAGCACAACTACAATTATTGCCACGTTTGCAAGATAGTTTAGTGATCACTCAAGGCTTTATTGGTCAGGACAGCAAAGGCCGTACCACCACGTTAGGCCGTGGAGGCAGTGACTATACCGCTGCATTACTGGCAGAAGTGCTCAATTTATCTCGTGTTGATATTTGGACCGATGTACCGGGTATCTACACCACCGACCCACGTGTGGTTCCCGCTGCTCAACGTATCGATGAAATTGCTTTTGATGAAGCCGCTGAAATGGCTACATTTGGCGCTAAAATTCTTCACCCAGCGACATTATTACCCGCTGTACGCGCAGGCATCCCTGTATTTGTCGGTTCAAGTAAAGATCCAGAGGCTGGTGGCACACTCGTTTGCGATAAAACAGTCAACGCCCCACAATTTAGAGCACTCGCATTACGTCGTAAACAAACCTTACTGACCTTGCATAGCCTAAAAATGCTCCATGCACGCGGCTTTTTGGCTGAAATATTTACCATATTATTACGCCATAATATTTCTGTTGATCTGATCACCACTTCCGAAGTGAGTGTTGCTCTAACATTGGATACAACGGGCTCTACAGGCACCAATGGTAGCCTATTGACCAATTCACTGATGACGGAACTTTCTGCATTATGTCGTGTGGAAGTCGAAGAAGATCTGGCTCTCGTGGCCATTATTGGTAATGAACTGTCGCAAGTGAATGGCTTAGGAAAACAAATTTTCGGCGCATTGGAATCATTTAATATTCGAATGATCAGCTATGGCGCAAGTAGCCATAATATCTGCTTATTAGTACCCGGTGCCGATGCAGAAGAAATTGTACGCACTCTCCATTCTAATTTATTTGAGTGATTGAAGATAATAAGGCGGCTAGTATGATAAGCCGCCATTTTTGACTATTTTTTTATTAATTTTTGCACATTATCGGTATATTTCAGCATTGATGCTGTCACACCTTGATGCTCTTGCAGTAACTTTAAATTGGCGATTGCGGCACTATTACCCGCTTTTGCTGCACGCTCGAACCACATCATGGCACGGAAAATATTTTTCTCACCGCCAAGTCCTGTTGCATACATCACCGCAAGGTTATTTTGTGCATCACTCACATCTTTAAATGCCGATTGCTGTAGCAATTCACGGGCTTTCTGCTCGTTTTGTTGCACTCCAGTCCCCGTTAAATAAAACAGAGCCAGTTGGTTTTTAGATTGCACATTACTCTTTTCAGAGGCAAGTAACCAGCTCACCACTTTTTGGCT
Source organism: Providencia sp. PROV236 (assembly GCF_033676985.1). NCBI lineage: Bacteria > Pseudomonadati > Pseudomonadota > Gammaproteobacteria > Enterobacterales > Morganellaceae > Providencia > Providencia sp. PROV236. The sequence continues at coordinate 444,952 of NZ_CP096297.1, read as the reverse complement.
GTCAACATCCGATAATTGGCCTGCAAGATAGAGCTCGGCCAATTTTATTTGTGCTTCAGGAATACCATCGTCTGCCATACTCATATACCATTCGATGGCTTTATTATGATCGGCTTTAACGCCACCGAGTCCTTGCTCATAAAACTCAGCAACCTTCATGGCGGCAGGTGCTGAGCCATTATCAGCGCCTTGTCGATACCAATCAAAAGCGCTGACCAAATCCTTACCTATTCCGTTCCCTTTTTCATAACCCCTACCCATGGCAAACTGCGCATCTGAATTACCTTGCAGAGCCGCTCGTTTGTACCAATAAATGGCTTGATAGTCATTTTTTTCAATTAAACGGTGGCCTTCATAATAAAAGTCCCCCATATTATTTTGCGCAGTGGCGGAGCCCATATTGGCAGCTTGGCGATACAGATTAATGGCCCTTTCTTCATCTTGTTCTACACCTTCACCATTTTCATACAATACCGCTAAATTATTCACCGCCGAAGCAACACCTTGTTGGGCACTTTCTTCATACCACTCCCTCGCTTTTTTATAATCGACATCACCGCCAAGCCCATCATGGTAAAACATACCCAATGCAAATTGCCCATAGGATTGTCCTTGTTCAGCCGCCTCAGAGTACCATGCCTTTGCTTGCTTATAGTCTTGCTTAACACCTAAGCCGCGCTCGTATAAAAAGCCTAACCCGTATTGGCAATACGCATCGCCTTGTTCTGCACCTTGACGGTACCAACGCGCAGCTTCTTCATATTTCTGCTGATTTTGCGCTAACAGACCTAAATAGTAATCACCATCGGTGTTACCAATATCAGATGCCTTTTTAAACCAAGTAAATGCTTTTGTTGAGTCTACAGGAAGATAATCAGTACCATCCATATACACTAGCCCGATATCGAGCATAGCATCAACATCGCCTGATTCAGCTTCTTTTAGTCTATTAATGAATTCTTCTGGAAGATTATTTTGCGGTGCGGTAAGGGAGGCTGGCGACTGTTGCTTTTCTTTTACAGAGAGCATCTCTGTTGTGTCTGCTTGCGCAAAAGCTGCGTTACCTAAACAAAGCAACAGCATTAAAGATCGTAAATTCATCAGTTCAGTCCATTCACCGGCATTATGCATATAACATAACATTCCTTATGAAAAAGGATAAGTGATTAAGACATAAAATATAGAATAGCAATATTATCTGGGGAAATAATTCCCCAGATAAATGTTCCCTAATTCACTCGATAGCCACCATGCTTACTCGCGAATAGGTTAAATTTCCCCCACTCTACTAGCATTGCTTCTAAAGTTTCATGGCTAACTTTACACAAATCAGCAATTTGCGATACGACAAATTGGTTCTCTCCAACCAGCTCAGGTGAAAAAATTTCAGCTATCCAACCACATTCTTTCACTGTCACTAACCAGCCATCGTTAGTCGCAAATTTATGTACAGGTATCATGCCTTCTTTCGGGCTTTCTTTCGCCAACAGTTTGTCTTCATCACGTTGTGCCTGATGGAAAGCATCGATCTCTTCTTTAGAAGGAATAAGATCGATAGATTGTGGGTTTTCTAAGTAAAGATAGATCTCTTCAGCACGTGCTGGCGTGAGTTCACTGCGCAACCAAATCTTGTTAAAACAATGATCATCGAGCATATCATCCGTATCCAATTTATCCATGATTTGCAAAATGCTCATCATGGCACTGACGAAATCTTCACTCATGAAAAAAGTTTCAGGTGCAGCGCTATTTTGGATCTTGTAGGGATAAACTGCCGTCGCCGGCAGAGTATCTTCAATAATAAATTCATAGCTCATTGTTCACAGTCTCTTTAAATTTCCTATTGTTATAAGATGGTGCCGAACAGATGAAAAATCAATCCTCTGGATCATAACCCAAATTAGGTGCTAACCAACGCTCCAATTCTGTGTTCGACATGCCTTTGCGCTGTGCATAATCTTCTATTTGATCTCGTTGTACCTGAGCAACCGCAAAATATTTGCTTTCAGGGTGACTAAAATACCAACCTGAAACAGAAGCGCCCGGCCACATAGCATAAGAGCTAGTCAACTGCATACCAATTTGCTTTTCAACATCAAGTAACTGCCAAATTTTGGCTTTTTCGGTGTGCTCAGGGCACGCAGGATAACCTGGTGCAGGACGAATACCTTGGTATTTTTCACGGATCAGTTCTTCATTAGGTAAATCTTCATCAGGTGCATAGCCCCAATGTTCTTTTCTTACCTGCTGATGTAAGTACTCCGCAAATGCTTCCGCTAATCGGTCCGCCAATGCCTTTAACATGATCTTGTTATAGTCATCATGTTGTTGTTCATATTGGTCAGCTAAGGCGTCTTCTTCTAAACCACCTGTGACCGCAAATGCACCAATATAATCTGCCTTACCACTGTCTTTTGGTGCCACAAAGTCAGATAAGCAATAATTCGGAAACTCTTTTTTCTCTGTCTGTTGACGTAAATTGAGAGCAATACAATTAACGTTATCACGCGCAGGTGAAGTATATATTTCAACGTCATCCCCCACACGATTAGCAGGGAACAACCCAAAAATTCCTCGCGGTACCAAAGATTGGCTTTCAGAAAGCTGATCTAACATAGCATTAGCGTCACGCAGTAATTTACGTGCTTCTTCCCCCACCACTTCATCCTCTAAGATACGTGGGTACTTGCCCGCCAAAGACCATGTCATAAAAAATGGTGTCCAATCAATATAATGACGCAATGTTTCGATTGATGCTTGTACTTCTTTGACACCTAAAAAACGCGGTACTGGTGGCTGGTAATTTTGCCAATCAATCTTCACTGCATTTGCGCGAGCGGCTTCTAATGATACTGGCGGTGTTTTGGGTTTTTTACGCCCATGTTGTTCACGAACCACTTCATATTCACGGCGTGTTCGTGCAACAAACTCTTCTTTTTGTGTTGCGGAAAGTAGCGCTGAGACCACACCTACCGTGCGGGATGCATTCTGTACATAAGTCACCGAATGATTATAGTTTGGCTCTATTTTGACTGCCGTGTGCGCTTTTGATGTCGTCGCTCCGCCAATCATCAGAGGGATGGTAAAACCTTGTCGCTCCATTTCTTTTGCAACATGCACCATTTCATCCAGTGATGGCGTGATCAAGCCTGACAAGCCAATAATATCGACATTCTGCTCACGTGCTGTTTTCAAGATAGTTTCACAAGGCACCATGACGCCTAAATCAATAATTTCATAATTATTGCACTGTAAAACAACACCCACGATATTTTTACCAATATCATGAACGTCGCCTTTGACCGTCGCTAATAATATTTTACCTGCACTGCTACCCGCCTGCTTAAGTTCTTGAATATAAGGTTCTAAGTAAGCTACGGCCTGTTTCATCACTCGCGCAGATTTGACTACTTGAGGTAAGAACATTTTACCTTCGCCAAATAAATCCCCCACAACGTTCATACCATTCATCAGAGGCCCTTCAATAACTTCTATTGGGCTCGCTGCACGCTGTCGGGCTTCTTCTGTGTCTTGGACAATAAATTCGGTGATCCCTTTCACTAAGGCATATTCCAGACGTTTTTCAACGTCCCATGAACGCCACTCTGCTTGTTGAATTTGTTGCTCACCACTACTCGTTGCACGGTATTTTTCGGCTAACTCTAATAACCGCTCTGTACTGTCCTCTCGACGGTTTAAGATCACATCCTCTACCGCCTCTTTCAGTTCTATAGGGAGATCATCATAGATCGCTAATTGCCCTGCATTTACGATCCCCATATCCATTCCGTTACGGATCGCATAGTAGAGGAATACGGCATGGATCGCCTCACGAACAGGATCATTGCCTCTGAATGAGAACGAGACGTTCGAAACACCACCTGAAATCATCGCGTGAGGGAGCTGTTGTTTTATGTCCTGACAAACTTCAATAAAATCGACAGCGTAGTTATTGTGTTCTTCAATCCCAGTCGCTACAGCAAAAATATTGGGGTCAAAGATAATATCTTCTGGAGGGAAGCCAACCGTTTCGGTTAACACCTGATAAGCACGACGACATATTTCAATTTTGCGTTCACGTGTATCTGCTTGACCGACCTCATCAAACGCCATGATAACCACAGCCGCCCCATACTTACGCACCAACTTGGCATGCTCAATAAAAGCCGCTTCGCCTTCTTTCATTGAAATAGAGTTAACGACCCCTTTACCTTGAATGCACTTGAGCCCTTTTTCAATCACATCCCACTTGGATGAATCTATCATAATAGGAACACGGGCAATATCAGGCTCCCCTGCAATCAAATTCAAAAACCGCACCATGGCAGCTTCTGAATCCAGCATTCCTTCATCCATATTGATATCAATAATTTGTGCGCCATTTTCAACTTGTTGACGCGCAACATCTAATGCTTCTTGGTAATTACCTTCTTTAATTAAACGCTTAAACTTTGCAGAACCTGTTACGTTCGTCCGTTCACCAACGTTAACAAACAGGGATTTTTCGCCGATATTAAGAGGTTCTAAGCCTGATAAGCGGCATTCAACAGGAAGTGTCGGTAAAACACGCGGAGCAATCCCTTGTACCGCTTCGGCCATTTTTTGGATATGCAAAGGTGTCGTCCCACAACAACCACCGACAATATTTAAAAACCCCGCTTGCGCCCATTCATTGATTTGCTCGGCCATATTTTGTGCATCAAGATCATATTCACCAAAAGCATTCGGTAGGCCTGCATTCGGGTGCGCGCTTACATAACATTCAGCAATGCGAGATAACTCAGAAACATATTGCCGTAACTCATCAGGGCCTAATGCACAATTTAATCCAAATGAAATCGGTTTCGCATGACGAAGCGAATTATAGAAGGCTTCAGTCGTTTGCCCCGATAGGGTTCGTCCTGAAGCATCAGTGATCGTGCCTGAGATCATGACAGGTAATTTAATGCCCAATGATTCAAATTCAGTTTCAACCGCAAAAATAGCCGCTTTGGCATTTAAGGTATCGAAAATAGTTTCAATCATGATCAGATCAACACCGCCTTTCACCAAAGCACGGGTTGACTCACGATAAGCTTCAACAAGTTGATCAAAACTCACATTACGATAGGCAGGATCATTCACATCAGGGGAGATCGACGCTGTACGGTTAGTCGGGCCTAAAACGCCTGCGACATAACGTGGCTTTTCAGGTGTCTTTAATGTCCATTTATCTGCACATTCACGGGCAATTCGTGCTGCCGCTTCATTTATCTCAGCGGACAACGATTCCATTTTGTAGTCTGCCATCGCAATGGTGGTTGAGTTAAACGTATTGGTCTCAACAATATCAGCGCCTGCTGCAAAATATTGGTCATGGATGTCACGAATAATTTCAGGCTGCGTTAAAACAAGTAAATCGTTATTCCCTTTGAGATCACTTGGCCAGTCGGCAAATCGTTCTCCACGAAATTGTTGTTCAGTGAGCTTATGACGTTGGATCATGGTTCCCATTGCACCATCCAGTACTAAGATCCTATTTTTTAATTCTTTTTCTAATTGACTGATTTTATACGACACTTGCACCGCCTCCTAAAAAACAACCACCATATACTCAAAATAATTCAAGTTGCAGGTAGGCGACAAGCAAAGATAGACGGGAAGCATAGATAAACTATGTGATTCGGCTAGCTGAGCGTAGTCAACCCCCCTGTAACTTGAAGTATGGCGAGCATAGTCATAAGTTAAATTACTGCCATTATCATCCTATCATAGTTTTCGCGTCGAAAATTCGAGCCTATGATGAGAGTTTTTCAGGTTGTCTCAGATCTAATTTTTCACTGATCCGATGAGTATTTTGGGGTGAGATCATCCATAATAGAAACAAAAATTCATTCCAGTCAGGAGAGACTTAATGGCGACTTCATCAATTAGTAAAAAAATAAAGAAGGCAAAAGGACCCGCAAGTGGCGCGCCAGCAGCAGGTCAAGTCCAGTCATTAAGTCGTGGACTAACACTTTTGGAATATATTTCTGAATCAACAGGCGGTATTGCTCTTACTGATCTTGCGCTGCAAGCAGGCTTACCCAACTCAACTACCCATCGCCTACTGATGACATTAGAACAGCATGGGTTTGTGCGCCAAACTGGTGATCTGGGGCTATGGGTGATCGCATCTAACGCATTTATCATTGGTAGTAGCTTTCTTGAAAGCCGTAATTTACTTGCATTAGTTCATCCTATTTTGCGCCGTTTAATGGATGAATCTGGAGAGACGGTCAATTTAGCTATCTTGGATCATACTGAATTTGATGCAGTGATTGTTGACCAAGTGCAATGTAATGCGTTAATGCGTATGTCAGCGCCTATCGGTGGTAAATTGCCACTACATGCTTCAGGAGCAGGTAAAGCATTTATCGCTACCTTACCTGAAGATCAACTGATCCCATTACTCAGTAAGAAAGGGCTTCATGCCTACACGCCTTATACTCTAACTACGCCATCAGCATTAAAAGAAAATTTACAACAAGCAAAAAAACAAGGCTTTTCCTATGATGATGAAGAGCATGCATTGGGCCTGAGATGTATCGGAGCATGCATTTATGATGAACATAAAGAAGCATTTGCAGCTATTTCTATTTCAGGCCCATTATCTCGCATCACAGATGATCGTGTGACAGAGCTTGGGGCAATGGTGATCAAAGCCGCTAAAGAGATCAGCCGTGAATATGGAGCGATCCGTTAATTGAGATCTGAATACACGGCAAAAAGTCAAAGGTATGTGACATATCACATACCTGAACGCTTAATATCATCAATCCCCTTCTTGTGAACCTTGTAGATATTCAAGCTGATTTAACGATAAAAATTTAGGCATATCACGATACTTTTCAATCAATGCTAAAGCTATCGCCTCTGTTTCTGCGTCCGCCAATCCATCAATATTACGTGGTCGAAAATGCATTTGAAACGCGCTGATCGTTTTTTGTGTCGCGGTATCTAATTCACCTGACAGAGGAATATCTGCATAACCATAAAACCTAAGTGCTTTTTGTAATAATAAAATATTACTTGGTTCATTCACTGATCGATTAGATAAATAGTTTGCAACCGTTTTTGCATCAGGCCAAGCACCAATACCTTGTTTTGACAATGCCTCCCAAGGGAAAGCCCTACCAGGATCTTCTTTACGTAATGGCGCAATGTCACTATGACCAATAATATTTTCAGGCGGAATGTTATAACGCTGCATAATATCTTTAACTAGAGGAATTAATGCAGAAATCTGCGATGGATTAAATGGTGCCCATACCCTGTTACCATTCTGATCCACCTTAAATCCGGCATTCACTATTTCAATACCAATTGAACTATCATTTAAACTACTATGGTATCGCCAACGGCTATCCCCTGCATGCCATGCTCTCAATGCTTCGGGCACAAGTTGCAATATTACGGGGAGGTTATGTGCCTGTGTAGGCTGACTCGGGATTAAATAGTGTGAACTGACTTTGCCTTTAGTTAGCAAGTGGAGGGAGTACTCATCATCAGAAACCGTATAATGTATTATCACATATTGTATTCTTTGGTTACTATTTTGTGATGGATGACTGGTATCAACATAGTAGCCAGTTCGAGAAGAGAGTGTTGAGCAACCCGTTATTATAAATACTAATAAAAGCAATAAATTACGTATCATTCAAAATCCTTTTATGCTGTACTTAACCCATATATTTTCTATTGTACCTCTTTATTTGATTACAAAAAATACACAAAACTCCAACGAAATGGCATTTAAAATGTGAGTTAATCTAAAAAATATTAAATTTATCAGTAAATGTAGTTAATAATTCAATATCAATCTTATTTTTTCATAGCATTTAAATTAGCTTTACCCCATCATTTTCTATCTGTTTTTATTCACAATGCCTCTGAAGATGAATTTTTATTCATACTGGAACCATTTAGGTAAGACGGCAAGTCCCCCCACCTAGAGAATGAGGCAAAACTTCTCAGCGTAGCATCACATGAGTGAAACACTCTTTAATCGAATTGGTAGGGCAACATTCACACGATAATACTTAACCAAGTTAATAGTAATAAGCCCAATTAATAAATACAAAAATCCATTTTTTAGACTTTTATTTAATCCTTTTAGTTGTAAAAATCACCAGAAAAGGTTTGCAGACTCTAGACAGGTTAGAAAGGCGGGGCTTCTTATTTATCTATTATTCGATATTTTTAGATTCCTCTTGGTGATAAAAAATAATACCTCATAGTAAAAAGTGCATTAAAAGATAAACTACCTAGAATTAATATAAAAATATATTACTGAAAACACACCAATTACGCATAAAAATAAATAAAAAAATTCTATTGATATTATTAAAGTTTCTTATTGTTTTTTATGGTAACTAATAAATTCATATCAGTTACCCATATGTATTTAAGATATAAATTATATGAAATAGGTAAAACCCCTTATTTTATTACTGAATAGGCGATTCGTTTTTCATGCTCAACCTCTGTTAGAATAACTTTAACGATATCTCCTACATCAATATCTAAAAAAACAACAATTTCTATAAGCTTATCTAAACTTAGTTTATTAATACCTCGTTCATAGCGAGATATCTGTTGTTGACTTAAATTAATAATATCTGCTAATTCATTACCAGATAACCCTTTTTGCATTCTTGCTTTACGTAAATGATGCCCTAATAAGGCATATACGTTTTTCCTTTTTGTGATAGCCGTATCCCTCCCCTAGAACAGGAAATAAATATTATTTTTTTATATGTTCTATTATAGAACGTCAAATTCCCATTATAAATAGTTAACGACAATTAAATGGTTAAAAATCGATAGCTTAAACTTATCAAGAGGATAATATAATTATTAATTTTTAATTGATTAATAGTAATTCATTGCTTTTAAATAACTTTTTATTTTATTAAATAAAATAACTATTTTTATAATTAATTATTTTCACTTAACACATTCATAATAACTTACATTTTAAATCGTTATAGAAATAGTTAGACACTTAAAACAATATATTTATTTTTAATGAGAAGAGTACTGCTATCAATAATATGATACAGATCATACTTTGGACAGCGAAAAAGTCAAAATACCAATATAAACGGCAACTTAAATAATATGTAATGTTAGAATTAAACAATTATCATCGTTTAGTCTAATTGACCAAATTGTGATCTCAGTACGACTATCCCTGTTTTCCCTTGTAAGTATTGCTTTAAATCTACATCACTCACTTTTAAAACTCGCTTTATTGAAGATGCATTTCTAAAATAAACCTTCTCACCTTGGCGAATAGCAATTCCTACATGACTCACATCTAATTCAGGTTTGCTCGAATAAACACCAATATAATCACCAGTTTTTATCGATCCTAAAACAGAATTATCAATATGTTTAGTTGGAATATATCTAATTAACCGATTTGTTATAGGCAGATCTTGTATGAGTAATTGACCATTATTTTTTTTATTAAGTGTTTTATTTACTAGAATTGAGTTCGAGCTAATCTGTTGTGTAACGTCAGAGATAGAACTATCTGCTTGCTGTAGCCAATCAGTAAAGAAATGCCGGCGGGTCACATATGAAATACCATTTTCTGAATAACGGATTTTTTCTAGGTTCTGAATAAAATCATCATAGTCATCAGAACGCTTGAAAGCTTCTGTATATTCAATAAAAGTCATACAATCCATTGATTTTAAATTTATAATTAACTTCTCTTCTGCTGTGGCTTGTGAATTTAATGTATGGTTGTTATACGGTGTACCGAGCAACTTTTCTGTTATCACTTTGACTCGCAGCTCGGGGGTTAACCCTACTGTATCCCGCTGAATATTATTCAGAATAAAAAGTGACCCCGGTTCCAACACTACCGATACAGCACAACTCATTGATGAAATAAACAATAAAGCCACTGCCATTAATCGTTTTAACATGAAATTCCCATTAAAATTGATAGTGATATCAACCTACTCGATCACCATTGTATTATTGACTTCTAACAACAGATAGATAACACAATTTATTCAAGATAATAACTCGTCACAGCAAACAAGCCCCTTGTTTATAGTCTTCCCCTGAATAATTTTGATTCAGATCACAGATAGTTCGAAATTTATCTATCAACCATTGCAACTACCGCTATTTCAATAAACAATGTTACCGGTAACATAACGTGAATGACGAAAAGATTTTTACGCGATATGCCCGATAGAACCCAAGTTAGTCGCCAAAAATCGCTATAATGAGGTCAGCAATCATGAGCAATTCTAGTCCGATAGAGAAATCTACTCTTGCCGTTCATCCTGAAATCATGCGTATTACGGAGCGAATTATTGAACGCTCAAAAAATACACGAATACACTATCTTAACAAAATTGAACAAGCTCGAAGCAGTACTGTGCATCGGGCCGAGCTAGCCTGCGGTAATCTTGCTCATGGATTTGCAGCTTGCCAACCTGAAGACAAAAAGATCCTTAAAAGCATGACACGCTCTGATATCGCAATTATTAACTCTTATAATGATATGCTGTCAGCACACCGTCCTTATGACAATTACCCCGAGCGCTTAAAACAAGCACTACTTGCAGCAGGTGCAATTGGCCAAGTGGCAGCAGGAGTCCCTGCCATGTGCGATGGCGTTACCCAAGGGCAAGATGGCATGGAGCTCTCTTTACTCAGTCGTGATGTCATTGCAATGTCTACAGCGATCGGGTTATCACACAATATGTTTGACGGCGCTTTATACCTTGGTATTTGCGATAAAATTGTTCCTGGCCTCCTGATGGGAGCCCTTTCCTTTGGTCATCTTCCTGCTATTTTTGTTCCCGCAGGCCCAATGGCAACAGGGTTACCTAATAAAGAAAAAGTCCGTATTCGCCAGCTCTATGTCGAAGGAAAAGTTGATCGAAATGCATTATTAGAAGCAGAAGCCGCCTCTTACCATGGTATTGGTACTTGTACCTTCTATGGTACCGCAAATTCGAATCAAATGGTGATGGAAGTCATGGGGCTTCATTTACCCGGCGCTTCCTTCATACAACCCGATTCTCCTTTGCGTGATGCATTAACTGATGCAGCGGCCCGCCAAATCACTCGTTTAACAGAGCAGTCAGGTAATTATTTGCCTATTGGGAAACTTGTCGACGAGAAAGTGATAGTAAATGGAATTATTGCATTACTCGCCACAGGGGGCTCAACAAACCTAACCATGCACCTTGTTGCTATTGCGCGGGCAGCAGGCATTATCATTAATTGGGATGATTTTTCAGAGCTATCAGCCATTATTCCACTAATTTGCCGTATCTATCCAAATGGGCAAGCCGATATAAACCAATTCCAAGCAGCAGGTGGTGTTGCGCTACTGATCCGCCAGCTATTATCTAAAGGTTTATTACATGAAGACGTACATACTGTTGCTGGTAATGGCCTCACGCGCTATACCATGGAACCATGGCTAAATAATGGCCTTTTAGAATGGCGCGAGGGGGCCAAAAATTCATTTGACCAACATGTGATCGCCGATATTAATCAGCCTTTCTCTCGGCATGGAGGCACTAAGGTTTTAGCGGGTAATTTAGGCAGAGCAGTAATGAAAACATCGGCCATACCTGAAGATAATCAACTGATCGAAGCACCGGCTGTTGTATTTAACAATCAGCACGATATTTTACCGATTTTTGAATCTGGAGCGTTAGATAAAGACTGTGTTATTGTCATTCGCTTTCAAGGCCCTTCAGCTAATGGCATGCCAGAGCTACATAAGCTCATGCCACCATTGGGTGTATTAATGGATAGAGGCTATAAAGTAGCACTTGTTACCGACGGTCGATTATCCGGAGCTTCTGGCAAAGTTCCCGCGGCGATCCATGTCACACCTGAAGCTTATAATAATGGGCTGCTAGCCAAAGTCCAAGATGGTGATCTGATCCGAGTGAACGGCTTAACGGGTGAATTAACGCTACTCGTTGATGAAAAAGAACTCGCTAACCGCCAAGCCTATCAACCTGATTTAAGTTCTGAGCATTCAGGCTGTGGGCGTGAATTATTTGGTGCTCTCAGAAGCAATTTTTCAGGTGCGGAAGAAGGCGCTTGTAGCATTAACTTTTAAGTTATTTCAATGAATTAGGTAAATATTATGCATAATTGGAAACTCGCTGCTGTAGATGTACTCAATGCCGGTCCTGTCGTTCCTGTTATTGTCATTCATAAACTTGAGCAAGCTGTTCCTCTCGCAAAAGCCTTAGTAAAAGGTGGCGTGAAAGTCCTTGAAGTGACATTAAGAACAGAGTGTGCCGTTGCAGCAATCCGTCTGATTGCCAATGAAGTGCCAGAAGCCATTGTCGGTGCAGGAACGGTTATCAATGCGCAACAACTTGCTGCTGTCACTGAAGCAGGAGCCCAGTTCGCTATCAGCCCAGGCCTTACTGAAGAGTTACTCAGTGCAGCAACCAAAGGCACTATTCCATTGATCCCTGGCGTTTCAACTGTCTCTGAATTAATGTTAGGGATGAATTACGGACTAACAGAATTTAAGTTCTTTCCAGCAGAAGCTAATGGTGGAGTTAAAGCTCTAAAAGCCATAGTAGGCCCCTTCCCACAAGTAAAATTCTGCCCTACAGGTGGTATCTCCCCAGCAAACTATCGTGATTATTTAGCGTTAAATAGTGTGCTATGTATTGGCGGCTCGTGGCTAGTCCCTGAAGATGCTTTAGAAGCAGGTGATTATCAACGTATCACCGAACTTGCAAAACAAGCTATTAGCGGTGCAAAACTCGCATAATTGCGATTCGATTTTCTGCTAATAATATGAAGCGGGAACCCCCGTTCCATCCCGCTTCACCAACAGTCTCAACCATAAATCATCCCGCATTATGTGCTGGTTATCATTTCTTGAGTATGATTAAAACGCAGCTCTTCATGGTATGCGTAAACATCTTCAATATGACCGTTTCGAATTCTTTCTTGTAATCCTTGCCAATATTGCGCTGTAAACAGATCCGCATGCTTCTGTTGTAGATAACTACGTATTTTAGGATCTTGACATAAAAATTGAGGAAACTCCTCTGGGAAAACATCATTTTCCCCCACACTATACCAAGGTTCGCTCGATAGCTCCTGCTCGGGATACATAGGTTCTGGAATTTGTCGAAAATTAACTTCGCTCATATAACAAATCTCATCGTAATCATAAAATATCACACGACCATGACGTGTTACCCCGAAGTTTTTAAATAACATATCACCAGGGAAAATATTTGCGGCAGCAAGTTGTTTTATTGCTTGGCCATACTCATCAATGATATGGCATAACTGAACTTCATTTGCATCATCCATATAAATATTCAGTGGCGTCATTTTTCGTTCCATATACAAATGACGAATAAGTATTTTGTCACCTAAATCTTCAATCAATGAAGGCGCTTCTTTTAATAATTCCTCCATTAATTCATCACTGATAAAACGCTTATCAATAATAAAGTTTTCAAACTCCTGTGTATCAGCCATACGACCGACTCGATCATGTTCCTTAACTATGCGATAGCACTCTTGTACACGCTCCCGAGTGACTTCTTTTTGTGGCGCAAATTTATCTTTAATTAACTTAAAAACACGATCAAACGAAGGGGAAGTGAATACTAACATCACCATGCCCTTTACCCCTGGAGCAATGGTAAATTGTTCACGAGAAAAATTAATAAAAGCCAGATATTCACGATAGTATTCGGTCTTGCCATGTTTTTGACAACCAATCGCCATATATAATTCAGCTATTGATTTACTTGGTAAAATATCCCGTAGCCAAAAAACTAAAGCAGCAGGAAATGGAGCATAAACCATGAAGTAAGAACGAGCAAAACCAAAAACAATACTCGCTTCATCAAATCCCGTTAAACAAGCATCCACGTAAATCTCATCCTGCACATTACGGTGAATGGGCAATAAAAATGGATGGATCTCATTATTAATAACTAACTTTCCAACTAACCAAGCGGCTTTATTACGATAAAATAGCTCATCAACAATATGTAATGATACAGTTTCATGAGTAATATTAGGAAATCGCTGCGTTAATACGTCAACAATAGATTGCACATCATCAGATAAACAGTGCCATTTTAACCGTAAAGGTAACGTACTCAGGATCCTTGTCAGCACCTCAGATAAACAAGTATTAACATGATATTCCTTAGTCAATCGTCTCGGTAATTCGCTGAAACGGCGCGCAGGCTGTGAAGTGAAAATAAATAGATTTTCCTGAGTTAATTCACGATGCTTAAATAAGCGGCAATAAACTGAATTAAAAAAGCTTTCTGCAATTTCGAAACGAGGATAGCCCGGTAGTAATTCGGTAAAAACATGTTTGATTTTTGATATTTTTTCAGGTGTTAATGATTGAGTTAATCCCATAAATTGCAGTTGAGCAACTACCAGCCCTACATGATGATCATAAAGCTTGATCCTTTGTTTCATCGCATCTTGGACTGCATGCCAATCTGCTCGTTCAAATCGCTCTTGTGCCTCTAAGGTAATTTCTAAGAAACGACCATATTGAGCATCGAAGCCCTGCAAGATAGTTTGTGAGATGATCTGCTCAATCGATAATGTCATAGCGGCTCCCGATAAAAAATGGCACTCGAAAGTGCCAATAAAATAAACAAATATCTATGAACAAAAGAAAAGCATACTTGGCTTAATTAGAACTGCTCTTCTTCCGTTGAGCCTGTTAGTGCCGTAACCGATGATGCTCCACCTTGGATCACTGTCGTGACTTTATCGAAGTAGCCTGTCCCGACTTCTTGCTGATGCGAAGAGAAAGTATAGCCTTGCTTAATTGCAGCAAACTCACGTTCTTGCACTTTCTCAACGTAATGCTTCATTCCTTCGCCTTGGGCATAAGCGTGTGCCAAATCAAACATGTTAAACCACATACTGTGAATACCCGCGAGTGTAATGAATTGGAAGCGATACCCCATTGCCGAAAGTTCATCTTGGAAACGGGCAATTGTTGCGTCATCCAAGTTTTTCTTCCAGTTAAATGAAGGAGAGCAATTATAAGCCAATAATTTACCTGGATATTGTTCATGAATAGCTTCGGCAAACTGTCGAGCCGCTTCTAAATCAGGCTTCGATGTTTCACACCATACTAAATCAGCATAAGGAGCGTATGCCAATCCACGACTGATTGCTTGCTCAATTCCCGCATTAGTTCTGAAAAAACCTTCATTAGTTCTTTCGCCCGTAATGAAGTCCGCATCATAAGGGTCACAATCAGATGTTAATAGATCTGCCGCGTCCGCATCCGTTCTCGCGATGAGGATCGTAGGCACCCCAGAAACATCAGCAGCTAAACGTGCAGCAACCAATTTTTGCACCGCTTCTTGTGTAGGAACCAGTACCTTCCCTCCCATATGACCACATTTTTTAACTGCGGCTAATTGATCTTCAAAGTGTACAGCGGCGGCACCCGCCTCAATCATGCCTTTCATCAATTCGAACGCATTGAGTACGCCACCAAACCCAGCTTCCGCATCAGCCACAATGGGCAAAAAGAAATCGATATACTCTTTGTTTTCAGGACCAATACCATTCGCCCACTGGATCTGATCTGCTCGACGAAAAGTATTATTAATCTTTTTCACCACTGATGGCACAGAATCAACAGGGTACAATGATTGATCAGGATACATACTTGATGCGGTATTCGCATCAGCAGCAACTTGCCAGCCTGAAAGATAGATCGCTTCAATACCTGCTTTCGCTTGCTGCAACGCTTGACCACCCGTTAATGCACCGAGTGCATTCACATAACCTTTCTTAGAATTGCCATGCAGTTGATCCCATAATCGCAGCGCACCTTTAGTCGCTAAAGTATGTTCAGGATTCACTGACCCACGCAGCTTCACCACTTCTTCAGCGCTATAAGGACGAGATATCCCTTTCCAACGTGCTTTTTTCCATTCATTTTCTAATTGGGTTATCTGCTCTGCGCGTGATATCGTCATGTTAATATTCCTTATAATGTAGGGTAATTCGGATGTTTTTATGTTCTATTAATCAATAAGTTGATAACCAGGAATGGTTAAAAATTCAATTAACTCATCTTGTGTAGTGATCCTTCGCATTAAATCCGCGGCTTCACGAAAACGCCCATTCTGGAAGCGTTGATCACCAAGCTCTTTTTGAATCACTTGCAGTTCCTCATCTAGCATTTCTTCAAAAAGTGCCTTAGTAACCTTTTCACCATTTGAAAGCGATTTACCATGACGTATCCACTGCCAAATAGAAGTACGAGAAATCTCAGCTGTTGCGGCATCTTCCATTAGCCCATAAATAGGGACACAACCATTACCTGAAATCCATGCTTCGATATACTGAACGGCCACTCGAATATTCGCTCGCATGCCTTCTTCAGTTCTTTCTCCTTCACAAGGCTGTAATAGCTCTTGAGCACTAATTTCTGGATCCGTTTCACGTAAAACATGCAGCTGATTTTTATGACTACCAAATGCTTGATTAAATACATTCATTACAGTATCAGCCAGCCCTGGGTGAGCTACCCATGAGCCATCATGACCATTACTCGCCTCAAGCTCTTTATCCGCCTTAACCTTAGCTAATATCGCTTTATTCTCTTCTTCATCTTTACTTGGAATAAACGCAGACATTCCCCCCATAGCAAAAGCGCCCCTACGATGACATGTTTTGATCAACAAGCGAGAGTATGCACTTAAGAATGATTGGGTCATCGTCACGACCTGCCGGTCAGGTAGAACCTTATCTGAATGCTCTTTTAACGTTTTAATATAACTAAAAATATAATCCCAACGGCCACAATTTAGTCCAACGATATGGTGGCGCATGTAATACAAAATCTCATCCATTTGAAAAACAGCCGGCAATGTTTCTATCAAAACGGTTGCTTTAATCGTTCCACGTGGTAGACCCATAGTATCTTCTGCGGTACTAAATACATCGCTCCACCACTTAGCTTCCTGCCAAGATTCAAGTTTAGGTATATAAAAATAAGGACCACTACCTTTCTCTAATAAGGTGGCGTAGTTGTGAAAAAAGTAGAGAGCAAAGTCAAATAATCCACCTGGGATAGGCTTGCCTTCAAATAGAACATGCTTCTCATCTAAATGCAGACCCCTTACTCGAGCAATTAAAACCGCAGGATCTGACTTGAGTTGGTAGACTTTACCGTTTTCATTGGTATACGAAATATCTCCTCGTATAGCATCACTTAAGTTTATTTGACCATCGATCAACTTATCCCAAGATGGAGAAAGCGAGTCTTCGAAATCGGCCATAAAAACTTTAACATTTGCATTAAGTGCATTTATCACCATTTTTCGTTCAACAGGCCCAGTGATCTCAACACGACGATCTTGTAAATCCTCAGGTATATTTTGAATCTTCCAATTGTCATTTTTAATGGAATGAGTTTCTGAAATAAAATCAGGAAGAATACCCGAATCAATTTTTTTCTGTCTGACTAGGCGCTCTTGTAATAGTGATTCTCTTTGAGCTGCGAACTTCTCTACTAATTCAGAAAGAAATACAATAGCTTCAGCTGTTAACACCCTGCTATCCTGCTGATTAAAGCTATTGATAAATGTTAAGGTCGATGTTGATAACTGCTGCTCCATAGGTCAATCCTCATTCTTATCTGCCGATAGAATTAAGATTAACTCAAAATAAAAATAAATCAAAAACGGTTTCCATTTTAATAAAAACTAACCATATATATTTGTTTTTAAAGAGATTTAATTACAAACAAATTATGACCACCAATTCCTTTTAAACCTAAAAAAATGTTAAATATACGTTAAATCAATGTGTTGTATAAGAAACAAATTTTGGTCAATTTATATTGAAAAACAAAAAAGCAGCCATTTTTAGGCTGCTTTTATGTCTATCCACTATAAAATATTAATTTTTATATCTATAAATACGTGACTTTCTGAATATTAAGTCCAAATAATATAAGCTTATTAGTTATTAATTTTTAATTTAATCTAATGTAGGTTGCATGTGAGAAAGATCGAATGGTGTGATCTGGTACACAAAATAATTTAACCAATTTGAAAAAAGTAAGTGGCCATGACTTCTCCAACTAATAATGGGAGGGTTTTCCGGATTATTGTCTTTAAAATAATTACATGGAATATTTGGTGAAATTCCTGCATTAACATCACGATAATATTCTTGTGCTAAAGTGTCACCATCATATTCAGGATGACCCGTTACAAATGCCAGCCGCTTATCTTTAGAAGCAAATAAATATGCGCCAGCTTCTTGAGAGCTCGCTAATATATCTAAATCAGTGTGCTTACGAATCAGCTCTTCTGGAAAATCAGCATAACGAGAGTGTGGTGCATAAAATGTAGCATCGAACCCTCTGGTTAATAGAGCAAAAGGTTCTAATGTTTCGTGCTGATAGATCCCTGATAGCTTCTCTTCACGTGTCCACTTTGGTAGATCATAAAGAACCTTAAGAGCAGCTTGTACAGCCCAACAAACAAATAACGTTGAAGTAACATGCTCTTTCGCCCAATGAATCACTTTTTCTATTTGCTGCCAATAAGCCACATCATTGAATTCAACCAATCCTAAAGGGGCACCTGTAACAATTAATCCGTCAAAGTTTTGCTGTTTGATATCTTCAAAATCACAATAAAACGTATTTAAATGTTCCGTTGGCGTATTTTTGGATTCACGTTGATCAATTCTCAAGAGTTGAATATCAACTTGTAACGGAGTATTAGATAACAAACGTAAAAATTGGTTTTCAGTCTCAATTTTTTTAGGCATCAAATTAAGTATCAATACTTTCAAGGGGCGGATCTCCTGCAAGCTTGCTCTCGTCGTTGTCATGACAAAAACATTCTCTTCTCGTAAGAAATTTACCGCTGGCAACTCATCTGGTAAACGAATTGGCATCATTCATCCCCTTTTATACATTTATACGTTTAGACTTCTAGAATGCTAAATAATCTAGCGAATGTTGTAACACTTGTCGAGTCTTTCAGGGCAAATTGAAATAATTTCAAGTAATTAGTAGAAAACTACCTATGTCCAAAAATATAACATAAACATAACCGATTGATTATAATCATATAATATGAATGGTTATTACTTTATATAATTCAAAGATTATTAGATTTTTTTCTTATATAGTATATGGGGGATAAAAGAGAAAAGAAGCCGCCGTTATAACTAATTAATAATAACCCTACGTTAGAATAGTATTAGACATCAAAAAATACGGCTTATAGCAGCGATCCAGAAGATATAGGATGGAGTTGGCATGACTTTGCTTATGATGTTGCCGGTGCCGTCGCGGGTTATAGTCTGTATAACACAATGAAATAGTTATCTCTTTATAGCTTTATCGCACTTTATCTCACCAAATCACTTCTCACAAAGCGCTAAAATATTTCTTCCCAAACGCAAAAAAGCCACCCATTGGGTGGCTTCTTCACTAATTTAATGTCTGGCAGTTCCCTACTCTCACATGGGGAGACCCCACACTACCATCGGCGCTACGGCGTTTCACTGCTGAGTTCGGCATGGGGTCAGGTGGGACCACCGCGCTATTGCCGCCAGACAAATTCTGTTTCGTTCCCGTTTGCAGTTATCTCAACGCAAACCAGAACCTCAATCTCAAACAAGCTGCGTGTCCCTCACCTTTCGGCTTCTCACTACGCAAAAACAACTCAATCTCTCTAAAACACCTTCGGTGTTGTCAGGTTAAGCCTCACGGTTCATTAGTACTGGTTAGCTCAACGTATCGCTACGCTTACACACCCAGCCTATCAACGTCTTAGTCTTAAACGTTCCTTTAGGACCCTTAAAGAGTCAGGGAAGACTCATCTCAAGGCAAGTTTCCCGCTTAGATGCTTTCAGCGGTTATCTCTTCCGCACTTAGCTACCGGGCAATGCCATTGGCATGACAACCCGAACACCAGTGGTGCGTCCACTCCGGTCCTCTCGTACTAGGAGCAGCCCCTTTCAATCTTCCAACGCCCACGGCAGATAGGGACCGAACTGTCTCACGACGTTCTAAACCCAGCTCGCGTACCACTTTAAATGGCGAACAGCCATACCCTTGGGACCTACTTCAGCCCCAGGATGTGATGAGCCGACATCGAGGTGCCAAACACCGCCGTCGATATGAACTCTTGGGCGGTATCAGCCTGTTATCCCCGGAGTACCTTTTATCCGTTGAGCGATGGCCCTTCCATTCAGAACCACCGGATCACTAAGACCTACTTTCGTACCTGCTCGAGCCGTCACTCTCGCAGTCAAGCTGGCTTATGCCTTTGCACTAACCGCATGATGTCCGACCATGCTTAGCCAACCTTCGTGCTCCTCCGTTACTCTTTGGGAGGAGACCGCCCCAGTCAAACTACCCACCAGACACTGTCCGCACCCCGGATTACGGGGCAACGTTAGAACATCAAACATTAAAGGGTGGTATTTCAAGGTTGGCTCCATGCAGACTGGCGTCCACACTTCAAAGCCTCCCACCTATCCTACACATCAAGGCTCAATGTTCAGTGTCAAGCTATAGTAAAGGTTCACGGGGTCTTTCCGTCTTGCCGCGGGTACACTGCATCTTCACAGCGAGTTCAATTTCACTGAGTCTCGGGTGGAGACAGCCTGGCCATCATTACGCCATTCGTGCAGGTCGGAACTTACCCGACAAGGAATTTCGCTACCTTAGGACCGTTATAGTTACGGCCGCCGTTTACTGGGGCTTCGATCAAGAGCTTCTCCTTACGGATAACCCCATCAATTAACCTTCCAGCACCGGGCAGGCGTCACACCGTATACGTCCACTTTCGTGTTTGCACAGTGCTGTGTTTTTAATAAACAGTTGCAGCCAGCTGGTATCTGCGACTGGCTTCAGCTCCATGGGTAAACCACTTCACCTAGCGCCAGCGTGCCTTCTCCCGAAGTTACGGCACCATTTTGCCTAGTTCCTTCACCCGAGTTCTCTCAAGCGCCTGAGTATTCTCTACCTGACCACCTGTGTCGGTTTGGGGTACGATTAATGATAATCTAGAGCTTAGAGGCTTTTCCTGGAAGCGGGGCATGAGCTACTTCATCACCGTAGTGACTCGTCATCAGACCTCAGCATGTAGTGAACCGGATTTGCCTAATTCACCTGCCTACATCCTTAAACCGGGACAACCGTCGCCCGGATAGCCTAGCCTTCTCCGTCCCCCCATCGCAATTATCACCAGTACAGGAATATTAACCTGTTTCCCATCGACTACGCATTTCTGCCTCGCCTTAGGGGTCGACTCACCCTGCCCCGATTAACGTTGGACAGGAACCCTTGGTCTTCCGGCGTGCGGGTTTTTCACCCGCATTATCGTTACTTATGTCAGCATTCGCACTTCTGATACCTCCAGCATGCCTCACAGCACACCTTCGCAGGCTTACAGAACGCTCCCCTACCCAACAACATCTAAATGTCGCTGCCGCAGCTTCGGTGCATGGTTTAGCCCCGTTACATCTTCCGCGCAGGCCGACTCGACCAGTGAGCTATTACGCTTTCTTTAAATGATGGCTGCTTCTAAGCCAACATCCTGGCTGTCTGAGCCTTCCCACTTCGTTTCCCACTTAACCATGACTTTGGGACCTTAGCTGGCGGTCTGGGTTGTTTCCCTCTTCACGACGAACGTTAGCACCCGCCGTGTGTCTCCCGTGATAACATTCTTCGGTATTCGTAGTTTGCATCGAGTTGGTAAGTCGGGATGACCCCCTAGTCGAAACAGTGCTCTACCCCCGAAGATGAGTTCACGAGGCGCTACCTAAATAGCTTTCGGGGAGAACCAGCTATCTCCCGGTTTGATTGGCCTTTCACCCCCAGCCACAAGTCATCCGCTAATTTTTCAACATTAGTCGGTTCGGTCCTCCAGTTAGTGTTACCCAACCTTCAACCTGCCCATGGCTAGATCACCGGGTTTCGGGTCTATACCCTGCAACTCATTCGCCCAGTTAAGACTCGGTTTCCCTACGGCTCCCCTATACGGTTAACCTTGCTACAGAATATAAGTCGCTGACCCATTATACAAAAGGTACGCAGTCACACCCGAAGGTGCTCCCACTGCTTGTACGTACACGGTTTCAGGTTCTATTTCACTCCCCTCGCCGGGGTTCTTTTCGCCTTTCCCTCACGGTACTGGTTCACTATCGGTCAATCAGGAGTATTTAGCCTTGGAGGATGGTCCCCCCATATTCAGACAGGATAACACGTGTCCCGCCCTACTCGTCGAGTTCACAACACCAACACCTTCGGATACGGGGCTATCACCCTTTACTGCCGGACTTTCCAGACCGTTCTCCTGATGCTGATGCTGATTAAGACTCTGGGCTGCTCCCCGTTCGCTCGCCGCTACTAGGGGAATCTCGGTTGATTTCTTTTCCTCGGGGTACTGAGATGTTTCAGTTCCCCCGGTTCGCTTCGTTTGACTATGTATTCATCAAACGATAGTGCAACGAATTGCACTGGGTTTCCCCATTCGGAAATCGTCGGGTATAACGGTTCATATCACCTTACCGACGCTTATCGCAGATTAGCACGTCCTTCATCGCCTCTGATTGCCTAGGCATCCACCGTGTACGCTTAGTCGCTTAACCTCACAACCCGAAGGTGTCTTTTTTGTCAGTCGACATGAAACCCGACGGTTTCTGTCTGTTGACGACATCTTCAAGTTGAGATTTTTGAGAGACTCTCACATTGTTTAAGCGATAAACAATGTGCGTTGTTTTCAATTTTCAGCTTGTTCCAGATTGTTAAAGAGCATAATTATTCGCAATAGACTATTTAATTAACTAATCTATTCTGAATAATTCAAAAGTATTATGGTGGAGCTAAGCGGGATCGAACCGCTGACCTCCTGCGTGCAAGGCAGGCGCTCTCCCAGCTGAGCTATAGCCCCATAACAGGTTTGACAGTATCATCGCCGTCTTTAATCGGTGTGATTAAAAACGAAATCGAATTAAGGCAAGGCGTAGCTTAGCGACGTTTACACTAGGTAAACGAGCTGAGATACAACGTAGCATTCATTCGATTTTGGTAGGCCTGAGTGGACTTGAACCACCGACCTCACCCTTATCAGGGGTGCGCTCTAACCACCTGAGCTACAAGCCTATATGATACCGTTGACTCTATTTCATCAGACAATCTGTGTGAGCACTTCACAAAAACACTTCAATGGTAAGGAGGTGATCCAACCGCAGGTTCCCCTACGGTTACCTTGTTACGACTTCACCCCAGTCATGAATCACAAAGTGGTAAGCGCCCTCCCGAAGGTTAAGCTACCTACTTCTTTTGCAACCCACTCCCATGGTGTGACGGGCGGTGTGTACAAGGCCCGGGAACGTATTCACCGTAGCATTCTGATCTACGATTACTAGCGATTCCGACTTCATGGAGTCGAGTTGCAGACTCCAATCCGGACTACGACGTACTTTATGAGTTCCGCTTGCTCTCGCGAGGTCGCTTCTCTTTGTATACGCCATTGTAGCACGTGTGTAGCCCTACTCGTAAGGGCCATGATGACTTGACGTCATCCCCACCTTCCTCCGGTTTATCACCGGCAGTCTCCTTTGAGTTCCCGACCGAATCGCTGGCAACAAAGGATAAGGGTTGCGCTCGTTGCGGGACTTAACCCAACATTTCACAACACGAGCTGACGACAGCCATGCAGCACCTGTCTCAGAGTTCCCGAAGGCACAAAGCATCTCTGCTAATTCTCTGGATGTCAAGAGTAGGTAAGGTTCTTCGCGTTGCATCGAATTAAACCACATGCTCCACCGCTTGTGCGGGCCCCCGTCAATTCATTTGAGTTTTAACCTTGCGGCCGTACTCCCCAGGCGGTCGATTTAACGCGTTAGCTCCGGAAGCCACGCCTCAAGGGCACAACCTCCAAATCGACATCGTTTACAGCGTGGACTACCAGGGTATCTAATCCTGTTTGCTCCCCACGCTTTCGCACCTGAGCGTCAGTCTTTGTCCAGGGGGCCGCCTTCGCCACCGGTATTCCTCCACATCTCTACGCATTTCACCGCTACACATGGAATTCTACCCCCCTCTACAAGACTCTAGCTGACCAGTCTTAGATGCCATTCCCAGGTTAAGCCCGGGGATTTCACATCTAACTTAATCAACCGCCTGCGTGCGCTTTACGCCCAGTAATTCCGATTAACGCTTGCACCCTCCGTATTACCGCGGCTGCTGGCACGGAGTTAGCCGGTGCTTCTTCTGTCGGTAACGTCAATCGCTGATGATATTAGCATCAACGCCTTCCTCCCGACTGAAAGTACTTTACAACCCTAGGGCCTTCTTCATACACGCGGCATGGCTGCATCAGGCTTGCGCCCATTGTGCAATATTCCCCACTGCTGCCTCCCGTAGGAGTCTGGGCCGTGTCTCAGTCCCAGTGTGGCTGATCATCCTCTCAGACCAGCTAGGGATCGTCGCCTAGGTGAGCCATTACCCCACCTACTAGCTAATCCCATATGGGTTCATCCGATAGCGCAAGGACCGAAGTTCCCCTGCTTTGCTCCTAAGAGATTATGCGGTATTAGCCACCGTTTCCAGTAGTTATCCCCCTCTATCGGGCAGATCCCCATACATTACTCACCCGTCCGCCGCTCGTCAGCGAGAAGCAAGCTTCTCCTGTTACCGCTCGACTTGCATGTGTTAGGCCTGCCGCCAGCGTTCAATCTGAGCCATGATCAAACTCTTCAATTAAAAGTAGTCTGATGCTCAAAGAATGTCTTACTGACCGTAACGTTCTTTTGTTCGGCTAACTTTGTCAGCTGCACATTGCCTCACCTTGCCGTACCTAAGTACTGTCTCGGCTCATCGCTGCTTGCTTTCGCGTTACCCTTCCAAAATAAGCGTTACTACCTTATTTCATATATATGAATTAACGTGTTAGTCACTCTTCAAAACTTTAAAATCAAATATTTTTTTGATAGTGTCTTGTGAGTGCCCACACAGATTGTCTGATAAATTGTTAAAGAGCGTTGCGACTTTATCTTTCGATATTAACCGTTTAGGTTGTTGTCGCGAGGTGTCGTATACTACGTTTTTCTATCAGAAAGTCAAGTGATTATTTTTAACTTTTTCTTTCTTTTTCACCTCAACTGTCATCGGGGTTATTTTTCAAACCTCACCACCGGAGCGGCTTGCCGTGTCAGTGGATGCGCATTATAGGGAGTCAGAAAATTCTGGCAACCCCTTTTTTGCATTTTTTTATTCAACTGCTGCATTACACAGCAAAAGCGGTGTTTATACAGAGTTATACACAAAGTTATCCACGACAATAAAAATAATTGAAATATATCGCGCATTACGCAAACGTTTGCGTTACAATTAGCCTGAAAATTCATCGTTGATTTTCTTTTTATGGTCTGAAATTGTAGTGGCTTCTTCTATATCTATAACCATGTCGATGTAATCACACAGCAGCAATAGTAAATAGGTATATAAGAAAAGCCTTTATTCTTTAAACTCACTGTTACGGTTTTATTGCTTTCAATATCCAAGGGATCTATCTCATGCAACAGCTTCGTCCAATTCGTCGTGCCCTGCTAAGTGTTTCTGATAAAACAGGTGTTGTTGAATTCGCTAAGGCGCTTTCTCAACGAGGTGTTGAACTGCTCTCTACGGGTGGAACTGCAAAACTGCTCGCCGAATCAGGTTTAAAAGTCACTGAAGTTTCAGACTATACAGGTTTCCCTGAAATGATGGATGGCCGCGTCAAAACACTGCATCCTAAAGTGCATGGTGGGATCTTAGGTCGCCGTGGTACCGATGATGAGATCATGCAACAACATGACATCCAGCCCATTGATATGGTCGTCGTTAACTTATATCCATTTGCACAAACTGTCGCAAAACCTAGCTGTACATTAGAAGATGCCGTTGAGAATATCGATATTGGTGGGCCAACAATGGTTCGCTCTGCGGCAAAAAACCATAAAGATGTTGCCATTGTGGTTAATAGCAATGACTATGAAAAAATTATTGAAGAGCTCGATAATCATAATAATTCATTAAATTGGTCTACACGTTTTGACTTTGCGATTAAAGCGTTTGAGCATACGGCAGCGTATGACAGCATGATTGCCAACTATTTCGGCGAGTTGGTTGCACCATACTATGGCGACACCACTCAACCATCTGGCCGTTTCCCACGTACCTTGAATTTAAACTTTATTAAAAAACAAGATATGCGTTACGGTGAAAATAGCCATCAAGATGCCGCATTCTATATAGAAGAAGATCCAAAAGAAGCGTCTATCGCTACTGCTACACAAATTCAGGGCAAAGCTTTATCTTATAATAATATCGCTGATACCGATGCTGCCTTAGAGTGTGTTAAATCCTTTGAAGAGCCAGCTTGTGTGATCGTAAAACATGCTAATCCGTGTGGGGTCGCTATTGGCAATAATCTTCATGCAGCTTATGACCGTGCATTTAAAACAGATCCAACTTCTGCATTTGGAGGCATCATTGCATTTAACCGTATGCTTGATAAAGCAACCGCAGAAGCCATCATCGAACGCCAGTTTGTTGAAGTGATCATCGCTCCAACAGTAGCGACTGACGCACTTTCTGTATTAGCCACTAAGCAAAATGTCCGTGTCCTCACTTGTGGTGAGTGGGATAAGCCTGTTGCAGGCCTAGATTTTAAGCGTGTTAATGGTGGTTTATTAGTACAAGATCGTGATTTAGGTATGGTCGAACAAGACAATCTCCGCGTTGTCACTAAGCGCCAGCCTACTGAGCGTGAATTTAAAGATGCCTTGTTCTGCTGGAAAGTGGCTAAGTTCGTTAAATCGAATGCAATTGTTTATGCCAAAAATGATATGACTATTGGTATCGGTGCAGGGCAGATGAGTCGCGTATACTCTGCGAAAATCGCAGGTATCAAGGCTGCTGATGAAGGTTTAGAAGTTGCTGGTTGTGCGATGGCATCAGATGCATTTTTCCCATTCCGTGATGGTATTGATGCAGCGGCTGCTGTCGGCGTCACTTGTGTTATCCAGCCTGGTGGGTCAATTCGTGATAATGAAGTAATTGATGCCGCTAATGAGCATGGTATCGCGATGATTTTCACTAATATGCGTCATTTCCGCCATTAATAATCTGGAGTTTAAGTATGAATATTTTAATTATTGGTGGCGGTGGCCGTGAACACGCTCTAGCATGGAAAGCGGCTCAATCACCACTTGCAGATAAAGTTTATGTTGCTCCCGGTAATGCAGGAACAGCATTAGAATCCGCACTTGAGAATGTTGATATTGCGGCAACTGACATTGATGGCTTACTGCAATTTGCAAAAGATAAGCAGATTGGTTTAACCATCGTCGGTCCTGAAGCGCCATTAGTGATTGGTATTGTT
Source organism: Providencia sp. PROV236 (assembly GCF_033676985.1). NCBI lineage: Bacteria > Pseudomonadati > Pseudomonadota > Gammaproteobacteria > Enterobacterales > Morganellaceae > Providencia > Providencia sp. PROV236. The sequence continues at coordinate 417,491 of NZ_CP096297.1, read as the reverse complement.
GATGCATTCCAGAGCGCTGGATTAACTATTTTTGGCCCAACACAGGGCGCGGCTCAGCTAGAAGGATCTAAAGCATTCACCAAAGACTTTTTAGCTCGCCATAAAATACCAACTGCCGATTACCAAAACTTCACGGAAGTTGAACCTGCGCTCGCTTATTTAGATAAGGTCGGCGCACCAATCGTAATCAAAGCTGATGGCCTAGCTGCGGGTAAAGGTGTCATCGTTGCAATGACACTAGCTGAAGCCAAAGATGCCGTAAAAGATATGCTTGCAGGCAATGCATTTGGCGATGCAGGTCATCGTATCGTTATTGAAGAATTTCTGGATGGCGAAGAGGCAAGTTTTATTGTGATGGTGGATGGTGAGAATGTCATTCCAATGGCAACCAGCCAAGATCATAAGCGTGTAGGTGACGGTGATACAGGCCTAAACACCGGAGGTATGGGGGCATATTCACCCGCTCCTGTTGTGACAGATGAGATCCACCAACGCGTTATGGAACAAGTTATCTATCCCACTGTTAAAGGGATGGATGCAGAAGGTCATCGTTATCAAGGTTTTCTCTATGCAGGCCTAATGATTGACAAAGCAGGCAATCCAAAAGTTATCGAATTTAATTGTCGTTTTGGTGATCCTGAAACTCAGCCAATTATGATGCGCCTACAATCTGATCTCGTTGAATTATGTCTTGCTGGAGCAAAAGGTGAGCTAGCAGGTAAAGATTCATCATGGGATGAGCGCCCTGCATTAGGTATTGTTATTGCCGCGGGTGGTTACCCTGGCGACTATCATAACGGTGATGTGATCCATGGCTTACCAACAAAAGACGCTGCTGATAGTAAAGTGTTCCATGCAGGTACAAAGCTAAAAGAGGGTGAAGTGACGACAGCCGGCGGTCGTGTGCTGTGTGTCACAGCCCTCGGTAATGATATTGCTCAAGCACAGCAAAAAGCCTACCAAGCGGCAGAAAATATCCATTGGGATGGCAGTTTTTACCGTAAAGACATTGGTTACCGCGCCATTGCACGTTTGAAGTAGCGATCACAAAAAGCTAAGCACACTAAGCTGATAAAAAGGTTTCAACAAAACCGCTTTATCAGCTTTTTTATTGCATTTTTCTGTTAGGTTTTGTTTTTTACTAACAGGCAAAAGCTCCAAGTATTTCGTAGCCTAACTAGGCGGCAAAGTAACTTATCCCTAGGAGCATAGATAACTATGTGACTAAGGTGAGTTGTTGAAGCCAACAACGTTAGGATGCGAAAGACGACGAGCGGTGAGGTTATAACGAATCTTTACTCGGTTGCCAGCGGCAAAAATCCGTATCCGCTACCATTAAAAGCTGATTACCTTCTGGGGCCTCCAGCCAAGCAATATTCAATTGCTTATGCCAAACCTTAGCTCGGCTTTCCAGCCAGTTCTGTGCATAAGGTTCAAACTCAACTTTCTTAATATCACCATCACAAGTCACGACTTGATTTTGTGACCAGCGGCCTTGATAAAGTTGAACCCCACCAACGACTAACGCGGTATTAATATCGAGAATGCGTTTAGCTTCGAATTGCCAACGGATAATTTCATCTTGTGAAAGTGCGGTTTTTTGCTCTTTTTCGACTCGCTGCATAAAAATGACATTCTCATTCTTATCAAATCGCAACTGTTCCATAATTTGTTGCTGGCCTGCATTTAGAATTTGGCTACGAATTTGCCAGAGCTGGCCTGAGCGATATTCAAAGAAATTGACTGAAGTATCTGTGCCTTTATAAGGGCTATACACGACCATCAGTACTTGGGGGTTGTCTTTTGCGTCATTAAGACGCCACATGCGGATCACGCCATCATCGGCAATAAATCCACTAGCACTAAATTCAGGAAATTGGGAACGAGAGGAACAGGCGCTGAGCATTGAGAGAACTCCCAATACCAGCAGCCCTTTTCGCATGAACAAAAGGGGTCTTCTAATACCCCTCTTGGTGATCATTGCTTGCAACTTTATTATTTTACTGCTTCTTTCAGTGCTTTACCGGCAGAGAAAGCTGGAACGTTAGTTGCTGGGATAGTGATTTCTTCGCGAGTTTGCGGGTTACGACCGGTACGCTCTGCACGGTGGCTGACTTTGAAAGTACCGAAACCGACCAGTTGTACTTGCTCGCCTTTTTTCAGCGTTTCTGAAATAGCATTCAGAGTTGATTCTAATGCTGCTTTAGCCTGTACTTTAGTCAGGTCTGCTGATTCTGCGATAGCATCAACTAATTCAGTCTTGTTCATAAATTATCCTTACACAGTGTGTTTATCGTTTGCTAAGCATCGAGTGCGTCGGATATGCCAAATTGACACCCCTGATACACGCCCCGATAGCCACTTCTCTTCTCGCCCCTAAATGTAGACCAGTCTAGGGGCAAATGTGAAGTCTTAGTCATCAGCATTACTGTGCTAAGTCACGTTTTGATCATTGAAAACGTCAATTTAGCCTATTGTAATGCCAATATTGCTCACCCCCGCTTCACGGAGGTCAGATTTTAATCCTTTAATTAACTCTAAGTCTCGCTCTTCACAGGCTGCCAGTAAACGGAAAATTTCCCACTGGATATCCCATTCTTCCTCGATAGAGGATAATTCTTTAAGTTCTTCTTCTGACATTTCCTTACCGGCTTGCGTCATTTCGAGCATGGCCACGGTACGAATTGATGCTTCACTAACTGCAATTGCATGACTAAGGGTTTCACCGCTCAGTTTTGAGTGAATGACTTCACCTAAAGCAATACAAGCATCAATAGCAGGATAAACGCCATAAATATCGAAATCATCTGCTGAAGGAATAATTTCTTCCAATTTCTCTAACTGGCTGTCGAAATTAACTTTGCTATCTTTTATGACTAACGTTTCCCACACCAGATCAAGAATCGATCGAAACGCCTTCGCATCAGCAAAACCACTTTGCTGACAAAACATTTGATAGTTGGGATACATTCTTTCGCACAAACACGCCATAAAAGTGACATGTTGCCAGCTTTCTAATTTTTCCAACCTCAAATGAATGGGATTTCTCAACATAATTTCAGACTCATCAATCTCAATACCTCGCAGTTTACCTGAAAAACTGCCAATGCCACATATTTTGCTGATAATTAGCTGTATTTCTCATTCATTCGCTCAAAAAGTAGTCTGTTTGAGGCTATTCCATCAGCAAATCGTGTTGGCTCAGGTAGTCGATAACCTCGCAAACAGCGTTCGACCCATTTGAGGGATGAGTAAATACTCACTTTATGACCCGGTGAAATGAACAAAGGATTACAACGTTTTTTACTTTTTAGTACCCATCCCAATTGTTCATCGCAATGAGTCAATGGCTGAAAACTGCCTTTTTCTTCATCAACAGGCGCGTACTCACCATACAATCGGCTTTTTGCCACCCCAATTGTTGGAATATTTGCCTGCAAACCAAAATGACAAGCCACACCAAAACGCCGAGGATGAGCGATGCCTTGACCATCCACTAATACAATATCGGGTTTCTGTTGCAATTGTTGCCAAGCGGCCATCAATCCTGGGACTTCACGAAAAGATAACAATCCCGGTATATAGGGTAATGTTGTTGGCACTCGTGCTATTTGATACTCCACCAGCTGTAGGTCAGGCCATGACAATACAGCGATCACGGCTCGCGTTATCGCTCCTTGTTGTTCAAACCCAACGTCTGCACCACCAATAAAAGCAGGCTGGATATCACTATCATCTAGAATAATAAGCTGTGCTTTATCGGCTTGCTGTTGCCGTAATCTTTGAGTATCTATAACCATAGCAAATACAACGCGTAATATGTTTAAAGATTAATGATAGAAGATAACAGCGCACTTACAAGAAACATAGGAACTGCTGACCTTTCTCGTTGTAAAAACCAACAGCTCCTAATACACCGTTATAAAAACCGATCAATTATTGATGGTATTGGCGAGAAAACCGGTGTACTGCATCAACGAATGTACCTGCATGCTCAGGTGGAACATCTTGATGAATACCATGACCTAAATTAAAGACGTGCCCGTTGCCGTGGCCAAAGCCAGCCAATATATTTTGCACTTCCTCTTCAATGCGTGCTGGCGGTGCATATAACATAGATGGATCCATATTGCCCTGTAGAGCAACTTTATCCCCGACTCTACGACGCGCATCAGCAATTTCAGTTGTCCAATCAAGTCCTAATGCATCACACCCCGTTGCAGCCATTTCTTCTAACCACTGACCGCCACCTTTAGTAAACAAAGTTACAGGCACGCGGCGCCCCTCGTTTTCACGTACTAAACCATTGATGATTTTATGCATATAGTTAAGAGAGAACTGGAGGTAATCACGCTTAGTGAGCACGCCGCCCCAAGTATCAAAAATCATCACGGACTGTGCACCCGCACGTATTTGTGCATTTAAGTATAAGATCACACTATCAGCGAGTTTATCGAGTAGAAGATGCAGTGCATTCGGGTCTTCATACATCATTTTTTTAATTTTAGTGAAGGCCTTACTGCTTCCCCCTTCAACCATATAAGTGGCCAATGTCCATGGGCTACCTGAAAAACCAATCAAAGGAACATCACCATTGAGCGCTTTACGGATGGCTCTCACTGCATTCATAACATATCCCAGCTCCATTTCAGGGTCAGGAACAGGAAGGTTTTCGATATCAGCAAAACGGGTTATTGGTTTTTCAAAACGAGGGCCTTCACCAGTTTCGAAATATAGCCCTAGCCCCATCGCATCAGGGATAGTTAAAATGTCTGAAAACAAAATAGCAGCGTCTAATGGAAAGCGGCGTAATGGCTGAAGTGTCACTTCACATGCAAGCTCAGTATTTTTGCACAGAGCAATAAAATCACCAGCCTGAGCACGAGTTGCTTTGTACTCTGGTAGATAACGCCCTGCTTGACGCATCATCCATACAGGGGTGGTATCTACTGGTTGGCGCAACAGGGCACGTAGATAGCGGTCATTTTTCAACTCAGTCATTATTTACTCCATTATAATCAGTGGCCGCCGCAAATGGCTAAGAGCGGCTATTGTAGCATGATAGGCATAACAATATCAGCGCCTAAGCAAATTGGTATATCAATAGTCCTCTTGGCGACATAATGCCACTGTATCCTCAATTAAACGTCTCGCTATCGTGTCACCGGGTGGGATCTTGGGAAGATCATTGTAGTGATACCACGCAGCATTTAATAACTCCTTGGGATCGACATTGATTTCACCGCTTTCATAGTCAGCTAAAAAACCCATCATTAACGAATGGGGGAAAGGCCAAGGCTGGGAAGAGACATAGCGAATATTATTAATTTTAATACTGCTTTCTTCCATGACTTCGCGTGCAACCGCTTCTTCTAGCGTTTCACCGACCTCAACAAAGCCCGCCAATACGGTAAAAAGTGGATTTTGCGTATGACGACGATGTTGTGCCAATAAGATATGATCACCACGGCGAATAGCGACAATAATACAAGGGGCGATTTGGGGGTAATAACGCTCATGGCAATGATCACAAAGGCATGCCCACTCGGATGTACTATGACGCATCGCGGTACCACAATAGCCACAATAGCGGTGAGAACGATAAAACTCGGCGAGTTGAACGCCTCTCCCTGCTAAGCGAAATAAACCTTCATCCTGCGAAGTGACTAAGCGAGGTGAAGCCATATCCGTTGGCATTTTTTCAGCAATCAACCAAACTGTTTCCCCTTGCCATTCACCGATAGGCGTCGCTATCTTACCTGATAAAGACCAATGACTGGCGGTTCCTCTCGGGACATCACCTTGCGGCAACCACAAGCGCCCAGCGAAACAAACAAACCACCAACCTGTTTCTGTTCCAGTTAATGTTATTTTTTGCATTTTTTACATCGTATATTGATTTAAATGATTTTATCTCTATATAAGATACGCTTTTTTTACCTGATGTAATCTAGTCATTTTACTTAATCACTTTTCATGATCCTTTTTGACATTTTTTAGACAGTTTCTTCGCAGTATCTACACCCTAAATAATTCGAGGGGCCGCTAGGCAACAAGCAAACGAGATTCTAGGAGCATAGAAACGATGTGACTTGCGCGAGTGAGCGCAGTTCAACAACGCGGCAACTAAAAGTATAACGAGTATAAAAAGCGTCACAAAACCGTCAACTCACTGTCATGTTGGATAACTAGCATGCTAACTAACCAATACGACTCCTCTATAGTGAGAGACAACATGAAAGCTATCGTACCTGCGGTTTTGATTTCGTTAACTACTTCAAGTCTTGCCTTAGCAGCAGATACCGATTTAACTTCACTGATCGATGCAGCGAAAAAAGAAGGTCAAGTATACAGCGTTGGCATGCCAGATACATGGGCTAACTGGAAAGGGACTTGGCAAGATCTTGAAAAAAACTATGGATTAAAGCATCAAGATACGGATATGAGCTCTGCTCAAGAAATTGCTAAGTTTGCCGCAGAAAAAAATAACGCAACAGCTGATATTGGCGATGTGGGAGCCTCATTTGGCCCAGTAGCTGTACTAAAAGGTGTAACTCAGCCCTATAAACCCACCACATGGTCACAAATTCCTGACTGGGCAAAAGATAAAGAAGGCCATTGGGCACTTGCTTATACCGGTACCATCGCTTTCATGATTAATAATGAATTAGTCAAAGATGCGCCCAAAAGTTGGGACGACTTACTCAAAGGAAAATATAAAGTGACCGTTGGTGATGTCGGTATTGCTGCTCAAGCTAATAATGCGGTATTAGCCGCAGCATTTGCACGCGGCGGTAATGAAAATAATCTACAACCGGCAATCGCATTTTTTGCTGAGTTAGCGAAACAAAAACGTCTTTCTGTTAATGACCCAACTGTGGCCAATATTGAAAAAGGCGAAGTTGAGGTTGGCATTCTTTGGGACTTCAACGCATTAAATTACCGCGATCAAATCAATCGTGACCGCTTTACTGTCATCATTCCTTCTGACGGTTCAGTCATTTCTGGTTACACCACCATTATTAATAAATATGCCAAAAACCCAAACGCGGCAAAATTGGCTCGTGAATTTATCTTTAGTGATAAGGGACAAATCAATTTAGCAGAAGGTTACGCACGCCCGATTCGAGCGGAACACCTAACGCTTCCTGAAGATATTAAAGCCAAACTACTACCTGATGAGCAATATAAAAATGTTCATCCAATTAAAGATGGCGATGGCTGGGAAAAATCCTCTCGCACGTTACCAAAAATGTGGCAACAACAGGTGCTAATCCACCAGCAATAATACATATTCAGGAATTTATTGTCTCATGTCTGATAAAGTCATACTTGTTGTTCTAGACGGCCTGAGCTATCAAGTAGCCCATCATTGCATGGGCTATCTTAATGGCCTTATCGAAGCTGATCGCGCAACATTATATAAAATGGAGTGCGAGCTTCCCTCCATGTCACGCCCATTGTATGAGTGTATCTTAACGGGTATTGCCCCCGTCAATAGCGGTATTGTTAATAATGAGATTGTTCGACTTTCTCACTTTGACAGTATTTTTTCGTTAGCACAAAAAGCAGGAAAGACCACGGCTGCCGCCGCCTACTACTGGGTTAGCGAGCTGTACAATCGATCTCCTTTCGTTGCTACGCGGGATCGTTTTACCAACGATAAGCAACTCGCCATTCAACACGGTTGCTTTTACCAAGCTGATCATTATCCAGATGACCACTTATTTATTGATGCTGAATACCTTCGTACTCAATATCTACCTGACTTTTTACTCATCCACCCGATGAATATTGATGATACAGGCCATAAATTTGGGCTGGATTCGTCACAATACCGTAATAGTGCACGTAAAGCAGATATTATTTTAGCTAATTACTTACCTTCATGGATTGAACAAGGCTATCAGATCATCATCACCAGTGATCATGGAATGAATAATGACCATAGTCACGGTGGTACCCTCCCTGAAGAACGTTCCGTTCCATTGTTTGTTATTGGCGAACGCTTTTCACACCAAGCAGCATGTCGTGTAGAACAAACTGCGCTTTGTGGAACCGTTTGTGCCCTGCTCGGTGTTGACTATGTAGATAAAAATATCTGTAACGAGCTATTGGCAGGAGACAAATAATGGCTGACATCAGTACTCGCTACCAGCAAGCAAGCCATCAACAAGGAAAAATAGCGATGTACAAAAAATATTTTTCACGTTTTCACTGGCAAGCTGCTCTGCTAACGCTACCTTTTCTGATCCTGTTCTGTTTATTCCAAATTGCTCCCATGATTTGGGTATTCGTGAATAGCTTTATCTATGAAGAGAGTTGGTCTTTTGCAAATTATCTTGAAATTTTTAGCAACGATTTTTATCTGCAAGCTTTTGAAAACACTATGTGGTTATCGATTATTTGTAGTGTGATTGGCCTGCTAATCTCTGCTGTGACTGCATTTTCAATTTATAAAATGCAGGGCAAAATTCGCAGCATGATGATCTCTTTCACGACCATGGCAAGTAACTTTAGTGGAGTCCCGTTAGCCTTTGCTTTTATTATTATTTTAGGATTTAACGGGGCAATTACCCTACAGCTTAAAGCATGGGGGATTATTGAAGATTTCAATATCTACAGCGCTAGTGGGCTCATGGTGTTGTATATCTACTTCCAAATTCCACTTGGGATTTTATTACTTTACCCCGCTTTTGATGCTTTAAAACCTGAATGGGAAGATGCCGCCAAAACCATGGGGGCGAGCAAGTTTTCTTATTGGTGCAAAGTAGGCATTCCTGTCATTGCACCTGCATTATTGGGAACATTTATTATTTTAGTTGCTAATGCGGTAGGTGCTTATGCAAGTACATATGCACTGACAAGTGGCAATTACAATCTTGTCACGATCCGTATAGCCAGCCTTGTTTCAGGTGATCTCTATTTAGAACCCAATATGGCAGCTGCATTATCGGTACTGCTGATCATGATCCTAGGGTTTATTACTGCCATTCATCATTGGCTGTTAAAACGGAGCTACCATGCCAAGTCATAGCATGACAACAAAAACAAGCCACAACTCAGGACTGTGGCTGCATAAATTAATTCTGATTAGTGTCGTCAGTGTGCTTGCGCTACCCATTGTTGCAACCTTTATTTATTCCATTGCAACACAATGGGGAGCAACCATACTGCCTGATGCTTTATCGCTAAAATGGTATCTACAGCTATGGCAAGATCCGCGATTTTTACTCGCCTTTGGCCGTTCATTGATTATTTGTTTTGGCACATTACTGATTAGCACCTTAGTCATTTTGCCGATGACCTTCGCGGTGTTCTATCGATTCCCAAAACTAAAAGGATTGATGGATTTATTGATCATCCTACCATTTGCTATTCCCCCTGTCGTTTCCTCCGTCGGGCTATTACAAATTTTTGCCGATGAGCCTTTTATGTTAGTGGGTACCCCGTGGATCCTAATTGGCACATACTTCACTATCACATTACCTTTTATGTACCGCGCACTGGCGAATAGCTTCCAAGGCATTAATTTACATGATTTGATGGATGCAGCACATTTACTAGGATCAAGTACTTTTAAAGCCTTTTTATTGATCATATTGCCGAATATCCGCAAAGGATTATTAGTCTCTTTGCTAATTTCATTTTCATTTTTAATGGGTGAGTTCGTATTTGCCAATATTTTAGTCGGCACCCGTTATGAAACATTACAAATTTACCTGTTTAACATGCGTCAAACCAGCGGCCACTTTACCTCTGCGTTAGTGATGTCCTATTTCCTATTTACTCTACTACTGACTTGGCTAGCGACTCGTATGAGTCGTTCTGGAGATGAATAATGAGTTATGTGATTGCTGAAAATTTAACTAAATCCTTCGGCCAAAACCAAGTGTTCTCAAATATCCAATTTACGATTGAAAAAGGTGAGTTCATCACTCTATTAGGACCAAGTGGCTGTGGAAAATCAACATTATTACGTTGCATTGCCGGCCTTGAACAACCTGATAACGGTGAACTGTATATCAACCGTAAAAACATTACCCAGCAAGCCGCTCAGCAACGTGGGGTTGGGATGGTTTTTCAAAGTTATGCCTTGTTCCCAAATATGACGGTTGAAGACAACATTGCCTTTGGTTTGAAAATGCGCAAAGTGGAGAATAGCGAGCGTAAAAAAGCCGTTGCCGAAGTGATCGATATGGTGGAATTACAAGGCAAAGAGCAACAATTTCCTCATCAACTTTCTGGCGGTCAGCGTCAGCGCGTAGCCTTAGCGCGTGCTTTAGTGATGAAACCTCAGATTTTGTTACTTGATGAACCCCTTTCTGCACTTGATGCACGTATTCGTAAACACTTACGCCAACAGATCCGTCACATTCAACGCGAACTCAAACTGACCACCATTTTTGTTACTCATGATCAGGATGAAGCCATGATCATGTCTGATCGCATCTTTTTAATGAATAAAGGGGCGATTATCCAAAGCGATACCGCCGAAAATATTTATACTCAGCCTGCAAGTGAATTTGTCGCCCGCTTTATGGGCAACTATAATCTTGTTGAAGCGGAAAAGGCTAACGCATTACTCGGCCTGAATTTGCAAGGCACACTCGCTATTCGCCCTGAATCCATTTATGTTAAAGAAGCGGGCCGTCACTATGGCGATCATATTTCACACCCTGTTGATGCCATCATTGTTGACCACCAACTATTAGGCAATATTATTCGTTATTCAGTGAATACCCAAGTGGGCAACATGACTGTCGATTTACTTAACCGTTCATCGGAGCGTTTATTTGAACCCGGTACACGACTCGAGTTAATGTTCAATAAAAATGAAATTCGTGCGCTCAGTTAGCCGAAATGGAAAGGAATACAATGCATAATAAATTGGCTATTTTTGATTTAGATGACACCTTAATCGAAGGAGATAGCAGCGTATTGTGGACACAATACTTATGGGACAAACAGGTGATCACCGACCCACGTTTTGTTGAGGCTGATAAACAGATGATGGCTCAATATAACGCGGGCACACTTGATATGACGACATACCTGCGGTTTAGCTTACAAGCGCTGTCAGGTATCACCACTCAAAAAATTGATTCATGGCTAGATGATTTTATCGATGAAGTGATCATCCCTCGAATGTACCCAGAGGGGATCCGCACTTTAGAACATTATCGGCAACAAGCGATCCCGATCATAGTGATCTCTGCAACTGTTTCATTTATTGTGAAGAAAGTCGCTCAACGCTTTGGTGCTGACGTGGCCATGGGGATTGATATTAAACAACAAAATGGTTGTTATACGACTGAAATAGAAGGTATTCCCACCTTCAAGCAAGGCAAAGTTAAACGGTTATTGCAATGGATCAGCCACCAGCCAATCACTGATGCTTATTGTTATTTTTACACCGACTCCGCCAATGATCTGCCAATGTGTCAATTTGCCGATGAAGTGTTTATTGTTAATGGCGATCAAAAGCTACAACAAGCCGCAGAAGAAAATAATTGGCGGCAGTATCGTTGGCACTTATAGCCTTATTTTTAGTTTGTGACCGGTCCTAAATAAAGTTGACACTTTTCCAATCTAAAATTGGAGAGTGTAATGAAACCAATAGGTAAACGAACTCAACGTGATTATTCTCTTGCCTTTAAACTGGCGGTTGTTGACCAAGTAGAAAAAGGCGAGCTCACCTATAAACAAGCTCAATATCGATATGGCATACAGGGGCGTTCAACTGTTTTGGTTTGGTTACGTAAGCATGGTAGATTAGATTGGTCGGAAGGTACGCCCAATACTCTTTATAAAGGTGCTGCTATGAACCAAACCTCGGAGCAACAAACACCTGAACAACGCATTAAAGCCCTTGAAAAAGAGCTTGAGGAGATGCAGCTCAAAGCTGATTTTTTTGAGGCGGTTGTCAAAGTGATGGATAGGGATTTTGGAGTTCGCCTCTCAAAAAAGCGCAAAGCCGAGTTATTAAGGAAAAAACGGTTGAAAAACTCACCGTAACCAAAGCTTGTCGTTTTATGAAAATCACTCGGCAAGCCTATTACAAACGTCAAGATACGTCTGATAAGCGGAAAAAATTAGATGCAATTATTGTTTGTGCTGTGAAATCTGAGCGAACAGTTCACCCTAGGCTTGGGGTGAGAAAATTACACTTTCTTTTGAAACAAAAACAATTAATTATTGGTCGTGACCGATTATTTTCTTTGTTGAGAGAACATCGCTTATTAGTGCCTAATAAGCGGTCATATCATCGAACAACATTGAGTCATCATCGATTTCATCGACATCCAAATTTAATTAAATCAGGGTTTATCCCTTCACAACCGGAGCAACTGTGGGTTGCTGATATTACGTATTTATCCACACACGAAGGAGATACTTATTTAAGTCTGATCACCGATGCTTATTCGCGAAAAATAGTGGGTTATCATCTTGATGACAATATGAAAACAAAAGCCGTCAAGAAATCATTTGTACAAGCATTAAAAAAACGAAGTTCAACCACGACCTTGATCCATCATTCAGATCGAGGCTTACAATACTGTTCGTCGGAATATCAGGAAATCCATAAAAAACATAATATTCAATGTTCTATGACGGATGGCTATGACTGTTATCAAAATGCATTAGCAGAGCGAGTCAATGGGATATTAAAAATGGAATATTTGTTAATAAAGCCGAGAAATTTAGAACAGGCTAGGAGGTTGGTTGAAGAATCAATACAGATTTATAATGAAAGGCGACCTCATTTATCATTAAACTATAAAACGCCCGATGAGGTTCATCGAGCATTTTATACCTGAAAAGTTGTCAACCTATATCAGGACTAGTCATTGAATACACCATTATTTAAATATGATTTGTCTCTAGCCCATAGATATGTGATTTCCCCTAAATCACACATATGTCATTTCCCCTAAATCACACATATGTCATTTCCTCTAAATCACACATATGTCATTTCCTCTAAATCATTCATTCGAGAAAAAGGCGGCAAGTAAAGATATCCCAAGGAGCATACACAAGTATGTGACTTGGGTAGCTGAGCGCGGCCAACGCATTTATCGTATGAATGATGACGAGGAAAGACAAGTAAAGATATCCCAAGGAGTGCATACACAAGTATGTGACTTGGGTAGCTGAGCGCGGCCAACGCATTTATCGTATGAATGATGACGAGGAAAACGCTTGAGAATAATGGGGAGAACACTATACTGGGATCTCTTGTCGGAGTGCTCAGTGGTGTAAACCACGGGCTGAGACCGTTAATTCGGGATCCGCGGAACCTGATCGGGTTAATACCCGCGAAGGGAACAAGAGTAATCATTTAGCGTCTAATTTTGGTTGTTTCGCCGCTCACCTTTAGGTTGATGAAAAAACTAGCAATATGGCGAAACTAATAGTACCGCAAAATTAACGCACAACGTCTTACCATTACTCCATCCGACTCCAGACAAGCAACTTTCTTACGATAAACCAGAGCAATATGTTTGCTCGTGACAATGTCAGGAAATTGCTATGTCCCAAAATAATGTTATCCCTACAACTGATCTTTCGCCGAAAGCAGCACCTGCTCGCACCCGTAAACAACAACGCGATGCTGCTGAAGACTTCATCAACACCATTTCTGGTGTTTCATTTCCAAATTCACAACGTATCTACCTTACTGGCTCAAGAGATGATATTCAGGTTCCTATGCGTGAGATACAGCTCTCTCCAACCCTGATTGGCGGTGATAAAGATAACCCTATACTGGAAGACAATGAGCCAGTTCCTGTTTATGATACTTCAGGCCCTTACGGCGATCCCGCTTCAGACCTAAATGTTCATAAAGGGTTAACAAAAATTCGTGAAGGTTGGATACGCGAAAGAAATGATACCACCCAAGTCGACAGCCTAAGCTCTGACTTCACACAGCAACGTTTAGCCGACGCAGGACTCGACCATTTACGTTTTAATCATCGCCCACAGCCTTTAAAAGCACTCGCTGGTCACTGTGTGACTCAACTTCACTATGCACGCAAAGGCATTATCACGCCAGAAATGGAGTTTATTGCTATTCGTGAAAACATGGGTCGCGAGCGTATCCGTGGTGAAGTATTACTTCAGCAGCACCCAGGCCAAAGCTTTGGAGCCAATCTACCTGAAAATATTACGCCTGAATTTGTTCGCCAAGAAGTTGCTGCGGGTCGCGCTATCATTCCAGCCAATATTAATCATCCTGAATCAGAACCGATGATTATCGGCCGTAACTTTTTAGTCAAAGTTAACGCCAATATTGGAAACTCCTCAGTAACCTCTTCTATTGAAGAAGAAGTCGAAAAACTGATTTGGTCGACTCGCTGGGGTGCCGACACTGTAATGGATCTGTCCACTGGCCGTTATATCCATGAGACTCGTGAATGGATTTTACGCAACAGCCCTGTACCAATCGGTACCGTTCCTATCTATCAAGCGTTAGAAAAAGTCAATGGCGTTGCTGAAAACCTCACTTGGGAGATGTTCCGCGATACGCTACTTGAGCAAGCCGAGCAAGGTGTCGATTACTTCACCATTCATGCAGGTGTCCTACTTCGTTATGTGCCAATGACTGCGAAACGTCTCACCGGTATCGTCTCGCGTGGTGGGTCGATTATGGCGAAATGGTGCCTATCTCATCATCAAGAAAACTTTTTATATGAAAACTTCCGCGAAATTTGTGAAATCTGCGCCGCCTATGATGTTTCTTTGTCATTGGGCGATGGATTGCGCCCCGGCTCCATTCAAGATGCCAATGATGAAGCGCAATTTGCAGAATTACATACATTAGGTGAATTGACGAAAATTGCTTGGGAATATGATGTTCAAGTGATGATTGAAGGCCCGGGACATGTGCCAATGCAGATGATCCGTCGTAATATGACCGAAGAGCTTGAACATTGTCATGAAGCCCCGTTCTACACACTAGGCCCACTGACGACTGATATTGCACCTGGTTATGACCATTTCACTTCAGGGATTGGTGCTGCAATGATCGGTTGGTTTGGCTGTGCAATGCTGTGTTATGTCACACCCAAAGAGCATTTAGGCTTACCGAATAAAGAAGATGTTAAACAAGGGCTGATCACTTACAAAATCGCCGCTCATGCCGCTGATCTCGCCAAGGGGCATCCCGGCGCACAAATTCGTGATAATGCCATGTCTAAAGCACGTTTTGAGTTCCGTTGGGAAGACCAATTCAATCTTGCCTTAGATCCTGACACGGCACGTGCTTATCATGATGAAACCCTCCCGCAAGCTTCTGGTAAGGTGGCGCATTTTTGTTCCATGTGTGGACCTAAATTCTGCTCGATGAAAATCTCACAAGAAGTTCGTGATTATGCCGCGAAAAAAGAAGCGGGTATGGAGCAAATGTCTGAAGCATTTCGCTCTCATGGTAGCGAGTTGTACCACAGTGCAGAGGTTGTGACCGATGAAAAAATTGCCTAATACCCCTTTTCCACCAACAGAACGGTATCTCGGTTTGTACCCTGTTGTGGACTCTGTGGAATGGATTGAACGCCTGCTAAATGCAGGTGTTACTACAATTCAATTGCGTATTAAAGATAAACAAAATGATGAAGTACGTGATGCTATCCAACAAGCCATTGCACTAGGAAAACAACACAACGCACGCCTCTTTATCAATGATTATTGGCAATTGGCTGTTGAACTTGGTGCTTATGGTGTTCATCTCGGACAAGAAGATCTTGAAACAACCGATCTTGTGGCGATACACCAAGCGGGATTGCGTTTAGGTGTTTCAACTCATGATGAACACGAACTTGCCATCGCTAAATCAGTGCGCCCTTCTTATATCGCAATGGGGCATATTTTTCCTACTGAAACGAAGGTGATGCCATCATCCCCTCAAGGACTGGAAACCCTAAAATCGATGGTTGAGGCAACGCCTGATTATCCCACTGTGGCTATCGGTGGGATCTCTATCGATAAAGTACCAGCGGTACTCGCAACTGGGGTAGGTAGTGTTGCGTTGGTTAGTGCGATCACAAAAGCTGATGACTGGTTAGCGGCAACCAAAAGCTTGTTGCAACTCGTCGAAAATCATTGATTACCTGAATCAAACCGATCGTTTGTGCCTCAAGCCGATCGGTTAATTCAAGGAGCATATCATGTTAAATGATCAAGAATTTATGCGTTATAGCCGTCAATTATTACTCGAAGATGTTGGTCCTGAAGGGCAAGCTAAGCTCAAAGCAAGCAAAGTATTAATTGTTGGCCTCGGCGGTTTAGGTGCCCCTGCTTCACTTTATTTAACGGCGGCAGGTGTCGGTGAATTATGGCTCGCAGATCACGATGAGTTGCATATTTCTAATCTGCAACGGCAGATCCTGTATAGCACCGATGACATTCCACAATCAAAAGCAAAACTCGCTTCTGAGCGGCTTAAAAACTTAAACCCTTTAGTCAAAACACATGTGCTACAGCAGAAATTAGATGCGAAAACGTTACTGCCTTTAGTTGAGCAAGTCGATTTAGTGCTTGATTGCTGCGATAACATGGCCACTCGGCATGCGGTCAATGCAGCGTGTGTCCTTACCAATACGACATTAGTCAGTGGTAGCGCGGTGGGTTTTGGCGGTCAATTAATGGTACTTGAGCCACCATTCAATCACGGTTGTTATGCCTGTTTATATCCAGATCAAGAAGAGCCACAGCGGAATTGCCGTACTGCGGGTGTACTTGGTCCTGTCGTTGGTGTGATTGGTACATTACAGGCACTAGAAGCAATCAAATTACTGATTGGGTTACCTTCATCACTCAGCGGTAAGTTGCGATTATTTGATGGTAAAAACCAACAATGGAATACATTGCAGCTGACACCTTCAGTTGAATGTCCAGTCTGTCGAGAAGAAACATGCGCCTTATAATTAATGACCAACCGATGGAGTTTAGCGCTCCCTTAACAGTGACTCAGTTGTTAGCGGCTCTACAGCAAACTACTGCGGGTACAGCATTAGCCATCAATCAAGTCATCATTCCGCGTCATCAATGGGATTCGCATACCGTGAATGACCAAGACAATATTTTACTGTTCCAAGCTATTGCAGGGGGCTAAACATGTTAACAATTGCAGATGTCACTTTTCAATCACGCCTTTTTACAGGTACAGGTAAATTTGCCAACTCGACTCTGATGCAAGATGCTATTTCAGCATCAGGTAGTCAATTGGTCACGATGGCCATGAAACGTATCGATTTACGTGGCAGCAATGATGGCATTTTGCAGCCATTGCAAGAAATCGGCGTAAAGTTACTACCAAATACATCTGGCGCTAAAAATGCCCAAGAAGCCATTTTTGCTGCGAGATTAGCACGTGAAGCGCTGGGAACTCATTGGGTAAAACTGGAGATCCATCCTGATGTGAAATATTTGCTACCAGATCCAGTCGAAACACTGATTGCAGCGGAACAGCTGGTCAAAGAAGGATTCGTCGTTCTGCCTTATTGCAGTGCCGACCCTGTTCTTTGCCGTCGCCTAGAGGAAGTCGGTTGTGCGGCGGTCATGCCTCTTGGAGCGCCGATTGGTACTAACAAAGGGCTGGCAACCAAAGAAATGTTGCAAATCATTATTGAACAAGCAACGGTTCCTGTCGTCGTTGATGCCGGTATTGGTGCACCAAGCCATGCTCTCGAAGCGATTGAAATGGGGGCAGATGCTGTACTGGTTAATACTGCCATCGCGGTGGCTAAAAATCCTGTTCTCATGGCTCAAGCATTCAAATTAGCCCTAGAAGCCGCTGAGTTTGCGCGACTTGCAGGGCTAGCAGCCACAAAACAGCATGCCGAAGCCTCTAGCCCATTAACTGAGTTTTTGGGGGCATTACAATGAACAACAGTTTCCGTCAACGCTGGCAGCAGCTTGATTGGGATGATCTGACATTACGCATCAATGCGAAGACCACTCAAGATGTTCAAAATGCACTTGCTCGCGACACACTTATATTAGACGATTTTATGGCACTGTTATCACCAGCAGCGCGCCCATTTATTGAACCTATGGCTCAAAAAGCTCAGCGATTAACTCGCCAACGCTTTGGCAATACAGTGGGTTTCTATGTGCCATTATACCTATCCAACCTATGTGCTAATGATTGTACTTACTGCGGTTTTTCAATGAGTAACCGTATCAAACGTAAGACTCTCGATAAAACGGAAATCATCAATGAATGCGAAACCATCCGCAAAATTGGTTTTGATAGCTTGTTATTGGTCACTGGAGAGCATCAAACAAAAGTAGGCATGGATTATTTTCGCGAGCACTTACCTACGATACGCCGCTATTTCAGTTCATTAATGATGGAAGTACAACCACTTAGCACAGAGGAATACGCAGAACTGAAAACATTAGGGTTAGATGGCGTCATGGTTTACCAAGAAACTTACCATGAACCCGCCTATCAATTGCATCATCTTAAAGGTAAAAAACAGGACTTTCACTGGCGATTAGAAACCGCAGATCGCCTAGGCCAAGCCGGTATCGATAAAATTGGCCTCGGTGCTTTAATTGGATTATCAAACAATTGGCGTACTGACTGCTATATGGTGGCAGAACACCTTATTTATCTACAAAAACGTTATTGGCAAACCCGTTACTCGATTTCGTTTCCTCGATTACGTCCCTGCGCTGGTGGTATAGAGCCCGCCTCACTCATGAGCGAAACTGAATTAGTACAACTGATCTGTGCATTTCGTTTGCTAGCTCCGGATGTAGAACTATCGCTCTCAACACGTGAATCACCCTACTTTCGTGATCACGTTGTTCCCTTGGCTATCAATAACGTCAGTGCAGGATCAAAAACCCAGCCGGGAGGCTATGCAGATGACCACGCAGAGCTAGAACAGTTTTCTCCACACGATAACCGTAGTGCCGCTCAAGTCGCTCAATCACTGATCCGCGCGGGGCTACAACCCGTTTGGAAAGATTGGGATGGTTACTTAGGTCGTTAGCCTATCTTTACCTTATCGACATGTTGAGTGGTCATTTGGCGATAAGTAAATGAAAAATGCTGAAAACCAAATATGAGCACTACATTAGCCAGCTTCAAGGACGAAGCTGACTCTTCGAGTCACTATTAAACCGTTTATACGCCAAATAATTTAGAATATGCAGCTAGCACGAGAGAGAGTAATACCATTTGTATGAATTAACATAGCCACACTACGGTAATAAAAAAAACGGTAATTTGAAATACAACAATATATAGCTTATTATTAACCTTTCTTTATCATTTAAGTCAAATTTACACTGATTATTTTTAACTTATTTATTTAGATTTTATAAAATAATAGAAAAAGCAAAATACACATCGCGAACAATTCAAAAACACGTCAACAAAAAATAGGCATTCGTTATTAAATTCATTATAAACACCCAGCATTACCACAATAAATCAATATATTACAACAAATCATTATTATATTAATAAATATAAAAATAATTAGAATGATTCACTAACTTAGTGCCAGAATTAAGTCAAATCATAAGAGGATTTGTTTCAATAGCAATATATTAATTGAAAAATCAGGTAAACAGAAGGCCGGATATCTTAATTCATCGCATGAAAAATGTCCTCTATTAATTATCATTTTTCAATACTCGGTAGCATTTTGAAAAAAATTAATTAGCCTATTATTTGTCTCATCATTATTCATGATAAAAGAAAGATTGCGATAAAAATGGAAGCCTCTTTTTATCGCCGCAATCATAAAATAATACATTCATCATTATGATGTTGGAGAATGAAAATAATGAATATTGTTGATCGGTTTATTTCTTATACCCAAATTAATACCACCACCAATAGGGAAAACGGCGCGGCAGGTATCATGCCATCTTCAGAAGGCCAGCGCGTTTTAGCAAAGAAATTAGAGCAAGAATTAGAAGCTCTGGGGGTCGAAGACATTAAATTACGCGACACCGCCATTGTGACTGCAACCCTCCCTTCTAATCTTGACTACGATGTACCAACAGTCGCTTTCTTTGGCCATTTAGACACCAGTGCAGAACAAACTAACGATACAAAAGCGCAAATCTTACCTTACACAGGGGAAGATCTATGCTTAAACCAAGAACTCAATATTTATCTACGTAAAAGTGAGTTTCCCGAGTTAGCTGATTACTTAGGTGACGATATTATTGTGACCGATGGAACGAGTCTACTCGGTGCTGATGATAAAGCGGCCATCGCCTCTATCATGGACATGCTGCAATATTTCAAACAAAACCCAGACATTAAACACGGTACCATCAAAATTGGCTTTGTTCCTGATGAAGAACAAGGCTTACGTGGTGCAAAAGCCTTTGACGTACAAGAGTTTGGTGCTGACTTTGCTTATACCCTCGATTGTTGTGGTATTGGCGAATTAGTGTATGAAAACTGGAACGCAGGTGATGTTGAAATCGTTTTTACAGGTAAATCTGCTCATCCCATGTCAGCAAAAGGTAAATTAATCAATTCATTATTGATGGCACAAAAGTTTATAGCCATGTTACCTGGGGGAGAAGCACCTGAATATACTGAAGGTCGCGAAGGTTATTACTGGGTCAAACAGATGTCTGGTAATAGCGCACGGACGGTCTTAAAAATGGATGTGCGTGATTTCACAGAAGAAGGCTACCGTGCCCGCATGGCATTTTTGAAAAAATTGGCAAATCACTGTGAAGATTTATGGGGTAAAGAAAGCGTAACTTGTACGCTCGCCGATCGCTATTCAAACGTTTATAACAGTTTACAGGGTGAAAACCGTTACCCTATTGATATTGCGGTTGATGCTTATCAAGCCTGTGGTATTACACCTAAAGTGATCCCAATGCGTGGCGGCTATGACGGTGCAGCTCTGTCACAAAATGGTTTACCGTGCCCAAATATCTTTACTGGTGCACATAACTTCCACTCAATCTATGAATATTTACCCGTTAAATCACTCTATGCTGCCAGTGATGTACTAAAACAGGTAGTCCAGATCACCGCTGAACGCTTCAAACCAGGAGCTAAAGCATGATCCCAATTCTAACGGTTCTCATTATCGTTGTTTTGGTCGCGCGCTTTATCCTTAAAGGTTACAAAGCTGAACCTGTGTTATTTATTGCGGGTTTAGTATTGATGATCTTTACTTTAGCGCTCGGCTGGGGGCCTGTTCTCCCCAAGAATGTAGCATCCACAGGCCTAACATGGCTTGATCCATTTGAAGTTATGCGTGATCTGTTTAGTAGCCGCGCAGCAGATCTTGGATTAATGATCATGGCACTAATGGGTTTTGCCCATTATATGGATCACATCGGTGCTAATGAGGCCGTTGTGCGAGTGGCAACTAAGCCGCTGAAAAATATGCGTTCTCCATATGTACTGCTATTTTTCTCCTTTCTGCTTGCAAGTATCCTACAACTGGCCATTCCGTCAGCAACAGGCTTAGCCGTACTATTGATGGGAACCATGTTTCCAATCATGATTGGGCTTGGCTTATCGCCTGCATCTGCTGCGGGGGTGATTGCAACGTCATTAGGTGTGGCCTATACGCCAACAGCGATTGATGCGATCCGTGGTGCAAAAGCCGTTGATATGTCTGTCGTTGAATATGTGCTGTATTATCAAGGTCCCGCAGCGCTTGCAACTGTTTTAGCTGTCGGTATCACGCATATTTTCTGGCAACGCCACTGTGACCGCAAGGCTGGCTTCATTCCTGAAATCGGTAAAGCAGTACTATCTCATGAAAAAGAAGATAGTAAAAAAAGCATTCCAGGGTATTACGCTATCTTACCTATGCTACCGATCATCATGGCCGTTGGCTCTTCAAACCTGTTTTTTGAAGGGATCCATCTTGATGTGGTGACTATTGTACTGATTGCGATGGCAATTTGTATGCTGCTCGAAACACTACGTCTTCGCGACTTCAAATCAGTGTGTAATGGCTTCCAACACTTTTTAAATGGTATGGGTCATGCCTTTAGTAACGTAGTTGGCTTACTTGTTGCTGCTGGGGTGTTTGCACATGGTATCAAAGTCAGTGGTGCGATTGACCAATTGATTTTGATGGCTGAATCTGTTGGCTTACCACCATTTGCAATGGCGCTGGTATTTGCATTAGTCACCTTAGCTGCGGCAATCATCATGGGATCAGGTAATGCACCTTTCTTGGCCTTTGTGGAATTGATCCCACAGATCGCACATAGCATGGGAGCAAATCCAATTGCAATGATCTTACCAATGCAACAGGCTTCCCATATGGGCCGTGGTATGTCACCCGTTGCAGGGGTCATTATTGCCGTATCAAGTGGGGCTAAACTGCAACCATTTGATGTCGTCAAGCGAACCGCTGTACCACTCATGGTTGGATTCGTGATCCACTGCGCAATTATCGGTCTATTTTACTGATCATAGTTCTATTGAAAAATATCAGAGGGGGAAATACTTCCCCCTTTTTCTATTTATTTGAATTTAACGTTTACCGTACTGATCTAGATAATTACGACTCTCTTTTCCGCAACAAGAATCAATTGTACGATTGATTATGTCCGACATTTTATTCACAGCTGCAATGATATTTGGCAGTTGTTCACACACAGAATTGCAATCTACAGAGTCTTTATGCGGTAAAACTGGTGGTGTCAGGCTATCACACAGTACTTCTTCCAGTACTAACACAAAATTGGCGATACCTGTCGTGTAAATATATGCACGCCCATCGGTTTCTTTTGCCAAACGTTCATATTCCCTTGTCACATTGTCTCTATCCGCAAGGGTGGGAAAACGATCAAGGTTTGTTGGGCTATCATCTGGCGTCCCTTGATAAGTATAAACCTTAACCCCTGCTTCTTGAGCCACAGATATTGCCTCATTGTTTTTCGCTATCGCAGCGCGAGTCAAAATTCCACCACCTCCCTCCATTCCCTCATCACCTAAAACAAAAATTGCTCTACGTGCATCATCACGCCAATCAAAGTGTTTGCTAATATCAATAACAGCTCGGCAAAGATCTTCTTTATTTCCAGCATGATCTCGTCCATCTGATTCTCTAAACGGCAGCCTAGCCTGTAGATCACGTTCATTAACCCCCAACTTGATCAGATACTCACTTGCTGATTGATCAAACTTTGTACCAGCCCATGTCCCTTCAATACCTAAAAATGTCGCACGTAAACGAGATGGGCAATTTGCTGATGCTTTTTCAATTGCGGCATCAATTTGCTTACTAAGGTCGCTTGCCTCATCAGACATTGAGCCGCTCGTATCAATAACAACGACTAAATCTAATGCGATTGCACCATTTCCAGTCACTAATTGAGCTGTTTGACTTCCCTTCATCGTAGTTGATAAATAAGCAGCGGCAGCAGAAGGCATATCAGAAATAAAAGAATTAACCTTATTGTCACTACTATCTATATTTTTATTCATAACGATGCTCCTTTGAATTTTATAGTTTCAAATATATTGAATTAAAATATTATGATGATGTATTTCTGAATGAAGTTACATAATCCCTCAATTGCTAGTTGAGGATGAGCATTATTAATTTATTCTCGCAAACAATCACTCCACAATTAATAGAATGCGTTTTCAAAATTTAACAAAATATTGTTAATTTAATTGTGAAATATAAAAACAGAATTATTATCGGCAATGTTTTTATATATATAATTTTTAAATTCATAGATTTACCACTAAAATAAATCCAAAGAAACAAAATAACCCGTTTTAGCCGTACATCCTATTAATGTTAATCATTTCTCAGGCTCTGCCTTTGACAATTTATCTAGTTTCTTATGGCAGCCCTCAAAATAGACAATAAAATCTTTATTATTAATAGGTTATGCAGAAAAAAGATTTATTCCCACTAAAATTTAATAGTCGGACTAAAATATTATTACAACCGTTTTTAAATATACGAATAAAACTTAATTTTTAAAACACAATGAGAGTCATTCCTCTTTATAGCGTATTTTCCTAATTTAACACTTATTAAAGTTTCAAAAAATGAATAACTACTAGCATGATGGCAAATTTTAATGATAACACTGAATATTAATATTCCAGTGTGAGATTATGCGTTATGTTATTCAAATAGTCATTCTTTTAATTTTAATATTTATTCCTTAATTTATAAGGCCACTTTCCATATATATAACAGAAAAATAAAAAGCTAAAATAAATAACTCAGTATAAAATTCACCTGCATAAATTAAGATTACCACTACCGAGAGATTATTAATGGGTTATCTAATGATATTTACTACCATCGGTTAGGATGATTATTGAAAATAAGTTTTAAACATAAAAAAACCGGTGCATTTTATTGCACCGGTTCTATTATTGCGCTCTAATCAGACTAACGAGTCTTAATTATTATCGCTGCTGAAACCTGCATTTAACAGTTCAGCTAAGTTAGCCGTTGCTTCATCTGCGCTAACTTGTGGAGCTTCCACAACATCATTCAGATGACGACGACGAATACGATCTTGGTGATACGCAAAACCAGTACCCGCTGGGATCAGACGACCAACAATAACGTTTTCTTTCAGACCGCGAAGTTCATCACGTTTACCTGCAACCGCAGCTTCTGTCAGTACGCGTGTTGTTTCTTGGAACGATGCTGCTGAGATAAAGGATTCTGTTGCCAGAGATGCCTTCGTAATACCCAACAGGTCGCGATCGAATTTAGCAGAAATCTTACCTTCAGATTCCAGTTTACGATTCGATACTTTAACACGTGAATATTCTACCTGCTCACCTTCGAGGAATTCAGAGCTTCCTGCATCCGCGATAGTGACTTTACGTAGCATCTGACGGACGATAACTTCAATGTGCTTATCGTTAATCTTAACGCCTTGTAAACGGTAAACTTCCTGAACCTCGTTAGTGATATAACGTGTTACTGCATGTACACCACGCAGACGCAGAATATCATGTGGAGATTCTGGACCATCAGAAACTACATCACCACGTTCAACGATCTCACCTTCAAACACGTTGAGCTGACGCCATTTAGGGATCATCTCTTCGTACGGATCGCTACCATCTAGTGGGGTAATAACCAAACGACGTTTGCCTTTGGTTTCTTTACCGAACGAGATAATACCGCTGATCTCAGCCAGAATTGCTGGCTCTTTCGGACGACGTGCTTCAAACAAGTCAGCTACGCGTGGCAGACCACCCGTGATATCTTTAGTACCCACAGATTCTTGTGGAATACGTGCTAAAGTATCACCCGCGTTGATCGCGATGCCATCATCTAACTGAACAATTGCTTTACCCGGTAAGAAGTATTGGGTTGGCATATCAGTGTTAGGAATAAGAACATCGTTACCATTTGCATCAACAACACGTAATGCAGGACGCAAGTCTTTACCACCACTTGTACGCTCAGCAGTATCCAATACAACAATTGATGACAGACCGGTTAATTCATCAGTCTGACGGGTCATTGTTTGACCATCAATCATGTCAGAGAAACGGATAATACCGGATACTTCACTGACAACTGGCATTGTATGTGGATCCCAGTTAGCAACGGTTTCACCGCCTGCAACTGCCGCACCATCACCTTTAGTTAGATGCGCACCGTAAGGTACTTTATAGCTTTCTTTCGTACGACCGAACTCATCGATCAGACGCAATTCAGTATTACGTGAAGTAATAACTAGTTTGCCTTCTGAATTAGTTACGTACTTCGCATTGAACAGCTTCAGTGTACCTGAGTTACGAACTTGAATGCTAGATTCAGCCGCCGCTCGAGATGCCGCACCACCGATGTGGAACGTACGCATCGTCAACTGTGTACCCGGCTCACCGATTGACTGTGCTGCGATAACCCCGATAGCTTCACCTTTGTTGATGATATGACCACGAGCAAGGTCACGACCATAACAGTGAGCACATACACCGAAGTCAGTTTCACAGCTAACGACTGAACGGACTTTAACGCTGTCAACAGAGTTCTCTTCTAACAGGTCACACCATTTTTCGTGTAGCAGTGTATTACGTGGAACTAGGATGTCAGCAGTACCTGGGATCAGGATATCTTCTGCTGTTACACGACCCAATACACGCTCACGCAGTGGTTCTTTAACGTCGCCACCCTCGATAACCGGAGTCATCAGGATACCTTCGTGAGTACCACAGTCATCTTCAGTCACTACCAAGTCTTGTGCAACGTCAACTAAACGACGAGTCAAGTAACCGGAGTTCGCTGTTTTCAATGCGGTATCCGCAAGACCTTTACGAGCACCATGCGTAGAAATAAAGTACTGAAGAACGTTCAGACCTTCACGGAAGTTTGCCGTGATTGGTGTTTCGATGATTGAGCCATCTGGCTTAGCCATCAGACCACGCATACCCGCTAGCTGACGGATCTGCGCAGCAGAACCACGAGCACCGGAGTCGGCCATCATAAAGATACTGTTGAAAGAAACCTGTTGCTCTTCTTCACCGTCACGGTTAATCACCGTTTCAGTAGACAGGTTTTCCATCATCGCTTTAGCAACACGTTCGTTTGCCGCTGCCCAGATATCAATAACTTTGTTATAACGTTCACCAGCTGTTACCAGACCAGACTGGAACTGCTCCTGAATTTCTGCAACTTCTGCTTCGGCTTCTGCGATGATCCCTGCTTTTTTCTCAGGAATAACCATATCGTCGATACCAACCGATGCACCAGAACGTGCCGCGTAGGCAAAACCGGTATACATGATTTGGTCAGCAAAAATAACAGTCGGTTTCAGACCCAGTACACGGTAACAAGTGTTCAGCATTTTAGAGATCGCTTTCTTACCTAACGCTTGGTTAACCAGCGAATAAGGTAGACCTTTTGGTACGATCATCCATAAAATTGCACGACCAACAGTAGTATCAACTAAACTAGTGTTAATCGTAATGTTACCTTCACCGTCTTTCACTTCTTCAGTGATACGGACTTTAACACGGGCATGCAGTGATGCATGACCTGAACGGTAAACACGCTCAGCTTCTTTAGGGCCGGCCAAAACCATGCCTTCGCCTTTCGCGTTTACACAGTCACGAGTCATGTAGTAAAGACCCAATACAACGTCCTGTGAAGGAACGATGATAGGCTCACCACTTGCTGGTGACAGAATGTTGTTGGTTGACATCATCAACGCACGTGCTTCTAACTGAGCTTCCAGAGTTAGAGGAACGTGTACCGCCATTTGGTCACCATCGAAGTCGGCGTTATATGCCGCACAAACCAATGGGTGCAATTGGATAGCTTTACCTTCGATCAAAATTGGCTCGAACGCTTGGATACCCAGACGGTGAAGTGTTGGTGCACGGTTCAGCATAACTGGGTGCTCACGGATAACTTCATCCAAGATATCCCAAACAACCGCTTCTTCGCGCTCAACCATTTTTTTCGCTGCTTTGATGGTTGTTGCCAGACCACGTAGTTCTAGCTTGCCATAGATAAATGGTTTGAACAGTTCAAGAGCCATTTTCTTCGGCAGACCACATTGGTGCAGACGCAGGTATGGACCTACTGTGATAACCGAACGACCAGAGTAGTCAACACGCTTACCAAGCAAGTTCTGACGGAAACGACCTTGTTTACCTTTGATCATATCAGCCAAAGATTTCAGAGGGCGTTTGTTAGAACCTGTAATCGCACGACCACGACGACCATTATCTAACAGTGCATCAACCGCTTCTTGCAACATACGTTTTTCGTTACGTACGATGATGTCTGGCGCAGCCAGATCCAGAAGACGCTTCAGACGGTTATTACGGTTAATTACGCGGCGATACAGATCGTTCAGATCTGATGTCGCGAAACGACCACCATCCAGTGGAACTAATGGACGTAGATCAGGTGGTAAAACTGGCAGAACGTTTAAGATCATCCACTCTGGTTTGTTACCAGACTGAATAAACGCTTCTAGCAATTTAATACGCTTAGTCAGCTTCTTACGCTTCGTTTCAGAGTTAGTTTCATTTAACTCTTCACGCAGTGTTTCACACTCGTTTTCAAGATCGAGGTTTTTCAGCAGACCTTGGATTGCTTCCGCACCCATTTTCGCGTCAAATTCATCACCGAACTCTTCCAACGCATCTAAGTATTGCTCTTCTGTCAGAATCTGTGCGCGTTCAAGGCTAGTCATACCGCCTTCAACAACCACATATGATTCAAAGTACAGAACACGTTCGATATCGCGCAAAGGCATATCTAACAGCAAACCGATACGGGATGGCAGTGATTTTAAGAACCAGATATGTGCAGTCGGAGAAGCAAGTTCGATATGACCCATGCGCTCACGACGGACTTTAGTCTGAGTGACTTCAACGCCACACTTCTCACAAATCACACCACGGTGTTTTAAACGTTTGTACTTACCGCACAGACATTCGTAGTCTTTTACTGGCCCGAAAATACGCGCACAGAAAAGGCCGTCACGCTCAGGTTTGAACGTACGGTAGTTAATGGTTTCTGGCTTTTTCACTTCACCGAATGACCATGAACGGATCATATCAGGTGATGCCAGAGCAATTTTGATCGCATCAAACTCTTCGGTCTTGGTTTGCGCTTTCAGAAACTTAATTAAGTCTTTCACAAAATGGCTCCTGTCGGAGTTAGACCTGTCAGGTGAGTGGCCCCTGCCGCTCTCCCCTAATCCCAGTACTTATTACTGGCCGGAAGGCAAAATTCGCCTTCCGGTACAAACGAATTACTCGTCTTCCAGTTCGATGTTGATACCCAGTGAACGGATCTCTTTCAACAATACGTTGAAGGATTCCGGCATACCTGGTTCCATCTGATGGCTACCATCGACGATGTTTTTATACATCTTCGTACGGCCGTTAACGTCATCCGACTTAACAGTCAACATTTCTTGGAGCGTATAGGCTGCACCGTATGCTTCCAGTGCCCACACTTCCATCTCCCCGAAACGCTGTCCACCGAACTGCGCTTTACCACCCAGCGGCTGCTGAGTAACCAAGCTATAAGAACCTGTAGAACGGGCGTGCATCTTATCGTCAACCAAGTGGTTCAGTTTCAGCATGTACATGTAACCAACAGTTACTTGACGCTCAAACTTCTCACCAGTACGACCATCGAACAATGTAATCTGACCTGAAGTTGGCAGACCACCCAGTTTCAACAGTTCTTTAATTTCAAACTCTTTCGCACCATCGAACACTGGTGTTGCAATTGGCATACCTTTTTTCAGGTTCTCAGCCAGACGCATAACTTCATCGTCAGAGAAAGTATTTAAATCGACTTTCTGACGTGGGTCATCACCAAGATCGTAGGCTTTCTGGATAAACTCACGCAGTTTAGCAACTTCTTGCTGCTGTTTAAGCATAGCATTGATTTTGTCACCAATACCTTTCGCTGCCATACCCAAGTGGGTTTCCAGAATCTGACCGATGTTCATACGTGATGGTACGCCCAGCGGGTTCAGAACGATGTCTACAGGGTTACCGTTTTCATCGTAAGGCATGTCTTCAACTGGGTTGATTTTTGAGATAACACCTTTGTTACCATGGCGACCCGCCATTTTATCACCCGGTTGGATCTGACGTTTAACAGCCAGATAAACCTTAACAATTTTCAGTACGCCTGGAGCCAGATCATCACCTTGGGTGATCTTACGACGTTTCGCATCGAGTTTTTTCTCGAACTCAGATTTCAGTTCGTCGTACTGTTCAGCTAATTGCTCTAACTGGTTCTGTTTCTCTTCATCAGCCAGAGACAGCTCTAACCAACGATCGCGAGGCAGTTTATCCAGTTTTTCAGCTTCAATTCCGCCGTTAACCAATACAGAACGAATACGTGCAAACAGACCTGCTTCGAAGATACGTAGCTCTTCAGTTAAGTCTTTTTTCGCTTCACGTAACTGAGTTTCTTCGATTTCAAGCGCACGTTTGTCTTTCTCTACGCCATCACGAGTAAATACCTGTACATCGATAACTGTACCGGAAACACCGTTAGGAACACGTAAAGAAGAGTCTTTAACGTCAGACGCTTTTTCACCGAAGATTGCGCGCAGCAGTTTCTCTTCTGGAGTCAGTTGAGTTTCACCTTTAGGTGTCACTTTACCAACTAGGATATCGCCGCCTTTAACTTCAGCACCGATATACACAATACCAGACTCATCGAGTTTAGAGAGTGCAGCTTCACCGACGTTTGGAATGTCAGCAGTAATTTCTTCAGGCCCTAATTTGGTGTCACGAGACACGCAAGAGAGTTCCTGAATATGGATCGTTGTGAAACGGTCTTCTTGAACAACACGCTCAGAAACAAGGATGGAGTCTTCGAAGTTATAACCATTCCATGGCATAAATGCCACGCGCATGTTTTGGCCAAGTGCCAATTCACCAAGGTCAGTTGAAGGACCATCAGCTAACACGTCACCACGTTCGATTGGTTCACCTAACGATACACAAGGCATCTGATTAATACAGGTGTTCTGGTTAGAACGGGTATATTTAGTCAGGTTATAAATGTCGATTCCAGCTTCGCCTGGATACATCTCGTCTTCGTTAACTTTGATAACGATACGTGACGCATCAACGTACTGAACTGAACCACCGCGTCTTGCAACCGCAGTTACACCGGAGTCAACCGCTACTGCACGTTCCATACCTGTACCGACTAATGGTTTGTCAGCACGTAAAGTAGGAACCGCTTGACGTTGCATGTTCGCACCCATCAATGCACGGTTAGCATCATCGTGTTCAAGGAATGGGATCAGTGACGCACCAACAGAAACCACCTGTTGAGTCGAAACGTCCATATATTCAACCTGATCGCGGCTGAATAAGCTTGATTCACCATGGTTACGACAAGTAATCAGTTCTTCAACGAAACCACCATCTTCATCTAATACGGTGTTTGCCTGTGCAATGATGAAGTTACCTTCTTCAATTGCAGACAGATAGTGAATTTCGTCAGTAACGATACCATCACGAACTAAACGGTAAGGGGTTTCAAGGAAACCATACTCGTTGGTCTGTGCATAAACAGACAATGAGTTGATCAGACCGATGTTCGGACCTTCAGGCGTTTCGATTGGACATACACGACCGTAGTGAGTTGGGTGAACGTCACGTACTTCAAAGCCCGCGCGCTCACGAGTCAGACCACCAGGGCCTAACGCAGAGATACGGCGTTTATGCGTGATTTCAGACAGTGGGTTGTTCTGGTCCATAAATTGAGACAACTGGCTGGAACCAAAGAACTCTTTCACTGCCGCAGAAATTGGCTTCGCGTTGATCATATCTTGTGGCATCAGTGCATCAAGGTCGCCCAGAGAAAGACGCTCTTTCACTGCACGCTCAACACGGACCAGACCTACACGGAACTGGTTCTCTGCCATTTCACCAACAGAACGAATACGACGGTTACCTAAGTGGTCGATATCATCGACTTCGCCTTTACCGTTACGGATATCAATGAGCTTACGCATCACATCAATGATGTCTTCTTCACTCAGGATACCTGAACCTTCGATTTCATCACGGCCCAGTGAACGGTTGAACTTCATGCGACCTACCGCAGACAAGTCGTAACGGTCTTCAGAGAAGAACAGGTTATCGAACAAGTTTTCAGCAGCTTCACGAGTTGGTGGCTCACCAGGGCGCATCATGCGGTAGATTTCTACCAATGCACTCAGGCGGTCATTCGTTGGGTCGACACGAACGGTTTCAGAGATATAAGCACCGTGGTCTAGGTCGTTAGTAAACAATGTTTCAATTGTTTTATGACCAGACTGGCTCAGGCGTGCCAACATATCTAATGAAAGTTCCATGTTTGCTGCACAAATCAGCTCACCGGTGCTTTCATCAATGTAATCTCTTGCGACCACTTTACCGGCGATGTATTCAACAGGCACTTCAATGCTGTTGACTTCTTCTTTCTCCAGTAAACGGATGTGACGAGCAGTGATACGACGGCCTTTTTCTACATAGACTTTGCCGTTTGCTTCGATATCAAACGAAGCCGTTTCACCACGTAGACGCTCAGGAACTAGCGTCATCATCAGTTTGTTGTCACGGATTTGGAAAACAGTTTTTTCGAAGAACAGGTTTAAGATGTCTTCAGTGCTGTAATCCATTGCACGCAGAATAATGGTCGCTGGTAATTTACGGCGACGGTCAATACGTACAAACAGGTTATCTTTCGGATCGAATTCGAAATCAAGCCATGAACCACGGTAAGGGATAATACGCGCGTTATACAGGACTTTACCTGATGAGTGTGTTTTACCTTTGTCGCTGTCGAAGAACACACCTGGGCTACGGTGTAACTGAGAAACGATAACACGCTCAGTACCGTTAATAACGAAAGTACCGTTTTCGGTCATGAGTGGAATTTCACCCATGTAGACTTCTTGTTCTTTGATGTCTTTTACGGTGCCTTCAGGTGCTTCACGCTCATAAACAATGAGGCGTAACTTAACACGCAATGGCGCAGAGTACGTGACACCACGGATTTGACATTCTTTAACGTCAAAAACAGGCTCACCTAGGCGGTAGCTGACATATTGCAGTTCAGCATTGCCGCTGTAGCTCTGAATAGGAAACACAGAACGGAATGCTGCTTCCAGCCCGTTCTGACCATCAGGATCTTGCTCGATAAACTTCTGGAACGAGTCAAGTTGGATAGAAAGGAGATAAGGTACATCCAACACTTGTGGACGTTTACCAAAATCCTTACGAATACGTTTTTTCTCGGTATAGGAGTAAACCATAGGGTTCCTCAGCTCGCTGATCAGTGACCCACTCTGTCCGTCCATAAGGACAGCATCGCTAACGCTATTTTTTGAAATGGAAAATGAACACTTTCCGTAATACTCATTGCTATTACTCTTAAATCATTTCATTGTGCCACTCTGACTACCGAGCTACCCGAGCGGGTCGTAGCTGAGAACACAGTATATTAAGTCGTCAATAGAAAGAAGTATTGGAGGGTTTGTTAACATCAAAATTGCGTGAAAAAGCTGTTAACACCCAATCACGCTTTACAGCGCAAAAAGGCTGGTGATTAAAAAATCACCAGCCATCAGCCTTTAAGTTAGGCTGCAAACTGAAAACTGAACTTATTTAAGCTCAACAGAAGCACCAGCTTCTTCAAGAGATTTTTTCAGAGTTTCAGCTTCGTCTTTGCTAGCAGCTTCTTTGATAACTGCTGGCGCAGATTCTACCATATCTTTAGCTTCTTTCAGGCCAAGACCGGTTGCACCACGAACTGCTTTGATAACTGCAACTTTGTTACCGCCAACAGCAGACAGAACAACGTCGAACTCAGTTTTTTCTTCAGCAGCTTCAGCTGGGCCCGCAGCTACAGCTACAGCAGCAGCAGCAGAAACGCCGAATTTTTCTTCCATCATAGTGATCAGTTCAACAACGTCCATTACAGACATTTCAGCAACTGCGTCAAGGATTTGGTCTTTAGTGATAGACATAACAAGTGTTCCTAAAATTCAGAAATAGTTTATACGTTAAAAAGCAACGAAGGAAAGGGCTTATGCAGCTTCTTTCTGATCGCGCAGAGCAGCCAGAGTACGAACCAGTTTGCCTGCAGCGGCTTCTTTCATGGTTGACATCAGGCGTGCGATTGCTTCTTCGTAAGTTGGGAGTGTTGCCAGACGATCGATATCTTTCGCTTGGATTAACTCACCTTCAAAGGCCGCAGCTTTAATCTCAAATGCTGGATTCGCTTTCGCGAACTCTTTGAACAGACGAGCAGCAGCGCCCGGGTGTTCGTTAGAGAAAGCAATTAAGGTTGGACCAACAAACGCGTCTTTCAGAACATCATAAGAAGTTCCTTCAACAGCACGGCGGATCAGTGTGTTACGAACAACACGGATATAAACGCCAGCTTCGCGACCTGCTTTACGCAGTTCAGTCATTTTTGCTACAGTTACGCCGCGTGAATCAGCAACAACTGCAGAAAGCGCGCCTTTGGCTACTTCGCTGACTTCAGCAACAATCGCTTGTTTGTCTTGAAGATTTAGTGCCATTAGCTTCTTGCTCCTGGATTAACCGGGAAACCCCGGGACTCACATCACCCAAACACGACATGTGTAGGGCGCTAAAACACGGTGAGCAGAAGCCAAAATAAAATTCTGGGTATCTCTGTCACCGTCTACGCAGGTAAATTAAGTAGTTATTAATAACTAAGAACCACACCTGCGGTCTTGGACGGGGTCTGGAAAGGCCAGACTCCATACCGAAATTCGTGGTTTGCTAACACTTTAAATAGCACTAACAAACTCAAGGCGTCAGATTTTATACAAATCTGACGCAAAGGTAAAGTTTAATTACCAAATTAGCTATCAGCTAAGGTATTAAACTGCTGCTGACAGACCTGATTGGTCAATAGCAACACCAGCACCCATCGTAGTAGACAGGCTAACTTTCTTAATGAAAACACCTTTAGCAGAAGCTGGTTTTGCTTTTTTCAGCGCAACTAGCAGTGCTTCTAGGTTTTCTTTCAGTTTGTCAGCATCAAAGTCAACTTTACCGATAGTAGTGTGGATAATACCGTTTTTGTCGTTACGGTAACGAACCTGACCTGCTTTAGCATTTTGAACTGCTTCAGCAACGTTAGGCGTTACAGTACCAACTTTCGGGTTTGGCATCAGACCACGTGGGCCTAAGATTTGACCTAATTGGCCAACAACGCGCATTGCATCTGGAGAAGCAATAACAACGTCAAAATCCATTTCGCCAGCTTTGATTTTATCAGCCAGATCTTCCATACCAACCAGTTCAGCACCAGCTGCTTTAGCAGCTTCTGCGTTTGCGCCTTGAGTAAAGACAGCAACGCGAACTGAACGGCCAGTACCGTGTGGCAGTACAGTAGCACCACGTACGTTCTGGTCAGATTTACGAGCGTCGATGCCGAGGTTAACAGCAACGTCAACGCTTTCTACGAACTTAGCAGTCGCTAATTCTTTCAGCAGAGCAACGGCTTCATTGATGTCATACTGTTTAGTTGCATCAACTTTTTCACGGATATTGCGCATGCGCTTATTCAGTTTAGCCATTGATTAATCCTCCACAACCAGGCCCATGGAACGAGCAGTACCTTCGATTGAACGCATCATAGCGTCAACATCAGCACCAGTCATGTCCGCAGCTTTAGTTTCAGCGATTTCGCGAATCTGAGCAGAGGTCACTTTACCTACTTTGTCTTTGTTCGGCTTACCAGAACCAGACTTAACGCCAGCTGCTTTTTTCAGCAGAACTGCCGCAGGAGGAGTCTTAGTAACGAAAGTGAAAGAACGGTCTGCATAAACTGTGATAACAACAGGAATTGGCAGGCCTTTTTCTAGGCTGTCTGTTTTTGCGTTGAACGCTTTACAGAATTCCATGATGTTCACACCTTGTTGACCCAGTGCTGGACCAACCGGTGGGCTTGGGTTAGCCATACCAGCTGCAACTTGCAGCTTGACGTAGGCTTGTACTTTCTTAGCCATGAATATTTCCTCTAGATGGGTAATAGCGCCTAAATAATAGGCTCCCCGTTAATTAACACGCCCCGCAAATTAACTTTTACGGCTAATTTTGCGTAACGTAAAAAACAAAAGGCGCGAAATTATAGATAAATTTCACACCTTTTGCAAGCCAGTTTTGTCGCTAAGACTATGCTTTTTCGACTTGGCTGAAATCCAACTCGACAGGCGTCGCACGACCGAAAATAGATACAGAGACCTTCAAGCGGCTCTTTTCATAATCCACTTCTTCCACAACACCGTTAAAGTCAGCAAATGGACCATCGCTAACACGAACCATTTCACCCGGCTCAAACAAGGTTTTCGGACGTGGTTTATCACCAACTTGTTGCAGGCGATTCATAATCGCATCAACTTCTTTATCACTAATTGGTGCAGGGCGATCCGAAGTCCCACCGATAAAGCCCATAACACGAGGTACGCTACGTACTAAGTGCCATGACTCATCATTCATAACCATTTGAACTAATACATAGCCTGGAAAAAACTTACGTTCACTCTTACGGCGCTGACCACTACGGATCTCAACAACTTCTTCCGTTGGCACCATAACTTCGCCGAAAGAGTCTTCCATACCATGTAATTTGATATGTTCGCGCAGGGACTGCGCTACACGGCCTTCAAAACCAGAGAAAGCCTGAATCACATACCAGCGCTTTTTAGGTGAATCTGACATTTAGAATAACCTCAGGCTTGTAATAAACGAAACTAAACGTACTAGGATACCATCTAATCCCCACAGTATTAACGACATAACAGCCGTTACTACAGCAACAATCAAAGTCGTTTGTAATGCTTCTTGGCGAGTTGGCCAAATCACTTTTCGCATTTCAATGCGAGCTTCACGCGCAAACGCTAATGTTTGTTTGCCCTTTGTGGTCCACAAAGCGACAGCCCCTGCAATGGCGACAACAACCACAACAGCAAAAGCACGCAGCGCGAGATTATATTGACGGAAGTAATAGTTGCCAACTATAGCAATCATTAGCAGGACCGCAACCACGACCCACTTAAAGACGTCTACACCGCGTCCACTTCCTTGAGCTTCGCTATTCGCACTCATAATTCAACCTGTTACCATGAAGTATGTATAAAGCCCGCTAGCTTACAAATGTAAGACCAGCTGACCGAACCAATAGAATATGCCAACATATCCCTTATATACCCTCAATTCTTCAAGTTGCAGCGGTGTTGACTACGCTCAGCTAACCGGGTCACATAGTTTATCTATGCTCCCCGCCTATCTTCGCTTGTCGCCTACCTGCAACTCGAATTATTTGGGGTATATACTACCAGCCAAGCTTGCTAAGTCAGAAAGGGGTATCATTGACAACACCTGCAAAGTTAAAAGACAGGCCGATACGTTCGCACTATCTATTTCACAGGCCATTTCTAGCATGCCCAGCAAATTTTTTGCCATTTTATTTATGAAAACGAATTTCTAAATCTGGCAACGGTAAAATATACCATATCTTCTGAGCAAAACCTTAATAAATCTCATATAACTGCACAAAGCTGCTGATACAGTTGATATTTCGTTGTTTCAGAGCCTATCTCACCAATAATTTCAACAACTATTGATGAGATAGGTTCTTAATTTTACAACGTTATACTCGATAAAATCCCAGACACCACGTTATTGATAGTACTAACTGCACCATCAATTAAATGCGTCTTGAATTATTTCAAGTATAAAAAGGGCATCCTATAGATGCCCTTTTCACTAAAGTGGGTTGTGATTATGCAATGATTCTTGCAACAACACCCGCACCTACTGTACGGCCACCTTCACGGATTGCGAAACGCAAACCGTCATCCATCGCGATTGGGTGGATCAGGGTAACGATCATGTTGATGTTATCACCTGGCATTACCATCTCTACGCCTTCTGGCAGTTCGATAGTACCGGTTACGTCAGTTGTACGGAAGTAGAACTGTGGACGGTAACCTTTGAAGAATGGAGTATGACGACCACCTTCATCTTTGCTCAGGATATAAACTTCTGACTCGAACTGAGTGTGTGGCTTGATTGAACCTGGTTTTGCCAGTACTTGACCACGTTGAATTTCTTCACGCTTAGTACCACGCAGCAGAACACCTACGTTCTCACCCGCACGACCTTCGTCCAGCAGTTTACGGAACATTTCAACGCCAGTACAAGTTGTTTTAGCCGTTGCTTGGATACCAACGATTTCAACTTCTTCACCAACTTTGATGATACCACGCTCAACACGGCCTGTTACTACTGTACCACGACCTGAGATTGAGAATACGTCTTCGATTGGTAGCAGGAATGGCTTGTCAATTGCACGCTCTGGCTCTGGGATGTAGCTATCCAGTGCTTCTGCTAATTCAACAATTTTCGCTTCCCACTCTGGGTTGCCTTCCAGCGCTTTCAGAGCTGAACCACGGATAACTGGAGTGTCATCGCCTGGGAAATCGTACTGAGACAGAAGCTCACGAACTTCCATTTCTACCAGTTCCAGCAGCTCTTCGTCGTCTACCATGTCACATTTGTTCAGGAAAACGATGATGTAAGGAACACCAACCTGACGACCTAACAGGATGTGCTCACGAGTTTGTGGCATAGGACCATCAGTCGCAGCAACAACTAGGATTGCACCGTCCATCTGAGCAGCACCAGTGATCATGTTTTTAACATAGTCGGCGTGTCCTGGGCAGTCTACGTGTGCGTAGTGACGAGTAGGAGTATCGTATTCTACGTGAGAAGTAGAAATGGTGATACCACGCGCTTTTTCTTCTGGTGCGTTATCGATTTGATCGAATGCACGAGCGCTACCGCCGTAAGTTTTTGCCAGAACAGTAGTGATTGCTGCTGTCAGGGTAGTTTTACCGTGGTCAACGTGGCCGATTGTACCAACGTTAACGTGCGGTTTTGAACGTTCAAATTTTTCTTTAGACACGACTCTATTCCTTATGGAGTTCCCACTTCACTATAAAGAGGGAACTTAATTAAAGTAGTTAAATCGATTAAAACCGATTATTTAGCGTTACGAGCTTCGATAACAGCTTGTGCAACGTTGGTTGGTGCTGCTTCGTACTTCAAGAACTCCATAGAGTATGAAGCGCGGCCTTGCGTTTGTGAACGCAGGTCAGTAGCGTAACCAAACATTTCTGACAATGGTACTTGTGCACGAACAATTTTGCCAATACCACCGACCATGTCATCCATACCTTCAATCATACCACGACGACGGTTCAGGTCACCAATAACGTCGCCCATGTAGTCTTCAGGTGTTTCCACTTCAACTTTCATGATTGGCTCAAGCAGAACAGGTTTTGCTTTTTTGAAGCCATCTTTAAACGCGATCGATGCCGCCAGTTTAAACGCCAGTTCAGAGGAGTCAACATCATGGTAAGAACCGAAATGTAGACGAACACCCATGTTAAGAACTGGGTAACCAGCCAGAGGACCTGATTTCAGCTGCTCTTGAAGACCTTTATCAACCGCAGGGATGTATTCAGTTGGAATTACACCACCCTTGATTTCGTTGATAAATTCGTAGTCCATTGCCTTGCCGTCTTTGTCTGTTTTGTCCAGTGGGAACATGTCGATAACAACATGACCATACTGACCACGACCACCAGACTGCTTAGCGTGCTTACCTTCAATATCGGTAACTTTCATTGTGATAGCTTCACGGTAAGCAACTTGTGGTTTACCTACGTTCGCTTCAACTTTGAACTCACGACGCATACGGTCAACTAGAACGTCCAAGTGCAATTCACCCATACCAGCGATGATGGTTTGACCCGTTTCTTCATCACTTGATACGCGGAATGATGGATCTTCTTGAGCCAAACGGCCCAGAGCGATACCCATTTTTTCTTGGTCAGCTTTAGTTTTTGGTTCAATTGCAACAGAGATTACTGGCTCTGGGAATTCCATACGTTCTAAGATGATTGGCGCATCAACTGCACACAGAGTATCACCTGTAGTAACATCTTTCAGACCGATAGCAGCCGCGATGTCACCAGCGCGAACTTCTTTGATCTCTTCACGCTTGTTAGCGTGCATCTGAACGATACGACCAAAACGTTCTTTTTTGGATTTAACTGGGTTCAGAACAGTGTCACCTGAGTTAACAAAACCAGAGTAGACACGGAAGAACGTCAAGTTACCAACAAACGGGTCGGTTGCAATTTTAAATGCTAAAGATGAGAATGGCTCATCGTCACTTGCGTGACGTTCAGCTGGAGTATCTTTACCATCATCCAGAATACCTTTAATTGCAGGTACATCTGTAGGTGCTGGTAAGAACTCGATTACTGCATCCAGCATCGCCTGAACACCTTTGTTCTTAAATGCAGAACCACAGGTAACCAGGATAATTTCGCTTGCAAGAACGCGTTGACGAAGAGCAGCTTTGATTTCAGCTTCAGACAGTTCATCACCGCCCAAATATTTTTCCATCAGCTCTTCTGATGCTTCTGCTGCTGACTCAACTAAGAAGTTGTGCCATTCTTCAGCTAGATCTTGCATATCAGCAGGGATATCTTCGTATTCGAAGGTAACGCCCTGATCTTCATCGCTCCACTTGATCGCTTTCATTTTGATCAAGTCAACAACACCGGTGAAGCCTTCTTCAGCACCAACAGGCAGTTGTAGTGGAACTGGGTTTGCTCCCAAACGCGTTTTCAGTTGATCAACAACGCGCAGGAAGTTAGCTCCCATACGGTCCATTTTGTTAACGAACGCGATACGTGGAACTTGATATTTGTTAGCCTGACGCCATACAGTTTCAGACTGTGGCTGAACACCACCAACTGCACAGTAAACCATTACTGCGCCATCAAGAACACGCATTGAACGTTCTACTTCGATTGTGAAGTCAACGTGTCCTGGGGTGTCGATGATGTTAACACGGTGTGGCTCGAACTGTTTTGCCATACCAGACCAGAATGCAGTAGTCGCAGCAGACGTGATAGTGATACCACGCTCTTGCTCCTGTTCCATCCAGTCCATTGTTGCAGAACCTTCGTGCGTTTCACCAATTTTATGGTTTACACCTGTATAAAACAGAATACGTTCAGAAGTTGTTGTTTTACCGGCGTCGATGTGTGCACTGATACCGATGTTACGATAGCGTGATATGGGCGTTTGACGGGCCATTTTTTCCTCTCTCGTGGGCGTTCAATTCATCATATAAAGGGTAGCGGAAGGCTACCCTAAGAAGCATCACTAATGTGGCGAAATTACCAACGGTAGTGAGCGAACGCCTTGTTAGCTTCTGCCATACGGTGAACGTCTTCACGTTTCTTAACAGCAGAACCTTTGTTCTCAGCTGCATCCGATAATTCGTTTGCCAGGCGCAGAGCCATTGACTTATCACCGCGTTTACGAGCAGCATCAACGATCCAACGCATTGCCAGAGCATTACGACGAACCGGACGAACTTCAACAGGAACTTGGTAAGTTGAACCACCAACACGGCGAGATTTAACTTCGACGGTCGGACGCACGTTGTCTAGTGCTAGTTCGAATGCGTCAAGTTCAGTCTTACCAGAACGCTGAGCCAGGGTCTCAAGCGCGTTATATACGATTGCTTCAGCAGTAGATTTTTTCCCGTCTACCATCAGGATGTTCACAAACTTGGCCAGTAATTCTGATCCGAACTTAGGATCTGGAAGAATTTTACGTTGACCAATTACGCGACGACGTGGCATGGATATTACTCCGTTGTTAATTCAGGTTTGCCCAAAACTCTATTAGAGTATTTTGACATTAAGATTAAAAATGTTTGGCCTTACTTAACGGAGAACCATTAAGCCTTAGGTTTTTTAGCACCGTATTTAGAACGGGCTTGTTTGCGGTCTTTAA
The DNA here is from genome assembly GCF_033676985.1 of Providencia sp. PROV236. Taxonomy (NCBI): domain Bacteria; kingdom Pseudomonadati; phylum Pseudomonadota; class Gammaproteobacteria; order Enterobacterales; family Morganellaceae; genus Providencia; species Providencia sp. PROV236. The sequence goes on along the minus strand of NZ_CP096297.1, from coordinate 376,123 downwards.
CACCAGAACAGTCCAGTGCGCCGCGAACGGTGTGATAACGCACACCAGGCAAGTCTTTAACACGACCGCCACGGATTAGGATTACGGAGTGCTCCTGCAAGTTGTGGCCTTCACCACCAATGTAGGAAGAAACTTCATAACCGTTAGTTAAACGAACACGGCACACTTTACGTAGTGCTGAGTTAGGTTTTTTAGGAGTGGTGGTATATACACGAGTACATACGCCACGTTTTTGCGGGCAAGCTTCCAGTGCTGGAACGTTGCTTTTAACAACTTTCGAGCTACGAGATTTGCGTACCAGCTGATTAATAGTTGCCATTATTAAAAAAGCTCCTGGTTTTTTGCTTCGTAAACACGGATTTCGACCTCGTTCGCCAGCATGACGATACACGAGGACGCGAAATTTTATTGCCGACTGGCTCAGGTGTCAAGAAATATACAACTTTTAACCCATTTATAGGGCAAAATGTTGTTTATGGCTCACAGTTAGTTGAACAAAATCCTGATATGAGGCTAAAGTTACCTGCTCTGAAATCATATACTGTAAGCCCCGCGCATTAACATCTGCACTTAATGCGTAGATTGGTACACCTTTTTTTTGAAGTTCACCTAGATGGGAAGATTGCCTAATTGCGGCAACAACACCATCTTGCAGTAGTAATACAGCATCATTAGGCGTAATTAGCCTTAATATTGCCGTGAAGTCACACTGGAAAGGTGAAGCGGCTATAGTATAAAGCATAGAAAAGATCCTACAACAGATCAAAATTTAAGCACAACATCAAAGTCAGATAATTTATCGCGAATTTGTGTCGAACTGATGACAGTTGCTTCCACCACCCATTCGCTGTGCTCGCTAATCCCTCTTTCCGCTAATGAATCCGCACAGATATAAATTTTATCAATGTCGTAGAGAGGAAGAACTTTAAATGTTGAAATATAGTCTCTTGCCAATATTTCTTGAGGGCTTTGATGAGCAAGCAATTGGCAAACACCATCAGAGAGAAAAAAGACACTGATATCTTCAGTCAATGCGGATGTGGCTAATAGCGCATCCAGCCCTTCACGACCACTGTTATTTCCATGGGGCATTGATGTAAAAACAAAGGCAAATTTTTTCATGTCAGCCTCAGAAACGGATGGTTCGGTCTGCTATCATCATTGCCTCAGCTAAACTTCCTAGCCCACTCATGGTAAAACCGGCACCTAAGTTGTTTGATGGCAATCTTAATAGTTTAGCTTGCTCATCATCAACAACTCCTCGACGAAGTGCCGCAGAAACGCAAATGTGCATTTCACAGCCCGCTGTTTCTGCCAGTTGCTGCCATGCTTTAACTAAATTGAACTCATCATTGGCGGGGGAGGTTAATTCGTTCGCATTTGCCACTCCTTCACTATAAAAAAAGAGTGTTTTTAAGCGGTGCCCTTCTTTCAGAAGAGCACAAGCAAATTGATAGGCGCTGGTCGCTTGCTGAGTGCCATAAGCAGGCCCCGTTACTAACAAGCAGTATGTGAGAGGTTGTTGACTCATTCCTCACTCTTAAATTGGCGAATATAAAGATAAACCGTATGTTTAGAGATATTTAAACGATCTGCCACTTGGTTGATGGCATCTTTAATATCAAAAATACCTTTTTCGTACAGGTTGAGTACAACTTGCTTGTTTTTCGCATTGTTTGATACGTTACGATCTGCTCCCACCTCTTCAATCGTAAATTCTAATGTTTGTGCAACAAGGTCATCGACTGAAGAAGCAAAGTTAACATCAGAAGTAATCTCTTGTTTTTCTTCTGGAACAAAACTTTTAATAATTTCAGAAAATGGAACATCAAGGTTCATATTAATACACAATAGCCCGATAACACGCTGATGACGGTTACGGATAGCTATTGTGACTGATTTCATTAAATCACCACTTTTTGCTTTGGTGAAATAGGCCTTAGAGACATTTGATTCTTCATCAGCCATATCATGCAGCATACGTAATGCGAGATCAGTAATTGGTGATCCTATTTGACGCCCAGTATGTTGCCCATTGGCTATTCTGACGGCTGAACATTTTAAATCTTCCAATGAATGAAGGACAATTTCACAATGTGCACCTATCAACATAGCTAAGCCATCTACGGCGGCTTCATATGATTTTAAAATTTCATGGTCAACCGCGGTAAAAGGCTCGTTATTTAATAAATTAATATCACTGTGGTCGTTCGAAAGTACTGAGTTAGACATTTTTAAACACCATCCTTCAAGTGTAAGCAAATTCGCCATACTGACGAATGAAGCGTTAATTGTTCGATGCTTTGAGCTTCATTGCATTGTTCGCGGTCAGCAAATATGGCGATAAATAATTAGGCCGAATATACTGAAGGTAAAACTACGAAGGGCTGACGTCAAGCAGTTGCGTACAAGACAGTTTGTTTTATCACAAGTTTTAAACAAAAAAAGTCTTAATTTTAGCAGGTTTTTAAAATATTGAGCGGAGACTAAACTGGTTATAATTTTCTTATATACCTATTAATAATCAATTGATTACTCATTAACCATAGTATTTCTAGGCCAAATAATTAGAGGTGCAATAAATGCACCTCTAATGAAGACACTCAAATTTCGCTGAGTCTTTGCCCTATTGTTGGCAAATTATTTTGTAGCTGGTTTTATATCTAGCAATTCAACATCAAATACTAGCGTTGAATTTGCAGGAATACCTGGAACACCGTTTTCACCATAAGCCAGATCAGCAGGGATCACTAATTGGATTTTACCGCCTTTTTTCACATTAACTAGACCTTCAGTCCAACCTTTGATGACTGAATTTAATGGGATAGTCAGTGGCTCATTGCGTGAATATGAGCTATCAAACTCAGTACCATCAGTTAACATACCTTTGTAGTTAACAACGACAGTATCCTCAGGTTTTGGCTTAGCACCAGTACCTTCTTTTTCGATTTTATACAGTAAGCCTGATTTTGTTTTAACTACGCCTTTTTCTTTCGCATATTTTTCGCGGTACTCAGCACCCGCTTTTTCATTAGCCGCTGATTCATCTTTCATTTTCTTTTCAGCCGCTTGTTTAACTTGGCCTTCAAACTGACGTAAAGTTTCTTCCACTTCAGTATCAGTCATTTTGCTTTTGCCGTTGAAAGTATCTTGAACACCAGCCAGAAGCTGAGCTTTATCTAGGTTTACACCGATGCTTTTTTGCTCTTCCAGTGAGTTTTGCATATAGCGCCCTAAAGACGCACCTAATGCATAGGCATTGCGTTCTTCGGCTGATTTAAATGCGCTACTTGTTGGCGCTTTAGCAGTAGTTTCCGCAGCCATTACTTGTGGAGCAGTAAATGCCAATGCTAATGTTGTTGCCAGAAGACTTGCCTTAAACAGTGATTTCATCCTAATCTCCGATATCTATTATAGGTATATGTTGTTACTTATTGTCTGTCATTCAGTATATACTGGTTATACTTTAATGTGGCAGCGTTGTTGACTACATGCTATTACGCCTGAACACAATGTTTTCTATGCACCTAGCGACTCAATCACTGGTCGCCTAGCCGCACCTCGAATGATTAAAGTATAGAAAAGAATTACAGAATACAGATGGCTAGTTAGACAACATTACCAAAAAGAGGTTTCAGCGCCTATCTGTTTAACTAAAACTTATCTATTGATTTGTAATGTTCGGTTATTACGATGATTAATTTATGATGAAAAACCATAAGGAGCACTAAAAATGGATTCATCGCAGGCTTTTGAACAGCGCCTTGAGCTTTTAGAGAGTAAAGTTGCTTTCCAAGAACTCACGATAGAGCAACTTAACCAAGTAATCACGGATCAGCAAATGCAATTATCCAAATTACAAGAACACATACGTATCGTGGCAGAACGACTAAAATCCTCTCAATCTTCTCACTTAGCAAGGCCTGAAGAAGAAACACCACCGCCTCACTATTAGATAAATTCAAGTAGCTAAATCTATAAATGGATTGCTGATTTAGCTCATTTCAAGTTTCAAAAAGTGAGTTGACCTCTCTAATAGCGAAATAATCTATTTATCCTTTGATATGAAACCGCCTATTATCAATGTCAGGTAATGCTATCTCACTTCCCTTGCTGAGTTGAGGAAGCCAATCATAGGGAACACGGTATGCTCGATAGATCTTATTATGCGCTTCCAGACCAGAAGATTGGTATGGAGAAATATATTCCCAAACAATTCTATTTTCTTTGGTGACTTCAATAAGCCGCCCATTACTTCCTTCGGTAATTAACGTATTTCCATTTAACAGTCTTTGGGCACTACTCACATGAGGGCTATAAAATTGGTATTTATTTATTGTTACTTTCGCGCCCTGCTTCGTTCCCTGTTCATTTGCCGAATATTGCCAAATAATTTCAAAACTAATTGGATCAATTTCCAGCACGCGAGAATAGTCTCGACACGCATTTTTTAAACCATCAGATGAGTTTGGTGTCGATTGCCCATAACCCGCTTTCCAACCGTTATCAAATAGCAAAATATTTCCAGCACCAGGCAATCCTTTTGGGATGAGATGTGCGTGATGTTGGCCAATAATCCAATCTAAATGTTTGAACCTTGCTTCTGTATAATCAGGGCCTATTTGCCAAACAACTTTGCCTGTTTGACGGCTGGTGATACCAACAATATTGGCCTCGCGGGAACTCCAAATAATATTATCTGGATGGAAATTTGGATGACCGTTATCGAAGTGTTTATTGGGACCAAGACGTGACAGGCTGTTAATATGTAAGTAATCGCCTATTTCACCATGACTTATCAAATTAGGATTATGATAAATCACCTTTTTCGCTATCTGATCAAAACCTAATTCGAAAAAATGGTCGTTAAATGCCCATTCCCAAATAATATTTCCCTGCCAATCGATCTCCACAATGACATCATCTAATAGTGGTTTATTGGAGATTTGTTTATTTTGAATATTACGATGACAAAGTAATAAACTATTGCCAGAATCAGTTTTTGCTAATAATTCAGGGGAGTAATAACCAACAGGGTTACCTTCACGTTGGTAATCATGATGTGTTCTTGCAGACCAAGTTGCTATTCCGAATTCATCAACCAAACATTCAAAACGATCAAATGACCAAATAACATTGCCATACCAGTCTAATTGCACAATTTTTTTGTCTTCATGACATTGAAAATTGTGTTCGATTTCACTGCAACAAAGTAAATCTCCGTTAGGTAACATTTTACTAAGAGCACCTAACGCTTTTGGCCAAGCATGGATCTCATTACCATTCATATCAATCAATACGGCACCTTTATTATTTGCCGTATTAAATAATGTATAGCCATTCCATGTTTGATCTTTTTTATAAACAGTTGTTTTTGTAGGATAAACAGACGGGCACCCCATGATTTATTCCCTATTAATGTTAATAAAATAAACAGTAGAACATCGATAGCGAAATAATAATTTAATCGAAGAAAAACAATGAATAACAAAAAAATTTAGGCCTATAACAAGATTAAAAACACCATGACTAGTCCTGATATAGGTTGACAACTTTTCAGGTATAAAATGCTCGATGAACCTCATCGGGCGTTTTATAGTTTAATGATAAATGAGGTCGCCTTTCATTATAAATCTGTATTGATTCTTCAACCAACCTCCTAGCCTGTTCTAAATTTCTCGGCTTTATTAACAAATATTCCATTTTTAATATCCCATTGACTCGCTCTGCTAATGCATTTTGATAACAGTCATAGCCATCCGTCATAGAACATTGAATATTATGTTTTTTATGGATTTCCTGATATTCCGACGAACAGTATTGTAAGCCTCGATCTGAATGATGGATCAAGGTCGTGGTTGAACTTCGTTTTTTTAATGCTTGTACAAATGATTTCTTGACGGCTTTTGTTTTCATATTGTCATCAAGATGATAACCCACTATTTTTCGCGAATAAGCATCGGTGATCAGACTTAAATAAGTATCTCCTTCGTGTGTGGATAAATACGTAATATCAGCAACCCACAGTTGCTCCGGTTGTGAAGGGATAAACCCTGATTTAATTAAATTTGGATGTCGATGAAATCGATGATGACTCAATGTTGTTCGATGATATGACCGCTTATTAGGCACTAATAAGCGATGTTCTCTCAACAAAGAAAATAATCGGTCACGACCAATAATTAATTGTTTTTGTTTCAAAAGAAAGTGTAATTTTCTCACCCCAAGCCTAGGGTGAACTGTTCGCTCAGATTTCACAGCACAAACAATAATTGCATCTAATTTTTTCCGCTTATCAGACGTATCTTGACGTTGTAATAGGCTTGCCGAGTGATTTTCATAAAACGACAAGCTTGGTTACGGTGAGTTTTTCAACCGTTTTTTCCTTAATAACTCGGCTTTGCGCTTTTTTGAGAGGCGAACTCCAAATCCCTATCCATCACTTTGACAACCGCCTCAAAAAAATCAGCTTTGAGCTGCATCTCCTCAAGCTCTTTTTCAAGGGCTTTAATGCGTTGTTCAGGTGTTTGTTGCTCCGAGGTTTGGTTCATAGCAGCACCTTTATAAAGAGTATTGGGCGTACCTTCCGACCAATCTAATCTACCATGCTTACGTAACCAAACCAAAACAGTTGAACGCCCCTGTATGCCATATCGATATTGAGCTTGTTTATAGGTGAGCTCGCCTTTTTCTACTTGGTCAACAACCGCCAGTTTAAAGGCAAGAGAATAATCACGTTGAGTTCGTTTACCTATTGGTTTCATTACACTCTCCAATTTTAGATTGGAAAAGTGTCAACTTTATTTAGGACCGGTCACCATAAACAAAAAGGCCTCCATTAATTGGTTACCCAACTCTTGGAGGCCTTTTATAGATCAGGTGTTAAGGAATTAATCTTTTATCACCTATGATCGATGACTATAATTAGTGGCAACCACAGCCGCCATGTTTGTGACCGTGACCTTCACCGCCACCACAGCAACCACTTTCTTCGCCATGGCTATGACCATGACTACCACCGCAGCAACCACCTTCGTGGTCGTGATCGTGGCCATCAGCACCGTGTACGTGGCCATGAGCCAACTCTTCTTCTGTTGCTTCACGGATTGCCATGACTTCAACATTAAACTTCAGGTTTTGACCCGCCAGCATGTGGTTACCATCGACGATAACTTCATCACCTTCAATACCTGTAATTTCAACAGGTACTGGTCCCATGTCTGTGTCAGCTAAGAAACGCATACCCACTTGCAACTCTTCAACACCCATAAAGACATCTTTAGGAACGCGTTGAACTAAGTTGTCATCGTATTGGCCATAAGCGTCGTCAGAGGCAACTTCAACATCAAAATGATCACCAACAGCACGACCTTCTAATGCTTTCTCTAAACCAGAAATTAAAGAACCACGGCCATGTAGATAGTCAAGTGGCGCATTCGCCGGAGACTCATCAACTAAAACACCATCTTCTGTTCTTACTTGATAAGCCAAGCTGACTACCAAATCTTTTGCTACTTTCATGACATCTCCTACTACCCATAGGGGGAAAAATTTTGTCGATTGTACCGGAAAACAAGACTGCTGTATTGAAAATTGACAAAATTCCCCTTATTCAGGTGTAAAAATACCAATGACTTGTTCCTGTTTTCTCACATGAGGTGTTGCAGTGTCATCAACTTGGCGTTGCTGATCGCCGCAATTGACACATTCAACCACATCAATTTTATCTTCACGCCACATCATCAGTGTGTCTTGTGATTGGCATTTAGGGCAAACTGCCCCTGCGATAAACCGTTTACGTGTTGACGACATAATACTGCCCTTTATTCATCATGGTTCCAGTTATGGGGCTGGCGATGCTCCCTTAACATCTCTTTTTCAAATAGTTCATTCAGCTCTCGTCGCGCCTCTTTAACTCGAGAAACTTGACCACTATCCCCTTCATTTTCAGGAATAATCTCTCTTAAAGTTCGCATATCTAATCGACGGAAATGCTGTTTAGCTCGATAAGCTTTATGGGGGTGCATACCTGTACTAATTAATGCCTTGCTGCCTAATTCTAATGCACTAGAGAACGTTTCACGGCTAAAATCTTGAACACCATTTTGTAATAATTCATGGGCTTCTACCCGCCCTTTTGCTCGAGCGATAATATGTAAATTAGGAAAATTTTCTTGGCATAAGTGTACAATTTCCATTACTTCTTCAGGTACATCACTGGTGATCACAATGGCTTTTGCCTTTTCAGCGCCTGCCGAACGTAATAACTGCAATTCACGTGCATCACCATAGTAAACCTTATAACCATAGCGGCGCATGGTGCTGATTGCTGTGACATCCTGCTCAAGTACGGTAATTTTTACTTTATTCGCCATCAATAAACGCCCCACGACCTGCCCCATTCGGCCAAAACCAACTAAAATCACATGAGGATCGTTATCTTCAACAAAGGGCTTTTCATTTGAAACAGGATGGCGGTTATAACGGTAGTTGAGATACCCATCGATTAATTGCATTACTAATGGCGTTGTCATCATAGAGAGGGTGACAACCACTAAGAGCAGATCCATTTGCCTTTCATCAATCACGCTTGCTCCTGATGCAGTGGCAAAAATCACAAATGCAAATTCACCACCTTGGCTTAATACCCCTGCAAATTGGGCTCTTGCGCCATTACGCAGTTTAGCTATCCAACTGAGGATATAAAGGACCAACGCTTTAACCGCAACTAGCAGCAATACTCCTAGTAAAACTTGCGGTAAATAGCTCCATAGAATTTGTAAATTCAACGACATCCCTACTGAGATAAAAAATAACCCTAGTAGTAGCCCTTTAAATGGCTCAATATTGATTTCTAATTCATGGCGAAATTCGGTTTCAGCTAACATGACCCCCGCCATAAAAGTACCGAGTGCCATTGAAAAACCAAGGCTCTCCATAATCAGAGCTGAACCTAGTACGACCAATAATGCCGCAGCGGTGAAAATCTCATGAACTCCTGATTTGGCTGCTAAACGGAACATCGGACGTAGCAAATAGCGTCCAACGACCCATAAACCAACAAAGGCAATCACTTTTAAACCAATACGGTACCAATCACTGCTTGCAGTATCACCCGCTAGCAATGGGATCAGTGCCATAATAGGGATCACTGCCATATCTTGAAACAGCAATACAGAGAAGCCAAGTTGACCGCTCTCTTTATTCGACATCCCTTTTTCATTCATCAATTGTAAGGCCATCGCCGTTGATGACATCGCCATACCAAGACCACCGACGACAGCTGCTTGCCAAGAAAATTTTGCCAATAATAGCAGGCCTGCCATGATAGAAGCGGTCACCACAACTTGAGCGGTACCCACACCAAAAATAGAGCGACGTAGTTCCCACAATTTAGAGGGTTTGAGTTCCAATCCAATCAAAAACATCAGGAAAACTACCCCCATTTCAGAAAAATGGAGAATATCGTCTACATTGCGAATAAAACCCAATGCGAATGGGCCGATCACGATCCCTGCCAATAAATAACCGAGAACGGCGCCCAAGCGGATCTTCTGTGCTATAGGCACCATCACCACACCAGCACAGAGGAAGATAATTACTGATTCAAATAAATTAAGTTGATCCATCAGGATAAGCCCCCTATTTGCAGAGGCTGCTGTAACCATTCACGGTATCCCGCAATAATTTCCTGTAGATGCTCTTTACGCTGCCTACGTGCAGCATAAATAATATTAGGTTCTAACCATTGCATATCACACATGGCTGCCGTTAACTCAAATGGACGTAAAATCTCACTTAGCGGATAGCGGTTATACCCACCATGTTGATACGCCTCTTGAGGCTCTCCCGTCGTTATAATCGAACGCCAATATTTGCCTTTTAGTTTTTGATACCCCATATCTGTTGCAAAACGACGCGTTAATACTCTATCGAACCACTCTTTTAATAGGGCTGGGCAGCTATAAGTATAAAGAGGATGTTGGAACACAATAATGTCAAATTGACATACTAATTTTTGTTCGGCATTCACATCTATAAAATAGTCTGGATAAATCGCATAAAGATCATGAACCGTCACATGCTCTAAATCCTTAATGGCATCAAGCAATGCTTTATTCGCGACGGATTCTTCAGGGTCTGGATGTGCATAGAGCACTAATACTTTCGGCTTATTTGACATCTTTCCCTCCTCAAAGGCGTGTCAGACGGATAATTTTCCGTTACCATGCTGCCTGCATATTACTTTTATTTTATACTCTAAATAATTCGAGTTGCAGGTAGACGACAAACGAAGGTAGGCGGGAAACATAGATAAACTATGTAAGGTGAGCGTAGCATAGCCACTTATACCTCAATGAAAAGCCCTGCAACTTGAAGTATAACGAGTGCACACCTACACATTTTCGTATGGTCGTATACCAGCTGAAAATTCTAGGGTATTTATTATATAATTTAACATATTTTCAACTGACGGCTGCTATGATTGTTTTCTCTTCCTTACAAATTCGCCGTGGCGTGCGTGTTTTACTCGATAATGCCACCGCAACCATTAACCCAGGCCAAAAAGTTGGGCTAGTAGGTAAAAACGGTTGCGGCAAATCAACACTGCTTTCTTTGCTTAAAGGTGAATTACAAGCCGAAGCAGGCTCTGCCAATTTTCCAAGTACGTGGGCACTCGCTTGGGTGAATCAAGAAACTCCGGCATTAGACATTCCTGCATTAGAATATGTGATAGATGGCGATCGTGAATTCCGCGCTCTTGAACAACAACTACAACTTGCTAATGAAAAAAACGATGGTCATGCAATCGCTGCACTACACGGCCAACTTGATGCCATCAATGCATGGAGCATTCGCTCACGGGCATCCAGCCTGTTACATGGCCTTGGCTTTAGCCAAAACCAATTGCAAGAACCTGTAAAGTCATTTTCAGGTGGATGGCGCATGCGCCTTAACCTTGCACAAGCACTACTTTGCCGTTCCGATTTATTATTATTGGATGAGCCAACCAACCACCTTGATTTAGATGCCGTCATTTGGCTGGAAAAATGGCTAAAAAGCTATTCTGGCACACTCATATTAATCTCTCATGACCGTGACTTCCTCGATCCAATTATCGATAAAGTCCTACATATTGAGCAAGAAACCTTATTCGAGTACACCGGTAACTATTCCTCTTTTGAGCGTCAGCGCGCAACCAAGCTAGCTCAGCAACAATCTCTCTATGAGAGCCAACAAGCTAAAGCGGCTCACTTGCAAAGTTATATCGATCGCTTTAGAGCACAAGCGACTAAAGCCAAGCAAGCTCAAAGCCGTATAAAAATGCTTGAACGCATGGAAATGGTCGCTCCCGCTCATGTGGATAACCCTTTCCATTTTTCATTCCGCCAGCCTGAAAGCTTACCAAATCCATTACTGAAAATGGAAAAAGTCAGTGCAGGTTATGGTGATACAATTATTCTAAAATCAATTAAATTGAATTTAGTACCGGGGTCACGTATTGGCCTGTTAGGTCGCAATGGTGCGGGTAAATCAACGCTAATCAAATTACTCGCAGGTGATTTACAACCCTTGCAAGGTAGCGTTTCTTTAGCAAAAGGGATCAAATTAGGCTATTTTGCTCAGCATCAGTTGGAATATTTGCATGCTGATGAATCACCATTACAACACCTTGCAAGGCTAGCACCACAAGAAACTGAACAGCAACTACGCGATTATTTAGGTGGATTTGGCTTTAAAGGTGACCAAGTCACTGACCCAAGCGGCCGTTTTTCGGGTGGAGAGAAAGCACGCTTAGTTTTGGCGCTAATTGTTTGGCAACGCCCTAATTTATTACTACTCGATGAACCGACTAACCACCTTGATTTAGATATGCGCCAAGCTCTGACCGAAGCTTTGATTGATTTTGAAGGTGCATTGGTTGTCGTTTCCCATGATAGGCATTTACTACGTTCTACCACAGATGACCTTTATTTGGTTCATGATGGTTTAGTTGAACCGTTTGATGGTGATCTGGAAGATTACCAACAATGGTTAGCGGAACAAAATAAAATGGAGTTGCAGCAGGCCCGTGATCTACAAGAAAAAGATCGCCCAGCAAATACAGCAACCGTCACGGCACAAGATAGGAAAGATCAAAAACGCCGCGAAGCCGAATTTCGCCAACAAACGCAACCTATCCGTAAACAGCTGACTGAATTAGAAAAGAAAATGGAAAAACACTCTAGTGTACTCGCTGAACTAGAAGCCACTCTTTCTGATACTGCCATTTACGAGCAAGAGCGCAAAGCAGAGCTCGCTGAATGTTTAAAAAAACAAACAGAGCAAAAAAATGCGTTAGAAGAGGTTGAAATGGCATGGATGGAGCTGCAAGAGCAGCTTGAAACCATGACCAGTGAGTTTGAATCTAACTAAGAGTATCTTAAACTTAATAGTAGGGTAGTTTGCAAACATACAAACTACCCTACTAATTAATTACTTCACACACATCACATAATACTGTCCATCAATCACTTCTGTGCCTTCCGTCTCATGTTCAAACCCAGGGAATTCCTGATCCCATGCCTGCAAACCATATAAGTAGCGAATATGAGGGCTATTTTCATCACCGAAATTTTCACCTGACAGTAGCATAGGAATACCCGGTGGATAAGGAATGATTGAGTTTGCAGCAACTCGGCCTGCTAATTGATGAATAGGAACAGCTTCTACGCGGTTGGCAACGATCTCTTGATAAGCATCTCGAGGGCTCATCATCACTTGTGGTAATTGTGAATAAGCCTGATTTAGCAATGCGCCGGGATTGTTTTTTTGTAAATAGGCAAACATTTTATCGCCTAAATCGTGTAGCCCCATTTCACCATAAATTTCAGGTGCGGATTCAACTACCTCTGGAAGTACCTTTTTTAATGGGGTATTACTGTCATAATGGCGCTTGAAAGAAAGCAGCGTATTCACTAGCGTCCCCCACTTACCTTTAGTGATCCCCATTGAAAACAAGAACATGATTTGGAAATCGGTCGTACGCGTAGGAACGATACCGTAATGGTTTAGCCACGCCGTCACCAGTGCCGCTGGCACACCTGAATCTAATAAATTGCCATCATCTCCCATACCCGGAGCAAGAATACTCACTTTGATAGGATCAAGCATCGCCCAATTATCAGGAATATCATGGAAACCGTGCCATTTATCTTCAGGATGCATTACCCAGCAGCTTTGTTCCTTCATCAATAATTCTACAGGGGCATCTTCGAATGCATGGCGCTTTCCTGTCACTGGATCCTTAACCATTTCTTGGTTCCAAGGCTTAAAGAACCATTCATCATCATTAAGAAACTCTTTATACAAAAAGGCTAATGATTGCCTAAAGTCAATCGCTTCGCGGATCACTTCATCCGTTAATGAGCGCCCACTATTACCATCCATCATATCCGCTGCAATATCATTCGAAGCACAAATGGCATACAGCGGTGAGGTGGTTGAGTGCATTAAATAAGCTTGGTTAAAGCGATTAAAATCAATGGCATTACGGCCATTTCTTACATGAATATACGAGGCTTGAGATAGTGCATTTAATAATTTATGGGTTGAATGAGTCGCAAAAATTGTCGGCTCATCCTCTGATCTTTCTTCATCTCTCATGGCGAAGTGATCACGATAAAGTGGGTTAAAGCGTGCATAGCCATACCATGCTTCATCAAAGTGAATGCGATCTAAAGAATCATCAAGGAGATCTTGTACCTTACGAGCGTTGTAACAAACACCATCATAAGTACAGTTAGTGATCACGCTGTAGGCGGGACGCTGGCCTATTTTATCCGTTGTGAGAGGGTTGCTAGCAATTTTGTGATTAATCGATTCTGAAGACATCTCTTTAGGGTAAATAGGCCCAATAATCCCATAACGGTTCCGGCTCGGAACCATATAAATCGGTTTTGCCCCTGTTAATATTAGCCCTTGTTCAATCGATTTATGGCAATTACGGTCAATCACCACCACATCATCATCGGTCATACAGGCTTGCATGATGGTACGGTTGGAGCCTGATGTTCCCACAACAACTGAATAAGATTGGTCTGCGCCAAAAATACGCGCGGCATTTTTTTCGCATTCACCAAAAGCGCCAGTGTGATCTAATAAAGAACCGACTGCTACGCGCTCAATCCCAATATCAGTACGAAATAGGTTCTCGCCAAAGAAATCATGGTAAATACGTCCAGCGGGGGTTTTAGTAAAACCGACTCCACCTTGGTGGCCAGGTGCTGCCCATGAATACTCATGGACATCACTATATTTGATAAGGCTTTTCATTAATGGTGGCAATAATTGGGAACGATAACGCTGAATAGCAGCCAATACCCGCCCTGCAATAAAATCAGCTGAGTCTTCGAGTATCCATGCAAACTCATCGACTTGCTCCATCATTTTACGATCGAAAGCCACTAAAGCTTCTTCACGGTCACTGAGAAGAAATACGGGAACATCTTCTTGTCTGCGATGTAATTGAGTGATTAAACGATGTGCTTGGGTTTGTTCATCGCGATCCGACATATCACGGCCATACAGTAGGCAATCGATACTGGTATTTGAGCGAATATAGGCAAGACCATCTTCGAAATCACGGATAATAACCGTTTCAACATGTTCATCATTGAGTTCACTTGCAAGCCTAGCCACAGCATGGCTTATCACTGAGTCTTCGTCAGTCAGTTCCGTGTAAACAATTAGCGCCCTCATTAATTGAACCTCTATAAGTTGCATTAAAATAATAATCTATATTAATAGTCTTAACGCAAATAAAGGTTTTTTGCAAAGATAGAACAAATAACTCACTGTTGAAAAAGCTATTTTTATTCATCTAATTTGTTAATCATCACTCTCGCATTCATGACTAACATTTTTGCACGAGCCTCACGCTTTTGTAATAACGCCATAAAAAGTAGGTCGGTTAGGGTATTTTGTGCCGTTCTTGATGAAATTGAGGAACTACGCCATTCATTTTCTTCTGCAATACTCTCAAGAACATAATCAGCTAACTGTGCAAGTGGCGATAATCGGCTACGCGTGATTGCGATGACATTTGCTCCTTGTTTACGACCGATACTCGCTGCGGTAAGCATATCTTTTCGCTTACCTGTAAACGAAATCACAATCTGAGTATCTTGAGGTGTCAATGTCAAAGCGGCAGCAATCTGCACATGATGGTCTGACTCGACCAGTGTCGTAATACCTATTTTTTGTAATTTATAGCTAAGATCTTTGGCTGTTAACCCTGAGCCACCAATTCCAACAATCTGTACCCGTTGTGATTTATCAATTGAATCAACAATTTTCTCAAATAACTTAAAATCAATATGGCGAGTTGTTTCGGTAATCGAGTAGTTTTTTTCCAACGCTAGCTTTTGTGCAACGACCATTAAATTGTCGCTTTGCGCGATCTTATTATGCAATGCAATATGGGGATTCGCTTCATCGAGCTGCTGACGACCAATAATCTCACTCAATGCCAGTTTTAATGCAGGATACCCTTTCACGCCGACTTTCTGGCTAAATTTAACAATAGCTGATTGGCTCACATTTAACGCTTCAGCCAGTTGCTGAGAGGATAAATTCAGAACCCGCTCGGGTTTTTCTAAAATAAACTGAGCTATCTTGCGTTGATTTTCAGCAAGCCTAGGCAATAAACAAGTGATCGTATCCAGCAAAGTCATCTAAATTCCTTTCCTTATTAATTAAATATAATAAATTATTCCTCTTAGAATAACCTCATTACTTAATATTAATCCTTTAAATTCAATAAGTAATTAACCTCGTCATTCTAATTCATACTCAAATATTCTTTCATAGTGACAATTCAGAATAGAGAACGCCGTGATCATTATCACATCACTGGAATAAATAATTCCTTAATATCCCCTCATTAACTGAGGTAGGAGTAATTAATTATGACCATTGATTTAAGCAAAATGGTAACTGAGAGCCGTAACACTGCAAGTACTAACATCGATCAACTCTCTACGATCAATATGTTGCAAGTCATCAATAATGAAGACAAGCAAGTACCATTAGCCGTCGAAAAAGTATTACCACAAATTGCACAATTGGTGGATAAAGTTGCACATGCATTTTTGAATGGCGGCCGCTTAATTTATTCAGGTGCAGGTACATCTGGTCGTTTAGGGATTTTGGACGCTAGCGAGTGCCCGCCAACTTATGGTACGCCTCATGAACAAGTCATTGGTTTAATTGCGGGTGGTCACCAAGCTATTTTCCGTGCAGTTGAAAACGCAGAAGATAAACCCGAACTTGGTGAGCAAGATCTGATTGATATTCAATTCAGTGATAAAGATGTTCTTGTGGGTATCGCTGCAAGTGGTCGTACCCCGTACGTCCTTGGCGCGCTAGCTTATGCACGCAAAATTGGTGCAGTCACCGCATCCATCAGCTGTAATCCCCATAGCCCTGTTGCCAGTGCAGCCGACATTGCCATCACTCCAATAGTAGGAGCCGAAGTGGTCACTGGCTCTTCACGCATGAAAGCAGGTACTGCGCAAAAACTGGTGCTCAATATGATCACCACTGGTGCGATGATCCGTATTGGTAAAGTCTTCGGCAATTTAATGGTCGATGTAGAAGCAACCAATGCAAAGTTGGTTGAAAGGCAAGTCAAGATCGTAATGGAAGCCACTGAGTGTGACAGGCAAACAGCGGAACTCGCATTACAACAATGTGATAGGCACTGTAAAACTGCAATTTTGATGATCCTATCTGGGCTCAATGCACAAGAGGCGCGTCAATTGCTATCAGACAATAATGGGTTCATTCGTACCGCTCTTAACGTTGCGAAATCCATTTAACACGGGAACTGATAGGGTAAATGGCATGGCTAAAATAACTAAAGAAATGATGCAGGAGATCCTGCAAAAGGTCGGGGGAAGTACAAATATTAAGCAGGCAGGTAACTGCATGACTCGCTTACGTTTGACACTCAACAATGACCAACTTGTCGACAAAACAGCAATAAAACAGATCGCAGGGGTGCTTGGTGTCATTGAAAGTGATGAACAACTACAAATTGTCCTTGGCCCCGGCAAAGCACAAACCGCTGCCGACTTAATGAATCAGATCCTCGAAAGTGGTGAACACATTGCCGCAGAAACACTGGACACATCGTTAGAAACTAACCTAAACGCTCTTGCATCATCGAATAAACAGCAAATGAAGCAAAAGCAAACGAGTGCTGTACATCGTTTTCTGTCTAAGTTTGCTACCATTTTTACTCCGTTGATCCCAGGTTTTATTGCTGCCGGCTTATTATTAGGATTTGCAACATTAGCCACGCAAACCTTCTATCCGGAAGGGCTACCAAAAGCACCTGAACAGCAAACATTCGGCGTGCACATGATTTTGTACATGTCTGTGTTTAGTAAAGGATTATTCAGCTTTTTAAGCATCTTAATTGGCTATAATGCACAAAAAGCCTTTGGTGGGAGCGGTGTTAACGGAGCCATTATTGCTGCACTATTTGTGCTTGGTTATGATCCGAACGCCACCTCAGGTGTCTTTTCGGGCATGACCAATTTCTTCGGTTGGGATATTGACCCTAGAGGAAGCATCATTGGTGTCTTGATTGCCTGTATTTTTGGTGCTTGGGTTGAAAAACAAGTACGCAAAATTATCCCAGCTAACCTTGATATGATTTTAACCTCAACAATTACGTTATTGATTGTTGGTGCTGCCGCCTATGTTGTCATCATGCCATTGGGTAGCTGGCTATTCAGCGGTATGTCATGGTTATTTATGCATTTAAATGGCAATCCATTCGGCACTGCTATACTTGCTGGCTTATTCTTGATTGCGGTAATGTTTGGCGTCCACCAAGGCTTTGTCCCTGTCTATTTTGCACTGGTTGATGCGCAGGGTTTCAACTCTCTATTCCCTATCTTAGCAATGGCGGGTGCTGGCCAAGTGGGAGCTGCATTAGCGCTATATGCGAAAGCAAAGAAAGACTCCATTTTACGTAACCAAATTCGCGGAGCCATTATTCCAGGTTTTCTTGGGATTGGTGAGCCGCTGATTTATGGTGTAACGTTACCTCGTGTAAAACCGTTTGTAACCGCATGTTTAGGCGGGGCAGCAGGTGGTTTCTTTATCGGTTTGATTGCTTGGATGGGGCTACCTGTTGGCCTTAACACAGTGTTCGGCCCATCAGGCTTAGTCGCTATTCCACTGATGACCTCTGCCCAAGGTGTATTTGCAGGTATGGCCGTGTATGTCGGTGGTATTGCAGTCGCTTATGTTTGTGGATTTATTTTTACCTATTTCTTTGGCAGCAAAAATATCGATTTAGATTAAGAATGAATCTTTCTAAAAGGGAAGCATGCATTGTTTCCCTTTTATACTGCTAACAAACGTATTTTGTGTGATAGCAGTAACTAAGAATTTGAAATAAACAAGGAAAATCAACGTATTGATTTTCGGCTGATAACACGAGGCGGGGAAAACCACGCTTTTATCCCGCCTCGTCAACAACCTCAAAGGGAAACTGCATGCTTCCCTTTATTTAATCATTACAACGCTGCGACTTGAAATATGGCAAATACATTTATTCAAACCAAATCAGTGGCACACACATCGCAGTCAACAGCCCCATCACTAAATTAAAAATAAACCACGCATGACG
Source organism: Providencia sp. PROV236 (assembly GCF_033676985.1). NCBI lineage: Bacteria > Pseudomonadati > Pseudomonadota > Gammaproteobacteria > Enterobacterales > Morganellaceae > Providencia > Providencia sp. PROV236. The sequence continues at coordinate 357,435 of NZ_CP096297.1, read as the reverse complement.
GCCCCGTAAAAAATAGCCAATTAATGACCCACCAGCCATCCAAATCAATCCAGCTATTAAATTAACTGTCACTACAGCAATACTCATCACGATAATAGACTGGGCAAATAGATCTCCGGGTAAACTATAACTTCCAACAGCCCCCAATCCCATTAACCATGCTTTTGGATTTAAAAATTGTAACAAACCACCTTGATACCACTTTATATTTTTCGCAGCAGCACTTTCTGTTTTCAATGGCTCATAATTTGCGGTTGCTGTTTTCCATGCTAACCACAGTAAATAGAGGCTACCAGCCACTTTCATAGCAATGTGCAATGCGGGATATAGCAATAAAAGCGCAGCAACGCCAAACGCAGATAAGTAAAGTATTGACTGCATCCCAAGCATTATCCCCAGTAATAAGGGGATACTGCGTCGGAAACCATAATTTGCGGTACTGGAGGTCAATAACATATTATTAGGGCCAGGTGTAACTGCTGCAATGAATAGAAACGTAAAAAGAGAAAAAACTAGCCCCAGACTCATTTATAATCTATCCCCCAAAATTAGCGCACTTGCATCACAAAAAAATAACAGTATGTTATGTGACCCACAAGGGTATTAAGAAATTAAATAAGGCTATGTCAGAAAACTTTCGCCCCATTAATTGGGCTAAAAATCCACATCTTCAAACGTTATTGCCAAGAATTTTTCGGCGGACCCCGAAAATTAAACCCATTTGGCAACGGCTTGAGTTACCTGATGGTGACTTTATTGACCTTGCTTGGAGCGAACCTCCTGAGCAGGCTTGTCATAAGCCGCGTTTAGTCATTTTTCATGGCTTAGAAGGTAATTTTAAAAGCCCTTACGCTCATGGCATGCTTGAAAGTGCCCAAAACCAAGGTTGGTTAGGGGTCGTCATGCACTTTCGTGGTTGTAGCGGTGAGCCCAATCGTCAAAAACGTATCTATCACTCGGGTGAAACCAGTGATGCACGTTACTTCTTGCATTGGTTAAAACAAACTTGGGGGGATGTGCCAACTGGCGCGGTGGGCTATTCTCTCGGTGGTAATATGCTTGCCTGCTATTTAGCTGAAAGTGGTGAAAATGCAGATATCGATGCAGGTGTCGTGGTATCAGCTCCATTAATGTTAGAGCCATGCTCTATACGAATGGAAAAAGGGTTCTCGCAGTTTTATCAACGTTATTTGCTTAATGGTTTAAAGCGTAATGCTACCCGTAAGCTGGTGCGCTACCCTGGTTCATTACCTCTTAATTTGTTGCAATTAAAACAACTAAAACGGATCCGTGAGTTTGATGATGTGATCACAGCAAGGATCCATGGTTTCGAAGATGCTACAGACTATTATCAAAAGTGTAGTGCTCTTCCTCGATTACCACGCATTACTAAGCCTACCCTGATTATTCACGCTAAAGATGACCCTTTTATGGCGCCAGAAGTTGTTCCTGATTTAGCGCATTTACCTGCCAATATTGAATATCAAATGACAGAACATGGGGGGCATGTCGGTTTCGTTAGTGGCACATTGAGAAAACCAGAAATGTGGTTAGAAAAACGTATTCCGCAGTGGTTAGCGTCTTATTTAGGCAATACAAAATCATGATTATCCCTTGGAAAGATTTAGATCCAGATACATTGGAAAACCTAATCGAGTCCTATGTATTACGTGAAGGAACCGATTATGGGGAACACGAAAAGTCATTACAGCAAAAAGTTGATGATGTGAAACGCCAATTGGCATCCGGAGAGATTGTGCTAGTCTGGTCAGAGTTGCATGAATCTGTTAATTTTATGCCTAACAGTCAGTTTCGCCCGTAACCCCGTTTCGCTCATGGCTCGGTTTAGCATGGACGCAAGCGCAACACAGGGAGTCCATGATGTCCAAAAAACATCCAATTATTGCAATCACTGGGTCTAGTGGTGCAGGAACCACTTCGACCAGCCAAGCATTTCGTAAAATATTCCATCAATTAAATATCCAACCTGCAACTTTAGAAGGTGATAGTTTTCATCGTTATACTCGCCCTGAAATGGATATGGCAATTAGAAAAGCCAGAGAACAAGGCCGCCATATCAGCTATTTCGGCCCTGAAGCAAATGACTTCTCCCTGTTAGAGCAGACGCTTTTAGAATACAGCCAACAGGGTAGTGGTAAATCACGTAAATACCTTCATACCTACGATGAAGCTGTTCCCTATGGCTTACAGCCGGGTACCTTTACGCCATGGGAACCCCTACCACCTAATAGTGATATTTTATTCTATGAAGGGTTACATGGCGGTGTTGTCACACCTGAAAACAATGTTGCTCGCCATGTTGATTTACTGGTTGGGGTTGTGCCTATCGTTAACCTTGAATGGATCCAGAAGCTGATCCGAGACACCACAGAACGAGGGCATTCACGAGAAGCAGTGATGGACTCGGTAGTTCGCTCAATGGGTGATTATATTAATTATATAACCCCACAATTCTCACGAACTCATATTAATTTCCAACGTGTACCAACCGTAGATACCTCAAACCCTTTCTCTGCTAAAGCGATACCATCACAAGATGAAAGTTTTATTGTTATCCGTTTTAGAGGGCTCGAACAAATTGATTTTCCTTATTTACTTTCCATGTTAAGCGGTTCATTTATTTCAGCTATGAATACTATTGTTGTGCCGGGAGGGAAATTAGGGTTAGCAATGGAGTTAATCATGACCCCTATTGTTGAGAAGTTAATTAAACAAAAACACGATTAATAGTTAATACATGATGCTTATTTTAAATTAATAAGCATCATAATTAAAAAAATAATATATATAATAAAAAATTATTGAGTTTTAATTTCAAAACTATGAGTAACTTTCACAGCTTTTTCTAACATCAAAGATACCGAGCAATATTTCTCAGCCGAAAGTTGAACTGCACGTTCAACCACTTTTTCCGTTAAATCAGTGCCTGTTACAATAAAATGCAAATTAATATGAGTGAAATAACGAGGAGCCTCATCACGACGCTGTGAGGTTAATTTAACTTCACAACCACTAACGTTATTACGGCCTTTTTGTAAAATAGATACCACATCCACTGAGCTGCATCCACCTACTGCCATCAATACCATTTCCATTGGGCTAGGTGCTTTATCACCTGAATTACCATCCATCATTACTTGATGACCAGAGGAGGACTCACCTAAAAAAGAAAGTCCTTCAACCCACTTAACTCTCGCTTCCATTATTTATTCCCCTAGAAAAAATTTGTATAAAAGATAACATTGTTACATAAATGCTTTCAATCGAATCGACACTTTAAGTAGCTGAAGCGATAAAGCCGAGACTTTCTAGGTTTATTATGTTACAAACAAACTATCACCTGATAGGAGCAAGATCAAAACTCAGGGTTTCAATTGATTATACACTCTAAATGATTCGAGATGCAGCTAGGCAATAAGTGAACAAATCGCGAAGAGCATAGAAAACTATGTCGCTAGTGCAAGTAAACGTAATCAACAACGCGGCAACTTGAAGCATGATGAGTATATTATAGTACTGGTATTAACTTACATTATGGTTAATATGCTAAGATAGTGACTTTAAAAACCAGCTTTCTGGTTATGGTTGACCGGAGGCTGTATTAACATACAGAGGATAACGCTAATGGTTCTCGGCAAGCCACAAACAGACCCTACTCTTGAATGGTTTTTGTCACACTGCCATATTCATAAGTATCCATCCAAGAGCACACTGATCCATCAGGGTGAAAAAGCAGAGACTCTTTACTACATCGTTAAAGGTTCAGTGGCTGTTTTAATCAAAGATGAAGAAGGCAAAGAAATGATCCTCTCCTATTTAAATCAGGGAGATTTCATTGGTGAACTAGGGTTATTTGAAGAAGGGCAAGAACGTTCTGCCTGGGTAAGAGCAAAAAGCGCCTGTGAAGTCGCTGAAATTTCTTACAAAAAATTCCGTCAACTTATTCAGGTTAATCCTGACATTCTTATGCGTCTTTCTGCGCAAATGGCAAGCCGCCTACAAACCACATCAGAAAAAGTGGGTAACCTCGCATTCTTAGATGTGACAGGCCGTATTGCTCAAACACTACTTAATTTAGCAAAACAACCAGATGCAATGACCCATCCGGATGGTATGCAAATCAAAATTACACGCCAAGAAATTGGTCAAATTGTTGGCTGTTCGCGTGAAACTGTTGGCCGTATCTTGAAGATGCTAGAAGATCAAAACTTGATCTCTGCGCACGGCAAAACGATTGTCGTCTACGGAACTCGCTAACATTTAAAATAACCCTCTATCCTTGTGATGCAGGGTTATTTTTTGCCTCTAATTGTATCAATATCCTATCACTTTCTGTTGCAATCATTTTGCGATACTCGTTATCGTCTAGCCGCGTTTCTTTATATTTAAATAATTATCAGTCACATAATATTAAAAACAATCACTTAATTTATTGTTTAAGGAATTTTTAATTTATGGTCGAGCTCACGATAACAATTAATAAACCATCTTTCATCAATCAAAGAACACTTAATGATACTCTGAATGAAATGAACTTTGTTGAAATAGGGAAAATGGTAAATAACATTGTTTATAATATAAAAAACGTTGCCAATATCAATTTAACGATAAATATAAACTATAAAACAAAGAGTGCTAATGCTAAAAAATTAAGTTCGACTTCATCGACAACCAATACATTAATTAATAACGATAATAATTGTTCAGGCAAAATAGATAAAGTAACACAAATAGAACTTGCTTCTCCTATGACAAAAAATATCGCAACCCAAACAGAACAACGGATCGAGATACAGCATAACCCAGATGAGGTTGACGCAAATGATTTATTATCAAAACAAACTAAGCATACCTTACCCACTAAACATGATGAAAATCAAGGAAGTAAGAGTACTCTAAACGAAACGCCTAACACGAAAAAAAAAGCTAACCCCGTACAAGTTGGAAGAGTTCCGCCAGAAGCGACCTTAGGATCTGATACTTTATCTCAATCAGCGCCTTTGATGTTGCACACTCCTCCCGCTCTTCAGGAGGTTGAACAAAAGACTCACATAGCGCCTTTTTCTTCAAACAAAGAAAACAACACTGACCGAGCAAAACAGTCCATCGAGAAAAAACCGAGTCTAATTTCAAATAAAGCAAATAAAATGACTCTACCCATACTCGCTAATACTCAACAACGTGAAAAACAGAGTAATGACTTTATTTTAAATGATGATAGCTCACGAGCTGAACCTACAGCATCTTATAATGACAATCCAACATTGAGTCATGTAAAAGAAATAATTCAAAAGATTGAGCAAAACACCTCTTCCCAGCCCAAAGTGACTTCACAAATTAACAAAGGCCCCCCTGCTCAACAACAAATCGCCTCTCAAACAACCGAATCAACTCCAGCAATCACTAACGGAAGAACACTGACGTATGCAGAAGAAATTCAAACGTCCCTCTCTTCCTATTCCCCAAGCAGAACGGCAAGCCAGAGTGGAAAATTATCTGTGGTAGAGAAAACACCAGATAGTTTACTCGCGCTTGTTCCAAAAAATGCTAGCCGACCCAGTACACTCGATGGAAACACACTACCATCGTTGGCGCTAAGTGAAGCACTTCGAAAACTATTATCGGATAACACTTTCAAGAGTCAGATGAAAAATTCGGCCTTAAATAAATCTCCCAACAAAGACTCAGTAGAGAATATACAGGTAGCTAAAGAAGCCAAATTGCTCTCTTCAATGTTTAATAATATTGAAGATTATTTTGCCAATGAACATAATAAGAAAACACGATATCGTTATACTATAAGCATAGATAATTTTGAAGTTATCATCACAATATCGCCTAAAGACTACTTAAATATCCCTATTGAAGGCCAAAATATAACAAATTTATTAGCTAACTATATTACTGGACTAAACAGTCATAATATCTTTTTAAACGTATTACAGCGAAATTTTGATAATAACGCATTCAGTGACACGGATGGCCAAGATGATGATCTTGATTCAGTCAATAGTTTTTATATTGATGAAGAATTCTCAGATATGGAAGATATCCAAAGCTATTATGATGATTCCTTTGATGAAATAAGCTGGGATATCTTTACTGAAAAACAAAATCAAACACCCCTGAACGCTTTCACTAAGCAGACACAAACCGACAAACAAACACTTGATAATGCTTTGGAGCAGAAGGAAGCAGAGCTATCTACTCAAAAGCAGATCCAAAGAGATACTGAAAAACAACTGCAACAGACCAATGAAAACCTTAAAATGGCTCAAACGCTCCTTAACCAAAAACAATTGGAATTGGACGCTTTCACCAAACAAGTACAAACCCACAAACAAGCTTTTGATAACGCACAAGCCGCGCTGGAGCAGATGAAAATCCAGCTGCAAGCGAGCCAAGAAGCCCTTAAACTGGCCCAGCAACAGACCGAAAGCCAGAAAAAAGCGGCTCAAGTCCTCTTTGAACAAAAGCAAGCGGTACTGGCCACTTTCACCAAGCAGACACAAACCGAGTATTCCAAAGTTACCGAGGCGCAGCAATCCGCTGAAATACAGACAGAATCAAATAAAATAGGTAACCATTCTGGTTTTATCGATCCGTCTTTTTATGAAAAAAAATTTGAAAGAGATATAGAGAGTGATGATGCATTTTCTTCTGATGAAGAAAATGATTATGATTATAAGGATACTTCTGTTATATCAAATCTGGGTAAAGTTCAAAACCCAATTTCAATGAATAAAAACAACCTTTCCCAAAATCAAAATGATACACGTTTATCAATAGCACCTGTACAGCCAGAGAATTATATTGACATATCTGAAGAGATTAATAAATTGACGATATCAAAATCATATTGTCCATATGCAACTAAATATAATAATGATAATGACGACTATGATAATGGTTCACCTCAACTTGAAAAAAAAAACAGATTTCCTACCACCAACACAAATAGAAACGATTTCCCTGAGAAGAAAAAATCTGTTGTTCAAGAAAAAAGCTTATATCCATCTATGACAAAAACAAACCAATTGATAGAGAAAGCTAAATTATTGAGCAAAGACATTCCAAATAAAACAAACTATCAATTTAATAATATTAAAAAAAATCTATCAGAAATGATAGAACAATTATCAGAGGTAGAAGAATCAAAAATAATATCAGCACTTGACCTTGCTATAATAAATAAAACACGCTATTCGCCTAGTATTCTTCTTACTCATTCATTAGCTACAAATAAAAAAACAGATAACTCAATAACACAAGATCGTGCTGTACAAACTGAGCCATGTACAGTGGCACAACAAAAAAATCCAGCTAAAATGACTCAAGGAATACAGACGGATATTTCTTCAATGACGGAGACAAAAAAAGCGTCTACCATTGTATTAACACTTCCAAATACGATACATTCCTCATTAGAAGAAAATAATAAAACCATTCCCCTTGCTCAAACGAAAATATCTACACAAAAAGCTACAGCTAATGCAACAAAATCAGTAAAAAAGACAAGCCCTACTCAGAATAAAGAAAAACTTATCTGTACGAAATATAGTCCTAGTCTACTGACTCAAGGTTTACCAAGTTATATGACAGAAGGGGAATACAGCGCATTAAATGAAATCAAAAAATCAAATTTCCCATCAAATCTTAATGAAAAAGAGTCTATATTATTGAATAAAATCGCGGCAGCTCCCCGTTATTCATTACCAACGATAAATAAAGAGCAGTATAAAATATTAAAGGAAATTTTAAATTTACCTTTTTATAAAAATATAACAGCGACTAATCTTCAGCAACCTACTCTTATATCCCCAGTATCAGGAAAAAGTGGCTCAAGTAAGAAAAGAAGAGACGATGAAAATAAAGAAGAAAAAGACAAGCATGAAAATGAATAGTATGACAAGATATATAAATAATTAAAATTAAGATAAATCGCCCCTATTTTACACTGGGGCGGATTTATAATTCAAATTACGATGCTAATTGATAACTTTTAGATAAAGAGCTTGATAGCAAGAACGTCAAACCACATAAAGCAATAAAGCCCCCTACATAGCCGACATTGATACCAACCAAATAGCTAATCACCAACGGCGTTATCCCACCGATAAAGGTTGTTGCTAAATTATAACCAACAGCAAGAACTACCGTCTGCCCACCAGAAATTGAGAACAGTATTGCAGATAAATTACATAATATCATTGCCCCATTGATAATTATAATTAATTGAGCAATAGACACCAAAATCATTATTCCACTGCTCATTGCAAAATACAATGGAATAGAAAGCAACACCATACCAAATACACCCAGTCTAAATATTTTTTGTGGTGAACTGTATTTATCGGTTAACCATCCACAAATTAGCATAAAGACCAATAAAAGACTTGATAATACAATTGAATATAGACTTTTCAGTTCGCCGAGTTGTAAATGTTCGCTTAGTATAGAGGATGAGATATTTTGCGAATAAAACGTAACAGTCCCAGGTACAGTTAATAAAAATATCTGTAATATTTTAAACCCACTCATTTTATTGTTGCATTTTTCTACCAGTGGTTGATCTGGTAATTTTAAGCGAAACCAAAAGCTAATGGCAATATTCACCAAACCTAATAGTAAGGGTATACGCCAACCAATTGACTGCATCATTTCTACGGTTAATTGATTTTCTAAAACTAACACAACTGCTAATGAAATAATGACACCAATTATTGAGCTACCAACAATTAATGAAGAAACTTTAGAGCATTCTTTTTCAGAAATATTATTAAGTAAGTAGTTGATTAATGAGGGATATTCGCCACCGAAGCTAAAAGATAATATTAATTGCAACATTAAAATCGCGATAGGCGTATATGAACCTAATAATTGAATCGGCAATATTGCCATACATAAGGTTGCAGTCCCAGTAAGTAAACTGGTAAAGACTAAAGCGGGCTTTTTACCCACTCGATCGGCATAGCGACCAATTACATAACCACCAATAGGTCTAGCCAGAAAACGTAATGCAAATATTCCCCATACCATTTCAGTCGCTGAAGAGTAACCTAATCGTTCTAATTCCGCACTTAAATATACAGATATTGCAGCAAATACGGCAATATCATAATATTCTAAAGTATTCCCTGCTACCGCTCCTAATCTGAATTTCCATTTCATTTTTTATTTCCTTGTTGAATATTTTTCAGAGTAATTAATGTATCTAAACAAGCTAATGTAATACCACGTTCTTTAAATGCTTTAAATAAACCACTCGGTGAGGCATGAGGACAACCCAGCTTCTCTTTGATATTCATGATGCGTTTATGCTCTGAGTTTTCAGAGCACCCTTGAATAGCACTAATTTCCTTAATTCGGCATTGAGAAAGCAACATACAGATAGTTATCATTTCTTTTCGAGTAAAACGCACATCTCCAAATTTCATAAAGCCGTGAATATCAATAGGCTGTTGCTTTGTTTCTTCGCCTTCAATCCCAATAATAGGTAATGAAATACTTTCTCGCATTGGTAAAACCATCTGTTGGTAATTTTTCCATAACCTATCTGCATAATCCGAGATGATATGGCGGTGCTTATGAATTTTAATTATATCAGCTACAGATAATTCTTTATTTGAATTAATTGATGCCACTTCAAATACATCTTTATGATTAAAACAAAAATCTAATTTAAATTTATTTTTCTGCGTTTTAGACAATGTAGACATATGAGCATTTGAATAATCATTCCAACATTGAATGCCAGCCCCAAGTCTTTCACTAATACTTAGATCTAAATCCGCATCCCAATACATTAAAAGCCACTCATAATTACTTGATAATGTGCTTACTTCCTTAGTATTTAAATCAATTTTTGAAAAGGAAAAACCAATATCATTCCAATCAAAACAATTCGCAAAGTCATCTTTAAAGCTAAAACATCCTTTTTCCAGAGAAATACTTTCAATATCCATTATTACCATCCCATACTTTATTAGTGAAATGCAGAAACATACATTTAACATATAAAAAATAGGATGAGAATGCCATTCTCACCTAAAAAGAACATATTTAACTGATGATTTATAAATAAATAAAAATAAAATAAATAGCTCTCAAAAAAAATAATTTAATTGAGAGCCCAAGAACTTAGTTGTTAATTAAACTATCAATCGCTTTATTTAATTTCACCATACCTTGATTAATCTCTTCTTCTGAGATAATTAATGATGGTGTAAAACGTAATACATTCGGCCCTGCATTTAACATCATTAATCCTTCAACAGCACAAGCCTGTAGAATATCTTTAGAACGTTCTTTTAATTTACCCTTTAATTCAGCACCAATGAGTAATCCCATCCCTCTGATTTCAGAGAATATGTCATATTGCTGGTTGAGTTTATTTAAATGAGATACAAATAATTCACGGCGCTTAGCAACACCATCAAGGACTTCTTTGGTATTAATAATATCAAATGCCGCATTACCGACCGCACAAGCCAGTGGATTACCGCCATAGGTAGTACCGTGAGTACCCGGCCCCATTGCCTTAGCGATTTCATTAGTCGTTAACATCGCACTAATTGGGAATCCTCCACCAAGTGCTTTTGCAGTGGTCAAAATATCTGGAGTCACACCATAATGCATATAAGAGAACAAATGCCCTGTACGCCCCATACCGCTTTGTATTTCATCAAACACTAACAATGCTTGATTATCGTCACATAGCTTACGCACACCCTGCATAAACTCTTGCGTTGCAGCAGTTACACCACCTTCACCTTGAACAGGCTCCAGAACGACAGCACAGGTATTTTCATCGATAACCGCTTTCACAGCCTCAAGATCATTAAACGGCACATGAATAATATCAGCGGGTTTTGGGCCAAAACCATCCGCATACTTCGCTTGTCCACCAACAGATACGGTAAAGAGAGTGCGCCCATGAAACGCTTGTTTAAATGCGATGATCTTCGTTTTATACGGATTATATTTAGTGATAGCGTAATGACGCGCTAATTTAAAAGCAGCCTCATTCGCTTCCGCCCCTGAGTTAGCAAAAAAAACACGCTCCGCAAATGTAGCATCAATCAGTTTTTGTGCTAAAACCAAGGTAGGCTCATTAGTAAAAATATTACTAAGATGCCATAACTTTTCGCTTTGTTCGCGAACCGCAGCAACTAAAGCAGGATGGCAATGACCTAGTGCAAGTACCGCAATACCACCAGCAAAATCAATGTATTCTTTACCTTGCTGATCCCATACTCGGCTACCTTCTCCGCGTACAGGAATAAACTCAGCGGGAGAATAAATAGGTAAAATGACCTGATCATAAGTCTGCCGATTCACTGCTTGTTGTTGTTTCATACCCCTCACCTACTTTTATTTAGTGCAAAGTGAAAATATAAGCATTAAATATGAATAAAAAATCACAAAAGCGCAATAGCTAAGCAGGTGATAGTGTAAATTTTATTTTTTACTGAGGTAAGTAATAGTCAGAGTCCGTGGATCTTTGCTGCTATTTTTTACAGCTAGACAGAATTAAAAAACAGTCTATTTGGCTGATTTATAATTCTTAATAGACGGGTTCATTGAGGTTTAAGTTAAAATGATGCTTGAATGCCGTCCTGATGATCCGTTCATTATTTGATGCTCTATTGAGAGGCTCTTACCTAGTTCACTAGGCAGCCAACCTCTCACCTTAGCAAAAATATCTTGAATTCGAATAAAAATTCATCTTTAAAGATCAATAATCCTAATACTTTAAAAAGTTATTCAATAATTCATGCCCTTGTTCACTCAGAATGCTTTCTGGGTGAAATTGAACACCTTCAATAGGCAAAGTTTTATGGCGAATTCCCATGATCTCATCAACATCACCGTTATTCAGAGACCATGCCGATACATCAAAGGATGCAGGTAATGTATCCGCCGCAATAACAAGAGAATGATAACGGGTTACCGTCAATGGACGGTTAAGCCCTTTAAACACCCCTTGATGATTATGATGAATAGCCGATGTTTTGCCGTGCATCACTTCTCTAGCTTTCACAACAGTAGCACCAAAGGCTTGCCCAATAGCTTGGTGACCGAGACAAATACCTAAAATAGGGATTTTACCTGCAAAATATTTAATAGCTTCGAGAGAAATTCCCGCCTCATCAGGCGTACAAGGGCCTGGTGAGATCACTAGGTGTGTAGGCGAAAGCAATTCTATCTCTTCGATAGAAATTTCATCATTCCGTTTAACCACGACTTCTGCGCCTAACTCGCAAAAGTACTGATACAGGTTATAAGTAAATGAATCGTAATTATCAATAAGTAAAAGCATAGTAGCCTATCCGACTGATTTTTATCATTATCTATTATATACCCATGCACAACTTTTCACTTTTAGCAATCAGAGTTCTAGCTAAAAAAACAGCAAAAAGTAATAAGGGGCGGGTATCATAACACAGCCGAAGCAGGAAAATAGCCTATTTAAGTCAAGTAATCTGATTTATCTAAACTATTTTCCATATAAAAATCAGGGGATTGTATTTACATACTTATAACAAGCCACTCTTAATTATGAAAATTTATTTTTTTACTAAATGGATTAATAGCTTCTACAACTCTCACGGGAGGATGGGAGAAAGGGAGCTGAGTGGGCAAATGCATGCGATCTACCCACTCATGATAAATTATGGCTTTTTAATTACTTCAGCAGAAATAATCGAAATAGGTTCAACAGGTACGTTTTGGTATGGACCAACATTTTCTGTTTTGACTTTAGATATTTTATCAACAACATCCATGCCTTTCACTACCTTACCAAAAACTGCGTAACCGAAATCACGCTGACCGTGATCTAAGAACGCATTATCGGCAACGTTAATAAAAAACTGGCTGGTTGCACTGTCTTTATTCGCGGTACGTGCCATAGAAATCGTTCCACGCAAATTACGTAAGCCGTTATCCGCTTCATTCTTAATTGGAGCACGAGTCTGTTTTTGCTGAAGATCTTTGTTAAAACCGCCACCTTGGATCATGAAACCAGGGATAACACGGTGGAAGGTAGTTCCGTTGTAATAACCTTCGTTTACATATTGAAGAAAGTTTTCAGTGGTTACTGGTGCTTTTTTATCATTCAATTCGAGTTCAATATTGCCCATCGACGTGACTAACTTCACGTAAGTTTCACCCGCAGCGAGAGCAAGAGAAGATGCACTGATAGCACAGACTGCTAGTAGAGGCACAAAAATTCGTTTTAACATTCAAGATCCCTTTCGCTATAGCTAATGACTTATTTATACTGTAATGACTTCGCACCTTTTAGATGCGAAGCTTCCCACTTCCTTGACTGCTGCTGAGCTTCCTCAGTCTGATGCAAGCCTTAATGGGCAGTAACGACGTATCCGCCGCATTGCTTGTACTATAAAACACGAAACCTTTGGCTTCAATGCTCTATCTTTCAGCGCACATTAAATACTGGTTCACGGTGAATATAATTAAATAACTCGCAATGCGGCTTAGTAAACCTATGAAAATAATTATTCATCTATAACTCGCCAACAATTTCACTATTTATTGTAGGTTATTGCACGCTGAATCTAATCCACCAATTCTAGAGCGAAGATTATTATATTGTTGAATATTTACCTTTATTTACGCCAAATCGCCCTCTCCTCATCAAATATAGTCTAATTTATATAAATACTGATTAAATTGTATTTTTCATCATGTGAAATGAGCTCACTCACTCAGGTTGAAAGAGCATATAAGCATCAACTGCCATTTTAGCTTTGTTTGTCTGTCTCCTATAGCTATAATCCCTGAGCCTCAAAAGGTAAACTCAGGGAGAACAACCAATGGCAATTAAAAATCATAATTATCACATGGCAAAATTTGTCATCAGTGCACCCGATATCCGTCATCTACCTAAAGATACGGGTATAGAAGTTGCCTTTGCAGGCCGCTCCAATGCAGGAAAATCCAGTGCACTAAATGCACTAACCCAACAAAAAAGTTTAGCACGTACCAGTAAAACGCCAGGGCGAACACAACTTATCAACCTATTTGAGGTTGAAGAAGGGATTCGTTTAGTCGATTTGCCGGGTTACGGCTATGCCGAAGTTCCTGAAGAAATGAAGCGCAAATGGCAAAAAGCGCTTGGTGAGTACCTACAAAAAAGAGAATGTATCAAAGGGCTGGTTGTACTGATGGATATACGTCATCCATTGAAAGATCTGGATATGCAAATGATCGAATGGTCGATTGCGATGGAAGTCCCTGTTTTGGTATTGCTCACTAAAGCAGATAAACTCGCTTCTGGCGCCAGAAAAAAACAGCTAATGGAAGTTCGCCAAACACTTGAACCATTAGGTGGTGATGTTGAGGTTGAATATTTTTCTGCGCTGAAAAAGATTGGGATCGATAAACTGCGTATCAAACTCGATAGCTGGTATAGCACACAAGCCTAATTTCCATTTATTTCCTTGTGCGTCATGCTGTTGGCGCATAACGGCAGATTTATATCAATACGTCGAATTTCAGATAAAAAAATGCTCCAGTCAAAAATATTGACTAGAGCAGCTAATATTCAGCTAAATCCGATTACGTGAAGTAAAAGGTCTGAAAGATAGAACATCTTACCTCTGTACCCTACGCCGTATACTTTACTTGATTCTTTGCACAAAAAAAAGCTTTTATGTAATTTTTTTTCAATGCTTACTACGATTCAGCGAATAAAACATCGTTTCAAAAGCCAAAAACCGTATTTTTATTACATATTTATGAGAGCTAAGTCGCATTAATATGTAATGTAAATTTTTTTACTAACTAAGTATAACGACGCTAATAAGAGCAAAAAATAAACTATTCATTCATAATATGAATAAATAGTCATTGTAAAAGCTTGCATTACCAATCATGATAACTAGCAATCGTGACAGTTTTATAACAAAAGAATAAAGGCCATTCTTACATTGTGGCACTTGTAAGACACCTCGATTGGAAATGTAGGCTGTTGCTGATTAAATCGTTGTCTCGGGTAACAATGCCCCGCCATCTACAACAATGGTTTGTCCTGTAATATAACTCGCTACAGGCGATGCTAAAAACACCATCGCCGCGGCAATATCTTCCCCTTCACCTAAGCGCCCTAATGGCACATTCCGCGCAATACTCTGATTAAGCTGTTCATCACCTAAATTAGCCATGGCGGGTGTACGGATCATACCCGGTTCGACACCATTAACAGTGATCCCAAAAGGGGCTAATTCAAGTGCCGCAGCTTTAATGAAACCATTCACTCCTGCTTTGGAAGCCGCATAGTGAGCTAATCCTGGATAAGCCACTTTTGGCCCAGTGACTGAAGAGGTGATCAAAATACGTCCACCACCTTGCTTTTTCATTAACGGCTGAGCCGCTTGGGTTAAATAGAATGGTGCTATTAAATTAACACTCAGCGTTTTCTGTAATAATGGCTCATCAATTTGCATAAAATCAGTCAATGGAAAATAGGCCGCATTATGTACCACAATGTCTAATCGATGATATTCACGTTCTATTTTTGCCACTAATGCACTAATTCGCTGTTGTACAGAACAATCACAACTTTCTGCATCAACGTGATAACCCTGCTCAGTTAATGAGGTGGCGACTTGCTGTGCCTTTTGACGCTGTAAATCCACTACAATGACTAAACCACCTAATTTAGCAAAGGCTTCAACAATCGCTAAACCAATACCTTGAGCGCCACCAGTGACGAGTACTACCTGCCCTTGAAATGCAGTTGGAGAAAATAAGCGTTCCATGATTAATCCTTTGGCTCTGAGATAAGCCTGTCGCCACAAAAGATAAAACGCTATATTGAGGTAAAAAAATGTACTGTGACAATCGTTCTTAGGAACTAAATATAGATTACGTTCGATAGTACAATAAACTCATTTTCACCCTAACTTAATCAAGTGGGCTTATATAGCAAAACATATACATTAAATTAAATTTTTAAATTCGATTTTTTATATTTACATTTTAATAGCAGAGTTATAATTTAATTAAAATATCTTTCTTGATATCCCATTTAAAAATTTTCAGAAACTAATTAGGAATCAACACTAATGAATAAAATAATTAAATTATTTATTTTAATGAGTTCAATAATTATAGGTTATAATTGTAACGCAGAGGACTTATTGCAAATTTATAAAATAACGAAAGATAACAATCCTGTATTAAAAAAAATAGAAAGTGAGCGTTATCAAGCCTATAAAAAAATAGATGAGGCTCGTAGCCCATTACTTCCTCAGCTAAATGTCACTGCTAATTCAAGTTATAAAAATAGTGATGAAATAAATAACAAAAAAAACATTAAAAACTCCGAAGTATCTCTACATGTAATACAATCCATAATTGATATATCTAAATGGCAATCATTATCCATCCAAGAAAAGAATGCTGCTGTATCAAATATTAATTATCAAGTAAGTCAACAAGATCTTTTGTTAGAAACAGCTATTTCTTACTTTAATATATTGAAATCTATTGATGCTCTCACTTATCTAAAAGCCCATAAACTTGCTGTTTATAATCAGCTAGATCAAACGACACAACGCTTTAATGTAGGGCTAACCACCATCACTGATGTACAAAATGCGAGAGCTAACTATGACAGTATCATTGCTCAAGAAGTTCTAGGTTACAACGAATTGAAGAATTCAGTTGAGATATTAAGAAAAATCAGTGGGGTACAATATACTCAATTAGCGAAACTCAATATTAATAAGTTACAACCCACCAAACCCGATAACATCACATTTCTACTTGAAAATGCTCGAATTAAAAACCTTAGCTTATTAAAATCTCGACTTACACAAGAAATATCAAATGATAAAATATCTCTCGCTAAAAGTGGGCATTTGCCGGTAGTGACTTTAAATGCCTCTACAACTCTCAATAGTACTCAGTATGATAAAAATAGTTTCGAAAATCTGTATAAAACAAATAATCATTCTGGAAAAAACCAAACGGCTCTCTCATTAAATTTACCAATTTATCAAGGCAATGCGGTTAATTCTCAAGTCATACAAGCTCAATATGATTTTCAAGCTAAAACAGAGCAACTTGAAAGCGATATTCGAAAACTTATCCACCAAGTCAACTCATCATACAATGATATCTTATCATCAATCAGTCATATTAATGCCTATAAGCAACTTACCGTTTCGACTCAAAGCTCATTGGATGCTACAGAAGCAGGTTATCAAGTAGGCACACGTACCATTGTCGATGTGCTGTCCGCAACTTCCGCTCTTTATCAATCAAAACAAAAATTATCGAATGCTCAATACGATTACATTATCAACCAATTAAAAATGGAGTATTTACAAGGATCTTTAAATGAAAATAGCATTCAACGTATCAATAACATGCTAGAAGATGAAATATTTATTCCCAGTTAACAATATAAAAAGCTTATTTTTTTATGATTGGTAATCTTGATTTTATAACTAGTTTAAACTTCAATAATAATATCAAATCTTCATATATATTCTATATATTAATAGAATATATAGAAACTTAACCTAATATATTTAAATAAACCTGAGTCGAATAAATTATTATCCGACTCAGATCTGATTTTACTTAGTGAGCTTCATCCCAATTCTCACCAATACCGACATCAACTTTCAACGGAACATCAAGTTGCATACTTTGTTCCATCAGTTCACGCACTTTTGCGATCACCCCATCTAATTCACTTTCTTTCACTTCAAATACTAATTCATCATGAACTTGCATTAACATATCAGCATTAGGTTTCTCTGCTCGCAGCCAGCTATCAACGGCGATCATAGCCTTTTTGATAATATCCGCTGCGGTTCCTTGCATTGGTGCGTTGATCGCTTCACGCTCAGCAGCCTTCCGGCGCATTCCATTACTTGATTTAATATCAGTAAGATACAAACGACGTCCTTCTAATGTCTCTACATAGCCTTGTTCCGACGCTTGGTGGCGAGTGTTTTCCATATAACGCAACACACCTGGATAGCGCTCAAAATAGAGATCCATATAACGCTGCGCTTCACCACGAGGGATCCCTAACTGACGCGCCAAACCGAATGCGCTCATACCATAAATTAAGCCAAAGTTAATCGCTTTAGCGCTACGGCGCTGATCATTTGTTACTTGCTCAAGCGGAACGCCAAATACTTCTGCTGCGGTTGCACGGTGAATATCTTTGCCTTCCGCAAATGCGGTTAATAACCCTTTATCTTGCGATAGGTGAGCCATTATACGCAATTCAATTTGTGAATAGTCTGCCGCAACCACTTTGTAGCCTTTACGTGCAATAAATGCTTGGCGAATACGACGGCCTTCTTCTGTTCTCACTGGAATGTTTTGCAAGTTAGGATCACGAGATGATAATCGGCCCGTCGCAGTAACAGCTTGATGATAAGAAGTATGTACCCGCTGGGTTTTCGGGCTAATCATTAGTGGCAGCTTATCAGTGTAGGTTGATTTCAATTTTGCCAAGCTACGGTGCTCAAGTAGTAGTTTAGGCAGCGCATGATCCAACGCTAGCTCTTCCAACACCTCTTCATTGGTCGAGGCTGCTCCACTTGGCGTTTTTTTGATAATGGGTAATTGCAGCTTTTCAAAAAGAATAGTTTGTAATTGTTTTGGCGAAGCCAAGTTGAACTCTTCACCTGCTAATTCAAAGGCTTCTTTTTCGAGCTCAGCTAAACGGGCGGTAATTTGTTTCGATTGAGCCGCTAAAACATTCGCATCAATTAATACACCAGTGCGCTCCATTCTGACTAGAACGGGAACTAATGGCATTTCAATTTCACGGAACACTTTATTCAGTTTAGGCTCAGCTTCAAGCTGCGGGTACAACGCTTGGTGCAGTAGCAAGGTGACGTCGGCATCTTCCGCCGCGTAATTTGCCGCTTGCTCAAGTGCTATTTGATTGAAAGTGAGCTGCTTTTTACCTTTACCTGCGATCTCTTCGAATGATACCGTTTTATGGTTAAGATGGCGCTCAGCTAAGCTATCCATATCATGACGCCCCATGCCTGCAACGCTATTTAGCACGTAAGACTCTAGCATAGTGTCAAATTCGATACCTTTTAACTCAATACCATAGTTGAGCAGCACTTCAGCGTCATATTTTAAATTTTGGCCAACCTTCAATATTTTGTCATTTTCTAATATCGGTTTCATTGCAGCCAAAACATCGTCTAGTGGCAATTGTACTGGCGCATCAAGGTAATCATGACCCAAAGGTAAATAAGCCGCTCGTCCTGCTTCAATAGCAAATGACATACCGACTAAACGCGCTTCTTGTGTGTTTAAACTGTCGGTTTCGGTATCAAAGGCAAACAGTGGTGCGGAGGCGAGTTTTTTGACCCAGCGCTCTAAATCAGCCTGCTCTAAAATAGTTTGATAATTTTCAGCGTTGAGTATTGGTGCTGCAACAATTGCCTCTACTTTCTTTTCAAACTTAGTGGCTGTTGGTGCTGAACTCTTACCATTTTTAGCATCCATCCATGTGCCACTTTCAACATCAGCGAGCCAACGTTTGAATTCGTAGCGACTAAATAACTGATGGAGTTTATCGACATTAGGCTCAGATACCGCTAATTCCTCACAGGTTTTTTCGAGTTCAACATCTGTTTTGATGGTAGCAAGTTGGTATGAAAGGAAGGCCAGTTCACGATTTTCTTCCATTTTTGGCGCTAAGGTTTTAGATCCCCTAAAACCAAGCGGAGCAATATCATCTAAAGAATTATAGATTTTTTCTAAACTACCGATCCCTTGTAATAAGGCGAGAGCCGTTTTTTCACCGACTCCAGGTACGCCCGGAATGTTATCTGATGAATCGCCCATCAGTGCAAGAAAGTCGATGATCAGCTCAGGTGGTACACCATACTTATCTTCAACTTCTTGAGGACCAAGAATAGTATTGGTCATGGTATTGATAAGAGTGATATTCGGTTCCACCAGCTGTGCCATATCTTTATCACCCGTGCTGATCAAAACAGGGATCCCTTTTTGGCTCGCTTGTCTTGCCAACGTACCAATGACGTCATCAGCTTCAACACCTGAAACCACTAATAATGGTAGCCCCATCGCCTCAACCATTTCATGTAATGGTGCGATTTGTTCACGTAAATCATCAGGCATTGGTGGACGGTGTGATTTATAGCTTTCAAACAATTCATCACGAAATGTTTTTCCTTTAGCATCAAAGACGACAGCCACATGGCTTGGCTTATATTGCATAATCAAGCTACGCAACATATTGAGCACACCATACATGGCTCCTGTCGGTTCACCCGCACTGTTGGTTAGTGGTGGGAATGCATGATAAGCACGGTACAGGTAAGATGAACCATCTACCAATATAAGGGGATTTTCTGCTATCTGAGCCATAATCTGTCATCATCTTTTTTGTCAGGAATGAATGCTGATAGGATGCCACAATGTGCTTTCAGATACACGTTGAGTTTGCATCTACTCAAAATCGACCAAGACATTATTCACGTTATTTTGATGTTTTTTCTGATGGTTAATGGTTATTATAACCTGTGGATAACTCTGTGGGCAAAACTGCGTTCTGGCTTAGATTCAATAACTAAGAAAAGATCAAGTAGTTAAACAAGAAAATAAAATCAATGAGTTAGCTACATGAACATTGATCCTGCGCAAAAAAAGTATTTTTGCTCTATTGTGGATATTGATTACGGAGTGTGACAATTTTTGAAATGTGGCGGCAAACCGCACCGCCACAAGAGAAGGCTATTTTTTATTAACGAGATAGTTCACTACGTTAGAGAACTCTTTCGCATAGTCTGCTGCGTTTTCAACCGCAATACCATTATTGCGAACTTGGTATTTGCCATCAACAAACATTGCTGGAACCCCGCGCAGTTTAAGATCTTGAGCTGCATTTTGCTGTTTAGCAACCAGTGATTTTACAACAAAGCTATTCAGTGCTGCATCATACTCGTCACCACTTACACCCGCTTTAACGAAGGCATTACGGATATCCGCTGGCGTGTTGATAGATTGTGTTTTTTGAATACCTTCAAACAGAACTGGTGTGACTTTATCTTCAACTTTCAACACCATCGCGACTGCCCACGCTTGAGTTAGATTTGGACCTAATGGGCCTAAAAAGTCAACGTGATAGCGTTCCATTTTCACGCCTTCTGGTAGATTTTTTTCTACCGTTTGCGGCACTTTGTACACATTTTCAAACTGATAGCAATGTGGGCAATAGAAAGAGAAGAACTCTAACACTTGCGGTAAGTTTTGCACTGGTTGTTTAATATCAGTGTACTCTTTACCTTCCGTATAATTTGCGGCGGCAGCCCCAAATGACATGGCTATACCAATTAATGCCAACATAATTTTTTTCATATACTATATTCTCCAAAAAACTCATTGAGTTATTAAAATTGAGGGGCTAACTGCAAAGGTGGCTCTTGCAACCGTTCAAGTTGCTGAGCAAATTCGATAGACTGTCTTTGCCAAAAATCGTCCTCTCTGATCCATGAAAACGCCCTTGGAAAAGCAGGATCCTGCCAACGGCGAATAATCCACCCTAAGTAATGAACCATTCGCATCGCTCTTAGCGGTTCAATTAACTTAAGTTCTTTCACATCAAAGTCACAAAACTCATTATAAGCTTCAAGCAAAGTGTCCAGTTGAAGCACTTGCTCTTGGCGAGAACCATTCAATAGCATCCACAAATCTTGTACTGCTGGACCATTGCGTGCATCATCAAAATCCACTAACCATGCCTCATCACGCCATAAGATATTCCCCGGATGACAATCTCCCTGTAAACGCAGCGGTGATGTAATAACCGGCCAATCTTTTTTCACTTGAGCGATTAATTTATCCAGCGATTCGAGAAAGGTTTCTTTCCACTTTGGCGCAATCAACTCAGTTTGCGCCATGATTTGGCGAGGTTGATCAAGATATTCGGTTACCCCTAGTGTAGGGCGAAACATAAAAGTACTTTTTTTACCGATTTGATGGGTACGACCTAATAAGCGACCAACTTCTTCCAGTTGGAATAGATTATCCGCTTCATATTGACGACCACCAATACTCGGAAAAATAGCAAACATAAAACCGCCAAACTCTAATACGGTTTGTCCTGCAAATTCGAGCGGAGCGGCAACAGGTAATTCAGCATCTTGTAATTCAAGCGTAAAATCGTGTTCTTCTTGAATTTGTGAACGGTTCCAACGCTCAGGGCGATAAAATTTGACTACAAAGCGTTTACGGTTTTCATCTTGAAACTGATAAACCCGATTCTCATAGCTATTTAGCTCAGTTAATCCTGATTCAGGGTAAATACCCGCTTCCATCAGCGCATCAAGGATTAAATCAGGGGATATTTCGCTAAAATGAAAATGCGATTGTTCAACGTTATTCATTGCATGTTAGTCTTTTATAATACCGCGGGCGCGTAATAATGCCGTTTTGAAGTCTTCCTCATAATCTTTTTTCAAACCAGGGATCGCTTCATTACTCTCTGTACCACGCATTTTCAGATGATAAATCAGTACATCATCCGTTAACTCAGATAATGAGCCTTTAAACCCTGCTTCATCAGCTAGTTTTTGCAATAATTCAACAAGATTTAGATCTGAGTTGTCCTTCCATACAGGATGTATTAGCTCAATAACTTCATTTAAGCGATGGCATTTCATGTATATTCCTTCATCACAAATATTTAGGCCAAATTAATTGATATCATACAAGAGAAAAAGCGAATTGATGTCAAGCTACGTAAAGTTTAACCTTAATATGCATGATATGCATGAATATTCGTTGAATTTATATACTCGTGATACTCCAAGATGCAGGGCTTCCATTAAGGTACACTAACGACGCTTAGCGAGTTGAGTCATAGTGTTTGTCTATACTCCCCGCCTATCTTAGTTTATCGCCAGCCTATAACTCGCATTATTTAGCGTATAAATTTTAACGAATATGTGTTTTTGTGTATGTTGAAACATTTTATTGAAGATCTTCAGAGATATTGAACATGCGACAATCCATTACGGGGGTGATTTTGGCTGGCGGCTTAGGCCGACGTATGGGCGGGCAAGATAAAGGCCTAATCACTTTACTTGATAAACCACTTTACCAACATATTGCCGAGCGCCTTGAACCTCAAGTCGAGCAATTGATGATCAACGCTAATCGTAATCAAGCACGTTATCAACAAAGTGGGTTCCCAGTTATTTCAGATCTTACCGAAGATTTTTCTGGGCCGCTCGCTGGTATGCAAGCAGCATTGCACGCAGCCAAAACAGAATGGCTATTATTTGTTCCTTGTGATGTTCCTGCATTTCCATTAGATCTTGCGGTAACATTCTTTGAAAATAAAGGTGACAGCCTCGCTTGCTATGCGAATGATACTGAACGTGACCATCCTACATTTGCTTTAATTCATTGTTCTCTCGCACCAAAATTAGATGAATATCTCGCCCGAGGAGAGCGTAAGCTAATGTTCTTTATGCAGGAAATCGCCGCAAAATGCGTTGTTTTTCCATCACAATTAGGCGCATTTACTAACTTGAACACACCCGAAGAGAGTCTCAACTGGGAGCTGCAACAAAAATAATGATGAACCAGAAATCGCTACCCCTACTTGCTATCACTGCATACAGTGGTACAGGTAAAACAACCCTATTAAAAAAAGTGATCCCATTACTACGTCAACGCAATATTCGAGTTGGTTTAGTCAAACATACCCATCACGATATGGATGTTGATAAACCAGGTAAAGACAGCTATGAGTTGCGTAAAGCAGGTGCCGATCAAACGCTGGTGGCAAGCCAAAAACGTTGGGCGCTAATGACGGAAACACCTGATAACGATACAGAGTTAGATCTGCAATATCTTGCTAGCCGTTTTGATGCAAATTCACTAGATCTGATATTGGTTGAAGGGTTTAAACATGAAACGATCAGCAAAATCGCCTTGTTTAGAGCTGAAGTCGGAAAGCCTCTTGATGATCTGCTCGATCAACATGTCATTGCCGTTGCAAGCAATCAAATTATCGATACTGTGTTGCCCCAGTTGGATATTAATAATCCTGAGCAAATCGCTGATTATATTGAGTCTTGGTGGCAAAAAAGCCAGTAACTATATGTGGCTTATCGAGAAAAAATAGGCCACGCTTTATTAATGTCGTATTTGATTAAACATAGGAAATAGGTCGATGAATTGTAATGAATGCAATTTAGTTGAAGCAAATAAAGCATCAGGCCTATGTGACCGATGTGAACAAATTGAGATGACTAAAATTAATGATGTACTTTATCTACCTGCATTAGGTTTAATTATTAGTCTATTGGTTATTCCTTGGGAGCTTTATCATTTTACACAGGTAATATTCAGCTATTTAAAGCATGGTAGTTTTTTGAACAGCTATTTAATTGGAGCAATGG
Source organism: Providencia sp. PROV236 (assembly GCF_033676985.1). Lineage (NCBI taxonomy): Bacteria > Pseudomonadati > Pseudomonadota > Gammaproteobacteria > Enterobacterales > Morganellaceae > Providencia > Providencia sp. PROV236. The sequence goes on along the minus strand of NZ_CP096297.1, from coordinate 332,959 downwards.
GGTGCTTACTCCTCAACTTTCTGATCACACTCTATGCTTCATGGCGTTTTTTCATGCGTAAAAAAGGCATACGTAAAGTGATGATTACCTATTATATCTTTTCACTGCTTGCTTCATTATACTTTACTGTTATTCCTACTATGTTATATGGCATACAGCTCAAATTCACCGATTTAGGCAATGTCATATCCGGTATTATTGGTGTCGTGATCTGGATCCCTTATTTCTTACTATCAAACCGGATCAATGTGGTGTTTACCAAATAACATTACCTCCACTCAAAACTCCTATTTTTAAATATAGGGATCAATTTAGAAGAATAAAAACCTTTTCGTTTGAAAGAGATAGTTATATTTCCTCTTGGATGAGCCGAGTCAACAAAACAGATATTATCATCAAACATAAAATCACCAAGAAAATAGGAAGCTAGCATTGTCACTACGACATCCTCATCAGTGAATTTTTTTTGGCTCTCTTTAAAAAAGACTGGAGAATAAATATCATGGTCATGAACCCAAAACCACTGCCCCTGAGGATCCCAAGCTAACATTTCATAGCCATCTCCAACAAAAAAATAAACCACTAAGCTACGTTGATAAAGCTTTCCGACCCTACTATCAGCAGATAGTGCGTCAATAAAGTCTTCGGGAAATGAGCGTTCTGCTAAAAAATCAAGTACATTGCCCATGTCTTTAACATCAACAAAATAACCCTCATTACTCATTTCAATATCATATTGATCAATCACTTTAATCACTTCAGGCAGGGTGACATTTAAACGTTTTTCAATCTCTTGATAAAATTCTTTTGTTGGTAGATTCGCTTTTAGGGCTAATGTATTACCTGTATTTTCTTCGAAATAATTATCATCATCCAGTAAATTGAAAAGCGCTTGTAACCGTTGTATCACCGTACGATTATCATCGTGTAATGCCGCTGTCTCCACGCCAATATCAACAATCTTACATTGATGGTCAAAATGGCGCTTTTTCCCTTCTGAATTAATTAAAGAGCCAGTTATTTTCAAAGTTTGCGCATTTTCAGGAATTGAAAACATAGCGATAGAAGCAGGAGTCGTATTAACGTGAGATGATTGATTAGTAGGATCCAGTGTTGCCATCAACTGTCCATCGATAAATATTTTTCCCTCAAGCTGAGTTTCTTTATCAAGATATGAGTAAAAAGAGGTCATTCCTTTTGCTGAGGCCATAAAAGAATTTCCAAATATAAGAAATAAACAAAGTAATAAATAAGATTTCATCAATCACTCAAGAAAAAGGCCGAATCCAATAGATTCAGCCTATTATATGACCTATTTACTGAGGTAGTTAACGCATCGTGACAAATTCTTCTGCCGCAGTTGGGTGAATCGCCACGGTATTGTCGAAATCTTTCTTCGTTGCACCCATTTTCAGCGCTACTGCGAAGCCTTGTAAGATTTCATCCATGCCAAAGCCAATACCATGAATACCGACAATTTTCTCATCAGCCCCCGCACACACTAATTTCATACGGCATGGCTGGCGATGAGAGGTCACAGCAGTGTACATCGCCGTAAATGATGACTTATAGCATTTGACCTGATCTGCGCCATATTTTTCAATCGCTTCAGGCTCAGTTAATCCAACAGTACCAATTGGTGGGTGGCTAAATACAACCGTTGGTATATTGCTGTAATCTAAATGTTCATCAGGCTTATTATTAAATAAGCGCTCAGATAAGCGGCGACCTGCGGCAACAGCAACTGGGGTTAATTCAACCGCTCCCGTGTTATCACCTACCGCATAAACACCTGCAACATTAGTATTTTGGTATTTATCAACCTTGATATAACCTTTATCATTCAGCTCTACACCAGTCGCTTCGATATTTAGGTTATCTGTCATTGGCTCACGACCAATTGCCCAGATCAACACATCGACCGTTTGCTCTTTGCCATTTTCTAGCTTCAGAGTCAGAGAACCATCTGCATTCTTAATCACTTCTTTTGGTACTGATTCAGTGTGCAGCGTTGGACCTTCAGTGTTCATTACTTCCACTAACGTCTCAACAATCAGAGGATCAAATGAGCGAAGCGGTGCATGTTTACGCACAAATAGATGCGCTTCACTACCAAGACCATTTAATACCCCTGCAAGCTCTACCGCGATATAGCCAGCACCAACCACAGCAACACGTTTTGGTAGCTCTTCTAATTCAAAGAAACCATCCGATGTCATACCATACTCTGCACCTGGAATAGCAGGGATCACAGGACGACCGCCCGTTGCAATTAAAATATGATCAGCGGTATAAATTTCACCATCGACTTCAACAGTGTGTGCATCAACAAAACGGGCAAAGCCGTGGATCACATCAACTTTGTTATTACCTAAAACACGATCATAAGATTGGTGGATACGATCAATGTAAGCTGTACGGCTCGCAATTAAAGTTTTCCAATCAAAACGGTTAATTGTCGCGTCAAAACCATAGTCAGGACCGTAAGCACGGATCGCTTCTGAAATTTGTGCAGCATGCCACATCACTTTCTTTGGTACACAACCGACGTTTACACAGGTTCCACCCAATGCTTTCGCTTCGATCAGGGCACATTTTTGTCCATACATCGCTGCTCGGTTCATCGAAGCAATGCCGCCACTACCACCACCAATTGCAATATAGTCGTAATGCTTGCTCATAACTTGGTTATCCCATTTTTACTCGTCATACTTCAAGATGCAGGGTTGTTGGCTGCGCTCCGCTGGCCGAGTCACATAGTTCATCTATGCTCCCCGTCTATCTTCGCTTGCCGCCTACCTGCATCTCGAACTATTTAGAGTATTGATTAATTAAAAAGCTAATACTTACCATTATGCTAATTATCCCTCTAAGCACAATAGTTTCAATGGATAGGAATTTCCTTTTAATGCAATAGGTTTTGCCTATTCAGGTACAACCCATTCAACTAACGTGTGCCCTGTTCCCTCTGGGACAAGTGTTTTATGTAACCAAGGCAGAACATTTTTCATTTGCTGTTCAAGTTTCCATGGCGGATTGATGACAATCATGCCAGATGCAGTCATACCACGTTGATCACTATCAGGGCGCACAGCTAACTCAATTTGCAGTATTTTGCGGATCCCTGTGGCTTCCAATTGGTTGAGCATTCGCTTGATTTGTTGACGTAATACCACTGGATACCAAATAGCATAAGTCCCTGTTGCAAAACGTTTATATCCTTCAACAATGCCTTTTACAACAGCTTCGTAATCCGATTTCAGTTCATAAGGTGGATCCATTAACATAAAACCACGACGACTCGGAGGTGGAAGTTTGGCTTTTAACTGTTGGTATCCATCGCCTTTAGAAACTTGTGCACGTGCATCACGAGAGAATTCCGCTCGTAATAACGGGTAATCGGTAGGGTGTAACTCAGTCAGGGCTAATTTATCCTGCTCACGCAATAAATACTTAGCCAGTAAAGGCGAGCCTGGGTAATAACGTAGTCGCCCACTATCATTCATTTGGCGAACAATATTCATATAAGGAACAAGTTCTTCAGGTAAGTCGGGCTGTTCCCAGATCCGCGCAATTCCTTGCAGATATTCGCCCGTTTTTTCTGCATGCTCACCCGTTAATTGATAGCGGCCAGCACCTGAATGGGTATCAACATATAGAAAAGGCTTTTCTTTCTCTTTGAGAGACTCGATGATGAGGCTTTGAACAGTATGTTTTAGCACATCTGCATGATTGCCTGCGTGAAAACTGTGGCGGTAACTTAGCATGATACTCTTATTTCCTGAGGAAATTCCATAGTCACCCGCATGGCAACTATCGAATAAATTCTTTAAAGATAGTCTGTGAATAAATAGACTGAATGAGCTGTTTTTATCTTGCGATAGTATAGCGAACTTTCGTTCAAATTAGCACTATTCCTAATTTGATGAATTTAACATGACCTCAGCAAAATAAAAAGTTATCCTAAATTAAATTAAAATGTCATTGAGAGGTAAAAATGCGTAATTTAATCATAGCAACCACAACTACCGTTCTGTTGTTAACAGGAACTTCTGCATTCGCCGCCACCAACAAACAAAATGGCTGCGATATTAAAAAACAAAAGATTGAAACTCAAATTGATTACGCCAAAAAGCACGGTAATACACACCGCATTGCAGGGTTACAAAGAGCTCTAGATAATGTGAATACTTATTGTACACCTGAGTCGCTTTATCGTGATAGTCAAAAAAATGTAGCCCAAAAACAGGAAAAGGTTCAAGAAAGAGAAGCTGAATTGCTCGAAGAAAAAGAAACAGGCGATAATGCTAAAATTGCTAAACGTGAACGTAAACTAGAAGAAGCTAAAGCTGAATTGAAGGAAGCCCAAGCTGAACTTGAGTTATATTCAAAATAATTCAAGAAACAGATAGGTGAGCAACTCTATACCTTGAAGTGTTACAAGTAGATAAAAACAGTAATTAACCCTGTTTATATAACATAGTCATGAGGCCTCAAAGCCTATTTGTAAATTGAAATAGGCTTTGAGGTAAAAAGTTTGGTTAATTTAAGCTATATTATAGCGAAAACTAGATAAAACACATGATGAGTAGCAAAGGGGATAGAATGTCGAATATGCAGGATGAAGAGCAAAAAGACACCAACAAATTAAAATCTACACTGAATAAAAGTATCGATAATAGTAAAAAGGCACTCACATTTTCTATGCGGGTTGTGAATTTTATTTGTGCGATCCCTTTTATTGCACATTTGATCCGTACCGCACAACGTTTTACCGACCGAATGGGTAACCAGTTCGGTGCAGCGATCACCTATTTTTCCTTTCTGTCTCTGATCCCCGTATTAATGTTTACCTTTGCGGCTGCCGGTTTCGTGCTAGCCAGCAATCCAGAGCTATTAGAACGCCTAATACGTGGAATCTCGACTAGTATTAGTGACCCAACACTTGCTGGCACCTTAGAAAGAACTATCGATACTGCTATTCGCCAACGCACAACCGTAGGACTAACGGGTTTAGCGTTAGCGGTCTATTCGGGGGTCAATTGGGTTAATAACTTGCGATTAGCCATCTTGGCGCAATCACGCCCAGTGTGGGAGCGTAATGAAGATGAACACGAAAAAATCTATTTCCGCTATTTACGTGATTTTCTTGCTTTAATCGGTTTACTGGTTGCTTTGATCGTGACCATCACACTGACTTCTGTCGCAGGCTCTGCGCAAGCCACCATAGTAAGAACACTTGGATTAGATGGTATTGAATGGCTAAGGCCCGTTTGGACACTGATTGGTCTAGCGATTTCGATTACGGCTAACTTCTTACTGTTTTTATGGATTTTTTGGATCCTACCACGTATGCAACACCGCCGTTCTTCTTTATTAAAAGGCACTTTATTGGCAGCAATTGGCTTCGAAGTGATTAAAACCATCATGACTTGGATCTTACCAAATCTAGCCTCATCACCCTCTGGCGCGGCATTTGGTTCTGTGATTGGGTTGATGGCATTTTTCTATTTCTTCGCTAGGCTAACGCTGTTTTGCGCGGCATGGATAGCGACCGATGAGCCAAAAGATAGTAAAGACAATCAAACACTCACGCCATAGAACATATTGAAGGGATGGTTTGCCATCCCCATCAACAAATAATTTTAAATATTCATTTCTTTAACTAATACCTTTATTAATTCTTTTGCTGGCATTTCACGTGCTTTAGATGCATTTTGACCCGCCCAGTGAGCAGCAAAATCATCACTACCAGATTGGCTAGCAGCCGCATTTAGCTGCTTACCAACATCATAAGCTATCGGATAATCAGGTACTTTCGGGCAATTTTCTTGCTGAGCAATACGAATAAACTGATTCACTATACCTCTTGCTGGACGCCCTGAAATAGCCGCAGTCAATTGCGTATTAGCCGCCTCTTGGCTTTTAAGTTTTTGCCGATAGGCATCACTCGCCGCTGATTCAGGACATAAAATAAACGCAGTACCTAACTGAGCCGCCACGGCTCCCTTTTCAAGAGCGATTAAAATATCTTGTCCATCCATAATGCCGCCAGCGGCAATAATTGGCAGATCAATATGTTGTGATAGTAATTGCACTAAATCATAAGTGGTTACTTGTTCATCATCCGCATCGACATTAAACATACCGCGATGCCCACCGGCCTCAATGCCTTGGGCAACAATCGCATCAATACCGGTCTCTTTAATCAATAGAGCTTCAGCTAAATTGGTTGCGGTTCCCATGGTGTAGATTCCCTGAGATTGTAGCTGTTCAACAACATGCTTTGCAGGCAGATTAAAATGGAAGCTAACTATGGCAGGTTTCATTTCCAAAAATAACGCTAACATTTCAGGGTTATCTAAAAAAGATTGGTAGATTTCCGAAAGCTGCACAGGTGGAACCGCATTGAACTCAGCAAACTTTGGCGAGAGATAATCAACCCAAGCTTGTTCTACTTTAGCATCACGAGTTGGTGTTAAATGGCAAAATACATTCACATTGAATGCCTTATTCGTTAGCGCTTGAGTCGCCGCGATCATTTTTCTTGCTTGCTCAACTGAGCTTGCCCCTAAAGCTAAAGAGCCTAATCCACCCGCCTCTGATACAGCAGCAACCAGCTCAGGTGTTGAAATACCTGCCATAGGTGCTTGAATAATAGGGTAGCGCAGGCCAAAACGTTGTAGAAATAACGCTGAATTATTCATTGTTCTTCCTTTTTATGAGGTAAGTTTACTGCTATCATTCTATAATTAAGAATAAATATAGCATCATATTCACAATAAAAGAAAATGAACTCTGAATCACTGAAAATATTTTGTACGGTCGCTGAAGAACTCAGTGTGACGCGTGCAGCCACTCGCCTTGGGCGAGTACCATCAAACATTACAACACGAATTCAGCAACTTGAGGCCGATCTCGGGGAGCTGCTGTTTATCCGTCAAGGTAAACAAATGCTACTGTCAGAAGCAGGCTCACGCTTTTTACAATATGCGCATCGATTGCTTGCTTTAGAGCAAGAAGCACGCCATGTCACCAGTTTAGGCCGAGAAGGTGGTCAACTCAGAATAGGCAGTATGGAAAGTACCGCTGCGTGTCGTTTGCCTTCATTACTTGCAACATATCATCAAAAAAACCCAACAACACAGTTACTACTCACTACAGGAACATCAAAGGATTTAATCGAACAAGTAAGTAGTGAAAAGCTTGACTGTGCGTTTGTTGCATCAGGGCGATATGATGTTCACCAACTCAATGAAATGGGGATACAAGCAATAAAAATATGGCGAGAGCAATTGCTCTTACTGCTACCTGAACAAGATAAATTAGCCAGATGTCCTTCAGATATCAAAACGCGCTCTCTAGCTACCTTTGCGGCTGGCTGTAGCTACCGATATATCGCTGAACAGTGGTTGAATATTCCTAGTCAACTTGATTGGCATATCCATCAACTCAGCTCATACCATGCCATGATAGCTTGTGTCAGTGCAGGAAGTTGCGTGGCTTTATTGCCTGAAAAATTACTTCAATCAATGCCTCAAGAGCAGCTATCAATTAATTCATTGCCTATTGTAGAGTGTGATACCTATTTAATTTATCGAAGGGGTTATCAAGTGCCCGCTTTTGATGCATTTCAATCGCTAATCGTCTCAACTTGCACCTAAGAGCCTTTCTGAACACATGCTTTTGAAACAATTAAAGTATCTTATAAAACACATACAACATTCATACAGTATTGAAGCATTAAGGGGATTAGCAAAATGAGCACAGCACAATATATGCAACGATTAGAAGATCTACCTTGCGGCGTTGTTTTGTACTATCACAATCAAATAAAAAATAGCATCAGTACATTCTGTGCAAGAGGTAGCGACCTTTCTGGCCAACCACTAACGGTTGATACCCCATTGCGCATTGCCAGTAATAGCAAAACCTTCACAGCAGCCGCCATATTAAGATTAGTTGAAATGGGAAAGTTGTCGCTAAATGATGCAATTTCGCAGCATATCGACCCTAAATTCAATCAATTACTGAGTGAAAATTATAACACGCATAATATTACGATTAGACATCTACTTAACCATAGCAGCGGGTTGTTCGATCACGCTGATGAGCAATATCTCAAACAAGTACTTGCTAAGCCCAATTATCAATGGAGTCGCTTGGAACAAATAGAGCTCTATACACGCAAGCAGTTTCCGATAATTGCACCTTCTGAAACCTTTATTTATTCAGATACTGGTTATATTTTACTCGGTGATATTATTGAGCGCCTTACTGGCCAATCACTTGGCCTCGCAGTCAGAACATTGTTAAACTTCAATAAAATAGGACTAGATAGTGCTTATTGGGAGTGTTTAGAGCAACCGACCACTGAGGCTCCTCGTGCTCGTCAATATTTGAAAGAGATCGAAGGCACACATATTCATGCATCAATGGATCTCTACGGGGGCGGGGGGCTGATCACCTCTTCTCGGCAAATGGCGCTTTTCCTTGAAGCGTTATTCAACGGGGAAATATTTGAGCAGTCAGAAACACTAGAAATTATGTTAAGTGCTGGTGAACATGAAGGAGCACAAGAGTATCGTTTAGGGATCATGGTGAATATTGTGAATGGCATGACACTCTATTCACACCTTGGTTTTTGGGGTTCTGTCGCTTATTACTCACCAAGTACAAAAACCAGTGCGGCAGGATTTGTTGATGATAAACAGTCAAGAGAAGTATTAATTGAAGTTATTGAAGCCATGCTCACACATGGTTAATCAATGATTAGCCATTAACCTTAATCAGGTTAATGGCTATACCCGTTACACTTCAAGTGACAAGCGCTTTCATCAAGGTATGCTGACTACGCTCACTTACACTAGTTGTATACTTATCTTTGCTGCTCGCAACTCATTCACTTATCAGCTAACTGCACCTGAAATTATTCAAAGAATAAATAGTTACTGTGGTGCTTTCACTGCCGGTTCTTTCGCGGTATTAGAGCCAACCTCAGCAGCAGAGGATGACTCTGCTTGAGGCCATAAAACTTTAGTGAATTTCTGCCGAATTTGCTCCGCATCCATCAATTGTTTTTCTTTCGGTTGCGTCAAGACAAAAGCCGCCTCTTGGGACAATAAACGGCGTACTTCCATATTGACTTGCTCTAACGTCTGCCCAACTAAGAAAGACTGCCTTAAGCGCTGGTATTGCTCAGGTGCAATATCAACCACACCATTTTGCTGGGAAATTAAACGCTGGCTAGCCAAGACATCGGTGCTAGTACGTGCATAAGCAGCAAACAGTTGAGAAAGCTGAGCTTGCTTCTCATTGATCATCTCATCAAATAATTCAGGTGAGATACCATTTTGGTTAATCGTTGATAACTCATTCAGCACAACATCAGCCACCGCCATCATTTTTTCAGGAGCCGCAGCGACAGTCAAAGTACAGCTTGCTTTTTGGTATTGAACACGGCAATCCAAATTAGATGTGACTTCATCTTGACTGAATTTTTGGTTAAAGGTTTTTTGCAATGAGCGGTATAGCGCTTCACGCGCTAAGTCACTTCCCCAATAGCGCAACAGTACCACCGAATCATTGATTGGTTGCCAATCAATATCCCAAATCAAAGACAACGAGTCGTTAACTTGTTTCTCTTGGAGGATATCAATAGATTGTGGTTTAACCTGTGATAGTACGGCAACAGAAACAGGCTCTGAGCGTTTACCCTCTAATGACGAAAAAGTCTGTGAGATAGCATCCGACAACATACGTGAGTCGACATGACCCGCAACATATAATGTCATCACATCAGGTGTATACCATTTGTGATAGAACTCGTTAATGCTTTCAAGGTCAACATCATGCTTAATTTTTTGGCCGGGATCATACCCCATCATGGCTGAGCCTTTCAGACGTGCACGCCATACAGGATCACTCGCATCAACAGGTAAAGTTGCAACAGGCGCATTAGTCACACTCAAACCATTACTCAATGACGTTTCTGTGTAGGTGGCCCCAGCCGCAGAAGTTGCTAGCCAATTCAAGGCTTGTTTGAGTAGCTCGGGTTTATTGTGTGGTAAGCTTAAATTATAAATTGTGTAGTCGTAAGAAACCACCGCGGGTGGAATAGGCATATCAGGATCGGTTGCCTGACGCCAAAAATTTTGTAACGTTGTCGCGGGGAATGCTTCTGATTGATGCAATAACGCCATTTTAGGAATGAGATAGCTATAGCCTTTTTCATTCGCCTTTTCTGACAGTGAGCCAGCTTTTATGGCTAACCTAAGTTGAATGCGGTCGTTAGGACGTTGCGGTGTCTGTAGCAGCTGCCAGCTAAAGCCGTTTTCTAGCTTCCCTTGCTGCCATGCTGGATCAGGTTGTAATGGCTCAGCACTAGCAAAACTAGCCACTGATAATAGTACAACACTGATAGTGTAGCGAATTTTCAACCCCTGCATGTAAACCCCTATGTATTTTCTATCCTTGTATTTAACCGCAAAAGTGTGACTGATAAATTAACCAAAAGCGTTAATTATAGGGTTGAACGATATGGTTCATTTCACACTCTAATAATACTCACTATACTCTAAATAATTCGAGATTCAGCTAGGTGACAAGTGGGTGAGTCGCTAGAAACATACACATCATGTCATTGATGTGAGCGAATATCATCACCATACCTCAGCGAAAACGGCTGTAGCCTTAAAGCATGACGAGTATAGTAACGTTATTAGACCACAAAGCCCCCTACATGTTCACCCGTTAATCTGAATTTTGCTGTTTTCTTTGACGGTTATAACTTTTTGCCAATAAACCTATTTCATCATCTTCATGATAACTTGAAATTTGAATATCTTGATTATTGGCATCCTGTAATTCTAACGCAATTTTGCGTAATGGCCTGACAATCATTCGACTTACGCACCACGTCATCGCAATTGCGATAATCAAAACCAGCAATAAATAGGTCGTTATCATTAAAGCCAATGTATTAAAGGCAAAACGATAAACACGATTGGAGTCGACCTGTAACGTCAAATACCCTTGTGGCTTGACTGTTAGCAACGAATTACCATAAGCATATAAAGGTATCGTCATCTCAACAGGGATACCGGTAAATTTTATCGCCCAATCAGGGATAGGGCGAACCGTAGCAAAATCGAGACTCATCACAGTGGTATTATCTACCGTGACGATAGCTTTCCCCATAATACCTGACGTTTTTAAACTGACCAGCAAACGCTTCACTTCATTCAGATCAGAGCTTAATAATGACTCAGTGAGTGGTTTTTGTATTTGCACAACCGCATTACTAAGCTGATCCAGATAATCACTTTTTCTTTGCTCAAGCAGATAGCTAAATTGAATTGCCAAAAAAAGGGCGAGCGAAATCAACGTGATCACAAAAAATGCAACCATACTTTTTAATGTCAATGAACGCTGAACTCGGGTCTTCATGTCAACGAAACCTTCTTCACCAAGCTTCTTTTAGATTACATACTCTTTGTCTGCGCCTTAATTGCCAGACAAAACCGCCCCCACTACACCATTTCATACCCAGTGTACAACTTCAAACCAATATTACATCACTGCAATAGAATACAGGCTATTAATCAAGCCAAATATATATAAATTCGGATACCGCGCCCAACAAGACGGGTTTTATGGGGTATGAATATAATAGGGTGTTACTGAGTATACTTGATTTTATCGAGAAATGAGCGGTTAAAAATGAAAGTTTATGTAATTAAGACAAGGAGCAAATCCTTCAGTTAAAGACGCAAAATTCCCTAAAGTAATGGCAGAAAAAATATATTTTCTGCCATTTTATTAAGATTAACTCACAATCATGGTATTTTTTTCATCTTCATCAACGGCGAAGCAAGCAACTAGCTGACCATCATACTCTTTAAGTGTCGGTTGAAACTGAGTACATTGACCAAACGCTCGGCGGCAACGCGCGGCAAAAGCACAGCCCGGAGGTGGATTCATTGGGCTTGGTAACTCACCTGTTAATTTGATCCGCTCACGCCTTGAATCAGGATTTAGCCTTGGTGTTGCAGACAGCAGTGCTTGAGTATATGGATGTAGAGGATCATTAAAAATTTGCTCTTTCGTTCCCTTTTCAACACAACGACCTAAGTACATCACCATCACTTCATCAGCGATATGTTCAACTACTGACAAATCATGTGAGATAAACACATAAGAAAGGCCAAGTTCTTGCTGTAAATCCATCATTAAATTTAGAACTTGTGCACGAACTGAAACATCCAACGCAGAAACAGGTTCATCAGCAACAACCACATCAGGATCGAGCATCAAACCACGGGCAATCGCAATCCGCTGACGTTGGCCCCCTGAAAACATATGTGGGTAACGATCATAATGCTCTGTTTTCAATCCCACTTTCGCCATCATCGATAATACTTTTTCTTTACGCTGCTCTTTCGACAGTGAAGTATTAATCAATAAAGGTTCTTCCAATATCTGCCCCACTTTTTTACGTGGATTCAAAGAACCATATGGGTTTTGAAAAACAATTTGAATTTTCTGACGACGTAATTTTTCTGCCGCTTTATCTTTCACTAGCAAATTTTGATCTTGATAGTACAGCTCACCTTCTGTTGGCTGCTCTATCATTGTCAATAAACGGCCTAGCGTTGATTTGCCACAACCTGATTCACCCACCACTGCGAGCGTTTTGCCTTTTTCTAACTCAAAAGAAACACCATCAAGTGCTTTCACTAATTTTTCAGCCGAAAATATACCGCTTTTAGCTGAGTAATATTTCTTTAAATTAATGGCCTGTAGCAAGGGTTTATGATTATTTTCACTCATAGTGTTGGCCTCCCCATATCATCCAGCGGCATGTGACATTTTACTTGTCTATCCCCAATTGAGCGCAATTCAGGCTCTTCAACACGACAACGCTCCGTTGCATATGGGCAGCGTGGATTTAATAAACAACCTTGTGGGCGATCGTACTTACCTGGCACAACCCCCGGTAAAGAAGCAAGCCTTGATTTATTAGTGGCAAACTCAGGTAGAGCACGTAACAGCGCCTGAGTATAGGGATGGCGAGGGTGTTTAAAAATATCAGTCGCTTTTGCTGACTCAACCACTTGACCTGCATACATCACAATAATGTGGTGAGCAGCTTCAGAAACTAATGCAAGATCATGAGTAATTAGTACCAATGCCATATTTTCTTGCTGCTGTAATTCAAGCAATAATTCAATAATTTGTGCCTGAATAGTCACATCTAGCGCAGTGGTAGGTTCATCAGCAATCAATAATTTTGGCCGACAAGCAATTGCCATTGCAATCATCACCCTTTGGCTCATACCACCTGACAATTGATGAGGATACACATCAAGCCTTGATTTCGGATCAGGGATCCCAACCATGTCCAATAGGTCAATCGCTCGCTGTTTACGTGTACTTTTACTACCGCCCTGATGCACTTTCAATGCTTCCATGATCTGATAACCCACAGTAAAGCAGGGATTCAGACTCGTCATGGGATCCTGAAATATCATCGCAACATCAGCCCCTACAATCTGCCGACGCTCTTTTTCTGGAATAGTCAGCAAGTCACGACCATCAAACTGCAACGCATTTGCCATGACTCTACCGGGGTAATCAATCAACCCCATAATTGCCAATGAACTAACTGATTTACCAGAGCCTGACTCGCCAACAATCCCAACCACTTGCCCCTTCTCAACGCTATAGCTGATGCGGTCAACGGCGCGGAACGGGGTACCTTCATCACCAAAATGTACCGAAAGTTGTTCTACATTTAACAATGCCATTAGATTACCTCATCACTGCTTGAGTTTTGGATCAAATGCATCACGTAACCCATCACCCATCAGGTTAAACGCTAATACAGTCAATAAAATTGCCAAACCAGGGAAAGTCACTACCCACCAAGCACTTTGAGCAAATTGCAGTACATCAGAAAGCATTGTGCCCCACTCAGGTGTTGGAGGCTGAGCGCCCATGCCAAGGAAACCCAACGCAGCCATATCTAAGATGGCATTAGAAAAACCAAGCGAAGCTTGTACGATTAATGGTGCTAAACAGTTAGGTAAAATATTCACAAACATCTGGCGAACAGCACCTGCCCCTGCAACACGCGAAGCTGTCACATAATCACGGTTAACTTCAACTAATACCGCCGCTCTCGTAAGTCGGATGTAGTGAGGTAATGCCACGAAGGTAAGTGCAATAGAGGCATTAACGATGGAAGGGCCAAAAATAGCGACTAATACTAAGGCTAATAACAAGCTTGGTAATGCTAGCATGATATCAACAACACGCATGATGATGGCATCAACCACACCGCCAAAATAGCCGGCAATGACCCCTAACGTAACGCCTGAAATCAATGACAGGACAACCACTAGGCAACCAACTAATAAAGATAAACGCGCTCCATACATCAAACGAGACAGTAGGTCACGCCCCACATCATCAGTACCTAAAATAAATTGCCAGCTACCACCATGCTCCCAAACAGGTGGAACCAATAGGAAATCACGGAATTGTTCATCAGGTGCATGAGGTGCTAATACACCAGCGAAAATGGCGATTAAGATCATTAAGATGATATAAACCATCCCAACAACTGCACCTTTATTACGTTTAAAATAATGCCAAAATTCTTGAAATGGCGTCATCGGCTTAGGGGCGCTGATAACAGTTGGCTCAGTAGATTGAGACATTTTTAGCGCTCCTTATTTCTTATGACGAATACGTGGATTAACAATGCCATACAGCACATCAACCACTAAGTTAACAAAAATGATTAATGTCGCGACCAGCAGAACGCCCCCTTGTACCACAGGGTAATCACGGCGCTGAAGCCCTTCAATTAACCAACGTCCCAAGCCTGGCCATGAGAAAATAGTTTCAGTCAGAATTGCCCCTGCCAACATCACGCCAACTTGTAAACCAATAACAGTGACAACTGGCAACAACGCATTACGTAACGCATGGATCAAGATAACACGTGCACGACTCACCCCTTTCGCCCTTGCGGTACGAATGTAATCCTCTCCAAGAACCTCCAACATTGACGAGCGAGTCATGCGTACGATTACGGCTAACGGAATGGTTCCAAGAACAATGGATGGCAGGATCAGGTGTTCCACTGCATCAATAAAGTTACCTTCATCACCCCAAATCAAGGTGTCAATTAACATAAAGCCAGTTAATGGGTAGGAATCGTCGAGGAACACACTGTCACTGACCCGCCCCGATACAGGGGTTAAGTCCCATTGAACGGACACTAACATGATCAACATGATCCCCCACCAAAAGATAGGCATTGAGTAACCCGTTAGTGATAGACCGATAGCAGTGTGATCAAAAATAGAACCACGCTTAACCGCGGCTAAAACCCCTACAGGGATCCCCACTGATACAGCAAAAATCATTGCGCAGATCGCCAGTTCCATTGTGGCTTTGAAACGAGGGAAAAACTCATCCCAAACCTCAATACGGCTTTTCAATGAAATACCTAAGTCACCGTGAAATATGCCATTAATATAGTGGAGGTATTGCTGCCATAGTGGCTGATCTAAGCCCAATTCAGCCATTAAATACGCGTGCCTTTCAGGCGATAACCCACGTTCTCCTGCCATGATCATCACTGGGTCACCAGGGATCATATGCACGAAAGCGAAAGTCAGTAATGTGATACCGATAAACGTGGGGATCACTAACCCCAAGCGTCGGAGGATAAATTGCAACATATCCCGAATCTCTTTAATAATGCCTTTGACGGTTCTAAGTCCGTTTGGCTAATCAGAAGCAACAAGCGACTTCTGCCTGCTCACAAAGAACTAAGTTTTCTGTTTCCCTGAAATTCAGAGGTGAAAACGCCCTTCGCAACCAATGGGTGGCAAAGGGCAAGTACAAATTACAAACGATTATTTTTCAATATCAACGTTTTCAAAGTGATGCTTGCCGAGTGGGTCGACAACGTAGCCCTTCACTTCTTTACGTACTGGTTCAAATACCGTTGAGTGAGCGATGATCAATGCAGGCGCTTGGTCATGCATCACAACTTGAGCTTGTTTGTAGAGATCGACTCGTTTATCGTGATCAGCAGTCATACGAGCAGGTTGGATCAGATCTTCGAAACCTTTATAACACCATTTCGAATAGTTAGAACCTTGCTCTTTTGCCGCACAACTAAATAAAGTTGCAAAGAAATTGTCTGGGTCACCATTGTCGCCCGTCCAACCCATCATTACCGTCTGGGGCTCACCATCTTTAGCACGCTTAAGGTATTCCCCCCACTCATAGCTAACGACTTTTGATTTAACACCGACTTTTGCCCAGTCGGCTTGGATCATTTCGGCCATGCGACGTGCATTTGGGTTATATGGGCGTTGAACAGGCATTGCCCATAGGTCAATTTCAAAACCATTAGGGAAACCCGCTTCCGCCAATAACGCTTTGGCTTTTTCTGGGTTGTATTCGTAATCCTTAACATCATCGTTATAACCCCACATGGTTGGTGGGATTAAATTTTTCGCTTTCTGACCAGCACCTTGATACACCGCATCAATAATCGCGTCTTTATTCACAGCCATGGATAATGCTTGGCGAACTTTTTGGTTATCGAGTGGTTTTTTCTCAACGTTAAAAGAGAGATACCCCACGTTAAGACCCGGTTGTTCCATTAACGTGATGTTTTTATCTTCTTTCATGCGTGCTAAGTCAGCTGGATTTGGGTATGGCATAACTTGGCATTCATTTTTTTGCAATTTTGCGTAGCGAACAGATGCATCAGGGGTGATCGAAAATACCAAACGATCAATTTTAGGTTTATTGCCCCAATAATCTTTGTTCGCTTTATACAGAATGCGAGAATCTTTTTGATATTGTTGTAGCTCAAATGGGCCAGTACCAATCGGGTTCAAGTCAACTTTTTCTGGTGTGCCCGCAGCTAACATTTGGTCAGCATATTCGGCTGAAAGAATAGATGCAAAATCCATTGCCATATCGGCTAAAAATGGCGACTCTGGGCGAGTTAATGTAATACGAACGGTATTATCATCCACTTTTTCAACTTTATCGATAATCTTATCCATATCCATTCCCATAAAGTACTCATAGCTACCACCAGAGACTTTGTGATATGGATGATTTGGATCTTTTTGACGCATGAATGTGTAAATCACATCATCGGCATTCAAATCACGGCTTGGTTTAAATTCTTTGTTAGAATGCCACTTAACACCTTTACGTAAATGGAAGGTATAAGTTTTACCATCTTCACTGACTTCCCAGCTTTCCGCTAAGCCAGGTTCAATTTCTGTAGTACCTAGTTTAAATTCAACTAGACGGTTATAAAGAGGGATAGAACTTGCATCATAAGTCGTCCCTGAAGTAAATAGCTGTGGGTTAAAGCCTTCTGGAGAGCCTTCTGAGCAGTAGACTAATGTTTTTGCTTGCACCGAAGCAGAAACTGCCATTGCTGCAAGTGTTAATCCAACTGTCAATAAACCTGTCTTTTTAATAGAGAGCGTCATCTGTATGCTCCTGTGGCGTTCATGTGTTATTTGCTTAAAACCCTAGACCATCATTAATAATGACAGATGAGGGATCTGTATTTTTAGTTATTCACTGTGCAATTAATCAACTGTCGCTCACTTCGTCAATAGCATCTCTCACTAACAGTACAACCAATTTATAACATTT
This sequence comes from Providencia sp. PROV236, assembly GCF_033676985.1. Classification (NCBI taxonomy): domain Bacteria; kingdom Pseudomonadati; phylum Pseudomonadota; class Gammaproteobacteria; order Enterobacterales; family Morganellaceae; genus Providencia; species Providencia sp. PROV236. Next base: position 315,247 of record NZ_CP096297.1, on the reverse strand, counting down.
TAGAAACATTTATCGTGTAATGTTGGTTTATTATACAGGCAAGAATTCATTAAGGCAGAGATAATAACCATAAAAAGTGTACCGAATAGGTTTTTATCACTGGGTGATTTATTTTTATATTTGTGATTAAGTGCTGAATTACTGAACGAAAATAGTGTCGCATCTGAGAGAGTGCGGCATAAAGTTCTGAAGCACTTTGTGATAAATATTATTTTAGCCTGTTATTATTTTGCTTATTTTTTATTCAGATAAAAAAGACCACCTTATAAATAATTAACATTTTATTGACTAGTTAATTGCTTCAATAAAGTCCTGATTAACTTGATTTCCTTCTTTACACCATTCAATATCTTCTTAATTGGATGATTAGTAATCAATACTTAGTTTTGCACCTAACAAAATAGGGTCTGCTTTTATCGTTGATGAATACCAAAGTGGTAATTCAAAAAAAACTTTATAGCCCATGCGCTTGTATTGCCCTTGTATTCCAACCTCACCGCCAACCAATTTATTTTTCTGCCAAAAATGTGCTCGTTTATTGGATGTAGAGGCAAAATCTAGTCCACTATAAATTTTATGTTCTTGCCATGGTAATAACCATCCCCACTCATTTTTAATCTTTAGCGTATTTTCGCCTGCATTCTCAATCGGTAAGCTACCTGTAAATCCTCTAATTCCAAACCTGCCTGTAATGGTATTAACTTCAAGTAAAGGATCGAGCTTCGCATGACTTAATTGAAGCTCTACTTCATGCCTGTGATACATTGGTTGATTCAAAAATGTAAATTGTCGCTGATAATCGGCTGAAAACTGATAAATACGTGCACGATCTAACCCTGTGGTTTGCTTCCTCGTTGAACCAAACCAATCAAGGCTCTGCTTATAGCTGATTGAAACAGCAACGCTACCTTGCAAGAAATCGCGCTTATGTGACAAACCGAATAAACCATAACTGCTAAAACGCTGTTGAGTCTTCAATCGATAATTATTTAAAAAAACATCTAATGTCTGAACTTGTGCTCCAACACTCGCTGACGTCGTACTATTCAATGAGCGATGCAAAACATATTCTGCTTGCATTAATAGCAGGCGATTTCGTAGGTCATTTTTCAGTGCTATTTGATCAAATAATTGGATGTTTTTATAAGCAGTGCTTTCTTGATAACCTGCATAAAAACTCAGTAACCAATAATGATAGGGAATTGAATATAACAACGAAGCAGATTTAAATTTTTTCGACGTCCCTTGCCCAATATCACTATCTAGACTAAAAAAGAAAAAATCATTCAATAGCAGTGGGTTGGCTAACATAACGACTTGGCTAATAACCTGATTAGGCTGCTCTTTTGACTGTTTTGATTCAAATAACAACCGTCCTTTAAATGCCCTCACCGCTGTACGTTGAATAATTAATTGATTCATGTTGTCCCTTTCATTATCTGACATGATCTGGATTTGATAAGGTACTAACTGAGTATTGCGTAAATTCGCTAACCCTTGATTTAATTGATGCAAGTGCACTACATCCCCGCGCTGCAAAGGGAAAGCGTTAGCCAATGACCATCCTGTATCAACACCATCTTGGAACTCAATGCCCTGCAATTTTCCGGCTATTAGGTCGACATATAGCAAACCGAAGAGTAAATTTTGTTGTGGATAGTGAATATAAGATGTGACGTACCCTACCTCAGCTAATTGCTGATTGAGATAGTCTGCATACACCAACAACGTTTCGTCACTAGCACACAAGCCTTCAAGTGCTGATTTCCACTCGCTAACATGTTTTGAGGTGACTAAAGGGAATAACTTTAATGGGGTAAAATAGACCTGATTAATGACAACACAAGATGATTTAGGCTCTTTTATAATAGGCATTGCACCTGCATAGGAAGGTAGCCATTTTAATAATAATAAGAACAATAATAGATAAACCACTTTCATTAACAGCATCCTTGTCATGAAAAGTCCATACATACTCATCATACTTCAAGTTGCAGTGGCTTGGCTCACTCACACCAATCGCATAGTTTTCTATGCCGTCAACAATTCATTCACTCAGCGCCTAGCTGCACCTTGAATAATTTAGCGTTTATGGGTAATCAACGACTAGCTACTGCATAGCTATACAAAATAGCGATGGCTAATGATGTGCTAAATATAAAAGCAGATTAAGTTGAAGAAAGGAAACAAAGTTGTTCTGAAAGTAGAATTAGAAATGCAAAAGTTACAGACATAAAAAAACCCAGCTTTATAAGCTGGGTTCTAAAATTTGGTCGGCGAGAGAGGATTCGAACCTCCGACCCACTGGTCCCAAACCAGTTGCGCTACCAAGCTGCGCTACTCGCCGAAAACGAGGTGAATCATACTGTTGAGAGCGCGATCCGTCAACCCATTTTTCACTAAATTTGTTTGTATGTCGATAAAACCATCAACTTGATGTGGTTTTTTAACCAATTACACTTTTACTACAAAAAATAAACGCCCGCAGATTACTACTGCGAGCGTCGGTTGCCTTATATTACTGAGATGTCTTGTATTATTGCAGTAACGAAATATCTGCAACTTTCAAGAACAGCTCACGTAATTGGCTTAATAACGTTAAACGATTAACACGAACCGCTTCGTCTTCATCCATTACCATGACACCAACAAAGAAAGCATCAACAACTTCACGCAATGATGCCAGCTCAACTAAAGCTTCTTGGTAGTTACGTTCAGCAAACATTGGTTCAAGTTTTTCTTGTAGCACAACCAAATGCGTTGCCAATTTCACTTCTTCTGGCGCTTTGAGTACCGATGCCAACACCTTATCAGACAGTTTCTCATTTGATTTACTCAAAATGTTAGAAACTCGTTTATTCGCTGCGGCTAGTGCTGCTGCATCTTCCAATGTGCGGAAATGGCTCACCGCTTTAACACGGGCATCGAAATCAGCAGGTGCAGTTGGACGACGAGCCAGTACCGCTTGAATAGTATCGATACTGTAACCTAGCTCTTGATACCAAGAACGGAAACGACCCAGCATAAACTCAACTACATCATCAACCACATTTTTGTTGGTCAGTTTATCGCCATAGAGACGTACCGCTTCTTCGGTCATTTCAACCAAATCAAGCTGATAACCTTTCTCAACAATAATACGCAGTACACCTAGTGCCGCGCGACGCAACGCAAACGGGTCTTTATCCCCTTTAGGATGCTGACCAATGCCAAAAATACCCGCTAAGGTATCCATTTTTTCGGCTATTGCTAACGCCGCTGAAACATCCGTCGAAGGTAGATCATCACCCGCGAAGCGAGGTTGGTATTGCTCTTTCAATGCTAATGCAACATCTTCCGATTCACCGTCGTGACGTGCATAATGCATACCCATCACACCTTGCGTATCGGTAAACTCAAATACCATATTGGTCATGAGGTCACATTTAGCCAGCAAACCTGCGCGCGTTGCATGATTAACATCTGCGCCAATTTTACTTGCTACCCAGCCCGCTAATGCTTCCAAACGATCAGTTTTATCACGTAATGTCCCTAATTGCTGCTGGAACAAGACGGTTTCTAAACGGGGTAAATTATCTTCCAAACGCTGTTTACGGTCGGTTTTAAAGAAGAATTCAGCATCCGCCAAACGTGGGCGAACCACTTTTTCGTTACCTGAAATAATCTGTTGGGGATCAGAAGACTCAATATTGGCGACGAAAATGAAATTAGGCATCAAATTGCCTGAATTATCATAAACAGGGAAATATTTCTGATCCCCTTTCATGGTATAAACCAATGCTTCAGAAGGAACAGCCAAGAATTTATCTTCAAATTTAGCCGTTAAAACAACTGGCCATTCAACCAATGAAGCGACTTCTTCCAGCAAACTATTGGTTAAATCTGCCTTACCACCAAGCGCAAGTGCTGCTTTTTCTGCATCCGCTTTAATCGTCGCTTTACGTTCTTCGTAGTCAGCAATCACTTTACCACGTTCACGCAGGATCGCAGGATATTGGTCTGCATTATCAATAGTGAACTCCGCCTCACCCATAAAACGGTGTCCACGAATGGTACGTCCACTCTTAATGCCAAGAACCTCACCTTCTACCACATCACTGCCTAACAACAATGTTACGGTATGTACAGGACGAACAAAATGAGTCTCTTTATCGCCCCAACGCATTAATTTTGGAATTGGTAGTTTAGCCAGTGAGCGGCTGACCATATCAACCAATAATTCACCGACTGCGACACCTTTAACTTGAGCACGATACAGCAGCCATTCGCCTTTATCTGTCGTCAAACGTTCTGCTTGATCAACCGTAATGCCACAACCACGAGCCCAGCCTTCTGCCGCTTTAGTCGGTTGACCATCGGCACCAAATGCGGCTGAAATTGCAGGGCCGCGTTTTTCGACTTCACGATCAGGTGATGCATCCGCCAGTGAAGCTACTTTTAATGCTAAACGGCGAGGTGCCGCAAACCAGTTCACTTCACCATGCGCAATATCTGCGCTATCAAGTTCAGCGGTAAAGTTTGCCGCAAATGATTCAGCTAACGAACGAAGAGCCTTCGGCGGTAACTCTTCTGTGCCGATTTCCACTAGGAAAGTCTGTTGAGTCATGACAGCCTCTTAATTCTTATGACACATTGGGAATCCGAGCGCTTCGCGAGAAGCATAATAAGCTTCGGCGACCCCTTTCGTCAGGGTACGGATACGTAAAATATAACGTTGGCGTTCAGTGACAGAAATGGCCTTGCGAGCATCCAACAAGTTAAAAGTATGAGCGGCTTTTAAAATACGCTCATACGCAGGAAGCGGCAGTGGTTTTTCGAGAGATAATAAGTACTGCGCTTCTTTTTCATACTCTTCAAAACATTTGAAGAGGAAATCTACGTTGGCATATTCAAAGTTATAAGTTGATTGCTCAACTTCATTTTGATGATAAATATCACCATAGGTCGTTTTACCAAGAGGGCCATCACACCAAACGAGATCATAAACACTATCAACGCCTTGAATATACATAGCAAGACGCTCAAGACCATAGGTGATTTCGCCTGTTACAGGTTTGCACTCTAATCCACCAACTTGTTGGAAATAGGTAAACTGAGTGACTTCCATACCGTTTAGCCAAACTTCCCAGCCAAGTCCCCAAGCACCTAATGTTGGGTTCTCCCAGTTATCTTCAACAAAACGGATGTCATGAACCGTTGGGTCAATACCCAGCTCCTTCAATGAGCCCAAGTAAAGCTCTTGAATATTGTCAGGTGATGGTTTAATGATCACTTGGAACTGATAATAATGTTGAAGGCGATTTGGGTTTTCCCCGTAACGGCCATCCGTTGGGCGACGTGAAGGTTGAACATAAGCCGCAGCAATAGGTTCAGGCCCTAACGCACGCAAGCACGTCATAGGGTGAGAGGTTCCTGCGCCAACTTCCATGTCCAGTGGTTGAACAATGGTACAGCCTTGGCGCGCCCAGTAATCCTGTAATGTCAGGATGAGACCTTGGAAGGTTTTGGTATCAAACTTTTGCATGTTAGATCCGCACGCGATGCATATGATTTAAAAGAAAGTACGTCAGTATACCCTTTGACCGTCAGATATACAGCACTGAATCGGTGTCTATTTACCCTATAAATTAAAAAAATTTGTTTTCATCACTTTTAAACTGGATACTTATACAGTATAAATAGGTAAATAGTTCTCTCAATACCCACAAGATGGATATCACATGAATTCACCACCAATTCGCTGTCAATGGGTTAATCAAGACCCTGAATATATTGCCTATCATGATAATGAATGGGGTAAACCTACTAAAGATAACCAACAGTTATTTGAAATGATTTGCCTTGAAGGTCAGCAAGCAGGGTTGTCTTGGTACACGATTTTAAAAAAACGCCAAAACTATCGTGAACTCTTCCATCAATTTGATCCAAAAAAAGTGGCATTAATGACAGAAGGTGATGTTGAACGCTTAATGCAAGATCCACGCATTATCCGCAATCGAGCCAAAATTAACGCGATCATTGCCAACGCCAAAGCCTACCTGCAAATGGCAGAAAATGGAGAGGAATTTTCCAGCTTTATTTGGCAGTTTGTTAATAACAAACCCATTGTGAATCAATGGCGATCTTCTTCCCAAGTTCCCGCTGAAACTGCATTATCAAAAACACTGTCAAAAGCCCTTAAAAAGCGAGGGTTCAAATTTGTAGGCTCCATTACTTGCTACGCCTTTATGCAAGCTACTGGCATGATAAATGACCATTTAATGGGTTGCTGCCAATATAAATAAATTAGAACGAATTAGCATCACTTCGCGAACCAAAAGTAATATTCACTAGCTTATGATTAATTGACAAAGAGATTAAACTGAATGTTAATAGTTATTTAGAATTTAGTGTCAAGCATCAATCAGTTCTAGCGGTTGAACTCTGCGGTTTGGCGGAGTATGTTTTAAATTCTATTAACAACTTACTTAACAATATGTGAATAAATGAGATGATATTTTCTAAATTCGGTAATAAGTTCGCTCAAAATTCAGGTATCTCAACATTGATGAAAGACTTGAATGATGGCCTCAGAACCCCGGGAGCAATTATGCTTGGCGGTGGTAACCCTGCTCATATCCCTGAAATGGATGAGTATTTCCAAAAGCTATTAGCTGAAATGAGTGCAAACGGTAAGTTAACTGATACGTTGTGCAACTACGATGGGCCACAAGGCAAAGATGCCATGTTGAAAGCGCTAGCGGCAACCCTAAAAGCGAAACTAGGCTGGAATATCAGTGCAAAAAATATTGCGCTATCTAACGGCAGCCAAAGTGCGTTTTTCTACCTATTTAACTTGCTTGCTGGTCGTTTTGAAGATGGTATCACCCGTAAAGTCCTATTCCCTCTCGCCCCTGAATACGTTGGGTATGCGGACTCAGGCTTGGATGATGATTTATTTGTGGCAAACAAACCTCAAATTGAATATCTACCAAATGGTCAATTTAAATATCGGGTTGACTTCAATACATTAGAGGTCACTAAAGATATTGGGGTTATTTGTGTTTCACGTCCAACTAATCCCACTGGGAATGTGATCACTGATGAGGAAGTTGTACACCTTGATCAATTAGCCAAACAGCACAACATCCCATTATTGATTGATAATGCTTACGGTGTACCTTTTCCAGGCATTATCTTCAGTGAAGCTACCCCATTTTGGAATGATAATGTCATTCTTTGCATGAGCTTATCGAAGCTTGGCTTACCCGGCACTCGTTGTGGGATCATCATTGCTAACGAAGAAATCATTGAAGCAGTGAGTAATATGAATGGCATTATTAGCCTAGCTCCCGGCGGGATTGGCCCTGCATTAGCATTAGAAATGCTGCAACGCGATGAACTGATCTCTTTATCCCAAAATGTTATTGGCCCTTTTTATAAACAACGCGTGGAAGAGGTTATTAACATCATTCGCCGTTATATCCCGGAAGATAAATGCCTGATCCATAAACCTGAAGGCGCTATTTTCTTGTGGTTATGGTTTAAAGATTTGCCAATTACCAGTTTAGAACTTTACCAACGTTTGAAAAAACGCGGTGTATTAATGGTTCCGGGTCATTATTTCTTCCCCGGTATTGAAGAAAATTGGCCGCATGCTCACCAATGTATGCGTATGAATTATGTACCTGAGCCTGAAAAAATAGAGAAAGGTATCGCAATCCTCGCAGAAGAATTAGAGCTAGCTTACCAAACTGTTGAGTGCTGATAGCTGATATATCAATATCAAGTGACGGTGGGTTAAATCACACCGTCTTTTTACTGTTTATGATCCTAAAATCTACCACGCCCCAGAACACTAGCGTTTTATTTTAGGTAAAAAAAAAGCCCTTTTTAATTAAAAGGGCAAAAAATTAGCGAGAACTCCGTAATTAAGAATTACATTACGAATATCATTCATCTTCATTAAATCACTTTTCGTATCTATCCATTGATGGAATAAGCATCTTTTTTACTGCTATTTGAACGAATATACTCTAAATAATTCGAGATGCAGGTAGGCGACAAGTGAAGATAGGCGGGGGGGCATAGATAAACTCTGTGACTCGACTCGCTGAGTGTAGTCAACAACCCTGCAACTTGAAGTATAACGAGTATATATATTTTTTCGTTGCCGCCCCATTACAGTGCCCAAAACAAAATAGCCAATAATTGTGGTGAGATAATACGCAGAAACATGGCTAAAGGATAAACTGTCGCATATGAAAGTGCCGGAGCACCACTGGTTGGGTGAATATTATTAGCAAATGCCAATGCAGGTGGATCCGTCATTGATCCCGCCAACACTCCACATAAACTGAGATAGTTCATTTTGCCAAAAATGCGTGCCACAAGACCAGTGATGAATAGTGGCACGAATGTAATCAGCAACCCGTAACCAATCCAAGTCAAACCATCACCTTTAATTAAGGTATCAATAAAACCTCCGCCGGAATTCAATCCAACAACGGCAAGAAACATCACTATTCCAAGTTCTCTTAAGGCGAGGTTAGCGCTTGGTGGCATAAACCAATATAGCCGCCCTATCGTACCGATACGGCCTAAAATCAGTGCAATCACTAAAGGTCCACCAGCCAAGCCTAGTTTTAAGGCCGCAGGAAAACCGGGTATAAAAATGGGTATAGAACCTAAAACAACCCCCAGACCAATACCAATAAAAACAGGTAACATTTGTACTTGTTGCAGTTTTTGTTTCGCATTCCCCAACAATGCGCTAACCGCTTCTATTGATTCAGGCCTCCCAACAATATTGAGAATATCGCCGAATTGCAGAGTCGAATTATTATTAGCAACAAGTTCAATACCCGCACGGTTAAGGCGAGTCACCACAACATCGTATTTTTGCTTCAGGTTAAGATCACGTAGACGTTTACTTAGCACCGCATCGTTGGTCACAACAACTCTTACCGAATGTAATGTAGAACCCGATGTTGATAATGATGCATCCACTTCTTCACCTAATATCAGGCGAACTTTATTGAGATCATCCTTTTGCCCTACAACATGAAGTAAATCTCCCAATTGAATTTCAGTTGTCGGTTGAGGAACCATTAGCATTTCGCCCCTTTTCAACCTTGAGCAAACTATCTCATCACTACCAAGCAAAGGTATGTCCTGCATCATAAGACCATCAAGGTTGGTATTACGTACCGCAATATTCATGGTTTGCAATGTTTCTCGTTGATGAATACTTTGGCTATTAAATGCAGAGGCTTCTTTATCAACAGCGATTCTAAAAATAATACGGATTAACCACATCACCAACAAAATACCGCAAATCCCCATGGGATAAGCCATCGCATAACCCATCCCCATTTGCCCAACTAATGTAGGGTCGGAACCTAAATCCGTTAAGATTTGCTGCCCTGCCCCTAATGAAGGCGTGTTAGTCACGGCCCCAGAAAAGATCCCTAAGATGATTGGCAACGGAATATTGGCGGATTTATAGATAATTGCAGTGACAATGGCCCCAAGCACAACGACTAATAAGGCAAAACCATTCAGTTTCAAACCGGATACGCGCAATGATGAAAAGAACCCAGGCCCAACTTGAATACCAATGGTATAAACAAACAAGATCAGACCAAACTCCTGAATGAAGTGCAGCATGTGTCCGTTTAACTGTAACCCATAACTTTGGGCAAAATGGCCAACAATTATCCCACCAAATAGCACGCCACCAATACCAAGGCCAACGTTGCGGATTTTCCAATTACCAATCCATAAACCCAGTGCAGCAGCCAACGCCAACAAACTCACAGTAAGAGCTAATTCACTCATAAACCGCTATCCTTTTGACGAAAAGTCACTAACAAAGTATTACGTTCAAGATAAAAACATGTAACTGAATCGATTGTGCCAAATAAAAACAAAGTAATATGTGCAATAGCACACAGTTCAAAGCAAATTAAAACGCCATATATGCGTATAAATTGATTATGTACATACAAATTAAACATTCACTGATACTAATTAACGTCTTTTACAAATAAAAATATTTAGTTTAAATATTTATCGATATTTCTAATACAAAACCAATGATTCATATTATGCTGTGGATTGTGAATTTTGCATTTTGAGCTATTATTGCCACATGAAACAATATGCTCTAAATAATTCAAAATGCGCGTAGGCGACAAGTGAGTGAAACGCTAGGAGTATAGAGTCTATGGGACTAGTGCTAATGAATGCAGTTCACAACACTGCCACTTGAAGTATAACGAGTATAATAGACGATGACATAGGTAAATGAATTATGGCTGTTTTATTGATTACAAGAATACTAGTGTGTTTCACCCCGCTGCTGCTCACCGGCTGCTCTAGTATTATGAGCCACGCAGGACCCAGTGATGGCTACTATCCAGGCTCAAAAAATAGTCTTGAAATGATTAAAGATGAAAACACGGGTTGGGTCATGCGCCCTTTATTAGCCATTGATTTACCGTTTACTGCTGTAATGGATACACTACTCATACCGCTTGATTATGTTAAAGCAGACAGTAATCCAGAAGAAGACTCGCCAAAGAAACGAATAGAAGCACTGGATAAACAAGCCAATGCAAAATCAAACCATAGCCAAATTAATTCTGAAAGTAACGTAAACTGATTTATTCAAATAAAGAGTAGCCAATTTTTAATTTATTCTTTTTGACACGAGTACTAAAAAATTATCAAATTAAAGCTATTAAATAATAATTAAAAAGTAGATAATTCGTTTTGCACTCATCATATTTTATATTGGCTACATTTATCCTACTAAAATACAACTAATCAGTGTTCACTCCTGAACCAACAATATAAATTTGCCTAAACCCCTCATTATCATCCCGCATATAAGCAATTAAACGGTCATCCGGTGAGAAAACAACAGCATCAGCAACAGGAGCAATTTCACTACGTTCAGTTAACCTACGCAGTTCACCTGAAGAAATATCACAACACATCACACTGTTATCACAGATAAAACTAATATGAGTTCCTTGACTATTCCAACTAAAAGCTGACTGGATAGGCGTAGTACTATAGGTGATTTGAGTAAGCTCACCTGTCGAGGTGGCTACCAGCCATAACTGCACAATACCGTCATCATCTTTCATCAAGCAGGCAATAAAACGCCCATCAGGGGAAGAACGTAACCAGTGTCTAGGCTGCTTTGCTAAGCCTGGATATCGGCGATCATGAGTAAAAGTCAATCGTTTCTGCTGCACACCTTTTGGTGGATACGGCATTTGTGATGTTGTTCCTTGTAGAGGAAACTCGCCTTGCTGCGTTAAGTCTTTTTGATCATCAGGAAGATCAACAATAAATACCTCAGGAACAATTTCTCCGTCTAATGAATGAGTATCTCCAATAAATGCAATCGCTCTCCTTTTCCAGCTTCCATCACTCTTTAAATATCCTTTTTGACCAATCCATCCTTCTTCATAAGCACGACTGATGTCATCGCTACCTTGCCGAGGCTCAAGTACCGTGTAGGTGATCACACAACAAAAGTATTCACCACTATATTCACGTGGGTGCTTTTTAGGCTCCACATTAACCGGATGTACAGGAGCCGCTATCGCAACATTACGCTGATCTAAATGAGCATCTTTTTCATGCATAACATGATCATTGTAAGTAAAACTTAACCACTGACCATCAGGACTGAAAACATGAACATGCGTACCACCACGCAATGCTCCTGCGATATAAGGTGACGTAATGCACATCGCATCAATCGGATGCGCTTTACCTAAATTATCATCACTAACATATACCCCTTTTCGATGATGAAAATCATATTGCCATTGTTCATCAGGGAATTCAGGACCATGAATAAAAGCATAGCGAGGGGGATTTTCAGCACTGACAGTGACGACACCAACATGTGCACCATGTTTTGCTCGATAAATTTCCTGCTGCTTCTGACTATTCACATGAACTTTTTCTATTGTTAGCCCAGTAAATGAGCTACCACTAGGGCGCACGTCATACGCTAGCCATTGGCTATCCGGAGTCCAAACATTAATATTAGTAAGCTGATGACTGCGTTTATCATGAGTAATTTGCGTTTCTTTGTAGGGAAGTTTACCGTTCAATATGTTATCCTTTGACATCCGTTAATATAGCTATCGGATTACTTTAACTAATCCATTTTGCAAGGCACTAGAAAATCTCAGTCGAGAATTTCTATAAGTAATATTACCCTTTAGCAATCACTTTAGTGTCGAATAGAATCATTATGTTATTAAGTGTTCTCTATATAATAGGTATTACCGCAGAAGCCATGACTGGGGCTCTCGCTGCTGGCCGACGTAAAATGGACGTCTTTGGTGTCATCATTATTGCATCAGCAACGGCCATTGGTGGTGGTTCTGTTCGCGATGTCTTGCTCGGTCATTATCCATTAGGCTGGATAAAAAACCCCGAATATATTCTCACTGTTGCTGGTGCTGCCATCGTGACTATCTGGATTGCACCTATGATGAAGCATTTACGCCGTCTATTCCTCATTTTAGATGCTATTGGCTTAATTGTATTTTCAATTCTTGGTGCTCAAATCGCCCTTGATATGAATTATAGCCCAGTCATCGCAGCGATCGCAGCCGTCATCACTGGCGTATTCGGTGGCGTACTACGCGATATGCTCTGTAATACCATCCCTCTTGTGTTCCAAAAAGAAGTTTATGCAGGTGTCTCTTTTGCCGCTGCATGGTTATACATTGGGCTTTTATATACGCCATTGCCGCAAGATATCGTCGTTATCATCACCCTTGTTGCTGGTTTAAGCGCTCGACTTCTAGCAATACGCTATCGTTTAGGGCTCCCCATTTTTAACTACGAAAGTCAAGACTAAATCGCTTATAAGCCACCTTAGTGCCCTCAAGTAGGTGGCTTTACTTTTAGATCACCAATAACAAGTAATGCTTCCTGTATCTCAGGTATTAACAGCCACCTTTCTAGCTTCTTCTTCGACTCCAGACTTAATCCTAAACTATTTATAAAGACAGCATCGTTGAGCTGACTTAGCTCTGAAAAAAAAGACAAATACTTATCGTTTAGAGGGATCCCTAAGCCTTTTAACCAGTTTTTTAATGGCTGTTTATAAGCATTTCGAAACTGTACTATCAATTTTGCCACTTTCTTGGAATTAGGTAGATTATTTTGCCAATTTGTTGATAACCATGCTGTCAAACTTGTCAGTTGATGATTCTCAACCCATTCACGCCATGTTCCCTCACTAATTCCTTTTATTTTTAGTTGCTTACCTAGCCAATTTAAACGAGCAACAAATTGCTGATAGCAGTGAGGCTTCGCAGTAAAACAGCTGAAAAAATGAAATTGGCTAAACAAAGAGGTATCCAGTACTTTGCGCTGCTGAGGGCGCCAAATAACCGATTCTAGTTTAGGGATCCCATGCCCTGCCAGCCCTACTTGTATCATATCTCCAGCGACTACATCTTTTTTATGCCAAGCACTTAACGGCCCTAAACTCACTCGATGTACTACTTTACTATCTAATTCAATTGGCTCAATTTCCGCGACAACACTTACCCGCCCAGTTCTACCCACATGGAAGCTAAGCTCAATAACGGTGGATAGCCTGCTCTTGTGCGGATGCTTCCAAGCAACTGCCCAACTATTACTATTGGCTTGCCATGCATCCATTTGTGGTGTGGGAAATGATTTCAACACAATACCATCTGTCGCAAAGGGCATCGATTGCTGATAATAATGCTGCTGCCAAACCCTCACTTGATCCATATTTTCTATTTTGTGGCTATGCTGTTGGCTTAATGTGAATCCTAAATTAGCTAGCTGCTCCCATTGTTGTTTGCCATTTTTGGGTCCATTAGGCCATGCCCAAATAAATACACCGATATTGTTTTCAGGTATTTCAGGCACCGTTTTACGCATTAACCAACCTGCAATTTGATTGCGTGCATTAACCCCACCTTTTGATTGTTGGATATGGTTTTCTAGTCGCCAAAATAGCTCCCCCTGAAATATTAACAGAGGCCGTGATGTCAATATTTCTTTAGGTAATGAGGGAATAAAGTCAGCTTTACCCCTCCACTCCAACCCTTCAATACCATTACCACGGCTGATCATCGACACGAGCTTCCCTTGCTTATAGACCAATGAAACTGCGACACCATCTAATTTAGGTTGTAGCCAGACATTTGTTCTTGTATCCAGCCAATGCTCAATCTCCATTTCATTGAGTTTTTTCAAGCCTGTATGTGCAACAGGGTGCTTAGTGACTCGCTGTTCCGTTGATAAATTTAATAATGGCAATTCAGTCGGTAGGTTTTGGCATGCTTGCCAATGTTGCCAAGTATTGAAAAGTTGATCATAAGTTTCATCGTTAATAGGACTACTGCCCGATAAGCGATATAAACGGTTCCAATGTTGTAGTTGCAAGCCTAACCTTTGGCTTTCTGTCTCTATTGCTGTTTGATTCATCATTGAGCAATGACTTGCGGATGAATAACGACTGTAAAAAATACCGCCCCCAAATACCCAAAATATAAGTAGACACTGTTTTCCTAGAGCAAAAATCCTTTTCACATAATAGCCCCCATCAAGTTTTAACCATCGTAATATGCACCAATTGTGAAGCGATATGTCAAAACTTGTCGGTATTTTCACCTGTTATACAAAACACTTCGCAAAAGGAATGTATTTTGTGAAAAACAATAAATATTTTCTGGTACAGCTTCGCAAATCATCTATTTATTAAATTAATTGCGCTATATACTCTAGATAATTCAAGGACAACAAAGTAATAATAAGTACGCCATAACATGACAAAGTTTTCTCTGAGTAGAATGACTCACATTTAGTGTAAGTTAAAAGATGGCAAATAAATGGTACTTGAATGATAACTATTGAGAACGCTGTATGTTGGTCTAAGTCCGTGTATACTATGTGGGGTTAATCACCTTCATTTATATTTAACTCTCGAGCATTCAAGAAATCATCATGATACAAGGCACTTTATATATTGTTTCTGCACCAAGCGGCGCAGGTAAATCCAGCCTCATTCAGGCGTTGCTGAAAACACAACCGTTGTATGACACTCAAGTCTCTGTTTCTCATACAACAAGACCCGCACGCCCTGGTGAAGTACATGGTGAACATTATTTCTTTGTTTCTGAAGCTGACTTTTTAACCATGGTAGAGAAAAATGAGTTCTTAGAACATGCCTGCGTTTTCGGTAATTACTATGGAACTTCACGACCTATTATTGAAGAAGTGCTCAAAAGCGGAGTCGATGTTTTTCTTGATATCGATTGGCAAGGCGCACAACAGATCCGTACAGCAATGCCTGAAGCACGTAGTATTTTTATACTACCACCATCAAAAGATGAGCTTTATCGGCGTCTACGCGGTCGTGGCCAAGATAGTGATGAAGTTATTGAAAAGCGTATGTCGCAAGCCGTTGGTGAAATCGAACATTACAATGAGTATGACTATCTGATTGTCAATGATGATTTCAACACCGCATTAAGCGATTTGCAGGCAATCATTCGTACCGAGCGTCTAAGATTAGCCCGTCAAGTTCAACGACATGATGCTTTAATCAGCAAATTGCTGGCAGACTGAGAATAGTTTCAGTATCATATCAGGTCATTTTTTTATTTCTTTTGGAGTAGCACACTTATGGCACGCGTAACTGTTCAAGACGCAGTAGAAAAAATTGGTAACCGCTTTGACCTCGTACTGGTCGCGGCTCGCAGAGCTCGTCAGTTACAAGCAGGTGGTAAAGATCCTTTAGTTCCTGAAGAAAACGATAAATTCACTGTTATCGCTCTACGCGAAATAGAAGAAGGTTTAATCAACGGTCACATACTGGATGTACGTGAACGTCAAGAACAGCAAGAGCAAGAAGCGGCTGAAATGCAAGCAGTTTCTGCTATCGCTGAAGGTCGTCGCTAATTACTAAGGTGGGTCTGCCTTGTATCTGTTTGAGAGCCTAAATCAAGTAATTCAGAAGTATCTTCCTAAGGAACAGATTGAATTACTGAAAAAAGCCTATGTTGTTGCACGGGATGCCCATGAAGGACAAACCCGTTCGAGTGGTGAGCCATATATTACTCATCCAGTTGCTGTAGCTTGCATCCTTGCTCAAATGCGCTTGGATCATGAAACACTTATGGCGGCGCTACTTCATGATGTGATTGAAGATACTCCAGCGACATTTCAGGACATAGAAGAGCTATTTGGCACCACTGTTGCGGGCCTCGTTGAAGGTGTCTCTAAACTAGATAAACTCAACTTTCGCGACAAAAAAGAAGCTCAAGCAGAAAACTTCCGCAAAATGATCATGGCGATGGTTAAAGACATTCGCGTCATTTTGATAAAACTGGCAGACCGCACTCATAATATGCGAACGCTTGGCTCCTTAAGGCCAGATAAGCGTCGACGCATTGCAAGAGAAACCTTAGAAATTTACAGCCCTCTAGCGCATCGTTTAGGTATCCACCACATCAAAACAGAGCTTGAAGAGCTCGGTTTTGAGGCGCTATATCCAAACCGTTATCGTGTTATCAAAGAAGTGGTTAAAGCCGCTCGTGGTAACCGTAAAGAAATGATCCAAAAAATCCTTTCTGAGATCGACGGACGCCTCACCGAGGCGGGTGTCCCCTGTCGAGTCAGTGGACGCGAGAAACACCTTTACTCTATCTATCGCAAAATGCATCTTAAAGAGCAGCGTTTCCATTCAATTATGGATATCTATGCCTTCAGGGTGATCGTGAAGGATGTGGATACCTGCTACCGTGTGTTAGGGCAGATGCACAATCTATACAAGCCACGTCCTGGCCGTATCAAAGATTATATTGCCATCCCTAAAGCTAACGGCTATCAATCATTGCATACCTCATTGATTGGTCCACATGGTGTCCCTGTCGAGGTACAAATTCGTACTGAAGATATGGATCAAATGGCTGAAATGGGGGTCGCTGCGCACTGGGCATATAAAGAGCAAGGCGAGCAAGGCACAACGGCACAAGTTCGTGCACAACGTTGGATGCAAAGCCTACTTGAATTGCAACAGAGCGCAGGCAGCTCTTTTGAATTTATCGAAAGCGTTAAATCTGATTTATTCCCTGACGAAATCTATGTATTCACACCAGAAGGCCGAATTGTTGAGCTACCAACAGGTGCGACACCTGTAGATTTCGCTTATGCCGTCCATACTGATATTGGCCATGCTTGTGTTGGGGCACGGGTTGATCGCCAACCTTATCCGCTGTCTCAATCGCTCACTAGTGGCCAAACCGTTGAAATAATTACGGCTCCAGGTGCAAGGCCAAATGCTGCTTGGCTAAACTTTGTGGTCAGCTCAAAAGCACGTGCAAAAATTCGTCAGCTGTTAAAAAACCTTAAACGAGAAGACTCTATTAATTTAGGTCGCCGTTTATTAAATCATGCACTGGGTACAGGCAATAAACTCAGCGATGTGCCGCAAGCGAATATTGACCTTGAATTGGCACGCATGAAACTGAATTCAATTGATGACTTACTCGCAGAAATAGGTTTAGGTAATGCGATGAGTGTCGTGGTTGCGCGTAACTTGCAAAGCAACCCACAAGTCACGCCAGAAGACGAGCCAGCAGTTACCGCTCGCAATAAGCTGTCAATCAAAGGTGCTGATGGCGTTCTGATCACTTTTGCTAAGTGTTGCCGTCCTATCCCTGGTGACCCTATTATTGCTCATATCAGCCCAGGTAAAGGGTTAGTGATCCACCATGAATCATGCCGTAATATTCGAGGCTACCAAAAAGAGCCGGATAAATTTATGGCTGTAGAATGGGATACAGACACCAATACTGATTTTATCGCTGAAATCAAAGTCGATATGATTAACCACCAAGGTGCTCTGGCAAATTTAACCGCAGCCATCAATGATGCAAACTCTAGCATTCAAAGTATGAATACCGAAGAGAAAGATGGTCGTGTTTATTGTGCCTTTATCCGTTTAACAACTAAAAACCGCGTTCAATTAGCGAATGTGATGCGGAAAATCCGTATCATGCCTGACGTATTGCGTGTTAGTCGAAACCGTAATTAAAGATACCTGTAATTAACTATGAATGAACGCCGCTATCGCCGCATTTGCCAAATGATGGCGATGCGGCAACCAGATCTCACTCTTTGTCTCGAAGAAATCCATAAACCCCATAATGTTTCAGCTATCGTGCGCAGCGCAGATGCTGTTGGGATCCATCAAATTCATGCGATTTGGCCCGACCAACAAGTTAAACTTTCTGTCTCTTCTGCTGCTGGCAGCAACAGTTGGGTAAAAGTGATCCCTCATGTCTCAACAGAAGACGCCATTTCACAGATAAAATCACAAGGAATGCAAGTTCTGGTTACGAATCTATCAGAGCATGCTGTCGATTTTCGTGAAATTGATTATACACAACCAACCTGTATTATGATGGGGCAAGAAAAAAAAGGCATCTCGACTAAAGCCCTTGAACTCGCAGATCAGCATATCATCATACCGATGGTTGGCATGGTGCAATCACTCAATGTCTCTGTCGCATCAGCACTGATCCTCTATGAGGCACAGCGCCAACGTCAATTAGCCGGTATGTATGATAGGGAAGACAGTTTACTTTCTGCTCAAGAGCAACAAGAATGGTTATTTGAAGGCGGTTACCCTGTTCTTGCAGAAGTTGCTAGGCGCAAAGGTCTGCCTCGACCTTATATTAATCACCAAGGACAAATCGAAGCTGAAGAGTCTTGGTGGGCACAAATGCAACTAACCGAAAAAATGAGAAAGAAATCATTGTATTCTAAATAATTTGAGATATTGCTAAACCACAAGAGAGCCAGTCGCTGGGCTGTTGACCTTTTTAGTTGTCAAAATCTTAGTTGTAAAAATCAGCATCGAAGATCCCCAGTAGTATAGAAACACGGTGATGAATAACGAATGTATACAGTTACCATATGAAAGACGCAGCAACTTGACGTATGACGAAAATAGGTTAAAGGAGAGCCAATGAATAGCGGGCTGCTTGATACAATTTCACTGACCACTTTACATGGTGTAGGTGCCAGCCAATCAGAAAAATTAAGTAAAATTGGCCTCAATACTGTTCAAGATTTACTGTTACATCTCCCTTTACGTTACGAAGATCATACTCGCCTCTACCAAATTCGTGATCTACTACCGGGTACCACCGCAACCATTGTCGGGGAAGTACTACAAACGAAAGTCGTGTTTGGTCGTAAACGTATGCTGACCTGCTTAATTAGCGATGGAACCGGTAATTTAACCCTACGTTTTTTCAATTTTTCGGCAGCAATGAAAAATAGCCTTGCTGAAGGCCGTCATGTTATCGCTTATGGCGAGGTTCGCCGTGGTAATTCAGGACCAGAAATCATTCACCCCGAATACAAAGTATCCCAAGATACGACGAATATCGCGCTACAAGAGTACCTAACCCCTGTGTATCCCACCACTGATGGGGTAAGGCAGGCAACACTCAGAAAGTTGATTGAGCAAGCTTTAGTGCTGCTAGAAAGCGGACAACTAAAAGAGTTACTCCCCGAAGAACTTAGTCGAGGCTTAATTAGCCTTCCTGATGCAATCCGCCTATTACATACACCACCAGCTAATGTCGCTTTAAGTGAATTAGAAAAAGGCCAACATCCAGCCCAAAAGCGTTTGATATTGGAAGAGCTCCTTGCTCATCACTTAAGTATGTTAGCCATTCGTGCTGGTAATCAACGATTGTATGCTCAGCCTATGCCTACAACAGCACAATTAAAACCACAATTTTTATCGCAACTGCCTTTTTCTCCGACCAATGCGCAAACTCGAGTGGTTGCTGAGATAGAGCAAGATCTCGCGAAAGATGTACCGATGATGCGTTTAATTCAAGGTGATGTTGGCTCAGGTAAAACGCTTGTCGCGGCTCTCGCTGCGTTATCTGCGATTGAAAATGGTAAACAAGTGGCCTTAATGGCACCCACTGAGATTTTAGCTGAACAGCACGCAAATAATTTCAAACAGTGGTTTGAGCCATTAGGGATCAAAGTTGGCTGGTTGGTTGGCAAGCAAAAAGGCAAGGCACGCCAACAACAGCAGGATGCTATCGCCAGCGGTGAAGTGAGTATGGTTATCGGTACCCATGCCCTTTTTCAAGAACATGTCGTTTTTCAGGCATTGGGGCTAGTTATTATTGATGAGCAACATCGTTTTGGTGTACATCAACGCCTTGCCTTACGTGAAAAAGGTGAGTTGCAAGGGTTTCATCCACATCAATTAATCATGACAGCAACCCCCATTCCACGCACACTGGCGATGACAGCCTATGCTGATATGGATACTTCAGTTATTGATGAATTACCACCGGGCAGAACCCCTGTCACGACCGTTGCTATCCCTGATACACGGCGTAACGATATTATTGAGCGAGTTAGGCAGGCTTGTATTGATGAAGGTAGGCAAGCTTATTGGGTATGTACTTTAATTGATGATTCAGAGGTACTTGAAGCACAAGCAGCACAAGTAACCAGTGAAGAACTGGCTCTCGCACTTCCTGAATTAAACGTTGGGTTGGTACACGGCCGAATGAAGCCAGCTGAAAAACAAAGCATTATGGCCGCGTTTAAAAATAATGAAATTCAGCTACTGGTCGCAACTACCGTTATCGAAGTTGGTGTTGATGTACCTAATGCAAGCTTAATGATCATTGATAACCCTGAACGACTAGGGCTTGCTCAATTACACCAATTAAGAGGGCGCGTAGGCCGAGGCGCCATCGCTTCTCACTGTGTACTCCTTTATAAAACACCATTAACACATACCGCCAAACAACGTTTGCAGGTGTTACGTGACAGCAACGATGGTTTCGTGATTGCTCAAAAAGATCTGGAAATCAGAGGACCGGGAGAGTTATTAGGTACTCGCCAGACAGGCAACGCCGAATTTAAAGTGGCGGATTTGCTGCGAGATCAACACATGTTGCCAGAAGTGCAACGTGTCGCACGCCATATTCAGCAGCACTACCCAGAAAATGCTAAATTGCTGATTGAAAGATGGCTACCTGAACGCGAGCAATATAGCCAAGCTTAATTTAATTATCGTTCTATAAATACCTTAGTGTTTTTGGTAAAAATTAAAGTACACAACCAAAAGAGATAGTGGAACATGAAGATACAAATCTTAATTGGTAGTGTCCGGCAAACCCGAATAGGCCCTCAGATAGCGCGCTGGGTTAAGGATATTACTGAAAAAAAATTCCTTACAGAAATCGTTGATCTTAAAGATTGGCATTTACCGATGGATGATGAACCCTATCTTCCTGCTGAAGGAATATATACCCAAGAACATACAATTGCTTGGAGCAACAAAATTTCTGAGGCTGATGCTTATATTTTTGTTTTTCCACAATATAACTGGGGATATCCAGCGGCATTAAAAAATGCGATAGATCATTTGTATAAAGAGTGGGACAACAAACCCGCCTTAATGGTTAGTTATGCAAATCGAGGTGGAGGAAAAGCCGCAGAGCAATTGCAACAAGTTTTACAAGGAATTCATATGCGTATTACGGAAACTAACTTAGAAATTAAACTATCCGACGTTAATTTCTCACCTTCCGATAGTGATACCGACTATCCCGAGTCACTCTATCATTATGAAGATGAACTGGTTTCAGCACTCAATCAGCTGAACTTGTTATACCGATCACGCTAACCGCTTAATAATACTTCCTATAAACGAAAATTGCCGTGAACTATATTCACGGCAATACCTGCTATTTATATGATTTATAATTAGTTAACTAACCACTGAAGGGAATACAGGTAACATTAAGTACAGCTTAATCACAATCGCATTGACGATATCAATAAAGAATGCGCCAACCATTGGGACAACTAAGAATGCAAGATGTGATGGACCAAATCTATCTGTCACAGCCTGCATGTTTGCAATCGCGGTTGGTGTTGCACCTAAACCGAAGCCACAATGCCCTGCCGCTAATATCGCCGCATCATAGTTTTTACCCATGACTCGGAAAGTGACAAAAATCGCATAACCCGCCATAACACAAGCTTGAACGACTAAAATGATCAGCATTGGGATAGCTAAGGAAGCTAGCTCCCAAAGCTTCAAGCTCATCAGTGCCATCGCAAGAAATAGTGACAGACTGACGTTACCTAAAACAGAAACCGCACGGTCAAACACGCGGTAGAAACCAGCTAAAGATAGGCTGTTACTTAAGATCACACCGACAAACAGCACACAGACAAATTTAGGCAGTGCATACGCGGTACCAGATAATAGTGATTCAATGTAGCTACCCGCCATCAAACAAATTGCAATCATAGCAATGGTTTCAATCAATACCATTGATGTGATCATACGACCTGATTGTGGTTTCTCAAATGCTGTTGGTACATCTTTATCATCATTCGCTGTACCCGGTGTTGGGATGTTACGAATGAGAAAACGTGCAACAGGACCACCGATTAAGCCACCGAGGACCAATCCAAACGTTGCACACGCCATGGCAACTTCTGTTGCACTTTGAAAACCGTAGCTGTCTGTAAATATTTTACCCCAAGCTGCACCTGTACCGTGCCCACCCGATAAGGTGATAGAGCCAGCAAGAAGTCCCATAAGAGGGTCAAGACCCAATAATTTGGCTAAGGCGATACCGACAGTATTTTGTACTAACAGTAACCCTACAACCACAAAAATAAAGATAAACAGTGCCTTACCACCGGCTTTCAAACTGGCTAAGTTTGCGTTTAAACCAATTGTCGCAAAGAATGCCAACATCATTGGCTCTTGTAATGACAAGTCAAATGACAGGCTCCAATCAAATACTTGTTTAATCACCAGTAAACTAAAAGCCACTAATAATCCGCCTGCAACAGGCTCTGGGATAGTATATTTTTCGAGGAAAGGAACTGATTTTACAAGTTTACGTCCGAGCAATAGCACAAGCGTAGCCGCCACCAGCGTACCGTAGACATCGAGATGATACATTTACGTACCTCGTCTGTTGTTAATATTATTCAAATTTATTTAAAACCAATTAGACGTTAATTTCATCCTTAAAACGCCAAAAGCAGGTACCCGAATTAGAAAAAAAATCGGAGATAAACACAAGTTAAAACATATAAAAATGTGAAGTTACTTATCTATATATGGATAAATATTTTTCACGCAAACGATTGCTTTTTAAATTACTCGCTTTACAATACTTTTTTTGTTGGTAGAGAACTAAAAAATGAACCCCGAAGCATCCGAAAAATCCGCCGTTGACGTAACGGCAAAAAGTGAGCTCATTTATCGTTTAGAAGATAGACCACCGCTACCCCAAGCCTTGTTTGCAGCAGGTCAGCACCTTCTTGCCATGTTTGTTGCCGTGATCACCCCTGCTATGTTGATTTGCCAATCATTAGGGCTGCCAGCTCACGACACACAACGCATTATTAGCATGTCACTGTTTGCTTCTGGTATTGCTTCTTTGATCCAAATTCGCGCTTGGGGGCCTATTGGTTCGGGTCTGTTGTCAATACAAGGCACCAGTTTCAACTTTGTTGCACCTTTAATTATGGGCGGTGTTGCACTCAAACAAGGTGGCGCAGATATTCCCTCCATGATGGCTGCACTATTTGGTACCTTACTGGTTGCAGCGCTGACTGAAGTGGTTCTCTCTCGCTTTTTACATTTAGCACGCCGAGTGATCACCCCATTGGTTTCAGGGGTCGTTGTCATGATCATTGGACTATCACTTATCCAAGTAGGATTAACCTCTATTGGCGGTGGTCATAGCGCAATCGCTGACAATACTTTCGGCTCCCCTGATTATTTGATCTTAGCCGGTATTGTATTAGTCGTTATTATCTTACTCAATCGTCAAAAAAACCCGTATTTACGCGTTGCTTCGTTAGTCATTGCAATGGCGGTTGGTTACCTTGCCGCTTGGTGGATGGATATGTTACCGACCTCACAACCAAGCGATGCAGAGCAATCAATGGTGACAATCCCTGAACCTTTCTATTATGGTTTGTCCTTTGACTGGAATTTGCTGATACCGTTGATGCTAATTTTTATGGTCACTTCTTTAGAAACCATTGGTGATATCACAGCGACCTCTGATGTTTCAGAACAGCCTGTGCGTGGTCCAATCTACATGAAACGCATTAAAGGCGGCGTATTGGCCAATGGGCTGAATTCAATGGTTTCCGCTGTGTTTAACACCTTCCCAAATTCTTGTTTTGGACAAAACAACGGCGTTATTCAGCTTACAGGAGTCGCGAGTCGTTACGTAGGCTACATCGTTGCATTGATGTTAGTTTTACTTGGCTTATTCCCTGCGGTAGCAGGTTTTGTCCAACAAATTCCTGAACCTGTGCTCGGTGGAGCAACAATTGTTATGTTTGGTACTATTGCCGCATCTGGTGTACGCATTGTCTCACGCGAGCCATTAAATCGCCGAGCGATTATGATAATTGCACTATCACTTGCTGTTGGTATGGGGGTTTCACAACAACCTTTAATTTTGCAATTTGCACCTGATTGGCTGAAAACACTGTTTTCTTCTGGTATTGCAGCGGGTGGTTTAACCGCAATTGTACTGAATTTAATTTTTCCTCACGAAAAATAACCTCTTGTTCACCGCCAGAGTTGTATACACATACACTGGCGGTTATTCTGTACTCTACCTTGAAACTGATATATGGAAATGGAGAGGCAGATAAACTATGAGGTGGTTAACCAAGTTCATCACTGCACTTATACTGCTATTATTACTCGTGATTATTATCACTTACGCAGGGTTGCAGACACGCTGGGGCGCATCCTACGCCAGCCAATTTTTAAGTAAATTCACCAATTATGATATTGATGTTGGGATCATGGGTCATGAATTTTCCAACGCTGGTGAATTCATTTTTCAAGATGTCAAACTCACTTCACGCAATCAAGATCTCGCATTAGATGCAAAACAAGTCGTTGTCGAAATCAATTGGCGTAACCTGTTTAGTGGTACTGCAATTCGCCGCTTAGTGATCACACAAGGTAATTTAATTGCCGCAACCTCAGAGTCTCCTACCCCAATTCCTTTAAGTGCCAATATATTACAGTTTGAAAATAGCAGTATTCAATTAAGCCAAGGGACTAACAAAATCCAAGTGTCTGGATTTACAGGCGGCATCACTCCATGGGCTCCAAGCACCAATTATCCATTTGGTCATGGCGATTTCCGTTTTACAACCAAACAATTAAACATCAATGAGTTACCCCTAAAAAATGTCGCAATCACGGGTAAACTACAAGAAAATCTCACCGAGTTTACTGATGCAAATGGTTATTTGAATAATGGTTACATCAAAGGCTCAGGGAAAAAATTAGCTGATGGTTCTATCACGGTTGATTCGTTAGTAATGGACAAAGTAGGTTGGCAAAATAGCATTCCTTTTGCCTCATTAGGCGATGCGATTGATAGCGATCAGCCGATTTCACTCAAAAAAGTCGCACTCACCAATGTTGATCTGCAAGGTAAAGATTGGGCAGTTTCTGGCCTTAACGCTGAAATAGACCACCTTGATTGGGTTAGAGGTAGCTGGAGCACCCCAGAAAGCCATATAAATTTTAGCCTTAATCAATTAGTCATTAATGATCAGCAGCTTGATACGCTGATTGGTGATATCAAGATCCAAGGCGATAACCTAAATATAGAAAAGCTCTCAGGTTATTACTACAAAGGTGTATTTAGCCTGAACGCTATCTGGCAGCGTAATGATAGAACCTTAACTATCAATGAAGGAAAACTTGCCGGTATTTTGTATACCTTACCTGAAACATGGCTAAACTTTTTCAGCCAACCATCACCACAATGGCTATCAGGCTTAACGATCAAACAATTCGCCTTGTCTCAATCTTTATTAATGAATATTGATGCCAGTTTCCCATTTGAATTTACTGCACTTAGCGGCAATATCGAAAACGTCAGTCTCATTAAACAAAAACAATGGGGGGTTTGGAGCGGTAAAGCCTCATTTAATGCAGACAGCGGTACCATCAACCAAGTTATGGTACGCCGGCCTTATATGGATTTACGTCAAAGTGGTCAATCTTCCGCTGCCGCTTCATTAACGGCCAGTACAGATAGCGGAATTGTAAAACTGGGGCTATTAGTGAAGCAATCGCCTCAGAAAACCCCTTTCTTACTACGTGCATCTGGTACTAATATCTCTCTCTCTGCGTTGAATCAGTGGGGCTGGCAGGGTTTCCCACCACTTGTAATTGGCGATTTTGATACCACACTGCAAGGTGATCTATTCGCCCCATCGGTAGAGAAAAGCCTTAACGGTGAGTTAGTCGCAACACCACTACAAGGGAAACAAATGTACCGAACAGTGGTTAACGGAGTCGTCACATCGTCAGTGGAAAGTGATGCACCGCCAGTAGAATCGCAGCCTATACCCGAAACGTCACCAACGTATCAGTTACCCACAAGTGAACAGCTACCTGCGCTGATCACCCAGTAAAAAACAGTAGGCCAGTGTAATCACTGGCCTACTGAGGTTGCTAACGAAGCGAAATAAAATCGGGTTATCAGCCGAAAATTAATGAATTGATTTTCCTCGTTTATCTCATAATCCCGAACGATTACCGCCGAAAATACTTTCCTATTAGCTTGCTTTCATTCGTTTTTCAACGGGTAATACCATGTATACGCCGCTAAAAACAGCACCAACCTCATTGTTTGCTCCGCTGACCATCACTTCAAGCTTAACCCTAGCCTTACTCCCTCTGGCAAGGCGATCAAGATCACCGCTCATATGTGACATATCAGCGACAGCTGTTGGTCTGCCACTAACAGGCTTGCTATAACGGACATTTGCATCCACTAAAACAATATCACCACCCAATTGATGCTCCTGCATCAATAGCCAAATCAATCCCCAGCCCGTTAGGGTAGCAAGAGAGAATTGGCTACCTGCGAAAATCGTTTCATGGGGATTTTTATTACCCGCTTCAGGCATCGTGGTAATAAATTTTTGCCCTGTGTATTGTTCAACCCGCACCCCCATTTTTTCGCTCAATGGGATATATTTGTACCAAGCTTGTTGTAGCTCACCACACCAATCAGGGCGATGAAGGATTTGATCGAGTGTTTCGATAGGTTTGATCATTAAATAATGACGCACAGGTGTTTTCAATTCACCCGCAATCAGGCCGCGGCTTTCAAAGCCAATTTTCTTAAAGAAGGGAACCGCTTCTTCACGAACGCTTGAGACGATTCGTTTAACACTTTCTTGGCGTGCGATGGACTCCAAAGCCATTAAAATTAGTTTTCCCAGCCCTTTTCCTTGCATGACAGGATTAACAGCTAAGAAACGAATAGCTCCCTCATTATCTGCATTGATGTATAAACGACCTATTGCTAAGATGCGATTTTTATCATCAACCACCATCTGATGGTGCGCTGTTAAGTCATAACCGTCTTTTTCGGAACCAAGGGGCTGATTAAAGGGTTTACGTAACATCTCCCAGCGAAACTGGTAGTAAGCGTCAAATTCAGCATCGTCTTTAGGTGCGCGCAGATGGTACATCGTCTCCCCCTTTAGTAATCAAATTAGACTTGCAACCAGAAAGTCACTGGCCCGTCATTGGTTAGACTGACTTGCATATCTGCGGCAAATTGTCCGGTTTCAGTGATAACACCTTGTTGACGGCTTTGCTCTACAAAGTATTGATATAGTTGGTCTGCTCGTGTAGGCTCTGCCCCCCCAGAAAAGCTGGGTCTCATCCCTTTTTTGGTATCTGCCGCCAATGTAAATTGGGAAACAACGAGTAAACTGCCACCTGCCTGTTGAACATTCAGGTTCATTTTTCCCTGTTCGTCACTAAAAATTCGATAACCAAGTACTTTTTCACACAACCGTTTCGCTTTTTGTTCGTCGTCGTCTTTTTCAACACCAAGTAGAACTAATAACCCAGAATTGATTTGACCAACCACTTGCTCATCAACAACCACCGCTGCGTGAGTGACTCTCTGTATTAATGCAATCATGGTAACTCTGTCAAAAAATGGAGTAACTTCTTATATTCGCCATCCTTCAAGTTGCAGCGCTTTACGCTGAGGTATGGTGACTACGCTCACTCACACCCGTCACACAGTTATCTATGCGCCGGGTGACTCATTGACTTATCACCTAACTGCACCTTGAATTATGTAGAGTATAGGCTGCTGCTCCACGGTGATATGGCTCAATTATTCGACTTCAGCATTGAAGTCATAAGTACGGAAGTATTCAGGTACAGTGTCTTTGTTAACAACATGAATACCTTTAATGCCTAATGCCTCTGCGGCTTGAATATTGGCTTCAACGTCATCAAAGAATATGGCGTCAGCAGCATCAAACTCTTCAGATTCCAAAACATATTTATAAATTTCTGGATCAGGTTTACGCATACCCAAATCTTGAGAGAGATAGAGAAAATCAGAGGAAGCTGCAATTTCAGGATAGTGCTCAGGCCAGTAATCTAGGTGCAGGCGATTGGTATTAGATAGCACTACCACACGATGCCCTTGCTCACGCAGGCGCGCCATAATATCGATGACTTCAGGTCTTACTGCCATAAAGATCGCGTGCCAACCTTCAGCAAACTCTTCAAAACTGAGTGTAATATTCAGCTCTTCACAAAGTAGCTCGGCAAATTCGATATCTGAGATCTTGCCACACTCATGTTGTTGGAAGACATTCCCAAAAGTAAACCGTGATTTGATTTCTTCAGATGGCGTACCGCTCAACTCTGACCATTTATCAAAAACACGATTAAAGTCGATATCAATAATCACATTACCCATATCGAAAATATACAGCATACCGTTTCCTCTTAGTTGTTAACTAAATTCACTTTAATCATTATTCATACAGCTGAACAGCACTAATTACAGATTATGTGTGTTTTTTTATTAATCACTATGTTAGCGCTGCCAATCACAGCAATATAAAACCCAAGAACCTAGCCTGATACGCCCCAACAGGAGATAACGTATGGTCATGTCGTTATACTCATTCAAACGTGGAGCAAGGTAGCTTTTCAATGATAATTTACACGATGAAACGCGAACTGATATTTGACTATCTATTTTCTCTAACCTACTTATTTTACTAAAAAATGAGGACCATTAACCACTGAATCTCGAATAATCAATTCAGAGGTGTAGAGATTATCGTTGGAAAAATAGCCTCCGTCCAACATAGCTATCAAACGGTTTACTACATCATGGATCATCTCGCTAACGGGCTCTTTAACACTGGATAGTGCTGGATTCAAAAATGCGGAAGGCGGGATATTATCAAAGCCAATGATAGAAACATCCTGT
Organism: Providencia sp. PROV236; assembly: GCF_033676985.1. Lineage (NCBI taxonomy): Bacteria > Pseudomonadati > Pseudomonadota > Gammaproteobacteria > Enterobacterales > Morganellaceae > Providencia > Providencia sp. PROV236. The sequence goes on along the minus strand of NZ_CP096297.1, from coordinate 285,845 downwards.
GGAACACTTAAACCTGACTGATTTAACTTCTTCATAGCACCAATAGCCATATCGTCATTACTCGCCAGTACAGCGCTAAATTTACATTCAGTCGCGAGCAGTTTTTCAATGGCAGCAGCACCACTAGCAGATGTCCATTTACCGGATACAATCAAATCATCTTGTATCAGAAGCCCTGCATGTTCCAGAGCTTCTTTGTAACCGGACAATCGCTCTATTGCTGTAGGAGAGTCAAGAGCACCACAAATAAAAGCAATGTCATGATGTCCACGGTCAATTAAGTAGCGAGTCGCTGTGTAACTAGAACCTTTGTGGTCACAACAAACGCAATGGCTTTGGTGTTTACGCAACTTACGATTCATCACAATAATGGGTTGTTTATACTGTTCAATAAGCAAATCCATTTCATCCACACTCAAAAAACGTGGATAGATGATCACTGCATCACAACATAAATCGAGCAAAAACTGAACGGCTTCATGTTCCTCACGAGCGCTATGTTTACCATCAACAAGAATGATTTGACGCCCACTGGCTTCGAGTTGCAGTGCGGTTTGTGATAACAACTCACTGAAGTAATTGCCTCTATATAACGTATTTGTCACAACAAGGCCAATATAGCCGGACTTACTGGTTGCTAGATTACGCGCGATTAGATTTGGTCGATAACCAATTTCTTCAATCGCTTGATAAACCAAAATCTTAGTCGCTTCGCTTACATAACCTTTCCCTGTCAGTACCCGTGAAACAGTGGCTTTCGACACACCTGCTTTTTTCGCTACTTCCTGCATTGTTGACATAAACAAATACTTCCTATGGCCTCTGCACTTTTAACTATTCTACACATTTTTATCCAACTGACGAAACGAGCTTCATTTTTTAACACAAATCACAAATTGGAAATAAATGAAAAATTCCCATTGCCATATTTAAATTATAAAAACATTATTTGTGGAACCGGTTACCTAAAAGATACAAATCATAATAAGAGCACCTTACTCATGAAAAATAATAATGTAGATATATCCCTACAGATCCTTGAGGCATTAGGGGGATCTAAAAATGTGGTAGCGGTAACTCACTGTATGACTCGTTTACGTTTCGTACTGCTCGAAGATAATGTGGTTGATACCGCAAAGTTAAAACTGATCTCTGGTGTGCTTGGTGTAGTAAAAAGTGAGCGACAATGCCAAGTCATAATCGGAAATACGGTTGCTAAGACCTATGCAGATGTATTAAAGCATTTAGATGAAAATGTTAAATCAGCAGCCGTATCGACCAGAAAAAATAAAATAACCTTGAAAAGCGTTTTTGCCGGAATTTTAGATGCCTTAATCGGCATTATGTCACCACTTATTCCAGCAATAATTGGCGGTTCAATGGTTAAACTACTCGCGATGACACTTGAAATGGCGGGTTGGTTAGACAAGACGTCTTCTACACTGATTATCCTTAATTTAATTGGTGATGGTGCATTTTTCTTCTTGCCTGTAATGGTGGCTGCTTCCGCGGCAAAAAAATTCAATACCAACATGTCGTTAGCAATTGCTATTGCTGGGATTTTAGTCCATCCCTCCTTTATCAGCCTAATGGAAAAGGCCGCTCAGGGGCAATCCGTTGACTTTATGGGAATACATCTCACGCCAATGAAGTATACCTATACGGTTATTCCTGTAATGGTAATGACATGGCTACTTTCCTATATTGAAAGAGGGATCGACCGTATTACACCAGCGGTGACAAAAAACTTCTTAAAACCGATGTTGATCATACTTGTTGCGGCTCCAATAGCGATCCTGCTAATCGGACCAATAGGGATTTGGATTGGTAGTGCCATTTCTTGGTTGATATATACCATACACGGGTATTTGGGCTGGCTAGCGATTGCCATCATGGGCGCTATATGGCCACTCTTAGTGATGACAGGTATGCACCGCGTATTTACCCCTACAATTATTCAAACCATCGCAGAGACGGGGAAAGAAGGCATTGTTATGCCGTCAGAGATTGGTGCCAACCTCTCTCTGGGTGGATGCTCTCTTGCAGTGGCTTTACGCACAAAAAACCCAGCGCTACGTCAAACAGCACTCGCTGCCGCTGCGTCAGCAATTGTGGCAGGTATCTCTGAGCCCGCATTATACGGTGTAGTAATACGGCTTAAACGCCCTTTAATCGCATCGCTTATAAGTGGGTTTATCTGTGGTGCAGTCGCTGCTATCGGCGGATTAGCTAGCCATTCAATGGCTTCACCTGGCTTATTTACTAGCGTCCAATTTTTCGACCCGCTCAACCCAATCAGCATTGTTTGGGTTGTTGCCGTCATGATCCTCGCCATTGTGCTCTCATTTGTCATTACGCTTATTCTTGGTTTCAAAGATATTCCTATCGAAGAAGAACATAACGAGCAGAGCAGTACAACAGGATCCGCAACACAAATTAATCTAGCGAAATAGTATTAATCAGCTGAGGTAGATATGACAAAGACAGTATTTCCAAAAGGCTTTCTGTGGGGAGGTGCAATAGCGGCTAATCAGGCTGAAGGAGCTTATCTGGAAGAGGGTAAAGGGCTGAGTACCGTGGATGTGATCCCCTATGGTGAAAAACGTCTTAATGTAAAATTAGGTTTAGATACGCGGTTCCAAGTGTATGATGATGAATATTATCCTAGTCATCAAGCAATTGATTTTTATCATCATTATAAAGAAGATATTGCTCTACTCGCTGAAATGGGGTTTACCGTATTTAGGACCTCAATTGCATGGAGCCGTATATTTCCGAAGGGTGATGAAAAAACACCAAATAAACAGGGACTCAAATTTTATCATGACCTGTTTACTGAATGTAAAAAATACAACATTGAACCATTGGTGACTTTATGTCATTTCGATGTACCAATGCATTTGGTTCGTGAATATGGTTCTTGGTACAACCGTAAAATGGTGGAGTTTTTTTGTCATTACGCTCGTACTTGCATCAAGGAATTTAACGGCTTAGTAAAGTATTGGTTAACCTTCAATGAAATCAATATCGTGCTGCATAGCCCATTCTCTGGCGCAGGGCTAGTATTCAAAGAAGGGGAAAATAAAGAGCAGGTGATATACCAAGCTGCACACCATGAGCTGATCGCTAGCGCATTGGTCACTAAAATCGCTCATGAAATAAACCCAGAAAATCAGATTGGTTGCATGCTAGCGGGTGGTAATTTCTATCCATATAGCTGTAAACCCGAGGACGTTTGGGCTGCACTGGAAAAAGATCGTGAAAATCTTTTTTTCATTGATGTTCAAGCACGAGGTGCTTATCCATCCTATGCGAAAAGAATGTTCCGAGAGAAAAATATCGAAATTATTACCGAGCCAGGCGACGATGAGATCCTTAAAAACACTGTAGATTTCGTTTCTTTCAGCTACTATGCTTCACGATGCGCTTCAGCAGAGATGAATAAAAATAATTTGAGTAAAGCTAATCTGGTTGAATCACTTCCAAATCCATACATTTCTACTAGCGAATGGGGCTGGAACATAGACCCACTAGGTCTGCGTATTACCATGAACACCCTATATGACCGCTATCAAAAACCGCTGTTTCTAGTAGAAAATGGGCTTGGAGCAAGAGACTTGATGAATGATCAGGGTGTAGTTGACGATGATTATCGCATTAATTATTTACGTGCGCATATTAAAGAGATAGCAGAGTCGATTGAAGATGGCATTCCTATAATTGGATATATTTCATGGGGCTGTATTGATCTCGTTTCGGCATCTACTGGTGAAATGAGTAAGCGCTACGGTTTTATCTACGTTGACTTAGATGATAAAGGAAATGGTTCTCGGAAACGTACACCCAAAAAATCATTTCATTGGTATAAGCAGGTAATTGCCAGTAATGGCAGTAGCCTAGAGTAAGCCGCCAAACATGATATGTTTGCCAATAGTTTGAAAGCGCCCAATTAGGGCGCTTTCTTAATAAAAACTAATAATAATTAGTCTTCTTTTGAACGACTTGCACGACGGCGATCGTTCTCTGTCAAGTGACGCTTACGCAGACGAATTGACTGTGGTGTAACTTCCACTAATTCATCATCATCAATAAACTCAAGTGCTTGTTCCAGAGTCATTTTGATTGGTGGTGACAAAGTGGTTGCTTCATCAGTACCTGATGCACGCATGTTAGTCAGTTTTTTACCTGTTAAGCAGTTAACTGTCAGGTCATTGGAACGTGAGTGAATACCAATGATTTGGCCTTCATACACTTCAGCACCATGGCCTAAGAACAATTTACCGCGATCTTGCAGGCTGTACAGAGCGTAAGCAACTGCTTTACCTTGACCATTTGAAATCAACACACCGTTTTGACGGCCACCGATTTCACCTGGGCGAACATCGTCATAGTGGCTGAATGTTGAATACAGTAGACCTGTACCTGAAGTCATTGTCATGAATTCAGTACGGAAGCCAATCAAACCACGGCTAGGGATGATATAGTCAAGACGTACGCGGCCTTTACCATCTGGCATCATGTCACGCAGATCACCTTTACGCTCACCCAATGCTTTCATAACGTCGCCTTGGTGCTGCTCTTCAACGTCTAAGGTGACTTGCTCAAATGGCTCTTGTTTACGTCCATCAACCTCACGGTAAATAACTTTAGGACGAGACACTGCCAACTCAAAACCTTCACGACGCATGTTTTCGATCAGAACAGATAAGTGTAGCTCACCACGACCAGAAACACGGAATGCATCAGGATCTTGAGTTTCTTCAACACGTAACGCTACGTTATGAACCAGTTCTTTGTTCAGACGGTCAAGGATCTGACGAGAAGTCACGTATTTACCTTCACGACCACAGAATGGTGAGGTGTTAACGCAATAGAACATGCTAACTGTTGGCTCATCAACTGCTAACGCAGGCAGTGCTTCAACATTACCAACGTTACAAATAGTGTCAGAAATATTCAGTTCACCTAAACCAGTTAGAGCAACAATGTCGCCAGCTTCTGCTTGTTGAGAATCGATACGCTCTAAACCTAAGTGAGTCAGAACTTTACCAATTTTACCGTTGCGAGTTTTACCTTCGCTATCAATCACAGTGACTTGTTGGTTAGGTTTCACAACACCACGTTTAATACGACCAATACCAATAACACCTAAGTAGCTATTGTAATCTAATTGGGAAACTTGCATCTGGAAAGGACCTTCCAGATCGACTTTTGGCGGCTCAACGTGTTCCACAATAGCTTCGTATAGTGGAGTCATGTCTTCTGCCATATCAGTGTGATCAAGACCCGCAATACCGTTTAATGCAGAGGCATAAACGATAGGGAAATCAAGTTGCTCATCCGTCGCACCTAAGTTAACGAATAAGTCGAATACTTGGTCAACAACCCAATCAGGGCGCGCACCAGGGCGGTCAACTTTGTTAATAACAACAATTGGACGCAGACCGTGGTCAAACGCTTTTTGCGTTACGAAGCGAGTTTGCGGCATTGGGCCGTCCATCGCATCAACCACCAGTAAAACACAGTCAACCATAGACATAACGCGCTCAACCTCACCACCGAAATCGGCGTGGCCTGGGGTGTCTACGATATTGATGTGATAACCATTCCATTGGATAGCGGTGTTTTTAGCAAGGATGGTAATACCACGCTCTTTCTCCAAGTCATTGGAGTCCATAACACGCTCATCGACAGTTTCACGTTCACCGAACGTGCCCGATTGCTGCAATAATTTACCAACCAGTGTTGTCTTGCCATGGTCAACGTGAGCGATGATGGCGATATTTCTTAAGTTTTGAATTGACAAGGATTTTTACCGTTTAATTGACAGGAAAGGAATATGCTTTATTAAGCCTATGTTTATTAGGAAGCATACTTTCTACGTTAATTTGCTGTTATTTTACACGTTTTTCCGCACAAGTGGAATAAATGTGAAACTCATCACTGTATAAAAAGTTTTTAACTAAAAAACATTCAGTTGCGTAACAAACGCGGAATATAGCAGAAAATAACTGGTATCAGTACTGATAAATCACAAAGTAACAGCATAATACGCTATATCGTCATGCTTATCAGCTAAAAAAAAGAATAAAAAATAGACTTTGTTTTTGAAAGTTTATTTTTCGACCCTTTTTGGACATTTAGATATATCTAAATTGACCAATTAGATATATCGGATTATATTTATCATAAATCAATTCGATATATCTAAATAAGGAGAATTATATGCGAATTCATTCTTGCCGTCATGTTTATCATTCACGCCATGAAGACGGACATGGTCACCAATGTTGTCATGGCGAAGGTCATGGACATGATGACGGTCGTCATTGTCACGGCGAAGGTCGTGGACACGGTGAAGGTCGTCACTGTCACGGCGAAGGTCGTGGGCATGGTAAAGGTCGTCACTATCACGGCGAAGGTCGTGGGCATGGTGAAGGTCGTCACTGTCACGGCGAAGGTCGTGGGCATGGTGAAGGTCGCCGTAAAGGTCGTGGACTACGCCGTTTATTCGATCACGGTGATTTACACATTATGGTACTTTCGTTGGTCGCTAAAAAACCAAGCTATGGTTACGAAATCATTAAAGATATTCAAGAAGCTTCTAGTGGTCTTTATGTCCCAAGCCCTGGTGTCATTTACCCTACTCTCACGTTACTTGAAGAACAAGGTTTTCTTGAATCAGAAATCGTAGAGCGTAATCGTAAAAGCTTTAAGATCACCGCTGAAGGTGCTGAGCACTTACAGCTTAACCAAGAAACGGAAGCAACAATTTTTCGTAAACTCGCAAAAGCACGTGATATGCAACACGGCGGCAATTTAGCTGAGGATATCGAAATGGCGGTTCATCGTTTCAAAGCACTATTACGCCATAAAATGGTACTCAAGCAGCTAAATGAAACACAAACTCGCCAAATAGCCCAGATCATTAATGATGCTGTACAACAGATAGAGCAAGTCAATACTCTGCTCACCGACCATGATGTTGAATAGCTATATTATTACCCTGACTATCAGCCTTGTATCTACCATATAGCAATACAAGGCTGGTCATTTCTATTTATAGCTTAGAGGCTTCGCAGCCCAATAACCCATTCTCTTTTACAGTTTCATTCATTAACTCAGGTGAGCTAATTTTTTGTATAAAATCAAATGTGTTCTTCTTCGAAGCATCAATCACCGAGCGATGAGTCTGCCCTGCATATTCTTTATATAATACGTTATTGCCGCTGTTGCACAGTGCCTGCATCATCTGTTTCGTTGTTTCTGGTGTGACTGTTGTTTTATCTTCTGAGCCTTGGATGAGTAAAACCGGCACATTTAATTTTAAGGAGGATGGATCTTGTGCTAATAAAAACCGTTTAACCTTATCCAAATCCGCACCCTCTTTTAAGTATTTACCCTGAGGCAATGGTTTTAATGCAGCCAACTCCCCTACACACATGTGTTGCGCCGCATCAAACTGAGGCAATATCGAGTTATCTGCAAGCTTATTAATGTCTATTGATGGGTCTGTCGCCTTCGCACCAAGCACAGTGACAGCAATAAAGAATTGTGCCTCTTTAGGCGCAGAGCCCTCTGCAACTGACTCAATAAACTTGAGTACTCCAGGCCCGACTGGTGCAAGCGCTACAGCACCTTTTAGCGGGTATTTTTCATTTGGTGGTAAACTTGCAGTCCACAATACAGCACCACCACCTAAACTATGTCCAACTGCCACCCATTCATTTGCCAAATTTTCAGGAAGTTGATGAGCCGCAGAAACGATGTCTGCAATATTATTCGCATTGCTTTGCCCATTCAGCTCTAAACGCGGACCATCAGCCCCCCACCTAGCATAATCAGTACGCAGTACAGCATAGCCATGTGCCAACGCTGTATTCAAATAAGCATCTCTATCAGGGTTATTATCTAGCGAAGGCGAGCACTGTGGGGCGACACCTGTTGTCCCATTTCCCCAGCTCAGAACAGGATAACCCTTTTCAGGTGCGGTGCCTTTCGGTATCGCAATGCGGCCAAAAACGGTAACAAGCTCATTATTTGGTGACGTGGAAAGATAAGAAATAAGATATTCTTTTTCTGCGTTCTCATAGCGGGTGCCTGAATCTAATAAGCGGCTAGTTAATAACTGCCCTGCCTTTAAATTATCCGAAACAGCAGGAACTGCATATAGACAAGCAAGCATCAGTCCTAAGAATAAGAACAATTTCGATTTAATGTGCTGATAGATGCCATTTAGCATTATATGTTCTCTTTAAGTGAATTAAATTTAGCCGTTTTAAGTTTTCTCCTATACGACCTATGATTGTAATTTAATGATATAATTACATTTACTGTAGCTTTGCTATTTTTATCAACGAGGCTCCTACAAACGAACAAAAAATAGCCACCCCAAAGTTAACATTTAATTAACAATTATTTCAACCTACAGGTGTCACATAAAAAGATTTTTTATTTGGTGAGCGATAAACTATCAAATACATCATTAAATGACTAAATCAATACGTTTTAGGCTAGATATTTTTATTATTTTTTGTTTATACACTTAATTGAAAAATATAAGATAAATCAAATTATATATTCGGAAGAGCCTATGTTTTCTATAAAAAAAAATTCAACTCTTTTTTTGATATCGTTGATGTTAGTGATGAGTACTCAATCTTATGCTTCTAACACAGATGCCAGTATAAAAATAATAAAATCCTCTCTCTCAAGCTTTCAATTATATATTGGAAATTATTATCTTGTTAAAAATCACTATTACTCTAAAAAATATTATTTATTATCAGCCGAAAATGGAAATTCCGAAGCTCAAACAACTGTAGGTGATCTTTATATAAAAGGAGAGTTATTTGCCACTGATTATAAAAAAGCCATGAAATGGCTAATGAAGGCATCTGAAAGTAATAATCCTAAAGCTCAAGCCTATATTGGTTACTTGTATAGTCAAGGTTTAGGCGTTGAAAAAAATTATGATAATGCATTAAAATGGTATTTAAAATCGGCAAAACAAGATTTTGGATTAGCGCAAAATAATATCGGCTCTTTATACTATGATGGTAATGGAGTACAACAAGACTACCAAGCGGCAATGGAATGGTATCAAAAAGCAGAAAAAAATGGCTATACAAGTTCAGCAAATAACATAGCCTATCTCTATCAACACGGTTTAGGCGTAGATATTGATTACAAAAAGGCGATGGAATGGTATTTAAAATCCGCATCTAAAAATGATGCTGGTGCTATGTATAATATTGGTTACCTATATGAAAAAGGGCTTGGCGTACCTGTAGATATCGAAAAAGCTAAAGAGTGGTATGATAAAGCTTATTCATTAGGATTGGATATCGCTAGATCCAGACTAAATTTATTAAAAATAAAAACACAAAATAAGCATGATAGTTGAATCATATTTAATATGTTTTTTATAGAAATAAAAATGATTACCTAATGAGTAAAATAACAATTTAATTATCGCTTAATAATCAATCCTAGAATAACTAACATACTTACATCTTATTTAATAAATACATTCACTCAAAATAGACGATTGTTAAGTGATTAAACGCTTTATATGCACTATAAATGTTCCCCTTACATGATTGCGCACCAAATTAGTGCAATAAAAACCACAAAACGCACCAAATCGGTGCAATAAGCCCCATTTATTATCTGACTCATTTGCCATAACCTTGTAATACCCAGTATTCCCGCGATTTTAAAAAGTTGGCATGGTTTTCGCTTATACTTATTAGTGAGAAAGTTACATCTTAAATAATTAAAGCTGAAAAGCCCAAAAATAACTGCACAAAGTAACACCATTATATACTCTACATAATTCGAGGTGCAGCTAGGCGACAAGTGAATGAGTCGCTAGGAGCATACATAAGTCTGTGACTGGCGCGCGAATGAGCGTAACTCAACAACGCTGCAACTTGAAGTATGACGAGTATATGTGGTTATTTTGCAGACCCCGACCTGACCAGGAGAGCCGACGATGTCCGCAGAACACGTTTTATCGCTGATAGAAGAGCACAAAGTAAAATTTATCGATTTGCGTTTTACTGATACAAAAGGTAAAGAGCAACATATCACCATCCCTGCTCACCAAGTCAACGAAGATTTCTTTGAAGAAGGTAAAATGTTTGATGGTTCATCAATTGGTGGCTGGAAAGGCATCAACGAATCTGACATGGTACTGATGCCAGATCCATCAACAGCGATGCTTGACCCGTTCTTCGCTGATCCTACACTAATTATTCGCTGTGACATTCTTGAGCCGGGCACCATGCAAGGCTATGACCGCGACCCACGTTCAATTTCTCAACGCGCTGAAGATTTTCTGCGTTCAAGTGGCATCGCGGATACCGTTCTGTTTGGCCCTGAGCCTGAATTCTTTATCTTTGATGACATCCGCTTCGGTAATAGCATGCATAATAGCTTCTACCAAATCGATGATATCGAAGCAGCTTGGAACACTGGCACTAAATATGAAGGTGGCAACAAAGGCCATCGTCCGGGTGTTAAAGGCGGTTATTTCCCAGTACCACCCGTCGATTCCTCACAAGATCTACGCTCTGCAATGTGTACCACGATGGAAGAAATGGGCTTAGTCGTTGAAGCTCACCACCATGAAGTTGCCACAGCAGGCCAAAACGAAGTGGCATGCCGCTTTAATACGATGACCAAAAAAGCGGATGAAACCCAGATCTATAAGTATGTTGTGCATAACGTCGCTCACGCTTATGGTAAAACAGCAACCTTTATGCCAAAACCATTAGTTGGTGATAACGGCTCAGGTATGCACTGCCATATGTCGCTGTCAAAAGATGGTATCAACCTGTTTGCGGGTGACAAATACGGCGGTTTATCTGAAATGGCACTGTACTATATTGGCGGGATCATCAAGCATGCTCGCGCACTGAATGCCTTCACGAACCCTACAACTAATTCATACAAGCGTTTAGTTCCGGGTTATGAAGCACCCGTTATGTTAGCTTATTCTGCGCGTAACCGCTCTGCATCAATCCGTATCCCTGTGGTTGCAAGCACCAAAGCACGTCGTATCGAAGTTCGCTTCCCAGATCCAGCAGCAAACCCATACTTAGCGTTTGCAGCACAGCTAATGGCTGGCCTTGATGGGATCATCAACAAGATCCACCCGGGTGATGCAATGGATAAAAACCTGTATGACTTGCCACCAGAAGAAGCAAAAGAAATTCCAACTGTGGCTGGCTCATTAGAAGAAGCATTAGCTGAATTGGATAAAAACCGCGAGTTCTTAACCCGTGGCGGTGTTTTCACTAATGATGCTATTGATGCTTATATCGAGTTGCTGCGTGGCGACATTCAACGTGTCCGCATGACGCCACACCCATTAGAATTTGAAATGTACTACAGTGTGTAACACGCCGTTCCACTGTTAGTCTTTGTTGCCGTGAAACATTTGCCCCATCTTTGATGGGGCCTTTTCTCCCTCACGATTTTTTGCAGGCAACATTTAATTGACCGTATCCTGATTCAAATTGCAGCTTTGTTGGGTAAATCAAGTATAATGCACCAAAATAGTGCAGGAGCAGAATTACATGAAAACCGAACATTTGCCAGCACCAGAGTACATCCTTGATTCACTGTTAAACAGCGTCTTAATCGTTGATTATGACCTAGTGATCCATTACGCCAATCACGCTGCACTGCAAATCCTCGCACAAAGCCAACGCAAAATATATGGTACTCCATTACCTGTACTCTGTAGTTATTGTTCATTAAATGATGAGTTAATGATTAATAGCCTAAAGGAAGGTCATAGCTTTACAGATAATGAGGTCACCTTAGTATTTAATAATCATTCCCATGTAATGTCGTTAAGCGCGCAGCCTTTTTCAGCACAATTTATTTTGCTGGAGCTTTCCCAACTCGATAGTCAACGCCGCCTCAGCCAAGAGCAGGCACAGAATGCTCAGCAACTGGCAGCAAGAGAGTTGATCCGCGGTCTAGCCCACGAAATTAAAAATCCATTGGGTGGATTAAGAGGTGCAGCTCAATTGCTTGCTAAAGCGTTACCTGAACCCCAACTTAATGAGTATACCCAAGTCATCATCGAGCAAGCTGATAGGCTAAGAGCCTTGGTTGATCGGTTGCTCGGCCCACAATACCCCGGGCCAAAAACACAGCAAAGTATTCATCATAGCGCTGAAAATATTGCTCGTTTAGTTTCATTAGAAAAACCAGATAATGTGAATTTGATCCGCGATTACGACCCTAGTTTGCCTGATCTGGAATACTATCCAGATCAAATAGAGCAAGTTCTACTAAATATTATTCGTAATGCCTTACAAGCACTCGCAGATACTGGTGGTACCATCACACTACGCACACGCACTGCTTTTCAAGTTATGTTGCAAGGTGAACGTTATCGACTCGCTGCACGTATTGATATTGAAGATGATGGACCGGGGATCCCACTGTCTCTCCAAGATACGCTGTTTTATCCGATGGTCAGCGGCCGAGCGGGAGGTACTGGACTCGGTTTATCTATTGTACACAGCTTAATTGATCAACATTCAGGCAAAATTGAATTTACCAGTTGGCCCGGTCATACCGAGTTTTCTATTTATCTGCCAATTAAAAAATAGGAGGTGACAATGCAACAGGGAAAAATTTGGGTTGTTGATGATGACAGTTCTATCCGCTGGGTGCTTGAAAGAGCACTTAATAGCGCATCATTTCAATGTACCTGTTTTGATAGTGCCGATAGTGTCCTTGAGGCCTTAGAACATGGCCAACCTGATGTATTGTTATCAGACATTCGCATGCCGGGTGTCGATGGTTTAGCGTTACTCAATCAGCTAAAACAATCTCACCCACTGCTACCTATTATTATTATGACCGCACACTCTGATCTTGATGCAGCGGTCAATGCTTATCAATCAGGTGCTTTTGATTATTTACCCAAACCTTTTGATATCGATGAAACCGTTGCTTTAGTTGAACGTGCGTTAAGCCATAGTCGAGAGCAAAATCACATAGAAAAAGACAGTAAACTAAAGACTGACAGCGTATCTTCCACCATGATTGGTGAAGCACCCGCGATGCAGGATGTTTATCGCATCATTGGTCGCCTCTCTCGTTCATCGATTAGTGTCCTTATTAATGGCGAGTCAGGTACCGGTAAAGAGCTCGTTGCACATGCCCTACACCAGCACAGCCCACGTGCTAATGGGCCTTTTATTGCGCTTAACATGGCTGCGATCCCCAAAGATTTGATTGAATCCGAACTGTTTGGCCACGAAAAAGGGGCATTTACTGGGGCAACACAAGTCAGACAAGGGCGTTTCGAACAAGCGAATGGCGGCTCGTTGTTCTTGGATGAAATTGGTGACATGCCTTTAGATATTCAAACTCGGCTATTGCGCGTACTCGCTGAAGGGCAATTTTATCGTATTGGCGGTTATACACCGGTGAAAGTCGATGTACGGATTATTGCAGCAACTCACCAAGATCTCGAAAAACGGGTAAAAGAAGGCTTATTCCGCGAAGATTTATTTCATCGCTTAAATGTCATTCGAGTCCAATTACCGCCATTAAGAGAAAGAACTGAAGATATTCCACGCCTTGCCCACTACTTTTTACAAAATACCGCCAAAGAATTGGGGGTTGATAGCAAGGTACTACATCCAGATAGCCTGCATATTCTCCAACACTATTATTGGTCTGGTAATGTTAGACAGTTAGAAAATGTCTGCCGTTGGTTGACTGTCATGGCTGCCAGCCAAGAGATCCTCCCACAAGATTTACCAGAGGATTTATTAGATAATCGTCATCAAGAAGATGCAACGACCTCACCAATGCCTAGCAATGTGCCATGGTTTGAGTTACTTGAGCGCTGGACTCGAGATGCACTTGCCGATGGTAAAGAAAACTTACTTGCACAAACCACACCGTTAATGGAGCACACCATGCTGAATTGTGCATTGAAATACACCAAAGGACATAAGCAAGAAGCTGCACGTTTACTCGGTTGGGGCCGTAATACATTAACGCGTAAATTAAAAGAGTTGGGGATCGAATAAAGCCTCTATTTTCCAAAGTGAGAATGGCTTAACGATATTCGTTTGCTCGCCGATCATTTCACCTCAGCCAGTAGCCAATTTTGAAAAATCATCATGGCTGAGGTCACCGGACGTGATTTTAAACGGCTCAACCAGTACCCGCCAAGCGTCACACTCGTCTCAAAAGGTTGTACTAATGTTCCTGCACTGAGCTCATGTTCAAACATGCAACTAGGTGCTAAAGCGATACTGTCAGTCAATAATGCCGCTTCAACCATTAACCTTGATGAATCAAATATCGGCCCTTTGACGCGCCATGGTTCAAGATCGGCTGCAATCTGCCATTTTTCCCACTCATCTTTACGATAAGAACGCATCAAATTATGCTCTTTAAGATCTAAGGGATGACTGAGTTTGTTTGCGATTTTTTCAGAACACAGCACCGTATGAGCCGCCGAAAACAAAGGTGTATTTTCAGCTAATGGCCACAAGCCTTCACCAAAACGGATGGCAAAATCGACGCCTTCTGCGGCTAAATTGACCACGTTGTTATGCGTCATGATACGTAAATCAATATACGGATAAAGATCAGCAAAGGCCGCTAATCGAGGCAATAGCCAACCAACAGCAAATGTTCCCACGACCGAAACACTCAGCACCTCATGGTAATGACCATCTTCAAATTGCTGCAACAAAGACTCTATTTGATCAAAAGAACGGCTCAAAACGGGGAGTAAGGCTAACCCTTCATCTGTTAGCGCAAGTCCTCTCGGCAAACGAATAAATAATACCACTCCGAGTTGCTCTTCAAGTAAACGCACCTGTTGGCTTACTGCGGCCTGAGTAACACTTAACTCTAACCCCGCTCGCGTAAAACTTAAATGTCTCGCTGAAGCCTCAAATGCTCTTAAGGCATTTAAAGGAAGGCGGTGACGATAGCTATCTGTCATAAGTTTTTCTTTTATCTCATCGAATTTTATATCGTTTTAAATCGTTATTTAAAGTAGGCATACTTGATATCCACAGCAGGTTAACACCTATTTAAGAGACAGATTAAACTAAAATAGCAGCATACCTGAAATTCACTAGCAATAATTAAAACTTTTACTTTAACGGATAACTCTATGAAAACTATTTTTCGTCAGGGGCGGCTTTTTATCGCTTTAGGTTTAGCACTGACATCCCTTTCTGCTTCCGCGCTGACACAACAACAAGTTGATGACATTATTAAACCGCTAATGAAGCAAGAACAGATCCCAGGTATGTCTGTCGCTATTTCTGTTGATGGCAAACAACAAATCTTCCATTACGGCGTGCAATCAAGACAAACTCAAGTCGCCGTCAGTGATAAAACCCTCTATGAAATTGGTTCATTATCAAAAACCTTTACAGCCACCCTTGCTGCTTACGCGCAAACACAGGGAAAATTGGATTTCAACCAAAGGGTTAGCTATTACTTACCTGCATTAAAAAACAGCGCGTTTGATCGCGTAACTATAATGAATCTAGCAACACATACATCAGGATTATCATTATTTGTCCCCAATGGCGTAATAACCCATGAGCAATTAATAGCTTATTATCAAAAGTGGCTACCTGAGAAAGCAATCGGTGAATACCGCTCTTATTCAAACCTTGGTGTTGGCCTACTTGGGATCATCACAGCAAAACAACTCAATATGCCATTCTCTCAAGCGATGGAAAAAATGCTGCTACCATCACTGGGTTTGAAGCATACTTATGTCAATGTGCCAAAAAGCCAAGAGCAGTATTATGCACAGGGTTATAACAAGCAGGATCAGCCGGTACGGGTTACCCCTGAAATTCTGGATGCGGAAGCCTATGGTTTGAAGTCCAATGCTAAAGACTTGATCCGCTTTTTGGAGATCAATATGCAAACCACTAAGGTATCAAAACCTTGGCAAGAAGCGATTGAAGACACTCATACAGGGGTTTATCTGACAGACTCATTTGTACAAAATATGATGTGGGAAAGCTATCCATGGCCGGTCTCACTTTCACAATTACTGCAAGGCAATCGTGATGAGATGGCGTTAAAACCGCAAAAAGTTGAATTGATCAAACCCGTAATGGCACCTGAAATACGCGCCTATTACAATAAAACTGGATCAACCAATGGCTTTGCCACTTACGCAGTATTTATACCTGAAGAAAGAACAGCCATCGTAATGCTATCCAACAAATGGATACCTATTCCTAAGCGTATAACGGCTAGCTATCAGTTGTTAGAGAAAATCGATCGCTGATCGTTTGGAGGCTCCAAAATACTCTGGAGCCTCAGTCAATTAAATGACCCGAGAGAATTGGCGCTGACGCATTTGATTACGCAGATAAACATCGAAACACATACAAATATTGCGGATCAGTAAACGTCCTTGTGGAGTGACTTTAATGCCAGTCTCTGTCATTTCAACTAATCCATCCTCTGCCATTGGTTGTAATAATTGCAAATCTTCTGAGAAATAGGCTTTAAAATCGATTGGATATAACGCTTCGATTTGTGCAAAATCGAGTTGAAAATTACAGATCAACGTTTTAATCACATCACGACGTAAACAATCATCATCAGTCAGCACTAAGCCACGCCATAAAGCATGTCCTTGCTCTTCGACTTGCGCATAATACGTTTTTAAATCTTTCTGATTTTGCGCATAGTTATCCCCTAGCATGCTAATCGCAGAAACTCCGAGGCCTAATAGATCACAATTGCCTTGGGTGGTATAACCTTGGAAATTACGATGGAGAATGCCTTCACGTTGAGCAACAGCTAACTCATCTTGTGGCTTAGCAAAGTGATCCATACCAATAAATTGATAGCCCTCTGTTGTCAACGTCGCTATGGTTTCTTGCAAGATATCTAGCTTCTGCTGCGCATTAGGCAGATCTTCATCTTTGATTTTACGCTGCGCAGCAAACAAGTTAGGCAAATGCGCATAGTTAAATACGCTTAGGCGATCTGGCGAAAGCTCAATCACTTTTTTTAAGGTAAATGCAAAACTTTCTGGTGTTTGTTTTGGCAAACCATAAATAAGGTCAATGCTGGTTGAGGTGAAACCAATCTCTTTTGCTCGGTTAATCAGAGCAAAAATAAACTCTTCATCCTGTTCTCGATTGACTAAAACCTGAACTTGTTTATTAAAATCTTGTACCCCCATACTTAAGCGATTAAATCCTTCGCTGCGTAAGTGGTCAATCATATCGAGCTCGATTTCACGTGGGTCGATTTCAATCGACATTTCCACATCATCAGAAAAATGAAAATGTGTCTTCAATAAAGAGACTAAATGACTGACTTGGGTTTTATCTAAATAGGTTGGCGTACCGCCCCCCCAATGCATCTGAGTCACTGTACGATTTTCAAGCAGCGCCGCACGTTGGCTGATTTCTTTTTCAATCACTTGTAGATATTCATCAGCCTTATGTTTTTGCCGGGTCACCAACTTATTACAGCCACAGAAATAACATAATTTATGACAAAAAGGGATATGAACGTAGAGCGATAGCGGGTTATCAGGGTAACGTTGTGTTGCCGCAACAAATGCACTTTCATCATAGTTTTGGTTAAATTCAAGCGCCGTTGGATATGAGGTATAACGCGGCCCTGAATAGTTATATTTCTGGATAAGAGAAAGATCCCAAACGATATTTTGCTCTGACATTAACATTCCTCGATAGCGACAATTCCCACTTGGCGGATCGCACTTTATAAATTTTTATACCCTAATAATTTGAGATGCAGTTTTAAGTATGATGAATACATTGGCGAAATTATATTCATCATATCACAGAGTATAACGCGAGATTCATCACAGAGAGTTGACGTAGCACCAAACATGCTATCAATTGAACGAAATTCCATCAAAACTCCCCCAGCAGAGTTGCCAGAGGAGGAAGAAAAAGCAGATTACTTACTTTTTAAAATACGCATGATGTCATCGAGTTTTTCTTCATCTTCCTCTTCTTCATCATCCGTTAATTCAATACCTAAAATAGACATCAACTCATCAATACGATCTAAACAGGTATCAATGTACTCTTGCTCTTTCGCTGTCACCGTTTCGCCATCTTCTAAACGTGCTAACAAGCTGTCTAAACGATCATCTTGTTCTAGCATTTCCAGTTCTTGCTCTGGTGATAACTTCACTTTTTCTACAGGCTCTTTCACCTTCGCTGGACGCGGCACTGCCACTTTTTCTTCAGCAATCAAAGGAACTGGTTTTTTACTGCCAAGACGCGGGTCATTAACTTGATTTTGGCTAGCTGACTGACCATTAGCTGATTTTTCTTGGTAACGCGCTCCGGCTTTGTTACCGCGATGTTTTTTCTCGCGTTTACGCTCACGCCCTTCCGCATTCAGCTCTTCTTTAGACTTGCGGTACTTTTTCTTAGTTTTGCCAGCAGAGTTGCTCGCCGTTTTTTTGGGTGAATTCATGGTCTGATACCTTGATAAAGTCAGTTTCTGTTGCGGAATCTAGCAGGATCCCGCTAGCAGTGGAAGCTCTTGCGCAGCAATTAGAATATTTTTTTGCATTTTGCTTTTGTTCATTATAGCAAAACGGCTCTCATAACGAGAACCGTTTATCACGAAAGGCGTGGTAAGAAGAGATAATTAAGCGTCAACCAGAACCATTTTTAAAATAAATAAAATGGAAACTAAAATCACACACAGACCTAGGTCACGCCAGCGGCCAGTACCAATTTTCATCGCACAATAAGCAATAAAGCCTAATGCGATACCTTCAGTAATTGAAAAACTGAATGGCATCATCACCGCAGTAATAAATGCAGGTACTGATTCAGTTAAATCATCCCACTTAACACGGGTCAAACTGGATGTCATCAAGACACCGACGTAAATCAGTGCACCCGCGGTTGCATACGCAGGTACCATACCTGCCAGTGGAGAGATAAACATGGTCAATAAGAACAACACACCGACAACCAGTGCGGTTAAACCAGTACGGCCACCAACAGAAACACCCGAGGAGCTTTCAATGTAAGCGGTCACTGATGAAGTGCCCATCGCAGAACCCGCTACTGAACTTAAGCTATCCACATACAAGGCTTGTTTCATGCGTGGGAAAGTACCGCGTGCATCAGTAATTCCTGCTTTATCTGTCACGCCGATCATGGTGCCTGAAGAGTCAAATAAGTTAACTAACATAAAGGCAAAAATAACCCCTGATAGTGCCAGATCTAACGACCCCATAATATCAACTTGACCCACTACCGTTGTAATACTTGGTGGTAGAGAGAAAATACCATTAAACTGTACATCCCCTAGTGCAAGGCCGATCAATGTCGTGACCACAATCGACACTAATACTGCGGCATGGATATTACGCGCAGCTAGGATGGCAATAATGAAGAAGCCAAGCGCCCCCAACCAGACATTATGTTGAGTAAAATTACCAATAGAAACTAGAGTATCTGGATTCGCAACGATGATACCTGAGTTTTTTAAGCCCATCATGGCAATAAATAAGCCAATCCCACTAGTGATACCCACTCGTAGACTTAATGGAATGTTCGCAATGATCCAATAACGAATGCGAAATAAGGTTAAAATAAACAAGCCTATCGCACCCCAGAACACAGCCCCCATAGCGACTTGCCACGAATATCCCATTGCGCCAACAACCACAAAGGCAAAAAAGGCGTTAAGCCCCATTGCAGGCGCAACAGCGATAGGTAGATTTGCCAATAATCCCATTAGAATACTACCAATCGCCGCAATTAAGCATGTAGTCACGAATACCGCTTTGATATCCATACCTGCGACTGAGAGAATTTGTGGGTTAACAAAGACAATGTAAACCATCGTGAGAAATGTGGTAAAACCCGCAACGACTTCTGTTCTTGCCGTTGTACCGTGTTCTTGTAATTTAAAAACACGCTGAAACAGACCCTGCTGCTGCACAGAGCCAGAAGATTGATTACTCATGAAATATTGCGCCCAAAAAAAGTTTTTTTCGCCCTATCCTACAACAAACAAAACAAGAGTGTTACCGTTAAAATGCAAAAAAGAAAACGTTTGCGTAAATATAACCGATAGGAATGCGCTAACTCACTGATACAGAAAGGCGAATCAGAACATGCAGAAAAAAAAGAAATTTTAATGGCGACCATTCAAAGCCGCCATTAATGACCAATTAAGATAAGGCCAATAATTTTTGTCGACGCCAAAATAGCAAAGAACGCTTTATGGATGGTGCAGTGGATTGATTTTGACGACTTATTCGTTTTGCGACAAGGTTTGCAACAATTTCTAGCGTCAAACACATTATGAAATAGATAAACCCAACAAATAAAAATACTTCCATCGGATACACCATTTCACGATTATTGACTTGGTTAGCTAAGAATGACAATTCAGCAACCCCTACCACGTAAGCCAAAGAAGTATCTTTGATCAGGGCTACCCATTGATTAATAAATGATGGCACCATCATACGTAGCGCTTGAGGCAAAATAATTTGCCATAATACCTGCCAGCGACTAAAACCTAACGATAAACCGGCCTGCCACTGCCCTTGACCAATCGCTAAAATACCGGCTTTTACCGCATGTGCGAGATAAGCTGAAGTAATCAGAGCTAATGCACAAATCACCGACGTAATACCTGGAATATCAGCGTTAAAGACAATTGGCAGTAAGAAATAGGTCCAAAAAATCAACATAATGACGGGTATTGCACGGAAAAAACCTAAAAATGCAGCAAATAGGTTCATCCAAAAACCACGTAGCATCGCCAAAGCAACACCGCCCAGCGTACCAAGTATAATCGATGCAATACCTGCAATCAGGCTGATGATTAGAGTCAACAAAGCGCCTTCAATTGGTCCATCAGGAAAAGTACCAAATAACAGATACTGCCAATTTTGCTCTATTACAGAAAAATCCATTTTATACCCTCACCGCTAAATTACGTTGTGCTCGCCACTGCCCCCACGCTTCCATTACCGCAATAATGGCAATGTACAACACTGTCGCGATACCAAACGCAGTAAAAGTTTTGAGTGTTTGGCTATCGACTTGACGTGATACATAAGAGAGTTCTGCAACGCCAATTGCCATCGTTAATGAAGAGTTTTTTACCACATTCATGTATTGCCCTAACAAAGGTGGCATCGCAATCTTTACCGCTTGTGGTAACACAACGTACCTCATTGACTGCCATCCCGTTAAACCCAATGCAAAAGCAGCGTACTTTTGGCCTTGTCGTACACCACGAATACCTGAACGAATTTCCTCCGCGATAAAAGGAATGGTATATAACGTAAGCCCAACAAAACCGGCTAAAAACTCATATGATGGCCAACTCAAAGTGATCCCTAAAAAAGTGGCCTCATGGGGAGTATTTAACCAATCCATCACGTCAGGTGACAAAATATCACGTGATGCGAAGGCCCAAAAAAACAGTTGAACTAACAACGGTGTATTACGGAAAATCGAAATATAAATATTCACTATCCAACGCAATGGCGCTATTTGGCTATCCCTCGCCGAGGCAACCAAAAAACCTAATAGCGTTGCAGCCACAATGGTACAAACCGAGATCCAAATCGTCAGCAATAGCCCATAGCCAAACCATGTTAAATACTCGGGAGCCAAAAAATGCTGCGACAGAAATTCACCGCTAATAAATTTTTCAAACATAGATGCTGCCTTTGATAACCAACAACCCCGCTATTGATAGCGGGGTTGTTGTCACTGATTAAGAACTACAAATTACTTTTGCTGATCGAGCGGCGCGAATTTAAAATCACCGCGTGGTTGAGCAGCTTTTGTATCTGGGCCAAACCAGCGGTTATAAATCACTTCTGCTTGACCCTCTTTTTCGAGTTTCAATAACGCTTCATTGACGTTTTCAACTAGACGCTGTTCACCTTTAGAGGCTGCCAGCGCTTGATATTCGCGTGTAATACTGAATGGTAAAATTTCAAAATCCGCTTTTACTTTTTCAGGTAAATTACCTAATAAACCAACCAGTTTTGCATCATCTTGAGTGATTGCTTGCACATTACCATTACGCAGAGCAGCGAACGCCTGTGGAGTATCATCATAAGAAATCACTTTAGTATCAGGATAACGTTCACGCAGCGTCACTTCTTGAACAGTCCCTTTATCGGCACCGATACGCAGTGGCGCAATATCATCAGGGGTTTTTAACACGCCTTTACGAGCGATAAACTTCTGCCCTGTCGCAAAGTCAGGGATAGAAAAATCCACTTGTTTCGCGCGTTCATCAGTAATGGTGAAATTAGCGCCAATTAAGTCTACTTTACCTGAAGTTAGCAGTGGAATACGGTTAGCGGGATTGGTTGGACGCAGTTCTAATTTGACGCCAAGGTTATCAGCGATTGCTTGCGCGATATCAACATCGTAGCCCGTGAGTTTTTTGCTTTGTGGGTCAATAAACCCAAATGGTGGATTGCTATCAAACACTGCGACACGAATAACACCGGCTTGCTTGATGTCATCCAGTTTATCTGCCTTGGCAACGTTAGCCAGCAGCGCAAATCCTGCAAGTAATGCAGTAGTTAAAACACGAGCTTTCATTGAACACCCCTGACGGTAAATTTGTGTAAATCGACCATCTCAAGTTATCAAGGAAGCCTTATTTCTTGAAATACTATTAATTAATATATTTATAATAAAAAGGAATATGAGTATTGTGTTTTAAATCATGTCGCGCATTGCTGGCGAAGAGAACATAAAAAGTAAAATATAATTTACTTAAAGGCCGATAAGTTAATTATTTTTTACCTTAAGGGGATTTTATCTGTAGCGTAACCGAACGCTCTGATGGGGATGCACACAGAATTGAAATATTGGTGATATTGGTGATATTGGTGATATTGGTGATATTGGTGATATTGGTGATATTGGTGATATTGGTGATATTGGTGATATTGGTGATATTGGTGATATTGGTGATATTGGTGATATTGGTGATATTGGTGATATTGGTGATATTGGTGATATTGGTGATATTGGTGATATTGGTGATATTAATATTAAAATATATAACACTCTAGAAAATGAGAATAAAATAAATAAATCTAAATATGCATGCCCTAAATAGTTCGTTCTACAGCTAGGCGGCAAAAGAGCGAAGCCCTAGGAGCATACATAAGTATGTGACTAGGGTTCGCGATTGCAGCCAACAACGCTGTGGAGCGAAATATGACGGGCATATGGAACCCTAGGAGCATACATAAATATGTGACTAGAGTTCGTGATTGCAGCCAACAACGCTACGGCGCGAAGTATGACGGCTATTTTTTGGTCATCATTTTCTCTAGCTGATCCCCGCCTACATGCCTGAAATCTTGGCCTTTGACATAGTAGAATATAAACTCGCAAATGTTTTGGCAGCGGTCACCGATACGTTCGATAGAGCGCGCGCAAAACAACGCAGTGAGTACGCTAGGTATCGTTCTTGGATCTTCCATCATGTAGGTCATCAGTTGACGCACAATACCTTCATACTCTTGGTCAACTTTTTCATCTTCACGATAGATACGGATAGCTTCTTCCAGATCCATACGGGCAAAAGCGTCCAGTACATCATGCAACATTTGTACAGTATGTCGGCCTAATGATTCAAGGCTAACCAGCAGCGGTTGATGCTGATGAGAGAATTTTTCGAGTGCTGTTTGGCAAATTTTATCAGCCACATCACCAATACGTTCTAATTCAGCAATCGTTTTTGAAATTGCCATTATCAGACGCAAATCACTTGCCGTTGGTTGCCGTTTAGCGATAATTTTCACACATTCTTCGTCAATTGCCACTTCCATCATGTTGACTTTGTGGTCATTTTCGATAACTTCGCGTGCTAGAGCCTCATCCTGATTGTGCATGGCAGTGATCGCCTTGGTGAGCTGTTCTTCAACCAGCCCTCCCATGGTCATCAATTCAGTATGGATATGTTCCAGCTCAGCATTGAACTGCCCAGAAATATGTTTGTTGTGGTTCAGCGTATCCATAGTCGGCTCCATATCAACCGTAACGGCCAGTAATATAATCTTCAGTTTGTTTCATTTCAGGTGTGGTAAACATCTTGTCTGTTTCATTGAACTCAATCAGCTCACCTAAATACATAAAGGCCGTATAATCAGAACAACGTGCAGCCTGTTGCATGTTATGAGTCACAATCACCACGGTATATTCAGATTTTAACTCGCTGATCAACTCTTCAATACGTCCTGTAGAAATGGGGTCGAGAGCGGAGCATGGCTCATCCAGTAATAATACTTCTGGACGGATCGCAATACCTCGCGCAATACATAGGCGCTGTTGCTGACCACCAGATAAGCTATAACCACTTTGGTGCAACTTATCTTTTGTTTCATTCCACAGTGCGGCTTTAGTTAGTGCCCATTGAACACGCTCATCCATATCAACACGTGATAATTTCTCAAATAAACGTACACCAAATGCAATATTGTCATAGATTGACATCGGGAATGGGGTTGGTTTTTGGAATACCATACCAACTTTGGCGCGTAATAGAGCGATATCTTGCTTATCCGTCAGGATATTTTGACCATCTAACAGAATTTCACCTTCTGCACGCTGTTCGCCATACAGCTCGTACATTTTGTTAAAAGTACGCAGCAGCGTTGATTTACCACAGCCTGATGGACCGATAAATGCAGTGACTTTATTTTTTTCAATATCTAACGAGATATTTTTTAACGCGTGGAATTTTCCATAATAAAAGTTAAGGTCACGTACTTTAATTTTACTGTTTGCAATTTCATTTGCATTAATCATGGCTACTTCTCTCTATAATTCTTTATTCGATCCGGGTTTAGTGTTTTTTCTGAGCAAACACAACGCGAGCGATAATATTTATTAACAGGACACAGAGGGTGATCAACAGAACCCCTGCCCACGCCAGTTCTTGCCATTCAGAGAACGGGCTCATCGCAAATTTGAAGATAGTTACAGGTAGGTTAGCAATTGGCTCGCTCATATCTGTACTCCAGAACTGATTCGATAATGATGTGAACAGTAATGGGGCAGTTTCACCTGCGATACGTGCAATAGCTAATAAGATACCCGTAATGATCCCGGATACTGATGCTTTCAACGTAATAGATAAAATCATTTTCCACTTTGGCGTACCTAGCGCATATGCCGCTTCACGCAAGCTATCAGGTACCAATTTGAGCATGTTTTCTGTAGTACGAATCACGATAGGGATTTGCAATAATGCTAATGCAATCACCCCTGCCCAGCCAGAGAAGTGTTGAACTTGAGCAACAACGATAGTGTAGACAAATAGGCCAACAACAATCGAAGGTGCGGAGAGCAAAATGTCATTAATAAAGCGAGTGACAGATGCCAGCCATGACTTACGACCGTATTCAGCTAAATAGATACCCGCTAAAATACCGAGCGGAGTCCCTATCACAGTCGCCCATAAAATCAATAATCCACTACCTGCGATCGCGTTAGCCAGACCACCACCTTCAGTGTTTGGTGGAGGAGTCATTTCAGTGAACAGATTCAAGGACATACCATCAATCCCTTTTGTCACTGTTGAGAACAGGATCCAAACCAACCAAAACAGCCCAAATGCCATGGTTAACATAGAGACAAACAAAGCCATGCGGTTTACTTGGCGACGCCATGCTTGCCGGCGAGCACGTTCTTTGTCATTAACAATCATGTGTTGAGATGTCGACATATTAACGGCCCTCGTTCTTCGCTAAACGCATCACCATCAACTTGGATATTGCGAGAACAATGAAAGTGATAACAAACAAGATCAACCCAAGTTCCATCAATGCAGAAGTATGTAAACCACTTTCCGCTTCAGCAAATTCATTCGCTAACGCTGAAGTAATACTGTTACCCGGCATAAATAATGAGAAACTATCTAATTGGTAAGTGTTACCGATCACGAAGGTAACAGCCATAGTTTCACCAAGTGCGCGACCAAGGCCTAGCATAACCCCCCCAATGACCCCGTTGCGAGTGTAAGGTAATACAATGTTCCAAATCACTTCCCATGTGGTACAACCGATACCATATGCGGACTCTTTCATCATGACAGGGGTTTGTTCAAATACGTCACGCATTACTGAGGCAATATAAGGAATGATCATAATGGCAAGGATGATCCCCGCGGCCAAAATACCAATCCCAAATGCAGGACCTGAGAAAAGCTCGCCGACGATCGGGATGCTCGACATCACGTTGCCAACAGGCTCTTGGAAATATTCAGCAAACAGAGGCGCAAAAACAAATAGCCCCCACATACCATAAACAATACTTGGAATTGCGGCGAGAAGCTCAATAGCAATACCCAACGGGCGCTTTAACCAATTGGGAGCAAGTTCAGTTAAGAACAATGCAATACCAAAACTAACAGGTACAGCAATAATCAGAGCGATCAGCGATGTCACTATCGTGCCATAAATTGGCACAAGGGCACCAAACTGCTCTGCGGGAGCATCCCACTCTTTGGTCCATAAAAACGAAAACCCAAATTTCTGCATACTCGGCCACGAGGCAAAAATAAGGGAAATAATGATGCCACCAAGCATTAACAATGTGATTAGCGCAGCAATCTTAACTAATGCGCCAAATATCACATCGCCTGACTTACTCGGTGCTTTAAATGCCGTTGTTTTTTCGGCCATGCGCTTTTTCTCATCCTACACCTACTTTACTAGTAGGATTTAGTTACTACGTTAGAAGGCGGATGGTGTTCCTCATCATCCGCCTACCATTACCAGCCTTTAGGAGGCTCTCGCCTCTCTTGCCTCACATCTTAGAACAAGGGTTTCCCTTGGCTATCTTTAATTTCTGTTTTCCATGCTGCACGAACTGCGGTAACCACTTCTTGAGGCAGAACCGCGTAATCTAGCGCTTCAGCCTGTTTGCCACCTTTTTCATAACCCCAGTTAAAGAAGTCGAGAACCGCTTTACCTTTCTCGGCATTCGCTTGGTCTTTATGGACTAAGATAAATGTGGTTGAAGTGATTGGCCATGCGTTATCGCCATCACGGTTAGTCAAATCTTGAGCGAATGATTTCGACCAATCCACTTTTTTCGCAGCTGCGCTGAAACTCTCACCTGTTGGTGAAACGACCTTACCATCAGCAGAAACTAACTTAGTATAAGCAAGGTTGTTTTGTTTTGCATAGGCATATTCAACATAACCAATAGAGCCCGGTAAGCGCTGAACAAAGGCGGCTACGCCATCGTTACCTTTACCGCCGACACTGTTTTTCGGCCAATTAACGGTTGAACCCGCGCCGATATCATTTTTCCAATTTGAGCTGACTTTTGACAGGTAGCTTGTGAAGACAAAAGTGGTACCTGAACCATCAGAACGTCTAACCACAGCAATGTTTTGGTCTGGCAGGTTCGCATCTGGGTTTAATTTAGCGATAGCGGGATCATTCCATTTAGTGATTTTACCCAGATAGATATCACCTAACGTTGCACCATCTAAAGTCAGCTGCCCTGACTGAATACCTTTTACGTTAACCGCCAATACCACACCGCCAATCACGGTTGGGAACTGAAACAAACCATCTTCTTTTAGTTTTTCATCAGTCAATGGCGCATCTGACGCACCGAAATCAACTGTTTTTGCATTAATTTGTTTAACACCACCAGAAGAACCGATCCCCTGATAGTTCACTTTATTACCTGTTTCTTTCTGATAAGAGTCCGCCCACTTAGCATAAACGGGTGCTGGAAAGGTTGCTCCTGCACCGGTTAAGCTTGTGGCAGCAAAAGAAGACATTGCAGTCATTGAAAGGGTTGCTGCCATTACGCTAGCTAAGGTTGTACGCATCATTTTCATAATCCCTCCGGGGATGTATAGAAACAATTAAGTGTAAATTGTTGGTGAAATGTCACGGTAGGAAAAATAGGACAATTTGATGACAGCAACATGTCTAATTTATGACAGTTTTATGACAATTGATTTTTTTGATATGCCGATTGTCAAAAAATATCAACTTAATTAACAAAATAATTATAAAAATCAAATAGTAATTATTTTGTCATGAAATCAGTCTGTATTGAAACAAAAGTGATAAGCTGTCATAAAAAGATCTGAATCAGCATTAGGTATAAATCAATAAACTCGTAAATACGAGTTTATTGATTGAAAAATAATTAATCACTTTCTTTTAATTTAAATATTGGATGCTCTTTAAGTTGGGCAATTACCTGATCCATGCCTGCTTTACCATCCCCATGAGATTGCGATTCTATTCTTTTAGCAATACCGGCAAATTTCGCCATCGGTGGTGGTAGCGGTGTATTTATCGACCCCATTATTTCATCAGCGGTGACTTGATATTTCTCTGCATTCTTCTTGAATACCGCATGCTCTTTTAATTGCAAAATAACCGCATCCATTCCAATTCTACCTTCCCCATGAGGCTGTGATGCAGTTCCTTTAGCAATACCGTCAAACTTCGCCATCGGTGGTGGTGATGGCGGTATATTTATCGACCCCATAATTTCATCAGCGGTGACTTGATATTTCTCTGCATTCTTCTTGAATACCGCATGCTCTTTTAATTGCAAAATAACCGCATTCATTCCAATTTTACCTTCCCCATGGGGCTGTGATGCAGTTCCTTTAGCAATACAGTCAAATTTCACCATTGGTGGTGTAATGACTGAATTTACGGATGGCATCGGAGGAGGGGGCGGCGGTGTAACTACTCTAGAATCTAGTGATGGGGCTAAAGATAATGTGGGAGTTGTTTTCACTGATACTACTTTTAGAATCTGTGTAGCTTTAGACTTCACTGTTTTTTGTAAGCTAAAATGTTCTAATTTATTAATAAATCTTTTTATTTTCTTTAAAAAACTCGTTCCAATACTCTTTTTTGGATATTCTGTTGTTATCTTTGAATCGTGCAAACGTGTCACAGAATTTCCATTATTAACTATTCCTTTCATATTATTCATATCATATACCCCAATAATTTTATTCCAGCCAATTATCAAAGCAAGATAATCACTAAGTCTTTTATATAACGATGATATTATTTATAAATTATAAAGTTTTGCTTTATAGGATGAATAACTAGGAGTGAACATACCTGAAAAGTAAGAGGCAATAAGATGGCAAAGGCCGCTAGATCTTCACCAACGCTCCATCTAAATCACTCTTCTTTTTCTTTTAACGGTAGGTGTGCGCGAATGGCAAAGCCGCCACGTTCGCTTTTATGAATTTCGATACTACCTTCGTGGGCATCGACAATACGGCGGATAATCGCTAACCCTAGACCCGTACCGGTATTACTACGTGCTTTTTCCCCCTGCACAAAAGGTTGGAATAAGCGTTGAATATCTTCTTCTTTGATCCCTGCACCATCATCTTCCACTTGGAACCAAACCGAGTCTTCATTTTTGCCACTGCTGACTTTAATCCACCCCTTCCCATAACGATACGCGTTGACAATCATATTCGTGATAGCACGCTTAATCGCTAATGGGTTACCATTAACAATCAAATGACCCGGCTCAAATGCCGTTTCAATTTCGCCTGTCACGCTACTTTCTGAGGTAACCGCTTCATTTAAGATTGCGTTCAGGTCACAGAACTCCATATTCATTTCTTGACCTGTTTTCAGGTAATCCATAAATTGCCCTATGATTGCATCACACTCTTCAATATCTTTATTGATTGATTCAGCAAGATAGCCATCTTCAGGACTCATCATTTCCGTTGCTAAACGAATACGGGTGAGAGGCGTACGCAGATCATGGCTGACCCCAGCCATCAATATGGTACGGTCATTTTCAAGCGTTTTGATTTCAGCTGACATATGGTTAAACGAGCGGATCGCCGCTTTCACTTCTGTGGCACCTTTCTCTTTCATCGCAGGTAAAATCACACCTTTCCCTACTTGGCTCGCATGATATTCAAGCTCAAGTAAAGGTTTGTTTTGGTAACGAATATATAGCCAAACACCAGCAAAAATAGATAGAAAGATCGCTAAAGTGTAACGGAACACCAAAGAAAATTGGTTCTGCCCGATTTCAGTCAAAGGGACTCGCACCCAGATATCAGGGGCAAGGTAGGAAGTTAGCCATAAGATCGGATATTCACGGCCAAGCTCTAAGCGTACCTGAGCTTCACCGCCAATATAATCAGACATGTTTTCACTGAGAAAATCATACTCTTTAGCCCAATTCAAACCTTCTTCCATTGCTGCTGACTGGGCATAAAAGGTAATACCTAATTCATTATAGATTTTTTTTCGTAAAGCAGGTGATACCCGTACTGTGGTTCCGTCTTGCAACACCATTTTTTCCGTCATTAATGTTCGTACTTCATAAGCCAGTACTTTGTTGAATTGCTGCAAACTTGGCATTACAACGAAATTCAACACCACCATATAACTGGTGACTAAGCTGGCAAAAAGTAACGCAACGAACAAAAATAACGAGCGAGAAAATGTACTACGTCGAGAGAACCTCAGTCGCTTCATGCTTTACTGCCGTCCGGTACAAATACATAGCCCAAGCCCCAAACAGTTTGGATATAACGTGGGTGAGCTGGATCTTCTTCAACCATACGACGTAAACGTGAAATTTGGACGTCAATCGAACGTTCCATCGCACTGTATTCACGACCTCTTGCTAAACTCATTAGCTTATCACGAGATAATGGTTCCCTTGGGTGTGAAACCAGTACTTTCAGTACCGCAAATTCACCACTCGTTAAAGGCATATTTTCTTCACCTTGGAACATTTCACGCGTACCAAGATTAAGTTTAAATTTCCCAAAAGTGATCACTGCATCGTCTTGAGATGGCGCGCCCGGTAACTCATTCGCTTGGCGACGTAATACTGCACGAATACGAGCCAATAATTCACGTGGATTGAAAGGCTTAGGTATATAGTCATCTGCACCAATTTCTAGACCAACGATACGATCCACTTCTTCGCCTTTTGCGGTCACCATAATAATTGGAATTGGGTTGTTTTGACTGCGTAAGCGGCGACAAATTGACAGACCATCTTCACCTGGCAACATTAAATCTAGCACGATTAAATGAATAGATTCTCTGGTTAAGATCCTATCCATTTGCTCGGCATTCGCAGCACTGCGAACTTGAAAACCTTGCTCTGTCAGGTAGCGTTCTAGCAAGGCACGCAAACGCATATCATCATCGACGACAAGAACTTTATAGCTTTCTTGCATTTTGTAGCCCTCAAGATGTGCAATCTATCAAAATTATTTTTAAAAATTAAGAATATACTATCATATTCCAAGCTGCCTGAGTGTCACCGTCATATAACCAATAACAGCCATCAAACCCGAATTATTTTGTGTATAAGCTAAATATAAAATAGTTAATGTTATAATTTACCATCAACTTGAAATTTAATGAATAATTTTACACGTTATCCGGTTAGTGGTTTATAACTAATATCTAAGACACAATAGTTCACAATTCCACCAGGAGTACGTACTGTGATTTCATCGTCAACCTGCTTACCAACTAGTGCGCGAGCCACTGGAGAGTCAATAGATATCCAATTTTTTGCTGGATCAAATTCATCAGCACCCACTAACCGGAATATTCTGATATTTTCATTATCATCTTCAAGTTTAACCCATGCCCCAAAAAAAACACGTCCTTCTTGCCTTGGGTCAGGTTCAACTATTCTCAGTTGATCCAGTCTTTTAGACAAAAAACGCACACGACGGTCAATCTCTCGTAAACGTTTTTTGCCATAAATATACTCCGCATTTTCTGAACGATCCCCTTGTGCGGCCGCCTCAGAAACAGATTGAGTCACTCTAGGGCGCTCTTCTCTCCAAAGATATTTAAGCTCTTTGTCCAGCGCATCCCAACCTTCACGTGTAATTAAAAGACTCTTATTCATATTTTTAATCAATTAAAAAAGAAGTTAGATAATTATAAATTATACGCAAGACCTTTCTTTGATTTGAATAAACTTCACCCTAGAAATTCTGCGCCTATGCAAGTATAACAGTGCAATGAATTTTTTAACTGTTCTTTGATGATTAGGTATTAAAAAGCGACATGAATGAAACTCTAAGCCAGATAATCGCAGCAGAGCTGCAAGCACAACCTAAACAGGTATTTTCTGCTATCACCTTATTGGATGAAGGTAATACCGTTCCTTTCATTGCTCGATATCGTAAAGAAGTAACGGGTGGGCTAGATGATACGCAGCTTCGTCAACTTGAAAGCCGTTTAGGGTATTTAAGAGAGCTAAATGATCGTAAGCAAACCATTCTTAAATCAATTGAAGAACAACAAAAACTAACCCCCGAACTTGCTGCCGCTATTAACGAAACACTCAATAAAACTGAACTTGAAGACCTCTATCTCCCCTATAAGCCTAAACGTCGTACCCGTGGGCAAATTGCTATTGAAGCAGGCTTAGAGCCTTTAGCTGATGCTTTATGGAGCGATCCAAGCCAATCGCCTGACGAATTAGCACAAAACTACGTTAATGAACAACAAGGAGTGGCAGATACCAAAGCGGCTCTTGATGGTGCACGTTATATTTTAATGGAACGTTTCGCCGAAGATGCTAGCCTGTTAGCTAAAGTTCGTGACTATTTAATGAAAAATGCCCATATTGTTGCCAAAGTAATTGATGGTAAACAAACTGAAGGCGCGAAATTTAGTGACTATTTTGAACATCAAGAACCTGTCGCATCAGTACCTTCTCATCGCGCGTTGGCTATGTTTCGTGGGCGCAATGAAGGCATTTTACAACTTTCACTTAATTGTGACCCTCAGTTCGAAGAACCACCAAAAGAAAGTTACTGTGAAGAAATTATTACCCGCCACCTTGATGTTCGATTAAATAATCAACCAGCAGACCAATGGCGCAAAGCTGTCATTAGTTGGACATGGCGTGTGAAAGTTTTGTTGCATCTCGAAACAGAAATTATGAGCGCATTGCGTGAAAAAGCCGAAGAAGAAGCAATCAATGTATTTGCTCGTAACCTCAATGACCTACTGATGGCCGCGCCAGCAGGTATGCGCTCAACGATGGGACTCGATCCCGGCCTACGTACCGGTGTTAAAGTTGCGGTTGTTGATGCAACAGGAAAACTGATTGCGACTGATACTATCTACCCACATACCGGCCAAGCGGCAAAAGCAGCAGCCATTGTTGCAGCATTATGTCAAAAACATCAGGTCGAACTGGTGGCAATTGGTAATGGTACCGCATCAAGAGAAACAGAACGTTTCTTTGCTGAAGTACAAAAACAATATCCAGAAGTGACCGCACAAAAAGTGATCGTCAGTGAGGCGGGGGCATCCGTGTACTCTGCATCGGAGCTGGCAGCACAAGAATTCCCTGATTTAGATGTTTCCCTGCGCGGCGCCGTTTCTATCGCACGTCGCCTGCAAGATCCTCTCGCAGAGTTGGTGAAAATTGACCCGAAATCTATCGGTGTAGGCCAATATCAGCACGATGTTAGCCAAACTCAGCTAGCACGTAAGCTTGATGCTGTCGTTGAGGACTGCGTAAACTCAGTGGGTGTTGATTTAAATACCGCTTCAGTTGCGCTACTCACTCGAGTCGCAGGTTTGAGCAAGATGATTGCTCAAAACGTCGTCAGTTGGCGTGATGAAAACGGTCGCTTCAATGATAGAAAGCAATTATTAAAAGTAGCTCGCCTTGGCCCTAAAGCCTTTGAACAATGTGCGGGTTTCCTGCGCATCACTAATGGAGATAATCCACTTGATGCATCGACGGTTCACCCAGAAGCCTATCCAGTGGTTGAAAAAATCCTTGAGGTTGTTCGCCAGCCACTCAAAGAAATCATGGGTAACTCACAGGCCTTGAATAACTTAAGTCCGCGTGATTTCACCACAGAGCAATTTGGTGTGCCGACAGTTACCGATATCATTAAAGAACTAGAAAAACCGGGTCGTGACCCTCGCCCTGAATTCAAAACTGCCACCTTTGCTGAAGGTGTTGAAACCATGAATGATTTAACACCTGGCATGATCTTAGAAGGCTCAGTCACTAACGTCACCAATTTTGGTGCCTTCGTGGATATCGGTGTTCACCAAGACGGCTTAGTACATATTTCATCGCTTTCTAACAGCTATGTTGAAGACCCACATAAGGTGGTTAAGGCTGGTGATATTGTTAAGGTGAAGGTGATTGATGTTGATATCCCTCGTAAACGTATTGCACTCACGATGCGTCTTGATGAACAGCCGGGAGAGTCGAATAGCTCACCTCGTCGAGCCAATAACCAAGCCGATAAGGGCGCACGTAAAGCACCTACACCACAACGTGACATATCACGAAAAAATAACGCCTCAGCCGGCAACAGTGCAATGAGCGATGCTCTTGCTGCTGCATTTGGCAAAAAGCGTTAATCAACCTCAACCTCTACAATCATTTTAATAGATTGATTGTAGAGGTTTTTTATTATCACCAAACCAATTTCATTCAGTTAATAATTAAAAAAGTGAATACATTGAAACTTCTTTATTCACCTCAATCATTTCCTTGAAACGCCGTTTCTTCCTCGTAAACACAATATATCGTTGATCCACATCAATTCAATTTGACGAAAAAAGAGGCTAAATATAGCTAATCATTGATGATTATAATTCTTATTATTAATTAGATTTATTTCTGTTTAACCACGTTTTTTGCTTGTGTATATCTATATTTCTAATAATAATTATCAATATTATTACCCATAATGAATGGAAGGCTTTATGTCATTACTTCCTCAACACAGTTATAAAATATTGGGATTCTCACCAGAGATAAGCCCCGCTTACCGACAAAAACTATTATCATTAGGCCTCTTGCCCGGCTCTATTTTTAAAGTTGTCCGCTTCGCACCTTTAGGCGATCCAATACAAATCGAAACTCATCGAGTCAGCTTAGTACTGCGCAAAAAAGACTTAGCACTACTCAATATTGATGAAGCCACTTCGGCGTAACATAACGCAGCAATCTGAACGTTACTATTGGTAAAATTTTATGAAACCACTAACTATCGGCCTAATTGGCAATCCAAATGCCGGTAAGACCACCCTATTCAATCAATTAACTGGTTCTCGCCAACGAGTGGGGAACTGGGCGGGTGTGACCGTTGAAAGAAAGGTTGGCCGTTTTAATACACCAGAGCATAATATTGAATTAGTTGATCTTCCCGGTACCTACTCGCTAACCACGATTTCAGAGCAAACATCGCTAGATGAGCAAATTGCCTGCTACTTCATCTTAAGTGGTGAAGCCGATATGTTAATCAACGTAGTGGATGCGTCTAATTTAGAGCGCAACCTTTATTTGACGCTGCAATTGATTGAGCTAGGCGTGCCATGCATCGTTGCACTGAATATGTTAGACATTGCGCAAAGCCAACACATAGATATTGATATTGAACAGCTCCAACAGCAGCTTGGTTGCCCTGTGATCCCATTGGTTTCAACGCGTGCAACAGGGATTGATAAACTCAAACAGGCCATTGATAGCCATCCACAAAACAATATGCAAGCGCTGGTTGAATACCCAACCGCATTGCTACAGGAAGTGGATTCCTTATCAGAACAAATATCAGCGCAGCAGTTTAGCCAACAACAACGCCGCTGGTTAGCATTACAAATTCTTGAAGGTGATATTTATAGCCGCCAGCGCGCGAATATCTCGAATGAACAACTACATGCAACTCAGCAAAATCTCAAAAATAGCTTAAACGAAGAGCCTGAATTACTGATTGCCGATGCGCGCTACCAATCCATTGCCGCAATCTGTGAAAAAGCGATCAATAACAGCGCCGCAGAACCAAATAGACTTACACAAACTCTTGATGGCGTGATCCTCAATCGCTGGCTGGGTGTACCGATTTTCTTATTTGTAATGTATTTGATGTTTGTATTGGCCATCAATATTGGTGGTGCATTACAACCTTTCTTCGAAGGCGCCTCTGAAGCGATCTTTATTCATGGTATACAGTGGGTTGGAGCTTACTTCAGCTTCCCTGATTGGTTAACCATTTTCCTCGCTCAAGGCGTTGGTGGTGGTATTAACACCGTTCTGCCATTAGTACCACAAATCGGCATGATGTACCTGTTCTTATCTATCTTAGAAGATTCAGGTTATATGGCTCGCGCTGCATTTGTGATGGACAGATTGATGCAAGCTTTAGGCCTACCGGGTAAATCATTCGTCCCACTTATCGTCGGATTTGGTTGCAACGTTCCGTCCATTATGGGGGCTCGTACATTAGATGCGCCACGTGAGCGCTTAATTACAGTATTAATGGCCCCTTTCATGTCTTGTGGCGCACGTTTAGCTATTTTCGCGGTGTTCGCTGCGGCTTTTTTTGGTAAAAACGGTGCCAGTATCGTGTTCTCCCTTTATCTACTCGGTATTGTCGTCGCCATTCTGACGGGTTTGTTACTCAAACATACTTTAATGCGCGGCGAAGCATCTCCTTTCGTGATGGAACTACCGGTTTATCACGTGCCACACGCGAAGACTTTGCTGATACAAACTTGGCAGCGTTTGAAAGGCTTCGTGATCCGAGCCGGTAAAGTCATTGTTGTGGCGAGTATGTTTATTGGTGCGCTCAATAGCTTCTCGTTGTCAGGAGAGCCTGTTGATAATATTAATGACTCTGCTTTAGCTTCTGTAAGTAAAGTGATCACCCCGGTGTTACAGCCGATTGGAGTACATACTGATAACTGGCAAGCGACCGTTGGCTTAATTACCGGTGCAATGGCTAAAGAGGTGGTAGTGGGTACATTGAACACGCTTTATACCGCTGAGAGTATCACCACTGAGCCTTTTGATGCGGCTTCCTTTGACTTACTTGCAGAGCTTGAAGATGCCGTCTCTGAAACATGGGATAGCTTAAAGGAAACCTTTACGTTGAGTGCGCTTTCTAACCCGATCGAAGCAAGCAAAGGGGATGGGGAGATGGCAACAGGCTCTATGGGAACCATGGCGGCTAAATTTGGCTCCGATATCGCAGCCTACAGCTACCTGATCTTTGTGTTGCTGTATGTGCCTTGTGTTTCAGTGATGGGGGCGATTGCACGTGAAACAAATAAGAGTTGGATGACCTTCTCTATTTTATGGGGGCTTAACGTTGCTTATAGCTTGTCAGCCCTATTTTATCAAACAGCAACATTCAGCCAACACCCACAAAGTAGTGTGATCACTATTATTGCGGTCGTGGTATTTAACCTTGCGTTGTTTACGGTATTACGTCGTATGCGTAGCCGAGTCACACTAAACTTAGCCAACAAAACGGCAAAATCCTGTTGTGACTGTTCAGATAAAGTCTGTCATTAAGAGGTAAACATGGTCAGCTTGTTACAAATCAGAGACTTAGTGGCGCTGTATGGGCAGGCTGACCTTGAGCTGCTCAGCGAACAACTTAAAGCCCCCAAACCCTTGATACAAGCAATGGTAGACAAGCTCATCGCCATGGGAAAATTGAAAAAAGTAGATTTAAGTGCCTGTTTAACAGGCACTAGCTGTAAAGGTTGCCCCGAAAGCAATGACTGCTCACACTATGTGCTTACCCTTCCAGACGCGCTAAAAAATCCAACACATACTCACAAAACTCATCAGGGTGAGAAATAAAGGGAGCATGAGCACTATGGCGCATCACTACTGAAGGAGAGTTCGGATACATATCATCCAGTATAGTCGCAACTTTACGTGGCACTAAACCATCTAGATAGCCATAAATACGCAAAAATGGCACGGTAAGATCCTTTAACTCTTCACGTAAATCCACAACGCGCAAAATTTCCAAACCTGCATTGAGGATATCCACTTTGGGTATTGGCTGTTCGAGTACTACCGTTCTAAGCAGTTTGGCATCATTACGTGCACTTTCAGTCCCTAACGTTTGTAGCGCTAAAAAACGCTCTACTGTGCGTTGGAAATCCATTGCAAGTTGCTGCTCAAAGCCCAATAACACCTCGGACTTGATCCCCGGCCAAGCATGGTCATGAGCTTGAAAACTTGGTGATGATGCCACCGTGATCAACCCTTTCACCTCAGCAAAATGGTCGAGAGCAATACGGCTTGCCACTAAGCCACCGAGTGACCAGCCTAACCAAATGGCATGCTTAGGTGCTTGTTGCCATACCGTGTTAGCCATAGATTGCACATCCATAGCGTCAAAACCTTGGCTACGCCCATAACCGGGTAAGTCAATTAAATGCAAACGAAAATGCGAACCCAATCGAGGAACGACTGAACGCCACACTTCCGCATTCAATCCCCACCCGTGGAGGAGCACAAGATCTTGAGCCCCCTCTCCAATTGTCTCCCAATAAAGCTGTGTCATGGTTACACTCTCTTTTTTCACAGGAATATGCTTATGCTAACAATGCAAGGTGCCTGTTGGCTATGCCTACAAGCCTTAAAATTAACTCACCATGGCATTTGTTCTTTTTGTCTTAGAAAGCTACCTTCGATGCCAATCTGTTGTCTTTGTTGTGGATTACCTACAGAGCATAACCATCTGGCTTGTGGCCGTTGCTTACAGCACCCGCCTTCATGGCAAAGGCTAATTAGCGTTAGTCCTTATCAACCACCTTTACGCAAACTGATCCATCACTATAAATTTAACCCACAACCTCAATTAGCATTTGTGTTAGCAAGGGTATTCGTTTTGCATTGGCTTAAGGGGTATCGACAACATTTTTGGTGCAAACCACAACGGTTAATCACTATCCCATCACACCCCAAACGATTATGGATGAGAGGATTTGACCACATCGCCTCAATTGGTGAATATTTATCCAATTGGTTAAATATCCCATATTCACGAAATTCATTATTGCGTACTCGTGATACACTGGCACAAATAACATTAAAACGTAATTACCGTCATAGTAATCTTAATGGCGCATTTACCTTAACTGGTTCTGTTGTAGGACAACATATCGCGATTATTGATGACGTGTTGACGACAGGAGCCACCATGCAAACAGCGGCACAATTGCTGATTTGTGCGGGAGCACAGACTGTACAAGCTTGGACGATATGCCGAACCTTGTAGTATAGGGTCAAATGGGCGTATTATAACCAACTAATGCGGTCAACTATACCCCAAATAATTCGAGTTGCAGTTAGGCGACAAGTGAAGATAGACGGGGAGCATAGATAAACTATGTGACTCGGCTAGCTGAACGTAGTCAACAACACTGCAACTTGAAGGATTTCTGGTAGATTATTAAATTGAGCAAATTATGATTAATATTACTGAAGCAGCACAGGCTCATTTTGCCAAATTGTTGGAAAACCAAGAGCCAGGCACCCAAATTCGCGTGTTCGTTATTAACCCGGGCACACCTTCAGCTGAGTGCGGCGTATCTTATTGCCCACCAGATGCCGTTGAAGCGACTGACCAAGAGCTAAAATTTGAGCTTTTATCCGCTTACGTAGATGAAATCAGTGCACCATTCCTCGATGACGCTGAAATTGATTTCGTCACCGACCAACTTGGTTCACAACTGACACTCAAAGCACCTAACGCTAAAATGCGTAAAGTGTCTGATGATGCTCCGCTAATCGAGCGTGTTGAATACGTCCTACAGTCACAAATTAACCCGCAACTGGCAAGCCATGGTGGTCGTGTATCACTGATGGAAATTACCGATGACGGCTTTGCAATTTTACAATTCGGTGGTGGTTGTAACGGCTGTTCAATGGTTGATGTAACATTAAAAGAAGGGATCGAAAAAGAACTTCTGAAAATGTTTGAAGGCGAGCTGAAAGGTGTGAAAGATCTGACTGAGCACCAACGTGGTGAACACTCGTTCTACTAATTGCTGAAAACCATTTCGCAATTAAATGTTACAGGACAAAGAAGAGGAACTTCTTTTCTTTGTCCTACTCAATGAAAGCCAACGAAATTGGTTTTCATCATTAACTTTAGGACTGCAACTAAACAGCCCTTGTTTGTTACGGTCTGAGTGCCCTTTATTATCTGACTATTCGGTATATTA
The DNA here is from genome assembly GCF_033676985.1 of Providencia sp. PROV236. Taxonomy (NCBI): domain Bacteria; kingdom Pseudomonadati; phylum Pseudomonadota; class Gammaproteobacteria; order Enterobacterales; family Morganellaceae; genus Providencia; species Providencia sp. PROV236. The sequence continues at coordinate 245,770 of NZ_CP096297.1, read as the reverse complement.
TGGAACAATTTGAGACACTCACCCCTGCACAGGCATACCAACATTGGGTAGATGGCTCCGCAGTTTTAGTTGATGTTCGCGACCCACAAAGCTTCCGAGCTGGGCACGCGAGTGGTGCTTATCATTTAACCAATGAAACTCTCAGTGAATTTCTAGCACAGACAGACTATGAACAAACCATTATGGTCATGTGTTATCACGGCCATAGTAGCCAAGGGGCTGCACAATATCTTATTAATATCGGCTTCGAGTCAGTTTATAGTATAAACGGCGGCTTCGAGGCTTGGTTAAGGGAATATCCACAAGCCGTTACGGCTCTCTAAGTGAGAAGCACCTTTCATGATCCATGTTGTTTCCTTCGAAAATCCCAGAGTCGCTCAGGCATTTGTCGATTATATGGCAAGCCAACATATCCAATTAAAAATTCATACGATACCAGAGCAACAGCAAGTTGAAATTTGGCTTGATGATGAAACGCAAACTGAGCGAGTACATCATGAGCTTAAACTGTTTTTACAGAACCCAACTGATCCACGTTATACCGAAGCGAGTTGGCAAACAGGAACAACACAGACTGGCTTTAAATATCGTAACCACCTCACATTAGACTATTTAAAAGCACAATCAGGGCCATTAACCCTTGCTGTAATGCTAATTTGCGCAGGTATCTACCTGTGGTTATCAATGACTCAACATCTTGGTGTATTGCGTTACCTTGCATGGCCTAGAGAAGGACAACAATTTGAACTGTGGCGTTGGTTTAGTCCTGCTTTCGTACAATTCTCTCTTTCTCAACTAGGATTTAACCTCGTATTATGGTGGTATTTAGCTAGCCAAGTTGAACGTAGGCTTGGTACGGGCAAGCTGCTAACACTCTTTCTCGTGTCAGCTTTGTTCTGTAATTGGGGCCAATCTATTTATAGTGAATCTAACTTTGGTGGGCTATCTGGTGTCGTTTACGCCTTGATCAGCTATGTTTGGTTAATAGGCGAACGCCAGCCTGAAAAAGAAGTTAGTGCACCACGTGGTTTAATGATTTTTGTGGTTGTCTGGCTCTTTTTAGGCAACTTAGGTATTTTAGGTACTGATATCGCTAATGCCGCACATATATCAGGGTTAATTATCGGCTTATTAATGGGATTATGGGATAATCGCCATACTTTCAAACATCAGAGCTCCAGATGAAGATAATAGACAGAGGCTAACACCGTGAAACAGACCCAGAGACATGATGCAATCATCGAACTCGTTCGCCTTCAAGGCTATGTAAGCACTGAAGAGCTTGTCGAACATTTCGAGGTTAGCCCTCAGACAATCCGTCGTGACCTCAATGATCTCGCTGAACAAAATAAAATTCAGCGCCACCATGGTGGCGCTGCACTCCCTTCCAGCTCTGTAAACGCCGCTTATAACGACCGTAAGATCATGTGGTCAGATGAAAAAGCGCGTATTGCCCAGCGGGTTGCTAGCCAAATTCCAGATGGCGCGACACTGTTTATCGATATAGGTACGACACCGGAAGCCGTCGCCCATGCATTAGTCAATCATAAAAACCTACGTGTAGTGACTAATAACCTAAACGTTGCAACCCTATTAATGGCCAAAGAAGATTTTCGCCTGATCTTAGCGGGTGGTGAAGTGCGCTCACGCGATGGCGGTATTGTTGGTGAAGCAACCTTAGACTTCATCTCACAATTTAGGCTCGATTACGGTATCTTAGGGATCAGCGGCATTGATATGGATGGGTCATTGCTTGAGTTCGATTATCATGAAGTCCGCACTAAACGTGCCATTATTGAAAACTCACGTTGCGTGATGCTCGTCACTGACCATTCAAAATTTGGTCGTAATGCGATGGTTAACCTTGGCAACATGAATCTTATCGACTACTTATTTACCGATCAACAACCGCCAGACAGCATTCAAAAAGTGATTGAACAGCATAATGTCCAATTAGAACTTTGCTAATTTTTTGAGATGGTAGATCCTCTACCATCTCATCATTTCTCCTTCATCTCTATCTGTTGCTCCCCTAAAGACGATCGCTCGTTAATGTTCGAACATGTTCATTTCCTCTAAATAAACTTATAACTATTGTGGTTATTGAAAAAAAATTGTTACCTTTATCACGCAGTTGTTGTTTTTTGTCGCTAAATAGTTGGCATATTAATCGGTTTTGATTACAATGAATGAGCGAAAACGAACATTATAGAAAGTGTTTCGAACATCTCAGGGGGATGCATGGAAACTAAAGACTTGATTGTAATCGGCGGCGGTATAAACGGCGCTGGTATTGCGGCAGATGCCGCTGGCCGTGGACTATCTGTATTGCTGCTTGAGGCTCAAGACTTAGCCAGTGCAACTTCATCTGCGAGTTCAAAGCTGATCCATGGTGGATTACGTTATTTGGAACATTATGAGTTCCGCCTCGTTAGCGAAGCACTAGCTGAACGCGAAGTCCTGTTAAAACTGGCACCGCACATTGCATTTCCAATGCGCTTCCGTTTGCCACATCAACCTCACCTGCGCCCAGCGTGGATGATCCGTATTGGTCTGTTCCTATATGATCATTTGGGTAAACGTACCAGTTTACCTGGAAGTAAGGGATTAAAATTCGGTCAAAATTCTGTATTAAAACCAGAACTTAATAAAGGTTTTGAATATTCCGACTGTTGGGTTGATGATGCTCGTTTGGTGGTATTAAACGCTCAAGAAGTTGTTCGTAAGCATGGTGAAGTTCGCACGCGCACTAAAGTGACGCGTGCATACCGAGAAGATGGCCTATGGGTTGTTGAAGCTGAAGATTTACGTACTGGCGAAAAAGCAACGTGGAAAGCGAAAGGCCTAGTCAACGCGACAGGCCCATGGGTGAAAGAGTTCTTTGACGATGGTTTAAAACTCAAATCACCTTATGGTATTCGTCTGATCAAAGGTAGTCATATTGTCGTACCTCGTGCTCATGATGAACCACAAGCTTACATTTTACAAAACGAAGACAACCGCATTGTTTTCGTTATTCCTTGGATGGATGAGTTTTCTATCATTGGTACCACCGATGTTGAATATAAAGGTGATCCAAAAGATGTTCGTATCGATGATAATGAAGTGAACTATCTGTTGAAAGTCTATAACGACCACTTCAAGAAACAATTAACTAAAGATGATATTGTTTGGGATTACTCAGGGGTTCGCCCACTGTGTGATGATGAATCAGATTCACCTCAAGCAATCACTCGTGATTACACATTAGATATTCACGATGAAAATGGCAAAGCACCATTATTATCTGTATTCGGCGGTAAATTAACCACTTATCGTAAACTTGCCGAAGCCGCTGTCGGAAAACTTGCCCATTATTATCCAAATGCGGGAGCAGCATGGACCAAAAATGGTGTACTACCGGGTGGTGATATCGAAGGTTGTGATCGTGACGGCTACGCGCGCTTACTACGCCAACGCTACAACTGGTTGCCTGAAGGGCTAGCACTGCGCTTTGCAAGAACTTACGGTAGTCAAAGCAAGCTGATCCTTGATGGTGCAAATTCCCTCAGCGATCTTGGCGAAGCATTTGGCCATAACGTCTACGAAGCTGAACTACGCTACCTTGTTGAACATGAGTGGGTAACTGAATTAGATGACGCTATTTGGCGTCGTACCAAATTGGGCATGTGGCTGAATGAAAGTGAACAACAGCGCATCGCACAATGGTTGGCTGAGCGTTTGAAAGCAACTCAGCCGGCAGCAATTTAGCAATAAAAATCTCGTTGGCAATGCACTAAAAACCAGTTAGCGTTTAGCTAGCTGGTTTTTACTTTTTAATGAATATGTTACCTAAATAATTCAATGCTCAGCTAGGCGCAAGCAAGTGACTAGGTGTATAAAAAATTATGTGACTGGTGCGAGTGAGCCAAGTCCATCACTTGCAATTTGTAGTGTGACGGGTATAGTTTGCCTAATTAAATAGCTAAGTTAATTTCTCACTGTAAGGTATCCCACGACGATGATTTGAGATCTGCCAGAAAATGCTAACAAATACCTCATTCGGTATTTCTTTTTCTATTTTGGCAGACAATGGTCATCCATCGCTTTTATCCCTAAGAGATAACCCAACGTTGTCTGCCCCTGTTCTCAGGAGGTACACATGACTGTTGCATGTCATTTCTCACAACTTAGTATTGAATTTAATCAAACCACTCTATTTGCTCATTTGAGTGGAACCTTGCTATGCCAAAAAAATGCGCTCATTGGCAATAATGGCAAAGGCAAATCGGTTTTAATGCGTCTACTCGCAGAACAAATAACGCCAACATCAGGTAATCTAAAATGGGTGATGCCCTTTATTCATATAGATCAGTTAACCCGTTTACAAGGTGATTCGATTGCCGATGCATTAGGTATCAGTGAACTCACCAATGCGTTTGCAAGGGTTAATTCAGGCAATCCAACACTGAATGATATAAACCTCCTAGAGGATAAATGGCATTTACCTGCCAAATGGCAAAGCCTATTAGATTCAGCCAAATTACCCGTATCATTAGATACTCCCATTAGTCACCTTAGTGGGGGAGAACGCACACGACTTGCCTTATGTCGCGCCTTTTTAAATAAAGATCATTTTTTATTATTAGATGAGCCAGATAACCATCTTGATCATGATGGCCGTCAATGGTTAAGCGATAAACTCGCAGAACATAATGCAGGTTCATTGGTGATCACCCATAACCGTGCTTTGTTAGCGCATATGCATACTATTTTTGAGTTAACCGATAAGGGATTACATGAATATGGTGGTGATTATGCGCTATATGAAGAGCAAAAAAACTTTGCGACTGCGGCAATTGAAGCCAAAACTGAGCGATTAAGTCACCAAATTCGCCAAGAAAAACGCCAACAACAAGCCACACTGCAAAAAGCAGAACAACGTCGTAAACAAGGTGAAAAAGTTCGCTATAGCGGCTCGCAATCGTTATTACTGCTTGATATGAAAACCAATCGAGCACAAAAAAGGCAATCAAACGTTGCAGAACGCCATCAAAGAGTCATGAGCGACTTGCAGCAACAACAACAACAAGCCCAAGATCAGCTAATCCATACTAAACAACAGAAAATGGTGCTGAACTACCAAGCTGATGGGAAGAAAGTCACGGTTTTTGCGTCACAATTACAACTATCTTATGGCTACCTTGAGCCTTTATCATTTACTGCTTATACCGGGGAACATTGGCATATCAAAGGTCTTAACGGCAGTGGAAAATCAACATTGTTGAAAACGCTTGCGGGAAAAATCTCTGAGCGAGCAGGTGAATATCGCATCAGCCCAATGTTCTGCTATCTCGATCAGCACTTAAATTTATTAGATAAAAATTTACCCGTCGCTGAAGCATTGCAACGTTACCAACCTGCATTGACCGTTGAACAGTGGCGTACTCAGCTGGGTATGCTAAGAATTCGAGGAGATAAATCCCTACAGCCGCTCCATCAACTTAGTGGTGGGGAGCAGCTAAAAGCAACATTATTGGCGCTGATAAATAGTCCAACTCCGCCCGCCGTATTGTTATTGGATGAACCAGACAACCACCTTGATATTGATTCAAAAACATTACTAGAAGCGCTATTACATGACTACCAAGGCACATTATTCCTCGTTTCGCACGACGAGGTATTTGTTGAACAGTGTGGGATAACTCATACCCTTTGTTTAGGTAATTAAACAGCACCGAGCTTTAACCCACTCAATAACCAACTATGAGTCATGGAAACAAGACAAGAAAGGGAATTGCGAGTCCGAAAAAACCACTTAGCCCTCATTTTGAGGGCTTTGTAGCTTTCGGCTTTGATTCAAGGCTAGCGAATAAACGTCTGTTTCACTCTGTCTGAAACCAAGAGATATGGGATCCAAATAAAACAATAAAACACACTGTTTACTACTGTCATCATATAGCCATATTTGACTTCAATACCAAAAAAGTTTGGAAATACAAAACGAGAAGCGATGATCATTAAACTGTATAACAGCATAGATATAATAAATAAGACTTTAGCTTTTTTTTGCCATTTTAGTGCGGCAACAAACGTCCATATTAATAACAAAACCAATATGCCATGGCCTGCTTGTAATGAATAAAACGCTGTAGAAAAGCCACTAACATAAAAATCAGAATTAACATTTGTGACTAAATGCCACACTGTTTTGATTTGATTGATATCGAATAGCACCATCATTAAGGTTTGATACAACATATAAAACAAACCAATCACAGGGAAAATAAGCCATCCACCAATCCCCTGTAGTGGTGCTTTTTGTGGAGCCGTTGTAGCAGTCGGCTGGTTTACATCCATTTTTTAATAACCTTATTGCTTAATATACTCTAAACCATTCAAGATACAGCTAGGCGACAAATAAACGAGTCGCTAGGGGTATAGAAAACACTGCGACTGATACGAATATCTCAACGAGAAATACCGTAACTTAAGGCATAATGGGTATGCCATGTTCTAGATAAGACTTGAGCACATTGGCTTGATTATGCACCCTATCCTTTGCGCTATACAATAATGTCAGATTACCTTGCTGTGATTGTTGCACCAAAGTTTCCCACGCTTGCGTATTATTATTTAGCTCTTGATAGTAACTCGCTACAAATTTATCAAATTGATCTGGATGTTGATGGAACCATTTACGCAATTCATTTGATGGTGCAACTGCTTTATTCCACTCGTCATACTGTAAATCGATTTTTTTTATTCCACGCGGCCATAATCGGTCAATCAGTACACGGTATCCATCTTCAGGCGAAACTGGGTCATAGACTCTTTTACAGTAAATCATGCGCCCTCCTTTCAACCGCCGTAATGTTTATATCGTTAATTTACAAATGTATTTTTCACTCTAACAGAGGTTAAAAAATAAGGGATCCAAATCGCACAAACCACTGCACCACGAATAATCTCTTTCACATCTTTGTCATCGACAGGAACTGCAAGCAACTCTTTGACTAGAATAACATCAGCAATGATTAATATCAGTGAAAATACGTAGAAAAATATAATTACTTTCACCGCCAATTTCTTTTTCGTGAAAAACAGATAGCAAAGATATAGCAGTGTTCCATAAAGAATGACATTACCCATGACCTCAAAATACGTTAGTTCTTTAAATAACGGCATAAAATAAGAGGATGTTGGGTCTGTTAACAAATTCCAATATTCAAAGACATCTGCGTAGGCTACCCAGAATGAGAATGGCAAATAAAACAAAGACACAATGAGCCCGAGCATTGGCAATATTAGCCATCCCCCTAACCCTGCTGGTTTTAAAGGTGGTTTAGCATCACGGGCAGTAGGTGATTTATTCGGAATATCTTGAAGAAATGCCTTGTTACTACCCTCACGTACAGAGCAATCTTCTGAATCATTCATCATCACATCCTTGCTTTGTTTTATTCAACAGCATCAAAATATTATGATTATTATACTCTAAATAATTCACGGCACAGCTTAAGCTACGAATGAACTCGTTGCTAGTAAAATAGAAAACGGCGTGACTAGCACAAGTGAGCGCAATCATTATACCTTCACGAAAAGCGCTGCAACTTGAAGTATGACAAATATAAACTCTAACTCTTTTCAAGTAAGATGACACGCTTGAAATCCAAATTAATCATGCCAAAATGCGTTGTATCACAATATAAAGGCTCACATCATGCCAACTGCAATCTCACCGCTTATTCTACCTGTAAATTTTCGCGCTGATGATTTTTTTGCATTTCATTTAAGAGATAGACAAAACATTGCAGAAATCGTCGAAAACAATGTACTACGTAAAGGCATACTTTGGGATAACTCGCCGGCGCAGCTGATTATTACAATCGACCAACAAATGGCCACTATCAAACTAGAAGTGGATGACTCAAGTAATATCGCCAATGATCAAAAAATGATAGAGATTGGCAAGCACATGCTTGGCTTACAACAAGCGATTGAACAGTTCGAAACGCAGTATTTATCTCATCCAATCATTGGTCAGTTAATCCAACATCAACAAGGCCTACGTATCTATCAATCTGCTAGTGCATTTGAAGCCTTAGTATGGGCAATTATTGGCCAACAAATCAGTGTCACTGCCGCGATTGCAATACGCCGACGCTTTATTCAAGCAACGGGGAGCATGCACTCATCGGGTATTTGGTGCTTTCCTAACGAGCAACAGGTCGCTGCGACTGACGACGATACCTTGCGGCAAACGGGTTTTTCTGCGGGGAAAATTGTCGCGATCCGCGCCCTCTGTGCTGCGATTATCGACAAACAGATCGATTTATCGGTCCAAATAAATCAAAACAATCACCAAGAGCTGGCTAACCAACTCCTCAACCTAAAAGGTATTGGCCCATGGACAGTCAGCTATGCACTTTTGCGCGGTTTCAATTACCTTGATGGCTCGTTACATGGTGATGTCGCGGTGAGGCGTAACTTACAACCCTTATTAAAAATGGCAACACAGCCAACAGCCAAAGAAACTGAAAAATGGTTAACGGAGTTTTCTCCTTGGCGTGCTTTGGTTGCGGCACATTTATGGCGAAGTCAGTCTGCGGCAGGATACTAGAACCCACCACGATGAGTCATGGCGGATCTCGATACTCTGGATCATTCCAGATACAAATGGGTGATGAATAAAGATAGGTGAGGTGGCTTATTCAACGTAGTCACCCACACTATCTTCAAGCATGACCGGTATACTCTAAATAATTCAAGATGCAGGTAGGCGACAAGTGAAGATAGGCGGGGAGCATAGATAGACTCTATGACTCGACTCGCTGAGTGTAGTCAACAACCCTGCAACTTAAAGTATAACGAGTATATACCCCAACCGAAAAACGGATTGGGGTATGAACATTAACGTAGCCAGTTAGTTTTTGCTAACTCAACGACTTCATCACCGCGGCCACTGAGGATGGCTTTTAACATATATAAACTAAAGCCTTTCGCCTCTTGTGCATTGATGGTTGGTGGCATAGAGAGTTCCTGTTTAGCCGTAACGACATCCACGACTACAGGGCCATCATGTGCGAAAGCTTCTTTTAACGCTGCATCAATGTCTTCACTTTTCTCAACACGGATCCCTTTGATACCTGCTGCATTTGCTACCGCAGCGAAGTTAGGGTTATGTAAGTCTGTTCCTTCTGTGAGGAAACCACCCACTTTCATTTCCATGGCAACAAAGCCGAGCACACCATTATTCAGAATAACCACTTTTACCGGTAGATTCATTTGTGCCAGTGATAGCATGTCGCCCATCAGCATACTGAAACCACCATCACCACTCATTGTGATCACTTGGCGTTTTTTATCAACAGACTGAATACCCATCGCTTGTGGCATCGCATTGGCCATCGAACCATGGTTGAATGAGCCGATTAAACGGCGCTTACCGTTCATTTTCAGATAACGAGCAGCCCAAACCGTTGGCGTTCCTACATCACAAGTGAAAACCGCATCATCATCAGCTAATTCGCTGATCCGGCTCGCCAAATATTGCGGATGAATAACCCCTTCTTTACCCGGTTTTGCTAAATCATCTAAGCCTTTACGCGCTTCAACATAGTGCTTCAATGCACTATCTAGATGGTGACTATCTTGTTTAACGTCTAAATGAGGCTGTAATGCAGTTAACGTCGTTTTAATATCACCAATCATACCCATATCGATATGACAATGTGAGCCTAAGCTACCTGCATTGATATCAATTTGAATGATCTTAGCGCCTTGCGGATAGAACGGACGATATGGGAATTGGGTGCCTAATAAAACCACAGTATCCGCATTCATCATGGCATGATAACCAGATGAGAAACCAATTAACCCTGTCATACCTACACTATATGGGTTATCCCATTCAATATGCTCTTTACCACGTAATGCGTGTACAACTGGGGCTTTCAATGTTTCCGCTAGTTTGATCACTTCATCGTGTGCGCCTGCACAGCCAGCACCACAGAACAGCGTGATATTTGTTGATTGATTTAGTGCATCTGCCAATTTTGCAATTTCAGAGTGCTGAGGCATGATCAATGGAGCCTGTGGCTGATACCATGTATCAACCGCATTCTCAGGCGCGTCGCGTAATGCGATATCACCCGGTAATACGATCACAGAAACGCCTCTTTCTAGGATGGCTTTGCGCATTGCAATACCGAGAACTTGTGGCAATTGCTCTGGGTTAGAAATCATTTCACAATAATGACTGCACTCACGGAATAGCTCTGTTGGGTGAGTTTCTTGGAAGTAATTGCTACCAATCTCACTTGATGGGATATGTGCAGCAATGGCCAATACTGGCACGCGGTTACGATGGCAATCATATAACCCATTAATAAGGTGCATGTTACCTGGACCACAAGAACCCGCACAAACCGCGAGTTCACCTGTCATTTGAGCTTCAGCGCCTGCTGCAAACGCGGCAACTTCTTCATGGCGAGTGCCTAACCACTCAATGGTTCCAAGGCGGCGTAAGCTATCACTTAAACCGTTTAGTGAATCACCAGTAACGCCCCAAATACGCTTAACACCTGCGTTATCTAGAACTTTTGCGACATAGGATGCGACAGTCTGTTTTTTCATAGTGGCACTCTTTCAAAGTCAAGATTAGGTTAAAATCATTCACGGAAGCTGATAATACACTCTCCGCAATACTTCATTTTTATTAAACTAATTTATATGCTGCACCTAGTGTAACTAATTAAATTGACTGTTCCTACCAGCTAAAATCAATCGGCAATAAGAACAGAATAATCATCCACTAATATCAAAAGAAGAGTCTAGGTTCAGCATAAATTAAGTTTTAAATTAAACTTAAACATGGCAAAAAAAATAATATTTACAATTATTTAATAAATTACAAACTAAGAATGGCAAATAAATATTCTAAATTATCGAATGCAGGCCAAAGCGTAAAATAAACAGAAAAAATATCTGTAGAAAAAATCTAATGAGTCGAAAAGGGTAAGAGATGTAAATATCACTTTTCAGACTAAACATCAAAAATAACAGCACTAATCAGCATAAATAGCCAGCATTTTACATTTAATCGATATTATTATACAATTGCTCGAATGTTAGGTCATATAAAGGTTCCAATTTTGCTTTTTTTACCCAATTTATTACAACAAAATTGCACTCATTATTCCTCTGTTCTTCACATTTCCCCTCGCAATTATTAGCGATAGTTCTACCCTTATTATTAGTAATAAAGTTCAGCGTGACATATGCCATATTGAGGACTTTTTAAAATAGTGATTGATTTATTGATGTGTTCCGCGAGTTATGACTAGTCTAATAACGTAGCCCCGCACGTTTTTGAAATTCAGATAACAGGATGGTTTCATTATGAAGTTCAGAAAGAAAAAAGAAAAACCACTAAATATTAACGACATCACCATTATTGATGATGGTAAATTAAAAAAAGCAATCACCGCTGCTTCGCTGGGTAATGCGATGGAATGGTTTGATTTTGGTGTATATGGCTTCTTAGCTTACGTACTTGGCCAAGTCTTCTTCCCTGGCGCATCACCGAGCGTCCAGATGATAGCCGCATTAGCCACATTCTCCGTGCCATTTCTCGTCCGCCCATTAGGTGGCGTGGTTTTTGGGATTTTAGGTGATAAATATGGCCGACAAAAAGTCTTGTCCGTCACCATTATTATTATGGCGGTCAGTACCTTCTGTATTGGTTTAATACCATCGTATGCCAGTATTGGTATTTGGGCTCCGATCTTATTGTTGCTAGCTAAATTAGCACAAGGCTTCTCTGTTGGTGGTGAGTACTCAGGCGCTGCTATCTTTGTTGCCGAATACTCTCCTGACCGTAAACGTGGCTTTATGGGCAGCTGGTTAGACTTTGGTTCTATCGCGGGCTTCGTCCTAGGTGCCGGTGTTGTTGTGCTGATCTCAAGTATCGTTGGAGAAGAAAACTTCCATGAGTGGGGTTGGAGAATTCCATTCTTCTTAGCACTGCCACTTGGTATTATCGGCCTATATCTACGTCATGCACTTGAAGAAACCCCTGCATTCCAACAGCATATCGAGACATTAGAAAAACAAGATAAAGCCAACATTCAAAATCCACCGAAGGTTTCATTCCGTGAAGTGGTCTCCAAATATTGGAAGAGCCTGATGATCTGTGTTGGCTTAGTTATCGCAACGAACGTAACTTACTATATGTTATTGACATATATGCCAAGTTACCTATCGCATAACTTGAATTATTCAGCCGACCACGGTGTGTTAATCATCATTGCTATCATGATAGGTATGCTATTTGTCCAACCAATCATTGGCTTAACCAGTGATAAAATTGGTCGTCGTCCATTCGTCATTGCAGGTAGTGTAGGTTTGCTTATTTTAGCTTACCCAGCCTTTATGCTGATTGACAGCGGCTCTGTTGGTCTGATTTTTGTTGGCTTACTGATTTTAGCTGTTTTACTTAACTGTTTTACTGGGGTAATGGCGTCAATTTTACCCGCGATTTTCCCAACGCATATTCGTTATAGCGCCCTTGCAATTGCCTTTAATATTTCGGTCTTGATTGCTGGTGCCACGCCAACGGTTGCAGCTTGGTTAGTTGAATCAACCAATAATCTGTACATGCCAGCCTTCTATTTGATGGTTATCGCACTGATTGGTTTGTATACTGGGATCAGAATGCCAGAAACTGCCAATAAACCACTTCGAGGGGCCACACCGGCAGCATCTGACCGCGCAGAAGCGAAAGAAATTTTAAACGAGCACTATGACAATATCGAACAAAAAGTTGAAGATATTGAACAACAAATTGCTGAACTTGAGAAAAAACGTCAATCGTTAATCAACCAGCACCCAAAATTGGATTAAGCACCAAGCTAAGAAAGGAGTAGATGATGACGAAAAAACGGGCTTGTCATATAGTCTGGTTTCGTAACGACTTAAGAGTTACCGATAATAAAGCGTTATCATCTGCTTGTGCTGATCCTGAAGCAAACGTGCTCGCCGTGTTTACCGCCACGCCGGAACAATGGCGAGCACATGATCTCTCACCACGACAAATTACTTTTATTCATCAGAACTTACTTGAGTTACGCCATTCACTGGCGCAGTTAGCGATCCCTTTAATTTGCCATACCGTTTCTGATTTCACACAAGCAGCGCAGTGGGTGCTTGATTTTGCCCAGCAACAACAAGCCGACCACGTGTTTTTTAATCGCCAATACGAACTGAATGAACAGCAACGAGACCAATGGCTAATTAATCAATCTACATCTTTTCATGTTCATGCCTTTGATGATGCACTGTTGTTACCCCCTACTTCAGTGACAAACCAAAAAGGTGAGATGTACCAAGTCTATACACCATTTCGTCGCGCTTTTATCACACAGCTCGTCACAACCGATTACCACTCAGCTCCTGCTCCTCAGGCGAGAGGAGAAAAACTGACCGTACCAGCGGTATCGACCCTGTTCGATTATGATTTTGTTGATATTGCGCCACATTTTCCCGCAGGTGAGCATGCTGCACGGCAGCAGCTAAGGCAATTTTGTCGCCTGAAAGTAAAAAATTACTCACAACATCGCGATATCCCATCCATTGATGGAACCAGCCAATTATCACCCTATTTAGCTATTGGTGTCCTATCACCTAGGCAATGCTTAAATCGTTTACTGGCTGAAAACCCTCATGTTTTTGATTCGCCCGATAGTGGCGCATTTACATGGCTAAACGAACTGATTTGGCGTGAATTTTATCACCACATGCTAGTGGCGTTTCCCCGTTTATGCCGTCATCAACCGTTTATTGAATGGACACGGTACATTCAGTGGAATAACTCGAAAGAACAACTTAAAGCATGGCAAGAGGGTCAAACAGGTTACCCGATTGTGGATGCCGCAATGCGCCAACTCAATACCACTGGTTGGATGCATAATCGACTCAGAATGATCACCGCGAGTTTTCTTGTCAAAGACTTATTAATTGATTGGCGGCTTGGCGAACAATACTTTATGCAGCGGTTGATCGACGGCTCATTAGCCGCCAACAATGGTGGCTGGCAATGGTCGGCTTCAACAGGTACCGATGCACAACCTTGGTTTCGCATTTTCAACCCAACGACCCAAGGCAAAAAATTTGATCCACAAGGTGAGTTTATTCGCCAATGGTTACCTGAACTACAGGCAGTACCCGATAAATATATTCACTCCCCCCATGAATGGGCTGAATCAAATCAACTTAAACTGAACTATCCAAAACCGATTGTTGACCATAAACAAGCTCGTTTGAACACGTTAGAAGCATTTGAAGCCAGTAAACGTGACAGCTTGAAAAACCATTAATCATCAAAGTAATAATTTCACTTAATCAGTATACTGTGCACAGCAAACAGAAAATCAAACAGGAGTGATTATGCAGGTTATTTTACAAGTTGATTTCCCCTATCAGGGACCTTGGGGTGATGAAATGGCAAGCGCAATGGAAGAACTCGCAGGATCGATTAATCAAGAGCCAGGCTTTATTTGGAAGATATGGACAGAAAATCCCTCTACACAAAAAGCAGGGGGTATCTATCTATTTGCTTCACCACAACAAGCTCAAGCCTATCTTGAAAAACACAGCGCCCGTTTAAAATCCTTTGGCGTCCCTGAAGTCAGAGGCGAAATTTTTGCTGTGAATAACGCGCTGAGCCAGCTCAACCAAGCGCAATTTATCACTAAGTAATACAATCTAAGGAAAAAACCTTGTGTTTATCGTACACAAAAGTTTTTTCCTTATCGATAGCCGTCACTACTACACAAAATCCCCTTCACGACGCTCAACTAACGTCAGAATACTATATAGCGCAACTACCACACCATGTTGGTTGAATACCTGAACATCCCACTCAACCACACCGTTTGGCTTATCTTCTTGCGTTTTTTGCGCCTTTTTAATTTTCTTCTTACAGGTTAAACGTACTTGAATTGTGTCGCCAATTTTCACTGGTTCAATAAAACGTAGATTTTCCATTCCATAGTTAGCGATCACAGGACCAACGGCTGCATCAACAAATAAACCAGCTGCCGCGGATACCACAAAGTAACCATGAGCGACACGTTCACCAAACAGTGACTGCGCAGCGCCTATTTTATCCATATGAGCATAAAAATGATCACCACTTAGGCAAGCAAAATTGACTAAATCGGCTTCCGATACAGTACGTCTGGCAGTTAATAATGTGTCGCCAATGACTAAATCTTCAAAATATTTTCTAAATGGATGTACTGGGTCTGCATACACTTCAGCGCCACGACTCCATTGCTTAGTCACTGCGGTCAACATTGATGGACTCCCTTGAATAGCGGTCCGTTGCATATAGTGTTTAACGGCTCTTAACCCACCTAGCTCTTCACCGCCACCCGCTCTACCGGGACCACCATGCACTAACAAAGGAAGCGGGGAACCATGGCCTGTCGATTCCGTCGCCGCTGCCTCATTAAGGATCAACATTCGCCCATGTGCTCTAGCACTATGACGAATAACCTCTTGAGCGACGGATGCTTCTGCCGTAACCACAGTTCCAGCAAGGCTTCCTTCTCCCATAATCGCGAGCTCAACAGCTTGCTCCGTAGTCTGATAACTCATCAATGTCGCAACAGGGCCAAAAGCCTCCGTTTCATGTACTGCTCGATGCGTATAAGGATCGGCACAATATAGCAAGGTCGGAGGGTAAAAT
Source organism: Providencia sp. PROV236 (assembly GCF_033676985.1). NCBI lineage: Bacteria > Pseudomonadati > Pseudomonadota > Gammaproteobacteria > Enterobacterales > Morganellaceae > Providencia > Providencia sp. PROV236. The sequence continues at coordinate 230,037 of NZ_CP096297.1, read as the reverse complement.
GCCCCTGTATGAATATCGCCACCTATGATGTTGACGCCTTGAGTTGTTCCACCACACAGTATTTCACAGCCATTTTGTTGCAAGAAAAGAACTTTTTCTTGCACATCATCGCGTTGCTCTTGGTTAATCAACGCCCCCATACGAACGCCTTCTACCGCAGGATCACCAACAGTGATACCTGACAAACGATGCAATAGCGCCTGCTTGACAGCTTCCAATTGAGATCCGGGCACAATGATACGACGGATAGCAGTACATTTTTGTCCAGACTTTGATGTCATTTCACGTACTATTTCTTTAATAAATAAAGAAAACTCAGGTTGCTCTGGCTGCACATCCACCCCAAGAATGGCACAATTAAGGGAATCTGCTTCCATCGTGAAAGGAATGGATTTTTCGCGTAACCGTGGATGGGATTTTAATTTTTGCCCAGTTGCCGCCGAACCTGTAAATGTCACAACATCTTCAAAATCAAGATGTTCAAATATCTCACCCACACCGCCGCAAATTAGCTGTATTGCACCTTCGGGCACCAACCCACTTTCAACAATTAAACTTACCATCGCTTGTGTTAATTGAGCTGAGGCAGTTGCAGGTTTGATAATCGCAGGGACGCCGGCTAACCAAGTGGGCGCGAGCTTTTCTAACATCCCCCAACAAGGAAAGTTAAACGCATTAATGTGTAAGGCGACACCACGACGAGAAGTTAAGATATGACGTGCAATAAACTGCCCTTGTTTGGATAAAGGGATCATCTCATCTTCAGGCCAAATGGTATCGTCTGGTAGCTCACGATTTGCTAGCCCTGAAAAAGCAAACAGTGTTGCAATCCCCCCTTCAATATCTACCCAGCTATCCACCTTTGTTGCGCCTGTTTGTGCCGATATCTCATAAAGATAATCCTTACGCTCTAATAAATATTTAGCGACGGCCTTAAGCATTTGCCCGCGTTGCTGAAATGTCATGGCAGCCAATGCGTCACCACCATGTTTGCGCCCATAAGCGAGACTATCAACTAATGGTAAACCCTCTGTCGACACTTCATATAGAGCTTCACCGGTCAATGCATGATAAATCTTACGGCTTTCACCCTGACCAAATAACCATTGACCCATTATATAACTTGTTAATTGCTGCATTACGCCCCCAAAAGAAAACAATAATCAACATTGATACTAAAATATGTATCATAAAATTAAGCTTAGATACCAATAAAATTTAACAAGTCAGAAACAAAATTAATTAAAACAACTCAAAACCCCCTCATAATATCGCCTCAAGGATAATCCAATCAATTGAATTTAAAAGAATTCAAAATTATCATTGTGAGCTTCATCGCAAAACACAAACAATCAACATTGATTTATTTGTTAACGATTCCTAGCATTAATGTTAATTAATTATGATTCATTTTTATTTTAATGAGTTAAAATTCGAATCATCTTAGGTGAAAAAATGGATAATCAATATCAAGAAAACTTCGAAAATAAACTCGAAGCCGACATCAATATCGAACCAAAAGATTGGATGCCCGATGCCTACAGGAAAAACCTGATCCGTCAGATAGGCCAACATGCTCACTCGGAAGTTATTGGTATGTTACCTGAAGCAAATTGGTTAACTCGTGCTCCAACGCTACGGCGTAAAGCGATTCTATTAGCCAAAATTCAAGATGAAGCAGGGCACGGTCTCTATCTCTACAGTGCTGCTGAAACCCTTGGCTGCTCACGCCAAGACATCTACCAAAAGATGCTTGATGGCAAAATGAAATACTCTTCGATTTTTAACTACCCCACTCTCAATTGGGCAGATGTTGGCGTAATTGGTTGGCTAGTTGATGGTGCTGCCATCGTAAACCAAGTTGCATTATGCCGAGCTTCATACGGCCCTTACGCTCGCGCTATGGTGAAAATTTGCAAAGAAGAGAGTTTTCATCAGCGCCAAGGTTATGAAGCTGTCACCGTGCTTGCCAATGGCACTCCACAACAACAAGCCATGTTACAAGATGCTATTAATCGTTTTTGGTGGCCAGTACTGATGATGTTCGGCCCCAATGACAGTGATTCGCCACACAGTGCGCAAAGCATGGCATGGAAAATTAAACGATTTAGTAACGATGAGCTACGCCAAAAGTTTGTTGATAACACAGTTCCTCAAGTTGAAGCACTCGGAATGACGATCCCTGATCCTGATCTGCAATGGGATGAGTCAATTGGCCACTATCGCTTTGGCGAAATTGACTGGGAAGAGTTTTATCAAGTGATTAAAGGTGAAGGTATCTGTAATTACGAACGTGTTGAAGCCAAACGAAAAGCTTGGGAAGACGGCGCATGGGTTCGTGAAGGCGCGATGGCATACAGTCAAAAGCAACAAGCCATTCAAGCTGCCGCTTAACTTTAAATTGCAGTGTTGTTGGCTACAGTCACAGTGCTTACTAGGCCGCTAGCGACTTATTCAATTATTGCCTAACGACATCTGAAATTACTTAGACTATGGAATTGAAAAAAAAGGAAAAAATAATGAGCAATCAAGACTGGCCATTATATGAAGTTTTTGTTCGTAGCAAGCAGGGACTCGCACACCGCCATGTTGGCAGCCTACATGCTGCCGATGATCAAATGGCATTAGAGAATGCTAGAGATGCCTATACACGTCGTAGCGAAGGCTGCTCAGTATGGGTAGTCAAAGCCACATACTTAATTGCCTCACAACCAGAAGATAAAAGCACATTCTTTGATCCGGCTGATACTAAGGTTTATCGCCATCCCACTTTCTACACCATCCCTGATGGCATCAAAAATATGTGAAGGTGAAAAATGAACCAGCACGAAGCACTCAAACAATATGTCTTACGACAAGGCGATACTCCTTTAGTCTTAGCGCAACGCCTCTGTGAATGGTGTGGCCACGCCCCTGAGCTAGAAATCGACCTCGCTATATCAAACATTGGCTTAGATTTACTGGGACAAGCCAGAAATTTTCTCAGCTATGCGGCGACGCTTGCAGGGGATGAGTCTGATGAAGACAAGATAGCCTTTCTGCGTGATGAACGTGAATTCTGTAACCTATTACTGGTCGAGCAGCCCAATGGGGGTTTTAATGACACACTGGTACGCCAATTTTTTATTGATGCCTATCACGTACCGCTGTATCAAGCACTGACTCACAGCGCAGATCCACAACTTGCCGCTATTGCCGAAAAATCATTGAAAGAAGCCCTCTATCACTTGCGCTTTAGTCGCCATTGGATGATCCGTTTGGGTGATGGCAGCGAAGAAAGTCACCAAAAAATCCAACAATCAGTCAATCAGTTATGGCGCTTTACTGGCGAGCTGTTCCATGCCGATGATATTGAAATTGGACTCGCTGAAATTGGGATTGCCGTCGACCCTCGCAGCATACAGCCACAATGGCTAACCACTATTAATGAAACGTTTGAACAAGCAACCTTAACGTTACCTCAGCAACATGCCTATCGAACAGGCGGCAAACAAGGCAATCACACTGAGCATCTAGGTATCCTTTTAACCGAGTTGCAATTTGTTCAGCGCGCTTATCCTAATTGTGACTGGTGATGCTATGGAACAGAGACAATCCCTGAATGGCCTACAATCGCCACAACTTCATCAAATTTGGCAACAATTACAGCAAATACCCGATCCAGAATTGCCAGCACTCTCAATTACCGATCTTGGCATGATCCGCAACGTGCTCGCAACATCCAATGGCTGGAAAGTACTTTTTACACCCACTTATTCAGGTTGTCCTGCAACAGAATTTTTACTCAATGAAATAAAACAGGTTTTACACCATGCTGGTTTTTCAAATATAGAAATCGAAGTCGTACTCACCCCTGCATGGACAACCGATTGGATGAATCAAAACGCCAAACAGCGCCTACGCGATTTTGGTATTGCCCCACCGGTGGGGAAATCTTGTGAACATCCAGAGCACTCGGGGCCAATCCGTTGCCCACGCTGTGATAGCCAACAAACTGAAAAAATTAGCGAGTTTGGCTCTACAGCCTGTAAAGCCTTATATCGCTGCCGCGAATGCTTTGAACCTTTTGATTACTTTAAATGTATTTAAGGGCACATTATGACTGTATTTCACCGCTTAAGTATTGCCGCTATTGAACGTGACACCCCCGATGCGGTGGCTGTGACATTTAATGTCCCCGATAGCTTGCGCAAACACTATCACTATCGCCCAGGACAGCACCTTACTCTTAAAGCGTTAATTAATGGCGAAGATTTGCGCCGTTGCTACTCCATTTGTAGCTCACCAGATGAAAACACATTAAAAATTGGTGTTAAAGCCATTTATGAAGGACGCTTTTCAAATTTTATTAACCAACAACTGAATGTCGGGGATAGCCTTGATGTGATGATCCCACAAGGAAAGTTTGGCTACCAACCTGAAGCCAATACCCGAGCTCGTTATCTTGCTATTGCTGCGGGGTCTGGGATCACACCGCTGCTTTCCATCATTAAATCCACTCTGCAAACCGAGCCATATAGCCATGTGACTTTAATTTATGGCAATAAAAATAGTCGCTCAGTGATGTTTAAAGAAGTCATTGCCGATCTTAAAAATCGCTTTGCTCAACGTTTGCAAGTGCTCTATTTATTCAGCCAAGAGCAACAAGAAAGCCCGCTCCTCAGTGGGCGCATTAATAAATCTCAGCTAATAGCACTTGATCAGCAACTACTCAATTTCAAGCAGTACCACCGCGCCTTTGTATGTGGTCCTGAAGCCATGATGGATGAAGTACAGCTGACATTGGCGGAATGTGGGATGAACTCAGATCATATCCACAGTGAGCGTTTTAATACTTCATCCCTAAAATTTAAGCCACCAGCGGCTGTCGCTTCTGATAACCGGCAAGTTAGCCTTCAACTGGATGGACGAACATTGACAATCACCATGGATAGTCAAGATGACAGCATTCTTGATGCTGCATTGCGTCAAGGAGCTGATCTGCCCTATGCATGCAAAGGTGGTGTTTGCGCAACCTGCAAATGCAAATTACGTTCAGGCGAAGTTGAAATGGGGGTGAATTATAGCCTAGAGCCCGATCAGATCGCTGAAGGCTACATATTAAGCTGCCAATCATGGCCGAAAGGCGATGGTGTCGTGCTCGATTTTGATGTGTAGGAGGCAATATGCACACAGATTGGATCCTCACACACACAAACAACCGCGTACTGACATTAACGTTAAACCGCCCAGAAGTGCGTAACGCATTAAGTACGGATTGCCTAAAACAACTCGTCGAGCACCTTGAGCGGGCTGATAACAATCCAGAGATTGGTGCAATATTGATCACGGGTAACTCACGCTTTTTCGCAGCAGGAGCTGACCTAAAAGAGCTACAGCAACAAACCGTTGCTTCCGCTATCACAGATAAACGCCCTGCTATTTGGCGCCGCTTTAATCAGATCACAAAACCGATCATTAGCGCTGTGAATGGCTATGCATTAGGCGCTGGCTGTGAGCTAGTACTCGCCAGCGATATCACTATTGCAGGCGAATCTGCACGTTTTGGGTTACCTGAAATCACATTAGGTTTGATACCGGGAGCGGGTGGCACACAACGTCTAGTGCGTGGAGTTGGGAAATCTCTTGCCATGCAAATGATCCTCACTGGCAACGCAATTGATGCGCAACAAGCCTTACAAGCAGGGCTTGTAAGCCAAGTTTGTGTTGATGGTCTGGTGGTTGAATATGCACAAAAAATTGCGCAACGCATCGCAACACACGCTCCCTTAGCAGTGAAAGCCGCTAAAGCGGCGATTAATGCAGCTCAAGAAATGTCACTTACTGATGGCTTGCAGCTCGAACGCCAATATTTTGTCGGGTTAGCTGGTACCGATGACCGCCAAGAAGGGATCAATGCCTTCTTTGAAAAACGACAGCCCAAATTTACAGGACAATAACATGCAAGACAGCGCCATGATATTAACCACGCAACAAGAAGGCGTATTAACGATCACCTTAAATCGCCCCGACAGGCTCAATAGCTTCAATGATGAGATGCATCATCAATTAAGCGAAGCATTAAAAATAGCTGAACGCGATGAAACCGTTCGCTGTTTAGTGATTACTGGTGCAGGACGTGGTTTCTGTGCAGGGCAAGATCTCAACGACCGTAATGTGACGGCCAGTGACCAAGCCCCTGATTTAGGGTACTCGGTTGAAACCTTTTATAACCCGCTCATTCGTCGAATGACTAATTTACCCAAACCGATTATCTGCGCAGTAAATGGTGTCGCTGCGGGTGCGGGTGCTGCCATTGCATTAGCTGGCGATATCGTAATTGCCGCCAAAAGCGCTAATTTTATTCAATCTTTTTGCCGCTTAGGCCTAGTTCCCGATTCAGGTGGCAGCTGGTTTTTACCTCAGTTAGTTGGGCATGCACGAGCCATGGGAATGGCATTACTTGGCGATAAAATCAGCGCAGAACAAGCTCTTCAATGGGGAATGATTTGGCAAGTCACCGAAAATGATCAGCTCACTGCGACCGTTAATGCATTAGCCCAACATCTTGCAATACAACCGACCTATGGGTTGGGTTTAATTAAAAAAGCTATCTATTGCGCCGCAACCAATACGTTAGATGCGCAATTAGATCTTGAACGCGATTTACAACGTTTAGGCGGCCGCAGCGATGATTATCGTGAAGGCGTAAACGCATTTTTAAATAAGCGCGAACCTGTATTTAAAGGGCACTAACATGACTTCAATGATCAATACTGTTGCTGTCATTGGCGCTGGAACAATGGGTATCGGCATAGCACAAGTTGCAGCTAATGCAGGACACAATGTCTTACTTTTTGATATCAATGCACAGGCACTTGAGACAGCGAAACAGTCTTTAACTGAACGCTTGAATAAACGCGTTCAGCAAGGGAAAATGCCAGCTCAAGCAGCAACATCCTTGCTTTCGCGACTCACCTTAGTTCATAACATGGCTGAACTGGCGCCAGCACAGCTAGTGATTGAAGCCGTTGCTGAAAAATTAACCATTAAACAAGCCATTTTTAATCAACTTGAAGGTATTTGCCATCAAAATACCCTCTTCGCCAGCAATACTTCCTCACTATCGATTACAGCAATTGCGAGCCAACTCAAGCACCCAGAACGATTCGCAGGCCTACATTTTTTCAATCCAGCGCCTATTATGAAGCTCGTCGAAGTGGTCCGTGGCAGGGAAACTGCTGAATCGGTGGTGAACCAGCTCAAAGCACTCTCTCTTGCATGGGGTAAAGTCCCTGTTGTTTGCCGCTCAACACCTGGGTTTATTGTCAATCGAGTCGCTCGCCCTTTTTATGCAGAAACCCTACGCGCACTCGAAGAACGAATTGCCGCTCCGGCAACACTAGACAGTGTATTGCGTGATGCGGGCGGTTTTGCAATGGGTCCACTACAACTGACTGACCTTATCGGTCATGACGTGAACTATGCTGTCACCGAGTCTATTTTTCAAGCCTTTGGCTATGATCCTCGCTTTCAAACCTCTTTTGAACAACTTGAGTTAGTACAAGCGGGACATTTAGGCCGAAAAACAGGCCGAGGGTTTTATCATTATCATAAAGCCGCGCCGCTTCCTGATGCCAAAATTGCAGAAAAAATACCTCACAACAACTCACTTTTAATCACCGCTCGAGGCGCTTGGCAAAGTTTACCTACATTTGCGCAATTATTGCGGCAAAACGGGATCTGCCTCGAAGGATCCAAATGTGATGCTCATAAGCATCCAACACTTTTTATTGGCGATGTTATGGTTATGTTAACCAACGGTGAATTAGCATCTTCTCAAGCACAGAAAAACAATCAAAGCGTGGTTCTATTTGATTTATCGGCTGACTATGGCAAAGCACCCGCTATTGCTATCAGTTGCGCAGCACAAAACAGCCAGCAAGAAAATCAAACTGTTATCGCTTTTTTTCAATCATTGAACAAGGATGTGATCGTGCTACCTGACTACCCCAGTTTACTCAACATGCGCACAGTTGCCATGCTATGTAATGAAGCGTTAGACGTAGTAAATAAAGGAATTGCCAGCCCAGAAGACACCGACAACGCCATGTGTTACGGCGTTAACTACCCAAAAGGCCCTCTAACTTGGGGAGCGGAGATTGGCTGGCAAAATATTCTTAATACATTGGAACAGCTCGCAGAATTTTATGGTGATGGTCGCTATCGAGCCAATCCATTACTTAGGCAATTGGCGGCAGGTCATCAAACGCGATTCGCTAAGGAACTTCAATGAATACATCGACAGATATGACATTAGCACAACAATCGGCACAGATTATGTATCGAGATGATGCATGTGCAAAAGCGATGGGAATGTCCATTGAGCAGGTTTCGGAAGGTTTTGCGCAACTGTCCATGTGTATTACATCACAGATGTTAAATGGCCATAAAACCTGCCATGGGGGGCAACTATTTAGCTTAGCAGATACCGCTTTCGCTTATGCATGTAACAGTCATGGTCTTGCTGCTGTTGCATCCAGTTGTTCGATTGATTTTATTCGCCCAAGTTTTGAAGGCGATACACTAACCGCGATTGCGCAAGTGAAATACCAAGGCAAACGAACTGGGCTATATGAGGTTGAAGTCATCAATCAACACGGAAAAACCTTAGCTTGGTTCTCCGGACGTGCTCACCGCCTCGGCCACCACTTAGTAGAGGAAAAGTTATGAGAGATGCTTTTATTTGTGATGGGGTAAGAACTCCAATCGGCCGTTATGGTGGTGCTCTGTCCTCTTTACGCCCTGATGATCTTGCTGTTTTACCGTTAAAAGCATTAATGGAAAGGCAACCACAACTTAATTGGTCACTTACTGATGACATCATATTAGGCTGTGCCAATCAGGCGGGAGAAGACAACCGTAATGTCGCAAGAATGGCAGGTTTATTAGCAGGCCTTCCATTATCCGTCTCTGGTACAACAATTAACCGATTGTGTGGCTCAGGGCTTGATGCGATAGCCTTGGCTGCTAGAAGTATCAAATCAGGCGAAGCAAACTTAATGATTGCAGGGGGAGTTGAATCGATGAGTCGAGCCCCTTTCGTGATGAGCAAGGCAGAATCCGCTTTCTCTCGGCAACCACAGTTGTTTGATACCACGATTGGTTGGCGGTTTATCAATCCATTGATGGAGCAGCAATTTGCGACAGATTCAATGCCTGAAACCGCAGAAAACGTTGCGCAAGAGTACGCTATCAGCCGAGCTGATCAAGATCACTTTGCCTTACGCAGTCAACAACGTACTGAACAAGCACGGCAAAAAGGTATTTTTGCACAAGAGATTGTGCCTATCACCATCACACACCGTAAAGGTGACATTGTCGTCACTGAAGATGAACACCCGCGCCCAGAAACGACTTGGGAACAACTACAAAAACTCAAAACCCCTTTTCGCCACAATGGTTCAGTCACCGCAGGTAATGCATCTGGGGTAAATGATGGCGCGGCAGCACTGATCATCGCTTCGCAAGAAACCGCCAATACGCAAGGGTTAGTACCTAAAGCACGCATCATCGCCACAGCAACCTGTGGTGTAGAACCACGGCTGATGGGCATTGGGCCACTGCCAGCAGCACAGAAAGTACTAAAGATGGCTGGGCTCACAATTGAACAAATGGATGTGATTGAACTTAATGAAGCTTTCGCCGCGCAAGCACTCGCGGTCTTAAGGGGCTTAGGGCTCCCTGATGATGCTGCACAGGTTAATCCAAACGGTGGGGCTATTTCATTGGGCCATCCGCTTGGGATGAGTGGCGCTAGATTAGCCATTACGGCGACTAATGAGCTGCATCGCCGACAAGGTCGTTTTGCCCTGTGCACTATGTGCATTGGGGTCGGTCAAGGGATAGCGATGATTATTGAACGCGTTTAGACAAATAATCACCGTCTGTACCTGATAGTCGATTCATTTATATAAGGCCTGAACCCTACATCGCAAACTTCAGGCTCAGCTGCATTGTGCCATTAAGCGGTGCCCCTATCTGCTTAACGCGGTTTATAGGTAACGCTTAAACAAGCAGTATCCAAATAATTATAAGGATAAGCAATTATGAGCATTCAACAACAACATACCGTCGACTCAATTGAATTTGCTTCTAGAGATGAAATTGAAGCTTTACAGCTATCACGGCTGAAGTGGACACTCACTCACGCTTACGAAAATGTACCGATGTACCGCAAGAAATTTAATGATGCAGGTGTTCACCCTGATGATTTTAAACAACTGAGCGACATCGAAAAATTTCCTTATACCACGAAACAAGATCTCCGTGAAAACTATCCCTTCAATACCTTCGCGGTTCCTATGAATCAAATCATTCGTATCCATGCATCATCGGGTACAACAGGGCGCCCAACGGTGGTGGGTTATACACAACAGGATATTGATAATTGGGCCGACTTGATTGCTCGTAGTCTACGCTCAGCAGGTGCGGGCAAAGGTGACAAAATTCATGTTGCCTATGGTTATGGCTTATTTACCGGCGGTTTAGGGGCTCATTATGGTGCTGAACGCCTTGGTGCTGCCGTGATCCCAATGTCGGGTGGGCAAACAGAGAAACAAGCGCAATTAATCGCTGATTTCAAGCCTGATGTTATCATGGTCACACCATCATACTGTCTCAGCATTATTGATGAACTTGAAAAAATCATGGGTGGAGATGCAAGTAAGTGCTCACTAAGATTAGGTGTGTTTGGTGCAGAACCTTGGACTGAAGCTTTGAGAACAGAAATTGAAACGCGTCTTGGTATTAAAGCACTTGATATTTATGGGCTGTCAGAAGTGATGGGGCCAGGCGTTGCCATGGAGTGTGCCGATTCAGGTGAAAGCGGGCCAACTATCTGGGAAGATCATTTTTACCCAGAGATCATTTCACCAGACACACTACAACCTTTGGCTGCTGGAGACAATGGTGAGTTAGTGTTCACTACGCTTACAAAAGAGGCTATGCCCGTTATACGTTATCGAACTCGTGATTTAACTCATCTAATGCCAGGCGTTAATCGTCATATGCGTCGCATTGGTAAAATTACAGGACGTTCTGATGACATGATGATTATACGAGGCGTGAATGTTTTTCCATCGCAGATTGAAGAACAAATCATGCAGTTCAAGGAGCTTTCTCCACATTATCAATTGGAAATCAGCCGTAAAGGGAATATGGATAGCTTATCAATTCGTGTTGAATTAAAGCAGCCCGATGCTCTAACTTATGATGAGCGTTGTAACATCTGTCATAACCTTAAGCATCGCATAAAATCAATGGTTGGGGTTAGTACACGTATCAGCATTGTAAACTGTGGCGATATTCCTCGCTCACAAGGTAAAGCTGAGCGCGTTATTGATACAAGAATTGCAATATAAGCTCTATACTCTAAACAATTCAAGATGCATCTAAGCGACCAGTGAATGAGTCACTCGTCGCGAAAAATACTCGGTGACTGACGCAGGTCAGTGTCGTCACCTACCTCAACCTAAAACGCTGCAACTTGCAGTACCTATGAGTCATTAACGTCATTATTGATATACGCATTCTACTTCGGATAAGCCGCCGTAACTTGCAGTCTGTAAATAGTTATTGTCTACTGTTCGCATAGGTTTTTGATACAAAAATTTGCCGGATAATCAAAAAATGGACACTAAACTTAGTCAATTTATACAGCATGCACTGACTAGCCAGCCTATTAGCGGCACATCGCTTATTATCTCTCTTTATGGTGATGCACTGCATCACCGTGGCGGTGAGGTCTGGCTAGGGAGTTTAACTAACTTATTAGAACCCATGGGGTTTACTGATCGTTTTGTACGTACCTCCGTATTTCGTTTACAAAAAGAAGGTTGGTTAGATGCTGAGAAAATTGGTAGGCGCAGTTACTATCGGATCTCCGAACGTGGTCAAAACCAATTTCGCCATGCAGAAAGTAAAATTTATCAAAGTGAACAACCTGATTGGGATGGTAAATGGGATTTACTTTTACTCGAAACTGCGGATAAAGAAGAGAAAGCTAGGTTAAAAAAAGAGTTAAGTTGGTTAGGCTTCGGCCAATTAAATACCTCATTAATGGCAGCTCCTAGCAGTGCTCAAGGTGATATTCCAACTTTGCTCAATGAGCTTAATGCCTCTGAGCAGGTGATTTATTTTCGAGCCGATTATCCTTATAGTCGGTCAGAAAAAAACCTCAAGCAGCTGGTTGCTGATAGTTGGTCATTGCAGCAAGTTGCAGAGCACTACCACCACTTTATTACCCTATTTCGTCCGTTGGCTTTATTACTCAAAGAATTAACTGACGAACAAATATCACCTGAACACAGTTTTCAGCTACGCTTATTACTGATCCATTTTTATCGCAGGATCGTGTTAAAGGATCCACAACTGCCCGACGAACTACTTCCAGCACAATGGGAGGGGCAAATAGCAAAACACTTATGCACTAATATTTATCAACGGGTTGAGCTTGCAGCAACACGCTATATCAGTGAAAGATGTGAAACAACAGTTGGAGAGCTCCCTCAGCCAACTACTTTATATTTCAAGCGGTTTGGGGGCGCGTTAAAAGAAATTGCTGCATAAAGTATAGCCAATGCAAAATTCAACAGGAGAAATTTACGATGTCTTTTTACCAAATAGATGGGCTTACCCCCGTCGTTGGCCCTGACAGTTTTGTTCATCCAACCGCTGTGGTCATAGGCGATGTTATAATTGGCAAAAATGTTTACATTGGTCCGAATGCAAGCCTAAGAGGGGATTTTGGTCGTTTAATCATCAAGGATGGCGCTAACGTTCAAGACAACTGTGTTATGCATGGTTTTCCACAATTCGATACGATCATTGAAGAAGATGGTCATATTGGCCACGGTGCTATCTTACATGGATGCCACATTAAACGTAATGCATTAGTCGGTATGAACAGTGTCATTATGGATGGTGCTGTTATTGGTGAAAACTCGATTGTTGGCGCATGTGCATTTGTCAAAGCAGAAGCTGTATTTGCCGACAATATGCTGATTGTTGGTACCCCAGCAAAAGCACTAAGAGAGCTATCAGAACAAGAAATTGCATGGAAAAGCAGTGGTACTGTTGACTACCAAGACTTAGTGAGTCGGTGTAAACAGACTCTCCGTGAGGTCGAACCTTTGGCTCAGGAGGAACCCAATAGGCCTAAATTAGTCTTCGAAGGTATCATTCCCAAATCAGCACTTTAGCTTTGTATAACTATTCATGTGGTATTCTTCTATTAAGTACTACATGAATAATTTATTAGCTCATAATAACTTCTTAAATTATAACTCCTACCTATATTCCAAACCCTTCGAAGTAGAATTGAGCAACAAGTGCTCCCAAAAAACATACACATATACTGTAAACAATTCGAGTTTCAGGTAGACAACAAATGAAGATAGACAGGGAGCATAGATAAACTCTATAGTCTGGCTGGCTGAGTGGTAGTCACCTTCTTAGGCTGAAGTATACTAAGCCCCAACAAGGCAATTAATAACATGCTTACTATACGCATTGTCTACTGCCTTATTTAAAGATTAGCCGATGATAATAAAATAATTATAAAGTTTGCTGGCTCCATGCCGATACTGTTAACTCGAAACATAACACAAGTCATATTTGGGTTAGTTGTATTACCCCTTGGAAATAAACCTTATAATTAATAATGTTATTGTTGAGGTTTTAGCTATTACTGCAATAGGCATAGACTTGAATAGGTTAATAATTACTCATAAATACCTTGTCCTATCTACCAAAACAACGGTTGTTTTAAGTAAATATTATTATTAACAATCATATTTCTTGTTGATAATCACCAAACTATATAATAGTTTATTTTTTATAAACCATATTTATTAGTTAAAAATTTTAATTTAACAGATATATAAAGTTATAAAATCAAAAGAAAAATTCATCAATCATCATCATTATTTAACTACTCACAAAGAGGTATATTATTTAACATATTGATTTAAAATAAATAAAAAAACATAATTTCACAAAAAGAAATAATTAGTAACAAGTTTTTAACCCTACTTTTAATATTAAAGAATACACATAACTCTGTAATAAGTAAAATTACAAAATAAAACTCTAATCTCATTTCTTATTACGTCTTTTTTCGCGTAATAGCTAACCATTTCAGAGCATAACCCGACATTTAATTTTTAAATCTAATATGAGTAAATTTAACCCTCTTTTTAAACAGATGATTATACGTATAATAGCGCCCTATCAAAATTGATATAAATCAAATTTATCTGGTAGTTAAACAAGAGTGAAATACAAATACACTTTTACCAAAAGTGTGATTTTGTATTTTTATATTAAATTTAAAATTCAGATAATTAATAAATATTTTTAAACTGGCTGAGTTTAATTTCCGGTGAATAACCAGACGTTAACGGCTTGCTATTACTTATTATTGACATACACACAGCTCTTCTCGGAGAAGAAAATGAATAACAAATTTGCATTATCTGCTGCGACAGCATTAATTCTTGCGGCAACACCTGCCATGGCGGAAGACAGTTCAGCAGGTGGTGTGATCAACTTTAGCGGTGCGATTACAGATACAACTTGTACTATCAATGGTGGCAAAAGCGCTGACTTTACAGTGGCTTTAAACCCTATCAGCGTAGATGAAGCGGGTACCAAACCAGGCATCATCACAAAAAACAAAAAAACCGTTTCTCTTACTTTTTCTAACTGTACTTCAGCAAACAAAGCCGAAGATGCACCGTTAAAAATCTATTTCTCTTCTGCAAATAATATTTCTACAGATGGTAAATATTTGCTGAACACCACTGTAAATGAAAATGATGCAAACGTATCACGTAACGTTGGTTTTGCTATTACAAAAACAACAGATCAAACTCCTCTTGTATTAAACCAACCTTTGGTTACTAATATTAAAGGTAATGAAGCAACGCCTGAAACGTTAGCATTAGATATTTATTACTACAAAACGAATGCACTGCCAGCAAGAGTAGGTAGCTTAAGCTCTAATGTAACTTACACCATTTCTTACCTGTAATATACTCTCAATTATTCGAGGTATAGCATTAATAACAGCATAAAAAAATATGCAATTAATATGAATAAATTAATTCAATAATGCTTCCTTGTAATAATACAGAGCATGTTAATATACCCGAAATAATTAAAGTTACAGCAAGGTGTCAATTAAATAAAACACTAGGTAACGACATAAGTAACTAGTGCTAATGAATATATACTCTAACTAATTCAGGATATAGATAGGCGACAAGCAAAAATAGCCGAGAAGCGCATAGATACTCGGTGAATAGCGCATAGTTCCCCATATGTCTTGAAGTATGATAAGTATAGACACCATGCCTTAATACAAGCACTACCGCTTAAAGTATAAAGGGCATACCTATGGTCAAGTTAATCTATTAACTTGACCATCCCATCCCTCTGAGTTTATAAAAATGCGCTTAATTATTTTATTTTCCTTACTTATCAGTATTAATACAGCATTCGCTAATATTGTTGTTAATGGTACTCGTGTTATTTATCCAGAAAAGAATAACGAAACTATCGTTCAGTTAATCAATAACGGTGATGATCCTGCATTAGTTCAATCATGGATTGATGATGGCGATATCAATTCAACTCCTGAGACAGCAAATGTGCCTTTTCTACTTTCCCCACCCGTTGTTAAAGTCTCAGGGAACGCAGGTCAACAATTACGTATTAAAAAATTACCTGCGCCACTGCCAACAGATCGTGAATCGGTTTTTTACTTGAATGTGCTAGACATTCCACCAACGCCTGATCATCTGCAAGGTAAAAATACCATGCAGTTAGCCATTAAAACACGTATTAAGCTTTTTTATCGCCCAACATCATTACAAGCCGGTGTTGAGCAAGCTATTGAGCAACTCACCGTTAAAGCCGAAAATCAAAGTTTTCGCATTACCAACAACAGTCCTTATTACGTCACTATCGCAAATATTAGTAATAAAAGCGGTAATAAAATGCTTGCTGACTCGCTGATGATTGCACCCTTTTCTAATAGCTTAGCGCCTGCCAAAACCGCCATTACAGCCGGTCAAAGCTACAGCTTATTATATGTTGATGATCTGGGTGCTTATAAAAATAAGTCCTTGATTACTAAATAAAAAAGAGAATCTGTAATAATGAAGTTGTACGGCCATCATTGGAGCCTACTCGCAGTTTGTTTGCTTCTCGGAACATCAAAAAGCTGGGGCGTCAATTTTGATACCTCTTTGCTTGCGGGGGATTCTGCAAAATCGAATCTATCTCGATTTTATGAAGAACAGAGCATGCCTGCTGGTATTCAAGAAATGGATACTTATATCAATGGTGACTGGAAAGGCCGTTATCCTTTTGTTTTTACAGATGAACAGAACACTATCTTAATCAGCAAAACAGAAGCTGCATTATTTGGTATTCAATTACCTGAAACAACTGAAGAGACACAAGATTACACATTAGAACAATTGGTTCAGGGTGGTCGTTATGATGTTGATGTCAGTACACTCAGCATCAAAATGACCATTCCACAAAGCTTTTTACTGCGTACTGAAGTCGGCTATGTCCCACCTGAGTCATGGGAAAGTGGGATCCCAGCCGCTATGCTGTCATATAACACCACCTATTATAAAACTAACAATAAAAATGGCGATAAATCCACCAGCGATGATATCTATGCAGGTCTTGAATCAGGTATCAACCTTAACTCTTGGCAGTTTCGAGATAGCAGTTCAGTGCGTAAACATGCGGGTAGTAGCCTAAAATGGGAAAATAACACGCGTTATTTACGCAAAGCTTTACCACTCTATAAATCTAATTTTGTGGCCGGCGATTTTTACTCTCAAGGCACTCTCTTCGACTCAGTACGTGTACGTGGCGTATCTCTGGCCTCGGATATCAATATGCGCCCCACATCGCAACAAGGATTTGCCCCGATTGTACGCGGAGTTGCGCAAACGAACGCCCTTGTGAAAGTCATACAAAACGGCAGCGTTGTTTACCAAGAGAACGTTCCTCCGGGACAATTTACGATTGATAATATCCAGCCAACCGGCTCTGCGGGTGATCTGTTAGTTATCGTAAAAGAAGCTGATGGGCAGGAGCAATCCTTTACCGTGCCGTTTTCTGCCGTACCGGGTATGTTAAAAGAAGGCGTAAGCAATTATGCATTACTTGCCGGTAAGGTAAATCAAGAAAATGGCCATTATCAACCAGAGTTTTTTCAAGGGACTGTTGAATATGGTTTTAATAACCTGATAACGGGTTATGCAGGAACTATCGCGAGTGAAGATTATCAAGCCTACTTGCTTGGAACAGGCTGGAACCTGCCGATTGGTGCAGTTTCTGTTGATGTTACCCATGCAAATACTAAGCTACCAAATGAAACTTCCCGTGGGCAAAGTATGCGGATCTCATACAGCAAATTCTTGGATACTACCGCGACTAACTTTACCTTAGCAGCCTATCGCTATTCAACAAAAGGCTATTACAGTTTTAGCGATTCAATCCATGCTCATGAAGGCTATCGCCTCTATCAAGAGACCCTCGATAAACAGACACAAGGCTCTCGTCCTAATCAAGAAACAACCTCTTTTGATATGAACACATGGGACTCAATGCGTGGTGTGCGCCCTAAGAATACATTTACGATTAACTTAAACCAACGCCTTCCTGAAAATTGGGGAACGGCCTATATTTCAGGCTCTCAGCGTGATTATTGGTCAACGACACCAACAACTCGCGAATACCAATTAGGCTACTCCAACGCATATGCAAATATCAGTTATTCTATCTCTGCCAGTAGAGTCCGCGACGGTAAAGGCAAAGAAGAGAACCGCTATTATCTCACCTTCAGCCTGCCTATGAACTTATTCGATAATAATGTATGGATAAGCACAGGTTTGACAGCGACTGATTCACATTATCAACAGAGCACCGTTTCCTTAAGTGGTACTGCATTGGAAGCCAACCGCCTAAGTTATTCCCTATCTGGAAGCAATCAACAAGGCGGACAAAATATGGCGAGTGCAAATCTTGCCTATCGTTCAAATATTTCCACGGTAGGCAGCTCTATCAGTGAATCAAATGATTATCGTCAAATAGGTTTGAGCGCTCGCGGTAGTCTAGTCGCTATTCCTTGGGATGTGCTGGCTTCCAATGAAATTGGCAACACCATGACCATAGTACAAGCACCAAAAGCACAAGGGCTCATGGTAAATGGAGACCAAAGTATCATAACTAATAAAGACGGATTAGCACTGGTACCTTACGCGACACCTTATCGTAAAAACTCAATCACCCTTTCGAATACAGAAAATGTTCAAGGTGCTGAAGTGATTGGTAATATTGCGAATAGTGCCCCGATTGAAGGATCCGTGAGTTTAGTTAAATTCAAAACGGATACCCGTAGCTCATGGGTTAGCCGTGCCTTCCAAAAAAATGGCAAAGCACTACCTTTTGGCGCTGAAATTACCGATCTTGATGGCAATGCACTCGGCTACGTAGGCCAAGCCAGTGTCTTATATTTGAAAGCTGAAACTTTCCCAGAAAGTGTCGTTATTCAACTGAATGATGGTGATTGCGTGATCAATCACTTGCCTGAAAATTTAGATGGCGTCGCTGGCATCTGCCAGTAATGGAACTCGTATCATGATCAAATACCTATATTTATTATTATTGATGGCCTTTAGTGGCTATAGCTACGCAATTTGTTATGAACAAGGTGTACGCTACGCACCACCAATCAGTATCGACCTTTCGGATAAGCTGACGCCCGCGACGCCCGAATGGGTCACCACCATTGCAACCCAGTATTCAGGTAACTTTAATTGTTCCACGACGCAAAGCGAATTTGGTTATACTAAAATTCTCAATACCGATGAAAAATACGCCACCATATTAAGCTTTAATAATGGGAAGTATAATGTCAGAGCACAAATCATTAACGATATCCCAAACAGAACGCTGAAAAAAACAGGCCGACATTCAGCATCTGAGCTAAATACCCCCGTCACGATCAAATTCTCTCTCGTGCCAAAAACAGGCACAATGGTTAGCGGTGATACCGTCAATTTACATGATATTTTATTTGTTACCGATTTAAGCGGCATGTCATTGTTTGATATTTTATTGTGGCCAGTTAAACAAATTATTAAGATCTTACAATGGCTATTTAATGGGTTTCATTGGCCATACGACGATCGCGATATGTTTGGTCAACCGATGATTTTAAAGTACGCCCCTAAACTAACCACCTGCGTCTTCAAAAATTCAGGCCTTGTGGTCACTTTACCTACATTGAGCAGTCATCAAGTGCTCAACGACTCCCACGCAGGCTATACACCATTTGCACTCAATATGCGTTGTGAAAACCTTGGTGGAGGCAACAATATTGCAGAGCGGTCGATTGATATCTTTTTATCCAGTAATAATCTACTTAGCTCTGATAACTCGGTGCTGATAGATAAAACAGCTAATGCAGCACAAGGTGTCGGTATACGCTTAGTCAAAACCAACACACCAAATACCCCTATCGTTATCTCACAAAACCCCAATAACCGCGGGAAAGCGACGTCACTGTTTTATGTGAATGCAGGTGGGCAGTTAGAACCTAACTTTAGCATTCCAATGGCAGCGTATTATTATGCATGGGATCCAAGACGAGTCACCCAAGGCACCATAAAGACATCTGCGACCTTAAATATTGTTTATCCATAAATAATTAGGGCGCTATTTAGCGCCCTAATTAATATCATTATTTATTCGCTTTACTACCAAATGGCGGCTTAGCGAACCAAACCGTGATGATCAAGGCAATAAATACCCATCCACATAACCAGAAGATTTCATTAGCAGCAATAATCAGTCCTTGGCTAGTGATTTCTTGCGCAATAAAACCGGATGTTTGCTCATTACTTAAACCATGCGCTCCCATTTCTTTATACATCTCAAGGGATTCAGGATTGTAATCGGTAATATAATCCGTTAACTGACTATGATGAACCGCTTCCCTATCACTCCACATGGTCGTTGTAATCGAAGTACCAATTGAGCCTGCAAGGGTACGGAAAAAGTTAGCTAAACTCGATGCCGATGCCAGTTTTTCAGGCGGTAGCCCTGACAATGTTAATGTCGTCAATGGCATAAAGAAACAAGCAACTGCCATCCCTTGCACCAATTGAGGCCATACGACCGCGGTAAAATCCATACTTGGTTCAAAAGTATAAGCTCGCCAGAAGAAACAGATCGCATAGAACACAAAGCTAAAAGTGACTATCCAACGTATATCAAGGAAGTCTGATAGCTTGGCAACCGGCGCTGAAAATAGAACAGGCAGTAACCCTATCGGTGCCAACGCCAAACCGGCCCATGTCGCGGTATAGCCATATACCTCTTGTAATAGTTGGGGTAACAAGACAATTGCCCCAAAGTAGGCCATATACGCTAAGCTGACTGAGATAGTCCCGATAGTAAAATTACGTGATTTAAACAGTGCTAACTCGACGATAGGGTTTTTATCGGTCAACTCCCAAATCACTAAGAATACTAGCGCAATCGCTGAAATCACCGCTAAGATGACGATTTCATTAGATGCTAACCAACCTAACTCTTTCCCTTTATCCAGTAATACCTGTAAACAACCAACACCAACGGATAGCAATGCTAGCCCAATGACGTTGAACGGAACTTTCACCACCTTCGATTCCATTCCTTTTAAGATTATGGAGCCAACAATGACCACAAAAATCCCCAAAGGAACGTTCATAAAGAAGATCCAGCCCCAATGGAAGTTATCACTGATATAACCGCCAAAAATAGGACCAAATACAGGAGCCAAAATGATAGTCATCGACCAAAATGCCAACGCCATATTTTGCATTTTAGGTGGATAACAGCGCATGATCAGACTTTGTGATAGCGGGATAACGGGTCCGGCTACTGCACCTTGTAATACACGGTACAAAATCAGCATACCAAGACTATCTGAAAAGCCACACAGCAATGAAAAAATGGTAAATAATGCAGTCGCCCACAAAAATACACGCACTTCACCAAAACGTTTGGCAAGGAACCCTGAAATCGCAATTGATATGGCGTTAGAAACACCAAATGAGGTGATCACCCATGTACCCTGAGACATCGAAACACCGAGATCACCTGCAATCGTTGGAATTGCAACGTTAGCAATAGTCGAGTCCAGTACCTGCATAAAGGTCGCCAGCGACAATGCTATCGTTGCCCATACCAGTTTTGAGCCCTTTAGTGGTTGAATATCGGCCACATCCACTCCTTTTCGGGCTAATCCGCGTTTTCGTTAATGATAGTGTCGATAACAGCATCGACCTCATTGAGTTTCAGTACCAATACATCACTCTCAAATGCCGGCGTTTCGCGCTGAACCTCAGCTAAGACCGGACCATTTTCATCTTTAATATCAATAGTTGCGTTCATCGATAAACCAATACGCAATGGATATTTAGCCACTTGTTCAGGATCTAACTCTACACGTACAGGCAAACGCTGAACCACTTTGATCCAGTTACCCGTCGCATTTTGTGCCGGTAATAGAGAGAAAGCACTACCTGTTCCCATATCGAGCCCTACCACTTTCCCAGTAAACACAATATCGTCACCATAAAAATCACTGGTTAACGTCACGGGCTGCCCGATACGTACTTTTTCTAACTGGGTTTCTTTGAAGTTAGCATCCACCCAGACAGGTTGTGCGGGCACGATAGCCATTAATGACCCTTGTGGGCCAACTTGTGAACCGACTTGTACGTTACGACGCGAAACATAACCCGTCATTGGGCTTTTCACTTCAGTACGTTGCAAGTTAATCCACGCATTGCGCACACTATCAGCCGCTTGTTGGATAGCGGGCTGCTTTTTCAGCTCTGTATTGCGCAATAATGCGCGATTCGCATTATATTGCTGAATAGAAATATCCAGAGCTGCTTGTGCGAGTTGCACCGCTTCTTGTGAATGCTGCAAATCTTCTTTCGATATTGTTCCGCTACGACCTAAAGCCACGCGACGTTGGTAATCTTTCTGTGCTTGCGCAAGTGATACTCTATTTTTTTGGATCTGAGCTTGATACTCATCACCATTAATATACAGCTCTTTAGTTTTACGCACGGTGGTGGCTAAATCGTGTTTTGCTTGTTCATACGCTAACGTTGCATTGGTTTTATCCAATACCACCAGCACATCACCTGCTTTTACTAAATCGGTATTTTCAAAATTTACTTGCGTCACATTACCGGTTGTTTGCGCAATAATAGGTATTTGTAGCCCCGAAACATACGCATCATCAGTATATTCCTGAAAGCGTAATACCAAAAACCAGTAAGCGCCATAAGCAACAAACAGCAAAACAATAATAATGGAAGCTATTGCCATCCATAGTTTTCTGCGTGTTTCATTTTTTTTCGTTTTTTGATTAGTTTCGATTGAATTTGTCGGTTGATCCATAATAACTCTCTGGGTCTTACTCATTTATTAATCACTGCTCTTATCTTTACGGAGTAATACTAATAAAGCAATAGCGATTTCCATTTAACAAATTAATTTTTTGACATTCTGACTAATTAGAATGTTATATTTTTCATCGATAAATGATAATAATGTTTAATAGCGAACATCTTAAATAGAAAGTCATTAACATAATGAATTACAAAGATTATTTTTGTTGACTTTTTACTCTACAGATTTATTATCTCCACAAACAAGATTATTTTTAATTTATTCGTTTTTTACTCTAAATAATTCGAAGTTCAGCTAGGCAACAAGTGGCTCCATCACTAGCCATATACATAAGTATGTAACTGGCAAGTAAATGCGGTCAACAACGCTGTAACTTGAACTATAACGAGTATAGATTGTTTTCATCAACACCGCCCATTTACTTATTCTTATAATTATATTTGCTGCCTAATGGGATCATTTTTGATTAATCTCAACATTTCCCATTATAAAATTAGTTAGTCATATCGTTATACAGAATAAGAAAAATCAAGTTATTACTATAGAGACCACTATACTTTAAATAATTCGAGTTGTAGGTCGACAGTAAACGGAAATAGGCAAGGAGTATAGATACACTCGGTGACTCGGCTAGCTGAGCGTAGTCAACAACCCTGCATCTTGAAGTATGACGAGTATATAACTTCGATCTTTCAGGAGAAATGATGAAAGCAATTGAGCAGCAATCAGGGCAACAACAGATCATTGAGCAGTTATTTGCAGGGAAATATCGTGATCCCTTTTCATTTCTCGGCATGCACCGCGTGGGAGAAATAACCTATTTTCGCGTATTACTACCGAATGCTCAGCAAGTCACGATTTTAGATAGATTCACTGCCACGCCCGTTATTCAGCTGTCTCAAATTGATCCTCGAGGTTTCTTTTCTGGCCATATTGCCTCTTTAGATAAAAACTTTACCTATATCTTGCAGATTAACTGGGGGGATACTCAGCAAGTTATTGAAGATCCTTACCGCTTTGGAACACTACTTAGTGATGCAGACACTCAGCAAAATTTTTCATTTGAAAAGTTGGGTGCGCACTTACGGCAACTTGATGATATCAGTGGTACCCATTTCTGTGTTTGGGCTCCTAATGCGCAACGAGTTTCAATCGTTGGCGACTTCAATTTTTGGGATGGTCGCCGCTATCCAATGCGTTATCGTCCTGAAAGTGGGATCTGGGAAATTTTTCTACCCGCAATCAGCGCAGGAACACGCTATAAATATGAAATACTTGATGCGAATGGTGAGCTACAATTTAAATCAGACCCTTATGCCTTTCGTAGCCAATTACGTCCTGATACCACATCAATTGTTTCCCCTCTTCCACAAAAACGTTATCCGACCAAAAAACAAGCACAAGCTAATCAACGTAATGCCCCTGTTGCTATTTACGAAGTCCACCTAGGTTCATGGCGACGGACACAAGATGGCACAACGTGGCTAAGTTATCGAGAACTCGCAACAACATTACTCCCTTATGTTAAAGATATGGGGTTTACCCATCTCGAAATATTGCCAATCAGTGAACACCCTTTTGATGGCTCTTGGGGCTATCAACCATTAGGAATTTATTCACCAACCAGCCGCTATGGTTCACCACAAGACCTGATAGATTTTATCGATGAAGCGCATCGACAAGGTATTAATGTGATCCTCGATTGGGTTCCAGGGCATTTTCCTTCTGATGCCAGTGGGTTAGCCAACTTTGATGGTACGGCACTCTATGAATACGCTGATCCAAAAGAAGGCCGACATCGTGATTGGGACACCTTGATTTATGACTATCGCAGCCCCGAAGTTCGCCGATTCTTAGCCGATAATGCAGTATATTGGGTGGAACGTTTTGGATTTGATGGATTGAGAGTCGATGCTGTTGCATCCATGATCTACCGTGATTACAGCCGCCCAGATGGAGAATGGATAGCTAATGAGTACGGCGGCAACGTCAACCTTGAAGCAGTTAGCCTACTACAACACACGAACGAATTACTGCATCAAATTCAGCCGGATACCTTAATGGCGGCAGAAGAATCAACCAGTTTCTCTGGCGTCACACTTCCACCTTCCCTTGGTGGATTAGGCTTTAACTACAAATGGAACATGGGTTGGATGCATGACACCCTCGATTATTTACAGTTAGACCCAATTGCTCGTAAATTTCATCATAATAAAATGACCTTCGGTGTGATGTATGCATGGAGTGAAAACTTTATTTTGCCATTATCCCACGATGAAGTCGTCCATGGTAAAGGCTCACTGTTGCGCAAAATGTCTGGCTCCCCTGAACAAAAATTTGCCACACTGCGTGCCTATTACGGATTTATGTGGGCGCATCCAGGTAAAAAACTCCTTTTTATGGGGGGAGAGATGGCGCAGTGGCGTGAATGGGATCATGACGGTCAGCTAGACTGGGAACTGCTCGATATTCCAACTAGCCCCCATGCAGGCGTACAACGTTTTGTCAAAGATCTCAATTTCACCTATCGCCACACACCCGCGCTATACGATCATGATCATCATCCAGAAAGCTTTGAATGGCTGATCGTCGACGATCACGATAACTCTGTATTTGCATTTATCCGTTACGCCGCCAATGGCGATGCATTGTTTATCGTGAGCCATTTCACCCCAGTGACTCGTGAACACTACCGTATTGGCGTCAAAACTGCGGGAGAATACCAAATCGTGCTCAACAGCAACGCACATATCTATGGTGGAAACGATGCGCAAGACACTGCATCCGTGACCAGTCAACCAATCAAAACCCACGGGTGTGACCACTCGATCGAGTTAACGCTGCCACCACTCTCAACGCTGTATTTCAAACTTAAGTCACCACTTAAACATACACGGCTAGCCTCGAAACAGAAGTAAGGAGTCAAAATGAAAATATTACATGTTTCTGCCGAATTCTTTCCTTTAGTCAAAACAGGTGGCTTAGCCGATGTCGTCGCTGCACTACCGGCTGCACAACGACAGCATGGCTCCGATGCAAGAGTTTTACTCCCCGGTTTTCCGGCGATTATCAATCAAGCCACCGATAAACAAAAAGTCACCACGCTAAACACTTATGCAGGTGAAATCACCCTCTATTACAGCCAATATCAAGATACACCAATGTATATCATTGATGCGCCACATTTATACCAACGCGAAGGCAGCCCTTACCACGATGGTTATAATAATGCTTATCACGATAATTATCGTCGATTTGGAGTATTAGGCTTTGTGGCGGCAGAGCTTGCTAGAGGTTGTGACTCACTATGGCAGGCAGAAATCGTCCATGCACATGACTGGCATGCTGCTCTAGCCTGTGCTTATCTTGCTGCTTACGGTTATCCCGCACGCTGCATGTTCACGATCCACAATATCGCCTACCAAGGGCTATTTTCGCCACATCATATTCATGAATTATGGTTACCCACTGAGTTTTATAATGTGAATGGTTTAGAATTTTATGGTCAACTTTCCTTTATGAAGGCCGGTTTATTTTATGCCAACCACACCAATGCCGTCAGCCCAACCTACGCAAAAGAAATCTTAGATCCTCATTATGCGAATGGTTTAGATGGCTTATTAAACCAACTCAATCAAGAGCAGCGGCTGAGTGGAATTTTGAATGGTATCGATACCGCCGTATGGTCACCTTCTCACGATAAATTGCTTGCACACAAGTACAGTGATCGCAGCCTAAAAAATAAGCCAAAAAACAAACTTGCTATCCAGAAGTTACTTGGCCTAGCCCAACAAACTGAGCAGCCCTTGTTCGCGGTTGTCAGCCGCATGACCCGCCAAAAAGGTTTAGATCTGATCCTAGAGGCTTTGCCTGATCTACTCAGCTCAGGTAGCCAATTTATTTTACTGGGTAGTGGGGATCACGATCTGGAAGATGCTTATCGTCATATTCAATCACAATACCCCGATCAAATTCGCGTGATTATCGGCTACGACGAACCTATGTCTCATCAAATTATTGCGGGCGCCGATGTATTGATGGTACCAAGCCGTTTTGAACCCTGCGGTTTAACTCAGCTATATGCACTACGCTATGGCACATTACCACTGGTGCGACACACGGGTGGCCTAGCGGATACGGTAACAGATTGCTCGCTGGAAGCGCTTAAACATAAAACTGCGACTGGCTTTGTATTTCACGAAAGTGACTCTACCGATTTGAAAGCCGCAATTGATCGGGCATTTGCATTATGGGGATCCCCAACACAATGGCAACAAGTACAAAAAAATGCCATGGCAAAAGATGTCAGCTGGCATAAATCTGCCGAGGCATATTTAGCCATTTATCGTCGCTTGCTGGATCAGTGATATTTGGAAGAGATAAAGCGGTATCCTCCGCTTTATCTTGCAAATAATAGTGCATTACTCTTACGCCTTTCAGTAAGAGTTTGTTCAATCTCTTTTTGTATTGTTTTTGATACTGATATTTCTTGAGCCAGTTTTGGAAAATAAGTTAACGTGTCAACAATTTGTTGAATACAAATACGTGCTTGCTCCTGTCCACTCCCCTTGTCGTGCAACAGGTTTGCCATCAACTTTTACGGTTGGTGAACCGCTAATCACTTGAGTAGCGCCATGTTTTCCATGGCCTGTCCCCGTATCTCCAAGAAGAATAATTTTTGGCATAGTTAACCTTTATCGAGTAATTATAAATTTATCGCCATCAAAACGAAGCTTAGGATTCACACCAACGGATTGACCTGATTCTAAATGTTTAAAATAAACTGGAGAACTAAAAACGGAGATAACTCGATTATCAAGATATTTTGAAATCTTACTGGCTGCTGAAATTTTCAGCGGCTGTAATTCAAATTCCTCCTTATCAAATAATCGAGAAAAACCTAATGAATTATAGTAAGAATCAACGCTGCCTCCATCCGCGGCGCTGGACTCTTCAAGCATTTCAGCATATAACGCTTTTAGCTTTGTATCATCTTGCTCATTCATTGCAGACCATAAGTTACTATAGACTTCCTTTAATTTAACTTGCTGCTCATGAGGTAATTCATTTAAATATTCTAATTGATTGTCAAATTGAGATGATGTAACCCATTTCCATTCAGGAAAGTCATTAATTACCTTGAAGTCTTGATCAACCATATAAAATTTATTATTGTCATTATTGATTAATTCCAATGTTGGACTTTTTTGAAGCTCAATCCATTCAACGTTTAAATTTTTAAAAGAAAATGCTTGTTTCATATTATAACTGATGTCGTTAGTTGGATTGTAATTAACAAAACCAACACTTTCCATCTTGTTACTATTAAAGCGATTTCTTACTAAAAAATTAAAACTACAATTAGTATCATCAGGAAAATGCAATGAAGTCTCATTTAAAGAGAAAAAAACAATTGTTAATTTGTTATTTTTTTTAAGAAAGACCCAATTCCGAATGTAGTGTCGAAGGTTTTCATATCACTATTATAAATCAATTCAACATCATTTATATAGAATTCCATCCCACATTCTTTTAAATT
This sequence comes from Providencia sp. PROV236, assembly GCF_033676985.1. Classification (NCBI taxonomy): domain Bacteria; kingdom Pseudomonadati; phylum Pseudomonadota; class Gammaproteobacteria; order Enterobacterales; family Morganellaceae; genus Providencia; species Providencia sp. PROV236. Next base: position 201,953 of record NZ_CP096297.1, on the reverse strand, counting down.
AATGCCTATTTTATAGTCATACTTCTTGAATTCTCTATCTATCATTTTTGTTGCACCTGCGTTAAATGAAATAATAATTAAAAATAATATAATCTTAGCCATAATTTACTCTTTAAAATTATAAATAGGGATAGTCGCTTCCATTTTAGGTGCGAGAATAAAATCTCCTTCCAAGAGTTTCCACTTGATTGTAGAATCATTAACTTTAGAATTATTATTTCTTCCACCTTTACCGCTAGACTCTGATTGCCCCACAGCACCCGCCTTAACCTCAAATTTATAGTCAAACTTTAATCCGTCATGACCTGCGATTAGACCTACAATATCCTGATCCGCTTTTAACCCAAAATAAACACCACCGCTAAAACCACCTTCAATGTTTAGCATGCCTTCAACAATAAAAATTCTAATACCAAACTCCCCTCCTGCGCGTATTGCAACATTTAGAGAGCCTTTCATTTCAGTGCTTAATTTGACCTCATCATCATAAGTTAACTTTAACCCGCCATCTAATAGGCGCCCTTCAATAAATAAATCCAGAAATATGATGACATACCTATTCAAATCCGGCCTATTCCGCGATTCCTCCATTTCTTTCTTTTTCTCTTCCATATACTGACAAAACTCACGCCAATGTTTTCCTGTTTCCACTCTTGTCAGAAGAACATTAATGATATCGATACGTAATCCCAAACCAATAAGTGACGTAAAAGATAAGTCCAGATCATATCTTTTTTGACATAGAGCTGGGGTGACTGGCAACTGCTCAAAAATTTGATACTAACCCCTGCTTACTTCAAAGTAAGTAGAATATTCCAAGTTGCCAAACCGACGCCCTTGAATATATTCACCCCATTCTCAGATTGCATCTATATGATTTTATTACCTTAGTATCAACTAATAGTCGTTCATCCGACCGCAACTAATACACAGCCATTCGAGCAGCCACAAGTCACTTTATGACCTTCGAGTGCGACGGGGATCCCGTTGATTTTCATTAAACTGTCCCCCTCGGCGATAGTGCCCGTTTTTTTGCATGACGGGCAATAAACCGAGTCGCCCACACAGGCGACGCCTTCGGTTTGTTTGGCTAGGGAAGAGCCTGTCAATACTGTACCGCCGGTATTGGTGGTGTCGTTTTTTAAAATGATTTTACGGCCGTTAACTGTGCTGCGCATATTGATATCCTTACATATTTAGTGCTTCACTATTGTCAATTCCAAATGAACTTTTTCATTAATCAGTTCAACAAGCTTTTCTTTTTTCTTCGGGAGTCATTACACTGACTTTATAGTTCTGAGCTTCTATGATATTAAGTCAAAACTCCACGGGATAAGCCCTGAAAATTGTAACTGACCAAACCACTTTGGCCTGAGTTCGTCTTGAAAACAGTTCAACCCATCTAGATACTGTGCAATAACACAAAGAAAAATAATATTCTCTTTACGTATTGGCATTGAATTAATATTCTTTAACGCTTGTTTTAAAAATAAATCTTTTTCTTTATAGTTATCACTAAATTGTTTATTCATATCCTTTAATAGAAACAAGTCAATTTCTGATTTTAGTATCGAGGGGTCATCACCGATAACTGCATAGCGTTTCTTGGCATATTCAATTATTTCACGCACATTGTTAGATAAATCTAACGCTTGATAATTTTCAATCGTTTCGTCTAGCCATGCTTTACTTTTGGAGGCTTTTAGCAAAACCACTTGCTCAAGATGTTCTTGTTCTGCTTGGTATAATGGCGACTCAGTATAAAATTGTCCACAGTAGAGCATTAACGTCGTTTGTGTCACGCAAAGATATTGGCTTGCTCGACCAATGGATTCAAAATACAGGTAATTCTTTTTTAATAGATTAAATAATGTCTCTCGTTTAATTTCATAATATATTAATGCAGATTGATGTTCCTCCTCAAAATAGTTAACCGCATCAAGATAAAAGGCTTGCAGCTTATTATCGCGAATGATTTGTTTGCTTTGTGCCGTCAACCTCATGACATTCCCCCATCTCTTAAGGCGGTTAACTACCGCCTATGTTCTGTAATTAAAATAGCTTATTAATAACTTGCAGCTCGGGATTAATCGTAATGAGGTCATCAATTATTTGGTTATAGATAGCGGGCCTATTTTGCTTCCAACCCACCATATCCGGACGATGCTCTATCGCCATCGGGGTTTTTAATAACGGATGATCAATGACAGGGGTAGTTAAGCCATGTTTAGCGCGAAAATTTTTGACTGCTTGATATTCAAAAGGCCAAGGAATTAAAAGATTTAATTCTATTTCATATCCTGTTGATGGTTGTTGATTAGGGTCATCAGTAAATAATGCAGACCATTCAATATGTCTGTCACATAAAGTAATCAACCATTGTTCTATAACATCATGACTTTCAGTATAAAGTGCTTCTTGGCAGAATCGTTGATAAAACGGGTCGATAGGAATACCTGCACTCTCCCAATCTATGGTCTGCTCTTTTTCACTTGCCAGCATTTCAATGGCTAACACACCTAATTTTTGAGGGCGGGTATACATTGGAAGGGATTTTGCCATTTTTCCCGATTGAATACTTTCAATGATTTTATCGTAGCAAAGATGTCCAACTCTAAAATCGTCACAAGCAAAATCCATTAATAAAATTTCACCCTGTTCTGATAAATTTAAAAAAGAGCCTTTACGTTCAAATTTATCAAAATAATCTAGTACAAAAATCAAGTTTTTATGGATAAAAAACCTTTCAAATGCATAAAGATATTTATAGTTATTTCTGAAAACCTCTACCAAATAAGTAAATGCAATAGATGATGAGTCAGAATCCAACGCAGACATGTAATCAATGTATCTTTCACTTGCCACACCATCTGAATATTCTTCTATGCTTTCAATAAAATCTTCATATATACTCTCATTAACCTTTGATATATCCGCTTTTGTCAATTTTACTTTATTTTCTATATACTTTATGACATCATCATTTCTACTCATTTCCCTAATTCCTCTAGGTAATAAAAGCTTGAGTACTTATTATTTCCACCAACATTAAAGCTGTCATCTATAGCAACTGTTAACTTATAACCAACAATATTTTTCTTATTACTTTGATTTTCAATTTGTTTCAATAGCTTAAACTGTTCCTTGCTTAAATTATAGTCATTATTTCCATATCGAAATGACTCCATTGCAGTTTTTGAATGTAACTTTATATTGTATAAAAAATTATTTTGTATCTCGCTTGGTTTTCCCGATGTTGGTGTTGCATTTGGCCCAAACTTATCCTTCATCGTTGTTTTGATTTCAAACGTCACCCACTCAGGTGGAGGCGGCTCAATTTTACAAATTAAATCAATACCTTGTCCTTTTGCGTTTTGCAATGCTAACATTTTTTCGGGAACAAAGCGTTTACCCAATAAAGGATTTAATTCATTTCCATCTTTATCAAGACGGGAGGATTTGTTGGCTAATGGGGCTTTACCATAACGCGTTTTCATGAACAACTTATCAAATAGCGTGCCTTTTTTAATCTCATTAACAACGTGCTGCTCGCCGAGATACCCCACAAACTGCGCCATTTTCAAGGAAGCAAGCCCATCATAAAATAAATCAGAAGTTAATACCTTTTGTAACTCATGTTCAGACTTTAAGTTGATTTCAATGTGCCCAGTAACTCGACGTTCAGCACCATTCGGCTTACCTTGTATCCGTAACACACAACTGCCATCGGGTTTTGGGCCAAAACACGTAACAATCGTATCATCAAAATGGCGTGTAAACGTTTTTCCAACGACATTAAAGCGAGTAATAATCGTATTTTTTAAGAGTTTTGCGGCTTCTTCACTGACAACTTTTGCCGTAATACCGTTAAGGTAACCCTCTTTAAATTCGAAGAGCTTAGCCATAATAGTCCTTTATTCTATTTACCTTGAGACACGTTATGCAATTTAGGTTCTCCTTGAAAGGACTCTAAATAGAGTGTGCCCCCAACCCCCATACTCCCTACACTGGTAATAGCTTGCGTTTTAACCTTTTTACCAAAAAACATAAACAGGTTCATGGCATGATACGTCGTGACAAAGCTTTTTGTGTTCCCCGTCTGAGAATCAAGGTATTTCATGGAGTTTAAAAGGACGTTATACCCTTTTTCTTTGTTATATCCCCACAAAGCCGTAGAATCCTCAATCAAGTCATTTGTCGAAAAAATCACATTTAATCCATCGGCAATTAAAGGGATCACTCTGGCACCATTTTTCACCGTTGTAATTGCGGCCCCGACCCCAAAAGCTAAAAAAATCAAATCAACGGCAATAGACTTACCTAAATTAATTTTTTCCTCCATACGTTGTTGACGAATGTCTCGAATAATACGCTTAACAACTTCTTCTGCTAGCTCAGGGGAATTTTTTGTCTTCACCTCCTTACTACCCCGTGTTGGAAGGTTATAAACTGTAAAGCTCGGTGTAACTGTTATCGTTCTTAAGTTTTTACGGTAATCCACATCTGATAACGCAACATTGGTATACCCTGTCATAATCTCATAAGTATCCCCGGCATGAGGATCACCTTCTAATTCCTCAAATGGTTGCATGCCATGTGTTTTTTCCCGTGCAAGCTCAAACTCAAGTCGATAATAACTTTTGGCAAATTTATAACGTGTGCCACGATAAAGAAAGGAAGCATCTTCAGGGCGCTCTGCGGCAGGGATAAAGGCCAACATAAAGCTGAAATACGATTCCGTTCCTTCACCGCCATCCGGACTAAAATGGGCTCTTATCGCGTCTTGTAGTTGAGAATAGCCCATAATTTCGGCGGCAATCTGGCTGATCCTTGGCTCTACCGTGTTATCTTGACTTTTCTGGTTGATATGCTCCATAAAGGATTCAAAAGAAATCCCTGTCGGCATGGGCTCAGGCTCGATTTCATTAGGACACGCCTCATTGTACGTTTCCTCCCAAGCTTCATCGAAAGGGCTACGAGCCTCAGCATTGAAGGTATCAATGACTTGTTTATCATCCGATAACATCACACACGACTTAACACTGAGCTCACACGACTGAGTGTCTATCGGATCACTCACTCGTTCATCCGTAAAACGTTTTTCACATTCCATCACAGCTCCTTTACGGCAAGTTGCCACTCTCATCTACTCACGGTGATTAAAATAACTTATTAATAACTTGCAGCTCGGGATTAATGGTAATGAGGTCATCAATCATTTGGTCATAGATAGCGGGTCTATTTTGCTTCCAACCCACCATATCTGGACGATGCTCTATCGCCATCGGGGTTTTTAATAACGGATGATCAATGATAGGAGTGCTTAATCCCTGTTTAGCGCGAAAATTTTTGACCGCTTGATATTCAAAAGGCCACGCTAATAAAATTTCCATATCGATTTCATAGCCTGTAGATCTTTGTTCGTCAGAATTGATACCAAATAGGGCTGACCATTCCACATGTTTATCACATAGCGTAATAAGCCATTGAGCGACAACATCATGATTTTCATTATAAAGTGCTTCTTGGCAGAAACGTTGATAAAAAGGATCAATGGGGATACCTGCACTTTCCCAATCAATGGTTTGATTTTTTTCACTTGCCAACATTTCGATAGCTAATACACCCAATTTTTGAGGGCGAGTATACATCGGCAATGAATCCGCCATTTTACCTGATTGAATGCTTTCAATAATTTTATCGTAGCAAAGGTGACCAATTCTAAAATCATCACAAGCAAAATCCATAAGAAGGATTTCTCCTTGTTCGGATAAACTCCATACAAAACCATTATCTTCATCATCATAATAATTCATTAGAAACAATAAATTAGAGTGATAAAAAAATTTTTCAAAGAAAAAGTTTTTCTCTTTTTTATTATAAAGTTCATTTAAATATCCCATAGCTATAGAACTACGATCTCTATCCAATAGAGAAAAAAAACTAATAAAATCCATAGGACTACTATTATTTTTTGCCTCATTAAAATCATTTTTGAAATCACTAAATATTTCATGATTTAGTTCAGTAAGATCAAGATTTTTCATTGCAAAATTTTTTATAACATATTTTTCTATGGAATTTATCGTTTTCATTTTGTTAACTCCTCAAAAATATACAGTTGTTTATATTTCAAATTACTTGAAACATTAAATTTATCATCTATCCCAATAGTTAATTTATAGCCTTTGACTATTGAATCCTCATCTTTTTTTCTTCTACTATTTCGCTTTATATCCTGAATAAGCTCTGTCATTTCCTTTCTAATGCTTTGATTTATTGAATATTCATTCACCTTAGATCTTAAAGAGCGTTCTGCTAGATCGATATGTTTACTCAAGTTACCAATTGGGTCTTTTTGGTAATCACTGACCTTTCCCGCTCTTGGTGTTGCATGCGGACCAAAGCTTTCTTTCATCATTGTTTTAGATTCGATGGTGATCCACTTTGGTGGTGGTGGATAAGGGGCAACTTTACAGATAAGATCAATTCCATGTCCTTGCCTATTCTGTAGGCTAAATACACTGCCAGGCACAATTTTTTTATCTCCTTTTAATGTAGATAAAAATGGAACAGCAGTTTTTCCACGATTTTTAATATACCCTTTACTCAATAAATCACCTGAATTAGCGGCTTTTCTTGCGTGGTTTTCTCCAATGTAACCCACAAATTGGGCGAGCTTCATCGCTGCAATATCGTCATATAATTTTTGCTCTGACAGAACCTTATGTAGATCCTCTTTTTTGATATTTAGCTCAACATGTCCTTTAATATTCTGTGATTGCCCATTTGGCTTGCCCTCTATACGTAAAATATATCCGCCTTCTACTCGAGGACCAAAAAGGGTAATTTTAACATTGTCTAAATGTCGTTCAAATGAGCGTACCTTTGGGACTATATGTGACACATTAATTTCATCCAACCCTTTGGTTTGATGGGTATTTGTGATTCTTAATGTATTTGTTTTTGCCATTTTGCTATCCCATCGCCTTATTTTATATTTTGTGTCATTGTCAACGTGCTTTCTTGCCCAACAAAACTTTCAAGGTAAACAAGACTTGCACCACCAGAGGCACTGGTGACACCGGTTAAGGCTTTGGTTTTGACATTTTTTCCAAATAAAATAAACATATTGGCGGCGTGATAACTGGCTTCAAACGCTTTAGTATTCCCTGTTTGGCTATCAAGGTATTTCATTGAATTTAACAGCACGTTATACCCTTGGTTTTCGTTATATCCCAAAAAGGCCGTCATATCTTCAATCGTTTGATTGCCCATCAAAACCACATTAGCGACTTCGCCTGCTACACGGTAAGCCACTTTCCCCCCTAATCGGATAGCGGCGCCAACCCCAGTAAATAACAACGCGATATCGACAGCGATCATCACCCCTTGTGCAAATTTCTCGCCATTTTCATCCGCTTTATTTTGGATATCGATATCTGAGGCAATATATTCAATCAGTTCATCGGCTAACTCTGTGTAGGTTTTCACCGTAAGGCTATCACCCCGAGTTGCCTCTCGCTTTTTGTGCCCTTTTTCATCTACTGTCCACTTATCAATCCAAGCATCGACTACCGTGTATCTCAGAGATACGGCAATCACTTTTTGGAGATCATTGACCGCTGTCATTTGTACATTAGAAGGTGTTGCCATCTGTTGAATATCATGCACACTCCCTGTCGGGCTTGTGTAAGCTTTACTGGTATAAGGTTCAAATGTGCGTTCTAAAAAAAATTCAATTTTATAGTGGTGACGTCCAAATTTATGCGATTTCCCCTTATAATGAAATTCACTGCCTTTTGGGCGTTCATGTTGAGAAACAAAAGCCAACATAAAACCGAGAAAAGCCTCAGGCGTCCCGAGTCGCTCCCTTAATGTCTCAAAAAAGCGATTATGTCCCATAATCTCTTCCGCAAGTTCTTTCATTTTATTCGGTGCGCTAGTGGACTGACTTATCGTTGAAACATATTCCAACAATGAATAGTAATCGACACCAACCGGAATTTTTTCTTTGGGAACTGTGCCGTCTTCATTTTCAGGATACTCTTCCCAGTCTTCATCAAACGGACTGGCAATATTTTGATTGTAATAATCAATATCGGCTTGTTCATGACTTAAAAAAAAGCAATCTTTGGTACTTTGTTCACACGGTTGGGCATCAACAGGATCACTCACCGGTTCATCTGTAAAATGTTTTTCACATTCCATCACGGCTCCTTTACTGCAACACAAGAAACTGGTTGCCACTGACATCATCAGCAAGAATAAATAACAGATTATCCATAAATTCGAGGTAGTCGTTCACCGGTAAGTAAGGCAATAACGTTTTTACGGTGACGGGGTCGTAATAACGAAACATCAACCAGGTTTTCAGTTCTTCATCATAAACTTGGTTAAATTTACGTAAATGATGCGCTAACTTGTCGAGAGATAAACGAGAGCGCAAATAAATGCCCAAGGGTGCTTTTTGACTATTTTCGAGTAGCCATATGACAAACGGTGAATCGGCTTCTAGCTTCACTAAATAAGGCGCATAAAACGAATAATGCTCTGCACTGTCACCTTTCCATAAACAACGATACTCCACCTCAAAGATATCCAATAGCGCCGCGATATCAGGGCGTTTAATTGCATCGATGATCGCCCAGCTTTGACTCAGCGTTGTCAGTTTACCTTTAATCACCTGCTTCTGGTCATGACGAGTGAACAGTACATCGCCAAACAAATAGGCTTGCAGCATCGCGGGTTTATTGCTCTTATCTGCCTCATAAGGCAATAACGTTAAGCGTGATGAACTCATTGAGCCTCTCTCTCCTTCTTCGCTTTCGCACAAATTTCACAAAACGGTTGTCCCTCTTCTGTCGCTGCCATCAGCGCTTTCACTTGATCGACACCGCCGCCGCCAATATCCAGTGATGAAGTATTAATTTTGAGTTGTTTCGCCTTAATCGTGATCCCTGAACTGTCTATCACAATGCTGCCCCCTGATCCTGCAAGTGTCAGCTGGTTTTCCGCATGAATAATGTAGTAAGGCGATTGCGAAAACAGTTTAGTTTTCACTTCTTCATGACGCTGGCCTTCTACCACCGTTTTTTGATTACCACTGATTTGTGTGTGCTTATCTGCAAAAATCACCGATTTATGGCTGCTGTTAATTACTTCCGTTAAGTTCTGATCAATTTGAATTTCTTGATCTTGCAAAATATGGATCACCGAATTGCGACCAATTTTCTCATAATGATCACGCCCTACATCGGTGCGCTTATCTTGACCAATGCGCTCTTCTTGATCGACCCCCACCTGTTTTTGTCGGTTATGACCGATGGTATGGAACTCATCATTGAGGATATGGGTACGGTGATCTTTTTGCGCATGTAGATAAATCTCTTCGCGACCGTTATAATCCTCAAAGCGCAGTTCATTGAATCCCTCACCTTTGTGGGTTTTGGTACGAAACGTGGTGCGCGTCTTGTCTTTGGGTAAGTCTATCGGCGGACGATTTCGACCATTATAGGTACAGCCGGTTATGATGGGTTTATCTATGTCATTGTTTAAATAGGATATTATGACCTCCTGCCCGATTCTGGGGATCGCCATAAACCCAAATCCATCGCCGTTCCAACCCTGTGCAACTCTCACCCAACAGGATGCGCTGTGGTCGGGCTTTCCGCGTCTGTCCCAATGAAAATAGACCGTCACCGCCCCTTGTTCGTTGGTGTAGATTTCTTCCCCCGGCGGCCCCACTACCGTCGCGAGTTCATTGCCATCGGCAGTCGGTTTATAACGGTACGGCGGTCGCCACTCTTGGGTGCTTGGCATAAAAGTAATGGTATTGGTCAATTGGGTGCCTTGACCGCCGCTGTTGTCGGCAAGCGGTTGTACGCCGTGGTGATGCGCAGTGACCACTTGCCAATCATCGTTCATCTTGCTGCTGGGGTGGTTGCTCAGCGAGAAAATTCGCCCCGGTGCCAGTTCGATACAGTTGCTCGAGGCCGTACCCACTTCACGGTTGTTTTGCGATTGCTCGTAACGAATTTGATTGAACACGTTGCCTTCGGCGTCGTCTTGAAAGCGTCCGTAGCTTTCAAACACTTCGTGTTGTTGGTGATTTTCACCCGTCACTTGGTGGCTCAGCGGGTGGGAGGGACGTAATGGGTTATAGTCTTTATCAATACGAATATCGCTGCACAGGTTTTCTACATAACGCCATGCGGTCACCGTGCTGTCAGTGATATCGGTCTCCGATTGTGGGTTATAGGTCAGGTACAGTCCCGCCTTCATCCCCAAATGGCGGTCGCTGTAAAACATCATCGAACCTTCCTCAAACCAGAAGGTGATGCCTTCTTCAGCCGCGAGGCGGCACCAGAAATCGAACATCGTTTCGCGCTTTTGGGTAATATAGCGGCGTTCAAGATGCTCTTCGGGGTGATACAGCAACTTGTCGTTGGGAATATGCGCTTCCTGCAATAAGGTGTTGAGCACCTTCGGCACCGTGGTGTTTTGGAAGATGCGGCTGTCTTGTTTAAGGGTCATCACCCACATTTCAGGGCGAATAACAAACTGATACCACGTCTTCACCCCGTCAGTATTTCCCTGCTCAACGCTCGCCAATAACCCCTCAATTTTTCGGGTGACTATCCCTTCTCGCATCACCGTGAGTGAGCATTTATCCCCCAGTACTCGCTTAAAATCGATATTGGGCAATGGACTCACCGCTTGAATGGTCAGGGTGAACAGTTCCGACAACCCTTCGTGCAAGTCAAATTGGGTGACTTGAAACGTGCCTTCGGGAAGATTGGCAATTTGACACGTAAACACCAACCCTGAATAAAGCTTACGATTGGCTATCGCCTCGTAGATATCAATGCCACTCGCTTGAGGTTGGTTAGCGAGGGCCGAGCCTGATGGCACATCAAGGCGTGGCGGCTTGGTTTTATTCACTAACGATTGCCAGTGGTTCGCGGCTTTTTCCGCATCGGATAAGGGCTTTTTCGGTATATTGGTTGGCATCAGTGGTTTCCCTACTTAATTCAATGTGTCATCAGGCGCAGTCGGTCACCACGCCATCCTTTAATGATGGTTACAACAGCGATTTATAGCCTTGTAACGGTGAGGGCGATAAATACCACGTCGGTAAATCGCTATCGCCAAAGTTCACTGACATCTCTAACAACATGTTTTCAGATAAACAAAATGGGAAAAAATGGTACAAATGCGTCACAAACATAAAGGCCTCACCTTCATTTTCAAATTGCGCTCTATCGAGGGTTAGGCTCAGCGATAAGCAGCGGTGAGTCTTACCTTTCAGAATGTAATCATAGAGATGCGTATCCAGTGCAACACAGCCCGAAAGGAGACGTTCCAGTTTTCGGGTCACTTGCCGGTCGTTTTCACGGTATAAAATATAGTCTGATAACATCTGCTTGATGGTCGACAATGACATCAACATAAAGGCATTGGCGCTGTAATGGGAAAGCAGCTGCCAATAATATTTATCATTCACAATCGGCGGATAACAATTTGATAATGCAGTGATATTTTTCGTTACCACCCCTTCAGGTACGGCTTCATCGTGCCGATTTAAGACGCCCACACGGCTGTCTTGATAATGTTCAAAACTAATGTATTGGCAGGAGAAACACAGGCTCGGCGGTAACGTCATTGGTTCACCCTGATTGGTATAGAAATTCAAGTAATACAGGGTGCGCCCGCGAATATCGGTATCGATAGTCAACGCATAAAACAGCGCTTGTTGATATTGAGGGAGTAATCGCGATGCCGCCGTGAAATCGGTCATCGGGTAAAAATCGCAATACACCCCACGCTCGGCTTCATGAGACTGCAATGCCAGCTGAACATCCGATAAACTCGCCAAATAGTGATTAGCAGGGATAGGCAATAAATAAGACGATTCACCGTACTGAAAATCCATTTTCAATTCGTTTTGTTTTTCGCGATCAATCGTCGGCACACAGTTTAAATAGAAGCTTTCTTCGCATTGGGCGGGGGTGATTGGCAACTGCTGATTGAAGTAAATATTGATCACGACTATGGGATCAGTTTGCCAATCCAGTTCTTTCACTATTGAGGGTACATCAATATCAATAAAATGATGCACATGCGGTAGATAGAAGCCTTCGAGCAACTGCTGAGGTGCCGATAGACCACGCTCCGATTGCTGAAAAATTTGATACTGTTTACCGATTTTCGGTTCAAAGTAAAAATCGATATTGTTACCACGATATTGCTTATTATTATGAGACAGCTCGATATAATCAAAATATTGGCTAAAACCTAGCATTAAAGCATCTGCAACAATTTTTTCTTTACTTAAAAACAGGTTCAAGGCTGCTGTTGCCTGTGAGGTCGCTTCACCACGATACTTCACACTCAGTGAAATGCAGCTGCGGTTAGGTTGATGGGTAATTTTTTTCTCAACAATTGAAAATGGTTGTAGAGTCATGCCGTAGCACAAACTAAAACTACTGCCATCAGGTCCTAAAACTGAATTACCGGCTGGAATATCATAAGGATAGCTAACCACCTCAGTTTGATCGACCTGAATAATGGTGGTCGAAGGTAACCCTTTGATAGCCTGAGAGCCTAGACGCTGTAATAGCGGTAAGGTGATCTCAGGAAAAGCATCATCGATTTTTTCTTGCAATCGCGCGGAAAGAAAAGCAAACCCTTCAAGTAGGTAGCCCGTGTGCGGATCTTGTGGATCTAAAACATGCGCAAGGTGAGGTTTCTCTTGTGCATAATTATCAGCCAATTTCTGCAAATATTGCTTTTCTTGTAGGTATTTAATTTCACTCATTATTTATCTCTTTCCGCCGTCATGCTATCGACCTATGTTTTAGTATGAGTTGGGTTTTAGTCCCTGCTTTTCCGCCTGCTTTTGCAGTTCGTAGTAACGCGCCAGTAAGCCGTTAATTTGCCCATCAATATTGCTAATCAGCGTTGGCGAAATTGGCTGTCCACTTTCGATTTGCAGTGCAAACTCACGCAGTTTTTCTTCTACTGGCGTGCTTTTGTTATGTTGTTTTTGAATGTCATAAATCGCCGTTTTTAAATAAGACAGAGTGAAACTCCCGCGATTACGCTCTTGCATAACAATCTTGTCTGACAACTGTTGTAATAACGACGATGTTTCTGACCAACTGTTATCAATAGGGGCATTCTCTAACCGAGTCGTAATGAGATTTTGCCAATTGCGGCTTGCGTAGGCTTGATCGGCATCGTTCGGCCAGAGCCTTTTTGCTGTGTCCACTAGGGCATCAGACTGTTTTAAACTAAAGACTGGGGATTGTTTTTCTAATAGATTAAGGCTGTCTGAATAGCTGGCTAGTTCAGGTTTAAATAACCAGTGCGCTGCGGCACCTTCAGGTACTGAAGTGGTCGCAACAAGCGCTTGTTTGAGTGAGTAATATATCGGATAACCAATACTTGCAAAGACTACGGCACTCGCAATTACGCCGATAAGAAAGCCTTTTGTTGCACTCATTTTGTCATGGATAGGTAACGGAGCAGGCTCTGAAGGCGTCGGCGTTTCAATAACAATCGATTGTATTGACGGTTCTTGCTGAGCTTTCGGTTGTTGGATATACACCAACGGTGGCAGTTTTACCGCTTGGCTTTTTATTTTACTCAGAGAGTCTTCGCGCTGTTCTAGATTTTTCGCCGAGTTTTGGAAGAACCACAGTAGATTTTCTAGCTTAGGCACCTTTGACCATGTGGTTTGTGCCAGTTTATCGATAATCAGCTGTAGTGCTCGTTCGGAACGGTAGATCAGACGTAAATCATTGGTATCAAAAGTAAGTTGGCGCAGGGTAGAGCCTGCGCGGCTGTTAAACCAATTTAGAATATCGGCACGATGGTGTGGCTGCTCTGGCCACAAGTGCTCCCACTGAGTGACAACGACACTGGCTAGCAGTTCACACCCTTCAGTAAAACCACTTAATCCATGCAGCTGTAATCGTGCCATGGTGTAATAAATACCACTTTGTAAATCAATACCGTGGTTTTTGAATAATGTTAGGCAAAGCGATTCAATTAATGTCCAGCTCACTTCAGGACGAGCGGGATGGTTCAGTTTATTGAACTCGGCTTTCAAGGCGATAAATTCAGGGGTCTCCAACGGAGACCCTCCCACTTTGATCACTAAATTTTCAGATTGCGTACTCATTATTTCGCTATTCCTTTGTTGTTATACCGAAAAGCACATTAGTAAAGGGTTTCCGGTAAACGGAATCGGGTAAATAATCCCCCAAAGAATGGGTTGTTAGATTCGTCGATTTGTACACGGTAAGTCATGTCACCGCCATCGATACTGAAACGAACATCGAAGGAGTTTGGTTTTACATTCATTAACTTACCGCTGTCGATCAGACGTAACTGCGCCCATGGGCCACTAAAACTTAAGGCACGCGGCGATTTATCACCTGAAAGCGGAACTAACGTGAGCTTACTTTCAATATTTGAACGCATGGAGTTTGGCCAAACCATGTGCACGGTATTACTGCGACCATGTGAATAATCAATAATCTGTCCATCAAGGTTCAAAATACTGCGACGCTTGTTGCCTGAGAGTGACAGTGGTTCAACCGCAAACTGGGTTTCAAGGTTACCTTGAGCAGTAAAGAAGGTGTCTCGAATACGATTTGCGACTTCGATTTGTGCCAATACATCAGGGCGGATCAGCGACTGCCCATCGATGTTTTCAATCAAGTTATTTTCTACAAACAAGCGTAGATTTTGCTGATAGAAGCTATCGATAGTGCCATTTGGTTTAAAGAAACGTTCAAATTCACTCAGTGGTACGTCTTGGGTTGATTTCGGATTGAATGGATAACGCCCTGCAATATAAGCGTTATATTGTTTGACCACATTTTCATTCCATTCCACTTCCATGTAACGGATCGCTTCTTTTTGCACCACATTCCATGCTTGGTCAGCAAGATCGCCCACCCAACGGTTCAATGGCTCTGGCAATGTTTTGGCCATTTGTGATAACTCAAAAATCACATCGCGATTGTTGTCATTCAAACGCATCGATACCGCTTTTAATGCCGCTTTGCCCGGAACAGGTGAGTTTTGAATACTCAACAAGTAACGGTGTAGGTCGTTCAGTTTTTGATTGAGATTTTGGAGGTTTTCACCGTTATTACTGACTAAAATCTCCGTTTCTGGTGAAAACTCTCTGTCTAGTCGACTTAACAGCTTGTATTTAGGCTCTTCCATCAGTTTCTTTTGTTCTGACGAAGATAATGCGCTATCAATGGCAGGCAGAGAGGTGTTGTCTCTGAGTACTTGCAGTGCGCGACGTAGTGGCTGCTCACCACTAATGATTTGTTCCAATGCGTTGATTTCGTCTTGGATGGTATCAAACTCGCGGATCTCTAAGTTGCTCATCGCGCCACGCCATTGCGCAGTGTAGTCGCTGAGATATTGCTCGCTGATCTGACGTTGGATCTCTTTACGATCACTGTCACTGTATTGAGTATTACGTGCTAGGTTCAGCACCCAAGCATCCAATAATGTCAGATCAACCAGCTCATCATTTTGTCTGATGAAATAGTTAATGAGTCCCGAACGGGTCAGAAATTGTGGAATTTCTAGCTTATCTTCATCAATTGCCGTGAATACTGAGTTAAAACCAGGGCCAATTTGATGGCGTAGGTTAAGTGGCGATGACAATGTTTGGTTGGCTTTCAATTTGAGTGTTTGGTAAACACGTTGATACAGCGAGAGGGCACTGAGTTCTTTTTGTGCATCACTGATTGGTTTTGCAAACGGCGCAAAGGTTTTATTGGCAATAGCCGAGCCGCTATTACGTTCTGCCTGCCAGTCGGTATGCTCTAACGCATAATGTAAGTGACCACGTAGTTGCGATTGGATGTCTCTTTGCCCTGTGAAGATTTGGCTCCAATAATTCGCCATATAGTCCTCAACTAAACCATTGTTGCGACCACTTTTATCTTCCAACATGCGCATTACACGCAAGATTTCCAACTTCTCTTCACTGCCTTTTTCTGCGCTATTTAACTCAGTGAGCAGTCCTGCCATGATCGCAGGCAAAAAACGCTCAGTCAGCAATTGTAGATAAACGCTCTCAACCTGTGGCCCCACTTTTTGACCTTGATATAGGCCCATTTCCGATAGTAAACCACTCTTCTCGCGATGGTTTCCATAGGCCAATGTTGCTTCTCTTAATGGGTTCAATACAGGAAGCTGCTTGCTGCCATCCACATCTTTCGTGGTGCTCGATTCTATCGCACGGAAAGATTTCACTTCGTTGAGGACGTTTTCACCCGCACGGTAGTTTTTATTGTAGTAATGGCTCCAACCATTCCATACCACCAGCAAACCAACCACACTCACCGCTGAAGCAACCAGCAAGCGAGTACGGTGTTTTTTCAACCAATAATGGTTTTCTGCCGCAAGATTTGGTTCACTAAATAACACATCACTGAATAAGTTTTGGGTGAAATATGGGTGAGTATCGGCGATCGGCCAAGTGGTTAACGGTGCTGTAGGTAAATGATATTGAACAGAAGCCGTTTGGCTAAAGACATCATCGATTTGCCCAACTTGTGTTGCTGAAGTGAGATATACCCCTCTTAGACGGATATTTTTTTGCTCGTTGTTCGCTATCAATGAGGATATCAGTTTGGTAACACTGCTTTGCAAACCTTCAATTTGGCGAACAAAGCTGAACAGATCGCTACGTTGACTGCCTTCAGGGCGATTTAGCATCATCTCAGGCAATGCGCTATTCATTTGGCTTACCCATTGCGTCCAAAATGCATTGAGTTGCTTTTCCCAATTTGCATTTTCTTTAGCGCTAAAAGAAATACCGAGTACTTGGCTGCGTTGCTGAGCGTCCAACGACTGGAACATCGCGTCGAATCCACGTAATAAATCGAGCTTAGTGAATACGATATACAGTGGTAACTGACTATTGAATGTCATACGCACCTCTTCAATGCGCATGTGTAAATCAGCAATCAACTGGCCATTTTTTTCTTTCGAGTTCGTTAATAACGCTAAGGTATCAATGGTTAAAACAATTCCGTTCATCGGTTGTCTTGAACGATTAGTATTTAACCAATCCAGCAATTCATTCCATAAACGATGGTATAGCTGAGGCTTATCGTCTGGTCCCATCGGTTGGGTTAGTAATTTGCCATCAGGAACAAATAACACAGCGTTATCTGCCAGCAAACATTGAATATGTATAGGTAATTTATGATCACTGACAACATTTTCAGTCGGTGCAATATCCAAGGTATTGAGGCTGTTTTTCAACAGGGTTTGCTTGCCACTCTCATTATCGCCTAAGACAAAGTACCAAGGGCGTAGATAAACTGAGTTGGTATGCCCATTTAGATGGCGAGTGAATTGGGCTTTCCAGTAATCAAGGTAACGGTTCTGGAAATCAATATCATGACGAACAGGATCAACAACGGCTAGCTCAACATCTAGCTTGAGGCTTTCTAGTTTTTTCACCCGTTTCCATGTGGCGTAACCTATCCAACTGACAATAACCAGTACGATCACAATTGTTGCCAACCAACGTGCACTCAGCTCTTTCAGTGGATAGTCGTCTTGATAGCGAAATTCAGGCCCCCACCACCAAATCCAGATAATCAAAATGGCAGGGATCAGTGCTAAGCACAGCAGTAAAAATGATTTAATTTTTGATTTATCGCCAAAAAACAGTTTCTTAAGAGAACCTGTTATTTTTGGTATGGATAGAAAAGATAATTTCATTGTTGTGAATTCCTATCAAAGGTCATTTCCTGCTTTTCTTGCGCTTTGCGTGCTAAACGATTGAGCAAATCGGGCTCCCAGTCTGATAGCGAATAATGTAATGCGGCAGTATGCAGTTGCAGATAAAGGTTCTCAGCCATGTGTGTCATACCTGCTTGCTCAAATAACTGTGCAGATAACAACTGGCTATAAAAACGTGCTCTAGGCTCTTCTGTTGCAGCAATAAAGCTTTCAACGCGTTTTAGTGCTTCACTGAGCCCATGCTCTTCAAAACATTGTAAAATCTCTTGTTGCTCAGCCTGTAAACTGTGCGAACCCGTTGCTGATTGGCTATTGGCTGATTTTTGGAAGCCATTCAACCAAGATTGCACCTCTTCAGGTAAGAAAGGGCTCATATCGGAAAAACTGAGCTTAGCCAGATCAGGTAAACGATTTAAAAATAGCTGTAATTCTTGAGCGATAGCTTCTCCTACCAGCCCGTAGCCTAGTTTTTCTGCGACCTGTCCAGCCAACATATGGCCTTCAAGCCAATACGGAGACAACGTCAGGCTTTGTTCAATATTGTTCAGCAGCGTTATTGATGGCTGAGCCATTTGATTTTTATAATCAATGATGCGGTCTTGAGAAACGGGCGCTAATGGTGTTTTGCCATCATTATTCGCCATAGGTAACGCATTGATGGCATGCCAAATTGCATAACGACGTAAGCAATAACCTACCGCGTCCGAAGGGGCTTGCTCACACAACGCCTCAGAGACTTTAAGCAGTGTTTGCTTCCATTGACGTTCATCGCTTTGATTGACTTCAACCTTAGGTGTACTGATAACAGGGGCTTGCACTTGAGGAGCATTGTCAACGACGGGTTGTTCACTGGTGGCAGGCGCGGTAGCTGCGACGACTAAAGCAGGTTCACTTTGTTCGATGCGGCTATAACGACGGCTAAGTGTATCAACTTCTGCTGATAAATCAGGACATTGTGCATGCCATGATTTCGCCAAGAAAGCAAAAGAACCCAAAATATTATCACGCTGGTTTACATTTGCTTGTCGGCAAAAACTGTCTTGAACGGTATCAAAACGCTTCAGAATTTGTCCTGCTAAGCGTTGTTTCAATCGCCTATTTTGTGGATAGCAGTTTTCCCAAAAATGGCGTACAAACTCGGCTAATAAGTCAGCCGCCAGTGCTAACTCATTGGGTTCCCCTGCATGTTGCAAGGTGCGCAATAGATGTACAAGCAAGCGGAAGTCTTTGGTTTCATTAGCAAACAGCTGTAGCGCTTTGCGTTGGATTTCATCTATATTTAGTTGAGTGTGGCTTAACGAGCCAAACTTAATCATTTCCCCATCAATGTATTCCCAATCGGGGTTATCATCCGCGATAGGTGCAACTTGCTTTTCCTCATCAAGAGGGGCCAGTAGCTGCTCTTTCCATTTTAGTTGTTTGTTCATCGTCATGATAATTACCAGTGGCAAGCCGCTCTGAGCGGTTTTATCTCTTCCGACATTTCAGAAATATTGAAGGTTAACCGGTCATTGTTGGCGAGCTTCAAAGTCAATTTTTCACCATTTAACAACCGCTTAATTTCATCAATACCAGGAATGCCACGGCTAGCTTCTAAAACGTAGCCGTTTTCACGCAGAAACCAGTCAGCGGTAAATTGGGTTTTATCGGTGGTGAGCATCACACTACCTGCCTCTTGCTGGCGTGGTAGCGCGACCTGTAGCCGAGTAATGTTGTCGATACAGCTGATCATCATGACCGGACGTGGCGGTGCAAAACCAATAGCAGGTATGGTCATGATCACGGGATAATCCCCTGTTTCCGGCACAGTGACTAAGAAACCTGCACTGTTGTCTTCTCGGTGCATTTCATGTTCCATAGCTTGGCGCCACGCCTTACCCATTTGGCTCGAATCAAGATGCGTTTCGACTGGCGAGTCCGATATGATCTTGTCATAACAGGCAAGCCGGATCAGTTGTGATGATTCTAAACGGCATTCTGATAGCGCTTGGGTTAACGCTTGCAGTTCCGTCGTGTCCGCTGACGCCGTTGTCGTAGCCAGTAAGGCAGCAATTAGCCCTCCTGCTAGCGGTGAAATATTCATCTCATGCTCCCGTATTTTTTCAATTTATAGATTAGGGACCGCTTTGATAAATTCAGGCTCGATGCCATCGTCTCTAAATCACCATCAAATTGTTGTTGTCGGTCTTTTAGAATTTGCTCTTCGTAGGCTTCTATCGCGACAGTTAAGTCATCTATTTGCTTAAAATCAGACAGATTGTTATTTCCTATTGGCGTCGTGGGTATCGTTAGCGCATTCACCGCAGCTTGTAACTGCCGCTCACGATCTTGCTGTAACGAATTGAGATATTGCAGATGAGCAATTTTTTGTTGCGTATGTGATAACTCAAGAATGCTCTTAAGCTGATGATGAAATAAGGCGCAATAAATAGGGAAAATGCCTTGATCACAACTTTCCATATCCAGTGCTTGACCAAACAGGGTGATCGCACCACACGTTTTATTGCGCAAATCTCGCAGTGGTAAGCTATATAACCCCGTTCTCGGAGGAAGTTCTGCAACAAACTGCCGAAAGTGGCTGTCGTTAATATATGTGCCTTGCTTTAAATCTTCCCATAATACCACTTGCCCTTTTGATATCAGTTGGATCAATGGATGGTCAGCATCGCTAATATCGACATCCAAATACCCTTGCTCAACTTGGCTACATTGCTTAATACTCCAACTTTGTAAACGATTTTCAGGTTGGTTTATTAATGAAACAACGAGAGCACTAAATGGGCTACGCGTAAAGCTGAACGCCAAAAATTGGCTCGCCAATACGTCCAAGTGAGTGCATTCAAGCAAAGCTAGGGCATTTTTCAGTCGTGATTTCATAGTTCAGTATTCACCGTCGCAACGAACTCATCGTTCAGTGTGGATAATTGAATAAGGTTAATCGCTTCATTTCTCGCACTGTGTTGGAGCAACAATAGTGATAACGGGGGTAATAATGCTCCGTCGATAATTGACTCTAAAATTCGAGCGCCATTTTCTGCTCGGGAAGCACGACGCAGAATTTCATGAGCGACACTGTCATCAAGTTCAACTTGTGCGCCAAAACGTTGCTCAAGCAACGAGGTCAAACGAGCGAGTTTGCCACTGACTATTTGTTGTAAAACTTCTGGTGGCAGCGGTAAGTAAGGAATAACTTCCATACGTGCCAAAAGTGCAGGTTTGAAAAAGGCCGTTAATTCAGGATACAGTGCATTTTGCAACTCATCCGGTCTATTTGCATAAGCCGCAATAACCTGATCGCCAAGGTTAGACGTTAGGAAGAACGCGACGTTTTTGCAGTCAATCACTCGACCTTCACCATCCGCTAACTCACCTTTATCAAAGGCCTGATAGAATAAATTCAGAACATCTGGGTGTGCTTTTTCAACTTCATCCAATAGCACGACAGAGTACGGTTTCTGACGAATAGCTTCCGTTAACACACCCCCTTCACCGTAACCCACATAACCCGGAGGTGAGCCAATTAAGCGTGAAACGGTATGTTTTTCTTGGAATTCTGACATATTGATCGTAGTCAGATACTGAGTGCCGCCAAACATCAACTGAGCGATTTGGATCACTGTTTCGGTTTTACCTACCCCACTTGGGCCTGCCAACAAAAATGCCCCAAGAGGACGCCCAGGGCGACGTAAATCAGCACGTGCAGTCAATAAATGCTTATGTAAACATTCAATTGCCAACGATTGGCCTTTGATGGTCTGTTCTAAGTAGGTAGGTAGCTCGGTCACAACGGATAACGCATCTTGTGATAAGCGATTTAATGGCACCCCTGTCCACTCCGCGATCACCGCTGCAATCTGTTTTTTATCCACATGAGGTGATACCAGCAAATGCTGCTCATGCAGTTCATTAAGCTGCTCATTTAACTGTTTGAGTTGCTCTTTAAGTACTAAACTGTCGTTGATTGCGAGCTGTTCATCGCTTTCCAGAAGTTGTGCCCTTAACGCAACAATTTGCGAAACAATAGCTTGCTGGGTTTCCCATGCTATTTGCAGCTCTTCAACTTGTTGCTCGATGGCCTCAGATTGTTCAGCGAGCAACTCAAGGCGAATGCTGTGGTCATTCAATCCAAGCTGCTGCTCACGCTGTAACACATCGGTTTCCATACCAATTTGGTGTAGTTCAGTTTTCAGCAACGAGAGCTTTTTCGGTGGAGAAGAAAGATTAATAGCTGCGCGTGCACCTGCTGTATCAAGAACATCAATCGCTTTATCAGGAAGCTGACGCCCAGAAAGGTAGCGCTCACTCAGCTCAGCACTAGCACGCAACGCTTCATCATCAATAAATACTTGATGCGCCTTTTCATAAATAGAACGTAGCCCACGCATGATAATCACAGCTTCTGCTGCGGTTGGCTCTTTAACTTGAACTAATTGGAAACGACGCGCTAAAGCGGCATCTTTTTCAAAATACTTTTTGTATTCACTCCATGTTGTCGCCGCAATAGTACGCAATTCACCACGCGCTAACGCAGGTTTCAGTAAGTTAGAGACATCTAACCCCCCCTGCTGGTTACCTGCACCAATCAGAGTATGGGCTTCATCAATAAATAGAATGATCGGATGTGGCGACTGGCTCACTTCCTGCATGATGCCTTTGAAACGTTTTTCAAACTCACCTTTAACCGCAGCGCCAGCCTGTAATGCGCCGAGATCCAATGTCATTAATTCACAGCCACGTAGCTTTTCAGGAATTTCACCCGCAACAATGCGTAGTGCTAACCCTTCAATCAACGCGCTCTTACCCACCCCGGGCTCACCCACAACCACTGGGTTGTTTTTACGGCGACGGCAAAGGATATCGATCATCAAATCAATTTCATGGTCACGACACAACACGGGATCTAGCTGCCCATCACGTGCTTGTTGCGTCATGTTTTGGGTGAATTTAGCCAGTAATGAATCCGTAGGACGAGTCTCTCCTGCTTGCTGCTGCGCTTCTGTCAAAGGTGCTTCCGCCGAGCCTGCCGTCCAACTGTCAAAATTCAACCTTAGTTGCTCTCGATTGACCTGAGAAAGTAAATCAGCAACGGGTTTCGATAAATAACGCAGTGGCATTTGCAGTAAGGTCAAAAATAGAGTCCCTGAACGCAGCTCACTGTGGTTATATTCAGTTGAAGCTAATAACCAACTGTCTTTCATCCATTCAATCAATAATGGAGAGAAACTTGGGTAGCTTTGGGTAATTGCATGGTGTGGTGGAATTTGCACTTCAAGCAACTCAACCAGCTCGATGATATCTAAATCCGCTTTATGGCTGATCAGGCGAATGTCAGTTAATGGTGTTTCGACCAACTGCTGAAAAAACTGTGAAACAGTAATTTCAGGTTGTTGGTGGCTAACACAATAAGCTGCCGCACTTTCTAACGCATGCTTCGCTATAGGATGTAAGCGGTTAACCAATGTCGAAAGATCAATCTGAATCATAATGCGTCCTAACCGAGTAATGTATTAAGTTGTTCCACGATACTGAGTGTCTGATGATTCAGTCGCGATGAATAAATGGTGTAAATGACAGCGGCCAAAATCACGACAGCAATCACGATATAACGGACACCGAAGCGCTTACCTAGGCGATAGCGATGATGTTTATTACCGCCTTCATCAAATAAAACGATAGGTTTCGCATCCCCTCTCAGCTGTTGGATTTGTTTCTGCAAGCGTCTTAGTAAGTGATTAAATTCATCATTTTGCCCAGTCGTCACTTTGTAACGACCCCGATAGCCGAGACACAAACACAGATAAATAAACTCCAACAAATCAAGGTAACGTTTCGGCTCACCGAGTAACCGTTCAATTAATACGAATACTTTTTCACCACCCCAAGACTCATTATGAAAATGTACCAATAGTGACTGTTTGACCCAGTCATTTTGCTGATCCCAACCTAAGCCCAATGCGGTTTCATCAATAAAGGTGCACAGTACATAACGAAATGAAACAATGGCTCCCGGTTCATAACCTTGAGTTTGTAATTGCTGTTCTATCGAGGTGATATCGGTAACGACCTGCTGGTAAAGCTTCTCAGACAGCGGTGTTTCTGACATGGCTTTCATTCTCAACACCATGCCTAGCAGTGGTGTTGCAGCATCAATCATTGGGTTGATGCTGTTGCCTCTCAGTGGTAGCTGATAATTTTTTTGTAAATGGTTCTGTTTGATATAGTCATCAAAGAAAGCGGCATTAGTCATTATCTATCCCACCTCTTACCGCCCACAACTGGATGTCCAATTCAGGGAAGTTGCCAGAAACATGGAATGCGATGTTGGAATGCTGCCTAATCTCTTTCCATACCTCACAGTTTTTATCGAGCTCAAAATAGTTATAACCCGAATGATATGGGAGCTCGCGCGGTGCGGTTGAAAGCGGAATCAACTTGACCCCAGGGATCTGTACACTCACCACTTTACGAATATTACTTACTGACGTGATCTTCGATTGTTGTGGGAACTGTAAACGTAGCTGCTCTTGCGGCATGTTCGCTTTAACCGCAATGATAAAGTTGGCTTTTCGTAGTAACAGTTTGTCGTGGATCGTCGCAACACGAATACCGTGATCTTGGATTTCCATTGGAATAGAAACAGCACGAGGCGTTAACACCACACTCAACGCTTCCCTGATATCTTTAATCAGGGGGAAGTAGCTTTCAGCCAAATTAAAATGTTGATATTTAGCAACACTTTCTGACAATCGAGTGTTTTTAGTGAAGGTTTGTAATTCCCCACACAACTCCAGTAAATCGCGGAACAGCTTTTCAGGGTGAATAACTGGCTCTTGAATATAGTGGGTATATAACGGGTAAGTACGGTTAACTACCTGTAGCATGAGAAACTCAGCGACATCCGCAACACCTTGTTGCCCCGGAGAACCGATACGTGATGCAATCTGTTTGGCGCGTTCAAACAGGGCTCCTTGTAGTTCAACTAAAAATTCGCTCAGCCTCGGGAAGATACGGATATTTAAACAAGCAGGGATAAAATCTGTTTCTAGGATTAAACCACCATCAGCACCACGCTCTCTTATTTTACAAATAGGTAGCGTGACATAAGCATCCATTTCCTTGGAGCCTTGTTTTAGGATCGGTCTCAATTTAGCCACATGAATTGGACTAACATCGCCCCCTTCCGTGTGTAAATCACGCACATCTTCCATACTATCGCTATAGCGTGATAATAAACGGTTACCACTGTGCTCAGTCGACACTTCATTAACCGTGCTATTCACTAAAGGAAATGCGAGGTAAATAACGTTGTTATCACCTTCGTTAATATTTTTAATATCAATAGGCTGAGGAAGAATATCTTGATCTGGGAGTGAAAAAACGGTGCCATCTGGCATCACACCGGAAGCCTCTTTGATACCAATGCGCCCCATGCTGTACAACTCTTCACTCATGGTTAATGAGGTTAATCCCCAATAATGTGAGATATAACTCTTCAGTATGCTTTCCGTGACATAATCTTGATGGCGTTGCTGTTGCTGAAAATGTTGTGGCTTAATGAATAAGCCCTCACGCCAAACCACTCTGTTTTTTGTCGACATACTAGTCATCTTCCTCTTGTCTAAATTCGATTTCATTTCCTCTAATATGCGCTAGAAGGAAGTAATGGCGCCCCTTACCACGAGCTTTGACGATTTTTTTCCATTCAGCATTG
The DNA here is from genome assembly GCF_033676985.1 of Providencia sp. PROV236. NCBI lineage: Bacteria > Pseudomonadati > Pseudomonadota > Gammaproteobacteria > Enterobacterales > Morganellaceae > Providencia > Providencia sp. PROV236. Next base: position 176,446 of record NZ_CP096297.1, on the reverse strand, counting down.
TCGGGATCGGAGTAATAACCGATCACACCGATATAGCGGTTATCAGGGTAAAGTTCGATGTTGGGTAATGGCTTATATTGCCCCGGTAAAATGGTGTAGTCCTGATGGTCGATATAGTTCTTTTTCAGTACCTTTTCGAGATTTCCGTCTTGCTCCTCAATTTGATCAAAATCGAGCGCCGCAAACAGAGAATCTTCATTCATATAAACGATTTGTAAGTTGATCGGTGTAGCCTCACCATCCTGATTAGGATTGATATTTGGCTCCGCTAAAATCGTTAACGAGATGGTCGATGGTCTATCTTCCGGTGGACCGATTGGAATCGACGGATCTAAGATGACTTGACCTATTTTCGATACTGCTTCCAATGGCCTAGTACACCCACTAAGTACGACCATAGAAAACAGTAAAAATAGGTAACCAAATAAGGTTTGCACTCGCATATTACGCTTCCTCAAGCCCTTTTCTTAAGGCTCTGTCATAGGCATGGGTGTAAACTTCATAAAACAACTTTTCAAAGCCTTGCTGACGCGAAGAAGACAGTTCTTTGTAATAGTTGTTATACATTTCCCATGCCCAAGCATCGTCGGTTGATGTGTTATCTGATGCGCGGCGGTAGTGCGCAAAACGGTTTAACAAGTGCTCAGGTGAAAACGCAGCAAGCATGGTAGACAACGCTGTAGAGATTGCCGCTTGGTTTGCTTGATAATGCAGTTGCATATTATGTAAGCTCTCAGCAACCGCTGAAGGCGCAGAAAGGTGTACAGGGCTACGAGCATCAGTAAACATCAGTGCCATTGTTTCCTGATAACTGCTATTAAGCCGCAATGGGTTGTCCTCAATCGGACGTAATTGTTTATCTTGTAAGCTTTCTTGCTGTTGTTGTAATGCAAGTAAGCCTTCTATCGCAGAGCGAACCGTTTTTCCCAATTCCACTAAAAAATCATTCGCTTGCTGCGAAGTTTGGAGATTTAAGTGAATACCAAGCCCTTGCATTAATGGGTTTACAGCGACGTGCTCAATATCGGTAATCGAGTCATCGAGTGTTGGAGTGATTTTTGGTAAATCCATAAATTCCTGAACCATGGTGTTCCCTTGATTATCTGAAGATGGGTTAGCAGAAAATTGAGCGAAGTGAGTGCCATTCATCAATAATGGATCGGCAGATTGCTGTTTTGTCTGTGAAATCAGACTTAAACTCTCATTTTCTAATGCTTGAAGTGGATCATAAGTTAGCGAACCCTGCACTGTCGGTGCGAGTTCATAATGAATCGGCTCATGGGACTGCGTTGGCGTCGTATCAAACAAAGAATCAAGAGGATTACTGTTGCTGGAAACCAACGACTGCGGTGTTACAGCCATTAAGTCTTCTTTAGGCTGCCCTGTTAAACTGATATTCACAGAAAGCTTAAGTTGACCAAGTTTAATTTGATCACCATGAGCAAGCCTGACCGCATCAAGGTAACTTGGTACAATTGCATTGTTGACATACACCGACTCGGTGCTGGCCTTAAGACAAAAGTGTTTATCCTTCCATAGGATAGAGCACTGTACTGGCGCAACCGAGTTATGACTGTCTTGTATCTGCCATTCACATTGTGGGCTACTGCCTATTTGGCCGCCGTCTTGCGAAAATGTCATACTCGAAACATAACCGCTTTCGAGTAGTTCACTATTTATCAAACGAAATGAAATTGTCGGTAAATACTTATCCATGCGATTTATTCCAGTACAGTAATGGTGACGTTAGGCCGCTGTTCAGGCTTACCTAAGAAGCTTTGCCACCCTAATTGGTTGTGTTGCTGGCGGCCCAAACACAGCCCTTCAGCTTGCTCTTCTGCGATTTTCAATCGCAAATCCCACGCTAATTGTTCGTGAAAGATGTAAGACACAAAAGCAACAAGAGGAAGGAAATCAGCGCCATTTGGTAAAAACGCCATATAACGCTCAAGTGATAGCTCACTAAGCTCAATAGTGCATTTGCCATTACAATCATAAATGTGCGCACCCAAGCTGAAATTCTCACCGAGTAGCATACGAGGTTGTGACTTTTTCCCTGCCTGATGTGAAATCACACCTAACCGGTTTTGCTGGTTTTCAGGGATCGGCACTTTGCGAGTTTCCCATCCGATCACATTGACATGCTCGAGGTCGAAACAATGTGCAACTAAACTACTAATCACATCGGGGGAACGACTTGGACTGGCTAATAACCCTGCATAAGCCAACATCTTGCTATGATTGATATGTACGCGTTCGCGGTTGACTTCATTGCCTAATCCCACCAGTGAAAACATATAGCGGGAGAATGAATCAACGCCTTCATTTTCAAAGCAAATGTAATAACGATACTTACGCCAAATGCGATGTAACAAAGAAACTAGACGATGATTGAATAGGTTCAAATAATCAGTCACACCGGGTAGCTGTTGGGCATCTTCCCAAGCAAAATCATCAAGGTAATAGCTGGGTAATGGTGACTGACTTCCATGTAAACCTAAAAATGAAACTTCAAGTTCAAGCCGCCCTTGTTGATCTTTATTAACTGAAATCACATCCCTAGTAGGGAAGGCAATGTTGGCACACGATGTAAAGCGGATAAGTTCATCCGCTTTCTCTTTTTCTTGTGTTGATGTAGATTCAGTTATCAACTTATTGAGCAGTTCAACAAGTTGATAAAAGTTGTAATCGGTAACAGCAGTGCCAGCCTCATCTAGCCAGCGCTCGATTACCTCAGTGTTTGCTGATTGATTTGAGCCGGCCACCGATAGGTTTCCTTGTTGTCGATATTGAAGACTTCCAGTTCATGAAACATGTTCACACTGGTGTATAACGCAAAAAACTGAGCGATCACGGTACAAAATAAGTACAAACTCCCCTCACTCAAAAAAGCACTTTGACGTACAGTTAGCGTTGTTTTCAGACCTCTCACAGGTAAACCACGGTAAGAATGCTCAATTGGCGTGGTTTGTAAGCCAATTAATGCATCTAAACATTGCTGAGACTGCCTTGCGGTCTGACGATGAAATACTGCGGGTAAATCGTATAGTTGAAGAATTTGCTTTAATGACGTTAAATTCAGTAGTGATTGATAATTCAACGAAAGATTAGTGAGCTCAGACCAATACAGTGTTTGCCCTAGTAATGGGTATAACGGCATGCTTGGTTTGAATAAATTACTCGCGGATACCACACCATCAGGAACGCAGGCCTTATCAAGAGAAATCGCATGTGTTGAAAGCCGTGAAGCGACATTTCGATTAGTGCAATTTAGAGAAACAGAAACTGTTTCTTCACAATTTTGCAGTTTCGTTTCACTATCACGGACAAAAGACATCGTGTGAGAATAGCCAATATCTTCTTTTGCGTGATTAATCTTTAGTCGATAGTAGCCATGGTTTTTGTTTTTGAGGTTGTGGCTTTGATGATGAAAACTTTCGAATGCTGTGTAATTGACGGCATACGGTGTGCCATTTTGTGGGTACCTTAACCCCTGCACTTGGTTAACTGAAAAAATGTCATAACATAGTGGGGTGCGATAACTAGCACTCAATACGTAATCATAATTTTTACCTGTTAAATCAATTGCTTCACTATCTATAGTAAAAAGATTCGCGATAGGTACACAGTTAAGTTTGATACTATCATCGCGGATCATCACTGCATCAGGGATTTCGCAATCAAAATTGATAACAAGCTTAAATGAATCCGTATTCAATGCTAAAGGAAGATCATCAAGTCCCTTAAAATCCATAAACATAAATGCTTCAGGGAAACAAAAGTACTCCTGAAGGATACGATAGCCATCGTAGCTATTTTTAGGGTAAGGCAGTAAAGCATCTTCTTTTTTAAAGCCAACAGGGATAGCCGCAAAATTATCTAAAGGAAGACGATGATGTTCAGCCAACAGTGTGACATTCTTAATTTTATGGCTTAACAGATAGAATAGCTGGTTAGTGGTGTATGTTGCGCCATTTAAATGAATACGTAATTTATCTAGCCCTATTTCAGCAAGCACGCGGGGCTTATCTAATTGAAAAGTAATTTCAATACTTGCAGCCTCCTGCTGAACCTGTGAAATTTTTGCAGGCAGCAACCAGAGATCGCGACACTGGCTAAAACGGCATTGGTGCAAGCTATCCGAATTAGGGTTATCACCTTGCACATACAATGGCCTCGCCACGAAAGGATGGCCCGCCGAAACTTTGCTTGCCTGATCCAGTACGTGAGTATCGACTTGATATTCCACAATTGTCATACTTGGAAAAGGACGTGCGTACGCAGGCCACAGCATATTGACTAAGCTGCTAGTTAGCTCAGAGAACTGCCTGTCGAGCTGTTCACGCAGGTTTCCAGATAGGTAGGCGACGCCTTCCATTAGGCGAGCACCATCAGGATCCTGTAACGGGCTAGACAGTAAGTCAACGAGGTGAGGCTTTTCTATTGCTACCTCGCGAGCGAGTTCTCTCAGGTACTTTTGTTCATTTTCAAAATATGGGTTTGAGGACATATTAGAATTGTTTCAATTGATATCGTCGGTTATTGTCGAGCTGCATGTTGAACTCGATGAGTTGGCGCTGGCTGTCTAAATCAATAAAAGCGGTGATGCTGAATTGAAGCAACAATGCATCTGCATCGCTTTCAATAAATGAGACCTGTACATTACGGATACGAGGTTCATAGACTCTGATGCAATCTGAGATGGAAACTTCAAGGCTCTTGCGAAAATCCATAGCCGCTTGCGTTGCGTCATTTAAATCAGGCACACCTAAAGCAGCTGAGCTTTGGCAAGCATCAGGGCGACTATTCAAAATTTGATTTAAATTTTGTTTGATTGATTTAACCAATGCGTTCATACGAGCATTATGGGAAGAGCCTGAGCTCTTCCCTTGGATGCGCTCAAATAAACTGGCAGTCTCTGAAGACTCCCAGTTATAGTTAGCGGCCATGACGCTTACTCTTTGTCTAAGCGGCCAACAAGCGACAATTCAAAGTTTGCACCCATATATTTAAAATGAGGGCGAACTTGGATTGCCACTTGATACCAACCTGGATCCCCTTCGACATCGAGAACTTGGATCTGTGCTGAACGCAATGGGCGCTTGCTACGCACATCTGCTGGTGGGTTTTCTTGGTCAGCAATGTATTGCTTCAGCCAGATGTTCAGTTCACGTTCCAAATCTTGACGCTCTTTCCATGAGCCGATTTGTTCACGCTGAAGCACTTTAATATAATGTGCTAAGCGGTTGATAATGAACATGTAAGGTAATTGAGTTCCCAATTTATAATTGGTTTCAGCAATTTTACCTTCATGGGTATTTGGATAGGATTTTGGTTTTTGCACTGAGTTTGCAGAGAAAAATGCCGCATTGTCGCTGCCTTTACGCATCGTCAAGGTGATAAAACCTTCTTCCGCTAATTCAAATTCGCGACGATCAGTGACTAAAACCTCAGTTGGAATTTTAGCCTGTAATTCACCCATCGCTTCAAATACATGCACAGGTAAATCATTCACTGTTCCACCACTTTGTGGACCAATAATATTTGGACACCAACGGTATTTGGCAAAGCTATCGTTAATACAGCTTGCTAGCAAGAACGCCGTATTACCCCATAGGTAATGGTCATGGTCTTGCTTCACATTTTCGTTGTAATTGAAAAGCTTAACTGGGTTTTCTGTTGGTGAATATGGCAGACGTAGCAAGAAACGTGGAGCAGTTAGACCCAAGTAACGTGAGTCTTCAGCTTCACGCAATGCACGCCATTTGGTGTGCGCAGGACCTTCAAAAACAGATTTGATGTCTTTGATTGCAGGTAACTCAGCGTAACTGTTAATACCGAAGAAGTTAGGTGATACCGATGATAAGAATGGGGCATGTGCCATTGCGCCAACCGCGCTGACATATTGCATCAATTTCAGATCAGGTGTGGTGTTGTTGAAGGCATAGTTACCAACCACAGTTGCCACTGGCTCACCACCAAACTGTCCATAGCCTGATGAGTAAACATGTTGATAGAACCCTGATTGAACAATTTCAGGAGAAAATTCAAAGTCTTCTAACAACTCTTCTTTCGTTGCGTGAAGAATATTAATTTTGATATTTTCTCTAAAATCAGTACGGTCAACCAACAATTTCAATGAACGCCATGAAGATTCCAGCTCTTGAAATTTAGGCGCATGCAGAATTTGGTCAACTTGCGCACTTAACTTGTTATCCAATTCAACCAGCATCTTATCAATCAATAGCTTATTGATTTGCTCATCTTCATTTTGGCTAGCAAAGATATTGCTGATAAATGCAGCAACACCCTGTTTTGCAATACCATAAGCTTCTGACTCAGGCGACATACGTGATTGAGCCATAATTTCATCTAGTAGCGAACCACTGGATGATGAGGAAACTTGTTGTTCCTGAGTTTCACTATTTAACGACATGAAATAATCCTCTATAAACATTATTTTTGGCTAGCGATATCAAGCTCTTTCAACAGCTGCTCACGAGTATCTTCATTTTCCAGAAGCTCTTGCAGACGTTTTCTAAAAGCTGGGATATTACCAAGAGGACCTTTTAAGGCGACTAATGCCTCTCTCAGTTCCAATAGTTTTTTCAATTCAGGAACTTGACGCGCAACATTATCAGGAGAGAAATCTTGTAAGGATTTAATATCTAAATTGACATTAAGCTCAGAATCACTTTTCTCATCAAGTGTATTTTCAACATTGATGTTTAAACTAATTCCAGCACTTTCCATCACTGAATTAAAGTTATTTTGATTTACCGAAACAGCTTTACGCTCTTCAATAGGAGTTTCCTCCGTTCGACCAATCATATCACCTACGATCAGCATATTAAGCGGTAACTCTATTTCAGATTTAGCTCCACCATCATTAGGAGTATATTTGATATTAATTCGTTCTTTTGGTGCGACACTACCGAGATCTTTTTTACTCATTATAAGTTAAGCTCCTTATTAGCTTAAAATCTTATTGCATGATTAAAAAATGCTCAAAATTATAATGAATAATAAATTCAGAGCATAGGACTTCTAATGAGCAATCACTCACCCATTAAAAGAGTTAAATTGTCCCGGTGATAAAAAAAGAATAATTATTGATATTTTACTTTAGTTTCCACACATCCTATATAAATTCGGCTTATGGTCAATAGTAAATTGCTACTTAATGCAAATGTTTTTTGCAACCATATGTTGCAGAAAGGATAAAATCATTGAAGAGTCAAACAATTAGAACAATTATGGAGGAGTTAGAAAATACGAGAATACACTTAACATGATTAGATAGTTAATTAAATGCCACATTTAACTGTGGCATTGGTAATGATAGAAATTCTAACGTATATAATGAGTATTTAATTTATCCTTTATCCTGTAGCAACCCTTTAAAATATAGTTAATTATCCGTATAACTCATCGCTAAATTCCATACGTTAATTAATAATTATATAACGCTGCTTATACATAAAATACAAAAAAAGACTAATTAAATATGAATAGATGAGTGTTCAATGAAAAATAATTGGGCTACAATTCATAATTATCTAATTAACACAAGCATAAACAAAAAAATAAAAATTAGACTATATTAATTATATTTAAATGAGTAATAAATTTAGGAATAAGATTAGTAATAATCAATATTGATTATAGTTTAGTTTGTTTATTATGTATAATATTTTAATGCTAGTTGAGCCATTTTTAGGATTACCATATAGTTTATACCATTAATCAGTGTATAATCATTATCTCCTACCTACTATGTACATAAATATCCCCAACTATTTGTGAATTCATTAAAGTAATTCTCTAGAAAATTAAAATCGCACACTATAGGTACTCTTATTTAACTTTTCTATCTGAATCACGATCTCCTCAACAACTCAAAAAAAGTTATTTTAATTTTTACACGTTAATATTTACCAAAGTGATTAAATCACATAGGATAATAATTTACAGTATTATTTTATTTGTTATTTAAGAGCAGCGAGTACGTTAAAAACGTACTCGCTCAGACTGTTAACGAACATATTATGTTTAGCTGGAGCGATTAAGCTTTAATATCTACATGCCAATCTTGGCCTTCCCAGCCTCGGCCATCAAATCGACGTGTAAATCGCAGCGTTTTTCCCGCTAATGCACTGATATTTAATGGAACACCATAAAGCCCTAAACCAAGAGGTTGGCTACTTTGTTCTTGAATATCCTGCCAATTATCATAACCATAATGTAGAACAAATGGCTCTTGTGCCTCAATCCACAGCTCATGAGTAGTGGATACAAAACCACAAGGCTGGCTATCACGCCAATGACGAGCTCTAGCCATTGGCGGCTGAACGCCATAACGCCCACTGACTGATTTTAATTGCTCAATAGGGATACCGGTTTTCTGTACATAAATCAGCTTAATCAGCTCCGCATGAGCCCAAATCAGTGGCATTGCACTACCGCTCGGTCTTCCGGTTATCAACCCTCGTTCAGGAATACTTTCCTTATCCCATATTTGCTCAGGCAACATCCCGCCTGTACTGGCAGAGGCTAAAATCGCATTCAAGTACGGTGTAACATCTTGTTTGCAAGCCGCAGCATAATGGCCTCGTTCACCACTTAATAACGGCCACAAACGCCCAACGCCACTACCATCAAATGCACGTCCGTCTTCATGTTCGCCATAACCATCTTCGTTATAGCGATAGTAATATGGGCCTGCGGGTAATTGCATGCATAGCAACTTATCAACCAGTTTTGTCGTATCTTCAATTCGTTTATCAGTGGCTTTCCGTAATCCTAAACGAACTAAATACAGATACTCCATGCCTAATAGCGCACGTGTACTGATAGTTTCGTTGTTACGGTTGCGTAACATCACATCACCAAAGCGTGCAGAATGGCTATTTGGGTTTAAACGAACATAATGCCCATCAATTCCTAGCTCGCGATCGAGTTTGGTATCCTTGACATAGACCCAAGACTCAAGACGCTCATTCCAATCATCAGCTAAATCAAGTGCATATTGTTTATCACCTTCTTCTAAGAATCCGGCTTTTGCCCCAGCCACCAGTGCCGCAATCGAAACTGACAAAGTAAACGGGTTAATACCTGCATTCTCTTCCCAGCGATCTTGTGGGCTAGCTGGACCATATTGAGCGATAAATGCTAATGCCTTACGTGCCATTCGAATTGCAGCACCTTGCATTTCACCCAATAGCCCTTGTTCATGTAGTTTCGCAGCAAAAAGTACCGGTAATGCCACTTCGTCCAGTTGTATGCCTTGCCAATAAGGTTGACCGTCGGTGAAGTTATTTTGCATCCAATGACCATCAGGCTGCTGAATAGCAATCAAATAAGCCATTAATGCACGCACCTCGGCAATTAAACCACAAGCCAACATAGCAAAACCGACTTCAACAGAGTCGCGTGGCCATACGAGGTGATAACCCCCAGCGTCTTTATGCGTATCCCCCCACGGAGTGCTTAGACTTGCCACTAATGAGCCAGGAAAAGTGCGTCCTTCGTGTGTTTTGATCACCGCAATCGAGGTACGAACAGCATCGGATAAATTTTTAGGTAATTTGTCCAAACCGGGAAAATTGACCGTTTCATTCCATGCTGCCCATAAATAAGCGTACTGGCGTCGCGCTTCTTGGTAGCCCGCTGCAATCGAGCTCGCCGCCAGCGTTGCTGCGCCTTGTGCACTATCTGAAAACGCTAACGCTAATACCCCTGAGTTACGATTGAGTTCCCCCATCATCGCGAGATTACCCGGCCCTGCTTGCTGGTATTCCCAGCTCATATAGCCATTTTGGCTAAAATCCTGCCACCCATCAGAGCTGCCAACATAACCCACGCTGGCGCGGTTAAAACCGCTTTCTGCCGCTAATATCAGATGGCGTCCTTTTTTATGTGCCGTTAAGCCATGAGGAGAGACTGAGCCATAATTATCATCACCATCGCCGCCGATATGTGGCGCTAACAGCGGATATAACCTTAGCCCTTCTCCTTCTAGGTGATACCGAATCAGCAGCACATCACGCGCAGGATCCGTAATAATTTCTAATTCAAGGCGATAGCGTTCATGGTGGTGAACAATTTTAGGGATCGGTAAAGAAGATGATGGTGTAGTCAACTCATATTGATTGACTCGCTTCACTTCAGACCAAAAATCATCCCCTGCAATGATAAAACCTAAATCACGAATATGGGGGGTACTACAAGAAGGCCAATAGACTTCATTTAAAATACCATACCCTACAGTAAACCATACGCGACCTTGCCCTATCGCCGTTCCGACCATATCTTTTGCACTGCTGGTCCATGTTGCTGTGCTACCCGGTCCTCCGGGGGCGTGTTGCTGATTCATTCGCTGTTCTCCTGCTCGAAGAGAGAACGCCATTGATGCCCAGAACGCATAATTCTTGATTGTGTATCAGGCCCTTGAGTTCCCGCTTTATACAAATCAGGCATGCCTTGTTGCCAAGCTTTTAATGCAGGATCAATGATCCGCCATGCCCATTCCACTTCATCAAAACGTAAAAAGTGAGCCCCCTCACCATTCAATGCATCAATCAGTAACTGCTCATAGGCGGATACCTCATATTGGCCAGGCTGAGTATAAGGTGCACTCAGTGTGATCCCATGTGTATTCAAATGCATACCGGGTAATTTTGCCGTCATGTGCATATCCATACCCATGGTTGGGGATAACCTAAAGACGAGCCAATTATTATCGACTTCAACGTCCCCCGGCAGCGCGCCCGCTGGAGCTTTAAACTGCACCGCAATTTCTGCGTAGTTATTGGCTAACCGCTTACCACTACGCAGATAAAATGGCACGCCTTTCCAACGCCAGTTATCAATCTCAATTCGCAATGCCGCGAAAGTTTCTGTATTCGTATCCACAGGGATCCCCGGCTCGTTACAATAATCCGTTGCCGTTTCACCATTGACTTGCCCTGCGCAGTATTGCCCGCGCACCGCCCAATCATTTGCGTTCATATCATCGGTCGGGCGAATTGATTTCAACACTTCAACTTTATGATCACGCAGAATTTCACCATCCCAGCGACCTAATGGTTCAATCGCTGCCAAGGTTAATAGCTGCATTAGGTGGTTTTGTAACATATCGCGCATGGCGCCCGAGTGGTCATAATAGACCGCTCGGTTTTCAACCCCTAACGTCTCTGCATAGGTAATTTGTACTTGCTCGATATGCTCGGCATTCCAAACAGGTGCCAATACACGATTAGCAAAGCGGAAAATCATCAAATTTTGTGTCGCTTCTTTACCAAGAAAGTGGTCGATACGATAAACCTGTGATTCGTCCCAATAAGCGTGGACTTGTTCACGTAGTAATTTTGCAGACGCTAAATCGGTACCAAATGGTTTTTCAATGATAATACGTCGCCAATTGTCACCCTCTTCTTTGGATAATCCTGCTTCCCCAATCGCTTGCGCTGCCTGTCCAAATAAAGTTGGCGGTAATGCGAGATAAAACAGAGCCGATGGCGTTAATTTGCCTTCCAGTGCTCGTAATGCATCCGCTTCAAGTGAACCACTAACAAAATCTAGCTGTTCACTAAAAGCTTTCCATTCTGTCTCATTGAAGTCTGTAATAAATTCAGCAAGGGCATCATGAATATGTTTTAAAAAAGCGTCGCGATCCCATTTATCAATCGAATAACCAATAATATTCAAGTCAGGGATCAAACCCAGTCGATGCAAACGAAATAGTGATGGCATTAATAATCGTTTGGTTAGATCACCACTTGCCCCTAAGATCACTAAAGAAGAACGGCTCATTTGGATCCCCCTTGATCGGCGGATTTTTCTTTATGTCCACCGAACGCATGACGCATTGCCGATTGAACACGATCAGCGAACAAATCATTATCACGGGAAGAGAAACGTGAATAGAGCGCGCTAGTCAGGACTGGTGCAGGCACACCAAGATCGATTGCCGCAGTGGATGTCCAACGGCCTTCTCCTGAGTCAGAGACTCGGCCTGCATAATTTTCGAGATCGGGTGATTGATGCATCTCTTGTGCGATCAAATCAAGCAACCATGATCCAACGACACTACCTCGGCGCCATAGCTCACTGATCTCACCAACCGGTAGCTTATATTGATAATATTCAGGATGCTCAAGTGGTGCAGTTTCGGCATCCGCCGCAACTGGATTTAGCCCTTGATCCGCATGTTTCAGGATGTTCAAACCTTCCGCATAAGCGGCCATCAAGCCATATTCAATGCCATTGTGAACCATTTTGACAAAGTGGCCGGCGCCACTAGGGCCGCAATATAAATAACCTTGTTCCGCTGGAGAAGGCTCACCGTTATTACCTTCCGTACGTGGTGCGGCATCCACTCCCGGAGCTAAGGCACGAAAAACTGGCTCTAAATATTGATAGTGCTCTTTCGGCCCACCAATCATTTGGCAATAACCACGCTCTTCACCCCATACTCCGCCACTGACACCCACATCCATATAGTGCAGTCCTTCGGCTTTTAATGCATTGGCTCGGCGAATATCCTCAGTGAAATGAGAATTACCCCCATCAATCAGCGTGTCACCTTTTTCTAATAATGGCTTCAGTTGAGCGATCACTGTGTCAACCACGGCCGCAGGTAACATCAACCAAATATGTCTTGGTGCCTGCATATTTTTCACCATCTCTTCAAGAGAGTGGCTAAAAATGACGCTATCAGGCAATTGCTGGCGGATCGCTGCATTTTGGTCATATACCACACATGAAATGCCGGCTTGCTGGATGCGGCGTACCATCGCAGCGCCCATTCTGCCAAGTCCAATAAAACCTAGTTGAAGCTGATTTACAGATGATTGATTCATAGGTTATTTCCCCAAATTCTGATCCCACCAAGAAAGGCTTTGTCGTTATCTCCACGTCGGACATACTTAGGTAATTGAGTAAAGTGATGTACATTACCTCCACCAATCACAATGTAGTCCGGCATTAATGCTTGATAAAAATAGTCCACAATCGTCAATACGCTTTGTCGCCATACCTCATCGCCAACCAATTCACGATAATGCTCACTCGCATAATATTCATAATCATGCTCAAGATAGGGGAGATGGGCTATCTCCATAGGTTGTAGTTGCTGATTAACCACCAAAGCGCTCCCTAGCCCCGTTCCTAATCCTAAAAACAACATACTGCCACCTTCATAGCTACCTACAGCCTGCATGGCTGCGTCATTAATCAGGCGAATTGGGCATGGAAAAGCATTCACTAAATCAAAATCAACCCAGCCCTCCCCTAAATTAACCGGTTCTTTAAGAATACGGTTACCTGAAATAGGCGAAGGAAAACCAATACTCACACTATCAAATGAAGTAGGGTCAACATATTGATTAATATCATGAATAAATTGTTCTGGTGTCATTTTATCGCCAGAAACAAATTCAATTGCTGGTGTATTTGGTGCGGTATAGAGTTTGACGTGAGTGCCGCCGACATCTATCACTAAGATCCGTTTGGTGCTAGGAACATTCGAGATAGTGATCACACAAGATGTTTGACTCTTTAAAGGCATAGAAAGGTTTCTCCGCTTTAACAGCTTCGACAATGGATGCTTCCACTCTATTAGACCTATGTGTACTCTCAATAATTCGAGGTGCGACTAGATGGCACAACGTGAAGTATTACGAGTCGTTAGTCTAAACCTTTTCCCTTTGGGCGATGTAATAGCTGGCATTAATACCAGTCAAGAATTGATAATAAATTTAAATTTTATTTTTAGTTGATTAAAAAAGTATACCCATAAATAGTTTTAATAAAAGTAAAAATGACGTCAATTAAATAATACTTAATTAGCATTTTATATTCATTATCATTTAGCGATGTCATTAGTGTTTAATTTCAAACTTTAACAAAATAGCATTGGAAAGCAATAATCATATAAATACCATCGGTTTACGCTCTTTAAATTTTATTTTTCATCATCTATGATTATTAAAGAATAGGACGCTCGATTTTCTAACTCTATTACAACCTTCTATGAAAACTACATTTATTGAACGTTAAACATTAAGGTGAAATGATGAAAAAATATTTTGTTATCGGTGCGGTTATTACCTCATTAGCGAGTATGTCTGCAATGGCAGCAGATAAGAAAGATGAAGCTAAGCCTGTTGCAGAGTGGACCTGTGAAGAATTTTTAGCTATCGACGATAATTTCTATCCAACCGCGGTCGGTGTTGGTGAACTATTAACCAAAAAAGATAAAGTTGAAGATGCGGTACTTGATGTTGATGGTATCCAAACCATCACTCCTCTCGTGATCGATGCCTGTAAAAAAGATACCAAAGCAAACTTTGTCGAGCAGGTTAAGAAAGCCAAACAATAATAAGGCTCAATGTGCGTAGCTAACGGCTACGCACCTATATCTATGAAGCACCCATCTCAATATTCTCTACAGCCAACTCAACACTGTTAATTTATTTCAGTATTCTTGTTAGCACTGATTTATCACCTTGCCTCATTCGTGTTAATTCCCTCTTAAAGATACTTTAGTTAATGAATCTCGTATTTATTTTTTGCACATATCAATGGTAGTATTCGTACAAGATATGATTATCAATATCATTTACATTTAGATTTTCATTTACTAAGGGATACTATGTCAATTCACTGCCACTACACACGATTAGCGGCTGCTGTTATCGCTGCTACAGCCTCTTTTAATGCTCTCGCTCAAGAAGATGCAGATAAAATGATTGTCACTGCGTCAGGCTATTCACAACAATTACGTGATGCACCTGCCAGTATTACCGTCATCACCAAAGAACAACTACAAAATAAACCCGTCCGTGACCTTGCTGATGCTGTTAAAGATGTTGAAGGTGTCAGTGTTGTTGGCAGTGCGAATAAACAAGATATTAATATTCGTGGTCTACCGGGTGAATACACCCTGATACTAGTGGACGGACGCCGCCAAAATAGCCGTGAATCGCGCCCAAATGGTAGCGGTGGTTACGAAGCTGGTTTTATGCCTCCCGTTGAGGCTATTGAACGTATTGAAGTGATCCGTGGCCCAATGTCTTCTTTATATGGTTCTGATGCCATGGGCGGGGTAATTAATATTATCACGAAAAAAGTCACCAATGAGTGGCATGGTAATGTCGCCATGGGCGGTATTTTGCAGGAAAACAGTGATAGCGGTAACTCAACTGACGGTAACTTCTATCTTTCAGGCCCCCTGATCAAAGACAAGTTAGGGTTACAATTATATGGCGGGGGAGATTATCGCCAAGAAGATAAAATTCTTGAAGGTCATGACCAAAAAGATAATCGCAGCCTGACCGCTAAACTGACTTTCACGCCATTAGAAAACCAAACCTTTTTACTTGAAGCTGGTAGAACAACCCAAGAAAGAACCGCAACACCGGGTAAATCAATTAGCGACTACGAAATCCGCGGCGGATTAAAGCAAGATAACGACAAAACAGAGATCCATAACAACCGTAATCATATGGCCTTAACCTATAAAGGTGATTGGGATGTGATCAAAACTGAAATGAGCGTTTATCAAGAACAAACAAAACGCAAAACTAAGTCACAAAAACGCGATGATGCCACAGGAAAATGGGTCGGTGGTTATGAAGAACGCGTCCCTGACATCACCAATACGGTCGTTGACGGCAAAGTTGTCGCCTTTTTACCTGATAACGTGCTCACTGTCGGTGGCCAATATCAACATGCTAAATTAAAAGACAGTTCGCTGGTTGCACCAGAAACCATGGAAAAGACCTCGATGTCGGTAGATCAACACGCCTTATTTGTTGAAGATGAGTTTACTGCAACAGATGACCTGATTTTAACCGGTGGTTTGCGGTTAGATCACCATGAAACCTATGGCAATCATTGGAACCCAAGAGGTTATGCCATTTATTATCTGACTGATGAAATCACCATTAAAGGTGGGGTTTCACAAGCTTTCCGTGCGCCAACCTTACGTGAAATCAGTGCAGGTTATGGGACATCAACCCAAGGTGGTAAAGGGATCATTTATGGCAATCCAAATTTAAAACCCGAGAAAAGCCTGAACGAAGAAATCAGTATTGCGTATGACCATGCATCAGGGTTCAATGCCAGCCTAACCTTCTTTAATACTGACTTTAAAAACAAGCTAACAAGTTATGCAACAGGGGAAAAAGAGTCAGGAACTAACTTTAATATCTACAAATATGACAACGTGGGTAAAGCGAATATTAAAGGCATTGAAGTTGCAACGGGGATCCCACTGGCTGAAGATTGGAAACTTAGCCTGAATTACACCTATGTGGATTCAAAACGTGAAAGCAATGACGAAAAACTGTCTAGCGGTCAGTCACTCAAAGGCTATCCGTTAGATAAAACGCCAAAACATACTGCAAATGCAAAATTAGATTGGCGCTACAGTGACGATCTCAATCTGTATACCCGAGCCCACTACGAAGGTGAACAAGTTTGGGCATCCCAACGTAATGGTTATACCAAACCACGCTACCGTAGCGGTTACACCACGATGGATGTTGGGATGACTTATCAACTGTTGAAAAATACTAAGCTCAATTTAGCGGTACTGAATATCGCAGATGAAAAAGGCCCTAAAATCGATAAGCAAGGCGGTAACTGGGACGTTGAAGACGGTCGCCGTTATTGGGCAAATGTTGATGTGAGTTTTTAATATATTTTAACCTTAAAAAGCAGGTATCATCTGATATCTGCTTTTCTGTATGCTGTCTATCTGAATATGATAAATAAATTAATTATTTCTGGTTTAATACTCACCGTGACGTTGTCTACTGCCTTTGCTCGACCATCACAAGTACCTCCCTCATTAGATGAGCGAGTCAGTCAATTCTATGACGTACAACATCACGACATGGAAAATACCCGTAGTACTCAGGGAACACGCAGTTATCGGGTTTTTAGTGCCATACCACATGCTGCGGGTAATTCACGGCCAATACTCTACATGCTTGATGGAAATGGCTTATTTCCATTGGTTGTCAACCGTGCAATACAACAGCTGCCTGCTGATAAGCTACCTATCATTATTGGTATTGGTTATCCAATTAATGAAGCTTTTCCTAAATCATTGCGTGATTACGACTACACTCCGCGGGTTTCAGGGAGTGATTTCCAACAAGGCGGGGGTTCTGACGAATTATACCAATTTCTTAATAGTCAAATTCGTCCTTGGGCTGAACACGTTTTTAGTTTTGATAAACAAAAGCAAACTCTCTTCGGGCACTCATTTGGCGGTTTATTTACGTTGATGGCCTATCAAAACCACCCCGATGCATTCAATGCATTTGTCTCGGCGAGTCCTTCATTATGGTGGGGTAAAGGTGAAATGATTAATTTGGGCAAACTCACTCAGCCACAAAAAGCATCACCACTGTTTATCACTTTAGGTGGTTTAGAAGAAAAGCCTGATTTATCAAAACTAAGTGAAGAACAAATTAAGCACTATCAATCCCGCTCTAGCTGGATTAGTGCACGGCAATTATGCACTGAAATTGATAACCACGAGCGCATATGTGAATTTACTTTATTCCCTGATAAAAACCATGGCAGCGTTATCCCAGATGCTATCGATAAAGCGTTGGACGTCGCTTCCCAATAATGGTCAGTAGTCGTTAACGTTTAAAATAAAATAGGAAAATCAATTCATTGATTCTCGACTGATAACACGGAGCGGGTCCCCCCACGTTTATCCCGCTTCATCAATAACCTCAACCCTTCATTGGTTGATGGGTTTTAAAATATCACTATATAACTTAGTTAACATACCATTTGCAGCAAATTCTCTACGGATCCATTGTGTGACTAACCCTGTAGCTGAGTGCTGGGTGGCTAATAACATGTGTGAATCCTGTCGTGGATTTTGGATCTGCTTAATCACCAATAAACCACTTTTTACATGTTCTTTCACCAGATAATCAGGCAGAAAGCCGATCCCTTCCCCTAAAATCTGGCATTGGCATTTAGTATTAAAATCAGGAACTTGTATCGCTTCTTGACCATGTAGCAGCCAACCTACTCGTTTATTAATTGTATGTGCCGTATCTTCCACCATGATGTTTGGATATAACCGTAGCTGACTCTCAGCAATAGGCTCAGGCATCAATGCCAGTGGGTGAGTTGCCGCAATGGCAAATTGCCAATGAATAGCACCTATTTCGGTATAATCAATGCCGCCTCCATCCATTAATGTGCCAGGCGCCCCAATTGCAATATCCGAATGGTTATTAATGATCGCATCCCATACACCATTATACACCTCAGTCGTTACCGTGATCTGGCAAGTAGGAAATTGCTTTTTAAGGATTTGTAATAGCTTAGCGGTATGATACGGGGTATATAACAGCTGATTGATACAAATACGCACCCGTGCTTCTATGCCCTGTTCAATCGAATAAATGCTTTTTTTAATCAGATGAAAGTTATTTAGCAAATCAGTGGCTTTACGGTAAAAATAATAACCCGCTTCCGTCAATTCAATATTACGAGTATCTCGGATAAACAACGCGACATCGAGGTAGGTTTCAATGCGTTTGATGGTGTAACTGACAGCTGAGGTGGTAATTCCCAATTCCTCTGCGGCTTTGCTAAAACTGGCGTATTTTGCCGCGGTGGTATAGGTCAGTAAATTTTCTTCGGTAAATATCGAGTTCATACTGGAAGTCCAAACAGGAGAAAAAACAATCAAAAAGAACAGGTTCTGTGAATTATATTTAATAACTGCTAAATCAGATTAATTTAGCCGCGCTATTTACTAGATTAACAGAAATAGATCGACATACCGAGGCATAAATAATGAATGCCACTTTTCGCCTAATTTTACCTAAAAAAAATTAACAAAAGCAGATAACCAATTAATATTTATAAGCTTATAACTAAAAGTCACATAGAACAACATGCT
The DNA here is from genome assembly GCF_033676985.1 of Providencia sp. PROV236. NCBI lineage: Bacteria > Pseudomonadati > Pseudomonadota > Gammaproteobacteria > Enterobacterales > Morganellaceae > Providencia > Providencia sp. PROV236. The sequence continues at coordinate 157,497 of NZ_CP096297.1, read as the reverse complement.
ATTTCTGAACAATCAATTTACATTTTTAACCGTTATGAAACGCTTAATTTGATACCCGTCACAAAACTCATTAAATTATTTTTCCACTCGCTCATTAGCCAATATTTCTTGATGTCTTTGCCGTTTTTTTGGACAAAAAATATCAAAAATGGCTAAAAAATAATGCTTCTCCGCACAAAAAAGTATAATTATTGAATATAATTCAATAATGGCATTCACTATTGATGAATTAAATTTAAATGGATTTTATTTCTATTAAGTGCTTGCTATGCTGAGTTCATCATAAATATCAGATAGATTTTTATACTCTAAGTAGTTCGAGGCGCAGCTAGGCAACAAGCAAAAGAGTCGCGAAGGGCATAGCAAATACGCTGACATGTGCCAGTGAGCACAGTCACTTATACCTTAACGAACAGCGCTGTCACTTGAAGTACAGCGACTATAAAGAGATATTGGGTTTAACAACCTTAACAGGGGACTATCATGACAATCGAACAGGAATTTTTATCCGCCGCAGAGCAAGGCAATCTAGACATATTAAAAAGCTGTCTTGAAAAAGGGGTTGATATCAATATCACCAACCGCCAAGGACGTACTGCTATTGTCAATGCCAGCCTCAATAAACATTATGAATGCGTTAAATTTCTGATTAATGCAGGTGCTGATATTAATAAACAAGATCAAACCTGTTTTAACCCATTTTTATTAAGCTGCTTAAATAATGATTTAACATTATTGCGTATCGTACTTCCAGCGAAACCAAATTTAGATTTATTAACTCGCTTTGGTGGCGTAGGCATTACCCCTGCTAGCGAAAAAGGTCATGTTGAAATCGTTCGTGAGCTACTAGAAAAAACAGAAATTAATGTTAATCACACCAACTTTGTTGGCTGGACACCCTTACTTGAAGCTATCGTGCTCAATGATGGCGGAGAGAAACAACAACAAATCGTCAAGCTGCTGCTCGACCATGGCGCAAACCCACATATGACCGATAAATACGGTAAGAAACCTTTAGAGTTAGCACGTGAAAAAGGTTATCACGAAATTGCGGAATTGCTGATAGCGGCTGGCGCATAATGCATCACAAGGAGGCTTGTGGATACCATCAAGACTCAACGACAACAACTGTATGGTATTTCGGCTGATGTAGCATTTCTGCAATTGTTAGATCAGCCTGCTTTTTCAGGTACAGTAGAGCAAATATTTCATAAAGCACTCAATATTTCTGTAGGTGATACACTTTTTACTTTGCTCAGTACTGAATTAGATAATGCGCCAAACAGTTGTCGAATATTAAACAATGATTTTACTCGATTAAATTTACAGGAAGGGGATCAGGTTTATTTTTCTGAAAAAATTATTTATTTGGCTGACCATTATTTTTTATCTTTTTCTTTTTGTCAAAAATGGCTTCCAAAAGAAATTTTTTTTAATCCTAATAAAATAAACCAAAAACAGTACCTTTCTTTTTTAAATAACAAGGTAAATATCATTGATGAACTTCTAAAAACAGAAGGGAATTCGTTATTTAATTATTGTGGTGATAACTTATTTTATTTAGCTACATCTGAAAAATTAAATTTATTACGAAATGAATTAATTAATGTATTGCTAAAACAGCAGTATCAAATACTACCAGATATTATTAAACAATTTATTGGGTTAGGCATTGGTTTAACACCATCGGCAGATGACTATTTAGTGGGGCTAATGGCATTTTTATTGCTCAAGCACCATCCACTACAACATCTTAAATGCCAGTTTCAACAAGGTATTAATAATGCACGCACAACAACCACCAAAGTCAGTGCCATTACCTTAGAAAAAGCCATTAATCATCAATATCGAGAAAACATATTACAGCTACTGCAAATGTTAGTAGCAGCAAGCAAAAAAGATATTTATCCACAGTTTCGTCAGATTTTAGATATCGGGTCTAGTTCAGGCAGCGACATGCTATTTGGCATTCGTGACGCTTTGTATCTTACCCATTATTTTGGAGAAAGGTATGTCGACTAAAGTTGTCATCAAAAAGAATACGTATTTTGATTCCGTATCACTGATGTCTATCTCCACAAAAGCGAATCAGCTCGATAATGTCGAGCAAGCCTTTGTGGCGATGGCAACAGAAATGAATAAGGGAGTACTCAGAAATTTAGGGCTATTAACCCCTGAATTAGAAGACGCTAAAAATGGTGATTTAATGATCATCATTAAAGGCAGCAGCGATGAAGCTAATGAAGCGACTTTAATTGCCATTGAAGAACTCTTTAATAAGAAAAACCAAGGTGGTTCACAGCACGAAGCCAAATATGCCACCATTAATTCAGCCCATACCCATATCCCTGAAAGCAACTTGGCGGTGATTTCAGTTAATGGCCAGTTTGCTGCTCGTGAGGCGCGTATTGCACTCGAAAACGATCTCAACGTTATGCTGTTCTCGGATAACGTTTCCATCGATGATGAGCTAGCGCTCAAGCAACTCGCCAGCCGTAAAGGTTTATTAATGATGGGACCTGACTGCGGAACCGCGATTATTAATGGTGCGGCACTCTGTTTTGGTAACAGCGTACGCCGTGGCAGTATTGGTATCATTGGGGCATCAGGAACGGGTAGCCAAGAGCTTAGTGTACGTATTCATGAATTTGGTGCAGGTGTTTCACAGCTGATCGGGACAGGTGGGCGCGATCTGAGTGAAAAGATCGGCGGGATCATGATGATTGATGCCCTAAAAATGCTCGACGCCGACGATGAAACCAAAGTGATCGCTTTAATTTCCAAACCACCAGCACCTGCGGTTGCTAAAAAAGTCCTAGAGCAAGCCGAGAAATGTCATAAACCTGTCGTCGTTTGCTTCCTTGGTAGCCAACCGATCCCAGAAGATAAAGCTGGACTCAGCTTTGCGCAAAGTACCAAAGAAGCGGCGTTAAAAGCGGTTCTACTAACGGGGATCAAAAAAGAAGATCTCAATCTGCACTCTTTAAATTGGCCGTTAATTGAAGAAGTACGAGCAAAACTCTCCCCTCAGCAAAAATATATTCGAGGTCTATTCTGTGGCGGAACCTTATGTGACGAAGCCATGTTTGCCGCCCTCGAGAAATATGATGATGTTTACAGCAACATTCAGCCAAACCCTGACTATCGTTTAAAAGATCTCAATCGCAGTATCGCTCACACTTTCCTTGATTTTGGTGATGATGATTTTACCAACGGCAAGCCACACCCAATGATTGACCCAACGAATCGTATCGAGCGCCTATTGCAAGAAGCGCGTGACCCTGAAGTGGGTGTGATCGTCATGGACTTTGTGCTCGGTTATGGCTCTCATGAAGATCCCGTTGGCGTGATGATTGAAGCTATCAAAGCAGCAAAAAATATCGCTAAACAAGATGGTCGTGAATTAGAAATTTTAGGTTATGTGCTGGGTACAGACCAAGACACACCCTCAATGGAGGCACAAGTAAAAATGCTAACCGATGCAGGCGTGATTTGGGCAAGTAGTAGCACCAATACCGGTTTGTTAGCACGTGAGTTTGTCTGGAAAGGGGAGAACGCATAATGACTTCATTATTTAAGCAACCATTGAATGTGATTAATGTTGGCATCGAAATGTTCAGTGATGATCTGAAAAAACAACATGTTCCTGTCACACATTTAAATTGGACTCCTCCGGGACAAGGCAATGTTGCCGTGATCCACGCGCTAGACAAAATTGAAAGTAATGCAGCGCTACAGGAAAAAATTGCCGCGGCCAATGCACAAGCGCTTGAGCGGATTATTCAGTCACAACCTGTATTAGTCGGTTATGACCAAGCAATTAATGTCGTACCCGGTATGACTAAAAATACCATACTGCACGCAGGTCCCCCTGTGGCATGGAAAGATATGTGTGGCGCAATGAAAGGTGCGGTCACAGGCGCATTAGTCTTCGAAGGCTTAGCCACTGACTTAGCTGATGCAGAGCGTGTTGCCGCTTCCGGTGAGATTATTTTCTCACCTTGTCATGAACATGATTGTGTGGGTTCGATGGCAGGTGTCACCTCTGCCTCCATGTTTATGCATATCGTTGAAAACAAAACTTACGGTAACCGCGCTTTCACTAACCTGAGTGAGCAGATGGCGAAAATTTTACGTATGGGCGCCAATGACCAAAGCGTGATCGACCGTTTAAATTGGATGCGAGATGTATTAGGCCCAATGCTACGTGATGCGATGAAACTCGCAGGCGAAATTGACTTACGCCTGATGTTAGCTCAAGCATTACATATGGGTGATGAATGCCACAACCGCAATAATGCAGGCACCACTTTACTGATCCAAGCGTTAACCCCTTATATTATCCAAACGGATTTTACTGTCGCCCAGCAAAAAGACGTATTTGATTTTGTGGCAAGTAGTGATTATTTCTCAGGCCCAACATGGATGGCAATGTGTAAAGCCGCCATGGATGCTGCCCATGGCATCGAATACAGCACGGTTGTCACGACAATGGCACGTAACGGGTTTGAATTCGGTTTACGTATCAGCGGATTACCTGGTCAGTGGTTCACAGGACCATCACAGCAAGTTATTGGCCCAATGTTTGCGGGCTATAAACCTGAAGACTCAGGTCTTGATATTGGTGACTCGGCGATCACGGAAACGTATGGCATCGGTGGTTTTGCGATGGCAACAGCGCCAGCGATTGTTGCTCTTGTGGGTGGGACTGTTGAAGAAGCCGTTGATTTTTCAAGACAAATGCGTGAAATCACCTTAGGTGAAAACCCGAACGTGACCATTCCATTACTTGGATTTATGGGTATTCCAACTGCGATTGATATTACTAAAGTCGCCGCTAGCGGTATCCTTCCGGTCATCAATACGGCTATCGCTCATAAAGACGCAGGTATCGGTATGATTGGTGCCGGTATTGTTCATCCACCATTTGATTGCTTTGAAAAATCAATGTTAGCTTACGCAGAAAAATACGCTTAGTTGTGCAATAAGTGCCCAGTTTCAGCTGGGCACCCAACAATAACAATTTTTTACCAAGGGCTTTTAATTGTTTGACTGCACACGCGGTCTCTTCCTTGAAGGATACATTCCATGAGTATAATGAAACTAAAATGGAAACGTGGTGACTGGGCGGCCTACTTTGGCCTAATGACCAATAACTTAACTAACCTACTCACCATGATGGGGTTGCTGATCTTTGTGGTCGGTATCCCGAAAGAGATTGTTTATGGGCGTATTGCCCCCGCTTTTGGTTTTGCCGTATTGCTCGCCAGTATCAGCTATGCCTATTTTGGACAGCAACTGGCAAAACAAACCGGACGCGATGATGTTACCGCCCTGCCATCTGGACCCAGTGCACCGTCTATCTTTACAGTGACCTTTTTGGTCATCATGCCAGTCTACCAAACAACCCAAAACGCCGAGTTTGCTATCCAAATTGCACTCGTTTGGTGTTTTGTTGAATCGATGATCCTTGTCGGCGGCTCATTCCTTGGCGAAACCATTCGTAAAATGATCCCGCGTACCGTATTACTTTCCTGCCTATCTGGATTGGGTTTGTTATTACTTGCCATGAATCCGATGCTGCAAGCATTTGAAGCACCAACGGTTTCATTTATTGTGTTACTGCTGATTTTTATTAACTGGTTTGGTAAAAAACCTATTTTTGCCCGTATTCCAACAGGCTTATTACTGCTCATTGCCGGTACTGCACTAGCATGGATTTCTGGCCTACAAAGCCCTGAAGCGATTAAATCCTCGATGTCATCATTTGGCTTTAACCCACCAGGTATTCATATTGATAGCTTCTTACAAGGCCTACCACACGCACTGCCTTATCTTGCATCTGCCGTCCCACTAGGCTTAGCAAACTATATTTTTGACCTTGAGAACATTGAAAGTGCGCATGCCGCAGGCGATGAATACAATACTCGTAAAGTAATGTTAGCTAACGGTTTATCATCTACTGTCGGCTGTTTTATGGGTAATCCATTCCCTGTCACTGTGTATGTCGGTCATGCAGGTTGGAAAGCGATGGGGGCAAGTATTGGTTATACATTAGCTTCTGGTATCACCATGTTTATCGTGCCACTGTTTGGCTTAGGTGCCTTCATGTTAGCCATCATTCCAATGACCGCTATCGTGCCAATCTTAGTATTTATCGGTGTTGTCACGGCTAACCAAGTGGTGCGAGAAACACCTAAAATTGAAGTCCCTGTGATCTTTATCTGTTTGTTCCCTTGGATAGCCAACTGGGCCCTTACCATGATGAATAGCATGATGGGCGCGGCAGGAACCTCTGCTGCACAAATTGGCACCGATGTTTTACTCAGCAAAGGGGTTTACTATCAAGGTTTGGTACATCTAGGTAATGGCGCACCGCTAGCCAGTATGCTTTGGGGCTGTATCGCCATCTTCGCAATCTTAAATCAACCTCTACGTGGTGCTATCGCCGCTGCTGTAGGTGCGTTATTAGTATTCTTTGGAATAATTCACTCCCCAATGGTAGGAATTGCACAGGGATCTGCCTTGATGTTTGTGTACGCTTACCTCATGATGGCGGGCTTGTTTGTTATGAAGTATTTTTTGGATAAAGGCAAAACTGTAGAACAACAACAATCTGAAAAAGCTGAAAAAATAAGTAAATCAGCGTAATACCACTAACCTTTAATTGTTGGTGCGCCTAGCGCATCAACAATGACACTCTGTATCAGGACACATAAATAATGAAAGAACTCGTGGTTGTTGCCATCGGGGGCAACAGTATTATCAAAGATAACAACAGCCAGTCTATTGAGTCTCAAGAAAAAGCTGTGCAAGAAGTCGCATCTCATGTCTGCGATATGTTGGAAGGTAACTACAATATCGTACTCACTCACGGTAATGGCCCGCAAGTTGGTTTAGATTTACGTCGTGCGGAGATCGCTCATTCAGTAGAAGGTTTACCATTAACACCATTAGCTAACTGCGTTGCCGATACCCAAGGTGGTATTGGCTATTTAATACAACAAGCGCTGACGAATGCTTTGGCATCACGCCACCACCGCCAAGCCGTTACAGTTGTGACTCAAGTGGAAGTGGATAAAAACGATCCTAACTTCCATTCACCCACCAAACCTATTGGGGCATTTTTCAGCTTAGAGCAGGCCGAAGAGCTAAAACAAGCCAACCCTGATTGGCACTTTGTGGAAGACTCTGGGCGTGGCTACCGCCGTGTCGTTGCGTCTCCAGAACCAAAACGTGTTATCGAATCAGCTGCCATCCGCACATTGAGTAACAACGATTATGTCGTCATTGCCGCTGGTGGCGGCGGGATCCCTGTCATCAGTAACGGTCATGGTGGCTATCAAAGTGTTGATGCCGTTATCGATAAAGACTTATCGACGACGTTGTTAGCAAAAGAACTGCAAGCTGATATCTTGATCATTACCACTGGTGTTGAAAAAGTGTGCATCCACTTTGGCAAACCTGAGCAGCAAGCACTCGGTGAAACGACCACTACGGCCATACAGCAATATATGCAGGAAGGGCACTTCCCAGCAGGCAGTATGCTACCAAAAATTGAGGCTAGTCTGTCATTCATCGCTAATGGTGGTAAACGTGTGATCATCACCACGCCAGAAAAGCTACCACAAGCATTACGTGGCGAAACCGGTACTCATATCATTCAAGGTTAATGATTTACACTCTAAATAATTCGAGTTGCAGGTAGGCGACAAGCGAAGAGAGGTGGGGAGCATCGATCAACACGGTGACCCGTCGAGCGTAGTGTAGTCATTTATACCTTAGCAAAAGCCCTGCAACTTGAAGGATGACGAGTATATCCAGTCGGGTTACACACTGTAACCTGACATCGCTTGATTAAGGAGTTTCTATGCAATCTAACAGAAGAGAGTTCCTTACTACTGGTGCAAAATTAGCGGCAACTTGCACTCTATTTGGTGCTATATCTGGTATCGCAGCCGCAGAAACCAATACACTGCCTACCAGTAGTACATCAACAATTAAAGATAAACACTATTATCTTGATGATGTATTACTGGAAACGGGCTTTAACTACCGTGATAACACGGTTATTGGGACTCAAACTTCGTTACAAACCCTTGAAATTAACGAGGGTAAAATAGCGGCTATCTTACCTAATAAACAGCATACAAATAGTGAGCTAAGTTACTATAGTGCTGGTGGTAAATTAATGTTACCAGCTTTTCGCGACATGCATATTCATTTGGATAAAACCTTCTATGGCGGCCCTTGGCAAGCCCCTGGATCACGCGAAGGTAAAACCATACTGGATATGATCGCTCTGGAACAAAAACTCCTGCCTGAATTACAACCTTATACTCAAGAGCGTGCACATGCGCTGATCAAACTGATCCAATCTAAAGGATCGACAACTGCACGTAGCCATTGCAATATCGAACCGGTTTCAGGTTTGAAAAACTTAGAAGCGCTGATCACCGTACTGAATGAGCACCAACAAGATCTCACGTGTGAAATCGTCGCGTTTCCACAGCACGGTTTATTATTGTCCAAGTCAGAACCTCTGATGCGAGAAGCCATGCAGGCAGGTGCTCATTATGTGGGCGGACTTGATCCTACCAATGTGGATGGTGCGATGGAAAAATCTCTCGATACCATGTTCCAAATTGCATTGGATTATAATAAAGGTGTTGATATTCATTTACATGAAACCAGCCCAGCAGGCCGCGCAGCCATTGAATACATGATTGATACTGTCGATAAAAACCGCAGTTTACGAGGTAAAGTCACTATCAGCCATGCATTCGCACTCGCTACATTAACCCCTGAACAAGCCGATGAAACAGCTAAACGCCTTGCTGAACAACAAATTAGCATTGCCAGCACCGTGCCAATCGGCACGTTACATATGCCATTAAAAACACTCAATGAAAATGGCGTATTTGTAATGTCTGGAACGGACAGTGTGGTTGACCATTGGTCACCTTTTGGTTTAGGTGACATGTTAGAAAAAGCCAATTTGTATGCGCAGCTATATACCCGCCCTGACGAGTTATCGCTATCGCGTTCATTAGCTATCGCAACGGGTAATAAACTACCGTTAAATAATAAAGGTCAGCAAGTTTGGCCTGTGGTAGGCGATGATGCAAGCTTTGTATTAGTCGATGCATCATGCTCCGCCGAGGCAGTTGCACGCATCTCCCCAAGGCAAGCTAGCTTCCATAAAGGTTATTTAGCTTCTGGCGCTGTGGATAAAAAAATAGGTTAGTCACTCCTACCAAGGCGGGAGCCAATCCCGCCAGCTGCAATTTAAATCAGCCCGATATCATATATTAGTTTTGCTTTATGCATTTTCCATCACTCCACATAAAGTAGGTATAGAACCTACTGCAATTTGACTCAAAAACAAATAGTAGGTACTATACCCACATCAACGAATGGAGGATTGATGAGCAGTGCAGAGTTAATCAAGAAACTGATCGCTGATGGGTGGGTTAAAGCTAGGCAAACAGGTAGTCATATAACTTTAACCAAAGAGGGATTTGATAAAATAATCACTGTTCCTCATCCGAGAAAGGATTCTTCAAAAGGCGTCATTCGACAAGCACAACAAATTTCAGGATTGAAATTGCTATAACACAGGAAGTGGGATCAAAGCGTGGTTTTTCCCGCTCCTTTCTCTGCAAGCTCATCAACACAAGTAGAGGCTAGAAAAATATGATATATCCACTCTTTATCTTTAAAACTGAAGATGGTTTCGATGGCTACTTCCCTGATATTGAAGGATGTTTTTTTGCTGGTGACAGTGTTGAAGACACAATTAAAAATGCTCAAGCTGCTTTCGCACAACACATGGAAGTATTAACAGAAAATGGTGGCCACGTACCCGCACCACGTGACCCTGCTGTTTATATCGGTGATGTAAGGTTAAAAGAAGATAACGGTATGCTTGGGCTCGTTGAAATAGATCCAGCAAAATACGAGTCAAAAGCCATTAAGTTCAATTTAACAATGCCAAATAATTTATTAACTGCAATTGATAAATACATTGCTCAAAGCGGGCACTATAAAAACCGCTCCGCATTTTTAGCTGAATTAGCGAGAAAAGAAATAGCTAATCATTAAAAAATAGGTTAGGAAGCTACTCTGTATACCGCAGTACATCTGAATAGTATTAGCAGGAATTGCTCTTCTTCCATGTGTTCATTTGTTAACTTTGTTCATGGATCATGAACAAACAGCAAAAGTAAACTATCAAACAATACCAAGGCGGGAGCCACTCCCGCTCTGTTATTAATTAAGAGTTTAATACTTTTAATATCAATGGAAATTCACTAAAGCCTTCTCTATCTAAAAAATGCCCTGCATTTTCTACGGTAATAACCTCTGTTTCTAACAAAGTCGCTAATGTTCTAGAAGATTGTGGTGAAACAATCGAATCGTTGCTCGAAATAATTGAAATACGCTTATCTGACAATGATTTTAAATTCGCATAATCGAGGGAAATATCAGTGTGCGCTTTTAGTTCAGGCAATGTTGCTTGCTCTTCGGTAAAACCAGAAACTAGCAGATAACCACCTACCTGCTGCTGTTGGCTAGCGAGATAACGCAATAACGTGACACAACCAAGACTGTGGCCGATCACAACAGTATCTTTATCCAATTCAATCTGTGCATCTAGCAAATGTTGCTGCCAGCGTTGTGGGTCAGGCGATAATGGATCAGGCATTGCAGGTACCTTCACCACGACCCCTTGCTGTTCTAACTGTGCCTTTAACCAAGGGAACCAGTTTTTCTCAGGTGATGCCGTATAGCCATGAATAATAATTACTTTTTTAGGCTCTGTTGCAAATAGAATCGTGAAGCTGAGCTTTTCCGCTCAAAGTGGATTAAAGTCCGAATACTCTATTCACGAGGCGCACTTCTCCTAACGGTTGGCCATAGTAAAAATGTTCTGCTTGACCTTTGCGAAGCGCACGCATCACCTCAATTCCTTTAATGGTCGCATGTGCTGTTTTAATTGATTTAAACCCTAAGGTGGGATTTATCACGCGCTTCAATTTTCCATGATCACATTCAATGACATTATTGTGAAATTTGATTTGTCGATGTTCTACATGTGTAGGGCATTTTCCTTCTTCTTTGAGAAGGTTAAGCGCTCGGCCATAAGATGCGGCTTTATCTGTATTGATAACCCTGGGGATTTGCCATTTTTTAACGCGATTGAATATTTTTCTTAAAAATCGATAAGCTGCCTTGGTATTACGACGAGGCGAGAGATAAAATTCAATGGTGTACCCTCGGCTATCGACAGCTCGGTAAAGGTACGTCCATTTCCCATTCACTTTGATATAAGTTTCGTCTAAATGCCAATTGTTGAGGTCGGAGGGATTACACCAATACCAACGTAACCGCTTTTCTATTTCTGGTGCATAACGTTGAACCCAGCGATAGATTGTCGTGTGATCTACATTTACACCGCGCTCAGCCAACATTTCCTGAAGTTCTCGGTAACTGATACCGTATTTGCAGTACCAACGTACAGCCCAAAGAATGATAATACCAGTGAAATGACGACCTTTAAATGCATTCACCAAACGGACCTCATTAATGAAATAGTTAATTTAGCATACCGGCTACTTAAACTTTGCAACAGTGCCGGAAAAACGTTCTTTAGAAAAAAGCGATAAATCAATTCGTTTACTGGGATTGGGGAGGCGTTAATAGCGTTAAGCAACGGTCGAGGATAACGGGATTATTGAGGATCAGGATTTTGAGTTGATTGCGCGTGCGGGTCATGTTTTGGAATAACATTTTATTAGCAGGGTAATAAGAGTCACCAGTATAGGTCAAATCGCCATTTTTATCATAATTAAAATAAGGATCAACAATGACGGCAACATTATCAAATTCTTGCCCGATAACACCATGAGATTTTTGATTCGAATTATCTAAATAACGCTGATGAGTACTTGAACCTATCAATTGGGGAGTGAATTGTAATATTTCCCATTCTTTCGATTTTAAATCTAGCATAAAAAACATCATATCTGAAATATTGTCATAATATTCAAAACTTACATTACCACGATTTAAAACAGGGTCATTTTTTTTATTATTAAAAAAACCGCGAATAAATGCAGCAACCTCTTTATTTGTTCTTATTTTTTCTGATAGCGAATACGTAACGGCGCCAGCAAGAGATGATATTTTATCGGGGATATTATTTATTATTTCATTATGGTTTAAGGTTTGTGATTTATCATAAGAAAAAATACACTTACAACTACTTTGTCTAATTTTTTCTATAAAGTTAACATATTGATACGCTCTCATTCGTTGCGCTTCGTCTATGAAAATAACATCGTAATCATTGACATTGATATTCTCAATCTGTTTTATCGGTTGAATATCCCACCCTTGGTTATTTAAATAATGTTGCCCTGGATTTAAACCTCCACCATGAATGATCAATATTCGTTTACCTGAAGACTTTAAGTCATTAGCTATATCATAAACTAACAGAGTTTTTCCTGTTCCAGCACTACCAATAACCGCTGTAAAATGCTCCTCTGAAAGAGCATTAACTCTGGCAACCACATCCCGTTTGATATTACTTTGTTGCCCTGTTAAAAAATACTGTCCGTCTAAAAATTTATCCGTTGAGTTAAAAGGTGAAACTAAATAATTCGAAGGATTAAATAATGAATTTATATTTTTAATCTCACTCAAGATTTGACCTAATAATATTCCTTGCAGAAATTCAAAATCGACTACATTTAGGTTGTCATCTTTTAGAAAATATAACGAATCTGTCGATAACTCATAGGTGAAATTAAAAATTTTTTCATTGAGAAATTTCAAGTAGTAGCGATTTTGGATTAATTGTTTTTTTATTTTTTCTTCGGTACATTCGCGTTTTAGTTCTATATTGACAATATAATTGTCACCAATTCGGAGTAAATCAAACTCTTTACTGATTTGAGGGATTTTGTAACCGACAAAAAAATGATTAAATATTCTTTTATCAACGCATTCATAACCTAACTTTTTGACAAAGTTTTTTAATACTTCGACTTCATCCGGTTTAATCTCGATACCATAATATTGATAATAACGCGTAAAATAAGCTTCACTTAATGTATTTGCCGCTTGTGTGAGTGAGATTAAATTAATATCTTTCATTTGGGTTTCCTTACACCGTATAAAATGGTTATTTGGATGATTATACGCCATCTTCCCTAAATGATAAGGTATCGCTGAACCCACTTATAAAAGATAAAGCTTAAAATATAGGTTAAATTATAGTCTAAGCATCAATGTCATAGGGCTAATAGGGGATGCAGTAAAACCATAGTATTCATAAAATTGTTTTGCTTTATCATTCAAAGCATGAACGAGTAACGCACGAACCCCAGTATTTTCAGCAACAGCTCTAACTCTAATTACAGCATCCTGTAATAACGAAGCACCTAGTTTTCTTCCCTGAGCACGTAAATCGATTGCAAATCTTCCAAGAACAATAACTGGAATTGGCTCAGGCATATTTCGACGAACCCGTCCTGTAGCTTCATTATGTGAAATTGCTCCAGTCGCTAATGCATAATAACCCCAAACATGTTGATATGAATCTGCAATAACAAAGGTTCGACTGGCTCCATTCAAATGGTTAGATAGAGCCCGACGCTTTAGCCAATCATCTAAAGATGATTCACCACAAAAAAAATCATCCAGTCTATGAGATGATGATAATGGTTTAGGAGCTAATAGTTGCAGATTCACTATATTTCCTTCCATGGTGTTTCTATTGACATTAAACGATCTAGACCAGGGTTGCTATTAACTGGAGCATCAAGTAATAAATTAAATTGCTGAAATTTTTCATTATCTAATTGAAAAAAAACTTGGTCTAGTAATATTGCTTGCGCTCTTTCACAAGCGACTTCAAGCATAAAATCAGATCGGTTCTTACCAAGAAGACTAGCAGCTTCATCGATTAAGTCTCGTTGTTCAGGTAAAGCCCGAAGATTAATTGCAGCATTACGCATGACAGTAACTCCTATATACACATACACAATAAATATACAATATCCTGACGTATATCTATTGTCAACACATTCACATATTGCATATAGGTATACCCCAAAGCGACAATCTAAAATGTATCAAATCACTATCAATGCAACAACCTATATGCGATACTTTTTATGGGATAACTTAAATGCGATAGATAGGTGAAAATATGTTCATCCGTGCTTACCTTCGAGCCTCCTCTGAAGATCAATATGCAGATAGAGCAAAAAAGATGCTAAATGACTTTGTTGAAGAACGAGGTGGCCGAATTGCGAATTATTATCGCGAACACATCAGTGGAACAAAATTAGAACGCCCCGAACTCTCTCGTTTACTCAGTGACAGTCAACAGGGGGATATTTTGCTCGTTGAGCAAATTGATCGACTAACTCGATTAAATAACATCGATTGGTTAAAACTGAAAAAACAAATTGAACACCATGAGTTGCGTATTGTGAGTCTCGATATTCCGACATCTTGGCAAGCTCTAAATAATCAAGATCTGACACAGAATGATCCTATCACTCAAGCCGTCCTTTCGGCCATTAACACCATGTTAATTGATTTAATGGCCGCCATGTCCCACAAAGATTGGATTAGCCGTCGCGAACGCCAAAAACAAGGTATTCAACGCGCACAATCATTAGGTAAATACAAAGGAAAGCAGGCGGATAAAGAGCGTCATGATAAGGTGATTTATTATCGAAAAATCAAGGGACTGAGTATTCGTGAAACCGCTGAAGCGACTGGCTATAGTCGTTCTCAAGTGTGCCGTATTCAGTTAAATGACAAACAGAAATCATAAAGACAATCTATTTCATTTTCTGTTATTAATAAGGGGGGCGCAGTTTATGTCACTTGATGGTTAGGAATCTCAATCAATGAAGTAACGTACGAATCGAGTGTATTGGGTGCTATGTTTTTATTAAATTCTGATTATTTATTCGTTGATTAACCATGAGAACAGTCATTCGTTTAAATTATGACCTAAAAGCCTAATTATAGGCACACTGCTCCTAGGCTGCAGTTTGTAACTATGAAACATCAGTCCTTTTGGTTGACCGCGCATTTCCCAAGCCATTTGCAGAGCTTTTAAGGTCAACGTGGTGTCGGGGGACGTGGAGAGTGCCCAACCAACAGGTTTCCGTGCAAAAAGGTCTAACACAACAGCGAGATACGCCCATCGTTTTCCTGTCCAAATATACGTCACATCGCCGCACCACACTTGATTGGGGGCGGTGACGGCAAATTGGCGGTCGAGTAAATTAGGGATGTCGACATGTTCTTTTGTCCCGCGTTTATAACGATGCTTCATATGTTGGCAACTCATAATATCAAGCTTTTTCATTAGCTTACCGGCAAGATAACGGCTCATTTTTACACCGTACTGCGTTGTCACTATCGTCGCAATCGTCCTTGCGCCCGCAGAGCCTCCACTTAAGTTCCAAGCGTCTTTGACTACGCTCCGTTTAATCGCTCGCACTCCATTCGGTACGGCATTCTTCATTCGATGATGCCAATGGCGATAGCTACTGCGATGACGCTCAAAAAGTTGGCAGAGCGTTGTAACGGGGTAATGCGCTCTTAGTTTGTCAATTATCGCGAATCCTTCAGTGAGTCCGACATTAAGAGCGCCGTAGCCTTTTTTAGAATTTCGTTTTCCATTTCAAGACGTTGTATCTTTTTTTTTCATCTCTCGAAGCTCAATCTGTTCGGGGGTAAGCGGAAGTCCCGTCGGTGTTTTACCTTGTCGTTCTAATTTCAGTTTTTTAACCCAACGATTAAGTGCGGCAAGGCTTACGCCCATTGCCTGTGCGGCTTTAGCCACGGAGTAATGATGGTCAACCACCATTTTAGCGGCTTCGAGTTTAAACTCTGCTGAATATTGCTTAACCATGTGCTCACCTGTGATGTTATTGAGGCAAGAATATCACCTCTAGTCAGGTGGCCAAATTAACTATGCCACTTCACTTCTAATGTGACAGGGATACCATTAATTTTCATCAAACTATCACCTTCAACGATAATATCTATTTTTTTACATGAAGGGCAATAAACCGAGTCGCCCACACAGACGACTCCTTGGATTTGTTTGGCTAGAGAAGAAGCTGTAAGTGCACTACCTCCAGTATTCGTAGTATCATTTTTTAAAATGATTTTCTACCGTTTACGATACTTCGCATCATTGCACCATTTATCTGATATTTGAATATTCAAATTTTTCTAACTTAGCTATTTCAAGAACGGCCTAATAAAACAAGTCATTGATATTTAAATGGATATCAAATTAAATCCAAGATCTAGCACATCCTCAAGTTCACAATCTTTAGAAATTATTTCAGTAACATGTTTGGGTACTTTATGCTCTGAAAAAACTTAACGCAATAAGATTTAAATATTAAATCATTATGGGGGCGCCCATCATATCACTTGATACAAAATGTATATGTCTTTTTGACAGTTTATTGATGTCCTCTGTTCATTTCACTGAAAATCAATATTCATCACGCATACTCAATCACCAATTTTTACCCTAATATCGAACGACAAAAACAACAGCAATGCGTAATATGTCAAATTTAGTTTCAGAATGTGTGTTAATATTTCAATCGCAATCTGGTAACTCACGTTATCATTTCCCAAGAAACTTAACATCTTATAAAAAATCTATTTAAAATCATAAAGTAATACACATAAAATCAAAAATCATTGGCAATAACGATCAATATAAATCAAATCAATAGCCATGAACTATCATAAACAGCAAAATTGATCGTCTTAAACTATTTCCCTCTCCTCTTAATTTACCTTAGTCTTTAGCACCAATAGTTTTGATATTAACCATATTTTACTTCAATAAAACAAGTGAATCATGTTAATGAGATACAACATATTAAATATAAATGTTCGCATAGGTGCATTTTTTCGAAAACATAGAAGATTACTAGGTATATCGGGGGAAAAACTAGGTCAAAAATTAGGTCTTTCCCAGCAACACATCTCTCGACTAGAACGAGGACAAGCAACATTTTCAATCGACATCATTCTGCAATTATTAAATGAGATTGATAAAACGTTACTTGATTTAATTATTGAAGTATTTTATGAAGATTCCGGTGAAGTTTTAATTGAATATCAAAGTTTACAACAATTCAGTACTGAATTAACGCAAAAAAACTAGCCTGCATTTTACATTAATCTATTTTTCTGGGATTATTTTAAGTTTTAAGATGAATTAGATTGGCTATTTATGTTGATTTTTAATTAAAGTTTTATTTTTTATTATATAAAAATTGGATTATGTATGCTTAAGCGTATTCACTTTATTCTAACATTGTTATTAATGAGCATAACAACATCAGTATGTGCCTCACCTTCCATTGGTATTGGTAGTATGTATGATATATTTAATCCTGATTCTAAAAATATAACTAAGCGAGTTTATAATACAGGAACATCTACTGCATTTGTTAGGGTTGATGTTCTTGAAATTACACCTGGAGATAAAGGAATTTCTATTGAATCATCACAAAAAACGATTAATGGAAATAAATTAGAAAAAGATAGATTAATTGTATCTCCTTTAAGGTTGATTATACCTCCATCTGGATTTCAATCTGTTAGAATGATTTGGCCTGGAGAAAGAGAAAAAGAACGCTATTTTAGAGTTCGATTTACTCCTGTCCTTCCTCAGGAAAATGATGGATTTGAAATGAATAAAGATGCAATTGAAAAATATAAAAAAGAAGCATTAGATGTTGGAGTAAATGTTTTAACAGGCTATGGAAGTATTGTGATAGTTCAGCCCAGAGATCCTATTTTTAATACTGTTATTAATAAAAGTAATGGTCATATTAAAGTGATAAATGATGGTAATGCTACTATTGTTTTAGAAGATATTCGGTATTGTAACTTGAATTCTATTGATTGTGATATATCAACTCGACAATTCATTTTACCTGGAAAAACCTTCAATTTAGAAAATAAATCAGAAAGTAAGATTAGTTTTACCTTAGTTGAAGGTAGTAAAAAGAAATTACTAAATTATTAATATCATCAAATAGGTTTAATCTTTGAAATTTATAATTTAGTTATAATGTTGTTTATATGTTGTTTATATTTTATATAAGGTTATTTAAATGTTAAAAAAATCATTGATGGTTACTTTGTTATCTGGTGCTACTTTTGCTTCTATGTTTGCAAATGCAGCCGATGAGCAAAGCTATACGATTGAATTATCAGCGACAATCCCAGCTGAGACTTTTCAGGTTATCCCTGTTGAGAGTGGTTGGATTAATCAAACTCAAGAAATGGTTTATGATTTAGGTACCAAGAAATTGCAAGCTTTTTCAAAGCAATTTCAATACAAAAATACATCTGGTGGTATTCAGGCAACATTAACTAATACAGATGCAAAGGGTGATCCTCTTTTATCTAATGGGTCAGAGATTATTCCATTAGCTGTGACATTTAATGGTGTTAAATTAAGTAATGAAGCCGTGACTGTTGTTGCTGCAGATCAAGCAAAAGCAGGTGGTCGTACTGACCTTCGTATTACTCAAAAAGAGAATAAGGAGTTAACGGAAGCAGGTTCATTTACAGGGCAAGTTTCTATGGTCTTTGAACCCGCTTTAGTTGTCACACCGCCATCAGATAATTAATTTTTAAAATCAACTGATGCTTTTTATTTAATAATGCCTGCCATTTATATGGCAGGCATGTACGGATAATTCCCTGATGAAAGTATTACTCCCTTTACTTCTTATTCCTAGTATTGCTATTGGTTCAGACATTCTTTTAGCGAATAATTCTATAAAAATACCTAATGACTTTAGAAATTATTTTTATAACTCTGAAGTTATGGTTCAAGTTTATCTTAATGACCTACCATTATTTGATGGTTCATTTTTGCTTAACGAAGATGGAGAGATCAGTCTTATTCAAATTTTTGATGAGGAAAACTCTTTCGACCAAGCTGTTAAAGATGAATGGAAAATAGCCTTAACTAAAGGTATATCTTTAGGTGAGTGCAATAAAAATTGTCCAAATGGATTAATGTCGGCAGATTATCGTTTAGATACATCTGCGTTAAAGTTATATACATCAAAATATGAGATACAAAAGACTAACAATGCTTATATCTCGTTACCTCAAACTGTATCAAATGGCGTTATTATGCATAATAATGTATCTGCTGTTTCAACAGGTGATTCTCATGCATGGAATTTGAATTCTTCTGTTGTTTCATCTTTATTAGGTTGGACACAGAAAGTATCATTCCAAACGTATAGTTCAAGTCAAAGAAATCAATCTCAAGAAACTAATATCTATGAGCTTTATACTCAAAAAGAGTTACAAGGTGATTTTTTTAGATTTGGGCTATTTTCTCCTGATAGTGATAAAGGAAATGTAGAAACAAATGGATTTAGCACTGGTTCTGTTACGGGAGTTATGTGGGGAACATCAAATACTTTACTTGTAAATGAGGAAAGCGTTAGTGCGTCTCCTATTTATGTTACGGCAGCAAACCCTGCTGTTGCTGAAATTTGGCGTGATGGCAAGCTTATTTATTCACAGCAGCTTCAATCGGGAGTTCAAGCATTAGATACTCGACGTTTGCCTAGCGGCATTTATGACATCACGATTAATATTTTGGAAAATGGGAAAATTGTAGATACACAACTATCACAGATATACAAACCATTAGGTTGGCGAAATCCAACTCAAAAGTGGCGAGTTAATGTATGGGGAGGAATAAAGCAGGACCTAACATTTGGTGATCATAAAAAGCAAGATAATGATTCTTCTATTATGGGGGGAGGGGCAGTTGATTATCTTTTAACTCCTAGAGTTGTACTAGGTAGTAGTATACAAAAAACAAAACTTGAAAACCAAATTAGTGCTCGGACCGATATCAATATATCGCCAAATAATAGTTTTTATGGTCAATATATTATCAGAGATGGCGAACGTCAAAAGAATCAAAGTATAGATCTTCGTTATTATCGAAATCTGTTCGCAGGAGGTTCGATGAGTTCTTTTTGGCGACATACATCTAATGATTCAAACAATCAGTTCAGATCTGATCGTTACGTTGGCAATACATGGGGGACTTCCTTATATACTAAATTACCATGGTCAAGTTCATTGACATTAAATGGACAGTATACAAAAAGCTCTTCAAGAGAAGGATTTGGTATTGATGCTGCAATAAATAAAAATACAACCTTAGCAGATAGAAATGTGAGTTTTCGGTTGAGTGCTTATGATAGACCTGGTTTTAATCAAGAGAAAAGAGAGCAAGGCATCACGATAGGGGTAAGCTTTTCTTTAGCTCCTCGAGAATCACAGATCTTATCTATGAATATTGGAATGAACGATAAAAATAATTATTCAAGCCTAGATTATCAATGGAAGCCACAAGATAACAACAATTTTAAATGGTTGGGGGCGGGGGTTTCTGAAAATGCAGGGCGCGTATCAATTAATGGGAATGGTGCGATAGAAACTCGTTCTCTTAGTAGTGACTTTTATACTCAGCATAATATACAAGAACATAGTACTACATCTGGGATTAACTTAAGCCAGACTCTTGCTTTTGGAGGCGGTAAAATTGCTATAGATAGCGGTTCTAATGGCGTGGGAATGGATTCTGCATTTATTGTTGACTTAGAGTCTGATAATCCCAGTTTAAATATAATGGCATCAGATAGTCTCACTGATACCAAATTATATCCAGGGAGAAATGTTATACCCGCAGCCTTATGGAAAAAAGAAAGTATTCAGTTTTATAGTGCAGGAAATAGTAATGCGAAGGTTTTTCCTAGTAGTGAATATGTACAAATGAATCGAGGTAGTGTGAAGTATTTAAAATTAAAAGCAGTTAAAGCAACAGTACTCATCGGTGTTTTACAAGATAGCCATGGTCAAATATTAAAACATCGCCAAGTCGATAGTGATATAGCGCGTGGTGTAATTAATGCAGATGGAGTTCTAACATTGGAAATGGGAGAAAATAATAAAACACTAACGGTGTTAGATAAGGATTTATCACCTACATTATCTTGCACTCTTCCTGAGGAACCGTCTAATAATGTTCAGTTTTATTCGACTATTCATTGTCAACCTATTGGAGGAGCATAATGCATTATCCTTATTATATACTAGGACTATTTTTGTTGATAAGCAGCTTTATTGCTCCGTCCGCAACTATTGACTTAATCGCAAAAATTGAGCCGAGCATTAACAATGATACTGTTGTATTTACTAATATGACCCCTCAGGAGGGATACTGTAATTCATGGCCACAACAATGCCCTTCAGAAATCAGTATTAATTTACCGTTATCTACAAAAATTTCGTACCCGATAAAGGCGAACAATGAACCACGGCAAGGAGCATACTTTAATTTTCCAAAAACAGAGAAAATTATTACTGTTAGAAATCATAGTACTGGAGAACCGTTTGATGTCAAATTTAGAATAACAAATTTTTCTGCGCGATATGAACGTAACATAGGACAACAAAATTGGATTGGTGGTTCCTTTGTGTATACTCCTGATGGACAGGGGTGTGGGTATGGCGGAGTTGGTTGGGGTAATTCGGGTTATTATGAGTTTATGTGGAAAACTCTCGATAATACTAATCCATGTTATAAAATTAGCACAATAGACAGAGATGAACCAGCACTCTTTCGCCAGATGAGCATCGGCTATTCATTAAAAGCCAAAGATTCTCTTTTAACTGTTGGTTCTGGTATATATGACGGTAAAATTTCTTTTAGCGTTGGACCCGGTGGTGATTTTGATTTTGGTGATAATTATCTGGCCAGTGATAGAATTGTTGATATTAATCTTAGACTCATAGTTAATCATGACTTAATTGTCAAAACATCTCCTGATGATCGTATTCTAGCATTGGAACCCTGCAAAAATGGTAAAGTATGTACACAAGAGCAAGGAAGAAATAACTGGGAGCGTTGGATGGTTAGTAGGATCACACCTGAAATGACAGCTAAAAGTAATTTTCAATTATCCTCTAGTGGCGCTTTTACTGTTTATTTGCAATGTGAGTATGAGATAGGTGAGAATTGTGCATTGAAAAGTGATAAAAATGAACAGCTTGTACCTATTCAATCTTATTTAACATTGCCTGATAATATTATTAGCCAACAAACAAATAATCGTGTGATTCATGCTCCTATGTCTATTCAAAAAGATAATTCGAATATCTTTATATCACAACATATAGGGAGTAATCGTAACGGTAGTATTGATTTTTTAATTAATCAGCGAAATGTCGATACAATGTTAATGACTCGACCTGATACATATCGAGGGGTTGTTACTGTTATTTTCGATCCCAATATTTATGGGATGTAAAGATATTTTTTTATTTTGAACAGATGGTCACTTTATATTATTTTATAAAGTGACCATTTTTTATATTTTATCGAAAAAATCTATAGGGAAAACATACAACGCTCTAAAATATATAATTACAGTATCTATATCAATGTGATTAACGCTTTTTTATATTGATTATATGATCATCAGTATCACTTATATGTCCATTGTACAACGCTTGCTTAAAATTTTCGCCTTCGTGTATTTTTATACTATGTTTGTTTTCTATTTTTTTGATTTTACTAAAAATACTCATTTTAAACCCCTTTCTTTTTAAAATACCTAAATGATGATTATACAAATTTAATGTATTGGCATACGTCTATGCTCATTATAAATTCAATTTTTACTTTCTTTAAATAGGCTGTTTAATTGCTCGACTTAGAGCCTATCCCAATAGGTTTTTATTCCAGACAATGACACCACAGGCAAAATGCAGCATCGCCTCATAATTCTCGACTTTCTTCTCCCAACGAGTCAGGACACGACGGTAGCGATTCATCCAACTGTGTGTTCTCTCTACAACCCAACGGTGAGCCTTAAAATCCGTGTTTTTGATGGCTTCTGACTCATCCTTCCGTGACTGGATATGAGGTTCATAGCGACGACTTTTCAGATACGATCCCAACCATTCCGCTTCATACCCTTTGTCCATGCACAACCGGAGCCTCTTGCATGGTCTGCCCGTCTGGAGGGCATCGAGCGTATCCGCAACCAGCTTTATGTCGTGCGTATTTGCTCCGGCTACAACCAGTGCAAGCGGAAGCCCATTCGCGTCAGTCATCAGACTGCGCTTTACGCCCTGTTTCCCACGGTCTGTAGGGTTCCGGCCTGTTTTTTTGAGCCTGCCAGGGGGGATTTTGTCATACAACCATCAATCGACAGCCACGACCAGTCAATAGCGTCCAACTGTTCGCTGGCAAGCAACCCTTTTTGCCAGAAGCGTTCAAATACGCCAGCATCCCGCCACTCCTGAAATCGTCGGTGAGCAGAGCTTGACGAGCATATACCGGTGGCATTCAGCGCATTCCACTGGCAACCCGTCCTGAGTACGAAGAAGATGGCGTTCATTGCAGCGCGATTATCAACCCGCTTGCGGTGAGTACCCAGAGGATGGTGAGTTTTATGCTCCGGAATCAGTGGAGCCATTTTCTCCCAGAGTCCATCACTGATCTGCCACTTGTTGCCCGTCACGCTTCGCCCTCAGAAATTATCATTATGTATTATCTGACAATTCCTTTTGGGATAGGTTCTTATAGTACCTCTGCTACAGCCTAAAACTTTTTGAACTTGGCTCCATGAGTGGCCGCTATCTAGTAAACGGTTGATTGCATCATATCGATTTTGATTTACCTGACGGCCTTTATATTTTCCTTCTTTTTTAGCTTTTTCTATTCCCTGTTTTTGTCTTTCACGACGTTGCTCATAATCACGTCGTGCAACTGCGGCTAACATATCAAGTAACATATCGTTAATAGAGGCAAACAGTCGACTATCAAAATCATTCATATTTGCAGATAGCCAAGTTGTCGGTACATTAATAGCCATGACACGGATATCTTTTTGGTGGATCATTTTTTTCAATTTATTCCAATCATCCATAGTTAACCTAGAGAGCCGGTCAACATCTTCAATTAATAAAATATCTTGAGTTTGACAATCCTTAAGAAGCCGAAACAACTCTGGGCGATCTAAACGTGAACCTGATTCATTTTGGCTCTGTTGCAAATAGAATCGTGAAGCTGAGCTTTTCCGCTCAAAGTGGATTAAAGTCCGAATACTCTATTCACGAGGCGCACTTCTCCTAACGGTTGGCCATAGTAAAAATGTTCTGCTTGACCTTTGCGAAGCGCACGCATCACCTCAATTCCTTTAATGGTCGCATGTGCTGTTTTAATTGATTTAAACCCTAAGGTGGGATTTATCACGCGCTTCAATTTTCCATGATCACATTCAATGACATTATTGTGAAATTTGATTTGTCGATGTTCTACATGTGTAGGGCATTTTCCTTCTTCTTTGAGAAGGTTAAGCGCTCGGCCATAAGATGCGGCTTTATCTGTATTGATAACCCTGGGGATTTGCCATTTTTTAACGCGATTGAATATTTTTCTTAAAAATCGATAAGCTGCCTTGGTATTACGACGAGGCGAGAGATAAAATTCAATGGTGTACCCTCGGCTATCGACAGCTCGGTAAAGGTACGTCCATTTCCCATTCACTTTGATATAAGTTTCGTCTAAATGCCAATTGTTGAGGTCGGAGGGATTACACCAATACCAACGTAACCGCTTTTCTATTTCTGGTGCATAACGTTGAACCCAGCGATAGATTGTCGTGTGATCTACATTTACACCGCGCTCAGCCAACATTTCCTGAAGTTCTCGGTAACTGATACCGTATTTGCAGTACCAACGTACAGCCCAAAGAATGATAATACCAGTGAAATGACGACCTTTAAATGCATTCACCAAACGGACCTCATTAATGAAATAGTTAATTTAGCATACCGGCTACTTAAACTTTGCAACAGTGCCTTTCATCGAAAAGTCCAAAGTTTACTCGTAGCCCTTTGGTATCAAGGGCTACAGACGATATGTAATTTAATAATATAAATAGACTATGCCGCTAAGCTTAATGACTCTTCTGAAATGAGAGGATCTAAATTCTCCAGTAATCTTTCCAGTACAATATTATCTTTTTTAAGGCCAAAGGTGTAATTACCAGCTAACTGTATATGCTGCCATGCAACAGGCGATAACTCAGCTATCATATTGACCGCTTCTTGATTATTTTCACGCGAAAATTTTTCAATCAAACTGGATAATAATGCAGAATTATAATAAATAATGCAGTTAGCGATGATACGAGCACAATCATTCCATTGTTCTATCTGGTAATCATCACCACCTCTAAATTGATTACCATTAATTGACGCGATTGCACGCCGTAATTGATGGTAAGCTTCACCCCGATTAAGTGCTTGCTGGACGAACTGCCTGAGCATTTTGTTATCAACATAATCGAGAACGTATAAGCACTTAATTAATCGGTCATATTCACGAAGAGCCGCTAAGGTGCGATTGTTTTTCTTACTGTTAGAAAGCTTAGTAATCACCGTGCTTTGTGTTGTCGTTTTACGGCTTAATGAACAAATTATCCATTGAATATTTTCCCACTCTTCCTGAATGAGTGATAAATTGAGCGATTTTTTAAGTTTCAGGGAAAGGATCTCATCATATTCTATGTCAAACAATTCATTAAAAACGTGTTTAAATTTTGCATATCGCGGGGCAAACTGATATCCAAAAAGATCAAGGATAGCAAAATTTACGTTGTTAACGCCATGCGTATCTGTTGCTAATGTTTTGGGCTGAATATGACTGGTATTATTATAGAGTAAATCGAATGCGTGGTGGGCCTCATATTCATTGGCTGAAATCACTTTCGTGTTTATTGGTACATGATTTGAAACTAATGTGAGTGCCGATACACCTTTCCCTTTTCGGAAGTATTTGGCAGAAAAACGGGCTTTAAATGTATTGATTCGGCAACCATGTTTTTGGCCATCAATGCTACTAAATGGGGTACTTTCGTTAATCGTATAATATTTGAAAATGGGGAGTTTTGCTAAAGCATCAGATATCATATCATTAGCTTCACTCGTTGTTTCAGGTCTAATATACCCATCATTGACGGCTCTAAGCACACCGATGGCTCTATCTGATATTGATGACATATGATGAACACCATAGTTTGAGCCATTTCCAAATATGCAAGCAAGTAAATCGCCCTCTTTGGCCTTAGTGTTTTTCTTTTTTGAGGCGATATTTTTGAATGCATCTAAGTAACCCGTTTTTTGATGAACATAGTCCATAATTTCAATGATCCCCATATGTTGGAGCTGGTTATATATGGGATTATCAATATCATCTTTCCAGCGTTTATTCGCCAGTTTCCATGTTAACTGATTTGAACGCGGTTGAAGTGTCACGAAATCATTGGCTCCATCATGGATATTACGACCAATACGCTCTATTTGATCGCTCAATTTTTGCGTTAATTCCGAAAGCGTTTGTTCTATTGGCGTATTGAGCCGAGTTAACCCTGTTTTTTGAATGATGACATGGCTTTTTTTCCACTCGGCGGCTGAAATCAAATCATCGGCTAAACGCTTGTTATTAGCGCTTTCATTGATGTAAATATGGTTACTCTCAATCATCCTAGCTACTTTTTGGTATAAATAGTATTCAAATCGTTGAGTATTAACCTGTTCATCTATCAAGATAAAAGGTTTATCGTTTTTTAACAGTAATCGCTGATCGACGGTAGAAATGTGCTTATCTTTTTGAAGTTCTAATTTTGCTGTTAATAATTGGGAAGACAGCAGGTGTAATCCTGGTTCGCATTCGATATCAATAGCGAGAAAAAGTGATCTCATCGTATTCGCAATTTTTCTGTATTGTGTATCAATGTATAGCCACTCATAATGGGTTTTATCAAAATTATTCTTATTAAGATGTTGACTTATTAACTGAATTTCATCTTTAGAGATCATTGTAAATGCATTTTGGCGAATATCACCAAATTGCGTATTGTCACTGACGGTTTCATCAACAAAGAGGTGTAAAATATTACCCGCATGCATTAACTTTTCACGAATAATTTCCAGTTCTTCTGCAATGCGTAACTTAGCTGAAGCACTCGCAGCTTCCCTTTGCTTTCTCGTCACATACAAAAAAGCTGTTACCAATTTATCATTAGTTTCTTGATAGCGAAAAAATAGATAACAAACCAGATATAACATGCCTTGCCATTCGGAAAATCGACGAATTTTATAAATCGATTGATGTTGAATAATCGATGCATAATAGCTTAAGTTACCTAATGATAATCTCAATTCACCAACAAGACGTTTTACGTCGGGATACACACTTTTTATGGTGTTATGCGTTTCAATTTCACTTGCGAGCTCTGTAGGTGTAAAATCTTTAGCTGCGCCTTGTTGACCAGATAGACTATTTAATACTCCTTTTGTATGCAGTATCTTCTTTAATTTTTTATGTATTATTGGTGGCACGCTATTTGACAGGATCAACTCGGTTCGATGCCTCTCATTAGCTAAAATCGTGGTGACCATATTTTGCAAAGTGGAATAACCCACTAATCCAATTCTGTTTTGACCTAAAAAAGCGAGGCATTCATCAAAAATATATTTGGGATATGTGCAGATTGTTGCGACATCATTTAAGCGCTCTATCAAAGCTTGTTTATCTCGCTTTAATAGCCGCGAAAAACCGAGTATTTCATACATTTTCGCTATCAATGTTGCACGAGTACTTTTAGCAATAAAGGGGTATTTCGGTTTTCTATTTGGAAAATGAGTCGCATAAATGTAGTCAACATCGTGTTTAACCTCTCGTAGCTTAAATTGAGCAACAACAGGCTTAGCGCGAAAATAACCGATCAGAAGAGTTAAATATATTTTCGTTTCAATTTTTCCCATTTTAGCGAGGATTTTTTTGATACTCGGATCTAATGAAAAATATTCTTCACGCTCAATTTGATTAAATATTGGACGAGAATAGAGCTCATGAATTTCCTGTTCAGTCAAAATTTGAATACGGCCTGATTTAATCTCTTTCATTGTGGTTATGTTCTATCCTCTAAAAATAAACAACATCATATAATGAATGCGCGCGTAATCGATACAGAAGTGCAATTTAAGTCTACCTTAACTACACTAAGTGAAATCCAGTGTAGTAAGTATGAAAAACAGATGTATAATGCACCGAAATAACAACACTAATGTATAGTGCACCGATGAAGACAAATATAAGAATTTATGGATATCTACGTGCTTCTACGCATGAACAAGATGCCTCAAGAGCAAAAAATGAACTGTTGAAATTTGCTGAAGGAATGGGGCTACAAATTGCCTGCTGGTTTGAAGAAAATGAGTCAGGCGCTCAGCTTCACCGACCTGAACTCTTTCGCTTACTCAATGTGGCCATGCCCGGAGATATTATTTTAGTTGAACAAGTGGATAGAATTAGCCGCTTGAATACCGATGACTGGGAAAAATTAAAATATCTCATTGGACATAAAGGGTTAAAGGTCGTTTCTTTAGATCTGCCAACCAGTTACCAGTTTATGAGTCGCACCGATGAATTTACAGAACGAATGCTTGCAGCCCTTAACAGTATGATGTTAGACATTCTGGCAGCGGTTGCAAGAAAGGATTACGAAGATAGACGGCGTCGTCAAGCGCAAGGAGTGCAAAAAGCCAAACAAGAAGGGAAGTATAAAGGTCGTCCGGTCAATAAGATATTACACCAAAAAATTGAAGGTCTTCTAATGGAGAAAAAAAGCTATAGCCAAATAGAAAACCTGATAGGTTGCTCACGGCATACTATTTCGAAAGTATCAAAATTGATGAAAATAGTACAATAAATGTCCCTCTATTCGTTTATCCAGTTTATAGTCATACGGCTTGGTATGACATAAGAGAGATATTTAAGTATACACAAGAGATTGGATACTTTTTAATTAAATAATTTATATTTATCACCATAAACCGAGCTTCATGACAATCATGAGCACGCATTAAAAGGGAGATTGAATGTCATCATCACCACAAAAGTCTCAAACGTGGGGGAAGATAAATCCGCCCGTTTTCTTTGTTTCTGCTTTTATTATTTTATGTGTCGTTGCAGTAGCCGCTATTTTTCCTCAACGTTCTGAAATTTTGTTAAAAACCCTACAAGCTCAACTTTTTGAGAATGCCAGTTGGTTTTATATTCTGGCCGTTGCATTAATTTTATTGACCGTCGCCTATTTAGGGATCTCTCGATTTGGCCAAATCAAACTCGGTCCAGATCATGCTCAACCGCAATTTAGTTATCTTTCCTGGTTCGCTATGTTGTTTTCTGCTGGAATGGGCATTGGACTGATGTTTTTCGGGGTCGCAGAACCCGTGATGCACTATCTTGCTCCCCCCCGTTGGAGACCCACAAACTGTTCAAGCTGCAAGAGAAGCAATGGAAATTACATTTTTCCATTGGGGCTTACATGCTTGGGCGATTTATGCCATTGTCGCCTTAATTCTCGCTTTTTTTAGTTATCGACATGGCTTACCGCTTACATTGCGTTCAGCTCTCTATCCCATCATTGGTGAACGTATCTATGGCCCAATGGGACATGCCGTTGATATTTTTGCTGTTGTTGGCACCGTTTTTGGCGTTGCAACTTCGCTTGGATTTGGTGTTTTGCAAGTCAACGCAGGATTAGCACATTTATTTGGTTTTCCTGTCAGTCCAACGATGCAAGTAATTTTGATCGTGGTGATCACGGGATTAGCGACGTTATCAGTCGTCAGTGGTTTAGATAAAGGCATACGAATTCTCTCTGAACTCAACCTAAGTTTAGCGGGTTTATTATTATTATTAATTGGGATTTTAGGCCCGACAGTACTGTTACTTAAATCTTTTGTCCAAAATACCGGGGCTTATCTTTCAGATATCATCAATAAAACCTTCAATCTTTATGCCTATGAGCCGCAATCGAGTGAATGGTTAGGGGGATGGACATTATTGTATTGGGGATGGTGGCTTTCATGGTCCCCTTTTGTGGGCATGTTTATTGCGAGGATCTCTCGAGGCCGTACTATTCGTGAGTTTGTTACAGGTGTTTTGTTTGTTCCTGCTGGGTTTACACTGCTTTGGATGACTTTTTTTGGAAATAGTGCCATCCATTTGATCCGTGATAATGGGGCTGAAATGTTGGCACAAGTCGTTCAAAAAGATGTTGCTCTCGCCTTATTTGAGTTTTTAAATTACTTTCCGTTTTCATCTGTTCTTTCTTTTGTCGCTATGCTGATGGTCATTGTTTTTTTTGTGACATCTGCAGACTCTGGGGCCATGGTTGTCGATACGTTAGCCTCGGGTGGTGAAATACACACACCCGTTTGGCAACGTATTTTTTGGGCCTTTTTGATGGGGGCCGTTGCAATCACACTTTTACTGGCCGGCGGATTAACGGCATTGCAAACTATGACGATAGCGACCGCGTTACCTTTTGCGATTATTTTATTGATTGCTATCGTCGGATTGCTAAAAGCTTTACGGATTGATGTGTATAAAAAAGACAGTCAACAGCTTGCTACCTTAGCACCGAATACCGGACGTGGGGGGTTATCATGGGAGCGTCGATTACGTAAAATAGCGTTCTTTCCTAAACGTAATCAGGTTAAACGTTTCATGGCGGAAGTGATTGAGCCGGCTATGCAGTCAGTCGTTACTGAGTTGGAAAAGCAGGGGACCGAGGTCGCTATCCATAATGAGAAAGACGATAGGGTGACTCTTGAAGTACAATTTGGTGAGAATCTCAATTTCCTCTATGAAATACGATTACGGGGCTATTTGACGCCTTCTTTTGCATTAGTGGGTATGGATGATGATGAAAATAATGAGTCTCAGAAATACTACCGCGCTGAAGTTTATTTAAAGGAAGGTGGGCAAGACTACGATATTATGGGATGGAGTGAAGCGCAGATTATTCATGATATCCTCGATCAATATGAAAAACACATTCATTTTATTCATATTGTCGATAAATCGTAGCCACTTATTATGATAGAGAGGTGACGAAAGCGAGTCACCTCTCTTGGTAATAATGACTATAGACGAAAAGACTAACGAATGATGAGTAATGACACGGGCGTTTTATGTATCATCTCTGTCGTATGACTTCCGGTAAAAAATTGCCTCAATCGCGAATGACCAAAAGCCCCCATGATGATCAAATCAATATGGTGTTGTACTGCAAAGTTACACAACTCATCAACGATGCTATTGTCACCCTCAAGTAAATTGACTTTCACCTGAATACCGGCTTGATGAAGTTGGTTTTGTGCTTTTTTGAGCTGACAGTCTTGGTTACCGTACATCACCAGATAGCAATCACTACCGGCTAATAATTTCACTTGTGTTAACCGATGAATGATTCGTTCACCTTCCTCGCTGCCATCAAATGCAATCAGCATCTTTTTCGGTGGGGTAAAGTTTCGCTTGCAGATAAGCACTGAGTTTTTTTGAAGTCGAATAATGCCTTCGAGTTGACTGCCAATATGACCCGTTAATTCAGATTGCTCGCCTCGACGACCGAGTACAACAATATGCGTATCATCTTGATTGAGTACTTCGGCTAACGTTCCTTGTCGCTGAAGTGTATTAACATCATGAAGACCTAAATCTTGAGTGATTTTTTTTGCACTCATCAATAATTGTCGGCCTTCCTCTCGGGTTAAGCGCGCTCGCTTTTCCTCAATATCCACGAGTTCACTCAATAAAGTTTCTCGGGTATCAAATCCGATGATCCCACTTAAATCATGGTGTGCTGATGTCGAGATTTTTTCATTCATGTGTAACAGTGTCAGTGGTAGGTCGAGTGTTTGGGCTATCCAAGCACTGGCGTGGCAAACAGCAATTGCCGAAGACGAACGGTCAATACACCCAATTACACAATTTTTTTGAATGATATCTGCTACCATAATTAATGACCTCCCATGAATTTTTCAATTTTTTTCGGGTCGTCATGAATACCAAATTTATCAACCAATGTTGCAGTGGCTTCATTCATCCCTTTAATTTCAACATCAATGCCTTCACGTCTAAACTTAATCACCACTTTATCTAACGCGCTGACGGAGGTGATATCCCAAAAATGAGCATGATCCACATCAATAATCGCTTTATCAATGTCTTCTTTAAAATCAAAAGCATTAACAAAGCGTTCTGATGTAGCAAAGAAAATTTGTCCTCGAACCTCATAATGGCGTGCTTTTTTATCTCTGCTTGATGTAACTGTCATGTATCGCGCGACTTTATTAGCAAAATTAAGCGCTGCGATGAGCACCCCGACAAGTACCCCGTAAGCCAGATTATGGGTCCAAACGACAACAATGACGGTGGCTATCATAACGACACTGGTTGATAGCGGATGAACTCGTATATCAGCAAGGGATCGCCAAGAAAAGGTTCCAATTGACACCATAATCATCACAGCAACTAACGCCGCCATGGGGATTTTTGATACCCAATCATTAAGAAAAACCACCATTAACAATAAAACAATACCGGCAACCAGTGTCGATAATCGGCCTCGGCCACCCGATTTTATATTGATGATGGATTGACCAATCATCGCACATCCTGCCATCCCGCCAATAAATGCAGTGGCAATATTCGCAATACCTTGCCCTTTGCATTCTCGATTTTTATCACTGGTTGTATCAGTCAAATCATCCACAATCGTTGCGGTCATCATCGATTCTAATAAGCCAACAACGGCAAGCGCTAGTGAGTAAGGTAATATGATCAGTAGCGTTTCGATATTCAAGGGAATATCAGGCACAAGGAAGATAGGTAAACTGTCAGGCAAAACGCCCATATCACCGACTGTGCGGATATCAAGACCCAGACTAATTGAAATTACCGTTAATACAACGATACACACTAATGGTGAAGGAATGGTCTTATTGATTAATGGAAACAGATAGATAATCCCTAAGCCTGCCGCGGTCATGGCATAAACATGCCAACTCACATGGGTTAACTCTGGAAGTTGGGCTAAAAAAATCAAGATAGCTAACGCATTAACAAACCCCGTTACGACAGAGCGTGAAACAAACCGCATTAAATTACCGAGCTTTAAATATCCTGCGATAACTTGAAATATCCCGGTTAAAACCGTCGCGGCTAATAGATACTGAAGGCCATGTTCTTTCACAAGAACGACCATTAAAAGTGCCATTGCTCCCGTTGCGGAGGAAATCATACCGGGGCGTCCTCCGATAAAAGCAATAATTACCGCAATGGAAAATGCTGCGTATAACCCGACTTTAGGGTCGACGCCGGCAATAA
This sequence comes from Providencia sp. PROV236, assembly GCF_033676985.1. Taxonomy (NCBI): domain Bacteria; kingdom Pseudomonadati; phylum Pseudomonadota; class Gammaproteobacteria; order Enterobacterales; family Morganellaceae; genus Providencia; species Providencia sp. PROV236. The sequence goes on along the minus strand of NZ_CP096297.1, from coordinate 124,118 downwards.
TTGAAAAAGCGATTGCTTCAGGAATTAACGCTAAAGCAACAACAATACCGGCAAGCACATCCCCACGGATGTTACCTAGCCAGTCCTGACGAGTGGAGGACAACAGCATATTGGATTACCTTGTAATCTATCAATCCCTTGATGGGCGAGTGTATTTTAAATAAGCGAAATTATCCCTAAGAAGGGATGACGAAATTGGCTGATTTAGTATCAACCTAAAAGGAGGGCGGGAGCTCAGGGTGGCGTAAGACGCATAATATAATTATCTGTTCCTATTGATAGCAAGTTTTAAAAAATCAAGACTAACAGTACGTAATTAAGTTCCCTATTAGCATGAGCGCATTGGTACTATACATCAATGCACGCACCATGATAAGTATATTACTTAACTCTGACAACTTGTATGTCTACAATAAGCTCACCATCTTCTTTGATAAACTCATGTTGTTGCGGATGAGATAATATCTCCAATACGACTTCAGATGGTCGGTAAAGTTTAGTTCCTATTGGTGCAATATCAAATCAGTATTGGGTATTGCAACATAAAATCAATCAGTTGGTCATCGGTATAAATATCATTTTCTAAGGCTAATTGTTCATACCGTTCAACATTTTTTCGTAATAACGCCCTTACCGTAATTTTCATATCGGCAATAAGTTTTACTAACATATCCTTAGACGGTGGGGTTTCTAAATTTTAATTTTTCAATGTAATAGCATCGAGTGTTAATGCTATCGTATAAGATATCGCCTGTATCCCTTGATATTACAGGGCTAAGAGCAAACTTTGGACTTTTCGATGAAATGGGCGCGTAACCCCTTCTACTAGTGCATTTGTCATCACAGTAAGATAAATATCCATTTAATGGTTTGCATTAAATAAAAAAAGAACACCATAATAGCCATCTTTACGGATATCCGTAAAGATGGCTTATAGTAGAGTTTAGTTTGATTGGTGTTCTAGCTTATGGATGTTATTGGGATACTATTGCATTATTTATTCTCCGCCCAATGGGATCAAAGCGGTTTGACTCCCATTCTGTTATCCTATCTACCCACTTATATGATAAACATATCCTCCACTGTGAAAAATCCCCCCTTGTTCAAGACAAACATCACGTCCATAGCGTTCATAGTCAAAGTAATGGGATAAATGCCCCAGTTGGGCTAAATCATAACAACCACTTTCTTCTATCCAGTAATAACCTAAATCATATTCATTATTGACCCCCGCTAATTGCTGGAAAGAATCTAAATTATCCGCTAAATGAATTAAATCATGGATTGAACTCGTTGAAGAACTGATTTCAATGGCTGCCTGATAAAGGTTAATTTCATCAGGCGATAACATGGCTAATCGCGAGGCTAACTCATTCAACTCATCTAAAAGGCTATATTCTGAAATGTAAGAAGAAAGGCCATCAATGGAGGATTCATAGTCGGTCAAAAAATACTCTTCATAGTGAATGCCATCAATGCCAATCCGCATTAAACAGTGTTCGATCTCTTTTGAGGTTGCCGGAAGCTCAAGCCACTCACCAACCAGTTCACCTTCGTTATATTTACCTAAATTCGTAATAAAAACAGAAATCATCCCCGATTTTAGGCATGGGGAAGCCGTCGCTGTTATACGCATATTCGTGTCCTATTATTGATGTATTGTGATTTAATTAATGGCGATATTTTGATAAAGGGAGCTATTTCCCTTTAGAAGATGATATTGATATAAAAAGCCAATCAGCTGAAAAACAGGCAACTCGCTTTAAAAATGATTAATGACGTTTTAGATCAAGATGATGAGTAGACTCACAGTCCCGATAACATGTTATGTTTTTTACCATGATTTATTTTTGTGTGGGTTAAAACGAAAAAAGCCCCTGCCAATAAACTAGGGTCAGTTCAGACTCACAGACTCCTAAGAGATGAAACCCCATCAGGGGTTTCCGTTAACTTATGGCTATCAATCAAACGTGTATTCACACTCGATACATTCATAACGATCAAATACCACGCCATCTAAAGCTGAACCACTCACAGCCCAGCAGTAGCTCCAGCGACTAAACGTCCAAATAGAGCGCCTACCGCAGCACCAGCAATCGTCCCTACAACAGGAACAGCAGAGCCGATAGACGCTCCAGCTAGTGCGCCTGATACGCCACCAGCAACAGCTCCTGTCTTTTTCCCAATATGACGTTCACGAATGCGAGTTGAATCGCAGGCCGGGCAACGAATGTAATTTTCCATAATAATTTCCTTTTAGGTTGATTTAAAAGCAAAAAAGCCCCTGTCCGTGAGGACAGAGGCTTTCAGTGATAAAGCTTCTTTATTGAATGAGATGTATTACGATAAATCGTGGTTAGTTATCATGCGTTTTGACGATGAAAATTCCCATGAACAATATTGCCACCATTTCTCAATGAATCGATATAGTCGGCATACCACTGCATCATTTCTCGCCTACCTTCTAAATATTGCGCATGGTTATAGGTTCCTCGAATAGAGTTTTTATCGATATGCGCGAGCTGGGTTTCAATCCATGCTGAATTAAATCCTTGTTCATGCAGGATTGTACTCATCGTGTGACGAAAGCCATGTCCTGTTAGTCTTCCTTTATACCCCAACAACTCAATAACCTGATTTACGCTTTCCTTACTGATCGGTTTTCTATGGTCATTACGGCCTATAAACACAAGCTCATAATGCCCTGACAGTGGTTTGAGTGAATTAAACAGCTCGATCACCTGTTTAGATAGTGGCACTACATGTGGTCGCTTCATTTTCATCACTTCAGCAGGAATTTCCCAAATCCCTTTTTCTAGATCAATATCCTGCCAACGCGCATAGCGGAGCTCTTGTGTACGTACAGCTGTCAGCAGAATAATTTTAGTTGCCGTTTTGGTGATCACACTACCTGTATACCCTGCTAGATCCTTTAGAAAATAAGGTAACTCTTCAGCGGTTAAAAATGGAAAGTGTTGTTTCTTCGGTGGAGCTAAAGCAGAAGCCAGATCAGGGGCTGGGTTATATTCAGCTCGACCAGTAATAATTGCATAGCGAAAGACCTCCCCGCAGCGCTGGCGGACTTTGCGCATCTTCTCTAAGGCTCCGCGCTTCTCCATCTTACGCAAAGTTTCAAGTAGCTCTAAGGGCTTAATCTCTGCTATCGGACGCTTACCAATGTAAGGAAAGATATCCTTTTCAAAGGTATCAATAATTTCATCACGGTAACGTAGTGACCAGCGATCCGCTTTAGAGGTGTGCCACTCACGAGTTACTGCTTCAAAAGTACTTTCAGAAGCTAAGTGCTTTTCTAATCTAGCTAATTGCTTTTGTTCACTTGGATCTTTATTTTGAGCCAACAATTTTTTCGCATCATCACGCTGGTTTCTTGCTTCCGCTAATGTCACTTTCGGGTAAACACCAATAGAAAGCATTTTTTCTTTGCCTGCGAAGCGGTACTTCATTCTCCAATATTTAGAACCATTGCGATTAACGATCAGATATAACCCACCTGAATCAGAAAGTTTGTAGGGCTTATCTAGCGGCTTTGCCGTTTTTATTTTTATATCACTCAGAGCCATAATAAAACCTCCGTAAGCCCTATCTGTTTCAAAGAAAATGAGAATTTGGGGGTGCAAGATATAGCATACCTAAATGCACCCCCGATTAACACCCCCAACTGGGGGTTGATGTGGAGTAACCTCAGTTGAACTGAGTTGACTATGATTTGCTTTTATAGGTTGAATTTAAAGGATTTAATTGACTTCAGTGGAGGTGTGTTGAGCTTGTGTGGCGGAAGATCACAGGAGTCGAACCTGCCCGGGACTGCTGGCAGCCCCAACTGGATTTGAAATCCAGTCGCCTCACCGGAGACGACGATCTTCCTTTTTGATTGAGCACCAATTATAGCCCGAATCAATAGTTTTCCAAAGCTTACTGAATGAAATAGTCACATTTATTGATAATTATTAAGAACAAAAAACGTTATCTTGTATTGAGGTTTCTATTTCTGCCCCCATATAATTTTCATATTCACAGTGGCGTGTTACATTCGTTCACTCGAAGTTAGCCGTTTCACTTATTGTCAATACAGTAAGCCTTGGCCTACCCGTGCAAGCCTGCAATCACAGGATGTTTATATGACAAACCCATTATTAACCGATTCTGTACTACCCCAATTTGCTAAAATTGAACCTGAGCATGTATTCCCTGCGGTTCAACAAGTCCTGACGGAATATCGTCAAACTGTCGAAAATATCCTATCAGCAACTAATCAATATACATGGGATAACCTATGCCAGCCGCTTGAAGAAGCAAGCGATAAGTTATCACGTGTATGGTCACCTGTTGGCCACCTTCATTCGGTCAAAAATAGCCCAGAGCTGCGTGAAGCCTATGAAAAATGCCTACCATTGCTTTCTGAATTCAGCACATGGATGGGTCAGCATGAACCGCTATATCAAGCTTATAAGTCTCTCAAAGATAGCGCACAGTTTGCATCCCTAAGCCAATCGCAGAAAAAATCCATCGAAAATACCTTACGTGACTTTGAATTGTCTGGTATTGGCCTGCCAGCTGAAAAGCAGCAGCGTTATGGCGAAATTGTCGCACGTATGTCTGAAATTGCCTCTAAATTCAGCAATAACGTTCTTGATGCCACCATGGGTTGGACTAAGCTCATTAAAGATGAGAAACAATTGGCTGGTATGCCGGAAAGCGCTATTGCCGCCGCAAAAGCCATGGCGGAAGCTAAAGGTGAGGAAGGCTATTTGTTAACACTGGATATGCCAAGCTATTTGCCTGTTATGACCTATGCTGATAACGCTGAGCTGCGTCGTGAAATGAGTCACGCGTACAGCACTCGAGCATCAGATCAAGGACCTAATGCAGGTAAATGGGATAACAGTGAGCTAATTGAAGAATTGATGGCATTACGTCATGAACTGGCTCAACTACTTGGTTTCAAAAACTTTGCTGAAAAATCACTGGCAACTAAAATGGCGGAGTCGCCTGCACAAGTATTAGACTTCCTGACTAATTTAGCTGATCGTGCACATCAACAAGGTAAAGATGAATTAGCCGAATTAACTGCTTTCGCTAAGCAGCACTATGGTGTTGATAAGCTTGAATCTTGGGATCTGGCTTATTACAGCGAAAAACAAAAACAACACAAGTTCTCACTCAGCGACGAACAGCTACGCCCTTACTTCCCGGAGCAGCGTGTTGTAGAAGGCCTATTTGAGGTTGTTCATCGTATCTATGGCCTTACCGCCAAAGAACGCAAAGATATCGAAACGTGGCATCCAGACGTGCGCTTCTTTGAGCTTTATGATGACACCAATACCCTACGTGGTAGCTTCTATCTTGATCTGTACGCGCGAGAACACAAACGTGGCGGAGCATGGATGGATGACTGTGCAGGTAGAATGGTACACAAAGATGGCTCGTTACAGAACCCTGTCGCCTATTTAACCTGTAACTTTAATAAACCTCTTGGTGATAAACCTGCTCTGTTTACTCATGATGAAGTGATCACACTGTTCCACGAGTTTGGCCATGGTCTGCATCATATGATGACCAAAATCGATGTAGCAGATGTTGCTGGCATCAATGGTGTGCCGTGGGATGCCGTCGAATTACCAAGCCAGTTTATGGAAAACTGGTGCTGGGAGCCCGAAGCGCTCGAATTTATTTCTGGCCATTATGAAACTGGCGAACCATTACCTCGCGAAATGCTTGATAGCATGTTAGCGGCTAAAAACTATCAATCCGCTATGTTTGTTTTACGTCAGCTAGAGTTTGGTCTATTTGATTTCCGTTTACATGCTGAATATGACCCAGCTAAAGGTGCTCAAGTGATGCCAACCTTATATGCGGTAAAAGAAAAAGTGGCCGTTGTACCATCGCCTGAGTGGAGCCGTTTCCCACATGCATTTAGCCATATCTTTGCCGGTGGCTATGCAGCGGGCTATTACAGCTACTTATGGGCCGATGTACTGGCAGCAGACGCTTACTCACGCTTTGCGGAAGAAGGTATATTTAACCGTGAAACAGGCCAATCATTCCTCGATAACATTCTCAGCCGTGGTGGCTCAGAGGAGCCAATGGTACTGTTCGAACGTTTCCGTGGACGTAAACCTGAGTTAGATGCGATGTTGAAGAGCTATGGTATCGATGGCTGATCACGTCAAGATCCAACTGATCTGTGAAGAGGGTGCCGATCAAGGCACTCTTTCCCAACTAGCGGAAAAATGGCAACTCATCCACAGCCCCGATGCGGTTATGGCATTGGTTCTCACCCCTGAAAACTTACAACTGCGTAAAATGGATGAACCTAAATTAGGCGGTATTTTTGTTGATTTTGTGTCAGGGGCAATGGCACATCGACGTAAGTTTGGTGGTGGCAGAGGAGAAGCGGTTGCAAAAGCCGTGGGGATCAAAAAGGATTATTTGCCAGATGTCATAGATGCGACAGCAGGTCTTGGCCGAGATGCTTTTGTGCTAGCCTCTGTGGGTTGTCAGGTACGCATGTTAGAACGTCATCCTGTGGTAGCAGCCTTACTTGATGATGGCCTACAACGTGGTTATCAAGATAGTGAAATCGGTGAATGGCTGAAACAACGGATGTCATTAATTCATGCATCAAGTATTACGGCCTTAGCGGATATCACGACACCACCTGACGTGATTTACCTTGATCCGATGTATCCACATCGTCAAAAAAGTGCGTTGGTTAAAAAAGAAATGCGCGTTTTTCAATCACTAGTAGGCGCAGATGATGATGCAGATGCTTTGTTAGCGCCCGCTTTAGCGCTAGCAAAACGCCGTGTGGTGGTGAAACGCCCTGACTATGCAGAACCCCTTGCGGGGCAAAAAGCGCCGTCCGCAGTCACAACCAAAAGCCATCGTTTTGATATTTATCCATGCATTAAAACATAACAACGAAAGGCGTATGTACCAGTGAGTTATCAATATAATACAGCCGCCTTTTCGCGTATGTTCATTTAATCAGGAAATTACAAAATACCCTGTGCGAGCATTGCATCAGCGACTTTCACAAAGCCTGCAATGTTTGCGCCTTGTACATAGTTAGTTTGCTTCGCTTCACCACCAAACTCAACGCAGTGGTTATGGATATCTAACATGATGTGATGCAAACGTGCATCAACCTTCTCCGCCTTCCAGCCCATACGTGCCGCATTTTGTGCCATTTCTAAGCCTGATGTTGCAACCCCGCCTGCGTTTGCGGCTTTACCTGGTGCAAACAATACACCTGCCTCAAGAAAACGTTCTGTTGCTGGGATCGTTGTTGGCATATTTGCACCTTCAGCCACAGCTTTCACACCATTTTTGATAAGTAGTTCTGCCGCTTCAAGATCCAACTCATTTTGAGTGGCACATGGTAACGCGATATCAACAGGTACACACCATGGTTGCTTACCAGCCAGATAGGTTAAACCAAACTCTTTTGCATAAGCCTCGACACGGCCATAGCTATTTTTGATTTCTTCTAGGCGCGCAAGTTTTTCAGGGGTAAAGCCCGCTTCGTCAACAACTGTTCCGTTAGAGTCTGATGCAGTAATGACTTTAGCACCTAATTCCATACATTTTTCAATTGTGTATTGAGCAACATTGCCTGAGCCTGACACAGCAACACGCATGCCTTCAAAGCCTAAACCATGGCGTTTTAACATTGCGTTAGTGAAATAAACCAAGCCGTAACCGGTTGCTTCTGGGCGAATTAAGCTACCACCAAATGAAAGACCTTTACCGGTGAATACACAAGATGTGTCGTTAGATAATTTTTTCATCATACCGGCCATAAAACCAACTTCACGACCACCTACCCCAATATCCCCAGCTGGAACATCAGTATCTGCACCCAAATGGCGATACAATTCAGTCATCAAAGCTTGGCAGAAACGCATCACTTCACCGTAGCTTTTGCCTTTTGGATCAAAGTCAGAACCACCTTTACCACCACCCATCGGTAATGTTGTCAGTGCATTTTTCAATGTTTGTTCGAAGCCAAGGAATTTTAAGATAGAAAGGTTAACTGATGGGTGAAAGCGCATGCCGCCTTTAAATGGGCCAATAGCGGAACTATATTGAACACGCCAAGCACGGTTTACATGTACTTTGCCTTGATCATCTACCCAACAGACACGGAATTGGATCACTCTTTCTGGCTCAACAAAGCGTTCAAGTAATGCTTGTTCACGATATTTCGGGTTATTTTCTAGGAATGGCCAAAGTGAGGTAAATACTTCACGAACGGCCTGAAGGAATTCAGGTTGCTGAGGGTCTCTTTTTTGTACAGACTCCAAGAATGAAGATAATGAATTCATTGGTTGTGTCTTCCTTTTTTAAATTTTATGTTGTGATGTTTCTCACCCTTTCTTATGATTATTTTTTAGGAAATGTGAGGTTGATTTGTATTTGCTTATTGAATATATCACTAGTTTGTATTCAAGTTTCAAGGTTTTTTTTTATTCTGGTGTAAAAAAAATTTCTTGACCTACCAATAACTCACTTAATTTAAATTTTTTTACCCAAAAAAAACGCCTGCATAAGCAAGCGTTTTTAGTGAATAATGTTTCAATTCTAACTGAATCGATTATTCTTCATCGTCATTCAGCGGAACAATCAACATATCAACATGAACAGTATTAATCAACTGACGCGCTGATGACATCAATTTGCTCCAGAAGTCTTGGTGATGACCACAAACCACTAAGTCCATGTCATACTTTTTAATTGCATCGACTAGAACTTGGCCTAAATCACCACTACCACTCAGTGTTTCTTGGATCTCATAACCTGCACCAGCAGAAAGATCCTTTAGCGAATTACGCGTTTCATCCGTGATACGTTGTTGCATGTCGCCCAAATTCACATCGATAAGACCGGTGTAGAGATCTGAGTAGTTCACATCAACATGGATCATGGATACTTTAGCCCCGTAAGGTTTCGCCATAGAAACCGCTTTATCCAGTAACACCTTACTTTCAGGTGATAAATCTACCGCTACGAGAATATGTTTGTATGCCATAAAGTAAACTCCTTCCGAATGCTGATTTTATGATAAGTTAAGAGCCTATTCTGTTAGCCTCTTAACTCACCACATATCTTATAAGCTCTAAATAATTCGAATTCGAGATGCAGCTAGGCGACAGTGAAAGCGCCGCTAAGTGCATAGAAAACGATGTGACTGGCACAAATGAGCGTAGCCAACATACCTCAACGCAAAACACTGCAACTTCAAATACAACGAGTATAGTTAATATACCTGCATATCGTGATACCAATTGTCACGTCGATCACATCTGTGCAGATTAGCCACGTCAATCTTTAGCCGCATAACATTTTATAAAACAATAACATCATCTACTTAATATTAATATATAAACGAGAATGATGTGTGATATTTCGCAATCAATGCTTTGAATAATTCGAAGTGCAGCTAAGAACATCGATAACACTGTGATTAATGGGCTATCATACCTTAAAAGAGGCCCCTACAACTTGAAGTATAACCAGTACACCCGAAGTGCTAGCAAATTGTCCTTTTATTACACCTTTTCACCCAATATCACGTTCCAATCCACACCAATACAAACAAAAATCGTTTAAAAATGCTTCCTTTTGCACTTTTTTTAGGCAGCGTATTATCCTACAATGAATAATGAGCTTGATTGTCACTGTGTTTGCTTTATTTCCTTTGTTACAACAGCGCTGGCTGATATCTGAGGAGGTGAGTATGTTCAGTATGATTGCCTTGTTCTGGGCCTTATGCATTCTATGTATCATTAATATGATACGCTATTTTTCTTCGATCCGCGTTTTACTCTATATCCTACGGGATACCGACCCACTACTTTACCAATCTGTTGATGGTAATGGTTTTTTTACTACTCATGGGCAATTGAATAAACAACTAAAACTTGTACGTTACATTAACAATAAACAATATCTAGACCATTTTGATCCAGAGGTCATAGCGCGCTGTGAAAGGATCCGTAAACAATTTGTGCAAATTAGCCAACTAAGTTTACTTGTTGCCGTTAGCTTAATTTACTTACTTGTTACCGCTTAATGAAGTGGTAGAAGCCACTTTTCATCGACATTCTTGTTAAGACAAAAAAATAGTGATGAACTTATTCAGCTCATCACTATTATTGATTTTATTAGTCTTTTCAGTAAGAACGACTAAATCACCATCAATGCAATCCAGTACAAACCACCCGAAAGGATAATCGAGACAGGCAGAGTCAGTAGCCACGCTAGCGCGATGCTCTTAATTGTTTTGCTCTGTACACCACCGCCATCAACAACCATGGTACCTGCCACCGCAGATGACAAGACTTGAGTCGTGGAAACTGGCATACCAGTATAACTTGCCACACCGATTGATACCGCTGCCGTTACCTGTGCAGAAACCCCTTGTGCATAGGTCATGCCTTTCTTACCAATTTTCTCACCGATAGTGACAGCAACTCGCTTCCAACCAAACATGGTTCCGATAGACAGTGCTAATGCCACCGCAATAATGATCCATAACGGCGCATACTCAACCGTGTACAACAGGTCATTACTCAGCTTTTTCAGCAAACTGGCATCTTGTGAGCTCGTTTCAGGCAACTTCGCTACCGCATTCGCGGTATCAGAGATACACATCAATAAACGGCGCATATGGTTACGTTGGTCAGGCGTCAGTTCATCATAGTTTTGAATGCCATTTAGCATTTTTTGCGCTTGAGCCAGAACAATTGACGTACGTGAACTATCGCAATGGAATTCTTTACTGAGTTCATCTTCATCGACAATAGCTGGGGTATTTTCAATCGCGTGGTTTAGAGCCGGTTTATGTGTCTCATAGTATTGTTGTAAGTGGACAACGGCATCATGTGTTCTAGCGATATCATAACCGCTAGAGTTCATATTGACGACGAAGCCCGCAGGAGCAACACCTATTAACACAAGCATGATAAGACCAATACCTTTCTGGCCATCATTCGCACCATGGGAGAAACTTACGCCAACAGCGGAAAGGATCAACGCAGTACGAGTCCAGAATGGTGGCTTGCGCTTACCATCTTTTTTCTCCCGCTCTGCTGGCGTTAAGTGGATGCGACGACGTTTTTTAGTTCCACTCCAATAGCGGCGTAGAATAAAAATCATCAACCCAGCAATCACAAAACCAATAGCAGGAGAAAGGATAAGAGACATGAAAATGCTGATCATTTTAGGTATGTTCAACGCATCAACGATGGATGAATCTGTGACTATTGCGTTAGTTAAACCAACACCGATAATCGCCCCGATCAAGGTATGAGAACTTGATGCAGGGATACCAAAATACCAAGTTCCCAAGTTCCAAATGATTGCAGCTAACAATAGTGAGAACACCATTGCAAGGCCGTGAGCTGAGCTCACATTAAGCAAAAGATCTGTTGGTAGTAGGTGAACAATTGCGTAAGCAACGCTCAACCCTCCCAGCAGAACACCAAAGAAGTTAAACACACCCGCCATCACGACCGCAAACTGCGCCCGCATTGCACGAGTATAGATAACCGTAGCTACCGCATTCGCGGTATCATGAAAGCCATTTATAGCTTCATAGAACAGCACAAATAACAGTGCCAGAACTAACAATAAGCCAGTGTAAAATTCTAAACCTGTAAAAAGATGTAGCATAGACGTTAAGCCATTTTATGTTGGTCATGAACGCGGCGCATTATCAGTGACAAACGCTAGCGGTGGAAGCGAAATCTAACCTTTTTTTGATTTAACTACCAATCAAAAAAGTACAACATGATTATTATCCTATATTTATCAATATATTACATGATTTGTTTTTATTCTGATTTTTCGAAACTTTTTTATCAGAATTTCACTCAAATCTGAGTTAATTCATCTTTTTTGGCGAATTTCTCGGAAGCTGCCCACTTTTTTCGACAATCATTCTAAGCTAATTAATCGCATAAAGCCTTTAACCGAACAGCAAAAAACCAGCTCAAAAGTTCAGCAAAACCTAATTATAATATTGTATTCAAGACTTTTCATTGCCCGTGACATTACAATGATTGAAATATAACGTAAAATAGATACTCCCATCATGATTAGTATTTTAGAATCAAATATATATAGAGAATTTTTATTGTGAAAAATTATGACGTTATTATTCTTGGTGCAGGTGCTGCGGGACTATTTTGTGCCTCACTAGCAGGAAAACGCGGACTAAATACGCTTGTCTTGGATAACGGCAAAAAACTCGGCAGAAAAATTCTTATGTCAGGGGGAGGACGCTGTAATTTTACCAATATCTATGCTGATCACAGCAATTACCTTTCCGCAAACCCACATTTTTGTAAGTCAGCACTTGCTCGCTACACACAGTGGGATTTCATTGCCTTAGTCAACAAATACAACATTCCCTATCATGAAAAAACATTAGGTCAGCTGTTTTGCGATAATAGCGCTCAAGATATTGTGGATATGTTAGAAGCAGAATGTGATTTGCCAAATATCACGATTAAATTACGCAGTGAAGTAACCCGTGTAGAAAAAATAGATAACCGCTTTGTTATCACTTCAAATGGAAATGAAGTAAGTACACACTCACTTGTGGTTGCAACCGGAGGATTATCGATGCCGGGCCTTGGAGCAACACCTTTTGGCTATCGACTTGCGGAGCAGTTTGGCCACCATATTTTGCCGACTCGTGCCGCTCTAGTGCCTTTTACACTCCATAAGCCTTTGTTAGACCACCTGCAAGTTCTATCCGGTGTGTCTGTCGCAGCAACGGTCACAGCCGCAGATGGAACGTTGTTTAAAGAAAACATTCTGTTTACCCACCGTGGCCTATCTGGACCCGCCATTTTGCAAATCTCCAACTATTGGAACCCTGGTGAGTTTGTGAGTATTAACTTACTTCCTGAAACGTCTCTGACTGAATATTTGTCCGAAGAGCGCCAATCTCACCCCAACCAATCACTCAAAACCACACTGACTAAACTATTACCTAAGCGCCTAATTGAAATACTACAAGAGCTAGGGCAAATCCCTGAGTGCACACTCAAACAACTCAATCACCCACAGGTTGAAGCTCTGCATAACACACTCCATCAATGGCAAGTGCAACCAAATGGCACTGAAGGCTATCGTACAGCGGAAGTCACATTAGGAGGTGTTGATACACGCGAGATCTCGTCCAAAACGATGGAGTCGTTAAAAAGCAAAGGGCTGTATTTTATTGGTGAAGTGGTCGATGTGACCGGCTGGCTCGGGGGATATAACTTCCAGTGGGCATGGAGCTCTGCGTCTGCATGTGCAGAAAATCTCCCTTTTAAGGCCAATTAAAAAACGCTAACGATGTCCGGCTGTTATCTAAGCAGCCATTGTGAGCTTTACCTTATCAATAACAATAACCACAAAAAATATAAATTATTTTAATGTAATCTCTACATGTTAACGAATAATAGCCCTACTATTAATATGTATTGTTCAAAAATCTCGTTTTAGTGGAAAAAATTTAATCCATTGAAAAATAATGGATATTTTTAATTTTTATAGAAATCATATAATTGCGATTTTTATTATAAATTATATCTTTTTGATTAAAAAAAACACTTTACAAACGATAGTGATAACTATTATCATCAAATCACTCCCACGACATAGCTTACTCAGCTACTGTTTTGGCAGTACGACATTGCTCACATTGCTTCCAGTGTTTAGTTTAGCCAGCCTTGCGCTGGCTATTTTTTTGTCTTCTTTTTTATTCAAATTTTTTGGATCCTATGGTCAATCCTATCTACTTCTCTCTTTAGTCAAATTAGCTAAACTATTACCAACAAGTTTAGAGCTGACCCACACTGAGTTGGGTAGGCTTTTAAGGAGATGACACAATGATCTATTTACGTAAAGCAAATGACCGCGGCCATGCTAATCATGGCTGGCTAGATAGCTGGCATACTTTTTCGTTTGCTAATTACTATGATGAACAATTTATGGGCTTCTCAGCACTACGTGTCATCAATGAAGACTTTATTGATGCGGGTCAAGGCTTTGGTACCCACCCCCATAAAGATATGGAAATTTTAACTTATGTTCTTGAAGGCACCGTAGAACATAAAGATAGTATGGGTAATATGGAGCAAATACCTGCCGGTGAATTCCAAATCATGAGCGCAGGTACGGGTATACGTCACTCAGAATATAACCCTGATGATAAAAACCGTTTACACTTATATCAAATCTGGATTTTACCTGAAAAAACAGGTATCAAGCCTCGCTACGCACAAAAACGTTTTGATTCCGTAGGTGGTAAGCAATTAGTTCTATCGCCAGACGCAAGAGAAGGCTCATTAAAAGTCTATCAAGATATGACACTATGGCGCTGGGCATTGCCGAAAGATGAAACGCACACTTATGCAATTGCTGATAAGCGTGTTGTTTGGATCCAAGTCGTCAAAGGTGCAGTTGAAGTCAATGGTCAAACCGCAACCACCAGCGATGGCTTAGCGATTTGGCAAGAGAACCAATTGACGATCAAAGCAAGCGAAGGTAGTGAAATCTTACTGTTCGATTTACCTGCCGCTGATTAATGTTCCATCCATATCAAAAAGGCCCTCTATTGAGGGCCTCCGCGTTTTAAAACTCACCGCTAATTACAGCTTAGGACCGGCTTTAACCAGAGCCTCACCCGCTGGAGTGTCTGTATACTTATCAAAGTTTTTCACGAAACGATCAGCCAAATCTTTCGCTTTCTCATCCCATTGTGATTTATCTGCATAAGTATTGCGTGGGTCAAGAATATTAGTATCAACCCCCGGCAGCGCTGTCGGTACTTCCAAATCAAAGATCGGTAATTCAATAGTATCCGCTTTCTCGATGTCACCACTTAAGATCGAATCGATGATTGCACGCGTATCTTTGATTGAAATACGTTTACCAGTACCGTTCCAACCTGTGTTAACTAAATAAGCTTTAGCGCCAGCCGCTTCCATACGCTTCACTAATACTTCTGCATACTGTGTTGGGTGCAATGAAAGGAATGCAGCCCCAAAGCAAGCAGAGAACGTTGGTGTTGGCTCTGTAACACCGCGCTCAGTACCTGCTAATTTCGCAGTAAAACCAGATAGGAAGTGATATTGGGTTTGCTCTGGCGTCAAGCGAGAAACTGGAGGCAATACGCCAAATGCATCAGCAGTTAAGAAAATCACTTTTGTTGCATGGCCAGCTTTAGACACAGGTTTAACAATATTGTCGATATGATAGATAGGGTAAGAAACTCGTGTATTTTCTGTTTTTGAACCATCATCAAAATCAACACTACCATCAGCCAATACGGTGACGTTTTCTAACAACGCATCGCGCTTGATAGCGCCATAGATGTCTGGCTCAGCTTCTTTAGAAAGGTGGATCGTTTTCGCATAGCAGCCACCTTCAAAGTTAAACACGCCATCGTCATCCCAACCGTGCTCATCATCACCAATTAGCTTACGTTTTGGATCTGTCGATAGAGTCGTTTTACCTGTACCTGATAGGCCGAAGAAAATGGCAACATCGCCTTGCTCGCCCACGTTAGCCGAACAGTGCATAGATGCGATGCCTTTTAATGGCAGCAGGTAGTTCATCATAGAGAACATACCTTTCTTCATTTCACCGCCGTACCATGAACCACCAATTAACTGCATACGTTCAGTTAAGTTGAAAGCGACAAAGTTTTCTGAGTTCAAACCTTGCTCTTTCCAATTTGGGTTAGTGCATTTCGCTCCGTTCATCACAATGAAGTCTGGTTCAAAGCCGACCAATTCTGCATCAGTTGGACGAATAAACATGTTTTTAACGAAATGAGCCTGCCACGCCACTTCCGTGATAAAGCGTACTTTCAGGCGAGTATCTGCGTTTGCACCACAGAATGCATCAATGATAAATAAACGTTTGCCTGACAACTGTTCTGTGACTAAATGCTTTAACTCACTCCAAACTTTTTGAGTCATCGGTTTGTTATCATTTTTGCCTTTACCCTGATCAGCCCACCAGACAGTATCGCGAGTGACATCATCACGTACGATATATTTATCTTTTGGTGAACGACCGGTAAAAATACCAGTATCAACAGCAACGGCACCTAATGTTGTCACGGTACCACGCTCATAACCTTCTAATTCAGGTTTGGTTTCTTCCTTGAATAGCAGCTCATAACTAGGGTTATAAACAACTTCTGCTACATCATGAATGCCATACTGCTCGAGATCCTTCGGGGTCATACTTTTAGCGCTCATTATTATTGCTCCAGGTAATCATAATTAATCTACAGATGATCATAATTCTTTACGACTAATTAACAGCGATAGCTATCAAAGAATTGAAAATGTATAATTTTTTTTAATTCATTATGAGACTTAGAGCACGTAATAAGCCTTTAAAAATATATAAAAAGGGTGCAAAATTGCACCCTGATCACATAATTAGGTTGCTAAATCGTATCAGTGAAGTTGCTGATTTAGTTCCTTTTTTAACCCTTGAATATCAGATTCAATAAATATGTAGTGCGCGCCACAATATTCACACTCCATATCAATTTTTCCATCTTTTTGCAATATATCGGCAACATCTTCTTCTGATAAAGTGAGTAACGTACTTTCGCAACGTTCACGTGAGCAAGTACAACGGAACTCTACCGCTTGAGGATCATATAAGGTCACGTCTTCTTCATGATATAAACGATGCAAAACTTCTTTCACATCAAGCTCACTCAGCTCTTTACCTTTAATTGTGGCTGTCAATTGTACTAAGTGATCGAAAAATTCATGACTCGTTTCATCTGCCGCAGGTAAAACTTGTAATAACATGCCACCAGCAATCGCTTTTCCATTTTCTTCGCCTACACGAATGAATAGACGAGTTGGTAACTGCTCTGACTGCATAAAATAAGCGTCAATACACTCTTCAATGGTTTCACCCTCAATCGCTACGATCCCTTGATAACGCTCACCTTGAGTTGGTGTGATGGTAATGACCATATAGCCATTACCAACCATTTGTTTCAATGAGCTGCCTGCTACGACTGGACCATTGATCCGAGCAACACCTCGCATTTGCTGTAAATTATTACCATTGATAACCGCTAAATTCACAGGTCCATCACCTTGAATTTGCACAGTAATATCACCATCAAATTTTAATGTCGCCGTCAGCAAACTGGTTGCCACTAGCAATTCACCCAATAGCCCTTTCACAGCTTCAGGGTAATCGTGATTATCTAAGATCTGTTGAAAAGTATCGTCGACAGTAATCATTTCTCCACGCACAGCGTGCTGTTCAAACAGGAAGCGATGGAGTAAGTCTTGTTTAGCCATAATGTCTCTCTATTACGTTGGCTCCTTAGGAGGAGCCATGGGAATTCGTTTGTTTAAATTTTAGCAGGGTTCGACGCTCTTTTTTATCAGGTCGCCGTTCCGGATGAGGCATAGTTAATGCATTCATCTTCCGTGCTTGTGCGACTTTGTCGCGCTGCTCTAGGCTTTCTTGGGTTTCACGATACAGTAACTGTGCATCAGGAGCGCCTCGGCGCTGGCTACTTATCTCCAATACTTCGACAGTACGTTCATCATTTCCTTGCCTCAGCCTAATCAGTGCATTTAGCTCAACTATCTTACCGGGTTTGGTTCTTTGCCCGTTATAATGAACTTTTCCACCATCAATCATATCGCGAGCAATCGAACGAGTTTTATAAAAGCGCGCTGCCCATAGCCATTTATCAAGGCGAACCGGTTCTGTTGATGTTTGTTTCATGATGTTACCTCACTGTAAATCATCAAAATGAGGCTGCCACCATTCGAAAATTAACTTTGATTGGAGGGATTGCCTGCCTCGAAGCACTTATCGTAATACTGTTGAATATTACGCAAGCGCCTTTTATTGTTTATGACACGAGATACAACTAAAGTACCATTCAGTATCACAACGATAGCAAGAAAAAGTGCAAATAAGGAATTACTGACATATTGAGACATTACTGCGTCACTTGGCTTACTATGAAGCGTAATGTGCAATGTGCCGTTTGCATCAGTGGATAATTGGGTAACAATACCTTCAACATCGAATGGAGTATTCACCAGCAAGCCAGCTATTCGTTTCAGCTCCAACCAACGTTGTAAGGGAGTCAAATCATTAAAGACGCTCCCTACGATAGAATCTACTAATGCTTTATTTTCATCACTAATGAATAACACCCCCCCAGGAGGAGGACTATTCAATTTAGCGGCCTCTTTTTCAACTTCGCCTTTGATAAATTCATATGTGGTGGCTTCAACGAGCTTTTCCAAGGCCTCTGCACTTCCTGCGCGTAATAAAACATGCGCACCACTCAATTTACCTGTAGAGGCCTTCGCAACCAATGCGTCCCAATCATCGGTACTACCTAAATTAATTAACGCATTTTTTAATTTTGGACAGGCCTTTTCTTCGTAGCATAATTCATTGGTTTTCAATATGATCTCAGAGAAATCAAAAATAATATTCATGCCTGACTTCATGATATCGCGTTGCAATCGAGGGTTAACGCCAACACCGCTTTTTTCAGGATGTAATTGACTTTGTACTGCATTTAATAAATTTGTCGCACGCTCTACAATCACCGATTCCGGATCAGGAGACAAGCTCATATTGTTCCAATAAATACCTGAGCAATCAAAAGGCGCAAATTGTGCTTGATTTGAATCAGAGAAATTAGGTGGCCGATAGCACATTCCAACGCCTTTGGCCATTAAGCTATCGCCGATTTTTAATTGATGTGTTTCCAATTCAGTGACATTGGTGACTTTTACGGTTTCAGCACCGTCTAGCCACGCAACCCCTAATTTAATAGGTAAACTCATTGATTGATAAGAAAACATTAAAATCAAAACTAATAACCCTGTTGCGAGTATTACAAGGTTTTTTTTATATCGGCGATACGGGTAATAACGTTCCTCTTCATGTAATGAGAGAAACTGCCCATAACGCAAAACATGCCCTGATGAGTACATGTCTATATTGGTCGCTTTATTCAATTCACGCTGAATATACGGCTCCCAATGAGGGGGGTAATAAAGATCGGTACCACCGATAGAAACTGTTGATGATTGCCTTTTATCCAATTCGCCATACAATTCCCACCGTTTAGGCTGCCCAAATACACATTGCACATCTTGTAAGGACTGGGGAAATACACGAACGCGGAATAAAGCCAATAACCCAATAATTAAACAAATAAACGCACCAATAAAACCCCATGACTGCAAGAAAGGAAGCGCTAATAACGCTAAGTACCCTAATAAAAAACTCAAGCAAATAAAAAGCGTGCCAACCCAGCTTGATGAATGATTTAAGCGATGCTCTTCGACGGTTTCTTGGCGCACACGTAAAACCTGTACATTTGGCTCGCCACGTTCATGAATCGCAGCTTCCGGTGCCGTTCTTTCACTGACTTCATCCCCAGACCATTCATCATTAAAATCCTTCAATGAAAAACCATTCAAAGAAATAATAAGTGGTAGATGATTTGTATCAACCAACTCCATCACGTTTTGTTGCTGTAAATAAGGTTCGAGCTGTGAAGGAAGCTTAACTTCAAGGGTATCGATAAAATAACGCCAGCTATCCGTTTTTTCTTGGCGCAAATTAAAACGCGTGACTGAATTACAAACCGTTGCGATGACTGGATTCTTTTTTAATTGCCACCGTGATTGTTCAACATTTAGGGAAGAAGACAAATTAGAGCGCAGATATTGTGAAATTGTTTGGTAGTCGGAGTCAATCATCTTTCGAAAAGAGGGCTCAGCCTGAGAAGGGATCTGATAGACACCAGAATTCCGCCCCCGTCTGAAATACAGAAAGGAAGCCATTATAGTTAGGCTAATAATTAATATAGCCGTTATAATGACGTAATTAAGCATCTTTGCCCCAATGAAATAATATCAAGAAAAGCATAGCAATCACTACGCTGCCCCTAAATAAGCCAATTCCTATTCTATTTCTAATTTTTATCTTAATTTACAATACGTTGTAATTGAAAAAATTTATTTATTAATCTGTGCTATTTTTATACGCTTTCAAGCCACCAAAATATGTAAAACTGTTTACAAAGTTGTTTCAACACTCATGGTTTAATATCGAAAATGCAGATACTCGTTTGCTTTACGCCACAGCCCTTTAATACGCTAACCACGCAATGATTACTCACGTATTTCGAGTATCGCACTCTCTATTTACCACACTCAACACACAACTTGAAGCTTCGCAAGTATAACGACTGAATTTTATTAGCCCTATAATCTCTATCAATTTTTTTTGAGATGGGTCATAGTGATGTGAGCCATAACAACTTGCAGTATAAAAAGTGACATTTTTTTGTCTCTATTATTTTTTATTCATCTACCCTATTCGGGGATCATTATGACAGAGCTTAAAAAGCCAAAAATTCTGAGTATTCAGGACGTTGCTCATTCAAAACTATTCAGTATTCAATCTGTTAACCTCGAGTTTAGCAACGGTGAAAAACGCATTTATGAAAGAATGCGCCCAGGGAAACGGGAAGCCGTTCTTATCGTTCCGATCATCAATGACAGTGTGATCCTCATTCGTGAATATGCTGTCGGTATTGAAGACTATGAACTCGGGTTCCCTAAAGGTGCCATCGACCCTGGTGAAACACCAATAGAAGCAGCACAACGTGAACTAAAAGAAGAAATAGGCTTTGGTGCCAACCAAATCAAGCAGGTAGCGAAACTCACTATGTCGCCCTCTTACTTTTCGAGTAAAATGAATATTCTGATTGCAGATGATCTCTATAGTGAGAAATTAGAAGGTGATGAGCCAGAACCGCTGCAACAAGTCAGATGGCCCATTGCTCGTATGATGGAATTACTTGAACACCCTGATTTTAATGAAGCACGTAATATCAGTGCACTATTTTACCTTGAACGCTTTTTAAAACATCGCGTTTAAATGTTTTACCTCTAAAAATAAATAGGAAAATCAATCACGATTTTCCTATTTAACTCATATCAATAATGCTCCCTTGCAAAGAGAGAATTAAAACAGTTCTTGGCTCCCACCGCCCTCTTCAAAGATGGTCGTGCCCACTTCTTGAACTACATGCTCTTTAGGCTCCGTTCCCTCAATAAAGTACTCTTTACGAGAGCTGCCTAGTTTGCCTGTGCGGTTATCAATAGATACTGAAATTACCCCTTTAGGTGGCTTCATCATCGTTACAGGCACCCCCTCAAGGATAGACTTCATAAAATCATCCCACATAGGTTGAGCACTCTTAGCGCCTGCTTCACCACCGCTAGCGGCGGTACGGCCTAACGAACGTCTATTATCATCAAAACCGATCCACGCTGATGCAACAACATCTGGGCCATAACCTGAGAACCATGCATCTTTTGAGCTGTTAGTGGTTCCCGTTTTACCACCAATATCACGGCGCCCCCCCAAATCTCTCGCTGCACGCCAGCCCGTTCCTGACCAACCCGGCTCACCGTATATATTGGTCATCATTGCATCTCGGATCAAGAAAGCCAATGGCGTGCTGATCACATGAGGTGCATACTTATCGTCTGCTGTTACCTCTTCGGGCGTGGCTGATGCCATTTCCATTGTTGGCTCTTGTTGTACCGTATTATCATCTGATTGAGTGACTTCTTCCGTCGACTCATCATCAACACCTTTCAACGCGATGGTACGCTCAGTATTACCGTAAATAACTGGAATATCAGTACAATCAGGGCAAGCAATTCTTGGCTGAGCTTCAAACAATACCTTACCATCAACATCTTCGATTTTTTGAATATAGAAAGGGTCAACAAGATAGCCACCATTCACCATTACTGCATACCCTCTTACCATCTGCATTGGTGTGAAAGAAGGCGCACCAAGGGCTAAAGCTTCTGTGCGATTAATATTCTCAGCAGGGAAACCAAAACGCGTTAAATAATCAGCGGCATAATCAACTCCCATTGCGCGCATTGCACGCACCATCACGACGTTCTTCGATTGGCCTAAACCTTGCCTTAAGCGAATTGGCCCATCATAGCGAGGTGGTGAGTTTTTAGGGCGCCAATCTGAACCCGCCCCTGCATCCCAACGGCTAATCGGCACGTCATTCAGTAATGAAGAAAGTGTTAGCCCTTTATCCATCGCCGCTGTGTATAAGAATGGTTTGATGTTTGAACCCACTTGGCGTAACGATTGAGTGACTCGATTAAACTCACTCATGTTGAAATCAAAACCACCTACCAACGCAATAATTGCGCCATTATTTGGATTCAATGCGACGAAAGCACCGTTTACATCAGGTACTTGTCCTAACCACCAACTGTCTTTTACCTTGCGGATCCAAATTTGCTCCCCAGCTTTGATAACCGCATTTACTTTATTTGGCGTTGCGCCTTGCTGAGTATCAGAGATAAATTTACGTGCCCAACGGACACCCGCTAACGTAATTTTTTCCGTTGAACCATCCGCCAATTGAACAGTAGCTTCACTGTCCGTAGCTGAAAGCACAACAGCGGGCAGCAGCGGGCCATAAACAGGGGATTTTTTCAGTTTTTCAATAATCTGTTCGCTAGTCCATGCCGTTTCCGGCGCACTCCACAACACTTCTGTAGGGCCACGATAGCCGTGGCGAACATCATAATCGATCAAATTATTACGTACTGCATCTGTCGCAGCAAGTTGGTCTTTACGAATAACCGTGGTGTAAACCTTATAGCCATCGGTATAAGCATCTTCACCATGTTGTTCGTAAAGTGTTTGACGAGCCATTTCTGCTAAATAAGGCGCTGAAAAATCAATTTTTGGCGCATGATATGACGCCTCAATTTTTTCACTTTTCGCTTGCTCATATTGATCTTGAGTGATGTATTTTTCTTCTAACATTCTCCCAAGCACCACATTACGACGGTTAACTGCACGCTCATAAGAATACAATGGGTTAAATGTTGAAGGGGCTTTTGGTAAGCCAGCAATCATCGCGATTTCACTGAGGGTTAACTCATTGACCGTTTTACCAAAGTACACATAAGCCGCAGCACCTACACCGTAAGCTCGGTTACCTAAATAGATCTTATTGAGATACAACTCCATAATCTCATCTTTGGTAAACAATTGCTCAATTCTCACCGCAAGAAACGCTTCTTTTGCTTTACGCATCAAGGTTTTTTCTGGACTCAAATAGAAGTTTCTTGCTAGTTGCTGGGTGATAGTACTCGCCCCTTGGGATGCATGCCCTGATGACGCCATTACCGTGACCGCACGAAAAATACCAATAGGGTCAATACCATGGTGCTCATAAAAGCGGCTATCTTCAGTGGCAATAAATGCCTTGATCATAAGGGGTGGAATATCAGCTAATGGCAATGGTATACGGCGCTTTTCGCCATACTGTGCGATCAACTCTCCATCTGCACTGAAAACCTGCATTGGCGTTTGTAAGCGGATGTCTTTCATTGTCGCAACGTCAGGCAGCTCACCTTCGACATACTTGTACATGCCAAAAATCGAAGCTGTTCCCAAAAAAATGCAACAAATAACAATAATGAAAAAATATTTTACGAACTTCACCGGATAATTCCCATGCTCAACAGACAGGAGGGTTTAGATATATATGGCGCGTAGTATAAAGCTTATACAGCTCAATAGAAATCGTAATTTAACGGTTAATAATAAGGATATTATCTATGTATTCACAACTCTGGCATGTTGGGATCGACCTTTGCCAAACAACAATACAGCTTGTGGCAGCACGGCGGAGCCGTAAACATTGGCATCTATGTGAATGTTGGCAACACCCTATTCCAAACCAAATTTCCGACCTATCTGAAAATAAAAAACGCGCTATCCTACTGGATATATTAGTACAATGGCGTCGGAAATTACCGAAAAATTGTCAAGTTTCTATCGCATTTCCCTCGTTAAGAACGATAAAACAACAAATAACGTTACCTGAACAACTCACATTACAACAGCCTGAATTGGGTTGGTATTTACGTGCCCAAGCAGAAAAATTGTTTCCATTGAGCATAGAAGAACTCACAATTGATTATAGAGTGATCAACCGCAGCGCCTATTTAAATGGCGTTCGCCGCTCTGAAATCTTGTTTTGGCAAGAGTTGTTTCAAAATAGTGGTTTTATACTAACCGCAATTGATGTTGCACCATGTGTTTTACGTTATCTTGCCCGCTTAGCGGGGCTGCCCGATGAAAGCTGGTTAGTGCATTATCGGCAAGGTGAATGGTTATGGTCGGGCCCAATAAGCCAACCGGCAAACTACAATCAAATCCAAGATAGCGATATTACCACCCTCAATCAATTACTCCCTCTTCTCACTGAAACCAATACATCTCAACCGCACCCAGTGTATTACATTGGCGACGACCATCAGTCACAAGCCAAACATTCATGGAATCTACTACAAGCATTTCAGCGATACTCTATTAAACTCCCTCATCAACTGGGTGACTATGTAATTGCAGCTGGCTTAGCGCTACGCCAAAAAGACAATGAAGGCGATAAATATGTATCAGGTTAATTTTTTGCCTTGGCGGCATCAGCGAATTACCCGCCGAAAATGGCAGTGTTTGATAATACTGATCATGCAAAGTAGCTGCGCCTTACTGATGATGATCTATTGCTATTTCCAGCAACAATCACAGCAGCAATATCTGCAAACCACTAAAACACAACTTGAACAACAACTCATGCTTAATCAGCAACAAATAGATACGATTAAACAGCAACAAGCCCAGCTGGAGCTGTGGCTTAGCCATCAACAAAGGCTCGATGAAGACTCACAAAATAATTTACGGCAACTGGATATTCTTAAACAATTATCCGTAATTACCCCAACAAAGAGTTGGCTAACCCATGTCGTTCTTACCAATAAACATTTAAACATCACCGCATATAGCTATGATTTTCAAGATATAAGCCAATTAATAAATCAAATAGAAAACAATCCTCTGTTGCATCAAACACAACTCATCAAAATGGGTAAGACACGCCAAGTGAATTACTTACATGTCAGTGCAAACATCTCGGAGGAAGGGCATGAACAGTAACACTTCTGCCTTTTGGTATCGTCCTTTGTGGCAACGGCTCTTGCCTACGAGTGTGGCTATGATACTTATTTTATTCACTTATTTTTATTTCTATTGGCAACCAATTGCACTTCAATTAGCCAAGCTAGAGCATGAGATACACGATCTCGACGCTCAATCACAATATATGCAAATCACACATCAACAATTACCCTCTCTTGAACTACTGAATTCGCAAATAGTCGCACTAAAACACAAGGTGAATTCATCTCAGCGAGATCCAAGTGAATTTATCACTCATTTACAGCAAACCGTTACCCGTACAAATGTTGTTCTTAATCGATTACAACCCTCAACAAATACAGAAACTCAGAAAAAAAGTTATACAATTGAAGTTCAAGGGGATTACCCTCAACTTTATCGTTTTATTCATGCTCTAATATCACCACCAACTCATCAAATAGGGTTGCTCTCCGGAGCCAGTTTCACACCACATAATGGCCAATTAGCAGCTACTCTAACTATTTCATTTATCACGGATGATAAAAATAATGCGCAATAAATTATTTTTTGTAGTTATTGGTATTTTAACGATTTCATTTAACGCTAGTTCACAGGCGTTACGCGACCCATTTATTCCTCAGTTAATAGAAACTAATCATGAAGTTTTATCCCAACAGCCCCCTTCCGTAACACCACCTCCAGAAAACCTATTTACTGAAAAAATTTTTACGTTGACCTCAATTAACGCTAAAGATGCCCTTGAGCAATTAAACCAAGTAGGCAATGCGCTGTTATCTAAAGAGGGCAGCGCCACCAGCCATTTAGCAACTAACAGCTTAGTGATTAAGGAAACCAAAAACCGATTACAACTTATCGGTGAGTGGTTAAAACAATTAGATATTCCTAAACAGCAAGTTCAGATAACCGCACACATTATCAGTAGTAGCCGAACAGCACTTCAAGAACTGGGGTTAGAGTGGGGTATGTTATCTGGAAGCCCAAATAATAGTCGTTATCAACGTTATAATCGTTATGACGCAGTTTCTGTGGCAGGGCAATTCAATTTTAATCTACTCAGGCTCGGAGAAGGCTTACTCGAACTCAAACTGAATGCATTAGAAAAAGAAAACTTACTGTCAATTATTGCTAGCCCTCGACTAGTCGCATCTCATAAACACCCAGCCAGTATTCAGCAAGGAACTGAAATTCCTTATGTAACCAGCACAGAAAAGAAAACACATGTTCAATTTAAAGATGCGGTATTAGGAATGGAGGTAACACCCACAATTTCACGAAGTGACCACATTGAGCTATTACTGAAAATTAGCCATAACTCACCAGATAAGGCGCTTACGGCAAGTGATAACCACTACTTAGCGATCAACAAGCAAGAAATAGTCACTTCAGTAACCATTCGAAATAATGAAACCTTGATACTTGGAGGCATTTTCCAACAAAAGCAAGAAAGCACCGAATCAGGTTTACCTATTCTTTCTGAGATCCCTTTTCTAGGTAGATTATTTACACATACAGGTAAACATATTGACCGTAGGGTTCTTATGGTTTTTATTACACCTAAGCTGATCAATATTTAGCACCAAACAATAACCAATATATTTCAATGTATTACAGAAACATAAAAGGAATATGAAGCCTAAAATTTATTTTTTATGTCATAAACCTACCGGATAAATTTGACGCTGGCGTCGTTTTAGCATACAAGGTTATCCATTGAGTGTTCTAACTATCGGTAGATTAAAGAACAAGCTATCAGCCGCTTATTAAATAGCCGCAATTAATTTGCTCTATAAATTAGCAGGTACTCTGCATCTTTGACATCAGGGTAATTCTGCTAAAACTCATTGTTGAACAAAACGTTAGGCAACATAGACGGCATAATTATAGAAACCAGTAACACCAAATGAGGCACTTTGTTCGCTCAGTGCCTCATTTATATAGTTGCAATTCAGGTTGATGTATTGAGATAATTTTCTTATCTGATCTCACTTATCACTCATGAGGTTTCAGTTTAGGTCCCGTCGCTAATTTGATTGGCGGGGCGGGTTATCATTAACGAATAATCGTAGTAATACCAAAAAACATGGCAGAGAAACGCAATATCTTTCTGGTTGGACCGATGGGTGCCGGCAAAAGCACTATTGGTCGTCAATTGGCTCAACAGCTTAATATGGAGTTTTTCGACTCTGATCACGAGATTGAAAAACGCACTGGCGCAGATGTAGGCTGGGTCTTTGACCTAGAAGGCGAAGAAGGCTTTCGCGATCGCGAAGAAAAAATCATCAATGAGCTTACCGAAAAACAAGGCATCGTATTGGCAACGGGTGGCGGTTCAGTAAAATCGAAAGAAACCCGAAATCGCCTATCCGCTCGTGGTGTTGTTGTGTATCTTGAGACCACTATCGAGAAACAATTATCTCGTACTCAACGCGATAAAAAACGTCCATTATTACAAGTGGATGAGCCAGCTCGCGAGGTTCTTGAGAAATTGGCATCTGAACGCAACCCTATGTATGAAGAGATTGCTGACATTACAATCCATACAGATGAGCAAAGTGCCAAAGTTGTCGCTAGCCAAATCATTGAGCTGTTAGAAAAAAACTAACTCAACCCAGTAATGGCACAAGGTAAAGCAAGATGGAAAAAGTCACTGTTACTTTGGAAGAACGTAGTTATCCAATCACTATTGCTTCAGGTCTTTATAACCAGTCAGATGCATTTTGGCCACTGAAGTCAGGTCAGCGTGCGATGGTGGTGACCAATGAAACACTCGCGCCTATCTATTTAGATAAAGTTACCCGAGTACTTGAAGCATTAGGTGTCTCAGTAGATTCCATCATATTACCTGATGGTGAACAATATAAATCATTGTTTATTATGAATGATGTGTTCACTGCCTTACTGGAAAAACGTCATAGTCGCGATACGACCCTTATTGCTTTAGGCGGTGGGGTTATCGGCGATCTAACAGGATTTGCTGCGGCAAGTTATCAGCGTGGGGTACGCTTTATCCAAGTTCCTACCACGTTGCTTTCGCAAGTAGATTCCTCTGTTGGTGGTAAAACCGCAGTTAACCACCCACTAGGCAAAAATATGATCGGGGCATTTTATCAACCCGCCTCTGTTATTATCGACCTTGATTGCCTAAAAACACTGCCTAAACGTGAACTATCATCAGGTCTTGCCGAAGTGATTAAATACGGCATTATTCTTGATGGTGAGTTTTTTAGCTGGTTAGAAAGCCATATTGATGCGCTCATGGCATTGGATAACCAAGCAATGGCTTACTGTATCCGTCGTTGCTGTGAACTCAAAGCACAAGTCGTCGCTGCTGATGAGAAAGAAACCAGTGGGTTAAGAGCGCTACTGAACCTTGGCCACACCTTTGGTCATGCTATTGAAGCACATATGGGTTACGGTGTTTGGTTACATGGTGAAGCCGTCGCTGCGGGTATGGTTATGGCAGCTAAAACCGCAGAAGGTATTGGTACCTTTACCTCAGCTCAAACACAGCGCATCATTGCCCTATTAGAACGTGCTGATTTACCTGTTACAGGGCCAAAACAAATGACCGCCGATGACTATTTACCTCATATGATGAGAGATAAAAAAGTCATGGGAGGCAAATTACATTTGATCTTACCTACCGCTATCGGTCATGCAGAAATGCGCTCAGACATAGAGTCGCAAACTGTATTGAATGCGATATCTTCCTGCTTACCATGAAAATCTGAATCTGATTGTATAATTTACCGCCAGAAACAGCGAATAACGTCTCTAAAACCGAGGGTTTTAAAATGTTTCTGGCAGATATGTCTTAAAGTCGTTAAATTATGCCATATATCTAAAGTTTCAGGTTACAACACTAACTCAAACACTTAGACTTTTAACTATGTGTTAGCTATTTCGTATATCATATGAAAAACGGGATGACGAAAACTATCCTTTGCAGGATTGCAGGTATACACTACTAGCTAGTAAGCAGCCGTAATACAGAGACACATTTATCTCGATTACAAAGCAATATATTTTTGGGAGGGCAAAATGGACGAATTTAAACCAGATAATCAGCCTCAAGCACAAAATGATCTACGGCCAGATACATCCGACCGACCAACAGGTCGTAGCCGTCAACAATCATCATCGGCAAAGCCTAAGCTGACGTTATCACGCCAGCACATTATGATTGGTGTCGGTGTATTGGTACTGTTATTGTTGATTATTGCCATTAGCTCAGCCTTAAAAGCACCAACTGAACATGAAAAGCAGCAAATTGATAGTTCTGACTCAAGTGGACGTAATATCGATCTGTCAGGTTCTTCCTCATTGAGTAATAGTTCACAGCAAGGTCAAACCCAAGAAATCAACATGCCGCCAGTGAGTCCAACTCCAACTCAGAGCGAACCACAACAGCAGCAAAATAATTATGGTGAACGGATAGAAATCCCAGGTGATGTTGCAGATGCATTGAACCAAGGCCAATCAATTAACCAAGGTTCAACAAATAATACGCAAACACAAAATATTGCTCCACCGCCAATTACTCAGACGCCATCTGTGCAAAACCCACAGACAACGCCAGTAAAACCAGAAAAAGTTCCAACAAAACCTGTTGAAACCAAACAACCGGCACAACCAAAACAGCCGGCGAAAACCGCCACCGCAGGCAATAGCCAAAGTGGTAACTTAATGTCTGCACCAGCAGGGAACTATACATTACAATTAAGCAGTGCAAGCCGCTCTGACACATTAGAAGCTTTCGCTAAACAACATAAACTGACGAACTATAAAGTTTATAAAACAATCCGCAATGGGAAAACTTGGTATGTATTAATCCATGGTAATTATCGCTCAGTGAATGAAGCAAAAAGTGCAATTTCCACTTTACCTGCTGATATCCAAGCGAAAAAGCCATGGGTAAGAAATATGAAACAAGTTCAACAGGATCAAAAATAATAACGTTTTATAGCGGGCGCACTATGCTGTCCTGACAGAGTACTCAATTTTACTCTAAACGTTTGTAACAATAAGACGGCATGAAAAAAACACGCGCTTTTTTGAAATGGGCCGGCGGCAAATACCCACTAGTGGAGGATATCAAAAAACATCTTCCACAAGGGGATTGTCTGATCGAGCCCTTTGTAGGAGCTGGTTCTGTTTTCCTAAACACCAGCTATGACGCTTACGTCCTAGCTGACATCAACAGTGACCTAATCAACCTCTACAATACTGTAAAATATCGCACAGACTCATTTATTGGGGAGGTGCGCGAGATCTTTACGCCTGAATTTAATACCGCTGAGCAGTATTACTTAAAACGTGAAGAATTTAATCGTTCCATAGATCCTATCAAGCGTAGCGTATTATTTTTATATTTAAATCGCCATTGCTACAACGGTCTATGTCGCTACAACTCACGCGGTGAATTTAACGTGCCATTTGGCCGCTATAAAAAACCTTACTTCCCAGAAGAAGAACTATTGTGGTTTGCAGACAAAGCACAAAAGGCAACCTTTATCACCCAACATTATGAAAGTACTCTTTTATCTGCGGAATCAGGATCAGTGATTTATTGTGACCCGCCTTATGCACCACTTTCCGAGACGGCAAACTTCACTGCGTATCATACCAATGCTTTTAGTGCACAAGAACAAAGAAACTTAGCTCAGTTAGCCCACTATTTGTCTTCAGATCGCAAAATTCCCGTTCTGATTTCAAATCATGACACACCCGCAACTCGTGAATGGTATCATCAAGCTAAATTACACATAGTCAAAGTGCGTCGTACTATCAGCCGGAATATACTTAACCGAAATAAAGTAAATGAACTGCTAGCGTTGTATAATGGTGAGCCAACCCTCAATCTGCCAAAACAAATTGTGAAAACAACTGCTAAGCACTTCTCGCCCGGCGTGAAATGACTCTCAGGTAACATTTAAATAATCGGAGACAATAATGAAAGATTTTCTCATTGCCCCATCTATTTTATCTGCAGATTTTGCCCGTTTAGGTGAAGACACCGCAAAAGTACTGGCCGCAGGTGCTGATATCGTACACTTTGATGTTATGGATAACCATTATGTCCCTAATCTCACATTTGGCGCGCCTATTTGTAAAGCACTACGTGACTATGGCATCACAGCTCCTATTGATGTTCACCTGATGGTCAAACCCGTTGACAGAATTATTCCTGATTTTGCTAAAGCAGGTGCTAGTCATATCAGCTTCCATGTTGAAGCGAGTGAACATGTCGATAGAACATTACAGCTGATAAAAGAACATGGCTGTACTGCTGGACTCGTATTTAACCCTGCCACTCCACTGAGTCATTTAGAGTATGTTATGGACAAAGTGGACATGATCTTACTGATGTCAGTGAACCCTGGATTTGGTGGGCAATCTTTTATTCCACAGACCCTCACTAAATTGCGCCAAGTCCGTAAAATGATCGATGAGAGCGGCTATGATATTCGTTTGGAAATCGATGGCGGTGTTAAAATCGACAACATTGCGGAAATTGCCGCTGCTGGTGCAGACACCTTTGTTGCAGGATCTGCCATTTTTGGTCAGCCCGATTACAAAGCCGTCATTGATCAAATGCGTAAGGAATTACAAAAGGTATCTCAATGACACAGCCGAGTTTAGAAAACATTAAAGCAATTGCATTTGATTTAGATGGTACTCTGGTTGACAGTGCAGGTGGATTAGCCGAAGCACTGGATAACGCCTTAGTAGAGCAAGGTTTTTCGCCCGCAGGCAAAGAGCGCGTTTCCATTTGGGTAGGTAATGGTGCTGATGTCATGATTGACCGCGCATTAACATGGGCGGGAGCAACCATCACACCTGAGCTTCATCAGGCAACGCGCCACAGCTTTGATAAGTTCTATGCAACATCAGTCACAACAGGTAGTGAGCTGTTTCCTGAAGTGAAAGAAACCCTCGAAAAACTGTCACAACATGGTTTACCTATGGCGATTGTGACCAACAAACCGACTCCTTTTATCGCACCACTTCTCAAA
The DNA here is from genome assembly GCF_033676985.1 of Providencia sp. PROV236. NCBI lineage: Bacteria > Pseudomonadati > Pseudomonadota > Gammaproteobacteria > Enterobacterales > Morganellaceae > Providencia > Providencia sp. PROV236. The sequence goes on along the minus strand of NZ_CP096297.1, from coordinate 91,983 downwards.
AAGCTGGCTATCGACAGCTATTTTTCACTGGTGCTTGGTGGCGATGATGTAAAAGAGAAGAAACCTCATCCAGCCCCGTTGTATCTAACAATGGGTAAGTTTGGTTTACGAAAAGAGGAATTGCTTTTTGTTGGTGATTCCCGTAATGATATTATCGCTGCACAAAGTGCACAGTGCCCTTGTGTTGGCCTAACCTATGGTTATAACTATGGCGAATCTATCGCACTAAGTGAGCCTGACTGTGTATTAACACACTTTTCAGATATCCTGCCTAGCATTGGCTTATCTGATACAAAATAACGAAAGGATATAAAAAGAAATGAGTGAACCCACTGCAACACAAAAGCCATCCCAAAAACCTATCGTATTCAGCGGCGCGCAGCCTTCCGGTGAATTAACCATCGGTAACTACATGGGTGCGCTGCGTCAGTGGGTACAGATGCAAGATGATTACGATTGCATCTACTGTATCGTTGACCAACATGCCATCACAGTTCGTCAAGATCCCGACGAACTACGTAAAAGAACTCTCGATACATTAGCACTTTATCTTGCTTGCGGCATCGATCACCAAAAAAGTACTATATTTGTCCAATCCCATGTTCCACAACATGCACAACTGAGCTGGGCACTGAATTGCTATACCTACTTTGGCGAATTAAGCCGCATGACTCAGTTTAAAGACAAATCAGCGCGTCATTCAGAAAATATCAACGCCGGTCTATTTGATTATCCTGTATTAATGGTGGCAGATATCTTGCTATACCAAACCAACAAAGTTCCTGTTGGGATTGACCAAAAACAGCATCTTGAATTAAGCCGCGATGTAGCCCAACGTTTTAACGCGATTTATGGGGATATCTTCACCGTACCAGATCCGTTTATTCCAACAGGTGGCGGCGCTCGCGTAATGGCATTACAAGATCCAACAAAGAAAATGTCTAAGTCGGATGAAAACCGCAATAACCTGATCGCTCTACTTGAAGATCCAAAAGGTGCAGCGAAGAAAATTAAACGTGCCATGACAGATTCAGAAGAGCCACCTCGTGTTATTTATGATATTGAAAATAAACCTGGGGTATCAAACCTGTTAGATATTCTGTCAGGCATTACAGGTAAAAGCATCCCTGAGCTGGAAACTGAATTTGCAGGCCAGATGTACGGTCATCTAAAAGGTGCCGTTGCTGAAGCCGTGGCAGGGATGTTGACGACCTTGCAAGAGCGTTACCACCACTTCCGTAATGATGAAGCTTTACTCAATAAAATCATGGATGAAGGTGCAACCAAAGCAGCAGCTCGTGCGCAAGAAACACTGGATAAAGTATATCAAGCCATCGGTTTTGTTAAACGCCCTTAATCGATACAATAAATTTATGGTCGCTAACTAAACGTTGTTGGCGACCTTTTACTGTAGAAAACGAGTTTCCAGTTCAGTCTGAGTATAAAGCACTGTTCGCTGTATCTGCTCAATATCCTTTACGCCACCTAATTGCATATTAATCCTAAGCTCTTTATTCAGATGCTCTATCACTGAATTGACCCCCTCTGCACCACCTAAATGCAAACCATATAAAATCGGCCTTCCTACTGCAACGATATCCGCCCCACTAGCGAGCGCTTTGAATACATGAGAACCACGGCGCACCCCACTATCGAATATAATTGGTACCCGTTTATTAACCATTTTTGCAATTGCAGGTAGCATATCAAATGAAGCTGGACCGCTATCTAACTGGCGACCACCATGGTTTGAAACCCAAATAGCATCAGCGCCAGCCTTAATAGCATGATGCGCATCGACAGGCGATTGGATCCCTTTAACAATCACAGGCAATCCTGAAAGCTGTTTAACATATTGAATATCAGAAAAAACTAATGCTTGTTTAGCTTCGACTAAAACTTCACTTGGCGTCAGCTGCTGTTTACCCCGCTGATATTTTTCAAATGCTTCTAAGTTGGCAAATTTTCCAGGATAGTTAAAATTATTACGCACATCATCTTCACGATAACCTGCAACTGTCGAATCTACCGTCAAAATGATCGCTTTAGCTCCATTTTGTTTTGCATAATTCAGTATAAACGCATTAAATTCAGTGTTTTTATTGAGATAAAACTGGAAAAAAAACGGGTTTTCTCCTGCAACCTTGGCCACTTCTTCAATCGTTTTATTGCTATAAGTACTTAATGAGAAAATAGACCCCGCCTTCGCCATACCTTTGGCGCTAGCCAGTTCACCATCTTGATGAGCTAACCCTTGAGCGGCCATAGGAGATTGAATAATAGGTGTTTTTAAAGGGATCCCGAACAGTTGTGTTGATAAGTCAATATCCGAAGTTTCAATATTTTGCATGACTCGAGGCAAAATAAATTTTTGATTAAAGCTGCGCCTATTGTTTTCCAAAACCAGTTCATCTTCAGCACCACCACGAATATATCCAAAAGCACCTTTATCCATGTTTTTTGATACCTCGTCAGCCAACTCATACAAATTAATAATATTTAATGGTTTTTCTTGTGTACTAGCTTGAGTCATTTCCCCATATGCATTGCCAACGAAAAACAGTGAAGCTAATAAAGGGGCAACTAATTTTTTCATTCAATTCTCCTGTAATTTATAGAAATAATATAAATACACTCAAAACAATTCGAGTTGCAGGTAGGTGACAAGCGAAGGTAGATGAGGAGCATAGATAAACACTTTGATTCAGCTAACTAAGCGTAGTCATTTATACCTTAATGAAAAGCTCTGCGACTTGAAGTATGACGAGTATAGGCCGCTTATCAAAAACCTAAGCGACCTAGCGACACATTCTATAAACTAACGGTGAGAACTTAATTACTCATTATTGATCAATAACCTTTTACACCTTGGTAGAAACATTAAATATCATATTATGATTTACAATAACTAATTACCCTCTTTCTGAGTAGTCACAATTTTGATAAACACAATTCTAAAAATAGAATAATTAGCGATGCATTCATTGTTCCGAAAATGAAACAATGAAGCCTATTTTTGCTACTACTGCTTCCCTAAACACTGCTCTATGATCTGCTCATCAAAACAGATTTTAGGAGCACAACCATGAAAAAAATCATTGGTATCTATAATGCACCACTAGGCCACTGGGTTGGTGATGGCTTTCCTGTCCGTTCATTGTTTAGTTATAGCAATCACGGAAAATATCTGAACCCATTTTTATTACTCGACCGCGCTGGCCCGACTGATTTCCCACCGTCAAATACAGGAAATAGAGGGGTAGGAGAACATCCACACCGTGGTTTTGAAACAGTCACTATTGTTTATAGTGGTGAAGTTGCTCACCATGATTCAACTGGTGAAGGTGGGGTCATCGGACCGGGTGATGTCCAGTGGATGACTGCGGCATCGGGTATTTTGCATCAGGAATACCACTCAGATAATTTTATGAAAACGGGCGGTACACTAGATATGGTGCAATTGTGGGTCAACCTACCTGCAAAAGACAAATCGGCCGCTCCAGGGTATCAATTGCTAGAAAGTCACCAAATACCCAATATTGCTTTGCCAAATGAAGCGGGAACATTACGAGTTATCGCAGGTGACTATCTTGGCAATGCGGGCTCAGCTCGTACATTTACCCCTATTGATGTGTGGGATCTACAACTCAATAAAGGTAAAAACGTTGGTATTCAAACCAAAGCAGGTCGTTATATAGGCTTAGTGATCTTACGCGGATCAGTAATTGTCGATGGTCGAGCGAATATAAACGAAAGTGAATTAATCATTCTAGATGATAGCGACACCAATATCATCCTAGAAGCCACTGAAGATGCATTGGTGCTGTTCTTAAGTGGTGATCCGATCAATGAACCTGTTGTCGGTTACGGACCTTTTGTCATGAATAGTGAGCAAGATATCAAAGACGCTATTGATGATTTTAATAACGGAAAATTTGGTCGTATTACACAAGATCATTAAACATAATCGTTCCCTGATAATACATTTATCGGGGAACTGATTTTTTTGCTGCCGCAGGTATATTTTCAGCTAAATACATCAATAACAATTTCACGGCAGGTAACATCCCCTTCCTTGAAGGATATACCGCATGAATGATACCTTCAGGAAAATGCCACTCAGGTAGCACTTCGATCAGTTCACCCGTTTTTAATTCCTTTTCAACCACTTCAAGTGGTAACCGCGCAATACCAAGACCACTCAATGTCGCCTTATGTAGCGTCAAGATATCTGTTGTCGCTAATCTAGGGGTGAAATGCTGTGTGAAACTCGATTCATCGTTATGTTTCAAGGTCAAGGTATAACGCTGTGAATGCTCAGAATTGGCCAACATAGGGTAATCCACCAGCTGTTCTGGTGTTTGTAATGGAGGGCTTTCTTTAAACAACAATGGGCTAGCAACCAATAAGCGTTGTGAATAACCTAACACCTTCATCATTAGCCCAGAATCATCTAATGGCCGTGGGCGAACTCGAAGCGCTAAATCTAACCCCTCACTGATGACATCCACAGGACGATTAACCGCTAAAATCTGAATATTGATTTCAGGACACTTAACCATAAAATCGATGAGCAGATCTTGCATATACACCTGTAATAACGCGATAGGACAAGATAGTTTAATGGTTCCTTTAGGTTGAGTTTGTACAGAACAAATCAACTCTTCAGCTAACTCCGCTTCCTCAACCACGTTTTTACATTGCTGATAAAAGGTTTGACCGATTTCAGTCACATGAAATTGGCGAGTTGAGCGGTAAATTAAAGAAACATTGAGTTTTTGCTCAAGATCAGCAATGCGACGGCTCAGCTTAGATTTCGGGATCCCCAAAGCAAGACCCGCTTGTGAAAACCCGCCATGTTCAACAACTTTAACGTAATAGTAGAGGTCATTTAAATCATATCGCATTACTTACCTCTTTATATCAACCCCGTTTGCCAAACAGCCGATGGCTGAACTCTTCAATTCGCCGATGTTCTAATCTGTTCTGCATAGTTAGGCTCCAGCTAGCAGACAGCCCTGCTGTTGCTAATAGGCGATGATATAACTCTTCATCAAATGGTGCATGAAAAGCGATCATAATGGCTTCTTGTACTGACACATCACTATTGCGACTTAAAAGCTTTATGGGTGTTGTAGCGCTCACAGAACCCGTTTTTACCACACGATATAGCCAACCACAGCGCCCATTTTCTTGCATCATCTGTGCGAAATTTTCAATACCTGTGAGACCATTAAGCTTATAGCAAGGGGAACGAGGCTGGGTAACTTGAATACGTGCATCGCCCCATGCATAAATATCACCAATGAAAACATTTTGTTCGGTCATACCTTGTGTGGAAATGTTCTCACCAAAAGCAGGAGGAACAAATAGCGCTTCAAGTTCAGGGTAAGCATTTACCCAAAATTGATAATGCTCTGCTGGGTAATGACATAATGCGCGATCTGGACCACCATGAAAACGTTTTTCAGCTTGTTCATCACCCTCAAGCCCTAACTGCCCTAATGATAACAACCCATCAACTTGACGCTTATGAATCGCACTATTTCCACACGCACGTGTAGATTGAACTTGGCCGATATAGACTTGTGGATGAATTAACATTGATATCACACCTTAATAATGGCTTTAAATTCAGTAAATTAATATTTATGACTGGAGATTATCATAAACCTAATTGGTGCTCTAACGTAAAAAACTTCAGTAGCTCATAAGCCACTCGATAGTAAACCAAATAGATAACCACCAACCAAGTCAATGAAAACCATGAAAATTTAAACCACTCTAAAATAATCCAAGGGCTCGCAAATATTCTATACAGCGCCATACCGGGCATGCGCAATAAAGGTTTATTTCTCGGCCACGCATACCATGCTAAGCCAATAAAGATAAAAAAGACCATTGCTCTAGCACCTTGCGCAGGTCCCACATCTAACGCAACAAAGAAAGTCGATAACGATAAAAACAGGCCAATAATTAAATTCAGCACCACTAACAGGGTCACAAAGAATTCAATTATCAAAAACCATTTAAATAGTTTTGGTTTTGAATGTAGCCAAAACATTATTATGTCGCTAATAAATAAATAAAAAACAATGATAACGGCAGCAATAATTGCAACCGTGGGGCTAACCTCTGGTCGGGCAGCCACCATATTCAGCAGTAACCCCCAAAATACACACAAAAAAATACCACGCCAATTAAACGCTATCCTAGGTTGCTGTACAAAGGACTGCACCGCTGGATTGAATTTATCTTTCAGTTCTGGATATTCATAGGTTAATTGTTCAACTTGCTGTGATATTTGAGGAATGAGTCCAGGGATCAAGCGAACTTTGAAAGAGACTTTTTCTTGCTCACTTACCAATAAACGCATTGATGCAGCAACCAGATAATCGCCTTGTGCCGCTTCGATTTGACATTGTTTCCAAGCACGAGCGACCTCAGTTTGGCGTAGTTGCTCATTAATTGCATTTTGTACATAGAACGGAATGGTGTGTGTTGAGCTATATTCATTCAGCCGCCAGCCCAAAAATGTTGAAACATGTTCGACAATGGCTTCAGTAAGGCCTTCTTGCTGTGATAATACCCACGAAAACTCTTCATGAAACTGCTGATGAATGAGTAAGCTGCCCCGTTCGGCTACCTCAGCCCATAGTAAGGCAAGTTCGTTCATGCCAAACTTTTCATCTTTAATTAACAGGCCAGCAATACGCTCAAGTTGCTCCGAGTTATAAGGGATCTCAACAACGGGTAATGCATCTATTTCAACAGGAGTCTCAAGCACATTGATATTAGAAAGAGGGTAGGTCATCGTCAGTTCAGATTGATAAGGTGAATCTGAAACCTCTTCTTCCACTGTTGATGAATCAATGGAAATTAAAGATTGGTCATCATCGTCCTCACTGTCATGAAAATCAGCGTACAGCGCATATTGTTTTGCTTCTTCAAAAGCTTCACGTAGTTGCTGATATTCCTCAGGGTGACTATCAGGGCGATATTTTTTTACTTGCCGTGCGTAGGCACGACGAATTTCCTTTTCATCCACCGTTGGGGCGATGTCTAGTATTTCCCACATACTCATTAATGTGAGTCTCCCTCATAACGACCTAAAAATTGCTCGACCTGTTCGCGAATTGCAGCGATACGGCGCTGATCTTGGCTATCTAAAGCTCTTTCAAACTCCGTTGTCACTTGGTCTATCCAATAACGATCTTCACCCAGTAAAAACTCATATAAACGAGCACAACGTGCTAATAACACTCTGTTTTCTTGCCTATCTCTTGGGTGTTGTTTTAGATCTGCTATTTTCAGTAAACTTTGTGCAATTTGCTCTTCGCTCATCTGCCCCGGTACTTTTTCTATTACCAGACGAAACACTTCAGGGTTGCCTTGATAACGACATTCAATTTCTAACAATCCATCAACGGTATAAGTGAATCGGACATCAATATCTACCTCTCCCGCAGGTTTTGCAGGAATATCAATATCCATTTCACCAAGAAACACGTTGTCTTGTACACGACGAGCTTCCCCTTGATAAATCTTTAATAGAATATGTGTTTGATTATCTTCAACTGTGCTAACCGTTTGCATCTTACTAACAGGTAAAAAAGTATTTCGCTCGATCAGCGGTAAAAAATAACCTGACTCATAATGCACTGCATTTTTTTTAGAGGTTTCGATTCCCAACGAAAAAGGCATCACATCCGTTAAAATAACATCATCAAGCGCAGCATCAGCCATGACCATTCCTGCTTGCACACCCGCACCCAATGCAACGGCTTCATCTGGATTCAGGTCATGCCGCGGGAAACGACCAAAAAGGCGAGCGACCGTTTGGCGAATTAAAGGCATGCGTGTAGCACCACCCACTAATAAGATGTCATCAAGGTCATTGAGAGTGAATCGAGAATCATGCAATGCTTGCACAATTGGCTGCTGCAATCGGGTTAATAAAGGTTGGCAGCAAGTACTGAACTCTTGCTCATTCATCGTCCATTGCCACTCTTTATCCTGCCAAGACCAAGCCACCGTTGCTTCATTCCCTTGGCTTAAAGCGATTTTTAATAATTCTGCTTTTTCCAGCAGCGGTGCCCTAACTTCAGCTTGAGAGGCTTTTAATTGAGGCTGTTGATTCAACATCCATTGATAGATAGCTTCACTGAAATCATCTCCGCCTAAACGCACATCACCGCTACTCGCACAAACCTCAATGACCCCTTCAAACATATCGATAATAGAAACATCAAAAGTTCCCCCACCAAGATCAAACGTCAAATATTTGTGCTCTTTATTTTCCAATAAACCAAAAGCCAGCGATGCTGCTGTTGGCTCATTAAGCAATCTCAATACGTTCAACCCAGCAAGCTGCCCCGCTGTTTTCACTGCTCGGCGTTGTACATCATTAAAATAGGCAGGAACGGTGATCACTGCATCTTTTACGGAATAACCTAGCCAAGCTTCTACATCATCTTTTAATTGCCTCAAAAGTAAGGCTGAAAGCTCCTCTGCGCGAAAAGTAAGATGGCCTAATGGTAAGGTCGCATTGGTTCCCATAAAGCGCTTAAAACTGGCTTGAGTCAATTGTGGATGGCTTTGCAGACGTGCACGAGCTGAATGACCCACTAAAATCTGCTCGTCATCATCAAGGCCAATCACAGAAGGTGTCAGCACATCTCCTTGTTTATTTGGAATTAAAACAGAGCGTCCTTCAATCCACAAACTCACCGCGCTATTACTGGTACCAAGATCGATCCCCATCACCATACTAGATGCCATTTTATCTTCCTTATTTCCCTTATTGCCGACAATTTCAACTTCAGAGCAAATGAAGCCCGTGCATACATTTATAGATTAACAATATTAATAAACTTGATTATAAATAAAACAAAAAAGTTTGGAACGAGACAAAACTGAGATTGATTCAGGAAAGGAAAGCGATAGAGGCAATAGATAGGCAGCAAGTGAAGAGAGGCGGAGAACATTAGATAAACACTGTAACTTAGTGGCTACGATACCAACCTACAATTTGAAATATAAATAAAAAAGGCGCAGCCAATAAAGACCACGCCCACGAGTTTTTGTTAATTTAATAACTTACTTGGTTTTATCTGCAAAACGTTTCGCAGCTTCGTCCCAGTTTACTACTGACCAGAACGCTTTAATGTAATCAGGGCGACGGTTTTGATATTTCAAGTAATAAGCGTGTTCCCATACATCTAGGCCAATGATTGGATAGCCTGATGCACCAGAAATAGCTTCACCCATCAGAGGGCTATCTTGGTTAGCAGTTGAAACAACAGCAAGTTTACCGTCATCTTTCAGAACCAGCCAAGCCCAGCCAGAACCGAAACGAGAAGCAGCCGCTTTTTCAAACAGGTCTTTAAACGCATCAACGCTACCGAAGTCACGCTCAATCGCTGCTTTTAGAGATCCATTCAACTCTGTACCTAGCTTCAAACCTTTCCAGAAAAAGCTGTGGTTTGAGTGGCCGCCAGCATTGTTACGCACAAAAGTACGTTGGTCAGCAGGGATTTTATCTAGCTGCTGAATAAGCACATCGATGTCTAGATTTGCTAATTCAGGTAATTTTTCTAATGCAGTATTCGTATTGTTTACATAAGTTTGATGATGCTTGGTGTGATGAATTTCCATGGTTTGCTTATCAAAATGAGGTTCCAGCGCATCATAAGCATAAGGTAAAGCAGGTAATGTATAGCTCATTGTATTGTCTCCAGTGACTTATTAATTTACACCGTTTACTCAAAAGGTACGGCACATCGGGTATATATGCTCTAAATAATTCGAGGTGCAGATAGTCGAGAAGTATAGATAAACACGGTGACTCAGCGAGCGTAGCCTAGTCACTTATACCCCAACGAAAACCCTGCAACTTGAAGTATCACGAGCATACTTCACACCTTGTGAAAATAACTTTTATTATAGTGATTTTACTGTTAATGAAAATCATTATCAAACCCATGGTGTTTATGTGGTCTTTCTCATTAACTAGCATTGGCTATTTATTTAGCAACTAATACCAACATTAGCACCCTTTGATTTTCTTTAATATTACCTTTAATAACATAATTAGATAATTATTCCATTTAGACATTTCGCATCAAATGATAATCCTGTTAAATCCATTACAATTAATACGTGATCTTCCGCGCAAAAGAAAAACAAATTTATATTTCCTGCTTTAGTTAACCATTTTTTGACATAGTATTAACATCTGCAAGGAGATAAAAATATGACTCAAATAACTAAGCATCCCGTTCCTGCTGAAATTGCAGAAAATGCCCTGATAAACGAGCAACAGTACAACACAGAGTATCAACTCTCTATTCAAAACCCTGAGCAATTCTGGGGTGAGAAAGGGAAAATAGTTGATTGGATCAAACCCTATACTCGAGTAAAAAACACCTCCTTCGACCCAGGCCATATCAGTATTCGCTGGTTTGAAGACGGAACTCTTAACTTAAGCGCTAACTGTTTAGATCGCCATCTGGCAGAAAAAGGTGATCAAACCGCCATCATTTGGGAGGGCGATGACCCTTCTCAATCTAAACATGTCACTTATCGTGAGCTACATCATGATGTTAGCCAATTCGCCAATGTGCTGAAACAGCAAGGTATTCGTAAAGGCGATGTGGTTGCCATTTATATGCCTATGGTCGTTGAATCCGCAGTTGCCATGTTAGCTTGCGCACGCATTGGTGCCATTCATACCGTGATCTTTGCTGGCTTTTCACCCGAAGCAGTATCTGGACGTGTTATCGACTGTAAAGCTAAGCTAATTATTACTTCCGATGAAGGTTTACGTGCTGGCCGTGCTATTCCACTGAAGAAAAATGTTGATGATGCATTAACCAATTCTAATGTTACTACCGTCAAAAACGTCATTGTTTACCGTCGTACAGGGAATGTACCGAGTTGGGTAGAAGGCCGTGACCTATGGTGGCATGATTTGGTTCAAGGGGTTAGCGCAGACTGTCCTCCTGAAGAAATGAATGCAGAGGATCCATTATTTATTCTCTATACTTCAGGCTCAACAGGTAAGCCAAAAGGTGTATTGCATACCACTGGCGGTTATTTGGTCTACGCCACGCTGACTTTCAAATATACTTTTGATTATCATCCAGGCGAAGTCTACTGGTGTACCGCTGATGTCGGTTGGGTAACAGGCCATAGCTATCTACTCTATGGTCCATTATCGAATGGCGCTCAAACATTAATGTTTGAGGGGGTACCTAACTACCCAGCTGTTAATCGTATGAGCCAAGTGGTTGATAAGCATAAAGTTCACATTCTTTATACCGCTCCAACTGCCATCCGTGCATTAATGGCTGAAGGCGATAAAGCAATCGAAGGTACCGACCGTAGTTCACTGAGGATCCTCGGTTCTGTTGGTGAACCAATAAACCCTGAAGCTTGGGAATGGTTCTATAAGAAGATCGGGAACAGCCGTTGCCCTGTTGTTGATACATGGTGGCAAACAGAAACGGGTGGCTTTATGATCACGCCACTTCCTGGTGCTACGATGCTGAAACCAGGTTCTGCAACATTACCGTTCTTTGGCGTTCGTCCTGCTTTGGTTGATAACCTTGGTGAGCCTCTAGAAGGTGCTACCGAAGGTAACCTTGTGATTGTTGATTCATGGCCAGGTCAAGCGCGCACCTTATATGGTGATCATGAGCGTTTTGAACAAACCTATTTTTCAACCTTCAAAGGGATGTATTTTAGTGGTGATGGTGCCCGTCGCGATGAAGACGGCTATTATTGGATCACTGGGCGTGTCGATGATGTATTAAATATTTCAGGTCACCGTCTAGGAACGGCTGAAATAGAATCAGCTTTAGTTGCCCATCCAAAAATAGCAGAAGCAGCCGTTGTGGGTATTCCACACAGCATTAAAGGGCAAGCGATTTATGCTTATGTCACTTTAATCTCAGGGGAAGAACCATCACCTGAGTTGTATACCGATGTCCGCAATTGGGTACGTAAAGAAATCGGCCCAATCGCAACCCCAGATGTTCTACATTGGACGGATTCTCTTCCGAAAACCCGCTCTGGTAAGATCATGCGCCGTATCCTACGAAAAATTGCATCAGGTGATACTAGTAACTTAGGAGATACCTCTACGCTAGCAGATCCAGGTGTTGTCGAAAAACTACTCGAAGAAAAACAATCAATGAGTATGTCATAACGCCAAAAGGCCGTCTCTATTGAGCGGCCTTACATAAAGTATAACGTATAACAGAGGAGAACTCTGATGAATGCTACTGCTTATCAACAGGTAGAGAATAACCCTCGCTTTAAAGAATTGGTAAGGAAACGTGGTCGATTTTCATGGTTGTTGTCAGCTATCACATTAATACTGTATGTCGGTTTTATTTTTCTTATTGCCTTTGCTCCTAGCTGGCTAGGAACACCAATCTCTGAAGGTTCTTATATCACCCGTGGCATTCCTGTCGGTGTGGGGCTCATTGTTATCTCCTTTGTATTAACGGGTATCTATGTTATTCGTGCAAATGGTGAATATGATCGCTTAACCGCTGAAATACTAAAAGAGGTGCAAAAATGATAAAAATCTTACCCCTTATCCTACTTTTTGCCTCTTCAGCAGCATTCTCTGATGCACTGACGGGCGATGTTGAGCGACAACCGGTCAATATTCAAGCCATTATTATGTTCTTGTTATTCGTCGGATTTACACTTTATATTACTTACTGGGCTTCAAAAAGAACTCGCTCCCGTTCAGATTACTATACTGCTGGCGGTAAAATTACCGGTTTTCAAAATGGAATGGCAATTGCCGGCGATTTTATGTCTGCTGCATCATTCTTAGGTATTTCAGCTCTAGTTTATACATCAGGCTATGATGGGCTGATTTACTCCATCGGCTTTCTAATCGGCTGGCCAATTATTCTATTTCTTATTGCAGAACGTCTGCGTAACCTCGGTCGCTATACATTCGCTGATGTAGCCTCATATCGATTAAAACAGAGACCAATAAGGATCTTATCCGCTGTAGGTTCACTGGTTGTTGTCGCCCTCTATCTAATAGCGCAAATGGTTGGTGCAGGTAAACTGATCGAATTGCTTTTCGGCTTGAATTACCATATCGCTGTCGTGATCGTTGGGATCCTCATGGTGTTGTACGTCCTATTTGGTGGGATGTTAGCGACAACATGGGTACAGATAATCAAAGCAATCCTCTTATTAGCCGGTGCAACATTTATGGCTGTCATGGTCATGAAACATGTTGGCTTTAATTTCAATACACTATTTAAAGAAGCGGTAGAAGTTCATAAAAACGGCATCGCGATTATGAGTCCCGGAGGCTTAGTTTCTGATCCGATATCTGCGCTTTCACTTGGCTTAGCATTGATGTTTGGTACCGCAGGGCTACCTCATATTATCATGCGCTTTTTCACCGTTAGTGATGCGAAAGAAGCACGTAAAAGCGTATTCTATGCAACAGGTTTCATTGGCTACTTCTATATTCTCACTTTCATTATCGGTTTCGGTGCGATAGTTCTTGTTAGTGCAAACCCAGACTTTAAAGATGCAGCTGGTAAGCTTATTGGTGGAACCAATATGGCGGCAGTACACCTTGCAGATGCAGTCGGTGGAAATTTCTTCCTTGGATTTATCTCTGCGGTTGCATTTGCCACTATACTCGCCGTTGTGGCTGGTTTAACATTAGCCGGTGCCTCGGCTGTATCCCATGATCTTTATGCAATGGCGATTAAAGATGGTAAAGCTAACGAAAAAGAAGAATTACGCGTATCTAAAATAACCGTCGTTATATTAGGATTCGTTGCCATCGGATTAGGGATCTTATTTGAAAACCAAAATATCGCCTTCATGGTTGGCTTAGCCTTCTCTATCGCGGCAAGCTGTAACTTCCCTATCATACTGTTATCCATGTATTGGAAAAAACTGACCACTCGTGGCGCCTTAGCCGGCGGATGGCTAGGCTTAATTACTGCGGTTGTGCTTATGATTTTAGGTCCAACCATTTGGGTCAGCATCTTACATCATGAAAAACCGATTTATCCTTATGAGTATCCGGCATTCTTTTCAATGATTGTCGCCTTTGTAGCTTCGTGGCTATTCTCTGTAACGGATAACTCAGAGCGCGGCAAAATGGAAAGAGAGCGTTTTAGAGAACAGTTTGTTCGCTCTCAAATTGGTTTGGGAATTGAACAAGGCAAAACACATTAACCTTTACTACCTCTAGAAAGAAACATAAGCAAAGCGGCTTTTAATTGAGCCGCTTTTTTAATCCTATAAAACTGAGTTATTTTGCATAGGTCAGTTTTTCGGTGCTTATCCACTCATTTATCAACTCAAAAAAATGAGTAGGTTCATTTCTTGTTTCTACTTTAAAACGCTCAAATTCAGCTTTATTATTAGGTACATACATTGATAACAATGAATTTAATAATGTTTCTTTATCCGCAAATTTTTGGCTAATCTTAAACACCTTATAAAGAATAACGGTTAATATAAGGCTAACCACCGCGATACTAGCCATAGCAGCAAAACTGTAATCTATTTGTAGAAACTGGCGTACTTCATTAAGCAATAAAAAGGGCGTAAAAAACATCACTAATAGAGATAATATTATTGCCCCATCTTGGCCATTATTGAATTCAAGCTCCTTTTGCTTACTAACAGCAACAATATCCCTAAATATTTGGCTATTAACAGATTTTATATTTTTCATCTTATTCACCTTGATAAATAAGTGCATTACCGTGTGCAAAACATTCATAACATCTGATTAAGTTACTTATTACTAGTATATATTTAACTTTTTGCAACATCAATTTAACATTTATTATCTATTTTAATGAGAAAGTATCTTAAGAAAAGCAAGTAAATAGAAAACATAAAACAACAAAATCAGTGATCATAAAATCATTTTTTATAGCTTATATATTGATATCAATAGCCAAATTATAAAAGCTGTCTAACTAAAAAAGACACCATTTAACATTTAAACAAATTAATTTATGAAAAACTAATTGTTAAAGTTATAAAGCTTACTTATCGATATCATATTTATGAAAAATATTATTTCTTTCCAAACGCAAAAAAGCCACCCAATGGGTGGCTTCTTCACTAATTTAATGTCTGGCAGTTCCCTACTCTCACATGGGGAGACCCCACACTACCATCGGCGCTACGGCGTTTCACTGCTGAGTTCGGCATGGGGTCAGGTGGGACCACCGCGCTATTGCCGCCAGACAAATTCTGTTTCGTTCCCGTTTACAGCTATTTCACCACAAACCAAAACGTCAATCTCAAACAAGCTGCGTGTCCCTCACCTTTCGGCTTCTCACTACTCAAAAACAACTCAATCTCTCTAAAACACCTTCGGTGTTGTCAGGTTAAGCCTCACGGTTCATTAGTACTGGTTAGCTCAACGTATCGCTACGCTTACACACCCAGCCTATCAACGTCTTAGTCTTAAACGTTCCTTTAGGCCCCTTAAAGAGTCAGGGAAGACTCATCTCAAGGCAAGTTTCCCGCTTAGATGCTTTCAGCGGTTATCTCTTCCGCACTTAGCTACCGGGCAATGCCATTGGCATGACAACCCGAACACCAGTGGTGCGTCCACTCCGGTCCTCTCGTACTAGGAGCAGCCCCTTTCAATCTTCCAACGCCCACGGCAGATAGGGACCGAACTGTCTCACGACGTTCTAAACCCAGCTCGCGTACCACTTTAAATGGCGAACAGCCATACCCTTGGGACCTACTTCAGCCCCAGGATGTGATGAGCCGACATCGAGGTGCCAAACACCGCCGTCGATATGAACTCTTGGGCGGTATCAGCCTGTTATCCCCGGAGTACCTTTTATCCGTTGAGCGATGGCCCTTCCATTCAGAACCACCGGATCACTAAGACCTACTTTCGTACCTGCTCGAGCCGTCACTCTCGCAGTCAAGCTGGCTTATGCCTTTGCACTAACCGCATGATGTCCGACCATGCTTAGCCAACCTTCGTGCTCCTCCGTTACTCTTTGGGAGGAGACCGCCCCAGTCAAACTACCCACCAGACACTGTCCGCACCCCGGATTACGGGGCAACGTTAGAACATCAAACATTAAAGGGTGGTATTTCAAGGTTGGCTCCATGCAGACTGGCGTCCACACTTCAAAGCCTCCCACCTATCCTACACATCAAGGCTCAATGTTCAGTGTCAAGCTATAGTAAAGGTTCACGGGGTCTTTCCGTCTTGCCGCGGGTACACTGCATCTTCACAGCGAGTTCAATTTCACTGAGTCTCGGGTGGAGACAGCCTGGCCATCATTACGCCATTCGTGCAGGTCGGAACTTACCCGACAAGGAATTTCGCTACCTTAGGACCGTTATAGTTACGGCCGCCGTTTACTGGGGCTTCGATCAAGAGCTTCTCCTTACGGATAACCCCATCAATTAACCTTCCAGCACCGGGCAGGCGTCACACCGTATACGTCCACTTTCGTGTTTGCACAGTGCTGTGTTTTTAATAAACAGTTGCAGCCAGCTGGTATCTGCGACTGGCTTCAGCTCCATGGGTAAACCACTTCACCTAGCGCCAGCGTGCCTTCTCCCGAAGTTACGGCACCATTTTGCCTAGTTCCTTCACCCGAGTTCTCTCAAGCGCCTGAGTATTCTCTACCTGACCACCTGTGTCGGTTTGGGGTACGATTAATGATAATCTAGAGCTTAGAGGCTTTTCCTGGAAGCGGGGCATGAGCTACTTCATCACCGTAGTGACTCGTCATCAGACCTCAGCATGTAGTGAACCGGATTTGCCTAATTCACCTGCCTACATCCTTAAACCGGGACAACCGTCGCCCGGATAGCCTAGCCTTCTCCGTCCCCCCATCGCAATTATCACCAGTACAGGAATATTAACCTGTTTCCCATCGACTACGCATTTCTGCCTCGCCTTAGGGGTCGACTCACCCTGCCCCGATTAACGTTGGACAGGAACCCTTGGTCTTCCGGCGTGCGGGTTTTTCACCCGCATTATCGTTACTTATGTCAGCATTCGCACTTCTGATACCTCCAGCATGCCTCACAGCACACCTTCGCAGGCTTACAGAACGCTCCCCTACCCAACAACATCTAAATGTCGCTGCCGCAGCTTCGGTGCATGGTTTAGCCCCGTTACATCTTCCGCGCAGGCCGACTCGACCAGTGAGCTATTACGCTTTCTTTAAATGATGGCTGCTTCTAAGCCAACATCCTGGCTGTCTGAGCCTTCCCACTTCGTTTCCCACTTAACCATGACTTTGGGACCTTAGCTGGCGGTCTGGGTTGTTTCCCTCTTCACGACGAACGTTAGCACCCGCCGTGTGTCTCCCGTGATAACATTCTTCGGTATTCGTAGTTTGCATCGAGTTGGTAAGTCGGGATGACCCCCTAGTCGAAACAGTGCTCTACCCCCGAAGATGAGTTCACGAGGCGCTACCTAAATAGCTTTCGGGGAGAACCAGCTATCTCCCGGTTTGATTGGCCTTTCACCCCCAGCCACAAGTCATCCGCTAATTTTTCAACATTAGTCGGTTCGGTCCTCCAGTTAGTGTTACCCAACCTTCAACCTGCCCATGGCTAGATCACCGGGTTTCGGGTCTATACCCTGCAACTCATTCGCCCAGTTAAGACTCGGTTTCCCTACGGCTCCCCTATACGGTTAACCTTGCTACAGAATATAAGTCGCTGACCCATTATACAAAAGGTACGCAGTCACACCCGAAGGTGCTCCCACTGCTTGTACGTACACGGTTTCAGGTTCTATTTCACTCCCCTCGCCGGGGTTCTTTTCGCCTTTCCCTCACGGTACTGGTTCACTATCGGTCAATCAGGAGTATTTAGCCTTGGAGGATGGTCCCCCCATATTCAGACAGGATAACACGTGTCCCGCCCTACTCGTCGAGTTCACAACACCAACACCTTCGGATACGGGGCTATCACCCTTTACTGCCGGACTTTCCAGACCGTTCTCCTGATGCTGATGCTGATTAAGACTCTGGGCTGCTCCCCGTTCGCTCGCCGCTACTAGGGGAATCTCGGTTGATTTCTTTTCCTCGGGGTACTGAGATGTTTCAGTTCCCCCGGTTCGCTTCGTTTGACTATGTATTCATCAAACGATAGTGCAACGAATTGCACTGGGTTTCCCCATTCGGAAATCGTCGGGTATAACGGTTCATATCACCTTACCGACGCTTATCGCAGATTAGCACGTCCCTTCATCGCCTCTGATTGCCTAGGCATCCACCGTGTACGCTTAGTCGCTTAACCTCACAACCCGAAGGTGTCTTTTTTGTCAGTCGACATGAAACCCGACGGTTTCTGTCTGTTGACGACATCTTCAAGTTGAGATTTTTGAGAGACTCTCACATTGTTTAAGCGATAAACAATGTGCGTTGTTTTCAATTTTCAGCTTGTTCCAGATTGTTAAAGAGCATAATTATTCGCAATAGACTATTTAATTAACTAATCTATTCTGAATAATTCAAAAGTATTATGGTGGAGCTAAGCGGGATCGAACCGCTGACCTCCTGCGTGCAAGGCAGGCGCTCTCCCAGCTGAGCTATAGCCCCATAACAGGTTTGACAGTATCATCGCCGTCTTTAATCGGTGTGATTAAAAACGAAATCGAATTAAGGCAAGGCGTAGCTTAGCGACGTTTACACTAGGTAAACGAGCTGAGATACAACGTAGCATTCATTCGATTTTGGTAGGCCTGAGTGGACTTGAACCACCGACCTCACCCTTATCAGGGGTGCGCTCTAACCACCTGAGCTACAAGCCTATATGATACCGTTGACTCTATTTCATCAGACAATCTGTGTGAGCACTTCACAAAAACACTTCAATGGTAAGGAGGTGATCCAACCGCAGGTTCCCCTACGGTTACCTTGTTACGACTTCACCCCAGTCATGAATCACAAAGTGGTAAGCGCCCTCCCGAAGGTTAAGCTACCTACTTCTTTTGCAACCCACTCCCATGGTGTGACGGGCGGTGTGTACAAGGCCCGGGAACGTATTCACCGTAGCATTCTGATCTACGATTACTAGCGATTCCGACTTCATGGAGTCGAGTTGCAGACTCCAATCCGGACTACGACGTACTTTATGAGTTCCGCTTGCTCTCGCGAGGTCGCTTCTCTTTGTATACGCCATTGTAGCACGTGTGTAGCCCTACTCGTAAGGGCCATGATGACTTGACGTCATCCCCACCTTCCTCCGGTTTATCACCGGCAGTCTCCTTTGAGTTCCCGACCGAATCGCTGGCAACAAAGGATAAGGGTTGCGCTCGTTGCGGGACTTAACCCAACATTTCACAACACGAGCTGACGACAGCCATGCAGCACCTGTCTCAGAGTTCCCGAAGGCACTAAAGCATCTCTGCTAAATTCTCTGGATGTCAAGAGTAGGTAAGGTTCTTCGCGTTGCATCGAATTAAACCACATGCTCCACCGCTTGTGCGGGCCCCCGTCAATTCATTTGAGTTTTAACCTTGCGGCCGTACTCCCCAGGCGGTCGATTTAACGCGTTAGCTCCGGAAGCCACACCTCAAGGGCACAACCTCCAAATCGACATCGTTTACAGCGTGGACTACCAGGGTATCTAATCCTGTTTGCTCCCCACGCTTTCGCACCTGAGCGTCAGTCTTTGTCCAGGGGGCCGCCTTCGCCACCGGTATTCCTCCACATCTCTACGCATTTCACCGCTACACATGGAATTCTACCCCCCTCTACAAGACTCTAGCTGACCAGTCTTAGATGCCATTCCCAGGTTAAGCCCGGGGATTTCACATCTAACTTAATCAACCGCCTGCGTGCGCTTTACGCCCAGTAATTCCGATTAACGCTTGCACCCTCCGTATTACCGCGGCTGCTGGCACGGAGTTAGCCGGTGCTTCTTCTGTCGGTAACGTCAATCGTTGATGATATTAGCATCAACGCCTTCCTCCCGACTGAAAGTACTTTACAACCCTAGGGCCTTCTTCATACACGCGGCATGGCTGCATCAGGCTTGCGCCCATTGTGCAATATTCCCCACTGCTGCCTCCCGTAGGAGTCTGGGCCGTGTCTCAGTCCCAGTGTGGCTGATCATCCTCTCAGACCAGCTAGGGATCGTCGCCTAGGTGAGCCATTACCCCACCTACTAGCTAATCCCATATGGGTTCATCCGATAGCGCAAGGACCGAAGTTCCCCTGCTTTGCTCCTAAGAGATTATGCGGTATTAGCCACCGTTTCCAGTAGTTATCCCCCTCTATCGGGCAGATCCCCATACATTACTCACCCGTCCGCCGCTCGTCAGCGAGAAGCAAGCTTCCCCTGTTACCGCTCGACTTGCATGTGTTAGGCCTGCCGCCAGCGTTCAATCTGAGCCATGATCAAACTCTTCAATTAAAAGTGTTTGATGCTCAAAGAATGTTTTACTGTCGCCTGATTTCCGAAGAAACCAGATTACCTATTAGTTCATATGTATATGAATTAACGTGTTAGTCACTCTTCAAGACTTTAAAGTCAAATATTTTTTTGATAGTGTCTTGTGAGTGCCCACACAGATTGTCTGATAAATTGTTAAAGAGCGTTGCGACTTTATCTTTCGATATTAACCGTTTAGGTTGTTGTCGCGAGGTGTCGTATACTACGTTTTTCTATCAGAAAGTCAAGTAATTATTTTCAACTTTTCTTTCTTTTTTCACCTCAACTGTCATCGGGGTTATTTTTCAAACCTCACCACCGGAGCGGCTTGCCGTGTCAGTGGATGCGCATTATAGGGAGTCAGAAAATTCTGGCAACCCCTTTTTTGCATTTTCTTTTCGTTAGCGTTTTTTTTCATCAAAATGGTGAAAAATCAGCTAAGTCCAACGTGAAATTGATTATTTCAGCAGCAATTGCTCGCCTACTCACGTAATATAATCGCTTAGAGTTACGTATTGGGATTAATTATGGAATTTAGTGAGCAGCAAACTGCTTCGCAAAAAAACCTTTCTTATGTTATTGCAGAACAGCTAGGTCAATTGATACTCAAAGGCACTTATTCACCTAGTTCAATACTTCCTAATGAAGTAGAACTCGCTGATAAGTTTCAAGCTAGCCGGACAGCAATAAGAGAAGCCGTTAAAATTTTAGCGGCTAAAGGCATGTTATTAGCTCGTCCACGTATTGGAACACGAGTGATGCCTTCTTCACATTGGAACTTTTTGGATCAAGATTTGCTTAAATGGTGGATTAATAGTGGCGAGCAATCCGTTGTTATTAAGCATTTCCATATTGTACGCCTCGCGATAGAGCCTCAAGCCTGTTATCTTGCTGCTCAAAATGCTACCGATGAACAAAAGCAATCGCTGAAATTATTAGCAAATGAAATGCAATTACTCGCAAAACAATTTGATAGACAGCATTGGATTGATGTTGATCACCGTTTTCATCTCGCCATTTATGAAGCTTGCGCAAATCCATTTTTACTTTCTTTTGCGAATTTGTTCCGTTCGGTTTATCAATTTTACTTTGATGCAATAACGGAGAATGATGTGATTGAAGTTGATATCCATAAACAGCTGGCCAATGCCATAATAAAATGTAATAGCGCCAAAGCGTTCGATCTTTGCTATAAGTTATTAACCATTACAGGGAAACAAACCTAACACGATAACTTCCATGTTTGCTTTAACTTTCTATTTAATAGGTTACCGATGTTAAAAACAGCCAAAAGCATGTCAGGTCTTCCATGGATTGCGGCAATGGCATTTTTCATGCAAGCCCTTGATGCAACCATTTTGAATACGGCTCTACCTGATATCGCCAAGAGTCTTCATCACTCGCCACTCGCTATGCAGTCAGCCATAGTGAGTTATACGTTAACTGTAGCACTGTTAATACCAGTAAGTGGCTGGTTTGCAGATCGATTTGGTACACGCCGTATTTTTATTATTGCCGTTTCCTTGTTTTCATTCGGCTCTCTTTTATGTGCATTATCACCATCACTCACATTCTTAGTCACATCGCGAGTTATTCAGGGTATTGGTGGTGCAATGATGATGCCTGTTGCACGTTTAGCGTTGATCCGTGCCTATCCGCGAAGTGAATTATTACCCATTTTAAATTTTGTCACCATTCCAGGCTTAGTTGGCCCAATACTCGGCCCTCTATTAGGTGGAATATTGGTAACCTATGCAACATGGCATTGGATTTTTATTATCAATATACCAATAGGTGTATTAGGAATTTTGTACGCGTTAAAATCCATGCCTGATTTTAAAATGCCAAAACGTAAATTTGATGTCCTTGGATTTATCTTATTCGGCTTTGGTTTAGTCATGCTATCGGTGAGCTTAGATTTATTTAGTGATACTTCACTTCCTAACTATGTCCCTACATCCCTTGTTCTTGGCGGCTTTTTTTGTTTGTTCCTATATATTTTCCATGCAAGACGCATTAAGCATGCCATCATTCCATTAAATTTATTTAAAACGCGCACTTTTAGTATAGGTATCAGTGGCAATATAGCGACTCGCTTAGGAACAGGCAGTATTCCTTTTCTAATGCCACTCATGTTACAGGTTGGTTTTGGCTACGAAGCTGTTATTGCCGGTATGATGATGGCACCAATGGCGATTGGTTCGATTATTGCGAAGTCTTCGGTCACAGGTATACTCACTAAATTTGGCTATCGTAATACGTTATTTACTGTAACTGTGATTATCGGTTTTATGATAGCTCAGTTTTCCTTGCAATCACCGAGTATGTCCATTTATTTATTGGTGCTACCTTTGTTTGTGCTTGGTATGGTGATGTCGACTCAATTTACGGCCATGAATACTATCTGTTTAGCTGATTTAACCGATAATAACGCCAGTGCTGGTAATAGTATGTTGGCCGTTACTCAACAGTTATCAATCAGTTTCGGTATCGCAGTCAGTGCAGCAATATTGAGTTTTTATGAAGGCAAACCCGGTGGGAATACGGTTGATAATTTCCATTACACCTTTATCACTATTGGTGTTATTACCTTACTTTCTGCATTTGTCTTTTTATTGTTAAAGAAAAATGATGGGCAAAATCTAATAAAAAGTAAGGCTAAACAAGCAGCCGATAAAAGCTAACGATATTTAACCGATTGGCGCTCAATCAATTTGGGCGTCAATACTAAAACATTTGCAGAAGCTTCAGGGTTATCCATCCTAAAAATAAGCTGATTAACGGCTAATTTACCAAGTTCATCTTTCGGTTGATGGATTGTCGTTAATGGCGGGATCATATACGGTGATAAATCGATATCATCATAGCCAATAATTGAAATATCATCAGGGACTTTTAACCCTTGGCGAAATACCGCCTGATAGGCTCCCACTGCCATTGCATCATTACCCGCAAAAATCGCTTTTGGTGGGTTAGCAAGCTCTAACAGCTTATTCATTGACTCAAAACCACCAGCAAACTCGAAGTCACTAAAAATAATATATTCATCAGGGATAGATAGCGAAGCTTGTTTCATCGCGGCTAGAAACCCTTGAAAACGTGCTTGAGCTGGTGATTTATCTTGTGGGCCAGCGATACAAGCTATTTGAGTGAAACCCGCTTCAATCAAATAACGCGTAGCCATTTCGCCACCAAGAAAGGAGTTATCTTGAATAATATCACCACCAGATTCGAAAGGTGACCAATCCATCATCACGGTAGGTACTGATGGATAGCGTGAAAGGACTTCTTTTGATGGTCCTTGAGCCTCTGTACACATGATCAATAAGCCATCAACCCGCTTTTGTAATAAGGTTTCTAAACTGTGATTCATCCGTTGAAGATCGCCTTCTGTGTTACATAAGATCAAGCTATAACCTAATTCATAGCAACTGCGTTCTACACCACGTACCACTTCGGCATAGAAGGGATTATTACTTGTTGTCAGTAGCATCCCAATCGTATTAGTGCGATTCATTTTTAAGCTGCGGGCAAGCGCTGACGGCGCATAATTTAGCTGCTCGATTGCATTTTTTACCCGCAATGTCACGCTTTCGCTAACATAACGATTTTGATTGATGACATGAGAAACTGTGGATGTTGATACACCTGCAAGGCGCGCAACATCTTTCATTGTTGCCACAAGCTATTCCTGTTGAGTTAAAAAGGTATCAATTTCATTGCGCCATGGCACAGAAGGCTGAGCACCTGCGCGAGTTACCGCAATAGCGGCAGCTGCATGGGCAAAACGAACTGCTTGTGTGTCATTTTTTCCCTCAAGCAATGCCGTCACATAAGCCCCATTAAAGGTATCTCCAGCTGCAATAGTATCGACGGCTTTGACTTTAAATCCAGCAATAATTTTGCCTAATTTACCTTTTTCACTAAACCACACACCTCTAGCGCCTAATGTGATTATCACTTTACTAATACCTTTATCATGCAAGGCTTGAGCCGCAGCTTGAGCACCATGATCATCATTAACAGCAATACCTGTTAAATGCTCTGCTTCCGTTTCATTTGGCGTAATAATATCAACAAGTGAAAGCAATGAATCAGGAAGCGCTTGA
Organism: Providencia sp. PROV236; assembly: GCF_033676985.1. Lineage (NCBI taxonomy): Bacteria > Pseudomonadati > Pseudomonadota > Gammaproteobacteria > Enterobacterales > Morganellaceae > Providencia > Providencia sp. PROV236. Next base: position 67,426 of record NZ_CP096297.1, on the reverse strand, counting down.
GCAGGAGCAGGATTTAATATTACTTTAGTATTATTTTTTTGTGCAATCTCAGCGGCTAGCTGTACTGCCTCAATTGGCGATTCTAATTGCATAAGGACGGCATCAGCATCAATGATTTTTTGTTGGTAATGATTAACCCGTTCAGTTGTTAAATGTGCATTTGCACCTGCATGGATACCAATAACATTTTCACCTTGCTGATTAACAAATATTAGCGCAACACCTGTCGTTTCATTTTTAACAGCATCAATACATTCAATATGTATGCTATCTGTTTCCAGTTGTTTTTTAATATTTTGCCCAATGCTGTCGTCACCAACACAAGCAATAAATGTTATATCCGCACCACTTCGACCAGCAGCAACAGCCTGATTAGCACCTTTACCACCAAATGCAACTTGGTAATGATTTCCCCTAACAGTTTCACCGGGTTGGGGGAATTGCTCAATATTCAAAATATGATCAGCATTGATACTACCTAAAACAACAAGTTTAGCAGTGCCCATAACATCAAGTTCCTTGTATTCTTTTTTAATTCAATCAGCAGAGCAAACCGCCGTTAATTACAACGGCGGTTTTTTAAGTTTTATTTTTTTACAACCAATTCCAATTCAACAGGAACGGTTGGCTCTACTTTTTCACCTTTTAGGATCTTATCGGCAATTTGCACCCCTACAATACCGATTTGATCAGGACGTTGTGCAATAGTGGCCCCTAATTTACCGCCTTCAACTGCTTTAATACCATCATTGGTACCATCAAAACCAACCACTAATACATCATCACGACCCGCGGTTTGTAACGCTCTTAATGCCCCTAAAGCCATTTCATCATTTTGAGCAAAAACAGCCTGCACAGCAGGATGCGCTGTCAGTAGGTTTTGCATCACGTTCAAGCCTTTTGTTCTATCAAAATCAGCTGGTTGGCTTGTTAGCACATTGAATTTATGTTCTTTAGCCCCTGTATTGAAGCCTTCACCACGTTCACGTGCTGCTGAGGTACCTGTAATACCTTCTAGTTGAATAACTTTGGCATCATTACCGGTTTTTTGTGCAATAAAGTCAGCAGCCATTTTACCGCCCATGCGGTTATCAGATGCGACATGGCTAACCACTTCCCCTTTATTCGCAGCACGATCAAGTGTGATCACAGGGATTTTTGCTTTATTTGCCATAATAATGGCATTACCAACCGCATCTGAATCCGTTGGGTTAATCAACATCAGTTTAGTGCCACGAACGGTTAAATCCTGAACGTTAGCTAACTCCTTCGCTGGATTATCCTGTGAATCCAGTACAATCAATTCATAACCAAGTTTATCAGCTTCTTTTTGGGCGCTGTCTTTCATAGTTACAAAGAATGGGTTATTCAGCGTTGAAATCACTAACGCAATACTCTCTTTTGCCATTGCATTAACACTAACAGTTGCGGTTAATGCCATTACTGATAATAAGGTTGCTAACTTTTTCATTTTCATAATCAGATTCCTGTAGGGTATTATTTTTTGTTATCAACGAGTACGGCAAGCAGAATTACGACGGCTTTTACAATCATTTGATAGTTGGACGATATGCCTAATAAGTTTAGGCCATTGTTTAAGAAACCTAAGATCAGCGCACCAATTAAAGTTCCCACAATGCGGCCTTTACCACCAGCAAGACTTGTGCCCCCAAGCACAACCGCTGCAATTGCATCGAGCTCATAGCCATTTCCAGCCATCGGCTGCGCAGAAGAGAGACGAGCGACTTCAATTACACTCGCTAATGCTGCTAATAGGCCACAAAGGGAGTAAACAATAATTTTAATACGGTCAACATTGATACCGGATAAGCGAGTAGCTGATTCATTACCACCTAGGGCATAAATATAACGACCTAAACGAGTGTGGTGTAATAAATACCATGCTGCGGCAAAGACAATGATCATCAGCCAAATTGGCGTTGGAATACCTAATGGACGGCCAATACCAAACCAACCAAATAAATCGGCATTATCACTAAATCCTGTATTGATTGGGCTACCATCCGTATAAACCCGAGTAACACCACGCAGTAATAACATCATCACCAAAGTGGCAATGAAAGCTTGTACCTTACCTTTTGCAACGATCACCCCTGTACATGCCCCAATTGCAGCACCAAGCGCAAGTGCACCAGCGACAGCAACAAAAGCATTAACATCCGCTCCAACCATTGAAGCAGCAACAGCACCTGTTAATGCCAGTAATGATCCAACCGATAAGTCGATCCCTGAAGTCAAAATAACCAATGTCATACCAACTGCCATGATCGCATTGACTGAAGTCTGCTGTAGGATATTAAACAGGTTATTAAGGGTAAAAAAATTGGGGCTAAGTGATGAAACAACGGCAATTAACACTAATAAAGCAATAAGCGATTTTTGCTCCATTAACCATTCTTTGCTGAACCAGCGTTTTGATGTTGTGTTATTCGATGTCATGCTGATAACTCCTGAGCTGATCCGTAACTTTTCCCAACAGCCGCTGCCATGAGAACTTCTTGTGTCGCTTGTTTCGCTGAAAATTCACCACTGATATGCCCTTCGTGCATAACAAGAATGCGGTCACTCATTCCTATCACTTCTGGCATTTCAGAAGAGACTAAAATGATACTCAGACCTTCTTTCTTAAACTGGTTAATTAACTGATAGATTTCTTTTTTTGCGCCAACATCCACGCCACGTGTTGGCTCATCTAAAATCAACACTTTAGGTCTGGTCATCAAACCTCTAGCAATAGCCACTTTTTGCTGATTACCACCTGATAAGTTGCCGATGATTTGATCCATAGATGGTGTTTTAATATTAAATAAACGGATAAAATCGCCGACAGTTTGCTGTTCTTCTTTATGATTAAGATTTCCACCAGCACGGCTAAAATAACGTAATGCAGTTAAAGACATATTTTCTTTTACTGACATACCAAGCACTAGACCATCACGTTTACGATCTTCAGAGATATAAACAATGCCGTTATTTAATCCGTCTTGAGGGGTTTTTAAGGAAAGCGTTTTACCTTCTAGGCGTATATCACCTGATTTTTTGGGTGAGGCACCATAGATAATCTTCATTAGTTCAGTGCGCCCAGCCCCCATAAGTCCTGAAACGCCTAAAATCTCACCACTACGTAGAGAGAAATTGGCATGTTCTACACCTACGCCTGATAAATTTTCAACTTGTAAACGCATTTCACCAACAGGAATATCAATGCGTGGATATTGGTCTTCTAATTTACGACCAACCATCATTTCAATTAATGTTTCTTCTTCTAATTCATTCACTGATTTCTCACCAATGAATTGCCCATCCCTGAAAACCGTCACATCATCACAAATTTCAAAGATCTCTTTTAAACGATGAGAGATATAAACAATGCCACGACCTTGTGTTTTAAGTTCTTCAATAACACGGAATAATGAAGCGGTTTCAGTATCCGTTAATGCATCCGTTGGCTCATCCATAATAATAACTTGGGATTCAAAGCTTAATACTTTCGCTATCTCAACCATTTGCTGCTCACCAATAGAGAGTTCAGCGATCAGCTGGTGGCTGTCATAATCAAGATTAAGGCGTTTTAGGAGCTTATCGGACTCACTAAACATCGTTTTCCAATCAATTTTGCCAAATCTATTCACAAATTCACGGCCGAGAAAAATATTTTCAGCAATGGTGAGTTCAGGAATTAGATTCAGTTCTTGATGGATGATACCAATACCAGCTTCTTGTGAATGCTTAGGGCCATGGAAGACTACTTCTTTGCCTAAATAACGGATAGCGCCGGCATCTTTACTGTAGATCCCTGTTAATACTTTCATCATGGTGGATTTACCCGCACCATTTTCCCCAACAAGAGCCATCACTTTCCCAGGATAAACTTTAAGAGCGGCTCCATTTAGCGCTTTTACACCCGGAAAAGATTTATCAATACCGATAAGTTCTAATAAAGGTTGCATATACACCTCAGAAAGTGACACCAGAACAGAGAATTACATTGGCAAAAGGTGAACATTCCCCTGTTCTAATAACAGCTTTACTGTCGCGTGTTAGCTGTTTAAAGCTTTCATGGCTACAATATTCCACCTCTATAGCTTTTCCTTGAGTTAGCTCTAACGCTTTTAAATGTGTCAATATTGCCTGTTCCATCTGAGGATTAATGGTCGTAATTTCCCCTGCCAAAATCACTTTTTCTATCTGCATTTCCTGCGTTACCACATTCAATACAGACATAAAATCAGGTAAACCATGGGTGACTGCTAGATCTATTCGCTCAACTTGCTGAGGGATAGGCAGCCCAGCATCAGCAATAGTGATATGGTCTGTATGGCCTAACTTAGCAATCACTGACGTAATATTAGAATTAAGCAATATACCTTTCTTCATTGTTCCCGCCATTTCCTTGTTAGCGAAACGTTTCGCTAAACTTAATCATAGATAAAAAATTGAACAACTCAATCTTATTACGCAAGATTTGTGATCGTTATCGAAACGTTTCGTTGACAAAAAAAAGTACTAAAAAAATGAATGTATTGAATTAATTAAGGCTGAATCGTTTTTGTGATTAAATATAATATTGATAATTAGAAGTACAGCTAAGCATTCAATACGTGAGTTGCTTGAAATATAGATAAATATGCAACTAGAACGAGTAAATGAAGCCAGCAATGCTGTGATTTGAAATATAACGAACATATTAGCAATCAAAGAAAAATGACAAAATACGTTGCACTATTTGTCTTAAGATCGCTAACCTAGGGAATATATTGCCTAAGTAATAATTAAAAGCATCAAGGAAAAAACATGCAGCTAGCGGAACGAATTGCCCAACTTAGCAACTATCTTGAAAGTGGCTTATATGAACGCCAACATGCGATCCGTTTATGCCTACTTGCAACGTTAAGTGGAGAAAGCGTTTTTCTTTTAGGGCCCCCAGGTATCGCTAAAAGCTTAATTGCACGCCGCATGAAGTATGCATTCCGTCATGCTAATGCATTTGAATATTTAATGACCCGATTTTCCACACCGGAAGAGATCTTTGGTCCTCTCTCTATTCAAGCCTTAAAAGATGAAGGTCGCTATCAACGCCTAACAAAAGGTTATTTACCTGATGCTGAAGTCGTATTTCTAGATGAAATTTGGAAAGCAGGCCCTGCTATATTAAATACCTTACTGACAGCAATAAATGAGCGCAAATTTCGTAATGGCGATGGTGAAAGTAATATCCCGATGCGATTACTCGTCACCGCTTCTAATGAATTACCCGACGCAGATAATAGCTTAGAAGCTCTATTCGATAGAATGTTAATACGTATTTGGCTGGATAAAGTCCAAGAAAAACAAAATTTTCGTGCGCTATTAACCAGTAAATCATTACCAGATGATTCGTTAGTACCTGAACATTTAAAAATCAGCGATGATGAATATTATGAATGGCAGCAACAGATCCCCCAAATTACGCTGCCCGATCACTGTTTTGAGTTGATTTATCAGCTACGTCAACAATTAGACGCAACCGATAAACAACTCTATGTTTCCGACCGACGTTGGAAAAAAGCGATTTATTTGCTACAAGCCAGTGCCTTTTTTAATGGCAGGAATACCATTTCACCTCTCGATATTATCCTGCTAAAAGATTGTTTATGGCATGACATGCAATCAATGAATGCATTACCTCAATTACTAAAATCAATTCTGGAAGAGGATGGATGGCAGCAAAGAAAATTATCACGTGAAATGGAGATGCTCTATCAAGAATGGACATCATCAACTCAAGATCAAAACAACCAGAATGCTTTTAAAGTCAATAAAAGCACACCTATGTTTGCTCGACGTCCAACCTATACATTACCTGAAGATATTCAAGAAGGTCGCTTAACACTGTTTTTACACAAACCATTACAGCTGCATGATATGAAAGTGACCTTTATTACCACTGACAAAAAGCTGTTAACCCAATTTTTAACTAAAGGAACAACACTCTCAGCTCACCTAAATGGGATTGGCTTTGCACAAGAAATTGCTGCTGAAATTAATAATTTGAATCAAATACAATTACTTGATGTTAGCCATCAAACCTCAACGCTCTATTTACAGCAGTCAGCAACCCGTGTAGATAAAACTGACAACACTGTTTGGTTAGAAAAGCTTGATAAAATCCAACAAGATATCCAGTCAGCACGATATCAATTTGAAAAACAGCAACCTAATCTGTTTATAGAATCCTATTGGCTAGCAGGTATAGAAGGAAGCTTTATTAAACTTTCAGAAAAGCTGTCACAGTTACGTAATCAAATAACTGGCAAAGTGGCGGACAATAATGCTTAGTTTAGCCACGCTAGACTTATTGCTCTCAGTAAATGAAAGCCAACTAATAGAAGAGATTATTATATCTCTTCTCGCTACACCTCAATTAGCCGTTTTCTTTGAAAAACATCCGAGATTAAAAAAAGCATTGTTAAAAGATTTGTCTGAATGGAAAAAGGATCTCAAACAAAAGTTACAAGATGCGTTAGTTCCTGCTCAATTAACCGAAGAATTTCAGCTTTACCAACAATCCTTGGGTCAACCAACGACATTATTTTTTGAACAATTGCCCTCGCTAATTGAAAAGTTAGAGAAAATTGATTCGCCTTTTTATGCAGAGGCAAGCAAATTAAGTTCAGGAAAAATAGATAATCGTAGCGCTAGACAAAGCTTATTTATTCAGCGTTGGCGAATTAGCTTAATTTTACAAGTCACCACCTTACATAAAGAATTATTAGAGCAAGAAAAAGAGCAATTATTGGCTGAATTGCAACGCCGGTTGGCTTTAAGCGGCAACTTAGAAGAGATTTTAGGCGAAAACGAAAGAGCCGCAGGGCGATTATGGGATTTAAGTAAAGGACTCAATACCACTTCTGCTTATAACGATAAATTATTAAATCGTTATAGTGAGTTTTTACGCCAGCAGCCTGAATTAGAAAAAATTGCACAATTACTCGGTCGAAGCCAATCCGCCCGCTCATTACCTGAAGATAGCGTCCTTTTGGAACCGGTCACTATTATGGAAAAAGTCCCAGAAACTGTTCCTGAGCAAGTTGATGGTATAGGACAAAGTGACGATATCTTGCGATTGTTACCCACTGAGCTAGCAATGCTAGGGATAGAAGAAATCGAATTGGAGTTCTATCGTAAGTTACTGGAAAAACAACTCCTTACTTATCGTTTACAAGGAGAGAGTTGGCAAGAAAGGCATGTGCTACGCCCTGTCACTCATCATCAAGATGAAGAGCAACCAAGAGGCCCTTTTATTGTTTGTATAGATACATCAGGGTCAATGGGAGGATTGAATGAACGTTGTGCAAAAGCATTTTGCCTTGCTTTGATGAAGATTGCGCTAGCGGATAATCGTTCTTGCCACGTTATGTTATTTTCCACTGAAATTGTTCACTATGATCTACTCTCAGTGGATGGATTAGAGCAATGTATGCGCTTTTTACATAAAACATTTCGTGGAGGTACTGATTTAGCGGCTTGCCTTCAAGAAACAGTGAAAAGATTAGAGTCCCCTTCGTGGGCAGATGCTGATGCAGTGGTAATTTCTGATTTTGTTTCTCAACGTTTACCAGATGAGTTAGTTCAGAAAATAAAATCGCTACAAAAGGTAGGAAAATACCGCTTCCATGCGGTATCAGTCTCAAATTATGGGAAGCCCGGAATCATGAAAATATTTGATCATATCTGGCGCTTCGATACCGGGTTAAAAAGTAGATTACTGCGCCGTTTCAGTCGCTAGAGATTAAAGCATACCTGCAACTGATTCACGCATCTCAGGTGACCAAACACCACACTGAACCTGACCAATGTGCTGACGTTGTAGGAGAAGCATCACTAAACGTGATTGGCCAATTCCACCGCCGATAGTTTGAGGCATTTTGCCTTGAACCAATGCTTGGTGCCAATCTAGCTCCATACGTTTCTCATCACCTGTTAACCCTAACTGGCGAGTCAAGCATTCAGGGCTAACACGGATCCCCATTGAAGAAATTTCAAATGCATCTTGTAAAACAGGGTTCCACACAATGATATCGCCGTTCAAGCCTTTAAAGCCTTCTTCGTTTTCAGTAGTCCAGTCATCGTAATCAGGAGCACGTACATCATGTGCTTCGCCACTAGAAAGTTTACCGCCGATACCGATCAGGAAAACAGCCCCTAATTCTTTAGCAATCGCACGCTCACGGCCTTTCGCATCTAAATCAGGGTAACGTTGTAACAGCTCTTCACTGTGGATAAAGTGAATTTGTTCTGGCAGGAACGGTGCCAGTCCAAATTCAGTACTAATAGCGGCTTCTGTTTGTTTTATTGCCTGATAGATTTTACCCACTGTCTGCTTCAGATAAGGAAGTGTACGCTCCTCATCTGCCATCACTTTTTCCCAATCCCATTGATCGACATAGACGGAATGGATTGGTGTTAAGCGATCTTCGTCCGGACGTAACGCTTTCATATGTGTATACAGTCCTTGGCCTTGTTTAAAATCGAAACGACCTAATGTTTTACGTTTCCATTTAGCCAAAGAGTGAACCACTTCAAAGGTTGCATCAGGAATTGATTTCACTTTCACTTGAACGGCTTTTTCATGACCTGATAAGTTGTCCTGAGTACCATCACCTAAACGACTCAGGATAGGTCCTTGAACTTCAATTAAGCCAAGCTCTTTTTCAAGCAAACGTGAGAAATAAGATTTAACAAAGCTGATTTGCTGTTGTTGTTCGATAAATGATTTGTCCATTGTGTTCACCCATAATTTGTTAGCTATGTTAGCCGATGTGTAGATTAAGCAACAAAATGGGGTATAAATTCAATATGCATCATTAAAAAAACACTTTATCGTTTATTTTATTAAAAAAAATAGGTATAAAAATAACAAATCGTTAAAATAGAGGGTTAATAATGCCTGAAAATTATCAAATCGATAATCTCGATCGTGACATACTTCACGAGTTAATGAAAAATGCACGAACCGCTTACGCCGAATTAGCGAAAAAATTCTCTGTTAGCCCAGGAACAATTCACGTTCGTGTTGAAAAAATGAAGCAAGCAGGGATCATTACCGGAACTCGCATTGATATCAGCCCGAAACAACTCGGCTTTGATGTCTGCTGTTTTATTGGCATTATTTTAAAAAGTGCCAAAGACTATCACACAGCGCTCAAAAAATTGGATGCTTTAGAAGAAGTGGTTGAGGTGTATTACACAACAGGCCAATACAGTATTTTTATCAAAGTAATGTGTCGATCGATCGATTCCCTTCAAGATGTACTTATCAACAAAATTCAAACGATTGATGAAATTCAATCCACAGAAACGCTAATCTCGCTACAGAACCCGATCATGAGAACGATTAGCCCTTAAAAAAAAATTTATATAACCACATTATCCACAGGTAGATCCCAGCTCATTCACAGCGTACAATAGCGCCTTAATATTGCTATTGGGAATCACCATGACAAAAGTAACCCTAATAAGTGGCAGCACAATGGGTAGTGCTGAATATGTTGCAGAGCATATGGCAGAGATCTTAGAAGAACTTGGCTATGAAACCGATGTGCAACATGGTCCTGATTTAGATTCACTACCTAATGAAGGCTTATGGCTGGTGGTGAGCTCTACTCATGGTGCAGGTGATCTCCCTGAAAGTATTCAGTCTTTCGCTGAAGAAATAGAAGCTCAATCACCTGATCTTAGCAATGTTCAATTTGGATCTGTTGGTATTGGCAGTTCGGAATACGACACCTTCTGTGGTGCGATCCATAAATTGAATGCTTTATTACAAGATCATGGTGCTAAAAAGATCGGAGAAACACTTGAAATTGATGTACAGCAGCATGAAATCCCCGAGGATCCAGCAGGGGAATGGGTTAAAATTTGGGCAAACGAACTCTGATTTGCTTAAAATAGCATCGATCGACTGTGGATAACTCTGGTAAGATCACGGTATTAACCCGTAGTTATCCATAGTATAAGTTTTAGGACATCCGTTGCCTGTGCATAAGTACCCTTTTTGATCCCAGCTTATACGCAAAAGGATCACGGATCATTCACAGTATATGATCCTTTACACTTTGATGATCTTTAAAGTGAATATTCAGTTATCCACAGATATCGATGATCCTAATAAAAGATCTAATAAAGAGATCTTTAAATAAAAAGATCTTTATATTATAAGGCACGGATCAACTGGGCTTGGTCTATCCTTAAAACTTGAGTAGAATTCCTCTCCTCAAATGCGACACTCAGCATTTTTCTAACGTTAAGGTTCACACATGTTTTATCCAGAGCAATTTGACGTCATCGTAATTGGTGGTGGTCATGCCGGCACAGAAGCAGCAATGGCAGCTGCACGTATGGGGCGTCAAACCCTATTACTGACTCACAATATTGATACATTGGGCCAGATGTCTTGCAACCCAGCCATCGGTGGGATCGGTAAGGGGCATCTGGTAAAAGAAATTGATGCACTTGGCGGCTTAATGGCAATCGCCACTGATAAAGCAGGGATCCAATTTAGAACCCTCAATGCCAGTAAAGGGCCTGCTGTTCGTGCAACTCGAGCACAAGCAGACCGTGTTCTTTATCGCCAAGCAGTTAGAACAGCTTTAGAAAATCAGCCTAACTTAATGATTTTTCAACAACCAGTTGAAGACTTAATTGTTGAGAACAATGTAGTCACAGGTGCTATAACCCGTATGGGTTTGAAATTTAAAGCTAAAGCAGTGGTATTAACCGTAGGGACTTTCCTTGACGGTAAAATCCATATTGGTTTAGAAAATTACAGTGGTGGCCGAGCTGGTGATCCACCTTCGATTTCTCTGTCTCAACGTTTAAGAGAATTACCGTTACGAGTTAATCGTTTAAAAACAGGAACACCACCACGTATTGATGCACGTACTATCGATTTTAGTCAATTAGGTCAGCAACTGGGTGATGACCCAATGCCAGTGTTTTCTTTTTTGGGATCTCAAGATCAACATCCACAGCAAATGCCATGCTATATCACGCATACTAATGAAAAAACACATGATGTGATCAGAAATAACTTAGATCGCAGCCCAATGTATGCGGGGATCATTGAAGGGATCGGCCCACGTTATTGCCCTTCGATCGAAGATAAAGTCATGCGTTTTGCTGATCGTGACACTCATCAGATCTTCTTAGAGCCTGAAGGGTTAACCAGTAATGAAATATATCCAAATGGTATATCCACCAGCTTACCATTTGATGTACAAATGCAAATTGTTCACTCCATGAAAGGAATGGAGAATGCTCGGATCGTTCGTCCAGGTTATGCGATCGAGTATGATTTCTTTGACCCTAGAGATCTAAAACAAACGCTAGAAAGCAAATTTATCAATGGACTATTCTTTGCTGGTCAAATTAACGGTACTACAGGGTACGAAGAAGCAGGTGCTCAAGGTTTATTAGCAGGTTTAAATGCTGCTCAATATGCATTTGATTTAGAAGGTTGGTTCCCACGTCGCGATCAAGCCTACATGGGGGTATTAGTCGATGATCTTTGTACTTTAGGTACAAAAGAACCTTACCGTATGTTCACCTCCCGTGCAGAATATCGTTTAATGCTACGTGAAGACAATGCCGATCTCCGCTTAACAGAAAAAGGTCGTGAACTAGGACTGGTTGATGATGTTCGCTGGGCTCATTTTAATCATAAAGTTGAGTTGATTGAAAAAGAACGCCAACGCTTAAAAGATATTTGGGTTCACCCTAAAGCAGAAGGGCATGATGAAATTGACCAAATATTGTCAGTTCCTTTGTCTAAGGAAGCAAATGGGGAAGATTTATTGCGTCGCCCTGAGATGGATTACCAAACACTAATATCGCTCAGTCGTTTTGCTCCTGGTATTACCGATCCTCAAGCTGCCGATCAAGTAGAAATCCAAGTCAAATATGAAGGTTATATCGCTCGTCAGCAAGAAGAGATCGAGCGTCAATTACGCAATGAAAATACGTTACTGCCTGTTGACCTTGATTATAAGCAAGTGAAAGGTTTATCGAATGAAGTTATGGCTAAATTGAATGATCATAAACCAACATCGATTGGCCAAGCATCTCGAATTTCAGGGATCACACCAGCGGCTATTTCTATTTTGCTTGTCTGGTTGAAAAAACAAGGTATGTTGCGTAGGAGCGCTTAACGATGAGTTTATTAGTACAACTAACTCGTTTAGCAAAACAAGCTAGTATTGAACTGACAGAGAAGCAATTACAACAACTTGTCGGATATGTTGAACTATTAGATAAGTGGAACAAAGCTTATAATTTGACATCAGTTCGTGACCCTCAACAAATGTTGATCCGCCATATTATGGATAGCATAGTGGTGAACGGTCAGCTCAAGGGAACATCATTTATTGATGTTGGTACAGGGCCTGGGTTACCTGGAGTCCCACTTGCTATTGTGCGCCCTGATTCACATTTTGTTTTATTAGATAGCTTAGGTAAACGAATTCGCTTTCTGAAGCAAGTGCAACATGAACTAGGGCTAACTAACATAGAACCGATTCAATCACGTGTTGAAGAATACCAACCCGATATCGGTTTTGATGGTGTGATCAGCCGTGCATTTGCTTCTTTGAGTGACATGTTGAATTGGTGCCACCATCTCCCTAGCTCTTCAGGAAAATTCTACGCCTTGAAAGGTGTGGTACGTGAAGAAGAGTTAGCGGAGTTACCTGATGGTTTCTTAGTTGACTCTGTCACTGAATTGAAAGTACCTGAACTTGATGAGCAACGTCATTTAGTCATTTTATCCTTAAAATAAAGTTGCTTTGTATCAATAAAATTTTATCTTTTAGAGCTTTAGCAGTCGCATTTACAATGTTACTGCTATTTTTATTTTCAGCTCTATTTTATCAATTCGGATTTTACGTGATATTTACACGGTAATAACGAATAACTATCAAAAATAAACATTTGGAACTAAAAAATATCTCTAAATGGATATTTAGGATAAAACACAACTGTGCTTCTAATGATTAATAATGAAATATTTGATTTATTAAATCTTTTTTTTGATTAAAAATTATCGCTTTTAATTATTTGATTTACTGCTCAAATATTTTTTTTGTGTATAGCAAAGCGAAGAGCTGCAAATAAAGAACGGAATAATTATTGTGATATTAGTCACAAAAAAATGTTTGTGCATGTCGAGTCATTAACTATTTATTAATTATTATTGCGACATTTCTGCGCTATCTCGAAAAAATTAAATATTTATTCACCTTTTCGCTACTTACTGATTGAATTCATTTCGCCTGCCCGTATAATTTGCTCGTTTTTGTCTCTTGACACATTTAAGCAAAGGCAGTTTTATACAACACTTAGCGTTTCTGAGGCTGAGAACAGCTGGGAGTACAAAAAGTTATGTCTGTATCCCTTTATGACAACAAGCACGCGGTAAAGCTGTTGTCTCTTCAGCTAATAACTTTTGTTATCCTCAGTGGGGCTTTCTGTGCAAATAGTATAGAATGGGGGGCCTCTGCTCTTGCGGGTGGTTTAGCATGCTGGTTACCAAATATCGTATTTATGCTGCTAACCCACTTCCAGAAAGCAAAAGAAGAGGATGAACCTGTCCGCATTGCCTGGTTCTTTGCATTAGGAGCAGGGTTAAAGGTTGTGACAACCATAACTGTGTTAGTTGTTGCTTTCGGTGTGTTTAAAGCGTCATTAACACCACTGGGTTTGACCTATTTAGCGGTGCTAATTGTTCAGATTGTTGCACCAGCCGTTTTTAAACGGTAAGTATTTTTAAACTACAAAAGGGTAAGAGGCATCATGTCTGCATCAGGAGAAGTGATGACTACAAATGAGTACATAGGTCACCACCTGAGAAACCTTCAGTTGGATCTAAGTACCTTTAAGTTGGTCGATCCCCACGCTAGTCCAACGTTCTGGACGTTGAACATTGACTCGCTTTTTTTCTCGGTAGTTCTCGGGGCATTGTTCCTGTGGCTATTTAGAAAAGTTGCTGTCAATGCGACTAGTGGCGTACCCGGTAAGTTACAGACTGCAATAGAACTGATCATTGGTTTCGTTGATAACTCAGTCCGTGATATGTATCACGGTAAGAGCAAAGTTATTGCCCCTCTGGCTTTAACCGTGTTCGTCTGGGTATTTTTAATGAACCTTATGGATTTACTCCCTATCGATTTCCTTCCGTATATTGCTGAGCATTATCTCGGGTTACCTGCATTACGTGCAGTACCAACCGCAGATGTTAGTGTCACTTTATCGATGGCGATTGGTGTGTTTATCCTGATCCTCTTCTACAGCATTAAGATGAAAGGAATTGGTGGATTTACGAAAGAGTTGACTCTTCAACCTTTTAATCATCCAGTCTTTATTCCTATCAACTTAATTCTTGAAGGGGTAAGCCTGCTGTCAAAACCTGTATCACTCGGTCTGCGACTGTTTGGTAACATGTATGCAGGTGAATTGATCTTTATTCTTATCGCTGGTCTGCTACCGTGGTGGTCACAGTGGTTGCTAAGCCTACCTTGGGCTATCTTCCACATACTGATTATTACGCTACAAGCCTTTATATTTATGGTTCTGACTGTTGTCTATCTATCGATGGCATCTGAAGAACATTAATTTCACTATTAATATTGTCTTAACTGAAACAAACTGGAGACTGTCATGGAAAACCTGAATATGGATCTGCTGTACATGGCTGCTGCTATTATGATGGGCTTAGCGGCGATCGGTGCTGCGATCGGTATCGGCATCCTAGGTGGTAAATTTTTAGAAGGTGCTGCTCGTCAGCCGGATTTAATTCCTCTGCTGCGTACTCAGTTCTTTATCGTTATGGGTCTTGTTGATGCTATTCCGATGATTGCTGTTGGTCTGGGCTTGTATGTAATGTTCGCTGTTGCCTAACTTTTGTTACAGAACACTAAGAACATTAACTCATTAATTAACAAGAGGTATTGTCTGTGAATCTAAATGCAACAATCCTCGGCCAGGCTATCGCGTTTGTCCTGTTTGTTTGGTTCTGTATGAAGTATGTATGGCCACCGATTATGGCGGCCATAGAAAAACGTCAAAAAGAAATTGCTGATGGTTTATCTTCCGCAGAACGTGCTAAAAAGAACCTGGAACTGGCGCAAACCGACGCAACCGACCGACTGAAAAAAGCGAAAGCAGAAGCTCAAGTCATCATCGAGCAAGCGAATAAACAACGCAACCAGATGATTGAAGAAGCCAAAGCAGAAGCCGAAACAGAGCGTGCAAAAATCGTCGCACAAGCTCAAGCAGAAATTGATGCTGAGCGTAAACGTGCACGTGAAGAGCTACGTAAACAGGTTGCGATGCTTGCTGTCGCAGGTGCCGAGAAGATCATCGAACGTTCCGTGGATGAAGCTGCTAACAGCGACATCGTTGATAAACTAGTCGCTGAACTGTAAGGAGGGAGGGGCATGTCTGAAATCGCTACTGTAGCTCGCCCCTACGCCAAAGCAGCTTTTGACTTTGCTGTGGAAAACCAGTCTGTTGAAAAGTGGCAGAATATGCTGGCCTTCACCTCTGAGGTGACGCGCAATGAACAGGTTGGTGAGTTACTTTCTGGTTCTATTGCATCAGAAAGATTAGCTAAAACGTTTATCTCTGTTTGTGGAGATGAAATTGACGAGCATGTTCAAAATCTGATTCGAATTATGGCTGAAAATGGGCGTCTAAGTACGCTACCAGAAGTGCTGGCTCAGTTTATTCAACTGCGTGACGCTCTGGAATCAACGATTGAAGTTGATGTTATTTCTGCCAGCGAATTGAATGAACAGCAGTTAGCCAAAATTTCTGCAGCGATGGAAAAACGTCTGTCACGCAAAGTTAAGCTGAATTGCAAAATTGATAAGTCTGTTATCTCTGGAGTGATTATTCGTGCGGGAGATCTCGTCATTGATGGGAGTATCCGCGGTCGCTTAGATCGTCTAACAGACGTCTTGCAGTCTTAAGGGGACTGGAGCATATGCAACTGAATTCCACCGAAATCAGCGAACTGATCAAACAGCGTATTGCTCAGTTCGATGTTGTGAGTGAAGCTCACAATGAAGGTACGATTGTATCCGTCAATGACGGTATCATTCGTATTCACGGCTTAGCCGAAGTTATGCAGGGTGAAATGATCGCGCTGCCTGGCAACCGTTACGCAATTGCACTGAACTTGGAGCGCGACTCCGTTGGTGCTGTAGTTATGGGCCCTTATGCTGACCTAGCGGAAGGCATGAAGGTTAAATGTACTGGTCGTATTCTTGAAGTTCCAGTTGGCCGTGGCCTGCTTGGACGTGTTGTGAATACACTAGGTCAACCAATTGATGGTAAAGGCCCTGTCGAAAACGATGGCTTCTCTCCAATTGAAGTTATCGCTCCAGGTGTTATCGAGCGTCAATCCGTTGATCAGCCGGTACAAACTGGTTATAAATCAGTCGATGCAATGATCCCAATCGGTCGTGGACAGCGTGAGCTTGTTATCGGTGACCGTCAAACAGGTAAAACTGCTTTGGCTATCGATGCAATCATCAACCAACGCGATTCTGGTATCAAATGTGTTTACGTCGCTATTGGTCAAAAAGCATCAACTGTTGCTAACGTAGTTCGTAAGCTTGAAGAACACGGCGCACTGGCAAATACCATTGTTGTTGTTGCTACTGCATCTGAATCAGCAGCACTGCAATACCTGTCAGCCTATGCAGGCTGCGCAATGGGTGAATATTTCCGTG
The DNA here is from genome assembly GCF_033676985.1 of Providencia sp. PROV236. NCBI lineage: Bacteria > Pseudomonadati > Pseudomonadota > Gammaproteobacteria > Enterobacterales > Morganellaceae > Providencia > Providencia sp. PROV236. The sequence continues at coordinate 50,636 of NZ_CP096297.1, read as the reverse complement.
ACCGCGGTGAAGATGCTCTGATTGTTTATGATGATCTGTCTAAACAAGCCGTTGCATACCGTCAAATTTCACTGTTGCTACGTCGTCCACCTGGACGTGAAGCATACCCAGGTGATGTTTTCTATCTGCATTCCCGTTTACTTGAGCGTGCTGCTCGTGTTAACGCTGAATACGTTGAAGCATTCACTAAAGGTGAAGTTAAAGGCCAGACTGGTTCATTGACAGCATTGCCTATCATTGAAACTCAAGGCGGTGACGTTTCTGCATTCGTTCCGACTAACGTAATTTCAATTACAGATGGTCAGATCTTCCTGGAATCTAACCTGTTTAACTCTGGTATTCGTCCAGCGGTTAACCCGGGTATTTCAGTATCTCGTGTTGGTGGTGCTGCTCAGACTAAAATTATCAAGAAATTGTCTGGTGGTATCCGTACTGCACTTGCTCAATATCGTGAACTGGCAGCATTTGCTCAGTTTGCTTCAGACCTTGATGATGCAACGCGTAAGCAGTTGAGCCACGGTCAAAAAGTAACTGAATTGCTGAAACAGAAACAATATGCACCTATGTCAGTAGCAGAACAAGCATTGTCTCTGTTTGCGGCAGAACGTGGATTCTTGGATGATGTTGAACTAGCGAAAATTGGTGCGTTTGAAGCTGCATTAGTTTCTTATGCACTGCGCGAGCATGCTGACCTTATGAAACAAATCGGCCCGGCGGGTAACTATAACGATGATATCGAAGCTAAGTTGAAACAACTGCTCGAATCATTTAAAGCAACCCAGTCCTGGTAATACTATTCGGCCCATGAATTTTTATGGGCCGTCTGGTTAAATAAGGAGAAGCAGAAATGGCCGGCGCAAAAGAGATACGTTCCAAGATCGCCAGCGTGCAAAACACGCAGAAGATCACTAAAGCGATGGAAATGGTCGCTGCGTCCAAAATGCGTAAATCGCAGGAACGCATGGCGGCCAGCCGTCCTTATGCAGAGACCATGCGCAGTGTAATTGGTCACTTAGCATTAGGTAATCTGGAATATAAACATCCATATCTCGAAGAGCGTGAAGTTAAGCGTGTCGGGTATCTGGTTGTTTCTACAGACCGTGGTTTGTGTGGTGGCTTGAACATTAACTTGTTCAAAAAACTATTAGCAGACATGAAAACATGGTCTGAAAAAAACGTTCAAGTTGATTTGGCTTTGATCGGTTCTAAAGCAGTGTCATTCTTTGGATCTGTTGGTGGCAATGTTGTCACTCAGGTTACAGGGATGGGTGATAACCCTACACTGTCTGATTTGATCGGCCCAGTTAACTCTATGCTACAAGCCTATGATGAAGGGCGTTTGGATAAACTGTATGTGGTGACTAACAAGTTCATCAATACAATGTCTCAAGAGCCGACTATTCTTCAATTACTGCCATTACCTGCAAGTAATGATGAGACATTGAAGAAGAAATCTTGGGATTATATATACGAACCCGATCCTAAGGCGTTGCTGGATACCCTGCTGCGTCGTTATATCGAGTCGCAGGTTTATCAGGGCGTCGTTGAAAACCTGGCTAGTGAGCAGGCCGCACGAATGGTAGCAATGAAAGCTGCTACTGATAATGGTGGAAACCTGATCAAAGAGTTGCAGTTGGTTTACAACAAAGCTCGTCAGGCCAGCATTACTCAGGAGCTTACCGAAATCGTTTCGGGTGCATCCGCGGTTTAACAGCTAGGTTTACGAATTACGTAGAGGATTCAAGATGGCTACTGGAAAGATTATCCAGGTAATCGGCGCCGTTGTGGACGTCGAGTTCCCTCAAGATGCAGTACCAAAAGTGTACGACGCTCTTGAGGTTATGAACGGTAAAGAAAAATTGGTGCTGGAAGTTCAGCAACAATTAGGCGGTGGTGTTGTCCGTTGTATCGCAATGGGGACATCCGATGGTCTGAGCCGTGGTTTACAAGTAACAAACTTAGATCACCCAATTGAAGTACCAGTAGGTAAAGCAACGCTAGGACGTATCATGAACGTTCTGGGCGACCCTATTGATATGAAAGGTGATATCGGCGAAGAAGAGCGTTGGTCTATCCACCGCGCTGCACCAAGCTACGAAGAGCTTTCAAGCTCTACAGAACTACTTGAAACTGGTATCAAAGTAATGGACTTGATTTGTCCATTCGCTAAAGGTGGTAAAGTTGGTCTGTTCGGTGGTGCGGGTGTTGGTAAAACAGTAAACATGATGGAACTTATCCGTAACATCGCGATTGAGCACTCAGGTTACTCAGTATTCGCAGGTGTTGGTGAGCGTACCCGTGAAGGTAACGACTTCTATCATGAAATGACCGATTCTAACGTTCTTGACAAAGTATCACTGGTTTACGGACAAATGAATGAGCCACCAGGAAACCGTCTTCGCGTAGCGTTGACTGGTCTGACTATGGCTGAGAAATTCCGTGATGAAGGCCGTGATGTTCTGTTGTTCGTGGATAACATCTATCGTTATACACTGGCAGGTACAGAAGTATCCGCTCTATTAGGTCGTATGCCATCAGCAGTAGGTTATCAGCCAACGCTAGCAGAAGAGATGGGTGTTCTTCAAGAACGTATCACTTCGACTAAGACTGGTTCTATCACCTCTGTACAGGCTGTTTACGTACCTGCGGATGACTTGACTGACCCATCACCAGCAACAACCTTTGCTCACTTGGACGCAACAGTGGTTCTGAGCCGTCAAATCGCATCTCTGGGTATTTACCCTGCGGTTGACCCTCTGGATTCTACTAGCCGTCAGCTTGATCCACTCATCGTTGGTCAAGAGCACTATGATGTTGCACGTGGCGTTCAGTCTATCCTTCAGCGTTACCAAGAGCTGAAAGACATCATTGCAATCCTAGGTATGGATGAATTGTCTGAAGAAGACAAACTGGTTGTTGCTCGTGCTCGTAAGATCCAGCGCTTCCTGTCTCAACCATTCTTCGTTGCTGAAGTCTTTACTGGTTCACCAGGTAAGTTCGTTTCCCTGAAAGACACTATTCGTGGCTTCAGCGGTATTCTGAACGGCGATTACGACCACCTGCCAGAACAGGCGTTCTACATGGTTGGTACCATTGAAGAAGCTGTGGAAAAAGCGAAAAAGCTTTAATCTGGCTGACGGGAGGTTGATATGGTAGCTGCAATGACATACCACCTGAAAGTTGTCAGTGCTGAAAAACAGATGTTTGACGGTCTGGTACAAAAAGTTCAGGTGACAGGCAGTGAAGGTGAACTGGGTATTTACCCACAGCACACCCCTCTGCTGACTGCCATAAAACCGGGCATGGTACGTATTACTAAGCAGTTTGGTGAAGAAGAACTAATTTATCTCTCCGGCGGTATTTTAGAAGTTCAACCAAATGGTGTTATCGTACTGGCTGATACAGCTATCCGTGGTAAAGATTTAGATGAAGCCCGTGCGCTGGAATCTAAACGCAAAGCGGAAGAACATGTCCGTAAAGCTCACGGTGATGTTGATTATGCTCAAGCATCGGCAGAGCTTGCGAAAGCAATAGCGAAACTTCGAGTGATCGAGTTAACTAAAAAGCTGATGTAATGACGGCAGTATAAAGAAAAGCCAGTCGGTTAATCCCTGACTGGCTTTTTTATTTGTGCGAAATATGTAGTATTTTATGTAGGAAATAGGTTTACTTTCATCCCAAAGTTGGAGTTTCAGGAAATTATGACTGTGCAAAGAAAAAGTGTCGTCATTCTAGCTGCTGGTAAAGGCACTCGAATGTATTCAGAATTGCCTAAAGTCCTGCATTTATTGGCAGGAAAATCAATGGTTCAGCATGTTATTGATACCGCTAAATCTGTTGGGGCATCAGACATCCACCTTGTTTATGGTCATGGTGGTGATTTACTGAAAGAAAAATTGGGTGAGCAAAACCTTAATTGGGTATTGCAGGCTGAGCAATTAGGTACGGGCCATGCAATGCAACAAGCAGCACCAAACTTCCAAGATGATGAAGATATCATCATGCTTTATGGTGATGTTCCTCTGATTGCTCAAGATACCTTAAAACGCCTTGTTGATGCTAAGCCGGAAGGTGGTATTGGCTTATTAACGGTTATTTTAGATAACCCAACAGGCTATGGCCGCATCATTCGTGAAAATGGTGAAGTTGTTGGTATTGTTGAACAAAAAGATGCAACTGAAGAACAACGTCAGATCCAAGAAATCAATACTGGGATCATGGTTGCAAGTGGTAAAGATTTTAAACGTTGGTTAGCGCAGCTTGATAATAATAATGCCCAAGGTGAATATTACATCACTGACATTATTGCTTTAGCGCATAAAGAAGGTAACAAGATCGAAACCGTTCACCCTAGTCGCCTCAGCGAAATGGAAGGTGTTAACAACCGTTTGCAACTTGCTGCTCTTGAACGTATTTATCAAAAAGAACAAGCAGAAAAGCTATTACTTGCGGGTGTGATGTTAATTGACCCTGAACGTTTTGATATTCGCGGTACCTTAACGCATGGGCGCGATATTATCATTGATACTAACGTTATCATCGAAGGCCATGTCACTTTAGGCAATAACGTACATATCCAGTCAGGCTGTATTCTTAAAGATTGTGTGATTGGCGATAACTCAGTAATTAGCCCTTACTCGGTGATAGAAAACTCTGAATTATCGGCGGAATGTACTGTTGGTCCTTTTGCTCGTTTACGTCCAGGTGCTAAATTGGCAGCAAAAGCACATGTAGGCAACTTTGTTGAAATGAAGAATGCCTCGTTAGGCTTAGGTTCTAAAGCGGGTCATTTAAGCTATCTCGGTGATGCACAAATTGGCGATAACGTGAATATTGGTGCAGGTACGATTACCTGTAACTACGATGGCGCTAATAAACACAAAACAGTGATTGGTGATGATGTATTTGTTGGTTCAGATACGCAATTAGTTGCTCCTGTTTCCATTGCTAATGGTGTAACTATTGGTGCTGGTACAACGGTAACCCGTGATGTGAATGAAGGCGAACTCGTTGTGAGTCGTGTTAAGCAAGTTCATATCAAAAACTGGCAACGTCCAGTGAAGAAAAAATAAAAAATTTTAGGGGGAGATTATGTTTCTCCTCCGTTAGTTCTAGCCATATTTGAAATAATTCAGGATGTAGCTAGAACGCGGCATGAATATATAAATAATAAACCCCACTCTCTACAAAGGCTCGGGGCGCAGCAAAGCTGCAACAACAATCAGGTAGCGACATCATAAGGGCAGGAGCCCTTTGTTTAGGAATTAATTAATATGTGTGGAATTGTAGGTGCTGTCGCACAACGTGATATCGCAGAAATTCTAATAGAAGGCCTTCGTCGCCTTGAGTATCGTGGTTATGACTCTGCGGGTATGGCTGTAGTTGACCATGAAGGCCATCTTCAACGTTTGCGTGAAGTTGGTAAAGTTCAAATGCTGGCGGAAGAAGCAGAAAAAAATCCAGTATCAGGCGGAACCGGGATCGCGCATACTCGTTGGGCTACACATGGTGTTCCAAGCGAACGCAATGCTCATCCTCATACTTCTGGTTATATTGCTGTTGTTCATAACGGCATTATTGAAAACTACTTAGAACTGAAGGATGAGTTAAAACAACTTGGTTATGTGTTTAGCTCTGAAACAGATACTGAAGTGATTGCTCACCTTGTTCATCATGAGCAGCAAAAAGGTGGCTCTTTAGTTGAAGTGGTTCAGCGTGTTATTCCTCAATTACGTGGTGCTTACGGCACCGTGATCATGGATAGCCGTACTCCTGAATTATTAGTGGCGGCCCGTTCGGGAAGCCCATTAGTGATAGGTCTGGGTGTTGGTGAAAACTTCCTAGCATCAGATCAGCTTGCTTTATTGCCAGTTACTCGCCGTTTTATTTACCTTGAAGAAGGGGATGTTGCTGAAGTTACACGCCGTACAGTACGTGTATTTGATCAGCAAGGGGAAGCGGTTGAACGTGAGCAAATTGAATCAAACGTTCAATACGATGCAGGTGATAAAGGTGTTTACCGTCACTATATGCAAAAAGAGATCTATGAACAACCAATGGCAATTAAAAACACCCTAGAAGGGCGTTTTAGTCAAAGTAATGGTATCGATCTCAGTGAATTAGGCCCTAAAGCAGCTGAAATTTTATCGCAAGTTGAGCATATTCAAATTGTTGCTTGTGGTACCTCTTACAACGCTGGAATGGTTGCTCGTTACTGGTTTGAATCTCTAGCTGGTATCCCTTGTGATGTGGAAATCGCTTCTGAATATCGCTACCGTAAACCTGCCCATCGTAAAGGTAGCTTGATGATCACACTTTCACAATCAGGTGAAACAGCTGATACATTGGCGGCATTACGTTTATCTAAAGAATTAGGTTATTTGACGTCTCTTGCGGTGTGTAACGTATCAGGTTCTTCATTGGTTCGTGAATCAGACTTTGCACTCATGACTAAAGCAGGTGCAGAGATTGGTGTTGCTTCAACTAAAGCGTTTACTACACAGTTAACTGTGTTGCTGATGCTAGTGGCATATATGGGACGCATTAAAGGCGGTGATCCTGCATTAGAGCAAGATATTGCTAATGCTCTGCATGCATTACCTGCACGTATCGAAAGTATGTTATCTCACGATAAAGTGATTGAAGCGCTGGCGGAAGATTTTTCTGATAAAAACCATGCTTTGTTCCTTGGTCGTGGTGAGCAATACCCAATTGCGGTTGAGGGTGCGCTGAAACTTAAAGAGATCTCTTATATTCACGCTGAAGCGTATGCGGCAGGTGAATTGAAGCATGGCCCTCTAGCGTTAATTGATGCGGATATGCCAGTCATTATAATCGCGCCAAACAACGAACTGTTAGAAAAATTAAAATCTAACATTGAAGAGGTTCGCGCTCGTGGTGGCTTACTATACGTATTTGCTGATCAAGATGCTGGTTTTGAGGAGAGTGAAAATATGAAAATTATTCCTCTACCTCATGTTGAAGAACTGATTGCCCCAATTTTCTATACAGTGCCTCTACAGTTGTTGTCTTACCATGTTGCATTGATTAAAGGTACTGATGTTGACCAACCACGTAATTTGGCTAAATCGGTAACGGTTGAGTAACTTCTTAAATAATATGAATAAACCAAATCCGATTATGCAGCTGAGCGCATAATCGGATTTATTTATATTTACAGCCTTTTTAGTAGGTCTAAATTTACATTAATTGTCGGTAAGAATGGCGAAAAATGATGTTTTGTTGTTTTATAAGGCAATAGCTTGTTTTGATATAAAATGGCTTCAAAAATTTTTTGTATATCATAAGGTTTATCAGAGTTTTGGTAGTTAACTTTGACTCGGTTATCTTGGTAACTCAGTAATATACAAGGTAATAGCGACAAATTTAGTTGTTTAGCGACTTGGTAGCGATGGTTGCCATCCATAATAATACCTGTGTGTATTTCACATGGAATTGGTGTTGTCCAAGTCCCGTCACAGGCAATTTTGTGACTCAGATAATCAATATGCCGTTCATCTGTTTCTTCTGATGAGCAAAGAAATTGTATTGGTTTTAATTCAATATGGTAGGTATTGCTAGCCATAACATCACCCTCCTTAAAAAAAGCTACTTATTCTCTAAGCTTACAAAGTATCCAGGTTCATAAGGAATAGATAAAAATTTTTCATAGAATATTTTAAAAGTGTCATCTGCATTTAAATCAGCAAATATCTCTGGATGGATCCAGTGTGCGAGCTGCTGTATGGCAATAAAATCGTAAGGGCTATTATAAAATTGATGCCAAATAGCATAAAACTGTTGGTTTTTAACTGCATTACTGCCGGTATAAGCCGGTTTTTTTAAGTATTTCTCTAATTTTATTTTGGCTGCATTGAGGTCTTCATTGGGGCCTAAGCCAATCCAATCTCCTTCAGGCATAAACTTTGAAAAATTAGCACTGGTAATAACAATTTTATCTGGATCTGCGACAAGTACTTGTTCAGGGTTCATCATGTAGAATGTGTTAGGGGCATTTTTTGCACCAATATTGTCACCGCCAGCAAGCGAAACAAAGCGGCCAAAATTACCATCACCAAAAGTAAGGCAACATTCATCGGTATAACCGCCAATGCGTTCAATAAAAACTCTGGGTTTCTTTGGGGTGTTCTTTGCGAGTACATCACTAACTCGCTTTAATTGCTGTTCTCTAAATTCAATAAATTGCTCTGCGATTTTTTCTTCACCCCATAAAGCACCAAATAAGCGCATGGTAAGTGGCGTATTGTTTGATGGGTTATAGCGAAAATCAACATAGATAACCGGAATACCTGCTTTCTGTAATGCCTTATCGTGCCCTTGTTCTTCAATTGCAGTTTTTGCTTCGATATTCATAATGATGACATCTGGTTGCAAAGCTAACGCATGTTCTATGTTCAAAGAGCGTTTTTCTGTCCCACTGAATGTTGGGATATTTTTGAGTTGAGGAAAATGCTGACTATATTGACGCCATGTTGCAGGATCAGAAGTTTGCAGGTCGTTCCCCATTGCAACAATCCGTTTTGCAGGATTCTCTTTATCTAGCATGGCAACAAGATAAAGCATGCGGCCTTCGCCTAAAATGACTTTATTTACTGGAACGTTGACAGTAACTCTTCTATTTAAAATATCAGTAACAACAATAGGCTTTGCTGACGTGGCCGTAGAGAATAGCAAGGTAAAAGTAAACAATAACAGAGAGATTATTTTGCTAGATAGCTTATGTTTTCCTTTCATATTGTCCCTTATTTATGAGAATGTTTTATCAGTAAAATGATTGCAATTAAGGATGCGATATAACTAATTGAAACATAATAAAAAAGCCAATCTATTCCAGGAAATAGAATAAATATGCTTCCTAAGGCAATTCCTCCTATAGAGGCGAATTGATTGATACTTTGTGATAAACCAAGTACATAGCCTTGATATTCAGAAGATGTAGCAGAAGAGATTAATGCAGTGAGTATTGGTGTTGTTGCACCAAGTAAAATCCCCCAAAGCAAATACAGTAAGGCGAATCCCCAGATTATAGGGGTTATTGCTAGACCAATAACAACAATGATGCAGGCAAAGGTAATCCATTTTAAACGAATCAATGATACAGTTATGGATTGAAATTCGAACCATTTAGCCCATCGTTGGGCTGAGAGAATAACCCCCATAGCTTGTAGACCATAAATCAATCCAATAACCCAATAATCTATTGAGTAGGTATGATTAAGGTATAATGAAAAACTGGGGAGAGTGATCATTCGACTCATTAATAAAAGCCCCATTAACAATATAAGATGTTTCACTATTTGTTGAGGGCGGTATTTTTTTGAGTTGTTAGATGATTTTTTTGCCTGCATCACTGTATTTGTTTTTTTATCTGAAGGTAAAAAAACAAATACAGTGACAGCACAAACAGCGCAGAGTAGCCCTGCAATCATATTGATCCAAAAGAAATTGAGATAATCTAAGATTAACCCACCACACAGTGCTCCCAGTAAAGATCCGATATTTGTAGAGACTTGCAGGAAGGCAAAAAGTTGTGTTCGCTTTTTAGGCTCGGTGACTGAAACGCCATAAGCTTGAGCCGGAGCAATATACCCTGCGCAAGCTCCTTGCACAGTTCTCAATAATAAAATTAGCCAAGGGTCGTTACAAAATGATAATAAAATTTGGGTAATTGCTAAGCCAAGCAATGCACGGATCATCATTGCTTTATTACCCATTCGATCACCCATTCGCCCCCAAAATGTACTGGTTAACATGATCCCAGCCATTGGCGCGACATAAACCATCGTCAAAGCAAAAGACAATAGCCAATCTGAGCTATTATTTTGTAAATGAATAGGCCAAAAAGGCCCACTCATTTCCATCGCTCCCATTGAAATAAGTTGGATACCAAATAAGAACCCGATAATCAGATGGCTTTTCAGTAAATTCACTGTTTGTTCACCTGATATTGGGATAGATTTAGTTTACTGAAGGCTGGATGAGGAATGCTAGGATCTAGCCCTAGATAGCTCATACACCAGTTATATATTTCATTTGTATAAGGGAGCGGAATATTGAGATGCTCACCTATACGAACCAGTAAACTTAGCCCATAAGCAATATCTTCTTGAAATACTCGATGTTGTTTATTAAAAGCCCAACCATTTTGCTCACACTTTATTAATGGTAATTGGATCCCATGATAGGCTTCATTGGTACGCAGGATCGACCAAAGTGTTTTTGTGTCACCAATTTGGTTGGGATAGACTTCGCGTAATTCATCAATTAAGGATTTTACTGTAGCTAAAGAAATACCTGCGCAATTGACTAAATGTCGGCAAATAGCGAGTCGTTCTTCATCGCAACGCTGTAAATAATAGGCACTAAGTTCAGTGCAATCATTCCACCAGCAGATAGGCGATTCAAAATAGCTATTATGCCATTGAGCGTATGGGCCGATTAGCCCATAGATCACTGAGCTATGCATGATGGGGTTTGCTGGTGTTAGCGTAATTTCTAAATAATTATCGAGAATACTAATAGGAGGTGAATATAGCCTTGATAACCATTCATGAAGTCGCTTCTTATTGGTTTGATTTTCTCGATGATGAAAAGCAATAAATAATGCCGATTTTTCACCACCGAAACAGATTTTGACCCCAGGCTCTAACCCCCATGCAATATGAGGGACATCTTTCATTCCCCAAATCACGATATTAGGATTATCTTTAAAAAACTGTTCAGCAAGCCAGTCAAAGCCATTGATCCCAGGAATAGCCCCAATAAAAACAGTTTTATCAGAAGATAAATAAGGAGAGATAAAACGTAACCAGTTTGTTTGGCGGTGAGAAGGAACAGTAAGAATAATAATGTCGGCTTCAGGTATCACCTGTTGTGGTGAATGGGTTATTAGCTCTACAGGATAGTTTTTTATCTCGCCATTATTGTAATGAACGGACAGGATATTATTTTGTTGCTGGTGGCGTTCAACTGTTGTGGTATTTTGGGTGAGTAGTGATGCTTTTATATTAGGATATTGACTAAACAAAGCTACAGCAAGGTGGCCTGTTTGACCTCCACCACAAATCACTATATTAAGATGTTTGTCTTTGGACATCACTTCCCCCTTAGCTAGCTTTCTCTAATGAAATCGTATTAGTGAGCCAATAATTAAGCTGGTGAGATATATCAGGTGAGATCAGATTTCGAGCGCTGAGCCACTGCTCATTGAATACGGTGTTAAGGTATTTTTCACCGCCATCGGCAACGATGACAACAATATTACCGTGAATAGTATCGTTATTAATGAACTCTAAAGCTTTATAAACAATTCCGCCAGTTGAGCCTCCGACTAACAAACCATATTGGCTAGCAAGATATCGTGCCGTTTCAAATGCTTGAATATCTGAAACTTGTGCATTATGGTCAATACAGCTGTAGTCTAGTACTAACCCAACGACATCCCCTTCAGGGGTTCCTGTTCCTGATTGATAATAAGGTTTTCCTTGATGCCCAAAAACAATGGATCCCTCTGGTTCAACAGCAACTGTGATAGTTTGTGGATTATGTGACTTTAATCCTTGGGATACACCTGTTATTGAACCACCGGTACCAACGCAGCCTACATAAGCATCAATTCTGCCAATTTGTTCTATCAGTTCACAAACTAATGCAGCATAACCACCTGAATTTGCTGCATTGTCAGATTGATTCATAAATGTTGCATTGGGGAGCTGAGATGCGAGTTCATTCGCTAGGCGTTGGCGTTCGACAACAGCCACTTCATTTTCCTGATAGTTGCCTGTGACATAACGGATTTCAGCACCTAATGCTTTCATTATTGCGATTTTGTCAGGGGAGGCGTGATGATCAACAACAGCAATAAAATGCAAACCAAACTCGATGGCAGCAAGTGCAAGGCCTATTCCAGTATTGCCTGATGATGATTCTACGATGGTGCTTTTAGGTTTAATTTTTCCAGACTTAAGGCCAGCTATGACCATATTGCGAGCCATTCTGTCTTTCATACTTCCGCCGGGATTGTTCTTTTCTATTTTAAAAAATAGGGCACTTTTCTTATGGGGAATTGCAATACGTAAAATGGGCGTATTGCCTATCAAATCAGTGATTTTGCTGTAGATCATAAGCTTACCTATTTAGTGTCTTTGAAAAAGATAAACTGCCCAACATTGTTTTCCTGTGCATATAACCGACAAGGTATTGGGTGTCGATGAAATTGATTTTCAAGCAAATCCATTTGATATCCCGCAGTATTAACGAATCCTAATAAGTCACCTGCTTGGGGAAGGTTATTAAATAAAATAAGCCTGTGAGTAATAACGTCATCTTCTAAACAACTATGTCCCGCTATCCAAGCTCGGATAGGTTGTTGTTTTGCGTGCTTAGTAACAATATGAAAGGGGTCGATTAAAAACTCAGAGTTAAACCATGTTTCACAGGCGCTAAAACTACTGCCTTCAACAAATATAATAGGGTGTTTGGATTGCTGGCAGGTACGCACTACTCGAAATAGAGTGATAGCACTTTGATCGACAAGGCTACGGCCAGGTTCTATCGTTAGTGTGATATTTAGCCTATTAATGTATTGGGCTATAGTCTCATTATCCGTACATTGGCTTGTCAGTAAGGCGTTAAGCCATTGTTCGGCGGATTGTTCACTACCATAAGGATAAAAATCGGCTGGAATACAGTGATTTTGATAAGTTTCAGTAGTTTGATTATTAATCCAAGTTTGATAGTGTTCTGTTGGGACATATTGAATCGGTAGCCCACCTCCGATATCGATAGTTTGGATGTTAAGCCCTAATTGTTGGGATAATTCAATCAGTGGTAATATTTCGTGAAAAGCTTGCACCCGTGAGGTTAGTGTATAGCCACCTAAATGGAAGTGAATACCTTGCCATTGTAATTGATTATGTTGTTTAACTAATTTAAGAGCACTAACAAAAGCTGGGTATTTCATACCAAATCGTGAATGGCTTGAATGCGGTTGATAGCGCAATAATATTCTTGCTTTACGTGAATGAGATCCTAATAAACGCAGAATATCGTGTAGCTCTTCAAGGGAATCTACGACAATCAGCGAATGATGTAATATAAGTTGCCAGAGGAAATCATCTGTTTTGGCGGGCCCTGTCGCGCAGAGTTTTTCAGGTGAAATACCGTATTGGTAAGCGTCTCTCCATTCATGGAGGCTTGAAACATCAACGCCAATATTTTCTTCGATAGCTGTTTTGAGTAGGATATTTGATTGATTAACTTTTACGCCATATAAAATGCATCCTTTCACGTGATGTTCTTGAAAAACGGCTTTCAATTTTAGGATATTTTGTTTCATTGTATGAGGAAAAACTAAGTTCAATGGTGAACCATACCGCTTAATCAAGCCGACAAGCTGTTCATTATTAGCAAAACATAATTGATGAATTAGAGGATCCATAATAGGAGGAAGCTCTATTGGGGCGATTGTTTTTGCTGATAAAAGAGTAACAGTTGAGATATCGACTAAGCTAGTTTGATCCACCATGATTTTACCTCTTAAAAGTCAACAGTGATTGATCCCATTACCGTTCTTGGTGAGCCTTGAGCGAAAGTGCTATAAGACGCTACACCAGACCAATAACGTTCATTTAAAATATTGTTGATATTTAACCTTAAAGTGACAGGGGTATTAGACACCGTTGTTTTGTAAGCAGAACCGACATCAACAGTTGTCCATGAAGGAATTGAATGCGTATTTTCTTTGTTTACGTATTGGCGAGTGTGATAATTAACATTGCCATTGATACTTAAACCAGAAACTGAGGGAATATCATATTCTGCACCAATATTCGCTACCCACGGTGATACACCTATTGGTTCATGACCTTTATTTTGTCCTGATGCAGTTTTAGTCAGCTCAGCTTGAATATAAGTAACTCCTCCCGTTAAACGAAGAGATTCAAAAGGTTTACCTGATATGCTCAGTTCTATCCCCCTATTTCTTTGTTCATCATTTGCTGAATAAATCATACTGTGAGGATCTAATGACCCACTTGGTTTACTAATTTGGAATAGGCTTAATGTTGTTATTGCGGAAGGTCGTTCATATTTCACACCTAACTCGTACTGTTTTGAACGAAATGGTTTCATCATTTCGCCACTGTTTTTTGCATTGGCTGGTGCTGCACTGCCTTTACTTAGCCCTTCTACATAATTTGCATATAGAGAAATATCTTCTGTAGGTTTAAATAATACTCCGATGAGAGGTGTTATTGCGGACTCATCATAACGCGTTGAAAGCTGGCCTGAAGTAAAGTTATCAGACTGTACTTTTTGATAGCGAACTCCTGGAGTCACCATAAAATCATCATTAAAGAAACCAATAGTATCGACGAAGGAGATTCCTGACAGTGTATTTTCAGAGCGCTTAGTTATTTCAGGGTAAGTCGGGATCTGTTTATCAATATAAGTAGGGTTAAATAGATTGGTTATATAAGGTGTCCCTGCTGTAGTACCGACATTATAGCGATCAAAATATTGATTCCATTGTAATGCGAGTTGGTGTGATATATCCCCTGTCATGAATTCGCTTTTAACCCCAGTCCCCATTGAATAGCGTTGAGTTTTGCTTTGAAAATTCATGATATAGGTTGATATATCACCTTGGTCGTTAAGAATGGTATAGGTTTGTTCACTAACTCGATCAATACGGGTATGTGCTCCGCCTATGTCCATAAATAGAGAAGTATTACTTAATATGTCATATTCCATATGCAGTAGTGCGGAATCATCATTAGATTTCCACCATGTCCAAGGGCTGGCTAAATTAGTTTTTCCATTTGGGGCAGAAGGAACAATGCCATCAGCACCTAAATAAAAAGGCCGGTTACTCGCATTCATGTTTTGGTTTTGAGTAATTAAATCTAAGGACGCGCGAAAACGTTCATTAGAGTAATCTAAGGCAATTGCACCAACACCTAGCCTACGTTTTTGATGGTCTACGGGGGTATCACCATTGGTGTAGCTACCGTTAATACGGATACCAAAATATTGGTTATTCCCTAGGTCATAGAGGCGTCCTACATCCAGTTTGCCGCCTAATTGTGAATCACTGAGGTACTGAGCGGTTAATTGCGTAATAGGCTGGGCACTTGCACGCTTAGTCACGACGTTGATAACGCCACCGACACCTCCTTCAGGAGACATACCGTATAGCAGTGAAGCTGGCCCTTTTAAGATATCAACACGCTCTGCATAATCAGTTAACAGCTGAAAATTAGGAGATACACCATAAATTCCATTTAATGCAAACTCGCCGATATTACCTTCAGTAATCGGAAATCCTCGAATATATAAAGAATCAAGAAGCCCACCTTTTGAGCTACTAATCTGTATTGAGGTATCATGGGATAAAATATCTGAAATTTGCTGTGCTTGTTGTGACTGCATATAGGTAGAATTGTAATTCGAGATATTAAATGGAATATCCATAATATCTTTATCACCTAATAACCCAGCTTGCATTGTTCGAGATGAAAAATTATTAGGTTGTTGGTTATTATTACTTTTTGTGGTTACAAAGAGACTATCTTTATTTTTAGGCTCGTTAGTTTGAGCATGTGCAGTTATTGTACTGGATAGCCCTATAACAACATATAACCACGTAGAATATATGTTTATATTTTTAGCTGTGTATTTGCTTTTTTTCATTATTGGTTTATTTTTCATATTTAAATATCATTCAATTAATTTTTAATAAAATGAAGGGAACAGCGTTATAATCGCCTTCTTATTTTATGGAGTGCTAATTATTTCGGGGAATAACCGAAAAGGATTGGTTAACCCATGTTGTATTCGATAATTAGTATATTGTTGAATATGCATACTAAGTAGCGAACGCGTTTGCCAAGGCGCATTCATAAATATTTGATATTCATGCTGCCATAAATTGGCATCAATTCGAGGTTGGAGTTGTTTAAAAATATCATGGACAATGGTTTTTAATTCTCCCCAGAGTTGATGATTGGTCAATCGATAATATCGGGTTAGATGCACGGCTAATTCATGTAAATGACTGACTAAACAAGCATCGATTAAAAACGTTCTAACTGGCTCTATATCTTCTTCAAAAACAGTCGGTAAGATACCAGGCCAGCGATAAGCTTGTAGCTGATAATCTCGTTGGTTCAATAGCGGTAAAAAAGTTCGTCCATCACCATAATCGCGTATTAAAAACTTTTCAGGAATGCCTTGGGCAGTGAAAAGTACTTGCGTATTTTGCTGGTGGGCTTCCAGAGCCACCCCATAAAGTAAAAACAGTGAAATACAAGGCTCTAAAATCACAGTTGCATAATGGTTAAACCATTGTCTAGGTGTTAAACTTGATTTTTCAATCAGTTCAGTAAATATTGGCCGAGGCTGATAGGGTAAATCAGTAAACAGAGTTGCTACAGTTATGGGCAGTAAATGATCGTTGTTTTCATAAACCTCGGCGCAACGAAATACGACTGAAAGAAAGCGGCCTGCGGCATCATCTTGCTCGATCGCATGGCGGTAATAAATTCCCATATCTTCACGCAGAGACTGGATTTTTCCATTGAAACCATGTTCGTGATTTAAAATATCGTCAATGAGCTGACTGATCCTAGGCCCCATATGAATAGATTTCGCTTGTAAGCTACGCATTTCGCTAGTCATCCAAACGGCGATGGGTAGCTTGATAAATGCGCGATTAGCCGCATCTGTTGGTAGCATTGTTCGAAATGACATAGTAGGTTTTGTTTCTAACTGAGGGCCATCAATCAATAGAATCTCATCTTCAATTAGTGAAGCTGCTTGTTGTTTTACCCAATGATTTAAATGCCATTCATGAACGGGAAGGGGTAGCCATTGTTGCGGATCTTTCCCTTGTTGGCTGAGCCATTTAACCCATTGCTGAGCGACGATAGGGAATTGTTGAAGGAACCACTCGTGAATATTTGACACATGCGGTAGTGATTCAACATAGGCCATATCTCGGCGAAGAGCCATAATTGTTAAATTGACGGTTGCATTAAATTCAGGAGAGTAAGCGGCGACATCTTGAAAACTCATGTTTGGTCTACTTTTCCATGTCGGATAATAAGGATGACCTTCTAATGACCCCCATTGATCAAGAAACAAAGCTGCATTACGTACACTATATTGTTCAGCAACCCAATCAGTGAAGTAGCGGATATTGCCTTCTTCCATTTGAGAGTTAATCTGTGTTAACCATTTGGTACGATAGTTGCGTGCGTTAATATCATTATTGATACTATTTTTAATATCTGATTTTAATTTATTTATATTATTATGATTAAATTTTATATCTAATTCATCGACTAACTTATCCAGAAGATAATCTGTCGTTTGAATAATTTCTTTTTGATTGTTTTTATTAATTAAATAAATATCCCCATAATTAAAGAATGTATCTGCCGGGTAGATTTCCATATTATTAAAAAGGATTTTATCAGGAGCGTTCTTGAGTTTGTAAATATATCCGCAATGATCTGTATCCCAATAAATTCGTTTTTTATCAATGAGGTTCTCAGCAAATAAACAATGAATAAAGCGTCTAAGACTATTATTATTCGAGTGTTTTTCATTAATGCTAAAAGCTGCTTTATTTATAGGGTTATTTATCATAATCAGCCTCTTAAGCTGTGAAAATGAATCAATTAACGTCATATATAATCTATATTCATTAACGAGAGAATATAGATAAGAATACTTGAAAGAAGATTCTAATAACGTTAGCATTACAAAAAAAAATAGTAAATGATAATTATTCTTTTTTTTATTCTCAGATGTGAGCGAAAGGAAATAAATATGCTATTCAAATAATTAACAAGAAAGGTACAACCATGGCTGATTATGCAACGGTTTATTTATTTGTTCCCGGTGATCATCCTCAATTCTTTGATAAAGCTTGTATTAGTGGTTCAAATGTATTGATTTTAGACCTAGAAGATTCAGTTCATCCTTTACATAAACCTATAGCTAGACAAGAAATTGCAAGCTGGCTAATAAATTATCAACAGAATGGGCAATCACCCAAAATAGCGATTCGAATTAACCAACCAGATAGTGTTGAATATCAAAAAGATATTGATTGGATAACCAATAATCATTTATTACCTTATTTGTCTTATCTTGTTATACCTAAAGTTGAATCTGCAATCATGGTTAATAAAGTGAGAACACATCTGCTTTCTCACTTATTTGCCGATAAAGATTGCCCCATCATCGCGATTATTGAAACGGCATGGGGGCTACATCGTATACATGAGATTGCGAGTTCAGGGGTTTACCGTTTGGCATTTGGTTCGTTAGATTTCTCATTAGATATGCAGTGTGACATGTCACGAGAATCGTTGTTATTTGCAAGAACACAGGTAGTGCTTGCTTCACGCTTAGCGGGGCTTTTATCTCCCATTGATTGTGTAACACCGGATATTGATGAGTTATCAGTACTTGAGGCCGAATGCTTACATGGTAAAGCTTTAGGTTTCACTGCTAAATTAGCAATCCATCCGGCTCAAGTTCCAATAATCAAACAGTCGTTTGATATAAGCGAGCAGCAGGTCGCTTGGTCTAAAGCTGTGTTACATAAAGCTCAAGACCAATATGCATTTAAAGTCGATGGGAAAATGGTCGATTTACCGCTAATTTTGCAAGCAAAACGATGGTTAGATGGATGATGGGAACTCAAGTTATCACTGTTATCTTTTAATTTTTTAATGGGATTACTTAACCTAAGAAACGTGACATATCACGGAACATTTCTTGCCATTCGTTATCATCAATATCCATTAACCCAAAGTAGCGCAGTATAAAAGCACCTTCGGTGGCAAGAAACATTAAACGAGCGCGTTTCCCTTGATCTGTTGACGTGTCTAGGTTACGTAAACGATCTCGATACCAAGTTCGTGTACTTTCTAAGTATTCAGGTGTTTGTAATAATGAAGCCATTAATGCGGCTCCTTTTGCAATGGCGGTTTTATCGTGCTCGTATGTTGCGAGTCGATGGGCATTGATACGGTTTTCAGGGGAGTCATCTTTTTCAATTTCACGGTTAAATATTTGATCATAGGAGTAGCTCCAGCGATCAAACATAGCGTCGATTAAAGCTTCTTTGTTTCCAAAACAATATTGAACTCCACCTTTAGAAATTCCCATTGATTTTGCAACAGCATCAATAGTCAGAGCCGCAGCACCTTGTTTAATGACAATGTCTTCAGCAGCATCAAGTACTTTATCGCGATCAATCGTTCGTTGACGTCCCATTTAAAAAAACCTCTTTTCAATACATACGTATGGATTTATATTGTAGCACGATCATTAATGAATAGTGATTAAATAAACGTGTAGAGATTATTTTATGCTAGCAGATTACAAACGCTGGATTATTTTACTTCTAGTTTCAAGTGTACTTTTCCTCATCGTTATCGATGTCACTGTGTTATATACCGCTTTACCTCGATTAACACATGATTTAGGAGCAACATCTTCCGAAAAATTATGGATCATGAATGCTTATCCATTGATTGTGGCTGGGTTATTGCCTGCTGCGGGTATGTTAAGTGATCGTATTGGTCATAAGACCATGTTTTTGATGGGATTACCCCTATTTGCACTTGCATCACTTTGTGCTGCATTTTCGCCTACAGCCACGAGTTTGATTTTATCACGTGGTTTTTTGGCTGTTGGGGCTGCAATGAGTATGCCTGCCACATTATCGATCGTTAGACATGTTTTTCTAGAGCCAAAAGAACGTGCGTTAGCAATTGGTATTTGGTCTGCGGTTGCTTCCGGTGGAGCCGCAATAGGGCCTTTAGTTGGAGGGATCTTGCTTAACCATTTCTGGTGGGGATCGGTTTTTTTAATTAATGTGCCTGTTGTATTACTTGTATTACCTTTTGCGTGTTTTCTCATTCCTAAATGTGGTGGTGAAGGTTCGCAAAAAATTGATTATATGGGTTCTGGTTTGGTGCTGATTGGCTTGATAGGAGCTATTTATGCTTTAAAAGAACTCGGTAAACCTTATACAAACTGGTGGGAATTTGTTATTGCAGCGGTAATTGGTGGCGTATTTTTGACAATATTTACCCGTAGACAAATGGGTTCTCAATCGCCAATGATTGATTTTAAATTATTTGCTAACCCACGTTTTAGCGCTGGCGTTATTATGGCCATATTATCAATGGTGATTATTGTTGGTATTGAATTGCTGTTAAGCCAAAGACTGCAACTCGTGATGGGGTATACCCCCCTTCAAGCCGCGATGTATATCATTCCTATTCCATTGGCATCGGTATTAGCCGGTCCTTTAGCAGGTATGTTTTTACATAAAATAGGTGAAAGATATCTCACTATTTTTGGTTTTGTTTGTACATTGATTGGGGTGATCGGCCTTACATATGTATATCAAAGCTCAACTGGAGCCATATTATTAGCATTCTTATTTTTTATTGGCTTTGGGCTAGGAGTTGCGTTCACCACAGCATCAACCACTGTTATGTTAAATGCTCCAGATAGTAAAGCAGGTATGGCTGCATCTATTGAAGAGGTTGCTTATGAAATCGGTAGTGTTCTAGGTGTGACCTTCATGGGAGGGCTGATGAGTGCCATTTATACTATGAAACTATCGTTACCTGATGACGTTATTGTTGATACAAAAGCTTATGACAGTATTGATGAAGCATTTATCGTTACAGAAAGCTTGCCTAGTGATAGTGCTAATGTATTAATCACGCAGGCTAATATTGCTTTTGACCAAGCATTCACGGGGGTCATGATATCAACGTTGGTTATTTTGATACTAAGCACATTATTACTTCCTTTATTTTTCAGAAAAAATTAAATTTGATATAAACCGTGTGCTAACCTTTAGCATACGGTTATTCTTTTTTATTAACGTATAATAAATTAGATTGTTTATTTAAAATGAATTGACGTAATAATATATAATCTATTTAAACCTGATATACCATTAGTGTGTCTAAATTTAATGCAATTAAAAAATAATAGTGAAATTGTTGATTATGATAACAGAGTACAAGAAATGAAAACCACTCAAAGGCTATGTAATCCTCTTTTCTTACTCAAACAAGAGGGGTAAGCATTTATCATGGTGATTAAATAAGTACTAGTTTAACCACCATGATATACACATCATATTTTGAGTGTATTTAACAATTATCTATTTCACTTTTCTAATTAAGAATATGCCAAGGAATGGGCAGATAGCGAATAGTGAAAATAGCCAAACAGACGCTTGTTGTGCCCCTTCTACGCCTCCTGGATTAATGAGACCAGTATTGTTAACAACCACACCAACGAGGGCCGCGGACAGCGCGGTTGCATATAATTGAACGGTAATAACAGAAGAGGATGCAAGGTTTTCCTCGCCTTTAGGGGCGGCATTGAAAACTCTTAGGACAAGGTGTGGCCAGCAAATACCAATACCTAGTCCGACTCCCATCATCGCTATTAAGTAAATAATGAACAGTGCGATTGAATGCACGAGTTGTAAGTTAGGTGTCAATATTGCGAGAACAACTAATGACATAAATATGATGACCGGACCCGCTCTTAATATCTTTAGTACTATTGAGCCAGTTTTGTTTGCACTGAATAAAGCACCGATTGTCCAACCTGCTGCCATAATCGCTGTCAGGTAGCCAGCAGATAGTGGAGAAAAATGATGAATAGTTTGTAGAAAATATGGGACATAGATTTCGGTTGTCATTCCTCCAACTAGCAAACTCATGGTCAGATAAATGATACCAAGTGCACTTTTCAGTGAATATGAGCCTGTTGGCAGTAGGCGTTTACCATTTTTGCCATCAATGAGTGCGATAGTGACTAAGATACCAATACCGACCAATAGACCAATAGTATTTGATAAGAGATCACTAGAGAGACTGCCTATGGATATAGTTAACACGGAGGCAACTAATAATATAATGGCTAGTAAAGGTAGCTTATTGGCTTGTTGTGCATGGTTGTTTTTTCTTGGTAGTTGGTTTATCACTATTAATGCGAGCAGGATCGCAACGGGTAGCAATGACCAAAATGCCCAACGCCAATGGCCGCCCTGAGCAAATATTCCTCCAATCGCAGGGCCACAAAGAGTTGCTATACCCCACATACCTGAAACAATCCCCATTGCTCTTGACCAAAGGTTTTCAGGGAAAACGACGCGGATCAAAGCATAACTTAATGCGAATAGTATTCCTCCTCCTAGACCTTGAAATGCTCGGCCTACTAATAGAGATAGCATTGAGGGAGATGCTGCACACCAAATAGATCCTAATGAGAATAATAATAGCGCGATCAAATAAGCAAATTTAGGCCCTAAGTTATTGAGTATTTTACTCGATAAGGCAGAGCCAACAATTGACGTCGCCACAAATATGGTGGTATTCCAGGCATAGTATTCGAGCCCTCCAATATCATTGACGACACTGGGTAAAATAGTCGTAACTATATAGATATTAATGGCATGGAGTGCGACACCGCCAGTAAGGGCTATCGTTAATAGTGCGTTAGTTCCCCGAAGTAAATCAGCCCATTTGGCTTGAGTTATGGTTGATGGATCATTGCTCATAGCGAGACCTGCTAGACGAAAGGGTTAAAAAAACGTTAATATCCAAGTATTGACTTGGATATTAGAGTGACACAATGATTAATGCAAGTAATTACTTTGATAATTTAAACCTTAGCCAAGCGGTAGATAAGGTGCTGTTTTGTATTAAAACTAAAGGCCCTATATCAACCGCAGTGATAGCAAAAGATCTCAATATGACTGGTGAAGCTGCTCGCCAGCACATTCAAAAATTGTCTGCACTAGGCTTGGTTGAAGGTGTTCAGTGTACTTCACAGTTAGGTGCGGGAAGACCTAGACAAAATTGGGTATTAACTGAATTAGGCCATCAACGTTTTCCTGACACTCATGCTCAATTGACTTTGCAATTAATTGATTCTGTAAAAAATATTTTTGGTGGTGAAGGTTTAGAAAAATTGATCACCCAGCGCGAGAAAGAGATGAAAGATAAATACCTCTCTCGGTGTGGGGGATTATCTTTTGTTGAAAAATTACGAATGTTAGCCGATGTTCGTAGCGAAGAAGGGTATATGGCTAGAGTTGAACAAGATGGCAATAGTTGGCTGTTTATTGAAAATCATTGTCCTATCTGTGCAGCAGCAACAGCCTGTCAAAATTTTTGTCGTTCAGAATTAAAATTATTTCAAGAGGTTATGGGAAAAGACGTCACTATTGAAAGAGAACAGTATTTACTAGATGGTGCGGGTCGTTGTGTTTATCGAGTCCAAAAGATTGGATAACTGAAACTATTAAACCACCTAGAATAAAGATCATGAATAATAAATCACATACTAGATACATTATTCATGATTATATCATAAAATAATAACTCATTTTATTAGTAATTAATTGTTTTTATAATTGATTCATATTGCCTTTAATAATAAATTTATTTCTATTATCTTTATTAAAGGTGTTTATATGAAATGTATTATTTTATGTGGTGGTAAAGGTATGAGAATGGGAGGTGATGTGTCTCCATTACCCAAACCATTAGTGAAAGTAAAAGATGAAAGCCTAATATTACATATAATAAAAATATATTTAAAGTATGGTGTGAATGATTTTATTCTCCCTCTAGGCTATAAGGGTGATTTGATTAAAGAATATTTTGTTAATTTAAAATGGAAAATTAATGATTTTAAATTAACAATGAAAAATAATGTAATTGAGATTTATAATGATAATCTTGATTTTAATATTCATTTTATCGATACAGGGTTAAACTCACAAACAGGGTATAGAATAAACCAGTGTAGAAAATTAGTTAATAATGAGGATTTTTTACTGACTTACAGTGATGGATTAAGTGATATAAGTATTGATAAGTTGATAAATCATCATAAAAAAGAAAATAAAATAGTTACAGTTACTGGAGTTAATAGAGAAAGCCAATTTGGTGTTTTAGACGTTGAAAATAAATTGGTTACGTCATTTAAAGAGAAAGAAAAGAGTGAAGAGATTATTAATGGTGGTTTCTTTTGTTGTAAGTTTGATGTTTTTAATTATTTAACTGACTCTAAAGATTGTATTTTTGAAGACTTACCGTTAAAAAAACTAGCAAAAGATAATCAACTATCTGTTTATCATCATAAAGGTTTTTGGAAATGTATTGATACACAGAAAGATTTATCGGATATTAATAACTTATCGAAATCTTTATGGGAACGATAATCGTTACAGGTAGTTCTGGTTTTATTGGTGGAAACCTAATTAACTTTTTAAATAAAAAAAACATTGAAACTGTTGGAATATCTAGGAGGGAATCTCCATATAATACAAATAGTTTTAACATTAAGTATATGGATTTAACAGTAGATGAAAATATAGATTTATTATACGAAATAAAAAATGTGTCTGCCTTAATTCATTGTGCTGGAGAGTCTACAAACGATAGTAATTGTCTTAATACTCTTTATTTTAATATTAAATCAACATCATTACTATTAAAATATGCAATAGAAAATAATATATCTAAATTTATTTACTTATCAAGCAAAAAGGTTTTAGTTGATGAGCTTTATTTTGATGCATATTCTTTAAGTAAGCGAATTTGTGAGGACATGATCCGCTATTGTAATCATAAATATAGTAAGAACTATCATTCCTTAAGGTTATGCAACATATATGGAAGAGATAAGATTATAACTAGAATAATACCATTTATAATGGAGTGTATAATAAGTAATAAAGCGATCAAAACTAAATCATCATTATTAGAAGAAATTGAGTTTTGTTCTGTTGATGAGGTAGTTAATACTATCTATCTTATCTTAATAGGTGAATTTAAATCTAGTGATGTGATGAGTATTAAATATGAATTTAAAATTTCAATATTAGAATTGAAAAATATTTTATTAAAATTAGTGTCTATCATTGATAATGATTCTAATTTAGAGGGGTTATCAGCGGTTGAGTATAAATTATTTCCAATAGTTGAGTTCTATTATTATTTATTTAAAAATAAGGATTTTTAAATGGAGAGGTTTTGGGAGAATAAAACCGTTTTAATTACTGGTGCTAATGGCTTTAAAGGAAGTTGGTTGTCTATTTGGTTAAGTAATTTAGGTGTTAAAGTTGTAGGTTTAAGTAAACATGTCGATTGTACAAGCAATATTTTTGATAACATAAATAATAATATTTTAAATTTTTATGGAGATATCAATGATGATAAGTTAATAAACTTTATTTTAAGTGAAAGTAACCCTGATGTTATTATTCATATGGCGGCTCAGCCTTTAGTTTTGGCATCCTATTTAGATCCTCATGAAACAATGAAAACGAATGTGTTAGGTACAAACTGTTTGTTAAAGGAATTGTATGAACTTAAAAAGCAAGGTTTGAAGACAAAAGTTTTCTTGAACGTTACAACAGATAAAGTTTATAAAAATAAAGAATGGATATGGGGTTATAGGGAAACCGACCAATTAGGAGGGTTAGATCCGTATTCATGCAGTAAAGCTTGTTCTGAAATGGTAACCGAGATGTATGCAAGATCTTTTTTTAAAGATCTTGATATCAGCTTTTCAACAGTTAGAGCTGGGAATGTTGTTGGGGGAGGAGATTGGTCAGAAAATAGATTAATACCTGATTGTATCAAGTCATTTGTTAGTGATTGTGATATATCCATTAGGTTTCCTAATAGTATTCGACCTTGGCAACATGTTATTGAACCATTAGCTGGATATATGCTTTTAGCAGAATCAATGTATAAAACAACGATTAAATTTGATAGTTGGAATTTTGGAACAAATCAATCCGTTACTGTAAAAGAGGTTGTTGATATTTTATTTAGTTTATGGAAGAAAAATGACCTTAAAGCCAAAGTATCGCCATCACTTATCAATGAAAGTAATTTATTGAAATTAGATAGTCATAAGTCTGCTTATCATCTAGGTTGGAGTAATGTTTTCACTATTAATGAAGTGATGAGATATACCGTTGAATGGTATGAAGCATATTTTTATAAAAATCAAAAAAGTGAAAGTATAACCTTGGAACAATTAAGATTATTTTCTAGTAAATTCAATAAAGAATCATTAATTATAAATTAAAGGAGCACTTATGAATAATTGGGCAATAATTTCATCAAAAATGAGAGTTTACCAAGCCCTTGTTTTAATCGATTCAATAATAAAGAATGGTGATAAATCAAATATTTATGTTTTATCTATGGATGATGAATCCTATGAGATAATTTCTTCTTTTACTCAGAGCTATGCCAATGTTTTTATCTTAAAAGAAGAGAATATTATTAATGATAATATTCGTGATCTTAAAAATACGCGCCATTATTTTTCATATTGTTGGACATTGAAATCGATATTTTGTATGTTCATACTCGATTTAATAAATGAACATGATTGTGTTACATACACAGATTCAGATCTCTTTTTTATGGGTAATGCTTCCAGTTATTTATCTTCAAAAGATTATTCTGTGTTTTTTACTTTTGAAGAGCAGTTTTTACCTAAAAACAAACACGATAAAAAGAAAGAATATAATAATATAAAAAGTATAGTAGGTGATTTTAATAGTGGTTTCATTAGTTTTAAAAAAGATGCTAAAGGTAAACAGATTTTATCTTGGTGGCAAAATAAATGTATTGAAAGTTGTGATGTCAATGATGTGACGTTTGGCGATCAAAAGTATTTGAATGAAGTACCTTCACTATTCTATAATGTATTTTATGAACCATCAACAGTGATAAACATAGGTCCTTGGAATGTATTAAAAAGAGAGTGGAAACGTAGAAATAATGATGTTTTTTTTGGTGAAAATAAAGCGCTGGTTTATCATTTCTCAGGATTTAAAATAAAAAATCCAGATACCATTTTTTTTTAGGTGGAATAAAAGTTCACGAAAGTGATTACTTTTCAAATAATGAATCTAGCCGTTTAGTATATAATATATACAATAAGTTGATTGTCGATAAAGTTAATCAAGTATCTAGTGCTTTTCCATTTTTTTATGGGTATACAGATAGCGATAACAATGATTGGTCTGGTTATTTAGAAAAGAATAATATTCTTGGTATATCTATGAAATAAACTAAATCTCATTTTATGATTTATATAAGTTGTTAATTGTTAGTGTTTTGTAGATATATTTCTTTTATTTTTTTTGTGGTTGATCCACCATGCATAAAAGCAACCAGATAATGCACCTGCGATATGTGATTCAGTTGAAATATATTCATGTACAGGTAATAGCCCTGCGGCCATTGCACCAAAGTAAAACAATACGATGATTGCAATGGCTATATCAGATATTTGGCGGCGAAAAAAACCTTGTGCAATAAGCAGTCCCCAAAGGCCAAAAATCCAACCACTGGCTCCTACATGCACCGCATAGCGGCCTACTAGCCAGACAGCTAAACCACTAGTCATAATAATAAACATAGAGGCGTATATATAATCACGGATTCGGCCATGAAGGAGTAATGCGCTTAAAACCAGTAAAGGTGGGAGGTTACTCAGTAAATGGCCCCAACTACCGTGGATAAAGGGGGCAAACACAATGCCGATTAACCCATCGAAACGTCTGGGTATGATCCCAAAATGCGTTAATGCACCTGTTAGGCTATTAATAATTTGGATTAAAATTAATAGCCCCGACAGAATAACCAATAATTTAATACGTTGGCTTAACCATGGTTTCATAGTCACTGCTGACCAAGTGCTTGTACGCTTTCGACTAGATCGGCTAACTGCGCAACAACACGATCACCTACGTCAGCATTGTCACCACCAAGCGCTTTATTTCGCATGAAATCACGCTTAATTTGCTGCCAACGTGACGCTTCTTGCTCGGTTAGTACACCACGAATTTCCGCGAGTTTTAGTAAGTTCTCTTCTGCGCCTGTTGTGAGTAGCTGTGCTTCCCCAAGGTAGTGATCATCTAATAAACGCTCTAGCTCTTCTGCATTCATCACTGAAGACACTTTTTCGCTTAATTTATTCATATTACGATAACTGCCTTGTAGACGGAATGCAGGCTCAGTACGGTATTTATCGGACTGTGCAGCGCTTGCGATATATTGTTGGTTAACTTTTAATACCACATCGCGTAGCGTGAGCAAATGGCTAATAACTGCAACGATTTCACTGATTTCTGCATCTGAGTATGGGTAACTCAAGGTATTAGTCGAGACTGATTTACCCATCGCTTTATCAACGAGCAGGTAAAGGTCATTTAAATCACGTAATGCAAGAGGAGCAAGTACTGGGTTAGAGGTCAGGCTATTTTCGATATAACTTAATGCAAATGCTTCATCCATACCACCGAGCACTTCCCCTAAGTTATAGATATCTGCACGGTTAGCTAACATATCAGGAATGCGGAAAACCTCGCCTGATTCGGTATATGGGTTACCTGCCATGACGACGCAGAATTTTTTACCGCGCATATCGTATGTTTTGGTTTGCCCTTTCCAAACACCTTCTATACGCCTTGTTCCATCACACAATGAAATAAATTTCTGTAAAAACTCAGGATGAGTATGTTGAATATCATCAACATACAGCATGACATTATTCCCCATCTCTAAGGCTAAATTGAGTTTTTCAAGTTCTTGCCTTGCGGTTGCATTGGGGGCTTGAGCTGGATCGAGAGAGAGGACGTCATGCCCTAATGCGGGGCCATTGACCTTCATGAAGATCAGGCCTAAGCGGTCGGCAACATATTCCATTAATGTTGTCTTACCGTAGCCCGGTGGTGAAATCATCAGCAACAGTCCCATTAAATCGGTGCGTTTACCTTCACCTAGTGCACCGATTTGTTTCGCCATGTTGTCACCGATGATCGGTAAGTAAACATCGTTAATCAATTTGTTACGCACAAAAGAACTTAGAGGCCGTGCTTTGAACTCGTGGAGTTTCAAACGACGTCGCTCTTCTGCTACGATACGCTGACGTAATGATTGATACTCACGGAAAGCGGGGATAAATTGTTTGCGTTGACGACGCATGCGGCTGAAATAGTTATCTAAACTCAGTGAAAGTGTTTGATTTTCTATTGTTGGGTGCTCACCGAGCAAGCCATTCACTTTGAAGTAAAGGTCTGCTTCACTGTAACGTGCTGAAGCGGCTTTATCTAAAATAATGATCGCAATTGCACCTGGAATGTATGGCGTCAAATGGGCAAATTCAGCAATAGAGCACAGCCCTTGTAACCAATTTTGGATTAATGCCCAACGTTGTGCATAGCGATCCGATAGATTTTGCTGTGAGCGGTTAAAATCAATCCACATATGTGCGTCTTCTAATCTGCTTTGTAGCGCAGAAACAAGATCCCGTGCATATTTACTGTATATAAGGTCGATTGGGCTACGCGCCAAAGCAAAGCTAAGGTATTCAGCAGCTTGGGTTTGTTGATAACCTTCACATGCTATCGGGTGCTTTTGTAGGAAAAGGCTAATATCCGCTTCGATTTCTGCCTGCAAATCAAGTAAGGCATCGTCATTGTGGAATAGTTGTTGGATATTCATTGCTGTTCGAGCGCGCTCAGGCCATAGTGCCGGATATGCGTTTGTTTGTGCTTGTTCCCAGAAAATGGCCGCAATTGCTCGTGCTGTTGGGTTATAACGTAGTAAATCTGCACTTTCACCAACAGGGATCAATTTTTTCAAAATGGCAATGGCATCATGGTCATGGATACCTTTTTCATAACCCTCTTTATAGCGAGGAGCGGCAAAATCACGCACAATTTTATCCAGTTTTTCAGGCACGGATAATGCGGATTTCAGCATATTGTAGTCAAGGCCATCTTGACGTTTACTGGCTGCATAAATGATTGAGTAAGCCAAATACTCTGCACGGTAAACGCTTTCTGACTCAGATTCTAATGTGGCTGACCAATAGGGTTGTAAATCTGCTAATTGTGGGTTGTCGATTGGCTCTTGGAAATCAGTACCGGTCAGATATAACCATAGCTGGTTTTCTTTTGGCAGGATGGTTAAGTCTAGTTCTTGGGTATTTACGCTAAAGCGATGGCGAGGCCCCAATTTAATAATGTTGCCACCATCTTCAAAGATGTCTGTTTTATCGCGTAATGTACGAATTGCTTGGTCGCGCGCTGCTTTCAATTTAGCATCGATATCATCGGCTTTAACGTTATCATTGATTTCTCTTAATTTTTCAATGATTTCACGAGTTTTTGCTGCTAATGGATCTGAGGCAAAAAAAGCATTCAATTCATCTTGCGATTGTAGGCGTAAAGTACGGCGCTGTAAGCTTTCTAACAACCGTTCTGCTGCTGTTTGTAAGTTTTGGGAACGGCGTTGACGGTCATCCAGTAGTGCCTGTTTATGTGATTCAAAAGTCTCTAATAGCTCTTCACGTTTGGCTAAAATGTCATCGAGAAATTGATCATGGTTGCTGA
This sequence comes from Providencia sp. PROV236, assembly GCF_033676985.1. Lineage (NCBI taxonomy): Bacteria > Pseudomonadati > Pseudomonadota > Gammaproteobacteria > Enterobacterales > Morganellaceae > Providencia > Providencia sp. PROV236. The sequence goes on along the minus strand of NZ_CP096297.1, from coordinate 20,122 downwards.
ATTGGCTTTCGAGTTCTTCTAATTGTACTAACAGCCGCGATAATTGGTCATCACAACGTTCAGGGTCGGTCGAAAGTGATAAAGCATTAGTGATGCCTTGGCTAAATAAGCGAAATTGTGCGCCAAATTGGGCAACCGTTTCGACGCTACTTTGTGATTTACGTTTTTGTTGTAAGCGTGCTCTTGACTGGTTTAATTGCGCATAAATCTGTGAAATAGCATCAATGATATGAGTTTGTTGTGTCACATCCTCGAATTTTAGTGATGCCATTAAATTTGATAGCATGTCTAAATCGTTAGACATGGTTTCCATTCCATTCATAGGAATGTCGAGCTGAGCGCTATTTTGTGCGCCTTCCATCTGTTCTTCAAAGGCGGCTAACTGTGTTTTAAACGGTTGTAGTGCTTTATCACTCGCAAGAAATGCCGCGGTTGCTTGGGAAACTTGTTGCTGAGTTTGAGTGATCTCTTCTTCCATTTGACCTAGTTTGGTCAAATCCATATAACGGAATTCGCGTAAGGAAATAAGATGACCGCGTTGTGCACTGAGTGCATTTAGTCCATCAACAAATTGTTGAATATCATTCCAACTCTCGGGTAGAGTTAGTGAAAGTAATGATTTTTGGCGGCTAATCGCTTCACTCATTGATTTCGCAGATTGTTGGCGAATACTTTCTACTTTTTCATATTCGTCTAACACCAACTCACTGGTTTGTGTGATTTCTTTGAGTAATTTACCAATACCTAAACACTGTTCATCATTGAACCAGTAATAGATATCTAATAGATTCTTGGGTTGTTGGCTAAGTTGTTCATAGCGAGCAACGGATACTTGATTGCCTTCAATCTCTTTGGCGATATGCAATATTTCAGAGATACCACGTACCAAATCAGCATTACCAATTTTGCCGAAAAAGCCGCCTCGAGCAGGTTGTTGATCCGCGAATTCCTCAGTATAAAAAGGTGTTTGCCATACTTGCATTGGATGAACACGAGTTGCTTCGTCACCTTCACCTTCAAATAGCACCATCTTGCCATCTTCGAGCATGGCATAACCATGGCCGATCAACGGAATAGCCAGTTTTCGCTCAATTAAGTTGTAGTTAAATAGGGCGATGCGGCCTTGATTTGGTGAATAGAATACATATAGGACATCTTCACCATTAGGTGAACGACGGAGACGACGAAAACGCATGCCATCCATCGGTTGGTCGAAGGTTTTATATTCACCATTTTGTAGATAATAGCCACCGGGGAAAATAATGCCGTGATCTTCAGGTAATTGCACACAAGCTTGGCCAATGGCATCAATGCGTTGAACTGTTTGAGTGAGCGTGTTGTAAACCAAATAACGCCAACTTTCCTCTCGATAAGGTAAGATTTTAAGGAGGATCAAACTACCTGTTTGCGCATACTCGATTTGTGCATCATCAAGTGATTGGTTTTTATCGAGAACTGCTTCACGATAAATCCCCAATCCATCTTCGGTATTATTTTCACACTTGATAGTGAGATCGCCACCGATAGTTTCAACAAAAACGGTATCTAAAATATTGATATGGGGAAAACGACCATTTACCGTGTCTTCACGTGTCGTTTTAACCCATTCAAAATCATAAGCAGGAGGAAGGGCAATATCGCGTTCACCGCGGTTATCAATATAATCTATTTTACTTTTATCACTGGAAATAGACCAACGGAACACACGTACGTCGCTAATACGATCACCGATTTGGAAGCTAGCTAATAGCTTACCATCACGTTCAACCAGCTGTAATAATTGGGTATTCTTATAGTAGGTATATAATTCGGTGAAGTCTTGAACAAAGCGGGTATCACTGAGAAAGGTGCCTTCATAAGGCACGGCTTCAACATCGAAGTCGCCTTGATTATCAATCAAACGATACAAAGAAAACACATCTTCAAGATGTGTTTCTCGTTTTAAGCCAAGGAAAACGTTATAGCCAAATAACAACCAATCACCGACACGGACAATATCTCTTGCTTGGCAGTTATTTTCTGTGCGAATACGGATACGACCAATAATGTCCATTTGACTTTGGCCGAACTCTTGCAAGCGACTGTCATTGAGCTGCGCGGCTTTTTGATGAAGCTGTTGCCCTTGCTCGGTAAGGCGCTTGCGTAATATTTCATAAGCACCACCTTGTGCAACAGCACTATCCAGTATTTCCTGTTCGTGATCCGTATCCTGAATTGACATGTATCGCTGATTCCCTTGGCTATAACAAAGGCATACTTATATTCGTTATAATTCAAGTTGCAGCATTATTGACTAGGTACATGTGTACTAGTTACCTATTTTTGTAGGCTCCTAGTGACGTACTTACTGGTCGTCTAGCTGCATCTCGAATTATTTTGAGTATAAATGCTTTATTTAAAATAAATCATCAGTTGGTGTTTTTGGTTTTTCTGTGACAACTTTTGCTTGCTGTCCAGCACCTTTCGCAGCCATAAACCCATTGATCAAATCTTGAATTTCTGGGTTTTTAAGCAATGATGCAATATCTATTTTTTGATCAGTTTTACGATTCATCAGCTTTTCCACGCTTTCCTTTGCGAAGCTGCTTTTATCCATAAAACCATCGACAGCTTTACCTAAGCTCAATGCTTTAGAGAAGGTGTTAAAGAAGCTGCCATCACCACCCACAATTTCGATATTGGTTTTGGTTAATGCGGCTGCCAGAACATCAGCTTGTTCACGGGCAATTTCTTTGTTGGCATCAATAGAAGCCATGGATTGTTCGAACTCTTTTTCAAGACGCATACGGAATTCTTCATGCGCACGAGCAGTATCACTGAGGTGATCCATTGATTTAAACTTGTCAGTTAGACCGTCTGCCTCTGCTTTCAAGCGTTGGCGGATAACTTCAGCTTGTGCTGCACCCAACTGGCCTTCACCACGAGCTTGCGCTGCCAGTTTTTCTTCAAGAACTTTGGCATCAGCCAGACCCAATTTTTCTTTGGCGTTAGCTTGTTGCTCTTCACCACGTGCTTGAGCAGCCAATTTTTCTTCAAGAATTTTCGCTTCTGCAAAGCCTTGTTGTTGCTCGGCTAGTGCCTTGGCTTCCATGACCTGTGCTTCAGTTAAGCCTTTTTCTTTCAAACCACGCGCTTCTGCAAGCAATTTTTCAGCAGTGATGTTAGCTTGTACTAAGCCTTCTTTCTCTTCAGCTTCAGCGGTTGCTTGGCGTACACGAGCCTCTGCAAGGCCTAATGCCGCATGTTCGGCTTCCACCCCTTCAGCTAAACGTTTTTTCGCTTCAGCTTGTTTTGCCGATGCCTCTAGCTCAGCTTGTGCCATAGTGCTAATTTCTTCAGCTCTATGTTTTGCACTGGCTTCATCCGCTTCTGCTTTTTTCACTTGGCGGACTAAAGACTCTTCAGCTTCCGCTTGTGCGTTGATCACGGTGACTTGGCGTAAGCGGTCAGCTTCTGAAATTTCACGAACTTCTTTAATGCGCTCTTCTTCTTGAGCGACGCTTTTCTCAACAATGACGCGTTCACGGATCACATTGGAAATGTTTTTGCGTTCTTCTTCTAATGCTTTTTCTTTTTCAATGCGTTGTAGTTCTACTTCACGTTCACGGGCGACAATTTCGAGATCACGAGCACGATTAACGCGTTCTTCTTCAATGGCAACGGCACGTGTACGGTTTTGTTGAGCGACCTCTACTTCACGCATCCGGTTTTCTTCGCGGATTTCAATTTCTTGTTGAGTTTGAATACGCGCTTGTTCGGATTTGAGGCGTTCTTCTTCTTGTACACGAAGAGTTTCCGCTTGTTCGCGAGCACGAATATTATCGATTTCACGTTTTTGGCGTGCTTCTGCATCTGCTTGTTGGCGCTCAAGCGCTAAACTTGCTTCGCGGGTTTCCACATTTTTCTTCTGGATCGCTAACTCTTGGTCGCGTTCTTTTTGGTTAGTTTCAATATTGTGGATGGCTGTAATTTCGGTGATTTTACGAATACCTTCGGAGTCGAAAATATTGTTTGGATCAAGAGCGACTTTTGGTGTTTGTTCTAAATAATCAATTGCCACGTCTTCAAGTGCATAACCGTTAAGATCTTTACCAATAACATCAACAATGCGATCACGGAAGTTTTGTCGGTCTTCAAATAGCTTGGCTAATTCAAACTGTTTACCAACGGTTTTTAGTGCTTCAGAGAACTTAGCGCTAAATAGCGTGCTGACGGCTTGGTGGTCAGATGCGCGATCGACACCAATCGCTTTTGCAACTTTTAGAACGTCTTCAGTGGTTTCGTTAACGCGTAGGTAAAAGGCGACAGTAATGTCTGCACGTAAATTGTCTTGGCATATCAGGCCATCTTTACCACGGCGATCAACCTCTAAGGTCAAAAGAGAGATACGCATGAACTCTTTTTTGTAGATGACAGGATAAACTAAGGCGCCTGTAAAATGGACTTTTGGCTGCGATGACATGTCGTTGACAATAAGCGCAGTTCCTTGCGGGACCTTGATATAGAAGGCTTTGAATAGCCCAAAGAAGCCCAGTATGACTATAATTATGCCCCCAATAATGGTTAAAAAGGGCATTAGATCAGCCAATTCCATATTTTCTCTCCGTGGGTTTAGGTATATCGTCGTTGATTATTTAAGGTATTTATATTTGTTATACTGCAAGTCACAGCGTCTTGCGCTGAGGTATGGTGACTACGCTCATTCGCGCCAGCCTCATTGTTTTTCTATGCTTCTAGAAATTTATGTTTTTTTCGACTAACAGCTCCTTGAGTATAAATTTTATAAACTACGAAATTCTTCTTCAGTCACAACAAGATAGCTGTGTGATGCAGCGTCATAGCTGATAATAACCACACGGTCACCTCGTTTTAGATTTTCAGTTGCAGCAGCGCGTATTTGTAAAATCAGCCCGGCTCCACCATCTTCTAAAATGGCTTCCCCTTTATATTCGGTGACTTCGCCTGAGCGTACTGTAGCTAATTTCCCCATTAATTGATGGGCGCTTTTGGGTGGGTTGGATTTTGCTAATTTTTCGCGTAGAGGTTTTAGACACCAAGCGGTTAGGTGAATTGAAATAAATGACGCGACTAATAATACAACGAAACCCACTAGGTAGCGCAGTAGGGTGATATCGATGAAGCGGATAAACCAATGCACACTAAAATAGCTCAGCAACCAGCCAAATAATGTGAATAAAGTCAAAATGATAGTGATAGGAATGCCTGCAAGCCCAAGTTTGGTCAGCCAGCCTGCAAAGCCAGTTGCATCAAAACCTCCACCATCAACAGAGGTATCAACACTAAATAAATCAATATCTAATAGACCAAAAGCTGCACAAACCCAATAAAACATCATAATGATAAATAAGCCGCTAAAAATAATGGCGGGGAAGGTCAGGCAGTTTTGTAGAAACAAACTCATAAATTTTCTCTCTATATTTAGAGTTGTATTTTATTATTACTTTTATTGTCATCATATCTATTTTAATGATTAACAATATCGGACTAGTCTCTATTATCTGGCTGATTTTTATCAATTATTTTTCAATGGCTTCTTGCGTTATCAATAACTGATAAAAATTCATTAGACAGTGTTTTATCATGCCATTAATTCATAGAAAAAGATAATCAATCAGCGGTCTAATATGTAATAAAACATTATAACTCATTGAAATTGTATGATTAAAAAAACTCCGAAAAATACGGATGACTATTGTTAAATATAGAGGGGATATGAATGATTGAGCCGTTATTTACTATAAATTCAAATTATTACTATCTACATCATATAAGGAAATATTTCGCTATATGATGTAGATAGATATTAAAAAGATAAGCTTTTTTTGATAATGTTAATTTAATTAATCACGTAAATTTAAACATGCAGCACCTCTGGCGCCTCCTGATTCCCCATACCTTGCTCTTTCTATGGCAGGAACAGTTGCGGTGCCATATAAGTATTTGGGTACGATATTTGGCAATAATTGGTAAATTCCTTCAAATTGGGATAATCCACCACCAAGAACGACTAAATCAGGATCTAACACGGTGATGATTTGCCCTAAAAACATCCCTAATAAATCAATGTAACGCTCGACATGTTGTTTAGCCGTTATATCACCTTGTTGATAAAGCTGAATGATTTCAATTGCCGAACGCTTTTCTTCACTAAAAGCGCTATAGATACGTTCAAAGCCTGGGCCTGATAAATAAGTTTCAAAACAGGCCTTCTTTCCACAGCCACAGGTGATTTCTGGCACACGATCGCCTAAATGTTGTGCGCCTTGTAAGGTGATATTCATATGGCCAATTTCACCCGCAATACCATTTTTTCCAGAAAGAACTTTACCGTGAGAAATAAAACCGCCACCAACACCAGTACCTAAAATGAGTCCAAGTACGGTTGGATAATGTTGAAAATCTGTTGCCCATGCTTCTGAAAGCGCAAAGCAGTTTGCATCGTTTTCTACTTTTACTGGGCGCTGTAGCATGTTAGCGAGATCAGGGATCAGTGGTTTATATTTTGCCGCAGGAACATTGGTGGTAAAAACTGTTCCTGTTTGATGATTAACGATACCGGGTACGCCGACTCCAACTTTACCAATACAGCTAAATTTTGTATCGGCCTCTTCTGTAAGACGCTGAAAGGTGCTTAGCAGTTCTTGATAATCCTCTTTTGGCGTTGGAACCCGCTTTTGCCAGATAGGGTTCAGTGACTCATCAAATACCGCGAGCTCAATTTTTGTACCGCCCATATCAAAGCCATAGTACATTTTGATTTCCCCTCAAAGATTTATTTATCGTCAATTATTCTATATCTATTTGATAAATAATGCATATTAAATATATAGTTGCTTAATTATACAAAAGTTCTTAGCAGGTTGAATTAGTGTTTTTAGATTTATTTGTGGAGTGTGAATAAGAGGCGGGTTTTAATCCCTAATTTAAAAATTAGTTATAGTCTTACATATTATTTTTCTATTAAAAATATAGAGTTAATAAATATCCGTGTGGTATGTCCCATAAAACAGTTGCATCGTTATTTTAAAAATTATATTGTTATATTATAACATAACAAATGGTGCATTATGATGAAACATGGGATCCATCCTCAATATCGCACTGTCGTGTTCCATGACACGAGTGCTGATGCGTACTTTAAAGTTGGCTCAACGATTAAAACGGAAAAAACGATTGAATTTGAAGGTGAACATTTTCCATATGTCACCTTGGATGTGTCTTCGCAATCACATCCGTTTTATACCGGTAAACAAAAAATGATCTCACAAGAAGGGAAGACTGCGCAGTTCCAGAAACGTTTTGCTCGCTTCTTGTCAAAAGAGGAGAAATAAACATGAAAGTACTGAGCTCGTTAAAAACAGCTAAACAGCGCCACCCTGATTGCCAAGTCGTTCGCCGCCGTGGTCGAGTTTATGTGATTTGTAAAGCTAACCCGCGCTTCAAAGCAGTACAAGGCTGTAAAAAGAAACGTTAATTTTATCTTGAAACTGTTGGTCTTCGATTTACCGACTTCAGTTTTCCTGATCCATCGCGGCAGTCCTGTGCCGTGATGGTTTTTTTTAAGGATTTACAAAGTTGGCGATACCGCTTTTTATTTGTTCCCTTAACCAACGTGTTTTGGAATTATAAGCATTTCTTTTATGCCAAAGCATTAAAAAAGGAATATCTAACTGTTGGTAAATTTCAGGTTCTAGTGGTAAAGGGATACACACTAAATCCAGATGAAATTCATTCACATAATGTTGGCAATAGCCCGGAGCACAGGTCAGTAGTGAATGTCCTGATTGTGATGTCATTAATAATGATTGTTCGAAGGACGAATAGGATAGCTGGATATTACGCGTTAACCCCATACTGTGCAGCACATCATCGAATGCCCAAGGGATACGATTGCCATATTCAGTACTGATATGTGGATATTTTAATAAATTAGTCAGATCCCACTTTTCACTTAATAGTGGATGATCTGTGCGCACAAAGGCGAGCGGTCTATCAATAAATAGTACTTCAAAATTGAGGATATCAGGTAGGGCATTAATCGATTCTTTTGATTTATGATAACTCTCTCGCCCTAATACGCCAATATCCGCATCTCCAGCAACAATACTTGCTAAGGAGTTATAATCCCAATCACGTACATTAACATTAGATTCAGGGTATTGATTTAAAATTTTCAGCGATAAATCATGCAGCATGATTAGGTTGAGTGGCGCTTCCATCATTAAACGGAATTTTAGTCCCCGAGGTTTTTCTGTATCACGAATATCTGCAATGTAATTGGCTAAATTTAAAAATTCAGGCAGCGATTTTTCAATACGATGCATCAAGGGAGTTGAGGTTAGCCCTTGCGGGCTGCGAATAAACAGCGGGTCATCAAACCACTGGCGCAATTTAGCCAATGATTTGCTGACGGAAGAAGGCGTGATAGACAGTCGCTTAGCCGCTAAAGTGACACTACGCTCTTCGACAAGATATTGCAAAATGACGAGTAAATTTAAATCTAATCGATGCAATTGTTTATTCAAGGGATGCAACCTTACTGGACAGAGAAGATATTTTCAGTAATACCATACCGATAATAGCAGCTGCCAGTAAGATAATAAAAAGCATCTGTACTGAAGCGATGCCTACCCAACCCATAATCCAAATATATAGAGAAGCGAAACTCAATTGTGAGATAGCTAAAATAGAACTCGCGATCCCTGCTTTTCTGGCGTAAGGCGATAGTGCTTGGCTCATTATGATGCCAAATAGCATTGAAAAACCAACGCCACATAAACCGAAAACAATAAATAACAGAGGGGTATATTTAATTGCCAATAGATAAATTAATAAAAGTACCGCATTTAATAAGAATAGGCTGAGCGCGGTGTATAACAGTGTTTGGCTTTTAAATGTTGAGATCAATTTTGGCATTGAAAATGAGGTTGCCATACTTAACATCGCAAGTAAGGTCATGGATGTTGAAAACTGTCCAGTAGTAAAACCAAGGTTACCCATTAAAATGATCGGTGACACATTTACATAGGTCAAAATGACAGCAATACCAAAGCAAGAAATCACTAAACGAGTAAGAAAAAACAGATTAAGGAAACGTTCGTCGGCAAGTGGTGCTGTCGTGGTGTTTGATGCTTGTTTATTGATAGAGGGTTTGGTCTCTTTTATGCCAATTAAACAAAACAGAATACTGACTATTGCGTAAGCCGCCATAAAGTAGAACATGACTGACCAATGATAAAACAGCAGAATACCAAAACCTATTACGGGTGCGAGCACTGGAGCAATACAGGTAATACCATTCATCATTGATAGTACTTTGGTTCTGATCCGCGCTGATAGAACATCACGTAAAATAGCAAAAGTGACGACATAGCAAAAACCTGCCCCGATACCCTGTAAAAAGCGCGCACTTAAGAATACATTTACCGTCGTCGCTGAGCCCGCCATGATAGATGCGCTAGCAAACATAAAAGCGCCAACTAAAACGACGGGTTTACGACCAATATGATCTGAACACCATCCAGCAATTAACATTGTTGATGCCATGCCTGCTAAATAGATAGAAAAGGCAATGTGTAGCTGGCTTTCGCTAGCCTGTAAATCAGCGGCAATCAATGGAATACCAGTAAGATGTAAGTCGACGCCAAGTGGATAAATTAGCACTATCCAAAAGCTAAAAAGGACATATTTGATCATGGGATAACAGCATCCAGATAAAAAAACAGGGAGGCGATTTTAATCAGTATGTGCTATTCAAGGTATTGATTAATAGTAAAAGGCAATTTTCCAATTTGGAAACTTCATCGGTAAATAAGCTAAAAATCATTCGAGGAATCGCTAAGCGTAAGAAAATGAGGTGGCTAGTCCGAGTGAGTGCAGCCTTATACCTTAACAAAAAGCGCAGCAACGTGAAGTGTGACGAGTATATTAGCGAAATTACTAATATTCTCATTAATAGTTATGAAATTCACTTGCACACTGGTTGATATTTTGTCAGCTTTAAGTAGTCGATATACTCGTCATACTTCAAATTGCAGCGGTGTTGACTACACTCAGCTAGCCGAGTCACATAGTTTATCTATGCTCCCCGACTATCTTCGCTTGTCGCCTACCTGCAATTCGAATTATTTAGAGTATAGATTTTCAGTTTCTACTGTTTGCATAGTAGGAAATCAAAATTTATTGCCGTAAAATTTTTAAACAGACAGGGTGAATACAATGAAAAATGTAGGTTTTATCGGCTGGCGTGGTATGGTCGGTTCAGTTTTAATGCAGAGAATGGTAGAAGAAGGTGACTTTAATGCAATTCATCCTGTATTTTTTACCACTTCTCAGCATGGTGCAGAAGCACCTGCTTATGGTGGCCACCGCGGAACGTTGCAAGATGCTAATGATATCGACGCGCTAAAAGCGTTAGATATTATTATTAGTTGTCAGGGCGGTGATTATACCAATGAGATCTACCCAAAACTGCGAGCAGCTGGCTGGAATGGATATTGGATTGATGCGGCATCTGCACTACGTATGAAAGATGATGCGATTATCATCCTTGATCCAGTTAACCAACAACATATCCAAGACGGATTAAATAAAGGCATTAAGACCTTTGTTGGTGGTAACTGTACGGTCAGTTTAATGCTGATGTCGCTGGGTGGTTTATTTGCGAATAATTTAGTTGAGTGGGCGTCTGTTGCAACATACCAAGCCGCTTCCGGTGCTGGCGCTCGTAATATGCGTGAATTATTGGTACAAATGGGTGAGTTACATAGCCAAGTAGCGAAAGAATTACAAAATCCAGCCTCAGCAATTTTAGATATCGAGAAAAAAGTGACTGACTTTACGCGTAGCGGCGCGATGCCAACAGATGCATTTGGTGTGCCGTTAGCGGGTAGCCTTATCCCATGGATTGATAAAGCGTTAGAAAATGGTCAAAGCCGTGAGGAATGGAAAGGCCAAGCAGAAACTAACAAAATCTTAGCTACCGGTAATAATATTATCCCTGTGGATGGTTTGTGTGTACGTGTAGGTGCACTACGTTGTCATAGCCAAGCATTCACTTTAAAGCTGAAAAAAGACATTGCACTGAATGAGATAGAACAGCTATTAGCGTCTCATAATGAGTGGGTGAAAGTGGTGCCTAATGATCGTGAGATCACCATGCGTGAATTGACGCCTGCTGCGGTAACCGGAACATTGAGTACCCCTGTTGGTCGTTTACGTAAGCTTAATATGGGGCCTGAATACCTGTCGGCATTTACCGTTGGTGACCAACTACTATGGGGTGCCGCTGAGCCGCTACGCCGTATGCTGAATATTTTGCTGTAATTTCATTTCATTAAGCTCCCTTATAGCAATAAGGGGGCTTTCAAAGTAACTTCAGGCAGTAATTAGTCTGACAGCCAATGATGTTTAATTTTATAAATTAGTTCCTTCAAAGAATACAGGAAAGCTTCTTTTGTTAGGCGGCATCAATGTGTTGTTTGGTTTCATTGTATCTTTTATAAATGATATTGCTATTAATTTATCTATAAATTCAAATACATACCATTATTATAGTTTACTAGAAAATACTTCTTTAATAGTAACAAGAATACTCTCAGCCATATTTGTTATTTTTACAACGTATATCTATGTGGGAATGTTTTGGTTTTCCCCTGCATTGATAATTAATCATAATTTTTCTGTTATGGATTCGATTAAAACGAGTTGTCTTGCTTTTAAAAGAAATATTATTCCATTTTTTGTTTTCTTTATCATTATTGGCTTAGTTTCTATTGCATCCATTCCTCTTTACTTTGGCTTTATTCTTATGCCGATGATTTTCCCTGCGTCTTATTATACGACATATCGAGTTGTTTTTTTTGAAGAAAGTAATAACACATCCACGTCATTCCAAGATAATAACCCATAATATGGGTCATAGAGCTTGTGTGAGATTAATGCTCTTTTGAATAGAGCATTAATCATGAGTCTTTTGCTCAGAAGGCAGGTTTTTTAAACTCAGTAAAGTTCGATTGCCATCAATCATAGTGATTTCTTTCTGTGCTTGATAACAGCTATTTAGCGGCGATAGGCACGCCTTAGGGCTATGTTGTTGTATACCGAGCCAATCGCTAATTAACCAATAGTTGTTGGCTGTTGAATAAGGTGCGTTGAGTACCGTGTTATCCAACGAGGGCTTTGCACTATTTGGGCTATACCAAACAAACAAGGGAATTTCATACGCCTCTTTAGTTGGGTTATTGACTCCGTGATGGTAATAAACATCATATTTATCATCTAAACGTTGTAATGCATGATCAGAAAAATACATTACAGTGGCGGATTTACCTGAGAGCTGTTGTAAGATGTTTTCGATCAACGCATCAGTGTAAGCGATAGAGCTGTCATAGCAGTTATCATCTTCTTGAGTACTAAATTCTTGATACTTCTCTTCAGGGAAACGATTACAGGATGGCTCATGGCTTCCGTAGGTATGTAAGACGATCAGTTTTTTCTTTTTCACGCCATCATTAATGGCGTTGTTGAAATAGCCTAAAATTTCCTCATCATAACCGACAAACTCATTCCACTTTCGATGTTTTGCCATACTGGCAATAGTGGAAATTATGCTAGTTTTACGATTGGTTTTACCTTGATTGCTTATCCAATAGGTTTCAAATCCTGCATGATTGGCTAGCGCGACAATATTGTCTGCATAGTGTTGCTTGTCTTGCATTTGCGAAAAGCTGATATTTGACAGCGAGATAGGGACTGACAAAATGGTTACTGGTGCGGGTGAGTAGGCTTGGTCAAATACTAACATTTGCGGTTTTCGCTGATCTAAATTTGGGGTTGTCTCGTATTGATAACCGTAAAGGCTTAAGTGATCTCGGCGTACTGATTCGCCAATGATCAGCACATAAATATCGCTACTCGCTTCTTTTTTATCATATTGATATTGCACAACTGTATTCGGTATTTTGGTGATTTCTCTATTTTCATAGAGGTTTCGAACCAGCGCTGATGCATTATAAAAAGGCGTATGAGAGAGATACTGCTCGGCTAATAAGAGATAGCTCCCAGGTTTTGGAAGTAGTGCCGCAGAATGTGCAGGAATAACAACAAGGTAGCCAAAAAACAACCCTAAGCTAGCCCATGTGGTCTTACGATTGAGATATTTAGCACTTTTATGGATGCTAATAAAATAAACAGCAAAAACAATAATATAAAAAAGAATGTAGTATTTATTATAGGAAAGCATACCAACAGTTTCGCTACTGTTGGTATTGATAAAGGTTTCAGCGATTGATGATGAAAAGCGGATATCGTGTTTTTGATAAAAGAAAAAAGACACCGATAGGTTAAGTGCCCATAACGCACTTATCAACACAGTGAATATTTTGCCTGCTAAGCTTTTATACACTCCTGCGCAAATAAACATCAACAGCATACCCGTCACTATAATGACGAGCTTAGACAGTAAGCTAATATCACCACCTAAGAGCGCTGGCATCGCAGAAATCAGCAGAAAATAAATCGATATAATCAGTAAACGCATAACCATTATTAGAATATTTGTCAGTATTTTTTCTAGTGAGTTAGGTATGTATTTATTGGTTATAACATAATAAAAGCGTGTGTAATCAATATTGGCGGGGTAAAAAACTGTAAACTAGCGTGAGGTTAAGTCATAGAAAGAACAAAACCCCATGTTTTTACACGGGGTTTTCATTCTTATAACATTATTTCATGGTTAAGAATTAGATATCAATATTTGCCGCTTTCAGAGCATTCTCTTCAATAAAGGCACGACGAGGTTCAACTGCATCACCCATTAATGTTGTGAATAGTTGGTCTGTAGCTATCGCATCTTTGACTGTCACACGCATCATACGACGTGTATTTGGATCCATAGTGGTTTCCCATAACTGCTCTGGGTTCATTTCACCAAGGCCTTTATAACGTTGTACAGAGAGACCACGACGTGATTCACGAGTGAGCCATGCTAACGCTTCTTCAAAATTTTCGATATTTTGACGGCGTTCACCACGTTCGATGTAAGCCCCTTCTTCGATAAGATCAGCAATCATGTCTCCGAGATGGGTGATACGACGATATTCACTACCGTGGACAAAATCAAAGTCTAAGTTGTAGTCAGTATCAACGCCATGCGTACGAATACGAATGGTAGGCTCGAATAGCTGGCGTTCACGGTTTTCAGTGATGCTATAGCTATAAGTACTCCCCAGCAGCTCGTTCTCTTCTAAACGCTGAACTAAGGTTTTAGCCCACTCTTCAACTTGCTCGTTATTTTTCAATGCATCTTCTGTCAGCGTTGAGTGATAAACTAAGCTATTGAGTAGAGCTTGCGGGTAGAGGCGTTCAAGGCGACGAATGATTTTATGTGCCGCATTGTATTCGACTACCAATTTTTCCAGTTCTTCACCTTTCATCGCGGGTGCATCGGCACTTAAATGCAGCGCTGCGCCATCAAGAGCAATAGAGATCAGATACTCATCCATCGCATCATCATCTTTAATATATTGTTCTTGTTTGCCTTTTTTCACTTTATACAGTGGTGGCTGAGCGATATACACATGACCTCGCTCAACAATCTCTGGCATTTGGCGATAGAAGAAAGTGAGTAGCAGGGTACGAATGTGTGAACCATCGACGTCAGCATCCGTCATGATAATAATGCTGTGATAGCGCAGTTTGTCTGGATTGTACTCATCACGGCCAATGCCGCAGCCTAATGCGGTGATTAGGGTTGCCACTTCTTGTGAGGAGAGCATTTTATCGAAACGCGCTTTTTCAACGTTAAGAATTTTACCTTTCAGAGGCAAAATCGCTTGGTTCTTACGGTTACGGCCTTGTTTTGCAGAGCCGCCCGCAGAGTCCCCTTCCACTAAGTAGAGTTCAGACAGTGCAGGGTCGCGTTCTTGACAGTCAGCCAGTTTGCCTGGCAAGCCCGCTAAGTCTAGTGCACCTTTACGACGCGTCATTTCACGTGCTTTACGAGCCGCTTCACGTGCACGCGCGGCGTCAATGATTTTACCAACAACGATTTTTGCGTCGTTTGGATTTTCTAACAGGTATTCAACAAAACGTTCGTTCATCATCGTTTCAACAGCGGTTTTTACCTCTGAAGAAACCAATTTTTCTTTGGTTTGTGATGAAAACTTAGGATCAGGGACTTTGACAGAGATAACAGCAATCAAGCCTTCACGAGCATCGTCACCCGTTGCGCTGACTTTGGCCTTCTTCTGATAGCCTTCTTTATCCATGTAGTTGTTCAAAGTACGCGTCATTGAAGCTCGGAAGCCTGCAAGGTGAGTACCGCCATCACGTTGTGGAATGTTGTTGGTGTAGCAGTAAACATTTTCTTGGAAACCATCGTTCCATTGCATGGCAATTTCAACACCAATGCCATCTTTCTCGGTTGAGAAATAAAATACGGATGGGTGGATTGGCGTTTTGTTACGGCTTAGATACTCAACAAAGGCTTTGATACCACCTTCATAGTGAAAGTGATCTTCTTTACCATCACGTTTATCAATCAGTCTAATTGATACCCCTGAGTTTAAGAATGACAGCTCGCGAAGGCGCTTAGCTAAAATATCATACTCAAATTCAGTGATGCCTTTAAAGGTATCCATGCTTGGCCAGAAGCGAACACGTGTTCCTGTTTGGTCTGTTTCACCGACGACAGTCAGTGGGCCTTGTGGCTCACCATGGCTATATACTTGTTCGTGAACTTTACCATCGCGACGGATAGTCAATTCGAGTTTTTCAGATAAGGCGTTAACAACAGATACCCCAACTCCATGCAATCCGCCGGAGACTTTATAGGAGTTATCGTCAAATTTCCCGCCTGCGTGCAGAACAGTCATGATAACTTCTGCTGCTGATACCCCTTCTTCTTCATGGATACCTGTTGGAATACCACGACCGTCATCTTGAACGGAGACCGAGTTATCAGCATGGATTGTGATCACGATGTCGTCACAAAAACCGGCGAGGGCTTCGTCGATAGCGTTGTCGACAACCTCGAAGACCATGTGATGAAGACCGGTACCATCGTCGGTATCACCGATATACATGCCTGGGCGCTTACGCACCGCATCCAGCCCTTTTAATACCTTGATACTTGAGGAGTCATATGTATTCGACATCAACGTTTCCCGCTATATTATTCCTGTGGTTTAACTTCTATTTTGCCATGTTCTACGCTAAACATCTTGCTATTTACATCAATCATGTCTTGAACTTGCTCAGGTGTAATTGCACTAACAAACACTTGAGCTTGCGTAGCCTTGAGACGAGCTGCCAATAATTGACGGCGGCCTGAATCAAGTTCCGAGGCAAAATCATCCAGTAGATACAGGCATCGTTGCCCGCTCTGTTGGGTGAAAAATTCACCCTGCGCTAACCTTAAAGCGCACATTAAAAGTTTTAGCTGACCGCGTGAAAGCATATCTTCCACAGGGGTGCCATTGGCCCTGATCCGCAAATCCGCTTTATGTGCCCCTGAGGCGGTATAGGTTAACGCTTTATCACGCTCAAATTGGCGCTCTAATAATTCTGAATACTCAATTTCTTTATCCCAACCGCGTTGAAAAGAAACTGATAATACAAATTCAGGTAAAAATTGTTGGCAAGTTTGCTTAATATTTTCAGCAATACCCGCAATATAGTCACTACGCCATTGACTGATTTGTTCAGTTAATGGCGCCAATTGTTGATCCCAATGGCGTATTTGCTCATAACGACTGACTTGGCGTAATGCAGCATTACGTTGCTTTAATAACCGTTTTAAATCGGACCAAACGGAAAAAAACAAGGGTTCATTATGAAAGCACCCCCAGTCGATAAATGCACGTCGATACTTTGGACCACCATTCAGTAATGTAAAGCCTTCTGGGGTAATCAATTGCATTGGCAGTAATTTTGCCAATTCAGCAATTTTATGGCCATCTGTACCGTCGATTCTTACTTTACTATCACCCTCACGGTTTTTACTTAAACCAAGTGACAGCTCTTTGCGTGACCCATCAAGATGGCGCAATTTCCCATGTAGGATAAATTGTTCCTGTTCGTGACGGATCACTCGGTTTGCTTGAATGCTGCGAAAAGCACGACCATGTCCAAGTGTATAAATCGCTTCCAGTACACTGGTTTTACCGCTCCCATTTGGGCCAATTAAAAAATTAAACCCATTAGCTAGCGCGAGATCGGTATCTTCAATGTTACGAAAATCGCGGATCAATAAACGCGAAAGGATCATAGAAAATGATTACAAACGCATTGGCATGACAACATAAACAGCAGCGCTGCTCGCGGAGTCTTCAATCTGCACACTCGACACAGCATCGGTTAAGAATAGTGTCACATTTTCGCTTTTTAATGCATTTAGCACGTCTAAGATGTAGCTAACGTTAAAGCCGATTTCCATTTCAGTGCCTTGATAGCTGACATCAACAATCTCTTCAGCTTCTTCTTGCTCTGGGTTATTGGCAGTAATACGTAATTGGTTTTCACTGAAATACAAGCGAACACCGCGGAATTTCTCATTTGATAGAATTGCCGCCCGGGAAAAAGCTTGTTTAAGTAAATCACAACGCGCTTCTAATGTTTTGTCTGGATTTTTCGGTAGTACTCGGCGGTAGTCAGGAAAACGACCATCAACTAATTTTGAGGTAAAAATAAAACCACCGACATGGGCGCGTATATTATTGCTACCGATTTGTAGCTGTACAGGTGAGTCGCCGCCATCTAATAGGCGCATTAACTCAATAACCCCTTTACGAGGAACTATGACCGAATGTGATGGCAGCTCTTCTTGAGCGATTTCCATCGAACAAACCGCTAAGCGGTGACCATCCGTTGAAACAGTTCTTAATAGCTGCCCTTCGGTTTCAAATAGCATACCATTAAGGTAGTAACGGACATCCTGATGTGCCATTGAAAACTGTGTAGCTTCAATCAGGCGTTTCAGGATGGACTGTGGCAGTGAAAATTCAACTTCACTTTGCCAGTCATCTAAATTAGGAAAATCGCTCGCCGGTAAAGTTGATAACGAGAAGCGGCTACGCCCAGAGCGAACCAATAACCGGTCATCATCGAGTTCAACACGGATTTCTGAACCATCAGGAAGCCCACGCCAGATATCAAAAAACTTGCGTGCTGGAACGGTAGTTGCTCCAACTTCATGTTCCTGTGTTAGAGGAACATTGGCCATCATCTCCATTTCTAAGTCGGTTCCCGTCAATAGCAAAGCCCCTTCTTTTACTTGTAACAGAAGGTTGCCCAAAATAGGTAGCGTCGGACGCCCGCCTAATGGGCCACTAACTTGTTGTAACGGTTTTAATAACTGCTCACGTTCAATAGTAAATTTCATAGCAATTAAGATGATAATGTTCTGATTAAGTTAGAAAAATCCTCTTTGATGTCATGGCTTTCTTCCCGTAACTGTTCAATTTTACGGCAAGCATGCAATACCGTTGTATGATCACGGCCACCAAAGGCATCCCCGATTTCAGGTAAACTATGATTAGTCAGTTCTTTTGCCAATGCCATTGCCATCTGGCGCGGACGAGCGACAGAACGAGAACGGCGTTTGGAAAGTAAATCTGCAACTTTTATCTTGTAATACTCAGCCACAGTTTTCTGAATGTTATCTATAGTTACCAGTTTTTCTTGTAGTGCAAGTAAATCTCGCAGCGCTTCACGCACAAAATCAATGGTGATGGCGCGGCCGGTAAAATTTGCATTGGCGATAACGCGGTTTAATGCCCCTTCTAATTCACGGACATTAGAACGTAGTCGCTTGGCGATGAAGAAGGCCACTTCGCCTGGAAGCTGGATCTCATTCTCATCGGCTTTTTTCATCAAGATCGCTACGCGAGTTTCAAGCTCTGGTGGTTCAATAGCTACCGTTAACCCCCAACCAAAACGCGATTTTAAACGATCTTCAACGCCATTGATCTCTTTAGGATAGCGATCTGAAGTTAAAATAATTTGCTGGTTACCTTCTAGTAGCGCATTGAAGGTATGAAAAAACTCTTCTTGAGAGCGCTCTTTATTAGCAAAAAATTGAATATCATCGATAAGCAATGCATCAACAGAGCGGTAGTAACGCTTAAATTCTTCAATCGCGTTGTTTTGTAAAGCCTTAACCATATCTTGTACAAAACGTTCTGAGTGCATATAAACGACACGTGCGTTGGCTTTATGTTGCATGATGCTATTGCCAACGGCGTGCAGTAAGTGTGTTTTACCTAAACCCGTGCCGCCATAGAGGAACAATGGGTTATATGCGCCCCCTGGGTTTTCAGCAACTTGTCTCGCGGCTGCGCGAGCTAACTGGTTAGATTTACCTTCAACAAAGTTATCAAAAGTATGTTTGGGGTTCACATTTGAGCGATAGGCGACATCAGGTTGTATTTTAGTTGAATTATCCCAACTTGGCTTTATCGGCGCTGAAGGAATGACAACAGAGGGAGCTTCATGTGCAGGGCGAGCCTGGGTATTCGTTTGAGAAACGGAAATGGGTTTGCTTCCCACCTCGAAACGAAGAGCAGGCACGTCAGTACCACAGAAATCATTCAGTAGTTCATTGATATTATTGATGTATTTATCTCTCACCCAATCAAGGACAAAACGATTCGGGGCATAAAGTGCCAATGTGTTATCGTTTAATTCAGCTTGAAGAGGGCGTATCCACATACTGAATTCTGTGGCAGGTAGTTCATCCTGCAATCGGGCAAGACATTGCTGCCAAAGCGAAAGTGACACGGTGGACTCCCATAAACAAGATCATCAATGAAACAAAAGAAGTACGGATTAAGCAAAGAATTTTCCGATCCTCAGATCAGAAATGTGACCGGAGATCATACCGTAAAATTGGCAAGAGATCTTCATTCTTTTACACAGTTTTTATGCTTTTTATCCACAGGTAAATGTGGTAAGACAACGAGGTTAACAGAGAAGCATACAGTTTGATCGCGATCATCAATGTTTTTTTCCACAACGTTGGGGATAACTTTAGACTATTTCTGGAAAATATTCTCTAAGATCAAAAAATATTTTTAGATCGACCGATGATCCTTGCGCTTTA